>NZ_CP082926.1:0-4831636 GCF_019931735.1 Shewanella inventionis | reverse complement strand
GCAACAATCCTTACGATAAATAATATCTACCCACATCGGTAATAAGCTTTTTTGCAAATTAATCCGCATCGGTAATTTGGATATATGATGCCACAAAACCAAGAATTGGTAATCAGTTGTGGCTTAAAAACAACCTTGTAGCCAGTTTATTTCATTTGCACTCATTGCGATAACATCAAAACGGCAGGGTGGATTGAGTTTTTGCCGTTGTAAATAATGATCAGCAGCCTTGCGAATACGGGTAATTTGCTTGTGAGTTAGCGCATTGATTGCACCACCAAATTGGTTCGATGCCCTAAATTTCACTTCAACAAATACCCATACATCATGTTGGCGCATCACTAAATCTATTTCACCAAATGGATAACGAACGTTAGCTTCTACAAAGATCAGACCTTGTTGTTCAAGATAAGTTCTGGAGCGTTGCTCTGCTAACTGGCCGCGATTCATAGCGGTTTTAGTTGCCCTTGAGTGTATTTACCCCATGATAATTGGCGCTCAATAACGCCATTTGGCTTAACCGATAATGCACCACTACGGCCCATAAATTGGTAACCCGGGAATGCCCTCATCTGCGCTAAACGATTGACCAGTTCGAGCGAGTCAAACCCCATCACGTAAAGACGCTTTTGACTGTTGCTCCAACTGCTCCAAAGTTCAGAAACCAGCTGAGTTTCTGAACTTTGACGCATTAACCAAGGAATATCGCTAATCATTAAGTTATTTAAATCTTGCGCCGTTTGAGATGACTCATTTTCAACACGGCTGCGGCTGCTTGTATAAAGCGCAATAGGCGTTGAAAACACACTAAAGTTAACGTCTAAAAACGGTTTTAATAAGGCAAGGTCTTGCGAGCCTGAAATCAGGTAAATCGCATCAATATCCTGGCGAGAACGAAAATCTGATTCAAGACGACTGCCCAGCAAATCACGCATTCTGCTAATTCGAGCCTGGCTGTCATTAACGCCCAATGCAGTTTGGACCGTCACCTTCATTTGATCGCCTGCATCGTAATAATGCACTTCTGCATGGTTGCTGGTTAAGCTTAGCCAGGTTTGTTTAAAGCTGTCGGCCATGCGTTTACCAATAGGGTCGTTACTGGCCAATAATAGTGGTAATTTCACACCATCACTGAACAGTTTATGCGCGGCGTCGCTGGCTTCCTGTGCAGGCGATAGCGAAAAGTAAAACTGGTTCGGCTGTGGATTAAAATGCTCAGTTTGATTTAAATAAAGCTGCGGAATTGTACTCTTTTGCTTATCGTTTATTTTTTGCAGCTCTTCTACTTCATTTGGTAATAACGGCCCAATGATAAATTCAGCGCCTTGAGTGACGGCCTCATTATACGCCGCTAAAATACCTAATTGAGTGTCATAAAAGTTAATGGCGACATTGATATCATATTCAGACAAATAGCTGGCCAGAATTCCTTGGCGAATTGGCTCGGCAACCGCAGCGCGAGGGCCGGTTAACGGTAAAAGCACGGCAATGTTTTGTGGCCTAAATGGCTTAGCGCTTAAGGCTTTTTCTAAATCAGCAGGCAGCTTTATGGCCGCTGGGTGATAAGGATTATTACGCTGCCATTCGCCAAGGTAACGAACAAGCTGCGTTGGTTCAACCGCATAGTGTTTTGCAATGTATGATAATTGTAACCAACCAGCAAAAATGGGGTTAGAAGGATCGCGCATAAATGATTGCACGGTTTCTTCTTGTAATGGCTGTAAAATTGCCCAAATGACATTATTAACCGTTGTCGTTTCAGACTTAGGTAAGTAATTACTCAGTAAGCTCAGTTGCTTGACTTGATCAATTGATTGTTGAGTATTTTTAAACAGTTTAGCTTTATATTGATGATAGCTCGCCATTTGCCAGCGAGGAAGCTGCCAATGTGGTGGATATTGCAAGATATCTAATGCGGCCTCACTGCTGGTTGTTTTTTCAGCGATGCGAGCGCGTAAGTAAATATGTTCTGCTTGTAGCGTAGGCACATTAACCATCGACTTTTGCATTGAGGTTAAAATATTAGTAGCAGAGTTAACGTTACCATTATTAATGTATGCATGAGCCGCCAGTAATAAATAACGGTCACGCTTTTCTGGTAAACTGCTATTTTTGGCTTCGGTTAAGTAGATTTTAGCCGGATGTTCGGCGGCAACCAATGATGTGCTTATTTCAACGTATTCTCTTTGCTTTCGCTGTTGCTCGGTAGCACAACCTACCAACAAGACAGAGAAAATCATCGCGCACACTAATTTTGTTGTATTCAGTCTTTTTAACACTTGGCTTCACTCTGGTAAGATACTGTTACTAGTTTAACCTGCTCTTACGCTTGGCGAAAGTATCAGGTAGATTCATTATTGAGGTAATTATGGACCAAATGGTCTCGCTGTATATTGTTCCCACCCCTATCGGCAATTTAGGCGACATTAGCGCTCGTGCATTAGAGGTGCTGCAACAGGTCGATTTAATCGCTTGTGAAGACACGAGGCACAGTGGCAAGTTGCTGAGCCATTTTGGTATTGAAACCCGTAAAACGGCTTTGCATGACCATAATGAGCGCGACCGTGCTCAGTGGATTGTTGAGCAATTAGCCTCAGGCAAATCGATTGCACTGATATCAGATGCTGGCACACCGTTGATTTCAGATCCTGGATATCATCTCGTTAATCATGTTCGCCAAGCGGGTTATCGCGTTGTGCCTTTACCTGGCGCATGCGCCGCGATTACAGCATTAAGTGCTTCTGGTTTGCCGTCAGATCGTTTTAGCTTTGAGGGTTTTTTACCATCAAAAGAAAAAGCCCGTATCGACAAACTTGAAATGCTCAAAGAAGATCCTCGAACCCTTATCTTTTACGAGTCTCCACATCGAATTGTATATAGTTTAAGCGCGATAGCACAAGTGCTTGGAGACGATAGGCAAGTGGTTATGGCGCGTGAGGTGACTAAAACCTTTGAAACATTCTTAACCGGAACCGCAGCAGAAGTACTGGCAATGGTAGAAGCTGACGACAATCAGCAGAAAGGTGAAATTGTGTTAATGTGCCACGGTTTTGCATTGTCTGATGAAGAAGGTATACCTGCCGTTGCTGTAGCTACATTAAAACTGTTAAGTGAAGAATTACCGCTTAAAAAAGCCGCCGCTATTGCAGCTCAAATTCACGGCTTAAAGAAAAATGCCTTGTATAAATACGGCCTAGAACTGGATTTATAACCGCGAATGCTTTTTAACATTGGTTTGTCGGCTTGCTTAGGCTATAATCCGCGCCGAGTTGGCCAGACAGTTGCCGCGTACTTAGGTACGGGGAGGAAAGTCCGGGCTTCAAAGAGCAGGGTACCAGGTAACGCCTGGGCGGTGTGAACCGACGACAAGTGCAACAGAGAGGAGACCGCCATTTTAGCTTTGGCTAAAGTGGTAAGGGTGAAAGGGTGCGGTAAGAGCGCACCGTGCGGCTAGCAATAGTCCGTAGCAAGGTAAACTCTACCCGAAGCAAGACCAAATAGGGTTCCATTACTTTAAATAGTATATGCGCTGCTCGCGTAGGAACCGGGTAGGTTGCTTGAGCCTGTGAGTGATTGCAGGCCTAGATGAATAACTGTCCACGACAGGACCCGGCTTATCGGCCAACTCAACCTCTTTAATATGAAAGGCCTTGCAGCAATGCGAGGCCTTTTGTTTTTTACTCACACCATAGTGCGTGAGGGTATTGCCGGCACTGATGTGGTCAAATAAATAACTGTCCACTCCACGCTCAACCAAGGCATGGCGGCTTATCGGCCAACTCAACCTCTTTAATATGAAAGGCCTTGCAGCAATGCGAGGCCTTTTGTTTTTTACTCACACCATAGTGCGTGAGGGTATTGCCGGCACTGATGTGGTCAAATAAATAACTATCCACTCCGCGCTCAACCAAGGCATGGCGACTTATCGGCCAACTCAAACCTTTCGAAATAGAAGGCCTTGCAGCAATGCGAGGCCTTTTGTTTTTTACTCACACCATAGTGCGTGAGGGTATTGCCGGCACTGATGTGGTCAAATAAATAACTGTCCACTGCGCGCTAAACCAAGGCATGGCGACTTATCGGCCAACTCAACCTCTTTAATATGAAAGGCCTTGCAGCAATGCGAGGCCTTTTGTTTTTTACTCACACCATAGTGCGTGAGGGTATTGCCAACACTGATGTGGTCAAATAAATAACTGTCCACTCCACGCTCAACCAAGGCATGGCGACTTATCGGCCAACTCAACCTCTTTAATATGAAAGGCCTTGCAGCAATGCGAGGCCTTTTGTTTTTTGACTCACACCTTAGTGCGTGAGGGTATTGCCGGCACTGATGTGGTCAAATAAATAACTGTCCACTCCACGCTCAACCAAGGCATGGCGACTTATCGGCCAACTCAAACCTTTCGAAATAGAAGGCCTCACAGCAATGTGAGGCCTTTTGTTTTTTTACTCACACCATAGTGCGTGAGGGTATTGCCAACACTGATGTGGTCAAATAAATAACTGTCCACTCCACGCTCAACCAAGGCATGGCGGCTTATCGGCCAACTCAAACCTTTCGAAATAGAAGGCCTTGCAGCAATGTGAGGCCTTTTGTGTTTTACTCACACCATAGTGCGTGAGGGTATTGCCCGCACTGATGTGGTCAAATAACTATCCACTCCGCGCTAAACCAAGTCATGGCGACTTATCGGCCAACTCAACCTCTTTAATATGAAAGGCCTTGCAGCAATGCGAGGCTTTTTGTTTTACCAATATGTGTAAAATCATCATAAATTCCAACATTTAGCCAACAACACAAACAAATGTAAATTATTAAATGATAATAGTTAGCATTTGTGTTTGGTGCTATATTGCCGACCAATTTTAATGCTGTCGTTGAGAGATATATGCAATTGAAAATGGTTAATCTTGGGTTGTTCAGCCTATTGTTACCTGTAATGAGTGTCAGTGCTAATGAGCCTGCTAATACAGAGCCAACAGAATCAATCGAAAAAATTTCAGTAATGGGTAGAGCGCAAACATTCTATCTTGAGTCTTCAAGCTCTGTTGGTACTAAAGTTGAAACTGACATGATGGACTTGCCGCAATCGGCGCAAGTACTAAATGAACAACTGATTGTTGACCAGGCCGCGCGCGAAATTACTGATTTATATCGTTCTATCGCAGGAGTGAGCGCTTACAGTTACTCTGGTGTAACCTTTCGTGGTTTTCGTGATGACAGCAATGTGTTTTATGACGGAATGCGCGGCGATCCTTTTTCTGACTTTGGTATCCCACAATTATTTAACGTTGAGCGTGTCGAAGTATTAAAAGGTCCTGCGGCTGCGCTATACGGTGGCGGAGAGCCAGGTGGCATGATTAATTATGTCACTAAAAAGCCAAGTTTCGAAAAAGAGACTGAAGTGACAATGATTGTGGGTGATTATGACCGCGTCGGTGGCTCAATAGACTCAAAAGGCGGTTTAACAGATAATCTTGCTTATCGTCTTGGTGCTTTTTATGAGCAAAAAGACAGCTTTCGTAATAATGCCGACGCTAAAAATACTGAGTTAGCGGGTGGGTTACTATTTCAGCTTGACGATAACACCGCACTAACCACTATGGTTGATTATATTAAGCAAGATTTGGGCGGCAGTCGGTTACGTGGAGTTCCAGTCGATGATGAGGGTAATTTTTTGGTTGACCCAAGTTATAACGCCAATGAAGCGTCTGACTATCAGGATTTAGAGGCATTAGTGCTGCAAGCGCAATTAGAGCACTTTTTTAGTGACAATTTTAGCGTAGATACCAAGGTGCGCTATGTTGATAACGAACGGGTTCAAGGGTATCACGAGTCGCAAGGCTGGGTTGATGTTAATGGCGACGGTGAAGCCAATGTTGATGATGAAACCATTAAACGTGAATACCGCAAACAATACCGTGCTAATCAAGAGCTGAGTCTTACCACTGACTTTGTTTATCGCCTTGAAAGCGCAATAGAGCAAACGGTGTTGTTTGGCGCTGATTATCATCATGTAGACAGTGAATATGATTATTGGCGCGCACGTTACGAAGCCGATGGCGTAGCCAACCTGAATATATTTGAGCTAAATTATGGTCAAAGCGACTCAGCTGATTACATATTGACGGATCAAAATCGCGACGGTGAAAAAACCGAACGTACGGGTTTGTACGCTCAAGACCAAATCACATTAACCGACAAGTGGTTGTTATTAGTTGGCCTACGTTATGATCATTTTAATGATTATGACAAAGAGAGCGGTTTTGAATTTAGCGACGAGCACGTGTCGCCACGCGCAGGCGTGGTTTACAAATACTCACCAGACACCTCATTTTATGTGAACTACTCTGAAAGCTTTAATCCAACGTCTATTGGCGATCAAGAAGATGCCGACTTAGATGGCGGTTTATCACCTGAAATTGGCGATCAAGTTGAGCTGGGTGTCAAAAATCAATGGTTTAATGGCCAAATGATGACCACACTTGCTATTTACCACATCAATAAAAAAGATGTCGCCATGAGCAACCCAGATGATACGGGTGCAGACGATGGGATTGCAGCACTCGTTAATTTAGGTGAAGTTGAAAGCAAAGGTGTTGAGTTTACTTTGGTTGGTGATATCACAACCGACTGGACCATTATGGCTAATTACGCTTACAACGATGCTCGCGTGACCCAGGGTGATCTTGATGACACCTATGCAGATGGCAGTCGATTTGCTAATGCCCCTCGTCACCAGGCGGGATTATGGACCCGTTATGATATTGACAGTTTGCATTCAGCCGTTGCATTTGGTGCCGATTATGTCAGTGAGCAAGTCAGCGCAGATGCACAAATCGTAAAACCTTATACCGTGTTTGATATGAGCTGGACCATCACATGGCAGCAAACTCAATACCAGTTAAATGTGAAAAACCTATTTGATAAAGAATACGCAGTAAGTGGATTTTCTGAGCGCAACGGTCATTTTCCTGGCGCGCCGAGGGAAGTTGTCTTACAAGTATCGCATCAATTTTAATGTTGTAGTCGCTAGGGTCTGTTGATCTTTGCTGTTTGAATTTTGTTCGAGTTAAAAACGTTTTAATCGAGGCGAATGGATTGATGCCTAGTCATCTAAGCAAAATCCATTCAACAAAGAGTAAAACGTTTTTAGCCGAACCTTTCAGGCAGCGTTTGTTGGCCATTTTTACTGCGTTATCGACTTTTTATGTAGAATAACTACACCTCAAAGTCTCTGCCTTGTATAAAAGACCAACAATTCGCTGCAAAAACAATCTTGAAAGATCAACAGACCCTAGGCTCGGTAGTATTGATAAACCGAGCTTAGCGTTAAAAATGGTCTTTAACCTGGAATCGAAACTCCCAAGCGTTGATGTCATTTCCCGATGTCATTGGCATGGCGATATCAATATGGGCAACGTTGCCATAACTTGATTTAGATGAGTACAACCTTGCGCCAATGCCGACACTGCCAATAATATCAGTGACTTCATTTAATTCATCTGAGCCACCAAAAGCATGGCCGACATCTGCAAACATTGCCCAGCCTAATTCGGCTAGCTGGTATAAGTTGATGTTAGGGTAATAACGGATTTCGCCGGTGAACAACCATTGATTATCGCCATGTTGATAGTCATTTGGATAGCCTCGTACGCCTGTTTCATCACCTAAAGCGAAGGTTTGGTCTAAATAATTATTATGCGATGTAGCGATCTTTGCTTTGGTATAGGCTGTCCACTTAGGGTTAATTTGATGAAAATACTCTGCCGCTAAACTGGCATTATAAAAATCTTGTTGCCCTGTTTCTATATCCGCCTGGCCATTTAGCGTCATTAGCAGTAATTGATTATCTTGTTGCCAGCCACGGGTGGTGAGTAAATTTAGGTGGTAGCCCAATTTTGCATTGTTCGCCACGTCATTGGTTTCTAAGCCTAGGGTAACAACATGGCGCCAACCTAGGTTAAAGTCTTCATTATTATTGATTAAATGAATGTTATTAAGCACAGTGTATTGATCTTGTAAGTACTCGTAACTTAACCAGGGGTATATAAAGTCGCGATCAAACGGCAATGTAGAGTCTGGGAACATTTCAATGTGATTAAATGTGTGTTTATCCTGAGTGATCCCAAGGCTAATTCGTTGTAAGTAATCATCTTGTTTATTGAGTAACCAACCAAAACCTATATTGGCGTAATCAATGATGTGTTCAAACTCGTAAATGTCTTTACCGTTTTGTCTGAGGGTGTCAATACGGGTGTCAGTTGACCAGGCTACGCCATACATGTCTTTTGTGTCGAGGGTGTAAAAAGGTTTGTTAAAGGCTAAAGCAGAGGCCTGGCCGTCACTGTTATCATAAAAATCGACGGCGATGTTGCCATGTTTTACCCATCTTACTGGGGCATCAAAGGCAAATTTATAGCCGGTGCGATCAGCGCTAGACTGGTACTTAATTTGGGTTTTAACCCCTAACCCAAGTAAGTTATCTTCTTTTATTCCAAATGAATATTTAGTGTCACCGCCATTCTTACTCAGACTCACAGTGGGTAACAAAGACCAGTTATCCCACGTTTCAACCAGTACAACATTTTCAATATTGTCTTCAGCCATTGGGTCTTTGCGAGCAATATTGATTTCGGCGTCACGGATATAGGGTTCGTAGCGTAGTAAGCGCTGGGCTTCTTCAAGATCTTTTTCAGTAATGTTATCGCCTACTTCAAAACTTAAACTGTTAAGAATAGTCGACTCTTTAGTGTTGATATGTAGGTAGTTTGCCCAACGATGTAAAAAAATCGCGTCTGGGGCTGACTCATCAAAAATAGGGTGGCTGATAATGACGATATTAGCGACCTCATCAACATCATGCTTGTTTGTCGTTGAGGCGGCGGGCAGATTGGCTACCGGCGCATCATTAGCACTGAGGCTAGGGTGAAAAAGCAAGATGACGATAAAAAAGGCTGCCATGACTACTTTTGGCATAAACTCGTCCTAATGATAGATTTTTGTTGTTTTTTTAGTGCGCTTTGCGTTAACGCTTTAAGTCATAACACACTTGAATCGTAAAATAGTCAAGTATTTAACGTTTTTATATCATGGTCAAAAAGCATCGGGGCTGCATAGTTTGCAGCCCCGATAATCTTGCGTATGTCGCATTAACCTGATGTTGTTTTTACAATGATCGTCTTGGAGGCACCACAACGTTTGCAAAGATAAGGCCTGCAATTAACGACATAAAAATTAAAAAGATTTGCGAGCCTAAATGTGCTTGGTTAAGCATAGTTTCACCCGATATCAGAGCGTTTAAACCAATATAGGTTTTACTGCCAGGCACCAAAATAACAATGCCTTGCAATAACGCTATCGACACAGGGGCTTTCATCCAGCGGGCATAGAGGTTTGAGTATATGCCAACGGCCAGCGCGCCAACAAAAATGCCAATCGACTCACCTAAGTAAATACCACCAAGCATGGCCGAGAAAAAGGCCACTATCCCGGCAAAAACACCCCAGGGCGAGTCTTTAAGGCGCGCTTTAAAAATGATCACTAACGACATCGACAATAACGGCACTGCCGACCAAATTGCCCACCGCGGCAGTGGAATGGGGTCAATATAAGTGACTTCACCAAATATGGCTTTACCTATGGTCATACCCAGCACAGCGCCAAAATACAGTTTAAATAACTGCATTACCGCATCCATAATGCGCGCCGTACCAGAGATTAAATCACGCGCCGCAAGCTCTGCTAAGCCAAGCGTTAGCGCCAAGCCCGGCACAAAGATAATAATTCCCGATAAAATGGTCACTGGTAAATTAATGCTGGGGTCAAACTGCGAAATAGCCGTGGCTAAAATTGCACACATCACCGCTGCCATAGGTTCTAGCATTTCAGCAACGCGTTTAGAGCGCTCAGCCCAAAATACTAGGCTGTATACTAATAACCCAAGCATCGCTGACCAAAAAACATCATGCCAACCGGTACCCATTAACATGGCAAATGCCCCGGCACTTGAGCCAAAAGCTAATAATGTTAACTTGTGACCATAGGGGTTAGGTTTATTGGCTATTTCTTCTAAGCGTTCTAGCGCTTCTTGTAAGGTGCGTTGACCAGAGCTCAGTTCTTCAACTAGCTCAAATGTGCGCGCCAAAGATCCTAAATCAAGGTCGCCAGGTTTAACGCGTGCTACATGGTTATATTCTTGTTCGGTGTCGTGTTGCAGTACAAAGGTCATTGAAGTGGGCGATATTAAAAAATATCCTTCGATACCTAAGGTACTACAAACTGTTTGCAAGTGAGATTCTAAGCGATATGCCGGTGTGCCAAACTTATGTAAGGCTTTACCTAATTTTATGATAAATCGACGTTTTTCTAAAAAATCCTGATTATCCACTGGGCGATAGTCACTCTTGTTAGGGTATAGGGCTTATTTGGGCGCGAATATTAACCGATTAGTGCGTGTGTTTATAGCCAAACTGATTCAAAATGTTGCTTTAAGTCACATTAGCATTGTCATATTAAATGTTGATGTCAAAATAAAAAAGGAATAACACATGACATTGATGGTAACAGGTTTATACGCAGGCTTAACGGCGCTTTTGGTTTTAGCATTATCATACAAAGTGGTTAAATTTCGTCGAGCCAATAAAATAGGCATTGGTGATGGTGGTCACCAGGGGCTGTCTATTGCCATTAGGGCGCACGGTAATTTAATTGAAAACGCACCAGTAGTACTTATTTTGTTGGCGTTGGCAGAGTTAAATGGCATGCCCGCCTACTTAATACACTGTTTAGGTACAGTTTGGATTGTAGCGCGTTTATTACACGCAATTGGGCTAAACCAAGGGCAAGGCGGTTATCACTTTGGGCGTTTTTGGGGGGTACTGGCGACCTGGATTGTACTGCTGGTTTTAGCTGTGGCTAATATTGGCTTCTTTTTAGGTTTATAAGTGCTTTGACAGTGGTGGTATTATCAGCATATCACCACTTTTTTTAGGGTTATTTAACGATAAAAATATTTCACTTTTGCTGCTTTTTTAGTCACACTTAATGCTTCTGTACTGCTATACTCCGCGTCCGTTAATGCGGCCGCACGCGATATTGCTACCGGACTCGGTACACGCTTCTCTCCATTGATTTAGGTTATATACATGCAAGTTGAGTCAACGTTATTTAGTTATCCCAAGTATTGGGCGCACAGTTTTGGTACTGCGCCATTTTTGCCCATGTCTCGAAAAGAGATGAACACGCTAGGCTGGGATAGTTGCGATATTATCATCGTAACGGGCGATGCATATGTAGACCATCCAAGTTTTGGTATGGCCGTAATTGGCCGTATGCTTGAAGCTCAAGGTTATCGAGTGGGGATTATTTCGCAGCCAGATTGGTCCAGCAAAGACGACTTTATGCAATTAGGTCGGCCAAACCTGTTTTTTGGCGTTACCGCCGGCAACATGGACTCCATGATTAATCGCTACACTGCAGACCGTAAATTGCGCCATGATGATGCTTATACTGCCGGCGATATAGGTGGTAAGCGCCCAGATCGTGCTGTAACGGTATATACCCAGCGCTGTAAAGAAGCCTTTAAAGAAGTGCCAGTTGTCATTGGTGGTATTGAAGCCAGCTTACGCCGCATTGCCCATTACGATTACTGGTCAGATAAAGTGCGTCGCAGTGTCATTTTTGACGCCAAAGCCGATATCTTAATTTACGGAAATGCCGAACGCCCGCTTATGGAAGTGGCGCGCCGCATTGCTGCAGGCGAAGCCATTAGTGACATTGATGATGTACGTGGCACCGCGGTAATGCGTAAAGACCCTATGCCAGGTTGGCGTGGTATGGACTCTCGTAAAATTGATCAATTACACAAAATTGATCCTATTCCTAATCCTTATGGTGCAGACGACGTTGGCTGTGAAAAGTTGTCAGGTCCAAGCGATAAGAAAATTTTTGATAACGATGCGCCCAAGCCAATTAGCATTCAACCGCCTCGTCCAAAGCCATGGGAAAAAACCTATGTGCTATTGCCTGCGTTTGACAAAGTCAGCGAAGACAAATATTTGTATGCCCATGCCTCGCGTATTTTACACCAAGAGCAAAACCCTGGGTGTGCACGAGCGCTATTTCAGCCGCACGACGCTAACCGTGGCGTATGGGTTAATCCACCTGCTTGGCCACTCAATACCGATGAAATGGACGCCGTATTCGATTTAGCCTATCAGCGTGTGCCACACCCTGTTTATGGCAAAGAGAAAATCCCTGCGTACGACATGATCAAAACCTCAATCAACATTATGCGTGGTTGTTTTGGTGGCTGTTCATTCTGTTCGATCACCGAGCACGAAGGGCGAATTATTCAAAGCCGCTCGCAAGAGTCGATCATTAAAGAAATTAAAGACATTCAAGAAAAAGTACCGGGTTTTACTGGGGTAATTTCTGATTTAGGTGGTCCAACGGCCAACATGTACCGCTTAGGCTGTACCAGCGAAAAGGCCGAAAAAACCTGTCGCCGTTTGTCTTGTGTGTATCCGTCTATTTGCGGACACCTTGGCACAGATCATAAACACACCATCGACTTATACCGCGCAGCTCGTGATGTGCCAGGTATTAAAAAGGTACTCATTGCATCGGGTGTGCGTTACGATTTAGCCATTGAAGATCCTGCCTATATCAAAGAGTTGGCCAAGCATCATGTGGGCGGCTATTTAAAAATTGCCCCAGAGCACACCGAAGAAGGCCCACTCAGTAAAATGATGAAGCCTGGCATGGGCACTTACGACAAGTTTAAAGAATTGTTTGATAAGTTTTCAAAAGAAGCCGGTAAAGAGCAATACCTCATTCCGTACTTTATTTCGGCGCACCCAGGCACTACCGATGAAGACATGATAAATCTCGCGCTGTGGCTAAAAGGGCAAAAGTTTAAACTGGACCAAGTGCAAAACTTTTATCCATCGCCAATGGCTAACGCAACAACCATTTATCATACCGAGCTAAACTCACTTAAAAACGTGAAGCACGACAGTGAGCAGGTGAGTGTGCCTAAAAAAGGTCGCCAACGTAAATTGCATAAGTTTTTATTACGTTATCACGACCCAGCAGGCTGGCCGATGATCCGTGAAGCCTTAATCGCTATGGGTAAAGAACACTTAATTGGTAACGGCCCACAGCATTTGGTGCCGCCTGAAACCCGTAACGAGCAAAACAAAGTGAAGTGGGGCCAAAAGCCTACTGCTAAAGCCAAAGACCAAGGTGGCCAAAAAGCCATGACCCGTTTTTCTGCCGACCAGTTTGAAGACCGTAAAGGGGCATCAAACGCAGATAAACCCAAAGCTAAACCGACAGGGCAAAAGCCAAAAGCAACGGCAAAAAACAGCGGTCAGCCAGCTAAAGCAACTGGGGCTAAACGACCCGCTAAAACCGGTTGGGCCACTAAGTCTAAATACGCTAAATAGTCAGTTAGCTATATATCGCGTTAACCACTAAACCCGCATTTATGCGGGTTTAGTTTATCTGGGCTTCATACCAATCAGTACAAGAATGTGATCATTCTTACTGGTTAAAACCACTTATAACGTCGTTAGACATTTTGAAGTTAGAACAACTAGCTCGCTGCAATTTCTGCCTTATTCTAAGCGATTTTTCCTACGCAATCTCTGAACACTTATTTATCCTGATTGGTATCACTTCGCAAAGCGTGTACTCTGTGTGCAAGAAAAATATCAATAAGCAAGGGAGCAGCAACATGGTTAAAACGAGCAGTTTACGTGGTTTATTTACTAGCGCATTAATCGGTAGTGCCGTGTTAATGATCGCCCCAAGTCACGCCGCGAACTCAGTGCAACATCAACAATTTTTTGAGTCGATAGCCAAACTTTGCGGCAAAGCATTTGCCGGTAAAATCACTGCTGGTGGCAGTGAAGATGATGGATTTAGCGGTAAAGCACTGATTATGCATGTACGCGAATGCAGCGAGACTCAATTAAAAGTACCATTTCATGTCGGTGACGATCACTCACGCACCTGGGTTATCACCCAAACTGACACAGGCTTACGGTTAAAACACGATCATCGCCACAAAGACGGCTCTGAAGATAAAGTTACCATGTACGGTGGCGACACCCGCGATGTGGGTACCGCCAACATGCAATCGTTTCCAGTTGATGATGAATCCATCGTTAACTTTAAACAAAATGGCCTAGATCAGTCGGTCACCAATGTGTGGCAAATGATGATTGAAGCGCATACTTTTACGTATCGTTTAAAGCGCGAAAATCGCGATTTTAGGGTAGAGTTTGATTTAACCAAACCAGTTGCATTACCACCAGTGCCATGGGGGCATGAGTAATTTGTTTTAGCATATTTTGCTTTCAGCGACAGTAACCATCATTAGATATGTCTTCCCGGCAATGCTTGTGAGCCGGGACCCAGGTGTTTGTTTGTACTTTTGTACTTTTGTACTTTTAACTATGGCCTGCGGCCACTAACGTCGTGGCGCTTCGCCCGCAGCAGATTAGGGTCGTAAATTAGCAACTAACGCAGGTTAGTTGAACGTCTTCTCGGCAATGCTTTTGAGCCGGGATCCAGGTGTTTTCTTGTACTTTTGTACCTATGGCCACTAACGTCGTGGTGCTTCTCTCATCTGTACACTTTAATCTGTAACTGGCTTACAAATGTCGGATAAATATCCTGTGCCAACCATGTCTGCCACCTTTAAATGGTGTGCACTGTATATAAATATAGTGGTAATGGGTTTTGAGGTGTACTCAAGCTAAATTGGCTAATAATCAAACTAAAGTAGTGCGATAAACGATTTGTTTATTTTGTAACCATTTGAATAAGAGGTATTTTTATTTTTTGACTAAAATTCAGTCCACTTTTAATGTGCAAGCTCGCTTTTATTTGTCAATGGAGTTAAATTAAATCGCTTTACATCAATAAGTTAGTAAATGTAGGATGTTAATAATCAATAACTTAAAGGGCGACTTTAATTTTGTTTTGCCCTTCAATAAGCTGTTATATGCGGTAGGGGGGCTCGTGCAAATTCAAAAGGATGTATGTAAAAAGTTTGATGTGATACCTATTCCAAGTAGAAGCAGTGAAAAGTTGGGTATTGCAATCGAGACAATCGGTAAATTGCCAATTAATGGTTTACGCCACCCTCCAGAAAATGGAACTTGTGGTTGGTACGTTTGGTGCGGTGAAGAAATGTCTGAAGATACAGAGTTCTTTAAACCTCTCCATGTAAGCCACATCAAAGAATATTTGCCCGAGGTAGAACAATATCTATCATTACCTCCAGGCTATAGGTTTTTAGTCGCAGGAGACTATGAAGATGTTTGGTATGACTCGGAACTTAAAAGCATATAACAAGTGCCAGCAAGCGGACTTGGGTAAGCTGTCACCTTTTGTGCAAAAAGACGCACAAAAGCCGCCATCTCACCCAAGCCGTTGTGGCAGGCGTTAGGCTCAGAAGCATTGAGGATTTGATGAACAAATTTTTTAAATGGTATTTTCTTGCTTTTATCCTTTTATTCTCTGCGAACACATTTGCAGATGGCGAAACTGATATTAATAATGTTATGGCATCTTATATTGATGCAATGCGAGTCTACGACACTAAACAAATGGCTTCTCTTATTCACCCACTCGCACTGGAAAGGTTTAGAGCTTCTTTTGATAATGCTCTTCAGGGACCGAAAGCTGAACAAGCAAAAAATGAATTGTTGCCACTACTTTCACTCAACAACTTTTCTGAGTACATGGCAATTTCAAATGAAGAAGCATTTCAAAGGCTTAATGATGGAGTTGCAGCTCAAGCTCCAGAGCTAATTTCAATGTTGAAAAATTCTGATTTTGAAATCATTTCTACGACATTAAAAGATGAAACCGCGTACGTAGTTTACAAATTAGGTTTCGATGTAAACGGTCGATACTTCTCTCAAGAGGTCGTTCAAAAGCTCAAAGAGTATGAAAAAACATGGCTTTTGCTATTACCTGCAACAGCGGAAACAGCAATTTTAAACGTCGAGGCCAGATTCAACTGAGCCTAATAAACAACTGTTGGCGCTCACTGCGTTCGCTGGGACACAAACACATGGGCTCCCTCGCTTCGCTCGTTATTTTAGCCCATGTATTTGTGCCCCAAAGTTGGGCGTTATACGCTTTTGAAACTATGAGTCTTGAACAAGAAAAAATAGCGGCTTGTGAACATGCCAAAGCCTTGTTAAACAATAACTCTCTCTTTATTGACAGAGTTACAATATTTACATGGCCACCCACAATAGTTGGCGAAATAATGAACGCTGAACTACGCTTTATTTACCCTTTCCAAACGGTAATTAAAGATGGCCAGACCAAGACAGACAATCGTTAGCCTGGAAGATACACCTTACTACCACTGCTGTTCTCGTGTGGTGCGTAAGGCATTTCTTTGTGGAATTGATAATTCAACAGGTGAGAACTTTGAGCATCGGCGCGAGTGGGTCGATTCCCGCATTCTTGAGTTAGCGACCATCTTTGCCATTGATATCTGTGCTTATGCCGTGATGAGCAATCACTTACATGTGGTTATAAAAGTTGATGCTGACAAAGCAAAAAAGTGGTCAGATAAAGAAGTGCTCATTCAATGGCACAAGGGCTTTAAAGGTACGTTACTCACGCACAAGTTCCTAAAAGAGGAAGACCTTAACCAGTTTGAACTTCAAACGGTTAATGAATGCATTACCGAATACCGTAAACGCTTAATTGATATCAGTTGGTTTATGCGCTCACTCAGTGAGCCCATCGCCAGAATGGCCAATAAAGAAGATAAGTGCACAGGTCGCTTTTGGGAAGGTCGCTTTAAGTCTCAAGCTCTGCTTGATGAAGCCGCAGTTTTAGCCTGTATGGCTTATGTGGATTTAAACCCAGTCAGAGCCAAAATGGCTGCAACCCCTGAAACCTCAGATTACACCAGTATTCAAAGACGTATCAATTCAGCAATGAAAGGCGAGCAACCACCTGAGTTATTACCGTTTGTGGGTAATGAGCGCTTAAATATGCCTAACGGGCTCATGTTCAGCGTGAAAGACTACATCGTCTTAGTTGAAGATACCGGTCGGATAATTCGAGATGATAAGCATGGCGCCATTAGCTCAAGCAGCCAGGACATACTGAATAGGCTCAACATCCCCGCAGATAATTGGCTTAAAATCACCACAGAATTTGGTACATTATTTAAAGGTGCTGTCGGAGCATTACCCGCATTAACTGAATACTGTGAGCATTTAGACCGAAAACGACGACAAGGCGCTGCAAATTGTCAGCGCTGGTTGTGCGCTTAAGTCATCATCCCCAATCAAATTACAATTCACCTAACACTTGATAGATATCAAGATTTTCTGCTGTGCTAAATTTCTTAGATGACCATAAATCACTCATTTAACGATAATATTTTAGCCATATCGATAAAAATTGATTAGTTGTTAACATCGATCGTAACCCTCGCCAAAGTCATAAAAAAGAGTTAAGTTACTTTTATAAAACATGGGTGGCATTGTTTTTGACAAGAAGATAGTTATCAAGCTTGATCCAGAAATGCGTTAAATCTTTAAATAACAAATAAGGTTGCATCGAAGATACCCATACGGCGGATGTAATCGCGGCTATGACCTTCGAAAACATGGACGTTTTCGCAGAGCGCCCAGGGATGGGGTCACCGCGTGTCATAGAAGTGATTTCATTGAGTATCAATACCTAACACCCTAGTTTGTTTGAATTAGATAGCTCTAGTTGACCTACTTACATTAGCCACTATTGATCTGGTGTGGCCGCAGGCCATAAAAAGTACAAAAGTAAACATAACACCTGGGTCCCGGCTCAAAAGCATTACCGGGACGACGTGAGGGGTGGGGCGACGAGAATGTAGTTATCGAGCTTTTCGTTAGATCTTTAAATTACAAACACAAACAAGGTTGCATCGAAGATACCTATACGGCGGATGTAATCGCGGCTATGACCTTCGAAAACATGGACGTTTTCGCAGAGCGCCCATGGATGGGTTCACCGCGTGTCATAGAAGTGATTTCATTGAGTATCGATACCTAACACCCTAGTTTTGTTTGAATTAGTAGCTCTAGTTGACCGACTTACATTAGCCACTATTGATCTGGTGTGGTCGCAGGCCATAAAAAGTACAAAAGTAAACATAACACCTGGGTCCCGGCTCAAAAGCCTTACCGGGACGACGTGAGGGGTGGGGCGACGAGAATGTAGTTATCGAGCTTTTCGTTAGATCTTTAAATTACAAACACAAACAAGGTTGCATCGAAGATACCTATACGGCGGATGTAATCGCGGCTATGACCTTCGAAAACATGGACGTTTTCGCAGAGCGCCCATGGATGGGTTCACCGCGTGTCATAGAAGTGATTTCATTGAGTATCGATACCTAACACCCTAGTTTTGTTTGAATTAGTAGCTCTAGTTGACCGACTTACATTAGCCACTATTGATCTGGTGTGGCCGCAGGCCATAAAAAGCACAAAAGTAAACAAACACCTGGGTCCCGGCTCAAAAGCATTACCGGGACGACGTGAGAGTTGGGGCGACGTTTAGAGGTGGGACGACGTTTAGAGTTGGGACGACGTTAGAGTTGAGGCCTCAAGAATGTAGTAATAAACCTTTGTGATAAAACCAATTAGTAAGATGAATAACTCTTCCCAAAACAATTCAGGCTGCCAATGGCAGCCTGAATGTACTTTAAGCAACGAGCACAACTCGAACTCATTTGAACTCATTTGAACTCATTTGAACTCATTTGAGCTAACTCGAGTTACTTAGCATTAAAGGTAAACGATTGTCCTGCCAAGGCGGCTTCAAACATCAAACCACCTTTGGCGGCGGTGAAAATAGCCATGCCGTTAATGTATTGTGCCGCAGCGTTATGGTTACTGCCTGCTTGGCCTGCGCCGGCTGAGTTACCGGTAGTGCCAACTTGGGCATTGGCGCCTAGGTTAATCGCTACAGCAGAAGCCTGGGCGCTAAACTCGAAACTGCCGCTGGTAAATTCATTGTATGCTTTGGCATCTTTAAAAAAGATGATTTCGCTGTAAGCCTGGCCACCAATTTGAAAGCCGATGGATAACTGAGTCAGGGCAGAATCGCCCGTGTAAGTTCCACCTTGGTAAACACGTCCATTACCGTAAGCTGCACCAATACCAATGCCGCCTTTGGCAACTGTTGGGAAAATCGCGTAACCATAAGCTGAATTGAAAAAGTCTCTGGTCTCGCTGGCTTTTTTGAAGTTAGCAACGGCTTCGTTATAAGCATTCTCATTAGCAAAAGTGGGTACAGAAAACACGACACTAAACAACATCACTACGCTTGCAAAAAATAGGTTGATTGAACCTTGCATAAATCACCTCATTAACGAACCCATTGACATCATTGTCATTGTATATCGCTATAGATTACCAATACCACTTAAACGGTGCGAGTTAATTAACGTTTATACTTATCAACAATCGCGGGTCGCATTCTGCGTGGCCACTTGTTAATGCGGTTCGGCATTATACCAAGGTTAGCTTAAGGCAAATACTGTAAACACCATAAGGAATGATTGAACAAATAACGGCACAGGTGGCCATGTTATTAATAACGGCAAAACATGTTCACGACATTTGCCGCTTGCGCTCATGGCGATTCGATGCGCCTTCAGGTGGTAAACCAGGTGCGGGTTTACGCTCGGCAAGTAAATGCTTTATGGCCATGATTGGGTGTGGCAGTAACATTCTTGGCCCTGCAAAAATCATGATTTCACGGGCTTTTTGTTTCATATGAGGCTTATAGCAATGTACTGGGCATTTGTTGCAGGTTGGCTTGTCTTGGCCATACGGGCAACGGTCTAATCGAGTGTTGGCATAGTTTAAAAACTCTCGACACTGCTCACAAACACCGTGTGATGGTTTCATTGGATGATGTGCTTTACAGTAAATATTAACCATGGCTGTAATGGTGCGAAATTCATACAGTAATTTGCCTGTGAGTAACTCGGTTTCGCTCATCGTAAATACCTTAGTAAAACAGTCTGGTATAGACAGTTTATGTGGCTAACATGCAAGCTGACAAATTCGCATTTGCTAATTATGAATTTGTACACAAAACCATGCTTGAGTGTGTCATTGATCGCAAAAATGAGCTAAATGATCATCTATTTGGCTAAAATTGATAGCTTGTTAGTGTTTAAAGTAGATAAATACTTGATTTTATAGCGCAGATTGAAATAATAAAGATGAGTGATTAAAAAAACATCACGCTCTATTTAGCACAGTAGATTTCGCTTGTAACTCCTGAGTGTGAGTAGTACCGAACCCATGCGTGTTTGCGCATCATCAGCAAGGTGGATACCTAATGCCATTAGTAAAGATCATTTTAATTGCCATATTGGTTGCTGTCGCTGTGTATCTTTACAAGCGAACTCAAACCGTGGCAAAGCAAGAGTTAGAGAAAAAGACTCCAACAACAAAGCCATCAAATGTAAAGGCCTCGGCAACAACGCCATCTGATGTTGAAGACCCAGAGGCCTCAGTTGCTACACAAGCTAAGGCTGACGTTGAACACCTCGCAAAGGTGGCTAGCGAAACAAAGCCTGAACAAGATAACCCCGTTGAATTTGATGAAGGCCGTTTTGAAAGTGCAAAGGACCCAGAAAAAATAGACTCAGTGAGCACCTTAGATGATAAATCCAACGCGCCACTGCTTGAACCTGAAACCCTCAACACTGAAAACGAGGCAAACGTTTTAGTTGAAGAGTCTACACCTCACGACACTGCTCAAAGCCATTTACTCAACTTACCAGCAACCAAAGGCGACTGGGCCAGCGACAGTTTTAAACAGCTAGTTGAGTCTGCTAATGGCGCAAATGATCCTCAGAGTCAGCATGATGCATTATCCGGTGTGATTAATCATTGTTATAAAATGCGAAAACAGCATGACTATTGCCAATATGGTGCTGCACTTAAGTCGGCGTATCTAGACTTATTTCGTTTGGTATATCAACAGCAAGTCGCCAACGATAGCGCGCAAGAGATCAAAGCACCGGCATTTATGCAGTTATCGACTCTACTGAACGATACCAACGAATTTGACCAAGCCATTGATGTTTGCCAACAGGCGCTTGAGTACCAACTAACCGACGGAACTGTGACTGGGTTTGAAGGCCGAATAAATCGAATAGAAAAGGCTAAAACTAAAGCTGGTTAACTCAGTTAATACAGGGTGACGGATATCAGGTATGATATCCACAAAGGAAAGCGGACCTAGGTCCGCTTTTTTTGTATTTAGCATCTGTGATGAAGTAATCGATGCTAATGGATAGCATAGTTTAGATTTTGGTGGTAATAGATGACTTCTACAATAGGTAAATTACTGCTTGCAGCAATTGGGTTAAGTGTAACCATGGGGTGTACGCGCACACCAGAGTGGACGCTATTTTACGTTGCAGATAATCCTGTAAATGCCCAAAAAGCCATGGCTACAACCAACATGCTAGATACTGATTTTATTAGTGGCTATTACGATTCTTTAGCACAATGTCAGGCCAAAGGCACCGGCATGTTACGCTTGCAAGGTTCATCCATGCCGGCAGCGCAAGCCTTTGTGTGTGCTCAAGCATGTCAGGTCGACGATAAGCAGCAATTACAGTGTCAACGCTTGGTTGCTGGGGCTGAGTTAGATGCGCTTTAAACAAGACTTTTTTGAGCAATTAGACGGCTTTTATTCGCAAGCTTATCCGCAGGGGATTAGCAATCCGCATTGGCTAGGCTGGAGTGATGCTGCCGCTAAACTGATTGGTTTAGACAAACCAAACCATGAATTACTGATGCAGTTATCTGCTAATGCCGCCGCGCCTGGTGCGAGCTATTATGCCCAGGTTTACAGTGGTCATCAGTTTGGTGGTTATACTCCAAGGCTTGGCGATGGCCGCTCGATTATATTAGGCGAAGCCATTGGCCCTGATGGCGCGTGGGATGTGGCGCTAAAAGGTGGCGGCCCCACACCGTATTCTCGTCATGGCGATGGTCGGGCTGTTATGCGCTCAGCCGTGCGTGAGTTTTTAGTGTCTGAAGCACTGGCGGCGTTGTCTGTACCAACAACTCGTGCTTTAGCGGTAATAGGATCTGATCTGCCCGTGTGGCGTGAAAGCCAGGAAACCGCAGCAATAACAGTGCGTTTAGCGAAAAGTCATATTCGCTTTGGTCACTTTGAATACTTTTGTTATAGCGAAAAGGGCGCACCAGATAAACTGACCCAGTTACTTAACTTTACGATTACCCAGCATTTTCCGCATTTAACAACCGACGCCGCTGGCTATAAGCAATGGTTTGTTGAAGTGGTGCAATTAACTGCAAAAATGATTGCCCACTGGCAAGCAGTAGGTTTTGCCCATGGCGTGATGAACACCGACAACATGTCGATTGTAGGCGACACCTTTGACTTTGGGCCGTTTGCATTTTTAGACACATTTAAAGAAAGCTTTATTTGCAATCACTCTGATCATGACGGCCGTTATGCTTTTGGCCAGCAACCCGGTATTGGATTATGGAATCTAAAACGCCTCGCACAAGCGCTGCCCCCAATTATCGCATCGGACGATTTAATTGCCGCATTGAATACCTATCAACCCAGTTTGGTGAACCATTATGTTAGCTTAATGCGAGAAAAATTAGGCTTAAGTACCGACAGCGATTTAGATAACGCCGAGCAAGAAAAACAAGATTTAGCATTTATAAGCCAATTTACCGTCATGCTTGAAAACAACCAGCTCGATTACACCAACAGCTTACGCAAAATAGGCACAATTGACATTAGCAGCCAGCACAGTCTACTACGCGATGACATGCTCGATGTGCACCAATTTGATAGCTGGTTTCAAGCCTATCAGAGTCGTGTTGGGCAGGTTAGCGATGTTGCTGCATGGCAGCATGAGCGTAACCAGCATAACCCTAAATACATTTTGCGTAATTATCTTGCTCAGGAAGCGATTATCGACATCGAAGAAAAAGCTGACAATAGCAAGCTTTTACAATTACAGCAGTTATTAACTCGACCTTTTGATGAACAGCCCGAGATGAATGATTTTGCCAAACGTCCTCCGCAGTGGGGCCAAGGCTTAGTTATGTCTTGCAGTAGTTAACCCAGTTTAATTGCCATTTTATTGAGTGATGTTATGAAATTATTGTCTGCTAAATTTGATCCTGAAGCGAAGAGCATTGTTATCCAAGCTGAAGTTGATTTTGAGCAATTTGAACGGTTTGCCGAACCTTTAGCGGCAGCATTAGATTGCGACATCCGTGAGCGCCAATGGGGCGCAGATAGACACCAATGGCTGCTGAATTTTGAAGGTTGTCCGGTGTGGTTACACTATGAGTTTTATGGTGATATTTGTTGGTTGTCAGTAGACAGTGCAAAAGATGTTGATGTGTTGCATTTTTTATCTGGCTTGCTTAAATCCTATATTCACATAACAGAAGAAGACATACATGGATAACAGCGCGGCGTTTCATTTTCAGGCATTAACGCCCGATTTGATTTTAGATGCGATTGAAAGTATTGGGGTGTTTCCTGAGACCGGTTTATTGGCATTAAACAGTTATGAAAACCGCGTGTATCAGTTCCGCTGCGACCGTGGGCAACGTTATGTGGTTAAGTTTTATCGACCACAACGTTGGAGTGATGCCCAAATACAAGAAGAACACGATTACGCATTGGCATTAGCGGCTGAAGACATTCCTATTGCTGTACCTGTGGTCATTGACGCAAAAACCTTATTTGAGTTTAAAGGTTATCGATTTGCGTTATTTCCATCGATAGGTGGACGCGCGTTTGAAGTAGATAACGAAGAGCAATTAGAGTCTGTAGGGCGTTTTATTGGCCGCATTCATCAGTATGCCAGTAAGCAAGCTTTTACCCATCGTGAACCTTTAACGCCCCAAATATTAGGTGATGATGCTTACCACTATTTACGCAGCAGTGGCATTGTTGATCAAAGCATGCAAAACGCCTTTTTTACAGTGGTAGAACAAGTGCTTGTAAAAGCCAAACAGATTTGGCAACAACACAGCTTTGACACGATCCGCTTACACGGAGATTTGCACCCGGGTAATATTTTATGGACACCAGATGGCCCAGGTTTTGTGGATTTAGACGACGCAAGGCAAGGGCCTGCGGTGCAAGACATTTGGATGATGCTGACCGGCGATAGAGCACAGCAACTATTGCAGCTGGATATCTTAATTGATGCCTATCAAGAATTTTGCGATTTTGACACAAGGCAACTGGCGTTAATTGAGCCGTTAAGAGCGTTTAGAATGATCCATTACAACGCCTGGCTAGCAAAACGTTGGCAAGACCCGGCATTTCCAATGAACTTTCCGTGGTTTGCAGATATCAAATATTGGGAGCAACAAACCTTGGCGTTTAAAGAGCAACTGGCCGCCCTCGATGATGCACCATTAAGTTTAAACCAGTTTAATTGTTGATTAACATTGATTCATAATAACTATCAGAATGTATTTAGTTACAAATACAATCATCTAGCGATTGAGTTTCAGGCTAACGCTAGACTATGATAGCCCCAGCGTATGTTTATTAGTTTATTTTGCCTATTTAAAGGAAGTGAGATGAAAAAAGCATTATTGATGGCCGCAGCACTATTACTTGCGCCAATGGCGGCGATGGCTGCAGATTACAAAGAAGGTGTTCATTACACAGTGATAAATGAAGGTCCAGAGTCTGCAAAGCCTGAAATTACTGAGTTTTTCTCTTTCTATTGCCCACATTGTTATAACTTTGCTAAAACGGTAGTCCCTAAAATTCAGGCTAACCTTCCAGAAGGTGTTGCTTTTAACCAAGCACATGTTGAGTTTATTGGCCGTGAAATGGGTGTAGAAATGTCGCGCGCTTTTGCAATTGCTAAACAACTCAATGTTGAAGAAAAGATTGAACCTGCTTTGTTTAGTGCAATCCATGACAAACGCCAACAGTTTACCCGTGCAGATGATGTAAGAGCATTGTTTATTGCTAATGGTGTAGAGGCAAAAGCCTATGACGCAGCGGCAAGCTCGTTTATGGTGAATGCACAGATGTCAAAAATGAAGCGTGATACTGAAAACGCTAAAATTTCTGGTGTACCTTCATTGGTTGTTAATGGTAAGTACCGTGTCGAAACTGGCTCAATCAAGTCTTATGACGAGCTAATCGATATCGCATTTTACCTATCTACGATGAATAAAAAGTAACGGTTAATTAAGCCTTATTGATGAGAAGGAGCCTTTGGCTCCTTTTTTTTGCCCTAAACCCAAGCAAAAAAAAACCGTATATCTATGAAAAGATAATACGGTGATGAGTCAAATGACTCTTTTTTACCCTGAGTAACGCCAAAATACTAGCATGGCGTCAAAAAATTGGCAAGTGGCATTATATTGGCAAGTTGTTTTTGTGTGATTTGTCAGATGATTTAAAGTGAAAATTTTAATGAAACTCTTATAAAAAACCGTTGTCCAACTTTCAGGCAGGCATCAATATCAGCGTTTTTAGTGTTGTTGTCTTGTCGTTTACTGACATAGTCGTTAGAACAAATAGTGAATAAAAGTGCTGCGTAAATGACTCGTGTTACCAATGCACTTTAAGCATGGCTATAGATAGCGACTTTAGGTTAATTACATTGTGCTATGTGTATTTGCTCTAGGAGGAAACCCTATGAGAACGTTCCCTGTTTATGCGCCCAAGTTAATTGTTAAGCATGCTAGGATCTTTCTGAGTGGTGCGATTTGGGTAAAAGATTTAGGTTTACTTGAATTTGATAAAGGACGTTTTTTACAAACAAAAAAAAGCCTGCCAAAAGTAAGGCAGGCTATCAGCGAATTAAATGCATTGATTGAGGCGCAATCTACGCCACAACAATCTACTTAACAGTCTCAGTTACATTTCGCTATTCAATAAACCAACAAGGCCATTGACCTTATCACTCCAAGAGTTGAGGTCTTGCTGCAATTGTTGGTTTTTTTGTGTCAATGCTTCTTGCTGTTGCACTAAAGCTTGGTTCTTTTGCTTCTCTTCTTCTAGCTCCATTTTTAGTAGCTCAATATTTTCAAGAGTCGCCTGGATTTTGGTTTCCAGTTGGGACAATAATTCAAGGCTCATGGGGAGTCCTATACGTTTCTGGATGGAACCCCGATTCTAGCAGTGTCAAGCCCTATAGGAATAGCCTTTAAAACTGAGTGGCTAAAATATATTCAATAAATCAGTCGATATTGTGCTTTATCTAATATCGCGCTATTTTCATCGCCTGACTTACTCAATAAAACGACATTTATGACACTTACTCGACTCGATGTAGGCGCTCGGATGAGCAGTATTGTGATCCATAACAATACGGTTTACTTGTGTGGCCAAGTGGCAAAAGATAAAAACAGCGACATTACTACCCAAACCATCACCATGCTTGAAGAGGTTGATGCTTTGTTGGCTCAAGCTGGCTCGAGCCGTGAGCATATTTTGTCGGCCACTATTTACCTTAAAGACATGGCCGATTACGATGCTATGAATTTGGTATGGGACCATTGGGTGCCGACAGGGCATGCGCCTGCAAGAGCGTGTGTACAGGCCGCCATTGCAGAGCCAGAATATTTAGTTGAAGTCTCTATTGTGGCTGCTATCGTGCAATAAACAGGATGACTTGGCGTTACAGATAACATAGCGTGATGCACTGACAGTTTGTCTGTTGCAATATGAATAAATATATCGATGCTTGTTACGTTCAATTGACGTATTTTGATTTAGGATCTAGCGCTGCGACTTGACATTAATCTCTCGCCTCCATAGTCTGCAAGCTCAGTTTTTAAGGTGGTATGCAATGGACATAAAATATAATTTAAAATCTGCGTCAGAGCGCCGCACAGAACCGTTTATGCCTGAAGGCGATGTTGGTTTTGGTAAGCTTCGAACTGACCACATGTTTTTAATGGATTATCGTGATGGTCAATGGTGCGATCCGCGCATAGTCCCTTACGGCCCGTTTGAGATGGCGCCTGGTGCAATGGCGTTGCATTATGGCCAATCTATTTTTGAAGGCGCAAAAGCCTTTATGCACGAGGACGGTGAAATTTACACCTTCCGCATCAATAAGAATGCTGAACGCATGAACCGTTCTGCAGATATTGTGTGTATTCCCAATATTGATGAAGCGATGCAAGTTAAGGCGATTAATGCACTGATTGATGTTGATCGTTTGTGGTTCCCTTTGCAAGAAGGGGCGTGTTTGTATATTCGCCCGTTTATATTTGCAACCGAAGACCGTTTATCGGTTAGCCCTAGCCAGCAATATACCTTTTGCGTCGTGTTAAGCCCCTCTGGCGCTTATTATTCGTCTGGTGTTAATAACGGTATTCGTTTGTTAATTAGCACTAAATATCACCGTGCAGTGTCTGGTGGTACAGGCGCGTCAAAAGCCGCTGGTAATTATGCTGCGTCACTACGGGCGGGCAAGGCTGCGGTAGAACATGGCGCTTCGCAAGTTTTGTATTTAGATTCGACTAATACGCAAATTGAAGAAGCTGGCGCGATGAATCACTTCCATATTTTAAAAGATGGTACTGTGATTATTCCAAAATTTACCGATACGATTTTAAAGTCGATTACCTCACAATCTATTCTCGAACTCGGGGATATGCTGGGCTGCAAAGTAAGGCAAGAAACGGTCATGTTAGACAAGTTTATTGCTGATATTGAGTCTGGTGAGATCATTGAGGCGGGTGGTTTTGGTACTGCTGCTGTAGTGTCGCCAGTAAATTCGTATATTTTTGAAGATGGCAGAGTCGTCACCGTTGGCGATGGCACTGTGGGTCCAAACATTAAGCGAATTTACAAGCTATTTACGGATATACAAAAAGGCTATGTTGCCGCACCACAAGGCTGGGTAACGCGTGTTGAGCGAATAGCGCCTTAGCTTTACAGTAGCAAAAAAATAAAAGCTCCCTTGGGAGCTTTTTTGTTTTTAGATCAACAGGATCTAGTTTAACGTTGACTTAATAGCGTTAAACATTCGCTTGCCGTAAGCGGCTTGCTGAGCAAGAACCCTTGCACTTGATCACAGCCACCATTACGTAAAAATTCAAGCTGTTCTTTTGTTTCAACACCTTCTGCAACTACATTGAGTTCTAGGCTATGCGCTAGGGTAATAATGGCGCTGGTGATGGCTGCATCATCTGGATCTTCTGTGATATCGCGAACAAACTCGCGGTCAATTTTTAAGGTGTCAATTGGGAAACGCTTTAAATAACTTAAACTGGAATAACCGGTACCAAAGTCATCAATGGCAATGGTTAGCCCTAGCGCTTTGAGTTTAGATAATACGGTTACTGAGTCTTGTGGGTTGCCCATAATCATTGATTCGGTTAACTCTAGTTCAAGTGCGCTGGCAGGCAAACCTGACACGGCAAGGGCGACTTCAATCGTTGAAATAATGTCTGCTTTAAGCTGTCTTGCCGATAAGTTTACCGCCACAGAGATATGCTCAAACCCTTGCTGATGCCATTGTGCAAGTTGAGTACATGCCTGATTAATAGCCCAATGGCCTATTTGGTTAATTAAGCCGGTTTCTTCCGCGAGCGGAATAAATTCAACTGGCGAAATAAGGCCTAATTCTGGACTTTCCCAGCGAAGTAAAGCCTCTAACCCAATAATACGCTCTGTTTTTACGTCATATTTAGGTTGGTACACTAAATAAAATTCGTTTTCTTGTAGGGCTTTTTTTAGGCCAGCCTCTAACTGCACATGACGTGTAGCATATTGGTTTAACTCTTTGGTATAAAACTGAAAATTGTTTCGGCCTAATGATTTTGCATGATACATAGCTGTATCGGCATACTTAATTAATGATGTAGTGTCTTCGGCATCATCTGGAAATAGGCTTATCCCTATCGATGGTGAAATAGTCAGTACTTTATCGTCGAGTAAGAAAGGTTTCTGAAATGCCTGTAATACCTTTTCGGCGATAATTGTTGCTGCTTTGGTTTTGGCAACACCTTCTAAAATAATGGTAAATTCGTCTCCTCCTAAGCGGGCGACGGTGTCTTCTTCACGCACAGCATTTTGCAGGCGATGCGCTACCGCTTTAAGTAATAAGTCACCGATATGATGACCCATTGAGTCGTTAATGTGCTTAAAGCGGTCGAGATCTAAAAACAGCAATGCCACTATGCTTTCGGCTCGGTGTGCTTTGGTTACAGCTTGGTTTAATCTGTCTTGGAATAAGGTGCGATTAGGCAGGCCTGTTAGTGGGTCAAAGTTAGCCAACACTCGTAGGTCTTCTTCAGCTTTTTTACGTGCAGTTATGTCGGTAAATACCGCTACAAAGTGACTGGTTTCTCCCTTGTTGTCGATAACCTGGTTGATTTCCAACCATGCCAATATGCCACGACGGTCTCGGGTTCTAATTTTAATTTCACCGGCCCAATGCTTGTGTCTTAATAACTGGGTTTCTACCGCGTTGTAAAACTCGCGCGATTGTTTGCCCATGGTTAAAAATAAAAAGTGCTTACCGACAACATCGCGGTGTCTAAAGCCTGTAATTCGGCTAAAGGCTGGGTTTACTGAGCGAACTTGATAGTCTAGCTCACCAACCACAACGGCTTCGTTCATACTAAACAGTACTTGCGATGACAATTTTAGTTCGTTTTCGGTTAGCTTACGGCTGGTGATATCTTTGTGAGTGCCGGCCATTCGGATGGGCGCATTATTGCTGTCGCGCTCTACAATTTGGCCCCTGTCTAATAACCATGCCCAATTTCCTGGTTGAGTTTCTACACGGTATTCAGCTTCAAAAAATTCGCTTTCACCTGACAGATGATCATTAAGCAGTTTTTGCACGCGCGGACGATCTTCTGGATGAATGTTTTTTATCAGTAATTCATCTTTTAATGAAAAGTTCATCGGTTCAACCATGTTGGTCCGATAGACTTTATCGTCTTTTATGTTCCAATCCCACATCCCATCGCCCGAAGCCCAAAGCGCGAGTTTAAGGCGTTCTTCTGATGCGCGAATACTGTTATCAAATTCTCGCTGTTTGGTTTGTTTTCTGCGTCTGGCAGCGATAATCCAAATAATGCCTAGCAAGCCCACGCTCACATAGGCTGCATAGGCAATATGTGTCATATAAAACGGTGGGACCACAGACACATCTACACTGAGTGTGTACTGGCTATATTTGTTGGTTCCCAGCGCATGACGGACTAATAATTTGTAATCGCCAGGTGCAAGGTTTGTGTAGGTAATTTGATTGCCTTGTGACAGCTCACGCCAGTCGGTGTCAAAGCCATCTAATTTGTAACTAAACCGACTTAGCCCGGGATAGTTAAAGTTAAGTGACCCAATCTCGAAACTGATTAATTGTTTTTCATAGGGCATGACAACTTTGGGGGCATGGCTTAAATCGCGGATAGGATATTGTGTTTCACCAATGATGTATTTGGTTAATGCAAGTTTGTTTTCCGGTCTGAATGCAGGAATGGTTACAGGATTAAAATGATTTAAGCCATGTATGCCACCAAACCATAAGCTGCCGTTGGTGTCTTTAAATTTAGCGGCGCCATTAAACTCGTTAGCCTGCAAGCCTTCATAAGTATTATATGAAATGAAGCTTCTTGTGCTGGGAGTAAAACGCGAAATACCTGAATTGGTACTGAGCCATAAATCATGTTGCTCATCTTCTAATATGGCGTAAACGGTATTACTGCTTTTGTCTGCATTTACGTCCATTCTTTCAAAAGAGAAGGTGCCGTACTCAAGGGTGAGTTTGTCTATGCCACCGTGAGTCGCTATCCAGAAATCGCCGTTGTCAGCCAGTAAAAAGTCTCTGACGCGGTTGTCGCTTAGGCTATAAATGTTTTCTGCGTCGTGGGTTAAAAAATCCAGCTTTTGCTCTTCTGGTGACAACCTAACCACACCACCCATGGTGCCGAGCCATAAATAGCCTTGGCTAAAGTGCAATTTAATAATTTGATGTTTAAAGGGTGAGTAGTCTGCTTGAAAGCCAAAATTATAGGCCATCATCTTATGGGTGTGTTCAGAGATAAAATACAGCCCTAGGGAGCTCGATATCCATAGGCGATCTTTATCATCAAAGGCAAAGCTTCGAAACTTGGTGTCTGCATGAAACTGCGGGTTAGCAGGCTTAATTTGTTTGAGCTCATTGTTGAGATCGAGAGTAAACAGGCCAAGGTTTGTAGCAAACCATAGCAGCTCTTGTTTGTCTTGGATTATGTCGTGAACTATGAGTGATAATTGTTCAACAGGTACCGACAGATTGTCTGCAAATAATTGATTAATATAATAGTATTGACTATCTTGAGGCGCTAGGTATTTAACACCTGCGCCATCGGTTCCTATCCATAAGCGCTGCTGATTATCACGATAAATGCTGCGTACCATATTGGCCATGTCTGGTGCGTCGGTTTGGTAATCGTAATAATGTGTAAAGTATTGCTGGTTAAGATTGAGTTTATCAATACCAGAATAACCACTGCCAATCCACAGGGTGCCTGTTGCATCGAGAAATAATGTTTGTAACGTGTTGGCACTGATGGTGTTGAGTGCTTGTGGATTATGTTTGTAAATGGTGCTGTGCCACTGCCCCTCTTTAAAGTCCAATTGGAACAGGCCTGTGTTGTTACCTATTGCAAAAATTTGATTGGCGTTCACCACGATAAAGTCGACAATTTTACGGTTTTCTCCGTAACTATTATCTCGTGACCAAATTAACTCTTTTTGGTGAGTATCAAGATTGTAACGCCATATTTGATTGTCGATTGCCAACCAAACAGAATAAATTGAACTGGATTGAATTTGGTTGACGACCATGTTTGTGGGGATATCAAGGCGAATAATGGTGTTGCTGTCTACTGCAAAAGTGCCATGTTCTTTGGTGCCTACGACGATGAATTTGTCGTCAACATTTGCAATGCTCACAACATCTGGCGTGATATTGCTGCCTAAACTCACGGGGATAATTTTTTCGGTTTTTAACGATAATAAATATAAACCTGTACGGGTGCCTATCCATAGGGTGTCACCAATTACTGCAAGTTTAGTGATTTGAAGTTCGTTTAACCCTTGTTTTTGTTTAAATCGTGTAAACTCGCCTGTGTTCAAGTTAAAGCGGTTTAAGCCATTATCAAACGTGCCTAGCCATAAATCACCGTCAGGTGATTGCAAAATATCAGTAATGTAGTTGCCAGAAATGCTTTTGCTGTTGTTAGCTTGTTTAAGGTAAAGCTCGAAGTCGACACCGTTGTAGCTGTGTAGGCCATCTTGTGTGCCAACCCATAACATACCGGCACTGTCCATAAACAGGCGAGTGATTGAGTTTTGATTGAGTTTGCCTTCGGTGTCGAAATGTTGAAATTTCACTTCTGCAAGAGCATGGTTCGCACTATTTTTTTGCGCAGAAACGGGCACTGAAAAAATCAATGCCAGCAAAATTATCAAGTAGGGTAAAAGTGTTATTGCGCGAAAATTCAAATCTCACCTATACAAGTTATAGTAGACAAGCAGCGTAAAAGTGTTTGTTCAAGCTTAACAGTAAAACGCTAATTAAGCCTTGCGTATTCAGTGACTAAATTTTGTTTATATCAATTGTGTCATTAGGTTAATGGAAATTGCACAAAACTAACAGTGTTATGCTACTTCGCAGTATAAAAACTATGCTAATTGTCCTTTTTGTGGAGCGATGACTGTTGATATTGCTTGAGCACATTGTCAATAAATTGATCTTTTTCAAACCACAGTTGGTTTAACCAGCGCTGAAAAGCAACTCGGCTATCTGCATGATGTAAATAGTCATTGGCATTGACGTGCGGAACCGGCAGTACTTCAACATGCATGACGACTTTTTTGGTTCGACCTTGCATAACATTGCTTAACACTTTTTCAGATGTTTCTGGATACACTAAAGTGATATTGAGTAAGTTGGTAAATTGCTCACCCATGGCTGATAGCGTAAAGGCAATGCCACTGGCTTTGGGGCGTAACAGATGCCGATAGGGCGAGTCTTGGCGCAGACGCTTTTCTTCAGTAAAACGGCTGCCTTCAACATAATTAAAGATTGAGGTGGGTGAATCTTTAAAACGTTCGCAAGCCTTGCGGGTGGTTTCAAGATCTTTACCCTTGAGTTTAGGGTTTTTCTTCAGTTTGGCTGGGCTGGTTCGGTTCATGAATGGCATGTCGAGCGCCCAACAACCTAAACCTAAGATTGGCACGTATAAGAGTTCTTTTTTCAGGAAAAATTTTAACATGGGGATGTGGTTGCGTAGCACATATGTTTGTGCCGCAATATCAAAGCCACTGACATGGTTGCTGATCAATAAATACCAACCGTTTGGGTCTAGATTGTCTAGCCCTGATATATCCCATTCGATATTCGATATCAGATATAAAATCCCGCCATTGCAGGTGGCCCAGGCCCACATAAAACGGTTCATGATTTTAGTCAACACACGACGAAGGGCTTTTAATGGCAATAACAGTTTAATGATACCGCCTATTGCAATTAATGAACCCCATACGCTGGTATTAATAATCAGCAAAACCAGGCTGAGAACAAACAGCAGTGGGCCAGGTAAAAACGTTAACATGTATTGTTATACCTTTTGCTTTGACTTGTCTGCAAGCTCTTGTAGTTGGTGATCTTTGTTTAACCAGATTTGATTGAGTTGTTCTTGGAAATCAATCTTAAACTCACGATCTTTAAGGTAATCCCCGCGCATATTTTGGGGAATATCACTGATCTTAATATGTACATGCACATCATTAAGTGCCCCACAAATGTACTCCCAATAACTGGGTACACGGCCTGGGTAATAAATGGTGACATCAACTAATTTATTAATTTGCTCGCCCATTGCCGATAACGCAAAGGCCATGCCGCCGGCTTTAGGCTTGAGCAAGTGTGTAAAAGGCGATTGTTGTTTGTTGTGCTTTGCTTGGCTAAATCGAGTGCCTTCAACAAAGTTCATTACGCTAACGGGTTTAGTTTTAAACTTTTCGCAGGCTTTACGCGTGATTTCAATGTCTTTGCCTTTAAGTTTAGGGTTTTTACGCAACTCTGCTGAGCTGTAACGACGCATAAAAGGAAAATCTAATGCCCACCAAGCTAAACCGAGGATGGGCACATAAATTAATTCTTGTTTCAGAAAAAACTTTAAAAAAGGGATTTTTCGGTTAAATACGCGCTGCAAAATTAAAATATCTACCCAAGACTGGTGATTAGCAATAACCATATACCATTCTTGTTCTGAAAAGGTGTCATCGCCGCTAACGTGAATGCGTACAGGGTGGAATATAGATTCGACGATATTGTTAACGCTTATCCATGCGGTGGCACAGTTATCAAGAATATAACTGCAGTTTTTTTGAAAAATGCTAATCGGGATAAGTTTGAAGAGACTAAACACCATAATGAGTATAGTCCAAAAAACAGTATTCAGTAGATAGCATGTAAATGCTAAGCAGCCTTTGATTTTAGCAAGCAACGACATTTTTCTCTCCTTTTAAACGGAGAGCTATGTTACTCGTAGTCGCAAGATTGCTCAATAAATACAACAGTTAAAAATTGACTTTATTGTTGATTAAGCTTTGCGAGTAAACGATCCATTGCTCTGTAGCCAAGTGCTTGCGCGATATGGCCTCGTTCTGTGGTGACAGACTGTTGTAGATCGGCAATGGTACGTGATACTCGTTGAATACGGTGAAAACTGCGCACAGACAAACCAAGACTCAGTACACTTTTTTCTAAAAATTCTAAATCTTGCTGGCTGATATTACTGTCTTGTTTAAGTTGTTTTGGGCTTAATTCACTGTTTAATACACCCGAGCGCGCCAACTGGCTTTCGCGCGCTTGTTTTACTCGTTTGGCTATTTCAACGCTGGTTTCGCCCGGTTGATGTTGTTGCGTAAGAGTGCCCGATGGCAATTTAGGCACCTCAACGGTTAAATCGAAGCGGTCTAAAAATGGCCCAGATAACCGCGATAAATAACGCTGAATTTGTTCAGGTGTTGATCGGGCTCGCTCCGTATCGCCACAGGGGCTGGGGTTCATTGCTGCTATGAGTTGAAAACGGCTTGAAAAAGTAAGCTTAGCTGCAGCTCTAGATATCTCAACTTGGCCGGTTTCTAGGGGCTCTCGTAAACAATCGAGCACTTTGCGAGGAAACTCAGCGATTTCGTCTAAAAATAATATTCCGCGATGGGCGAGGGAGATTTCGCCGGGTTTGGGGTGGCTGCCACCGCCAATTAATGCAATAGATGAACAGGTAGGCCGATACATATAAGTTAAATATATCGTAGACACAAGCTTTCTATATAAATCATAAGGTTAAATCAGGTTGTTTTAATCATTATGTCCATTTATTTACTATTTAGCAGCCGGTATTCTAAGGCGAATGTCGATATAATGTATGACAATGTTGTTTATGTTTATGAGAATGTGTCAATACGAAATATTTACAGGCTTTGGTTTATTTTGAATTTGCCCACTTATGGTTATAAAGATGTTCTGGTCAAGTCCAACCGGACACTTTTCTAAAAGAAATTTCTAAATCAATCGGTGACTGATCAGCATTTGCGGAGTACAGCCGTTCTACATTGTAATATCTCATATATTTCGCCACATCATCACGCATATGTTGACGAGTTGGCTGTGGTACTTTTAATAACCAATCGTGTTTCAAACTACCAAAAAATCGCTCCACAACAAATTGTTCTGGTCAAGTCCAACCGGACACCTTTCTAAAAGAAATTTCAAAATCAATCGGTGACTGATCAGCATTTGCCGAGTGCAGCCGTTCTACATTGTAATATTTCATATATTTCGCCACATCATCACGCATATGTTGACGAGTTGGCTGTGGTACTTTTAATAACTAATCGTGTTTCAAACTACCAAAAAATCTCTCCACAACATTATTCTTTAGGTACATCCGAGGGTTTTCGCAATTACATAACGAGAAACAACACTGTTTTTTTAACGAATATGAATTATAACTGTACAAAAAAACAGTTTGGTATAGAAAAAATTTTTGATGTTAATCGTAAATAGATTTACCTCAAGATGGTGTTTTCATAAGTTAGCGATAACGATGTTCAAACAAAGTTTAAATTGGATTTTTCTAACACCGAATGGGGCAGAAATGTGCTGACCATGCTAACTTGAAAATGGACATTTCCGCGTTAGACTTTTAGCTCTGATTAGTGAATTTCGGATTAAAATTTCTATGGGTTAACGCCGCATTCACTGTGCGAGCGAAGCGAGTCGAGTGCAATGCTTTGTTATTGAGCTGAAACTGTTCTTTCCCTGTATCACGATCAGCCTAAAAAAGTTTATTAATTTCAGTAAACATCTTCTCAAAACGGCTTAACGTTTCTTTTGAGAAGAAGTCTGCGGCAGGTCCCATACCCAACAAGGCCTGTGAAGGCTTGTAGTGATTAAAATCCTTGCCACCAAGAACAGCTTTTAGCTGAAGTAAAATAGTTTGCTTCTTATCGTCCAAGTCGGCAACAGAGATACCTGCATAGTCGGGAAAAGCTTTTCCAAATATCTGAAGATATTCTGACTTTTCAAACAGGTCTTCAATATCGGCTTTTTCGTAGTCGTCACCTGCGAACTCATCAAAGAACCTGACATGCTTATCTTTAATGATCTTCGATTGAATTAGGCCATCAAGCCTTTGGGCTCCTTTTGCATTATTGAAAGAATCTAACAAGCAAGAAATTTTCAGCTTTGAACCACGAAGCAAAGAAATAAATGAAACCACTTTATCTAAACCGCCTACAGGAACAATTGTCACATCATTCCGTAATCCTTCTCGTCCATCACTTTCCAATAAGCTAGATATGAACGTCAAATAGTTTAGATCGGATGGGCCTTCAACAAGCAGATTGTTTTTAGATACAAATAGATTTTGAGCAATATCATAACCAAGTGCTGCTTGAAGCGGGAATAGCGTATCAGGATCTTTTTCCTGTATGGCATCTGAAATAATACTGCCAGCATCAGAGTCGTAAACAGTTCTTACTCTATGTAACGCATCGGATTCAACCATAAAAGGCGAATGGGTTGAGTATACTATCTGGTAATTATCAGAAAGATCATTGATAAATCGTAACAAGTCGGCTTGAGCCGATGCATGTAGGTTTAAACCTGGCTCATCTAATAAAAGAATGAAATTGTTATCCTTGTCATCCTGGATTTTACTAAACCATACTATAAATGAAAAAAACCAATTGAATCCCTTGCTTCTGTTTTTGAGCGGCAACGATATTCTGTGCCTGTTATTTCTGACACGTATATCTAAGATTTTTTCTGGTTGTTGATTCGGTCTTATAACAGAGTCAATTTTGAACTCGATTGCGAGATTGCTATTGGTTGACCAGTACTCAAAAATAGTGTCTGTTATTTCATTGGAAGTAGCCTCTAACTCAGCAATGAACGACTCAAAGCTAGATGAACTTGCCAGCTGATCTATGTCAACAACAGCAAGCTCGAACAGCGCCTTTGCTGTTTCCAATTGATGTTTCGTTAGCTCACTAGTTGGCGCGTTTTTTCGAATTGATTCTATGCTTACTCTTGATGGAAGCTCATGATACTCGTCAAAGTACCAGAACCTCGGAATACGAGGGTTTAAATATTTCTTTGTTATATAGGCATCTATTAGGTTTGTTTTCCAACCAAAAGCTCCTTTGACGATATTTTCGTTAATATGAGAAATGATTTTCTTAAGCTCTTCATTTTCTCCTGGATCGCACTCTACTACCGCTTTCACCGAGCCTAGTTTCAATAAGTGGTTCTTAATCTCATTATCAAACCCTAGCTTACTTTGTAAATTTTCAAGAAATTTCTCTTCATTGGATTTGATATAATACCAAAAACGACCAGATTTATACTTGACTTCAACCTTGAACTGTTCGGTAGTAAGAACGCCTTTGCCTAGATCCGAATTTATTTCATCAATTGTTTCATCGTCAATTTTAAAAGTGCAGGTTATTACAACTGCATCCTCTTCTGAACGTTGATATTTTTTCAGATCATTTCGGGGGTAATCTCTAACTTCATCGAACTTGAAATCATCATCATCGGTAAAGTAATTGAACTTTGCCAGCGCCTCAAGGAATGCTGTTTTTCCGCTTTCGTTCTTACCAACAAGGGTAGTTACATCATCCTCAAGTTTTACAACTTGTTCATTGGTATAGCTCTTGTATTTATTAATTTTCGCTTCCGTTAAAATGAACACAGTATTCTCCAAGTTTTCAATATTTATATTGTAGACGACAACTATGTTGAAAATCCTCGAAACCAGCCTTTCCTATAAAATTTAACTCGTGCGCTGCGCGTTTATCTTGCTACATCGGTGAAAACGTACAAAGTTAACTACTTGTATACAAGGAACTTATCAGGATTCTATTCAATACACCATCAGTAAAAACACGCATGCGCGTTGTTAAAACCTATCACCTAATCTTTACAGCTTATATCCTGCTGATCTTAAATGACTTTAAATTATATTTATTAGAATAACGCGCACAATTATTGCTCTCAAAAACCTAAAAAACAAGCGTAGTAAGATATGACTGTATACCTAATCAGGATTGGGTTGTTATAGAGAATCCCACATCATAAATAGAGGTCTACTACAATCGAGTTTAAACTCAATCTACAGTACAGTGCCGATTCAGATCTGCTTCAGTAAAATTGTAGACACCTATCTTTACCTCATATTGGATGGAATCCTATAACAATGACCGAACTCTTCAAGGTAAGAAGTGCTATGGACGCACTCCAAAGGAAGTATTGCTTTATGGGAAAACGATCTGAGCTACTACGCGGTTCAGACAACCCTGCAAACCAAACAACCGGGCGTGGTAAATCACTTGCAGTAAGTCTTGGTTCACTATTAATAATTTTTTAAAGGACTTATTATTATGAAGCAACATCGCTTATCCCTTCCAATAACCTTCGTGTTAACAGTCATACTGATAAATCTAATCACTATTACAAGTGTGAATGCATCATTGCCTGAGTACAATTGGCATTTATTTACCAATGGGGCAACACCCTCAGCACAAGCCATTGATGCAAACGGCAACATTCTTATAGTCGGCATCGCAACAAACTCATGGTTGGGTAATAATAATGAAAGCCCGACACATGCCTATAGTGAAGCTGGAAGCGTGTGGTTGCTGAAGCTTGACCAAAATGGCAATTATCTTTGGCATACCTTCTTTGGCGACAATTCAACGGTATCTGGTCATCACTTTCTTTCCCTCGATACAGATACCGCAGGCAATATTTACGTAGCAGGGAATGTAAGCCAGTTTTCCGACTGGAATGGACCTAACAATGAATTGCCTTTAGAAGCTTTTCATGGCGGCAATGTTGACGGTTATCTGGCTAAAATTGATGTTACGGGGGAATATCAGTGGCACCGCTTTATCGGGCCAAATGGTGCTTCAACTCACGAAGCAACACACTCGGTTGCCGTTGATTCATCAGGCGACATCTACACAGCCAACTCTGACCTTCTTGGTGCATTTTTTGTTTCGAAATTTAACTCTGTCGGTGCAGATCTTTGGCAGTTTACCTACGGTGAAGCTTCACAGTTCGGACAAGGTCAAATTCATATTGATAGTAATGATGCTATTTTTATTGTTCACCACTCTACTTTTAGCACACTGTTCAACGGCCCCAATGGCGAGCTGCCTCTGCATAGTTTAAGTGTCAGCAATGATAGAGGGTTCCATATACTTAAACTCGATAAGGACGCCAACTACCAGTGGCATACATTCCATGGCGGACAGGTTGATGATAATGGCGTAAACAGTGGGGATGATGTACAGCTTGTAATGTCCAGCACATCAAATGGTGATTTATATGTTGCTGGCGGAGCCGAAGGCTCCTGGCTTGAAAACAGCACTGCCCCAACTAACGCGTATAAGGGGAGTGGTGATATATTTGTAACGAAGTTTGATTCTCAAGGCTCATATCAGTGGCATACCTTTTGGGGGAGTCATCAAACAGAAGGCGGGCCTTCACTGGCATTTGACGATGAAGAAAATATTCTTATCAGTGCTTACACCTTGACCAATTGGCTTGGCCCAAACAATGAACAACCTCTCGCGCCGCTGCTGGAACAGTCAGGCGGCGTAGTTTTGGCGATGGATAGCGACAGCACATATCTTTGGCATACTTTTCTTAACGGTTCAATCCGTACAATATCCAATGACGTAAACTCTCTGTATGTTGTAGGTGATGGGCGTTACGGCACACAACATCTCGAAACAAACCTGCTCGGAACAGACACCACCTTGCCTTTATCCGGTTTAACGCCGAATGAGGGTTTATATATACTGAAATATGACTTTGGTAATTTTGTGCCTGACGACGTGCCCGATGCCTTCGGATTCACATCTTTAACGAATGTAGAACTAAACTCAATTGCATTGTCGCAAATGATCACGATTTCCGGTATTAATGTCGCTGCTGAAATCAGTATTACAGGTGGCGAATATATCCTCGACACAGGTCAATTCACCGATACAACCGGCAGTATCAGCAATGGCCAGACCATTCGAATTCGAACTACTGCTTCCGCTGCATTTGATACAACGCAAAGTGTTGTACTAACCATTGGAGGTGTTAGCGCTACATTTGATGTCACGACAAAAGCCAATGCTTCATCTGGAAGTAATAGTGGTAACGGAGGTTCGGGAGGTGGAAGTATTAGTATATTAACGTTGCTGTTACTAATATATCTGCTTGCTGTTAAGCATTTTCACCGTCTTCCTTCGTAGGGTATGCTCGTGGTGTGTATTTCTCCCTCTATTTGATTTTAGATATGTACCGTCGAAAAGTAGTGGGCTGGGAAGTACATAAAAAGTGTTAAATGGATCATCGATCCATTTAACACAATGCTCATAACCTCCCATTAAAAAATATTTGAATAAACCCAGTCAGACTATTCTTGACCTAAATTATCTAATTTGAGTTAACTAAGCGAGAGGCAGCTTTACGGCATGCGCGTGCCAGAAGAGAGCGTTCAAGTTTATTAAATTAAGTTTGGAATTTGAAAGCAACTCTAGTCTTGCAAGTCCGCAAAGCTGCCACTCGAAAGGTTAGCTTCAATAAGGATAAAACAGCCAATATCGATTTTGAGTGAATGCTGGCTCTTGAGCAAAAGCGAATGCTTTCTTGATGTTGGTAAAGCACTGGCTATCAACCTAAAGCGAACTATTATATTTATGTATACCTTCTAGCAAGCCCTTAGTATTATAGATATCAAGCCGTCATTTTTATTAAAAATATCTCGATTTGTTAACGCGACCCATAAATAAAGTTTGTATAAGTTCCCAAATTTAACATAATTTAAACATTAAATTATTGAGTAAATAGTCCCAACTATTTAGTATACTAAGAAGTTTAGATTTTTGTGGTTAAGCAAGCACGCTTCTTGACTAAATCAAGAAGTAATGGGCGCCTCATTTAAGAATTTTAATAAGTCATTTTTCTGAGAGGTCGCTTTTCCTAATAAAGCAAAACCGAGCGACACACCGTTTTGACCATAAAATACAGCAGATAAATCTGCACCACGACCCTCTACTTGCCATGTCCCAACAATTTTAGCACCGTTAATGTTTCGAGGTGGACAAATTACAAGAGGACAATAAGCTAATTTCACAGCGACGGCTTGCGGAGGTAGTATTAATTTCTTTATTTCTCCCGTAAGTGTTTGAGCCAATGATTTTGCTGCGGCTGTCGCGGGCGCTATAAAGGGTAAAACACAACCATAATATTCAGCACAATCACCCAAAGCATAGACATTTTCAGCGCTCGTTTTAAGGTATTGGTCAACCACAATACCGTTATGAACTTTGATGCCTGATTTTTCAGCTAAACTTTTATTTGGCGATAACCCTACCGCTGATAACACGATATCAGCGGTTATCGTTGTTCCGCTGTTGAGCTGAGCACAAACCCCATCACTTGATTCTGTTAAACTCGCTATGCCAGTGCCAAAATGCCAACTCACTAAGTCTTCAGGAAAAGCTTCAACAATTTTTGACCCAAGTGATTGTGGCAAAATGCGCTGCAAGGGCCACATGGAAAGGTCAACAACGTCTATTTTATGCCCAACCTTTGATAAATCACTCGCAAACTCACAGCCAACATAACCTGCACCAACAATTAATATGCGTGTTTCTTTTTTTAGATTTGAGATGAATGATCGATAATCTTCAAAATTGTTAATCGACACAACTTTATCTGAAGCACTTGATGTTAACCCTAGGTTTATCGGAGACGCGCCTGTGGCAAAAACTAATGAGGCATAAGCTAATCTCTCACTCTCTCCCTCATTAGTCACCGTAATTGTTTGTTGGCTTGTATCAACGTCAGTCACCAGCGTTTCTGACCTAATAATGATATTAAAGTCACTCTGAAGTACATCGCGTGTTTTCATAATAAGCGCGTCAATACTTTTTCCCATCGATAAAGCTTTCGACAGATTAGGCTTGTAATACAAGTCTCCATTTTCCTGCGTAACCACAATAACTGATGCATTATTGTCTTTAGCTCTGATTTCTCTAGCGAGCGTAATACCCGCATGACCAGACCCAATAATGATAATTGGCTTCATGTTACCTCCCCATAAATACTAATCGACTAGATAGAAATCTGACTTTGATGCTGAGCAATCTGGACAAGTCCAATCGTCAGGAATGTCCTCAAAGCGGGTTCCGGGTGGAAAACCTTCTTCTGGAAAACCAAGTGCCTCATCATAAATTAGGTCACAGGTGATACAGCAATATTTACGGTAAACTTGTTCAGTCATTTTCCAACCCTCACTTTTTATCTTCAAGTTTTACAAAATCTGGTTTCTCTCTCACAAAACAGTCTGGGCATGGAAAGTCATCAGGTAAATCTTTCCACTGAGTACCAGCAGGGTAACCTTCATGCTCAGCACCTAAAGTTTCATCGTAAATATACCCACAATCAGGACATTCAAACTTAGCCATTTCTTTCTCCAATCATTAATTTTTATACCGCCAATGCATACAACAGAGTGCTAATTGAAATACAGGCAAAAATACCGTGTAAATATAAAATAGAAATCGGTTTGCGGCGGCCTTTCAATAGCTTTCCAAATAACAAATACCCTCCCGCCACAACACCACTTAATAAGGCGGCAGAAACCCAAGTCCAGCTGTTATCAACACCACCTAACCAGCTTTCAAACACACCTATCAAAAGTAACAACACACCCAAGATCGCAAATACACCATGTGACCGAATAATAAACGGTGGGATACGTAATCCCTTCCGCTTTCGCATTAACATTGCAGAGCCCACCATCGCGACCACGATAAATATTATTAATGCTGTTACTTGCATATCCACCTCTTTTTTTGGTTCTGCCAGAATAGGGTCCGGCATTATAAAACGCTCTAAGCCGCTTCTTTTTGATCTACTTTGTGATAACGCGTGAACACTTCATCTTTAACATCTGGATCTACATTCACTTTATTCATATCACCTTTTGCCCATTCAGCAACTCTAGGGTTCATAATTGCGAACCAAACAGGTGGAAACATTGCCAAGACAAACATCCATGGATAACCAGCCTGAAGCTTAGGCACATTATCGTAGTCACGCAGAACTTGGTAAGCACGAGTTGGATGAGCATGATGGTCAGAATGACGCTGTAAATGCACTAAGGCCAAATTAGATACTTTATGGTTACTATTCCAAGAATGATGAGGCTTACAGCGTTCGTATCGACCATTCTTTTCTTTTAGTCTTAATAAACCATAATGTTCGATATAATTTGCACACGTTAAATTCCAGTATCCAAATCCTGCGACAATAAATAAGAAGGGAATCATCACCGGTCCAAAGTAAGCAAGCAATAAAGTATAAGCACTCACAGTCACTAACGCTGGTTGAATAATCTCGTTACTCATTGACCATTCTGACTTACCAAGACGTTGTAGCCTAGAAGCTTCTAGCCCCCACGCTCGTCTAAATGCACCCGGTATTTCACGCTTAACAAATTTATATATTGATTCACCCATCCTAGATGACGCTGGGTCTTCTGGTGTTGCAACATCCTTATGGTGCCCTTTGTTATGTTCGATCACAAAATGCCCGTACCCGCTCACCGCTAGAGCAAATTTTGCAGCAATTTGCTGGCCTTTATCATTCACTTTATGACCTAACTCATGTCCTAAGTTTACGCCTATCGCACCCATGAGCCCGGCACTTAATGAACCACCTAAAATACTCAACCATGACCATTCATATTGTGAAACCACATAAGCCATTACAATCATCGATAGCCAAAGCATCGGCACTGCAACAAAGAGAACTTGCTTGTAATATGATTCATTTTTTATTTCTTCAACCACCTCTTCACTAGGATTTGCATCATCATCACCAAAATATTTATCTAACACCGTGATGCCACCATAAAAGAAAGCGACTGTTGTCCATAACCAAATACCATTACCTGTTTCTATTGCATAATAGCCCGTTAACATAGGCAATATAGGAATAATAAAAGACAGTACGTACCAGTATTTTTTAGTGGCCACCCAGGTTGAAAACTTAGATGGGTCCATAGATCTAGCTGCGGCCAACACATTCGGCTCAATATTACTTGCCATTTTAAATCTCCAATTAAGATTGTCATTATCGTTATTAATTTAAGTAATTTTATCGTCAGCCGCCTAAACTAAACATGGCTATTAGTTTCATGTCATAGTCATTTAGTGTCATGTCTAATTGAATAAGTGGTTGCTTTAGACTAAATACTTTAAATTAGTTATTTTGAGGAACTCATAATCATCACGGCGGCTTTTTCTGCTATCGCAATGGTTGGTGCATTCGTATTACCACTCACAAGCGTTGGCATAATTGAGGCATCGACGACTCGAAGATTCTTAACACCATGTACGCGAAGTTGATCATCAACAACTGAACATTCATCGCTGCCCATCTTGCAGGTACCAACAGGGTGATACACCAAACCAAGCCGGTCTTTGCACTTCTGGAGTATTTCCTCGTCTGAAGTTACGTCTTTACCAGGGTGAATTTCTTTCCCACGATGTTCAGAGAATGCTGATGTATTTAGGATTTTTCTTACCGCTCGAATACCATCAACCAAAACTTTGGCATCTTCTTTTTCTGAGAAAAAATTGAAATTGATTTTTATCGCATCACGTGGATTCGCTGACTTAAGTGCTACAGAACCTCGGCTCTTTGGCCGTAACACACAAACATGCAAAGAGTACCCATGCCCAGAAAGTAGCTTAAGGTCACGTCCGCAGTCATCAAATAATAAGGGAACAAAGTGCATCTGAATGTCTGGCACTACTACATCGGGGTTAGACTTTAAGAAAGCCCCCGCTTGTGTAATAGAATTAGCGAGGTTACCTTTTTTTGACGTAATATATTTAAATGTGTCAGGCAACATTTTAAGCAATGAGGAAGGCGCTGTTGAAAAACCATCTTTCTTTTTACTTTCAACCAGAACACAGGCATCGACATGCTCTTGAAGGTTTTTCCCAACACCTTGCAGGTCTTTTATCACTGGAATGCCATAATGACCTAATTCCTGTTTCGCACCGATACCAGAAAGCATTAAAACTTGAGGTGAATTATAAGTACCTCCGCATAGAATTATTTCTTTCTTGGCTCTTACCGTTATTTTTTCACCATTTTGAGTATATTCAACCGCCACCGCCACATTATTTTCAAAGACAACTCGATCAACAAATGCTTCACACTCAACCGTGAGGTTAGACCTCACTCTAGCAGGGTTAAGATACGCTTTTGTCACACCACAACGCTCTCCGTCTTTTATCGTAAACTGATAAAAACCAGCACCTTCAAATTGAGCCCCATTAAAGTCATCCGTTAGTGGGTAACCAGCCTGCTTCGCGCCCTCAATAAAACAATTATTTAACGGGTAGGTATTATGGGTATTAGAAACATATAAAAGTCCATTCGCACCATGGTATTGATTTGCACCACGCTCATTGGCTTCAGACTGCTTAAATAATTCAAGCATATTTTTAGAACCCCAACCTTTATTCCCAAGGGACTCCCAGTGGTCATAATCCGACGAATGACCGCGAATATAAACCATCGCATTAATCGCACTACTTCCGCCTAACGTTTTTCCTCTTGGGCAAAATAAAGGCTGGCCATGACGAATATCCTGAACTGGCTCAGACTCATACCGCCAGTTATATTTTTTGCTGTACATGAAGTAAGCAAACGCACCAGGAATTTTGATAAAGGGGCTTTTATCTTCAGGACCCGCTTCTAACACCAGTACTTGGTGAGTGCTATTTTCAGTCAGCCTATTCGCTAAAACGCTTCCAGCAGAACCAGCCCCTACAATAATATAATCAAATGATGCGACAGACATGTCACCTCCTCTACTTATTTTTTACATTCGTTTAAGTAGGTTGACAGTATCGTTATCTATAGATGACTAACATGGCCTTTAGTGTCATGCACTTGTCATTTAGTGTCTCATTTCTTTTAAAGCAAGAAGGTAACTATTGATGCTGTTCTCGGTAAGCACCGGGGGAACAGCCGAACCAACGTTTGAAGGTACGGCTAAAATTAGACACGTCTTCATATCCAAGTTGGATCGAAATAACGTCTATTTTTTGATCTGTTTGAGTTAATAAACGAATTGCATATCGCTTTTTTAACTCCTCAATGATTTGCTTAAAGGAAGTATTTTCTTGGCGTAACCTCCGTATCAATGTGCTTTTTGACACATTAAGCTGGCTTGCAGCAGCTTCGATTGATAGGTCATAATATTTGGCCGACTCAACTAAATTCTCAATTTTATCTTGGGTTGAGCGATGTAGCGTTAACCGCACCAGCTCTACTTCACATTGCTCTTTTGCCATACTTAGAGTATTCGCATCTCCCGATAAACACTTAATAGATAACCATTCTAGAGGTATCCGAATTCTGGCTGCACTCGATCTAAATTTTAAATTTTTGGTTAATACCTTCTCATAAAGAGAGACCCAATCAGGCGCGTCATACGGTATTTCAATTAAACATTCATCCACCAAACCACCCACTGCAAACCGTATAATATTTAATAACAGCCTTATAATCGTTTCATATAATACTATTTCGATGGGAGCCCAATCACCACAAGGGGTGACAGATAAATAAACATAATCAGATTGCCTCTCTACATGTAGATCAAGGATCTGAGCGCGGGTCTGATAATATTGAATAACAAAATCAAGGCACTGCTCTAAATCTTTTGCGTGAGAGAGACCAAAACCCAAATGACCGTGACTAGACACCAAAATACTATCCGCCACTTCCAGCCCCACCCAGGGTGGAATACCTTGATCAAACATCAGCCCAACCAACACCTTTAATTGTGATAAAGGAATATACTGTTGTGTTTTATCAAATCCGGCGCCTTCCCAAAACTGCTCAAGATTCACCCCCTGCTCTTCAGCATAGCGTAAAAAATGATTCCAGTAGGTTGTAGAGATTAAAAGTTCAAATGACATTAGGCCCGCTACTTTTTTTTATAAAAAATTGTTTATAATACAATAATAGGCCTGTATGTATTGCTAAATATAGGAAGAGTAGATTATTTACTCCGAGAGCCCATAAGTGTGATCCGATTATCCTTATGACTACTCGTTGCGTAATACCATGATGCCGATCGGTCAATACCATTCAAGCCGATCACTTTTTTGTTCGCCAGTAGACCTCCGTAAAATCTAGCTTCAGTGATCGGCTTCAGTCAAGGTATTTAGTTTTTTTCGCATCGATTCGCCTTTTAATTCCAACTTTATTGCTCCGTGAACAAGTCGATCTAGAATCGCATCAGCATGTGTCGATTCTCCTATCATTTCATACCAATTTTCGATCGGTAATTGACTGGCAATTAATGTCGATTTTGTATCATATCTTGCATCAATTAATTCCAATAAATCACTACGTTGTTGAGCCGTTAATGGCTCTAATCCCCAATCATCTAAGATCAGTAAATTAGCAGAGCTAAGCTTATTGATCAGTTTTCGATAACTACCATCGGCTTGCGCTAAGAACATCTTTTCTAATAGCTCCTTGAGCCTAAAATAATAAACGCTACTCCCTTGTTGGCAGTGGTTTTGACCAAGAGCGCAAGCGAGGTAAGTTTTTCCACACCCCGTTGCTCCCGTAATCAAAATATTTTGGTGAAGGCGAAGCCATTCACCTTGTGCTAATGAACGGATCTGAGTTTTATCGAGTTGTCGTGCTGCGCCATAGTTGAGTTGAGCAAGCGTGCCGCCAACTCTGAACTTTGCTTGTCGAGTTAGGCGGTCAATTTTACGCTGGTCACGCTGCGTTATTTCATGCTCAAGCAATAAACTTAGCCGCTCTTCGAAGCTTTGTTCTACGTATAGATTAGGTTGTTCAAGTTGCTGTAATAGCGCATCACGTATGCCGCTTAGCTTTAAGTTACTTAACTGGTTATTGACTTGTTGATTGATATTTTTCATAAGATTTCCTTTGATTGGTTAGTTTTTATTAATGGTAATAGTTATTGCCGCGGATATTTTTATGATCAATATCTTGTAGCGAATCACCCTGAGCTTGTGGCAAGGGTTGCTTATCCAAGCCTTTTTCTAAGATGGTTTTCACTTGTTTTACGCGAGTAACACCTGTGGCTAATGCGCGATGACAGGCGGCTTCAAGACGTTGGTCTGTAAACTTCTTACCTAGGCTTAATAACCCCATACAAGCACGGTAGCTTTGCTCTGGATGCTTTTTAGCTTGCATCAATTGCATAACAAACTGCTCGGTTGATTTACCAAACTGACTTGCCCAGCGCTCAAATCGCTGCGGTGTCCATTGCTGTTGTTTTTGGTGAGCGATAGGCATATGTAGCTCAAGTGTTGTATGCGCACCTTCTCGGTATGATCTGGGGTGAACAGCGACTCGTATGCCTTGATGGTAGAGTGTCACCAATTTTCCTGAGGCATGTGCTTCAAGTTTTTGCTTGATCAAGGTATGTGGCACTGAGTAATAGTGCTTTTCAATCTCAATATGATAATCAATATGTACGCTCACTTGTTTCACTAAGGTGTAGCTGTAAGGCAGCATGGGCAATGGTTTTAACGCTGGTTTATCAATGGCTTCAAATTGACTTAATCGTGAGCCAGGATGTTTTTTCATTTGTCGCTGATTTAAATCGATGAGTAATTCTTGAATCTTTAGATTTAATTGACGCAAGCTAAAGAAGGTTTCATTACGAAGACGTGCCATGATCCAACGTTCAACAATTTGTACACCCACTTCAGCCTTGGCTTTATCCTTTGGTTTATAGGGTCTTGCAGGCACAATGACGGTATCGTAATGCGTCGCTAGTTGTTGGTAGGTTGGGTTTAAGTCAGGCTCATATCGGCAGGGTTTGGTGACGGCACTTTTAAGGTTGTCAGGAATGATCTGCTCAGGAACACCACCAAGAAACTCAAAACAACGGGCATGACTCATCACCCAATCTTCAAGTTTCTGGCTGTAAGTCGCTTCGGCATAGGTATAATTTGATGCCCCCATGACCGCGACGAACACTTGTGCAGTACGGCATTCGCCTGTACTTCTATCAACAATACTCATGGTTGGGCCACAGTAATCCACAAACAGTTTTTCACCAGCTTTATGGTTTTGTCGCATCGAGGGTTTTTGGCATTTAAGCCATGCCTTGTACTGACGGCAGAAGTGAGTGTAACTGTAAAAACCTTCCGCGTGCCGCTCTTTGTATTCTTCCCAAAGCAGCAACAACGTCATGGTTTTAGGCCGAAGCTCTTGTTGAACTAACGACCAGTCAGGAATGGTAAAGCCTTTTAAACGAGGCTTTGTTTTGAAAAACGCTTGTTGTAGAGCGTTATCATCCCACTTCTCATCAAGCGGCCAGCAAGTAATGTCTAGCTCTGCTGATTTACAGGCATATTTAGACACGATTGAGGGTGAAACAGATAAGCTTTTTGCTATCTGACGATGACTGAGTTTACAGCCGTATTTTAGTCTTAAAATTTCTTTGAGTTTACGCATTGAAATAGGTGCCGTTGGCATGGTCATTCTCATCATCAAAAATGAAAAGAATAACGGTTAAAAACACCTACTGGCAGACAAAAAAGTACAAAAAACGAACGGTACTATTCAAGCCGATCACTCAATACTATTTTGACCGAAAAGTGATCGGCATCGATGGTATTGAGTGATCGCGATGAATGGTATTAGGTGATCGGCTTAGATGGTATTAGGTGATCGCGATGCATGAGAATATGCACTCGTCGCACATGCTTCGTTCAATTGTATTATTTAAACAGACTAGTTTCTTTCCGATAACTCAATTTCGAGACCAAACACAACCCTAAAAACTAGTTGAATTGGAGGTACTAATTATTAATAACCATAAGATTCAATGTTTTGTTATAAAAGCCTACCTTCATTTTGCTAAACTATATTTCTCACGAAAAGCAAAAATATTAGGTGTTCTAAACAATGTATATTTTACTTCTCTAACTAGCTATATATCGTGGCTAGAGAAGATTCGTTTTTGAACAATATTCAGCGGTATCCTGATTGTAAGCGTCCAGCCAAGCACACCTAACAAGCCTGTCACCATTTAATTACCCTAGTTCCAAAATTCAAAAGGAACTAGGGCATGACTAAAAAGAGAGCTAAGCATAACTGGCCAGACCTGCTGGCCTATCAGCAAGAGAGTGGCTTAACGGTGGCAGACTTCTGCTCCATACATAAAATCAGCCCCTCTTCGTTTTATCTCAATAAACAGCGAAGTACGAAGGAAAATAGCTTTGTTGAAGCGAAGGTTGTTCGGAAGGTTTCTGAAGAAGTTACTCAGATTACCGCACGCTGTGCACAAACTATCACACTAATGACGCAAGCCGGAGAGCTATCTTTCCCAGACTCGATATCATCTGACTTTTTAATCAGGCTGATAAAGGGCTTATCATGAAGGTGTTTGTGTCGCCTCCTCGTATTTATCTTCACCGGCAGTTTGTTGATTTCAGGAAATCGATTAATGGTTTGTCTGTGATCATTGAATCAGAGATGGATCTACCAGTCATGAGTGGTGCTTTATTCATCTTCTGCAACAAAGCTAAAGACAAACTGAAGATATTATATTGGGATAAAACAGGCTTTGCTTTATGGTACAAACGATTGGAGAAAGACAAGTTTAAGTGGCCGAGCAGAGCGAACGAAGATTGTATGGAACTGACTGAACAGCAACTAGCCTGGCTGCTCGACGGCTATGATGTGATTGGTCACCAGGAGGTCAAATATCAAACTATAGCGCTATAAAATATAGAAAATAGCTTAAACAAAAACAGCAAGTTAGCGTGCTATTTGTTAGAATAGCGGACATGAAAACAGACTTAGACTCGCTTCCTAACGACCTTGAATCACTCAAAAAAATCATTGCACAGCAAAGTGCAACGATCGCCTACCTCGAAGAAAAGTTCCGCTTAGCTCAGCATAAACAGTTTGGTAAAAGTACCGAAGGCTACCCTGGTCAGGGTGAGTTATTTAATGAGCTTGAACAACTTTTAGATCAGCTTGAAACGGAACCTGTTGAAGCTGAAAAAGAATCCATCACTTACGAACGCAAGAAACCTGTTCGCAAGCCTTTACCGAAAGAGCTGCCACGCGAAGTCATCACTCACGATCTAGCCGATGAAGATAAAAGCTGTGATGACTGCGGCAACGACTTACACCGCATGGGTGAAGATAAGAGTGAGCAGCTTGAGTTTATCCCAGCACAGATCAAAGTTATTGAACATGTTCGACCCAAATATAGCTGTCGTCACTGCGAAAAAAGTTCGACAAAAGTTGGAATCAAGCAAGCACCAGTCCCTGTATCGCCAATCCCGAAGAGTTTTGCAACCGCGAGCTTGTTAAGTCAGATCATCACGAGTAAATATCAATACGGCTTACCGCTTTACCGACAAGAAAGTCTGTTTAAAGAATACGGTATTCCACTGAGCCGACAAACGATGTCGAACTGGCTAATAAAATGTGCAGGCTTACTCAAACCACTTTATGACACGCTGCATCAACACCTCTTGCAGCAGAAAGTAATCCAAGCAGATGAAACGACACTCAAAGTAATCGAGTCGGACAAAGCCAAATGCTATATGTGGTTATATTGTACGGGCACAGACTCACCAGACAGTAATCACACAGACACCCCCAATATTGTTCTGTACGACTTCCATGAAAGTCGCGCAAGCCAATGCGCCGTTGATTTTTTGCAAGGTCACTCAGGTTATTTGCAGGTAGATGGCTATCAAGGTTATGAATCAACTCAAGCAAGCTTGGCAGGTTGTTGGGCGCATGCGCGCCGAAAATTCAAAGAGGCGGACATTGCACAAGGCAAAGGCAAGCCTAAAGCAGGTAAAGCGACTTGGGCGATTAGCCACATCAAAAAACTCTACCGCATTGAGGCCTTGATTAAAGACAAATCGCCAGCCGAAAAGCAAGCATATCGACTAGAACATGCAAGCCCCTTACTCGAAGAGTATAAGGCTTGGCTAGATACCTATACATACATGCAGCGCGTCCAAAACCCAAAGCAGGTTCCTTTTCCTCATGAAAAAAGAATGCGCTTGAACTAAATTCAAATAGAATACCTGCTACATTACGACCTGCATTTTTGTTTGATACATCTTGCTGCTCTCTAGCGAAATCTGTAATTTCTTTTTGTATTTTCATGTCAAACAGACGCACATCGCTTGTTGCTGTAACAGTCCCCTCAGGCAAGAGTACATCAGTCACATCCAGTGCTATCAAGCCATACTTATTTTTACGATTTGCACCAATACGTGTATCTATCTGATTTGATGCTTCTTTCATACGAAATGCTAATTTTTTCAAAGATTTTATACGTTTGCACTCTACATATAATCTGTCTTTACCAATAGTAACAACCACATCGCAGTCATCCGTTAGGTCGACTTCATAGCCGCCTTTGAGAAACCTAGAGGCAATGTTTAGCTCAAATGCGAAATCTCGTGCAGGGTCATCATTTTGTCCTTTTTTGTTCTTTTTGATTGCTTCGGCACGTATGCTTTTACCAGACATGACATGCTTAATACGAACTTTTAAGCCTTCGTGTTTACCATCCTTAAAAGTATTCCACAAACGGATGATCTGGCACGCTTCGGTCGCTGCTTGCATAAAATGATAGAAATCATCAATTAAGTCTCGTACCGTAGGTGCTTTTGCTCCGGGGTTTACAAATGTTTTTAGCTGCCGCTCGTAGTCGCCCATTCGAGTACTTTTATATGGAAAACCTATCTCTTCTGATAACCATTGACATGCTTCTGAGAATTCTTTTTTACGATCTGTAAACTCTCCGTGATACATTCCAGTTTTACTTATTTCTAACGTTGAGATACTCATAACTCTCCGAACTCATTTGATTTATAACGCCCCACACAGTTGCCGACAAATAAGCGCGGCGTTTTGGCGGTCCCTGCAACCAACGGGAGCGACTGCTGCGGATTGTTAAATTAATGTACTTAGGTCGATAGGCGACCAGCAGCGTAGCCGACTCCAATAGCCCAGGTTGTTTCGAACACTGAACTTAAAAGAATACGAGCACGAGCTTTTAATGTTTTTACCATAGACACCTCCTCATCGTTGTCTGCTGTGGTTGATAGAACCAGTTGGATACTTACGTACCGAATAAGCACAAAAATAAGGGCTACGGAGCCAACAAACGCCCAAGGAATCATCTCCCCTATCAGCCTAAATACACTCAAAGTTAAGTTACTTTACCACCACTGAATCGCCAGTCACTTTGTTGCATTACTATAATGTGGTCAACAATCATGTCCTAGAATCTTCCAGCAAACGATGTCGAAACATTAATGGGGCAGAAATGTGTTACTTCTCCTCCGTTTCTGCCTGCAAAAAGTACCAAAATATCAAACTTTAATATGAACTCACAAAATTAGCAGTCATTAGATAAATCAAAACTAGTAACCACCAAGGTGATGTGGTTTGAGTAAAATGCTGCAACTTTTGCCAGTTGCCAATTTAAATCTTGATCCATTCGCTAAATTTTTGATTACTTATTAGGGGTGTAACCCTCCCTTAAAAAGCTCAGGGTTTTCATATAAAAGATCACGAATGTAATACTAGAACTTATTAGGTTAATCTAAATTGATTTTATGCTTTTCTCTTGGCGGCATTATCTCTTCGAACTCGCAATTTAATGCATTGGCTAATTTGTATAATGTTGCTAATTTTATATTAACTAAGCCTCGCTCCATCTTGCCGTAATTGCCTCTTTCGATACCGACATACGCAGCAAATGCTTCTTGAGAGTAGCCCGCCTCCTTACGTTTTTCGCGCAACATGCCACCAAACTGCTTAACTAAATCACTCACCCGATGTTCCCTTAGGTAAATGATTAGATTTTCATGTTGAGCGCTCAAGCACCACGCCCTATAATACCCATTATTAATTTTTAATTGATTAGGATTTACTTTGAAATTGGACCCTTTTGTTGCTCAAATTATTCTGAAAAAGCATTTTGACAACTTCAGCACGAATGATGTCCGTTCAGACTATTTGGCATTAAAAGGTGATGACGCTTTAGATCCTTCCATTATTCGAAAAAAAATATATGCCGAACTTTTAAAGCTGGTTAGGAGGGGCTGGCTAACAAAAGTGATATCGAAACCCAAAGGGTTAACTCGCTTTAAAAAAACAGTGGATTTTGACATTGAAGCGATAGCACTAAAGACCAAACCTGAATCAACAGCTTTAATCAATAAGCGGGATAACAAGCAAGAGCAACTGCTTGGGAAGTTGAATCACTATAAAGCTGAATTGTTATTGAATATTGGAGAATCTGAGGCATACAAAGAGCTTTATTCAGAGTTCCCTGAGTTAGTCGACACGATACAGCCCCAATACAATCTAGCCAGAGATAATAACACTAAGATACTAGGGAAGATTAGGGCCATTGAAGGTTTACTTAAGCAAGAAAAACCATTTGAGAAAATATGAAACTGAGACAATGGCAAAAAAGTTGTATCAATAAAGCATCAAAGCAGTACTTAAGCGGCAATAATCACTTTTTAACCTTAGCAACTCCTGGAGCAGGTAAAACCTTGATGGCTTCAGAATTAGCCAATCACTTATTAAATAGCAATCTGATTGATTTAGTTATTTGTTTTTCACCTTCTTCGATTGTGTCCCAAGATTTCTGCCATAGCTTGCAATCAAGGATTAATCACAGATTTGATGGTTTGCTCGGTGCTAAAGGGCACTCTATGACTTATCAAAGCTTACTGCATCTTGATGGAAGCTTTTGGGAACTACTCACTAGATATCGAGTGTTTGTCATATTTGATGAAATCCACCACTGTGCAGGCTCTAATATTGAAAATGCAAATGCGTGGGGAGAGCAAATAATATTAAACATTCAAGGTAAAGCGAAGTATACATTAGCATTATCAGGAACTCCTTGGCGCTCAGATGCTGCTCCTATCGTTCTGTCAAAATATACAAATCCTGACAACAAAATATCATGTGATTACGTTTATGGCCTTTCTGAGGCCATTACAGACGATGTTTGCCGCGTCCCACAAATCATTGCCGTTGATAATAATAATATTTCAGTGATTGATCACGATGATACTAAAACGTATACCAGTTTTGGGGCTTTGCTATCTCAGTCAATTGTTTCCTATCAAGAGGTTATTGAAAACGAAAAGGTCATTAACTACATCATTTCATCTGCCCAAAAAAAACTAGCTGCAATAAGGACAAAGAACTCTGACGCGGCAGCATTAATCGTTGCCTCGTCCATTGAGCATGCACAACTGATATCAAGGTTAATGAAAGCTAACTTTAATGAAGAAGCCGTTGTAGTTACTTACCGAGAAAATGAACCAAGTTCTATCATTCAACAATTTAGACAAGCAAGTACTAAGTGGATTATTTCAGTTGGAATGATAAGTGAAGGAACGAATATCCCTCGTTTACAAGTTTGTTGTCATCTAACCAATATCAAAACAGAAATGCATTTTAGGCAGATTTTGGGCCGAATACTGAGAATGACAACCTCCAAGAATCAAGAAGCCATTTTGTACATGCCAGCAGAACCAAAGCTTTTAGAATTTGCATATCGTGTTAAGCAAGATGTGCCTTTTGAAGCTGATGTGGTTCAGTTTGAAGATATGAAGGAAAGTGATGAAAGTCATTCTAATGATGTAACTGCGGCAGAGGTTTCATTTGGTAAGGGAGGGAAAACTAGGCCTAGTTTAGAACTGAAACTCCCTGAGGATGATAGCTTTACTGATTATCCAACCTTTAACGGAAAGAGTGAAACCATTGAAGAACACTTTTTAGCAACTTCATATGACAAAGTTGTTAATGTTTTCGGACGATTTAGACAAGAGTCAATAGCATTGGGATTAAGTGAATTACGTTGATATTAGCCGTCATTGTTTATTTAGATTTGTGACTAGATTGAGCAAGTCGGCAGTAATACACCTGAGTTAGTCAGATTATTAATGGCTTGAACAGCTAAATCAAATGAACCCATAATTTTTGAAATTTTTAGGTGGCTGTACAGAAAAGGGAGTATCTATTTTCAACAGCCTTTTGATAAGGAAACCATAATTAATGGTGTCACCATTTTAATAGCAGAGTGTGTCAATTTACAATTTTTGACAGAGTTTCTCTTTTGCCTCTAAAAAACTAGGCTACGAACAAACTTTTGGACAAACGTACCAACAACGAAAGGCTAACAACATGGTGAGTAATATTGAGTTTCGATATAGACTAGATTAACAATGACGGTGCTCTTATTTTGATTCTGTAACTTTATCAAATAAAGTGTAACCGTCTAGCGAACCACACCTCGCATCATTAATCTGACTATCTGAAAATACTTGCTCAATGATAAATTTGGAGCAGGTGATGAAAACATATAGAACTGCGACACAGTGGCTAGGGTTACTTCAGCAGCGTAGCAATTTCAAAGGCACTAATGTTGAATTCTGCCAACATCATAATGTCTCGATTACCACTTATTATAAACAACGTGCTTTACAGGCTGAGAACCAGCAAAAAACAACCTTACCAAAGCGCGCTACATCATCACGCTTTATTCAACTAAAACAAACCACCACTGACGTCTGCGAGTACACTCATCAAAATACACTGCAGTTTGATACCCGCACCGGCCAACTCACCCAAATTTATTGAAGCCAAAAAGCTGCAAGGTAAAAATAAAACCGGCAAAGCGGATGTGGTATTGAGCCTTATCCAAAAACTGTACGGCGTTGAGTCACGCGTTAAAGATAAAAGTGCGGATGATAAATACAGAACAAGACAAGCAGTTAGTGTGCCTATACTGGACAAGCTAAAAAATTGGCTTGAGCAAAACCAACCGAATTTAGTGGGTAATACCAAACTGATAGAGGCAGCTAATTACCTGGCTAATCAATGGCACAAACTTATTCGTTATGTTGATGATGGCAGATTGAGTATTGATAATAATCGTGCAGAGCGAGCGGTAAAACCGTTTGTGATTGGCCGCAAAAATTGGTTATTTAGCCACACGGCCAACGGGGCTCATGCCAGTGCCACGCTTTACAGCATTGTAGAAACCGCAAAGGTTAATGGCTTAGTGCCATTTGATTACATCATGGCTTGCCTTAATGAACTGTGCCAACCAGTACCGGATATAGACAGCCTGTTACCCTGGAATTTTAAAAGGTAGGTGTAGTTGCCCAGACGTTTACAATAAAGTCAACTTACACTTAAACCTATGAGGTGATAAACATGCCAGAAGTAAAAAACCACGGTGGGTATCGTCAAGGAGCGGGTAGAAAAACTAAATATGAAAAAACAACGGTAATGCGAGTACCTGAAAGAATAAAGAGGTCATTAAGCAGCTGATAATACACTTGGACAATACCGCTGGACTAAATCACCATTTTAACGAATCTGAATCAGAATCTGTATTTTTACGTTCTTTAGAGGATAAAAAGCAACATATAACTTACGTTACAAACCCTTTAAATGAGCTTTAGTTGTCTAGCTTAAACTTGATAAAGTTACAAAATCAAGGTGAATGGTTTTAAGTATGGCTTCAATTTCTATATCCAATCAAACCTTGCTACCTTTTACACCACTCATCACAGCAGCAAAACTCATTTCTGGACAATTCCGAGTTACGATGAACAAGTACAGCTGAACTTTCTGATAACGTATTCTATGCCAAACACATCAATTGACGACAAAGTAGTGGCCAATTTTGCTAAACCACTACATTCGAAAAGATATACAAACTGTCTGAAGCGCTAGAGTGCGATGTCAAAGATATTCTACCTTAATATAAAGTAACTTTTTTCGTGGTTCAAATTACCTGATAGGTTTTACTACTTCTGGAATTAATTCTGAAAGGCGAGATTCAAGTTCTTTTACTCTTTGAATTAACATTAATTCTCTGTTTAGCACCTGATGATAAAGAGCCTCACTCATGATTAATTTTTCTTTTTTATTCTTAAGTTGTTGCTCCAGTTTTTGAATTCTGCTCATTGGAGGGGAATATTTTTTTGCAGATTTTTTTATTTCGTTAATTAGCGTTTGATAATGCTTTCCTCTTGACGGTTTAATTGCTCCTATTCCTACACCAGCTTCTAAACATACCGAGTTTTGAGTGATTTTGTATTCTCCATTTTTCAAAACATTTGGTTTATTGTTTATTAGCCTTTCTAGTGCTGAATAATAGTTATCTAATGCGCTCATTTGGTTAACCTCACATTATTTTTTTGGGCAAATTTAAGTAATGCATCTAAATCAGCTTTTTCTGAATAGTATTCTATAGAGTTTGGATTTAATTCCGCCGCCTCCCTTTGTAAAATACTAATCCCCTCTTTCAATTTTGAAGGTTTGATAGCTGCTTGTTCACAGGTGAGGCAGGATATGAAACTGCGTGTTAGAAAGGAGTCACAAGGGTGGGTTGATGCACAACCACCTAATGCAGTCTCTTTATATGCTAGTTGTCCTGTTTTAAATTTCTTCATTGTTTGCGCTCTATTCTCTAATAAAATAGAGTTTTGTTCTTCTTTTGTATGTCCTTTTTCTCCTTTTTTATCAAGAGATAACCCGAGAGGCCCAAGTAGTGGTTCTTTGTCGAATAAAATATTGATTGCTTGAGCAGTAAAATCGGCAAGAGGCTTATTAAGTGCGTATACTTTTGCAATATGTTTATCACCAAGGCTAAATAGTCCTGAAGAGTTTTCTGCACCATTAGCATAGTAAAAGGTAACCTCTTTGAGTAAATGCTTTAGCTGTTGCTGAAGAGAGCCCATTGATACTAATCCACTTTGAGCTGCGTATACGGCCAATGAGCGTCTATATTGGTGAGAAGTAAAGTGCCATTCCTGAGAAACACAAAAGTTATCATTTATATCTCTCCAATTTCTTTCTGGGTCTATTCTTTCAAGGAAAGTAAGATCTTCCTCGGTGATGATAAAGATATCTCGATTGTAACAAGGGTTATTTTGAATATTTAAGTTAAATATATCTGGGCGTTTACCTCGAGGGTGATTTTTAGTTGTTGCTTTAAATCTAGTTAAGTAAATTGGACTAAGGAATAGGGGGCAAGGGTAAGTTGCATCATGTTTAAAACTCAGCCCTAGCTTTTTACCTATGGGGCGAGAAATAGCCTGCAATATTTTAATAACTCTTTCAATTTCCGAGCTAGTAACCCATTTTACATGTTTATTGCTACCTGTATATTTACTCGTATTCCCTATAATTCTTGCTCTAGGGCGGTTTTGGGATTTGTCCAAGTTTAAGCAATGGTAGTTCAGTTGTAGTACTTCATTACTTCTCATTCCAGTATAGAAATGAATGAGCTCTTTGCAGGCTCTCTGTATATCAGTCAAACGGCTCGGGATTGTTCTTCGACAATTTCCCCACTGCTGTTTTTCTGCGTAATTTTCTAAATTAAATTCTGAAATCCATACTTTTAAATCTACTTCTCGGGCTTGTAAAGAAGTAGTACTACGACCAGCATTCTCCTTTTTAAATACTCTTATTGTTGTTTCGTCAATTAGCTTACAAATGAGTTTCTCTAACCCAACTAAGTGAGGTTCAACGTCTTCAACTATTTGCCATAATTGTTGATGCTTTATCTTGTATATTCTTGGAGGTATAACAGCAACTTGTTTTCTTTGATACCTTAAGGCGCTGACTGACTTACTAACGAAGTTAGATAATGTATTAGTGTATGCAACATTAAATCCAGTTATACCTTTACCTAATCTTAGATAAAGGCTAAGAAAGGTTTGGGCTCCTTTCTGATAGTGTTCTTTTTGATGATTATGAATATAGATAGTGAGATTTTTTTCATTACTTAGTATTTCTGTGAGTGTTAATTCGTTTGCTATTGCATGTGAGGATAAGGGGCGGATAAAGGAATCAAAGACCCTGAGTAATGTTGAAACGGAAAGAGAATTTTTATTTCGTCCTTTACCGTGAAAATATACCAGAAACCATAACCATTTTGCTTCATCTCTGATTATGGAAGGAATTAAGTTAAAGTTAATTTTATTGGACTTCTCTCGTCTGGAATATAGTGAGAGATCATATAGATAATCACCATAAACATTAACTGTTTCTCCATTTAAGTCACGTGAAATGACAAAGTTTTTTTCTGGAGGCTTAGGTTTTCCTGAGTGGTACGTATACATATCAGATCTGAAAGAATTAACGATAAATTTCTCATTTGTTTTAGGTTCTTTTTTCATTTTATTACACCAAGCTGAATATAAATTTCTAGTTTACGCTGCCAATAATTGGTAAGTAAGCCATGTTTAAATACTCGTTCGGAAATGGTATTAATGATCTGATAATTATCATTTTTTTGCTTTTTAATGTCACTAATTAAAGAGTCAATTATCTTAATTGTGCTTCCATAAACCTTCTCGAAATGCTGAATGTTTGCTGCGTTATCTTTGCTTTCTAGAATGACATATTTCAAAGAAAGTAGTTTATGTATATCTTGCTCATCTCCGTGAATCCGATAGTTTTTGCAATGCAAGCACCCCTCATTTGTTGAGCAATCTAATTTGACTGGAGACTTCGTTATTGCTTCAGGTTTATAAGGTTCAAGGCAACCACCAACTTCGGTATTAATTTTTATTTCTTTTTCTCGTAAAACTCGTGACAAATTAGTATAAAAATTGGTCATTTCATTCAGACTCGTTTCTTCATCTCTGCCAGAGTAATTTCGAAGATTTCTTTCAAGGCTATGCTGTAAAACCCATGCAGAAGCTAAATGCCCATGTTTTTTTCTAATCCAGATTCCTTTTGTTACACGTAACTCTCCAGAGGAGCCAATTCCATAGGCTTTTCCAAAAGCCTTAATAAAAGATTGTCGACATTTGTATGAAGCACCGCCAAAAAGAGGAAAGGTGTTTATCTCTTTGTACACTGTTCCGATTAATAAGTTGGTTAGACTTGCTTTACCGTTAGGATAGTTATCAATTAGGTATTTTCTCAGTTGTAGGTACTTAATAAAATCAGGAATAAATTCTGTTTGTAATTTAAATTTTACTTCCTTTCCTCCAGCTCTCCATTTTATAGTTTTAAAGTTTATTGAAACTTTTTTAATTTCGTAATCCCCTTCAAACTTTAAGTTCGCTGCAGTAGTATCATTCATTCCCGTTATAATTAAAAAGTGCATAAAGTAAGCTTTAAGTGCATATCCAATTAGTATTCTTCTATTAGTTGAAAAAGGAGTGTTGGCATTAGCATGAGTAATATTTCTTTTGTATAGAGTTCTTTGAGCTTTTAGCTTACTTATGTTGTACAACTCCATGAGCTCTTCGGCTGAGTAGGTGGCACATGTTTGATAGTTAAAGGTATTTATGTAAGAACTTTTATTTTTTTGAGGGTTAAATATATGTTTAGTTGTAGGAGAAATGAAGATTGTTTCGTTAACAGTTTTTAGCTTTTGAGGTAAAATTTGATGTTCAATTATAATATCTGTTAAACGTCGAAAAACTTGTGTGTAAAAAGTAAATTGTTTTGCTAGTTCATCATCACTTAAAGGTTGGTTGCTTTCTGCTTGAAGTGAATTTTCACTTATTAGTTTTACTCCTGAAGTATAAAATGAAGTGTCAACTTTATTGTTAAAAAGTAAAGTTGAAAAATCAATTGCTGCATTTTGCTTATTGCGAGCAGAAATAGTAGATAGTCCAATTTTTCTCAATTTATCATAGATGTTAATATTGTGTTGGAGATAGTTTATATAACGAACTAAAGATTCTTTTGCTGAGGTAGGGTTTTTAGGAGTTGAATCTTTATTTAACCAGATAATGTAATGAAACATCTCTCTACATAAATAGTATAGAGTTTGAGAGTTTATTCCTGATTGATATTTAATTGAAATAATTATTAAGACTGTTTTTACAAATTCTTGATAATTAGATGTTCTACTATTTTTTTTAACTAATATAGTAGTGTTGTCAGTATGTTTTTTGATTAATTTATCATAGCTTATTTCGGCAAATGTAATTTTACTATGGCATTGTAAAACAATTTCATCCAAACTTTCTATTTGAGAAAGAGACTCGTCATCTTCATAATATTTAAGAAGTTCTTCTAAATTAATTAATTTTACATTTAACTTCTCCCAGTCAGAAGGGCTTTTTATATTCAAACTAGACCTTCCATGAGTAACTTTAGATGTTGTTCATAAGAGTTTTGAAAACCCTCTGCTAAGTTTACTTTTTCATCAAAATGTAAATATTGTTCGGTTGTATGTAAACTTGCATGATTTAATCGTTTCTTAACGTATTGAAATATCAGTTCAATATTTTGGTTTTTTGTTAATTCACCACTTTCTTTTTCAAAAAGTTTAAAACCGAATCTAACAAGGTTCATTCCTGCCGTGGCTCGAGTATCGTGAAATTTATAATGGTTAACAAAGCCATTTCTTCGTAAGGCTGGAATTAGCCTGTCATGAATAAAGGTTTCTAATGCCTGTCCATTTGGCCTTTGCTTGAATGTGCCTATATAAGGGTCGTTTTTTCCTATATATAAAGGGTTACCATGTTGAGATAGAAATAAATATTGATCGTTTATATCGTGCATTGGTCGTTTGCTCTGAGCTTTCTCTAAACGACGGGTAGCTCTTTCCGAATTAAGATAGATTTGTGTTTTTTTGTATAGTAATAATGGAATCCAAATCTTTTCTAACTTATTAACATTCCTAGTATCTTTGCAATCGGCAAGGATACCTTTCCCAGGATGTGGCCCAGCGTAAAGGCAGACCATACCGTTACTATTAACTTCGGGCTCCTTGAGAAATTGATGTCTTCGATAAGTTAGGATTGTTTGTTTTCGTGCCCCAGTTATAAGACCGTGAAGGTGCACAAGTGTCATTTCAATTGAACCGACTTCTTTAAGTGTAAAAATTAGAGTTTTTTGCTCATCTATACTTAAGGGGCGAAGAGTTCCGCCGTCGATAATTTTTCCTTCAAAAGCTGCATTTTTTATATTTGCGTGTTTAATACCATGAACTTGAGATACATCAGAACTAATTACTCTATGATTTATATAGTTACCAGACTGTCCCCTATATTGAATATACCTCTCCTTCTCATCCCAAGGAGGGTATTGAAATTTAATTTTTTCTGTTTTGATTAAATAGCGATAAAATGAAACTAGATTCAACATTGTTACCTTTATAGTATTTGCTGAAATTTCTCTTATTTTCATCTTTTCATTCAGCATGAATCTATATCTACGTAAAGGGCTTTTTGCTCTCGATTTACATTCTTTGAAATTAATCTTCTCTGCAACGATGAACTCTGAAAAACCCTTGATAGATAGAGCTTTCCTATAGAGTTGCTGGTATGAAGGTAAAGCCTCAAACTTGTGAGTATTCTCTATTAAGCTCATAAGATAACAATTAGCTTCTTCCCAAGGGCTTGAGTCATGCAAGAGAATAATAGGTAGATGATTAAATTTAGTATGGTTTTGTTTTTTTTGGCAAGCGAAAACTTCGGTGTTTAAACTGCCTTGTTTTTTCTTATATGACAGTTTCTTAATTACATCACAACTTTCAATAAGTCTTGTTGTGAGTACAGGACGATAGAACCTAAAAGTTGGTATGACTACCAATCTCGGCTTTTCTCCTGCTAAATGTAATTCATACAATTTATTTAAATCCATGGATTCTCACGTAAATAGTTCCCCAATTTAAATTTCACAATAATGTAACAGCTGAAATCGTTTTTGTCTATTTTTTGTACATGCGGAGGTTGTGCATCAAAAAGTTTTAAAGGAAATACTTGTCCATTATTTTTTATCTTATCGAATGCTCCATATTCATATTAACTTATATGTATGGTGTGGTGAGCGAAAAGGGCGATTAAGAAAATTTTGCGGTTTAATATGCAAACCGGCAACAGAATGAATAGCTGCAACCTCAATGGCTTCATCGTACGTCAATGCCGGCAGCAGCGGGATAATTCGGTTAGCTAACATGCTTTTCCCTGTGCCAGGTGGCCCAAGAAAAAGTAGGTTGTGATTTCCTGCTGCAGCGATTTCTAGCCCTTGCTTTGCTTGATATTGGCCAATTACATCACTCATGCATAATAAATTGTCAGTAACTGGCGATTCGTCTATCCATTCGGGCTGGGTGTCGAGCAAAGGCAGTTGCGCTTGTCCATGTAAAAATGCGGCGAGATTTTGTAAATGCGCGACAAAATAGCTGTGGTTGTACCCTACTAATTCTGCTTCGTGGCGATTGTCGATAGGCATAAAAAAATGATGTTGGTCGTTACGAGCAGCAATTATGGCTGGTAATAGCCCGGTACACGGTCTGACTTGGCCTGAGAGCGCTAACTCTCCGACAAATTCACATTGGTTAAGCGCTTTGTTCGGTATTTGATTGGATGCCGCTAAAATCCCGACAGCAATCGGCAGGTCATAGCGCCCTCCTTGTTTTGGGAGATCAGCTGGCGCTAAGTTGACGGTAATGCGTCGTTGGGGAAATTCAAAACCCGCATTGATTAATGCGCTTCTGACTCGCTCTTTGGCTTCTTTTACTGAAGCTTCGGGTAACCCCACTAAATTAAAAGCAGGTAAACCATTGCTTAAATGAACTTCTACGGTGACTTTAGGTGCCTCAACACCACAACTTGCTCGAGTAAAAACACAGGCTATTGCCATTAACAAATCCTTTTGTTTGAATAATATACAAATGAAGGGATGAATACAGTCTAGCAGCGTTGAGGTTTTTTGCTGATTTTATGGTGGATCGCTCGGTATAATGAATCAAAATTTGTTCAATTGTGTTAACTAAACCTTGGTTATATTGCCGTGTTTTGAGTAGAATACGCGCGCTATTTTTATGTGGAGAAAGCGGCGTGAAGTTTTCTAAGGGGAATCATTTTAATATTGATGATTTATCAACTTGGACAGCATATCGAAAAAATCTTTGCGATACTTGTCGAGCAACCTGCTGCACGTTACCGGTCGAGGTGACCGTTAACGATTTGATTAGGATGGGGTTGGTTGACCCATTTGAAGCAGAAGGTGATCTTAAGGCTATCGCCAAAAGATTACAAAAAGCTAAAATAGTGGCGCACTTTTCTCATAAAACCGCTATTTTTACCTTAGCCCGAATGGCCAATGATGATTGTCTTTATCTTGATAGACATAGCCGACGTTGCACTATTTACCATCAACGCCCTGAGACCTGTCGAAATCATCCTCGAATTGGCCCCAAACCGAATTTTTGTCCTTTTGTTGTAAAACAAAATTAACGTGTTAAACGCGATAACCGCTACCCCATTATGCCTAAGTGCCTTGTGCCTAGGATAAAGAGAATATATGACTATTACTGATAGTTTCTTAATTATATTGTGCCTGATAGGCATAAGTTGCTTTTTTTCTATGTCTGAAATTGCCTTAGCCGCCTCACGTAAAATACGCCTGCAAACCATGGCGGATGAAGGTGATATCCGAGCGCAAAAAGTCCTAAAATTACAAGCGCATCCAGGGAGCTTTTTTACTGTGGTGCAAATTGGTTTAAATGCGGTTGCCATTATGGGCGGTATTGTGGGTGAGTCGGCATTTCGCCCGTATTTTGAGCAATTGTTATTACCGTTATTAGGTGATGAGTGGGGCTTGCAACTGAGCTTTATGTGCTCGTTTGTGACTGTGACATCGTTATTTATTTTATTTGCCGATCTTATGCCAAAGCGTATTGCGATGGTGATCCCTGAGCAAGTGGCTGTTACCTTTGTGATGCCGATTGCGTTTTGTATTACGGTTTTAAAACCTTTTGTGTGGATTTTTAACGGTCTGGCCAATGCGATTTTTAAACTGTTGCAGGTGCCTACAGCGCGCAACGATCAAGTTACTCACGATGATATTTACGCCATGATGACCGCCGGAACAGAAGCCGGTGTAATGGATAAAGGTGAGCAACAAATGATGGAAAACGTGTTTGAAATGCAGTCGGTGTCTGTCACTTCGGCCATGACAGCACGTGAAAGCTTGGTGTATTTTCTGCTGCAAGACACCGAAGAAGACATTAAGCAAAAAATAGCTAAAAACCCGCACAATAAGTTTTTAGTGTGTGATGGTCAGTTAGATATGATCAAAGGTTTTGTTGATGCAAAAGAGTTGCTTATTCGGGTAATCAATGGAGAAAAAATTACCCTTAAAGGCAGTACATTAGTGCACAACTGCTTAATTATTCCTGACACCTTAACCCTGTCTGAGTCGATGGAGTATTTTAAAAATAATCGTGCCGACTTTGCTGTGGTTATGAATGAATACGCATTAGTGGTGGGGATTGTGACCACTAACGATTTGCAAAGTGCAGTAATGGGCGCCTGGTCATTACATGAAAGTGAAGAGCAAATTGTTGCCCGTGATGGCAATTCTTGGCTGGTTGATGGGGTGACTCCTATTACCGATGTGATGCGAGCGTTTCAGATTGAAGAGTTTCCACATAACCAAAATTACGAAACGATTGCCGGTTTTATGATGTATATGTTGCGCAAAATTCCGAAGCGCACTGACTTTGTCAATTATGCGGGTTATAAATTTGAGGTGGTCGACATCGACTCGTACAAAGTCGACCAATTGTTGGTGACGCGTTTAGAAAATGATGCTCCACCTATGCCATAAGCCTTGAAGAAAGTATGTTCATCAAATAATCTCTAAAAACGCACTAATGATAGGATCATTGGTGCGTTTTTCTTTACAGCAACATCCCAGCTCAAATGCAGGAATGTCTACAGGTGATGCTAATGTTTGGATCCTATCTCGTACAGGGCTGTTATGGATCACTGCTTCAGGGCTGATGCCCACTCCGCACCCCAATGCCACCATAGATACAATGGCTTCTTGCCCCGACACCTGTGCATAAATATTGGGTTTAATTCCCATTTGCTTAAACCATTGGTCGATACGTTTTCGCCCTGGGCCGTGATCAGGCACTATGTAAGGTAATTTTGCCCATTCAATATTGGCCTGATTAACCCATTGCTGTACCTGGCATTGCATGGTTGGTGCTATCACCGAAATAGGCACTTTATCTATAGGAGTGAAATGTAGGGTATCGGGAAACACTTCGGGTAACGCAATGATGGCTATGTCTGCGCGATTTTTTTGGATCAGGCTGACTGCATTTGCAGGATCTCCGGTTGTGAGTTTAATGTCTACATGTGGATGGTCGCGACGAAATCGATCTAATAGAGCTGGTAGATGGCTGTATGCTGCGGTGACTGAGCAATATAGATTTAAAATACCGCGTAAATACTGTTGGCTAGGGTCGATACGGCTACGCAGTTGGCTCCAGTCTGCCAGGGTTTGTTCGGCAAAGCGTTTAAATTCTAATCCTGCATGGGTCATGGTAACGCTGCGATTATCGCGTTCAAATAACTTACTGCCGACTTCATCTTCTAAGCGTTGTAATGCTCGACTTAATGTGGATGGACTGACATGCGATTGCTCTGCCGTTTTAGCAAAGTGCAGGCTATCACACAGGTGCAAATACAATTTTAGAGAGCGTATGTCCATAATCGGTATTTCCGTAAAGTGAAGATAATTCATCAAAATAGCGACGTTGCATTTTTTGCAACATCACATGCCGAATATATCATTTTAAGCAATGCTATGGATAGGCTATAGTCAACTCAATCGCAAAGTTTGAATGAATATCAAACGTAGTTTGCGTCCCAAATAGATAAATTTTAAAGGTGGTATCAGATGGCTAACTATTTTAACTCTCTGAATTTACGTCAACAATTAGCTCAATTAGCACAATGCCGCTTTATGGAACGTTCTGAGTTCAGCGACGGTTGCCAATATATCAAAGATTGGAACATTATTATTTTAGGTTGTGGCGCACAAGGCCTTAACCAAGGTTTGAACATGCGCGACTCTGGCTTAAATATTTCTTTTGCCCTACGTCCTGAAGCTATCACTGAAAAGCGCGCATCTTGGCAAAAAGCAACCGACAACGGCTTTAAAGTCGGTACATTTGAAGAACTTGTGCCTGATGCTGATTTAGTGCTTAACCTGACGCCAGATAAGCAACACACTAATGTTGTTAATGCCGTTATGCCATTGATGAAACAAGGTTCTACGTTAGCCTATTCTCATGGTTTCAACATTGTTGAAGAAGGCATGCAAGTGCGTTCAGACATTACTGTCATTATGGTTGCACCTAAGTGTCCAGCAACAGAAGTGCGCGAAGAATATAAGCGTGGTTTTGGTGTGCCAACACTGATTGCTGTTCACCCAGAAAACGACCCAAGAGGCGATGGTTTAGCGATTGCTAAAGCGTATGCAAGTGCAACCGGTGGTGATCGTGCTGGTGTATTAATGTCGTCGTTTGTTGCTGAAGTTAAGTCAGACTTAATGGGCGAGCAAACCATTTTATGTGGCATGTTACAAACAGGTGCGATTTTAGGTTACGAGAAAATGGTTGCCGATGGCGTTGAGCCAGGTTATGCCGCTAAGCTTATTCAGCAAGGTTGGGAAACCGTTACTGAAGCGCTTAAACATGGCGGTATTACCAACATGATGGACCGTTTATCAAACCCTGCAAAAATCAAAGCGTTTGATATGGCTGAAGAGCTAAAAGAAATCCTTAAACCGCTATTTGAAAAGCACATGGATGACATTATCAGCGGTGAGTTCTCTCGCACCATGATGGAAGACTGGGCTAATGATGACGCAAACTTGCTACGTTGGAGAGCAGAAACCAACGAAACGGCATTTGAAAATGCGCCAACATCATCTGAGCACATCGATGAGCAAACGTATTTTGACAAAGGCATCTTCTTGGTTGCGATGATCAAAGCCGGTGTTGAACTAGCCTTCGATACTATGGTTGCAGCTGGTATTGTTGAAGAGTCGGCTTATTACGAGTCGTTACATGAAACGCCATTAATTGCTAACACGATTGCCCGTAAACGTTTATACGAAATGAACGTGGTTATTTCTGACACTGCTGAGTACGGTTGTTATTTATTTAACCACGCAGCAGTACCCATGCTACGTGACTATGTGAATGCCATGTCGCCTGAGTATTTAGGTGCTGGACTTGCTGAGTCTTCAAATGGTGTTGATAACCAACGTTTAATCGAAGTGAATGAGCAAATTCGTCACACTGATGTTGAGTTTATTGGTGCTGAGCTTCGCGGCTACATGACTGACATGAAGCGTATTGTTGAAGCGGGCTAAGCGTTAAAAAACTGATGTTGTTCCTGTTCAGTTGTTGGCTGTAAATACAGTATCGTTGTCGGACAGGCATCAATCGAAACGCCCCAATGAGTGTTAAATGGGGCGCTGAAAAAACAAATTGATAGAGTGAGTTTTAAAGTAATTTTAGATTGAACTCATGCGTTAAGTTTTTGTTGTTGTTTGCATTGTCTCGGCAGGGAAGCTGAATTTTTTTTACATAGACAATTTTTTAGTTGTGCTCAGTAAATCTTTTATGGTACTTGTTAGTCATACCGTAACGTTTATTGAACATAAGCGAACGAAAAAATATTTGAAACTTAGGATACTGTCTAAAACATGTTAAACCGTGCAGCCATGCTCATTCTCGTGATTATTACCGTAGTGATTATTAAGTCACAGCGGGGGTGGCGTTTGACAACTAGACTGACCTAAGAGTCACAAAGATTGCAAAACCCCCGCTCCGAAAGGATCGGGGGTTTTTTAGTTTAAGGCTAAATAAAAATATCCAAACATGACGTAGAGCAAGCAAAACATTGACGAAGTAGAGATAAAAATTATGGAAGCAGGACAGAAAATGCGCGGCGCGGATGCAGTAATCAAAGTACTAGCAGCACATGGTGTTACCACAGTGTTTGGTTATCCTGGCGGGGCAATTATGCCTATTTACGATGCGCTCTATGGTAGCCCTGTTGAGCATTTACTTAGCCGTCATGAACAAGGTGCGGCATTTGCCGCGGTTGGTTATGCAAGAGCCAGTGGTAAAACCGGTGTTTGTTTTGCAACCTCAGGCCCTGGGGCGACCAATTTAATCACTTCGTTAGCCGATGCCTTGCTCGATTCTGTACCGTTAGTGGCCATTACTGGCCAGGTCTCTACTGCCGTTATTGGCACTGATGCTTTTCAGGAAATCGATGTGCTTGGTATGTCTTTGTCATGTACCAAACATAGTTTTATGGTTACCGACATCAATGATTTAATCCCTACGCTATATCAAGCATTTGAAATTGCTGCCGAAGGCCGCCCAGGTCCAGTATTGGTTGATATCCCAAAAGACATTCAAATTGCCGAGCTTGAGTACAAAACACCTCTACAAAGTGTTGCTGATGAGCTAGTGGCGACCCAATGCGAGCTTGATTCGGCTATCGAATTACTTTCACAAGCTAGTAAGCCAATGTTGTATGTTGGTGGCGGTGTGGGCATGGCAGGTGCGGTTGCACATTTACGTGAATTTATAGATGCCACAGGTATTCCGTCGGTTGCAACGCTTAAAGGCTTAGGCAGTATTGCCCACGGCACCAAAGGATACTTAGGCATGTTAGGTATGCACGGTGGTAAAGGGGCAAATCTCGCTGTACAAGAGTGTGATTTATTAATCGTTGTTGGTGCTCGTTTTGATGACCGAGTCACAGGGCGATTAGCCAGCTTTGCCAGTAATGCCAAAGTATTGCACCTAGATATTGATGCGGCTGAGTTAGGTAAATTGCGCCAAGCCGAAGTGGCTATTGCCGCAGAGCTTCGACAAGTCTTGCCTGCGTTAACTCAAGCTGTAAAAGGTAAGCTGGCGTTTAGTCAGTGGCAAGCTGAGGTAGAAACGCTTTCGCGTCAACATCAATGGAACTATCAACACCCAGGTGATTTAATTTACGCGCCAGCTATGTTGCGCCGTTTAGCCAATAAATTACCTGAAGACAGCGTGGTGGCGTGCGATGTGGGGCAACACCAAATGTGGGTTGCTCAGCATATGTGGTTTCGTCGTCCTGAAGATCATTTGTCTAGCGCTGGCCTTGGCACTATGGGCTTTGGCTTGCCAGCAGCCATTGGTGCTCAGGTGGCGCGCCCAGATGCTACGGTGGTCACGGTCTCTGGTGATGGTTCGTTTATGATGAACGTTCAAGAGTTGACGACCATTAAACGTCGTAAGCTGCCGGTTAAAATTTTACTGATAGACAATCAAAAATTGGGCATGGTTAAGCAGTGGCAGCAGCTGTTTTTTGAAGAGCGCTACAGCGAGACTGACTTGTCTGACAACCCTAACTTTGTGTTAATGGCGTCGGCTTTTGATATTCCTGGCCGGACGATTAACCATGCTGATCAAGTCGAGCAAGCACTCGATGAAATGCTTAACAGCAGTGGTCCTTACATGTTGCACGTCGCGATTGATGATGCCTTTAATGTATGGCCATTAGTTCCACCCGGAGCCAGTAACAGTGACATGATGGATCAAATGGAGAAGCAAACATGATGCATAATCTTGAAATAACCGTTCAACAACGTCCAGAAGTGCTAGAGCGTGTTTTGCGTGTTACTCGCCACCGTGGATTTAAAGTCACTCAAATGCAGATGCGCATCAATGACGATGCTAGTATGGCTGTAGAATTATGGGTTGAGGCTGAACGTGCAATAGAACTGTTAAGTAATCAGCTCACTAAATTAATTGATGTCACCCAATGCAAGGTGATACCAGCGGTGTCACTTGGGCACGCAGCAAACAGCTAAACATACATTATTACCCATTTTAATGCGTTACTTGTGATAACACGGGTAACTTGCTCCACATTACACAAGGATATTTGCAATGCCAAAATTACGTTCAGCAACCAGTACCGAAGGCCGCAACATGGCAGGTGCCCGCGCACTATGGCGTGCCACTGGAGTTAAAGAAACCGATTTTGGTAAGCCAATTATTGCGATTGCCAACTCATTTACACAGTTTGTACCAGGGCATGTGCATTTAAAAGACATGGGCTCGCTTGTTGCCAGTGCGATTGAAGAAGTGGGCGGTATTGCTAAAGAATTTAACACCATAGCTGTGGACGACGGCATCGCCATGGGACATGGCGGTATGTTGTACAGCTTGCCTTCACGTGAGTTGATTGCCGACAGTGTTGAATACATGGTTAATGCGCATTGTGCTGATGCGTTAGTGTGTATCTCAAACTGCGACAAAATCACCCCCGGCATGTTAATGGCTGCGCTGCGGTTAAACATTCCGGTTATTTTTGTGTCTGGCGGCCCAATGGAAGCCGGCAAAACTAAGTTGTCTGACAAGTTAATCAAGCTTGATTTAGTCGATGCTATGGTCGCTGGCGCGGATACCAATGTTAGCGATGCAGACAGTAAGCAAATTGAACGCAGCGCTTGTCCAACCTGTGGTTCGTGCTCAGGTATGTTTACTGCAAACTCAATGAACTGTTTAACAGAAGCCTTAGGCTTGTCATTACCGGGTAATGGGTCGATGTTGGCGACTCACGCCGATCGCCGTGAATTATTTTTAGAAGCAGGCCGCCGAATAATGAAGCTGGCTGAGCGTTACTATAAGCATGATGATGAAAATGCATTGCCGCGTAATATTGCGTCTTTTAAAGCATTTGAAAACGCAACTGCATTAGACATCGCCATGGGCGGTTCATCTAATACCGTATTGCATTTATTGGCAGCGGCTCAAGAAGCTGAATTAGCCTTTGATATGGCTGATATCGATCGTATGTCACGTCTGGTTCCGCATTTATGTAAGGTTGCACCATCAACCCCTAAATACCACATGGAAGATGTGCACCGTGCTGGTGGCGTGATGGGTATTTTGGGAGAGTTAGACAGAGCAGGGTTATTGCACAATGATGTACCACACGTAGCAGCAGATGACGGCGGTGACCTAAAATCTGTATTAGCTAAATACGACCTAAAACAAACCAATGATCCTGCCGTGATTAAGTTTTTCAGCGCAGGCCCGGCTGGTATTCCGACCACTAAAGCCTTTAGCCAAGATTGCCGCTGGGACAGTGTGGATGATGACCGCGAAAATGGCTGTATCCGCGCACGTGAATTTGCGTTTAGTCAAGAAGGTGGCCTAGCTGTACTTGCGGGTAACGTGGCAACTGATGGCTGTATAGTGAAAACCGCTGGTGTGGATGAGTCAAATTTAACCTTTGTGGGCAGTGCCCGCGTGTATGAAAGCCAGGATGATGCTGTAAGCGGAATCCTAGGTGGCGAAGTTGTTGCAGGTGATGTGGTGGTGATCCGTTACGAAGGCCCTAAAGGCGGCCCTGGTATGCAAGAAATGCTGTACCCAACCACTTACCTTAAATCTCGTGGTTTAGGCACTCAGTGTGCGCTAATTACCGACGGACGTTTTTCTGGTGGTACATCGGGCTTATCTATTGGTCATATTTCACCAGAGGCCGCATCGGGCGGTACTATCGCACTGATTGAAAACGGCGATCAAATTGCGATCGATATTCCAAAACGCAGTATTCAATTGAATGTGAGCGATGACGAATTAGCACGTCGCCGTGATGCAATGGACGCCAAAGGTCCATTAGGTTGGAAGCCTGTATCACGTGAGCGTTATGTATCGTTAGCGTTAAAAGCGTATGCGCTATTAGCAACCAGTGCAGATAAAGGTGCGGTACGCGATCGCACTAAACTGGAGGGGTAGTATGTTGGCATTGGCGTCTCAAACTCAATTAGATTTAGCGCATTATTATTTGCAGAAAATTTTGCTGTCGTCGGTTTACGATGTTGCGAAGGTGACGCCATTGTCGAGCATGAATAAATTATCCGCTCGGTTTGGTTGTCAGGTGTACTTAAAGCGTGAAGATATGCAGCCTGTGCATTCATTTAAGTTGCGCGGTGCTTACAACCGGATTGCTGCGCTAACTCAAGATGAATGCGATAAAGGCGTGGTGTGTGCCTCGGCGGGTAACCATGCTCAGGGCGTAGCCATGTCAGCGGCCAGCCGCGGCATTGATGCCGTGATTGTTATGCCAAGTACCACACCAGACATTAAAGTTGATGCTGTGCGTCGCCTTGGTGGTAATGTGGTGTTGCATGGGCAAGCCTTTGATCAAGCAAATGATTATGCTAAAAACCTATCGGCAACTGAAGGGCGTGTGTATATCGCGCCGTTTGATGACGAGGCCGTGATTGCTGGCCAAGGCACCATTGCCCAAGAGATGGTGCAGCAGCAACGTGACATCGAAGTAGTCTTTGTGCCCGTGGGCGGTGGCGGGTTAATTGCCGGGATTGCTGCGTATTACAAAGCTGTTATGCCCCAAGTTAAAATTATTGGTGTTGAGCCAGAAGATGCCGCCTGCTTAAAAGCGGCATTAGAAGCGGATGAGCCCGTTACATTAGCGCAAGTCGGTTTGTTTGCCGACGGTGTCGCGGTGAAGCGTATCGGCACAGAACCTTTTAGGCTGGCACGTGAATACGTAGATCATGTGGTCACAGTGACCTCTGATGAAATTTGCGCTGCAGTTAAAGATATTTTTGAAGACACTCGAGCCATTGCTGAGCCTGCTGGGGCGTTATCAATTGCGGGTTTAAAAAAATATATGGCACTACAGGGCGACAGTAGCGATGCGCCTAAAAAAGCCGCTGCCATATTAAGTGGGGCTAATGTTAACTTTCATAGCCTTCGCTATGTGTCTGAGCGTTGTGAGCTTGGTGAGCAAAAAGAAGCCGTGTTGGCGGTTAAAGTACCTGAAAAACCAGGCAGCTTTTTACGTTTTTGTGAGCTACTTGAAAAACGCCCAATGACTGAGTTTAACTATCGTTTTAGTAGTCGAGATATGGCGGTAGTATTTGCCGGTATTCGTTTAACGGGCGGCCAAACAGAACTGGCTGAAATTGTCGCCAAGCTTGAGTTAGAGGGTTTTGAGGTTCAAGATCTTTCTCAAGATGAAACCGCTAAACTGCATGTTCGCTATATGGTTGGCGGTCATCCACTTGAGCCGTTAGAAGAGCGCCTATTTAGCTTTGAGTTTCCTGAGCATCCTGGCGCTTTGCTGAAGTTTTTAACCACCTTACAAAGTAAGTGGAACATAAGTTTGTTCCATTATCGAAATCATGGCGCTGCATTTGGCCGTGTTTTGGCAGGCTTTGAAGTGCCGGCAAGTGATGATGGCGCTTTTGCGCAGTTTTTAACGGACTTAGACTTTGTTTATCAAGAAGAAACTCATAGCCCAGCTTATAAGTTATTCTTAAATAGTGCTAAGAGTTAAATAGTGCTAAGAGCTAAATAGAGCAAAGAGCTAAATACATTAAGCATTCAACACTGCTAAAGGTAACTGTTTAGTGGTTAAAAGTTGAATGAAATCAGCTATGCACTGGGCTGATGGTGAATAAATTATTATCACATTGAGATGATTTAACATCTCAGTGTGATATTGTCAGTGCGCCTAAAACGAAAATATATTCGTAGGTTAATACCAATACCATCAAAGTGTAATGCCGTTATTGGGTTATGTCATTGTGATGGATTGCTTATATGTAGGGTAAATTTTTCCATGCGCTTGTAGTTATATGCAGGCGTATACGACCTCATTTTAAGGAGACATTGATGTTACCCGTGCCAACTATTCCAGCCTTTATGCCGCCGCGCCGTACCTTAATGGGTCCTGGCCCATCTGATGTATATCCAGAAGTACTTGCAGCGCAGTCGCGTCCTACCATTGGTCATTTAGACCCGCTATTTGTCGGCATGATGGATGAGCTAAAAAGCCTGATCCAGTATGCCTTTCAAACTAAAAACGAAATGACCTTAGCGGTATCGGCTCCTGGTAGTGCCGGTATGGAAACCTGTTTTGTTAATTTGGTTGAGCCAGGCGAAAAGGTTATCGTGTGCCGCAACGGTGTATTTGGTGAGCGCATGCGCCAAAATGTTGAGCGTGTTGGTGGTGTTGCCGTTGTTGTCGACAATGAGTGGGGCGAACCCGTGTGCCCTGATAAAGTTGAAGCCGCGCTTGTGGCAAACCCCGATGCCAAGTTTTTAGCCTTTGTGCATGCAGAAACCTCTACTGGTGCCTTATCTGATGCCAAAACCTTATGCACGTTAGCGCAATTACACGACTGTATCAGTATTGTTGATGCGGTTACATCTCTTGGTGGTGTTGAGCTACTGGTAGATGAGTGGGGCATTGATGCGATTTATTCTGGCAGCCAAAAATGCCTTTCATGCGTGCCAGGGTTATCGCCAGTGTCTTTCTCGCCTAAAGCTGTTGCTAAGCTAAAAGCGCGCACTACGCCTGTGCAAAGCTGGTTTTTGGACCAAACACTGGTGATGGGGTATTGGGGTAATAACAGCGGTGCTAAACGCAGTTACCACCACACCGCACCTGTCAATGCGCTTTATGCACTGCACGAGTCATTGCGTTTACTGGCTAATGAAGGTTTAGAACACGCCTGGGCAAGACACCGTAAGATGCACCTGTTATTGCGTGATGGTTTAACCCAGTTAGGGCTTAAATTTGTAGTAGATGAAGCGTCGAGATTGCCACAATTAAACGCTGTGTATATTCCAGAAGGTGTTGATGATGCCGCTGTGCGTAAACATCTGTTAGAAGAGTACAACCTTGAGATAGGTGCAGGCTTAGGAGCATTAGCGGGTAAAGCATGGCGTATTGGCTTAATGGGTTTTGGTGCTCGCCGTGAAAATGTGGCCTTGTGCTTACGGGCTTTACAAGAGTCTCTCAGTTAAGCTTGTTGTTTCTGGGTTATGTTCATAAAAAATGACGCTACTGAGCGTCATTTTTGTTGAATAATGGTTTGTTGGACATGATTATTCAGCGAGCTTTTTTTCAATTTCGTTAACTTGCGCTTGTAATGCTTCGAGCTTTTCACGGGTTTTAAGCAACACATGTTGCTGTACTTCAAATTCTTCGCGCGATACCACGTCAAGTTTCATCAGTTGGTTTTGTAATACCTGCCGGCTACGCTCTTCAAACTCACCTGCAAATTGCTTTACACCGCTTGGTAAATTGTCGCTGAGTTGTTTTGCGAGCTCTTCTATTTTCTTTGGATTAATCATTATGATCCCCTACTGATATATTAAGGTAATTGTAACCGAGGTGAACGTTTTTCCAAAACCAAAGTGTGATTTTCTTAACTGTGTATTAGCGATTCTGCTATGATCCGCCTTCGTTTAGATTTAGTAAGGTGTCGATATTAATGAAACTCAATCCAGGGCAAAATGAAGCCGTACATTATGTCTCGGGTCCCTGCTTAGTGCTTGCGGGCGCAGGCAGCGGTAAAACACGTGTAATCATTAATAAAATTGCTTACCTGGTCGAAAAATGTGGCTATAAAGCGCGTAACATTGCCGCAGTAACCTTTACCAATAAAGCTGCGCGTGAAATGAAAGAGCGTGTGGCGCAGTCTATGGGGCGTAAAGAAGCGCGAGGGTTGTGGATTTCGACTTTCCATACTCTAGGGTTAGAAATTATTAAGCGTGAGCATAAAGTGCTTGGCCTTAAAGCAGGTTTTTCATTATTTGATGACCAAGACACCTTTGCGTTATTAAAAGAGCTGACTCAAGATGAGTTAGACGAAGACAAAGACCTTATTAAAGCGCTGGCCTCGGCGATTTCAAATTGGAAAGGTGGCCTGGTTATACCGCAGCAGGCGCGCAGCTTGGCAAAAGATGAGCAGGGGCAATTGTTTGCCATGTTGTACCAGCGTTATGCGCAGCACATGAAAGCCTACAACGCGCTTGATTTTGATGACCTGATTTTAATCCCAACCTTATTGCTGCGAATGAACGAAGAAGTGCGCACCCGTTGGCAAACACGCATTCAATATTTGCTGGTGGACGAATATCAAGATACCAACACCAGCCAGTATGAATTAGTGAAATTGATAGTTGGAGAGCGTGCCAGATTTACCGTGGTGGGTGATGACGATCAGTCAATTTATTCCTGGCGTGGTGCTAAGCCACAAAACTTAGTGTTATTAGGTAAAGACTTTCCTAAATTAAAACTGATTAAGCTTGAGCAGAATTACCGTTCTAGCCAACGTATTTTGCGCGCGGCAAACATTTTAATTGCTAACAACCCTCATGTTTACGACAAGGCATTATTTAGTGAACTCGCTTATGGTGAGCCGCTTAGAGTATTAATTGCTGCTAACGAAGAGCAAGAGGCTGAAAGGGTGGTGGCTGAAATTATTCGTCACAAGTTTGTTGGCCGGACTCAATTTGGCGACTACGCCATTTTGTATCGGGGGAATCATCAGTCGCGCTTATTAGAACGCGCCCTAATGACGAACCGTATACCCTATAAGTTAAGTGGTGGAACATCATTTTTTGCGCGCGCAGAAATCAAAGACATTATGGCTTATCTGCGTTTGGTGGTGAATCCAGATGACGATAACGCATTTTTACGTGTGGTTAATTTACCTAAACGTGGTATTGGCCCTGCCACTTTGGAGCGATTAGGCAATTTTGCCAATCAAAAGCATATTTCATTGTTTGAGGCTATTTTTGATGTCGAGCTGAATCATCATTTAGCACCTGCTGCGGTGAATTCGCTTTATCAATTTGGGCAGTTTATTGTCGATACGGGCGAGCTTGCCACGCGAGGGGAGCCAGTAGAAGCCATTAAGCAGCTTATTCGTAAAATTAATTACGAAGACTATTTATACGAAACCAGTACCAGTGCAAAAGCCGCTGAAATGCGCATGAAGAATATCTCTGAGCTGTATCGCTGGGTGACTGAAATGCTTGAAGGCGATGAACTTGACGAAGCCATGACATTGCCTGAAGTGGTGACGCGTTTAACCCTGCGTGACATGATGGAGCGCAATAGCGAAGATGAGGGCGGCGATCAGGTACAGTTAATGACCTTGCATGCTTCTAAAGGGCTGGAGTTTCCGTTTGTGTTTATGGTTGGCGTAGAAGAACGTATTTTGCCGCATCAATCGAGTATTGATGAAGATAATGTCGATGAAGAGAGGCGTTTAGCTTATGTTGGCATTACCCGCGCACAGCGTGAGTTGTGGTTTGTGATTTGCCGTGAACGTCGCCAATTTGGTGAAACTATGCGCTGCGAGCCAAGCCGTTTTTTACTTGAGTTACCCCAAGATGATTTAATTTGGGAAAACCGAAAACCGATACAAACTGAGCAGCAACGTGTTGAAACGGGTAGAAGTCATATTGCTAACTTGCGTGATATGTTTAAAAAGTAGGCCTAATATTATTATTTAGGCGCAGGATTTAGTTGGCTTTTTTTTTTCGTTAAATAACTTGCTGATAGCACGCCCCTGGCCAAGAGTGTATCCGAGATCGATAAATTGTCTTACCTGTTGTTGGGTGTCTACTGTTGTGGCGTATATTTCAAAATTAAGGGTTTGTGCCGTCAGTTGATAGGCTTTAACCAGTTGCAGCTGTTTATCATTGAGTAAGTGTTTACTGATATCAGTATCGAGTTTTAGTGCCGTGATGGGTAAAAAGCTGAGACAACTTAATGAGCTGTACCCCTTTCCATAACCATCAATGCCGATGTGAACGCCTAACTGGGTGATAATATCGAAACCATTGATGTGGTTTTCAGTGTCTTGTACCAGGGCTTTTTCATTAAAAAACAACATTAACTTATTAGGTTCAATATTGCTGGCTTTGATCGAGTTTTTTAAATTGCGTAGCACAAACTTATTTTTAATGTGTTGGCTGCTAATGGATAAGTGCAAAATAACATCTTGGTGATATTGCTGTTTAAGTAAATGATATTTCTGGCTTAGGTGAGAAAATATATACCCATCTAAATTGAGAGTAAGTTGATATTGCTCCGCTAAGCGCTTCATTTTAGCGTGTTCTATTTTACCGTGTAACGGATGTCGCCATTCAATGTTGGGTTCAATTGCAATGATTTCGCCTGTAGTAAAATCAACTACTTCTACATAATCAATATCAAATTGTTGTTGTTCAAGGGCCTGTTTAAAGTCGACTTCAAGTTCATGTTGTTGTTTTGATTGAGCACTGAGGTGATCATCAAAAATAACATAGCAACCTTTGCCGTTAGCTTTTGCCTGATACATCGCTGCGTCTGCGTCACGCAGTATTGACTCACTCGTCACTAGCTTATTGCGGCCACTAAAAGCAATACCGATGCTGGCACCTGAAATAAACTCTTGTTTAGCGAGTTGGTAGGGTTTAGATATGGCTTGTAATATGCGCTCGCTGACGTCGACAGCATCTTGAGTGGAACTTATAGAGTCAAGCAAAATAACAAATTCATCGCCGCCCATTCTAGCCAGTGTGTCATTGTCGCGCACACATGATTTTAGCCGCTGAGCAGTTTCTATTAAGAAACGGTCTCCTTCTAAATGACCAAATGAGTCGTTTATGAGTTTAAAGCGATCTAAATCGATAAATAATAAAGCAAATTGGTCTAATCCATGGCGGCGAAGATGCTTTAATGCTTGTGATAATCGTTCCATTAAGTAGCTACGATTAGGCAATCCGGTTAGGCCATCGTGTTGTGCGTCATGAACCAGTTGATCTTCAATTTTTCGACGTTGTTGTATTTCTTGTTGCAAGCTGTTGTTCAGTTCAGCGAGCGCACGAGTCCGTTCAATGACTTTGTCTTCTAATAATTCGTGGCTGTTTTTGAGTGTCTCAACCGCTTGTTTACGTTCAATCGCGTTGGCAATATGCTGCGATACAAAAGTGAGCAGCTCTAAATCTTTTAGTTGATAAATGTGCTCATCATTAAGGCTGTAAATAGTTAATGCCCCGGCAATGTCGCCATTAATCAGCAGCGGAATACCTATCCATTGATACATACGTTGAGTTTTGTTTAACTCTGGTGATTTTGAATATATATCACCATTAACCACCATTTGGGCAATGTCATTTGCTGATAATAACCGTGGTAGCTTATGGCGTAATATATATTCGGTTAAGCCATCTTGCATTGGTCGCGATGCTGGATATTCTGCCGCCATTTGAGATACATAAAATGGGAAAGACAACATGTTGTGGTCGTCTATTAATGAAATAAAACAATTTTGCGCTGGAATTAACTGACTGAGAATTGCGTGAATGCGCTTGTAGAAATCTTGTTGTAATACATTTGAAGCAGATAAATCGGCAATTTCGAATAACGCTTTTTGTAGTTTTTCGGCTTTAACACGTTCTTGAACTTCAATTTTAACTTTATCATAAGCTTGGCTAAGTTCTTTTGTGCGCTCTGTGATAGCTTGTTCTAGTTGCTCATGATGCTCAAGTCGCTCCATAACCCCAGAAATATGGTGACAAATAAAGCCCATTAACTCGAGTTCAAGCTCGCCATAGGTGTTGGCTTCGTTATAGCTTTGAACCACTAATACACCACTGACTACATCTTGGTTTTTAATTGGCACTCCAAGCCATTGATGGCTGGGTGAGCCTAAACTTTTAATGTCGCCACTGGCGATGAGCTCATTAAATTTTTTATCGTCACATAATAACGGTTCACCTTTTCTCAGAACGTATCCGGTTAAACCACTATTTAATAAAGATGAAATTTCTTGATCTGGGTATAACTCTGTTGGGTGAGAATCTTGTTGGTCTGCAAAAAAAGGTAAGCTGGTTAATCCCGTTTTAAGATTGCGTGATGCAATAAAGAAATTTTCAGCGGGTATAAGTTGTTGCAGGTGTAAATGTACTCGTTGATAAAAATCATCTAATGAGGTTACCTGGGTGGCAATATTAGATATGCCCAACAGCGCATTTTGAATGATCTCGGAACGTTTATATTTTTTAGCCAAACGCTTTAACCGAGCAATCCTTTTTTGTAGGTGCTCTACTCGTGGAGATGTTGTTGGGTGACTTAAATTGGTATCCATATCCCGAGCTGGCGTTATCCTATTAATAATGTGCACAAATATTTTTGAACAATCATTATAATTACCATAAATATAAATGTGATCCAAGCGAATTTATTGTAAGTATAAAGTTAATAACTATCCTGATTGCACATTTTACTTTCTAAAATGAGTCAAAAGTTAATCAGTCAGTTAAAAAAAGTAAATCAGTGCTAGACGTGAGGGTAATTTATCCCTACTATATGCGTCGCTAACCAAGGCGAGCGCCCATAGCTCAGCTGGATAGAGCGTACCCCTCCGGAGGGTAAGGCCGAAGGTTCGAATCCTTCTGGGCGCACCATTCCGTAAGCAGTGGTTATGTTGTATTGGTTAGTAGATTGAAAGTCAGTGGTGATTGTAGCTCAGTTGGTAGAGTCCCGGATTGTGATTCCGGTTGTCGTGGGTTCGAGCCCCATCAGTCACCCCATTCAATCAAAATTTTTATTTTCGGTGATTAGCGCAGCCCGGTAGCGCATCTCGTTTGGGACGAGAGGGTCAGAGGTTCGAATCCTCTATCACCGACCACATTTAAGTGAACAGGTTAACTTGATTAATTGGTTTACTGCACAGTTTAAAGTATATTTCGGTGATTAGCGCAGCCCGGTAGCGCATCTGCTTTGGGAGCAGAGGGTCAGAGGTTCGAATCCTCTATCACCGACCAATCTAACAAAAAAGCCACTCAAATGAGTGGCTTTTTTGTTTTCATTATTTGGTACTTTTTGTTTTCATTTTTGATATGAGTTACGCTTCTTTATATGTATGTCTGATGACTCTGCTATGTTTATCAGTCATCAATAAGAGTATTGTTCCCCAATAAAAAACCACTCCGTAGAGTGGTTTTTATTGGGTATGTCGCTAAGTCGTTATAGCTTTACATTGACCGGCGGCGAGATAAAGCCTTGGTAGGCATCGACTCTAAGCTCGGTAAAGCGACTGAGCTGTTGATCGTCTTGAATGCCAGTCACGATAACTTGAATATCTAAGCCTTTGGCAACGTTAATTAGGGCTCGGCATAGCTCACTATTATGTTGATTTTCATCAATGTAAGCAAACGATTGGTCTAGTTTGACGTAGTGTGGTCTTAGGCTTTGTAAGTAAGCCATTGAACCAAATTGACGTCCAAAGTGATCTATACCAAAGTGTGCTCCGCAATCGCGAATAACCTTACATAAGTTCTCACACGACTCTAAATCACTGTATACACTGGCTTCTGGGATTTCGAAGCAAATCCGCTCAGGGTATTTGTTTGCCCTTAAAAATTGCTTAAGCCACATATGAAAATCATTATCGCTAATACTTTGATTGGTTAAATTTATTGCGACTCTTTCGTAGTTGCGCTCAAGTAATCTGTGCTCATTGACGGTTTCGATGAGGCATCTATCCAATAGGGTGCCTAGTGACAGCAGCTCAATATAAGGCATGAATTGGCCAGCATGAAGTGTTGTGTCTGCTATTTGTAATTGGCAATATAGTTCACGTTGACATACTTCGTTTTTGGCGCTTAATTGGATTGGTTGCCAGCGGAACTGGAATTTTTTATGTTGAATGGCATACCCTAGGTTGGTGCGCCACTCTTCACGTGTAAACAATTGCTTTTGACTATTTTCAAACCAGTGGAATACTTTGGCTTCTTTAATTGATTGCTGCAACGCGTTGTCTGCTTGTGCCATCATATCTGATACTGTCATTTGACCTAAGCGCTCAGCAACACCAATATTAAATTGTTCATTAGGTTTGCAGCCGGCTTTGGTTATTTCTTTGTTTATTGTACGAATAAGGCTTTGTAAGTACTTAGTTAATTGGTCGTGCTCGCTATCTTCTACTAAAAATGCAAACTCATAAGCGGCTATTCTCGCAATGACTGAGTGTGCAATTTCGTCTTGGTGGTATTGTAATTTTTCTGACAGGATACGGATGGTTTCATCCCTTACCTGAAAACCAAATTTACTGTGTATGTCTTCTAGCCAATCCATTTTGACTAAAAAAAGTGCACCAGTGTTTGGCTCGCTCAGCCAGCCGTTAATACGACTGACCATATATTGCCTATTAGGTAATCCAGAGACTTGATCGACCAGATTTTTTTTGCGTAGTGCTGATACTTCTTCATCGAGTGAATTGAATACCTGCTTTAATTGTGCAGACATACTATTAAATGCGTTAACGAGCTCTTTTAGTTCTTTTGTTTTCGGTGGCTGCATATCTGGGCCAAATTGGCGTTCGGCAATTTTTTGTGCATGAACCGAAAGGGTATTGAGCGGTTTTAAAATCCAGCTTAAGCCGACGCGTGCAAATGCGATGGCGATTAAGAATAAAATTGAAAATAGAATGATTATGTCACTGATAATACGCCACAGCTCTTGGTAACCAAACCCAGGGTGGGCAGTTATTTCTAACGTGGCAATTTGCAGCCAGCCAGAGGTAATTGTTGTTTGCTTGTTGATGCTTTTAAATAGGCCAAGGTCGATAAACCATTGGGGCACGTTATTGACTTTTACCGCGTTATTCCAAACCTGTTGTTTACCGTCCACTAACCAGGTCAGTTTGATTTGTTGGTAGTAGCCCCCTTCAAAAATAACATTGACCAAGGTTTCGGCGCCAGCTGTATCTCCAGCTTCAAGCACTGGGGTTAGCATTAAACCTAATGAATTACTGGCATTATTAAGATCAGACTCCATTTGTTTCGTTAAAAAACCTTGGGTTTCTGAAAACTGTACGTAGGCCACACTTGCAATTGTTAGTAAAAAAAGTGCAAAAAGTAACGCATAGATCTGCCTGAACAGTGTCATGTTGCTACTACTCCATGTTGAGTTTGGGTTGGCGTAAGCGGTCTACACCTAATCTAAGTTTAAGGTCCGTCCATTTTTCAAGGCGTGATGATGAGCCAGCTAATACACCTCGACCTTTCTCTTTGTTTAACCATAACTGTTTACCATTAAAACTGTATACAGGAAGAAGATCTCTTCTTTGGGTGGCAGGTTTAATGGCTTTATCTAAATTATCTAGCACTAACGGTATTGAGTTAGGTTGTTCGTAATAGGCAAGTACCATGTGATATTGGTTTAGGGTTGTTGCTTTTACCATGGTGATTCGCAACTTATCTTCCGGTACGCCTAGTTGGAGTAGGGTGAAGTATTTTGCAATTGAAAAGTCTTCGCAATCACCGCCGTTAACCCCAATAAATTCCATGGGTGACGCCCAATAGTTTGAGTCTCCCCACAGAGTTTTATCATCAATAAACCTAAATAAATTAAAGAAATGATTCACTTTCTTTAATTTTTCTATATCACTGAGTTGCTGCGCTTCTTTAAGAATCTTAAACCAGGCATTAGCTCTTAGTGCGGCCCTGTCGCCGTAACGTTTTGTTAATGCTGAAACAACCTGCTGTTGGTTTAGCTCTTGAGTTGGAGCAGCAAATAAGCATGAAACTAAAAGGGCCGATGTCACTATAATGCTGTGACAGACCCTTTTGTAATACGCTGCGTTGACATGCCTGTCTTTACGACTCAATGACCCATATCCTGTTTAACGATTATTCATCCATATCGTCAACAGTATAGATAGTCCATCTCATCTTTGACATTGTATCTTCACCAGTTACTGTTGCGATGACGCGTCTATTACGCATTTCAGCTTCGGGTGTACCGCTAGTATCAATGGGCTTATCGAAACTATACCCAACTGCAGACATTCTCTGAGCGCTAATATCGAATGTTTTTTCTAGTACATCAATAACGGCTTTTGCACGCTTTTGAGACAAGGCTAAATTGAGTTCGTAACTGCCTCTAAGACTAGTGTGACCTTCAATAATGGCTTTAGTCTCTGGGTGTTTTCTCATTATTTTTGCGACTTTTTCTATTTGGTCGTAATACTGTGGCTCAATGACATCAGAATTATTTTCAAATAAAATTTTGAGATCTTGTCTGTCATTAATATCGTTAACTTGACCACAGCCATAATTATCAACCTCTGCACCTAATATGGTGCCTGCGCAATTTTCACGAGCAGTGATAACGCCGTCCTTGTCCATATCGGTTAGGTCAAATTTTTGTTCTGTTGGTTTTTCGAGTTCGACAATATCGTTCATTGAACAGCCCGTAGCGGCCAACATAGCGAGTAGAATCATTAAATATTTCATTATTGAACTCCTCCCTCATAAGTGCGTTCACCGCGCCATTCATCTGGGCGAGTCACTCTTAATGAGTCAAGTAGGCTGCCGGAGGCATTTAGCACTCTATAACGAGCTGCAATTTCGTCATACTCGGTTTGAAGGTAATCTTTACGAGCCTCAAATAACTCGTTTTCAGTGTCGAGTAAATCAAGAAGAGAGCGTTGACCTAAATTGAACTGTTGAACATAGGCAACTTGTGTTTGTTTGGCTGCAATCACGTGCTCACGAATATATTGCTTTTGTGGTGCTAGCATGTCGAAGGCATTCCAGGCTAAAGACATCCCTTCAACAACTTGACGATAAGCACGTTGTTGAATTTCTTTGGCTTCATTAATTTTGTACGCTGTTTCTCTGTCGCGTGCTAAATCCTTGCCGCCTGAAAATAAGTTGTATTTAACCCGTACCATGGCCACTAAGTCATTGCTGTGGCCATTGACGTTTTGACTGCTTAGCGCGCTGTAACCGTCTTCGCCATCAACGTCATTATTCCAGTTGCCGTTAAGCTCTAAACTTAGCTGTGGAAAGTAATTTGCCTTGGCAGAATTACGCTCGTTTTTAGCTGCGTTAATATCACCTTCAGCTGACTTGAGGATTGGGTGATTGGTTTTTGCGAGCATGAGCCCTTTGTTTAAATCTTCTGGAAGCATGTCTGCATCGGGTACGGGCAGAACTAGGTTTTCTGGTTCTGATTCGACGATTCGAATAAATGCCGCTTTTGCATCTTCTAGGTTATTTTTTGCTGACACTACATTTGCGTTCGCACGAGCTAAACGCCCCGTGATTTGCGATAAATCAGCAATTGAGCCTAATCCTGAGTCTGTGCGTTCTTTGATTTGCTCAAAAATAGCTTTGTGGCTTTCGAGGTTTTTTTCTGAAAGCGTTAAGACTTGCTGGCTACGGATGTAGTCTAGGTACACTTTAGTCACTTCGAGCGCCATGTCTTCAGCAGCAGCAAATAAAGCCCATTGATCTGCCGTTGCTTCATACGAATAGCGATCTACTTCGCTGCTGGTATAAAAACCGTCAAATAACATTTGCTTGATGCTAAAGCCTGCTTCGCCGCGATTTAAGTCTATTACGCCATCGCCATCAACATCACCCTGGCCTGCTTTGCGGCGAGTTGAAGGGGTGTCGGTTTGTTCCCAACCGTAACCGGCTGAGACATCCACCGTAGGCAGAAAGCCTGCAGTCGCCTGGTTAACCTGTTCTTCACGAGCTTTAAAACGGTTAAAGGCAATCCGTAAATCTGGATTGGTGTCTAGTGTATGTGCAACAGCCTGCTCAAGTGATTGACTTGAGGCGGCTGGCGCAATCAACACTGACAAAGCAAGTGCTACTGCGCTTATCTTTGTGTGCAGATTATTAGTCGTGCTCATTTAAAACCCTCCTGGTTTTTCTTAGCGCTCTCTAAGGGCGGTGTCTTTCGCTCTTAAAATTGGATTTAAAATGTACTCAAGTATTGATTTTTTCCCTGTGATAACATCCACCGAGGTGAGCATTCCAGGGATTATTGGCATCTCTGTGCCATCGTCTTTTAGTAAACTCGATTGTTCAGTTCTTACTTTAATAATGTAAAAGCTGTTGCCTTCTTCATCTTGAGATGTGTCAGCACTAATGTGTTCTACCGTTCCATTTAACCCGCCATAACGAGTGAAATCGTATGCTGTTACTTTAACTATAGCGGGTAAACCAGGGTGTAGGAACGCAATATCTTTGGGTGTAATTTTTGTTTCTATCAGTAGTTTATCTTCTGATGGCACAATCTCAATAATTTGTTCACCTGGCTGAACAACTCCACCTAAAGTATTAAAGTAGATTTTTTTGATAGTGCCAACAACCGGAGACGTAATTACCGCTCTGCTGACTTTATCAAAAGCCCCTATTTGTGCCTGGTTCATGCGCGATAATTTAGTTTGTGACTCGTTTAATTGCGCCCGCAGGTCAGTTGTAAATGCAAAAACAGCGTCACGGCGTTTTAAAATGGCCTCATCCATTGTGGCTTTGACTTTTGGTCTGAGTAACCGTAATGATTGAAGCTCACCTTGTATGTCGTTAACTGTACGTTCAAGTTTGAGTAGTTCAACTTCGGGTACAATGCCTTTACGTGCCAAAGGACGTGTTAGTTCAAGTTCGCGACTGACAAGTTGATAGCTGGTTGTTAGCGTATTAATTTTAGAGGCTAGCTCTTCTATTTCTTGTTGGCGCTGTTGGATTTGCCTAACAAAAATCTCTAATTGGTTGTTTAAGTTGTCTAGGCGTAGAGAGTATTCTTGTTGTTGCCTTTTGACTAACTCTGGTTCTGCTTCGATTGTTGTGCCGGGAAACGTCAGCTCTTGCTTTGTGATTTTAACTTGTTCACGCCAGTCTGATGACATGTCAGAAATGACGATGCTGTCGAGTTCTGCGCGCATACGGATAATGTTAGTTTGTAAGCCGTAGACTTCTTGTTCTTGCTGGCCAAAATCGGATCTAAATCGAGTGTCATCTATACGTGCAAGCGGCTGACCTTTAGTGACCATTAACCCCTCTTGTACGTATATTTCTTGTAATATGCCGCCATCTAAACTTTGAATGATTTGCAGTTGAGATGAAGGTATCACTTTACCTTGCCCTGTGGTGACCTGGTCTAATTCAGAAAAATAAGACCAGATAATAAAGCAAAACATCATGGCGGCGAGTGACCATATAATGAGTCGATGACCGGTTGGGGCATCTGTCATTATGGCTCCATATACGTCATCGACCATTTCCAAATCTTCTGCAGTTAAATGTTTACTCATTGGTCTGTTCTCCCGCCATTGCGCCGGAGTTAAGTTTGGCGAGTACTTCGTCTTTAGGCCCGTCGGCCATAATGTGGCCTTTGTCTAAAACGATAATACGATCCACTAAATTGAGTAAATGCATTTTGTGCGTGATAAGTAATAAGGTCCTATCGCGGCTAACAAGTTGCATTGAACGAATGAATTGCTTTTCTGCTCTGGCATCTAAACTTGCAGTGGGTTCGTCCATTAATAAAATAGGCGGGTCATTGAGTGTTGCTCTTGCCAATGCCACAGTTTGACGTTGACCTCGACTTAATGATAAACCACCTTCGCCAACTTGCTGATCTAACCCCTCGGCTTCTAAATTGGTGAACATATTGACACCAGATAGCTGAATCGCTCTCATTAATTGATGTTCTGTTACTTGGCGAGATCCAAAGAGAATATTGTCACGGATTGAGCCATGAAACAGGGTGACATCTTGAGGCAAGTAGCCAAAGTTGCGTCGTAAATCGCTTGGGTGTATTTGTCCAGAATCTAGCCCATCATAGCGCAAGCTACCTTGTGTGGGTTTATATAACCCAATTAATAACTTAGCTAAGGTACTTTTACCTGAACCATTACGACCGATAATGGCTATGCGTTCACCAGGTTTGATGCGAAGAGACAACGGGTGAAGGCTTGGTTTTTCGCTTCCTGGAAAACTGAAACTAATATTGTCGGCTTCTATTTTACCCACTATGCGTTCTTTACTAACGAGGTGGCCTTTGTCTTCAAACTCATCATCTTGTTCCATAATGGCGTCAAGTTGGCGTAGAGAGCTTATTGTGTAGTTACCTCGAGAAATGAGCCCTGCTAGTTGTGCCATAGGTGATATAGCTCTGCTCGATAACATGACTGCTGCAATAATACCGCCCATTGAAATTTCATTGTCTGCTAACCGATAAACGCCCAAAATGACGACTAACACGACTGTGATTTGCACCATAAAGTTAGCAACATGAGCCACATGATTGGATAGTTTTTTACTTTTTAGTTGCCAATTGGCGGTATGTCCAATCATCTGCTGCCAGCTTTTTTGCACTAAACCTTCAGCACCATTGGCTTTAATTGATTCTAATGCACTTAGACTTTCTATTAGGTGGCCATGCTTTAAACTTGAAAAACGATTGCTCTCTTCAATTGCTTGCTTTAATTTCGGCTGCAAATAGAGGGTTACAGCGATGATAATGATGCTACCAAAAACTGGAATGAGCGCTAAATCACCTGCGATAATATAAATAATCAGCACAAATAGCAGAGCAAATGGTAAGTCGACTAAGGCGGTTATTGTTGCGGAGGTTAAAAACTCTCTGATGCTGTCGAACTCGCCAAGTTGCCTTGCCATACCGCCAACACTTGGAGAGCGTTTTGATAGTGGGATCCCGATAGCTTTGGCAAATAGTTTCGATGAGACAATGATGTCGACTTTTTTACCCGCGACATCAATTAAGTAGCTACGAAGTTGGCGCATAATAAAATCGAACAGATACGCTATGCTCGCACCTATTGCTAATACCCAGAGCGATTCAAATGCTAAATTGGGCACAACTTTGTCATAGACGTTCATAATGAACAGTGGCGACACTAACGCAAATAAGTTAACCAAAACTGACGCTATTAATGCATCTCGGTATATCGGAGCTGCGTCTTTAATGCTTTGCATTAACCAGTGTGTACTGTTGTCGTGCAAATGGACATCAAAACTTTTATCGCCGCGATAATCTTGTTTAACTAGAAAAAGATAGCCAACATATAGTGACTCTAATTCTTCAATTGTTAATTTATCTTCACCGCTGGTTTCAGGTAATTGGATGATAACCTTATCGTTATCCAAATCAATTTTTCTTAATATGCATGCTTTTTTATCTTTTAATAATAAAATGCATGGCAATAATATGTCTGAGATTTGATTTAAATCTTTACGTGAAAGCTTGGCAGACAAGCCTGCTCTTGCCGCTGCTTGTGGTACTAATTCTGGAGAAATAACTGAGCCTGACAAGGGTAAACCCGCTGCCAGTGAGTCAATAGAACAAGGGCTGCCAAAGTGTTCTGTCAGTAATACTAAGCAATCAAGTAGTGGATCAACGGTTACACGTTGTGAGGCCGAAATGGTCCACTGCTCGTTTGTGTTAGACGCAGTTATAGACACCTAATTAGAATCCTTAATTTATTATTGTTAGAAATAACAATGGATGCGTCACATATTACTATGCGACGCATCCAAAGTGTTGTTATTAAGGAATAATATTTCCACTATATTGATCATAAAGATCAGGTGGTGTGGTTCCTGGTGATGGTGCAGGATTAGCCGTTGGTGTGTCGACAATCAGGGCTCCATCATTTAATAGTCCGTTGATAATCACGCCATCGGCTGTTGCACCGTATTGTTGCGATAGATCAACACCATCTAAAACAATAACTTGGTCCACGGTACCATCTTTATTAGCATCGATAGAGATAGTGGTATTGCCGTCACTGAATGAGAATTGTAGGTAGTCTTCTAAATTACCATTCTGCTCATCTTGTAATAAATCACTGATATGAAGCGTATCATTATTTACTTCAAAGTCTGTGATTGTGTCCGTTCCGACATCGCCGTTCGACCACACAAAAGTGTCACTGCCTAATCCACCAATGAGTGTGTCATTACCTAAACCGCCGATAAGTACATCATTACCTTCGCCGCCATAGATAGTGTCATTTCCGCCTTGGCCAAAGAGTATGTCATTACCAACACCACCGTTTAAAATGTCGTCACCGTCATTTAAGTTGTTGATGTTGAATTCATTGACATGAGTACGTATGTAATCATGCACAGCTTGTACATCAATATCTGCCGCATTTTGGCCTGTTTTATCAGCAACATAGCTTTGTAATGCAACATAGCCTTGTTCGGTAGAGCCACTAAAGCGGACTAAATCACCAAAGATGATGTCATCACCTTGATTACCCGTTGTATTATCGTCACCTTGAGATTGCAATGTCTCAGTACCCATAATGACACTTGATAATGTTGATACGTCGATAGAGGCACGCACATTTCCATCAGTATCATATAGTGACAAGTTAGCTTCATTAACCGTAGTGCTACCGTTTGCACTTGCTAAGCTGATTGCTTCAACCTCAGACACGGCTGCAAGTAAATTAAATGCGTGCAGTGCTTGGGCTTGGCTTGATGAGTTTGATCCATTATCAGTAAAGCTCCTAACACTGTTATTACTGTTAAAGCTTAATTGACCTATTTTAGTGCCTGTGTAAGGTGAATACACAGCACCGTTCGCGTCGACAACAACTTGACCATCTATGCTAATGGATTGGCCTTTAGAATAGTTATTAGTACTTAATAAACTGCTTAAGGTTAGATAGCTACTGGTCGAAGCATCATAGGTCATTAATACTGTTGAAGTATTAGTGTCTACAGTTTGTGCATTTGGCGAACCATCTGTAATAAAGTAAGAAATATTATTTCCAACATTATTTAGCACTGTGCTGCTCGTAAACCAGTTGAGAGCCGACTCTAAACCTGCTTCGTAGTTAGTTGAACCAGTAGCACTCATTTTCGCAAGTTCTGTTAGCAATGTTTGGACTGCGTTAGGATCATCCATATCTACTGATACAGAGTAATTTGAGCCAGATGCAAAGTTAGTTAGCAATACATTTACTGTACCGCTGTTAGAACCTGTTGCGCTATTGGCCAATGAGTTAAAGACAGCTTCAAGCTGTGTTTTAGCCTCTGCGATAACGCCAGACATACTACCTGACGTATCAAAAATAAATGCGATGTTGTAATTTTCACCGGCAACGATTTGTAAGCCTTGTTGATCGCTGACAATGATATCGTTATTTACAGTTCCATCAATGTCATCGTTACCCGGATTACCCGTGTATTTCTCATAAACAGTACCTGATTCAGATTCGCCAACGATGTTAATCGTGACGGTAGCTGTATCAGTTGCACCGTATTGATCTGTGACCGTGTAGGTAAAGGTATCTGTTGCTAGCTGACCTGCAGTAAGAGCTTCAAATGAACCATTAGTGTCATACGAATAGGTACCATCACTATAGATAGTTAATTGTGCGCCACTAGGTAATATAACGACTTGGCCATCAGTAACAGCATTGCCATTTATTTCGGTAAGGCTAAAGGTATTTCCTTGTGCATCAGAGTCGTTATTTAATAAGCCATTGCTAGCATTAGAGATTGTCAACACCCCATCTTCAGAGACCAGGTAAGTGCCCATTATCGCAGGACCTGCGGCAGTAATACTCGTCAAGAAATAATCTGAAGAGTCACTTAATGGCGCACCGCCATTTGTTTCACTAATGGTTTTAGTCGCTTCGAACACTAATTGATCAAAGACGATATCACCAGTATTAATAGTGAATGTCCCAGTATCGCCTGAAAGGGTCTTAAAGGTTTCACTCGCAACTAACTGACCATTGTAGTAAGCCTTCCAAATACCCTGTTCGCCATCATTCTCATTGGTGAACATGTTCGAAACACTAAAGGTTGCTTGATTTACTAATCCATTGAAATCAATAACGATTGATTCAGAAGTATCAGATGCTGAGTCATACTCGATTTGACCAATAATTTGGTCAGAAGGACGAGGAGAGCCAGCAACGCCAAGCTTACCTGAACTACTTTCAATATTAACCACACCCATTGAACCATCAGCATTACGAGCTGATATTGTCATCTTATTCACGCCATTTGACTGAGGAATAACCCAACCAGTACTTGAGCCCGTGGTGACGCTATACGATGAGCCAGGTATATCGTCATTGGCTTCAACGTTGTTTAAATTGAAAGTAACTAATGCAGTATCTGACAAACTACCATCTGTTGTGCTAACGGTTAATTGAATTTGGCTGCCATTGTCATAATCTATTTTTGTCGTGTCATTAACAGAAATAACACCTGTTTGAGCGTCAATTACAAACGCACCATCTTCGCTGATTAAGCTTTGAGACCCATTTGAATGTACAAATGAATATGTAAGTGCATCACCATCAATATCTTTGTCGATCCCCGTATTTGCATCATTAACGTTATATACAACCGTTCCATCAGCAATAGAGTCGTTAATGGTATCTGTGTAATCGTTGATGACTGGAGCATCGTTCACGGGAGTGACCTTAATGGTCAAGGTCGCCGTTGCACCTGTGTTGGTGGTGTAGGTAATGACCGGTACATCGCCGTTCCAGTTGGCATTTGGCGTGAAGGTGTAATTACCGTTCGCCAATAACTGTAAGGTGCCGTTAGTGAGCGTCACAACGGTGCTGCCCGCGGTGTACACAGTGTTTGACCCTGCAATCGTGAAGGTTGATACCGACAAGGTTGAATCAATGTCAGTGTCGTTCGCCAATACGTTACCGGTAGCGACGGTGTCTTCAGCCACTGTTTTTGTGTCATTAACCGCGTTGGTCGCATCGTCGACAGGGGTGACCTTAATGGTCAAGGTCGCCGTTGCACCTGTGTTGGTGGTGTAGGTAATGACCGGTACATCGCCGTTCCAGTTGGCATTTGGCGTGAAGGTGTAATTACCGTTCGCCAATAACTGTAAGGTGCCGTTAGTGAGTGTCACAACGGTACTGCCCGCGGTGTACACGGTGTTTGACCCTGCAATCGTGAAGGTTGATACCGACAAGGTTGAATCAATGTCAGTGTCGTTCGCCAATACGTTACCGGTAGCGACGGTGTCTTCTGCCACTGTTTTTGTGTCATTAACCGCGTTGGTCGCATCGTCGACAGGGGTGACCTTAATGGTCAAGGTCGCCGTTGCACCTGTGTTGGTGGTGTAGGTAATGACCGGTACATCGCCGTTCCAGTTGGCATTTGGCGTGAAGGTGTAATTACCGTTCGCCAATAACTGTAAGGTGCCGTTAGTGAGTGTCACAACGGTGCTGCCCGCGGTGTAAACGGTGTTTGACCCTGCAATCGTGAAGGTTGATACCGACAAGGTTGAATCAATGTCAGTGTCGTTCGCCAATACGTTACCGGTAGCAACGGTGTCTTCTGCCACTGTTTTTGTGTCATTAACCGCGTTGGTCGCATCGTCGACAGGGGTGACCTTAATGGTCAAGGTCGCCGTTGCACCTGTGTTGGTGGTGTAGGTAATGACCGGTACATCGCCGTTCCAGTTGGCATTTGGCGTGAAGGTGTAATTACCGTTCGCCAATAACTGTAAGGTGCCGTTAGTGAGTGTCACAACGGTACTGCCCGCGGTGTACACAGTGTTTGACCCTGCAATCGTGAAGGTTGATACCGACAAGGTTGAATCAATGTCAGTGTCGTTCGCCAATACGTTACCGGTAGCGACGGTGTCTTCTGCCACTGTTTTTGTGTCATTAACCGCGTTGGTCGCATCGTCGACAGGGGTGACCTTAATGGTCAAGGTCGCCGTTGCACCTGTGTTGGTGGTGTAGGTAATGACCGGTACATCGCCGTTCCAGTTGGCATTTGGCGTGAAGGTGTAATTACCGTTCGCCAATAACTGTAAGGTGCCGTTAGTGAGTGTCACAACGGTGCTGCCCGCGGTGTACACGGTGTTTGACCCTGCAATCGTGAAGGTTGATACCGACAAGGTTGAATCAATGTCAGTGTCGTTCGCCAATACGTTACCGGTAGCGACGGTGTCTTCTGCCACTGTTTTTGTGTCATTAACCGCGTTGGTCGCATCGTCGACAGGGGTGACCTTAATGGTCAAGGTCGCCGTTGCACCTGTGTTGGTGGTGTAGGTAATGACCGGTACATCGCCGTTCCAGTTGGCATTTGGCGTGAAGGTGTAATTACCGTTCGCCAATAACTGTAAGGTGCCGTTAGTGAGTGTCACAACGGTGCTGCCCGCGGTGTACACGGTGTTTGACCCTGCAATCGTGAAGGTTGATACCGACAAGGTTGAATCAATGTCAGTGTCGTTCGCCAATACGTTACCGGTAGCGACGGTGTCTTCTGCCACTGTTTTTGTGTCATTAACCGCGTTGGTCGCATCGTCGACAGGGGTGACCTTAATGGTCAAGGTCGCCGTTGCACCTGTGTTGGTGGTGTAGGTAATGACCGGTACATCGCCGTTCCAGTTGGCATTTGGCGTGAAGGTGTAATTACCGTTCGCCAATAACTGTAAGGTGCCGTTAGTGAGTGTCACAACGGTGCTGCCCGCGGTGTAAACGGTGTTTGACCCTGCAATCGTGAAGGTTGATACCGACAAGGTTGAATCAATGTCAGTGTCGTTCGCCAATACGTTACCGGTAGCAACGGTGTCTTCTGCCACTGTTTTTGTGTCATTAACCGCGTTGGTCGCATCGTCGACAGGGGTGACCTTAATGGTCAAGGTCGCCGTTGCACCTGTGTTGGTGGTGTAGGTAATGACCGGTACATCGCCGTTCCAGTTGGCATTTGGCGTGAAGGTGTAATTACCGTTCGCCAATAACTGTAAGGTGCCGTTAGTGAGTGTCACAACGGTGCTGCCCGCGGTGTACACGGTGTTTGACCCTGCAATCGTGAAGGTTGATACCGACAAGGTTGAATCAATGTCAGTGTCGTTCGCCAATACGTTACCGGTAGCGACGGTGTCTTCTGCCACTGTTTTTGTGTCATTAACCGCGTTGGTCGCATCGTCGACAGGGGTGACCTTAATGGTCAAGGTCGCCGTTGCACCTGTGTTGGTGGTGTAGGTAATGACCGGTACATCGCCGTTCCAGTTGGCATTTGGCGTGAAGGTGTAATTACCGTTCGCCAATAACTGTAAGGTGCCGTTAGTGAGTGTCACAACGGTGCTGCCCGCGGTGTAAACGGTGTTTGACCCTGCAATCGTGAAGGTTGATACCGACAAGGTTGAATCAATGTCAGTGTCGTTCGCCAATACGTTACCGGTAGCGACGGTGTCTTCTGCCACTGTTTTTGTGTCATTAACCGCGTTGGTCGCATCGTCGACAGGGGTGACCTTAATGGTCAAGGTCGCCGTTGCACCTGTGTTGGTGGTGTAGGTAATGACCGGTACATCGCCGTTCCAGTTGGCATTTGGCGTGAAGGTGTAATTACCGTTCGCCAATAACTGTAAGGTGCCGTTAGTGAGTGTCACAACGGTGCTGCCCGCGGTGTACACGGTGTTTGACCCTGCAATCGTGAAGGTTGATACCGACAAGGTTGAATCAATGTCAGTGTCGTTCGCCAATACGTTACCGGTAGCAACGGTGTCTTCTGCCACTGTTTTTGTGTCATTAACCGCGTTGGTCGCATCGTCGACAGGGGTGACCTTAATGGTCAAGGTCGCCGTTGCACCTGTGTTGGTGGTGTAGGTAATGACCGGTACATCGCCGTTCCAGTTGGCATTTGGCGTGAAGGTGTAATTACCGTTCGCCAATAACTGTAAGGTGCCGTTAGTGAGTGTCACAACGGTGCTGCCCGCGGTGTACACGGTGTTTGACCCTGCAATCGTGAAGGTTGATACCGACAAGGTTGAATCAATGTCAGTGTCGTTCGCCAATACGTTACCGGTAGCGACGGTGTCTTCTGCCACTGTTTTTGTGTCATTAACCGCGTTGGTCGCATCGTCGACAGGGGTGACCTTAATGGTCAAGGCCGCCGTTGCACCTGTGTTGGTGGTGTAGGTAATGACCGGTACATCGCCGTTCCAGTTGGCATTTGGCGTGAAGGTGTAATTACCGTTCGCCAATAACTGTAAGGTGCCGTTAGTGAGTGTCACAACGGTGCTGCCCGCGGTGTAAACGGTGTTTGACCCTGCAATCGTGAAGGTTGATACCGACAAGGTTGAATCAATGTCAGTGTCGTTCGCCAATACGTTACCGGTAGCAACGGTGTCTTCTGCCACTGTTTTTGTGTCATTAACCGCGTTGGTCGCATCGTCGACAGGGGTGACCTTAATGGTCAAGGTCGCCGTTGCACCTGTGTTGGTGGTGTAGGTAATGACCGGTACATCGCCGTTCCAGTTGGCATTTGGCGTGAAGGTGTAATTACCGTTCGCCAATAACTGTAAGGTGCCGTTAGTGAGTGTCACAACGGTGCTGCCCGCGGTGTACACGGTGTTTGACCCTGCAATCGTGAAGGTTGATACCGACAAGGTTGAATCAATGTCAGTGTCGTTCGCCAATACGTTACCGGTAGCAACGGTGTCTTCTGCCACTGTTTTTGTGTCATTAACCGCGTTGGTCGCATCGTCGACAGGGGTGACCTTAATGGTCAAGGTCGCCGTTGCACCTGTGTTGGTGGTGTAGGTAATGACCGGTACATCGCCGTTCCAGTTGGCATTTGGCGTGAAGGTGTAATTACCGTTCGCCAATAACTGTAAGGTGCCGTTAGTGAGCGTCACAACGGTGCTGCCCGCGGTGTACACGGTGTTTGACCCTGCAATCGTGAAGGTTGATACCGACAAGGTTGAATCAATGTCAGTGTCGTTCGCCAATACGTTACCGGTAGCGACAGTGTCTTCTGCCACAGTTTTTGTGTCATTAACCGCGTTGGTGGGATCGTCGACGTTTGTTAACTTGACGTTTACTAACGCAGAATCTGAAGCGCCATTTGGATCAGAAACTAAAATTTCTAATGCGTAAGTTCCTAAATCCACATCATCTATGGTCTGGTTCAGGGTAATGACACCTGTAAGTGCATTAATTGTGAATACACCAAAGGTTTGTGTACCATTTGCAAAACTATAAGTTAATTGATCTCCATCGATATCGTCAGCAACAACCTGTCCTACAACAGTCCCTGCGGGACTACCTTCAGTAACATTGTTAAAGTCATAAACATCATTATTAGCTGGGCCATTAACTGTATCTGTACCTGAACGGAATTCAGGGCCATCGTTGGCGCCGACAATGGTAATCACCACATCGTGCGAGGCCGAGCCATCAAGCGATGTCACCGTGATAGTGCGAGTTAAGGTTTCGCCTTCTTTGAGTGACTGCACGTCGATGTGGCTGTTGTTTAGCGTGTAGCTCCAGTTACCGCTCTCATCAATCGAGAAGGTGCCGTAGTTGCCATCGGCAACATTGGTTTGTACCTGGAACAGGGCTTCGCCGTTGTCGACATCAGTGACATCTAACTTGCCCGTGACCGTTTCAACGGTTGCGGCATCAGTGTCTGAGCTGCCGTCTTCGGTGACTGTGCCTTTGTCTGAATCAGGGTTACCTGGGGTCACGCTGATGTCAGCCGGATCGTTGGCGCCGACAATGGTAATCACCACATCGTGCGAGGCCGAGCCATCAAGCGATGTCACCGTGATAGTGCGAGTTAAGGTTTCGCCTTCTTTGAGTGACTGCACGTCGATGTGGCTGTTGTTTAGCGTGTAGCTCCAGTTACCGCTCTCATCAATCGAGAAGGTGCCGTAGTTGCCATCGGCGACATTGGTTTGTACCTGGAACAGGGCTTCGCCGTTGTCGACATCAGTGACATCTAACTTGCCCGTGACCGTTTCAACGGTTGCGGCATCAGTGTCTGAGCTGCCGTCTTCGGTGACTGTGCCTTTGTCTGAATCAGGGTTACCTGGGGTCACGCTGATGTCAGCCGGATCGTTGGCGCCGACAATGGTAATCACCACATCGTGCGAGGCCGAGCCATCAAGCGATGTCACCGTGATAGTGCGAGTTAAGGTTTCGCCTTCTTTGAGTGACTGCACGTCGATGTGGCTGTTGTTTAGCGTGTAGCTCCAGTTACCGCTCTCATCAATCGAGAAGGTGCCGTAGTTGCCATCGGCAACATTGGTTTGTACCTGTAACAGGGCTTCGCCGTTGTCGACATCAGTGACATCTAACTTGCCCGTGACCGTTTCAACGGTTGCGGCATCAGTGTCTGAGCTGCCGTCTTCGGTGACTGTGCCTTTGTCTGAATCAGGGTTACCTGGGGTCACGCTGATGTCAGCCGGATCGTTGGCGCCGACAATGGTAATCACCACATCGTGCGAGGCCGAGCCATCAAGCGATGTCACCGTGATAGTGCGAGTTAAGGTTTCGCCTTCTTTGAGTGACTGCACGTCGATGTGGCTGTTGTTTAGCGTGTAGCTCCAGTTACCGCTCTCATCAATCGAGAAGGTGCCGTAGTTGCCATCGGCAACATTGGTTTGTACCTGTAACAGGGCTTCGCCGTTGTCGACATCAGTGACATCTAACTTGCCCGTGACCGTTTCAACGGTTGCGGCATCAGTGTCTGAGCTGCCGTCTTCGGTGACTGTGCCTTTGTCTGAATCAGGGTTACCTGGGGTCACGCTGATGTCAGCCGGATCGTTGGCGCCGACAATGGTAATCACCACATCGTGCGAGGCCGAGCCATCAAGCGATGTCACCGTGATAGTGCGAGTTAAGGTTTCGCCTTCTTTGAGTGACTGCACGTCGATGTGGCTGTTGTTTAGCGTGTAGCTCCAGTTACCGCTCTCATCAATCGAGAAGGTGCCGTAGTTGCCATCGGCAACATTGGTTTGTACCTGTAACAGGGCTTCGCCGTTGTCGACATCAGTGACATCTAACTTGCCCGTGACCGTTTCAACGGTTGCGGCATCAGTGTCTGAGCTGCCGTCTTCGGTGACTGTGCCTTTGTCTGAATCAGGGTTACCTGGGGTCACGCTGATGTCAGCCGGATCGTTGGCGCCGACGATGGTAATCACCACATCGTGCGAGGCCGAGCCATCAAGCGATGTCACCGTGATAGTGCGAGTTAAGGTTTCGCCTTCTTTGAGTGACTGCACGTCGATGTGGCTGTTGTTTAGCGTGTAGTTCCAGTTACCGCTCTCATCAATCGAGAAGGTGCCGTAGTTGCCATCGGCGACATTGGTTTGTACCTGGAACAGGGCTTCGCCGTTGTCGACATCAGTGACATCTAACTTGCCCGTGACCGTTTCAACGGTTGCGGCATCAGTGTCTGAGCTGCCGTCTTCGGTGACTGTGCCTTTGTCTGAATCAGGGTTACCTGGGGTCACGCTGATGTCAGCCGGATCGTTGGCGCCGACGATGGTAATCACCACATCGTGCGAGGCCGAGCCATCAAGCGATGTCACCGTGATAGTGCGAGTTAAGGTTTCGCCTTCTTTGAGTGACTGCACGTCGATGTGGCTGTTGTTTAGCGTGTAGTTCCAGTTACCGCTCTCATCAATCGAGAAGGTGCCGTAGTTGCCATCGGCAACATTGGTTTGTACCTGTAACAGGGCTTCGCCGTTGTCGACATCAGTGACATCTAACTTGCCCGTGACCGTTTCAACGGTTGCGGCATCAGTGTCTGAGCTGCCGTCTTCGGTGACTGTGCCTTTGTCTGAATCAGGGTTACCTGGGGTCACGCTGATGTCAGCCGGATCGTTGGCGCCGACAATGGTAATCACCACATCGTGCGAGGCCGAGCCATCAAGCGATGTCACCGTGATAGTGCGAGTTAAGGTTTCGCCTTCTTTGAGTGACTGCACGTCGATGTGGCTGTTGTTTAGCGTGTAGTTCCAGTTACCGCTCTCATCAATCGAGAAGGTGCCGTAGTTGCCATCGGCAACATTGGTTTGTACCTGGAACAGGGCTTCGCCGTTGTCGACATCAGTGACATCTAACTTGCCCGTGACCGTTTCAACGGTTGCGGCATCAGTGTCTGAGCTGCCGTCTTCGGTGACTGTGCCTTTGTCTGAATCAGGGTTACCTGGGGTCACGCTGATGTCAGCCGGATCGTTGGCGCCGACGATGGTAATCACCACATCGTGCGAGGCCGAGCCATCAAGCGATGTCACCGTGATAGTGCGAGTTAAGGTTTCGCCTTCTTTGAGTGACTGCACGTCGATGTGGCTGTTGTTTAGCGTGTAGCTCCAGTTACCGCTCTCATCAATCGAGAAGGTGCCGTAGTTGCCATCGGCGACATTGGTTTGTACCTGGAACAGGGCTTCGCCGTTGTCGACATCAGTGACATCTAACTTGCCCGTGACCGTTTCAACGGTTGCGGCATCAGTGTCTGAGCTGCCGTCTTCGGTGACTGTGCCTTTGTCTGAATCAGGGTTACCTGGGGTCACGCTGATGTCAGCCGGATCGTTGGCGCCGACAATGGTAATCACCACATCGTGCGAGGCCGAGCCATCAAGCGATGTCACCGTGATAGTGCGAGTTAAGGTTTCGCCTTCTTTGAGTGACTGCACGTCGATGTGGCTGTTGTTTAGCGTGTAGTTCCAGTTACCGCTCTCATCAATCGAGAAGGTGCCGTAGTTGCCATCGGCGACATTGGTTTGTACCTGGAACAGGGCTTCGCCGTTGTCGACATCAGTGACATCTAACTTGCCCGTGACCGTTTCAACGGTTGCGGCATCAGTGTCTGAGCTGCCGTCTTCGGTGACTGTGCCTTTGTCTGAATCAGGGTTACCTGGGGTCACGCTGATGTCAGCCGGATCGTTGGCGCCGACAATGGTAATCACCACATCGTGCGAGGCCGAGCCATCAAGCGATGTCACCGTGATAGTGCGAGTTAAGGTTTCGCCTTCTTTGAGTGACTGCACGTCGATGTGGCTGTTGTTTAGCGTGTAGCTCCAGTTACCGCTCTCATCAATCGAGAAGGTGCCGTAGTTGCCATCGGCAACATTGGTTTGTACCTGTAACAGGGCTTCGCCGTTGTCGACATCAGTGACATCTAACTTGCCCGTGACCGTTTCAACGGTTGCGGCATCAGTGTCTGAGCTGCCGTCTTCGGTGACTGTGCCTTTGTCTGAATCAGGGTTACCTGGGGTCACGCTGATGTCAGCCGGATCGTTGGCGCCGACGATGGTAATCACCACATCGTGCGAGGCCGAGCCATCAAGCGATGTCACCGTGATAGTGCGAGTTAAGGTTTCGCCTTCTTTGAGTGACTGCACGTCGATGTGGCTGTTGTTTAGCGTGTAGTTCCAGTTACCGCTCTCATCAATCGAGAAGGTGCCGTAGTTGCCATCGGCGACATTGGTTTGTACCTGGAACAGGGCTTCGCCGTTGTCGACATCAGTGACATCTAACTTGCCCGTGACCGTTTCAACGGTTGCGGCATCAGTGTCTGAGCTGCCGTCTTCGGTGACTGTGCCTTTGTCTGAATCAGGGTTACCTGGGGTCACGCTGATGTCAGCCGGATCGTTGGCGCCGACGATGGTAATCACCACATCGTGCGAGGCCGAGCCATCAAGCGATGTCACCGTGATAGTGCGAGTTAAGGTTTCGCCTTCTTTGAGTGACTGCACGTCGATGTGGCTGTTGTTTAGCGTGTAGCTCCAGTTACCGCTCTCATCAATCGAGAAGGTGCCGTAGTTGCCATCGGCAACATTGGTTTGTACCTGGAACAGGGCTTCGCCGTTGTCGACATCAGTGACATCTAACTTGCCCGTGACCGTTTCAACGGTTGCGGCATCAGTGTCTGAGCTGCCGTCTTCGGTGACTGTGCCTTTGTCTGAATCAGGGTTACCTGGGGTCACGCTGATGTCAGCCGGATCGTTGGCGCCGACGATGGTAATCACCACATCGTGCGAGGCCGAGCCATCAAGCGATGTCACCGTGATAGTGCGAGTTAAGGTTTCGCCTTCTTTGAGTGACTGCACGTCGATGTGGCTGTTGTTTAGCGTGTAGTTCCAGTTACCGCTCTCATCAATCGAGAAGGTGCCGTAGTTGCCATCGGCAACATTGGTTTGTACCTGTAACAGGGCTTCGCCGTTGTCGACATCAGTGACATCTAACTTGCCCGTGACCGTTTCAACGGTTGCGGCATCAGTGTCTGAGCTGCCGTCTTCGGTGACTGTGCCTTTGTCTGAATCAGGGTTACCTGGGGTCACGCTGATGTCAGCCGGATCGTTGGCGCCGACAATGGTAATCACCACATCGTGCGAGGCCGAGCCATCAAGCGATGTCACCGTGATAGTGCGAGTTAAGGTTTCGCCTTCTTTGAGTGACTGCACGTCGATGTGGCTGTTGTTTAGCGTGTAGCTCCAGTTACCGCTCTCATCAATCGAGAAGGTGCCGTAGTTGCCATCGGCAACATTGGTTTGTACCTGTAACAGGGCTTCGCCGTTGTCGACATCAGTGACATCTAACTTGCCCGTGACCGTTTCAACGGTTGCGGCATCAGTGTCTGAGCTGCCGTCTTCGGTGACTGTGCCTTTGTCTGAATCAGGGTTACCTGGGGTCACGCTGATGTCAGCCGGATCGTTGGCGCCGACAATGGTAATCACCACATCGTGCGAGGCCGAGCCATCAAGCGATGTCACCGTGATAGTGCGAGTTAAGGTTTCGCCTTCTTTGAGTGACTGCACGTCGATGTGGCTGTTGTTTAGCGTGTAGCTCCAGTTACCGCTCTCATCAATCGAGAAGGTGCCGTAGTTGCCATCGGCAACATTGGTTTGTACCTGTAACAGGGCTTCGCCGTTGTCGACATCAGTGACATCTAACTTGCCCGTGACCGTTTCAACGGTTGCGGCATCAGTGTCTGAGCTGCCGTCTTCGGTGACTGTGCCTTTGTCTGAATCAGGGTTACCTGGGGTCACGCTGATGTCAGCCGGATCGTTGGCGCCGACAATGGTAATCACCACATCGTGCGAGGCCGAGCCATCAAGCGATGTCACCGTGATAGTGCGAGTTAAGGTTTCGCCTTCTTTGAGTGACTGCACGTCGATGTGGCTGTTGTTTAGCGTGTAGCTCCAGTTACCGCTCTCATCAATCGAGAAGGTGCCGTAGTTGCCATCGGCAACATTGGTTTGTACCTGTAACAGGGCTTCGCCGTTGTCGACATCAGTGACATCTAACTTGCCCGTGACCGTTTCAACGGTTGCGGCATCAGTGTCTGAGCTGCCGTCTTCGGTGACTGTGCCTTTGTCTGAATCAGGGTTACCTGGGGTCACGCTGATGTCAGCCGGATCGTTGGCGCCGACGATGGTAATCACCACATCGTGCGAGGCCGAGCCATCAAGCGATGTCACCGTGATAGTGCGAGTTAAGGTTTCGCCTTCTTTGAGTGACTGCACGTCGATGTGGCTGTTGTTTAGCGTGTAGTTCCAGTTACCGCTCTCATCAATCGAGAAGGTGCCGTAGTTGCCATCGGCGACATTGGTTTGTACCTGGAACAGGGCTTCGCCGTTGTCGACATCAGTGACATCTAACTTGCCCGTGACCGTTTCAACGGTTGCGGCATCAGTGTCTGAGCTGCCGTCTTCGGTGACTGTGCCTTTGTCTGAATCAGGGTTACCTGGGGTCACGCTGATGTCAGCCGGATCGTTGGCGCCGACGATGGTAATCACCACATCGTGCGAGGCCGAGCCATCAAGCGATGTCACCGTGATAGTGCGAGTTAAGGTTTCGCCTTCTTTGAGTGACTGCACGTCGATGTGGCTGTTGTTTAGCGTGTAGTTCCAGTTACCGCTCTCATCAATCGAGAAGGTGCCGTAGTTGCCATCGGCAACATTGGTTTGTACCTGTAACAGGGCTTCGCCGTTGTCGACATCAGTGACATCTAACTTGCCCGTGACCGTTTCAACGGTTGCGGCATCAGTGTCTGAGCTGCCGTCTTCGGTGACTGTGCCTTTGTCTGAATCAGGGTTACCTGGGGTCACGCTGATGTCAGCCGGATCGTTGGCGCCGACAATGGTAATCACCACATCGTGCGAGGCCGAGCCATCAAGCGATGTCACCGTGATAGTGCGAGTTAAGGTTTCGCCTTCTTTGAGTGACTGCACGTCGATGTGGCTGTTGTTTAGCGTGTAGCTCCAGTTACCGCTCTCATCAATCGAGAAGGTGCCGTAGTTGCCATCGGCGACATTGGTTTGTACCTGGAACAGGGCTTCGCCAGCATCAGGATCGTTGATCTGTAATGAGCCTGAAACGACTTCAACAGTTGAAGGATCTGTATCCGAAGCGCCGTCTTCTGTCACGATACCCGCATCATTTATTGGAGAGATTGTCGCAGGATCTTGTTCTGGTGTTACTGTGATAGTTAAAGTCGCTGTTGCGCCGGTATTGGTCGTATAAGTGATAACAGGTACTTGACCATTCCAATTTGTATTAGGCGTGAAAGAGTACGTGCCATCTGTACTTAGAAGCAACACACCTTGAGACAGAGTTACACTGGTGCCTGCTTGATAGGTGTTGTTGTCGCCATCAATGACAAAGCTTTGAACGGTTAAAATTGAATCAATATCGGAATCATTTGTTAACACATTGCCCGTAGCAACACTATCTTCTTGGATAGTTATCGTGTCGTTTACCGCAATAGTTGGATCACTTTGGGGTGTCACTGTAATAGTCAGTGTGGCGTTTGCCCCAGTGTTGGTGGTGTAAGTGATCGTAGGAAGTATGCCGTTCCAATCTGGCGCAGGAGTAAAGCTGTAACTACCATCAGTATTTATGACTAAAATGCCATTTTCAACAACTACAGACTCACCAGCACTGTAAACCGTTGCGTCACTGCCAACAGTAAAGCTGACCACACTTAAATCAGAATCTGGATCACTATCGTTTAATAAAACATTACCTGTAGCAACAACATCTTCTTCAACAATATTGGTGTCATCTAAGGTAACTGTCGGATCATCAACCGGCGTGATTTCAATCGTTAACGTTGCTGTAGCACCCGTGTTGGTGGTGTAGGTAATGACGGGTACGCTACCGTTCCAGTTTTCGTTTGGTGTGAAGGTGTAAGAGCCGTCTTCGTTGATGACAAGCACGCCGCCTTCTAGGGTGACTTCAGTGCCCGCATCATGGCTTTGGCCGTCAACTTCAAAGCTGACAACGCTTAAATCAGAATCAGGATCGCTGTCATTATCGAGTACGTTACCTGTCGCTGGCGTATCTTCCGCCACGCTAACAACGTCATTGACTGCGACGGTCGGATCATCAACAGGCGTGATCTCAATCGTTAACGTTGCTGTAGCACCCGTGTTGGTGGTGTAGGTAATGACGGGTACGCTGCCGTTCCAGTTTTCGTTTGGTGTGAAGGTGTAAGAGCCGTCTTCGTTGATGACAAGTACGCCGCCTTCTAGGGTGACTTCAGTGCCCGCAGCGTAGGTTTCACCATTCACTTCAAAGCTGACAACGCTTAAATCAGAATCCACATCGCTGTCATTATCTAATACGTTGCCTGTCGCTGGCGTATCTTCCGCCACGCTAACAACGTCATTGACTGCGACGGTCGGATCATCAACCGGCGTGATCTCAATCGTTAACGTTGCTGTAGCACCCGTGTTAGTGGTGTAGGTGATAACGGGTACGCTGCCGTTCCAGTTTTCGTTTGGTGTGAAGATGTAAGAGCCGTCTTCGTTGATGACAAGCACGCCGCCTTCTAAGGTCACTTCAGTGTCCGCAGCGTAGGTTTCACCGTTCACTTCAAAGCTGACAACGCTTAAATCAGAATCAGGATCGCTGTCATTATCGAGTACGTTACCTGTCGCTGGCGTATCTTCCGCCACGCTAACAACGTCATTGACTGCGACGGTCGGATCATCAACCGGCGTGATCTCAATCGTTAACGTTGCTGTAGCACCCGTGTTAGTGGTGTAGGTTATGACAGGTACGCTGCCGTTCCAGTTTTCGTTTGGTGTGAAGATGTAAGAGCCGTCTTCGTTGATGACAAGCACGCCGCCTTCTAAGGTCACTTCAGTGTCCGCAGCGTAGGTTTCACCGTTCACTTCAAAGCTGACAACGCTTAAATCAGAATCAGGATCGCTGTCATTATCGAGTACGTTACCTGTCGCTGGCGTATCTTCCGCCACGCTAACAACGTCATTGACTGCGACGGTCGGATCATCAACAGGCGTGATCTCAATCGTTAACGTTGCTGTAGCACCCGTGTTAGTGGTGTAGGTTATGACAGGTACGCTGCCGTTCCAGTTTTCGTTTGGTGTGAAGGTGTAAGAGCCGTCTTCATTGATAACAAGTACGCCGCCTTCTAAGGTCACTTCAGTGCCCGCAGCGTAGGTTTCACCGTTCACTTCAAAGCTGACAACGCTTAAATCAGAATCAGGATCGCTGTCATTATCGAGTACGTTACCAGTCGCTGGCGTATCTTCCGCCACGCTAACAACGTCATTGACTGCGACGGTCGGATCATCAACAGGTGTGATCTCAATCGTTAACGTTGCTGTAGCACCCGTGTTGGTGGTGTAGGTAATGACGGGTACGCTGCCGTTCCAGTTTTCGTTTGGTGTGAAGGTGTAAGAGCCGTCTTCGTTGATGACAAGCACGCCGCCTTCTAGGGTGACTTCAGTGCCCGCAGCGTAGGTTTCACCATTCACTTCAAAGCTGACAACGCTTAAATCAGAATCCACATCGCTGTCGTTATCTAATACGTTACCAGTGGCTACGGTATCTTCAGCAACGGTATTGCTGTCGTTAACTAATACTGACGCATCATCAACGGGTGTCACTTCAATGGTTAATGTGGCAGTAACACCTGTGTTAGTGGTGTAGGTAATGACGGGTACGCTGCCGTTCCAGTTTTCATTTGGTGTGAAGGTGTAAGAGCCGTCTTCGTTGATAACAAGCACGCCGCCTTCTAGGGTGACTTCAGTGCCCGCAGCGTAGGTTTCACCATTCACTTCAAAGCTGACAACGCTTAAATCAGAATCCACATCGTTGTCGTTATCTAATACGTTACCAGTGGCTACGGTATCTTCAGCAACGGTATTGCTGTCGTTAACTAATACTGACGCATCATCAACGGGTGTCACTTCAATGGTTAATGTGGCAGTAACACCTGTGTTAGTGGTGTAGGTGATGACAGGTACGCTGCCATTCCAGTTTTCATTTGGTGTGAAGGTATAAGAGCCGTCTTCGTTGATGACAAGTACGCCGCCTTCTAGGGTCACTTCAGTGCCCGCAGCGTAGGTTTCACCGTTAATTTCAAAGCTGACAACGCTTAATGCTGAATCGGCATCCGTATCATTACTTAACACATTACCAGCAGCGATTTGGTCTTCACCGACGATGATTGCATCGTTTATTAGTACTGATGGGGAATCGTTTTCGCTGATACTTTCTTCTTGAGAAACAGCTGTTGGGGTCGCTGCTTCTCCTGTTGTGTCATAGCCATTATCTGCAAGTGTTTCAGAACCATCACGAGAAACTGCCACATAACCAGAATCACCATCATTGGCTGTTGGGGTGCCAGCGGCGGTTTCAGGTAGTTCTTCTGTAGGGTCTTCTCCAGATGCAATTAATTCTTGAAGGGCTTCAATTTCATCTAGGGTAGCCTGATCGGCAACTTGATCAATTGCATCAGCATTATCAAGGGTTTCGTCACTATTAAAAATGGTGCCATCATCAAACGTGATAACGAAACTAACGTCATCATTACTGGTTACTTGCGCTCCAGCGGGCACTTCTTGACCCGGTTGTAGTTGAACCGTTTCATTATTGATGGTTACGGTGATTGTACTTTCTGAGGCAGAAAGTATCCCTTTTTGTGACGTTATGATAGATCCCATTTGAAGCTCCCAACAGCTTTGTTGTATCAAGAAAGTAATACGTTAGTATGTGCGATTTAGGCTAACTAATTATTAATATTTAGATTAAATAAAATTTAACCATAGTATAACAATTATACCATTCGATAGACAAACAGTCAATTTTTTGACGTTGCTATGGTTTTTAATAAGTAACTGAAAATATTTATTAAATGATAATGATGATGTAGTAGGTAGTGATGAAAACAAGTCAGGTTTTATCAACAATTATTAGGTATGTATATCGGCAATAATTTATCATACTGAATAAAAAAACCGCATTAAATGCGGTTTTTTATTAAGGGAAAAGTAAATTTAATACTAACGTATTATATTTTGATTGCAGCATTCCGATAACTTTGTGCGGCTGAAGTATTCTCACCTAATTGATCTTGAACCTGAGCCAAAGCTAACCATGATTGATGTGACGGTGCGATGCGACAAACGTTTTGCCAGTGCTCTTTTGCTTGTTTCGCATTACGTTGCTGCATGGCCAATTTGGCTAAACACGTTTGGTAATTGACATCATTTGCATGCGTGGTTTCCAAACGATCAATTAACTGACGAATGTCAATATCATCAGCGTTGATAAGATCTGGTAACGCGGAAAATAACACAGGTGTAGGAGCTGTTTTTAAGCGCTTGTAGAGTATTTTTAAGGCTTTATCGTGAAGTTTTAATATGTTTAAACCATGAGCATAAGCAATGACAAGTTCATCTTGTTTACGTTCATCCTTGCTTAACCATTGCCAACATTTTTCTAATTCGGCTTCAGATGTCTTAGCAGCGTCCATTAACAAGGTTGTGTTAGTTTTTGTTGATAATGATTCGAGTTCATCCTCTTCTAACACTTTGCGTTTAGCAATAATTGGCAAAATCAATTTCAAAGCTGACCAGTCTTGTTGCTGTTGATAAAGGTCCACAGCAAGCTTTAATACCGGTGTGCTGCTTTTACTTGTAGGGCTAAGCTTGTCAACAATTGCTCTCGCTTTTGCTAATTCACCTTGTTTAATAAAATAACGTGCACGAGATGTATCTACTGCGATTTTAGCAATAGGATTTTTTTCAGCTTGTGTTAAGTAGTGATCGCGTGCGGTGGTTTTACCTTGATAATGTGCCGCGCGAGCAGCGGCAAATAAATTTAACAAAGGAATTTCACCTTGCTTAGCACCCTTGGCCATTGCTATTTCTGCAGCAGGCCAGTCTTCTTCTGCTATAGCCAAGGCGCCAGCAAGTGTGTATTTTTTAGCTGCTTTTTTACGCCATTTTTCAGGTAGATAGCGACTGCTTAAAATGATATTAAGGAGTAACACTAGTAACCACTCAGCAAGTTGCAGCATAAAATAAAAGACAATTAAACCGACAATAGCAGCAACTAAACTTGTTTCAATTTGATACTCACCAATTGCAATATATACATAGCCACTTTGGCCGATAATAAGCGGGCTAATGCATAATCCAATTAAAATGAGCAACACATACACGAGTGTTTTTATCATTGTGTAAGTTCCTCCGCCGGCATTATTTCACCGTAGGTAACCAACTGTTGAAGCAAAGGCGAAACTTGGAACTTGTTAAGCGTTATTTTTTCAACTTTGACTTTTGCAAGCTTGTCTAATGCTTCAATAGTCTCTAGGGTGTTTTTGTCTGTTAAATCAAAATACTGCTGTAACCATTTATCGGCCAGTGCAATTGACTGCTGGTAGTTGGTTTGATCAAACCGGTATAAAGACAGTTGAGCTTGAAGTAGCTTATTACGAATGTTTTCGACTAAATACCATTGTTGCTCAGGCGATAATAGCGGTTCTAAATCTGTGGTACGTTTACGCACAGTGATAAATCCATCGGTTAACTCACGCCAGGTTTGGGCAAGGTTTTGTTGCCAGTCGTCTATTGAGCCTGTTATGGGTTCAGATTTTGACTGACCAGCAAAGTTTTCATTAATATGGTTCAGTGGCAGTGATGTTAAGCCATCAATCACACTATCTAATTCGAAAATGGTGTTGGTGATGTCTGTGGTCTTTAATGATTTTACGCTGTTTATGTCAGCTGCTAATGCTTTACGTACAGGAGTTAATGCAGGATCTTGCATTGCACTGATACGTTCATCTGCCGATTGTAATAGCCCCATGGCAGTTTGAGGATCATTTTCTAGCCACAGTTTTCTGCCCGCCATGCGCACTAGGTATTCTGCTTCTGATGCCATCCAATGATTAGGACTGCGTTGAGCAATAACATTGACACGCTCTTGCAATACTTTATTTGCTTGTTGAAGCTCAGCAAGCTTTGCATAAGCCTTGGTGTCATTAAGCTGTTGCTGCTCTAACGTTGAAATGCGTTTATTACTGGTCAGCGCGACTTGTTGTACTTCATATTTTAACGATTGATTTTGCTTGGTTTGTTCTGTAATGCTTTGCCCAAGTTTAGCTTGGCCACTGTCTTGTTTACCTAATTGTAAGTAAAGCCAATAACAGCCCAATGCAGCAATAATGGCAATGGCTAAACTTAATAGTACCCCAAGCCTAATCCACCAAGAACTGGCTTTTGTTATGTGTTGTTCTTTTTGCGTATTTCTATTTTGAACTGGCTGTTTTTTGTTGTCACTTGACGATGCTTTGTTGGTATTGGCATTTTTTGCCGTTGTAGGCTTCTCAACAGTAGTTTGTGATGGAGAAATGGTTTTCTCCTCCTTGTTTTCTGGCGAGTTTGGATCTTTTTTATTGTTTTCCATGAACAGTCCTTGAAAGCAAAAATACAACCAATAAAAGCAATATTAATCAGTACGTGTCGATACCATATAACATTATCATAACAAATTTATGCCCAAGCTCGTAAGTGTAGCTTGAGTATTTGCTCCATTTGCATTGGTAATATGGCTTAATCCCATTGCTTTGGCTTGTATTTCGACGCGATTACTGGGGACTATGATATGACATGAACGTAGCCATGCAAATGATTCTTTTGAAACAAGGCCGACTAAATTGGATAATATTTCGCCGCTGGTGACAACAATGGTGTCAATACCAAAGGATTGCCATTGCTCGCATATGGTGCTTCTATTAAGCGTGGGAGTAACACGTTGATAAACTTGCCAGTAACTCACTGCAGCGCCGCGGGCGATTAATTGCTCGGCAAGAGTCTCTCTACCGCCAACTCCACGGACAATAATAAAGGTTTGTTTTTGAACATTTTGTAGCTGAGGTAATGATAATAAGCCTTCACTGTCTTGGTTTGTTTCAGGGGCGGTTATGGCGTTGATATTCAGTGCTGCTAGGCTATCGGCTGTGGCTTGTCCAACAGCAAAGTACCGACAATGATGTGGAAATCTGTTTTGGAGTTGCTGGGCTGCAAACTCAACGGCATTTGTGCTAATAAATAATAAATTGTCTGCGTTATTTAGGTGTGATTGATCAAGATATTCATTTGTTGCTACCACCTCCAGCAGCGGGGTAACAAGATAAGCAACACCACTGCGAGTGAGTTGCTCCTCCATTGCTTGATTGCGCCCTTGTGGGCGCGTTAGCAAGACTTTCATTCTCTAATGTCTTATTGATTTGAGTTAGTTGGCATAAACAGCATCTAAAATCGTTTTGGCACCTCGGCTTAATAAGTCATCGGCTAAAGCTTGGCCTAAGCTTACTGCATCTGTTTTAAGGCCTGATACAGTGCCATGAATTATCTGGCTGCCATCAGGGTTGCCCACTAAACCACGTAAAGTTAACGTATCGCCATCTATTTCTGCAAATGCCCCAATAGGAACCTGACAGCCGCCTTCTAATCGGGTGTTCATGGCTCGTTCAGCCAGAACTCTGTAACGTGTTTCTAAGTGTTCAAGTGGTGCTAGTAATGCTTTTACACGCTCATCATCTGTGCGGCATTCAATCCCAACCGCACCTTGCCCATTGGCAGGTAATGACTCTTCGGCAGAAATAAAGCTGGCAATACGCTCATTGAGTTTTAAGCGAATTAGCCCTGCAGCTGCAAGAATAATGGCATCATAGTCTCCACTGTCTAACTTTGCTAACCGAGTGCCAACATTGCCACGCAAGTCTTTAATGATTAAATCTGGGCGGGCAGCGCGTATTTGACATTGACGACGTAAGCTTGAGGTGCCGACCACTGCACCTTTAGGTAATTCGCTGATGTTTTTGTAGTTGTTTGACACAAATGCATCACGAGGATCTTCACGTTCGCAAATAACTTGTAATCCTAAACCTTCAGGAAAATCGACCGGAACATCTTTCATGGAATGTACTGCAATGTCAGCACGATTTTCTAGCATGGCGACTTCAAGTTCTTTTACAAATAAACCTTTACCGCCCACTTTAGCTAATGGCGTATCAAGAATAACATCGCCTTTGGTGCTCATTGGAAGTAGTTCAACCCGTAATCCAGGATGAATACGTTCAAGTTCAGCTTGAACAAATTCTGCTTGCCACATAGCCAGTGGACTTTTACGTGTTGCAATACGAATTACATTTTCAGACATAGTAGTAGATCCAAGTCAGATAGCCTTAGTTAAGCTAATGCTATCATTGCCTAAGCTTTGATGTAACAAATCGATGCTAATTGTTTGAAGTCAGTAGTGCTTATTGTTCTTGTTTATCTATTTTTAGTGTGAGTTAAATGGTCATACAATGTTACGATGATCACACTTTTGATATAATTGTGATGTTCAACCAGACTCTATTGATGATAAATTCAAATGTTGCAAATCAGAGTCGTTACCTCATTTACCTAAGCAAAAAGATATAAGGAAGTAAGCTTTGGCAATCGTCACAGCGTGTAATCAACAGGAATTAGCTCAGCAGCTTAATAGTATTCGAATAGCGCGGGTACTTAGTGTTTTGCCGCCAATGCAACAGCAATTGTTACACCTTATTCCGTTAATGTTGCAAGTTAACCATGCTGACCTACCCGGTGCCCTCAATGAGAAAACGCCCTGTGGTATAGATTTTTTTTCGTTAACCGATGAGGCTATTCAGGCATGCAATGCCATGTCATTGGGAGTTCCTGTTGAGGTTCAAGCATCTTCGACTGCCTTTGAAGGCGTTTACGCCATGGGGAGTTCTGCCAGTTTTGGCCAAAACCCACAAAGTGATATTGATGTGTGGCTTGTATATAAAAATGAGTTAACACGCAAAGATTTAGAGTTAATCAGTTATAAAAACAAATTACTGACAGAATGGTTTGCCGGTTTTGATTTTGAGGTAAATTTTTACCTTGTTCATCCAATGCAGTTTCGTGAGCCAAGTGTTTTGGCGCACATACAATCATTAGGTGTTGAGCACAGTGGCAGTAGTCAGCATTGGCTATTACTCGAAGAGTTTTATCGCTCACATATTCGTTTAGCCGGCAAAACAGTTGCATGGTGGCCAAGTGCTAACCAGGATATCACTAGGCAATACCCGCATCTATTGTATTTAGGTGATGTGACCTCATTACCCGCAGCTGAATACTTTGGTGCATCTTTGTGGCAGTTATACAAAGGGCTCAATAAGCCTCATAAAGCATTATTAAAAGTATTATTGCTTGAGACGTATGCGTTTGAATACCCTGATACCACACTCATTACGCAACAAATTTGGCAGATGTGTGAGCAGCAAAATTTTAGTTGTGATAATGATGCATACTTACTGCTTTATTACAGAATTGAACGTTATTTGTTAGCTCAAAATGATAACAGCCGCTTAGAAATTGTCAGGCGTTGTTTTTATTTAAAGTCTGGAGTGATGCTGTCGCAGTGGTCATTGCAAAATGAGCTTGATTGGCGTGGTAATAAAATGCAGCAGTTAGTCGACCAATGGAATTGGAGCCCAGAGTTAATTGCGACATTAGATAACAGCATTTATTGGCATTCTGGCCAGCTAAAATGGTTTAATCAGCAATTAAGCGAATTACTTCTAACCAGTTATAAAAATCTACTGCAATTTGCCTCTACGCAAGCATTAAGTGACCGTATGCGTGTCGAGGAACTTGGTTTGCTTGCTCGAAAGTTACATACTTATTTTAGTGACGATGACCATATTTTACAGCCGCTTAATCGATTGTGGAGCTTGTCTACTCAAGAAGCTCAATTAACTGTGCGCTATTGTAATGTGGCTAGTCGGTTTTATCTGTACCGCCAGAAACAACCTGAAGGTGCACAGGTTGAAACACAAACGAGTGAGTTAGCTGGCGTTAATACGACTCAGGTGATCCACGAGGCCGATAATGTATGCAGTCTTGTGGCTTGGGCGGTAATGAATGGGCTTGCAACGGCAGATACTAAGTGGTCACAGGTGGGTAGAGGCTCTCGCCGCGCAGATAAACTTGGGTACTTGAGCCGCAAATTAATCCCTGTTCTCCATAATGTGCCAGTGGTGTTAAAGCGGCATTTATCTGAGCCGTGGTTTTATCAAAAAATTGTTTTTGTGGTGAACGTTGATGATGACCCAACGGTAAATTGGCAGGGGCAAGAGTTAATGTTTGATTATATTGACTTAAATGTGCTGTCATTTGGGCGTGATAAAACAAACCTATTATCTTCAATTGCGGTGGTGTGTTTAAACAGTTGGGGAGAGTGGCAAAGCCATCGTTTTAGCGGCGATACCGCATTATTAGAGGCTATTTCGTTTATCATTCTTGGTTTAAAGCGCTCAGACGAAAAACTGGATTTATCAATCATCAGTTGTTCTGCAAAATTAAAGCAGCCGATATTCAACCAGCTTAAAGCTCTTTTATTGCGCTGTTATGGTTTGATGAAAAAAGTGAACCAAACAAATACGTTAATGCATCAAATTACTGTCGGGGAATATCGATATGGAATGTATTTCAATTCTTTAGGGATGATGTACCGTAAAATTGATACCACAGTGAAAAAAGATCTGGTTGAAAACTTGGTTTTGGCAAGACCGGAGCTAATTGATGACCCCTATGCCAGTGTTCCCTCTGTAATTCAGCAGTTTGTTGCAACAGGAGCCAAACAGTATTTTTTACGTGAGCGTAATGACATTCTGGATGTGTTTATCGTTGATGAAAATAATCAGCTAACTCAACAACAATACCAAGATGTCAGCATGAAAGATTTTGTTGGCAAAGAAAGCCATTTATATGTTTTTAACCAGCGACAACAGCGCTTACCTGTATTTAACATGCCACAGTTTTTTCAGCTCTCAAGAATAGAAGGCGAATTACAAGTCATACCGTTTGGGTTATCTGATGATGAGATGGGAACCGCATTTTAGCTAAAATTAATTAGGTGTTGGTAAAAACAAATGGGCTCAGTCATTTTACTGAGCCCATTAGTGATTTTATGGGGTGATGTCTAGCTCTATACCACTTTGCTTTTTGATCGAATCAATAACAAATGGCATAAATTCTAGGCTGTTACGGGTATCTAACCATTTGCCGTCAGTGTAATTAAAGTGAAAACCGCCAAACTTAGTTGCAATCCAAATTTCATGAAGGGGCTCTTGTTTGTTAATCACAATTTGAGAACCGTCTTCAAACGATAATTGCAACACGTTGCCGCTCGCATCAATGTCGACATCAGCATCTTGGTCATCAATTGCTCGTTCAACCGCATTGTCAATCTCGCTAAACATTTCATCTGCTAATTGGTGAAACTCTGTATCTGTCATAGCCATGCATTTCTATCCTTTGCTTTCTGCGTTATGAATGCGATTATAAGACCATTATTCACTAGATGCACAGATGTTGAGAAAAATGAGACTGCTTTTATTTATTATGCTTGTTAGCCTATTCGTAACCGCATGTGGGCAAAAAGGGGTGTTATATAAATCGCCAGAGCCTGTGGGCAATAAAGTTGCCTCTACAAAAGTAAGCAAAAATGCGTCTGATAACGCCGAAGCAACTACACAACAACCCTCAATATCACAACAAAAATAGTATTTATAAGGACCTGTATTTTGGATTACTTTTCTTATCGAGATGATGCATTGTTTGCAGAAGACTGCGATGTCGCGCAACTGGCAAAGAAGCATGGCACCCCATTGTATATATACTCACGTGCAACACTAGAGCGTCATTGGCATGCATTTAATAATGCGGTTGCAGATCATCCACATCTTATTTGTTACGCAGTAAAGGCCAATTCAAATTTGGCTGTACTCAACGTACTTGCTCGATTAGGCAGTGGTTTTGATATTGTTTCAGGTGGTGAGCTTTCTCGTGTGTTACAAGCTGGCGGCGATCCTAAAAAAGTGGTGTTTTCTGGTGTAGGAAAAACGGTTACCGAGATGGAGCAAGCCCTGCTGCTTGGCATTTACTGCTTTAACGTTGAGTCTAGCGCTGAGCTTGAACAGCTCAATACTGTAGCTGGTCGTTTAGGCAAAGTCGCTCCTGTGTCACTGCGGATAAATCCTGATGTTGATGCAGGTACCCACCCTTATATTTCAACAGGCCTAAAAGAAAATAAGTTTGGCATTGCGATGGATGAGGCCGACACCGTTTTTGCGCGTGCAGCAGCACTTCCACATTTGCATGTTAAAGGTGTAGATTGTCATATTGGTTCACAACTAACCGAAATTAAGCCGTTTTTAGATGCCATGGATCGTATGTTGGCGTTAATCGACCGCTTAGCTAATCAGGGCATAGTGATTGAACACTTTGACGTAGGTGGTGGTTTGGGTGTGACTTATAATGGCGAAACGCCTCCGCATCCAGATGCTTATGCTGCAGCCTTACTCGAGCGTTTAGATGGGCGTCCATTGAAACTTATTTTTGAGCCAGGACGTGCTATTGCTGCCAATGCGGGTATTTTTGTTACCCAAGTATTGTATTTAAAAGAAAACAGCGACAAACGTTTTGCGATTGTTGATGGCGCGATGAATGATCTTATTCGCCCATCACTTTATAGTGCCTGGCAAAATATTATTCCGGTACAACAAACAGACGCAGACCAATTTGCTTATGATATTGTAGGACCTGTGTGTGAAACGGGTGACTTTTTAGGTAAAGACAGGCAATTAGCGGTAAACGCGGGTGATTTATTGGCTGTGCGTTCAAGCGGCGCTTATGGATTTGCCATGTCGTCTAATTATAATTCACGCCCACGAGTGGCCGAAATTATGGTTGATGGTAACCAAGATGTGGTTGTACGTCAGCGTGAAACACTAGAGCAACTTTGGCAAGGTGAACACCTGCTGCCGTAAAAATTGTCGTTGGTATAACGTTTAATAAGGAAACTTTCGTGATCCATTTTACCAAAATGCATGGGCTGGGTAATGACTTTATGGTCGTTGATGGCGTAACACAAAATGTGTTTTTTTCGCCTGAACAAATTCGACGTCTTGCCGATCGAAATTTTGGGATTGGGTTTGATCAATTGTTATTGGTTGAACCCCCTTATGATCCGGATCTCGATTTTCATTACCGTATTTTTAATGCCGACGGCAGCGAAGTCGAGCAGTGTGGCAATGGCGCGCGCTGCTTTGCTCGATTTGTAAGAAATAAAGGCTTAACCCAAAAAAACAAAATTCGCGTGAGCACCAGTTCGGGCAAAATTACGTTACGTATTGAACGAGACGGCCATATTACGGTCAATATGGGCGTGCCAGTTACCGAACCCAGCCAGATCCCGTTTAAAGCGAAAAAAAGCGAAAAGACGTATTTATTGCAAACACCAACACAAACTTATTTATGCGGTGCAATTTCGATGGGCAATCCCCATTGTGTAATTGAAGTTGATGACGTTGAGTCGGTGGACGTTGACGACATTGGCAGCAGTTTGACCCGTCATGAGCGTTTTCCTAAAGGGGTTAACGTGGGCTTTATGCAAATTGTGAGTCCTAGCCATATTAAATTGCGTGTTTATGAGCGCGGTGCGGCAGAGACTTTAGCTTGCGGTACTGGTGCATGTGCCGCTGCCGCCGTAGGCCAATTACAAGATAAACTCGATAAGCAGGTTAGGGTTGATTTACCCGGTGGTAGCCTAGTGATTAATTGGGAGGGTGAAGGCAAGCCGCTGTGGATGACGGGCCCTGCTGAACACGTATATGATGGACATATTCAACTATGAGTGAAATTAACTCAGAAGCTGCCGCCGCGAAAGATAACATCAACATGGATGTGAACACGGTGAGCAGTGCCAATGCAAAAGACATTAATGCGATTGGTCATGATTTAGGGGTAGAAATGCGCACAAACATGCAAGAGCTTGGGTTTGACGAACTCCTAATTCGTGAGTATTTATTAGATAATCCTGATTTTTTTAACCGTTACCCTGAGTTATTAGTTGCTATGCGGTTACCGCATGCTGAACGCGGTGCTGTATCGTTAGTTGAACGGCGTCAAGAGTTGCTTCGTCAACGCGTCAGCGAGTTAGAAGAAGAAATCACTTCGTTGATGAAAATAGCGTCGTACAATGAAAGAATATTCAATTTTAACAACGATTTATCATTTAAATTGTTGGCATGTAAAGATTTAGGTGAGCTCAGACAGCTATTGTCTGAAGGGTTAAAAGGTGAATTTGGTTTTAGCCATGTGAGGCTGATTACGGTACACGATATTGACAGCGAATTAGCCAATATTTGGCGTCATCGCTTACAAGGTGGTTACTATTTTGGCCGCTTAACTCAGTCTGAATCATTGCGCTTATTTGGTAGTGAAGTTGGTTCTGTTGCCTTAACTAAGCTATCTGATGAGAATGGCCAAGTGATTTTTGCCATTGCTAGCAAAGAGCCCACTCACTTTCATCCAGACATGGACTCACTGTTATTTAGTCAATTACGTCATTTATTAGATCATATATTGCCGCAATTGTAACCTTGGAGCCGCCAAATGACGCAAGCTGACTGGCAAACCATTTTTAGCCAATATCTGACTTCAGAGCGCCAGTTGTCGGCATACACAGTGCGTAACTATTTGTTTGAATTACGGCGTGTTGAGGGGCTGTTAGGCGACAACATTAATTTAGTCGCTGCAACAAGAGAGCAGTTGCAGTCTGTGATTGCGGGCTTACACCGTAAAGGTTTAAGCCCTCGCTCTTTGTCCTTGTGTTTATCCGCGATTAAGCAGTTTTTTGATTTTTTACTTCACGAAGGTGTGGTTACGATAAATCCTGCTCATACCTTAAGTGCACCTAAGCAAAATAAACCCTTGCCTAAAAATATGGATGTTGACGCGGTGAGCCATTTATTGGCCATTGAGGGAGACGATCCTCTTTGCCTGCGAGATAAAGCCATGATGGAATTATTTTATTCCAGTGGTCTTCGTTTGGCAGAATTAGCCGGTTTAGATTGTGCTGATATCCGCTTTGATCAATCGGAAGTGAAAGTATTAGGTAAAGGCAGCAAGCAGCGTATTGTGCCCGTTGGCAAGCTTGCTTTAATGGCAATTAAAGCCTGGCTTAGGTGCCGCGATCAATTACCCTGCGCAGATGCCGGTGATGCGTTATTTGTGAGTACACAAGGCAAACGTTTGTCACATCGAAGTATTCAAGCGCGCATGGCTAAGTGGGGCCAAGAGCAGGCGATGTCAATAAAAGTTCATCCCCATAAGTTGCGTCATTCGTTTGCAACCCATATGCTTGAATCCAGCCAAGATTTACGTGCAGTGCAAGAGTTGCTGGGGCATGCTAACTTGTCGACCACGCAAATTTATACCAGTTTAGACTTTCAACATCTTGCAAAAGTATACGATGGAGCGCATCCAAGAGCGAAAAAAGATAAGGGAAAATAATGACATATCAAGAATCAGCTTCTATTACCCAATATCAACGCCTACAGCCATTTAAAGCCATTAGTTTCGATTTAGATGACACGCTTTACAATAATCGGCCTTATGTCGTACATGCCAGTGAGCAATTATTTGATTTAATTAATCGTCATTATCCAGCGACCACAGCATGGAGCAATGAGCAGTGGCAACAGCTTAAACGAGCTCTTTTTATTCAAAGGCCAGAGCTTGCCCATGACACGAGTGCAGCGCGTTATGCCATGTTACATCAGGGATTGCTGCACTTTGGTTATTCAGAATTACAAGCAAGCCAAGGTGCACAAATGGGCATGGATTGTTTCCATCATCATCGTAGTGACTTTACCGTTGCATCGGAGGTGATGGCTGTATTGCAACAATTGGGGCAGAAGTATCCGTTAATTGGGATCACCAATGGTAATGTTGATTCTACGCGCATAGGTTTAAGTGAGGTCATGCAATTTGTGCTGCATCCTGGCAATGGCGTTAAAATGAAACCTTATGGTGACATGTTTACTTTGGCCTGCAAACAGCTTGATATTATGCCATCGGAGTTACTGCATATTGGCGATCATCCGTCGTCTGACGTTGCCGGTGCTAAAATGGCGGGGTGTCAAAGTGTGTGGCTTAATCCTTGTATGCAGCAACGATATAAACAAGCACAAACCGTGTTACCGCATGTTGAAATAGGCCAGATAAATTTATTGCTTAGATTGCTTTAATTTTAGGTTGATACCCGCTTTGATACTCATTTGTTCTACTTGTTCTCGGCTAGCATGCATATCGGCATCCCCTACACGAAAATAAGTACCACTATAGGGATCGGTGCCAACGTAGATGGGACGGAGTTTTATATCAACACTTGGCACATGTATGCGGATAAGCTTTTTAGACATGATTTCGATAATTTGCACATCTGTTGGCGCTAATATGTTATGACTGATTTTTTTAGGATCATTTAAAATCGCCCAGATCTCACTTAGCATTGGCATGGGGTTAACAATGCCTTCGATAGTAAACTCTCCTTGCTGTTCTTTTACACCTAATATAATTTCGCCGCCTAAAGTGTTCGCAAAGGCGCTATAGCTTTCCCACATGCCTTCGGGCAGCTTGCCGTTGCCATCACGTCCTCCTGCCAATTTAAATTCGACTTGAGCCGACTCTTGTAAATTAGCGATATCGTCTAATGCAAATGTAGGGTAGTGATGTGGCGACATGAGGATTTCCTGTAGCGATGCATGTAGATAAGATCACTTTAAGAAATTTTACTAAAAAAAGGAAGTAAGCGCCTAGACTTACTTCATCAAATACACCGTGGGGGGATGAGTATAACGTGTACGTTTGAGTGCCTGGTGAGCCTATAATGCTAATGTTTTTGGAAACAGCAGGGTGTTTTCTACTTCAATGTGTTTTTGTAAATCGGCATCGAATTGGGCTAGGGTACGATAGCATGTTAGCCACGTATTACAGACTCCAGCAGGTGGAGTATAGTTATTGGTTAGGCTTCTGATGGTGTGCAACATTTCGTCTGCGTTGTCATGTTCGTGTAGCATCATATTAATGGGATTGCTGATATGACCAAAACAGCCCTGAGTAGGTTCGCCTAGGCTGAGTGATTTAATCGCTGGAAATAGAATGCGTTCTTCTTTCATTAGGTGTGGCATAAGCTCGGCAATGAGCTCGTTAACAGCATGAGCTAATGGTTTTATTTCTGCATGATCTTCACCATGGGCTCTAACCATTTTTTCGGTATATTCTGCCAATAAGGGTGCGGTATCGCGGATATACTGATGATGAGTTGCTTCAATATGGTCAATTAAATCAACTAATGATAACTGGTCTAATGAAGGTGCGGCTTGTTGAGTTAACATGAGTGTCCCAAAGATGCATATAATTTACATGTATTTTATATGCATCTTTTATAGCGCTCAAATTATTCCCTAAAAGATGTTAGCTGGGTCACATATTGATGTGATAAATGGCCTAAAGCGAGCAGGTTTCACCTGGTTTAAGCTTTGCCTCCAATACGAGATTACTCACCTGCTGTTGTTCTAACATGCCACCAATACGCAGTAGTGTATTTTGCCAACACAGTAGCCCACGATGATCCATACTTGGTTTTGCAAGTGTTTGTGGGGTTAGCCATTGCTTACTAACTAGGTCGAAGCGGTATTCATGCTTACTTGGCTGGCTTGGTTGGCCGTTATAGCCAATCCCTGAATAATTATAGGGATTGTCGCTGCCCCCTAAGAAAACAATTTGCCCGCCTGTTGGGGCCATAATTCCTGTTGCGGCCATACGATAATGCGCGGTTGCCGTGTTTGACTGACTTGCAGATTGCTCCTCGGGTAGATTGGCAATTGAATAATGCGGCAATAATTGCCAATCAATGCGTAAGTGATTGCTAGGGTTAATCTCTCCCAATAAACATACTGGTGAGGCTTTATAGCTTCTGCGTGCATTAATGTTTGGCTGCACTTTGACCCCATCACACAGCACTAGCTGATTACCCACTATGCCAACAGCCTGGCCAAAGACTGCGGGTGCAGGGATAGGGCTGGCTTGCGCCCAAGTGTCGGTTTGGGTGTCATACACTTGGACTAAATTAACATTGCCGTCATTATGCCAACCGCCAAATAAATAGATATAACGTTGCTGAAATGTGGCTGCTGTGGTGTCATCTACCGGTACTGGCATGTCGGCAATTCGCTGATAACTGCCGGTGTTAATTGAATATCGGTAATTGTCTATTGTGCTGATCTCATCATGATTTTCGGCTACCGTGTATCCTCCAAAAATGTAAGCGTGTTGTTTTATGCCTACGGCAGTGGACGCTAAACGCCCTGCTAATGGCGCAACATGCGGGACCGAATTGATGGATTGCCATTTGTTGTTTGGCTTGTCGAGCAACAACGCCCAGGCTTGATTGTGCACATCTTGATAGTGTTTGCCTTTTCCTAATCCCATAAAGCTCAGTAGATACGTTTGCTTGTTGGTATGCACCATGGCGACGGCATTGTTACTCAACTCCTGTGGCAGAGGGGCTAATTGAACGGCAAAGGCGGGTAGCGTGACCCCTAGGAAGGCGCCAACAAAGACATTCACCAAGCTGGAGCGCTTAACGATTGATTGAACGCGAGGTGCACTAGGCTTGGTTGAGCACTGCATGGTTAAGTCCTGTATTGATGGTGTTATCAGTGGGTGCTATTTACGGCTTAATGCCTTTACCCATTCGTATTTCGATATGTTGTTTGTAGGGTGGCTTGATATTGTCGGTATTATGTTGCTCGACAATAATATACCAATCAAAACCCTGTTGTTCTGTTAATACTGATGCCTGAGAAAGGGTGTTAGTGTGCAGTGTTGCTTTACTATTACTGATAATTTCCAGCATATAATAATTATCGGTAATTTTTCGCTCAATATACTGATACCCATCCGTTTGGCTGTACCGCGGTAGCTTGGAGGGGGTAGCACACCCATTGAGTAATGTTATGACGATTAACGTTAGGGTTATGGTTATGTTTTTTAACATTATTTTATCGCTTTGTCAGTTGTTTTAGGGCTTGCTGCTCTTGTGCCAGAGTGAGTGGGGCATCAGCGATAAGCTTATCAAGTTCTTGGTCCAGTGCCGAACCTCCACTTGCTGTTTGGTACTGAGCTTGATGATCTGGGCTGGTGTTATATTCTGCACTGGCGACTTGTTGCCATTGTCCCTGTTGTTCGCAGGCGATAATATTTCGCTGTTGAGTTTGGTTTTGCTGGGCGTATTGGCGACATAACTGGCCTTGTTGATTATAAAAGCTCAGCTGAATGCTCATCACGCTATCATCATCAAGCAAGGTGTTAATGCCACTTGGTAGTGTGGATAGTTGCTCACTAATGTCGTTTTGTACTCTTGCAGCGTGTTGAGCGGTATTCACGGTTTGGGTTGGTGAGTCGATGTGATAAACACCATAGCCAGCAATAAGTGCTACCACAGCCACTGCCGCAGCATACTGTTGGATTTGTTGTTGCGCTTTACGCCACCAGGGAAACTCGACTACATTATTTGCTAGGCCTTGGTCTTTAACTTGATTTACTGCACTTGGCTCAGCATCGGCTAATAATGCTTGTGTAGTAGCAGGAATAGGGTGGTGGTCAATAGCTTGATAATGCTCTTGTACCATTGCATCAACCATGGCCAGTTCGGCAAGTCGCTCAGCGATATCTTCGTTATCAACAAGCGCCATTCTAACCTGTTCCATTTCTTGCTCTGATAGTTCGGCATCTAAAAAGGCAGATAAGGTTTCATCGCTAAGGTTCATGCCATGCTCCCGTTGGGTTGTTTAAAAAAGCTCACCATATTGGCTCTTGCCCTAGCCAGGCGGCTCATGATGGTGCCAGTTGGAATAGATAAAACATCTGCGGCTTCTGTGTAACTCATGCCTTGCACTGCAATTAACGACAGTACTTCACGTTGATCATCCGAAAGGCTATTCATTGCTTGGTTTACCTCGCTTAAGGTGATGTCGTTAATCATGTCGGCCTCACCATCGCTGTAGTTTTCTGACTGCAGTTCGGGCTTTGTGGTAGCGAGTGTACGCACTTTTTGTGCTCTGTAATCATCAATCCATTGATTGCGGCATATTTTAAAGGCCCACTTTGCTAGTGGTACTCCCTCTGGTGGCGGCGAGTTTAAGATCCGCAATAGGGTATTTTGCACGAGGTCGTCTGCATCAGGCATTGAACCGGTCAATGAATAGGCAAAGCGTCTTAATGCTGGCAGTAATGTAGTTAATTCTGTCTTCATATTTTAAGTTATACTCTTTTTCGCTTTAAAGTTGGCCTTGTATAGATAACGGGTCAGCAGATGAGTTTATTCCAATAGAGAGGGAATTTTTATTGTTGTCAGACGTTTTTATTTTACACACTATACGCCAAGCAAGGTAAATCGATGAGAACAATGAAAAAATATAAACTGACTATATTGGGCTTGGTCTTTGTGCCTTGGGTGGCTACAGCTCAGCTATTACCTATTACTCAGTTACCTGACACCATTGTGGATCAGCTTGACCGCAGCGTAAATCGTAATGCTGAACGGCTACAAGAATTAAAACAACAGCGCTTGGTTGAGCAGCAATTGCAAAAAACACTCGCAATTAAAGCGCAGCTATTAGATCCATTAGTGCAGTTACCGAGTGTGTTACCGATATTAGATACTCGTAAGCAATTACTGTGGAATGAGGTTGAAATTGAACTTGGGCAGCGAGCAGTTGAGCGCGAGTGGCTGATATTGTTGTCTGCCGAGCAATGGCTGCAAGTGTTAAAGGTTGTACCGACGTTATCTCAATATGTGCACACTCGTAAAAACCTAGACAGTATTGATTTGCAACTGATTAAGCTAAGAGTGTCTGAGTCGTTAGATAATACTCTAAAGCTTCGCCAGCAATTGCCAGAATTATTAGCTCCTTATTTAAGCCGTAATTTTATTTATCAGCCGCAGGCCAACTTATCTGAACGAAGCACTGCTCAGCCGGTGGAACAAGATAAGGCTTCGGCTATGTGTGATGTGCCCATTGCATTGGGTATGGTCGATACCGCAATTACCTCTGATCATTCAGCATGGCCTAGCAAAAGTGCAAAACGTTTTGCCTTAATTCAACAAGATTTTTTACCTGCTGCAATACCGGTTTCATACAGTCATGGTACTGCGGTAGCGGGGGTGTTGGCGGGAGATAATGCATCGCTTAGTCCATTGCTTCCCTTGCTCACTTTATACAGTGCTGGGGCGTTTTATGCGCAAAACGAGTACCAACAAGGCGCAACACTTGACAGCATTCTTCAGGCGCTAAATTGGTTAGTTGCGCAAAATAATCGAGTGGTTAATATGAGTCTTACTGGGCCTGATAATCCGGTGTTGAATGAGGTGGTTTCTCGCTTAGTGGCCAAGGATATTATTCTTGTTGCAGCTGCGGGTAATGGTGGCCCCGCTGCGGCGCCATTGTATCCTGCTGCATATGATGGAGTTATTGCAGTTACCGCAGTCGACGATGCTAAGCGATTATATCGCTGGGCTAATCAAGGCGATTATATTGATTTTGCTGCATCAGGGGTTAAGGTACTCACTACTCGCGCAGATGGCAGTGTTGGGCGCGAGAGTGGTACGTCAATGGCGACACCGGTAGTGAGTGCTAAAGTGGCTTGTTTGCTAGCATCGTCACCAGAGCTAACACTGGCGCAGGTGGTTGAACAATTACAGCAACAAGCGCAAGATTTAGGTGAGCCGGGTAAAGATAATCAATATGGCTATGGCTTATTAACTCGGCCTTTAAAAGCTGGCTTGTAATAATAGTCCTGCGCGCGTTTCAGCATAATCGGCGCTGTCTATTGTTGATTTAAAATCACCATATTCTACCGAGGTTAATACCGCCCAATGTTGGCCTAAACTGATTTCCCATTTAGCATCATACTGTTGATGTACATCATCTCGTCGACTGCCATTTTCTTGAGTGTGGTAATCTCGTTGGCTTAGTTTGGCGCCAAGCTGGATTTTTTGAGCTATTTGCCATAATGAAAATTGATTAGACACACGGGCGTTTAATCCCGTCGAAGTGTACCTAAACTCTGGTGCATTGGTTTTTTCATCTTCATAGGTTACGCCCAGTGACATAAAACGCTGGCCTTGGTTAAAAAACCAAAATGAGTCAAGGGTAGCGCTGTAGCTTTTAGCATCACGTTGCTCAATTTGAGCAAATTGTTTGTCGGCATGCATCACGCTTGGGCGAAGAAACCAGCTGTCTGATAAGTTGTGCATGGTATATAAGCTGACTTGAGTTAACGTTAAAAAATCGTTGTCATCTAAATCGGCTTGAGCATGGTATACATTGGAGCCTATGGTGGTTGCGGTGAATGCATAGCTAACATCGGCAAAGGCTAGCTGTAGGCGAGAATCATAATCGCTGGCCGTTTGATAGCTTTTATCATTGATGCTGTAACCCGTGTCTACACGTAAGTTGTCACTCACTTGCCAGCCCAGATCGAGCTGAGCATCAAGCACCACCGCATTGTCAGACTCACCACTGGCTTGTTCAAGCTCACTAATATTAACGTTAGATTGATACTCCATACCCGCCTTAGCTTTGCCACTAAATGACCAGTCATCTGCAGTGGTATTTGCCCATGAGAGTGGGCTGGTAATGGCCAAGGCTATTGCTGTTGTGCGTGTGGTAAAGCGAGTAAATAAAGCCATGATGTGACATCCTTAGTAAACAGGTTTACGGATAAGCCGGCAGTGATGCCGGCATAAACGAGGTTGGATTAGCTTGAGTGGGTTATAAACCGCTGGTTAATCGAATGGTGTTTTGGATAGTGTTGTTAACCTCTGCATTTACTGTTTGGCTTACTGCCTGGGTCACTTGTTCGCGGGCATTTTGTTGAACAAGTTCACTCGCACTCGCTTGTAACTCTTGTTGCACAGTATTAAGTGCAGTGGCGTTTACCGCCGTTGTAGTTGCTTGCGAAAGCGCTGAATTAGTTGATGCAGATATCGCGTTGCTGGTGGCGCTAAGTGTATTGGCTGTTAAGCTGTTTTGCAGTTGTGAAGCACTGTTAGCTGTGGCTGTTGTTGTTAACTCAGTAGCGCCATTGACTGCGTTATTGAGTGCAATCTCAGTTGAGTTAGCAGCTGTTAGGGCACTATTTACTGAGGTGTTAGCTAATTGGGTAGATGTATCAGCCGAGGTGATAACAGCAATAGACGCTGATGCTAACGTTTGTGACGCTGCCATTTCAGCCGTTGTCGCAGTTTGACCACTAAGCTCAGTTGCAAGAGTTACACTACCATTGGCAATATCGTTAAGTTGTGCACTGGCCATTTGAGACACAGAATCGACATTGGCGATGGTAGTGTCAACAGATGAATTGACTGATGAGCTAACTGCCGTTAGTGTTTCCGTCGGCATCAATAGTGTTAATTCGCCGTTAGCTGATGTTGATGATTCAGCCGTCATTGATGCCGAGTCATCTGTTTCGCTTGTTTCTGTTGTGTCAGTGTTATTAGCTGCTGTTTGATCTGCGCTGCTTTCGCTATTGTTATCTGACGTTGCAGTATTATTAGATGCTGCAGCCTGGTGACTATTTTGAAGGTTAGCGCTAGCACTTATTTGTGTTGATTGACCTTGACTAAATTGCACATCAGCTTGTGCAGATGTTGAGGTTGAAACAGACATTTCAGCACTCATTGCCATGGTTGAAAAACAGGCTAGTGCGATTAAAGTAGGTTTAAATAATGTGTTCATTGTAGTTCCCTCGTTGTTGTCGTGATTGACATAGTGATAACGAGGCAACGACAGATTCTATTCCAATTATTTTTATAAAAATTGAAAATAAATTAAATCCATAACGAAAATCAATCTTAAGTTGTTGTAAATTAGCTATTTTATATTATTTTATATTAATTTAAATTATGCAGATATTTAAAAACAAAACGGGCTTATCATTGCTGATAAGCCCGTTTTGTTACAATCGCTTAGACGTTAAGTCTTAGTTCATGCCGTATTTTTTTAACTTTTTACGTAAAGTACCACGGTTGATACCTAACATATTAGCAGCGCGCGTTTGGTTGCCACGAGTGTGTTGCATAATGATGTCTAGTAAAGGTGCTTCAACTTCGCACAATACCATTTCATATACTTCAGAAGCTTCCTGACCGTCTAACTGAGAGAAGAAGTTAGTTACGGCACGTTTAACTGCGTCACGTAATAACTGCGGCTTGATAGTGCCGTTTGCTGTTTCGATTTTGCCTACGGTAAGCTGGTGAACTTCTGTGTTAGTTGTCTGATCAAACATTCTATTCTGCTCTTTATTAAATTCTAAACTAATTCATCAAAATAACATTCTACAAGAGAATGTTGCTGGGCAGCGGTTTCAAGCCGATTGAAGTCAGCACGAAATTGGCGCTGTTCCTCATGGTTTAGGTACCACCCGACGTGCTTTCTAGCAAATCGGACACCTTTGTATTCGCCATATAAGTCATACAGTTTGTTAAGGTGTTCAAGCATCACTGTGCGTTGCTCGTCCGCCTTAATTGGCGCTAACTTTTTACCTGTTTCCAGATAATGTAGGATTTCTTTAAAAATCCATGGCCTTCCTTGTGCACCTCTTCCTATCATCAGGGCATCTGCACCAGTGTAGTCAAGCACAAACCTGGCTTTCTCTGGTGTGTCGATGTCCCCGTTGGCGACAACAGGAATCGAGACATTCTGTTTAATTGCTTTAATGGTGTCGTACTCGGCAAAGCCTTTGTACATGCATTGTCTCGTTCGGCCGTGAACGGCAAGCGACACAATGCCACAATCTTCAGCAATTTGGGCTATTTCAACACCATTACGATGCTCAGGTTCCCAACCTGTTCTTATCTTAAGTGTTACTGGCACATCAACTGCAGCAACCACGGCTTGCAAAATCTCTTTTACTAACTCGGGGCTTTGCATTAATGCTGAGCCGGCAAACTTTTTATTCACTTTTTTTGCGGGGCATCCCATATTGATATCAATGATATGCGCGCCTTGTTCAACATTGAACTTTGCGGCATTGGCCATTAATTCTGGATCTGCACCTGCAATTTGTACGGAGCGTATACCTTCCTCACCAGAATGCGTCATGCGCTGGCGGCTTTTGTCGCTATCCCAAACCTCGGGATTCGATGAAAGCATTTCTGATACCGCTAAGGCTGCGCCATAACGTAAACAGAGATTTCGGAAAGCCTGATCAGTGACACCTGCCATTGGTGCCACAATCAGCTGATTAGACAGTTGATACGGGCCAATTTGCATTGCGGACTTCACCTTGCTCTTCAAAGGGGCGCTATAGTAGCCCTTTTTGGCGGCCGTGAAAAGGTCAATAAATGACCTAAATGCAACTTTTTTGCTTGACTTTTATTGGCTGTCACATCTTTGACTAATAATTGGCGTTTTTTGAGGGTATTTGAGTGCTGGTGCGAGTTGCAGCTGAGCTTTTTTATTGACGTTGGGGTTTTTTTAGGCTTGTTAATAGGCTGTAAACAATAAAGTGTGGCAAGTTTTTGTCATTATACTTGCCACACATTAAGCGGTAGTTGGTGCTATTTACGGATGCCGCTTAAGCGACTCCAATCTTCTTTATGGCATGCAGGTTCCATATCGAACCATTGGCTATAAAAGTCTGACACGTCTTGCGCTTGTTCTTGTAATAAACCTGATAAAGCAAGCTTGCCACCTGTTTTGACTTTTTCTGCAATCAGCGGAGCGAGCTCTTTTAATGGCCCCGCTAAAATATTGGCGACTAGCACATCTGCTTGTAAGTTTGCTGGCTGGTTTTCTGGTAGGTATAGCGATAATTGCTCAACGACATTATTGCGCTCTGCGTTTGCTTTAGAGGCATCAATAGCCTGGTAATCGATATCAACGCCGGTGACTTTTTTTGCACCAAGCTTAATGGCTGCAATGGCCAAAATGCCTGAGCCACAACCAAAGTCGATCACTTCTTGGTCGGTTAAATCTAGGCTGTCTAACCACTCTAAACATAAAGCCGTTGTTGGGTGAGTACCAGTGCCAAATGCTAGGCCTGGATCAAGAATAACGTTGACAGCTGCTGGGTCTGGAATTTCACGCCAGCTTGGGCAAATCCATAACCGCTGACCAAATTGAATTGGATGAAAGCTGTCCATCCATTCGCGGACCCAATCTTTGTCTTCAACCTGTTCTATTTTATGAGTAAACCCTTTGCCTAGGAATGGCATGGTTTCTAAAAACTCAATCGTTGGGGCTAAGTCTGTGTCGGCATCAAATAAAGCGATTAAGATGGTGTCTTGCCATAAAGGGGTTTCACCCAGTTTAGGCTCGAAAATGGGCTCGTCCTGGCCGTCTTCATAGGTGATGGAAACTGAACCTTGATCCATTAATAAGTCACCAAGCATATCTGCATGGTCGCGATGGGTGTGAATGCGCAATTGGATCCAAGCCATGAAATGTTCCTAATCAATAAATATTAATACAAGCATTGTTGGCCGCCATTATACCCAAACCGCCTACATTTGTGCGTTTTCATCGACACTTTATTTGGTCTAAGCGATATTTATGCAGGCGTTTAGTTGCAAGCGTTATGTATGTGATCCGCTTCTAACAATACAGTATATGTGGGTGAGCAAGGTCACGGATTGTTTTTTGTCCAGTGCTGTTGTCACTCAACTCTTGCTATTGTCATTCTATCTTATTGTGTCTGCACAGGATGTATTGATTTATGGCTGCAACCCCTTTGCCTGCAAAAGCCGTTTTGTTAACCGATAAACCCAGAGGGTTTTCACACCCTGTATGGGCGGCGAGAGCTGACAGGTTACAAAGTGTTACTGGCGTTATATTAGGGCTGTTTCTCATTGTGCACTTGCATTTTGAGTCGAGTATTTTACTGGGTAAAGATGCGTTTTATCAGGTTGCTCAGTTTCTAGAGGGCGGTATTTTTAGCGAAACTGGCCATGGATTTCCTATTCTTACCCAAATATTCTCTGCATTTATGTTGATCGTTGTGCTTGTTCATGCAGTGTTTGCATTAAGGCGTTTTCCCACTCAAATTGGTCAGTGGCGAGCGCTTCGTCAACAAATGCAATTTTTACCCCATGAAGATACCAAGATTTGGTTTTGGCAAATGATAAGCGGTTTCTTGTTGTTTTTCTTAGTGCCTGTGCATCTTTTTGCCATGATGACCAACCCCGAAATTGGCCCTCATTTATCGGCAGAGCGAGTCGTACATCAAAATGCGTGGATGTTATATGTACTGTTACTACCCGCTGTGACTGTGCATGCCATTTTTGGTTTGTATCGTGTGTCGGTGAAATGGGGGCTGACAACACAACGTTTTGCCATGCTGAAGTTAGCAAAAGTGATTTTGGCGTATTTAATGGTGTTAGGGGTAGCCAGTCTTGTGGCCTACATCATTATTGGTCGTGCACTTAGCTTGCCTGTTGTGCCTTTTGTTCCTGGCTTGTAATAAGGATATGTTGTGAAAATTATTTATACCGATTCCTTAGTTGTTGGCGCTGGTTTAGCGGGTCTTAGAGTGGCTATTGCCTCTAAAGAACGCGGGCTTGATACCATAGTACTGTCACTTATTCCGGCTAAACGCTCTCATTCTGTTGCCGCGCAAGGCGGTATGCAGGCCAGTTTAGCTAATACTGTAAAAGGCATGGGCGACAATGAAGATGTGCATTTTCAAGATACAGTAAAAGGGTCTGACTGGGGTTGCGATCAGCAAGTTGCTCGAATGTTTACCCATTGTGCGCCTAAAGCCGTCCGCGAACTCGCCCATTGGGGCGTGCCGTGGAGCAGAGTGAGCCAAGGTGATCGCGAAGTCATTGTTAATGCACAAAAAGTCACTCTAACCGAGACGAAAGAGGCGCATGGTTTAATTAATGCGCGTGACTTTGGTGGTACTCAAAAGTGGCGCACTTGTTACACCGCCGATGGTACTGGGCATTCATTATTATATGCTGTCGATAACCGAGCCATTTCAATGGGCATTCCTGTCCATGAGCGTATGGAGGCACTAAAAATCATCCATGATGGCAAACGCTGCCATGGCGTGATTGCTCGCTGTTTAATCACTGGCGAGATCCGGGCATATGTTGCTAAGTCGACCACTATTGCCACTGGCGGTTATGGCCGCATTTATGAAGTGTCGACCAATGCGATTATTTGCGAAGGCATTGGCCAGGCTTTGGCGCTAGAAACCGGTGTCGCAACCTTAGGTAATATGGAGGCGGTACAGTTTCACCCAACCGCCATTGTGCCGGTGGGGATTTTAACCACAGAAGGTTGCCGGGGTGATGGCGGTGTATTACGTGACAAAGATGGTCACCGCTTTATGCCTGATTACGAGCCCGATAAAAAAGAGCTTGCCTCGCGTGATGTTGTATCGCGACGAATGACCGAACATATGCGCAAAGGCAAGGGCGCAAATAGTCCATATGGACCACATTTATGGTTAGACATCACTTTGCTGGGCAAGAAGCACATCGATACCAATTTGCGTGAAGTTAAAGAGATTTGTCAGCATTTTTTAGGCATTGATCCCGTGACTGAATGGATCCCCGTGAGGCCAACACAGCATTATTCAATGGGCGGTATTCGCACTAAACCCAATGGAGAAAGCCCACAGTTATCAGGACTCTTTAGTGTAGGCGAGGCCGCGTGTTGGGATATGCATGGTTTTAATCGTTTAGGCGGTAACTCGTTAGCTGAAGCCGTAGTGGGCGGAATGATCATTGGCCAATATGTGGCAGATTTTTGCCAACAAGCAACCTTAACCATTGATACCAAATTAATTGAGGAGTTTGGCCGACAAATAGACTGTGAGATTACAGAGCTTATTGAAGGTAATGGAACTGAAAAAGCGATTGTTATTAAGCAAGCAATGCAAAAAGTTATGATGGATTATGTTGGGATTTTTCGTAATGGCACTCAACTCGAGCAAGCAGTTAATGAGTTAAGTGAACTACTTAAGCGCTCACGTAATATTGGCTTAACGTGTAAAAAACGTCACGCTAACCCTGAGTTAGTTGATGCGTTAAGAGTGAAACGTATGTTAAAGGTTGCGTTAACTGTGGCTAGTGGTGCTCATGCTCGTACAGAAAGTCGTGGTGCGCATTCGCGTGAAGATTACCCTGAGCGAAATGACCGTGATTGGCTTAATCGTACGCTCAGCTCATGGCCAGACGAAAACGCATTAGTGCCAACGTTAAGCTATGAACCCATCGATGTGCTGTCTATGGAGTTACCACCAGGGTATAGAGGTTATGGTACTAACAATGCCGTTGCTCATCCAGATACCGTGATACGCCAGCAGCAAATTGAGCAAATATTGGCAGACTTAGATAATCCAAGCGATCGCGTGGCAAGACAAGCGGCCATTATGCCCTACGAGTTACCCGATGAATTTATGCCAGCCAACCAAAGATTGTTTGATAACGTCGATGTTAAAGGAGTTCCTGCCAAATGAGCCAAGCCCGTCAATTGACGTTTTCAATATTTCGTTACGATCCTCAAGATCCTAACGATAAGCCTAAAATGATGCGTTACCTTATTACTGAAACGCCGGGTATGACGGTGTTTATTGCATTAAACAAATTACGTGAGACGCAAGACCCATCGTTGCAGTTTGATTTTGTTTGTCGTGCGGGTATTTGTGGTAGTTGCGCCATGGTGATTAATGGTAAGCCGACACTCGCTTGCCGTACCTTAACAGCTAATTTTCCAAGCGCTGAAATAAGTTTAATGCCTTTACCAGGGTTTGAGTTGATTGGTGATTTATCAGTCAATACTGGTAAATTCATGCGCGAGCTCGCTGAGCGTTTGCAGTTGTGGTTAAAGCCCAACGACACCGACATGGACATTCATCGAATAGAAGCGCCGATGGCGCCAGAAGAAGCCGCCAAACTTTATGAGCTTGAACGTTGTGTTGAGTGCGGCGTGTGTGTTTCAGCTTGTGCTACTAAGCAAATGCGTGACACCTTTGTTGGTGCGGTTGGGTTAATGAAAATTGCCCGCTTTGAACTCGACAGTCGTGATAGTCGCACCAGTGATGATTTTTATCATGTTATCGGTAATCAAGATGGGGTATTTGGTTGTATGACGTTACTCGGTTGCCAGGACGCATGCCCTAAAGATTTACCGCATATGCAACAAATTGCTTATCTTCGTCGAAAAATGAGTATTAGTGTCTCCAATATATAAATAGGGTTAATGAATATTAATTTAGGCTAATATTCATTTATGCATTATAAAACAGCCGTTTACCAAGTGTTAGAGCTGGGTAGGCAGCTGTTTTGGCTTTAGTTTGTTGTACAGTATTGTAAACTTGTGCATTGCAGATTATCGTGGGTAATGATCCGCGATTACAGCGATTAAAAAGGAGTTCAACAATGCAAGCTCAGTTTACCGTTCAAATAGGTTCATTTCATAAAATCAGCAAAATACCTAACGCTTGGTCAAATGATGACTATTTACACCTTATGGCATTGATGGGGCTTGATGATGGCCTAGAGGGTATGGATTCAGCTGAGTTACGTGAAATGTGTATGATGTCGCTTAATGACCTAGGCGACGTCGAAGCCGCTAAGGTTGTGTTGGGCCACTTGTTTAGTGATGAGGTTACCGAAGGTAAAATTGACCAACTTGCAAATGACATGGCGGGTGACAGAATGTGGGAAGAATATTCTGACTGCTTGTTTCATGAGCGTTTTTTCAGCGCTTATGCCTTACTGCGTGAAGCATTTAATGGTGTGTTTGCCCAGCCGACAGGGGTTGAGTTTAGCATTAACATTACGGCTGAAAACGAAGACGATTTAACCATTTTTGATGATTCGTTACATGCTGCTATGGTGCGATTATTGGCTGGTGGGTTAAGTCCAGATGCATTGATGCACCGTTTGTACGAAGACCAGATTAAAGGCACGCATTTTCCTGAGTCAGAAGGGATTTTATGGAAGCTTGAGCGTGTTGCAAGTGAAGGGTTATCGCGCCAATATAACATGGTCAGTTCAGCATTTTGGTTTGAATCATTTGCCAATATTGAGCAATTTACAGCAAGTAGTCATGCTGATGTAGCAGATGAAGATGAGTAATACTCTTTATCAATGAACCGTGAATTAATGCGGATCCGACAAATAAAAATGCCGCTAAGTTAGCGGCATTTTAGTCTCTAGCAATGAAAGCAGCGCAATTAAGACTTAGCGCGCTTCATTGCAGTAAAGAATTCTTCGTTTGTTTTGGTCATGGCCAATTTATCAATTAAGAATTCCATTGCAGATACTTCATCCATTGGATGCAAGATTTTGCGTAAAATCCACATCTTTTGCAATTCATCTGGCGTGGTCAGTTTTTCTTCACGACGGGTGCCAGAACGGTTGAAGTCAATTGCTGGGAATACACGCTTTTCTGCGGCTTTACGAGAAAGGTGTAACTCTTGGTTACCTGTACCCTTAAACTCTTCGTAAATTACTTCGTCCATTTTAGAGCCGGTATCAACCAACGCAGTTGCGATAATGGTTAAACTGCCACCGTGTTCAATGTTACGCGCAGCGCCAAAGAAACGCTTAGGACGGTGCAGTGCGTTAGCATCAACACCACCGGTTAATACTTTACCTGATGAAGGGATAACGGTGTTGTAAGCACGAGCTAAACGGGTGATAGAGTCTAATAAAATCACAACGTCTTTTTTATGCTCAACCAAACGCTTGGCTTTTTCGATAACCATTTCGGCTACCTGTACGTGACGGCTTGCTGGTTCATCAAAGGTAGATGCAATCACTTCACCTTTAACCATACGCTGCATTTCGGTTACTTCTTCTGGGCGCTCATCGATAAGCAATACCATTAACACCACATCTGGGTTGTTATAGGTAATACTTTGGGCAATATTTTGCAGTAATAGCGTTTTACCGGCTTTAGGCGGCGCAACAATCAAACCACGTTGTCCTTTACCAATAGGCGAACACAAATCAAGAATACGCGAGGTAATGTCTTCGGTTGAGCCGTTACCACGTTCCATACGAAGACGTTCTTCGGCATGTAATGGTGTTAAGTTTTCAAACAAAATTTTGTTACGAGAACTTTCTGGCTTATCAAAGTTAACTTCGTTTACTTTTAACAGTGCAAAATATCTTTCGCCTTCTTTAGGCGGGCGGATTTTACCAAAAATGGTGTCACCGGTACGCATGTTAAAGCGACGAATTTGGCTAGGTGAAACGTAGATATCATCAGGACCCGCAAGGTATGAGCCGTCTGAACTTCTTAAAAACCCGAATCCGTCTTGGAGGATTTCTAATACACCGCCACCGAAGATGTCTTCTCCGCTTTTTGCGTGAGCTTTTAAAATAGAGAAGATGATATCTTGCTTACGAGTACGAGCCATGTTTTCTAATTTCATGCTTTCAGCAAGAGAAACTAGATCCGAAATGGGCGTGTCTTTTAATTCTGTTAAATTCATGTATGGGAGTCTTGTATTACGCGACGAAGCTTACCGCAATCAATCAGTAAGGTTGAAAAGAAATTATATGATTGATAAACGAGAAGAGGTTAATTTGAAAAAATCTGATGAATAAATTAGCACTTTATGTGTTAGCCGTCCAGAAATTTAGGGGCAAATTGACATAAAAACGGCACAAATTGTTTAAAACTTGTGCCGCCTAACACTTTTAGCCTATTTGATGCTTAAATTTTAGCGTCAATAAACTCTTTTAGTTGTGTTTTAGACAATGCGCCAACCTTAGTTGCCACTAACTCGCCGCCTTTGAACATAAGCAATGTAGGAATACCGCGTACGCCATATTTAGCAGGAGACACGTTGTTTTGGTCAACGTTTAATTTAGCAACGACCAACTTGCCAGCATACTCTTCAGCAACGTCGTTTAAGATTGGGGCGATCATTTTACAAGGACCACACCACTCAGCCCAGAAATCTACTAAAATCGGTAATTCAGACTTTAATACGTCGTTTTCAAAGCTGTCATCGCTTAGGTATACTATTTTATCGCTCATGTTGTTCTCCAGATTTGGTTCCATTGCTAGTTTATTAATGGCTTACCATGTATATTGGGTCAGTTAAATAGCTTTTCAAGAGACCGTTTTAATAATGTAGCTATTTCAAACGATCGAATCTTTTTTTGCAACCCCTACAGGTATGCTTGTGCTATGAGTCAAACACATTTATCGACCCAAAAATTCGCCGACTTCCCTTTAAAGCCAGAAGTAATTGCGGCATTAAATGAAAACGGGTTTGAGTTTTGCACGCCAATTCAGGCGTTATCTTTACCTATTTTATTGAAAGCAAAAGACATCGCCGGACAAGCCCAAACCGGTACTGGTAAAACCATGGCTTTTTTAGTGGCCACGTTTAACCACTTGTTAACTGTTGCAGCGCCAGAGGGCCGCAAAGCAACTGAACCACGCGCTATAATTATGGCTCCCACTCGCGAGTTAGCGATACAAATTGCCAAAGATGCCAACTTGTTAACTAAACATACTGGCCTAAAAGTGGGTATTGTTTATGGTGGCGAAAGTTATGAAACTCAGCGTGAGGTGTTAGACAAAGGCGTTGATATTTTAATTGGTACTACCGGACGGATCATTGATTACGTTCGTCAGGGCGTGATTAGTTTAAATCACATTCAAGCGGTAGTACTTGATGAAGCTGACCGTATGTTTGACCTGGGTTTTATTAAAGACATTCGCTTTTTATTTCGCAGAATGCCTGATGCTCAGTCACGATTAAACATGCTTTTTTCTGCCACGCTTTCAATGAAAGTGCAGGAATTAGCCTACGATCACATGAACGATCCTGAAAAAGTTGAAATCGAACCGCTAGAAAAAACCTCTAAAAACATTAAAGAGGAAATATTCTATCCGTCGATGGAAGACAAAATGCGCTTATTGCTCACGCTAATCGAAGAAGATTGGCCAGATAAAGCCATTGTGTTTTCGAACACAAAACACAGTTGTGAAAAACTGTGGTCTTATTTAGAGGGTGATGGTCATCGAGTTGGTTTGTTAACTGGCGATGTGCCGCAAAAGAAACGTATTCGTATTCTTGAGCAATTTACTACCGGTGATTTAGATATTTTAGTTGCAACTGATGTGGCTGCGCGTGGGTTGCATATCTCTGATGTGTCGCACGTATATAACTACGATTTACCCGATGATTGTGAAGACTATGTGCATCGTATTGGCCGTACTGGTCGTGCGGGTAAAACAGGGGTGTCAGTGAGTTTTGCGTGTGAAGAATATGCACTTAATTTGCCCGCAATAGAAACCTATATTACCCATTCTATCCCGGTTTCCAATTATGACCGAGATGCGTTATTAGATGATATTCCGCCTCCAGTGCGCATACATCGTAAGCACCCAACCTCGCGTACCCGTGATGGCGGGGCAAATAAAGGCGCGCATCGTAGTGGTGGCAATAGCCGTCCACCGCGCCACAGGACTCGTAGACCACAGTAAATGCCAGAGTCGAATGTATCTAAACCGTATGCGGCGATTACGTTAGGGTCTAATAGTTTTAATATGTTGGTTGCCCAAACCGTAGGTGGCAAGCCTGCGGTTATCGCCAAATACAAGCGTAAAGTCCGACTTGCTGAAGGCATTGGCGATGATGGTATGTTGTCTGAGGACGTTATTCTGCGTGGTTTAGACTGTTTAGCCATGTTTGCGTCAATGCTTAAGCAACATCATATAGCGGCTGAAAATGTCGCTGTGTTTGCTACTGCCACACTACGTGTGATTACCAATGCGGACGAATTTCATCGTCGTGCTTTGCCTATTTTACATCATGAAATTGAAGTGATTTCAGGCCTGCGTGAAGCCGAACTGATTTATCAAGGTATGGTGGCGACAACGCAAGGTGATGGTCGTCGTTTGGTGATTGATATTGGTGGTGCAAGTACTGAGTTTATTATTGGTGATGGCAGTAAGGTGCTATTTAAAACCAGCGTGCCTATGGGATGCGTGTTGTTTAATCAACGGTTTTTTAACCAATATCCATTGCAAAGTATCGATTTTGAGCAGGCTATAGATTATGTCTATGTGATGCTTGCTGAGCATCGAGATCAACTTTTGTCGCTAGGCTGGCAATCTGTGCTTGGCGCGTCTGGTGCGGTGCAGTCGGTTGTGTCTGTGTTACAGCATCGAGACAGACCTGCAATCATTAGCTTAGACATATTATTGGCTTTTCAAGCTGAAATATTGGCTCAAAGTGACATGGGGTTAAGCGGCATAAATGGTTTAGATGCAGAGCAAGCTCCTACATTTGCGTCAGGCGTAGCGATACTTATAGCTTTGTTTAAATGCTTGAATATTCAAAGTTTACATCTGGCTGGTGGTGCGCTGCGCGAAGGCGTGTTGCAATTATTGGCAGATAGAATAGCCGGTTATTAGCGATTTTTAGTATCGTGTAGTTTTGATAATCTTGGTGTTGATAAAAATAGGTCGCCATGGCGACCTATTTTTTTAGTGCATTAAGCGGAAACGTTATTTTAATATTTCAACTAAGTCTGCTTCTAAGTTGACCTTTGGGCGCTCCACAATACGGCCTAATTCATTGCCTTGCTGCTTAACAATAAAAGTTGGAATACGGCTAAATGCATATTTAGCAGCTAGCCCTTCTGGATCTTGTTTGCTGCGGTCTACCCCAATGTATTCCACTTGAATATTGGGATTGGCTGCCGCTTCGATGATCCGCATAAAATGTGGTGTTTCACGGTGACAATCTGGGCACCAGGTACCAATAATGACCACTATTTGTGTTGGTACATCAATCGCTTTAAGTACGTCAACCGCTTGTGCATCGACCTGGTAACTGGCAAAGCCATCTGCGTAACCTGGTAAAGTGGTCGTGAGCGTTTGTGGTTCTATAACACCGGTTAAAATCACTTCTTGTTTCTCCTCGCTGCATGTTGCAATAAAGCCTTGTTGTTCTTTTTCAAACGCACAACCAGAATTAGCTGACGCTGGCATAGATAATATCTGAGTACCGAAAAAGAGTGCGGTAGTGGCCAATAATGTTTTGATGTTATTGTGCATGATAATGTCTCGCTTAAGAAGAAAATCCTTTGGGGATCGATTGAGTGTATTCAATCATGCTAATGATAATGTGTTAAGGCTAGGGTGTTATTGATGCAAGCAAGATCACTAAAATAGAAAGCCAATCTTTGATGATTGGCTTTTGATTGTGAGCGGTTTAGTGCTTTATTTAGTTTTGCTCTTTAAGCCACTGCGCTGCGCGTTTGGCAAAGTAGGTTAAAATACCGTCTGCTCCAGCGCGTTTAAAGCAAAGTAGTGATTCCATCACAATGGCTTTTTCAGCTAGCCAGCCGTTTTGAATGGCAGCCATGTGCATGGCGTATTCGCCACTGACTTGGTAAGCAAACGTTGGCACAGCCAGCTCTGTTTTTACGCGGTGTACTATGTCTAAATAAGGCATACCGGGTTTTACCATCACCATGTCTGCACCTTCTTGAATATCGAGTGCAACTTCGTGCAAAGCTTCGTCGCTGTTGGCTGGGTCCATTTGGTAACTATGCTTATTGCCCCCTTTTAAATTGCCAGCAGAGCCGACAGCATCACGGAAAGGGCCATAGTAGCTTGATGAGTATTTGGCTGAGTACGCCATTATTTGGGTATTCACAAATCCATTTTCTTCTAATGCTTGGCGTATAGCGCCTATGCGGCCGTCCATCATGTCTGATGGGGCAACGATATCGGCACCTGCCTCAGCATGAGACAGAGCTTGTTTGACTAATATCTCGGTGGTGACGTCATTGAGTATGTAGCCTGTGTCGTCAATAATGCCGTCCTGACCATGGGTGGTAAACGGGTCTAGTGCAACATCTGTCATTACACCTAACTGAGGAAAGGCTTGCTTTAACTCACGTACAGCACGTTGCACTAGGCCATCAGGGTTGTATGACTCTTCTGCTAGTAGGCTTTTTTTATCAATTGGCGTTACAGGGAATAATGCTATTAGTGGGATCCCTAGTTCAACCAACTCTGCGGCTTCTTTTAACAGTAAATCAATAGAGTAACGCTCAATACCCGGCATCGATGCGACTTTTTCAGAGCGTTGAAAGCCTTCTAATACAAACATTGGATAAATTAAATCATTCACCGTTAGGGTGTTTTCTGACATTAAACGACGACTAAAGTCATGTTTACGCATGCGGCGCATTCTGCGCTGAGGGAAGGCACTAGTAATAATATTCAATTTCGACTCCTGGATTAAATCTGGTCTGCTTTGAGTGCGTAATAGCACACTTTATTTCTGCCACTGCGTTTTGCTTGATACAGTGCTTTATCTGCTTGTTCGAGTAACAACATTGGATGCTCATCGCTGTCGATAATATCTGCACTTACGCCAATGCTTACCGTTAATGGAATGTGTTGACCATTATGAGTAATCTCTTGCTCACTGATTGTTTGGCGAATTTGCTCTGCAACCTGTTGAGCGCCTTCGGCATCGGTGCTAGGTAAAATAATAGCAAATTCTTCACCACCAAAACGTGATACGAGATCGGTTGGGCGCTTTAAAATGTCTGATAATACTTGGGCAATGGTTTGGATTGAGTGATCGCCCGCAAGGTGGCCATATTGATCGTTTATACTTTTAAATTTATCAATATCTACCATCAATAATGCCATAGGTGTCTGTTGACGACGGCTGATACGGCCCTCTGCAATGAGACGACGATCAAAGGCGCTTCGATTTTTTACTCCGGTGAGGCTGTCAATGGTATTTTGTTCAGTGAGTTTTTGATTTACTTCGTTCAGTTCACGTAATGTTATCTCGAGTTCTAGGGTGCGTTCTTGCACCATTTGCTCAAGTTTTTCGCTGTTTTCGGCTTCAGCATGCAGGGCTTCTTCACGCACTTCGCGGATCCGTTGTGCTTGCTCTAATGCCTGCTGTTGAATTTTAAACTTAGCTTTTCGTTCATCGTTATAACGCAAAGCGAGTACTGCAGCCATTGTCACTACTTCAAAAGTCAGGCCTATCATGGTTGGTATTTGAGGGGCGACATCTAGGTTGATGATGCCAACATACAATAGCCCTGTGATGATACATCCCAATAATAATGCGATTCGACCAACAGCATATAAAGTGGCATTACGTTGGCCTATAAATGCTTGGATGAGCGAGAAGGCCACTAAAATTGTACTCATGGTAAGAACAACAAAAACCAGGATATAAAGTGCGGAGCTGTAATGTAGAAATGGCATTATTATGGCCAATAAAAATGCGATAACCGCCATGACTCTGCAGATACGTAACATTTTTAGGTTATGGTATTTGAGTTGCAGCGCCTTCTCGGTAAACATTAATGAGAAGCCCAAGGTAAGCGGGATAATAATAGAGAATATGTATTGCTGCATAATGGGCCATTGAGGCCATAAATACCGAAATGACACGCCATGAATACTGGCTGTCAGTATGGTGAGCCCAAGTACATAAGCACTGTAATAGCTATAGCTAAATGAGCGCGAAGCTAATGCAATGAAAAAGCTAAAAAGACTAATCGCTGTTAATAAGCCGATTTGAAGTCCTATATACAAGTTTTTAGTTTCTATAACCTGCGTTAAGTCATTCGATGACCATAACACTAAAGGTAAGTTGATACTGCCGAGGCTGTCTATTTTGATGTAAAACTTATGCGTATCTCCTGGCTGAAATTCAACAGGATATAAAAAAATATTACTCAAAAGTGGCCGCTGTTTAAAGGGTAATGAGTCGCCCATTTGTTGTGCGCTGACGAGCTCCCCATTAATAAAATGATAAATCACTATGCTGTCTAGTAATGGATTATCGATAGCAATAATACGAGATAAGTAATCCTCTGGATTGTAAATGCTAAATGTTACCCAATAGTTTTTTACACCGATATGTTGCGGTTGTGCAGTATCGAACTTTTTCCAGGCGCTGGGGGCTTGCTCTAATACTTTAGTTAATTGGCTGATATTTGGACTGTGATTGATATAAATCCAATCTTGTAAATCAATTTTAGTAATGGAGCTGGAGGTTAACCTCAGTGGAACATTTTGTGTGGTATTTGCCCAGCCAAATTGACAGATAATCAGTAATATAAATCCTAACAACAGCGGTGCGCTGACTCTTAATGTTGATGATAACTGTGCCATGTTAGCCATTTGCATCACTTATCGACCATTACTTGATTAATCGTTAACCCAAAAAAATCACAACTATTTTGAAAGCAATACTGAGCCAGTTCAGTTTCAGATTGCTGACGAAGTTGTGCCATTGTGTTCACTATGTAGGGTAAATACTGAGGTAAATTCTTACTCGATTTAGGTTTAGGCCGCATGCTGCGTGGCAACAAGTAAGGGCTGTCGGTTTCTGCCATGATACGGTTGTTAGGGATTAATGGTACGAGTTGTGCGAGCTCTTGCCCCCTACGTTCATCGCAAATCCAGCCGGTAATTCCAATATATAAATCGGCCGCTAGGCAGGATTCAAGTTCATTTTTAGTGCCAGTAAAGCAATGCAATAATGCTTTAGGTAATTCACTTCGGTATTCATTAACTATGGCGATAAAGTCTTGATGGGCATCGCGACAATGCATTAACACCGGCATATTTAGCTCGCAGGCAAGCTCTAGTTGTGCTGCAAAAGCTTGGCGTTGCGCGGGGCGTGGTGAGAAATCGCGGTTGTAGTCTAGACCACACTCACCAATAGCGACGACATTGTGTTGCGATGCGAGTTGTTTTACCGTATTGCTGCTTTGTTCATTCCAACTAGAGGCCTGATGAGGATGCACTCCAGCAGTACAATAAAGTTGCTGTGGAAATTGCTCACAGAGAAGGCTTGCTTGTTTACTTTCATCAATATCGCTACCGATAACAATTAACGGCGAAACATGGTGTTTCGCCGCATCATTGATAATAGCGTCAATGTCGTGTTTTAACCGCTCACTGAGCAGGTTAACCGCGATGTCGATATATTGAGTCATAAGGGTTTGTGTGGTGACTACTTTAGTCGTTTAACTCTGGTGGTGGCATTACGCTCATCACTGCCCATTAAAAAGGAGTTAAGTGCGCCAGTTTCAATGTAGATTTTTTGACCCTTTTTCACTTTGTAGCGTTCAGCGTTTGTTTGTGTCCACACTTGACCATTTTCAAGAGTCACCACAATAGCTCCACTGGCTGATTTTGTTACTTTTGCTACCGTGAAATAAAGACGATCCACCTCATCCTCGATAACTTTTTTTTGTAACCCAAAATCGTCGATGCTTAGTTCTGGTGAAACGGTTGTGGGAGTCGCTATTTCAGGTGCTACTGATTGAGACGGTGTTCTAGTTACCACAGTTGCGACTGGTGGGGTGGCCAATGTAACCGCTGCAGGGGCTTTGGCTACCTCTTCGATAGGCGTTTGGCTACTTGGTTTTGTATTGGCGGCTAGTTGGTCATAACAATTTAAGCGTTCAGTATCATTGGATTGAGATGCACAAATTGACAATTGATCGATGAGTTGATTATTGGCTTGTGCATTGACTGACATCAATAAAACACCAGCGGCAATTAAACATAAACGCATTTTTCTTCCTTATTATTTGTCTTGGGCGTGTTGATCTTTGCTGGTTGAATTTTGTCCGAGATAGAAACAGATTAAGCGCGGCGAGTGAATTGTCGTAAAGCAATCTAAGTAAAACTCGCTCAATAAAGCAGAATCCGTTTTTAGCTGAACGCTTCGGCAGCGTTTGTTGTTCATTTTTACTAGGTTATCGGCTTTTATGTAGAATAACTACACTCCAAAGCTTCTGTTTTGTCTAAATGAACCACAATTTGCTGCAAAAAACCTTAAATGATCAACACGCCCTAACTAAAAATGACCAACTAATGCCATTTTTAGTTAGCTATCAGCGTGCTCGTTCTCTGGCACGTCATCCTGTTCTTTTTTACTGTAAAAGCGTGCTGCTATCAAGCCACCCTCAAACAATAACAGCATTGGTACTGCTAGCATAGTCTGAGAAATAATATCGGGTGGAGTTAATAGCATCCCGATAACAAAAGCACCGACCACAATATAGGGGCGTTTTTGGCGAAGCTCGTCAGGTGTAGTCACACCAGCCCAGCATAATAAAACCACCGCTACCGGGATTTCGAACGCTAAACCAAAAGCAAAAAATAGCTTCAAAATAAAGCTTAAATAGCTACTGATATCGGTTGCAACTTGCACGCCTTCTGGTGCGACACTTGTGAAAAAACCGAACACTACCGGAAACACAATATAATAAGCAAACGCGATACCTAAATAAAATAACAAGGTGCTGCTGGTGAGTAATGGTACCACTAAGCGTTTTTCATGCTTATATAACCCAGGGGCTACAAATGACCATATTTGATAGAGTACATAAGGAATAGCAATAAAAAAGGCTAATACTAATGTCAGTTTAAAAGGGGCAAAAAACGGCGCAGCTACGTCGGTTGCAATCATGCTGCCGCTTTCAGGCAGTGAGCGCATTAACGGTAGTGCAATATAGTGGTAGATATCATTTGCCCAATACACAATAGCAATGAATACAAATAACACACTGCCAATGGCTTTTAGCAGTTTGGTACGTAATTCAAGCAAATGGCTGATTAGCGGTTGCTGTTGTGACATGAATTATCCGTTAGATTTAGGAGGTGAACTGTTTTCTGATGTAGTGTCGACGGGTTGAGCTTCTTTATTGCTCGACGTCGATGGTGTCTCAGATGTTGACGCAACAGGAGAAACATCTTCCACTTTATAAGGCCTATTAACTGACTCAGCAGCCTGTTTTAGCTGTTCAATCGATTCTTTCAGTTCTGGCGATAAATTGGCTAAGCCTTTGCTCTCTGCTTTTTTTAAATCAGAGTGTAATTGTTCAATTTTCAGTTCTTGTTCAAGTTCATCTTTAACAGAATTAGCCATGCGTTTTATGGCACGGATCCAACCTGTTACCGAACGCACCGCAACCGGTAATCTTTCGGGGCCGAGAACCACAAGCCCCAAAATACCGATCAGCAGCAGCTCCATAAAGCCGATACCGTCAAACATAATAAATTACGCCTGTTTATCTTTAGATTCAGGTTGCTTTTCAGCTGCCTGTTGCGAAGTCGCAGCTGTCTGGTCTTTATCTTTGTCTTCTATTGATTTGTTTTCTTCTTCGGGAGACATGGCGTTTTTAAAGCCTTTTACTGCCCCACCTAAATCACCGCCTAAAGAGCGTAATTTTTTAGTACCAAATAATAAAATGACAATTAGTGCAATGATAAGAAGCTGCCAAATACTGATGCCGCCCATGAAGATTATCCTCTTTAAATAAAAAATGGTTTTTGTAAAACGTTATAGTAACAAGCCACAATACAATCCAATTCTTTAAGTATTATGAACCTCTCATAAATTAGTGCTAGCTAAAATTTACGATTCTTTGGCCTAGATCGCCATCCAATTACCCAAATGACTACACCAGCGCCAATGCAGGTATATGCTGGCCATAGTGTAGCGGTTTGAGAAATTAAAATTGTGCCGCAGATCAATAATACCGCAGAGGTAATCAGTAGATAATTACTTTTGTGTGATTTTTGTTGATAACGCAAATACTTATCTAACATCTGTTGTTGCGTACCGAGCAGCTTGCGACCGAGTTTTAGATTGTCGTATATCAGTTCTGGAAACTCAGGTAATTTGTCTGCCCAAAATGGCGCATTAGATTTTACTTTTTGGAACATGGCTTTAGGGCCAACTTGTTCAGACATCCAGTTTTCCAAAAAAGGTTTAGCTGTTTGCCATAAGTCGAGTTGTGGGTATAGCTGTCTGCCTAGCCCTTCAATGTAGAGCAGGGTTTTTTCAAGCAATACCAGTTGCGGTTGAACCACAATGTCAAAATGGCGTGCTGTGCGAAAGAGCTCTAACAAGACATGACCAAATGAAATCTCGTCTAATGGCTTATTAAACATGGGCTCACACACTACTTTTACCGCCTGTTCAAAGGCAATGATGTCTGTGTGCTCTGACACCCAGCCTGACTCAATGTAAAGTTGTGCTATGCGGTGATAGTCGCGATTAAAAAAGGCGAGAAAATTTTCGGCAAGGTAGCGTTTATCGACCTCGGTTAATGTGCCCATAATGCCGCAGTCTAGGCCGATATAAAATGGGTCGTCTGGATGTTCTCGGCTAATAAAAATATTGCCTGGGTGCATGTCTGCATGGAAAAAGTTATCGCGGAAAACCTGGGTGAAAAACAGCTCTACACCACGCTCTGCAAGCAATTTAAAATTGGTGCCTTGGGCACGTAGGGCTTCAGTGTCGGATACCGGAATACCATAAATGCGTTCCATCACCATTAAACGCTTATAGCTGTGCTCTTCATAAACAAAAGGGATATAAAGCGCATTGGAGTCAATAAAATTATTGCGTAATTTTATGGCGTTTAGTGCTTCAAGCTTAAGGTTTAGCTCACCTAAAATGGTGGTTTGGTAATCTTCAATCACTTCTGCTGGGCGAAGGCGATTACCTTCACCGAGAATGGATTCCAGCAAATTGGCCGTTTGTGTCATTAATTGCAGGTCGGCCAGTATTTGTTGTTCAACATTTGGTCTAAGCACTTTAAGAACGACGTCTTTACCGTTAGATTTTAACGTAGCGGTATGAACTTGAGAAATGGATGCAGATGCCAGTGGTGTGTCGTCAAAGTTATCAAAATAAGTGTCGATGGTTGTGCCAAGCTCGGCCTCAATAGCCTCTCGAGCAAGGGCTGAATCAAAAGGCGGTACTCTGTCTTGCAGCATGGCTAGCTGATAGGCCCATTCATCGTCAAGTAAGTCTCGGCGGGTTGACAACATTTGACCGAGTTTAATGTAAACCGGCCCTAGCTCTTGCATGGCTAATTTTAAACGTTCGGCCGGGGACTTAGCTTTATGTTTGTTGCGGATCCAAAATAGGCAGTTACGTAAAATAATAAAATACCAAGGCTTTTTGTGCCCAGGAATAAGGTCATCTAGGCCAAAATGCAAAATGGTTTTAATGACATGGTAACCACGCCTGATACTTGCAAATGTCATTGAATTATTTGCTCACTGAGTTTGGCTATTCTGACTTCGATTCGATCAATTTGGCTAACAAGATCGTCGAGATTATCGCGAAAGTGAAGCACCTCAATTTTATTGGGCGCAAGGCGGTACTCTTCTGTAGTCAATTGGCTGATATGCGAGCGAGTTTTTAACATGACTTGCTTAATGTCTTGGCCTATGGTTTTCATGCCTGTGACTAACTTGTGCGTTGGAGCATCGCCAATATAACGTGATAAAGGCTCTGCAAAATCGAAATGAATATTTTGTAGGTAATGGCTAAACGTTTGCAGCAGCTGGATATCACCGTCGAGACTGAGTTTATCTTGCTTAATTAACTCGGTTAAATTAGCCCCTTCAGTTAGCTGGTAAAGGGTTGAAGCGTCGGCATTAACTGTGACGGTAACGTCCCCTTCATAATAGCTCATCACTTGAACTTGTTTTGAAAAGAGTAAATATATAGGCCAACTTAATTGACTAAGCTGAATGCATATCACTTTGCCATGCAATGATTTTTGACGAGCATAATCGTCTTTAGCTTGCGGCGGTAATCGGTTAAAGCCGGTTTCGATAGCCGCGCAAACCAGCAAGGCAAAATGATTGGGTACCATTAGAACTTATAGCCTTTGTGTAATGCGACTACGCCATCTGTCATGTTGGTATAGTCAACTTGCTCAAATCCAGCATCAACCATCATTTGCTTTAAGGTCTCTTGATCTGGGTGCATGCGAATAGACTCTGCTAGGTACTCATAGCTGTCTGCATCTTTGGTGATTAACTCACCCATTTTAGGCAATACTTTAAAGCTATACATGTCGTACACTTTGCGCATAAGTTCATGTTTAGGTGTTGAAAATTCAAGTACTAATAATTTCCCGCCTGGCTTTAATACCCGTAGCATTGAGCGTAGTGCTGCATCTTTATCGGTGACATTACGTAAGCCAAAAGCAATGGTAATAATGTCAAAATGGTTGTCAGGAAACGGTAGTGCTTCAGCGTTTGCTTGCACATAACTGACGTTATTAACAATGCCTTTATCACGTAGTTTAGTGCGACCTACTTTGAGCATAGAATCATTGATATCAGCAAGAATTACTTGACCTCGGTCACCCACAAGATGTGAAAATTTAGCGGTTAAATCACCCGTACCGCCAGCTAAATCTAACACTTTCATGCCTGGGCGTGCGGCCGCTGTTTCAATGGTATGACGCTTCCAAAAACGGTGAATACCAAAAGACATCACGTCATTCATAATGTCGTATTTAGCAGCGACAGAGTGAAACACATCGGCGACGAGGTCAGCCTTTTTATCCGCTTCGACGGTTTTAAATCCAAAATGCGTGTTCTTTGGTTCGCCCTCAGACATCGGTATATTCCTATAATGTGCGCTTATTCATTGCGATTGTATGTAATGGCGAGTGTAAGCCATTGCGAATGATTGCTGAATCACTGTGGTGCTAGAGTGTGACAACAATCAATGAGTTGCCTTGTCTGCATGCTAAATGGTTCACATCATCTTAAAACGCAGTAATGTGCTTGCGTCGATTGCCCCTGATAAATGTTGATATCAACGGCTAAAAATTTGCTCTGCATTAGAGCATAAAATTAGCTTTTAATGAATAGCTTCAGTTGATTCTAATTCAAGCGCGCTAGTCGTCCTTGAATATAAGCGTAAATTAACTCACTAAGGCCTTGCCCTACATCTCGATATCCGGCGGTTGTGCCTGCGTGATGGCATGCTGGGGCGGCTTCGGCAAAATGCACGTAACTGCAAGGGCAATGTTTAGCAATATAGTGAACATAATGGCACGCATCGAGCAGCGGGATCCCGGCAAAGGTAGCGGCACTGCTTGGCATATTGGCAATGGCATCAACATCGAGCTCTAATGCAACGGGTAATTGAGTTTGATTTAATCCCTTAGCTATTTGCTTTAAAGCATTGTCTAGAGGCAGTTCTCGGCGCACCCAAATTTGTTGAAAGCTATGCCATGTGGCACCAAAAAGACTTAATTGTTCGAGTGTTGCCTCGGAGTTTTTAAGCTCATGCAACCCTAAAATATGGTAATGGTCTAGGGCTCCGCTTGCGGCAGCATAACTAAAGCCGTTACCACTGTGGCGTCCTTCTCGTGGCCTAAAGTCACTGTGGGGATCGAGATTAACGGCAGCGACAGGTAGGCCGCTGTGAGCTTTTGTTGCCATCAATAAGCCATAGGCATTGTTGTGGCCACCGCCAATCACTATGGGCTCTAATCCCGCTTGCAAGATATGGGTTGTCGCGTCGATAACTAGATCATCGAGTTTAGCCGTAGCTTGGCGAAGTTCGTCTATGCTGGCGGTTGGTTCTGCAGTGGAGTCCTGGCAAATTTGTCCAAGAATGACGCATTCATTGCCTTGTAAAAAACGATTTGATTGCAGGTTTAGCAATTGCTTTATGCATGCATTGAACACATCGTCAGCACCGCCTCGGCCTAAGTTAGCACGGGGGCCTGTGTCTTCAGCGATGGCGATGATGGCAAAACGTGCGCCTTTAGCTGCTGCATCTTGCGCGTTTTGCTTAAGCGTTAGTTGTGAATTGGCCAGTAAAACCTGTTGGCCTAGCTTGGTTTCATTGGCTCTAATGGTCAGTAGTTCGTGACAATGCTGCTCAGTAAATGCGATAAACATGATGTGTGCCTCACTGTAAAATAGTCCTAAAATCGACATAAAAAAACCAGCATAGCTGGTTTTTATGTTAATTGTCGGCCAGCGTTAACTGATGTTTAGCCATGGCGCGATATTAGCGAGATATTATTCAATATCTAGCGGCTCTGGAGATAAAATAACACCAGTATTATCAGCGTAAATATGATCGCCAGGTAAGAAGGTGACACCACCAAAGTTAACTGGAATTTCAACTTCACCAACGCCATTGCCTTCAGCGCCAACAGGAATAGATGCAATGGCTTGAATACCAATGTCTAGTTCTTCTAATGCGTCAACATCGCGCACCGAGCCATAAACAATAATACCTTCCCAGTTGTTTGCTACAGCAAGTTCGGCAATACGGGCATCAATAAGTGCACGACGTAATGAACCACCACCATCTACTAATAGTACTTTACCTTCACCATCTTCTTCTAAAGCATCAGCAATCAGGCCGTTATCTTCAAAACACTTAATGGTACTGATTGAGCCACCGAAGGAGCTGCAACCACCGTAGTTACTGAACATTGGTTCTACGACGTCAACTACATCAATATACATGTCGCAGAGTTCTGAGGTGTTGTATTCCATATTTAACTCCTGTTAGGCAGCAAGGGTAATTGCTGGGTAAAGCAAAGATAAATGAATTATATGAGCTTTTTACGAAAATAAAAGCCTTATCAATCACGCAATTGTTGTTAATCAACATAATGTTACTTTTATGCGGTTCACTGATTAGCCTAAATACAGAACAAAGAACATTTTTGGAAGTAATTTTCTTTCAAATTGAGGTAATTAGCCGATATATGTTGATTTAGGTCATCCTAATACGTTTTTTAATTACAATTTTTAGCGGCAGTTTGTTAGCATATTACTGAGTTATTTAATGTTAGTTTACAATTTATGCTAGCTTTAGGGGCACGGATCCCTCGTTACGCTTACGGAAGGCAGAGAGCCTGAAACAGAGGTTCTTATGGAAAATATCGACTTGATTGAAGTCTTAGGTTACGCAGCATCAGTGATGGTTGCTATTTCGCTGATGATGAAAGACATCATTTTATTAAGATGGTTAAACTTTGTAGGTTGTTCTTTTTTTGTTGCCTACGGGTATTCAATCGGGGCATGGCCAGTGGCAGGAATGAATGCCTTCGTTGCCTGTATTAATATTTATCACCTGGTTAAGATTTATCGTAACAAGCAGTTGCAAACTCAAATTGCCTAACAGTTTAGGCGTCACCTATATGACGCTCTAATGATAAAAACCTCTCAAGCTTATGTTTGAGAGGTTTTTTGTTAATTCCCTCTTATTAACCTTGTTTAGACAGTGTCATAAAACTTTAGACTAACTGTCACCTCGCGTTCATTGCACCTCTTTATTATTCGTCTTGATAACAAAAAAATAACTTTTGTTGGGTTAACCAATGTCCAACGTTTGGCATGGAGTCAAGCATGAAGATAAGTATCAGCGAGTTAGATAAATATTGGTTTTATTGGGTCGTGCAATTTAGCCGTGATAATCAACTTAGCCAGGCGGCTAAACGGGTTTCAGTCACGGGGGACGGCCATTATTACGTGTACCTATCTGTTGCACTGCTTTTTTTTCATCCTAATGGTCAGCACTTTTTTAATTTAGTGTTGGGCAGCTTTATTGTCGAATTCCCGTTGTATTTACTATTAAAAAATAGCATTAGGCGTCATCGACCTTGCCACGCACTGGCAGGATTTAACTCAGGTTTTGAGCCGTCTGATAAATTTAGTTTACCTTCTGGCCATACGGCGGGGGCATTTGTGTTTGCCAGTGTGATTAATGTGGTGTTCCCAGTGCTAGCCCCAATCGCATTTGCATGGGCTTGTTTTGTGGGGCTATCACGTATTGCCCTTGGTGTGCATTATCCGTTAGATATTTTTGCTGGAGCAGCGTTGGGTTCTGGCTCAGTAATATTGGTTGTGCAATTAATGCAGTAATTGCGCGTACATTTACTTTTTGTTGCATTGTTAAGTTAAGCCATTGAGGATGTCAGGCAGTATGAAAATTTTGTACGGTGTTCAAGGTACGGGGAATGGCCATATTAGTCGGGCAAGGGTAATGGCTAAAGCGCTTGGTCAGCATCAAATAGATGTCGATTTTTTATTTTCAGGACGTTCCCCCGATCAGTATTTTGATATGCAATGTTTTGCCGATTATCAAACACGAAATGGCATGACATTTATTACAGACAATGGCCGGGTGAATATTGTACAAACCGCGAAAAAAAATTTGATGGCGAATATTTTCTCTGAAATTAAACAACTGGATTTAAGCGGGTACGACCTTGTTTTGAATGATTTTGAACCGGTCACCGCCTGGGCTGCAAAACAACAGCATGTCCCTTCAATTGCTATAAGCCATCAAGCGGCGCTGAAATATCCGGTACCTAAGCAAGGCGCCAGCTGGTTTAATGAACTGTTGTTAAATCGCTTTGCTCCTGTCGATATTTCGCTTGGTTGTCATTGGCATCATTTTGGTTTTCCTATTTTACCGCCATTTGTTGAGGTCTCAACAAGCAGTGGTGATTATAGTCATCAAATTTTGGTGTATTTACCCTTCGAAGATGCCGACCGAATTGCTGAGTTTTTAGCGCCGTTTGATCAATATCAGTTTTTTGTTTATCACGGCCTAAAACCGTTAAAAGGCATGGCGGAACATATACATTGGCATGGTTTTAATCGTGAAGGATTTAAGCAACATATGTCGCAATGCGGTGGCGTGATTGGTAATGCTGGTTTTGAACTTGCCAGCGAAGCAATGACACTAGGGAAAAAGTTACTGGTTAAACCGCTATTAGGTCAATTTGAGCAACTCGCCAACGTGGCTGCGCTGCAATTATTGGCCGCGGCAGACAGTATGAATACATTAGATGTTGCGGTATTAAAGCGTTGGCTCAAATCGCCATCACCTAAACCTATTGCTTATCCTCAGGTGGGTGACGCATTGGTGGATTGGCTTAAAGCGGGTGATTGGCATCAGCCAGAAAGCTTATGCCACAACTTATGGTCGCAAGTTGAGTTACCTGAAAATTGGCATAAACGGCAGTAATGACGGCAGGGCTTGTTGCTGTTTATTTATCTTTTATGTTGAGAGATAACATCGCTTTAGGCAAGGCGGATAATTGCGGGCATAGTTGCCCTTAGTCGAGATGAATCAACACGACATAAAGCCATTTTAGCCACAATATTTATCAATACGCCCGAACGGTATCAATAAAAAAGTGCGTTAATACGCACTTTTTTATTAACGTGTTTGTACTGTGATTACGAATGGCGGTTATGCAGCACTTCTAACAGTTGATCTTCTAACTCAAAGCGCGATTCCATGGCTTGAGCCAATTGAGATAAATCTGAGTCCAATTGGTACAAGATGTTATCGTCAGTGGCTTCAGTGTATTTATCATTAAAATCGAGTGCGATATCGGTGCTTTCACTGATTTTTGGCAATAATTTATTTGCCGTTTCAATACTCGATTCGCCAAATTTTTCGCAAGCCTTTACCACATTATTGTAAACCTCAAAGTGGCCTTCAGAGACATAGTCGACTAATTGGTCACAGAAATCTTTTACTTGCTCAAGGCTGGGTAATGACTTTTCGGCACGCGAATAGGGCGCTAGGCCCGCAACGATAAAATATTGGATCAACAGTTTTCTGCGGTGATTAAGCCATTGATCGATTAATTTGTTAGCGCCGCCCCAGCGTTTTTCTGCTTTTTCTAAATTGGTTAGCATGTGTTTTCTCTAGTCAGCAACTTTTCTATAACATCTAATGTATTGGACAAAGTGTATTATGATCAACTGTTTTATTTATATTTTCAGGACCAACCAGCTAAGAGCGCTGAAAATGAGAATGGCAAACGATAGGCAATAAAAAACCCCGTGAAGGCATGCCATCACGGGGTAACGAAGTTTTCAAAGGCTCGATGTGTCGGGCTTCTTGATTGTTCTTGCTAGCGCACACTTTTTATACCAAACGACTTACATCTACGCAACGTTTAATCTGATTATTTGCGATTTATACGCCAGTATTGTGCATTTTGTGAGCAGTGAAGTGGATGTGTTAAAAAATTAACCATTAGATTTAGGAATAGCTCACATAAATCTCGCTTGAGTGGTTACATTAATCGCGTAAGTGCTAAACTAGCGCCCAGCAGAAATCATAACAGTCTAGGAAGAAAGCCCACATGGCAGAATTAAAGAATGATCGTTATTTACGTGCGTTGTTAAAGCAGCCAGTTGATGTCACTCCAGTATGGATGATGCGTCAAGCAGGTCGTTATTTACCAGAATACAAAGCAACTCGAGCTCAGGCTGGCGACTTTATGTCGTTATGTCGTAATGCTGAGTTGGCTTGCGAAGTGACGTTACAACCATTACGTCGTTATGATTTAGATGCTGCGATTTTATTCTCAGATATTTTGACTGTACCTGATGCGATGGGTCTTGGATTGTACTTTGAGACGGGTGAAGGTCCTCGTTTTGAGCGTCCAACAGATACGATTGATGCTATCAAAAAACTTTGCATCCCAGATCCAGAAGACGAGTTAGGTTACGTTATGCGTGCCGTGAGCACCATTCGTCGTGAACTTAACGGCGCAGTGCCATTAATTGGTTTTTCAGGTTCACCTTGGACGCTAGCCACTTATATGGTTGAAGGTGGCTCAAGCAAAACGTTTGAAAAAATCAAACGTATGGCGTATGCAGAACCTGCAGCATTGCACATGTTATTAGACAAGTTAGCTGACTCAGTAGTGTTATACCTTAACGCTCAGGTGGCTAACGGCGCACAATCGTTAATGATTTTCGACTCTTGGGGCGGTGCATTATCGCACCACGCTTACCGCGAATTCTCATTACGTTATATGCAAAAAATTGTTGATGGCTTAACCCGCTTTGCTGATGGCCGTAAAGTGCCAGTAACCTTATTTACTAAAGGCGGCGGATTATGGTTAGAAGCAATGGCTGAAACCGGTTGTGATGCATTAGGTTTAGACTGGACGGTTGATATTGGTGATGCACGTCGCCGCGTAGGTGATAAAGTGGCACTACAAGGCAACATGGATCCATCAATGTTGTATGCATCTCCTGAGCGTATTCATCAAGAAGTTGACCAAATTCTTGCAAGCTACGGTGAAGGTACCGGCCATGTATTTAACTTAGGTCATGGTATTCATCAGCATGTTGATCCTGAGCATGCGGGTTCATTTATCAACTCTGTACATGAGTTATCTAAGCAATATCACAAGTAATTATTGGTATTGGCTAATAAAAAAGCGAATCTTCGGATTCGCTTTTTTGTTGATAGTTTTTTGTTATTTAGCTTTTGAATGTGAGCAGTTAGTTTTTCTATTTTTCTATTTTACGACTTCTCAGTAATGCTTGTGAGCCGGAATCCAGCTGTTTTTTATGATTTTGATTTAGGTTTTATGGCCTGCGGCCATTAACGTCGTGGCGCTTCGCCCACACCAGACCAAGAGGAAACCAACGGCTGTTTCCTCTTTACTCTTTATAAAAGAATTGGCCCAGCCGCCACATCAAAATTATCATTCTTGTTACCAAACGATAGCTGCGATAATTTCGCGACGTGGTTGAATCCAGCTTTTAACTTCGTCTGAGTGTTCTTTAGCCTTATTCGTAAATGCTAACGCTTCAGATGGGGCGTCCCTTCCCCTCCAAAGCTACCCAGACATCCATGTCTGGACTCACGTCATTTTCTTAACGGCCTCAAGTTCAGAGTTGAATTTTGGCATTTCAAGCTGAGGCATCTAACTCATTTATCTGGATAAAGGCATGTTAGCTACTGTCTCATGGTCCTAACTTTAATATCGTCCTAACTCTAACGTCGTCCCGGCAATGCTTTTGAGCCGGGATCCAAGTGTTTTGCTTTTTATGATTTAGGCCAAACGAGATCAAGAGTGGCCTATGGAAGTAGGCCAACTAGAGCTATTAACTCAAACAAAACTAAGATGTTAGGCAACGATACTCAATGAAATCACTTCTATGACACGCGGTAAACCCATCCTTGGGCGCTCTGCGAAAACATCCATGTTTTCGAAGGTCATAGCCGCGATTACATCCGCCGTATGGGTATCTTCGATTTAACCTTGTTTGTAATTGGAAGAACTAACGCATTTATGGACAGAAACGTGCTAGATTATTTGCACTAATTCGGATGGTTCAGATGAGAAAAATATAGGTCTAACGTCCCCGATGCGAATTAAACAGTCCTTTGTGCAATATCAAAGAATAAAAAATTCTACATGACTAAATTCAACGTCATAAGGGCAGTAGCTACCACATTCGAGACATTAACCATTTATATGAAAGTACATTTGGGGCATTTTAATTCTGCTGCAATAGCTGATATTGCAGCTCCATTTAAAATTCTCGTTATTAAAAAATGACGATCTTCATAAGTTAACTTCATAAATTTAACTCTGAATCTATACTTTTAATTCTTTCAAGGTGTTTTTCAGGAGCCATTTGATTAGATAGAAATCCAACAAAAACAACATCATTATCTCTTTTTAAATAATAGAAAACATGCTTGCCATCTGGAAATCTATAGCCATCCTTAGAAACCTCATAAATGGACAATCCCAGATTTGGATTATTAGCTAAAGCTTGCATTCTTTTTCGCAAGACCTCTTTGTACTTTAACCATTGAGGATTTCCCCACTTTTTGATTGTGTACTTGCGAATAGACTCTAAATCTTTTCTTGCATGGCCTCTAAGTAAGAATGGTGTATTTTTCATTAATCATACTTTCCAGAATCTAACTCATCTAAAAAGTCATTACCGTCCATAAGATCATCTTCATCAATATTTTCGAAGCGTGATCGAACAAGCTCCATCTTCAATTCTTCAAAACGATTGTATTCTTCACAGGAGACAATCCCCCTGTGTCAGGATAGTTGTCGCCTCAGTTTTTCATAAAAATAAAACAGGGAGCGGTAAGTTAGTTATGAATGAAGCATTATCCAGAAGAGCATAAGCAAGCCGTCATTAGAAAGCTCCTTGAAAGTGGCTTATCATTAGGCCAATTCGCAAAGCTAGAAAGTATCAACTTATCTACTTTGTATTCATGGCGAGATAAGTATTTAAAAGTAGGTTCTAGTTTGGCAGAGAGTAATAATTTAGATGGTTGGTCACCAGAGCAAAAGTTCTCAATTGTTTTAGAAACGTCAGCATTAAGCGAAATTGAGTTAAGTGAGTATTGCCGTGAAAAAGGGCTTTACCCTGAACAAGTTAAAGAATGGAAGCAAAGCTGTATTGCAGGCAATCAAACACAAGCCCAGCAGCGTAAGCAATTAGCCCAAGAGCGAAAAGCCGACCGTAAGCGAATTAAAGAGCTAGAAAAAGAGTTAAAACGTAAGGATGCAGCCCTAGCTGAAACCGCGGCATTATTGGTGTTAAGAAAAAAGTTAAATGCCTACTGGGGGGAAGACGAGGACAGTTAACCTCACTCTCAGATAGGCTGCATTACACATCCTTGATTGATAATGCCGTTACCTCAGGCGCAAGAAAAGAGAAAGCCTGTGAAGAAATTGGTTTGTCTATACGGACGTTACAGCGCTGGCAAGAAGGCGGTGAAATCATCGGTGATAAAAGGCCTATAGCGGATAGACCCCAGCCCCCAAATAAGCTAACAGAGGAAGTGCATATTCTCATGCATCGCGATCACCTAATACCATCTAAGCCGATCACCTAATACCATTCATCGCGATCACTCAATACCATCGATGCCGATCACTTTTCGGTCAAAATAGTATTGAGTGATCGGCTTGAATAGTACCGTTCGTTTTTTGTACTTTTTTGTCTGCCAGTAGGTGTTTTTAACCGTTATTCTTTTCATTTTTGATGATGAGAATGACCATGCCAACGGCACCTATTTCAATGCGTAAACTCAAAGAAATTTTAAGACTAAAATACGGCTGTAAACTCAGTCATCGTCAGATAGCAAAAAGCTTATCTGTTTCACCCTCAATCGTGTCTAAATATGCCTGTAAATCAGCAGAGCTAGACATTACTTGCTGGCCGCTTGATGAGAAGTGGGATGATAACGCTCTACAACAAGCGTTTTTCAAAACAAAGCCTCGTTTAAAAGGCTTTACCATTCCTGACTGGTCGTTAGTTCAACAAGAGCTTCGGCCTAAAACCATGACGTTGTTGCTGCTTTGGGAAGAATACAAAGAGCGGCACGCGGAAGGTTTTTACAGTTACACTCACTTCTGCCGTCAGTACAAGGCATGGCTTAAATGCCAAAAACCCTCGATGCGACAAAACCATAAAGCTGGTGAAAAACTGTTTGTGGATTACTGTGGCCCAACCATGAGTATTGTTGATAGAAGTACAGGCGAATGCCGTACTGCACAAGTGTTCGTCGCGGTCATGGGGGCATCAAATTATACCTATGCCGAAGCGACTTACAGCCAGAAACTTGAAGATTGGGTGATGAGTCATGCCCGTTGTTTTGAGTTTCTTGGTGGTGTTCCTGAGCAGATCATTCCTGACAACCTTAAAAGTGCCGTCACCAAACCCTGCCGATATGAGCCTGACTTAAACCCAACCTACCAACAACTAGCGACGCATTACGATACCGTCATTGTGCCTGCAAGACCCTATAAACCAAAGGATAAAGCCAAGGCTGAAGTGGGTGTACAAATTGTTGAACGTTGGATCATGGCACGTCTTCGTAATGAAACCTTCTTTAGCTTGCGTCAATTAAATCTAAAGATTCAAGAATTACTCATCGATTTAAATCAGCGACAAATGAAAAAACATCCTGGCTCACGATTAAGTCAATTTGAAGCCATTGATAAACCAGCGTTAAAACCATTGCCCATGCTGCCTTACAGCTACACCTTAGTGAAACAAGTGAGCGTACATATTGATTATCATATTGAGATTGAAAAGCACTATTACTCAGTGCCACATACCTTGATCAAGCAAAAACTTGAAGCACATGCCTCAGGAAAATTGGTGACACTCTACCATCAAGGCATACGAGTCGCTGTTCACCCCAGATCATACCGAGAAGGTGCGCATACAACACTTGAGCTACATATGCCTATCGCTCACCAAAAACAACAGCAATGGACACCGCAGCGATTTGAGCGCTGGGCAAGTCAGTTTGGTAAATCAACCGAGCAGTTTGTTATGCAATTGATGCAAGCTAAAAAGCATCCAGAGCAAAGCTACCGTGCTTGTATGGGGTTATTAAGCCTAGGTAAGAAGTTTACAGACCAACGTCTTGAAGCCGCCTGTCATCGCGCATTAGCCACAGGTGTTACTCGCGTAAAACAAGTGAAAACCATCTTAGAAAAAGGCTTGGATAAGCAACCCTTGCCACAAGCTCAGGGTGATTCGCTACAAGATATTGATCATAAAAATATCCGCGGCAATAACTATTACCATTAATAAAAACTAACCAATCAAAGGAAATCTTATGAAAAATATCAATCAACAAGTCAATAACCAGTTAAGTAACTTAAAGCTAAGCGGCATACGTGATGCGCTATTACAGCAACTTGAACAACCTAATCTATACGTAGAACAAAGCTTCGAAGAGCGGCTAAGTTTATTGCTTGAGCATGAAATAACGCAGCGTGACCAGCGTAAAATTGACCGCCTAACTCGACAAGCAAAGTTCAGAGTTGGCGGCACGCTTGCTCAACTCAACTATGGCGCAGCACGACAACTCGATAAAACTCAGATCCGTTCATTAGCACAAGGTGAATGGCTTCGCCTTCACCAAAATATTTTGATTACGGGAGCAACGGGGTGTGGAAAAACTTACCTCGCTTGCGCTCTTGGTCAAAACCACTGCCAACAAGGGAGTAGCGTTTATTATTTTAGGCTCAAGGAGCTATTAGAAAAGATGTTCTTAGCGCAAGCCGATGGTAGTTATCGAAAACTGATCAATAAGCTTAGCTCTGCTAATTTACTGATCTTAGATGATTGGGGATTAGAGCCATTAACGGCTCAACAACGTAGTGATTTATTGGAATTAATTGATGCAAGATATGATACAAAATCGACATTAATTGCCAGTCAATTACCGATCGAAAATTGGTATGAAATGATAGGAGAATCGACACATGCTGATGCGATTCTAGATCGACTTGTTCACGGAGCAATAAAGTTGGAATTAAAAGGCGAATCGATGCGAAAAAAACTAAATACCTTGACTGAAGCCGATCACTGAAGCTAGATTTTACGGAGGTCTACTGGCGAACAAAAAAGTGATCGGCTTGAATGGTATTGACCGATCGGCATCATGGTATTACGCAGGAAGAACAGCAAGCCATATTAGCTATCAGTAATCAAGAAGAATACGCTAATTTAGGGCCAAGCCAGATAGTACCAATGCTGGCAGATAATGGGCAATATATCGCTTCTGAATCAAGCTTTTATCGTGTGCTGAAGGCCAACAACCAACTCACTCATCGAGGAAAAGAAAAACCTAAAGGTAGCCGAGCTAAGCCTAGGGGGTACACAGCGACAGGACCAAATCAAGTGTGGACCTGGGATATCAGCTACTGTCCTTCAACAGTGATTGGACGGTTTTTCTACCTTTACATGATAATCGACATTTTCAGTCGTAAAATTGTGGGTTGGGAAGTTCATGATAGTGAATCAGGTGACTATGCTGCAAAGTTGCTTGAGCGAACTCTCTGGGCTGAGAAATGCGTTAAACAAAACGTGGTATTGCACTCAGATAACGGCAGTCCGATGAAATGCTTAACGATGCAGTCCAAGATGCTTGAAATGGGAGTAATAGGCTCTCGTAGTCGTCCAGGTGTCAGCAATGATAATCCGTACTCGGAATCACTGTTTCGCACGGTCAAATACAGCCACCGCTGGCCAAGTGAAGGCTTTAAAAGCCTTGAAGATGCAAGAACTTGGGTGAAAGACTTCGCGAATTGGTACAACAATGAGCACAGACATAGTCGTATCAAATTCGTGATACCCGCACAACGTCATCATGGTGAAGATAAAGCGATATTGGCAAAACGCCGTGAGTTATACAAAAAAGCGCAAAAAATTAACCCTAACCGCTGGTCAAATGGCACCAGAAACTGGGATGAAATCGGTGAGGTGGAGTTAAACCCAGAGAACAAAAAAGAAGCAGCTTAACAGCTTAGGCGACAACTACCTTGAAAAACGCCGCAATAACTGCGACAGGATTGCCGTTCTTTTTAATTTCAATAGGTTCCGATTGAACTTTTAAAAGCATCTTACCGAAATTGGTTTTTGCTTCATTTGCATTTAGTGTAAGCATCTAAAGACCCTCATCTTGATTAAATACACATTAATACAATCGAACAAAACAGTCAAATCGAACGATATATTCATTTTCAAGATTGGCAGGTATTATATCCAGAACCAATACAGAAATGGATCAGCGCCATAAAAGTACAAGCATTGGCTAACTAAAAGGTTCTCGCTGACGGAACCCATACCTTTCCGACAGCTGAGAAAAAGTATTGCAATGAGGTTAGTGCTGCGTTGGACGAATTGCTGATGTAAACTCATTTTGGGGCTTAAACGTGTTGGTAGATTGACGTTAAAATGGATAAATTCAACTCTGAACTTGAGGCCGTTGAAGAAAATAGCGTGAGCCTGACAGGACGTCAGGCTAGCTTTCGCGGTACAGGATGTACCATCGGAAGCGTTAGCATTTTCGAATAAGACCGAAGAATACCAAAGCGAAGTTAAATGCTGGATCTATTTCCGTCGCAATTTTTTCGCTGCTGTTGTTTGGTTAAATAGCGAAAATGTTGCCGGAACGGCAGGGTGATCCAAGAGGGGATTGCTGTTGATCCCCTTTTGGCCCGTGCAGGGTGGAACCTTGCGATCTAAATTCAAACGAAGTTTGATAAATCGGGTGTGGGCGAAGCGTCACGACGTTAGTGGCCGTAGGCCATATTGTTAACTCACAGTAACTCAAATTTTTGTTAGGAGTTAGTTCTAATTCTTCTGTTTAGATATAATTGATTTTGTTTACTTTGAAGCTTAATGATAAACAAAACTGAGTCAGTACCAATTGAAGATACGATGAAATCGCTGATTATTTGCGATTCAAAAATGAGATTAACTCTGCGTCACCAGCTCTATCTTAAATTCACTGCCCACCCCTGGTTGGCTGTCGATTTCAATTCTGCATTTTAATAAGCCTAATAATTGCCTGACAATGGCGAGTCCGACGCCAAGTTGTGGCAAGCTTTGGTTGGGTTCAAATGACAATGTGGTCATCGACAATTGTTTGAGGGCATCAACTTCATGTTTGTGCATGCCAGCGCCAGTGTCGCGCACGGTTAACCATTGTTGGCCATTGTGTTGTGTGTTGATAATTTGAATTTTGCCGCCAGCGGGTGTGTAGCGCAGGGCGTTGTCGACTAAGTTGTTGAGTATGCGGCGCATTAATGTGGGGTCGGTATAGATTTGTTCAGCATGATTGATGTCAAAATCAAGCTGTACTCCCAGCTTTTTAGCCCGCGGAGTAAAGGTTTGTTCAATGTCGCTGAGTAATTCAGTTAAGTTTACCTGCTGTAATTGTGCATCGATTTGGCCGTTTTCTAATGCGGCGAGTTCTAATAACTGGGCGAGCAATTGCTGTAAGGTTTGGCCTGAGTTGGCAGCATATTGAATTAAGGCTTCGTCGCGCTCATCTTCGGGTAAAATAAGCCAGGTATCGATATAGCCTAATAGCGCGGTAAGTGGCGTTTTTAGGTCATGAGACAGATGCAATAAAAAGTCATGCTTAGCTTGTTGTTGGCGCTTAACTTGCTGTTGTTGCAGCTGAATTTCTTGCAGTAGGTGATTAATATGATGACTCAGTTGGCTTATCTCTAAACTGCCTCGATAGCGCTGCGGCAGCATTAGATTGTCTGACATAGGCTTATCTTTTAACTCTGTTAAGTCTTGGGCTAATTTTTGGATCGGCCGAGTAAAGTAGCGCAATAAAATTACAAACAGCACTAAGGCAAAAATGATCCAGAAACCTATGGTTGCGCCCCAAATTTTAGGTTGGTTTTCGGCGTTGATCAGTGCTTGCCAGCTGTCGTAATCTTCTCCTCCAATAATCACATACAAATAACCGCTGTGCAGACCTTCTGGTGTTACAAGTTTACTAACAGAAAAAATCTTTTGGGTGTCTTCACTGCGAGGATCGCTGCCAAGCACTGGCAGGTTTTCGCCAGCTAAAAATTGCTTAATTATATGAGTATCAACGCGGTGGGTTTTAATTTTTTCGTCTTTGGCATCATAAGCAATCACTTTGCCATTAGGGTCTAGAGTGTATATTTCAAAGCTTGGGCCTAGCAGCATAAAATCGTGAAAGGCTTCTTTCAGTGCGGCGTCTGAGGTAATACCTTGAGACAGCAGCGGATTGATATGAGCCATGTGATCGGCCAATTCACGATGCAGTGATTGCTGTATTTGGTTGCGGCTAAACTCATGATTAAGTTGCAGCCATTGCCATAAGGCAACAAATAACAGTAATACAACCAGTGTTGCGGCTAGAAATAATCGGTTAAATAAGCGATTCATTAGTGGGTTTGCACCTCTGGTGGTGAAAATTTATAACCTACGCCCCACACTGTTTTAACTAAGTCGTGTTCGGGTGAACACTGCGATAGTTTATTGCGTAATCGATTGATATGGCTGTTTACTGTGTGCTCGTAACCGTCGTAGTTGTAACCCCATACAGCCTCGAGTAATTGCATCCGGCTAAAAACTTGTTGTGGGTGTTTGGCTAAAAACAGCAGTAAGTCAAATTCGCGGGCGGTGAGGGTTAGTGCTTTGTTGAATGCTTTGACTTCGCGGGTACTAGAGTTAATGGTGACACTATTAAATTCAATTTGTTGGGTTTGTTCTTGCTGGGCTTTACCACGTCTTAATAATGCTTTCACGCGTGCGCGCAGTTCTAACACGCTAAAGGGTTTTACTAGGTAATCGTCGGCTCCGGCCTCAAGACCTAATACCACATCTGCTTCTGAGTCTTTAGCGGTTAATAGCATTAGCGGGACTTCCTTACCGGCTTGGCGTAATTGCTCACACAACATAATGCCGTCACCATCGGGGAGCATGCGATCCAATAAAATTAAATCGAGCTTTTTATGTTCAATAATCTGCATGGCTTGCTTTAATGTGGTGGCGTGATCAACTTGGTAGTTGAGCGCTTTGAGGTTGAGGATAAGTAATTTAGCTAGGTCTTGTTCATCTTCTACCAGCAAAATATGTTGCGGGCATACATGGCCGTTATGTTTAATGGTTCCATTCATGTTGAGTTCCTCAAAGCAAATCCAGTCGTTGCATTAACAACTAGACCAGCCTTGAGGCGAATAAATTTCAGTGTGGTGGAAATTTATTCAGTTCTGGTGATGGTGACGGCCATTACTGGATTATCAAAACGGTGCGATGCATCAAGAACTGAGTCTGCTAAGCCGTCATACATTGACATCACCCCTGGATGAATATGGACAAAGTCAACATCATCACGTGTGGCGTTAAAGCCTTCGCCGCCATCAGCAGGACCTGGCAGAGTGCCTTTGGCTTCACTGTTTGCCTCGGTGCCCGCATCATAGGCCATAAACTTCATTGAGCTTGAGGCGTCTACTTGCATACCTGCAATGCTGTAGCTGTTTATGCCGGTAAAAGCGTCGTTAGTGTTAACTAGCATGGTCGCTAGGCTAATACTTGCAACGTCTGTTTCATCTAATGTGAGTGTGAGGGTTTCACTTGCGCCAGGCATTAATAAGCCTGCACCGTTAACGCTGCTAGTCAGCACATCTAATGCGGCGATATCAGCGGTATCACCACCTTCAGCCATTTTCTCTATGGCTTCGCTTGCCATTTCACCTGCGTTCCACAACATGGCATCACTAGCATGAGCGGCTAAAATCACCGGCGACATGGGCTGGTTTGCGGTGAGGTTAGTGACGGTAACCGTGAAAGTTTGCATCACTGGTGCTGGTGGTGTCTCGTCAACGGTGTCATTGTCATCATCGCCACACGCAGTTAATAAGGTGGCCGCTGCCAACATGGCCAGTAAACTAGGCTTTAATGTAAAATCAGTGGGTTTCATGGGCTACCTCCTTATTTTACTGTTACCACAACTTTGGCAACAGGGTTCAACCAGCGGTGTACGCGGCTGTCTAGGTCACTCATGCCACCTGCTGGGTCCATGTCTCCTAGTACGCCAGGGTGAGTATGTACGTTGCTGTTATCAGAACTGTCCATTACGCCTGTACCGTTAGCTCCACCATCGCCGCCAGGTGCAGCAGGAATACCCGGTACTCCAGACATGCCACCACCATTAATGATTTCATCATTGGCTTCGGTACCAGCATCATACGCATTAACGTACATAGTATAAGTGCCCGCTTCTGTTGGAATTTCCCAGCCATCTAGCCCTACAAAGGCATCGTTGGTTGGCAATACCATGGCCACAATCGATAAGTGAGTGTTATCGCCAGTATCAAGCATCACTTCGCTGACACTCATGCCTGCGGCTAGTAAGCCCATTGTGGGGTTGGCTGATGTGACGCCAGCATTACCTGTTACAGCAGCATCTAAATCGGCAATATCGCCACCCTCAGCCATTTTTTGTAAAGCTGCCGAGGCTTCAGTACCTACTTGAAACAGATGGCTGTCAGCGTCGTGAGCAGCGATCAAAAGAGGGGTAAAGTGGTTTCCGTGGGTTAAATTGGTCACGCTAACTTCAATATCTGCAGCTAAAGTTGGAAGGCTAAATAATCCAGCAGCCATAAGGCTTGCAGTCACTAATGTACGTTTCATAACCGAGCTCCTTTTGTTTAATTGCAGTCAGTATGCGCTAGGAGTTTCACCAGGTTATTGCCAAATTATCACAAAAGTTTAACATCGTAGCTGGCTATATTGGCGTGTGATAAAGTGTGCTTAAACAACTAAAAATAGTAGATATGATGATTAGAGAATTGACCCACGCTGACTTTGACGCAGTGATTGCTTTAGGCGAAGAGGTTCACGGCAGTGGTTATATGGACCTTGCTGAATTAACGGCGATTTATCACAAAGGCATTAAAAATGGCATAAATGCCAATTTTGTCGCAATTGAAAACAATCAGCTAATTGGTTTTAGGTTGACCTATGCCGCAGGGCAGTGGCCGCAAGACCAATGGTGCACGGTAGACAAGTGGGGTGTTGCATTTGAGGATGTGTGTTATTTCAAGTCAAACACCATTGCCGAAGCTGCCCGAGGTAAAGGCCTTGGTGGGCAATTATTAGCAGCATCCAAAGCGGCGGTTATTGCCCAAGGCGCTAAAGCGGGAGTGAGCCATTTATGGCAACAAAGCCCTAATAATGCAGCGGTACGTTATTTTACCAAAGCCGGGGGCGTGTTAATTGCCGAGCACCCACAACGCTGGCATCAGCGTTACATGGGTGAAGAGTATATTTGCGTCATTTGCGATCACGACTGCCACTGTGTCGCCTGTGAAATGCTGTTAACGTTCTAGTATCGCTTAATCATTACAATAAGAAGAATAACTTTATGTATGATCCACTTGTTAACGCTCATCCTAACAATCAACCTTTTGCGCCAAGCTATTGGGCGACGACACAGGCATTGGGTGCTGCAACAGCGCCATTGTCGGGTCGGCAGCATACCGATGTCGCAATTATTGGCGGCGGCTATACTGGGCTGTTAACTGCGTATTATTTGGCAAGTGAGTTTAATATTGATTGTCATGTGTTGGAGGCCAATCAAGTCGGATTTGGTGCCAGCGCCCGTAATGCTGGTTTTGTGTTAAAAGGCTCGGGCCGTTTAGGGTATGCCGCCATGACCAAGCGTTGGGACTTAGCTACAACCAAAGGTATTTACGATGAGTTTACCCAAGCTGTTGCTAGGGTTGACGGATTAATTAAACAGCACAATATTGCCTGTGAGCCACAAGAAGCGGGTTACTTAAAAGTGGCCCATAATCCCAAAGCGCTCGTTACACTGCAAAATGCGGCTCAGTATATTCAACAACACCTTGCTGATGGCCAAGACAGCGGCGCTGAGTTTATTAATAGCGGAGATTTTAGAACGCAATATTTAGATCATCACCAAGCCTATGGAGCTTTGCGCTTAAAAGATGGTTTTGGCCTTAACCCGCTTAAATTATTGCTCGGTTATAAGGACATGGTACAGGCGCAAGGGGTGACGATTTCTGAGCAATCATGTGTATTAGAGTGGGTTGAAGAGGGCGCTAAACATCGTTTAATCACCGCCAATGGTGAGTTGATTGCCAATAAGGTGATTATGGCGGGCAATGCCTATACGCCTAAACGATTTAATCAGCGTGTTGACGATAAATTTTTGCCGATATTAAGCAATGTGATTGTTACCGAGCCGCTCACTCCGCAAGAACTGGCACAAGCAGGATTGCATACCTACCAAGTCACCATGGACACGCGTATTTTAAAATACTATTACCGTTTACTGCCCGACAACCGTTTATTGTTTGGTGGCCGAGGTGCTGTATGGGGGAAAGATGCGGCTAATCCTGTATATGGTGAGCGATTAAAAATGGCACTTAATAAGTGCTTCCCAAGTTTATCGAGCAAAGCGATTGCCTATAACTGGACTGGTTGGATTGCTGCTGCAATGGACGATATGCCTCATGTGTATAGCAAGGAAGGAGTAGGATACAGCCTTGGGTATTGCGGTGCGGGTGTGTCGTTTTGCAGCCAAGCTGCGTATCGGTTAGCACAAAGCATTGCAGGTGAAACCTTGCCCAATCTGCCTTTATATCAGCAAGCGCTACCTAAATTCCCCTTTACCCAAGCAAGACGCCTTGGGCAATGGGGTTATTATCATTATGGTTGGTTAAAAGACCGCTTTGGCTAACTGTCCATTTTTACCTTGTATGTTGCTTAGTCGATTAACCGACGACTTCGCCAGTGCTTATTTTGGTTTCGTCCAATGGCTCGATTTTGACATTAAAATAAGCATAAGTGGCACTCACAAATGGACATACCAAGTTAAAGAAGGCGTATGGCAAGTAGGTAATGGTTGCCACGCCTAAGGTGCTGGCCATAAACGCACCACAGGTGTTCCATGGCACTAGCGGGCTGGTGACGGTTGCCGAGTCTTCAAGCGAACGGCTTAAATTCACCGCAGCCAATTTACGGCGAGTGTATTCTACTTTTAGCATTCGCCCTGGCAGAACAATAGCAATGTATTGGTCGGCGGTAATAATATTCGCGCCAATACACACGCCGATAGTGGTAATGATTAAGCTGGTGGTGCCAGTGACTACGGTGAGAATACTTTCTAAAATACGACTTAGCAGGCCAGTCACTTCCATTACGCCGCCAAATGCCATGGCGCATAAAATTAACCACACTGTGGTCACCATGCTGCTCATGCCGCCACGGCTTAATAAACTGTCTAATACTGCATCGCCCGTGTTAGCGACATAACCGTCAAACATGGCAATCCATAAGCCTTTAACTAACGCCACGATCGGCACTAAGGTATCGTCGTGGACAAAAGCGATAACGTTATCAAACTGAAATAGTGCCGCGCATGCCGCCCCGGCCAACGTGCCTAATATGACCGTAGGAAATGCAGGCATTCTGCGGTTAGCCAAATACAGCACCACTAATAATGGGATGAGTAAATGCAGCCCGGGGCTGTAGGTTTTGTCTAATAGCGCTAGCGTGTCAGTCAGTTGGTTTTCAATTGGTGTGGCGTCTGCAGTTAAGCCTAAAAAGGTAAAGCCAATCAGGGCAATAATAATGCTTGGCACTGTGGTCCAGGTCATGTGGCGAATATGACTAAAAATATCGGTGCCAGCAACTGCAGGGGCAAGATTTGTGGTGTCAGACATGGGCGACATTTTGTCGCCAAAATAGGCGCCACTGATGATAGCACCAGCAGTAATGTTCACATCTAACCCCATTGCTGACGAAATACCCACTAATGCGATACCGAGCGTACCGGCAACAGTCCACGAGCTGCCAATACTTAACGCCACTACCGCGCACAATAAACAACATGCGGTGTAAAAGTAATCGGGATTAAGAATTTGCATGCCATAGTAAATCATTGTTGGCACAGTGCCGGCTAAAATCCAGGTACCAATGAGCGAGCCCACGCTAAACAAAATTAATAATGCGCCAGTGGCAACACCAATGCTTTTAACAATTCCGCGTTCCATTTGGTTCCAGCTGTAGCCATTTTTAAAGCCAATGACCATCGCAATACACGCCGCTAATACTAATGCAATTTGGTTGGCGCCCGATGAGCTGTCTGATGAAAACAGATATACCGCAGCACCAAGCATAATAATGAGTGCAAAAACGGGGATCAGTGCATCGAGTAGTGTGGGTTGCTTATGGTTGGAAGGCGACGGTTTTGAAGACGCGACTTGAGACATACGATTTCCTTTATAATTATTATTTTGACCAATATCTCATTCGTGTGAGTTGGCTATTGCTATTTTAATAACTTGGTAACGAATTTGTAACAGGCCTCATCCTGACATAAAAATACCTGATAAGTCGAATATTGTTATCGCATGAAAGTGATTTGAATATACCTTGCTAAGTGTTGTTGCTAGGTGCTCTGCTTGGTTAGTTACCGAGTCTGGTTAGTTATGCGGTTATTGGTTTTAAATGCGCATAAATAACCGTGGTGGGACCAGTGTGATTTGATGGTTAATTGCAGCGTTTTTCAACAGGGTTAGCGTCTTTGTATTGACTGGCTATATAGTTTTATGGCATGGGGCAGGCGATTAACTTTTGCAGCTTTAGCATGTGCGTTGTAGGCTTTTGCTCGCAGCCTATCGTTTTCCCTCACAGAAACGGCCTTTACTTATGATATAACCTCTTATCATGGGAAGCGACTAGCCCTATTTATCAGTTTTATTTATTGTCTCACTCACCCAAATATACTCAACATCGCTACCTTTCACTTGCCAGAAGGATTGGTAATGCACTTTTCCTGTCAGTGGTATCCATGTTTGTTGGGCATGTTGAAATGTCATTGTATAAGCAATTTTTATCGGTCGAATTCCACGGCCAAACACGTTACAGGAGAATGTGTTTGGGCTAATAACGTTAATGAGTTGACGCTTAATGTCTGATTGTGGATAAAGTATGGGTGGTAATGTCGAAAGATCCAATTGTGTATTGGTAGAAAATATCGCATCAACTCTGCCTGCGTCTAATGATGAAAGCGCCTCAGATTGAAGCGAAGAAAGACCATCGGCATAGGCTGTTTGAATACCCGCAGAAGACATGAAAATATAACCCCAACAGTGTTTTTTCATAGTGTTACCTGAGTGTAATATTTTTATTAAACATATCTCTTTAACACTGCCAAGGCCATAGAAATAAACAATCCCTGCGACGTTACCGTTGCAGGGATTGTTGTTAAACTTGACAACTAACCTATGGCTTACGCTTTAGCTTGTTCACGAGCAATGGCGCGATAAGCAATATCGGTACGGAAGTACACGTCATCCCAATGAATGGCATCTACTAATGCATAAGCAGCTTGTTGGGCTTCAGTTACCGTGTTGCCTAATGCGGTAGCACACAGAACGCGGCCGCCATTTGTCACAACGTGGCCGTCTTTCATCTCGGTGCCAGCATGAAACACTTTACCGTTAACATCACCAAGGGTTAAGCCGTCAATCACATCACCTTTGTTGTAGGCATCTGGATAACCGCCTGCGGCCATCACCACACCTACCGCTGCACGAGAGTCAAATTCTGCGTTGACTTTATCTAATTCACCACGAGTTGCAGCAAGACAAAGCTTAACAATGTCAGACTGTAAACGCATCATAATGGGCTGCGTTTCTGGGTCGCCAAAGCGACAGTTGTATTCAAGTACTTTAGCGCTGCCATCTGGTGCAATCATTAAACCTGCGTACAAAAAGCCGGTGTAAACGTTGCCTTCAGCAGCCATACCATCAACGGTTGGGCGGATAACATTGGCTATCGTCCAGTCGTGTACCGTTTGCGTTACAACCGGCGCAGGAGAGTATGCACCCATACCGCCAGTGTTAGGGCCGTAATCGCCATTGTCGCGGGCTTTATGGTCTTGACTGGTGGCCATGGCAAGAATGTTTTTGCCGTCAACCATTACGATAAAGCTGGCTTCTTCGCCTTTTAAAAACTCTTCAATAACCACGCGAGAACCCGCATCGCCAAATTTATTACCGGCAAGCATGTCATCAATAGCGGCATCGGCCTGGGCTTGATCGGCAGCGATAATCACGCCTTTACCGGCAGCTAATCCATCGGCTTTAATCACGACAGGGAAACCTGTTTTAGCTGTTAACTCAGCAATATAAGCTTTAGCCGGTGCAATCTCAGTGAAGTTTGAGTAGTCAGCCGTTGGAATATTGTGGCGTGCTAAAAAGTCTTTAGTGAAAGCTTTTGACGATTCAAGCTGTGCTGCGCCTTTTGTTGGGCCAAAAATAGGTAAACCAGCAGCATTAAAAGCATCAACAACGCCTAATGATAATGGCACTTCAGGGCCGACGATTGTTATCTCAATCTTGTTGTCTTGAGCAAACTTAACTAAATCAGCGATAGCTTCAACTTGAATGGCCACGTTTTGTAATTTTGGCTCTAAAGAGGTTCCTGCATTACCTGGTGCAACAAACACTTTTGTGACTTCTGCCGACTGAGCTGCTTTCCAAGCTAATGCATGTTCACGACCGCCGCCACCAATGATAAGTACCTGCATTTTTAATCACCCTTTTCATAAATTAAATAATATGATTCTTTAAACGAAAAAAGCAGCCAAAGAAGGCTGCTTGTCTCAAGTGGAATTTAGTGGCGGAAGTGACGCATGCCAGTAAATACCATGGCCATACCGTGCTCGTCTGCGGCGGCAATGATTTCTTCATCGCGAATAGAGCCACCTGGCTGGATGATACAGCTAATACCCGCAGCCGCGGCAGCGTCGATACCGTCGCGAAATGGGAAGAAAGCGTCAGACGCCATCACTGAGTTTTCAACCACTAGGCCTTCATCAGCCGCTTTAATGCCTGCAATTTTAGCGGAGTAAACGCGACTCATTTGGCCTGCACCGACACCGATTGTCATGCCATCTTTGGCGTACACAATAGCGTTAGATTTAACAAACTTAGCTACTTTCCAGCAGAACATTAGGTCTTTTAATTCATCTGCCGTTGGCTGGCGCTTAGACACGACTTTAACGTCGTCTAGGTTTACCATGCCCTGGTCGCGGTCTTGTACTAACAAACCACCATTAACGCGTTTGTAATCAAGCGTTGTGGTTTTGCTCGCCCACTCACCACACTCAAGTAAACGCACGTTGGCTTTAGCAGCCACAATATCGCGTGCTTTTTGGCTAACCGTTGGTGCGATGATGACTTCAACAAATTGACGGTCAACAATGGCTTGGGCCGTTTGTGCATCTAACTCCTGATTAAAGGCAATAATACCGCCAAAAGCTGATGTTGGGTCGGTTTTAAAGGCGCGGTCATAGGCTTCTAATAAGTTAGCGCCTAATGCTACACCGCAAGGGTTAGCGTGTTTAACGATAACGCAGGCTGGGCCTTCAAACTCTTTTACGCACTCAAGAGCCGCATCAGTGTCAGCGATATTGTTGTAAGACAGAGCTTTGCCTTGTAACTGAATCGCGCTGGCAACTGAGGCTTCATCAATTTGGGTATCAACATAAAACGCGGCTTTTTGATGACTGTTTTCACCGTAGCGTAAATCTTGCTTTTTAATGAATTGCGAATTAAACGTACGTGGGAACGTTGAATCGTCGTGGCACTCATCGTTGCTGTGTGCTGGCACCATAGTACCGAAATAATTAGCGATCATTCCGTCGTAAGCCGCGGTATGCTCAAAGGCTGCAATGGCAAGGTCAAAGCGAGTTGCTAGCGTAGTGCTGCCATTGTTGGCTTGCATCTCAGCAATCACGCGACCGTAGTCTTTTGCGTTAACCACAATGGTGGTGTCTTTGTGGTTTTTGGCGGTTGAGCGCACCATGGTTGGGCCGCCAATGTCGATATTCTCAACCGCATCGGCCAAGGTGCAACCTGGTTTTGCCACAGTTTCAGCAAATGGGTATAAGTTAACAGCCACTAAATCGATAGGGTTAATGGCGTTTTGCTCCATTACCACTTCGTCAATGCCGCGACGGGCTAAAATGCCGCCATGAATTTTAGGATGCAGGGTTTTAACACGACCATCCATAATTTCTGGGTGACCTGTGTAGTCAGAAACTTCAATTACCGGGATATTATTGTCTGCAAGTAGCTTTGCAGTACCGCCCGTTGATAAGAGTTCAACACCTTGTGCATGCAGCGCTTGTGCAAACTCAAGGATTCCAGTTTTATCTGATACGCTTAATAGCGCGCGACGAATTGGTCTGACATTATTCATGTAGGTACAGGGTCCACTAGTTTGATTTTAAGGATCTTTCGTAAAACAGAATTGCCTCAAGTCTGCTTTACCAAAGTCCCTCATGATGTTGCGATAACACCACTAGATGACTGTCTTAATGATCAGGCGGGCGTATTTTATCGTAAAGCGCATGTATTGGGTGTTTTTTCTGCGTGATTTCACAATATTGAAATAAGAACAAAGATAGTCAAAATAATCGCCAAACAACCCTTGACCTTAGATTAAACTCCAAGGTTTATACTTAGGTAACATTCAAGCAATGATAATGAGTAAACGCATGTATCGAATAGGCGAACTCTCTGCTTTATACGACATTAAAGCCGACACATTACGATTTTACGAAAAACATGGTTTGTTATCACCGTCAAGTCGTTCAGACTCGGGCTATCGTTTGTACAATCAAGATGACTCAGAACGGCTCAAGTTTATTTTACGCGCTAAAGCGGTGGGCTTTTCACTGAATGATATTGCTGATTTATTATCGATTGAAGTGGATAAGTCTAACCGTGCCTGTGCTGATGTTAAGGCGTTAGTTGACACTAAGCTAGAGCAGGTTGAAGCCAAATTGGCGGAGTTACAACACTTTGCAACGTCGTTAAAAAGTTTATCTAACACCTGTTGTGGTGGCCCTGATAGCGCTGAACATTGCTCAATACTTGAGGCGTTAGAATCATCCGACAAACATATTATTGCTAAACAAGAACATCATCATTTTTCTCATTTAGGTCATAAGGACTAACTATGTTATTGACCAATTTTATTCACTTATTTTTAGAGTCTGCGCCTTGGTTGTTATTAGGCTTGGTGCTCGCAGGGTTGTTAAAAGTGTTTGTGCCTATGGCCTGGATGCATAAACAGCTCGGCGGTCACGGAGTGAAAACCGTATTTAAAGCAGCGTTGTTAGGTGCGCCTTTGCCATTATGTTCGTGTGGGGTAATCCCCGCTGCGGTTGGTTTACGCCGTGCAGGGGCTTCAAAAGCGGCAACCACGTCATTTTTAGTGTCAACGCCTGAAACCGGTGTCGATTCGATAACCGTATCTTATGTGTTACTGGGCCCGTTTATGGCCATAGTTCGTCCTATTGCAGCTATTACTAGCGCTATTGTGGCTGGGCTATTGGTGGGCCGCGATGACGATGATGGAGTACCTGTAGCTGCGAAGCCTCAATCAGAAAACACTACGACTACTAACGTTGAGACGTCCTGTTGTGCAAGTAAAAAGGCCGATACTGTGCAGCACGCTGGGGTGAAAATGACCGCAGTTAAAGCCGAATCTGTATTAAGCCCTATGGCTTCAGCTAAGGTGTTGAGTGCTGAACAAGCGCCAAAGCAAAGCAGTTGCTGCGCAAGTAAAACGGATGCTCCATCTCAGTCTGCATCATCTGAGTCATGTTGTAGCACTAATGCAGCAGAGCCTAAAAAACCAGACGCAGTTAAATCCAGTTGTTGCAGTAGCCCAGCTGAGCCAAAAGTTGCGGCGCTAAGCAGTTGTTGTGCGTCCAAGTCAGCGCCAGCAAACCAAGGTGAAGCGGCCAACACTGCAGAGACTAGCTGCTGCACGTCAACTCAAGATATGGCCACAGAGCTTAAGCAAAACAGTGTAATGAGCAGAGTGTTCTCTGGTTTACATTATGCTGCAACGGATTTAGTTAAAGACACCACCTTGTGGTTGTTAGTCGGACTATTTTTTGCTGCCCTAGTGCAAACTTACGTACCAAGCGACTTTTTAGTGAAGTGGGGTGACGGCATTTTAGCCATGCTAGTGATGGTGCTCGTGTCTATCCCTATGTATATCTGTGCTACGGCTTCAACGCCGATTGCGGCAGGTTTACTGTTAGCGGGTGTGTCTCCTGGTGCGGTATTAGTATTTATGATGGCAGGCCCAGCAACGAATATCGCCACACTGGGTGTTGTGACTAAAGAGTTAGGCAAGCGTGCGCTTTATGGATATTTAGGCGGTGTTATCGGTGTGGCGTTAGCTTTTGGCGTGTTGGTGAATTATTTGGTCGACACTTTTGGCTTTAAAGTGATGCCACAAATTGGTGAAGAGCACGCCTTATTACCACAAGGTGTGGTAGCTGTGTCAGGTATTGTGTTGGCTATCTTAATGGCGAAAGTGTTGTGGGATATGATCCCAAAAGGCAATAAAGAGAAGAGTTGTTGCTCTTAATGATGGTTGCAGCCTCCCATAGCTTGTTTGCTATGGGGTATGAGTTTTGAAAACCAGTGTTCACAAAAACACTGGTTTTTTTGTGCTCAATTTTTTGTTTTTAATTATTGTTAACTGAGCAAGCTAGCACGTCAGAATATGATAAGCAGTGCATTACGCATACAAAATCTGTTATTTATTTGAAATTAATGAAATACGCAAACCTTAAAAATATCTTAATTTTTTATGTAATATTTACATCTTGTGACGCCCTTCAGTTTTTTAACAATTACCGCATATCTCTGCACTTTTTTTGCACAATTATTGTGATATCTCTCTCCTTGTTTTTATTGGGTTTCATCTACTATCTCAATTGCAATATACCTATAAAGTGATAAGTCGTTTAAGCGACTCTGGAGTAATGATGAAAACAATAAAAATGTGCAAAATAGCACTGTTAATAGCACTTTCCATGGGCGTAATAGCCTGTGGCAGTGATGGTAAAGACGGCGCTGATGGCGTAGATGGGCAAGATGGCGCGGCAGGTTTACCTGGTGCAGACGCAACAGCTCCTACTGTGAGTGTTTCAACGGCAACCAATATTGAATTTATTAATCATATTGTTGCAGACGGTGTGGTCACTGTTGAGTTTAATGTTACCGATGAATCTGGTTATGCCATTACAGGCTTAACAGATGCATCAGTTTACCTTGCAGCCAAAACCGAAAATGGAATGCAACGTAGCCGTGACGGAAGTGTGGGCGGTAATGCTACTGTGGGTGGTACATCGCCAACAGAAGGTGCCTCGCTAACCTTGCTCGATAATGGTAATTACCAGTTAGTTGCGCCAATGGCAGGGGTGCAAGCCGATACAGAAGCATTAATTCGTTTGCAAGTTGGCGGTGGTGATATTGCTAAATCACCGTATGTGCTAATTGCGAAACCTGAAATGATGCATACCTCAACAACTGAAACTTGCTATGCCTGCCACGTTGATTATGCAGAATCAGATCTTAAACATGCTGGCTATGTTGCGTTAAATACTGACGGCGAAGTGGATTTTGTTGGTGGTTGTATGGTGTGTCATAACAACGTACCGCGTGATGTTGATGCAGACGGTACCTCATTAAGCACTGGTGGTTATGCTAAAAACACCATGCAAATGCTTGGACACATTAATCACCAAAATTTTGAAAAAGATTTTGAGCCTGCTAACTGTTATACCTGTCATGCCGAGCCTGTAATGAACACCAGCCTTGCTGGTAACGGTTGTGCTGATTGTCATAACACGTCTAGCAGTTCTAGTTATGCTCAAGTCATTAGCAACAGTAACAGCAGTGAGTTTGATGCGAGAGAGTTCCACTTAAATAAGAGTGGCTTAGAAACCTTGCAAGCGATGCGCGTGAGTTACACCGCTGAAACTACAGCCCCGCAGAAAAATGATGCAGGCATTTGGTGTACCACAATGTCACTATTTGACATTAGCACTGGCACCAAGACTCAAGTGAATATTGGTGAGCTATACAACAAAGACGGTGACACCACAGGTGCAACCAATGTGATTGGTAAGCCAATTGTTTATGCCGGTGCCTATTTGCATGGCTATTACAATGAATCAATTGTTGGTCGTTTTGCTGGTCATGGTAGCAATGAAATCAAAACCGATAACGCTGATGGTTCAAGAACTCACTGTTTCCCAACACCATCAAGTGGCTTTGATCAAGCAAGTATTATGGCATCTGCCCGTATCTCGTTAAGTTACACAGGTTGGGTACAAAATGATGGTGAAACGTCAATGTCATTTACAGCCTATTCAGATGCGGTTGATCAAACAACAGGCGAGATTGTTAAATATGAACGCCGTTTAGCAGTGACTAACGATAGTTGTACTACATGTCATAATAGCGAAACCAACTATCACAAAAATGGTGCATACAACAATGGTGGTGTTGATTGCGTCGCTTGCCATAACAATGGACAAGATCGTAGTGCTGCAAACTCAGCCCCTGGTTTTGGCCCAATGGTACACAGTATGCACTGGGGAATTGGTAACTCGTTATCTGGCGCGAAAACAGATGCTGATGGCAATAACATTGCTAATTCTGCTACAGCGTTAAATGCCATTAACTGTGTGTCTTGTCATGCTGATGGTATTGATTTGAATGCAATACCGAATCAATACATTCGAGCTAAAGCATTTAATAATGGCGACCAAACTAAGATGGCTAGCCCGATAACTGCAAACTGTTTTGCTTGTCATAATGGCGACCAAGCATTGAACCACATGGAGTTAAACGGTGGTGAAATTAGCGCAGAAAAAGGCCTAGGTAATGATGGCACTTGGTTTACTCAACCAACAGGTGAGTCATGTGCTACTTGTCACGCAGAAGGTCGTTCATTTGGTATTGAGAAATACCACAAGTTTGAACGTTAATCATAATACCGAGTTAGCTTATTGAGCTAACATGATCGGATAATAAAAAACGGGGATCAATTGATCCCCGTTTCTATTTCGTTACTGCTTATTTATCTACGTTGCATGATTGATTAAAGATGGCATTCAGTTTTTCAGCTAAGCGGATGCCTGCTTGTTGGAGTCTTTTTTCAACAATAGGTTTATTAATAAACACATAGTTGTAACGTAAGTCGTCTTCACCTTGATAATTCTGTTCCAGAACATAGGCTTTTTTACGTAAAGACTTAGATTCTTGTGCCCAATCATAATAACTCTGCCCTGACCATTGTTGACGTTCAACATGACTAATACGATTTAAAAAGTGACTGTATTCGGTGTAGCTTAATTGCTGTTGCTCGATAATTTTGCTGTCCCAAACAGTATGCAGGTTACTGTCGTGGCCAAACCATTTAAGTTTAACAGTATTGCCACCTTTGTCGTGATGATGACCAACGTGCAAAGGCTGATGGATGTCGCCAACAAAATGAACATAAAAGGCCAGCGCTTGCCATTTGTCTTGTTGGCTGGCTTGAGGGTTTTTTAATACATTTTCAAATCGCTGTAATCCTTCAATGATGTCTCCATCAGGATTGCGCTTTACGCTTGTCCAGGTTTCGTCATCTGCAATAGAAACATAGTGCCATGGCGCGGCGTGGTCCCAGTTTTTGTCTGAGCGAATTTCATCAGCCCATGTAGACATTTGTGCCAGGCTTTCACCATTTGTTAGTTGATCAATCTGTTGCTTCGCGTTATCGCTTAAGTGTTGCTGAGCCAAGTCACCAACAATACGATGCCCTAATTGGCCAAAGGCAAATGCAGAAGAACTTAGGCTTAGTGAGAGTATTAACCCACTTATTATCATGGCGCTTTGATTAACAAATACTGATTTTTTCATGTGTGTTGCCCAATTTTCAATATGGTACTTGGCTGTAATGAACCCCTGTTTTTGCGCGAATATACAGCATTTTTATGACAAATTTATGTAACCAATCGGTGGGTTAGTTGTTGTTTTTTTGTATAAATTTTGCCATTAAAATGCAACATAATCTCCCTAGAATCCCCCCTGCAGTTTTTGCTGCATTTAATAACAAGGCCCAGCGGATTGGGTTAAACATTAAAATATAATAAGTTTTCAGGGGTTTGAAATGTTACTAAGTCATAAAATGAGTCGCCTTGCGCTAGCGACGTGTTTTGCAATGGGGGTCGCACTACCCGCATCGGCAGCTGATACTGCATCTGATATTCGTGGTCAAATTACCGGGCCAGCAGGAAATGCTGTCTCAGACGCAAAAGTGACCATTATTCACCAACCGACCGGTACAGTTACCGAAGTGCCCGTAACTGCTAATGGTCAGTTTTCTGCGCGCGGTTTGCGTGTTGGTGGTCCTTACATTATTAAAGTTGATTCTGACCAGTTTGCTGACACCGTTGAAGAAGATGTTTACTTGCAACTGGGCGAGACATTCCGCTTTAATCGTACTCTACAAGATGCAAGCGCAATGGAGCGTATTGGTGTTGTGGGCAGTGCAGGATATTACCGAACAGCGGGCAGTAATAGTGACTTTGGCGAGCAAGACATTGCCAATGCGCCAGGTATTAGTCGTGATTTAAAAGATGTACTACGTCAAAACCCAATGGCAGTCGTGGGTACTGATGGCGTTTCTATGAGCGTGGCGGGTATGAACCCACGTTTCAATACTTTTGTGGTTGATGGTATATCTCAAAACGATGATTTTGGTCTTAACTCAAATGGTTACCCAACACAGCGTTCGCCTATTTCTATCGATGCGGTAGAAAGTGTCGCGTTAAATGTGTCGCCATACACGGCAAGAAACGGTGGTTTTACCGGTGCACAAATTAATGCTGTGACTAAGTCGGGTACTAACGATTTATCTGGTTCAGTTTTTTGGGAAACCACCAACGATAGCTTGGCCGGTGACGGTAAAAATCAAGACACGGGTGATAAAATTGAGCAAGATTTTGAAGAAACCACGTTTGGCGGTACTGTTGGCTTCCCGCTAATAGAAGATAAGTTATTTTTCTTTGGCTCTTACGAGAACTTCGATGCGCCTCAGTCTGCAGAATGGGGGCCAAATGGTGCAGGTTATGCCAATGATTCAGACGTTACTGCAGATGAATTAGCATTAATTGAGCAAATTGCGCAGACAGTTTATGGCCTTGATAGTATTGGTGGTTACACTACGACGCCACAAGAAAAGGATGAAAAAATCTTAGCCAAGCTGGATTGGAACATTAACGACCAGCATCGCGCCAGTTTCACTTACCAGTCAACGGTAGGTAACTTAACCAATAACATGAGCTCAAGTGCATCGTCTTTAAAGTTATCAAGTACTTGGTACGATAAAGAAGAAATATTAGAAACCTACGCTGCTAACTTATATAGCGATTGGACTGATGATTTTAGCACTGAGATTAAACTGGCTTATAAAGATACCACTTCAAAATCAAAAACCATTGATGATTTAGGCATTGGTATGGTGTCGGTACAAACCTATGACCGTGCCAGCGATTATGTGATTTTTGGTACCGATAAGTCTCGTCAAGCCAATGAGTTAAACAACCAGAATCTTGAACTGCGTTTTGTGGGCGATTACTACTTAGGCGATCATGAAATCGGTTTTGGTACCCAGTATAACAATGTTGAAGTATTTAACTTATTTGCTCAAAACGTAATGGGTAACTGGTCATTTAATACCATTGAAGATTTTGAAAATGGCGACGTAGACCAGTTCTTTTATGCTAATGCGATGTCGGGTAATCCTGACGATGTGGGTGCCTCTTTTAATATGGACACCTTGGCATTATTTGTTGAAGATGCCTGGGCGATCACCCCTGATCTAACCCTAACTTACGGCATGCGTTATGAAACCATTAGCATGTCTGATTCTCCTGCACTGAACCAAAATTTTGTTGAGCGTTATGGTTTTGCTAATAACGAAACCCTAGATGGCCAAGATATTTGGTTACCGCGTGTAGGCGTTAATTATAAACTTACCGAAGACGTCAGCTTACACGGTGGTGTAGGGCGTTATACTGGTGGTTCACCCACAGTGTGGATTTCTAACAGTTTCTCAAACGATGGTAACAGCTTATTAAGCTATAACGATGGCTGGGACGCAGCATGGGGCACCCCTGATTTTGCTAATGTACCATCACAAGCACAAGATGGTTTAGTGGGTGGCGATGGCAATGTGAACGCGATAGATCCTAACTTTAAACTGCCGTCAGATTGGCGCGCAAGTATTGGGTTTGATAGCACCTGGGATTTTGGTGCGCTAGGTGATGACTGGTTTGTTGGCGCTGAGTTTTTGTATGTTAAAAAAGAAAATGACCTCGCCTGGGTTGATTTAGCTCGTCGTCAAGTAACCACAGATGACACTGGCCGTGTCGTGTATGAAACATGGGACCCTCTTGCTAATAATGGCGCGGGTGGAAACACTGATCGTTACGACATTATGTTAACCAATGCAGACAAAGATGGTTCAAGTAAAACCTTCAGTTTATCGTTAGCGAAAAATTGGGATATGGGCTTAAGCATGCGTGCAGGTTATGCTTATAACTCAGTGGAAGAAGGCAACCAAGGCTCGTCTTCTACCGCGACCTCAAACTATCAATATACTCCAGTGCAATATGACCGTAATGGCACAACCATGGGCACTGGCTATTATGAAACACCTCACCGTTTTACCTTTAGTTTAGGCTATGACGTAGAGTTTGTTGCAGGATATAACTCTAGCTTTAACTTATTCTACGAAGCGCGTGAAGGCAATCCGATGACATGGGTGTTGGGCTCTTATAGAGACGGAAACTTAGGCGACCAAGCCAGTTTTGCCAATGCGTCATATTACCTGCCATATATTCCAACTGGAGCTGATGATGCCAACGTTGAGTATGCAGATGGGTTAACTTATGAAGCACTTAAAGCTGCTCTTGACGACATTGGTTTGAGCCAATATGCCGGCGGTATTGCACCAAAAGGCACTGATAACCAACCTTGGGTGCATCAGCTTGATTTTCGCTTTACTCAAGAGCTTCCTGGCTTTAGTGATGAGCACAAAGGTATCTTATATTTTGATATCAAAAACGTACTTAATTTAGTCAATGATGATTGGGGCGTGGTTGAATATCAAAGCTATGGTACATCAACGTTAGTTGATCATGCTTATAATGCTACCACTGGAGTTTATACTTACTCAGTGCCGTACGGTCAAGATGGTATCGAAACAGATAACCAAAATACCTATGACATTAACAAATCAGCTTGGCAGCTAAAAGTTGGTGTTAAGTATCAGTTCTAACTAAATGATAAGCATAAAAATACCGAGTCAATGACTCGGTATTTTTTTCTCACTGCGCTGAGATTATTTGCCTTTGATGACTGAAGTGCTAGGCGCTTTTTTCGCTTGTTTCACTGCTCGCTTTTCTTTTAACGTTAATTGCGGCTGTTTCTTTGATTCTTTTGAATTATTACGTTCTTTGCTCATGTTATTTACTCCGTGTATGCACTGGGCTTGGTTCACTCTGTAAAAATGTTAAACAATTATTTGAATCACAATATCAATCAAAAATCATACGAATATAGCGTTGTAATAAGCATCCTGTCTTAACTGGGTTAAATCGATACTAGCACCAAGTTGAACAAAAATATCTAGCGTTAATATAGATTTTTTAGTGCTAAACCTAGATTGCAAAAGCATAATGATATTGCAACTCAGTGCCTCTTTTGAAAGAATCACCTCAATACATTTTCGCTCAATGCCACATAGATAAACTCACTAAATACTTAATATTTACACAGCATGTTAGCAGCCTATTTTGTTGTGTTGTTTATCTATTACGGTTGTTCTGGGTTACTGATTGAAAATGGTCGAAAAAGGTAGTTCAGATCAATCTACTTCAGTCATGTTAGTATTATTTGAGTCAGTACAACAAATTAAGGTGATAAATGTCGTTAACATGGCTAGATGTTGGCTTTAATGAGTTCACGTTAGAGCAGCTTTATAATGTATTACAACTGCGGGTTGATGTGTTTGTGGTTGAGCAAAATTGCCCTTATTCTGAACTAGATGGTAAAGATAAAAACATACATACAAGGCATTTACTCGGTGTTGATGAGCAGCAAAATGTTGTGGCATATTGCCGTATACTTGCTCCCAATGTTAGTTACCCACAAGCAAGCATTGGTCGAGTTGCAATTGCTAAAACTGTTCGAGGTCAGGGGCTTGCGTATCAGTTAATGCAGCACGCCATAGCCATTGCCAACAAACACTGGCCAGATGATCATATTCAAATTGGCGCCCAGGACTATTTACGTCATTTTTATCAACAACTCGGGTTTGTGGTTAATTCTGAAGTATATTTAGAAGATGGCATACCGCATCTGGATATGTTGCTTAACTATTCATAATTTAAGGAAGATAGATGTCTGATTATTCGATCAATACTCAACAAGTTGTTTGTGTTGCGCAGTTTGTCGCTAAAGCCGGTAAACGTGACGCGTTAGTGGCTGCGCTGGCCAGTTTAATACCCGACACCCGCCGAGAGTTGGGCTGTATTCGCTATGAGTTAAATGTGAGTCTAGATGATGACAATAAAGTCGCATTTGTGGAAAAATTTGTTGATCGCGAAGCATTTGATAATCATTGTGCCAAAGATGCGATACAGCATTACTTTCACAATGTGATGCCAGAGCTTGTTGAATCACATCATGTAGAAGTGTTTAACCAAGTCATTGCATAAGGGTTTGAGTATTTGTGTTGATTGCTTTTATCTGCACTTAAATAATACCATTTCCATTAATTATGTGACCAATCAGAGTCGCTCAGACTGTTCAGTTTGAGGCGCATTGTTGAAATAATGGTTATTCCCTTCTAAGGCAATGCAACAAAGAAATGGACTGTCTGAGCGTCTCCTGCAAGGCGGGTTTCTGTGCCTTCTATGCTGCTTAATAGTATTTTGACGTAGAGCAACTATGCCTACAATCCTATTACTTGCCTAGAAGGCACAGAATTCCCGCTGAATGACCAGATAATTAGTGGAATTGGTATAAAATGCCAGTCTGTGTAGACTGGCATTTTTGATCATGTTAAGTGCCAGTATTGACTGGCATTAAACGATTAGAAGTCGTAACGTGCACCAACAGTGAATACGTTATCATCTTCTAAATCAATTTTTGCACCATTTACAGTGTGGTCACCTTCATACATTGCATAGTGGCCATAAACTAATGTTGATTTTGAAATGCGATAGTCAGCACCCACTGTAATATTGGTTACGTTAATATCAGTACCTGTGTCACTTGAAATGTTTGAATAGTACTTACCAAAACCTGCGTCATCTTGACCGTATTCAGCTTTTAAGTTTACGCCGTTTAAGTCATAAGATACGTTTACAAAGAAAGAATCACCTTCTTTATCAGTTGTTTGGCTTTCGGTGTTTTGATACAAGCCACCGACTTTGAAGTCACCTAATTTAACTTGAGCAACACCACGGTAAGCGTCAATACCACCAATAGTGTTATATGCTGCTGCTAGGTAGTAGTTGTGAGCTTTAAGGCCTTTGTCACCTAATGTGGCGCTTAATGCATATTGGTCTTCATCAGAACCTTCGTAGTTATCATCCATTAAATACGTTGCATTTAATGTTAATAAACCGCCAATCGTTGGAGAGTGGTACCAAATACCATCTGCTTTACGATCTTGACCACCAATTAAACGGTCGATATCGGCGTTGAAGTTACCGAATAAGTCGATACCACCTTCAGATTGTTTAAATACAGTATCGTTACGACCTACAAGCACCGTACCTGCATTGCTTTTTAGACCAAGGAAAGTGTTACGTGCTTTGAATGCATCATCACCTTGAGTCGTGTTTTCTACCTGGAATTCCATTTGGTAAAGAAGCTCAACACCGTCGCTGATTTTCTCACTACCTTTTACACCTAGGTTAGAAAAGTTGTTTTCTAATACAGTTCCTTCCTTACCATTTTGCGTCGTTGAGCCTTCATCAGAGCTGGTTACTGATAAATCTAAACGACCATAGAAACTTGGGCCTTCAGCAAGTGTAGCAAAAGAAACTAGTGTAAGTACTGAGGCTACTGATGCAGAGATTAAGGTCTTTTTCATCTTTCATGCTCCCTAGAACGTTATGTTCTATATTCCATTTTTCATGGTTGTAGTTAGTGAAGTCGTTGCAGATACTATTCTGTAACAATCTGGTGCAGAGTTTTGCAGATTTTAGCACCACCATAGTGTGGGCTAGATCAAATAAACTGGTCCTACTTGATAATTTGTGCAGAAATCTGTGACAACGGCGGAAATTTATCAATTAATGCCACATATTTGTGCGTATATACCTCTTTTGGGATGTTCCTATTTCTTTTGAGATAGGCTAGCGCACAACAACAAAAGGCGATAATGGCTTAGTTTAGCGCATGTTAATTTAATTGTTGAACATATTAAGGCGTTGGATCACTAGACCTTAGTCTATGACGCACAATATTTGAACACATCAGGATTCGGTAAACATAATTAACATCATAAAATAGAGCATAGACGTCAGCAGGTCGTTTTTATTCAACAAACGTTTAGCTTTGAAGCTAAATCGGCTAGAATCGCCCTCGAAAATAAGCGGTTAATTGAGGCGTAATCAATGTTGTCTGAATCTTATACTCATCGTTTTGCTGGTGTGGGGCGTTTATATGGCCAAGCCGCGCTGACGACTTTCTCACAAGCACATGTTGTGGTTGTCGGGATTGGCGGGGTAGGCACCTGGGTTGCAGAAGCATTAGCACGTAGTGGTATAGGCCAAATTACCCTAATCGATTTAGATGATATTTGTGTGACAAACACTAACCGTCAAATTCATGCGCTCACCTCTACCATTGGCCAGTCAAAAGTCGAGGTGATGGCTAAACGGATCCTTGAAATTAACCCTGAATGCATTGTCAATGAAGTCGAAGACTTTGTAACCTTAGATAACTTAAGTCAATATTTTGTCCCTGTATCGCAAGGGGGCACGATTGATTATGTGGTTGACTGTATTGATGCTGTTAAGCAAAAAGCAGGTTTAATCGCTTGGTGTAAACGCAATAAAATTCCGCTGGTGACGATCGGTGGTGCGGGGGGGCAAACTGATCCGACGTTAATTCAGGTGACCGACTTGGCTAAAACCGTCCAAGATCCTTTACTGGCTAAAGTGCGCAATATACTGCGTAAAGAATACAATTTTAGTAAAAATGTTCAACGTCGCTTTGCTGTGGATGCGGTGTTTTCAAGCCAGCATTTGGTTTACCCGCAAGCCGATGGCAGTGTGTGTAATACAAAGGCCACGGCCGAAGGCAGTATGCGTATGGATTGTGCATCTGGCTTTGGCGCCATTACCATGGTAACTGGTACTTTTGCGTTTGTTGCTGTGAGCCGCGTATTAACTAAGTTAGCGGCTAAATAACCTTGTAAGAACTACTTTTGTAATCGCTTTTATGAAGTAACGCACTTGGTTATTTGACATAGGTTTAGCGTTATCAGCTAAGCTCATCGTCTTCATTAACAGTAGGGAAAACGTCGATGATTGCATGGGCATTGTTAACTTTTTCCACTCTATTTCAATTTAGTCTTTGTTTTAATTTGTAAATCTTCAAAGATAACCTTTATGTTTTATTGGCATTATTTTTGCTTTATGTTTTATTGGCATTATTTTTGCTTTAAGTTGATTAGGTTCAAAAATCTGACACTGCGAGTAGGCTATGATGAAAATGAATATAGGTACGATGAATTTACTGAACGGCAAACGTGTTATCGTGAGTGTAATGGCATGGGGCGTTGTAACCTGTGCGGCTTTGCTATTTGCCCCGAAGGATGTGTTAGCTAGTCTGGCGTTGGCTCATCTTGTCAATGATTATGGTCAGTTTATTGGCCTAGGGTTAATTATTGGTGTTGCTTATTTTCTCAGTCAGTTATTTGCTTTTGTGGTCGATGAAGCAATCATTCAGTTACGAAAAAAACGAACCGTAGAAACCATTGAAGCAAAAGTAAAGTTGCTTGATCCCGCTGAAAGGGCGTTATTGCGCGAGTTTTTTTTGCAAGGTCAAACTATTTTGACACTGCCACAAAATGAGCTTGCTGTAAAAAACCTAGTCGATACTAATATTTTAGAAATGTTGGGAAACGAGCGTCACTATGCAATACAGGGACCAACGGCAGACTACAAAATTTCAATGCAGGCGCGAATTTATCTGAACCGCGATGTGCTACGTTTGCCAGCTGGAGAGCCCAGTGCTGAAGAGATGAGCTATCTTATAAAAACTAGACCTCATTTTATTAATGGACTTGTTCAGAGCAGAAAGCACGCAGCATAACGTTGCAGCATATCCTAAAAGTACAAAAAAATGGGGGCTAAAAAGCCCCCTAATTGTATCTTTCGCAAGGAAGAATTAAATAATAAGCAGTAAAATAACCTAGCCGATTAAGCGAGTTACTTAACCGGGGCAGACTTCACAACAAACATCCACAGTAGATAAGAAATAATCCCAAATGTACTGAAAATGACAATCATTGAGAGTAAGCCTATAGGGTTACCAAACATTAAATCTAACCAAAATGCCATGTTCCTTATCCTCTTAAATTGTGAAGTCATGTTCATGCTAATGGCAAAAGCGACTTAAGATAATGATCTCGATCAATTATCAGAACTTAAGGGTTATCGATAATGTGTTTTTGATAGATGGCTCACATTATACCTAGTGTGTATCGATTAGGGGCACGGGTGAGTTTTGAGCAATCAGGTGATTTTTATAGAAAATAATGGGTAAACCCCTTGCCATTATTTAAAGCAAAGGTATAATCGCCCACACTTAATTGAGACAAATACAATTGAGTAATGTTGTGCCAGTGTGGTGAAATTGGTAGACACACGGGATTCAAAATCCCGCGCCCTTAAAAGCGTGCCGGTTCGAGTCCGGCCACTGGTACCAAAACAAAAAAACCGACTCTCAAGTCGGTTTTTTTGTTTTAAGAGCTAAGAGCTAAGAGCTGAAGGGATGTTGAACCCGAGACGGGATTCGCTTATTACAAAAGATGCCGCGCCCTTAAAAGCATGCCGGTTCGAGTCCGGCCGCTGGTACCAAAACTTTAAAACCGACTCTCAAGTCGGTTTTTTCGTTTTAAGAGCTAAGAGCTAAGCGATGAAGGGATGTTGAACCCGAGACGGGATCCGCTTATTACAAAAGATGCCACGCCCTTAAAAGCGTGCCGGTTCGAGTCCGGCCACTGGTACCAAAACTTTAAATCAGCCTATGTGCTGATTTTTTGTTTTATAAGCTAAAAAACTATTAGTTAAAGCTAAAAGCTAAGCGATAAAGGGATGTTGAACCCGAGACGGGATTCGCTTATTACAAAAGATGCCGCGCCCTTAAAAGCATGCCGGTTCGAGTCCGGCCGCTGGTACCAAAACTTTAAAACCGACTCTCAAGTCGGTTTTTTCGTTTTAAGAGCTAAGAGCTAAGCGATGAAGGGATGTTGAACCCGAGACGGGATTCGCTTATTACAAAAGATGCCGCGCCCTTAAAAGCGTGCCGGTTCGAGTCCGGCCACTGGTACCAAAACTTTAAATCAGCCTATGTGCTGATTTTTTGTTTTATAAGCTAAAAAACTATTAGTTAAAAGTTAAGAGCTAAGAGCTAAGCGATGAACGGATGTTGAACCCGTGACGGGATCCGCTTATTACAAAAGATGCCACGCCCTTAAAAGCGTGCCGGTTCGAGTCCGGCCACTGGTAGCAGAACGTTAAAGCTCTGTTCTTAATCGAACGGGGCTTTTTGGTTTGCAATTTATGATAAGTGTTGCGTATCACCAAGAGCTATTTGTTCCACCTGACGATTTTTAGTTTAAGAGATGGCATTATTGTTAACCTGCATGTCATTTAAACAATAGCTACGGTTCAGTATAGATCGGCTTAATGTACATCGTTAATTAGTTTCATTAATTTATTCCTTGTGTATGTTAGAGTTATATAAGTTGTATCATCATGATTAACATAAAAGGAATTGTATGAAATCCAGCATTTTTTTAATTACATTTATGACACTTAGCGGGTGTAGTCTTGAGCAATCAAGACAGTCTGAAATACAAACTATCCCAAATGAATCTCAAGTTGTGGCAGCATCATCTGAAGATGCATTAATAGTTAAGGCCAAAGGCGTAAAAGATCATAGTCAAACGATAAAAAGAATGTCTAAAAATGTCCAGTCCAAATATACGATTCAATTGAATCAGCAGAAATTCACAACTCAAAGTAAAGTCTTAAAGGCTAATCAAACTGTTTATAATATGGATATTAATCGTTATGGCAAAGTGAAAGGCTCAATTGTGGTTGTTACTAATGACTTGCCTAGTGAGTTGGAGTTGACTAACGATTTTAAGGTGTATCAAATTGCTGTTGATACATATAGATTATTGAGTCAATCAGGCGAGCTAGATTTGTATTATTGGTACAAATCATTTTCTGACTCTTCAGCATTTAGTGTAGTAGAGTTAGAAATTGATTACACACCGGCAAGTAATCAACTAATTTATTAGAAAATTCTATAAATTAATAATAAAAATGCCACAGCATCAGCTGTGGCATTTAATTTTGCTTGCTAAGTGATTACTTACGGCGACGAAGTGCTGTAATAGGTAGTAGCAATAAACCTAACCACCCTAAAGCACCGCCCGATGATTTCTTAGGTGGTTCAACTACAACTGGTGCAGGGATATCACTTACGGTTATGGCAACAGACGTCATAACATCTTCTGACCCATCATTAACGGTTAATGTAAACTCTAGTGTTTCAGAGCCTGAAGTAATTAATGGTGCAGTAAAGTTTAACTCAGCTGAATCAGCACCTGTTAATGTTGCAGTAGTCCCTGCTGTTTGTACCCACATGTAGGTCAATGTGTCAGTAGCATTTGCATCAATAGCAGTAGCGGTAAGGCTTACAGCTTCGCCTTCTTTGACTTCAGATGCACTAGATACAATAGATACATGTGGCAAACGATTTTCACATGCGTAAGTGTTTCCAGCTACTACATTAGAGAAAATGCTTGTTTGAGTGTTAGTGAAAGTAATGTCGTCAATATACCAACCAGCCGGGAATCCAAATACAGGATCTGGTACCACTGCTGAGTCAGTGGCAACGCGGAATCTAAATTGTACTTGGTTACCATTTAAGGTTTCACCGAAGTTTATCGTTTCCATACCATAGTTTACGCCAGAGAATGTGGCTCGTTCAGCAATTGCTGCTTCAGTATCGTCTAGGCCTGTATCTGTATAGCCATCGCCTTCAAATGTGCCACCAGCTTCGATTACATCAACCCATTCACCACCATTGATGCTGACTTCAACGACTGCACCATCAAAACCTGTTTCTAGGTTATATAAATGCCAAAAGCTGATGGTATAATCGCCTGCAAAACCAACTGTTGTTGCGCGAGTTTCATAAGATACATCTGATATGAAGCTATTGCCCGTTGCAGAAATAAGTCCATCAGACTCATCCCACTGATCTAAGCCAAAGGTGCCGTTGGCCATATCGCCGCCAGCCATGACATTCTCAGTAAAGTCTTTGAGTCTAGAAAGGGTGTTTAGGTCTTCATATTGAGTCGTACCGACTAATTCACGCTCTTCAAAGTCGACGTTAACAGTAGTTGAAAGCATGTACTCATTGCCTTCAATTCCATCCATTTCATCAGGTACAAATTTAAGGACTAGTTCATCACCAGTACCTGCATCATTTAAGGTAAATTCAATAGGTGCGCTTGTAGCACTACTAAATAGAGCTAAATTATCAAAGCTCACAGCGCCATCGTTAGCGAATGTCACATCGTGGTTGCTTTCAACAACAACTTGTCCAGTTAAACCGCTTAATGCTTCACTACCATTGTTTTGAACAGTAAAGCTTACTGTGCCAGTTTCGCCTTTATCGATAATATTATCTTTCGAGCAGAAACCTGACATTAAGCCTTCGTAGTTTGCATTCAAATCATGCGCTGTTACTGAATACGCAGAAAGTTCTGTTTCAAATGACTCTATAACACCAGCATGGTCAGTTGAGAAACGACTCGGTGATTGGGCGCCTAAGCCCATTCCGCGGCGAGCGAATGCGGCAAGAATAACCTTATAGTCTTCAACATCATTTGCATAAGCAGCAGCAAGCAGTGCATCACGACCTTCAGTAAAGGTTGGTGCCATAGGCATCATTTTATAACCGGCAACTAAGTAGTCTTTCATCAAGCTCTTAGCTTCGTCGAAAGTATGACGTTCATCGTTAACTAAACCGATAAATGAATCCCACAACATTGCGGCATAGACAGAACCTGAACCATGCACTTGTGGATTTCTCTCTACATAAGCAAAGGTCGATGGGTTAATGTCCATATTGGTTGAATATGGGAACTCACGTATACCTGTTACAAAGCTGGCTACATAAGTGGTATCACCGTAACCACCAGCATAATCTTCGTTACCTGTTACTAAGTTATCTGCAGCATCTGAGCCAAATAATAGTGCGTGGAAGTCACCAAAACCTTCACCCATAGAGCGTGCTTGATTACTGCTTAAACCTGAACCATTACCGACTAAACGGTTACTGATGTAGTGGCCCCATTCATGGGCAACAATGGCGTTATCCCAAGAACTGTCTTTAAAGTTACGCGTTAGGTCATTTTTAAACATTTCAATAGACACAGTTTCATTTGCGTCTAAAAGCGCATAAATAGCAGCGCCATCACTAAAGTTAATACCCATGCTTGGAATTGTGACGGTATCGTCAGCTCCGCCCATTGGTGCAGGGGTGCCATCATCAGTGTTGTTGGCAATAATCACCGCCAATGCGCCAGCATCTTGCGCATTTTTTACTTTTTGAGTGAAGTTACATGCGCCGCGATCGATAACGGCAATTTTACCTGTAATATCAGTGCCATTCACAGCCGTTTCACAGCCATCTCTGATTGGATCAGTACCATCTTCAATACGAACTAAATCGCCTGAAATCTCATAAACATCAGCACCAAAACTTGCAAATTGCACAACGTCTAGTAAACCGATTGCCGCATGTGAAGTGATAGTTAAACCATAATCAACGCCATTTTCAGCTTGAGTGGTTTCCCATAAATACATTTGCATGCGCGGAGAGGCACCATCAGCAGGAGTTGACATGTTAGCGTTATTAAATCCAGAGTTGTCTTGAACTTCTACATTTAACGGATCGCCTTCAACACCACCACGATCATAGTTTACTGCTTGGGCATTACCTGCAGCTTCATCAAAACCATGATCATAATAATCATTGTGTAAGTAGTTGTTCATGTAGAACAAGTTGACAATAGCGGCTTTGCGGTTGTTTATTGAATACTCAGGCTCGTTAACATTGTATACATAATCAAATGCGTTAGCGCTGGTGGTTTCGGCCTGGTAATCTCCATTAGTGAAGCCTTGAGGTGCTACAGCATCAACATAGGCATTCACATTGTTACCTGAAGTTGTAGTTGCATCATCAGTTAACCAAGGGTCCATAGTACTGATTGGTCCATAGCTTAAACCTACTAATGGTGCCTCTAAGTAAGGTGCGGTTAGATAAGCGTCAACATCGCTGCCTTCTGGTGCTGGCATAACATTACCGTGTGGACTATCCCAAGGTTTGCCGTCAGCATCAGCGTAAATACGGTAATCGAAATCTGCCGCATGGCTAGTTAAGTTCTGCTTAAACAGAATTTCGCCATTTTCGGCGGAAATAACATAACTGTAATATTCTGAATCGCGGGTATCTAATGAACCTGTTTCAATTTCAACATAGTGAGCTGCCACAATCTTGTTTTTATGTTCAAAAAAGACTTTTTTAGCGCGAGGTTCACCCACCAACACTTTATCATTATCAGTATTAGTAACATTATATGTTTCAAACTGCCCATTAGAAGGCTTAGCTGCAAGAGTGATTGTCTGACTATTACCCCCCATAGCTTTAAATGCAGCTCGAACCGAATTTGAAGCGTCACCAAATGCTGTGTCTACATTCTTGAAACTAGAAGATATGGATTTAGCGCTGTTTGTTGAAGTGAAATAACCAGAGGAAGCAACGAGATTTAACTCTCGATCCATCATAATATTATATTCACGATTAAATACTTCTACACCAGCAATAGCTTGTTTATATTTAGCGATAATCGGACCACGGCCCATATCATGAGTTTGAGCTAAAACTGCTTGAGCAATATTGCTTTTAGCAGATGATAAACCCGTTAATTTGGAAAGATAAAAATCAGCAGCATAGGCAGTTTGTTGATCAGGTTTTATGGCACTTAGATTGGGCTTGACTTGGTTATTGCCAGCCCATTGGAAAGTGGTTTTACCGAGTTGTTTGTCAAACTGGTTTCTCATACCGCTTTTGGTAGCAACATTTTCAATGGCGTTAAATTTCTTTTCCTGTTGTTCTTGGGAAAATGATTTATTGTTAGGGGCTTCTGCTAATTCTGTGCTTAAGGCTTTGAATGGCACTGCAGATAGTGTAGCGCTAGATACAAGCGCTGCAGATATGGCGATGGCTAGTTTTGTCTTCACAACTTCTTCCTTGTTATTAGACACCACTTAATTTGAGGTGGATCGCTCTAACACGATGATTATTAAGTGATGATGTTTATAGTTTAATCAATGTTATGCTGCATTCTATGATGCATTAATGCATTTGTATCACAATTAATTAACAAAAGTCACACCATTAATTAATAAAAAGGCAATTAAATGTTAACGGTTGGCGTGACTGGGGATATCCAAGGAGAAGTGATGATATGTTAAGGCTTAACCGCCCGTACAATAGGGTTTTGTAAGCTTATAAGTGTTTCAGTTGATTGGATTTCATCAATCGATTGAATACGATTTATCAATACATGCTGTAAACCATCGATAGATTGGCACATTACCTTTACAAAAACAGAGTAATTTCCGGTGGTATAATAGGCTTCTACCACTTCTTCTAAGGCATTTAACTTTGCGATTGCTGCTGGGTAATCACCCGCACTTTTTAAATTAATACCAATGAAGCAACATACATCATAACCCAAAGCTTTTGGATTAACAGTGATTTGTGCCCCCGTAATAATGCCTGCCTGTTTCATTTTTTCAACGCGCACGTGTATTGTACCTGCGCTCACATTAAAGCGTTTTGCAAGCTCAGCAAATGGTGTGCGAGCGTCTTGCATGAGTGCCGTAAGAATTTGGTTGTCTAAATCGTCGCGTTGAAATGAGCTATCCACAATGCTGAGCCTATCAGATCAATAATTGGGCATAAATTTACGACTTTCATTGCATAATAGCCAGTAAAATTATAAATGAAATTAATAATGTTTACTTTACCGATCCAAGTTATTGGATTGCTGTCGGCTCGATAAATTCTGCAGGTGAAGTGAAATGCATTTTTTGTTCAGTGTAAGGGTGAGTAATACTCAGCGCCGCAGCATGTAATAATAATCTTGGCGATAAACTTTTTGCCAGTGGATCAGCATAAAAACCATCACCTAATATTGGGTGGCCAAGCGCCATCATGTGCACTCGCAACTGATGCGACCTTCCTGTGATTGGGGTTAGTTTTACCAGAGTTGATTTGGCCCCATAGCTAATCACATCAACCAAGGTTGTCGACGGTTTACCGACGTTATGGTCGACTTTTTGTTTAGGTCGGTTTGGCCAATCACAAATAAGAGGCAAATCAACCTGGGTGATTTGTTTACTCATATGCCCAGCGACTCGCGCATAATAGGTTTTACTGGTTTGGCGATCGCGAAATTGCCGTTTTAACTCGCGCTCTGCACTGCGGCGAAGTGCAATCACAATAATACCTGATGTGGCCATATCCAACCGATGAACAATTTGAGCGTTAGGGTGCGCGGCTAAAACACGGGAATATACGCTGTCGTGATAAATCGCTTCTCTTCCCGGTACCGACAATAGCCCAGACGGCTTATCGATAACAATAATGTCTTTATCTTCATGAAGTATGTTTAGCCAAGGCGTGGTGGGTGGGTTGTAAATAAAGTCTGCCATTTTTGGGTCTCGTCAAGGCGTAATGTGTAGTTTAAACATGAAGTCAAATGCTACAGATGCTTGTTGCAATGGGCGGCAACGATACCGTTAGCCATCACGATGTGCAAGTGTTGCTTATCGATAAAAATGTTTCAGGTTGATTTAAGAAAATGCATGTCCATTCACGTGCATTATCGTAAATGTCCACACCACAAATGCTAATGGAATATGCACTAAGGCATAAAAACATTGGTCGAGACGCTGCATGCCTTTTGACAATAAAATGAGGTATAAATGCGCACCAATGGCGAAAGGGAATAATAAAAAGAGCGGGTATAATGCAAATGGACTGGCATCAGCAAAAATGGCATGGCTTAAAATAGCCCAAATCACCATTACAGCCGTTGTCATTGGTGGAAGTGCAATACGATATTGTTCTGGGTAAGGGAACATCCCATGTCCTTTTGGTTAACCTTTAATTTCTTTACGACTTTGAATCACTTTACGGTGCACAATTGAGTAATGGCGTAACCCAGCAGGCCCATGAGATACAATAACAGATAATAAAATAATAAAGATGACTAATTCAGATTTACACTGACTAATTTGAATAAATAATCCTAATAAGATGATCTTTAATAGCGTTAATATGCCTTTTAATTGGATAAGCCAACGCCAGTCACGAATGATTTCCCAACTCATCAACAACACACCAGAACAAATTGCGGCAAGCCAGTAGTTAAACCACAGTGATAAATCAAGATCAAACATAATCCCGCCGCCACTACCGACTACACCCACAATATGGATTGCTCTTAGCGAGGTTTTGCTGATCCGCTCTATCCAAAATCGTCCTTCTGACACGGGCATATTTTGTTTGTTTTTCATTGGTTATAGTCTTGGTTAAAAATAGATCCATATTATCAAGTAAGGCTAATATAAACAGTGATGCACCAACCAATTTTACCCTTTGCTCGTATCCTGCTTTTACTTAGCACGACACCTTCAGTTGAGTGAAAAATGCAACGTCAGATGGATCACAAATTGGTGTTTGTACTATGTGATACTGACGACAAGAACCATCAATTCACATACAATTACATTAATTTGTTGGATTTAAACCAACTATCCACGACTGATAATATTGGATACTTATGAGAATTGGATTTTTTAGTGCTAAGCCATACGACATTGTGCATTTCAATCGTACTAATCAACAATTTAATGTTGATATAGAATACTTTGACTACCGCTTATGTATGCAAAACGTCAAACTAGCAGAAGGTTATGAAGTGGTTTGCGCATTCGTTAATGATTCATTATGCGAAGAAGTATTAGTTGAGCTTGCTAAAGGCGGAACTAAAATTATTGCCATGCGCTGTGCAGGGTTCAACAATGTTGACCTTATTGCTGCAGAGCGTTTGGGCATGCAAGTGGTTAATGTACCTGCTTACTCACCTGAGTCAGTTGCAGAGCACTCAGTCGCATTAATGCTAACCTTAAATCGTAAAATCCATAAAGCCTACCAGCGCACTCGTGATGCAAACTTTGCCTTGTCTGGCTTAGTGGGTTTTAACATGTTTGGCAAAACGGTTGGGATAATCGGCACGGGTAAAATTGGCGTTGCCACGATTAAAATTTTACTGGGCTTTGGCTGTAAAGTGATTGCATTTGACCCATACCCAAATCAAGCCGTGCTCGATCTTGGGGTTGAGTATGTTGATTTAGATACCTTATATCCGCAATGTGACATCATTAGTTTGCATTGCCCATTAACTAAAGATAACCATCACTTACTCAATCAAACCTCATTTAATAAAATGAAACCAGGAGTGATGGTCATTAATACCAGTCGTGGTGGTTTACTTAACGCATTTGATGCAATGGAAGCCTTAAAAGAAGGCCATATTGGCTCACTCGGGCTTGATGTATACGAAAATGAGAAAGGACTTTTCTTTGAAGATAAATCGAGTGAAATTATTCAAGATGATGTGTTTCGCCGTTTATCAGCATGCCATAATGTGATTTTTACTGGTCATCAGGCATTTTTAACTGACGAGGCACTTAATGCTATTGCCACAACCACACTCACTAACGTGAGTAAGTTAATGTCTGGTCAGGTTTGTGGTAACGAATTGTTTTAATTAGCCAATGGCTTTTTTAAGAGTGACAATAAAACACTATGATAACTAAAACAGAAGTGCACGACATAGTAACCCCCACGGGCGTAATGCGCACAACCTTGTATCGCCCTGATATCAAAGGCCAATTTGCGACGATTATTTTTTACTCAGAAATATTTCAGCAAACGGCACCCATAGCTCGCTCAGCGGCTATTCTTGCCGGTCATGGTTTTGTGGTGTTGGTGCCAGAGGTGTTTCATGAGTTAAACCCCATTGGAACCGTGCTGGCTTACGATGATGCTGGTAAAGACAAAGGCAATGCAGACAAATGGGCCAAACCACTAGAGCAGCATGACACAGATACTCAAGCGTTAGTCGACTTTGCCCGTTCGCAGCCCTTTTGCTCAGATAAAGTGGGCGCAATGGGAGTGTGTATAGGGGGCCATTTGGCTTATCGCGCCGCATTAAATCCAGACATCAGTGGTGCGTTTTGTTTATATCCAACCGACATTCATTCTAATACTTTACCCTGCCAGGCGGGTAATGACTCTCTGACCCGTTCAGGTGATATAAAAGGTGAGTTGGTGATGGTGTTTGGTAAGCAAGACCCACACGTGAGTAAAGAAGGCCGTAAACTTATTTACCAACAACTTGAGCAAGTGAATGCTAACTTTACCTGGTTAGAGGTCAATGCCCAGCATGCCTTTATGCGTGACGAAGGTGAGCGTTATGACGCCGCATTAGCGTTACAAATGTATTTACAGGCTGTGGCGTTTTTTCATCGCTTGCTGAACTAATGTCAACGGCGGCAATGGCATAAATTCAAAAGGCGCTTAGGCGCCTTTTTAGTGTCTTTGGTTTATTTACGTTTGGGGATCACTCGTCGTGTGGTCGTTTTTGGGGGGATTTCTTTATCATTAGGGAGTTTAATCACCGCTTTTTGCAGCAATAAGCTATTAGGGTAGGTCATCACATCGCCTGAACCGCGTTTAATCAAAATATGAAACAGTGATATTTCGACTATCACCCCTGACATATCCTCATCTTTTTCAACAATACGAATGCGGTCACCTATGCGATAAGGGAACACAAAAAAGATCAGTACGCCAGCGGTTATGTTGCTCAATATTGACCATTGTGCAAACAAGGCTACACCCAACACGGCAAAAGCAGACGAAACAAAAAGGGACACTTCTTGGTATCCCAGCCCCAGCGAAACAGCCATGATCGATAAGGTCACAAAAAACATAAAGTATGAAATAAGTCGGATCACCATCCTACTGCGCACTTCATTAACTTGTTTTTTCTTTGCCTGCTGGCGGATCCAGTGGCTCATTTGACGTTGAGCAAAGATAAAAACAGCCAAATAAACAAAACACATTAACAACTGATTAAACATCTCGGTTTCCTGCAAGTAAAAATCAAGCCTATAAACGGGCTTGTGGTACTAACCTGGGTTACAATACGTTTTTATTGCTGGCTAAACATAAAGCCAAGCCTGCCATTGAGTGAAGTATGTCCGAGTATAAAGTATTGCATGTCGACAGTGATAGTTTTGGTGATTTTTGTGTACTCGATGATGGCAATTATCGTGTGTTATCGTTTGGCGATAATGATGAGCAAAGTAAACTCGATAAATCCCAGCCCTTTGTTCCTCAACACACTTATGTGCAGGCTATGTTGTCTGTGTTGTTATTCACTCAGCCTAAAAGTGTGATTATTTTAGGGTTAGGGGGCGGCGCTTTGGTTCACTCGCTTCGCCATGTGGATGCCGCCATTAAAATTACCGCAGTAGAATTACGTCAACGTGTTATTGAGGTAGCTAAAAAATTTTTTCAGTTACCCTTAAGTAAAAAGCTAACCTTAATCAATCAAGACGCTAACCTCTTTTTAGCGCAAGCTGAACATAAAAAAGTCGATGTGATTTTTGCTGATATTTACAGTAATAAAGGGGTCGATAAACAGCAGTTAACGGATTTATTTATTAATCAAAGTAAACAGTTAATAAAAGCTGATGGTTTTTTGGTGCTCAATTGCTGGAAAGAGCATAGCCGTGATCGTCATCTGCGTGACACGTTATATAGTCATTTTACTCACGTGTATGCTTGTTTAACGGGTGGGGGGAATTGGGTGATTTATGCCACAAATGGCAGCAATACTTTTGGCCAGGCTAACAATAAACAGGCCTTACAACACCTCTCGCAAAAACTCGATACTAATATTAGTCGGGTGTTAACCCGCTTTGGTGTGTGGGAATAGCGCGGCGATATTGAAATCGTCATGTACAGCTTTATTCATTAACAATAAGTTCAATATAAAAAACCGATTAAGGTGATAGCTTTTATCCGTTATACTTAATCCAACTCCATCGCTATTATGATTCACATCAGATGACGAGCAGCTTGTTCATCATCTCCGACACCACAAGGTTGTCGGGTTAACGTGAATCTTAATCCAATGGAGCATGACATGACACAATCTATCATTAACAGCACTATCAAGCCATTTAAAGCAACTGCATTTCACAACGGTTCATTCGTTGAAGTGACCGAGCAAGATTTACTTGGTAAGTGGTCGGTAGTGTTTTTCTACCCAGCTGACTTTACTTTCGTATGTCCTACCGAATTAGGTGACATGGCTGACAACTATGAAAAACTTCAGTCAATGGGCGTTGAAGTATATTCAGTGTCAACTGACACCCACTTCACTCACAAAGCGTGGCATGCAAGCTCAGAAACTATCGGTAAAATCACTTACCCAATGATTGGTGACCCAACAGGTACTATCACTCGCAACTTTGGCGTAATGATCGAAGAAGATGGTTTAGCACTTCGTGGTACATTTGTGATTAACCCAGAAGGCGAAATCAAAGTTGCTGAAATTCACGACCTAGGTATTGGCCGTAGCGCATCAGAACTTGTTCGTAAAATTCAAGCAGCACAATACGTTGCAAGCCATGACGGTGAAGTATGTCCAGCTAAATGGCAACCAGGTGAAGCAACACTAGCTCCTTCAATTGACCTAGTAGGTAAAATCTAACCAGCTAAGTTCACCCTTAGGTTAGTAATATCATCTCCAGTTAGTCGGTGCTCCCCCGGCGCCGACTAACACTTTCCACATTATTTAAATCTTCATTTTTTAGGAGTTGTTATGTTAGATGCGAATGTAAAAAATCAACTGAAAACCTATCTGCAAAACCTCAAGCGCCCAGTTGAACTTGTCGTGTCTGCAGATGACTCAAGCAAAGCAAAAGAGTTAACCAGTTTAGCGCAAGATATTGTTGATTCATCTGACTTGGTGTCGGTGACTTACCAGCAAGGTAAGCGCACACCCAGTATGAGTGTAATTAACCCACAAAATGGCAGCAACATTACGTTTGCCGGTTTACCAATGGGTCATGAATTTACTTCACTTGTACTTGCATTATTACACAGCGGCGGACACCCGTTGAAATTGGATGCGCAAGTGATTGAACAAATCCGCCAATTACCAGGTGAGTTTCACTTTGAAACCTATGTGTCATTAAGTTGCCAAACCTGTCCTGAAGTGATCCAGGCACTGAATATGATGGCAGCAATTAACCCCAATATTACTAACGTGATGATTGACGGTGCACTTTTCCAAGAAGAAGTCACCGAACGCAATATCATGTCAGTACCATCAGTATTTTTGAACGGCGAAGCCTTCTCTGTTGGCGCCATAAGCGTTGTTGAAGTACTGAATAAGTTAGACAAAAATGCCGCTGGCAGACAAGCTGAGCTATTAAATCAAAAGTCAGCATTTGATGTGCTAGTGGTTGGTGGCGGCCCAGCGGGCGCAGCCGCAGCGATTTACTCGGCTCGTAAGGGCTTAAACACAGGTATTGTTGCCGATAAGTTTGGTGGCCAAGTGGCAGAAACCGTCGGTATTGAAAACTTTATCTCTGTGTCTAAAACAGAAGGCCCTAAATTGGTCGCCAATTTAGAAGCTCACGTACGTGATTACGATGTCGATATCATGCCTAACCAGCGCGCATTAAGCCTAACAAAAAATGGTCTATTTGATGTGACGTTAGAAAGCGGTGCAACCTTAAGCAGTAAAACAGTATTGTTGGCAACCGGTGCGCGTTGGAGAGAAATGAACGTGCCTGGCGAAAAAGAATATCGCGGTAAAGGTGTTGCGTACTGTCCACACTGTGACGGCCCATTATTTAAAGGCAAGCGTGTTGCCGTTATTGGTGGTGGTAACTCAGGTATTGAAGCCGCAATTGACCTAGCAAACATTGTTGAACATGTGACCGTACTTGAGTTTGACAGCAAGTTACGAGCAGATGAAGTGTTACAACGTAAAGCTAAATCAATGGGTAATATTACAATTATTACTCAAGCGCAAACTACCGAAGTCAAAGGCGATGGTACTCGTGTTAGCAGTTTGGTTTATACCGACCGTGCTAGCGGCGAAAGTAAAGAAGTTATCTTAGCCGGTATCTTTGTGCAAATTGGCTTAGTGCCAAACACCGAATGGTTAAAAGGTGTGGTTGATATGACACCTCGCGGCGAGATTATCGTTGATGAGCGCGGTCAAACATCAATTCCAGGCGTGTTTGCTGCAGGTGATGTGACACACACACCTTACAAGCAAATCATTATCGCCATGGGCAGCGGTGCAACCGCATCTCTTGGGGCGTTTGATTACTTAATCAGACACTCAGAAGAAACAGATGTAAAAGCAGCTTAATCACCTAATATAGCTGTTGCTATTATCAATGCCGTTCATATCAATGAGCGGCATTTTGTTATATTTTCCCCGCACTAAGTGATTTCTCTATCCTCTTTTTACGCGCTAATTGCGCACTATCACAGCAATCGCTCTTAATCTGCGTAATGTTAAGCGTCACTTTTTATTGAAATAGCGTATTATCAAGGCAATTTTTTAGCTGAAAATTGCCTCAAGACTGTGTTTGTTTTACTTTAATCAACAGACTCGGTTGCTCAGCACAATTTCGCTTATTTTTCACTGTAATGTGAGCTGTTTGGAAAAGGATTATCATGCCAAGCTTGATTAGAATCGTATTAATTAATACTCACCTGCCAGGTGTGGTCGAACTACTATTAAATGGCCATACCAACATTTGTGGCACCAATGCATCAGGTAAAACGACCTTACAGCGCCTAGTGCCGGTATTTTATGGTGAATACCCAAGCCGTGTGGTGCCATCAACTCGTGACAGTTTTGAGCGTTGGTATTTACCGCACGATTCTAGTTACATTATTTATGAATATGAAAAAGATGACGGCTTATTGTATCAAGCTGTTTTAGCGTCAGCGGGTGACGGTAAAGGGGTCAATTACCGCTTTATTGCTCGTGGTTTTGAGCTTGAGGATTACATTAAATCCCGTAATGGTGACACCATTATTTGCCATTCAATGGCCGAGCTTGGCCGCGAAGTAAAACGCGAAGGCATAGCGCACACTAACTTACTTAATACACGTGAGTTTCGCGCCATTATTCAAAATGATCGCAGTTTACTTAATACTGGCAGTAATCGAAACGAGCTACGCACTTATGCGCGTCAGTTCTCGTTATGTGATGGCGAACACAGCCTGCGCCACATTGAAAAGCTGGCTAAAGCGGTGCATTCAAAAGAAGGCAAAATGGAAACGGTCAAATCGATGATCGCCGCCATTTTAGAAGAAGACGGAGTAAACCCGCCAACCTCACGCCTTAATCCTCAGCGAGTAGAAACCTGGATCCGCGAAAGCCAGCTAGTGCAAGGTTTTGAGCAAATTCGTCCAGAATACGACAAGCTTGAGCAAGAGTTTAACCAACTACTGAGCGCCGAATTACGCCTGTCTAGTTTATCGCGCGGCTACCGCAATGATGAAACGTTAGAAGCCGAGCGCCAAGATCGTAACCAAACATTAGGTAAAGAATTAAACCTAAAACTGCGTTTACTTGACGATGAGTGGAAAGACATTCGTGATGAGCTTAACCAGGAGTTGTCTGCGGCAAAAGGCGATGTTGGCAAATTTGAATATGAGTTAGATGCCATAGAAGATCAGCACGCTGCGTTTTTAGATGCCGACATTGAGCAGGCTAAAGCGGATTTAGACAATTTGCCAAACTGGCGCAGTGACGTTGAAAACCTTAATGAACGCCACAAACTGCAAACTGAAAAACACCAAGATATTGAAGCCGCGTTTAACGCTCGTCGCAGTAAAATTGCCGAGCAACTTCACCGTGAGCTTGAGTCGCTACATACCGAACAAGACACTCAACGTGAAGCTCGTGATAAACAGCGTGAGCTAGCCAGTGACGATTTAGCTAAATTAGAGCAGCAATGGCGCGAACAAACCGATGCAGGTAAAGCTAAATTTAGTGAACAAGAATATCAACTTAAGTTACAGGCGGTAGAGCTAAAGCACCAGGTGGATGGTGTGAGTTACACCGAAGATGAAAAAATGCGTTTGGCGATTTTTGATGAACGCATCAGCCTCGCCGACGAAGAGCAAGAAACCTGCAATGCAAAAGTGGAGCGGTTAACTACCGAAGAGCGTAAGCAGCGGGCTAAACGCGATCAAGCCAACGAAGCACTTCGTTTGGCCAGTATTCGTGTTAATGAACGCGAAAACGCCAAAGAAGAATTGCATCACATGCTATTCCCGCAGTCGCATACACTGTTGGAGTTTTTGCGCAAAGAAGCCCAAGGTTGGGAGCAATCATTTGGTAAGGTTATCGCGCCTGAGTTGTTGCACCGTAGCGACTTACATCCAAGCCTAACCAAAGACAGTAGCGATAGTTTATTTGGTGTTCATTTAGATCTTAAGGCCATCGATGTGCCAGAATACGCGGCAACAGAGCAAGATTTGCGTATTCGCTTTGCTAAAGCCGAGGAGGCATTACAAAGCGCCCAAGAAATGCATGCAGAAGCAGAAGATCAGCTCGTTGCGATGAATGCAGCATTAGATGCTATCACCCGCGAACTCACCTTTGCCCGCACCGCTTACAAAAATAGCCGTGAAGATTTACGCCGTTTATTAGATGAAAAACGCAGTGAACAGCAAAAAATAAACCAGGCCGTTGCTGATCGTAAAACCGAATCAAGTAAACGCTTAGTCCAGCTTGATAACGAATTAAAGCAGTTACACAACCAACATCTTGAGTGGCTAGCTGAGCAAAAAGACCAGGCGCTAGAAGCACGCATGGACAAAAATGCTTACTGGCAAGAAGTGGTTGGCGCTATCGACAATCAACTTGGGCAAATTAAAGCCAATATTGAGCAGCGCCGTACTAACGCTAAAACAGAGCAAAAAGCTTGCGAAACCTGGTACAAAAATGAGCTGAAATCTCGCGGTGTCGACGAAGGCACTATTTTAGCCCTTAAAAAGCAAATTCGTGAACTTGAGGCAAAAATAAGTCAGGCAGAACAACGCCGTAGCGAGGTGTTACGTTATGACGATTGGTACCAACATACCTGGTTAGTGCGTAAACCTAAATTGCAAGCACAACTGGCAGACGTTAAACGGGCCACACTTGAGCTTGAGCAGCAATTAACAGCCAAAACCGCCGAAATAAAACAAAGGCGCACCAACCTCGAAACTGAGCGCAAAGCTTGTGATGCCGCCCAGGTTGAAGCATCTGAAAACCTCACTAAATTGCGTGCTGTGATGCGTAAATTGGCCGAGCTTAAATTACCGCCCAATAGCGATGAAGCCATGGGTAGCATTGGCGAGCGCCTGCGCCAAGGCGAAGACTTGTTACTAAAACGTGACTATTTAATGGGGTCGGTAAAACAATATGTTGAGCATTTCGACTCTGTTATTGCCAGTAAATCGGGCTCAAGTTTGGCTGAGTTCTGGGAGCGCGCGCGTGACGAGTCTAGCTTTGTTAACGATAAGGGCATTCGCCTACTCGACTACCGTAAGCTAGTGCCACAGCTTGAGCAATTACTCAATGTGATGGTGCCGCAATCACTAATGGCGATCCGCGAACAAGGGCGTATTTTTGGTATCGACTTAACTGCGTTTTACGACGTATTAACCGACATCGACCGCCGCATTGCCAGCCAAAGTGCGCGCATTACCCGTGAAGTGGGTGAAGAGTTGTTCCTCGATGGCGTATCTGAATCTGCTGTACGCATTCGCTCACGTATCAGTGAACTCGAGTTTTGGCCTGAGCTTGAAGTGTTTGTAAAAGCCTTTAAAGCATGGAAAGCAGACGGCTTTAGCCAATTACCAGACGAGCATTACACTAACTCAATGCGCCGTGCCTTAGATATTATTGGCCGCGCGGCATTAACCGGTGGCATCGCCAAACTATTAGAAATTGAATTGCGCCTAAAAGAGGGCAACAGCGATTTGATTATCCGCACCGACCGCCAGCTAAATGAATCCTCTAGCCACGGTATGGCGTACCTGATTTTATGTAAGTTCTTACTAGCATTTACCCGTTTATTGCGTGGTAAAGCTCATGTGACCATTCATTGGCCTATTGATGAACTTGGCACCTTACATCACACCAACGTGAAGAAGATTTTTGATGCCTGTGAAAACAACAATATTAGCGTGTTAGGAGCATTCCCGAACCCAGAATCTGAAGTGCTTAACTTATTTGCTAACCGCTACATTATTAACAAACAAACCAAAAAACTGCAGGTGGTTAAACCTAAAACCAACCCTCTTGCAGAGCGACTGTCACAACGAAATGCTGAAACTACTCATCCCACAACGGCTAAGGAGCAAAGTTAATGTCAGACTCAAATGAAACAACCTTAGTGGGAACAAGTGCCTTAATCGAACAGTTGTTGCGTGGTGAGTTTATTTGCCGAGTGACCAATGAAGACGGCTGGCGCGCGCTAAAAAACAACAGCACCCGCGAGCGAATAGAAACTTACTTAAATCAAATTAACCGCACTTTAGCCAGCGCAGGTGAAGGTGAAGTGTTCTTTTGTGGCTATTTACAGCTTGGCGATGCCGAGCGCAAAGTGATTTCATCGCAGTTTAAAGATATATGCTCTGCGTTAATACCGCTGGTGGAATGGTTAGTGTTAGTGCAAGAGGCCAGCGGCCAAGATGCGCCATTAAGCGAAGGTGTACCGATCCGCTTAACTGATTTACAAGCTCGAATCGAAGATACTCCAGCCTTTAGAGAACAACTGACAAAGCTTAGCCAGTATCGTTTATTTGGCTCCAGCAGCAGCAATGTCGATGGCCAAATTAAGCTAGTGTTTAAGCGCTTAGTTGAGCTGGGCTATTTGACTAAACCTAATAGTGAAAAACAAATTTACATCGCCACCGGCAAGCTTGATTACCTATATGAAGTGATCCGTTTTATTGACGAAACCGAAGGCCTAAGCCTTGAGGCGCAAGCTGAAACTGCGACCCAAAGGGAGTTAATATGAGCAGCAACTTACACCAGGCCGGGGTAAAGCTGCTCAAACAACTCGGGCGGCATGCCGATGTGATCATGGATGCTTATTTAGCGGGGTCGATAAACGACACCGCCCATGATGCAGGCGTGATTGAAAAACTCAAAAAAAGCGGCATTTTGTGGCGACCAGAGCCAGACCAAGAGCTGCGTTTAAAGCGCTCAGTCAGGGCGTTGCTTGAAGAGGCCTTAAGCGATGAGCGTAATCGCCAAATTGACTCTAACGTTGGCTCGTCTTTAGCCACCATAAAAACCCTGGCCGATCACTATAAAGAGGCGCGTCATAATATTGATCACAGCGCAGCAGAAGCTTATTTAGCGGACCTAAACGAACACGTTTACAGCTTTACCGACAGCCTGCGATATTCGATTAGGGTGTTATGGGGCCGCATTAATAACGAGTTTGGTTATGTCGGGACTATCAGTGCCAAAATTCGCGAAAACGAATTAGCGCAAAGCCAGGTGTCAGACTTGCTCAATGGCCTCGAGATGTTCCAGTTTAGTGAGCTGGGTGACATTGCCGGTGACATCCGCGAGCTGCGCCGTTTATTAATGACCAGCCTACAAGAAACCCTAAGCCAATGTACTCAAGAGCTGAGTATTGTGCAGGGTAGGTTATATGAGTTATTAGGCCGCTTTAGGCAAATTCAAGGCCGTACACGGTTACTCAAAGGCTGGTTGCTGCACACCGACATGCACCCAGACTATCAAGTCGATAATCATGTTGGTCATAAACAGATCCCGAGTTTATTTAATTGTGCTGAGGCCCTGTTGGCGCCAGCCAGTGTTGATGTGAGTAACCCACATCATGAGCTGGAGCTAATGAGTATAGTGGCACAAGTGAAAGCCATTAGCCGTGATGCATTACCGCACATTGCACGTGAGCAAAACGTTACCTTTGAAATGGGCGACATTGAAGACTTTGATATTCCTGAAAACCCACTCAAAATTGCCGTGGATGAATATTTCTGTGAGGTGATTGATTCTGGTTTGCGTCAATCAGCATTGAGTTATTTAACCGAAAAACAATTACAGTGGGATGCCGAAAGTTGGTTATACCAAGTGATTGGTGGCTATGAAGGTTTGGCCGATGAGCATAAAAATTACTTTGAGTTAGAACCAATAGGCAAACCCGATCCTGTGTATAACGGTAATTTTATTATTCATGATGTTGAGTTATGGCTAGCTTAAGCCAGAGTCAATTACAGATATTGGCCCGCGCGGCAAAGCAACAATTGCCGCGCGTGGCTTTTAATGCAAGTTGGAAAAAACTCTATCAGATATGGCAAATCGGTGAGCCGGATGGCGCTGAAAAATACCTGTATTTAACCAGTAAAGATTACGCATTACTGCGAAAAATGGCGCAGATTGGCTCAGGGTTAGACATTTTATCGCTTGATTTTGATGTGCCTAGAGATCAAATGGCGCAGCAAAGCGCCAATGAAAAATACGCTAATATCAACCCAGAGGCCGATTATGTGCTCATTAAGCTTGCTCCGCAGCTCGCTAGGTACATTATGGGGGATGCAATACCCCATATTTTGAGTGCACAACACAGCGCATTGCGATTAAAAGTCGATACCGCTGTCGCGCTATGTCAACAGCTTAAACTCTCACACCTTATTGTGGTCGAAAACCTCGACAGTTTTGACAATCTATTTGCTTATTCATTTACACCCGAGTTACAACCAATCATCGATAGTTGCATGGTGTTGTATCGTGGCAGTCATGACTATTCACCCGCAGGAAGAAAGCGCTTTTTACGTTTAATAGAGCCGATGAACATAAATGTGATTGCCTTTACCGATCTAGATCCTGCTGGGCTAATGATTGCGAATACCTTAAATGGGTGCCGGAGCATGATAGTGCCACAACAAGCACTTTCTTCACCGAATGAGCTGCTTGCGATTAGCCAAATCAATTTAGTCGCAGACTTTAATAAACAACACAAACAACTTACTTATTTAAAGAATGTCTCATCGCCAACGGCTGAAAATGCAGCAGCATACACGGCCCAATGGTTAACGTTAGTCAATTGGATTAGCCATCATAGTGTGAGTATCAAACAGCAGCATATGTTGGCAAAATCATTATCATTGAGTTTGCTTAGCATCAAGTTGTAACCCTCATCTGTTGCGATGCACTGGTTTCCCTGTGGCTTGCGCCCTTGTGAATGCCATGTGGCAATTCAATAAATAGCCCATAATCGCTTTTGTAATACCTTGTTATTACATACTTTTGTGATTTTTGTTTACTAAGCGCTGATAAAGTAATCACTTTTGTTGATAAGGCGATTGAAATATATTGCGCTATGTCTCAGTATTTCATCGATCGAAAAGAATAATCGCCAGGATTGGCATAACAATAAGCAGCAACATAAGTTGCCATTTCGAATGGGAAATAACAGATGACAAAATCACTTTCGGCCCGGATTTTTATCGGTCTATTTTTGGGTGTGCTACTAGGCAGTATTGTACAGTTTGCACTGGCCGACAACGCCTTCTTCGGCGGAACCCTAGTTACTTTTGCAAGCGGTATAGGCACCATGTTCGTGAATATGATCATGATGTTAGTCGTGCCTTTAGTGTTTGTGAGCATTGTGTGCGGCGTGTGTGAGTTACAAGATTTAAAAAGTTTTGGCCGTTTAGGGGGCAAAACCTTTGGTTTTTATATTATCAACACTGTGGTTGCTATTGTTGCCGCATTTGCTGTGGCAATGATCTTTGAACCTGGTAAAGGCGTTGACATGTCGAGCAGTGATTCTGTTGATATTACTGCAACCGAATTACCAGATTTAATGTCACTTATTGTGAGCATTGTACCTAATAATCCATTTTCTGCGTTTACCTCTGGCAACATGTTACAAGTGATTTTTATGGCACTGTTGATGGGTGGTGTCATTAAATCAATGGGCTCATCGGTTGAAGGTGCAGTGAAAGGCTTTCAAACTGCCAATAAAATTATGATGCGCTTAATTTCAGTGGTCATGAGCCTTGCGCCATACGGTGTATTCGCCCTAATGTTTAAATTAGGCGCCACCTTAGAACCTGAAATCTTTGTCAGTGTGGTTGAATATTTAGTGCTGATTTTAGCCTTATTATTGATTTGGATTTTTATTGTTTATCCTATCGCTGTCAGTCTATTTACCCCCGTTTCGGCTAAAACGTTTCGTGATAAAATTCAAGAACAGATATTGTTCTCGCTTTCAACGGCTAGCTCTAATGCCACTATCCCTGTGACCATGCGCACCTTAACCGACAAACTGGGCGTAAGCCAGGCGGTTGCCGGTTTTGGCGTGCCACTAGGGGCTACGATGAACATGGGTGGCGTGTCGATTTACATCACCATCGCTATTTTCTTTGTGGCCAATGCGTTTGGTATGCCGATTAGCAATGATCAAATTCCGTCACTCTTATTCAGCGTGTTTTTGCTCTCTGTTGGTGCTGGTGGTGTACCTGGTGGTGGCATGGTAATGATTGGGGTATTGATTTATCAAATGGGCTTGCCGGTAGAAGCGTTTGTGATTGTTGCAGCACTTGACCGTATTATTGATATGGTACTGACATCTTGTAACGTAGTAGGTGACACCGCGGTACTGACTATTGTTGACCAGACCGAGAAAAAGCACCAAGTGACAGAAGAGAGCTTAGTGGCAGCAAAAGAATAAGTGACTTTTTTGCACCATATAAAAGCCGCTCAATGGTTTATTGAGCGGCTTTTTGTTACAAACAGTTTAGTCAATCGATGGTTCTTCACTGTAATCAATACCGTGATAACTTAAACATGTATCGACTTCATTCGCGCTACCTAAAATAACGGCAACACGTTGGTGGATTTCAGTCGGTTGAATATCCAAAATGGTTTCGTAACCTGTTGAGGCTTTACCGCCAGCTTGCTCCACAAGTAACGCCATTGGGTTGGCTTCGTACATTAGGCGTAATTTGAATGGTTTGGCCGGGTTTTTATTGTCTGTTGGGTAGGTAAAAATACCGCCGCGGCACAATACGCGATGTACATCACCCACCATAGCGGCAATCCAACGCATGTTAAAAGACTGCTCGCGAGGGCCAATTTTACCCAGTAGCAAGTCGGCAATGTAGGTTTGCATTGGCGCTTCCCAAAAGCGCTGGTTAGACATGTTAATTGCAAACTCAGCCGTATCTGGCGTGATTTGCACATTGTCGTTGGTCAATAGAAAAGTTTGGCTGTCTGGATCCAAGGTATAAAACTGTGTACCTTTGCCAGTGGTTAGCGCCATCATAGTTGATGGGCCATAAAGCACGTAACCTGCTGCAACTTGCTTGCGCCCAGCTTGTAAAAAGCTTTGCTCGTTAAACTCACCAGCAGGTGCCGGTAATACCGAGAAAATCGTGCCAACGAGTGAATTAATATCGATATTAGATGAGCCATCTAAAGGATCAAAACTGACTAAGTACTCACCTTGAGCATTGGCCTCTACAACGTAATCTTCTTCTTCAGAAGCGATGCCGCGCACTGTACTATCAGCCTTTAAAGCATCTTTAAGCATGTCGTTTGTGATCACATCCAGTTTTTTCTGGGTTTCACCTTGAACGTTTTCTTGCTCTGTTGCGCCTAATACTCCTGCCAACGCGCCGTGACGAACAGCACCGCTAATGGCGATTGAGGTTTCTGCTAAGGTGACTAGTAATTGCGTTAATGACGCATTGACTGCTTGAGCGCTAAGGGTTTGGGCCAAGGTCTGCATGATTTTTCCTATGAAGTTTTGCGAAGTTAAGGTCGATGTTGTTCATTTTTATCAGTTATCTGCAAATCATACCCCACAATGATGCTAATTTCAGCGATTGTTATCCAAGGTTTTGGTTTTGTCGTAAATTCAGGCAAAATGTTGACTGATTGTTTGCCCATAGGATTAATAATAATGACAACAACATGGAAGCAGCATGCTTTAGTGGCAATGACTGCCGTACCGTTTCTCTTTACTAGCCAGATTTCTCAAGCCGCACAAGGCAATACCATGACTTCATTAACTACCGCGCCGTTAAGTGCAATAAACGGCAATAAAACGCCACTGACGATAGAACGTATTCATGCATCTCCTGCATTAGCAGGTTCAAGCCCACGCGGTCTGGCCTTGTCTCCAGATGGAAAGCGCGTCACTTACCTATCAAGCCGTGCCGAAAACCAACATTTTTATGATTTGTGGCAAATGAATATCGCCACGGGTGAGCGCAGCATCTTGATAAATGCAGATCTGCTAGCCAGTGGTGAGCTGTCTGATGAAGAAAAAGCTCGCCGTGAACGCCAGCGAATTTATGGCGAAGGGATCATGGAATACTTTTGGTCTGAAAACAGCCAAAGTATTTTAATTCCTGCTGCAGGGCAATTGTATTTATATGATGTGGCTAGCAATAAAGTCACAGAGCTTAACACTGGCGAAGGCTTTGCCACCGATGCGCGTTTGTCGCCTAAAGGCCGCTATGTGTCGTTTGTGCGCGATCAAAATCTTTATGTGTTAGCACTCGATACCCAAAAAGTGATCGCATTAACTACAGATGGGAAAGGCCCTATTAAGAATGCCATGGCGGAGTTTGTTGCCCAGGAAGAAATGGATCGCATGACCGGTTATTGGTGGGCGCCGGATGAGTCAGCAATTGCTTTTACTCGTATTGATGAATCAGGTGTTGAGTTAGTCACCCGTAATGAGATTTACGCCGACGGTATTAAGCTTACCGAACAACGCTATCCTTATGCAGGTAAAGCGAACGTTGAAATTGCCCTTGGTGTGGTGAGTTTGCAAGATAAAAGCATTAATTGGATTGATTTAGGTAAACAAAAAGACATGTATTTACCGCGTGTTGATTGGCTACCAGGCAGCAAACATGTGTCTTTTCAATGGCAAAGCCGAAACCAACAAGCAGTAGACTTGCGCATTGCTGCACTTAGTCAACCAGAGCAAGCTAACACAGTGATTGAAGAGCGCAGTAAAGCGTGGGTAAACCTTAATAATGACCTGCATTTTTTAAAGCAGCAGTCAGCATTTATTTGGGGTTCAGAGCGTGATGGGTTTAACCATCTGTATTTGTTTGACCTACAGGGTAAACAGCTTAAACAATTAACCCAAGGAGATTGGGCAGTTGATGCGCTTGAGTTTGTCGATGAAGCCAGCGGTTGGGTGTATTTTAGTGGCCGTAAAGACAGTGTGGTAGAGCGCCATTTGTACCGCGTTAATATGAATATAGGCGTAGAGTCAATTGAACGTATTAGTCAAAGCGCTGGTATGCATGACGCGGTTTTTGCTGACAAAAGCCCGGTATATTTAGACTATTTTAATAGCCTGCAACAACCGCCACAGATCAGTTTACACAATGACTCTGGTAAATTATTAGCCTGGGTTGAGCAAAACGAAATCAATGAGACACATCCTCTTTATGATGTGGCTGGTTTATGGCAAATGCCTGAATTTGGTCAATTAAAAGCAGAAGATGGTCAGCCATTAATGTACCGTTTATTTAAACCTGTGCCGTTTGATGCCAATAAAAAGTACCCAGTGGTGGTGCGTGTTTATGGCGGTCCGCACGCCCAGTTAGTGGTTAACAGCTGGAGCGAAGCAGACTATTTTACTCAGTATTTGTTGCAACAAGGCTATGCAGTATTTCAATTAGATAATCGTGGCTCGGCCCACCGTGGCACTGCGTTTGAATATGTGATTTATCAAAATATGGGAGATGCCGAGGTAAACGATCAAAAAGTGGGCGTAGATTATTTGCGTAGTTTGCCCTTTATTGATGGCGAAAACGTGGCGATTTATGGTCATAGCTACGGCGGCTACATGGCATTAATGAGCCAATTTAAGGCGCCAGATTATTTTAAAGCAGCCATTTCGGGGGCACCGGTTACCGACTGGCGTTTATATGACACTCATTATACCGAGCGTTATATGGGTAATCCTGAAACCAATAAACAAGGTTACGATGCCAGCAGTATTTTACCTTACGTAAAAAATTATCAGTCAGGTTTGCTGATGTACCATGGCATGGCAGATGATAACGTGTTGTTTGAAAACAGCACACGCGTTTATAAAGCATTGCAAGATGAGGGGAAATTATTCCAGATGATGGATTATCCTGGGTCTAAGCATTCCATGCGCGGTGAGAAAGTGCGTAATCATTTATATAAATCGTTGGCGGCATTTTTAGACCAGCAATTGAAATAATCATAAACTAATCGTGAAAAGCGGGCATAAAAAAACCAGGTTAACTACCTGGTTTTTTTATTGGGTAATTACAAGATTAGTCTTCTAAGTCACCACAAAAACGATAGCCTTCACCGTGGATAGTGGCGATGATTTCTGGCGTATCAGCTAAGCTTTCAAAATGCTTACGGATTCGACGAATTGTGACGTCAACAGTACGGTCATGCGGCTTTAACTCACGGCCAGTCATTTTTAATAATAAATCTGCACGGGTTAAAATCTTACCTGGGTTTTCAACAAAATGAAGCATCGCACGGAATTCACTGCGTGGTAGCTTATAAGACTCACCTTTTGGATTAACCAAAGAACGGCTGTTAATCTCTAAACTCCAGCCATTAAAACGGTAATGCTCAACAGAACCTTTTTCTTCGGTTTCTGCAGCTGCACTGTTAACACGCGTTAATAGGTTACGTGCGCGGATGGTTAACTCACGAGGATTGAATGGCTTAGTGATATAGTCGTCTGCGCCGATTTCAAGGCCAAGAATTTTATCAACTTCGTTATCACGACCCGTTAAGAAAATAAGACCGATATTATTAATTTCACGTAATTCGCGAGCGAGTAACAAACCGTTTTTACCAGGTAAGTTAATGTCCATAACCACTAGGTTAATTTTGTTATCTTGCATGGCTTTATGCATTTCTGCGCCGTCATTTGCTTCAGTTACTACATAACCTTCAGCTTCAAAAATACTGCGCAATGTATTACGGGTTACTGCTTCGTCTTCAACAATCAGAATGTGCGGGTTTTGCATGATATATACCTAATTTAATAAAAATTCGACTCTAGCGACAGGCTAGTCAAGTTGTAATCGCGTTCTTAATTAACGCCGATACTCCAGTATTTTTTATGGTGTTTATCTATGTCTGCCCTGAATAAAACACTCTTATGAACTCGTATAATGTAACGCTAGTTTATGGTTACTGAGTTGTCTTGCGTATATCTAAGCTCATCAGGCGTTGTAATGAACTCCTGCCTCATGAGTAAAAAAATTGCCTAATTGGCTTACTACTATGAATACGATTTACAAAGATAGTTCCATTTGTTGCAAACTTATTTACTCGTATTACGGTTTATCTTGATTGTGTTATCAAATGTAGAACATAAAACGTTCAGGTGTAAACTAAGCACACAAAAATGTGACTAATAACCAATGAATTCGTTTTAAACGCTGTCCCATGGTGCATCTAATGGCTTGATGTTATGGGTGAAGTCACGGCGCTTTAATAGTAAGTAATGATTATTGTACTCGTTTTAGGTATTTGTTAACAAATTAAATGTTAAATAATTAATATAAAAAACAGATGAAAAGTTTGGTCTTTTCTTAACTGTTTGATTTTATTTTTAATTAAAATATTATACTTGTGACTGATATCTCAAACCTTTAAGAATTCACAAGGCTCTGCTACACTGTTTTTGGCTTAATTGACGAATTAATATTATGGAAAATGTTATAGATACACTGTGGCACGAGTATCAAACCACTCATTTTTTGTTTACTCAACGCCTCTCAGATGATTTCCCATTCGCTATTGTTACTGCTTATAATCCAAGCGGTTTGTTGCTCACCCCCAGTCAAAATCGCTTATTAGATCGCCAACTCCAATCTAAAATCCAACAATTTAATAGCCCATACCGAGCGCTGATTGGTGCTGCTCCTGATTTATCGCATATGGAAAAAAGCTGGGCTGTTTTTATTGATAAAGAACAAGCGCTTGAGTTAGGTAAAGCATTTAACCAACACGCAATTTATTATGTCGAACAGGGGCTTTTATCCCTTGTTGCTTGTAATGACTCGAAGATGCCTGAGGTTGAATTGGGCGTATTCAATCATCGTTTACGTTTGGTTAATGAGTTACCCGACATTGGTGCTCACATTTAGTGTGTTCATTTAGAGCCTAACCAATCTTGTCACTGTTTTGGTTATTGGATCCTTTTTGGATACAATTTTAATAGATTGTATTGTTTTTTTACTTCCCGTTATCTTTAAACCGTAATTCTTCAGTATTTCGAACAATAAATAATTCCAAATTAACACCTCCACTGTTATTCATTGTGGGGGATTAGCACTGCTCAAAGATGAATAAAATTAAATTTGTGTATTTTTACTACAATTGTTGATTGACTTGTGAGTGCATTTGTTGCTATTTTTCAGGTCCCTCCTTCGGGAGGCACAGAAGAGGAGCGTTAACTAGGTAGTAAGTTTGAGGATGCCAGTCCAATGACAACTTATGATGGAGATTAGCGCCGAGGTATCAAATTGTGTGGCACACATTGATATCGGTCGTTTAGGCTGAATCCTAACGATTGTCACCTGTTTTTTTGGTGGAGAGCTTCTGGTGATGATTGCTGTTTCCCTTCTTTAAGGGTGCGTTATCTTAGCACCAGGCTCTTCGAACGTAGTGTGTTCGGAGCGTATATCATGTTAGTAAATCACATCTTATTTTATTGTCTTTCGCAAACTGCGGAGGCATCTGTATGAGTCTAATTTCTCAAGACGTACAAGCACAATTGGTTGTTGCCAAGTTTGGGGGCACGTCGGTTGCTGACTACGGCTCAATGAGCCGTTGTGCTGATATTGTTTTAGCCAACCCTGCAACTCGTTTAGTTGTGGTTAGTGCGTCAAGTGGCGTGACCAATTTACTGGTTGAGTTAACCCAAGCGAATGTGAATGACGAGCGTCGTTTAGCGCTGTTAAAGCAAATTGCGAAAATTCAATACGCCATTTTAGATGAGTTAGGGCGTCCACAAGATGTGGCGGCAAGTATTGATAAAATTCTCAGTCGCATGTCGGTGTTAAGCGAATCGTTAGAGCTTGACCGTAGTAAGGCAATAATGGATGAATTATTGTCTACAGGTGAGCAATGCTCGTCGATTTTATTCTCTGCGGTGATCCGTGAAAAAGGCTCAGCGTCAGATCATTTTGATGTGCGCCAGGTTCTTCGTACTGACAGTCACTTCGGCCGAGCTGAGCCACATATAGAAGCCATAGCTTCATTGTCGGGTGATTTTTTAAAGCCGCTGTTAGCTAAATATATTATTGTTACTCAAGGTTTTATTGGTGCAGATCAAGATGGTCGCACAACAACCTTAGGCCGTGGTGGTAGTGACTATTCTGCAGCGTTACTTGCCGAAGCGTTACATGCATCTGCGGTTGAGATTTGGACCGATGTTGCAGGTATTTATACCACAGATCCAAGATTGGCACCCAACGCACGCCCAATTGCTGAGATTAGTTTTAATGAAGCAGCAGAAATGGCAACGTTTGGCGCGAAAGTGTTACATCCAGCAACTATTTTGCCTGCTGTTAGGCAAAAAATTCAGGTGTTTGTGGGCTCAAGTAAAGCGCCCGAAATGGGAGGGACTTGGATCCGCCATCAGGTTGAGGATACGCCAGTGTATCGTGCAGTGGCATTACGCCGAGATCAAACATTGCTTAACCTTCACAGCTTACAAATGTTACACGCTCAAGGCTTTTTAGCTGAAACCTTTGCAACACTTGCTCGCCATAAAATATCAGTTGATTTAATCACTACATCAGAAGTTAACGTATCGTTGACCTTGGATAAAACCGGTTCAGATTCAAGTGGTCAAGGCTTATTGAGTGAGTCATTACTGCAAGAGCTGTCTCAACATTGTCGTGTGCGTGTTGAAGATAACTTAGCGCTTATTGCCATTATAGGTAATCGTATTGCCTCTACCGCTGGTATTTGTAGTCGTGTGTTTCAAGTGCTTGAAAACCACAACGTACGAATGATTTGCCAGGGTGCTAGCCCACACAATTTATGTGTGTTGGTGTCTGAGTCTGAAGCGGCGCAAGTGGTTAATGCATTACACCAAAATTTGTTTGAGTCGTAAGCCATGAGTAAGGCGATACCATCGAGTATTTGTGTTGGGGAGCTTGCCACTGGGCAAGCTCTTACCATACCGCTTTATGAGTTTAAAGGTGCAGATATGTCGGCACCTAGCGTGTATATTCAAGCCAATGTGCACGGTGCTGAAGTGCAGGGTAACGCGGTGATGTATCAGCTGATGACCTTGCTTGAGGGCTATGAGGTATTGGGTGATATTCGCCTTGCACCTTTGGCTAATCCGCTAGGCATTAATCAAAAAAGTGGTGAGTTTACATTAGGGCGTTTTGATCCTATTACAGGTGTGAATTGGAACCGAGAGTATTTTGATCACAATATTGACTTAACCACTTGGTATACCGAACATCAACATTTAGCGAATGATGCGTTGTTTAAGGCATATCGAGCGACGTTGGTCGAGTCGTGTCAGGCAAGGCTTAATCAAGCATTTGGGGTGACAACAGGTCACCGACTAGCCGTAAGCTTGCAATCAATGGCCCATCAGGCTGATATTGTGCTGGATTTACATACCGGACCTAAATCCTGTAAGCATTTATATTGCCCTGAGTATGATATTGATGCTGCTCGTTTTTTCTCCATTCCTTACACCTTGGTTATCCCTAATAGTTTTGGTGGGGCGATGGATGAAGCAGCGTTTTGTCCCTGGTGGCGACTAACGGATGTTGCGGCAAAGCATGGCCGTGAGTTTACTGTGCCTGTGTCAGCCTTTACGCTAGAGCTTGCGAGCCAAGAGCGCATTGATTTAGCGGATGCATTAGTCGATGCAAAAGGCATTTTGGTCTATTTAAGCTATCGTGGCGTTATTCGCGAAAAAGTTGAGCCAGCAGATATGGCTCGCTTTGGCTGTTACTTAAAAGATTATAAAAAGTTCCATGCTCCAAAAGCTGGGTTAATTGAATATTGCGCAGCAGTTGGGCAACCTCTTAAGGCAGGCCTACCATTAGTGAATATTTTACGGATGGACTTATATGGCAGTGATCAGGCTCTTGAAAAGGTCTGTTTGCCAGTAGATTGCGTGCCTATTTTGCATTTTGCTTCGGCATCGGTGCATCAAGGTACTGAGCTTTATAAAGTGATGACCAATGTGTTTACGCTGTAAACGACAATAATAAAAACACCTGCATTTTGCAGGTGTTTTTTATATTACTGACTAACTGCCTAAAATTTGCAGTGGAATGGCAAGCATGTCGTCCCCTGAGCTGGCAAAGTACCAAATAATCCCCACTAGGCCTGCAACTGTGAGTAGATACCATACGGTTGAGAATATCTGTCCGTAGCGGTCAAGTGGCAGTAGATGGCTTTGATGGCGGCCTCGCCATTCAAAGACAATTTCTACACTACCAATCAGCAGTAAAAAACCTAACAGTGCAAGGCCTAAACTGTAGCTAATAAACACACCTGCAGCAGCCCCTAAAATACAGGCAATAAGGCCAACTAAGCTATTCATTGAAAAGCTGATGCTTTTTAAAATATGACCACCGTCGAGCGGTAAAATGGGTAGTAAATTAAATAGGTTGAGTAGGGCGTTAAAGCTGGCCAATCCTGCAAAAAAGATATTACCTGTGATCCAGTAAAGCCCTAGGCTAATAATGGACAATATAAGCCCAAAAGTCGGCCCCATAATTGAAATATAGACATCTTGCCAGCGAGTATTAATTCGCTCATCGCTCAAGGCCAATCCACCTACAAATGGGATAAGATAAATGCCTTTGGTTTTCATGCCAAAATGTTTCATGGCACGAATATGGCCGTATTCGTGAAACACTAAACAGCCGATAAGTGCTAAGGCAAACTCTAACGAAAATAGCCATGAATAAGCTGCGACACTGGCGCCAGCAAATAACACTTTAATCACTTTGGCGCTTTTGAGTAGCTTAAACCCTAAAGAGGCCAAACCGACAATACTGAGTTTTTGTGCTTTGGCGACAGGAATTTCAGGGGTTTGATTTTCGATATCCCTAACTGTGCGATGGCCTTGTGTAATTTGCTCTTCATCGACAAGTAAACAATAATCCAATTGAAAAGGTTGCCAGTTAACATCTATTTCTAAACGAACGGGGATCGCTTTTGTGTGAGAGGTCATCCCCACCGTCTCTTCAGGTACACCTTCGGTTTGTGGTGGCGTAAATTGTTGGGTGAGTTCAAAAGAGTGTATATGAAAGGCTTGATCGCTTGCACTTGCCGATTTTTGTGATACCAATTGGTTATCCCAGTACAATTGCTGCCAACCTGCAATAGAACCTTCTAGACGTAAACGTTTACCAAGGCATTCAATATTAAGTAATTCCATTAAGAATTCTCAGAGCTTATAGACGGTGAGTATGCGGGCATTTTGCCAGAGCGTTGTTTGATGCTCAATGGGGGAGGCGGTTTTATTGACTAATAAAGCTGTTCTAATTCAGCGACAGTGTTGATACCTTGCTCAATAGAAGTAAACATGATTTTAGCGCTGCAACAATGCCCTTGAAATTGGCCGTAATGTCGCACTATAGACAACATTTGTAATAAGCTTATTGGTTGAGCCTGCTTAACAAGGTTAGGTAATTGTGCCACATTTTGTTCGGCGCAAGCCTTGCTGTTAAGTGGCTTGTTGATGAGAAATATTGAGCCACTGCTGTCGATAAGTTTGTCTTGAAAACAAACATTGTATTGGTTTGCGCAAATAAAACTCAGCCAATCCTGCTGGTTGGCCAAATACATTAGCTCATCATCTTGATCAAACTGTAAAATGGCTGGCCAATGTATTTGTTGCATAGTGTGCCTGTGCTGGGTGTTGGTTATCGACTGCTATAATCAAATGACAACTCTTGATTTACATTTTTGACAACACATGGACCATGTTCGCGTTGGGTGCGATTAAATGCGTTACCTATGTGAATTTCAACATTGGTAAAAATGTGCTTTTCAGCCTTGATGAAGTAATTATCAAAATAACCATCAACTTCATTTTGTTGTTGTGTATATTCAATTTCTTCTTTAACTCGTTCAGCCGCCATTTTGTTTTTTTGGTCGAGCATCATTTTGACTTGTTCAATCATACCGGCATCATTTTGCCATTCTGTTTTTGGGGGCAATTTTCGCAATCGGGCTTCCAGTTCTAACCCTGCAACCACCATCTCTTTTATACTGCTATCTAGCTCTTTTAGTTGTTGTTTTAGTTCAGTTTGATGCATTGCGCAGTACAACTCTGTTTTGGTACTTGCTGTTGCGCCAAAAGCAATGGCTCGAATGCCTTTTTCTGCAGTGGCTATGCCTCCGACTAAGTCTCCTCGTCTTGATTGGGTATCACTAACTGTAATGGTGTCACCTGAGGTGGTATGGCTGTGAAGTAGTTGTTTGGTTACCAAAATACTACCTTGGGCCTCGAGACGTGAGTATTGTACAAATTGGGCGCAAATTTGGCCGCTAGCTTTGATATGGGTGCTGAGTTCTTGATCTTTTATTAAGCGCCCAATAACGCCTTTGCTAACAATCACATCACCCTGTGCTTCTATACTTGCCGACTCGACAAACCCCATTACGGTTACATCTCCGGTGGCTTTGACTTCCATGCCTTCGTGTACGTCACCGGTAATGAGAATACTGCCTTTAAAGTTGACATGACCATAGCGAACATCAACATCTTTGATTTGCAGTATATCGTCGACTTGCATGCCTTTGCGGTTTTCAACGGGTTGGCCAGACAAGGTTGCAATAAGCTTATTGGGATCTTTGGGGTGTAAACTGGTGCCTTTTCCTGGCTCCATTGGCTTGTCTTTACCAGGGATTTGATGCAAAACGTCGCCGTGAACATTAAAACCAGGTGTACCAATGGTTGCCATTGTTTTAACCATTAAAACGTCATTGGGTTTCACTGTGATTAATGCGCCTAAATTTCGCATATCAACAGAGCCATCTTCGCGCTCTTGTGGTTGCAGTAAGCGCTCGCGGGCTAAGGCGACTTTACGAGTGATGATGGCGTTTTCACCATTAACGGCAGGCTTGCCGCAAGCGATGACTCCTTCGCAGCTTTCTCCTGGTGGTAAAATCGATAGGCGTTGCATTAATGCCATTATTTTAGGCTTGCTTAAGCCCATTTTAATTTTTTTGCTTTTAAGAGTATTGAGGATATCGGCAAGCGCCATGTCTTTGCCTCCCCATGCAGAGGTGATCTTCATGCTGGCTTGCATTTTATCGTCACTGACTGTGATGCTTACCGAACCGTCTTTGCGCTCGGCAATAGCAAAAAATAACTCATGATCCCCAGGCTTTTGTCCGCACAGTGCATTGACTTCTGAAACGGCTTTATTAATGGCTGATTCAATGGGGTGTAGCATGGCAAAATTGGCTTGTTTGAGTAAGCCGTCAATGTCTTCCGTTGCTATAGGGCCGTGAGTATTTGGAACTAGGCGAAGTTCTGCTTTTGATTTGTCTGCGCTTAGCGCGATTACTGAGGGATCTAACATAACGTCCTTTGTTTATTATTTTTCTTTTTATCCACACCAAGGCATAAGAATAGCAGTCAAAATGGTAATAAAATGTGAGTCATTTTGCCTTTAAGTCAATTTAGCTGATATTGAAGTCCATTTCCAGCTAAACCCCAGCATTAATGCTGATGAAAATAGAGCTTATATTTATTATTTTCCGCTGTGACATTCACATTACCAAAATGGGCGGCAATGGTATCTGAGTAGGGTAAGTGTCTGTTTGCAACAATTTGCCAAATCCCCCCTGTGGCTAAACTGTCTGCGCTGTGTTTAACAAATTGTGTGGCTATGTCTGTGGTGCTGGTTAACCCATCATGAAAGGGCGGATTTGAGATGATCCCATTGAACTGCCCGCTGATTTGCTTAAAGCCATCAGATGGATAAACTTTCGCTTGCATATTATTAGCAGCAAGAGTGAGTTGACACGAGGCTAGTGCCATTGCATTTATGTCTATGCACTCCATGTTTAACGTAGGATTTGCTTTTAATAGTGCTGCGCTGATCACACCTGCACCACAGCCAAAGTCAAGTACTCTCCCTTGAAGGTTTTCAGGCAAATGCGAAAGCAGGAGTTCGGTGCCTTGATCAAGGCGTTTTTCACTAAACACACCAACCAGATTACAAATTTGTAGCTGTCCCTGTGGCGTTTCTAATGCATATTGGCTTACCCAATCACTGAGTAATAATGCTGGTGCGATGTGGGTTAAGTAACATGTGTATAGCAAACAGTGGCGTGCATTATCTTGTTTAATGGGCGTTGAGTAATAGCTAGGTGTTAACTTTGTAATAGATTTAATACCACCTTTGTTTTCTCCGACTATAACAAGTAATCCATTTATGCCTAAGTGTTGAGCAGCTAATTGCAGTAGGTAGCCCATTAGTGGTTTAGCTTTAGGGAAATAGATAATCACACTATCAAATTTTTCTGCTGCGAGTGTATCAGGCAATTGATGGCCGAAATAACAATCAAGTTTGTCATTGGCATAAGGTGACAGTGTTTGATGGTGATTAAAGTCGAATGCTAGTGCTTTGACATGGCTGGCCCAGTCCAAGCATTGGCTAGCAAAGGTATCAGCCTCATAATTGAGTATTAATACTTTATGTTGCTGAAATAGTTCGCTGTTTCGAATTAATGCTTGAGACGGATTTGTTAGCACTTGAGTTACTCATGATAAAGATAAAATGTTAACAGCCCTTTGGTCTGCAAAAGGCTGTGTCGAGCGGTTATTGTTTTACGGCAGATTCTGGCAATAAGCTAAAGACTTTATTGGCAATGTCTGTATTGTCTTGATGACCACCAAAAAGTCTTGCTCCTGGACCTGCTGAAAACACTTGTACGTCAACGGCTGTATGCCCGCCGCTTGTCCAGCCTGTGTTTGAGTGAACGTCAATTATTTTTCGTAATGCGATAGTTAATGCTTCATTACCTTGAAGACGCGCATTGTCTAACGCGGTTAATTCAGTGTCGCTTGGGGTAAAACCAATTAGCTCAGTGACAACTGTTTGCCACTGCTCGTTAGCTATAGCTTGGTTTGCAATCTCGTCTGGACTGGCCTTAACTCGACTGAGCACCTCGGGTTTCCATTCATATTTGTCATTTGCGCCAACCGATAAGCCACCGGTGTTATGGTCGGCTGTAATGACCACTAACGTGTCTTTGCTTTGGCGTACAAATTGTTCTACAACTTCAATGGCTGCTGCAAACTCGTCCATTTCACCCATGGCTGTGGCGATGTCATTACTGTGACCGGCCCAATCGATTAAGCTCCCCTCAACTAATAGCACAAAGCCCTGCTGATTTTGTGACAGTAAGTCGATGGCTTTTTGAGTCATTTTACTGAGCTTATGACTTCGATTATCGTTGATTGCCCAGGGTAATTGTACGTCAGCGAATAAACCTAATACTTTGGGGGTGGTGATACTATCGAGTTGCGTAAACTCTGTGATGTGCTGGTAGCCTTTTTCGGTAAATTGTGTCAGCAACGATGCGGGAAAATATTGCTGGCCACCACCTAAAATGACATCGGCGTCAGTATCGATATAGGCTTGGGCAATGTCGATGTAGTTATTACGGCTTTCATTGTGAACAAGAAAAGCAGCTGGCGTTGCGTGGTTAACTTGCGAGGTTACCGCAATACCTGTAGCTAAACCTAATGATTTTGCCTTTTCCATCAGTGTGGGCAATGGACGTTTTTCAATGTCGACACTAATTGCACCATTATAGCTTTTAAAGCCTGTTGCTAATGCCGTTGCTGATGCTGCTGAATCGGTCACATAACCGCTCACAGAGGCAGGATAAGTGCTGGACATACCTACGAGTAGGCGATCAAAAACGGTTTGCTCTATCTCTTCTGTCTCTGGGTTGTCTTTATAATATCGATAAGCAGTGGTGTAGGCTGGGCCCATACCATCACCTATCATAATGATGATGTTTTTGGGTCTTGATGGGCCAACCGATGGCACGTTGGTGTTGGAGGCTCCAGTAACGTCAGGGCTTATCATGACATCATTTGCGAAGGCGTTTGCCCCACAAAGGCATGGTATTAACATTAAACAGATTACTGAGTGCTTAAACGTAGCGATAAAGTCCATGGGATATCCTATGTGGTTACTGGTTTACACGCGCTTCAATCGCATCCATTAACATGCCAGTAATGTTGACATCAAAGGCGGCTTCAATTTCTTTGATACAGGTTGGGCTGGTTACGTTAATCTCAGTGAGTTTGTCACCGATAACATCTAAGCCAACAAAAATCAGTCCACGTTTTTTAAGCTCTGGCCCTATTGCGCGAGCAATTTTCCAGTCACTTTCAGATAATGGTTGAGCCACACCACTTCCGCCGGCGGCCAAGTTTCCTCGGGTTTCGCCTTTCATCGGAATACGAGCTAACGCGAACGGCACGGGTTCGCCATCAACCACTAAAATACGTTTATCGCCTTGAGTGATTTCAGGGATAAAGGCTTGCGCCATAGCATATTGCTGCCCATAGCTGGTTAAGGTTTCAATAATCACGCCTACGTTTGGATCGTCTTTTTTCACACGGAAAATAGAAGTGCCACCCATGCCGTCTAAGGGCTTAAGGATGATGTCTTGCTTGAATTGATGAAACGCACGAATACGTTTGGCATCGCGGGTGACAATGGTTTCAGGCGTAAACTCTGAAAACCATGCCGTGAACAGCTTTTCGTTGGCATCACGTAAGCTTTGTGGCTTATTAACAATTAGCACGCCTTCTTCTTCGGCGCGCTCTAACATATAAGTGGCGTAGATAAATTCGGTATCAAATGGTGGGTCTTTTCGCATTAGCACAACATCAAGGTCGGCTAATGGTGTGTCTTTCGCTTCCCCTAAGGTGAACCAGTCATTTGCATCTTGTTTAACTGTTAATGGACGCATGTTTGCCATGGCTTTGCCATTAACCATAGCCAAATCGTGCATTTCCATATAAAACAATTGATAACCACGTGACTGTGCGGCTAATAGCATCGCAAAACTTGAGTCTTTTTTGATGTTAATGTCGCTGATTGGGTCCATTACAATGCCGAGCTTAATCATGGAGATTTCCTTACAATATGGGGAAGATAATATTGGTTTGTATTAGCCAATATCGCCAAATTTAACTTGTAGTGCGGTTATGGCGGTCAGCGATGCAGTTTCGGTACGTAGCACTCTTGGGCCAAGTAGTATGTCAGTGAAGTGTTGTGTTTCTGTCATGGCAATTTCTTCGTCTGACAAGCCGCCTTCAGGGCCGATTAACAGCCTGACTTTGTTATTGTCGGCAGTTAATGTTAAGCCATTTATACCGTGCGATGCGCGCGGGTGTAAATTCAATTTTATTGCGGTTGTGGGTTCTTCACACCACTGAGCCAGGCTCATCGCTGGGCGCACTATGGGCACGACACTGCGGCCTGACTGTTCACATGCGCTAATCACAATTTTTTGCCATTGCTGAAGCTTTTTATCTAAACGATCACCACTTAATTTAACACCGCAGCGATCTGAAAATAATGGGGTTATGGTAGTGACACCAAGCTCAACTGACTTTTGTACCGTAAACTCCATACGATCGCCACGAGAAATGACCTGGCCTAAATGTAAATCGAGTGGTGATTCGCTGATGTTTGCTTCACAGTTTAAGACCGTGACAGTGATGGATTTCTTACCAGCATCGATAATTTCAGCTAAATAATCATTGCCGTTGCCATTAAATAAGCTGATATGGTCGCCATTGCCCATACGCAATACTCGGCCAATATGCGCGACACCGTCATCGTCTAATTGCACTGTTTGCCCTTGTTGTAAGTTTTCAATGGGCTGGTAAATGCGGGGTACTCTCATCAGTGTAGACCTTATTTAATTAATGGCTCAGATACGTGCTAGATAGTGAATTAATGTATTAAGCCGTTATTTTGGCATTGTTTGAATACAAAATCATTATGATTACCTTGGCTGGCAGCGATTAAGCTATCACGTTTGCATTCTGTTGCGGAAACGGGCTGCAGTTTGTCCCATGCTAAGAATAATTTTTGCTGGCTGTTACTGATTTGCAAACCATAAGTTTGTTGCATGTAAAGATAAGTGCGGGCAATTTGCCCGCGAGCCTGCTTAGGGGGTTGAACTTTACGGCCTTTAAAGTCGACAATCATTTCACATTGACCATATTGATCCGCTTTTCCATTCCAGTCGCTAAAGCGATAATTACTGCGGTCGCCGTTTACCTCACCAATGGCTGGTACGAGATTATGTAAGTCGGCTTCCATTTTTTTAAATTTGTCGTTGTTTTTACCGCAATTTTTACGTCCGCCGTTTTGCCAGCATTGCAGCTGGTGGCCAAACTCCCATGCTGGAACCACATGCTCCCACTCAATTCTGTTGGCGCGTATTAACTGTTTACGTACTTTGTACCCACAGCTTTGGTGGTCTGCTTGCCAAAGCTTGCCACTGATTGCAATATCGCAGCCGCAATAAAAGGTATTGAGTGGTAATTGTTGCTGGTAAATTTTTTTGGCTATGGTTTTGGCTTGACTAAAGCTGCCCGGATGCTCTGCTGCCTGAACGGTCGTTAAAAAAATGCCGCACAAAAGCGACACCCCAAAAAACCAGGAGTGATAATTAGATATGCGCAAAATAAACCCTAAAAGTTAACTAAAAATCGACAGGACAGTCGTGTTTTCTAATTACATTAGAAACAGAAACAGGCCCTTATTGCGGAGTTAATCCGTCATTTTGCGCTGATGGTAAGCCATAGGGTGCGATGACGCAATTGATAAAATGTTACGCGTTAATGATGCTAATTTTTTTGTGCTGATTGAAGGGTTTGTTGGCAGCGGCGACAACGATATTGAGTTTGACCACGCACCACTCGATTATGGCGTCTAATAGAAAGTGTGGTGTTGCCACAGCCACAAAAATAGTCAAATTGTTGCCCGCTTACCGATTGAATATTAAGTTGATGGGTGGTTTTGGGGACCACGTTAAAAGTAGATACCATAATGCTTTGCCATTCTTTGCCATGGGGTTTTACTCGGCCAAACAGCTGGTAACACAGTAAGTGGCTTATTTCGTGCGGCACGACTTCGGTTAAAAAAACGTTTGGATTTTCGGCTAATAATACTGGGTTAAAGCGTAAGCGGTTGGTTTGTAAATGGGCGGTGCCGGCACTTTTTCCGCGTAAACTAAATTGCACTACAGGGCGTGGAAACTGGCGATTAAAATGATGCTCAGCATGTTGATAATCACTTTCGATTTTGTCGAGTATTTGCTGTTGCAAAGCTGATTTAGCCTGGCAGGATGTTAATGCCACTTTAGCGATTGCTTTCGGTCTGCCCAGCGCAGCTTGTTTGGGTGATGTAAAATTAAATAGATTCTTTAGCATGGCTTCATTCTTGGCTTGAGTAGCGTTTGCTACTCAAGCGCTAGGTTAGCAATTGAGATTATGCCATTACAAGCTTGTCGCTGCAGCGGCAATCATGGCTTTAATTTGTTCAACAATATCTGATTCAACTTGAGCGTCATACCCTTTTACTCGTGGAGTATGAATGTGACCAATAGGAAGGGTCAGGTTAAATTGATCGCGCATTAAAATACTGCGATAGGATATTTCATTAGATAAGTAGCCACCACCAGAGCCTTCGACTGAAATCTCATTTTGTAACTCTGCTAATGAAGTTGCATTAAATTGTTTACGAGAAAGGGTTCTAACTTGATGGTTGTCGTTTACAATCCAGCGCCCTTTTACAGCTTGCATTAACTCAACAGGTAATGAAAATTCAACAAATTCAGGGCCATTGAGTTTACCATCACTTGATGTTCCGCCATTAAATAAGGGCGCTTTAGGATTGCGCTGGCTTGCACCTGTTAATACATTTAAATTATCTGGTGCGTCAGCGCTTCGGTTACGGCCAGGAAAGCGCTCAATGTCAAAATTTTCTCTGCCCATACTGATGGTAAATAACATGTCTAAACTATTGTTTCGGTAAAACGGCGTTAATAATGATTCAATAATGCCGTTGTCAAAATCGCTGAATCTGACTGGGATCATTACCGTTTCTATTTGAGCTATTTTACCGTTTACATTAAAACGGTAACCGTCTAACGCTAATGCTGCTAGCCCAGATGGATTGCTTTGGCCTATGTTACGATCGAGAAAAAAAGGATCGAATCCCGTCACTAAAATGTGAATGTGAGTATTGGGATCAAATTCAATATCGCTAAAACCTCGAGATGATTTTTCAACCGCTTTGACGAGAATTTCACGCTGCCAGTCGGCGATGTTAAAGCCTGCACGCTCTTGCTTAAGGGTATTGCGCATACCTAAACGACTCCAGTACAAAGAGCGGTCGTCATCATGGCCTGATTGTACATCACGAACAGCTTGCTGCCATAAACGATGACCTTGCTGTGCGGCCATTTCTGTGACAGATAATTCGTCAGTTGCTTGCTGCAATTTTATTTCGAGCGTTTCGTTAATTGCTTGGTAGCGATTAACCACTTGCGGCATGGTTTGCCCAGCTTTTGATACGCGCATTTCTTCTATGTTTTTGGGGAGTTGCCCTGCAAAAGAGGTATTTGATAAGGCAAACAATGCTAATGAACTTAATAATAAAAAAGGGCTGCGAATAATCATGACGATTCCTTTTGGGGGCTTAAATGTCCATTGTGTTAAACAACGCGTGTATCAGTAATTGAACATATCAACTATGAGTTATCAATATCAAATAGCATCACAATCAGTCTTTGCCATAGTTATAACACAGTTGCTTTGGTGAATTAATATCGAGATAAGACTAATGTACTTAATTAGGGCCTAGTATGGTGTTTGGTAGATAAACTTTACAGTTGAGTTTGTTTTATGAGCCCATTCTTTCTATATTATTGCTATTTTTAGACCATACTAGGTCCTTACAGTAAGATGTAGCTAAGATTAAATGCACTTAAAGTAGATCATCGAGACGGCTAATTTGGGAAGCAAACCGTACTTAGGTGACAAAAACACTCAATATGTTAATACCGTAAATGAAATACCTAATATAAGTAATGACATACTTTATATAGTAGGTCGAATAATTAATAAGTTAATAAATACAATGCTTTATTTTGTATAGTGATTCAGCTTTTCTGGCTATATCTTCAAATAATATGCACAGGCTAGCATTGTGCTTGCCACTTTTGTGCCATGGTATTGAAAGGATATAAACATGGAACCGTTACTCATAGCAGGATTTCAGTGTAATGAGCTCAATGATGTACTTTCACGATTACACTATCAACTGCACTATATTGATATTGATTCATATAATAAAAATACAATTCCTCCTGATTGTGCCCTTTGTCTGATTGATCTTCGAAAAAACAATATCGTCAATAAAATCAACTACCTTGTCAAAGATCTAGATCCAGGTATTCACATCATTGTGCTGATTGACAAATCACAGCTTGAAATCTCCGAAATAACCACCTTTATTGCTCAATATGCTTGGGATTTCTGTACTAGCCCTATTGATCCTGAAAGACTAGAAAAATGCCTAGGCCATGGTATTGGTCTATCTAAATTAAAACAGCAGCACCAAGCACCTTTCGGGGAGCAACCCGAGCATGATACAGATAAACCTGTGACGCAATCGGATGTTATGCAGCAATTATTTCGACAAGTGGAGCGTGTCGCACCAACCGATATTCCTGTATTAATTCGCGGGGAATCTGGAACTGGTAAAGAATTAGTTGCAACCAAATTGCACCAATTCTCTTCGAGAAAAGACGGTCCTTTTGTGACAGTTAACTGCGGTGCCATGGCTGCAGGGTTAATACAGTCGGAATTGTTTGGTCACGAAAAAGGCGCGTTTACTGGGGCTGTTAGTGCTCGAAAAGGTAAAATTGCGCTAGCAGATGGCGGCACATTATTTTTAGATGAAATAGGGGATTTGCCTGCTGAGCTTCAGGTTAATTTGCTGCGTTTTTTACAAGAAGGTTTGTATGATTCCGTTGGCGGTGGCGTGCCGCAAACTGCGAATGTACGCATTATTGCGGCGACACATGTTAATTTAGAAAATGCCATCGACCAAGGGCAATTTAGGTTAGATTTATATTACCGCTTGAACGGCATTACTATAGAAACCCCAAGGCTTAAAGATAGACGAGATGACATTATTGGACTGGCTAATCGATTTATTCGTATTTATTCTGATGAATATGGGCTTGCGATTAAACCGTTATCTCAGTCAGCTTGCCATGCTCTGCTCAATTACCCATGGCCTGGTAACGTTCGAGAATTAATTAATCGTGTTAGGCGTGCAGTTGTGCTCAGCGATGCACAACAAATTAGTGCACAAAATCTAGAGTTAGCCAGTATTGAGAAAAAACGTCATATTGCGCTTTCGTTAAAGACCCTAAAAGATAATGCTGAAAAACAAGCGCTTCAACAGGCGATATTAATTGCTGATGGGCAAGTTGAATTAGCGGCAAGTTATTTAGATATTTCTCGTGCAACTTTTTACAGATTAATGGATAAGCATGATCTACAGCTAATGTAGGTAATTTTGCTTGGAATAATCAACGTCGCTCAAACAGACCTTGATGTCATAAATCGAGTCATTTTTTTCAAGCTAACGTAGGTGAGTTATTAGTGCACCACATCGCCCTGCTAGCAAAAAATAAGAAGCTGTAAAACAGCTTTAAATGTCTTGATATGAAAATTGATTTTCATTTCTTGCTCTGTCGTCAGGTTAAATAATGACAGCAATCATACAAGCTAGTACTGCTGGCTGTTTTGTCTCAAATTTAAGATCCCGCCTTTTTTATAAATTAATTGTTATATCAATAGCCTAGCGATTTCCTGTCTTAAACTTAAGAACTTTTGGTCAGCTTGTTTTTTGTATGTTACTGAAAAATATTACTTTTATTTGTTGGCACATGGATTGCTAAATCTTATGTATCAAATATGGAAGGAATATATTATGGAATTCATTAGCCAGGTACATTGCACTAGATTGCAATTATCTTTTAAGCGAGTAATAACATTGAGTATGTTAATGCTTGCTACGCATACTTACGCTGATGATGCTTCTGTTATAGGTTCACATGTTATGCAAGGCGCTGGTCGAGCAAGTGTTAATCAAGCTGCAGGTAATTTCAATATCCAGTCTAATAGTCATGCAATAGGTCAACGCACTGCAATTGAGACCATTAATTATAATCAATTGCCTCAATCAGTTTTACCTTCTGGTGAGGGTAAATCACTTAGTTCGGTTATCGACAGTCAAGCCTTTGCGCAATTCCAAGGTTTAGCCAGCATCAATCAAGTTAGTGGCGAATTCAATATGCAAGCCAATATTGGCACTATTGCCATGGACTCAACACTTGAAACGATTATGGGTCAAGGTTTAAGTGATTCGGCATTAACTCAAGTCTCTGGCCAGCTAAGTCCTTCTAATTATCAATTATCACATTATCAAGCCGAACTAGCTCCAGACAGTTTTTTGGATGCACAGGGCGTAATGCAAATTAATCAAATTTCTGGCGATAAAAATATTGCCATTAACCAATTCTCGTTGCAGTTACCAAGCGGGAATTAACCATCATCGATCGGAGGAAAGGAAGATGAAAAAGCTAACTTTAGTGCTTAGTATTGCAGCAATAATGAGTGGTTCTGCATATGCAAATGGAATGACAGAGACAGACAGTAGCGTTGAATTAGATAAAAAAGTAAAAGTGACTAAAAATTTAACCTATGAAGGTGCTGTTACCATAGAAGGTAATATTTTTGCCAACGGACTTGGTATGGCAGTAGTTGAAAATGTACAAGAGTCCAGTGCCAACATGGTTGTGAATTCCTACCATGATAATGAAGCTCAAATTACTGGTAATGCCTTTGAAAACTCAAGCGGTAATATTGGTGTTAACCAGGCTGCCGGTGAGTTTAATGCTCAATCAAACTCAGCAGCATTAGCAGCAATTGATGCCGGTTTTGCATTTGGTTCAGGTGATGCTGAAATCTTCAGCACACAAATTGGTGGATTTAACACAGTGTGGAATGACGCTTCAACCAATACATCGACCATCGACGGCGCTTCATTTATGAATGCGACAGGTAATATTGGTGTTAACGTTGCCTCGGGTAACAATAACATTCAAGCGAATAATATGGCGGCATCGACTTACAATGGTGCATTAGGTGAGGCAAGTGTCTCGAATGTCCAACAAACCGGCCATAACTATTCTGATAATTTAAGTGTAGTGCAAGGTTCAATAGAGTATGCGCAGGTCACTCTTGATTTAAATGCTGAAGGCACTTATGACGGTGGATCTGCTTTGGCTGAACCTTATTATCCTGAAATCATCTTAGAAGGTAATGGGGAGCATAATTCTGGCCCAGGTGAGGTTGTGGGGCATATCGACTTTGATTCAGAAAATGCTTCAAGCCCGGGCATGATGACCTTCGATGAAGAAGGGGATTTAGACTTAAACGGTACGGTAAGCGGGTCGTTACCTTACTTTGTTGAAACCGTTACCCAGAAAACCAACAACTCTTCTATGCTAGCGGGCACCGCTTTCCAAGGGGCGTCGGGTAACATTGGCGTTAACTTGGCCAGTGGTACAGGTAATTTACAGTCAAATAATCTCTCGTTGGTGAGTATCACTACTGCCACAGATATTGTTTCTGGTGAATAGATTGTATTTTAACCAAACGTTATGAATAAGGCAGGGGGGCAACCCCCTGATCCATACTATGAATAACACAACGTTAAGCGTGCTCGCTTTATCTTTCTTGATTTACTTACATCTCCCTGCGAGCTGTTTTGCTGCCAATATCCCGCTTACTGGTGTGGTGCCAGGGATGGGAACATATTCTAAGCAGATACAAAGTATACGGGAGCGTAAATTTGAATATGTGATTGAACAAAAAACGGATTTTTCATGTGGTGCAGCAAGTCTCGCTAGCGTACTCAAATATGCGTATGACCGCGATGATATTAATGAGCAAAAAGTGCTCATTGGCATGCTAGAACATGCCGATTTGGCCTTGGTTAAAGATCAAGGTTTTTCACTGCTGAATATGAAACGCTATTTACAATCACAAGGTTTAAGAGGTCGAGGCTATAAAGTTGGTGAAGCAGAGATGTCGTTGTTAAAAATCCCTGCGATCGTGTTACTTAATGATGGTGGCTATAGTCACTTTGTTGTGTTTCGGCGCCATGATGATGGAGAGGTGTATTTAGGCGACCCTGCGCTCGGTAATCGAATTATGAGCATGGATGAGTTTAAACAAAAATGGAATGGCGTAGTGTTTGTGGTAATAGGGCAAGATTATCAACGTGATAATCCTTTATTACACCCAAGAGCTAAATTAACGCTAAACACGCTTGATCCATTGTCTCCAATGACGGATGCCGAATTGCTTGAGTTTGGTTTTTCATATTCAGATATGCTTTAAGGAGGAAGGTATGAAATTAAGCATGATGCTCTTGCTGACTATCACAACGCCTGTGATAGCCAGTCCACCTTCGTTGTCAGTGTTTCAACAAAGCCAAGTATTGACTGACTTTGAGTTAGATTCTATGAAAGGTAAATACACAAATAATGGCCAAGATTATTATTTTGGCTTACAAATGCAAACTCAGTTTATTCAAGATAATGGTGTTCATCAGCAAGTCGGTATGCAAATCGAAATCAGCCAAGTCGATAATCAACCTTTAATTAATATTACGATTAGTGATCCCAATGCAGTTGACAGTCAACAGGGCATTGAGCTTGATTCGTTAGGGCAATCTGCCGGTTTACAACAGCGTATTCAAATTGCAGGTAGTGAAAACTTAGCCATTAATGAGCTTGATATGGCTCAGGGACGGTTAACACCGCTGTCGCATGGGATTAATGTGTCAGTAGGTACAACACTGGTGAGCCAAAATGGAAGTACAAGATTTTCTGCTAATGCCAATTCTCTTGGTTATCAAGTCGAGTTAGCATCGGGCAGTGCAACTCAAGGCATGAGTTATCAAAACGGCAATGGTCAGCTGGTGCAAAGCATTTTTATTGACGGACTCAGTCATGGTGTCATAAATCAGTCTACACTGAGGTATGACGGTATGCCTGTTGGACCAATTGAGTCAACTATACTTGGTAGGCAAATTAGTGATTTAACCGCTCTCGGATTTTAATTCATTTTGTACAAGCCAAGGATGTATTTATGAATAAGAAATGGACCTCAGCTGTCGCAGTGGTATTGCCAAGTTTAGTTGCAATACCCGCGTACGCTGCAGACACTCATTCTCAACCCGCCTCGGTATCGACGCTATCTGATCAAGACATTGCTGAGCTTAAACAGAAGTTGATTCAATTAAATCAGCAAATAAAGTTGCAGCAACAAACGATTAATCAGATGGCTCAACAGGTACTGAAACAAGAAGCATTATTAAGGCAAACTCAATCGACAGATGTTGCAACGACAACTCCGCAAACTGCGCCGCCAACTCAGCCGCAAGTAGCGCAAAAGCCACAAGCCGAATCTAATCAACAAACCGCAAAGTCGACAAATGGCTCGGATCGTAAAAAAGCCCCTGATAGAGCTAGAAGTACCGATGATGTACTGCAAGAAGCGCATAATGTATTTACCCGCAAGTTTACCGTTGAGCCTTCATTTACTTACAGTTATTACAGCCGTAAAGATCTCATCCTTAGAGGTTTTTTAGCCTTAGATGCGATATTTTTGGGTAATTTGAATTTAGATCGTATTCGCACCAATACCACGCAATTTGATCTAACAACGCGTTACACATTAAACGACTACTGGCAGTTTGAACTCGGATTACCTTACCTTTACCGTTGGAGTCAGTATGATTCTGTTGGCGAAGGTAATTCTAGCCAACGTTATGAAACGGCTAAAATTAGCGGTGGCCAAATCGGGGATGTCAGTGCCGCTGTTTATTATCGTTTAAATTCTGAGTCGTACGATTGGCCAGATTGGGTGTGGAACTTTAAGGTACGTGCGCCTACAGGACAAGATCCATTTGGTATCGCGTTAGAAACCTCAGAGTCGGGCAATTTAACTTACCCCACTGAAATGGCTTCAGGTTCAGGAGTTTGGAGTGTGTCTACAGGGTTTAGTCTTGCCAAAACCTTTGATCCCGCTATCGTATTTTTTAATTTAAATTATGGCGCAAGCTTTAAAGAGGAATTTGACGATCTTTCTGGTGCTGTGGGCAAAAGCCCAGGTGAAATTGATTTAGGCAATTACCTTGATTACAGCTTGGGTCTTGCTTTTGCCGTGTCTGAACGAATGAGTTTAAGTATGAGCTTCAATCAACGCTTTTACAGTAAAACTAAGCAAAGACCAGAAGGCGGAGATTGGGAGAAAATACCAAGAACCGACACTAACACTGCCAGCTTAGGTATTGGAGCAACTTTAGCGTTATCACCTAATTTGTCGATGGTGACATCGATAGGTGCGGGGCTTACAGAAGACTCTCCTGATTATCAAATCAGTTTACGTTTTCCATACCGTTTCTAAAGTCGCTGATAAATATCTAATACGATCAGCTAGATCTCGTTAAGCTATCGGACGTGTTCTAGATACGTGAACAGTGGAATTCGAGTTTTGGCCAGCCATTACCATCAAATTTGTTGGCAATGGCTGTGGTTTAACTTATACCATAAGCACAATAATGCGATCAATCTTACTGGTTTAAATCGCTTAGAATGTCGTTAGAAATTTTGAAGGTAAAACAACTAGCTAGCTGCAATTCCTGCCTTATTCTAAACGATTTTCCCTACGCAACCTCTGTTCACTTATCCTGATTGATATTCGTTAAGTTCGGGTAGAATCGATCCACAATAATTTTTTACGTAATCAGCCAAATGAGGGATTGATCAAGATATTGAATTTACCCCTCATCGTCTATCCCATCATAGAGTGAAGAGATTCTTGGCTGGTGTAACGTTTTGTGAAAAAGTCTAAAAAAGCGCTAATGTTACTAGCAAGCTGGCGGCGGCTGGAATACACACCATATACTTTAAACGACTCCATCGGCCAATCCTGTAAAATCGGCACTAAACTTCCGCTTGCCAGTTCTTGTTTACAACTGGTATTAGATAGCATCGCAATACCAAAATCATCAAGAGCTAAGCGTTTTACCATACTGGCACTGTTCACTCGCACTTTACGTTTAAAGGTCGCCATCATTTTACGATTACCTTTGCCCAGCGGCCAAATGGGCGCAGACAATGTGGTTCCAAGTAAAATGCCATGGTGTTGAGCAAGCTCCTGTGGCGTGGCTGGGCTGTTAAATTTTTTAATGTATCCTGGGCTTGCAACCAAAATGGGCTGCCGCTCGAACAAGAGTCTGGCGACTAAATCAGATGATTGTAATGGACCATATTTAATGGCGATGTCGTAACCTTCACCCACTAGGCCAACGTCGTTATCAGTAAACTGAATATCGAGTTCAATGTTAGGGTAAAGGCGCATAAAACTGGAACATAAATGGCCAATCACATCTTGCGAAAATGACACCGGAATGGCAATCCGTAATGATCCTGAAATATCAGTATGAGTATTCTCTATAATGGCTTTTGCGGCTTCAATTTCGTGACTAATAGAGTCACAGTGTTGAAAAAACAATGCGCCAACTTGAGTCAGGCTTAAATTTCGGGTGTCACGTTGTAATAAACGTACTCCAAGTTGCTCTTCTAATTGAGCCACTTTTCGGCTTATGGTTGATTTAGGTTGTCCGATGTCTCGTGCAGCTTGAGAGAATCCTTTTGCTCTTACAACCGCTGCAAACAGCATCATACCGTTCAAATCGGGCATTTTGATCTCACTGTCTCATTTATGGAACAAAGCGTCCACGGTAGTATATGTGGTAATTTGCCCGCTAACAAAGTTATATTTACGAGCTATAAAAATTTCAGAGGCTATATAAGCAGAGGATCTAAGGATGACCAGCAAAAAGCAGCCCGCTAACAAAACTCAAGCACTATCGGCTGACCCACTTTTTTTACAAGCTGAACACTTGGCTAAAGATTTTTCATTATTTCCTGCTCATAACAAGCAGAGTTTATCTGAAGAAGTCAAAGGACTATTAAGTGAAGACGCTATTCAGGCAAATTTAAAGAACTTAGCGTCTTTAGATGTTGATGGTTATGTGACCAAAGTCATTCAACCAACACTCGATAAAAATCGCCCTGGTGCGAAGCGAATGATCGCAGACTTAAAAGGTAAGATGATTGCTGAAAGTCATGCGGGTCCATTTTACCGTGCCGAGGTTGAGCTAAATTTTGGTACTCGCACTCGTCGAGTTGGTTTTATTGCTCAAGAGCGTACAACAGCCAATGGTGCGTGGATGCCTGAGCATCACCTTGCCGCTTGTAAAGCAATCCGTCATTTTGCTCAATTGTCGATGCCAATTGTGTATTTGATTGACACCCCAGGTGCCGATGCGGGTGAAATTGCTAACAGCCAAAACCAGGCGCATTCAATTTCAAAAGCCATTGCAGAAAGTGCCAATGTTGATGTACCAACAGTGGGTATTGTGATTGGTGCAGGTTATTCTGGCGGTGCTATTCCATTAGCTGCTGCTAACATCTTATTGTCGGTTCGTGATGGTATTTTTAACACGATTCAACCACAAGGTTTACAAAGCATTGCGCGTAAATACAACTTGTCTTGGCAAGAGTGTGCTAAATCTGTTGGTGTTTCTCCAGAAGAGCTATATACCTCAGGTTGTATTGACGGAATTGTTGATTTTTCTCCATCAGATAAAGATGAGCGTCAGCATAACTTACGTCGTGCGATTATTAGCTCTATTGAGGCAGTTGAACGCGCAGCAATGAGTTTTGTGCGAGATTCGGCTGATTTAAAAGAGCATTACGATCGTAGTTTACAGCGTTTCTTAACCCCGTCTAAAAACTTATTAACGCTGGAAAATAACACGGGTTTGTCGGTCGCTAGCGATCCGACCATGTACCACAACATTTTTGGTAGTGCTTATCGTTATTTACGTTATTTAACACTTCGTAGCCGTATTCAATCGATTTCGCAAGAGCAATATGGCCGCTTATCTAAAGTAAGCGTACCAAAAGGCGACTTGTTAGAACGTATTAAGCAAGAGCAAGAGCGTGTGTTCCAGGCTTGGTTAACTAACCCTGACAAACTGGTTTACGACGAAGAACTCAACAAGCTTTGGGGTACATTTAGTACTAAGCGCAGTGAGATTTCTACTGAACGTAATATGATTACGCGTTTTATTTTGGGTGAGCCAAAAGAAAACTACAAAAAAGCACGTAAGGCATTGTTATTCAATATTGGTTGGTCTTTATACCACCGTTGGAAGAGTAACGCAGCTAACAACTTTAAAGGCTTAATTAAGCATTTAGAATCATTACCAAAGTCAGCAACTCAGGCACCATGGCCTGAACTTAATCAGCTGACAGTTCTCGATGTAGTGGTTAACGACGAGCTGCGCGAAGACTTTATTTGGCAGTGTCATAACGTGCTTATTTTTAATGCGCTTTATGACAATGTTGTTGGTAGCTTAGCGTCTATTTCGAAAGAAGCGATGATGTCGAAAAGCTTATCACGCGAATCAGTAGATAAGTTGTTACACAAGTCTATCGATAATGCGTTATCAACGAACGACAAAGCGAACGACAAAAACAAGTTTTATAAATGGCTTAAGTACTTTATGGGCCAGTCTAACCGTGCCGAATTATTAACACGGGTAGAGCAGTGGAAGAGTGTGGGTTTTCCACAGTTAAATGATTCGTTATTTGTTATTTTGACCTACTTCTTCGAGCGTTTATTACCTGAATACTTTGACAGTGAAGAAGATCACGACAAATACACTGGGACGATTAACCCTGTAAGAATTGGTCGTCGTAAGGACTTTTGGAACCGCTTAACCATGGGTTACCAAGACTTATTGATCCAAAAAGTGCTTCGCGAAGAGAAAAAACAAGGCAAGATGGGCTGGGAAAATGTCATCAATCAGTTTTTCACTAAGTTTGATGAAATTGATGCTGACAAAATGTCAGCCAACTTGCTTAACTTCCCTGGGTTCCGTTTATCGATTGAAGATGCCATTGATAAAAAGATCCGTCCTTGTGGTTTGATCACTGGTTTAGCGGATTTTAATAACAAGGGTAATAAGTTACGTGTTGGTGTTGCTGTATCAAATACCGCATTCCAAGCTGGCGCATTTGATATGGCAAGTGCTGAGAAATTCAGTGCGCTGTTGATTGAGTGTGCTAAGCGCAAGTTACCGGTAATTTGTTTTATCAGTTCTGGCGGTATGCAGACTAAAGAAGGTGCAGCGGCGCTATTCTCAATGGCGGTGGTAAACGATCGTATTACTCGCTTTATTCGCGATAACGAATTACCTGTATTGATGTTTGGCTTTGGTGATTGTACTGGTGGTGCGCAGGCGAGTTTTGTGACTCACCCGTTAGTGCAAACTTACTATTTGTCTGGCACTAACATGCCATTTGCAGGGCAAATGGTGGTACCAGCATATTTACCGTCTACTGCAACGCTATCTAATTACTTGTCTAAAGTACCCGGTGCGATGACAGGGCTTGTGCATAACCCATTTAGCGAAACGTTAGATACTCAGTTATCTGGTATTGATCCGTTAATGCCTTTGCCAACCGCTAAAATTGAAGATGTGATCAGTAAAGCGTTGTCTTCACTCGTGCCAGAAGTGGTTGAAGTGGAAGAAGAGATTGTACAAGACGATCCTCGTGCATTGATGAAGCCGATCGATAAAGTCTTGGTGCATGCGCGTGGCTGTACAGCAGTTAAATTGATCCGTAAAGCACACGATAACAACATTAATGTGGTTTTAGTGGCGTCAGATCCTGATATGACCTCTGTGCCAGCGGATATGTTGAAAGAAACGGATAAGCTGGTTTGTATTGGTGGTAATACATCAGACGAAAGTTATTTAAATGCTTATTCAGTATTAAAAGTTGCTGAGTATGAAGATGTAGACGCATTACACCCTGGTATTGGCTTTTTATCTGAAAGCCCACAATTTGCGGCATTATGTGTGAACAACGGCGTTAACTTTGTTGGTCCAAGTGTGCACTCAATGACAACCATGGGTAACAAGTCTAACGCTATCCATACATCTCAGGCCCATAATGTGCCGGTTGTTCCAGGTAGTCATGGTATTTTGACTAACGCAGAGCAAGCAGTGAACGTGGCATCTGAAATTGGTTATCCTGTGCTACTTAAAGCAGTGCAAGGTGGTGGTGGTAAAGGTATTCAGGTTGTTAAACGCCCTGAGGACATGATTGGTTTATTCCAAAAAACATCAACAGAAGCTGCCGCTGCATTTGGTAATGGTGATTTGTACTTAGAGAAGTATGTAACCTCATTACGCCACATTGAAGTGCAGTTACTGCGTGACAAGTTTGGCAATACTAAAGTACTGGGTATTCGTGACTGTTCTGTACAACGTAACAACCAGAAAGTGATTGAAGAGTCTGGTTCTACAATGTTGCCTGAAGAGCTTAAGCAACGCGTGATGGAATACACTCGTGCGTTAGGTGATGCGACCGATTACATGGGCGCGGGTACTGTTGAGTTTATTTATAACCTTGATGCAAATGAAGTGTACTTCATGGAAATGAATACACGTCTGCAAGTAGAGCATCCGGTAACCGAAGCTACCTCAGGCATCGACATTGTGAGTGCGCAGTTTGATATTGCTGCTGGCCGTTCGATTGAGAAACTCGAGCCTGTTGAGCAAGGTTATGCGATGGAAGTGCGTGTTACAGCCGAAAAAGCGGCTTTAGACAGCAATGGTATTTTGCAGCTTATTCCTAACCCAGGTAAAATCACCGAATGTGTAATGCCACAGCGAGATGATGTTGAAATTATCTCGATTGCTGAGGCAGGTAAAGAAGTGTCGCCATACTACGACAGCTTGATTGCCCAAATCATTATTCGTGGTAAAGACCGTGCCGACGTCGTGGCTAAAATGTACGCTTACCTAGATAGCGTGGTTATTAAGGGTATTGCGACTAACATTCCGTTGTTAAAGCTCATTCTGAAAGACCCAACATTTAATGAGGGTGTGTATGATACAAACTACTTACCACGCTTAATGGCCGAGTTAGACATTCCTGCATTAATTGCAGAAATGGAAGCCGCGGCAGAAGCTATGGCGGTAGACACAGAATCATTGCGTGTTGGCGAAAGTAATGAGCTTAAAGTGTTGGCACAAGGTGCAGGGATATTCTATACCTCTCCAGCTCCGGGTGAAGCTGACTTTGTTAAAGAAGGCGACATAGTGACAGTTGAACAAACTCTCGCGCTCATGGAAGCGATGAAGATGTTCTCTCAGGTCACACTCGCTGGCTTTAACCGCCAAACTGGAGTGCTCTATCCTGAAGACCAAAAATACCGTATTGAGCGTATTCTCAATAGTAATGGCCAACAAGTGTCGCAAGGTGATTTGTTGTTTGTGATATCGCCTGTAGAAGCGTAATGTAGGCATATAGTCGTTACATAACATACCCGCCATTTGGCGGGTATTTTTTTGTCTCGGTTTTCGTGGCATGGACTACACTTCTTTGAGGATAATACCAATCAGGATAATTAAGTGATCAGAGATTGTGCTAATTGGTATAAATTGATTGTCCAAATATCATTGAGTATCAGCATTGTTTAATCGCAAGGGATTGACATTACTCGGCACATTACAAATTTTTGTACTTATTTGTATTGCTTATGGGCTAGCTCCCACTGCTTTTGCTTATGCACAAGCGGCTAATTCGGCTAACTTAAAAGAGGACCATGTTGTCCGTTATTGTGTCGATCCTGATTGGCTGCCTTACGAGGCAATTATTGATGGGCGTCATACTGGGATATCGTCTGATTATCTAAGCTTACTGACAAAATACACAGGGTTGAGTTTTGTGTTGGTCCCTACTTCATCCTGGCGACAGACTTTAGCGTTACTGCAACAAGGTGAATGCGAGTTAACGCCAATGTTGAATCAAACGCCAAAACGCGATCGGTATTTGTTATTTAGCGATGTCTTTTTTAAATCCCCAAATGTTCTTGTGTCACTGAAAACAGAGCCATTTTTACAAGGCTTTGAGCATATTGGTCAGCGCTCGCTTGCCATTCCGAGAGATTATCGATTAGTTGAGTATATTCAGCAGTATTATCCTGGTATCGATACCGTGTTAACCCAAAGTGAGCGTGAAGGCTTGCAAAAAGTGGCTAAAGGCGAAGTAGATGTATTTGTTGGCTCAATGTTTTCAGTCAATGCTTACATTCAGCAGCAAGGGTTAACGTCATTAAAAATAGCGGGTTGGGGTGGCCCTGAAGACGAGCTACGCATAGGTGTTATTGACTCTAAGCAAGCTTTGCTTACACAAATTAACGCTGGGTTAGCCCAAATCACCCATGCTGATCATATTGCTATTTATAAAAAATGGCACAACATCACCGTGATTGAAGATATAGATTACAGTGTGATCTATCAGGTACTCGCCGCTCTGGGGGGATTTATCCTGTTTTTATTGTATCGAACGGTCAGCATGGCTAAGTATAACCATCACCTCAGTGCCAAAAATAAACAAATGCAAAAATTGCAACATGAACTTGAGCAAAAAAATAGTGACCTTGATTTTTTTGCACAGCACGATCCATTAACGAAGTTATACAACCGTCATTACTTTAACCAAACCTTTTTGAACGACGAACGGTCATATCGCAATGATTGTGTCAGCTTGATCATTATTGATATCGATTATTTCAAAGCGATTAACGATATGTACGGACATGCCATTGGCGATAAAGTGCTAGTGCAGGTTGCGCAAGTACTTCAAGCATCTGTGCGTGACGGTGACGTTGTTGCCCGCTGGGGCGGTGAAGAGTTTGTGATTGTCTGTAAACACCTTGATTTACAAGGCGCGGCAGATCTTAGCCAGCGCATTGCAAAAGACCTTACTCAGTTTTCGTTCCAGAACAATATTAAAGTCACTTGCAGCTTTGGTGTTGCAGAACTTGGCGAATCTGAAACCATTCAAACCTGTTTTGAGCGCGCTGATAGTGCTTTATTTAAGGCTAAGCAATCGGGTCGTAATACCTACTGCTGTGCTTAACCTGGCGGTGTATGGTTATTTTTGCTTTTACGCCAGCTTTTTGGGATATTCAGTGTAGGTTGATTGATTGGCTGGCGCTGTTCATCAGCTTACCTCGAAAGTATTGAGCGTTTTCATAGCCAACACCATAATGTGGGTAAAAACCTTAGCACATCATTACAGGCGATTTTACCTGGCAATTTTATGATGGCGTTTGCTTGTAATGATTTGAGCCATCATCGATAAATTGATGAAATTTTCAGTTATACGCATCCCTAATCATCATATTTGTGAGGATCCCGAGGTTATTGAGTATCCTTAATCGACGTGGATCGTGCGTTAATTAAAATAAAATGCGCTTATTGACGTGCATTTTGATTCGAAAAGACATAATTCTTATTTTTTATCGTTAAATTCGTTTTGGTTAAAAAATAATCTATTATTTTTAATCTATTGTTTTATAGTAACTAACTAGCTTTTTTTGATGTTTTTTTTGCTAAAAACAAATAAATATTGCAACAGCCATTTGCGCCCAGCAAGGTTCCAATTTACAATATGCGCCTTAATAACCTGATGTGCGGTGTGTCGGTTCCTTTTCGCATGCTCCGTCTACTTCTTAAACTAATCATTAAAGTTGAATCATGACCGAATTATCCAAATACAGAAACATTGGTATCTTCGCTCACGTTGACGCGGGTAAAACCACGACCACCGAGCGTATCCTTAAGCTAACCGGTAAGATCCACAAGATCGGTGAAGTTCACGATGGTGAATCGACAACTGACTTCATGGAACAGGAAGCTGAGCGCGGTATTACCATTCAGTCAGCAGCAGTAAGTTGTTTCTGGAATGATCACCGTTTCAACGTCATCGACACCCCAGGCCACGTTGACTTCACAGTTGAAGTATACCGTTCGCTTAAAGTGCTTGACGGTGGTATTGGTGTATTCTGTGGCAGCGGCGGTGTTGAGCCTCAGTCTGAAACTAACTGGCGTTATGCTAACGATTCAGAAGTTTCGCGTATCATCTTCGTAAACAAGTTAGACCGTATGGGTGCTGACTTCTTACGTGTTGTTAAGCAAACTAAAGACGTATTAGCGGCTAACCCGTTAGTTATGGTTCTACCAATCGGTATCGAAGACCAATTTATTGGTGTTGTTGATCTATTAACTCGTAAAGCACACGTATGGGATGATTCTGGTTTACCAGAAAATTTCGAAATTCAAGACGTGCCAGCTGACATGGTTGACATGGTTGAAGAATACCGTGAAATGTTAATCGAATCTGCTGTAGAAATGGATGACGATTTAATGGAAGCTTACATGGAAGGTACTGAACCTTCTATTGAAGACATTAAGCGTTGTATCCGTGCCGGTACTCGTACTATGCACTTCTTCCCAACATACTGTGGTAGCGCATTCAAAAACAAAGGTATGCAGTTATTACTAGACGCAGTTGTTGATTACCTACCAGACCCAGTTGAAGTTGATCCACAACCTTTAACTGACGAAGAAGGTAACGAAACTGGTGAATTCGCAATCGTTGATGCAGAAGCGCCATTAAAAGCGTTAGCGTTCAAGATTATGGATGACCGTTTTGGTGCATTAACATTCGTACGTATCTACTCAGGCCGTATCAAGAAGGGTGACACCATCCTTAACTCTGCTACTGGCAAAACTGAGCGTGTTGGCCGTATGGTTGAGATGCAAGCTAACGAACGTAACGAATTAGAATCAGCACAAGCTGGTGACATTATCGCTATCGTTGGTATGAAGAACGTACAAACTGGTCACACTTTATGTGATCCTAAGCACCCATGTACTCTAGAAGCCATGGTGTTCCCAGAGCCAGTTATCTCTATCGCTGTAGCGCCAAAAGATAAAGGCGGCAGTGAGAAAATGGGTATCGCTATCGGTAAAATGATTGCAGAAGATCCATCTTTCCGCGTAGAAACTGACGAAGATTCAGGCGAAACCATCCTTAAAGGTATGGGTGAGCTTCACTTAGACATTAAAGTAGACATCCTTAAGCGTACTTACGGTGTTGAACTAATCGTTGGTGAGCCTCAAGTTGCTTACCGTGAAACTATCACTGCAGAAGTTGAAGATAGCTACACGCATAAGAAACAGTCTGGTGGTTCTGGTCAGTTCGGTAAGATCGACTATAAAATCCGCCCAGGTGAAGCAAACACAGGTTTTGTGTTCAAGTCTTCAGTTGTTGGTGGTAACGTACCTAAAGAATTCTGGCCTGCGGTTCAGAAAGGTTTCGGTAGCATGATGAACACTGGTACTATCGCTGGCTTCCCAGTGTTAGACGTTGAATTCGAACTAACAGACGGTGCTTTCCACGCAGTTGACTCGTCAGCTATCGCGTTCGAAATCGCTGCTAAAGGCGCGTTCCGTCAGTCTATCGCTAAAGCTAAGCCACAACTTCTTGAGCCTATCATGAAAGTTGACGTGTTCAGCCCAGATGACAACGTTGGTGACGTAATTGGTGACTTAAACCGTCGTCGCGGTATGATCAAAGATCAAAACGCTGGCGTTACTGGTGTTCGTATCAAGGCTGACGTACCGTTATCAGAAATGTTCGGTTACATCGGTTCTCTACGTACTATGACTTCAGGCCGTGGTCAGTTCTCTATGGAGTTCTCACACTACAGCCCATGTCCTAACAGCGTATCTGAGAAAGTTGTTGCTCAGGTTAAAGAGCGTAAAGCTGCTGAAGCTAAGAAGTAATTCTTAACTTATTGCTGATAAAAACCGTTGCCTAGGCAGCGGTTTTTTTATGCCTGCGATTTAGATTCTCATAACAAAGAATGGTGTGGGTTAGACCTAAGTGTTCCGAGATTGCGGATTGGTATTAGGAGTACTTAACGACAGCAAAGCTTGCGCTGGTGGTGTGAGTGGCAAGTTTTGACGCCAAATTAAGGCGAGATCCCAGGTCATGGCCGGTTGCATTGGCCTGAACACAAGTTGGCTTGTTGTTAACTGTTGGCAGATTGGTTCTGGCAATATCGCAACGCCCATATTGGCTTCAACCATTGTGGCGATAAAATCCCACTGACCACTCCTAAAGGCAATATTGAGTTGAACCCTTGCTTTGCGGCTCAGTCGGCTGATCAGTTTAGCGAGTGAGAAGTCTTCGTTATATAAGATAAAAGGATAAGGCTCAAAGTCTTGCCAGCTGATGTTAGCTTTTGTTGTTAGCGGGTGATCTTTAGGTAAGCAAGCAAGTAATGGATACCGGTTTAAGGGGTGGCTAGCTAATTCATGCTTATGGGTTGTTGGAAGTGCAGTGAACGCGATATCAAGGCTATTGTTGATTAACGCTTGCTCGCACCCAAATCCGCCATATTCGTACATCTGTAATGCGATTCCTGGGTATTTTTGGCGATATTGAGTGAGTAAGTCAATGATCAGACTGCTCATCATTGGGCACACTCCTAGCCTGAGTTCACCAGACTTTAGTCCTCGTAAATTACTCATGTCTTCTTGCAGGCGATGCCAGTGACCTAATATCTCTTGTGCACTTTGAGCAAAAATACGACCAGCTTGTGTCAGCTCTACGCTTTGATTGCTACGGATCAGCAATTGTTCGCCAATATTGTCTTCAATGCGCTGAATAATTTTGCTTAATGTCGGCTGAGTCATAAAGCTCTTTTGCGCGGCCCTGGTAAAGTTTTCAGTCTCAACTAAGGTTAAAAAACAACGTAAGTTCTTGATTGATATGTTCATGCCTAAATGGAATCCAGATAAGAATATTTATTCATTTTACTGATAAACCATAAGCCATTACTTTGATGTCATTAACACAAAGGAGCAAAAGTTATGAAATCAGTTTCAAGTTTATGGGTTGGCGCATTGTGGCAAGCCGCTATGCCAGCTGAACGCCAAGCACAGTCAGCTAATGTATCGCAAACGGCTGCACAGCCAAGTGCACAAATGGGCCAGCAGGTTCAACAAACAACAAACCCAGCGTAAGCTGGGTTTTTTTTGACATTGGTTTTAAGCAAATAAAAAAGCCGCTTGTTGTGCAAGCGGCAACGGTTAGCATCGGGGGGGATATTAACTAATTAAACGTATTTTCGACCAGCTGCTGTTTGTTTTCTGCTTGCGGGACATGGCATTGATCGCAAAAATAGTACATACCTTGCACAGTGCCTTTGTCATCTAATACATGAGACTTATCGACAGGTGTCGCTTTCATGCGCTTTGCTTTGTCCCAGCTATGGCAGCTTAAACAACCATTTTTATCTGCACTGATTGCATAAGTTGCTTTGTGCGGAATGATCGGTGGTTGATGCACAAATGTGCGTTCAATCGATTTACCGCGGGCAGGATATACAGGCATTTCATCTGCCGGGCGTACATCGGTGACATTCACATCACCAGCAAGTGATGACAATTTAACAGACTCAGAATTTGCATTTGCCTGTTGTCCTGAGTAAGCGCTAATCGCTAGCATTATCGCTGCTAAAGTGATTAATTTTTTCATATCTAGCTCTCCACCTTAAGAGGAATTCTGTTCGAATATTTTGATTTAAATCGGTTTTCATATTGGAATACGCGCGGTGCACAAACATCAATACAACGGCCACAAAGGGTGCAATTACTGTCGAGGATTAGTGGTTGAGTGCTGCCTTTTTTCAACACAGGTTTTAATACCTGACGTTCAGGGCAAACACTAAAACAATCCATGCAGTTATTGCAGGCATCAGCTCGTACAGCAGCTATTTTTATTGGGCTGATTTTGCCTACAAGTGAAAATAACGCCCCTGTCGGACATAAGTGGCTGCACCAAGCTCGTTCAACCACAAAGGTGTCGAGCAAAAAGATAACCACCAATACCCATAATCCACTGCTAGCACCAAATAATAATGCGCGATAGACGATAGGTACTGGGTTTACCCATTCCCACACGGTAAAACCGGTGGCAATAGGTAATATCAACACAAGCGTTAGCATGTAATAACGCAAGTTTTGTGGTATTTCGCTGGTGCGAGGTAAAGATAATTTTCGTCTCGCCCAACTTGCCACATCTGTGATGATATTGACTGGACATACCCAACTGCAAAATACTCTGCCACCCAATAGAGCGTAAATCCCTACTAAGATAATGGCGCCAAGTAATAAGCTTAATTCAGGCCAGTGGCCACTTGTAAGCACTTGCAATGTGACTAATGGATCACTCAATGGAATGATGTCCAGCAGTAAACTACTTGAGAGATTTCCTTTAAATAACCAGAGGCCAAAAAATGGGCCAATAGCAAATAAGCTCAATACGCCTAGCTGCGACAACCTACGAAGAATAAGGAAGCGGTGTGATCGCCACCACCCCAATTCTTCTATTGCTGCCTGGGCAAAACGTGTCGTTGATTTAGTGGCTGTGCGATGTTGATTACTCATAACGACAGCCCCTTATTTAGCATCTCAAGTGTGGTTTCTTCGGTGTGTTGATAAGTGTCATGAGCTGCCGACTTGCCCAGTGCGATATGGCTAGGTAATACTTTTATCACCGCTTGCTCTGTTACACATGCATGTTCACATTTTCCACAGCCCGTACAAACATCTGGGTTGATAGTGGGTAAAAACATTGCATGGTGGCCGCTTTTTTCATTACGTTGCAGTTCTAGCGTGATAGCTTTATCGATTAGCGGGCAAACCCGATAACAAACATCGCATCGTAAACCTCTGTAGTTAAGGCAATTTTTCTCGTCGATTAATACAGCAATTCCCATTTTTGCGTCGTCGATATTATCCAGTTTGTGATCGAGCGAACCGCTAGGGCAAGCTTTAACACAAGGGATGTCATCGCACATTTCACATGGAATAGTGCGTGCAGTAAAATAAGGTGTGCCTGTTGCTGCTCCCTCAAACCAGCGAGCCAGTTTGAGGGTGTCGTATGGGCAAGCCTCTACACAAAGTCCGCAACGGACACATGCCGAGAGAAAATCGTCTTCTGCCAATGCACCAGGTGGGCGAATAGCAAATGGGTCCAGTTGGCGAGATTGGGTGGCAACTGTTGTTAACCCCAAACCGACCATACCCATTACACAACTGGCTTTCGCTGTTGTGGCCAGAAATTGTCTACGGTTAATACCGCTAACACTTGCTGATTTGCTATTGGCTTTACTCATTACATTATTTCCGTTTATGCACTTAGTATTGTTAAGCCTTCATGACTTTTACCGGACACTTCTTGAAGTCTGTCTCTTTTGACAGTGGATCAGTTGCATCAAGTAACAGCTTGTTGACCAATTGGCGCGCATCGAAGAACGGCATAAATACTACGCCTCTAGGTGGCTTGTTACGGCCTTTGGTTTCAACACGTGTTTTTACTTCGCCGCGAGGTGAGGCGACTACCACTTCATCACCTCGTTGCAAGCCACGTGATTTAGCATCTTCTGGGTGCATAAAGATTTGTGCATCAGAATAAGCGCGTTGCAATTCAGGTACGCGGGCTGTCATAGAGCCTGTATGCCAATGCTCAAGTACACGGCCTGTTGACATCCATAGGTCGAATTCTTTGTTTGGCTCTTCTGCGGCTGGTTCATAAGGCAGGGCAAAAATAACCGCTCGACCATCTGGTTTACCGTAAAAGTTAAAGCCTTCGCCAGCTTTAACATAAGGATCGCTCCCTTCAACAAAGCGGCGTAAGGTTTCTTTACCGTTAATCACTGGCCAGCGAAGGCCACGGTTTTCATGGTAATTGTCAAAAGCATCTAAATCGTGAGCGTGGCCGCGACCAAATTGGGCATATTCTTCAAAAATGCCTTTTTGTAAATAGAAGCCAAAATGCTCACTTTCTTCGTTGTATGCACCTTTGCATTGCTCTGTTGGATATTTGTTGATTTCACCATTTGCAAACAATACGTCATATAGGGTTTTGTCTGCATATTCTGGTTGTTTGGCAATTAATTCTGCAGGCCATACTTCAGACACTTTAAAGCGTTTAGAGAACTCAACTAACTGCCATAGATCTGATTTAGCGCCTTCTGGAGCTTTGACCTGTTGATGCCACATATGAGTCCGACGCTCTGCATTACCGTATGCACCTTCTTTTTCAACCCACATTGCTGTAGGTAAAATTAAGTCGGCAGCCATTGCCGTAACCGTTGGGTATGGGTCTGACACTACGATAAAGTTTTCGGGATTACGGAAACCTGGATAAATTTCATCATTGATGTTGGGGCCGGCTTGCATGTTATTGGTACACATGGTCCAGTAACAATTCAGTTTGCCATCTTTTAGCATGCGGCTCTGGAGTACTGCGTGATATCCAGGTTGTGCAGGAATAGTACCTGCAGGCACTTGCCATAATTTTTCAGTTATTTCACGGTGTTTATCATTATTAACCACCATGTCTGCTGGTAAGCGGTGGGCAAATGTGCCGACTTCACGTGCGGTACCACACGCTGATGGCTGACCTGTCAATGAGAAAGGACTATTGCCGGGAGTGGCAATTTTGCCTGTTAATAAGTGAATGTTATAGAGCATGTTATTAGCCCATACACCGCGTACGTGCTGGTTAATACCCATGGTCCATAAGCTCATAACCTTTTGTTTAGGATCAGCGTAAACTTTGGCAAGTGTGATCAGTTTTTCTACTGCAACACCGCTCATTTCAGATGCGTATTCAACAGTATAAGTGCTAACAAACTTTGCGTATTCTTCAAAGCTAATGGGTTTAGCACCACCATCACCAGGGTTTTTGGCTTTCTTTTCTAGTGGGTGATCTGGGCGTAAACCATAGCCAATGTCGGTTACACCAAGTGCAAAGTTTGTGTGTTTGCTGACAAAGTCTTTGTTTACTGCATTGTTTTGAATAATGTAGTTGGCAATAAAGTTTAAAATCACAAGGTCGGTTTGTGGTTTAAAAATCATTGGGTTGTCAGCTAAATCGAAGCTGCGGTTTTCATAGGTCGATAGTACATGCACTTTGGCATCTTTATGGCTTAAGCGGCGGTCAGTTAAGCGAGCCCATAAAATTGGGTGCATTTCTGCCATGTTAGCGCCCCAAAGCACAAAGTTGTCACCTGCTTCAATGTCGTCATAACAGCCCATAGGTTCATCAATACCAAAGGTACGCATAAAACCACCCACAGCAGATGCCATACAGTGGCGAGCATTTGGGTCGATGTTATTGGTTAAAAAGCCTGCTTTATGTAGTTTTGCAGCTGCGTAACCTTCCCATATTGTCCACTGGCCAGAACCAAACATGCCCACAGAAGTAGGGCCTTTTTTAGCAATGCTGGCTTTCCATTTATCTGCCATGGTGTCTAAAGCGACATCCCAGCTGACGGGTGTAAATTCGCCTTCTTTGTCGTATTTGCCATTTTTCATTCTAAGCAATGGCGACGTTAGACGGTCTTTACCGTACATGATTTTTGATAAAAAGTAGCCTTTAATACAGTTTAGGCCTTTGTTAACAGGGCTTTCAGGATCGCCTTTGGTTGCAACGACTCTACCTTCTTTTGTTCCGACAAGTACGCTACAGCCTACACCGCAAAAGCGGCACGGTGCCTTATCCCATTTTATATCTGTTTTACCTTCGGCAGCGTTGACGACGCTAACCGGAATGGATAAGCCAACTGCTGATGCAGCGGCAGCTGCAGCATTGGCTTTTAGAAACTCGCGACGGCTTATGCTCATGGTGTTCCTCACTCTTGGAATGTTGTTCTTGGTGCGTGATAGTCATTGGAGGTGACGTGATGAAAATAAGTCTAGACCTTACTATTAGCATGGGTATACCTCTGAATGGGTATAGTGGTTAATAGTTGTCCAAGGTCACATTTTTTCGCGTGATGTAAATCTCACTTTAACAATTAGGCAATTACTGTTTTAGTTATTGCTTGTAAACCTTGCGGTGTTTGAGATGTGGCTTGTGTCTGTGATTAAATGGCGTTAGGCGCGAAAAGAGAATTATTCTCTTTACCTTGATGTTATCGGTAGCATGAGAGGTATGCTCTTTAGAGGTATTAGTTGTATCCGGTTAGCTCCATATACCCTTTACCCTGATGAGTGCCATCGATGGAGATTGGGCCTTCCCAGTATGAGGTGGACACCAGCATATCGCTTTTAGGGTTAATCGCTTGAGTGGTGATGTCTATGGATTCGCTGTGTATTTGAATACGCCAAGCTATTGGGTGCCTGCCCAGTGCTGTTTGTTGCCATTGTGTTGGCTGCATTTCAATATCATTTGGATTTTCCCGGCTATTGATATTACGACCACTGCCGTTGGGGTACATGCGTCTTGCGCTGTAAAAGTGATTTTGTTCGGTATTACCGCGTAACCTAAAGGCCATTAAGGTTGAGTTGTCATTTAATCTCAGTGAAAACCAGTCCCACCCTTGCTGTGCTTTAGTAAGAAATTGTGAGCTCCACTCTCTGTCTAGCCAGGCTTTACCGCTGACTTTTTCAGTGATGCCTTGGCGAGTAATTTCGCCGGTTACATCAATAAAGGGTTGGCTGTAATAATAAGAAGCGACACTTTGGTCTGCACTCTTACTGCTATAGCCTTTATCGCCTTGTAATTGGATAGGTTGTTGGCTGTTCAGTTGTAATTGATAAGTAAAATTAGGGTTGTTGACGGTTAATGTCGCCGGAAACAAGTCATCAGATTGGCTTTGCCATTGCCAGTTTTGCAGATGAACGGTAAAAGGAGAAGGGCTGACACTGGCGAGTTTTGGGTGTGCCCGCGACCATTTTTCGGCAGTAAGGTGCTCACTTTTAGAGGTGACAGCAGCATGTGCCATGTAGAGCTGATTGGTGCTCCAAGTGTTATCTGCGAAGGCTTGTGGTTGTTGTGGCGGTGTCATGGCTATCCTGAACTGGGTCCACTGCACGCCAATATCTTCGCCTTGGCTGGTGGTTAAATTAGCCGTTAAATACCACCATTCTATTTTGTAGTCATTGTGTGCTAAATGGTCCTGTGGAAACGTTAAGTTTTTACCCTGAGTAACCTTACTGTAACCCACCGATGATTGTGCAGACATGCTGCTAATAGTGCTTGTTTTTTGATGGGGTTCAGGCGCAGGAGAACATGCGGATAACAACGTACAAAAAACCACAGTTAACAAGTTGATGAAACACGTTTGTTTACCTATTTTTGAGGTCATAGTGCTTCCTGTTGCAAGCTTGATATCAAAGGTTTTCGGGTTTGCCAGTATAACGGTAAGCCTACCGCCAGTAGGCAACTGGTTATGGCAATAACAACAACTTGACCATACGCCGCCCAGTCCCAAATCATTGCGATGCTCCAACCAAAGGCTTGTAGTGTCACTTTATGGATCAGCAGATAACCTAGCAGTGCCCCAGTGGGTAATGCGAGCAAACAGGTTAGTAATACTATCAATAGCATTTGCACTATGACCATCAAGCGTAATTGTTTGCGGCTGATGCCTAAAGCATACAATCGAGCTAAGGGGGCCTGCCTTGCCTGTGTCAACATCACGCAGGCACTGAATAAACCAATAGCGGCAACCAGTAAGGTTAAACTATTGAGTACAACAGTTATCGAGAAGGTTTTATTAAATATGGTAATAGCTTCTGATTTGATTCGTTGTTGGCTATACATATAAGCGGAAGACAAGTTCAGTGCCTGGCTGATGTTATTTTGTAATACGGTTAATTCACCGTCATAGTTAACCGCCAAACTGATGGGTTTAGCTGGCAAAGGTGATTGTTGCCATAAAGGTTGGCTAATCATTGCTTCACCTTTAGGGTTGCCATAGTCGTAATAAATAGCGCCTATGACTAACGTTTGTTGTAACTGAGATAATTGCACCTTATCCCCAATGTTGAGCTGATATTTTATCGATAAGGGTTCGCTAATCATCACACTGTTTCCCGCAAAAAATCCAGGCCAAAACTCATTGGTTATGCTTTTAAAAACCGTGGTTTCGGTTAATGATAATTGGTCACGGCTCAGTAGATTGATAGGAATGTGAGTTTGTGGTGTGTCTATTGGAGAAAGGGTACTGTCGAGTTTCCATTGCTCGTATACGGCTTCAACGTTTGGGTCGTTCGCTAGTAATAACGCTAAGGCATCAATTTGGTTTGGATTAGGTTGAATATACAGATCTGCATGCAGGCGTGCATCAAGCCATTTTTTTAAGGTGATTTCAAAGCTGCCCACCAGGGTGTTCATGGCAATATTGGCACACAGAGCGAGTAAAATTGCCATCATGGCAAGGGCAAGCGGTGCGATAATCTCTTTGGTTTCGGCGACAGCGTAGCGCCATAAGCCTTTAGGCAGGGTTGGCGTGAGTAAATTAACAATCCAGTGCAAACATTGAGGTAATAATAAAGGGATTGCAACCACCAAAATACCAAGTAAGGCCAAGCTATGGCGATATTGTTCGGTAAAGGCGAAAGCGACGGTGCACAGCAATAACAAAATCACCGCGATAATAAACTGGCGTCGATGAATGAGATTAAATTGTTTATTTTGCGGCTGTTTTTGTGCGCCTTGAGCGAGTGGGGTATTAACTAAGCTGATTAACATTGGGATGCAGGCGGCAAAGGCGGCTGACAATGTCAGGGCGAGTGCTTGCGCAAACCATTGCCATTGCCAGTTACCCGGTAACAGTTTAGCACCATACAACTGCTCTAGTGTAAGGGCAACCATGGGCTGTAGCCATTGCGACAGTTGTAATCCCACAATAAAACCTAACACACAGCCTACAAACACCAAGATCATAATTTCGATGCTTAAGGCCAGTAACACGCTTTGGCGATCGAGTCCTTGTTGCATAATTTGCACTAATAACTTTTGTCGTTTCATTAAGCTGTAACGCACGCCGTTATAGGCAATAAATAAGCCGACAACAAATGCCAGCATGCTCATAGCGTCAAGGTTTAAATGAAAGCTGGCCGTGAGTGCATTTAGCGATTCACCTTCACTGGTTTGGGTTGCAAAGTGTAATTTACTGGCGTCAACACCTGCCTGAATTAACGTGTCTGTCAGGCGGGAAATAAGCTGGTTATCGGATTCGGTGTTATCGTCAGCAAAAACGGCAATGTAACTTAGTTTTCCTTGCATATTTAGCAGCGGCTGAGCCAATGAAATATCGGCCAATAGTGCAGAGCCTAATCCCCACTTATCATCAATTGTTATAATATCTAAAGGCGTTTTATTTAAAGTGATAATTTGCGACTGATCGGTCACTTTTTGGATACGCGCGAGCTGGCTTTGCGACATTAATACCTTGGGTTGACCATTGAGCAGTTCAGCCAATGGAATATTAACCGAGGCCACTGAACCACCAGATTGTGCATCTTGTGTTGTGCCATTGCTGATAGCGGCAATGATATCGCTGCTATTGACTCGCCATAATCGGCCTTGATCATCTGTAGCTATGCCTTCAATGCTTGCTAAGGTGTTAAAACCGGCATTAGCAAGAACAAAGTAAATGCTTTCATCTAGGGTGTCTTCAGTGAAGTGGGTGATGGTTAAACGGGCCTGCTTGCTAAGCAATTCTGATACATTGCCATAACTTTGCTTTGCATTTTCATTAGTAGCATAAACCCCTATCAGCAAGGTTACTGCTAACATTATGCCTAATAAAATGGCGCTGGCTTGTAATGGCGCATGACGGTAATGGTAAGCAAACAAGCGCAGGCATAGTCGTAATCGGTTTGTGGAGAAAACATCTGTTTTCATTGGGTTAGCCTTGCAACTGTGTCGAGCTAGGGTTGACAATTATTTGCTGGTTTTCAACGTGCCAACGATGCTGCATAAACTGAGCGCACTCTTCGCTGTGAGTCACCATTAAAATACAGCAGTTGGCTTGTTTAGCTAAGTCGGTTAGTAGTTGCATCACTTGCATACCCGCTTGCTGGTCAAGGTTGCCAGTGGGTTCATCTGCTAAAATTAGTTGCGGTTTATGTGCTAAAGCGCGCGCAATGGCGACTCTTTGTTGTTGTCCGCCTGAGAGGTTTTCTACACTGCGGTTAAGTAATGGCGTTAACCCAAGTTGCTGGCATAATTGGTCACACCAGGGGCTCCAATTTAATTGGTTAAGTGCCAACGAAAATTGAATATTGTCTCGGACATTAAGCGGAGTGAGTAAATTAAATTGTTGAAATATTACTCCAAGATTTTTGCGGCGATATTGGCTCCATTGATGATCTTGCCATTGGCTCACACTGTGGAGTGCATCACCTTGTCGAATGCGCATTTCACCACTGTCGATAGTTTCAAAGCCACCAATAATGTTCAGTAAGGTACTTTTGCCACTGCCACTTGGGCCAGTTAACGCAATGGTTTGCCCTTGGGTTAAGGTAAGGCTGACATTGCTGAGTACACTATGGAATGATTCACCATCACGAAACCCTTTGTTGATGCTATTTAAGGTGACAATGCTGGTCATAGTCGCTCCATTATTTCTCTTGGGGTATAGCGTTACGGATTAGCGTTAGTATGTTCTTGGCGCAATTTTCGCATATATTTAGATTCTTGAGGTACAGTGATTAATGGTAATAGTTCATTCACAATGCTATCACCGTCCCACTCGCGGCTAGTTCTGCTGTCGAAACTAGTTCTAAATTTGATGTACTTATCTTCTTCTATAAACACGTAGATATTCGAATAGTATTTGACGTTGTTGTTGTGAGTCACTGTAAAAGTGACTTTTTTACCATGATACGATTTTTTTGCGGTGTTAATTGTAAATTGGCTGAGTTCAGCGTCTGATACTGATAAATAATTACCGAGTTTCACCATATGATTAATATCGTTTAGCGCCCCAAGAATAGATTCATCTATCGTTTGTTCAACATCAACCCATGAAGTTTTAAAAATAGGGTAAATATATAATGTGATGGCATCAGCCGGAAATAATTTATCCTCGTACCTCAACATAGCGCCTAATTGAGGTTCTTCAAATACCTTTTTTTCTATCAAATTAAGCTGTTCTGTCACTTCTGGGGCGATCAACTCTGTGTTGTATAGCTGTTGATGAGTTGCAAATAGGGAAGGGGTATTCTGAGTAGACATACAGCCTGATATCGCGAGCAGTATGACGGTAAATAATAAGTAGATTGGCTTCATATAATTCCTTTTACTGCGATACTCATCGTTTAAAAACGTTGAGTATCGCTAATGTATTATGCATCCGGCATACTAGTTAAGCATCGACTAATGAATAGGGTAGTTCGACAATTGATAGTTGTGAACCTTCATTGTCAGCGATGCGCAGTTTGGCATTGTTTTCAGTGTCGTTAGGCAGTACGGCGGTCATCAGCACTTTATCGCCCTGTTGAACGCACTCAATAATATTACCACCGCGGCGGAAACCATCTTCTAAGGCGATCTCTAATTGGGTTTCGGTGTTAATGGTTTGGCTGGTGGTGCCTGATAAGATATACAGGGCGCGTTTATTACCGCCACGGTATTTCATTCTGGCAATGGTTTCTTGGCCCATATAGCAGCCTTTGTTAAAGCTGATCCCGTTTATGGCTTGCACGTTACACATTTGAGGAACGTATTGACCTGAATGACTTGCATCAATATTGGGGTAACCCGCTTTGATTTCTAATGCTTGCCATGCGCTAGCATCAACAAGAGGTTGCTGCGACGCAGTGATTAGCTCTGCGACTTTATCATTAGTAATAACCACGATATAGCGCTCACCATCATGTAGAACAGCCCCACCATCAATCAAGGTTAATGCGGCTGTTACATCACCAAATTGTTGTTTGATAAATGCCTGTGCTTCAACACCCGCCACCCCAATAATGTGATATTGGCTACTGACATTGGTGAGCTCAGCTTTACTGAATACGGCGTACTTTTTTAATTGCGGTAAGTCGAGTTCAAGGGTCGATGTTGGCATAAGCATAAACAAGCTGTCTGCTATGGCAAAGGTTCTAAAGCTTGCTAACATTTTGCCTTTGGGATCGCAATGAGCCCCCCATTTCCATTGGTCAGCTGTTAACGAGGTAATGTCGGTTGTGACTTGGCCATGAATAAAGCTGCGACCTTGTTCACCTGTTACTTCAATCAATCCCATGTGAGATAAGCTCGATAACATTAATGCTGGAGAGGTGGTGATGAAGTCCCAATCGGGTTGGCTTGCTGAAATGGTCATAACGATCCTTAACGAAAGAATAAGACGATATGGTTTGAAGTGTAACGGATTCACACACTACTCAACAGAGGGTTGAGGTTTAAAGACAATAAAAAAAGCTACCTTGTGCACAAGATAGCTTTTTGAACAACATAATTAACCCCAGTTAATTTGTTGTTAGATTAAAACAATACTCGAGCACGGATGGTGCCTTCAATTGATTTAAGTTCAACTAAGGCTTCTTCAGCCTGATCTGAGTCGACTTCCATTACCACATAACCGATTTCTGCTGTGGTTTGTAAGTACTGAGCAGCAATGTTAATGCCTTTTTCAGAAAACGCTTGGTTGATTTTAATCAATACACCAGGACGGTTTTGGTGAATATGCAATAAACGCGATGCGCCTTTGTGCTGTGGCAATGACACTTCAGGGAAGTTAACCGCTGATAAAGTTGAACCATTATCAGAATATTTAGCTAATTTACCTGCGACTTCAATACCGATGTTTTCTTGAGCCTCGGCAGTACTGCCACCAATGTGAGGTGTGAGTAACACATTATCAAGACCACGTAATGGGCTGATAAATTCATCATCATTTGATTTTGGCTCAACAGGGAACACATCAATCGCTGCGCCAGCGATGTGATCAGATTTAAGTGCCGCAGCTAAATCTTCAATATCGACTACCGTGCCGCGTGAAGCATTAATAAAGAAACTGCCCTGACGCATTTTGGCAAATTCGGCTTTAGCAAACATGTCTTTTGTTTGCGGGGTTTCTGGCACATGTAAACTCACCACATCAGCTTGAGCGAGCAGATCATCCATTGAGTGAACTTGTGATGCATTACCGAGCGGCAATTTATCTTCGATATCAAAGAAAATCACTTTCATGCCTAGGGTTTCGGCCAAAATACCCAATTGAGTACCGATATGACCATAGCCAATGACACCTAAGGTTTTACCACGGACTTCAACACTGCCGTTGGCGCTCTTTAACCAGCCGCCGCGGTGTGAAATGGCATTACGCTGAGGAATACCGCGCATTAGCATGATAATTTCGCCAATGACTAATTCTGCAACGCTTCGGGTGTTAGAGAATGGTGCGTTGAAAACAGGAATACCTAATTTTTCAGCAGTCGCTAAGTCAACTTGGTTTGTGCCGATACAAAAACAGCCAATTGCCACGAGTTTTTCTGCATGGTGTAACACGTCTGCAGTAAGCTGAGTACGCGATCGTAATCCAACAAAGTGAGCATCCTTAATGGAGGCTAGAAGAGCCTCTTCGCCTAATGAGGCTTTGTGATATTCAATATTGGTGTAACCGGCACGTTCTAGTACATCAACCGCAGTTTGGTGGACGCCCTCCAACAGCAGGATTTTTATTTTATCCTTGTCAAGCGAGTGTTTCGCCATGATATGGGTACCCTCTTATCATTAAATGGTGCTTATGCTAATGCATATACTATTAGTGTTAATGCATATACTTATAGTTGTGATATAAATGCGGACTTCCGACGCAATGCCAAAGTAGCACTTTTTTTTGAGCTTGTGGAGGGCTAGATGGCTAAAGTAATATTTTAATTTTAGAACAATATCGCAGATAAGGAATTTATGATGATAATACGTGCAATATGGATAGCCGTTTACCTGTTGGTATTGTTGTGGTCGGTAAGCAATCCTAAAGACATGTTTACCTGGTGGTTGGAGGCATTACCTGCGCTAATAGCCTTGCCTATCTTATTTTTTAGCCGTAAAAATTTTCCACTGACGTCATTAGCCTATGGATTAATTTTGGTTCATTGTTGTGTATTATTTGTTGGCGCACGTTACACCTATGCCGAAGTGCCTTTATTTGATTGGTTAGCCCAAGTGATGGGCAGCGATCGAAATAATTACGATAAAGTGGGGCATTTTGCTCAAGGTTTTATTCCGGTCATTTTGGCGCGCGAGATTTTTATTCGCAAACAGGTGATGCAAATTGGCGCGTGGTGCCAATTTTTGTCTGTGTGTTTTGTATTGGCGTTTTCAGCTTTTTATGAGCTAATTGAATGGTGGGTTGCAGCTGCAACTGGCGAAAATGCAGAGGCCTTCTTAGGCACCCAGGGTTATGTGTGGGACACACAATCGGATATGTTTTTAGCCCTTATTGGCGGCATCGTTGCTTTGTTGGTGTTAACACCGCTGCATAATAGACAACTTAATCGTTTTACCACAAACATGTAAGGCTGCTTAAGGTTGATTGTGTTGAGCTAACGATTAAGTGTTATTACAAACTTAATGGTCACTCGCGCCGGTTTTTTGAGTGGGAACAACTCGGTATTTGTCAGTCTTTTGGGTGATTAATACTTTTGACCGACATTTCATGCCTATGAACTAGCAAAAATTGACTATGATTGCAGTATCAAATCGGTATTTTACAATAGAGTAAGAGACTTGCTTTTCAGTGACGCTAACACGCTAGAGACAATTGAGTTTGTTTAGTGTTAATACTCTAAATTATTCATTGTAAAACAAAATGTTTACTTTGCTTGGCCTTAATACTGGTCAAGGCGTTTGTTTTACGTATAGAATGACGTTTAGGAAGTGCTCAAGAATCTATGAGTAAAAATTAGCTTTTCAGGGAGAAGAGTGATGAGTTCTAATATAGATGAATTGGTGTTTCTTCACCAAGTCGCCGCGCCGTGTCACTTGGCAATTTTAGCAGAATCAATCGGTTTAAAAACCCGTGTGATCAAGCATGCTGCCGAGCTTGAACTAGATAAAAATTCGAATAATTTTTATCTCATCTCACAAAAAGGTGCCGTATTAGACGCAAAAGGCATTCCTTTGTTAGTGTCCCGCTTAGTTAATCACGTTCCCGTCGCTTTATATCAGGTTGAAAGAGGATCACTAGACCAGGAGTCAGCCTTGTTACTGGGCGTGAGAGGGTTATTGTACAGCGATCAGCGTATGGACTTAATGTTAACTGGCCTGCGTAAAATGGTATCTGATGAACTTTGGTATGACAGACCGCTCATCAGTAAAATTTTTAGGCGCTTAGTACAACAACTTGATACAAACGCCGAATTACATGAAGAAACCGAGGCCATGGTACAACGGCTGACGAATCGTGAACGTACCATTATTCAGTTGGTATCTAGTGGTGCTCGCAATAAAGAGATTGCTCAGCGGTTATGCATTAGTGAGCATACGGTTAAAGCACATGTCTCTTCTATTTTCAGAAAAACCGAATCTCGTAATCGTGTAGAACTGCTACGTTGGGCGCAAACTTATCAAAGCCACTGCGAATTAGTGAGCTAAATAAAACGGCAGTGATTAACTTAAAGGAGCCATGGGCTCCTTTTTTGTATTTTCTATGAGTGTTAAAAGCTTAAGAATTGGTATAAGTTGTTTTAATAACAATTAAAAATGGATTGTAATTATGAGTATATGGTTTAGTCACGTTACCCTTGAAGATTGCGCACGTTTAGATGCAGGTATGCAGGGTAAAGGGACATTAATGCAAACATTAGGCATTAAAATTACTGAGATTGGTGATGATTACATGGTGGCGACCATGCCAGCGAATCCGTCGGTACATAACCCGTTAGGCATAGTGCATGGTGGAGCCAATGTCGCGTTGGCTGAAACGGTTGCCAGCTATGCAGCTAATTTTGTGGTCGACTTTACTCGCTACTATTGTGTTGGCCAAGAAATTAACGCCAATCATTTAAAAGCCTCACGAAATGGTGAACTTACCGCCACAGCCAAGCCTGTGCATCTAGGGAAACGTAGTTCAGTTTGGGAGATTTTAATTCGTAACAGCGCAGGCGAACTATGCTGTATTTCACGTATGACGGCAGCTGTTGTTGAGCGATAGACTACACTAGCTAAAAATGCGCCACGATAATCTTATTGAAATCAGTTACAGATCAAAGTTTAACTTTTAAATATATTTATCATGGCAATAAGTTGGTTTGCTTTATTAGTTATGGCGAATGCTTGGCGTGTAATGACGGTTATGGTCAGTGATATGGCAAGCAAATCAATATAAGGAAAATCCATGGACAGTATTAATCTTTGGGAGTGGGTCGGTTATTTGGCTTCTGTAGTGGTTGCTATTTCGCTGATGATGTCTGACATCAAGAAATTACGCTGGTGGAATTTAATTGGGGCAGCCTTATTTGTTGCCTATGGTTTAGCTATTGATGCGCTCCCTGTTGCTTTGGTCAATTTTTTTATTGTACTCATTGATATCTATTACCTTGTAAAGCTCTACCGTGAGCCAACATCAACAAAAGAACATTGATTGACATAATTTTTTAACATCAAGCCAAAATACTCATTTTGGCTTTTAGCTGTCCCCCTAGCAGTAAAGTCTCTTCTAATCTGATTTATCAATAACTATTTATATATTCAATCTGCTAAGTCTGTTGTCCCTATCTGTTTTAATCGTTATAACAAATTACAACAAGTCGCTAATATCACTCCATCGAATGATGAATTGAGAGAGGACGATCATCATGGCAACAGTTTACGACTTAATTGAGCAGTGGTTAACAGACCAGGCATAGGAGCAAGATATGAATCAAAGTAACTATTTAACAAGTCAAAATGGTGCACCAGTAGCAGACGATCAAAACTCGTTGTCGGCAGGTGAGCGTGGACCGCTACTTTTACAGGATTGGCATTTAATTGAAAAGCTTGCCCACTTTAACCGCGAACGTATTCCTGAGCGTGTTGTGCACGCCAAAGGCACCGGTGTATACGGCACTTTTACCTTAACCAAAGATTTGAGCGAATATACTATTGCCGACCACTTTAATGGTGTGGGTAAGCAAACAGAAACATTTGTGCGTTTCTCGACAGTGGGCGGTGAAATGGGATCTGCTGATGCGGAGCGAGATCCACGCGGATTTGGGTTACGTTTTTATACTGCACGTGGTAATCACGATATTGTAGGTAATAATACGCCAACGTTTTTTATTCGTGATGGCATTAAGTTTCCAGACTTTATTCATACTCAAAAACGTCATCCACAAACCAATTTAAAAGATCCACAAGCCATGTGGGATTTTTGGGCCCTTAATCCTGAGTCGCTGCATCAAGTGACTATTTTGATGTCTGACCGTGGCATTCCGGCCAACTATCGCCAAATGCACGGCTATGGTTCACACACTTTCTCGTTTTGGAATGCAAAAGGTGAGCGTTTTTGGGTGAAGTTTCACTTTAAATCGCAGCAAGGGGTGGTTAATTTAACGGGTGAGCAAGCGGATATATTAAAAGGGATAGATCCTGATTCGTCACAGCGTGACATGGTGGTGGCTATTAACGATGCAAACTTCCCGCGTTGGACAGTCAACGTACAAATTATGCCTGAGGCTGATGCAAACACCTATGCCATCAACCCGTTTGATTTAACTAAAGTGTGGCCGCACAGTGATTATCCGCTGATTGAAGTGGGTGTACTTGAGCTAAATCGCTTACCGCAAAACTACTTTGCTGAAGTGGAGCAAGTGGCTTTAGCTCCAAGCAACTTAGTGCCAGGTGTCGGGGCGTCGCCAGACAAAATGCTTCAAGCACGTTTGTTTTCGTATGCGGATGCCCAACGTTATCGTATTGGTACTAACTACAATCAGCTACCGGTTAACTGCCCACATGCTGCAAAAGCGAATCATCATCAACGTGCAGGTGCTATGGCAGGAACAGCGTGCCCATATCAAGGCAGCCAAACAGGTGGCGATGCGAGTGTAAATTATGGCCCTAATACTCAGGCTCCATTAACAGAAAATGTTGATTTTGCAGAACCACCATTACGTTTAGACGGTGAAGCTGCACGTTATAGCCGTTACAATCAGGATGACTTTACTCAGGCAGGCAACTTATATCGTCTGTTTAGTGAAGAAGAGAAAACCCGTTTGGTTGATACCATCGCAGGCACCTTAAGCCAGGCAACACTAGCGGTACAGCAAACTATGGTTGATCACTTTACCAAAGCTGATGCAGATTACGGGCTACGGGTAAAACAAGCGTTAGCTAAATAACCTCAGCTCTGGATAATAAATGTATTTCAAGCTTAAAAGTGATGGGGTTTAACATACTGATTTTTCATAGTATGAGTTAATCTATCACTCCGAGTTCAGGTTAAAATAGACATTGATATAACCCCATAAAACAGGAAGGCTTACCTTCCTGTTTTTTTGTCTTTATAAAATTAACCAGTAGAGGAGGCTGGCCCTTGGTTAATGCATTAATACCACTTCCATTAATTATGTGACCAATCAGAGTCGCTCAGACTGTTTAGTTTGAGGCGCATTGTTGAAATAATGGTTATTCCCTTCTAAGGCAATGCAACAAAGAAATGGACTGTCTGAGCGCCTCCTACAAGGCGGGTTTCTGTGCCTTCTATGCTGCTTAATAGGATTTTGACGTAGAGCAACTATGCCTACAATCCTATTACTTGCCTAGAATGCACAGAATTCCCGCTGAATGACCAGATAATTAGTGGAATTGGTATAACATCGCCACAATGGCTAATTGTAATTGGCCATATTGTGGCTGACGCCATAACACGGGCAATGAGGAGCTTGTTGACGCTGCGGCAGCATTTTTTACTGCAGCTAAAACCGGATTAACAAGCGTATCAAGTTGATTGTCACTGTGATGGAGTTGCGTTAAAGAACTCTTAACTAATTCAATACACTCAAGTAGTTGTACCCAAAGTGGTGCTTGCTGTGTCAATGATGACACGGCTAAGCGTTGCTCAATGAGTTGCCAACACTCTAAAGCATTGGCAAGTGTATGCTTTATTGTCTCTTTGTTCTGGTTAACATCTTGTGTTGGCATCTTGTCTAAAGGTGAAGTTGCAACGGCTGGAGATTTACCGGCTAACTGATAGCCTCGCTGTGCTTTACTGGCTTTACCGAGACGCACAGGAACTGATTTAGCGACCTCAATAGCTAAAGGCAATAAAGAGGATGCTTGGCCTGATAGTAATTCAAATTCAAGTTCGCAAATGGGTTCATTTTTGCCGTTTGCAACAATTTCACCAATATCTAGCGCCACTTCAACAATGCTGTCTTGCGTGTTGATGTGCCAAGTTTGACGGTTGAAGTTAGTTTCAAAGATGCATTCAAGCGCGGAATTAACCTCGTTAATATTGTATCCAACAGGCCAAATTTCATTCGGGAAAAGTGACAGATTTGGCCTTTTTTGATCAATGCTGACATTATATTCTGGGCGTGAATGAATACCTCCAACTACGCTACCAGCTGTTTTTATGGTCTGTTCGAGCTGCTCATCAAAGCCTCTAACACGTAATCCCATATCCCAACGACGCAGTTGTAAGTCATGAGTATCAAAATATCCATTGGTCAGTTTAATGTGTCTTTGAGGTGACGAACGCGGTAATGAATCCAATATTTTTACCAATAAATCATGATCTTGTTTTTGAATAAAAAGTTTTAACTCTATTTCTGCGGCCATTTATTTTTGTCCTGATTGTCATCAAATGTTCATTAATGCGTCATAATATGTTCATAATGTCACATTGTTGTAATAAAAATATCTTAGGATAGCCTTGCTCGCTTCATATATAATGAGCAACGATAACTGAGAATCTGTGTGACATAAATTGAAAAACACAGTTTCATTATGCGGACGCTTGGGTTAACATGCGCCCGCTTTTTCCAAACTGGAATTCATTAAATAGGTAAACGGCAATGCCAGTAAACTCTATTTTAGGTGTGTTTGCAAAATCACCTCTTAAGCCTTTAGAACTGCATATCGACAAAGTAAATGAGTGTGCTTCACTTCTTATTCCTTTCTTTGACGCAACGACCTCAGGTGACTGGGATGAAGCGATAAAGATCCGCAAACAAATTAGTTTGTTGGAAAAAGATGCTGATTCTCTTAAGCGCGAAATCCGCCTCACTTTACCAGGTGGGTTGTTCATGCCAGTTGAGCGTACTGACTTGCTTGAGTTATTAACTCAACAAGACAAAATTGCGAACACTGCAAAAGATATCTCTGGTCGTGTTATCGGCCGTCAATTAGTCCTTCCTCAGCCTGTACAAGCTGCTTTCGATGCCTATCTTAAACGTTGTTTAGATGCCGTGTCTTTAGCTAAGCAAGCTATTAACGAGCTCGACGATTTACTCGAAACCGGTTTCCGTGGTCGTGAAGTTGAGTTGGTTGCCAAAATGATCAATGAACTCGATATTATCGAAGAAGATTCAGATGATTTACAAATTCAAGTGCGTCGTCAGTTATATGCACTAGAAGAAGGTTTGAATCCTGTTGATGTGATGTTCATGTATAAAATTATCGAATGGGTTGGAGGTTTAGCAGATCTTGCTGAGCGTGTCGGTTCCCGCCTAGAGCTAATGTTAGCTCGTAATTAATCACAAGGTTATCAAGGAAACAACATGGTTGATGTATTAGTCACCAATGGCCCAATGCTTATTATGCTTGCGGCAACATTTGGATTTTTGATGGCATGGGGTATTGGCGCAAACGACGTAGCCAACGCCATGGGAACCTCAGTAGGTTCTAATGCCATTACTATTAAACAAGCGATCATTATTGCAATGATTTTTGAATTCGCCGGAGCGTTCTTAGCCGGTGGCGAAGTGACCAGTACTATCCGTAAAGGTATTATTGACGCAAGTTTCTTCACTGACACGCCTGAGTTATTAGTTTACGGTATGATTGGTTCATTACTTGCTGCTGGTATTTGGTTAGTGGTTGCCTCTGCATTAGGCTGGCCTGTATCGACAACACACTCAATTATTGGTGCGATTGTTGGTTTTGCCGCGGTGGGTGTAAACGTAGATTCAGTTGCATGGAGTGCTGTAGGTGGCATCGTGGGTTCTTGGGTGGTCACGCCTGCGATTTCGGGCTTTATTGCATATATTATTTTCCAAAGTGTGCAAAAGCTGATTTTTGATACGGAAGATCCACTCACCAATGCTAAGCGTTATGTGCCTTTTTATATGGCTTTAGCGGGTTTTGTAATGTCACTCGTGACCATTACTAAAGGTTTAAAACACGTTGGTTTACATTTTTCAACAACTGAAGCCTACATGTTGGCTATAGCGGTTGCCGTAGCTGTTGGTGTATTTGGTAAAGTTGCCATTAGCCGTTTAAAAATGAGTGATAAGGCAGATCTTAAAACTCAATTTGGTAACGTTGAAAAAGTATTTGCGATATTAATGGTTGTAACAGCCTGTTGTATGGCATTTGCCCATGGTTCAAACGACGTTGCAAACGCAATTGGCCCATTAGCAGCGGTAGTTTCTGTGGTAGAAAGCGGCGGTGTTATTGGTTCTAAAGCCGTATTAAGCTGGTGGATTTTACCACTAGGCGCTACGGGTATTGTGTTAGGTTTGGCTATTTTTGGCCAACGTGTAATGCAAACTATTGGTAAAAACATCACTCACTTAACGCCAAGTCGTGGTTTTGCTGCTGAGTTAGCTGCGGCTTCAACGGTTGTATTGGCTTCGGGTACCGGTTTACCTATTTCAACAACGCAAACGCTTGTTGGTGCGGTGTTAGGTGTGGGTATGGCGCGTGGTATTGCGGCAATTAACATTGGCGTGGTGCGTAATATTGTTGTGTCTTGGGTGGTCACTCTACCTGCTGGTGCAGCATTATCGATAGTGTTTTTCTACATTATCAAAGCAATCTTTAATTAAATTATCGGTTGAGCAGCGCACATTCGTAAAAATATGAATGGTTAAATGCATTTAAGAAGGAAGTCATATGACTTCCTTCTTGCATTCAGAGCATTTAATAAATAGCATGACAACAAGTTTACAGCGTTTGGAAAATTACCGTGTTAAGACTGCTTTCAATTTTTATTTTACTGCTTGCCCCAAGTGGTGTTTTTGCTGCACCAGCAGAACCAAATTATATTTCTGATGATGTGTTTACCTATCTTCATGGTGGCCCAGGAACAGAGTTTCGTATCATCGGCAGTATTGAAGCCGGTCAGCCTGTGACGCTATTAGATAACACAGAAAATGACTTTACCCAAATAATTGATCATAAAGGTCGAGAAGGTTGGGTTTTAGCCAGCTTAGTGACTGATAAACCCAGTTTTAGAGTGCGTTTTCCTGAAATGGAGGCCCAATTAAGAGAAGCGAATGAGCAACTCAATAAAGAGTCATTTAGCACAGATAATAATGAAGAATATTTAAAGCTGGCTAATGAGAAAGTCGCAGAGTTGACAGCCTCTTTAGCGCTTGCGATTAAGCAACGCGACGAAGCCCAAGCCAACATAACTCAGGCTGAAGATGATCAACGCTATGAGTTATGGAAGCAAGGCGGGTTAATTGGCGGCTTAGGTGCACTGGTTGGTATTATTTTAGTGTATTTACCTCGTCCACAGCGTCGTAAGAAGAATCGCTGGATGTAAACTTATCGCGATTCTCTGCTAAATTATAGCTAATAAAAGGTCAACGATTTAAACGTTGGCCTTTTTTTATGGTTTTTTATAATGAATTTTTCTCATAGATTAATATTTTGGTGGTTGATAGTTAATTTGTTTTAAATCAATGCTTTATGTTTGTTTTTGGGTGTAAAAAAATGATTTAGACAAGGTTTTTTTGTGGGCTTTAACCTGATTAATTAAACATTCAGTCACAGCGATTCAACTAATGTGTGCAAGTTCACATTTTGAATGTATAATCGTCGAAAATCACATTGTACATTGTATACAAAATAAAATATTCGTGAATACAGTGTCCATTTATCCACCAACATAACCATCTTTAACCTGACCCGATGGAAGCGAATACTATGTTCAAAGCGAGTGAAGTACTAGACGGCCGCTACGACAATGCCACCCTTGATGAACTGTTTACCGCAGTGACTAACAACTACATTGTTGATGAAGAGCAATACCTGTCTGAATTAATTAAGCTTGTACCATCGTCTGAACAAGACATTGAACAGGTTACCCGTCGGGCTCATGAGCTCGTGAGTAAGGTTCGTCAGTTTGAAAAAAAAGGCCTGATGGTTGGTATTGATGCCTTTTTGCAGCAATACAGTTTAGAAACCCAAGAAGGCATTATTTTAATGTGTTTGGCAGAAGCCTTATTAAGGATCCCTGACGCTGCCACTGCTGATGCTTTAATCCAAGACAAATTGTCGGGTGCTAAATGGGATGAGCACTTAAATCAGAGTGACTCATTATTGGTGAATGCTTCTACCTGGGGCTTAATGTTAACAGGTAGAATTGTAAAGTTAGATCGTAACCTTGATGGTACGCCAAGTAACTTAATTAAGCGTTTAGTTAACCGTGTCGGCGAGCCAATGATCCGCCAGGCAATGCTGGCTGCAATGAAAATCATGGGCAAGCAGTTTGTGCTTGGCCAAAACGTAACTGAAGCCCTTAAAAATAGTGAAGCTAAACGCAAGTTAGGTTACACCCATAGCTATGACATGCTAGGCGAAGCGGCTCTGACGGCAAGCGATGCGCAAAAATATTTTAACGATTACAGCAACGCAATACGTGATTTAGGTGCGCAACAATACGATATATCTGACTCGCCAAGACCTACTATTTCCATCAAATTATCGGCATTACATCCACGCTATGAAGTGGCTAACCAAGACCGTGTATTAAGCGAATTATACGACACTGTCATTAAGCTTATCGTACAGGCCCGTGAGCTAAATATTGGTATTTCCATTGATGCTGAAGAAGTGGATCGCCTTGAGTTATCGCTGAAACTATTTAAGCAGTTATATCAGTCTGATGCCGCCAAAGGTTGGGGGTTATTAGGCATTGTGGTGCAGGCCTATTCTAAACGATGTTTACCTGTATTGTGCTGGTTAACGCGCTTGGCGAAAGATCAAGGTGATGAAATACCAGTTAGGTTAGTAAAAGGAGCTTATTGGGACAGTGAGCTGAAATGGGCGCAGCAAGCAGGCGAGGGTGGCTACCCACTCTATACCCGTAAAGCCGGTACTGACGTGTCGTATCTTGCTTGTGCACGATATTTGTTATCCAACGCTACTCGTGGTGCTATTTACCCGCAATTTGCTACTCATAACGCGCAAACGGTTGCCAGTATTGATGCGATGGCAGGTGATCGTCTTTATGAATTCCAACGCTTGCACGGTATGGGTCAAGAGCTTTACGACACCATGCTTGCTGAAAGCGGCGCTAAAACAGTACGTATTTATGCGCCTATTGGTGCTCATAAAGACTTATTACCCTATTTAGTGCGTCGCTTACTTGAAAACGGGGCTAATACCTCGTTTGTGCACAAACTTGTAGACCCCAACACGCCAATTGAAAGCTTAGTCGTACATCCACTGGTGACGTTATTAGGTTACAAATCGTTAGCGAATCAACACATAGTCAAGCCTGCTGATATTTTTGGTGCAGAACGTAAAAACTCTAAAGGATTAAATATGAACATTATTTCTGAGTCTGGGCCATTTTTTGCTGCACTAGATAAATTTAGTCATACTCAGTGGACAGCAGGTCCATTAGTTAATGGCAGCACCTTAACCGGTGAGGTTCAAACTGTTGTGAGCCCATTTGATACATCATTAACTGTGGGTAAAGTTGCTTTTGCAGATGCTAATGCTATCGAGCAAGCCATTGCAAGCGCTGACGCTGCATTTGCTGGTTGGGCTCGTACGCCAGTTGAAACCCGCGCTAACGCACTACAAAAATTAGCTGATTTATTAGAAGAAAACCGCGAAGAGTTAATTGCACTGTGTACCCGTGAAGCAGGTAAGAGCATTCAAGACGGTATCGATGAAGTGCGCGAAGCGGTCGATTTTTGTCGTTACTATGCTGTACAAGCTAAAAAGATGATGAGCAAGCCTGAATTGCTTCCTGGCCCAACAGGCGAGCTAAACGAGCTATTTTTACAGGGGCGCGGTATTTTTGTGTGCATTAGCCCATGGAACTTCCCGCTCGCTATTTTCCTAGGTCAAGTATCAGCAGCGCTTGCTGCAGGTAATACCGTGATTGCTAAACCTGCAGAGCAAACCTGTTTAGTGGGTTACCGTGCCGTACAGCTTGCACATGAGGCGGGCATTCCTGTCGATGTATTGCAATTTTTACCAGGTACCGGTGCGGTTGTTGGGGCTGCGATTACTGCTGATGAACGCATTGGTGGTGTGTGTTTTACTGGCTCAACAGGCACGGCTAAATTAATTAACCGTACTTTGGCAAATCGTGATGGTGCCATTATTCCATTGATTGCTGAAACGGGCGGCCAAAATGCCATGGTGGTTGACTCTACTTCACAACCAGAGCAAGTGGTTAACGATGTCGTTTCGTCATCATTTACCAGTGCAGGCCAACGTTGTTCAGCGTTACGTGTGTTGTTTTTACAAGAAGATATAGCAGATCGCGTTATTGAAGTGATGAAAGGCGCCATGGAGCAATTAACCATTGGCGACCCAAGCTCAGTGAAAACCGATGTTGGCCCTGTGATTGACGCAACGGCCAAAGCGAACTTAAATGCGCATATTGATCATATTACCCAGGTAGGTAAATTGATTAACAAGCTTGAGTTGCCAGAGGGCACTGAAAACGGTCACTTTGTGGCGCCTACTGCGGTTGAGATCGACTCAATTAAGTTACTTGAAAAAGAGCACTTTGGTCCTATTTTACATGTGATTCGTTACAAGGCTGGCGATTTAGCTAAAGTGATTGATGAAATCAACAGTACAGGTTTTGGTTTAACCTTAGGGATCCACAGCCGCAATGAAGGCCATGCATTATCGTTAGCCGATAAAGTGAATGTGGGTAACGTGTACATTAACCGTAACCAAATTGGTGCAGTGGTTGGTGTGCAGCCATTTGGTGGTCAAGGTTTATCTGGTACTGGGCCAAAAGCGGGTGGCCCTCACTATTTAACCCGTTTTGTCACTGAAAAAACACGCACCAATAACATTACCGCTATCGGTGGTAATGCAACCTTGTTGTCGTTAGGTGATGCCGACGAGTAATAAGCTGATTGTGTAACAAAAGCCCACTGTTATGTGGGCTTTTTGTTATCTAGATCTGAGATTTATTAATGCGGTAAAGGAAATTGATGTTGTTATAAGCCTTGTTTGATTTTAGTCCCCATTTTGCCGAATCAACTCATGCCTTATTAGGTATCACGCCTTAGGCTATAGCTGCTTTTGACTAATTAATTTCAGCGTCGATTAAGTTTAATCACTTTTCAGAACACACCTCGTAAGAGTATGTGGCCTACGCATCGTTTATGGCGTTACTTGCTTGCTGATAAGGAAGGCTGGCTAAACTTATTGGTATTAATCACATTATTGTCTGAAAATGGCGTTAACTGGATAAATAAATGTAGCAAAGTTGTAGCAATTGTTCGCTTTTAGACTAAATTTTATCATGGCAGCAAAGAAGTCTAGACGTCTAGATTGACATGGTTAATAAGTTCTCTTATTCTTGCCACAACTTGTTATGATGTGACTGCAGTATTTAGTTTGTGCCTTAGCGCCACTAAATTATAACCATGACCGAGATTGTGTCGTACTCGCTTTTCTCATCCGACAACCCCTAATCGTTAAGATAAAGAGAGATTACTTTGACCACAACAAATCAATCACCTACGACAGTTGCTAAAAGTCCTGCTTCGTTTGTGGCGTTATTACCCTTATTTGTATTTTTAGGTTTATTCATTGGCGCTGGCTTGTATTTTCAAAGCCAGGGTGTTGATTATGCGTTTTATCAATTACCAAGTGTTATCGCAATTTTACCGGCAATCGTGCTGGCGGTATTGCTGTCTAAACAGCAGATTAACCAGGCCATTGAAACCTTTATTGAAGGCATTGGCCACAGCAATATCATTGCGATGTGTTTAATTTATTTGCTTGCGGGGGCTTTTGCAGCCGTGGCCAAAGCCACCGGTGGTGTAGATGCTACCGTCGCGTTAGGCATATCATTTATTCCGTCAAATTTGTTACTGCCGGGCTTTTTTGTGATAGCAGCATTTATTGCCACTTCTATGGGTACCTCAATGGGCACTATTGCAGCCGTTGCGCCAGTAGCCTTAGGTGTTGCAGATCAGGCTCAGATTGATTACGCATTAATGGCAGGTGCTGTGATGTCGGGTGCGTTATTTGGCGATAACTTATCGATTATTTCAGATACCACCATTGCGGCAACTCGCACACAAGGTTGTGATATGAAAGATAAGTTTCGTGAAAACCTAGTCTTTTCTATTCCAGCATCAATCATCACCTTGGTGTTATTTGCCCTTGCCGGTCAGGGGCAGGCCGACATTGTTGCTCAAGATATTGATTTGCTGAAAGTGGTTCCATATTTAACGATTTTAGTGCTTGCTGTTGCCGGGCTTAACGTATTTGTTGTGTTGTCTTTGGGGATTGTTCTTGCCGGCGCAACAGGCGTGTTCACTTCAGAATATACCGTTATTCAAATGGGTAACGATATTTACACCGGTTTTACTAACATGCAGGAAATTTTTATCCTGTCGATGTTGGTCGGTGGTTTAGCTGCGTTGATGCAACAGCAAGGTGGCTTAACATTTGTAAGCCAATTAATTGAAAAGTTAATTCGTCGATTTTCAAAAGCCAACGGTGAGGCGTCAAGTCGTGCTGCAGAATTAGGCATGGCGACCATTGTTGCCGCAACGAATACCTGTGTGGCTAACAATACGGTATCGATTGTTGTTACGGGTGATATTGCTAAAGAGCTCGCTGAAAAACATGGCGTAACACCTAAACGCGCTGCCAGTATTTTGGATATTTTTGCCTGTATTATTCAAGGGTTAATCCCTCATGGTGCCCAGGCATTGCTGATAGCATCGGTATTTACCATTAGCCCATTAACTGCAATCTCAAACGCATGGTATTGCATGGTGTTAGCCGTTACGGCCGTGGCAATTGTGATTTTGCGTAAGCGAACGTAATAAGTAACAAGTTTCATTTTATAATTAATACAAGCATGCCCAACCCCAAACGGTTGGGCATGTTGTTATGCTTTAAATTTAGCCGATAACAGGTTAACATTTGCATCCCTTTTTTAGCATAAGCGTGTTCAGGTGATATCAAAAACTCGAAATTATGATTTACACCTTGTAATCGTGTTTATGTCTTTAGCTACAGCGATGATTTGTTCATTTGGTGTTGGCAGTGCGTTATTGGCCGAAACCGGTGGTTTTAGCCTCAATATGTTAATGATCCGCCCAGACACATTAGGCGATTATATGAACTCACCCTTAGCCGTGGTTTTTAATTTGTCTTTACTGGCGGGTGGTTCATGTTTGTTGTTAGCCATGGTGGCGGTGTTTAATACCTATCAAGATGGTCTAAGCCGTTATTTGGCTGTTGTGGGGTTCGTGGTTGGCCTCAGCATTATTTTAATGGGAGTGTTCCCAGTTAATTTTTTAGACACTCATCGTAAAGTGTCCACACTCTATTTATTCAGTTCTGTTTTGCTGCATTGTGTGTGTGTATTGGACTACTTCAAACCGGGTAGCACCATGAGTAGGCGTATGCTGATGTTAACCGTATTGGCGTTAATAAGCGGCGGCGCGTTAATGGCGCTATTAGATTGGAGCCAGCTCGACTTTCCAGCCTGTTTAAATCCTTTTCCTCACTTTTGTTCGGTTTCTCTTGCTATGTGGTCATTAACGCAGGCCAATATTTTATGGTGTGTTTGTTTGAGTTTTCACATGATGAAAACCATCAAAGAGCAACAAAAAGTGGCCTATAGCTGGTTAGAAAACTACTGATAACTTTTTATAGTAAGGCATATGTTTAGCGATGGCATTAGTTCGTATTAGTCACTATCTGGCTTTGTGTGGTGTGGCTTCACGACGTCAGTCGGCTAGACTGATTGATGCCGGCCGTGTGACGATTAATCAGCATCTTGCCACGCATACTGAGCGAGTCGATCCGCTGTTGGATCTCAATATTTGTGTTGATGGGCAGCCTATTTTGGCGCAGCAAGAAAAGCAATATTGGTTGTATCATAAGCCCGTAGGTGTGGATTGCCGGTTATTGATTAACGATCCAAGCAGTTTGATCCACGTCTTGCCTCACTCGCCAAGATTGTATCCTGCTGGGCGTTTAGATAAAGACTCACGCGGTTTATTACTGTTAACCAATGATGGCGAGCTTACTCAAGCCTTAATGCACCCAGATTTTCATCACACAAAAACCTATGTAGTGCAGGTCGATAAACCGTTAACCAGCCAATTTTTAAATGATATGGCCAGAGGGGTGAGTTATGGCAAGGTGCAAACAAGGCCATGTAGCATAAGCTTAATTAACCCTACAACCTTTGAAATTGTGCTCACTCAAGGGCTAAATCGTCAAATACGCCGAATGTGTCAGGCGTTGGGATTTAAGGTGATTGATTTACTGAGAACAAAGCTCATGACAGTGTGTTTAGATGATTTGCCAGAAAAAACAATGCGGCCAGTATCGGCCGCAGAGTTATTGAGTTTACAGCAACTTAGTTAAAGCAACTCGGTTAACGTCGCTGAGTTGATAAAAGGGCTATTTAGCGATATCCATTTCAGCTAATAGGTTGTCAGCATTATCTAAATATTTCATCACCCATAGCATGTAGCGGCTATCTACTTGAATAGAACGATTGCTTTGAGCGTCGTAACCCCAATCACCAATAATGCTCTCATAAACACCATCAAACAATAATCCAACAAGTTCAGCACGACCATTTAAGGTAGGTGATCCCGAGTTACCGCCTGTAGTATCGAGGGTCGATAAAAAGTTAACCGGTACAGAGTCAATGGCTTTAACGTAGTAATCGCCATATTGCTTTTGCTTAATCAGTTCAAGTTGTTTAGCTGGTGCATCAAATGGATCAACTCCAGTATCTTTAGCTAATAAGCCCTCTAGGCGAGTAAAAGGTACGGCCTGTAAACCATCTTGTGGCATATATCCTTTTACGTTACCTACAGTTACTCGTAAGCTTGAGTTTGCGTCAGCATAAACGGGTTTACCTAACTCACGGTTGTAGGCAATGATGGCATCCATGTACTGTGGACGCACTTTCATTAAATCGCCTTCTAATTGCTTTTTGGCTTTTTCTAGCGCCATGTCAGCGTCATAGGTTTGTACTGCAAATTGGATAAAGGGATCGTTTGATGCTTTAAAATCAGCAACCGATTTATTCATCCAGGCTAAACGAGTGTCTTTATCGTCAAGTTTGGTTTTTGCATACATTTTGTCGAGGGTTTTCGCTAAGGCTTTGGCATCAAACTTATCGGTAATACCAAATGCTTTATCTAATGATGCAATGCGCTGCTCTGCAGGTAATGCCGCATAGCGAGTCAGTAAATCTGCTAATAACGCTTTATCAACACTGGCAGCGTATCGACGGTCGATTCGCTCCATACTTGAGGTAAAGTTTGTCATGTCGCGATCTTGATAACCAGGTTCACGTGCCATATCGTTTAGGGTTTTTTCATTGGCTAAACGGTACAAGCTTCGGGCTGTTGGCACCATGGTGGTGTAACCAATATAACTAAGGAGAATGTCACGTTCTTGGTTTTGTTGGCTTTTGGCAACGAGTTGCTCAAGGTTTGCTAAGGTTTCACCATATTGTTGCTGGCGTTTGGTATCTTTGCTTATCCAGTTTGCAAGGTCGCTTTCCACTTTTTGACGATCGGCTAACATGGTTGATTTACCATAAAACTCAATCATAGAAGTGAAGTTTTTAGCATAGTTAGCTAAACCAGCGATTAAGCTTTCGTACTTGATGCGCTCGTCACTGCCCTCTGGTGCAGTGTCTTTAATAATGTCGATCATGCGCGCTTGTAGCACTTGCCCTTCAGGGTACGCCCAGTTAAATTGGTTGCTTACTTCATCTGCTGTGCGGTAACGGTTAGTGCGACCAGGGTAACCTGCAACCATCACAAAATCGCCTTCACTCACGCCTTTGGCTGACACTTTTAAAAAGCTTTTTGGCTCATATGGGACGTTGTCTTTGCTAAAGTCAGCCGGTTTGCCTTCTTTAGATACATAAGCACGATAAAATGAAAAGTCACCGGTATGACGAGGCCACATCCAGTTATCGATATCGCCGCCGTATTTGCCTACGCTGGCTGCAGGGTTATAGGTTAAACGCACATCGCGAATTTCAAGCTGTTTGACAAGGTAATATTCTAAACCGCCGTGAAAGCTATACACCTGGCAGCGATAACCTTCTTGTTGTTCACACTCAGCCACTAAGGTTTTTTGTTGCAGCTCAATACCTTTGTAAAAGTCATTGCCGACTTTATCCATTTGGCCTGCGGTGACTTTGTCAGTCACATTGGTGACTTCTTCAGTGACAAATATTCGCGAGCCAGGTGTGGCAGGTAATTCTTCTACGTATGTTTTGGCTAAAAAACCATCTTTAAGCAGGTTTTTTTCTGGCGTTGAATTGTACTGAATTGCGCCATAAGCACAGTGGTGGTTGGTGACAACTAACCCTTTAGGTGAAACAAATGATGCGGTACAGCCACCTAGGCTTATTACTGCATTCATTGGGAATTCTGTTAGTTTTGAAATAGAGTCTGCGCTTATTTCTAAGCCTTTTGCTTTCAGTTCGTCAGCCATGGCTGGTAATTGATGTGGTTGCCACATCCCTTCATCAGCAGAAGCGCCAAAACTGGCGGCGATGGCGGCAGTTAATAACCATTTTTTCATTATATTTAGTCCATTTTTCGGTATGTTATGGTGATGCATAAAAGCAAAAAGTCAGGCAAGGCCTGACTTTAACAAAAGTTGTTACTGCATGATAGCGGCTGAAAAACTCGCTTACAAATCATTAACCGCTTGGGTTAACCGAGCGCCACCATAAGCTGTGCAAATACAATAAGAGCGCCTAATAATCCGGTAATGGTTAGTGCGAATGTACCACCTGATACTTGGTAACCACCCAATAATTGAGCGCGCTGTTTGAGCGCCATGGCGATGGGTAAAAAGATAATCATCACCACAAGTGGTATAGCCGCAAACCCAAGTACTTGGAAAAAGCCATCTGGATAGTAAAGCGCGCATAAAAGTGGTGGCACAAAAGTGATTAACCAGGTTTTAGCGCGGCCAGCAACGTCATCTCTGGCACGGGTGAGTTCAGCGACATAATCAAACAAGCTCATGGTTACCCCTAAAAAAGAGGTAATTAATGCAAGGTTAGCAAACAGATCAATGGCCTGACTAATAATGCTAGATTGAACAAGACCTTGTAATGCCGCCACCAATTTAGGCAGTGAACCACCAAAGCTATGCACCGCCTCACCGCCTAAAGAGCCTAGAGTAACCAGTAACCATAAAACATAGCAAACTAAAGGGATAGTAGAGCCAATCAGGAGTACTTTTCTTAACGATACAGCATCACCATCAAGGTAACGTACTATGGTTGCAATACACACATGAAAACCAAAAGATGTAAACACCACAGGTATGGCTGCTAACCAAAGTTGCTGCAGAGCATCGCCTGAGGCAACAGTTGTTGAGTAATTATTTAGCGCTGAAAGTAGATTAACATCAGGCAGCAAAAAGCTGACAACGACAGCCAATAACAACACCATAGCGGTAAATAAAATACGCGATATTTTATCAATCCATTTAACGCCAATGGCGATTAGACCACCAAAAAACACTGTGAATAATATTACCGCAACCTGGTTACTCATATTAATGCCGATAGGCTCTAAGCGGGTTTCAAGTAAAGATGAACCGCCCATCAAATAAACCATAGTTAAGGCAAATAATAAGCTTAAAAATGAGCCACCTTGAATAAGTTGTCCAACTTTGCCTAAGGTTTTACCGGTAATTACATGCACGTTATCACCGACACCGCTACGTAGGTTTATTTCTAGCATTAGTAAAGAGGTATACGCTGAAATAGCCCAAATGACGACTAACAATATTAATGCGGGGATAATTCCTAGTGCCGCAGTAGCCAAAGGCAAAGCGAGCATGCCTCCACCAATAGCGGTTCCCGCAACAATAGAAATAGAACCTAAGGTTTTTAATTTCACGACAAATGTCCTGCCTAATTATTATTTTAATAGTGTCGGACATTAGCAGAAGGGTGACAGAGCAGGCAAGGATCTTCGATAGTTAAAGGCTAACAGCTGTGTTTATAAACAATTACATAACATTAAGCTAAACTATTTTACACGTCATTTTTGCAATAGTGTAGCATTACGGCGTTACTGTCGGTGTGTTTTAATTGGGTCGTTAAATTTACAATGTAAAAAATCTTGATTGAACAAACTGTTCAAGCGGTTATAATGCCCTTCGTTTTAGGGGAGTAGCTAATCTTGCCGTGCGTAATGCCGTATGCAAGGTGTCTGTATCAACATAATTGGCCTCATGCCATGGTGCAGACAGTAACACACTGTAAATTGGTGATGTTTACCCAGCGAGACCTAAGCACGATCACTGCATCAAGGGGTATGCGGAGGCTTGTGCTTAGTTGTCATTTACCCCTGGGATATTTTCATTGGACGCATTACTCACTTCTACTTTCTCTGTTGCCATTGCTGAAATCGGCGATAAAACACAATTACTCGCATTGCTTCTCGCTATCCGTTTTAGCAATAAATCGGCCATTATTAGTGCCATTTTACTTGCGACTTTAATTAATCATTTTATTGCTGCATGGTTTGGTCAGTGGTCGATAGACTGGATAGATCCTCAATGGTCTCAATATGTTGTAGCAGGTTGTTTTTTTGCTATTGCTTTATGGGTGCTTATTCCAGATAACATCGACGATGACGATAATCGTTTTTATAAACTTGGGGCATTTGGCGCCACATTTATTTTGTTTTTTATTGCTGAAATGGGTGATAAAACCCAAATTGCCACAGTGGTTCTTGCGGCAAAGTATCAGTCGCTGACCTGGGTTGTTATTGGCACTACGTTAGGTATGCTCATTGCCAATGTGCCTGTGGTGTTAGCAGGGCATTTTAGTGCGAACAAGTTACCTATGGCACTTATTCATCGAGGTTGTGCGCTGATTTTTGCACTGCTTGGTATTGCAACATTAATCTATTAAGTCATGCCCATTTTCGCTGCTATTTTGTAGCACCGTTTTGTTTGTTAATTGAATATTTTGTGCAGTTAACCACATTCTACATACTCGTATTGGTTAAAATATAAACTCAGGTGTTGGTTTTTTACTAGGGAGTGGGTATGAGTATTAAAAAACACGGTTTATCGATAGGCATAAACCGTATCGAGAATGTCTTTTTTGTGACGATAAAAGCCGTAGGAACCTTAACCCACGACGATTATCTGGTGATTACGCCAATGCTTGAAGGCGCCCTTAGCCAAGTTGAACAGCCTAAAGTGAGCTTATTGTTAGATGCCACTGAGCTTGAAGGTTGGGAGCTACGTGCTGCATGGGACGACTTGCAATTAGGGTTAAAACACCAGTCCGAATTTGAACGTGTTGCTGTTTTAGGTAATAAACACTGGCAAGAGTGGGCGGCCAAAATGGGCAGCTGGTTTATGTCAGGTGAAATGAAGTATTTTGAAGACCAAAATGATGCACTAAAGTGGTTACGTTACTAAACTTAAATTTATTTAAAACAAAAACCTAGCATTAATTGTTAGGTTTTTTATGCATGTTTTCTTTATGCGGTGGTATTAATGTTATGACCACTATTACCTACGGGCTGTGGTGCAGGCGCAGCTGCTTCAATTAATTGTAGCGCCATTTGGCCTTCTACTTTTTGCTGTTCTTTTGCCATTACAGCTACTTTCAAACTGTTACCTGAATCAATAGTTGTTGGCATTGATGATGGAGCATTTACACTGATTGACATCATTTATCCTCTAGTTTTAACGTCGTTTACCTTTATCGGCACCATTGAGCAAAACTTGAACATTAAGAATTATAGCGCATATTGATAGGTATTACATTGCGCGCAATTAATGTGTGATATAATTCATGCTTAATAAACTATAGCTATGATTATTTGTTAGTTGAGTAAAGCCAATGTCTACTAAAAATGCTGCCAACCCATTAGCACTAGAAAACCAAGTGTGCTTTTCACTTTATAGTGCCACTAATGCAATGATCCGAGCTTATCGGCCGTTGCTCGATGAGTTATCACTGACCTATCCGCAATACCTCGTGATGATGGTGTTATGGCAAGAGCCAGGTATTAGCGTAAAAACCTTAGGTGAAAAACTGCATCTTGATTCTGGTACCTTAACGCCACTCCTAAAGCGATTAGAGACAAAAGAGTTAGTTAGTCGTGGCCGCAGTGAATTAGATGAGCGAGTGCGGGTATTGCACGTGACAGATGCTGGCCGACAATTACACCAACAGGCGTTATCCATTCCTGAGCAAATGCGCTGTAAAGTCGGGGGGACATTGGAGGAGTTAGCGCAATTAAAACAATTGTGTGATCACGCTTTTGCCATGCTTAACTCAGGTGAGGCAACAAGCTGTGAAATGTGAATATTTTCAACGAGGTGATTGCTTATCATGTCGTAATATTGTGCAGCCAATGGCACAGCAAATTGACACAAAGCAACAGCATCTTATTAAGTTGTTTGGTGAGTTAAAGGTCCAAAAATGGCTGCCGCCAGTATTGAGCGCTGAGTCTGGTTTTCGTAACAAGGCAAAAATGGTGGCGTTAGGTGCAGCACATCAACCCATTTTAGGTTTGGTTAACCCACAAGGTGAGGCTGTTAGTTTATGTGATTGCAGCTTGTATCCGCATGATATGCAAACGCTGCTGCATCGATTAGAGCGTTTTGTGCAGCAAGCAGGGCTACCGCCGTATCGGGTAGACAAAGCCAAGGGTGAACTTAAGTATATTTTACTGACACGCAGCCAAAAACAAGGGCAGTTTATGTTGCGCTTTGTGATGCGCAGCGAACAAGCGATAGCTAGGATTGAACGCGAGTTACCGCAGCTTTTACAGGAGTTTCCAGCTATAGCGTTGGTGTCTGTTAATATACAACCTGTGCATATGGCGATATTAGAAGGCGAGCAAGAAATCTTTTTAACTGAAGCGACGCGGTTAGAAGAGCAATTTAATCATGTACCGCTGTATATACGCCCTAAGAGCTTTTTTCAAACCAATCCAGAGGTAGCATCACAGCTATATCAAACCGCCCGTGAATGGGTGGCAGAATTTAACCCAAGCTATATATGGGATTTGTTTTGTGGTGTGGGGGGATTTGGTCTGCATTGTGCCGACAAACATATACGCTTAACGGGTATTGAAATAGAGGCCGAGGCGATTGAATGCGCTAAAATGTCGGCTGCAAAAATGGGGTTAACCAATGTTGATTTCAGTGCACTAGACTCAACAACCTTTGCTCAAGGGCAAGCTTCGCAAGATAAACCAGATTTAATTATCGTCAACCCCCCTAGACGCGGTTTAGGTGAGGCGTTGTGCCGTTCATTAAGCGAATTTGCGCCTAGGGCTATAGTCTACTCGAGTTGCAACCCTAACTCATTGATCAGTGATTTGGCGCTAATTTCAGGGTATCAAATCACCAAGGTGCAGCTATTTGATATGTTTGCGCACACGGACCATTTTGAAGTATTAGTCATGCTAGAAAAGTTGTAAGTAAAAAATCAATGTTTTAGGTTGAGCATGCTTTTTGGCGTTATCGACGTTTATAAAGGCAACACAACGTCTTAGCCTAATGGCCTTGTTCATAAAATTGTCACTTTTATGTCATAACATGATTTTTCTATATAAAAAGGATGCGGGTAATGTGGCAGATATTCAGTCGTTTTTTAGCGTTAGGCTTAATCAGTTTTGGTGGTCCGGCTGCACATATTGGCTATTTTAGAAAAGCATTTGTTGACGATTTACAGTGGCTTGACGGCAAGCAATACGCCAGTTTTGTCGCCTTAAGTCAGTTTATGCCTGGGCCAGGGTCTAGCCAGGTTGGTTTTGCTATTGGTTATCATAAGGGTGGCTTATTAGGCGGCTTAGCGGCCTTTTTAGGCTTTACCTTACCGTCTTTTTTACTGTTATTTTTGTTGGCCGTTACCAGTGCACAATGGTTAGAGATTACCGCAGTACAAGGATTGATCCACGGTTTAAAATTGCTTGCAGTTGTGGTAGTGGCAGACGCGACATTGTCCATGTTTAGTCAGTTTTGTCAGCGTAAAACCGCTAAAGTGTTAATGGCAGCCACAGCGGTTGCCATTATGCTTTTGCCATCAATGCTAATGCAAATTGGCGTATTAATTGTGGCGGCCATAGTGGGGGTCATAGTCCTCACTCGCGGTGAAGATATTGTCCCAGAAAACCCACCCATCTCGCTTGATTACCCCTGGCTTATTTTGTTTATTTTGTGTTTAAGTAGTTCACTGTTTTTAATTGGCCAAGATGACAGTTTGTGGCAAGTTTTTGCGCAGTTTTTTCAAGTTGGTAGTCTCGTGTTTGGTGGTGGTCATGTGGTGCTGCCGTTACTAGAAGCCAGCGTGGGCGAATACATTACCCCAGATAGATTTTTGACAGGCTATGCGCTTGCTCAGGCCATACCAGGGCCTATGTTTACTCTGGCCACCTTTTTAGGTGCAGACATGTGGCTAGAATCTCCTATACTCGGCGCTATTGTGGCTACCTTGGCGATATTTTTACCGGGTTTTTTACTCATGTTAGTAGGCCTAAAAAGTTGGCATTCAATCAGTCAGCGTCCTCACATTGCTGGTGCATTAGCTGGGGTCAATGCCGCCGTAGTCGGGCTATTGCTAGCTGCCTTGTATCAGCCAGTATTTACCAGTGCGGTGAAAATGCCTGTAGATATGGCCATGGTGGTTATTGGCTTTAGTATATTAAAAGTGTTTAAGCTGGGTATTGTTTGGCTTGTTATCGGTTTTGCCTCTTTGGGCGCCATACTCACATTGATATAGTGTTATTTTAATGTGGTTGTTTTTGCGACACGTTTCACTTAATTCATGTGCAAAGTTTGGCTAGATGTTGTAAACATCTATACTGAATAGATTATTACAACAAAAGGCTGACTGCTATGCCCAAATCCTCCCTTCGCAATAAACTTTTGGGGTTGTCATTAATCCCTTTGTCGTTAATTTTAGCTGTATTGTTGGGTCTATTTTATGTGAATGAAGGCAAGTCTTTAGAAAATGATATTGCTCAATTTCGTGGGGAGTTAATTACAGAAAGAAAAACCCAACTCGCAGAAGCAACTGAAATAGCCCAAGGCGTTGTTGAGTATCAACTCGCCTTGGGTAGCAAAGGTGACGTTAACCAAGCATTACGCGGTTTGAAATTTGGTAGCGCAGGTTATTTCTTTATATACGATGATACTGGAAAAAATATTTTCCATGCCACTATGCCTGAGCTCGAAGGCCAAAATAAAATCGATATGGCTGACCCCAATGGCACCAAAATTATTGTTGGGTTATTAAATGCTGCAAAATCTGGTGATGGCATATTTTCCTACTTTTATAAAAAACCAGGCACTGAACAGTTAATCGAAAAACTGGGTTATGCCGTTATGGTGCCTAATACCAACTGGATGTTGGGTACTGGTGCTTATATTGACGATATAGAGCAAGCCATTGCCAAGTTTCATGATGAAAAAGCAGAGCGCATGAATAACAAGGCGTTGATGTTTTTGCTGATGGCGCTCGGCTTAACAGGTATTACCGCATTTGTGGTTGTTGTTATGGCGCACAAGCTAGTTGTGCCGATCCAAAATATGGCTAATTCCCTTAACGACATAGCTAAAGGTGAAGGCGATTTAACCAAGCGTTTAGATGTGACCAGTGAAGATGAAATTGGCCAGCTAGGTAGCGCTTTTAATTTATTTGTCGACAAGCTGCAGCATATTATTAGTGATGTTGCTGGTGCGACAGATAGGGTTAAGCACGGTGCGCAAAGTATCAGTGGTCAAACGGTTTCAATGACTGAGCAACTATACAGTCACAACAATGAAATTGATCAAATTGTAACCGCAATTACTGAAATGTCGGCAACAGCAAATGATGTTGCCCACAATACTAGTATGGTGGCAGATGCAACGCATACAGCATCAAACAATGTTACCAAGGCGCAAGAGTGTGTTGATACCTCATTAACTGAAGTGTCTAACCTAATGAAGCAAATCGACAATGCCGCAGCAGACGTAAAATCGTTAAGTGAGCAATCGCAAAAAATTAATTCGGTATTAAGTGTGATTGGTGGCATTGCTGAACAAACTAACTTACTGGCGTTAAATGCTGCCATTGAAGCGGCCCGTGCCGGTGAGCAAGGGCGTGGCTTTGCGGTTGTTGCTGATGAGGTCAGAAACCTCGCTAGCCGCACACAAAGTAGCACGGTAGAAATTAACGATATGTTATCGCAATTGCATAAATTAATGACCAAAGCAGTGCAGACCATGCAAGATAGTCAAACCAGCTGTTTAAGTTCGGTTGAATCGTCACGTGCAATCTCTGAAAGCCTAGGCGCGGTCACCTCATCGGTTACCAGTATTAGTGATATGAGTACTCAAATCGCGACTGCGGCGACAGAGCAGAGTTCTGTGACAGAAGAAATTCATCGCAATGTCAATTCAGTACAAGAAATTGTTAACTCGTTATTAGCCGCCAGTCAAGACGCTTCTGGAGCCTGTAAAGATGTTGCCAATGAAGGGCAAACCTTAGCTAAGTTGGTAGGCCAGTTTAAAATTTAATGTCATAACACATAGGGTTTATGGCACACAAAAATGAACTCCAGGTGAGTTCATTTTTTATGCAAAAAAGCGGGTTGGTAAAACGATTGGGTTGCTGAAATTTATTCGTCATTTGTTTGTTAATAATCGGCCTTTCGGTCTAGGTTTAGCGCGTGTCATGGGGTAAAATGCGCCGTTGCACCTTTTTGTTAACCGCTAATTTAAGTTGAATATTCATGTTTGAAGTTAATCCGGTAAAATTCAAAATCAAAGAGCTTGCTGAACGTACTGAGCTACTTCGGGGGTATCTTTGACTACGCTGCTAAAAGTGAACGTTTAGAAGAAGTCAGTCGAGAGCTTGAAAGTTCTGAAGTATGGAACGTGCCTGAGCGTGCCCAGGCTTTAGGTAAAGAACGCGCTGCACTTGAAGCCGTTGTTAAAACCATTGATGATATGGATGCAGGCCTTGAAGATATCGAAGGGCTGCTTGAATTAGCCATCGAAGAAGACGACGAAGAAACCTTCAACGATGCAGCCGCTGAATTAAAAACCCTAGATGCTCGTTTAGCTGATTTAGAATTCCGTCGGATGTTTTCAGGTAAAAATGACGCCTCAAATTGCTACTTGGATATTCAATCTGGTTCTGGCGGTACTGAAGCTCAAGATTGGGCCAATATGGTATTGCGCATGTATTTGCGTTGGGGCGAAGCCCATGGTTACAGCCCAGAATTAATGGAAGTTACCGATGGTGATGTTGCGGGTATTAAAGGCGCAACCATTAAATTTAATGGCGAGTATGCATTTGGCTGGATGCGCACCGAAACGGGCGTACACCGCTTAGTGCGTAAATCGCCGTTTGACTCATCAGGTAAACGTCATACGTCTTTTTGCTCGGTGTTTGTTTACCCAGAAATTGACGACGACATTGAAATCGAGATCAACCCATCTGATCTACGTATTGACACTTATCGCGCCTCTGGTGCGGGTGGTCAGCACGTTAACAAAACCGATTCTGCGGTGCGTATTACTCACTTGCCAACCAATACCGTGGTGCAATGTCAAAACGACCGTTCGCAACATAAAAACCGTGACTCAGCCTTTAAGCAATTAAAAGCTAAGTTATACGAGTTAGAAATGCACAAGCAAAACGCCGATAAACAAGCCGCTGAAGATGCTAAATCAGACATTGGCTGGGGCAGTCAAATCCGTTCATACGTATTAGACGATGCACGCATTAAAGATTTACGTACAGGGGTTGAGAATCGTAATACTCAATCTGTGTTGGATGGTGATTTAGATAAGTTTATTGAAGCCAGCCTAAAATCAGGACTTTAACAATTAACTTTTTCGCCATGCATCACAGTGTGGCGAGTAAACGCGAGAATATAACATGACCGAACACGTACAAGATGAAAACAAACTGATTGCAGAGCGTCGCGCTAAATTAGAACACATCCGCACAGACTGCCCAGCCAATGCTCACCCAAATACATGGCAACGTAGCCATAAAGCGGCTGAGCTTCAGGCGCAATATGGTGAGCAAACTAAAGAAGCACTAGAAGCGCTAGGTTTTCAAACCAGTATAGCTGGCCGTATTATGGCTAAGCGTGGTCCATTTTTAGTGATTCAAGACGTGTCTGGCCGTATTCAAGCGTATGCGGATAAATCAGTACAGGGTGATTTAAAAGAACGTTACCAAGGTTTAGATATTGGTGACATTATTGGTGTTAAAGGTCAGTTGCATTTATCTGGCAAAGGCGACTTGTACGTCAATATGGAAGAATACCAACTGCTGACAAAAGCATTGCGTCCATTACCTGAAAAATTCCACGGTTTAACTGATCAAGAAACACGTTACCGCCAGCGTTATGTTGACTTAATTGTTAACGAAGACTCGCGCAATGCATTTGTTATGCGCTCTAAAGTGGTTGCTGCTATTCGTAACTTCATGATCAAAAAAGAGTTCATGGAAGTTGAGACCCCAATGATGCATGTTATTCCTGGTGGTGCATCTGCACGTCCATTTGTCACTCATCACAACGCGTTAGACATGGCCATGTATTTACGTATCGCGCCAGAACTATACCTTAAGCGTTTAGTGGTTGGTGGTTTTGAACGTGTGTTCGAAATTAACCGTAACTTCCGTAACGAAGGCTTATCACCACGTCATAACCCTGAATTCACCATGATGGAATTCTATATGGCGTACGCTGATTACAAAGATTTAATGGACCTAACTGAAGAGATGCTCAGTTCAATCGCCATTGAATTATTAGGCAGTGCACAAATGCCATACGGTGAGCACACTGTTGACTTTGGTGGCCCTTATGCGCGTTTAAGCATGTTAGAAGCCATTCAAAAGTACAATCCAGATAACGCTACCATTCAAGCAATGACCTACGAGCAAGTGAAAGACGTTGAGTTTATGCGTGATTTAGCGAAGAGCTTAGGCATCAAGCTAGAAAAATTCTGGACTTGTGGCCAGTTACTAGAAGAAATTTTTGGTGAAACCGCAGAGCCTAAGTTAATGCAACCTACGTTCATTACCGGTTACCCAGCAGACATTTCACCGCTTGCACGTCGTAACGATGACAACGATTTCATTACCGACCGTTTTGAGTTCTTTATTGGTGGTCGTGAAGTGGCTAACGGCTTTAGCGAGCTTAACGATGCAGAAGATCAAGACAACCGCTTTAAAGCACAAGTCGATGCAAAAGATGCAGGCGATGACGAAGCTATGTTCTACGATGCAGATTACATCACAGCCCTTGAGCACGGTTTACCGCCAACAGCGGGTCAAGGTATTGGTATCGACCGTTTAGTGATGTTATTCACTAACACTCATACCATTCGTGACGTGATTTTATTCCCAGCGATGCGCCCACAAGCGTAATCGCCCTTGTTGGCTTGGGCCAATATTGAGTAATAATAAAAAACCAGCCTGCGGGCTGGTTTTTTGTTGCTGCTTTTGTTTTAGTGACTCTTAAGTTAAAAGCGAGCGTTGACCATTTGGAAGGTTTTGTAACCGCCCGTGAGGTTACGCACCTTAAAGCCGTGTTGAGTGAGCATGCGATAAGCAACATGTCCACGTAAACCAACCTGACAGAATACCAATAACTCTTTGTCTTTTGGAAGCTCATTAAGTCGGTCACGCAGTTGTGGCAGTGGCATATTCATCGCGCCATCAATAGCCCCTGCAGTGGTTAATTCACCAGGATTGCGAATATCGACGATGATTTGATTTGCACTTAAGTTAACGAAATCTTGAGTGTGACAAATCTGTTCATCACCTAACAATACGTTTGCAGCCACCATACCCGCTTGGTTAACCACATCGCGCGCCGAACCAAATGGCGGTGCATAGGTCAGCTCAAGGTCGGCTAAGTCATATACTGTCATACCAGCACGTTGCGCCACGGCTAGCACGTCAATTCGCTTGTCTACGCCATCTAATCCTGCCGCTTGAGCGCCTAAAATTGTGCCATTATCTGGGCTAAATAACAGTTTCAACGTAATAGGGTGAGCGCCAGGGTAATAACTGGCGTGGCTGGCGGTATGCACATAAATTTTTTCAAATGGAATGGCTTTTTTGAGCAAGGTCTTTTCATTGAGTCCAGTAGACGCTATGGCCATGTCAAATAGCTTACAAATAGCAGTACCCTGAGTGGCGCGATACTTTATATTTGCACCTAACATGTTATCGGCTGCTAAACGCCCTTGTCGGTTAGCGGGCCCCGCAAGTGGGATTAACGTTGGGTTACCAGTGACAAAGTCAGCGGTCTCTATGGCATCACCAACGGCAAAAATATCGGCGTCTGAGGTGCGCATTTCGTCATCAACTCGAATACCACCGAGCAGACCTAACTCAAGGCCGCATGCCGACGCCAGGCTGGTTTCTGGTTTAACACCAATGGCTAAAATCACTAAGTCGGTGGCGAGTGTTGTGTTATCACTTAAGGCTAATTGCAAATGAAAATGTGGTGATAAAGGTTTATCGTAGTCATCCGTGTTGTCTGATTCAGTCAATTGAATAGGGCATTCTGTTATGGCAGCTAGCCCGGTTTTTAAACGTAAATCAACGCCGTTATCCACTAACTTTTGGTGCAGCATATTGGCCATTTCAAGGTCTACGGGGCCCATAACTTGGTCGGCAAGTTCAAGTAAACTGACCTCTAAACCAACATGGCGTAGTGCCTCGACCATTTCTAAACCAATAAATCCACCACCCACAACCGTGGCATGTTTGGGCTTATGCAACATTAAGGTGGATAGGACTTTATCCATATCGGGAATATTACGCAGGCTATGAACAAAGTGGCTATCAATCCCTGGCAGTGGCGGTTTAATTGGTGAGGCACCAGGGCTTAGCAGCAATTTATCATAAGATTCTTGGTAGGTTTCATTGGTTGCAAGATTGCGTACTGTCAGTTGTTTAGCCTGGCGATCAATAGTGATCACTTCGTTTAATACTCGCACATCAACATTAAAGCGCGATTTAAAGCTTTCGGGCGTTTGCAGTAATAGCGCATCTCTTGATTCTATCTCGCCACTAATATGATAAGGCAGGCCACAGTTGGCAAATGATACAAACTCGCCACGTTCTAACATAATAATTTCAGCAGTTTCAGATACTCGTCTTGCTCTTGCTGCTGCAGATGCACCACCGGCAACGCCACCAATAATCACTATTTTTGTCATGCTTTTCTCCAGTAAATCAAGTCATAAAACCGATGTATAATGCGCAATAGGTTTTAGGTAATCGATTCGTTTTGATGTGCTTTTTGACACTCAAAGCACTGGCCATACATATTAAGGCTGTGGTGATGAATGCTCATACCATGATGCTCAGCAGCTAAGCTTAAACGCAGTTCAATTAGCGGGTCGACAAAATCAATGACCTTGCCGCAAGTTAGGCAAATTAAATGATCATGGCGTGGTTTATTGCTGAGCTCGTAAATCGTTTTTTCAGATTCAAGCAAACGACGAGTCACAAGGCCTGCTTGCTCAAAATCAGACATCATCCGGTAAACACTGGTGAGTCCAATGCTCTCACCTTGTGCGTTAATACCTTGATAGATGTTCTCTACTGTTAAATGCTGCTCATCAACTTGGTTGATAAATTCGAGCAATTTACATCTTTGATGAGTTACTTTGAGGCCAGAGTCTTTTAATACTGCTTGCATTAGCCTTACCTATTCACGCCATTACATGTTTACTGTACTGCTGATTTAGTTGATGCTTTTTGTCATCAATGCTTTGCCATTAATTAAGCTATCAACCACCTTGAGCCTTGCGGCTTTCACTAAATTGGCCAGTGTTTGACGAGATACGCCCATCGACTTAGCCGCCTCTTGTTGTTGCATGCCGAGCAAATCAACTAAGCGTAATGCTTCCATTTCGTCCTCTGCTAGAGGCACCTGTTCCAATTGCGTCATTGGAATACCATTAGGTTTAAAGCAAATGTTGGCTGGTTGTCCGCATATGTTTCGGGGTATTTTAGGTCTTGCCATTTGACACCTCATTTTTAGCATATGCTATATATACTGAATGTGGTTCACACATGCAAGCTCTATTGTTTATAGAGTTTGAGATACAAACAGATCTTTGATCTAGCCCATAAATCTGACAACTCTACGATACTGATTTTATCACTGTGCTAAATCAAGCTGGCATTGGGAGTGTTAGTGATGGCTTAGTGATGATATTGATTCTATCCGAGATTATTTTACGCCAAACATTGCAAGCATCTATGAGGCGCCAATTACCAATCCGCCACACTAACAAATCAAATAATGCGGTAATGATTTTAATTATAACGGTGGCTTATAAACTTATAAGCTCCACGTCTCAAGTGCGCCATCTGAGCTTAAGGTTAATAGCTTACCATCAGGTTTCATTACCATTGAAAATACCGTGGTGCCAGCGTTATAGGCGGTGATATCCCAATGAGAAAGCTCTTTTCCTGATGAGGCATCCCAATAGATAACACTTTGTTTTGACGTTGCGGTAATTAAGTTTTTGCCGTGATTGACGAATAACGCCTGACGAAAATAGCGATAGCGTTCAAGGTAATCTAGATGACTTACTGACTGCGTTGTTTGGGTATCGATAATGACATTGTTATCGAGTGCATCGGCAATAAATAAGCGCCGATTAACGTCATCAAAACTCACGCTGGTGATTTGCTGAGGACGTGAGAAACTGCTGATCAACTTACCGTTATAAGCAGCCCAAATATGTACATCACCATCAAGCCCAGTCGATAATACCTGCTGCTCAAAGCCCGAGAGTTCAACATGATTAACTGCGGCGCTGTGTTGTTTAAATAATGACATTGTCATGCTACTTCGTTGTATCACTGTAATTGAACCATCATTCATCCCCACCAAAATAGTGCTGCCTGTTTGGCTTAGAGAAAGGCTCGAAATACTGGCGTCGGGATTGAATCCCTGAGCGGGCCAACGGATATCTAATTTGCCTGTCCCAAGGTTAAAAATGGATATTTTTTGTTTGCCAGCAGTCGCAAGGAATTGTTTGTTACCTGATAACGCCAGCAGATAATTGGTTTCATCAAAGTCATCGTCAGACCATTGATGTAATAGTTGGCTTGTTGCCACATCCCAAATTGATAATGTACGGCTTCTGCCTAATGTAATAGCCATACTGGCATCGTTAGACAGTACGCCATCAATTAGCGTTTCTTGAACAAGTGGTTGAATATTGTCGGAGGTTTTCATCACCTCAGCTTGATTGCAGCCAGAGGCAGTCATCATTATCGTGATTACGGTAATAAAGTACACATTGATTAGTAATCTAGAACCGGCATTAGCTAACAATTTAATTCCCCTATAAGAAAGATGCTTTCAACATAATAACATAGAGGGTTACCGCTGGTTTTAATGGTCTGTCGCTACATGAATAGCGCGACTTTATATTAAAAATGGCATGATTTTTTGATATAGAAAAGTCTGCGTTCAAATTATGCATCTATTAAGAAAAAGCGAATTCAGGCACAATAGCGGCAATTTTGGTAGTAGCACTAGGAACCCACATGACGCAAATAACCCTAACAACGCCAGACGATTGGCACCTTCATTTTCGTGATGGCGATATGCTGCGTGAAACCGTACCTGCTACTGCAAGGTTGTTCAAACGTGCGATTGTAATGCCAAATCTAGTGCCACCTGTGACCAATGCAGGCATGATAGTGGCATACCGTGAACGTATTTTAGCAGCGCGCCCTCAAGGCAGTGACTTTGAACCGCTAATGACGCTGTTTTTAACCAACAACACTAGCGCCCAAGATATTATCGACGCTAAAGCTGCCGGTGTGGTTGCGGCTAAGTTATACCCAGCAGGCGCCACGACTAACTCTGATGCTGCAGTAAAAGCATTAGATGCGTTATTTCCAATATTCGAAGTGATGGCACAGCAAGGTATGTTGCTGCTAGTGCACGGTGAAGTGACCGAGTCGCACATTGATATTTTTGATCGCGAAAAGCTGTTTATTGACCGCTATTTATCTCGCATTGTTGAGGCCATACCTCAGCTTAAAGTGGTGTTTGAGCACATCACCACCAAAGAAGCTGCTGAGTTTGTTACTGAATCTTCAGCCAATGTGGCCGCCACCATTACACCGCAGCATTTACTGTTAAATCGTAATGATTTATTAGTGGGAGGGGTTCGTCCACATAACTTTTGTTTACCAGTATTAAAGCGCAATATTCATCAGCAGGCGTTGCAAGCTGCGGTAGCAACGGGCTCAAGTAAGTTCTTTTTAGGTACAGATTCAGCGCCACATGAAAAACACCGTAAAGAGTCAGCGTGTGGTTGTGCTGGCTGTTACAGCGCCTGGAGTGCGTTAGAGTTATACGCCCAAGTGTTTGATAATCTAGGCGCGCTAGATAAGCTTGAAGGTTTTGCCAGTTTCCATGGCGCGGACTTTTATGGTTTACCACGTAACACAGGTACTGTCACGTTAGTAAAACAAGAGTGGACGGTGCCAGAAGAAATTATTCTGCCAAACGGTAATCCAATAGTGCCATTTTTTGCTGGGCAAACCGTTAATTGGAAAGTGAAAAACACTTAATTGCTGTTAGCATTTACCGGCATTATTGCAGCGGCTAATCCCAATTGGGTTAGCCGTTGCGTTATGGGTAAAGGGTAGGCAGTATTATTCAGGTTTGTGTTGTGCGTCTAGCAGCGCTTCAAATTCAGCTTTAGGTAGAGGTTTGCTAAATAAATAGCCCTGGCCGTAATCGCATTTTAATGCACTTAATAATTGATATTGCTCTTCTGTTTCAATTCCTTCTGCCACTACACTTAAATTTAACCCATGGCCCATCGCAATAGCTGCGCCTACCAACTCTAGATCTCCTGGGTCGACGGTAATGTCGTTAATAAAGCTTTTATCCACTTTTAGTGTGTCAAATGGGTAACTACGCAAATAGCTTAAAGATGAGTAACCTGTACCAAAATCGTCCATAGAAATGCTAACGCCAATATCGTTAATGGCACTTAAATTACTGTTGATTATTTGGTCGCCACTGAGCAATACCCCTTCGGTGACTTCGAGTTCTACACTGCTAGGGTTGATGTGGTATTGGGCTAACAATGATGTAAGTAAATCAACAAATTTGTCTTCTCTAAATTGTTTGGGAGACACATTAATGGCTATTTTAAATTGGCTCATAAAGTGGCTTTGCCAATGGTGAGATGCAGAAAAAGCTTGCTCGATGACAAATTGTCCAATGGGTATGATTAACCCTGTTTGTTCAGCAATAGGGATAAATTCGTCTGGGGAAACATTGCCAAGCTCTGGGTTGTGCCAGCGTAATAAGGCCTCTGCACCAACGATGTTACGGTTTCTAATATCAACCAGTGGTTGAAAATACACTTCTAGTACCATTTCAATTTAGTTATGATCGATTGAGCTACCATTCCAATGGTAGCTCATCGGTCTTTATTAATACTTTCAAAGAACGACTTTCTCTCGGCGTTCGGCTGATCAATTTGTCTGTTTCTAACTTCAAAATTGTCTGATGAACTGTTGGGGCTGAAACACCAAAGTACTTCTGGATATCAGCCTGAGCTGGCGGATACCCATTCACTTTGCTGTAATAATAAATGAAAGCAAGGTATTGGCCTTGCTTCACACTAAATGCGGAATTAATTTTTTTCTCTGTGGGGATCGACATTTTTAAGGCTTTGTGATCAATTATCGTCTTTGATAGATGAGAGTATCATGCCATGAATATCACTTACCTTGTAGAGTTGACCCAAGAAGAACTGCACACCTTAAAGACTTTATTAAGCAAGGGCCTACACAATGCTCGCTTGTTAAAACGAGCCAACATACTGTTGCTTGCAAACCAACATCAACACAGTGATAAAGATATCAGCCAGTTACTCAATACCAGTACCTCTACTATTTACCGAACCAAAAAACGCTTCGTAGAAGAAGGACTGAAGGTCGCACTCGCCGAAGGAAAACGAACAGGGCAACCCAAATTACTCTCAGCTAATGATGATGCAACATTAGTTAGCATTGCTTGTAGCGAGCCACCAGATGGCCGCGCTCGCTGGACATTATCACTCATCGCAGACAGATTAATTACGCTGACAGAGCTTGAAAGCGTATCGCTGGAAACCGTCCGTCAACGGCTTAAAAACAATGAATTAAAACCATGGCAAAAGAAGATGTGGTGTATTGGCGAGTTAGATAGCGACTTCATTGCGCAGATGGAAGAGGTACTTGATATTTATGCAATGCCTGCGGATGAAAAACATCCTGTGGTTAATTTTGATGAAGCAATGAAACAACTGGTGTCACATGTGAAACCGCCCAAATTAGCTTCGCCAGGACACTTAGCTAAAGAAGATTACGAATACCGGCGTGAAGATGTGGCCAATATCTATCTGATGTACGATAGGCATAGAGGCTGGCGACATGCTAAAGCAACAGCAACCAAGAAACGAGAAGACTTTGCAGCGTGTATGCGGGATTTGGTTGATGTTCATTATCCTGATGCCGATAAAATCCACTTGGTTTTAGACAACTACACAACGCACTCCCCAGGCTCTTTATACAAAGCTTATCCAGCAGCAGAAGCTCGGCGTATCTTGAAGAAAATTGAATTTCACTACACCCCAAAACATGCCAGTTGGTTAAATATGGTAGAAATTGAGATAGGCGTGATGAACAGACAATGTTTGGATAGACGAATTGGCACGTGGAATGATCTGCGGCTTTCTCTTAAGGCTTGGGAAACAACCAGGAATAACGAGAAGGCTAGTATTAATTGGATGTTTGATGTAGATAACGCCCGGTCGAAACTCAACCGAGCTTATAAGTTTTTAAACAGTCAGAATTAAATGGAATTAGTACTAGCTTGTTATTTTTTAATGCATTACGCAATTGCTCCTCAAGTTGAAGGCGGCGGTGCATATCATTATTCATTTTATGGGTAAAGAAGGTGTAAGTATTTCTGCCTTGTTCTTTTGAGTGGTACATGGCCGCATCTGCTTGCCTTAGCAACTCTTTTGCATCAACACTGCTGTTAGGGTAGCGCGCAATACCAATACTGATGGTAGATACCAGCTCGCGACTCCCGAGTTTAAAAGGTGTATAAAATTGCTGTAATAATTTATCTGCTGCTATTTCAATATCGGCTTGCTGGTGGATGTCGCTCAGTAAAATAATAAATTCATCACCGCCGAGACGGCCAACAACATCATCACTGCGAACGGTGTTTTGCAGACGGGTGGCTGCTTGAATTAGTAGCTCGTCACCCACAGAGTGCCCTAAGGTGTCGTTTACTTTTTTAAAGTCGTCTAAATCTAAAAATAATACAGCGATTTGGTTATTGGCCTGTTTTGCCTGTTTAAGCATATGAGCCAGCCTGTCGAGCGAAAGTAAACGGTTAGGTAATCCTGTTAAGCTGTCGTAGTGGGCTTGGTGGAGGATTTTTTCTTCTTGTTGCTTATATTGAGTAACGTCTTGTTTCAATGCTAAATAATGTTTTGTCACTCCTGCGTTATCAAAAATAGGTGCAATATGGGCGTGCTCCCAAAATATGTCGCCATTTTTCTTTCTATTTTGCAGCTCGCCTTGCCAAGCGTTACCATCAGCGATGGCCTGCCATAATTCGGTGTATAAGGATTTTGGTGTGAGTCCTGATTTAAGCATGCTAGTGGGTTGCCCTATGACTTCGGCGGCACTGTAGCCCGAGGTTCTCTCAAAGGCGGCGTTAACGTACTCAATTTTACTGTCGGTGTCGGTTAAAATCATCGAGATAGGACTTTGCTCAATGGCTTGCGATAACGTTAGCGCTTGCTCTTCGGCTTGTTTCTGGGCGCTTAAATCAATATCAATACAATACATTTCGGTTTCATTGTCGGTATTGTTGATTAATGTGTGTGAGGAATAAACAGGCACCATAGTGCCATCGGCGTGTTTTAGTAATAACTCTTCAGCAGGGATCGGGGTGCCATCTTCTATCCATGCATTAACATTGTCGATAACGTCTTGCCGATAAGGTTCAGGAATAATCAAGTCTTCAAGTTTTTTACCCAAAGCTTGCTCTTTAGTAAAGCCGTAAAGGTTTTCACTGGCTTTATTCCAAAAAATAACGGTTCTATTTTTATCGTATCCTTGAACTGAAATTGCCGGGATTTGTTCAAAAATATGCCTAAATTTAGATTCGCTAAGTAATAGTTTTTTTTCTGCTTCAATACGCTCAGAGATATCTTTTACAAAGCAGAAAAACATGCCGTTATCACCATCCCAGTAACTTACGCTAACCTCAACATGATAAAGGTGCCCTTGCTTATGCCTATGCATTGAGGTGAAATTTAAACGTTTTTGGTTTTTTGCAATATTGAGGTTATTAGCCGAGAACTGGTGTTTTGTATTGGTTTCTATTTCATTGACAAACATGTTATTAAGCTCAGATATGCTGTAGCCCGTCATGCTTGCAAAGCTCTGATTAGCCTCTACTATCTTCCCCTCAAGTGACGCAATAAAAAAGCCGTCTTGGGCGGTACTAATTATGTTTCTATATGTCGATTCGCTACGCTGTAATTGTTTTTCGATATTCAGTATTTCTGCTAGATCTCGGCTGACGCCTACAACACCTAAAATATCACCCTCTATATTCGTAAACGGTGTTTTTTGGGTGCGATAGATATGTTCAATTCCGTCGGAGCTGCAAATTTTTTCGTCATACACCACGGTCTTATTAAGCTGTAAAACCTGTTTATCATCGGCAATAAATTTCGCGGCTTGTGCGTGTGTAAATAACTCATTGTCAGTACGATTTTTGATTTGATCAATAGTCAGTGTTAACTCGTTAGCAAATGCTTTATTGCAACCTAAGTATTTGCCTTCGGTCGATTTATAGAAAATGAAGTCGGGTATGCCATCAATAATATTTTGCAGTAGATTTTTTTCAGTTTCGAGTAACTGTTTATGGCGTAATAATTCTTGCGCGAGTTTTTGACTGTCGATACGGTGTTTAAGTAATAATCCTAATAAAAAGGACATCGCAGTAAAAACCGTTAATAGTGTTGGGCTGATGGTGGTAACGATAGTGTATCGATCGTCAGTTGGCATTAATAACAAGCAGCAAATCACCATGACTTCAACAATAAAGCTCATGGCGAGAATGTTTTTCCAATTAAGCTTAGTGCTAGTTTGCATTAACCAATAGCGCCAGGACAAACCAACCAACGCACTGGTGACAATAATTAAACTGCCAACATAAACGCCATCACCGCCAAGATACAGCCTAAAGCTCATGGTCAGCAAAGTGGCTATTAGTGTTGGCACAAAACCAAAAAATAACCCGCTTAAACTCAGTAGGATCCAACGAGCATCAAAAAACACCCCTGGGCGAAGTTCCCAAGGGTTACTCATAACGCTTATTGCAATAATGCCAATGAAAATGCCACTAAAGAATGACTTATACCGCGCGGAAGCAAAATTTTGTATTCTAACAGCGTCGAAGATAACAACGAGTGCGAGCAGCAGCACTGCATTATTCATTAAGCTAAAAAAACTCTCCATTTGTTCCCCGCAAGTAAAAGGGTGTGCCATCCATTACACTTAAATTTACCCAATATTAATTCACTAATAATGTTCTTGCTCCGTATTCACCCTCTCTCTGGATTTACGCCGAGCTCTATCTATTGAGTGTAGCCGTAAAATGATTATTAACATGAAATCAGCAAATTTATTTATCGATATTGCTACGTATGGTCATGCCAGTAAAGCTTTTGTTTACAGTACGAGCAGTGAGGATAAAGGCACAAAGGTAGCGTAGGCTACCTTTGTTATTAACATCAGCTGGATTATCGCTTTTAACCAGTAAGAATGATCGCATTCTTGTGCTGGTATAAACACCTTGAGTGAAGTAAAGACCACTCAACAAAGCAGAATCCGTTTTTAGACGAAACCTTATGGTGGTATTTGTTGTTCTGGTTTAATGCCTCAGCCTTACCTAATGGAACAACATTTCGCTGCAAAAATACCCTTGAAATATCAACACGGCCCTAATATTGCTGCTGTGCAAATTAAGTCATGCCAAATGGTCATTTAGCGTTTGGGTTTACGAGAATGGTTTGGCTTGCCTTTATTGGTTGTTGGCTTTTTAGGTTTGCTGCCTCTGCCTTGCATAAAGTGTTCAGGGCCTTCAATTTTGTCGCGCAAACTTTTTAAAGGTTTCTTTTTGGCTTTTTGAGGGGCTTTTTTCACTTCAGAAGATGAATGCTCAATTAATTTCATTAAGGTGCTGAGCTCTTGCTCGTCTAAATCGCGCCATTCGCCAATGGGTAATCCTTTAAGTGACACATTCATAATCGATTGGCGTTCAAGCTTGGTGACTTCATAGTTGAAGTATTCACACATGCGGCGAATTTGGCGGTTAAGGCCTTGGACTAACACAATTTTAAAGGCGTAGGTTGAAACCTGCTCAACCTTACACTTTTTGGTCACTACACCCAATATCGGTACACCAGCGGCCATTCCTTTAATAAAATCATCGGTGATAGGTTTGTTAACGGTAACCACGTATTCTTTGTCGTGGTTATTGCCCGCGCGCAAAATTTTATTCACTAAATCGCCATTGTTGGTTAAAAATATCAACCCTTGCGAGTCTTTATCTAGACGACCAATCGGGAAAATCCGTTCGCTGTGGTTAACAAAATCGACAATGTTATCGCGCTCGGTGCTTTCTGTTGTGCTCACAATACCGACAGGCTTGTTTAAGGCAATAAACACTAAATCTGCTTCGTCACGCGGTTCAATGTCCTGGCCATTCACTTTTACTTTGTCACCAAAACTTACCGTGTCGCCAATTTTTGCGCGTTTGCCGTTAATAAATACATTACCTTGCTCTATAAAGCGATCGGCTTCTCTGCGCGAGCAGATCCCGCTCTCGCTGATGTATTTATTTAAACGGGTTGCAGATTCACTCATAGCGGTTCCTTTATCAACATAAACGCGCTGCAATGGCAGGCTTAATCGGCGCAGATAATAGCATAAACTGTTTTATTTTGTCTGTTGAAACCCTAGCATTAATGGCTATAAATCAAAGCCCATTTGCGCGGTCGCGTCTTGATGTTGTGCCAGTAAGTTGATGTCGTTAAGTGGGGTGGGGCTATCGATCAGCTGTTGCTGTAATAACCGATATAAATCGACGGCTAATTGAGGTGCATGGTGATTGTCTGGGGTGTGAATAAACAAGTAGGGCTGTTTGCCCTGAGCTATCCATAATGGCAGTTTTTTCAGCCAATTTTGAAAAAAATGCACATTGGCTTCAGCTTGCGGGTGACCAATAAAGCGTACTACCGGATGTTGAGCCGTGGCGATGGCATGCACTGGCACTTTGGGCTTTTTTTGATGGGCATCAATAACGGCTTCGGATGTTGGCGGCGCAGCAAATACTGGCCGAGTATCCATAATAATGCGGTTGCACTGATGACTAATAAGCAAGCGGTTAAGGTCTCGCTCAGCATCGCCTTTGGCAAAAAAAGCTGGGTGACGAACCTCTACGCCATAGGTTAACCCTTGAGGCACTTGTGTTAAAAACTGGGCTAATACGGGCAGATGTTGTGGACCAAAACTGGCCGGTAATTGAATTTTCCACATGCCTGTTACGTCGAGTAATGGCGCCATTACCGAGAAAAATTGTGTTAATGCGGGGCCTGCATTGTGCAGTTTTAGCTCGTGTGTAATGTGTTTAGGTAGTTTAAAGGTAAAGCGAAAATCTTGATTGACAGCGGCGCGCCATATTTTGGCCTGTGTTATCGATGGCGTAGCGTAAAAGGTGGTATTACCCTCAACCGTATTAAAAATGTCAGCATAACGACTTAAACGTTGGCTGGGGTCATTATTGCCATACACACTGTGTTGCCAATGGTTTTGTGACCACATGGCTAGCCCCAGTCTTATAGGAGGGGATAGTTGGGCTGAATTAAGTGTATGTATCGTCAAAATGCCCTCTAGATAAGAACGGTTTTTGCCTTGTTGATGACAAAAATGGTTTTAACGGCTTAAAAAGTAATATTTAGTTATTTTGTCTATATCTAATCAGTTTATCCATCTGATAAAATTAGCTTCATTTGATATGCTACCTGTCTATCATATCAGTCAAAAAATAAAATATGCATTATATTGGTGTTATGCGTTAGTTGGAGTGTTTGTGTCGAGTCAGCATACTGAACGTCAGTTTGATAATTACCGCCCAAAAGAGTCACAGGTAAAGCCAGTTAAAGCCCGTAAAAGTAAAGCTGGTTTGCTCATGATTATTCTTATTTTAGCCACAGCCTATTTGGTTGAGTTTGAAGTAAGAACATCGTATTACCAATCGTACTTTTTACACAAATACGCCACCAAGTTAACTTATCAATTGCGTGACTATCCCAGCGACGCGGTTATTTATCCTAAATATGGCCCGTTTGATGACCGTCATGGTTACAGCCAGTTGCCTAAGAAAATTGAACGTTTAATGGAGCGTAATTACCAAATTACTCAACAAGTGGCATTTTCGCCTATGTTGATGGATTACACCGAAATGGGTTTCTTTCCGCCATATCACGAAAAAGCCCAGTCAGGACTTCTAATTAAAGACTGCCGGGCCATGACAGTGTTTGATTTCTCCTATCCTAAACGTGTTTATCAAGATCAAGATACCATTCCGCAGCAGGTTATCAGCACCTTGTTGTTTATTGAAAACCGCGAAATGCTAAGCCCTGAAGAAAAATATAATCCTGTGGTCGATTGGCCCCGTTTTGTGTTGGCCGCTGCCAGCCAAGTTGCAGAAATTGCCGGTGTCGATATGTCAAAGGCCGGTGGCAGTACATTAGCCACTCAAATTGAAAAATTCAGGCACTCTAACCATGGGTTAACGCTAAGTATCAAAGACAAGTTGCTGCAAATTGGTTCAGCCATTATTAGGGTGTATCAACAAGGCGAAAGTACCGTTAAGGCGCGCCAACGTATTGTGCAAGATTATCTTAATACTGTCCCCCTCTCGTCGGCTCCGGGGTTTGGTGAGGTGCATGGTATTGGCGATGGTTTATGGGCGTGGTTTAAAACTGATTTTGCTCAAGCAAACCAGCTATTGCTTAGCCGTCATACTCAGCAAAATGCAGCCCAGCGCGGTAAAGTATTTAGAGAAATAGTGGCGTTAATGATAGCCCAGCGCCGGCCATCTTATTACCTACTGCAAGGCCATGATGATTTAGAGTCATTGGTTGACAGCTATTTACGTTTATTAGGCCGTGATGGCTTAATTGATACCCAGTTAATGGTGTCGGCATTAGAGCAAACGTTAAAGTTTGATACCACTAAGTCAGCAATGACTAACCCAGCCAACAACAAAGGGGTTAATGCTGTGCGCATTCGCACAGCAGGCATGCTGGATGTTAATTTATATGACCTAGACCGCTATGATTTAGCCATTAACAGTACTTATCATGGTGAGTTACAACAAAAAGTGAGTGATTACTTACGCAGCTTATCTCAGGTTGGCGCCGCAGAGCGTGTTGGCTTGTTGGGCGAGCGTTTACTGTCTGCCGAGCAGTTAGATAAGGTGCTTTACAGCTTTACCTTGTATGAAAGTACCGACAGCGCAAACCGCGTGCGTATTCAAACCGACAGTATTGATCAACCTTTTGATATTAACGAAGGCAGTAAACTGGAGCTTGGCTCTACCGCAAAACTGCGCGTATTAGCCACCTACTTAGACATTATTGCCGAACTGCAACAGCGTTTTTCGGCAATGACGGTAGCCGATTTGCGTCAGGTCGATGTTGAGCGCAAAGATCATATTACCCGTTGGGTGGTGGATTATTTGATCACCACCCGCGACCGTAACTTAACCCGTATGCTTGACGCAGCTTTGCAGCGCGAATATTCCGCGTCACCAGAAGAGCGCTTTTTTACTGGCGGCGGTTTGCATGTATTTAATAACTTCAATAAAAAAGAAAACAGCCGCATACCGACTTTATATCAAGCGCTGCAAGAGTCTATTAACTTACCGTTTGTGCGCTTAATGCGCGATATTGTCAGTTACAGCAGTAGTTACAATAGCGAAGGCAGTGTGTCGCAATTATTGCGTAATGACAAAGACCCGCGCCGCGAAGAATACCTAAAAGCCTTTGCTAAACGCGAAGGTAGCTCGTTTGTAAAACGTTTTTATCGCAAATATCGCCAGCTTGCTCCTGAGCAACGTTTAGACGTGTTATTTGATGGTATCGCGCAACAAGAGCATAAATTAACGGCAGCATATCGTTATTTAAAACCTTACGATGGCGAACGTGAACTTAACGCCTTTTTAGCTGCCCGTTTGCCAACTAAAAGTTTTACCGACAAACAAATTAACTTGCTTTATAACAAGTACGGCGAAGACAAGTTTACCTTGGCCGATCAGGGTTATATTGCCAGGGTTCACCCGTTGGAGTTATGGGTATTACGGTATTTAAATGACTACCCAGAAACGGGCTTAACTCAAGTATTAGACGATGCTCAGCCACAATTGCAAGCCGTGTATCGTTGGTTGTTTAAAACTCGTCATCAAAATGCCCGCGATGTGCGGATCCAGGTTATGCTTGAGGTTGAAGCGTTTTTGAGTATCCACCAACGCTGGGTACGTATGGGGTATCCGTTTGAATACATGGTGCCGTCATTAGGTTCTGCATTAGGTAGCTCGGGTGACAGGCCCGCAGCATTAGCCGAGCTGATGGGCATTATTCAAAATGACGGTTATCGGTTCCCAACGGTGCGCATTGATGAACTGCAATTTGCTAAAGACACCCCTTACGAGGTGACGCTTGCTAATAATAAGCAAATGGTCACACGAGTGATGCATCAAGAAGTCGCTAGAGCGCTTAAGCGTGCACTTGGCAATGTCGTACAAAATGGCACAGCCAGACGACTAAACGGCAGCTTATTAGATGCCAACGGCCAATTGATCATCATGGGCGGTAAAACAGGTACTGGTGACAACCGTATTGCGACCGAGATCCGAAACGGTCGTAAGGTGTCGTCAACGGCAATAAACCGCACCGCCACCTTTGTATTTTATTTAGGTGACCATCACTTTGGTACGTTAACCGCGTTTGTACCAGGTGAAAAAGCCGACGACTTTAGCTTTACCTCTGCACTGCCATTACAGGTATTAAAAGGCATGATGCCAATTTTATCGCCAATGATTAATTATCAAGAGCAGTGCCAGGCCGGATTATAACTGGCATCAAGCCCATAGATACACTATGGGCTTGGCAGGTTTTACTTATTGATACAAGCTGAGCATCACCACAATATGACACACAGCAACAACACTAGTGAGGATTGTGCGCAGAGTAATGTAGCTGGTGGTCGCAGATAATTGTTTGGCTTTAAACTCGATATACAGCAAATACACGTAACCACTGACCAGTAAGATTAATGCCGACAATTCAAACGGCGTTAATAATGCAATCCAACAACCTAGCGCAATAACATTACTGATAATCAATAATTTAGCGATACCGTCATCGAGATCCAGTGCTACAGCTTTGCCCCATAATGCCCCCGCCATAAAACTTAAAATAATCGCGCTATAGCTGATAAAACCCAGTAGTGTATGCTCGGGTGATAACAGGCTGTGATTAAAGGCCAGCAAACTGAGTGTAACAAACGGGATTAAGCCAGCAAATCCAAGCCATTGCCAGGTTCTAATATGTTTCATGGTGTTTCCTTAACGACAAATGAAGACCCTAGAACCAATATAATTGATCTTGGTTGTACAGCCTATAGGTGAGCAAAACGTAATGGATATTTATCTTAAAGATGTGTGTGAGCATGATTTAGAGAGGTTATTTGCATTTCAGTATGACCCCATTGCTAACAAAATGGCAGATGTGCCATCGCGTGAACGCGAAGCTTTTTATCAGCATTGGCAGCAGAATATTTTTGCAAATAAGCACAGCTTGGCAAAAGGGATTTGGCAAAATAACCTGTTAGTTGGTCATTTAGTATCGTGGGTTAATGCTGATCTAACCACGCCTAATGAACCTGAAATACGCTTAATAGGCTATTGGATTGGGCGTGAATATTGGGGGAAGGGCATTGCTACTCAGGCGCTAGCACTGTTTTTAAAACAATCTATCACAGGCCCAGTTTTTGCCTATATCGATGGGCAGAACCAAGGCTCGTTAAGGGTGGCTCAGGCCAACGGGTTTGTGAATGTGACCGCACAATACCCGTCGCTGTATATTAAAGAGAGTTTATTAATATTTAAGCGTGATAGCGTTAAAAGTTAATGACCAGCACCACCGCAGCCACCACAACAACTGCCACCATTGCCTTGTTTTTTCTGTGGCGTGTCTGTTTTCGGTGCGCTGTTGGTTTGTTCAGCTTTAGGCGCAACATGGCTAACAGGTTCAGTTTGTTTGGCTGGTTTAAAAATACCGCTAATTGAAAAACTCATGATGATGCCTCGAGATGATTATTTAAACATATAAATATTTTACATGTTTAAATTGTATTCCTCTTTTTCAACGAGTCAAGTGCTTTTAGTTGTAATTTAGCCATATGTGGCGCATCGCACTGTTTAGCGAAGATAAGTAACCCCAACTCTGGATAATAAATGTATATCAAACAGCTCTTTGCACCGATAACGTTATCAGCGCAAACTTCAAGTTTGAATGTATCGTATGGCGTTATTGTTAGGGTCTGTTGATCTTTCAAGGTTTTATTCATCTCTCAACCTGAGTTGAGATTAAGTATTTTGATGAGCAGATCATTTACGTGATTGCGGTTATGGATTTGGTATAAAATACAAATTCTAGTTATTGGAGCGTTTATGTCTTTTGCAGAATTATCGTTACACCCAAGCTTATTATCTCGATTGGCTGAATTAGATTACCAGCAAGCCACCCCTATACAATTAAGTGCCATTCCAGTGATATTAAGCGGTCAAGATGTGATGGCAGGGGCACAAACCGGCACGGGGAAAACGGCAGCATTTGCATTACCCATTTTGCATGCCATTTTGAGCCAGCAAGCGCTTAATCCTCATAATAATTTTAGCGCCATTCGCGCGCTGGTATTAGTACCTACGCGCGAGCTTGCACAACAAGTTCACCACAGTATTGAGCAATATGCCCACGGCAGCAGCATTACCAGTGTGATGGTGTACGGTGGTGTAAGTATTGGCGCGCAAATTCGCCAGCTTGCTGGTGGCTCAGACATATTAGTGGCAACACCTGGGCGTTTATTGGATTTGCTGCGTAAAAGAGCGTTGTCTTTATCGCAGTTAACTCACCTTGTATTTGACGAAGCCGATCGTATGTTAGATATGGGCTTTAAAGACGAAATTATTGATGTGTTAAAACAAGTGCCAAAAACCCGGCAAACGCTGTTGTTTTCGGCCACCTTAGATGATCGTATTTTTAGTTTTAGTAAGCGTTTATTGCAGTCGCCTAAAGTCATTGAGGTGGCCAAGCGTAATACCACTGCCGCAAGCATTGTTGAGCGTGTTTATAACCTCGATAGCAACCGAAAGTGTGCCGCCTTGTGTCATTTAATCAAGGCAGAAAAATGGCAACAAACCTTGATTTTTAGCCGCACCAAACAAGGTGCCGATGCTTTAGTTAAACAAATGAAGCACGAGGGCGTGAGTGCTGAAGTGTTTCATGCAGATTTATCGCAAGCCTTGCGTGAGCAAGTGTTAAGCCAATTTAAAAATGGCGAGTTAACCGCATTGGTGGCTACAGATGTTGCAGCCAGAGGCCTAGACATAAACGAGCTTAATTATGTCGTTAATATGGAATTACCGTTTCAAGTAGAAGATTATGTCCATAGAATTGGCCGTACAGGTCGTGCAGGTAATCAAGGCCAGGCGATCACGTTTCTCAGTGTTGATGATGAGCCAATACTGATAAAACTCGAAGCCTTTTTAGATCGCCGCCTACCGCAACAATGGTTAACAGGGTTTGAGCCTGATTTAACTCAACTTGCTGTTACTACTCGTAAAACGACCAAAAGCGCGTTAAAGCAGCAAGCCCGCAAAAAAGCCTTAGGTCAACGCCCATCACGTAATAAAAAATAATCACTTAGGGCCACTTCATAATGGGAGTGGCCTATTCTCCTATTGTCATTACCGTCTTTTAAATGCCACATTTTTGTCACGCTTTTTGAACCTTGTTGTCACATTTGATGCTTATCTTAATTGTCGAATAATCATACCTAGATTGAAGCAGTTATTTTGTGAGCATACTTAAGGACAATATATGAGCAAGGCGACGTTTAACCCAACTCGTTTTAATAACAGTAATAACACTCCTTTTAATGAAGTGATGGAAAAACACCTGTCACGTCGTAACTTTGTTAAGCGTGGTTTAGGGCTAAGTGCCCTGACTGCCTTTGGCGGTTTTGGGCTAAGTGCCTGTGGTTCTGATAATGATGACAGCACCACAGAAACACCAACCACTCCGACAACACCAACTGCGCCAACTAAAAGTTCTGCGGTATTAGGGTTTGAGTCAATCCCTGGGTCGTTAACAGACGCAGTGGCCATTCCTGCGGGTTATTCTGCTTATGTATTAGCACCATGGGGTACGCCTCTTAACTCAAAAGCCGCAGCATGGAAAGATGACGGTAGTAACACTGCAGATGATCAAGCAAACTCAGTGGGTATGCATCATGACGGTATGCATTTTTTCCCGCTTAATGATGCAGGTGATGATGGCTTACTATGTATTAACCACGAATACATTGACCAAGATGCCTTACACCCTACAGGCCCAACGTATGACACCGATGGCAAACGCAGTGTCATCGACGAGGTGCGCAAAGAAATCAACGCCCATGGCGTGTCAGTTGTACGGATTAAGTTAGTGTCTGGCATGTGGCAAGTGGTTGAAAACGATAGCTATAACCGCCGCTTTACCGGTGCAAGTGTTATGGATATTGCCGGTCCACTAGCCTATAGCTCATACCTGGAAACACGCTACTCGCCAGACGGCAGCCAGGCGCGCGGTACCTTAAATAACTGTGGTAATGGTTACACGCCCTGGGGCACGTATTTAACCTGTGAAGAAAACTGGCCAGAATACTTTGTCAATAAAGGCGAACGGACTGAAGAGCAATCACGCACTGGTATTCCTAGCACTGACACGCGTTATGGCTGGAATCATCTAGCAGGTCATGACGAAGAGCGCCTAGACGAGTTTGCACGTTTTGACATGACACCAACCGGCACAAGTGCAGCGAACGATTACCGTAACGAAGCCAATGGTCATGGTTATATTGTTGAGATAGATCCATACAATCCTAACTCTCGTGCAGTTAAGCGCACAGCATTAGGCCGTTTCCGTCATGAAGGTTGTGTGTTTGGTAAACTTGAAGAAGGCAAGCCGCTGACTTTTTATTCTGGGCATGACTCTCGCTTTGAATACCTCTACAAGTTTGTGTCAGACGCAGTGTGGGACGCCGCAGATGCTAACAGCAGTAACCGCTTAAGCATGGGCGACAAATACATGAATGCTGGCACATTGTATGTAGCAAAATTCAGCGAAGACGGAGTAGGTGAGTGGTTACCGTTAACTCTTGACGGCATGACAACTGACGGCGGCACATTAGCAGATAGCTTTAGCTCATTAGAAGAGATTATTTTAAACACAGCTGGTGCAGCTGATTTAGTGGGCGCAACCCCAATGGACCGCCCTGAATGGGCAGCGGTTGACCCATTTACTGGCACGGTTTACCTGACACTGACCAATAACAGTCGACGTACTGAGAGCACTAACCCTGCTAATCCACGTTTAAATAACAACTTTGGTCATATTATCCGTTGGGATGAAGGCGACGCGGCAACAGAGTTTAGCTGGGATATCTTTGTTTTTGGCTCGCCAGATGATGGCGATGCAGAAACCAACTTATCTGGCTTAACCGACCTTAACCAGTTTGCCAGCCCAGACGGATTAGCATTCGATGCCCGTGGTATTTTATGGGTACAAACCGATAATGGCGCATCTGAAGTAGGTGAAGAAACCAACGACCAAATGCTAGCCATTGTGCCTTCAACTATGCTTGATGCTGACGGCAATCAACAAGTGGTTGGCGCCGACAATCAAACACAACTTAAACGTTTCTTTGTTGGGCCTAACGGCTGCGAAGTCACAGGTTTTGCCATTACGCCTGATTACACCACGGTATTTGCCAACATTCAGCATCCAGACAATTGGCCTTATTCAGATAAAGCTGATGAAGCTACACCAGCAGGGGTTAGTGTGCGTCCACGCGCTGCCACTGTGATTATTCGTAAAGATGATGGTGGCGCAGTGGGTGTTTAATAGGCTGTAGGTGACTCAGAGCCAATTGCAAGATAATTCATGAGTTACCTTAAGCTGTAACCACTTTTCATGCTGATTAAAACCCTGATAGACTTGTGCTATCAGGGTTTTATTATTTATTAGCGTATTATTAATAACAGGAACGTTATGCTAAAAGGCATCCACCATGTAGCCATCATTTGTGGCGATTATCCTCGCTCAAAAGCATTTTATACTCAGGTATTAGGGCTTAAGATTATTGCCGAAAATTATCGCCAAGCGCGCGATTCCTACAAACTGGATTTAGCCTTGCCCGACGGCAGTCAAATAGAACTGTTTTCGTTTAATGGTGCCCCGCCAAGACCGAGCTTTCCTGAGGCACAAGGATTACGCCATTTGGCATTTAAAGTCGACGATATCAAGCAAGTGGTACAGCATTTACAACAGCATGATGTAGAGGTTGAGCCCATTCGAGTCGATGAGTACACTAATAAGCAATACACCTTTTTTAGTGATCCAGATGGGTTGCCACTCGAGCTATACCAAACCACTTAATAGCGTTTTACTCACCGTTAATCTTTAACCTCATCCAAGTTTGTGCAGCCTCTATGTTGAAATAGGCTGTACATTTAGTGTCAACGACATCTTTAATTTGTTACTGGCTGTCATCTAATGCAGCGCAAATATACATTGCTAACTACAATCTTTACACAAATGATAATGATTTGTATTTGTGATCTTCGTTGTGTTTGTGTAAAGTGCGTCACATAAAAGCACTTTCATAAACGCTAATTAATAAAAGGATGATGTTAGACATGAAATCGAACCGTTACAGTAAGTTATCATTGGGTGCCCAAGCTGTTGCTGCTGCGTTAGTGTTTGGTAGTCCTGCGGTTTATGCTGCAGATACCAACAATGAAACTTGCGATAAGGATATATTAGCTAAATGTAAACCAGCTGAAACAGACGAGTCTATTGAGCGCATTCGTGTTCATGGTGTACAAAATTCAGTTTACATGTTTAACAGTTCGGCCGACAAACGCCGTTTGGCTGAGTTAGTCGATACGCCACAGGTCATCACGGTATTAACCCAAGATCAAATCCAAGAGTCAGGAAACACCGACCTTAAAGACATTTTATCTGCTCAAGCAGGTGTAACTCTTGGTACAGGTGAAAACGGTAACGCATTTGGTGACCGTTACATTATTCGTGGTCACGAAGCCCGCAGCGACGTGTTTGTTGATGGCCTTCGTGACCCAGGCATGACAACCCGCGAAAGTTTTGCCACTGAGCGCGTTGAAATTACTAAAGGCCCAAGCTCAACATTTGCTGGCCGTGGTTCATCGGGCGGTGCCATTAACAGCGTAACCAAAAAAGCCTCTGTTGCCTATGACTTTGGCCGAGTAGATGTTGGGGTAGGCAGTGACGACCACAGCCGCGTAACCATTGACTACAACTTACCATTATCAGAAAAAGTCGCTGTGCGCCTAAACGGTTTAACTGCACAAGAAGATAAGCCTGGCCGCGAGGGTATTAGTCGCGACCGTAATGGTGTGCAATTATCGGGTGTGTATGAAACCACAGATGCCTTATCGTTTATTGCCGATGTGTATCATATTAAAGCAGAAGATGTGCCCGATTTAGGCAGCTATTTTGATCAAACCACTCGTAAGCCATTAGAAGATATTCCGGTATATGCACAAGAAGGCGACTTTTTAGACTCAGAGGTGACCACCTTTACTCTGCGCACAGAGTACGAGCTTAATAGCGACATTACCCTGTACAACGCCACGCGAGTTGGCCATACCGAAAACGGCTATATTACAACGGGGATGGGCGGTACAACCCGTGCCGATACCGATGCCACAGCACCAGGCGCAAGTACGTTAACATTAAGTACTCACCAGGGTAATCAAGATGTGGATTATGTTAGCACTCAGTTCAATTTATTCTGGAACACTAAAATCTTTGGTTTTAATAATAAGTTAGTGTTTGGTTTGGAATACACAGACGAAAATGTCGATAACGGTGTGTACACTATTACCAATAACAACCCGACAAACTGTACTACCAATGGTCGTCGCGGTGTGTCTGAGTCTTATTGTATTATCGATGGTGATGGTAATACGGTTGATAACATCAGCCAACTTATGGGGCGCAGTTATGTTGATGGCGGCTCAGATGCAGTATACGACATTGAAACTGTGTCGGCGTATATGATGGATAACGTTGAGTTAACCGAGCAATTGTCTATGTTTTACGGTTTAAGGCTCGACAGCTTTGACTACAGCAACGACACAACCAATGCGCTTTATGAATATTCAGACACCATGTATAACTACAACTTCGGTTTGGTTTACGACTTGTATGAAGACGCTAACATTTATGCTAACTACAGCACGGCTACCAACATCAATGGTGGCGAGTCTGACCTAGGAGCAAACTGTGGTTATGGCGGTATTTGTGGTACTGAAGAGCAAGCCACAGAAGCCGACGCTGAAATCGTTGAAAACATCGAACTTGGCACCAAGTGGATGTTATTTGATGACAAAATGATGTTCTCAGCATCGATTTTCCAAATCACAAAAAGTGATGTAATGGAAAGCGTTGGTGACAGCTACTCAACCTTAGGTACGCTCAACACAGGTGAAAACCGCGTAAAAGGGATTGAGTTTGGTATGGTGGGTAACATTACTGAACAGCTCAGCATTCAATTCTCTGCCGCTAAAATGGATTCAGAAATATTAGATTCTTACGACCCAGCAAACATTGGCTTAGCGTTAAGTAACTTTGCAGATGAAAGCGCGTATTTACAATTACGTTATCAAATATCAGACTCATTTGTATTTGGTGGTAGCTACACTTACCAAAGCGAAATGTACGGCGGCCAACCAGATACTGCGGCAGGTTATGACACGACTAATGAGCGTTACAGCATCGTAGTGCCTAACTATCAAGTGGTTGATTTATTTGCGAGTTACAATGCTACTGAAGCCTTAACATTCCGCATTAACGTGGGTAACGTGTTAAACGAAGAATACTGGACAGCGGCATATCGTTCAGGTTCATTTATGTACCTTGGTGATGCTCGTAATTCAAGACTGTCGATGACATACGAATTTTAATCGAGCGATTTACCGATAACACCAACGCTTAACTTCTCGTTAAGCGTTGGTTTTTTGATTTTAAAAAACAGGAAATAAGCATGGTTGTTATAGAAAAAGTGCTCAGCAAAGAGCAAGTCAGCGCTTATCGTCAGCAGTTAGCGCAATGTCCATGGGGCGATGGCCGTAAAACCGCAATGGGGATGGCAGCTTCAGTAAAAAATAACAATCAAGCCGATGCACAAGATACCAACGTTCGCCAGCTGGCTAACCAGCTTTTAGGGTGCATTGGTGATACGCCTAAAATCGTTTCCGCGGCATTACCGCATAAAATTTTCCCACCGTGTTTTAATCGTTATAGTGAAACCGAAGAGTATGGCTACCATGTCGACGCCGCAATTATGCGGATACCGGGCACGAGTGAAGTGATCCGCAGCGACGTGTCGATGACGGTGTTTTTAAGCGAGCCAGAAGAATACGACGGCGGTGAATTGGTTATCTCTACTGAATTTGGTCAGCAACAAATTAAATTGCCAGCCGGATATGCAGTGGTGTATCCATCAAGCAGTTTACATAAAGTTACCGCGGTCACTCGTGGCCAGCGTGTTGCTGCTATTACCTGGATGCAAAGCATGGTGGCAGATACAAACTTACGCCAAACCTTGTATCAACTTGACCAAAGTATTCAAAAGCTGATTAACGCCAACAAAACCGATCGCGCCGAACTCGACAATTTACACAATGTGTATCACAACTTAATTAGACAATTTACCCAGCTATAATACGACAAAAAGGGCGTGTATTTTGTCAATATACGCCCTTTGATTTACTCACCGCGTAAAAAAATGAAATACTCATAACGCTTTACTGCATTATTCAGATTAAGCTAATCTTCTTGCCAACTGAGCGCATAAGGAGATGATGTGAGCACTGCCGAATCTATTACTCGATCCACCAATAAAACCAAATCATTTTTTGCAGGTGCCTTAGCGGTGATGCCATTAACCATTGCAGTCATCCCCTGGGGCATTTTAGCCGGCTCATTCGCACTAGAGATTGGCCTCACTGCGATAGAAAGCCAGGCCATGTCGGCGATTATTTTTGCAGGCAGTGCGCAATTGGTCGCCCTCGGGATGATAAAAACCGGTATTGGTATTGGCAGCATTTTAATCACCACCTTGCTCATAACCTCAAGGCATTTACTCTATGCCATGGCCATGCGCAGTCACATTAGCCCATTACCCCTTAAATGGCGGCTAGGGCTGGGGTTTTTACTCACCGACGAGTTATTTGCTATTTCAAACCAGACTCATGGCGGCCAAACGTCTGCACAGCATCAATTTGATCGCTGGTATGCGCTGGGTGGCGGTTTAACCTTTTATATTGGCTGGAACATAGCCACCTTACTCGGCATAGTCGCTGGCCAGTCTATCGATAATTTAGGTGAGCTTGGGCTCGACTTTGCCATTGCTGCCACTTTTATCGCCATAGTGGTCCCCACAGTGAAAAAGCCGTCAATTTTAGTGAGTGTATTAGTGTCGCTCACCTTAGCGGTGGTGTGCGCCGTGTTTGCCATTCAAGCTGGTTTATTGATTGCCGCCATATCGGGCATGGCTGCGGGTATGGCTTATGCCAAATTCACCAATGAAGGCATTGCAACTACTGATACCCCCGGTGCTGATATCACGCCCACCAAGGAGGACAACCTATGACATGGTTGATTATTTTATCAATGGCAGCGGTGGTGTTTGTGAGTCGGCACTTGTTATTAGAACCCAAAATCCCACTTCGGTTGAGTAAAAACACCTTAACCTTTTTAAGTTACTCTGCTCCTGCTGTTTTAACGGCCATACTCGCCCCTATTGTGTTTGTACCAGAGGGTAAACTGGCCATTAGCATGCATAACCCTTATTTAACCTGTGCGCTGGTGGCTACGGTGCTGGCTTATATTACCCGCAACACCTTACTTACCACTGTGCTGAGCATGGGGTTATTTTTCTTTTTATATTCGCCCTAATCCCATTGATGATTCTCAATAATTGTTAACTGACATTCACTGGCGCAATAGATTAGAATAAGCGCCATATAATGGATCAGTAGAGTGAAATCATGCACGTACACATTTTAGGGATTTGTGGCACTTTTATGGGCGGATTAGCCCTGCTTGCCCGCGCAATGGGCCATAAAGTGACCGGAAGCGACGCCAACGTTTACCCGCCAATGAGCACTCAGCTTGAGCAACAAGGCATTGAACTAATACAAGGTTTTGACCCAATCCAACTGGGTAAAGAAGGCGAGAATCAACCCGATTTAGTGGTGATTGGTAATGCCATGAGTCGTGGTAATCCTTGTGTTGAAGCGGTATTAAACCGTGGCATGAAATACACCTCAGGGCCGCAATTTTTATCAGAACATATATTGCCAAACAGGTGGGTGTTAGCTGTGTCGGGCACTCATGGTAAAACCTCAACCTCAAGTATGCTCGCCTGGGTGTTAGAGTATTGCGGTTATGAGCCGGGTTTTTTAATTGGTGGCGTACCACAAAACTTTGGTGTGTCAGCGCGCTTAGGTAATTCACCGTTTTTTGTGGTTGAAGCCGACGAATACGACAGCGCTTTTTTTGATAAACGCTCTAAGTTTGTTCACTACCGTCCGCGCACGCTGGTAATCAATAATTTAGAGTTTGATCATGCCGATATTTTTGCCGATCTGGCCGCCATTCAACGTCAATTTAATCATGTTATTCGCACCGTACCAGGTGAGGGGAAAGTGATTTGGCCACGCGACGTTGACGCTGTTAAACAAGTGATTGATATGGGCTGCTGGAGCGAGCAAGAAACTTATTCTAAACACGCTACAACAACTGAACCAAGCGCCTGGCAGTCGCGTACGATTGCCGACGACGGTCACGAGTTTGAAGTGTTGTTTAACGGTGAAACGCAAGGCGTTGTGAGTTGGGGCTTGATTGGTCAGCACAATATTGAAAACGCCATAATGGCCATTGCTGCCGCTCGTCATGTTGGGGTTGCGCCTAATCACGCCATTGAGGCATTAGCGCAATTTAGCCCGCCAAAACGTCGTTTAGAATTACTTGATACGGTTAACGATATTAGCGTGTACGACGATTTTGCCCATCACCCCACAGCGATTGCCACCACCTTACAAGGTTTACGTGCCAAAGTGGGCGTTGATACCAATGCTGCGGGGAAGATTATTGTCGTGCTTGAGCCGCGCTCCAACACCATGAAAAGCGGTGTGCATAAAGACACCTTAGCCAATTCGATGGCGTTAGCCGATGTGGCATATTTATATCAAGCAGACAATATTGGCTGGGATATAAGTGCCAGCATGGCAAATGCTCCAATCCCCGCAACTGTATACCACAGCATCGACGACATCGTTAACGCTGTTGCCGACACGGCAAATCAAGGTGATACCGTGGTGATAATGAGTAATGGTGGTTTTAATGGTATTCATCAAAAAATCATTAAGGCATTAGCGTAAACGTCAATGCAATAGAGGATACAAGATGGCCTACGCCAAAAAAGCCAAAGCAATAAGTCTCGCCTGGACCGGTGCCTCAGGTGCGCCGTATGGTATTAAGCTACTTGAATGCTTACTGGCGAACGACTACCAGGTATTTTTAATGATATCCAGTGCCGCGAGAGTGGTACTGGCCACCGAGCATGGTTTACAACTTAGCGCCAACCCAGACAAAGCCAAAGCGCAATTGCTTGAACAGCTTGATACCCCAGATGCTCCCCTTAAAGGTGAGTTGGTGGTGCTGGGTAAAGATGAATGGTTTTCGCCACCGGCCTCAGGCAGCGCTGCGCCAAAACAAATGGTGATTTGCCCGTGTTCAACGGGTACGTTAGCGGCAGTGGCAACAGGTATGAGCAATAATTTGCTCGAAAGAGCAGCAGACGTTGTACTAAAAGAGCGGGGGCAATTGATTTTAGTTCCGCGAGAAACTCCGTTTAGCGCCATACACTTAGAGCATATGCTAAGCCTAACCCGCAATGGCGCCACCATTATGCCAGCAGCACCAGGCTTTTATCATAATCCCCAATCGGTAGAAGATCTGGTAAACTTCATGATTTCCCGGATCCTAGATCATTTGGGTATAGAGCACGACTTAACGAGTCGCTGGGGATACGGACACACCCAGCCAAACGACATCGACAATTGAGATATTTATGAAGCACACAATTGAAATGATGATTTCTGAGCAAGAAATCAATAAAACGTTAGACCAGCTAGCTGAGCGTATTAATGCACATTATGCCAACAGCGAGCGCTTATTAATGGTTGGCCTGCTAAAAGGCTCTGTCGTGTTTATGGCCGATTTGTGTCGTCGTATTAAAGGTCATGTTGAAATCGATTTTATGTCTGTGTCTAGCTACGGCAACAGCATGAGTAGCTCGCGCGATGTTAAGGTACTTAAAGACGTACAATCTGATATTGCAGGCCGAGATGTACTTATAGTTGAAGACCTCATTGACTCAGGCAACACCCTAAACAAAGTACGCGAGATGCTACTACTGCGTGACCCAAAAAGTCTTGCGCTGTGCACGTTACTCGACAAACCAGAGCGCCGCGAAGTTGATGTGCCAGTCGACTTTATCGGTATTACCATTCCTGACGAGTTTATTGTGGGTTACGGTATCGACTATGCCGAGCAATATCGCAATCTGCCTTACATTGCTAAAGTGGTGCCGCTAGATTAAGTGGGGCTTTTTACATTCCCTATCCATACTTGCCAACATCGAGCATATTCTGGTTAATTGGGTATACACTCCCGCTTTTCGGCGGGAGTATTGTTTTAAGTGTCTAAAGATTTTTGCATCTTTTTTCATTTTTATAACGTCTTTAGCAGTACGTAATAAGAAGTGTTTAATGCGCAATTCATGGATTAGAGGTATGGCAATGAGTAACACCAACAATGCATTGGTGATCGAAAACCTTAAAAAAACCTATAAAGGCGGCGTGCAAGCGGTTAAGTCGATCAGTTTGACGGTAAAGCAGGGCGACTTTTTTGCCCTGCTTGGCCCAAATGGCGCTGGCAAGTCGACCACAATTGGCATTATCAGCTCGTTAGTGCAAAAAACCTCTGGCTCTGTGTCTGTATTTGGCTTTGATATCGACAAGCAGCTTGAACAAGCCAAACTGTGTATTGGATTAGTGCCGCAAGAGTTTAACTTTAACCAGTTTGAAACCGTACAACAAATAGTGGTTAACCAAGCAGGCTATTACGGTGTGCCTAAAGATGTGGCATTACAACGCGCCGAAAAATACTTAACTCAACTTGATTTATGGCAAAAGCGCAATGCCCAAGCCCGCGAGTTATCGGGCGGTATGAAGCGTCGTTTAATGATTGCGCGTGCGTTAATGCACGAGCCCAAACTGCTTATTTTAGATGAACCAACCGCAGGGGTAGACATTGAACTGCGCCGCTCAATGTGGGATTTTTTAAAGCAAATCAATCAGCAAGGTGTGACCATTATTTTAACCACTCACTACCTAGAAGAAGCCGAAATGCTGTGCCGCACCATTGGCATTATTGACACAGGTTTGCTGGTGGAGTGCACCACCATGAAAGCCCTACTCAGCAAGCTTGATGTGGAGACCTTTATTTTAGATTTGCGCCATGACTTAGAGACCGCGCCGCAATTGGCTAATATGAATTGCCGCTTAACAGACCGTCATACTTTAGAAGTGGACGTGGCTAAATCGCACAATATTAATGAGCTATTTGCTCAATTGAGCGCCGCAAACATCGAGGTGTTATCAATGCGCAATAAAGCCAACCGCCTAGAAGAATTATTTGTAGAGCTGGTTGAAAAAGCCAAGGAGTCAAAATAATGAATAGTCTGTATTTTGTGGCTTTTAAAAGTATTTTAACCAAAGAAATTAACCGTTTTACCCGCATTTGGGTGCAAACGTTAGTACCGCCAGCTATCACCATGACCTTGTATTTTTTAATATTCGGTAACCTAGTTGGCAGCCGGATCGGTGAAATGGGCGGCGTGTCATATATGGAGTTTATCGCACCAGGCTTAATCATGATGTCGGTTATCACTAACTCATATTCTAATGTGGCATCGTCGTTTTACAGTGCCAAATTTCAACGCAACATTGAAGAAATCATGGTCGCGCCTGTCCCGCATTACGTGTTAATTGCCGGTTATGTTGGCGGTGGTGTTGCTCGTGGTTTGTGTGTAGGTTTAATCGTAACCCTAGTGGCGATGTTGTTTGTGAACATCACTCTACACCATGTAGGTTTAGTCATACTTACAGTATTTTTAACCTCAGTGTTGTTTTCGCTGGGCGGGTTAATTAATGCGGTGTTTGCTAAAAGCTTTGACGATATTAGTATTATCCCTACATTTATTCTAACGCCACTGACCTATTTGGGCGGCGTTTTTTATTCGTTATCGTTATTACCAGACTTTTGGCAAGGCGTGTCAGCGCTTAACCCTGTTGTGTATATGATTAACGTATTTCGCTACGGCTTCTTAGGCTTTGCCGACATTAGTGTGCCATTATCAATCGCCATTATGGTGGGCTTTTGTGCCAGCCTATGGACGCTGGCGTATTATCTTATATCTCGTGGGATTGGTTTACGAAGTTAATACATACCAAGCACAAAAAGCATTGATAAAGGGCTCGGAAGGGCCTTTTTTTGTGGGCGTTATTTAACAGGGATTTACTCAATAGGTTTTATCTCGGACTAAGTAATTATTATTGCTAACTGTAATCCATTGGGCTTTGTACACCTGTTTGGTGCAAACCTGCAACATGGGTATAAATCTGGGTTGTTTTTACATCATTATGGCCGAGTAATTCCTGCACGGTTCTTATATCGTGACCACGTCTCAGTAAGTTTGTTGCAAAGGAATGCCTAAAAGTATGAGCGGTAATGCGTTTAGTGATAGTCGTTTTCTGAACTGCTTTTTTTAATGCCTTTCTAAATGTTGTTGGGTCAATATGATGTCTGCATCTATAGTCATTAACAGGATGTGACACACAGTGAATCGAAGGAAAAAGATATTGCCAATGTAATTGTTTGGCGCTTGTCCCAAACTTTTTGAGTAAGCTAGGAGGCAAAGAAGCCATCCCTAATCCCTGAGATAAGTCGTGAGCATGAGTCTCTCGCACAAGGTGCATCTGCTGCTGTATGGGGTCAATGGTCATTTTAGGTAAAATACAAACTCTATCTTTTTTACCTTTACCTCTAAATACAAAAAGTGTGCGATTTTCAAAATCGATATCCTTAAGTCTAATACTTAACGCTTCAGTTAATCTTAGCCCCGCGCCATATAATAAACAGCCAATCAGTTGGTATTTACCATGTAAATTATCAATGACCTGTTTGGCCTCAACATCATTTAATACCTGCGGAATACGACTTGGAGGTTTAGCATATGGGAACTGTAAATTATCAGTATCGATAGCTAATACATGTTTAAACGCAAAAACAAGGGCGCAAAGGGCTTGCTGTTGTGTACTGCTTGATACGTGTTTATTGTTTGCCAAAAATGATAAAAATTGTTCAATATGGCTAGGGGAAATTTGCTTTGCCGTCGAAAAACGAAAATGGCGAATAAAATATCGATTCCAATACAAATAAGATTTTTCAGTTTGATAGCTGTAATGCCGTACTCTAATTTGTTGTCTAATCGCTTCTAAATATCCAGTTCCTGCCATCATTTCCCCCTTTATGTTACCTGCACTGTGTTTATATAAGGGCTATCCACTTAGCACAACCAACCACTATATATTGTGGTTATCGATCTTTAATTGATTGGTACGTTATCGGCTTAGAACGCACTGCTTGTTCAAGCAGCCTGTAGAATAATAATCCCCGAGAATCTGACTTTCTTCTGTTGAAGCGAAATGTAAACTCATCTAAATAATAATCAAGTTGCTTAGCCTTTACCGCGCCTTGATATGTACCTAAAAGCCATCTTTTACATAATGATGAGACTCGATGTACCCCAGCCATTGTTTCATGTGCAGGTACAGATGAACCTAAATGCACTATTCGGTTATGCTTATATCCTTTCTTGTCTATTTGTTTGTATGCTTGAGAGCCATCACTACAAATTGTACTACCAGGTTCAATTACATCTTGAATGAATTGATGGATATGTTCTTTAGTTGCACTTTCCACTTGCCTTAAACGTATCCGACCAAATCCAGAGGGTGATAGCAGCTCAACAGCGACCAAAACTACAGCCTTACGCTTACCCTGTTGATTTTTAATAGATGATTGCGGAACGACGCCACCTATTAGTGTTTCGTCAACCTCTACGATGCCGGATAACTTATCCCTTTCAGGATCAACCATGGCATGTCTTAACTTGTGCATTAATGACCAAGCGGTTTGATAACTCCCAAGACCTAATAGCCTTTGAACTCCAAGAGCGCTGACACCATTTTTTTGATTTGTAATAAACCAGACCGCAGCAAACCAACTTTTCATGGGGGTTCTTGTTTTGTCAAAAAGTGTACTTGATGTTACTGAACACTGAGAACGACAAGCATGACATTTTAACTTGCCATTACTTAACTGATAAGGTGATTGATGGCTTGAACAGCTTGGACAAATGAATCCGTTTGGCCAACGAAGTGCGTAAAGGTAGCTGATGCAAGATTGTTCATCATGAAACCAATCTACAAACTCGTCCCAACTTGTAGGGTAATCAACGCCAGCTTTTAATAAATACGATGAAGTTTTCATTACTACATATTGACACTGGTGGCGCTAAATGGATAGCCCTTGTTTATATACAGTTATAATGGGTTTTGACGTGTTTTCAAGCTAAATCGGCTAATAAGTAAACTAAAGTCGTACGGGAAATAATTTGATTATTTTTTAATGCATTGAAATTAATGCACTTTTAATCTTTGACGAATATTAAGTCCACTTTTAACGTGCAAGCTCGCTTTTATTTGTCAGTGGAGTTAAATTAAATCGCTTTACATCAATAAGATAGTAAATGTAGGATGTTAATAATCAATAACTTAAAGGGCGACTTTAATTTTGTTTTGCCCTTCAATAAGCTGTTATGTGACAAGGAGTAGAAGTTGATATCTGGAGCAGTAGGAAAAATTATAGGTCTAGTATTAGCACATAGTGTTTTGATTGGCAGTGATTTACAAGAAGGTGAATTATTAGTTCCTTTAGTTATTTACTATCAAGGTGAAAACCGAGAAATTAAAACCTTTGAAGCAGACACCCAGCAAAATGCGGTTATTCTTGGACAAGAATTTTTAAACACCTTATCGCAAAAATCCGATAGCTGGGCATATGTGCAGGATGGATTAATAACTCTTGAAAACGGAAGTAAGCAAGATGTCTATTTTATCAAAGCTTGGGCTAAGGGGATGTCAAAGCCTATGGAGTTATACCAAATGTATAATGCACAGCCTTTTGCGTTGGTCGACAATATTAAAGTGTTAAATTACTCTGATACTGGTTTAAACCCAGAAGATGCTGATTATTTTGTCGCAGCGTTAGATGAAGGTATATTTTCACACCCATCTGCTGATGAAGAAAACATAGGACAGTGGTTTAAATAAATAGCCACATAACAAGCCATTACAGTAACGGGACTGCTAACAGCTTGCTCGGTTCCGCTTCGCTTCACATTTTAGCAAGCTATTATCAGCCCCTGAATGGGGCGTTATGTTTACTTGTATTTCAGTGGCTTAAAAACTCTTTGAACTCTGTTCTTTGTCCCTTTGGCCATTCGTCCGAGTTGCCTCAGCAAATCGGCATTATCGGCCTAAGTTCTTTAGTTTCTTCGGCTGTAAAACATGCCAATATTCGTGGGTTGCTTCATTTTCAGGTCGAGCTGGCTAGGTTTTAGTTCTCTGGCTTAAAGTCGCTGTGAGGTTCTTGGTCAATCAGCAATTTGCTTGGCAGTTGCCTCGGCAATTTTCCATTGTCTTGCGCTGTGATTGGAAAGAAAGGGCGCTTGTTGTTACTTCGGCGGGTTGCCTCATTGGGCAGGGAAGTGGCATTACTTGTTGCTGGTTTATCGCCTTTGGCGGTCAAGTTGGTTCTTGCGTTGTGGTCTAGCTCATAAAAAACGTTATAAATCGCAGTTCTTTCTCAATTAAATCATGTGGTTGTGGTAAACATAACTAATAAGGATAGGCCGCGCGAAGCCGCGTCCTTATCCCAAGTGTTGAACAAGCCCGAACACGTGAGATGTGACTCTTTATTATGTAATTAACAGTTCGAGAAAACGCGCTGTTTGATGTGATTGTTAGCTCGCTACTTTTCAGTAGGCAGCAAGTTCCCTTAGCCTCTTTGCTAATTAGTTAACTCGCTATATTTCAGTATCTTAAATTAACCCTCCACGGTATTCAGTTAAGCCATTATCCTTATTATCATTTTCAACATTAGGGTCAGGGTATTAAGTTTGTCGGTCGTTTCACTATGCCCATAAAGCGCATTGGTTGCTGACAACAGGGGCAACGGCGCGTCGCTAATCTGCGCTTTATCTCTGGAATGATTGGAAATACAGCCCCAGCAACCGCCAGCATCAGTTGTATTTGTAGCCTGAGTTTTTTGGCATTGCCTCTGAGTAATCCATAGTCGCGCACTCGTCTTAATCCCTTCGGTAATACGTGTTGCAGTATTAACCAGAGAAATTCTATGGTGGGTAAAGTGCGGACTTTTGTTGACTTTGTTTGGCTGTCTTCATACTCGAAACTCACATTGTCATCGACGAGCCTTTTGATGTTTTTGTCAGGCAGTACACCACGATAAAGATAGCGTGATAGATATTGCAGTGCAGGCAACCCTTTGCCCACATGCTGGCAGTCAACCACCCATTTTTTCGGCAGTGAGGTTGGCAGTTTGAGATTCAGTTTTACCAACTGTTCCAGTAAACGTGCGCGCCACACTTTAGCTAAATTGAAAGCGTTGAACAGGTATTTGCCCTTATTCTTTTTCCAGTGTTGTTGGGTTTTGTTGAAACTGCCCGCTGGAATAATAAAGTGAATATGCGGATGTAAATCACGCCGCCGGCTGTGAGTATGCAATACGCCGGTAAAACCAATATCACCGCTAAGCTTTGGTGAATTAAGCGCAAAGTCTTTGAGCACACTGGCAGCCACTGAAAACATGGCTGGATAGAGTGATTCCGGTTGATATTTAGCCGCCACATGCAGTTCATATGGCAACGTAAATGTCACCATAAAGTAATCGACAGGTAACAGTTTGGTCTGCTGCTTCGCTAACCAATCTGCCGTGGTGTTGTACTGACACTGGGGACAACTGCGATGACCACATGACAGCGGAAAATCAGCTGTATGAGTACACCCCTGACAAGTCCAGAGGCTGGCGCGTTGGGTATGAGTGCGGCAACTCAGCATGGCATTAATCGCTTGACGCATTGATGTTGTTATTTGGCCGTCATAAGCTTGATTAAACACATCAAGATGGTCACGTAAAATATCGATAAACTTCATATGTCACACTCCCACTTCAACACCAAATTATTAGTGAGCTGGTTAACCGACAAGGCCGTGTTCTTACGGGTAATTTGAGTGAGACGTGTATACCTTGCTGTGGTGTTTAGGCTGTTGTGACCGAGCAGGTGTTGTACTGAGCGTAAATCTAATCCTTGCTCTAGCAAATGAGTCGCATAGCTGTGACGTAAATTATGTGGACTGATAGATTTGTGAATGTTGCACTCAGAAATCACCTTTTTCATGGCCTTTTGAATACCACCGCGGTCCATCAGCGAGTCTGGTTTACCGTCTTTACCGGGAAATACATGCCGAGGATGGCGATGGGTTTGCCAGTAATACCGCAGCGCTAACAATGTGCGTTGCGGTAAAGGTACTAGCCTATCCTTGCCGCCTTTGGCGTCACGAATATGCACCTGCATCAACGCTGAATCGATATCGCCAACCTGCAATGAAATTGCTTCACCGAGGCGCAGCCCCATACTGTATAAGGTTAAAAAGCACACTTGATATCGCAGCTTATGGGTGAGGCTAATGACGATTGAGACTTCGGCAGGGGTTAGAATATCCGGTAGGCGTTTGACCTGCGGCGGCTTAACAATGTTGAGCCACTCCCAAGATTGATTAAGGACATACCGGTAGAAAAACTGTAATCCATTACGGTCGAGTTTTACGGTACTCCAGGAGTGAGAGGCAATTAAATCAGCAAAATAACGCTTCAAATCATCGGTTGAAAGGTTATCAGGGCAACAGTCAAAATAAGCACTAATGCGCCTAACGGCGCGACTGTACGCATCGATGGTAGCAGGTCGCTTGCCTTGCAGGGTTAAATTGGTAAGATGTTGTTGATAAAGAAAATCAAAGCGTTGTTGTTCATGAGTTTCCATGGTGATACTCCTAGGTAATGCCAAGGTAGGCAGGGTCTAGTAAGTATTTATGATGGTGAGAAAGATGGGCTTTTATCTTTTCTGCCGCAGAGCGGCTTCGTTCAACAAACAATTTAAGAGGGATTCCCAACGCTTGGCATTTTTGCTTCTACTTCATTTTTAGTGGTTACGGAACAGTGCTTTAGGTTGGGTGGTAGCGTTGCTCACCCCTTAATTGGGCGTTATACAACCCAATTAACCTACAATGAAACATGGAGTTTCAAAATGAAAATACAAACAACTGACACTAATCTACTTAAAAACTTATTCAATATGCACTTAAAGAATAACAGCCGATATGAAGATGGTATGTCGTTTGACGAAGTTACTATAGAAAATGGACACATAATAGCAAAAGCTAATTTTAATTATCCGGATTGTTCTCTTGATATTTCTGAGCTTCAAGAAGTATATTCTGATACATTACAGGGTTTTGGTCTCTAATCTGATCCACTAAATCAGTGGGTATTGTTACTACTGGTGTATTTGTTCCCATTATATTTCTCCTATTTAAATTAAACCTACACGCTGTTGTGCAGGTTTGTATAACAAGTCCTACCATAGGACTATCTTCGTTCGCCTCTGTAGGAGGCGTTAGCTATCAAGGATAGAGTTGTGAAATTATCAGCCATATTGTTATTAACTTTTTTATTTAGTATACAGTCAATAGCCGAAGAGTTTGATGCAAAAGCCTTTTTTGAGTCCTCAATAGAGAATACAAAGGCGAAGGCACATGAGTTTGTTGATTTATACTTAATACAGAAAGACTTTAAAAAAGCGCATGAGCTTCTATGCTCTGATATTGCAGAAAGAACTCCTTTGTCAACTGTGGAAGCTGTTTATGAACAGCTAACTAAGTTCACTGATCTAAGTAAATTCAATAATCCGGAAATTATTGATGCAAATGTTCAATTAGATGAAACTGAGCCATACGGTTTAGTGAATTATGTTGTGGTATTGAAAGACAGTGATAATCAAAAGTTAACTGGTTCGGTGACTTTCAGAGCTAATGATACTTGTATGTGGGGTTGGCGTTTTCAACCTATGATTACGAAGTCATTTGACTTTGATAGCTAACAAGGCAAAGCAAAGGACTTAAAACAGTTTGCTGTTTCGTGCCTCAACATTTTAGCAAACAATTTTAAGCCTCTGTTTGAGGCGTTAAATGTATAAACCCATGCATAGTACTTTGAAACAATGGCTCGAAGAGCTGGAAGATGAAGTTGAAGTAGTTTCTTCTGAAGATATAAATGAAGAAGCTCGAGCCAACCTAGTTACATTTGGGTTCAATGAAGAGCTACTCAATGAATGGGGTAAAATCTCTGTCGTTGAGTTTATTGAAGGCTGCTCTAACCTGTATGGACGAAAGAGCCCTAGGTCAAGTATGGTTTTCTATGCATGGCTAGATCAGGAGGCAGGGCAATTCCGTATTTGCGCAGCAAGCAGAGCACACGGGAAGCTCCCATTTAAGTGTAGCCTAAGCTTTGTAGACTTAAACGAAGTTGTAGATAGCATCTATTCCTTCGACTCAGGATTGTTCACAAACGGGAATTTGCATGTTTGGAAGAAAAACATTTAACAAGCCGCAGCAATCGCTCCCGTTGGTCGCTGGGACAGCCAAAACGCTGCGCTTATTTGTCTGCCCCTGTGCGGGGCGTTAGAGCTAGATTGATATCGTGAGTAATTTAATTGAGAGTTTGATGCTTTTTGGTTACGTGAGCTTCTGTGCTCTCGCATCAATTGTTTACTGGCGAACTAATCGAAGTTTAAATCTCATCAAACGACTTATTGTAAGTGCTCATGGAATTCTAGTCTTACTTGTATTTGGTCTTGCCTTTTCAATAAGCCATTTAAAATTGAGTAGCTTCGATCACATGCAGTGGTATACAGTGCTCTGTGGAGTTCCACTCATATCTGCTGTGTACAGTCTGTATGCTCATAGAGGCACTAAGTTACTTCACCTTATTCATATAGGCGTAATACTCGCGCTATTGTGGGCTTTGGTCATTGGTGGAATGTACATCACGGGTGATTCGCTCTAACAAACGCATTAACACTCGCTTCGCTCGCTAGGGACAAAAACACGTAGGCTCCCTGCGCTTCGCTTGGCATTATAGCCTACGTATTTTTGCCCGTTATGCGGGCGTTAAAGGGCAAATATGAGCATCAGAGATCGTATTCAATCTATATTCAATGATCGAGCGTTTGAAAGACCTCTATTTTATGCATACGAAGATGGTTTGCGCTTTGAATTATCAGAAGGTGGACATTTTTTAACACAATTTTTAACGGCTCACCGCAAAGCGCTTGAAATATGCGAGCACCTTTTTAATGGAAGTGAATCGATTCAAGTCTGCCTTAAGGTGGGAGGTGAGAAATCTTTATTATCAGTTTTATCGACCATCAAAGCGCTAAAGATCGCAGGTGTTTATTCTAATACGACCAAAGAACACTGGACAGAATTTGATCCTGAATGGGAAGGCGATGAAGACTACGAAAATAGTTTGTGGCATTACATTGCTTTTAATATTTCTAAAAATGATTTGAGTAACGTTCTTTGGTGTGCGTTGGCTACAGACTTTGGTTATATTGAACCTAACCCTAGTGCAATTATGTATTTGTTCGACCTTGATCGAGAAATAATGGTGTTTCCGTATGATGACAGAGGAATGGATGTTATTGGTAATAACAAACCTATTTTGTTGAATTTATACAATACGTTCAATCATTATTTATTGGAGTATGATAAAGAAGCAATGGATGCAGCATTCCGAATTGCCCTTTAACAAGGCACTTCAAGCGATTTTGCAAACTCGCCCGCTTTTTGCCTTAAGAGCAAAAGCGCAAAAAAATCGGTCAAGTTCGCAAAACGCATGAGCTTGGCGTTATACAACCCAATTAACCTACAATGAAACATGGAGTTTCAAAATGAAAATACAAACAACTGACACTAATCTACTTAAAAACTTATTCAATATGCACTTAAAGAATAACAGCCGATATGAAGATGGTATGTCGTTTGACGAAGTTACTATAGAAAATGGACACATAATAGCAAAAGCTAATTTTAATTATCCGGATTGTTCTCTTGATATTTCTGAGCTTCAAGAAGTATATTCTGATACATTACAGGGTTTTGGTCTCTAATCTGATCCACTAAATCAGTGGGTATTGTTACTACTGGTGTATTTGTTCCCATTATATTTCTCCTATTTAAATTAAACCTACACGCTGTTGTGCAGGTTTGTATAACAAGTCCTACCATAGGACTATCTTCGTTCGCCTCTGTAGGAGGCGTTAGCGGCAATAGATTTGGGTTCAACTGGAGAGTATATATGTTAGAAAAAGCAACGGAATGGTTATCGAATCATGCACCTAAAATTGTAGAGGCGCTTCAAGAACCTGCATCGACAGATAAAATTAATGAACTGGAGATTTTAGTAGGTAAAAACTTACCTGAAAGCTTTTGGACTTTATATCAAACATATAATGGAATAAATCCAGATATGTTTGCTAATTTTGCGTACGGCATGCCATTCATTTCAATAGAGCAAACAATTAGTCAAATTACCAAATTTGAACTATCTAATGATAAAACTAATTTAAACTATTCAGATGATGGTATCAAAGCAGGTTATAGCTTTGGAAAGTTAAGGGTTCCTATTGGTGATGATTCGGGTACCTGTTTAATATGCGTAGATCTCGACCCCGACATTAATGGTACTTATGGGCAAGTAATTTTAATAGACTATGAGCATAATGTAGCTCTCAAACTTGCTGACTCAGTAGAAAATTATATTGATAAATTCACATCTGATTTACTTTCAGGTAAATATTCTCTTCAAGAGGATGCGCTAGAGGATGGTGTACATTGGCTTCAACCAGAAAGTGAAATTGATCCTGGCAATTGGTTTAGTTCGCCTACTTGGCAAAATGTGCCTGGCCATAATTGCAGCTAACAAGCTGTTAAACAAGGACAAAAAATTGTTGGCTTTTGTTCCTTCGTCACTATTTTAGCCAACAATTTTTTGCCTGTTAACAGGGCGTTATGAGAACCAAGCAAGGAGTATGGCTTGAAGAAGGAAGAAAGCTTCAATAATCTTTATAAAAAAGTAGATGCAACATCTAAAACCAGATTTCATGCATCCAGGCGACTTAAACTTCATAGCAAGCTTGCAACATACACTGTTGTATTAATATCGCTCGGACTGATTCTAATATCGTTAATGCAAGCCTACGAACTTGGGAATAATATCCAAAGTAAATTAATAGGCTTGATTCAGGTATTTTCAGCGGTTGCCGTGCTTGTATATTCACTACTGATTGATAAAAATGACTATTCAAGCTTATCTGAAAAAATGTATTCATGCGCATCAAAACTTGGTGAGCTCAAGCAAAGAATACATCCACACTTAGAAAAAGATCACAATCAAGAAGCATACGCAGGTTTCCTAGTTGAATATCATGGAATTCTCAAGCTATTCGAGACCCATTCAAACAATGATTTCCGCGGCGACTACACTCGCGCAAAACTAGAAATGCCTGAAAACTACACTATTAAAGGAATGGACTGGTGCATTGCAAAACTTCATGTTTACTGGGCTTACGCCTTAGATTTCATGTCGTATTTCTTTGTAATTGGCATCCTCGGCTGGGTACTTTGCTGGGTTTGGTTCGGCGACATAATAAAAACCTCATAACAACTGGTTCAAATCGTTCGCTCCGCTCACTGGGACGGGCTAAAGCCCGCCCCTTAACCAAACGTTAGCCTCATAGGGAAGTATCGTGATATCAAAGGTCTTTTATCTTATTTTCTTAGCAATTTTACTAAACGCTGCCAATGCAGATGTAATCTCAATACCTATTTTTTCGGGAGAATCCACCAAGTACACAGACCCATATGGTGGCGAGTTGATTCTCGGAGAAAGAACGCCTGAGCAATTAAAGTTTTGGTTTAGAACTATTGGAGGAAATTATCACCAATGTCACATGACGGGTATCGCTACATCGAGAAATAATGAAACTTATATATATAGTCGCGTTGAACAGATAAATGAAAAGAACGTATTCTGTTCTCTTTCTGTGATTGTTCTTGATAACTCAGTTGTTCTTATTGACGAAGGCAATCACTGTAAGGCAATAAATTGTGGCCAAAGAGCAGGTATTAACGGGGCTGTTTTTCACCGTGCCAAATAAGGCTAACAAGTTAATCGAGCAAGGGGTTCCCTTCGGTCACCCAGGACGTCAAAAGCTGCGCTTTCGCCGCCCCTCATTAAAGCGTTATACGGCATGAAACCATACGCTATTACATCAATCGCTGGGCTTGTATGCTTGCCAGCAACTTACAACTTCACCAAAGAAGGCAACATAGTTATGTCGCTGGTGATCGTTGGTCTTTTTGGCTGTATCAGCGGAGTTCTAGCAGCAACGCAAGCCAATAGACCAAAAACACTTTCATTACTTCTATCTTTTGTTGCTGGCGCATTGATTAGTCAGGTTATTTTTTTCGCACACTATTATTACAATTACGGGCACAAAGACCCTAAATTAGTAGTCGGCGAGGCAGTGGCAATCATTCAATTTGGGGTCATTTCAGTTGTCGGCGGCTTGGCTTTGCTCATTGGTGTATTTGCAAAATACCGTATAACAAGAAAAAAGTAAACATGGCCACCCACAATAATTGGCGAAACAATGAACGGTGAACTAGGCTTAACTTACCCTTTCCAAACGGTAATTAAAGATGGCCAGACCAAGACAAACTATCGTTAGCCTGGAAGATACACCTTACTACCACTGCTGTTCTCGTGTGGTGCGTAAGGCATTTCTTTGTGGAATTGATAATTCAACAGGTGAGAACTTTGAGCATCGGCGCGAGTGGGTCGATTCCCGCATTCTTGAGTTAGCGACCATCTTTGCCATTGATATCTGTGCTTATGCCGTGATGAGCAATCACTTACATGTGGTTATAAAAGTAAAAAGTAAACATGGCCACCCAGTGCGCCGAGATAAATCGGTAGAAGATTGGAGGTGAAAGTCCTCTGCTTGGTAGTGCCTAGCAGGCAGCCAAGACCCCGAGTCATGGGCTTTGCATCGTAAGGTGTTGAGTTAAGCGTTGACAGGGGAACCCATAGGCCGAGTATTGAGCTGCGAAATCAAAACTTAAGAGTGCTGACCTTGTTGGGTGAAGGGGAAGGCAAAATAAGCCGTAGACGCTATGCAAGTCACGGCTTGACTCTTCGCAGTCATAGACCTTGTGCATGTGGTGATGTCTTTTATGCGGAACTCGGGAGATCCACATTATTGTCTACAGGATAACTGGGTAGACAAGTTATCGGGAAGTCAAATGACGAAGCCGATGATGATAATGATGTGGAAGTCAGACCGTCTCATAGTAGTGAAGAAGCCAGCGAACAATAGGGGTTAGCGCCCTTGGCGGAGCAGGTGGAGCGAAGGGGACGGACAGAGAGGAAATCACTTCAACAGGAGTATGCCATGACACAGAGCATGGAAACTGTACCCTCTCGTTTGGAGAGATTAGGGAAGGTAGCGAAACAAGATAAACATCTGCAATTCAATAACCTACTACATCACATCACCCCCGCACTGCTGTATGAGGCATTTACTAAGCTTAATAGACAAGCGGCCAAAGGGGTCGATAATGTGGGTTGGTACGAGTATGCAACGCAGCTTAAGCCGAAATTAATGGCACTGCATGAACGCCTTCATACGGGAAAATATAAGCCGCAGCCAGTGAAACGGCTATGGCTCCCTAAAGGCAATGGCGAACAACGACCAATAGGCATAACTGCTCTGGAGGACAAGATAGTCCAACAGGCAGTAGTGCTGGTGTTAACACCGATATATGAAACTGATTTTGTGGGTTTTAGCTACGGTTTTAGACCGAATAGAAATCAGCATCAGGCATTGGATGCCGTTTATATGGCGATTTCACATAAGAAGGTTAGTTGGGTGCTAGATGCTGATTTGAAAGGGTTCTTCGATGCAATTGATCATGAATGGCTGCTGCGTTTCGTTGCTCATAGAGTGGCAGATAAGCGGGTACTTCAACTGATAAAAAGTTGGCTGAAAGCGGGCGTAATGGATGGTCACACCCAACATAAAAGTCGAGTAGGTATGCCACAAGGGGCTGTTATTTCGCCGCTACTGGCCAATATCTACCTGCACTATGCGTTGGATTTATGGGTCCACCAATGGCGCCAGCGACATGCACGCGGTGAGGTTTACATTATACGATACGCAGATGATTTCGTCGTTGGCTTTCAATATCAAGACGATGGAAGAAGGCTAAGACGAGCATTAGATATGCGCCTTGGGAAATTCAAACTTAGCCTCAATATCGACAAAACGCAGCTGATAGAATTTGGCCGTTTTGCGATTTCGAATCGTCAGCAAAGAGGGGAAAAGAAACCAGAGACGTTTAATTTTCTGGGCTTTACTCATATTTGTGCGATCCGCAGGGACAACGGTAATTTCAAGTTGATGCGAGAATCGATAAAGAAGAAGCTAAAGAGTAAAATTAAGCAGATCAGTGAGGCGTTAATGCAGCACAGACACAAGCCTTTGTATGAAATGGGGTCTTGGGTCAGAAAAGTATTAACGGGCTACTACAACTATTTTGCAATTCCAGGCAATCAAACGAGTATTCAATTATTGCGAACTTGCGTAGGTCGAGCTTGGTTAAAAGCCTTGAGACGTCGAAGCCAGAAAGGAAGAAATTTCAACTGGTACAAGATGCAGAGATGGATAAACCAGTTCAGCCCACACACCAGAGTAAGACACCCGTATCCGAATCAACGCTTTCATCTTTGACTCGATGTAGGAGCCGTATGCGTTAGTAGCGCACGTACGGATCTGTGCCGGAGGCCTGACTTAAATGTATTAAAACTCAATTAAGTTAGGGCTTTACGGCGATCAATAATTGGCGAAAGAGTAAACATGGCCACCCACAATAATTGGCGAAACAATGAACGGTGAACTAGGCTTAACTTACCCTTTCCAAACGGTAATTAAAGATGGCCAGACCAAGACAGACAATCGTGAGCCTGGAAGATACGCCTTACTACCACTGTTGTTCGCGTGTGGTGCGTAAGGCATTTCTTTGTGGAATTGATAATTCAACAGGTGAGAACTTTGAGCATCGGCGCGAGTGGGTCGATTCCCGCATTCTTGAATTAGCGACCATTTTTGCTATTGATATCTGTGCTTATGCCGTGATGAGCAATCACTTACACGAATAATAGACATGGCCACCCACAATAGTTTGCGAAATAATGAACGGTGAACTAGGCTTAACTTACCCTTTCCAAACGGTAATTAAAGATGGCCAGACCAAGACAGACAATCGTGAGCCTGGAAGATACGCCTTACTACCACTGTTGTTCGCGTGTGGTGCGTAAGGCATTTCTTTGTGGAATTGATAATTCAACAGGTGAGAACTTTGAGCATCGGCGCGAGTGGGTCGATTCCCGCATTCTTGAATTAGCGACCATTTTTGCTATTGATATCTGTGCTTATGCCGTGATGAGCAATCACTTACATGTGGTTATAAAAGTTGATGCTGACAAAGCAAAAAAGTGGTCAGATAAAGAAGTGCTAATTCAATGGCACAAGGGCTTTAAAGGTACGTTACTCACGCACAAGTTCCTAAAAGAGGAAGACCTTAACCAGTTTGAACTTCAAACGGTTAATGAATGCATTACCGAATACCGTAAGCGCTTAATTGATATCAGTTGGTTTATGCGCTCACTCAGTGAGCCCATCGCCAGAATGGCCAACAAAGAAGATAAATGTACAGGTCGCTTCTGGGAAGGTCGCTTTAAGTCTCAAGCACTGCTTGATGAAGCCGCGGTATTAGCCTGTATGGCTTATGTGGATTTAAACCCAGTCAGAGCCAAAATGGCTGCAACCCCTGAAACCTCAGATTACACCAGTATTCAAAGACGTATCAATTCAGCAATGAAAGGTGAGCAACCACCTGAGTTATTACCGTTTGTGGGTAATGAGCGCTTAAACATGCCTAATGGGCTTATGTTCAGCGTGAAAGACTACATCGTCTTAGTTGAAGATACCGGTCGTATCATTCGAGATGATAAGCGTGGCGCCATTAGCTCAAGTAGCCAGGACATACTGAATAGACTCAACATCCCCGCGGAAAATTGGCTTAAAATCACCACTGAATTTGGTGCATTATTTAAAGGTGCTGTAGGTGCACTACCTGCCTTAACTGAATACTGTGAGCATTTAGAGCGAAAACGACGACAAGGCGCTGCAAATTGTCAGCGCTGGTTGTGCGCTTAAGTCATCATCCCCAATCAAATTACAATTCTTATGCTTGATTGATATCAAGGTCCTCTGCTGTGTTGAATTCTGCAAATGATGAATAAATCACTCATTTAACGATAATGTTTTAGCCATATCGATAAAAATTGATGAGTTGATCACATCGTTCGTAACCCTCGCCAAAGCCATGAAAACGAGTTATGTTATTTGTTCAAGAAATGGGTGGCTTCGTTTTTCTCGGCTTCGCTCGTTTCAAGAAATGGGTGGCTTTGTTTTTCGTTCAAGAAATGGGTGGCTTCGTTTTTCTCGTTTTTGTTCAAGAAATGGGTGGCTTAGTTTTTCGCTTTTTGTTCAAGAAATGGGTGGCTTAGTTTTTCGCTTACAAGAAATGGGTGGCTTCGTTTTTCTCGTTTAGAAAAGCTGCAACAAGCGATGCACTAAGAAGGGGTAAGCCCTTTTTACCTCAAAAAACGCTACAAACCCGCCTCAACACCCCCTAAAGCGCACTAAAAAACCAACAAAACTGCATGCTAAATAATAATCTAAACACCACTAAATAATTGAATCAAAATATAAACTCAGATATTGTTTATTCATTAATCAAAATGAGTTTAAAAACGAGTAATTCTACAGGCTCGTTAGCCGTATAGTTGTAACCTCGAGTTTATGTGATACTATTGTGATACATTATTTAATTACATATATTGGAGTTATCATGAGAGTTGAACTTGTTACGACGCTTAAACGTCAAGCTACTAAAATTTTAGCGGATCTCCACACTTCCAAAGAACCCGTATTAATTACTGAACATGGTCAACCATCTGCTTATTTAGTTGATGTGGAAGATTATGAGTTCATGCAACAGAGAATGGCTATTCTTGAAGGTGTAGCACGGGGTGAGCAAGCAATAAAAAATGGTAATACATTCTCAAATCAAGAAGCAAAAGCGAAATTGAGCAAATGGCTGAAGTAGTATGGACGTCGCCAGCTCTCGATGATTTAAATGATATAGCGGAATACATCGCTTTAAGTAATATTCAAGCAGCTAAAAAATTGACTCAAAAAGTATTTGATAAAATATCCAGGTTAGAAAGCCACCCCGAATCGGGTAAAAGATCACCAGAGTTAATTAACTTAAATTATCGTGAGATTAACGTAAATCCTTGTCGTATTTTCTATAAAGTGGATAGTGATAAGGTTTATATATTACATGTCATGCGGCAAGAGCGAGACCTTCGTAGGTTTCTAATACAGAGTTAAATAGTAAACGGTAAATGAAGCAGTGAACCGTTAATCCAAATTGCTCAGATCAACATTCCACGGTATTAAATCGGTCAAATCATCGGTAGGAAGGCGCTTGGGTAACTCGGTAAACAAGTGTCTGAAGTAGTAATATGGACTTATATCGTTGGCGTGACAGGTCATCACTAAACTGTATAAATTCGCACTGGCATGCGCACCATTGACAATATAACATGGCCACCCAACCTGCCGGTTTAATAGTAAACACTCAACTAGCCTTTAATTAAAAAATGGGTGGAAAGGTTTTAGCCGTATAAAGAAAAAGCCGATATGTTCATCGGCTTAGGTAATATGAGGTTATTTGTGCCCTAAAGCAGTGGTTACATTTCTTTCACGGCATCATCTTTTATCGATGCAGCTGTTTTGCCTGTGAAGTTTATGAGCAGACTGGTTAGTAAGCTCATGCTGTAGCCTAATATGGCACCAATCATCAACGGCGGAATAATAGCGGCGAGATCAGCATTAAGTGCAAAGGTGATACAGCAACCAATAAATGTTCCAGGAATAAACGCAAAGTTTTTGTTACTAGCTTGTAAGCACATAAAAGCGGTAACAATGCCGGTTAATGCATAACTAATGATTGGTGACCCCAGTGCACTGCTGCCTGCAATAATTAACCATCCCCAAAAAACGCCTGAAAGGTTAGTGGTCATTGCCATGAGCATCCCTTTAACGCCCGTTTCAGTTTGAGCAAAAAAGGTGCTACAGCCTAAAAAGCCGACCCAAGTAACAAGATGAAGTACATCGGCAATACCTGCCCAAACAGATGCCAATAATCCCGCAGAAATTGCAATTTGCCAACGATGTGCCATGGTGTCTCTCGATATAAATATTTAAAACTCTGAGTTCTAAATTTAGCACAATAAGCGCAATTTATGCAGCTTAGTTTTATAAAAAGGGATCCAGTTCGCAAATAATCGTAATAGCTAATGAACTGTGAAGAAGATATTTATAATAATTTCAATGCGATGCTTGTTGTTTATACTCAGTACGTTGATTTTCTGTGGTTAGAGTGTGTGTTTTTAAATACTCAAGATACTGCTAATGTTTCCATACCAGAGCGTGTTTAGCTATGTTGATGAAAATAAACAAAGATAAGCCCTAGTGAAAAGTAACTTTACCGCCCACTATTTTTAGTGCTGGGGTTCCTCGAATCAATGTTTCTCGGGCAAAGACTTGGTAGCATTGAGGGCAAGTGCAGCTTAGTTGTGTGTAATCTTCAGCTATGCGTTCTTTGAAGCATTTGATTAAGGCTCCTTTGCCTCCTTTTCGATACTTAAACAGGCATGTTTTGCATTTAGAGCAGAAAATATCGACTGTTCGAGTTGGACCTTTTTTGTTTGGTTTTGCCATTTTAAGCCTTTACCCACAAGTTAATACAATGTTTTTGCAATGATTTTACAATAGATAGCACCATGTTCTTGACATGGATTTAGGTTAATATTCATAAGATTATGAGAATGCAGATACGACGAAATGACTAAGGTTTAACCGACTATTTGAAATGACATGTTGCCAGTTGAATCTTATTTTTTAGGCGTAACCTTTTAATATTAAGCAAATTGTTATTGATTGGTCTACTCTGTAAATCACAATATTACTCTTTCTCAATTATTTGGCCACTGAGCATGTCGGTCACTGTTATTGTATTACAGGAACACATCATAAATGGCCATTTCTAATTTATGGGCTAGCGAACTCGAGTATCGACGCACAGTATTAAAAGCCGTGTTAATCGTTATCATTGTAGCGGGCGCTATTTTTGTAGTTAATAACTGGTTTAGCGGTTTTAAAGTGTACGCTATGGTTGAATTAGCGGTAGTCTGTTTATGCATCGGTATTCTTATTATTCATAAAACAACACCAAACCTTACTTTGTGGTGTTTGGTGTTTTTATTTGCCCTGTATAGCGTGATTTTGATTGGCATATATAGCGCTTCTTTTAATTCTGCATTGTTCACCTGGTTGTTTATTGTCCCGGTATTGTCTTATCTTTTGTTGGGGATAAAGTTTGGTACTTTATATACCTGTGTATATGTGACGGGCGGTATTGGCATTTTGGTTTATGCATTAATATTTGATATAGCAGAGATTTACCCTATTACCATTGCTAATATTGTACTGTGCTTGTCCGCTATTTGGGCGCTATCTTTTAGTTATGAATATAAGCGAGCCGAGGCTGTCGCAAGACTACAAAAAATGGCTTCGCTTGACCCATTAACCGGGCTAAATAATCGTTTATTGTTAGATTCTATTTTTGAAAGACTGTGTGACAGTTTACCTGAGCAGCAAAAGTCAGTGGCTTTGTTATTGCTTGATCTTGACCATTTTAAACGAGTCAATGATCAGTATGGTCATGATGTTGGGGATAAAGTGCTTGTTGAGGTGTCGCGAATACTCAACCAGGCTCGCCGCCAAAATGACTGGGCTTTTCGGTTGGGCGGTGAGGAGTTTTGTATGTTGGTGTCTGATACGAGCTTGCAACAGGCAGGCCACATAGCAGAACGTTTGCGCGAAACGATTGACCAAATTAGCGTTATTAATGGTCACTATATTAATTTGAGCATTAGCATTGGTGTGTCTCGCTGGCCTGAAGATGGCAGCCCGTTTTCACAAATATATAAAACCGCTGACGAACGTTTGTATCAAGCTAAAATGACCGGACGAAATAAAGTCGTGATGAACTCAGATGAGTGTTCCGCAAACAGCCATGATGATGTATCGGTGGTAGGTGTCTGACTATTTCACCTTGCTTACTCTATTATTAATGGCTTCAGTGAGCTGTTGTTTTTGCTTATCTTCACCACAAAACTCTGCAAACCCTAATCCCCAACCATGGGGGTTAACTTGGGTTGCAAGGTCGACGACTCTGTAACAATAATCGCCTTGTTTAACGATGCGGTTTGGGTCTAATTTATGATCCAAGGTATGGGGTTGGCTTGTATCTACTTTGGGTATTAACTCAATAAAGTCTAATTCAGCATCCATCTCGCTCATTGTGCCAATGGGGTTATTTTGTAGTGCATTTTGCGAACCAATTAGCTGCTCAAATTGTTGATTATTTTGCTGTTGAATGTACTTGCTCGCTGCTTGTTTCAGTGTTTTGGCACTTTGTACAGTATGGGTAGATACAGTTTGGTTAACCTGATTGCTAGCTTGAGTCTGTTGTGGCTTGCTCTGGGGAGAAATTGGGGTTGTGGTTGCTAGTATTGGGGCTTTTAAATCTGGTTTTTTGGCGGTTGGTGCTTGAGTTTGTTCGGGTACAGCTTGGATGGGTTTTGCAGGTAATAGCGACTCATTTTTGTTTAGTTGTAATTGGTATTGTTTCGAGGTTATCAGGTAGCTTTTTATTGTGGTGTGTTTAAGTGGCGGAGTGAGCTCCGCCATTTTTTGTTTAGCGTCTTTTTGCCAAAACCAGCCAATTAAAACAATGAGTATGCCATGCATGACTAACGCGTAGATCAATGGTTTAGATAAGTGCTGTTGATCAAGTGTATTAAGGTGTCTGTTAGTACCTTCTTGACTGGTTTCAAAGCAAGTCATTTCGCGTCGTCAGTGTTGTGTTAATTAATCCTTGCAACTTTTGATTGTTAATAGAAAGTAAAGTTCAAGTGATTTAGCTAAACTCTTATCGATTCTTGATTTGTTGAGGTAAAGTTTACGTTTTTGTACTGGTTGCCTCCTAAATTGCTATTGTTTTACCAGAGGCTCCACGGTTAATCGCTCTTGATTAGATAGCCTAATATGTACACCATCTACGGTTGTAATTCGCTGTTCGTGTATATCTTTTTTACGTACTTTGTAACTGGCTGTCATTGCTTCAATAGGTGATGAGATAGTGACTTCTACAATCGTATTGTCATCATACCAGCCCCACCCCCAATAACCTGCAGTAGCCAGCATTGATAATGCGATCATGGCATAGATAGCCATTTTGCTGAGCAAGGGCGGTTTTTCAATTTCAATTGTTTTAGTGTTGTAACTGGTTTTAGGGCTTCTGCCTCGGCGCAAATACATTAGGGCACCCAGAATCACTAAAATTGTAATGAGGATTTTTGTTAGCACGCCATTTTCCTTAAATCGTAAATTAACCTAGATTATACGGTGTTTGGTATGCTTTACCGTTATCTAGTACACAATCATTAGTTTATTAGCCGATTTTGATGCGGGGCCTATTTATTGCTTGGGTATAATTTGGCCGTGTTTTGATGTGCAAGAGTAAGAAGCATAAAAGCCCCTTGGCCTGTCATCGATTTTATCGAATAAAAATCGCACTATTATGCAATATTTATTCGGTTAGTTGGCTGCTATGCTTGACGGATGATTGGACGGTTCATTGGGATCTATAATGAAAGTGTTACAACGCTTTAGTGCGTTACCTGCAATGGATGGTGATGGGGTCAATATTAATCGCATCAGTGACTTTGAGCTGCTTCGTTTTGACCCGTATTTAATGATTGATGAGATTAAGTCTGACAATACCCAAGATTTTATCGGTGGCTTTCCGCCACATCCACACCGTGGTGTCGAAACCTTTACTTATATTCGTAAAGGCGGATTTGAACATCGAGATCAACTCGGCAATGTGAAGCCGATACGTGCTGGTGATGTGCAATGGATGAGTACTGGCCGTGGTGTTGTGCATTCTGAAATGCCATTAGCCGATGCAACAGAAGGGCTTCATGGGTTTCAAATTTGGCTCAATATGCCAGCTAAAGACAAAATGCGTGCGCCAATATACCAAGACAGTTGCAATCAAGATAAACCTCAGTTGAATAACGATCATGGCGCCACGCTTATCGCTTTGGCAGGCTCCTGGGGATTTAATCATAATCCGTTAAGTATCACCGCGGCGATTGAAGGGCTAGCTGGGCAAGGCTCTATTGCTGATTTAATCCTTACTCACCACGCTCATGGCACTTTGGATGTAAAACGATTTAACACTCTTTGTGTGTATATTTACCAGGGTGAACTGCATTATCTTGATGCTCAAGGTCTGCGCGAAACCGCAGGAGTAGGGCAGTTGTTGCTATTAGATACACATGAAATTTGCCATTTTCAAGCTGAAGTAAATGGGGCTGGGTTATTGATATTAGCGGGAAACCCTATTAATGAGTCAATCGTACAAATGGGGCCGTTTGTGATGAATACGCAGGCAGAAATTGATCAAGCCGTGCGAGATTATCAACAAGGGCTGTTTGGTCAGATTGTTTAGGGTCTGTATAAGATAAAGATTTGTCAGCGAAAGCTGAAGATCATTGCTACAATAGCGCGTATATGGCCAAGGACAATTTGATGTGTAGCATTCACTATACTGACAATAATCACCTTGGCTAATTTGTTTGTGCAGCACTTGTGCGCTTTTTTGCTTTCGATATCAGAGGATATTCGCCTTGAGTCAGTCTACTGAACCGGCCGTTAACATGGCTTTCGCATCACTTAATTTAAAAACTGAATTGCTTGAAAACCTACAAACTATGGGTTTTGAATCAATGACTCAAATCCAGGCCGAAAGTTTACCGCCCATATTGGCTGGTGAAGATGTCATAGGCCAAGCAAAAACAGGTTCAGGTAAAACGGCTGCGTTTGGTTTAGGCTTACTCAATAAACTCGATGTTAAACGTTTTCGTATTCAAACCATGGTGTTGTGCCCAACCCGTGAGCTTGCCGACCAGGTTGCTGAAGAAATCCGCACACTTGCTCGTGGTATTCATAACATTAAGGTATTAACTTTGTGTGGTGGTGTGCCAATGGGGCCGCAGGTTGGCTCGCTTGAGCACGGCGCGCATATTATTGTCGGCACTCCTGGGCGTATTGTTGATCATTTAGATCGCAACCGTTTAGATTTAAGTAATATGAACATGCTGATTTTAGATGAAGCCGATCGCATGTTAGAGATGGGCTTTCAGCAGCATATTGATCAAATTATTGCCGCCGCACCGCGTGAACGCCAAACCTTATTATTTAGCGCGACCTTCCCTGAGCAAATCAAATCGATTGCCGATCAAATTATGTATAAGCCTGTGATGGTAAAAGTTGAGCAAAAGCATGACAACTTAACTATTGAGCAGCACTTTTACCGAGTTGATGACAACAAAAGTCGCCTTGAGGCGTTGCGTTTACTGTTACTTGATAAGCAACCGCGTAGCTCAGTGGTGTTTTGCAATACTAAGCGCGAAACCCAGCAAGTGGCAGATTCACTCGCCGAGTTTGGCTTTAGCGTACTCGCTCTGCACGGTGATTTAGAGCAGCGCGATCGCGATCAAATGCTATTACAGTTTGCTAACCGCAGCGCGCGTATTTTGGTTGCAACCGATGTGGCGGCCCGTGGCCTAGACATTGATGAGCTTGATGCGGTATTTAACTACCACATTGCTTACGATACCGAAGTACACATTCATCGTATTGGTCGTACTGGCCGTGCGGGTAGCTCTGGTGCCGCTTATACCTTTTTTGCTGAAGAAGACGGTTACAAAATGGCAATGATTGAAGAAGCCATGGGTAAAGATGTTGTTAGCGAAACCTTGCCACCAATGAGTGTGTTAAATAAACAGCCGCAAGCGGCTGAGATGATCACCATTCAAATCGATGCCGGTAAAAAGCAAAAGATCCGTCCTGGCGATATTGTAGGTGCATTAACGGGCGATAACGGCCTAGACTTTAATGATATCGGTAAAATCAAAGTCACCGAGTTTCGTGCTTATGTTGCCGTAAGCAGCAAGGTGTCAAAGCAAGCGCTAAATAAGCTCAATAAAGGTAAGTTGAAGGGGCGTAATTACCGAGCTTGGTTTATGTAACGGTAAGTGATATTTACATAAAAAACCGCTGAATATTCAGCGGTTTTTTATTGGTTAAGCAACTGTTTGCTATTTGAGCAAATTGAATGGTATCGCTTAACTTAAAGCTTAGCTTTTTACTTTGGCATTAGCGTAAGGGTTAACGCCACCTTTTGATGCAGGTGTGCCACTATTTGCTGAACCGCCTGTGCCGCTGCGACGCGGTGGACGGTTACGCTGTGGTGGTTTATTACCATTAGCAATTGCTTCAGCTCTGTTACCGGCAGCTTTTGGCTTATTAGCGCCTTGCGGCTGGCCATCTTTGCTTCGTGCTTGTTGGCGCGAGTCATATTGGCGTGCTGGCTTATCACCTTGTGCAGTATTGGCTTGTTGAGCATGCTTGCTGCGATTTGGGTTTGGCTTTTTCACGCTGTTGGCTTTATGACCACCTGAGCGACTGCCAGCTTCAGGGATAGTGAACGGTGCTTCAAATCCTGGCAGTTGTTTACGCTCAATGGTCCGTTTAATTAACCGCTCGATATCATGCAATAACTTAACTTCTTCAAGACCGACTAACGACACCGCTTGACCTGTTGCACCAGCACGACCTGTACGGCCAATACGGTGCACATAATCTTCTGGTACGTTTGGCAGGTCAAAGTTAACCACAAAAGGCAGTTGGTCAATGTCGATACCGCGCGCGGCGATGTCTGTTGCCACCATAACTTGCACAGTGCCAGCTTTAAAGTCTGCTAAAGCTTTTGTTCGCGCTGTTTGGCTTTTATTACCATGAATTGCAGCAGCTTTAATATTGGCTGCATCTAAACTCTTGGCTAAGCGGTTGGCGCCATGTTTAGTGCGTGAAAACACCAACACTTGCTTCCAATCATTGGTGTTAATCAACTCGATTAGTGCCATTGATTTACGAGTTTTGTCTAATGGGTATACACACTGAGTAACGGTATTCGCTGTCGCGTTACGAGGTGTCACTGAAATTTCGACAGGGTTGTTTACTAAGCCTTTGGCGAGTTCGCGGATTTCATCAGAAAACGTTGCCGAAAACATTAAGTTTTGGCGCTGCGCAGGTAATAAGGCTAATACTTTTTTAATGTCGCGAATAAAGCCCATGTCTAGCATGCGGTCTGCTTCGTCTAACACTAAAATCTCTAATTTATTGAAGCTAATTGCTTTTTGTTGGCAAAGATCGAGCAGTCGACCAGGGGTTGCCACTAAAATATCTACGCCATTACGCAGTGCGGCAAGTTGCGGGATAATCGACACGCCACCAAACACCACTGCTGATTTTAGCGGCAAGTTAACACCATAGGTGGCAACGCTTTCTTGTACTTGTGCGGCTAACTCACGCGTTGGGGTCAATACTAATGCACGCACTTGGCCGCGTTGAGCACGGCTGCCTTTGGACAATAATTCTAGAATTGGCAGAGTAAAGCCTGCGGTTTTTCCCGTACCGGTTTGTGCTGCAGCCATCACATCTTGGCCTGCTAATACGGCTGGAATGGCTTGTGCTTGGATTGCAGAGGGGGTGTCATAACCTTGTTTTTCAACTGCTTTTAAAATAGCAGCATTCAGACCAAGTGAGGCAAAACTCATAGAAAAATCTCTTTGGGCAACACATTGTTGCTTTGAATAAAAGGTAGCCAGAAACGGCGGCCGTGAAGCTTACCTGAAAACGGCTGTAAGTGCTATTAAACTATTATATTTACTGCGAGTGTTTGGCTTATCTGTGTGTTGAGATATTGTGCTGCGGTGCTCACAATATAGTGAATTATAATGAAATAGTGTTAATCTTGACGCGTTGAACCGTGCTAAAGCTCAACTTATTACATACAATAAAATGGCAAGCTCTATTCAGCGGCTTAGCTGATGTTATCAAACGTTAAGGTATGACCAACTGATGAAATTAACGGCGCTATCACATATTGAGAAATCGGCCTATGAGCAGCGAGATCATGCTCATGCCGTGATCAAAAATGTGTTGCTAATGTCGAATATTTCAACCTTAGAGTTGCAAATGGCCATGCGTCAGCTGTCTAGCCATAGTCGGGTGGCACTGCATTTTCATCCTGACCGTATTGATAATCGTGGTTTGTGTGTCATTGATGGTCTTTTACGTGACGGTGTGTATAAAAGCCAATTTGAAACCCATGTGTCTAATGGGCATTTATCACCGGAGCTAGGTGGCTCACGCGACCATTGGGAAAATCAATTATTTGGTCATAGTTATTCTGGCATTAAGCATCGACCTAAATACGGCGCGCTTGATTTTGGGTTGTGTCCGTTAGGCCCAGCGCCCCGTTTTGGTAGTTGTTATTTCATTACTCACCCGCAAATTCTATCGCGTTGTACATTTAGTTACATGGACTCTTATCGACTGCCAAAAGAAAAGGGCACCATAAAATGTTTTGATGCCATTTTAGCCGCCTTGCTCAGTGAAAGTTTTGAGCGCCAATATGCATTAGGTTGTGCAGGCCTTAAACCGAGTAAATTAATTGCTCATTTTAGTCAGCATTTGGTTGATGCAACGGCAAGCCGTTTTAATTATCCGCCTAGTGGCAATTTAGACCATTATATTGAAGCCCAGATCCACGGTGATGTGTCATTAGATAAAGATATTGCCGTGTTGGTGGCTGACCCGTCGTTTAATGGCAGCAAAATTGGTGCATCATTGGTGGCATTGTGCGACGAGTATGACATTGAGTTGCACTGGCACAATGGCAGACAAATGCACATTAATAAGGTGCCAGATGATTTTAGAGGTGCAATTATGCCGACCTTGGCAAAAAGCATTGCAGAAGATGACATCATTAATGCCGATATTATTGGTCGGGCGGCATATCAATTGCAAAAACAACCCACATCTTGGAGCGAGCGCGGCGCCCACACCAAAAAGCTGCAAGATTTAAAACTGCTATGGCATGTGTTGGTTAAGTATGGTCACACTCCCTCCAATGAGCCATATTTGTTGTAGTTTCAGCTTGATTTAAGCACGATTACCTATAACTGATATCCATTACTGATAGTTTATTAGCAAAATGTGAAACAGTTAACATTTACATTGTTTAAGGTGTTATCTCACCCTCTGTGCTGCGATACTGCACTGCCAATTTAGGGTGTTGACTATCACTGCGGAGCATTATGGATAAGTCGTTAGAAAAATCATTAACTCAGTGGCTAAAAAGCCAACAGTTTTCTTGTGGTATCTTCCTTAAATTATCGATTTTATGTGGTTTTCTTAATGGCATTGCTATTGTTGGCCAGGCTTATTGTATTGCGCGCATTTTGCAACAGGTGATTATGCAAAATATGCCATTGCAAGCATCGAGCAGCGAGTTTGTTGGTCTCGTTTTATTATTGCTTGTGCGTGCAGCATTGGCGCAAGTGCGTGAGCGAGTCAGTTTTGAGGCGGGTAAGCGTTTACGCAGTGATATTCGTCAAGCTGTGCTGAATAAATTGGTTGAGTTAGGGCCTGTGTTCATTAAAGGTAAGCCGTCAGGCGCCTGGGCGAGTTTGGTGTTTGAGCAGGTTGAAGACTTACACGATTATTACGCCAAATATGTGCCGCAAATGATGCTAGCCGGTTTTATCCCCTTGCTGATTTTAGTGTGTGTATTTCCGCTCAATTGGGCTGCTGGGATTATTTTATTAGCCACAGCGCCGTTAATTCCAATGTTTATGATTTTGGTCGGTATGGGGGCAGCAGATGCGAGCCGTAAAAACGTGACCGCATTAGCGCGATTAAGTGGCCATTTTATGGACCGCTTAAAAGGCCTACAAACCGTTAAACTATTTCATCGTGGTGCCGCTGAGCTTAGCAATATTGAAACCGCATCTGAAGATTTTCGTAGCCGTACTATGTCGGTGCTGCGCTTAGCGTTTTTAAGTTCTGCGGTATTAGAGTTTTTTGCCGCTGTGTCTATTGCTGTGCTTGCGGTGTATTTTGGCTTTAGTTATTTAGATCATTTAGATTTTGGCCATTACGGCGTCGGCATTAGTTTATTTACCGGCATGTTTGTACTTATTTTAGCGCCAGAGTTTTTTCAGCCGCTGCGCGATTTAGGCACCCATTATCATGCTAAAGCCCAGGCTGTTGGTGCTGCAGAAACCTTAGTAGAGCTTCTCAATTTTCATGTTGAACGTCATGACACCGCAGATAGTTGCCAAGCTAAAACCTTGTTTTCGGCAGACTCTATTAGCATTGACGCGATTGATCTTGAGGTATTTAGTGTTGACGGACAGCGTTTAATTGGGCCGATTTCATTTACACTGCCTGCCGGTCAACATTGGGCGATTGTTGGCCCAAGTGGCGCAGGTAAAACCAGTTTACTCAATGCTTTGTTAGGTTTTTTACCCTACAAAGGCCAATTAATGGTGAATCAACAACCCCTCTCGAATCTTCAATTGGCTGATTGGCGACGCCATTTAGCTTGGCTTGGCCAGGACCCGCAGTTGTTTTATGGCACGGTGCGCGACAATGTTGCACTGGCAAACCCACTCTTAACCGATTCGCAAATTATGACGCTACTTGAGAAGGCTAATATTAGCGACTTTGTCACTCAACACGCTCAAGGCCTCGACCTGATGATAAGCGATCAAAGTGCGGGGGTATCTGTTGGCCAGGCGCAGCGTTTTGCCTTAGCTCGTGCTTTAGCCCAACCGGCAAAGTTATTTTTGTTAGATGAACCGACTGCCAGTTTAGATGCTCAAAGTGAGCAGAGTGTGTTGGCGTCTCTTCAAGCTGCCATGCAAGGAGCAAGTGGATTAACCGTGACCCATCGGTTAGATGATTTAAATACAATGGACAAGGTGTTGGTGATGGATAAAGGCCTTATTGTTCAGCAAGGTCATCTGAGTGAGTTACAACATCAAGATGGCTTGTTAGCGCAAATGATTAATCAGCAGCAGGAGGTGTAATCATGACTCAAGTTACTGAATCGACATCGTCACCAAACACCTCATTGCGGGTATTAGCCCCCTTTTTTGCGCTGTTTCGTCGCCAATGGTTAATGATGTTGGTTGGCTTAATCTTAACCTTTACCACCTTGTTAACCGGTATTGGATTGTTGTCATTATCGGGCTGGTTTTTATCGGCAACGGCTGTGGCGGGCTTAACGGTTGCAACCGCGCAAGTCTTTAACTTTTTTACTCCTGCCGGCGGAGTACGATTTTTTTCTATAGCGCGCACAGCAAGTCGCTATGGGGAGCGTTTAGCCACCCACGAAGCCACATTTAAATTGCTAACTCAGTTACGTATTTGGGCGTGGCAAAAGCTGTTGCCGCTTAGTGCTGCTAATCTTCAAGGCTTACGAAGAGGCGACCTGCTTAATAGATTAATTGCTGACATCGACACCCTAGATCATTTGTATTTACGCTTGCTGACACCTTTGGTGGCGTCATTATTGATGATTGCTGGGTTGTTTGTTTTTTTAGCCTGGTTTGACCTTAGCCTCGCCATGATGTTATGCAGTGTTTTACTGCTGGCCTGGTGCGTATTGCCAGTGGTGTTTTATGTACTAGGTAAAGCACCCGGCCGGGCATTAGTTGATGCGAAACAACAATATAGAGTAATGCTGCTGGATGTTATTCAGGGGCAAGCCGAGTTAAGTTTGTTTGCGGCAAACACGCGTTATTTGACCAAACTTGAACAGGCGCAAGCTCGGTTATTTAGCCAGCAAACGGCCATGGCCAATATTACTGGTTTAAGCCAAGCTATGCTAATTTTAGTTAATGGTACTGCGGTTGTGTTGATGTTGTATTTAGCCAGTCAAAGTGTAGGTGATGCAACACCACCTGGGCCGTTAATGGCATTAATGGTATTTGCAACGATGGCAAGTCTCGAGATGATGATGCCAATAGCGGGCGCGTTTCAACATTTATCCAGTACCTTGTTAGCCGCACAGCGTGTAACTCATATTGTTGAGCAAACGCCCGCAGTCAGCTTTAATTCGCACAGCCAGCTTAAAGCCAAATCAGGCGCGTTGACGCTACAAGATGTGCATTTTGCTTATCAGCCCACTGCGCCGATTTTACAAGGCGTGAACTTGACTTTAGAGGCTGGTGACAAGGTAGCAATATTGGGCTCAACTGGTTGTGGTAAGTCGAGCTTGTTTGGGCTTATTACGCGTGAATGGGTAGCACAGCAAGGTGAGATTACTCTCGATGGCCAACCGCTAGCCCAGTACAATGAAGCCGAACTTAGAGCGTCGATGACAGTAGTCAGCCAGCGTATTTATCTGTTTGCTGGCACCCTGCGGGAAAACTTAGCACTGGCTTTACCTTATCAACAAGGTGAACCGAAAAAAGCCCATGATGAGCGTTTAATTTCAGTTTTGCAGCAAGTGGGACTTGAGGCATTGTTGCAAGGCGACAAACCGCTGGATATGTGGATTGGTGAAGGCGGCCGACAGTTATCGGGTGGTGAGCAGCGCCGTATTGGCGTGGCTAGAGCGTTACTGCGTGATGCGCCTTTATTGCTACTTGACGAGCCTACCGAAGGGCTCGATAAGCGCACCGAACGCGAGATACTTTCGCTGCTTTTGAGTTTTGCTGAAAATAAAACCTTATTGATGATTAGTCACCGCACAACGGCATTAGATAAAATGGATGCTGTTTATCGGTTAGAACAAGGCGCGTTACAGCGCTTTTGTGTTGATTGTTAATCCCTCCTAAAACCCGTCTAAACATAGGTTTATGCTTACTTGCTGTATTAGTAGGTAAGCATAAATACTCAGAAATGTAACAACCTTTTTGATACAAAAATTACATCAAGCGATTCTGCTTTTGGCGATTGATTGATCAGCTTCACAAATTTGCCATTAGGTTGTGTTTCAAAATTACAGTCTGCGCTGGGACTGTGATCTTTGTTCATATATTAGCAGTTACAAACATATACCATAAGCTATCGAAATTTTTTAAATGGTGAATGACATGGCTGGTGCTGCAAACCCAGTGATAACCATTAAGCGGGGGCTTGATGTCCCGGTTGCTGGTGAACCACTACAGCAAATAGATGGCGCGTCAATAAAGACCTCTCAGGTGGCATTAATTGGCGAAGAATATGTTGGCTTAAAACCAACCATGATGGTTGAGGTTGGTGATCGAGTCAGTAAGGGACAAACCTTATTTGAAGATAAAAAAACACCCGGAGTGCGATTTACCGCGCCTGCAAGTGGCGTAGTTTCTGCCATTAATCGTGGTGAGCGCCGTGTGTTGCAGTCGGTCGTGATTGACTGTGATGCTGAGCAAGCTTGTGCAAGCATCATACAGCCACAGGCACTAGTAAGCTTGAGCCTTGAAAGCGTTAAGCAAGGGTTAGTTGAAAGTGGTTTATGGACAGCGTTTAGAACCCGTCCGTTTTCTCGAGTACCTCAGCTTGATGCAACTCCAGCCGGTCTATTTGTGACTGCCGTGGATACCAATCCATTAGCCGCTGATCCAAGAGTTGTTATTGCCACGCAACCGCAAGCATTTCATGCCGGGTTATATGTGTTAAGCCTATTAACTCCCGGTAAAGTGTATTTGTGCCAGGATGACGGTGAGTCACTCGTTGAGCAGAGCGAAGATTACGATTTAACTTCTGTTAGCATTCATCGCTTTAACGGTGTTCACCCAGCAGGCTTAGTGGGTACTCATATCCACCATTTATTACCCGCAAGTATTGAGCGTCAGGTATGGCACTTGGGTTATCAAGACGTGATAGCCGTTGGCAAACTGTTTTTAACTGGTGAGCTGTACACCGACCGCATTGTTGCACTTGGCGGCCCCAATGTATTAAAGCCTCGGTTAGTGCGCACTCAGCTGGGTGCTAAGTTAAGTGAGTGGGTAAGCGACGAAATTGATCAAAGGCACTCACGAATTGTGTCTGGATCATTACTGTCTGGCCACACGGCTACTGGCGTTTATGATTACCTTGGTCGATTTCACAACCAGGTGAGTGTGTTAACTGAAAATGATCGTCAAGAGGTGTTGCCTTGGGTGCGCCATGACAGTAATAAATTTTCGCTCACTGGCATCATGATGTCTGGCTTTAGTCGCACTAAAAAACTCTTTGATTTTACCACTCATGCTGGTGGCTCACCTCGCGCCATGATGGCGTTTGGCCAGCTAGACCATGTGATGCCTTTGGATATTTTACCCATCTTACTTGTACGTGATTTAGTGGTACGTGATACCGACGAAGCGCAACTACTCGGTGCATTAGAGCTAGATGAAGAAGATTTAGCCTTATGTACGTTTGTTTGCCCAGGAAAGTATGACTTTGGTAAAGAACTTCGTGCTTGCCTAGATATTATCGAGAGGGAAGGTTAATGAGTCAGCAACAAAAAAAGCCCAGTCAAGATAGCTATTATGCTCATGGCGACTCGATGCGTAACTACTTACGTTCATTATGGATAGCTAATGGCCGCAGCACTAAAGGTCGTGTGCATATTCGTGATGCAATTGATGTTAAGCGCACTATGCATATTGTGGGTATGTGCTTATTCCCTGCCATGTTATTTGGAATGTACAACTTGGGCTTGCAGGCTCAGGTGGCCATTATGGCTGGTGCTACGCAACCTGATGCATGGCAACTGGCTATTTATAACTTACTGTTTGGCCCATTAACTGAGAGCTCAGGCTTAATCAGTTTATTTGCCTATGGCGCCAGTTTTTATGTGCCTTTTTACCTTACCGCATTGGTGGTGAGTTTAGTGTGGGAGGTGGTATTTGCCAGGGTTCGTCGTCAAGAGCTGCATGAGGGCTTCTTTGTTACCGCATTATTGTTCTCGCTCATTTTACCGATTTCAACTCCGTTATGGATTGTGGCACTGGGCCTGAGTTTTGGTGTGGTAGTTGCTAAAGAGATGTTTGGTGGCATGGGGTATAACTTTTTAAACCCTGCGCTTGCCGGTTATGCATTTATTTATTTCGCTTACCCAACAGAGGTCGTGGCGTTAAGTCAATTTGTGGCAGTTGATGGTTATTCTGGCGCAACCACTTTAACTCTTACGGTGGCTAAAAAGCTCAGTTTTGTCGATGCAAGCTGGTTTAGTGTATTTAGCGACAGCACTTGGTGGGATGCATTTTTAGGTTTTACCCCAGGCGCAGTTGGCGAAACCAGCACGTTAGCCATTTTAATTGGTGGCGGTATTTTATTGCTGACTCGTGTGGCTGATTGGCGTGTTGTGGCTGGCGTGATGATTGGGATGATCTTAACCGTGGTGTTGTTTAACTACTTTGGTTCAAGCAGAAACCCAATGTCAGCAATGCCTTGGACTTGGCACCTAGTGACAGGTGGTTTCGCCTTGGGGATGATGTTTATGGCGACCGATCCGGTTACTGCATCTTATACCCGCACGGCCAAGTTTGCTTATGGTTTTATGATTGGTTTAATGACCATAGTGATCCGTTTGCTCAATGCAAAAATGCCAGAAGGCATCATGTTAGCCATTTTGTTTACCAATTTATGGGCGCCATTGTTCGACTATTTAGTTGCTCAAGCCAATATCAAACGGAGACTAAAACGTCATGGCAATTAAAAAAGATACCGTTACCGGAACAATGATTTTTATCATCGTTTTAAGCTTAATTTGCTCGTTTATGATCACAGGTACGGCTGAGATATTAAAAGAACGCAAGTTGGCTAAAAAACGTGATGAAGTGAAGCAGTTTGTATTAAAAGCCGCGGGTATTGATATTAGCCAAGGTGATTTTAGCGATCTGTTTGAGCAGCGTGTTCAGCCTAAAATGGTCAATTTAGCCAGTGGTCAAGTGACCGAAAAAACCAACTTGCTCGACTATGATGAGCGCATGGCGGCCATTAACCCTGAAACGTCAACCAAACCTAAAAAGGACATTGCCAAAATTAAAACCATGGCAACTGATATCCGTATTTTTGAGGTTTACGACACCAATGGCCAGTTATCTAGCATAGTAATGCCGATTTACGGTAAAGGTTTATGGTCGATTATTTATGGTTATATGGCGATAAAACCTGATCTTAACACCATTGAAAACATCGTGTTTTATGAGCATGGGGAAACCCCTGGCATTGCAGATTTTGTTACCGATCCACAATGGTTGGCGTTATGGCAGGGGAAAAAGCTGTTTGATGCAAAAGGCAAAATGGCCATTAAAGTGATTAAGGGCGGCGCTAAAGAAGGTGATGTTCATGGCATCGATGGTGTCAGTGGTGCAACCCGAACAGGTGTTGGGATTCAACGTTTAGTTGAGTTTTGGTTTGGCGTTGAAGGTTATCAAACCTATCTACATGCAATTGCCGCGGAGGGTAAGTAAATGAGTAATAACACTTCAACTCGCGAGATCTTAACATCGCCGATATTTGAGCATAACCCAGTAGCCATGCAGGTGCTTGGGGTGTGTTCTGCGTTAGCGGTAAGTAACTCAATGCAAACCGCGTTGGTAATGACCCTAGCCGTGACTTTTGTACTGGTATTTTCAAACTTAATTATTTCCAGTATTCGCCACTTTATTCCTAACAGTGTGCGTATTATTGCGCAAATGACCGTGATTGCTTCATTGGTGATTATCGTTGATATGGTGCTGCAAGATGTCGCATATGAACTATCAAAACAGCTGTCGGTGTTTGTGAGTTTAATTATTACCAACTGCATCATCATGGGACGAGCTGAAGCTTTTGCCATGAAATATCCACCGCATTTAGCCTTGGTGGATGCATTAGGTAATGCAATGGGATACGGCTTAATTTTGTTAGGTGTTGCATTTGTGCGTGAGTTATTTGGCCGTGGCAGTTTGTTTGGTCATGAGATATTAACCACCATCGAAAACGGTGGTTGGTACCTTGCAAATGAAATGTTCACGTTACCGCCTAGCGCATTCTTTTTAATTGGCGTGATGATTTGGGCCATTAAAGTCGTTCAGCGTAAGCGCAGTTAAGGAGGCATCATGGAACACTATATTAATTTATTTATCCAGGCTGCATTTATCGACAACATGGCCCTGTCATTTTTCTTGGGTATGTGTACGTTTCTTGCGGTATCGAAAAAGGTGTCTACCGCCTTTGGTTTAGGTATTGCCGTGATTGTGGTGATGATGTTGGCTGTGCCATTAAATCAAATCATTTACGTCAATATTCTTGCGCCAGGCGCTTTAGCTTGGGCAGGCTTTGCTGAACTGAATTTAAGCTACTTGCAGCTGATTACCTTTATTGGGGTTATTGCCGCATTAGTGCAAATTTTAGAAATGTTTTTAGACCGTTACATTCCGACTTTGTATCAGTCATTGGGGATATTTTTACCACTATTAACCGTTAACTGCGCCATTTTTGCCGGAGTCATTTTTATGGCTAACCGCGACTACAACTTAACGGAATCTGTGGTATTTGCTTCAGGTTCGGCTGTGGGTTGGGCGATGGCGATTGTATTACTTGCTGGTTTACGTGAGCGGATGAAGTTTCATGCCATTCCTGATGGGTTACAAGGTATTGGTATTACCTTTATCACCACCGGATTAATGGCACTTGGGTTTATGTCTTTTGCTGGCATCACGTTATAACGCATTGATAAGAAGGGCTATGTAATGGAAATGGCAATAGGTATAGGCATGTTTACCATTGTGGTATGCATCCTAGTAATGGTGATTTTACTCGCCAAGCGTAAGTTAGTCAGTACTGAAGATGTCACTATTAGTATTAACGGTGATGCTGAAAAAACAGTTAGAACGCCAGCGGGCGACAAGTTACTTGGCGCGTTAGCTGGGCAACAAATCTTTATTCCTTCGGCTTGTGGTGGTGGCGGCACGTGTGGCCAATGTCGCGTTAAAGTTAAATCGGGCGGCGGTGATATTTTGGCCACCGAACTTGACCACATTACCAAGAAAGAAGCCAAAGAGGGCTGTCGTTTAGCGTGTCAGGTTGCCGTGCGTACTGACATGGAGCTTGAAGTTGACGAAGAAATCTTTGGGGTTAAAAAATGGCAATGTGAGGTTATTTCAAATGATAACCAGGCAACCTTTATTAAAGAATTGCTATTAAAAATCCCAGATGGCGAAGAAGTGCTATTTAAAGCCGGTGGGTATATTCAAATCGAAGCACCTGCCCATGAAGTGCGTTATGCCGATTTTGATATTCCAGAGGAATATCGTGGAGACTGGGTTAAATACGGTTTGTTCGACTTAGTGTCTAAGGTTGATGAAGACGTATTACGTGCTTACTCAATGGCAAACTACCCAGATGAAAAGGGCCGCATTATGCTTAACGTGCGGATTGCTACTCCGCCAAAAGAGGGCTTGCCACCAGGTAAAATGTCGTCGTACATTTTTAATTTAAAAGCAGGTGATAAGGTGACTATTTCAGGGCCATTTGGTGAGTTCTTTGTTAAAGAGACCGACGCAGAAATGGTGTTTGTTGGCGGTGGTGCGGGTATGGCGCCAATGCGCTCGCACATTTTTAACCAATTAAAAAGTGTTAAAACTAAGCGTAAAATGAGCTTTTGGTATGGCGCTCGCTCAACTCGTGAAGTGTTTTATCAACAAGATTTTGATCAGCTGGCTGCTGAAAACGATAACTTTGTATGGCATGTCGCACTGTCTGATCCGCTGCCTGAAGATAACTGGACGGGTTATACTGGTTTTATTCATAATGTGTTGTATGAGAACTACTTAAAACAGCATAAAGCGCCAGAGGATTGCGAGTTTTATATGTGCGGCCCGCCAATCATGAACGCCTCTGTTATCGCCATGCTGGAAAGCCTAGGTGTTGAGTCTGAAAACATTTTACTCGATGACTTTGGTGATTAACCTACGCCACAAATAACAATCCCCAACGTGATAAGCGTTGGGGATTTTTATGGCGCTGCCATTCAATGGCTGGGTTAGCCCAGGCGTTCTGAAAAAGCTAAATAGCGCATTACTTCATCTTTATTGAAGCTTAGCTCCTGGCCATTTTGCTCGCTCGACAACAGATTTTCGCGGGCATAGCGTTTAATGGTTGTAGGACTTTTATCGAGTATTTTACACACTTCATCTAATGTTAAATAATCATTGTCACTCATGCTTTTCTCCATCTAAACAACTGTTTTGGTTGGTTTCATAGCGTTTGATTTATTGTAAACTTAATGGTTAACAGTATAGAACAGATTGTTAAAAACGCTGGTTGTGCATCATTAAATTCGTGACAGTTTGTGTCTTAGGCGCAACTTGAGGGCTGAGCGCAGCCTGATACATTGACTGTGCAACGGTTTGTGCGTTAATTGGTTTATATTGTTGTAATGGCCCAACAAACATCCATGATAAAGCGCTAAATAAAGTTTGGCCTATGCCTTCAAGTAAGCGATTGTGATGGCGTTCACCGAGTAATAAACTTGGCTGAAATATAGTTAATACAGGTATGTTTAAGCCGATGAGCGCGTGTTCTACTTCACCTTTGACTCTATTATAAAACACGCTTGATTTAGCATTCGCGCCCTGTGCCGTCACCACTAAAAACTTAAGCTTGGGGTTAGCCTGTTGTTGGCACAATTTTGCAAAAGCAATCACGGCCAATTTATCAACTTGAATGAATGCTTCTTCGCTACCCGCTTGTTTTATGGTTGTGCCTAAACAACAAAAAGCGTGATCAACAGTATCTGTAAGGGTTAGCTCATGTATTTCGTCGATTTGGCAGGCAATAAATTGGACTTTTTCAGCGCCAAATTGATGATCAACTAGCGCAGGCGTTGACCGCCCCAACACGATGACTTTGCTGTAATGCTCACTTTCTATTAATTGGCTCAGTAATGCGTTACCTACTAAGCCCGTTGCTCCCATTATTGCTGCAATCATATAGTCCTTTATTACTGTTGAACAAAAAATGAATCTATACAAAGACTCTAATCTGTCGGTGATAGGGTTTCAATAAGAATATTTTTATAGCATTTTTGGGAGTGTTTGTTAGCTTATGGCAATGATTTCAATCGGCTCATTTTTAAGGACTTGTTATGACTGCACATTTGCCGCTAACCGATTTTATAGAATATCCTCAAGATGAAATGCTTAAACGCGCGCAAGATAATTACTTGCAAGTCAAACGACGCCATTCGATAAGATCATTTTCTGATCGCGCCGTACCCCAGGCCATTATTGAGCAATGCATTTTGGCCGCGGGCACCGCACCTAATGGCGCAAATCATCAACCCTGGCATTTTGTGGCTATTAATAGCCCTGAGATAAAAGCGCAAATTCGTCAGCAAGCAGAGGCGTTAGAGCAGGCTTTTTATGCAGGTCGGGCTGGTGAAGAATGGCTCGATGCGTTAAAACCATTGGGTACAGACGCTAATAAGCCATATTTAGAGCATGCGCCTTGGCTAATTGCGGTGTTTAGCAAAAAACGTAGCGAGGAAGAGGGTGAACAAAAAACCAATTACTATGTGCATGAGTCTGTCGGCATTGCGACCGGTTTTTTAATTCAGGCCTTGCATCATGCAGGGTTAGGTACGTTAACTCACACCCCCAAACCCATGAGCTTTTTGAGTAAAGTGTGTGGCCGCGACAACGATAATGAGCGACCTTATATGTTAATTATTGCGGGTTATCCTGCTGAGGACGCAACCATCCCGCAGCATGCCGTGGATAAAAAATCCCTCGCTGAGATTTGCGACTTTATCTAAGTTTAATCATGATATTTGGCTGTACTTTTTTTAATCTTGTTAAAGCGTATTGGGGTTTGCTAAAGTAAGATATTATCTATAATGCCAATTCCACTAATTATCTGATTGGTCACATAATTAATGGAAATGGTATAAGCATTAGTTCTAGACTTTTTTCGTGTATAAATAAGCGTATTAAATGGAGTTAATATGAATGTAACAAGCTCGCTGTTGATAGTTGCATTAGGTGGCATGGTGTCAATGCTCGCTGAAGCGGACAATCAACAGGCTCAATCTACTCAGGGCGATCTAGTCGAGTTGTCGATAACACTTAATGACCATTCTATTGGCTTAAGTTGCTTACCTAAAACCCAAGCGGCCAGTATCAATGCTGATTGGGTGGTTGAATGTAATCGATTAGCCTATGAATACCTATTGGAAAAATCAGCTGAAGGTATGGCGTTTCAACGTCAAGTGAATGAAAAACCTTTTGGCATGGCAGCCGACTTTATTGCCACTAATTTGATGCAAAACCCGACCAGTTTTAAGGCGGCGCATATTTCTCAAGAGTTTGAGTTTATACCTAAAAAAACCTAAAACATTGTTGAAGGCTGAATAAAAAAGCGCCGTTATGGCGCTTTTTTATTATTTGTATAACGACGGTGAACCTTTAATTGGCCTGGTTTTAAAGCGACGATGCAGCCACATATATTGGTTTCTGTTGCGGTTAATTAATTGCTCAACAATTTGATTGCCGCGAATGGCATCATCGGTTTCGTTGTCGCCGGGAAAGTTGTCCAGTGCGGGCATAATTTCGAGATTATAACCTGTGTCATCGGCGTTTCGTTCAACAAAGAAAGGTAACACATTGGCTTTACCTAGTCTTGCTAGTGAGGTAGCACCGGTAATGGTTGCCGCATCTGGTACAGCAAAAAACGGGATAAATACCGCGCTTGAGCGGCCAAAGTCTTGATCGGCGGTATACCAAATAACATCAGGTGCGCGTAAGCTGCGGATCATTTGGCGTACATCACGCTTAGGCACTAAGCCTTTATTAGAACGCAAACGGCCTTTAACCTGTAAATATTCCATCACTGGGTTGTTATGGGGGCGATAAACGCCAATCCCGGGAGCAAATTGGCCAAAGATACGCGCGCCCATTTCAAGTGGTAAGCAATGCACGGCAAATAAAATCACCCCTTTGCCGTTGTCTAAACTATTGCTGACATGCTCTGTGCCTTTAATGGTCATGTGCTGCTGAATACGCTCGTTTGACCACCACCAGGCATTAATGGTGTCAAAAAGTGCCTTGCCGGTTTCTTCAAAGGTGTTATTAAGAAGCTGCTGTTTGTCTGTTTCGCTCATGTCCGGAAAGCATAAATCAATATTACGACGAGCTGTGTGTACACGACCTTTTGCGAATTTTTTAACTAAACGGCCAATGCCTGTGCCCATTTTCATTTGCCAACGCAACGGCAGTAACAAAGTAGAGCGCATTAGTAATACGCCAAACCACATCGGCCAATGTTTAGGATGATATAAATCAGAAGAAAATTCGGCTTTTTCTACCACGGGTCACTCGTCTTGTTCTCAAAAATTATTTGTTATTCTAACTCATTATTCTGATGAAAATTAGGTACAATTGCGGTTAAATTTTTGCAACACAGTGAATACATAATGAAGGTTTCTCTGCCAGCGTTTGAAAACGCGCGTATTTTAGTGATTGGCGACGTCATGCTGGATCGCTATTGGGTTGGCCCAACTGGGCGCATTTCACCTGAGGCGCCTGTGCCTGTTGTTAAAATTAACCAAATTGAAGATAGACCCGGTGGCGCTGCGAACGTGGCGTTAAATATTGCAGCATTGGGCGGGCATGTTCATTTAGCTGGCCTTGTGGGCCAAGACGAAACCGCAGACGCACTGACCCAAGGGGTTAAAGTGTTTGGTGTTGAGCCGCAATGGTTAAGTGTTGCCGATAAGCCAACGATTACAAAATTGCGTGTGTTGTCGCGTAACCAGCAATTAATTCGGTTAGATTTTGAAGAGCCGTTTGATAAAGCCAGCAGTCAGGCATTGTTTGACCAAAGTGAAGCGATTTTAGATAACGTTGATGTATTAGTGCTATCTGATTACGCCAAAGGCGCGATTAACGAACCCAAAGATTTTATCGCTAAAGCCCGTGCAAAAGGCGTAACGGTATTGGTCGACCCTAAAGGCCATGATTTTACCCGCTACCATGGTGCATCATTAATTACTCCAAATATGAGCGAGTTTGAAGCTGTAGTCGGCAGTGTGACAAGTGAAAGCGATCTGATTGAAAAGGCGCAAGCATTAATTAAACAACACGACTTTAAGGCCATTTTAGTCACTCGTTCAGAAAAGGGCATGACGTTAGTGTCTAAAGACCAGCCTGAGTTGCATATTCCTACCGTTGCCCGTGAGGTGTATGACGTAACCGGCGCAGGTGATACGGTGATTTCTGCTTTAGCCACATCGATTGCCGCAGGAGCTACCTTAGCCCAGGCATGTGCGATAGCCAATACTGCTGCCGGTGTGGTTGTGGGTAAACTCGGTACGTCGACCGTTAGCCGTATTGAGCTTATTCAGGCGTTGGCGCTAAACCATGGCGAGTCTGGATTTGGCGTGATGACTGAAGATCAGCTCGCGTATGCAATGGAACAAGCGCGTTTGCGTGGCGAACGGATTGTGATGACTAACGGGTGTTTTGATATTTTACATGCAGGCCATGTGAGTTATTTACAACAAGCTAAAGCGTTAGGCGATCGCTTAATTGTGGCGGTAAATAGCGATGATTCAGTCACGCGCTTAAAAGGGCCTGGTCGCCCGGTTAACCCAGTTGATCGCCGTATGGCCGTGTTAGCTGGCTTGGCATCTGTTGATTGGGTTGTGCCTTTTGCTGAAGATACCCCACAACGCGTGATTGCCCGTTTATTACCGGATGCTTTAGTCAAAGGTGGCGATTATAAAGTGGAAGATATTGCTGGTGGTGCAGAGGTCATTGCTGCTGGCGGTAAAGTGGAAGTGCTTGGTTTTGAAGAGGGTGTATCGACCACGGCGATTATTCAAAACATCATGTCTAAAAAGTAGTGATGACTTTTCACTGGCAATGGTTATTCGTTAGCCTTATCGGTTTCAGTGTTGCTGTTGCCAGTGAGCCGTTTCCCACCTCTTTTGCGGCCACTGTTGTTACAACGGCTACCGCGTCACCTGAACGTGTCATCCCGTCTGCAAAAACGCATGGTGAATTTACCGACATAGGAGACAAGCGCGCACTCATTTGCCAGTTAGCGTATTTACAGCCATGCTTGCAGCGATTACCTCAATCACTTAGTCAACAAAGCGTATTTTCGGAACCTTCTATCCGTCGTGCTATTGGTTTTAAAAGTGCCATGGTGTTATCGGCTAATGATGAGGTTATTGCCGGTGTTATTGTGCTTAACCCCTCTAAAGAAATGACGGTGCAAAGTGGCTCTATAGGCTTAACAACTTATCAGTTATCGTTGCAACAACAAGCACAACTAACGCTTTGGCATGAAATTGGGCATTTGCATAACATTAGGCTACAAAACTCGCTGCTACCGGCCTCATTAACGGAGTATCAGCATGAGTGGTTGGCCGATTTGTATTTACTATGGCGCATAGCTCAGCACCATCATGAACTTGATCTTGCTTGGCAACAACTTCATCGACGTAACCTTGCATTAATTAATGACAGTGGCAATTTGACACATTGGAGTTCTCCTCAGCTACAAATTGCATTAACTCACTATAACATTGAGAAATTGCAGAGTTTTATTCTGTACGATGATTTTATTGCTGCTGTATATCCTTTAATGCCTTTATGGTCATCACGGGATATGGCCGAATTTTCAAGTTTAGTGCAACGGACGTTTGGCGCAGGGGTTGTACAACCTTTACCGGGATACATGTTTTGGCGGCAACCTAAGCTGATTGAAGTATTATCCCCTACACTCGAACAGCTGATGGGTAAAGACTCTGCGCAGCGTTGGCTACGAAATCAATTCAGCACACTTGAGTAATTTGTAACGCTTTGTAACTCAATTAAATCACGCCTTCTTTTTACCGTACGGTCGTTAATTATCATACAATTTCTATAACCTTTGATTTTAAAGGGGGAAATTGTTAGTTATCGCGATAATGTTCTGTTTTATCTTGTGTTTCTGGATGTTGTACGGTTAAAAATGTTGTAAATTTGCTGATTCTTAGCAGAATTTTCTAGTTTGGTCTGTTAAGCTCTTGCTCCAAAAATAATTAGAGAGACCGAGTTTATGGCCAAGCGTTCACGCGTTGAAACTGAGTTAACCGTTAACCAAATCTTAGACCAAGCCTTTAAACAAATCCTCACGATTGGTTTTGAGGCCATGTCATACACTACCTTGTCAGCTGCCACTGGGGTCAGCCGAACGGGTATTAGCCATCACTTTCCACGTAAAACGGAATTTTTAGTGCGATTAGATGAACGAATTGGACAGTTTTTCATTGAAGGTTTAGATTTTTCTTCAATAGAGTCTTTGCAGCAATCTTGGGGGGCATTAATGCAGAACCCAGAGCGTAAAGCCGTATTAAAACTGTTTTTTAGTTTGTGTGGCAGTGCCGATGACAGTGTAAAAACGCTGACATCGCTTAACCTGGCAAGAGAGACGGCTAATCGTCATTTTGCTCTGGCGGGGAGCCAGTGCGTTGAGCAATTAATTGGACACAGTGCGCTAGCATTGTTACAAGATGAACATGCTGCGTCATAAGTAAGCAATCGTAGAGTATAAAATTTGACTATGTAGTCATTTTACCTTGTAAGTAACACTCGGTGTTTAAATTGGCGATATGATCAATAAAACAACGGGCTATCATTATCTATACCGTAAGCGTACAGTTTTACTGGTAAAATTGAATGCTAAACATTACTGATTAATGATATTAACGCGAGTTGCGCAATAATGTGCACTCGCGTTTTACCTTGCGGTACGAGCAAACATTACGCTTGTTTTCTACTTTCATAAGCGTCGCACAATAATTGTGCTTTTTCATCGTCATACTCACGAAGACCGCTCAATACCAATGTTTTTACCCCACTGCCTATTACTTTACCTTCGCTTTGCAGTTCAAAGGTGAGGGTGACATCACCACGTTTACCATTAATGACGAGGTTTTGGTCAGCAAGGTGAAGGCTCATGGTGGTAAAGTCAAAATGATCAAGGTGAAACGACATACTTTCGTAAATAACCAATGGTCGATCTGGATTAATCATCACTTGATGTTGCTTCATCATTGGCATTAACACATGGATGAAGTTTAGGCCTGAAAAAGCCACATAACTTTTGATAAATGCGGCGGTTTGCACATCGCATTTACACACCTCACCCTGACGCTCAATATGCAGATATTCTTTACCTTTGGTATCGCAAATGCTGAATTTGCTGGTGACGCTTTTATCTAAATGAAGTTCGACATTATCACCGACCATACCAGCAAATTTAAATTGCATATTTTGGCTTAACCCATATTCGGTTAATACTAATGCAAACAGTAAGTCGCCTGGAACACAAAAGCGTTTGGCGCCTACGTCATGTATCGGGTTGAAGTCTTCAGCCACTTTTTTGGCAAAGTCACTTGCCTGCTGGGCAGAGATAAAAACACTTTGATCTTGCTTAGTAAAATAAGGTGATAAAAACATAAAGAATTATTCTTATTGGTCAGTTGTTTGCTGTAACACTACAGCGGTTTGTTACTGATTATGCAGTAATAAACACGCTTTTGGGCAGCAATATATTAATAAAATGTTTAATTGCACGAGAGTTTACTTTAAAACGTCAAATAAACTCACCCGATGACTATGGGTTGCGAGTGTTGTTAAGGCTAATCTTGTCCTGATTTGTTGGTCATAGGCATGAGTTAGCTGATATTTTGCGCCTTGGATCGTTACCAAAACAAGACATTGTGCTTGCCGTGTTTTTTGACGCTATACATGGCTTTATCTGCTTGCTCACATACGTTGGCAAACTCATCTAATTCGTCGAATAAACTAATGCCAATACTTAAGCCGATGTTGATGGTTTCACCATCGAGTTCCAGTGACGGGCGGTATAAATCTAACAAGGTGTTGGCCATTTTTGTGAGTAACTCAACGTTATTGCATTGAGTTAAAATGACAAACTCATCTCCGCCAAAACGCGCCACATGAAAAGGGTAATGTTTTTGATTGGCTTTTAAAGGGGTTAAATATTGTTGGCATGTGTGGCTGAGATTTGTGGCGATATGGATCAGTACACTGTCGCCATAACGATGGCCTAAATGATCATTAATGACTTTAAAACCATCGAGATCGATAAAGCATAATGCGCCATGGTGCTTTTTATTTAGTGTTTTTTTGCTATGTTCAAAAGCTGCGATAAGTGCCGTGCGATTAAGTAGTTGAGTTAGTGGATCGCGATGAGCCAATTTGGACAGTTCTTCTTCGTAGCGTTTTTCTTTTGTGACATCAATATGGGTGCCCATAATACGTAATGGTTTACCATTAATGTCGTACTCAATAACACGGCCACGATCGGATACCCATGTAATGCTTCCATCTTTGTGAGTCATGCGGTGTACAGCTTGGTAGGTTTCCGCTTTACCCGCAACGTGATCCTCGAATGCTTCGATAACCCAAGCCTTATCTTCTGGGTGTAAATTGTTTTTCCAACTGTCGATATGAGCCGGGAGTTCTTGGCGAGTGAAGCCGAGAAGATGGCCCCATTGTTGGTTAAAAATGGTGAGATTGCCCGTGGGAATATGTTGTTCCCATAAACATAGGCCTGTGCCATCAAGAGCGGCATTGAGTTGCTCGTTAACCCGTTTGTTCACTAGTGTGAGATGGCTGTTCTCGCGTTCTAGTTGCTTTATTTTGAGCCTACACTGCTCAAGTTCAAGCTGCAATTGTGCGATGTTGTCTTGCAATGCCATTGATAACTGATAATCCTTTAACGTCACAGCGGTCCAGTTTAGCTAACTTTGATGTAAAAAAATACCAGCAAATGAGCTGGTATTTTTATGGTGACTTACAATACTAGAGTGCTTTTAAAATCGCTTCTACACTGTCTTTGGCATCGCCAAACAGCATTTGGGTATTATCTTTAAAAAACAATGGATTTTGTACACCGGCATAACCTGTGTTCATTGAACGTTTAAAGCCAATCACATTTTGCGCTTTCCACACTTCGAGTACTGGCATACCGGCGATGGGACTATTTGGATCTTCCATCGCAGCAGGGTTAACCGTATCGTTAGCGCCAATTACTAATACTGTGTCAGTGTCGCTAAAGTCTTCGTTGATTTCGTCCATTTCGAGCACGATATCGTAAGGTACTTTGGCTTCTGCTAGCAGTACGTTCATGTGGCCAGGTAAGCGCCCTGCAACAGGGTGAATACCAAAGCGAACCTTAATACCTAATGCCCGCAGCTTTTTAGTGATTTCTGCTACAGGATATTGCGCCTGAGCAACAGCCATACCATAGCCCGGTGTGATGATGACTGAGTCTGATGCTTTAAGCATTTCTGCGACATCTTCAGCACTGGTTTCGCGGTATTCGCCAACGGTTTCATCGCCAGATGCGGCAGCGCTGTCGTTACCAAAACCACCGGCAATTACTGAAATAAACGAGCGGTTCATGGCTTTACACATAATGTAAGACAGAATTGCACCCGATGAGCCCACTAGCGCGCCCACAACAATCAGTAAGTCATTTGACAACATAAAGCCTGCTGCTGCCGCTGCCCAACCTGAATATGAGTTCAGCATTGAAACAACAACTGGCATGTCTGCGCCGCCAATAGATGCCACTAAATGCCAGCCAAATGCAAAGGCAATTAAGGTCATTAAAATTAGTGGAGTGACAGCGCCGCCTGCTTGTACAAACATCACCATCAAAATGAATGATACTACTACCGCTAGCAAGTTAAACTTATGGCGGTGCGGTAACATTAACGCTTTTGATGAAATAAGTCCGCGTAACTTAGCAAAGGCAACAATTGAGCCTGTAAAGGTCACTGCACCAATAAATACCCCTAAGAATACTTCAACTAAGTGAATGTTTAGCATGGCGCCAGTTAAGTGTTCAGCTTGCTGTACTTGGCTTGCTTCAACAAAAGCGGCCTTGGCAGACTCTAGAGTTGTATGTAAGTCTTGACCTAAAACCACAACAACTTCAGAGACTTCGTGAGGCTGAATATCAATAAAGCTATTAAAGCCCACTAATACGGCTGCTAAACCCACAAAACTGTGCAAAATGGCAACCAGCTCTGGCATTTCAGTCATTTCAACTTTTAATGCTAAGCGGATACCGATTGCACCACCAATCACCATGGCCAGAATGATCCATTCTACGCCACTTGTAGCAGGGTTGAGTATGGTGGCTGCCAGCGCAATCGCCATACCAATTATGCCAAATAAATTACCATTTTTAGCCGTTTCTTGTTTTGATAACCCAGCTAAGCTGAGAATAAAAAATACCGCGGCAATGATATAAGATGCTGTAACCAGTCCTTGAGACACGATATTCCCCCTTAATCTTTACGGAACATCTTCAGCATACGCTGAGTGACGGTAAAGCCGCCAAAGATGTTAATACTGGCGATAAGCACCGCAACAAACGCAAGTGCAGTGACAAGGGCTGAGCCTTGACCAATCTGCAATAGCGCACCTACCACAATAATGCCTGAAATCGCATTAGTGACCGACATTAATGGTGTATGTAACGCATGAGACACGTTCCACACCACGTAGTAACCGACCACGCACGACAAAATAAACACGGTAAAATGAGATAAAAACTCAGCTGGTGCCACAGATGCCACCGCGGCAAAGCCAGCAATGCCGAGTGCACCTAAGATATATTTAAGCTTCGACGGTGCTTTTTCTACTTTTTCGGCTTTAGGTTCAGCGCTCGCAGCAGGTTTTGCTGGTGCAGCTGAGACTGAAATGGCGGGTGGTGGGAAGGTAATTTCGCCGCCACGAGTCACGGTCATATTGCGCATTACTACATCATCAAAGTCCAGTATTGCATTGCCGTCTTTGGCTTTACACATTAACTTCATCAAGTTGACTAGGTTAGTGCCATAAAGCTGCGATGACTGTGCAGGTAAACGACCTGGAAGGTCGGTATAACCTAATACTTTCACGCCATTGTCAGTAATAAAGCGCTCACCAGTGACGGTGTATTCACAGTTACCGCCTGTTGCCGCCGCTAAATCGACAATCACCGATCCCGGTTTCATGGTGTCTACCATGTCTTTGGTAATAAGCTTTGGCGCTGGGCGACCTGGAATAAGCGCGGTAGTAATAATGATGTCGACTTCTTTTGCTTGCTCGGCAAATAACGCCATTTCAGCAGCAATAAACTCATCACTCATGACTTTGGCGTAGCCGTCAGATGACCCGCCTTCTTTGTTTTCAAACTCAAGCTTTAAAAAGCTGCCGCCCATTGACTCAATTTGCTCCGCCACTTCAAGGCGAGTGTCAAATGCGCGAACGATAGCGCCAAGAGAGCCTGCCGTGCCAATAGCAGCAAGACCTGCAACACCAGCACCAATGACTAAGACTTTAGCTGGAGGGACTTTACCTGCTGCGGTGATTTGGCCCGTAAAGAAACGGCCAAACTCGTGTGCGGCTTCTACCACTGCACGGTAACCGCCAATGTTGGCCATTGATGATAACGCATCTAGAGATTGCGCCCGTGAAATACGTGGCACCATGTCCATGGCCATTACGGTAATATTTTTACTTGAAAGTTTTTCAACAAGCTCTGGGTTTTGCGCTGGCCAAATAAAACTGACCAAGGTGGTACCCGATTTCATTTTTGCAATTTCTTCATCGGACGGTGCATTGACCTTAAAAATAAAGTCTGCTTGATATACGTCGTCGACTACATCTGCCCCAGCGGCTTCAAATGCAGCATTATCAAAGCTTGACTTAACACCTGCCTGTGCTTCGACTGCCACACTAAAGCCGAGTTTTTTTAGTTGTACCACAGTGGCTGGAGTCGCCGCGACTCGAGTTTCACCTTCGATACTTTCTCTCGGTATTCCAATCTGCATGACTGTTTCCTGGTGGTTAATGAAAGACCGTCTATTGCTTTCCCCATCAATAGACCATTGTGTTTGAGTATTACTGCTCCACATGGGCACTTAGAGGATAGAAAAAGTGCAGCATATGACCATTGAAGTCGGGTAAACTATTTAGCCAATGGTATTGCGATGACATCGCGATATCATATTCAAATGTCGTTTTACTCAGAGAACAATTAACCTGATAGTTTTTCATGAGTTAATTTGGCCTCCTAGCTTGCGACATGAGGCGTGTTCGGTACAAGTGCCTTTGGGCTAATTCCTTGGTTTTAAATTGAGGTAATTTAAAAACTTTTAACTACGCCACACTTTTGTAGCCTAAAAAAGCACCTTTGCATATTCCTAAATGGAATAAAAAATTATCTTTTATTCTTTTTTGGTTTTCAACGCTAGTAGTAAGCTAACTCACATTACACTGTTATAAGGCCGTCTTATGTTGTTAAAAGAACTTTCAGCGCTAGCATCGCCATTGTCTCAAGGGCAAGTCGACAAGCTAAAACAATTCACATCAGAATTATCGTCTGTGCAGCTTGCATGGGTCAGCGGCTATTTGGCTGCAACAGCAAGCCAGGGCCAAACTGCAGGCGTGCCGGCAGCAGAGACTTCTGCAGCACAAACAGTGACCATTTTATATGGCAGCCAAACTGGCAATGGGCGCGGTGTTGCTCAAGCATTAGCGGCAAAAGCCCAAGCACAAGGCTATACCGTCAATCTTGCCTCTATGGGTGAGTACAATGTACGTCAGCTTAAGCAAGAAACGGTGTTACTACTGGTTGTGAGTACTCACGGTGAAGGTGAAGCGCCCGATGATGCTATTGAGCTGCATAAATTTTTAGCCTCAAAACGTGCGCCTAAATTAGATAACTTACATTACTCAGTTTTGGCCTTAGGTGACTCAAGCTACGAGTTTTTCTGCCAAACTGGTAAAGACTTTGATGCGCGTTTAAGTGCGCTTGGTGCTAAAGCATTACTGCCTATTGTTGAGTGTGACGTTGATTACGAAGACGCAGCTGCACAATGGCAAGACAGCGTAATAGAAGCGGCTAAGCCTCATATTCAAACCACAGGTGCTAGCGTTACCGCTATTGGTTCAGCTTCTGTTGTTGGTGAAAGCCAATACACCAAGCAAAACCCATACAGCGCTGAAGTGCTAGTTAGCCAAAAAATTACCGGCCGTGATTCTGACCGTGACGTACGCCATGTTGAAATTGATTTAGGCGAGTCAGGGCTAACTTATCAAGTAGGTGATGCGTTAGGTGTGTGGTTTAGTAACAACGAAGCCTTAGTGGATGAAGTGATCAGCGGCCTTGGTTTAGACGCTGATGAAAATGTCACCGTATCAAAAGAGTCGTATTCATTAAAAGCGGCATTAACCGACAAGAAAGAATTAACCCAGTTATACCCAGGACTTGTAAAGTCATGGGCCGAGCTGAGTGGCAGTGCCGAGCTTGCAGCCATTTGTGAAGACAAAGAGCAAATCAGGCAGTTTATTTTGACGCACCAGTTTGCTGATGTAGTGGCGGCATACCCAGCGAAAGTTAGTGCAGCACAGCTTGTTGATATGCTACGCCCATTAACACCTCGCCTGTACTCAATTGCTTCAAGTCAGGCCGAAGTTGAATCGGAAGTACATTTAACGGTTGCATTAGTTGAAGATGAACGTCAAGGCCATGCGCGTTTTGGCGGTGCATCGCACTTTTTAGCCTCGGCGGAAGAAGGCCAACAGGTTAACGTTTATGTTGAACCTAATAACAACTTCCGTTTACCTGAAAACCCAGAGACGCCGGTGATTATGGTTGGTCCTGGTACAGGTGTTGCGCCATTTCGCGCCTTTATGCAGCAACGTGTTGCTGACGGTGTATCGGGCAACAGCTGGTTATTCTTTGGAAACCCGCATTTTGAACAAGACTTTTTATATCAGGTTGAGTGGCAGCAATATCTTAAAAACGGCGACTTATCGCGTTTAGATGTCGCATTCTCACGCGATCAGGCTCATAAAGTGTATGTCCAGCATCGTATTGCAGAACAGGCTGAAGCCTTATGGCAGTGGCTACAAAATGGCGCTCATGTGTATATTTGTGGTGACGCAGAACGCATGGCAAAAGACGTACACCAAGCATTAGTGAATATTGCGGTTGAACAAGGTGGCTTAAGCGCTGATGACGCCGAAGCATACTTTGAAACACTACGTAGCGAAAAACGCTATCAAAAAGACGTGTATTAAATTCGACCCGGTTGTGAGTCAAGTATCGCAACCCAACCGCACTAATGAATAGAACAGAATTGAGAGAGGCCCAGGCCATGAGTGAGCAAAAGTTAGCAGTAAACGAATACTTAAAAATTGACAGTGATTATTTGCGAGGTAGCATCCAGGAAGGGTTAGACACCCAAGTGACCGGCTCGTTTAGCGATGGCGATCAGCAGTTAATTAAATTCCATGGATTTTACCAGCAAGACGACCGCGATTTGCGTAACGAGCGTAAAGAGCAAAAGTTAGAGCCTTTGCATAGCTTTATGTTACGTGCTCGTGTGCCTGGTGGTATTTGTACCCCACAGCAGTGGTTAGAAGTTGATAAAATTTCATCAACATTGACCACATCAAACAGCATTCGTTTAACCACGCGTCAAACGTTTCAATACCATGGTATTCCAAAGCGTAATTTAAAAACGCTAATCCAGGGATTAGATCGCGCAGCGCTTGATTCTATTGCCGCCTGTGGTGACGTAAACCGTAACGTAATGTGTAACCCAAACCCTGTTGAGTCAAAGTTACATGCACAGGCTTACGCGGTTGCCAAGCATTTATCTGATCACTTGCTGCCGCACACTCGTGCTTATGCTGAAATTTGGTTAGATGAAGAAAAGCTATTAGGCACTGAAACCGTAGAGCCGGTTTATGGCCAAACCTATTTGCCACGTAAGTTTAAAATGGCTGTTGCTGTGCCGCCTGATAATGACGTGGACGTTTACACTAACGATCTTGGTTTTATTGCCGTTGCAGAAGATGGCGAATTAGTTGGCTTTAACCTCGTTGCTGGCGGCGGCATGGGGTCTACCCACGGCGAAGTAGAAACCTTTCCACGGTTAGCGGATGACTTTGGTTTTATCAAAACAGAAGATGTCACCAAGTTTGCAGAAGCGGTTATGACTGTTCAGCGCGACTGGGGTAACCGTGTTGTGCGTAAACGTGCGCGTTTAAAGTACACCATTGTTGACCATGGCTATGAGGCATTTAAAGCCGAAGTTGAAAAGCGTGCCGGGGTTAAATTTGAACCAAAACGTGACGTGATCATTGGCGATCGCGGCGATCGTTATGGTTGGGTTGAAGGTATCGATAATAAGTGGCATTTAACGCTGTTTATTGAAAGTGGCCGCATTAAAGATATGCCTGGTCAAACCCTGCAAACGGGTTTACGTGAAATTGCCAAAATTCACAAAGGCGATTTCCGCATGACTTCTAACCAAAACATGATCATTGCCGGCGTTGCTGCTGAAGATAAGGCTGAAATTGAAGGCTTAGCCCGTAAACACGGCTTATTAGGTCAAGTATTAAGTGGTACTCGCGGCCATTCTATTGCCTGCGTAGCATTACCGACTTGCCCATTAGCCATGGCTGAAGCAGAGCGTTATTTCCCAGAGTTTATCGATCATGTTGATGCGCTACAGGCAAAACACGGTATAAGTGAGCAATCTATTGTTGTACGTATGACAGGTTGTCCAAACGGCTGTGCTCGTCCATTTGCTGCTGAAATTGGCTTAGTGGGCAAAGCGCCTGGTCGTTATAACTTGTATTTAGGCGCCAGCTTTGAAGGCACGCGTTTAAATAAAATGCATAAAGAAAACATTCAAGAAGCTGAAATTTTAGCTGAGTTGGATGTCTTGTTTGGCCGCTACGCCACTGAGCGTGATGCTGGCGAAACCTTTGGTAACTTCACAGTGCGCATTGGCGTTGTGAAGGCGGTTAATGACGCCGCTAAGGATTTTCATGCCTAAAGAAGTGGTAACGACTGCATCAACAGGTGCAGGCGTCGATCATAGTGTGACTCCCGCTCAATTGCAGGCGCTGTTATCAGCGCCTAAAGATGAGCAAGTGGCTGCGCTGGAAAGCATAAACCAGTTTTTAGCGGGTTTAACGGCTCAAGAGCGTGTAGCCTGGGGATTAGCCTATTTACCAGGCGAGCATGCTTTGTCGTCAAGCTTTGGTATTCAAGGCGCGGTGATGTTGCATATGGTGACTCAGGCACAAAGCGATATTCCGGTCATTTTAACCGACACAGGCTATTTATTTCCTGAAACATATCAGTTTATTGATCAGTTAACTGAGCGTTTAAACCTCAACCTTAAAGTGTACCAGGCTGAGCAAACTCAAGCGTGGCAAGAAGCGCGTTTTGGTAAGCTGTGGGAGCAGGGGATTGATGGCCTAGAAAAGTATAACCGCATCAATAAAGTGGAGCCTATGCAGCGCGCATTAGCTGAATTGAATGTCAGCACCTGGTTTGCGGGGTTACGTCGCAGTCAGTCGAGCACGCGTGAGGCATTGCCCATATTGGCAATCAGCGGCAAACGCTTTAAGTTGCTGCCTATTATTGAATGGAACAATAAAGACGTACACATGTATTTAACTGAGCATAATCTGCCATATCATCCTTTGTGGGATCATGGCTATGTGTCAGTGGGTGATACTCATTCTAGCAAGCCGTTAGAATTAGGTATGACAGAAGAAGAAACCCGCTTTAATGGCTTAAAGCGTGAGTGTGGTTTGCACTTTGATATTTAATTTTTAATTTATTTCTCAATGACGTAAAGGCTTACTGGGGCGTGTTTATCAATAAAGATAAACACGCCCTTGCATTTATACCATTTCCATTAATTATGTGACCAATCAGAGTCGCTCAGACTGTTCAGTTTGAGGCGCATTGTTGAAATAATGGTTATTCCCTTCTAAGGCAATGCAACAAAGAAATGGACTGTCTGAGCGTCTCCTGCAAGGCGGGTTTCTGTGCCTTCTATGCTGCTTAATAGTATTTTGACGTAGAGCAACTATGCCTACAATCCTATTACTTGCCTAGAAGGCACAGAATTCCCGCTGAATGACCAGATAATTAGTGGAATTGGTATTACAGCCAATAAAACGAGTAAATGTTAGCGATAAGATTGAGTGTGATGTCAGCTGTTGGCTCACGACATATCACCCAAAAGATTGAATTTATATCATGCTATCAACAAGTCATTATTTTGTAATGTTGATAAATCATGGTGTTGTACGCAAATAATGCATTATACGATTAATTTTTATTTAAATTTTCATGCAAGTATGCCGATACTAGTCTAGATTTAGACGTTCCCGTAGAGAGTGTTTTTGTTGACGTTTTGAGGTTGTTTTTGCAACCCGCGTACCTTCAAACGCTTCGCTCGCTTCCTCGAGCACTTTGATTGACTTGTTAGCGTATAAGCAATCATCACTGTAAACCCGGTAACCCTGTTTTGTATGGGTTATCGGGTATTATTTTTTCCTTTCCTGATCTTTTTTGTCTGCCTCTCATCCTCTTGTTTGAATGAATTGCCCATTTACTGCCTTTTTTGAATCACCACTACTAATGCGTAATGTTTCATTTAATGTTAGATTAATCCGCAGTTTATCGGTGTAATCGATAATAAATTTTGAATGTACAACATCATTTTAACGCTAACTCATCTCATGGAAGAGTTAACAACAATATAAATTGGAGTTTATAGATGAACAAAATGGCAATAGCGGCAGCGGCATTAGCCGTCGGTGCAGGTGGGTATTTCCTGTTACAACAAGATGCATCGGTTGTTAAAAATGATCCTATGCTCGATTTTATCCCTGCAGACACCGTTGTATTCTCAGGCCAATTGGCGCCTTTTCCATTAAAAGATTATTTGTACAGTATTGCAGGTAATTACCAAGTTAATGGTATGGATGAACTGCTTCAGCTTGATGCCAGTTCATCGGCGCAAGAGCGATTCTTTGTCAGCTTGTACAAGCAATATATGAACGTATTGCCAACCCCTGATGTATTGTTAACCACCTATGGATTACCAGACACCATTAAGAGTTATTTTTACACGTTAGGTGCGCTGCCAGTCATGAAAATACAGTTAAGCAACCCAAGTGCATTTTGGGCTGAGCTTGACCGTGCCGAGCAAGACAGTGGCTCAATGCATACAACAGGAAAAGTTGGCACCACAGAGTATCGTGCTTATGCATTAACCGATGCCAATGAACAAGAGCAAATCAACCTAGTGTTTGCTGAAAAACAAGGCTGGTTAACCGTAACGTTAAATACCTCGTTTAATCAAATAGAGCTGCTTGAAATGGCCCTTGGTGAAAAAACCGTAGAGCAGCCATTAAGTGGCACGACAATGCTGCAAGACATTGCTAAAAGTCATGGCTTTATGCAAGACAGCATTAGTTTTGTTAACCATGTTGAATTGATCAAAGGCTTAACCACTGCTGATGGCAATATGCTTGCGAAACAAATTAGCAAAATGGTCGAAACTCAAGGTGAAGATCCCTTTGCTGAATTAAAAGTGCCTGCATGCCAAACCGAGTTTGCAGCAATAGCCGCCAACTGGCCACGCACCGTGATGGGCTTAAATAGCTATTCAATTAGCCGTGAAGAAAGCGACATCGATGCCGTTGTCGTAGTTGAAAGCAATAACCAGGTTATTTTGTCTGCACTGGCTAAAATGCGTGGCTTTATTCCTGCGTTTGACAACAGCGACCACGATAATATTTTATCGATGGCTCTTGGAATGGATGTAAGCCAACTTGCTCCAGCGCTAACCGAAGTGTGGAAAGATCTGCAAACCCCAAGTTATCAATGTGAAGCGTTAGCCCAAATGCAAGGCGAACTTGATGAATTAAACCCTGCAATGTTAGGGATGATGACTGGCATGGCCAATGGCGTCAAAGGCATGAGCGTGACGTTGGCAGATTATAAATTAACCGAGGTTAATGGTGAGCCAAGTTTTGAGAAGCTAGATGCGTTAATTAGTATTTCGGCTGAAAACCCAAGCATGTTAATTGATATGGTGAAGCCATTCTTCCCGCCTTTAGCCAGCATCGAGTTAAAAGATAATGGTGATCCTGTTGATATTACACCTTTACTAATGCTACCACCTGAATTTGGCGTGAGTGCCAAAATGGCCGTTAAAGGCAATCATTTAGTGGTTTATACTGGTGATAAAGGAACTGAACTTGCTGATGGCTTATTTAAACAAACATTATCAGCCAATGGTTTTTTTGATTTTGCAGTGGATTATCAAAAAATGTTTATGCCATTAGTGGATGTGATTGAAATGAGCGGCGAGCCTATGCCTGAAGAGCTCGAGGCACTAAAAGACTACAATATGCGGTTAAAAATGTCTTTCGACTTTAGCGATAAAGGTATTGTGATTGGCTCTAAAGTGAACAGCAAAGCCAGCGCTGAGTAGTACTCATCTGGTCTTAATAGCAATTAAAAAGGTGACCTAATTAGGCCACCTTTTTTGTTTTATCCTGGATTAACGCACACGAATTACAAAATATCGTTTAACGCAATACCAATACCAATACGTTGATTATGGTGGTTATAGTCGATAAGGCTTTCACCGTAACCATTAAAATATTGGGTGTAGATCCGCAAGTTACCCATCACTGGATAACTCCAGGTAAACTCAAGCGCGCCGCGATTTGGCGATTGGAAGTTATTGCGCACTAATAGCGTAAAACGATGCTCGTCTAGGCCATACACACCCGTTAACTCAAAGTTGCCCATGTAGTCGTTAATGTCAGGGTTATCGTCGCCATCAGCTGCGGTTGGGGTTTCTTTTTCATCTTCAGGAATTCGCCACCACGCTTTTAATCCTAATGCGAATGGGCCTTTATCAAATACAGCACTACCATAAATGCGATTCCAACTGCGCGATAACTCAGTGGTTTGCCCATTAGATTGATGCACAAGACCAAAGCCTAAAAATGAGTTAGTAAAACCGCCAATTTTCCAGTCGTTGTTAAACAGCATAAACACTTCAGGTTCGTGGTTGGTTTCACGAAACGGTGATGACGCGTCTTGGTTATACACTTGCCAGTATGATTGGTTGGTATAAGCAACATATAAATGGCCATTATCGCCAAAAACGTTGTACCACACCGGAAATTTAAAACTGATTTGGAATTTAGCTTCTAAATTGTCGATATCAATATCATCGTCTGGGTATCTAGCTTCAAATGGTGATGGGTTTGTTCTGGTTTGGTAGGTAACAGGCAGCAAATAATTGGCTTTGTGCGGTGTGAGCACAAAGGGTTTTTCTGAGGTAGCAAGTTCTTCTTTTACACGTTCTTCTACTAGTGAATCTTCAGCAAATGCGCTGGTAATACTGCCTAAAAGCAACAGTGATATTCCAAGGTATTGAGTGCTTTTTATCATTACGTTATCCATTAGCAAAATTGTCGTTACACATACTTAAAGACACATTGTTATCAATTGTGTTGCTTTTGTCGAACAAACTTCAATATTGTCGGTTTACAGTATAACGATGACGACTGAATATCAGGTTTAGATCAAAAGACTTGTATATTCTTTTTTGTTATAAAAACTAACTTTTTACTATTGTATATGGAATATGTAAACCGTTATATTTGAGCCTAGTAAATTATCTTGAGGTCGTTGTGATGGAATTAGTATCGATGCCAGGCCAGAAAGCCAAAGGCAAAGTATGGTTAGTTGGCGCAGGTCCAGGTGACGTTGAGCTATTAACCCTAAAAGCCTATCGCATTCTTAAAAGTGCAGATGCCGTGCTGTATGACGCACTCGTGAGCCAAGATATTTTAGATTTAATTCCCCATAGTGCTGAAAAAATTGCCGTAGGTAAACGTGCCGGTAAACACAGTGCCGCCCAAGATGATATTAATCAACTGCTAGTGACCAAAGCGTATACCCGTAAAAATGTGGTGCGTTTAAAAGGCGGCGACCCATTTATTTTTGGTCGTGGTGGTGAAGAGTTACAAACACTAGTGGCCTCGGGCATTGCTTTTGAAGTAGTGCCAGGTATTACTGCAGCAAGTGGCACGTCTGCTTATGCTGGCATTCCGTTAACTCATCGCGATTATGCCCAAGGTGTCACTTTTATTACGGGACATTGCCAGTTAGCCAGTCGCCCTATGGATTGGCAAGGTTATGCCAATCCTAATAACACGCTAGTGGTTTATATGGGTATTTTAAATGCCAACATTATTAGCGAAGGCTTAATCGGTGCAGGAAGAAGCGCTGATACTCCTGTGGCAATAGTTTCTAAAGCTACGACATCAGCGCAGCAACGTTTTTTCGGAACATTGGGTGAGTTAGCCCAACTAGCAGCAGACCCAGCATTACAGATGCCAGCATTAATGATTATTGGTGAAGTGGTTGAGCTTGCCGACAGCTTACACTGGTTTGAGCCGAATACAGATAAACACACATCCGATTTAGAGGCTGCAGCTAAAGCGCTGTAGCGATACAATTTTAACCCGCTGTTTAGACAGCTTATAAGGTAATGGAGACTCATCATGGCAGGCCGTTCATTAAGCCATTTACAACAACTGGAAGCTGAAAGTATCCAGATCATTCGCGAAGTTGCCGCAGAGTTTGATAACCCTGTCATGATGTATTCGATAGGTAAAGACTCATCGGTAATGCTGCATCTTGCGCGTAAAGCCTTTTATCCAGGCAAAATTCCATTCCCGCTATTGCATGTTGATACCGGTTGGAAATTTAAAGAAATGATCGCTTTTCGTGATGCTCAAGCAAAAGCGTTTGGATTTGAGTTATTAACTCATACCAACCAAGAAGGGGTTGAGCAAGGTGTTGGCCCATTTACTCATGGTAGCGCTAAACACACTGACATCATGAAAACCCAGTCGTTAAAGCAAGCTTTAAACAAGTATGGTTTTGATGCTGCTTTTGGTGGCGCACGTCGTGATGAAGAAAAGTCTCGTGCAAAAGAGCGGGTGTATTCGTTCCGTGATAAACACCATCGCTGGGACCCTAAAAATCAACGTCCAGAATTATGGCGTACCTATAACGGTGCAGTAAATAAAGGCGAGAGCATTCGCGTGTTCCCATTGTCTAACTGGACTGAGCTTGATATTTGGCAATATATCTATCAAGAAAATATTGAAATTGTACCGTTATATTTTGCTGCACCTCGCCCTGTAGTTAATAAAGGCGGCCAACTTATTCTCAAAGATGATGACCGCATGCCTATTGAAGAAGGTGATCTTGAATCTGTTGAGCGCGTGCGTTTTAGAACATTAGGCTGTTATCCGTTAACGGCGGCAATGCCATCTGAAGCCGATACGTTAGAAAAAATTATTGAAGAGATGTTACTGACTCGCTCAAGTGAACGCCAAGGTCGATTAATTGATTCAGACCAGAGTGCATCTATGGAGCACAAGAAACGTCAAGGTTATTTCTAATAGCCCCTGCGGACAACGCCACTAGACACAATTTGAGTGAGAGAGATGATGGATAAAGCAACAGCAAATACAGACCGTATGGCAGCAGAGATACAGCTGCACGGTGTAAAAGAATACCTAGCGTTACAGCAAAATAAAGGTTTATTACGCTTTTTAACGTGTGGCAGTGTTGATGACGGCAAGAGTACCTTGATTGGTCGTTTATTGCACGATAGCGCTCAGATTTATGAAGACCAATTAGCAAACTTAAAAAACGACAGCGCAAAAATGGGCACAACAGGTGAAGCGATTGACCTAGCGTTATTAGTTGATGGCTTGCAAGCTGAACGTGAGCAAGGCATTACCATTGATGTGGCTTATCGTTACTTTTCTAGTGAAAAACGTAAGTTTATCATTTCAGATACGCCGGGCCATGAGCAATATACCCGTAACATGGCTACTGGGGCGTCGACTTGTGATTTGGCCGTGATTTTGGTTGATGCACGTTACGGCGTTCAAACGCAAACTAAGCGTCATGCATTTATTGCTTCTCTTCTTGGTTTACGCCACTTTGTAGTCGCAGTTAACAAGATGGATTTAGTCGGTTTTGATCAAACAGTGTTTGATAAAATTCAAGCTGACTTCGCTCATTTTGTAAAAGACTTTGGTGATTTAGACATTCATTATGTGCCGTTATCGGCATTAAATGGCGACAACGTGGTTAACCGCAGTACTCAGTGTGAATGGTATCAAGGTGGTACCTTACTCGAACTGCTTGAAACCATTGATACTCAACGTGAACTCAGTGAGTTACCCGCTCGTTTCCCTGTGCAATATGTGTCTCGTCCTAATTTGGATTTTCGTGGCTTTGCAGGTACGTTAGCGTCGGGTGTGCTTAAGGTTGGAGATGAGGTTGTTGCACTACCTTCAGGTAAGCGCAGTAAAATTGAACGCATTGTGACATTTGATGGTGATCTACAAGAGGCTGTAGCTGGTCAAGCTGTGACTATCACACTTGAAGATGAAATTGATATTTCTCGTGGTGATTTATTGGCGAAACCTGACAGCGCGCCAGAAATAGCTAATCATATCGTGGCAGACTTAGTGTGGATGGATGAAAAGCCATTACAAATTGGTCAGTTATACGATGTAAAAGTCGCGGGTAAGAAGACCCAGGCCGTTGTGAGTGAAATCGAATACGTTACCGACGTTAATACACTTGAGCGCAGCGCTGCGACGACGTTGAGCTTAAATACCATTGCACGGGTTAAGTTAGATTTAACTGAATCTGTCGTTTTAGATGCCTATAGCCTGGTGCGTGACACCGGTGGAATGATCCTAATCGATCGTTTATCGAATGCGACAGTGGCCGCTGTTATGGTGGTCAGTGGTCATCAAGGTGAAAAGCAAACCAACACTGAATTTAGTGCATTTGAAATTGAATTTAATGCCCTAGTGCGTAAGCATTTTCCACACTGGAATGCTCGTGATATTAGTCTGCTTGGAAAATAATCAATGAGCGAAATATGGTTGTTAGCGATTATCTTGTTAGCATTGGTCGGTGGACTCCTTGCGGGGCTTGCTACACCGGCCGCCATGTTTTTTTTCGCTTCATTGTTATGTTACATGCTCGGATTGGTCGATTTAAGTACCACTCTGGGCAGTTTTACCAATAATGGTTTAATTGTCTTAGTACTGTTGGTGCTAGCGGCCACAGCACTGGAAAAAACCTCTTTATTGGGCAAATTAAGTCAAGTGATTGGTAAAGGTTCGCTATTTTCAACCTTAGCTAAACTGGGGGTGTCGACAGCATTATTGTCCTCTTTTACTAACAATACCGCTGTAGTGGCCTCGTTAATTGGTGTTGTGCGCCGTAATCAGGCTCATGCCCCTGCTAAGTTATTATTACCGCTCAATTACGCTGCTATTCTCGGGGGCACATTAACCTTAATTGGTACTTCAACTAACTTAATTGTTAACTCATTTGTTGAAAACGCAGGTTTAGAACCATTGGGTTTTTTCGAGTTTTCGCAAGTCGGTGCGTTGGTGGTTGTGGGTGGATTGGTTTTATTAACCATTTTAGCTAATTTTGTGCCGGATAGACGTGAAGAATCGGAAGATGAATCACTGCCTTATTTACTAGAAGCGCATGTGGCTAAAACATCAAGTTTAGTCGGTAAAAGCGTAATTGATAACCGCTTGCGGGCACTAAAAAAACTTTATTTAGTTGAGTTAGAGCGTAGCGGTATTCGTATTTGCCCTGTGCCACCACAGCTGGTTTTGCAAGCTGATGATGTATTGCGATTTAGCGGTGCAGTTGAGTCGGTTGAATTATTGCATCAATTTGATGGCTTAGAGTGGTTTGGCAAGCAGCACGCTAAAGGACAAAACTTAGTCGAAGCCGTATTAGCACCATCATCGAGCTTGGTTGGGACGACTTTAAAGGATTCTCGATTTCGTGAAGTGTTTGACGCAGCGGTTATGGCGATTCGTCGTGGTCATCTACCGCTAAAAGGTGGGCTAGGTGACATCGTATTACAACCTGGTGACGTACTGCTCTTAACGCCAGGCGATCGTTTTTCAAAATGCCCTAATTTGACCACAGACTTTGCCGCCATTAGCGGTTTAGATTTGAGTGTTCGTTTAGATGAAAAGCGTGGCAATTGGGTATTAGCGGGATTCGCGTTAACTATTCTGGCAAGTGTTTTTGAGTTATTGCCATTAGCAAAAGGGTTGGTGCTATTACTACTCAGTTACGTGGCTATTGGGGCTGTGACCTTAACAGAACTTAAGCGCCGGTTCCCAATTGAATTGGTGGTTATTGTTGGCAGTGCGTTAGGGTTAGCAAACCTAATGGTGACTACTGGTTTGGCTGACCAAATGGCCCAGGGATTATTGAGTGTGTTTAACGGCTATGGTGTGTTTGCTGCATTTGTGGGTGTGTATTTTATCACGCTAGTTGTCACAGAGCTGATAACCAACAATGCTGCAGCTGCGTTAGCATTCCCTGTGGCTTATGCAATAGCAATGAGTTTTGGCGTTGATCCTCGCCCGTTTATTATGGCTGTGGTGTTTGGCGCCAGTGCGAGTTTTATTTCTCCTTACGGTTATCAAACTAACCTGATGGTATACAACGCAGGTAATTATAAGTTAAGTGATTTTGTTCGTTTAGGATTACCCTTATCGATTCTTTATTCTGTGATTGTACTGTTGTCTGTACCGTATTTTTTCCCGTTTTAGTATGAGTTTTAATGCGGTATATATTGCCGTAGATCAGGAGCTATTATGAGCAATATTGTTTGGCATCAACATTCGATAGACCAAGCTGCCCGTGGCGCGCAAAAAGGCCAAAACCCAGTGTTGTTATGGTTCACTGGTTTGTCTGGTTCTGGCAAGTCTACGCTTGCGGGGGCATTAGAGAGAGCGTTATTTGAACACGGATTTCATACCTATTTATTAGACGGTGACAACGTTCGCCACGGTTTATGTAAAGATTTAGGTTTTAGCCTCGAAGATCGTGATGAAAACTTACGCCGTGTAGGGGAAGTATCTAAATTAATGGTGGATTCTGGCTTGGTGGTGTTGTCGGCATTTATTTCTCCGACACGTCAAGAACGTGATCGCGTGCGGGCATTGTTTCCTCAAGGTCAGTTTATTGAAGTGCACGTATCAACGCCATTGAGCGTGTGTGAGTCGCGAGATCCTAAAGGTTTATATGCCAAAGCTCGTAAAGGTGAAATCGCTAACTTTACCGGTATTTCATCTCCTTACGAAGTGCCTGAATCTGCTGAGTTAACCATTGATACCAGCAAAGGCGATCTTGAAACTCAAGTGAATGGTTTATTAGCTTATTTAAAAGCCATTGAGGTGTTAAACCCACCGAGGCAAATTGCTGGCGCGGGAATTTAAACGGCGAATGTTAACCTCATTTAACAAATAATTAAAAAAAGGCTGAATATTACTATTCAGCCTTTTTACTTTTACCAGAGGTTAAATCAGCACCTTTTTCATCACTCTTTGCCAGTTTCCGCCCATAAAACGATCGCGATCTGATGATTTAAAGCGGGCTTTTTTGAGGGCGTCGTCGATGCGGCTCATGCGGTCGATATGATTAAACTCTGGGATCACTACGTGTTTAGGCTCTACGTCAAAACCGAGTACGTTTTTACTTTGTAGGCTGTGCCACCAGTCAAGGTACTCTTTTACGCCTTCGTTATTGTTGTTCTCTAATGCTAAAAGATTTTCTTGGCCGCGCAGTGGAAAATCATTGGCAATCGCCACGCAATCTACTCCACCAATTTTAGCGATATATTCAAGTTGATTGATATAATCCTCTATGGTTGGTACGGGCTTGTTTGTAAGCCAAAAGCTCATCATAAAGACCCCAAATACGCCACCATTGTCACCAATTGCACGAATGACTTCATCTGATGAGCAGCGCGCATGATTAACAAAATGTCTTGCTGCGCCATGGCTAAGTACTATGGGTGATTGGCTTACTTTTATGGTGTCTAACGCTGTTTGTTCACTTGCGTGACTGACATCAATTAGTATGTTTTTGCGATTGAGTTCTGCTACTAGTGCACGTCCTGCAGGCGTTAGCGGATTATTAAGGCCTTGATGTCCATCGTTGTCTAAGGCACCACCAGCGAAGCGATTACCGTAATGATGGGTCAGTTGTAGAACTCTCAGCCCGTGTTGATGCAGTGAGTCTAGTTGTGGCCAAAGCGGAAGGTCGCCATTGGTTGATATGCCATCGGATTCAACACAATCAGCACCTTGGATTTGAAAGTATACAGCGGTGCGTTGTTGAGCTCTTGCTTTGTCTATGTCTGCACCCGTTAACCCTTGTAAATAAGTATCTGGATTGGCGCTAACTGTATTGGCAGCTTGTTTTATGCTGTTAATGCAAGCCTGGTAGGTGCGCTTATAATTTTGGGTGCCATCGCTTTGTTCTATGGTCTCGATTGCCGAGATATCAGCAATAAACCCATCAAGTTTTGACGCTTTTACGTCAGCAATATTGCTAGGTAAAAAGGACAGTCCATCTATATATATTCGTCGAGGCTTAGCGGCCCAGGCTGAAAGCGTGCAAAGTGGGCTTAATAATGTGGCTGCTCCAAGGCCTTTGATGATGTTGCGGCGTGTTGGGTTGCAGACTTTATGAGTCATTATTATTCCTTAGTTTTGCCAGAAATTAGGTGATAACACCGTTTGCGTAGAGCTTAATTGCGTTTGCTAATGCGGCGAGTCCATTCGTACGTGATGGGCTTAATTGACCGCTTAATCCTAATGTGTCGAAGTAGTGCGATACGTCAAACTGGTTAATTTGTTCGGTGGTTTTACCTTGGTTTGCTACCAGTAAAATTGCAATTAACCCTTTTACAATCCTCGCATCACTGTCTGCGAGGTAATAGTGTTGGCCGTTTAGCTGATGATGGTATAACCAGGCTTGGCTTTCACAGCCTTTAACTTGAGCGTCAGCTTGCTTGAAATTATCTGCTAATGTCGGTAATTGTTTACCCAGTAGCATGATGTGACGATACTTATCTTGCCAGTTTTTAGCTTGTTCTATGTGGTTTACCGCGGCAATTACGTCGGCTGGTAAGTCGGTAAATAGCTGACTGTCGGGTATATTTTTTGGACTTATTAGTGTCATTAACTGTGTTGTCTCATAAAACGTTTTAATTGCCAAGTTATAACAGTAACTCTTTTACCGTATTTAACGCTTGGATAAATTGATCAATATCGTGCTTATTAGTATAGATGCCGATGGACGCACGGCAACAACCTGCCAAGTTAAGCTCATTCATTAAAGGCATGGCACAATGATGACCGCATCGCACTGCTATGGCCTGTTGATCTAATAAAATCCCTACGTCTTGATGGTGCTCACCTGCCAAGTTAAAGGCAACAGATCCCACATTGATTTGGCGCTTATCGTTTGCAATACCATACAAGCTGACATCACCGAGGTTAAGCAATTGTGCTTGTAAGTACTGCATTAATTTTTGCTCGTGTGCATGAATGTGTTCTCGTGGCAAACCATGCAAAAAGCTGATTGCAGCGCCTAACCCTATGACTTCAGCAATTGCTGGCGTACCTGCCTCAAGCCTGTTTGGCAGCTCACCGTATTCAGTACGATCAAAGCTAACGGTTTTGATCATTTCGCCGCCGGTAAGCATTGGCGTTAATGTATTTAATTGTTCAAAGCGGCCATATAAAATCCCCACTCCTGTTGGGCCGTACATTTTATGGCCTGAAAACACATAAAAATCGCAATCAGTGTTTTGTACATCGACATCAAGGTGGGCGACTGCTTGGGCGCCATCGACTAAGGTTAATGCCCCTGCGTTTTTTGCCATGGCGATTAAGTCGTTAATGGGGTTAACTGTGCCCAGTGCATTTGATACGTGGCATAAGGCAACTAGCTTTGGTTTGGCTTGCAGTAGCTGTTCATAGGCCTTGATATCAAGCTGTGCATCTGCGGTTAGCGGTATTGGCTTGATTGTCGCCCCCGAACGCTTAGCGAGCTCTTGCCAGGGGACTATGTTGGCATGATGCGCTGCTGTGTCGATTAAAATGATATCGTTTGGGGTGAATTGTGGCGTTAAACCGTAGGCCACCATATTGATTGATTCGGTAGTGCCGTGAGTAAAAATAATTTCTTGGGATTTTGAGGCATTAATAAAGTGAGCCACTTGCTGGCGAACGGCTTCATATTGCTGAGTTGCTCGGGTTGATAATTGATGTGCTGCGCGGTGCACATTGGCATTGTTGAGTTGATAATACTCGTTCATCGCATCAATCACGGCTTGTGGTTTTTGGCTGGTGGCTGCGGTGTCTAAATAACACAAGTGATGATCGCCTATGGTCTGTTTTAATGCCGGAAATTGATCGCGAATGGCTTGGTGATCAAATGGCGCTTGAGACGGAATTGGTGATGTCGATTTCATCAGTATTGGGTTCTTTTTAAAATAAAAGGCATCAAGATCTTCAGTGATCTTGATGCCTATTGCAAGGTTTTGTGGCCTTTGCGCTACGTTACGAGTGAATTTACGGACAAGGAAAGCGATACAGCGCCGACAGTTCGTTGATCCTGGCCATTAACTCAGCCGACAATGTCACTTTATGGCTGTCGATATTTTGTTTGAGCTGATGCAAGTCTGTTGCACCAATAATGTTAGCCGCCACAAATTTGCGACTATTTACAAACGCTAAGGCCATTTCTGTTGGGGTTAAGTCAAACTCACGTGCAAGGTCGATATAAGCCTGAGTGGCTTGCAATGCAACGGGCGTGCTGTTGTAGCGAGCAAATCGTTTGTATACCGTAAGACGTGCGCCTTCTGGCCATTGATCGTTCTCGTATTTACCCGTTAATGTGCCAAATGCCAATGGCGAATAGGCCAGTAACGGCACATTTTCACGGTGGCTAATTTCAGACATGGCAATTTCGTAGCTGCGGTTAAGCAAGTTATAGGGGTTTTGCACACTCACGATGCGTGGCAAGTCATGTTTTTCAGCCAGTTTTAGGTATTTCATAAAGCCCCACGGGGTTTCGTTTGAAATACCGATATAGCGAACTTTACCTTGTTTGATGACTTCTGCGAGGGCTTCAAGGGTGTCTAAAATTGGGGTGTAATGCTCATCTTCATCGTGCTCATACATCATCTCGCCAAAAAAATTGGTATTTCGGTCTGGCCAGTGCACCTGGTATAAGTCGATGGTGTCGATTTGTAAACGGGTAAGAGAGTCATTGACTGCTTGATGAACGTTGCGCCAGTCGAGGGCCATGTTGTCACGAATATAGTCGCCTTTACCACCAGGCGCGGCAATTTTACTGGCAATAACGAGCTCGTCACGATTGCCTTGGGCTTTTAAATAGCGCCCTAAAATGCGTTCAGTTTCGCCTTGAGTATCGGCTTTGGGAGGTACTGGGTACATTTCGGCGGTATCAATAAAGTTAATACCTTGCCCAATGGCGTAATCGAGTTGCGCGAAAGCTTGTGCTTGGGTATTTTGTTCGCCCCAAGTCATTGTCCCGAGGCAAATTTTACTGACCTCAAGGGTTGAGTGTCCGATACGTTGATATTCCATTATCTTCCTCCTATGGAATGTGCTTAATCTGAGGCTACCAAGCTTTTATCTACTTGCAAAGCGCTATCAGGCTGCTAGGTGAGGACCGCTTAAAAAACAATCTAAAGCAACGCATTCGGGAGATTAATGCAACGTGTTAAGCTATAAATCTAAGATCATTGCGATTTCGCAGGCATCGTGGCCGGTTTGCCCTAAGTGCTGACAGTGGCGAAACCCCAATTTTTTATAGAGTGCTAGGGCTTCACCTAACACGGCGGTTGTTTCTAAATACATGGATTGGTAGCCTTGCTGCTTTGCATACTCAATACATTGACGTGATAATGTTTTTGCCATGCCCTGACCGCGAATAACGTGACTAAAATACATTTTCTGCAATTCGCATACGCCATCATTGCCGGCGAGTGGAGCAACGCCTGCGCCGCCAACTACATTGCCTTGGTATTCAATCACCCAGTATTGTGATCCCTCAGGTTGATAGACCTCACTTAAACAGTCGAGGGTTTTATCTGCCACACTAAAACCTTTATCAGGCGTTAATCCGTATTCTGCCGACACATCTCGAATAACCTGTGCTAGCGCTGCGTTGTCTGCTGGTGTGAGTTGGCGAATGTGCAAATGTGCATGGGTGATTTGTTTAGTGGTTTGAGTCATTGAATAATTCCGCATTAACAAAAGGGGTCATTGCTAGCACTAGTGCTTGAGTGTAAATACTTTCTCTTGTGGCTAAACCTTGTGTCAGTAAACCAATTGCGCCGCCTTTTTGTTTAATGTTTTCAGTATTGAATAGTCGATCCATTACATGGCCGAGCTCTTCACCATTTTCCAGTGCATCAAAAATAATCTGTGGTAAAGGTAAGTTGGCACTGCGACCGACAGATAAGGTGTTATTACTGATAATGGCCATATAAGCAAATGTGGCTGGACCATGATCAAATTGATCTACACCGCCCTCCATTGCAACATAAAAGTCGGCAGTTTGAGCCTGTTGCTGGCAATATCGCGCGCGGTTTATTGCACCTAATTTTGTTTCTGCTTCGGTCATAGGTTGTTCTGCCACTAACGAGGGCGCATGCATACCCTGACAGCGTATGGTGCTGCTTGGAAAATATTGGGCAATGGCATTTTTGGCGGCATTAATTTTTACCGGATTGGTAGAGCCGACAATAACATCAATAAATTGTGGTGTTGAAGATGTGGTCATAAAAAGTGCTTCTTAATGTCAAAAAGAATAAGGCGTTTTTACCGTTGTTATATTGGCTAATTTTTGTGTAACTCGATAATTAGTTGGTTAAATATGCTAATTTAAAATTAGCTTATACTTTTTATTTATTATAAAACAGCATGTTAGTGTTTGGCATGAAACCTGCTATAGATTCTATATAACGGCGGTCGCAGACGAATACGATAAAGCCTAATCTATTTTTATGTGTTTATAAAAGGAATTAATACTATGTCTGTTCGTATTGCAACTGTGAGTGTGACTGTGGGGTTAATTTTAGGCGCAACGCTATTTGGCGCTTCTCAAAGTGAAGCAGAGTCAGTGTTTGGTGTGGCTGATTCGATGTTAACTGATACCGATTTAACCCTGACACAACAACAATTAAGCTTAGATGCTAGCGAGATTACTCAATTAGTGGCGAATACTGGTGCGGGTAAATTAGTTATTGAAGGTGTCGACGGCTTAACGCAAATTAAGGTCAGCGCTGATATTTACACTGACAAAGATGCTGACGATGTTGACATGGATTTATCCCTGACTCAAAAAGGCGACAAGGGCTTTTTGGTTGCTAGCATTGAGTCTGATGGGTTTATGCAAGAGTCGCCCTATATTGATTTACGTGTTCAAGTACCGAGCACTTTAGCATTAGATCTAACCGACGGTTCAGGATCTATTCGTATCGATGATGTTTCAGCTGCCATCAATCTTGATGACGGCAGTGGTAGCATAGTGATGAATAACATTGGCGAACTTACCCTAGATGATGGCTCTGGCTCTGTGGTGATTAACCATGCTAAGGGTAATTTAGTCTTAAAAGATGGTTCAGGTTCGATAACTATCGATCACGTTAATGGCTGGGTTAATCTTGTTGATGGTTCTGGCTCAATTCATATTAGTCAGGTGCAAGGCCAAGTCACCATTAGTGATGGTTCTGGCAGCATTAATGTTAATAATAGCAAAGGGCTTGAGGTCGTTAATGCTGGCTCGGGGAGTGTTAATTACCAGGATATTGATGGCCCCATTGTCGTGAAGTAAAGTGAACTGTTTTTAGCCAATACAAAACCTGCCAAAGTTGCAGGTTTTGTTTTAAAGGCTTGCTTAATCGTGGCATCATACAGCATTGATTTTGCATGGGTATACACAATGGCGAAGAAGTATTATGTAGTTTGGGCTGGGCGTGAAACCGGAATTTTTACGAGTTGGGATGTGACTAAACGCTCAGTTGATAAGTTTCCTCAAGCTAAATACAAATCATTTGCCACTGAGGCAGAGGCAAAAGCGGCTTTTGCTAAGTCACCAACTAGCAGTATTGGCCGCACATCGGCAAAGCCTGTAAGCCCCCAATCTGTTAACACAACAAAATCCATTAGCGATAATGAGGCTGTGTTAAGCCAGTTTGATGTGGTGATATACACCGACGGTGGTTGTGAGCCTAATCCGGGTAAAGCGGGGTCGGGAATTGCGGTATACCACAAAGGCCAACTTGCCCAGCTATGGTATGGTTTATTTAACCCAAACGGTACCAACAATACTGCTGAATTAAATGCGTTGTATCAAGCATTGCTGATGGCAAAAAACGCCATCGAAAACAGTCAAACTGTGTGCATTATGAGTGACTCACAATATTCAATTAACTGCATTAGCAACTGGGCTTATGGTTGGAAGGCAAAAGGTTGGACTCGCAAAGGCGGTGAGATTGCCAATTTAGATATCATCAAACAAGCGCATGAGTTATATGACGAGATGAAAGATAAATTCGCATTAAAGCATGTGGCAGCACACAGTGGCATTGAAGGTAATGAGTTGGCTGACCGTATGTCGATTTACGCTGTTGATCAAACAAACCAAGCATTGAGTCAATATCAACCACCATTGGATATCAGCAAAATATTATCATTACGTGCAGGCTAATTTGGTTTAATACCATTTCCATTAATTATGTGACCAATCAGAGTCGCTCAGACTGTTCAGTTTGAGGCGCATTGTTGAAATAATGGTTATTCCCTTCTAAGGCAATGCAACAAAGAAATGGACTGTCTGAGCGTCTCCTGCAAGGCGGGTTTCTGTGCCTTCTATGCTGCTTAATAGTATTTTGACGTACGACTGCATGGATGCAGGAGGTAGAGCAACGCAGGAGCAGTTGCCGAGAGCAACTATGCCTACAATCCTATTACTTGCCTAGAAGGTACAGAATTCCCGCTGAATGACCAGATAATTAGTGGAATTGGTATAAGTTGCTATCCTAAGCCGTTGAGTCATACCGTTACAAACATCAAGGTATAAACATAAAAAAGCCGGATTGCTCCGGCTTTTGTTTTTACAGAATGGATATTAGAGTTTTTGCTTAATGCTCACACAGCGCTGTTCTTGTTGACGAGTTTCAAGCAGCGCGCGTCTGGCCAATGTAGATAGCCCTGTTTCGCGATTTAATACACTGTTAATGCTGTCAATATTGGCTGAACTACAATCCATAGGGATAAGTTGTGATGCGAAACTGCGCATAAACACTGGGCCTTTATCATCCATTAGCTGCAAGTTAGCAAAGCGTTGATCTGCTGTTGCAGCGCTTAATAGCTTTTGCTCGGCAGGGTAGAGGTTATACATAGCAACCCTGATTTTTGAGAATGCCATACTGTTGTTATGCTCAATCCAATTTAGCCATTGACGTTTAAGGGCCGACTCTGGACGTATAACTTCAGCAGCAATTGCGGCTTTTTCTCCAGAGTCTGATTGATCAAGGCTTTTCTCTCTTGCTAATAATGCATGAGCATCGTCGTAATCATAACGGTTAAGTTGGCGGATCATTGCCCAGCGTAAATCCTGATCTAAGTTAAGCCCTTTAATATGGCTTTTGTTTTTCAACAAAGACTGGATATGTTCTAGTGCATCTCCATGACTCGATAAACTGATGTAGGCATCGAACCAGCGCCGCTGAAAATCACGGTTGCGGTAATGCTCCATGCTCATTCTAAGGCTCATTTGGCTGAGTGCTTTTGAGATTTTGCTGTTATAACTGGCATGCATAGGAGCCATTAAGTCGAGATAGTTTTTGGCTCGTTGCAGGTTATCAAGCACCTGACCTAATATGGTGTAGTCTTTTTCCAGTGGTGCATTGATGAGCGCAATATTGATGAATTGCTCCATTGATGCTTTACCATCAACGACACTGTCCCACATGCTTTGCCATAACATAGAACGCAGAAGTGGATCGCTTACTTGGCCGAGTTGTTGCTTAGCTGTGGTGAATGACTTCTGGTCTAGTTCAACTTTCACAAACCCCCAGTCATCATAGTTTGGATACACTAAATCTGGACAGATTTCACCAATGAGTTCGTTAACCTCGGTGTAAGCTCCCTTATAGGTTACGGCAACGGATTGTTGCATTTCTAAACCGTAGCGATGCTTGGTAAATAAACCAATTTGTACTCGTTGCTCGCGCAGTGTTGGATGTTGGCTGTCTTCTGCTGTTTGGACAACTGCAAATGAGTCTATTTGATTACCTTGGCAAGTGTATTGTGCTTTGATGGTGTTGACCCCCGCAGCGTATAACCACTCTTTTGTCCATTGCGATAAATCACGGCCACTGGCTTTGGCTAAACTATTAATAAAATCATTAAGTTCAGCATTTTTGTAGCTGTATTGTTGTAAGTATTGGCTAACACCACGGCGAAAGGTTTCTTCGCCTAGTAAGTGCCTAAGCTGTTTGATGGTCGATGCGCCTTTTTGATAGGTAATGGCGTCAATATTATCAAAGGCATTTTGGCTGGTAGCCACAGGTACTTCAATGGGGTGCGTGGTGACTAAACTGTCTTGGTGGTAAGCAGCTTGCTTGCCTGAAGCATAAAAAGTACGCCAAGCATGGCTAAATTCTGTGGCTTCGCTAGTGGCCAATGTCCCCATAAATGAGGCAAAACTTTCGTTTAACCATAAGCCATTCCACCATTTCATAGTGACGAGATCACCAAACCATTGGTGGGCCATTTCGTGCATGATGACGCCGGCTAATCGCTCTTTTTGCTCAGCTGTCATTTGGCCATTAAATAAGAAGCGATCTTCAGAGAAGGTAATGGCTCCTGCGTTTTCCATCGCGCCATATAAAAAATCAGGCACTAGGAGTTGGTCGTATTTTTTAAATGGATAATCAATTCCAAAATAACGATCAAAAAATGCTAACCCTTGTTTTGTGTAAGTAAACCAATCTTGTGGTGTGACTTGCTCTGCAACTGATTGACGCGAGAATAAACGCATAGGGTAGCGGCCTGAGTTATCTTCCCAAACTTTATATGGCCCAGCATGCATTGAAAAATTGTATGGACTTAATTTGGGTGTGGCAGGAAAGCTCCATAGATTAGTATCACCCTGATCGACTACATTGGTTTCTCGCATGGCGCTGATCACATGCCAATCTTTTGGGGCATGGACATTAATTTGGTAAGTGGCTTTTAAGTCTGGCTGGTCAAATACGGCAAACATTTGTTGTGCGGCAGCTGGCTCAAAGTGTGAGTATAAATACACCTTGTTGTCGACGGGATCGACAAAACGATGCAAGCCTTCGCCGTTAGTGCTGTGCTCACGGGTAAACTCAACTTCTACAGTGTTATTGCCGCTCACCAGTAGGCTTTGATTAATCACAATATAAGCGCCGTTGTAGTTAGGATAAACCTTGGTGCCATTAATGGTGAATTGTTTAATGTTAGCTTTGTTGAGGTCCAGTGTTAATGATTTAGGGACGCTGCTTAGGTCAAAATGGACGATTGATTTTGCACTGAATTGGCTATGTTCGCTTAAAAAGAAGGTGAGATCATATTGTACATTAGTGATGACATTTGAGCGTGCTTGAGCTTGTGCTTGGCTAATATAAGCTGAGCCATCACGTTGTAACAATGAGGTTGATAATGAGCTACTGCAGCTCATTATGCTCGCGCAGCATAGGGCAACGAAACTGGTCTTTATAACCCGTGGACTAAACAATTCAGTGGATAACAATTTCACGTTAGTGTTCCTAACTTATTATTGGGTGTATGAAAAAGCCGACATCAATGTCGGCTTTATTGCTATGTGCTTGTGTATTACAAGCCCAAAAATGACTTCGATTTAACCTTACGAATTTCTTTTTCGTCTGACCATTCAATTAAGCCTGTTTCAAGATCCATTAAACGCATGGTCATCTTGTAGTAAACGTCTTTAGTGCTGCCATCTTGCTTAACGATGCTCGATAGGTTGCCGTAGAGCATGTATTGCGCACCAATTTGACGGCCAAATTTTATCGCTGTGGTTGGGTCTACCATGCCAGCATTATTTTGATAGTCTAATTGTTTACGTACCGTGTCTACTTTGGTCATGTCGATAAAACGGAACTTACCAGAACGCAGTAACTTGTTACTGATAGTGTCAGTTACAGACTCAGTATCAATATGCTCAGAAGTTTTATTTTTAATTTTATCTACAAATATAATTGGACGATTATTTTGGGTGATCACAACCACTGGTGGGAATGTCATCATGGAGTCGACCATTTTAGCTGCAATATCTTGTAGATCGGTAGAGCCAAAGTTTTCGTTGACGGTTTCGACTTCGGTGGCGTTGCCATATTCTACTTTAGATTGACAGGCGCTTAGCCCTATCACTGCGGCTAACACAAATATCAGTTTCAAGTTTTTCATAATAAATTCCAATGGTGATGAGTGACAGTTGATAAGGTTATTATCTATTAGATGATTATCGAATAAAAACGGGTACGATTTCCAGTCTCTATTGCCCAAATTAATGTTGTCTGGTTTGGTTTTACTTCAATTTTAGTGTTTTGGCTGTTATTTACACGAATATCATAATGGCCCGCATCAACAAATTGCTTTGCGATTTGCGCCTGGCGCGGCAAGGTTAACCAACTACGACGATCTGCCTGCTCACTGATTACGTTAAAAATTTGCATCACCAGTGCGCCAGCATCAACCTGGTTATTCGCTCGACGGCTGCTGCTTTGCACGCTTTGGTTTAATTCGTATTTTGCATAAATTCTAGCTGCTTGGCGAAATAACGCAGCGGGCAAATCTTCTTTTAATGCATTTATCGCAAGCGCGTCTATATTGGCGATGTTTTGTGCTTCTAAGGGGGTATCTAACCCCTGTATTTTGCTTGCAAACGGCAGCGGGCTTTGGGGTTGATAAGTGGCAAGCGAGGCACTTTGTAAGTTGTCATTGATTGGGAATGGAACCGTTATGCTTTGTTTTTCTGGAACAAAACCACGTTCAACTATAAATACCACTTGGCCTTGCTCTGGTGTAGGGGTAATTGCATCGCCCCAACGTTGTTTAAATTCGTCGTATTGTGGCATCGCTAATTGTTTTGCAAGTCGCACTAAATCTTGTTGTAAATAGCGGTTATCTGGTGTGATTTGCGCAGCTTTGCGGTAATCGATAAAGGCGTCATTGGGTTCGTTAGCCAGTTCGTGCAATAAACCTGTTATGTAATAGCTATAGGCATTTAAAAATGAACTGGTGACACTACCTGCAGATCGGCTTAATTGTGCCATTTGCGCATCAACAGTGCCATTAGCCATGTTTTGCACTGACTTTTGCGATTGTTGGTAACGTGCTTGCTCCATGCTTTGCAGCTCGTTACTGCGGCGCACCTCAACTAATGCACCTTGAGCGTCACCGCTAAACAAATAATTTAGGGCTTGGTATTGATGCAGCATAATTCGCTCATAACCAGGACCGCGATAAGGTATTGCATTATCGTTTAAGAGTAGGCTGGTTGCACCAGATCCGAGTTTACTGGCGCTAATGATGGCTTTATCGTCAAAGGCTTGGTAGGCCGTAATAGCTTGTTGATAGAAGGTTTTGCTGCGCTCAAAATCGCCAGCAACTTGCATAATTCGTCCGGTTTCTTGTGCATATAATAGCCCATCATTTCCATCAATATTATTGGCTAACTCATCTATATTTGCGACGGGTAATTCGCTGTTTAATTGCTGCTTGTAAGGGGCAATTTGCGATGGGTAATTAATGAATACACTGTTATAAGCACAACCCGTTAAGCAGGATAATATTAATAATAATGAAACTGTTTTTAACATGGTAAGACCTCTATTGGAGGTGTCATCAGATTAATACGCTCAAGCAAAGTGATACCTTGCAAGTGATCATATTCATGTTGAAAAATTCGAGCGACAAACCCTTGTAAAACCTGGTGGTGTATTTGACCATTGAGTGATTGGTATTGCACCTCGATTTGGCGGTGACGCACAATGTTGAGCCGTTTCCCAGGGACAGACAAACACCCCTCAATACCGTTTTCTGTTTCAGTGGATACCGATAAGATTTTGGGGTTAATGACCACGGTGGGTTCCATGATAGGCGCATCAGGGTAACGCTCGTTTGGATTGGATGCCATTATAAACATTGCCGTGTTGCTAAATACCTGTGTTGCAGCAATGCCGACACCGTTAGCTTTTTGCATGGTTAATAACATATTGCTGGCAAGTACGGCTAGTTCGTCATCAAATACTGTCACAGGAGCGGCTTTTAACGTCAGAATGTTATCGCCTGTCGTTGCTATTGTGAGATGTTGACTTGAATGCATATTTGCCTGCTAATCGTTATTTTACTTCGTAAAGCTATTCACCAGCGAGTAAACCGTACGCTAGATTGGGTGGATAGCATAACAATATTAATAGTGTGGTGGTGGCGTTTCTTCTGCTTGCGAAGCCATGTTGCTTGGCTCCATGGCCTGTAATTTATTGACCATTAATATCATTTGCTGTTGCTGTCTGGCAACTAACGCATTGAGTTTTATCACTTCTTGGTTAAGATCTTCAAGCATGACCTCTTGAAAAGACAGTTTCATTTCAAGATCGTCAATCTTGTGTAAAATGTGCTCCACGTAAACCTCTAATTATTGTTGTTACTGCTGCCAATATTCAATTAACCCTTGGCTACTTATACTGACAATAGCGCCATTTGGGGTCATTGCGGCAGAGTATACTACAGCGCCTCTGTTTTGGGTGTTTTTACTCAGCTGAACTTGCCAATGACCCACTTGTGTACCAGACCCAACGAGCCATAAAAAGATTTCTTTAGATGGCGTGCCAGTCAGTAGTTGCTGATCATTTTTGACAAAGCGCGCTGAGGAGAAGTTCATTTGCCTGCGGATGATATTTAACTGGCTGATTTGGGTTCCACTTGTTGATTGCCATATCGCGGCATTACCGGTTATGTCACCTGCAAAGCTTAAGTTACCGCTATCACTAATGAGTACCTTGGTGATGCGTGAGCTCAATTGCCATTGCTGAATAGGCTGACCACTTTGGCTATACCAAAGCATAACTTTACCATCATTTCCCCCTGTCAGAGCCTTTTGACCGTCAGCACTTATTGAGACACTGTTCACTTTTTCTTGGTGACCTAAAAATTGAATCAAACGATTTTGCTGTGGTGATAATGACATTACCGAACCATCAACCAGTCCTACTAAGGTTTGACCATTATCAGCGATAGCGACACTTTGAGCATAAGAGGGCAGTGACCACCATCCAACAGAGCTTCCATCATCTAAGCGCCAAATAGCTAAGGAGTCACTGCTTATAGTGGCGGCAAAGGTGTTATTGGCTGAGATGGCGGTGTCAATGACATTGCTGGTGTTATCTTTTTTGCCTTGAAGCCATTGGTAAGTCATGCTCGGGCCGCTTAGGTCCCACACTTGGACGCCATTATTAGCCGTGCTAATTAATGCTAGCTCTGCGTTGTCTGATAGGCTGGCACTATAACTGGCGTCTGTGGTGATTTCGATTGACTGACTCGGTACAGGTTGGCAAGCGGATAAACACCATACACAGAGCCAAGTTGAGCAAAATAACAGCATTAAACCTCTTGTCATGAACTTGCCCCTTGAATTATTGTCGTAAACCCTGTGATATAAGGTCGACCCAATGGTATAACCCCATTAACTAGTATAAAGTGGCAAACGAACATGACCACTAAAACATCTCGTAGTTGAATGTATTAGGTTATTGTAACCACTAAAGGATGCTGAGGAAGCTTTAATGAAATCTATTTACAAATTATCGTTAGTTGCATTAGCTGTTGTTGGATTGACTGCATGTAACCAAGAACAAGACGTTGCACAAAAGAAAGTAGAGCTAACAACTGACGCTCAAAAAGAAGCATACAGTGTGGGTGGTTCAATTGGTAAGTACATGTCTGGTCATATTAAAGAGCAAGAAGAGTTAGGTTTTGCTGTTGACCGCACCATGGTTATCAAAGGCTTTAGCGATGGCTTAGGCGAAGAAATGCAATTAACCGAAGAAGAAATGCAAACGGTATTGCAAAATCTAGACAAAAAGTTAAACGACAAGCGTTTAGAGCAAGCTGAAGCATTAGCGGCTAAATCAATTGCTGAAGGCAAAAAATTCTTAGAAGAGAACAAAGCCAAAGAAGGCGTAACCACCACCGAATCTGGTCTTCAATACGAAGTGTTAGAAGCCGGTAAAGGTGACAAACCTGCTGCAGAAGACACTGTTGAAGTACATTACCGTGGTACATTAATTGATGGTACTGAGTTTGACAGTTCATATGCGCGTGGTGAAACCGCTAAGTTCCCACTTAATCGCGTTATTCCTGGTTGGACTGAAGGCGTACAGTTAATGCCTGTTGGTGCTAAGTACAAGTTTGTTATCCCTGCAGATCTAGCTTATGGTGAGCGAGACACTGGGACTATTCCAGCTAATTCAACTTTGATTTTTGAAGTTGAACTTGTATCAGTTGAAAAAGCGGCTGCAGCAGCTGCAGCGGCAACTAAATAATTGATTGTATAGTGTGTGCAGCTTGTATTTTGGGTTAGCGCCCAGTTGCAACACGCGATAATGAAAAAGGACGCCCAGCGTCCTTTTTTGTTGTCTGCAATCCATAAAGTCTTTTGTTGGCTATGTAATTAAAGCCACTTTAGGCGATAAAACAAATACATTTGTAACGCGATAAGGGCAAATAACCCACCACAGAAAGCTGCAAATGCCCAATTTGTCTCTGCGCCGGGGATACCGCCAATATTGACACCGAGTAGGCCTGTTAAAAAACCGAGCGGTAAAAACACTGCTGAGATTAAAGATAAAAAATACAATCGCTGGTTTACTTGTTCAGATTGCTGCGATTGCAGCTCTTCTTGAGTCACACTGGCTCTGTCGCGAATGGCGTCGAGATCTTCAATAACGCGAATTAAGGTTTCATGGATTTCACGTAAACGCACTTTGTCGTTGTCGTCAAATAACTCACTGGTCTCGTGAAGCATTCGAGAAAACGCTTCTCGTTGTGGTGCAAGGTAGCGACGCAGTACTACAGTTTGCCTGCGCAGTTCTGCAATTTCAGTACGCAAGGTTTTGTTCACTTGAGTGACAACGCGCTCTTCTAGCTCGTCGAGTTGTTCTTCAAGTTTGCCGATAAACTCTACTTTACGCTGGGTTAAGCGCTCACAAATGGCCATGATGAACGCTGCGGTATCTATAGGCCCCTTGCCTTGGGTGATGGCATCTGCAATATCGATGACAGATTGTAATTGACGTTCGCAGGTTGAAATTATTCTGTTTTCTTCAGCATAAATGCGCACAGCAACCATGTCTTCAGGATCTGAGTTGGGGTTTAAATTAACCCCGCGTAGTGCGAGCAAGACACCTTTGTTTGAATTGACAACTCGAGGGCGTGTATCTGTTGCCAATAACGTATCAGTTTCAACACGTTCTAGCCCTGAGTTTAAGATCCATTTACGCGCTTTGGGCTCACGATAGCGAAGGTGTAACCATAATAGCCCGTCTTGTGGCTGCCATTGAGCCACTTGCTGTTCGGTAAGTGACTGGCCGGCATTGGGGCCAGTTAACAGTAAGCTGTAAATAAAACCTTTGTTCATTATTTTTGATCTCTCGTTTTCGCCTATCGAAGCAATTTACGCTATTTTTGAGCTTGGCCCAAGTATAACGAGCATGGCAGGTAAAACTGGATAGTTATCTATCATTTAGTTCATCGCAATAGATTACTGGCAGCAGGTTTGCTTTTCTTCGGTTAAAATAGAGGGAACGCAAATTACAGAGCAATAATAATGGAATACCAATTTCGTCGTAACCGCCTAGAAGGAACGGTTTTTGCTGAGTTTAGTATGGATCATGAAGTGCTGGGGAGATGGTTTGCTGAAGAGCTTGGCGATGATAACAGCCGGGCGAATCATATACTCACTCAAATTATTATGATTAAAGCAGGCAGTCAAAATCACTGGCGTGATATTGGCGCAGATTTAACGATTGATATCGATTCAGAACAAGTTAGGGTATTTGCTAATGTCATTGATTTTGAAGAAGACTATGATTTAGATGAGGCAATGAATTTATATGATGCTGAATCTGAATCCTATTGCGGGTTAGAAGATTTTGAGTCTGTATTACAAAGTTGGTTAGCATTTATCAATCAGAAATAAAGCTTACCCCACACTTAATTGAGTGGGGATCACTTTATACAAAATGTAGGCTGCAAGTGTTATTGGTTTAAATAACGGACCGCCATTTCTGTGCGCGATTTTGCGTTAGCTTTACGCAGTAAGTTTTTCACGTGGACTTTCACCGTGCCTTCACTGATGTGCAAGTCTTCTGAAATCATTCGATTACTCTTACCCTCTGCAAGTTCTTGCAATATCTGCAATTCACGTGGAGTGAGGTTGTCGATCCAGGTGTTATCATCTGCTGCATTTTTTAATTCGTACAAATAAGCCTCTACCTCATCGCTTATAACGCGATGACCAAGCATGGCTTTTTTGAGTTGTTCAAGCAGTAAGTCTGGTTCAGTGTCTTTGAGTAAGTAACCATCTGCGCCGGCACGTAATAGGCGTATAACGTCTTGTTTTGCGTCTGAGACGGTTAAAATGACAATCCTTGCGGTAACGCCTTCCTGGCGCATTGCGTTAAGTGTATCTAAGCCCGACATGCCTTTCATATTTAGGTCTAGCAAAATAATATCGGGTTCATTCTCGGCTACGGCTGTGAGTGCATCTAAACCTGTGCCGGTTTCGCCAAAAAGTAAAAAGTCACTGTCTGATGTGATCAGTTGGCAAATACCACGTCTTAGCAAAGGGTGATCATCGACAACAAGTACGGAATACGGCTTACCCATTTAAAGGCTCCTGTTGAGGTGGAAAACTGAGCGTAACGGTGGTACCGCCATGCTTGTTACTGTTAAATGACACTACGCCATCTAATTTATTGGCTCGTTCATGCATAATGCCAATACCAAAATGTTGGTCGCGTTCTTGTAAATGCGAAACACCAATACCGTCATCACATATTGCGATGGTTATCATGCCATTGGCTGTTAACTGACAATCTATCACTATTTGACTAGGGTTGGCGTGTTTTATTGCATTGAGTGTCGCTTCGCGAATTAATTGTAAAATGTGAATATGCTGTTTAGCTTCAAGTAAATGCGCCGATAATTTGTAATTTAGCTTGATGTCAACATCGGTTTGTTGCCGTAATTGATCAAGCATTACCTCAATAGCCTGGCTTAAATTTGGCTCTTTAATGGTTAATCTAAATGTAGACAGTAACTCACGTAATTGTACATAAGCCGTGCTGACACCTTCGTTGATCTCCACCAATTGTGCTTCTACTTCAGGGCTGCGACAACTTAACACTAGGCTTTTTTTCAGCAAGCTGACCTGAATTTTTAAAAATGATAATACCTGACCAATCGAGTCATGTAGTTCTCTGGCGATAACCGCACGTTCTTCCATTAATGCTAATTGCTGACGTTGCTCAGTGGCATTATGAATGGTGATAGATCGGGTTAGCATCATGGCAAAGTTTTCAAACAGTTGCCGGTTAAGTGTCTGGCTTGATATTACGTCCAAATAACCTAGTTGTGTGGCTTCTATCGTCAGTGGAAAGTGTACCGAATTAATTTCATTTTTGTTTGTTGGCCAGCCACCTTCAGCGTTAATTACATCATTTGAACCGTCTTCATGGTTAATGACTAATCTGAGATAATCTAAATCCTCATAGTATTTGAGCTGATTGATAGCAGATTGCAATGCTCTGTAGTCAAGTTTGTCGGCATGAAGCATCACGAGGTTGTCATAAAGAAAACTCAATTCGTTATTGGCTCGGGTGAGTGCAGTGGTTTTTTCGTTAACCTGCCCTTCTAGGTCATCATAAAGATCGGCTAATTCTGATGCTGTTTTCTGTAACGCGTTACCTAGTGCTGTGAGTTCAATATAATCTGTTTTAGGCATCTTAACTTTAAAGTTACCTTTAGAGATAGTCGCGGCGCTGTCCATTAATAATTGCAGCGGTTTAACGACTCGTTTACGGGTAAACACCACGGCAACAAAAGCAATCGCTAATAAAATAATTAACCCAATTATTTGGCCGATTACTAGCAATTTTAGCTTAAATGCAGCAAACAGTTCCATTTTCAATACTAGTGTATCTATGGTATCGACAAAGTCTTTTAATGCAGCAGAATAAAGGCGGGCGTCACCAGCCTCTATATAGCTTTTCATAACTTGCCATTTGTCGATCACTAGCAGGTATTGGTCGCTTAACTCTTTAGGGCTATACCAATCGAGTGTTCTTTTTAGTGCATCTGAATTAAGGGTGTTTTCAAATTCGACGATTTTTTCATGGGTATTAATGCTGCCTGCATTGGTAAATAGCAATAAGCGGTAACTTTGCATACGCATAGAGCCAGAGGCATTTATCCCCTTAGCATCACCAAGACTGAAGGTTAAATTCACGATCGAAAAAACCGCTAAGCTTGACGATAATAAAATTAACAACAGCATTAAGCCTAAAATTGTTGAGGTGAGACTGCCTCGAGTAAACATAAAATCCTACTTTGCTTGGTAAATAATAGTATCAGCATCAGACTAAAGTAGGGTTTCTGCCCCCTGTCTAATAGTGTGTTCTACATTAGGTTTGCCTGCTTTACATTAGCAAGTTTACAGAACTGTGAGATACATCCTGTTTACATGTTGATCTGGCGCAAACTTTCTTCTCTATACCCCATTGGAGGTATGTATAAATTTGGGGTTAATAGCTACTTTTGACCTTGGAGATGTCGTGGTTATTAAACTAAATATAATGTAACACGGAGATAAAGGGTGATGAAGATGAACGCAAAATCAATTGCACTCAGTGCCGTTATCGCAGCAAGCTTTATGGCTGCTGGCGCAATGGCGAGTGATAAAACTGAGCCTCGTAGTGAGGTTTATAAAGATAAATTTTCAAATCAATATAACAGCTGGCATGCAACTGCAGAAAGCGAAGAAGTTGTTGATATGTTGGAGCAAGTACCTAGCCTAGTTGTGTTGTGGGCTGGTTACGGTTTCGCAAAAGACTATAACGCACCTCGCGGCCATATGTACGCGGTAACGGATGTGACCAACACATTACGTACTGGCGCACCTAAAAACGCGGAAGATGGCCCAATGCCAATGGCTTGTTGGAGCTGTAAAAGCCCTGACGTACCTCGCGTAATTGAAGAGCAAGGCGAAGACGGTTACTTTAGTGGTAAATGGGCTAAAGGCGGCCCTGAAATTGTTAACGCACTCGGTTGTGCAGATTGCCATGAAAAAGGCTCTCCAAAATTACGCATGTCTCGTCCATTTGCAGAGCGTGCAATGACAACACTAAATACCCCATTTGATAAAGCTTCTCGTAAAGATAAGCAATCAATGGTGTGTGCTCAGTGCCACGTAGAGTACTATTTTGAAAAAACAGCAGAGCGTCCTGGCTTTGTTAAATTCCCTTGGGATATGGGCACTACCGTTGAACAAATGGAAGTGTACTACGACAGCATGGAGTTCTCTGATTGGGTTCACGCGGTTTCTAAAACGCCAATGCTAAAAGCGCAGCACCCTGGTTATGAAACTTGGCAGTTAGGTGTTCACGGTCAAAACAATGTAAGTTGTGTTGATTGCCATATGCCTAAAGTGACTAACGACAAAGGCCGTAAATATACTGACCATAAAGTGGGTAACCCATTTGATCGCTTCGAAGAAACCTGTGCAACGTGCCATACACAAAGTAAAGAATTCTTAGTAGACATTACTCATAAACGTAAAGCTAAGGTTCAAGAGCTAAAAGCACGTGCTGAAGCACAATTAGTGAAAGCTCACTTTGAAGCGAAAGCTGCTTGGGATGCCGGTGCTACTGAAGCTGAAATGAAGCCAATCCTTATGGATATTCGTCATTCACAATGGCGTTGGGATTATGCGACTGCATCACACGGTGTAACCGCTCATGCTCCAGATGAAGCACTTCGTATTCTAGGTACTTCGGTTGATAAAGCTGCAGATGCACGTGTTAAGTTAGCTCAGCTATTAGCAGTCAAAGGTGTTAAGCAACCAATCGCTTACCCAGACACATCAACTAAAGCTAAAGCGCAAGCAGCACTTGGCATGGATATGAAAACCATGAATGCTGAAAAAGCTGAATTCAAAAAGACACTTGTACCTAAGTGGAAAGAAGAAGCCAAAAAACGCGAAGCTACCTACAAGTAATAAGGTTTACGAAATAAAAGTTAGATTGTTTATTTCATAAATTATCCCCAATCAAAACCGCTCTTTATAGGGCGGTTTTTTTGTTTTCTCGTCTTTACTCAATTAATCCTGCTTTACCAACCTTATTGCTGACGCGGCATTTAACCATTTTTATATCGCACCAAAATAAGGCGTAGTTGTTTTTTAAATGCACGGTATTGGTGCTTTTATGCACACACTCAAAGAGCTGTTTTATAGTTTTTTATTTAAAAACAATATATTAATAAAAGTGGCCTGATGATTGAATTAGCTAATACACAAATCAATAACAACTACATTTTTTCACACTTTTGGAGGTCGAGATGAAACTCGTCAGCGCTATCATCAAGCCATTTAAATTGGATGATGTCCGTGAAGCCATAGCAGGCATGGGCATTGAGGGTATGACTGTTACTGAAGTTAAAGGCTTTGGACGTCAAAAGGGGCACACAGAGCTTTATCGTGGTGCAGAGTATCAAGTGGATTTTTTACCAAAAGTAAAATTGGAAATTGCCACCAAAGCTGAAAACTTAGAAATGTTAATTGAAGCTATCACAACCGCTGCCCATACCGGCAAAATTGGTGATGGTAAGATTTTTGTGACTGAATTAGAACAAGCCATCCGTATTCGCACGGGTGAACTTGATAACGAAGCGTTATAGGGGGCGATTATGGAAGAGTTAACAAAATTAGGACTCACAGTCACTGAATTACGTTTCGCACTTGATACGTTTTATTTCTTGATTTCAGGCGCGTTGGTCATGTGGATGGCAGCGGGCTTTGCGATGTTAGAAGCAGGTCTTGTTCGTTCAAAAAATACCACTGAAATTTTAACTAAAAACGTATGTTTATATTCGATCGCTTGCGCCATGTTTTTGCTTGTCGGTTACAACATTATGTATGTGGACAATACTGAAGGCGGTATTTTACCCTCGTTTGGTTCTTTAATTGGCTCACAAGCCAGTGACGCAGACCATGCGCTAGAGTCAGACTTCTTCTTCCAGGTTGTGTTTGTTGCTACTGCAATGTCAATTGTCTCTGGAGCAGTTGCAGAGCGTATGAAGCTTTGGTCTTTCTTAGCATTCTCAGTGGTTATGACTGCGGTTATTTATCCTGTTGAAGGTTATTGGACATGGGGTGGCGGGTTTTTATCAGAAGCCGGTTTCTTTGACTTTGCTGGTAGTGGTATTGTGCACATGGCTGGTGCAGCTGCTGCAATTTCAGGTGTGTTGTTACTGGGTGCTCGTAAGGGAAAATACGGTGCTAACGGCCAAGTAAACCCTATTCCTGGTTCAAACCTACCAATGGCAACGCTAGGTATGTTTATTTTATGGATGGGTTGGTTTGGGTTTAACGGTGGTTCTCAGTTATTGGTCTCTGATGCCGAAAACGCAACTGCAGTGGCTAAAATCTTTGTAAACACTAACTCTGCAGCGGCTTTTGGTGCGATCTCTGCGCTGATTGTGTGTAAGGTTGTTTGGGGTAAAGCCGACTTAACCATGATTTTAAACGGCGCGTTAGCTGGTTTAGTTGCCATTACCGCTGATCCATTATCGCCTTCATTCTTAATGGCTGCCGTGATTGGATTGGTTGCCGGTGCGGTGGTTATATTCTCTATCATTGCATTTGACCGCATTAAAATTGATGACCCAGTGGGTGCGATTTCTGTACACGGTGTTGCAGGTTTCTTAGGCCTAATGTTAGTTCCGCTATCTAACGCAGATGCAAGCTTTGGCAGTCAGCTTTATGGCGCAGCAGTTATCTTTATCTGGGTATTTGCAGCATCATTACTTGTTTGGTTTGTATTAAAAATGACCATGGGTATTCGAGTTTCAGAGGAAGAAGAATACAATGGTATGGATGTGTCAGATTGCGGTGTTGATGCTTACCCTGAATTTGTGAGTGTTAAATCTGCTGGATAATCTCATCTTTGCGATAATCTAAAAAAACAGAACCTTTGGGTTCTGTTTTTTTTGCTGTTTTGAAACTCTGCTCTGTTCAAGTCAACTCTCATCGTTTGTGCTAATGGGTATCGATTCGCCGTTGTTATCTCAATTGATACCTATCTAAACTAAAGAGTATTTGTGGCAACACGCGCATTACTGTGCAGATGGTATAATGTCATAAGTGTTTATTCTATGTTAGGAGGGGGGGGATGTCACATCGTTTGGGATTGATTATTTTGATTATAGGGCTATTTATGAGCTCTCAAGCTGAAGCTGGCAGCGTTGTTGTGCGTAAATCATCGCAACCGTTTGATGCGTTTGCAGTTCGCGACGAATTGCAGCAACAACATGAGTGGCAAGAGCTTGTGCGTCAGCAACAACAGTTATCCATTTTGCAATCTTTACCCCTAAGCTGTATTGCTGTTAAAGGGGCTTTTTTGTACTTCAATTGCGGTCAGCATCAATATCGCCCTTATCAATATCAAGACCAGCAGTTATTTATTGAGATAGACCCGACTCAAGAACATTAGCTATGTTGGCCTCTTTACTCCTGCTTAATACTCCCCAAAACAGTGCATTTGTGGCTGAATACCAGTCTATTGACTATGCTTTAAGATAGCTTGTTTCTAACTGAGGGTTGAATTATGTTGCTTAATCACCCAAGCAGGACTGCAAATACGGCGTTATGCCTACTCCCAAACGGACTTAGAATTGCCATATTTTTCATTGCGGCTTTAATCTGCATGACTGGTTGTCAATCCACGCAATCTCAAGTGCAGCGCATAGATGTGAATACCTTGTTTTACGATAATTACTTTACTCCGGTATCGACTATCGATACCGATGATATATATCAATTACCTGAAACATTCGTATCAAAGTTTAGGCGTCAATATTTGGCTGATAATACTCTGAGAAGCCAAAATATGCTGGCTAATGAATGGCTAGCTCAGTATATCGGTGCCCAGACTGGTGGATTTGAGTACCGTGATCACTATACTCGTCCAGCCAGTGAAACCGCGTTAAATCGACAAGGTAATTGTATGTCATTGGTCGTGTTATCTGCTGCTTTGGCTGATGTACTTAATGTGCCGGTAGAATTTTATGACATTGATGTTGAGCCGGTTTGGGACCGCAGAGGTGGATTTTTCTTGGTGAATGGCCATGTTAATTTAAGTTTAATGCCGCCAGAAAATACCCATACTGTACTCTTGAGAGGTTCAGAGTTATTGGTTGATTTTTTACCAGAGCGATCGGTAAGAGCGTATAAGAAAAAACAGGTGAACAAGCGTCAACTCAGTGCAATGTATTATAACAATGTTGCAGCCGAAGCATTGGTTCAAAATGATTATGACAGTGCATATGCGTTGGTCAAAAAAGCCATTAAGTTAGATCCTCAATATGTAGCTGCGATTAATACTCTTGCAGTGATTTATCGTCATAATGGTTACAGTAAAGAAGCTGAGCAGGCTTATCGTGCGGCGTTACAAGTTGACCCTAATGATTTATCTACTTTGTATAATTTGGCGCTCATTTTAGGTGAGCAAGATCGTTTAGAAGAATGGGCTCAAGTGCATAGAGTGCTTGAACTGGCGCGAATAAATAATCCTTTTTATTATTTTGATATGGCTCAACAAGCCTATTTTGATAAGCAGTATCAGGATGCATTAGTGTGGTATAAACGTGCTGTTGAAAAAGCCGATTATCGTCATGAGTTTTATTTTGGATTATCGAGGGCTTATTGGGCTACAGGTGAGCAACGCCTTGCAGAGAAAAATCTGAAACGAGCCTTGGCATTAAGCGATGTCAGTAATAAGCAGCGCTACCAGAGCAAACTTCAGGCAATGCGGCGCTAACAGCCATTATCGAGTTAATTGGTTGAATTGCTGATTGGGTTGGTAATTATGTTGCTCAGCCAAACTGAGGATCTCTTGATATTGATAGGATTGCTTTAAGACTGTTATTGCCTGGTCGACAATTGCTGCTGTTTGCTGGTTATGACATGCAATTTTTCGTTCAGCGGGGGCAAACAGTGCCACTTCTGTCACAGCTAATGCGGTGTTGAGTTTGTGTCTAAGTTGATAGCGATAATATTCAAAAATGCGTCGCTCGAGCACAATCGATTCTACATAGCCATTAAATAGCATAACGACTTGGCTTTTTTGGTTTGAAATTTCGCTGTAATTGGCATTCTCAGTTGCAATGGCTTTAAATTCGTCTCCTAAATATTGTCTAGCGTTTTGAAACCCTAGGATAGAAATTGTCTTGAGATCTTGGATTTCGTTAATCTTTAAATGGTTTTTTGTCAGCGAAAACACGCTATTTTGGTATTCAATTAAACTTTGTGTATAAAACATCCCTTCAACGTTGTCGGGCGTGTTGATCATGCAATCGACCTTTTTGGTATTTAATAGGCGCTGTGCTCGTAAATTGGGCGCATGTACTAGTTCTTGGATTGCGATCCCGCTGAGATTGAGTGCTGCAACTAATAACTCATATTGCACACCCTGTGGTTTGTCTTCAAAAAAATAGGGGGCAATACTGTTGCTTGTAGAAAAACTGATTTGTATGTGTTCTGGAAATGGCAACGGCTGAAAATGTGCTGCATGCTGTTCAACTAATGGATGCGTATTTTCTGATAACAGGACCTCATTTTTTACCTTTGTCTTGGCTTGAACAAATGGCGAGCTAAGTGTAATGAGTAACAAAATAAGGCAAAACTTCAAACGTTAACTTCCTTCTGATGCTATTTGTATATTGAGTAGCTCACTTCCTTGTTGCACGCAAATTGGGTTGATAAAAATGACATATGCCATGTGTCGAAGAATTTACCGTCGACACTAAATCGAGCGGCCCACTAAGACTGTTAAATTGAACTCTTAAATCAAGGATACTCGATTTAAGTCACACTTACATGTTATCGGCAGTGATGAATAATACTTGATTGATTTGTCGATGGATACTGGTTAAATTGAAGATTCATGTTCATTTTCCTGATGTAGCCAAATCATTTTTATATCAATTTATGAATTAAATCTTCTGTTTTCAAACTATTGGATTCAGAGTTATTGTAGTTTGCCGGAGTTGTAACCACTATGTATTATCAAAATGACGATATTCGTATCGACGAAATAAAAGAATTGCTGCCTCCTATTGCGATTTTAGAACGATTTCCGGCAACTGAAAATGCATCTGCAACCGTGTTTAATGCTCGCAACAATATCCACCAAATTTTAACTCGTAAAGATGATAGGTTGTTGGTCATTATTGGTCCTTGTTCTATTCACGATCCTGTTGCGGCTCTCGAATACGGACAGCGTTTAGTCGCATTGCGTGAACAATATAAAGGGCAATTAGAAATTGTAATGCGAGTCTATTTTGAAAAACCTCGCACTACCGTTGGTTGGAAAGGTTTAATCAATGATCCGTACATGGATAATAGCTTTCAGTTAAACGACGGTCTAAGAACTGCCCGTAAATTGCTTGTAGATTTAAATGAACATGGTATGCCAACAGCTGGCGAGTTTTTAGACATGATTACCCCGCAATATGTTGCAGACATGATGTGTTGGGGCGCCATTGGTGCACGAACTACTGAGTCTCAGGTTCATCGTGAGCTTTCTTCTGGTTTGTCTTGCCCTGTGGGGTTTAAAAACGGCACTGATGGCACAATCAAAGTCGCTATCGATGCGATTGGAGCTGCCAATGCGCCGCATCATTTTTTATCTGTGACTAAGTTTGGTCACTCTGCAATTGTATCAACTAAAGGCAATCCAGACTGCCATATTATTTTGCGTGGAGGCAGAGAGCCAAATTACAGCTCTGAACATGTGAAAGATATTTCTGCACAGCTGGTTAAGTCTGGTCTTGCAGACAATATTATGATTGATTTTAGTCATGCAAATAGCAGTAAAGACTTTAAGAAACAGATGTTAGTCGCCGATGATGTTGCTGGGCAAATATCTGCAGGTAATCGTTCAATTTTTGGTGTGATGGTAGAAAGCCATTTAGTTGAGGGTCGCCAGGATTTAGTTGAAGGTGTTGAGTTATGTTATGGGCAAAGTATTACCGACGCATGTATTGGTTGGCAAGATACTGAAACCTTACTGGCGACATTAAATCAAAGTGTTATCCAGCGAAGAAACGCCTGATATTTAGGTAAAAAATAAGGCGCAAATGCGCCTTATTTTTTTAGCTGCTCGGCCAAATATTCATTAGCCTTTGCCAAGGTTCCAAAGGCTGAAATAAGATTATTGCGGCCTTTATCTTGTAATTCAGGATTCCCTGATTCGATCATCATCCATACCCAAGTTTGTATTAGTTGTAATGGTGGGTACTGACGACCTTTTGTGCTATCCAACATAAAGCATCCTTTAAACTGTAAATCGTTGTTTGCTAATAAGCAAACAGTCGCTTTTTTATACCCGAAGAGTATCAAATAAAATCTCCAGAAATAACTCTAATTAGAGTTTAAAAGCATCAAATGATGAAAAAAAACTAAAAAGTAGTTGTTATGTATTATACATATCCATAAAAAGTAAGTCTAAAGTTGTACTGCTGTGTATGTGACATTACATTGCATACTGAGTCTTTTGCTTTAATAAAGTAGAATGTGACCAATGTCTAATAAGAGAATGACTTCTCATAAGACAATGTAATTAATCTGATAACCATAACTGCTAAGATGCAGTGAGCCTTGGAGTAACGATGAGACCTTCTGCATATTTCGAAGGCCCAGTAGGTAAATTAAACTGGCATGTTTTGCGATTGTTGTGGCCATATTTGATCGAGTTTAAAGGCCGAGTGTTGTTGGCAATGTTGTGTTTGATTATTGCTAAAATAGCCAGTGTAAGCCTGCCATTTATCCTTAAAGACTTGGTTGACACCTTAGATAAATCAACCGTAGAACCCATTTTAGTTGTGCCATTTGGTCTGGTTATTGCCTATGGTGCAGTGCGCTTTTTGAATGTCATTATTGGTGAGGTTCGTGACACCTTATTTGGCCGTGTTACAGAACGGGCGATTCGGCGTCTTGGTCTTGCAGTCTTTGATCATTTACACAGATTAGATCTCGATTTTCATCTCGATCGCCGCACTGGTGGTTTGTCTCGTGATATTGAGCGAGGAACGAGCGGTGTGAGCTTTTTAATGCGCTTTATGGTGTTTAATATTGTACCTACGTTGCTTGAAATTACCCTGGTTGTGGGGATTTTCTTTTTCAACTACGGCATCTATTTTGCGCTTATTACGCTAGTGTCTGTGATGGCTTACATTGGTTACTCAATTAGGGCGACTGAGTGGCGAACGGGTTATGTGCGCGATGCCGCTAAGGCTGACTCGTTAGCGAATACTCGTGCAATAGACAGCTTATTAAATTATGAAACCGTTAAGTATTTTAATAACGAAGAATATGAATCAACACGTTACGATGATGCTTTAGCCCAGTGGGAAGTTGCTAAGCGTAAAAACCGTTTGTCTTTACTTGCTCTAAATGGTGGCCAGGCGCTGATTATTGCCATTGCGATGACGGCAATGATGGCGTTAGCTGCACATCAGGTGAGTCTAGATATGATGACCATTGGTGATTTTGTTTTGATTAATGCGTTTATGATGCAGTTATTTATTCCACTCAATTTTTTAGGATTTGTTTACCGAGAAATACGTGGCGCGCTGGCTAATATTGAGCGTATGTTTGACATTATGGCAAATGTCCCGCAAGTCGAGGATCGAGATGACGCCTCATCATTAAGCCCAACAGTGGGAGTCATAAAATTTGATGATGTAAGCTTTCAATATGATAAACGACCTATTTTAAATAAGGTGAGCTTTGAGGTTCCCGCAGGTAAAAAAATTGCAGTGGTCGGTGACAGTGGAGCTGGCAAGTCGACGATTATTAAACTGTTATTTCGTTTTTATGACGTCAATAGTGGTGCCATAACCATTGACGGTATTGATGTAAGGCAACTGACTCAATTGGCGTTACGCAAAGCGATTGCAGTAGTGCCTCAAGACACGGTTCTTTTTAATGACTCTATCTATGAGAACATTCGTTACGGTCGACCTGATGCAACAGAAGATGAAATTAAACAAGCCACTCAATTAGCCCATTTAAGTGATTTTATCGACTCTTTACCCGATAAAGGTGACACCAAAGTTGGTGAGAGGGGATTAAAATTGTCTGGGGGAGAAAAACAGCGGGTTGCCATTGCTCGAGCAGTTTTAAAAGGTGCCCCTATTTTGGTGTTTGATGAGGCGACTTCATCATTAGATTCTCACTCAGAGCAGGCTATTTTAAGTGCACTGCGTGATGCAGCCAAAGGGCACACGAGTTTAGTCGTTGCACATCGATTGTCGACTATTATCGATGCCGATGAAATAGTGGTCCTTAGTCGAGGAAGTATTGTTGAGCATGGAACTCATGCTAGTTTACTGGCTCAACAAGGTCTGTATGCTCGCTTGTGGCATATTCAGCATGAGCAAAGTGATTCGGCTAAAGCCAATATTGATTAGTTTGCTTAACATGGTTTTTGAGGGAGAGATAATTGCTGGCCACTTTCGGCTTAATTGCAATTATCTCTTTGCTTTTTATGAGCTATTTTAAGTGTTTAGCTGAACTTTGGGAAAATGTTTTGTTAGCCATAAAAATCAATCTCTTAACCATGATCTGCTTTCAAGCTTGCCATGTGTTTGACTCACAATACAGGGGCATCAATAGTTAGCCTATTGCAAGTTTATTTAAGGCAACCTTACTGATTGCAAGGCGTTTGTTATTGAGAGCCTAGGCCGAATAACCCCCATTTTTGAAAGACGCTAAGATTTAAATTCTTATTATCAGCAATATGAGTAAGGTAACATACTTGCTATACTGGTATATGTTTAGCTAATTTATACCAATCAGCACAAGAATGTGTTCATTCTTACTGGTTAACATCGCTTATTACTTCGTTAGAAATGTTGAAGGTAGAACACTCGCTCGCTGCGATTTCTGGCTTATTTTAAGCGATTTTTTACGTAAGCTATGATCACTTATTTATCCTGATTGGTATTACTCGTCGCTGCAGTGATTAATTTAAGGTACAAAACGATGTATGGAGGTGACTTGTGCATAATATTGCGTTGATTGCGGCGCTTGAAGGCACCCGGCATCAGGTAACAACTGATTGGTTTGCGATTATGGCAATGCTAAAAACGCGAAATATGTCAGACGATGCGATTGAGCTTGTTTACAATGATTTGTGTGCTGGAGTTAGAGTAACGACTCGTGGTTTGACTTTAGCGAAGGCTATTGATAAGCAGCAAAATGAAAGTGTTGTTAAGTAACAACGCAGATGTTAAGTGGTGTTTTTTGTTTTACGCGTCTCAATCGAGACTCGTCCTTTGTAATTCAAGCAAAGCATTTGATTTTTTGAGACAGCTATCGCTCTGATGAGCCTTGTTTTTCGGTATTAATAGCAATATCACCACTACCTATTTTGGTGTATTAGGCTGTAGGGTTATCATGGTGCAATGAAATAAATCGATGAAATAGGTTCAAAGTTAATTACGAGGGAACAATACGCAAAAACACGCAAAAACGGTTGGCGTTGATAACGAGAAAATTATTTTTTTCGCCAACCAATACACACCATTTTAATCAAAGATCTTGGTGAGTTATCAGGGATTAAGCGTTTAATTTTACCGTGTTCAAAACACACTAACTCGCCTTCGATCTCAATCATGCGATCGCAATTTTTACAACTCACGCTGAGACTTTTTTCATTCACAGGTATATTTTCTGATGTAACTTTTAACATATGATCCTTGGCTTGCAAATGTCCCTAAATCACATTGGTTAGAATTAATGTGATCAACATCAACAATCATTCTACACCTTATTGTTATTTTCGGCAAAGTGAACCTGCAGCAAAACATTAGATTAGCACTACCTAATTAGTATAACTCCTTGTTAATTTATTGCATATGGCGATAGTGTTTATCAAGTGTGACGGCCACCCCCGTGGTTTGAACTATTCGTGCATGATGCCGGGTTAAGTGTCTGGGATCTGTCACCCCACAAGAGTGGGCTATCATGGTTAAATCATAATGAAGAAAATGATTGTAGTTAGCAACGCGTGTTGATTTATCTTTAGGATCTAATCCTTGTTGTAAACGGGTATTATGGGTTGTGATCCCTGTTGGGCAGGTGTCTTTATTGCACTGCAATGATTGAATACAGCCTAACGCAAACATATTGCCCCTAGCTGATGCAATAAAATCAGCTCCCGTTGCCAACGCCCATGCAACGTAAGAGGGCATGACTAATTTACCCGTTGCGATTATTTTGATCCGCTGTTTTAAACCGCGTTCATTTAATAAATCAACCAACAATGGCAAGCTTTGTTTTAACGGTAGCCCAACATTATCCATCAAGGCTTGTGGCGCCGCGCCTGTACCACCATCTGAACTGTCCAGCGTAAAAAAGTCGGGGGCAGACTCAACACCACGACGTTCAATTTCATCACACAATTCATTTACCCAAGCTATATCCCCCAATACTGCTTTGATGCCTGTCGGTTTACCTGTGGTGTCACGGACTTGATTTATCATGTCGATAATATCGGCTACGCAATTCAACTCCAGATGACCATTTGGGCTAATCGAATCTTGTCCGACAGGGATCCCCCTGATGGCGGCAATTTCTTCGGTGACTTTTACAGAGGGCAAAATGCCTCCTTTACCCGGTTTTGCACCCTGGCTTAATTTGATTTCAAACATTTTGACTTCAGGATGAGCTGCGATGTCAGCTAATTTTTGTGGGTCTAAATGGCCTTGATCATCGCGTACGCCATATTTTGCGGTACCGATTTGAAAAACTAAATCACAGTGACCTTTTAAGTGGTAAGGGCTTAATCCACCTTCTCCTGTGTTTAGCCAACAACCGGCTTGAGCCGCGCCATGAGAGAGGGCTGTCACCGCCGGGCGTGATAATGCCCCAAAGCTCATGGCTGAAATATGGCAAATTTTGTCTGTGATGTAGGGGTGTTTGCAATCAGGTCCAATGGTAACGGCCACGGTTTTATGTTTGTCATGATCACTAATGGGGAAGGCGGAGTTCATAAACATAACCGTGCCAGGTTTATCTAAGGCCTGAGTTGAGCCAAAAGCGATGGTACGATCAACATTTTTGGCGGCACGATAAACCCAGCTGCGTTCAGCACGATTAAATGGCAGCTCTTCACGGTCATGTGAGAAAAAGTATTGCCTAAAAAACTCACCTTGTTTTTCGAACAAATAACGAAAGCGACCAACAACGGGGTAGTTATGCCTGATTGCCTGCTTTGTTTGTATTTTATCGGCGATATACATGTAAACCACGGCAATAAGTAACACCCAAAACAACACTAAAAACAGTGCTGAAAAAATGTCTATTCCCCACATAAACCAATGTTGTTGCGCCATGCTGTAGTCCTTTAATTAAGGTATGCTGATTAACATATTAGCAGAGATAAATTTGGGCAAGTTAAATTGATGATATTAATCAGTAGACTAAATTTATCTTAGGAAAACTGGCCGAAGCACTTTAGAAATTGCTCTTTTGGTCGATAATTAAGCTACCGGTTATTTTAAATGAGCTAAGGCTATGGACATTAAGACTACGAATAACACGAGTATGAATACATCAAGTAGTACTCAAAACATCAGTAATCAACAAGCGGTAAAAAACACTTCAGTTGAGCCCAAATTGACTAACAGCCAGATTAGCCGCCAAATGATGAATAACAGCATTTTAGCTGCACAAGAAGAAGTGAGCATTGCCGCAGGAGATAAATCGATGGCACTGCTTTATCGTGCTGCTATTGAAGCGATAAATGAAGAGCTTGCGCCTACTATGGGTGAAAATGCAGTACAAAAAAATGCAGAGGAAGGCATTGATTACTCACCAGAAGCTACTGCTGATCGTATCGTGAGTTTTGCGACACAGTTTTTTTCGACTCATCAGCAACAAAACCAATCAATGGGGTTTGATGAGCAGGTGAACTCCTTTATGGTGAAAATTGGCGATGCTATTGATCAAGGCTTTAAAGAAGCCAGTGATATTTTGTCAGGTTTAAAGGTTTTAGAAGGTGATATTGCCGCTGGTGTTGACCAAACCTATGAATTAATTCAGCAAAAACTAGCTCAGTTTGCGCAAGACAGACTAGATGCTAATACAGAAACCCAAGAGGCTTAATTTTACGCTGTGGTATTACGCCTTCATTGAGAAGTTGCGATAAATATCATAAATAAACTTAGACTGTTAATTAAGCAAATATCTGTATAGATTGGTATTGTTATTTATCGCCAAATCTAGAAGGATACTCGCCATGTGGATTAACGGTACTGTATTAAAACGAATTGACTGGAACAACAAATTGTTTTCTTTGCGTATTAAAGCCGATATCGAGCCATTTACCGCAGGACAATTTATTAAGTTAAGCCAGATGCGTGATGGTAAGCGAGTTGCTCGTGCTTATTCGTTAGTTAATCCACCCGGTAGTGATTATGTTGAAGTGCTCGCGGTTGCAGTTGAAGATGGCCAGCTATCGCCTGATCTACAGAGCCTTATTCCAGGTGATACTATCGAAATAACCCCAAAAGCTTCTGGGTTTATGACCTTAGATGAAATTCCTCATGGCGCATTGCAAGGTAAACATTTGTGGTTTTTGTCGACAGGAACGGCTGTTGGACCATTTATTTCAATGTTAGCTACAAGTGAACCTTGGGAGCGTTTTGAGAAAGTGGTGCTTGTTTATGGGGTCCGCTTGGCAGAGGATTTAGCGTATCTTGATACCATAAAACACTTGCAAACATCCTATCCTCAGCAGTTTGTCTTTGTTCCTATTGTCACTCGCGAAGCATTTCCTGACGCCTTATCTTGTCGGATCCCAGACGGATTAAGCCACGGCCTGATTGAACAAAAAGCAGGCTTGGAGATTAGCGTAGATCACTCACAAGTAATGATTTGTGGCAATCCGGGTATGATTAGTGATGCTCAAGCGGTGTTAATTGAAAAAGGTTTATCAAAAAATTTACGCCGAGCACCAGGGCAAATTACGGTTGAAAAATATTGGTAAATGCACATTTTATCACTGTATCAATAGCTGCCCGTGTACACCTTGTTAACTTGAATGATAAAAAAATAAAACAGCGCTTGCTCATAATGTGACGTTTATTTATCATGTATGTAATTGATAATTATTATCACTTACATTTTAAAGGGCTTAATGAGTCTTTGTCACAGGAGAGAGTCACAATGAGATTGCTCAATAACGTTGTATTGTTCGGGTTAGCTAGCATGGCGTTTTCGGCCAGCGCAGCAGATCCTTTAACCGTTTATTCTTACCGCCAAGCATTTTTAGTTGAGCCAATTTTAGAAAAGTTTACCGAGCAAACCGGTGTTGAAGTTAACGTGGTATTTGCTAAAGATGGCCTTGCTGAGCGTATTGCGCGAGAAGGTCGTTTATCTCCTGCTGATGTGGTGTTAACCTCTGATTTTTCACGCCTAATGGAATTAGTGGAAAAAGATCTTGTTAGCTCAGTCAGCAGCCCTATTATTGATGAAAACCTTCCTGCCCAGTATCGTTCACCAAACAATGACTGGTTTGCCTTAACGATGCGCGTGCGTAACGTTTACTCTTCAAAAGAGCGTACCGGTAAAATTGATATCGATTATCAAGACTTAGCCTCTGATAAGTTTAAAGGTAAAATCTGTACGCGCAGTGGTAAACATCCTTATAACGTTGCCCTAGTTGCCTCAATGATTGCCCATGATGGCGAGGCTAAAACTAAAACATGGCTTGAAGGGGTAAAAGCTAATTTAGCTCGTAAGCCGCAAGGCAATGACCGCGACCAAGTATTAGCAGTTAAAGAAGGGTTGTGTGATGTCGCCATCGGTAATAGTTATTACTTTGGTAACATGATGATGGATAAAAACCAAAAGAGTTGGGCTGAAGCGGTACACATAAATTTCCCTAACCAACAAAACCGTGGCGCGCACATTAACGTATCTGGTATGGCTCTAGCAAAATATGCTCCTCAAAAAGACAATGCCATTAAGTTAATGGAGTTTTTAACTTCAAATGTTGCCCAAGGTATGTATGCTGAGGTTAATATGGAGTATCCCGTTAAAGCGGATGTTGCGCCTTCTAAATTGGTTGCTTCTTGGGGTGAATTTAAAGCAGACTCTTTACCTATTTATAAACTAGCAGAGCATCATCAAGCGGCTGTGAAGTTACTTGATGAAGTTAAATTTGATCTGTAATTTTTACAGGTAATCTTGTGGTCGGCACATTATTAATTGGAATAATGTGCCGTTATTAATTCGGTAGACTTTATGATTTTAGGGTTAACCAGAGGCTGGTCGCTTACTGGTTATGTGATTACAGCACTATTGTTACTACCGCTGTTGGCATTAATTGTACAGGCAACATTGCCAGACGAAGCGGTATTCTCCCATCTTTTTAACACGGTATTACCCACTTATATTTTCAATAGCCTATTGCTAATGTTATTGGTTGGCATTGGTGCACTGATCATCGCTGTGCCAGCAGCTTGGCTGATAGCTCGTTGTGAGTTCCCTGCAAGGCGTTATTTTCAATGGTTATTGCTATTGCCTTTAGCGATGCCAGCATACATTGTGGCTTACGTTTACACCGATATGCTCGATTACGCAGGTCCAGTACAGCGTGCCTTTAGATCTTGGTTTGAATGGCAATCGCCTCACGATTATTACTTTCCTGCCATTCGTAGCCTAGGCGGTGCAACCATAGTGTTATCGTTAGTATTGTTCCCATATATTTATTTACTAGCCCGCACAGCATTTATGGAGCAATCATCAAATTTGTTACATGCATCTAAAGTCATGGGCTGCGGGCCTTGGCGGAGTTTTTGGCATTTGGCTTTGCCAATGGCGCGGCCTGCGCTTGCTGTGGGTGTCGCGTTAGTTGCCATGGAAACTGCGGCTGATTTTGCAACGGTCAGTTACTTTGCTGTCCCAACATTAACCACCGCTGTTTACGATACCTGGCTTGGGTATGGCAGTTTAACCGCAGCGGCCAAGTTGTCTGCCATTATGTTATTAGTGGTATTCGCCATGGTCGGTGTCGAGCGTTTTGCGAGACGCAAACAACAGCTTTTTCAAAAACAAGCTAGGCTAAATGAATCTGACAGGTATCGTTTAACCTCAACTAAAGCTTGGGCAGCTTGGGCGTATTGTTTTAGCTTGTTAACTGTTTCCTTTTTGTTACCTTTTATTGTGTTATGCCGCTATGCTGTTGATTATTTCAATGAAAGTTGGGACATTCGCTTTTGGCAATACAGCCTAAATAGCTTGTATATTGCTGCAATTGTCAGCGTAATTTGCGTGCTATTGGCGGTTGTATTAATGTTTTTAAGGCGAGTTAGCCCCCTCCCTAGTGATCACCTCGCATCGAGACTCAGTTGCACAGGTTATGCTCTGCCCGGAACCGTATTAGCCATCGGAGTATTGGTGCCGTTGACCTATATCGATTTTGCCATTAATGATGTGATGCAATGGCTTGGTTCACAAGGCCCTGGTTTATTATTTACCGGCAGTGTTGTTGCTCTGATATTTGCTTTTTGTGTGCGCTTTGTTGCTATTGCAATAGGGAGTTTAGAAAGCAGTTATAAACAAATTTCGCCGTCACTTGATATGGCAAGCATCACACTTGGGCATTCGCCAAGGCAATTATTAAGGCGAGTGCATTTACCATTATTGCAAAAAGGCATGTTTGCTGGGGCATTACTTGTGTTTATTGAAAGTATGAAAGAGTTACCCGCAGCGCTCTTATTGCGCCCTATTGGTTTTGAAAACCTGGCAACATATGTTTTCCAATTTGTGTCTGATGAAAAGCTAGAGCATGGTGCATTAGCTGCAATTGTAATTGTGATCGTTGGGCTAATTCCTTTGATTTATTTGAATCGTTCTTTGGAGCAGTCACACTAAGATGTCTACGTTAACCATTAGTAATGTCAGCAGCGATTATCAAGGCCATGTGATACTTAATCAGTTAAGTTTAACGCTGCAGCAAGGTGAAATTGTTGCCTTATTAGGTCCAAGCGGTTGTGGTAAAACGACATTGTTAAAAGCCATTGCTGGTTTGCAAGGTATTAGCCAGGGCTGTATCAGCATTAATGGCCAGGCGCTAAGTGGTGACAGTATTTTTGTCGCCAGTGAACAGCGTGGTGTAGGCATGATTTTTCAAGACTACGCATTATTTCCTCATCTAACCGTTGGCGAAAATATTTTATTTGGTGTTAAAGGGCTCGATCGCTCAGCGCGTCAAACTCGGCTTAATGAAATGCTTGAATTGGTAAAACTCGTTGGTTTGTCTGAGCGTTATCCCCATGAACTTTCTGGTGGCCAACAGCAACGCGTATCCATTGCCAGAGCACTGGCATATAAACCTGAGTTGATGCTGCTTGATGAGCCGTTTTCAAATATCGATGCCCAAGTGAGGCATGAGATGATGCTAGAGATCCGCAGTATCTTAAAACAACGTAATGTCAGCGCTGTTTTTGTGACTCACAGCAAAGATGAAGCGTTTGTGTTTGCCGATAAACTGGCGTTATTCGAACAAGGCAAAATTGTTCAGCATGGTAATGCTGAGACTTTATATGCCAAGCCTAGTAGTCGTTATGTTGCTGACTTTCTTGGGACCACAAACTATATTGCTGTGACCATTAAAAGTCACTTGCAGCTAGAAAGCCCGCTCGGGACGTTAACGAGTAGCTGTGAATTAGATCAAGCTGTGGGGGCAACAGGACAATTACTATTAAGGCCGCAACAAATGGTGTTGCAAGCCGATGATCAAGGTGAGGCCAAGATTATCGATAGGCGATTTTTAGGTACGGTATGTCATTATAAAGTCAATCAAAACGGGGTTAATTTAGAAGTAAGTAGCCCTGTTATGAACTTTACTCCTGGGCAACGAGTCTCGCTGACTGTGGTTGAACATCCATTGGTGGTTTTTAGTGATTAATTTATGCTGAACTTATAGGGGATTTAGCTAATCAATATAAATGTGAGTACTCTTCAAGTAATTTGCCGTCATTTAAGCTAAAGTGATTTGGCTTATTAATACCAAATCTAATATCATCAATTTGTTAAGTTATAAGCATTTAGGCCGACAAACAGTATTAAGGTAGGTGAGTATATATGGGTAACCAAGTTATGCCTCGTGAACAGTTAGGAATTTGCGCAGAAGGGAATTTACACAGTGTGTACTTGATGTTTAATGCCATCGATGGCGTTGAAGAGCAGCTACGCCCATCGATTGCTAATGTTGCGCAGTATATTTACGAACTCACCGATCAGTATGCTGACAGTGCTTTTAATGGTTTTGTTGGAATTGGTGCTAACTTTTGGGATACATTTTACCCTGAAGCTCGTCCAGCACTGTTAAAGCCTTTTCCTGCTATGAATGAGGGAAATAGAGATGCACCCGCAATGGAATATGATATTTTTGTTCATATCCGTTGTGACCGTTACGATATTTTGCATTTAGTGGCCAATGAAATTAACCAGATGTTTGAAGACTTGGTTGAATTGGTTGATGAAGAACGAGGTTTCCGTTTTATGGACAGTCGGGACTTAACCGGTTTTGTTGATGGTACTGAAAACCCAAAAGGGCGTCATCGTCAAGAAGTGGCATTAGTGGGTAATGAAGACCCCGAGTTTACCTCTGGCAGTTATGTGCATGTGCAAAAGTATAAGCATAATCTGAGCAAGTGGCATAGATTACCTCTTAAAAAGCAAGAAGATATTTACGGCCGAACCAAGGTTGACGATATTGAATATAACTCGGAAGATAAACCGCTAACAAGCCACACTAAACGGGTAAACTTGAAAGATGAGCAAGGCAAATCGTTAGAGATATTGCGCCAAAGTATGCCTTACGGGTCGGTAAAAGAGCAGGGGTTGGTGTTTATTTCGGTATGTCGTACACCAGAGCATTTTGAAAAAATGTTGCGTAGTATGGTGCACGGTGATGCACACGGTAATCATGATCATTTGATGCTATTTACTAAAGCATTAACCGGTTCGTCTTTCTTTGTGCCGTCTCTTGATTTTTTAACTCAATTTGACGATGCGTAGATAGAGTAAGAGATCAAAAAAGCAATGCCATTGCATTGCTTTTTTGATAATTCATGTTGCAACATTGAGAGAGTTGCTCAATGTTTTGAATTTTTATTCGCTATAATTGAATAATGATTTAACTGTTTCTAATGTATCATCAATGGTTTTGATACTGGCAGGGCAGATGAAAATCGTGTCATCACCTGCAATCGTGCCTAAAATGCCTTCAGGTTTACCTATAGAATCGAGCAAGCGGGCGATAAGTTGTGCAGCTCCTGGGCTGGTTCTTACCACTATCATTGCCTGGTTATGGTCAACGTCGAGCACTAAGTTCTTTAATGGGCTACCGGCAGTTGGCACACCGAGCTCAGCGGGAAGACAGTAAACCATCTCTTGTTTAGCGTTGCGTGTACGTACCGCGCCAAATTTGCTAAGCATACGAGACACTTTTGATTGATTGATATTACCGAATCCTTCGGCTTGTAGCGCATTAACAATCTCGCTTTGGCTTCCAAAACGCTCTTCTTTTAGAATCGCTTTAAAAGTTTTGACGAGCTCATCCTGATTTTTTGTCGCTGGCATAATGATATTTCATCTTATAGTTGTTATTCAAAAAACTTGCACATTTTGAATAGATCTCCTTGTTAAGTCAAGAAAGAATCAGATTTTATGAATAAAAATTCAATTCAAAAGTGGAATGTTATACTGACACTTTGGCGTGTTATGCCCATTAGTAACGATAGCGTTAAGCAAATGAGTTAGCCTTGTGCGCACAGCGCTTAACGCGTGCATAATTAAAAGCGTTATACTATTTGTTTTTTACAATAAGATGGATAATGGATTATTTGTTTGTTTAACGACAATATCTAACCCCTTGATGAGTACTGCAATGTTAAAAATACTTAAAATGTTACACCTAATTGGCATCATCATGTTATTGGTGGGCGTGTATTTATACCTTAATACCACGTTTGGACAGCAGGTCAGTGGTATGTTGGTGATTGCATTACTCATTGGTATTGGTACGTTAATTATGTCGCCATTACCTGTTGCACTTGTTATTGAGTGGGCTCAAAAGCAAACATCTTCAGACAATTCAAAGGAATAATCATTGTCTTTTATTATTCGTAAAGCCGTATTATCTGATAGTAGTGACATTGCTTTTTTAGAACGTGTTCATGTTACAGACGAACTCAGCGGCCGACACAGTGATTTGCATGCTCACCCAATGACGGTTGGTGAAGTTAAGCAACTCATTAATCAGCACTGGATAATCGTTGCCGAACATCAAGGTGAGATTGTCGGTTACGTTATTGCTGCCAAATGGGCCTTTTTTGCCTCGCAACCTTTGTATCGTTATATTATTCAGCGCATTAAATTTGCTGATTTTGATGGCCAATCGTTATCAACAACCAATACTTGCCAGTATGGGCCTGTGTGGATTAGTCAATCATATCGCGGTAAAGGTATTTTTGAAGCCTTGGTTAACGAGCTTAAATTGGTTTTAAAAGAGCGTTATCCATTTATAGTGACCTACATTGCGGCCGATAACCTGCGTTCATTGGCTGCACATAAAAACAAAGCAGGTATGTACCTTATTGAGCATTTTTGTTTCGAGCAACGCGACTATAAGTTACTGGTGTCTCAAACATAGCCAGCTTTGGGTGTTATAGGATATTGTTCTGGATAATTGTGGTAAGGAGTGTTTGATGGTAACTGGTTTTGATGCGCTTTTTAGGCCTTACTTAACACTGACTTTGTCGGCATTTGATAACATTAAACTTGTTGTTGCTGTGTTGTCTGATGCCAATGAAACTTACCAATGTGTCGAGGCAAAGGTGCAGCCGCCAGGATCTTGTAATGTTATGGCCAGTAGTTATTTTGTCTGCTGGAATAATCAATGGATATTTTGTGGATTAACGCGCGCCTATTCTGCATCGATTAGTTTATTTACAGATGTAGAACAAATCGACATGGCATCGATAATACCTGTTTCTATTCCTGTGATGACGATGCAACAAGTTGGATTTATGTGCGTAGAAAGCGCGCATTTTGATCACTGTTAAGCGATATCGCTTGGACATTGTAATTGCATCACAATCAGTGGGCGATCATCGTTGTGGTAGCGCTGGTGAAGTTGAGCAATCTCAGCGGGTAGATTTGCCATATTTTGCTGGCTCACTAATTGAAATTGCTGTTGCTGATACAGTCGCTGCAGGCTGATATTGGTAAATAAAAAGCATTTTTGTGGTGTCAATGCAGGAGCTATAAAGTTAAGTAGTTTTGTTGCAAGGGCTTTTCTGCGTTGTTCTGGTGCGACAAGTAAGCCACTAATCAATTGATATTGACCCAGATGTTTTATTCTAACTGCGGCAATGATGTTACCAGTTTTTGTAACTTCAGTGTCTGATATTACAGTTGAATCTGCCATATTGTGCTGGTCTGCCAGCTGACTTTGAGTGTTGAATGTTGTGGCTTTATGCTGATAAATAACGGCAACAGACTCTTTGAGTGAGACTCTGGCATAAGCCATGTGTTGGCGGTAAAACAACTTAACTGCCGACCACTGCTTTTTTTGCTGCAGTGAAGTAGCATGTTGTTCATATTGAGTGGGTAAGTTAGTGTCTACCCAGCGTATGTATATCATAATATTGAGTGTTCTAATGCTAACAAAAAACCGCCATAAGGCGGTTTTTTGGTAAAAGACGGAAGGTTTATTATAAACCTGCGTCTGCACGTAATGCTTCAGCTTTGTCTGTTGCTTCCCATGGGAACGCATCGCGACCAAAGTGACCATATGCGGCTGTTTGCTGGTAGATTGGACGGGCCAAATCTAGCATTGCTGTTAACCCGTATGGGCGAAGTTCGAAGTGTTGACGTACTAATTTAATTAATACTTCTTCAGACACTTTACCAGTACCAAAGGTTTCAATACTGATAGAGGTTGGCTCTGCTACGCCAATAGCGTAAGACACTTGAAGCTCACAGCGATCAGCAAGACCTGCGGCAACAATGTTTTTAGCTACATAGCGGGCTGCATATGCTGCGCTGCGGTCAACTTTTGATGGGTCTTTACCAGAGAAGGCACCGCCGCCGTGACGCGCCATACCGCCGTAGGTGTCTACAATGATTTTACGACCCGTTAGACCGCAATCACCAACAGGGCCGCCAATCACAAAGCGGCCGGTAGGGTTAATAAAGTATTTTGTGTCTTTATTTAACCACTGTGCAGGTAGCACTGGCTTAATGATGGTTTCCATTACGGCTTCAATCAAATCAGATTGAGTGACGTCTTCACGGTGTTGAGTTGATAACACAATGGCATCAATACCGATAATTTTGCCTTCATCGTATGCAAAGGTAACTTGGCTTTTTGCATCTGGGCGTAACCAAGGTAATGTGCCGTCTTTGCGCACTTCTGACTGACGTTTCACTAATTTGTGAGCATAAGTAATAGGTGCTGGCATTAATACGTCGGTTTCATTGCTGGCATAACCAAACATTAAACCCTGATCGCCTGCGCCTTGCTCTGCTGGATCTGCGCGGTCAACACCTTGGTTAATGTCTGGAGATTGCTTACCAATTGCGTTTAATACAGCGCATGAATCAGCATCAAATCCCATATCTGAATGGGTATAGCCAATCTCACGTACGGTTTTACGGGTAATTTCTTCAATATCGACCCAAGCAGAAGTGGTGACTTCACCGCCAACTAATACCATGCCTGTTTTGACATATGTTTCGCACGCAACACGAGCTTTTGGATCTTGCTCAAGGATTGCGTCTAATACCGCATCAGAAATCTGATCGGCGATTTTATCTGGATGACCTTCTGAGACCGACTCAGAGGTAAACAAGTGCTTTGCCATAATTGGAAAATCTCGTTGGTTGCATTTGAATATACGTCTAGACGTCTATTTTAGTCGAAATCGAATTCGATAACACCCCCCAATACGAATTTAAGTTAATAATTGTGCATTAGTTCAGAAATATTTTTGTCAGTGTCGAGCCTTGTTTAGCTGTATGACCAGTTAATATCATGACTATTAAGTAGTTATTGTATTTTTTATCTAATTTATCACTGGGCGTGTTGGCCAAATTTGAACAATATTTTTGTTTGTTTTGTTCATTTTTTATTGAGATAAAAGCACACACTTTAATGCGTTTGTGGTGATTTTTTATTGAGTGTCAATAAATCATTACTGCAAGTAAGAAGATAGAAAAAGTGGTTATTCAACAAATAAAGCCAAACTATTTATGGTAAATGTGCGCGCTAATGGATCTTGTTAGCAAAAATGACGCTTTATAAAGTAATCGGAAAAATTTTAATTTGCGTCCTATCGCCTAGTAGGGGAAAATGCCTATCCACAATTGCCGTTAGATCTCACAAACAAGCAGGAGAGAGCATGTCTTCTCGTAAAGTACTCGCTAATGCCATTCGCGCCCTTAGTATGGATGCCGTTCAAAAAGCTAATTCTGGTCATCCAGGTGCCCCAATGGGTATGGCTGATATCGCTGAAGTGCTATGGAATGATTTTCTAAAGCATAACCCGAATAACCCAAAGTGGGCTGATCGCGATCGTTTCATTTTATCAAACGGTCACGGTTCAATGCTTATCTACTCTTTACTGCATTTATCGGGTTATGAATTACCTATTGAAGAGCTAAAGCAATTCCGTCAATTACATTCAAAAACGCCAGGTCACCCAGAGTATGGTTATACACCAGGTGTTGAAACCACCACTGGTCCATTAGGTGCTGGGATCAGTAACGCTGTAGGTATGGCGATTGCTGAAAAAACCTTAGCAGCACAATTTAACCGCCCAGGTTTTGATATTGTTGATCACTACACTTATTGCTTCTTAGGCGATGGCTGTTTAATGGAAGGTATTTCTCACGAAGCCTGTTCATTAGCTGGCACTTTAGGCCTAGGTAAGTTAGTGGCATTTTGGGATGACAACGGTATTTCTATCGATGGCCATGTTGAAGGTTGGTTTACCGACGATACGCCTAAGCGTTTTGAATCATACGGCTGGCATGTGATTGCCGGTGTTGATGGTCATAACCCAGATGCAATCCGTGCCGCCATTGAAGAAGCTAAGTCAGTGACTGACAAGCCATCAATGATTTGCTGCAAAACCATTATTGGTTTTGGTTCACCAAATAAGTCTGGTAGTCATGACTGTCACGGTGCGCCATTAGGTGATGCTGAAATTGCAGCCGCTCGCGAGTTTTTAAACTGGCCGCATGCGCCGTTTGATATTCCGTCTGACGTTTATGCAGGTTGGGATGCTAAGCAAAAAGGTGCTGCTAACGAGTCATCATGGAATGACAAGTTTGCGGCGTACCAAGCAGCATTTCCTGAGCTTGCCGCAGAATACGAACGTCGTGTATTAAAAGGTGATTTACCTGCTGACTTTGAAGCAAAAGCGCAAGCGTATATCCAAGAGTGTCAAGACAAAGCGGAAGGTATTGCCAGCCGTAAAGCATCACAAAACGCCATTGGTTTCTTTGGTGCTATGTTGCCAGAGTTACTTGGTGGTAGCGCCGACTTAGCGGGTTCAAACTTAACGCTTTGGTCTGGTTCAAAAGGTATTCAAGACGATCCTGCTGGTAACTACATCTATTACGGTGTACGTGAGTTTGGCATGAGCGGGATCATGAACGGTGCGTCTTTGCATGGTGGCTTTATTAACTATGGCGCGACGTTCATGATGTTTATGGAATACGCTCGTAATGCGGTACGTATGTCTGCATTAATGGGTATTCAAAACATTTTCGTTTACACCCATGACTCAATCGGTCAAGGCGAAGACGGCCCAACACACCAACCTGTTGAGCAACTTGCTAACTTACGCTTAACGCCAAAAATGGCTGTATGGCGTCCATGTGATGCGGCTGAAACCGCGGTATCTTGGAAAGCGGCAATTGAGCGCCGTGATGCTCCAACATCGTTAATTTTTAGCCGTCAGGGCCTTAAAGCACAAGCGCGTACTGCTGAGCAATTAGCTAACGTTGCCAAAGGTGGTTATGTTTTATCTGATTGTGAAGGCACCGCTGAAGTGATTTTGATTGCTACCGGTAGCGAAGTGCAATTAGCAATGGACTCTGCTGCAGAACTTACTAAACTTGGTCAAAAAGTGCGTGTGGTTTCAATGCCATCGACCACTGAATTTGACAAGCAAGATGCAGCTTATAAAGAGTCTGTATTACCAAAAGCTGTGACTAAACGCGTTGCAATCGAAGCAGCTCATACCGATTTTTGGTACAAGTATGTTGGATTTGAAGGCGGCGTAGTGGGTATGACTACTTTTGGTGAGTCAGCCCCTGGTGGTGATTTGCTTAAACATTTCGGCTTCACTGTTGATAATGTAGTAAAAACTGTCCAGTCTTTAGGATAATAGCTTGGCGATAAACACTTATCTATTAGGTGTTTAATCTGTATAATGACGACCTGCAATGCAATTGTAGGTCGTTTTTTTATGCCTGTAATTTCACGTAATTTTATATAGTAAATCAAGTGCTTATTGCTATTTTTGCAGTAGCTACACACGTGCTTAGATTAATTACTCTGGACCCTAAATGATTCGAGTTGCAATTAATGGTTATGGCCGGATTGGCCGCTCAATTCTTCGTGCATTGTACGAGTCAGGAAAACGTCAGCAAATTCAGATTGTGGCCATTAATGAGTTGGCAAAGCCTGAAGCCATTTGTCACCTTACGCAATATGACACCACCCATGGTCGTTTTAATCATACCGTTAAACTTAATGGTGATAAGTTACTGATTGGCGACGACAGTATCCAATTACTTAATCAAGCCGATGCCAGTTTATTACCCTGGAGCGATCTTGATATTGATATTGTGTATGAGGCTACGGGCAGTTTAATTGAGCGACAAGCATGTGAGGCGCATATTTTCGCTGGTGCTAAGCAAGTCTTGATTAGTCACCCTTCATCTGCCGATGTTGATGGCACCATAGTGTATGGCGTTAATCATGATTTATTGCGCCCTGATCACACAATCGTTTCAAATGCGTCATGCACAACTAACTGTATTGTGCCTGTTATTGATGTGCTCGACAGGCATTTTGAGGTTAAAAGTGGTGCAATTACCACTATCCACTCTGCGATGAACGATCAACAGGTAATTGATGCTTACCATGATGACTTGCGCCGAACTCGTGCTGCTGGGCAGTCTATTATTCCTGTTGATACTAAATTGGCCCGAGGAATTGAGCGCATTTTGCCGCACATGAAAGATAAATTTGAAGCAATTTCTGTGCGCGTACCGACTATCAATGTGACCGCGATAGACTTATCTGTCACCCTTAATAAAAAAGTCGATATTGAACAAATCAACAATGTATTACAACGTGCGTCAAACGGCAGTTTTAATGGTATTTTAGGTTATACTGACGAGCCGTTGGTGTCGTGTGACTTTAACCACGATCCACGCTCAAGTATTGTTGATGGTACCCAAACTCGAGTTAGCGCCGGCCATTTGGTCAAATTATTATTATGGTGCGACAACGAATGGGGTTTTGCTAACCGCATGTTAGATACCAGTTTGGCCATGATCCAGGCCAAGCAAGCCGACCAATAAGGTCAAATGATTTTCGTAATGGGCAATATGCCGGTTACATGAGTTGGTGAGTGTTAGGCATTTTGCTTATTACAGGCATCTAGCTCGATAAAAAGATTTGTTTTTAACTTAAAAAGGAAATGCTAATTATGGCAATTATTAACATGACAGATTTAGATCTACAAAATAAGCGTGTGCTTATTCGTGAAGATTTAAACGTGCCTGTCAGCGACGGCGTTGTCACCAGTGATGCACGTTTACGCGCCTCCCTTCCAACGATCCAACTTGCATTGAAAAAAGGCGCTGCCGTGATGGTAATGTCGCATTTAGGTCGCCCAACTGAAGGCGAGTTTAATGCTGAGTATTCAATGCAACCTGTTGTCGATTATTTGGCTAATGCGCTAGATTGTTCAGTGCGTTTAGTCAGCGATTACCTTGATGGTGTTGATGTTAAGGTTGGTGAAGTTGTCGTATTTGAAAACGTTCGTTTTAATGTAGGCGAAGGTAAAAACGATGAAGCGCTGTCTAAAAAGATGGCTGCGTTGTGTGACGTTTATGTAATGGACGCATTTGGTACGGCACATCGTGCTCAAGCCTCTACTCACGGCGTGGGTGTGTATGCACCTGTTGCCTGTGCAGGTCCGTTGTTGGCGCAAGAGCTTGATGCATTAGGTAAGGCGCTTGATAACCCAGCTCGCCCAATGGTGGCGATTGTGGGTGGTTCAAAAGTATCAACTAAGTTAACTGTACTTGAAAGTCTATCAACTAAGGTAGATCAGCTTGTTGTGGGTGGTGGTATTGCCAATACTTTTATCGCAGCAGCAGGTTTTAAAGTGGGTAAGTCATTATATGAAGCCGACTTAGTTGAAGAAGCAAAGCGTCTTGTGGCAAATGCTAAAAGCCGTGGTGGTGATATTCCGGTACCCACAGATGTGGTTGTGGCAAGTGAGTTTAGTCCAACCGCTGCGGCAACGCTTAAATCAGTAGCGGATGTGACTGACGGCGATATGATTTTTGATATTGGCCCAGATAGCGCAGAAGCACTGGCAAAAATAATTGAGCAAGCCGGTACGATAGTCTGGAATGGCCCAGTGGGCGTATTCGAGTTTGATCAATTTGGTGAAGGCACTAAACGCATTGCGCAAGCAATTGCAGAGTCTAAAGCATTTTCTATTGCTGGTGGCGGCGACACGCTAGCTGCGGTAGATAAATATAATATTGCTGACAAAGTGTCTTACATCTCTACTGGTGGTGGTGCTTTCCTTGAGTTTTTAGAAGGTAAAGAATTACCGGCAGTAGCAATGCTTGAAAAACGTGGCGCTTAGACTACGAATAACTTATATTATAAATAAGATAATTATAAAAATACGCTGTTATAAGCTAATGGAATAAACTTATATCAGCGTTAAAAATCCGTCCAAACGATAGCGACCTAGGTGAGTAATCACCCTATTAATGGAGAACAAAATGGCTCTTATCTCTCTACGACAATTGCTTGATCATGCTGCTGAGCATGGTTATGGCGTCCCTGCATTTAACGTGAATAACCTTGAACAAATGCGCGCAATTATGCAAGCGGCTGAAGCAACAGACAGCCCTGTTATTGTGCAAGCATCTGCTGGTGCACGTAAATATGCTCGCCCACAGTTTTTAAAATATTTGATGGCTGCTGCACTTGAGCAGTATCCAGATATTCCTGTGTGTATTCACCAAGACCACGGCACCGATCCTGATATTTGTCAGCGTTCAATTCAGTTAGGCATGTCATCAGTTATGATGGATGGCTCATTAATGTCTGATGGTAAAACACCTGCATCTTATGAATATAACGTCGATGTGACACGTCGCACTGTTGCATTCGCACACGCTTGTGGTGTGTCTGTTGAAGGTGAAATTGGTTGTTTAGGCAGTTTAGAAACGGGTATGGCAGGTGAAGAAGACGGTGTGGGCGCAGAAGGTGTGCTAAGCCATGATCAATTGCTCACTACGCCAGAAGAAGCTGCTCGTTTTGTTGCAGATACCCATGTTGATGCATTAGCTATTGCCATTGGTACTAGCCATGGTGCGTACAAGTTTAGCCGTAAACCGACTGGTGATGTATTACGTATCGATCGTATTAAAGAGATCCATGCTCGTATCCCTAATACGCATTTGGTTATGCACGGCTCATCATCAGTTCCGCAAGAATGGCTACAAATCATTAACCAATATGGTGGTGCAATTCCTGAAACTTACGGTGTTCCATTAGAAGAAATCGTTGAAGGCATTAAACACGGCGTTCGCAAAGTGAATATCGACACTGATTTACGTTTAGCCTCAACGGGTGCCATTCGTAAATTTTTAGCGGAAAACCCAGCTGAATTTGATCCACGTAAATTCTTAAAAGCATCAATGGAAGCGATGGCTGATATTTGTACTACTCGTTATGAAGCCTTTGGCTGTGCGGGTATGGCATCAAAAATTAAGCCTAAGTCTTTGCAAGCAATGTATAAAGCGTATCAATCGGGTGAGCTTGATCCAAAAATCATGTAAACCAAGCTAACGCATTTTATTATCAAATGGCCTGCTGATTTTAGCAGGCCATTTTTTTTGTAAATAAATTACGAAAAATGTTGTTTTTTTAAACGTCATCACGCATGATCTGCGCCCTTAAAATGTCATGTTTTATTGATATAACCCTATTTTAATCGCAATTTTAATTTCACAGTAGAACACGTAATGCATTCCAATTCAGACAAGCCTTTATCTCTATTTTCATTGACTTGGCCGTTATTCGTTGATTTTGCCCTGCATTTTTTAACCGCAGCCATTAACACCTTTATGATCAGCCATGTGTCATACCAAGGGGTTGCCGCCTTATCGGTTGGGAATATGGTGTTTGAACTGGCTATTACGTTATTTAGTTTCGTCAGTATCGGCGCAAGTGTGGTGATTACTCAATATTTAGGCTCGCAAAATAAATCTGCTGCAAGTTCGGTGGTGTATTCTTCAATTGGGTTTAACTTTTTGGTGGGATTAGTGGCCGCCACAGGTATTTTAACCGGGTCAACCTTAATACTTAACTTGATGAACTTACCAGCAGAATTAATGGCTGATGGTAAACTTTATCTGCAAATTGTTGGTTTGTGCCTTATTCCTGAAGCGATGGCAATGTGTTTAGCCGCAGGCATGCGAGCGCATGGTTTTACTCAGCAAGCCATGTGGGTCACGTTGTCGATGAACGTGATTACTTTTGTGGGTAATTTGTTATTGCTTTACGGCTGGTTTGGCATTCCTCAAATGGGGGTTGCCGGTATTGCCATTAGTACCGTTGCAGGGCGCCTGGTTGGCATGACGATTATGGCGATTTTGTTTGTGCGTTACACTGGGATAAAGATACACATTCCGAGTATTGTACGCCCAGAACTTAAGATGCTAAAAAAAGTGTTCCATATTGGTTTACCCGCAGCAGGCGAAAACGTGTCTTGGATGCTGCAATTTATGGTGGTGACGTCTTTTGTTGGCCTAATGGGCGACAAAGCACTGGCTGCACAGTCATTGTATTTTCAAATCTGTATGTTCATTTTATTGTTTGGTTTGTCTATTGGTATTGGCAACGAAATTATTATTGGCCATATGGTGGGCGCTAAAAAGCTAAAAGCTGCTGAGCATCAAATGTATCGCGCATTAAAATTGGGCTTAATTGTAACCACTGTCGTCGCGTTATTCGTGGCGATATGGGGCCCAAATCTTGTGGGCTTATTTACGGATGAAAAAGACATTGCTTTGCTGGTTGGCCAGTTATTTATTTTGACCTTAGTGATGGAGCCTGGGCGGACATTTAATCTTGTTGTGATAAATGCTTTAAGAGCCAGTGGCGATGCTAAATTTCCGTTTTTTATGGGTTTGTTCTCAATGTGGTGTATTGCGGTTCCGGGTGCGTATTTACTGGGTATTCATTTCGAGTTTGGCTTATTAGGTGTTTGGGCTGCCTTAGCATTAGACGAGTGGGTGAGAGGCTTGGCAATGCTATGGCGCTGGCGTAGTGGACGTTGGCAAACCAAAAGCTTAATCGCCTAGACTGGTTTGTAATGGGCTAACTCATTGACCAACATAGTGAGCATTTAATCACACGTTCAGGGTTAATGTATTTTGTTTAATGTTGATTTTGGTCACAATTTTTTCAATACAGTTGCTTAAGTGTTAGAATGCAGGCAGTTTTAATAAGGTAGCCATCTTAACGTTTTTGTAAATCGTAATTAAAGGACAAAATGACATGAAGAAACTGCTATTGACTGCAGCTATTACTCTGGCCATGCCATTTGCAGCACATGCTGGAAGTGAGTTTGTAGAAGGCGATGCCACATTTGCTGGTGAAGCTGAATTAGGTGCAACGTTAACAACGGGTAATACTGACACCTCATCATTTAAAGCGCGTTTAGCCTTAAAACAAGAGCTAGGTGATTGGGAAAACCAATATGTCGCTGAAGGGCTATACAAAGAAGACACAGATGAAGTCACCGCAAAGCGCTATTTTTTAGGCGTGCAAGGTGATTATCAAATTGATGATATTAGCTATTTGTTTGCTAACACTAACTACGAAGTCGATCCTTTTACCGGTTACGATTTTACCTCTACAACCTCCGCCGGTTATGGTCATCGCTTTATTGATACTGACAGAATGTCGTTAAAAGCAGAGGCCGGTCCTGGTTATATTTATCAACAACTTGACGATGAATTATCTGTGTCTGAAGGTTACGACAGCGACAGCAGCGTGGTAGTGCATGCTGTGGTTGATTTTCAAACTAAGGTCGGCGAATCATCAAAGTTTCAACAAAAGTTTGTTGCTGACTGGGGTGAAAAATTAGATGCTCGTTCTGAAACATCATTAACCGCAAATATTATTGGTGCACTGGCGATGAAGTTTGCTGTGATTGTGCGTTACAACAGCGATCCGTTAGACGCAAAAGAAAGCACCGACACAGAAACTAACATGACACTGCTTTACTCATTTTAGTTGATGCGAATGTGCGTAGAAAGCTGGCTTAGCCAGCTTTTTTTATGCCTGTAATAATAACGTCGTTAGAAATGTTGAGGGTAGAACAACTAACTTACTGCAATTTCTGCCTTAATCTAAGCGATTGTTCCTTCGCAATCTCTGAACACTTATTTTCTTGACTAGTATAAGTGTATTAGCGCTCGCTATATTTGCATTTGTGCATTGATATCTGGTTCAAAAAAAAGCGCTATTCGAGCCAAAGTTCACGGAACTGTTATTTTATTGGGTTCTTTAAGGTTATTTATCTAAAAGCCTATTGCTTTAGGAGTATACTTTTTTTATCAGTAGCAACGCTGAGAAAGGACATGCAAATAGGATGTTGTTGGTTTGATAATGAGCGACGCTTGTTGGTGGATCAGACGAGATCGACTCAGTGGCATTTAAACGATAATGAATATTGGGTGCTCACTCAGTTAGTTCTGCATCGTGGACAGGTTGTGCCATTGACTATGTTAGAAACCGTCATTGTATCAGGCCAAGTGGCGCATCAACTGACTCAAGGTGAATTAACCAGCATTATTCATCATATCATCGATTATTTATGTGTCAGCCACCTTAATTTAATTGAATATATTCCGGATCAGGGTGTTATTTTATACCCTATCAATCAGACCAAACATCCTAATATCCTCGCGTTACCCAATCGATTATTATCATGGGGGCAATACGGAATCATTATTGGCGCATTGCTCGCGTTGTTGTTGTTCTTATGGTCGCATATCATCCCTCCAATGTTTACAAAAGCTGATGTTTTGCGCCAAATTATTGCAGCCAGCGGTAAAGTCATTCAGCTATCGATTTATGATGGTAAATCCCCTCAAGATGCGATGTTGCATGCTGAATGCTTATCTACCCAACTGCGTTTATGTCATCACGTGCGTTGGGATTCTATTGATGCTGCCATTTCTGCTGATCGTCATTATGTGAGCCTATTGTTGACTGAGTTTACTGAAACCAATTGGCATTATAAAAACGTAAAAATTAGCGTCAGTGATATGCATTCGCCTTTTATTACCCAGGCATGGCTGCATAAGGTGAATATTTGTGGTTAAGTTACCTTTACGCGTAAGGCGATGGCGAAGAAGACTACGTCGATTTTTACAATCCAGGCGCGGTAAGTTAGCGAGTGTTATTGGGGTGATGTTGCTGCTGTTCACTGGTGCAATAACAATTGAGCAATTAGCTATACCTAGTGATGTATGGCTGTTAAGTTGCAGTGCAGATGGCTATTTTTCTGCTCCTCAATTCAATAGTGAACACCCAATACCTGATAAGTTAACCTTACTCGTTAATATTGAACATCAACAGGCCGCTTTGCATTATCAGCTTGAGTCTGGCACAGGTGTAACAGAGTTTATTGTGATGCAAGGCAAGGTGACTAGGCGAGATTTAAGGGCATTAAGTTACCAATTAGCACTTAAGGCTAACTCAGTGCAATGGCAAGATGATAGTCGATTGCATCCTTATTTACTTAATGAATTATCGTATGTCGAACAGAGTATTAAGCTTAATGCTCCTGTTTTGCTTGACGTGCAAATCCGCCATGTTGATTCGCCTCATTCTCGTGTGTTGTTGACTTTTATGTCCAGCAACAGCCTTTGGTCATGTCAGGTCAATTGAGCTGACATGACATCTGTAATATTGAATTAATTGCCTTTTAGGTTACTATCCATAACATAGTGAACATTTCAAACGGTAGTAAACAAAAAACTGTGGCAAAAGTTAAAGTAAAACAAGAAGAAGCATTATCAATTAAATTTAGTCACCAAATGGCTCCAGGGGATCAGCGTACCTTTGATTTGTATTTCTATTTACCGACAGAGATGGGAATAGGTTCTCACACGCTCGATGAAGAAGAGTATTATCATAGTGGCATTCTTGGGCGTCGGTCTTATTATTCTAAAGGTTTACATCTGCCGTTAGTGCAATCTCGCTTTATCAGTTTAAATAAACGCACCCTTGAAGAGTTTCGCTTATACCTTAATTTATTTGCCTATCAATTTGCTGTTGCGATTGAAACCGACGGTAAAGAACTGCGCCAAAAAAGTGATGCAAACGAGTTTTATCCTGCTTTAGACGAACTGTCCGATTTGGTGATTCAATTGCTCAAAAAGTTTCGTCGTAATGAGCCTAGCGATCCCAAGTGGAAGTCTTATTTTGAGCATGCAGATAACTACCTGTCTTGGTTTTGCGAGCAACAATTACTTAAAACGCTCGCCTATTCACCTCGTAGCGCTGATTTTAGTGAGGTGAGAGACAAGGTGTTGAGTTTATGTCGTAGTGAAAACCATTACCGCGAACAGGTATGTAAGTACAATTCGTTGCAAACTCAACAGGATGCGAATCGGATATCCAATAAAATGTTGCTGTTACGGCGCTTAATTCAACAAGGCGTTGTGCTAAAAGAAGAGTTAAAGCCGCTTGGCGTAGGCTTAAAGAAGTTTGTCACTGGCCTTGCAACGGGTTTGGTGATGCTAGTTGTGTCGGCATTAATTATTAAGGCTCAAGGCTTTTTTAATGGGCTTACGTTAACGTTATTATTAACACTTGCGGTGATTTACGGGTTTAGGGAAATCTTTAAAGAAGACTTTCGTAATGCCATGTGGCGTTTTATTCAAAGAGGTCGTCCGCGTTGGAGTCGTATTTTACGCGACACGACCACTCAGGCAATCGTGGCTAAACAGTTAGTCTGGCTAGAGTTTATGCGTACACAAGACATTCCTAAGACAGTTGCTGAGATCATGAAGCAGCGTCATAGCCAAAATAAAGTTGACTCAACTGTACTGCATTATCGTATCGCGACTAAGGTTGCAAACAAGCCATTTGAAGCGGGGTATTCACAAATACAAGAGCAAGTTAACTTTAGCCTAGTGCCTTTTGCTCGTCATTTGGAGCGCGGTAAAGCCAAAATTTATAAAGAGTCAGACGGTAATATTAGTAATGAGTCGGTTGAGCGTCGCTATCAGGTTAACCTTGTCGCAGTATTACGAGATGGCAAGCAGCAACCTGAATATGCACGTTTTAAAGTGACTATGAATCGTTCTAACATTGTTGAAATTATTGAGAGTAAACTGCCCGATAATATTCAACCATTTACATTAGAATCAGAGAGCAACTTAACTGAAGAGACTCAAGTTGTTGACCATCATCAAGTAGAGCCTTGATTGCGCCGATTTGATTACACCCACCTATTAACATTAACCGGTTGTTAGTTTAAATGGTCCGTGTGGTTTATTCGTGTAAACGCTTGGCAAATATTTTGGTCAACTGACTGTTTAGCTCGCTTGAGGGCTATTTCGGCATTTGCCAAATATTGCTCAAGCGTTTGTGGTGAAACATAACCGGCAATACCAATATTAATCCCTTCTGATAAATCATTAACCTCTAAACAGTGGATAATTTTCATCGCATATTGATGTGCGCTATTTGCGTCGGTCTCCGGCAATAATATAACTAACTTACCAACTTGCCATTGGGATATTTGATAGTTTAGTGGTAGTTCGATTAACAATTGTAATTCTATGTCTTTTTGACGTTTTTCTAATTGGCTCATGTTGCCCATATGGCTAAAAATCGCATTAGGATTAATGTCCATAACCATTAAACTGGACTGCATTTTAGTTTGTTCACTTAATTGGTTAAAGTGGTTTTCTAGCTCATTAATGCGCAGCACAATTGCACTTCGATGACCAAACACATTGCTGTGATTGTTGAGTGCAATGGTTGGGAGGGTTTCTTCAAAAGTGCAAATGAGAAATTCAATCTCCCCGTCGTAAGCGAGCTGACCTGCTAACGTGGTTTTTAGGCAATGGCTGTATCGGCTCTGGGTAAATGGCATGATTTGCGCTGTCCATTCTCCTTGCAAACTTATTTGAGCACATATGTTTTGCCATTGGTTTTTAAGTTCATCACCTAATAATTCAGTGATAGCAATGTCAGTTTCACCATTTAACGACATTAAATGATCAAATTTACTGTTGCACTTGATTAATTTGCCACTGGCATCTGTTAGTGCTGTGGCGACCGCGCTGTCGCTGAGTAATTGATACAAATAAGCCTGACGCTGGCTGTCATAGAGTATGGTGATGTCTTCTAATGTGACTAGCCAATAATGTTCTTTGCTGTAAGGGCACACTTCACTGCGAATATGAGTCTGTAATGTAATGTTGTGATCATTTTCAATGTTGATTTCACCACGCCATTGTTGATGGTGAGTTAATGCTTCTTCGATTTGCTTAAAGCGCTCGTTATCGAGTTGCAATACTCGCTGAACGCTACGATCAATCAGGTTATCTATTGGTAATGCAAGTGCTTTTGACGCATTGAGATTGGCACTGTTAATCCGCCCTTTGTCATTAACAATTAGGCAGCTCATTTCACTGTTAAATAGCCCATGACTGAGCTGTAAACTGTTATGTTTTGCTCGGCGTTCAAGCACAAATAAATGGCGTAATACAATTAACGCGGTAGCTAACAAGGCTAAGAGCACGCCGGCAATGAGAATGACCATTCGCCATTCAAGATAACGCTCAGCAATATCATTATGGCGAATATAAGACAGTAAAAAGTACTCTCTTTTGGTTTCGTATTGGTTGGTTAATTCCACTTTTAAATAAACAAAAGTCGCATCGGTACTATAAAACTGACCATAGTTATTCATGGCCATGTCTTTCCAAAGTTCAGGATAGGTTTGCTTTAAACTTGAGCCTAAATTGTCTGGCATATTGGTCAATGGCTCAGGTTGGTTGGCGCCTGCGTACAAAAAGCCTTGAGTGTCGAGTAGAAGCAATGGTGAGTTTTGGTTAAAGAAAGCGGGTTTAATGGATTCAAGTAATTTGGTGATTGAATTGTAAGTGACTAAGTAGCCTTTAATACTCTGATCAGGGTTTTCTATCCATGAGAGTTGATAAAAATAAGGTTCAAGTATGCCGTCAATTGGGGTGAAAGACATTGGCGATGTATAGATATCGTTTCCTCCCATGTTGCGAGCTGAGCCCATTAATGTTGCGGGTATTTGCATATTATCGAAACTGTTGGTAGTTGAAAAGCGCAGTTTTCCTTGCGGATCAAATAAAGATAATCCAAGCAGTTCAGGAATGTTTTGAGTTAAAGAATCCCAGCTTTCGGCCACTTTTTGTTGTTGAGGTTTTGAGGGGTGTTGCAAGTATTGGCGTAATAATTCTGCTTTAGCGAATGTTTGAGTTCTAAACTGCAAAAAAGCGGCTTTGTCTGATGCCAGTGACGCCACGGTTTGTAATTCGCTGTAGCGCTGATCTGCCCAGTCTTCTTGCAAGCGACGCTCACCTAAGTAAATCACCATATGAGTGGCGATAAAAATGGTAATTAATAATATAAGCACTTGGCTTAACAGCGATAAAATATGTTGTTGAGACCAACGTGCTGCTTGCGATGAGATTAATAACGAGTTGGGAGAACTCACTGCTTTACGTTTAGACATTGTGCCACTTTTTTAGCATTCACTTAATGGCAATACTAGCATGAAGCACACATTGGCAAAACGTCTAGAGGGGATAATTGTTTAGCCAATTTTATCTAATTCACGTTGCTTAAATTGACAACCATTTTTTTCGGCAATGACCATGCAGCGTGCGATGTCGACATCGGCTAAACCGTTAATTGCACTCACTTGTACCTCTTTGATAAATTGCGGTGCTTGGTGGATAAATTCAAGCAGTGCTTCATAAGAGTGTGCAAGCTTTGGGCGGCAATGGCGCTGGTAGCCCTCTGGCGTGTCGGCATTGAGCGAAATCGATAAGCTGTCTATACATTGGCTAAGTTGTGGCAAAATATTACGCCGATGAAACAGATTACCTAACCCATCAGTGTTTAAGCGAACTCGTCCTCCTTGTGCTTTGATAGCATGAGCAACTTGTAAGAGACAGTCTAAATTAAGAGTTGGCTCGCCAAAGCCACAAAATACATATTCTTCTACCTCTTTTACATCACCAAGTAACGGAATGATATCCATCGCCGTAATGGATTTATTGAGTGACAAATCGTAGTCGTGCACTTGTTTCGAGCCATTATGTTTAGGGCAAAACTGGCACCTCAAGGTGCATCTTGCAGTGATATTAAGATAACGATGTTTGCCGATATCATAAACTAATGTTGGCGACGTAGAACTTATTTCTGTCATCGGTAAAGTGGTGTTGTTGGATGAATAAAGGCTATTTTAGTCCAATGGGCTAACTAAGGATGTTGCGCCGCTCGCAGAACAGCATAAAAAAACAGAGCTTATTCAGCTCTGTTTGTCGGTGGTAAACATGCCCTAGTTAACTAGCTCTGTTTGTCAGTACTCAATGTGTTTTCAACTGTTTTTGGCTGCCACCACCATATAAACAAGCGCTTTAGTGTGCGTTTGATATCATCGAGAATGATATACAAAATCGGCACTAAAATTAATGTCACTAAGGTTGAGAACAAGATACCAAAAGCCAATGAGGTTGCCATAGGGATGACAATTTTAGCTTGTAAGCTTTTTTCCATAATAATAGGGACTAAGCCGACAAAAGTGGTGAGTGACGTTAAAATAATGGCTCTAAAGCGATAACAACCAGAGTCAATTGCCGATTGCAAAAGAGACTTACCTTCTTCACGTGCGCGGTTAACAAAGTCGACTAAAATCAACGAGTCGTTTACCACTACCCCCGCCAACGCCACGATGCCGCACAAGCTCAATACACTCATAGATAAACCAAGAATGTAGTGGCCAAATAAGGCGCCAATCATGCCAAATGGAATGACTGACATAATGATCAGGGGTTGTGTGTAAGATTTTAATGGGATCGCCATCAAGGCATAAATAGTAAACATGGCAAAGAAAAAGCCTTGGGCCAAGCCTATCATTGCATTTTGCTCGTCTAAGCTGCCGCCATCTAAAGCTGAAGCCACTTTAGGAAACCTTGCTGTTAATTCAGGTAAAAACTCGTCCTGAATTTCGGCAACAATCTTTGAGGGTTCCACATTGTTTTTATTCACATTGGCTGAAATGGTAATGGCTCTGCGGCCATCTACCCGGGTAATAGATGCATAAGATTCACCTAACTCGATATCTGCAACGGTTGAGAATGGTACCGCAGCGCCTGATGGTGTTCGGATAAGCATATTTTCAAGATCGCCCACCGTCCGACGTTGCTCAAGTGGATAACGAACCATGACTTTCACTTCTTCTTTGTTGCGCAAAATACGCTGAGCCTCATAGCCATAGAAACCATAACGCACTTGGCGGGCTAAATCAGACAAGCTGAGGCCCTGAGCTTGTGCTTCTGGGCGTATCTTTAAACGTATCTCGTTTGAGCCTGATGAGAAGTTGTCAGTAATGTCGTACACACCTTCGTAGGTGGCAAGTTTTGTTTTAAGTGCTTTCGATGCTTCTGATAATTGATCTAGGTCGGTAGCGGTTAGTCTAAACGACAAATCCCCGCCGGCATCGTTGGTACTGGCATTGATGTTTAGTTTTTTGACTGACAATAATTCTGGTATTTGTGCTCGCCATTGCTCGGCAATTTCAACACCGTCTAGGTCCCGATCTTCGCCTTTGATCAATTCTGTAAACACAAATGCACTACTACGGGAGCTAAGTTCAATGTAGCTGTGTTTTACCATTGGGTAACCATATTGCTCTTCAAGTTTTTCGTTCATTTGATATAACGCATCTTCAACTTGCTGGAGCACATGTAAGGTATTTTGTTCGGAGCTGCCTTCATCCATTTCTATTTGTACTTGAATAAAGTCTGATGGAATATCGGGGAAAAAAATCCAACGGACTTTTCCGCTTAGTACAAGGGCGACCGATAATATGAGCACCCCAATAAACAAAGCGACCACGCTGTAGCGTTGTTTTATACAACGCTCTAAAAAGTGGCGATAAGTGTGGTGAATAAAGTGCTGTAACCATTCATTGATGGCCAATTTTATCCGTGAAAATATGTTAGTAGGCTGGCTGCGTTTGGTGATTTTCATCTTGGCCAAATGCGCGGGTAAAATCAGTTTTGATTCTACTAACGAAAATGCAAGACACAAAATGACCACCATACCGATGGATTTCCAAATGATCCCCATGGGACCAGAAACCATGATCATTGGAATAAATGCGGCAATGGTTGTAAGCACGCCAAATGTGGCTGGCATGGCTACTCTGTGCACGCCTTTAATGACATTGTTTAACGAGTGGCCATTTTCTTCAAGCTCGGTATATGCGCTTTCGCCTATGACAATGGCATCGTCGACCACTATCCCCAGTACCAAAATAAAGGCAAACAGGGTCAGCATGTTGATTGACATATTAAACGGTTCAAGTGGCATTAACAGCATGGTGCCTAAAAAGCACACTGGTAACCCCATCATGACCCAAAATGCGAGCTTAAGGTCTAAAAATAAGGCCAAAATAATAAATACCAGCAGCGCACCATAAAACATGTTTGACAGCATCATGTTTAATCGACCTTGCAGGTAGTGAGTTAAGTCACCCCAGGTATCGAGTTGAATATTACTCGGTAGGGTGAGTTTACGTTTGGCCACATAGTCTTTCACTTGCGAGGCGATATCTAAGGCATTTTGATCATCAATACTGGCGATCTCAATCACTGCTGCGGGTTTGCCGTTAAAGCGGGTGTACTCTAAGCGCTCTTCAAAATCATCATTTATGGTTGCCACTTGAGGCAGCATGATACGGCTACCATCAGGGCGAGTGTCGACCACAATTTGCGCAAAATCGTCAGCGGTATAGGCTTGGCCTTTAGTGCGTAATAAAATATCACCGTCTTGTGCTCTAATGGCTCCACCGGGTAAATCGATGGATGAGTTTTGTACCGCCAGAGCCACCTGGGTAAAGGTAATACCATACTCGCGTAATTTATCTTCAGACAGTTCGATACCGATTTCATAGTCACGCACGCCATTGACTTTGGCTCGTGTGACCGCGGGTAAATCTGTGATCTCATCGCGAATTGTCTTGGCCATTTCCTTCATGTTATGAAGGTTCATGTCACCATAGACAGACACCCAAATAACGCTGTTTTCAGGTTTTACTTGGTAAATATTGGGTTTTTCAATGTTGTCAGGGAAAGTGGCAATAGCGTCAATGCGCAGTTTGGCTTCATCGAGCACCTGCTGGACGTCATAGCCGTCTTCAACTTCAATGGTCACCGAGCCCACGCTGTCACTGGCAACCGAGGTGACTTTGTCAATGCCACTGATGTCTTGAATGGCTTCTTCAATTTTAATATTTATCCCTTCTTCAATTTCTTGTGGCGCAGCCCCTGGATAGGCCACATTGACATTGATTAGGTTTAATTCGAAGCTTGGAAATATTTCTTTATTAATCATGACAGCACTAAACAGGCCGCCAATGATTAAAATGATCATAAGTAGGTTAGCGGCAACGCTATTGCTGGCAAACCAGGCGATAACTCCTTTATTTGTGGTCATGTTATTCACCTGCTTTTGTCGCTGCTTGGGCGTCGGTATCAACTGGCTCGTTTGGCTTTTTAGCCTTTTCACCCAACACTTTAATAGCTTGACCAGAGTTTAAGCTGTTGACGCTGGTGATCGATACGCGCTCATTTGCTTTAAAGCTGCCTTGAATATAGATAGAACTCACGTCTGAACGGATCACATTGACTGTGCGCATTTCAATTATATTGTCGTCACTGACGACAGCGACTTGACCATTACGTACTACGTGACGAGGGAGTTTAACAACCTCATCAACTGTTTTACCGGTAATAACCGCATTAACAAAGCTGCCGTATTTTAAGGGTAATTGACCAGAGGTTTTGGTGTTACGAAGATAAGGGTCGCGAATTTCAGCCACCAGGTAAACCATGCGGGTTTGTTCATCGATGACATTTTCGCTGCGAACAATATTACCCTGCCAGGTGACTTGTTTACCTGCAAGTTGAGCGGTGAGTGTTACATTGGTGTCTGGATTATCGACCGATTCTAAATAGGCGAGGTCTTCATTTGCCAATGGTAGTCTTATTTCGGCAATACTGGTGTCGTAAAGCTCCCCAAGATTGGTACCTAAGGTAACGTATTGACCTAAGTCGACATTGCGCGCTTTGATGATGCCATCAAACGGTGCTCGAATAACGGTACGTTCTAAGTTTCGTTTGGCTCGCGCTAATGCGGCTTGGGCATATTTCACATTGGCTTGCTCTTTCTTGAGCTGCGGAATACGTAATCCAAGCTCTGGAGGAACACCGTTAGTGAACCCTTTAAATTCAATCTTGGCGACTTCGCCACGGGCTTTTTCTTCATTTAATGCAGCAGTTGCTTGTGCCAATGTCGCTTCTGCTTGGATAAGATCGGCTTCATAATCTGAGGGTTCGATAATGGCCAATTGTTCGCCTTGTTTAACGACTCCCCCAGCAACAAACTGTGGCGATATGTTAATCATGCGGCCTTGCACTTCGGTCACTAATTGCGTTTTATATTTTGGATTAACTACACCATAAGATGGCAAATTTAGTGATAAGGTTTGTGGCACGACAGTTTGAACATCAATAATGGGCACGCTGATTGGCTCATCTTTTTGCTCAGGTGCTTCTTGGCTGTTTATTAGCACTTTGGCTAAACCGGCAAATACAATAACAATTAGGAGGGGTGACAATCTTCTTAGTATGATTTTTATTTTTTTCATCATTTTTATTGCGTATCCATGCTTTTTTAATGCTAAAGACAGTTAACTACGTTGGCTAACTTGTTAATTCAGATTATTTTTATTACTCATTGCCTCTAAATTAACAGACTCTGGGGTTGATCTAAATAGATTGATGTAAATAAAATGTTTCAACTTGGCATTTTTAATGCTGAAATTATTTAATGCTGCTTTTGTGCATGTTTGTTGTCGAGGGCAAGTTTGCCTTTTGTAGATTTAGTTCTATTTATCATGTGGTTATGCAGGTGATTTTACTGGGTGTTTTTTGCGCAGATCTTTACATTTCTTGACGTTTTTAGCCGTATGACATCTAGTTAATTGTGATTTATATTGCTTTAGCGATAAAAAAAGCGAATTAATCAATAATTCGCTTTTTATGGATAAATTTTAAAATTACTTTTTCTTAAATTTCTTTGACTTTACTTTTGCGTCTTTGGCATTTGCCTTTTTCTTGCCCGGCACTTTTGCTTCTTTGTGCTTTGGACGAAGTTCTTCAATCACACGACGCTTAAGTGGCAGTTCGATGTAACGTTCAATTTTAGACACTATACGCATGTCGTGAGCTTCAACTAAAGATATTGCTGTCCCTTTTGCGCCAGCTCGTGCGGTACGACCAATGCGGTGAACGTACGCATCGGCTGAGCGGGGCATGTCAAAGTTAATTACATGAGTAATATCATCGATATCAATACCGCGAGCCGCTACGTCTGTTGCTAACAATACGTTGACTTCGCCTTTTGAAAAACGACCTAAGGCTTGAAAGCGTTTTTTCTGTTCCATATCACCACGCATAAAAGCACATGGAATATTGGCTTTAAGTAATTGCCCTTCTAAGCTGGCCACGATTTCACGGGTTTTAACAAACACGATGGCACGCTTAACGTTTTCTTGACGCAGAATGTGGCAAAGCAAAGCAAATTTGTGTGCACTGTCATCAGCAAGGTGGATCCATTGATGCACTTTGGCTTTTTCGCTTCTTGGGGATTCAACATCAATCATCACAGGATCGTTTAGCAGCTCTCTGGCAAAACGGTTTACGCCATTACCTTCTAGCGTGGCCGAAAACAACATGTTTTGCTTACGACCTTGAGCCTCAATCGCAATGGTTTGCACCACAGATGAAAAGCCCATATCGAGCATACGGTCAGCTTCATCGATGATTAAAATTTCAACTTCAGTTGCATCGAATTTATCTTTATCTAGGTATTCCATCAACCGCCCAGGAGTGGCGATAAGCAAGTCGATGTTATCTTCTAGCGCTTCTTCTTGCGGGCCGTAAGGTACACCACCGGTAATGATGGCAATATTGAAATCAAGCCCTGTGGCTAAGTGGCAGGCATAACGGTGAATTTGACTGGCAAGTTCTCGCGTTGGTGTTAAAACCAAAATACGTGCCTGACCTTCAAAGCGACGAGGAAAGTCAATTAAATGCTGTAATGCAGGCAGTAAAAAACTGGCAGTTTTACCGGTGCCAGTTGGCGCACGCGCTAAAATATCCCGCTGATCCATGGCCAATGGAATAGTTTGTTGTTGAATCGTGGTTGGGCTGTTGTGTCCCATGGCCTTGAGTGACTCTAATAAGCTAGGGTCTAGCTGGAAATCTTCAAATTGCATGCACTGGTCTCGCTGAAAAATAGTTGAGTATTATAGCTGACCTAATGAGCAGGCTAAAGCTTTAAGTAAAAAGGGCGGCATAATTCTATCATCGTCTGGCTATACTCGCCTTGTTTATTGCGAATCGCCATTTGCAGGTATTCAGTTTGGCAGAGTTTATTTTGGTGTTGCTGATCTGCGGTTAATGGTGTGTGTTGAATAACCAAAATCGAACGATTAGGCACCTTGCCCTCTACGCTGATGATTTCTAAGTGTTTTGCCACATACAATTTATGGCCGTCCAGTTGCGATATAAAGCTGGCTAAACTTTGTTGTGGCAAAATGATACTGGTATTGCCTTTAGGTGCTAACAGTTGACTTATTGCTTGCTGTAATGCTGAAAATGACAAGGTATTGGTGTGTCTGGCATCTGCTCGAGCCGCATTTTTGGCTTGAGTACCTTGCTCAAAATAAGGTGGATTACAAATAATGTGGTCAAATAAAGGCTTAGTACTGTCATTAAACTGCTGCTGAAAGTCTTGAATAGCTCCGTGAAATAACCGGACTTTTTCAGGCCAAGGGCTTTGTTCAATGTTATGTTTGCAAGCGTGGGCTGCCGCATTGTCAATTTCAACAGCAGTAATGTTAGCGTGATCAAGGCTGCGTTGTGCCGCCATTAAACTGAGTAAGCCACTGCCTGCACCAATATCTAATATATGCTCAGCTTGAGTTAATTCAGCCCAGGCCCCAAGAATAACGGCATCTGTACTTACTGCCATCCCACAAGCTGCGTCATCGATATGAAATTGTTTAAACGTAAAAGGCATAAAGTTGTTGTGATGGCAGGTTATTAAATAAGTTAGCTGAGATCATAATCGCTTTAATCAATGATGTCGTCGGTTAAATATTTTCTACGATAAATGGTTGATATTTTGTTATACAAAAATGAACTAAATATAATGACTTGGCTAATATGTACACAAGGGTTGACATAATTTAATCATAAAACGCTTTTTTTTATTTTTTTGCGGGCTAAAGCTTGTGTGGTTTGGCGTTGTTTGATATTAGTTTGGCCGATTTTAATCAGTAAAACTGAGTAAAAAGTCTAAGTTCAGCTATTTTGACAAGGATGTAGCGAATAAAACCGGGCTTTGTACTCATTTTTGTTAACGGTTAAAGCAAAATTTACAATTTACGAGTGTATTTTTAACTTTACAAAAATTGGCAGCATTCTGGTCAATAGTAGCTAATTATGCCGTAATCAATTAGGTTTGTTAAAAAACATAACAATAAAAAGAGGCGAGTAGTGCAAACAACCAAGATGAGTGTGACCGATACCGTAGGGTTAGGGTTTATGACCTTTGCGTTTTTTTTGGGCGCAGGTAACTTAATTTTTCCTCCATTTGCTGGCATGTTGGCAGGCGAGAACATGTCGTTTGCCATGCTGGGCTTTTTGATTACCGCAGTAGGTATGCCATTAATTGGCTTAATTGCCGTTGCTAAAGCAAACGGTAAAGTGATGGCGTTATTGCCCGCTTTTGCCGCCACTGCGTTGGCAATTGCAATTTACATTATTATTGGGCCAGCATTTGCGGCACCACGAACGGGGTTGGTGGCATTTGAAATTGGCGCTCGGCCGTTTATCAGTAATCCTGATGCGTTGATGATGCTTGGTGGTAAAGAGTTTAACATCGCGCAGCTTATTTACACTTTAGTGTTTTTCGCTATCGTGATGTTTTTGTCATTATTCCCAGGCAAGTTATTGGATAACGTGGGTAAGGTGCTCACGCCGGTATTAATATTATTATTAGTTGGATTAGCCAGTTCAGTCATCATTTTACCTGGGTTTGAAGTCAATCAGCCCGTTGGAGAGTACATCAATAGCCCGCTGACTAAAGGGATTATTGAAGGCTATAACACCATGGACACACTGGCATCTTTGATGTTTGGTATGTTGATTATTGATTTGCTGCGTAAGAAAGGGGTAAATGACGCTGCTGATCAAACTAAGTATTTAGTTCGTGCAGCTTTTATTGCCGCAGGTGGCCTAGCATTTGTTTATGTATCGTTATTTTATCTTGGTGCATCGGCCGGTGACTTTGCCATTGGCGCTGATAATGGTGGCCAAATTTTAACAAACTATGTAACACATCATTTTGGCAGCTTAGGTACGCTATTGTTGTCAACAGTTGTGACCTTAGCGTGTTTAACCACGGCGGTGGGCTTAGTCACTGCATGTGCTGAGTTTTTCAATGAACTTATGCCAAGTTTGTCATATAAATTGCTAGTTGTAGTACTTAGCTGCATTTGTGCCACTGTGGCGAACGTTGGTTTAGCGCAGTTAATCAGTATTAGTATTCCGGTATTGATGACCATTTACCCGGTTGCGATTGCTTTAGTGTTAGTGACATTTTTAACTGAGCGTTTTGCTCGTCCTGCTTTTTCGCATCGAGTGATTTTAAGTGTAGCGCTGTTTTTTGGTATTTTTGATGGTTTGCAAACCGCGGGTATGGACATGAGCTTTCTTGATTTTATGCCCTTACATAAAGAAGGTGTGGCGTGGTTACTACCCACAGTTGTTACTGCTATTGTGTGTTTGTTTATTCCTAAAAATAAAGCGGTTACAGCATAGTTTAAGCAAGTCACCGCTCTGCTTACGTTAAGGCTTATTTGGGTTTCAACATCAGGTTGAGTGCTCAACAGGCGCTAATTAACAGTAAAACAAACGACGTTATGATATTTTATCTAACGTCGTTTTTTATGAGTGATTGAGAATTTATTTTGACAAAACCTGCTTATCAACCCAATCCGCTAATTAACCAGTTTTTGGACGACCTTTGGTCAACAAAAGGCTTAAGTGATAATACCTTGGCTTCTTATCGAACTGACTTGCAGCATGTAGAGCGCTTTGTGTTGTCTCAAGGTGGGGAGTTACTTACGGTTAACCAAGACATGCTACGCGATTATTTAAGCATCCGTTTTGAACAACACTTTGCCAAAAGCAGTACAGCCAGGATGATGAGCAGTTTACGGCGTTTTTATGCTTATTTATTGGTAAATAAACTTGTGAGCCATGACCCCACTGCACTGATTAAATCTCCCAAATTGTCGCGCCAGTTACCCGACTCGTTGTCTGAAGCTCAAATTGACAGTTTGTTGGCTGAACCTAATAGTGACGATCCGCTAGAATGTCGCGATAAAGCTATGTTGGAACTCTTGTATGCGACGGGATTACGCGTAACCGAATTAGTGAGTTTAACAATGGAGCAAATCAGTCTGCGACAAGGGTTGGTTCGGGTGGTGGGAAAAGGCGGGAAAGAGCGATTGGTTCCGCTTGGCGAGTTGGCGGTTGCCGAAGTTGAGCGATATATGCGTTTTGCTCGTGGTGAGTTATTAAACATGAAGCAGTCAGATGTGGTGTTTCCATCACGTCGTGGGCAAATGATGACCAGGCAAACCTTTTGGCATCGTATTAAGCTTTATGCTGCAAGGGCTGGGATTACTTGTCATTTGTCCCCACATACACTGCGCCATGCTTTTGCGACTCATTTGCTCAATCATGGTGCGGATTTACGTGTGGTACAATTGTTATTGGGCCACAGTGATTTGTCTACAACGCAAATATATACCCATGTGGCTAAAGTGCGATTACAACAATTGCATAGCCAGCATCATCCCCGTGGATAGTAGTTGCGGTGAGCTTTCAAATCCTTACATTTAAGATGCTCGGTATTAGTTGCGTTACAGGAATTAAATCTGTAAGTTTTGCTTACGAAGTCGGGTCTATTCATTTTGAACCCGTGTAATTTAGGAATTATCATGAAGTTAACCAAAGCATTTGCCCTCGTTGCCAGTCTTGTTATTGCTCCTACCGTGTTTGCTGCACCAGCAACCGATGTATCAAATGAATCAGTGTTAAAACAAACTCTAAGCGATACCTTAGGGGTGAATGTCTCATTGATCCAACCTTCTCCTGTAGATGGTTTGTATCAAGTCTTTACTGATCGTGGTGTGTTATATGTGACTAAAGATGGCAGCAAGCTATTTCATGGTAATTTATATGATATGAAGCAGGGCATGAAAAACTTAACTGAAGCGGCACTTGCCGGACCTCGTTTAGCAATGCTTAAGCCTATAGAAAAAGACATGCTAGTGTACAAGGCAAAAGATGAGAAACACGTTGTGACAGTGTTTACTGACGTTGATTGTGGCTACTGTCGTAAGCTGCACAATCAAATGCAAGGTTATAACGATTTAGGCATAACAGTGCGCTACTTAGCATACCCACGAGCTGGAATACCTTCTGCAAATGCCGATGAAATGCAAGCTGTGTGGTGTGCAAAAGATCCATTAAAAGCGATGACAGAGGCCAAAAATGGTGGCAATGTTAAAGCGGCAAGCTGTGATGTTGATATTACCAAGCAGTATCAATTAGGTATGTCTTTTGGCATTAATGGTACGCCAGCACTGATACTAGAAAATGGCACCATGGTGCCAGGTTATCAATCTCCTGCAGATCTATTACGCACGATTGAATCAAATTTATAATTCATTATCGTCAATACAATATTTACAGCGTAAAATCTAAGGTGAGCTCAGGCTCACCTTTTTATTTGTACCTCAAGTCAGGTAAATTAAGTGAGCCAAACAAACCAGCTTGTTATTGGATTATCATTTGATTTTTGAGCTGAGCGAACCAATTACTGTTAGATTAAGGTTGCCTTTTGTCACACAAAATAGTCCGTCGTCCTCAGGTTGATGATTCACATTTACCTGCCACAATCCCGCCTTTTTTAAAGCAGCTTTATGCCCGTCGAGGTGTGCGTGAAAATGATTGCGAGTTAGCATTAACCCAATTATTGCGCCCAGATACCATGAAAGGCTTGTCAGAGGCCGCAGCATTAGTTGCCGACGCAATGGCAGCAGATAAGTCGATATTAATCGTTGGTGATTTTGATGCCGATGGCGCGACATCAACCAGCGTTTGTATGCTGGCATTAAAGATGATGGGCGCGAACAAGGTGGATTACTTAATCCCTAATCGCTTTGACTATGGCTATGGCCTCAGCCCTGAGATTGTTGCGGTTGCCTATTCTAAATCCGCAGATGTATTGATTACTGTCGATAATGGTATTTCATCTATTGAGGGGGTTGCTGCTGCCAAGTTGTTAGGTATGCAAGTTGTGGTCACCGACCATCATTTACCCGGCGCTACGTTGCCTAATGCTGATGTGATTGTGAATCCAAATCAGCCTGGTTGCGAGTTTGCCAGTAAATCGATTGCAGGTGTTGGCGTGGCTTTTTATTTAATGTCAGCTTTGCGGGCAGAGTTACGTAAGCGAGATTGGTATCAACAACATCACATTAGCGAACCTAACCTTGGTTCTTTATTGGATATTGTGGCGTTAGGGACAGTTGCTGATGTGGTTTCACTTGATGCCAATAATCGCATTTTAGTGAATGCGGGCTTACAGAGAGTAAGAAGTGGCCGTTGTCGAGTTGGTATTACCGCATTGTTAGAGGTGGCTAAACGAAACCCTGAGAAAATCGTTGCAGCAGATTTTGGTTTTGCCGTTGGCCCCAGGTTAAATGCTGCAGGACGTTTAGATGAAATGGCGCTAGGTGTTGAAACGCTATTGTGTGAAGACATTATGCTAGCTAGAAGAATGGCGGCCGAGCTTGACGGATTAAATCAAGAGCGTCGTGAACTTGAAACCGGCATGCAGCAAGAAGCACTTAACAGTTTACAAAAAGTGTCGCTTAACGAAGAAGATTTACCCTGGGGCATTGCTATTTTTCAAGATGATTGGCATCAAGGGGTGATTGGTATTTTGGCATCGCGGATTAAAGATCGTTATCACCGTCCAGTCATTGCATTTGCTGATGCAGGTGACGGCGAAATTAAAGGCTCTGCCCGCTCCATTAAAGGCTTGCACATGCGAGATTTACTTGAGCGCATTAATAGCCAGTATCCTGGTATGATCATTAAATTTGGTGGCCATGCTATGGCGGCTGGATTATCGCTTAACGCTAATGCTTTTGAGCAGTTTAAGCAGGCATATGATAATGCAGTACGAGACATTTTAGATTACGAGCAATTGACCGGAGAGTTAATGTCAGATGGCGAGTTGCCTCCGGAGTTGCTCTGTCTTGATACGGCGTTTATTTTGCGCAATGCTGGCCCTTGGGGGCAGTCTTTTGAAGAGCCGCTATTTGATGGTGTTTTCAATATCGTTCAGCAGCGCATTGTGGGTGAAAAGCATCTTAAATTACTGGTTGAAACGCCATGTGGTTCATTAATGTTAGATGGTATTGCATTTAATATCGATCTTGCCATTTGGCCAGATGCCACGATACAGCAAGCTAGAATTGTATATAAATTAGATGTAAATGAATTTCGTGGAAATCAAACTGTGCAGCTTATGGTGGATTACATAGAGCCGATTTAAAGCTTGTGAAGTCTTATCTTGATATGATACCAACCAGCACAAGAATGTGATCATTCTTACTGGTTAACATCGCTAATAACATTGTTAGAAATTTTGAAGGTAGAACTACTAACTTCAAAATTTCTGCCTTATTCTAAGCGATTTTTCCTAGGCAATCTCTGATCACTTATTTATACCTGATTGGTATGACTTACTGAAAGCCGAAAACAAAAAGGCCTCGCAATGCGAGGCCTTTTTGTAAATCTTTTATTAGTCGCGTTAGCCACCAATCTAAATATGGTGCCCGAACCCGGAATCGAACCAGGGACACGAGGATTTTCAATCCTCTGCTCTACCGACTGAGCTATTCGGGCGACGGACGCAATTTAAAGGGTTTTGGCCTGTTGAGTCAACTTGTTTTTACTATTTATCTTAAAATTCGATTCGTTTGAACGTATTTTGCCCGTATCGGCGTTAATTTATCCATTTTTAGCGAGATGTGTTTCGCGATTCATTTAATGGTTTCGCCGTGTTTGCAAATAAAAAACGCTCCGAAGAGCGTTTTATTCAATATTGTGTCATCACTAGTTAGTGAGTGTTTCATTATTAGGGAAGTTGGCTTTCATCACCATTTTTACATGCTGTTGTAGCTTGTCTTGGCCTAATTCGCCGTAGGCTTCAGACATAATTTCTAATGCACGCTCTGTAGCAGGTGTGCCTGGAAACTTTTCCATTACAGTTTGAGCGCGAACGGCAGCTGCACTCCAAGCATTCATTTTGATATAATACTCGGCTACCTGAATAGAATACTGTGCTAAACGGTTTTTCAAAAACTGCATACGATGTTGTGCATCGACGGCATATTTACTATCTGGGTAAGATTTAATTAAGCGATCAAAATCTTTAAATGCATCTTGTGCATTTTTAGGGTCGCGATCAGTACGATCGATATTCATTAAATCGTGAAATAAATAATTATCTGCCTGCATATTGGTTAAACCACGCATATAATGCACGTAATCAATATTTGGATGCGTTGGATTGAGGCGTAAAAAGCGATCAATGTTGGCAATTCCAGAGGCTGCATCGTCCATTTTGTAATACGCATAAATCAAGTCTAATTGAACTTGAGTTTTGTGCGGGCCAAATGGATAACGCGAGTCTAATGCTTCAAGTGAACGTACGGCTTTAGAGTAATTCCCTAATTCCATTGACGTTCTTGCTTGGGTATACAGCTGATCAGGTGATGCTTTTCTTGTGAATTCATCTTCTTCTGGACTGCTGCTACAGGCTGTTATAGCCAGTGAAAGTAATACTAGGGCGGCACCTTGGGCAAATTTATACATACTTGAATTCAATTCTTTTTAAGTTGTTGTTAAGAATTTTTCCATTTCACGGTAAAATAGAAAACATCCGATTGTAACAGATAGCACATTCACTTTGGACCCCTAAACTGGGGTACGGTTCCTATGACACAAGAGATTAATCTAAAAAGCGAGATAACAGCAACACAAACCGGTCTGAGATTAGACCAAGCACTAGCAGGTTTGTTCCCTGACTACTCGCGCACACGCATCAAGGAATGGATCCTATCTGGTGCAGTTACTGTTGACGGTATCACAGTTGATAAGCCTCGGGAAAAGGTTTTCGAGTCTCAATTGATAGAAGTTGCTGCAACACTTGAAGAAGAAGTACGTGCTAAGGCACAAAATATCGATTTAAATATTGTATACGAAGATGACCATATCATTGTTGTGAATAAGCAAGCTGGTTTGGTTGTTCATCCAGGTGCGGGTAATGCCGATGGCACGTTAATGAATGCGTTGTTGCATCATTGCCCAGATATTGAGCATGTACCAAGAGCGGGTATCGTGCACCGTTTAGATAAAGACACAACCGGGTTAATGGTTGTGGCTAAAACCGTTGAAGCGCAAACTCATTTGGTTGCAGCATTACAAGCGCGTGACATCGTGCGTGAATACGAAGCCATTGTGCTGGGTACGATGACGGCTGGTGGCACTGTTGATGAGCCGATTGAACGTCATGCTACACGACGTACGCAAATGGCGGTAATTCATGGTGGTCGCCCATCAGTAACGCACTATCGTGTGGCTGAAAAGTTCCGTGCTCATACGCGTTTACGTTTACGCCTAGAAACCGGCCGTACTCACCAAATTCGTGTACACATGGCGCATATTGGTCATGTGTTGGTTGGCGATCCTGTTTATGGTGGCCGCCCAAGACCGCCAAAAAATGCTAGCCCAGAGTTTTTTGAATTACTCAAAGGCTTTAACCGTCAGGCATTACACGCAGTTCGTTTAGAGCTAGCGCATCCATTTACATGCGAAATCATGACTTGGCATGCGCCAATTCCTGATGACATGGTTGAACTGACCAAAGCGTTACGCGTTGATACTCAATTAAACCCTATTGAGTATTTGTAATGTTCCAGCACGATTGGCCCTTACCTGACAATGTCGCAATAGCGATGACTGATCGTCATGGTGGTATGAGTTTACCGCCATTTGACAGTTTAAATTTAGGGTTACATGTTGGTGATAATCAACAGCATGTTTTGGCTAATCGTGCTTCTTTACGCCAGCGGTTATCTTTACCTGCAGAGCCATTGTGGCTCGAGCAAGTGCATGGTGTAGATGTAGTGAATATGGCGCATCTAAAACCGCATGAGCCAACCTTTGATTTACCTATTAAAGCCGACGCAAGTTATAGCAATAAAGCCGGTGATGTTTGTGCTGTAATGACTGCAGACTGTTTGCCTGTGTTGTTATGCAATCAACAAGGTACTGAAGTTGCAGCAGCACATGCTGGCTGGCGTGGGTTGTGTGCGGGTGTTATTGAACAAACAGTTGCACTATTTAACACGCCTCCTAATGAGCTGATGGCGTATTTAGGCCCAGCGATTGGGCCACAGGCTTTTGAAGTTGGTGCAGAAGTACGCGATGCTTTTATGCAAAAACACCCTCAAGCCGCGCAATATTTTATGCCTCATAATAACAAGTACCTTGCCGATTTACCGGGTATTGCGATGCTTCGTTTGTCGCACCTTGGTGTAACACAAGTATTTAATGCAAACGTGTGTACCTTTACCAATCCTGATTATTTTTCTTACCGTCGCGATCATCACACTGGTCGAATGGCGTCGCTTATTTGGTTAAAATCTTAACTGATTTGTAAAGTTCAAAAAACGAACGATTTTTTGATCTAGATTAAGTTTTAAGCTTGAAATCATATTTATTGCCCCCATCTTTAAGATAACAAATTATTCATTTCTGAATTAATTACCCTTTACATAAGTATCAGATCCTAGGAGGTTATATGAGACTCGATCGTATGACTAATAAGTTTCAAATTGCCATTTCTGATGCCCAATCATTAGCCTTGGGGCGCGATCATCAATTTATCGAACCCATTCACTTAATGATGGCGCTATTAAATCAAGATTCTGGCTCTATTCATCCATTATTAACTCAAGCAGGCATTCGCGTTAGCGCGCTTCGCTCTGCAGTGACTCAAGAGTTAGAGCGTTTACCACAAGTCGATGGTACCGGTGGCGATGTTCAATTGTCTCAGGGATTAATCCGTCTACTGAATTTATGCGACAAGCTCGCCCAAAAACGTAAAGACAAATACATTTCGTCTGAATTGTTTGTGCTTGCCGCTCTAGAAAACAACGATGCACTGTCAAAAGCGTTAAAAGAGTCGGGTGCTAGCAAAGAACTCATGGAAAAAACCATTGAGGACATGCGTGGTGGTCAAAAAGTTGATGATCCAAATGCTGAAGATCAGCGCCAGGCGTTGAAAAAATTTACCGTCGATTTAACCGAACGTGCAGAGCAAGGCAAACTGGATCCCGTGATTGGTCGTGACGATGAAATTCGCCGCACCATTCAAGTTTTGCAACGTCGCAGTAAAAACAACCCGGTATTAATTGGTGAGCCAGGTGTCGGTAAAACGGCCATTGTTGAAGGACTTGCTCAACGTATCATTAATGGCGAGGTGCCAGAGGGCATTAAAAACAAGCGAGTGTTATCACTCGACATGGGCTCGCTAATCGCCGGCGCCAAATATCGCGGTGAGTTTGAAGAACGTTTAAAAGCAGTATTAAACGAATTGTCGCAAGAAGAAGGGCAGGTCATCTTGTTTATTGATGAGCTGCACACCATGGTGGGTGCTGGTAAAGGTGAAGGCGCCATGGATGCTGGCAACATGTTAAAACCTGCTTTAGCCCGTGGTGACTTACATTGTGTTGGCGCCACAACGTTGGATGAATATCGTCAATACATTGAAAAAGACGCAGCACTTGAGCGCCGCTTCCAAAAAGTGATTGTTGATGAGCCCAGTGTAGAAGACACCATCGCTATTTTACGTGGGTTAAAAGAGCGCTATGAGTTGCATCATCATGTTGAAATTACCGATCCTGCCATTGTTGCCGCAGCAACCATGTCACATCGTTATATTTCAGACAGAAAGTTACCCGATAAAGCTATCGACTTAATTGATGAAGCGGCATCGAGTATTCGTATGCAAATAGACTCTAAGCCAGAGGCGTTAGACAAATTAGAGCGTCGTGCTATTCAGTTAAAGCTTGAAGAGCAAGCGCTCAGTAAAGAAACCGATGACGCCAGCCGTAAACGTTTAGACTTTTTACAACAAGAGTTGAAAGAAGTAGAAAGTCACGCAGCAGAGCTCAATGAAATTTGGCATACCGAAAAAGCCGCTCTTGCAGGTACGCAGCATATTAAAGCAGACCTTGAGCAAGCTCGCCTCGATTTAGAAGTGGCAAGACGTGCAGGCGATTTAACTCGCATGTCTGAGTTACAGTATGGTCGTATTCCCGAGCTTGAAAAGCAGCTCGATTTAGCGTCACAAGCTGAAATGCAAGATATGACCTTATTACGTAATAAGGTTACTGATATCGAAATTGCAGAAGTGTTGTCAAAAGCAACAGGCATTCCCGTTTCAAAAATGCTTGAAGGTGAGCGCGAAAAACTCTTGCACATGGAAGATGCATTACACGAGCGGGTTATTGGACAACATGAAGCCGTTGATGCAGTGTCGAATGCCATTCGTCGTAGCCGTGCAGGTCTTGCAGATCCACAGCGCCCGATTGGTTCATTTTTATTCCTTGGGCCAACGGGTGTCGGTAAAACAGAGCTCTGTAAATCACTGGCTAAGTTTTTGTTTGATACCGAATCGGCATTGGTGCGTATCGATATGTCCGAGTTTATGGAAAAACATACCGTGTCACGCTTAGTCGGCGCACCTCCCGGGTATGTCGGGTATGAAGAAGGCGGCTATCTAACAGAAGCGGTTCGTCGTAAACCTTACTCGGTTATTTTGCTCGATGAGGTCGAAAAAGCGCACCCAGATGTGTTTAACATTTTACTGCAAGTGCTAGATGACGGCAGGTTAACCGATGGTCAAGGCCGTACGGTTGATTTTAAAAACACCGTTATCATCATGACATCTAACTTAGGTTCAGATCGTATCCAAGAAAGCTTTGGTCGTGCTAGTTATGATGAAATGAAGCAAAGCGTGATGGAGGTGGTGATGCAAAACTTCCGTCCAGAGTTTTTAAACCGTGTGGATGAATCTGTGGTGTTCCATCCTTTGGGTGCCGAGAACATTAAACATATCGCCAGCATTCAACTTGAACTATTGCGTAAACGCTTGGCAGAAAAAGAGTTTGATATTCAGTTAACTGATGCGGCGTTATCGCTAATCGCCGAAGCCGGGTTTGATCCTGTTTATGGTGCGCGGCCATTAAAACGTGCCTTACAGCAAGAGGTTGAAAATCCATTGGCGCAAAAACTCCTTCGCGGACAATTACTGCCAGGTAAAATGATTAATGTCGATGTCGTCGATGGCCAATTGACGTTTGAGCAATAATAAACACTAACAACACAAAAGGGAGCTAATGCTCCCTTTTTTATTTATGCCTAACAGGGTAAATATTTCGTTTATTTACAAAACAATTTAACCCGCTCATTATTTTCTGCGATAGCAGCTTGGCGTTGCTCTTCTGTCATCTTCGTCGTTTCGCCAGTTTGTTTATTTTGCTGACTAAGACTTGTATGGGTATTAAGTACATTCAAACTGTGTTTTGCACTGTCGCAAATTTCTTTAGCCTGTTGCTTATCTTTTTCGTTAATTATTTTAGCCGACTTGGCTAGTTCAGATTCTTCAGGCTTTTGCGCTGTTTTTCTCTGCGGTGTATTTGTCCCGATTTTTGCCGGTTCCATATCTTCAGTATAAATCTTTTTTGCATCAACATCTTTAGGTGGTTGTTGGCTGTAATGTACAACACCTGATTTATCAACCCACGTATAAATAGTTGCCGCTGATAACACACTACTAAATACGATGATGACTAAACTAATAACTAAACGAAAAATGTTCATGTGAGTTCCCAAAGCTAAATGACGCTATGCTTGATTATTCCAAAATATGCTATCTTGAATATAAATCCAACATCTAAAACAATATTGTTTAAAGTGTATGCAAAATTCATCAAATCAAACAGTAAAAAATAAAGGTATTTACCTATTACCTAACTTATTTACCACGGCAGGGCTCTTTTCTGGGTTTTATGCCGTGATTTCATCTATGAATGGTCACTTTGAATCAGCCGCAATAGCAATCTTTATTGCGATGATTTGTGATGGACTAGACGGAAGAGTCGCAAGGCTCACTAATACCCAAAGCGACTTTGGTGCCGAATACGACAGCATGGCAGACATGGTGTCGTTTGGAATGGCTCCAGCGATACTCGTTTACAATTGGGCTTTACAAGATTTAGGTAAAATAGGTTGGCTCGCAGCGTTTATCTATTGCGCATCTGCTGCATTGAGATTGGCTCGCTTCAACACGCAAGTTGGTGTTGCAGATAAACGCTTTTTCCAAGGGCTTGCAAGTCCAGCCGCTGCAGCGTTAATTGCTGGTAGTATTTGGAGTGGTAGCAAGTACGAAATCGACCCTACTGATATTAGTTATCTCGCAGCACTAATAACAGCGGTAAGCGGCTTATTAATGGTGAGCAACTTTAGATATCACTCTTTTAAAGAAGTAGACTGGCGAGGTAAAGTAAACTTTATCGTTATGTTGTTACTCGTTGGGGTGTTTGTTGTTGTTTCAGTGGAGCCCGCAATCATTTTATGTTTAGGGTTTTACCTATACGCATTGTCTGGGCCATTTATCACTATCAAGACCATTAAAAAGTTAAAGGTTGAGCATATTGTGGGGGATGAATCAGTTGATGCTGATAAAGCAGAACTCCAGCAAGACACTGTAACCCCTCTTGGTGAAGACAAAACCCAAGCCAGTCCACCAAAAGATAATCATCAATAGTATCGCGCAGCAAATACCTGTTGGGTTGTATAAGCAGCACCATTTATTCGATGGTGCTTTTTTGTAAATTTCGACTTTGCGATCCCAAAAACGGTTTATGTACTATAGTTAACATCTGTTTAAAATCGTTTATCTACTAGAGTTAACGTCTGTATAAAACCAGTTGAAGTCTGTCAGAAATTAGCTAACGTCTGTATAGGACTAAAGCTTTTAATCTAGATTGCTAAAACATCGTTACTATACATATAAGACTACAGTACATATAAGACTACAGTACATATAAAACTACAGTACATATAAGGCTACAGTGACTATTAGAGATTACATAATGTAAGTTACATCGTAATCACTCGTTTTATACTCGTTAATCATTTATCGATATCATTCATCACTGCACTAATTAACTTATCAAAGCTTGTTCATTGCATCAGGAGATCGAAAAGGCTGAAAATTACAGCCAACCTAGTCTTAAATTGCTAAAAAATCGCTTTTATGTTGTGTTTTTAACCGTTGTTAATGTGTTTTGTTTGAATAGTATCCACTTGAACCCATTTTGTATAAAATTATTAAAAAAGCGCTTGCACTAAAGTTTTAGCTCCCTATAATGCGCATCCACTGACACGGCAGACAGCGAAAGCAATCACCGAGTTAGGTTGAATCAAGTGCTTAAAAACATTAGATTCAACAGCGAAAAGAAAGTTTTAAAAAACACTTGACGCGAAGATGGGAAAGCGTAGAATACGCAGCCCAAGCCAACGACCTGGCGTCAACGGCTACTAAGCGAAAGATTGATTCTTTGGTATTAGTAACGCTCTTTAACAATCTAAACAAGAAATCTGTGTGGACATTCACAGGTATTGAGTTATTCGAAATTGTCTTCTTGTTCTTCGGAATGTAGGCAATCAAAAAATTTAACTCAATGTTTTTCTCTTAAGTGAGAATGATGAATGTTCATAGCAATATGTACAAAAGACTTGTTTCACTTTGGTGAGATAAGCAATCAGAATTCATTGAGCCGAGACTTTGTCTCAAAAAAAAACTTTAATTGAAGAGTTTGATCATGGCTCAGATTGAACGCTGGCGGCAGGCCTAACACATGCAAGTCGAGCGGCAGCACAAGGGAGCTTGCTCCTGAGGTGGCGAGCGGCGGACGGGTGAGTAATGCCTAGGGATCTGCCCAGTCGAGGGGGATAACAGTTGGAAACGACTGCTAATACCGCATACGCCCTACGGGGGAAAGGAGGGGACCTTCGGGCCTTTCGCGATTGGATGAACCTAGGTGGGATTAGCTAGTTGGTGAGGTAATGGCTCACCAAGGCGACGATCCCTAGCTGTTCTGAGAGGATGATCAGCCACACTGGGACTGAGACACGGCCCAGACTCCTACGGGAGGCAGCAGTGGGGAATATTGCACAATGGGGGAAACCCTGATGCAGCCATGCCGCGTGTGTGAAGAAGGCCTTCGGGTTGTAAAGCACTTTCAGTAAGGAGGAAAGGTTAACGATTAATACTCGTTAGCTATGACGTTACTTACAGAAGAAGGACCGGCTAACTCCGTGCCAGCAGCCGCGGTAATACGGAGGGTCCGAGCGTTAATCGGAATTACTGGGCGTAAAGCGTGCGCAGGCGGTTTGTTAAGCCAGATGTGAAATCCCCGGGCTCAACCTGGGAATTGCATTTGGAACTGGCGAACTAGAGTCTTGTAGAGGGGGGTAGAATTCCAGGTGTAGCGGTGAAATGCGTAGAGATCTGGAGGAATACCGGTGGCGAAGGCGGCCCCCTGGACAAAGACTGACGCTCATGCACGAAAGCGTGGGGAGCAAACAGGATTAGATACCCTGGTAGTCCACGCCGTAAACGATGTCTACTCGGAGTTTGGTGTCTTGAACACTGGGCTCTCAAGCTAACGCATTAAGTAGACCGCCTGGGGAGTACGGCCGCAAGGTTAAAACTCAAATGAATTGACGGGGGCCCGCACAAGCGGTGGAGCATGTGGTTTAATTCGATGCAACGCGAAGAACCTTACCTACTCTTGACATCTAGAGAAGATTGCAGAGATGCGATTGTGCCTTCGGGAACTCTAAGACAGGTGCTGCATGGCTGTCGTCAGCTCGTGTTGTGAAATGTTGGGTTAAGTCCCGCAACGAGCGCAACCCCTATCCTTATTTGCCAGCACGTAATGGTGGGAACTCTAGGGAGACTGCCGGTGATAAACCGGAGGAAGGTGGGGACGACGTCAAGTCATCATGGCCCTTACGAGTAGGGCTACACACGTGCTACAATGGCGAGTACAGAGGGTTGCAAAGCCGCGAGGTGGAGCTAATCTCACAAAGCTCGTCGTAGTCCGGATTGGAGTCTGCAACTCGACTCCATGAAGTCGGAATCGCTAGTAATCGTAGATCAGAATGCTACGGTGAATACGTTCCCGGGCCTTGTACACACCGCCCGTCACACCATGGGAGTGGGCTGCAAAAGAAGTGGGTAGTTTAACCTTCGGGAGAACGCTCACCACTTTGTGGTTCATGACTGGGGTGAAGTCGTAACAAGGTAGCCCTAGGGGAACCTGGGGCTGGATCACCTCCTTACCTATACGACTAACTCAATACTTGGTAGGCAATAAACTGCATCCGTGCGTTTATTGCACACAGCACATCCGTGTGCTTGAGTGTTCACACAGATTACTTGTTAACTTCTTCGGAAGTAGAGTGAAACACACCGCGAGCCGGTTAAGTGTTGTTCTTTAACAATTTGGAAAGCTGATAGTAGTTAATTGCATGAGTCTGTCATGTGATTAATTGCAAATCGTTTGATGCATGACTTTATATAAGGTGGTGTATTAAACATTGAGTTCTCAAAACACTGTTTAAGTGTCTTGAATATTCTAAAACTAAGGCGATTTCGTGTGCGAAAGTGCATGAATTATCAAAGTAAAAACCAGCTGGTTGCAATATAGCTCAAGTGAAACTCATTTGGGTTGTATGGTTAAGTGACTAAGCGTATACGGTGGATGCCTTGGCAGTCAGAGGCGATGAAGGACGTAGTAACTTGCGAAAAGCGTTGGCGAGCTAGTAACAAGCATTTGAGCTAACGATGTCCGAATGGGGGAACCCACTCACATAAGTGAGTATCTTAACGTGAATACATAGCGTTAAGAGGCAAACCTGGGGAACTGAAACATCTAAGTACCCAGAGGAAAAGAAATCAACCGAGATTCCCCTAGTAGCGGCGAGCGAACGGGGATTAGCCCTTAAGTCTATGGGGTGTTAGTGGAATGTGTTGGAAAGCACAGCGGCACAGGGTGATAGCCCCGTACATGAAAACTAACCATAGATGAAAACGAGTAAGGCGGGACACGTGACATCCTGTTTGAATATGGGGGGACCATCCTCCAAGGCTAAATACTCCTGACTGACCGATAGTGAACCAGTACCGTGAGGGAAAGGCGAAAAGAACCCCTGTGAGGGGAGTGAAATAGAACCTGAAACCGTATACGTACAAGCAGTGGGAGCGGTACTTGAGACCGTGACTGCGTACCTTTTGTATAATGGGTCAGCGACTTACGTTTTGTAGCGAGGTTAAGCGAATAGCGGAGCCGTAGGGAAACCGAGTGTTAACTGCGCGTTTAGTTGCAAGGCGTAGACCCGAAACCCGGTGATCTAGCCATGGGCAGGTTGAAGGTTGAGTAACATCAACTGGAGGACCGAACCGACTTATGTTGAAAAATGAGCGGATGACTTGTGGCTGGGGGTGAAAGGCCAATCAAACCGGGAGATATCTGGTTCTCCTCGAAAGCTATTTAGGTAGCGCCTCGAGCGAATACCATTGGGGGTAGAGCACTGTTAAGGCTAGGGGGTCATCCCGACTTACCAACCCTTTGCAAACTCCGAATACCAATGAGTACTACTCGGGAGACAGACGGCGGGTGCTAACGTCCGTCGTCAAAAGGGAAACAACCCAGACCGTCAGCTAAGGTCCCAAAGTGTATGTTAAGTGGGAAACGATGTGGGAAGGCTTAGACAGCTAGGATGTTGGCTTAGAAGCAGCCATCATTTAAAGAAAGCGTAATAGCTCACTAGTCGAGTCGGCCTGCGCGGAAGATTTAACGGGGCTAAACATACCACCGAAGCTACGGGTGCATTTCATTAGAAGTGCGCGGTAGAGGAGCGTTCTGTAAGCGGTTGAAGGTGAAGGGGTAACCCACACTGGACGTATCAGAAGTGCGAATGCTGACATGAGTAACGATAAAGGGAGTGAAAAACTCCCTCGCCGAAAGACCAAGGGTTCCTGTCCAACGTTAATCGGGGCAGGGTGAGTCGACCCCTAAGGTGAGGCCGAAAGGCGTAATCGATGGGAAACAGATTAATATTTCTGTACTTCTGCTAACTGCGATGGAGAGACGGAGAAGGCTAGGCTAGCGCGGCGTTGGTAGTCCGCGTTTAAGGTGGTAGGCAGTGTTCTTAGGCAAATCCGGGAACACCTCTTTAATGAGAATGCTGAGAGCTGATGACGAGTCACTAAGGTGATGAAGTAGTTGATGCCATGCTTCCAGGAAAATCTTCTAAGCTTCAGGTTAGTAGAAATCGTACCCCAAACCGACACAGGTGGTCGGGTAGAGAATACCAAGGCGCTTGAGAGAACTCGGCTGAAGGAACTAGGCAAAATGGTACCGTAACTTCGGGAGAAGGTACGCTCCTGGCGGTGATGAGACTTGCTCTCTAAGCTGCTGGGAGTCGCAGATACCAGGTGGCTGCAACTGTTTATCAAAAACACAGCACTGTGCAAAATCGCAAGATGACGTATACGGTGTGACGCCTGCCCGGTGCCGGAAGGTTAATTGATTGGGTTATCGCAAGAGAAGCTCATGATCGAAGCCCCGGTAAACGGCGGCCGTAACTATAACGGTCCTAAGGTAGCGAAATTCCTTGTCGGGTAAGTTCCGACCTGCACGAATGGCGTAATGATGGCCACGCTGTCTCCAGCCGAGACTCAGTGAAGTTGAAATTGCGGTGAAGATGCCGTATACCCGCGGCTAGACGGAAAGACCCCGTGAACCTTTACTATAGCTTGGCACTGAACATTGAACCTACATGTGTAGGATAGGTGGGAGACTTTGAAGCTTGGACGCTAGTCTGAGTGGAGTCGTCCTTGAAATACCACCCTTGTAGTTTTGATGTTCTAACCTGGACCCCTTATCGGGGTTAGGGACAGTGCCTGGTGGGTAGTTTGACTGGGGCGGTCTCCTCCCAAAGAGTAACGGAGGAGCACGAAGGTTGGCTAAGTACGGTCGGACATCGTACGGTTAGTGCAATGGCATAAGCCAGCTTAACTGCGAGACATACACGTCGAGCAGGTACGAAAGTAGGTCATAGTGATCCGGTGGTTCTGAATGGAAGGGCCATCGCTCAACGGATAAAAGGTACTCCGGGGATAACAGGCTGATACCGCCCAAGAGTTCATATCGACGGCGGTGTTTGGCACCTCGATGTCGGCTCATCACATCCTGGGGCTGAAGTCGGTCCCAAGGGTATGGCTGTTCGCCATTTAAAGTGGTACGCGAGCTGGGTTCAGAACGTCGTGAGACAGTTCGGTCCCTATCTGCCGTGGGCGTTGGATGATTGAAGGGAGCTGCTCCTAGTACGAGAGGACCGGAGTGGACGAACCGCTGGTGTTCGGGTTGTTATGCCAATAGCATTGCCCGGTAGCTACGTTCGGAATCGATAACCGCTGAAAGCATCTAAGCGGGAAGCGAGCCCTAAGATGAGTCATCCCTAGGTCTTTAAGACCTCTAAAGGGCCGTAGGAGACTACTACGTTGATAGGCAAGGTGTGTAAGCGTTGTGAGGCGTTGAGCTAACTTGTACTAATGACCCGTGAGGCTTAACCATACAACCCAGATGGGTTTTACTAATACTTAGTATTAGAATAGAGCACTTAAATGGTGTGTAGAGACTCAAAGCAATCAGCTTTTCGAATTATTATTTAATGCCAAGGCGTTAAATAAACAATTTTGTCTGGAAACCATAGAGCTTTGGTCCCACCTGATCCCATTCCGAACTCAGAAGTGAAACACAGTATCGCCGATGGTAGTGTGGGGTTTCCCCATGTGAGAGTAGGTCATTTCCAGGCGCCTAATAAGTACGAAAGCCCGTTGCTAATGCAACGGGCTTTTTTGCGTCTAATACCATTCCGCATAACTAAGTGATCATTGTTGCCCATTGTCGATGGCACATTTTTTTCACACGCTCTTTATCTTCAATGAATGCATTCCACGCTTCACTACAGGCATCAACTATTGACTCGTAACCTTCAAAGCAACGATTAGCTAACTTATGCTGCCTCAACCAACTCCACACTTGCTCAATTGGGTTTAATTCCGGAGAATAAGGCGGTAGCTTTACGATAGATAGATTCTCAAAATCATCTGCAATATCATTAGCATGCCAACTCGCGCCATCCATAATCACGACAGCATAGCGCCCGCTTGATGTCGCCAAGGAAATTTGTCCTAAGTGTTGTCGCATTACCTCTTTATTGATGCAAGGTGAAATGAAGGCCTCAGTTGCTCCGTTTCTCGGACAAACCGCACCAAAAAGATGGACATACTCGAATTGCTGTTGCCTCACTGCGAGCGGACGGGTACCTTTTTCAGCCCAAAGTTTGGTGGTGGTATTTTGCTGACCAATACGCGCCTCATCTTGAAACCAGATATCTACATCAGCCGGCGACACAAAAACAGGGATGTCAACGATCGTTGACAAGGGGAAGTTTTTTAAAAGCCTCCATGACTTCAACATCTTGTTTCGGATGTTTAGAACGGCTAGAAAGCCAGCTAAATCCGAGTTTATACCATTCCGCATAACTAAGTGATCATTGTTGCCCATTGTCGATGGCACATTTTTTTCACACGCTCTTTATCTTCAATGAATGCATTCCACGCTTCACTACAGGCATCAACTATTGACTCGTAACCTTCAAAGCAACGATTAGCTAACTTATGCTGCCTCAACCAACTCCACACTTGCTCAATTGGGTTTAATTCCGGAGAATAAGGCGGTAGCTTTACGATAGATAGATTCTCAAAATCATCTGCAATATCATTAGCATGCCAACTCGCGCCATCCATAATCACGACAGCATAGCGCCCGCTTGATGTCGCCAAGGAAATTTGTCCTAAGTGTTGTCGCATTACCTCTTTATTGATGCAAGGTGAAATGAAGGCCTCAGTTGCTCCGTTTCTCGGACAAACCGCACCAAAAAGATGGACATACTCGAATTGCTGTTGCCTCACTGCGAGCGGACGGGTACCTTTTTCAGCCCAAAGTTTGGTGGTGGTATTTTGCTGACCAATACGCGCCTCATCTTGAAACCAGATATCTACATCAGCCGGCGACACAAAAACAGGGATGTCAACGATCGTTGACAAGGGGAAGTTTTTTAAAAGCCTCCATGACTTCAACATCTTGTTTCGGATGTTTAGAACGGCTAGAAAGCCAGCTAAATCCGAGTTTATAAAGTATTTTATAGACGTGATTGAGGTGAAACGAAATACCAAACTCGCTCAATATATAGCGTCGTATATCTTGACCAGTGAGTCTACCACCGGCCTCTGATTTGGCAGCCTCTGTCAACATCAGGGTTAACTGTTTGGCTTGCTCGTCTGTTAATCGCGGTGGTCTGCCTGAAGACTTTTTACTCTCAATACCACTTAGACCTTGGCTTAAATAATTGCTGATCCATTGATTCACAATCCGACGACTGACCTTGGTCATAGCAGCGACTTGAGTTCTATTCGCTCCCTCAAGAAAGTGTGCTACGGCCAATAATCGCAAACGCATTCGGGCATCTGCTGTTTGCTTGGATAGCCTGATTAATTCGAAACTGGTGTGTTGTTTCATTGCTAAAAAAGATGAGTAACGGATATAGCAATTAGATCACATTTTTTCGCGGAATGGTATTACCTCTTTATTGATGCAAGGTGAAATGAAGGCCTCAGTTGCTCCGTTTCTCGGACAAACCGCACCAAAAAGATGGACATACTCGAATTGCTGTTGCCTCACTGCGAGCGGACGGGTACCTTTTTCAGCCCAAAGTTTGGTGGTGGTATTTTGCTGACCAATACGCGCCTCATCTTGAAACCAGATATCTACATCAGCCGGCGACACAAAAACAGGGATGTCAACGATCGTTGACAAGGGGAAGTTTTTTAAAAGCCTCCATGACTTCAACATCTTGTTTCGGATGTTTAGAACGGCTAGAAAGCCAGCTAAATCCGAGTTTATAAAGTATTTTATAGACGTGATTGAGGTGAAACGAAATACCAAACTCGCTCAATATATAGCGTCGTATATCTTGACCAGTGAGTCTACCACCGGCCTCTGATTTGGCAGCCTCTGTCAACATCAGGGTTAACTGTTTGGCTTGCTCGTCTGTTAATCGCGGTGGTCTGCCTGAAGACTTTTTACTCTCAATACCACTTAGACCTTGGCTTAAATAATTGCTGATCCATTGATTCACAATCCGACGACTGACCTTGGTCATAGCAGCGACTTGAGTTCTATTCGCTCCCTCAAGAAAGTGTGCTACGGCCAATAATCGCAAACGCATTCGGGCATCTGCTGTTTGCTTGGATAGCCTGATTAATTCGAAACTGGTGTGTTGTTTCATTGCTAAAAAAGATGAGTAACGGATATAGCAATTAGATCACATTTTTTCGCGGAATGGTATTACCATGGAATTTTAAAAGATAGGTGTAGTTGCCCGGACGCTTATACCATTCCGCATAACTAAGTGATCATCGTTGCCATTGTCGATGGCATGACTTTCCACTCGATCCTTAGCATTCAATGAATGTATGGCATGCATCTCAACAGGTATCTGCTATGCCGTTTCATTTGAATAAATTTAAAGGCTGTGGCTTCAATGAGTACATGGTTTTTAACACAGATAGTGATAAATACGTCTTTCATTTTCATTACTTTCGATAAACATGTTCAACTGCCTGAAAAAACTGCAATTGAACTGATATATTAAAAAAGTGCTTTACCTTTGGAAGGGGTTTTAGCATAATGCCCCTCGTCAACAGGGGTGTAGTTCCAATTGGTAGAACAGCGGTCTCCAAAACCGATGGTTGCGGGTTCGAGTCCTGCCACCCCTGCCAAATTTAGAAGGCCTAGCAGAAATGCTAGGCCTTTGTCTTTTCTAGCGTTATTTAGTTTTTTGGTTTCATCTATAGCGCTAACTCTTCATCTCATAAAACTTCAATTTCGTAAATGGTGACTAAATGGTGACCATGATGAAATCGTATTGGCTGTTTAATCTGGTGTATAGCTTTACATGAATGATTTTAAAATTGAAAAGTTAGTTGAATCACTAAACTCAGTATTTGATCACATTAATATACTCACGGTTATCATACTTTTGCTGACACGATATAAAGATTTTTTCAATTTTGATTAATCATAGGAGAGGTAAGATGGAAATCAAAATACTGGGAACAGGTTGCACGAAATGTCAGAAACTTTCAGAGGCAACGGTTCAAGCTGTGAAATCTTTGGGTGTTGATGCTGGTGTGTCAAAAGTAACAGATGTTGCTAAAATCATGGAGTATGATGTGATGTCTACCCCAGCTCTAGTGGTAGATGACAAGGTTATATTAAGTGGCAGGCTAGCAAGCGTAGATGAAATCGTATCATTATTAAAAGCGTATACTTAATTGATTCATGCTCATAATGTACTGTCAAAGTGTGTTTAATATTGAGTCTGCTCAGTTTTAAGAACAAAAGTTCTGTGGTGTTCAAGCATAAGATGCTTCTTTATAACAGGCACTAAAACTGATTTTAGTGCCTGTTACCAGCGTTACATAGAGAGGCGCAGTGCAAGTGCTGCAAGCGTGACAAATAACACGGGTAAGGTCATTACAATACCGACTTTGAAATAGTATCCCCAGGTGATTTTAATGTCTTTTTTAGCCAAAACATGCAGCCATAACAAGGTGGCTAAACTACCGATTGGTGTGATTTTAGGGCCCAAATCGCTGCCGATGATATTGGCGTAAATCATTGCTTCTTTAATCACGCCAGTGGCATCGCTGCCATCAATAGACAAGGCGCCAACCAGAACAGTTGGCATGTTATTCATTATGGATGATAAAAACGCGACTAAAAAGCCTGTACCCATGGTCGCAACCCAAAGGCCTTGCTGAGCTAAACTATTTAATATGCTAGATAAGTAGTCGGTTAACCCTGCATTACGCAGACCATAAACCACTAAATACATACCAAGCGAAAACACCACAATTTGCCATGGGGCACCACGAATTACTTTGGTGGTGTCGATGATGTGTCCCTTTTTAGCCACAACAAATAAAATTAATGCCCCAACCGCAGCCACTAAACTGACTGGTACTCCAAGTGGTTCTAGGCCAAAAAATCCGACTAACAGCAGCGCTAATACGCCCCAACCGGTTTTAAAGGTGTGTAAATCTTTAATCGCCTCTTTGGGTTGGCGCAGCTTTTGTACGTCATAAGTGGCAGGAATATCTTTACGGAAAAACCAATGTAACATGATTAATGTGGCAATAATGGCTGCTATATCAACAGGAACCATAACCGCGGCATACTGATTAAACCCAATATCAAAAAAGTCAGCTGACACGATATTAACCAAATTAGAAACAATTAGGGGTAGGCTTGCGGTGTCTGCGATAAAGCCTGCTGCCATGACAAAGGCTAGCGTTGCCCCTTTGCTAAAGCCTAATGCTAATAACATTGCGATGACGATAGGGGTTAATATTAGTGCGGCCCCATCATTGGCAAACAACGCTGACACGCTCGCGCCCAATAGCACAATATAGCTAAACAATAACCGCCCACGACCGTGGCCCCATCGTGCAACATGAAGCGCTGCCCATTCGAAAAAGCCTGACTCATCTAATAATAAACTGATGATAATAATCGCGATAAATGCAGCCGTCGCATTCCAAACAATATCCCATACAACGGGGATATCGCCTAAATGCACTACACCTAACATCAAGGCGAGTATTGCCCCTAAAGAGGCACTCCAGCCAATGCCTAAACCCTTAGGCTGCCAAATGACTAACACTATGGTAAGAACAAAAATGGCTCCGGCCAACCACATACAACCTCCAAAAGATAATTTTCGCTGATGTTATTACTCAAATCCCGTTTTATGCTGTTTCTGATTAGATTTAGCAATAAGTGTTGCGAGATATATATGAAATTTCGCATGTACTATACGCTTGAAATTAATAGAGTCAAATGTGATTAATAATGATTATGCTTGGATATGATTTTGTTAATCAGTAACTAGACCCTCGTGAACGTTTATAAATAATCTGATTTGTCTTCTAATGATTAATCTGGTTTTGGTAAGCTGAAAATGATTTCAAAACTTGATCTGTAATATATGAAATTTCATATATAAGACGGATAATGTTATTACCTAATCACTTGTATGCATAAGTGTTTTGATAACAATATGCTTTAAGGCAGTTTCATTATGTTGCAAATTTTTTCTGATTTGGCAACGTGGTTAACGTTTACAGTCTTTAATTTAGACCCAACTACCAAGCTTGCCGATGCGGTTCATTTCTTTATTGAAGATACTACTAAGATTTTTGCACTGCTTGTGTTGATGATTTACGTCATCGCACTGGTTAGAGCCTCGCTGAATGTTGAACGTGTGAGAGACTATTTAGCCGGCAAAAATCGATTTGTCGGCTATTTTATGGGTTCGTTTTTTGGCTCTGTCACTCCTTTTTGTTCTTGTTCGAGTATTCCTGTGTTTTTAGGCTTCACCTCAGCTGGGATCCCGGTTGGGATCACTATGGCTTTTTTGATTACCTCACCACTGATCAACGAAGTGGCTATTTTGTTACTTATTAGCCTGCTTGGTTGGAAGTTTACCGTTATTTATGTGGTTGTGGGGATGTCGATTGGCATATTAGCCGGGGCATTTTTAGATGCCATTCACGCAGAACGTTGGCTGCAATCTTTCGCGGCTAAAGCGTTAGAGAGGGGCCAGGCAAAAACGAATGATAATCTGCCTAACCAAACCCCATCTACCTCACTGACACTAGCTGAGCTCCATCAATTTGCCAAAGATGAGATGCTCGAAATATTTGCTAGGGTTTGGAAATGGGTCATTATTGGGGTAGGGCTTGGCGCTGCACTCCATGGATTTGTGCCTGATGGCTGGATTGAAACCCATTTAGGTCATGGTCAATGGTGGTCTGTGCCAGCAGCGGTATTGGTGGGTATTCCGTTATATTCCAATGCCACAGGAGTTATTCCTATCATGGAGAGCCTTATTATTAATGGCCTACCCATTGGCACCACCTTGGCGTTCTGTATGGCTACGGTTGCTGCAAGCTTTCCAGAATTCATTTTACTTAAGCAGGTAATGCAATGGCGTTTACTGATGATAGTTTTTAGTATTTTATTGATTTCATTTACCTTAGTTGGGTGGATATTCAATATCATTAGTCCCATGTTATAGCGGCTAAAAATGCAGTTCAGAGTAAATGCATGTGGTAGCTCTCTTTTTACCCTAACACTTAGCTGCTATGCTTAGCGATGAATTAAATGCTAACAATGAGAGCCTAATGGACCAATCTGCTTTTTTAGACGCAATGAATATTACGCGGTGGCGTAGTGCTGATAAGCCGATAAAGCCTTACCTTGTATTACATGATCTTGATGCTGATCTTTCTGATGAATCCCTAATCAATGATGTATTACGGTTATTGGGCGTGAAAATTGAAGAATGTGAATTTGATTGCGAAATGGTCAAAGGCCCTCAAGTGGTTTGGGATATGCGTAAAGTGAAAGTGAGACCACGCGTTGCCTGGATAGTGAGCTCCCCCATAAGTGAATTACCTGTTAATCCGCAAGAGAAGCGGCAACTTTGGCAGCAAATAAGCCTGCATCTTGATAAACAACACACGACAGATGGCGGCCATAATGCACAACACTGAAGCTTATCAAATTGTTCATCTAAGCATAGATGACGTGGCAGCGATGGTTGCCGTTGAAAACCAGGCTCACACTCACCCATGGACAGAGGCTGTTATTGCCGATTGTTTTGGGCCTTTGTACCGTATTATTGGCATTAAACAGCAAGGTGAGTTATTGGGGTTTGCGATTGTGCAGCAGATCATTGACGAAGCGACTTTGCTTGATATTTGTGTTGCGCCCGCTAACCAAGGGCAAGGTTTAGGTTTATTACTTATTCGTCACCTTTTAACTGATGCAAAACAGGCTGAGGCTGTTGTGATGATGCTAGAGGTGCGAGAGTCAAATACTGCGGCCAAAAGTTTGTACGAAAAAGTGGGTTTTGCTGAGTCGGGTAGGCGTAAAAACTATTACCAAACAAGTACTGGTAATGAAGATGCAATTTTGATGGATAAAGCCTTATAAGTTTTATTTTTCAGCAAAAAAAACAGCGCTTAATGCGCTGTTTTTATTTGTGTTATTCAAACTCAGTAAGCAGTTATTTTACTTCTTTACCTTGAGCCTGTAAGTCGGCATGGTAACTTGAACGAACTAAAGGTCCGCAAGCTGCATGAGTAAAACCGAGCTCATCAGCGAGTGCTTTTAGCTCATCAAACTCAGCAGGTGGCACGTAGCGCTCAACCGGTAAATGGAATTTAGACGGTTGTAAGTATTGACCAAGGGTAAGCATTTCTACGTTATGAGCTCGTAAGTCTCGCAATACCTGAGCTATCTCTTCGTTGGTTTCACCCAGTCCCATCATTAAGCCCGACTTAGTCGGTACATTTGGGTGGCGCTCTTTAAAGCGTTTTAGTAAGTCTAACGACCACTGATAGTTAGCGCCAGGGCGAGCTTTACGGTAATGCGCTGGTGCTGTTTCAAGATTGTGGTTAAACACATCTGGTGGCTCGGTGGCAAGAATGTCGAGTGCAGCATCAATACGACCACGGAAATCAGGCACTAAAATTTCGATCTTGATTTCTGGGTTTAATAGACGGATTTCGCGGATACAGTCGGCAAAATGTTGCGCGCCACCATCACGTAAGTCATCACGGTCTACAGAGGTGATCACCACGTATTTCAGCTTCATGTCTTTAATGGTTTGCGCGAGCTTTTGTGGCTCTTGTTCATCTGGCTTTAATGGGCGGCCGTGCGCAACGTCGCAAAATGGGCAGCGACGAGTACAAATGGCACCTAAAATCATGAATGTAGCCGTGCCGTGGTTAAAGCATTCAGCAAGGTTAGGGCATGATGCTTCTTCGCAAACTGAGTGCAATCCATTTTTGCGTAAAGCTGATTTGATATCCAAAATACGCTGGTTTGATGCTGGCAGTTTTACGCGTAACCAGTCAGGTTTACGTAACATGGTTTCGCGCTCAGATGGCACCACTTTGACAGGAATACGCGCGACTTTTTCTGCGTCGCGTAGTTTAACACCTGGTTGTAATCTTTCAGGCCTATTCATTATTCTGCTAATCCTTGATGATGTACAAGTTGTTGATAGCCCATAATTTGGCTAAAGGTTTGGATTAATTTTTCGCCGGCTTCTCGAACGGTTTGCGGTCCACCTAAGGCTTTACATTGCACCATTTCTAAACCGGCATAACCACAAGGGTTTATACGTTGGAATGGGGCTAAGTCCATGTCAACATTCAGTGCTAAACCATGGAACGAACAACCTTTACGAATACGAAGCCCTAGGGACGCGACTTTACGTTCGTTAATATACACACCTGGCGCATCGGCTTTTGCATAAGCCTCAATATCATATTGGGCTAACATATCGACGATGCTTTGTTCGATATGATTAACTAGTTGACGTACGCCGAGTTTATTACGTTTGATGTCGATAAGTGGATATACCACTAATTGCCCTGGGCCGTGATAGGTCACTTGACCACCACGATCGACCTGAATAACGGGGATGTTACCTGGGTTGAGAATGTGCTCGCTTTTACCTGCTTGGCCTTGGGTAAATACTGGTGAGTGTTCAACAATCCATAGTTCATCCTGGCTGTCTGCATCTCTTGTGTCAGTATAGTCTTGCATGGCATGCCAAATCGACTCGTAGTCTTGCATGCCTAAATGGCGAATGTGCAAAGTATTTGCTTGCAAGGGCAACGTCTCCCCTAGGTAAATGGTGTGTTTAATTCTTGAGTATTATACTCAAGTTTTACGCAAATGCTGTCTCTTTTGAATTACAGAACGCGTTTAACACCTTCGATAGCGGCAAGATCAATATACGCTTTTTCAATGTGCTCTTTACTGGTCACAGTAATCCGGATTGTGACCGAATAGTAGTTGCCTTTACTCGATGCTTTTACTGTTGGCACGTAGTCACCCGGTGCAAGTTGTTGGGCAACAGCAACAACGCGATCTGCAAGAGTGTCATCGGCATCACCAATCACTTTGAATGGGCATGAGTTCGGAAATTCCATTACTTGGTCAAAAGTGGTATCTAACATTGGCTACTCAATTTGGTTGGTTATCTGTTTAATATGGTGGCGATTATACCCGATTCAAGCCTGATAAGGCTGAAAAAATTAAAGCCGCATAAATGCGGCTTTAATTGGTTGATTCAAATTAGTTTATTAGACTAATTATTCAAACCAGCTCGAAAACATTTGTTTGAAGTAGTCCATCAATTGGCTAAACCAACTGCCTTCTTCTACAGCATTTAACGTAACAAGTGGGTATTGAGCAATGTCTTGACCATCAAGCTGGAAATACACGCGGCCTACTGTTTCGCCTTTTGCTAATGGTGCGGTTAATTCTTTTGTGAGCTCAAAGTTGGCTTGTAAATCTTTAGCTTTACCACGATTTATGGTGATAGGGGTGTCTGTCATTACACCTAGATCAACGGTTTCTCTGTCACCATACCAAATCTTTTGAGTAATAAAAGTATCACCCGCTTTGTATGGGGTAATGGTTTCAAAAAAGCGGAAACCATAGTTAAGCAATTTTTTACTTTCAGCTTTTCGGGCAGACTCGCTTGTAGTACCCATAACCACAGTAATTAAGCGCATACCTTCGCTTGTGCCAGAGGCTACTAAGTTGTAACCCGCACCTGATGTGTGACCCGTTTTAATCCCGTCAACATTTAAACTTTTATCCCACAATAAGCCGTTGCGGTTGTACTGTTTGATACCGTTGTAAGTAAATGACTTTTCAGAATATACGCGGTACTCATCAGGCACGTCACGGATGAGTGCAGCCCCTAATAATGCCATGTCGTATGCAGTGGTTTTGTGGTTTTCTGAATCGAGTCCGTGCGAATTTTCAAAATAACTGTCTTTCATGCCCAACTGTTTGGCCCATGAATTCATTAAATCAACAAACGCACCTTCAGTTCCTGCGATGTGCTCTGCCATTGCCACACAAGCATCATTACCTGATTGAATGACAATACCGCGGTTTAAGTCGTGTACTTTTACTGTTTTGCCGACTTCAATAAACATTTTTGAAGAGTCTGGGAAGTTTTTAGACCAGGCATTTTTGGTGATGGTGACATCATCTTCTAATGAAATATTACCTTCACGAATTTCATGACCAATAACATAGCTAGTCATCATTTTCGTTAAGCTTGCAGGGTTTAGACTTTCGTAGGCGTTTTCTTCAGCGATAACTCGGCCTGAATGATAATCCATTAGTACATAAGCTTTTGCGGCAACACTCGGCGCATCAGGTGTTACCATTGGGGCGCGATTAGGTGTTGGACGAGGGTCTGGCTGTGGCGTTGCTGCAAGCGAAGAAAAAGACACTACAGATGCAAATAGCATTGAAGTGAGTTGAGCGGTCTTGTTAGTCATCATGAATTAGGTACGTCTCTAGTTAGTCGAAGAAAAGACAAAAAAGCCATTTTAATAATTGTTAATGATTATACATGAGTAGACAATCATTTCGCATTAAGGTTCTTTCATTCAATGCAAATCATTAACGTGTTAAGGCACAATAAAACTTTGCGGGTAGCCGTCGGATTGCAATTTATCGAGCAACTTATTGGTTAGGTGAATTTGCTTAATTGGTCCAAGTTGTAATCTGTGTAAACCATTAGCGGAACTAACCCGGTAAGGCACGCCATATTTTGTCTCTAACTGTTTTGCAAGCATGTTTATGCGCAACTTATCTTTAGACGCAGCCACTTGGATAAAGTGATTTTCGTTGTCTTTTAGGTCGCTAATGACTCGCTGTGTTGGTGAAGGTACATATATTGTTTCTATTTCAACTCTAGCAGTGCCTTTGGCTAGCATGCCTAGGTGGTATGCCCCAGCGTAAGACAGGTCAATAACCCGGCCTTCATGAAATGGACCTCTATCATTTACTCGCACAATAATTTGCTTGTTGTTGTCTAAGTTAGTGACTTTTACATAGCTTGGTAGGGGTAAGTTTTTATGCGCCGCTGACATGGTGTACATGTCATAGGTTTCGCCATTTGAGGTTAAGTGGCCATGAAACTTTGAGCCATACCAAGAGGCATGGCCTCGCTCTTTGAAGCCTTTTCCGCTATCTAAAACCTTGTAGTGTTTACCAAGCACTGTGTAATCACGGTTACCTTGGCGGCTGTAAGGTTCATATTTGGGCTGTGCGTTCTTAACTAAGCTAACGTCTGGTGCGTCATCGGGATAGCGGTCGTTTTCCATTTGATAACGGCTTTTGTTAGCCGGTTTATTAACGACATTATTAGTGTCATTAGACGAGCAACTAATTAAAAATCCACTGCAAAAAAGCACAAGTAGAATATGGCGAATAGACATTGGCATGCTGATTTACCTAGCGTTGATAGTGAGCATTAAGTTGCTGGCTAAACTGATAAACCGCCATGGCATAAAGTGGGCTTCTGTTATAGCGAGTAATGACATAAAAGTTTTTAAGACCTAACCAATATTCAGCATTATCGGGTTGCTCTAGCTTAACTAGTAATGCTTTTTGAGAGGCATCAATATCTTGGTTAGTCGCTAAACTCAGCGTGGGGCTTAGGATATCCGATACCTTGTAGTGAAGTTTTTCTTTGGTCCACACTTTGGCCTTGGGGGCTTGAGTTGATGTGTGGTTTAACAACAATGCGACAGGTTGGCCTTTTTGCCACCCGTGTTGATGAAAATAATTGGCTACACTGCCAATCGCATCAGCTTTGCTTGTTAATAGATCTCTTCTACCATCGCCATCAAAATCAACGGCATAATGACGGTAGCTTGATGGGATAAACTGACCATAGCCCATTGCTCCGGCATAAGAGCCTTTGAGTGTGCTGTTGTCGAGTTGTTCTTCTTTAATTAACGACATTAAATTAGCGTACTCACTTCTAAAAAACGTCGCTCTTGGCGGATAATAAAATCCTAAAGTATACAAAGCATCTTGTACTCTGTGGTTACCCATGTAGCCACCATAAAAGGTTTCAATCCCGATAATGGCGACAATTATTTGTGGGTCGACGTTAAATTTTTCAGCCGCTTTGTTGATGACAGCGTGGTTTTCTTTCCAGAAGGCTAAGCCTTTTTCTAAGCGTTTATCGGTTAGAAAAATGGGGTAATACTGATGCCAGGGCTTGGCTTCCCAAGGCTTGGTTATAGCATCGATGATGCTTTGATCAAATGTCGATGTTGCTAAAAATTGTTCTACTTCAGCTTGCTGAACACCTTTACTGATTTGCTCTTTGATAAACGCGGTTTTCAGTGCTTCAGGATCACTGTTAGTGGCAGCATTAGCATGAAAAAGCACACTGCAAAGCAATGTCAGGCTGGCGATTTGTAATGTTATTTTAGCCATTGAACTCTATTCCTATCTGTCGACAAATCGTCTATGTGTTTGAATGCTCATTAAAATACCAAACCCTGTCATTAAGGTTAACATGGAGGTGCCTCCGTAGCTAATCAGTGGGAGTGGGACGCCAACGACCGGTAGAATACCCGATACCATACCAATATTAACAAAAACGTATACAAAAAAGGTTAAGGTAATACTGCCGGCTAATAACCGAGCAAAACTGGTTTGTGCTTGTGAGGCGATAATTAAGCCGCGGCCAATGACAAATAAATACATCGACAGCAGTAATAAGCTCCCAATCAATCCAAATTCTTCGCCGATCACCGCAAAAATAAAGTCGGTATGACGCTCTGGCAAAAACTCCAATTGCGACTGCGTGCCGTTGAGCCAACCTTTGCCCCATACTCCACCTGAGCCAATACCAATTTTTGATTGGATAATATGATAACCTGCGCCGAGTGGATCTTGTTCTGGATTAAATAAGGTTAATACCCTTGTGCGTTGATAATCGTGCATTAAGAAAAACCACAATATGGGCAGAAACAACAGTACTGCGGCGACGGCGCCACCCACAATAATCCAGCTCATTCCCGACATAAACAATACAAACACGCCTGATGCGGCAACCAATATCGAGGTGCCTAAATCAGGTTGTTTGGCGATGAGTAACGTGGGGATCAATAAAATCACGACGCCGCCAGCAAGATAGCGTTTTTTAGGGGGGAGGGGGAATTTGCTGATGTACCAGGCCATGGTGATTGGAAAGGCCAGCTTGATTAACTCTGAAGGTTGAAACTCCATAAAGCCTAAGTTTAACCAGCGTTGCGCGCCTTTATTGATGGTGCCAAATAATTCAACGCCAAGTAGTAACACCACCCCAGCTAAATAAATAGGTAAAGCCCAGCGTCGTAATATTTCTGGGTTAATTTGAGCAAAACAAAACATTACACCGAGCGATAATGTCATACGCACCAATTGGCGCTCCATCATGGCTGGGTCTTCACCACTGGCTGAATAAATCACAAATAAACCGAATAGCATGATCACTAAAATGCCACAAAGTAGCGGCAGATCTATGTGTATTTTTTGCCAAAATGACTGTTGATGTGGATGATTATTCAAGGTTTGATTGCCCATTCGTCACGTAAAATGTACTCATCGAGTAATGCCCTTGCTAATGGCCCAGCGTTTGCGCCACCCCATCCCGCATTTTCTAACACCACTGCTAACACAATGCGTGGGTTTTCGTATGGGGCATAAGCAATAATTAAGGCGTTATCTCGTAAGTGCTCTGCAATTTTATCCGCGTCGTATTTTTGATCTTTAGCAACACTAAAGACCTGGGCTGTACCGGTTTTCATGGCTGCGGTGTAAGTGGCATCGGTAAAGCGAGATTTGTCTGCAGTTTGACGCATTGCTTCATTGATAATGTCCCAATTACGAGGGTTTTTTAGCTCAATGGGTGGCAGCTCATCAACCGGAGTGTCAATTTTAACGGTATTGTTTTTAAATGACTTTAATAAGTGCGGAGTAAAGCGCTTACCTTTATTAGCCATAATGGCCGCGGCGTTAGCCAGTTGCAATGGTGTGGTTGTCCAATAGCCTTGACCAATACCCACTGAAATGGTGTCGCCATTATACCAAGGCTGGTTATATCGCATACGTTTCCAGTCTCGTGAAGGCATTACACCTTCGGACTCTTCAAAAATATCAATCCCGGTACTTTTACCAAATCCAAATGGTTCCATAAATGTCGCCATTTTATCGATACCGACTTTGTACACTAAGTCGTAGAAATAAATATCGCACGAGTCGACAATGGCATGATAGATGTCTACCCAGCCATGGCCCCATTTTTTCCAGTCGCGCCATTTACGTTCAACACCAGGCATTTGCCAGTAGCCAGGATCCCATACTCTGGTGCGTTCGTTGATGATTCTTTCTTCTAACCCTAGTAATGCCACATGCGGTTTGACGGTTGATGCAGGTGAATATTGGCCTTGTGTAGAGCGATTGATTAACGGGCGAGATTTGTCATTTAATAAGTCTGAATAGGCTTTTGCACTAATACCATGCACAAATTGGTTTGGATCGTACGATGGGCTTGAGACCATAGCTAAAACGCCGCCATCACGAGGGTCTAATGCCACTACAGAACCTCGACGACCGGCTAATAACTCCATTGCCTTTTGTTGTAGTTTTAAGTCTAACGTTAAGTAAATGTCTTGCCCTGGGAGTGGTGGCGTTACTTTTAAGGTGCGAATAACACGGCCACGGTTATTTACTTCTTCTTCGAGGTGCCCCGGAATACCGTGCAGTAAGCCCTCATAGTATTTTTCAATGCCTTGCTTACCAATGTCTTTCGTGGCGGCGTAATTTTTCCATTGCTGACTTTTTTCGAGCTGCGCTTTGTCACGTGTGTTAATTTTACCCACATACCCAAGAACATGAGTCATGAGTTCATTGTAAGGGTAATGGCGTTTTAAGCCCGCTTCGACATAAAGTCCGGGAAATTTATGCTGGTTTACGCTGAAGGTGGCAACTTGTTCTTCAGTGAGTTTATTTTTGATGGTTAACGGCTTAAAGCGTCGATGAAATTTAAGCAATTCGGTGATGTTTTCACGTTCTTCAGGCGTTAATGCGATCAGTGTGTTTAGCTCATCGAGAGTGGCATTGATGTCGCTCACTTTCTCTGGAATGAGTTCAAGTGAATAATAAGGCTGATTTTCTGCCAATAAGACACCGTGGCGGTCGTAAATTAAGCCACGACTTGGTGCAGTAGGGACAACTCGGATCCGATTGTCATTTGAGCGTGTTTCATAGTCTTTATAAGACACAACTTGTAAATGATATAGATTGGAAAATAGCACGCAAAGCAGAACAAATACGCAAATAAACGTAAACAATGCACGGCGTTTAAATAGCGCTGCTTCTGCGGCGTGATCATGCATGGTAATGCGCTTTTTTGGCGGCACTTATGCTATCCCCGTCGTTATCAAATAGAAAGTTGAATAAAAAAAATCACTGTATCAGCTGGCGAATATGAAAAAAAGGGTTACATGATAATCATTACCAATAAGCTTAATTATCGATGACACTGAATTATTCTCTGTGATACGGATGGTTGTTGTTAATGCTCCAGGCACGATATAGGCTTTCGGCAACAATAACCCTAACCAATGGGTGAGGTAAGGTGAGTGCTGATAAACACCAGCTTTGGTTGGCCGCCTCTTTACAAGCAGGTGAGAGTCCTTCTGGGCCACCAATGAGTAAGCTGACATCTCTTCCGTCTAATTGCCACTTTGTCATTTGCTCGGCAAGATCTGGTGTTGTCCAGTTTTTGCCGGGTAAATCTAAACTGACAATATGATTCCCTTTGGCTACCGCCGCTAGCATTAATTCGCCTTCTTTTTGTAAAATTCGGGCTATGTCAGCATTTTTTCCGCGTTTTCCCGCAGGGATTTCGACAAGTTCCAAGGCCATATCTCGGGGAAAACGGCGTTGATATTCTTCGAAACCTCGGGTAACCCAGTCAGGCATTTTGGTGCCAACGGCAATAAGTTGTAACTTCATTAGGCGCTATGTTCAGACCATAGTTTTTCAAGCTCGTAGTAATCACGAGTTTGTTCTTGCATCACATGCAAAATAACTGAACCTAAATCAACCAATACCCATTCGCTGCTGTCACGGCCTTCAACACCTAAAGGCTGCTCGCCAGCTTCTTTAGCTGACACAATGACGTGCTCTGCGATTGAACGAACGTGAGTTTTTGATGTACCAGTACAGATGATCATGGTGTCTGTAATGGTTGACTGCTTAGTCACATCTAAAACAGTGATGTTTTTTGCTTTTAAATCATCGATTTTATCGATGACGAAATCTTTTAGCTCGGTGCCTTGCACGCGAAGTACCTCATTAGTAAAAATTAACGGAGTATTATACTCAAATTCGCTGCAAATGCGCAATTAAGCTTATTTAATCCGAGTTAAATTTATCTTTTGAGTTAGCGGTACAAATGATGCTGTTCAATATAGTTACGTGTACTGGGGTGCAACACAGATTGCAAGTCAGTATGTTGATGTAATCGCTGGCGTATTTCGGTTGATGAAATATCAATGAGCTGACTGTTCACACTGAATATTTTACCGTGCTTAATTTGATGATTATCGTTAATAGATGCGTGTCTAAATAACAGCTGTTTGGCCATTTCGCTGTGCTCTTCGAGTTTCCAGCCTGGGCGCTGACACAGGGCGATGTGGCATAATGAAAACAGTGACTGCCATTGATACCAAAGTGGTAACTGGATAAAAGAGTCCATACCCATAATAAAAAAGAATTCATGCTCAGGATATTGCTGTGTGAGTAATGTTAGCGTTGTTACACTATAGGATGGAGTATCGCGCTTAATTTCGATATCGCATAGTTGAAAGTCACTGTAATGTTGGCACACAAGTTTGACCATCTCAATACGATGGAAACTGCTCACCATGGTGGTATTTTTATGCGGAGGAATGTGGTTTGGCATTAGCCAAATTTGATCTAGGTTAAGCTGTTGTTTGACGTCTAAAGCCGGATTGATGTGTCCTAGGTGGATGGGATCAAATGTGCCACCTAATATTCCAATGCGCATGTGAAGTCCTTGCTTGTGAGAATACTTAGTCAGCTAACTCGATGTGAGCCAAGCGGTTGTGAGCGCGAGGGTCGAATAAAATGCAAAAATGGCTGATGCCAACCCAATCCTCTATGCCTTTTTGTTTCAGGTTTAGCTCAAGTTGTGAAGCAAATGCCAACATGTGTTCAATTTGATCGAGATCTAATCGTGTCAGTGCGGCTTGATAAAGTGGTTTGCGTTTGTCCCAAATACGGTGTTTACCCCACAACTGATTTATCTGTTCACCCTGATGAAGTGCGAGTTTTAAAGTGAGCAGTAGATTGATTTCTTTAAATAATGCCCACATTAGGATGGGCATTGCTGTCCCTTCTGCCTGTAGCTGTGCCAGCATGTGTTGTGCATGCTTTTGATGATTAGCCAGTATCGCATCGCAAAGTTGAAACACACTAAAACGGGATTGGTCTTCAAAATACTCGCTCAGTTGTTCTGGCGTGATTTGTTGCTTAGGGCTTAACAGCTGCAACATTTGCATAGCTTGTTCTGCCGCTAATAAATTACCTTCAAATAAGGTAAATAGCATGGCTTTGGCATCATGGTTTACTATGAGGCTGTAATGAGCAATTCGGCTGTCGAGCCAGCGTTCAAACTGTTTGCCTTCTGGTGTGGTGCAAGGTAAATATATGCCTTTGGCATCTAGCGATTTAAACCATTTACTGTTGGTTTGTTCAATCCCCGCTTTGGGCCCTTGTACAATTAACAGCATATCTGGGTTTGGGTGTTGTAACAGCGTTTGAAATGCCGCAGCACCGTCGGTTCCTGGTTTGCCTTGTGGTAGGGTTAACTCAATGATCCTGCGATCGGCAAATAAACTCATTGCTTGCCATTCTTGGGTTAAATCACTCCAATTGAACCCGGTTTCCTGGCTGAGTTGTACTCGCTCCTCAAACCCTTGTTTTTTGGCTGCGGTTAAAATTTGTTGTTTGCAGTTTTCAATCAACCAAGGATCATCACCAAATAATAAAAAACAATCAGGTAAGTTTTTTAGGTGTTGTTTGAGTTGATCGGGGTAGACCCGCATTATTTTGCTCCAATCGATGCCAGGGTCTGGATAATATAATCTGCGGCTTGGACCCGCATTTCTTTTACCAGTAATTCCATTTCACGGCTTTTAGCAAGCGCTGTGCGTGGATCGTCTTGATAATCACGGCGAATTTCAGTGTCAAACTCTTGTACTTCTTCACCAGGAAAAGTCACTGAGTAATGAACCACATAGATTAATTCATATTCTGCAACATTACCCGTTGGATAAAGAGAAAGTGTGGCGCGCTCAAGCGAGTCGTTGATTAATCGAAGTGTTGGTGTTTTTTCGGCGGCGTCGACCAGGCTAATACGGTTGATACGCAATCTGTCACGAACTAAACGGGTTAATTCGCTGTATTCATCTGTGCTACTTAAGTGCAGTTGTGCTAATTCTGCAGGAATAGAGTAGCTGCGCTGCAATTTAAAGCCGCATCCGGCACTGGTTAGCAGCACCATTGTCATTATGGCTAAACAGATTTTATTGGCTAGCATAGTGAGGAGAGGCGTCCTTGTATATGTACGGAATAACATAAAACACTTATCGCGTACTTTATGATAGATGACGCCCCGTGAGCGTTAAACACGCTCACAGGGCGTAGTCTTTTAGTTTGCGACAATGCTCAACAGTTTGCCTGGCACGTAAATTACTTTACGAATGCTTAGGCCTTCAGTGTGCTTTTGTACGTGTTCATCACTCATGCCAAGTGCTTCAACATCTTCTTTTGATGCATCTGCTGCAACAGTGATTTTTGCACGCACTTTACCGTTAACTTGAACCACAATCAGTTTACTGTCTTCAACTAATGCGGATTCGTCGACTTCTGGCCAGCGGCTGTCTTCGATGTTGTTTGCATTACCTAGCTCTTTCCACACGGTAAAGGCAATGTGTGGCACGATTGGGTAAAGCAGGCGTGTCACAGCACTGAGCGCTTCAGTTAGCAAGGCACGGTCTTGTGCACTTTCTTGTGGTGCTTTTAGCAGGTGATTCATCAATTCCATGATTGAGGCAACTGCTGTGTTAAACATTTGACGACGGCTAATGTCATCGCTGACTTTAGCAATTGTTTTATGTAATTCACGGCGTAGTGCTTTTTGATCAGCGGTTAATTTGCTGGTATCAAGTGCTTCAGTAGGACCTGCTGTTACATGGTCGCTAGCCAGTTTCCAGAAACGCTTAATAAAGCGGTGCGCGCCTTCAACGCCAGACTCTTGCCATTCAAGTGTTAGCTCTGGAGGTGAGGCAAACATCATAAATAAACGGACAGTGTCAGCACCGTATTTTTCAACCATCACTTGTGGGTCGATACCGTTATTTTTTGATTTAGACATCTTGCACATACCGGTATAAACCAGTTCGTTACCTTGATTGTCTACCGCTTTAAGAATACGGCCTTTGTCGTCTTTTTCTTCTACGGTTACGTCTAATGGCGACACCCAAATACGAGCGCCTTTATCGTTGGTGTAGTAGTAAGCGTCAGCTAATACCATGCCTTGAGTTAATAACTGTTTGGCTGGCTCATTACTGTTCACTAAACCGGCATCACGCAATAACTTGTGGAAGAAACGGAAGTAAAGTAAATGCATACACGCGTGTTCAATACCACCAATGTATTGATCAACCGGTAACCAGTAATTGGCTTTAGCTGGATCTAACATTTCATCAGCATGTGGGCTACAGTAACGCGCGTAGTACCAAGATGATTCCATAAAGGTATCAAAGGTATCGGTTTCGCGAAGTGCAGCTTGGCCATTGACTGTGGTTTCTGCCCAGGCTTTATCGGCTTTAATTGGGCTTTGGATCCCGTCCATCACCACATCTTCTGGAAGAATAACCGGCAGTTGCTCTTCTGGTGTTGGGATCACAGTACCGTCAGCCAGGGTTACCATTGGGATAGGCGCACCCCAGTAACGTTGACGAGAAACACCCCAATCGCGTAGACGATAGTTAACCTGACGTTTACCTTTACCTTCAGCGGTTAAGCGAGCGTCGATGGTGTCAAATGCGGCTTGAAACTCTAAGCCGTCTAATTCTGGGAATGCGTTGCCAGAATTAAATACCACGCCTTTTTCTGTGAAAGCTTCTTTGCTGACGTCTAACTCACCTTCAAGCGGTTTAATTACAGCTTCAATGGCTAGGTTGTACTTGGTAGCAAACTCATAATCACGTTGATCATGGGCAGGCACTGACATCACTGCACCTGTGCCGTAATTCATTAGCACAAAGTTAGCAACCCAAATTGGCACAAGCTTGCCTGAAATAGGGTGCACGGCGTTTAAGCCCGTTGCCACGCCTTTTTTCTCCATAGAGGCCATGGCGGCTTCTGTGGTGTCAGCGTTTTTGCATTCTTCTAAAAACGCCGCCAACTGCGGGTTGTTCTCTGCCGCTTGAATTGCAAGTGGGTGACCCGCTGCAATGGCAACATAGGTCACACCCATTAATGTGTCAGGGCGAGTGGTATAGATATCAAAACTTGCGTCACTGTCTGCTACCGCAAAGGTCATTTCTATACCTTCACTGCGGCCAATCCAGTTACGCTGCATGGCTTTAACCTGTTCAGGCCAGCCATCTAATGTGTCGATGTCGTTAAGCAGTTCTTCCGCGTAGTCAGTAATTTTAATAAACCATTGCGGAATTTCTTTTTGCACCACTTCAGTGTCACAGCGCCAGCAACAACCGTCTTGTACTTGCTCGTTAGCCAGTACAGTTTCGTCGTTTGGACACCAGTTTACTGATGAGGTTTTTTTGTAAACTAAGCCTTTTTCATACAACTTAGTGAAAAACCATTGCTCCCAACGATAATACTCAGGCGTACAAGTGGCTATTTCACGGCTCCAGTCATAACCAAAGCCTAATAATTTAAGCTGGTTTTTCATGTAGTCGATATTTTCGTATGTCCAAGGTGCTGGCGAAGTCTTATTATTGATTGCGGCGTTTTCTGCTGGCAAACCAAATGAGTCCCAGCCAATCGGTTGCAACACATTTTTACCTTGCAAACGTTGGTAACGAGCCACAACATCACCTATGGTGTAGTTACGGACGTGGCCCATGTGAAGACGACCTGAAGGATACGGGAACATAGAAAGACAATAGAACTTTTCTTTGCTTTCATCTTCAGTCACTTCAAAGGTTTTATGTTCTTGCCAGTGCTTTTGCACTATGGCTTCAATTTCTGAGGGATTATATTGCTCTTGCATCAATCTATTTCCGGCCATGCCGCCCATTGTTTGATCTAACGCTCAACAGCGCGATTTATAACTGCATAGAATAAACCAGAAGTGATCTATTAAAAAGGTGCGTATTAAGGAGTATTACTTATGAGTGGAAAAAGTTCAGCACTATTAGCCTTATATCAATCACTATTTGAACAGGTTAAAACCACGTTCGATAAAGATAACTCATTGACAGCTAAAAGTTTGTTTAAATCTGTTACTCAAGGAAAAGCATATTTACAACTAAAATCAAATGCCGATGAAGAAGAGTTAGCTCTAGTAGAAGAATTTTTAAAGCGAGACATCGCAGACTTTTTAAATGAAAAAAACGCCGATAATTTTAGTTTTAGTCCAACGGTTATTGGTATTGAGAACACGTTATGGCGGTGGCTCAGTGAAATAACTGACAGAAGCCAGGTTGAGTGGCACGAGTTACTGCAAGATTTTAAGCATCATGGGGTTTATAAGTCTGGGGAAATCATTAACCAAGGAAAGTTGAAGTGCAATAAGTGTGGTCACGAAATGCAAATCGATTTTCCTGGGGTAATCCCCGATTGCCCTAAATGTGACTTTGATGAATTTTCACGCGAGCCACTCACACCATAAAGGCCCTAGTTTGGTTAAAACTCGACTCGGTAACGGCAATGATGACTACTGCTGTTACCGATCATTTCATCATAAGCCGTTTGGATCTCTATCATGGCGTAATGAATTCCATGTTGTTTAAGCAGCTCTTTTGCTTGTGTAATGGAATTAAGGCTCATTAATTTACCCGTTTTATCACGAGCACTTTTAAAGTTCCCTTGTTCATCTTCTATACCCAATAAATAATGGTTTGAATCAGCATAACTGATAATGGTTGGGTGCTGGGCCTGCTGGCTAATGGCTGACTTTATTTCTGGTAGTTGCATAATCGCCTCCGTTGCTGTGTAACGTGTATTACGATGCTTAGGTGGATATAGTTCAATATTTAATCGATGATAAACTGGAGGATAAAAAAATAGGTTACCTCAATGAGATAACCTATTATGGAAGATGTACATTTATGTGGATTGTTTACGTAGATTGTTTACGTAGATTATTTACGTAAATAATTGACCACAGCTATCATTAACAGCAATCCACATAATATCAGTAGGGGGTATTGACCTATTTTTCTAAACCAGGTTTCCCCTTTGTAAAGTGGGACTTCTGCAACCAGCACACCAGTCTCAAATTGTGGAATGGCATCTGTTATTCGCCCTCGGGGATCTACAATCGCAGTAACACCGTTATTTGTGCCTCGTAATAGTGGTTTACCCATTTCGATGGCGCGCATTTGAGCGATTTCCATATGCTGTAATGGCCCATTCGATGCACCAAACCAAGCATCATTTGAGACGGTGAGTAACATATCGGTTTGATTAGTTACACTTGCTCTAACTTGTTCTGGGAATACGATTTCATAACAGATAGCCGGCGCAATATGGTAACCGACAGCGGTAAGGTTTTTCTGTGTGTAGTCACCTCGTTGAAATGATGACATTGGTAAATTAAAAAAAGGTGCAATGGGGCGAAGTAAATCACCAAAGGGCACAAATTCACCAATAGGCAACAAATGGTGTTTTTTAAACTCATTGCTGCCATCGCCAAGGTAATCAGCACCTTGTTGCTGCTTTTTATTATGATTACCTAATACAATCAGCGAATTATAAAAGTCTTGTTGCTGGTGGCTAATTATTCCAGTGATAATGGCCATGTTATTGATGTTAGCAACTTGATTTGCATTAGCTAAAAAATCTTCAACCATGGCTTCTGGAGCGGGTATGGCGGCTTCTGGCCAAATGACGATATCAACGCTTGAGGTTTCATCAAATTGAGCGCGAGTAAGATCCATGTATTTTAGCATGGTAGGCCAAAGCGCTTCAGGTTCCCACTTCATACTTTGTGGAATGTTACCTTGGACTAACGCCACCTTTACCGTTTTACCGCTGGCAGAAATCGGGTTGAGCTGCGGTGCTGCCCAAGCGCTTAATACTAAAACAGGAAATATGATTAACGCTGGTAATGCCCGCTTTTGTGTTAGCAGCATTAATGCTCCAGCAACAAGAGCGACGACAAAGCTTAACCCAAGTGCGCCAATAAAACTGGCTAATTCACTTAATGGTCCAGCGGTTTGGCTGTAACCTGCCCATATCCACGGAAATCCTGTTAGCACCCAACCGCGTAGCCATTCTGTTAATACCCACAATGCAGGAAATAAGCCTAGGTACAGTAAGATTGGCGATAAGGTATAGCGCTCTTTTTGAGATAGCTTTTTGAGTAAATAGCCGCAAATTGCAGGATAAATAGCTAAATAAAGCGCCAAGATAGCCATTAATGCCATAGACACAAAAATGGGCATACCACCAAAGGTGTCTATGCTGACATGTACCCAGCTGATACCAACAACAAAACAGCCAAATCCAAAGCTGAGCCAGTAATACAGGCTTTGTTTTGCATTTAATGGTTTGCTTTGCCATAGCGCAAAAGTCAGCGCGAGTGGGTATGCGGCCCAAATTTCATAGGGCGCAAAAGATAACGCAGTGCTGGCGCCAGCAATAAATGCTGTCACCAGACTGACAATACTCAAGTTAGAGTATACAGATTGATTGTTTAACACGATTTAGTCGTCGAATTCTTCGCTAAGGTTGGGGTCGGGTAGCTTAACACGAAGTTGCACTAAACGGCGGTTATCTGCGTTGATGACTTTGAATTCAATATTGTCGATAACAATACTTTCATTACGCTCTGGTAGATGACCAAAGGCATGCGACACTAAACCGCCAACGGTATCAAACTCTTCATCGCTAAAGCTTGTCCCACAGGCTTCATTAAAATCGTCGATTTCAGTTAAGGCTTTCACCATAAACACAGTGTTACTGAGTTTTTTAATTTCAGTATCTTCTACCGAGTTATGGTCAAATTCGTCTTCGATTTCGCCAACGATTTCTTCCAAAATATCTTCAATAGTGACTAATCCAGACACACCACCGTATTCATCCACTACAATGGCCATATGATAACGTTGCGAGCGAAACTCTTTGAGTAGTACATCAACGCGTTTGCTTTCTGGCACGACCACGGCTGGGCGGATCACCTGAGCGAGTGTGAAGGGTTCATCCGATTGTTTGAAACCGTACTTGATCAAATCTTTGGCTAGCAAGATACCTTCGATATGATCTTTGTCTTCATTGACAACCGGGAAGCGAGAATGACCTGAGTCGATAACTGTTTCTAGCAGTTGTTCGACACTAGAGTCGACTTGAATGGTTACTATTTGTGACCGCGGGATCATGATGTCGCGTACACGCAGGTCGGAAACCTCTAATACACCTTTAATCATTTCGCGAGTGTCTTCGGTTATCAGGTCGCGCATTTCAGCGCCTGCAATGACGTCAACTAAGTCTTCGCGATTTTGAGGTTCGCCCTGAAATAGTTGGTTGATTTTGTCGAACCAGCTTCTCTTGTGGGCGTTTGTACTCGGGGGGATATCGTCACTCATAATATTTCTCTAAACAAGGCTATCTATAAGATATACCATGCTTATTTATGCTTCCTTATAGGGGTCTGAAAAACCTAAGCCTTCAACAAGTTGGGTCTCTAATGACTCCATCTCATCGGCTTCCTCGTCGATAATATGGTCATAACCTAGTAAATGCAAGCAGCCGTGTATGACCATGTGTGCCCAATGGGCATTTAAGGGTTTATTTTGCTCGATAGCTTCTTGTTCAACGACCGTTGCACAAATGACTAAATCACCTAATAGAGGCAGTTCCACTTCAGGTGGCGCCTCAAAGGGAAACGACAACACGTTAGTGGGTTTGTCTTTGCCACGATAGGTTAAGTTAAGGTGCTGGCTTTCGACAATGTCAACAATCCGTATGGTCAGTTCAACCTCTGGCATGGTTTGGCCGATGGCCGTTCGTACCCAAGCTTCAAATTCAGCTTGGGTTGGAATGTTTACATTTTCGGCTGCAATTTGTAAGTCCAGATCTAGCAATATCTCGTGTGGGCTCATTGTGCCGACTCCTGGTTTTCTTGCTGCTGACGTTTTTGCTCGCGTTCGCGGTAAGCTTGCTCTTTTGCCGCCTTCTCAATCTGTTCTTTTTGCTCAAATGCTTCATAAGCTTCAACAATACGCGCAACCACTGGATGACGGACTACATCTTGCGCAATAAAGAAGTTAAAGCTGATTTCTGGCACTTCACTCAGAACTTCAATTGCGTGGCGTAAACCAGACTTTTGGCTGCGTGGTAAGTCAATTTGAGTGATGTCACCGGTAATCACTGCTCGTGAATTAAAACCAATCCGAGTTAAGAACATTTTCATTTGCTCTACTGTGGTGTTTTGGCTTTCGTCCAAAATAATGAATGCATCATTGAGCGTGCGGCCGCGCATATAAGCAAGTGGAGCGACTTCAATAACACTGCGTTCAATGAGTTTTTCAACTTTCTCGAAGCCCATCATTTCAAACAGCGCATCATAAAGCGGGCGTAAGTAAGGGTCGACTTTTTGGCTTAAATCGCCTGGTAGGAATCCCAGTTTTTCACCCGCTTCAACCGCTGGGCGGGTTAGTAAAATACGACGTACTTCTTGGCGCTCATAAGCATCGACTGCTGCGGCTACGGCCAAATAGGTTTTACCTGTACCAGCAGGGCCAATACCAAAACTAATATCATGGCGGGTGATATTGTGCATGTATACGCTTTGATTTGGCGTGCGAGGCTTAATAACACCCCGTTTGGTTTTGATGTGAATGCTGCTGTCATCTGACTCTTGCTCTGCTTCAAGATTGATTGCTTCTTGAATGGCTAGGTGGACAACTTCGGGTTCTAAATCTGGAGTGCTGCCTTTGACGGTTTGGGTTTCGATATACAGTTGACGTAATAAATTATTAGCATTTAAGGCATTACGCGGCAAACCAACAATAGTAAAGTGGTTGTTTTTATGGATTATCTCTACGCCTAAACGACGTTCAAGCTGTTTGATATTGTCATCAAATGGGCCACATAATGAGGCTAAACGGCGTGTATCTGATGGTTCAAGATACAAGTTCATGGTAGTGACTTTAGTGGTCAAATAAGGCTCCAGTGATTAGTTTGTAACAACAAAAAAGAAAATAGATTGTATGACCTCAGTTTACGAGTGTCTTTATTGAATTACCATAATACGCCTAATTTTTGGCAAAAATAAAGGCGGACTAGCCGCCTTTATTTTGCATTCTTAATCAAGCTGATTTATGGCTTAAATTGGGTCACACCCAAAACATCATCTTGTTTGTGTTTTGCTAAAATATCAGACGGACGTAAACTGCGGCGTAAGTCCATTTCACTTTCGCCACGAATAAATTCGCCACGTAGTGAGTTGGTATATACATCGACAATTTTCACATCAACAAAACTGCCAATGTGAGTGTGTGGTGCTTCAAAGTTCACTACACGATTGTTTTCAGTACGACCGCGAAGCTCCATTGGATTCTTTACTGAAGGACCTTCAACTAAAATACGTTGAACCGTGCCTAACATTTGACGGCTGTAACGCATCGCTTGTTGGGTGATGCGGTCTTGTAAAATGGCTAAACGTTGTTTCTTTTCGTCTTCACTTACATCATCGGGGAGATCTGCTGCTGGTGTTCCAGGGCGGGCGCTGTAAATAAAGCTAAAGCTGTGATCGAATGCCACGTCTTCAATTAACTTCATGGTGTCTGCAAAGTCTTCAGCGGTTTCGCCAGGGAAGCCGATAATAAAGTCAGAACTAATTTGAATGTCTGGACGCGCTTTGCGTAAACGGCGAATGATTGACTTGTATTCAATTGCCATATGACCGCGTTTCATTTGGGTTAAAATACGGTCAGAACCTGATTGCACTGGTAAGTGTAAAAAGCTTACAAGTTCAGGCGTGTCTTCGTACACATCAATAATATCTTGAGTAAACTCAATCGGATGGCTGGTGGTAAAGCGTAAACGATCGATACCGTCAATCGAGGCGATTAAGCGTAATAACTCTGCGAATGTACAAATTTGATCATCGTGAGTGGCGCCGCGGTATGCATTAACGTTTTGGCCAAGTAAATTGACTTCGCGTACACCTTGAGCTGCTAATTGCGCGACTTCAAGAATGATGTCGTCTAATGGGCGGCTCACCTCTTCACCACGTGTATAAGGTACTACGCAGAAAGAGCAGTATTTGCTGCAACCTTCCATAATCGACACAAACGCCGTTGGGCCTTCAGCACGAGGTTCAGGCAGACGGTCAAATTTTTCGATTTCAGGAAAGCTAATATCAATAACCGCTTTTTCGCCACGTTTGATCTGTTCGATCATTTCAGGCAAGCGATGTAAGGTTTGAGGGCCAAAAATAATGTCAACGCATTGAGCGCGATCTTTAATGGCTTTACCTTCTTGTGAAGCAACACAACCACCCACACCGATAATGAGGTTTGGATTTTTGTCTTTTAAGGTTTTCCAACGCCCTAGCTGATGGAAAACCTTCTCCTGTGCTTTTTCACGAATAGAGCAAGTATTGAGCAGCAATACGTCTGCTTCGCTCGCGTCTTCGGTCAAGGTGTACCCTTGATAGTCGTCTAATAAATCAGCCATCTTTGATGAGTCATACTCATTCATTTGACAGCCCCAGGTTTTAATATGAAGTTTTTTACTCATCAGTGCTCGCCAGTAAACAACAGTAAAAATAGCGCGATATTTTACCTGTTGTCGGGCGCTCTGGCTAGCACTAGTGCAAGTTTCGCTCGTTTAGCGGTAAAGTTTTTGATACCCCTTCAAAATGTAATGTTTTAAGCGATTAGGCAAAACATTCTGAATATACACATAAAAAGCCTATTTAACCGTGTTCTTTAGCCTGGGGAGGCAGCCGTTTTAGTGGGGGGCACGATAAACTTGGCTAAACCTTTCCGTGTTTTGTGGATATAGGGCATAATTAATCGCATTACAAATGGGTTTGTCGAACAAGATGACTTAAGCTTAGGCGTTGGCTGGTGAGCCATCTATTTTGATAAGTGGCCTATTAAGTGCTCTTACAGCATGCTTGGACCTTTTAGCCGCGAAAATACTCAGTTACTTTTTATGGATATCGATACGATGCAAGACATTCGAGACACTAGGGATACTCAATCTTCAACTGCTTACGATGCCGTGATTGTTGGCGGTGGTATGGTGGGCGCTGCCTCCGCCATTGGTCTTGGGCAGCTTGGATTAAAAGTCGCAGTGATTGAAGCCCGTGCTGTGCAAGATTACGATCCTGAGCAACCATTAGATGTACGAGTTTCAGCTATCAGTGTGGCAACCGAGCAGCTGTTAACTCGTTTAGGTGTTATGGAAGCGTTATTAACCATGCGTCATGCACCATATACCGGATTAGAAACCTGGGAAATGGACGGTTGTTTAACCTCATTTACAGCGGAGCAAGTTGGTCAGGCGCGCCTGGGGTATTTTTTTGAAAATCGTCTTATCCAACTGAGTTTGTGGAATCAAATAAATTGCATGGATAATGTTGATCTGCTTTGTCCAAATAAAGTAAATCAATTTACTCGCAGCAGCGAGATGGACGCAATTGAGATTAGCTTAGATAATGGCTTGGTATTGCGCACAAGGTTACTTGTTGGTGCTGATGGTGCAAACTCTCAAGTGCGCCAATGGGCAGGAATAGGAGTGACAGGTTGGGATTATGCTCAATCAGCAATGCTAATTAATATTCATACTCAAACTGAGCAGCAATCAGTTACCTGGCAACAATTTACTCCCGCTGGTCCACGAAGTTTATTACCCCTTCCAGGTCATAATGCATCATTAGTGTGGTACGACGATGCAAATCGTATTAAGCAGTTATCACAATTAAGTCAGTTGCAATTGGCTGAACAAATCAAAAAGCATTTCCCATCAAGATTAGATCCTAACTTTAGCGTTCAAAGCAGCGGCAGTTTTACGTTAACTCGCCGACATGCCCAGCGTTATTACCAGGATAACCTGGTCATTATTGGTGATGCGGCCCATACCATTAATCCCCTTGCTGGCCAGGGAGTCAATATCGGCTTTAAAGACGTTGATGTGTTGGTGGCGCAAGTGGCTAATGCAATTTGTCGTAATGAAGCGTGGTGGCAAGCGCCAGTATTAAAGCGTTATCAACAGTCGCGTTATTATGATAATCAACTCATGATGACCGCGATGGACGCCTTTTATGCCAGTTTTAGCAATGACTTACTCCCACTTAAATTAATGCGTAATGGTGCATTAAAACTGGCCAATATCGACTCCCCCATAAAACGTAAAGTATTAAAGTATGCTCTTGGATTGAACTAGCACCCCCTTAGGTCTGCATCCGCTAAACTTGTGGTTTGTTGACAAGCCATTTGAATGCTAAAATGCCGCGTTTTGCATCATGTATGCGCTTGCAACCTCGCTTGATTGGGGGTTAAGTTGCCGACAGGTTTATTGCGGATAAACAGATTAGGTTGTAATGAGTAACATTAAATTGATTGTTGGGCTGGCAAACCCTGGTGCTGAATATGCACAAACTCGCCATAATGCGGGGGCGTGGTACGTGCAAGAGTTAGCGCGTATTTGTAACGCTCCTTTGGTTGCTGACAGTAAATATTTTGGTGTCACTGCTCGTGCGATATTGCATGGTAGAGATGTCCGTTTGTTGATCCCAACAACATTTATGAATTTAAGCGGTAAATCTGTCGCTGCATTGGCCAATTTTTTCCGCATTTTGCCTGAAGAGATTTTAGTGGCCCATGATGAATTAGACATGGATCCCGGTGTCGCTAAATTTAAGTTAGGCGGTGGGCATGGCGGGCATAATGGCTTAAAAGACATTATTGCCAGTTTGGGAAACGACAAAAATTTCCATCGTTTGCGTATTGGCATTGGCCATCCAGGCGATAAAAATAAAGTCAGCGGTTATGTGCTAGGTAAAGCGCCCGCAGCAGAGCAAGAGCTTATAAACGCTGCTATTGATGAAGCCGTGCGTGCTACTGAGATTTTATTCAAACAAGACATGGTGAAAGCCATGCACAGATTACATTCGTTTAAAGCAGAATAAGCACAGCTAGTTTTGTTTTAACACCTTATTCGACATCATTATCCAGTGGGATAATTCTACATATATAAAGGTAAGCATATGGGTTTTAAATGCGGCATTGTTGGTTTGCCAAACGTGGGTAAATCAACGCTGTTTAATGCGTTAACACAAGCGGGTATTGAAGCGGCAAACTTTCCGTTTTGTACGATTGAACCAAATACTGGTGTGGTGCCTGTTCCAGACCCACGTCTTGACGCGTTAGCTGAAATTGTAAAACCACAACGCATATTACCTACCACAATGGAGTTTGTAGACATTGCAGGTTTAGTTGCAGGAGCCTCTAAAGGTGAAGGTTTAGGTAATAAGTTCTTAGCAAACATTCGTGAAACAGACGCCATTGGCCATGTGGTGCGTTGTTTTGAAGACCCAAACATTGTTCATGTGGCAAACAAGATTGACCCAGCGGGCGATATTGAAGTTATTAACACTGAACTTGCTTTAGCTGACCTTGACTCGTGTGAACGTGCTATTTTACGTCAAGCTAAACGCGCCAAAGGTGGTGACTCAGATGCTAAATTTGAAGTGAGCGTACTTGAAAAAATGCGCCCTGTTTTAGATGAAGGCAAAATGTTGCGCTCAATGGAGTTAACTAAAGAAGAAAAAGCAGCCGTTGCTTACTTAAACTTCTTAACCATGAAACCAACAATGTACATTGCTAACGTTGCTGAAGATGGATTTGAAAATAACCCACACTTAGATGTTGTGCGTACCATTGCTGCAACAGAAAATGCAATTGTGGTGCCTGTTTGTGCCGCTATTGAGTCAGAGCTTGCTGAAATGGAAGCAGAGGACCGTGCTGAGTTTATGGCTGATCTAGGCCTAGAAGAGTCAGGTTTAGACCGTGTTATTCGTGCAGGTTACGAGTTACTGAATCTGCAAACATATTTTACTGCAGGCGTAAAAGAGGTTCGTGCTTGGACCGTTCCGGTTGGTGCATCTGCGCCGCAGGCTGCTGGTGTTATCCATACAGACTTTGAGCGCGGCTTTATTCGTGCGCAAGTAATGGCTTATAGTGATTTTATTACCTACAAAGGTGAAGCCGGTGCAAAAGAAGCTGGCAAATTGCGTGTAGAAGGTAAAACGTATATCGTTAAAGACGGCGACGTAATGCATTTCTTATTTAACGTGTAAGCGTTATTTAAGATAGTGATGGGGCGTAAAGTCAGATTAGGGGGAGATTAATTGGTTTTTTTGTCGATTCGGCATCCAGTTTGGTGAAGTTATAGCCGAACAATACGAATTGATGAAAATAGCGAAAAAAACCAGTTGACCTCGATAACCTGAATAAGCATAATACGCCCCGTTCCTCGCCAAGAGGGATTGCAAAAAAGTAGTGGCAATATAGCTCAGCTGGTTAGAGCACAGCACTCATAATGCTGGGGTCGCAGGTTCAAGTCCCGCTATTGCTACCATTACTTTGCACATCTTACTCAAGATGTAAAACTAGAGCGTAGTGCGGGAATGGTGAAATTGGTAGACACGCCAGATTTAGGTTCTGGTGCCGCAAGGTGTGAGAGTTCAAGTCTCTCTTCCCGTACCATTAATTAGAAACGCTGGCTTAGTTAAGCGGGCATTTCAACAAGTTTGATTGGGATATCGCCAAGCGGTAAGGCACCGGGTTTTGATCTCGGCATTCCAAGGTTCGAATCCTTGTATCCCAGCCATTTATTAGTTAGAAAAAGATTATTGGGATATCGCCAAGCGGTAAGGCACCGGGTTTTGATCTCGGCATTCCAAGGTTCGAATCCTTGTATCCCAGCCATCTTTGGCAATATAGCTCAGTTGGTTAGAGCACAGCACTCATAATGCTGGGGTCGCAGGTTCAAGTCCCGCTATTGCTACCATTTTTACAGGGTAGAGTAAGGTCTTAACATTAAGTGATTGCTTATTGCCTGTAGAAGTCAAAGTTTACTCTTGTTATAATTAGGGTATACTCAAAGTTAAAATTTGATGCGGGAATGGTGAAATTGGTAGACACGCCAGATTTAGGTTCTGGTGCCGCAAGGTGTGAGAGTTCAAGTCTCTCTTCCCGTACCATCAAATTGAGTCAAATAGATTTACCTTCTTGATCCACAATAAAAATAATAAATAAACAAATTATTGGGGTATCGCCAAGCGGTAAGGCACCGGGTTTTGATCTCGGCATCCCCAGGTTCGAATCCTGGTACCCCAGCCAAATTCTAAAAAGCTCGTCTTTATGACGGGCTTTTTGCTTTGTATTTTTTAGTGTTTGTGAAGTATCGATAGTCTTTTCCTATTAACACAATTGATTCTATCGGTTATCCAACCACGCCATCGTTGTTTAGAATGACCTTATGCAATTAATTATTAGTATCAGGTCAACTATGAACACCCAAGACTACTCACCATTCACTTCTGCTAAGCAAGGATCCGCGCCCATGACTGCACTCATTGCTGAGGGTGGTGGTCAGCGCGGTATTTTTACTGCAGGGGTACTTGATGCGTGGCTAGATGCTGAGTTTGACCCATTTGATTTATTTATTGGTACCTCTGCCGGATCGCAAAACCTCACCAGCTTTTTAGCCAGACAAAAAGGCTATGCAAAGCGATTAATTCGCGGCTTATCGCGACATAAACGTTTTTACCAGTTAGGTCGTGGTCTTGTTGGTGGTCATGTGGTGGATTTAGATTGGTACTTTGATAAAACCACACGTGGCAGCTTTGCATTAGACTTTGAAACCGCCAGTAAAACGTTAGGGCAGCGACAATTATTAATTACTGCAACCAATGCCAGAGACCGTCAAGGATACTTTTTAAGTCCTAGTGATGATAGTAACCACTGGCGCGAACTGTTAAAGGCATCAAGTGCGTTACCGTTCCTTTATAAGCAGGGTGTTAAGTTAACGCCATGGTTGGCGTCAGATGCGGCAAATCAATCTGCAGAGCAAACTTCATCAATACAAGAAGACTTCTTTTTAGATGGTGGCTTAGCTGCGCCATTACCGGTGCGAGAGGCTTATCAGCGTGGTGCGCGCAAAATTGTGGTGATCCGCACGGTAAACGCTGACTTTCAAGCGCAATCAGCGTGGGTGCATAAGCTTAAATCGTGGATTTGTGTCTCAGGTTATTGCCCTAAAACCATTGATTACCTAGTACAGCATGAACAAGCTTATCAGGAAGAGCTTGCGTTTATGGCTAATCCGCCTGCTGGTGTCGAAATAGTGCAAATTTTTGCTGATGACACTTTGCAGAGCAAATTACTTGGCAGTACCGATGCTGATTTGCGACAAGACTATCGCTCTGGTGTTGCTGCTGGGAATGCATTTTTGCAACGAGTTAATTTGCAACCAGGTAATTTTCAACAAGGTAATGAAGATGAGTTATCGCCAGTTGCCTTTCATGCCCAACATGGTATGCAGCCGCAGGCATTATCTGCATAATCGAGACAATAAAAAACGCACTCAATGAGTGCGTTTTAGTGTGCGACTAATTGAAGGCAATATTAGTGGCGGAACATCGCAGAGATAGACTCTTCGTTGCTAACACGGCGGATGGCTTCAGCAAGTACAGCTGACATGGTCAGTTGAGTCACTTTATCCACTTTAAGCATTTCTGGGCTTAAAGGTACTGTGTCGGTTACGATCACTTCATCGATGACTGAATTTGCAATGTTTTCAGCTGCATTACCTGAAAAGACAGGGTGAGTTGCATATGCAAATACGCGGTTAGCACCATGCTCTTTCAAGGCTTCAGCTGCTTTACATAGCGTACCGCCTGTGTCGATCATGTCATCAACAATAATACAGTCACGCCCTTGTACATCACCAATAATGTGCATAACTTGTGCAACGTTGGCCTGTGGGCGACGCTTATCGATAATCGCAAGATCTGAATCATCTAATAGCTTGGCAACCGCACGCGCACGAACAACGCCACCAATGTCTGGCGAAACCACAACTGGGTTTTCAAGCTTTTTAGCTAGCATGTCTTCAAGTAACACAGGGCTACCAAACACGTTATCTACTGGTACGTCGAAGAAACCTTGGATTTGCTCAGCGTGTAGGTCGCATGTTAATACTCGGTCAACACCAACGCTAGACAAAAAATCTGCAACAACTTTAGCGGTGATAGGCACACGGGCACTGCGCACGCGGCGGTCTTGACGAGCATAACCAAAGTAAGGAATAACGGCAGTAATACGACCAGCAGACGCACGACGAAGAGCATCAACCATTACAATAAGCTCCATGAGGTTATCGTTAGTTGGTGCGCAAGTAGATTGGATGATAAATACATCCGCACCACGTACATTTTCGTTTATTTGAACACTGATTTCACCGTCGCTGAAACGGCCTACAACTGCGTCGCCAAGCTTACAAAATAAACGTTCTGCAATCTTATTGGCTAGATTTGGGGTAGCGTTACCAGCAAAGAGCTTGATGTCGGGCACTTTATGAACCTCAGGTGTTTGCTTTACTATTAAAGGCTAGATCAATTTTACGTGTTATCACTCAAAACTGACCCAGAAGAAAAATATGTTGTTAGAGTTGCTCAAGCCGCGTCAGTAACGGTGACTTGTTCATCCCTTTTGCGACAAAGCCTTGCATATCGGCCGGTAATTCGGCTAAAGCATCTAGGGCCTGCTGCGAATGTGTAAATTCCCCGAACACGCATGCGCCAGTTCCGGTCATTCTTGACGGCGCATATTCTACCAGCCAGCTTAAGGCATTGGCAACTTGAGGGTACTTAGTTGTGACGAGTTTCTGACAATCATTAGTCCATTTTTGTGTCAATAAACTGCTCATGTCTAATTTTGGTGTGTTACGTGGCAGATCAGGATCTTGGAATATCTCTTTAGTCGATACATGTACTTTAGGTACAATGACAAGGTACCAAGGCTCGGCAGGTTGAACGTTAATAAGTTGTTCGCCCACTCCCTCAGCAAAGGCTGATAAACCATTAATAAAAACAGGTACATCCGCACCTAATGCCAAGCCTATTTCTGCAAGTTTTGATCGAGAAACATTGGTATTCCAAAGCGCATTTAACGCCACTAATGTGGTGGCGGCATCAGACGAACCTCCACCTAATCCTCCACCCATAGGGAGTAATTTATTTAACCAAATATGCGCTCCACCTTTATATTGGGTGTAACGTTTTAGTGATTTTGCGGCTTTAAGAATTAAGTTATCTCTGTCAGCGACAGAATCGCCAAGATTTGAATGTAACACCAAATCGGCCGATTCTGTTACATGGAAGTCCAGGTAATCACAATGGTCAATAAACTGAAAAAGTGTTTGTAATTCGTGGTAGCCATCAGGCCGTTGACCTGTGATGTGTAAAAAAAGATTAAGCTTTGCTGGCGCAGGCCAACTTTTAGAGGCAACTGATTTAAGTGAGCTGGCTGATTTCATGTTTTCACTACCTTGTTGATAGATCAATTTACCGTGTGCTTATTTGGTGTTGATCTTTACCGCTGTCCATTGGTTTGTTTGGATCTTTATTTGCACATCATCACGTTCAATTTTTAATAGCTTAGGTACTGGGGCACCACTTTGTTGTTGCCAACTCATAAACGTAACATGCCAATCTGCTTGTGGATCATTGCTAATAAGTTGTTTAATGGTGCCATCAGAATTGTAGCTTACAACCTCATCTTTGCTACTCGTTTGGCCTGTAATCCACAATGGTAAGTTGTCTAACGGAATGGACCAGCCACTAATACCGGTTAATAGTTCTTGGGCATTTCTGTCATGGTAAGTTTTTCCGTCAACTTCGAGTGTGGCCATGCCTTCTGTGGTGGTTAATACCAGCACAGTGGTGCCTAATACTGTGGTTAGGCGTAAATCATTAGCAGTTGGTTGGTGTAACCAATATAAATTGGTACTGAATTTTTCTTCTGCGGTTTTAACGGCAATTTTACCTTGAAGTTCCCAAGCTTTGGCTTGCGAAGCTTGGCTCACATCTATAGGGGTCATTTGCTCTGACGGAGTAATAGTACAACCTGATAGCAAAAACAGGATGACAATAACAGATGTGTGTAACGCGGATATGGATAAACGCAATGGCTTGCCTAGCGGTTGCTTAAGATGGCTTAATGATACTGGGCTTAAGCTATGATGTAAAAATGCTTTTCTAAAATTAATGTGATTTTAATCTAACCCATAAGATAATTGCTTTATATCTAAGAAATAAAAATTTAGACATTTATTCGGTTTTGTTAAGCCAATTGTGTTTTTAGTTGGTTCAATTCAGTAGAATAGCCTAATTAACGTTACCGAAAAGAACTTGATACAGTCAAATGAGCCTAGTAGCAATCGGGATAAACCATAAAACCGCCACGGTAGATTTGCGTGAAAAAGTCGCTTTCTCTCCAGACCGCATTCATGACGCCATGAAAAGCTTGGCGAGTCGCACTCGCACGGGTGAGGCTGTTATTGTGTCTACCTGTAACCGCACTGAACTTTACTGTAATAATGCTGAAAAACAAGACATTATAGAGTGGCTAGAAGATTATCATCAACTCAATCATGATGATTTAATGCCGTGTATTTATGCCTATGAAGAACAAGTAGCGGTTAAACATTTAATGCGTGTAGCTTCAGGGCTTGATTCGTTAGTGTTAGGTGAGCCGCAGATCTTAGGGCAAGTAAAGCAAGCATTTGTTAAAGCCAAAGAGGCGGGTACCACAGCCGCAACAATAGATCGCCTGTTTCAAAATACGTTTTCAGTGGCCAAAAAAGTTCGCACAGATACTGAAATTGGTGCAGCAGCCGTATCAGTGGCTTTTGCTGCGGTGAGCATGGCTAAACATATTTTCTCGTCGTTAAGCACAACCAAAGTGTTGTTAATTGGTGCCGGTGAAACAATTGAGCTTGTTGCGAAACATTTAAAAGATAATGGCGTCGCGTCAATGGTGGTGGCAAACCGAACCATTGAGCGTGCTCAAGCCATGTGCGAAGAGTTCAATGCCACTGCAATTACTTTACAACAAATACCAGACTTTCTCGCAAAAGCCGATATCGTGATATCCTCTACAGCAAGTCCTTTACCTATTTTAGGTAAAGGAATGGTTGAAAAAGCATTAAAACAACGTCGTCATCAACCGATGTTGTTAGTTGATATTGCAGTTCCGAGAGATATTGAAGCAGAAGTCGGTGAGTTAGACGACGCATTCCTTTATACTGTCGACGATCTGCATAGCATTATTGAACAGAACATGGCTTCACGTAAGGAAGCCGCCGAGCAAGCAGAATTAATTACTGAAGAACAATCGCACTTATTTATGGAGTGGATCCGGTCTTTAGAGTCAGTCGACAGTATTCGCGAATATCGCAGCCAGAGCTTGGCGATAAAAGATGAGTTAGTTGAGCGAGCCTTGAACAAGTTGTCTCAGGGCGGTGACAGTGAGCAAGTGATAGTCGAATTAGCAAATAGGCTAACGAATCGCTTAATTCACGCCCCTACGCAATCGCTAACCTCAGCCAGTCGTCAAGGCGATTTGAATACGTTGGGCTTATTAAGAACTGCGCTTGGTTTAGATAAAAACTAAGGTTAGCGAGCTAAATGAAAGAATCCGTTATCCGCAAGCTAGAAGGCTTGCTTGAGCGTAATGAAGAAGTATTGGCATTACTAAGTGATGCTAGCGTGATTGCGGATCAAGACCGCTTCCGTGCATTATCAAAAGAATACTCACAGCTTGAAGATGTTGTCAGTAGTTTTAAGGCATTTCAACAAGCGCAAAAAGACTTCGAATATGCCAAAGAAATGCTTGAAGAAGACGATGCTGACATGCGCGAAATGGCGCAAGAAGAGTATAAGCAGTCAAAGCAGATCCTTGAAAGGCTAGAAGCCGAATTACAAATTTTGTTATTGCCAACAGATCCAAACGACGACACTAACGCGTTTCTTGAGATCCGTGCTGGTGCAGGTGGTGATGAAGCAGCGATTTTTGCTGGCGACTTATACCGTATGTATTCACGCTACTGTGAAGCTAACCGTTGGCAAATGGAAGTCATGAACCTCAATGAAGGCGAGCATGGCGGTTTTAAAGAAATCATTGTCAAGGTGAGTGGCGAAGGTGCCTACGGTAAACTAAAATTTGAATCAGGCGGACACCGGGTGCAACGAGTCCCTGAAACCGAATCTCAAGGCCGTGTGCACACATCTGCTTGTACTGTAGTGGTACTGCACGAAGTCCCTGAAGCTGAAGCGATTTCGATTAACCCTGCCGATCTTAAAGTGGATACTTTCCGTGCATCAGGCGCGGGCGGTCAGCACGTTAACAAAACCGACTCTGCCATTCGTATTACCCATATTCCGTCGGGCATTATTGTTGAATGTCAGGATCAACGTTCGCAGCATAAAAACCGTGCCCAAGCCATGAGTGTATTGGCAGCTCGAATTCAAGCTGTTGAAGATGAAAAACGCCGTAGCGCCGAAGAGTCGACTCGTCGTAGTCTGGTTGCCAGTGGTGATCGTTCTGAGCGCATCAGAACGTATAACTACCCACAAGGGCGCGTAAGCGATCATCGCATTAACTTAACCTTATATCGCTTAAATGAAGTGATGGAAGGTGACTTAAATGCGTTGCTTGACCCCATCATGCAAGAACATCAGGCTGATATGCTTGCAGCCCTTGCAGACGAATAAGGAGTGAACTTGTCTCAGTCTTCGTATTCAACTATCGCTGAAGCCCTGCAATGGGCTTATTCACAATTAGCGGCTACTTCAGAATCTGCTCACGTAGATGCTGAGGTGTTGCTATTGCATTGTTTGAATAAAAACCGCAGCTTTTTATATACTTGGCCTGAACGGCAGCTCACAACAGATCAGTTTAAAGCGTTTAGCCAGATGGTGGCTAAACGCCAATCAGGTTTGCCAGTTGCACATATCATTGGCGAGCGAGAATTCTGGTCACTCCCTTTTATTGTTAATGATTCGACACTGATCCCAAGACCCGACACTGAAATTTTGGTTGAAACGGCGCTGAATTTAACCTTACGTCATAATGCTAAGGTATTAGATTTAGGTACTGGCACAGGCGCAATCGCCTTGTCTCTGGCGTCTGAGCGTCCAAAGTGGCGTATTACTGCCATTGATAATGTGCCAGGTGCAGTTGAATTAGCTAAAGCAAATCGTGCTAATTTGAACCTACCTGATGTTGAAATTATTCAATCTAATTGGTTTTCAGCCGTTGAACATCGTGACTTTGACTTAATCGTTTCTAATCCACCTTATATCGATGAAGCTGACGAGCATTTGAATATGGGGGACGTGCGTTTTGAGCCACAAAGCGCCTTAACCGCAGCAGACGAAGGTTACGCCGATTTATTTCACATTGCCGATACCGCGCGTTCACATTTGCTAGCTGGTGGGTACCTGTTGCTTGAACATGGTTATGAACAAGCCATCAAAGTGCGTGAAAAACTCATTGAACTCGGTTATCAAAACGTTGCTACTGTGCGTGATTTTGGTAGTAACGACCGTTGTACCTTAGGCCAATGGATCGATTGATTATCTAATTACACATCGCGGCCAACTCCCCTGAATATTTTTACAGACCATGATATTGGTATACGTAAAGCTGTTCTAGTACACTAGCCGCCATTTTATTTATTATCTTAAGAGACTTAGCAATGGAAACATTTTACAGTTTATATCCAGCAGTAAAGCACTCTCACATGCTGTTAGTCGCATTAAGTGTGACCTTTTTTGTTGTGCGTTTTGTGCTGCATTTACGTCAGTCTCCAATCATGGAGAAAAAGTTTGTTAAAGTGGCACCGCATGTCATTGATACTTTTTTACTACTGTCAGGCTTTACGCTTTGCTTTATGATCAAACAGTATCCGTTTGTCGACCCGTGGATGACCGAAAAAATCATCTGTGTGGTGGCTTACATTGCATTAGGGATTATGGCGCTTAAATCAAACCGAAATAAACTGTTTAAGTTTTTTGCGTTTATCGGTGCAATTGGTTGGGTAGTGCTCGCGGCCAAGCTGGCTCATTTTAAACAAGTCGTATTAATGGGTTAATTGGGTTTAATGGCAAAATATCTTCTCAACGATGCAGTTTCTATTCCAGAAACTGCATTTGAACTTTCTGAACACCTTGGTTTTTCGGCATCTAAACCTGCTATGTGGGCTTGGTATGAAATGGCCGGGGCTGTGCTTAGTCATTATGTTGTTGACCAGCAATCGCGTTTGCAAGGCTTATTTAAATGGTTTTACAACGACTTAGGTTTTTGCGCTCGTGACAACTACTTTAGTATTGAGGCCGCAGATTTAAGTTATTGCGTGCTTAAACGCCAGGGTAACAGCACGACTTTGTCTATACTGCTGATTTTGTTGGCAAAGCAACTTGATTTAACGCTTGAGGCTATCTTGCTTCCGGGCAATACTGTGCTCAAAAGTCAGGTTAATGACGTGGTTAAATACCATGATCCATTGACCGGTAAAGAGCTCAGTCGTCACCAACTGCACGCGTTAGTGCGTGGCGAAATGGGTAATGCCGCTAAATTAAAACCAAGCCATTTAAAACCTGCTACCTTAAAACGTTTGATTAGCCGAATGCTGCATGAGTTAAAAGCAGGTTGTATTGTTAATCAAAAGTTTGAGTCAGCAATGGAGTGTTGTAACTTATTATTGCAGTGGCATCCTGATGATGTTCACCTCAATCGTGAGCGCGCTTTTATTGCCCAGCAATTAGGCTGTATTAAAGTGGCGATGTCTGATTTACAACATTTTATAGATTTAAGCCCACATGATCCGGTAATCGAACTGGTTAAGATTCAATTAAAAGAATTGAGTCAACATACTCAGGTTTACCATTAAGTTAGGCGCACGCTGTTTTACGTATGTAAAGCAGCGTAACATAATAATAGGCTTTTAAAAGCCAGTTAAAGTAAGTACCTATAACTATTATAAATACTGCATTTGCAAGGGAGAATACTGCATGACCACGTCAGCTATGGTGAGCAATGATGCCACCGCACTGGGTTTACTCGCCGTTATTTTAGGGTTTGTGTTTTACACCAGCTCGTCGCCACATCCATTTTGGCAAAAGTTTTATAAATATATTCCTGCATTGCTGTTATGTTATTTCTTGCCTTCATTGCTTAACACCTTTGGCGTTATTGATGGCCATGCATCACAGTTATACTTTGTTGCATCACGTTATTTGCTTCCAGCCTGTTTGGTATTGCTCATTTTAAGTGTCGATTTAAAAGCTATTTTAGGCCTAGGCCCTAAAGCGGTAATCATGTTTTTAACCGGCACATTAGGTATTGTAATTGGTGGCCCTATTGCCTTGTTACTTGTGTCTATGATTGATCCAAGCTTGGTTGGCAATAATGGCCCTGATGCCGTTTGGCGCGGTATGACAACTCTTGCAGGCAGTTGGATTGGCGGCGGTGCAAACCAGGCCGCAATGAAAGAGATTTATGAGGTTGGTGGTGAGATTTTCTCGGTAATGGTGACAGTCGATGTGATTGTGGCCAACATTTGGATGGCGGTGTTGCTATTTATGGCTTCTAAAGCCAAAGAGATCGATGCCAAAACCGGTGCTGACACCAGTGCAATTGAATCGCTTAAACAAAAAGTTGAAAAATACCACGCTGAAAACTCGCGGATCCCGTCACTTCGCGACATTATGATGATTGTGGCCGTTGGTTTTGGTGTAACAGGTTTTGCCCATTTTGCTGCCGATTTCTTAGGGCCGTTTTTTGAAGCTAATTATCCCTGGACAGAAGATTACAGCTTAACCTCTAAATTTTTCTGGTTAGTGGTGATTGTAACTACAGTCGGTTTAGGCCTTTCGTTTAGCCCTATTCGCCATCTTGAGGCCGCTGGAGCCTCTAAAATTGCGTCGGCATTTTTATACATTTTAGTTGCCACTATTGGTTTGCACATGGATGTATCGAAAATAATGGACACACCGATTTATTTCCTTGTGGGCATTGTGTGGATGATTGTACATGCAGGCTTGATGCTATTTGTGGCTAAACTGATTAAAGCGCCGTTGTTTTATATGGCGGTGGGCAGTCAAGCTAACGTGGGGGGCGCGGCTTCCGCTCCTGTTGTTGCAGCAGCGTTCCACCCAGCCCTTGCGCCAGTTGGGGTGTTATTGGCCGTATTCGGTTATGCATTAGGTACCTACATGGCATGGCTATGTGGTCAGTTATTACAAGTTGTCGCAGGTTAATGCGCAAAGAGGTTCCAATGGATCAAAAAATTATTCAATTAGCTAACAATATCAAGGTTGCCAATGACCAGCCATTCGTTCTGTTTGGTGGCATGAACGTACTTGAGTCTCGCGATCTAGCCATGTCTATTGCAGAGCACTATGTGGAAGTAACCCAAAAATTGGGTATTCCTTACGTATTTAAGGCCTCATTTGATAAGGCAAACCGTTCGTCGGTTAATTCTTATCGTGGCCCTGGTATGGAAGAAGGGTTACGCATTTTTGAAGAAATTAAATCAACCTTCAATGTGCCATTAATTACTGACGTACATGAAACGCATCAATGCGCACCCGTTGCAGAAGTTGTTGATGTGATTCAGTTGCCAGCGTTTTTAGCTCGTCAAACCGATTTAGTAGTAGCGATGGCGAAAACGGGCGCAGTGATCAACGTGAAAAAGCCACAGTTTTTAGCGCCCCATGAAATGCGTCATATCATCACCAAATTTAATGAAGCCGGAAACGACAAGATTATTTTGTGTGAGCGTGGTAGTAGTTTTGGTTACAACAACCTTGTGGTTGACATGCTTGGTATGGATGAAATGAAACAAACCGGTTATCCGGTGATTTTTGATGCCACTCACGCACTACAGCGCCCAGGTGGGCGAGCTGACTCTGCTGGTGGTCGTCGTGCTCAAGCCACAGAACTTGCTCGTAGTGGTATGGCCTTAGGTTTAGCAGGCTTGTTTATTGAAGCGCATCCAGACCCAGATAACGCCAAATGTGATGGCCCTTGTGCTTTGCCGTTGCATTTGCTCGAACAGTATTTAACTCAGATGAAAGCGGTGGATGAACTCGTTAAATCATTTGAGTTTATTGATACCAGTAAATAACTAGGTTTTTAGATTCTGAATTAGGGTAAGTTGATTTTTAATCAATTTGACACACAATGAGTGTCTTTTATCCACGGTAAACAGTAATCTAGTTGCCCCTTGTATAAGCCCTGACTTGTTACAACGTCAGGGCTTTTTCTTTTTGGAATTAACGATGTGGATTTTATTTACCTTCCTCGCGGCATTTATGCAGGCTTGGCGCAATGCGTTTCAGAGTAAACTGAGTAAAGAGGTTAGCGTTGCTGGGGTAACCTTGGCGCGATTTATTTGGGCAGGCCCAATTGCGACGCTGTATTTATTCAGTTTATATCAATATCAACCGACAGCTTTACCTGACTTTAGCTCCTCATTTTGGGGATTTGTCATTGGTGCGTCAACCATGCAAATATTGGCGACAGGCTTAATGGTTAAGTTATTCAAAATGCAGAATTTTGCTATTGGGGCAGGGCTGGCAAAAAGTGAGGCGTTGGTCGCCGCCATTTTAGGCGTGTTTTTTTTCGGTACGCAGCTGTCATTATTAGGTTGGATAGGTGTTCTTGTTGGCGGCATTGCAGTGATGTTGTTAAGCAGTAAGCAAGGGTTTAAACAGTTATCGATTAACACCGTCTTGCTAGGTTTGGCTTGTGGTACTGCCTTTGCGTTAACATCTTTATGGGTGCGCGAGGCCAGTTTAACGCTAGAAGGCCCTTTTACTCATCGGGCTGCATGGGTATTGCTGTGGGTGATTAGCATTCAAACTATGGTACTCATTGCTTATTTACTGGCAAAAGACAAATCAACATTAACAGCCTTATGGCAACGACCAAAGCTCACTTTATCAATCAGTATTACCAGTTGCATTGGGTCAATAGGATGGTTCAGTGCAATGTCTTTGCAAGCTGTGCCTTATGTTAAAACTCTTGGCCAGATTGAAGTGTTTTTTACGTTAATGATTGCCGCGTTGTGGCTTAAAGATAAAGTAAAAATAAACGATGTTGCTGGTCTAGTGCTAATCGCCTTGGCAGCCATATTAGTGATGTGGAATTAATTGGGTTAACTCAGTGAGGCAACTTTAGTAGCAAGACATTGATTTACTGGAACATTAAGTTTGTGATGTTGAGCGCGTTGGCAAATATAGCCGTTAATATAGTCTATTTCAGTTGTTCTATGATGAGTGACATCTTGATACATAGACGAAAAGTTAGCCGATGTTAGCGCAATGACCTTATACACTCGTTCAGTGAGTAAGGTTGGATCTAACTCAATACCATCGCATTGAGCGACAGCGACAAGCTCATTGATAATTAGCGTTATTTGCTCTCGATACTCATCATCAGCTAATTGACCATTGGCGCATTGATGTAATGCGGTTAATGGATTAATGACCGCGTTTACTGCCAGCTTTTGCCATAACACCGCTAATACCGGCTGATGCCATTCAACTGGTTGCTCCTGGCTCGCTATTGCCTGAATGCGCGCGTGTAAATGATTTGCTAATGGATGCCCACAGTAATGGCCAAGTTGCGTTACACCAACGCCTGTATGTTTAATATGCCACTGATTTATTGCTAATGCGGCCAAAGATGTTGTACCAAGAGTTAACCCTTGCTCTGGGTATGGTCTAAGGGCAGTAGACACAGCAATGTGAGGACCTAAACCATTATGTAGCAAGATAATATGGCATTGAGGTGATAACTTACTTAACAGTGGTATAAGCGCTTCTTCAACTTGATAAGCCTTAACACACACGAGTAATAATTTGACTTCATTAAGGCGAGGATCTTTGGTGCCTAATAGCACTGCATCAGTATTATGGATCTGGCCTTTAATATCGGTAAACCTAAGTGGCTGCAGCTGGGTGTGAGATTGGCGGCTAATTAAGACGACGTCATGACTCGGTTGATTTGGGCTGGTATGACACAGCTGATGATACATCAATTGGCCAATAGCGCCGGCGCCTAATATTGCAATATTGGGTGAACAGGCGGGAGCTGTTGTATGTACCATCGTTTCTGGCCTTATTGTAATGCGTAATTAAGGTTTATGTCTTAATTTTCGATATTGCAGTATCGAAAAATGAAGCAGATAAAATAATGCTATGCCACCAAGATCTGCCGCAACATCGCCAACAGAGGCGCTGCGATAAGGTAGACGTGATTGAACCAGTTCAATTAAAAGAGCATAAGTGGCCAGCGCGGCGCATAGATAATACCATTTGGGTTTAAAGGCATAATGAGCAAGATAAGACAGCGCGAAAAAACTGCCTAGATGACCCACTTTATCCATATGTGAAAAGGATTGTGGATAATTGGGTTTTGAAAAAACTAAATAGCTAGTCACAATCACGGCGACAACTAACGCAAGTTTAAACATGTTTTTGTAAGTGATCACGAGCGTTACATCAGCCTTGTGAAATCAGAATATGCTTAATAATAAGAAACCTGCTTGATATTGTCACGAATAAACCTCTAATGGAGTTGATAATTGTTCTAAAGCGCTGTTTTTCAGTCTTAAGAATGGCGAATAGATATGACAGTTTTTCAATGATTATAGGCGTTGTAGATACAATTTTAGCAAAAACACCCATTTAGTGATTTTTTGTTCATCAAGTAATTCTTTGTAGCAGTTTTCAGTTGAGAGACGCGCGAAGCGACTGCTTCACTATGCCGATAATCCTACCTAGTGTAAAATAGGTTCAAACGAATAGCGCTTGGGTGAATAGCCCGTGATGTATCGAAGAGGAAAGCAACATGCCATCTATGGATATTGTGTCAGAAATTAATGAAGAAGAGCTACGCAACGCGGTAGAGAATTCCCGTCGTGAAGTGTCTAGTCGATTTGATTTGCGTGGCAAAGAGATTGATATTGACCTGAAAGACAATGTAGTGACTTTAAAAGCGGAAGATGACTTCATTTGTAAGCAGCTCGTTGACATATTGCGCATGCAACTGAGTAAGCGTAATGTTGATCCATCTGCAATGGAGGTTGACGACAAAGCGATACACAGCGGTAAAACCTTCAGTTTAAAAGTGAGCTTTAAGCAAGGGATCGATGCCTTAGTGGCTAAAAAGCTGGTTAAAGCAATTAAAGACAGTAAGTTAAAAGTTCAGTCAGCTATTCAAGGCGACAAAGTTCGCGTTACAGGTAAAAAACGTGATGATTTACAAGCGGTAATGAGATTGGCCAGAGAGTCAGACTTAGGCCAGCCTTTTCAGTTTGATAACTTTAAAGACTAACGCTTAACGCCACTTGTGCGTTAACGTTGAATACCCAAATAAAAAGCCGATAGGGAAACCTTATCGGCTTTTTTGTATTTTAGGATACAGAAATTGTTGCGGTGTAGTACCTTTGTTATTTTTATAGTGGCGGTTTTTCCGCATCCATTTCATTGCTTGGCGTTGATATATCGGTAACCACCAAAGGTTTTTGTGATCGATTGACTAATACCACTAACAGCAACACAGGAAAGCCTATCAAACTGGCCGCAACAAAGAAGTTGATATAGCCAAATGCATCCACGTACACGCCAGAAAATCCGGCAATAAACTTTGGAAACAGCAGCATAATTGATGACAATAACGCGTATTGTGTCGCGCTGTAGCCGCTGCTAGTCAAGCTAGACAAGTAGGCAATGAATGCAGCAGTAGCAATACCCGCACTGAAGTTATCGACCGAAATGGCAAAGGTTAAAAAAGGGATGTTGTAACCAATGTAGGCTTGCCATGCAAACAATAAGTTAGTGATAGCCACCAACAATGCGCCTAAAAATAGGATTTTCATGGTGCCATAACGCATCAATAATACGCCACCAAAGGCAGCGCCAACCAGGGTCATAATTAAGCCATAGACTTTGCTAATAAATGCGATTTCTTCTTTATTAAAGCCCATGTCAACGTAAAACACGTTGGCCATAATACCCATGACGATATCTGAAATACGATAACAAGAAATAAGCAACAAGATTAAAATGGCGCTTTTACCATATCGTTTAAAGAAATCAATAAAGGGTAAAACACTGGCGCTATAAAGCCACGCCATTGAGTTGGCCATTTTTTTTGGGTATTTAGCCGCAAATTCGGCTCGTAATAACCGCTCTTTTTCGTCGGCTTGTTTGGTATCCACTTGTGGTTCTTGACTAAAAAGCGTGGTGAGAATACCCACTCCCATCAGCAATGCCATCACAAAATAGGCGGTTTGCCAGGCGGCTAAATTATAAGAGTCGTCGCCAGGAGATACCCAGGCGGCTATGGTTAATGCGCCTGCGGTGGCAATAATCATTGCACTGCGATAACCCACTTGATAAGCCGCAGCTAGTGCCGCTTGCATTTTTTCAGGGGCTGATTCAATCCTAAATGCGTCGATAACAATATCTTGTGTTGCAGAGGCGAAGGCGAGTAATAATGCGCATAACGCTAGACGTTCTAGATTAACCAGCGGGTCGCTGATTGACATGCCTAAAATAGCTGCCACTAGGCAAAGCTGTGCAAACAGCATCCAGCCACGACGCCGTCCAAAAAAACGCGTAAATAAAGGCAGCGACATGCGGTCAACTAATGGAGACCATGCCCATTTAAAGGCATAGGTAAGGGCTATCCAGCTAAAATACCCAATGGCGGCCCGATCAACGCCCGCTTCTCGCAGCCAAAAACTTAATGTTGAAAATACCAACATAAGGGGTAAGCCGGCAGAAAAACCTAGCAAGAGTAAAATGAATACGCGTTTGTGGTAATAAACCGACAAGGCTTCACGGATTTGAGCAAAGAAAACCAGCATAAGACAACTAGATAAAGGAGAATGGCTCTAGCTTATGTTGCAAGGGGTTTAGGTTCAAGCCATTCATGCAGTTTATTCAATCTAGGTTAACAATGCTTAAGGCCTTATGCCTATACAGCTTTGAGGAACATTGCCGCCGATATTGATGTAATCACAGCACTCATGTATTTGCTGTCTAAGATACTGGTTACCTTTGATGGCCCAGCCAGACCAGTGATCGAAGCAATAAAGCAAATGCCAAAACACTTTCTCTGTGTCGCTCGGTTGTTCGGCCTGCTGCGAACCTGAGATACATTGCCATTCTTCTAACACGTCCCACATGTAAAGTTGAATTTCTTTGTAATCTAATTGGTTATCTAAAAAAGCTTTACCATAGTAAGCGAGTTGTGGTGCTTTGGTTTCGATAAAATCATTTGCTGTCATAAAGAATGTCCTTGGTCATGAATGCACGATGAAACAGCGATTAGATTGATTAAAATTAGAGTATAGACACAAATTTGGGTCATGACAGGGAAATATGACAAAATTAATTTATGTTAAAATTTAAAGCTATCTGCAATTAAATTAAGTGTTTAGGCTTTTTTTTGCGTGAGAGGAACAATAAAAATATTTTGCAGAAATGTAACGTGTGTTTAGAAAATAGACATGGAGCCGATAACGCACTTAATCTGTGTTATTGATTAAGCGCGCCATGGGTGTTTTATCGAGGTAATAACGTGGCTTTTTTCAGTAGCACAGTGTTAACCGGCACATCAGGCCAATTTAATGTGCTGTTATGAGCGGTTTCAACCTTTGAGATAGCTTCAAGTACATCCATCCCTTCGGTGACTTCACCAAATACGGTGTAGCCCCAACGACGTTTTGATGGGTCTAATTTTTTGTTATCGCCCACATTGAAGTAAAATTGTCTTGTTGCTGAGTGTGGGTCGTTATCGCGTGCCATTGCAATGGTGCCCATGGCATTAGATAAGCCATTGCCTGACTCATTAACAATTGGCGCCATCGATGGGCGCTCTTCAAGTTTAGTGGTTAATCCACCACCTTGAACAACAAACTCCGCAATCACCCGATGAAAAATCGTATTGTCATATTCACCCTTAACCACATATGTTAAAAAATTATCTATGGTTAACGGCGCGCGAGTTCGGTCTAATTCAACCACAATTTTACCCATAGATGTGTCGAATTCGACTTGTGGGTAAAGGGTGTCTTTTTGAATATCAACGGCTGCAGAAGTTGATAAACTCATAACAAGTAACAAACTGGAGATGATCCACTTAAACATGCTGGTGTCCTTATAGCGGCATTATATGAATGCCGCAATGCACTAAATTAAATCGATGGGGTGTAGGTTAGCGTTGTATAAACTGATGCAGCTCATCATCATTAAGAATTTCGGTTGTCAGTTTGTCTATCAACTGGTTTATATCTAATTCGAGTGTAGCAAAGTCAGGGCTGAGTGAGCCTTTGAGGTAGCCATTAGCACTGTATGATTTGGTAAATTGTTGCTGAGCATTTTTTGCCAGTACATTAATCACTAGGCGTGTATTAGATTCAAAGCTGAATGTAGTGTCAGTTACGTCTGCTAGTAAATAGTTTAATTGAAATTGAATAGAGTTTCGCGCGGCAGGATCTACTGCATAACCCGCCCTTATCATACCGTTACGAAACACGTTATCGAGTTGTTGGCGCATTGGCTCTGTTGTGCCAATCAACTGAGGTGTTTTATCGTCTTCGGTGATCCGTAAAACATAACTTGCTTCACGGGTGTCGATGGTTTCAATTAACACTGGAAGGTCAGATTCGGTCTGCAACTTAACCTGGCCCAACGTTGGATTTAAGCCAATTTGAGTGGGCTCATAACTGGCGCAAGCCGACAGTAATAAAGATGACAGTACAACCGCAATGAATGATTTCATAAGACAATATTATTTAACAAAAGGTAGTTAAAGGATACCAGAAATTGTTTGGCATTCCAGTGTAATAGCGTTTTGTTGCTGCAAATGCTCTTATGTGGAATACCTTGCTACAGCATTTGTTTCTGTGTTGGCCTAAAAGTTGACTTGTGGTGGTCATTCATTCAGTTTAGTGAGATTAAATTGATGCCTTGATAGGAAATCTAATGCAGCATGTTCATTCGCAATTAGCACCACAAAAACTGATCGCCCAAGATGGCCAACCTGTTTTTGGTGTGTTTGATGGTATTGTTGATGCACTCAATGTAAAACAGTTTGCTTATTACAACGAGATGGACAAGCCAGCATCTAGGTTATCGAAATATGTTGATTTTAAGCAATTTCAATTTGTTAACATTATCACTCCTCGTTACATAGTTGCGCTCGCCATTGCTGATATCCGCTATGTTGCTAATGGTTTTTGTTACCTTTATGACATTAAAGCTAACAAACTCAGCCAGACCCAGTGGCTAACCCCGTTAGGGATTGGGTGTCGGTTAAGCGATTCACCTAAAAAAGGTCGAGCGGCAATAGGTAACAACCGAAAAAACATCGCCATTGAGATTGTCGATGGTCAATGGCATGTTGAAATGAATTTGGCGGATATTCAGGCCAATTTGCAGATACAACCCGCCCCCCTAAGTTTGCCACTATGTGTATGCACTCCAACCGGCTATAACGGCTGGACTTATACCCAAAAACATAATGGCTTAGCTGTGTCTGGGCAGTTAACGATTCACCATGAACCGCAACCATTGCAATATGCGCTTGCCGGTTACGATTTTTCGGCAGGCTTTATGCGTCGCGAAACCAGTTGGCGCTGGGCGTCGATTAATGCGCAAACTGAGGCTGGGGTTATCGGGCTTAACCTTGCTGCGGGGGTTAATGAGACTGGTCAAACTGAAAACGTCATGTGGATAAATGGTGAGCGTCATTTATTGGGTGCTGCACACTTTGATTTTAATCGGTATTCACAGCCAGATATGTGGCATATCACCACTAATGATGGCCAGGTAGATTTGTATTTTAGGCCACTTAATCAGCGCAGTGAAAAACTCAATTTGATTTGGCTAAAAAATAACTTTAGGCAATATATCGGCTATTTTAGCGGGATAATCAGTGATAATAATGGTCATCAATATCGGCTACACAATCAGCTTGGGCTTACTGAAGATCATTTTGCCAAATGGTAATTAGCTTACAATGTAACGTATTCGATATAACTTTATGATAAAAAATAATAAAAAATAACAATAAATGGATTGTGAATATGGATATGGATTTATTAATTGCCCACCCTGAGTGGCTGTTGCTTGTTTTAGCCCCAATCTTTTTTGGCTGTATTTTGTTGGAGTGGTGGTTTGGTGTGCGCGCTAAGCGTTTACCGGCAAATGCTCAATATCGCCTAACTGAAGTGTTATGTAATTTTGCTTTGGCGGCTATGCATCAAGTGGCTGACATTATTGCTGGCTTACTGATTGCAAAGGTGTATTTACACTTTTTTGGTTGGCGTTTGTTTAATATAGAAATGACATTATTAACCTTTGCTATATTAATTATTGCGCAGGACTTTTGTTATTACTGGTTTCATCGTGCCAGTCACCGCATTAGGTGGATGTGGGCAGCCCACGTGGTGCATCACAGTTCAGAAAACATGAATTTCACTACCGCTTTTAGGCAAAGCTTAATGTATCCACTTGCAGGTATGTGGCTATTTTGGCTACCTTTGGTGGTGATAGGCTTTGACCCCAACTGGGTGGTGTTTGCTGTATTGCTCAATTTAGGCCTGCAGTTTTTTGTTCACACCCAGGCGATTAAAACCTTAGGCCCGTTAGAGTGGATTTTTAACACGCCGTCGCACCACCGCGTTCATCATGGGCGTAACCCACAATACATTGATAAAAACTACGCGGGAGTATTAATCATTTGGGACAAAATGTTTGGTACCTTCGAGCCAGAAAATGAAACCGTGCAATATGGTATTACTAAACCCGTAAACAGCTTTAATCCGTTAGTGGTGACCTTTAGCGAATGGCGCGATATGTGGCGTGATGTGAGCCAAAAGTCGTTATCACTAAAGCAGCGTTTGCAGATACTATTTTCTCCACCTACTACACATCAATCTACTCATTCAGATACTTAATCTAGCTAACTTAGTTTCTTTGCTTTAATAGAGTAAATCAGCGGGATTGGGTGGCCTTGGTGTTCAAATTGATAGCCTTTGCCATCCACAAATGTTAACCCTTCGCTGCAATTATATGGGCTGTATTGGTGCTCGTTAAATATTTCAATGGTTAATCCTGCGTTAATGAGTGCGCTAATCACTTCACTTATGGGATGCGGCCATGTGGCGACAGTTTCGATTTGGTTGTTGTGATTTTCAGTGTAGGTGGCTTCATCTTCTACATCTGGTTGTAACTGTGCAAAATATCCATAGCCAGATAACACGTCATTAAAAGGGTGGAATTCGACTAAATGAAACTCACCACCAGGCCTTAAAGCACCAGCAATAGTATCTGCCCAACGGGTTAAGTCGGGTAACCAGGCAAGTACGCCATATGAGGTAAAAACGATGTCATATTGTGCGGTGTTGTCTTGCCCAAACTGGTAGATGTCGCTGTTAATAAAGTGTGCATCGAGTTGTAGTTGGTTTGCCAGTTGCTGAGCGGTGGCGATAGATTCGGCTGATAAGTCTACCCCAGTGACTTTTGCGCCAAGTCTTGCCCAAGATAAACTGTCTTGACCAAAATGACATTGCAGGTGTAACAGGTTTTTACCCTGTACATTGCCAACTTGCTCAAGTTCAATAGGATTTAATGATGACTTGCCAGCTATAAAAGCGTGTAAGTCATAAAATGATGAGTTTAGATGAATTTTAGTACGCTGATCCCATGCGTGTTTATTAATTGCTATGTAGTCCATTTTTGTGTCTTCTTATTGTTTTTTTTCACTATTGACCATCATATTACTGGGTTGCTTGTCAGTATGCTAATTGATGAATGGTATTTATATAAACAAAAAGGCCTGCTAACGTTTGGTTAGCAAGCCTTTTTACCGATAAAGTAGATATTATAACTTAGGTTTTACGGGTTCTATTTTTCCGCCTAACCATAATGATATTAACGCCAATGGTACAAGTGCCGCGCCCAAAATAAAGAATGGAGTGTAGTCACCGCCTTGAGTCATCATAGGCACTAATTGAATGGTGATGATGACACTTAACACCGCCGACGTACCGCTAATGCCAGCTAATGTGCCCACTGTTTTACCCGAGAAATAATCGCTCGGCAAGGTTTGCACATTGCCAATCGCCGTTTGAAAGCCAAATAAAATTACTGCGATTAATCCCATTGCTAGCCAAGGTGTGGCTGCTTGAGATGTCAGCAGCAGTGCTGGCAGCATCACTAAACAGCCGAGTACAATGGCGCTTCGGCGTGCTTTGTTCACCGTCCAGCCACGGCTCATTAAATGACCACTAAACCAGCCACCAAATAACGCACCAATTGCCGCGCCAACATACGGCAGCCATGCAAATGCACCGATTTGCTTAACATCAAAGCCAAATTTTTCGTTTAAATATAAGGGTAACCAGGCAACAAATAACCACCAAATAGGATCAATAAAAAAGCGTGCAGCAATAACACCCCAAGCTTCGCGGTGTTGCAGTAGCTGTCCTGTGGTTGGCACGTATTCTTTTGCTTGTTTCTCTTCGGTTGAGCATTGCTGGCCGGTAAGAATATATTGGCGTTCTGTTTCGGTGATCCAAGGGTGAGAGTCGGGGGCTGATTTATAAATAATCATCCATGGAATTATCCAAATAAGCCCGAGTGCACCAATCACAATAAAGGTGGCCTGCCATCCTAAAAACGCATACAAAAATGCAATTAATGGCGGCGCAATAATAGAGCCAAGCGAAGCGCCAGAGTTAAAAATACCTTGTGCTAACGCGCGTTCTTTAATGGGAAACCACTCGGCGTTGGCTTTGGTGGCACCCGGCCAGTTACCTGCTTCACCAAGACCTAAAATGGCTCTGAAGATGGCAAATGACATAGCCGTAGCTGCAATGGCGTGTAAGGCGATAGATACCGACCAGACAACGATTGATAATAAAAAGCCTAACCGTGTACCTATGGCATCAAAAATTTTACCAAACAGTGATTGACCAATGGCGTAAGAAATCATGAATACGGTAATAATGTTAGCGTAATCGTTTTTATCTAGGCCTAAATCTTCGGCAATGCCAGGCCACATAATGGCAAGGGCTGAGCGGTCGATATAGTTAATCACGGTAGCAATGGCGACTAAACTGACCACCAACCACCGAAGATGATTTAGCTTAAAAGGACTGTTTTTCATACTAAGTCCTCAACAAAGTCTTCACGTGGTGGGCTAAAGGTATCAATTAAAATACCTCCGGTTGGGCACACTGCGCCATGATCTACATGAGGGGGAACAAAGAAGCTGTCGCCAGCATGAAGTATTTGAATCACGCCGTCGACATTGACATGGAATTCACCTTCTACAACATATGACACTTGCGAATGACGATGGGCGTGTACGTAGCCTTCAGCACCTTTATCAAACCAAATTTTAACCGCCATCAATTCATGGTTATATCCAAGCATTTGACGCTTTAATCCGCCGCCAATGTCTTGTATTTCTGTTTTATTGCCAAAGCCAAAATGTTGATTCTGTTTCATCGTCGGAGCTCCTATTTTATTTCGAATTTTTTGATTGGATTGCCTGGGCGCTAGCAAGCGGCCCAATAAGCTGTGCGCGGCCTTTAAATGGATACTGGGCTCCATTAACAGTAATCACGCTTTGGGTTTGCTCTGTTACAACGTTATTTGAATGATTCATCGCGAGTAGATATTGCTGACCATCAGTAAAACGAATGGTTAACGCTGCTAATTCTGCTTGTTGGTAATGATTAAGCTCCGCCACATTGCTGGTGGCCCCAAGGGTATATTCTTTTGACGGGTTGTATTCACCGTGGGGTTCTATCACGTTAATAAAGGTGTGGTTTGTGGCATTAACCCGATGAATAAACGCTTGTTGCTGACGTAAATTCATATTGGGATCGTTTGCCCCTAGCTGTGTAAATAACATTTGCTCATCGTTGTGCTGTGATGAGTTGGCGTTTACTAACGTGCTTAAGGTGTAAAAACGGCCATTGTTATTAAGCCAGGTAATTTTTGCCAATCGATTAAGCATGCTGTGGGTGGTTAAGTTAGCGGTTGCTAACAACCATAGGTGCTGGTAACCATGGTGCTGCCCTAAAGCTTGTAATTGATTGAGCGATGCTTTGCGTTGAAAGTTAGTGTCAATCAATTGTCCTTGGTAATGCACAGGCAAGTCGTATTGGTGTGGCTTGTTTGCCTTGACGTGCATGATATCAATACCAATTACTGCATCACGCTGTTTAATATTAACCAGAGCAAGTGTGCGTTTAAATGCGACATCTTCATAAGCGGTGTCTATTGATGCTGAGGCAATGGTTAAGTTTGGCTGCGACTCATAAAATTTAAGTTGTGGGTGGTGCTTATTGGCCATGTTAAGTTTGCCGTTAAAATGGCTTTGCTCATCAACCACCAAGGTATTATGGGCAATAGTTTGTTTAGCCCACGAGTTGTTTTCTGGGAGGTAGCCTCCACCAAACTTGGCTTCAATATTTAAAAAGCGTGCGGCGCCGTAGTCCGATACAATTTCATTGCCTTTGTCGTAAAATTGCCACGTGAGTTTATCAAAATGGCCATGACCTAAGCCTTGTGCTGTGGCTTTAAATACCAAGGTTTGATCGGTTTTACCACCTTGACGCATCACCACTAAAGCACCGTTATCACCCTGTTGGCCATCGCGGTATAACGACGACACAAACGGGTAAGGTTGTTGTAATTGGTTATCTAACCCTTGAGCGATTTTTAGGCCGTCACCAGTGAGTAAAATATTATTTTGTTGCTGGGCGATATCAAGTAAGCGTGGATCGTGATTAAGACCATAAGCAATGGCAATGCCATGGACTAATTCAATAGTGTCTATGCCTTTGCTATTAATGGCGTCATTTAGCGGGAAAAGCAGTTTGTTGTAACTTAACTCAACCGAGCTTGTGATGGCTTTAAGTAAGATGCCATTTCGATATTCAAATATCTTACGCTGTGGCTCATTCTGCTCAATGGCTTTTGCAAACGTAACAAAAGGCATTAAGGCATAGCGTTGATAATATGGCCCTTCATTGTAATAGCCGTCGGGTGAAAATAGCTCATCTAGCTGGCGCATAAAGCCGCCTTTTTTGGCTAGATTTAGGTCATATAATGCACGTTCAACCCACAATGGTTTGTCTAATACATAACCCGTCATACCCACAGCTGCTGTTGCCCATGTGCCGTGGTTATGGACTTTATTAAATGTTTTTGGCGACTGTTCAGATAAAAATAATGCCACTGGCATTATTGCGCCCATTTCAATGCTGTTACGTTCTGCAGGGGTTAGGGCATCATAAATAAAATCATATGCCTGAATTGTGTGGACTAACCACACTGCCTCGTTAAGCCCTTGCCAAAACAGTTTGCCTTCGTTGCTGCTCTTACGTTTTGGATGCAGCGGCAGTGTTGGGTAAAGCTTGGCGTATTGCAGCAGCATATGTTTAACGTATTGGGCATATTTTTTATCGCCCGTCAGCTGATAAATAATGCCAGTATCGTACATTTGCTGATAATTGCTTTTATGTTTTTCGTGGGTATAACCGCCGCCAGCATCCTGTGGAACAGGCACTTCAATAGCTTGAGTTAACCCTTGGTCCACACGCGCTAATGTGGCGTTAAAAGCCTCTTGAAATGCACCAGGTTGCGCAATGGCTTGTTTCATGTCGGCCACATCTTGCTGGTTGATGACAAGATTAGGGTGCTGTGCAGCCGTGGCCGAAAATGACACGGTATAAGCGATTAAAACCCGTAAAGCGATGCTGCCAATACGGCGAGTTATTGACATTGCTAGTCTGTAAAATGCGCTTGTAAATATATACGATGGTATGGGGTGGCCTGTTGCTAGCTTGATGTTGTTCATAGTGATTGCGCTTTATTATTGTTGATTGTTGCGGTTTGCTTACCCACAGCCACAAGCTCAGTGACAATAGGATGGGCAGTGTTATTGAGTTGATTGTTTGCAATGCGTGTTTGCGGCTCTCCCACGGTATGCTCAACAATAATAGGCGCACTTTGGCTAAATTGATTGTGCTCAATCGTGCTCACCTGAACCCCGTGTAAGTTAAGCACGGCACCAGTGTGATTGTTTTTACCAAGGCTAACGCGAGTAAACTGATTGTTATTAACCAATACATGAGGGCCAAAAGTGCTCTCGTCTGTTCCTCCTCGATATACGGTTGCAATAACACCTTCAATATCAATGAATTGATTGTTGTTTAGGGTGAGGTACTCTGCGTTATAGATCCCTAGGTCATCGGTTTCTTTATTTAGGCGGAATATGTCGCCACTGATATGACGAAATTGACTGTGGCTTACATTAATGGCATCTGCAAATGCACGGTCACCTGAGTCAAAAAAATGAAATGCTTGATTAACATTAAGTTGCTCAACGATGCTGTTTGTCATGTCAAAACGATAATTAGTTAACATGCCCCATTTACGAGTTCTTACGACGCTATTGCCCGCAGAATCTGGGCTGCTTAAGCCATTTATCACTAAACCATCTAGTTGCAAGTTGCCGTTGTTTTGAATTTCAAATAGGGTTGGGCGTTCAAAGCGAATGATGGCTTTGTGCGGGTTAGCGGCTTTAAAGGTTAATGTTTTATTGATGTTGAGTATGTGGGTGACGTTATATTTTCCATCACTGAGTAATATGATGTCGCCTGATTTTGCATGTTTAACCGCATTGACTAAGTCATCGTCGGTCGCCGTTACATTAATCGTGTTGCCAGACTGGAAGGCTATTGTGGGTTCTGATTTAGGGTACCAAGGTGCGCCAGTATTTTGCTTTAATATTGGCTTGAGTGATGTGTTCGCCCCGTATTTAGCGAGTTTTTCATTGTTAGGGTATAACAGCCCATTTGCGGCTCGTACCATGGTGATTGTTTGTGAGCTTATCCCCTTAGCCAGCGCGTCGTTGAGTGCTTTAGTGTCAAAGTTACTTGCATTTTGGATAAACTCAAGACCACTGATGTCGTCATTTATGGTAAATGGTGAGGTTGAGCCTATGAATAAGTTTTGGCTTAATGTGCTGTTGAGTGGTATTGCTGTGCGCTCGTTATCACTGCCAGCGGCCAGTTCGATATGCTCAAGGTTGATAAAGCTATTATGGCTGACCTTAGCGTTAACTACTTGATGGTAGCGATTGATAGCTGAATTAGGTACGCCATTCATGATGGTAAAGCCACTGCCGAAGCGGTTACCGGTTAGCCCTTCTAGATAGTTGTTGGTGATAGTTTGATCGCGGTTAATGACGCGGATCCCACCGGTATGTTCTACGCCATTTCCTAAAAATACATTGCTGTCGATAATATTTCCGTTGCCGTGCCTTAGGGTTAATGTGCCGCGTGAACTATAAAAGACGTTATTTTGAATACGGTTTTTGCCTGATTTTACCGAGATAATTTCAACTTCACCGTCGCAGCGATCGAAATAGTTATTTTCGATAACGGTAAATGAATCGGTGAGTGAATATGGGCTGGTGCCAATTCGGATTGTTTCACCGCCGTTAGAGCCTAAAATCGGTCGAGGACCAAAGTAGTTGTGGTCAATTTTATGATGGTTTTGTTGACTTTTTTTGCCTTCTAGACGAACGGCTACTGTGACACCAGCATTACGTTTACCAACAAAATGGTTGTGATCAAGGCGGTTATGTTGCCCGTATAGGCTGACCCAGTTGTCGGCTTCTTGTCGGTCTGGGTTGTTATAATTATCGATTACCACTTCAGTGACTCGAGAGTGGTTAGCTAGATCATGATTACTTTTTCTAAAGGCGATGACTTCATTACTTGGTGTAAAGCCATCTTTAAACACTAAACCTGATACTTGTAAATATTCGCCTGCCAATTTTAGATCAGATTGCCCTGACAGGATAACACGGCCTTTGGTTTGTGCAGTTAATGTGATTGGTTGTTTAGCTGTGCCTTTAGCTGAAAATACTATTTCAAAGTCTTGCCAGGTGCCATCTTGTAAAATGATGCTATCGCCTGGTTGCAGTTGTTTTAATACTTGTTGATATTGTGCTTGTGATGCAACTAAGTGCTCTTGTGCATTCACCTGAGCCGTTAAAGGAATCAACAGCGATAACAGAAATATTTTTGTGACTAACCCATATGAAAATGGTGTGTGGGAGTTGAATGGGCTCATGTTGTCTCTCTAGTAGAACCTAATTAATTTTCCACCAATACATCTGTATAAATTGGTAGACCAGATATCCTTTGATATAAATAAATGCGTTTTGGCGCTTGAGTATCACAGTCTTTCATTGGGGTTGCGTGTCTGTGTCAAAGGATATTAATGAATAGCTCAAGGATTAAAGATGATGATATGAGGCACACAACATGATTACATGAGGTTGTTTTTTCGCTTCTATTTTGTTTGTAGTATCATTTATTTTGTTAAATTTCACTTTAATCACCCCAGATCTGTGCATTCTTTCTGTTAGCGGAACACTCCGCTTTTAAGGCATATTGAGTATTACTCTGCGCCTGCATAGAAACTAACCAACTATTAACATCATGTCAACCAAATTGACTTACCAATTTGTTTGTTTTTATAGTTATTTGTTATTACCAATGCTATTAATGGTATGACAGTGTGCTATTGTTTTTATAATGTGAGTGGCATGTCATGTTATTTAGTTGTTTGCTGCCACGGTTTTAACCGATAATATGTCAGTATTAAACCACTTAATTGGTTTTACTTTTCGAAGGAAGGTATATGAAAAACCGTCGTTTATTTTGGCGAATCGTCGATACGATAGAGGCTGCCATTGCTTGTGGCGAGTATCCCGTAGGCAGTCGTTTACCCCCAGAGCGTGAGCTCGCAGAGAAGTTTGAAGTTAGCAGGCCGACTATCCGTGAAGCGATCATTGCGTTAGAAGTGCGTGAAAAAGTGGAAGTCAAAACAGGCTCTGGTGTTTACGTGGTGAACAACCAAAAACAAAGCGTTAACGCAAGTAGCGTGAATGCTTTTGAGTTAACACAAGCTCGAGCTCTTGTTGAAGGTGAAATCGCTGCACTCGCGGCTAAAACCATTACAACAGAAGAGCTTGAAAGGCTTCACGGCACACTTGTCATGATGAAAGACATGGAAAATGTCGAAGAAGCCGACGAGCTGTTCCATCAAATCATTGCGCACTCTACCCGCAATGGTGCACTGATTAATTTATTTGAAAACATGTGGGCGTTGCGATCTTCGAGCAATGAAATTATCGAAGATTACAATATTGTGTGTAGCACCGACAATAATAAGACTTTAGCTGAGCATACAGCCATTTACGAAGCTTTATCTGCTCATGATGCAGCAGAGGCACGCTTAGCAATGCATAAACATTTTAATCGGTTAATTAACGTATTATTTGACAAGCTTGAGCAGCAAGCCTTAGAAGAAGTACGCCGTAAAAACAGTGCTAATCGCGATCTGTATTCAATTGAAAATTTAGTTAAAATTAAAGGCTAAGGTTTTTATCACTATAAACGCACTGTCGCTATCGTCAGTGCGTTTTTTTATGTCAACAAATAAAAAAAAAGACCCCAAAGAAAACTAAGGGGCCGACTAATGGTATGAGACTGAGGAGCTCAACCTAAATAAGCGACATCCATGTCGAGTGTTGTCATACAGTTATGTTCGTAAGCTAAGCCAATCTGTGTTTAAGATTGCTGGGAGTTGCCATGCAGTTAAGTCGTAAACACCTTTAGCGGGTAAAATGATTTTAGGCTTTGGTTATTTATTGTGTCAACCAATTATTTTTTTTGGTAAGTCCAATTTAGATTGGTTAAGGTGGCGCAGTGTTTATTTGGGGCTTAGGTTAATTGTCGTTAAGCCCATCTTAGATAGCTTGGTATATACCTAATAGTCTGGTTGAATGGGTATATACCATGCTTGGAATGGGTTATTTCTTGGCTTGTAAAATGACAAACTTACCGTTAGAGGCGATGGTCGTGCAGTTATTAAAAATACGCTTAATTTTAACGTGATAGGCCAGGTGTCTATTACCTACAACATGCAAAATGCCGCCAGTTTTTAAACGTTTGTAAGCATCAACAAACATTTGCCACGCAATATGATCGGTAATCGCTTCGCCTTGATGAAAAGGGGGATTACAGAGCACAAGATCTGGGCTAATGTGCGCAGGAAGGTGAGTTAAACAATCGTCCCAATAAAACACCCCTTGTGGTAAATCATCATCACTGTCTAACTTATTGTGTTGCCAGTTGTGCTGCGCCGATGCAATGGCCATATCTGAGTCATCGACAAAGTGAATACTTGCATTGGGGTAACATTGTTTTGCATGCAACCCTAAAATGCCATTACCACAGCCTAAATCAATCACCTGCTTAAAGTCGCCTTTAGGCATGTTGTCGAGCATGATCCTCGCACCAATATCGAGTTTGTTGGCTGCAAACACATTGGCAAGGTTGGTGATTGTCAGCCCTAACTCATCTACTTTCCAACTCACGGGGTTTGCTAACTCTCGTGGCTTGCCGTCACTGACACAAGTGATTACTCGTGTTTTCTTCCAGGTTAAACTGGCGCTTGCGGTACCTAAGTTTTTTTCGATGATACTGAGTAACGCTGCATTAATGGATTTTGCTTTAGCACCAATTAGCACTTGGGTTCCCGCGGGCAAAACAGCTGACAAACGTGCCAGTTGTTGAGCAAAATAATGCAAGTTTTTAGGCAGTTTCATTAATACCAATTGTGTGTGCTTTGGTAGGATTTCACGGCTATTGATAATGTGTAAAGACGCTGGGGTTAATTGATTGTGTTGCAGGTTGTATTGGCAACCAAGCAAACTGGTTTTTGCATCGGTTTCCAGTGTAATAGGCCACTGAGGCTCAATAGATACCAAGGCGCAAGACAAGGCGCCAAAACTGTCGTTGAGGATTGCCGTGGGAATTGCACTCTGTTGGACATCGACTAAATGTTTAATTAGGTGTTCATCGGCTGCGTCCCATGCTTGTAAATTTGAAGCTTGCTGAGTAGGGTAGCGAAAAAGCTCAAGTTCAATGCCTGCGCAAGCAAATTGAGTAGTCATGGGTTTATTACCTAAATAAAAGAATGTTGATGAATGCAAGATGCCGTTTATCGGTCGAGTTTTAATGACAAAAGCTCTGAACATTATCTCAGATATCGTTTAATAGCGCGAGGTTGATTGAGTATAAGATTGCTATTGGCCAAAGGGTTGAGTAAATTGTAAATACATAAAACATATCAAGGGATAGTGATGAAAGGTGCTGGTGGAACGTCAGGTGGTATTGGGCAGTTTTTTATTGGTTTAGCCATGATGTGTGGCGGATTTTATATGTTACTGAATGCCATTAAGGTCACTAGTTCTTTTGGACTTGGCAGTCATTTATATCAATTTGGTGGCTTTGGGTTAACCAGTGGAATGGTGATGATCCCCTTTATTTTTGGTGTGGGGATGATGTTTTACAATGCTAAAAACCCATTTGGTTGGCTACTCACTTTTGGTGCACTTATTGCGCTGATTTTTGGGGTGATAAGTTCGATTAATTTTCGTTTTACTTACATGAGTGCCTTTGATTTAATTGTTATTTTAGTGCTCAGCATTGGTGGGCTTGGTTTGTTTTTACGCTCATTAAAAGCCATTGATAATCGTTACCCAGATGCTTAAGCAATGTGCAATTAGCTGCCGCTTGTTTTTACATCAATGCTTGTACATCAATGCTTGTACATCGATAGCGGGCGTGCAGTGACTAATATTGGTGGGCTTGGTTTGTTTTTACGCTCATTAAAAGCCATTGATAATCGTTACCCAGATGCTTAAGCAATGTGCAATTAGCTGCCGCTTGTTGTTACATCAATGCTTGTACATCAATGCTTGTACATCGAGAGCGGGGCGTGCAGTGACTAATATTGGTGGGCTTGGTTTGTTTTTACGCTCATTAAAAGCCATTGATAATCGTTACCCAGATGCTTAAGCAATGTGCAATTAGCTGCCGCTTGTTTTTACATCAATGCTTGTACACCGAGAGCGGGCGTGCAGTGCTAATATTGGAGGGCTTGGTTTGTTTTACGCTCATTAAAAGCCATTGATAATCGTTACCCAGATGCTTAAGCAATGTGCAATTAGCAGCCGCTTGTTTGTACATCGATAACTGGCCGTGCAGTGGATGATGTGGCTTGCCTGTAACGTAAATAACATTGTGCAACGCCTGCATCTTCTGCTATCACGCCATGCCAGTAAATCCAGGCGCCATCGAATACACTTGCGCGTTTTTGCCAATCACCATCCGGTAGGTCCATGAGTAAATCTATGCCTGCGGCGGTGCCGTTTGGGTAACCATAGGCAAGCACAATATCGACACCATCAATATTGAGCGTGGTGCTTTCAAGCCTTTCCACTCCAGCGATAGCGGCTTTTGAGTAGGTTAGTGTGGCAGCAGATTGCATTGCGCTTTCCATACCGATCATTGTTGAAACTATCGCGTCATTGCGCAAATTAATAAAGCGACTGCTTGCGGCGATGGCAAGTATTGCCAACACCACGATTACCACAACCAGTTCGATAATACTGAACCCTGCAGACGCTTTAGACATAGCATTACGTAAGTTTTTCATAGGTAATTTTTGTTATTTATTAGTCCATTAAGTTGTTAAATCAAAGATCATTGATCTACTTAAGCGGATGTCTGGATAAGAGATGAGTTTATGATGTTAAATTCAAAATCAAAACCTTAATCTTGGCCAACTTTCAAGCTTGTCATTTGTTTTCTAATCAAGGCGAATTGACGCGCCAATAGCAAGCCTCATCTTATTGTATACAAGTAACGCAGTTAGAAAGACAAAGGGTTGTTTAAGAGGTGTTTGTTATCCAGAGCTCAGGTTACTTACTGCACGTTTGTTGTTATTATCGATTTATCTTAGATTTATTTGTTGGTTAATACTGTGATGAACTCTACGACTGCAACAGTCTCATCTAAAAGTGCTTCTCTACCCTACCGCGTTTTACCTTGGATAATACAGTTTTTATCACCTTATAAAATGAAAGTGATTGCTGCGATTATTTTTTTGTTTATTGGCTCGTTAGCGTGGTTGTCGCTCGGACAAGGCGTAAAACTAATGGTTGATGAGGGCTTTGTTGCCGACAATGCAGCAAGACTCAATGAAATTATGCTTATTATTTTTGGTATTACCGTAATCAGCGGCACTGCGGTGTTTTGTCGATTTTATTTAATGACCTGGCTTGGGGAGCGAGTGAGTGCGGATATTCGTTTGCAGGTTTATGAGCACTTATTATCGTTATCGCCAGGCTTTTTTGCCACGCAGCGAACAGGTGAAGTTATCTCTCGGTTTACTGCCGACAGTACGCTTATCCAAAGTGTTGTTGGGTCAAGTTTGTCAATGGCATTGAGATCGAGTGTAACCGTTTTGGGCGGTATCGTTATGATGGGGTTTACCAGTGTAAAACTGACAGCATTAGTGCTATTGGCTGTACCTTTGGTGTTGGGGCCTGTGAGTTTTTTTGGTCGTAAAGTAAGGCTCCTATCACGTAAAAGCCAGGATAGAGTGGGGGATTTAGGGGCTTATATTGATGAAACTTTGCATGAAATTCATACCGTGCAGGCTTATACCCATGAGCAAAAAGATCGCCAATTATTTGCCGATCGTGTCGAAGCTGTAATGGCGGTGGCTAAAAGCCGAATTACATATCGAGCTTTATTGATTTCGTCTGTGATGTTGTTAAGTATCGGCGCAATTACATTTGTGACTTGGGTTGGTGCTAAAGATGTGATGAATGGCAATATCACAGGTGGGGAGCTATCTGCATTTATGTTTTATGCCGTTATGGTTGCTGGGGCGGTGGCGACCATCAGTGAAGTTTTTAGTGAAATCCAACGTGCATCTGGAGCTGCTGAGCGCTTAATGGAGTTAGTGACTACCCCTGTTGATATCCCTCAGCAATCAGTACCTAATCAACTAGCCTTACCGGTAAAAGGCGCGCTTCATTTTGACAATGTGGTGTTTGCTTATCCATCCGACAATGCGCAAGACGTTATTCGGCAGCTGACGTTAACGATAAAACCGGGTGAGCGAGTCGCACTTGTTGGCCCTAGTGGTGCGGGTAAAAGTACCTTGTTTGAGTTAATGATGCGGTTTTATCAACCTAAAGAAGGCCGAATACTGTTAGATGATGTTGATATTTCGACTTTATCATTAACTGATTTACGCCAGCAGTACGCTTTGGTGCCACAAGAGTCGGTGATTTTTGCAATGGATGTGTTTGATAACGTGCGTTATGGGCGTTTGGACGCTACCGACGATGAAGTTATACAGGCTTGTATTGCGGCAAAAGCCGATGAGTTTATTCGTGAATTTACCGATGGATACGCTACCTATTTAGGTGAGCGGGGGGTGAGATTATCGGGTGGCCAAAAACAACGTATTGCTATCGCTAGAGCTATTTTAGCCGACAGGCCAATACTGTTGCTAGATGAGGCAACTAGTGCGCTCGATGCCGTCAGTGAGGTTAAAGTAAAGCAAGCTCTTGATTCACTAATGGCGAATCGTACTACAGTGATTATTGCTCATCGACTTGCAACCGTTATCAATGCCGATCGGATTTTTGTTATGGATAAAGGGCTGTTGGTGGCGAGTGGCACTCACAGCGAGTTAATGGAAAGTAATGAGTTGTATCGGGAGTTTGCAAGTTTACAGCTTTTAATGGATATCGATGCTGTGTAGCGGGGATGTTTGGCAACAAAAAAGATGCCGAGGCATCTTTTTTGTTATCACGACTTTTTTGTTATTTGCGCAGCTCTCTACGTAATATCTTCCCTACGGTACTTTTGGGGAGTTGCTCAGTAAACTCAATAATCCTTGGAACCTTGTAAGCGGTGAGTTGGCTGCGGCAATAATCATTGATGACTTTTTTAGTTGCCTCTATGTCTGTTGAAGGAGATTTTAACACGATAACGGCTTTTACGGCTTCGCCGGTTCGTTCATCTTCAACGCCTACCACCGCACATTCGAGCACTAACTCATGTGTTGATAGTACGTCTTCCACTTCGTTAGGATACACATTAAAACCTGACACAATAATCATGTCTTTTTTGCGATCGACAATGGTGTGATAACCATCTTCGCTTGCGATCCCGATATCACCCGTTTTAAAGAAGCCGTCTTTTGTCATCACTTTGGCAGTTTCTTCAGGTTTGTTCCAGTAGCCTTGCATGACTTGTGGACCACGAACCGCCAGTTCGCCAGCTTGGCCAATTGCCACTTCGTTATCGTCCATATCAAGTACCTTAACTTCTGTACCTAAAACCGGTTTTCCTATCGTACCAAGTCGTTGATGCCCAGGTGAGTTTAAACTAACGACGGGGGATGTTTCTGATAAACCATATCCTTCTGAAATCATGCATCCTGTAGTTTGTTGCCACAGGTTGGCTGCAGCGCTGGTTAAAGCCGTGCCGCCTGAAATGGTAATGGTCATTTTACTGAAATCTAGTGCTTTAAATTCTGGTTGATGGCACAAGCCGACAAACAAGGTATTTAAACCAGCGAAACCAGTAAAAGGGTAGCGTTTCATGGTGTTAATTAATCCTGCTATGTCGCGTGGATTAGGAATTAACACTGAGCAGCTTCCTGACTCAAAATACAGCACTAAGTTAACCATAAACGCATAGATATGATAAATCGGTAATGGGGCAACAAATATGTCGTGGCCTTGATTCATTGTGCTTGCAATGCGTGATTTAACTTGGGCTGAATTGGCTAAAAGGTTGCCATGATTGAGCATGGCTCCTTTCGATAACCCCGTTGTACCGCCGGTATATTGAAGGGCTATCAAGTCATCGTGAGTTGGTTTAACGGCCAGGTAGGGATGTTTTGCACCCTCGATTAACACATCTAAAAATGTCACTTTGGCAAACGGTGTATCTGGCTGCGGTTGTGGCTGGATAAGATCCATCGCATGAGTTGAAATTACCAGTTCAACGGGGGTGTTATTAACGACATTTGTGAGTGTAGGTAGTAGATCAGACAGTACCACTAAGGCTTTTGCGCCTGAGTCGTTAAATTGATGAGTTAATTCTCGTTCGGTATACATAGGGTTTGTGTTCACTAACACCATACCTGCGCGAACAATACCATAAGCGGCAATGACAAACTGTGTAATATTAGGTAGTTGCAATGCAATTCTGTCACCTGGTTGCAACTGGGTGCAATGCTGGAGATAAGCGGCAAAATGACGAGAGTCTTGTTCAATTTCACTGAACCTGGTGTCTTTTCCTAGGCATGAATATGCAATGTTATCAGCAAACTTGTGACAAGCTTTCTCGATGAGTTCGACGATGGATGAATACTGCTGTAAATCAAGTGTTGAATCTGCATCATAGGCCATGCTTATCCCCTCTGGTTTTGGGTTGTTATTGTGATTAAATCAAACGTACGTTTAGTTCTTTTAGCTAACCTACACGGGTCATGCCTAATTGGCAAAGATTGTGTTGTAAATGCCATGTTTTTTAGCGGATTTAAACGGATTAAAGACAAAATGAGAAATGTCACAAACGTGTAAATTTATGTATACAAAGATATTTTCTGGTTATTTTGTCAGCAAAAAATAAAATAATGAGAAAAAATCATTATGTGACATATATCACTTTAAATCAGTTACTTACTGTTTTTTAGGGCGATTTATTCTTTAGATTCTGCTTATTAATGTCAGAAAGTGTTAGCAATTGTGTTTTTGTTGTTATAAAAATGTAATTGAAATAAGGACTGTTTCACTTTTAAACAAAACTAGTTTTAGGAATGAATCACCTATAACGCAGTTCAAACACAACAATAATAAGTAGTTGGGAAGATAATAATGATGCAATCAAAAAAATCTAAATTTGGTGTGAGCTCATTGAGTTTAGCCATTTCATTTGCACTTGCCGGAACAGCAATCAGCACTCAAGCTTTTGCTGCTGACGACGAAGCAGCAGTGAAAGAAAATGTTGAAAAAATTGCTGTTGTAGGTTCTCGTGCAGCACCTCGTTCAATTGGCGACTCACCAGTACCAGTTGATATTATCAGCAGTGATGATCTAAAGAAAAACGGTTCAACTGACATGATTGATATGTTAGTAACTTCGGTACCGTCTTTTAACTCGCGCGCGCAACCCATTAGTGATGCTGCAACGCTTGTTCGTCCTGTAAACTTACGTGGTTTACCATCAGACAGTACTCTTATTTTGGTTAACGGCAAACGTCGTCACCGCGCATCTGTTATTGCTTTCCAGGGTGGTGGTATTAACGATGGTGCTCAAGGCCCAGATATTTCTGTTATCCCTGGTGTTGCTTTAAAGCAGGTTGAAGTTCTACGTGACGGTGCTGCGGCGCAGTACGGTTCGGATGCGATTGCCGGTGTAATGAACTTCGTTTTAAAAGATGACTCAGATGGCGGCTCTATTACGGTTAGCCAAGGTGAATATTACGAAGGTGATGGCGCGGCAACAACCATCGACGGTAACATAGGTTTACCTTTGTCTGATGATGGTTTTGTTAACATCAGTGCGCAATATAAAACCGCAGATGCAACCAGTCGCAGTGTTCAGCGCCCAGATGCGGCAGCACTTTCTGCGGCGGGTAATGAGTTCATTCAAGACCCTGCTCAAACCTGGGGTAACCCAGAAATCAACGATGATTTCACCGTATTTGTAAACTCTGGGTATGACCTAAACGACAACACCAAATTGTACGCATTTGGTAACGTTTCATCACGCGAAGCAACGGGTGGTTTCTATTATCGTAACCCACATAATCGTGGCAACGTTTATTCAAACGATGGCGGCGAAACCTTATTAGTGGGTGATGTTGGTTTGGCTGAGAATGGTGTTGCGTCATGTTCGTGGGTAGGAAATGTGCCTGCAAACGTTGATAACGTGCTTGATACACCTGAATATTTAGCCATGGTGGCCGACCCTAACTGTTTCTCTATGAACCAAATCCGTCCGGGCGGCTATACACCTCAGTTTACTGGTAAAATTGAAGACATGTCTTTCTTTGCAGGTATTAAAGGTGAGTCAGGCGAGTGGATGTATGATGTGAGTGCTGGTACAGGTAGCAACAAAGCCAGCTTCGGTTTAAAAAATTCACTTAACCCATCATTGGGTTTAGCGACACCAACCGATTTCGATACAGGTTCTTATGAGCAAGTTGAAACAACCTTTAACGTTGATATGAATCGTTTTGTGACTATTGGTGGTTTAGAAGACATTAGCTTTGCTACTGGTTTTGAATGGCGTGAAGAGTCGTTTGAAATTGGTCAAGGCGATGAAGCTTCTTGGATTGCTGGCCCATACGCAGAGCAAGGCTTTAACATTGGTTCGCATGGTTTTAAAGGCTTTGGTCCTGAGTCGGCGGGTAAAAACAAGCGTAACAATATCGGGGTTTATACTGATGTTGAAGCATACTTAACCGATGAGTTCTTACTTGGTTTTGCGCTTCGTTACGAAAACTTCTCAACCTTTGGTGACACGCTAAACTACAAGCTAACTGCACAGTACATGGCTACCGATGAGTTGTCTTTCCGTGCATCTCACAGCACAGGTTTCCGCGCACCAACGGTTGGTCAAGAAAACGTAGTAAATACTCAAACATCGATTGTTAACGGTGATTTGATCCAAAGCTTTATTGCACCACCAACAGACCCGCTAGCCGCATTTTATGGTGGCGAAACGTTAAACCCTGAAGAGTCTGTCAGTTATGCGGCAGGTTTTGTGTATGAATACGAAAACCTATTCTTAACCGTTGATTACTACAACATTGAAGTAACAGGTCGTATTGCGCAATCTAGCCAAATTACGGTTGAAGAAAGCGACTATGATGCATTAAGAGCGGCTGGCGTAGAGTTCCCTGAGTTAATTTCAGCGGTTACTTACTATACCAATGACTTTGACACCACAACTCAAGGTGTTGATATTGTTGGTTCTTACAGCATGGACCTGTTTTCTGGTGATGCTAAATTTAGCCTAGCATACGGCTGGACTGATACTAACGTTGATAAATACGACGAAGCTACAACCGATGCAGGCAAAGTGCGTCGTTTAGAGGACGGTATTCCTGCTCACCGTGCCACATTGACATGGGGACAAAGCTGGGATGATATTAGCACGTCTGTTCGTGCTAACTATTTTGGTGAGTACTACGCAACTCACGCTGATGACACTTCTGATTGGGGTTCTGAAATGGCAGGTTCTGCTGTAACGGTTGACCTTGAAGTGAGCTACGCATTAATGGATAACTTAACTGTTTCTGTTGGCGCTAACAACATCTTCGATCAAGAAGCTGAGAAGCTAAAAGATGGTACTTTAGGTGAGTTAGGTGCTGTGTACTACGAAAGTGGTCCATTTGATTACAACGGTGGCTTCTACTATGGCCGTGTAAACTATCGCTTCTAAATAGACGTGATGTTGAATTGAAAAAGACTGCTTCGGCAGTCTTTTTTATTTTTTATCAATTGTGCGGCTGGGCTAGTGATAGAGCATAGTTTATGTCTTTAATCATCAATACCTTAGGGAGTTCAATGCCGTTTGGGTAAACGGAGCTATACACTTTATTAAAGGGCGTACCCGCTACTGATTGTAGCCCCATGTATTGCTCGATTACGGTATCTGCTTGAGTCCAATCACCTTGCATTAAGATAATGTTAGGTTGATTTAATTGATTTACCACCTGCTCGCGGTGCAACACATTGGCTTTATTGGTTTGGCATGGCACACACCAGTCGGCCGTAATGTCAACAAATACGATTTTGTCTTGAGATACATATTGGGCAATTTTGTCTGGTTGCAGTGGTTGCCAGCGTAGCGCTTGATAAGCGAGATAATCCTCGCCTTTATTGATAAATGCAATCACCCCAGCAAAACAAAGGCCCATGAATGCCAGCATAATAATCACAAGTGTTGGGATAGCCTTACCTTTTGTTTTGGCCCAAATGAGGCCCACAACAGCAGTAAATAATACCGCCAGTAATATCATCATTAAAATTGTCATATAGTCTGTTATTTATGATAGTGCAAAGTGAGGTAACATTAGCAACGCACGCTTAATTGGTTGTTAAAAATAAAGACAGAGGTGTTATGACATTTAGTGCTTGGTTAGGACTGTTGGCAATTTGTTGTTTGGGGGCGATGTCGCCAGGCCCGAGCTTAGCTATGGTAGTAAAACATACCTTGAGTGGAGGCCGTTTACATGGCGTGGTATGTGCTTGGGCACACTCGATTGGGATTGGTGTTTATGCGTTAATCACATTACTTGGTTTAGCTGCGGTATTAAAAGCTTCGCCTGTGATGTTTAATGCAATTGCCGTTGTGGGTGCGCTATATCTAGCGTGGATAGGGATTCAGTCATTGCGATCTAAAGGAGGGATGCAGCAAAAATTAGCTGCCGGAAAACCGAGCCGTTTGTGGGAGGCCGCACGTGATGGCATTGCTATTTCATTATTTAACCCTAAAATTTTATTGTTTTTTTTAGCATTATTTAGCCAGTTTGTGCTTGCTGCTCAAACCACTGTTGGTCAGGGGTTAATCGTTTTGACTCCGTTAGTGGTTGACGGTCTTTGGTATACCATCATCGCATTTGTGTTATCACACGCTGCGGTATTGCCTAAGTTGCGTGAAAAGTCGCAATTAATTGACCGTTTGTCTGGTGTTGTGCTGATTTTATTGTCGATAAGAGTGATTTATTCTTTGCTTTAATGCATTCGACAAGCCAAAAAACCATCAATGAGATGGTTTTTTGCCTTTGATATTATGGGGTGTTATTCCCCGTTAAATACCTGTACGCCATCATCCGCTGGTTTCTGAGCGGGGACTGGTGGATTGACTATATGGTCATCTAAGTTTTCATTTAGCATGGCTTTAAATTCGTTAGAAAACCATTCCAAGGCATTGTCTTTTTCTGCTGCTAAGTCGGTTGACTTAATTGCGGCTTCAAATGCGTTATAACGAGCCGCCGCAAATCTCATTGCTGTGCCCACTTTGCCAATATCATTTTCTTGTTGGCTTAGTTGATTGGCTAATGCGATAAATTGATCGGCAATTTGGTACATGGTGAGTTCAGTTTTTTCTTCAGACATTAGATCCACTTTGTTAATGAGTAAGTTTGCTTTGAGTGTAACGATTTCTATATAAAATATCAGGTAATAAGTTAACTAATGAGAGGTGTAGCCAATCTAAAGCTTGGATGGATATATCGCTATTATTGATTTGCTGTCAGCTTATTAACAAAAACGGGTTGCCTTGATAAGGTTGATGTCGGACTGACCCTTTATACAAGGAGGGCAAAACGGCCTATCGCTCGTGTTTAGTCGCATGTCATGGCATCATATTTACTAAGTCGTTTTATACAGTGAAGAGAGAAACTATGGTCGCCAGCTGGCAAGCATTATGTAAACAGCAAGCAGCACAATTATATTATCAACAACTACAGCAGTTTATTGCGTTGCAGCGAGCTCAAGGTAAGGTGATTTACCCACCGGATAGTGAAGTGTTCACTGCATTTGATTTAACGCCACTAGACAAGGTTAAAGTCGTTATATTAGGTCAGGATCCTTATCATGGCCCCAATCAGGCACATGGCTTGTCTTTTTCGGTTAAAAAAGGGGTTAAGCCACCTCCGTCATTAGCCAATATTTATAAAGAACTCAGCAATGATATTGAGGGCTTTACGATCCCTTTACACGGTGACTTGTCTACCTGGGCTCGGCAGGGAGTATTATTACTCAATACCGTGTTAACTGTTGAGCAAGGCGCTGCTCATTCACACGCTAAAGCGGGGTGGGAAACATTTACTGATGAAGTGTTAAATGTGCTTAACCAACAAAATAGGCCCATTATTTTTGTACTTTGGGGAAACCACGCAATTCAGAAAGGCCGATTAATTAACGCGAAGCATCATACCGTGTTAAGTGGGCCACACCCGTCTCCGTTGTCGGCATATCGAGGATTTTTTGGTTGTCAGCACTTTTCAAAGATTAATAAAATACTCCATGTGCAGGGTGACACACAGATTGACTGGCAAGTTTAACGTAGTGTGATGAGGCGCATTTACAATGATAAATGCGCCGACATTGGGATTAATTGTTACGGTTAACCGATAAGTGGGCTAAAGATATCAATGCTTGCTTGTATTCACTTTCAGGGAAAATAGCCAATGCATCAATGGCTTTTTGTGCTTCGACTTGGGCCTTTTCTTGAGTGTACAATAATGCACCAGACTCATGTAACGCAGCTAAAATTTCATCAATAGCTTTAGTGCCATCACTTTGCTCAATCGCTTCGCGGATCAGCTTTTTCGCGGCAATAGAGCCATTTTCCATAGCGTAAATTAGCGGTAAGGTTGGTTTGCCTTCAGCTAGGTCATCACCAATGTTTTTTCCTAATTCATCAGCATTGGCTGTGTAGTCAAGTAAATCATCAGTTAGCTGAAAGGCTGTACCTAAATATTTGCCATAGTCACCAAGAGCTTGTTCTTGTTCAGCACTAACGTTGGCTAATACCCCAGCTAGTTGAGTTGCCGCTTCGAATAATTTAGCGGTTTTGCAATAAATAACCCGCATGTAATTTTCTTCGCTGGTATTGGGGTCGTTACAGTTCATTAACTGCAGTACTTCACCTTCAGCAAGGATGTTAGTGGTATGTGCCAGGACTTGAAGCACTTTCATGCTGTCTAGCTCTGTCATCATTTGAAATGAACGGGTGTATAAAAAGTCACCAACCAATACGCTGGCACTATTACCAAAAAGTGCGTTGGCTGTTTCGCGACCGCGGCGCAAGGTTGACTCGTCGACTACGTCGTCATGCAACAATGATGCTGTGTGAATAAACTCGATAATGGCTGCAAGCTTAAGGTGATGCTCACCTTTGTAGTTAACCGCTTTGGCGGCGAGTACTGATAATAACGGACGTAAACGCTTACCGCCGCCATTGATAATGTAATAACCTAGTTGGTTTATCAAGGCTACATCAGATTCAAGTTGTTTATATATCAGCTGATTGACTGCTTGCATATCAGTGTCAGCCAGTTGACGAATGGCGTTTAAATCCATAATAGTCTCTGGTTGTTGGACGACAGGGTTTACACCCTTAATTATCATATCGAATTTGAGCGCATATCTTACAGGATATCAACGCTATTTTTCAAAGTAAGTATTGTATCAAACCTGTATTACGCAATGCTGATACTGTTTTACTTTAATCTATTTTTTATCCACTTAGCTTAAAAAGATGGCGTTAAACCGCTTCAATCACTGTGTTTATTTATTTTTGTGAATCTTGTTATGTCGCGCTAATATGGTAGCTAATTTTTAGCAAGGGCACATTAGCTATTAATGAATAGTGTGCAGTTATGTGCTCTTTTTTATTTGAATGTGAATTAGGGCTTGCCTGATGGCAATTCTTCGCGTAGAATCCGCGCCCATTGTCATTAAAAGTTTTTTAGCACCTAGTCTCGTCAATTATACGAGTTAGCGTGTTAGTCATTTGGAGTAAAATAGCTATGTACGCTGTTTTTCAAAGTGGCGGAAAGCAACACCGTGTTGCTGAAGGTCATACAGTTCGTTTAGAAAAATTAGAAGTTGCTACTGGTGAAACCGTAGAATTCGATCAAGTTTTATTGATCGCTGATGGTGAAACAGTACATGTTGGTGCTCCTTTAGTTGCTGGCGGTAAAGTCGTAGCTGAAGTTGTTGGCCACGGTCGCGGCGAAAAGGTAACTATCGTTAAGTTCCGTCGTCGTAAGCACCACGACAAGAAGATGGGCCACCGTCAGTGGTTCACTGAAGTTAAAATCACTGCGATTAACGCATAATTTAGGAGTCTAACTCATGGCACATAAAAAAGCTGGCGGTAGTACTCGTAACGGCCGCGATTCAGAAAGTAAACGTCTTGGTGTTAAGCGCTTTGGCGGTGAATCAGTTCTAGCTGGTAACATTATCGTTCGTCAACGTGGTACTAAATTCCACGCTGGTGTTAATGTAGGTGTTGGTCGTGACCACACTCTATTCGCATTAACAGACGGTAAAGTGAAGTTTGAAGTTAAAGGTCCTAATAACCGTAAGTTTATTAGCATCGAAGCTTAATTCTTTACAACGCTAGATCTCGAAAGCCCTGCCTATGGTGGGGCTTTTGTGTTTTTTATATCATTAAATTTCCATGGGAAGTTTGATGATTTTAGTTTATATGCAGTAGGCGATATCGTGATGAATGCTATCTTCAGCGCTTTCCTGCAAATCCCATTGATTTGGGGTTATAATTACAGAATAAGTGGCGTCAGGAGTCAGTATGAAGTTTGTTGATGAAGCGAATATTCGCGTAGAAGCAGGTGACGGCGGAAGCGGTTGCGTGAGTTTTAGACGCGAAAAATATGTTCCAGATGGTGGTCCAGATGGTGGAGATGGTGGTGATGGCGGTAGTGTTTATCTACAGGCTAACGAAAACCTCAATACTCTGATTGATTACCGTTTTACTCGTTTCCATATGGCTGAACGAGGATCAAATGGTCGTGGTCGTGATTGTACAGGCCAGGGTGGCGCAGATTTGATTCTTCAAGTGCCTGTTGGTACTCGTGCTATTGATCAAGAAACCGAAGAGTCACTTGGCGATTTAACAACCCATGGTCAAAAACTGCTTGTTGCTAAAGGTGGCTTCCACGGCTTAGGCAATACTCGTTTTAAAAGCAGTACTAATCGCGCACCACGCCAAAAAACATTAGGCACTCCAGGTGAGGTACGCTCGCTAAAGTTGGAGTTATTGTTACTTGCTGATGTGGGTTTGCTAGGTATGCCAAATGCGGGTAAATCGACATTTATTCGCGCGGTATCTCGTGCAACACCTAAAGTGGCTGATTACCCATTTACTACCTTGGTACCTAATTTAGGCGTGGTTAACCCTCGTCCAGGTCAAAGCTTTGTAATTGCCGATATTCCTGGTCTTATTGAAGGTGCTGCTGAAGGTGCTGGTCTAGGTATTCGTTTCCTTAAGCATCTTGAGCGTTGTCGTATGTTGTTACACATCATCGATATTGAACCCGTCGATGGTAGCGATCCTGTTCATTCTGCTCGTGCAATTGTAGGCGAGCTTGAAAAGTATTCTCCAAAATTGGCAGCCAAACCTCGTTGGTTAGTTTTTAATAAAACTGATTTGCTGCTTGAAGAAGAGTTACAAGAAAAAGTTGATGCTATTGTTAAAGAATTAGATTGGCAAGGTGACGTGTACACTATGTCTGCTTACAATCGCACCGGTACTGAAGAGTTGAGCATTAAGATGCTTGATTACATTAAGAGTATCCCTGTGGTTGAAGAAGAAATCACTGCCGACGCCGATGTGGAGTTTAAGTGGGATAACTATCATAAAGGTGCTGATGATGGCATCAATGAAGATTATGATGATGACTTTGATGATGATTTCGACGATGATGATTATGATGTCGAAATCATATACCAACGTTAACATACTCATTTGAGAAAATTGTGTACGCAGATAGTCAAAATGATATTACTCGCCTTGTAGTGCGCTGTGCACAGTTATTGTTAGCCTATGGCGCTGAGTCTGATCTTGTTGAAGAAATCAGTCAGCGCCTTGGTAAAGCCCTTGGGCTTGCAAGTATTGAGTTATCTATTTCTTCTAATGCATTAGTGTTAACCAGTCTGGTTCATGGGCGCTGTATAACAACTACTCGTCGTATTCGTGCTCATGGCATTAATATGATGGTTATTTGCGAACTGCAACGCATTTGTATCCTAGCTGAAAAAGGGATTTATGGTGCAAATGATGTACGACGTCGTCTAGCCCACATAAAACCTAAGAGTTATCCCGCTGTTGCTGTTGTCCCTATGATTGGCCTTTCTTGTGCTAGTTTTTGTCACTTATTTGATGGTGACACTTTTGCTTGTTTGATCACTTTTTTTGCCTCTGCTATCGGCATGATGGTGAGGTTATTTTTAGCATCTAGACATTTCAATCTTTTGGTGAACTTTTCAATTACTGCCTTTGTTATTACTGCTGTTGCTCAAATTGGTTATGTTTGGCCGATTACCGCAACTCCACAAGCAACAATGGCTGCTAGTGTACTGATGTTGGTGCCTGGGTTTCCGTTAATTAATGCGATTTCTGATATGGTAAAAGGCCATATGAATGTGGGTATTTCTCGTTGGGGACATGCCTCTTTACTCACATTAGCCTCGGTGATAGGTATTACCATTGCAATGCAAATGGGTGGGATTTTTTAATGCTATCCTTACTAACCACCTTACTTCACGACGCCTTTTTTTCTGCTATCCCTGCAGTGGGTTTTGCGATGGTGTTTAATGTCCCGAAACGTTATCTATTATATTGTGCTATTGCTGGCGCTATAGGTCATAGTTTTAGAACCTTGTTATTGCAGTTTTCTATGCCAATTGAATGGGCTACTTTTGTTGCTGCTGCCCTTGTGGGGGTCATCACCATAAGGTTTGCAAAACGCCATCTTGCTCCGCCTCTTATGTATGCCGTTGCGGCTATTATTCCAATGGTACCAGGAACTTATGCTTTTAATACTGTGATCGCGCTTATTCAGTTAACAGCTCAAAGCCAGGTAAGTCCGGAATTGACTGCACAGGTTATCCTTAATGGCTTAAAGACAGTATTTATACTAGGTGCGCTTGCGGTTGGTTTGGCTTTACCGAGTTTATTGTATTATCGCACTCGTCCAATTATTTAATGTAATCAATTTTTGACACAGTTTGCACCGCGCGTTCAACCTAAATATCGCTGTTAATACTTCAAGCACGATAACATTATCATATTGGGTTGGCGCAATTAGCGCTGAGGATGGAGCATAGTGATATCTGAACTCATCATCTGGCTAGCTAAACGAGATGTATGGCCGTTTTAACATAAGGACTTTTAAATGCGTATCGCGATGATTGCCGCCATGGCAAATAATAGAGTGATTGGCAAAGACAACAAAATGCCTTGGCATTTGCCTGAAGATTTACGTCATTTCAAAGCAATGACATTATCAAAACCTGTCGTCATGGGCCGCAAAACATACGAGTCTATAGGTCGTCCTTTACCCGGTCGTCATAACATAGTGATTAGCCGTAATGATCGGTTAGTTATTGATGGTGTAACCTGTGTAACTAGCTTCGAACAGGCTTTAGTTTCTGCGGGTGACTGTGAAGAAGTCGTTGTGATTGGTGGCGGCCAACTTTACGAACAATTATTACCTAAAGCTGATGTGTTATATCTTACCTTGATTGATTTAGATGTTGAGGGTGATACGGTATTTCCTGATTGGGACGATGGTTCGTGGGAGATTGAGAACTCAGAAACTGCAACAAACGACAAAGGATTGCAATATAGCTTTAACACCTTAGTAAAAAAGTGTTAAATTAATCACGTTTATACCCTGAAATTAATATGCAACTGTAAACTTCACTGTCTACAGTATGTATAGCTATATAACTATAAAGATAAAGGAGTGTCAGATGCGTCTATTGCCTGTGGCTATTGCAGCCCTGATTGCAGCATCTTCTGTGTCAGCCCCTGCTGTTGCTAATACAGAACAATTAGTAGCAAACATTTGTGATTATGTTAAGTCAGACGACAAAAACCGCTTACGTAAAAAGATGAAAGAAAGCCGCGTCAAATTACGTAACGTTTATTCTAGCATTTCTTGTGATGGCAGCAGTTTATTGCGTACTGCCTACAGTTCAAATGCGAATGATGTCGGTGAGTTTATCGCAAAACGTATGCCATCGTCTGACCTTGCAGCCCCTGAAGCAGATGGTAAAACCATCTTAGATTGGGCTTCAGCTAACGGCCATAGCAGCGGTCCTATTACCGATGCAATTAAAGGTCGTATTGGTGGTGCTGGCGGAGATGATGACGAGTAATCGTTAGATTTTTTGATTGAGTAAATAAAAATACCGATAAATGTTTATCGGTATTTTTTTGCCTTTTTCTCATTATCCCAATCAGGAAAATGATCACATTATCGTGCTGATTGATGTTAATACCAATCAGGGAAATGACCAGAGATAGCTGATTGATATAAAATAAAAAGCCCCCTAAGGAGCTTTAAAAAAAGAGTCTGTAGCACACGTGCGTTACACTTTAAACTCACGTACAGAGGCTTGTAGCTCTTCAGCAAGCATTGCAACCTGGTGGCTAGACTGTGCTGTTTGATCCGCCCCAGTGGCTGTTTCTTCAGAAATAGATGCAATGTGTTCTAGTTTTTCAGAAACCTGCTGGCTGACAATGTTTTGCTCTTGAGCTGCTTGAGCAATATGGTTACCAGAGTCGTAGGCTCTATGAACAGATTTGCTGATGGTTTCTAAAGCGAGGTTGGCTTGCTCGTTTTTCTCTACGCAACTGCTTGCCTGCGTACGCCCAAACTCCATGACGGCTACGGCTTCTTGCGTGCCTACCTGCAGAACTTCAATCATTTGCTGAATTTCACGGGTAGAGTGTTGAGTGCGTGACGCAAGGTTGCGTACTTCATCGGCAACAACAGCGAAGCCTCGACCTTGCTCACCCGCTCTTGCTGCTTCAATGGCGGCATTAAGGGCTAATAGATTTGTTTGGTCTGCGATGCCTCTGATCACGTCAAGGATTGAACCGATAGAGGCGCTGTCAGAATGAACTTTATTAATAACAATGCCTGCTTTGGCGACTTCTTCTGCCAATGCCAGAATGGTGTTCTTGCTTTCTTCTGCAAGTGAGCGCATGTGTTGGGCTTCTTGGTCGGCCTGTTTGATTTCATTTAAAGCTTGGTCTGCACTCATTGACACCTGTTGAGCGCTGGAGCTTAATTGTGTTGTTGCAGTAGCAACTTGGTCAACTTGGCTTTTTTGCTCTTGAATACCGATTGTTGTTTGTGACGTAATCGCTGAGGTTTCTTCTGCGGCAGCAGCCAGTTGATTTGCCCTGTCAACAATACCCACAATTAAGCTTCGTAAACTGTCGACTAAACGGTTGCAGTTTTTTGCGAGTTCGGCAAATTCATCATGACCAGAGTCATCTAATTTATGAGTTAAATCACCTGACGCTAATACATTAAGTGCTTGGTTCACTTTTTCTAAAGATTTGGTTAATGGGGTAATAACAGCAATGCTCACCACAATGGCAACAACGATTGCAAACAGCACTACACCTAGGGTTTTATAGAATGCTGAATCGATAATATTGAGTGCTTGTGAGCTGATTTCTGCGGTAAATGTGTCAATTGATTTTGCGAGCATTGTCATCTTCATATTGACATCTTTTGCAGCGATTTGTGTTTCATTAAACAGTTTAGCTGCGGCAAACTCGTGATTAAGCTGTTGCTGTTTTAGTGACAAAATGGAGCTACCACCCTCGAGCAATGTAAATACTTTGCTGCTCTCGTTTGATAAGTCTTCTAATATAGATTGACTAATAACGCCGGTACCTTGACGGTTTATGTAATCAATTTTAGTTTTTGCTTCACTGACCATATAATCAAGTTCTTTAATGATAAGGTCATATTTACTTTGCTCTGTGGCGGCGACTAAATCGTAAATAGTGGTAATAATATTTATCAGGGTACCATCAACTAGGCTTGCCGAAGCGGCTAAACTGCGTTCTGTGTCATCTTCGCTTGTTTCTAAATCTATTACGTCAAGTAAAATAGACGATGAGTCGTCTGCGGCATTTTCTAAATTACTGCGCATTTTTAATAACTGTTCTTGCAAGCTAAGCGCGCTTTCTCTTTCGTTAAGCATGGCGGTTTCGCTGGCTTCATAAACGTTATAACTTTTCGTTAACCCGTTTAAAGGTGAGGCAAGTTGAGTTTGTTGACTCACCAAATTACTTAAACGAGTTAAGTCATTTTTAAAGCTGTTATTGAGTTCTGATAGCTTTTTTTCGATGGCTGGAATTTTAGATGAGTGCGTACTGTAGTAAGCAAGCATGGCTTCAATTTGCTGGGTGCTTAGGTTTTCACTCAAAATACTGGTGGCTTCTAGTGCGGGTAAGCTGACCGTTTTAAGCGTGGTGGTGCCATCTTTGATACTGTTGTTACTGAGTAGAGTAACTATCCCAAGGACCACAAGTAACAGGGTTACTACGGTGAAACCACCAATAACCCTGGTCGCTACATTAATTTTCATACGATACTCCGACTATTATTATTTGATCCTGGCGTTAGTTCTGAATGTGATTTTGATATCAGTTTATCAGCGAAATGATGTTACTCAGGTTTGTTTCATCACTTCTCAACGGTATGTTTATCGTGTTATGGGTTGCTACTTGCGCTGCTGTTTAAGATCTCGTTTATTTATAGGGTACTTCGAGCTTATGCGGCATCGTTAGATAATCAATACGATTGTTATTATTATCGGCAAATTGCTACTTTAGTTTAACGTTAAATCAACCTTTTTTGGGTAATTTTTTCATTCTTTTCAAGATGCCATAATGTCAGGTGTTCTCCCCAGCAGCAGCCTGTATCGAGTGCCATGTAATGGGGGTGATTTGTTTGCCCCATCAATGCGGCCCAGTGGCCAAAAACCAGTGTGTTTTTAGGCGCGCACCGTGACGGAAATTCAAACCAAGGTTTTAAACTTGCATGGGCTTGCTGTTGTGGTGGTGTTTTACATTTAAAATCTAGGCGTCCATCAGGGTAAAGGAAACGCATTCTGGTTAAAGCGTTAATGCAGTACCGTAGTCTATCAATGCCTGCTAAGTCGCTAGACCATTGCTGTGAATCTTCGGTATACATTTTTGCTATTAAAGCTGTTAAGTAGTCATGTTGTTGCAGGGCGGTACTGACTTGTTCTGCTTCTTGCAATAGGGTACTGACATCCCACTGTGGCGGCACCCCTGCGTGCGTCATAATGATATTGTGCTCTGGCAGCGTTCTCACTAAAGGCTGTTGCCTTATCCAATCAGTGAGTGAATTAATATCTGATGCATTGAGTAATTCAGCTAAATTATCTTGTGGGTTGGGGCGCTTTAATTTGCCATGAAGTGCCAGCAAATGCAGATCATGATTACCTAGTACGATTTTGGCTGAGTTGTCTAAAGATTTAAAAAAACGCAGTGTCGCTAAGGATTCGCTCCCTCTGGCGATGAGATCGCCTACAGCCCATAATTCATCTGTTGAAGGGTTAAAGTCTACTTTTTGTAAGAGTAGACTGAGTTCTGCAAAGCACCCTTGAACATCACCTACAAAATAATGTGCCATAACTTATTGCAGTATCCCTGGAACCGCTAATCGAAACGCAGGGATAGACGCTAAAAAGCGCTTACCTTTAGCATCTTCCATTCCATAAAAACCGTGCATAAACCCAACTGGGGTTTCCATGACAGTACCACTTGAATATTGATAGGCAGTGTTGGGGCTAATGGTGGGCGTTTCGCCAACAACGCCAGGGCCTTTTACTTCGCTTTCTTTGCCATTTGCATCGGTAATTATCCAATGTCTGTCTTTAAGTGTGACATTGCTGTCACCTAAATTGATGATAGTGATGGTATAACTAAACAGGTATTTATTATCAGCAGCATGAGATTGCTGTTCTAGGTATTGGGTGTCGACTTTGACTTTTATCGATGATTCGACTTGGCTCATTTCACATCCTGTCTTAAAACAAAAGGGCATGCTCGTATTGGCATGCCCTTATTATTACTTTTTGTTGTCACACAGTAAATTAGCCATTGCGACATATTGTGGAACACTGATTTGTTCTGGCCGCATGCTGGAGTCGATATTTAATGCGTTAAAATCATCATCTGACAGCAAGGCTTTAAGGTTATTTCTCAATGTTTTACGACGCATACTGAATGCCGTGGAGCACAGGTGGCGTAACACATTGACATCTTTACATGGCCAAGGTTTAACTTCATATGGCAATAAACGTACCACTGCAGAATCCACTTTGGGTGGTGGAGTAAAGCAGTGTGGTGGTACCTCAAGTACTGGAACCACTTGGCAGAAGTATTGGGCCATAACGGTTAAGCGGCCGTAAGCTTTAGTGCCTGGACTCGCTGATAAACGAAGTACCACTTCTTTTTGTAGCATAAAGTGCATTGTTTCAATTTGTTCAGCAAACTCAAACAAATGGAACATCAACGGCGTTGAAATGTTATAAGGTAAGTTACCAAACACTTTCATTTTTTTGCCGGGTTGCTGCAGCGTTGAAAAATCAAACTGCAGTGCATCACCTTGATTAATTGTCAGTTTATCTTTGAGGATTGGGTGTTGCTGTAAACGCTCTACCAGGTCGCGGTCTAACTCTACAACACTGAGGTTATCAACCATATCGGCAACTGGCTCGGTTAATGCACCAAGCCCCGGCCCAATTTCAATCATCACATGATCGTTATCGGGGGCAATTGCACCGACAATACTGCTTATAACACCTTCATCGGTAAGGAAGTTCTGTCCAAAACGTTTTCTGGCCGTATGGCCTAAATGTACTTTATTACTCATTAAAATGGGTTACTTACTTTTAGAAGCCAACTCAATGGCTTTGTTTAATGCACAGGTAAAACTGCCGCTATCCGCTTTGCCGGTACCAGCAAGTTCGAGTGCGGTACCATGGTCAACTGATGTGCGAATATAAGGTAAACCTAAGGTGATATTGACCGACTTGCCAAATCCTAATGATTTAAGCACAGGTAATCCTTGGTCATGATACATGGCTAACACCACGTCTGCTTGTTCAAGGTACTTAGGCTGAAATAGTGTATCGGCTGGCAATGGGCCAACAATATCCATTCCTTGCTCTCGTAGCTCGTTTAGCGCGGGGATAATGGTATCAATTTCTTCACGGCCTAAATGGCCGTCTTCTCCTGCATGGGGGTTGAGTCCACACACATAGATTTTAGGTGAGCCTAGACCAAACTTGCTGACCAGTTCACGATGTAAAATACTGATAATATGATGAAGTCTGTCGCGAGTAATGGCTTTAGACACATAGGCCAATGGAATGTGTGTGGTCATTAATGCCACTTGTAAACCAGGGGTGGCTAGCATCATCACGACATCAGCACAGTTTGCCTGTAATGCAAAAAATTCGGTATGGCCACTAAAGGGAATACCTGCTTGATTAATAATGCCTTTATGAACAGGACCAGTGACAACGGCATCAAACTCATTAGACATATTTTTTTCGCCAGCGTAGCGTAACGTATCAACAACATAGGCACTGTTAGCCTCGTTTAATACGCCACATTCAGCAGGCTCTGCTAATGCAAATGGCACTATGGTTAAGGTGCCTGCTTCTTGCGGTGTTGGTGCTTGCGAAGGCTGATAAGGTTTGAGCTGTAGAGGTAAACCAAGTAATTTGGCTCTGCTCATTAACAAATTTGGATCAGCACAAACAACTAACTCAGCAGGCCAAGCCTGCTGAGCGAGTTTGATGACTAAGTCTGGACCAATGCTTGCTGGTTCACCTGGAGTAATGGCAATACGTTTAGTCATTGAGCTTGCTTAACCTCTTTGTGTTTCTATAGGGTCAATAATTTCAATATAGGCTTCAGAGCGCATTTCATCTAACCAGTTTTGTAATTCTTCGTTAAATTTACGACGGAAAATTAACTGATGTGCTCTATTGCTGTTAAATTGATCTGTTGCATCGGTTTTGCGACGCGACTCAAGTTGTACAATGTGCCAACCATGAGTGGTACGAAATGGCTCACTGATTTGCCCTTCATCTAGGTTTGCCAACGTTTGTGAGAACTCAGGCACATAAATCGTTGGGTCTGCCCAGCCTAGATCACCGCCTTTAGCGCCTGAACCAGGATCTTCAGAATACTGTTTGGCTAACTTAGCAAAGTCGGCTTCGCCATTGCGTATTTGAATTAAAAAGTTATCTAGCATGGCTTTAGCACGCTCTTCCGATAAAATCGGTGACGGTTTTAACAAAATATGGCGAGATTTAACTTCTGAGACTTCTTGTACTTGCAGGCCACGAGTGTCCATGACTTTAATAATATGAAAACCAGAACCAGATTTGATTGGGCCAATAATGTCGCCTTTTTTAGCCCCGCCTACCACTTCGGCAAACAAGGTTGGCATTTCATTGATGTTCATAAAATCCCAAATACCGCCTTCAAGGGCTTTAGGGCCCGATGAGGATGCAATCGCAGTACTGCGGAAGTCATCACCTGCATTAAGGCGCTTCAATACGATTTCGGCGCGACGGCTGGCGTTTTCTAATTGCTCACTGTTTGGTTCGTTTGGGATCTCAATTAAGATGTGGCCAATTTGGAATTCAACATTTTTTAGACCTTGCTCTTCGATGAGTTTAACCAGGCCATTGATTTCTTGTGGTGAAACTTGAATACGACGTTGAACTTGAATACGTTGTATTTCACCTAAAGTGATCTCCTGACGTAGTTGTTCACGATATTGGCTAAAGCTACTGCCTTCGCTTTCGATAGCTTGTTGCATTTGAGCTACCGTTATTTTCTGTTCTTTAGCGATGTTTTCAATGGTTTGATCAAGTTGTAAGTCACCGATCTGTAAACCAATGCGTTCAGCCATTTGCATCTGTAAATGGGTTAAAATAAGACGTTCGATCACCTGTGTGCGAAGCGCTTGATCTGATGGCAGAGTTTGATTAGCCGCTTTTGCGTTAGCTCTGACCGTGGTAATCATATTTTTGATTTCACTTTCGAGAATAATACCATCATTAATTTGGACTGATACTCTGTCTAATGGCACTGGTGCTGCAATACTGGTTTGGCTCATTGCCAGTGCAAGTAACGCAAAAATCATTTTTTTACTGTGTTTCATCCACAAAATCCTTGGCACATTCGATTCAATATAAACTGGCAATTTATCGCCAAAATAAGGTTACTATTTCATACTCAACAGTATGTTTGTTGTTATTGGACTATGAGTTTATCGCTAGGTTCAGCAATCTATCATAAAAGATAACTAATTCCTCAAGTAAAGTGGCTTACGATAGTTAAATAACCCTTCGTTTAGCATGTCTGCGACGCCTAATGGACCTGAGCCACCTAACCCCTTGATCACAAAGTTAAGGTATACACCGCTTTCGAACTCTTCACTAGTGATGTCTGAATCAGATAAATCATCGTCATAATTGGTTTTTATACGGTAATGATAACTGAGACGAACTGCCCAGCAGCATGCTTCGTATTGCACACCTGTGTAGGTTTCAATATTACGAGACTCGTTAAGATCGTAATAGTAGTTGCCCACAAAATATAAGCTGTCGCTAAGTGGCCAAGATGTTCTGAGACCAGCTTGAGAAATATCGACCTGATCATTGGTGTTGGTATTCAATAAATCAGGCACGTAACGATAACTTAACTGTAATAGTTTGTCATTGCTTGGACGAAAATCTAATGTGACTTCATTTTTCTTGTTTTCACCTGTTTCTGTGTCGTGTTGAACAGACCCACTGATAAACCAGTCGTTGTATAATTGCGCATCTAACTCAGCAGCAAGTACAGAGGTAGACGGTGAGGTTTCAGCAAAGGTGTCATCTAGTGTGACTTTAGAGGATTCTAAATACATAATCTGGCCAACACTGAACTTAAATTGTTCTCGATTATTATCGTCAAATAACCGAGTGGTAAAACCTAAGGTAAATTGATTGGCATCTGCTATACGGTCAAGTCCAGAGTATTGTCTATCACGAAACAAGCCATAGTAATCTTCTTGTAGTTCTGCAGTGTCGTAGATTCCAATGTTTGATTGGTCATCGTATCCCACATAAAGATATTGCACTTGCGGTTCTAACGTTTGGCGATATTGACTGTCAAACAGTTGCGTAGCACGTTCGAAGTTTACCTGGCCGTGAAGACGAGCCTGGGGGATTGTTCGGCTAACTGAATCGTCTAGTGTTGCATCCTCATCAAGGTTTTGCTGCCAATACTGAGTTTGCATTAGTTTGACTTCGCTGGTGAATGACCCAGCAGGGCCTTGAATAGGCCAAAGTAAACTCGGTACCATATGCACTCGTGTTGCTGTGTTGTACTCGTTATCTTGATGGCTGAAGTTGGTGAGTTCTGAATTAAATTTAAAATCGATAGAGTCGATAATATCCGATGTACGATAATTAAAGTTTAATTGCGGCATGACCTGATAGGGTTTTTCATCTTCGCCAAGCACTTTAATGTCTTGAACTCGCATGTTGAAATCCCAGTTACGCTCAAAGTAACTGGCTTCGCCAATCCGCGATAGCTGGTTGTCTGTAGACTGATTAACGTCCGAGTCTAAATCGTTAAAGTAATTATTGTCAGAGACATCAGTAAAATCTGATCGTACCCGCCAGTTTTTGTTAATTGCACCCGAGTGGCTCCAGTGGTAAAGATAACGATTGGCATTAGAGTCTGAATTATCATCACTGTCTAAATATTCTACGTTAAACTGTCCGCTTTGTTGCTCGCCCGCCAGATAACGAAATTCTGTTTTGGTATACAGGCCGCGTGAAGACATAAAAATAGGGTTAAAGGTTAAGTCGTATTCTGGCGCTATGTTCCAGTAATAAGGGGTGCTGACTTCAATACCGTTGGTGGTACTAGTGCTGAAGCTAGGAAACAAAAAACCGCTTTTACGTTTGTCTGATACCGGTACAGTCATGTAAGGAATGTACAGTATAGGCACGTCGGCTATTCTTAATTTTGCATTCCAAATTTCACCCCATTCTTCAGTACTGTCGATTTTTATCATGTCTGCTTCTAGCAGCCACGATTCATCCCCGGGGGGGCAGGTAGTAAAATTGGTTTTGGTTAGCAGTAAATTGTTTTCAGAGGTAATTTGTAATTTACTGGCATCTCCGTGCACTTGTTGGCCATGGAGCCAGTATTGGGTTTTTTCTAATGTGGCACTATTGGTGCTCATTTGAGCTTCAAGGGACTGTGCCGTGACGGTGAATAACTCATCTTTAAAAATGAGGTTTCCGTCAGCATTTAATCGTTGGTTTTTTTGATCTAACACGGCACTGTCGGCTGCAATATGGCGTTGCCCCTGACTAAAACTCACATCACCAGTAAATTGGGCTTTGTCGTTAAATGCAGCGTTGGAATAATCACTAATAATCACAATTTGATTATCATCAATACCGGTTAATGCAGCTCTGTCTTCAAATGAACGGGAAACCGGAGGCTCAACAACGCATTGCGATGTTGGCAGTTCGGTCGTTTCTGCTTCTTCAGCTAGAACGATATTGGGGAGTAGGCATAATGCCAGAAAATAACGGATCTGCATTGTTGTCAATAATTTATGATTTCGTATTCAGAAAAAAGTTTGGAGAGAAAAAGATACTCAGCTAAACAAAACATTCAATTCTTTAGCTGTTTCCAAATGTTATGCTGGCTATAATAAAGCAATTTTTCGTGAAGAGCCATTGAGATGAGTTTATCTGACACAAGATTTATCGCCTTAAGCCACTGGTTAAATCAATATTTTGCAGGGCAGGTAACTGCCAAGTTGATTTGTGGTGACGCCAGTTTCCGTCGTTATTTTCGTATTGAGCATCTGGGCAAGCATTATATTGTGTCAGACTCACCTATCGAACTGGTGCCAGTTGCGCCATTTGTCGCGATAGCAAAGGCGTATCAAACGGCTGGGCTGTTGGTGCCAGAAGTACTGGCCACCTGTTACGAACAAGGCTTTGTGTTGCAAACGGATGTCGGTGAGCAGCAACTATTATCTGTACTTAATCAACATAATGTCGCTGACTATTATAAACAGGCACTCAGTTTGCTACCGACTATCGCAAGAGTCACTCATACAGAGCTAGGTCCGTTAACAGATTATGATGCAGCGTTTGTGCAACGTGAACTGGCAATATTTGTTGATTGGCTGGTAAATACCCACTTAGATTACACGCTTTCGGACCATGAGCAGCAAATGATTAACGCCACGTTTGAGGCATTAACGCAAAGTGCGCTCTCTCAGCCTAAAGTTGGCATGCATCGTGATTACCACAGTCGTAATTTATTGCTCAATGGCGAAGCTCTGGCCGTGATTGATTTTCAAGATGCTGTGCTAGGCCCCATTACCTACGATGCGGTGTCATTACTGCGAGATTGTTATGTTCGTTGGCCAGCTGAGTTGGTGCATGAATTAATGCAGTATCATTTTAAGCAGCTTAAATCACAGCAATTGATTGACCAACACGTTGATTTTACTACTTATCAACAATGGTTTGATTTAATGGGCTTGCAGCGACACATTAAAGCAGCCGGTATTTTTGCGCGTTTATATCATCGTGATGGTAAGCGCGGCTATTTGGCCGATATTCCGTTAACCTTGCAATATATCGTCGATATAGGAGCTGATTATCCTCAAATTAAAGCGTTTAGTGCATGGGTAAAGCGAATTATTGTGCCACTGGTTAAGCAAGCTGGTGAACATTCTGCTTGTGATAAAGAGGGCGCGCTGTGAAAGCAATGATTTTAGCCGCAGGGCGAGGTGAGCGTTTGCGTCCACTGACAGATACGTTACCCAAACCATTAGTGAATGTAGCAGGCAAACCACTCATTGAATATCACCTTGAAAAACTTGCACAATTAGGTGTTAAAGAGGTAGTGATTAATCACGCTTGGTTAGGGCATAAATTGCCACAAGTGCTAGGTGATGGCCAGCGTTGGGGGATTACAATCCACTACAGTGGCGAAACCGAAGCATTAGAAACCGCAGGTGGGATAAAACAAGCACTCCCTTTGCTAGGAACCGATCCTTTCTTAGTGATTAATGGTGATATTTTTATTGATACGTTACCAGGTAATCTTAACTGGGCTGTTGAGCAAGTTAGCCAGGGGCATGCAGCCGCTTTTTTGTGGTTAGTTGACAATCCTGAGCATCATCCTCAGGGAGATTTTTCGGTTGATGCAGCCTCTACACTGAGTGTGAATGATAGCCAAAAGCTGACTTTTTCAGGAATAGGTGTTTATCATCCTCAATTTTTTAACCCTGTACCAGCAGGTAAGCAAGCTCTTGGGCCTTTACTAAAAGAGGCAATATCTAAACAGCAAGTCAAAGGTGCCTATTTTAATACGTATTGGTGTGACGTGGGCACGTTAGCAAGACTTGAGCAGCTAGAGCGTCGATTACAGGCTTTAGTTTAACAATGACAAAATAGACATCGCGGAAGGTAAAATGCGCATTTGGGGCAAAGTTTTTGGGTTTATTATTGGCTTTATGTTTGGCCGTATTTTTGGTGCGTTTTTAGGCTTGTGGCTGGGGCATTTGTACGACAAACGTCAGGGGTTATCATCATTAATACGCCAGGGTAGTGAACGTCAGGCGATGTTCTTTAACGCGACTTTTGCTGTAATGGGCCATGTTGCTAAAGCGTCGGGCCGGGTGACTGAAAACGACATTCGTATTGCCACCATGCTGATGGATCAGATGAAGTTATCGGGCCAATCGCGCCTTGATGCTCAACAAGCCTTTAGGCAAGGGCGCCAGGCTGACTTTGATTTAGCTAAGCAGTTAGAGCAATTTCGTCACGTCACTCAAGGTCGTGCTGAATTAGCGCAAATGTTTTTAGAAATTCAAATTCAGACCGCGCTATCAGACGGCGAACTGCACGCTAATGAGAAACAAATCTTATCGACTATTGCCAACAAACTGGGTATGGCATCGCAACTTGATGCGCTGCTAGCGCGCTGGCAAGCTGAGTTTAGCCACCATCAATCGCCACAGGGCAATAAAATGCCACTGACTGATGCTTATGTGATGTTAGGACTTGCTGATTCGGCATCTGATCAAGACATTAAGCGGGCTTATCGTAAATTAATGAATGAGCATCACCCTGATAAGTTAGTGGCTAAAGGGCTACCAGAAGAAATGATGGCGCTTGCCAAAACCAAAGCACAAGACATTCAAGCCGCCTATGAGCGCATTAAAACGGCTCGGGGAATGCGCTAAATCTAAGGGTGCAGTAATTGATGTTTAATAGAGGCTAAGCCATAAATGAAAATAGTAGTATTAGACGGTTATACGCTCAACCCGGGCGATTTAGATTGGCAAGGGTTACAGTCACTTGGTGAGTGTGCTATTTACGATCATACCCTAGCAGATGAGGTGGTGGCGCGCTGCCAGGATGCACAAATAGTATTAACCAATAAAACCGTGTTAAATGCACAAATACTCAGCCAATTATCGCAACTCAAATATATTGGCGTATTAGCAACAGGGACCAATGTTGTCGACATTGCTTGTGCCAGTCAACATGGTATTTGCGTCACTAATATTCCCGCTTACGGCCCAGATGCTGTGGCGCAAATGGTGTTTGCCCATATTTTACATCACCATCAACAGGTTTCATTGCACGACCAAGCGGTAAAAGCAGGGCAGTGGAGCCGCAATCGTGACTTTTGCTTTACCTTATCGCCGTTAACGTCGCTAAAAGGACTTACCCTAGGGGTTGTGGGTTATGGTGATATTGGCCAGCAAGTGGCTAATTTAGGTGCCGCATTTGGAATGAAGGTGTTGGTGACCAGTGCCAAGCCTAAAACGGATCTCCCCCCTGCTATTCAGTGGTGTGAGCGCGATACTCTTCTTAAACAAGCAGACATTATTTCGCTGCATTGCCCGCTCACGGCAGCCACCAAATACATGATAAACCGTGACAGTTTGGCCTTGCTTAAGGCGGGGTGTTTATTGGTGAACACCGCTCGCGGCGATTTAATTAACGAAGCCGATTTAGCACAATGGCTAAATCAAAATAACGGCTTTGCTGCTGTTGATGTGTTATCAACTGAGCCGCCAAGCCCAAACAATCCGTTATTAAGTGCCGCCAATATCACCATTACGCCGCACATCGCCTGGGCAACATTACAAGCAAGACAAAACCTGCTCAACATTGCCGTTAATAATATTAAGCAGTTCCTGCTGGAGGATGTGGTTAATTGTGTAAACGGTTGACTTACGCAATAAAAAGCCGCAATGATTTGCGGCTTTTTTTTGGGCTTTGCTCAAGGCTGTTTGCTTATCTTAAGGGCTATAACAAGCTCAAAGCTGTAAAGATTAAAATAACACGTTAATGTGGCTGGCAACCGTTTTGGCTTTTTCAATGGCGCTTTCTATTGAGTTGTCGCGTGCTAGGGCAACACCTAACCGGCGGCGACCATCAATATCAGGTTTGCCAAATAAGCGTAATTGAGTGTCGACTGGCGCTAACGCTTGTGCCATGCCTTGGTAACGAATATTGGTCGAGGTGCCCTCGGCTAAAATGACCGCAGAAGCACTTGGGCCATGCTGAACAATATTGCTTATTGGTAAACCCAATATGGCACGTACATGTAACGCGAACTCAGAAATGTCCTGGCTAATTAACGTTACTAGGCCTGTGTCGTGAGGTCTTGGAGACACTTCAGAAAAATACACGTCATCGCCTTTCACAAACAGTTCAACACCAAATAAGCCAAAACCGCCTAGGGCTTCAACCACTTTTTGGCTCACGACCTGGGCTTTTTGTAACACAACATCAGACATGACTTGTGGTTGCCAAGACTCGCGATAATCACCGTCTTCTTGCCTGTGACCAATAGGGGCACAAAAATGAATACCATTCACTGCGCTAATGGTGAGTAGCGTAATTTCATAATCAAATGGAATAAAGGCCTCAACAATCACTCGGCCTTGCCCTGCGCGGCCACCTTCTTGCGCATAAGCCCATGCTTTGGCAATGGTATCGCTCAACTTAATCACACTTTGGCCTTTACCTGACGAGCTCATGACCGGCTTAACTACACAAGGAATACCAATGTCTGCAACAGCTTGCTCGAACTCGGTTTGGGTATCGCAGAAGAAATATTTTGACGTAGGTAAGGCTAAAGTCTCAGCCGCTAAGCGGCGAATGCCTTCACGGTCCATGGTTAATTTAGCTGCGTTTGCCGTTGGCACAACATGTAAGCCTTGCTGCTCTAATTCTACTAAGGTTTGAGTGGCAATGGCTTCAATTTCAGGGATAACCAGATCTGGTTTTTCTAATTCGATAACCGCTTTTAGCGCATTGCCATCGAGCATATTGATCACATGAAATCGATGCGCAATTTGCATTGCCGGGGCGTTAGGGTAGCGGTCAACCCCAATCACTTCAATACCGAAACGTTGCAGTTCAATCGCGACCTCTTTACCAAGCTCTCCGCAACCTAATAACATGGCTTTTACTGTGCCAGGTGTGTTTGCCGTGCCGAATATAGTAGGAATGGACATGATGATTTATGGCCTTTATGTAGGGATATTTTTATATGCCGAACAGTGTAACGATCCCTAGGATAAAAAATCCAATACAAAAACCAATAAATCGCTATTTTATGGCAATAGGTATGATTTTTTGTGATGTGAGATTGTGTTTAATAGCGATAAGTGGTTTGAGTAGGCTTAATACGAGTGGGTATATAAGTGGAGGTTATCAAGCCAGTAAAACCAATACTGGCTTGATAATGATTGCGTGCAGATTATTTCGCTAAAAGACCTGCCGCGGCCAAAATAAGCTCAGGGGCTGGGCGCACTTTGTAGTTTGGGTTTACATATTGAAAATGAATTAAGCCTTTTGTGTCTGCTAAGTACACAGCAGGTACCGGCAACACCAGGCGTTTGTCACCTTGTGGCGTGGTAAATAACTCATTGGTAACTACACTGGCTGTGTATTTTTTTGTGATATCGGCACTGGTGTAATAGGCTAACCCAAAGGCTTGTGATGCGGCCATTGAACTGTCTGATAGCAATAAGTAATCAAGCTTTTGATCGTTCAGTGATGCACGCATTTTTTCGGGCGTGTCGGGTGAAATCCCCACAAGTTGAAATCCCATGTCGATAAGTTTTGGTTCAATGGCTTTTAGTTGTCCCATTTGTGAATTACAAAATGGACACCAACCACCACGGTAAAAAAAGAAAATAGTGGGTTTTTGTGACACCAATTTAGCTAAATCAACGGCATTGCCATCAACATCTTGCAAAGTGACCGAGGGAATTTGGTGGCCATTGAGCAGTGGCATGACATTGTTTTCGTCACTGGCAATAGGTTTAGCTATGCTGGTAAAGCTGGTTAACATTAACGCGCTAGCAATAAGCAAAGTTTTTAACATGATAAGTCCTTGTGTGGTGTTGTCCTAACGTACTCGATATCACAATAGTACGCATACGTTATAACAAAATAAATTTCATTCAAAGACAAAAAAGACGCCGTAGCGTCTTTTAGTTTGCCTCCCCTTTACAGCGGGAAAGGTAAAATATATCGAATCTAAGTTACTTAATTTTTTTGTATTTTACTGTGCTACTGGCTTTACCCACTTTAACACGGCGGCCATCCATTTTTTTCTCGGCAATCATTTGAGCGCCAACGTTGTCGCTACGTTGCTGTTTTTTAGCGAAGCTACGGCGCTTTTCAATTTGTTTAAGCAACATTTCACGGCTACCTACCTCATAACCCGGTACGGTAATACGGCGAATTTGTTGGCCAATAAGTTTTTCAATGTCGGCTAACGTGCGTTCTTCTTCACGGCTGACAAACGAAATAGCCACACCGGTTTTACCTGCACGGCCTGTACGGCCAATACGGTGGACATAATCTTCTGCCAAAAACGGTAAATCATAATTAACCACGTATTCAAGGTTTTGAATATCAAGGCCACGAGCAGCAACTTCAGTGGCCACTAATACACGGATTTTACCTTCAACAAACTCACGTAATGCACGGCGACGGCTACCTTGAGCTTTTTCTCCGTGAACAACACCTGATGGAATACCGTCAAGGTTTAATTCTTTTACTAAGGTGTCTGCTGCGTCACGAGTGGCGGTAAACACCAGTACTTGACGCCAGTTTTTTGTGCCGATCAGTTCAGACAACAATTCACGCTTACGGCGTTGTTCAACCGGATAAATCACCTGGCTAATGGTCGCCGCCGTGGTGTTTTGTTTATCTACAGTAATGACTTTAGGTTTATCAAGCATGTCGTTAGCGAGTTTTTTTACTTCACTAGAAAACGTCGCTGAAAACAACATGTTTTGGCGGTTTTTGTTTACCGCTTGGAGGATTTTTTTAATATCGGCGCTAAAGCCCATATCAAGCATACGGTCAGCTTCATCGAGCACTAAAAAGTCAACGTTTGACAAACTTAAGTTACAAGCTGTGATGTGCTCGAGCAAACGGCCTGGGGTGGCCACAATAACATCAGCACCACGTTTTAGCTTTTGCGATTGCGTGTCCATTTTAACGCCACCGTAAATGGTTAATACGGTGAAGTTAAGGTGTTTGCTGTAAGCACTGATGTTGTCTGCAACCTGTGCCGCAAGTTCACGGGTAGGTGTAAGAATTAACGTGCGTGTGTTTGATGGTAATGTCTCTTTTGGCACTTCACACATTTTTTGTAAAATAGGTAAAGCAAACGCTGCGGTTTTACCGGTACCCGTTTGCGCGCTGGCGAGTACATCTTCGCCGCGGCGGATAGCTGGGATCGCTTGTTTTTGAACTGGTGTCATCGATTGGTAACCGCACTCAGCGATCGCGCGTAATATTTCTGGGGCGAAGCTAAAAGATTCGAATTTCATGGTGCGGTTCCTGTATGTACATCAAAACAAAGCGATTTAGTTACGTCCAGCTTATTAGCTGAGCAAGGTAAATCTAGATAATTGGGCCCGTTAGCCTTACTCGATGGCTAAATTCATGCTTAACAATGTTGTTAACTTCATAGGATAGTTGAAAAACGTTAAGCTTGAGCAGAATACCCGATTGGGACGCCATCGATAAGCGGCCGCGGAGTATAACAAACTTTTGCCTAAATCCTGAACTTTATCTGTGTTTACTCATAAGATTTTTTAAGCTTGCGCTTTTGTTGTTATTGCGGTTTAGGCGGTGTTTCACATAAACGCAAATTCTTGAGTAGAGGGAGGTAAAAATGTTTGCTAAATTGCATGGTAAATCAATGATAGACTATGACATCAAGTGCATCATCGACGTAGCAACCTTCTTTTATGAATATAAATCAACTCGATCTTAATCTACTGATTATTTTAAAACAGTTACTTGAAGAAAAGCATATCAGTAATACCGCATTAACGTTAGGTATCAGCCAACCATCAATTAGTCGGTCTTTGGCAAAGCTGCGAGTGCTTTTTGATGACCAACACATCTTGCTGGTATCACTAGAGTGGACAAGTTGGGCTGAGCAAATAAATGCCCAGGGATATTCTCATGGCGATGGGGAAGGTCGAGGAAACATGCCCTCAATACTGAGGTACATATTACCTTTTGTTAAAGAGTTGATTTTAATTGGCGTGCCCATGTTAATTACGGTTGGCATAGCAAAATTAATCGGGCGTTTCAAAAAACGTTAGTCATTGTTGCTCGTCTTTACCGGCACGTTGTTTAAAATATTCCTTGCTGCAACGTTCATTTTTATTGATAGCAATATAAGGTTGAGGACAAATGTGAGTTAGTAAAACTCCACACTAAACCTAAACACAAAAACAGCGGCTTCCTTTGTCAATGTTGTATATATTAACGCGATTAAAAAAGGCTTAGGTGAGATAACTACTCTAAGCCTTTTATCATCTATTGAAAGCTAGCGCTTAAATCGCCTTAGTCACTTTATTTAACCAGGCTAGTTCATCGCCTTGCATTAATGGCGCTAGGGTGTTGCGTACTTTTTGTTGGTATTGATTAAACCAATTTACTTCAACATCAGTTAATAATGATTTGTCGATTAAGCGTGCATCCATTGGGATGTGGGTTAATGCATCAAATTCATACATTTCACGCTCAGCCCCTTGCAGGGCTTGGCAAGGTTGTACTGCCACTAAGTTTTCGATACGAATACCAAAACCGTCGGCGCGGTAATAACCAGGCTCGTTCGACAATACCATGCCAGGTAACAGCGCAACGCCATTGACGTTTTTACCAATACGCTGTGGGCCCTCGTGTACACTCAAAAAGTGGCCTACACCATGACCGGTACCATGATCATAATCAAAACCGTGTTGCCATAAATATTGGCGTGCAAAGGCATCAAGTTGCTGGCCCGAGGTGCCTTTAGGGAAACGTGCAGTATCAAGTGCAATATGACCTTTTAATACTAAGGTGACCATTTTTTTCTGCTCGTCGGTTACTTTACCAATGGCGATAGTGCGAGTGACATCGGTAGTGCCATCGATATATTGTGCGCCAGAGTCAACCAGGTAAATGCTGTCCATGGTCATAGTACTTGGGGTGCCATTGTTATGATTGTAATGACACATGGCGGCATTAGCACCGGTGGCTGAGATAGTGTCAAAACTTGGCTCACGATACAGTGGGTCTTGCAGTCTAAAGCTTTCTAATTTGTCTGCCAGTTGTGCTTCATCGTGCATGATGTGCTGCTCAACCTGACTGTCTAACCAGGCTAAAAAGCGGCTAACAGCAACACCATCACGAATATGGCAGGCACGCATACCGGCAAGTTCTGCGCTATTTTTTTGCGCTTTAGGTAATGCAACAGGATCTGTCCCAGCAATAAGTTTGGCACCGCCTTTTTGCGCTAATAATTGTGAGTATGCATTGGCAGAATGAGGATCGGCTAGCAATTTAACCCCATCCATTTGCGCTAACACGCTGGCTAATTCAGACTCTTCTTTAAAGCTCACCCCTTCACCCACATGCTCGGCAATATTTTGCGGTACTTTGCCTAAGTCGGTAAAGAAGGTCATGTCGCCATTGGTAGATAGTAAACCACAGCCCAAGACAACCGGAAAACGTGGCACGTCGTTGCCACGGATGTTTAACAACCAACAGCATGAATCTAATGCCGCGATAAGTGCCATGTCGGCACCTTGTTTTTTAACTAATGCCCCAATTTGTTGACGTTTCTCAATGCTATTGCGGCCCGCACCTTCATGGCTAAATAATGTCATGGTTGATGCTGATGGTGCAGGGCGATCTCGCCAGCTCACATCAATCGGGTTGTCGTTTACTTCAACCAAGTTGATTTGAGCTTTATCGAATTGCGCTTTGGTTTGTTGGTACCAGGCAAGAGTGTGTAAACGGCTGTCGATACCCACATTTGCTCCAGCGGGTAAGGTGTCGATTAGCCAGTCAATTTGTGGGTCGTCATGCAGGCTTAAATACTCAAATAAACTGCCATCCACTTGCTGGCGCACCTGCACAGTGTAACGACCGTCGGTAAAAATGGTTGCGCGGTCTTTTAATACAATCGCCATACCTGCTGAGCCGGTAAAGCCAGTAGCCCAGTGTAAACGCTCATTGCGGGCAGGCACGTATTCACCTAAGTATTCATCGGCGCGGGGAATAATAAAGGCATCGATTTGGTTAACTTCAAGTTGTTGGCGAATAGCACTAAGGCGGGTGGCAATAATATTGGACATGGTTTCTCCGTTGGAGGCGACTGATGAACTCAGCTCTGTAAATGAGGTGCAATTATCGCAAGGGCAACAGCAGCCTTGCAAGCGTAGTTGCTAAGATTTGCTTGGCTTAAATTGTAAACTTATATTGTATACAATGGTAACTCTACATTGTAGGCGTTATGCTTATCGGCATTTATCTGACAATAACAATAATAAAGGACTCGTGATGACAATCGGTGTTGGTGGTGTTAGCCCGCAGCAGGCATTAGCTAAATTATGTAAAATGACAGACGGTGTTGCAGCCATAAGCGAGGATGAATTTAATCAACGCATAAAGCGTGCACAAGAGTTAATGGTACAACATGGCTTAGATGCTATTTATGTTAATGCGGGCACTAACTTGTATTATTTTAGCGGTACACGCTGGTTTTCAAGTGAACGTATGGTCGGGGCTATCATTCCGGCAGAGGGCGCGATTGAGTACATTGCCCCAGCGTTTGAGCTAGATACTTTGCAAGGGTATATGGCCATTAAAGGTCAAGTAAACACCTGGCATGAAGATCAAAGCCCCTATCAATTATTTGCCCATTTGCTTGATAAAATGGGCCTTAAGCAAGCCAAGATCGGCATTGATGAATCGACTCCGTTTTTTATTAGCGACGGCATCGCTCAAGCTGCGCCTCAACATCGACTTGTTAGTGCAACAACCGTTACTGCAGGTTGTCGAATGATTAAATCTGCTGCCGAAATCGCCTTAATGCAACGCGCAAAAGACATGACGCTTGAGGTGCATAAAGCGGCTGCGAGTATATTGCGTGAAGGGATTACCACCGCTGAGGTTGAAGACTTTATCGACCAAGCACATTATGCGGTAGGTGCTCCAAAAGGCTCGTATTTTTGTATTGTATTATTTGGCGAAGATACCGCTTATCCGCACGGAGTTAAGTCGCCAAAGTCGTTAGCGATTAATGATACAGTGCTGATTGATACCGGCTGTCAGTTGCATGGTTATAACTCAGATATTACTCGCACTTACGTGTTTGGTGAACCCAATGAACGCCAACGCCAGTTATGGCAATTAGAGCAAGATGCACAGCTTGCGGCATTTGCTGCTGCGCAAATCGGTACGCCTTGCTGTGAGGTTGATGTTGCTGCGCGCAAGGTGTTAGAAAATGCAGGTTTTGGCCCAGGTTACCAGGTACCTGGCTTACCACATCGCACCGGACATGGCATAGGGTTAGACATACATGAATGGCCGTACTTAGTGGGTAATGACTCAACTTTACTGGCCAGTGGTATGTGTTTTAGTAATGAACCCATGTTGTGCGTGCCGGGTGAGTTTGGTATTCGACACGAAGACCATTTTTACATGACGGCTCAAGGGCCAAAGTGGTTTACGCCACCTGCCAAATCAATTGATGATCCGTTTTATTTGGCTTGAGCATAGGTTAAAGCTAATTTGTTGATACCAAAAAGCCTCCATTACGGAGGCTTTTTATGTTGGTCGGTAGCACTAGATTAATTAATCGCAAATAACTCAACATCAAATATCAGTACCGAGCCACCCACAATTTTACCAGTTGAGCGGTTACCGTAGGCAAGCTGGCTTGGAATATAAAAACGGAACTTGTCACCCACAGTCATTAATTGCACGCCTTCTGTCCAGCCTTTAATCACTTGATTTAGGCCAAAGCTAATGGTTTCATTGCGATCAACTGAGCTGTCAAATACAGTGCCGTCGATTAATGTGCTGCTAATAAAGCAACTACAGTTTACTGTTGGCATTTATATAAGCTTAACTAGTTGATCTCAAAAAGCTCAACATCAAATATCAGTACCGAACCACCTACGATTTTACCCGTTGAACGGTTGCCATATGCTAGTTGGCTTGGAATATAAAAGCGAAACTTGTCGCCCACTGTCATTAACTGAACACCCTCAGTCCATCCCTTAATCACTTGGTTTAAACCAAAGGTGATTGTTTCGCCACGTTCAACAGAGCTGTCAAATACATCACCACTAACTAAAGTTCCGTGATAGTGGACAGTTACTTTACTATTGGCTTTAGGGTGTTCGGTGTTATCGCTTTTGGTGAGGATTTCATACTGCAAACCAGACAAGGTTTGTATGACACCTTCGCGTTTAGCATTTTCGGCTAAAAATAGTTTCCCTTTTTCGATGTTTTCTTTTGCTGCTTTTGAGTTATTAGCTTGAGTAAAAAAGTAAAATATTACTCCAGCAATAACCACGACGGCCAAAATCATACGCATTTATTAAACTCCTATAGATTGATTGGATCATGATACGTATGCATTAAAGTGGAGTAAAGGAAGTCTATGTATCAAAAAAATCTTCGGTTGATGACATAATATGTCAGGTAATAAAGTACTCCTGTTAACTTAACAGGAGTTTTTTTATGTCAGTAGTATTAAAGTTTGAAGTTAAAGGTTCACCTGAAACTGGTTATGTGTTGTTCAAAACCACAGAGCAAATAGGGCGAGATAAGTTAGCTAGTTTTCAAAAACTAGTAGGCGGGTTGATTGAACCAGTTGCTTACTTAACTGGCGCTGCTTTATTGATGAATGAAGAAGCGTTAAACATGGACTTAGTTGCTTGGCGCGTTCCTGATGAACTGGAAGCTTTAGTGCCAGATCATTTCAATGTAGGTGGCGTTAAAGTGCTAGTTGGTCCTGTTATTTTTGTAGCAGATGATGGTGAAGATTTTATGGGGTTTCAAGATGAGTTTAAAGCAAACGAAGCTTTGATTGGTTTACAGTAGTTTTTATTAAGCAAAAGCCCACTGATGTGGGCTTTTTTATGCTTCTAGTATTTTCAATAATAACTCAGGATCATCCTCTAAAAGCTCAAGTGCTAATGGACTATCAAGTATATAAGTAGCCCACTCACTTTCAGTCATTTCAGCCATTTCAGTCACAGTTTTTTCCATCATTTTTTCCTCTTGTGTATTAGCTTTAACGCTTGTTTAAACGCTGTTAAACGTTGCTTGTTATTAGTTAATGCAGTTGTATCCACGTTATATAAAGCAAGCTGCTCCCGTTGCTCTCCTGCGTTTAAACGTGCAAAGCGTTTAGCTTCCACTGCTAGCATATTTGTATAGTAATGATTCATCGAATAGTCATTAGTTAAGTAATCACTGATCATTTTAATAGCATCAGCAAGTGTTAACCCAGTACGTTTAGCTAGTGTATTAAGCCTGTTTTCAATCCCTCCGAGCAAGAATGCACCGTTACATAAACGGCACAAGACCTCTCTTATGTGATGTGTTGTGTGGTCGTGATCGACTACTAAATCGCTATCAGTCTTACAAAAGTGACATTTAGCATTAGCCCTTAGTTCAGCTAGTTCCTTTTGGTTAAGTATCAGTTTTTGTTTATTTTTATTGTTATTTTTATTGTTCATCAAATGTCCATCAAATCCTCATAAATACATAAAACTATTTAGAGGAACCAAGGATGGTGAACAGTGATAAAGCTAGTAATGTAGCTAGTAATGTAGCTAGTAATGTAGCTAGTCGTTTAAGCAGTCGTAATGCGCTTAAAGAACGGATAAAACTAAACGAAGGATCTATTGAATATCAGCAGTACAAAGGCTTTTTCAGTGATGGTCATTTTCATTCGTATAAATGTAGTGAGGGATTTACCACTATTGGATACGGGCATAGATGTGCTGATAACCAGTTACCAATAACGCCATTAGAAGCTGATGCTTTGTTAGATAAAGATATTGAAACGGCTAGGACATTAGCAGCCAAGATACACATGGACGAGTATCAAGTGGTTAATGATGTATTAATCGAGACCGTATTTCAGATTGGCTATAACGGCTTATTGAAGTTCAAGAAAATGTTGCTTGCTTTGAAAGCAGGTGATTATGAAAAAGCGGCTTATGAAATGAAAAATAGCCGTTGGTATAAGCAAACACCTACAAGAGTACAGAAGCACATTGATGTGCTGTTAAGTGTTAAAGGTAAGTAGGTAAGTAAGTAAAAAGACAAGGAGATGTCATGGGAACAATAATCGTACAAGGATTGTTAGCTGCATTAAAAAGTGTGTTATTAGCTGTGGCTAGTGAAGCATTGATTAAATGGGTAATCATTGAGCTAGCTGTTATGGCTGCTAAATGTACTGCTACAACATTTGATGATGAACTAGTTCAGAAGATTAAAACTGCATTAGATCAGCCAAATCAGCCAGAAGTTAAGTAAAAGTAAAAGTAAAAGTATAAAGAGCCTAGCATTGCTGGGCTTTTTTGTGGCTTCAGTTTCCAGTATTCAGTATTCAGTATTCAGTATTCAGTAACCAGTTTCCTGTTGGAACATTTTAACGCGCTTTGATTAGAATAGTTTTTGATTTGATAACCAGCTACATGTAACAACAAAGTAAGGAATAATAATGAATCGTATTGAAGAACTTGAGCATCTTGAACCAGCAGACTTTCACTGTGATGAATCACGTAGCTATGCTTTAGAGTTATTGAAAGCACTAAAGAATATTGAAGTAATGAAACTTAAACTACTTAAACTAAGAGAGATATTGAATGAATGAGAGATTGATGAATATAGAATAGGAGGCACACGCTCCGCGCGGCCTTGATTCTTAATCTGTTGCCTTACTGAATATACAAGCACACTACACTTTATTATAGTGCGCATTTAACTTTTTTATAATAATAATAATGGCTTAGATGTTGCCATTCTTAAAAAGCAACTATAATAAAGTGTATGCTTGTATGTATGTTCAATCGCGTTGCTCAAGCAATGTACAAGTGAATGTCGCGTTGGCATTGCGCGGAACAACTTCCCATAGTGCCTTCGGGTTCCCTGCTGTAGAACTGCCGCTGAGCGTAGCGATGGGCTGTGAAACAGCTACCTAATCTCTTAATGTGCTTCTCATAGCTTTTTATGTGCTTCTCACTGCTTCTCATAGCTTTTAATGTTGTTGCTTTGCCTAATGAATAGCGAAAGCGAAGAACCTAGTGCCTTTGATGTATGCCGACAGGAAGACAGCGAAGCACGAAGTTATACTTGCTTCTCTATCATTTTAAGAGCTATAGAGTTTACGAGATAGCTCTTAAAATGATAGAGAAGTGATGTATTGAAAAGCAATACAGGAACGCTAGATAGTATCTTAATAGCAACGGCGAAAACCAAGGTTCCAGTTTACAAATCCCAAAATAATCACGAATCTGCTTATAAAACCAACAGAAATCGCTTAATAAAGCAGCACGTAAACTGATTAGGCGTAAACTCAAATGTGATATGCAGAAATCTAGCTATTACAGCCACAAAATAAACTCAAATACTAAATACTACGTAAACTGAAAAACGAGTTTACCACAATGGAATGTTATAATAGTACATAGGACAACACGCAAGGAGTGCATCATGTCTACACAAAGAACCACTAAGATTTACATCAACGACCAAGACACTGTAATCGGTCAATCAACCAAAAAAGCTGGCACTCTTTCGGGCTATGTTTATATCACTACTATTCTTGATGAAGAAGTTCCTGATCAAGTAGCTAAGTGCCAATATCGCATCACAACAACCACACCAGATACCAAAGTTCTTAATGATTGGGACTCAATGTTCAATGGTGCTGTTGAGTCATACAAGAAGCATTACTCAAAACACTATGAGGGTGTATCAATCAAGTGCGGCAACATAGTACAAGAGAGAAACTTACAGCTAGGCATTATGCGCGATGTGAATGTTGCTTGTTGGGTAGCTGCTTATGATCAAAACGTCATAGCATTTCAGATTCATTATCCGTCAGGTGCAATATTCCAATCGCATGATGTTGCTATGGGTACTAATGCTAATGGTCAACGTGAATGTGAAGTCGTTCCAGCCACTAAGACAACATTCGATCCATCTATAAAGATGACAGTATTGAAAGGTGGTGAAAAGACACATAGACGTGAGGGATCTAAGTTATCGTTCAGTGATGAAGCTGAGATACTTCGCTGCTTACAGGACAAGAAAGCTGGTAAATCGAAAATCACTGGTGCATTGCTTGCGACACAATATCAAGTATCAAAGATGGCGATTAGTAAGCTAAAGAGTCGCTTTGAAGCTGAGGGTAAGCTTTAACAGTGGATATACAATAAGCGTAAACAGCTAAAAACAAGCCTAAAAAGCCGCTAATAACAACGAAAAACTAGCCATTCCTAAGCAAAAACAGCCATTTTTTACAATAAAAAAATATTCCGTGTACTTAGCCGGAAGTTACTAGTCAGCTCATCATGTATGTAGAAATAAAGTAAGGCTCTCATGTTAATCATGATTGAGCTTTTTTGTGGCTAAACTTTTTATAACTAAATACCAAGTAAACACAAACACAAGAGAATCATATGAAATACACTGAGAACGCATCGAAAAAGAAATATGTGATACACCACAATGGTGTCAATATAGGTTTCACTTACACTGATATACAAAAACTAAAACTAATCATTGAAGAAATAGAGAATGTTGGTTCATTTAGTATTAATGATGATTTGGAACTATGGGTTCAAATAACACAACCTAACCCTGTAATAAGCGAAGAACTATTACAACTCTTTGCAGGTTTAAACTCAAGTGATATCAACGTGTTTAAAGACAATCGCCAACAAATACTTACTGAAAAATATAATGAATACAGTGAACACGATCAGTTCACAATAACACTAACATGTGGTTTCTCACCGTCTTGAAAAAGTTTCTAGGCTAAAATATAAGAATAAATAATATTGTTATATAAGATAACACTGAAAATAATGCACTAGATTATAATGCGTTGATTTCTAATAATGGGTGTTTAGTTTTCACAAATATACTTCCAGGTCTATTTGTTGAATAAAGATTTGGCTCAGCGTGATTAATCACGGTTGGGCCTTTTTTTTGGCCTTTACAAAAACGACTGTTCAATAAATGAACTATGTGGCGTTTTTAGCCCGTTTGAAGCACTTTTAAATCCTTAAACATAAATACCTATGAAGAAAGGCAAAAGCACTTTCAAACAATATAAAGGTATCTTATGAACACAAGTACAAGCAGCAACACTTCAAAAACACACTCATTAAACAAGCCATTCAAGCTTAACAGAGCTACACAGCTAACTTTCGGTTATACACCTAATAATAGTAAAGCTGGTTATAGCTACGAAGCGCGTACTGTCGCAAAGATTATTAAAAGCTTTGGTGGACGTGCAGCTACATTAGACGAGCAGCTAAAACAGGGCATTGACTATGTATCAGTTACTGGTGAAACGATTGATGTTAAACACCAGCCAAAAGCATTTATTCACGGCACTATTAACGTTGAGCTAATGGAATATAACACTAACGATCCAACCATTATGAATGCTGGCAGCTTTTTACATAGCAAAGCTGATTTATACCATTGGTGCATACGTGATGACGAAGTAGAAGATGTGCTTGTGTTCAATAAAGAAGCACTTATGCCATACATTGAGCGAGTTATAAATGGGGAAAGTATCGTAGGTTTTTTACTCAGCAATAGTAATAGTCTCCATGCTCAAAACGAATCACGCCAACACGGATCAAGTAAGTTCGATAACGCTGTTACATGTCGAGTAGATATTCATTTAGTGAAGCAGATTCAGCGCGAATATGAAATGAAACAAGCTGGTATTAGTTTTAACTAAGTCTTTAACTAACTTTTAAACAGTACTAGTAAGAATATTAAGCCCGTTTGACGGGCTTTTTGTTTAGAAACCCTAAATACATATAAGAAAGCAACACTTACAAATAGCAGGTAATAAAATGAATAATGATAATAATAATGATGACAATGAAGTCACTATGGTAAAAGTCCAATATGACAATGATTACTGTATTGGTTATTTAAAAGGCAGAATATTACATAGATTAAACGGTCCAGCTTTTATTCATCATTATGAAAGTGGACTAGTTGAATGTGAATCGTGGTATATAAATGGAAAACTTCATAGATTAGATGGTCCTGCTAAGATCGAATATTATGAAAGTGGACTAGTTAAAAGTGAATCGTGGTATATAAATGGAAAACTTCATAGATTAGATGCTCCTGCTAAGATTTATTATCAGATTGATGGCAGTATACATAAAGAATATTGGTACGTTGCTGGAAAGAAGCATAGATTGTTTGATCATACTGTTGATTATTCAAAGATAATAAAGGTTGAAAGTGGTGTTTGGTTTGATGATTAGAATATTAAGCCCGTTTGACGGGCTTTTTGTTTAGAAACCCTAAATACATATAAGAAAGGAAGCAATGTTAAGTAACAGCATAAGGATATCAGGAATGAGCGCACAAGGTTTAAAGCAATACCAGCAATACCAACAACACAAAGAAAACAAACAACTGACATTTGACGATCCAATATTAGGACGTGTTCCTGTTATTCATCTAACAACAATAAGCATTAACGAATATCAACTAACACCATTTGAACCATTTGAAGTTACGAAAGAACTATCAGATTTAAGATTTAAACGTGTAGGCGATAATGTACAAGTTTTTAAACTATCAGGCAGTAAGGAGTAATATATGAGTAACGTATTTTCTGTAATGTTTTTAGTAATAGCTATTGCGAGCACTGCTTATGCAGTAACCGTCCCAGTTTTAGAAAAGTTAAATACAATAGAGCAAAACCAAATAGTAATAGCTAATAACTTGAAGATTAAACTTGATGTTATTAGTGAAAATGTATGTACAGGAAAGAATAACAATAGGTGAGATGACTAAAATGATGGAAGCATTAATGCTGTATAAAAAATACTTTTGTACTGATTTAAAACGTAAGGTATTGGATGCATTGTATAAAGAAATGCAAAAATATGAAAACAAATATGATATCGATATTGAGTTGTTAGTGAGCCAGATAATACAAAAACTAACAGATCCTAATACTAAATCAAATGCATGTTATTTTACTAGTAACAGTGATAAAGCAACCACACCATTCATCACTAGCTGTATGGTAAAACAATCAACAAATAACATTACTCAATCGATTACTGCTGATATGAACTATGAAATAAAAAAAGATATATACAGCGACTCTCAAGCTGGTCAAAATCTTAATAAAATAGTCAGTGAAAAAGTTGATATCTACAATAAACGACTACTAAACAACGACATGCCAAATACATTAGATACTTTGATGTGCCTTATTGAAGTAGAAGACATATGTATAAAAACAAGTCGCTCTAGTATCAAAGATATAATCAATACTAGGTACTCTGAACTAGATGAAACAGATCAGTTTACCGTTACATTAGCAACAGGATACAACAGTATATAAGACACTTATGTGAACTTAGTTATCTATGTATAAATAAAAAGTAAGCAATAACACACAAAAAGGATAAAACATGAACACAATCCAACATGAACAAGAAACAACTCTAAGATACTATTTGAGAGATTATAATGAGTTAAACAAAATCAACACTAACCTAACTGTGTTGACTTCAACTGATGTAACAGAACAACAAAATCAACTAAATGTATTGATGGATAAAATCAAAATATTAGTAGTTGATTTAAACACTACACGTGAATCATTAGGATTAGAAGAACTTGTTATCTATATACCTCAAATGGTATTGACGCGTATAAAGTAAAATAACAGCAGTAACAACTAAGACTAAACAGACACTAGAAATAGAGTTGTTACTATTACACTCACAACAGGATACATAAATGAAAAGTAAATACAGCTTACAAACAATATACGATTTAAACAAAGAGCTAAACAAAGCTACTAATCCAACCATAGAAGATATTGTTTTATTCTTCAACATCATGTTGGCTAATCCGCGATCATATGACGATACAGGAGAAACTTTTATATGGAGTTGTGCTCTTTTGTATTTTAACAACTGCATTATAAGTGAACCTACAGACCTTAATGCACCATACAAATACTATGTTGAGATTACACATGAACACATAGAACAAAAGTATAACGAACTAAGTGAAGCAGATCAGTTAGCTGTTACTACAGCAACAGGATACAACAATGAAGATAGAAACTAAAATATTCATAACAACAGAAGAAATGAGAAGCTGTTTCTTAAACTTCAGACCATCATTATGCTGTGACACTGGCTTCAAATACTTCGACAACTATTGGTATATAGAAGCTGGTTGGTTCTGGTGCTTTGCTGATGTAGACCCATATTTTATTCCACCTATGGTAGCAAAATACGGAACCGAAAGAGAGAAATGGGTATTATCAAGATCACGCTTTATTAATGGTGGTGTGTTACTTGAGAAGTATGACGCGAAATATGAATGCATTATGTAGAGATTAACAACAGGGTACAGCAATGAACACTGTAATAACTAAAACTAAAAGGAAACTAACATGAGACAATCATCAAGCTACACAGAACATTCAGCAACAGAACAAACATCTAGTTCAGTAAAATATATCGCAGACTTTATCAAAGACTCACATGAACAAAATCTATTTGTTGAAGTTGATGAAATGAAAAATGATTTTACTAAACTTACTAAAGAAGATTTTGAATCGTTAACTGACGTAGAGTTAAAGTTACTATTAAAAACATTCAGATCATCAAGCCAATCACTACCAAATGGCGACGAATACTTTTATGGTGCATTTCAAAAGCTACCTCAATACGAGCATCACGTAATAATGCCACCTGCATATACTAAAGTTTTGTGTAACATTGCAGTAGAGCGAAACTTATTCAACTAAAAGGAAAATAATATGGACATTATACCATTCGACAACGACCACTCATTACCTGCTGATGTAACACTAGAGTTATTCAGTGCGTTAGATGAATCACAAAATCCATCTGATTATATTATCGAGCAATATCAAGACGAGAACTTTATGTGGTGTTATCGCTTGAAGTTAAAAGCAGATACTGAACCAACCGAAACAACTGAACCAACTGAACCAAACACAGATGAGAACATGTACTAAATCAGGATGCATCACAGCTCATTTAAATGACAATGGATACTGTGATACACACCAGCAATACTACCAATCCCAAGTATCAGAACGACATAAACGATACAACAAAGACCGACCATCACGACACTCATTCTACTTCACTAATACATGGAAACGATTACGTGACCAATACATACGTGAACACCCATTATGCAGTCATTGCGATGCGTTAGGCATTACTAAGCTTGCTACATTAGTCGATCACATTATTGAACTACAGGACGATTACAGTAAGCGTGATGATTACTTGAACTTACAAAGCTTATGCCACGCCTGCCATAACGTTAAGACAGGTAAGGCACAGCAAGAGCGTAAGAAGAATGAGTTAGTAAAGGGAATAGGTAGAGACATTAACCAGGGATGGTAATAACTAATAACTAATAACTAATAAGCACTACAAGGAGTAAGGAGTAATAGATGATTAAAGTTGAACAACTACATAACGTAATGATGGACTATAACGGTGATGTGTTATGGATTAAGTACTGTGATAACAATGGACTGACTATAACGTCACTGAACAGTCAAGAGACACTAACAGGTGACGATGAACTAGATGTACTTAGGTTCATTATTAAAGCACTAAGCATTATAGATACAGCAGACAGCACTGATACTGACAACACTGACAAATGGCTACACAAGTAAGTATCAGACCCTCAATAAAGCCCCACTAAAAGCCCTACTAAAAGCTCCACTAAAAGCCATGTGAACCACTACTGAACGCACTTGAAACTGACTAAATAACGCATATTCCGCTCTTTATTTTTAAATAAATAACATAGGGGGGGTGGGTAAAGTTTAAAAACAAAACGTTTAAACAACGCACCGAAACCAATCTTAATAAATATTATTCCTAGCACCCCAAAAAGTGTGGTGCTTTCTGCTGCGTGGAGCAAAGCAAAGCCAAGGAGGGCTTATGAAAAAACTTAAATGGCTGCCTAAGCCGTCTGAACAGTTTTACAAACAAGTATCAAAAATCATCGAGGGTACTTATAGCGACACTGATGATATTGATAACGTGTTAATGAGCATGTTAGCGATTGAGCTTAACGAATATGTTCAAGCTATTAATGAACTTGAGATAAACGGTTCAACAATCACTGTTAAGGGCGCTAATGGTCACGCAGTAACAAAACAATCACCAGCAGTACAGACCAAACAAGCCGCATTCAAAAACATCATCGAGCTATTAACCAAAACAGGTTTATTAAAAGATCCAATGTTCCGTGCTGGTGTTGCTAGTGCTGATGCTTTTACTGACTTCTTAAATGAGGATATCTAATGAGCCTAAGCAGATATGAAATGCTGCTTGATGTTCATGGATTTAATACAAAGCTAAAAGATATACCAAAAATACCCACACAAGATTATCGACAAGCATACTTATATGCAGCAGACATTATCACTGGATATATCAATAGTAATAAGTACATCAAACTAGCATGTCAAAGATTTATAGATGATTTAAAAGCATCATCTGAACCTGATTTTAAATACATATTCTCAACTAAAAAAGCTCAGCGAATAGTTGATTTCTATAAGCACATGAAACACACGGATGGTGATTTTTATGGTAAGCCATTTGAGCTTATGCCGTGGCAGATATTCATTGTTTCAAACATCATTGGATGGTTAAAAAAAGAACCACATCACCGCAGCAAAAAGCATGTAAGACGTTTTACAGAAGCACAGCTTTGGGTAGCACGTAAGAATGGTAAATCAGCATTATCATCTGGTTTAGCATTGTATTTCTTCTTAGCTGATGGTGAGCATGGCGCACAAGTTTATTCAGTAGGGCCATCGCTTAAACAAGCAAAAATCGTATATGACCAATCTACAAAAATCATAAATGGAATGTCTGTTAAATACGATAAAGCATTTAAACAACGCTTTGATGGGATGCATTACGTAAATAGTAAATATCAGCCATTAGCTAACAACAGCTCAACACTAGATGGTTTATCAAGTCACTTAGTCGTATGTGATGAAATACACGAATGGACTGACCGCAATCTATACGGGGTTATGGACACTAGTACAGGTGCAAGAACACAGTCTTTAATGCTTGTGATTAGTACAGCAGGAACAATCTTAGATGGTATTGCTGTTGACTTGTATAAGCGTGGACAGCGCATGTTAGACAAGGTTATTGAAGCTGATCATATGTTCACAATGATTTATGGGATTGATGAAGATGATGATTACTTTGATGAAGATACTTGGATTAAGGCTAATCCAGCTTTAGGTGTCGTTAAAGATTATGATGACATCAGTAAAAATGCTGCAATGGCGCGTGATCTTGTTTCTGAGCGAACTGGATTTTTAACAAAGCATCTTAATGTGTTCTGTCACAGTGAAAAGGTGTGGTTAAAGAAACAAGATTTAGATAAATGTGTGGCAGATTTAGATTTTAATGCTGAGAAATACAAGCGTTATGACTGTTATATAGGCGTGGATTTAGCTCAAAAAATCGATTTAACCGCGGTATCAGCAGTCTTCAAAGTGCCTGCTAGTGATACTGAATCGGGCAAGATTGAATATCATTTAATGCAAAAACATTACATAGCCCGTGGCGCTATAAATAAAGCATCAGAACAAGTCCAAAATCTTTATCACACATGGAGCTTACAAGGTTACTTAGAGATAGTTGAGTCAACTATTACTGACTTCGATCTTGTGCTTGATTACATAGCTGATTTGAGTAAGAAGTATAACGTTATTGAAGTCGCATTCGATCCAGCACAAGGCAATCAGTTAATGAATGACTTGAGGAATAAACACGGATTAACAGTAGTTGAAGTAAAACCAACACCAGTACAACTAAACGAACCTACTAAACGTGTAGAAGCTATGATTGTTGATAGTTGTATTAAATATAACGGTGATAAGGTTTTTGAATATTGTTGCTCTAATGCGTTATTAAAAAATCATGCAAATAATATTGTCAGTGTTGTTAAAAATACAAATGAAGATAAAACAGACAGTTTAATGGCGATGATTATTGCTGCATCACGTATTACAGAAGAATCAACTCAAAGCATATATGAAGATATGAAAGGTTTGGTATCTATAAGGTATAAATAACAGGAGAAAAATATGGAATGGATTCCAAGTTTTTTCAGAAAGAAAAAAACACAAAGAGTAATGATAATAACTTTAACGATTTAATACGAAGAATACGAAATCAAGGCAGTACTGCTTCATTAACTGAAATGGAAACTTTAGGGTTAAGTGATATTCTTGCTTGTATTAAAGTTAAATCAAACGCGGTAAGTCAGTTACCTTTAAAAATGTTCAACACAACAAATGGCCGTGTTTTATTAAAAGCAAAAGATAACCCAACAGTAAACACATTAACAAAACGTCCTAATAACTATCAAACAATGCATGATTTTATAAAAATGATGATTATGCATCTTGATGTTAGAGGTAACTTTTACGCACTTATTACTCGTGATACTAGGGGTAATATTGTTGATTTATTTCCAATACCACCAAATATCATACCTCAAGTTGAGTTAGTTGATGACACATTAATGTATCGCTTAGGTGCTAATGTTTATGATCAAAATGAAATATTACATGTTAAAGATTTTAGTTTCGACAGTGTACGTGGACTAAATAACTTTGATGTAGCGTGTAACGTTATTAACTTGAACTACTACGCACGTAATCACGGTATTAGTTTCTTCATGAATGGCAGTGCGCCAGCTGGTGTTATTACTAGTGATAAGCCTTTGAGTAGAGAAGCGCAGATCGCATTTCTTGAAAGCTGGGTGCAAACATACGGTGGTGCAGGTAATCACAATCGAACAGCGATGTTGGTTGATGGCACTGATTATAAATCTATAGGTACATCTAACGTTGATGCACAGTTTTTAGAAACTCGTAAGTATCAAAGAAGTGAGATAGCAGGTGTTTTCTTAGTACCAGCATTCATGATTGGTGACTTGGAAAATGCTCATTTTAACAACATTGAATCACAAAACAGATTCTTCCATCAAACATGCATCGGGCCTCTACTTCAAAACATTGAAGAAAAGATTAATAGCATCTTACCTGACGGTATGGAAATCGAGTTTGATGACAAAATGTTCTTGCGTGGTGACGTTAAAACTCAAGCCGAAGTGCATAAAGCATACTTAGAAATGGGTGTTTATAGCGTTAACGAAATCCGTTCAGAAATCGGTGAAGAACACATTGAAGATGGTGATAAACGAGTTATTCAAACCAATAACATCACGTTCAATAATCCCTCTAAAGTACCTGCAACAACTGAAAAACCACCTCTAACAAAACTATAAATACAACATCAATCAATCACTATCAGGTAGAGGTGAGTATGCAATATCGTGAATACGATCTTGATATTAAATCCGTTGATGAAAAAGGGATCATCGTTTGTTATGCGAATACATTTAACTATGTAGACAAAGCAAACGATGAAACGATTCAAGGAGCTTTCAAGAAAACAATAGCTGAACATACAGCTAAAGGCACTATGCCTAAAATGTTGTTTAACCATAATCGTAATGAACCAATCGGTAAATGGATATCGATGGAAGAAGATGAGTATGGTTTAAAAATGACTGGACAGTTAATACTAGAAGTTCAAAGAGCGCGTGAAATATATGCTTTATTAAAAGCAGATGCGATTAATGGATTTAGTATTGGTTATACAGTTAAGCAGCAACAATATGATCGTATAAATAAAATAACAAAGTTATTAGAAGTTGAACTAGGAGAAGTTTCTATTGTTCCATTTCCATGTAACGACCAAAGTATATTAACAAGTATTAAAAGTATTTTGGAAACAGGAGCGATTCCGCAGCCAAGTATTATTGAGAAAGAGTTAATAAGTCATTTCGGTTTAACTAAGTCACAAGCATTAGCATTTATGTCTACTGGTTATAAAGGACTAAATACAGCTGAAGAATATGAAGCTGAAAAGTCTATTAAAGAATCACAAGATGTAAAGCTAGATCAACTATTAGGACTGTTAAAAAAGTCTTAAACACTTCTTTTATTTTATAAATAAATAAGAACTAAGAAACCAAATACGAATAGCGCGATGCGTTCGTACAGTCACGTCTGCGGGATGCGGATTAGAAGTAAAGGGAACTTACAATGGACAAACTAGATTTAATCATTGATGCCGTTTCAGAAATGAAATCAGCACAAGAACAAACACAAGTAAAAACTCAAGCTGATATTGAACAAGTTAAATCTGAAGCTCAAGAATCAGTTCAGCAAATAAAGTCAGATTTTGAATCAAAACTTATTGCTGAAGTTAACGATATTAAATCTGTCGCCATGGATGGTGCAGAAAAAATCAAATCAGAAATGAAATCAGATATCGAAAACGTTAAATCCGAAATCGATTCTGAAATCAACTCTATTAAATCAACAGTGCAAACACTGGACGCATTAGTTGCAAAACAAGGACGTAAAACAATGACTCAAAAAAATGTAGATGTTAAATCTCAAGTATTCAACGAAGCTATTCGTTCAGGTATTAAATCATCAGGAGCTGGTGAAGCTTTCTTAGTAAAAGGTCTTAACACAGTTAACCAAGGTGACGGTGCTGAAACTATATTACCCGATTTTGACTTAGCTGTTATCGACCGTATGCGCACACAAGGCGCGATGATCCGCGATATTAGCGTTCGTGCAGTACCAAACAAAGATCACTCTAAGTTTATTAAAACTGGTTATTCAGGCACAGCTTGGATTGATGAAGATGTAGCTAACGCAGGTGTGGCTAACACTGCTGCTACTAAACGTGTTCGCGTTACTTGTACTACTGGTAAAACTTATGCTTATCCTTTCACTACACGTGAAGCTATTAATGACCCTAGAACTGATATTTTCGGTGAGTTAAAATCTGACGTTGCTAACCAAATCGGTCGTGCAGTACATGAAGCACTTGTTAAAGGTGTTACTGCTAACAAGCAACCAAAAGGTATTTTAAGCCATGTTGATGCTATTGAATCACCTAAATCAGATAATGCTCGTGACTTACGTTATTTCCAAGTAATCGACTCAAGCACTATTGGTAAAGTAGCTGCTGGTACTGGTGCTGCTTATGTTAGTGCTGTTCTAGACACTATTTTATCTATTATCGCTAGTGTTGATGAAGGTGCTCGTAAAGGTTGTAAGTTCTATGTGTCACAAAGCATGTGGCTTGAGTTAATGAAACTACGTGATTTAGATGGTCGCCCATTACTATGTCCAGACGTTTCTGGTGCTGCTGCTGGTACTTTGTTCAACTTCCCAGTTGAAATCGAATACCACTTAGGCGACATCGTAACTGGTGCTGTTCCATTAGTGTTCGGTAACTTAGCTGAAGCTTTTGAGCTTTTATCAATCGGTGAATCATTCACACAAGAAAACCCATATACAAATCCTGGCAACATCCAGTTGTATTATGAAACTCGTGTTGGAACAATCATGAAAGATAGTACTTTGTTGAAACTATTCCGCATCAAGTAATAGAGGTGGGATATGTATAAGATCACTAAAAGACCTTTAATATCCCCTGTTTCTGTTTCAAAAGTTGAGCAACATTTAAGAATCAGTGATGAAAGTGAAAGAGATCACTTAGAGTCACTGATTCAAGCTGCTACTGATTATGTTGAGCAATACTGCAATATTAAGATAATGACCACTCATATAGCCATTGAGCTAAACACAAAAGCTAATCAACCCATACAGTTATTATTCGGTGATTTAAAATCGATTGAAAGTGTATATGTTGACGATGTTTTATTAGATAACTCTGAGTATCGTGTCAGTTACATTAAAAACAGTATTGTCTTCAACAACAGTTACAGCAACACAGTAATCAACTTTGTCGTTGGCACTGATGATGTTAATGAAGTCCCACCAGCAATAAAGCAAGCAATCCTCTTAATCATCGGTACTTTCTATGAACATAGAGAGCAACAAACTGAGCTAAATCTTAAAGAAATACCATTTGGTGTTGAGAATCTTTTAGCTAAGTTCAGATATATGTGAGGTGGTTATGCAAGCAGGGAAGCTTAATAAACGTTGCCAGTTAATCAGGACAACAGAAGTCATTGATGAGATAGGGCAAGTAAAACATGAGTTGAACTCAGTAGCTACATTCTACGCTGACGTAACTAAAGTACAAATAGACGAAGCACTGTTACAGCAAGTCAAAAAGCAGAAAACAGTATACACAATCAATACTCGTTACATATCGCAAGAAATAAGCAATGAAGATATTATTTTATATAATAATCAGCAGCTTGAAGTTCTATCTGTTAACAATGTTAATGACGCTAACCGCGAGTTGATTATTATTGCTCAAAGCTTGAAGTGAGGTGCTTATGTCATATAAATACACTCACGTTGACGGCTTGAAAGAGTTAGATGATGCATTAGCTGAAATAGGTGTTAAAGCGGGTACTAAACTGCTTAGAAACGCTGGTAAAGCGGCTATGCAAGTGGTTTTAGATACAGCTATCGCACTAGTACCACAAGACACACAAGTCTTGCGAGAAAGCTTATCGTTACGTGTATCAACATACAAAAATGAGAAGCAAATAAATCGTGAAAGTAGAGAGTTAGGTTTAACAGGTATCGACAAGCCTACTATGGCTTTTAAGGTTGGTAACTTTAAACGTGTTAAACATGCAGGAACTAACATAGATAGTCGATTTTATATATTGGCTACTGAGTTCGGTACAAGTAAACAAATAGCTACTCCATTCTTACGACCAGCACTTGAAAACAATCAATCGCAAGTAATCAACACATTCAAACAATCACTTTCATTAGGCTTAATACGTGAGTCGATGCTTATTGCTGCGAAGAATGCTAGAGCGGTTGCTAAAGCAGCTAAGGCCGCTAGAAAAGCAGGAGGTAATCCATGATTGATATCGCATTAAAATGTGAACTTGAGAAGTTTAATGTGCCTGTTTATTACATGATTGCTCCTGCAAGTGCAGAGGATAACTTCATCGTCATAACACCACTAAGTAATCAGTTTTATTCATTAATGAATCCAACATATAACGTTAACTTTCAGGTGACTATATACAACAAGTCAGTGATGAATGGTCGCATATTACAACAAGAAATCTTTGATAAGTTTTATTGTTTCTCAGGTGATATTCAAACAAGTTCAAATCAAAAAACGTTCAGAGTATTAGGCACAAGTTTAATGGAACAACAGCCAGTATTTGAAAACGACACAAAACTTTATCAGTTCATAACAGATTTAACTCTACTAATGAACGCAAGGTAAAAGATAGACAATAAGGAGGCCAAGGATGGCAGTCACAAATCAACGCTCAACAGGCTTAGCTACTCGTATTTTTATGGGTGATGTAGGCGCATTAATAACAGCAGTCGCAGTACCAGCAAACATGATCGCTTATGTTTCTGATGTTTCAGGTTTAACTAACTCAGCAAGTACAGTAACTGGTAGTGAATACGCAAATGGCACAGCTGGTAGTGGTTATACACTTAACAAAGCAGGTGTTAAATCAGCGGGTCCAGTTACATTAGTACTTAACTACGTAACTAATGACGCAAGTATGCTTCGTTTACGCAATGCTTACACTTCAGGTAGTTCACATTCATTCGTAGTTGAACTAGGTGAAACTGAAGCTTACGTGGGTTCACAATATGTTCAAATGACCGGTTCTGTTGGTTCATTTGATATTTCAACTGGTGCTGATGCATATCGTCAAGTAACGATTCGTATCGATCTTGAGGGTGGTTTCACCTATCCAGTTAAAGCGTAATAGCTTTTGTTCGGTTAGCTGTGAGCATAATCACTCACAGCTAATCAACATAAATAACATTATCAAAAACGGAATAACAGAATACTAAACAATAAAAGCAACAGTTTGAGAGCCTTTGCTTTAGGAGATTAAAATGTCTAAAACAACTAATACAACTAAAACAACTAATACAGAACACCAAGAACAACCAAAACCAGCTTTAACACTTTTACAAAAGTTAAGTAAGCCACGATTAACTAAACGTACACTTGAAGATGGTACTGATATCTACTTACAAGGCATGGCGTTAAACCAATACGATGCATTAGTAGAAGATTATGGTTCGCATATAAACACATTGATCAAACAAGGCTTAGTCCATTGGTTACGTGATGAAAACGGTGAACAAGTTTTCAACGAACCAGAAGATGTAGAACAGCTAGATCTCGTAATGCTTAATGAACTAAGTGAAGTTATTTTAGGGTGGTTACAAGATCCGCTGGGAAAGAAGAAAACGGCGGAGAGTTAAGAGCACAAGATTACTATGTTGCTTTGATTTGTGATGTTTTCAAAAAGCTTCCATCTGAAGTTAAATCTATGCCTCATGAAGATTATTGTTTATTGCGTGATTATTGTGAAAAATATAAGTGTGGCACTGAATGGGATACTATGAAGTTCGCAAGATTAATACAGTTTGTTGCTGCCGCACCTCATATGAAAAAAAATCAAGACCTTGATATATACGATATTTTTCCTCATCATTTCAAGCGTGACGTTGTTGTTGAATCAAATGATAAGGTAGCAAATGCATTCTATATGATGCTTTCAATGGCTACACCAGAGCAGCCTATATCCACAGATGAACATATTGAAAATATTGAAGCTATAGAACCTACTGAGCAATCCGAATAATCAGATCAATCACATCTAATCAACTCACCGTTATATTCTCAAACTGGGATATTCCCGTTATAAAGCCCTTCGGGGCTTTTTTTTTGACCAAAATCTGTGCATGGATGCAACAGAATGAAAAGGAAGTCATATGTCAAATATAGCAACATTAAGCGTCAGCTTAGTAGCTAATACTGCTCGGTTTAGCCAAGCATTAGTATCTGCAAGCTCAAGCGCAAAAAAACATTCAGGCGATATAGGTAAGCACTTATCTAATATTGGCTCAACTGCTGGTGGTGTAATGGCCGCTGGTGTCACATTAGGACTTGGAGCTGTTACAGCGTTAGGTGCTGCTATTGTTGCTAATACAATAGATACAGCTAAAAACGTAAAAGAACAGGTTAACTTAGCACGACAAATAGGCGTGAACGTTAACCAATACAGAGCACTAACAACTCAGTTAAGTACGTTCGGAGTATCAGCTGATGATGCTTATAGCGCATTAAAGGATTTGAACTTAAAGGTTAGTGAGTTAGCTATTACTGGTGGTGGTGCTTTTAAAGACTTCACAGATACAGTTAATGTTGATTTAAAAAGTTGGAACAGTAAGAGCGCGATTGAACAGTTATCATTATTAGATGAAGCAACTTCAAAAATGTCTGATAACAACCGCAGACAGTTCGCAGATGCATTAGGTTCAGATGCATTGTTAAAAGTATTAGATGCGCTTAAAGCTAGCGGTAAGTCAGTGACTGAAGTTGTTGCTGATTACAAAGCTATGGGTGGTTTTGTTACTGATACTGACATTAGTTTATTAAGTTCAGCTTATGAAATGTGGACTAAGTTAGGCACACAAATAGGGATTATTCGTGAACGTTTCGCAGTAGCTTTCGCACCTATGCTTGAGCCTATTATGAAAATGGCTAGTGATTACCTAACTGAGATTGAAAGCAAAGAGGGCGGTCTAAGAAAGTGGGCTTTTGATTCAGCTAAAACAATGGCTGATGCAGTATTTGATGTGGCTGAGTTTTTAGTTACCACATTTAAAAGCATTTATACAGCGATTATAGGTGTCCACAATGCTTGGGCTGATATGTATTTTACTGATGCTGAACCTATTAAGATTGAACTAACAACTAGTGATTTAGAGAAACAGTTAAAAGACCGTACTGATATGTTGGTTTATGCTGAACAGCGATTGCAAAAAGCACTTGATGCTAAAGCTGAGACTAACAGAGTTATTGAGAACTCAACATTTCCATCTATCCACACATGGCGAAGTGAGGGTAATGATAAGGTTATTAGTAAATGGCAAGATGAAGTAAAAGCATTAAAACTAGAGGTTACTGATTTAGAATCAAAAGTTGAAACATCTGTTAACGGTGGTGTTATTGGTGGTTTGAAATCAGCTAAAGCTAGAATGAATGATTGGCTAGATCAGTTAAACAAAGATATAGATAGTGTTCAAAGCAAGAAAGGAACAACTGATTTAGGCGCAACGACTAAAGGTAATGATTCTGGTTCTGCTGGTGGTACTGTTAATGGCACTGGTAGAAAAGATGCTTTGACTGAATACAATGCAATCATTTCATCTGCCATAGGTGTTAATAAGACTATTGAGAATAGTTTTAATGAATCACAGTTAAAGCTTAATGAATACGTTAAAAATGGATATTTAACTCGTGATGAGTTTGATAAAGCTCAAGCTATTCTAACGATTGATCGTGATAAGCAGTTACTTGATGCACGTATACAGAACTTGAATACATTAGGGCTAACTAGAGAAGCTAATACACTTCAATATCAATCTGAACTGGATTACATCAACAAGCTTGAATCACTTAATGAGATTTCAAATGCTCAAGCTACTGAAGCTCGTATTGAGCTAGGTAATAAAGTAGCAGCTCAAGAACGTTCATACGCTCAAGAAAAAATCGAAAACCTTAATGCTGTTGGTTTAGCTGATAAAGCTAGAACACTTCAAATGCAAAATGATCTACAGCTTATTTCTGATATGCAAGCTGAGGGGTTATTAACTGAGCAAGAAGCTAATGATGCTCGTGTTGAAATGGGTGAAGCGTTAGCACTTGAAAGAGCTAATACACTTGAAAGTATTGGGTTAGAAAGTGAAGCGTTAGCGATTAAGAATGAACTTGAAATGGAAAACTTGAAGCAGTTATATGATGACAAGTTAATCACTCAACAAGAATATCTTGATGCTAAAGCTGAAATGGAAAATGAGCATTTAGAAACACAACAAGAAGTATGGGTTGAGTCACTATCTGGCTTTCAAGAAGATATGTGGGGTATGTGGGAATCAATATCGTCAGGTGTCGCTGATAGTTTTACTAGCATGATGATGAATGGTGATGATTTTGGTAAATCAATGAAGAACGTCTTTAAACAAATGGCTGTTTCATACGTAGCTGAAAAGATAAAAATGTTCTTGATTGATAAAATGTACGCAATGATTGCTGGTAAGTCTAACGCTCAAGTATCTGCTGCGAAAGGCACTGAGAAAGTCGCTGAAGCTGGATTAAATGCGTTAACTTCATTCGCTGCTGCTCCTTGGCCTATTAACTTAGGTGCTCCTGCATTCTCAGCAATGATCAGTGGTTTAGCTGCTGGTTATGGAGCAACAATGACATCTGCTGCTGTATCTGGTGCGTCTGCTGTAGGTCAGTTCCATGACGGCGGTACTATTCCATATGATGGTACTTTCTACTTACAAAAAGATGAAGTAGTTGTGCCACGTGCTAAAGGTGCTGCTGCTATTACAGCTCTTGAAAAGATTGATACTGCTACAGCTAAAACAGAACAACCTACTCAACAACCCGTTAATGTGAACGTGACTATTACTGCTACAGATAGTAAATCATTCGTTGATCAAATGAACAATATTGAGGGGTATTTCAATCAAATGGTTTATAACGCTATTAATCAATAATCAATAACCAATAATCAATAACCAACAAGTATCCAAACTAGGGTTAGCATTCGTGCTAGCCCTTTTTTTATAAATACAACAACAAAGGAGGGCATATGACCACATTTCCGTATAACCGCTGGGAAGATAAATCAGTATCAGTAAATGACGTTAACGATATTGATACAGATATAACTTTAAATGGGACAGTTGTTCGAAAAAACAACGGCTTCCAACAATATGAGTTCGAAGGAACTACATTACTTCAATCACAAAAAGAAGCTAAATCGCTTTATGCATTCTTAGCAAGCAAGTCAGGTAACTATGAAAGCTTTAAGGTTCAAATACCATTAGGTTTACAGCTACTTGATAGCACACATCCTTTAACTGTGAATGTTAAAGAAACAACAGAAGCTGGTGAGACTTCAATAGCGTTAGTCCCATCAAGTCAGCTTGAGAGTGGTACTTATTTTAACTTCAGCAATCATAGCAAGCTCTACACAGTCATTTCACATGACACGTTAACAAACGTATTAGTGATTCATCCTGCATTGCGTGTTGATGTTGATTCAACTACTTACGTTGATTTTGATGCACACATATATGGATATCAAAAGTCTAATGAACTAGAGAGAGCGCCACATACAGCTAACTATCAAAAGTTTAAACTTAAAATAATCGAGGACGTGTAATGACACTAGCAAATGATTTAAATAAGAACACGTTAGAAGTTAACTTTTTGTTCGAAATACACATACAAGAACAAAGCTTTTACTACACAGATTGTCCTTTTGACTTAGTTTACGATGAACAGCGATACAGCAGCTTAAACATTATTAAGAAGTTCGATAACGTAAAAGAGTCAGCAAAACTAGATAGTAAAGGTGTGAAGCTTGTTCTTGTTGGGTTAGATGAAACGATTCGAAACTTGTTTGTATCAACAGATGCTTTAAATAGCCAAATCAAAATAATCACAGCATTCAGACAAGGCAATAAAGTTACTAGCATTTATAACTATTTTAACGGGTATGTGAAGACAGCTAAGTTCACATCAGCCAAAAAAAGCGACTTAACAATCACCACAAGCACACAGCTTAATCTTGATTTTAAAGCTAGTTCACGGACGAACCATAGCGAACAAACATCACGTTACCCAAACGACAACTTCTATAAATACTCGACAATGACGGACATGGAAGTTAGCTGGAAAAATCAAAACACTTAATCTTAGTCTTTTACTTTACTAAATCTTAAACAGAACTTAGGAGCAAGTACTAAGCAGCTAACACAGAAAGAGTTAACACAGGAGGCCAAGGATGGCTGAGAAAAACCACAACCCATATTCAACTCAACAACGATCTATTTCAGGTATTAGTGCATTCGCATCACCTGATTTTAATGTTGAGTTACTTAACTATGATCGCTTTCTAGAAACTAAATCAGGCGACAAAAGAAAGCCTGTTATCTATGGTGAAACTCGTACTGGCGGCATCTTAGTATTTCAAGACTTAGTAGGTCCGAATAAAGATTATTTGCTGCAAGTTTATACAGTATCTGAGGGCGAGATCCACAGTGTACCAGCTGTTTATGTGAATGGTTCTGATTCACGTAACAGTATGTTTGCTGCTACGGTTGAACAAATAAAAGGTGTGATTGTTAAGAATCACCCATTTCAAAAAACTACTATTGAATACGACATAAAATATCAATCATTCTTTGATACTTTACAAGTGACAGCGGGTTCACAGCGTACGATTTACACACAAGTTTCAACAGGTAGAACTGACTACACAACAACACCATTAACAATAGCTAAGTTAAGTCCTAAATGGGATGACACTTTCCAAGGTAATGGTTCAGCAGCAGTAGCAGTACTAATCGACTTATCAGCATTTGATGTTGAACCTAAGTTTGAGTTCGATATTAAAGGGCAGCTAGTTCGTGATATTAGAACTGAATCAAATGAAAAGGTTTGGAGTAATAACCCAGCTTTATGTTTGTATGATTATCTAACTAACAGTCGCTATGGTGCTGGTAAAGATCCATCTATATTTGATACCGATAGCTTTATTGAACAAGCAGCAGTATGTGACCAGGTGATTAACCTTAAAACAGGTCAAAACTTACTTGCTAACACTAGTGCAAAAACAACGATTAGAGAGAGTGATAGCACATTAAGCGGTAAGGTTATTAATATTGGTCCATCACGTTTTCGTGAGCGTTCACGCACAGACTTACATCGTGGCCATATTATTAATGAGGGTTATGATGTAGTTGGTTTAACTGCTACAGACTCAGATGCTGAAAATATTAAACGCGCACAAGCATTCAACAAGCAAATATTCGAGCAAGCTGGTTATCAAATCACAGACCCTATTTTATTAGTAAACACACTTAGATATAAAAGCGGTAGTTTAACGAGTGGTGGTAAGTATTACGGTTACGCGATTATCATTAATGCTAATGGTGAGTATGTCGCTGCTCTTGCTGGTGATGAAGATGTTGAAGTTACTGTTGAGTTAGCTGTTAAAAACAAACCTGTAGGTGATGTTGAGGAAGCAGCTCGTTTTAGCTTTAACGGTATCATTGATCAAAGTGAAACTGTTGAAGATAACGTTGAGAAAATGCTATCTGAAATGAATGCTACTCTACCTCCTTATAACGGTCTTACACACTTAAAATGCCATGTACCATCAACAGTAGTAAAAACATTCGATTTATCTAACATTATTGGTGATATTGAATATGAGTTCGGTGACAGCGATACAAAATATAACGGTGTACAGGCAACGTATCGAGATCCTAACTTTGGTTATACTAATCAATCAGTTGTAACTATTGATAATAGCTATGATGGTGGTGATAGTAATAGCAAAGAGTTTAAAGAGCTTAATCTTAACTTCTGTAATAGCTATGGACGTGCTCATTACTTAGCGAGTATGTTTTTAAACAAAAGTAAACTACAAGACAGTATTAAGTTCACATCTACACACGTAGGTATCCAGTATCAAGTAGGTAATATTATTCGTGTTAATGACACTAAGAATAATATTGATCGTGCTTATAGTATTGTTGATAAAACAATCAACACTGATTCAACTGTTACGTTGAACTGTTTAGTTTATGACACTGGTATTTTTGAAGTACTACAGCTAAACATTCCATACGATGCAAACTTACCTTTAACCACAACTACGATCACTGAATCATTAGATCCAGTAACTGATTTTACAGTTAAACAGGTCGCGTTTGATGTGGCTGGTAGTGCTGATTTAAGTTGGAAAGCATCAGCAGCAGTAGACCATTTTAACATTGAATATAAGACAACTGGTCAATATAAGTTACTAGCTAAAACAAACGATCTTTCATTCAGAGCAGTAAGTTTAAAATCTGGTGCGTATACATTTAGGATTCGTGCTTGTAATAAACTTGAAACGCTTGTGAGTGATTACGTATCAGCAACACTAAACATCAATACAAACGTGGTTGAGTTTCCATCTGTTTCAAATATGGCAGCAGAGTTTACTAGTGTTGATGCTGTCGTTAAGTGGGATGATTTACGAAATACAGCTTTTGTAGATGATAGTAATCCATTAAGCGTTAATCATAGACAGGATCTTTAGCGATAACGCTATATTTTAGGTAGAAAAAAGGCCTTATTTATGATCTGATAATTGTCGCCAAACAAACTACCATGAGCAATAAATAAAGCCGATGACGATTATCTCCTTAAAAAAGCAGTTTATGCAATTCTTCAATGCAAACATCCTTCAAAAAACGGCTAAGCGCACGGGGTTTATTCAACGAAATCGGTCTATTCTGCCGGAAATACTGATCCCAAGCTTGATATCTGCGTTGAGTAAAGGCAACTGCCATGCCATTGCAGACTTGCATCGTCAGTTCAATGGTATGTGTTTGACTGAAAATGATAATGTGGCTTACAAGCCCTTCCACAACCAGCTCCGTAAGGAAGCCTTTCCTCATTTTATGCAGCAACTGGTACAGTTGGCTATCGCTCAATTTGCCCGCCAACAATGTGCTCAGCTTCCGAAGAAGCTGTCTTGCTTTGATGATATTCTGCTTCAAGATGGCAGTTCATTTCATGTTCACAAGGCGTTAGCCGATGTCTACCCAAGCCGCTTTAAACGCAATCCTGCTGCGATAGAGTGCCATATGACCATGTCATTACGAACCTTTAACCCGACGGCGATGACGATAACTGCTGATACGGCTTCAGAAAGAGCCTATCTTCCCAAGCCATTTAAGATGAAAAACAAGCTACTTCTGGCTGATGCGGGATACCCTGATTTCGAGTTTTTTGCCGATGTGGAGCGTCATAATGGTTTCTATATTGTTCGGGGTGCAAAGTCACTCAATCCAAGGGTTGTAGAAGCTAAAAATGGCAAGGGCCGCATTCTTCCTAAGCTAGCTGGAATGAAGCTCAAAGACATAACGCGCCGTACCAACCGCACTGAAATTCTTGACCTCAAAGTCCACAGAGGCAAACAGGAGTTTCGAGTTGTAAGACGTTGGTTCGCTGAAGAAAAGCGGTTTTGTATCTGGTTAACAAACCTACCGACAGAGGCCTACTCAGCCGATGATATTATGGCGATTTATCGCTGCCGCTGGCAGGTTGAACTGCTGTTCAAAGAGTTGAAATCACATACAAACTGGCAGAGATTTGCTACCGCGCAAAAAGCGATAGTTGACGGCCTAGTCTGGGCCAGTCTGCTGGCAGTTATCATCAGGCGCAGTACCGCACTTCAGATAATGCCCTCAGTTTCACTGTTCAAAGCTGCAAAAAATGTGGACGTTTGGTTACTGCCTATCTTTGAATGTATCTGTCATCGAGCCTGGTCAGAAATAACAGAAAAGCTAGACTGGGCGATTTGCTATATAACAAGAAACGCTCCAAAGTCACAGCAAAGAAAATCTAAAGAAGACATAACCTTAGATGGGATTTATGTCAGACTTAATGCTTAAGGTCCAGTGTATGAAGCGTTAATAACAGTACTTATCGCCCTTTTATTAGTGGATATGAAGTGCGTGTTTATTCAGGTACAAGTCTACGTAGAACAGAAGTTGTTACTGATCCGTCTTATAGATACACATTAGATAAAAATGCTGCTGATGGATTGAAACGCAGTATAAAGTTCGTTGTCCGTACTATTAACACAATGAATCAAACAGGTTCAGCTACAGCAACAGTAACAGTAGTAAACAGCCAAATAGCAGCACCAATCGATGTTGTTGTTAATGTTGATTACGATACTTTCTACGCCAGTACATTTAAGCCTATTGAGCTTGATTACAATGGTACTCAGTTCCACATGAGCAAAACAAAAGGCTTTACACCAAGCTCAAGTTCTTTAGTTGCTGATGTTAGGGATAATACTTTCAGTAAGAGTTTGAGTGTAGGTAAGTGGTATTGCCGTATTGGTCATTATGATGTTTTTGATAAAACGGGTATTAACTTTAGTGCTGAAAAAGAGGTTGTTTTAACTGAAGTTACTTTAGCTGATATTGACGTTGACGGGATTATTGCTGGGATCAATGAATCATTACAAAATGAAGCTGTTGAACGAGCTAGAGTTGATATTCAAAATGCTCAAGATGCATTGTTATTAGTAACACAAGAAGCTAGTGATCGTGCAGCAGCTATTCAAGCTGAAACAGTTGCTAGAACTAATGCAGTAGCTAAAGAAGCTAGTGATCGTGCTACAGCTATAACAACAGCAGTAGCTAGTGAAACATCTGCTAGAAATACAGCAATCACAGCAGAAGCTACTACTAGAGCTAATGCTATTACTGCTGAAGCTAGTGCTCGTCATGATGCGTTGATAGCCGAGGCTAGTGCTCGTGGTACTGCTATTAGCAATGAAGCTAAATCACGTTCAGATGCAGATAGTGCTTTATCATCACGTGTTGATATTATTAGTGCAGCTACTGGTTCAAATGCAGCAGCAATAACAGCTGAAGCAACAGCTAGGACTAATGCTGACAGTGCTTTATCAACAAGAGTAGATAGTGTACTTGCTAAAAGTAATGCTAACTCAGCATCAATAAGCTCAGAAGTTACAGCTAGAACTAATGCTGATAGTGCTTTATCAACACGAGTAGATAGCGTACTTGCTAAAAGTGATGCTAACTCAGCTTCTATTACATCATTAACTAAAACGGTAACTGATAATAACTCAGCTACCGCGACACGTATTGATACAGTTGAAGCTACTGCTTTAACGCAAGCACAAGCAGCAGAGACAAGCGCTAAAACATTTGCTACAGCTAGTGTTAATACAGAAAAGAATGCGCGTATAACAGCAGACAGTGCGTTAACGACACGTATCGATACTGTTACTGCTACAGCAGATAAAAACAAAGCTGATATTGTTACTGTTAACACTGCTTTGACTACTAAAGAAGCTGCTTTAGCTTCAAGCATCAATACAGTTCAAGCTAATGTTGATAGCGTTGATGGAAAGTTAACAACAGAGAAAACAGCTCGTACAACTGCTGACACTGCTTTATCTACTCGCATTGATACTGTTACTGCTACAGCTAACAAAAACAAAGCAGATATCGTTACTGTTAACACTGCATTTGCTAATGCTGACACTGCTTTATCTACTCGCATTGATACTGTTACTGCTACAGCTAATAAAAACAAAGCAGATATCGTTACTGTTAATACTGCTTTAACTACTAAAGAAGCTGCTTTAGCTCAAAGCATCACTAACGTTCAAGCTAACGTAGATGGTGTTGATGGTAAGTTAACAACTGAAAAGACAGCACGTACTAGTGCAGATACTGCTTTATCAACTCGCATTGATACTGTTACTGCTACAGCTAATAAAAACAAAGCAGATATCGTTACTGTTAATACTGCTTTAGCTGATGCAAATACTGCTTTCGCTTCATCTTTAACAAGTATGGAAACAGCAGTTAAAGCAGATGCTACTACTAAAGCTGACGCAGCGAAAGCAGCGGCACTAGTGGCAGCAGCAACAGACGCTTCAACTAAAGCAAACAATGCACTAGCAGCAGCTAAAACTGATGCTACTACTAAAGCTAATAGTGCTGAATCAAATGCAAAAGTAGCAGCAGCTACAGACGCAGCAGCTAAAGCAGCACAAGCACTAGTTGATGCTAAGTCATATGCAGATACTAAAAAGACTGAAGCAGCTACTTATACTAATAGTAAGTATGATGCCGCAGTATCATTGATTAACCAAAAAGACTCAGCTCAAGCAACTGCTTTAACTAACATGGAAACATCAGTTAAAACAGATTCTACTAACAAAGCTAACCAAGCTTTAAATGATGCTTTAGCGCAATCTGGTGGAACAAACTTACTGAATATATCTACATTCACTAGTAATGCTAATAAAGGTGGATGGAGTTCAGGTAGTGTAGTTGCTATTAACTCAGTAACAGGTGTTAGTGCTTTAGATGGTAGAACTCATGCGTTGATGTTATCTACTCGTGATAACTATGAATACCAAAATCCTATTCCAGTAGTAGCAGGTGAAACAATATATTGGGGCGCGTGGATTAATACCCAAGCAACTTCAAATAGAGTTAACTTTGGTTATAGAAAGTATGCTAATGGTGTAGCTCAGAACTCATGGATTACATCTACATTCTTAAATGGAAATACTGGTTGGACTTGGGTTCAAGGTAGTCAAGTAATGCACGCCGATGCGACTTCGATTGTTCCTTTTTTACAAATATCAGCATCAAGTAACTATGGCAGCCCATTAGTTCAAGATATTGTTATTTCAAGAAGTCCAGTAAGAGCAGGTGCTTTAGCTGCTAAGGATAGTTTATCAGCAAGTGATGTAGGAGCAGATCCAGCAGGTTCAGCAGCCGCAGCACAACAAGCAGCACAAACTTATTCTAACGGCAAATATGACCAAGCAGTTACTTTGATTAACCAAAAAGACACAGCTCAATCAACCAAAACATCAACACTAGAAGCAGCCGTTGGTTATTCACTTTCTGAGATTAATAATCAAGAAACTAACTTTGATTTTAAGCGTGGAACATTAAACTGGTCTGCTGGTGAAGTAGTTAACGATGCTGAAGTTGGTAAGTGTTTAGAAGTAACCGGAGATGTTTGGCCTTATAACAGTGTCTTTATTCCAGTTGATCCAAGTAAGACTTATCGCTTAACAGCTAAGATTAAACAGCAAACAATAAGTGGTAATAAAAACTCGTATTTAGGTGTTAGAACTTATGATGCTAACTATAACGAGTTAACAGGTGGTGCTGGCACTTATAGGTATTGTGGTAAAGCTGGTGGTGATACTCCAAATACTTGGACTACTTTTACAGGTGAAATAACTGGAACAGGTACAGCATCACATAATCAGTTCCGTGCAGGGACTTGTTATATTCAAGTTATGGCTATTGGTAACTATAACGGTGGTTCTGGTAAGTGTAGATTTGCTGATTTTAAGTTCGAAGATGTTACTGAGCAGTTAGCTGTTAATGCGAAAATAACAACAGTTGAAAACGCATTAGCTACTAAAGATTCTGCTATGGCAACTCGTGTTACGAATATGGAAACATCACTTAAAACTGATGCTACTAATAAAGCTAACACGGCAGAAACTAATGCTAAGAACGCAGCAGCTACTTATACAAATACTAAGTATAACGACGCGGTTACTTTGATTAATAATAAAGACTCAGCTCAAACATCAGCTTTAACAAGTATGGAAACATCACTTAAAACTGATTCTACTAATAAAGTTAACGCAGCAAGTGAAATAGCCAGTTCAATATATAACTTGATACCTGATGCTGGTTTTGAAAAACCATTTGTGAACGGTGTTCCCGTTGGGTTTGATTCAGTTGGTAGTGGAACAATATCAAGCGTTAATAAAACCTCTCGGCTTGAATCAGATGGTTGGGGTTTAGATTATGGTGGATTTACAGGTGATATTAACCAAGGCGCTCCCCAAGGTACTAATCCCGATCTTTATTACGATACATTTACATTACCAGTGTCAGTTACACTAGGACAGCGTTTAGGCTTTAGCATTTATACTGGCGCACATCGTTGTAAAACAGCAGCATTTATATATTTTTATAACTCAGCAGGTGCAGTTGTTACTAACAGCCCATTAGATTACAACTATAACGTTTTGAATGGTGGTAATAGTTTATCGGGTTATAAGCGTTTAGTGTCATATCGTGATGTTCCTGCTGGTGCTGTTTATGCTAAAGGTGTGGTAAGAAAATACAACACTGACCAAGGACAAAGTAGTTCTTATTTGTTTTATGTTATGCCTCAGTTATCTATGTGGGGTAGCAATCAGACAACACCACCTACTTGGTGTAATACTGCTAGAGTCGATGCTGCTATTGCAGGAGCAGATCCAGTAGGTTCAGCAGCCGCAGCACAAGCAGCCGCAGCAACTTATACAAATAGTAAGTATGACCAAGCAGTTACTTTGATTAGTAATAAAGATAGCGCTCAGACTACTGCATTAACAGCAATGGAAGCTTCTGTACGAAATGAAATAAACTCTAGAGGTAACTTACTTCAAAAGTACATGGATAACTGGAAAATAGGTAAACACCCATTAGATTGCGGTATGTATATAAACGGTTCAACAGATGAAAACCGTTTTGTATTAGGTGATGATCCATATGGTAGTAAATCAGTGTTATGGGAAATGAACACTAACTCAAGTGCTAACAGTGACGGTGATGGTGGTATTGGTTCAGCTGTATTTGCTTGTGATAGTAAAAAGTCATATAGATACACTCTATATGTTTATAAAACAGCAACTGGTGGAACAACATTCTTTGGTTGTTCGGGTGGCGGACCAACATTGAATCTAACAGGGTCATTAAACACTAATCCATATTTCTGGGCAGGAGGCTTAGCAAACAACAAGTGGTATCTAATGGTCGGTGTATTACAACCTGATACAGGAACTGTTGATTCGGGGGTGTCTGGTTTATATGATTGTGAAACTGGTGTTAAGGTTGCTAGTGGCACAGATTATAAAATGACAGCAGGTGCTACGAGTCAACATCTACGAGCTTATTTGTATTACTCAACAAACCCAGCCGCTAAGCAATATTTTTGGAATCCTAGAGTTGATGTAATAGATGGTAATGAACCTAGCTTGTCTAGCTTGATGCCAAATGTTGCTACCAATGCTCTTAGCAAGTACACAGAAGTCGTTGATCTAGTAACAGCTAAAGATAGTGCTATGGCTACTCGTGTTGATGGTTTAACTACAACAGTAGGCAACAACACCTCAAGCGTTAATACATTAAGTTCTAGCGTTAACGGGTTAAGAGCTGAATACACTGTTAAGGTTAACTCAGTTGGTCATGTTGCTGGTATTGGTTTAAGTAGTGGTCCAATGGGAAGTGCATTCATAGCACAAGCAGATCGTATTGTTCTTGCTAACAGTACTGGTGGCAGTGGTGTTGCGCCATTTAAGCTAGTGAATAACGTTGTTTATTTGAATACAGCAGTGATTCAAAACGCGAGTATTACAACTGCTCACGTAGGACAGCTTGAAGCTAGTAACATCAAAGCTGGTGCTATTAATGCTACTCACATACTTGGTGATACGATTACAGGCGATAAAATCAAAGCTGGCACTAAAATATCATCACCTATCATTGAGGGCGGTCAAGTGCGCTTACTAGGCACTAACTACATGGAGATTAGTTCTGCTACTCCATTTGGTCCTGATAGTTTAGTGAAATGGTGTGGTGCTAAGTTAATGTCAGGTAGTGAGCCAAACTTTGCAGCGTTAAGAAAATCAAATGCTACTCAGTATGTAACAGCTAATGGTGATGCTTACTTTGGTGGTGCTTTATCAGCTGGTATTTTAAAGAATGGTTTAGATACTACGTTATTAACACCATACACTGTTGGTTCTTATATGAACGAAGTTGGGCCGTTCTCAAGTAATGGTAAAGCTAAGAATGTTGTTGTTAGTTATCAGTTAGGAGCTGTTTACAGTGGCACATCAGCAGCAACAAATCCAACACAACCAAAGCTTCAATGGCAGCTTGAACGCTCTATTAATAGCGGTTCATGGGTTACAGTTAGTTCTGGAACATTTAATGGGACAACAACTGCTGAATATGACAACGAAACACGTAGATGGTTAACCGATGAACGTTGTAATGGTTCATCGACATTTACTGATAACACAACTACAACAGGCACTTATGCTTATCGTATTAAAGTTCTAGCTTATAGTCGTTTTCACTCAACTGCTAATGTAACTTCGCAAATACTAACAGTTATATCAACAGAACAATAAGGGATTGCCTGCTGTAGAGGTACAGCAGGCAACAAGGAGGTTTTATGAAATCGTTATCAAGCGAAGTATCAGGTGATTTATGGATAATCAAATAATACTGACATTAATAGTCACTGCTATTTTTGCAGTTATTGGTTATCTAGCTAAATCAAAAATAGGGGATATGGAAAGCAAAGTTAGTGACTTGGAAAGGCACAACCAAAAGCACTCAACACAACAAGCGGTTGATGATGATAGATGGAGGCGTCAAGACATTACTAACAAGAAAGTGGATGAGGGGCAGAGTGAAATGGCTGTGGTTAAGAACCAAATCGGTACATTGCACTCACATATTGACGACATTAAAGCTACTCAAAAAGAAATGAATGGAAAGCTTGATGAGCTTTTACAGCGTAAATAAAAAAAGGCCAGTAGCATAAAAGTTACTGGCCTTTTTGCTCTAATAAAAAGTAGGACTAGTACACATAAAATGATCTTTTGTTATTTTTTACAAGCCTCTTTTCCAACGTAATACGCAATGGATTTTTCAAATATTGGTGCCATTTTGGCATCAGGCTTTGAAGCGTTCATGCTATCTATTGTTTCACCTGAGCCTATATATTTTACAGTTTCGTTAGAACAGTTATATAAACGCTTTGAAAAGCTTGTACCACTTGAACCAACACGCTTAGTAACAATAATAGCTTCATCACCAGATCTAGATTTTTCTAGTACCGTGTAGCTAGCTTTAGGATCAGAGGGTATATTTAGTTTTATTTCAGCAGCTTCCAAAGTTATAGGTGATCCTAAAAAAACTAGAATAGCTATTGATGTAATCTTTTTCATTTTTCATTCCTTGAATAGTTGTTTATATTTTTGCTGAATCAATCTCATATTCAGCAGCACGTAACTCACGTATTAATGAAAGTTCCCAACTCGACTCATCGATATAGACAACTCCACTAATATCACTTGGTAACTCAATATCACCTTTAACAAAGGTTACGACATTTTCCCTACCAATCTTGCCCATTAAAAAACCATGTTCAAAAATAACGTTTTGACGAGCTCTATTTCCTAACTCACCATTTGATGCTTTAGATTTCACTTGCCCTAAATCGTCAGGGGTATACAGTACTATCGCAAATCCAACATCTTTTGTGTGATGTTCTAGCTTTTCGATGATTGTTTTATTTCTACTAGCTTGAAACTGTAGAATGATTGGTTCAAAGCTATGTCTCCACAAAAATGATTCAATATTAGAACGAACTTCACTATCATGACCATGTACGATAAATACTTTTTTGGATTTTGCTTTTACTTCAACGTCAGGTGATGATGTCATTTTAGGAACTTCCTTGTTGATTGGCGTGAAATCATATTCATCATTTTGAATATCGAGGATTAGTGACTCAATATAAGCAAGTAAACCTTTCCCATCGTTAATCCAAAATATCTCTAAATCACTTTTGTTTGTAGAACCAAACATAGCAATCTTCTTGAACATTCCATTGAATCGTACTTGTTCTGTTGGTATGTATTCCTCAAGAAAAGTTGATACAACCTTTCTCCATGCGACAAGGCGTCGAGCACCAAACTGTGAGCCTTGAGATTCAAATGCGTGTGCTACATCCCTATATAAACGGGTTTTGTGTTGATCTAAATACTTAAGAATCACTTCTTTTGTTTGATTATCAATAATCTCTTGCTTGTCCATCCATGCCTCACAAAATAATACTATTAAAAGCATTCTATCGCTTTAAGCAAATATGGCAAGAAATAGGGGAGGTAACTAACTGTTTTAAAATGGAGTAGTGTAAATATGAGGCGTTGATCATCTATTAAGTGATGAAATACAGAAATGCAACTTTGCTAGCATTTCAGTATCAGCTAGCAAAGTTCTTAGTTTTTATACAAAGTTAAATATTTTGAGCTTGGGTATGCCAACCGCTAGGTAGTTCACTGTCAGCTGACGCGTTTTTAATGCTTTTTCTATAGCCTTTAATCTGCTTGATACCAAAGCTTTCATTTTTAAAATGTACTTCAAAGTTGATATCTTTAGCATCACTATTGATTACGATTTTGTTAATAACTTTTTGAAGCTCTAGGTTAACAAGTCGTCTTAAATCTATATTCTCAGGATCAAGGGCTAACTTAGTTTCGATTCGCTCAAGTTGAGGCTTAGTGCGTGTGTCTTCCAAACGGAATAGTTCAGCCTTGGCTTGAGTAAGCTGATCTTCAATATCCTCATACATCGCTATAGCGCGTGAGTTACCTTTGGATACTAGCACTAGTAAGTTTTGAGCTTGTTCATTAAGCTGCGTTATTTGTGCTTGTTTATCTGATATTTCATCACGCTTATCTACTTGTAGCTTGCTAAATCGTAACGATCTAAACCAGTTTAATATAGTGTATTCAGTATCAGGTAAGTTGATTGCTTTAGCCTTACATTGACCAGTGCCAGTACGGCCACTACATCGCAGATACATCATTCTAACCTTGATGCCATTTCTAGTAGTGTTGCTCATGTTAGGTTGGTATGTATATCCGCACTTTCCACACACTAACAAACTAGTGAATATGTTTTGCATCGCGTGAGTTTTAGTTTTTGTAGTGACGCGATTTATCCTTATTTGTTGAGCTTTGTTGAAAGTATCTATAGTGATAACAGCAGGGTAGTAGTCATATAAAATGTTGTCTTTGTGCGCATTTGTTGTGCTTACAAATGCACCATAAGTTGATGGTGATTTTATGATTCTAACTATTCGCTGTTCATTCCATACTGGTTTATGTTTGTGTGCAGCATCTCTATAAACAGGATATTCGATATTTTCAGATGTTAATGTTTTAGCTATGACGCCACCACCACATCCATTGATATACATTTGAAAAATACGCTTTATTAGTTCAGCTCGTTCAGGAATGAGTTCAATCTTTCCATCTTTAACTTCCATCCAAACTGGTACTAAACTGGTTATAACCTTACCTGTTTCGGATGCTTTTTCCCTAGCTGTTTTGTAAGCTTGTTTAGCTCTAAGTGCTTTTACTTTTGATTCATTATGAGCGCGTTCCATTACTGCAATAGCAATGTGTATTTTGTGAGTATCTTCGCGATTATAAACAACACCAGTTGAAACTTCATGGACTTCAACACCACTGTTAATAATGTCTATTAAACGAGGTAAAGCATCCATTGTATGCTCACGACCTAAACGATCTAATGACTCAACTACTAATGCGGCAGGAGTATTTACTTTGCCTGTTTTGATAGCGTCTAGGAACACACCTAAACGTCCTTGCATTTGTCTGCCGTGATAGCCTGATGCAATGTCTTGAAAGCTGTCTAACTGTATTTCAAGACCTATGCTGTTAGCGTATGCATGTGTTAGTTCAAGCTGTCTATCTAGTCCATCACCTTTTTTCTGTATCTTAGTACTTATGCGGCTGTATATGTATGCTTTCATTTTAACTTACTCAAGTTGTTAACTGTAGTTGTAAGTTTATGCGCGTGCCATGATAGTGTACCGTCACCTTACTGTTGGCTTTTGGGTGTTCTGTGTTATCGCTTTTGGTGAGGACTTCATACTGCAAACCTGACAAGGTTTGTACTACGCCTTCGCGTTTTGCATTTTCAGCTAAAAACTGCTTACCTTTTTCGATGTTTTCTTTCGCTGCTTTTGAGTTGTTTGCCTGAGTAAAAAAATAAAAAATCACTCCAGCAATGACCACCACGGCCAAAATCATACGCATAGTCGCTCTCTACTATTGGTTTTATGTAGCATGAGTTTACCGTAAAACAACCTAGGCTAACACTGCTGGTGTAGCCAAAACCACAAGAACACTGGCGTTTTATATTCTGAGTTCAGGCAAATGAGTATTGCAATTTGAACCATGAATAAAATAAATAGCTCGCAGCGCTAACCATTACGATATTGGCTAATATGCAGCACCATAAAATACGAATAAACGATGCCTTTTGGGTTTTATGACGAAAGTGGTGTTGGCCTAGCAATGCGCCAGGCCAGCCACCGAGTAAGGCGGCAGCATGTAATGTTTTTTCACTGATCCGCTGATGACTTTTTATTGATGCGCGCTTGTCGATGTAATACAAACCCAACGTGAGTAAGTTAAGTATCAAAAATGCTACGCCAAGCCAAAGTTCAATAAGTGTACTGTTGAGTGTCAATATCACCAACATTAGCCAAGCAAATTTATTCATATGAATGATTATCTTATGGGTTATTGTTTTAAAAATTCAGCGTAAATCTCGAGTTGCACTTCGTCGCCAACTAACGGAATGTAACTTGCCATATCAAAATCTGAGCGTTTTATGGTGCCTGTTGCACTAAATCCCAAGGTGTATTTTCCTGTCATCCAATTATCTGCACCACCATGAAAACGAGCAATAAAACTGACAGGGCGGGTAACACCATGCAAGGTGAGTTGGCCATAAAATTCAAATTGTTCATCTACTAAAGGGTTAACGCCTTGGCTGATAAATAGGGCTTGAGGAAATTGTTGGCTGTCAAACCAATCGCTGCCTTGTAAAGTGTCGGCTAAGTCTGGGTTGTTGACATCAATTGAAGGGATATCGACCAGCGCCTGTAAACGGGATGTACTGATATTTTGCGGATCAAAACGTAAGCTGGCATCAAATTGGTTAAAGCGTCCTAAATAGGTCGATAACCCTAAATGTTGTATTTTAAATATTAATGCCGCATGGTTTGGGTCGAGTTTATATTGGCCGGTTTCCAGTGTGGCGAGATCTGCGTTAACCGAGGGTGCCAGCCAGCTAACACAGCTACTGAGACTAAAACACAGCGCGAAGCTTAAGCCCAACGCTAATGAACGAGACGTGATTTTCATGGTGCTGTGTCCTTAATATTGCTGTCGATTATCCACGTGTTAACACCAAATAACGCCAAAGCTTTTCTAACGGCCCCTGGTTAAAGTGGCGTAAATACACCTGCGCTAACCCTAATTGCACCATGCTGTAAATAATGGCAATAGAGAGATAGCCAATACGGTCGAGTTCTTGCTGCCATTGCGGGGCAAAGTAACGCAAGAGTAAAATGCCGACGATTGACTGTAATATGTATAAGCTAAAAGCTAATTTGCCGACATTTTGCAGTGCTGTTAAACGGTTTGGTTTGTTGCGGCAAACTAGGCAAATAATATGGATGTACACCAAAGCACAGGCTATGGCACTGAGCAGTAAAACCACATCAGAAAAACTGACCAGCATGGGGTTTTCACTGAAACTAAAAAGTGAGTCAATTACCGACAATAATACAGCCCAAAAAATGCATTTTTTGACTGTGATATTATCAAAACCGTGACTAAATACCTCTCGTTTATACAGCGCCATGCCAAGTAACATCAGCCCAGCAATAAACCACATTAGCGTGAGTGGAATGACCAAAATCATGTATCCAAACATCATTAAATGCATTAATAATTGCTCAGAATAACTGCCTGTCCATGCCGATAATTGTTCAATAAATAAAGCTGAACCACGCAGGTACACCTGCTCGTCTGGCGTTAGTGATATCAACGCGATAGGAATAAGCGACAAAAAGATAAACCATTTAGCCTGCCTCATTAACGCATCTGCATCGAGATAGCGGTATTTAAAAGCCAGTAATCCACTGACACCATACGACAGTAAAATATCGCCCGGGAAGATAAAAACCCCGTGAATAACCCCAAATAGAATCAACCAATATAAACGCCACTTTTGTTGTTTAAGTGACTTTTGTGCTGACGGCAGTGCTAACTGAGATTGATATTTTTCAAATTGAATTAACATACCCGCGCCAAAAATGATGGCGAATAAGCTAAAGAAGCGTCCTTCTAAGAAAAAGTTACTCGTAAGCTCTATGGCAATATCGCTAACCGGCTGTACAGCATGGGGGGCATAGCCATAAAAGCTATTGCCCATAAAATAGATATTTAAAAAGAAAATACCCAGCACACCCACACCACGAATGGCGTCAAGGTTGGCTAGACGTTTTTTGGGCGTTGGCTCGCTATGTTCATCCATGTTGGTGTTACTGTTAATCACAGAATTCCTTATATAATACGCGACCACTAAATGTTAAGTTGAGGTTGATTACATCATCAATACTGTAAACATGCCAGTCAATCAGATTTCACCATAATAAAAAAAAACCAAGCACTTAGCTTGGTTTTTACTGCGGGTTATTCTTTAACGCTGTAGAAGCGTTATTTCGTTTTTTGTACTTCTAAAAACGGAATCGTACCCGTTGGCAGCATGGTGGTTGGCAGCTTGCCATCCCAGCGCTCAGCTTTGGTCAATTCAACTAAATTTTGGTTTTGCGCTAACGCTTCTGCACGGATTTTAATTGCCGAGGCTTCAGCGTTACCCTTAATACGAATACTTTCAGCTTCTGCAATCGCGCGGGCTAATTGTGAGTCTGCTTCAGCCTGTGCTTGAGTGACCGCAATTTGTGCGCTAACACGTTCTTTTTCAAGATTTTGCAATTGTGTTTGCACTTCGACTTCGGCGCGCATTCTGTCTTCTACTGACTTTTCGTACGCATTAGAAAAGTCGATATTCTCAATCTGTACTGAGGTAATGGTTACCGGACCTTTAATTGATTTAGTGATAGCCTCGGTCACATCAATACCAAACTTAATCCGCTCCTGTACTGCAGAAATCGCCGTATATTTACCAAATATGTTCTCCACTTGCGTCGGTACTTGGCGATCGAGTAGTCGCGACACCATAGAGTCGATGCCTTTAAACTTGGCATAGACTTCTTCAACGCGATCGGGCGGCACACTAAACGTCACTGACGCGCGCAACGTTGCGGGTTGTTGATCGCGGCTATAGGCTTGTAATGCTTGATAGCTTGCGGTGTGCGTTTGAGTTGAGATTTTTACAACAGTGTCCATTAGCGGAATTTTAAATCCAAGCCCAGGTTCAGCCGTGTCGATAATTTTACCGTTGCGCAATAACACACCACGCTCACCTTGGTCGATCGTATACCAGCTGCCGTACAAGCCAATAAGTAATATTAGCAATATCGACACAGGAATAATTTTACCTAAATGGTTGGTGCTGACTTTTGAAAGATCGTTTTTTAACATTGTGCTTCCCTAGCAAAAAATAAAATGAATATCATTTTATGGATGTTTTAGTGTTTTTGGGGTTTTTCAGAAATCCACAGCTTAATATGGCCCTGTACTACCACTATACCGTTCGTGTCATAGGCTTTTACGTCGACTAACATATCACCGACTTGCCACTGCTCTGGTTTTACCTCTGCGACACATAAAATGTCGGTCCCTGCTTTGGCGGTATAGTCTACCGACATACCTTTAGGGATCCAGCGTAAATGAGCTGGAATGGAGGCTTCAGCCATGGTGCCCATTGCCATTTCTAAGCCATTACAAATTGCAATCACGTGCACGGTACCAATATGGTTTTGCACTTTTTTACGTTTTTTAATAAGACATTCACAACGATTAACTTTTAAGTCGCTAATGTAAGGGTGAATGGTGCCAAAATAAGGTGCCATGCGGGCGACCATTTTAGAGAAAATGTGTTTTCCAAGAGGGTATGATGTCACTTTTTTGTAAAGCGACATGACTTTGTTAGGTTTTGTTGGTGTCATATAAAACTCTTTTCGTGTGAGAAAAACTATCTGGTCGGACGAGGTTAACATTGTTGTAACCTTGGGTGAAGTGACAACCACTCTTTTTCATCGCTCATTTGCTTAGCTACAGGTATAATTTTGCTAGCGTTGTTTATTTAAGGATAAATTTTGAAATCGAACCTGTTGTTGAATTATATCAAAGGCATGGCCATGGGAGCGGCTGATGTTGTCCCTGGTGTATCTGGCGGAACCATTGCATTTATTACCGGTATTTTAGACCCGTTGCTAGATGGTATCCGTAAAATTAATTTATCTTTGTTTGGGATTATTAAGCAGCAAGGGATTAAAGCGGCCTTTATGCACATTAATGGTCCCTTTTTAGTCTGTGTGTTTGGCGGCATCTTAACCAGTATTTTTACTCTAGCTAAGTTGATTTCGTGGTTATTAGCAACCCATGCTATTCCGGTTTGGTCATTCTTTTTTGGGTTGATTATCTACTCTGTTGTACACATGGTTAAACAGGTCGACAAATACACCGCAATGCGCATCGTGATGTTTATTCTTGGGGTTGTGTTTGCTTGGTCAATCACGGTATTACACCCAATTGAAATCCAGATAACCTACCTTAACTTCTTCTTTTGTGGCGCTATTGCCATATGTGCCATGATTTTACCTGGAATTTCTGGCAGTTTTATTTTGCTGTTGCTAGGCATGTACCCTGCGGTATTAGCTGCGGCAAAGAGCTTTGATATTGTGTATTTGGCGTGTTTTGCTGCTGGTGCCGCTATCGGTTTGCTGTGTTTTAGCCATGTATTGTCGGCCTTATTGCGTAAGTTTCACGATGCAACCGTGTTGTTTTTAACCGGATTAATGCTAGGTACTTTAGGTAAAATTTGGCCCTGGAAAGAAGTCATTAGCTGGCGTGAAAACAGCAAAGGTGAGCAAGTGCCTTTGCTAGAGCAAAATTTATCGCCGTTTCAGTTTGAGCAGGTTACAGGCGAACCCTCTCAAATTGCCTTGGCGGTTTTGTGCGCCTGTGTCGGCATAGGTTTGGTGTGGGGCCTAGAGTATGTAGGCGGCAAAGCCAAGGCTCAGGCAACCTAAGCTAACTGAAGCTAAGCTAAATTAGGTCATCAAAGCAGAACTTAGGTTCTGCTTTTTTTCGTATTTGCTTTGTTGAGCGATTCTTTACAGCGTTGATGACTGGCATCAATCCATTCGCCTCGATTAGCACGTTTTAGTTTGAATAAAATTCAACCAGCAAAGATTGGCAAGCCTAGTATTACTTCAATTTTTAATAGAAACATATTATTAATAATGAACTTAATTGATTCAAATGTCGTATTGTCAGCCATAATAACTATGCTATTAATCATGGTTAAAGTTACATAATAATTTGCCAATCATAGGCAAAATCTCATTCGGTCCAGGAGTGTAAAGCATGCCAAATACAGCCACATTTGTGCCAGAAAAAATCCAAATTGGGATCAGTAGTTGTCTCTTGGGTAATCAAGTTCGTTTTGATGGCGGCCATAAAAACTCATATTACTGCAAGCAAGAAATTGAACCGTTTTTTGAATACACCACAGTGTGCCCAGAAATGGCCATTGGTATGGGCGCACCACGTAAAAGTGTTCGTCAAATCCGCGATGGCGATATTGTGTATATTCGCAGTGCAGATGGGACCCTAGATGTTACTGATAAGCTCAATGAGTATTCTAAAAATAAAGTAGAAGAGCTCGACTATCTTGGTGGTTATATTTTATGTGCCAAATCACCCACCTGCGGAATGGAGCGGGTTACAGAATATAAAATCGGCACGAACAATGGCTCAAAAACCGGCGTTGGTGTTTTTGCTAAGGCATTAATGGAACGCTATCCATTTTTACCGGTAGAAGAAGAAGGCCGATTGCATGACTTACCCATCCGAGAAAACTTTTTTACTCGCGTGTTTGCCTACAACGATTGGAAAAAGATGATTGAGTCGGGCTTAACTAAGCACAAATTGATGCAATTTCATTCGCGTTACAAATATTTACTGATGGCGCACAGCCCTAAATGGTATCGCGAATTAGGCCCAATGTTGGCTGACATTCAAGATTTAGAGCAAACCGCACAACAGTATTTTGAGGGCTTTATGACGGCACTTAAAATCATCGCGACGCGTAAAAATCACACTAGCACCTTGCAGCACATTCAAGGTTATTTTAAGAAGCAATTAAGTGCAGATCAAAAAGAAGAACTGACCGAATCAATTTTAAAATACCGTCAGGGATTACTGCCTTTACTTGTGCCTATTACCTTGATTAACCACTATGTTCGTGAGTTTCATACTCCTTATATTGAAGATCAAGTGTATTTAAATCCGCATCCTGAAGCGTTAAAACTTCGTTATGCATACTAGGTTGAGGGTTAATGATTAACATGAATAGCTTGATGTGGTTTAGACAAGATTTGCGCGTTGCCGACAACCCTGCGTTAGTGGCGGCTTGTGAGTTTGCCAAGCAACATCAAGGCAATGTGAGAGCCCTATACATAGTGACGCCACAGCAATGGGCGCAGCATGATGTTGCGCCTATTCAGATTGATTTTATTGAACGTCATGTCAATTTATTAGCTCAGTCGCTTGCAGCATTAGGCATTGCATTAGACGTGCTGCATTTACATTGGTTTAGTGATACCCATGCAGCATTGAGTGATTATTTGCAACAACACAACATCAGTGCGGTGTTTGCAGGAAGTGAGCCCGAAATAAATGAACGACGCCGCGATGCTCTGTTAATCGAGCAGGGCGTACCACTGAGATTACTCGAGCAAGATTGTGTGCTTGCAGCCGGCGACGTGTCAAATTTGTCGGGTGACATGTACAAGGTATTTACACCATTTGCTAAAAAATGGAAAAGTATCACCTGCCAACGAGCCATATTGCCAGTTGCCGCGCCGGCACCCGTTGCGCCAGCATTAGCACAACCTGAGGCTATTGTGTTTGAGTGCAATAAACGCAGTAGTGAGCAATGGGCTGCAGGCGAGGGGGCTGCCAAGCGTATTTTAGATCAGTTTTTAGCCAGTCAAGTTGCCGACTACCAAAACGAAAGAGATTTCCCTGCGCTGGAGGGCACCAGTCGTTTATCGCCTTTTTTAGCTCTGGGTGTTATTAGTTCGCGCCAATGTGTTGCGGCTGTTTTAACGCGTTACCCTGAAGCATTAGTTGACGATACCAGTCCAGCTAAAACCTGGCTCAACGAGCTTATTTGGCGAGAGTTTTATCGCCATTTGCTGGTGGCGTTTCCACGGTTGTCGATGGCACAAAACTTTAATGAGTTAGGTGATGGCATTGTGTGGCGCAATAACCTTGAGGAGTTTCAAGCCTGGTGCGAAGGCCGAACTGGTTACCCGATAGTCGACGCCGCAATGCGTCAGTTAAATCAAACCGGCTGGATGCATAATCGTTTACGCATGGTGGTGGCCAGTTTTTTAACCAAGCATTTGTTGGTAGATTGGCGTTGGGGCGAGCGCTATTTTAGGCAACAATTGATTGACGGTGATTTAGCCGCTAATAATGGCGGCTGGCAATGGTCGGCCGGAACCGGTTGTGATGCGCAGCCTTACTTTAGGGTGTTTAACCCCATGACCCAAAGTAGCAAGTTTGACCCCGATGCCAGCTTTATTAAACGCTACATTCCTGAAATTGCCTCCTGGTCTATTAAAGATATCCATGAGCCTAAATCGGTTAATATGCACGACTTATTTGCCCAGCCAGATAATCAAGGGTATCCCAAGCCAATTGTTGAACACAAAATGGCACGCTTAAGAGCCATTGAAGTGCTAAGTGCATTAAAGCGCGGTTAGTTTCCTCATTAATCCTTTCTCGCTAATCCCCGTAGATATCGTTTTATATAAAGCCAGCACCCGTTTTCGGTGTTGGCTTTTTTGCGTTAGATCACACTATGACCTGCCTAGTTTGCATTAGCGATGAGTAATGATTGAAGTAACATAATGGGCAGCATACAATAGCCTTACTTAAAGATTTATATATAATGCATGTTTAAATCTTGTGCTCTTAACTCACTAAATGAGTGTGCTACTTATGCTAAATATTGATGATCCTGCTGATGTTGATAACACCCCTGCAATCTGGCGTTTAGGCTTTAGGCCGTTTTTTCTTGGTGGGGCTGCTGTGGCTGCGCTGTATATTCCACTGTGGTTAATGGGCTGGTTTACGCCGCAATATAGCTTATTTAACAGTGAGTTTTGGGCTAATGTTGTGCCGTTATGGTGGCATCCACATGAAATGTTATTTGGTTTCGCCATGGCAATTGTGTGTGGTTTTTTACTGACCGCAGTGCAAGCCTGGACTAATCAACCGACCATTAAAGGCCGAAGTTTGATGCTGACATTTGCTTGTTGGTTAATCGCCAGGCTCATGCTGCTATTACCCATGAATATTCCATTAGTGCTTCCGGCACTCTTTGACAGCTTATTTTTAGGCTTCAGTGCGTTTGCATTATGGCGTTGTATCTATCCGGTTAAGCAATGGCGAAATATCGGGTTTCCTATTCTGCTTATGGTGGCTCTGGTGGTCAATCTAGCCAGTTACTATGCATTATACCAACGAGACTTTTCGCTTTCGACTCAGCTATGGCAAGCCATGATTTGGTGGCTAGCGTTAGTGATTACCATTGTGGGGGGACGAGTCATTCCGTTTTTTACCGCCATGCGTATTCAACAACCCAAGCCAGATCCCATAAGTGTATTAGAAAATACATTATTATTGGCCATGGGATTATTGTTTTTACAAGCAATTACACATTGGTTTCCTAAAAGTGTAGAGCAAGTGTTATTGGCGGCGGCTGGTGGATTACACCTTGTTCGTTTTGCTCGATGGCAAGCGCATAAAACCTTGAAAGAGCCTATGTTATGGTCTTTGCATTTGGCGTATGTGTCATTGCCAATCACGCTTATTTTGATGGCAATTAACATTAACAACGAATATGCCTATCGAACCTTGTTGCATCTCTTTGCTGTTGGCGGCATTGCAGCATTGTGTTTATCAATGATCTCTCGTGTATCTCTTGGGCATACCAGTCGCAATATTTATCAAGGCCCCAATATGGCGTTTGCATTTATGAGCCTTGCTTTGGCTGCGGTGTTTCGAGCGATTATGCCGCTGCTAATGCCAGAGCACACCCAAATGTGGTTGTGGATTGCTGGGGCGTTTTGGTTTGTTGGCTTTGGTATGTTTGTGTGGTTTTATGCGCCAATTTTAACTCGCCCAAGGCTTGATGGCCGCCCTGGGTAACGCCAACTGATGTGTCACATTTATCTGTTATATCAATCAGGATAAATAAGTGATTAGAGATTACTGATTGGTATTAAGGCAACGGTATGATTAATTTATTAGTAGACGTGATGATGAAAGTTTCTCGGCCATTACGTAGCAAGACAGGGATTACAATACTGGTCGCAGGGCTGGCATTATTGACACTGACCTCTTGGTCTTTACAAAGTGAAGAGCTCGACCCAAATCAGATTAAGTTTCCTAATCAGTTTGCATCTTGGGAGGCCACAGTAGAGCAGGACGAAAGCGAAGATATGTTGGCGCAATATCCTGCCAGTATTATTTTGTGGGCAGGCTCATCTTTTGCCAAAGAATATCATAGCCCACGTGGCCACCAGTTTGCGGTTGCAGACGTTACTCATACTTTACGTACTGGTGTTGCAGTGGCTGAAGGTGACAAAGGCTTATCAGCCAGTTGCTGGACCTGTAAAACACCAGACGCCCCAAGACTGATGAAACAAATGGGGATTGAAGGGTATTCTGGTGCTAATTTTGTCGATTTAGGCCGTGAAATAAAATCGGTCGTGTATTGCAGTGATTGCCATGTCGATGGCAGTGCGGAGTTAACCTTACCTCGTCCATATGCTCAAGATGCCATGGCAAAAATTAAACTGCCATTTGATAAGCAAGACAGCACAATGCAAGGGGCGCAGGTATGCGGCCAATGCCATGTAACGTATTACTTTCAGCCAGAAAAAAGCAATAAGGTAAATATACCGTGGATTTTTGGCAGCACAGCTGATGACATTGAAAAATACTATGACACTCGCCGCTTTTATGAGTGGATCCACCCTATTTCAAAAACACCTATATTAAAGGCTCGTCACCCAGAATTTGAACACTGGAGTCGTTCTACTCACGCTAAAAAAGGGGTGACTTGCATTACCTGTCATATGCCACAAGTGAGCGATGATAAAGGGCAAACCTTTACCGATCATAAAGTGGCTGGCGCCATGGATAATTTTGATAAAACCTGCATTAGTTGTCATAGCAGTAAAACCGCATTAGCCAAGAAACTCGATAACGCTAAAAATGACATAAACGAGCGGGCACGAAATCTAGAGTTATTACTGGTTAAAGCCCATTACGAAGCAAAAGCTGCTTGGGATGCAGGCGCGACATGGCCACAAATGAATGATTCTATTATGGCTATCCGTCATGCGCAGTGGCGTTGGGATTTTGCCATGGCATCACATGGATTATATGCTCATAACCCTAAAGAGGGTGTGGCACTGTTGAGCGTAGCAACAGAGCAAATTACTTATGGTCGTGAAGCATTAGCTCGAATTTTAGCGCAACTTTCGGTTACTCAAGTTGAGTATCCTGATATTTCGACAAAGCAAACTGCCCATGCTGCTATAGGATTTATTGAAGCCGACGCGATTAAAGCAAAACAAGCGTTTATTAAAGACGAAGTGGATAAGCATTGGCATCCGGTGGCTAAAACCGGTTATTAATTTGCTTTGTTAACCCTTTGAATAACCACACGCCCGAGCCTAGCTTGGGCGTTTTGCTATTTATCTACCATAGTGATCTGTATTTTACCTTATCTCGTATTATCTCTTAATTAAATAAGTCTGAATTTGAATGCATGAAACACTTTGATCTTATTGTGATTTAAGGCATTGTTTATTTTATGCTCACAAGAATAGCATTAGAGGAGTTGGTTAATGCAAGGTGCACAATCGGTAGTTGATATATCAGCTGAACCATCAAATGGCGTAAATGCAACGTCTAGTCATGGCTACCCTGCTATTGTAGATGCATTTATTAATATGTATCAGCAACTTAACAAAGACAATTTGCATTTGCTACGCCAAGTTTATCGCGACGATATCGCTTTTCGCGATCCTATGCATCAGGTTAATGGCATCGACGATCTCACTCGTTACTTTGCCAATATGTACCTTAACGTTACCCACATTGAATTTAATATTAAAGAAGTGGTTGTGAGTCATAACAATAGCCAGGCGGCATTATATTGGACCATGACTTATTCGCACCCTAAGTTAAACAAAGGCCAGCAGATTCAGGTTGACGGCATGTCGCAACTTAAGTTTGATGACAAAATCTATGCCCATCGCGACTATTTTGACCTTGGGCAAATGTTGTATGAACAGGTGCCATTTTTAGGTGGGTTGATTGGTCTGTTAAAAAATCGGGCGGCCAAGTAATGGTGATGACAACCGCTAAAACGCCGGCAGTACTCATCACTGGTGCTAGCTCAGGCATCGGCTTTGCGTTGGCAGAATATTACCTTACTCAAGGTATGCAAGTGATTGCTTGTGGTCGTAACCGCGAGGCGCTGCAAAACATTAGCGGCGCGACACCACTTGCATTTGATATTACCGACAATGCACAAGTGCAAATTGCGGCCACTGAACTTAAGCGGTTGTTGCTCGATAACCATTGGCAATTACAGCACGTGATACTCAATGCCGGCAGTTGCGAATATATCGACGATGCATTGCATTTTGACTCGGCATTATTTGCCCGAGTGATTAACACTAATGTGATTGCGATGGGTTATTGTCTAGAACATTTTTTACCGTTACTTAGCCGTGGCGCTCAACTTGGGTTGATGAGTTCAAGTGCGACCTACTTACCGTTTCCTCGGGCTGAAGCTTATGGAGCATCAAAAGCGGCGATTAGTTATCTAGGTCGCAGTTTACGGGTCGACTTGGCCGAGCACGATATTGGCGTGAGTGTTATTTGCCCAGGATTTGTTAAAACTCCTTTAACCGATAAAAACGATTTTGCCATGCCAATGCAAATTACTGCTCAGCAAGCAGCAGTGGCTATTTATAACGGCATGCAACGCCAACGTAATGAAATTCACTTTCCGGGCAAATTTACCTGGTTACTTAAATTGGCTTCGTTATTACCAGAGTCATTGCTGGTGTCTTTACTAGCAAAGAAAAATAACAAAAATAGCACTAAGGATGATTAAATGAAAAATATCGCCGTGATCGGTACGGGTATTTCTGGCTTAACTTGCGCACATCTATTGAGCCGCAAACACAATGTTACCGTGTTTGAAGCTAATGATTATATTGGCGGACACACAGCAACGGTTGATGTTGAAGTGGCAGGTAAGTCGTATGCCATTGATACCGGTTTTATTGTATTTAACGACCGTACTTACCCACGATTTGAAAAACTCATGGAGCAGCTCAAAGTTAAATCCATGCCGACTGAAATGAGTTTTAGTGTAAACAACGCCATTACAGGGCTTGAATATAATGGTCATAATTTATGGAGTTTATTTGCCCAACGCCGAAATTTATTCCGCCCCAGCTTTTATCGATTCCTTGGCGAAATCGTGCGCTTTAATAACGGCTGTAAAGCGATTTATGAAGCCGACAACTACCCTAACGCCACATTGGGTGAATACCTAGATCAAAACAACTTTTCTGCCTTTTTTTGCGAGCATTATATTTTGCCCATGGGCGCAGCAATTTGGTCTTCCAGTATTGATGATATGCGCAGTTTTTCATTACGGTTTTTTATTCGTTTTTTTCAGCACCACGGTCTGCTCAACATTAATGACCGCCCACAATGGTATGTACTTGAAGGCGGCTCACGCAGTTACATTCCGGCATTAACCGCCCCGTTTAAAGAGCGCATTCACCTTAACTCACCCGTTACAGGCATTAAACGCAGTGACGATGGCGTGCAGGTGCAAGTGTCTCATGGCGAGTGGCAACAGTTTGATGATGTGGTATTAACTTGCCATAGCGATCAAGCATTAGCCATGCTTTGCGATCCAAGCCAAGACGAGACAGATATATTGGCACCAATGGCCTATCAAAATAATGAGGTCGTGCTTCATACTGATATTAATGTATTGCCAAAACGCAAAGCGGCTTGGGCAAGTTGGAACTATCGTCTTGATGGTAAAAATGAGTTAGATGTTGCCCAGCGTCCAGCGAGCGTCACCTATAACATGAACATATTGCAGCGTTTACCCAAAGATGCGCCAACCTTTTGTGTGACGTTAAATCAAACTGATTTAATTGATGAAACTAAAATCTTACGTAAATTTAATTATGCTCATCCGGTGTTTAATGACGCCAGCATGAAATCTCAAGCTAAAAAAGCGCTAATCAACGGAAAACGTCATACTTATTATGCGGGCGCCTATTGGCACAATGGTTTTCATGAAGACGGGGTGCGAAGCGCAGTTGACGTATGTAACTTATTTGGGATCACCTTATGACATTAACATCATCGCCACAGACCTTACATAGCGGCATTTATACCGGTACGGTGAGCCATCGTCGCCACGTGCCTAAAGTGCACAGTTTTGGTTACAAGTTGGCGATGATGGCAATTGATTTAGATGAAGTCGATGCCATATGTGCCAGCAGTAAGCTGTTTTCGACAGACAGGTTTACTCCGCTTAAATTTAAACCAAGCGACTACCTTAACGAATTGGATAAGCAATTTGCTGATGCATTCGTGTTGCCGCCAGCCTGTCATGGTGATGATGCCAGTGCGTTAAAACACCGGGTGTTAGCCACCATTAAGCATTTAGGCGCGAGCCAAGTATGCGATAAAGTGATTTTTTCGGGGCAAATTCGTCATTGCGGATTTTATTTTAGCCCGGTGAATTTTTATTTTTGTTACCACCAAGATGAAATGGTTTATATGCTGGCAGAGGTAAGTAATACCCCCTGGAATGAACGCCATTGCTATCTAGTGGACATGGCCAATACTACCCACACCGACAAGGTGTTTCATGTGTCGCCGTTTATGAATTTAGACATGCATTACTTATGGCGAATTACCGCGCCATCTAAGTTTTTAAAGGTGACCATTGAAAACCGCAACGCGAGCAACGATAAACTCTTTGATGCTGGTGTGGTGCTTAAACGCCAGGAGATAAGCGCGAAAAGTATCCGAGGTTTTATGCTGCATTTTCCGCTGATGACAGCAAACATTATGTTAGGTATTTATTGGCAGGCATTAAAGCTATTTTTAAAACGTATTCCTTTTGTGAGTAAACAAGCCACCAAAGCTTTGTAATTTGAGCACCCATAGCCAACAATCAATTGTAAACCAAATGGACAACTGCAGCGTATAAACACTTAATAAGGTTAAAAAGCCTATAACAGTGATGAACTGGAGACAAAAAATGGAAAATACGGCCACAGAAAGTAGCATGGCTCAAGCTGGTTTATCAGACAGTCTTGCAAGAAAGATTTTATTACGTGCACTGGCGCATCTTGCAGAAGGTCATTTAACAATTGTCGATGGGGCGGATACCGCAGCTTTTGGCGACACTAAAAGCGATATTCATGCCGTAATGCAAGTTAGGCATGCTAGTTTTTACCGTCAGGTAGTATTTGGGGGCTCAATTGGTGCCGGTGAAGCCTATATTCAAGGCCATTGGTGCAGCCCTGATTTAACAAAAGTGGTGCAAGTGTTTGCGCGCAACTTAGCCTTGCTCGACAACATTGAGCGTTATTTTTCGTGGCTAAGTAACGGCATTAGCCGTGTAAAACATGTGCTAAATCGTAATTCTGAGGCGGGTTCTAAGCGCAATATTTTGGCGCATTACGATTTAGGTAATGACATGTATCAGCAGTTTTTAGACCCAGAAATGATGTACTCAAGTGCGTTATATCCTAGCGATGACAGTACATTAAACGAAGCGCAAATTCATAAACTGCACACCATTTGTGAGCGTTTAGATTTAACCCCTGGGCAAACCCTGCTTGAAGTCGGCACAGGTTGGGGCGCATTAGCCATTTATGCAGCTAAGCACTTTGGCGTTAATGTTACCACCACAACTATTTCTGACGCGCAATATGACTATGCTGTTGCCCGTGTTAAGCAAGAAGGGTTAGAAGACAAAATAACCCTGCTTAAGCAAGATTATCGCCTGTTAACGGGCGAATACGACCGTGTGGTATCAATCGAAATGATTGAAGCGGTTGGTCATGAATACCTCGCTGGGTTCTTCGAAAAGCTACAAAACCTACTCAAGCCCAATGGTCTTATGCTTATTCAAGCCATTACCATTGCAGATCAGCGTTACGACAGCTACCGCAAGGGTGTTGATTTTATTCAACGTTATATTTTCCCTGGTGGTTGCTTACCCTCAGTGAGCGAAATGACCAAACACATTGCCAAAAAAACAGACATGGTCACCTGGTCTGTGAGTGACATGGGTAAAGATTACGCTCGTACGTTAAAACACTGGCATGAAAATTTTGATGCAGCTTACGATAAAATTAAAGCGTTAAATTACGGCGATGACTTTATCAGAATGTGGAAGTTTTACTTAAGCTACTGCGAAGGCGGCTTTTTAGAACGTACAACCAGTACTGTGCACTTGGTTGCCGTTAGGCCGCAATATCGCTTGAAATAAACTTGCTGATGCGACGAGGTGCTTATGCCTAACCCCAAGCTATTTATTATCCTAAACGCGTTATCGTTTCAGTTAGTTTGGTGGGCAGGTGTGCTGGCGGGTAATCAGCTTATTTTATTGTCTATTCTGCTTATTGCTGGGCACTTTCTGTTATCGCAATCGCCCCAAAAAGACGCCCAGTTAATGTGTTTTTGTGCTTTAGTTGGCATGAGTGTCGATACATTATTAACCTGGTTTGGTCTGTTTGTGTTTGCTCAAACGCCTTATTGGTTAGCGTTGCTTTGGTTAATTTTCGCATTAAGTTTGGGTTACAGTTTAGTGTTTTTTCAGCAGCTTAATTTAGTATTACAAGCATTGTTTGGTGGCATATTTGGGGCGCTAAGCTATATCGCAGGTGCTGAGTTTGGCGCGGTAGTGTTACCACACGGTCATTGGTTTAGCGGTATTGTGCTTGCGGTGATCTGGAGTGTGTTGTTTCCCGTATTATTGTTAATAAGTCGCGGTGAATACATGCCTAACATTACACAGAGGACTCGGCAATGAAATCGGTAAATGAAGCAGTTAATGTGACCCGTAATGCCTATCAATGGTTAGTTGAGTTGCTATTTGGTGTTGTAGGGGCCGTGGTAGTGATGCTTGTTGTGGCATTAAGCATAAGCGATGCTATGGCTAATCAAACCTTAGCAAACAATGCGAGTAGCCTTAAAAGTTCCAATGGTGTAAAAAATAGCGTTAGCATGTCAACAGCACCAACGGCTTTATTGCAAGTTGGGGCTGCGAGTATGAGCGTGCTGTGGTTAGATATTTACAGTGCAACTTTATACAGCCTCGACGGTAAATACCAAGCCAACCAACTGCCAATTAAGCTTGAAATAGAATATCACCGCGACATTGAAGCCAAAGATTTAATCGACGCCACTGTTGATCAATGGTTGCACATAGGGTTATCAAAGCAAAAAATTGATGAGTATCACGACCAGTTAGCTCAGGCATGGCCCGATGTGAAAGAGGGCGACAGGTTAACGTTTATGGTGAACTCAGCCACTCAAGCTGAGTTTTTATTTAATGATAAGCCTTACTTTGGCGTGACAAATGCAGACTTTCCTGCTGATTTTTTGGCGATATGGTTATCTGAAAAAACCAGTCGGCCTAAACTGCGTCAGCAATTGATTGGCATGAACTGAACAAACTAAGGTTGAAATATGATAGCTAAAATCACTCCATTTGTGCGCACAACATCGTGGCTAAAAAATTGGCGTCAAACAGCGTTATTTTCACTATTAGTGCTATGCGTTATGTCATGTTCGTCAGCATCGATAGATGATTATGCAGATACCACTCCAGGGCTCGATCTAGCAGAATTTTTTGATGGTAAGCTAACCGCTGCCGGTATTGTGCAAGATTTCTCAGGCAAGGTGACACGTAAATTTACCGTAACCATGGAAGCACATTGGAGCGATACCCCACAAGGTAAACAAGGGGTGATCAATGAGTGGTTTGTTTATGATGATGGAGAAAAGCAAACACGAGTGTGGACTATCATCGATAAAGGCAACGGTAAATATCAAGGCTCCGCCAATGACATTTTAGGTATTGCCCAAGGCGAAGCGCAGGGCAGTGCATTGCGCTGGCGTTACGATATGATTTTGCCAGTCGATGGCAGCGAATACGAAGTGCATTTTGACGATTGGATGTTTTTGGTTGACCAAAATACCATCATTAATAAAAGCGACATTATCAAGTTTGGCGTGACAGTTGCGCAAGTAACGTTAGTGATATCAAAGCAAATGTAAGAGAATGATCTCGTTGAGCATTTGCTAACTGATTTATGGGTAAAAGTGTTTTAGCTACTTTCTCGCCGTCCAACTCTCACGTCGTCCCGGCAATGCTTTTGAGCCGGGACCCAGGCGTTTTACTTTTTATGGTTTTCGGCCACTAACACTTCAGGCTGCAATTCCACCCTGAACGGCCAAATACGGCGTCGTCTCGGCAATGCTCTTGAGCCGGGATCCAGGTGTTTTGTTCTTTATGGCCTGCGGCCACGAATGCTTGAGGCTGCAATTCCACTCTGAACGGCCAAATACGGCGTCGTCCCGGCAATGCTCTTGAGCCGGGATCCAGGTGTTATTTTTTTCTTTGAACTTTTGTGCAGAATTTACTGTGGGTGGCTCTGTTTTATCAAAGTCTTATTTTACCACTGGGTAACGATACTCAATGAAATCACTTCTATGACACGCGGTAAACCCATCCATGGGCGCTCTGCGAAAACATCCATGTTTTCGAAGGTCATAGCCGCGATTACATCCGCCGTATGGGTATCTTCGATTCAACCTTGTTTGTTACTGAAAAATCTAACGCATTTATGGACAAAGCTTATTTGCTACTTTCACATCATCCAACTCTAACGTCGTCCCGGTTGTACTTTTGAGCTGGGACCCAGGTGTTTTACTTTTTATGGTTTTCGGCCACTAACACTTCAGGCTGCAATTCCACCCTGAACGGCCAAATACGGCGTCGTCCCGGCAATGCTCTTGAGCCGGGATCCAGGTGTTTGTTTTACCACTAGGTATCGATACTCAAATGAAATCACTTCTATGACACGCTGTAAACCCATCCATGGGCGCTCTGCGAAAACATCCATGTTTTCGAAGGTCATAGCCGCGATTACATCCGCCGTATAGTTATCTTCGATTTAACCTAGTTTGTAATTTAAAGATCTAACGCATTTATGGACAAAGGCATGTTAGCTACTGTCTCATGGTCCTAACTTTAATATCGTCCTAACTCTCACGTCGTCCCGGCAATGCTTTTGAGCCGGGACCCAGGTGTTTTGCTTTTTATGGTTTTCGGCCACTAACACTTGAGACAGCAATCCCCCCCTGCGCGGCCAAATAGGACGTCGTCCCGGCAATGCTTTTTAGCCGGGATCCAGGTGTTTTACTTTTTATGGTTTTCGGCCAAACCAGATCAAGAGTGGCCAATGGAAATAGGCCAGATAGAGCTATTAACTCAAACAAAAATAAGATGTTAGGCAACGATACTCAATGAAATCACTTCTATGACACGCGGTAAACCCATCCATGGGCGCTCTACGAAAACATCCATGTTTTCGAAGGTCATAGCCGCGATTACATCCGCCGTATGGGTATCTTCGATTTAACCTTGTTTGTAATTGGAAGAACTAACGCATTTCTGGACAAAACTACCTTCTTGTCGTCCCAACTCTAACGTCGTCTCGGTAGTGTTTTTGAGCCGGGACCTAGTGTTTTACTTTTTATGGTTTTCTGCCACTAACACTTCAGGCTGCAATTCCACCCTTAACGGCCAAATACGGCGTCGTCCCGGCAATGCTCTTGAGCCGGGATCCAGGTGTTTTGCTTTTTATGGTTTTCGGCCACTAACACTTGAGACAGCAATCCCCCTCTGCGCGGCCAAATAGGACGTCGTCCCGGCAATGCTTTTGAGCCGGGATCCAGGTGTTTTGCTTTTTATGATTTAGGCCAAACGAGATCAAGAGTGGCCTATGGAAGTAGGCCAACTAGAGCTATTAACTCAAACAAAACTAAGATTTTAGGCAACGATACTCAATGCAATCACTTCTATGACACGCGGTAAACCCATCCCTGGGCGCTCTGCGAAAACATCCATGTTTTCGAAGGTCATAGCCGCGATTGCATCCGCCGTATGGTTGTCTTCGATGCAACCTAGTTTGTAATTTAAGATCTAACGCATTTATGGACAAAACTACCTTCTTGTCGTCCCAACTCTAACGTCGTCTCGGTAGTGTTTTTGAGCCGGGACCTAGTGTTTTGCTTTTTATGGTTTTCAGCCACTAACGCTTCAGGCTGCAATTCCACCCTGAACGGCCAAATACGGCGTCGTCCCGGCAATGCTCTTGAGCCGGGACCCAGGTGTTATTTTTGCTTTGAACATTTGTGCAGGATTTGCTGTGAGTGACTCTGCTTTACTGCTTTATTGTCACACTAGGCAACGATACTCAAATGAAATCACTTCTATGACACGCGGTAAACCCATCCATGGGCGCTCTGCGAAAACATCCATGTTTTCGAAGGTCATAGCCGCGATTACATCCGCCGTATGGTTGTCTACGATGCAACCTTGTTTGTTACTGAAAAATCTAACGCATTTATGGACAAAGCTTATTTGCTACTTTCGCATCGTCCTAAGTCTAACGTCGTCTCGGTAGTGTTTTTGAGCCGGGATTTAGGTGTTTTACTTTTTATGGTTTTCGGCCACTAACACTTCAGGCTGCAATTCCACCCTGAACGGCCAAATACGGCGTCGTCCCGGCAATGCTTTTGAGCCGGGATCCAGGTGTTTGTTTTACCACTAGGCAACGATGCTCAATGCAATCACTTCTATGACACGCGGTAAACCCATCCCTGGGCGCTCTGCGAAAACATCCATGTTTTCGAAGGTCATAGCCGCGATTACATCCGCCGTATGGGTATCTTCGATTCAACCTAGTTTGTAATTTAAGATCTAACGCATTTATGGACAAAACTACCTTCTTGTCGTCCCAACTCTTACGTCGTCTCGGTAGTGTTTTTGAGCCGGGACCTAGGTGTTTTGCTTTTTATGGTTTTCAGCCACTAACGCTTCAGGCTGCAATTCCACCCTGAACGGCCAAATACGGCGTCGTCCCGGCAATGCTCTTGAGCCGGGACCCAGGTGTTATTTTTGCTTTGAACATTTGTGCAGGATTTGCTGTGAGTGACTCTGCTTTACTGCTTTATTGTCACACTAGGCAACAATACTCAATGCAATCACTTCTATGACACGCGGTAAACCCATCCCTGGGCGCTCTGCGAAAACATCCATGTTTTCGAAGGTCATAGCCGTGATTACATCCGCCGTATAGTTATCTTCGATTTAACCTAGTTTGTTATTTAAAGATTTAACGCATTTATGGACAGAAGTGCGTTAGTGCAAAGGGTCTAAAAATGGGTAGTGGGATTAGTAAATGTATTGGTATCAGTTAAAGTTTACACTGACCCCACATATCAAAGTTTACACTGACCCCACATATCAAAAGTTTACACTGACCCCACATATCACAGTTCTGGACAACATAACCATGTTAGTATGCCTTTAATCCCATATTAACCTTGCGCAAATAAACGCAACTAACTGAAAAATTAGAAATGCTAGAAAGAATAATAAAAATTGAAAACATCAAGCAATGGCAACACAAGAGAGCATTGACTCAAGGGTTTGATAAGCTAAACCTGATCTACGGCCGAAATGGCTCTGGTAAGTCTACGCTAAGTAAGGTCTTTAATTTTATCAATGAAAACGACAAAGCTGCGATAGAAGCGTTAAAGCCTCAAGAATCTGATGGTGTACCAGCTCTCAACCTTCGAGTTGGCGGTAAAAACATAACGCTAAACTCGCTTCAAACACCGTTTAATTTTCAAGTATTCAATCAAGAGTTCATTGATAGTAACCTTTATATTCCTAATGCTAAAGATCGTAGTCAACTCACTAATTATTATGAGTTTTCATTAGGTAAAGTATCAGTATTAAAGGAACAAGAGATTGATACACTTAAAGCAGAAATTGACGCTATCAACGTTCAGCTAAGCCCAATTGATACAAGACTTACTACGACATTTCCCAGCAAAACAGTTGCTAAAATCCGTGGTATAAAAGCTACTCCTAACGCTGATGCTGAGATTGCAAGTCTTGAAGCTCAAATCCAAGATTTGAAGAGTGTAGAACACTACAAGAGCCGTAAAAAGCCTACCCCCCTGGCTCTGACTAAGCCAGATTTAGATACAAGCATCTTCACACTAAACATCGAGAGTCTGTCAAAAGAAGCACAAGAAAAAGTTGAGCTGCACATTGCTAGTAATCTTAAAGAGCGTGATGTTATGTGGCTTGAAACAGGCACTCAACTGGTAAACGAATCAGACAATTGCCCTTTTTGCGCTCAACCTCTTGTAAACTCCAATATCTTTAGGCTGTATCAGGACTTCATTAATGATTCGTACACTAAAGCTAGTGATAAGTTCGAACATGATAGTGACCAGTTCGAATTAGATGTAAGAGACATTGGTTGTAAAATTGAAGAATTAGAAGCTCTAGTGAAATCCAATAGTGAGATTATCAAAACTTGGTCAGATCGCATCACAGGCTTCAATCCTCAATATGATTTTAAAGACCTTAATTCTTTATCAACATCAATCGTATTTGAATGTGTCAACCTGATCAAAGAGAAGAAAAAAGACTTATTGTTAAAAACTAATTTCACCAAGTTCAATCAACTATTTGATAGTCTTTTCAATAGGTTTGATTTCTCGGCATACAACAGTGAAGTGCAAGAATTTAACGAGCAAGTTACTAAGTTTTTGAACCAACTAGCAACTGGTTCAACTCAAGATCTCCAAGCCAAGATCGACAACATTGAAGAAACCAAAAAGCGTTTTGAGACTGAAATAGTTGAAGATTTGGTTAATCACAAGTCTCTGTCTGATGACAAAAAAGACAAGACTAAGAGGATCAAAGAACTAAAAGAAGAAATTGATAAAGATCAGGAAGATAGCATTAAAACACATAAAGATTCTATTAACCTGCTATTGAAAAACTTTCACTCAATGATACGAATCAAAGAGCTTGATAAGGACAATAAAGGTAGAGGCGGTTCAACTCGTCTTAAGTATGTAATAACCTTTATCGACAAAGAACTTTCAGTTGAAAATGTGGATGATAACAAACACATTTTTGAGCACGTTCTGAGTCTCGGTGATAGATCTGCTCTCGCTCTAGCATTTTTCTTATCTAAGTTTGCCAAGCCTAATAGCGACGATTCCATCGTTGTTTTAGATGATCCTATGTCATCCTTAGATAACTACCGCAAAGACGCAACTATCGTTGAGATCGAAAAGCTGATTAACAACGGCTATCAAACCATCGTATTTAGTCACGATCCATTCTTTTTATCTGAGATTCAAAAATACTCGATATTATCTCAACATACCAAGTGCTTTGAGATTGATGTGACATATAAAAAGTCAGATCCTCTTAAGCCTGACAGTTCTCAATACATATCTAGTCAAATGGTAGAAAGAAGCGACTATGACTCTCACGTTCTTCACTCCTACCACAAAGAATATAATAAGCTCTATGATTTTGTTGCTGACGCCAAAGATGAATCAAAGGTTGAAGTGGCTCGTTCTATTCGCCCTATTTTAGAAGCACACCTACGCTTCTTATACCCTAGAGAGTTTAACGGAGGTATTTGGCTAGGTAATATGATTACGATTATTCGAGATGAGACAGATCCTAATAGTCACTTCTACGATAAACACAATCAGATAAGCCAAATCACTAAAATTAATGAATTTTCTAAGGCGTTTCATCACGCTGATGGTTTTGATACTAAGATTCAAAGCTTAGATCTACAAACCGTTCAATCGTACGCTCAAGAAACGCTGCTATTCGTTACTGGTATTTAAAAAACACCTCAAAAAGCTCTGCCTTATCGGTAGAGTTTTTCTGTATTAGGTTTTCTCATAGTGCAGTAAACGACCGTAACAAGGTTTGGGGCAGACATATGTTAGACCTTAATGAGTTCTTCACCAAAAGTGCAAAAACCAAACTTTAACATGTGCGCACTGCAAGATGATTAATCTTCGCAGTTGTAAAAAATGGACTCAATTGAGTCCATTTTTATTGGTGGTCAATAACGATTAACCTTTTAATTTTGATGAGTCTTGTTGTTTTTTATCGTAGTACTCAAACGGAAATTGATTGCGAATTTGTTGGGTTAAATTGTCACCCACGTTGGCAGAAACATGCAGGCGCACGTGTCCTGATTTTTCAGCCCTCACGGTGCAAGTGAGTTTATTTGTTTTGGCAATTGTGCGGCATTCGCGTTCAAAGCGCTCTGGGATTTTACCTTTGTGGCTTGTTAGCTTTCCGTCTTTAAAATGCATTTCAAACAGTGTTAGCCCGCGACTGCCGCTAAAAATGAGTTTATAGGCTAAAAAGAACAGCCCAACAATAATGAGGATTTTTATGATGTTGTCAGCCATTGTTCGCTCCTTTGTGGCGTTTATTTTTTTACTATACCCAATCAACCAGAAGATGCTCAAACCATGCATCTTCTGCGATACTATGTAAGGGTAAGATACTCTCGTAACACCTGTATGCAATGTTATTTTGTTGAAATCTATGAGCAAGATCGAATACTGATAAAAACCGCTTATCAAGTAAATATTTTGTGACACATTTATTAGGTCAATATGGACGTTATAATTAATTTAAGGACAAATTTATGCCTATCTCTAATGCAGCGCGTTGGACCGAAATCTGTGAAATTTAAACTAAATTAATGCGCGGGCTTGCTCACCAATTTCCACAACGTAGCCAGCAACTCAATCACATTGCTGATGGTTGGCAAGGGGTAAAGCAACAGGCACAAGGCCAGGGTGTGGCAGTAAAGTAATGCTAAACTTGATAAAAAACCGCCAATGGCGGTTTTTATCGATATACCATATAGCCCATGGGCTTATTCATTACGCTTAAAATGCATAGCTCACGCTAGCTAATAAGGTGCCAGAGTTTTTATAAACCCCAGAGTTAACTTCATAATCACCATCGATATCCGTGTCTAGGTACGCCACAGAAACCGCAAAGCCGCTAAACTCTGTTGATACGCCAATAGAGTAATCTGAGTAGCTGTCAAAGCCTTCACCGTCATCAATGGCGTCGCCAAAGTTATAGCCATAATGTAAGTCTAGGCTCCAATCTTCGGCAAATCCCCAGCTGTAGTTAATTTCAGTGTAATGAAGGGCTAAATCACTTCCGCCATAATCATCGGTATACCAGTATGCGGCTCTAAAACCATTAAAATCGATACCCGCGCTGACTTCTAAATAGTCTAACTCACTGTCACCTGGGTAGTTGTAACGGTAAAGCGTTAGGTCATAACTGGTGTCATCGTTAATTTCGCCGTAGTAACCTGCATAGAGATCTACTTCAACGTCCGGGCCATTATAACCTGGCTCATCAAAGTCGACATTACTGCCCCAGGCACCTACAAAAAAGCCGCTATCGTGGCTCCAGTCAATGTTGGCTTGCAGTGCTGGGTCGCCTGCAGTTTGTGATACACCACGAAAGCGGTAATCGTTAGTCACGCTTACCGCGCCAGACACTTCTGCCATAGCAAGAGGTGCAAGCAGGGTAGCTGATAGTGTTAATCCGCTTAACAGTGCAATTCGCGTTCTTTTAAATGTTGTCGACACGATATTATCTCCATTTACATAAAGTACAGCAGCTAGTATTGATGATTTTTAGCCACTGCGTATGCCACATATCAGAAGCAAAACTCATACCTAGGTTTTGTCTGTACCGCATGGCGGTTAAACGTTATGTTTGTGCAGGTTGCTGCTCAAACATTACGTAGATTTTTTTACAATGTTCAATGACTTCCCACGTGCCAATAAAGCCCGCGGGTATAACAAATTTATCGCCAGCTTTAACCGTTAAACTCTTGCCCTGGCTGTCGGTGATCATGCTGCTACCTTCGAGTATGTCGCAATATTCATATTCGCTGTAATTTACATTCCAACTGCCAGCTTCGCTTTGCCATATCCCAACATTAAATTGTTTGCAGGGACTTTCGAAATGATTTTGTACTGACTGAAGTGGGTTACCTGTGATACGTTTTTCATCGGCTAAGTAATACGACTCAACCTCGGTAGATTGGCCACTAAATAGGGTGATATCGCTTATGTATTTATTCATGATGCTCACTTACTTCATGGTCGGCATAATAAAGGCCGATGGTTCGTTACTGTCGATTTTCGCTTGTGGCCAACGGGCGGTAATGGCTTTGCGCTTAGTATAAAAACGCACACCATCAGGCCCATGCATGTGTAGCGGCCCAAATAGTGAGCGCTTCCAGCCACCAAAGCTATGAAAGGCCATTGGCACAGGGATTGGCAGGTTTACCCCAACCATACCCACTTCAACATGATGGCAAAAATGCCGTGCAACCTGACCACTTTGAGTGAAAATGGCCGTGCCATTACCAAACTCGTGCTGATTAATGAGTGCTAATGCGTCGGCATAATTGTCTACTCGCACAATGGCCAGCACAGGGCCAAAAATTTCTTGCTGGTAAATGCTCATTTGCGGGGTGACATGGTCAAATAAGCAGGCGCCTAAAAAGTAACCTTGCTGATGATCGCTAATGCTGATGTCGCGCCCATCGACCAGCAATGTTGCCCCTTCATTAATACCGGCTTCAACGTAGCTGCGAACTTTGGCTAAATGCTGCGCTGAAATAAGTGGTCCCATGTCCATTTCTGGTGTGATGCCACTCCCCACTTTTAAGGCGCTAATTTGCGGTAATAATTTATCGACCAGTTTGTCGCCCACATCACCCACTGCCAGCACGACAGAAATGGCCATGCATCGTTCACCCGCACTACCATATGCTGCACCCATTAGTGCATTAACAGCTTGATCTAAATCAGCATCGGGCATTAATAACATGTGATTTTTTGCTCCGCCCAATGCTTGCACTCGTTTACCGTGAGCAGATGCCGTGGTGTAGATGTATTCGGCAATTGGGGTTGAGCCTACAAAACTCACGGCTTTAATATCTGGGTGAGTGAGCAGGGCATCGACCGCTTCTTTATCGCCGTTGACGACGTTAAACACTCCATCTGGTAAACCTGCCTGTTTGAGTAATTCAGCAATGAACATGACTGAGCTAGGGTCTTTTTCAGACGGTTTCATAATAAAGGTGTTGCCGCAGGCGATAGCAATCGGGAACATCCACATCGGTACCATTACCGGGAAATTAAATGGCGCAATACCGGCCACAACACCTAATGCTTGATTAACCGACCATGCGTCAACGCCGCCACCGACTTGTTGGGTGTGTTCGCCTTTTAATAAGTGCGGAATACCACAGGCAAATTCAACCACTTCAAGCCCGCGGGTAATTTCGCCTTTGGCGTCATCAAGCACTTTGCCATGCTCTAGGGTAATCAGTTCTGCTAACTTATCGACATGCTGCTCAACTAACGCTTTAAAGTTAAATAACACTCTAGCCCGATTAAGCGGGGTAACTTGTGACCAACTGTCAAACGCGGTTTTAGCAACAGCAATAGCAGCGGCTACTTCTGCCTGACTTGCTAGCGACACCTGGCCGCGAGCCTCACCTGTTGCTGGGTCGTAAATCGTTTGCGTGCGCTGACTAGCTTGGGTGCATTGCCCATTTAAATAATGGCTGATGGTAAGCATGAACTCTGTCCTTATCGGTATTTAATGGCTTATCCGGCTGCGATGATGGCGTCGGCAAGTTGATTGACCATGTCATCTATGTGTGATTTTTCGACAATTAATGGCGGCGATAGGGCAATGATATCTGCCGTTGCGCGCACTAGCGCGCCGTTTCTAAAGCAATGGTCAAATATGGCGTAGCCCCGTTTACCCACGCCTTTATCACTTGGGGCAAATTGAATGCCGGCAACCAGGCCTGTGTTGCGAATATCAATCACATTGGGCAAGCCTTTAAGGCTATGTACTGCCTGCTCAAAGTAAGCTTCGAGGCTTTTTGCGCGTTCAAACAGCTTTTCGTTTTCATAAATAGACAAGGTGGCTAGTGCTGATGCTGCGGCAACGGGGTGGCCGGAATACGTGTAACCATGAAAAAACTCAATTAACTCGTCTGGGCCTGCCATGCAGGTGTCGTGAATGGCATTGCTGACAAACACGGCGCCCATTGGGATCGCGCCATTGTTTATGGCTTTGGCGGTGGTGATAATGTCTGGCGTGACTTGCCAGCGCTCACTGGCAAAAGCGGCTCCCACACGGCCAAAGCCGGTAATGACTTCATCAAATATTAATAAGATACCGTGCTTTTGGGTGATTTCGCGCAGGCGTTTAAGGTATCCCTGTGGAGGTAAAATAACCCCGGCAGAACCAGACATGGGTTCAACGATGACGGCGGCAATGTTTTCAGCGCCGTGTAAGGTAATGAGCTGCTCAAGCACGTCGGCCTTATCTAAACCGTGCGGCGGGAGGCCATGGCTAAAGGCGTTGTTGGCAATGTCGAGGGTATGAGGTAGGTGATCTACACCGGGCAGAAGTTGCTGGCTAAAGGTTTTACGGTTATTACTGATACCACCAACAGAAATTCCGCCAAAACCAACACCGTGGTAGCCTAACTCGCGGCCAATAAAGCGTGTTCGGCTTGCTTGACCATTGGCTCGATGATAACAAAGTGCCATTTTGAGGGCCGTATCAACAGACTCTGATCCAGAATTGGTAAAAAACACATGGTCCAGGCCATCAGGGCTCATTTCACTGAGTTTATGCGCTAATTCAAACGCCAATGGATGACCCATTTGAAACGAGGGTGCATAGTCCATCTGGATTATTTGCTTACTGACCGCCTCAGAGATTTCTGCTCTACCGTGCCCGGCATTACAACACCATAATCCTGCTGTTGCATCGAGCACTTTATTGCCGTCAATGTCGGTGTAATACATTCCCTGGGCCGACACTAACAAGCGTGGATTTGCTTTAAATTGTTTGTTTGCGGTAAATGGCATCCAAAAATGGGCCATGTTAGGTCTTATTTGCGATGGATCGCCGGTTCCATTTTGCTGATATTCGCTCATATTTTGACTCTAAATTGGTAGCTACAATGGTTTATTCACCGCATACTGGTTAAATAATGAGTGATGAATATTTGCTATGCTATGTCAAAAATAATGAACGTAAAAGTGTTTTGTGCATTTATTTAAACTAAATAGGGCGATTTTGTAAAATATATTGAAAATCTCTTGCTGTTAAGCATAATCAGATGACAGTATTCAGTAAGGTGTTGTGCTCAATAGCGCTATTTAATACCAATCAGGATAAATAAGTGCTCAGAGATTGCTGATTGGTATAACTCGGCACTGCATTCTTGTTTAGCATCACATGGCGCGGTGCTTATCAATCTATATATTATTTCGAGGTCACAATGAGTACTCCAACAAGTCGTAGCGATTGGGAAGCACTGGCAGCCAGCTTACAAATTAATGGTAATGCCTTTATTAATGGTCAATATCAATCTGCTGCGTCTGGCGAAACGTTTGATTGCATTAGCCCAATTGATGGTAGATTGCTGGCCAAAGTGGCCAGTTGTGATTTAGAAGACGCCAATCTAGCTGTTGCCAAAGCTCGCGAGGTATTTGAAGCCGGTACCTGGGCAAATTTACCGCCGGTTAAGCGTAAGCAAGTCATGATAAAATTTGCTGATTTACTCGAAGCCAATGCCGACGAACTCGCACTACTTGAAACCCTAGACATGGGTAAACCCATTCAGCATTCAAAAGGCGTTGATGTTGTGGGCGCGGCGCGGGCCATTCGTTGGTCTGGTGAAGCAATCGACAAAGTTTACGATGAAATAGCCCCTACTGCACATAACGAGATTGGCATGATCACCCGCGAAGCCGTGGGAGTGGTTGCTGCGATTGTTCCATGGAATTTTCCCATGATTATGGCATGTTGGAAGTTAGGCCCATCACTCGCAACCGGTAACAGTGTTATTTTAAAGCCATCAGAAAAGTCGCCATTAACGGCCATTCGTATGGCTCAGTTAGCCCTAGAGGCGGGGATCCCAGCAGGCGTATTAAATGTGTTACCCGGTTTTGGTCATACCGTGGGTAAAGCATTAGCCTTACACATGGACGTAGATACCTTAGTGTTTACTGGATCAACTAAAATTGCAAAACAATTAATGATTTACGCTGGCGAGTCGAACATGAAGCGCGTGTGGTTAGAGGCTGGTGGCAAGAGCCCCAATATAGTGTTTAACGATGCGCCAGATTTAAAAGCCGCCGCAGAAGCTGCCGCAGTGGCCATTGCGTTTAACCAGGGTGAAGTTTGTACCGCAGGCTCTAGATTATTAGTGGAGTCGGGCGTTAAAGACGAGTTAATTAAACTGATTATTGACGAATTAAAAGGCTGGCAACCCGGACATCCGCTCGACCCCAAAACCACGTGTGGCGCGATGGTTGATCAGCAACAGTTAACTAATGTACTTAATTACATTAAAGCCGGTAGTGAGCAAGGTGCTACTTTGGTTGATGGCGGTAAGCAGGTGATGTCTGACACCGGCGGTATGTATGTACAGCCAACCATTTTTAGTAATGTTAAAAATGACATGCGCATTGCCTGCGAAGAGATTTTTGGCCCCGTATTATCGGTTATTGAATTTGATGGCATGGACGAAGCAATTAAGATTGCCAACGACACCATTTACGGTTTAGCCGCAGGGGTGTGGACATCAAATTTAAGTAAGGCGCATAAAACCGCTAAGGCGTTACGTAGTGGTATGGTGTGGATTAACCATTACGATGGCGGCGACATGACAGCACCATTCGGAGGTTATAAGCAGTCGGGTAATGGCCGTGATAAGTCATTACATGCCTTTGACAAATACACCGAAATCAAAGCGACCTGGATTGCTTTATAGTCATCATTCTGCCTGTGATGTAAACAAAGCCCTTTAGCAATAAAGGGCTTTTTTATTAAGTAAAATTAACGCCTCTTTTTGTTGTATTCGCGTAGACTCAAATTTCGATCCTTATCTAAAACTTCAACCGTTATGCATGGATGATGCGACATGACCCATACTCAATTTTCTCGATTATCACTCGCGGTAGCAGTGATTTTTTTCTGTTTTATCATTTGGATCATTTATTTAGCCAACACTGGTGGCCACAGTATGTTTTTTGATTTAATCCGCCACATTCCATATGGCGATAAACTGGGCCATATGCTGTTATTTGGACTGTTAACTTTTGTGGCCAATTTAGCGTTACAGAGTCGACACTTTACGCTTGGACGTATTCCGCTTTATTACGGTGCTGTGCTAGTGTCAATATTTGTTCTGTTTGAAGAGATTAGTCAGGGCTTTATTCCATCAAGAACGTTAGACATCATCGACTTAGCTGCCGATGCAGTTGGGATTATTTTATTTAGTTATTTAAGTGGCTTAACTCAAGGTATCCTCGACAAAAAGCGAGGTGTTGCTGCCTGAGTTAGGGTTAATTGGGTTGAGTTTTTATCGTAATTAATAGAGAGGTTTAATGTGAATTCTCCTTTAGTGACCACAGATTGGCTGGCGTTACATCTTGAAGATCCCGATCTCGTTATACTCGATGCCAGCATGGAAGTTGTATTAGGTAAAGAGCCCCTTGTTTATGATGAGCTATACGTTATACCTGGTGCAATATCATGCCAACTGGATAAGCTTTTTTTCGAGCATCACTCACCGCAAACCCATGCCATGCCAACGCCTGAACAATTTACCGAGGCGGCTAAAACATTGGGTATTACTCATAACAGCACAGTGGTGATTTACGATGATCAGGGGATCTATTCTGCCCCTCGCGCCTGGTGGACGTTTAAAGCCATGGGATTTGAAAAAGTGTTTGTGCTTGATGGCGGGTTGCCGCAGTGGCGCGCTGAAGGTAAAGACACGGTTCGCCAATTTGCCAGCCCAACTCAGGCTGGCGATATAAAAGGGCGTTTATTGCAACATAAAGTATGCGACACCGAATTTGTATTAACTCACCTTGGCCACGCTAATGTGGATATTATTGATGCTCGCGCAGCAGGGCGTTTTAATGGCACATCACCTGAGCCGCGTGTTGGTATGCGCAGTGGGCATATTCCTGGCTCGTTAAACTTACCGTTTGCCCAGGTGCTAAGCGGCTTTAAAATGAAGTCGACTAAAGAGCTACACACCATTTTTGCCAACCTTGATACCAGCAATAATGCCCAACGGGTGTTTAGTTGTGGCTCTGGTATCACTGCATGTATTTTGATTTTAGCCTCCTATGTTGCAGGCCATCACCAAGCCGCATTATACGATGGTTCATGGGCGGTATGGGGCGGTGATGCCACGCTGCCAATCGAGTAAGTATTTGTAAATAGTGTTGAGTGCAAAGAGGGCGCTTTTGGCTTGTTATCTCCCTCTTTGCAAAACCTCGCTGGTATAAACCAAGGTTAGCCACATCTGCTTAATATCATCTTGGCTATTTGTGGTGGTATTAATGCTGTATCGCCTGTTTTAGCCTACCCATTTTGGCACACAACTATTTAGTGTAAGCCGCCTTAAATGATATGATATGCAACTGTATTTTTAAAACGCTAAGCGACTTCTAGTAGGATGCGTTAATGTGGCTTAGACCCGCGTGGTAAATGCGGAAATTCGATTGATTCATTTGATTAATGTTTGGTGTATTTCAATTTTTGCGCCCACGCAGTGGCGCACACCTTTATAGTTTTAAGCATTACTGGAGACAAAATTCATGACAAACGTGACTATGCAAGCCACGCAGTTAACCACTAAGCCTGTACAGGATGGTTTTAGCATGCCAGCCGAGTGGGCTGCGCAACAAGCTGTGTGGATGCTTTGGCCATATCGCCCTGATAACTGGCGCTCTGCAGGCGCTTATGCTCAGGCAACATTTGCCAAAGTAGCCGATGCGATAGGCGCAGTGACTCCCGTATTCATGGGGGTGCCTAAGGCATTTTTAGCAGAGGCTAAAACAGTCATGCCTGCTCACGTTACCCTAGTCGAAATAGACAGTAACGATTGTTGGGCCCGCGATACAGGCCCAACCGTTGTCGTTAATGACAAAGGTGAATGTCGTGGAATCGATTGGGGTTTTAATGCCTGGGGCGGCCATAACGGCGGCTTATATTTTCCTTGGGATAAAGACGAACTCGTTGCGCAGCAAATGATAAAGCAGCATGGTTTTGAGCGCTATCAAGCGCCGCTGATCCTTGAAGGTGGCTCTATTCATGTTGATGGTGAAGGCACCTGCATGACCACTGCTGAGTGTTTACTTAACAGTAACCGCAACCCAGATTTGAGCCGTGAGCAGATAGAAGCATTATTGTCTGACTATTTAAATGTAAAGCAATTTATCTGGTTACCCGATGGCGTATACATGGATGAAACCGACGGACACATCGATAATATGTGTTGTTTTGCTCGCCCAGGTGAAGTGATTTTACATTGGACCGATGATCAAAACGATCCGCAATATCCTCGTTCAAAAGCTGCGCTCGATATTTTGCAAAACACTGTCGATGCACAAGGCCGTAAGCTGAAAATTCATTTATTGCCACAACCAGGCCCTTTGTATTGCACAGAAGAAGAAGCACAAGGGGTTGAACAGGGTACTGGTGTACCGCGTATGGCAGGTGAGCGTTTAGCTGGTTCATATGCGAACTTTTTAATTACCAATAATCGTATTGTGTTCCCGCTACTTGACCCTGCAACTGACGATATTGCGGCACAAAAATTACAAGAGATTTTCCCTGAGTATGACATTGTTGGTGTGCCTGCCCGTGAGATTTTATTAGGTGGCGGTAATATCCATTGTATTACTCAACAAATCCCCTCTGGAAAATAAGTAAACCCAAGGAGAACGCAATGACCCATTATGTCACTGTTGTTTCATCACAATTGGCTTTCAAGGAGAGGTCGTAACATGTTTGAAGTCACTGAGGTTTCTATTGCCGAGTTGCGTGCAGCCCTCGAATCTGGCCGCACCACGGCGGTTGAGTTGGTGAAGTCTTATTTTGCCCGGGCAGATGCATATGACGGCCCAGCAACAGAAACCAAGCTCAATGCGCTGGTGGTTCGTAATCCTGATGCGCTCAAGGAAGCAGAAGAATCTGACGCCCGCCGTGCGCGTGGTGAACCCCTTAGCCCGCTTGATGGTATTCCTTACACGGCTAAAGACAGCTACTTAGTTAAAGGGTTGACTGCAGCATCTGGCAGCCCAGCATTTAAAGACTTGCTTGCTCAATACGATGCTTTTGCCGTTGAGCGTTTGCGCGGAGCGGGTGCGATTTGTTTAGGTAAAACTAACATGCCGCCTATGGCAAATGGTGGCATGCAGCGTGGTCATTACGGCCGCGCCGAAAGCCCATACAATGCTAATTATCTTACCGCTCCTTTTGCTTCAGGCTCATCTAACGGTGCCGGCACAGGGACTGCGGCGAGTTATTCTGCGTTTGGTTTAGCAGAAGAGACATGGTCAAGCGGTCGTGGGCCTGCATCAAACAATGGTCTATGTGCCTACACCCCATCTCGAGGGGTTATTTCAGTACGCGGTAATTGGCCATTAACCCCTACTATGGACGTTGTAGTGCCTTACACTCGTACTATGGCTGACATGCTTGAAGTGCTCGATGTTATTGTGGCAGACGACCCTATCACTCGCGGCGATCTATGGCGTCTGCAACCTTGGGTTGAGATCCCTAAAGCATCAGCTGTGCGCCCGTCATCTTATTTAGACCTTGCCGCCGGTGCCGACTCGCTCAAAGGCAAGCGCTTTGGTGTGCCGCGTATGTACATTAATAAAGATGAGTTGGCTGGCACGAGTGAAAATCCGGGTATTGGTGGCCCAACTGGCCAACGTATTCATACTCGTGCTTCGGTTATCGACTTATGGGAAGCTGCCCGCAAGGCGCTTGAGTCGGCTGGCGCAGAGGTCATTGAAGTCGATTTTCCGTTAGTGTCTAACTGCGAAGGCGATCGCCCTGGCGCTCCGACGGTATTTAACCGCGGCATTGTGTCTCCAGAGTTTCTTGAAGATGAGCTTTGGGCATTATCTGGTTGGGCTTTTGATGAGTTTTTGCGAGCCAACAATGACCCTAAACTGAACAAATTAGCTGATGTAAACGGCCATTTGATATTTCCACATGATCTAGGCACTTTGCCAAACCGTGAGGGCGACCTTGCAGCAGGCATGGATGAGTACGTCAACATGGCCAAAAGAGGGCTTAAGTCGTATAACCAAATCGACAGTGTACCCGATGGTCTGCGCGGCTTAGAAAAAACCCGTAAGCTCGATTTAGAAGACTGGATGGACGAACTGAAGCTTGATGCCGTGTTATTTCCAACAGTGGCCGATGTAGGGCCAGCCGATGCGCATGTTAATCCTGCATCTGCTGACATCGCCTGGAGCAACGGTATCTGGGTGGCTAACGGTAACCTTGCTATCCGTCATTTAGGCGTACCCACGGTAACCGTGCCAATGGGGATTATGGCCGATATTGGCATGCCTGTTGGGTTAACCTTTGCAGGCCGAGCCTATGACGACAATAACTTACTCAAGTTTGCCGGTGCATTTGAGGCTACGGGTAACAAACGTGTTATACCGCCACGCACACCCGTGCTAGGTCATCAGCGTTAAATTTAAGTGCTTTGCACAATAGCAAAACGGGATTAGCTTGCATGAGTTAATCCCGTTTTTTAACATTAGCACTTGGTTGTTTTAAGATATTGAAATTTAGATTTTTAAAATTGGCCTAGAGCGTAAATTGCACGCAATGACTAAATCTCTACTACGTACTTCCCCGATAATGTTAAAATCTTCGCATCAGAATTACCGAGAAACTCAATGTTTATCCATCATGTTAACGGCATCGACTGGCTAGAGGGTCGAACACCCAAGCAAAAAAGTGAACTGCTATTTGATAGTATGGATGATTTCATTTTATATATGGATGACAATGAAGATCTGAATGCAAAACTGAAAGACCAACGAATTAAAATGATGTTTGTGCTGGGCGTGTCTACTATAGCTGCATTGATTCTCTTTCATAAGACAAAAGCAAAAGAGAATGTAAGTGAGTGAGTCTAACAAGCTCGTGCAATCTGATCTCCGGCCACAGCCACCTTTTGTGAAAAAAGCCGCACAAAAGGCGCCAGTAGCCTCCGGCAGTTGACGCGGGCGTTAGCTACTTTGATGTCAATAATTAGTAAGGTGCCGTGAATGAGAATATTGGTAACAGGCTCTGCGGGTAGAGTAGGGCGTGCAATCTATATTAAATTAATGCGAACACATGACGTAGTCGGCATTGATAAAACGCCGTGCTCAACAGCTGATTACATTGGTGATATTCGTGATAGTGCTCTGATTGGTGGGGCTCTTGAAAATATTGATGTGATCATTCATACCGCCGCTCTTCATGCTCCTCATGTTGGCTTAGTGCCTGATTCAGAGTTTCAATCAATCAACGTAGACGCAACTGAGAAACTGGCTTTGGCTGGCGTAAAAGCAGGTATTAAGCACTTTATTTTTACCAGTACAACTGCGTTGTACGGTTATGCTTCGACGCCTAAAGGTATTGCTGGTTGGGTTAATGAACAAGTTACTCCGCAACCCAAGTCGATTTATCATAAAAGTAAAATTGCTGCTGAAACTAAGCTAGAAGAAATTTCAAAGCTGTTTCAGCTTCCAGTGACTGTGCTGCAAATGTCGAGGTGCTTTCCTGAGCCTGCGGATTTAATGGCAGTATTTCGTCTGACTCGTGGTATTGATGCTCGTGATGTAGCAAATGCTCATTTATGTGCTGCGGAAAAACGCTTAAGTGGTTTTAATCGTTTTATAATCTCAGGTAGAACACCTTTTCATCTTTCTGATTGCCAAGCTCTATATACTGAAGCTGGATCTGTCATCAAACGTAAGTGCCCTGAAATCGCCTTAGCATTTAGACAAAGAAATTGGCAATTACCTCAAAGCTTAGACCGTGTGTATGATTCATCGTCCGCACATGACAAATTAGGTTGGTCACCCATACATGGTTTTGAAAGCGTTTTGGAAATGCTAGATACCGAAACAGCAGAAGTATTACCAATGTTGAAACCACGCAAACAAAGCAATTAAGTCGGATTCAATGTGCGTGCCGACTCGCTTACGCTCAAACATCGCACGTGTATGTCAGCGCTGTTTGGGGCGTTATATTTCAGAGAGCGCGGTTAACATCCATACTTTTGTGTAATATTCTTACAATTAAAATTTGGTTTGTTTTATGTTCTTTATAATAAATTATGTGACTACCCTGAGGCTGTTTTCGATAACCTTCACTTATATAGTCACAATTAACTCCCAGCATAGGTTCATCGGCTAATTGATGGAAAGTATTATCTAACAGTTTTAAATAATCATTTCGCTGTGCTGTTCCCCAAGTTAACTGAGTATACTTGGCTACTTTTATTAAATCGCTTTTAGCTTTACCTGATAATTCGAATTTCGACATTAGTGGCTATCTTGGTCCAGCTCTGAAATCAAAGAATCATACGAGTAATCTGTAACGCCACTGTTTTCACCTTCAGTTAGCATATTGCGTAAATTCATTATCTTTGTTTCTTGATCTTCTAAAACTCGTAAACCAGCACGCACAACTTCACTTGCTGAGCCATAACGACCTGATTTAAGTTGCTGATTTATAAATTGATCAAAATGTTCGCCTAATGTTACGCTTGTATTCTTAGCCATAATGTAAAACCTTTGCAGTACCAATATATATTGGATTATGGTACTAAAAATATAACAAGGCAATTAAACGGACAAAAAACAGTCGGCTTTTTGCTGCGTCGTCGTTTCCTTTAGCCAGCAATTACTCACCGCTTAAGGCACCGATGAAATATAGGACGAATGATCAATGAGTAAAAAATTAACTGGAGAATGCCTTTGCGGAGCAGTAAAGTTTTCTGTTGAGAATCACTTTAAAGCGTTCTATCAATGCCATTGCAAACAATGTCAGAAACTAACTGGCTCAGCCTTTGCTTCAAACATCTTCACTGAACCTGATAATATTCAGTGGTTGGCGGGTAAAGAGAAAGTGACTGAATATGAACATGAGACAAGGGAATTTTCAAAGTCCTTTTGCAGTGTGTGTGGCTCAGCTGTACCTTTTATAAATAAAACAAAAACCTCATTAATTGTGCCAGCAGGTTCTCTTAATGAGTTGCCAACTATGGCACCACAGGCCAACATATTTACCTCTGAAGAGGCATGTTGGTTAAAATCGGGATTTAAGGCTGAGAGCTTCAGTGGCTTTCCCAAGTAACACTTTAACAAGGCTGTCAAAAGGGCTTTTTTGCATACATTTCGTTTAGGATGGCTTCGCCACTTTCCCCCAAACTAGGTTCCACAAAAACACCTATTACAGATCCGTTGAGACTGTAGAAATTCTCTTGTTATTGAAAAATAGCTATTTTTAGGATTCCAAAGGCATTACCTAGTGCTTTTAATAACCAGTTGGGTTGGGTGGCCATATTTTGCTCGGCTTAAAAGCCTTACCGTGACGACGTTAGAGTTGAGACGACAAGAAGTTAGTTTTCAAGCTTTTGCCCATAAATGCGTCAAATCTTTAAATAACAAACAAGGTTGTATCGAAGACAACCATACGGAGGATGCAATCGCGGCTATGACCTTCGAAAACATGGATGTTTTCGTAGAGCGCCCATGGATGGGTTTACCGCGTGTCATAGAAGTGATTTCATTTGAGTATCGATACCTAGTGGTAAAGCAAACACCTGGATCCCGGCTCAAAAGCATTGCCGGGACGACGCCGTATTTGGCCGTTCAGGGTGGAATTGCAGCCTGAAGTGTTAGTGGCCGAAAACCATAAAAAGTAAAACACCTGGATCCCGGCTCAAGAGCATTACCGGGACGACGTGAGAGTTGGATGATGTGAAAGTGGCAAAGAAGCTTTGTCCATAAATGCGTTAGATTTTTCAGTAACAAACAAGGTTGCATCGAAGATAACCATACGGCGGATGTAATCGCGGCTATGACCTTCGAAAACATGGATGTTTTCGTAGAGCGCCCATGGATGGGTTTACCGCGTGTCATAGAAGTGATTTCATTTGTGTATCGATACCTAAAACCTTAGTTTCTTTGAGTTAAATGTTATAAAACATCCCTATCCAGAAATGCGTGAAGTCTTTAAATAACAAACAAGGTTGCATCGAAGATACCCATACGGCGGATGTAATCGCGGCTATGACCTTCGAAAACATGGATGTTTTCGTAGAGCGCCCATGGATGGGTTTACCGCGTGTCATAGAAGTGATTTCATTGAGTATCGATACCTAGTGGTAAAACAAACACCTGGATCCCGGCTCAAGAGCATTGCCGGGACGACGCCGTATTTGGCCGTGCAGGGTGGAATTGCAGCCTGAAGTGTTAGTGGCCGAAAACCATAAAAAGTAAAACACCTGGGTCCCGGCTCAAGAGCATTACCGTGACGACGTTAGAGTTGGATGATGTGAAAGTAGCAAATAAGCTTTGTCCATAAATACGTCAAATTTTTCAGAACAAACAAGGTTGCATCGTAGACAACCATACGGCGGATGTAATCGCGGCTATGACCTTCGAAAACATGGATGTTTTCGCAGAGCGCCCAGGGATGGGTTTACCGCGTGTCATAGAAGTGATTTCATTTGAGTATTGATACCTAGTGGTAAAACAAACACCTGGATCCCGGCTCAAGAGCATTGCCGGGACGACGCCGTATTTGGCCGTTCAGGGTGGAATTGCAGCCTGAAGTGTTAGTGGTCGAAAACCATAAAAAGTAAAACACCTGGGTCCCGGCTCAAGAGCATTACCGGGACGACGTGAGAGTTGGATGATGTGAAAGTAGCAAATAAGCTTTGTCCATAAATGCGTTAGAAGCTTCAGCTTGAAATGCCAAAATTCAACTCTGAACTTGAGGCCGTTGAAGAAAATGACGTGAGTCCAGACATGGATGTCTGGCTAGCTTTGGAGGGGAAGGGACGCCCCATCTGAAGCGTTAGCATATTACGAATAAGGCTCAAGAACACTCAGACGAAGTTAAAAGCTGGATCTGACCACGTCGCGAAATTATCGCTTTTCAGATAATTTTGATGTGGCGGCTGGGAGTTCCAAGAGGGAACAGCCGTTGGTTTCCTCTTGGTCTGGTGTGGGCGAAGCGCCACGACGTTAGTGGCCGCAGGCCATTACAAACAGCTCACTTTAGTCTGAGTTAGGTAGCTTCTAAAATAGCGTCCTGCTTTCGTTGGCTGCTCTTGCTCAGGTGTGGGCTAAGCGCCACGATGTTAGTGGCCGTAGGCCATAAAAAAGATGCAAAGGTTGACCCTTTGCCAGCCGGCAGCAAATCCAACTACTCTAGAGTAAATCTTTCATTCTGTGATACAACATACCTGCTGCGAGCATCGGTGATCTTAGCATTGGGCCGCCTGGAAAGGTGATGTGTTTAATGTCGTTAAACACATCGATACGTTGTGACTGTTGACTAATGGCTTCGGCAATTAATCTTGCAGCCATGTGGGTGGCGTTAACGCCGTGGCCAGCATAGGCCTGGGCAAAGTAGATGTTAGCGGCGTCAGGTAAACGGCCTATTTGTGGCATGCGGTTAGCTCCAATACCCATCATGCCGCCCCACTCATAATCAATTTTAACGCCTTTAAGTTGTGGAAATACCTTTTCAAGATTGGGTCTTAAAGCCGCTTCAATATTTTTGGGGTCTTTGCCTGAATAGGTGCATAAACCGCCAAATAATAATCGGCGATCTGCTGATAAATGAAAATAATCTAACGCTACCCTCATGTCTGCAAATGCCATATTTTGCGGAATAATACTGGCACATTGCTGTGATGTTAAAGGCTCAGTAGCCAGTAAATACGTGCCTGTGGGTAATACTTTACCGCCAAGGTAAGGGCTTAACGTATTGCCGATATAACCGTTGCCAGCAATGACTAAGTAGTCACAGGTTACCTGACCTTGCGCTGTTATCACTTTGGGTTTATCACCTTTAATGATTTTTTCAGCGGCGCTGTACTCAAATAATTGCGCGCCTAACTCTCGTGCGACTCGTGCCTCGCCTAAAGCTAAATTTAGCGGGTGCAAATGGCCACTGCCCATGTCGACAAGCGCGCCTTGGTAAAAGTTGGAGCCAATGACCTCACCAATTTGGTTGCGATTTAGCAGTTTAATTGGTTTTTGATAACCTTGGTTTTTAAGATCTTGATATTCTTCGGCTAAATCATCCATGTGCCTGGGTTTTACTGCAAGGTCGCAATAGCCCATGTGCAGATCGCAATCGATGCTGTGCTCGTTAATGCGATCAATCACAATTTCAACAGCCTCAAACCCCATTTGTTGAATTGATTTTACGCCTTGTTCACCAATTTCGTTTTTAAATTGGCTTGCATCATGACCTATTCCGCGGATGAGTTCACCGCCATTGCGGCCGGAGGCACCCCAACCAATCCGTTTTGCTTCTAATAACGCGACGCTATAGCCGCGTTGTCTTAGCTCAATGGCGGTGTTGATACCACTAAATCCTCCGCCAATAATGCACACATCGACGTTGATGTTTTCTGTTAATTTGGGGTATTCAAATAGATTGTTAGCCGTCGCTACATAAAAGGAGTCTGGATAGTGTTGGCTGTGAATAGGGGATTTTACTGACATAAAGACTCCATGTTATTGATTTTCTTGCGGTCAATAACGTAAAAACTAATAGCGATTAAGGAAAAAAGATGCACAAGGTGTGCATTTTATTTAACACTTATTTGATGTAAAATACAATTCCTTTGATTTATGCCTGCTAACGTGATTAATTGATATTGAGTGTTGTATAAGTGTTAATAATCTACAACACGTTACATGATTATTTACCTATCCAATCTAGGAGAACGAATTTGGACATTGGTGCAAGCCTAAAAGCTGTTCGTAAGTTGAAAGGTTTATCACAGCGTGAGTTAGCGAAACGCGCTGGGGTGACTAATAGCACAATTTCAATGATAGAAAAAAACAGCGTAAGCCCATCTGTCAGCTCGCTAAAAAAAGTGCTGGCTGGGATCCCAATGTCACTTGTGGATTTTTTCTCAATAGATGATGGTTCTATTGGCGATCAAAAAGTGGTTTATCGTGCCAATGAATTACTTGATATCGGTACGGGTGATCTTGTCTATAAGTTAATCGGCCGAGATTACCCTAATCGTGCCATGTCTTTAATGAGCGAAACATACCCCATTAATTCTGATACCGGTCCAGACATGCTGCAACATGAGGGCGAAGAAGGCGGGGTCATTGTAGAAGGCAAATTAGAAGTCACTGTGGGCGAAGAAGTGTTTATTTTAGAAAAAGGTGACAGTTATTATTTTAATAGCCAGCAGCCACACCGTTTTCGAAATCCATTTGATGAACCCTGCCGTTTAGTCAGCGCAACCACGCCAGCCGATTTTTAACTCATCATCAAAAAGGGATAATTGATACCAATTCCACTAATTATCTGGTCATTCAGCGGGAATTCTGTGCCTTCTAGGCAAGTAATAGGATTGTAGGCATAGTTGCTCTACGTCAAAATACTATTAAGCAGCATAGAAGGCACAGAAACCCGCCTTGCAGGAGACGCTCAGACAGTCCATTTCTTTGTTGCATTGCCTTAGAAGGGAATAACCATTATTTCAACAATGCGCCTCAAACTGAACAGTCTGAGCGACTCTGATTGGTCACATAATTAATGGAAATGGTATGACAATAAAGCGCTTTTATCCCCCACCTTTTCTGCAATTAACTCACACTGTTTTACTGTGATGTACTCATTTTTTTGCTCATTTATGCGTTGATGAGTATAACGTTTTTTACTCCATAAAGTGGACGCCATAGCATTACAGCCGGTAAGGAAGGTGTAAATAATATAAAGCAATGACAGCCCTTTTACTGTGCATTTTGAGCACTATTATGGTGCAATATAGACCATAGTATGGCCATTTAACTCTGGACAATTATTTTAATACTGAGGTCAGTTAAACGTTACTGATGTGTTTTTGTGGGGTTTTATTTTTATCATCTTATCTCCTCTTGCCTAGCTAAAAAAATGCGTGTAGTGTGTGAAAAAATGAACACATAAACAATAAGTTCATCACTCTTCTTTGCTAAAGGTGAGATATGTCTCAATCAAGTCCTCCTCTTATTGGGGTAATAGCCTGTAATCATCAAATTGGCTTACATCCGTTTAATATCGTGGGTGAAAAATATTTACTCAGTGTTGTCAATGGTGCTAAAGGTTTTCCTTTAGTTATCCCATCTTTAGGTATTGATTTACCAACAGAAAGCTTACTTTCTCGACTCGACGGCATTTTGTTTACAGGTTCGCCATCCAATGTAGAACCTCATCATTATCAAGGCTTGCCTAGTGAAGAAGGCACTCACCATGACGCCAAGCGTGACGCTACAACCTTACCGTTAATTAAAGCCGCGATTGATTTGGGGATCCCTGTTTTGGGTATTTGCCGTGGCTTTCAAGAAATGAATGTGGTGTATGGCGGCAGTCTGTATCAAAAATTACATGAAGTTGGCACATATATTGAACATAGAGAAGACAAGCATGCTGCTCTTGATGTGCAATATGGGCCATCACATCAAATTAATTTGGTCGCTGGCGGGCTACTTCACGATGCATGGGGCTGTGACACTGCAGAGGTTAACTCTGTTCATACTCAAGGCGTGGAGCGTCTAGGTGAGGGGTTACAGCCAGAAGCATTTGCTCCAGACGGATTAGTTGAAGCATTTTCAGTGAAAAATGCCAAAAATTTTGCATTAGGTGTCCAGTGGCATCCTGAATGGAAAGTAACCGAAAATGCGTTTTATTCGGCTATTTTCGAGGCATTCGGGCAAGCTTGCAGGCAACATGCAGCAACACAAGTGAGATAAAAATGGATAAGTTAATCGCTTTTTTAAAAGAAAAAAAAATTACCGAAGTTGAATGTGTCATCAGTGATATGACAGGGATTGCGCGCGGTAAAATTGCGCCAGTTGATAAATTCATCGATGAAAAAGGCATGCGCCTACCAGAAAGCGTGTTATTGCAAACCGTGACCGGCGACTATATCGATGATGAAATATTTTATTCGTTGCTCGACGATGCAGATATCGATTTTGTGTGTGTGCCAGACGAAAACGCTGTGTTCATGTTGCCATGGACAGTAGAAGCAACCGCGCAAGTTATTCATGATTGTTATGACCGCATGGGTAATCCTATTGAATTGTCGCCTCGTAATGTGCTCAAAAGAGTACTTAAAATGTATGAGGATAAAGGCTGGGAGCCCGTTATTGCCCCAGAAATGGAGTTTTATTTAACTAAGCGCTCCGATGATCACGATTTACCTTTAAAGCCACCTATTGGCCGCTCTGGCCGTCCTGAGGCTGGCCGTCAGTCGTTTTCAATTGATGCTGCCAATGAATACGATCCGTTATTTGAAGACATGTACGATTGGTGTGAAGCCCAGGGGTTAGATATTGACACCTTGATCCATGAAGATGGCCCCGCACAAATGGAAATCAACTTTAGCCATGGTAATCCGCTTGAGTTAGCCGACCAGGTGTTTGTGTTTAAACGCACTCTACGTGAAGCCGCGCTAAAGCATGATGTGTGTGCCACCTTTATGGCTAAGCCTGTTACCGATGAGCCGGGCAGTGCAATGCACATTCATCAAAGCGTGATTGATAAAAAAACCGGTAAAAATATTTTTACCAAAGAAGACGGCACCCAAAGCCAGTTATTTTTAAATTACATTGCAGGCTTGCAGACCTATATTCCTGAGTTATTACCACTCATGGCGCCCAATGCGAACTCATTCCGTCGTTTTTTACCGGGTACATCTGCACCGGTAAACTTGGAGTGGGGTGTTGAAAACCGCACCTGCGGATTACGAATTCCTGAATCATCACCACAAAACCGCCGTATCGAAAACCGAATTCCTGGCGCCGATGCTAACTGCTACTTGGCGATTGCAGCGAGTCTGTTATGTGGTTTTATTGGTATGGATAAAAACTTACGCCCATCAACGCCTGTAAGTGGTCGTGCAAATGAAAGCCGTACCAATAACGAAAACTACCTGCCTGTCACATTAGAAGAAGCGCTAATGGTTATGCAAGAGAGCGAAGCCTGTATTGAGTATTTAGGCCAGTCATTTACCACAGGGTTTGTGGCAGTTAAACAAGCTGAGCTTGAAAACTTTAGGCGTGTAGTGAGCTCGTGGGAACGTGAGTTTTTATTACTAACAGTGTAATTATCGCTTTGTATAAAAACCGAGATTAACAAGAGTCAACGTTAAAAAGCCAATATAGATAGTGCTTTTGGTTGTGGATATGCAGATAACAAAGACTTTTTGTTATCTGCTTGAAAGGATACAAGTATGCCAACACCATCATTAAAACAGCAGCAAAAACTCGCCGATTTACAAACGGCAGATAAGCACCATTTTATACACCCATTTACCGACTCGAAAGGCTTAGCTGAAAAGGGCACTCGAGTTATTGAACGTGCAGAAGGGGTTTATTTGTGGGACGTTATGGGCCATAAGTTGCTCGATGCAATGGCGGGATTGTGGTGTGTCAATGTTGGCTACGGTCGTCAGTCCATTGTTGATGCTGTTGCAAAGCAAATGCAGCAATTGCCGTTTTATAACAGTTTCTTTCAGTGTTCACATCCACCGGCTATTGAGTTGGCGCAAAAAATAGCGTCACTTGCCCCTCCCCATATGAATAATGTGTTTTTTACTGGTTCAGGTTCTGAGTCAAATGACACTAATTTGCGTATGGTGAGGCGTTATTGGGATCTTAAAGGAAAACCCAATAAGAAAACCATTATTAGCCGTATTAATGCCTACCATGGCTCTACTGTTGCCGGTGCCAGTTTAGGTGGCATGTCGGGTATGCATGAGCAAGGTGATTTACCTATTCCTGGTGTTGTGCATATTGCCCAACCTTATTGGTACGCAGAAGGTAAAGGATTATCACCTGAAGATTTTGGTTTGCAAGCGGCTCAAGCACTTGAGACTAAAATTGTTGAATTAGGTGAAGACAATGTCGCGGCATTTATCGCAGAGCCTTTTCAAGGTGCTGGCGGCGTGATTATTCCACCATCGACATATTGGCCTGAAATTAAACGTATTTTAGCTAAGTACGATATTTTATTTATTCTGGATGAAGTGATTAGTGGTTTTGGCCGTACTGGTAAATGGTTTGCCGCCGATTATTTTGATTTACAACCAGATTTAATCTCTATTGCTAAAGGCATGACCTCGGGGTACGTACCCATGGGTGGCGTCATAGTGTCAGATCGCGTCGCCGATGTGATAAAGCAAGATTGCGGAGAGTTTACTCACGGTTTTACCTACTCAGGGCATCCTGTTGCGGCAGCTGCCGCATTAGAAAATATTCGTATTATTGAGCAAGAAAAGCTCGTTGAGCGCGTGGCCAAAGACACTTCGCCGTATTTACAATCGGCATTGCAGCAATTAGCCGAGCATCCGTTAGTGGGTGAAGTGCGTGGTATTGGCTTGGTTGCGGCCATTGAGTTAGTAAAAGATAAAGCCACGCATCAACGATTTGATTCAAATTTAGGTGTTGGCACGTTTTGTCGCGACGCCTGCATAAAGCATGGTTTGGTGATGCGCTCTGTAGGCGACACCATGATTATTTCACCGCCATTGACCATTAATTACGCAGAAATAGATGCGTTAGTGGCCATGGCAACCCAAGCGTTGAATGATACATACCAATATGTTCAAGATAAGTGACACTTGGGTGATGAATGAATATTGTAAATTTGTGATTTTTTAACCAAAAACATTTCTGCGATCTAGTAATCGAAAATGTTTTTGATAAAATCCGCAAAATTATAGGAGCGGATGCCGTTGCTGTAATCATACCGATGCATAGTTAAGTTGTAGCATTGGATAATTTCTTTCAGTAGAAGGAAGATTTTACACGCTGGTATTACAGCGAAAAAAACGAATGTCAGTACAATCTGACCATTATCCAAAAGGGAGAAAGTATGAAGCTACGAAACAAACTATCCACATTGGCCCTCATCACTGCAAGTGTGTTTGCAAGCACTGCGATTCAGGCCGAGGAAGTGGTCAAAATGTATAACTGGTCAGATTATATCGCCGAAGATACATTGGCTAATTTTGAAAAAGAAACCGGCATCAAAGTCATTTATGACGTGTTTGACAGCAACGAAGTGCTAGAAGCTAAGTTACTGTCTGGCCGCAGTGGCTACGATATTGTTGTGCCTTCAAATCACTTTTTAGCTAAGCAAGTTATTGCGGGCGCATTCCAAAAGTTAGACCGCACTAAGTTGACTAATTATGCCAACTTAAAGCCTGATTTAATGAAGCAGTTGCAAAAAGCGGATCCTAACAACGAGCACGCTGTACCTTACTTGTGGGGTACCAATGGTATTGGTTACAACGTTGATAAAGTGAAAGCCGTTATTGGCGAAGACGCTCCATTTGATTCACTAGAACTTATTTTTAACCCTAAGTATGCAGAGAAGATTGGCTCGTGTGGTTTTGCGATGCTCGACTCAGCGGATGACATGTTGCCACAGGCGTTAATTTACCTAGGGCTAGATCCTAACAGTAAAAATGCAGCTGACTATGAAAAAGCCGCTGAAGTATTGGCAAAAATTCGTCCTTACGTGACGTATTTCCATTCTTCTCGTTATATTTCTGATTTAGCGAACGGTGATATTTGTGTGGCATTTGGTTTCTCGGGTGACGTATTCCAAGCAGCGGCTCGTGCAGATGAAGCCGGTAACGGAAACAAAATTGGTTACTCTATCCCTAAAGAAGGTGCCAACTTATGGTTTGATATGTTAGCCATTCCACAAGATGCCACTAACGTAGAAAACGCACACAAACTGATTAACTACTTATTACGCCCAGACGTTATAGCACCTATTAGTAACTATGTTGCTTATGCTAACCCTAACGTACCAGCGCAAGAGCTTGTAGACGAAGCCATTCGTAACGACCCTGCCATATACCCACCACAGGCGGTAATTGACAATCTGTACATTGGCGACATTCGTCCATTGAAAATTCAACGTGTGGTAACACGCGCTTGGACCAAAGTGAAGTCAGGCAAATAATCTGATGCACTAGGGCGAGGTAACTCGCCCTACTTTATTACACTTGTTTGTATACTTTATTTGGCTAATTTAGCCTGTTTACACAATGGTTAACTGTGTGTGTAACAACACTTTTCGACTGTTATGCAACACATACTCCAAAAGGCGGAGCAGTATTATGGGAAACACCTCGGGCGTCACTAATAAACCAAGCACAAAGACGCAAGAACAAGTCCTGGTTAAGATTGATCGCGTTAGTAAGCTATTTGACGATGTACGTGCGGTAGATGATGTGTCTTTGACCATTAACAAGGGCGAAATTTTTGCTCTGTTAGGTGGGTCAGGCTCTGGAAAGTCTACTTTGCTGCGTATGTTAGCTGGCTTTGAAAAACCGACTGCCGGGCGTATTTTTCTTGATGGTGTCGACATAACTGATATGCCACCGTACGAACGTCCTATTAATATGATGTTTCAATCGTATGCTTTGTTTCCGCACATGACGGTAGAGCAAAATATTGCTTTTGGTCTTAAGCAAGACAAAATGCCAAAAGCAGAAATTGAAGTACGTGTAAAAGAAATGCTTAAACTGGTGCACATGGAAAAATTCGGCAAGCGTAAGCCGCATCAGTTATCGGGTGGTCAGCGTCAGCGTGTGGCGTTAGCTCGCTCTCTTGCTAAACGTCCAAAATTATTATTGCTCGACGAGCCAATGGGCGCGTTAGACAAAAAGCTGCGTACTCAAATGCAGTTAGAAGTGGTTGATATTTTAGAAGCGGTAGGCGTAACTTGCGTGATGGTAACCCACGACCAGGAAGAAGCCATGACCATGGCTGGCCGTATTTCTATTATGCATGAAGGCTGGATTGCCCAAACTGGTAGCCCAACCGATATTTACGAGTCGCCAGTGAGCCGCATGGTGGCTGAATTTATTGGTACTGTGAACTTATTTGAAGGTGAGATTATTGCCGACGAAGTCGATCATGCCATTATTAAATCAACAACATTAGATCGTGAGTTTTATATTGGTCACGGGATTTCAACTAGCCTTGAAAATAAAAATATCTTTTTAGCATTGCGCCCAGAAAAAACCATTATTACCCGAGAAAAACCTGCCAGTGAATACAACTGGGCCCATGGTGTTGTTCACGATATTGCCTACCTTGGCGGTTTATCTGTGTATTACATTAAGCTTAAAAACAACCAAATAGTGCAATGTTCAATGATTAACCGTGAGCGCCGTGCTGACCACCCCACGTGGGAGGAAGAGGTGTACATCAGTTGGGAAGACAGCAGCGGGGTTGTATTAAACTCATGAAGAATCCACTGAAAATAATCAAAGGGCGCTATTTAACCATGGGTGTGCCTTACCTGTGGTTATTAATGTTTTTTGCGCTGCCGTTTGCCATTGTATTAAAGCTGAGCTTTTCGTCTGCGGCGATTGCGATTCCGCCCTATGAAGCCACCTTTAGTTACGTCGACGAGATGCTTAATATTACTTTGAATTTAAGTAACTATTTTTTGTTACTGCAAGATTCAATGTATTACATGGCGTATCTCACGTCGTTAAAAATGGCGTTTGTCGCTACATTAGGCTGCCTTATTTTAGGTTTTCCGATGGCGTACGCCATTGCCAGAGCCCCTGCTCGGTTGCAAACCGTATTTTTGTTATTGGTGATGTTACCGTCATGGACGTCATTCTTAATTCGTATTTACGCTTGGATGGGCATTTTAAGTAACAATGGCTTAATCAATAATGCGTTAATGTGGTTAGGGGTGATTTCTGAACCCATTCAAATGCTTAATACTAACTTTGCAGTGTATATCGGGATTATTTACGCTTACTTGCCGTTTATGATTTTGCCCTTATATGCCACCTTGGTGAAATTAGATTTAAGCTTAATTGAGGCCGCATCTGATTTGGGCTCAAGCAGTTTTAATACCTTTTGGAAAATCACCTTACCTTTATCTATGGGCGGTGTGATCGCAGGCTCAATGTTGGTGTTTATTCCTGCTGTTGGTGAGTTTGTTATCCCTGAGTTGTTAGGCGGCCCAGATTCATTAATGATTGGTAAGGTGTTGTGGCAAGAGTTCTTTAACAACCGTGATTGGCCAGTCGCATCGTCGTTAGCCATCGTAATGTTAGCGCTGTTAATTATTCCAATTACCTTATTCCACCGCTATCAGTCACGTAATATGGAGAACGATGTATGAAGAAGTTAAGTTTCTCTAAAGTGATGCTGTGGTTTGGCTTGCTGTTTTTATATGCACCAATGTTTATTTTAGTGATTTACTCATTCAACGAATCCAAACTGGTAACCGTATGGAGTGGGTTTTCGCCAAAATGGTACGGTGAACTGTTTCAAGACACCCAAATCCTTGAGGCAGTGTGGACCAGCTTAAGAGTTGCGTTTTACAGTGCCACAATGGCGGTCATTATTGGCACCATGGCTGCTTTTGTGATGACGCGTTTTCGTCGCTCGTGGGCAAAACTCACCTTGTCTAACATGATCACCGCTCCTTTGGTTATGCCAGAGGTGATTACCGGTTTGTCGCTGTTACTCCTGTTTGTTGAAATGGCCGACTTGCTTGGTTGGCCTGCTGAGCGGGGCATGGTAACCGTGTGGATTGCGCACTCAACTTTTTGTGCTGCCTACGTTGCTGTTGTTGTGTCGTCTAGGTTGCGCGAGTTGGATTTATCGATTGAAGAAGCCGCAATGGATTTAGGTGCGACGCGGTTAAAAACCTTCTTTTTGATAACCGTGCCGATGATATCTCCAGCTCTCGTTGCTGGTTGGTTTTTGTCGTTTAGCTTGTCGTTAGACGACTTAGTGATAGCCAGCTTTGCATCAGGTCCTGGTTCGACAACATTACCTATGGTGGTGTTTTCGTCGGTGCGTTTAGGGGTATCACCTAAAATTAACGCGTTGGCGACGATTATCATTTTAAGTGTGTCCTTGGTGGCGTTCTTATCTTGGTACTTGGCACGTCGATCAGAAAAAAAATCCAGAGAAGCGATGGAGTAATGTCGCCTTGTAGATTGAATAAAAGCCACGCTCCTTGAGTGTGGCTTTTTTTTTGCTACAGCAACGCCTAGGGTGTTAAATATATTCTACAAAGTGTCAATAATTATGTTTTATAAGCTAGTTTTTAAATAGGCTTAAGTGTACGATGAAGTAGTTGTTTTTTGTTTAGAACCCATAAAGGAAGTGCTATGTCCGCCACACCTCACACTAGCTCATATTATGCTGCGTCGGCTAACGATAAAGTTGAACGCCCACGCTTAGAATCGTCAATAGAAACCGATGTTTGTATCATTGGTGCGGGTTATACCGGGCTGTCATCTGGGCTGCATTTATTAGAAAGCGGTATGAAAGTGGTTATCCTTGAGGCGGCCAAAATTGGGTGGGGCGCTTCGGGGCGTAACGGCGGACAAATTGTTAACTCATTTAGCCGTGACATCGACAGCATCGAAAAAGTGGTCGGTAAAGAGCAGGCTAAATTATTTGGACAAATGGCATTTGAAGGCGGCCAAATTATTCGTGATCGTATTGCTAAGTACAATATTGACTGCGACTTAAAAGATGGTGGCGTGTTTGCCGCAATGAACGCCAAGCAAATGGGCCATTTACGGTCTCAAAAAGCACTGTGGGAGTCTCATGGTCATCACAATCACCTAGAGTTAATGGATCAAGATGCCATTCGCAAGGTGGTCGACACTGATCTCTACGTTGGTGGTTTACTCGATAAAAGCGGTGGTCATATTCATCCACTCAATCTTGCATTAGGTGAAGCCCGTGCCGTTGAATCATTGGGTGGATTGATTTTTGAAGACTCGGCAGTGATTAAAGTCGACGATGGCGCATCGCCAGTGGTTCACACTGCCAAGGGGCAGGTTAAATGTAAATTTGTGGTGGTGGCGGGCAATGCTTACTTAGGTAAGTTGTTGCCAGAGTTACAGGCTAAATCAATGCCTTGTGGCACTCAGGTTATCACCACTGAGCCTTTATCTGACGATGTTGCTGCCAGCTTGTTACCACAAGACTATTGTGTAGAAGACTGTAATTACCTCCTAGACTATTACCGCTTAAGTGGAGATAAACGACTCATATTTGGTGGTGGTGTTGTGTATGGCGCTCGCGATCCTGCTAACGTTGAAGCCTTGATTATGCCTAAATTACTAAAAACCTTTCCGCAATTAAAAGGCGTTAAAGTGGATTACGCCTGGACGGGTAACTTTTTAATGACCTTATCGCGCTTACCGCAAGTGGGTCGAATTGGGCATAACATTTATTACTCTCAAGGCTGCAGTGGTCACGGTGTTACCTATACTCATTTGGCTGGCAAATTAATTGCCGAAATGCTCAATGGTCAGGCAACCCGTTTTGATGCTTTTGCTGCATTACCTCATTACCCCTTCCCAGGTGGGCATGCTTTACGTGTTCCTTTTAGTGCGTTAGGGGCCTGGTATTACACCATGCGCGATAAATTGGGCATTTAGTCTAAGCGCACCACTAAGTTGAGATTATTTACAAGGAATTAAGTTGTTTATCAAATTGAGTAGGAGTGCGTTGTGATTTTAAATGATCCAAGTTTATTGCACCAGCAATGTTATATCGATGGTGTTTGGGTTGGTGCAGACAGTGGTGAAACTGTTGCTATCCTCAACCCTGCCACTCAAGAGTTGATTGGCCATGTGCCTGTTATGGGCGCTGCTGAAACTCAAGTCGCTATCAATGCCGCTAACAAGGCGCTACCAGCCTGGCGCGCGCTATCTGCAAAAGAGCGCAGCCAAAAACTGAGGCGCTGGTTTGAATTAATAAACCAACATGCCGACGACCTTGCGCTCATGATGACAACAGAGCAAGGCAAGCCATTAGCTGAAGCCAGAGGCGAGGTGACATATGCCGCCTCGTTTATCGAATGGTTTGCAGAAGAGGCCAAGCGTGTATATGGCGATACGATCCCTGGTCATCAAGCTGATAAAAGGTTAACGGTAATTAAGCAACCTGTTGGTGTTACAGCGGCCATTACACCGTGGAATTTCCCTGCGGCAATGATCACCCGTAAAGCTGCGCCAGCACTTGCTGCTGGCTGTACTATGGTGGTTAAGCCTGCCCCGCAAACGCCTTTTACCGCTTTAGCTTTAGCTGAGCTCGCCCACCGTGCAGGTATTCCTGCTGGTGTGTTTAGTGTGGTTACTGGTGACGCTATTGCTATTGGTAATACACTGTGCGAAAGCCCAATAGTGCGTAAACTCTCGTTTACTGGCTCAACCGCCGTTGGCATTAAGTTAATGGAGCAATGCGCGCCTACACTTAAAAAACTGTCACTTGAACTAGGCGGTAATGCGCCGTTTATTGTGTTTGACGATGCAGACATTGACGCCGCGGTTGAAGGCGCCATGATTGCAAAATACCGCAATGCCGGCCAAACCTGTGTATGTGCTAATCGTATTTATGTTCAAGCAGGCGTGTACGAGCAGTTTGCTCAAAAATTTGCAGCAGCGGTAGCCAAGCTCAGTGTCGGTAACGGCGCAGATGACGGGGTAAATATTGGCCCGTTAATCAATCAAGCCGCTGTGGCAAAAGTGCAAAGCCATTTAGCTGACGCCGTTGCAAAAGGCGCTAGTGTTGTAGTTGGCGGCAAGCCCCATACTTTAGGTGGTTTTTTCTTTGAGCCTACCATTTTACGCGATGTCGATAAGACAATGTTGGTCGCTAAAGAGGAAACTTTTGGCCCGTTGGCGCCGCTGTTTAAGTTCGACACGGTTGATGATGTGATTAAGCAAGCAAACGATACCGAGTTTGGCCTAGCGGCGTATTTTTATGGCCGTGATATATCCCTTGTGTACAAAGTCGCAGAAGCACTTGAGTATGGCATGGTGGGTGTGAATACCGGCTTAATCTCAACTGAAGTGGCACCCTTTGGTGGTATTAAATCTTCAGGATTAGGCCGCGAAGGCTCTAAGTTTGGTATCGAAGAATACCTTGAAATGAAATATATCTGCATGTCAGTTTAAGAGAGTGGCTAATGACTAAAACAAATGATGGACTAATGGCTCGTCGCCAGGCGGCAGTAGCTCAAGGTGTTGGGCAAATTCACCCTATTTTTACTGAACGTGCTGAAAACGCCACAGTGTGGGACGTTGAAGGTCGCGAGTATATTGATTTTGCTGGAGGCATAGCGGTGCTCAATACTGGGCATTTGCATCCTAAAGTTAAAGCCGCGGTGGCAGAGCAGCTAAATGCCTTTTCGCATACTTGCTTTATGGTACTAGGTTACGAAAGTTATATTGCGGTGTGTGAAAAATTGAATCACCTAGTGCCAGGCGATTTCGCCAAAAAGACAGCGCTATTTACCAGTGGTTCTGAAGCGGTAGAAAACGCCGTAAAAGTGGCAAGAGCTTACACAAAACGAGCAGGTGTGATTGCATTTACCTCAGGTTACCATGGCCGTACCATGGCCGCGCTTGCCCTAACGGGTAAGGTCGCGCCATACAGTAAAGGTATGGGATTAATGTCTGCCAATGTGTTTCGCGCCGAGTTTCCTTGTGAAATGCATGGCGTGAGTGAAGACGATGCAATTGAGTCAATTGAACGTATTTTTAAAAATGACGCTGAGCCAAGTGACATAGCGGCTATTATTTTAGAGCCAGTGCAAGGTGAGGGCGGTTTTTACGCTGCTACGCCATCGTTTATGAAGCGTTTACGAGAGTTGTGCGACAACCATGGCATTGTGCTTATTGCCGATGAAGTGCAAACCGGCGCTGGCCGCACAGGCACCTTTTTTGCGATGGAGCAAATGGGTGTAGCTGCAGACATTACCACCTTTGCTAAGTCTATCGCGGGCGGTTTTCCGTTGTCGGGTATTACTGGTAAAGCAGAGGTGATGGACGCTATCACCGCTGGCGGTCTCGGTGGCACTTACGGCGGTAGCCCGTTAGCCTGTGCTGCTGCCCTTGCAGTGATTGAAGTGTTTGAAGAAGAGCAACTGTTAGCTCGTGCAAATGATGTTGGCAATAAGCTTAAATCTGCATTAACCGATATGCAGGCTAAATATCCGCAAATTGCAGATGTGCGTGGTTTAGGCGCGATGATCGCCATTGAATTGATGGAAGATGGCCAGCCTGCACCGCAATACAGCGCTAAAATTTTAGCGGAGGCTCGCAGCCGTGGTTTGATTTTATTGTCTTGTGGCACCTACGGTAATGTTATTCGCGTTTTGGTGCCTCTAACGGCACCAGATGCGCAAATAGAGGTTGGGTTAGCGATTATGGATGGCACATTTCAAGCTGTGTTTACGTCTTAAGGTGCTGTTTGAAAAATAATCAATTAAATCCCGCTTTTAGCGGGATTTTTTTTAGCCGTTTGGTTATTTTATATAAAACACGACTACACTTTAGTACTAGCTGTATTTTCAATTGGGAGTTTGCATAAATGAAAGCATTATCCATTAGGTCAAAGTTGTTATGGATAACATCAACACTGTTTATTGCCACCGTCATTACACTCTCAATCAGTTTGTGGGTTGTGCTCAAAGAGAAAAATAATACGCTAGCCGCCGAAGTTGAAGTGGCTTTACAGCAAGAAATTAACGATAAGTTATCGGCTAGGGCGGGTGAATATGGTGAGCGCGTTGCTGGTTTTATTAACGAGGCGTATCGCATTCCATACTCATTTACTGGGTTAATTGAACAAACGTCGAAAACCGATCCGATAACCCGCGAACGACTTGAACTATCGCTTGCTGCCATTTTGCAAAAAAACCAACAAGTGTCTTCAATGTATGCGCAATTTGAGCCTAATGGTTACGATAATCTTGATGATAGTTACCGTATGGGGAGCAGTCACAGTGTGGTTAACTCTGGAACATTAGAGATATATTATGCCCGAGATAGTAATGGCAACATTGAGCAAATCCAAATTGATGATGCCGCAGAAAAATATAAAGACACCCTTAATGAGTTTGGCATTAGAGACGCTGAATGGTATTTATGCGCAAAAGATGCAAAACAGCCTTGTTTAATGGAGCCTTACCTCTATGAAATTACGCCAGGCAATAATGCATTAATGACCTCGTTAACTGTGCCTGTTGTGGTCGATAATCAATTTAAGGGATTGGTTGGCGTAGACATTAACTTACCCCTATTTCAAACCATGATTATGCAACTGTCTAAAAGCCTGTATCAAGGGCAAGCTAAAGTCACGTTGGTTAGCCAAAAAGGTTTTGTGGTTGCTGCAAGCCATTACACAAAATTTGCTCGTCCATTGAGCGAGTCTGTTAAGCCAGAACTCGCTAAAAAATTATTAGCGCTAAATAACACATCGGGTTTTGTCAACGAGCCAGACAGCATTGCGGTAGGGTATCCAATTGCTATACCGATTGCGAATGCGACATGGTCTTTGATTATTGAAGTACCTAAAAGCCAGGCTTTTTTAGCCGTTAATAATATGAATGACGCCATGACGGAAATGGAAGCGTCGTTAGGCGGACTTCTTCTCATGATTGGTATTGCGGTGACTGTGATTGCCGTGATTATTATTGGTGTGGTAATACGCAGTATTATTGCCCCGCTAAACATGATCCAAACCAGAGTGGAAAATCTCGCTAGTGCAGAGGGGGATTTAACTCAAACCGTCGACGTGGATGCTCACGCAGAATTAATCGCCCTTGGCCGTGGTATTAATGCTTTTATTGCTAAACTGCGCCATTTAATTTCAGAGTTAAAAATACTGGCAGACAGTTCCCAACAAGAGAGTGTCAAGTCGGCCGACATTGCCAAACACACCCGTGAAAGCGTTAATCGCCAGTACAGCGAAATTGAAAGTGTGGTCACTGCGGTAAATCAAATGAGCGCCACAGCGCTTGAGGTAGCAAAAGCGTCTGAGCAAACCGCAATGGAAACCGAGTCGATGACGGTTAACGTTAAAGCCGGAGAAACTCGCCTTACTCAAGCCATGGTGTTTGTTGAAGGTATGTCTAAAGAGTCAGCCCAGGCGCAGCAAGCCGTTAATTTAGTCGCCCAAAGCAGTGGTAACATTAGCCGTATTTTAGACGTGATTAGCGCTATTGCAGAGCAGACAAACCTTTTGGCGTTAAATGCGGCCATTGAAGCTGCACGGGCCGGAGAGCAGGGCCGAGGATTTGCTGTTGTGGCTGACGAGGTCAGAACGCTTGCCTCAAGAACGCAACAGTCAACAGATGAGATCAGCACTTTAATCGACGCGCTACAAAAAGAGGTGAAAAACGCGTCGAACATTATTGATAAAGGAGCGCAAGGCGCCAACAAAGCTGTTGAACAAACCCAATTGGCTTTGGAGTCGTTGAATGCAATAGTGTCGCAAATTGATGAGGTATCAAGCCAAGTCACGCATATTGCTACCGCAGCAGAACAGCAAAGTGCTGTAACAGAAGAAGTCAGCCGTAACATTACCGGTATTTCGGACTCGGCGGCAGAGTTATCTCAACTTGCCGATGAAGCACAATCAAGCAGTGACAGCCTTGCAGAGCTTGTACGTCAGCAGCATCAACAACTTGGACGTTTGCGTACTTAGTAAGTGACGAATTCCTTAAGGCAAAGGTGGCTTGTCGTCACCTTTGCAATTATGATCGCGATATAATTTGATGATCAAAATATTATGTCTGAATTTATTGCGCCACCCTGTCACGGTGTTATTGAGGTGTTATACCAAGATGAACACATACTGCTAATCAACAAACCTTCAGGGCTATTGAGCCTGTCTGGTAAAAATCCGTTAAATAAAGACTCAGTGCATTATCGTTTAGTGCAAGATTATCCAAGTGCCACGTTATTGCATCGCCTCGATTTTGGCACATCAGGCATTATGCTGGTGGCGCTGAATAAACACGTAAACGGTTTACTTACTCAGCAATTTCAGCAGCGCACGATTACCAAAACCTATACAGCAATGTTGCAAGGACTTGTTGCGGATAATGAGGGGGTGATTGATTTACCCATTGCCAAAGATGTCGACAACTTTCCGTTGATGAAAATTTGCCATAACACAGGTAAGCCTGCTTATAGCCAATATCAGGTAATAGATAGGCACCCCAAAGGGGAATCGACAAAGGTTATTTTTACGCCAGTGACAGGTCGTACACATCAATTGCGGATCCATAGCCTGAGTATGGGACACCCCATTTTAGGCTGCGATTTATACCGCAATGAGCAATCACAGCAAATGTCATCTCGGTTACTCTTGCACGCGACAACCCTAGAATTTATCCACCCAGTGACTAACACTAAGATGAAATGTATTTGTACCAGCCCTTTTTAGCTAAAAACTCATTTAAGGGTGATAAAAACTGATGCATAATCAATCTATTGATTTAGTTTAAAAAGGAATATTTGCATGGTGATTTCATGGTCTGACTCATTAGCCTTGATTGTTTTTTTAATCAGTTGGGTTGGATACACCAGCTTTGCTAGACGAAAAGCCAAAACCACCAATTGTATTGCCAGGGTGATGCACCAACAGCGAATATTATGGATGTCGCAGGTGATAGCTAAAGAGGTCAGGGTAGCTGAAGCTGCTTTACTGGCAAACCTAGAGCGCAATATTGCTTTTTTCGCCTCAACGACTCTGCTGGTACTCGCGGGTGTGTTGACCTTATTTTCGCAAGTTGAAAAGCTTGAAACTGTTATAGCGTCTATTCCGTTTACCGCCCCACCTAACCATGCTTTAGTCCAAGTTAAGCTTGGCATGCTGGCGGGTATTTTTGTGTTAGCGTTTTTTCAATTTACCTGGTCTATGCGTCAATATGGTTTTGTTAACGTGATGATTGGGGCCGTGCCGCTCGATAAAACAGGCACAGATAAAAACCTATTTGCCTATGCTAGGCAAATGGCGGTGGTGCAAGATCAGGCCGCTCATTCTTACAATTATGGCCTGCGTTCTTACTATTATTCAATGGCCGCGTTATGCTGGTTTATCCATCCATATATGTTTATTGTGGCCAGCTTATTTGTTGTTTACACCTTATACCAACGCGAATTTAACTCTAAAGCGGTTATCGCTATTACGGCAGCACAGGCACATTTAGAGAAAAACCCACTGTATGTGCGTAAGGGGTAACGTTAAAGCACTCAATAAATGGTTATCGTTTAATTGGTAAATGATTTTCGAATAACAGGGGATTTTTTAGGTTGCCAAGTAATATCAATCAGCACAAGAATGTGATCATTCTTACTGGTTAACATCGCTTATAACGTTGTTATAAATTTTGAAGGTAGAACAATTAGCTTGCTGCAATTTCTGATCGCTTTTTATCCTGATTGATATAACAGGTATGTTTACTGATTATACAGAGTATATTTGGCCTTCAGCACCTATTACAGCACCGAGAAATCATAAACGAAAAAGCCGCAGCAATATAAATTGCTGCGGCTTATCTGAATTGGTGGCCCCTCCCAGACTTGAACTGGGGACCTGACGATTATGAGTCGTATGCTCTAACCAACTGAGCTAAGGGGCCGACTTAAGATAGTCGTCACTATCGAAAGCGGGTGAAAGTATACGAAGTTTGTTCGCGCTTGTCACCCGTGTTTTGAGCACTATTTACTTATCTTGTTTCAATTGGTTATCTGTTAAGCAGTTTTGTCCTATTTAAGGCAAATAATGGCAACTGTGATAGCCATTTTCTCAAGGTAAATGGCGTTAACTCGCTGCAACGAATGATATTGTGCTGAGTTGTTTGTATTAAAAGTGAGTAAGAAACCTCAGCTCTGGATAACAAACGCCTTTCAAGCAGTCCTTTGCCTTCCTCACTGCGTTGAATTAACTTGCAATAGGCTAGCTATTGACGCGTTAATTCGCCTTGTTAGCAAAACAAATCACAAGCTTGACAGTGGATTTTAGTCAATCTATTGATTTATATCGTTATCAATACATCTCTTATCCAGAGTTGAGGTTAAGAAGCTTTTAGTGCTTTAAATAAAAAGTATAAAAAAACCTGCCGAAGCAGGTTTTTACCACAGATAACTCAAATAAGCTTATTCGTCTAAGAACGACTTTAAGATTTCTGAGCGAGAAGGGTGGCGTAACTTACGTAACGCTTTAGCTTCAATCTGACGAATACGCTCACGTGTTACATCAAACTGTTTGCCCACTTCTTCTAATGTGTGGTCGGTGTTCATGTCGATACCAAAACGCATACGCAGTACTTTGGCTTCACGGGCTGTTAGGCCTGCTAGGACTTCGTGTGTTGCGTTTTTTAGACTTTCGCTTGTGGCTGAGTCTAATGGTAACTCGAGGGTGGTATCCTCGATAAAATCACCTAAATGCGAATCTTCATCGTCACCGATTGGGGTTTCCATTGAGATTGGCTCTTTAGCGATTTTTAGTACCTTACGAATTTTATCTTCAGGCATCATCATACGTTCTGCCAATTCTTCAGGAGACGGCTCGCGGCCCATTTCTTGAAGCATTTGACGTGAAATACGGTTCAGCTTGTTGATGGTTTCGATCATGTGTACTGGAATACGGATTGTACGTGCCTGGTCAGCAATCGAGCGAGTAATCGCCTGACGGATCCACCAAGTTGCATAAGTTGAGAACTTATAACCACGACGGTATTCAAATTTATCTACAGCTTTCATCAAGCCGATGTTACCTTCCTGAATTAAGTCAAGGAACTGTAAGCCACGGTTGGTGTACTTTTTAGCAATAGAGATAACAAGACGTAAGTTGGCTTCAACCATTTCTTTCTTAGCACGACGTGCTTTGGCTTCACCAATTGACATACGACGGTTAATGTCTTTAATGCCAGCGATAGTTAAATCGGTTTCTTCTTCAATTGCGGCTAATTTACCAACACAACGCGCGACGTCGTCTTCAATCATTCGAAGACCTTCAGCGTACGGCTTAGTACTGGCTTTTTCTGCGTTAAACCAATCTAAGTTCGTTTCGTTGCCGGTAAATGCTTTAATGAAGTTTTTCTTCGGCATTTTAGCTTGTTCAACACAAAGCTTGATCACTAGACGCTCTTGAACGCGAACGCGATCCATCATGTTGCGCATGTTTTTCACTAAACGGTCAAACTGTTTAGGTACTAGACGGAATTCTTTGAATAATTCACCGATAACAAATAATGAACCGATAGCTTCAGGGTGATCACGGCCTTTTTCAGCAATAATGGCTAAGCTTTTTTCGTAAGCTTCTCTTAGTTGAGTAAACTTTTCTTTGGCTTCTTCAGGATCTGGGCCTTTGTTGCCTTCATCCTCATCATCACCGCTGTCATCGTCGTCATCGTCATCATCATCGTCGTCATCGTCGTCGTTACGATCGTCATCAGATAATTCAGAGCCAACGTTTGTTGCTGTTGGTGCAACATCGTCTTCGTCAGGATTGATAAATCCAGAGATAATATCAGACAAGCGTAATTCGTCAGCTTCGTACTGGTCGAATTGCTCTAAGATCATTGCGATAGCTTGAGGGTATTCACTGACAGAACTCTGTACTGTGTTAATACCTTCTTCAATACGCTTTGCAATAACAATTTCGCCTTCGCGAGTAAGTAGCTCTACTGTACCCATTTCGCGCATGTACATACGTACAGGGTCTGTGGTACGGCCTAACTCACTTTCAACGGTAGCGAGTGCTGCAGCAGCTTCTTCTGCCGCGTCTTCGTCTGTGTTGTCTTCCGACATCATCATGTCATCGGCATCTGGCGCTTCTTCAAAAACGCGGATACCCATGTCATTTATCATCTGGATAATATCTTCAATCTGATCTGAATCGACCATGTCTGCTGGTAAGTGGTCGTTCACTTCAGCATAGGTTAGGTAACCTTGCTCTTTACCTTTAGCGAGCAACAGTTTGAGTTGCGACTGCGGAGTGTGATCCATAGATATCATCCAAGTTTGGGTAACTGATAAAACGATAGGCCATTTAGCTATGCTAAGTGGCGCGCAAATCGTCAATTATAACTGTGTGGACTAATCTTAGCTAGTCCGTGGCACCGTTTTGTACGCAGATTATTGATTAATAATTGGGTACTATTTTGCAGTGCCTTTCATTATTGCAATCAGCTTGGTTAGCTGAATCTTTTCGTCTTTTGTTAACGTCTGTTTAAGACTAAGCTCCTGATATAGCTGTTCAATATATTGATTGTTTAGCCATATCAAGGTTTGCTTAAACTCGGGCAATACGTTTTCATCCGCCACTTGATGGTCCCATTGGGCCAATTTAGTTAGAGTGCTTTTTTGTTCATGCTCTCTATGTAGTTCAAGTAGTTGTGCGCTGTTTAACGATTGCTCTCGAGTTATTTCTAGCAAGTGTGCTAGTAATTCTATACCAGGCATTTGTAGCCGCTCTAATGCCGGTTGCTCAATTAAACCAAAGCCAAGGCTTGGGTTTTGAACAAGTAATGCAATGGCTAACCTTAATGGGGTGCCACGGCCTTGTAGGCCTTTTGCGTTGAGCGGTTTGGCCTTGTTTACGGCAAATCCCAGTTTTTTCTTTAAATCTTCGCTACTGTTCATGCCCAATTTGTGTGCTAGGTTTTCTAACAATAAATTTTGCAGTACAGTATCTTGTACTTTTTCGATCAGCGAAATAGCTTGTTTGGCCAATGCGCCTTTATCTGAGCCATGATTGTTACTTAATGTATCAAACAAAAACTCTGGTAATAGCAAGGCGTTGTGCATTAAGGCTTCAAATGCTTCTTTGCCTATTTTTCTGACCATGGTGTCAGGGTCTTCGCCTTGTGGCAAAAACATAAATTTAACTTGGTCACCAGGTTTTAGCAGCGGTAATGCGGTTTCTAGCGCGCGCCATGCTGCGTCTCGTCCTGCTCGGTCACCGTCGTAACAACATATGACTTGTTTTGCACTACGCACTAACAACTGAAATTGTTCAGCCGTGGTTGAGGTGCCAAGTGAGGCCACTGCGTAATCTACCCCAAATTGTGCCAGGGCGACGACATCCATGTAACCTTCAACAATTAAAACGTGCTGTGGATCGCGATGTTTCTGTTTGAGTTCATATAAACCATAAAGCTCATTACCCTTATGAAATATGGGCGTTTCTGGAGAATTCAAGTATTTTGGGGTACCGTCACCCAAAACTCTTCCTCCAAATCCAACCACGCGGCCTCTGCGGTCACGGATTGGGAACATCAATCTGTCGCGAAAACGGTCATAACGTTTGCCGTTATCGTTGGCAATTAACATGCCTGCAGTGAGCAATTTGTCTTGTGCGGCCTGATTTTGGCGGTAACGCCCAAGCAATCCATCCCAGCCGTCTGGCGCAAAGCCAATACCAAATTGTTCCACTACTTCGTCTGATAGACCGCGAAATGCGAGATAATCGACGACTTTTTTCTTATCTGGATGCTGCCTTAACTGACTCTGATAGAAAAGATTGGCTTCTTCCATCAGTTCATATAAATCGCGGCTGAGTCCTTGATCCGGTCTTTTCCCTGTGCCTTGTTCTCTTGGGACTGCTAATCCAAGCTGTCCTGCAAGTTCTTCAATGGCATCAACAAATTCGAGGCGATCGTATTCCATGACAAAGTCAATTGCATTGCCGTGGGCGCCGCAACCAAAACAGTGATAAAACTGTTTGTCTCTGCTAACGGTAAAAGAGGGTGATTTTTCACTATGAAAAGGACAACAAGCCGAGTGGTTTTTACCGGCTTTTTTCAACGGAACTTTGCGATCTATTAGATCGACAATGTCAATGCGAGCTATTAGCTCATTGATAAAATCACGAGGTATCGCCATTGATTGCTATGTTTCTCGAATTTACTTTATCAACTAATTTAAACAAACAAGCCGTGCAAGTGCACGGCTTATTCAACATTAAAAAACGATTACTTCAATTTAGCGCGTATTAAAGTACCAATGGCACCTAAATCTGCACGACCTTGAACTTTCGATTTTAATGCTCCCATTACTTTACCCATATCCGCCATGGTTGCAGCACCTACTTCTGCGATAGTCTCATCGATAATCGTTGCGACTTCTTCTTCGGTAAGTTGTTTTGGCAGAAAAGTTTCAATAACTTGAATCTCTTCAGCTTCTGCTGCGGCTAACTCCGGGCGACTGGCTGCTTCATATTGAGCAATCGAGTCACGACGTTGTTTGACCATTTTGGTTAATACAGCTATCGCTTGTTCATCATTCAGCGTTTCGCGGGTATCCACTTCAATCTGCTTGATGGCGGCAAGTGCCATACGAATTGTCCCCAAGCGCACTTTATCTTTAGCACGCATGGCGTCTTTCATTTGGTCTTTTAGCTGATCGGTTAAGTTCATAATGAGATTAGTATAAACGTACGCGACGTGCGTTTTCGCGAGAAAGCTTTTTAGCTAAACGCTTAACTGCAGCAGCTTTGGCACGCTTACGAGCAGTAGTTGGCTTCTCGTAGAATTCACGAGCACGCACGTCAGCTAAAATACCAGCTTTTTCACAAGAGCGCTTGAAACGACGAAGAGCTACGTCGAATGGTTCGTTTTCACGTACTTTAATAATTGGCATACGCCATCACCCCTTAGGTGTAGTTATGTTGGTTGGCTAAGTCTACAGTTCAACACTGTCTGTCATGAGTTAAAAAACAAATGCCAGCACATTAAACAGCAGTGTCTCAACTCAAACCAAAGGCTATTTAAAATGGTGCGGAATTTTACACCGAGCAGCGACCATTTGTAAACCCCTGATTGATTTTCTCTTTGACGGTGCCTTAATGCTTTCATTTTTATTAATTTATCAACACGCTATTGCTTACACACCGAAATATTGGAGTATTTATGCTGACACAGGTAGAATTAGCGGCCATATTTTTGATGAAGACGAGAGATTATGCGGGTTATTGGTATAGAAACATCTTGTGATGAGACTGGGATTGCAGTGTATGACGATAAATTAGGCTTAATGTCGCATGTGCTATACAGCCAAGTTAAATTGCACGCCGACTATGGTGGTGTCGTGCCTGAGCTCGCATCTCGTGATCATGTTCGTAAAATCGTACCACTGATTAAGCAGGCTTTAGCAGAAGCTAATTCTGGCCTCAATGAAATTGATGGTGTTGCCTATACTAAAGGCCCTGGGCTGATAGGTGCCTTATTAGTGGGCGCATGCGTTGGGCGATCATTAGCTTACGCTTGGAATAAGCCGGCAGTAGGGGTTCATCATATGGAAGGCCATTTATTGGCGCCTATGCTTGAAGATGACGCGCCAGAATTTCCGTTTATTGCCCTGTTAGTGTCTGGTGGCCACTCAATGTTGGTGCAAGTGAAAGGCATTGGTCGTTATCAGGTGTTAGGTGAGTCGGTTGATGATGCCGCTGGTGAAGCTTTTGATAAAACAGCCAAACTCATGGGTTTAGATTATCCTGGCGGGCCACGTTTGGCCAAACTGGCTCAACAAGGATTACCTGCGGGATATAAGTTTCCTCGCCCAATGACCGACAGGCCTGGTCTAGATTTTAGTTTTTCAGGTTTAAAAACCTTTACGGCTAACACCATTGCCGCAGAACCTGACGACCATCAAACCCGTGCTAATATTGCCCGTGCTTTTGAAGAGGCCGTGGTAGATACATTGGCAATTAAGTGTAAACGCGCTTTAAAACAAACAGGTTATAAGCGTTTGGTTATTGCTGGCGGTGTGAGTGCAAATACGCGTTTACGCGAGTCACTGGCGGTTATGATGACCAATTTAGGTGGCAAAGTGTATTATCCTCGTGGAGAGTTTTGCACCGATAATGGCGCCATGATTGCTTTTGCGGGGCTACAGCGTTTACGTGCCGGGCAGATTGAGCCATTGTCAGTGAAAGGACAACCTCGCTGGCCTTTAGATACCTTACCTGCTGTTGATTAAACTTGAGCTTGGCGATATGAAAACCTAACTCTTGGTGGAGTTAGGTTTTTTTATGGATTTTTTTCGAGAAACTTTAGACTCTTCACCAATACGCAAACGGCCAATATTGTCTTTATGGCGAATGAGAATCAGGGTTGAAAGCATTGCAACAGGAAGAATAAACCTATCGTCTAACCACCAGGTATAAAAAGGCGCACAAGTCGCTGCTGCCATTGCAGCAACAGATGAATATCGTGTAAGCAGTAAAAAGACAATCCAGGTGACAATAAGGCACAGGGCTAAATCGCCACCAATAGGGGCCATTGCGCCAAATGCAGTGGCAACGCCTTTACCGCCTTTAAACCCAAAAAAGATAGGAAAAATATGACCAAGACAAGCACTTATGGCAATAAAACCTAATGATGCAGCATCAAGACCGATTTTGTAGCCAAGGTAAGAGGGCAGGGCACCTTTTAGCATGTCAAAAAAAAGCACTAATGCAGCAGAGCTCCCTCCACCAATACGCAGCACGTTTGTGGCACCAGGGTTGCCTGAGCCGCTGGTTCTAGGGTCTGGCAAACCTCTTATTTTACAAACCAGTACGGCACTTGAGATCGAGCCTGCTAAGTACGCGGCGATGATCATCAATATTGTGACAATAACGGTGTTCAAATTGGTTTCCTTACTCTTCTTAGGGTATCATCGCGCATTCGTTTATTAGGCCGAAGTTTTCAGTATCTACTGATGCGGTCTTCACGTTAACATTATTGGCTCAAATAAATTGATTCAGGTGATGTTAATTGCACAATAGCGCCTATCCTACTGTTTAAATTGATTAGGAAAAAGGCCAAATGTGTATTATTAAGCATATAATTGATAATTAAGTTTGATTAGGCTGATCTTAAGGTCTTTTTGAGTGGTTTAAGGTGGATAGTTGCATGGATAAAGTGCTCATACGTCAGTTAGCCATAGAAACCGTAATTGGTATTTATGAGTGGGAAAAAAAGCTTCATCAAACATTATTAATTGATTTAGACATGGCATGGGATAATCGTCTTGCAGCAGCAAGCGATGACTATCAACACGCTTTGTGTTACGAGACAGTGTCTAATCGTTTGATAGCATTAATCACTGAAAAACCAATAGAATTAATAGAAACTGTGGCAGAAATGATTGCCCAGTGTTTGCAAGATGAGTTCAATGTGCCCTGGGTTAAAGTTGTTGTGATGAAGCCGGGTGCGGTTCCTCATGCTACCTCTGTTGGGGTGGAGATTGAACGTGGCCGTATTTAACAGTGTTTCTATTTATATTTTCGTATTAGCAATTTAGGTTCGCCAATGGCACGTATTTACATCAGCTTAGGGACAAATATTTCGCCTGAGCAACACCTCAAAGCAGGCTTGCTTGATTTGCAAGACTCTTTCGGCTCCTTGCAATTATCTCGAGTATTTGAAAGCGAAGCTGTTGGGTTTAAAGGCACCAATTTTTTAAACATGGTAGCAGCTGCAGAAACTGAGTTGAGTATTACTGACGTGGTTGCGACATTTAAGCGTATTGAACAAGCAAATGGCCGTATTAAAAGTGAAAAAAAGTTTAGCCCGCGAAGCTTAGATATCGATTTACTGCTGTATGACAATTTGGTTTGCGATGAACCAATAGAGTTGCCTAGAGGTGAAATTTTATTTAATGCCTTTGTATTATGGCCATTAGCCGAAATAGCCCCTAATTTAAACCACCCAATAGTGAATAAAAGTTATCAATCTCTTTGGCTGGCATTTGACAAACAAAGTCAAAAGCTGTGGCCCATTGAATTTGATTTTCCAAGTGAACTGCAAACAACAATGATTTTATAACCCGTTAATCGTGATTCTCCACAAGGACAAATATGGAAACGCTTCAAGTTATTCTGCTGGCATTAATTCAAGGCTTAACTGAGTTTTTACCGATTTCTAGCTCGGCACATTTAATTTTACCGTCACAACTTTTAGGCTGGTCTGATCAAGGATTATCATTTGATGTTGCAGTTAATACCGGTTCATTGTTTGCAGTAGTAATTTATTTTCGCCATGACATTGTGACTCTAGCTAAATCTTGGTTTGGCAGTTTGGCTGGCTCTCATAGCCAAGAAAGTAAACTGGCCTGGTGGATTATTTTGGCGACTATTCCTGCTGTAATTGCAGGTTTTATGGCGAAAGATTTTATCGAAACCCATTTCAGGAACACCTTAGTGATTGCCATCACGACTATCGTTTTTGGTATATTGCTTTGGGTGGCCGATCGCATGTCAAAAGCGCAATTGAATGAGTTTCAAATGGGGTGGAAAAAGGCCTTGTTAATCGGACTTGCCCAGGCAATGGCATTAATCCCTGGAACATCGCGTTCAGGTGCAACAATGACCGCAGCATTAATGCTTGGGTTAACTCGTGAGGCCGCAGCGCGTTTTTCGTTTTTAATGTCGATCCCTGTGAGTTTTGGGGCGGCCTTATTGGTCACAAAAGATTTAGTCGAAAGCCCAGCATTGATTGATTACCAAGCCCTTAGCCTAGGTATTGTGGTGTCATTTATTGCAGCCTATTTATGTATTCATTATTTCTTAAAGTTTATTAGCCAGATAGGTATGACACCCTTTGTGATTTATCGCCTATTATTAGGTGGTTTATTGCTGGGAATGCTTTACCTTTAGGCCATTTTTAGGCAGTTGTTAAATTAATAAAACGGGTATCAGACCCGTTTTTTGTTTTTATTTCAGATAATCGAATTTTCGAGTAAAGGTCAACAATGACACTACCGCTATTATGTCCAGTGTGCGCAACGCCCATAAAACAACATCAAGCTTCGTTAGGGTTTTATTGTGACAATAAACACCACTTTGATAAACATGCCCAAGGTTATTGGCCGTTATTGAGTAATAGAAAAACTAAACCTCAAGTTTTGTCGCGCCAGCAAATGCGTGCCAGGCATTTTTTGTTAGAGTCAGGGCTATTTGCACCCTTGATTAACCAATTAGATGCAAGCCTGTTAAGTGTGTTACATAGCACAGAGCGACATACGTTTGAGCATCTTGATTATCAATGTGCAGACGGTTACTACCTTCGTCAATTGGTGCCGGCTGTCTCCGAGGCAGGGATTGTGTGTGAGCATTGGGGGATAACCGATGCTGAGAATGCAATATTTGCAGCAGCTAAGGCACAAACTCCGGCAAAATTAATCTTAGCAGCAATGAAGAAGCTCCCTTTTGCAAGCCAGTCGATTGATTTGATCACCGTACTAGACTCTCCAATAAAGGGTAAAGAGTGCATTAGAGTGCTTAAAGATGATGGCCGAATTGTGTTGTTACAGCCAGGCGTTCGTCATTTATGGCAAATAAAGCAGCAAGTTTATCCAGATTTAATTGAAAAGCCATTGCAGCTAAATTTACCGAATGAGCTTGAAGTTGAATCTTTGCAGCAGGTCACTTTCACTCAACCTGTAACAGGCGAGCAAGCATTCACTTTATTGGATATGTCGGTGTTTGGATGGCGAGCAAATGATGAGTTAATCCATCAAATCAAATCTACCGCGATATCTTCACTGGAGTTTGATTGGCAAGTGATTGTATTGAAAAAACGTCAACAATAGTAACGTGCTTAACAACAGCCAATATGTAGATACTCTTATGGCTGGTTAATGGTTGTTTGTCATGAATATAGCTGAATAATGCAGGATAGATAAAGTAAAAAATTGAGATGGATGACGTCGTAATGCAGGTGCTGAGAGGTAATGCTTAGACATGTTTCATTTGCAGAAGTCATTAACGCCACAAATAATTAACGCCACAAATAATTAAGGCTTGATGTTGAAAGCTACCTAGGTAGTAAATCAACAATCAAGCCCTAATAATCAACCTATTAATATAAGCTAATTTTTAATAGCAATTCTTACTTTTTGTAAGAAGAAGCCATGTTGTCTAAACGGTCGTTAGCACGTTTAGCTTCGGCTTGTGCGTCCATAGAAGCAGCTTTAGCGCCTTTAACATCGGCAGATAGCTTGCTTTGCTCAGACTTTAAAGAACCAACTTCTGCTGATAGTTGATCAACTTTGTTACCTAGGTTTGCTACGCTTTCTTCTAAAGCAGTAGTGTTAGCACAACCACCTAATAAAGCAGTCATCGCAACACCAGCAATCATCAGTACTTTTTTGTTCATGGGTAAATCCCTTAATATATAGGTTGTTAAATAGTGCAACGGCGTGTGCCTTTGCAACGGCGTAATTATGTCATAGTTTTTTTTATTTGCTATAGGCAAACAAAAGAATATTCACTTAAAATAGCGAAATAAATGAAAATTGCAAGTATGTAGGCTAAAAAGGATTATTATTTATCGATTTTATATAAATCTTAGTGATTTATTGCCTATTTACCGTTAAAAAATGCATTTTTTCGCTTTTTATCATAAATAAACTGACAGCATTTTGTAACATATTTGTTAGTGTTTAACCAATTGTAATTTAAAGTTATTAACAACCAGAGTTCGTGCTAACTGTAATTCGGCTTTTATGGCGGCTCCCTGATGGCCTGCAGCAATGATTGCTTGAACATCGACTTGGACTGCTAGCTTATAACACTGCTGTAAATATTCAGCTTGTGGATAGGATGCTTGTTCAAACCCCGTGCGACCTCTGATATCGCCATGACAACAGGTTAATAAGTCGGTCAAACGTTGTGGTTTTCGCCACAAATCTGCTTTATCGAACAATTTGATTATGGTTTCTGCTTTAAGTTCAAAGGCGTTATGAATATTTTGATGTTGGTCGCTAACGAGTAGTGCTAAATCCCGATATTCATTTGGGACCTTGATCCGTGCACACATTTTTTTAATGACAGGTAAGCCTTTTTGCCCGTGACCATAGTGCTTTGGCCAATCTTGTTTTGGTGTGAGTGCTTTGCCTACATCGTGAACTAGGGCAGCAAAACGTACCGCTTTATTGTGTGTTAACAAGCTTGTTTGTTGTAGCACCATTAATGTGTGAATACCTGTGTCTATTTCTGGATGCCATTTTTCAGGTTGTGGTACTCCAAAAAGCGAATCGATTTCAGGAAATAACACCTTAAGTGCCTGGCATTGTCTTAATACCTCAAAAAAGATCTGTGGGTTTTGGCTGCTAAGTGCTTTATCGCATTCTTGCCATACGCGCTCAGGCGTCAGGTGCTCAAGCTCACCGCTGTTGGCAATGTCGGTCATTAATTGCTGGGTTTCTGAGGCGATAGTAAAGCCTAAGTGATTAAAGCGAGCGGCAAATCGAGCCACCCGTAACACCCGTAATGGATCTTCTACAAATGCAGCAGACACGTGGCGAAGAATTTTAGCCTCAATATCGGCCGCGCCATTGTAGGGGTCATAAAGTGTGCCTTGTTCGTCTTGGGCGATGGCATTAATGGTTAAATCACGGCGCAGTAAATCATCCTCGAGCGTTACAGCTTTGCTGGCATCGCAACTAAAGCCTTGATAACCGTTACCGGTTTTACGCTCCGTTCTGGCTAATGCATATTCTTGTTGCGTTTTGGGGTGTAAAAACACCGGGAAGTCTTTGCCTACTTGCTGATAACCTAGTGCTAGCATTTCTTCTACACTACTGCCAACAACCATATAATCCTTGTCGACAACAGTTTGTTTTAGCAGGTTATCGCGTACGGCCCCGCCGACTAAATAAATCTTCATGGCGTACCACAACGTGTAATAATAAGTGGCTTAAATATTACCAGAGTTAGATTTTCACGGCTAACTTTTGACAAGTAATGACACAAGCATTAACGTGAGCCGTCAGTTTCAAATAAGGATTTTTGGTCGAATGTATAAAGCCTTCTATGGATTAAATGATAATCCGTTTTCAATTGCGCCTAACCCACATTATATGTTCTTAAGCGACCGCCATCGTGAAGCGCTGGCTCACTTAACCTATGGACTTGGTGAAACCGGTGGTTTCGTATTGCTAACCGGCGAAGTGGGCACAGGTAAAACCACAGTGTCACGCTGTTTATTACAGCAAATTCCAGAAAATACCGACACAGCCTTTATTCTTAACCCATCTCTGACCGAACTTGAGTTGCTGGCCACCTTGTGCGATGAACTTGAAATTAAGTATGGAGAAAACCCAACCCTCAAGCAGCTGACTGATCTTATCAGCATGTATTTACTCAATAATCATAAAAATGGTCGTAATACAGTGCTGATTATTGATGAGGCGCAGCATTTGCGTTCGGAAGTATTAGAGCAGTTGCGTTTACTGACAAATTTAGAAACCAATACCAAAAAGTTATTGCAGGTTATTTTAATTGGTCAACCTGAACTTCAACAGTTACTTAAACGTCAAGACTTACGGCAGTTGGCACAGCGGATCACCGCTCGTTATCATTTGTTGCCACTAGATAAAGAAGAACTAGCCTTATACGTGCAACATAGATTACAGGTCGCGGGTCGTCACGAACCCTTATTTACCCGCAAGGCCATTGCTGCATTACATAAGCATTCGGGGGGATCCCAAGATTAACTAACTTATTGTGTGAACGCGCTTTGATGGCGGGCTATGGCCAAGTTAAAGTGCCGATAGATCATAAGATGGTCAATCAAGCAGCGATTGAGGTGCTTGGCGATATTGATATTTCTAACGATAAACGCTGGCCTTTTGTTGCCGCCGCAGCCCTGGTATTGGCGTTTGGGTTATCTTTTTATTGGTTTAATCACACGGCAGATGAGAGCAATAACCAGACCGCTGCTGTATTACCTCAAGCCACAGCGTCTGTACCATCGGCAACGATGAAAGATGCCCAGCCCACCAATGTAGCAGATTCTGTGGTGCAACAACCTGTACAAGCTTCGCCAGCTGCGAATGCCGAACAGCAAATTTTGCGTCAAGCTATGTTACAAAGTAGCAGTATCGACAATGCATTTGCCGGATTATTTGGCCTTTGGAATAAGCAACCTATTATTGGTTTATCTGCCTGTCAGGCTGCTCAGCAACAACAATTGGCCTGTTATCAACAGCAGGGGAATTGGCACAGTATTATGCGACTTAATTATCCTGCGGTAGTGTACCTGCAAGACAGTCAAGCCAATGTGTTTTATGGTGTTATTGTTGAGCGCCAAGCTGAACAGATTTTATTGCAATTAGGTGAGCAACAATTTTGGGTAAATAAAGATTGGTTTGATCGTCATTTTAGCGGCACCTTCGAAATTTTGTGGCAACCTGATAGTGTTTTACCTCGTGAGATTGGCCAGACTTCGAGCTTGTCACAAGTGCAATGGCTTGAAAACAGCTTGGCATTAGTCAACCAACGGCCGGCAAGGTTGTTGACGCAGTTTGATAGTGAACTTGAGCAGCAACTTATTGCATTTCAACGCCAACATGGTTTAAAACCAGATGGCATTGCCGGTAATCAAACGTTAGTACAGCTTAATTTATATTTAAGTCAGCAGGGGCCGAGATTAAGTACCGCTGAGGTAAGTCGTTAATGTCTATTTTATTGGATGCCGTTAATCGAAAAAAACAGCAGCAGGGTGATGTGGCGGATTTGTTATCTATGCCGTCGATTCAGCCTTCTTTGCCTTCGCGACAAAAAAGCAAATTAACTAAATATACAGTACTTGCCGGTGCAATCATCGTGGGGATTGGTGCTGCGTGGGGAATGAGTGTGTTATTACAACCGTCAACGTCGTCATTACTCGGGCACACAAAGACTGATACTGACTCCGAGCCTGTTGTAGCCAGTCCTGTTGTAATTAGCCCTGTTGCGATGAATCCCGCTGCTGAAACTCAACAGCCTGCTAGGCAAGACAACGCAACCAATGACGATATACGTTTAGCCGGTAAAGTGGCATTGCCTATCGCTAAACCATTTAATCATTACGCTAATGCATCCGTTGCTGCAAATAACGCGTATGTTGAGCCTGCAGCTGATCCGTATTTATATTCTAGCAATGGGAATATGCCCACCCAGTCAACAGAATCGACATCAGCCGACACCGAAAATGCGCTTTATGAGCCTCAATACACGTCTTCGCAACAACAAGAGCCTATTATATTGGGTGCAAATGCGAATCAGCGTGGACTTGCTGAGCTAGAAGCGTTGCGATTACAGGTACAAACCGCTGCACAAGATGTCGATTTTGCTTCTGTAAAAGCACCGTCTATTGATGAGCGTAATAACTTAATGGCAGCGTTTGAAACTGCTCTAAAAGAGGTTGAATTTGAACAGTCAGCAAATCAGCAAGTAACAGAAGCCAAGCTGGATCCAATTCCAAGACCGAACAATCAGCAGATCCCTAGCTATGGTGATTTACCTGCTAGTGTGCAATTACAGGTGCCTGAATTTAATGTTGTCGCACACGTATACGCCACCGAGCCAAGTAATCGTTGGTTAAATGTCGATGGAATTGAACTACAACAAGGTGACATGATTAAAAATAAGCTGACGATTATTGAAATTCGTCCTCGAGATATTGTGTTAGATATTCAGGGGCAGCAGTTTAGAGTCCCGGCAATTTAATAATACCAATTCCACTAATTATCTGATTGGTCACATAATTAATGGAAATGGTATAACTGCGCGAGCATGACGAAATAGTTCAGGTTAATCAATACAATGGCTAATAAAAAAGGCGCTGTCGCGCCTTTTTTATTTTAAACAGAGTGTTCCAACTAGCACAAGAATGTGATCATTCTTACAGGTTAACATCGCTTATAATGTCGTTAGACATTTTGAAGGTAGTACAACGAGCTCGCTGCAATTTCTGCCTTATTCTAAGCGATTTTTCCTACGTAATCTCTGATCACTTATTTATCCTGATTAGCCGTAAATGGTGTTAGCTAAAAACAAGGTTAATCCATAACCTAAGCAATAGCATAACAACAAAGCGGGTACATATTTTAAGTAACTCACAAAGGTGAGTTCTTCTACTTTGCTCATGGCAATAATGCCGGCGGCAGAACCAATAATTAATAGCGAACCACCCACACCCACAGCGTATGTTAAGCCTAACCACTGTGCTGTACTCAGTATAGGGTCGGCTTTTAATAGTGCAGCGGTTAATGGCACGTTGTCTATTAATGCAGAACCCATCCCGGTAAAGAAGTTAGAAATGCTTGGGTTATACATGCTGTAAACGTCTGTTAATAGGGTAAGCGTTCCAATTTCTTTAAGCATACCAACTAATAGCAAAATACCGAGGAAGAATAACAAGGTATCAAACTCAACCTGGCGAATATATTCTAATACCTGTACTTCTTCTTTATTACTTTTACTGGTGCGCCCGACTAAGAACATAACAGACAAGCCAAATAAGAAGGTTAAAACAGGAGGAACACCAAAGAGCACGTTTAACACCATGGTTAAAATAATGGTGATAAAGAAAATTAAGCCAATGACAATATCAACCGTACTGTAGCTTTGTTCGATGGGTGAGGTGCTTACTCGCCCTTCAGCTTTAAGTGAGAACAAAATCGCTAGTAATAATACACTGAAACTCGCTGGAATAAACAGAATGAGTAATTCAGAAATGTCGACTTTGCCAGCAAGGAAAATCATCAGAGTAGTCACATCGCCTGTGATTAACGCAACACCACCAGAGTTGACCGCAAAAATAATTAACACTGCCATGCGGCGGCGCATTTGCTTGTCTAAATTAAAGGTGGTGAGTAAGCCTAAAGACACTAAAGTGGCGGTGACGTTGTCACAAAATGTTGATAACACTAGTGAAAACATACCCACTTGCAACATCAACATACGCACAGAGACTTGTTGTGGAAAGATTTTTTGAACCATTACCTGGATCATACCCTTAGCATTAAGGTATGCCACAAAGGTCATGGTAGACATTAAAAATAACCATAGAGTGGCAATTTCAAGTAAGTTTTCATTGAGTTGCTCACTAACCACTTTGCTGTTTTCTGGGCTACCAGAGACAATAAAGAGGGTGATCCAAGCAATACAGCCTAAAAATAAAGTCGTTTTAGCTTTGTTTATATGGGTAACTTCTTCGAGCACAATACTTAACAGCGCAAGCACCGCAAGTGAGATTAGAAAGGTTTCTAGCATGACTGCAATTCCAACTGTATGTTGTAGGTAATCAAGAGCATTACCGAGAATTTTTGCTAACCTAATTTAATCTCATTTTAAGATTAAATTAAGCTTCCGTTTGGCGAGGCGATCAAATCACACCGCAACTATTTTCGCAATACAGATCACAGTTATTTTGTTAATTTTGATCAAAATCTGGTTGGTTATTTTGAATACTGATGTCACAAGATAGGGAAGGTAAGATAAATGCAAAAAAAGGATAGACGACGCATCGTTTATCCTTTTTGTGACCACACTTGTTAACCTAAATAAGGTTAACTGTATTTAGGTTATTTCATTGCAGCAAAAACACGGTCGACAGCTGCTAAGGTGTATGCAATTTCTTCATCGCCATGGGCCATAGACAAGAAGCCGGCTTCATAGGCACTCGGTGCTAAGTACACGCCTTCGTCTAGCATGGCATGATAGAAGTGACGGAAATGCTCCATGTTGCATTTTGTGACTTGAGCAAAAGAGGTCATTGGATTTTTATCTTCTGTGAAGAAGAAACCAAACATTCCGCCTGCATAAGTAATGCTTAATGGAATACCGTGTTTGTCAGCTGCGGCTTTAAAGCCTTCTGCGACACGTTTGGTTTTATCTGCAAGTGCATCGTATAAGCCTGGTTCACACAAGGCATCCATTTGCGCTAAACCTGCGGTCATTGCAATTGGGTTGCCTGATAACGTACCCGCTTGATAAACAGGGCCTGTAGGCGCAATAAATTGCATTACATCTTTACGGCCACCAAAAGCACCTACTGGCATACCACCGCCAATCACTTTACCTAGTGTGGTTAAGTCTGGCTTAACGCCATAGAAACCCTGGGCACCGCTCATCGAAACCCGGAAACCTGTCATCACTTCGTCGATGATTAATAAGGCGCCAAACTCGTCACAAATAGCGCGTAAACCTTGTAAAAAACCTTCTACAGGCGGAATGCAGTTCATGTTGCCAGCAACCGGCTCAAGGATGATACAGGCGATATCTTGTGGGTATTGTTCGAATATGGCTCGAACAGAATCAAGATCATTATAAGTAGCAGTTAATGTGTGCTTTGCAAAATCTTCAGGAATACCTGGCGAGCTTGGCTGGCCAAGTGTTAATGCGCCAGAGCCTGCTTTAACCAGTAAGCAGTCTGCATGGCCATGGTAACAACCTTCGAACTTTAAAATATTGTCGCGGTTTGTAAAGCCGCGCGCTAAACGAATGGCACTCATGGTGGCTTCAGTCCCTGAGCTCACCATACGAACCTGTTCCATTGATGGCACCATAGAAATGACTTTTTCAGCCATTTTGACTTCTAATTCTGTCGGTGCACCAAAAGATAAACCATTTTCAACAGCCGCTAATACCGCTTGACGGATTTTAGGGTGGTTATGGCCTAAAATCATCGGTCCCCATGAACCCACATAGTCGATATATTTTTTACCGTCAGCATCGAAAATATAAGCGCCATCGGCTTTTTCGATAAATAACGGCGAACCACCAACACCATTAAAGGCACGAACGGGTGAGTTAACGCCACCTGGAATGGTCTTTTTAGCCTGTTCAAATAAGACTTCGGAACGGGTCATGTCTAATCCTTAATATTGTGCCAATTATCTATCGGCTTTACGTGAATACCAGTTTACTGGGCACTCATACTTTTCGAGTTGGTTTTCAACCCCAAGTGTTAATGCAAAAAGTGCCATACGGATAAGTAAGCCGTTATCGGCTTGTCTAAAAATAGCCAAACTTGGGTGGCTGTTTAAATCATTGTCGAGCTCGTTTGCCTGTGCGCGCGAGTCTCGCGGTAATGGGTGCATGATCACGGTATTTGATTTGCAATGTTGCGTATAAATATTGTGATTTAAGCGAAACTTGCCGCGATACTTATTAGCTTCTTCTTGTGACGGAAAACGCTCTTCTTGAATGCGGGTTAAGTACAAAATATCTGCTTGATGCAAATTACCTTCAAGTTGTTCGGTTATTGTGATCTTATGGCCAGCATTTTCAATGTCGGCGATCACATAGTCAGGCATTGCTAGTTCACTTGGTGATATCAATGTGAACTGAATGTCTTTATGCATGCAAAGTAAGCGCGATAACGAATGGACTGTGCGGCCATATTTTAAATCACCTACCATCGCGATGTGCATTCCGTCGATGCCCATGCCTGAATGGCTTAATTCTTTTTTGATGGTAAATAAATCAAGTAAGGCTTGAGTTGGGTGCTCGTTGGGGCCGTCGCCACCATTAATCACAGGAACTCGGCTACCCTCGGCAAACTCTTTTACCGAATAGGCGTCAGGGTGGCGCATGGCGATAACGTCTGAATAAGTCGACAGTACTCTAGCGGTATCGTATAGCGACTCACCTTTTGATAACGACGATGATGCCATCCCGGTGGTTTCGCGAACATGACCACCAAGTAAGTTGAACGCACAGCCAAAGCTGACGCGAGTACGGGTGCTGGGTTCAAAAAACAAATTGCCCAAAATAGCGCCTTCTAATACCTTGGTGCGTTTTTCACGCAACGCATAGGGCGTCATTTTGTTAGCAATGTTAAAAATAGTGTTTATCGAATCCAGATCTAACTGGTTTACGGAAAGGATATGTGAACCTTCGAACTGCATCATCAGCCTGATTTCCAGAGTGTAGGGTAAAATATCCATTAAAAAGCAGGTTATTTTACCGTTATTTATAGGGTATTTATCGGTTTTTTTATAATGTGGCTGAGGCAAAATTGTAGCAGAAAATAAACAACAGATAAATATACCCAACAAGAATCACTTGTTACGAAATAGGACCGTAAGGGGGCAAAGAAGACTTAACATATTTGGCCTTGGCGGCGTGTTAAGAATACCCATTCCAGTATGGTTAAATTTGTCCTGAGCGGATCTCTTGCAATAAATTAGACCAACTGATCACCCCAACCACTTTTTGACCGTTAGGGTTATTAGGGCTGTCTCGATAAATATACACCTCGCCTGAGCGTTTAGCGGCTAGCGCTTCATAGGCTTCATTGAGCGTAGCGCTGTCTGGCAACCCAGGCATAGGGTGACGAGACAGGGTTGTTGAATCTTCAAATGATTGCATTTCTAGGCGTAACATTTCGATTTGGCCCTTGTTATTTCGGACTAAAACGGGACGTCCTTCTGCACGCTTAAGCACTTCAAGCAGCAGTTCATCATCGTCATTGACGATCACAAAGCGCCGGTCCATTAATACTCTAACCCCTTTCTTTTGTAAGCCCTGGTTTAACGGTGCAACCTTGTAACCAAGCCCCATAATATCTAATTGTTTTAAGAATATTGAGCTAGTATTAAAGCCCTGATAGGCAACCAGAAAAGCCGGGATGGTAATAAACATCGCGGGGAGAATAATCGATGCATCGTTGGTTAGCTCAAGCAGGGCAACTAATGCCGCTAAAGGGGCGCTTAAACATACTCCCATCATGGCAGTCATGCCGATGACAGTATATAACCCCACATAAGGCGCAATGGATGGGAATATCAGGCTGCTTAAAATCGCTAAAATGGCGCCAACTAAAGCCCCTATGCCGTAGAGCGGGCCGATTAACCCTCCCGGCACGCCAAAGCCTATTGCGGCAACGGTCGCCAGCATTTTTGCAAACAACAGAGCGATTAAAAATAATAAATTAGGATCTTCAATAATGGCTTCGTGAATGGCAAAGTCACCCGAACCAAGGGCTTGAGGCATCACTAACCCAATCAAGGTCGTGAATGTAGCCGCAATAAATAATCGGTAAATTAATGGCCACTTTTGCCCTTTAGCGGTAACGCTTAACAATGAGAAGTTAAACAGTGCAGCTACACAACCAAGCACTACGCCACCAATAAGCAATATCGGGTAGTGGTCGAGTGGAATGCGAATAACATTGATAAGATCATACTCATGCACATTACCAAAAACGAGCTGGCTTGATACCGCACCACAAATTGCTGAAAGCATAATCGGGAAGAAATAGTGGATTTTGTATTCGCGAACAATGACCTCAAATACAAATAATACTGCTGCCAATGGCGCATTAAAGATCGCGGCAATCCCTGCGGCAATGCCGCTAGCACACATAATACGCACGCTGTTATCTGGTAGGCTGAATTTTTCCGCCATCACACTGGCGCTCACTGCACCGAGATGAATAGCGGGTCCTTCTTTACCGACCGAAAAGTTAGTCATTAATGCGATTAATGCCTGAAAAAATTGCCCAGCCGCCGACTGTAGTGGCACCTTGCCATAATGTAACTTAAACCGGTGCAATACATAGGCTATTCCCATTCGGCGATAGCGCTTTGACCCTATTAATGACAATAGCCATATTAATGCAGCACCCATTAGCGGTAGGTAACTTCGCCAATCAGTTAATGTTGAACTGATGGTATTGGTGTCAGAAAGCAGATATTGTTCAGCCCAAAGTAAACTTAGGCGAAATAAAATGATGACGATTGATGCAATAATTGCAAACAGCAGAGCAAGTGCACAAAGTTGTACACTAATTTTGGCTTGAGATAATTTATCTCTAAATTCGTTATGCAGATATTTGCGCGCAGCTCTTTTGGCGTGAATAATAGCGACTTTATTTATCTTAAACTGCACAGTATGACTCTAAGCTGAGTGGCATTTGTATTCTTTAAAAGGTTGTTACCTAATGTTAAATTATCACCGTTGGTTAGACAGACTGCAAGTTTTAGAGCGTAAAAATCGGACTTCGAGCAAATACTTACTCAGCCTTATGTTCGTGTCTTTTTTGTTAGGCGCCGTCAGTTATAATGTTTGGCTGTCATTTGCGCCAGAAGCCACGCCTAACAGTGCCAGTGGTAAACGCAAATTATTACAACAGCTCGACGAGCAAGCTCAAGTGTTAGCCAGTCGAAATTTGGCTCTAAGTATTGCTGAAAACGCCAATAAAGAAATGCAAGATATGTTCAGCCGTCAGCTTGTTGAACAAAAAACGCTCGAAAAAGAACTGGCGTTTTATCGCAGTGTTATGGTGACTGATGCCGACGCTGAAGGTGTGGCCATTAACACGGTTGAGTTAGTGCAAGGCGCAAGTGCGGAGCGTTTTCAACTACGTATCGTGTTAACGCAATTGCAAAAACGCAAAACCAAAGTGAAAGCTAACGCAGAAGTGACCCTTATCGGAAGCCAAAATGGCAAGGCCAGTTCGCTTAATTTAAATAAGCTGCTTAATAAAAAATTAGCATTTGAATTTAGTTATTTTCAAATTATGGACAGCGATATCGTTTTGCCTGCGGGTTTTAGTTTACAAAAGATAGCCGTTAAAGTGACTGTCAATGCCAGTCGTGGTGTTAAAGGCGGGTCCATTGAACAAACTTATAATGTGCCAGAGCTATTAATGGGTGAAAAAGAACTGCGGGTAATACTTGAACAAAATAGTCAGGTAAAGGATAATTCTCAGTAGAAACCGAAGTAAGAGGTAGTAATGACTGAACAAACTGATGCAGCAATGCCGATCCAATTTACCGATGCTGCAGCAACTAAGGTAAAAGGGCTGTTAGAAGAAGAACAGAATCCTGAATTAAAACTGCGTGTGTACGTTACAGGTGGTGGTTGCTCTGGTTTTCAGTATGGCTTTACATTCGATGAAAAAGTCAACGAAGGTGACTTCACTATTGAAAAGCAAGGTGTGCAACTTGTGGTTGATCCAATGAGTCTTCAATATCTTATGGGTGGCGAAGTGGATTATACATCTGGTCTTGAAGGGTCTCGTTTTTTTGTTAAGAACCCTAATGCAACAACAACCTGTGGTTGTGGAGCAAGTTTCTCGGTGTAATCGTTTTTAATATTTATTATAACGAGCTAATAAAAAAAGCCGTCTTGCGACGGCTTTTTTGTGCGTATTAACTGGCAATAATATTAAAGTTAACACGCGGCTTGAACCAGGTTTTTACCTTGGCATTAAAGCTAATCCACACTTGCAACATACCTAAAGCGATAAAAACACTATAGATAAGCCACTCTGGCACCACACTTTGAAACAAACCAAAGTCCATGGTGGTTGGGCCGGCATCAAGGTTATCTGGATCATACATGATGATTGGCATCATACTGTACAGCACTAATTGCAGCAGACTATAAGTGCGTAATAAATAAAGTGCTGCTTTTTGCCTACCTATAATACCCAACACTAGCATAAGCGTTAAAATACTGAACATTGCACTGAGTTCAGCTAGCGATTGCGCCAACATTAACCCTGCCACTGCAGCGATAACATACGCCAGCATTAACGCAATCAGGCGTTTGGGTAAATGCGGTTTGACTTCATCTGGCGTCGTATTGGGTTGATGTGTGTCCTGAGTCATTATGTTTTACTCACTGGATACAGACTAATGCTTAGCGTGTGATTTTGGCGTTAAACGTTCATTCACTTCATAGGGTGGTACAACAACACCTAAATCTTCTTGCACTGGGAAAACGGCAATAAATAGGTCGTCATCTTCCATACCACTAACCCAACGTTCCTGGAATTCAGATAACGGAATAGCTAATGGCTCACACTCATTCCATTCGTCAACGGCCCAAAGTGCGGCGGTTTCTTCTGATGGCCACATTGGAATGCAGTCTTCATCTTCGGTGGTTAACATCACGCAGCCATCTTGATCTTGCAGGGTCCAAATTGTTTGCTCGGCTTTAACTTGCTCAACCATGTAATCGTAACGACCCTCTGGGGTTAGATTCATTAGTTCTGATACACTTTTGGCTTTGTTGCTCATATTAACTCTCATTATTTAGTAAAGACTTTGCCAACCCAAAGAGCTGAGCAAATTTGCGCTCATCATAACATCGACAACCGCATTGAAAAAGTTATCTTGCTCGGTAACGGCCACCAAGAACGGCTGGGCGTGAAGCACCGGTTACTGCCGGTAAATTAGCTGGTAAGTCATTATGATGACGCATTGCTAGCCACGCAAAGGCAATGCCTTCTACCCATTTAGCATCAACGCCTAATGCTGCGGTTGTATCTACTTTGTAACCAGGAACCAATTGCGTTAAACGTTGCATTAATTCAGTGTTCAGTGCGCCGCCACCACACACAAATAGCTCACCGGTAGCTGACAGCTTATTAATGTCATTAGCAATACTGTGACAAGTTAAATCGAGTAATGTTGACTGAATATCTTCTTGATCTAAATGGCTATATTCTGCTAATTGCTGCTCAAGCCAGGCTTGGTTAAACAATTCTCTGCCGGTACTTTTAGGCGCAGATAACGCGAAATATGAATGCGATAATAGTTGCTTAAGAAATGCCGCATTGGTTTCGCCTGATGCAGCCCATGCGCCATCTTCATCAAATGCATGACCTAAATTTTGATGAACAAAGTAATCTATCAGGGTGTTACCTGGGCCGGTATCAAAACCAAGCACGTCATCACTGTTTCCGGGTAAATAGGTCACATTAGCGATACCGCCAATGTTTAAAATGACTCGGGTGTGGCCAGCTTGGGCAAATACCTGTTGATGAAAAGCCGGCACTAAAGGCGCGCCTTGTCCACCAAGCGCAATATCTTTGCGCCTAAAGTCGGCAATTACATCAATGTTGGTTTCAATAGCAATGGTATTTGGGTCGCCAATTTGCAGGGTAAAGCCCATTTCTAGGTTTGGCATATGGCGCACGGTTTGTCCGTGCGACCCTATGGCGATGATTTGTTCAGGCTTCACTTCAGTTTTAGCGAGCAAGTTATTGACCGCCTGAGCAAATAACTTGCCCACGCTGCGGTCAAGCCGTCCTAATCGGTTTATTTCATCATCAACAGCGGGCTGACACAAACGCTGTAAGCCTTTTAACAAATGGCTCGGAATGGCTTCCGTGTGGCCTGCAATTAACCTTGGGTGCTCACCGGCAAAGTCAACTAGCACGGCATCAACACCGTCCATGCTTGTGCCTGACATAAGGCCGATAAAATATTCTGGCTTAGACATGAAATTCTCTCTGAATAGAAGCCGCGAGCAATTAATTACTAGCCAATTGCTGCTGTTGGTTTGATTTGAGTTGCGCCATTAGCTGTTTACTCAAGGAGGTAAACTTGCCTTTTTCACTGCGATTAATCGGCATTGATTTAGGCAAATCTACCGTGCGTGGATTACGGTGCACACCATTAACAATAAACTCGTAATGTAAATGAGCGCCGGTAACCCGACCGGTTTTACCTAAAGTACCAATTACTTGCCCTTGTTTGACTGTGTCACCACGATTTACTTTGCGCTTAGTTAAGTGCAGGTATTTCGTTGTATAGGTTTCATTGTGTTTAATAAACACATAGTTACCATTAAATTGGTTATAACCAGACTCAATCACCTTGCCTTTACCAGCAGCTTTAATTGGGGTGCCAATCGCAGCAACATAATCCACTCCACGGTGGGCTTTAATTTGCCCTGTTACTGGGTGTAAACGGCGTGGGTTAAAGTTTGAGCTGACATATTTAAAATCGACTGGAGAGCGTAAAAAAGCTTTGCGCATGCTGTTGCCGTTTTCTGAATAATATTCACCATCGGTATAACGTATGGCAGTGTAACGCTCACCCTGGTTGATAAATTCAGCGGCTAAAATATTGCCATTACGTAAAAATTGGCCGTCGGCATATTCTTGGTCAAACAATAATGAAAAATGATCGCCCTTACGAATATCTAACGCAAAGTCGACGTCCCAGCCAAAAATATTGGCCAGTTCCATAATATGATTGCCAGACAAGCCTGCATCTGCTGCTGCATTCCAAAAATTGCTTTTGATGGTGGCGGTGATAAATGAAGTACGATTTTCAACTTCTTTGGTGTTAACCACTTCTTTATAGCGATCATTGTTATGGCTGATCACTAAGGTTGACACCTTGTCCATGCGGTAACTGAGTTCTTTTAATTCACCTAACTCATTTTTGCTAATGGCGATTTCTTCACCTGGCATAATAGTGAGTAAATTCTTTTTTGCTAAAGGCAGTTGGGTGATGTCGTATACATCTTTAGCGCTAAGGCCTGCACGGCTGAATAAACCACCTAAGGTATCGCCTTTTGCCACTTCGTAATATTCTACTGTGTAATCATCGTTACTAGCTTGCTGAGTTATTTTTGCTTTTTGTTTAGCGACTTGATTGTCGATATCATGAATCACACCGTCAATGCCCTCTGGGCGCGTGCGTAACATTGCAATATGCTGAGCAAAGGCTTCATCATCAGGTGTTTCTGACACATCGTCAGATGAATCACCTAATTGTTGTGGTGGTAATGTGTCGTTAACAAAAATATTGTCAGCGATTTCTTCAGCATCGGCATCATTTTTATCAATTTTGGGTGCCGTAGGTGTTCTAAATGCCAGTGGCACGGAATAATCGCTATTGGTTTCTAACGCATCTTTATCATTTGTTTGGCTTACTATTTGGGTTTGTTTAGAGGCTTGTGCGTCTTCCGATGGAAACATCAGAATAATCGTGGTTAACATCACCAATAAAGACAGGGTGATTTGATGTGCTTTTGGCAACAATGTGAATAAAGTTAGAAGCTTTGCCATTGACTCAGGTACCAATTTCTCTCTCGTGTTATTATCTGCTAAGTGTACACTCTTTCATTTGCCGTGGCTAACAAGTAACATAGACCTCTTTATTTTTTGTGCAAGCCCTAGGAGTTGCAGTAGAGATGGCGAATTTAGATCAAGTATTGGCAGAAATTAAGCGTGGCACCGATGAGATATTACTTGAAGCGGATTTGCTTGAGAAACTGAAAGAAGGGCGTCCATTACGCATCAAGTTAGGTGCAGATCCTACCGCTCCTGATATTCACTTAGGTCACACGGTTATTTTAAATAAAATGCGTACTTTTCAAGAGCTAGGTCACGAAGTGATTTTCTTGATTGGTGATTTTACCGGTATGGTTGGTGATCCAAGTGGTAAAAACAGTACTCGTCCTCCGTTAACCCGTGAGCAAGTGCTTGCTAACGCTGAAACCTATAAAGAGCAGGTTTATAAAATTTTAGACCCTGCTAAAACCCGTATCGAATTTAACTCTAGCTGGTTAGAGCCATTAGGCGCTGCTGGTATGATCCGTTTGGCATCGCAACAAACGGTTGCCCGTATGATGGAACGTGACGACTTTAAAAAGCGTTATGCATCAGGCCAATCGATTGCGATCCACGAGTTTATGTACCCATTGTTGCAAGGCTATGATTCTGTTGCGTTACAGGCTGATGTTGAATTGGGCGGTACAGATCAAAAATTCAATTTATTGATGGGTCGCGAACTGCAAAAAGCCGAAGGACAAAAACCACAAACTGTGATTATGATGCCGCTGCTTGAAGGGTTAGACGGCGTTAAGAAAATGTCTAAGTCGGCGCATAACTATATTGGTGTGAGTGAGCCTGCTAATGAAATGTTCGGCAAAATTATGTCGATTTCAGATGATTTAATGTGGCGCTACCTTGAGTTATTGTCTTTCCGTCCGCTTGAAGAGCTTGCGCAGTTTAAGTTAGACGTTGAAAACGGCACAAATCCACGCGACATTAAGATTTTATTAGCTAAAGAAATCATTGCGCGTTTTCATGACGAAGCACAAGCGCAAGCTGCTCATCAGGCCTTTATTGATCGTTTCCAAAAAGGGGCTATCCCAGATGATATCGAAGAAGTGATATTAGAAGCGGGTGAAGGCTTAGCGATTGCTAACTTACTTAAAGATGCAGGGCTTGTGGGCTCAACATCTGACGGTATGCGGATGATTAAGCAAGGTGCTGTAAAAATGGATGGCGAAAAAGTAGAAGACAGTCGTCTTAGCTTTAATGCTGGTCTGGAAGCGGTTTTCCAGGTTGGTAAACGCAAATTTGCCAAAGTGATTTTAAAATAACGTATTTTTACGAATAAATAAACGGCTTATCATTTAAGCCGTTTTTTTTATCTGCGTTGTTTATACCAATCAGCACAAGAATGTGATCATTCTTACTGGTTAGCATCGCTTATAACGTTGTTATGCATTTTGAAGGTAGAACAACTCGCTCGCTGCAATTTCGGCTCACTTATTTATCCTGATTAATGAATGACGTTATTGAGACTCGAGTTGGTCTGACATGGTTTGATAGTCCATAAGATCCATTTGTTCAATTAATCGCTCTGTATTATTGTCAAATTTTAGCGTGGTAACGCCAGGTATCGCCAAATCGATAATTTTACCGGGCTTTCCGAATTGATCCCCAGGGCCTCGTAAACGATAACTGCCAATAATCACCACTAACGAACCCGTATTAAACATATGCTCTATGTTTAAACGGTACTCAAGTACCCCTTCATGAGCGCGCTGTAAAAAACCAATGATTTGCCGACTGCCTGTGTAGGTTGTGTTTGCTGTTTTGTCGAAAAAAACGGTATCACGGGAATAAAAACGCCGTAAAGTAGAGTAGTCATGATCGGTTAACGCCTCCATATATTTCATGGCGAGCTGTTGCTCTTTAGGCATATCACCAATATTGGCACTGATTGAAAAACTGCAGACTAAACAACATAATAGCAATATTATTCGCACATTAAATTCTCTTTGTTTTTAAATCGAAAGCCGGTAAAGATAAATGCCAGCGGATTGCGCTTAATCGAATGATTAAAATACTGATCATTGCGATAAACATCGATGTCATACTGTCCATGCCCACAGCCAAACTTAAGGTATAACAGATCCCACCCACGATGGAAGCAGTTGCGTAAATTTCGGTGCGTAATACCATCGGGATTTGGCGACACAGCAAATCACGAATAATGCCACCACCCACGCCTGTAATTAAGCCCATCACAACAGCAATCATGCCTGAAAGTCCCATTAATAATGCTTTCTCAGCGCCAATAACAGTAAACAATGCCAACCCAAGAGCATCGGCAACAGGTAAGGTGAGTGTGGGTAATTTATGCGGTTTACGCACTAACACTAAACAAGCCAAAACCGTAGCTAAAATCACAATGATGTAATTAGGATCGCGGATCCAAAATACTGGGGTTGCGCCAATTAACGCATCACGAATACTGCCACCGCCAATGGCGGTTACTGAGGCAAGCACAATTACCCCGAATGGATCCATGCGGTGTTTACCTGCTGCCAACGCTCCAGAAAGTGCAAAAACGGCAGTACCACATAAATCGAAAAAATAGATCCACTGACTCATTTACTTAACTCTTTGAGATGAATGTTGAGTGCATCAACTGAGATGCGGATTTCCACTACAGACAAGATCAATGAGTAGAGTAGAAGCAGTAAACTTAAGCCAAATATCACCGAGCCAGTTTGGTTAAAACCGGTGTAAATAAAAATCATACACAGCACGCACAAGGCAAAACTGCTGACACCAGCTTCTTGCATTTTTCGGATGATAATAATTCGTTGGCGTAAGTTTTTGATTTGCTCGTCTTGTACCGGCTTGTCATTACTGCTGAGGTTACGAATGAGGGCAGCAAGAGAGAAAAATCGGTTGGTGTATGCGAGCAATAATAACGAGATTGCCGGAAACAATAGTGCCGGAGTGGTTAATGATATATGCAAGTTGTTGAGAAACATGGCATTCCTAAGCAGGTCTTAAACTGATAATAATCAACAGTTGCTGACTATAGAGGATTTATGTTTTAAAGATGTCAGCATTAGAAGTCTTATGATAGCGGGTCATTATGACAATCTTGAGCATAGCGACTTCAATGTTAAACCTTGGGGTATTATCGCTAAAAAGTGGCTAGTTTAAAACAGGATTTACCGGTTTTAAATAAATCTTAATCCAGTCCAAATAAGAGGCAATAACAAGGTTAGGCAGATCCAAAATAGGTTTGCAGTTTGCGTCACTGTGATGGCGTGGTTGATGTGGCGATAATCAGGTAACGGACCAGCTTTCACCTTGGGTAAGTCTACTCGAATGGTTTGGCCTTTGTTGGTCATAAATTGCTGTGGGCCTCCAAGTTCAATTTTGAGTAATTTTGCGGCTAAAGCGTAACTGCCATAATGATTATTTAACTGCTGTTTGGGACCAGGTGCTGGCTGCATTGACGACACGATGGAAGACAATCCAAGTTGGCCAAATTGAATTGCCAATGAGCAATGCCAAAGCAAGGTCGGAATAAAAAATATCACGCGATTAAATTGCCCCACAAAACTCGAAAAAATATGAAAGTGTGGGTGATATGTGGGCCAACTGTGCTCTAGTTGCCTTAGCATTCTGGCCACCAGAGCCATGGTTGCACCGCCCAACGCAAAAAATAAAATGGTGGCTAAAGTGCCATAAATGGGAGTGGTAAACAGTTTCTCTATGGCAGTTTTACTTAATCCCACCTCTGAAAGCACTTGAGTGTTTTGGCTAACCCAGGGGCTGAGTAGCCCTTTGGCATGCTGCTTGTTACCGGTTTTTATTGCATTCGCTATTTGTTCTGCCACGGGTTTAAACGCGGAGTCACACAAACAAAAATATAAAATAATCAGCTCAAAAAACCATGGGTAAGCGGCAAGACCCAGTAAAAAGCTAACAATAATACCGCTTGGTACTACTAGAATTAATGTCGCTAAAATGCCTGCTGTTAGCTGTTGGCTCACCGCACGCTCAGGGTGATTCACTTTAGCGGCAATCAGCACTGCAATACGGTTAAACCACAACAGTGGTTGTAAGTCTCGAGGGATAGGGGCAAATCGAGCCAAAATTAACGCGCAAAATAAAATGCAGCAGCTTTGCAATACACCGCCGTCTTGGCTAAGTAATTGTGGATCGAATAATTGATTGACCATAGAGACTCAATAGTTAGCGGCTGCGCATCAGATTAAGTAAGTTTTTGTAATACTAAAAGCACGGGTTTAGCAGGGTGATAAGCAGTTAAACCCGCGTAGTCCATTATAGCTGTTGCAATAGCGCAATGACCATCAAGGCTGAGTGCATACCCGCTTTAATGATGTACGAGTCGAAATCCACTGGCGAATCATTATTAGCATTGTCTGACAGTGACCGAATCACTACAAATGGCACCTTAAACTGGTGACAAACCTGAGCAATAGCTGCTCCTTCCATTTCACATGCGGCCATCGTTGGGAAGTTTTCGCGCATCACTTTGGTGCGAACAGGATCGCAAATAAAGCTGTCGCCGGTACAAATTAATCCTTCAATGGCGTTCACTTCCCCTAATTCTACAACGGCCTGTTTAGCGGCATTGACTAGCTTGCTGTCTGGTAAAAATGCGGCCGGCTGCTGTGCCATCTGACCAATCTCGTAACCAAAAGCGGTGACATCAACATCGTGGTGGCGCACCTCAGATGAAATCACAATATCGCCAATGGCGAGTGTATCGACAAAACCACCAGCTGAACCGGTATTAATCACATGTGTCACTGCAAACTTTTCAATCAGTAACGTTGTGGCAATACTAGCTGCCACTTTACCAATGCCTGAGCGGGTGACAACCACTTGTTTATCGCCGATATTACCGCTAATAAATTCGATGCCTGCGATAGTTGTATGCTCGGGCTCAACAATGGCTTGTACTAAATGAACAACTTCTGGCTCCATAGCGCCAATAATACCGATTTTCATGGATAAACCTTAACTGATTAAACAAATTCGAATGGGCGCTAATATAGCATGGGCGGGCGATTTTGTGAAAAGTAGAGTAATTTAAGTCAGTTGTGAAAAGCAATGCAATCCGTTAGCGGTAAGTTGTTCAGCTAACGGATGTTTTATGGACAATTGAGTGCGAGTCAACTAGTGATGCTGGCTTTGCGACAGTAAACTATCGATAGATTTAACCACACGAATACTGGCATCTTCCATGGTATCAAGATGAGTTAAAATTGCTGACTCATCTCCAGATTGCATCGCAGCGACAGCCGCTTTTCCAGCGGTATGAACTGCTTTATGTGGTTGCTCAATAGCTTTAAAGCTCGACAAGCTTGCATATTGTTGGCCTTCACCATGGTAATACCATTTTCCGAGACGGCATTCAGTGTGGCTATTGACGTTTGCCGTCACATCTTTGTTGGCCAAAATACTGTATACGTTGCTCTTCCATACGCTGTGGTCTAACTTCACAGTGGTTAAAAATGCGGTCATTGACGCTTCGCCAATGACACGCTTCATGACTCCTGAACTTTTAAGCACTTCGGTGACGACTTGATCAATTTGTTCAGAAGAGGCTGCAATATCACTCGAACAAGTTTGGTTTGTAATGACAACTTGTTTAATTTGCTCGGTTTGCTCAATAACGGTAGCGACTAATTTTTCAATATTGGCACTGGCATCATGGGCGTTGCTGGCTAATTGCCTTACTTCGCTTGCGACTACGGCAAACCCTCTACCAGCATCTCCTGCACGCGCAGCTTCAATGGCGGCATTGAGTGCCAGTAAGTTAGTTTGTTCTGAAATCTGTTGGATCGATGACACTAAATTACTAATACCATTGGCTGATTGACTTAATTGAGCCGCAGTCTCCATGCTCTTTTCTGCATGATCATTTAAATGTCCCGCACGTTCTTTCAAGTTACCGATAGCGACTCGTGTCTGACCGAACAGTTTATCGACTTCAGACAACATGTGTTTTTCTTCATCGAGCTTGATTGAGTTAGCGAGGGTGGTATCTCGAATATCGTTAAGCATCGTTGCACCTTGCAATTGCAAATTGGCGCGTTGAGCATCGTATTCGGATTGATTATCAGATTCTGCTAATTGCTGAGTTAATTGTGCAATATGCTGATGCAATTGAGAGAGCTCATCTGCATGCTGCTGTTTTGTTTTGGTCAGCTGCTGCTTTAAATCGGCAATGTTTGCTTTTAAGCTCTGGGTAAAACCGATCATAATATCTCTATTGGTTATTTATACATTAGTAATATAGTGAGTAAATTTGCTTTTTTAATCAAGCTCGCCAAGTGTTGTGCATCACAAACAACAATAATAAAGATATGACACTTTGATAGTTACAATGCACTAAAAGGACTTTAACTTGAGATTAGAGTGACCTTATGATTATTTTTTGCGGGCAAAAGGCATCCACAATAAACCGCTAAGCCAGGCATTTTGTTTGGCGTTAGGGTATTGGGTTAAACCAATATCAATTTGAGTATCTGGTTTACTGGCCTGTGCGGTGTAGGTGCCAAACAGTTTGTCCCACCAAATAATACTAAAGCCAAAGTTGCTGTTACTTTCACTCATCAGTTGGCTGTGATGAATACGATGCAATACCTGAGTGACCAGCACTAAACGGGCTAGGTTTTCAATTTTTGCGGGTAAGCGAATATTGGCGTGGTTAAAAATAGCAAAACCATTGAGCAATATCTCAAACAAGATGACCGCTTCTGCTGGAATACCAAAGAGTACAATGGCGACGGCTTTAATGCCAAGGCTAGCAATGATTTCAGTAGGGTGAAACCTCAGTGCGGTGCTGCTGTCGACATGACGGTCAGCATGATGCACTTTGTGCAGACACCACAATAATGGAATGCGATGAAACAACCTGTGCTGCCAATAAATCAACATATCAAGCAGCAACACACTGACAGCAATATTCAGCCAAACTGGCAAGCTTAAATAGTGTAATAGCCCCCATTGTTGTGAGCTGACATACAGGGCAAAACCGGCCAATCCTATTGGTAGAATCAACCTTGCGATTAGCGATGAAATAATTAGCAAGCCAAAGTTACCCAGCCACCGTGTAGCCATTGAGGCTGTTTTAGGTGATTTACTCAGTGTTCTGGCTGGAAATAATAATTCTAGACTCATCATTAACGCCAAAATGGTTAAAAACACCCCCAATCTGATTGCTGCCATATCATCTATCATGTTTTAGGCTCCTCAACGATATTTGTTCTAGTTTGCTGGTTACTTGAATGGTTTTTTAAGGTGTTGTATCCCCCATGAATACGGGTAAAAATAGTAATAGCCCCTAAAAAAGCAAACGTGTAAGCCAGCTCTGGAAAGTAAGCTGGCCACAAACAAAATGCCACAAAAAAAGCTATGGTTTCAGTGCCTTCGGTAAGGCCATTCAAAAAATAAAAACTTTTATGGGCAAACTGTGGTCGCGGTAAATTGATTTTTTCAGCCGGAATAGCAAAGGCTAAAAAGCTTGAACCAGTCCCGATAAACACAGTAAGAAGCACAGCAGCGGCTAACGCATTTTCATTGGGATTCGCGAGTGCAAACCCTAGAGGAATGGCTGCGTAAAACAAAAAATCGAGACAGATATCTAAATAGCCGCCTGCTGGTGTAGTGTGTTTTTGATGACGGGCAAGGGCGCCGTCAAGTCCGTCAATGATACGGTTTAATACGATAAAAAATAATGCCACATACCATGCTTGTATGGCTAAAAATGGCACAGCTAACATACCCACCACAAAGCCTATGAGTGTGAGTTGGTCTGGCTGTACTTGTTTTTTATCCAGTAGCAATACAAGCGGTTTAAGCATCGGCTTAATCACCGGTGTAATAAATCTATCTAGCATTTGTGGTTTCCAATTTATTGATACATTTGTTGTTTATGTCTATTGAATAATCTTTGCTGATTAAATCAACGCTAAAACAACGAAATAATTTTACCCTGAGCTGCGTCAGCATCGCTTTGATCATGGGTGACCATTATCGCGGGTAGCTTGTGCTGACGAATTTGTTCAAACACCAACTGCCGTGTTTCTTGGCGTAATTGGCTATCAAGCTTACTAAAAGGCTCATCAAGTAAAATGGCTTTGGGCTGACTTAATAACACCCTCAGCAGTGCGACTCTAGCTTGTTGCCCACCCGATAAGCTTTGTGGGTTGCGATGCTCTAAACCGGCTAATCCTACTTGAGATAATGCCTGGCTAATATCAGCTTGGCGTTGTGCTTTAACTCCGGCTGGCATGGCAAAGCTAATATTACCTGCGACAGTGAGATGCGGGAACAGTAAAGGGTCTTGATATAATAAGCCAATACGACGCATGTGGCTGGCAGTGTCAGTGATGAGCTGTCCATTTAGGTATACATTGCCTTTGGCGCTGAATCCTTTAGGCAGCATTCCGGTGAGCCAATTTAACAGCGTCGATTTACCGCTACCTGATGGCCCCATAATCGTCAGAATATCACCACCAACAATGGTTTCGTTTAATGATAACAACAGCTGTTGTTGCCGCTTTAGGGTTAACTGCTCAATCACCAACGAAGAAGTGTTTGAACTTGCCGAGGTTGTTTGTTCGTGCGTTTGCATATGTGTCCTTATTCGCGGTGTGTTAACAGCATTTTAGGCAGTGCCCATGCGAGCAGAAAACCAAGTGCTGGGAGCAACATTTGGACTAACGCATAAACCGCACTAGTGCGTCTACTTGCGCCATTAGCTAGCGATACTGCCTCAGTGGTAATGGTGTTGATACGCCCACCTCCGGCCAATAATGTCGGTAAATATTGGCTAAAACTAATCGCTAAACCCAATGCCGCAGCAATAAAAATGGGCGCCAGTAACATGGGCAGTTTTATTTGCCAAAATATTTTTGCCTGGCTGGCGCCTAGGCTCGCGGCAACATAGCTAAACCGTGGGTCTAAATGTCGAAAACTACTCGCGAGCGATAAAAATACATAAGGTAATACAAAGAGTAAGTGGGCTAACACCACGTTAATAAAGGTATGGTGGCTGTTAATTTGCTCCAATACCCACACTAAGCCAAATAAAAACGCAATGCTGGGAATAAGCAAAGGTAAGTAAATGATTACACTACTTAATCTTGATGCCGTTTTGTTGGTATGTTGCTCGGCTTCAAGTGTCAACAAGGTTAGCACTACTGCTAATCCTGTCGCACAAACGCCAATTAACAGTGTATCGACAAGCGGCGTGCGCATTTGTTGTAACGCCGATTGCCAATGCTGAGTCACAAACGTGTTAGGCAGCAGATCAGGATAAGCCCAAAAACCCGCGAAAGACCATAACACCATACCCAGTAATGCTAAGCCGATAACCGTTAACATCAGCATGGTAATCACGTGAGTGATGTTTTGCATAATGGCGCCGGCATATTCGCGTTTACCATTAACCAGCATAGATTGAGACAGCGTTTTGATGAGCTTTTCTGCCAGCCACCAGCCAAGCAGTAAGAGTAACGTTAGGGCTATCTGCACAATGGCACCAGCCGAAGCTTTAATACGCAAGCTTAAATCCACATCGTGAAACCATTGCATAATGGCCACGGCAAGCGTTGGCGGACTATTGGGGCCTAAAATTAACGGGATCTCTACACTGGCACTGGCATAGGCAAGTACCGCTAAAATCGGCAAACGTAAAAACGGATATAAGCTGGGCAGCACCACTTTGAAAAAAGCGGTCATCGGGCAATAACCCAGGCTTAGTGCCACTCGATGCTGAGCCCGCAACGTATGGCCTAATTCAGGCTGCGCCAGCACACCCAGTGCCATCAACAATAAGAAAGGGAGCTCTTTGAGTGTTAGGCCTAAAATAATACTTAGCCCCATAGCATCATGTGGGAATAACCAATCAGGTGGCGTATCCCAGCCGCTTAACCAGGGGGAAACCAGCCGAGAAAACATCCCAGACGGGGTAATTAAAAAGCCTATGGCAATCGCTGCGGCGGCATGAGGGATCACTAAAATTGGCCCTAACAAGCGTTGAATATAGCCTAGCCAAGGGCTGGTAAAGTAACTGGCCAAAATCAATATGGTAATGACAAAAGCCAGTAAGGTGCTGATAAAGCTGGTGGACACACTGAGCTGTGCCATATACCCAATACCGGGTGTATGCCATAAATCCACAAAGCCACTGACATTAAATTGAGTGTGACCAAGTACCGGAAACCAGCCAAAAGCCGGTAACACCACTGCAATCAAGCCACCAATAACAGGCAGCACTAGCAATGCCATCATTAAATAGGGACTGCTGCGAACCAAGGTGTTGAAACCACTTTTTGCTGTTATCACCGTATCACTCCATAGCGTTCCAACCACTGCGTTGCAATGACGTTTGTCCAGCTTGGGTGGGGCTCACTTAATGCGGGGCTGATATCTTGGTTCACAATATTAGCGCTTGGATGTGACTGTGCGGGTGGCTCAAACCACGCCTGTTGCTTTGCTGGCAATTGCGATAATGCAAGCACGCTGGTGTCGCCCCATACTTTTGCTTGTTGCTTTTTTGCCTGAGCTTTTGGGCTGAGTAAAAAGTTAACCACTAATTTGGCGCTATCTGGGTGGGCGGCATTGTAAGTCATGGCGACAAAATGGATGTTGCTCAAACTGCCGTCACGCATACGATAACTACGGGTGCTGTCTGGTAAATCAAAACGCGCGACAGCCGCGGGCACTTCGGCGGCTGAAAAGGTAAATGCCAGTGCAAGCTCGCCATCGCCCATTAATCGGCGCAGTGCTAAACCGCTAGACATAAAGTGTTGTCCTTTACGCCATAAGTGCGGGTGTAAATTGTCTAAATATTGCCAAAGTGGTGGCAATAATAAAGCCTGGCTTTGAGCGCTAGCGGGTTGATAAAGCCTATTTTTAATGGCATCTGGCTGACTGTTGTTAAGGGCGATTAGCGCGTATTTTAAAAAGCTCATGGCTAAAAAGTCAGGCGGCTTAGGATAACTAAATCGCCCCGGATGTTGTTTTGCCCATAAGCTTAATTGTTGTAGTGTTTGTGGCGGCGTTTGAGTCAATAAGCTGTCGTAATAAAACGTCAGAGCCGCTTTGCCCCAGGGCGCCTCCATGCCTTGAGTCGGCACGCCAAAATCACGGCTCATAGCAGGATTATTATCAGGGTCGGTTAAGGCAAAGTTGGGCAATTGCATAACCCAGTTTGGCGTTAATAATTGATGCTTTGCCATCGCAGCAAAGTTTTCGCCATTAATCCATACTAAATCGACTTTACCGTTATTATGGTTATTAGCTGATTTTTCTGCCAATACTCGGCTAACGGCTTCGCCTGTGTCGGTCAGTTTTACATGGTGTAATGTGATTTGGTATTGCTGCTTAACTTGCTCGGCAACCCACTGAATATAGCGATTGATTTGCGGATCGCCGCCCCAAGCATGAAAGTACACATCTTGATTTACACCACGCGCTTCAATCTGTTCCCATACCGCAAGCTGCTTGGTTTGTGCGTAAGCCACGCTGGTCCAAAGGCAGGCGTATACACTGATACCTAATGCTGTAGCCGCTACAATAGGCTTGATTATGTTAGTTATTTTTCTGGAGAGCATTGGCTTATCGAACCGCATTTAACGACCAGTTATAATCGAGAAAGTTGATATCTAATTGTTGTTTTTTTGCTGCCGCTTGCTGAACCGTATTGAGTTGTAATGCGTTAGGGTACAACAATAAAAACGCTTCAACAGAATCCGCCCCGGCAAAGCCTTGAGTAAAGTCATCGCCATACCATTTAAAAATGGCAGACAAATAAATCGTGTCGCCTTTGGCATAATTACGACTAGTGTCAGCTAAAAAACGCTTGGTTTGTGCATCGAGTTGCTGCTCGAGCTTAGCACCGGTATAGGCTTCTTCTAGCAGGGCTGGGCAGCCAATACTTGCACAATTTACCGCAAAATGAATTCTCGGGTCATTGTATCTGTCGCTGCCGCGAATAAGCTTGTGCTCAATGTCATTGAGGCTGCGGGTTTTACCAAGCAAAGGAATAAAGCTTTTGTCCCAGGGCGAGCTAAATAATCCGCCGAGATCTTTTATCGATTCAATATCTGGATATTTAGTTAAGATGAGCTCAACGGTCCAGGCGTTATAGGCATTGATGAGTATGGCCAATTGTGTTGATTTATCCCATGCATCAAATTGCGTCTGACTGATGTTACTTAGCTGCTTGAGGTAGCTTTGCAGTTGAGTGCGTTGCAGCTGCATTGCTGCATAATCTACCGCGCTACTGTTGCCATTATTGATAGGCTTTACGTGCTGACTCACCAGGGCTTGCCATTGTTGGTGTAAGGCCTGCTCAGTTGTTGCTGGAATTGCATCGGCAGCCACACTGATTTGACTAAATAGTAAGGTGCTAAAGAGTAGGGGCGCAATGACAACACTTTTGATAAATGCCTTGAATATGGTGTTCATTTTATTTGGCTCTCTTACTGCGATTGGCATCATCCCTTGCCGGGCAGTTTGCTATTGATTCACGCGTGTTTCATTTAATGACTGGCAGTTAACTTGGGTTAACTGCCACCATTTTATGCCTTTTAAAGCATTAACCACGGCGCCATGTATGGTATTTTTCTAACCAACGTAGCACTGTTGCTGGGGCATGGTTACGTTTCCATTCACCGGCAGCGTACTTGTTGCCTTCGGCCCATGTTGGGTAGCTGTGGATAGTACCTAAAATCTTGTTAAGCCCTAGGCCGTGTTTCATCGCTAATACAAATTCAGCTATTAAGTCACCAGCATGTTCTGACACCACGGTGACGCCTAAAATTTTATCTTTCCCCTTAGGCGTAATGACTTTAATAAAGCCTTCGGTCGCGCTGTCGGTAATCGCACGGTCAAGCTCGGCAAAATCAAAACGAGTCACTTCGTAATCAATACCTTGTTGCTTGGCTTCATATTCATTAATGCCCACGCGCGCCACTTCTGGATCGATAAAGGTGGTCCACGGGATAACGCGGTAGTCGACTTTAAACTTTTTCAAATGACCAAACAGCGCGTTGACTGCTGCGTACCAGCCTTGATGCGCGGCCACATGAGTAAATTGATATGGGCCAACAATGTCGCCTGCGGCATAAATATTAGGATACAAGGTTTCTAAATATTCATTGGTTTGAATGGTTCGGTTGGTTTCAATGCCTAATTCTTCTAGTCCGTAACCACTTAAGCGTGCACTACGACCGACGGCACATAAAAGCTGGTCGTACTCTAACGCTAGTTCTTGCTCTTGATGTTTAACGATAAGGTATTTTTTACCGTCTCGCAGTTCGCAGCGCAGCGCTTGGTGTGAGGTTAATATATTCACGCCACTGTTTTTCAAAGCTTGGGTAGCAAACTCAGACACTTCAACATCTTCTTTGATCATGATGCGCTCGGCCATTTCAACTTGAGTGACTTGTGAGCCTAAACGGGCAAAGCTTTGGGCAAGCTCAGAGCCAATTGGACCGCCGCCAAGTACCACTAATTTTTGTGGTGCAGTATCGAGTTTGGCAAACTCGTCCCATAAGGTGTCACTGGTGACGTAACCGACTTCTTCAATGCCCGGTAATGGCGGCACAAATGGTCGAGCGCCGGTGGCTATCACAATACTGCGCGCGGTTAAGCGAGTGGTGTTACCTTCTGAGTAGGTAATTTCGACTGTCCATGGGTCAATTAACTTGCCGTAACCTTTAACCACATCAACCCCTAAATTGGTGTAACGCTCAACACTGTCGTGTGGGGCTATATCGGCAACCACTTGATGTACACGGGCCATGACTTTTTTAAACGAAAACTCAGGGGTGCTGTCTTCTAGGCCGTAATGATGGGCATTACGGATTTGCTGGGCTATTTTGGCACTTTTAATAATGGCTTTACTGGGTACACAGCCATAGTTTAAACAGTCGCCGCCCATTTCACCGGCTTCAATTAAGGTCACCTTAGCTTTTACGGCAGCGGCAATATAACTGGTGACAAGACCACCAGCACCTGCACCAATCACAATCATATTTCGGTCAAATTTAGCGGGCTTTGTCCAGCTACTGTAAACGCGACGCTTTTTAATCATATTGACGATGGCTTTAGCAATAAGCGGGAATAAGCCTAATAGGGCAAATGACACAATTAGGTTGAACGATAAAATGTTAGACAGACTGTCGATTTGCGCTAATTGAGTCCCGGCATTGACGTAAACAAAGGTGCCTAAAAACATACCGACCTGGCTTACCCAATAGAAAGTCCACGATTTAAACGCCGTCACACCCATTAGCATGTTAATTAAAAAGAACGGGAAAATAGGCACTAAACGTAGAGTGAATAGATAAAAACCACCTTCTTTTTCAATCCCAGCATCAATGGCCGCTAAGCGCTCTGGAAAGCGCTGTTTAATGGAGTCGCGTAATAAGTAGCGCGACACCAAAAAGGCGAGTGTGGCACCAATGCTTGAGGCAAATGAAGCAATAATTAAGCCTTCGACGATGCCAAATAACGCACCTGAGGCAATGGTAAGTATCGCGGCGCCAGGTAAGGACAATGCAGTGACAGCCACATACAATGCAAAGAAGCCACCGATGACTAACAATGGTGACTCCTGGCGCAGTTGGCTAAATTGCGCCATTGAGCCTTTTAGGCCATCAAGCGTGAGTAGTTGGTTTAAATTAAAGTGGAAAAATAACCCCACCAGCGTTGCTGCAATCAGTAATAGAATAATTTTTTTCAACATGTTTTATCGCCTTAAAATGAATGCTGCAATGTCAGGGTGGCATTAATCGGTAGCTCAGGGTAAACCAAGGTAGAACCGAAATAACCGCCTTCAAATACTGGGCGCCAGTTCTTTTGGTCTGTGACGTTATTCACGTCAAGTCTTACGCTGGTTTGTTCGCTAAAGTCATAACGAGTATTGATATTGAGCGTGTATTGATCGCGAATATACACAGTCGCTAAATAGTCCAATGGATAACTCTTGGTAAATAGACCGGAGAAACCGGCTTGCCATTTCTCAGTAATGGCAATTCCGCCATTAATTGTGAGCGATTGTTCAGGTAAACCTTGTACACGGCTATTTGATGGCGCAAATGAGGCAAAATTGGGTGCGCCTATTCCGGTGCCTGCAATGATATCTGGACGTGAATTATCAAAGGCATCGGCGACTTGAACCGTATCCTGGCTACTGGCCGAATTATCATAACGAGCATCTAAATAACTGTAGCCCGCACTAAACCAATAAGGGTCGGCATCATAAAAGGCTTGGGCCTCAAAGCCTTTAGTGCGAATACCTGTGTTGCTGCCATCACGGTTTCGCAAACTGCGTTTTTGATCAAACACTGCTGCATCGACATACCAGGCACTATCGCTTGGCGAATATTTAATGCCCACTTCGGTTAAGGTGTTTTCGGTGGCAAAGTTTTGGCTGCTAATTTGGTTATTGGCGCCTAATGTGGTGCCACCCGCCATGCTGTTTGAGGTGGATTCGTTATAACTGGCACTGGCATAAGTGGTGATAAAGTCGCTCAGTTGATAGCTAATACTAATTTGCCCAGATTCGAGCATTTCATTAATTGAATCACTGGCGGCGGTTTGACCTTGGGGCGCTAAGGCATCTCGAGCCTCAACATCATAAAAGTCGGCACGATACCCTATGCTGGTCGATAATTTATCGGTCCATTGACTATTGTGTTGAATGGCTAAGCCTGTTTGCCAGCTGGTTGAGTCTGTGGTGTCTGATAATGAATAGTCGCCGTTGCCATCACCATCAATGTCGTATTGTGCCCCCGGTGACACAAACACCCCTGGGCGCAGTTCAACTAGCCTGGCTTGTTGTTCTGCAGTCAGTGGGATTCGGCGATTTTCAATTGGGCCTGTTAAATCGATAGGTAAATCGGCTTCGGTGGTAAATTGGCTGTAACCTAACACCTTGTTGTAGCGTATGTCGGCGGCAACAATAGTGTTTTGATCATTATTCCATTGATAGGCTAGCTCAACCCGGTTTTGTGCAGTGTCAGCGCCATCGATGATTTCAACAAAACTGTTTTGGGCTATTTCTTCACGTTCTAAGTGCTGATAGTAAGTGATATTTTTAAAGGTGGCTTTATCGCTTAACTCACGCATGTAGGTACTGTGAACGATAAACGTTTGCGCGTTATTGATGTTGTCAGGATCGGTCAGTACCTGGCTGCGATCTATTTTTACTAACCCTGTCGGCGACACAATGGCATTAGCGCCTGGTATGGTGCTGCCATTAGGTTGAACGCCTTGACCAGTCACATATAAACCATCATCAATTAGTGCTTGGGTTGGGCGGTTTATCCCAGCGTTGTCGGTAAAATCGACATCATAATATTCGACATTGATGTCCCAGGTGCTGGCATCGTCTGGTAATAGGCGAAATGCTGCAAAAATACTGTCGCTTTGAAAACCTGAGTAATCATAATAGCTGCCATTATCGATATGCTCGACACTTAACCGCACGCCACTTTGGTTTTCGACAATATCGGTTGCCACATCTAATTGAGCACGGTAATGATCCCAACTGCCGGCAGAGGCGGTAAGGTTGGTAAATTTGTCATTAGTGGGTGCTACTTTAGAGTGCACATTAACAAAGCCACCATTGCGTTGGCTGGTGCCCAGCAACACGGGAGGCGCACCTTTTACCACATCAATTTGCTCAATGGCGTTAAACGACATTGGGATCCCAAAGCCATTATTTCCTGCTTGGCGGCGCACACCATCTTGGTATAACTCACCTAACTGACCACGAATAGTTGGCAAGCTTGAGGCGCCAAAGCCGCTAGCCGAATAGCTATTAGGGCTGACTTTTTGAATGTCGGCCAAGTCGGTGATATTAAGCTGTTCAATCATTTCGCTGGTGATCGGGGTGACCGAGCGGGCAATATCTTTTAATGCAATACCATCACCAAATGGGCCATCAACGGTGCTGTTTTTAGGTGACAACCCTTTGTCGTTAATCGTTTTGCCTGACACATTGATTACTTCAATCGTTGAAGTGTCATCTGCGGCAAGGGTTAACGAAGAAAATAAGGCTAAGCCAACAGCCACGGCTGTTATGGAATAATTTGGGACACGGTAAATAGGCATAATATCTTCTGCATGTGATGAACTTGGCCTAAAAGACCCACTAACGATGGTATTTATTACAACAATCTTATGCCAAATAAAGTCAGTTTAGAATTAAATGGAATAAGTGGTTGTGCAACATAATTTTGTTTGGCTCGGTCAATTAGGCGCTGACTAACGCGTTAATCTGACAGGGTTAGTCTAGCTTATTAATCACTCAGCAGAATGAGTTTTATTTATATTTTTTAAGGAATTATGATGCAAACAACACTAAACAGCGACGTTCAAGGTAAATTGCAATGGTCGTTACTGTCTCTTCGTCTTGGCGTTTTTATCGTGATGCTTGTGTGGACTTTGGATAAATTTGTTAATCCTGGCCACAGCATTAAGATATTTGAGAAGTTTTACGGAATAGGCGGCGTGAGTGAAGTCGCTGCGTATATTATGGGTGGTTTGCAATTATTATTGGTGATTACCTTTGTGCTTGGGATTAAAAAACGCATCACTTACGGCGTGATTTTCTTAATGCATGGTGCTTCAACACTATCGGCATTTAATCAATATTTTGATGCATTTAATAACTTATTGTTTTTTGCAGCATGGCCAATGTGGGCGGCGTGTTTTGCCTTGTACTTGCTAAGAGAGCAAGACACTAAGTTTACGGTAAAGTAACCATCTAGCTATTTGTATTTCAGGCCAGCATTTGCTGGCCTGATGTGTTTTAGGGGCTTATTCCCAGCGATTTGACGCTATCCTATAAGCTTGTGCTACATACAATGCCAATTGCACATCGCTGAACAAAACAACTTTTGCTTAGAAAGAGTGATAAGCTATAAGAAGTACAATACGAAATCTGTTATCTTTATGTTAATGATGAAATTTTGGGTCAATAAATTGATGAAGCAGAGCATTATCACGCCCACTTACAGGGTGAAAATTTTATGATAAAAACACCAGTGAGCGAGTTGCTTGACGATTTGCGCTTAATTGATATTGGCATGGATTTGTTTGTTGAGATCCATTTTGCTAATGGTAAAAAAGTCCAATCTCGTTCGAGTTTGATTGGTTTTCAAATCAATCGTTTTATTTTGATTGAATTCCCTACCAAAGATTTTTCAGAAGCTTACCAGCATATGCTAGCTAATGCAGAAATTGTGGTAAGGGCCATGACAAACAGCGGTTTTAAAGACATTATTGCCTTTAAGTCGACTATTTTGTCTGTTGTTAATCTACCTGTGCGCATGCTGTGTTTGAGCGTGCCAAAATCGATTACTAAGAAAAAAGTTAGGGAGCAGTTGCGAGTCGATATTGAGCAAGATGTGTTTATTATGCACAACGACAATAAAATTATTGCAAAAATGCTCGATTTTTCTTTGACGGGTTGCTTTGTCACTTTAGCACCTAAATCGATGGCTCTTGAACAAGATGCTGAAATAGATGTGGCCATTTCTATCGATGAAAACTTGTCTGGTATTTTAACCGGAACCGCAGTTAAAGTGCAGCAGTTTGACACTGAGATGACGGTAGGCGTTAAGTTTTCAGATGAACACCCAGAATTAAAAAATAAACTGTTTAGCCACTTTTTAGTGAGCACAGCGAATAAATAATTACCGCGTTTAGGGCAAAAAAATGCGCATCATAAAGATGCGCTAAAATTCACAAGCAAACTCGGTACATTCTGTTCATTATTAGCCTGTAATCAATCACAGGCTATATTGGTTTATCTCATTAATCTAAGTAGTTTAAAATGCCCATAGCGGCATCACGACCTTCTGCAATAGCGGTTACGACTAGGTCAGAACCGCGCACCATATCACCGCCAGCAAACACTTTAGGGTTAGTGGTTTGGAATGGGTTATCGTCAACTTTAGTGGCTTTAACTAGGCCCCATTCGTTGGTTTCGATACCAAAGTCGCTAAACCAAGGTGCAGGGCTTGCTTGGAAGCCAAAGGCGATAATTAGCGCATCAGTTTCTAGCACTTGCTCACTGCCAGCAATCACTTCTGCACGTTGACGGCCACTTGCGTCTGCTTCGCCCATTTGGGTTTCCACACATTCAATACCTACCACTACACCGTTTTCAGCTTTAATGGCAACGGGTTGGCGGTTAAATAAGAAATTAACGCCTTCTTCACGTGCATTTTGCACTTCACGGCGCGAACCTGGCATGTTGGCTTCGTCACGACGGTATGCACAGGTTACGCTTTTAGCGCCCTGACGTACTGCTGTTCGCACGCAATCCATGGCAGTGTCACCACCGCCTAGTACCACTACGTTTTTGCCTTCAAGGCTTAAATAGGGCGTTGAATCGTCTTGTGTGCCCATTAAGTGGTGCGTGTTACCAATTAAGTATGGTAGTGCCTGAATAACACCTTGCGCATCTTCGTTGGGGAGTTTGGCTTTCATCGCGGTGTAAGTCCCCATGCCAAGGAACACAGCATCGTACTCATCTAACAAGCTTTGAAAGCTCACATCTTTACCAACGGTCACGCCCATTTTAAATTGAATGCCCATGCCTTCTAGCACAGAGCGGCGAGTCGCCATGACGTCTTTATCAAGTTTAAATGATGGAATGCCGTAGGTGAGTAAGCCACCAATTTGCGGGTATTTGTCGTACACCACGGCTTGTACGCCATTGCGAGCTAAAATATCCGCACAACCTAGCCCCGCAGGACCGGCTCCAACAATGGCCACACGCTCTTTACGCGGCGTGACTTTAGTCATATCTGGACGCCAGCCTTGAGATATAGCGGTATCGGTAATGTACTTTTCAACATTACCAATTGTCACGGCGCCAAAATCGTCATTTAGAGTACACGCACCTTCACATAATCGGTCTTGTGGGCATACTCGGCCGCATATTTCAGGCAGTGTGTTGGTTTCGTGAACCAAGTCTGCTGCTTCCATAATGCGACCTTGTTCAGCCAGTTTTAACCAGTTTGGAATGTAGTTATGCAGTGGGCATTTCCATTCACAATAAGGGTTACCACAGTCAAGACAACGATCGGCTTGCTGTTTTACTTCAGGTTGAGTAAATGGCTGATAAATTTCTATAAATTGTGTAGCACGTTTTTTTGCTTCATGTTTTACAGGGTCTATACGACCCACTTCAATAAATTGAAAGTCATTGCTCATGATTATCCTGCCTTTACAACTAATTCCGGACTCTTCTGCTCAATTTTCAGCAGGTCAGCAACGGCAATATTTTTTGGTTTAACGAGTACAAAACAATCTAACCAGTTTTCAAAGTCACTTAAAATCATATGGGCATGTTCGCTGCCTGTTTCTGCAAAGTGAGTTTCAATTAGGCTTTTTAAGTGTTGCTGGTGGATAGTTGACTCTACTTTTTGAGTATCAACCATTTCAGTGTTTACTCGGCGATTAAATCGGCCAAATTGGTCGAACACGTAAGCAAACCCACCAGTCATACCGGCACCGAAGTTCACCCCAGTTTTACCTAAAATGACCACGATACCGCCGGTCATGTATTCACAGCCGTTATCACCGACACCTTCAACAACTGCAATTGCGCCTGAGTTACGAACACCGAAACGTTCGCCTGCTTGACCTGCGGCAAATAATTTACCGCCGGTTGCACCATACAAACAGGTGTTACCCATAATCGCGCTGCGCTCGCTTTGGAATGGGCTGCCAATAGGTGGATGAATCACGATCTTACCGCCAGACATACCTTTGCCAACATAGTCGTTAGCGTCACCGCATAACTTAAGCTCGAGACCTGGGCTGTTCCACACACCAAAGCTCTGACCTGCACTGCCGTTAAAGCCAAGGCTTATTGTCTCTTTTGTGCCTTTTACACCCATTTTTGTAGCAATAAAACCAGACAATGCAGCGCCAACAGAGCGGTCGGTATTGTTGATTGGATATTGATACGAATAAGCTTCTCCAGCTTCAACAGCGGCAGCACAATCAGCAAGTAAGGTTTGGTTTAACTTGCCAGTATCTGACGGAGGATTGATTTCTTTCCAGGTCAATGCTGAGTTTGGTTTTACAGTTGGCTTATATAAAATAGGTGCTAAGTCTAAACCACGTTGCTTGTCAGTTTGGCCCTCAAGAGTGTGCAGCCATTCGCTGCGCCCTACAAGATCTTCAAACTTGGCGACACCTAGCGTTGCCATCCATTCGCGCACTTCCTGAGCCACAAACTCAAAGTAAGTCATTACGCGTTCTGGTAAGCCGTGATAGTGTTTTTCACGTAAGTTTTTATCTTGAGTTGCTACGCCTGTCGCACAGTTATTAAGGTGGCAAATACGAAGGTATTTACAGCCCAATGCGATCATTGGCACAGTACCAAAACCAAAGCTTTCAGCACCCAGTAGTGCCGCTTTAATCACATCAGTACCGGTTTTTAAACCGCCATCGACTTGTAAACGAATTTTATGACGAAGGCCATTTTCAACAAGTGACTGATGAACTTCGGCTAAACCAAGTTCCCACGGAGAACCGGCATATTTAACAGAGGTAATAGGGCTTGCACCAGTGCCGCCATCGTAACCTGAAATGGTGATCATATCTGCGTAGGCTTTTGCAACACCAGTAGCAATAGTGCCAACACCTGGCTCAGAAACCAGTTTTACCGACACAAGCGCTTTTGGATTAATCTGTTTTAAATCGAAAATAAGCTGGGCTAAATCTTCGATTGAGTAGATGTCGTGATGCGGTGGAGGCGAAATCAATGTTACCCCAGGGCGTGCATGACGCAGACCGGCAATCTCGACACTGACTTTATGACCTGGTAACTGACCACCTTCGCCAGGTTTAGCACCTTGAGCCACTTTAATTTGCAATACATCGGCATTAACAAGGTAATGGGCTGTTACGCCAAAGCGGCCAGATGCAATTTGTTTAATCGCTGAGTTACGCTCGCTGTTAAAGCGTTTTGCGTCTTCTCCACCTTCACCTGAGTTAGAGCGGCCGCCTAGGCGGTTCATTGCAACAGCTAAGGCTTCGTGAGCCTCTGGGCTTAATGCACCAATACTCATTGCCGCGCTGTCAAAACGTGGATACAGCGTTTGGGCTCCTTCAACCTGATTGATATCAATTACGTCAAGTTGTCCTTTGATCCCGATTAAATCACGTAGTGTCGCAACCGGACGGTCATCGACTAAACGAGCAAACTTTTTGTACTCGACATAGTCTTGATTTTTAAGTGATGCCTGTAATGTATTCACCACATCAGGGTTAAAGGCATGGTATTCACCACCTTCCACATATTTGAGCAATCCACCTTGCGGTAATGGTATGTGTGCTCGATAAGCTGCTGTGTGGAGAATTTTTTGATCGTTAGCGATGTGTTCAAAACTGACACCTTCAATACGACTGATCACGCCTTTAAAGCATAAATCAATCACATCACGAGCCAGACCAACGGCTTCAAATTGCTGACTACAACGGTAAGAACCTACGGTGCTGATGCCCATTTTAGACATGATTTTACGTAAGCCCTTTTCAATGCCATAACGGAAGTTAAGCATCAATGGGGTAACGTCTTCTATTTGGTGCAGTTTGGCCATTGATGAAATCGATTCATACGCTAGATATGGATAAATGGCAGTCGCACCAAAACCAAGTAACACAGCAAAATGATGTGGGTCACGTGCTGAGGCAGTTTCAACAATGATATTGGTGTCACAGCGTAAGCTTTTATCAACCAAGCGTGTTTGCACTGAACCTACAGCCATAGCAGCTGGGATCACCTGGGCATTTTGTGCCACAGCGCGATCAGACAGTACTAATAAGGTTGTGCCGCTGCGTGCTAGACGCTCAGCCTCATCGGTAATTCGATGTATGGCTTGCTCTAGGCTTTCGTTCACGTCGTAGTTTAAATCTACGGTATTCGCTCGATAGTTAGTGCTGTCTAATCCGAGTAATTGGTTAAAGTCACTGAACAGTAAGATCGGTGAGTTAAACATAACACGGTAGGCATTACCTGTGGTTTCGCTAAACAGGTTTTGCTCGCGACCTACGCAGGTTGCTAACGACATGACGTGTTTTTCACGTAATGGATCGATTGGTGGGTTAGTTACCTGGGCAAACTTTTGACGGAAATAGTCATACAACGAGCGTGACTTTTTAGACAATACAGCCATTGGTGTATCGTCACCCATTGAACCGACCGCTTCTTCGCCTTTGGTGGCTAGCACCCAAATCACTTGCTCTAGCTCTTCGCGAGTAAAGCCAAATTGCTTTTGGTATTGCAGTAAGGTTTTTGAATCAAATCCGCTTGCACCTAACTTAGCCGGTGGCATTTGTTCTGCTGGAATTAGCGTTTGGCTGTTTTTTGCCATCCATTCTTTGTAAGGATGACGGCGTTTTAAGTCATTGTCGATTTCGAATGACTGATATAAACGGCCGTTTACGGTATCTAAAACCAATAACTCACCAGGGCCTACGCGGCCCTTTTCAATCACTTCATCGGCGGCATAATCCCAAATGCCCACTTCTGAAGCTAAGGTTAAAATACGATCTTTAGTGATGACATAACGCGAAGGACGCAAGCCATTACGGTCAACGGCGCAGGCTGCATGACGGCCATTGGTCATTACGATACCCGCAGGGCCATCCCAGGGTTCCATGTGCATTGAGTTAAAGTCATAAAAGGCTTTAAGCTCGTCATCCATTTCTGGATTTGACTGCCATGCAGGTGGAATAAGCAAACGCATTGCACGGTATAAGTCCATACCACCTGATAATAACATTTCGAGCATGTTATCTAATGATGATGAGTCTGAGCCTGTTTCGTTCACAAATGGCGCGGCTTGTTGCAAATCGGGCAGCAGTGGAGAATTAAATTTGTATGCACGGGCACGCGCCCATTGACGGTTACCCGTAATGGTATTGATTTCACCGTTGTGAGCTAAGTAGCGAAACGGTTGTGCAAGTGGCCATTTTGGCGATGTATTTGTTGAAAAGCGCTGATGGAATAAACAAATTGCACTTTTTAAGCGAATGTCGGCAAGGTCAGTATAAAATGATGGCAAGTCTGCTGGCATCATTAGGCCTTTATAGACAATCACTTGGCCAGACAAACTGGCAACATAAAAATCTTTGTCGTCGGTAATTTGTTGCTCAAGACGGCGACGAGCCATATATAGGCGGCGCTCAAGATCTTTTTCACGCCATCCGACAGGCGCATTAATCAACACTTGATAAATTTGCGGTAAACTTGCTCGGCCAATCTCCCCCAGAACATCTGGATTAACCGGAACCTTACGCCAACCTGCAACACTCAGTGTTTCTCTTTGTAGTTCTTTTTCTAAGATAAATTTAGCTTCGTCAGCGCGTTGTTCGTCTTGGCTGAGAAATAGCATACCTACGGCAAACTTTCGGCTTAAATGCCAATCGTTTTCTGCGGCGATAGCTTCAAAGAACGCCGTTGGCATTTGCATTAATAAACCACAGCCATCACCTGTGCGTCCGTCAGCTGCAATACCACCACGATGCTTCATTCGATCGAGACCATGAATTGCGGTGCGCACAATGCGATGACTTGCGTCACCGTCCATTTGTGCTATTAACCCAAATCCGCAATTGTCACGCTCAAAACTGGGATGATACAAGCTCATACAAAAAACCCCCTAAACCTCTACTGGATACGACTCGGGGTAAATGTGAAACATTCCATAGATATGCACCCGAACCATTCAAATTAAACTGAGAATGCTTAAAGGTCAAACCAAAAAAATGCAACAAACTGAAATATAATTACCAAAAAAAGGTTATAAGCTACAAGATTGACGTTAACGTAAACTGTTGGTTTGTTGCTATAACATTATGAATAAAAAGAATTTTAGAAATTATTCAAACAAATGGTTACCTTTTTGCAACAATGCTTTAGAATTGTTTTTGAAATAAAAATAGTGAATTTTATTTCAAACACAGTAATTGGGTAAAAAATTATTCTAAATGAGTAAATATTCATTTTTGGTAATGTAGACAAGTGAGACATTGTTTAAAACGATTTTACCCAATGTTGGCCAGTTTGCAGCCTACTGGGCTTAATCGGTGTGTTTATTGATTTAGCACCAAGACAAGCGTTTAACTGCTACCTAAACTGACGCCTTTTGATTGAAGAGCGGAGGTTTTGTGGGTTTAGACGATTACGTTAATACTTTTGGCGCTTATTGCAAAGCACGATATGGTGAACGTGTTAAAAAACTGACTATAGATGCCCAATTTACTTGCCCAAATCGTGACGGCACTCTAGGTTTTGGCGGATGCACATTTTGTAATGTGGCCTCTTTTAATGCTCAGCTTGGGCAAACATCGTCGATAAGCGTGCAACTTTCCCAGGGTAAAGAGCGAGCTCATTCACGGGTTAAATGTGTTAATAAGTCGCTACCCGCTCCAGTGTCTTCAGATAAATACATTGCTTATTTTCAAGCCTACACCAGCACTTATGATGAATTTCATCACTTAAAACTAAAATACGACCTAGCAATAGAAGATAAGCAGATCGTGGGATTACATATTGGCACCCGCCCTGATTGTGTGCCAGATGCGGTACTCGATTTATTAGCTGAATATCAAAACAGTGGGTTAGATGTCTGGTTAGAACTTGGCTTACAAACCAGTAATAATCGCACGTTGAAAAAAATTAATCGTGGTCATCAATTGACAGAATATCGCCAAACGGTGATTGCGGCGAGATCGCGGGGAATTAAAGTCTGTACCCACCTCATTTTAGGTCTGCCCGGTGAAACATCCACTGATTATATGAATAGTTTGCAAACCGTGTTAGGCATAGGTGTGGATGGATTAAAGCTGCATCCTTTGCACATCGTTGAGGGGAGCACTATGGCCAAACAGTGGCGATATAAGGCCATGGATTTATTGACACTCGATGAATATGCTTCTGCCGCGGCAACCTTAATACGTAACACTCCAAGAGATATTATTTACCATAGGGTGACAGCTTATGCTCAAAAACCCATGTTACTTGCCCCCGATTGGTGTGCCTACCGTTGGGATGGATTGGTCGCCATTGTGGATGAGTTAAGAGAATATGGTGGTCAAGGCAGTGCGCTTAATTGGGTTAACAAAATCGCTTAATGTGAGCTTAGGATTGTTTTCTAAGTCTAACTTATTACTCATTTTGATTGAAAAACTCTCAAAATGAGCTTTTTTTAAACATTGGTAATGTCTGTGGTGTTGTGCTGTTAATGAGTTGTTATCAGTTCAAATAAAAGTGACGTGATTGGTTGGCAAGTCTTGCATAGGGCATTTTACTCGGTATTATGTTTGTAATTTTATAGAGTTAGATTTTTAATAGAGGTGCCTTAATGGCCACAACGCAGTTAGACTCAATATTGGATCTCAATACGCTCGAGCAGTATATCAGCGCAATTGGTGCTGGAACTTTATTAAAAAGCGTCGTGTTATTTGAACAGTTAATGCCGGAGTATGTCAGCAGCCTTGTTAAAGCTGATGATGCGAGCGATAAAGAAACCTTATGTGCCGAAGCGCACAAGTTTAAAGGTGCTGCAGGCTCTGTTGGTTTAAAGCGTATTCAACAATTTGCTCAGCTACTTCAACATAGCGAAGAAGCCAATTGGGACGATGAACATAAAACCTGGCTTAATCAAATTGTTGAGCACGCAGCTAAAGATTTACAACAGTTAAAAGAGTACCTAGAAGCCAAAGCTTAATGCGCTATTGTGCTTTATATCAATGCCTCATTATTTGAGGCATTTTTTATGGGCGCAGATCGCGACCGTCGACTTGTTATTTTTGTTTATTTAATTCATTATTTGAATCAACATCGATAACAGTAATCGCTTATATGAAAAACCTTCCTAGCCTTAAAAATCTCTATTATTTGGTGCATTTGCATCAAGAGCAAAATTTTAACCGTGCTGCCAAAATGTGTTTTGTTAGCCAATCAACCTTGTCTAGTGGCATACAAAACCTTGAAGAGCAACTGGGTTATCAGTTGATTGAGCGTGATCATAAATCGTTTATGTTTACCGCAATAGGCGAGGAAGTGGTTGAGCGTGCACGCAATATCTTAACTAATGTTGATGACTTAGTTGAGTTGGTTAAAAATCAGGGTGAGCCAATGACTGGCGAAATCCGCTTAGGCTGCATCCCGACGATTGCGCCATTTTTGCTAAGTCGTGTGGTGAAATTGTGCCAGCAAGATTACCCAAAATTAAGTTTGCTGTTAAAAGAAGACACCACAGAAAGACTGCTTGATGCGTTAGCCAAAGGGGAACTCGATTTATTGATTTTGGCCTTACCTGTTGATACTAATGGGTTTCACAGCATGAAAGTGGGGATCGACCCATTTAAGATGGTGATGCATAAAGAGTTATCGCAAGATGTAATACAACCAATCGATTATCAAAAAATGCCTGATGAAAGTATTTTTTTACTGCAAGCAGAACATTGTATTACAGGCCATGCAATTACAGCCTGCCAATTAGGTGACAGTACTAAAGTTAATCCGTTTGCAGCAACCAGTTTGCATACGTTAGTGCAAATGGTTAATAGTAAGTTAGGAACGACCTTTTTACCGCAAATGGCAATAGATACCGGCATATTAAATGACACTGATTTGATTGCGATGGATCCACCAGGCGAAGCACCATACCGAGATATTGGTTTAGTATGGCGTCAAACCACTAGCCGAATTTCTACCTTTAGAACCTTAGGGTTAGCAATACAGAAAAAATTGCTTGCTCAAGAATTACCAAACAAAAATTAGTTACAAGTGCGGCGATTTGATAGGTGCAGCGCCAAAGACTTCAATCGGGTGCTGCTTACCCTTTAATACAATTGGGCCTAAATTGGTTAATTCATATTGACTGTTTTGCTGCTCAAGCCGATGGACCACATCCCCAGATAGCAGCATCCGTTGCCCCAATGGGTTGCATTGGTCTTGAAGCCTTGCCAACGTATTGAGTACATCACTAAAGAAGCTTATTTCTTGTTTGTGAACGCCCACAACGGCAGCAACCACCTGACCACAATGTGCGGCTGCTTTAAATTTAGGTACAAAGCCATATTGCTGTTCAAAATACTGAGTCTGCCATTTAAGTTGTTGGCAAAACTCAAAATAAATGTTCATGCAACGGTCGTGTTTTATGCCTTGTTCTAAAGGCCAATGAATTAATACAGCATCACCCATATAACGGTAGATCTCTGCTTCATTGTTTGAGACAGTGTCTGCCAACATGCTAAAGCTGTCTTGTATGAGACGGCTAAAGCGGTAATCACCCAATGTTTCTGCATGCGCTGTCGATGACACCATATCAATAAATAAAAATAATTGATGTTCGTATCTCGGTTTATGGTATTTGCCTAAGCCAATGTTAAGTAATACTTTTGGGCCAACTAAAAGTGCCATTTGTTCAATAAAGGCAAGGCTGACTCTCACGACGACTAAATACACCACAAGCGCTTGAAATGACGGACTGTATATGATGTGAATACTGAGCATTTGCCGTAATGTCACCATATGATTATCGACTGTCCACATATTTAAAAATTGTGTGAGATAAGCCAGAGTGGTCGCCCCAAGAAGTAGAAACAAACCTTTAAATACCACTGAAAACAAGTAAGGAAGGCGACTAATTGCGCTAAAGTCGGCAATGACGTTTGACATCCAATGTAGGCCACCAAATACAAACCCCATAAAAACGGCAAGCGTGGCTAAGTCGGCATTGCTTATTGCCCAATCAGGAAGTTGTGCCGATTGTGAATAACGAAAAAACACAAATGACGCCATCGCAACGCTCCAAGCAAACACTGCGAATAATAATTTTTGAGTTTGACGGCGTGCTTTCACTTGGAAGTAAGGTATCCGAATAGCTTAGTTGTAAGCGCTGTAGTTTATATAAGAACGGTTCATTTGCGATAGTTAATTTGTGATTTAGATCTATAGAAGTGCATAAAAGTGTGCTCTGGTACAAAGTTTTATCCTTTATTTAGGATAATAGCTGCCGGTCCTCATGTCGTTAGCCAAAGGCATTGTTTAGTATTTGTTGAGTGAACGGTATTTTTAAATAAAATCCTCGCGGATTTGAAAGTTGTATACTGCCATCTTCTGCAATGCTTTCGGTCAAGGTATAACTGTTAGCAGCTTTAGGTCTCAGTTGTAGCACTTCACCATGTCGCGCGGTAATTTTATCAACTTTGCCCAGGGCGATTAGCTCCATTATTTCTTCCCAATCTTGTTGAAGTTGCTGTGCTTGCAATGCATTGGGTTGCCAAAGTACCGGTGTGCCGATCCGTCTTTCACCAACTGCTATGCTGCGCTCTCCTTCAACGGGTACCCATAACACATGTTGCAGTTTATGAAAGACGACGCTTTCTTGCCATGTTAATCCTTGAATGTTAACCAAAGGCGCTACTGTCACGTAGGTTGTTTCAAGCGGTTTTCCTTTATGATCGATTGGTATCGTTTTCAGTTCTACTCCAAGATGAATAAAATCAGGTTGGGGTTTTGAGCCTGCTAATGCGCCTAACTCGGCTTCAATTAATTGCCCAACCCAACCTTTGTCGCGTCTTAGGTTATCAGGGACTGAAATAGAGTGCTCCATAGCGATATCGGCAAGACGGACCCCAGCCATATTATGTGCTCTTTGCATTAATTCATCGATGTCTTTGGGGGGGGATTTTGCCATGAGCCTGTGAAATACCTTCAAGTTAATTGCAGTGATGTGATTCGTTTTGTGTTAATTACTTACCTGCAATATGCTAGCAAGTATTGAGCAAAAAAAACAAACTTAGTCGCTGAACTGGTGTTGTTTAAAAAATAACCGCCAATTTGTTCGCTAATAAAATATCTTTTCAATACCAACTAAGTCACTGTTTTTAAATGAATAAGTCGTTAGGTGTTTTGTGTTGAATCACTTTGTCCCAAGTTACTCTCCTATTTCCCCTGTATTTCACACACAGTTATCCACAGTTTTAATGGATAACTGTAATTTTTGTTGCCTTTAACTGATTAAAAACGCCAAGTCAACGCAATAAAATCGCTTTTTTATCGGTTTATTTTAAAAAAAGCCTTGTTATTTGTGTATAACTCATAGGTTGATTTAACCGAGTGAGGTACTTATTTAGAGGTGTTTGATTTTTGTTCGATCGTGGCGATCGATAGTTTGATTTAATTCGGTGTTGTTGTATTTGTATGATTTTATTTGGTTTATTAGTTTATTTTGGGGTGTTTTAATAAATTGAAATTCGGTGTTTTTTACAACGTAATTGAGGTTTACCAAAGTTTCGAACAGAGATATCCACAGATTTTGTGGATAATCTGCAGGTGAGTGGTCTTTGGCTGTTGATAATTTGCGTTTGTACACAATGTTATTAAATTATCCACAATTACCACTTTTTCGCGTCAGCTAAACAGCAAAAATATTCATCAGTGTTTGACGGGTAAATATCCAAGGTTAACCGCCAGTATTAGTATATGAAATGCAGCCAGAAGCATTGTAAAGATTGAATAATGTGCAATTTCCTGATTTTAGTTCAATTATTACACTCACTAAGCCTAATTGTTACTAAATAGAGGTTTGCCGATAGGCATGCTTTGTGAAACAATCAGATCATATAAAATTTGTTAATTTTGGAGTCCATGTGATTGATAGCGACGGCTTTCGCGCAAATGTGGGCATCATTATCTGTAATAAATTTGGACAAGTCATGTGGGCTAGACGTTTTGGTCAACATTCATGGCAGTTTCCACAAGGTGGGTTAGACGATGGCGAGTCGGCCGAAGAAGCCATGTATCGTGAACTTTACGAAGAAGTGGGACTGCGACCTGAGCATGTTCAAATTTTGACATCCACTCGCTCTTGGTTACGTTATCGGTTACCTAAGCGTTTGGTTCGCCAAGAAAGCAAACCTGTTTGCATTGGTCAAAAGCAGAAATGGTTTTTACTACAGTTAAAAGGCCACGACAACACAATCAATTTAAACTCTTCAGGTCACCCTGAATTTGATGATTGGCGCTGGGTAAGCTATTGGTATCCTGTACGTCAAGTTGTGTCTTTTAAGCGCGATGTATATAGAAAAGTAATGAAAGAGTTCGCATCGACGACATTAGCGCTGCAAACGCGTGAGTTTAGTAAGAAACGAAGCAAACAACGGAGTTAACTGATTTCATAGAGGGTTGGAACAGTGTTAAATATGCTCAGGGATATCACCCAGGCTGTTGCAAGAGCAAACAGCCTGGAGAGTGCGTTAAATATTTTAGTGTCGCAAACTCGTATTGCTATGGCGACGCATTGCTGTTCTATATACATCCTCGAGCAACATAATCTTGTGTTATCGGCTACCGAAGGGCTTGAAAAGTCAGCTGTTGGCCGTGTAAGCATGCCATTAACAGAAGGGTTAGTTGGGTTAGTTGCTCAGCGTGAAGAAGCCATTAACCTTGCTGATGCGCGTATTCACCCCAGGTTTAAATTATTTCCTGAAGCAGTTGAAGAAGATTATCGTGCCTTTTTGGCAGTGCCGATTATTTTTCAAAAATTAGTGGTTGGTGTCATTGTTGTGCAGCAACCCGAAGCTCGACAATTTAGCGAAAACGAAGAGGCTTTTTTAATGACTTTGGCAGCACAGCTTGCCGTAGTGATTAAAAGCCTTAAGCACAAAGCGACAATCACTAATGTACAACAACAAGTTGTATTTAATGGTGTTACAGCATCAAGTGGTATTGCTATTGCCCATGGTTTGGTTTTGGGCGGTACCATTTCGTTAGAGCAACCAGAATTACATTGCGTTGATATTGACAGTGAGTTGTTGCGACTTAAGCAGGCCATGCAGCGCTGCAGTGATATGTTGTCGGCAATTTCGCAACGTTTTGAGCGCGAAAAGTCTGGTGATGTTGCCTCTATTTTTACCGCTTTCCAATTACTACTCGATGAGTCAAGTTTAGGTGGTGAGTACGCTCGTGAAGTGGCTCTGGGCTGGCAGCCTGAGTCTGCTGTAAGCCGTGTGTCTCTGCGCTATATAGAGCAGTTTTTGGCCATGGAGGACCCTTACTTAAAAGAGCGCGCGAGTGATATTCGCGAACTGGGCCAAAAAGTATTACGCCAATTGATAGAGCCTGGCCGTTTAGAGGTAGACCCAGACAAACCGGTTATTTTAGTTGCCAATGAAGTGGATGCGACCCTGTTGGCCGAGTTTCCCCGCCAAAAGTTGGCTGGTATTGTTACTGAGCGTGGCGGCGTTAATGCCCATGCTGCCATTTTAGCGCGTGCTTTAGGGGTGCCTGCAATTGTTGGTACCGACGATGTATTGTCGACAGACATTGATAAAAAGCTTTTAGTGCTTAATGCGACACGTGGTCAGTTATTAGTGTCGCCTTCACCTGCGGTGGTTGAAGAATATCAATTATTACTTGATGCCGATGTTGAAAAACAAAAGCAATTTTCAGCAGAATTAAGTTTGCCATCGGTGACCACTGATGGCCAACGGATCCAACTTTACCTTAATGCTGGTTTACTCAGTGGTATTGCCTCTGAAATAGCAGAAGGCGCCGATGGTATTGGCCTGTATCGGACTGAAATACCATTTATGTTGCATCAACGATTTCCTAGTGAAAGCGAGCAAATCGATGTTTACAAACGAGTATTAAGTGCGGCAGGTGAACGGCCTGTAGTGATGCGTACCCTGGACGTTGGTGGTGATAAACCTTTACCTTATTTCCCGATTAAAGAAGATAACCCGTTTTTAGGTTGGCGCGGTATTCGCTTGTCGTTAGACCATCCAGAATTATTTTTAGTGCAATTACGTGCCATGTTACAAGCTGGCGGTAGAGGCAATCAACTGCAAATACTACTGCCAATGGTAAGCAACCTTGACGAGATAGATCAGACATTAGCGTATCTCGAGCAAGCATTTACTGAGCTAAATCAAGAGCTCAACACTATTTTAGTTCGACCAAAAGTGGGTGTCATGCTGGAAGTTCCAGCATTGCTTTACCAATTACAGGACGTGGCTAAAAGAGTCGATTTTGTGTCTGTGGGCAGTAACGATTTAACTCAGTATTTGTTAGCCGTAGATCGTAATAACCCCAGTGTCAGTTCATTGTTTGACAGTTATCATCCGGGTATTTTACGGGCGCTGCAATTGGCTGTTGATGAATGCCACCAATATGATTTAGATGTGAGTGTTTGTGGTGAGTTAGCGGGTGAACCTTATGGTGCTTTGCTGCTTGTGGCAATGGGGTATCGAAAGTTAAGCATGAACCAAGCTAGCTTAGCCAGAATTAACTACATAGTAAGACGTGTATCTCAACAAGATCTGTCGGAGTTACTTAAGATAGTACTCAGGCAATCTAACGGGCAGCAAGTGCGCACGTTACTGGGACAATTTATGCAAACTCACGATTTAGCTGATTTGATCAATCCATAATAGCTTATTAAAAAGGATGTCATCATGGATAGTATGCTTCAGGTTTTTATTATTTGTCTGTTGCTTGGCTCAGTCGTTGGTTTTCTTGCTGGGTTACTCGGTATCGGTGGTGGCCTTATTATTGTGCCAGCGCTGTTATACATTCTACCGTCAGTTGGGATTAATGTCGCTCAACTGACTCATGTGGCCATTGCTACCTCGTTAGCATCAATTATCTTAACCTCTATGTCTTCTGCTACTGCTCATCACAAGAGGGGTAATGTGCCATGGTCATTGTTCAAGCCTATTATGCCGGGAATTGTGGTGGGTTCATTGGCCTCGGCGTTTGTTTCTGAACAAATATCATCTGAAGATTTACAGCAGGCTTTTGCTATTTTTGTGGTGTTAATGGCCATACAAATGGCATTCCCTTTTAAGGTGAAAACCGGTGATAACATGCCAAAATTTGGCGTGTTATTTTCGATTTCTGTTCTCATCGCTTTAATTGCTGGCTTGATGGGGATTGGCGGCGGAGTATTGTTGGTGCCTTTTTTAAGTTACTGTGGATTGCAAATGCGCCAGGCAGTTGGCTTCTCGTCGGTTACCGGGATGTTTATTGCCATATCTGGCACCATTGGTTATGTCATTGCAGGTATTGATGCGCCTAATTTACCTGCTGGAGCCGTAGGGTTTATTTATTTACCAGCCTTGTGTGGCATTATCATTAGTTCAATATTGTGTGCACCTTTGGGAGTCAAAGCGGCAAGTACGTGGCCAACCCCCGTGCTGAAGAAAATATTTGCCTGTTTATTGATTGTGGTTGGCTTAAAACTACTGTTAAGTTAACACAAATAAGTTAATGCAGATTTCAATTTTGTTGAGAAATCAGCTCATCTTAGCCCAACGATTTACCCAAATAAAAACGCCCTTGTTAAGTTATAACAAGGGCGTTGACTTTTAGTCTATTTATACCGCAAATGGATATTGAATGGCGTCATGGTGTTGATAACCTTCAACGCTAAAATCGTCTAATGTGACCCAGGTTTCAATGTCTTTTAAGCTCTTTATCTCTGGGTTGATGATTAATTTGGGTGGATCAAAAGGTTCACGAGTTAATTGAACATCACGCATTGGAGCCAGTTGATCTTCATATATGTGTGCGTTAACAATTTTATGATATGCCTTACCGGGCTTGTGTCCGGTTATTTGTGCCATTAACGCGAGTAACACATACACTTGTACCATATTGAAATTGAGCCCAAGGGGCACATCACAACTGCGTTGAGTGCTGTTGAGGTATAAGGTGTCACCTAGGAGTGAGAAGTGATGCTCATACATGCATGGGCGTAAACAGCCAAGTTCGAAAGCACCAGGATGATAAAAAGTTAAAATCTCTCCACGGTTGTCAATGCCCTGACTTAAATCATCTACAATTTGTTGAAGCAAATCAACATGACCGCCTGTCGGTTTTGGAAACGCACGACCTAAAGCACCGTAAATGAGTCCCATATCATCATGGCCTTTACGGTTTGGGTTATTGAGCCAAGTCTGGTTTTCATTGGCGTTAGCATCCCATGTTTTGGTTCCTAATGCTCTAAAATCGGCTGCATTTTGATAACCGCGTAAGTAGCCTAGTATTTCGGCAATTGCCGATTTCCAAAAACTTTTACGTGTTGTCACTAATGGGAATTGATTATTACCAACATCATATACAAGATCGGCATTAATGACGGTAAGGCACTTTTTATTGGTACGGGCATTGTTAACCCATTGGCCTTCGTTGACAATGCGTTTACACAAATCTAAATACTGTTTCATTTGTTTCAATTCCTTTTTTTGCGTAATGTGATTATACCTAATCAACGCGGGCAAATCTGTAAACGTGTTAGGTTTAATTGCGAGACATTCCAGCATAAAAATCACCAATAACTCGGAAATTTCGAGTTTAAAGCAAGAAACAATCGATTATTATTGTTTGAAAGGATACGCTAGAGTCAATGTATTGTTCATTTAGGAGTGTCATATGGAACGTGCAATAAGAAACTTTTTAAGCCAAGAGTCTGCTGGCGGTATTTTGTTAGTGGTCGCGGTGGCTTTAGCAATGATATTAGCTAACTCGCCATTAGCGGGTTTGTATCAAGGCTTCTTGAGCACAGGCGTTCAAATGCGTATCGGCGAGCTCGATATTAATAAACCATTATTGCTATGGATTAACGATGGCTTAATGGCGTTATTCTTTTTATTGATAGGACTTGAGGTTAAGCGTGAGTTACTAGAAGGCGCATTGTCGAGCGTCGCTAAAGCCTCATTACCGAGCTTTGCAGCGATTGGTGGTATGGTTTTTCCTGCGTTATTTTATTTAGCATTTAATTATTCAAACCCTGAAACTCAAGTGGGTTGGGCTATACCTGCTGCAACGGATATTGCATTTGCTTTGGGTATTATGGCATTGCTTGGTAATAGGGTGCCTGTTGCATTAAAGGTGTTTTTATTGGCCTTAGCCATTATCGATGATTTAGGCGTCATTGTGATTATTGCATTGTTTTACAGCACAGACTTGTCAATGATGAGCTTAATCATTGCCGCAGTATCAATCGTGTTGATGGTGGCGCTGAATCGCAAAGGCATAACCGCAATAACACCCTATGCACTAGTTGGATTTATGCTATGGGTTGCAGTACTAAAATCTGGTGTGCATGCTACATTAGCTGGTGTGATTATCGCATTTTGTATCCCGTTACGGGCCAAAGATGGCACATCCCCCTCGGGACATTTAGAACATAAGTTACACCCGTGGAGTACGTTTTTAATTCTTCCCGTATTTGCATTTGCCAACGCAGGATTGTCATTAACGAATATGTCTATCGAGTCGTTTGCAGAACCTATTACCTTAGGTGTTGTGATGGGGTTAATGTTAGGTAAACCTATAGGTGTGTTGCTATTTAGTTACTTGGCAGTGAAGTGTAAATTGGCTGAGTTGCCTCCTGGAATTGGTTGGAGACACATAATACCCGTTGCTGTTATGTGCGGTATTGGTTTTACCATGTCAGTCTTTATCGCATCGTTGGCATTTGAACATTCACCCGCAGAGTATGGGGATTATGCAAGGTTAGGTATTTTAACAGGATCGTTAATTGCAGCGCTAATTGGTTATTTTTGGTTAGCCAAAGTTCTGCCTAAAACAGGAGAAAACCATGAAACTATTTAAATTATCGCTAGGATTATTACTCAGCACGTTTATTTTACCTGTGTCTGCAAATTCATTTGACGTTTGCCTTAAGTCATCAGAGTCAGCCACTTGCCAAAGTTATCTAGAAGGTGTGGTTGATGGTGCCATGATGTACCGTGATAACCAGGCAAAAAAACGAATTGATCCCAATAACTATGAATCTCGTGCGCTAAAGTATCGTGCCGGTAAACGTTACCAAACGGCTAACATCAATTATTGTGCAAGCCATGTGTTGGTTAAGTCTGAGGTGGTTTCGGCATTAACTGAGCAAGTGTCATTAAATAATGTGAGCAATAGCGACGAGTTAGAAATTGTTATTACCAGTTTAATGGATTGCCCACGACCTAAATAGCAATCGCCTTGTTATTAACGCAGCCTCCAGGCTGCGTTTTTGTTTAGCTGGTTATGTTGTCAGTTTTTGTAGCGAAGGGGCGGCTAAAAACGGCTCCAGCTTTGCTGAGCAGTTGTTGCGTAAATTGCCAGGCGGCATTCATTCGTTGTGCTGATTGGTATAATCCGTTTTCTCTCGAATAATATTGCACTCAGCAAACTCAACATTTCCTGGATTTGAAGGGTTATTTGCTATAGTAAGTTAATTGATTTTTTTAGGTATTAGACTGATATGCAGCATTTAAATTATAACCATTTGTATTATTTTTGGATGGTACAAAAGAAAGGCTCAGTAACAAAAGCGGCTGAAGCATTGTGTTTAGCCCCGCAGACTATTACTGGGCAAATTCGAGCGTTGGAAGAGCGTTTAAATGGGGCTGTGTTCAAACGAGTAGGGCGTAACCTTGAAGCCACTGAGTTAGGTGAGTTGGTTTTTCGGTATACCGATAAAATGTTTAGTCTCAGTTATGAAATGCTTGATTTGCTTAATTACCAGAAAAATAATTCTTTATTATTTGAGGTGGGTATTGCCGATGCTTTATCTAAAGCGCTGGTCAGTCGGGTGTTATTAACGGTTATTCCAAATGATGGTTCGGTGCATTTAGCCTGTTATGAATCAACCCATGAAAGTCTAATTGAGCGATTACGTGAGCATAAACTGGACATGATTTTATCTGATTGTGCTGGCGGTTCGCTAAAGTATCCTGAGATTTTATCTAAAAAATTAGGTGAATGCGGTATTAGTTTTTTTGCCGCAGAAGCGTCGTCATTGCCTTTTCCTGCGTGTTTAGAAGAGCGTAAGTTACTTATTCCGGGAAAGCGAACCTCACTTGGGCAACAATTACACCGTTGGTTTGCCGAGAAGAATCTTGATGTGAGTATTTTAGGTGAATTTGATGATGCCGAAATGATGAAAGCGTTTGGGTATTTTAATCGCGGCATTTTTGTCGCACCGTCTATTTATCGTCATGATATACTGTCGCAAGGAATGGTTTTATTGGGCGAAACTACCGATATAAAAGAAGAATATCATGTCATGTTTGCTGAGCGAATGATTCAACACCCGGCCGTTAAATCTTTGCTAGCGACTGATTTTGGTGATTTGTTTGCAGGGCGAGATCAACAAGTACAAGATTTTGAGTATCGTTTAGGGTAGCTTTAACAGAAACATCAGGAGAATTGTGTTGGAATTAATGAATATTGCCCGTGTTCGCTGGGCATGTCGCCGCGGAATGTTAGAGTTAGATGTGTTGTTTCAACCCTTTGTTGAAACCCAATACGAAGCATTGTCCGATGCCGACAAGCAAACGTTTATTCGCTTATTAGAATGCGAAGACCCAGAGTTATTTGCTTGGTTTATGGGACATGAGCAATGTCCTGATCCGTTACTTGCTGACATGATTGTTACCGTTCGTGGACGAGCAGCACCTTAAGGCCTCGCAAGTTACAACGTCTTCCTTTCGCACTCATCAGCATCAATTTGGGTTGAGTGCTTCATTTCTATCTCGTTTATTTCTGTTGTGTTGGTTTGCCATTTTGCTTTGCAGTTTTCTTGCTTGGCCACAATGGACTTCATTGATATTTCTGGGTATTCAATTATTGCTCGTCCTGCTCACCTTAGGTTTACTGTTCTATTGTTGGCGTAAGTTGACTGTATGGCAATGTTGTTTGAGTTTAAATCACCTTGGTAGTATAACGTTATCTGAACATGGTTTATCGGCTGCTCGGGTGGTATTGAGCCGGCCGGCTATGGTAAGTACTTTGTTGTGTGTGGTGTTTTTTCAAGATGTCAAAAGCGGTGAAAAACGATGGTTTTGGATTTGGCATGATATGTTAACCGACACAGAATATCGCACTCTATGTCGGTTATTATTACAACTTAAGATTGCTTAGGGTCTGTTGATCTTTGCTGTTTGAATTTTGTTCGAGTTAAAAACGTTTTAATCGAGACGAATGGATTGATGCCTAGTCATCTAAGCAAAATCCACTCAACAAAGAGTAAAACGTTTTTAGCCGAACCTTTCAGGCAGCGTTTGTTGGCCATTTTTACTTCGTTATCGACTTTTTATGTAGAATAACTACACCTCAAAGTCTCCGCCTTGTATAAAAGACCAACAATTCGCTGCAAAAATAACCTTGAAAGATCAACAGACCCTAGCAATTGGCCGCAAAACAACTTTGAAAGGTCAACCGTCCTAGCGTCCCGGCTGTAAAATAGTTGGCTTGGGATTATCTATTTGTTCAGGATAGTCAATGTTGTAATGTAAACCACGGCTTTCTTTTCGATCCATCGCGCAGCGAATAATCAGTTCTGCAACTTGGACTAAATTACGCAGCTCCAGTAAATTATTACTTACTCTGAAGTTTGAGTAATACTCTTCAATTTCTTGTTGCAGCATCAAGCAGCGACGTAATGCGCGCTCTAAACGTTTGTCAGTTCGCACTATGCCAACATAATCCCACATAAATAAGCGTAGCTCATGCCAGTTATGGGCAATGACAACTTCTTCATCTGAGTTACTGACTTTGCTTTCATCCCAAACGGGTAATGGGCATGGCATGGGTATTTTATGCAACTGGCTTTCAATATCTTGAGAGGCCGCTCGTGCAAACACTAGACACTCTAATAATGAGTTGCTCGCTAGACGGTTGGCACCATGCAAACCTGTATACGCTACTTCACCAATTGCATACAAACCATTGATGTCGGTTTGACCATGTAAGTCTGTCATCACGCCACCACAGGTATAATGTGCTGCTGGAACGGCTGGGATCGGGTCTTTGGTGATATCTATGCCTAACTCAAGACAACGCTGATAAATGGTTGGAAAGTGTTTGATAATAAAGTCAGCTGGTTTGTGACTAATATCTAAATAAACACAATCAGCACCAAGGCGTTTCATTTCATAGTCTATTGCTCGTGCGACGATGTCTCGTGGGGCAAGTTCTGCACGCTCATCAAAGTCGGGCATAAAACGGCTGCCATCAGGGCGACGTAAATATGCACCTTCACCACGTAACGCTTCAGTGAGAAGAAAGTTTCTGGCATTTGGGTGAAATAAGCAGGTTGGGTGAAATTGGTTAAACTCCATGTTAGCCACACGGCATCCTGCACGCCAGGCCATGGCGATACCATCACCACTGGCTATGTCAGGGTTTGAGGTATATTGATATACTTTTGAACTGCCGCCAGTAGCTAACGCGACAAATTTGGCTTTAACCGTTTCAACATGCTCTTTATCTCTATTCCAAACATAGGCACCTAATACTCGGTTGCCTGGACGATTTAATTTTCGTGTGGTGATTAAGTCGATGGCATTGTAGCGTTCTAAGACGGTAATGTTGGGATGGGCTAATGCACATTCTTGCAAAGTGGTCTGTACCGCTTTACCCGTTGCATCGGCAGAATGTAAAATGCGTCGATGACTGTGGCCTCCCTCACGGGTGAGGTGATATGGCATTGAAGCAGAGCTATCAGCAGTGTTATTTTCTTCCTTATCAAATGCAACGCCGCAATTAATAAGCCATTGCATGGCACTTTTGGCGTTTTCTGCTGTGTAAGTCACAACGGATTTGTCGCAAAGCCCAGCACCTGCAATTAAGGTATCATTAACGTGTGACTCAATTGTGTCGTCTTCATCAAAAACTGAGGCAATTCCACCTTGGGCGTATAAGGTTGAACCTTCAGATAAAGGCCCTTTTGAAAGTAGAATTACTTTTGATTTTTCAGCTAGATGTAATGCTAAAGTCAGTCCTGCAGCGCCGCTGCCGATGACCAAAATGTCAGATTGGTGTTCAACTGCTTGTTTCATCAGGTATCATGGTGTGGCCAAGTGGTTTGATTATAGTAAATCAAAATATCTAGGCTGGGTACTTTTACAGCGTGTTTTATTGCGGTTTGACCGAGTTTATTTTATTTATATCTCAAAATAATTAACTTTTTTTAATTCAACATCGAACTTTTTTCATATCAGTGAGTCTACTTATATGAACAGGATTCGAGCGACTGAGAAATCAGTGTTACAGATTTAGGAGTAGTCGGCTCGGATGAGTGGACAATATAGTGATCAACAATTAGTTGAACGAGTACAGCAAGGCGATAAAAACGCATTTAACCTGTTAGTGCTGAAGTATCAAAATAAAGTGATGAGTTTGATTTCTCGTTATATTCGCAATCAAGCGGATGTGCAAGATGTCACCCAAGAAGCCTTTATTAAAGCATATAGAGCGTTGGCAAATTTTCGAGGTGAAAGTGCGTTTTATACTTGGTTGTACCGTATTGCGGTAAACACCGCAAAAAACCATCTTACATCACAAGGGCGCAGAGCACCTGCAAACGATGTTGATGTTGAAGATGCAGAATATTATGAAGGTAGCGACGCGTTAAAAGAGTTTGCATCGCCAGAACGTTTGTTGATGAAAGATCAAATGAGTAAAGTGATTTTTGATACGCTCGACACGTTACCTGAAGAATTAAAAATGGCGATATCGCTTAGAGAACTAGACGGTATGAGTTACGAAGATATTGCCAATATCATGGATTGTCCAGTAGGGACCGTAAGATCACGTATCTTCCGTGCTCGAGAAGCAATCGACAAACAGCTCCAGCCTTTGCTGGAAAAGTAACTGCCTTAACGCTAAATAGGTGAATAATGCTTAAATCAAGTCAAGAATGGGTATCTGCAGCAGTTGACGGTGAAGCCGATGATAAAACATTAGCGAAACTCTCTGCTGACGTTGATTCACATGCACAATGGCAACGTTATCACATGATTGGTGATACGATGCGCGGCGAATTGCCTGAGGCCATTGACTTAGATTTTTCTGCTAACATCATGGCAGCAATTGAGCTTGAGCCAACAATTATCGCGCCTAAAGCTCAGCAAGCCGAGCCAGAGCAAATTGCACCAGCGGCTAAAACCAGCAATGTGGTGCCATTTTTCAAGCAGTTTGGTCAATATGCTATTGCTGCGACAGTTGCTATGGTCGCCATCGTGGGCGTACAGTCATACAATCAAACAAATGATGCAGAGTCACCATTACCCGTGTTAACTACACGTCCTTTAGTGGGTACGGTTTCGCCTGTTAGTTATCAAACTGGTTCGGTGCAAAATCAACAAAATTACTCAAACGAGCAAGTCATTGAACAGCGTCGTCGTATCAATGCCTATATTCAGGATCATATGTTGCAACAACGCTTGAATCCTGGTGTGGTTATCGATGAAAATAGCAATCAAGATGCTGCGGTTAATCAATAATCTGTAGCGAAACCTTGGCTTATCATTTTAGGAGTTAGCTTGCGCCTTATCCTGCTAGCACTGTTAGTTTTAACCTTTTCTACACACGCTGAAGAAGATTTATCGGCAAAAGCTTGGCTAAAAAATATGAGCCAAGCTTTGCGAGATAAGCAATTCAAAGTTTCTATTATTCAACTACAAGCCGATCATATTCGCCCGCTTTTATACGTCCATGGCATTGTCGACAATCAAGAGATTGCCTTGCTAGAATACCTCAATGGACCACCTAAAAATGCTGTAAGAGTTGGCAATCGGGTTACTTTTATTGAACATGATCAAACCCCATATAGTGTGACAGCTCCTCGTATTCAAGGGGTTTGGCCCGCGGCGTTAGCAGGTGATATTAGCCAACTTGAAAAAGGCTATCAGTTTGTGATTGGTGGGCGGAGTCGAATAGCGGGGCGCCCAGGGCAAATGATCCGCTTATTGGCAAATGACGAAAACCGTTACGATGCCCAAGTGTGGATCGACATGGACACATTTTTGCCGCTTCGTTTTGATACCTTAAACAAAGAAAAGCAGCTGCTTGAGCAAACCATGGTCGTTGAGTTGATTGAGCTTTCTGAACCTGCCAATATTTTGATCCAAGCTGCTAAGCAAGATTGGCCAGCCGTAATGAACCAAGCAGAGCGTTCAGACGGTAAAAACTGGCAGTTTACATGGCTACCTCAAGGTTTTGATGTGGTTGTTCGTGATCATCATCGGTTGATTGGTATTCATGAGCCCGTAGAATACATCGCGCTCACTGATGGTTTGGCTAATATATCTGTTTATGTTGCACGCTCAGGTGAAAACCCCATGCCAAATGAATTACTGACCCGAAATGGCTTATCCATGGTGGTTGTTCAGGTGGGCAATTTAGAAGTGGTTGCTATTGGTAAAGTCCCTGCTGAAACACTAGAGAAAATAGCCAACAGTCTGGTATTGAAATAGCCTGATTTTAGATAACAAACGCTATTCAAACAGCCCTTTGTGTTGCTAACTGCGTTAATTCACTTGATTTAGCAATACAAATGACAATTTTGGAAACTTGTTATGGTTAAAGCATCAATTGGTGCTTTAACCTGCTTTGATATTTTTCTAATTTTGCTCATCACTATCCCTCAAATGATTCAGCATTAGCATCATACACAAAGAAATAACTGTGCTAATTCGCTTTGTGCTAACATTTGCTTATCTTAGGTTAAAGGTTATTTTTATGAGCCAATCCGCAGCGCCTCAAACAACAATGATGGAAGAAATTGCCCGAGTGGTCGACTATCAAAATGGCTGGGCAACGGTAGAAGTTGAATTAAAAAGTGCCTGTAATCATTGTGCTAGCAGTGACAACTGCGGTACATCAACTGTTGCTAAAGCTTTCTCTGTTAAAACACAGCGTTTTTCATTACCTGCCGATAAACCTTGCCGTGAAGGTGATTTACTTAAAGTCGGCTTGCCAGAAAGCGTGATTATTAAGGCGGCAGCGTTAGTGTATTTGTTGCCTTTGTTGGGTTTGTTTGTGTTTGCCTTACTGGGACAATTACTTGCCTCTGGGCTAGACTTAAACACCAATGCATTCGCGATGATTTTCGGCGCTTTTGGCGCTGGTTTGGCTTGGTTTATTGGTAAACGTTTTGCCAATCAGTTGGAAAAGGATGCATCACCAGTGGTCATTGCCTATTTAGGGCAAGAAGTTGCTATTATTAGTGGCAGATTTCTCTCTGATTAGCCACTTAATACCAAAATCTTCCTGTGTGAGTTACCCGTAAGGGCTATCATTTCCCAAATAAACTTGGCATTTTGGCCTGTCTTTGAGGCAAAATGGAGACTATTGCTTAATCTGATTGGTATTGCCCCCCTAATCAGGTACAATTTGCCACCTTAATTTTAATCAAATTTAGTAGTAGTCATTGCAGCATAATGAAACACATTAGAAACTTCTCGATTATTGCCCATATCGACCATGGTAAATCAACTTTATCCGATCGCCTGATCCAGGTATGTGGCGGCTTAACTGACCGTGAAATGGCTGCACAGGTTTTAGATTCGATGGATCTAGAACGTGAGCGTGGCATTACGATCAAAGCCCAAAGCGTAACCCTTGATTACCATGCAAAAGATGGTAATACCTACCAATTAAACTTTATTGATACCCCAGGCCACGTTGACTTCTCTTACGAAGTATCGCGTTCGCTTGCTGCTTGTGAAGGTGCATTATTGGTCGTTGATGCGGGTCAAGGTGTTGAAGCGCAAACTCTGGCAAACTGTTACACCGCACTTGATATGGATCTTGATGTGGTGCCAGTCCTTAACAAAATCGACTTACCACAAGCAGAGCCTGAGCGTGTCGCGGCTGAGATCGAAGATATTGTTGGTATTGATGCTAAAGATGCTGTTCGTTGTTCAGCAAAAACCGGTGTCGGTGTTGATCTTGTTTTAGAAGAAATCATTGCAAAAATTCCACCACCAGAAGGTGATGAGAATGCCCCATTACAAGCGTTGATTATTGACTCATGGTTTGATGCATACCTTGGTGTTGTTTCATTAGTACGTATTAAACACGGCGTATTAAAGAAAGGCGACAAGTTTAAAGTGATGTCGACAGGTCAAAACTACAACGCTGACCGCGTAGGTATTTTTACGCCTAAAGAAAAAGATGAACCTGAACTGCGCGCAGGCGAAGTAGGTTATGTTATTTCGGGTATTAAAGAAATTCACGGTGCACCAGTGGGTGATACGTTAACTCACGCAAAAAATGGTGCCGACAAACCCTTGCCAGGATTTAAAAAGGTTACTCCACAGGTTTATGCTGGTGTGTTCCCTATTTCTACTGACGAATACGAAAACTTCCGTGATGCATTAAACAAGCTGAGCTTGAACGATGCGTCGCTGTTTTTTGAACCAGAGACCTCAAGTGCACTTGGTTTTGGTTTCCGTATTGGTTATTTGGGCTTACTCCACATGGAGATTGTTCAAGAGCGCTTAGAACGTGAATATAACCTTGATTTGATCACCACAGCGCCGACCGTAGTCTACGAAGTGTTGATGACCAATGGCAATGTCGTATATGTTGATAATCCATCGGATTTACCTGCTCTGAATAATATCGAAGAGCTACGTGAGCCGATAGTTGAAGCCAATATCCTTGTGCCAAAAGAGTACTTAGGTAACGTTATTACTTTATGTATCGAAAAGCGCGGTTCGCAAACCAATATGGTTTATCACGGCAACCAAGTGGCAGTAACCTATCATTTGCCAATGGCAGAAGTGGTAATGGACTTCTTTGACCGTCTAAAATCAACCAGTCGTGGTTATGCCTCACTTGAATATAACTTTATTCGTTTTGATCCAGCAGATATGGTGCGTTTAGATATCTTAATTAACGGTGATCGTGTTGATGCTCTAGCGATGATTATTCACCGCTCTAACATTCGTCATCGTGGCTTAGCGCTAGTTGAAAAGATGAAAGAACTGATCCCACGCCAGATGTTTGATATTGCCATTCAGGCTGCTGTAGGCAGTCAGATTATTGCGCGTTCAACGATTAAAGCATTACGTAAAGACGTAACCGCTAAATGTTACGGTGGTGACGTTTCGCGTAAGAAGAAACTGCTTAATAAGCAGAAAGAAGGTAAAAAGCGCATGAAGCAAGTGGGTAACGTAGAAGTGCCACAAGAGGCATTTTTAGCGGTACTAAAACTTAACGATTAATAATAATTAATTGTTTTAGTTTGCTTAATAACGCCGCGCATTGCGGCGTTATCGTTATATTTTCTATATATTTTGTAACACTCAACAGGGTGAATGTTTTTAAGTGAATCACCATACTAGAATGAGTACATTGGGTTTTTAGACTAACCCTACAAATACAACGACATTATCCTGCAGGAGATAAATCAGTAATGGCAGCCTATTTTTCACTTATTCTAGTGCTCGTAACCTTAGGTAGCGGTCTTATCTGGTTGATTGACGTTATATTTTTTGCGCCTAAACGCCGTGAGAAATTAGCGCTAGCCCAAGCTAATTCAAATCAATTAAGTGCAGATGCAATAGACAAAATTGTACGAGAGCCAATGTTAGTAGAGACGGCCCATTCTATATTTCCTGTCATTGCATTTGTGTTGATTTTACGCTCGTTTATTTATGAGCCATTTCAAATTCCTTCAGGCTCAATGATGCCAACACTGCTTGTTGGTGATTTCATTTTGGTTGAAAAATTCAGCTACGGGTTACGTGACCCAGTATGGCGCAGTAAATTAGTTGAAACTGGCGAGCCTGAACGTGGAGACGTTTTTGTTTTCAAATACCCTGAAAATCCTAAAATCGACTACATTAAGCGCGTAATAGGTTTACCAGGTGATAAAATTATATATCGTAATAAGCAGTTAATCATCCAAGAAGCTTGCGCTAATGGGACTGATTGCCCAGAGCCAAAAATCATTGAACATAACGAGCTTAATCGCGGTGAGTTTAGTCAAAATGACGTGCCGTTAATTCGTTTAAACGAGCAACTCGGAAACGTTAATCATGATATTTTGATTAATCCATCTCGCCCAGACTTTAGACAACACTTTTATCCGCAGCCTAATTTACCTGCCGGTGAGTTTGTTGTACCAAAAGGCATGTACTTTGCCATGGGTGATAACCGTGATAACAGCACCGATAGCCGCTTTTGGGGATTTGTTCCAGAAGAGCATTTAGTCGGTAAAGCTGTTGCTATTTGGATTAGTTTTGAATTTGAGCGTAGCCCAAATGATTGGTTACCTACATGGGTACCTACGGGTGTGCGTTTTGATAGAGTAGGTGGAATACATTGATGGAACCCATTAAAAATTTGCCGCGACTATGTCGTACTCTAGGGTACGAGTTTACTAACCTTGAGTTACTTACTCAGGCGTTAACTCACCGTAGCGCAGCAAATAAGCATAATGAGCGTTTAGAGTTTTTAGGTGATTCGATTTTATCGATAGTGATTTCAGATGCCTTATATCACCAATTTCCGAAAGCCACAGAGGGCGATTTAAGCCGCATGCGTGCCACTTTAGTTAAAGGTGACACCTTAACGCTTATTGCAAAAGAATTTAAATTGGGTGATTACCTCTATTTGGGCCCAGGTGAGTTAAAAAGTGGCGGATTTAGACGCGAATCGATATTAGCTGATGCAGTAGAGGCCATTATTGGGGCCATATACCTTGATGCAAATCTTGATACTTGCCGTGATTTATTATTGAAATGGTATGAAGAAAGATTAGCCAAAATTAAGCCAGGCATTAACCAAAAAGATCCTAAAACAATATTGCAAGAACACTTACAGGGATTTAAAAAACCATTACCCGATTACCAAGTGGTCGCTGTTGAAGGTGAAGCGCATGATCAAACCTTTACTGTAGAGTGTAAAATTAGCGAATTGAACCAAGTTGTCACAGGTGTGGCAAGTTCTAGAAGAAAAGCTGAACAGCTTGCTGCTGCTCAGGTATTGGAGTTACTGAATAAATGACCAAAAAAACAGACTTGCCAGCGGCTGCTAATCAAGAGCCTAGCTTAGACGAACTGCTAGCAAGGATGAACCAAGCAGCCCCAACCGCCGCAGCGCAATATGATGTTACTTATTGTGGCATGGTGGCGATTGTCGGTCGTCCTAACGTAGGCAAATCGACACTACTGAATAAACTGCTTGGCCAAAAAGTCAGTATTACTTCTAAAAAACCACAAACCACGCGTCACCGTATTATGGGGATCCATACCGATGGCCCAAGCCAAATCGTGTTTATTGACACGCCAGGCTTACACATTGAAGAAAAACGCGCCATTAACCGCTTAATGAACCGCGCGGCTGCAAGTTCGTTAGCTGACGTTGCCATGGTTATCTTTGTGGTTGACGGCATGACATGGACAGCAGACGATGAAATGGTGCTCAAAAAGCTGCAACACCGTAATGACGATCGTAAAATTATTTTAGCCATCAACAAAGTTGATAATATTAAAGATAAAGAAGCGCTCTTCCCGTATTTAACTGAATTAGCAAAAAAATTCGACTTTGACGAAATTCTACCTATTTCAGCCAGTAAAGGCACTAACGTACAGCGTATATTAGATATGGCACGCGAGTCGTTACCTGAAGCGCCTTTTTATTTCCCTGAAGATTACGTTACCGATCGCTCGCAACGCTTTATGGCATCAGAAATTGTCCGTGAAAAGCTGATGCGTTTTTTAGGTGATGAATTACCTTATGATGCTACGGTTGAGATCGAGCAATTTAAGATGATGGAAAACGGTGTCTATCAAATTAATGCGTTAATTTTAGTGGAACGTGAAGGTCAAAAACGCATGGTGATTGGCAATAAAGGTGAGCGTATACGCACCATTGCGACCCAATCAAGACTTGATATGGAAACCTTATTTGATAATAAAGTGTTTCTTGAAGTCTGGGTTAAAGTCAAATCAGGCTGGGCAGATGATGAGCGCGCCTTAAGAAGCTTAGGCTATGGCGAAGATTAAGTCGTCGCTCTTGCTGTTTAGTGTTATGCAGTAGGCATGGCCACCATGAAACGTGGCTATGTTCTGCATCACCGACCGTTTCGCGAATCGAGTGTGATTGTCAATTTATTGATAGAAGGTATTGGTCGAGTTGATGCCATTACTCGCGTCGGCACAGGTAAACGCTCAATCAAAAGTATTTTGCAGCCTTTCCAACCGCTTATTGTTCAATTTAGTGCCCAATCAGAAGCCAAAAATCTTGGTTTAAAAACCATCACCCAAATAGAAGCAGCAGCACCGGCTATGCCGTTAGTCGGTAATAGTTTGTATTCTGGTTTTTACCTTAACGAATTACTCGTACGCTTATTGTCTGTAGAGCATCAGGCTGAAGGGCTATTTATAGCGTATCATCGCGCGCTAATGTCACTTGCTACAGGCTTTTGCTCCAGCCATTTGCGTTATTTTGAAATGGCTTTGCTGCTTGAGCTAGGGGCCTTTCCGTCATTAAACTACGACACACAGGGTAATGCATTAGTTGCAGACTGCAACTATCGTTTTGTAGCAGAAAGTGGTTTTTTACCTGTGGTGCAGCATTCAGACGGTTTTTCACACGGTAAAGGCATTTTGTCTGGCGCAATGCTATTGGCGCTAGCCTCACATAATCTACATGCCGAACAACTTAATCAGGCCAAAGGGTTAATGCGATATTTATTAACGCCATTACTCGGTAACAAACCGCTGTTAAGTCGGCAGTTATTTGCCAAAAATGCACAATAAGCTTTTCGTATTATGAACTGAACCAAGTACAATTCATTTCGTACAAGGTTAGCGCTAAGTGTTTTCTTTATTTATTAACTTTAAGGAGCTCGTGGTGAGCGGAATTTTATTAGGTATTAACATCGATCACATTGCTACATTACGTCAGGCTCGTGGCACTCATTACCCTGATCCAATTCACGCAGCAGCCGTAGCTGAACATGCGGGAGCGGATGGCATTACGATTCATTTGCGTGAAGACCGACGTCATATCCAAGACCGCGATGTGTACTTATTAGCAAAAACACTCAAAACTCGAATGAACTTTGAGTTTGCTGTGACCGAAGAAATGATTGCTATCGCGTGTGATATAAAGCCCGCATATGCGTGTTTAGTTCCTGAAAAGCGTGAAGAACTCACCACAGAAGGCGGGCTCGATGTTGCGGGGCAATTAGATAAAATTTCCTCAGCAGTTGCCCGCCTAGCCGCCGAAGGGATTAAAGTGTCATTATTTATTGATGCCGATAAAACCCAAATCGATGCAGCTGTTGCAGTTGGAGCACCTTACATTGAAATTCACACAGGCTGTTATGCAGATGCACAAACTGATGCAGAGCAAGCCCAAGAATTAGCCCGCATTGCCTCAATGGCTAAATATGCTCACAGTAAAGGCTTAGTGGTGAATGCTGGACATGGTTTGCATTATCATAATGTAAAACCCATAGCGGCCATTCCTGAATTGTATGAGTTAAACATCGGCCATGCCGTTGTAGCACGTGCCGCCATTGATGGCTTAGAAAAGGCCGTGCGCGATATGAAAAAGCTAATGTTAGAAGGCCGCAGAGGCGAGTAATGGCAATTGTAGGTATAGGGACTGATATTGTTGAGATAGCCCGAATACATGAGCAGCGTGAACGTTTAGGTGATAAATTAGCTAAGCGGGTGCTAACCGAGGTAGAACTTGCAATATACCTGCAGTCTAAGCAAGCAGAGCGTTTTTTAGCAAAGCGCTTTGCCGCAAAAGAGGCTGCAGCTAAGGCCTTAGGTACAGGGATTGGTCGAGGCGTGTCGTTTCAACATATCCACATTGATAATGACATCAACGGAGCCCCAATCATCCATTTTACCGATGGCGCTTTAGCACGATTAACGCAACTTGGTGGTAATAAAGGTTTTATTAGTATTGCAGATGAGCAACACTATGCCGTTGCCACCGTCATTTTAGAGAGATAATTATTCTATAAAGGCGCATTAGCGCCTTTTTTGTGCCCTTTTAAAAGAGGATGAACTAGGTTAAATTAACAAGATAACAAAAACTAATATAACGAGACTCAACATGAAATCGGCCGTAGAACAATTATCAACTTATAAAAGTGTCCACTTAAATCCTAACAATATTCGCACCCATTTTATTGGGGTTCCTATGATTATTTGGTCAGCATTTTTAATGTTAGGCACCTTAAGATTTGCGTGGCAAGATTACCAGATTAGTTTGGCAATGATCGTTACCCTTGTTGTGCTTGCATATTATATGATGCTGCATGTGCGCCTAGCATTAGGCTTAGTATTGTTTATTTTACCTGTTCTCTACACTACGGAGTTGGTGGTGCATAGCGAACATCCTTTTGTTATTGCCATAAGTTTTTTTGTTGTGGGTTGGGCTATCCAGTTTATTGGTCACAAATATGAGAAAGCAAAACCGGCCTTTATGGATGATTTAAATCAGTTGTTAATTGGTCCGTTTTTTCTGATGGCTGAAGTGTACTTTATGCTGGGATGGGAAAAAGAGTTGGCAGCCGAAATCAAACCTATTGCAAGAGATAAGCGTCGAGCACTAGAGGCGAAGCTAAAGAGCTAGTGTTACGTCACTAATCACGGGTGACAGATAACATAATTAAAAAAGGCGCTTAACGCGCCTTTTTGCTACTCATTATTTGGCTTTTCGAAGGCTATTCGTCGTCATTATCACTGGTGATAACATCTAAATTACTCGGTAAAACCCTTACAGCTTTAATCATATTGTCTGCAACTTCAATCACTTCGATATGATAACCTGCAATTCGTAAACTTGTATTAGCTGCTGGGATTTCCTCTAAATATTCAATGATCAATCCATTAAGTGTTTTAGGGCCATCAATCGGGAAATGCCACTTCATTTCTTTGTTTAAATCACGAATGTTAATGGTTGCATCAATAAGAAAGCTGCCATCTTGCTGAATATTAATATCTTCACTCGGTGTGGTTATCATTGACGTAGTAAAGTCGCCAACAATTTCTTCAAGAATGTCTTCTAGTGTGACTAAACCTTGAATATCGCCATACTCATCAACCACTAAACCGATGCGTTCTTTGTTTTGCTGAAAATTACTCAGCTGCACGTTTAGTGGCGTGCCTTCAGGAATAAAGTACAGCTCTTTTACGGCTCGCAACAGTGATGACTTACTGAATTGCTCTTTTGATTGCAAACGCAATGCATCTCGCAAATGAATAAAGCCAACAGCATCATCAATATTGTCACGATAGACTAACACCCGTGTATGAGGGCTTTGGATCACTAATTTGTTGATCAGTTTAAAGTCGTCATTCACGTTTATGGCGTAAATGTCTGCTCGCGAAATCATAATGTCTTCAACGGTGACTTTTTCTAAATCAAGGATAGATAACAGCATTTCTTGGTGTCGCTGAGGGATCAGTGCGCCTGCTTCATGAACGACAGTACGTAATTCTTCCTGGCTTAACGCATCGCTGGTTTTTACCGTTTTAATGCCCATTAAACGCAAAAAGCCTGATGTAATTAAGTTAATCGCTTTAACTAATGGCGATAACAAAATTAATAACCAGCCTAATAAAATGCTTGATGGAAAAGCGATCCGCTCAGGATGTAATGCCGCGAAGGTTTTCGGTGTTACTTCGGCAAACACCAACACCACAATAGTTAACACGCCAGTTGCGATGGCCACACCTAGGTCGCCAAATAAGCGCATACCAATAATGGTTGCGATAGCTGAGGCTAAAATGTTTACTAGGTTATTTCCGATTAAGATTAAGCCAATGAGTCGGTCTGGACGATCAAGCATTTTGAGTGCACGTTGTGCGCCTTTATGACCATTTCCCGCGAGGTGTCGTAGGCGGTAACGGTTTAAGCTCATCATTGCCGTTTCTGAACCTGAAAAGTAAGCAGAAATAACAATTAAAACCAGAAGGAAGATAAGGAGTGCGCTGGTAGATATAGCGTCCAAAAAGGGGGCCCCATTTAAGTACAGTAAAGTTGGCAAACATCGCCAATACATAAAATTTAACAGCCATTATTTATTAATGGCTGTTAGTGTCAAGTTATCTTATTGATATTTCGATCAGTTAAGTCTTGCTACTAAGGATTTTGATTATAAAACTAATTTAATATCAATTCTTTAACAATTCTTGCGCCAAAATAGGCTAGTGATAGCAAACCTGCACCAGATAAACTGTAGATAACTGCGGTGCGAATTCTACAGCCTACGGTGTATTGTTGCCACAACATAATGGCATAAACGACCCAAGCCATAATAGAAAGCACGGCTTTGTGGCCTTTACCGTCAATAAACATGTCTTCTAAAAACACAAATCCTGTTACTAACGATAAACTCAACAGTACAAAGCCAATAATAATAAGGTGATACAACTGCCTCTCTACTGTCATTAGTGGCGGCATAGCAGGGCTCATCATCATTTGTTTCTTTTTGAGCTTAGATTGAATAAACGACAGTTGAATCGCGTAGAGCGCTGCAATCATTAATGCACTGTATGCCATGAGTGATAATACAACATGGGCTAAAATTTCTGGGTGCAGTTCAAAGTGGGTAATAAATTGTGGAGGCAATAGCCATAATAATGCCACCGATAACACCGAACAGGCATACACCACTGGTACGACAATGATGACTTTTAAGCGAGGCATTGTAATCGTAAAGGTGAGTGCAATAATCCAGTTAACTAACGAAATAACGTTAGTTAAACTAAAATTTTGCCCATCTAGGGTAAAAATGGCATTAGACAGTGCAACACCATGAAGTATAACGGCAATACAAGATGCGACCATAACCGCTTTACGATTGGGGCCTTGAGCATGGAACAGTCGACTGGTGACCAAGACCAATGCAATGCAATAAAATAACATGGCCGCAGCTGAAAAAATTACCATTTGAAATCAACCTATCAAAGTAGTGAACGCGTTACTGAAAAGCGATTGTTAACTTAAGTGAATGCCAGAATGTAGTGCTTGCATATCGCATTTTCATTATTTTCATTAGATTAACATGATCAGGGCCTAATATGGCAGTGACCTGAGGCTCAAAATTTAACAGTATCTTACCCTTAGCGGCAAATAATTTACCTAATCACAATAACTGATCGTCGTAAGTATCGTAATTTAAGGTGGCTTGGGTATAATAGCGTCAATTATCGATATGCTTAAAAGAGCTCATCAATGTTTGAAAATTTATCCGACAGACTGTCACGTACACTAAAAAATATTAGTGGTCGTGGTCGCTTAACAGAAGACAACATTAAAGAAACCCTGCGCGAAGTACGTATGGCGCTACTTGAAGCGGATGTCGCTTTACCCGTTGTCAGAGAATTTGTTAACAGCGTAAAAGAACGCGCTGTAGGTCAAGAGGTCTCTAAAAGCCTCAGCCCTGGCCAAGCATTCATCAAAATCGTTCAAAGTGAGCTTGAAAAAGCCATGGGCGAGTCAAATGAAGCACTTGATTTAGCCGCAACCCCACCCGCCGTGATCATGATGGCAGGTTTACAAGGGGCGGGTAAAACCACCTCCGTGGCTAAGTTAGGTAAACTATTGCGTACTCGCCACAAAAAATCAGTTTTAGTGGTGAGTGCTGACGTATACCGTCCGGCTGCGATTAAACAGCTAGAAACACTGGCGGCAGAAGTTGATGTGCAGTTTTTCCCATCAGATGTTAGCCAAAAACCAGTTGATATCGCCAATGCGGCAATTAGTCACGCTAAACTTAAGTTTATTGACGTTGTTATTGTCGATACGGCAGGTCGCTTGCACGTTGATGAAGCCATGATGGACGAAATCAAGGCGCTTCATGCAACGGTTAAGCCGGTTGAAACCTTGTTTGTTGTTGACGCCATGACAGGTCAAGATGCGGCTAATACAGCAAAAGCCTTTAACGAAGCTTTACCGTTAACAGGGGTTATTTTAACCAAAGTTGATGGTGATGCCCGTGGCGGTGCTGCGTTATCAATCCGTAATATCACGGGTAAGCCGATTAAATTTTTAGGTGTGGGTGAAAAAACCGATGCCTTAGAGCCATTCCATCCTGATCGTATCGCTTCACGCATTTTAGGAATGGGTGATGTGCTGTCGTTGATTGAAGAAGTTGAACGTGGCGTTGATAAAGACAAAGCCATGAAGCTTGCTTCTAAAGTAAAGTCTGGCGGCAGTTTCGATCTTGAAGATTTTCGTGAGCAATTACAGCAAATGAAAAACATGGGCGGCATGATGAGCATGCTTGAAAAGCTCCCAGGTGTTGGGCAATTGCCACCAGAAGCCCTAGCTCAGGTGCAAGACGGTAAAATGACCGGTCAAATGGAAGCGATTATTAACTCCATGACAGCCAAAGAGCGTAAAAACCCAGATTTAATCAAAGGTTCTCGTAAGCGCAGAATTGCATTAGGTTCTGGCACTCAAATCCAAGACGTTAACCGTTTATTGAAGCAATTTACTCAAATGCAGAAAATGATGAAAAAAATGTCTGCAAAGGGTGGAATGAAAAAAATGATGCGTGGAATGAGCGGCATGTTACCTCCCGGAATGAAGTTTCCAGGAAGATAATTTAGCTGCCTTTCACACATAAATACGGTTAATATTCACTTACTTCAGTTGGTTAGGTTATGGCGTTGAATCTAATGCAATAAAATCTGTGAGTTAAAAATCATCAGATTGGGTTGCATTAGTTCAAAAGTCAGGTAAAATCTTCCGGCTTTCTTTCTGGGACTCTTCGCGAACACGGAGTTCCAGTTTTTATTTTTGCTTCTAGCAAATCATTAGAGGAATAAAACGCATGGTTACCATTCGTTTAGCTCGTGGCGGCGCAAAAAAGCGTCCATTTTACAATATCGTTGTTGCTGATAGCCGCAATGCTCGTGACGGTCGTTTCATCGAACGTGTTGGTTTCTTCAATCCATTGGCTCGTGGCCAAGAAGAAACATTACGTTTAGATCTTGATCGTGTTGAGCACTGGGTTGCTACTGGCGCTGCAACATCTGAGCGTGTTGCAAAACTGATCAAAGACGCACGTAAAGCTGCTGCTTAATTGCGTAAATATATAGGTATAGATAGATGAGCGATAACCAACAGCCAATCGTACTGGGTAAATTAGGATCCAGTCATGGTATTAAAGGTTGGCTAAAAATCACTTCCTATGCCGATTCTGTTGAAGGTATTTTCGATTATTCGCCTTGGTTGATTAAAGAACAAGGCGTGTGGCGTGAAGTTAAGGTTGCGCAGTGGCGTTTTCAGGGTAAGGCACTTGTGGCTGAACTTGAAGGTGTGACTACACGAGAGCATGCGCAAATGCTCACAAATTGTGAGATTGCGATTTTGCCGGAACAAATGAAAGAACTCGCTGATGATGAATTTTATCACCGTGATCTTATCGGCTGTGCAGTAACCAATATAAACGGCTATAACATGGGTATTGTTGATCAGATCGTGGAAACAGGATCAAACGACGTACTGCTAGTTAAAGCTAACGCTAAAGATGCCTTCGGCAAAGCGGAACGTATGATCCCCTTTGTCCCTGAGCAATTCATCAAACAGGTGGATGTGCAAGGTAAACAGATTTTAGTGGATTGGGATCCTGACTTCTAAGTCGAGGTACAACATATGTGGTTAGGGGTAATCACCCTGTTTCCTGAGATGTTTCGTGCCGTTACAGACTTTGGTGTTACGGGTCGAGCCGTGAAAAGCGGCCTGCTTAAGGTGCAAACGTGGAATCCTCGTGATTTCACCCATGATAGACACAGTACTGTGGATGACCGTCCTTATGGTGGTGGCCCAGGAATGTTAATGATGGTGCAACCTTTACGCGATGCCATCCATGCAGCAAAAGCTGCTGCAGGTGATGGGGCAAAAGTGATTTATTTGTCACCTCAGGGACGCAAGCTGGATCAGCGTGGCGTGACTGAGTTGGCTAAATCAGACCGAATGATTTTAGTGTGTGGTCGATACGAAGGTGTTGATGAACGCATTATTCAAACGGAAGTGGATGAAGAATGGTCTGTAGGTGATTACGTACTTTCGGGTGGCGAATTACCGGCAATGACATTAATCGATTCAGTGGCGCGTTTGGTACCTGGTGTACTAGGCAAGCAAGCTTCTGCAGAGCAAGATTCTTTCTCTCAAGGTTTACTGGATTGTCCTCATTACACACGCCCTGAACAATTGGATGGTATGGATGTACCGGCAGTGCTGTTAAGCGGTGACCACGAAAAAATTAGACTCTGGCGTTTACAGCAAAGTATCGGAAGAACTTTTTTGAGACGACCAGAATTATTTGAAAATCTAGCTCTGACTGACGAACAAACGACTTTATTAGCGCAGTTCGTGAATGAAACGGACAAGTCCGCATAGTCAATGCTCAGTTAATTCTAGAACGGAGTAGTTATGAACAACATCATTAAAATGCTCAACGATGAGCAAATGAAAACAGACGTACCTGAATTCGGTGCTGGTGATACAGTAGTGGTTCAAGTACGTGTTAAAGAAGGTGATAAAGAGCGTCTTCAGGCTTTTGAAGGTATCGTTATTGCTAAGCGTAACCGTGGTTTGCACTCTGCATTCACAGTTCGCAAAATCTCTAATGGCGAAGGTGTTGAGCGTGCTTTCCAAACGCACAGCCCATTAATTGCTAGCATCGAAGTTAAGCGTCGCGGCCGTGTACGTCGTGCTAAGCTGTACTATTTACGTGAGCGTTCAGGTAAGTCTGCACGTATCCGTGAAAAATTGGCAACTAAGTAATAGTTACCGATACAGAATAAAGATGCAGTGTTCGCACAACAACCCGCCGAAAGGCGGGTTTTTGTTTTCAGGTATTAATCTTCTCAATCAATTGCTGATTTATAATAAGTGATCAGAGATTGCGTAGGAAAATCGCTTAAAATTAGGCAAAATTGCAGCGAGCAAGTTGTGCTATCTTCAATATTTCTAACGAGGTTATAAGCGATGTTAACCAGTCAGAATGTTCACATTCTTGTGCTGATGGATATTATACCATTTCCATTAATTATGTGACCAATCAGAGTCGCTCAGACTGTTCAGTTTGAGGCGCATTGTTGAAATAATGGTTATTCCCTTCTAAGGCAATGCAACAAAGAAATGGACTGTCTGAGCGTCTCCTGCAAGGCGGGTTTCTGTGCCTTCTATGCTGCTTAATAGTATTTTGACGTAGAGCAACTATGCCTACAATCCTATTACTTGCCTAGAAGGCACAGAATTCCCGCTGAATGACCAGATAATTAGTGGAATTGGTATTACTCTTGCTTACAACCAAAATGAGGCATATCTCATTCACTTCTATTTAACATTATCTGCATTTTAATTAATTTTAATCATTTACTTAAATAAGCCTTGATCTCTGATGTGAGCGCAGGCATAGTTGCTTAAAAGGTGTAATGGTGTAGCGTTACAAAAATACATCAATAACAAAATAACAGTTTACGTGTGGTCTAGGCCAGCAGTCATAAGAGAGTAATGAGTATGCAACAAGATACGATTAACAATGTGCACATTAGTTCAGAACAAGTATTAGTAACGCCAGCAGAATTAAAGCAAGAATTACCCTTATCGAGTCATGCTTATCAGTATATTCTCAATGCGCGTAAACAAGTGGCAGATATTGTTCATAAACGTGATAACCGAGTGTTAGTCGTTACCGGTCCGTGCTCTATTCATGACATTGATGCCGCGAAAGAATATGCATTAAAGCTAAAAAAACTTCATGATGAACTCAGTGATGATTTCTATATTTTAATGCGTGTTTATTTTGAAAAGCCACGCACAACAGTTGGCTGGAAAGGCTTGATTAATGACCCAGATATGGACGAGTCATTTGATGTTGAAAAGGGTTTAAGGATGGCGCGCGAGCTGATGATTTGGTTAGCTGAACTTGAGCTTCCAATTGCTACAGAAGCATTAGATCCTATTAGCCCGCAGTATCTTTCAGAGCTCGTGACCTGGTCTGCTATCGGCGCGCGTACAACTGAGTCGCAAACCCACCGTGAAATGGCCTCAGGTTTATCGATGCCTGTAGGTTTTAAAAATGGCACGGATGGTAAATTAGATGTAGCAATTAATGCATTAAAGTCAGCTGCGAGCAGCCATCGTTTTATGGGAATAAACCAAGAAGGCCAAGTGTCATTATTGCAAACTGCAGGTAATCCAGATGGTCATATTATTTTACGTGGTGGCTCTGTACCCAATTATGACGCAGCTAGCGTGGCAGAATGTGAAGCACAACTTCACAAGGCCAAACTTAATGCTCGTTTAGTCGTTGATTGCAGTCACGGTAATTCCTCTAAAGACCATTTACGTCAAAAAAATGTTTGTGAAGATGTATTTAACCAAATTGAAGCAGGCAATAAATCGATCATTGGTGTTATGCTTGAGAGCAATATCAATGAAGGCAATCAAAGTTCAGATAAGCCATTATCAGAGCTTAAATACGGTGTTTCTGTAACCGATGCCTGTATTGATTGGGAAACAACTGAAACGATTTTACGACAAGGCGCTAACCAGTTGTCTGCAGTTTTACCGACGCGATTCGATATGCTACAGGTCGCCAATGGTTAATGGATAAGAATATGAACGAAAAGACTACTGCTGATCTTGAGAATTTACGTGATCTAATAGACGGTGTAGATCAGCAATTGTTACATTTACTTCGAAAACGTTTAGATTTAGTGGCTCAAGTTGGAGCCGTTAAGCACTCAGCTGGTGTGCCAATTTATGCTCCACAACGTGAAGCATCTATGCTAGCTAAGCGACGCGCCGAAGCTGAAAACATGAATGTTTCGCCGCAATTAATTGAAGATATTTTGCGGCGATTAATGCGTGAATCGTATCTTAATGAAAAGGATGTCGGCTTTAAGCAAATTAAGCAAGATTTAGGGCATGTTGTGATTGTGGGCGGTGAAGGCAAGTTAGGACAACTTTTTAGCCAGATGCTGAAGTTATCTGGCTATAAGGTTAAAAGCCTGGACAAAAATGATTGGCAACATGCTGATGCAATTTTTGATGGTGCTGGCCTAGTCATTGTTACTGTACCGATTAATGTCACCTGTGAAGTTATCCGCGAAAAGTTAACCCATTTGCCTGAACAGTGTATTTTAGCCGATTTAACCTCCATAAAAGAGAAACCACTGGCTGCCATGCTTGAAGCTCATAAAGGGCCGGTAGTGGGGTTACACCCAATGTTTGGCCCAGATGTAGGCAGCCTAGCTAAACAAGTTGTGGTGGTGTGTCATGGGCGTCAATCAGATGCCTATCAATGGCTATTACAGCAAATTGAAATCTGGGGTGCGCGTATTGTTGAAGCACAAGCCGAACGTCATGATAATGCAATGCAACTTGTTCAAGCAATGCGCCATTTTTCGACATTTGTTTATGGTTTAAACCTCTGTAAAGAGGAAGCCGATATTGATAATTTGTTGCAGTTTAGTTCACCTATTTATCGATTAGAGCTTGCTATGGTTGGCCGACTATTTGCTCAAGATCCTGAGCTTTATGCCGATATTATTTTTGCCCAAGAAGGTAGTTTGCACGCAATTAGTGATTATTTAGATAACTATCGTGATGCGCTTGCCATGCTAAAGTCGGGTAACAGAGAAGAGTTTGTAGAGCAATTTCAACGTGTTGCAAAATGGTTTGGCGATTTCGCACCGCAGTTTCAGCATGAAAGCCGTGCCATGTTACAGTCTGTTAATGATATGAAAGCAGGTTAATGATTTTTAATCGTTCAAATTATTGCTAAACCGTGACACAAGGCTTATGTTTAGCTAATAAGATATACTGAACTTGTTGGTTTATTTATTTTAGCTTGCATCAAAAATTTGCCTTTGGAGGAGAACCATGTCGATGACGCCATCGAATATGTTGCCTATACAACAGGTTGAAGATAATTCCCTTGGGCATTTTCTTTACGGCTTAATGAGTGCTTTCCCATTATTTTTTGTGCCTGTTTTATTGAGCCTATGGGTTAATTTAATTCAAAAAAACGTTAATCCAGACTCAGTGCTAGCCAGCCATTTACGTTGGCAACGTATAAGTATAATTGGTTTATGCCCATTTTTTATTGCGGGTTATTGGACTAGCCCATTGTGGTTAAGCGTACCTATGTATTTGCTTGGCGTTAGCTGGTTTAGTTACCGGATATTTAAAGGTTGGATAAGCCTTAATGATGGAATAGCTGTTTAAATTTTTTAATCCCCAAATAATACCAATTATGATTGAAATGTGATCTAATAACAGCACAACATTCAACCCCGTTTATGAATGAAAACGTTAACCTACCAAGAAATACTCTATTACGCTAAACAAGAGAAAAAAGCTAATAAGAGGATCCGCTTATTAGCAGTTGCGATGTTTATGCAAATTAATAATCGCTCAGAAGTCGCCAGGCGCTTAAATGTCAGTCGTCGAAGTGTGAATGATTGGGTATCAAGCTTCTTGAACCAAGGTTTAGTGAGGAATGCTGTCGTGCATGGAATACATTCATTGAGTGCAAGGACAGGGTAAAAAGATTGTGTCACAGAGATTGGGCTAAACTGGGAAGTCTTTAATCGTAATTGGTATAAAAAAGCCGAAAGTCATTTCGGCTTTTTTTATGGCGTTTTACTTTATGTTCAAGTGGGTTAAGTACTCAGATTATGATACAAGGCATGAATAATGTCTGCTTGAGAACTCTCATCATGATGCAGTAGCACAATACCATCAGCTTTGAGTTGTTTAATGGCATTGGCATGATTAGGTAATAATGCTTCGTTGATACAAAAACTGGTATTCACAATCACGGGCAAATGACTGCGCGATTTCACTTCAACAATACCCGCTAGGTCCAGGTTGAGCTGTTCAGGATGAGTGAAACTTCTAACCCCCGACTCGCACAATCCAAGTTGTTGATTGCCGTGGCTAAGAACCGTATCAGCGGCGCTTAACCAATCATCAATACTCGCCATTGTATTTCGCTCTAATATTACCGGCAAATTCACCGAACCAATTAACGCTAGCATGTCCGGATTATACATTTGTTTACCCGCCAGTATTAACATGTCAGCTAATGGACTCGCTAAAACGAACTCTTGCTCTTGCTCAATTTGCATTACGCAAAGAAGACCGGCTTGTTCAATGACTTGAACGTGTTGCTTTAGCTGTTGCTCATTTAATTGATTTTTTAAGTCATTAAGCAGTATTGCTTGAAAACCCGATTCTTTAATCAGTTTTGCCTGGGTTGCCAGTACGGTATTGTCTATTGGTAAATTAATTTGTTGCAGTGCACTAAATTGACCGGCACCTAGTTGAAAATGCTGACAAATTAACTGTGTATCCTGGGCTTTATAAGCTCTAGCATGTTTTGCTTGATTGTTAGGTTGAGTTTTTACGGGCTCTTGTTTAGAACTGTCTGGCTCTATCAGCAATTGTGCTTGAGATAATTGAGTGGGTTTAACCGTTTCACAAGGGTAACATCCTAACACCTTAATGAAGCGTGTTAATCGCTCAAGCTCTTTAATTGCCTGCTGCACTTCGCGAGTAGCTAAGTTGCCATCAATGTCCAAATAAAACATCTCTTCCCATGGAGTACCTGGAATAGGGCGAGATTCCAGTTTGCTCATGTTTAAGTTATGTGCCTTTAATACCAATAGCGCTTCAACGAGCGCACCTGGCTTTTGACCTGTTGCCATAATCAATGTAGTTTTTGCCGGCAGCTGCGATGGAACAGCAGATGCTTTTCTGGCAACCACGATAAAACGGCTTTGATTTATTTTTTGATTAGCCAATCCTTTTTCTAACGCTACTAATTGATAAAGTGCTCCACCTTCAGCACTACCAATGGCGGCCACAGTGTTATTATCAGCTTCAATTACTTTTGTCATCGCTTCTGCACTACTGGAGCAATACTCAAGCTTAATATGAGGGTACTGACTTAAATAACGACTACATTGGCTAATAGGCTGCGGATGAGCGTAAATGGTTTTGATATCACTTATCTTGCTATCAGGTTTTGTCAGTAAACAGTGGCCAACTTCGATGGTGGTTTCACCCACAATGGATAATGTGGTGTGTTGCAGTACGTCATACACTTCATTGATTGAACCTGACGAGGTATTTTCTATGGGTAAAAAACCGTAATCAGCATGGCCTGATTCTACTGCGTTGACGATGTCATCAAAACTTTGGCAACCAAAGTCAATCATGTCTACTTGACGGCGTGAACAATAGCGAGTGGCTGCTAAATAGGAGTAAGAACCTCGCGCGCCTAAATAGGCAACGGTATATTGTTGTTTTTGAGTATCAGGATTAGCCCGGCCATGCAGGTAGGTTTGTTGAAATAAAACTGAGTCTTCAATGATATTTTGATATAGAGACAGAACAAAGTGTGCGTCAAGCCCTTGCTCCCGCCCCTGCTGCACTAAGCGTTCTAGGAGTTCTTTTTCTCTTTGGGTGTCTCGTATTGGTCTGACATCGATTTCTTTACTGCGCGCCACATTTAAGCTCAATTGACGACGTTTAGACAGCAACTCTAATAACGATTTATCTAAGGCTGTTATTTGTTCACGAGTTTGACTTAACTCTGGTGGTTTTTGCATATTAACCTCAATGTGACGCAACAGACTGATGTAGGTTGGATACAACAGTATTTATAATACAAAAAAGCCTCCCAATTGGGAGGCTTTGGAATTTTCATTTTCGTTTTTACACAGAAAATCCGCCTCCATGGGTGGGCTGAGAAAAAAAGAAAATAAAAAGGCTGAATATTTTTGTGTTCATGGATTAAAACTAAAGCTACTGGGTTAACCTGTCAATGTAATTTTACTCAACAAGGATGAATTGCTGACAAAATAAAGCGCACCCGAAGGTGCGCTGGTTAATAGTAAATAACATCAAGCTGCGTTTTCCTCCTTATAGACATACTCAAACTCGTCATCTGTGTCATTGGGTAATGACACATGTCGTTGAGCATGGGGTTTGTGAGTCAGGCGGTTTAGCTGTTTTTCCAGCTTTTGTCCCATTGCAGTAATCGCTGCGTATAGGTTTTCACTTTTCGCCTGGGCAAATAAATCTCCACTAGGTAATCCAACCGAAGCCTCAATTTTAAACAGTTGCTTTTCTTGTGTGATAATAACGTGCGGATTAATTAATTGAATATCGTGTCGAGATAGTTTTTCTAATCTTCCTTCAATGCGTTCGCGGATAAGGGCAGTGACTTCAAGTTGTTTGCTAGTGATTTTCAGCATATTTAGAACCTTCTTGTTGTTTGCTTGACTTCAGATTACCAAGGTTGAACATAAAAATCGTGATCTAAATCACATTTTTGCCTGTGTTTATTTTTGACTGCCGCATATTTGATCGCTTAGGCATTTTTAACGAAAAAATGGCAAAATGTGCTTGTGTTACGCAGCAGAACAGCTCATATTTGAATGAATAAGTTGATACTCTATTAACTTTTTTGTGTATTTATTGCACTATTTACAACGTCGGGTAAGCTACTAAAATCTGCATTGTTACTGCGTTTGTTTTACTCCTCTTGTTACTCCACTCTTATAAAACATAGTTAGCTTATAAAACATAGTTAGCTTATAAAACAGAGTTAGCTGTTCGTTTATCCACCATTGTGTGAGCACGATAAATCAGCGCTTGACACTGCCTGAGTCTTTTTTCCTAAAGCAGCAAAATCTGACACAGATTTGGATTATAATCCCCGTAAGCAAATGGTTATAGGCAGTTATCAATGAGTATAGAACAGCAAAAAATAAAGGTGTGGGATTTTCCAATACGATTATTCCATTGGTCTATGGTTGGCTTACTGGCTGGCTTGTGGTGGACCGCCGAAATAGGTGAAATGCAATGGCATCAAGTGTTGGCCTATGTGTTAATGACGCTGATTTTATTTAGGCTGGTTTGGGGATTTATAGGCAGTGAAACGGCTAAGTTTAGCCATTTTTTTGTTGGGCCTAAAAAAGTCATTCAATATGCATTGACCAAGCCTAAACCCCGTTCTTTAGGGCATAACCCTTTGGGTGCCTATATGGTATTTGCCTTACTTGGATTGATAATGTTGCAATTAACAACGGGCTTATTTGCCACAGATGAGATTTTTACAGAAGGCCCGTTAATTCATCTAGTGTCTTCTGATACTGCCAATTGGCTAACTTGGTTACATAAAACAAATTTTAATGTGATTTTAGGTTTAGTTGTATTGCACGTGGCTGCTGTGATTGTGCACGTGGTTAAAGGCGAAAATCTAGTTAAGGCGATGTTTAGTGGTTATAAATATGTGAGTGGTCAAGTAACTGCGCCTGCATTACGCTCACCTTGGTTAGCATTGGTGATAGTGGCGTTGTTGTTTGCTGGTATTTGGTTGCTATTGTTAGGGCCTGTGGTGAGCTTTTTGTAGATCAGCATTTTTGCGATGATAAAAATAAAGCCCATAACGGGCTTTATTTTTTAGATTGTTCTAGTACTTATTAATCTTTTTTGTAAACGTCATGACAACCTTTACAGCTTTTACCCGTGTTAGCAAAAGCTTGTTTGATTTGGTTTTGGTCACTTGATTTAGCGGCAACGGCCAATGCTGCAGCGTTATCTTTAAATGCTGTCATTTTGCTATCGAAGTCTGCTTTGTCTTGCCAAATTTTAGCTAACGCTTCAGTGTCACCTGTTTCGGTTCCATCAATAAAGCCTTCATGAGGGAGCTTAGAAAGTGCTGCTACATTGTCTGCACGAGCACTAAATACACCTGCGTCAAATGGCTTTTTGCCTTTGAGCATGGCGCCCATATCACCAAAGTTGTATGCAATTAGGCTAAACGCAGATTGACGATATTCAATGGCATCAGTCGGCTTTTCAAAGTTGTTAGCGATTGCTGCAGGGATGATTATTGCAGTTGCTACAATGGCAAGTAATGTCTTTTTCATCATATTCCTTCTCATCTTTCTAGTAATAGTAAGGGTTCCATAAGCACTTGGTTTAGTCTGATCTACATATCGTTAATAGTATAAATGTGCAATCAGTCACGGTTTATTCTACACAATTTTTATATCTAGATGCGATAAGTTTTCTTACTACTTATCAACGGAGTACTTTTGCAAAGTACTGAGAATAATTGATACACTTGTACTGTTTCGGCATTACTACAAAGAGAAAAAATTATGCGTGCCAACTGGAATTTAGTTGTAGATAAAATATTGACCCATACAAACGAAGAAGACTTGTCAGTGTTATTTCAATTATTATTAACAGAAGAAGAGCGCAGTGCGGTGTCAGGGCGATTACAGGTATTTCAAACATTGTTAGCAGGTGAAATGAGCCAGCGACAAATTGCATCAGAACATCAAGTGAGTATCGCAACCATTACTCGATGTTCAAACTATTTAAAAAATATGTCTGCAAGCCAACGAGCTAAGGTCAGAAAGTTAATTCTTGACTAGAGCCTGTTGGCTTAATTGTTATGCTCGTTTATTGCCGTATCCCTTTAGGGTATTTATGGTGTCGGTAGCTTGACCGTCGCATAAACAAGTAAGCGCCATAGGTGGCTAAACACAAAGCAAATAGCGTGCTCGAATCTTTGGGGTAAAAACGATAAAGACTGAGCGCCGAAAATACATAGATAAAAGGCATTAAACCGTACAAGGTCTCAGGTAATGCTCCTGCTTTACGTTTGCGCTTGGGATCCGTGCGACGATTTTTAGAGCGTAAGTTATAGATGTGAGCACCGTATAAATACACCACTATCGAAGCCGCAAGGGCGTAACTTGGTTCTAGCAAAAATATGCTAGCTGTGCCAACAATCATGTAGCTGTATGGCAATAGTTCGTATATTGGTTTGATTAACATAAGCACTCCGTCGCTATGTATTAATTTTTATATGAGTAGGCAATTAGTAAAGGATCATCATGGTTTTGTTGTCCATTTCCACCATGGGGATAAGTCTAACTAATTGTTGTTTTCTGATTAAAGTATAACGTAAATAGAAAGGCACTGCCTAGAACTTAGACAATGCCTTGTTGTTTTTTCAATCTTTCTGATGACGCAGAGTGAGTTTTACTCAGCGTTATTAGTGACAGCCACAGCCACCATTACCATCACACCCTGGTTTTTCTGAGCCACACGAACCGTGTTCATGGTCATGATCGTGTCCGTGACTCCCACAACCACCTTGCGCATGAATATGGCCATGTGCAAGCTCTTCTGCACTCGCTTCACGTACAGCAATCACTTCAACGCTAAAGTTTAATGACTGGCCAGCTAGAGGATGATTACCATCAACTACAATGACGTCATCTTTTACTTCAGTAACCTGAACAGGGCGTTGACCTAATTCTGTTTCGGCAATAAAACGCATGCCAGGAATAATATCTTCGATGTCACCAAAAGCACTGATAGGGACTTCTTGCTTTAGGCCAGGGTGGTACTCACCATAACCTTGAGCTGCGGGGATATTGGCTTCTACTTTTTCGCCAGCGGATTTGCCTTCTAAGACTGATTCGAGACCAGGGATTAAGTTTTCTGTCCCATGTAAGTAAACCATTGGTTCACCTTCAAAAGAACTTTCGATCAATTCACCTTGCTCATCAGATAAGCGGTAATGAATCGTGACCGCTGCATGTTTTGTAATTTTCATATCGCCTCCAATTCGTGATTTGCGCATCATACCGTATTTTACGAGTCGCCTGCGACGATAAACATCAGTTTTTGCTTATTCAATCACAGCTTTTTTTATTTTGTAGCCAGTTAAATGTCAAAATTGAGGTTATGTTGAAAATAAATCACTTTATGCGGCACATTGTCACTATGCTGTTTCAGTTTGTGTTTATCGCGCGTTCCTCTTTGTGATAGTTGTTAGATACGTATTTTTGAATATTTTAAAAAATCATTATAAACAGATGTTTAAATTTTATAGCGCCGTGTTAAGTGTGATTTTTAGGCGATTTAGGGAGAAAAAAACTGGCCGAATGTCGTTATTGCTAAACTGTGAAGTTTGAAAATAATATAAATCAACTTATTTTTAAAAATAACTAACAAATAAACTGTAAGCAGGGGTTGACAAGTCTAGGTAAAAAAAGCAATTCTGTTACCCAATGTGTATCAGCTGATTTAGCGGCAACTCTGTATTTGCCGCTAAAATAAAAATGAGATTGTTAATGTTGACCATCATGCTCGTTGTAATTACTACCATTACAACCACCACTATCACCATAGTGGGGGCGGGCTGATTACACCCTAAAAGATTTGTACAACAAGCCCGCTTCCCACAATAGAAGCGGGCTTTTTTGTTTTTAATTCAATAATATTAAATTATGGTCACCATGCTTTGGTGGCAGGGAGAAGTAAATGAAAGTAATGAAATTTGGCGGAACTTCGCTGGCAAATTGGTCTCGTTTTTCAATGGCAGCAGATATTATTGCAGACTCTTCAGTTACAGAATCTGTTGCTACGGTACTTTCTGCCCCTGCTACAGTGACTAACGCATTGCTTGAAATGGTCGATTTGGCCGTTAGCCAACAAGATTATCAAGTTGTTTTAGACCACATAAACCAAGTATTTAGCAGTTTGTTTACCGAAGCATCTGTTTCACTTCTTAATGTGCAACAATTTGAACAATTATCAGCAAAACTTGCGGCGCAAATGTTGGTTTGGCAAGACAAACTCCATGGTATTAAGTTGCTTGGTGAATGTCCTGACAGCGTACGAGCGCAAATTGTGGTGACGGGTGAGCGCTTATCCGCAGCATTAATGGAACAGGTTATGTTGGCTAAAGGGCTGTCGTCTTCACAATTAGACCCCGTTGCTTTGTTTTTAGGTCAAGGCCAACCATTAGAGTCTGTGGTTGATATCAGCGTGAGTAAACCTCGATTTGCAAACCTGCCTTTAGATAAATATCGTGTTTGGGTGATGCCTGGTTTTACCGCTGCCGATGCCCACGGAAATGTGGTGACGTTAGGGCGTAATGGTTCTGATTATTCAGCAGCTGTATTAGCAGCATGTTTAGATGCATCAAGCTGTGAGATTTGGACAGACGTAGACGGCGTGTACAACACTGATCCTCGTGTTGTAGCGGATGCAAAACTTTTGTCGCAATTAAGTTATCAGGAGGCGATGGAGCTGTCTTATTTCGGTGCTAAGGTATTGCATCCTAAAACAATTGCGCCTATTGCTCAGTATCACATTCCTTGCTACATCAAAAATAGCTTCAATCCTTCGGCTCCCGGTACTTTAGTGTCCAATGAGGTAGATAAAACAGGGTTGCAAGTTAAGGCGATTTCTAATTTAGATAACCAAACCATGTTTAACGTTTCAGGTCCAGGAATGAAAGGCATGGTGGGGATGGCAAGTCGTACTTTAGCGGCCATTTCTCGTAGTGGTATTTCTGTGTCGCTTATTACACAGAGCTCATCTGAGTATAGCATCAGTTTTTGTGTGGCGACTCATGAGGCAAACAAAGCCAAATCTGCGTTAGAACAAGAGTTTGAGCTTGAAATAAAAAATGAGTTGTTAGAGCCAATTGAGCAGCGTAAAGACCTGTCGATAGTGTCATTGATTGGCGATGGAATGAAAACCCACAAAGGCGTAGCCGCTAAGTTTTTTAGTGCATTAGCTAAAGCGAGTGTGAACATTGTTGCTATTGCTCAAGGATCATCAGAACGCTCGATTTCAACCGTTATTCAGCAAAAAAAGACAAAGCACGCTATAGGTGCCTGTCATCAAGCCTTTTTTGATGTGCAGCAATATGTTGATGTCTTTTTAGTGGGCAGCGGCAATGTAGGGGCTGGATTGTTGGATCAAATTAAGCAACAAACAGCCATGTTAAAAGAACAACATATCAGTATTCGCGTATGTGGTATCGCCAATTCTCGCCAAATGCTGCTCAATAGCCAGGGGATAGAGCTTAATGAATGGCAATCATTATTAGCTGAAAAGGGCCAAGATTACGATTTAACTAAGTTACTCGAATGGGGTCAAGAACAGCAATTGTTAAACCCAGTTCTCGTTGATTGTACCTCTAGCGAACTGGTTTCTGATTGTTATATTGAAGTCATGAATGCAGGCTTCCATGTGGTGACTCCTAATAAAAAGTCGAACACTCGTGATTATGCTTATTATCAAGCACTACGCCAAACGGCATTGGCCCAGCGTCGACAGTTTTTATATGAAACCACTGTCGGGGCAGGTTTGCCTGTTATTGATAACTTGAAAAAACTGCTTTATGCCGGCGATAAGTTGCACAAGTTTAACGGCATTCTTTCTGGTTCGTTGTCGTATATTTTTGGCATGTTAGATGAGGGCATGAGTTTGTCTCAAGCAACTGCTATTGCGCGCGAAAAGTGCTTTACAGAGCCAGATCCTCGTGATGATTTAAGCGGTATGGATGTTGCCCGTAAAGTACTTATTCTTGCTCGTGAAGTAGGGTTGCCGCTTGAGCTCTCAGATATTAATGTTGAGTCAGTTCTGCCTGCATCATTTGATGATTCAGGTGATGTTGAGCAGTTTATGGCTAACCTAGCATCTCTTGATGTGGCGATTTCAGAAAGAGTCGCCGCGGCTAAAGCCCAAGGTAAAGTGCTACGTTATGTTGGCCAAATCGATGAGGGGCAATGCCATGTAAGAATCGTTGAGGTTGATGCCACAAATCCATTATACAGCGTTAAAGGTGGTGAGAATGCGCTTGCGTTCTACAGCCGTTATTATCAACCTATTCCTTTTGTGCTTAGAGGTTATGGTGCCGGTACTGATGTTACCGCAGCAGGTGCTTTTGCTGACGTGTTAAGAACCCTAAACTGGACTCGTGAGGTTGGGCTATGAATCAAGCGGTAAAGGTAAGCCAAGAGATGCTTACTGTGTATGCGCCAGCGTCAATGGGCAATGTAGGTGTAGGTTTTGATTTACTGGGCGCAGCGCTAGCGCCCATCGATGGCTCATTACTTGGCGATAGAGTGATGATCAGTGCGGCTAGCAGTGGGGTTCATTTTAGCCAAGTAGGCCAGTGGGCTCATAAATTACCCGCTGAAGGTAAAGACAATATTGTTTACCAATGTGCTGAATTTTTTTTACAGAAGCTGGAACGCCAAGATGGCGTTAAGATTAGTTTAGAAAAAAATCTTCCGGTTGGGAGTGGTTTAGGATCGAGTGCGAGCTCGGTCGTTGCAGCGCTTTATGCGTTAAATGAGCATTTTGGAAAACCGTTTGATGAGCAAGCTTTGCTAGGGCTAATGGGGGAGTTTGAAGGCAAAATTTCAGGCAGCGTGCATTATGATAATGTCGCACCTTGTTATTTAGGTGGCATGCAATTAATGCTTAATGCAAGCAATAAAGCTTGTGCTGCTATTCCCAGTTTTGATAACTGGTACTGGGTGGTAGCCTATCCTGGTATTTCATTGTCTACGGCAAAAATGCGTGAATTACTGCCAGCACAATATGACAAATCAGTCGCCATTGATTTTGGTCGCTACTTAAGTGCTTTTGTTCATGCCAGTTACCAACAAGATGCCCCATTGGCTATTGAAATGCTTAAAGATGTATTAGCTGAGCCATATCGTGCCGCAGCGATCCCGGGTTATACCGATGCACGAGCTGCATTAGCTGAGCTGGGTATGTTAACCACGGGGATTTCAGGCAGCGGCCCGACATTATTTAGTGTTACCGATGATCTCGCCACCGCAGAAAAAGCAAAAGCCTGGTTGATTGAGCATTATATTTCTGAATCTGGTGGGTTTGCACATGTGTGTAAACTTGATGAGTTAGGCACTCGCTGCGTTTAACTCGACATTATTTATTTTTTGAATTTAAAAAAGGCAGTCGTAATGGAATTATACAATTTAAAACATCCATCACAGGTAGTTAATTTCAGTCAAGCGGTACAGCTGGGATTAGGCAAAGACAGAGGGTTGTTTTTTCCAAAATCGATCCCTGTGTTAACTGATATTGATGCATTGTTGGCATTACCTTTTGCTGAGCGAAGCAAAAAGGTTTTAGGGGCTTGGTTGGCCGATGAGCTTGGTCAAGATAGTGTTGATAAGCTTGTTGATAATGCTTTTACCTTTGATGTGCCTCTAGTCAACGTTGATGAAAAGCGCGCTTGTTTAGAGTTGTTTCACGGGCCTACATTAGCCTTTAAAGACTTTGGCGCCCGCTTTATGGCTCAGTGCGTTAACTTACTTGCAGGTGATAAAAAGCTGACTATTTTAACTGCAACCTCAGGCGATACGGGGGCTGCGGTAGCTGATGCATTTTATGGCTTAGATAAAGTGAATGTGATGGTGCTGTATCCCAAGGGGAAAATCAGCGAGCTACAAGAAAAGATGTTTACTACGTTAGGTAAAAATATCCATACCGTCGCTGTGACTTCAGATTTTGATGCTTGTCAGCACCTTGTTAAGCAAGCATTTGACGACAGTGATGTGCGTGATGGTTTAGCATTAAACTCTGCTAACTCAATTAATATCAGCCGATTGTTAGCCCAAATTTGTTATTACTTTGAGGCAGTTGCTCAGTCGAAAAAAGCGGGTAATGATGACATTGTTGTTTCAGTGCCAAGCGGTAACTTTGGTAATTTAACCGCGGGATTGTTTGCAAAAGCAATGGGTTTACCTATTAAACGTTTTATTGCTGCAACTAATAGCAATGATACAGTACCGCGTTATTTGCACGATGGCGCTTGGCAGCCACATAAAACAGTGGCGACTATGTCTAATGCAATGGATGTTTCTGAGCCAAGTAACTGGCCAAGAGTTGAAGCCATTTGTGAGCAAATGGGCTGGCCTTTATCGTTAGTGACAGGCGTTGCTTTGTCCGAATCAGAAACGGCTTTGGCATTAGCCGAGCTTTATCAATTGGGCTATCAGTCTGAGCCACATGCTGCTATTGCGGCTCAAGCATTAACGTTGGGGTTAACAGGGAGTGAAAGAGGGATTTTCCTTGGCACCGCTCACCCTGCTAAATTTAAAGATGTGGTCGATCAACAATTATCGACGGATTTGCCTTTACCTCCTGAATTAGTCGCAGTTGCACAAAAGCCCATATTATCTGCAGAATTAGACGCCGATTTTGAGCAGCTAAAAGCTCATATGTTTTCTGTATTAAAGTAACGTCTTGGTTTTGCTCTAACACCTAACACGCAACAGGGTTGTGGTTAGGTGTTTTTTTATATTCCAATATTATGATCTTGGTCATACCTCATTTTGCATATCATGGTGTAGATTAGAAAAAGCACCAATATTGGCTATTATTTATACATTGCTGTTACGAAATGACGGGAGAAGGTTATGTTGCAACGTTTAATGCGCGATCATAAGCATATTGCCATTTTGTTGAATATACTTTCCAATAAATTGGCTCGATTAGCTGAGGGGCATGGGGTTAACTTTAATCTTGTCAGGGATATTGTTGAGTATATGCAAGGTTATGCCGAGCATAGCCATCACCCATTGGAAGATATTATTTACGATTACTATAGTAATAAGGCCGGATTGGCAAACTGTGGCCAGTTATATAACGAACATCATAAGTTAGCAGAAGCGTCAGGCTCATTGATTTATAGTCTAAATATGATTTTGTCTGATGTGGTTATTTCTCGTGAGAAATTAATCAAAGATCTAGGAGATTATATACAATTACAGCAATTACATATGGAGTACGAAGAAAGAGAGGTATTTCCGCTTTTTGTCAGCACGTTAAATGAGAATGATTGGGATAGGGTATCGGTTCTTTGTCAACAACGTCTTGTGGATGACCCTTTATTTAATGACAATGATAAATCCATGTTTGAAGAGTTACGTGCTTACATAGAAAAAGCTGAAAACCCAATCTAGCGTCTTGTTGAATCATGCCTAACAAAAAGAGCGCTAAATGCGCTCTTTTTAGTGATGATAGCGACAATCAAAGATTGTGCGTTGGGGTCATTAGAGAACTAATGTACTAACATCGAAATCGAATGAATCATCGATATCTTGCAATTCCTTGAGTAAACGTTGTTTATCTTTAATGGCTTCAATTTCACGCCATTTACGTTTCTTTGACGAGCTTTTTGAGCGGCTTGGTCTTTCAACAACTTCGTCTAGCGCACCACCATAGTCTAATCGATCCATGGTAACCTCCCTTGTTATTATGATGTCTCTCAATGAATAAATATCATATTTCAACTATAGGGTGCAACACTTGTGTTGCATTTTAGTTACTAAAAAATCACAGTTTAGTGAATTTGCTAGAAAACAATAATGCCGTTCAAACAAGTTGAACGGCATTATTAATTAACCACGCTTTATCGGTTCACACTAGTGGGCTTTTATAATTTACCTTGACGATATAGGTTTATTAAAGCATTACTTGAACTGTCTAGTTCTGTTGCATCTTGGTCTGCACCAATGCGCTCTAGTACATCATTGCCTAACTGCTTACCAAGCTCGACACCCCATTGATCAAATGAGTTAATTTGCCATATTGCACCTTGCACAAATGTGCGGTGTTCATATAGCGCAATTAATGCGCCTAAGGTGGTTGGGGTTAGTTTATCCATTAATAAGGTATTGCTTGGTTTGTTACCTGACATCACCTTATGTTTGGCAATAAGTGCTTTTTGCTGCTCATCAAGTTTACTGTTACTGAGCTCCGCTAATGCTTCTTCAAACGTACGACCTTGCATCAATGCTTGAGTTTGTCCAAAGCAGTTTGATGCTAGCTGATCATGATGTTCACCCAAAGGATTATGACTTTGTAGTGGCATGATAAAGTCAGCAGGAATTAACGCAGTACCTTGATGCAGTAATTGGTGATAAGCGTGTTGGCCATTTGTGCCTTCGCCTCCCCAAATTACCGGGCCAGTACTGTAATCTACATCAGTGCCATTAAGGGTGACTGACTTGCCGTTACTTTCCATATCAAGCTGTTGGAAGTATGCAGGTAAGCCACGTAAATAATGATCGTAGGTCAAAATTACATGAGACTGTGCACCATGGAAATTACCATATAACACAGACAGCATAGCCATAATCACCGGCATATTTTGCGCTAAAGGGGCTGACACAAAATGCTCATCCATTTGGTGAGCACCATCAAGTAAGGCTTTAAAGTTATCCATCCCAACTAATAGCGCAATAGGTAAACCAATCGCTGACCACAAAGAATAGCGTCCACCAACCCAGTCCCACATTGGGAAAATGTTGTTGGCATCCATTCCAAATTCAGTTGCTTTAGTGACATTGGATGTTACGGCGACAAAATGCTTTGCAATATCTTGCTGTGTCGCGCCTTGGGCTAAGAACCAGTTTTTAGCACTTAACGTATTTGTGAGCGTCTCTTGAGTGCCAAATGACTTTGATGACATGACAAATAAAGTTGTCTCAGCATTAAGGCCTTTAAGCTTTTCACAAATCGATGTTGCATCAACGTTGGCGACAAAGTGGCAATTAAGCCCTGCATGCCAATAAGGTCTTAACGCTTGAGAGACAATCTTAGGCCCAAGAAATGAGCCGCCAATACCAATACTGACTACATCTGTAATGGTTTTACCTGTGTAGCCTTTCCATTGTCCAGATTGAACCGACTCAACAAATTCGGCCATTTTGGCTAGGGTTTGTTGTACTTCTGGTACGATATTAGCGCCTTCAGCGATAATCACTTGATCGGCTTTGCTTCTAAGGGCGGTATGCAATACTGAACGCTGCTCTGTATTGTTTATCACATCACCTTTGAACATGGCGCTAATTTTTTCACTTAAATTGGCTTCATTCGCCAGTGAGAAGAGCAGTTCAAGTGTGTCACTGTTGATGCGGTTTTTAGAATAATCTAAAAACAGCCCACAAGCCTTAACACTCATTTGTTCAAAACGTTGTGGGTTTTGATCAAACAGTGTGCGCATATGAGGTAATTGACTTGTGTGAGCTTGCAGTGCTTTCCACGTAGCGCTTTGAGTGAGTGTAGTCACGAGTAAAGCCTCCTACTGTTTAGCTTAATTTGCTTTTTAGCATAACTTCAAGTTTGCCCTGATCGATGGCAAAGTTACGAATACCTTCTGCTAACTTGTCAACAGCCATTGGGTCTTCATTAAAGTCCCAACGGAATTGCTCTTCAGTCAATGCCGCAGGTGCCGGAACAGTTGATGTAGCAGCAACTAGCTTGCGGCTAATTGTGACATCGCTGTTCGCGAGTTCCTCAAGTAATGCAGGGCCAATAGTGAGGCGATCACAGCCAGCTAATTCGATTATCTCACCGATGTTTCTGAAGCTTGCACCCATCACAACCGTGCTATAGCCGTGTTGCTTGTAGTAGTTGTAAATTTCAGTTACTGAAACCACACCAGGGTCAGTTTCTGCGGTGTAATCTTGACCTGTGTCTTTTTTATACCAATCTAAAATACGGCCTACAAAAGGCGAGATAAGGTATACGCCAGCTTCAGCACAAGCTCTAGCTTGAGCAAAACTAAACAGTAAGGTTAAGTTGCAGTTGATACCTTGCTGTTCTAATTCTTTGGCTGCGCAAATGCCTTCCCAGGTGGAAGCTAATTTAATTAAGATACGAGATTTGTCGATACCTGCTGCTTGATAAAGCTTAATTAGTTTATGTGCTTTATCAATTGAGCGTTGTTTATCAAACGATAGACGAGCATCAACTTCTGTAGAGATACGGCCTGGCACTAGTTTTAAAATTTCAACACCGATGTTCACAGCCAATTTATCGCCTGCATCTTCGATTTGTTGTTCAATATTGTTGCTTTGTGTTTTTGCCCATGCAATTGCATCATCAATAAGCGGTGCATATTCTGGAATTTGAGATGCTTTTAAGATTAATGATGGGTTGGTGGTCGCATCTTCAGGCTGATAACGCTTAATTGCCTCTATATCGCCAGTGTCAGCAACGATGGTGGTAAATGATTTGAGTTGCGCGAGTGTGTTGGCCATGAAAATTTCCTCTCGATAAGCAATAAATATAGAACTATATCGTTATTAGAAGCGATTTTGCGGATTATTCCAACTTAAATTGTAAAAAAATTACGAAATAATCCATTATTTACGCCCTGTTTAGGTGGATATTGTTGCTAAATAGACAGAATTGGTTAACCAAGTTGAAAGGTGCTTGCCACTCTATCACTGCAACGTCAGTACTAATCACTGTTGTACTAAGTTTAGGTTGTTCTGAAAACAAAAAAGCCGCTGCAAGCAGCGACTTTTAAAGTGTAGCGTATTATTGTGACAATTAACGCATTACTGGACGTTTTTCAGTACCAGTAACAATTGCTTCGATACGACGGTTAACACGGTTAGCTTCAGCTGAGTTGCCTTGCATAACAGGTTTAGTCACGCCATAACCAATTGAGCTAATACGTGTAGTTTTGATACCGTATTTGTTATTCAATGCATTTGCAACTGCAACCGCACGACGCTCAGAAAGCTTCATGTTGTATTCTGCTTTACCTACATTAGACGCGTGGCCTTCAATAGATACAGTGTGTTGTGGGTACTTAGTTAAGTGGTCTGCTAGTTTTTCTAAATCAGCAAATGAACCCGCGCGGATTTCAGCTGAATCGTTAGCAAATAAAATGCCACCTAAATCATACTTGGTTGTTACGTTTTCATAAACAGTACAACCAGTTGCATCAACTTTGTGTGTCATTGGAGTATCTGGACACTTATCGATGTTATTTGTTACGCCATCTTTGTCATCATCGCCAGCTGCAACAACAACTGGTGCAACAACTGGAGCAGCAGCAACTGGAGCGGCAGCAGCAGTACCGAAGCGATAGCTTAATGCTAATCCCCAGTAGTTGCTTTCCATTTTTAAGTTATTTAATACATCGGCGTCCATGTTTTCATAACGACGGTATTTTGCTTGAAGCTTAAGATTGTCAGTAAAGTTATAACCAACACCGGCACCAAGGAATAGAGCTACACCTGAGTCACTTAGGTTAACGCCGTTAAATTTTTGGTCGTTTTCTAGTAGGTAGCTGTAGGTACCAACTTCAGAAGAAAGACTCCATTTGTCAGCTAAAGGGTAAAAACCGACAACACCAACGCTAACACCTGAAGCGGCAACGTCATATTTGCGGTTATCATTACCAGTCCAATCAGCGTTACCTAAATCGCGGTAACCTAATTCAATACCGATATATTCGTTAAATAAGTAACCACCAAACACATCCCAAGCATATGGGTCATCGTCACCACATGTTAATGCGTTATCGCAGTTCTGTTCATAATCATTAATACCTAAACCACCACCAACATACCAAGGCGACAAGCCTTCTGCTGCAGACGCTGCGAAAGGTAACATTGAGGTGAGTAATACTACTTTTAATGTGTTCTTCATCATAATTTTTAGTCCATTGTTATTTTACTCCACCATACATGCATGTAACGGAGTTGTTAGGGTCATGCATTACTGACACTTAGCGTGGTGATTCTTTGTGTTTTAGTCAGCGGCGCAATTATGGGCTGTAATTAGATGTTTTTCCATAGTAAAAAGGATTAATTTTTTGTAATGGTCAATTATAAGGCACCGCTGTTTATTTGACTTTTAATTAAAAAAGTCTGTAAAAACAGATGTTAAGGCTTATTGTTTTGTCTTGAGGAGGATTTTTAATGAGTGTTAAATATCGTCTTTATTTTTAATGAGTTAATCAAATACGCCTCAGATTATTGGATTTTGGGCATAGTTAAAACAGAAATACGCCTTAACGGCGTATTTCTGAGAGCTATAGTCACTTAAATTAACGTGTCCATACCCAGTTTTCTATTTCTTCAGGATCTACACCGTTAGCTTTGATGTAGTTCTTGTGGTCGACCAAGCGCTGAAGCATGTCTGTTGTAATGGCCACATGTTGTGTTTCATCAATTACACCTTGTTGGAACAACTTATAAGCCATATCGATAACTAAGTGGTATCGAGACGTACCATTACGCACGCCCATGTCGAATGGTGTGGTTGTTGAACCTTCTTCCTCATAACCTTTGATACGGAAGCGACGGTTGCCTTTATAGTCAAACACTAATTTTTTGATGGTGTTTGGATAACCGTGATAGTTAAAGACAACCCCTTTATCTGCGGTGAATACTTCATCCATCATCCAAGGCTTGCTTTGGAATTTAAGGCTACCCAAACCGCTACTGTGTAATTCAGATACGCTGACAAAGCGAATGCGAACTCTTGGTAAGATTTCACGAATTAATACCAGTGATGCCATACATTCTTGAGTGGCGTAATCACCACAACCTGCAAGTACCACATCTGGGTTTTCGTCAGAGGCAAAATCCCATACCATCACGCCATCTTTAGCTTGTTTACGAGCTTCATCTAATGATAACCATTGTGGTAGCGATTTTTTACCCGCAACAATAATGTTTAACTTGTCTCTGTCTGCATAAGCGCGCTCGGTATAAACCAAGGTGCTGTTAGCATCTGCTGGTAAATAAGCAGAGATAATGTCTGGGTGTTTTTCTAACATAGCGCCAAGGAACGATGGATTCTGGTGAGAATAACCGTTGTGATCTTGACGCTCTAGAAGCGATGAAAGTACTACGTTACATGCAGGAATAGGCTTACGGAAATGAATGCCTTGGCTCGCATGTACATATTTACAGTATTGATCGGCCATTGATGACACCACTTGAGAAAAAGCCTCATACGTTGGGAACATACCGTGACGGCCTGTTACGGTATAGCCGTGGAGCATACCGAAAAGCAAGTTTTCTGATAGCAGCTCGATAACACGACCATCGCGAGACATGTCTTCATCCCAGCTTTCAATTGGCCACTGCCAAGCGCGATCTGTCTCTTCAAATACAGCTTGAAGCTGGTTTGAATAAGTTTCATCTGGGCTGAAGATGCGTAAGTTACGTTGGTCACGGTTTAATTTGAATGCATCGCGCATCCACTGACCCATTTTAAGCATAGAGTAACCACGTTGACCTCGAGGCGTCTCTGCGCCATAGCTGAGCTTGGTTAAATCTGGGTTTGCTAATGCACGTACCACTTCACCACCGTAGCTCAAACGTTGACGTCCACAACAAAGCTCTTTTGGTGGCATTAACGACATGATGTCTTTATCAAAAACTAGCTCACCTGTTTCTGTCGTTTGTACTAATTCGTCAAATTTATAGCTGGCTAACCAAGCATCAAGTGCTGCAAGGTGGCCTTTGTCTGTAGCGCAATTATTGACAATAACTTGGTGAGATTCGCAGTTTCCTTCTAATTTTTTACCATTATATTCAGAGGTACCTGTCCAACCTTTTGCTGTGCGCATTAAAATAACTGGCCAACGTGGTTTAACCACATCCTCACCAGAGCGAGCTCGACGCTGAATGTCATTTATCATCTCATATGATAAGTCCATTGCTGCTGTCATTTGTTCAAAAATGTCAGTATCTAGTTGGTCATCAACAATAATCGGATGGTAACCAAGGCCACGGAATTCTAAATCTAATTCCTCATGGCTCATACGGCCCATACGTGTTGGGCCTGAAATCTTATAGCCATTAATATGAACGATGGGTAATACAGCACCGTTATTAGCTGGAGATACCAAGCGGTTAGCATACCAAGATGCAGCTAAAGGGCCGGTTTCAGCTTCGCCATCACCGATTAAGCAGGCGGCAATTAGATTAGGATTGTCGAGTACAGAGCCCCATGCTACAGAAAGTGAATAGCCTAATTCGCCACCTTCTAAAATTTGGCCTGGCGCTTCAGGGTTTGCATGTGATGGGTAGCCGTATGCAGCTGAGAATTTTTTACAGATATCTTCAATACCCGTTTCGGTATAAGGGATCGTTTCAGGGTAGAAATGGCTTAATGAACCTTCAACAAATAAGTTAGCTTGTACCGCAGGGAAACCATGACCAGGACCAACAAGGTAAATGAATTCACGCTTATGTTTTACAATCAAACGGTTTACGTTGGCGTAAACAAAGTTGATCCCCGGACAAGTACCCCAGTGACCTAATAAACGTGGTTTGATATCTGTGTGCTGTAAAGGACGTTTGAATAGCACATTTTGCTTTAGATAAATTTGTGAAGTCGCAAGGAAGTTGGTTGCTCTTACATATTTTTTTAGCGCGATGATTTCATTTGAGTTAGTCATAGTGACCTCGGTTAAAAGTGAAAATATTAAATTAACTTTCTTTGAGAACACTGTATTCGTAATTTAGTTACAATAATGTGGCCTTTATCTAACTTTTAGCGATTGTTTGTATGCCTGAATCTCACTTTTCGTCAATTGCAGCTTAATTGCTTGAAATTTAATAACGATTATCCAGCGGTTTATGAATAGAGCATTCACGTTGGAAGTGATAAAGTGTGATGGAGGTCACTTGTGGTTTTTGTTTTATTTTTGTTGCATTGCCGTGCTATTTACTTAAATCAAGTATCCGGTAAGTAACAAGCTCTTAGCATTATAAAGCCGAAACAAACAATACCTATTAATCTACAAGTTTTAGCTTTTATAATGTTGGCTTCACTTTGATGATTTAGTGGTCTGCATTAGTGCATAACAGTTTGCACAGTGACGTGCTCTGGCTGTTTTGTGATGATTTACATCGGGATTACACCTGAAACAAAAAAAATAACCTTATAACGGGAAGAAAAAACAATATGGCGATGTTAGAAACGATTGTTAATTTCATGAACAGTTTGCTTTGGGGTAAATTGTTAGTGTATGGCTTGGTTGGTGCTGGGTTATATTTTACCGTCCGTCTGGGCTTTATACAGATAACTCACTTTGTTCATGGTATTAAAGTGTTGGCTATCAGTCGTCGTCCTGGTAAGCACGGGTTGTCGTCATTTCAGGTCTTTTGTACCAGTATGGCTGCAAGAGTCGGTGCTGGTAATATGGCTGGTGTGGCTGTTGCAATTGGTACCGCAGGCCCAGGCGCCGTTTTCTGGATGTGGGCTATTGCTGTATTAGGTATGGCAACAGCGATGATAGAGTCGACTCTGGCGCAAGTTTATAAAGTTAAGGATGGTGATGGGCAATATCGCGGCGGTCCTGCTTATTATATGGAAAAAGGCTTAGGCCAGCGTTGGATGGGTGTGCTGTTTTCATTCTTTTTAATCTTAGCGTTTGGTTTAGTCTTTAATGCCGTCCAAGCTAATACCATTACAGGTGCGATGACCCAAGTATTTGGTTTTGAACCAATCTATGTTGGTATCGGTATTGTTATTTGTAGTGCATTTGTGATTGTGGGTGGATTAAAAAAAGTGGCAAAAGCCTCAGAGTTAATCGTACCTATTATGGCAATAGCCTATATTGCAATTGCATTTGTTGTGGTTGCAATGAATATTGAGAAGTTACCAGATGTATTTATGTTAGTTATCAATAGTGCATTTGGATGGCAAGAAGTCGCCGCTGGTGGTATTGCCTATAGTGTTGCTCAAGCTATGCAGGCCGGTATTGCCCGTGGTTTATTTTCAAACGAAGCCGGTATGGGGAGTGCTGCTAATGTAGCAGCAAGTGCTTCACCTAATCCTAACCATCCAGCCTCACAAGGTTTTGTGCAAATGATGGGGGTGTTTGTGGACACTATTGTGATTTGTACAGCTACCGCCGCGATTATTTTGCTCTCAGGTGATGCTGCAGAAGGCTCCGATGGTATTGCAAAAACAATTAGTGCATTAACAAGTCATGTTGGTGATTGGGGTGGTGCTTTCATTGCTTTTGCTATTTTGCTTTTCTGTTTTACGTCAATTATTGCTAACTATTCATATGCAGAAACTAATGTGATGTTTTTATCTGGTAACAGCAAAAAAGCGCTACCACTGTTTCGTTTAGTTGTTTTGGCTATGGTGATGTTTGGCTCGCTGGCTAAAATCAGTTTAGTGTGGGATCTGGCCGATGTATCAATGGGATTGATGGCGATTGTTAACTTGGTCGCGTTAGTCTTGTTGTCTGGTCTAGCGGTAAGAGTAATCAATGATTATCGTGAGCAGATTGATGCAGGGATCGATCCTAAGTTTGATACCAGTAAATTTCCTGAGCTTGAAGATCAGCTAGAAGAAAAAATTTGGCCAAACTCTACCGAACCTGCCAAAAAATGATATTTGTAGGTTAAGGTAATCGAAAAAACCATGTCATTGCGGCATGGTTTTTTTATGTCAGTCCAGTATCATAACGCTATGATTTTATTTGGAGCGAACATATGCTGGTTTTGATTTCACCTGCAAAAACATTGGATTTTGAAAATCCTCCAATCACGAATGATTTTACTCAAGCGCCATTATTAGCACAAAGCCAAGACTTGATAGACGTTTGCCGTGAACTCACTCCAATGGACATCGCCAGCTTAATGAAGGTGAGCGATAACATTGCCGGATTAAATGCTGCACGCTTTTCACAATGGCAGCCGCCTTTTACATTAGATAATGCAAAACAAGCAATTTTTGCTTTTAGAGGCGATGTGTATACCGGTTTTGATGCTGATAACTTATCGGGTGAGCAAATTAAGGCAAGCCAAAAGCACCTGCGGATTTTGTCTGGTTTGTATGGCTTACTTAAGCCGCTTGATTTAATTCAACCATACCGTTTAGAAATGGGCACCAAACTCGCTAATCCTAAAGGCAGTAACCTGTATGCATTTTGGGGCGACAGCATTACCGAGGAAGTGAATAAGGCAGTAAAAGAGCAGGGCGATGATATTATTGTTAACTTAGCATCGAACGAATATTTTAAGTCGGTCAAAGTCAAGCAACTTGCAGGAACGCTTATTACGCCAGTGTTTAAAGACTGTAAAAATGGTCAATTTAAAGTGATTAGCTTTTATGCCAAAAAAGCGCGCGGTCTGATGGCGCGTTATATTGTAGACAATCAGCCTAAAAGTATCGAACAACTAACCCAGTTTGATCTCGAAGGCTATTATTACAGCCCAGAGCAATCAACTCCGTCAGCACCTGTTTTTTTACGTGCAGAACAAGGCTGATAGTTAAATGAACATACAAAAAAGCCCCTAGATTATTTCACTAGGGGCTTTTTTGATGAGTTCGGCAAGTCGTTTCGGTATTATTGCTGAGGATCTTTGGGTTTTATTGGTCTTAAATCAATTTCAGACTGCGCCATCATATAAGCAAATTGAGCATAAGCGGCTGCACTTTGAGCGAGCTTTTTAGGGTCAATTTTATCTAAGGTATCATTGGGTGTGTGGTGATAATCAAAATAGTCAGTACCATCTTGATGCAATGACGCTACAGGCACTCCTAAGCCTGGCATGATTGATACATCAGGACCGCCAGAGGCTTCATTGTTGCCAAGTTCTACGCCAAATAATGTCATGGCTGAATGCTCTTGCTTAACCTGTTCAAAAGTCTCTGGATTGACATTAAAATCAATTTTATACACAGGCCCAGCACCAAAATCAGACTCAGCTGCAATATAGTGCTTATCTAATTCATCTGCATGTTGTTCTGCATAGGCTTTTGCGCCAACAATACCGACTTCTTCTGCAGCAAATAATACCACTCTAATTGTACGGGCTGGTTTTTGAGGTAAGTCTAAAATCAATTTAGCTGCTGTTGTCACTATGGCGACACCTGCGCCATCGTCAATGGCTCCTGTGCCTTCATCCCATGAGTCTAAATGCGCACCAATTAATACGATTTCATCTGGTTTACTGCTCCCTGTTACTTCAGCAATCACATTATATGACGTTGCAATCCCCTGGTTTTCTGAAGTCATATTTAATGACAGCACAATATTAGGATCACGTTTTAACATGGCATTAATTAAGTCTGCATCTGGGTTAGACATTGCTGCAGCAGGAATTTTAGGGATCCCTTCTTCGTAACGCATCATTCCTGTGTGTGCCATACGGTCATGGTCGGTGCCAATTGAGCGGATTACTATGGCTAAGGCGCCTTTTTCTGCCGCAGCAATTGCACCTCGAGAGCGGCCACCAACGCTTTCGCCGTAACCCTTACCAGAAATATGGCGCTCGGTCTTATGGTCTATAAACACGATCTTTCCTTCAATACGCCCAGGGGAGGCGGCCTGAAGTTCTTCTAGGCTTTCAAATCTAACGATAGGAGCTTGTATACCGTTTAGCGGAGTACCAATGCTGCCTCCCAGAGCCGTTATCACCAAGGGTTGCTCATAAGGTGAAACAATACTGGCATGTGCAGTTCCACGAGACCATGCAGGCACTTGCACAGACTCTTTATAGACTTTATCAAATCCCATCAACCACAGTTTTTCCATTGCCCAATCGACTGCAACAATGTCTTTATCGGTTCCGGCTAATCGAGGACCGACTTCAACGGTAAGCGATTCAACAATGTCGTAGCTTAATCGTGATGATAATGCTTGCTTAGCAAGTTGTTGACTGATTTGCGCATCATCAGAATCATTAATTATTAATTTAGGTGTGGTTGTTTTGATTGGTGATACGGTTTGGCAACCAATTAGCGCAACAAAAATAGCGCCAACCAGGCTGGCTTTTTGAAAGTGTTTCATGAGTTTCCTTCGAATATTTTAGCTAAGTCTCATTTTTTACAACAATCTACCAAAAAGTGTGCTTTATGTCCCGACTCTATTTGTAAGGGAACGCTATATTAGTGCGGGGTTAGATTAGGAGAACATACTCGTGATGAATATTGAAAAAATGCAGCAGCAAGCAGATCATGCAGTAGTGTTGCTAAAAGCATTAGCAAATGAACGTAGATTGTTTATTTTGTGCCATCTTCTTAATGAAGGTGAAATGTGTGTCGGAGAAATGAATAAAAAGTTGGGATTGAGCCAGTCGGCGTTGTCTCAGCATTTAGCATGGCTTCGAAAAGATAATTTAGTGTGCACCAGAAAAGAAGCGCAGACTGTTTTTTATTCATTAAAGAGTGATGAGGTAAAAGAGCTGATCCAAGTGCTAAATAATATGTATTGCCATTAATTAATACCGCCTCACGAACGTCTTAATGAAAGCTCATTAAGACGTTTCTTATATACCTTCACACCACATATTACTCAAAGGGGTTCACAGACATAACATAGTGGCCTGCCATTGTGCTTGACCTGTGCTAATACCTACCAGCACAAGAATGTGATCATTTTTACTGGTTAATATCGCTCAGAAATGTTGAAGGTAGAGCAACTAGGTCGCTGCTATTTCTGCCGTATTCTATACGACTATTCTTATGCAATCTTTGATCACTTATTTATCCTGATTTGTATAACGCACTGGAATTAGTTGTACTGGGGGGGAATGAACGGTTTGGCAAATGAATGCAAAAATGAAACGCAGAAAAATCGTTTGGTAATGTTACTTTTTAACGTTTACGAGCAACAGTCCCTAACGTGCAGATATAAAAAAACCGGCCTAAGCCGGTTTTTTAAATCTTAAATCAGAAGAATTAAGCAACTAGTGCTTTGATTCTTGCGTTTAAGCGTGCCTTTTGACGAGCAGCTTTATTCTTGTGAATAAGGCCTTTAGTCGCCATACGGTCAACAATTGGTTGTGCAGTAGCGAATGCTTCTGTAGCCGCTTTATGGTCACCGCTTTTGATAGCAGCGATAACTTTTTTAACGTATGTACGTAACATTGAGCGACGGCTAGCGTTATGCTGACGACGCTTTTCAGACTGAAGCGCGCGCTTCTTTGCAGACTTGCTATTAGCCAAGGTGCAACTCCTAAAAACTGGATTTGATACTTTTAAAGGCCGAGGAATATGCCTGCTTTTTGTCGTCTTGTCAACGTCTACGATTGAATATTCATCATAAAGATAAATTAATCCAACCTAGCATGCCTATCTTCAACCCAACTCGTGTAATATGTGGCGCAATTCTACCAGCTCTTGGGTCTGTGTGACAGAGCTAGAACCGAATATTTGTATAATTCCCATTAATTTTATTTGAAGTGACCGTGTGTCTGGGGGCTGTTTGAGCAAAAAATTATTTAAATCAGGTCTTATAGTTAGTGTTATGACGCTGATTTCGCGAGTATTAGGTTTAGTTCGCGATGTGGTAATTGCCAATTTAATGGGGGCTGGCAGTAGCGCCGATGTATTTTTCTTTGCTAATAAAATTCCAAACTTTTTAAGGCGACTCTTTGCAGAAGGAGCTTTTGCTCAAGCTTTTGTGCCTGTGTTAACCGAGTATCAAGAAAAACAAACGCCTGAAGAAACCCGTGAGTTAATTGGTAAGGTTGCTGGTACATTGGGCGTGCTTGTATCAGTTGTCACTTTGTTTGGTGTTATTTGCTCGCCAGTATTAGCAGCATTATTTGGTGGTGGCTGGTTTTTAGATTGGCTTAATGATGGCCCCAATGCAGAGAAGTTTGAGTTAGCATCATTAATGCTAAAAATAACGTTTCCTTATCTTTGGTTTATCACGTTTACGGCTCTTGCTGGCTCTATTTTAAATACACGAGGACGCTTTGCTGTGTCGGCCTTTACACCAGTATTTTTAAATGTCGCCATTATTGCCGTTGCTATGTGGTACGCCCACACCCTCGAGAACCCTGAAATTGGTTTAGCATGGGGTGTCTTTGCTGGTGGCTTAATTCAGTTTTTGTTCCAAATTCCATTTTTACTTCGCGAAAAAGCGTTAGTTAAACCTTCGTGGGGGTGGACTCACCCTGGCGTTGTAAAAATCAGAACCTTGATGATCCCGGCATTATTTGGTGTATCAGTTTCACAAATCAATTTATTGTTTGATACCTTTATCGCCAGCTTTTTAATGACAGGCTCAATAAGCTGGTTGTACTACGCAGACAGATTACTCGAGTTTCCATTAGGGCTATTTGGTATTGCTATTGCAACTGTCATTCTCCCAGCGTTATCTAAAAAACACGTCAATGCCGAAGGTAGCGGATTTAGCCTGACAATGGATTGGGGGGTGAAAGCTATTTTATTACTTGGCGCCCCTGCAATGTTGGGGTTAATTATTTTAGCCAAACCTATGTTAATGGTGTTGTTTATGCGCGGCGCATTTACTATTAATGACGTTGAAATGGCCTCTTACAGTTTAGTCGCTTATGGCTGCGGCTTATTAAGTTTTATGATGATTAAAGTGTTGGCGCCTGGGTATTATTCACGTCAAGATACTAAGACACCAGTAAAATTTGGCATCATTGCCATGGTGAGTAATATGGTGTTTAACCTTATTTTAGCCATTCCATTTGGTTATGTCGGTCTAGCAATGGCAACCTCTATGTCAGCTTTATTAAATGCTGCTTTGCTTTATCGCGGCTTACATCTTGCTGGTGTGTATAGAGTGTCTCGTCAAACACTTATTTTTTCAGGTAAAGTCATAATTGCCACAGCCCTTATGGCTTTTGCAATCATATACGTTATGCCACAAATAAGCGTGTGGTTGGAGTGGCCTACGTTACAACGTATGATGATGTTAATAGAGCTTATTATCGGTGGTGCCCTTGTTTATTTAGCCAGTTTATTGCTACTTGGCGTTCGTCCATGGAAGATTAAACGTCAGGCATAGTTAGCATAAATTACTCGCTTGGGTAATTTAATAATCCAACAAGGGATTAAGTAAGCAAACTTCCGTAATAAACTGAGGTTGAAACTCGCATCTGACATTGGTTTGGGTATATAATCTGCCGATTTATAATTGGCAGTAATTGGGCGCAATGGAATTAATCCGCGGTATACACAATATTTTACCTTCTCATCATGGTTGCGTATTAACCATTGGGAATTTTGACGGTGTCCATCGTGGTCATGCGCAGGTGATAAGCAATTTAGTCAATAAAGCGCATCACTTTCAACTACCTGCAACTTTAATGACATTTGAGCCTCAGCCCCAAGAACGCTTTAGGGGGGCAGATGCGCCAGCCCGTTTAAGCTTGTTACGCGACAAGATTAGATTACTCGATGAACTTAACGTCGACAGATTGCTGTGTATCAATTTTACTGTCGCCTTTGCAAACCAACCCGCCGAAGTCTTTATTGAAGATTTATTGGTTAAAAAACTAGGGATTAAGTACCTGGTTGTGGGAGATGATTTTTGCTTTGGTAAGGGGCGAACGGGTAATTTTAGTATGCTAGTTGAGGCGGGTAAAAAGTTTGGCTTTACCGTCGTGAGTACTCAAAGTTTTATGGTGGGGTCGTTAAGGGTTAGCTCTACTGCTGTTCGAGAGCAACTTGCACTTGGGCACTTAGAGCAAGCAAGACGTTTGCTTGGGCATCCTTTTATACTCAGTGGTCGTGTTGCTCATGGGCAAAAAATTGGCCGCACGATTGGATTTCCTACAGCTAATATTGCTTTGAAGCGAAATGTGGTTCCAGTACGCGGTGTATTTGCAGTACGTGTATATTGGGATGACAGTGATATATATGAAGGTGTTGCCAATGTGGGTTTTAGGCCCACAGTTGATGGGCAAACTTGCAGATTAGAAGTTCACTTGTTTGATTTTTCCGGTGACTTATACGGTAAACGAGTGGAAGTAGAATTAGTAGCAAAAATCCGTGATGAACAACCTTTTGAATCATTGGACGCGCTAAAAAAACAAATTTTAAATGATGCAAATGAAGCACGCGCTTTGTTTAGCAACGATGCTAGCTGAAAAGAATCAGCTTTAATAACGGTATGGGATCAATGAGCGACTATAAATTTACTTTGAATTTGCCGGAAACTGAGTTTCCGATGCGCGGTAATTTGGCAAATCGCGAGCCAGAAATGTTAAACCGTTGGACGGAAGACGGGCTGTATCAGCAGATCCGCGACAGCCGTACAGGTCGTAAACCTTTCATCTTGCATGACGGCCCTCCATACGCCAATGGCAGCATTCATATTGGTCACTCTGTAAATAAAATTCTTAAAGACATTATTATTAAGTCTAAAACCATGTCTGGTTTTGACGCCCCATATATTCCAGGTTGGGATTGCCATGGTCTACCGATAGAATTAAAAGTAGAGCAAAAAGTCGGTAAGCCTGGTATCAAGATTTCTGCGGCGGAATTTCGTGAAGAATGCCGTAAATATGCTGCCACTCAGGTTGAAGGTCAACGTGACGACTTTATCCGTTTAGGCGTGCTCGGCGATTGGCAAAATCCGTATTTAACCATGGATTTTTCAACTGAAGCCAATATCGTTCGTTCATTGGCAAAAGTGATTGACAGCGGCCATTTGCATAAAGGCGTTAAGCCTGTGCACTGGTGTACCGATTGCGGTTCTGCATTAGCAGAAGCAGAAGTTGAGTACGAAGATAAAACCTCACCTGCAATCGATGTGGCCTTTGTTGCTGTAGACAGCGCAGCCGTGGCGGCTAAATTTGGTGTTGCAAACTATGCTAACTCAGTTTCAATGGCAATTTGGACTACAACGCCGTGGACATTACCAGCTAACCGCGCATTATCTTTAAGCCCTGATTTAGATTACAGCTTAGTCGAATTTACAAAAGACGGCGAAACCAAAACCATCATCCTAGCCCAAGTTTTAGTTGAGTCTTGTCTTGATCGTTATGGTGCTCAGTCACACACTATTTTAGGTGAAGTAAAAGGTGCTGAGCTTGAATTAATGCGCTTTAATCATCCATTTTACGCATTCGATGTCCCTGCTATCTTAGGCGATCACGTCACCACCGATGCTGGTACTGGTATTGTGCATACCGCTCCTGGGCATGGTCAAGACGACTTTGTGGTTGGCCAAAAATATGGCCTAGAAGTGGCAAACCCTGTTGGCGATAATGGCGTTTACAAGCCAGATACTGAATTTTTTGCAGGTCAGCATGTATTTAAAGCCAATGCTAGTGTGGTTGAATTACTTGAAGAAAAGGGTGCGTTACTGCTTCATGTACCTTATCGCCATAGCTATCCGCATTGTTGGCGCCATAAAACACCGATCATTTTCCGTGCAACGCCACAATGGTTTATCTCTATGGATAACCATGGTTTACGTTCGCAAGCATTACAAGAAATTGAACAAACGCAATGGATCCCTGATTGGGGTCAAAGCCGTATTGAAAAAATGGTAGAAAACCGCCCAGACTGGTGTATTTCACGTCAGCGCACATGGGGTGTTCCCATTACTTTGTTTGTACATCGCGAAACAGAAGAGTTACACCCAGACAGCGTGTCATTAATGGAGCGAGTCGCACATCGTATTGAACAGCAAGGTATTCAAGCTTGGTGGGATCTTGATGCAAGCGAATTACTTGGTGATGAAGCTGAACAATATCGTAAAGTCACAGACACATTAGACGTATGGTATGACTCTGGTTCAACCTTCTCATCTGTGGTTGCTGCGCGCCCTGAATTTCAAGGGCATGGCGTTGATTTATACCTAGAAGGTAGCGATCAGCACCGTGGTTGGTTTATGTCGTCGCTGATGATTTCAACCGCGATGAACGGTAAAGCACCCTACAAACAAGTGCTAACTCATGGTTTTACCGTTGATGGTAAAGGCCGCAAGATGTCAAAGTCTGTAGGTAACGTGATTGCGCCACTACAGGTCACCAACAAGCTAGGTGCTGACATTTTACGTTTATGGGTTGCTGCAACTGATTACAGCGGAGAAATGACTGTATCTGACGAGATTTTAAACCGCAGTGCAGATGCATACCGCCGTATTCGTAATACCGCGCGTTTCTTGTTAGCAAACCTAAGTGGTTTTAATCCAGAAACTGACATGATTGCGTCTGAAGACATGGTTGCACTTGACCGTTGGGTTGTGCGCCGTGCAGCAGCTTTGCAAAAAGAAATCATCGAAGCATACGATCAATATAATTTCCACCAGGTGACTCAAAAGCTGATGCAGTTCTGTTCAGTTGAGTTAGGCAGTTTTTATCTTGATATTATTAAAGATCGCCAATACACAGCTAAACAAGAAGGGCATGCCCGTCGCAGTTGTCAGTCTGCATTATTCCATATTGCAGAGGCCATGGTACGTTGGATGACGCCTATTTTAAGTTTCACTGCTGACGAAGTATGGCAATTACTGCCAGGCAAGCGTGAAAAGTATGTGTTTACCCAGGAGTGGTACCAAGGTTTAGAAGCTGTCACATTAGACAGTGATTTAAGCGATGACTACTGGGCTAAATTGTTAGATGTTCGTAACGAAGTGAACAAAGTACTTGAACAAGCACGCCGTGATAAGCGTATTGGTGGTTCATTAGAGGCTGAAGTGACCTTATTTGCAGATGCTGATTTAGCGGCGCAATTGGCTAAAGTCGGTGATGAATTGCGTTTTGTGTTACTGACCTCAAAAGCCGCTGTTGCAGACATGTCGCAAGCAGGTAACGATGCCATCGATACCGAATTAAGTTCGCTTAAATTAGTCGTTAATAAAAGCGAAGCTGAAAAGTGCGAGCGCTGTTGGCACTACCGTGAAGAAGTTGGCACCATCGAGGCTCACCCAACATTATGTCAACGTTGTGTGACTAATATTGAAGGTGAAGGCGAGCAACGCGAATTCGCTTAAGGGAATAATAATGAGTTCTGTGCCATTAACGTGGAAAGACAGTGGCTTGCGTTGGTATTGGGTGGCTGCATTGGTGTTTTTAGCCGATCAGCTATCTAAGCAATGGGTCTTGGCTAATTTTGAACTGTACGAGTCGGTAAAACTACTGCCATTTTTCAATTTCACTTATGTGAGAAATTATGGCGCAGCATTTAGTTTTTTAAGTGATGCCGGTGGTTGGCAGCGTTGGTTGTTTACCATTGTTGCTATTGGGTTTAGTACCTTATTGACCATTTGGTTGCGTAAACAATCGCACACCATGTGGCGCAGTAATTTGGCTTTTACTCTCGTCATAGGTGGAGCGTTAGGTAACTTAGTTGATCGCTTAATGCACGGTTTTGTTGTGGATTTTATCGATTTTTACTGGAATACCAGCCATTACCCAGCGTTTAATATCGCAGATGCTGGCATCTTTGTTGGTGCCATATTGATTATTTGGGAATCGTTCAAACCTGATGTTAAAGCATCAGAGGAGCAATCAAGCCGTGACTGATTTATCTAAACAAGATAACCATGCATTATTGTGCCACATGAATATCGTGCTTGAAGACGGCTCAACAGCTGATAGCACTAAAGCATCAGGAAAACCTGCAAGGCTGAATATTGGTGACAATAGCCTTAGCCCTGCATTTGAGGCCCAACTTAAAGGACTAAAAGCAGGAGATAAACACAAGTTTACTCTAGCGCCACAAGATGCTTTTGGTGAGTCGAATCCTGACGCAATCCATTATATGGACCGCAGCCGTTTTCCTGCAGACATGAAACTGGAAGCCGGTGTCATTGTCAGTTTTGCAGGTCCTGGTGGCAGTGAAATACCTGGTATTGTGCGTGATACAGCTGGGGATTCAATTACTGTAGATTTAAACCATCCACTTGCAGGGCATACCGTTACGTTTGAACTTGATGTCGTCAGTGTTATTACCGAATAAAGGCAAAACATGTTGAAAGTAGATCCTACATCGCCAGAGTTAAGCATTTTACTCGCTAATCCTCGTGGTTTTTGTGCAGGGGTAGATCGTGCCATTAGCATTGTGGAGCGAGCCTTAGAGTTATTTGAACCGCCTATCTATGTGCGTCATGAAGTGGTGCATAATCGTTATGTGGTTGAAAACCTAAAGCAGCGTGGCGCTATTTTTGTTGATGAACTCGAGCAAGTACCAAATAACAGCATCGTTATATTTAGTGCTCATGGTGTATCGCAAGCCGTTAGGAAAGAAGCGAAAACCCGTGGGTTAAAAGTATTTGACGCAACTTGTCCGTTGGTGACTAAAGTGCATCTACAAGTGACTCGTGCGAGTCGTAAAGGCATAGAATGCATTCTAATTGGGCATCAAGGTCACCCAGAAGTTGAAGGTACGATGGGCCAGTACGACAACCCTAAAGGCGGGGTTTATCTGATTGAGTCACCAGAAGATGTAAATAATCTACAGGTGAGCAACCCTGATAACTTATGCTTTGTTACTCAAACAACGCTTTCTGTTGATGACACATTAGATATCATTGCTGCTCTACAAAAACGTTTCCCATCCATCGAAGGGCCACGTAAAGATGATATTTGCTATGCAACGCAAAATCGTCAAGATGCAGTAAGAAGTTTGTCAGCAGAAGTCGACTTGCTTATCGTTGTGGGGTCAAAAAATAGCTCTAATTCTAATCGACTACGTGAGTTAGCTGAAAAAACAGGTACCCAATCTTATCTAGTTGATACCGCTGCAGATGTTGAAGCTGCCTGGTTTAGTCATGTTAAAAAGGTTGCTGTCACTGCTGGGGCTTCGGCACCAGAGGTTTTGGTACAACAGGTTGTTAACGCCATCGCTACATTAGCCCCGAGTGTTATCACTGAGGTAGAAGGCAGAAAAGAAGACACGGTTTTTGCGGTCCCTGCTGAATTACGCTAATAAATTCAATTGACTACAAATATAAACCCGCAACTTAAATTAGGTTGCGGGTTTTTTGTACTTGTGCGTTAAACCGAGTATAATACTGAATAAATGTTAACTTTATAAATCAATGTAAATATATATTCATGCTACTTACTGATTACATTTAACTCAGCTATGATTATAAATTGGTTAATGTAATTATCAGTAGATTAGGTTTAAGGCAAACCAAAGTTTTTATTGCCTTTTCATGGAGGTTTGGCTCTGATGTCATCAAAAAGGAATGGATTTTCCTTAATCGAAGTAATGGTTTCACTAGTTATTCTGGTGATAGGCCTTATTGGCATTTTTAATCTGCATCTCGTTGCCAAAAAAGGCAGTTTTGAGTCTTTTCAACAAACCCAAGCCTCGTATTATGCTAATGATATTATCAATCGCATGCGTATTAATAGTAGTGAACTTGCAAATTACGCAGGCACTTACTCAGGCACTTCAATCACATCTGCTAAAGCCTGCGATGTAGCCGTTGGTGTGAATGCCGTTTGCACTAATACCGAAACAAGAACTTGGGATTTATATCAGTGGGAACGCGCATTTGCTGGTGAAAATGAAAAATCATCAGATAATAATAATGTTGGTGGGCTCGATTCTGCTACGGCGTGTATTAGTGTAACTGGCACGGATGTCACTGTTGTGATGACATGGAAAGGTGTACGTGCAACCTCAGATGGCACCGAAGGTCAGTCAACCTTTATAAAAGGCTGTGGTAGCAGCAGCGATAAACGACGCGCGTTAGCAGTTAATACGGCGATTATAAGATGATGAAAGCAATAAAAAAACAACAGGGTATGTCACTTGTTGAATTAATGGTTGCAATGCTGATCAGTTTGTTTTTAACAGCTGGTCTTTTTACCATGTTCAGTATGTCATCGAGTAACGTCACCACAACAAGTCAGTTTAATCAATTGCAAGAAAACGGCCGTATTGCGTTGGCTATTATGGAGCGAGACTTAAGCCAATTAGGTTTTATGGGGGATATTACTGGTACTGATTTTATTATAGGTACTAATACCACTATGTCATCTACAGCGGTGACGGCAGATTGTGTGGGTGCAGGGTTAAACAATGCCAGCTTTCCTAATGCCCAACCAGCTCATTTTCGTCGACTTTGGGGCTACGAGCAAGGTGTCAGCGCTGACTCATTGGCTTGTGTTTCACCTAATAGTGGTACTGATGTTATCCAAATAAAACGTTTGATTGGTCCACCAGCCACAGCTCCGTTGACATCTTCACGTTACTACGCTTCAACTACGTCTAATGAAATTATCTTTTTTGATGGTAGCGCAACTCCGCCTACTCTTCTAAACAGTCGTGTGTGGGAGTTTCAGCATCATGTTTATTTTATTCGCGATGACGGCTCAACTCCTGTGCTGAGAAGGCGCACCCTATCAATCAATAATGGCATGAATAACGAAGAGCAACTCGTAGAAGGCATAGAAAATATGCGTATTATGTACGGCTTCGATAATGATGGTGACGGTACTGCGGACAGCTATATGCCAGCGCAAAATGTCACCACATTGATGTGGGATAATGAGCTGTTTCAACGATTAGTTGCGCTTAGAGTGTTTTTGTTAGTTCGTGCAAGTGAAGAAGACAATAGTTATAAAAATGATAATAAGTACTCGTTGGGTGATAAAACGATAGGGCCGCTTAATGACAAATATCGTCGCAAGGTTGTGTCTAGTACTATTATTTTAGAAAACCCCATTTTAATTAATCTTTAGTTTTATGAGTACACCATAATGCTGGTGTATTGCTTGGTTTACTTTTAGAAGGTGTTAACAATGATTACATCGCAAAAAAAGCAACAAGGTATCGTGTTGTTTTTTTCATTGATAGTGCTCGTGCTGATGACCATTATCGGTGTTGCATTGGCTGTTAATTCTACTCAGTCATTACGTATGGCTGGTGCGGGTTCTGAGCGAATTGAAGCAATGGCATCAGCAAAAGGCGCGCAAGATAAAGTCATTTCAGCTAATGCTGGTAGCACAATGGCAACAATGACGGTAGAAACTACCTCTTTAGATGGTGCTTTAGGTGTTTCTAATACTATAACGCCTATGAATGCTGGTGATGTCAGTTGTCAGCGAAGTGCTACAGCGAGTTCAGGAAATTTAATCAGTTGTCGTAGAGTGGAAGTTTCGAGTGCCGCGACATTCGGCCGCAGCGATATGGGGTTAGTAACCGTTGTTGCTGGTATTGAACAAGAAGTGTTAACAGGGAGTTAGTCATGTTTTTAAAACAATTATTATCTACATTGCTATTTGCAATTTTGGCTTACTCGTCCATCAGCTTGGCCGATGATACCGAATTGTATGTACTTGAATCCACCGCTCGTACGGGGTCTAAACCACAAGTGCTCATTATTTTTGATACGTCTGGTAGTATGAGTTCTACTTTTAAAACAGACGAGCCTTATGAACGAGGCAATGAAAACACTTCAAAGGGTACCTTAAAGGGTGACACTAAGTTGTATTTTACTCGCAGTAGTTCAAATATTCCTGAAGTGAGCAGTAGTCAGTTTTTCTTGCACAGTGTAAACGGCTGTGATGTGGGTGAAAAATACCTTGAAGATTACGGTATGTTCACCGGTTATATTCGTGAGCACAAGTATGTAGGTGAAAATGGTGTTTGGTCTGAATTACCACTGACAGACGGTAGTTCAATCAAACAAGTTGATTGTTACGAAGATATTGCCGAGCGAAACTATTATAATAATGGCACTAATTTTTGGGGGTTTCCTGTTGATGGCCTAGGTAGCAGTGCAGATCCTATCCGTTATGTGGCCGCTAATAACTCATCATCCACAGCCGAAATTGATGCAGCAATTGAAAAAGCTAAGTTAACAAATTTTGGTATCGGGCAACCCATTACACTTTATACAGAAAAATATGTGAGCTGGTATCACAGCACTAAAAGCCAAAAAAATTATTCAAGATTATCTGTTGCTCAACGTGTAATTGAAGACACCATTGTTACCACTCCTGGTGTTGATTTTGGCCTGTCTGTGTTTAACACAAACTCAGGCAGCTCAAACAGTGGTGGGCGAATCGTGTATGGTATAACCACTAATAATGAAGCCAATAAATCTAACTTGCTATCTACAATTGGTTCATTTAATGCCGATGGATGGACTCCTTTGTGTGAAAATCTTTATGAAGCCTATCTTTATTTTTCTGGTCAAGGGGTTCGTTATGGTGATGATGAGCCAACTAGAACTCCTTACAGGGATACAAGCGTAGAAGTCAGTAGTGTATACAAATCGCCTTTTGTTGGTAAGCAGTGCCAAGACAAGGCCTATGTCATTTATATCACTGATGGATTACCCACAAACGACAATAATGCTAATAATGAGATAAAAAATCTTCCAGGTATTACAAGTGCATATTCAGGTAACTATTTACCGGCGCTTGCTGGTTGGTTAAATAACAACGATGTTAATACTAGCCTTGATGGCACTCAGACTGTATCGACTTACACTATCGGTTTTGGTTCTGATGCCGCGTCAGTTGCCGGTATTTTGAAAGAAACTGCTTCACGTGGTGGTGGAGCGACATACACTGCATCTGACGCTCAAAAATTACAGGAAGCATTGCAGTCAATTTTCTCAAATATTTTAGAAACTAACTCTAGTTTTACCTCTCCTTCTATTGCTAGTAATAACTTTGACAGAACCCAAACTTTAGATTCTGTTTATTATGCGATGTTTTTACCTAATGAAGGCCCTCGTTGGGTCGGTAACTTGAAAAAGTTCAAAGTGACTGGTTCAGGGGACATTGTCGATAAAAATGGTAATGATGCCATTGGCGATGATGGTAATTTAGCCTCGTCGGCTTGTTCTTATTGGACTGATGATTCAGTCTGTAGCGCAACGAGTGGTGGGGGTGATGGTAATAACGTTCAAATTGGAGGTGCATTAACTAAGTTGCAATCGACTTCTAGTAGAACCTTATATGGTAATTTTGGTACAGGCGGTGCACTTAAAGCATTTAACAAGTCAAATGCTGCGACTAGTTTAGGGAGTGAAGCTGCGTTAGCGACGTTTATGGGCGTTGATAAAACAGAGCTAACTAAATTATTTGATTGGACGATTGGTATCGATGTCGATGATGAAGATGACGACGGCTCAACAACCGATAAGCGTGCCGATATTATGGGCGATCCATTGCATTCTAAACCATTAGCTATTAACTATGGTACTGAGGGGTCTCCAGATGTTCGCATTTTGCTTGGCACTAACGCTGGTTTTCTACACATGTTTAAAGATAGCGGTGCTAATGTAGAAGAGTCGTGGGCATTTATGCCGCAAGAGTTATTGCCTAACCTTCGTGAATTAAGGGCAAACGTGCCAACAGGGGTTCATTCTGTTTATGGTATGGATAGCCCGCCAGTGGCATATGTAAAAAGAAATGCTTCAGGTACTATTGATAAGGCTTGGTTATTTGTTGGTATGCGTCGTGGTGGTAAGTCGTACTACGCACTCGACATTACTAATCCTGATTCACCACAGTTTAAATGGAAAGTAGACCCTAGCTCCACAGGCATGAGTGACATGGGCCAATCATGGTCTGAACCTGTAGTTACCTTGATCCCTGGCGTTCCAGCCGGTAATACATCAGCAGATAGTGCATCTCCTGTGGTGATTATTGGTGGTGGCTATAATCCTTCAACAAAAGATGGATCAGGGGTCGGTACCGATGACACAACTGGTCGCAGTGTTTACATCTTAAATGCTGATACAGGAGCGCTTGTTTATCGATTTGGCACAGGTGCTAGTGGTACGCAATTACCTGGCATTGTTGACAGTATCCCCAATAGCGTTGCTATATTAGACAGTAATAATGACAACTTAACCGACAGATTGTATGCAACTGATACTGGCGCTAATATTTGGCGTATGGATTTACCCAGTGCATCTCCTACTAGTTCAACTAGCCCGTGGACAGCATTTAAATTTGCAAGTTTAGGTGGTTCAACACAAGCAACAGATAGACGCTTTTTTGCCGAAGCCGCAGTGGCCCAAACAGTGTTTACAAATATATCTCAAGTGACAGTGACAGATGCATCAAAAAATACGACAACAAGTTTGACCTATCAAAACATCCCTTACGATGCTGTGACTGTCGGGACAGGTCATCGACCACATCCATTAGATACAACTCGTTCAGATATGTTCTTTATGTTGCAAGATCGAAATGTTGTTACCAAATCATTTACTGGTGCGACAGGTAAAGAAATACCAGCCGCACTTGAATTAACTGATTTGTATGATGTCACTTCAGTCGCGCCAACAACAGAAGCACAGAATATTGCATTTGGCAGTAAGCGTGGGTGGTATTATAGCTTTGCATCTAAAGGCGAAAAAAGCTTATCTGCTTCTACAATCATTCAAGGAAAGGTGTACTTTACCTCTTATGTTCCAGGGGACAATACCTCTGCAAACCAATGTTTAGCGGTTGGTCAAGGCCGGTTATACGGTTTTGATTTGCACAAGGGCACTCGTACCTATACTCAAGAATATTTAGAGATGGGTGCCAGGGTTCCAGACACTCCACAGTTAGTCATACCGCCAAATGGTACATCAGAAAGTTATATGTACTTAATTGGTATTGGCTCCGCGGGCGATGACATGGAAAAAGTAGACGATGATGAAAGTGATGGCTGTGCCGCTGGTGATGATAAATGTATCGGTGGTGGTTTAGGCGTAAATAAAATTTATTATCATATAGATGAATAGCAATGAGCAAAAAATAATGATTACCAATGCAAGAGGATTTACTTTAATTGAAGTCATGATTACCGTTGTAATTGTGGGGATTTTGGCTTCAATCGCTTATCCAAGTTATACCCAGTTTGTTGCCAAAGGGGCAAGAGGTGATGGATTGGCTGGTGTAATGCACGTGGCTAATTTGCAAGAGCAGTATTATCTTGATCACCGTGCATTTACTAACGATATGACTAAAATCGGCTTGTCAGCAGATCCTTGGATTGTAGAAAATACCTACTATAAAGTGGACACCACATTAAGCGGGGATGATTATACTGTCACTGCAACAGCTGTTGGGGTTCAGGCTACTCGAGATACGGCTTGTGCTACAATATCGCTAACTTCAACAGGTACCAAGTCCCCTACGGAGTGTTGGAAATGAACATGATTAAACCGATTGTTACAGTGTTAACCTTGTTATTATCAATGAATGTAATAGCGGATGAAACAACGACATTAACACCTTATAAGTGTCATATAGAGACTCCTAATGGCTCAAATATTGCGTTGTTTACGTGGGATGCAGCACAGGTTGTGCAAGAGCAAAGCGCGTTACTTGCCGATTATGTGCCTACCATTACTAATGAACGATTGATAGTGAAAAGAGTCATTGAGTGCATTACCGAAGATAAAGTATTTAAAGATGTCTTAGTCAGAGAACAGGATGCTCAGCGTACACATTAATTATTGATTCAAGTTTAAAATGAAAAAGGCTTACATTTGTAAGCCTTTTTACTAACTGCAAGTCACTGTTGTAGTAACTTTAGACATTCTACCTGATGAATTAATGCTGACGGCCTCAGAAGAGCTGCTGTCAGCAGCACCAGGGCAGTATCTGAAAGTGCCACTTAGCCCATTAGTCGCCATGCCATCTGGGTTAAAACTATATCGAGATAAGTCAGATTTAATAATGTCGTTACTGTGAAATGCATCAACTTTACGTAATACAGTATCAGTAATACCGTTAGTAGTATCTATTGCACCAATAGTCCCGTTATCAATAAATACGCTAAAACCTTGTGTCCAGTCAGTACCACAGGATGTCGATGTCATGGGGCAAACAGATACTCTACTGCCATAACTAACAGCTTGGCTTCTAGCAAACACGAGTGAAGATTCAATAGTGCTAATTGCGCTTCTTGCTCTTATTCCTTCATAGAGAGAATTCAATGAAGGCACTGCAACAGTAATAAGAATTGCGGCTATAACAACCGTAACCATCACCTCGACTAAGGTAAAACCTGGCTGTAAATTTTTCATGTGTGTATCCTCAGCTATATAAGAAGAGTATAACTAAGCACAGCGTGAATTACAGCGTTTAATTGGTTATTTATTGTCTTGAGGTTCGGTCATTTCACAATATCTATCTCACTATTTACTAAGTTAATTTGACTTACATATGATGTTCTTCTTTTTCGACATTCTTGCTCGGCCAGCTTGATTGACAATCACAGCTTTTGAGTATTCGCTATCAACCGTCCCAGGGCAATACGTTAGTGTGCCATTAGTGCCAGATGCTAATCCATCAGGTTGAAAGCGAACAGCTGCGCGGTTATAGCTAACATAATCATTTTCATTAAATGCAGATGTTTGCTGTAGTATTTGATCATTAGCATCTAATTGATTCTTTTTGCCTTGATCAATAAATACGCTTAAACCAATACTCCAATCAGCAGAACATTTGTTATCAACAATAGGGCATACCGTCACCCTTGTTCCATAAGTAATGGCCATATTACGACCAAATTGAATTGTTTGTTGTATTACTTTAATACTGCTTTGCGCTCTAATCTGTTCATTAACGGCACTAAAAGAGGGGATAGCAATGAGTGAGAGCAACATAATTAGCAAACTTGTTACAATGACTTCAATAAGGCTAAAGCCCTTAGTGAGATAAATAGCGGTCATGTTAGTTCATCCTTAATCTAGTGGAGCATCCAGCCATGAGCTCAATAGTATAGAAAATGACCAATGTGTTTGCTGTGAAATATCTTTTTCTAAATACGCAAAATAGCAGCGACAATTTGCTGTAGATTCAAGTAAGATATTTGCAATAAATTTGGTTACCATAAACGTCAACTACGACAAACGCTTAACCAAGAATTAGCCGATGACAGGAGTATGTAATGAAAAAAGTCGAAGCCATTATTAAACCATTTAAACTTGATGATGTGCGTGAGTCACTCGCTGAGATTGGCATTACGGGTATGACAGTGTCAGAAGTAAAAGGGTTTGGACGCCAAAAAGGCCATACTGAGCTTTATCGCGGTGCAGAATACATGGTTGATTTTTTACCTAAGGTTAAAATTGAGCTCGTGATCCAAGATGAGCTACTAGAGAGAGCCATCGATGTGATTGTTGATACCGCCAGAACAGGTAAAATTGGTGATGGTAAAATTTTCGTGACTGATGTCGAGCGCGTTATTCGTATCCGTACCGGTGAAGAAAACGAAGAAGCAGTATAAGGCCCATTAGGGCCTTTTTAATGTCAGTTGATTTTGTTAGTCGTATTGTTTTATAGGGTTTCAGAGGTAAATTATGCAACAAAGAATTGTTATCGTGGGTGGCGGGGCTGCTGGTTTAGCTTTAGCCTCAAAATTGGGGCGTAAATTCGGTAACAATCCTTTAGTCGATATCAGCTTGATTGATAAGAACACCGTTCATATTTGGAAGCCCAAATTACATGAAGTTGCTGTGGGAGTTATAGATCAATCAATTGAAGGGGTGCAATACCGAGATCATGGCTTAAAAAATGGCTATCGCTATGTTCGAGGTGAAATTGCGCAGTGTGATCCTCAAACTAAGTCTATTCAGCTCGCTCCTGTCAGTAACGATGAAGGAGAGGAGATCATTGCTGCACGTCATATCGAATATGACACCCTGGTATTAGCTTTAGGCGGGGTTTCAAACAGCTTTAATACGCCCGGTGCCGAAAAGCACTGTATATTTCTAGACAGTCTCGATAGTGCAAATTTATTTCACCACAAATTGATGGATGCCTTATTACAACTCAATGAAACCCAGGATCAGCTAGGCATTGGTATTGTAGGCGCAGGGGCTACAGGTGTTGAATTAGCTGCTGAACTACATCATGTGATTGAATCTGTTAAAGAGTACGGCTATCAAAATATCAGTAAAGATCATCTAGACATTAATCTTATTGAAGCCTCAAATAAAATTTTACCGCAGCTGCCTGAACAAGTCAGCGCTAGAGCACAAACCGTTTTATCAAAACTCGGAGTAAAATTACATTTAGGTGTGCAGGTAAAAGAAGTCACCAAAGAAGGATTTGTAACGGCTACAGGTGATGTAATAAAAGCCAATATTAAGGTGTGGGCAGCAGGTGTAAAAGGCCCAAAAGTGTTTGAAAATTTCACTCAACTGCCTGTGACTCCTCGTAATCAAATCGATGTTGATGAGTGTATGAGAGTTAAAGGCATCGCTGATATATATGCTTTAGGTGATTGCGCACAGCTTATATTACCGTCAGGTAAGCCTGTCCCTCCACGTGCTCAAGCTGCAGCGCAAATGGCAGATCGACTTTATGCTAATTTATGTTTAAAAATGAAATCACAGCCCGAAAAGCCCTTTGAGTACAAAGATTATGGTTCGCTGGTTTCATTAAGCCGTTTTTCAGCGGTAGGTAATTTAATGGGCAATTTACGCTCTGGTGATTTTTTCGTTGAGGGCCATGTCGCACGATTAATGTATATCTCATTATACCAACGTCATTTAGCCAGTTTGTATGGTTGGTTTTCGGCATCTGTGTATCGTGTTGCTCAAAAACTACTGCGCTGGCAACGCCCCAAGCTTAAATTACATTAAGCTCTTTTTGACCGAACAAGGGCTTTTTACTGTTAGAGCCCTTTTTGTTGCACAATAAAGCAGCTTTTAATGGCAATAAGCACAATTTAATCTAAATGTACTTGAATTTAAGATTGATATTGGTAGTTTCTGTTATTAACGAGTTGTTAACTCTCGTATCGTAATTACGCTATACGTACATCAAACAAGATAATCTGTGCCTCAGGGAGCCAAGATGCAAAACCAAATTACACTATTAGAACAAACAAAACACGGTGATTTAAAGCTTATCCCAAGTGACTATTCACACGTAGCAGAGCAACATATCGTGCCTGTAACGCTTCATGAAGTGAGTAGAGCTGCAACAGAATACCCAATCGTATTTGTTAAAAATAGTGATACTAATGAGTTTCAGTCAGTTGCAATGCTAGGCTTAAAGCCTGGGCAAAATTTAAGTGTAAAAGACGGAAAATGGCATGGTTTGTACATTCCTGCTGTGGTTCGTGATTACCCAATGGGGTTAGTGCTAAATCCTGATGTAAAAGACAAAGTCTGGATTGGGATCCGTGAAGAAGCAAAAGAAGTTAGTAAAACTGAAGGCCAAGCCTTATTCGAAGACGGTAAAGAAACGCCATTTTTAGACGCGCGTAAGAAAGCGTTAATTAGTCATTATGAACAAGACCAAGCTACTCGTGGCATTCTCGGTTTTTTAAATGAAAAAGGCTTATTAATCAATCAAACATTAACGGTTGATGTGGCTGGCGAAAAACGCAATATTAATGGTCTATATGTTATTGACGAGCAAAAACTTAACGCTTTAAGTGACGACGAGTTTTTAGATTTGAAAAAACGCGGATTACTCGGTCCAATCTATGGACATTTAGGTTCGTTAAACCAAGTTAATCGCCTTGCAAGAGTTGAAATGCAAGGGCGATAGCCACTTTTTGACACAGTTAAAAAGACACTCAGTAGGGTGTCTTTTTTTTACAGCACAAGAATGATCACTTATACCAATTCCACTAATTATCTGGTCATTCAGCGGGAATTCTGTGTCTTCTAGGCAAGTAATAGGATTGTAGGCATAGTTGCTCTACGTCAAAATACTATTAAGCAGCATAGAAGGCACAGAAACCCGCCTTGCAGGAGACGCTCAGACAGTCCATTTCTTTGTTGCATTGCCTTAGAAGGGAATAGCCATTATTTCAACAATGCGCCTCAAACTGAACAGTCTGAGCGACTCTGATTGGTCACATAATTAATGGAAATGGTATTATTCATCTTGATTGGTATAAACAGATACAAAAAAGCCACTCAATGAGTGGCTTTTTTGTTTTTTTATGGTGCCGGCACCAAGAGTCGAACTCGGGACCTACTGATTACAAGTCAGTTGCTCTACCAACTGAGCTATGCCGGCTAAATTGTGGTGCCCGAACCCGGAATCGAACCAGGGACACGAGGATTTTCAATCCTCTGCTCTACCGACTGAGCTATTCGGGCAACTAAACTAAGCGTTAGTTTACTACTTCAAACTAGGTACTAACTTGGTAATCAGTGCCTGTCTCGTCTGGAGTGCGCACATAATATAGTGATGGATTTTATCGTGCAAGTGCTTTTTAAATCTTTTTACTCGTTCGGCTAGTTAATGTGCAAACTGCTGCAATTTTATCTGTTTTCGTTGGTTTTTAGCGCAAAGTGGCTATTTGACTATAAAAAATGAAGGGCAAAACTGAGTAAAGACTGTGTTTATCAATATTAATAACTGCTAAATTTCAATAAATCGCGAAAAAAAACCTAGGTTTTATATTTTTGACGTGAAAGCTATGTGATCCAGTGTGCTAAAGCACTCATGTTCTAAACCAGTAATGTAGTAAATCACTAATATAGCAAACCACTAATGCTATAAACCACTACAGGAACTAATTATGCGAACGTTATTCGATTAAAAAGATGTTCTCGCGTAAACCGTTCTATTTTTTAGAATGCAATAGGCTAATTTAACTGATTTTCTTTTTTAAAATTAGTATTAAACTGGGGTGAGTTATTTAAGGACTATTGAATGTTTAACAATACATCATCAGGTTATGGTTTAACGGCGATTTTATTGCATTGGTTATCAGTAATCGCTGTGTTTGGGTTGTTTGGCCTTGGCTTTTGGATGGTCGATCTAACTTATTACAGTAGCTGGTATCAAACTGCGCCACATATTCATAAAAGTATAGGGCTACTCTTTTTGGGGGTAACCTTACTAAGATTGCTTTGGAAAGCCGTGTCAACAACGCCTAACGCACTTGAACACAGCTCATGGGAAAAGCAATTAGCAAAGTGGACCCACAGAGCATTATATGTATTGCTGTTATTGATCATGGTGTCTGGCATTTTGATTTCAACGGCAGATGGTCGTGATATATGGGTTTTTGATTGGTTTGCTGTGCCATTTCCGAATGCATTTATGGATGACCAGGCAGACATCGCTGGCGTGGTACACCAATATCTTGCATACACTTTAATCGTCTTAGTTGTATTGCATGCTTTAGGTGCCATAAAGCATCACCTCTTTGACAAAGATAATACCTTAACGAGGATGCTCAAACCTGCTCGCAGAAAGTAACGCTACAGGTTTGGACATAATTAATTTTATAGATACACATTAAAGGACAACATAATGAAAAAACATCTACTTGCGGCAATGATTGGCTCATCTTTATTTTTATCGGTATCTGCTAATGCTGCCGATTATGTTATTGATACACAAGGGGCACATGCCTCAATTCAATTTAGTGTTAGTCATTTGGGCTACAGTTTTGTTGTTGGGCGCTTTAATGATTTTTCCGGTAACTTTAGTTTTGATCAAGCTAAAATTGCCGACGCTAAAGTCAATGTAAAAATCAATACTACCAGTGTTGACTCTAACCATGCTGAGCGTGACAAGCATCTACGCAGTGCAGACTTTTTAAATACTGACAAATTCCCTGAAGCCAGTTTTGTGTCTACCTCTATAGTTGATAATGGTAATAATCAATTTGTGATAAATGGTGATTTTACCTTTAATGGTGTGACCAAGCCATTAAGCATAGATGCAAAGGCCATCGGTGAAGGTAAAGATCCATGGGGCGGTTATCGTGCAGGTTTTACCGGTAAAACCACATTTGCAATGAAAGACTACGGCGTAAAAATGGATCTAGGCCCTGCATCAGCAAATGTAGTACTTGATCTTGTCGTTGAAGGGGTTAAGCAATAATTGTACTGAAAAACATAAAGCCGCTAAAAAGCGGCTTTATGTATATTTTTATGTTGAGTTTAGGTCAGTTATTCGTCTTCACTCGGCGGCACATAACCTTCGATTTCAACGTCTTTACCTTCAAATAAAAAACTCAACATTTGAGTTTCTAAAAATTTCCTGTCATCTATGTTCATCATGTTAAGTTTTTTCTCATTGATGAGCATAGTTTGCTTTTTCTGCCATAAGCCCCAGGCTTCTTTACTGATATTGTCATAAATACGCTTGCCGATTTCTCCAGGGTAAAGCTGAAAATCTAATCCGTCGGCAGATTTATTAAGATGAAGACACTGAACTGTGCGAGCCATGATGATTCCTTACTAACGTAAATACAAATAAAACTAATGTGTCGCGAAAAGGACGGCTAAATTAGACAAAATACGCTCTGTGGCTGCCGCTAACCCAACTTTCGCAGGTTGTTGTATGTTATACCAGAGCGCAGCGTTTTGTTCCATGATACTGGTTGCCGACTCAGGTGTTATCTCAACCAGTACAGGTTGTATGTCGAGATGAAAATGGCTAAAAGTGTGCCTAAACCCAGCAAGACCTTGCTCAGAGGCAACCAGATTATGCATGTGCAAATAATCGGATAATTCTGCCTGAGTTTCAAACTGCGGAAAACACCATAGCCCACCCCAAATGCCCGCCGGAGGACGTTGAACCAAGTGTACTTTGGTTATGTTTTGGCTGTTATCTACCATTACCAGCATAAAGGCGGATCTTTCGGGCGTTACTTTTTTAGGTTTTTTACCTGGATATAAGCTTTGGTTGCCTTGTAATTGAGCCTTGCAATCTAGTGCCACAGGGCATAATTCGCACCGTGGTTTGCTTCTAGTGCACACACTAGAGCCAATATCCATCATGGCTTGATTAAATTTTTCAATTCCAGCCTTTGGAGTCAATTTTTCGGTTAATTGCCACAATTGCTGTTCAACGGTTTTAATGCCAGGCCAACCTTCAATTGCACCGTGTCTTGCCAATACGCGCTTTACATTCCCGTCTAAAATAGGGTGATGCTGACCTAACGATAACGACAGAACGGCTCCCGCGGTTGATTTACCAATGCCAGACAAGGCAACAACATCATCAAAATGAGTCGGGAACTCACCATTAAAGTGGTCTCTAATGTGTTGAGCCGCTTTGTGTAAATTTCGCGCTCTGGCGTAATACCCTAAGCCTGTCCAAAGATGCAGTACTTCATCTTGAGGTGCATTAGCCAATGCGACAACTGTAGGAAACCTCGCCATAAACTTTTCATAATAAGGGATAACTGTCGCAACTTGAGTTTGTTGAAGCATAATCTCAGACACCCAAACTCGGTAAGGTGTTTTATTGATTTGCCAAGGCAATGTTTTTCGACCGTTTAGGTCATACCAAGCGATTATGCGCTCAGCAAATGAGGTGACTTTTTTCATGGGCGCAGTGTATCCATAGCCATTTTATTACACAAGAGTTGGTTTTTATCGCAAGATGAAAATCTCGATGCTAATTTAGCGTAAACATGTGCGGCGACTTTAGGTATAATACGCCATTAATACAGATAACAATGACGTAATGTTGATGTAAATAGTGATAGGCAAACTTCACTAGGCATAAACCTTATGTAACGTATGTAAGCAATGAGGCAATAATGAGCGACGTTACCACAGCTGAATTTAACGAAGACGGTAAGTATATTCGTAAAATCAGAAGTTTTGTTTTACGTGAAGGCCGTTTAACAAAAGGGCAATCTCAGGCGATTGAGGCACATTGGCCAGCAATGGGGCTAGACTATTCGCCGCAACCACTTGATTTAACAAAAGTGTTTGGCCGCGAAGCTGATACCGTTCTTGAGATTGGTTTCGGTATGGGGGCGTCATTAGTGCAAATGGCCAGCGAAGCGCCTGAGCAAAACTTTATTGGTATTGAAGTTCATAAGCCCGGCATTGGAGCTTGTTTAGCCGATGCGGGTGAAGCAAAAGTAACAAACTTACGTGTATATCATCATGATGCAATGGAAGTGTTAGAGCATAGTATTGCCGATGGTTCATTAGCGCGTTTGCAATTGTTTTTCCCCGATCCTTGGCACAAAAAACGTCACCATAAGCGTCGTATTGTACAACCTGAGTTTGTTCAATTAGTACGCCGAAAGTTAAAAATTGGCGGCGTATTTCATATGGCAACAGACTGGGAAAACTACAGTGAGCATATGTTAGAAGTAATGAATGCTGCACAGGGATATAAAAATCAATCCTCAACAGGTACCGTGGTTGAGCGTCCAGATCATCGTCCGTTAACAAAGTTTGAAGCGCGCGGACACCGTTTAGGGCATGGCGTTTGGGACATCATGTTTGAGCGCACCGCTTAATTTTAGCAACAGGAGAGTACATCATGGCGCAAAATCGTAGCCGTCGTTTACGTAAAAAATTACGAGTTGATGAATTTCAAGAGTTAGGTTTTGACATCAACTGGGTATTTGATGAATCGGTGTCTGAGGCTGATATAGATGCCTTAGTTGATCAATTTATTGATGAAGTCATTGAGCCTCGCAAACTGGGTTTTCACGGTGGTGGACACAAAGAATGGGAAGGCATTATTGCCACTCAAGCTATTGGCAAATGCACTGACGAAGACGTTGCCGCCGTTAAAGCATTTTGGCAAGGTAAGCCTGTATCAGGACTCGAAGTAAGCAGTTTGTACGACATCTGGTGGGGATAAGCCAAATTGCCAGAGCAATTACTCCTTCAAGAAGCGGTAGACAAAGTCAGGCCGCTATTGGGCAAAGGCAAAGTGGCAGGGTATATTCCTGCCCTTGCCGATGTTGATCCCAACAAAATAGGGATCGCCATAACGACTATCGATGGTACCACTATTGGTGCTGGCGATTACCTTGAACCCTTTTCTATCCAAAGTATTTCCAAGGTGTTTAGTTTAACTTTAGCGTTAAACTTATATACAGAAGATGAAATTTGGCATCGTGTAGGCAAAGAACCTTCAGGGCATTCATTTAACTCACTTGTTCAAGTTGAGCTAGAGCGTGGCAAGCCTCGTAACCCCTTTATTAATGCTGGTGCATTAATTATTGCTGATTTACTGCAGGCTCGTTTGGGCGCGCCAAAGCATCGTATGTTAGAAGTGGTGAGGCAGTTAAGCCAAAATCCTAGTGTAACTTACGACAAAGTGGTGGCCGACTCTGAATATCAATTTAGTGCTCGTAATGCTTCTATTGCCTATTTAATGAAGTCGTTTGGTAATTTTAATGGCGATGTAGACACTGTGCTTAAAAGTTACTTTCATTATTGCTCACTAAAAATGAATTGTGCTGATTTATCCAGAGCCATGTTTTATTTAGCCAATCGCGGCAAAACATTAGACGGTGATAGCCTAGTAACGCCAGTACAAAATAGACAGCTTAATGCATTGCTAGCAACATCAGGGTTATATGATGGTGCAGGTGAGTTTGCCTATCGCGTTGGTATGCCGGGTAAAAGTGGTGTTGGTGGTGGGATTATTGCCGTTATTCCTGGTGATATGTCTATTTGTGTTTGGTCTCCAGAGCTTGATACCAACGGTAACTCGCTTGCGGGTACCGCTATGCTTGAGCACATAAGCCAGCAATTAGGCCGTTCAATTTTTTAATATTAGGGCGTGTTTATCTTTATCGATTATTTAATCTTAATCACGAAAGATAAACACCCCAAATCTCGCAAAATTAATTATTATTGGTATTTGTAAAATAGACTACATTTTGGTTTATTTTGCTAATACACTGCCGCTACAGATTGTTCATCTTATTTTATTATCATACCTAGATTTCTCATTTTTATATAAATCAGTGCTTTACGATTGTGGCATGACTTGTGCTAAGTATTCGGTATAGTTAATCAATTAATAATATTCACAACAAAGAAAGGTTTTGATTATGACCAAACAAAAGTTGACTTGTGGTTTAGCGTTAAGCAGCGTGCTATTTACTGCTGGGGCATGGACACCGGCCATGGCCAAAATGTCATTAAATGATGAAAAGTGTAATGTCACGTTAAATTATGATGTCACTGTTGAGCCAACAAATTTACAAGTAAGTGACAATGGCACTGAAAAGTATCGTGTTGAGCTAGGGCAATTATACGTAGATGGTAAAAAAATAACCCTAGACGATAAACAGCAAAAATTACTGACCCAATACTCAGAAGAGTTATCTCGTCAAGTACCCGATGTTATTGATCTTGTAGGTGATGTTGTTGCGATTGCCACTCAAGCTGTGAATATGGCGTTAACGCCAATTTTGGGCGATGCAGCTGGTACACATATTGATAAATTAATGAATGGTATTCAGCAACGCGTTGACACTATGGCCTATCAGCAGGGTGACAAGTTTTACCTTGGTTCAACCGAGGCATCTATCGAAAAAACCTTTAACGAAGAGTTTGAACAAGAGATAGAGCAAATGGTCACCAATTCAATGGGGGCACTTATGATGACACTCGGTGGCCAAATCATGTCGTCAGAAGGCGGCACCTTTGAAGAAAAAATGAATGCTTTTTCTCAAAAAATGGAAAATGTTGGCAGCGATATCGAAAAGCAACTCGAATCACAATCTCAAAGTCTTGAGGCTAGAGCAACAAAAGTATGTGACGACTTTGCAGGGCTGTTAGTTCTTGAAAACCAGGCTAGACAAGCAATCCCTGAACTTGCACCATTTACCCTCGCTAAATTAGGCGAAACCACCCAGTAATTTGAGTCTCTATCTCCTTGACCTCCCCTGTCGTCTTTTTCAAGACACAGGGGCTTTTTTTATATCGCAAAAGTCCCCATCTGCCTGCCATAGCTTGTTTTCTTTGTTCTGATAAAAAAATTGTCAATTATAAATATAGAGCAAGAGAGTGTTTTTTTGTTATACTCTCTCAAAATATAAGAAAATACCCTCTACTTTAGATGCAGTTATGTTTAGCAATAATAAATATGACTGAGTTGATGTGATTGCTTACCTCGCCAATAGTAATGAGCCTGTTCATATTAGCGAGCTACACAACACCTGATTTTATTAATGTCGTAACCAGCTTAAGGCGACTTTCATGTTAGAACTGTTAGAACCTATCGCAATTTTTACTCATGTTGCACGAGCAGGAAGTTTTAGTGCTGCAGCCAGACGTCTTGGTATTTCTAAATCTAAAGTCAGTACACAAGTTGCTGATCTTGAGCACAAACTCGGTGTACAGCTTATTCAGCGAACCACTCGTAGTTTGAGCCTGACAGAAGCAGGTAATTTGTTGTACCTACAGGGTGAAGAATTGCTGCGCGACGCAGAGCAAGCTGTCGCCAGTGTGCATAATTTAAATGACGCCACTCGCGGCGTACTTAAAGTGGGTATTTCACAGTCATTTGGTACTATGCATATTATCCCAGCTTTGCCTGATTTTATGGCGCGCCATCCTGAGCTTGAATTGCAGGTAAGCCTACTTGACCATAAAGTGGATGTTGTTAGCGAAGGGTTAGATTTACTGTTAACCATGTCAGAACAACTACCATTAGGTATGGTTGCAAGACCACTAATGAAGTGCCAGTTTTTACTCGTTGCATCGCCTGGTTATATTGCAAAGCACGGTAATATCAGTCGCCCTGAACAATTGGTTGAACATAATTGTCTTGTTTATCAAGGTGAGTGGCACGAACACAGTATGTGGCAGTTTAAAAAAGGCGAAGATTACTGCGAAATCGGCGTCTCTGGTAATTTTCGTGTAGACAATGCCCCAGCGTTAAAATCAGCTGCCGTCAGTGGTTTAGGGATTGTTTATCTGGCCAGTTATTTAATGGAAGACGAAATTGCCCAGGGCACATTAGTGCCATTATTACCCGACTGGCAGTTAACGCATAACTTGCCATTACAGGCCGTTTACCCACGCCGTAAGCATTTAGCGCCTAAGGTGAGTGCATTTATCGACTTTATTAAAACGCATATTGGCAGCCCACCATATTGGGACGCTAAATTTGATCATTTATACAAACTTCGTAAGTAACCTCAGCGGTGGGTAATAAATGTATTTCAAACAGCTCTTTGCACCGATAACGTAGTTATCAGCGCAAATTTCAAGTTTGAATGTATCTTATGGCGTTATTGTTAGAATCAACGTCATTTATTCATCTCTTACCCAGAGTTGAGGCTAAGTAAAAAAGTGGAAACATTGTTTGTATAATAAAACAAAGCCGCATAGCCTTATGTGGCTTTGTTTTTTGTTGATGTTTATCAATAATTTAAGCTATTTGTTAATTAGTGTTTTACTGAATTACTAATCAATGACTTACTCAATATGAAAATGTTTGCTGTTGCAGTCTGTTCTCAATTTAATACAATAGCAGCTAGTTGATTCAGAATGATTTGAACCTGTATTTTCTGAGAAATGACCCCTTTTCAGTTAATGCCCAAATCAGCAACTTAGCGAATTTTGAATCAGTGCTGACAACCGTTTTTCAAACTAAAACAATGTCGGCTTTGAAACCATCATCCTAGTTATTTGGTTTACCCCAGGCATCGAACTGGGGTTATTTTTTTGTATTTTCGCCAAATAATACCAATCAGGATAAATAAGTGATCAGAGATTGCGTAGGAAAAATCGCTCATAATAAGGCAGAAATTGCAGCAAGCTAGTTGTTATACCTTCAAAATTTTATAAGCGATGTTCAGAATGATCACACCATTGTGCTGATTGGTAAAAAATGCAGCACAATAAGTGCTGCATCTTAGTGTATCTTACAAGTCGGTTATCTGTGTTCAAGCCATTTATTCACTTGCTCTGCAAGAACATCTAATGGCAATGGGCCATTTCTTAGCACAACATTATGAAATTCTCGAATATCAAATTTATCCCCTAGTTGCTTTTTGGCCTGTTCTCGCAAGGCTAAAATTTTCATCATTCCCACTTTATATGCTGTAGCTTGAGATGGCATAACGATGTGGCGCTCTACCATTTTTATTGCATCAGACTTAGCATTTGGTGTGTTTTCGACGTAATAAACAATGGCTTGTTCACGTGTCCACTTTTTAGTATGGATGCCAGTATCAACAACTAAACGGCATGCGCGCCACAGTTCCATTGATAAACGGCCAAAGTCTGAATAAGGATCTACATACAAGCCCATTTCTTTTGGGAAATACTCAGAATATAAGCCCCAGCCTTCAACATAAGCGGTGTAACTGCCAAATTTTCTAAACTTTGGGAGTCCTTGTAATTCTTGAGCCTTAGCGATTTGCATATGATGCCCAGGGCTTCCTTCGTGGTATGCAAGTGCTTCCATTTGGTATTTAGGCATCGCAGCCATTTTGTACAAGTTAGCGTAGTAAATACCTGGTCGCGAGCCATCAGGCGCAGGCTGATCATAGAAGGCTTTGCCAGCCGATTTTTCACGAAATGCTTCAACTTGTTTAACCAGTAATGCAGCCTTTGGCTTAACCTTAAACACTTCGTCTAAACGTGATTCCATATTGTCGATATAGGCTTTTGCTTGCGTTAAATAGGCTTGTTGGCCTTCTTTTGTGTCTGGGTAGTAAAATTGCTTGTCATTACGCATGTAAGTAAAAAACTCGGCTAGGGTTCCGGTGTAGTTTACTTTTTTCATAATAAGTCGCATTTCATCATGAATACGGCTCACTTCAGCGAGTCCAATTTGATGGATTTCATCTGCGGTTAAATCAGTAGTTGTGGTCCGCGCTAGCGCATTATTAAAGAATGCTTCACCGTCGGGTAATTTCCATACCCCATCGCGGTTGTCGGCGCGGGCTTCTAAGGTTTTGGTATAACTAATTAACTGCTCATAGGCTGGTTTAACCTTAGTGAGCAATGCTTGCTTAACTTCAGTTAACAAAGCTTGTTTTTTATCGTCACTTATTTCGAGTTTATTGATTTTTCGGTTGGCGTCTGCCCAAAGCGGATTATCTTTACCTGAGTCGCTAAAAGGAAATCCTGAAATAATATTTTTACTGTCGGCAATCACATAAGCAAACACAAATTTTGGCGCGATAATGTGTTTTTGAGCCCTTAGCTCCAATGCGGATTCTAATTGTGCTAATAGCGTTTCAGTGCCGTTTAGGCGGCTAATGTATGCCTTTGCGTCACTTTCATCGGTAATTTGGTGTTGGTTAATTAAGATTGAGGCCACTAGAGAATGCACACCGTACATCTGGTTAACCGGATAAGTGTGGTAGCGCCATTTGTCGTCGGCAATAGTCTGCTCTATGCGAGCCTGTAAAAGTGTAAAACTAAGGGCGGTTTGCTCATCGAGTTGGGTAACATCTATTGCATTAAGTTGTGCCAGCTGTTTTTTTGCGCGAGCAAGGTCGGCATCCGCTGCCGCCTCTGATAAGTCATTCCATTTGCCGTAATCTTTTTTTATGCCCAGAAAGGTTTGATTAACCGGATTAGACAAGACATTTTCCATAAAGATGGTTTCAAATAGCGCATTGGCTTTTTCTGACTCGCTATTTGTCGCCACGGCCTGACTTTCTTGTTGGCTAAATACGGCAGAAGAATGTGTGTGAGCAATCGCGCTTGTGCTTAATAAGCTTGATAGCGCCACCGCAATAATGGTGGTTTTGGTGTTGATGGGCATCGATATCTTCCTAAAGTACACAATTTATAGGATGACATCCTAATCAAGCTTGCGCTAAATGTGTTAATTCAAATGTTAGAAAGTGTGTATTTTATGATAAAAAAGCGGCTCATAATTTGTGTCAGTGAGCCGCCAGATAAATTTAAATGTAGTTGGGCGATATTCGTTGCATTATATAAATTGCGACAATAAATCGTTTACAAACATGTGGCCCTTTGGTGTGAGCTGCCAATGGGTGTTTGTTTCAGTGAGTAAGCCTCTTTCAATCGATTTTTGCATACCGAGTTTAACCACATCAGCCGATTGTCCTGTGCGCTGTTCAAACTCTGTTTTTGCAATGGGTGTCATTAACCTTAAGCGGTTCATTAAATATTCTAATGGGCGATCTTCTTCAATAACATCTGTTGTTTCAAAGGTGTAATTCTCTGCGGCAAGATACCCCTTAGGATGCTTAATTTTCACTGTTCTTACGATACGGTTTTGCTCTACGATGGTGACTTTTCCGTGTGCGCCGCAGCCAATGCCCAGGTAATCACCAAATTGCCAATAATTTAAGTTATGACGGCACTGAAAACCCGGTTTGGCATAGGCAGATATTTCATATTGCTCGTAACCTAAATCTGCAAGCTTCTTTTGCCCTTGCTCGTATATTTGCCACAGGTTTTCGTCATCTGGTAATTGTGGCGGTTTTGAATGAAATAGGGTGTTGGGCTCAATGGTGAGTTGATACCAAGACAAGTGCGGTGGAGCAAGCGCTGTGGCCGTGTCTATATCGTGCATTGCTTCAGCAAAGCTTTGGTTTGGCAGGCCGTGCATCAAGTCGAGATTAAAACTTAAGTAGTCAGCTTGTTTGGCTTTTTTTGCCGCGACTTTTGCTTCATCTTCGTTATGAATCCGCCCAAGTAAATTAAGTTTATCTTTAGAAAAACTTTGCACACCAATGGATAACCGAGTTACTCCCGCCGCACGATAAGCGCTAAAATCGTCATGCTCTAATGTGCCAGGATTGGCTTCCATGGTGATTTCAATATCATTTTCAAAAGGGATTAATGCATTAACCCCCTCGAGTAAACGCTTAATTTGGCTTGCGTCAAACAAAGATGGTGTACCACCGCCAATAAAGATTGTGTGTAGGTTACGCCCCTGCACATACCCCAAATCAGCCTGTAAATCGGCCAAAAGCGCATCAACATATTCCTGCTGTGGTAATTCACCATGCTGGCCATGAGAATTAAAGTCACAATAAGGGCATTTTTGTACACACCATGGAATGTGCACATACAGGCTAAGAGGCGGCAGCTGCAAAGTCATTTATTGCCCGCCATTTGTTTCGAAAACTTGCTGTTCGCCAATAATTCCCTTTGCCTTCATTGCACTAATTAATAACTCAAGGGCTTTACCACGGTGACTATGGGCATTTTTTTGCTCGCTGCTAAGTTGCGCAGCAGTACAGTCAAATCCTTGTGGAACAAATATTGGGTCGTAACCATGGCCCTGTTCACCTTGTGGCGCCATATTAATGCTGCCTTCCCAGGATGCCTGGCAAATTATCGGCGTAGGGTCTTTTGCATGGCGCATATACACCAATACACACTGAAAACGAGCAGAACGAAGAGGTTCATCTTTTAAGGCTGCTAATAATTTGAGGTAATTGCTGGTTTCAGTCGCGCCTGAACCCGAGTAACGTGCAGAGTAGATCCCAGGCTGCCCTTGAAGGGCGTCAACTTCAATACCCGAATCATCGGCTATGGCAGGTTTACCCGTAATTTCGGCAGCATGACGCGCTTTAATGATGGCATTTTCAACGAAAGTGGTACCGGTTTCGGCCACATCTGGCACATTAAATTGATTTTGCGGTAACACTTCGATGCCATAGTGGGTAAACATTTGGGCAAATTCAGCGAGTTTGCCTTTATTACCACTGGCAAGCACTATGTGTTGAGTTGGAGATTGCATGAGATTGGTCAACCTAAGGTAAAAATTTGCAACATTATACGCTAACAAAGCAGCGGTGTACTATGGTTCTTCGGCTATGATTCTAGGTGCTCGCAGGAACGCTAGAGGGCGTGACTTCGTCACTGTTAGGGGCTAGGGCTAGGGCGCTACGCTGCGAGTTACGAGGACGCTGCACTTCTAGCATCTAGAATCTAGACCCTCTTGCGAGCTTGCGAGCTCCTAGGGCGTGATTTCGTCACTGCTAGGGTCGCTGCGCTGCTAAGATTTGTCTCTAGATTTTCGCAGGGCAGCGTCGTTGATACCGTAGGTCGTTCTATCGGCGCTTTGTTATTCTACATAAAACTTTTGCTTAAACTTAAGTGATGTATTGAGTTGGTTTGCATATTTTATCGCAATATCAAAATTAACTTCTTGATCGTCTCTAAACGGCACTTCTGCAATGTAGTAAATTGCATCACCTTCGCGAATTTCTTTAAAATCAAGGGTGATCCGCGCATCGATTAAGTTGTTGGCTATGCCTGATATCTCAACTGCTACCGCAGGGTTGCCTTTTAAGTTTGTGTTTAATACTGTGATATTCACCAGTCCATTATAACCACTTCGCTCAATACCATAGGTTTTTGCGACTTCGGGCGTGATAAAGGTGCTGTTAAGTGCCATGTAGTGAATATCAAAATTACCCACTTGTTGCTTTTGCTCTGCATGTGCAAGGTTAATCAAGCACAACATAGACAACAACAATGCACTCGCCAAATAGCGTAAGTTCAATAGTGGTTTTAACATGATTAATTCCTGTAGTTTAACGGCGACATGATATGAACTATCAGGCCGCCATTTAATATTGTTACTGGGTTAAAAAGCTTAAATCATCGACCAAAATGGAATGTACTGCGCAAACAACATGTTTAAAAAATTCATCGCAATAAATACCACAAGTACCGATAAATCTAAGCCACCAAGTGGAGGTAATATTTTACGTACAGGGGCTAAAATTGGCTCCGTTAATTGAGTCATAATCATGATGACGGGATTGTATCCTTGATTAAACCAACTCAAAATTGCACGAATAAGTAACATCCAAAATAGCAATACGCCTGCATTTTTCAGCACAGACACGACTGAAAATAACAAAATTGTGAGTAGCTCAAAACTGGCGCCTGCAATTAAAGTAAGTACTAACATTTTTAGCATAACAACGATCAATGCTAACAACATTGACGAAGTATCAATGCTGCCCATTGATGGTAATACTCGGCGCATTGGCGCAATAATGGGTTGAGTTGCTTTTACCACAAATTGGCTAAACGGATTATAAAAATCGGCTTTAACTAATTGCAGCCAAAAGCGCAAAATGACAACCATCAGGTATAGGTCAAACAGCGTGTTGATCAAAAAAACCATTGCATTCATGAATATTGCCTTACATTTATGCCATTAATTGAAATAGGGCTTAGTGAGCTGTTGTACGGTCGAGCGCTTAACCACTCGATGTAATATTATCACCAAGTATTTTAGCCTGAGATAAATAATCGTTCATCTATACTCAAGCTTAACGTTAATTTAAAACATTTTTGCCATTTCTTGGGCCCGCGCCACACAGTTGTTCATAGCTTTATCAACTAATCCACCTAAGTCGCCTTGCTGAAAGGTTTCTACTGCTTTAGCTGTAGTACCGCCTTTTGACATCACGTTGGTTCTGAGTTGCTCAAGTGACAATTGCTGATTTTGAATCACCATTTGAGCGGCACCTAATGCCGCTTGTTCTGCGAGTAATCTGGCTTTGTCTTCTGGCATACCCATTTTTACACCAGAGGCAATCATTGATTCAATAAATAGAAAGAAGTAAGCCGGAGAGCTACCAGACAGTGCTATCACCTGGTTTAATCCTTCTTCACTATCAACCCAAACCACGTTGCCACCGCTTTGCATTAAGGTTTCGCATATGGCTTTATGCTCAGCTGAAATATTGTCTTCAGCGTATATGCCAGTCATACCATAGCCAATTTGAGTTGGGGTATTTGGCATAGTACGAATAAGCGTAATAGGCTGCTTAAAATATTCTTGATAACGAGCAGCAGGGATACCTGCAGCGATAGTGATGATTAACTTATCGGCTAAATTAAGGTGGCTAAGTGCATTACATACCGCTTCCATCAGTTGCGGTTTTACACTTAATACAATTACATCTGCGGCTTGAGCCGCCGCTGCGTTATCATTAGACACTTCAATAGAGAAATCTTGTTGCAGCGCATCTAACTTACCCTGGCTTGGGTTCGTTGCATGAATAAGTGCACTTGGGTAACCATGTTTGACTAAGCCACTAATAATACTGCGAGTCATATTGCCCGCACCGATAAAACATACTTTTGCTTGAGTCATTTCAATTACATCCATTAAGAGAGTGAATTTAAATCGTTAATGGCGCTATGTTACATAAAAGGACGCTGCGCTGCTAGGTTCTAGGTTCTAGGGCGTGACTGCGTCACTGCTAGGGCGCTTCGCTGCTAGGTACTAGGGCGTGACTGCGTCACTACTAGGGCGCTACGCTGCTAGGTTCTAGGACGTGACTTCGTCACTGCTAGGGCGCTGCGCTTCTAGTTGCTAGGGCGTGACTTCGTCACTTCGAGGGCGCTACGCTTCTAGAATCTAGAAGGACGAAGTCCGCTCTCAGGCGAGCCTGCGAGCTCCTAGAACCCGTAAGCAAAGCGTTCTGTACTCCGTAATCGCTTTTAAGATCTACAGAAACACCTGGATCCCTGATAAAAGATCTCAGGGATGACAACCGGGTAGATTTAGCTAGGGCGCTTCGCTTCTAGAATCTAGCAGGACGAAGTCCGCTCTCAGGCGAGCCTGCGAGTTCCTAGAATCTAGACCCTCTGGCGAGCCTGCGAGTTCCTAGAACCTAGCTCCTAGAACCTAAATCACTTATCTCTCACCAAAAATCGCGCTACCGATACGCACCATGGTTGAGCCATTAGCTATAGCAATATCCATGTCGCCGCTCATTCCCATCGATAAGGTGTCAATGCTTGGGTATTGCTGTTTTAGTTGATCGTAGAGTGTTTTTAGTTTGGCAAATTCTTGTTGCTGGAGATCGGTATTGTCTGTGGCGGTTGGAATTGCCATTAGTCCCCGCAGCGTTATATTTGGCAGCTTGCTGATAGTAAGCGCTAACGAGGCAACCTCTGCGGCATCAACACCTGACTTGCTGTCTTCTTGGCTAATGTTAACTTGAATGCACACATTTAACGGCTTTTTGTGTGCGGGGCGTTGATCATTTAACCTTTGGGCTATTTTGTCGCGGCTGATGGTATGCATCCAATCAAAATGTTCGGCGACAATTTTGGTTTTATTTGATTGTAATGGGCCAATAAAATGCCATTCAATATCGGGGTAATCACCAGCAAGGGCTGTAATTTTTGCCTCACCTTCCTGGACATAATTCTCGCCAAATTGACGTTGTCCTGCATCGTATGCTGCAACAATGTCATTGATAGGTTTAGTTTTACTGACCGCAAGTAAGCTGATGTCGCTTGGCGTTCGCGAACAATTTTGCGCCGCTTGGTTAATTCTGCGCTGGGCGATTGATATTCTGTCTGCTATTGTTGTCATAATGTTGATTAAATGGATGTCTCTACAATGGAAATCACTGAATTACTCGCTTTTAGTGTAAAACACAAAGCATCAGATCTACACCTTTCTGCAGGTGTATCTCCTATGATCCGTGTCGACGGTGAAGTGCGAAAAATTAACTTACCCGCACTCGATCATCAAGGTGTTCATAGTCTGGTTTACGACATCATGAACGATAAGCAACGAAAAGACTACGAAGAACACCTCGAAATCGACTTTTCATTTGAAGTGCCTAACCTTGCTCGTTTTCGTGTTAACGCGTTTAATCAGGCTCGCGGTGCTGGCGCTGTATTTCGTACCATTCCGTCAGATATTTTATCGTTAGAGCAACTTGGTGCCCCTGAGATTTTCAAAAAAATATCCAGTTTTCCACGTGGATTAGTGCTAGTAACAGGGCCAACTGGTTCGGGTAAATCAACAACCCTTGCAGGCATGGTCGACTATATTAATGAAAACCGTCACGAACACATTTTAACCATTGAAGATCCTATCGAATTCGTTCACCAAAATAAACAATGCTTAGTTAACCAACGTGAAGTTCACAAACACACCCACAGCTTCAATGCTGCCCTAAGAAGTGCATTGCGTGAAGACCCTGACGTTATCCTCGTTGGTGAGATGCGTGACCTTGAAACCATTCGATTAGCGATGACCGCAGCCGAAACCGGTCACTTAGTTTTTGGTACCTTGCACACCACCTCGGCGGCTAAAACCATTGACCGTATCGTTGACGTTTTCCCTGAAGGTGAAAAGAGTATGGTACGAACCATGCTGTCTGAATCGCTTCAGGCTGTTATTTCACAAACCTTAATTAAAAAAATTGGTGGTGGCCGAGTTGCTGCTCACGAAATCATGATGGGTACACCGGCAATTCGTAACCTTATCCGTGAAGATAAAGTCGCGCAAATGTACTCTGCCATTCAAACGGGTATGGCACATGGTATGCAAACGCTAGATCAATGTTTGCAAAATCTAGTTAATCGCGGGCTCATTACTCGTGAAGATGCAATGCAAAAGAGCTCGAATAAACAAGCTAATTTTTAAGGATTAGAATCATGGATGTTCGTCCGTTTTTAAATATTATGGTCGAGAAAAAGGCCTCAGATTTATTTATTACTGCCGGTTTTCCGCCAAGTGCCAAAATTGATGGTGAGTTACGTCAGTTATCAGAAACCAAATTAACACCACAGCAGTCTTTAGCTTTTGTTGAGTCGCTAATGTCTGACGTACAGAAAAAAGAGTTTCATGACACCAGTGAGTGTAACTTTGCATTTGCGGCCAAAGAGCTTGGCCGTTTTCGTGTAAGTGCCTTCTGGCAACGAGAGTCTGCTGGCTGTGTTATGCGTCGTATTGAAACCAATATTCCAGAAGTTGACGACTTAAAGCTGCCTGCCATTCTTAAAGATTTAGTCATGAGTAAGCGTGGCCTAATCATTATGGTAGGTGGGACAGGTACAGGTAAATCAACATCACTTGCCGCGCTGGTAGGTTACCGCAACGCCCACGCTCGCGGTCATATTTTAACCATTGAAGATCCAGTCGAGTTTGTTCATAACCACCGCAAAAGTATTATTACTCAGCGCGAAGTGGGTATCGACACTGACTCATTTGATGCGGCACTGAAAAGCTCACTGCGCCAAGCGCCCGATGTTATCTTAATTGGTGAAATCCGAACCCAAGAAACAATGGAGTTTGCGTTATCCTTTGCTGAAACTGGCCATTTATGTATGGCAACATTGCACGCAAACAACGCCAACCAAGCACTAGACCGTATTATGCATTTAGTGCCAGAGAGTAAGCACAATCAATTACTGTTCGATTTGTCGTTAAACCTACGCGGCATCGTGGCACAGCAACTTATCCCTAAATCTGACGGTACAGGCCGCCGCGCAGCAATTGAAGTATTAATTAACACCCCCCGTGTTGCGAGCCTTATTGCTAAAAACGAGCTGCATTTACTCAAAGAAACCATGGGTAAATCTCGCGAGCAGGGTATGCAAACGTTTGACCAAGCGTTATTAGACTTATACCTCGAAGGCGAAATCAGTTACGCAGATGCATTGCACCACGCCGACTCGCCAAACGATTTACGTCTCATGATTAAATTGCAAGGTAACGAAGCCGCATCAGCAGGAACGATGGAAGGCATAACCTTGGATATGGGGTAACTTGGCTAATTATATTAAGCATTGAGTTAAATTCGAGAGGTCATAAGCAGTAACTTGTGGCCTTTTTTGTTATAATCGCTGACTGATTTCAATATTTATATTTCCCTATCAAGGATGCCCCATGCTTTTATGGCAAAAATTTGCACTTTCTACTTCACTTGTTTTGTTTTCATTCTCCGCACTGGCAGTTAAAGTGACCGACGAGGTAGATGTTGGTGGTGCCGTTCGCATTAACTATGGCTGGAAAGATTATGACGATAACGCAAAGTTAGAGTTTGAACTATTTCGTGCAGATGTTAATTACCAATCTAAAGATGGTTTATTTGCATCGGCGCAATACCGCTGGTATCAAGATATGGATGCGATACACCATGCTTATATGGGATATCAATTCGATGAAACCCAGTCGGTACAAGTTGGTGTCACTCAAGTGCCATTTGGTTTTTTGCCATATGCCGCACATTCATTCTGGTTTAGCGCTGCTTATTATCTTGGTTTCGAAGATGATTACGATGCTGGTGTGCATTACAAAAATGAACAAAATGGCTGGCGTTACGATGTAGCCTACTTTGCTAATGATGAATACGCCAATGGATCACGTTATGACCGTTACTCCTTTGACGTAGCAACAACCGGTGATTCGCCATACGAAGAATCTGGCCAAGTAAATGCGCGTATTGAACGTGAATTTACTACAGGTGAGGTGACTCATAAGTTAGGTGGTTCGCTTCAGTTTAGTCAGTTAGATTTTGTGGCCGATGCAGCAAACGTCAATGGTGAAGACTCAGACAGCATTGCTGCTGCAGCACATTGGCAAGCCGACTGGCAAAAATGGCAATTACAAGTTCAATATATGCATTACGACTATGACGTAGACAGCAACCGTGTAGCTATTGGCGCTTTTCAGTATCAATCAGATATAGCTGCTGAAGCTGATGTGGCAATCGTTAACATTGCTAAGTCGTTTGATGTTGATTGGGGGCCAATTACCCAATTAAATTGCTACAACGATTATAGCCAAGTGATGGTGTCGGGTGATGGCTTAGCCGACTCTATTCAAAACGTCACTGGCTGTGCAATTACAGCGGGCAAGTTTTATTCTTACGTTGATTGGATTGCGGGTAAAAACATGTACTTTATCAATGGTTCAGGTGTAGGCATTGATAATGGTGACACCGGCTGGCACTCTAGATTGAACATCAATGTTGGTTTATATTTTTAGCATGGGTTGATCTTATTGCAGATGTAATTCGTAATGCGATAAATAATCAACTAAGGTATTGATAAGTAGATTATCAATACCTTTTTTATTCGATGTAATTTGAGTAAAGGACACGAAAAAATGATAAAACATATTACCGCAATAGCGCTACTAACTAGCAGTTTGGGCGTGTCAGCTGCAAGCTGTCCAGAGTATCTCAATGTCGAAGCACGTAAATTACACTCCAAAGACAATGTTAACCTGTGTGAACTCACCCAGGGAAAGCCAGTTTTGATTGTAAATACGGCATCAAACTGCGGCTTTACTCCGCAATTTGAAGCACTAGAAGCTTTACATAAAGAGTATGCAGACAAGGGCTTAGTGGTAATTGGTTTTCCTTCTGACGATTTTTTCCAAGAAGAAAAAGATGAAGCAAAAACGGCAGATGTGTGTTTTATCAATTATGGTGTCAGCTTTACCATGGTCGCAACATCGCCTGTACGGGGCGACAATGCCAATTCAGTATTTAAATACCTCGGTGATAAAAGCGGTTCACCTAAATGGAATTTTTATAAATACCTAGTCTCAGGTGACGGACAAACTGTCCAGCAGTTTAATTCACGAGTAAAACCTGACAGTGAACAAATCAAAAAAGCGATAGAAACTGTATTATAAATCGCAGCAGCAATAAGAAAGAGCGCAAACAGGTATGCAATTCGATACCTAGCGCTCTTTTTGTTTATAAATAATAAGATACAATCAACAAATAATGACTTTAATCTCAGCAAAACGAGTACGATAAGTTAACACAAGCATCAAGACTATTTTTGCGTTTAGCTGAGTTTACCTAGATAGATTACGGAGACTACATTTTGGCTAGATTTTCAGGGTTAGACAAAGACACTGGCCACAAAGCGCGTGGTAAAACAGGTGTTTTAATTATGAATCTTGGCACACCCGATGCGCCAACAGCCTCGGCAGTACGAACTTACCTAGCCGAGTTTTTATCAGATCCTCGAGTTGTTGAAATCCCCAAACTTGTTTGGATGTTAATCCTCCACGGCATTATTTTACGCATTCGTCCGGCTAAATCAGCAGCGCTATACAAACAAGTGTGGACAGATGCAGGCTCGCCTTTGCTTGATATTAGCGAGCGTCAGCAAGCCAAATTAGCTAGTCAATTGCAGGCCGAAGGGCATGATGTCAGTGTACATTTGGCAATGCGCTATGGCTCGCCGTCGGTGGCTACCACATTACAAAGCATGCACAAGCAAGGTATTGATAACCTAGTTGTATTACCCTTGTACCCACAATATGCGGCGCCCACAACCGGGTCAGCCTTTGATGCTCTAGCCAAAGAAATGATGCAATGGCGTTATTTACCCTCATTGCACTTTATTAATACTTATCATGACAACCCAGATTTTATCAATGCCATTGCCGCATCGATTCAAAAAGACTTTGACACCAATGGCAAACCGCAAAAGTTAGTCATGTCATATCACGGAATGCCAGAGCGTAACTTACACCTTGGCGATCCCTACTACTGTTTTTGCATGAAAACGACTCGCCTCGTCGTCGAAAAACTAGGGTTAAGCGAAGATGACTATGTCGCCACATTCCAATCTCGCTTTGGTAAAGCCAAATGGTTACAACCCTATACCGACGTAACAATAGGCAGCCTGCCTGAAAAAGGAGTCACCGATATCGCCGTTATTTGTCCAGCTTTTAGCGCCGATTGCCTAGAAACACTGGAAGAGATAAAAGGTGAAAACCGCCATGTATTTGAAGACGCTGGTGGCAAAAAATTCCGTTATATCGAATGCCTAAATGACAATGATGATCACATCAACATGATGGCCAACTTGGTTAAACCTTTCATTTAGGTGATAGGTGCTAGGGCGCTGCGCTGCTAGGTTCTAGGGCGTGACTTCGTCACTGCTAGGTTCTAGAGCGTGACTGCGTCACTGCTAGGGCGCTTCGCTGCTAGGTGCTAGGGCGTGACTTCGTCACTGCTAGGGCGCTGCGCTGCTAGATTCTAGAAGGACGAAGTCCGCTCTCTGGCGAGCCTGCGAGTTCCTAGAACCTAGAACCTAGAACCTAGAAGGACGAAGTCCGCTCTCAGGCGAGCTTGCGAGTTCCTAGACCCTAGCCCCTAGAACCTAGAAGGACGAAGTCCGCTCTCCGGCGAGCTTGCGAGTTCCTAGCCCCTAGCCCCTAGAACCTAGAAGGACGAAGTCCGCTCTCTGGCGAGCCTGCGAGTTCCTAGCCCCTAGAATCTAAACTCGCCTCCGCTTTTTTGATTTGATAAACTGCCCTAAACGCCAATCAATAAGAAATATGATGAGAATAGATCCTAATATCAGCCTAGTTTACAGCACCGACAAAGGTCGTATCGACGAGCCTAAAACACAAGCCGAAGTGCCTACCTGTGATGGTATTGTGCGTATTCATAAAGACACTAAAGGCAGAAAAGGCAAGGGCGTTAGTGTTATCAAAGGTCTAGGGTTAGACGAAAAGGCATTAAAAGAGTTAGCCCAAAAAATTAAGAAACAATGCGGCTGTGGTGGTACAGTGAAAGACTTCAACATTGAAGTGCAAACAGACAACCGTGAACTTGTTAAATCCATATTAGAGAAATTGAATTTCACCGTGAAATTAGCGGGTGGATAAACGCTAACAACACGACTTGGGAGATCATATGGATAGCTTAAAAGATCATTTTTTAATTGCCATGCCGTCGTTAGACGACACATTCTTTGAACGTTCAGTGATTTATATTTGTGAACACGATGACAAAGGTGCAATGGGCATAATGATTAACCGCCCTATAGGCGTTGATGTTGAAGGGCTGCTCGAGCAAATGGATCTCAATCCTTCACCAGAACTGATGTTCGCAATTAATGACGAGGTTTTAGTCGGCGGCCCAGTGTCACCAGATCGCGGCTTTGTATTACACACGCCCCAAAAAAATTGGATCAATAGCGTTACAATCAGTGACTATTCAATGCTCACCTCGTCTCGCGACATTTTAACCTCGATTGCAGCCGGTAATCCGCCCGAAAATTTTATTATCGCTTTAGGCTATGCTGGCTGGGGTAAAGATCAACTAGAACAAGAACTCGCAGACAATACCTGGTTAACCATTAAAGCCACCCCAGAATTACTGTTTAACGTAGATTATGAGCAAATCTGGCAAAGCGCGACCCAATCTTTAGGCTTCGACTTTTGGCAAATGTCGACTCAAGTTGGTCATGCTTAATGATAGTATCGCTGCGCAGCTAGGTTCTAGGTAGTAGGTTCTAGGGCGTGACTGCGTCACTTCGAGGGCGCTGCGCTGCTAGGTGCTAGGACGCTACACTGCTCGACTACGTCGTTCCGGTAGCGCTGTTAAAGCCGGAACCCAGATGTTGCTTTAAGGCTTAAAAGCAAAATCAAAAGAAACACCTGGATCCCTGATAAAAGATCTCAGGGATGACAACCGGAATGAATTTAAAACCTAGAAGGACGCTTCGCTGCTCGACTACGTCGTTCCGGTGACGCTGTTTAAGCCGGAACCCAGGTGTTAGCTTTTAGGCTTTAATGGTTAAAACAAAATCAAAAGAAACACCTGGATCCCTGATAAAAGATCTCAGGGATGACAACAAGGGTAGATTTAGAACCCTTGTAGGACGCTGTGCTGCTGGGGCGTGACTTCGTCACTTCGAGGGCGCTGCGCTTCTAGATTCTAGAAGGACGAAGTCCGCTCTCAGGCGAGCTTGCGAGTTCCTCGAACCTAGAACCTAGAACCTAGAACCTAGAACCTAGAAGGACGAAGTCCGCTCTCTGGCGAGCCTGCGAGTTCCTAGAACCTAGAACCTAGAACCTAGAAGGACGAAGTCCGCTCTCAGGCGAGCCTGCGAGCTCCTAGCCCCTAAAAACAAAACAAAGAGAAATACATGCAACCACAAACGGTATTAGGGTTTGACTATGGCACCAAAAGTATTGGTGTCGCAATCGGTCAGGCTATTACGGCCAGCGCAACGCCTCTGTTGTCACTTAAAGCTGTTGACGGTATTCCTAATTGGGACGATATCGAAAAACTGCTCAAAGAATGGCAACCCGATCTAGTCGTAGTGGGATTACCACTAAATATGGATGGCACAGAACAAGAAATGACCCAAAGAGCGCGCAAGTTTGCTAACCGAATAAATGGCCGCTTCGGTGTTAAAATTGCCACACAAGACGAACGCCTCACCACTGCAGACGCTAAAGCAAGATTATTTGAGTTAGGGGGCTTTAAAGCACTGACTAAAGGGCAGGTTGACGCGGTTTCTGCCGTGCTGATCATTGAAAGTTATTTTGAAAACCAATTTTAAAACTTACACAGCCACTTGAACCTTGTCACTTTTATCACGTCTGCTAAGGCCTTATTTACGTCGTCCCGGCAATGCTTTTGAGCCGGGATCCAGCTGTTATCTTTTAAGAGCAAACACCTGGTTCCGTCCCGGTAACGCTTATAAAGCCGGAATAACAGCACTCGAGGACGGCAAAGAAGTACACTCGTAGCATGCCACTTGCCACTTGCACTTACACTTACACTTGCCACTAGTCACTTTTATCACGTCTGCTAAGGCCTTATTTACGTCGTCCCGGCAATGTTTTTGAGCCGGGATCCAGCTGTTATCTTTTAAGAGCAAATACCTGGATCCGTCCCGGTAAGGCTTATAAAGCCGGGATAACAGCACTCGAGGACGGCAAAGAAGTACACTCGTAGCATGTCACTTGCACTTGTCACTTGTCACTTGTAACTCGTAACTTGCCACTTGCACTTACACAGCCACTTGAACCTTGTCACTTTTATCACGTCTGCTAAGGCCTTATTTACGTCGTCCCGGCAATGCTTTTGAGCCGGGATCCAGCTGTTATCTTTTAAGAGCAAACACCTGGAACCGTCCCGGTAACGCTTATAAAGCCGGGATAACAGCACTCGAGGACGGCAAAGAAGTACACTCGTAGCATGCCACTTGCCACTTGCTACCCTTAAATTGCACCAAAATGGTGCGATCTGCATAAAACCTTGCACGTATGTAACTCATCAGCGCACTAAAAAATTATTCTTCACGTTAAGTTTGCTCAAATAAAAAGCTATAAATTTCAATGCTTAATAAGTCGATTGAACCATTTTTGGGCAATGCATACTGCACTGGCACATTTTCTGAATCAGTTAATTACCAATAAAACAAAAGGTGGCAGCATTATTTTCACCCTTGTTTTATCCCGTATTAATATTAAAGGGACTCTATATGACCAGCAGACCATTGATTTTTACTGACATAGACGGAACATTACTCGACCACTTCGATTACAGTTTTAACCATGCCATTGAGGTCATCGAAGCGCTTAATGAGCGTCATATCCCTATTATTGCCAATACCAGCAAAACCTTTGCCGAAATGGAAAAACTACAACAAACCATTGGGATTAACTCTCCCTTTATTTCAGAAAATGGCGCCGTTATTTATATTCCAATAGGTTATTTCAATGAGCAGCCAGAAGGGACTTTTGAGCAAGGGTATTACTGGGTAAAAGAGTTTTGTCCGCCTCGCCAGCACTGGCTTGATTTATTAGCTCAACAAGCCGTTGAGTTTGAAGATGAATACATCGGCTTTTCATCCTTTAGCGTTGAAGAATTGTGTGAAGTTACCGATCTTGCGCCAGACAAAGCGCGCCTTGCTTTAGTTAGGCATTATTCAGAGCCTTTGTTATGGCAAGGCGATGAAGCGCGTAAACAAGAATTTATCGATTATATGACCTCATTAGGCGCCCACATGTTACAAGGCGGGCGTTTTTTGCACATAGGCGGTGAAAGCGACAAAGGCAAAGCCATGAACTGGCTGGCGCAAGTTTATGCCAAGCAATATCAAACCCCAGTCACCACCATTGCACTCGGTGACAGCGGCAACGACAGTGCAATGCTAGAAGCGGCCGATATCGCTATTCAAATTAAATCACCCACTCATGAGTTCCCAGTACTTAACAAAAAGCAAACCATAAAAAGCCAGGCATACGGTCCTAAAGGCTGGGCCGAATGCATCACCGCAACATTACTCACGTCAACACTGGCCACACCAGCAAAACCAATGACTGTAGGAGGCGTATAACATGGCTGATTTTTATCAAAACGGCACCATCACCACAATGCACAACTTAACTCGTCGTACCCACGACGAACTAGAGCAAGACTTAATTAAGTTTGCAAAAACTCGCCCATTAGGGCTCATTCTACCGTCGCTGTATTCAGAGTTAGAAGGCGATGCATTAAAAGGCATAGTTGCTAACCTTAAAGACGTGCCGTACCTGTCTGAAATTGTTATCGGCCTTGACCGAGCAGACGAAGCACAATACAAGCATGCATTGAGTTTTTTTGGCGAATTACCCCAACATCACCGTATTTTATGGAACGACGGCCCACGCTTAAAAGCACTAGATGCAAAATTACAAAAGCTAGGGCTAGCACCAACCGAGCTAGGGAAAGGGCGAAATGTGTGGTACTGCATGGGTTACATTTTAGCCTCGGGCAAATCAGAGTCGGTTGCCTTGCACGACTGCGATATCGTCACTTATGAAAAATCATTACTGGCAAGATTGCTTTACCCGGTCGCTAATCCGCAATTTAACTACGCATTTAGTAAAGGTTACTACGCCAGATTATCCGACGGTAAAATTAACGGCCGAGTGTCACGTTTATTAGTCACCCCGCTGATTAAAGCGCTAAAAAAAGTGGTGGGATATAACGAATACCTCGAATACATGGACAGCTTTCGTTATCCATTAGCTGGAGAGTTTTCGTTTAGGCGCGATGTGCTTACCGATCTTCGCATTCCAAGTGATTGGGGTTTAGAAATTGGCGTACTGTCAGAAATGCAGCGTAACTATGCCCACAATCGCATTTGTCAGGTGGATATTGCCGACAATTACGACCACAAGCATCAAGATTTATCGCTCGACAACGAAGAAGCCGGTTTATCTAAAATGTCGATTGATATTACCAAGGCATTTTTCCGTAAATTAGCCACCCAAGGCGAAACCTTCAGCACAGAATCATTTCGTACCTTAAAAGCAACCTATTACCGAGTTGCCCTCGATTATGTTGAAACTTACCATAATGATGCTTTAATGAATGGACTCACAACCGACATTCACCTAGAAGAAAAAGCCGTAGAAATGTTTGCTCAAAATATCGTTACCGCAGGGCAGCGCTTTTTAGACAACCCCATGGAAACGCCATTTATGCCAACATGGAGCCGAGTGGTAAGCGCCATGCCTGATGTGTTAGAGCAACTTAAAGCCGCTGTTGAGGCAGACAACGCAGAGTTTAGCTAATACCAATCAGCACAAAAATGCCGATCATTCTTATTGGTTAACAACGCAATATCTGATCACTTATTTCTCCTGATGGTATAAGGACACCTATTTATGTCATTAATGGATGGTTTACAACAAAAGCTGCAACAACAACTTGAGTGTATTTATAAAGACATTGCTCTCGACACACCCATAAATACATTAGCTGAACGGCTCATCGAAATCATGAGAATCACCGAGTTTAGCCAAGTACCAGAGCCATTTGCTAACCACTGGTCAGAAAAAGACACCATAATGATCACCTATGGCGACAGTGTTGTGCAGCAAGGTGAGCGCCCACTCACAACCTTGTCACAGTTTATCGACAGTTATGTGGGCTGCATAAACGGTGCGCATATTTTGCCTTTTTTCCCTTACAGTTCAGACGACGGTTTTGCCGTAATAGACTACTCAACCGTTAACGAGAGTCTAGGCGACTGGGCCGACATCAGTGCCATAGCCAGTAAACGCCGTTTAATGTCAGATTTAGTGATAAATCACTGCTCAAGCCGCAGTTTATGGTTTGAAAATTTTTGCAAAGGTGAAGGGCCAGGCCATGATTATTTTTTTACGGCAAACTTAACAGATGATTTAACTGAAGTCGTACGGCCCCGAACCTCAGCATTATTAAGACCCACAGAAACCCCCAGTGGCACTCAATATGTGTGGTCTACCTTCAGTCATGATCAGGTTGATTTCGATTTTAGAAACCCCAACGTCCTTATCGAGTTTGTCAGTATTATTCGACAATATTTAGATGCAGGAGTGAGTATTTTTAGGCTCGATGCCGTTGCATTTTTATGGAAAATTGTAGGCACAAAATCCATTAATTTACCGCAAACCCACGAGGTCATCCGCTTACTGCGCACCTTAATTGAACACGCGCAAAACGACGCCATGATCATCACCGAAACTAATATCCCCAACACACAAAATTTAACATATTTTGGTAACGCCAACGAAGCCCACTGCATATATAACTTTTCACTGCCGCCATTGCTCATTAATACCCTAATAACCGGCAGCTGCTTATACTTAAAACGTTGGTTAATGAGCATGCCGCCAGCGCAAGATGGCACCACCTATTTTAACTTTATCGCCTCCCACGACGGCATAGGCTTACGCCCAGCTGAAGGGTTATTAGACGATGATGAAATACAAACACTCGTCGATACCATGAAGCAATTTGGCGGCCAAATATCCGCCCGCACCACCGAAACCGGTGAGCAAAAGCCCTACGAAATGAACATCGCCTTATACGATGCTCTGCAAGGTACCACCAAAGGCAAAGACTTATGGGGCATGCAAAGATACCTGTGCGCACATACCATTATGTTGGCACTCGAAGGGATCCCAGGAATATACATCCACAGCTTATTAGGCACTCGTAACGACTACGAAAAACTGGCTAATACCTCACATAACAGAGCCATCAATCGTCATCGCTGGGATTTAGACAGTTTAAAACAACAGCTAAGCGACGCCCAAAGTACCCACAGCCAGGTGTTATCAGCCATGACAAGGCTCATCAATATACGCACTCAACAAATAGCATTTCATCCAAATGCCACCCAATTTACCCTACATCTAGGGCTGCAACTGTTTGGCTTTTGGCGTCAAAGCCGTAATCGAAAACAAAGTATTTTTTGTATCAGTAACGTGTCAGATCAAGTCACCGATCTACCCATCAATGAGCTTAACCTAGTCATATCAGAATACTGGGTCGATTTGCTCACCGGCAACCAAATAGAAGACATCACCCAAACCATACAACTCCAGCCATACCAAACAGTGTGGATCAGTAATAAAGCCTAGTCGATGCGAGGTTCTAGGAACTAGGGCGTGACTTCGTCACTACGAGGGCGCTGCGCTGCTAGGTTCTAGGGCGTGACTTCGTCACTGCTAGGGCGCTTCGCTGCTAGGTTCTAGGGCGTGACTTCGTCACTGCTAGGGCGCTTCGCTGCTAGGTGCTAGACTCTCTAGCGAGCCTGCGAGTTCCTAGTACATAAACCCGTAAGCACAGCGTTCTGTAATCCGTAAGCCGTCAACGGTTTTAAGACTTACAAAAACACCTGGATCCCTGATAAAAGATCTCAGGGATGACAACAAGGGTAGATTTAGAACCTAGAAGGGCTCTGCGCTGCTCGACTACGTCGTTCCGGTAACGCTGTTAAAGCCGGAACCCAGGTGTTGCTTTAAGGCTTAAAAGCAAAATCAAAAGAAACACCTGGATCCCTGATAAAAGATCTCAGGGATGACAACCGGGTAGATTTAGACCCTAGGCCCTAGAAGCTAGAACCTAGAACCTAGAACCTAGAACCTAGAACCTAGAACCTAGAACCTAGAACCTAGAACCTAGAACCTAGAACCTAGAACCTAGAACCTAGAACCTAGAACCTAGAACCTAGAACCTAGAACCTAGAACCTAGAACCTAGAACCTAGAACCTAGAACTAGAACCTAGTACCTAGCCCTTCCATTCATAAATTCTAGTTAACTTGACAACCTCATTGCGCTCTATAAGCTTATGGCTATTAACGTATTGTTTTTGGAGTCTGTCATGAAAAAATTGTTTATCGCCGCCGCGGTGTTAGCATTAAGCGCTTGTAGTACCTTAAAATCGAGTTCAGACTTCGACCCATCGGTATCATTTGAGCAATACAAATCTTACGCCTGGGTAGAAAAAAAGAATGACGAAGTTGGCTACCATCTTGACGGCCTCATGGACCAACGCGTTCGCACCGCAATAGAAAACCAATTAAGCCAGAAGGGCATTAGCAAAACAGATAAACAAAATGCTGATTTGCTCGTAAATTACATTACAAAAGTCGATAAAAAAATCAATGTTGATACATTCAACAGCCACTTTGGTTACAACCCATACTATGGACCTCGCTGGGGGCTAGCAGGCTCAATGCAAACAGAAACCATAGTGCGTGAATACGAAGTTGGCACTTTAATGGTTGATTTAGTTGATAACAAAACAGGTAAGTTAGTATGGCGTGGTACCATTGCCGACACGGTAAGAGAACAAAGCACGCCAGAAGAACGCATCGCAACCATTAACCAGGCCATTGGTAGTGTAATGATGAATTACCCACCTAAATCGGGTCAATAACAGCGCAGTACCTACATAACTAAAACCTCGGTAATCTATCGAGGTTTTTTTATATCTAACAATTATAAACCGTCACCAAGCCTATAAAGGCAGCATGATTTTTTCTGCCCCTATAAATCAATGTGTTAGCCATATTGAAAAACGGTTCTTTTAATCAGCGAAGCATTAATGTCTTAAACTGGTGTATTTCTAGGCATTTGAAGGCAAAACGCATTCAAAAGAATGATCAAGTTTGCTATTATCTCGAGTCGTGAATGGGACGTCACTTACTCAGACAATTGAGTAAATTTAAACAAGCGAGTAACAATGAAATCTTGGTATCTACTTTATTGCAAACCACGTGAAGAACAGCGTGCCCAGCAAAACTTGGCTTTACAGCAAGTCGAAAGCTATTTACCTATGATAACCCAGCAAAAAACTATCCGTAACAAAAAGCAAATGGTTACGGTACCGCTATTTCCAAGCTACCTTTTTATCTACTTCGACCCAGAAATAACAAGCGTGAGCAAAATCCACAATACCCGTGGCGCTAACCGCATTGTTGGTTGTCGAGAAGATATGACGCCCATAGACGACAGAATTATTTCGGCGCTTAAACGTCGAGTGAGTGGCCACGTACCCGAAGTCGAAAAACCGCTAACAAAAGGCGATAAAGTCAAGTTTGTCGACGGCCCATTTAAAGATCTCGAAGCCATTTTCGATGAGAACAATCCAGACAAACGTTGCCACGTGTTGTTTACCATAATGGGGCAGCAAAAAAGAGTTTTAGTAGAACTGACAAACCTTAAACCGATAGATAAAACAAATGAAAACTAGTCAGTTCAGTAAGGGACTAGGAGCTCGCAGGCTCGCCTGAGGGTTTAGGTTCTAGGAACTCGCAAGCTCGCCTGAGAGCGGACTTCGTCCTTCTAGAATCTAGGACCTAGGACCTAGGACCTAGAACCTAGAACCTGTAAGCGCAGCGTTCCGTTATCCGTAAACGCTTTACGCTTTTATAGTTTCTAGCAGCGAAGCGCCCTAGCAATCTAGACTCTAATCTTAAAAACCTAGAACCTAGCCGAATGACAGACGAATTATAAGATTTTAGCTCGATGATTTGTAAGACATTGTCCATTAAGCTATCTAGGTTTAGTTTGATATTTAAGCAAAATGAGTCAGAAGTTGCTCTGAATGTAATCATTTTGTGTGTTTTAAACGATTCTGAAACATTTTTAATAAATGCCTCGGAGATAACTCAAGCATATTGATGTATTTTTGGGTATAATTGCGCGCCGCTTTGAGCCTCTAAAGCGCCAAAGTGATTAAATGTAATCGTAAAAAATTGAATTTTCGCACTGCGAAGGGCAAGTTGGAAGCCGCAATCCATGGGCGGTAGCGTGCCTGAAAATAATTGTCAGGAACAATTATTAACAGCTTCAGCTGGCCCGAAGGGGAAATACAGGACGTATTTTTAAAGGCAAAAGACAGAATAGTTTCTGTCTTTTAGTGTACGCCGAAGGGCGTCTCGCCCGCCACGCGATAAACTTGTCTGGAACAAGTTTAAACAGCTTTAGCTGGCTCGAAGAGTGGAATACATGGACGTATGTAATAATCGGTAGCGTGTCCGAATAGGACGCTTCGCTGCTAGGTACTAGGGCGTGACTTCGTCACTGCTAGGGCGCTACGCTGCTAGGTACGAGGACGCTACACTGCTCGACTACGTCGTTCCGGTAGCGCTGTTAAAGCCGGAACCCAGGTGTTGCTTTAAGGCTTAAAAGCAAAATCCAAAGAAACACCTGGATCCCTGATAAAAGATCTCAGGGATGACAACCGGGTAGTAACCTAGAACCTAGAAGGACGAAGTCCGCTCCCAGGCGAGCCTGCGAGTTCCTAGAACCTAGAACCTAGAACCTAGAACCTAGAACCTAGAACCTAGAACCTAGAACCTAGAACCTAGAACCTAGAACCTAGAACCTAGAACCTAGAACCTAGAACCTAGAACCTAGAACCTAGAACTAGAACCTAGAACCTAGAACCTAGAACCTAGAACCTCTAGCGAGCTTGCGAGTTCCTAGTTCCTACTCTCAAAACCTTTTTTAAATAATATTGGAGATACCTGGTGTTGCATAAAACCAAAAACGTGTTAATTGCTGGCTTATCAGCCCTTATTATTTTCAGTACGCAAGTGCAGGCGGTGACACCGTCGCCACAGATGATTGAGCAATTCAAACAACTGCCTAAATCAGAACAAGAGCGGATCGCCAAGCAATACGGTATCGACCCATCAATGTTGTCGACTTCAGCAACTGCAACCAAAATTGAAAACCCGCAAGTTGTAGAGCCTAGAGTTGATGCAATTGAAGAAGAAAAAAACAATCAAAAAGAGATAGAAGACCAAACAAATTTACAAAAAACAAAAACAACATTAAGTGTTGAAGAAAGAGAAACTGAGCAAAAATTAGAACTAAAACCATTTGGTTACGACTTGTTTGCAGGTTCTCCAACGACCTTCGCACCAGTATCAGACGTACCCGTTCCAGCTGAATACATGGTAGGCCCTGGAGACACTATTAATGTTCAACTCTACGGCAAAGAAAATAACAATTACCAACTAGTTGTAGGACGTGATGGAGCTGTCCAGTTTCCAGATTTAGGTCCAATATCGTTAGTTGGCCTTTCTTTTGCAGAGGCAAGAAACTTACTACAAGATAAAATTGCCCAAAGCATGATAGGTATTAATGCTAACATCACCATGGGTGAGCTGCGTTCAATTCGCATTTTTGTCGCTGGTGATGCATACAAGCCAGGGTCATATACGGTTTCAAGCTTATCAACTATCACTCAGGCGTTATTCGTGTCTGGCGGTGTAAATCAAATTGGCTCTCTTCGTAACATTCAACTTAAACGCTCAGGCAAAACAGTAGGCACATTAGACTTATACGACTTACTCATGCGCGGCGATGCATCAGGCGACAAACGCTTACAATCTGGCGATGTTGTGTTTATTCCATCAACTGGCGGTACCGTAAGCGTAATGGGCGAAGTGCGTCGCCCAGCAATATACGAGCTTAAAAATAACGAAACCATGGCAGATGTAATCAAAATGGCCAGTGGTTTAAATCCAGGTGCTTACCCTAAATCAAGTGTTGTAGAGCGTTACAGCGACAAATCAGTTAAAACCGTTATCAACGTTGATTTAACTGCAAATAGTGGCTTGTCTACACCAGTTAAAAATGGCGACGTGCTAAATGTAAAATCAGCATCAAATAGAATTGATAATGCAGTAACACTCGCAGGCGCGGTAATTAGACCAGGTAAATACCAATGGAAAAACGCGCTTAAAGTTGCCGATTTACTGCCTTCAATCTGGGGCAATTTAACCATCACCGCAGATTTAGACTACTCATTACTCGTGCGCGAAATCAATCAGCGTGGCGACATAGAAGTGCACCGCGTGGCGTTGGGTAAAGCCATTACCGATCCATTTTCTCTGCACAATGTAGTATTACAACCTCGCGATACACTGTTGGTGTTCGACTACGAAGATAGAGAAAAACTACTCGAGCCAATCATCACGCAGTTAAAAAACCAAAGCCGTTTTGGTGATGCAGCCAAACTTGTTAGCATTAATGGCAATGTGCGCTTTCCTGGTCAATATCCTCTAACCGTTAATGCAGATGTTAAAGAGTTAATTATAGCTGCCGGCGGCCTAGAAGAGGGCGCTTATACCATGGCTGCAGAGCTTACACGCCAGGTAGTATCGCAAACAGACGGCGTAACAATACAGCATCAACAACTTAGCTTAAACGATGTAATGAACAACCCTTCATCAATTGTTGCACTGCAAAGCCGAGACATCTTAACAGTAAGAACCTTACCAGACTGGCAAGAAACCCGTTGGGTAACAGTTAAAGGTGAAGTTAAATTCCCTGGCACTTACTCAATTCAACGTGGTGAAACCTTAAAAGGGGTTATTGCACGTGCTGGTGGCTATACCAATGACGCAGCTTTAAAAAGTGCCGTATTTTTACGTAAATCAGTTAAAGAAAAAGAGCAACTTGAATTAACCAAGCTTTCAGATGAGCTACGCCGCGAAATTGCAGCAAAAGCATTAACCAAAGACACACCAACAGTGGGTTATGCCGACGCACAATTGATGTTAAAAGAGCTCGAAAATGTTGAAGTGGCTGGCCGCTTAGTAGTGGACTTAACCGCCTTAGAGCTTGGTATAGACGAAGCAAACCTTGATCTAGAAGACGCCGATGCGCTTTATATACCAGCAAAAAATCAAACTGTGTCTATTATGGGGCAAGTACAACATCCAAGCACACATCGATACAAAGAAGGTATCACGTATGACCAATATTTAACCATGGCTGGCGGCCTTCGTAAGCGAGCCGATGACGAACGTGTGTATATCATTAAAGCAGATGGCTCGGTAACAATGCCTAGCGAGTCAACTTGGTTTACTAGCAGCACCCAAATGGAACCAGGCGACACCATAATCGTACCGCTAGATACCGAATACAAAGACAGCCTAACCTTATGGCAGCAAGTCACCACCATCATCTACAACAGTGCCATCGCAGTCGCAGCAGTAGCAACGTTGTAAGAAGGTTCTAGGAGCTCGCAGGCTCGCCAGAGAGTGGACTTCGTCCTTCTAGGTTCTAGGTACTAGGCTTCAGAGCGAGAATAAAACATGCTGAACCAAGGATGGATATATGAAAGAATTTAGCTTTCAAAAATTAGAAGTATGGAAACGTTCAAGCAGATTGGCATGTGATGTTTATTCTGAATTAAAAAATTGTCATGATTATGGTTTAAAAGACCAAATAACTCGCGCTGCAGTTTCGATTCCCTCTAACATTGCAGAGGGCGAAGAGCGAGAGTCCCATGCTGAATCAGCAAGGTTTTTATACTTTGCAAAAGGGTCATCCGGCGAACTAGCAACACAAATTTTCATAGCTATTGAAATAGGTGTGATGGAAAAGCAGAACGGCTTAAAGCTTGTTCAGGAAGCTAGAGAGGTTTCAGCAATGCTTGGCGCGTTAATCAAAATAAGAAAAGGTTGTGTGAAAGAAGATGGTGTAAATTACCATGCAGAACCTAGAACCTAGAACCTAGAACCTAGAACCTAGAACCTAGAACCTAGAACCTAGAACCTAGAACCTAGAACCTAGAACCTAGAACCTAGAACCTAGAACCTAGAACCTAGAACCTAGAACCTAGAACCTAGAACCTAGAACCTAGAACCTAGAACCTAGAACCTAGAACCTAGAACCTAGAACCTAGAACCTAGAACCTAGAACCTAGAACCTAGAACCTAGAACCTAGAACCTAGAACCTAGAACCTAGAACCTAGAACCTAGAACCTAGAACCTAGAACCTAGAACCTAGAACCTAGAGCCTAGTACCTAGAGCCTAGTACCTAGTACCTAGAGCCTAGTACCTAGAGCCTAGTACCTAGTACCTTCTTTAAATATCTTTAAGCTTTCCTAGGACCTAGCTCCTAGGACCTAGAACCTGAAGAACCAATGAATAACCAAAATAATCAATTAAACCCAGATGCACTATTTCAACCCTACACCACCCAACCAATGGGAAGCGTGGCGGACGACGAAATCGACCTTCGCGAATTGTTTTCTGTCATCTGGCAAGGCAAATGGCTAATCATTGCCATTACCTTTGTGTTTGCAGTGGCATCAGTTGCTTTTGCAATTAGTCAACCCAATATATACAAGTCAGAAGCCCTATTATCGCCTGCAGATTCAGAACAAGCAAATGGTGGCTTAGCTGCCCTTGCTGGTCAATTTGGTGGTCTTGCATCTATGGCGGGTATCAATTTAGGCAGCGGTGGCGGAGTAGATAAAACTCAAATGGCCATCGAGGTGATGAAGTCACGTCAATTCGCCAGTGAGTTCATTCAAAAGCACAATATATTGGTTGACTTAATGGCTGCCGAAAAATGGAATATGGCAGACAATACCTTGTCTTACGATGTTGAAGTATACGACTTATCGCAAAATAAATGGGTGCGCGAAGTTAAACCACCTTTTAAGCCAGAACCGTCAATGCAAGAGGCATTCAAAATATTCAGTAAAATTATTGCAGTCAATGCTGCAAAAGACACTGGTATGGTAACCGTATCTGTTGAGCATTTATCTCCGTATGTTGCCCAGCAATGGGTTAATTGGTTAGTGCAAGACATCAACACAGTAATGAAAGAACGTGATGTTGCAGAGGCCATTAAAAGCACCGAGTTTCTAGAATCAAAAATTCAACAAACCAACGTTGCCGATATCCGTTCGATTTTATACAAACTAGTCGAAGAGCAAGCTAAAACAATTATGTTTGCCGAAGTACGCGACGAATATGTATTTAAAACCATAGACCCAGCACTAATACCAGAAGAAAAAGCTAAACCTAAGCGAGCATTAATATGCGTATTAGGCACCATGCTAGGTGGCATTTTAGGTATCATGTTCGTATTAATTCGATATTTTGTTAAAAAACAAGATTAATATTATGCAGAATCTAGAAGGACGAAGTCCGCTCTCAGGCGAGTTTGCGGGTTCCTGGACTCTCTATCCTTAAACGAAGCGTTCCGTTATCGATTTACCGTTATCCGTAAACTCTTTACGCTTTTATAGTATCTAACAGCAAAGCGCTCTAGCAATCTAGACTCTAATCTTAATAACCTAGAACCTAGAACCTAGAACCTAGAACCTAGAACCTAGAACCTAGCTTAACAGTCTCAGCTTGGTATTAAGGGCTTAGGTCAAAAAATTGTTAAAATTAAACCAATCTTGTTTATATCCATATTCTTAATAGAACACTCTAAACTTCTCGGGAAGATAAAATAATGAAAATTTTAGTTACAGGTGGAGCAGGGTTTATTGGCTCTGCAGTTGTTCGCCATATCATTAACAACACTAATGACAGTGTGATCAATTTAGATAAATTGACATATGCAGGTAATTTAGAATCATTAGTGAGTGTTGATTCAAACGAGCGCTATTCATTCGAACAAGTCGATATTTGTAACCGAGCAGAACTAGATAGAGTATTTAATACCCATAAACCTGATGCAGTAATGCACCTTGCTGCAGAGTCTCACGTCGACCGTTCAATTACCGGCCCTGCTGACTTTATCCAAACCAATATTGTAGGTACTTATACATTACTTGAAGCAACTCGGGCTTACTGGAATACGTTAGCGGATGATGCTAAAAAAGCATTTCGTTTTCACCATATTTCAACTGATGAAGTGTACGGTGATTTACCCCATCCCGATGAGCAAGATGGGCCGCTTCCTTTATTTACTGAAACAACTTCTTACGCACCAAGCAGCCCATATTCTGCTTCAAAAGCCTCAAGCGATCACTTAGTAAGAGCCTGGCTACGTACATATGGTTTACCAACGATTGTTACTAACTGTTCTAACAATTATGGCCCGTATCATTTTCCTGAAAAATTAATCCCTCTAGTAATTTTAAATGCGTTAGAAGGCAAGGCATTACCAATCTATGGCAAAGGTGATCAAATTCGTGATTGGCTTTATGTAGAAGATCATGCGCGTGCGCTCTACAAGGTTGTTACTCAAGGCCAAGTTGGTGAAACCTATAACATTGGTGGTCATAACGAGAAGCAAAATCTTGAAGTGGTACAGACCATTTGCAATATTCTGGATGCCCTAGTACCAAAAGATAAGCCATACGCAGAGCAAATCACCTATGTAACAGACCGCCCAGGCCATGACCGACGCTATGCTATTGACTCTACTAAAATGAGCCAAGAGCTTAATTGGCAACCACAAGAAACATTTGAAACCGGCCTTCGCCAGACCGTAGAATGGTATTTAGCAAATCAAACCTGGTGCCAGCATGTACAAGATGGTAGCTACCAACGTGAACGTTTAGGCATCTAGCTTTTTTTTCTTTTTTTGCCCTATTTTTCTAGAACCTAGGGCCTATTTATCTAGGAACTTATTTATATATGAAAGGCATTATTTTAGCTGGCGGTTCAGGAACTCGTTTATACCCACTTACGAGAGGTGTATCAAAACAGTTATTGCCAGTATATGACAAACCAATGATCTACTACCCAATGTCAACATTAATGCTTGCTGGTATTAGAGACATATTGATTATTACTACGCCAGAAGATAATGAAGGTTTTAAGCGTTTATTAGGTGATGGTTCCGATTTTGGCATAAATCTAACCTATGCAGTACAACCGTCCCCTGATGGGTTAGCACAAGCATTTTTGATTGGTGAAGAATTTATCGGTAAAGACAGCGTGTGTTTAGTATTAGGTGATAATATTTTTTATGGTCAATCTTTCAGTAAAACCCTAAAGAGCGCAGCGAATAGAGAAAACGGTGCGACAGTATTTGGCTATCAAGTCAAAGATCCAGAAAGATTTGGTGTGGTTGAATTCGATAAAAACATGAAAGCAATATCGATAGAAGAAAAACCAACCAAGCCAAAATCTAATTATGCAGTCACAGGTTTATATTTCTACGACAACAGTGTTGTCGAAATGGCCAAGCAAGTTAAGCCGTCACATCGCGGCGAGTTAGAAATTACCACCTTAAATGAAATGTATTTGAACAAAGGTAACTTGAATGTGGAGTTACTCGGTCGTGGTTTTGCATGGTTAGATACTGGTACACACGAAAGTTTGCATGAAGCGTCTTCTTTTGTACAAACGATAGAACATGTACAAGGCCTAAAAGTGGCTTGCCTAGAAGAGATCGCGTGGCGTAACGGTTGGTTAAGCTCTGAACAACTCGCTAAATTGGCTAAGCCAATGATGAAAAATAATTATGGTCAATATTTGGCTCATTTGGCTCATTTGGCTAATGGGGCATAAACATGAAAATATTGATCGTCGGTAAAAATGGCCAAGTTGGACGTTGTTTAATCGATCTACTAGAAGCACAGACTGAGGTAACATTTTTAGCGTTGGCCCGTGAAGAGCTTGATATTACCGATGCAATTCAAGTTGATAAAACTGTCAGCGAATTTCAGCCTAATATAATCATCAATGCAGCTGCTTATACGGCTGTAGATAAAGCTGAACAAGAACGACAATTGGCTTATGCAATCAATCGTGATGGGCCAAGTAATTTGGCTTTAGCCGCTAAAAAAGTCGATGCCGCCATAATTCATATTTCGACAGATTATGTTTTCGATGGCCATAGCGTGGATAGCTATACTGAGTCTGATGTAACTGCACCTCAAGGTGAGTACGGTCGTAGTAAGCTGGCTGGCGAACAAGCAGTCGCAATTGCCTGTTCAAGGCATATTATATTACGAACAGCATGGGTCTTTGGTGAACACGGTAATAATTTCGTTAAAACTATGCTACGCCTTGCTAAAACGAGAGAGTCTTTAGGTGTGGTAGCTGATCAATTTGGTGGCCCTACTTATGCAGGTGATATAGCAAACGCAATTGTGACAATCGCGAAACAGATCGTTGACGGCAATCAAGCTTATGGGACATACCATTATTCGGGTTTTCCTCATGTAAGTTGGCATGCTTTTGCTGAAAAAATATTTGAAATAGCATTTGATAAAGGTGTTCTTGTCCAGCCTATAAAAGTTAATCAAATAACAACACTAGACTATCCAACCCCTGCTAAGCGTCCTTCAAACTCTCGTTTAAATTGTGACAAAATTCATAATATATTTGGCATTAAGCAGAGCGATTGGCAAGCAGCGTTAGTTCGAATTAAAGAGTATTCATAAATGAAAGTTATTGATACAAGCATTGCAGACGTTAAAATTATTGAACCAGCCGTATTCGGTGATGAACGTGGATTCTTTATGGAAACCTGGAATCAACAAAAATTTGAGGATCTGGTAACTGGTAAACCTACAAAGTTTGTACAGGATAATCACTCCAAGTCTAAACAAGGTATTTTACGAGGTTTGCATTATCAAACTGAAAATACTCAAGGTAAATTAGTGCGTGTTGTGTCTGGTGAGGTATTTGATGTTGCTGTCGATATAAGAAAAGGTTCTCCTTCATTTGGCCAATGGGTCGGAGTGTATTTATCAGCAGAAAATAAACGTCAGTTATGGGTCCCTGAAGGCTTTGCACATGGATTTTATGTTACTAGTGAAGAGGCTGAATTCGTGTATAAATGTACAGATTATTATAATCCCAAAGCAGAAATCAGTATTAGCTGGGATGACAAAGAGTTAAATATTAATTGGCCCTTAGTCGATAAACCTCTGCTTTCAAATAAAGATGAAAACTTAGCGATACGTTTAAATCAATTATAGAGTCAGGTGGAAAAATGATCCATAAATTAGCGGATGTTCAGTCTAAGCATATTGGTGAGAATACTAATATTTGGCAGTTTTGTGTTGTGTTACCAGGTGCAGTTATAGGCAGTAATTGTAACGTTTGTGCAAATTCATTAATCGAAAACAATGTAATTATAGGTGATAATGTAACCATAAAGTCTGGTGTACAGATTTGGGATGGTATACATGTTGAAGATAATGTGTTTATTGGGCCCAATGTAACCTTTACCAATGATAAGCGTCCAAGATCTAAAGCCTATCCTGATACATACTTGAAAACAGTCGTTAAGAAAGGTTCATCAATTGGAGCCAATGCAACTATTTTACCGGGTATCACGATAGGTGAAAACTCTATGGTTGGTGCTGGTTCTGTGGTAACTAGAAATATTCCAGACAACGCCATTGTAATGGGAAATCCGGCTAAAATTACTGGTTATGTAGCAACAAGTACAGAAACCATTATTCCGAGTAATAACTTTGGACTGGAATATCAAAAATCTAAAGTTAACGGTGTATCGTTACATAAATTTCATTTGGTGAATGATTTAAGAGGTAATTTATCGGTTGGTGAGTTTGAAAAGGAAATTCCATTCACTCCTAAACGTTATTTTACCGTGTTCGGTGTTCCTAATAAAGAAGTCAGAGGCGAACATGCTCATAAAGAATGTCAGCAGTTTTTAATCTGTGTTAGCGGTAACTGTAGTGTTTTAGTTGATGATGGTAAAAATAGAGAAGAATATATATTAGATAGTATTGATAAAGGTATATATCTACCAGCGATGACATGGGGGGTCCAATATAAGTATTCAAAAGATGCCGTACTCCTTGTTTTTGCTTCTCATTACTATGATGCAGATGATTACATTCGCGACTATTCAACGTTTACACAAATGAGCCAAAAATAATGATCCCTTTTCTAGATTTAAAATCAATTAATGGTCAATACGCTGATGAGCTGAAACAAGCTTGTGCTAGAGTTATCGATTCTGGTTGGTATATAATGGGTAATGAATTAACTCAGTTTGAGAGTGAGTTTGCCATCTATTGTGGAACCAAACATGCCATCGGAGTCGCAAACGGGTTAGATGCTTTAATTTTAACATTGCGTGCATGGAAAGAGTTAGGCAAGTTGAAATCAGGTGATGAAGTCATTGTTCAAGCTAATACTTATATCGCTTCTATTTTAGCGATTACAGAAAATGATTTAGTTCCAGTATTAGTTGAACCTAATCCTGCTACATTCAATCTTGAACCAGATTTAGTTCGTGCAGCAATAACACCGAAAACTAAAGCTATTTTGCCAGTGCATTTATATGGCTTACTTTCACCTATGCCTGAGCTAATGTCGATTGCGAAAGAATACAATTTATTAGTTCTGGAAGATTGCGCACAATCACATGGTGCAGAAACACAAGATAAAAAAGCTGGCAATTGGGGCGATGCAGCAGGTTTTAGTTTTTACCCAGGAAAAAATCTTGGTGCGTTAGGTGATGCTGGAGCGGTGACTACAAATGATGATGAGTTAGCGTTAACGTTAAAGGCTTTGCGTAATTACGGTTCTCATAAAAAATATGAAAATTTGTACCAAGGTTTGAATAGCCGCCTAGACGAAATTCAAGCTGCTATGTTGCGAGTGAAATTGAATTTTTTACCTTCAGAAACGCTACGCCGTCAGCAAATTGCGCAACGTTATTTATCAGGAATAAATAATGACCTAATCATTTTACCTGAGTTAAAAGAATCACTTGCACATGTTTGGCATCTCTTTGTAGTCCGTTGCGATAAACGAGAACTATTACAACAGCATTTAATTAATTCAGGAGTTCAAACATTAATTCATTACCCAATTCCCCCACATCAGCAAAAAGCATATCCAGATATGGGATTGCAATGTTTACCAGTAACAGAGCTAATTCATAATCAAGTCGTATCACTTCCGTTAGATCCAACAATGAGTGATGAGTCAGTTAATACTATCATTGAAGCAGTAAATGGCTTTAGGGCATGAAACGTCTTCTAAAAGTCACTGCCATGACAGGGTTGCTAACGCTTCTAAAAATGGTAATGGGCTTTGTAATAGCTAAAGTGGTGGCCGTTTACACCGGCCCTACCGGTTTAGCTATGTTAGGGCAGGTACAAGGTGTCGTGGCTGTACTCAATGGATTAATCAATGCTCCAGCTGCCAATGGGGTAGTGCGTTATACCGCAGAGAAACAAGCTGAGGGTTATGAAGCATGTTCTCTTTGGTGGAAGGCTTCATTGCAATGGATTTTGATACTCGCTGGGATTACTATTCCAGTAGTATTATTGTTATCTGATTACTTAGCTATTTTATTATTTCAAGATGAAGCACTTTCTTGGGTTATTACTGTTACGGTTTGTGTTCTACCCTTATCCGCTATAGGGACACTTTGTAATTCAGTCATTAATGGCCAGCAAAACTATCGTCGTTATGTTGGTTTAGGCATGCTCTCGGCAATTATATCAGCAGCCTTGATGTTAGGCATGATATTTTACGCAAATATAAAAGGTGCACTGCTCGCAGCAGCTTTGCAATCAGCTCTGATTGGTTTAGTGATGTTATCTGCCAATTTACGTCAACCTTGGTTTAAATTGCGGTATTGGTGGGGGACTACAAGTGTTACAGCACGCAAATCTATAGGTAATTATACGTTAATGGCGATAACGACAGCGTTGACTGTCCCAGTATCATTAATTCTAGTTAGAAATATCTTAGTTGAACAAGTCGGATGGGAGTCAACAGGCCACTGGCAAGCAGTATGGAAAATATCAGAGGTTTATCTCAGTGTTATCACAATAGCTTTAGGTACTTACTATTTACCCAAGTTATCATCGTTAATTGGTGTGGATTCAATTGTTAAAGAGATACATCATACAGCTAAAGTTATTTTTCCTATTGTTTGTATTATGGCTCTTGGCGTATATTTATTAAGAGATGTCGCTATATGGCTATTATTCACAGAAGAGTTTAAAGCCGCACGTGATTTGTTTGCAATACAATTAACTGGAGATGTGGTTAAAATTTTAGCTTGGCTATATGCATACCCAATGCTGTCTCGAGGTGCTACAAAATGGTTTATTTCAACAGAGATATTTTTTTCTACAAATTTTATATTTTTATCATATTTATTTGTTGATATATATGGTGTTAAAGGTGCGAGCATAGCTTATTTAGTTAATTACATATTATATTTTTTATTTGTATTTTTAAATGTAAAGCGATTTTCTTTGTGATTCTAAAAATTTACTGTTTTATAGGTATTAGACATAGTTTGTTTAGTGCTTAGTTTCTATTTCATGGATGTTTACTAATAAAATTAGTGAAATTCTACTTTATCAGGTTGAGAATATTGTGAAGATTGTTATACCACTTATGGGGATAGGACGCTCAGGAGGTGAGCGTGTGTTAGCTAATTTAGCTAATGAATTGGTAAAAAGAGGTGAGGAGGTAATTATTGTTGCACCTGAAAACAACTGCACACCATATTATAAACTCAATTGTAAAATTTTGACATCAAAAGTAAAAAAAACAAATTTTAAAACATTAAATTTTTTATTTAATATGTATTACTTATGGCGAAAAGTAAAAAGTGTTAATGCAGACGTAGCAATTGCAAATTATTTTTTAACCGCATATGTTGTTTTATTGTTAAGTCGTAAAGTTGGCAAGTTTTATTATATTCAAGCGTATGAGGTCCTGTTTAGTAATCATTTTCATCGCAAACTTTTAGCATATATTACTTATTTTTTACCCCTAAAGAAGATCGTAAACTCAGAATTGCTCTTACCCTCTTATCTTAATAATTATATTTCCATAGTTCCTGCAGGAATAGATCTTTCTTTATATCGAAATTTTAAAGATTCTTACTTTTGTGACAAAGAAGTAATAAATATAGGTCTTATTGGCAGAAAAGAGTTATATAAAGGAAGTCAAGAGATTATCGACGTACTAATAGAATTAAATAATGAGTTTAAAGGTAAGCTCTTTGTAAACGTGGCTGTTTATTGTAATGAAATGTGGTCGGCGAAATTACCAAATTTAAAGTTTTTTGACATAAACAATGAGTTTGAACTCGCAGACTTTTATAAACGTAATGATATTGTTGTTGCAACTGGATTAATTGAAGATGGTGCATTCCATTATCCATGTGCTGAAGCTATAGCTTCAAGTTGCTTAGTAATATCAAATTATGCACCCTTAACCTTATCAAATAGTGAGCTTAAGTTATCAACATTTAATTCAATTGAGCTTAAAAGTAAATTGAGTCAATGTTTTAAATTTAGCAAAGAAAGAATTGAATCAGAGTTGAATGAAAATTATGAATTGGTTAAGCATTTATCTTGGGAATCAGTAGCAGATGAATTTCATTCTGTTATAAGAGCTGAAGTTTTGTGATTTATTTATAACATTAATTCAAAGTCATCTTTGTTAATATTAGGTGTGAAGACTATATGATCAGTTATTATAGATGTTACTCCCTTTTGTTTTTGATCATATTTACTATTTTTGGTGTTTTCAAACCTATTAATTTATTACCAGACATGGGTACATATCAAGATTACTTCAATAATGTTAAGACTGGTGTTAATGTACTTGTTGAATATAGCTTTATTTTAGTTTCAAAATTAGTACTATCATTCAGTGATTCATTTAGATGGGTTATATTTTTATATGTTTTTATCTCGTTATATGTAAAATTCAATTGTTTCATAATGTTTAAGAAGAAAAATGCAATTTTTTTGATGTATATTTCTTCTTTATTGATATTGCATGAGTTTATACAAATCAGAATTGCATTAGCCATATCATTATTATTCTTGAGCTCAATTTTATATGTAAAAGGATATAGTTGGAGAGCCTTTTTTCTTTTTTTGTTTTCAATTTTGATTCATACTTCATCTATTGTATTTGTTTTTATTTTTTATGTTTCAATAATACTTGAAGCCAGAAGAAGGTTTGTATTTATTTTAATTCCATTTGTATTTGTTTTCTCTAACTTCTTCTTGGATATTTTAAGCTTTTCAAACTTTATTCTTCCAGATTATATTTATGATAAATTGATTTTATATATAAATGTAAGTCAGCATATGAATCAAAGTATGAATATTTTCTCTGTTAGAATGATGGTTTTATATATTTTGATGGTGTTGATTCTGTATAAATTGATTTATTTGTCGAAATTAGATTTTGTGTATTTTTTCTGTGTGTCGCTGCTTGTTATATTGTCTATAGGTTTTAAGAGTATTCCAGATATTGCATTTCGCTTAGTGGATATTGCAATATTTTTCTCAATTTTTTTAATACAAAGTACGTATAAATATTATCAAAAGTCAGTGTTTTATTTTTCTGTCTCACTATTTATTATATCATCTATCTATTACAATTATAGGCTGTTAGCTTACACTAACTTGTATTAAATGATATTTTTAATATTTTTAATATATTTTATTTAATTCCCATTTTTTTGTAATTTACAAAAGTGAAATTTATGAATATTAAAATAGTTGTTGTTCTTTTTAATAAAAAATTAAATGAAAGCAAAACTCTTGTTACATTAACTTCTCAAGTTCAGGCGGTGTTAGAAAAGAAGCACCAGTTGAATATTTACGATAACAGTAAACTTCCTTGTTTAAATTCTTCTGATTTAAAATTACTAGAGAGTAATTATTATGTGAATTATAAACATAATAAAAACAACTTACCTCTAAGTACTATATATAAAGAACAGTTTGACTTGTTATCTAGCGATGAGTACTTATTACTTCTAGATGATGATTCTAAATTACCAGATGATTATATTTCAAATTTTATAAGTACTAGAAAAACCTTGTCTAGTCTTTCCGGCATTGTTTTTGTTCCTAAAGTAATTACACACTCATCTTTAATTAGTCCATATAAGAGTTTTTTTGTGTTTTCAAAGCCTTATAATTCAAATGGGTTTAGTGAGAAGGTTTTTGCAATGAATAGTGGTATATTTATTCCAAAATTTAATGATTTAAATCTCTTTGTATATCCCGAATACGCGAAGTTTTATGGGACTGACACCGTCTTATTTGAATTTTTACATTTTAGAAAAGTCAAAATATATGTATTAGACTCATATATTCAACATGATTTATCTTTTCACCCTGATAATGATAAAGTTCAATATCTTTCATCATTAGTGAAAGTAATATGTTTTTGGCGTGAACATTATTCTTTTGGCTTAATTAGTCAATTCTTTTTTAAAGTTTATCTTTTTATGCTTTCTATTAAGCTTTCTATAAAGTATAAAACTCTAATAAACTTGTTTAACATAGGTACCAATTCATGAATGATTTCAAAATTTTTCCACTTTACTTTCCTCAGTTATATTCAATTCCTGAAAATGATTTGTGGTGGGGTGACGGATTTACAGATTGGGACTTAGTTAGAAAGTCTACCCCGTCTTTTTCTGGTCATTATCAGCCTAGGGTTCCTACTTTAGGTTATTTAGATCAATCTTTGCCATCTACTATTGAAACCCAATGTAATTTAGCTAAAAGTTATGGTGTTACAGGTTTTAATTTTTATCATTATTGGTTTGACGGTAAAGTTTTACTTGATGCACCAGTCAATAATTTGTTAAATAACTCTAATATAGATTTTGAGTTTTTTTTTACTTGGGCAAATGAAAATTGGACACGACAATGGGTTGGTAAACCAAATGATATACTTATTAAAAATACTTATACCCCATCGAAAGAAATGTGGGGTGAACATTTTGATTACTTATTGAATTTCTTTAAAGATCCTAGATATACAAAAATTAAGAATAAGCCCGTTTTTTGTATATACCGTCCTGAAATAATTATATCATTAAATGAGATGTTAGTTTTCTTCAATCAAAAGGCCCTTGAAGCAGGTTTCGACGGAATTCATTTTATTGCTATGAGAGCTTATAGTTTGTCGGGTGCAGAACAAGTATATTCAATGTTTGAAGCCATAATCAACTTTCAGCCTAGATTTGCTGTAAATAAATACTTGAGTTCACGTTCTAGTTTTACTAAACGACTTGAATCTGTAGCTAGAAAATTACCTGAGTCGATTCAGAGTAAATTAAGTTATTTTACCAATAATTATTCTGTAAAGTCATACTCTTACACTGATTACGTTAGTAAACTTGATTCTAGCCAAGACTTAACAATAGCTGGCAAAGTTTGTTATCAAGTAGTATTTCCAGATTGGGATAATACTCCTCGTTACAACGACCGAGCTACTTTGTTTAGTGATATTTCGTTAGAACAATTTGAAACTGCTCTTAGAATCGTAAAAAATAATCTAAGAAATGTAGAAGACAAACTTGTGATAATAAATGCTTGGAATGAATGGTCTGAAGGTGCATATCTTGAACCAGATGAGTTATACGGTCTAAAAAAACTTGATATTATAAAACAAGTATTTCATGATGATATTTGATTCAACTCATATATTGTCGAATTAATAGATTGATTTATTATAAGTAATTTGTTTATGACTTTAAATGTTGTTGTACCTCGTTGTGCTGTGTTACTAGCAGCTTATAATGGAAAAAAATGGATTGATGAACAAGTTTTATCTATTTTAGGACAGAGAAATGTTAGTGTTACAATTTTTATTAGTGTAGATCTATCAACCGATGGTACTTATGCTTATTTAGAAGAAAAGTATGCAAGTTTTAATAATGTTATTCTTCTTTCTTATGGTAATTATTTCGGCGGAGCAGGTAAAAATTTTTTCTTCTTGCTGCGTAACGTAGATTTTTCTTCATTTGATGTAGTTGCTTTTAGTGATCAAGATGATATATGGTTTGAAGATAAGCTTCATATTGGTTCTGAAAAGCTAATAGATTACGATTTTTACTCCTCCAATGTAACAGCGTTTTGGGTTGATGGTCGAGACTGCCTCATTGATAAAGCTCAACCACAGGTTCAATATGATTTTATTTTTGAAGCCGCAGGACCTGGCTGTACATATATTATGCGAACCGAAGCAGCTTTAGACTTTAAAAGATTTATTTTTGAGAAACAAGATAAAGTTAATCAAATCGTTCTGCATGATTGGTTATTGTACGCATTTGCTAGGTCTAATAAATATAGGTGGTTTATTGATATGACTCCTTCAATGCTATACAGACAGCATGCAAATAACCAAGTAGGTGCTAATAATTCTTTTTCAGCTGCTAGAAAGAGACTTATTTTGATTAAAAATAAATGGTATAGAAACGAGATTTTGAAGTTAGTTTCATTATTTGACTTGGAAAAGTTTAAAATCGTTAAGTATGGCTTACTAAATGGTTATTTAGGTAATTTGTATTTAATCCTTCATGTTAGGCAGTTAAGACGCAGAATTAGAGACCAATTGGCTCTCGCTTTAATTTTGTTCTTGAATCTATTTTAATTATCTAAGTTTTTGATTTTAATTGTTATTTCAATATTGAAGTTTCTAACTTACTCCCTATGTGTTCTAACACATATAATCAAGAATCAATTATGTCGATACATATTTTAATTTTTTTCATTTTTTCTTTTTCTTTTATTATTTTGTTTTTTTTCAGAAAATTGGCTAAACGCATTGGATTAGTTGATAAACCCAATGAACGTAAACACCATGTAGGTCAAATCCCGTTAGTGGGTGGTATTTCAATTTACACATCTTTAATGATTGTTTTGTTTGCTTTTTTTGAGATTACCAACGCCTTACTCCTGTATGTTGCATGTTCAACAGTGCTTATTGTGCTTGGAGCGCTTGATGATAAGTATGATTTAAGCTTTAAATCTCGGTTAATTGTTCAAGCGGGTATTTCCCTAGCAATGATTTTAATTGGCTATAAGAGCTTGCATTACCTTGGGGCCATGTTTAATGATACGGCCTTAGTTATTCCGACATACGTGAGTTACATAGTGACTATTTTTGCTGTGATTGGAGCAATTAATGCTTTTAATATGGTCGATGGTATTGATGGTTTGCTCGGCGGGCTTGCTTCGGTGACATTCTCAGCCCTTGGTGTTATGTTTTATCTTGCTGGCAATTCAACCCTTGCCACTTTTTGCTTATTATTTGTTTGTGCAATGCTCCCATACATTATGCTTAATTTAGGTTTTCCTCTAGGCCGCCGTTTTAAGGTGTTTATGGGCGATGCGGGAAGCATGTTTATCGGTTTCACTGCGATATGGTTATTAATTGATGCAAGCCAGGGGCAAGAGCAGTTGGTTATTAGGCCAGTGACAGCGTTATGGTTTATTGCATTACCCTTAATGGACATGGTTTGCATCATGGCGCGAAGGATCAAAAAAGGACAGTCACCTTTTAAACCTGATAGAGAGCATTTACATCATATTTGCCAACGCATAGGCCTTTCACCTGCTCAATCTTTACTTTTTATTTGTTTTTTAGCGGCTTTGATGGCTGGGGTAGGAGTGTGGTCAGAGCTATATAGCGTGCCAGAATCCATTATGTTTTTTTCTTTTGTGTTTACTTTTGCTATTTACTATAGTGTTATCGCCAATATTTGGCGAATAATTGCCCTTTTACACAAACACTTCCAGTTTACCAAGCCGTCACATGAATGACATATTGCTTAAGTAACCTCGTTAGTACTCACAAAGTTAATTATCGCAATTTTGAAAGAAGTGTTACTATTGTAAAGATTAACCTTTAAACCTGTTACTGTGTTTTTCTATAACACCTTAAGGATGAGATAATGGATTATTTTATTCCGTTTATTACCGCTTTTATACTCAGTTTTGCTGCGATTTTAGTCTTTAACCCGATTGCTGCAAAAGTAGGTTTGTTAGATCTCCCAAATGAGCGAAAATGCCATGAAGGTGCCATACCACTCATTGGTGGTGTGTCGATCTTTTTCAGTGTTCTTTTGGCTTCCAGTCTGTTTATTCAAGAGAGCCAGACCCTCAATTTGTATCTTATTTCAGCGTCATTAATTTTATTTATTGGTGTGCTGGATGATCGCTACGACCTTTCTGTTCGTGTTCGCCTTGTCGCGCAAGTAATTGTTGCTTCTATACTCATATTTGGTGCTGGTTTTTATTTGAGTAGTTTGGGTGACATCTTCTACTTTTTTGATTTTAGGCTGGGTTATGTTGGCATTCTTGTCACCGTAATTGCTGTTATCGGGTGTATCAACGCGTTTAACATGGTTGATGGCATTGACGGCCTTGCAGGTATGCTAAGCCTGGTGACGTTTTCATCCTTAGCATTGCTATTTTATCGTGCTGATAATGAGTGGTTTTTAATCCCGTTGCTGTTTGACGCTGCAATTATTGCCTATTTATTTTTTAACCTGCGCTGGCCTTTTGCTTCGCTACAAAAAATCTTTATGGGTGATGCAGGCAGTATGCTAATTGGTTTGACTGTGGTGTGGTTGTTAGTGCTTGGCACTCAATCCAATAACGTGCATGGCTTGACCGCATCGAGTGATGTAATTTTCTCTCCTGTAACCGCTTTGTACCTCATTGCAATTCCATTAATGGACATGGCAGCTATTATGTATCGACGTGTAAAAAAGGGGCATTCACCTTTTAAACCTGACAGAGATCATTTGCATCATATTTTTGAACGTGCAGGCTATAACCGTAAACAAACACTGATCCGCATCACGTTATTGTCTTTGCTTTTGGCCTTATTTGGTATAGCAGGTGAGTTTTATTTTGTTTCTGAATGGGTTATGTTTTCTGTATTTATTGCATTATTTATTGCTTACAACTGGGCCTTAGCACATGTTTGGCAAATAATTACCTGGTTAAAACGTAATGACTAACTGTTAACTTTATGCGCCTAAGAATTAATATATAAGGTTTTATTGATGAAAGTTGTTATTCCTGTGGCGGGCCTTGGGACTCGCATGTTACCGGCAACCAAAGCGATCCCTAAAGAGATGTTGCCTTTGGTTGATAAGCCGTTAATCCAGTACATTGTTGATGAGTGTGTGGCTGCGGGCGTTAAAGAGATTATATTGGTGACGCACGCCAGTAAAAATGCTATTGAAAACCACTTTGATAAGTCTTTTGAACTCGAATCTACGCTTGAGAAACGTGTTAAACGACAGTTGCTTGAAGAAGTGCAGGCCATTTGCCCTAAAGATGTGACTATTTTACATGTGCGTCAAGGTGAGGCGAAAGGCCTTGGCCATGCGGTATTGTGTGCACACCCTTGTATTGGTAATAACCCGTTCGCTGTAGTGCTACCTGATGTGATTTTAGACGCGTATACAGCAGATCAAAAAACTGAAAACCTATCGGCGATGATTGCCCGTTACAAAACCAGTTTTGCTAGCCAGATCATGGTGGCGCCAGTGCCTGACGATGAAGTAAACAAGTATGGTATTGCCGATTGTAATGGTGTTGAGATTGCCCCAGGGGATTCGGCAAAAATTTCTGCCATGGTTGAGAAACCTGCCATAGGTGAGGCACCATCTAACTTAGCGGTGGTTGGCCGTTATGTATTGTCTGAAAAAATCTGGCGATTATTGGCTAAAACCCCAGCCGGTGCTGGTGATGAAATTCAGCTAACTGATGCGATTGATATGCTGATTGAACAGGACACAGTTGAAGCCTTTAATATGACAGGCAAATCACACGATTGTGGTGACAAACTTGGTTACATGGCCGCATTTGTCGAATACGGCTTACGTGACGCCAAACTCGGTGCAGAATTTAAAGAACGTATCGCAAAAATGCTCTAGCTGGGTGCGAGGTCGCTTCGCTGCTAGGTTAACAGAAGGGCGCAACTCTGCTAGAACCTAGAAGGACGAAGTCCGCCCTCAGACGAACTTGCGAGTTCCTAGACCCTAGTACCTAGAAGGACGAAGTCCGCCCTCAGACGAACTTGCGAGTTCCTAGACCCTAGTACCTAGAAGGACGAAGTCCGCTCTCCGGCGAGCTTGCGAGTTCCTAGAACCTAGAACCTAGAACCTAGAACCTAGAACCTGACTTCGTCACTGCTAGACGCTTCGCTTATAAACGGTAAAAATAGGATGGGGATGATAGATTTTATCGTTAACTTAGCCAAGCTTAATGAAGACATTGAGCTTGTATGGTTATATGGCTCTCAAGCTCAGGGAACCGCACACTCAGAAAGTGATGTTGATTTAGCCATAGCGTTTAAGAATCATACTCTCCCTGCTTTATCACTTAAATCTCGCCCCGAATGTATAGCAATAGAGTGGGCAGAAGAGTTAAACATGCCTCTCGATAAATTGAGCATCGTTGATATTAATCGCATACCTATTGCGCTCGCTTTTAATGTGATTGAATATGGCCAATTGGTATATAACAATAACCCACTGCGCGTTTATCAAGAAGAAAACCGCATTCGTTCTATGTTTGAGTATCAATTGATGGAAAGCAAACGCGAGGCAGAATGATGAACAAAGGTATTGAGCTATACCTCAATGAAGTCAAAATGCACAAAGCAATGTATCTCAAAGAACTCGATGAACTTCGCTTTGATTTAATACATTCAGGGCTTAAAAATCGTGACTTCTTAGCAACTGAGCGGTTACTGCAAGTTTTCACAGAAATGTGCATAGGGCTAGCCAAGCATATGGTGAAAAAGATTCAGGGTCACAGTGTGACCGAAGCTTATCAATCATTCTCCGTTTTAAAGGTGCATAACCTGATATCCAGTGATGAATTACGAACTTGGAAACAGATCATTGGCATGCGTAATGGTTTGGTGCACGATTATTTGAATATCGATTTATTGATTATTGAAGATATTTTGCGCCAAAAGCATTATCAATCCTTGGCCGAATTTACGGATAAGGCTATTCCTTTTTTGCTTTCCGAGTAACCCTCACATCGTCGGGGAGGCTAGGGCGTGACTGCGTCACTTCGAGGGCGCTTCGCTGCTAGATTCTAGAAGGACGAAGTCCGCTCTCAGGCGAGCCTGCGAGTTCCTAGACCCTAGTACCTAGAAGGACGAAGTCCGCTCTCCGGCGAGCTTGCGAGCTCCTAGTACTTGAACCCGTAAGCGAAGCGTTCTGTAATCCGTAATCCGTCAACGCATATAGAACCTAGACCCTTCTTTATTTTTGGAGTTTTTATGAGTCGTAAATATTTTGGTACCGATGGTGTGCGTGGAAAAGTGGGGACTTTTCCAATTACACCTGATTTTGCAATGAAGCTGGGTTGGGCTGCGGGTACTGTGCTTGCCTCAACCGGTACCAAGGAAGTGTTAATTGGTAAAGACACCCGCAGTAGTGGTTATATGTTTGAGTCGGCTATTGAGGCGGGGCTTTCTGCTGCCGGTGTAAACGTGGCGTTAATCGGCCCTATGCCAACGCCTGCGGTGGCGTATTTAGCCTCAACCTTTAGAGCTGATGCGGGGGTGGTAATTAGCGCATCGCACAATCCCCATTACGATAACGGCATTAAGTTTTTCTCTAACTCTGGCACTAAGCTCAATGACCAACAAGAGCTTGAAATCGAGGCGCTACTCGACCAGGCGTTAAACCACAATGCGATGCAGTGTGTGTCTTCTGAGTTACTCGGTAAAGTGCGCCGTATTACCGACGCCGCTGGCCGTTACATTGAGTTTTGCAAGGGCGTATTTGCTAAAGATTTAACCTTAGCGGGAATGAAGATTGTGGTCGACAGCGCCAATGGTGCGGCCTACCACATTGCGCCGAATGTGTACCGCGAGTTAGGTGCAGAAGTCATTAGCATTAATGACAAACCGGATGGTGTGAACATTAACGATCATTGCGGTGCGACCCATCTAGACAGCCTACAAACGGCAGTAATGGTTCACGAGGCCGATTTAGGTATTGCACTTGATGGCGATGCCGACCGCATTATGTTTGTTGATCATAACGGCCATGTGGTCGACGGCGACCAAATTTTATACATATTAGCCCGCGCCGCTAAACGTAAAGGTACATTACAAGGCGGAGTGGTTGGCACGTTAATGTCTAACCTTGGCCTTGAGTTGGCGTTAAAAGAGATGGACATTCCTTTTAAACGCGCCAAAGTGGGCGACCGTTATGTGGTTGAGCAATTAAAAGAAACCGGTTGGAGGCTAGGTGGCGAAGGCTCTGGCCACATTTTGCACCTTGATTACGCCTCAACAGGTGATGGTGTAGTTGCATCATTACTGGTACTGCAAGCTGTATTAGAGTCTAAACAATCATTAGCTGAACTGGTTTCTGGCATGCAAAAACTGCCACAAGTGCTACTTAACGTGCGCTTAACCGCAAACAATGCTGATGAGATTTTAGCCTCAGACACCGTTAAACAAGCGGTTATCGAAGCCGAAACCGTACTAGGCAACAACGGCCGCGTGTTACTGCGTAAATCTGGCACCGAGCCATTAATCCGTGTAATGGTAGAATCTACTGACCCAGAAATGTCGCAAACACAAGCTGAGCACATCGCTAACGCAGTTAGGTGCTAGGGCGCTTCGCTTCTAGATTCTAGAAGGACGAAGTCCGCTCTCTTGCAGTTCCTAGAACCTAGTTCCTAGAGCGCTTCACATAAAACATAAAAACAGGTGATTGCTTAGCAATCACCTGTTTTTGTTTGTGCGCTTTTAAACAAAAAATCTATTGCATGATATCTACTTATGCTGTTCTGGATGGCGGAATGATAGTGCAATTTTTCGGGCAATTAAGAGAAAATACCCATTAAATTACAAGTAGCACACTTCGTCATCTTTACGTGAGCGAATCGAAACTTAGCGTAGATCTGATTATGGCCTTAACTTTCAGAACAGTGCAAAATTAACAGTGCTAGCCGGTTACAAATATGTTCTTCTCTTGGAAGGGTGACAAATGAAAGATCTTCACTATTGCGAAAACATGAAATTAGTAGATGCTTGGTATGAACATGTCGAAGGTTGCTGCATTTTAAATTTAAATAGAGTGGCAACAGAAATTGATCTTCAGGAAAACCACTACTTAGAAGAAGTTGGCCAAATTATCGAAACAATAGCAATAAAAGTACGCTATTGTCCCTATTGTGGAAAAAAGGTTGATGGAGCCAGCACTTCATTGTCACCTTCATTCGTGCACTATGACTTTTCTAAGTGGTAATTAAACAATGTGTGTAATCCGCAGCTATGTTTGTTGGCTACGCCGTTGGTCATCCCCTCTAAAAAACGATTTCACTAAGCTGACGTCTCTATACTTCAATATTAGGGATTTCAACTGCTTGAGCTTTTAAATACTCGGTTCTTGTCAGTATGTTGTCACTCAGTTGCTGAAAATACTTAATATCATTATCAGAAAAATGAGATTGAGTTTGTAAACTTTTAATCAACGACCCAGTCGATAGTTGTTTTATCAATTTATTTGCTAATTCAATCAATAGCCTAGATAACAGTTTCTTATCGATATCACATGTTTCTGCGAAATCAGCCAGTTGATACGCATGAATATGGTCGGGGTCAAACTCATCACCTATAGCCATCGCTAACCTGTGTTTAAATTGAGGGAACAAAGCGATATTGACGAGATCATAAGCTGGAGTGAATCGTGCATTATTGCTATCAAAGAATAATGAAACGTTCTTGCCATGACTGTCGTAGTTGCTGATCATTAAATTAAACAGTTGCCAGTTTATAAGCCATTGCTTACTTTCAATTGGGGAAGACATATGTCCAGTGAATTCAAATAACTTTTCTAAGCTAGCGCCATCTCGAATATGTTGGACATCTCTTCCATCACCCAAGTTTCGCTCATATTTGTAGTCTCTTGGTAAATTCAATACCTGGCAGCCATCGATAACATGACGTCTCATTACTTTGTTGGCGTCGGCAACATATTTGCGGTCGAATCGTTTTACGATGAGCGATGGGTGAGGTCCAAAATGTCTATACTCAACATCAGCAGTTGGCAATCCAACTGCACTAGAGAGCTTCATACAAAAAAATTCGTTTAAGACGAGATTTGGACAGTTTCTCTTTTCAAATTTTATAATATGGGTAGAGCAGAGTGACCCATCTCCAAAGCCAATATTGCCTTTCTCATCAATAAAAACATTTAGTTTATCTTGAACTCCGGCCACGCTGAGACGTAGCTTATAGTCCCATGTGAGTAGGCCCAATTCTTCTTTATTGTCGAGTCTTGTAATGGCTCTTCTTCTTCTTCTTCTTCAAGTATTCTAAATGACGGCTGGTTGTGTTCTTCTAATGACGGTAAAAATGTCACTGCGCCTGCTAAGTCATTTCCAATGGCACGGACTTGTGAATAAACATTTTTCTCTGAAACACCCAGATTTTCAGCCAAAAGTTTTCTTGCTTCACCTTCAGGCAAGGCATTATCTAGAAAGCTGTACGCGACTTCTGGTGAGTGTTGATTATCCAGTGATAAATGGGGGGAGATAGCAAAACCTTCGGTTTGTCACAGTGGTGAATAACTCAGTTTTAATAAGTTGGTCGTGTTATCTAAAGATAAATTTCCGATCACTTGATCAGCGTATTTGATGTCTAGCCTGTATGCGTCAGCTTTTGTCATATCTAGACCCACTCATCAAAAGGTGATGATATCTTTTCTAAAGGGGTTAATTCTTTGGAGGTTAGCTTAATACCCAATCCGTTTAAAACAGAAAATACTGCTGATAAAGTACAGTTTGAATTTCCGTTTTCAATACGTGATAAAGTATTAATACCAATTCCGCATAGCGCGGCGCAGTCTGCTAACTTTAGGCCGAGTTCAGTTCTTTTTGCTTTGATGAGTTGGCCCAGAACGGCTGCATTATCTATGAATGCAGCGCTAGGCATTTTTGAAGCTGTTACTTTCTTAGCCATCAATCGAACCTTACTAAAAATAATCACCGATTTCAGTGATTATAGATCGATTTCAGTAACTTTTAAATATATTCACCGATAAGAGTGATTATATTGCTCTCGTGAAATGCACTACTAATAAATAACCGATAGTGGTGATTATATGGCTGTTCAACAAATGATCACTCCAGCGGCAATCTATTTCAATGTTGATTTTTGTTGAGTTGCTTTAATTTAATATGTGAGAGGGAAGAGGCGGCAACGCCTCACCCTACTCGATGTGGGCTTTTAATACCAAGTCGATGATTGACGCAATCGAGAGACACTTACTAAACATACCGCTACGTTAGAATGAGAGCAGATACGTACGCATGCATAGGTGTCTGTCATATTGAGTTGAAGATTATGTTTAGCGACAGGTCATCACTTGACGATACAAGTTCGCACTGGCATGCGCGCCGTTGACTGACGTTGAGAACATCCAGTTTTTGCGCCCCGTTGTGAACGGGCGAATATCGCGTTCGGTGACATTGTTGTCGATGCTAATATCACCATCATCAAGATAAGTTAATAATTTTGGTCATTAGTTTAGTGCTCAGGTAATCGCTTTGCCTAGATATCACTTTGTGAAGTATCCGTTGTTTTTCCAACTAGGTTTTAAACTCTGCTAATATTGGAACAGCTTCTTTGTTGCTGAAGAACGCTTGCACCTTGTGACTTTCTATTTGCTTGGGCCAAACATTAACATCTGGCTCAACTGAACATCGGTAAGTCCCCTTAGTTTTCAACACGCCTAATAGCTGAGCGTTTAGCCCATAAATAAGCGTGTGATTTTTAGTATCAGAAAAATAGCCTAAGGAAAAAATGTGACTAGCAATAAAAATATTATGCTGCAATTTTGTAGTTTACATGAAAATTTGAAATACAAGCTGGTTGAATCACTTGAGCATAACATCAAAGTAAGCTTGCTGACTGATATTGCCAAATACATTTCTGCTCCAACTGACCAAATTGTGTTCTCCTTAGCTTCGGTATACATTAACGATGCTCTGGTCGCATTTTCAGAGCAGGTAAAGGAACATGAAAACTTTGAATCTGACATCCTGAATCATTTAATTAGTCTGCTTAAAGATGAAAATCAAAGCCCACCTGATTATGTGCCAAGCTATACTAAACCTATTGTATTTAAGTCTGATAAGATAGCCGCTAAAAAGAATTCTGTTCTGAGTTATGAAAATAAACTTTCGCCAGCCAAGCGCAAGTTCACGAGTATGAAAGCAAAGTTTAATGTGCGTAATCCAACTTTAGAGCAACAAGAGGCATTGGATTTATGTGATAGCGGTATATTAGTCAATAGCTTTGCTGGTACAGGTAAAACCACTTTTTCAGGGCAGGTCGCTGAAAAATTAGGATATGAAAAAACATTATATACCGCCTTTTTAAAAGAAAATGCTAGCGAAGCCAAGGAGCGAGTGACAACACAAGCATTTACTCAAGATTCACTCGCATATAAATTTGCTCTTAAACAATCGCCTTTTATGAATTCTCTGGATCCAAAGCTGTCGAGGAAACAATCTGACGCTGGTGCTCTCCAAATGCTGTTGGGGTTACCAATGAAGTTAGATTTAGGTGAGAATATAGTAAAGTATTATACGCTATCAAGGCTGGTTCAAGACACTGTATATAACTTCTGCAGCAGTGTTGAATCGGAAGTTTCAATAATACATGTGCCAAAGCAAGTACTTTCTTCTCAAGCCGCACAGAAAATTATGCACTGGGCCACATCTTATTGGGAATTCCTAATCTCACAAAAAAATCACGACAAGCACATCATAAATTTTTCACATTTGATGAAGTTTTGGGCAATGCGACCAGATATTCAACTACCTCAAAAGTATGCAAATATTATTGTGGACGAAGCTCAAGATACCAATGGTGCTTTTTACCAGGTGATGAAAAACCACATTGATCGAAATTTTGTCGTTATTGGTGATCGTCATCAGCAACTATTTCAATGGCGAGGTGCCGTAAATACCATGAATTTGTTCGAGTTGAAAAACAAGTCTCTTACCATGTCGCATAGGTTTGGAGAAAGCATTGCTAAAGTAGCCAACAATGTTTTAGCTAAGCACAGCGAACCGCCCAAAGAGATAATCAGAGGAAATCAAAATCTAGATTCAAAAATAGTGTACTACCAGCCAAACGAGGCTTTTCCTAAGGACGTAGGTGCAATTCTTACCAGAACACGCACTGAAATAATTTCTATTGCAAAGAATGAGCTAGAACAAGGCCATGCGATTAGTGTTAAGACAGAATTCGGTAGCATAAGGTTCCTTTGCCAAAACATCATGGCATTGGCGCATAAAAAAACTGATCAGTTGAAGCATCCCATGATTGCTCGCTGTTATTCATTAAGCAATTTAGAAACTGAATTAGAAAGCTCACCTGATGGTGATGTTTACTTTGCTCTTAAGTTATACAAAAAGTTTGGCGATGAAATACTTAAAATAATCGACCAAGTTGAGCGCCTTAATCAACCCGAATCCGAGTCGACCAGACTGATTAGTACAACTCATGCATTGAAGGGGCGAGAATGGGATACGATAGTTATTTCGAGTGATTACTTATACTTAGTAGATTCACCAAACGTGCAATTAGATGATGAACTTTGTATTTTGTATGTAGCAGTAACACGGGCAAAGAAAAAAGCCTACATCCCACATGGATTGAAACCCTTCTTTGAGAATTTAGACATATGACAACTAGGCAAATGAAAATAAAAATCACAGATATAGATAGCGCGACAATGTCATCACTAAAGTATACAAGTTATCACAGGCATGCGCGCCGTTGACTGAGGTTGAGAAAATCTAGTTTTTACGTCCCGTTGTGAACGGGCGTATATCTCGTTCGGTAACATTGTTATTGATGCTAATATCACCATCATCAAGATACATTAATAATTTTGGCCATTTGAATCGTATGATGGATTTTGGGATGTTCGAAGACTTTCTAAAATAGATGTTGTTTGCCGAGATGTCATTGCAGGCGTTATCAATGTTTGTCATGCTCACTTCATCAATTATGATGGCGTCTTAGCCAAAGCCACAATCGACTCATAACATTATCGATAGTGGCTAAGGCTTTTAGCCCAGCCCTTCGCTTTTCATTAATGATTCAAACGCACTGCCATCAAGGCGTGACGCATTGGCCACATAAGGTGCGTAGACATCAAACAGTAATCGCGTGTCGCTGTGCCCAAGCATTTGAGAGATGTACAAGGGATTTTCGTGCGCGGCGATATGAAGCACAGCGGCCGTATGGCGAGTTTCATAAGGGCGGCGCGCTTTTAAGCCTGCGGCTTTTAGCGTCGGGAACCATAATTTGCGGCTGACAAAGTGAGTTGAGGGGGGGAGTCCTGTGGGGGACACAAACACAAAGTTTGAGTGTTTAGGTTTTACTGCCTGAATACGTTTAAACGCATCAAAAACGGTGTCGCACATTTTTAATTCGCGGCGTGATTTTGGTGTTTTTACATCACAGATTTCACCATTGACCCAGTTTTGACGAATTCGAATTAAGCGATGGTTGAAGTCGATATGTTCCCATTCGAGGCCATGCACCTCACAACTGCGCATACCGGTCCAGAATCGAATGATAAAATAGTCTTTCCATTTTTTAGGGGCACACGCAAGAAACTTGCGCACCTCATCGATGGTCATGGGGTTAGACTCGGCTTTTTCTTCTTTTAGTGCTTTGTAGCGGCGTAACGGGTATTCGAATTTACATTCATCAGCGGCCAGGCTTACGATGGCAATCAAAGGCCACAGAATAAAATTAATGCGCCGATTCGACATCAGGCGTGAACCGTCTTTTTTCTCGCCTTCTTTTAGTGCCTGCCGAAAGTAATCGACCTGCGACAAGGTGACTTCGTTAATGAGGGTATTACCAAACGTTGGGATTAGGTATTTGTCTAATGCTGCGCGAACCATGGCTTGGTAGCTGCTTTTCCAGGTGGCTTTTTTGCGTTCAAACCATTGGTTGGCAAAATTATCAAAGAAAGGGTATTGGCGGTCGGGGTGAGCTGTGCGTTGTAGCGCTTCAAACTGCGCCACTTTTTTACTGCTTGGAAAGTAGTCGCGATATTGAAAGGTGCCTAAGTCGATTTCAGCACTCATTTTTTTGAGTGTGGCTTTGGCATTGGCAAGGTTTTTCGGTGTGGCCATCAGTTTAGTGCCTTCACGAAAACGGCAGCCATAAAGATGTATGTCGAACTGAATACGCCCATTGGGGCGAACACGAATTTGAGCCATAAGAGGCCTCCATCAAATAGATCTATCCCTATCCGATGGAATTCGTTAGAATTTAGCCATCGGCTGGGTTCGGATTAAAGGTTCGGTGCAGCCGGTACGGGGGAGAGTGGTTGCCGCCACTCTCTCCCAACTGCTATTGTTAGGGTAACTCAACTTGCCAATCGCGCAAGTTAACCACCACATTGTGTTTCCCAATAGGCTGATGTTTTAGCTTATTAGTTAACCACTTCTATTTATACAACTACCACTGTGTATTTGTCCAGTGTTTTGTTGTGCTTATTCAAATAACACACCAATACATTGTGTCACGTCCGATTTATTGCGCTATTAAACGTCATCAAAACCAAATAAATCTTCTTGGCTGTCTAAATCCCCACTCGCATTTTTCTGTTTTAGCATCGTCTCTAGTTTGGCTTTTGATTGCAGTATCAGTTCCATTTTAGGTGAAGCGTATTCGATGTCAGTGACACTGTGGTAAGGCTCGGTATTATCTCTGTCGTTATAAAACCCCAACTTTAGTTCACCTTTATCGTTAATTAATACCGCGATTTTCATTTGTTCAGCATGGGTAATATCTTTAATTGGCACACGGCTTAGCTGACTTAGATTAATGCTGTATAACGAGGGTTTGGGGCAATCTATGTGTTTTGTGCGAATGAAGCGATTACTGCCAGTCTCTTCAACTAAGCTGGCAAGCATGACATAGTCTTTATCGATATAGAGTAGTGCTTGGTTGGCTTTTTTTAGCGGCATAATCGACAAATATCTTTTGAGATCGTCTTTAAAATCATAAATGTTGATGATAATTTTAACTTCTGTACTATACGCTGTTTCTTTTTTTAATCGATATTCACGCAGTGATGCTAACGAGCTTGAACTCACGCAGTTACCATCACTAAATATTGCGCGCTCATCATCCAGATAATACTGGATCTGTTCTGCATCAGTGTTATTACAGATCCTTTCTAGTTGTACCACGCTTTCTTTGTTGAGTAATATGCCATGTGTCACTTCCATATTCTCGGGTAGGGTACAGGTCTGAATATTGTTGTCACGCTCAATACGGACTTTTTGTTGCTCTTTATTGAGCTCAAACACATCAAACGGCTTATGGGCCTCTGCGACTTCAAGGATCACTCTGGCTGAATCAGTGGGTAAAGATTGGTAAGCTTGGTTTTTATGCTGCAAAAGAAAGGCAAGATGCTCCTCGATTGGCGGTTTAGCTTGAATGTATAGACGAGATACTTGCGCCATCAAGCCGTTGAGGGATGGAAGATCTTGCTGTTTACCATATTCAACTTCAATAGTGATTGGGTCTTTATTTAACGTGTTCTTTAACTCAGCCTGCCACCATGTACTAAAGCTACTTGCACATAATGACCATTGACCTTTTTTGAGCCCCCATTCACTGTTAAGTGGCAATTGAACCATAGAGGGAAAGTCGCTCTGCCCTCCGATTAAATAACCGAGCTCTTTGGTCTCTATCACCACAGTGACATAAGGAATACAATCTTTATCGTTGATCGCGTCAACTAAGTAGCTGATACCTTGTTTGCGGTCGGCATGAAATTCAAGTTTTGGCATTGTGAGATCCTTTTAAGTGGTTATAGCTAATATGCCGGTAAAATATTGAGCGAGTGGACGCTTGAATATGGCTGCTGAAAATGGTGTATGTAATGTGATGTTCAAGCTTGTGCCACCAAGAGGGATCTTTTTAAGCAACACGGTGTCTTGTTTGCGAGCAAAGTCTTTTTTGACCAAATCAAGTTTATGACTTTTAAGACTTTTTCTGTTTTGAATTAAAGTCAGTGTTGCATTAAATGATTTAAGTGGTCCTAGATGACATAAACTCTGAAATGCTTGGAGTGTGCGTTGATTGCTTGGACAATTAAATACAATATCTAGCTTGCCTAGTTCATGCGGTCTTGCTGAGTTTTCACTTATGCATGTTTCTGTAATCATTGCTCCGCCTAAGTGCTTTATCGCGGTGCATTGCTTTTTATCCAACACTAACCCTTGGTGTTGCCCCAACAGCATCCATGCTTCGCTCAGAGACTTCATTGTCAGCTCACCAGTTGTTAACTTGCGCATTGCTTGACCATTTATGAGATTAAATACTTGCCCGTTGTGCCATTCTCCAGGTGCGTAAGCAGTCCACATTTTTAACCAGTCATTTTCATTCCATTCCTGTTCAAGTTTAGAAGTACGTTGTTTGGGAGCGATTCTTTTTAGTAATTCCGCCTCGCTAAAGTAGGGTTGATAGTGCTTTTTGGCTTGCTCTGGCAATGCAGCATACTCAGGACTGAGCTCTGCAAGCACTCTTGAGATATCATTTGAACCAGTGGGCATATCCAAAAGGTAGCGCAATTCATCACGGCTATAGTGACGCTTTTGTGGCTTAAAAAGCGGGATAATCCTCTCAAGTCCATGTAAGTAATGACGTCGAGTCGTTGCATAATGAGAATGTCCAAATTGAGCGCTAATCACATCAAACAGGAGGCTATCGTTTACCTCGCTAAAATCGCGTCCCTCAAGCCAAAAGCTAAAGCGTGCTAAGCAAGTCTGCTTGGTCAGCATTGTTTGCATTGCTTTGTCGTCGAGCAAAGTTGCCAAATGGTTATCTTCTTGATCATATGCTAAATGCAACCCCTGCAGATAAGTGAGCTCAATACCTGAATGACGTAAATGATGGAAGCGTACCTGTTGGCCAAACAACCCTTTAAGCACCTGGGTCACTGGATATAAATAATGGCTTGCGCGTGAAGCTATGGATTCACCACATAATGCTAATAGCGGTTTTGCGTAATCACTCTCTGCATTGATCTTAATCGTTATGCGTACAAGCTTTGCTGCCACGTTCGGCATGACAATATAAACATGGCGAGTTTGCCCGTTTTTTGTACTGCCTTCATCTGTTTTTGTGATAGTCAGTACAAAATGGTTATTTTGATTGGCGACTTGGCGAATATCACCCACTCTAAGGCGTAACACTTCACCGCGACGCAAAGCACCATAAAACGCGAGTAATGCAGCGACACTGGCAAAGAGTCGTTGCAGAGCGTGACCATTGTTGTTCGATAATAAGTGTTTGATAACTAAGTGTAACTGAGAAACACTTAGCCGAAATGGATCCACTCGTGCAGGTAAACTAGGCTTCTCAAATTGACTCAAATCTAAGTGATCAGTTAATGGTTGCTGTGACACACTGCGTAAAAATTGGTAGAAATGCCATGATTGCGAGTCTTTCTCATCAAGGGTTTCAAAAGCTTGCTGCGCCCATAATGCTAATTTATCGGGTTCGCTGGCCGCTTGATACGATAACGGAGCAAGGTTTTTGTAAAAGTTACTGTATCTGTCGACAGTGTCTGCTGGTAGGTTGTCACGTTTAATACCTCCGTCAATAAAGAGTGACTCACAGAAATGAAACAGCAGCTTAGGTAGGATGTTATCTTGAGTCCAACTGGGCACTAATGGCATTACTGCGGATGCGTTGTTTTTACGGCGATAATACTTGATTAACTCTTTGTGTGGCCAATAAGGCTTGCCCGAGTTTGATTTAATGCCATCTTGGTTTTCTTGTCGCTGAAATACGATAGGTTGGTAGAGTGATTTTTTGATTGCGAGTGGCAAAGTTGGGCTGAAATGTTGAGGTAACGTCGCGACATGGCGTTGAGGATCTGAAATATCGCGCAACAGTTCGGCCGGTACTTGATAATGATGGTGCCACAATGACTGAAACGTGCGCTGCCACTTCGCCGCTGAGCGCGGAGCTAGATAATAAGGCTGCGCTGATAACATAGTATTTAATGCTTTTAAAAGGGCATTTTTCGTTGGTGGCTGAGTTTGCTGCAGCATATATTGTTGTAATAGCTGATAAGCAAACAGCGGCAGTGGTAACCGGGTAAAGCTTGGTTGGGCGTCGTTAGCAAATGCGGCGATAGGCGTTGGATGCGGCACCTTTAGGGTATATTGACCTTCAAAAAATTCTATTGGATCAGCACTACTGAGAACCGCTTGCCAGTAGCTTAACGGCAGAGGAGCGACATCAATGTAGAGCACGATCAGTAACCAAGCTAACTCACTCTTAGATCCACTGTTTGGATTGGCGATAAAGCGCTGGCGTTGCTGATGATAGCCTCGTAGCAATGTGCCTGCATTGCCGTTGAATACTTGTATTTCACGCATCCACTTGAGTGCACTATCTTGACACCGCGTCTCTTGTTTTGGAGGTAGGGTCCAATCACAGACATCATAAAGATATTGTAAGACTTGATCTCGTGCTCGCTTAAGTCGACGTTGTCGCCCTGTTGGAATGTTGCTTATGGCATAATTTATTTGCTTGAGATTGACTTCACTGAGTTGACGTTGTTGGGCGCATTTATCTATGTGCAGACATATCCATTCTATATCTGTGCGATTTTCTATTGCCAGTCCCAAATCCTCATGGTGACGCTGTATTGTACTATAATTGAGCATCTCACTACTCCTCCGTGATCGGCGCTAGCTGTAAAAAATGACTAATGCCATTCAGGTGTTTGGTGAGCTTTTTCTGCGAAGCCGGGAAATGCATCGCACTGCCAAGGTGCTCACCAAAAGAGGAATGTCCCATTAGTTGATCTACATCTTGGGTGGATAACACTGGATCGAGTGCCGCTCTCGCATGCTGAGCAAAAAAGTGCCTGAGTTGGTAGGGCACCACCTGAACATTTGGGATGCATTCAGACCAACATTGCTTCAGAAAGTAACGCAGTGTTTTTGCTGTAAGAGGCTGCGGCTCACCCACTTCATTGATCTGAAACCACAACAATGCAGAAGGTGTATGCTTTGGGAAAAATTGGTTGAGTTGATGTTTGAGTTGTTCAAATCGCAGTATTGCTTGCTGCAGGTAGTCAGGTAACCTTACGGTGCGCCAACGTCCTTTGTCGCTAACAATAGCGTGTTGAAAGTTAAAGCAGTAAGCCTGTTCAAGCGTAATCGCATGCGTCGGGCGAACACCTGTTAATACGATGAACAGTAATGCGAGTTCATTAGCACGAAAATTGACTAACTCACGTAAGCTAGTAGTGGTGTTCTGCTGGAGAGTCAGTTGTCGTCCTTGTTGATGTAAATGACGGAAAAAATGCCGGACATTGTCAACTTCTAACATGCGCTGTGAGCCAATAACAAGTGCTGGCATTTTGACATAGGTTTTGGTTGCCTTAGTGAGATCGAGGTGAAACGCTGCAATTCGGCCAGCTACGAGTAAATGCTCGGGGAGCGGGTCATTTTTATGTAGCAGCGAACGCTCATTGGCGGTGATAGGAAGCGGTACATTGAGCATCGGTTCGAGCTTCGGATCCATCAGTACTTGACGTAATCTATCTAGATATCGAGTCTGTGCATGAAAGATTTCGTAACGTACCTGTTCGCTGTCTTGGGATTGATATGCACTGGCAGAGTGATGATGCAATCCTTCTTCACCGAGCAATACACGTTTGCTGAGTGTCGATAGGCCACTATCAAGATTCGCTAACGTTGTGAAGTAGCTAAAAAATCCATCACGACGTATGCGATAACGTCCTAATAACGAGGTTGGCGTACGCCATTTTGTATTCAACCAGCAAATGAAAGTCTCTTTCTCTTGAATAGAGAGTTCCCAGTGTTCGGTAGACTGAGTTAATGCATGGCTAAAGTAAGCATTGAGTCCATTTGGTAGCGGCTGCCACTGCCATTTAATGCCATGTTGTGTGTCGTGTGCCAATGCATACTCGACCCAAGAAATATTATTCATACGCACTCGCCGTAGTGCATTGGCTCTACATAGTTCACTGCCTGTGAGGATGACAATCGTCGGGATATCGTCAGTAGCTCGGCAATTCACAAGCTCGCCAGTGAGCCACAGATAGACAAAATAAAATAGATGTCGATCGTACGAGTTGATTTTGTTGCTCATGGTAGGTTTTATGCACGACTTTAATAGATGCAATGCGGTAAGAAGTGTTAATGCTACGCTCATTGGCTCAGGATTAACGCCGCCGCTGTTTCGTTGACGCGCTTTACGTTTGATAGCACTTAGTTTACTCATGCTTTACCATTGTCGTCATTGATTGCTAGTTTCTTGGTGTCTGATCGTATTGCCGATGGAGATACCCCTGAAAATAGTGCTAATTGACTTTTCTTTGGAATAAGGTTGGTTGGTAGCACTGTGTTGGATTTAGCAATATTGAGTCTACAAGCCAGCGTTTTTAAGGTTGAAGAATGATAGTTGTATTGCAATGCTGGAAGCGTGAGCATTAATGTCGTGATTATTTGCTCAATGTTATCTGCAGATTGTTGGTATTCACATATGCTGACTTTTTGTGATTGAACACTGGGATGTTGCCTTAGCAATACAAACAGTGGGGCGGGCGTTAAAAGTAGATAATGCTCTTGAGTTACTGGTATGACATGCAGAGTTATTGTTTTCAGCAAGATATGTATTTCATGCTCATGAAGATGGTCAATCACGCAGGGGGGAGACTGCACAGTTATCTCCTCGCGGAGTAAACGTGCGACCAAAGGATGATACTCGAGGGTAAAACTGTTAATCAAGCGCTGTTTTGTTTTCATATCTGCTGTACTCGTTTGCTCAGGAATGTTGTAACGAGTGCCTCTTCTGTTTTAGTGAAAATGCCCTGTGTAGATAGTAATTTCTGACAGGTTTCGTCTGCGTATATCAAATGATACTGACTAAATTAACTTTCTATTTTTTACTACTGTCTATTTGTACAGTTATTTCTGGTGGTTGCAATAGATATAATATTAATCTTTATTAATAAATCCTTTACTATTCATAATATTACACAACAAAAATGTTGTTTTTTATTGTGTAATAAACGATTTAGGTGATTTTGATTCATATTTTGGCGAAAGATAAATTTATTCGGATGATGAATTTAAATTGATGTGGATGCACTTATAGATTGTCATTGAGCTTGTCGTGGAGAGTAAATTGATAGCATCCCCCGAACCAATTATTGGCTTATCTGAATGAAATGGCATTACACCTTGTTGATTTTAAAAAGTCTAATACAACGAAGATTACCTAATCACATTGGGGAAAAAGCGGTTCCATCATAGTATTTTTTAACATTAGCAATCGTGGATTGCACCGTGCAAAAGCAACAAAATTTTCAATACGAATAATTGATTACGGTATTTCTAGTCGAGGCAAGATCCGCTAGAGCAGCGTTAAAGTCGATTTGACGACAAACAACAATTCACTGTACTACATAAAATCAAGGTTTCGACCTTTGTTTTTGTTTGTCGATCTTGTACACCAGTTTGCTTGGGAGTCTTTGACAGGCCTATGGTGATTGCAGACTATTAATTAGTTTCTTACTTAGGCTGTTGTTGAATAATGTTAATTTCTTGGCCTTTTAAATACTGTGGATGATATGGCTGATCGGTAAGCGTCTAACGAACAACACCTGTTTATCTAAATTTTTGCATTTAAAAGGACATTTAAATAACAATAGTCGTAAAACGCTGCTAAAAAAGGTGACAAGATTAATGACTTGGCACGTGACGTAACCATTAACGTGTGTGGTAAATGACGCCAATCTGTTATCTGCCCTGCATCGCCGCATTTACTTCGAAATAGGACTGAATTCCTATTATTTACTTAAATATGGGAATATAGTCCTATAGTGTACTCTGCTTCAATTTGCTAATTCATAATAGTTGGACTATATTCCTATTATCTTTTTTAAAATGAGAATTTAGTCCTATTCTGAGTGATTTTATGGCAAGGCGAGACTTACACAGCGTGCTGTTTCCAAAGCAGCTCAAAATTCTCACTCTCTTTGGTGAAGATTTGTTGCTTGCGTTGAAGCGACGGGGATTGACAAAAAAAATGCTCTGCGAGCGAACCGGGTTTGACCATAAAACCGTGAACAAGGTATTTGCTGGTGATCCTGGTGTTGCGATTGGTACTTATTTGAAAATTATGGCCGTGATGGGCATGGATAGCAACTTCTCTGAAATGGCAGCGCATGACGAATTAGGTATCAAACTCCAAAACATCAAACTTCTGGAAGGTCCAAAATGAGCAGAGAACGGGTAGAGGTGTATGCTGACTGGCATCCCATCGAAAAGCCGTTATTAATAGGTCAATTGGCCTATAGTGATCTAAGTCGAGGCGGTGTATTTAGCTTTGCTTATGACAAAGCCTTTTTAACATCACCTTATTGTTTGCAAATTGACCCTTTGCTTACCCTGCATGCTGGTGAGTTATATAATGATGAAGCCAATAAAAACTTTCGCGCTTTTTTAGATTCATCGCCAGATCGTTGGGGACGTATTCTTATGCAGAGAAGGGCGGCTATCGAATATCGTAAAGGTATTAGACCTAGTAATCGTGTAACGGAGCTTGATTATTTGCTTGGCGTACATGACGCCTACCGCATGGGGGGGATCCGCTTTAAAAAAGTGGGCTCACATAATTTTTTGGATAACAACGACGATTTCGCAGCGCCTCCCATGGCATCGTTGCGTGAGTTAGAGCATGCTGCTATTCAAATTGAAAAAGACGACAATATAGACAGTGACGAATATTATCACTGGCTGAGAATGCTAATTTCTCCGGGTTCCTCTTTGGGTGGTGCAAGGCCAAAAGCCTGCGTCACAGACGAAAAAACCCATCTGTGGATTGCTAAATTTCCAAATATTAATGACACCTTTGATGTTGGTGCGTGGGAGATGGTGTGCTACGAACTTGCATTAGCGGCCGGCATTGAGGTTTCTACTAGTGAGATCCGAAAACTTTCAACGAAGCACCATACCTTTTTGACTAAACGTTTTGATCGGATTGGTGACAAACGTCTGCATTTTTCATCAGCAATGACTCAACTCCAGTATTATGATGGTGAACATTCACACGGAGCTAGCTATCTTGAAATAGCAGAGTTTCTTTCCAATCAGGGCTCGCAAACGAAAACAGATCTTGCCCAATTATGGCGACGAATAGTATTTAATATTGCGGTGTCTAATACAGATGATCACCTTCGTAATCATGGTTTTCTATTAACCGGCAAGGGTTGGAAGCTATCACCTGCTTACGATTTAAACCCCATAGTGGGTAAAAAAGGCCTTCACTTGAACATTACAGAGTCAGATAATGCATTGGATTATCAGCTTGCTTTTGATGTAATAGATTTTTTCAGGCTAACTCAAATCGAAGCAATGAAAATCTACGATGAGGTGTTAAATACAGTGAAGCAGTGGCAGCAAGTTGCCCAGCGTTTAGGGATCAGCCGGGCAGAGCAAACCATGAAGGAAGAAGCCTTTAATGTTTGATAGTCTTCTTGAGTAAAAAGACACTTTTATTGAAAATCTAGATCGGGTGATGGATATATCACGTCAATTAACACATAGATGTCGCGTCAATTAGGGCGTCTATTATTTGAGCTATATGGACTATGAACTTCGCAGGGTGATCCATACACCTCATACTAAACCAATCTTCTTCAGGTATTGTATTGTCAAGGATGCGAGCGAAGCGAGTACCAGTATGGTTTGTCCTTGATAATATAAGGGCCTGATGAAATAATGACCTATGAGGCGTATTCTAATTGACGCTAAGTTGGCTTTCTAGTTGTCGTCTTACAGATGGAGAATGTGTTATTACGACTTATTCCACTGATTGGAGCGTAGTCATTGTTTGAGCAATAGTGACGGTAAGGGAAATGCTTTAGTTTTCGAGAAACTTTTTTATTTTCAATCATATTATTTAAATGGTATTGAGATCTTACCTCTAGAGCACAAGAGGTAAAATCAAAGACAGATACCTGGTGCACCTGGAAGCTAGCAATGAAGTTTTGCCCTGAACTCATTAAATCAACCTAACGTGTCACGCTCAATTAAAAAGCTCGTAGCAACAGGCTTATTAAAGTCTGAAGGTCTTAATATTTTTTCAATCGATATGAAATAAAAAATGGAAATGACGATGACTAGCTTAGATGCGCTTAAACAGAAAATATTATTAAATCCAGAAGCTAAAGCTGAGTATGAGGCTTTGTTGAAAGCGGAACAGGAGAAGCTAAAAGTCAATGGCTCTACGCTCATAGATAAGTCTATAGGTGCTCAAGGTTAGCCGTAGCAAAAAATTCAGCGATTTCACGTTGGATGAGTTATCACGCTTAGCCGCTAAGGCCATGCTGCTAGAAAATTGGTGTTATATACCGCCAAGCAAACCGTAGCAAGCTTCCATGAGGTATGGGCGAAAGAAAAAGCGCATTTACCACTTATCAAGTCGATGATTGAAACAATCGAGACACACTTACGAAGCATACCGCTACGCTAGAATGAGAACCGGCGCGTTCAAAAATGCCTGTTTGCCCACCAAACTGCCCACCACTTACCTATGGCTTTTACCAAATCTTAGTGGAGCTTCTTGGTTTTCTATTAATGGATACAATAGTGGCCATTTTTTCGCTTGTTCTATGCGATAGGTTATGAGTCAGCAGAAAACTCACCTAACCTCAAATGAACATCATAGTATCCACGACTGATAAGCCTAAGTTGTGCGTTTATAATAAAGTTTGATATTTTTTGCGTTTTTTATAAAGAAGCCAGTTAAGAACTAACATATTTATGCCCCTTTATTCGCTAAAGTGTAGTAAATACTCATTCACATGTTGTTAATGTGCATTTGCCATACTAAGAGTTATCTGAACTCAGCTCCCGACGAATTAATGCATCTCAGTGTCGTATCGAGATTATTACGCTTTTTATAATCCGTAATCTTTCCGTACAAGTTGAATGTGTTCAATGTTTGAACTATAATCTCTTTCGTTACGGAATACGTCCGTACACTGGAGGAGTTATGGCAACAGCACGTTTAGATATCCGTCTTGATGAAGAGATAAAAGCGAAAGCAGAAAAGGCATCAGCATTGCTTGGTCTGAAAAGTTTAACTGAATATGTAGTTAGGCTTATGGACGAAGATGCAACAAACGTAATTGAGAAGCACGAAGGTATCGTGGTTCAAGATAGTGTCTTTGACGCATTTATGGCTGCTTGTAACAAAGCAAAATCGCCAAATCAAGCTTTGTTGAATGCTGCAAAATTCACAGATGAGAGCGGTATCAAGTGAGTTGGGGTAAAGAGTTCGTAGAACTTAGTAAATCATATCACGACCGCAATTCATTCGACTGTGGTGAGCAAGAGCTAAATACATTTATCAAAACTCAAGCAGCAAAGCATATGGAAGCAGGTATTAGTCGAACAATGATTCTCCCTAGTGCTCAGCCATTGCTTAATCAGAAGTTTGCAATATGTGCATTTTACAGTGTTGCGCCTAGCTCAATCAATCGAGAAACCTTACCAGAGCAACTAGCAAAGAAACTTCCTCGATACCCAATTCCAGTGTTTCTTTTAGCTCAGTTAGCTGTGCATAAGGAATTTCACGGCTCTGGGCTAGGAAAAGTCAGTTTAATCCGTGCTCTGAAGTACCTTTGGGAAGTTAACCACCATATGAGGGCTTATGCTATTGTCGTGGACTGTCTCACTGATCCAGCACAGGCATTCTATACAAAATTTGGCTTTGAAGTATTGTGTGAACATAATGGACGCATTCGCATGTTTCTACCAATGAAAACGATAGAAAGACTTTTTAACCAATGAGTTAATAATTAGGCAGTGCTTAATCCTGAACTCGTTGTAGATCAAGGCTGTATGACAGTAAGCTAGCGCGTCCATGTTCTGGTAAGAGCTAGTTAATCCTGTTAGCTCAAAAATGTCCAAAAGTGAGAGGGAAAATGATCAAACTTTATTATCAAAAAATGACATTCGTTCTCAAATAAATTATCAAAGTTTTGGGTTGTTACCGTTGATGATGATATAAATTTTTATCAAACTTTAATATGGTCGTTCATAAGTGTCGAATGGCAGGCATCAAGGTCTACAGATTGTCACCTATAAAGTAACTTTGTGTAGACCTCGTGATTCTAGGCAACGCGCTTTTACTATCTCTGTGGTAAATACTGGGTGAAATACAAGGGCATCACAATATTGGTTTGTTCTAACGCTGATGAGCCTTGTGTGCCAGTTAACTTAAAGGTTTTACTTGGAGCACATTTTTCAACGTAGGATGCCAGCGATTTTGCTCTTGTACGTTTACCACTTTTTACTTCAACAGGGATGATATCGCCTTCATCGGTTGCCAAAATAAATTCGATTTCGGCGCGGGCGTCATTCCATGAATAACTTGGGACAACGCCAATGGCAGTGAGCTCTTGTTGTACAAAGTTTTCAGCCACATAGCCTTTGTATTCGTAGTTTTGTTGCTTAATCTCTTTATAACTGCTGCCCAGCATATGATTGAGCAGACCCACATCAAACATAAACAGTTTAACCATATTTACTTTTTTATAGGCCGCCAGAGGTGATTTCGGCAATCCTTCAATAGGGTAGTTTGGCAAGGCTAAGCGGCAAAAGTTAAGCCAATGAATTGCGGTTTCAAAATCGCTATAACGAGATTTACGTTCATGCACATGTTTAAATTTAAAGCGTTTAACGGACTCATCGCTCCCAATTGATAACTGAGCTGGAATGCTATTAAACACAGATTCAATCAGTGTGGCATCGACCTTGCCCGCATACTTACCGAAATCTCGGCGATAACCTTCAACTAAATCGGCATGAATTTTAGTGACTTTTTCAACACGCTCTAAAATGCTTGAATCTTTTAACTGATACCAAGCCGAAACGGCTTCCGGCATACCACCGGTAAAAAAGTAGTCTGTTAGTTTATCCATCAATTTCGTGTGCACTGCCGGTGTGCTTGCTTGACTATCAAACGCTTTGATCAGTGCTTGCTCGCTTGATGCGTAAATAAACTCTTGGAAGGTTAGTGGTCGTAAATTGTATTGTTCAACCTTGCCCACAGGGAAGGTGTTGAGCAAGCCAATGTTCGAGCCGCTAGCCGCGACAAAATAGGATGGTGCTTTTTCAGCAAAATACTTTAGTGAGGTAACGGCACGTTCACATTCGCCAATTTCATCTAATATCAGCAGATCGGTTTCTGGGTTGAATGCCTGATTGGTCAAAAGCTCAATGTTCATTAATAGCTCATCAGGTGACAGTGAGCCATCGAACGCTTCTTTGTAGGCGGGATTTTCAAGAAAGTCGATACGCAGGATGTTGGCAAAGGTGTTACCAAACAACTCCTGCAGCAGATAGGTTTTACCCGTTTGTCTTGCGCCATCAATCAATAGTGGCTTGCGCACAGGTTGTTTTTTCCATGCTATTAGGGCGTTTAGTAAGTTGCGCTGCATTGTTATTTCTCGCCAATTAATGTCGTTAACGACCTATACTATAGCTCGATTTACACTTTTATGCGCATAAAAGTGTGATTTTTTACATTTTTATGCGCATAAAAGTGCTTGTTGGATTTATTTCATGCATGTTACTCTTTATTTAATTTTGAACATCAAGCTTGCACAATCTCGCCCATTAATGGGCGAGTCAAGCAATAAATGGATTCCATAGTAAGCGGCAAATGAAGCAGTGAAACATTAATCCAAATTGCTCAAATCAACATTCCACGGTAAGCATCCGGGCAAGTACATCTTCTGAAACCCGTATTGGTTTCCTATATTAACGACTGACTATTACATCAGGAGTTAATATGTCTAAACGTTCAGATGAGGATTGGGCTGCTTTGATACAGTAACAATCCGCCAGCGGCTTAACGATTTCACATTTTTGCCGTCAACATAAGCTTAGTCTAAGCAGGTTTTACGCCCGCAAAGCGGATATGGCTAAAACAAGTAGTCCAAAGTTTATGCCGTTTGTTCAGGCCACAATAGCCTCGCCGACGGCGATGACAACTCAACCTAGTGCTTCATCCCAGGTTATCCATTTTCAGCATCAAACTGGGTTATTGTCTTCCCCCAGCGCATTACCCCGACACTATCTGCTTGAGATTATAAAAGACCTGTAAGTTTGTTGATGTTTTGTGAGCTTCCCAGTGTTTATCTGCATCGCGCACCGGTGGTTGAAGGTTTATAACCCTATGTAAAGGTTAATAATTTCCTACTCTATATTCTGGAGCTGAATGTGGTGCAAGTTTTATTTTATCTTTAATTCAATAGGTTATTGTTATTTTGTTTTGTGGTCATTACATTTAGTCACCACTTTAGTACCACTTTAATTGGTCTGTAAGCTGATATTCTTATGGGCAAATCCCCCCCTTGGTATTTCTTTTTATTCATTCATATTCTTAGTCAGTCTCTTTTATGGCAACACACGTTAGCATGTAATTAGATATTTAACGTCTATAGCGTGTAAAGGTCGTTTTAACGGTTATGGCGTGTAAAACTTGATTTACCTGTTGTAGCGTGTAAAGTGATATTGGGACTGTTTATATAGGTAAAGTGATTATGAAGGTGACGAACTCAAAGCAGCTTAGTGCGTATCTTAAAGATGCGCGGCTAAATATGAAGCTATCGCAAAGTAAAGCGGCTAGTAAGGTCGGCATTCGTCAGGATACGGTTTCTAGCTTTGAGCAGAACCCTGACTCTACTAAATTAGAAACACTGTTTAAAATATTATCAGCATTAAACCTTGAGCTAGACATTAAGGTTAGAAACCCAGAGTTAGGGGGTGAACTTGTAGATGATAAAGCCATACCGACTGAGCAAGAATGGAAGGAGGAGTGGTAATGGCTATCCTTGATGTTTATATGAATGGTTACCTAGTCGGAGAGTTAACTAAATCGACCACAGGCTCCCATCTGTTTAAGTATGAACAGCAATGGTTAGATACCGCTAATAGTCGCCCCATCTCTTTGTCTATGCCACTGCGCAAGCAAGCATATAAAGGTGATGAGGTTTACAATTTCTTCGATAATCTACTCCCAGATAATATAGAGGTGAGAAACAGAATTGTTGCTCGCCATAATGCTCAATCGACCCAAGCATTCGATTTATTGGCCAAAGTCGGTCAAGACAGTGTTGGTGCATTGCAGCTCATACCGCATGATCAGCAGCCATTTGATATTAAAAAAATTGAGTCTAAACCTTTATCGGATCAAGAATTGGAAAGAGTGCTAAAGGGTTATCAATCGAATATTCCACTAGGCATGTTAACCGATGAGGATGACTTTCGAATATCGATAGCAGGTGCCCAAGAAAAAACGGCCTTACTTAATCTAGAGGGACAGTGGCGGCTTCCTATTAAGGCGACCCCGACAACGCACATCATTAAGCTACCCATAGGTTCGATACAGAGTCATTCACACACTCTTGATATGTCTGACAGTGTTGAAAACGAATACTTATGTATGATGATTGTGAGGGAGTTTGGTTTAGATGTACCGCAGTGCTCTGTCATTAAGGTGGGTGATGTTAAGGCGCTTGCTGTGGAACGCTTTGACCGTAGGCTCTCATCTGATGGTAAATGGATTATGCGTTTGCCCCAAGAGGACTTTTGCCAAGCATTAAACATTCCGTTAGCGAGAAAATATGAAAGCCACGGCGGCCCCGATATTGAGCTTATTATGTCATCTTTATTGGGCTCCACCAATTCAGAGCAAGATCGAGTTAACTTCATGAAGTCTCAGGTGCTGTTTTGGCTATTAGCGGCAACCGATGGTCACGCTAAAAATTTCTCACTTTTTATTGAGGCGGGTGGCGGATATCGACTAACCCCTTTTTACGATATTTTATCTTTGTATCCTGTGTTTGGTGGTAAAGGGTTAAATATTCGCGATGCAAAGCTGGCTATGGGGCTTAAAGCGACAAAAGGTAAGAAGTACCAAATAGCACAGATTTTCCAAAGGCACTTTATTCAAACCGCAAAAGCCGTTGGCTTTGATACTGCAACTATGGCTGATATCATGAATGAGATAGCCAATTCAGTTGACTCAGTCATCACTAAAGTTAACTCACAGTTACCAAAAGATTTTCCAGTGCATATAAGGGATACAATTCTTGATGGCTTAAAGGATAGATCTAGACGTCTACTTAAATAGCAATTGGCTTCTTGTTTTAAAGACCAGGTTGCTTTTTTCTCAGTTCCCACACCAAACTTTGATTACTCACTGCCAGAACCATCAGTTGCGCTTTGATAACTGATGATTTCACCTTGTAAAAACTTATCTCTTGGTAAGACTAATAACTCCAGTCCAACCCCCCTTAGGGCTTTGCCTAAAACTAATGCGCTAGCTTTCGATTTATCTCCCTCAATCTCAGATAATGCCTTCCTTGTAATGCCAACCATTTTGGCATATTGCTCTTGATTAGCGAATAGCATTTCAGTACGCAACCTTTGCAAAGCCTTACCCGTCGTGATCTGACTGGTAATAAGCTCAATGCAAATACTTTTCATAAGCTCATCTTTGACAGAGCTCGGCAATTTTTTACGCTTCGCAGAAAGTGGTAGTCGGCCATGACGATTATCTTGGGCTGACATTTTGGCCTTTTCTGTCATAGTAGTTTCCAGGTTTTGAATTTCTTCTCTAAATTTTCATACCCCATACTTGGGAAAGAGAGAATAGACTGGGGAACACCTCGGTTTCCCAGCCTTTGCTTGAGTTCAACTAATTCTATTGCTGTTTGAGCCAATGCATCTAAAAGGGCTTTTGGCTCAATAAGATCGGCAAGACTATTAGCGATTTTAACAAAGTCATATTGTCCACCTAATTCAAGGCCCGCCTCCCATATAAAAGTCCTTGATATCACTTCTGGATCGGCTTTCATGGGGGCAAAGTCGTAGATAGGCGCGAGGGATACGTGATTGTTCTGCTTGATGAATGACGTATTACGACCGTGATTATCGGAATTACCAAAAGCAATATTAAGCAAGTCCCTGCGAACCCACTCGATAACAAACGCGGCTATTCCATCCTCTACATCGAGAAACGTTGTTGTTTCACTGTTATCGCTTTTTAAAGTAAACACTTCTATCAAAGCGCGGATCACCTCGCCATGCTCCATCATAGTCGCTGGAGCAATATCTAAAACAGAGTAAACTGACTCCATACCAAGCAATTGCTGTTTATTGCCTATTGTTGCAACATCGAACCTTGGCAACCAAAGTGATGGACCTCGCTCGCTCTCTATCAACCGCATTTCATCAATGGGTATAGTATCGAAACCAAGCGCGTTAAGTTCGTGATAGAAGTGAAACTCAGCCCTTAAAATATCGTGGTCGATACTTGCGCTTCCTCTTGGAAATTTAACTAAGTATCGGGTGTCTATATTACTTGGATTATCTTGAAAGGTATCGATCCACACTCTGTCAGCTGGATCACAGCGAAGAAGTAATTTAGGCGCCGCACCACCAGCACCAGACGCACCGCCGGCAGCGGCTCCATTGGCCTGTGCATATTCGATAAAGTCGACTTCAAGCCTACAGACATCCTCAACGCTAAACGTTACTGGTATTGGGTTCATAATAATAGCGGGTACCGACTCTTTCACCCTGATATTGCCTATCGGTGCGATAGTACCTTGAGATAACAGGATAAAATTCCTGGTAAGCTTATCTTCATCGAGCAAGCGCAGTGTTCGTAGCCAATATTTACGACTTGAGCCTGCGGGAATAATGTCATCTAAAAAACGAAACCAGTTTTTATTATTTCGATAGGGCATGGTGTCGTTTGGCAAAGAGACGCTGACTGCGGTTTCTGCAAAATCATCATAGTGTGCAAACACATGATCTGTTTCATAGTCCAGTCGACAAAAGTTTGAATCAAGGCGTTCTGCAAACTCGATAGTCGCAACATCATGCCACTCAAAAGCGTAGTTAATTTGAAGCGTAATTGCTTTAGGCATAATGCATCCATTTCGGTTCAATAAAGAGTGTAAAACTAATTTATTGAAACAATATTAGCACATAAAATAGCTATTACACTATTTATTGACACGATTTACGCTCAAAAAGTCAAGCGCCATTTTGTGACCACAGAACGCCCTAAGTAAAAGAGCATGATCCTAGTACTAATTCCATTTAATTCTGACATTAACATACTCGCGACTGGCTTATTGTGAACTACTCGCAACTAAAGCAGCGAGCTTCCAAGATAACAGCCTAAGCCGCTAAATCTTCTTTTTTGACGCTTCGTTGGACACCGCTAGTCGAGCTTTTGACTCGACTAGTCTTACGATTTCCTCCACGCCCACTATCTGACTTAGTTCGAAGAACTCCATCGTCAGACAACACCGTTCCAGTGTCTAAAATTAGATTAATTGCCCGTTTTTTAATGACCAATGATGCGTTGCTATCTGCATTGTCAGTGTGTCCACATTTACCGCACACCAAATAAACCCGCTCAAATCTAGCGCTTAACTTGATAACGAGCGAGTAGCCCCGTCACCTGTGGCGGGGAAAGCGAGTTCAGTGAGGTCTGTTTTGTTGTTCTATGTATTGGCGCAAAACCTCGATAGGAGCACCACCTACCGATCCAACAAAGTAACTTGGAGACCAAAGGGCATTTTTACGCCATGCAACCTGATTTAACTCTGGGAAGTGCCTTTTCACTTCACGGCTTGTTATTCCCTTTAGTGCGTTCGTTAATTTAGATAATGACGTTGCCGGGTGATAATCAATCAGTAAGTGTACGTGATCTGATTCACCATTAAATTCTGATAATGTTGCTTGATGATTTTTGCAAATATCGCCCATCATCTCTTTTAGCTTATCTAGATGCTCACTGGTGAAAACCTTTCCCCTGTATTTTGTGATAAATATCAAATGAGCGTGGAGCATGTAAACAACATGCCTGCCTTTTCTTAATTCCATAAATAGACCTTGACTGAGTTTATTATTTAACTATATATTAAACATATCATTTACTCAAATAGACCATGCAAAATCAGCATTCAACGGTGCTCCAATTAGAACGCCAAACTAAGGTTGAAATTAAGTGGAAATTGAAAAAGCCTACAGATTCAAATTAGAACCAACGTCAGAGCAAGCTAAAAAACTGGCTCAAATGGCGGGATGCGGGCGTGTGGTTTTCAATGATAGCCTTGATTATGTGCTTAACATTATTAAAAAATCAGTGGCAATCACGGACAAAAAAGCAATTTATGAACACCTAAATGATTTATCTTATCAAGATCGCAAGTTGCTTAAAAAATCTTTTCCTAATTCTGCTTTTCTAAACAAACAACTAACATCATGGAAAAAACTTAATCATCGGGCATGGTTGGACGATGCATTTACGGATTGCTTACAGCAACGTCAGCGTGATTTTGTAAAAGCACTGGATGAATGGTCAAAAGGCAAGCGAGGATTTCCAGTGTTTCGCACGCGCAAGCTATCGCACCATTCAACAATGCGATTCCCAGCGCCCAAAAAGCAAATCAATATCCAAAATAAACATATCAAATTACCTAACGGCTTAGGCCTGGTTCGTTACCACAATAGCCAACCTGTAATTGGTGAATTGCGTAATGCTACCGTATCGCTAAATGCAGTTGGTGAGTGGCATATTTCTATCATGTGCTTGGTTGAGATTAAGCTATCAACGCACGTACCAGGTGAAATGACAGGCATTGATATGGGTATCGCCAAAAACATGACCTTATCCACTGATTGTTGTGGTAACGAGGGTGTTTTTGATGGCGTCCATTCTTTTAAGTCCTATCAAGATAAGTTAGCTATCGAACAGCGTAAGTTATCGAGAAAGACTTTAGGCTCCGAGAACTGGAAGAAACAAAAACTCAAAGTAAGCAGGCTGCATCAACGCATTACCAATATTCGCAACGACTACCAACATAAAGCGACATCTGAAATCTGCAAGAACCACGCAATGATTATCTGTGAAGCTTTAAAAGTTGCGAATATGAGTAAATCAGCGAAAGGTGACAGCGAAAATCACGGCAAGAATGTCGCGGCTAAATCAGGGCTTAATAAATCCATTTTAGATCAAGGCTGGCATGAATTACGTCGCCAACTTGAATATAAAATGCGATGGAAAGGCGGGATTTACGGTGAAGTAAATCCTAGAAATACTAGCCGTGAATGTGCTTGCTGTGGTCATACAGAAAAGAATAACCGAAAAACTCAGGCAGAATTTATCTGTCTGTCATGCGGTCATTCAGATAATGCGGATAAAAACGCTGCTAAAGTGGTCCTAAATCGCTATTTACGCGAATTAGAGCAAGCGGCATAAGTAATTAATCAGGTTCGGGCAGAGCCGTAGCGTCTGTGAAGTGAATTGCATTAGCGATCAGCAGCAGAAAGTAGATGATAAAGTAATTTATTATCGCCTGTATTCAGGAATCCCCGTCATTCATGGCGGGGAGCATGTCAACTGCCTTTCATAAATTTCTGGTAGGTCTGATACCAGTTAACAGCACTGTTGCGGATTATCTGGCTAGGACAAGCTGACAGCCAAGGCGTTAGCTCTTTTGATTTGAATTGCGATGCTTTCTGATCAACAGGAGCATACGTGCCAATCGGATGATATTTTCGCGCAAAAGTGCGGTAATACTTTTCTTCATCAACCTTGGCATTCCAAATTAATCGAGCGCAACCCATCCACTGACTTAAGATCAACTTTTGATTAGATGTTGGGTTCGCCCGTAATTTGATACCGGTTAGCATACTTACCTTTCACTGTAATTATGTACAGTGTCATGATGATGAAATGAATAGTAAAGTCAACATCGCTCGACTTGACTCGCAGCTAAAGCAAGCGAGATTGCATCGAGCACTCGTTCAAGAACCTCTGGGGCCTTTAATGTTTGATAGTCTTCTTGAGTAAAAAGATATTTTTATTGAAAATCCAGTTTGCTCATCCACTTTTTACATTCTAAATTCAGTAGTAGTGACTTTGCCTAGTAATTCGTTACTCACAGTTTTGAACAGTTTCGTCAACGTATTTCGCAAGTAGACTTGAAATTTATCCTGAGCCAGGGTTCTAGCAAATACATCTGTTGGTAAGAAACGTTTCATTTCTGCAATAAACGCTTCACTAGACACAATATCAGGAAGTCGTTCGAGAAAGTTTTCCAACATTTTGTCGAATTGCTCAAGTTTATAATCTGACACCTTGTTTTTCACTAAGTCCATATTGAGTGTCGCGCCTTGCTGCTGTAACCACGCTAAATCCCATATATCTCGATGACGGACATATCTCGTAGTGGCAGGTAAAGAAATGATCTTATCCGCCATGACTTCATCCAAGCTCTCCGTCAAAATTAACGTATCACTATATCCATCAGGCAAAAAATCATAGTTTATTTGAAGAGGTTGAGGTTCTTTCGTATAGGCTGGAATATTTGCCACTTCTACTTTAATCTTCTGTTTTGGTAGGTCTTTTCTCTCAGGAGAAGTCACGACTGCTATTTGCCACTTATCAATGCTCAATTCCGCATATTTAGGATCTTGCTTTAGCTCCTTTGGCTCTTTTACCGTCACTTCAAGCCCGTACCGCTCGCCAATGTACTTTTCTATACAATATTTCATGTCTGCTAACATTGCTGAGCTGAAATCTTTCCCGCCAGCAAAGTCCAGATCTTCGCTAAAACGATTGCCCCCATAACACAGTCGTAACGAAGTGCCACCTTGAAAGGTCAGTTTGTCTAGAAGCCCACCTTTCTCTAACGCAAATAAAATGTAGTAATGTAAGAGCTCTTTCTCTATCACAGATCGCATGTGAGATACATGTTCAACCTGCATTGCTTTATTCACCAATTGCGCGAAATTTTCTTGATTAATTCCCATATAGTCCTTCCTTGCTTACTAAATGTGTATTTCGGCCAACTCGTTTTAAGTCTCTGTATGCAGTTTGTTTCGTCGCTAACCTAAGTGGTCTACCAACTAAACGGGTATTATCTAGAATGTCCATCGGGTCTCGTTTCGTATGCGTAAATTCAATTGTACCTAAAGGTGTTTTGAATTCACCGGAACGTCCAGTTGTCATAACAGTTAACCGATCTACTGGAATTTGCGAAATAACACCAAAATCAGAAAGTGCAGATTCCAAACTAATGTAGTTATATTCTCCACGTCGAATAGTTTTAGCAATTTGCTCCAACGTATTGCTCCCTTTCGACTGCGCTAAATTGTATAAGTACACACCATTAATGATTCGAGTGAGTAAGCCATCGTCTTGCAAACGTTTAATTCCCGCCCGCAATGCACGCTCATTATCTTGATGAAAGATTTTGGCCAGATCTGAACTAGTAAAAACACAGCGGCCACGCTTGTCATATTCTATGAGCTTTTTAATTGCCTCAGCCTTTTTCACAATACCCCTCTAGTTGTCACAAATGACACTTAAACATGTCATAATTGTAGATTTAATCTTGGCATGGTGCAAGTCTACAATTATGACACTAAAAAGTGTCATAATTGTAGATTTGATTCCAGAGCTATTACTAAATAGACTTAGTCAGTTTATTTTGTGTTTAACGGAATTAGCGAAATTCTCCAACCGTAGTTAAGGAGCGTTTGGTGGGAGATGGATAGCGTACATAGCAAAGCTATGTTGGCCTGTCTTGGTTTTGTATCAGAACCATGCTTCAACGGGTGATGGTGTGGTCCTGATGAAGCGGGATCACACCGAGCGAATGTGACTAAAGACTCGATCCTTAAAAACGAGGTATTTTGTAAGCTATTCTAATACTGTCCATTGGCCACCTGTTTACAGCAAGTGAGCGCGTTATGTTTTATCTATAATAATATATCGCTATACCTTTGTTGATGTGCAATAACTAATCGTTCTTGTGTTCTTTTGGTGAGAGTGATATGTTTTTATATATAATTTTTCTTTAGTGATACATTAAGATATATTGAAATGAACTATGTAACAGAGCAGATATTAGGGAGCCTTCGAGACGCTCGGATACGTAAGGGGTTTAGCCAAAGAGAGCTGAGCGCTCGTTCGGGTGTACCGCAAAGCCATATATCGAAAATTGAGTCTGGTGACGTTGATTTAAGAATGTCCAGTTTGATCGCACTTGCCCGCGTACTCGACCTAGAGTTATTTGTCGCACCTAGAAAGACTGTTCCTGCAATTAAGTCGATCATTCGAAGTAGTAACGCGACTCATAATAACGGTCTTAGTGATGAAAGTGAGCCAATGTCGCCAGCATACCAGTTAGAGGAATACGACGATGACTAATAATGTCTCTACGTTAAACGTTTTGCTCTATGGTGAACCCATCGCAACGATCACTAATGTGGGCAATGACAGAACGCTATTTGCCTTTATGGATCCATACATTAATGATGGTTCACGGCCCGTGTTAGGGCTTGGTTTTAAAGATCCGCTAGGTGGCTTACTGACCCATTTCAAACCGACCCAAACCAAGTTAACCCCGTTTTTCTCTAATCTTTTGCCAGAAGAAACCATGCGCCATTACCTTGCAGAGCGTGCCGGTGTGAACCCTGCGCGGGAATTTTTTCTACTGTGGGTGCTAGGGCAGGATTTAGCCGGTGCGATCACAGTTGAAGCGGCCGATGGTGAAGCGCTGCCACCTAATGTGCATCAAGACATTGAAGATGATACGAAAGTTGAAGCGCCAATGCGTTTTTCATTGGCGGGTGTGCAGTTGAAGTTTTCAGCCTTACAACAAGTAAACGGCGGTTTGACCATTCCTGCTACGGGTAAAGGTGGCTCTTGGATTGTGAAATTGCCGTCGTCTCGATTTGAGGCTGTGCCAGAAAATGAATATTCGATGATGGAATTGGCTCGAATGTTGGGAATGGAGGTGCCAGAGACTCAGCTACTTTCTATTGACCAGATTGCCAATATTCCTGAAGGCGTCGGCAAATATGGCAATTCTTTTAAAAATGCTCAGGCCTTTGCGATAAAACGCTTTGACCGTGTTGATGGTCAAGCTGTACATATTGAGGACTTTGCACAAGTTTTTGGTGTCTATCCTCAAGATAAATACAAAAAAGCCAGTATGCGGAATATTGCTCAGGTTATTGGTATCGAAGGTCAAGATGAGGACATCGCAGAATTTACGCGTAGGTTAGTGTTCAATACGTTAATTGGCAATGCCGATATGCATTTGAAGAATTGGTCTGTGATTTATAAAGACAAACGCACCGCATCGATTGCACCTGCTTATGACTTTGTCTCAACCATTCCCTATATCCCTGATGATAGTGCGTCGCTCAAGGTTAGCCGTAGCAAAAAATTCAGCGATTTCACGTTGGATGAGTTATCACACTTAGCCGCTAAGGCCATGCTGCCAGAAAAATTGGTGTTAGATACCGCCAAGCAAACCGTAACAGGCTTTCATGAGGTATGGGCGAGAGAAAAAGCGCATTTACCACTTACCAAGTCGATGATTGAAGCAATCGAGAGACACCTACTAAGCATACCGCTACGCTTCTAGGTGTGAGGGCGTGACTTCGTCACTGCTAGACTCTCGACCCTCTGGCGAGCCTGCGAGTTTCTAGATATTAAGAATAGGGCGCTACGCTGCTAGGGCGGTGACAATTACTGTGCCCTGTACGTGGTTGTTACATCCATTTAGTCGCAAAAATCTAGCGTGAAGGTTGATGAAACGATATCATTATTGTTAATACATTTAATTAAATAAACATAAGTTTCACTTGGGTACTCTGCATGACATTAATGACCATTATCGATGACACAGCTCTTCATCAATCCAAAAAAAAGTCGCAAAAACTTGAAAAATTGTGGCAAGACGTCGAAAAAAAACAAACGCGTAATCAACGCTATCAAGCTAAGTTAGATGATTTTTATGAAGAGTTTAAACCGCTCATTGAGTCAAAAGAACACGTTGTTTGCAAAGCGACCGCAACGTGGATCCGGCATTTGTTGACGTTTGTGCCACGTAAAACGATTAAAGGTAACCAAAGGGAAACGCTTTATCATTGGATTCAAGAGGAATTAACCATACTTGAGGCAAATCCGTTTAATCCAATTAGTACGACTGAGCTGCGTGAGCATTTTACGTCATTATTGATTGATTATCAGTCGAGCATGCCAAAGCTAGATGTTAGTGTTGATGAACTTGAGGCGCTTCGAGAAGATCTGTTTGCCATGTTTGGTCAGTACTTGCCATTAAGCGACGAAGAGCTAATTGATATGATTCATCAACCTGAACGTTTTCAAGCGTATATGCAAGACATGATGAGCCAAGATATTCATTCTGATTCAGAAAATGAATATGAAGATGATTTTGAGTGGGATGGACCTGATTGGGACATGAATGATGACTTTTCATTTGGAAATGATGAGTCTGAATTACCGATGGACTCATCATTATTTGAAGATAGGGCAATGACGAAATTGTATCGACAACTCGCCAATCAACTTCATCCTGATAAAGAGCAAGATCCAGAGAAAAAAGCCTTAAAGAAAGACTTAATGCAGCTGCTTTCGCAGGCTAAAAAAGATAAAGATGCGCTCTCATTACTGATGATGGCACAAGAACATCTACCCGAATATAAACTCACCGCAGATGATGACATGCTAAAGCGAATTGAGGGCGCATTGCATTCAAAAATTGCATTACTGAATCAAGAGCATCAATTTATGCAGCATGGTAACGACATTAAATCAGAAATTTGGCGTCGTTTTGGTGGTGGATCTAAGGCATCGCGTGCAAAAACGTTGGAACAATATGGTGCATTGTTGATTGTTGAATCTGAAGCGTTATACGCTAAGATTAATAGTCTGACTACGGTACAGGCTTTACGTAAACAGTTAAGTCAACGGGCCCATCAGCGACAGTTGAACGATATGATGGGTTTTGAGATGTTTGAAGATTTTCTGGATTAGATTTTGCTGGTCGAGATGCCATTGCTGGCGTTATCAGTGTTTGGCATGCTCACTTGATCTATTGTGAGCTTACGGCAGCGTAGCTCAACTTATTTCAATTAACCTGATTTAATCATTGTAACTAAATCAACCCGGTCACAATGATGCCAGATAAACTCCTTAACACCCTCGCTAACTTTGAACAGTGGCGAAGCAATAAACCTTCTCGAGGTAGTGCAATCCCTGAAAATTTGCGCCAGCAAGCGATCGCCCTTTTACCGCATTATTCAAAAACAACCATTGTTAAAAAGTTGCGTATTAGTCATGAGCAATTCAATACTTGGCTTACCGCCAACTCATCAAGTGATGTATCCAATCACTTTATTTCACTACCCAATGCAACGCCGATAACCGAGTCGCTTTCTATCTCCCTGAAGTTCAACAATGGCAATTCTTTAGCCGTATCTGGCGAAGTCAGCGAAACACGGTTTGCTCAGTTAATTGAGGCCATAAAATCATGATCCATTTAACCCGTCATAGCGACATTTTGATTGCTACCCAGCCCGCTGATTTTCGTCAAGGCATTGATGGGTTAGCTACGCTGTGTAAACAACGCCTTCATTGTGAGCCTCGCTCTGGTACCTTGTTTGTTTTTATTAATCGTAACAAAACCATGGTGCGCGCACTCGCTTATGAAAATAACGGTTTTTGGTTGATGACAAAGCGTTTATCTAAGGGCAAGTTCTCTGGCTGGCCAACCATTAATAGTGCCATGACGTCCGTGGACGCCAAACATTTACGGCAATTGCTCAGCGGGAATTACCACCCATTATAAATAACCGCTTGATTTCATTTTAAATGGGATCATACTCCATCCTCTTTTTTATTCCCGCAGGCAAAAGGCTTATTGTGGCAAAACCTTTTAACGATATCGATGCACAATCTCTCGATGATTTAATCAAGCGAGTGATTGAAGCCAAAGAAAATAATCTTGCGCTTAGCGCTGATGATTATCAGTTATTGCTTGATGCGTTACTGACATTAACAACAACACAAAACAAGCTAGCTGACCACGGTATCACCGTGCATAAATTACGTAAGTTACTTGGGATTGAAAAATCATCAGAAAAACAAAGCGACCTGTGTAAAGCACAGAAAAAAACCAGCAAGAAAAGTAAAAAACTAAAAACACAGGATGAAGACTTTACACAGGTCAAACCGGTTATCATCAAACATGCGTTAAACGAAGTAAATAAAGGGGATAGCTGCCCAGAATGTTTGAAAGGTAAGGTCTATAAAGTCGAGCCTGGCAGTTTGTTGCGCATTACAGGGCAAACGCCTTTTACCCCAGAGCAACATATTATGGAGCGCTTGCGTTGCAATGCGTGTGGTGCCTATTTCACGGCAAACCTGCCCGATGAAGTATTACATGACGGTAATAGTCATCAAAAATATGGTTACTCTGCGCGTGCGTTAATGGCGATTTATAAATACTTTGCAGGGCTACCTTTTTATCGTCAAGGCAACATCCAAAAGCTATTGGGCGTCAACATCACTGCGTCGACGGTGTTTGACCAAGTAGAGCTTGTCTGTGATGCGATTTATCCTGTTTACCAGCACTTGTTTGAGTTGGCTGGCGATGCTAAGCACTATTACTTAGATGACACCACCCACCGTATTCTTGACGCCAAGCCAGTTGAAAAGAAAGTACGTAATAGCGAGAAAACACGCTTGCGCTCAGGTGTTTATACATCAGGAGTGATTGCCAGCTTAAAAACGGGCCATGATATTGTGTTATTTGAAACCAATATTGGGCACGCAGGTGAGTTTATCGACCGCATACTCTACAAACGACAAGTCACTGTCGCACCGATATTAATGAGTGATGCGCTCGCCAGTAATCAGCCAAGTACTTGCGAGGTTGAAACATCACTTTGTAATAGCCATGCAAGGCGCCAGTTTGTCGATGTCATTAATCATTTCCCCGAAGAGGTTGAAAATATACTCACACTCTATGGTGAAGTTTGGCGCAATGAACAGACAACCATTGAACGTGAACTCACCGCACGCGAGCGACTTGAGTACCATCAGCAACATTCATTACCCATACTTGAAGCGATTAAAAGTTGGGGTGAAAAGCACTTTACTAATGAAAGCATTGAAAAAAATAGCGGTCTAGGCAAAGCTATCCGTTATTTTTTAAAACACTATGACGGGCTGAGTTTATTTTGCCATCACGAAGGGGTAAAAATAGATAATAACCGCATAGAATCGATGTTAAAAATAGTGGTGCGAGATAGAAAAAATGCGATGTTTCGTAAAAGCTTACTCGGTGCGAACATTGGCGATGTTATCACGTCGATGATAGCAACAGGCAATGAAGCAGGCATCAATGTATTTGATTACTTTACGCGACTGCAACGAGATGCGGATGATGCAAAAAAGCATCCTGAAAAATACCTACCTTGGAATTATCTCGACCAATACCAATAATAAACCGCTCATAATCAAGCAATGCTTGGGCCAGTGGCCTAAGTATTGCCGTGCCTGAAATTTAAGAAACCAGATTTTTTGCTTTATTACTTATGTCACGCCATGCTGCCGTAAGCTCACGATCTATTACTATGAGGTCTTAATCCAAACCACTTTAGACCTAGTTAAAGGGTCTATAGTGTTCAAGGTTGTTATCCCAGCCCCTCGCTTTTCATTAATGTGCCATCGAGGCGTGACGCATTGGCCACATAAGGTGCGTAGACATCAAACAGTAATCGCGTGTCGCTGTGCCCAAGCTGTTAAGGGTTCTAAATGAACCGCCCTCGGCAACATGCTCCTGCGTTGCTCTACCTCCTGAATCCATTCAGTCGTGTGCGGAGCCGCATGCAGGGTGGTGTGGGGGCTGGAGGCTAGATACCTCCGGCTACCCGATTATGTACGTGCGCTTTGTTCCAGCGAAACAAACAACGGTTTTACAAACTTTGCTTCTTCTTGATAAAGATTTCTCGTATCCCAAAGATCAACTGCATGTTGAATGTTAAGCCAAAATTCTGGTGTGTTGCCTAATGCCGCTGCTAACTTGATTGCTACCGGAGCTGTTAACACACCACCATTAATCAAATTACTCACCGTATTTCTGTGTACGCCCATCGCTTCAGCGAGCGCTTTTGATGTGATGCCCATAGGTTCAAGAAATTCAACTTTTAACATTTCCCCAACGCTAACTGGACGACGTTTTGTCTTACGCATAGTCGTTACCTCAATACTGATGTGGGTCTAAGTAAGTATTTAGTGCAACACCATCAACCCACTGAAAAATCAAACGATACTGTTTGTTCACTCGAATTGAACACCAACCTTTAAGATTTCCTTCAAGATGTTCAAAACGATTACCCGGTGGAATTCTTAAGTCTGATTCAGCTTGAGCTGCATCTAAGATTTCTAGCTTCCGAAATAGAGCATTCTCTATGCTACTTGGAATTAAACGATGTCGTTTATCATCCTCGTAAAACTGCTCTAACCACTTATCTTTAAATTCTAATGCCATTGCAACTTGCACTGTCTCATTGTGCATCCATAGACAAAGACTAACGCATAATGACACTGTGCACAAGTTTGATTTGTAGGAAGGATTTCAGAAAAGTACATAACGACTAGCTCACCGGCAAAATAAAGCGGAGCGAGGAACGAACGCAGCTTATTTTGTCCGAGTGCAGCGCCTTGTGTACGCCCAGCATGGGCATGAACTAATGAGGTGAAAGTCCTCTGTAGGAAGGTCACCGTTACTCTTTCTAAAAGAGAATAACATACTATTATTAAACGTTAACTACTAGCGAATGGCAAGGGCTTAATCGCAAGGTATGGTCTGGAGGAAGCCGCTAGCCTTTTTATTGATAAAGAATGCGAGCTGATGAACAAGAACATCATATGAGGCGTAGGCTAGAGGTGAGTTGGCAGGGCCTCCCCCACGAAGTAAGGGGACAAGACGACGAAACCACGTGATCTAATGGCCACCGTAAATGATGCAGCAGTGCAAAGAAAGTTCATGTTCCTTCTCTACCAATAAAGAGTGGGGAGATCTGTTTAACACGCGATCGGTCATTAACCAGTAAGGCTCTGGTCTATAAGTGCCTTGGCTTTTCAACTTCATCGACTGAAAAGAGCGAACCAGATGGAAACCGGTAGCGCATGACGGGGTAACTTGGCATGTGATTTAGCAGAAGTCAGCAGACGGCATACGACTGCATGGATGCAGGAGGTAGAGTAACGCAGGAGCAGTTGCCGAGTAGCCCAACGCCCATCGTAATGGTTGGGATATGGTGAAGGCCTGAACATTTAGAAGAAGGATGAGTCTTGTCAAACTTCTCGATACCCACTACGTCGCCAGACGATTACTATCAGCAGCGTATTGATATGCAACCGGCCTTCAACAACGATTTATTCCAACAACTGCTCGAACCTGAAAATCTACACCGAGCTTGGCGTCAAGTTAAAGCCAATAAAGGCGCGGCGGGCATCGATGGCATGACCATCGAAGCCTTCCCGCTCTGGATGCAACAAGGCGGCTGGCAACAGTGTAAATCTCAATTAGAGCGAGGTGAATACCAACCCTCAGCGGTCAGGCGGGTGGAGATCGACAAACCTGATGGCGGTAAACGCAAATTGGGGATCCCGAACGTCATTGACCGTGTGAAGCCCTGCTTATGACTTTGTTTCAACCATTCCCTATATCCCTGATGATAGTGCGTCGCTCAAGGTTAGCCGTAGCAAAAAATTCAGCGATTTCACGTTGGATGAGTTGTCACACTTAGCCGCTAAGGCCATGCTGCCAAAAAAATTGGTGTTAGATACTGCCAAGCAAACCGTAACAGGCTTTCATGAGATTTGGGCGAGAGAAAAAGCGCATTTACCACTTACCAAGTCGATGATTGAAGCAATCGAGAGACACTTACTAAGCATACCGCTACGCTAAAATGAGAACAGACGTACGCATGCATAGGTGTCTGTCATATTAGGTTGAAGATTATGTTTAGTGATTTGTTTGTCAATCATTGCCGCCGGTTGATAAGTTAGCAAGAAATTACGCCAGCATGGTATCACTGGCGTTTGCCGTTAACGTGATGCAGCAGAAACTTGGCGAAGAGTCCCTGCTTGCTTAGCCGCTTCACGTGCAGCGATAAGGCGACGAATACCATCTGCTTTACGTTGAGCTGTTGTCGAACTATTTTTTAAAGACATAATTGTCTCCTTCTGGGCCAAATGCACACCATCTACCAAAGATTAACTACTTTGCGAACTTTATGGCAAGTCGGTTGTAGTAAGACCTCTTAATTTATTGACCATTACAGTCTCAACTTTAAGTGTCCGATGGAATTAGACCAGAACAGACAGGGAGGGCATTCTATCTATCTTCTTCGTGACTTGTCGCTTGTTTTGCCTTGAAAGAGTTAAAGGTGACGATGTGGTAAATCCCCATGAATAACCCACCGATGATAACGATGCCAATTGAGATAAACGGCATCCAATAGCTGAGTGTACTGCTCATGAGTTTGCCCTTCTTTATATCATGCTAAGTAATAAGATAATGTTAGCATATTGTCGATTGTTTTTTGAACTGTAATATGGTATCTAATCACTGAAAGACATTGATAATAACTTAAGTGTCTAGCAAACCACACCAAATAAACCCGCTCAAATCTAGCGCTTAACTTGATAACGAGCGAGTAGCCCCGTCACCTGTGGCGGGGAAAGCGAGTTCAGTGAGGTCTGTTTTGTTGTTCTATGTATTGGCGCAAAACCTCGATAGGAGCACCACCTACCGATCCAACAAAGTAACTTGGAGACCAAAGGGCATTTTTACGCCATGCAACCTGATTTAACTCTGGGAAGCGCCTTTTCATTTCACGGCTTGTTATTCCCTTTAGTGCGTTCGTTAATTTAGATAATGACGTTGCCGGGTGATAATCAATCAGTAAGTGTACGTGATCTGATTCACCATTAAATTCTGATAATGTTGCTTGATGATTTTTGCAAATATCGCCCATCATCTCTTTTAGCTTATCTAGATGCTCACTGGTGAAAACCTTTCCCCTGTATTTTGTGATAAATATCAAATGAGCGTGGAGCATGTAAACAACATGCCTGCCTTTTCTTAATTCCATAAATAGACCTTGACTGAGTTTATTGTTTAACTATATATTAAACATATCATTTACTCAAATAGACCATGTAAAATCAGCATTCAACGGTGCTCCAATTAGAACGCCAAACTAAGGTTGAAATTAAGTGGAAATTGAAAAAGCCTACAGATTCAAATTAGAACCAACGTCAGAGCAAGCTAAAAAACTGGCTCAAATGGCGGGATGCGGGCGTGTGGTTTTCAATGATAGCCTTGATTATGTGCTTAACATTATTAAAAAATCAGTGGCAATCACGGACAAAAAAGCAATTTATGAGCACCTAAATGATTTATCTTATCAAGATCGCAAGTTGCTTAAAAAATCTTTTCCTAATTCTGCTTTTCTAAACAAACAACTAACATCATGGAAAAAACTTAATCATCGGGCATGGTTGGATGATGCGTTTACGGATTGTTTACAGCAACGTCAGCGTGATTTTGTAAAAGCACTGGATGAATGGTCAAAAGGTAAGCGAGGATTTCCAGTGTTTCGCACGCGCAAACTATCGCACCATTCAACAATGCGGTTCCCAGCGCCCAAAAAGCAAATCAATATCCAAAATAAACATATCAAATTACCTAACGGCTTAGGCCTGGTTCGTTACCACAATAGCCAACCTGTAATTGGTGAATTGCGTAATGCTACCGTATCGCTAAATGCAGTTGGTGAGTGGCATATTTCTATCATGTGCTTGGTTGAGATTGAGCTATCAACGCACGTACCCGGTGAAATGACAGGCATTGATATGGGTATCGCCAAAAACATGACCTTATCCACTGATTGTTGTGGTAACGAGGGTGTTTTTGATGGCGTCCATTCTTTTAAGTCCTATCAAGATAAGTTAGCTATCGAACAGCGTAAGTTATCGAGAAAGACTTTAGGCTCCGAGAACTGGAAGAAACAAAAACTCAAAGTAAGCAGGCTGCATCAACGCATTACCAATATTCGCAACGACTACCAACATAAAGCGACATCTGAAATCTGCAAGAACCACGCAATGATTATCTGTGAAGCTTTAAAAGTTGCGAATATGAGTAAATCAGCGAAAGGTGACAGCGAAAATCACGGCAAGAATGTCGCGGCTAAATCAGGGCTTAATAAATCCATTTTAGATCAAGGCTGGCATGAATTACGTCGCCAACTTGAATATAAAATGCGATGGAAAGGCGGGATTTACGGTGAAGTAAATCCTAGAAATACTAGCCGTGAATGTGCTTGCTGTGGTCATACAGAAAAGAATAACCGAAAAACTCAGGCAGAATTTATCTGTCTGTCATGCGGTCATTCAGATAATGCGGATAAAAACGCTGCTAAAGTGGTCCTAAATCGCTATTTACGCGAATTAGAGCAAGCGGCATAAGTAATTAATCAGGTTCGGGCAGAGCCGTAGCGTCTGTGAAGTGAATTGCATTAGCGATCAGCAGCAGAAAGTCGATGATAAAGTAATTTATTATCGCCTGTATTCAGGGATCCCCGTCATTCATGGCGGGGAGCATGTCAAAAATAGGTTTATGCTGCTGATGATCATGCTATCACGATAATTTCTTGTCGTTACTACTATAATTAGTTGTATTGTGCCGACGATGAACGATGGTGAGTTTGAAGCATTCAATGTTTAGGTTTGTTACGAAGACGGTGTATGTATAGAATTTGAAGCAGTAGCACCATGGTTTTCTTCGTTAGGCTGGGCAGCAACTGGTAATACTTCTGGAGGAACGGATACTTAATGCGGTGTCAGAAGTGGTAGTTATGTGTTTTTGCTTGTTAACTATTTGATTTGATTTAATTGATAGTTAGGTCTACCTTACTTTAAAGAATATTGTTTCTTTAATAAAGCCTTACTATTAAAGTATAAACAGTAATAAGTCTATTTTTTGATTTATGAAAGCTAAAAACTCTTATTTATAAAAGGCTAGTTCAAACCATAACTTTTTATCCCAAACAGTAAGAAGCCATGAACAAGAATACGGTAAGCCAAGAGGTTAATGAGTTAGTTTTAGATGCTACCAATGTTGGTGTCTGGGATTGGCGTGTTGAAAATGGTGGTCTTGTTTGTAATGAACGTTGGGCTGAGATTATAGGCTATAGCTTATCGGAGTTAATGCCTGTTGATTACCAAACTTGGCTAGATGTATTACATCCTGATGATTTACCTAAGGCAATTAAGAATTATGATTACCACTGTCAAGGCCAAAGTGAACTTTGTGAATTAGAAGTTCGTTTGAAACACAAAAGTGGTCATTATGTTTGGGTATTGTCTACAGGCAAAGCTATTTCATGGGATGTTGACGGCAAACCTACACGAATGATTGGTATGCACCAAGAAATTACCTTTCGTAAGAAGCAGGAAGAACTACTTGCAACGACAACTGAGTTATTGAGAGAATCTCAAGAAATAGGCAAGCTAGGTGGTTGGCAACTCAACTTGCACAACAATAACTTAATTTGGACAGATGAAACTTACCGAATTTATGAAACAACCCCGCAAGAATATATTCCTAACGTTGACATCGTAGTAAGTTATTTATTACCCGACTCCCAAAAATTATTATCAGAAGCACTTGATGCTGCTATTCAATTTGGTGAAGAGTATGATTTAGAGCTTGAGACTTATACCACAAAAGGACGCAAAATCGACGTTAGAACGACCTGTAATGTCACTTATGTCGATGGTGTTGTTGAAAAGTTAAGTGGTATATTTCAAGATATTACCGATGCAAAAAAGAATCAACGTAAACTTGAAAAACGCAATCAGGAATTAAAAGAGTTAAATGAGAAGTTAAAGTTTGCAGCAAATTATGATCAGCTTACACATTTGCCGAACAGAAATTTGTTAGCTGATCGAATGCAGCAAGCGATTATCAAAGCGCAGCGGAATAATAAGCAAATAGCTATAGCTTTCTTAGACTTGGATGGTTTTAAAGAGGTAAATGACGCCTATGGTCATGATATAGGGGATGAGTTGCTTTGCCTCGTAGCCAATCGGTTTAAAACCGTAATACGAGAAGACGATACACTTGCCAGATTTGGCGGAGATGAGTTTGTTTTGATTCTTGATGATTTAAACACTCAGCATCAAGCCAGAGAAGTATTACAGCGAATACTTTCCTCAACCACAGAAAAATTTATTATCGAAAATACGCGGCTTTCTATAACCGTGAGTATTGGAGTGACCTTTTTCCCGCAGGACAATAGTTATGCAGACATACTTATTCGTCATGCTGATCAAGCAATGTATAAGGCTAAAGAGCTAGGGAGAAATTGCATTCATGAATTTGACTTTGAAAATGATGTAGCGATAAAACTACAATATCGAGAGCTAGAATACATAGCCCAAGGATTTAGTAATAATGAGTTTTTGTTATTCTATCAACCCAAAATCAATATGGAAACTAATGAAATTGTTGGTTTAGAGGCCTTAATCCGTTGGCAACATCCGGCAGAAGGTCTTTTGCCACCATTTCGCTTTTTGCCGTTCATTGAAGAGGAACCTCTAGCAATTGAGTTAGGTAAATGGGTAATTGACCAGGCAATAAAGCAGCATAACGAATGGCGTGATTTGGGTTTAGTTATACCCATTAGTGTGAATGTTAGTCCATTACAACTTCAACATGAAGATTTCATTGAACAATTAAAAGAAGTCTTATTTCTCAACAATAGTTTTCAAGCAGGTCAGCTTGAATTTGAAATTCTTGAATCCAGTATTATCAAAGATACTCAACACATCGCTGAGGTTATTGATCAATGCAAACAATTAGGGATACGCTTTTCGTTAGATGACTTTGGAACGGGGTATTCATCGTTAAGTTATTTGAGGAAGCTAATGACCGATTCGATAAAAATAGATCAATCCTTTGTTATTGACATGTTAGATGATATGGATGATCAAGCCATTGTAAAAAGTGTCATTGAATTATCGAAGACTTTCGGTCGAACTGTAATCGCTGAGGGAGTCGAAACCAAAGAGCATGGTCGACAATTACTCAAGATGGGATGTCAATTAGCACAAGGTTTCGGAATAGCAAGGCCTATGCCAGCTAGCTCAGTTCCTGAGTGGATCCATTTATGGAAAACATCTTCACCTTGGATTGCCTAGTCGGAGAGTTAACTAAATCGACCACAGGTCCCACCTGTTTGTGTATGAACAGCAATGCCCAGATAAAAATGACTACCTAGTCGTAAAGAAAAAAAAATGCCGCTCACCTTAAGTGAACGGCATTAGGCATAGTTGTATTTATGTTACTTTAAACACTCCTATTTGACCTTTAATATTCTGGGCTAATAATGTGAGTTCAGTGGCCCCTTTCACTGCTTTTGTTGCACGTTCATCACTGTCAGATGCAAGTGAAGAAATAGTATGAAGACTATTAGAAACCTCATCTGCCACTGTACTTTGTTGTTTTGTTGCTGTTGCGATGCTTGAAGAGAACATCGCCATTTCAGCGATGTTAGCGTTAATTTGACTCAATTGATTGTTAGCGGCATCTCCCTGTACAACTGAAGATAAACCTAACTCTTGGCACTCTTTCATTTGTGACGTAGTGATTTCAACTTGTTTTTGCAACTTATTAATAGTCGAACTGATGATACTGATAGATTCTTGAGTACGTTTGGCTAACGATCTCACTTCGTCAGCCACCACGGCAAAACCACGTCCTTGTTCTCCTGCTCGGGCCGCTTCAATTGCGGCGTTTAAGGCTAATAGATTTGTTTGTTCAGCAATACTATTAATCACTTCGGTTACTTTACTGATTGCCACACTCTCATGATTTACTCCCTCAATGTTCTGTTGAGTTTGTGTGAGTTGCTCACTCAGCGATTGCATTGCAGTGACTACCTGTGTCAATTGTTGGTGCCCATCGTTAGAAGCGTTATCAATTTCTTGTGCTTGTAATGCTCCTTGCCCAGAATTTTCTGCCACATTTTTAATGGAGGCCGACATTTCTTCAATCGCTGTAGCAATGTGTTCGGTTTGAAGAAGTAAAGATTTTGCTTCATCCCCATTAATAGAAGCCACTTGCAAACTGTTTTGGGCTTGATCCTCCAAAATCACTACAGATTGTTGCAATGAGTTGATCAGTGAGCACAGATTTGAAGCCATATTACTGATGCTCATTGTGATTTGGTCTACTTCATTTTCACTATCAGGATCACTTAATTCAAAGTGTTGTGATAAGTCACCTTGCCCTAATGTGGCAATTTTTGACTTAAGTTTTTGTAAAGGATTAATGGTGCTCTTGATTACGGTGAATAACAGGGCTGAGATTAAAATGATCCCGATAACAGCTATGAGCAAGTTAAGCTTCAGAATATCCATACTTTCATCATGTAATTCCGCTTCAGGCACTAAGCCTGTCATGGTCCAATTCCAACCTAAGATAGGAATGGAGTAAGCAAAAATATTTTTGCCATTAGGAGATGTATAATAAAGAGGCTCTCGATGACTTAAGACTTTTTCAATTGGCAGTCCATAAAATAATGATGGATCAAAGACGGTGTCATTGTGGATATTTTTGTGAACGATAATGTGATTGTCAGAGTTACGGATAATTGCGTAGTAGCCTGATTCTTCGAGTGTTTGTTGTTTTATGGCTTGTTGAACGTGAGCCACTGACTCAGTAATATCAAAACCAGTAAATAGAATCGCTATAACCTGACCATTCTCGCTTTTAAGTGGTCGATAGATCGTCATGTAATCTTTGCCAAATAATTTTGCATAACCTTGGTAATCTTCACCCTTTATGAGTCGTTGATATCCTGGATGCCCAGTGCCTAAATTAGTCCCTGTTGCACGTTCACCATCAGCTTTTCTTAATGAGGTTGAAATGCGAGTAAAATCATCTTGGTTGCGTACAAAAATAGTTGCAACACCGCCAGTCAGTTCAGTGTATTTATCAACATTGGTGTTAGATGTGTTAATTTGCTCTGTACCATGCATTAATGATGGGGCAGTAATGTTCGCTATTGAAACCGTTGAGCCATCAAGGTAGAGTCTTTCGGGATACAGTGTTCGGAAAATGTCTGCACTACGTTCAGCTAATGTTAACATGCTGTCATATTGTAATTTAATCAGCTCTGCATTGCTTTGCATTTGAGCACTTATTGCACTTATAGCCTTGTCATTCAACGTTGTTGATGCGGTTTTATAGGAGAAATATGACATTAGGCCAAAAATTAAAATCGAGCAAAGTAAAGCGAGCGACCCGATCTGTTTCGAAATTGGCCAATTCTTATAGCTCATATAATATTATCCCTATTATTGTAAACTGAATACTTTTCAGACAGCATGACGATAAATTTTTCTTAGCAAACATATTGAATATTTAGTTACGCCTAAGCCTTTAGGTTGTTAATGCTATACAGTAAAATTATTCGAAAGGTTTTTTTAATTTTTATCATAAACTTATGCTCTCACAAGTTCTCATACCAAAGATAACACCTTTGTGGATTGGGTATCGTCAAAAATATCTACTGCCAATAGAGGTTTGAAATCGTCTCTAATGGTGATATTTCTTAACCCAAATGCATGTTAAATCAATTGCCTTTGTATATGATTATGCAAGTAAATGATAGTCAAGTTGAGCTGGCACGCTTCGACTTGTCAGAAGATGCTTCTGTTGAAACCGCAATGATCTTCGGTGAACTATACCTACACGGTACAGAATGGAAATTCAAAGCCGTTGGTCAAGGCTTCGCTGGTGGCCTCCACGCACTAGCTACAGCCCACGGAGTTAACTTGTCGTAATTATCAGTAAACGAAAAGGGCATCAATGATGCCCTTTTTTATTAGCAAGTATGGGTTAATGAAATGGCTCGAAGCAAAAAAGCAGATATTGAATCGTTAAGACAAGCATTAGTCATAATTGGCGTTTTAATTTTCTTACCATTTATGTTTTTTTCATTTTTTCATTATAAAAAACTTAAAAAAATGTACCTTAGCAACAGCAATGCGCAACGAGTATTTGATAGTGGGTTGCTGATGAAATGTATCGTTTACAGTGCGGGTATGATTGCCTCAACGCTAATACTAATGTTTTACGTCACGACCAGAGTGCCGCCAGACTTCATCAATTATGCTCTTGCAGTCAATGGCATTATTTTGGTTCTCGGCATTTACGCCATCTACAAAATGGCTCAAAGGGTTGCTGTACGTTACTTAGGTGTCATTTTCAATAACGATACAAAAATGATGATCATCCCACTTGATCTTGCGAATGCAAGTGCAAGCGAAAATCTTCGCTTTCAATTTCTAAGACGAATGGGAGAGTGTGAAGAAATACCTGTTAAGTTAATCACCAATATCACTCGGGAAAAAGGGGTCAACTTTTATATTCACGGTGCATTTGGTTCACGTCAAATAAATTTTACCAATAAGCAAAAGCGTGATGAGTGCTTAATGGCTTTGCAAGCTAGAACTAAAGTCAGCCGAGGCGGTGATTTTGGATATTAATAAGAGTCGAGTTAGGGGGGAATATGGAACTTATTTCAGGTCAAAACATTAGCTTAAATGGTAGCGAACTTGTCATCGATATTTGCTATCAGCCCGGCGTAAACTTTGCTGGTGAAGTGGATACCTCAGCCTTCTTGTTGACGAACCAAGACAAAGTGAGAAGTGATAGTGACTTCATTTTTTATAATCAGCCAGAATCAACCAATGGGGCGGTTGTTTATAGCAAGACACCTACAGGTGGCCGCTATGTTCTTAGCACTGACAAGGTCGAATCCACTGTAGATAAAATTGCTTTGACCATGGTAGTGGATGGAAGCAGTACGGTCGGGCATCTTGCCAGTCTTAGCTTAAAGGTGGATGGACAGGCTAGTTTCAATGTGCCATTGGACAATCGCAGCGAGAAAGCATTAATCGTCGGGCAGATTTACCGGCATAATGGCGCATGGAAGTTTAAAGCGCTTGGAATGGGGTTTAATGGCGGCCTTGCGGCATTAGCGACAAACTATGGTGTCGATGTGGATGATGAATCTGCACCTACCCCTACCCCCATTCTAGAGGCGTCCAAGCCGCCTACGGGGGTAAGCCTGGAGAAAAAGCTACAGGAGCAGGCGCCGCATCTTATCAGCCTAGCCAAACCAGTGAGTATTAGTTTGGCTAAGCACAAACTAGAGCATGTTAAGGCTAAGGTCGCCTTCGTTCTCGACGCATCTGGTTCTATGACTCAGCAATTCAAGCAAGGTAATGTTCAAGCTGTTTTAGAGCGAATTACTGTCTTGGCAACACAGTTTGATGATGATGGACAGATGGAAGTTTGGGGATTTGGTGAACGCCACAAAAAATACCCTGATGTGTCGCTAAGTAACATTAAAGGTTATATCTCTGGCATCCAAAACTCGGGTAAACGTGGGCTATTCGAATTATTGCCGACGCTTGGTGGGGTAAATAATGAGCCACCTGTAATGGCTGATGTTATTAAGCACTTCAAAAACAGCCTTGAACCGGTGTTTGTTGTTTTCATTACCGATGGTGGCATCACGAAGGCAAGAGCTATAAAAGATGCAATCCGCGAGTCGGCCAATTACCCAATTTTCTGGAAGTTTGTAGGTCTTGGTGGGCACAATTATGGGATATTAGAAGAACTAGACGATTTCACTGATCGCCTTCTTGATAACACTGACTTTTTCCCTATTGATAACTTCAAAACAGTACCGGACAATGTGCTTTATGACAAGCTGTTGATTGAGTTCTCAGGCTGGCTTGCTGAGGCCAAGCGTAAATCGATAATCAGGTAATTAAACCCTTGCACTAAAGCTGAATAGCATTAATACACTATTCAGCTTAAATAACATAGCCTTACCGACGCTTAATGACCTCGTTGCATCAGTAATAATGTTCCGCCAAAACACTGAACACAAATATGCACCATAAAGTCATTGTATTCCCCCACTAACTCGAAAAATTTAAAATCTAGCTAGTTTTTTCGATAGAACACCAGTCGTGCCGTTTTGCGGTTATCTCGTACGTTCAGATTCTTTCCCTGGAATATAACTCTTTTAAAGCTTCTAACTCTCTCTGATAAAACGTAAGCGTCCGGGCAACTACACCTATCTTTTAAAATTCCATGGTAACAGGCTGTCTATATCCGGTGTTGGTTGGCACAGTTCATTAAGACAAGCCATGATGTAATCAAATGGCACTAAGCCATTAACCTTTGCGGTTTCCACAATGCTGTAAAGCGTGGCACTGGCATGAGCCCCATTAGCTGTCTGACTAAATAACCAATTTTTTCGGCCAATCACAAACGGTTTTACAGCTCGCTCAGCACGATTATTATCAATACTCAGTCTGCCATCATCAACATAACGAATGAGTTTGTGCCATTGATTAGCCAGGTCATTAGCTGCCTCTATCAGTTTGGTATTACCCACTAAATTCGGTTGGTTTTGCTCAAGCCATGCTTTTAGCTTGTCCAGTATAGGCACACTGACTGCTTGTCTTGTCGTGTATATATCATCCGCACTTTTATCTTTAACGCGTGACTCAACGCCGTACAGTTTTTGGATAAGGCTCAATACCACATCCGCTTTGCCGGTTTTATTTTTCCCTTGTAGCTTTTTCGCGTCGATAAATTTACGACGAGCATGCGCCCAGCAGCCAGTTAAGGTTGCCTGTGTTTTTTCATAAGCTTGATAACCATCTACGTGCAAGTAACCTTGATATCCATCAAGATAATTGACCACGCAGGCGGCCGCCCGACTATTGTGAAAATCGTAAAGCACGATATTGGGGGTAGGATGGTTTGGCTCAGGTGAATCTCGACCTGAGCAATACACCCACATGTAGCTGTTCACCTTATCGGATTTCACCACTTTCAGTGGCGTTTCATCGGCAAACAACGTGGGCTGCTTTAACAGCTCGGCTTTAAGCCGTTCCACCAGTGGTGCAAACAGTGTGGCGGATTTGTCTATCCAGCTGCTCATGGTCTGGCGACTGAGCTCAATACCGTATTGCTTGAACATCGCTTCCTGGCGATAAAGCGGTAACCCATATTGGTATTTACTGGTGATAAGCTGACTGAGCAAACTGCTCGTCGCGATACCTTTATTAATCGGCATCGCAGGCATTGGTGCTTGTTTTATCGGTGTATGAGTCGAGGATTTATCACAGTGACGGCACGCGTATTTAGGCCGAATGTGCTCAATGACTTTTATTTGCGCTGGGATAAACTCAAGCTTTTCTGACTTATCTTCACCCATTTTATGTAGCTCACCGCCACAGCAATCACAGGTTTTATCTTCAATGTCGTGGATAACTTGCTCACGGGGTAAGTCTTTTGGCAGTGGCTTACGCACCGGTTTTTTGCGGGTATAGCTAATGGATTGTTGCTCAGCCTCAACGGCTTCAACAATCTCTTCTACTTCATTGAATAACTCGCCTTGCCCTGCAAAGCCTTCAGCACTTTTGCCAAATTGTTTTTGTTGGGCCAGGCGCCAGCGTTCTTCTAGCGCAGCGATTTGCGCATCTTTTTGTAAAGATAATTGCCGCTCATTTTCGAGCAGTTTTTCCAGTTCAGCAATGCGCTGTTGAAGGGCGAGTACATTTTTCATGACGCCTATTTTAAGGCGTAACCAGCGGGTTTCCAGTGCTAAATGAACATCCTTTGATGATCATCAATCGATCGCAAATATTAAAGTAGTTGCTTACCTGCGACATCAATTTTGCTGTGACCAATGACATCATAACCCGACAATAACCAGTGTAATTGTTGCTCTGTTAATGTCATGGTGGGTGACATGAGTTTTGGCCATTTGAACTTATGTTTATCTAATCGCTTATACCACAGCGCAAAGCCGGTATTATCCCAATAAAGCAGTTTGAGCTTGTCACGGCCTTTATTGCAAAACACAAATAGCGCACCACTGAGCACTGGGAGTTCAAGCTCAGCTTCCACTAAGGCGGCTAACCCATTAATCGATTTACGAAAATCGACCACATCGGCACATAAATAAACGGTGGGCACATCAACAAACATCTTCATGCCATTAGCCCTTTAATAATGGCAACGATATCGGTCGTTGCTAAATCTGCTGGTAGGGTGAGTTGGCCGGTGCGGGTATCAAACTGCAGTGCATTTTGATGAGTGTACTCGCAGACGTCAGTGGTGGTTTGTTTTAGTTGAATAAAGCGTGATGATGTAGCGCGCTTTGGTAAGGTTGTTTTTTGCTGGTTCTCAGCCTGTAAAGCACGTTGTTTATAATAAGTGGTAATCGAGACATTATGATGTTGGCAGAATTCAACATTAGTGCCTTTGAAATTGCTGCGCTGCTGAAGTAAACCGAGCCACTGTGCCGCTGTTCTGTATGTTTTCATCACCTGCTCCAAATTTATCATTGAGCAGGTATTTTCAAATAGGCAGATTAATGATGCGAGGTGTGGTTCGCTAGACGGTTACGTAAGAGAAACGATAGCCTGAGAATAAACCACACCGCGACATCGCTTTGCTTTGATCTCGGATATTTTCTTATTAAAGCCGACTTAACTCTACTGTATATGAAAGCCTAATGGGTCAGTGTAATCGTCATTTAGAGAGGGTTGTTTGCGGGGGGGGGAGTAGATCAATTTATTCATAATATCGGATGGTTTTTACCGAAACCTGGGCAATTGATGCCAATTCACTAATTTTCAACTTGACCTTCCAGTAGCTGTAACCTTTAAGCTCAATCATATCATTTTTAGATCATGTGTTGTTATAAGGAAGTTGTATGTTTAGCTATTGTGCTACGGCATCGTTAGTTTTGTCGCTAAGTGTTGTGGGGATAAGTCACGCAAGTGATGAGGTGCATTTGATTAACACGTCTAAGCAACACGCCTCAGACTCTCATGATGAACGTCATGCAGATGCTGATCATCATGAGCAGGGGCATGAAGATGAGCATGAACACGAAGAAGAAATGGAAACCATTGTGATACAAGCTACCCGTTCAGGCCGAATTGCCGATGAACAGCCTATCCGTGTAGAAGTGGTTAACCGCGAAGAAATTGAAGAAAAAGCGGCAATGAGACCTGGCAACATTTCTATGCTGGTGGCTGAAACTGGCGGGGTGAGATTACAAACCACATCACCAGCGCTGGGCAGTGCCAATATTCGCTTACAAGGTTTGTATGGTCGCTATACCCAATTACTGGCTGATGGTTTACCGCTTTATGGTAACCAAGCGGCATCGATTGGTTTGTTGCAAGTGCCGCCAACAGATTTAAGCCGTGTTGAAATTATTAAAGGCTCGGCATCATCGCTTTATGGTGGGTCTGCGCTTGGTGGAGTGATTAACCTTGTTTCTCGCACGCCTGGCGATGAATTAAGTGGTGAAGTATTGGTCAATGGTACCACTCGCAATGGTCAGGATGTCACCACCTATGTGGAGTCGCCACTGAGCCAGAATGTCAAAGGGTCGATTACCGCTGGGGCGCATTATCAAGACGAGCAAGATATTGACGACGATGGCTGGATCGATCTGGCAGGGTATGAGCGCTATACCGTGCGTCCTCGATTATTTTGGGAAGGTGAAGCGGGACAAACATTGTATGTCACCAGCGGTTATATGACCGAAGATCGCACTGGAGGGACTCTCGGTGATAATACGGTAGCCGATGGCACCTTATTTGAGCAATCACAAGATTCAGAAAGGCTTGATGGCGGCTTGGTGTTTACCATGCCGTTATTAGAGACCTTAACCATGACCACACGCGGCTCGGCGATGGTGCAAGATCATGTGCATGTTTATGGTACTGAAATTGAAGAAGATCAACATGAGAGTTATTTATTTGAAAACAGTATTGCAGGTTACACAGACAACAGTGATTGGGTGGTTGGTTTAGCGTATCAATCTGAAGTCTTTAGCTCAGATACTTTCCCTGAGTTTGATTATTCTTACGACGTTCCCGGCGCGTTTGCCCAGCTTGATTATGAATTAACCGATCAAATCACCACCTCTTACAGTGCGCGCATTGATGAACACAGCGAATACGGTACGCAATTTAGTCCAAGAGTGTCAGTGCTTTATCGCCCAAATGACTTAACCATAAGAGGCTCTTATGGTGAAGGCTATTTTGCCCCAACACCCTTTGTAGAAGAGATTGAGGCCGCTGGTTTATCAAGGCTCGCGCCTATTGATAACTTGCAAGAAGAACGCGCTAAAACAGCGTCGCTTGATTTTACTTATCGTTTTGATGATGTAGAAACCAGTTTGACCTTGTTTGGCTCCAATGTGGATAACGTCACTACGTTAGAGTCTTTCTCTAACAACAGCAACGGCACATTAGACGCCGTGAGATTAGTCAATGCATCTGGTGAAAGCCAAATTCGCGGCTCTGAAGTGTTGCTACGTTATTATTTGGGCGATGTTAAACTCACGGCAAGCTATTTATATTTAGATGCAAGCGAGGAGTCTCCAGAAGGGACAGGGCGACGAGATATTGCCTTAACCCCAGAACACTCTGGCGGTTTTGTGGCGATGTGGGAGCAACATGGCAACTTTAGAGCAGGTTTTGAGGCCTATTACACAGGTACGCAGCGCGTAAATGATAATCCTTATATTGATGAAACCAATCCCTATTGGCATTTAGGCTTAATGGGTGAGATTACAGTGGGCAGCGTCAGTTGGTTTATTAATTTAGAAAACCTACTCGATGTGAAGCAAACCGACGAACACCCGATGTTGTTGCCTAGTCGCGCGCCTAGCGGCCAATGGACCACTGATATTTGGTCACGTAACGATGGCTTTATTGCTAACGCAGGCATCAGAGTTAAATTTGGCCATTAACTTGTCATCTCACCGCTGAAATGTCATTGATTGTTGTTGGGTGTTGTCATGCTTTACCTATCTCAATCTCTGCCATGGGTAACAATGCTTGATATGCTGAGGCTAACGCTTGTTTGGCCTCATAATCGCCGTGAACGATACGAATGTGTTTAGGTTTATGGTGCATGAGTTTAACAAAGTTGATGAGGTTGTGTTGGTCTGCGTGGGCAGAATACCCGCTAATGGTATGAATGCTCGCTTTAATGTCGATACGTTGTTCATCAATATACACATAGCCGCCTTGAGGTCCGTATTGTTGGATGTCTTGCCCAGTGGTGCCTTTGGCTTGATAGCCGACAAATAATACGTCGGTAGTGGCCTTGGGTAAAAAGCGGCTAAGATAATTGCTAATACGGCCACCGGTGCACATACCCGATGCGGCAATGATGATGGCGGGTTTGTTGACTGAGTCTAGATAGTTGATCACCGCTAGGTGATCCTGATGGCTGTCGATGGTGGTGAGTTGTGCAAAATCGAGTGGATGACGGCCTTGTGACAGTTTTCGCTTGGCCTCTTTGTCCCACAAATCCTTAAATGCACGGTACTGTTGAGTAAAATTGGCCGCCATGGGGGAGTCGACAATAATGTCGATATGTTGCCACATGGGGTTGTGCTTGTTGCGATAAATAATGTGCTCAAACTCGTATAACAACTCTTGTGTACGGCCAATGCTGAAAGCTGGGATGAGCACAACGCCATTATCCTTAACCGCTTTTTCAATAATCTCTTTGAGTTGTTTACTGCGATCTTTACGGCCTTGATGGTTTTTATCACCGTAGGTTGACTCAATCACTAGAGTATCGGCTCGGTAAGGGCTTTTGGGGCTTGCCAGTAATGGGGCGTAGGTTGCGCCTAAGTCACCTGAAAAAACCACTCTGTGTTTATAATTTGGCCCTTTAAGGTCAAGCTCAACATAGGCCGAGCCTAAAATATGCCCCTCAGGTTTAAACTTAAGCTTAATTTGCTTAACAGGTTGAGTCGCATTGCTGCTGAGGTTTATCGGCAATGAAACCCACTGGTTATAGTCTACCGGCACAATGAGTTTATTCAGCTGGTTTAAACAGGCCTGGATCAGCTTTTGGTCGCGAGTCACGCCCACTTTTAATGCATCTTCAATTACTAAAGGCAATAACGACGCCGTTGCTGTTGTGGCGTAAATCGGTTGCTTAAAACCGGCTGCGAGTAGGTAGGGGATCCGGCCAACATGATCGATATGACTATGGGTGACGATTAACGCTTTGATGGTGTCGATGTTAAAGTCTATTTGCAGTTGGTTTGCAGAGTTTTTACCTGCAGTTTCCGCTCCTTGAAATAACCCGCAATCAATAAGATAACTGCTTGGAAGTTGTGGGTTGATATCGAGCTGATGACAAGAGCCCGTTACCCCATTAACTGCGCCATGATGAATAATCTGCATATTAATCCTTTAATTGAATCAGGTCCGGTTAGATAACTTATACCATTGCGCGTTAGTAAATGCTCTCTCAGCGAGAATTTAAAAGGGCTTAAACAAGGCGTATGACTGAATGAATAGTTATTCTCTTTTGAAGTCATGCAACGCAGTGTAAGCCCTTTTAAAACTCGCCTGAAAGGAATGCCCCAGCCGCTTTTGCTCTGCGTTCTCGCTATTTGAAAGGCGTTTATTATCCGAGCTCAGGTTACATTGCGACGTCTTAATCAAAAACCGCTGGACGCATTCTGAGTGTTCACTTATTAATGCGGAATGGTATTAGCTGTAGAGTAGTGATTTAGCGATAACAAGCGCTTACAAACTAAGTCGACGATTTTGAATTAATCCCTTGTGTGTTGTGGTCGTTATTATCCTGTTGTTGATATAATCAGCTTAATTTCTGGCTTATGTTCGATGGATTGCTGATGTTAGTGTTTAACTGTACCAAAGCGGCTGCAGAATTTTTTAGTGTGACTCGCAAAGGCGAAGTGTTGTCTTGTTTAGAAGCCGCACCGCATAAAACCATTGCAGAGTCAGTCGCTGCGCCTGTTTTTCCCTTAGATGTTGAACCACAAGAACACGATGGCACTCAATGGCATTGGGTGGTGCACTGTGTCACCGTTAAACGCAAAAAATACTTATTAGTGATGGATTATGTTAGCCGTTATTGCTTGATTTTTTTGGCGACAAAAAAGGGTGATGAAATCGATTTTCTCAATATGTTCGAGAAAATGATGGTGTCGAACTTTATGTTTTTAGCCAATAAAAAAGGCGTGGACAGTGTCGAGGCTGATTTAGCCTTAGCACGATACCACGATAAATTTATTACCTGTGCATTTCATCCGCGAGGCGATCGCAGCGTTCAAGGGCATTTAAACGAGGTTGCTTGGCACTTAGAGCAACAATGTTATGAAGATGGAATGTTGGTAATGCCCAACGAATTTATTGATTTTAGCGTTTTTATGGGTAAATTCCCTCGAAATGCAAAAGGGCGCAGTAGCCACTTTTTTGCTAATGATGTGTTTATCGATAGCTGGTTACACGATCTTGATATTGAAGACGGCCCGGTAGACACCACTAACCTGGTTTACCTCAGCGATTATAGAAAATAGACACAGTTATTTGATTAATAATCCACTAAAAATAATTAACTGGCCTATTAAAATTGATTTAATACAAGCTGGTTTTTACAAACAAAAGGACGTGCAATGAAAGCTTTTTCTCTGGTGTTAACCAGTTTAGCCATGGCAGTTTCAGGCATGGCATTTGGCGTCGACATTGACGCAAAATACATTCAACGTATTGGTCCGGTAACACAAGTTTCTGCTACGGCGTTATCTAAAAGTGCTCAAGCCGATGCCTTGCGTGCCAATGTGGTGGCGAAGCTCAGCCAAGAGCAGCAGGGCGATAAGCTTAAGCTATTTAACCAAACGCTTTCGTGGCAAGCTGCGACAGCCAAAGCAGAAGGTGAGGGGTGGTTAGCCTATCGTTTGCCGGTTTCTACACAGCGCTTTACGCAAGGTACATTAACCGTTAAAGGCCTTGAAAACCCGCAGGTATATCTTAACGGTCAGCTAGTAAAATCAGCCGACAAGGTCGAGCTTGAATTCGCCAACGGTGATTATCAACTCATGTTGCTTGCAGATGGCTTACAAAAAGACATGTCTTTTAGTCTGGATTGGCAAGGTAAAAGCGATGTTGATGAACTCGATTTCAGCGCGCAAAAATCACAACGCGTATCGGCAGAGCAGCTTTTTGACTCAAAGGTCATCAGCAACTTAATCTTATCGCCTAATGGTAAATATTTACTGCAATCAACCATTGAATACCAAGCGGCACAGGGCGATAAGCCTATCCAAGTGACAGAGCTGCGCAAATTGCCAGACAACAGCGTGATTTATCGCTGGCAAGATAGCCGCCCGAGCAGTGCGGTGTGGTCTGATGATTCAAAACACCTCGCGTTTGTGGCTAACAAACAAATTCAGTTATTCAATGTCGCTGATTTAAGCATCGATATTGCCGCCACTGAGCTTGAAAATATTTCGGGCTTACAGTGGTTTGGTGACAGCTTATTGTTTAGTTGGGAAAAGCCGTTTAAAGCCGATGACAAAGCCACCTCTAAACGTTTCCAAGCACTAGAAGATCGTTGGAGCTATTGGCGTAACAACAGTCAACTTTATCAATTAGATGTGGGTTCGGGTTTTATTCGTCAACTTACTGACAACAGCATCACCAGTTCGCTGTTAGACAGTAACGCCGATAAAGGCACCTTGTTGCTCACTCGTTCACCTGTCGATTACAAACAACCCGCTCATGACATCACCCAGCTAATCGAACTTAATGTCGCGGATTTAAGCGAAACTCTGATTGGTGAATATCGCAGCTTCAGTGGCGCATTATACGCCGATGATGGCATGTACATCACCGCTGGTCCGCGCTTTATGGATGGCATGGGTATGCAAAACCCCAATATTGAGGTCAATGATTATGACGGCCAGTTATATTGGCGTGATGCTAAAGGTAATGTTAATGCATTAAGCAAAGACTTTGATCCAGCCATTGGTAGCATGACTAAGCTTGAAAATAATGATTTATTGGTAACGGTTACCGAGGGCGATCGCTCACCGCTTTACTTATTTGATAAGCGTAAAGGCCGTTTTAGCCAAATCGATACAGGTGTCGATATGGTAGATGGCTTTAGTGTGGCTGCAAAACAATCAACACCGACGTTAGTCTTTGCTGGCACCTCGGCAACCTCGCCACAAAAAGCTTACAGCATGTCGCTTAATTCAAGCCGTAAACAAGTGTTATTCGACAGCCAAAAGCAAAGCTATGCCGATACGCGTTTCGGTAAGATTGAAGATTTCGATTTTACTAACAAGCATGGACATAACATTGACGGCCGCGTGTATTTACCTGCCGATTTTGATGCCAATAAAAAGTACCCTGCATTGGTGTACTATTATGGCGGCACGTCACCGGTTGGACGTCACTTTACTGGACGTTGGCCCTTTAACTTGTGGGCCGCGCAAGGCTATGTGGTGTATGTGTTGCAACCTAATGGCGCAACCGGCTACGGCCAGGCATTCAGCGGACGTCATGTTAATGCCTGGGGCAAGTACAGCGCAGACGACATTATTGAAGGCACTAAAGCATTCTTAAATGCCCACAGTTATGTTGATGCAAAACGTGTGGGCAACATGGGCGCGTCGTATGGCGGTTTTATGACCATGTACTTAGCCACACAAACGGATATCTTTGCGGCGTCAATGTCACATGCAGGGATCAGTAATTTGTCATCTTACTGGGGCCATGGCTGGTGGGGTTATGGGTATTCTGGGGTGGCGAGTCGTGGAAGTTTCCCGTGGAATAACCAAGCGCTTTATGTTGAGCAAAGCCCGCTTTACCATGCAGACAAAATCACTACGCCGTTATTACTTATTCACGGTAATGCCGACACCAACGTACCTGTAGGTGAAAGCCATTACATGTATACCGCGCTTAAGTTATTAGGTAAAGAAGTTGAGCTGGTGGAGTTTAACGATCAAGACCATCACATCAATACTCGCCAGGCGCGTTTTGATTGGTGGAACACCACCATGGCCTGGTTTGATATGAAACTTAAAGATGAGCCACAATGGTGGAACAGTCTTTACCCTGAAACGGCTGACAAGTAGTCGTTAACCTTGGTTTCTCATAACAGCTCTGTAATGTAGGGCTGTTATGTTTCTATTCGCTTGAGATAGTGTTACCGATTTTTAGTGCAAAATGCCATAGACGTCTTATTACGGTAAAAGTATGAAACAATAAAAATGGCATTGGTATTAAAGATACACCTAGCATTTAGTATTGATGTTGATGTTGGCTATAATATCGACAATAGAGGTAATTCATTTTATGGCGATTAAGTGAATGCTTATTTTGCGCTAATAATGTAACTCCATTTATGCTTATGATAATTAATACTTTATTTTTAATGTATCTACCTTGAGTGTTTATATGCCTAATCAAAAACACAACACGGATGACAAAAAACCGGTCACTATAGGTGTATCTGGGGGCTTTAATGACTATCAGGTTGTGCATGCGATAATACCAGAGCATGTAACGGAAAATGATGAGTTAGCAGATCAAACGGTTAATCAGAGCCTGTCAAATCTTGTCATTACTGACCAACTTGATGAGCAACATGAAACGACGGACTTTACCGAAGTGAGTGTTGAGCTTGAAATCATCGATCCCGAGGTATTATGTCGCAGGGATAAGATAGTATATATTTTATACTTAAAACGTGGTTTTAATGCAGTAGATTTACTTCACTATCTCACTTCTTCTTTGCCATTTTCTATAGAAATGATTATCAGTGACATAAAATCTTTAAAATCCCCCGAAGCGTTCAAAACACATAAACGCCGAGTGAAAGAAAGCTTAATTAACACCCGTAAGCGTAAAATCGCATTGAAGCTTCAAGGCGTTCGTGCCATTAACGCTGCAATGGAGCAATCTGTGAGATTTGATAGTGATATGCTAGTCAGCTTATCCATTCGGTATGAGTACACTCCAAAACAAATCGTAGATGAAATCCTCAAATATAAAAAGCTTTCTACACAAGTCGCAATCAATAAAGATAAAAACTATAGCGCCCCTTTAATCCGCGCATTAATAAAATATGCAAAACTAAACATACAGTATTGAGAGATGTTGAATGTATGTAAGGAACCTGCCTGGGCTGAAAAGCACAATGTAGAACTGAAATTTATTCAGCCTGGCAATCCATAGCAGAATGCCTATGTAGAACGCTATAATCGGACTGTGCGATACGAATGGCTGAGCCAATATCTTTGGGCTAGTATTGCCGAGATACAGGAGTATGCGACACAATGGCTATGGTTTTATAACAATGAAAGACCCAATACTGCAATTGCTGGTGTTCCACCAAAGCAAAAACTGGCACTAGTGGCCTAAGTCTCTACTTTTGATCTCAGCTAAAAATGGGGATATTACCCATTGAATCGATCTGGTCCGTGACAAAATCAGCTTCAAGGGTAATCAATGTGTATTTTAAACCGCTGCTAACAGCGAAATGTCTTTCGGTTAATGTTGTGTAGCAATAAATACACAACACCGCGGTATGTCATGTTAATCGTTAGCCTGTTTTTTGTTCCAATAAACCGCGCACATTTATCTTCGTATATTATAAATATTAATTCGGCTTGGCCAAATGCAATGGGTCGAGTATCGCTTTGAGTTTCTCTTCGTCCAAATCGGTTTCTTCAAGTGCAATGGCTAATACTGATTTATGTTCTTTATCTGCACGTTTAGCAATTTTTGCGGCCATATCGTAACCCACCACGGAATTAAGTGCGGTCGCCAGAATAGGATTTTTCTCCAATGCCTGGGTTAAATGTTCTACATTGGGGCTAAACTCGGCAAACACTTTGTCGGTCATGGCTTGGCAGGCATGGGTTAATAAATCAATACTGGACAGTAGCTTGTCGGCAATCAGTGGCAACATCACATTCAATTGAAAATTACCCGATTGTGCTGCGATGGTAATGGTAGTTTCATTGCCAATGACTTCAGCGGCAATCATGGCTACCGCTTCTGGGATCACGGGATTAACCTTACCGGGCATTATCGATGAGCCGGGTTGCAGCGCAGTTAAGCTAATTTCTTGTAACCCTGCTAAAGGCCCTGAGTTCATCCAGCGTAAATCATTTGCGATTTTCAATAACGTAACCGCTAACCCTTTGAGCGCCGAAGCCATGGCTAAGGTGTGGTCTTGGCTACTCATATATAACGCAGGCATTATCGCCGCCTGCCAAGGGATTTTATCTTGCTGTTGTAAATTATCACATGCAAGTTTGGCAAAATTGGGGTCACAATTAACGCCAGTGCCAACCGCTGTGCCGCCCAATGGCAATTGATGCAGGCTCAGCTCAACTTGCTGAATTCGAGCTTGAGCACTGTTTAGCTGTTGTTGCCAACATTGCAGTTCTTGGCCAAGGGTAATCGGCATGGCGTCCATTAAATGGGTGCGACCGGTTTTGACTGTATTGGAATACTCATCGGCCAAAAACGCTAATCTGTCATTCAAGCCCTTAATAGCCGGATACAATAAGCCCTTTAACTGCCTCACCGTACTCATATGAATACAGGCAGGCACCACATCGTTGCTGCTTTGCCCCATATTGACATGATCATTGGGGTGAACCTTTGCCTGCAAAATATCGCTGGCGAGGCTGGCAATGACTTCATTAACATTCATATTAGAACTGGTACCAGAGCCTGTTTGGAACAAATCAATCGGAAAATGCTGCGAAAAATCAAGCTTCTTAGCGGCGATAATGGCTTGTTGAATTGCTTTGGCTATAGCGCTATCTAACAAATCGAGTTGGCTATTAGCCTGTGCTGCAGCTGATTTTATGTCGAGTAGGGCGAGTATCGCTGGTGTCGGAAAGCGCCGATCAGAAAACTGAAAGTTATCTCGTGCGCGTTGAGTTTGCGCCTGATAATAAACCTCATCTGGCACCTGTACTTTTCCCATACTGTCATATTCTATACGCATCTTACTCATAAGGTTTCCGACTCGATTTTTGATTTGGATATGTTAGTGTGTTCACTAAGCTTAGCATGAAGTGCCAATAAACGTTTATAGGGAGATCAGTAATGAACCATTCTATGCAATTATTGAAACAGCTTGAAAGTAATGGAAAAACTTTTCGGTATTACAGCTTTGATCGATTAGCTGAACACTACGACTTAACCCGCTTACCCTTTGCGGCAAAAATATTATTAGAAAATCTACTGCGTTACGAAAAGTCAGATTTTGTCCAGCCAGAGGATATTGAAACCTTAGCCCGCTGGGATCTGGATAACTGGTCAGAAACCGAAATTGCTTTTGTTCCTTCTCGAGTCATTCTACAAGATTTTACCGGTGTACCTTCAGTGGTCGATTTAGCCGCTATGCGTGATGCAATCGTGACATTGGGCGGCAATGCCGACGCGATTAATCCACTGAATCCGGTAGAGCTGGTGATTGACCACTCAGTGATGGTCGATGTGTTTGCCGAAACAGGAGCACTGCAAAAAAATACCGCCATTGAGATTCAACGAAACCGCGAACGATATCAGTTTTTGCGTTGGGGTCAGCAAGCCTTCGACAACTTTAAAGTAGTACCGCCAGGGCGCGGTATCGTGCATCAAATCAATCTGGAATATCTGGCGAGAGTGGTTTTTGTTAAAGAGGATGACGATAACCTATTGTATCCAGACACCTTAGTCGGAACAGATTCTCATACTACTATGATCAACGGTTTGGGAGTATTGGGTTGGGGAGTGGGCGGCATTGAGGCTGAGGCCGCGATGTTAGGCCAACCCGTGACCATGTTGTTACCCGAAATTGTCGGATTTGAGTTTGTCGGTAAATTGCCCCCAGGAGTTACCGCTACCGATCTGGTGTTAACGGTAACCGAACAGCTGCGCTCATTTGGCGTGGTAGGTAAGTTTGTTGAGTTTTTTGGTGCTGGTGTTGATCAATTAACCCTAGCCGATAGAGCGACCATTGCCAATATGGCGCCAGAATACGGTGCGACTTGTGGCATTTTCCCGATTGACCAACAAACGTTAGATTACCTCAAGCTTACCGGTCGTGATCCAGAGCGTATCGCGCTGATCAAAGCGTATCTTAAACAGATGGGCATGTGGGCTAGCGCATCCGACAACAAAGCCTGTTATCACGCGAGCTTACAACTGGATTTAGGCAGTATTGTGCCTTCTATTGCTGGCCCCAAAAGGCCACAAGACAGAATTGCACTTGAACAAGCAGGAGTCAGTTTCCGCCAATGGTTGGATAGTCAAATCCCTGTGAGCCACATCGACGCCGAAGGTAAAGACGAGTTGGCAAGCGAGGGTGGTCCATCGGTGCAAGTCCCCGTTGCCGATGGCAGTACTGGTGTTGCTTGTCGTTATCGAGATAAAGACTTTGTACTGGAAGCCGGCGCGGTGGTGATAGCGGCGATAACCAGTTGTACTAATACCTCTAATCCATCGGTGTTAATCGCCGCCGGATTATTGGCCCGAAATGCGCGTAAAAAAGGCTTACAGGTTAAACCTTGGGTGAAAACCAGCTTTGCACCTGGCTCACAGGTAGTGACGGATTATTTAATAAAATCGGGTCTTAATGTTGATTTAGATGCCTTAGGTTTTCAGTTGGTTGGCTACGGTTGTACCACTTGTATTGGTAATTCTGGTCCATTGCCTCAACCCGTCAGCGAAGCGATACAACAGGGCAGGTTAAAGGTGTGTTCGGTGTTGTCGGGCAACCGTAACTTTGATGGCCGCATTCATCCAGAAGTACAAGCCAATTACTTAGCATCGCCGCCGCTGGTGGTTGCTTATGCATTGGCCGGAAATATGAAAGCCGATATGGTTACTGAGCCATTGGGTGAAGATGCTGATGGTAATGCGGTGTATTTAAAAGATATCTGGCCAGACAATCAGGAAATTCAACAGGTCATGGCCAGCGCGGTACAAAGTGAGATGTTTGTTTCCCGCTATGCCGATGTATATAGCGGCGATGCAGACTGGCAAGGGCTCGAGGTAGTACAAAGCCAAAAATATAACTGGCCCGACTCCACCTATGTTAAACAGCCGCCATTTTTTGATGGGATCAGTGCTGAAGTACCTAACATTATGGCTATCGACAATGCCCGTTGTTTGCTTAAATTAGGTGATTCGGTTACTACCGATCATATATCACCTGCTGGCTCTATTGCACCCAACAGCCCTGCCGGAGACTATTTACAGCAAGCTGGAGTCGCCATTAAAGACTTTAACTCTTACGGTTCACGCCGTGGCAACCATGAAGTCATGATGCGCGGCACCTTTGCCAATGTAAGGCTAAGAAACCTGCTGGCACCGGGGACCGAAGGCTGCTGGACACGTTTAATGCCTAACGGTGAGTCGATGACGGTATTTGATGCCGCTATGCAGTATCAAAAACAAGGTACGCCTTGCATTGTGCTGGCAGGTAAAGAATATGGTACTGGCAGCTCGCGAGACTGGGCGGCAAAAGGGCCTGCACTGTTGGGCGTTAAAGCGGTTATAGCACAAAGTTATGAGCGTATTCACCGTTCTAATTTGGTAGGAATGGGCATCTTGCCACTGCAGTTTATGCCTGATGACAGTGCAGAATCACTAAACCTCACAGGTGAAGAACAATTTAGTATTCCTGCGGTAAGCGCCGAACAGAAAACCGTTAAGGTATCAGTGACCGACAAAGCGGGTAAGCAACATTCGTTTGAAGCTACAATTCGGATCGATACCCCTAATGAGTTTAGTTATTACCAACATGGCGGCATCTTGCATTATGTATTACGAAACCTAGCGAAGTAATACCCATATTAATCTTATTAACAAGGTCATGTTTAATGTTGGCCTTGTTAATAAATTGATTTTTAAGGCGCTTATATTAAACCCAAACATGAGTGGGGAGGTGTGAGCTCCGCACATGTTTGGTTTATCTCTTAACGAACAGTGACACTATTAAGTAAGCCATGTCTAAGTAAGCCATGTTGTACATGATGTCGTTATCTGGTCAATAAAGCCTAATAATACCACTGCACAGCGTCTCGCGGGACAATCGTATTTACGTCGGATGAACCCGATTTCGACCTAAAGTTTTGGCTTGATACAAACATTTATCGGCATTGTTAATCAGCTCATCGATAGTTTGATCTTCAGCAAGCTGTGATATGCCAATACTGATGGTGACGCGGATCTGATGTTTAACAAAGTGAATGGTATATTGCTCAACACTGCTACGGATTTTCTCTGCAATGACGCTCGCTTGCTCTGATGATGTTTGTGGCAGAATAATCAAAAACTCTTCGCCGCCCCAGCGGGCGACACAATCTTGTTGTCTAACGTGTTCTTTAAAGAGGGCTGATAACTCGGTGAGTACCATGTCCCCGCCATTATGGCCGTATTTATCGTTGACCAATTTAAAGTGGTCTAAATCGCACAATAATACTGCTAGCGGTTCATTGTTGCGCTGTAACCTTGATTTCTCTTGTTCTAGAATCGCCGCGGCATTGCGTCTATTCGCCAGTTTGGTGAGTGGATCGTGCATGGCGAGATCTTGGTATTGTTTGCTTAGTTCGAGTGCACTTATATAGGCTTGCATTCTGGAGTATTCATACAGAGCTGATAAAAAGGACATGGTTAAAAACGAAATAATCAGCCTGAGCGAAAATTCATTGCTGTATGGTGCATGCTCAACCCATTGCTGCGGTAAAAATATGATAATGCAGATGATGCATAGGAACAGAGATAAATTAATTAAGCCGTGACGCAAACCCAATACGTAAACCGATACTGGCGCGACAATGAAAATCCACAGTGGACCTGTTTGGGAAACTCCGCCACTAAACACCAAATAAAACATGAGTAAATACAGCGAGTAAATAATCAATGTGGCACTAATACTGAGATCGAACTTTTTGACAGAAAAGAAGGCGAACAGGTAAGTGATACTGGCCATAAACAGCACGACTGTGAGGGTGGTGTTATTGCCAAATAGGCTGATTAATCCCATCAATAAGGTGATTGACATTCCAACCAATGAAAACAACGAAATAACCCGAGCCTGTTGCTGCTCTGCGGTACTATTTCGGTGTTTTTTGATGAGTGCTAGCAATGCTTAATCCTTTTTTGATTGAAGAGCGAGGCATTAACATCATATAAGATAAGTCACTCAGAAATTGTAAAATGATGCCATGTAAAGCCTTTATTTAGGGTGCCATAAAATAATAGTTTCTCCAATGAAATTTGTAATAAAACGCATTAAAGTGGCTGCCAATGAAAACCAGATAAATAAATGGCATGAGATCTCGAAAGGCATTTTTATTGTGGCTAATGGTTATGTCAGACAGAACCATTAATGCCAACTTCCTTATGTGCAAATAAAGCGTTAAGAAAAGAGAGACTACTCTCTATAGCCAGAGAGCTTATTTCGAATAATGGTTTTGAAGCCTTTACCATTAATGAGCTTGCATCTAAGGAGCAGTTGAGTATTCCTACTGTCCATAATTTATTGGGTAAGAAAAGCAATATTTTTGAACAACTTATTGTTGAAATTGTTGATAATAAGATAATGGGCATTTATCGCACTTATAGTACTTATCGCATTAGTGCTCATTTAACCAGGGGAGTAGCGCGTTGATGGTTTGGATGATGGTATTGGCCGAGTCCGCCTGGTAACCGTATATACGAATGCCAAAAATGACCGTCATCAGCTGTGCTGCGTAAGCTTTAGCCTGTACTTCTGAGTAGGTTAGGCTTAGATATTGGGTATAAATTTTTTCTATGTTGGCTAATTGCTCTGAGGCAAACTTGTATAAACTATTTCCTTGCGATGCCAACTCAAGTTGTGTTTTGATTAAAAAACAGCCGCAGTAATCACACGCTTTTGACTGTTCAATTAAATCAGTCAATATTTGCTTGATACCTTCATTGACGTTCGAGGTATTGGCCATTTTTTGGTGAATTGAGCCAATTGAGGACGAGGCATAGCGAGCTAATGCTTCCTGAAACAGCTTTTCTTTACTTTCAAACTCATGATAAATACTGCCCGGTTTTAATCCTGTCGCTTTAGTAATCTGTTGGACACTTGATGCGGCATAGCCTTGTTGCCAAAATAAAGTAATAACTTTATCTAATACGTCTTCACGTTGATAATTCTTCTTCGCCATAGCGCTTATTCCTAAATCCTACTGCATATTTCAATTAGCCTAGTTGCATGAGTTATCCATAAGGCTTATTTATAATAATAACACCACTTGAATGATTGTTCAAAAAAGCTTGCTTCTAAGCTTGAAAATGATTATCTTGAATGTATATTCAAATAAGAACGATATGAGTTAGTTTGTGCGTGTCGTTGATCATTACAGCTCGCTAGACTCATTATTCAATAGGGATCCTCGTTATGTTAAGGCTCATTTTTGTCGTATTACTGCTCGCTTTATTAAGTGTTACGGCAATCAGTGTGAATGCAGGTGAATTTTCTGTTTTTCGAGAGTTAGATAAACAGCATCCACCGGGTAATATTGCAGTATCTGCGACAGGTCGTGTTTTTATGAGTAATCACCACTTTTATGGTGTGGATGCACGAATTGTAGAGCTTAAGCAAGACGGTACGATAATAGATTATCCTAATCGCGATTTTAATCAAAAGCTTAACCCTGTACTCGGCGTTGTTGTCGATGAAAAAGGGATTTTATGGATGCTTGAAACGGCCACTGGGCATGACCGAGCAGGGCATTTAATCGGTTGGGATACGTTAAATAACCAACTTTATAAAGCAATTGAGTTAACTGCAGCAGTATTGCCGGTTAATTCATTTTTGAATGACTTAGCGGTTGATCGTGATCATGAGGCTATTTACATCAGTGACCCTGCTGGTGGCGATAATGCAGGCTTAATTGTGGTTGATATAACGACAGGTAATGCACGTAGAGTTCTCGATAGCACTGTTTATACACGCCCTGAAGATATCGATGCAGTGATTGATGGCAAAACATTATCGATTGGTGAGCAACCTATCCGTATTGGCGTCGATTCTATTACATTAGATATTCATAATGAATGGGTTTATTTTGGCGCGTTGAGTGGTGAGAAGTTGTATCGCGTGCATACCCAATATTTATTAGATGCTAAAATTTCGGCCAATATGTTGCGTAGCAAAGTAGAGTTTTATGCCAACAAGCCTATCAGTGATGGTATTACAATAGATAACAGCGGTAACATTTATGTCACTGACATGACTCACAATGCTGTTGGGTATATTGATACGGATCGCCAGTACCATATTTTATACCACGACGCTGATAAATTGAGTTGGGCAGACGGTTTTGCCACCACTACTGACGGTAAAATTCTCGTAGCAGTTAATAAATTACACTTATCTCCAGCAGTGAATAACCAAGAAGATAAGAGTGATGGACGTTACTATATTATCCAATTTGATGCCTTAGCAGAGACGACTGTGGGCAGATAATGAATCCCTAATTAACAAAAAGGCTACCTGGGGTAGCCTTTTTTAATGCTCAATAATTAATTAATTGATAGTAAAAAATGAAAGTACTTTTTTCTGATTAGATGATTGCTTTGATAAATCGATACTGGCTTTAGAGCTATGACTAATTCCCGCGACATTTTGATTCACCATGTCGACCATTTGGGTAATATTTTTAGAAATATCATCCGTTACGCTTGATTGCTCTGTTGAAGCGGTTGCGACTAAAGAGTTCATTTCTGAGATTCTAGAGACCGATAGGGCAATGTCTGAGAAGGAGTCCCGTACTTCTTGAGCAATTTTTTGGGCTTCATCAATTAAATATGCATTTGATTGCATGTATTCATCAGCTTTGGATGCTTGGTTTTGCAGTTTGGTAATAATTTCTTGAATGTTGATGGTAGAGGTTTGCGTTTTACCTGCCAATGTTCTCACTTCATCAGCAACAACAGCAAAACCTCTGCCTTGTTCTCCAGCGCGTGCGGCTTCAATTGCAGCATTAAGTGCTAGTAGATTGGTTTGTTCAGAAATACCATTAATGACTTCAATAACAGCACCAATTTCGTTTGAGTAACTCTTTAACTGATTGACGATTTCAGTTGATTCTTTAATAGAGTGGTTGATTTTGTCCGAGATTTTATTTGACTCTTGCAAAGCGTGATGGCCTTTATCGACACTTTGATTCGCTTCAATTGCTGACGATTCTGCTTCAGTAGCATTTCGGCTAATGTCCATTGCGGTGCTCGACATTTCATTGACAGCTGTTGCGACTTGCTCAACTTGCATTAACATGTTTTGCGAGTTGCTGTCGGCTTGCTCCATGGTGGAGGCCAATGTTTGTGACGAGCTATCTACTGTGTCTGTCACGGTGATCAACTGTTGAGTTAATTTAGCAAATTGTTCAGAGGTTTTGTTTAAACAATCTGACAGTATTCCAAGTTCATTTTCACCTTGGTTATCAATACGTACACTCAAATCACCTTGAGACATTCTGATCATCGCATGTTGTATGACTGTAATTGAACTAACAAGAAGGCTGGAGATGCGTAATGCCATAAAAATGATAATGATAGCGACAACACCTACCGCTACCACCATGATCGTCATAGAACGGCTATAAATTACGTCGCCATATTCACTTGCCGTAATAGCGCCATTTTCATTTAACGTTGACAACTTGAGCAGTGTTTCTGAGTATTTACTATAAGCCGCTAATGATTTACCCAAAAACATGGTTTTTGCTTCTTCATTATCATTGTTTTCAGATAGACGCAGGAGTTTTATTTGAATGGCTAGATATTGACGATAAAGCTCGTCAAACTCATCTACAAGCGCTTGCTCTTGAGGGCTAGATATAAGCACTCTATAGTCGTTAATGGTTTTTTCTATTTGTTGTTTCTTTTGGTTAATCGCATTGGTTGCTTGCCAGGGCGGGATCATACTTTGTTAACAGTAGGGAACTTTTTCGTATCGGCATGATCTGATCAGGCATGTTATTGTACTGAACCTAATCCATGTCCTTATTTGAACACTTGAAACTTATCGAAGACCCTCGCTCTCACATCAACCTAGACCATGATTTGGTTGATATTATTTTTCTTGTTTTAGCCGCAATCACTTCAGGTTGTGATGGCTGGCAAGCTATTGAAGAATTCGGCAACGAGAACCTATCTTGGCTACGTAAACATCGTGATTTTGACAACGGGATCCCGACTCGGCATTCCATTGCCCGGATCATTAAAGTTATCGATACCGAAATACTGGTGTTAACGCTCTTTCGCTGGGCAAATAGCTTAAGAGAGGCTTCATCCAAGCCATTGATCGCTATCGACGGTAAAACGTTGCGGGGTGCAGTTAATCAACATGGCGCTAAAAATGCGCTACACCTCGTTTCGGCTTTTGATACCGAACAAGGTATTGTGCTCTATCAGCAAGATACACAGACCAAAGGTAACGAAATCGCAACGGTTCAAGCGTTGTTGCACATGTTAGACATTAAGGACGCAGTTGTAACCTTTGATGCACTTCATTGCCAGCGGGAAACGCTTCAACAAATCATCAAAGCTAAAGGCGACTACATTGTTCAGGTAAAAGGCAATCAACCTCTACTTAGGCAGGCCATAGAAATGCAGTTCCAGCCTCACTGGGATATCGACGGCGTCGACATATTGAGTGTCGAAGCGGATGACAAGGGGCATGGCCGTAAGGAGAGTCGTACGACGTTTCAAATTCCAGCCAAGCTGCCGCAGGCGCTCGCGAAAAAGTGGCCGTCAGCCAAGTCGCTCATAGCAGTTGAGCGTCAACGAACACATAAAGGTGTTACCACCATCAATACGGATTATTACTTAAGTTCTTTACCTCTGGATATCGAACTTGCAGCCAAAGCAGTGCGTCAGCATTGGCACATCGAAAACCAGCAACACTGGGTGCTTGACGTCACTTTTAGGGAAGACTGTTCAAGGATTGGTGACCGTGAAAACGCGAAGAAGATGGCGCTATTTAGGCGCATCGTGCTGAACCTTTTAGAGCAGCATCCGCTAAAAGCCAGTAAACCAACCAAAATAAGAAAGGCAGCATGGAATGGTGATTTTAGGAGCGAGATTTTCTTTGGTTAAAAGATTTAACAAAGCTTAATCCCGCCCTGGGTTGCTTGCTGTATTGTTTGAGAGTCTGTCGAAATAATGTGGACAGCTTCATCGTTACGCAGATCTGCTGTTTGGGTGTTGATGCGTTCAATTAATTGTACTGAAGGAAGCCAATTAGTTGAGATTTCTGTTGATTGTTGGTTAATGGTATTCATCTGTGACAATGACAGTAACATTAATCCAATAATAGCAATGACAGGAATTGAAAAACCCAGTAACAACAATTTGCCAATTTTGATATTTCTCATTTCTATCCTTAAACCTCAGATCATATGAACAGTTGATATACAATTAGTCAGCTTTTTTAAATCATATTTAAATCATATTTAAATCATATTTAAATCATATTTAAATCATATTTAAATCATATTTAAATCATATTTAAATCATATTTAAATCATATTTAAATCATATTTAAATCATATTTAAATCATATTTAAATCATATTTAAATCATAGTGCCTTGCATAACATTTGCAGCATTTTTGACATCAGGGCTGATATGTTAAGTCGCTATAATCGATAGTGGAAACGCTTGTTTAGATGTTTCTTGTTTAGGTATTTACAGTTTATCGGTAAATCACAAAACTTCTTTAATAGGCTCTCGGTATTGGTATACGAAATGCTAGGCGTTGCTGATTTTTGCAAGTTGAATGGTATCAAGTTAAACACGGTGTTCACTGAGATGAATCGATTGGTGCTGAGAAAGCTATTAAACACAGAGTAAAACTGGTTTAGCCGAATCCTTCGGGTAATGTTTTTGGGCCGTTTGACTGGGTAATCGACTTTTTCGCTGAGTCGCGATACCGCAGTGTCGGAGCCTAAATGACTGGTCAACAATTCACTGTAAAAGTAGCCTTAGAGAGCAACTGGCCTTAACTTTTCTCTTAACTTTTATCTTAACTATGCCCTTAAGTATTTACCGTGATTTTAACTTGGAAAATACTTTGTTTTTCAATGTGTAGCTTGTAAAAAACTGCCTTATCGTCCACAGTTAACCATCCGTAGCTTGAAACTCACATAAACATGACTAGATTTGCTAATTATAAAAACGCGCTTAAATTGGGTGTCGGAGTATTCGCTTTTGGCTTAGTCATTAGTGTGGGCGTCGTTTTAAGTGTTAAAAATAAAAATAATAACATCATTGTTAATGAGCTTAATGCTGTTACAGAGCAAGTCGTCAATAATATTACTGACCGTATTCAGTTATATCAGTACGGCTTACGCAGTGCTCGCGGTATTATTTTTACCGCAGGTGAAGATGGGATTAATCGGCAAGGGTTTAATAAATACACTCAGACGCGCGATATCGATAAGGAGTTTCCTGGCGCTAGAGGTTTTGGGTTTATTCGGCGAGTGAGTGTGACTGACGAAGCCAGTTTTATTAGCGCAGCGCAATTAGATGATTGGCCTACTTTTGATATTCGGCATCTCAACGCTCACAATGACGAACGCTATATCATTCAATATATTGAACCTGTAGATCGTAATTTTTCCGCTGTTGGATTAGATATTGCCTCGGAAGCTAACCGTAAAAAAGCAGCTTTAGATGCAGTTTTGACTGGGGAGGTGAGATTAACCGGACCGATTACCTTAGTACAAGCGACTGGTAATCCATTACAAGCCTTTTTAATTTTAATGCCTATATATCGTACAGGTGGAACCCCTGATACGCTAGAGTTAAGGGAGCAACAAGCCTTTGGTTGGAGTTACGCTCCACTGGTAGCCAATGAAGTTTTTGGCGACTTGTCGTTGTCGCGACCCAATACGAAGTTATTGGTCAAAGATATTACTGATACTGCCAATACAGTGACCTTTTACGAAACCCACATCGATGACTCAAGCCCTTTAACTGAGTATATCGTGACTGTTGAACATGAAGTTTTTGGCCGTAATTGGCAAATATCGTTAGTTGCTTACCCTAACTTTGTCAGTAAATTGCATTTAACCTCGCCTAACATTATATTTATTTACGGCTTTATATTGAGTTTATTGCTGGCGTCTTTTCTTGCCATTTATAGTTATACTTTAGGTCGAAAACAGCTGGTTTTAGCCGATAATGAACGACGCGCAAATATATTAGAACATTCACAAGATGCCATTATTAGTTACGATTGCGATGGTGTAGTCACAGGGTGGAATCAAGGTGCTGAACTCACTTTTGGCTACACCCATAGCGAGGTTGTTGGTCTTAAAAAACATGGCTTTATTGTTGCTAATGAAGGGCAAAGTCAAGAGAACGCACATTTTGATCACGTGTTAAGCGGTAAACCATTATTAAACTTTATTGGTTATCATAAACGTAAAGATAATGAACTCCTCACAACCACAATGACCTCGTTAGCCATTTACAATGAATTTGGTGTCATTACTGGTGTGAGTCAAACTATTCGAGACATTACCGCGCAACAAAATGCAGAAAAACAAATATTAAGTTTAAATGCCAGCCTCGAGCTAAAAGTCACTGAACGCACGCAAGCATTGCAGCAAGCTTTGTCAGAAAATAAAACCTTACTCGATAATATCAACCAACAGCTCTTATATTCTGAAACAGATAAAGATGGCGTAATATTGGCGGTAAACGACTATTTTTGTATTGCATCAGGGTATACCCGTGCACAGATGATTGGCCAAACACATTCTATTTTGCATTCAGGTCAGCATGATGATGCGTTTTGGCAAGACATGTGGGATACCATTAATCAGGGTAAAAGTTGGCAAGGTGAAGTGTGTAACCATGACAAGCAGGGTGAGGCTAAATGGTTTGATACACTCATCACCCCTATTGTTGATAACAATGGAGCGTTAGAGCGCTGTATTGCCCTGCGAATTGATATTACTGAACGTAAACACACGCAACTTGAAAATCTTAAACTAACCTCATTATTAACCAATGTACTTGCTGCGGCATCTGAAATTGCCATTATTTCAACAAACAGCGAAGGTGTTATTACCATGTTCAATCGCGGTGCTGAGTTGTTGCTTGGGTATAGTGCGAGTGAAATTGTTGGTAAAATGAGTCCGGCAATAATGCATGTGCCTTCTGAGGTTAGGGAACGAGGTAAAGAATTAAGCGAAGAATTTGGTGAAGAGATCAGTGCGTTTGATGTTTTTGTGTATAAGCCCAGAAACTTTGGCCCTGAAACGCGAACCTGGACGTATGTTCGTAAAGATTATACCCAATGCCAGGTATCTTTATCTGTTACCGCAATGCGTAATGAGTCTGGTGAACTTATTGGTTACCTTGGGGTTGCCGTTAATATCGATACCATGTTGAAACAGCAAGAAGAGTTAATGTCGACCAGCAATCAATTAATTAAAGCCGCTGAGGTTGCAGAGCTGGGTATATGGGATTTAGATTTATTAACGGAAAATTTGCAATGGAATGATCGTATGTTTGTGATGTACGACTATCCGCAAGAGATACAGAAAGACGGCCTTAATTATCGACATTGGCAGCAACGTATTCACCCAGATGATCTTTATATGGCAGAGCAAGCATTACAACAGGCCATTGAAAACCATTCGACTTATCAACCAACATTTAGAATCCTTAATCGCGCAAATCAGGTGCGTTATATCCATGCTGGCGCTCAAATCAGTTACGATAAACTAGGCAAAGCTGTTCGTGTCGTTGGGATTAATCGAGATATCACTGAGCAACGCGAACTCGAGCAAACTTTGCGCTTAGCCAAACAGGATGCAGATGCCGCGAGTGCAGCTAAATCAGCATTTTTAGCCAATATGAGTCATGAAATTCGTACACCAATGAATGCGGTATTAGGTATGCTTCAATTAGTACAGCATTCTGATATGACGCGACAACAACTCGATTACGTCACCAAAGCGGAAATCGCGGCAAAATCCTTGTTGGGTCTATTAAATGACATATTGGACTTCTCCAAAATTGATGCGGGTAAACTTGATCTTGATGTTCATCCATTTCAAATGGAAACTTTAATGCGTGAACTGGCTGTCATGTTGGCAACCAATGTTCATAGCAAAAGCATAGAAGTCATTTTTGACCTTGACCCAGACATTCCATACCTTATTGAAGGCGATGAACTGCGCTTACGCCAAGTGTTATTAAATCTTGCAGGTAATGCCATTAAGTTTACTTCACAGGGGCATGTGATTGTTGGAGTGCATTGTCATCAACTTAGCCAGGATGAAGTCAAACTTAACATTTCAGTGTCAGACAGTGGTATAGGTATCAGCAAAGAACAAGCAGGTAAAATATTCCAAGGCTTTGTGCAAGCTGAGTCATCCACCTCAAGACGATTTGGTGGCACTGGTTTGGGGCTTGCTATCACTAAGCGCTTAGTGGAGTTAATGGGCGGGGAATTAACCTTAAGTAGTGAGGTTGGCCAAGGCAGTCGTTTTGGGTTTGATTTGTCTTTTTCTGTGGTCGAGATGAAAAACACTTATCTCGATATTGATTTACAAGGTAAAAATATTCTTATTGTTGATGACAGTAAAATGAGCCGTAAAATTTTGTCAAAAACACTGATGGCTCATGGTGCTTATGTTAACGAAGCGAGTAACAGTAAGCAGGCTATTAATCTTATTGACCAAAGTTTACATGCAACCAACCATTATGACGTGATTATTATGGATTGGCGCATGCCTGAAATGGATGGTCTAGAAACCGCACAACATATTCAATTAATGTTTCCAGAAGGCTCCGCTCCCGCCATTATTATGCTTACAGCTTACGGCTCTGAGGTGATGAAGCAAACCAAGCAGTATGATCAACAACCTTTTGTTAATATGTTAACCAAGCCGATTACGGCTAACTTAATGCTTGAGGCCGTGCATCAGGCTATTAGTGGTGAAGAAATACCGTTAGAAAGTAAAAAAGTGACCCACTTAGCCTTGCAAGGAATTAGAGTGCTGGTGGTTGAAGATAATCAACTCAATCGTCAAGTTATTGATGAGTTACTTAGATTACAAGGTGCGATTGTTACATTAGCCAAAGGCGGTGTTGAAGGCGTAGAGTGGGTGACCCAATCTAACAATGTATTTGATATTGTTATTATGGACATGCAAATGCCTGATATGGATGGCTTAGAGGCAACGCGTTTAATCCGTGCAGATGGTCGATTTAATGATTTGATGATATTAGCGATGACAGCCAACGCTTCTTTAGCAGACAAAGCATTATGTCTTGATGCTGGTATGAATGAGCATATTGGCAAACCGATAGACATGACGCGTTTACTGCCTTGTATGTTGGGCTTGTTAGGGAAAAATGTACCTTCATTGGGCGGTGTTAATGATATAAAAGCATTTATTGAGTTACCTGATGAGCTTACAGGCGACGATGATGTAATTATTGAAAGTCCTGAATCGATATTAAGGCGATTTGGTGGTGAGTTAGCGTTCTTTATTGATGTAAAACACCATTTTGCTGTGGAAATGTCTGAGCAGTTAATGGCGTTAACTCAAGCATTTAAACAACAAGACACCGATAAAATAAGCATTATTACTCATACTATCAAAGGTACTGCCAGTAATATTGGTGCAAAGCGTTTAGCCGTTTTTGCCGCACAGCTTGAACAGAATATAAAACATAATGTTCAAATTGATGCGGATGTTTATTTGGGGCAGCTCCAGGGACAAATTAACGACAGTTTACATGTGCTCGATACTTTATTCCCTGATGAAACTGCGGTGCTAACAGCAAATGAGTTGGATAAAGTGCCATTGTTGCCGATAACCAGTATAGGGCCAGATAAAATAGATAGGTTAATGGCATTATTAGTTGAGCAAAATTTAGATGCAATTGGCTATCTTGAGCAATTATCAGATAATATGGCTACAGATAAGAATTGGTCAAGATTAAAATCTCAGGTGAGTCAACTCGAGTTTTTGGATGCTATCGATACCCTAAAGTCGATAATTAAGGAGTGATGCGTGTTCATAGATGAGTATATTTCTGGTGTTGCTCCTGTAAAAGGAAAAATACTGTTGGTTGATGACCAAGTCGTCAACATTAAAATATTGCATCAATTACTGCAAAATGATTACGATATTTATATGGCCAGAGATGGGCATCAAGCGATTGATATGTGTAAAAAAGTCAATCCAGATATAGTGTTATTAGACATTGAAATGCCAATCCTTAATGGGTTCGATGTCTGCGCTCATCTTAAAAACGACCCCAAAACACAAGATATTGCGGTAATTTTTATTAGCGGACATTTTGATGAAGAAAAAGAAGTTAAAGGATTTAACTTAGGGGCTGTAGATTTTATTCATAAACCCATTAACCCAGTCATTACCAAAGCACGGGTTAAGAATCAACTTATGTTAAAGTCACAATCCGACTTACTTCGTGCCATTGCTCTGCTAGATGGCTTAACGGGAGTCGCAAACAGGCGTAAGTTTGAACAGGTGTTACCCGTGAGTTGGCTGCAAGGTTGTCGTGAGCAACAACCATTGACGATTATTTTATTAGATATCGATTTCTTTAAGCTATTTAATGATACCTATGGGCACACTGAAGGCGATACTTGTTTAAGAAAAGTAGCCCAAAAAATACAAGATACGGTTAACCGCCCTTATGATTTAGTGGCGCGGTTTGGTGGTGAAGAATTTATTTGTGTTTTACCCAATACCGATTTAGTTGGAGGCACTTATGTGGCCCAGCAAATAGTCGACAGCATTATATCGCTTAAAATTGCACATGAAACCTCAAAAGTATCTCATTTTGTGACGGTAAGTGCGGGCGTCTCGACGATAGTGCCCACAAGAAATATCCCTGAAAAAGTATTAATTGAAGCTGCCGACAAACAGCTTTATTTAGCAAAAGAGCGCGGCAGAAATAGAGTGCTTGGCACACAGGTTTCAATAGCAGAATTGACCGCAGTTTAGTGGTTATCACAGGGCAACATATTGCCCTGTTGATTAAAATTTATGACGATATCCCAGCGTGTAAGCAATATCTGCACTGTTATCCATATTCTCAAAGTTTTCAACCAGCGTGAATTCAATTGCACTGGTATTTAAGTAGTAACGATAGCCTAGTAAGGCTTCATGCGATGCATCAGAGAAGTTCTCATCCCAGCTTACCAATCCTTCATATCGGTGAATTTCGGCTAACCAACCATGGCGTCCAGTTCGATATTCATAACCGATCCCAATGCTGGTGAAACGAGAGTCAAAATTATTAGTTGATATCGACTCGGTGTCTTCAATAAAGCTGACGCCAAAGCTTGAATTAACATTATGTGGGCCATTTTTGTAGCTATAGTTTATTTGGATACTTTGCGCAAATGAATCTTCAGCAAATGGACCACTATCGACAGATTTGAAATATAGGCTAGCGCCTAAAGATAATCCATGACGCTCAGTTTGTACGAGTTGGTAACCTAAGTATGCTGTTAAAGCATTTTCGAGGGTTTCACCGTTTAAGTCATCAATGTGAATACCATATTCTTTTGATTGTATTTGGTTTTGATGTTTAGCTTGGTTTTGTCGGCCATTTTGATCAAATCCAAACGCGTCGTGAAACCACATCGTTAACGAGTCTAGATGGTTATCAGCGCTAAATCCCCATCGATAATTAATATCTAACATCAGAGCATCAGACATCTGCCACTTTACGCCACCAGTGACCGCATTTTGGTAGTAATCGGCCAGTAGTACATCTGATTCAGACCACATACTCGCGATATTGGCTGTGATGTACCATTCGCGTTGCCCATTTGGCAACGAAAAACCTGAACGCAATAGTGGGGTGTGATTGATCGATTGCATTGGCGACTGTGCATACACTCTTAACGGACCGTAATCGTCAAAGTCGATCATTTGAGCTTGCGCAGCAGGTAAGCATGTTAGCCCTAAGAGAGTGAACAATAGATTCTTTTTCATCAGCATAGTTTTCTCATTTTATTCGCGTGGCTCATCAAGCTATTTCGCAGCTTAAATTGAATGGCTTATTGTTATAACGAGCGTTAGAGATTACCAAGTCCCGCATTATGATTGCGTGCAATATAAATTTAAACAACAAAAAGTGAACATAATATGCAAAACAATTATATTGAGAAACTTTGTTGAGTTAAATCTGTGATATGTCCTGATATGTTTTTTTATGTCACCGGCGTTTTTCAAGACAGTTGTCGCCTAAATTGTTAAGCAGCTTCTTTGTGTTGCTCTGGATTTAACTCCACAGCGCCTATGGGCTGCCAGTTTCGCTCTTCTTTTGACCATCGTTCTGGATGTTCATTTCTTTTTGTCTGATACAACACTTTTCGCTTCGCCAGTATCTCTACATCAAGACCATCATGTCTCTGGTTTGGTGTCACAAACTTAATCCTGCTATGTCGATGCTCGTTGTTGTACCAACAAACAAATTCATTGACCCATTTACGTGCTGCTTCTAACGACTTAAAACCTTCACTAGGCCAACGTGGATGATACTTTACCGTTCTAAATAGCGATTCTGAGTACGGATTATCATTACTTACCCTTGGGCGGCTTCGTGAGGTCACAACGCCTAAATCGTACATCTTAGCTCGCATCGTCAGGCTCTTCATGGGCGCGCCATTATCTGAGTGCAACACAACGTCTTTCTTTAAGCATTTCTCTGACCAGACGGTGCGCTCTAGTAGTGCTGCTGCTTGCTCACCTGTTTCGTCGTAGTGAACTTCCCAACCGACGATTTTTCGACTGTAAATATCTTCAATCATGTACAGATAATAGTGTTTTCCTATCACCGTTGTAGGCAGGTAACTGATATCCCAACTCCACACTTCGTTCGCTTTTTTAGCCGTATAACTGGTTGGCTTTTTATGAACATTTCTCGGCTTAGCTTTGCCTCGGTGGTGCAGCATGTTTTTAGTATGTAATACACGGTAAAAACTCGACTCCGAAGCAATATACTCACCTCTATCGGCGAGTATCGGGACAATTTGGCTTGGTGGTAATGAGGCAAACTCTTCACTATTACACACATCAATCACGGCTTGTCTTTCAGCATGACTCAGTTTATTTCCAGGCTCTGGCCTCATTGCGGTTGGCCTTTTATCTGCGCTAATCTCACCGCCTATTCGCCAACGCTGTAAGGTTCTACTTGATAATCCAATCACGTCACAGGCCTTATCTTGTCTCGCGCCTGATGCTACTGCTGTACTGACCCACTGCGCGTGCTTCTGCCTATAGGTCAGCGAAATCAGTCTTCCTCTTTTTCCTTCCAATAGGCATCGAACTTTTTTCCGAGTACGAGTAAAGCAGCCGCTTCCGCTAACGCTTTATCCTTTCTACGTAACTCACGTTCTAGCTCGTTAATGCGTTTTTTGTCAGTCTTTTGTCCAGGTGTTGTCTTGGCTTTACTTGTCAGTGTTGTGCTTGTATTACCGGCAATGCAAGCTTGCTTCCATCCGTTGACTTGCTCAGGATATAACCCCTTAGCTCGGCAATATTCACTTAACTCAACTGCCGACAGAGAGGCTGTTTCCAATACCACTGAAAACTTTTCTTCACTTGACCACTTATCCGATGAACTGACTTTTGACACGTTTAACCCTGAGGTATTAAATTGCTTTTGCCAACTATACAGGGTTGAGAGATTAATGCCTTCTTGCTCTGCAAACTTACGAACCGACAAACCACTTTGACTAAACTTGTTTAATATAGCTTCTTTAAATTGACCTGAATGCCTTTGATAATTCACTTGCTGTAACTTACCGCTCCCTGTTTATTTGTAAATTAATTGAGGCGACAACTATCCTGACACAGGGGGTCACTGTTAAAGAATAATAATGGATAATTTTTTATGTAACACATTGATTATATTTTAATAGTACGGTATAAAGTAATTGTTAAAACAAATTTAGTCTTTGGATGAGATGCATAAATTTGTGATGGACGGTTATGTTTAAATGGAATTTATAATGGATTATTCTTCGCTATACCTAAATTATCTAACCCAAATATCTACAGCCTTTACAGCTGTAGTGTTTATGCTGCGTCGACTTCTGCCTGAGCGCAGTGACTATCACTTAACAAGTGCTGAAATAAACCCCGTTACTAGTTGTTCTTTATTCATGAGATACAAATTATTTATACACAGTTTAACTTCGTTAAAGTGTGTGATGGATTAAAGGAATAGCATGGACTTTTTTCTGTTATTTGGCTTACTCGTGATCGTACTCCCACTGCAAATGTTGTTAGATATTGCCATTGAAACCAAAACCAACTTTGATCGTAAAGGCTGTGATTATTTGTTGGCATTTATTCCGCTATTAACGTTTTTTTATCCTGAGCATTATCTGTATAGTTTTCTATCACTCGCTGTCATTGTGTTGTACGGCATTTCATTACGATTCTATGCGGCATTTAACGATTGGCTTGAATTTGATCAAGACCGATTAGCTGGTTTATGCCTGGGCGGACTCGGTTTGGGTGGGGTATTTATCATCGCAAAATTTGCATTTCAATTTTTGCTGTAGCGCGTTGTTCATACTTTTTCCATGTTAACCATTAGGCTTGGGCAACAATTTTCTGGTGGAGATTATTCCATTGCTCAGGAAATTTACCATCGAGCATATAAACAAATGCGATGAGTTCTGCTATCAATAAGTATAACTCTTTGGGGATTTCTTCTCCGAGTTCTAGTAATTGTAAAAATTCACTTAAGTGCGGATCCTGATGGATATGTATGCCAGCATTTTTTGCAATCGCTATGATTTCTTCTGCAACGAGATCTTTACCTGAGGCAGTAATTTTAGGGGCACTTTTACCGTCAAAACTGAGTGCCACTGCTTGTTGAATTTTTTTCGATTCGTTATTCATATTTAGTCCCTTGTCTTAACTAAGCTCTTGTCTTAACTAAGTAATGATCCCCTGGCAATAGCGTTGCGGGAAGTTGGGTTAATTGGGTGCTAAATGTGCCAGGTGTTAAACCTATTTGGCTAATTTTACTTGCTAAGGCACCATTAAAATTATCGACCTTTGACAACAGTGCTTGGCTGTTACCTTTAAATTGTATGTCGAGTGTGTCGCCCTGTTTGTGGGCACAAATGAGTAACGAGCCTTGTGCTAAATTAAATTTTAATTGTAATTTCCAACCATTAACTTTGTCTTTATCTAACTCATTTTCTTGTTCGAATTTTCCTTCAAATTGCTCATCACGCTGGTTAATTGAGTAGGGCAGAGCAAAGTACCAAGTCAAAGCTTGGTTAGGATCGGCACTCGCTTGTTGATACATTGCGATACTGCCGGCAAGTTGTGCCATAGAATCCGCTCCTCCAAGTTTATCAAGTGCACTTAATAAGCCTGAATTTCCCGATAACTTAGCGAGGGTACGTTGTTGTATTTGATTGAGATGCTCTTGCAATTTTGCACTTATCCCTGAGCCTGTCGTTTTTGCCTTTACCCCTAATAACAGTTGAAATAGTGTCGTTATAGCTCCACCAGAATAGAGGGTAGAAGAGACTGAACTATTCGCCTGTGATGATGTTTGCGCTAAGTTTAATCCCGCAAGGCTTAGAAGCTCTTGGCTTAGTAAGCTTGGGTCGCTCAAGGCGCTCAGTGGGTGTGGACTCATCTGCGGTAAATGTTTTAGTAATTCAGTGGCTAGACTATTAGGGATTTGCAAAGCGAGTTGTTGTTTTATAGGCATTGCTCCGGCTTTAGACAATGCCTTGTTTAATACTTCTATTGGTTGAGGATCTTTGTTAGCCGTCGGTTGAAGTGTTGCTTGAGCTGATGCTTGATTTTGGCTGCCTTTTACTTCGACAGTATTAAGATTCGCGGCTGTTACATTGACATCATTAATATTACTTTTTCCTTGCAGAGTGCTCTGCTGCGCAGGTGATTGCTGTAAAATATTATTTGGTATATTCGAGTTACCAGTTTTTACACTCAACGTATCGGCTTTTGTTGACGTAGCTATTTGCCCTTGCTGAATATTTTCACTTGTCTTTGAACCTTGACTCATGGTATTCACTGGGTTTGCTGTTGCTACTGGCATTGCACTTGAATCGGTTTTATTGATGCCTGTTTGATTTGTGTTTGCAGTAGGGAGTGGTGTCGTTTCGAGTTTTTTTAAAAACTGACTTAAAATCTGTGCAGGTTCATTTTTAGTTATAATGATATTGTCTTGCTGCAATGATGCTATTACTGGCGCTTGCTTAATCAAATCGACTTTTACTTCTCCAATCACAGGGGTTAATGCAAGTTGTAATTGTTGTTGATTAACGACCACTTTTGCAAGATATTGGCCGCCGTTTAATACGATATTGTTAGGTAGCTTAAGACTTGGTCCATCGGTAAATGTTAGTTGACCTTGTGCGATTAGCGCAGTGGGTAAAGGGTAACCTTGAGCTCTAGATGCTAAAGAGGCTAATTGCTGTGTCGATACGCCATTTTGTTTGGCTAATTCAGTTAACGATTGCGGTAAAGCTAATTGCACTGTTTGTGCTAACAAAATTATTTGAGTCGAGATTGGTTTTATACTCGAAGCGGTTTGTTGTGTTGTTTGCTGCTGGGTAGCTTGTTGAGCTAATTCTGCAGATGTCGTTATTTGAGTTGCTGCAACCTTTGCGACCAGCTTAGCTTGATCACTGGCGATGACAACTTGAACGGTTTGCTGCAATAATTTTTGTAATTCGACGGTCTTATTGAGCTGGTACTGCTGCTCTTGAATGCTCACATTAACTTGGGCGCTACTTGATGTCTGTTTTTGTTGTATGTGAACAGGCAACAATAATGTTGAAAGATCGGATTTTATATTGGCTTCAATGTTTTTAGTGGTCGCAGATAGATTTTGAGGTTGCTGATTTTCGGGTGTGTTGGTTTGACTTGCACTGGCAGGTTTTGGTGTTGCAGGGGCGGTTACCGTCGTTGCTGTATTAATTATCGGCAAAACCATAAATATCCTATTAAGCAAACAAACCAAAATGTCTTTTAAAATCAATCAAAGAGTTATTGGAATATTCATCTTTTACAAATTTTTGATTGATATTGTCAACAGTGACAGTATCCTTAGGGTTCTTGTTACCCATATTGGGGCAATTCATTCCAACAAAGTGTCTATTGTGTTGATGATTGCTGGTAACAGGAACAAGCTTAATGTGCTGCAGGAATAAAATATCAAGGCAAATCCTTGCTGAAGCCCGTTAAATTATATCGACTTGAACAAAAATTGCTTTAATAAAAAGACAAAAATAGCAGTTTGTTGAGTAACCCCTTTTGTCATTTAAAGAGAGTTTGTATGAAGTATAAATGGATATTACTTCAGGTGATTGTTGCTTTTAGTATACCTGTGTATGCCGAGAGTGAAGCGCCTCAAGTTGCCACAACACCACAACCTGCGATTGAAATTACTTATAACGATCCTCGCGATCCGTTTGAAGAAATTAACCGCACAATGTGGGATTTTAACTATTTATTTTTAGATAAATATATCGCTAGGCCGGTCGCTCATGGTTACAAGAACTATGTGCCTAATCCGATAAGAACTGGGGTGATTAACTTTGTCTATAATCTGGAAGAACCTAGTTCGCTTGTCAACAATACCCTACAAGGTAAATGGGGCTGGGCGGCAAATGCTGGCGGACGCTTTACCGTCAACACCACAATCGGTCTACTTGGGGTAATCGATGTTGCTGAAATGATGGGTATGCCACGTAAACAAGATGACTTTAACGAAGTCTTGGGATATTACGGTGTGCCAAATGGTCCATATTTTATGGCGCCTTTTTATGGCCCTTTTGTGACAAGAGAAATCGCATCAGACTGGGTTGATAGTCTATACTTTCCTTTATCAGAACTGACTTTTTGGCAGTCTGTGCTGAAATGGGGTCTTAAGGGACTGCATTCGCGAGCTGAAGCGATTGATCAAGAAAGGTTACTAGACAATGCTCTTGATCCTTATGCTTTTGCTAAAGATGCTTATTTACAGCATATGGATTACAAAGTTTATGATGGCGATATGCCGTCAAATCAAGAAAACGATGAGTTACTTGATGAATTTCTAGATGAGCTAGAATAGTCGGAGTGTGTAACAACCCCGACAGTAACATCTGCGGGGTTGTAGTATGGCGTTAACTGATGTCGATATTCTCTTTGTTGAGGATGACCCGATATTTCGTCAAGTCGTTGCCGATTTTCTGCAAGGACAAGGGGCTCGGGTGCATCAAGCATGCGACGGCCTTGAAGGCGTATCTGCTTTTTCCCAATCGATATTTGATATTGTGATTGCCGATCTTGGTCTGCCAGGTCTTGGCGGTCTTACTATGCTTAAACAAATGCAAAGTATTAATCCGGCAGTCCCTTTCATTGTGGTATCGGGTAACGATGTCATGTCTGATGTTGTTGAAGCATTACGTATTGGTGCGAGTGATTATCTCACTAAACCGATTGCTGACTTATTTATTATTGAACATGCAATTATTCAGGCGATGCTCACAGCGGCAACGCCAATGAATGCGTCAGGGCAATCACATTTACATGAAATGAATGAGCTGTCCTATCAAGAATTAACCGATAACTTGCTGTTGCTCGAACAAAATGCACATGCAGCTAAAAGTGTTCAACAGCAGCTCTTTCCCGCTTCTCATGTGGATTATCCACATGCATTTATAGATTACAGTTTATTTAAAAATAATGATGTAAGTGCATATTTTATCGACTCTACCATGGTCGGGGAGCATCACTTAGTGATGTATATGGCACATTTCCATCCAGAAGATAACAGCGCTGCTTTTGGCTGTGTGTTACTGCGAAGCTTCGTTAACCAAAAACTTAAATTGTTTCGAAATGGCCTAAGTACAACCTTAATTGAACCTGCAAATATGCTCTCTTATTTAAATAAACGCATGGTGACTTCTGGGTTACATATTTTGGCAGATATTATTTATGTGTGCGTTGATTTACAGAAATACCTAGTGTCAGTTGGTCAAGCTGGAAATGGCTTACGATGTTATTTAAGGCATGATAATCACCTGATGCCTTTAGTATTCCCGAGTGCGCTTCAATTAGGCGATGTTAATTGGCATCAGGCAGGCATACAAATACGTACCTTATTGATAGATGAGAAACTGTGTATCGGCACGTCTCATCAGCAACATCAACAACAATTACTTGATAATCGTTTTACAGGCTTAATTTATCAGTCTGATATGAATGCTGGTGGTTTTATGCAGCTGTCTTGCCATTAGCATTAGCTAAGTGTTCTTAAAAAAAATCCCCTCCAAGAAGCCTTGAAGGGGATTTTGATTGATGATGAATCAGTGCTAACTCATCAAATTAATTATTTACTGTATTAGCGTTTAATCGCTTCATGTTCTGCAGTAACAGCAATTTCTTCTTCTAATGCTTTTTCTTCAGAATCATGTTTGCTCTCTGCACCGTGCATCCAGTCAACCAATTTATCTGACATTAAATATAAGATAATACCTGAAATAACAGCTGTGATAGCGATGCCTGCGAAGATTGCCATTGCGTTTGCTAACTGTTCTTCAACTGCGCCACCGTGGCCAATCAATGAACCCACTAAACCACCAATTTTGTTTGCCGCTGCAATAAATAGGAACCAAGCCCCCATCATTAAAGAAGCAATACGCAGTGGTGCAAGCTTAGTCACCATTGATAAACCAATAGGTGATAAACATAGTTCGCCCATTGTGTGGAAGAAATACGCACCGACTAACCACCACATGCTTGATTTAACAGACGCGTCGCCGCCCATTTCTAAAACGGCACCCATCATGAACAAGAAACCAACTGCTAATAGGAATAGACCTAATGCGAATTTGATTGGTGAGTTAGGTTCATTCTTACCGAGTTTGATCCAAATAGAAGCAATTACTGGCGCAAAAACAACAATGAAAATAGCATTAAGTGATTGGAAATAAGTGGTTGGAACTTCCCATGAGCCAATCATACGGTCAGTGAAGTTGTTAGTGAACAAGTTCATTAACCCACCGGCTTGCTCAAAGCCTGCCCAGAAAATAATAGTGAATAGACCCATGATCATAATGACTTTAATGCGGTCTCGTTCAATTTTAGTTAATGGTTCTTTACGAACTTCGCCTTTGGCTTCGTTCTTTCTTTGTTCTACTTTAGCAGCTGGTACAGTACCGATGTCGCCAAGTAGTTTTTTTGCAAAGAAAAATTGAATAATAAGTGAAATAATCATACCAACACCAGCGCAGAAGAAACCTGCTTGCCAGTTATTGATAAATACGTTTTGGCCGTCAATAACAACTTCATGACCGAATGAAGTATAAGCCCAAGCTACGATAAAGCCTGAAAGTGCAGCACCTACGTTAATACCCATGTAGAAAATGGTAAAGGCACCGTCACGACGATGGTCTCCTGCTGGATATAGATCACCAACCATAGTTGAAATGTTTGGTTTAAAGAGGCCATTACCTATAATCAGTGTACCTAAACCAATATAAAACATTGTGGTTTCTAGTCCAGGCATCCAGCTATGTGGTGCAGCTAAGGTAAATTGACCTACAGCCATCAACAAGCCACCAATATAAATGGCTTTGCGCTGACCTAATATGTTATCTGCTAACCAGCCACCAATCAGTGGGGTTAAATATACTAAGCCTGTAAAGGTACCGTACAATGACAATGCATCAGCTTCAGTCCAGCCTAAGCCTCCTCCAGCCTGGTCACTTTGTACTTTATCCACTAAATAAAGTACTAGGATTGCGCGCATAGCGTAGTAGCTAAAGCGTTCCCATAATTCCGTTGTAAATAGTAAGAACAGCCCTTTAGGGTGTCCAAACATCGTTCCTTCTGGTTTTGCTTCACTCATTAAGTCTTCCACCTTAAGCTTGTGATTGCCTGTGCGAAAATGTCGACACAGAAATTATTTGTTTGCATTTATCGTCTAATAATGAGGTTACAATTTACTCTTGTAGAAACAAGAAAATTGCAAATACTTCATGACTGAGCGACTTTATTGGTTAATTTTTATAAGAGATTATGTCATTTTGATGCTAAAAGCTGACCAAACACCAAAAAGCTAACCTTATATACCCTTTTAGAGGCGATAAAGTCAATGTTAATGCGGGGAACAGAGTGGTTAACCCTGTTATAAATTGTGTCAATGCAAAAAAATAAAATGCTTGTTTGTTAGTGAGTTGTAAATTTTGTTTATAAAGTAAACGGTCAATTGGTTATGTTTTTTTACCTGCGGCCGATGAACCTAGCATACTTTGAAGACAGTTTTGTGAAAGCAGTTTTGCAAGGTATTGATTATTAAGTATTGTCTTTTAATTTTGTTGATAAACAGTTAAAATGTCATTTCTTAACGCATCTCGATACTATGTCGAAGGGGTTCTTATGACTATCGTTCGTACTTTGACATTGATCATTATCAGCTTTTTTATTAACAACGCATTTGCTTGGGTCGATACCGATTTTGATGGTGTCCCGGATAAGAAAGATGCCTGTAAAGAAACACCTGTTAATACTGTAGTCATGGCCAATGGCTGTATCGATACTGAAATTTTGGTTGTTGATGACGACGATGACGATGAGTTTGATGAAGGCGACATTGGCGCAACGGTGACCAATAATGCCGCATTAATTGCAGAGCAATGTCGCCAACAACCAGATGTAAATGTCGCAGCTGATTGTTTTGGTTCAATTCTTCAACCTGTGTATTTTGACTTCGATAGAGCGAACGTGTTGCTGACTCAACGGCCAACACTAGTTAGGGTTCAACAATACATTGAGCAACATCCTCAAGTAAGTGTTCGTCTAGAAGGGCATACCGATATCATTGGTGGTGAAGCGATTAATATGGCTTTATCTCTAAAACGTGCAAATGCAATTAAAGATTTATTGATTAATGAATACCAGTTTCAGCCAACATCTATTGAAGTTGTTGGTATGAGTAACAAAAAGCCGGCAGCGGATAATGCCACAGTCGAAGGGCGACAGCGTAACCGGCGTGTAGAGTTCATCATTTCGGCAGAATAATTCTGCTTATTTAAGGGAGAGAAAAATGGAAAACCTAGAAGGTTTAGATGGTCTGATAGAGCAAGCACCAGAGTTTTTTATGACTTATGGTCTTAAGGCTTTAGCAGCAATAGTTATCTTTATTATTGGTAAATATTTTGCAGGTGTTGCAAAACGTTTGACTATAAAGGTACTAAATAGCCGTAAAGTAGATGCCACTGTCGTATCATTTGTAGCTAATCTAGCTTGGGCATTGGTGTTTGTATTCACTATTATAGCAACATTAGGCCAAGTAGGCGTTCAAACTGCGTCATTAGTTGCTGTTATTGGTGCTGCTGGTTTAGCGGTAGGTCTAGCGCTTCAAGGTTCTTTATCAAACTTTGCTTCAGGCGTGTTGATTGTTTTATTCCGTCCATGTCGTGTAGGTGACTTTATTGAAGCTGCTGGTGTTGCAGGTGTTGTTGATGAAATTACTATTTTCTCAACTCGTTTACGCACTGGTGACAACAAAGTGATTATTGCACCAAACTCTGCGATTATGAACGGCACAATTACTAACTATTCAGCATTAGAAAAGCGTCGTATCGATTTAACCATCGGTGTGTCTTACACTGCTGATATCGCAGTAACGAAGAAAGTCATCGCTGACGTGCTTGATAGCAACCAATCTGTATTAAAAGATCCTGGTTACACAATTGGTTTAGCCGAACTTGCTGATTCATCTATTAACTTTGTGGTTCGTCCTTGGGTTAGTACTGGTGACTATTGGCCAACTCGTTTTGAGTTACTTGAGCAAATCAAGAATGCATTAGATGCTGCTGAAATTGAAATTCCATTCCCACAAATGGATTTACATGTGAAAGAAGTTCCAGCAAAATAAATTACGGCAACGTATGTTTATAAATAAAAACCAGCATTTGCTGGTTTTTTTATACTAGGAGTTTGTATGAAATTAATCACGACCCTTGCAGCAATGACTTTAGTATCAGCGTCTATTGTCAGTAGTTTTACTATCGCGGGCGAAAAGACCATGATTACAATGGGTGGAAATCCTGTCGCACTTGAAGGTCAAATACCCAGCATTGGAACTCCTGCCCCATTGTTTAAAGTGGTTGACGAAAAGTTTAATCCTGTGAGCTTAAGTGACTTTAAAGGTAAAACAGTACTAATCAGTGCAGTACCAAGCCTAGATACCGGGGTTTGTGCATTACAAACCAAGCGTTTTAATAAAGAATTTAGCCAGTTTGGTGCAGATGTTGTAATGCTTACCATTAGTGAAGATTTACCTTTTGCTCAAAAACGTTTTTGCCAAACGGAAAGCGTGGATAAGATTAGCGTATTGTCAGATTCTGTTTGGCGTGACTTCGGTGAAAAATATGGTTTGCTAATTAAAGACCGTGGTCTGCTTGCTCGTTCTATTTTTATCATTGATGCGCAAGGCATTTTAAAATATCACGAGTTAGTGAGTGAAGTGAGTGAACACCCAGATTACGACGCTGCATTAACTGCACTTACCGAGATTGCTGAAGCCAAATAGTATATTTGACAGTTCAACCATACACCTTTGATAAAATAGAGTATTTCATGATTGATTTTCGAAGTGATACCGTCACTAAGCCTACCCAAGCTATGCGTGCGGCGATGGCGCAGGCTGAAGTGGGTGATGATGTTTATGGTGATGATCCCACGGTCAATAGTTTGCAAGACATGGCAGCTGAAATGTTTGGTTTTGACGGTGCATTATTTGTTAGTTCAGGCACCCAAGCTAATTTGTTAGCATTAATGGCTCATTGTGAACGTGGTGATGAATATTTGTGTGGTCAGCAAGCGCATAATTATAAATTTGAAGGTGGTGGTGCGGCAGTACTGGGAAGTATTCAACCTCAACCCCTGATTAATCAAGCAGATGGTAGTATTTTATTAAGTGATATTGACTCAGCAATTAAACCCGATGACATCCATTTTGCCCGTACTCGGTTGTTGAGTTTAGAAAACACCATCGGCGGCAAGGTACTTGGTCAAGATTATTTAGCACAAGCGCAAACACTGGCCTTTAATCGCGGTCTAAAAATACACCTTGATGGTGCTCGTGTGGCTAATGCTGCCGTGGCTCAGGGGATTGCGATTGCTGACATTACGCAATACTTTGACTCGGTTTCTATTTGCTTATCTAAAGGTTTGTGTGCGCCTATAGGTTCGATTTTGTTAGGTGATGAGCGATTAATCGCAAAAGCGACACGGTGGCGAAAAATGCTTGGCGGTGGGATGAGACAAGCTGGGATAATTGCTGCCGCGGCTAAGTTAGCCATCACTGACCAAGTAGAGCGTTTAGCTGAAGATCATCACAATGCTAAATCCTTGGCATTATTACTGGAAGATATTGCTGAGCTGAATGTCGATGTTGAAAGCGTTCAAACCAATATGGTTTTTGCTAAGCTGGCCGAACACATTAATCCCAGTATGCTAGCTCATGCGTTAAGTCGTAAAGGTATATTAATCAGTGGTAGTCAGCAATTACGCTTAGTGACGCATAATAATATTAGCTGCCATGACATCAACACATTTGTACATGAACTCAAGCAAGTGATCCTCCTCGCTAAGTAATAAAAGTCACTTCTACATATTGAGACCGCCATGCGGTCTTTGTATTTTTTTGGTGCGTAATTGCCTTTAATTCGAGCATTTTCAATCTCACACGCTGTCTTTCAAAAATATCCCCTTGAATAATAACAATTAAATAATTGGCCTAAACGTTGCTACTCATTATGAGGTATATGCCTGATGGCATAAAATGAATGGATTAACACGCGAGGTCATCATGAAATATTTTACACGTCATATGGTTATGCCAATTAACCTTAACAGCAGTCAAAGTTTATGCTGCGGACAGCTATTGAGCTGGGTGAATGAAGAGGCGACCATTTTTGCCAGTTGCCAAATGCGCAGCCAATTTCATATTGCTAAAGTCATTTCCGAAATAAACTTTATGGCGCCAGCATATGTGGGTGACATTATTGAATTTGGTTTTGAACTTGTGAGCCTCGGACAAAGCTCAGTGACTGTACGTTGTAAAATTCGTAATAAAGTCAATCATGCCCCAATCGCTTTTATTGATAAAATGGTCTTTGTGAATATCAATGAAAATGGTTTACCTATTCCGCATGGCATGCGTGCCAATGCGGCTTAATATGCCAAAAAAAAGGAGCAAATAAGGGATTATTTGCTCCTAGGAATTCGTTATATCAATATACAAAGTGTTATTTAACTATGTTGTATGCTTATTCAACTTTAGCTATACGGTTTTGATAATCTTCGATTAAATGCTCCATTATCGTATTTGGAGATGCTTCTTGGCAGCAGTTATCTAAATATATTTTAAAGGTGACTAGCGCATGGCCATCGTGCTTTAAACGGCTACTTTGCATGGCAAAATAAGCTTCTTCATTATCAGCTTTTCTCACAACAAAATCTTTAAGCTCAAAAGATTTTGTACCTGAAAGGTTATGCCATTTGGTGATGCGGTCTAGCGCGATTTCACAAGATTGATTAACTTCGATATGGTTGAGCCATGTTGCTGGTTGTTCATTTTCTTTATAGTGCGGGCATCGAACGGTGTAATTATATACATGAGTGATTGCTGTCATTATTTACCTACCTATTCGCTATCTAAGTGGTTTCATCATAGTCCTTATTTTTTGTTTTGGTCAACGGTTATTTCGAGAAGTTAGATCTATGCATCACTTTTTACTAAATTATAAATAACCTATTGTCATCGTTGAATATTTGTTTTAAATAATCGTATTTATACCGTTAAAAAAATAGCACCATCAGATGTCTGATGGTGCTAATCATTCGTATAAATTGATGTTTTTATAGTGCGTTAGTAAAAATCTGACAGATTTCTTCATGCGTAGCTTGTTTAGGATTCGTAAAGCCACAAGCATCTTTTAAGGCATTATCTGCTAGCGTTGGTATATCTTCTGCTTTTACACCTAATTCGGTTAAATTTGCTGGAATATTAACGGCTACAGATAATGTTTTGATGGCTTCAATTGCTGCATTAGCACCTTGTTCTGCTGTGAGCGAGCTGACATCAACCCCCATTGCTTTAGCAACATCACTTAAACGTTCAGGGACCACTTTAGCATTGTACGCTTGCACATGTGGTAGCAATAGAGCGTTACATACACCGTGTGGTAAATCATAGAATCCACCAAGTTGATGTGCCATAGCGTGTACATAACCTAAACTGGCATTATTGAATGCCATACCAGCTAGAAATTGGGCATAGGCCATTTGCTCTCTTGCATTAATGTCGTCGCCTTTTTTAACGGCATTGACTAAATTTGCTTTGATCAGTTCGATCGCTTTAATTGCACAGGCATCAGTTATTGGAGTTGCGGCGATAGAAACATAGGCTTCAATAGCATGAGTCAGCGCGTCCATTCCCGTTGCTGCTGTGAGTGATGCAGGCTTTTCTAGCATAAGTTCAGGATCGTTTACTGATAAAATCGGTGTGGTATTTTTATCAACGATGGCCATTTTAATGTGTCTTGCTTCGTCGGTAATAATACAAAAACGAGTCATTTCACTTGCAGTGCCGGCAGTCGTGTTAATGGCAACAAGAGGCATTTGCGGTTTTGTAGATACATCAACACCTTCGTAGTCTTTAATCTGGCCGCCATTGGTCGCCACAAGCGCGATACCTTTAGCACAATCATGCGGTGAACCACCACCTAATGAGATGATAAAATCACATTGATTACTGGTCAGTAAAGCAAGGCCTGCAGTAACATTACCTGTCGTTGGATTTGGTTGCACGCCGTCGAATATCACCACTTCAATACCCTGGGTATTGAGTTTGTCTTGTACTCTCGCCACAAGGCCAATACTGACTAATGGTTTATCAGTTACAATTAATGCCTTTGTAAAGCCTAATGCTTTAATATCATTAATCGCCTCATCTACACTACCTTGACCAAGAATGTTGACGCTTGGAATAAAGAATTTAGTCGCCATAAGTTGTACCCCTATATTTTAATTTTAAATTTTCTCTGTAGTAAAAGTACCAATATGGTTAAGAATATTGTGTGATTTACCTCTAAATATGGATCTACAACGCATTAAATGTATGTGCTTTTACTACATAATCGATGTTTAGCTGATTAATTGTGATCCCTGTCATCTTTGGGGCTGTATTGAGGCTAAATTGCTGAATGTTATCGTGGTTTGGTATGCTTCAATATTAACCGTGTAAGGTATACTTTTTATGTATATCGATATTAGATCTGGATTAAACCATTAATGGGATTTATTTATCACTGCTCATACGGTATAAAGAGCAAAAGAATCATGTTATTAGTTTGATTCTGCTACACTAATTAAAGACTGCTAGGATGCAAATGAGTTTGTTAAGGATGCTTAAGGGAATGTGTAGATGATCAATCTGAATGTTTTTTTCTCTTTTTTCGAAAATGCCGCGCTGCTGTTAGCGTTGGTGTATCTGTATTCGCTTTTTCCTTCCCACCAACGTAAATCTCACTTATTTGCATGGCAATTTAGTATGGGCGCGCTGATTGGTATCATCGGTGTGATTATTATGATGAATCCATTGGCTTTCCAAGAAGGGGTATTGTTTGATACTCGTTCTGTATTGTTAAGCCTGTCGGGATTATTTTTTGGATTTATCCCAACTATCATAGCTTCTGTTTGCATGGCGTTATATCGATATAACCAGGGTGGAACTGGTGCTTTGGTTGGCATTTTGATGTTGTTTTGCAGTGGCTTTATTGGCGTGGCCTGGCACCATTACCGTAAAGACCACCTTGCTCAAATTAGCAAATGGGCATTTTATACATTCGGTATAATAGTCCATCTTGTATTGTTGTCATCGTTACTGTTATTACCGCTAAATCAAGCCATTGATACGCTTTTGCATATTTCACTGCCCATCTTAATCATATTTCCGCTATTAACGATGGTAATCGGTCACTTACTGGCTCAAATTGTGTTTCGCGAACGTGATATGCAGGTAAAGCTTCAAGAAGATTTTCTTTTTAAAAATCAATTCGACATCGGTAATATTGGTATATCAATTACGTCGAAAGCTAAATACTGGCTTAAAGTTAATCCTTATTTGTGCCAAATGTTTGGCTACAGTGAGAGTGAGTTAAAAGCCCGTACCTGGGTCGAATTAACTTACCCAGATGATTTAAATAAAGACTTACTGTTATACGACAAGATGGTTAAGGGGGATATTGATGAGTATGAAATGGATAAACGTTTTGTGGCCAAAGACGGTTCTATTGTTTATACCCATATCACTATAACGTGCCGACGTAATGTCGAAAATAACGGTTTTTTGGTGATTGCTGGTTTCCTTGATATTACTAAACAGAAAAAAGCTGAGAAAGCATTATTGCAAAGTAAAGAGCAATTAGATTTAGTGCTCGACAGCAGTGAGCTGGGGGTTTGGGATTGGGACGTTGCCAATCGAGCCATGCAGATTAACCGTTATAGTGCTGATATTCTCTGTTGTTCGATGGAAGAATTAAATCAAACCCCAAAAATTTGGGTTGATGCGATTGATCCACAAGATAGGATTCGTTTTTTACGGTCAATTATCGATGTTCGTAAAGGCCGTTGTATCAGCCAAAAGATAGAGTATCAACTGATTAATCTATGGGGGGAAACTCGATGGATATTACAAACTGGGAAGGTAGTTGATATCGATGAGCGAGGAAAACCACTGCGAGTGTGTGGCACTTTAAGTGATATTACCGATATTAAACAGGTCGAGGCGTCGTTAAGTATTGCGGCGTCTGTATACCAAAATTCTAGTGAGGCGATGAGTGTATTTACATCCGATGGAATAATTGTTGACTCAAATCCTGCATTTTCAATGATTACTGGGTTTAACAAGGAAGATATCAAAGGTCAAAGTTTACGTGTATTCCAATCTGAACTACAACCGAAGAGCTTTTACGACCAGCTAGATAAACAACTGAAGCAACTCGGTCGTTGGCAGGGTGAGGTATGGATGCGGCGTAAAAATGGTGAAAACTACCTGATCCTATTAACGATAAACTCAATTAGCCAAACAAAAAATCAGTCTGCTCGTTTTGTTGCGCTATTTTCTGATATTACCAAGAAAAAACAAACGGAAGAGCTTATTTGGCGCCAAGCGAACTATGATGCACTCACTGGCTTACCTAACCGTAGGATGTTATTAGAGTTTTTAACTAAAGAAGTCCAACATAGCGACCGACAGCATAATCACTTTGCTTTGATGTTTTTAGACTTAGATTACTTTAAAGAAATCAATGACACATTAGGCCACGATATGGGTGATGTATTGTTGTTAGAAACCGCAGAACGCCTTAAAAGCTGCGTACGAGAGTCAGATGTCGTGGCGCGTTTAGGTGGCGATGAATTTACCATCGTATTAACCAATCTTGATCATAATCATGGTGTCGAACGCGTTGCGAGCCAAATACTTAAACGCCTAGCTGAACCTTATACATTAGGACAACAGACAGCCTACATAAGCGGCAGTATTGGTATTACTTTGTTCCCCGATGATGCCATCACCACAGAAGCGCTTCTAAAAAATGCCGATCAAGCTATGTATTCTGCAAAATCACATGGCCGAAATCGGTTTAATTATTTCACTCCAGCAATGCAAAGTGATGCCCAAAAACGCATGCAACTAGTGCAAGAGCTAAAAAATGCGGTGCTACAACAGCAATTTGAACTGTATTACCAACCTATTGTTGAGTTAAGCAGTGAGCATATCGTCAAGGTAGAAGCGCTGATCCGATGGAATCATCCTACGATGGGATTTATTTCGCCAGCGGAGTTTATCCCTATCGCAGAAGAGACCGGGATGATTATCGAAATTGGTAACTGGGTGTTTAGTCAGGCCGTGACACAATCTGCTAAATGGAAAAAACAGTTCAATGCGGATATTCAGATAAGTATTAATAAATCTCCGATACAATTTAGAGATGAAACCACAGACGTAAACGATTGGTTATCGCAAATGTCTGAGCAACATGTTGATGCAAAAAGTATCTGTATTGAAATTACCGAAGGGTTGTTGTTAGAAAAAGAACAAAACGTTGAAGCTAAGCTTTTAGCTTACCGCGAGGCGGGGCTTGAAGTGTCGTTAGATGACTTTGGTACCGGTTATTCATCGTTATCCTATTTACGAAAATTCAATATCGATTATCTTAAAATTGATAAATCTTTTGTCAATAATTTAGCCCCTGACAGTAATGATTTAAGTTTGTGTGAAGCCATTATCGTAATGGCACATAAATTAGGCATGAAAGTGATTGCCGAAGGGATCGAAACCGAACAACAGCGAAGCTTACTTGAGTTTGCTGGATGCGATTATGGCCAAGGTTATTTGTTTTCACATGCCTTATGTAGCGAGGATTTTGAAAAGAAATATATGCAACAATATGTTGTGCCAAGGCTGTCGGATGAACTTGTCACAAATTAAGGACTGCTTATTTTTTGCTTGAATCTAGTTCGAATTAAAGTGTTATTGATAGCGACATACGCCAATTAATAGCGTAATGCGAGATATAATTGAAATAGTTAATGCGCTTTAGATTAGTATACAATAGCAGCCTATTTCATTGTTTACTGAGTCTGTTATGTCATTTACTTCGCTAGGGTTGTCGCAATTATTATTAGATGCGATTAATCAATCTGGTTATCACACCGCAACACCTGTCCAACAAGCGGTGATCCCACTAGCGCTCAATGGCCAGGATGTGTTGGCCAGTGCCGAAACCGGCACAGGTAAAACAGCTGCATTTGCGTTGCCACTTTTACATCAATTATTACAACAGCCTATAGCCGATATTATTCCCGGCCAGCGCTTGCGCGTGCTCATCATGACGCCGACTCGTGAGCTTGCAATTCAAATAGAACAAAACCTGATTAAGTACAGTCAATTTAGCGACCTTTCTAGCTTAGCTGTTTACGGCGGTGCCAGCATTAATCCACAGCGTAAAACCTTAGAACAGGGCGTTGATGTGTTAGTTGCAACTCCTGGGCGCCTATTTGACATCATTGGCCAACATGAATTGGATTTATCATTTGTGACGCATCTGGTGATAGATGAAGCCGACCGTATGCTTGACTTAGGTTTTGTTAAAGACATCGAAAAAGTAAAACGCCTAATTGCGAAGCCGCATCAAACCATGATGTTTTCTGCCACCTTTTCTGACGATGTAAAAAGTCTTGCGGCTAAAATGCTTAATCAACCTGAATATGTCCATGTTGAAACTCACACGACGGCTGCGAATGTCGCTCAGCAAGTCTATAAAGTGGATGCTCGTCGTAAAGCCGAGCTATTGTCTGAACTTATTGGTAAACACAATTGGCAACAAGTGATGGTTTTTACCAGCCGTAAAGAAACGGCTGAACATTTATTCCGTGAGTTGTCATTGGATGGGATTAAATCAGCCGTATTCCATGGTGATAAGAGTCAAGGTGCACGTAATCGTGCCCTAGAAGAATTTAAGGCCGGCCAATTGCGAGTATTAATTGCTACCGACTTAGCCGCTCGAGGCCTGGATATTCAGGCATTACCACGTGTAATTAACTTTGAACTGCCTGAAGAATGTGAAGATTATGTTCATCGTGTTGGCCGTACGGGTCGTGCAGGGTTGGCTGGTGAGGCTATTTCTTTAGTGAGCCCACAAGAACTTGAATTACTCAGTGATATTGAACAGCTTATTGGCCAAACGTTACCTGCACTGACTCCAACTGGTTATGAGGAAGGAGCGCCATTGCCTGCTAGATATCGAGATGTCAGCCCTGAAAAACCAAAGAAAGCCTTTAAGCATAAACGCGGAAAACCGCCTCAAGGCGCCGCAAAACCAATGCGTAAAGGTAAATACGCTGCGAAAGTTAAAAAGTGATCACTAAACCGATAAAAACGAATATTATCACCGGTTTTTTGGGGGTAGGTAAAACTACGCTCATTAAAGCGTTGCTGGCCAATAAACCCGAGCATGAAGTGTGGGCGGTTTTAGTCAATGAATTTGGCGAGATTGGCATTGACGGTGGTTTACTCAATGCCGGCTCTACAGCAACTAAAGTCGTGATTAAAGAAGTCCCTGGTGGTTGTCTTTGCTGCACGGCTGGAGTGCCAACCCAAGTTGCAATAAATCAAATTATTCAACAGGCTAAGCCTGATAGATTATTGATTGAACCTACCGGACTTGGCCACCCAGCTGAAATCGTTAAATTATTACAAGTGCCGCATTTGCAACAGGTGATAAAGGTACAAACTACATTGTGTTTAGTCGATGCACGTAAGGTCAGTGACAGCCGCTATAATAGCCATGATATTTTTATCCAACAATTGCAGATAGCCGACACTGTGATTGCTAACAAAGCTCAACAATATGGTGAGCAAGAACAGCAACACTTAATAGAATTGATGGCGAGATTGGATAGAGCGGAAACGCCGATTATTAAGAGTGATGATTATTTTAGCCAAAAAGGGCAAGTAGAACAGCTGATCGCCATATTAAATCAGCCTAGTGGCCGAGCGACGGCTAGCATCATGTCAGAGTCCAAACCTACCAGCTTGCTTTTTCGAACGGCAGATCAATGGTTATTGCCTATGGCTACATCAACTCAAGGTGGCGATAAATTACAACAACAGCTAGCTGAGCAGGGCTATATTTACAAAACTAATCAAGGTGAGGGCTGTTTTAGCTACGGTTGGGTTTTAGACAGCCAGCGCAGTGTTGATTTTGACCGTTTTATGGTATGGATTGACTCTGTAAAGTTGCTAAATGTAATCAGATTAAAAGCCATTGTCATTACCTTTGACGGCATTCTAAGTGTCAATATGGTTGATGATAAATTAACTCTCGACGAATTAGATGATGCCCTTGATTCGCGTATCGAGATCATTAGCGACAAACCGCTTGATGGTGGCACACTTCAACAACAGTTATTTGAATGCTATTGAGCTGATCAATTAGCAATAATCCAATAAAAATGGACATTGATAAATAATCAATGCCCATTTTGCGTTTAAGAGGTTAACAATACTCTGCAGATTAGCGAGTACATTCCTCTAACAAATACGCTAAGTGTCGATATGAAATACCACTGTGTTGGGTTAATCCTACTTCACACATTCTGTTAGCGTAATACCCTTCTTTGGTTTCCGCTGGAATGAGTTTTTTGATATTACGTAAGGCGCTGGCGTTGATTTCAGGCTTGTACAAGCCTTTTTCTCCCGCATAACCGCAACACGTAATACCTGCAGGTAATACAACATGTTTAGCACATGCATCGGCAATCGCTTGTTGTTTAGGTTCTAGCTTCATCTTACGGGCACTACAGCCTTGGTGTAAGGTGACGTTAGATTTTTTAGTGATGGTCATGTTGGGTAGCAAATTATCGTGCATAAACTCGACTAAGTCTGTAATGGCTACTTTAGGGTTGCCAGTTAACGTACGATAAGTACAAGACAAGGCATCAACTACAACAGGCACTTTTCCGTTGTCAGATAGCTTGCTTAACGCATCAATGAGTTCATCACGTTTAGCGTCGGCATTTTTAAAATCACCTTTTGATTCCCACATCTGGCCACAGCATAAATGACGAGTATTATCTGGGATAATCACGTTGTAACCGGCACGTTCGAGTAAGGTAATAACCACTTCTGGTAAGGTGCGGTTATCAGGATCTTTTGGTGTTGGCCCAAAGGTTCTGCCGCCACAAGCAGGGAAGTATAATACCGTTTGCTGGCCCGGTTTATGAGGCGATGGCTTAGCGACTTTACCACCTTTTGGAAAATCTGGATTCCAATAGGGTACTTCTTTAGTGATCATTCTACCCGCATTCATCAGTGAGTTGGTGATAGTGTCACCGGTCACTTTATGAAGAATGCCAAGAATATCAAACCCAGTACTAATCACCTGGTTTACTGCACCAAAATGCTTCGCTTGGAAGTCGAGTACTTTTTGTTCTGTAGTGGTGATATAAGGGGTACGTAATTTACGTACTAACTGACCCATGCTGTTATCAACAGGGCAGGCGATAGTACATAACTGACAAGCAGCACAGGTGTCGATAACATCGTACTTCGAGCTGGCACGCATTTCTGCTGCCGCTTTTTTGTCACCTGACTGTTCTAGGCGTTCAATCTCACGTAATACTGCTATACGTTGACGTGGAGAGAAGTTAAGTGCCGATGTTGGACAGGTCTTTTCGCAGAAACCACATTCAATACATTTATCGACAAAGTCATCTACTACAGGGCATGGTTTAATATTTTTGACATGGACTTGTGCGTCGTTGTTTAAAATAACACCTGGGTTGAGCAAGCCGCTCGGATCAAAAATTTGTTTAATTTGCTTCATAAGGGTGTAAGCATCGCTACCCCATTCCATTTCCACAAATGGTGCGACAGCACGTCCAGTACCATGTTCCGCTTTCATCGAACCATCGTATTTATTGATGACCATATCAGCGACATCTTGCATAAAGGCATGGAAACGATCGATATCGCCTTGCGAAGCAAACGTAGGGGTAATGATAAAGTGGAAGTTACCCGCAAGTGCATGGCCGTAAATCACCCCTTCTGGGTATCCATGCTTATGGAATAACGCAGTTAAATCTGCAGCTGCGCTCGCTAAATGTTCAAGCTCAAACGCCACATCTTCAATAATAACTGATGTTCCTTTAGGGCGTGCACCACCAATAATAGGGAACAAGCCCGAACGCATTGCCCAATACTGGCCAAATACCGCAGGATCTTTACTGAACTCAATCGGACGTTCGGTTTTAATGTGTGCAATTTTTTGGATCACGTCATTGGTATAGCTATCGAGTGTTTGAGAATCATTTGCGCGTGATTCAATCAACAAAATAGCAGAGCCTTCAGGTAACTGGCTTAGCCATTCAGGCATGCCGGTTTTGCCTGTCACTGATTTAATTGAGGCCCAATCGAGTAATTCAGCTGCAGCAACACTGTCACCTTTAATGAGCGGGATTGAGCTTGCAGCGTCTTCCATATTGAAAAACACTGCCATGGCAGACGCTTTAAATTGCGCTTCGTCTACCGTGTGATAAGTGATTTCATTAACAAACGCCAATGTACCTTCAGAACCAACAATAAGGTGATTGATGATGTCAAAAGGGTCACTAAAATCGACTAAAGAATTGATGCTATAGCCCGTCGTGTTCTTAATCGAGAATTTCTTACGAATACGCGCTGATAGTGTTGGGTTATTTTGGGTTAACTGCGATAAATCAGTTAACGCAGCTAAAAGCATCGAATGCGATTGGCTGAATGCAGCTTTAGAGTGCGGACAACCGGTATCTAACTCGGTACCATCAGCAAGCATCAGCTTTGCAGACTTAATGGTTTGATAGCTGTTTTGCGCCGTACCACAACACATTCCCGAGGCATTGTTAGCAACCATACCACCGACTTGTGCTGAGGCGAGGGTAGCAGGGTCTGGGCCGATTTTCTTGTTAAATGGTTTTAATGCCGCGTTGGCATCAGACCCAATTACAGCAGCACCAAGCGAAATAGAGGATTTATCTTCGCTGATTTCAATAGTTCTAAAACCATCGTGACCAAGAATGAGCAAAATACCTTCACCAATAGCTTGGCCTGATAAACTGGTACCTGCTGCGCGAAATGTTACCGGTACATTGTGTGCTCTTGCTACGTTTAACGTTATTTTTACTTGTTCTATGGTATCTGCGTGAACGACGATTTCTGGGACGATACGGAAATAACTGGCGTCGGTAGACCAAGCAAAGCGACGAACCGGATCATTGGTAACACATTTGCTGCCTAATTGAGACGTTAAAATACCCATTACCACTTGATAGTTTATAGTCATAACATGCTCTCTTACACTGTAATGTTGTGTAGGCAGTTATGCCTACTGTTTTATACTCTTATGTTGGAGTTGTAACATTGTTGGCTACAACTCCAATCTGCTTGAGTATTTCGTTATCAATATGAATTTGAGTAATTAAAAACCGCCCCAGATAACCGCAATGGTGCCTGCAACAAGTGCATAACCAAGGGCGATAGGCATCGTTTTACGAATGATTTCAGACTCACGTCCAGCCATGCCAACTACAGTAGCGGCAGCAACAACGTTCATCACACACATCATATTACCGGCGTTCGCGCCAATACCTTGTAGTGCCAACGCTAACGCGTGGTTCATGCCAATGTTATCGGCGACAGAATATTGTAAGCCAGAGAACATCATGTTTGAGAAAGTGGCAGACCCCGAAAGGAATGCACCGAAAATTCCAACCACTGGCGATACCCAAGCCCATACCGCACCCATGCTATTAGCGAGTAAATCGGCAAGTGCTACAGGCATTGAAGCCAAGCCAGCTCCGTTTTCGCCAGAGTTCAGGAAGATTTTTACCATAGGCACAGATGCGCCTAATGAAATGATGGTAGGTAACATTGATTTACATGACACAGTCAATGATTGCTTCATTGCTTTGGGTTTCATTTTGAATAACACAAAACCAAATAAGCAGACGGCAACAAAGAAAATACCAGGGGCGTAGAAAGTGGCAAAACCGGCTTTTAACTCAGTGCCGAGTAAGCCTGTCCAGCTAATGTTGAAGCTGGTTAACCAGCTCTTGAAAGGCCCTACAACACGAGACAGAACTAATAACGCTGCCATGATGATATAAGGAGACCAAGCTGCGATTTGCGAAAACTTAACCGGTGTTTCATCAATGGCTAACTCTTCTTCTGTTTTGTTGTCATTTTCACTAAAGTCACACCAAGGTTGTGCTGGGAGTAACCAGCCTTTTCTCGCCACTGGGATAACTAATGCCATACCGACAAGCGAACCAATAACAGAAGGAAACTCTGGGCCTGCAAAGTAGTTAATTAACCATGCTGGGATGGTGAATGCAAAGCCTGCAAATAGGGCAAACTTCCAAATTTGTAAGCCTTCTTTAATTGATTTGTTACGGCCAAAGAAACCCGTTAACACACATACCATCACTAATGGAATAAGTGAGCCAGTAATCAAATCGATGGTGATCATGTGCTTCGCAATAAACTGCGCGTAACCCACAAAGGTACCGCCATGTTCAGCAAATTGCGCAGCCGCCATATTCACGCCGCCTTCTGTTAGTCCCTGTTCCATACCAAATAAAACGGGTAAACCGATTGCACCAAATGAAACTGCAGTAGAGTCACCAATCAAAGCAACCACAGCGGCGGCAATTGGAGGTACGCCAAGTAATACGAGTAATGGTGCACCAATTGCTGCAGGGGTCCCAAAACCTGCAGAGCCTTCAATAAATGAGCCAAATAGCCAGCAAATAATAACTACTTGCACACGAGCATCAGCGCTAATATTGGTGAATCCAGAGCGGATAGTGTCCATCGCGCCAGAATATTTTAAGGTATTTAACAAAAACACCGCCCCAAAAATAATGGTAAGCGGTGTTAATGCTGAAAGAAGTCCTTCGACAACGGAAGCTGCGAGAAGCATCGTGTCCATTTGCCAAATAAAGATTGCTGCCAGACCTGTCGCAATCATTGATATCGGCATTGCTTTGGATGCCGGTAAGCGCATGAGTACTAAAAATACCATTACGCTGATAATGGGCGTTAAGCTTGCTAGTAACTGTAGAAATGTCATGTATACCTCTGTATCACTTATAGTGGGTATTAAATTGTTATTATTTGTTAGACTTTCGCTAACTAGGGCGTAATAGACGTTATTTAAGTGTTAAAAGTGTTGATCGAGATCATTTAAAACTCGAGAAACAGGGTTTGCTTATCGAAGTGGGATCTATGTCCAATAGCTGTATTTCGAATGTTGGTTTTAGATCACGTTTTTGGGGAACGAAAATAATCATAAAAATAAGGCCAAACGTTAAGAACGATTGGCCTTAAGATAACGTTTATTAGTAGTTGTTAATGTGAAGAGCTTCACGTGAACGTTTGAGAAGGTGTGAGCTAGTTCAAAAGTTAAAAAAGTTTACTTCCCCAGCCTAACTTATTTCGCAGTACATGGAAGTAATTATGACCTTTCGGATGAATTAATCTTAAACGTTCATTAGAGCGGCGAATAAAGATTTCATCTCCAGGCAAAACGGCTAGATGCACATGACCGTCACAACTCACTTCAAGATTTTCGTCATTATTCGGTGATACGACGAGCTTAATATTACAGCTGGCATCAACCACTATTGGGCGGCATGATAGGGTATGAGGAAACATCGGAACTAAAATAATGGCTTGTAAATTTGGGGTTAAAATAGAACCGCCAGCAGATAATGAATATGCGGTTGAACCCGTTGGCGTAGATACAATCATGCCGTCAGCTCGCTGACTGTACATAAATTGCTCATCAATATAGACTTCAAATTGAATCATGTGAGCAATTTTACCCGGGTGCAATACCGCTTCGTTTACTGCTGTATTACTTGCGATTGTCTTACCGTGTCGATGCACTTCAGCTTCAAGTAAAAAGCGATGCTCTGTTTCAAACTCACCGTCTAACACCTTTGATAATGCATCTTCAAAGTTGTCCGGTGGCAAGTCGGTCAAAAAACCCAGGTTACCACGGTTAACGCCAATAACCGCAACATCAAATCGGGCTAGTACTCTGGCTGCCCCAAGCATATTACCGTCACCACCCACGACGATGGCTAAGTCGCAATGTTCACCCATTTCGAGTAAGTCCATTGAGCAAACATCAGGGCCTAACTCTGCAGAGACGCGTTCTTCGACAATCACATTAAAGCCTTGAACACTGAGCCAATGATGCAATCGCCGTAAGGTTTGATTGGTCCCTTCGTGATGCGGTTTGCCGATGAGTCCGATTGTTTTGAACAAATTAGTCATATTCGAGTTTGTTGTGCCTTTAGGACTTGAAACATAAGAATTGATCCCCATAATATACTCAAACTTATTAAAAGTGTGATAATCGCTGTTAATTAATCAGTAAATAGTCACATTAATAGCATATCCAATTTTGCATTTTTTTAGCTGGAGTGAAAATGAGCAACGAATCGAACAACGCACCGCAAGATCAAGTGGAAGAAGTGGTAACACCTGAAGTCGTGGCTGATGAAGCAAGTTTGATGGATGAATTGACCCAAGCAAATTTTCGCGTCGAAGAATTAGAACAGCAATTAGCTGAAACCCAAGCTGCATTGGCTGAGCGTAAAGATGTTGAGATGCGTGCCGCTGCAGAAACGCAAAACATACGCACTCGTGCTGCGAAAGATGTTGAGCAAGCACGTAAATTTGCCTTAGAAAAGTTCGTTAATGAATTATTGCCAGTAATTGACAATATGGAGCGCGCTTTGCAGGGAACAGACCCTGAAAATGAGACGACTAAAGCTATCTACGAAGGTGTTGAATTAACGATGAAAGGGTTTCTTACTTCAGTTGAGAAGTTTGGTGTAAACCAAGTTAATCCTCAAGGTGAAGCATTTAATCCTGATCATCATCAAGCTATTGGTATGCAGCCAAGCGCTGAATTCCCAGCTAACACAGTAATGATGGTGATGCAGAAAGGGTATTTACTCAATGACCGTTTATTACGTCCAGCCATGGTAATGGTTTCACAAGGCGGTAATAGCGTAGATGTTGAAGCATAGCCGTTGAAGTTAGAGCATAACCTTATATATAGAAACGTGATGTTGAAAATAAACATTTAGTCGTTTCACTGTTAAATAGAAATAAAAAAAGGACTGAATTATCAGTCCTTTTTTATGGTCATCATGTAATCTAGCTAATTAAAACTAACCTTATCTATGCCACAAATGCCTGAATTTGCGCTAAAATCCCAGCAGCATCAAGCTGTAATTCTGATGTGATTTCGTCTGGTGCACCGTGTTTAATAAATTCATCAGGTAAACCTATTAATAAAACCGGTTTTATAATGCGCATTTGTTGTAGAGCTTCTAGCACGCCAGAGCCTGCACCACCCATGACTGCATTTTCTTCAACAGTAATAATGACATCGTGACTAGTCGCCAACTCAGCTAGCAAATCAACATCAAGTGGCTTCACAAAGCGCATATCAGCGACACTGGCATCAAGTTGGTCTGCGGCCTCTAATGCAGCTGCTAATGTTGTGCCAAAGTTAATGATGACAATTTTTTTGCCTTGACGTTTTAACAGGCCTTTACCAATAGGTAAGGTTGTCATTTGCTCGACTTGTTCAGCTCCTGTAGCACTACCTCGAGGATAACGAACAGCGGTTGGGCCGTCTTGGTAGCAATAGCCAGTGTATAACATTTGGCGACATTCATTTTCATCGGAAGGCGCCATAATCACCATGTTAGGGATACAGCGCATAAAGCTTAAATCGAATGCACCTTGGTGAGTTGGGCCGTCTGCGCCCACAATACCGCCACGGTCAATGGCAAACAATACTGGTAGGCGTTGTAAGGCAACATCATGGATTAATTGATCATAGCCACGTTGTAAAAAGGTTGAGTAAATCGCTACAACAGGCTTCAGTCCTTCACAAGCAAATCCGGCGCCTAGTGTCACAGCATGTTGCTCTGCAATAGCCGCATCAAAATATTGTGCAGGAAAACGCTGCGAAAACTCAACCATGCCTGAGCCTTCGCGCATTGCAGGTGTTATCGCCATTAACTTGTCATCTTGAGCTGCAACGTCACATAACCATTTACCGAAAACCTGGGAAAAGGTAGGCAGTCCGGGTTTTGTTGCAGGTTTTTTAAATTGGCTAGGGTCAAATTTAGGCACAGCATGCCAACCGATAGGATCTTTCTCTGCGGGTTCATAACCACGACCTTTTTTGGTCATGATGTGCAGCATTTGAGGGCCTTTAAGGTTGCGCATATTACGCAAGGTTTCTACCAGCGAATCCACATCGTGCCCATCAATTGGGCCAATGTAATTAAAACCGAGCTCTTCAAATAACGTAGCAGGAACAACCATGCCTTTAAGGTGCTCTTCGGTACGCTTAGCCATTTCTTTAATGACAGGCATGCCTTTAAGCACTTTTTTACTATTTTCGCGGATCGTGGTGTAAAAGCGTCCCGACATCAATTGGGCTAAATGATTATTTAAAGCGCCAACATTTTCTGAAATCGACATTTCATTGTCATTCAACACAACGAGCATGTCTTTATGCAGATCACCAGCGTGGTTCATGGCTTCAAATACCATGCCGCCAGTCATTGCACCATCACCGATCACAGCCACAACTTTACGTCCAGCGGCTTCTTTGTCTGCGGCAACAGCCATAGCTAATGCAGCACTAATTGATGTACCAGAGTGGCCAACGCTAAAGGTATCGTATTGACTTTCTTCACGCCAGGGAAAAGGATGCAGACCATTTTTTTGTCTAATGGTATGCATACGCTCACGGCGATCCGTTAAGATTTTATGTGGGTAGGCTTGATGACCAACATCCCATATTAAACGGTCAAATGGGGTGTTATAGACATAATGAAGTGCCACAGTTAATTCTACTGTGCCTAAGCCAGACGCAAAATGTCCGCTGGAAATACCAACAGACTGAAGTAAGAATTGTCTAAGTTCATCAGACACTTGTGGAAGTAAACCTTGCGGTAACTTCTTTAATTCTTCTGGTGTATTAGCTTGAGCTAGTACTGGGAATTTAGAAATATCGAAACTCATAGCGAGATATTCTGACTCTTATTATAATCTTCGCTCAATAATATAACGAGCGAAGTCTGCAATTAACTGGCTATTGTATGGCAATTTAGTCAGCGCTGATAGTGCATCTTGTATTAGTTGTTCTGCGCAGGCCTTTGCACCATCAAGACCCAGTAGTTTAGGAAAGGTGCTTTTATTGGATTGCTCATCACTGCCTTGAGGTTTTCCAAGCTCTTCCGTGCTTGCGGTAATATCTAAAATATCGTCCTGAACTTGAAATGCTAATCCTAGTGATTGAGCGTATTGCATCATTAATAGATACTGCTCTTTTGGAACATTGGCTGTTATTAATGCAAGTTCAACGGCACAACTAATCAAAGCACCTGTTTTTTTATTATGTAATTCTGTTAAGCGTTGTAAATTTATACTGTGATTGGTGGCGCTAAGATCAATCGCCTGGCCACCACACATTCCTTGATAACCCGATGCTTTGGCTAACGCACTTACCATGGCTAATTGTTGGCTTGCGGTTAGTGTTTCACATGGCGCGGTAATAATCTCAAACGCTAGAGTTTGCAAGGCATCACCGGCTAAAATGGCAGTAGCCTCATCAAAGGCAACATGAACGGTCGGCTGACCACGACGGAGCGCATCATTGTCCATTGCGGGTAAGTCATCGTGTATTAATGAATAAGCATGAATACATTCAATTGCCGCAGCAGCTTTGTCCAGAGCGTCAATATTGACACCTAGCATGTCACCGACACTGTAAACCAAAAAAGGTCTAATACGTTTACCGCCTAATAAGGCGCCATGCAACATGGCCGCTTTTAGGTGAGGCGCGGCAGCATCAAGTTGATTTAAATGCTCATTCAGTACAGCATCAACTCGTTTTTGGTAAGTTTTTATCGCTTCAGCTAACACGTATCAAGACCTATAATTCAACCTAAAGGATTGACGATTATTCACTTTCGACTGAAAATGGTGCTAAATCAACATCATTTTCATTTAATAAAATAGACACTTTTTGTTGGGCTTGTTCTAGCTTAGTTTGGCTCTGGCGCACTAAGGTAATACCGCGTTCAAATTGTTTGAGCGCGTCATCTAGTGAGACTTCACCTTGCTCTAAGTGAGCTACAATAGTTTCGAGTTCTGTCAAAGATTGTTCAAAACTGAGATTTTCTGGTTTTTTAGCCACGGTTATTATTCCTCTCTCGGCGCGTGTGACAAGGTATATCAGCCCAGCGTATCGGTCAAATACAGTCGCTGGTTATTTGCTCAACAGCACGCTTTGTTGTTGAATTTTTTTTAGAAACCTTAAAAACGGGCTAAACTTGAGCTGACTTTGTCCGATAAAGAGTTAAGATTTTCAATCAATAGCGTAAACTGCTGTTAGATTGATACCATCATGTTATTTAAAGAGAGTATTGCAACTTTTGCAATAATGCATAACGATTGAGCTTAAGATTGCTTATTATCGAAGTTAAACGTGCTAAAACGTCATTATAAATTGCACTTATAAAGCGCACAATAAAGCAGAGTCATCACTGCGATTGAGGAGAGGTTGTGGATTTAGCTACCCTAATAGGTATTATCGGCGCGTTTGCGTTTATTATTGGTGCAATGGTGACCAGTGGTGGTATTGGTTTATTTATTGATGTCCCATCTATTTTGATTGTTGTTGCTGGCTCCTTATTTGTTGTGATGATGAAGTTTAACCTAAAGCAATTTTTAGGTTCGATAAAGATCGGCATGAAAGCCTTTATGTTTAAAATAGATAAGCCTGAAGACTTGATTGAACAATCTATCACCATGGCCGATGCAGCTCGTAAAGGCGGCTTTTTAGCCTTAGAAGAAGCGGTCATTACGAATACTTTTATGCAAAAAGCCGTTGATATGTTGGTGGACGGTCATGATGGTGATGTTGTGCGTAATGCGCTAGAAAAAGACATTGCCTTAACTGAGGACCGCCACAAAACTGGTATTGGTATCTTTAAGGCCATGGGCGATGTTGCTCCAGCTATGGGGATGATTGGTACACTTGTAGGCTTAGTCGCAATGTTGTCAAACATGGATGACCCTAAATCCATTGGTCCTTCCATGGCGGTTGCGTTGTTAACCACGCTTTACGGTGCTGTTATTGCAAACATGATTGCGATACCTATGGCCGATAAATTGTCACTGCGCATGGGCGAAGAACTGTTGAACCGTAATTTAATTATGGATGCTGTATTGGCGATTCAAGATGGACAAAACCCTCGAGTTATTGAAGGTTTTCTAAAGAACTACCTTGCAGAGAAACAACGCAAAATTGATACAACGGACGGAGAGTAACTCATGGCTAAGGCCAAGTGTGATTGTCCACCGGCTGGCGCCCCTATGTGGCTGGCAACCTTTGCTGACTTAATGTCGCTACTTATGTGTTTCTTCGTTTTATTGCTGGCGTTTTCCGAAATGGACGTCATGAAGTTTAAGCAAATTGCAGGCTCGATGAAGTACGCATTTGGGGTGCAAAACAAAGTTGAAGTGAAAGATATTCCTAAAGGAACATCGGTGATTGCACTTGAGTTTCGTCCTGGTAGACCCGATCCCACGCCGATTGAGATTATTAATCAGCAGACTAACGAAATGACCCAACCGACGATTGAATATCAAGCCGGCGAGGAAGACAGCGCGGGTGGCACTCAAAAGCAAAGTGGTGATCAACGTGGTGGTAATGCAGCTGCAACGGCGCAGCAAGAAGCTGAGGCTGTGAAAAAAGATGCCGCTTCTGCACAAGAAAATATTAATGAACAAGTGAAAAAAATGGCTGAAAAGCTCAACGAAGAAATCGTTGATGGTGCCATTGAAATTGAATCACTGGGCCAACAAATTATTATTCGCATTCGTGAAAAAGGCTCGTTCGCTTCTGGTTCTGGTTTTTTACAACCTAAATTTAAACCTATTGTTCGCTCTATTGGTACGTTACTTAAAGATGTTCCTGGTATTGTGACGGTATCTGGCCATACTGATGGCGCCCACATTAGTAACGAGTTATACAGTTCTAACTGGGAGCTATCGAGCCAACGTGCAGTTGCTGTTGCAGATGAATTAAGACGTGTATCTGGGTTTGATGAAACTCGAATGAAGGTTGTCGGTGAGGCGTCAAATCGGCCGCTAGTACCCAATGACACCAATGAGAATCGAACTCGAAACCGCCGAGTTGAAATTTCCATTGAGCAAGGTAAAGCTAAAGAATCAAATGAGATAACCGTAGAGCAGTAAGATTGCTTACTAACAAAAAGCGCAACCTGAATAGGTTGCGCTTTTTTGTTATAAGAATGTTTATTAACCGTATAGTCTGCACAAAATGAATGATTAACTGGTGAATATGTTTGGTTAATAGTCAGCTTTTGGTATAATCCGCGAATTATTGCTTACGCTTTTGCTTTGGTTTATCAATAAACCGTTATGTATCAAATCTGTAAGCTGTTTTTTCAATTTATAATCAACGTATTACAATTCCTTTTAGCTAACCACATTTTGTCTGTGCTAAGGGATAAGTTATGCCTGCGGAAACCCCATGAAGTTTATTGTAAAGCTATACCCTGAAATAATGATGAAGAGTAAGTCGGTAAGAATGCGTTTTACCAAAATGCTCGAAACCAATATTCGTAATGTACTGAAAAAGGTTGATGAAGAAGCCAAGGTACAACGTTTATATGATCGTATTTTAGTGAAAGTACCAGACAATAAGCCTGAGTTAGTCGACGCGTTTGCTGAACGTTTAGGCTGTATTCCGGGGATTGCTCATGTCGTGCAGGTGAGTGAATACGCTTTTGATTCAATTGATCACATATACCAGCAAGTATTGCCTAAATACCGCGATGAAATCGCGGGTAAAACCTTTTGTGTGCGGGTTAAGCGTTCAGGAAATCATGATTTTAACTCTATTGAAGTTGAACGTTATGTTGGCGGCGGATTAAACCAACACACTGACGCGCTTGGTGTAAAACTTAAAAATCCTGACGTAACAGTGAATCTTGAAATTGATCAAGACAAATTGTACATGGTTGAGCGTCGTATTCCTGGTCTGGGAGGTTTTCCTATGGCGACTCAAGAAGACGTGTTATCACTTATTTCTGGTGGTTTTGACTCAGGCGTATCGAGTTTCCAGTTTATTAAAAAAGGCGCCCGTACTCATTACTGCTTTTTCAATCTTGGTGGTGCACAGCACGAGATTGGCGTAAAGCAAGTGGCTTACCATTTGTGGAAAACGTATGGTGAATCTCACAAGGTACGTTTTGTGTCTGTGCCGTTTGAGCCTGTCGTGGCTGAAATTCTTGAACGTATTGATAATGGCCAAATGGGCGTAGTGTTAAAGCGGATGATGATGCGCGCTGCAACGCGTATTGCTGACAAATTTGGGATCCAAGCGTTAGTGACAGGCGAAAGTTTAGGCCAAGTATCAAGCCAGACATTAACCAACCTGAACGTGATTGACCGCAGTACTGATTTATTGATTTTGCGCCCGCTGATTGCAATGGATAAACAAGATATCATTAATCAGAGCCGTTTGATTGGCACTGAAGATTTTGCTAAATCTATTCCTGAATATTGTGGTGTCATTTCACAAAAACCAACCGTGAAAGCAATTTTATCTAAAGTAGAAAAAGAAGAGCTTAAATTCTCTGAGGATTTAATCGACCGTGTTGTTGATGCCGCTGTGGTGATGGACATTCGCGATATTGAAGCTGAAATGAATAAGCAGGTTACTGAAACAGAAACGGTTAAAGACGTGGCTTCTGGCGAGATTGTTATTGATGTACGCGCACCTGAAGAAGAAGAACGTAAACCGTTAGAATTAGACAACGTGACGGTGAAAGCTATTCCATTTTTTAAATTAGCGACTCAGTTTGCTGATTTAGACAAGAGCAAAACTTATCTTCTCTATTGTGATCGCGGTGTGATGAGTAAATTGCAAGCGTTGTATTTAATTGAGCAGGGTTATACCAACGTTAAAGTTTACCGTCCATAAGCATAACGCCAATCAATAATGCCGATGACGTTATTGATTGGTTGATTATTTACAGACAATAAAAACTTACAGACAATAAAAAACCGCATTTAATGCGGTTTTTTATTGTCTGCATATCTCGCTAAAAATTAGTTTGCTTGAATAGCTTCAGAAGTTTTTTGTGCTTCTTCATTGTCTGCAACTAAAATGCTGTTAACATCATCATTGATGTCAACTTTCATCGCTTCAATGCTTTGAGATAATTCTGCATGCAAATCACTCATGTTGATAGGCTCTAACTCTGTTGCTTGTGCAGTAGTAAATCCAATGATGGATGTCAGAATTAACGTAGCAATTATTTTTAAGTTGAACATAGGGGTGAGCCTCCAGGCTAATTTATCACATTTGCCGGACTATCCCGATTACGTCGTAGAGATTGTCCAACTGTATTTTCAATGATGCTAATTTAACCAAACACAGTGTTCTTTACAAGCGACAAAAAATAACGATAATCATTAGAAAAACTAATTATAAAACGAGAGATTGATCACTATGTCTAGACGATTGCCACCCTTAAATGCGGTGAAAGCATTTGAGGCCGCAGCAAGGCATCTGAGCTTTACCCGCGCCGCAGAAGAGTTGTTCGTCACTCAAGCCGCAGTAAGTCATCAGATTAAAGCATTAGAAGATTTTTTAGGGCTAAAACTGTTTAGACGTAAGAATCGATCATTATTGTTAACAGAAGAAGGCCAAAGCTACTTTCTCGATATCAAAGATATTTTTATTGAGCTTGGCGAAGCGACCAATCGCCTGCTTGCTCGAAGTGCTGTCGGTTCATTAACGGTAAGTATGTCTCCGAGTTTTGCTATCCAATGGCTAGTACCTCGTTTGGCAAAGTTTAGCGAGAAAAACCCTGATATCGATGTACGTATTAAAGCCGTAGACAGTGATGCCAGTTCGTTAACCGACGATGTAGATGTGGCGATTTATTATGGCCAAGGTAACTGGCCAGGGTTACGTGCAGATAAATTACGAAATGAAGTGCTCATTCCTGTGTGTTCTCCTTTATTGTTAAATGGTCCTAAGCCTTTATCTCAGCCCAGCGATTTAAAATTCCATACTTTATTACATGATTCGAGCCGTCAAGACTGGCAAGCGTGGTTTAGGCAATGCGGTGTTACCGACATTAATGTTAACCAGGGGCCGATATTTAGTCACTCGTCATTAGTGCTACAAGCTGCAGCACACGGGCAAGGTGTTGCGTTAGGGTACAGTGTGTTGGCAAGGCCAGACATTAAAGCTGGGCGCTTAATTTGCCCGTTTTCTGAAGTGTTAGTCAGTAAAGATGCCTATTACCTTGTGTGCCAACAAAATCACTCCGAAATAGGTAAAATATCAGCGTTCAGAGAATGGATGGTCGACATGTTTGCAGAGGAGTCGCGCAGTGAACTGCTCACCGGATAGCCAAATTGAACTGGCTCATGATTATGTTTTACAAGGACCTAAAAGTGATACCTTGGTAATCTTTGCTCATGGCGCCGGTGCCAATATGTACCATGAGTTTATGATCAACATGAGTGATCAATTAGTCACTGCTGGCTTTCAAGTTTACCGATTCAATTTTTTATATATGCAAGCCAATATGCAAGATGGTAAACGTCGTCCACCTGATCGCGCGCCAAAATTGTTGCATCATTTTGAGCAAGTGCTGATAGACGTTGGTCATAAAATTGAGCAAGGGCTAATTACTCCTAAACGAATCGTGCTAATGGGTAAATCAATGGGCGGACGAATGTCGGCCATATTAACCAGTAAAGAACACACCTTTGTTTCATCACAAGCGCAAGATATTGCGGCTCAGATTAGTGCTGTCATTTGCTTAGGTTATCCGTTTATTCCGTTAAAAGGTGGCGAACCACGTTTATCGCCTATTCAAACTAATCCATTACCTATTCTAATCGTTCAAGGTGAGCGAGATAAGTTTGGTGGCCTAGAGCAAGTCCCAACGTGGGCGTTAACAGATAAAACACAATTGTGCTGGATAAGCGATGGCGATCACAGCCTGCAGCCTCGAAAGTCGTCCGGTTATACGTTAGTGGGTAATATGCAATTGGCAGTAAGCTGTATTCGTCAATTTATTACTTCTAACGGTTAAATTTTTGGGTATTGAAAGGATTGATGACATGAATAAAGGCGTGTTACTTGTCGCAACCATGAGCGGCTTTTTAGCGGTGGCATTGGGAGCTTTCGGTGCTCATGGGCTAAAAGCAATAGCACCACCAGAGTTAGTGAGTATTTTTAAACTGGGTGTTGAGTATCAGTTTTACCATACCTTTGCATTGATCGCATTAGCATTTTCTGGCCAATGGATTACCTCTAGATTACTCAACTGGGCTGCTTACAGCTTCATTGCTGGCATGGTGTTATTTTCTGGTTCATTGTATTTATATGCCTTTACTGGCGCAAAATGGATTGGGCCTATAACCCCCATGGGAGGGTTATGTTTACTCATTGGTTGGCTGTTATTTGCTGCCGCTATTTGGCAATCAAAAACAGATAAATAACGGTTCGTCTAAATTCTCCCTCCTGACGTTTTTTTGGGTATAATAGCGGGATTATTGTCTCGCGATTCAATGCGACCATCCTTACGTTAAGGCTCCAAATGAAAAACCTATTCCTATTTTGTCGATCAGGCTATGAAAAAGACTGTGCGGCAGAAATTCAACAACGTGCAGCAGAACTGAATGTCGGTGGTTTTGTTAAAACCAACGTTAATGATGCATATGTTATTTATCAATGTTTTGAAGAGGATGGGGCGGATACTTTAGCTAAAGATTTGGCGCTAAGTTCATTAGTCTTCGCTAGACAAATGTTTGCCGCAGGCGAGTTATTGTCTGATTTACCTGAGCAAGACCGCGTTAGCCCTGTAGTTGCTGCATTATCTGAGTTATCAAAATGTGGCGACTTACGTGTTGAGACTCCAGACACTAATGAAGCTAAAGAACTGTCTGCTTTTTGCCGTAAATTTACGGTACCGCTTCGTCAAGGTTTAAAGAAAAGTGGCGCACTACTCGGTGCAGAAAATGATCGTCGCCCTATTATTCATGTATGTTTTATTGGCCCGGGCAAAGCCTATGCCGGTTATTCGTTGAGTAACAATAGCTCACCTCATTTTATGGGTATTCCTCGTTTAAAAATGGCAACCGATGCACCCAGCCGCTCAAGTTTAAAACTCGATGAAGCTTTTGGGGTATTTTTAACTAAAGAAGAGCAAGAGACACGTTGTCGTAGTGGCTTGAATGCTGTTGACTTAGGGGCTTGCCCCGGTGGTTGGACATATCAGCTTGTTCGTCGCGGTATGATGGTTGCTGCAATTGACAATGGCCCAATGGATCCTAAATTAATGGAAACAGGCCAGGTTAAACATTATCGCGCCGATGGTTTTCGTTTTGAGCCACCGCGTAAAAATATTTACTGGTTAGTATGTGACATGGTTGAAAAGCCTGCGCGTGTAGCTGAATTAATGGAAGCATGGGCAATTAACGGCTGGTTTAAAGAAGCTATCTTTAACCTTAAATTACCGATGAAGAGCCGCTACAAAGAAGTGAGTACCATTTTAGAAACCATGGCCACCATTTTAACCGAGAACGAAATTGACTTTAAAATGCAGTGTAAGCACTTATATCATGACCGTGATGAAGTCACCGTGCATTTATGGTTATTCCCTGAAAAGGGTGTGAGTTACGCTTAATTATCTCAATATCGATTAATATAAAAAGCCCGCTGATAGTCATTATCAGCGGGCTTTTTATTGAGCTTCAAGTCTTTTTAAGAAGAAGTGATTAGCCTAAACGATCAAGAACAGCTTGGGTAAAGTCAGTAGTGCCGTAAGTACCACCTAAATCGCGAGTCGTACGATCACCTTCTTCAATCACTGCAGAAACGGCATCGCGTATCATGACCGCTTTATCAGACATACCTAAATACTCAAGCATTTGAATCGATGCCAAAATAACTGACGTTGGGTTAGCAAGGTTTTTACCTGCTATGTCTGGAGCACTGCCGTGGACAGCTTCAAAAATAGCAGCATCACGACCAATGTTAGCGCCAGGTGCCATGCCTAAACCACCTACGAGACCTGCGCATAAGTCTGATAAGATGTCACCAAATAGGTTCGTAGTTACAATTACATCAAAATTTTCAGGGTTCATGACTAATTTCATGCAGGTTGCATCAACAATCATTTCTTCAGTTGTAATGTCAGGGTAACGTAGGCTCACTTCACGCGCGACTTTCAAGAATAAACCTGAAGTCGACTTCATGATGTTCGCTTTATGAACGATAGTGACTTTTTTACGGTTTTCTTTACGCGCTAGCTCGTAAGCAAATGTGGTAATTTGCTCAGCGCCTTGGCGTGTAATAATACTGGTTGCTTCAGCTGTTTGACCGTCATCAGATACTTTTTGGCCCAACCCAGAATACATACCTTCAGTGTTTTCACGAACCGTAATGATATCGATGTTTTCGTAACGTGCTTGAGTGCCTTTAAAAGAATTAACTGGGCGGACGTTAGCATATAAGCTGAATTTTTTACGAAGGCTTACATTGATTGAAGTAAAGCCTTCACCCACAGGCGTTGTTAATGGACCTTTTAAGGTGATACGGTTTTTTTCGATAAGGTCCAGTGTACGTTGTGGTAATAGTTCACCGTGTTTTTCTAGTGCGGTTAGCCCGGCATCTGCGAATTCATATTCAAAGTCACATCCTGCCTTGTCGAGGATTTTTAAGGCTGAATCGATAATGCTAGGTCCAATCCCATCACCAGGGATTACGGTAATTGTACGTTTTGACATGAATAGTCCTTTCCACGATTGTGGTTACAGCAAGTGTTGAACCGCATTATTGCTACGGTCAGACGACGATAAAATCCGTCGTTTTTCTGCGGCGTATTTTAACGACTTTTAACGTTTATTTACAGAAAATAGTGAGTATTATCACATAATTTTCGTTATTTTTAAGTCAATCCTAATCTGTTTGTTTTACTATGAACTATCAATCAGTTCGATTTGGATTTTTCTAAGAAAGACTGTGGCTATTGGTGACCAGAGCCAGATGTTGACCACGGATAGCTTATTCGCTAAGGCGTTTTTATATAGACGACTTTGGTCGAATGATCATCGATTTAATGGCGCTGCTTGTCAGCCATTGAAAAAACAGACCATCCAACATGATAATAATTAGAGGAAACTGTGAAGGTATTTAATTTAATTCCACTGGCAATATGCCTGTCTTTTAGTGCTTCAAGCGTTGCGGCGCCGCGGGCATTAACCATTGACGATATAATGAAGTTTGAAACTCTGCAACAGCCTATTGTGTCAGATAATGGCAATGTTATCGCGGTGCAAGCTATGCCAGACCGCGGTGATAGCCGTGCATTAGTGCGCTTTAGTAATAGTAATAAGCAATATCAAATTGAGCATGGTAGCAATGTTAAAGTGAGCACCGACGGTCGCTTTGTACTTGCGAATATTGAAGCGTCTTTGTTTGAACGTGAAACAGAAAAAAGTGACGATTTACCTCACTCTGTGGTGCTTTTAGCGACTGACACCGGCAACCAGCAACAGTTTGATAATGTCGATACTGCCATATTTAGTGAAGATGGTGCTTATTTGTTATTGAAGTACAAACCCGCCGATGCTAGCGACGATAATGCTGAAGTATCTACCGATAATTCGGATAAAAAGATCATTGCTGAAAAAGCTAAGAATGAACAAACTGAAGATGAAAAGCCTGCCGATAAAAAAGATGTAGGAACCTCTATTACATTGGTAAAGCTTGCAACTAATGAGCAGTTATCGCTAGACAACGTCACGCAATATACGTTTGATAAAGCCGGTAAGTACTTAGCAGTGTTACAAAATCAGCACCAACCAACATCACATAATCTAACCTTGGTTAAGCTTGACTCATTTACCCGTGAGAATGTGTTTAATAGCGATAACGAACAGCTTGAATCATTAGCCATCAGTCCTGATGGGCGTTTCGTTGCATTGACTAAAGGTAATGATTCTGTTGAGCGTTATGGACGAGAACATGAGCTGGTATTGTTTGATGTTAATAGCAAAAAACTGCGTACATATGCTAAAGATAATCGTTGGAGCTACAATCAGTATTCTAGTGTGCAGTTTTCTAAAGATAGCCAACGTTTATTTGTTGGCCGCGTGCCGAGTGTGGCTCAGCAAGCGGAACAAGCAAAATACAATAATGCTGATGATGTTGTTAATCCCGATGTTATTACTGCACAAAAGCAGTTGAGAGTATGGCATGGAGACGATGCTAAAATTAAACCACAAGAAGTGAAAGAGTATGCAAAAGAGTTAAAGCGTACTTACCTTGCGGTTTTGCATTTAGATACAAACAAAATGGTGCAATTAGCTGATCAGGATATACCCGATGTCACTTATGGTGAACAAACTGATTATCTGTTAGCAAGCACAGATGTACCGTATCAAAAAATGATTACTTGGGCTGGTTTTTACCGTGATGTGTACTTGGTTAATCTGAGGACTGGCAACAAACAGCAAATATTGGTACAGCAACCGAGTGACGCTATGCCAACGTTGTCGCCAAATGCTAAATATCTGGCTTATTACCAACAGGGCAATGTGTATTTACGCGATATTTTGTCTGGTCGTAACGTTAATCTAACACAGAACATCAGCAGCCCATTTGCCGACGAGGACCATGATTATCCCAGCGAAGCTCCTGGATACGGTTTTGGCCCTTGGTTATCCGACGATAGTGGTGTGACTTTCTACGATAAATTCGATATGTGGCAATTTGATACATCGTCACATAAAGGTTTTATGTTAACCAACGGTGAAGGACGAAAGAATAACACGCAATTTAGAGTCGTGGGTTTAGTCAAAAAGAAGCGACTACCAGCAACGGTAACTCAGGGTCAACAACTGTTGTTACAAGGTTACAGCCATACAACCAAAGCCGATACCTTTTATGCTGCGACAGTGGGTAACCAAGGTGTCGCAGCTATGACTACTGGCGACAGTAAATTAACTTTATTAGCCCGCGCGAACGATGCCAATACAGTTGTTTTCTCTAAACAACGCTATGACTTGTATCCTGATTTGTACAGTGCTGATGTTAACAATGTACAAAATGCCAAACAACTCACTACGCTTGATGCGCAACGTAATGATTTTGCCTGGGGCAATGCCGAGCTTGTGCATTGGCGTGATGGCGATGGGGTAAAAATGGATGGGGTATTAATTAAGCCGACCAATTACCAAGCGGGTAAAGCGTATCCAACCATGGTGTACTTTTACCGTTTTATGAGCGATAGGTTACATGCTTTCCCCGATATGAAGCTGAATCATCGTCCTAATTTTGCTTGGTATGCCGATAATGGTTATGCCATCTTTTTGCCCGATATTCGTTTTGAAATTGGCTATCCTGGTATTTCGTCTGTTAAAGCATTAACTGCTGGTGTGCAAAAACTCATTGAGATGGGCGTGACAGATCCCGATGCAGTAGGGATACAGGGCCACTCATGGGGCGGTTATCAAAGTGCATATGCTGTGACTCAAACCAATATATTTAAGGCAGTGGTCACTGGCGCTCCAGTGTCAAACATGACCAGTGCTTATAGCGGTATTCGTCATGGTTCTGGCTTGGCTCGTCAATTTCAATACGAAACCGGTCAAAGCCGCATTGGAGCAAGCTTATTTGCAGCACCGCAAAAGTACATTGAAAACTCGCCTATCTTTTATGCTGATCGCATTCAAACGCCGATGATGATTATGTTTGGTGATAAAGATGATGCTGTGCCTTGGGAGCAAGGTGTGGAATTGTATTTAGCGATGCGCCGTGCGGGCAAAGATGTGGTGTTTTTGCAATATCAAGACGAACCACATCATTTGAAAAAATACCCAAATAAATTGGATTACAGTATTAAAATGAAACAATACTTTGACCATTATTTAAAAGGTGAGCCTGCACCGCAATGGCTATCTCAAGGTGAAGCTTACCAAGAGTATAAAAAAGTTGACTAACCCACTATTTGACTAAAGCCTTACAGTTTCAAAACGCCTCAGTATCAATGATACTGAGGCGTTTTTTTTGTTGTCTCTGGGAATGTGAAATACAAATTAATCAGCGTTCTTGGCCCTAAATTGTTTTAAGTTCACATTGAGTGGAATATCGGTTTGCAGTTGGGCAAGCTTGTAACTAATCCGTGCCATTTCTTTCCCTTCAGCAAGCTTTTGCGCCTGTTTAGCGCCTAGGTTATCAAGCGAGCGATATAAGTTAGCAAGGGTTCTAAATTTATTGAGTAAGTCAGCTGCCGATTTTGGCCCTATACCGGTAATTCCAGGGATTTTATTACCGCTGTCTCCAGCAAGCGCGATAAAATCAAGGAGCTGATATTGTTCAACCCCAAGTTTTTTTTCGTATTGTTTGATATCAAACGTTTGTTGATTAAAGTGATCCCATAAGGTTAGGTTTTTGGTGGGTAACTGGCTAAAGCCTTTGTCGGTCGAAACGATAACGACTTCACCTTTGTTGCTTATCACTTTGGTCGCAATCGTGGCAATAACATCGTCTGCCTCTGATTGTGCATCAAATGAATGAATATCATTGTCTGCTAATGTCGTTTTGATTTTTGCTAGCCCTTCGCTTAACGCTGTGGGCATTGGCTTACGTCCTTTTTTATAATCTTCGTACAATACCTTACGCCAGGATGTCTCATTACCATCCCACACGACGATTACGTGAGTGGGTTGATGTTGCAGCAACATCTTTTGCGATGCAGCCAGAGTGCGTTGCTGCACGCTGGTTATGTCGTTTTCATCTGGTAGCGCTGCGTGAATACGGCGCACAAGGTTTAATCCATCAATAATCAGCAGTTTATTCATTAGTTTTTATTATCTTGTAGCAGGGCACATACGCGCTACCTGGTAATTTCATCCGTTGTTGTTTTACAAATGCCGTTAACAGGTTATCCATCATGTGCATGAGTTGCACATCACCTTGTATGTTAAAAGGCCCGTGTTGTTGGATAAGTTTAATCGTGTCACTTTTAACATTACCCGCAACAATGCCCGAAAATGCTTTGCGTAAATTAGCGGCAAGTTCTGCTTTGTTGTCTTGAAAGTATAAGTTTAAATTTGCCATAACTTCATGGGTTGGATCAAAGGGTAATTGAAATTCAGGCTCTATTTTTAGTGACCATTGATATTGATACGCGTCACCTTTATTTTTACGATAGTTTTTAACCTCAGTCATTCCTTGTTTCATTATTTGGCCAACTTGCACTGGGTCGTCAATAATGATCTGATATTTACTTTGGGCTTCTGCACCGAGTGTTGCACCAATAAAAGCATCTATTTCTGTAAAGTATTCTGCGCTTTCAGCAGGGCCAGTTAATATTAGTGGAAATGGGCTATTGCAGTTATCTTTGTGCAATAAAATACCTAAAAAGTACAGCAGTTCTTCTGCAGTGCCTGCACCACCTGGAAATATCACGATACCATGTCCTAGTCGAACAAAGGCCTCGAGTCGTTTCTCAATATCCGGTAAAATTACCAGTTCATTCACAATCTGGTTTGGTGGTTCCGCTGCGATAATACTGGGCTCGGTTAAGCCGATGTAACGTGCATTATGTACCCGTTGTTTTGCATGGCCAATAGTGGCTCCTTTCATCGGCCCTTCCATTGCTCCTGGACCGCAACCTGTGCAGATATCTAGACCTCGAAGCCCTAATTGATAACCTACATCGCGTGTGTATTGATACTCGACAGGATTAATACTATGACCACCCCAGCACACAACAACATTGGGATCTTTCATTGGCGATATGGCTTGAGCATTACGTAAAATATCAAACACCACATTGGTAATGTGACTCGCATTGGTCAAATCAATGTGTTTTAAATTATCGTATTTATTGCTGATGTAGATAATGTCTCGCAATACTGCGAATAAGTGCTCTTGAATACCAACAATAATTTCGCCGTCGACAAATGCTTGGGTGGGCGGATTAATTAATTCGATTTGAATGCCGCGTTCACGCTGCAAAATATTGACATTGAAAGATTCGTAGCGGGTAAATAACTCTTCTGAACTGTCGCTGATTAAACCTGAGGCGAGCACAGCAAGTGAGCAATTGCGGTATAATTGATAAAGGTCGCTTTTGGCGCCTTGTCTAAGGCGTTCTACTTCTAATTGAGAAAGTTGATCTAGACTACCACGTGGACTAATTTTTACGATCATAAGCAACTCCTTTGGACTCGAATACTTGTTATTGAGTCCAAAGAACATTGTTTGGCAATGGACTAGATATCAATAACGACCCGGTCTCTGCCGTTGTTTTTTGCTTGGTATAATGCTGCGTCTGCTCTTTCGAATGCTTCTTCGAGCGTCTCATTTTCCATTACCTGTGCAGCACCTATAGATAATGTAACTGTAATTCTCTGATTTTTAAACTTAAATGGAATGTTTTTAATCTTTTCTCTAACTCGGTTAAGCATCAGTGAGATGTGTTCATCTGTAATGCCTGGTAATAACAAGACAAACTCTTCACCACCATAACGTGCCACAAATTCACTGTCACGCAATGAGTTTTTAAGTGCCATAGCAATCACTTGTAAGGTTTTATCGCCGCTACTATGGCCAAAGTTATCATTAACGGCTTTAAAGTGGTCGATATCTGTTACGGCAATCCATAATGGCGTTTTAAAGCGAACATGGTTACGGTATTCCTGTTCCATTCGGTCTTCTAAGGCTGTGCGGTTTGACAGCTGAGTAAGCGGATCTAATAGATTCAGTTTTTGGTGTTCGAATAGCTTTTCTTTGTAAGTGTTTGCTTCGTTACTCATTGCGTTCAGCTCTTTACGCATAGAGTCTATCGATTTGCGTAAAATAGTTTGCTCACGCTGCTCGAGTGCTTCTTTGCGAGAGAGTGCATCACGCAGAGAAGATAATTGTACGGTAAGCTGAGTTTTCAGTTCAATAATATTATCAAGATCAACCACTAATGAGTCAGCATTATTCACACGTAAGTTAATTTCTTTGTTTAATTGACCTTTTAATTGTTCGCTGCGCTGGCTGTTATTATAAGTACTGTTAACCACGTCTCGGACGATACTTAGCGCATCATTTAAGGCGAATAAGAAGTCTTGTGATGCTGTTTTTTCACGAGCAATATTGTCTAGCAGTAGACTTAAGATGGTTTGGTATGCGTCAAGTAAACCATTAACATGAATATCGCCGAGTAATACTTCTTTAATTACGAGTATTTGATCTCGTTGATCTTTTCTGAACTCAACCTCTGCTATTTTTGCTGCCAGTTCTCTTGCCAGTTGTATGTGTTGCGGCAAAATATCGTAGTTGTCAGTGCCAGAAATTTCCTGCTTCAAAATCTCTTCATAAAAAAAGATGAGTTTTTCAACCTTAGGAATGTATTCCCATACAGTATGAAAAGGCTTGCTTAGATCTTGTTTAAAGTAAGTGATTTCTTTTTTGAGTTTATCTGGTGCTGAGTTGATGCGTTGAATTTGACGAATAACACGTGTCAGGCCGAGACGACTGTCCTCTAAGCGTGACATAGTATGGCTGTATTGTGATTTAAGTAGGCGCTCTATATCAACCAATTCAGGAAGGGCTTCATCAATTTGCTCAAAATTTTGCATATGATGACGCAACTTAGCCAGCTTATTGTCTAACTCTAAGTTTTGTCCTTTGCAAGTAAGGCTTAAATGGCTAATAAACTGGATCAGCGTTTTTAATTTGTCATTGCGATCAGTATTAATCTCATCCAGTGCAAGTTTCGCTGCATGAAGCTTTTGCTTCATTAATGTTATTTGTGAAATAGCGGTATCAGACTCTTTCATTATTACTTTGCCTACTATTAATTAGATAGCAATAAACTATCTAGTGCCACAATCCTAGTGCTAAGGATGATCTCTTAGTCCGTATATTATAGATGTTATCTCATTAATGTTGTGCAACAAATCTAATTGCTAATAAAGATTCGTAATTAGAACATAACTGCTAGTTTATTAGGCAATTAGCTTTTTGGCCAATTGATATCTAAAGTATTTCGGTTGCTTTCAGCTCGAATGATGCCTCTATTCAACGCTTGAGTTAGATTTAAATATAGTGGTGGCATAAAAATAGCGGCTGGCGCGAAATTAAGCGGCCTTAATGAAACATAAGCGGGTTTCTCTTTAATATCGATGGCAGCCGCTAATGCGTACTGAAGTGTTTCGAAATGCAGTTGAGCACTGATGTTAACGTCAGGATTGCTTAACAAGGGTAAATTAATGTGGCCAATACTCGCTTTGTGTGCATCGTGTAAATGAGCAAAATGCGGGATATTAGGTTGTATGGTGTTTAATTTTTCAAGACACATGACTAATGCATCGTAAATATAGTCAGCATTACGTTGTTGATTAAAATAGCATGCCAGCTGCCCTGAGCGGATCATGAAGACTTCAGTGTTGAGATGTTGACTCATTTGTACAATCAACTTTTGCATTAATGCACGTGATTCAGTTAATCCGAGCTGTATATCAAGATTATTAAGTTCATCAATATTGATCAGTGCCAATGTTTGAGGTTCACTCGGGTCTAAGGTGTCTAACTTTTCAATAAATGCACGATATCCCGCTATTTGCGTCATAGGCTCGATATGGTTAATCACTTTAGCATTTAGGTATAAGGCGTTTTTAAGCGCCAATTTACGCCAAATAAAGATCACTACTGCGATAACAATACTTAAGCTAAAAGCCAATAAAATAATAATCAATTGATGGTGTTTGTTTTTTGTTGTTTGTTGCTCTAGCTTGTTGCTGAGCAGTGTTAATTCAAATTTTAACTTTTGTTCTGTGAGCTCTGAGTAGCTTTTATCGTCTTTTGTATCATCGTCATGGTTATTGGTTAATGTAATGATACTTTCCACAGTATCGATAGCCGCATTGAGTTCATTGGTTTTACGATATGCAGTTGATAAATAACCTAATGTTTCAATTTGGATATCAGTCTGTTTCAGCTTTTTAGCTAGTTCAAGTGTCTTTTTTGCGTGATCGATTGTTTCAGCCCATTGGCCTTGTTGTGCATTGATTTGGGTGAATAATAACTCGTTATGAACTAAGTAATGGTTAGTTTTTAGCGATCTAAAAATATCATTAGCACGCTGTAATGCATTAAGTGCGGCTGGAATATTATTGAGTTTAGCGTAAATGCCGCCAATGTTATGAAAGTTAATCCCTACGGCAATTACATTACCTACACGCTCGTTAACTTGTTGTGCATTTAAATAGTAATCTACCGCTTTACTCCATTTCTCTTGTCCTTCATATACCATTGCAATGACATTCAATGTTTCGGCAAGGTAGGTTTCAAAGCCTAATTGCTGCTGAATTTCAGCGGCTCCATGGGCATATTTTAAGGCATCGTCCCATTGTTCTAAATCTCGATAAGTACGTGCTAAATTGATTAATGCTTGTGATTTTAACATAGGGTAATTAACCCCACTGGCTAACCTAAATGCTTCGCTAAAATGTTGCAGTGATTTTGCCTTGTCACCATTACGGTTGTAATATTTACCCAGCGCGGTTTCTGCTTCTGCGATGAAGTAGTCATTGTGAAGCTGATAAGCAATTTCTCGATAGCGATTGTAATGTGACAACGATGGAGCGGATTGGAGCAACATCATATGTAATCCACCTAAATGTTCGTGGATAATATATTTAAACAGTGTTGCTTGTAGGCTCATGTCAGTGTTGATTTTGTTTAACGCATCCATGTATTGCACAATAATCGGCTGATATTCTTTATTTTCGCGCGCCCTCAATCTCGCCTTTAGCATAATGACCATAGCTTCATCGAAGGCGTTAGAAGCAATTGCGTCAAGTTGCCCAATTAATAATTTTGCATCGTCGTATTTTGTCGGCGAGCTCAAATTGGTTTCAAGATTGACTCTAGCGAGCACTTCTAAATCTCGTTGTAACTCAATAGGTTCATAGCCTAAATCGTTAGCAATTTTACTAAACTCTTCTTTATTGGTGAACTGTAACGGAAATTCAGTCGACTTTGAGAGTTTAATTAATAGCTTATTGGGGTTTTCTTTAAATTCAATTTCTTGTTGTTCAAGATCTTTAGCGTCCGCGACTGAGCTGAGAAATAGTGAAATGAATAAGACAAGGTGAGCGAGTCGCAGCATAGCAATTAAACCTTTTAATGTGTTTCTTAAATTAACGCTGTTCGGGCGGTAACGGTATACAAATCCCATTTTGTTTATCGACTCTCTAATGCTTTTTGTAATGAGTCGTTAATGGGCACTTTGTAAATAAGCGTAGCTTGTTATAATTGTTCGTAATTTAAAATAAAAACATCTCGAATCATACCAGAAGGAACCTAGAGTGAAACCTACTAATCTTGCCTTTTTAATTTCAAGCGCCTTTTTTTCAATGTGTTTTTCGACTCAGTTGATGGCTGATGTTGATTACCATATTGATATCAATCAGCCTGTTCATCATTTAGCGCAAGTTAGCGTTTCATTTCCTAAAACAGAGGCTACACAATTTAAGGTCAACCTCCCTGTGTGGCGAACAGGACGATATCAAGTACTCCCCGTTGCGGATGGTGTTAGGTTGTTTGAGGCCACTGACGCTAAAGGGCGGGCATTACCCTGGGAGCGAACAGCCAGTGGCGAGTGGACAATCAGTTTAACTGAACCAACCGCTGTTAACGTGACATATCAGCTACATGCTAATCAATTAGCTGATCGTTTGCGCCATATTGATGACAGCCATGCCTATTTAGATGCCAGTGGTGTGTTTATGTAAGGGCTATCCATTTAGCGCCACCAGTGTCAATATGTAGTAATGAAAACTTCATCGTATTTATTAAAAGCTGGCGTTGATTACCCTACAAGTTGGGACGAGTTTGTAGATTGGTTTCATGATGAACAATCTTGCATCAGCTACCTTTACGCACTTCGTTGGCCAAACGGATTCATTTGTCCAAGCTGTTCAAGCCATCAATCACCTTATCAGTTAAGTAATGGCAAGTTAAAATGTCATGCTTGTCGTTCTCAGTGTTCAGTAACATCAAGTACACTTTTTGACAAAACAAGAACCCCCATGAAAAGTTGGTTTGCTGCGGTCTGGTTTATTACAAATCAAAAAAATGGTGTCAGCGCTCTTGGAGTTCAAAGGCTATTAGGTCTTGGGAGTTATCAAACCGCTTGGTCATTAATGCACAAGTTAAGACATGCCATGGTTGATCCTGAAAGGGATAAGTTATCCGGCATCGTAGAGGTTGACGAAACACTAATAGGTGGCGTCGTTCCGCAATCATCTATTAAAAATCAACAGGGTAAGCGTAAGGCTGTAGTTTTGGTCGCTGTTGAGCTGCTATCACCCTCTGGATTTGGTCGGATACGTTTAAGGCAAGTGGAAAGTGCAACTAAAGAACATATCCATCAATTCATTCAAGATGTAATTGAACCTGGTAGTACAATTTGTAGTGATGGCTCTCAAGCATACAAACAAATAGACAAGAAAGGATATAAGCATAACCGAATAGTGCATTTAGGTTCATCTGTACCTGCACATGAAACAATGGCTGGGGTACATCGAGTCTCATCATTATGTAAAAGATGGCTTTTAGGTACATATCAAGGCGCGGTAAAGGCTAAGCAACTTGATTATTATTTAGATGAGTTTACATTTCGCTTCAACAGAAGAAAGTCAGATTCTCGGGGATTATTATTCTACAGGCTGCTTGAACAAGCAGTGCGTTCTAAGCCGATAACGTACCAATCAATTAAAGATCGATAACCACAATATATAGTGGTTGGTTGTGCTAAGTGGATAGCCCTTGTTTATGTACAGCCCAGAATTTCGCCAACAACCTATTTCAGTCGATATGAAAGTGCCTAATGGCTGGAAGAGTTTTTCTGGTATGGAAAAAGGCCGTCATCCTCATTCATTTATTGCAGCCAACTATGATGTATTGCTTGATTCGCCAATCGAGACAGGCATTAATCAACATTTTAGTTTTGACGCTGATGGACGTGAGTACGAGGTCGTTTTTTGGGGCGAGGGTAATTACGATACGGAGCAAATTTTAATAGATTTGCGCAAAATTAGTGGCCAGGCGTCAATGATTTGGGATGATTATCCATTTGAACGGTATGTCTATATGGTGCATGCCACAAGCGGCGCCACAGGTGCTACCGAGCACCTTAATTCTACCGTGATTCAGTTACCAAGGTTTAATTTTAGGGAACGAAAAGATTATTTACGCTTTATTAGCACGGCCTCGCATGAGTTTATTCATACATGGAATGTAAAGTCTTATCGTCCACAAGGGTTAGTTCCTTATGATTATCAGTCTGAAAACATGAGTGATTTACTGTGGGTTGCTGAAGGCTCGACAAGTTATTTTCAAAATCAGCTGTTACTTCGAGCAGGTGTGATTACTCCGAAAGAGTTTTTTGAAGATTTAAGCCAACGTATTGTGCTCAATCAAGATAATCCCGGTCGAGACACGCAATCGGTCGCTGAAGCAAGTTTAGGCCAGAGGATCAGCACCTGGGGGGATTATGCAATTAACCACAGTGTAAATATTTATTCTGAGGGCTACCTTGCATCAATGGCATTAGATTTTAGCGTGATCAAAGACAGCGATTTACGTCATTCTTATCGGGATGTGCATAAGGCTTTATATCAGAATTTTAAAATTCCGATGGGGTATCATGTCGCCGACGTACAACAGATTTTAACGACCCTCACAGGGAAAGATTATCAAGCTTGGTGGCAGGAGTTTGTGGAGCAACCTGTTCGTGTAGACTTTGATAACTTATTGGCTCAAGCCGGTTTGGTCACAACTTATGGTGACAAACCCAAAACCCAGGTTGAAACAGGTATGGGATTATCTGGTTTGCATGCCGATTTAGTGCTTGCGACGGTGGCTAAGAACAGCCCAGCATGGAACGCGGGGATAACGGCTGGTGATGAGTTAGTTGCTGTCAATGGTTTGAAAATAACCGCTGATGCTTTTGCTAAACGCTTTGATGACTTTACCCCAGGAGATAAGATTTCGGTAACCGTTTTTAGTAATGATCGCTTAAAAGAAGTGATTATGGTGTTAGGCGAGCAGCCCAAAGGAACATTAGCCATTAAGCCACTAGAGCAGGTGACTGGCAAACAAAAAGCCTTTTTTAAATCATGGCTTGGTATTGATTGGCCATTTGATGACGACGGTGAGTGGTTAACAATTAACGAAGACGTTTAACTTTAAAAAAGCCCTGAAATATCATAATGCCGCTCGCTTAACAGTGAGCGGCTCTTTTCTTATAGGGGTAACGTGGTGCTTTATATAGCACTTGTCTTGGAAATGGTTTTCGCTTTCTTTTTTTTGGTAGGATTAATCGCTTTCCATTCTCCCTAAGGTTTTGCAGCTTTTTAGGGATCGTTCCAGGTGTCCGTCCTGAGCACCATAGGAACTCATCTTGAATGAGTCTTAATGCATTGATAAAGCTTATTCTTAATGGCTCTACGTCATGAGATTCTGCCATCCTTTTCATTTCTAATCGAACTAGGTTATAAGAAATTAAGATTCCCCATAGTTCTTGATAAATACCTTCGACTTTTTGGCTTCTAAGAATGGCTTGATTATTCAGTTGACCTTGCTTGAGTTCACCATAACTCTGCTCTATTTCCCAGCGTTCCCAATAAACGTTAATGATATCTTTCAATGGGTAGGTAATCGGGCATTCTAGTGAGGTTATAAACCCTTTGATTTCTCCTTTAGGCACAGGAATAAGCACCAAACGAGCTTGCCAACTATCCCTAAGGTGAGGATATTTTCTTTTTGCATCAGGTGACACAGGCATTTTTATCAGTTTATCGTGCTCTGAGTATTCTTCTAAAACTTCGTACCTAAATTTGCTTTTTATTGGTGTGAGCCAGTGAGTATTCGCTCCTGCTCCACGCCATGATTCAAAAAGCTCTGCAGACATGAAACCACGGTCAAAAAGAGTCAAAGAATTATCTGGGGCTGAGCCTACAAGTTGTTGAGCATAAGATATTTCACTGTTTGTTATGGGGCCGAAGGCGGCATCAGAAATGAGGTGCGTTCGTGTTGACATGAGCGTCACAGCAAGGACCGAGGGGAATGTTGATTTACCTCTGGCGTAGCCTAACTTTTTATTATCTTCAGTTTCTGGCGTTTTAAATTGAGTGCCATCAACGCTAAGAAGCTTAAGACCGCAGACTGAGTCTGACTGTCCTTCAGCTTCCCAGTGAGTTGCCGTGGTGTGAAATAGGTACCGCAATGGTTCATAACCAATGCGCTGTCTAGCTTTAACAATGCTGCTCGTGGCTAAGGGGGGCAAATCGCCTTTTGAATCAGGAAAAGCCAATTCCAATTTATCGCAAACATCGCTAATAGAACGATTACGCATCAAACCAATCCCAAGTACCAACCAAACGGCTTGTTCAGCAGGGAATCTTCTCTTTCTGACGGCGGCACGGCCTGTTTGATTAACGGCTTCCGATACCCATTCGATAGGGATATTTTTGCGAAATGAGTCGATTGACTCTGGAAAATGCAATTCAGCAGTCGCTTGTAACTCTAAAGAAAATTCAGACATAAAAAATCGGCCTCAGAAATAAATCTAAGACCGATTATGAAGCCTAGAAAAGATCGTTCAAGTCGCTTAAACGATCGGCATTACTGAAATATCAGGGCTTTTTGTTATTTTAATTAAGCGGGTGGGGCAGTTTCAACAAAAAATGGTTCGCGTTCTAGTGCCGCTAAAAACAATTTCAATTTTGGATAACGGTCTATATTGATGCGTTGGCGAAATACAGCCCAACTTAAGTAACATGCTAAACGCAGTTGAACATCATTAAAGGGCCCATGTAATGGCAAGTTGAGTTGCTCTAACTCGCCTAAGATGGATTCAACACGTTGTGCCTGCCTAAGTGTGTAATCAAAGCGTTCAATGTCGACACCATCGCGAGCCAAGAAAAATAAATTAATGGTGCTATCTAGCGCGGTATTGATCATGCAATATTGATCAAACTCAACCGCGCTGTCGATAAAAGGTTTGGCGGATTTTTGACGAATATAACGTAATATGGCACTAGAATCGGTAAGTGTTAGCTCGCCATCTTGTAAAAACGGTACCCGTTTTGTGGGCGACATTGTGGCACTTGCAGCTTGATCGGTTTCGATAAATTCATAATCTAGTGTCGATTCTAATAACGCAATACGACAATGGCGAACAAAAGGTGAGGTATAACTTCCGTATAGTTTCATATTATGTCCTTGTTAAGTTTATACGCTTTGCTCTAATGGACCCAATGCTTGGTTAAGTGCATTAATAAAGGCAACTAACTCGCTACCCATGAGGGCGAAATCGGCATCTAGGCGGGCAATAGGGTCTTCAGTTCCCACTTCATCATTACCTGCTCTAAATTCTTCTGAAAATTTAATGCGTTTGACACTGGCATCTGATTGCATCAAAAAGGCAATCGATTGGCCAAAGTGCAGTGCCAACTTATGTACCTGCTTACCCGTAGCGATATGCGCCAGTACCTCATCTTCTTGAAGAACTTGTTGTTTAAAGCGCACTATGCCGCCTTCATCTGAATCTGACTTTAATTCAGCTTCATCTTGCATTTCAAAAGGGGCTGGCGCTTCTCCTGCTTGTAACCATTGGGTCAGTGTGGCTTCAATTGGGGTAGCAAAACTCAATGGAATGACGGGTAAACTGCCAAGCGCTTTACGAAGTAACGCTAATAACTCTTCAGCTTTAGTGGCACTTGAACTGTCGACTAAAATCATCTCTAGCTCAGGCATGATAAGAGCATGAGTTTGGCTGCGACGAGAAAAAGCACGCGGCAACAATGTGGTGGTGATTTCGTCTTTAATATTGTCTTTTTCTTTTTTAGTGACTTTACGGTTTTCTTGCGCTTCGATTTCAGCCACTTTTTCATCGAGTGCTTCTTTTATTACTTGGCCCGGGAGGATTTTTTCTTCTTTGGTTACACAGATTAAATGACGATTTTCTGCACTGTGTACCAGCGCATTGCCTTTTTTTCCTAACGCATATGAGAAACCAAACTTACTGATGTCTTGGCTAGAGCAAGGCGAAAAGGTGAAGTCCGATAATGCTGTTTCTAGTGTTTCGGTATCAGTTGTAAACGGTTTGTTGAAACGGTAGAGGGTGAGATTTTTAAACCACATAGAATGCTCTCATTAATTTACAGGATAAATTCAGTTACAGCAGTTTACGGGATAGATGCAAAGCGGTAAACCTACAAAAAAGCAGCATTTGCATGATGAGCCACTTGCTAAGAATGAGAATTCATCAAACTGTCATATTTAATATATCGCTACTCAAACCACTGTTGCAGCAGCATTTCGTGGGTTGAGGGTTCTTTTTGTGAGTTGAATATCAGTATTTAATTAACTAGTGAAATATTTCTGAAACATTTACAAGGCAGAATTCCGCTCGTTCCGATACAACTTACCCTGAATAACCATGACGACATAATCGTCAAAAGGATGAAATGATGAACGTTTTTTGTAAAACTCTATTAGCCTCTGCAATGGCCGCTTCTGTAGTTTCAAGTGCATATGCTGCAGAACCTCTAAAAGTGTATGGCAAATTAAATGTTACAGCACAGTCAAACGATGTTTCTGATGAAACCGAAACGACAGTTCAAAGTAATGCATCACGTTTTGGTGTGACCGGAAACTTTGAATTAAGCAATTCATTAGAAGCCTTCTACACTATCGAATACGAAGTTGACACGGGTGATGAAGACAAAGAAAACTTTTTAGCTCGCAATCAGTTTGTGGGATTAAAAGGCAACTTTGGTGCTGTTTCTGTTGGTCGTAACGACACTATTTTAAAAGTATCTCAAGGTAAAGTTGACCAGTTCAACGACTTGTCTGGTGATGTTAAAACCTTATTTAAAGGTGAAAACCGCATGGCGCAGACAGTGACATATTACACGCCAATGTTTGGCGATGTTCAAGCTGGCGTAACTTATGTTGCATCTGGCGACTCTGATCAAGTTGTGGGTGATAACACAAGCGGTGAAGATGGTGTGAGCATGGCTGTGATGTACGGTGATGCTGGTTTAAAAAATTCGTCAATATACGCGGCGATTGCCTATGACTCTAAAGTGAAGGGTTATGACACTGCGCGTGCTACGGTACAAGGTAAAGTTGCCGGTGTTGTGCTTGGTGGTATGTACCAGCAACAAGAAGCACTAGACAGCGGTGTAAGTGACAATGGTTTCTTACTAAGCGCTGCATATGACATCAACGATGTTACGCTTAAAGCGCAATTTGCTGATATGGAAAATAAAGGCGACTCATGGTCTGTTGGCGCAGACTACAGCTTAGGTAAACCTACTAAGTTATTTGCTTTTTACACCGCGAACTCGTTTGACTCAAACGACCAAGATGACAACTATGTTGGTATAGGTATTGAACATAAGTTCTAACCACTAAGGTATATCCTGTCATTTTAAAAAAAGGGCTTCGGCCCTTTTTTTGTTACAACGTGATAACAGCAATTAATTTTTTATGACAAAAAACGTTTTTTAGTGGCAATATTGGCTTTAGGGTCATGAAAGTGTAACAAAAGTGTCCAATAATACTCATGTGGCAAATTAATGTAGAAACCCAAAATGACAGCTAGGATTTTAATAGTAGAAGATGAATCAGCAATTCGTGAGATGCTGACATTTGTGATGGATCAACATGGTTTTACGACAGCTGCTGCTGAAGATTTTGATTCAGCCATTGAGTTGCTTCAAGAGCCGTATCCAGATTTAATTTTGTTAGATTGGATGTTCCCTGGTGGTAGCGGTATCCAATTGGCAAAACGTTTAAAGCAAGATGAGTTTACTCGTCAAATTCCCATCATAATGTTAACTGCTCGCGGAGAAGAGGAAGATAAAGTGAAAGGCCTTGAAGTTGGGGCTGATGACTATATTACTAAACCGTTTTCTCCTAAAGAGTTAGTTGCCAGAATAAAAGCGGTGTTACGCCGAAGCGCGCCTACGCGTTTAGAAGAAACCATTGATGTGCAAGGTTTGCAACTCGACCCTGTGAGTCATCGTGTGACTGTAGGTGATGCTGTACTTGATATGGGGCCAACTGAATTTAGATTGTTGCACTTTTTCATGACTCACCCTGAGCGGGTATACAGTCGAGAGCAGTTACTCGATAACGTTTGGGGAACCAATGTGTATGTCGAAGATCGTACCGTTGACGTGCACATTCGCCGGTTACGTAAAGCGGTTGAGCAGGGCGGGCATGACAAGCTTATTCAAACCGTTCGTGGTGCTGGTTATCGCTTTTCGACCAGAATGTAATCTAACGGATAACAAGAGAAACTCTGTTGATGTTAACAGAGTTTCTTTACATGTTGCTCCCTAGCCACAATAGCCAATTTAGGCTATCTTGTTATCCCTCGTTAGTCCTAATAATCAGTAACGACACTATTGAGTGTTGGCTGCGTTACTTTAGCCATTAGGTTGCTTATGCTTAACTCTTATTCTGGATTGCGGTTATTTTTCCGTTTGGCGTTGTTTCTGACATTATTTTTCTTTGTGGGTGCTTTAATTGGTCATATCGCAATTGTAATGCTACTGGGCACCATTTTTATGCTTGTATGGCATTATCGGCAAATTGCTCGACTTAACTTTTGGCTTTGGGAAGATAAAAAATTAACACCTCCACAAGGCCAGGGAAGTTGGGAAGGTGTGTTTAATGGCATCTATCGCTTACAAGGAAAAAATCGCCGCCGTGTTGGTCAGTTAGCCACGTTATTAGCTCGATTTCGGCAAGGTGCAGAAGCGTTACCTGATGCAGCCGTGGTGCTTGATGCCGAGCATAATATTTTGTGGTGTAATAAATTAGCCCAATTAATTTTAGGTTTTGTTTGGCCTCAAGACAGTGGGCAAAGGATTGATAACCTTATCCGTCATCCTGATTTTTCAGATTATCTTAAAAAAGGCAGTTATAAAGAGCCTTTAGAGCTCCCATCTCCTGTTTCTGACAAACGATTATTAGAAATTCGTATTATGAGTTATGGCGATCGGCAACTGTTATTGATTGCCCGTGATATTACTCGGATCCATCAATTAGAAGGTATGCGAAAAGATTTCGTTGCTAACGTGTCTCATGAATTAAAAACCCCACTAACAGTGTTGCAGGGGTATCTAGAGATAATGCAAGGAATGGAAGACGAAGGCTCACCAAATCAAAAACCTCTTTCTTTAATGCAACAGCAAACCTCACGTATGCAGTCGATGGTTGAGCAGTTATTAGCATTATCGCGTATTGAAGATGCCGCTGACGTTGATTTATCAAAAACAGTTAATATGCAAGCCATGATGGATATTCTAAGAGAAGAAGCTCAAGCCCTTGCCGGAACTGAATATACCTTAGAGTTTAGCTGTGAACCTGGATTAAATACCCATGGTAATGAATTACAGCTACGAAGCGCTTGTTCAAACCTCATTTCTAACGCCATCCGTTACACAGCACCCGGTGGTATCATTTCGGTGACTTGGCGAAGTGTGGCTACGGGCGCGCTATTTTCGGTAAAAGATACTGGTGTGGGGATTGCACCTCAACACATCAATCGATTAACTGAGCGTTTTTATCGTGTTGATAATGCACGGTCAAGTAAAACCGGTGGTACAGGGCTTGGATTAGCCATTGCAAAGCATGCATTAAGCCATCATCACAGCGAGCTTAACGTGACCAGTGAATACGGTAAAGGCAGTACCTTCAGTTTTATAATTCCAACGCATTTATTAGAACGTCAATAACGAGTGTTATGGTTAGCCATCTAAAGAACAGCATTTTTGCTGTTTTTTTATGTCTATAATAACGTGCTCATCTTGCTATATCCGCTATGGTTCGCTGTAATTCTACAGTTTTATTAACAATAAATGACGGAATGCCTTATATAAGCATGAGCTAAGCTATTGATAAACATAAATAGGCCATTTGGGATGCCGTATTGGGGTATTTTTAAAAACTGTAATACAACTGTCATATCAAAGTCATAGACTTGTCATCAATGAGGTCGATACTGACTACGTTTAAAAAAACTAAGTACGCTTAATTCTGGAGCAATACAATGAAACTGAACAAACTTGTCGGCGCAATTACCCTAACAGCCGCTGGTGTATTCTCAGCAGCATCAATGGCTGCTATTGACCCAACTTTACCTGTATATGAAAAAACAAGTGGTGTTTCTGGTAACTTGTCTTCTGTAGGTTCTGATACTTTAGCAAACATGATGACGTTGTGGGCTGAAGAGTTCAAACATATTTATCCTAACGTAAACATCCAAATTCAAGCTGCTGGTTCTTCTACTGCGCCACCAGCACTGACTGAAGGCACTTCACAATTTGGCCCAATGAGCCGTAAGATGAAGCCTAATGAAATCGAAGCCTTTGAAAAACATTACGGTTATCAACCAACTGCTATCCGTGTTGCGATTGATGCTTTAGCAGTATTTGTGCACAAAGATAACCCAATCACAGGTTTAAGCATCGAGCAAATCGACAGCATTTTCTCTTCTACACACAAGTGTGGCGGAACAGAAATCAATCGTTGGGGCGATGTTGGTTTAGATGGAAACTGGAGCGCTAAAGACGTTCAGCTTTACGGTCGTAACTCAGTATCTGGTACTTATGGCTACTTTAAAGAAGAAGCATTATGTAAAGGTGACTTCCGTGCAAACGTGAACGAACAGCCAGGTTCTGCGTCTGTAGTTCAATCGGTATCACAGTCACTAAATGCGATTGGTTACTCAGGTATTGGATATAAAACTGCTGGCGTTAAAGCGGTTCCTCTGTCTAAAAAAGGTGATAAGTTCATCGAAGCAACTGCAGAAAATGCTGCTAACGGTACTTACCCATTATCACGTTACCTATATGTTTACGTGAACAAGCACCCAAATAAAGATTTATCGCCAATGGACCGTGAGTTTTTACGCTTTGTATTGTCTAAGCAAGGTCAGCAAGTTGTTGAAAAAGATGGTTATGTACCAGTTCCTTCAGCAGTTGTTATTAAAGATTTAGAAAAAGTGGGTGTTAAGCTTTAATCGCTTACTCCATTAATCTTAAAGGCCTCATTTGAGGCCTTTTTTGTTTTTAATGTCAAATATCCCTCAAGCTATACCATTGCACATCACTTAGTGATATCACTGCCCCTTGGTGATGGATAATCAAGTCAACGTTAAGGCTGGACTTAAATGTGTTGAAACACAGGTATAAGATGAGTCTTGCATCATTTTGATATGTCCAATATCCATATCGTCCAGGTGTTAAGAGAGCCCATAATGCGCCTACGGCATTTTTATCACGTTATGTTGGACGCAGAATCATTGAGTGTGCAGATGTCTCTTGTGTAGGAATGAGACATGATTAACGCAAAAAATTGTTAGCACCTTTAACGCTGAAAAAAGACAAAAAAAAAGCAACCCAAGAAGAAGGTTGCTGCTATTGCTAAAGGCAATACTGTCGATAGAGTTAATCTACTACCAAATAGGAGAATGATGATGAACAAAAAAACGCTACTAGTTACAAAATAAGTAATGCAAATTTGGTTCATATAATCAGACACAGTGATTTCAAATTAGTTCAAAAATTTTATTAAAAAAAATGATAATTTGCTCGCAATGGCATTTTGTGGTTCCTGATGGCGTGAATTGACTATTTTGTGGGGGATTTAAGACTTGTACTTGCAAAAAAATGGCAGCCTATTGGCTGCCAAAATAAATCTCTGCGGGTTGTCATTAACAGTGCGCTAGCGTGCTAATACTGCCCAATGGGGGATGATGAACAATAAACATTAAAACCTGTTGCAGTAACTAATCCTATCAGAAGTTAGAGCGAGTCAATTGAGCGTGTTGATTTAACTCCGGGGGAGAAGGTTAAATCATGGCTTTATGACTCACATCAACGGCATCTCATTCGTTACATATATTCTGACCAGACAATATTTTAAAAGTTCACAACCCGGGAAAAATTATTTATCTATTTGATCAATGTTGATGGGCAATTATGAATTGTTGGGGTCAGGTTATTGTTTGTAATTATATTTTGCTTAAATCTTGTTTGTGAAGGATAAAAAGGTCAAAAAAAAGGGCAACCAATATGGTTGCCTAAGTCGTTCTTTACGAAGGGCGGTTAACAGTGCGCTAGCGTGTTAATGCTCTCCAAATAGGGATGGTGATGAACAATGAACATAAATCTGTGCAGGTTGGATCAAAGTATTAAGGCTTTGCTACAAACAAGATCCGCTGGAGGTAAACGTTGCTTATTTGTGTTTCAACTTGCTACATATATTAAGACTAGAAGAGTGCTAAAAAGTTCATAATAAAATTGATTATTAATCAATAATAATTTTTATTCTTTTAAATTAATTAGTTATACGTATTTTTGTAGGTGGTAGGTGGTAGGTGGTAGGTGGTAGGTGGTAGGTGGTAGGTGGTAGGTGGTAGGTGGTAGGTGGAGCAAGAGCTAACTCATGGCGCGATCAATGTTGAGTGGTTTAAATCCAAGCCATAAAAAAAGGCAACCAAATGATTGCCTATCGATCGATTTTACGATCAAGGAGACTGCGCTAGAAGTCTCAGGGAGATGATGAACAATAAAAGTCAATTTCACTGTTACTTATTTTGAGTATCAAATAGATAAAAAGTTCAAAAATTAAGTATAAATTTATCATTTTTTTAAGTTATTTTTAATTTTTGATATTATTCAATATCTTAGAGCTATGCTAGAGTGATGTGCACGGCTCAGGGGCTTCAGGCTAATAATTTTTCAATTATACTTTTTAGTTCTTCAGGTTTTGTGGTTGGAGCATATCGATTAACTACATTGCCATTTTTGTCGACTAAAAATTTGGTGAAATTCCATTTGATTGACTCGCTACCAAGCAAGCCTTTGGCGGATTTTTTGAGTAATTGGTATAAAGGGTGTGTGTGAGTACCATTAACTTCAACTTTGCTGAACAAAGGGAAGGTAACGCCAAAATTCAATTCGCAAAATTGACTAATTTCTTGTTCATTTCCCTGTTCTTGCTTACCAAATTGATTGCATGGGAAGCCTAAAATGACTAAGCCTTTATCTTTATACTCTTGATTTAATGCCTCAAGTGCTTGGTATTGTGGAGTAAACCCACATTTGCTGGCAGTGTTTACAATTAATAAGACTTTATCTTTGTACGCGTCCATGACGATATCATGGCCTTTAATATCTTTTACTGTGATTGAATATATTGCACTGCTCATTATGTCACTCCTGCATAGAAAACTATGACTATAATGTAGATTTTAGTTGTTGGCAATTTAATTGCGTACAATAAAATATATCTATTTGCTTATTAATGACAATTTCAATATAGTTTGCGCATATTTAACTAGAGAATTAGGGCGTGCTTATGAATGATTTAAAGAACGAACTTAACTCTGAAGATGAAATCGAATCCAGCTCATCTCCCCAAGCTGATGTTAGCCAAGTCGTCCTCCAATTAACTGAAGCCGAAGGTGAAGAACAGGCTGAAGTATTCAGTGAGATTTTGATTGATGCTGAGCCTGGTACCATCGCACTATTACTCGAATCGTTACCGCTTGATGAACGTTATGAACGTTGGCAGCAAGTTGATGTAGAAGAACGTGTTGATGTTCTTAACTTAATGCGTGCAGATCCTCGTTTAGGCATTTTAAAGAAAATGCCTGATGAGGAGCTTGATTTACTGTTTTCGCAATTAAGCCCTGAAGATCTCATTGAGTGGAGTGATTCATTACCTGACAATATTACCGACCGTGCATTGGCACAAATGGGTGAGCGTCAACGTAAACACTTTGAGTTATACGATCAATATACTGAAAATGAAATTGGTCGTTATGCCGATCACCAAATGTTGGCATTAAATCCAAGCTCTACGGTGGCACAAGGCCAGCGATTTTTTAGACGTATCGATTTAGACTGTAATGATCACTTATTTTTAGTGGACAACAATGATAAATATTTAGGTACAGTACGTCGTTACGATGTATTTAAGACGGTGGATACCGATACCCCGCTGCAAGCATTAAAGTGGGATGACAGTCGTGTTATCTCTGCTGATTCGTCGCTGATTGAGGCTGCTGAAGCCATAGAGCATAGCCGTGAATTAGAGCTCCCCGTTGTTGATGAAGACGGTATTTTGATTGGCCGCATGACACTGCGTACAGCCACTGCTTTAGTGCGCGAACATTATGAAGCGCAGTTAATGGCAACCGCAGGTATGGATGAAGACGACGACTTGTTTGCTCCGATTGTTGTTGGTGCTAAACGTCGTGCCGTGTGGCTAGGGATTAATTTGCTGACTGCATTTTTGGCCTCTGCCACCATTGGTATGTTTGAAAACGTGCTATCTCAGGTAGTGGCATTAGCTGTATTAATGCCAATTGTTGCTTCAATGGGCGGTATTGCAGGGAGCCAATCATTAACGCTGATGATCCGCGGTATGGCGATGGGCCAAATCACTGCTGGTAACGTGATGTCGTTAATGAAAAACGAACTCGGTATTGGTGCGTTAAATGGCACGTTATGGGCCATTGTTATCGGGATAATTGCTGGCTGGTGGTTTGATGATACCGTAATGGGGATTGTGATTGCCTGTGCAATCTTGATCAACATGGCCGTTGCGGCAATTGCAGGGGTTATGGTGCCAATGATTTTACAGCGCTTTAACCAGGATGCGGCGTTATCGGGTTCGGTTATTTTAACCACAGTCACCGATGTGGTAGGTTTTTTTACCTTTTTAGGTTTAGCCTCAATACTTTATCTATAAGTAACCAGGTAAAAAATAAATAATATCGGTATTTGCAGATGCGGTAATAATAAGATGGTCTTGAATTATTCAAGGCCATTTTTTTTAAACAAAAAAGCAAGTTGCAGGCAACTTGCTTTTTAAACTTGATGAGAAAATCCTGTTAGCTTATTTCCACTTAGCAGGTGCGAACTCCATTTCTGCATTATCGTCAAAGTAGCGGCGTTTAGTATCACGGCGACGCTGTTTTACTTTTTTAGATTTTGGTTTTCCCTTGATGTTATCGCCCCATGGCGCATCATCTTCATCAAATTCAAATGAGTGTGACATTTTCAACATTCCAGATAACTGTACCGCTGTTGGTACAGCCTCTTTTTACCTAAAGTTAATAATAAGCTAAAGCGAAATATTTCATTCTTGACGGTAAAAATTATTGCATGAAAAAATGACAATTAGATGACGGTTTATTTTTTACTTTAAGGGCTCACTCTTTATCGAGTGTGTATGCATTAAGGCTGTGCGCCAATTGCTGTTTCCAGGGTTTAGGTTTAACAATTGAATGTGATTGTTTTGTATCTAACACACTGAAAGATGGGCGTTTAACACAAGAGTTATATTGTTCAGATGTCACAGGTATTAAGGACACTGTTGCCGGTATTAACCCTAATGCTAGGGCTTGTGATTGTATCTCCAGGGCAAACTCATACCAGGTGCACTTACCTGCATCACTCCAATGATAAATAGCCGACCATTGTTTTTGTAAACACAGTTTCCATAAAAAATGAGCAAGATCATCAACCATCGTCGGGCTGCCAGTTTGGTCGTTAACAACACTAATTATGTGAGAATTGGATTGCGCTTGTGACATGAGTTTCAGCATAGTGGTGACAAAATTTTTGCCACTATAGTGATAGAGCCAAGAAGTACGAACAATGCAATATTGATTTGATTGTTGCTGCAAAATGACTTTTTCGGCAAGTAACTTGGATTGGCCATATACGTTAATCGCAGTAGGCTTTTGATTGACCGAATAAGGTAATGACGAATTGCCATCAAATACATAATCGGTTGATAACTGGATAAACCGAATACCAAGTTTGCTCGCCGTGTTAACCATAAATTTTACCGCTTCAACATTGGTTTGCAAAACCTGCGGACGATTGTTTTCAGCACGTTCTACATCGGTAAAGGCTGCACAATTGATAATAATGTCTGGTCGATAATATTCCAAGGCTTCGTCAATGAGTTGAGGTTGCGTGATGTCCACTTGCTGTCGTGATAATTGCGTCAACTCAATATTGTTTGGCTTAGTGCGTTTTAATGCTTTTGCTAGCTGGCCCGTTTGGCCAAATGTCAGTATCTTCATTTGCTATTTGCCAAATACCACTGAACAGTTTGATTTAAACCCGTTTCAAAAGTGTATTTGGGTGTCCAATTAAGCTCGGACATTAATTTACTCGCGTCGATGGCGTAGCGTTGATCATGTCCAGGTCTATCTTTTACATGACGAATTAATGATTCAAACCCATTATTGCGCGCAAGATGGTGTTCTGGCATTAAGATACTCAAATGTTTGCAAATAGATTGAACAAGGTGCAGGTTAGTTTGTTCATTATTGGCCCCAATTGCGTAAGCCTCGCCTATTTGGCCTTGTGTTAGCACGGTCAATAATGCTTCGACGTGATCTTGTACATGCAACCAATCGCGTATTTGTTGACCATCGCCATAAATAGGAATGTGCTGTCCTTTTATTGCGCGAGTAATGGTTAACGGGATCAGTTTTTCAGGATGCTGAAACGGCCCATAATTATTTGAGCAATAGCTGATTAATGTTGGGAGTCCGTATGTTCTATGCCATGCTTTTACTAGGTGATCGCTAGACGCTTTACTTGCAGAGTAAGGCGAGCTAGGCGAGTAAGCGCTCTGCTCATTAAAGAAACCCGTTTGAGGTAAATCGCCAAAGACTTCATCGGTAGAAACATGGTGAAATCGAAATCCTTTGGCTTGATGTGATGGTAACTGATTAACAAAATGTCGGCTTGCTTCGAGCAAATTGAAGGTACCGACAATATTAGTGTGAATAAAATCAGCGGGTCCCGCTATCGATCTGTCAACATGACTTTCAGCCGCCAAATGCATCACCACATTGGGTTGATATTGCTCAAATACAGAGTTAACTAACTTGTCATCGCAGATATCACCTTGAATAAAATGATAGCGTTTATTGTCTTGTACTGAAGATAAACTCAGTGGGTTTGCTGCGTATGTGAGTTTATCGAGATTGATAACCTGGTGTGATGTTAAGCTAATGATATGGCGGATTAATGCCGAACCAATAAAGCCACAGCCCCCTGTAATAAGGATTTTGAGTGTTTGTGTGTTTTGTGCTGTCATGACGTTAAGTGCCAAATGTAACAATGTTAGGGTTTATTTTTGGGTTATCCTTACTGGAGACAATGGGCTCAATATCAGCAGTGATTGGCCATTGAATATTCAGTGTTGGGTCGTTCCATGCCAGGGTGTGTTCGTCATCAGCGCGATAATATTCTGAGCACTTATAAATAATGTCGGCGACTTCTGATAACACATAAAAACCATGTGCAAAACCCGGTGGGATCCACATTTGGTAGCCATTTTCATCAGAAAGTTGCTGTCCTATCCATTTGCCGTAGGTGCTAGAGCCTTTTCTTAAATCTACTGCGACATCGAATATGCAACCTCTTGATACTCTAATTAATTTTCCTTGTGGGTACTGTCTCTGAAAATGAAGCCCTCTGAGCACATTTTTAACCGAACGAGATTGATTTTCTTGAACTAATTGCGGTGTAGTCAACTTTCGTTGTGCAAACGCATCATTGAATACATTTTGGCGTAATGTCTCCATAAAGAACCCACGCTCGTCAACGAACTTTTGTGGACTAAATAACAAGACTTCATCAAGCTCAGTATTGATGCATTTCATCAGGAAAATTCTTATTAATTAATGACAGTAAATATTGACCATAACTACTCTTAATGAGTTGGTTTGCCAGTATGGTGAGTTGGTGTTGATCGATTAATCCCATTGAAAATGCGACTTCCTCTGGGCAGGAAATTTTTAATCCTTGCCGCTTTTCAATGGCTGCAATGTATTGTGTCGCATCGGCTATCGCATCTGGTGTCCCCGTGTCTAGCCATGCGGTGCCACGCCCTAAAATGTTAACATTGAGCTGTTCAGTGTTTAAATATTGAATAATCACATCGACAATTTCGAGCTCACCTCTTGCTGAGGGCGACACTTTCTTTGCATATTGGCATGCTTTGTTGTCAAAAAAGTATAACCCAGGCATGGCAAAATTTGATTTTGGTGTTGTCGGTTTTTCGGTGATGGATTTGACTCGTTTATGCTGATCAAACTCTATAACACCATAGGCCTGCGGATCTGCAACATGGTAACCAAATATGGTTGCGCCAGTCATGTTATTGGCGGCTTGCAATGTGGTCTGCAACTGATGGCCATAAAATAGGTTATCACCTAAAATCAGTGCGCTAGGGCTACCATTTAAAAATGGCTCTGCAAGAATAAGAGCCTGGGCTAGGCCTTCAGGTTTAGCTTGAATAGTGTATTCAATTTTGATGCCCCATTGATGGCCATTTTTTAACAGCGATTTAAACAGTGGTAAGTCTGTTTCAGTACATATGACCAAAATCTCAGTGATCCCTGTTTGCATTAAGGTGCAAAGAGGGTAATAAATCATGGGTTTATCGTATATGGGGAGTAATTGCTTACAGACAACTTGTGTGATGGGATAAAGTCGTGTGCCTGAACCACCCGCTAATAAAATACCTTTTCTCATTTAACTGTCTTCAAGTGTCTAATCTGGCAATTTTAACACAGCTATAGCCAATAAAGCAGGGCGCTTTGGTGTAATTAGTCGCGGGACTGACCTAGGCCTTTTATTTTATCTACACGATATCGTTCTGCATCTGGGCCTTTTATGCGTTTAAATGTGATATCGAGTAAGTACAGGTGATCAGGATACACCTGGTAGATATGCCCTCGGTCTAAAATAATGATATTGCCAGTTTCATCCCATTTAAATGTACCACTGCCTCGATATGGATTTGGATCGCTGCCTAGTCGTACGGTATGAATAATATAGTTGTTTGGACGAAAGAGTTCGATGGTGGTGTCCATTCCTTCACAACTGGGGCAGGGAAAAATGCCATGATACACACCTGGCCATTGGATGGTATTCATGCTGCTGGTCGCAATATCATCATTTATAGGTGCTTTTTGGTCACAGCCTAGGAGCGTTAATAAGAGAAATAACCATGCTTTTTTCATCTAAAATCCTTTTAGATATTAAAATGTAACTCGTTGGCGGCATGTTTGCGTCATGCAATCTGCCTGTCTTACTTGTGTGATAAATTTGTTCTAAATCATCTAACTATCAGCCACTATCATGCTAAATCGAACTCACTATTCTTTATAGCACAGTTATTTTTAACCTCACGTTATACTTTAGTTGTGATTTCAAAAAACTGTTTTATTTCATCAATTTGGGCCATTGCGTCTTGGTAACCTAAATCGATTAGCGTGCTGGTGTAACTTTTTTCAAATAGTAAATAAGAGACAATACTTGAGTCTGATTGGCGATTGATACCAAAAAACTTTAATAATGTTTTTATTGCAAATGGCATGTCATCGTAAAAACGCGCTGCGATTCGGCTGAGATCTTGGCTGGGTTTAATCACAAACGTGTCGATGTGTCGTAGGTTTAATGACACTCTGTCTTGCGGTGATATCATTGATAATGTGTTATTAACGCGCTGTAAACGCTCTAGATCACTGTTTAGCGTGTCTGAGAAAATAGTATCTAATAAGTGGCCTGCTATGGTGGCGGTTTTAGGATGGTATTCGAACTCTATCGGAAAATGCTTATGTGGGCTGTCGAGGTTTATCACAAACACTTTGTTTGCGCCTAGGTGAATAGGGCTAGAAAGAGGGGATAATTGATGTACCGAGCCGTCGCCATAATAAGCTTGATTGAGTTTTATGGAAGGAAACACCATAGGGATAGCTGAGCTCGCTAATAAATGCTCGGTATTGAGCAAACTGCGTAATCCAACCCTTCTGGCTCTTTGCCAGTCTTCAATGTGTTCATTGCCTTGATAAAAGCTGTATGAGCGACAGTTATTGTAACAAGACGCATCAACACTAATTGCTTTGAGCGCATTATTACTAATGTTACGATCGATACGTTTGAAGTCGATAAGTTTATTCAGTAGCTCTCTTAGGGGTTGATTATCGAGTAGACTGCCTGCGTCGGTACTGACTTTATCGTCCTGTAGGCCTTTGATGGCCATTCGCCCAAGATGCCTAAGCACTTGAAAAATATCAGTACGGTAAACTTGCTTTGTTTCGAAGTGACGCCAAACCCAATCAAGTTTTTTGACACCCAAATGAAAACACGATGCATGGGTTGCAAGTGAGGTTGCATTTATAGCGCCGGCGGAGGTGCCGCAGATGATATCAAATGGAACATGATGATTGCGCGGGTAAAATTGTACTAGGGCCTTAAGCACACCAATTTGATATGCAGCTCTTGCACCGCCTCCACCTAAAACTAATGCTGTAGACACTGACAATCTGTTTCCTTCTTATGTAAATATAAGGTTATTTTACATTCTAGTATGAATTGTTTTTCTATTGCACTCCATAGGGGATTAACACCAATTGGACTAAATTATGTTAATCCTGAAAAGAAGCCAATAAAAAACGCACCATAAAGTGCGTTTTTCGGATTTTAATTTAGCAGTTAGTGGTTACAATTTTGCCGCATTCTTTAAGAATTCTACGATTTGATCGAATGGAATATCTTGTTTTTCACCGGTGCGGCGGTTTTTGTATTCAAATACGCCTGCATCGATATTGCGATCGCCTATGACCACAACATGCGGTAGACCGACTAATTCCATATCAGCAAACATTACACCTGGGCGCTCTTTACGATCGTCCATCAACACTTCAATACCAGCATCGGCTAAGTCTTGGTAAAGTTTCTCTGCAATATCTGCAACGCGATGAGATTTATGCATGTTCATCGGTAAGATACCGACGCTGAACGGTGCAATCGCTTCTGGCCAAATAATGCCACGATCATCATGGTTTTGTTCAATTGCGGCGGCCACAATTCGGCTTACACCCACGCCATAGCAGCCCATTAACAGTATTTGAGCTTTACCGTTTTCATCTAATACTGTGGCATTCATGGCTTTTGAATAGTTGGTACCAAGTTGGAAAATATGGCCAACTTCAATGCCACGTGCCATTGCATAAGTACCTAGACCATCAGGTGTTGGTTCGCCTTCAACAACATTACGGATATCTGCAGTTGTTGCAAGTGGTAAGTCACGTTCCCAGTTGATACCAAAATAATGCTTATCTTCAGTGTTGGCACCGGCAGCAAAATCACTTAAAACCGCGACGCTATAATCGATAACAATAGGCATTGTTAAGCCCACAGGGCCTAATGAACCTGGACCTGCACCAACAGCATCACGAATTTCTGCTTCAGAGGCAAATTCAAACGGAGAGGCAACAAGCTCGAGTTTATCGGCTTTGATCTCGTTAAGTTCATGATCGCCACGGATAACCAATGCAACTAATGGAGCTTCTTCGGTTGCGCCTTTCACAATCAATGTTTTAACAGTTTTGGTGATGTCTAGATTAAATTGTTCTACCAGTTCAGCAATGGTTTTGGCATTAGGTGTATCAACTAATGTCATTGCTTGAGTTGGTTCAAGGCGAGCTTGTGTAGGTATTGGCGACTCGGCTTTTTCAATGTTAGCGGCATAATCGCTACCAGTTGAGTAAGCAATAAGATCTTCACCGCTGTTAGCTAATACGTGGAATTCATGTGACATACTGCCACCAATTGAACCTGTATCGGCTAATACTGGGCGGAACTCTAAGCCCATACGCGTTAAGATGTTGCTATATGCGGTATGCATAGCATGGTATGTGCTATCCATAGTGTCTTGATCTAAATGAAAAGAGTAGGCATCTTTCATTAAAAATTCGCGTGCGCGCATTACGCCAAAACGAGGACGAACTTCGTCACGGAATTTAGTTTGTACTTGGTAAAGAGTCAGTGGTAATTGTTTGTATGAACTTAACTCTTTGCGTACTAAATCTGTGATCACTTCTTCATGGGTTGGCCCGAGCACGAAATCACGGTTGTGGCGGTCTTGGAAACGCAGTAATTCAGGGCCAAACTTTTCCCAACGGCCAGTTTCAACCCAAAGATCTGCTGGTTGTACTAAAGGCATTAGGATTTCGATAGCGCCTGTTTTGTTCATTTCTTCACGAACAATGGCTTCAACTTTACGAAGTACACGTAAACCTGAGGGTAACCAGCTGTATAGACCTGATGCGTTACGGCGGATCATACCCGCGCGAAGCATTAACTGATGACTAATCACCTCTGCATTTGCAGGGGTTTCTTTTTGTGTTGAAAGCAGGTACTTACTAACTCGCATTCCCAATGTCCAAAATAATTACTATGAATGTGCGTCATTTTAGCACCTGCATGAACGATGTCACCTGCTAATTCAACTCAAAATATGTCTTTATTGTGCTTTATTTGCTTAAGGTGATTATTTATCTCGTCTATCGCCAATCACTCGGGCTGGATTTCCTGCCACAATTGCATATTCGGCCACATCTTTGGTGACTATACTGCCCATACCTATTACTGCATGGTGACCAATTGTTACGCCATCGACAATTCCAGCCTGGGCACCAATCCAAACGTCGTTACCAATAACTACGCCTTTTGAGGTTGCTGCTTGTTGATAAATTGGCGTATTTGGTGCCATACCATGGTTAAAGGCATAGATGGTCACATTATTAGCGATACGCGTTTGATGGCCTATTTGTATTCCATTTCGTCCGCCATCAAGACTGCAACCGTGATTGATTGCGACTTCATTTCCCATTGTGATTGGGCCGTGCATAAACACATCGGCACTGATCATACATTGATTGCCGATAACGATATCACGTCCGGGTTCTGCAAATAATTGTGCTTGTGGTGCAATAAAACAATGTTCACCAATGTGAATGGTTTCAAGTTGTGTTAACTGCTGCTGTATGTCGTCTTGCCAAGGTTTAGCCCACAGCAAATGTTTTGGTTTAAGTGAAAAATATAGCCATGGCATCCAAGATAAACGTTTTTTATGCTGAGCTTGGTAGTTGAGATCTGCCATATTGTTAGTCCTTCAGTAGAAAGACTTTAGTGGGTTTAAGTTCTAGCACTTCAATTCCGTGAGAGGTGATATGCCAAAAAATATCTAAGTCGTATAAGGCTACTTGATACAATTTGGGATCGTCTTTGGCTTTTTTGTAAGCGGGGCGAGGGTCTTGGGATAGGACACCATTAATAAGCTCCATGAGATCCTGGTATTGCGCTTGTGTGCCATATTGTGCAATTTGGGTTTTAGCCAGTTCAGTGTAATGTACCGCGATGAGCTCTGGAGCTTGTTGGGCAATGCCACCTTTTGCATCAAGGATCGCATCTGAAAATGGAATATAAGGCTTAATATCAATGATAGGCGTGCCATCTAGTAAATCCATGCCAGATATGGCTAAACATACTTTGCCTTTACGATTGACTATGCCATGTAATTTGACAACGGATTGGCCGATACCGTTGGGCCTAAATGTTGAGCGAGTGGCAAATACGCCAAGCTTTTCATTTCCACCTAATCTTGGTGGGCGCACCGTGGTTTTCCAGCCTTGTGCTAAATTTTCATGAAAGCAAAACAGAAGCCATAAATGAGAATATTGCTCAATGCCTCGAATGGCGTCGATATGGTTAAACGCCGGTTCAAACTCAATATAGCCAGTGGCCTTAACTAGACCTGGTTGACGAGGAATGCCAAATTTCTGCTTATAGGGGGTTCTGCAAATGGCTACGGCATTAATTTGACTGCTAAACGAGCCAGTGTTGTTTGGTGTGTTTAAATGAATTTGAGTGGCATCTTGAGTCATGCAATACCTGAAATAAGCAAATAGTCGAATAAAGATAATAACTAACGTGATGACTCATTATTTGTGTGTTTCATCACGTTAGATTCAGTGCTGCGGTTAATATTGATTCTGTCACTTTAGCTTAGTTGGTATTAGTTGTTTTGATTGCTTGTCCTACACAAAATGCACGGCTATAACAGCTGTTATCCGCTTCGGTAATCATAAAGCAGCTTTTTACGACAAAACCATTTGCACCTAATTCAGCAGCGGCTTTTCTGGCATTGGTTCTTGCTTCTGCCATTTGGGGCGGCGTGTCTTTTTGGGTTTCTTGGCAGGCTTCGCCCTCGACTAAACCTAATACTTCAAATTGCCCTTTAGGTTGAACCTCCCCATCATATAAAACAACGTCACCTACTTTAAAGTATTCGTTTATTGCTTTACCGTCTAAATTACTTTTGAAAACATAATCACTTGCACACGCGCTCAATAAAAGTGCGGCACTAGAAAGAAACAATGCGTGTTTAACAGAAAAAATCATAGCCGTAGCCTTTAATTAATAAGTATGAGCCAACGGCTTAAGTTTACCCTGTCTTCTGGTGTTGATAAAGCAGTCAAATAAAAAGGACTTACCTAAGTAAGCCCTTTGTTATCGTTAATCAACAAATATGTTATTAAAAAATTATTCCATGCCAGGAATTAAGAACTCTTTAATGTCTTTACCGCTTTCAACTTGGTTTTTAAATACAGTAGGCATACGACCTTGACCCGTCCATTGGATTAACTCACCGTCAACCGTAATTTGATATTTAGGTGGACGTGGTGCGCGTTTGGCTTTAGCCGCTTTAGGTGCAGATGTTACGTCACCTAAATCTTCAATTGATAAACCACTGTTTTCGATTTGTGCGAGAATTTCCGCAATGCGAGCGTTACGCTCAGCATTGGCTTCAAGCTCTAATCTTTCTTCTTCTTCACGATCAGCAATAATTTTTTCTAACTTGGCGGCTGTGTCACGTAAATCATCAAGAGACAATTCTTTTACTGCTGCTTTAAAACGACGACCGTGGGTTAAAATATCTAAAAAGTCACTCATGTTGTTTAGTTTCCTAATGATTTATTATTAAAAATAAAAGATTTATTTAAGGTAATTTGTTCAACTTACAGGGTAAATTTCAGTATTGCATGTGGTTTATTTGGATTCTTTTTAATTATATTGATGAGAGTTAATCTCACAAGATGACCAATGCAAAATTAATAATACCGAATATAGTTACAATAATAGAAACTATTCAGTATAGGATCAAATTAAATTACCTTTAATACCCAATATTTTTAATTAAACTTAATATTTTATGCCCTTTTGTTTAAATGCCGTGTAGTTTGATTGCCACCTCGCGGATAAAAAAATCTAAACAAGCGTTTGACTTTGATTGACGTTAACGTTAACAGGACGTAAAGTAATCCCATCTTGCATTGGCAAACGCCAGTGTGTTGTCCACATACATTGAAGGTGTAAGAAGGAAAACCTATGAAAGTATTGGTGCCTGTTAAACGCGTAGTCGATGCCAATGTGAAAGTCAGGGTAAAAGCTGATAACACAAATGTTGATACGACAAACCTTAAAATGGCGTTAAACCCATTTTGTGAAATCGCAGTAGAAGAAGCGGTTCGATTAAAAGAAGCTGGCATAGCCACTGAAGTTGTTGTGGTGAGTGTGGGTGCCAAAGTAGTTCAAGAGCAGTTAAGAACGGCTATGGCTCTTGGTGCAGACAGAGCCATTCATATTGAAACTGATGAGGATTTAGTTCCTTTATCTATTGCCAAACTTTTAAAAGCGGTGCAAGAAAAAGAACAAGCACAGCTAATTATATTTGGTAAGCAATCAATTGATGGTGACAACAATCAAACAGGCCAAATGCTCGCGGCATTAACCGATATGCCACAGGCTACCTTTGCATCTGAAGTTAAACTTGATGGTGAGAAGGTGACTGTTACTCGCGAGATTGACGGAGGCTTACAAACCTTATCAATGCCGTTACCTGCTATTGTCACTGTTGACTTGCGTTTAAACGAGCCTCGTTACGCATCATTACCAAATATAATGAAAGCCAAACGTAAGCCGTTAGACACTTTAGCCGTTGCCGATCTTGGTGTGAGCTTAAAAGCTCATCAAACTGTGCTTAAAGTTACTCCGCCTGTGGATCGCAAAGCCGGTATTATGGTGTCTTCAGTTGAAGAGTTGGTTGAGAAGTTAAAAAACGAAGCGAAGGTGATCTAACATGGCCATTTTAGTATTAGCAGAACACGATAACGTCAGTTTAAAATCTGATACGGCCAAGGTTGTTAGCGCTGCGACGGCCATTGGTGGTGATATTCACTTACTTGTGGCGGGGGCTGATTGTGGCGCTGCGGTCACTGCTGCTCAAGCGCTTGCGGGTGTGAGTAAAGTATTGGTTGCTGATAGCGCTGAATATGGTGCTCAGCTTGCTGAAAACCTCTCTAAATTGGTGGTTGAGTTGGCGGCTGATTACGAGCACATTTTAGCCGCAGCATCGAGCATTGGTAAAGACACTTTGCCGCGTGTTGCAGCGTTATTAGATGTTGCGCAAATCTCTGAGGTTATTGATGTTGTTAGCAGCGATACTTTTGTTCGTCCTATTTATGCGGGTAATGCATTAGCGACAGTACAAAGTTTAGATGCTAAAAAAGTCATGACGGTACGTTCAAGTGCGTTTGACGCGGTTGCCTCAACAGGCAGCGCCGAAACAGTTAACCTTTCTCAGGTTATTACAGCTCGTACTGAGTTTGTATCACAAGCATTAACTGAATCTGCGCGTCCTGAATTAGGTAACGCTGGCATAATTGTTTCAGGCGGCCGTGGTATGGGCAGTGGTGAAAACTTTGCCATTCTTGAGCAGTTAGCTGACAAGTTAGGTGCTGCAGTGGGTGCTTCTCGTGCGGCAGTTGATGCAGGCTTTGTACCTAATGATTTACAAGTGGGTCAAACAGGTAAGATTGTGGCGCCTGATTTGTACATTGCTGTGGGTATTTCTGGTGCTATTCAACATCTTGCGGGCATGAAAGACTCTAAAGTGATTGTTGCTATTAACAAAGATCCTGAAGCACCGATATTCCAGGTCGCAGACTATGGTTTAGTCGCTGATTTATTTGAGGCGGTTCCGGCGTTAAATAATTTAGTTTAATCATATCGTTTGCTCATTTAAACAACTCATCTTTTGATGGGCTGTTTGAGATAATAAAAGGTTTCTACTTAACCGGTAGAAACCTTTTATATTGGGCGTTTTTTGCCTAAATTGCTTAGTTGTTGTTTTTTGTATTCAGTGTGTGCCGTGTTTATTTGATTCAAAAACGTTAATATAATGAAATGCAATTGTGGCTTTAGTTGTCATAATTGTTATTTGCACCGCCTTTTAGCGCTTATTGCTAGCGGACTACGTACCATTTATGATTGTATGTCGGCGCTATTTGTGAGGTGTCATTGGCAAGTAGTGAAAGTAGAGGTGCATTGTATAAGAGTAATGCTGGATTGGGTGATTCCAATAATTCAGCACCAAAGGATGCAATGCCGAAATAAATGAGTCTATCACCCTCATTTGTTGGGGCAGTTCTCGAAAGGGACTGCACTGTCATAGTGTTTTTTATCGTGATGATAAAAAATGATATTCATATTAAATGGGTATTGCTGTGGAGTGCTACTAGTTAAGTTCAAGCATACACTTTCTGTGTGTGTCCAGTCTTATTTCTAGTTTGCTCTATTCGTATCCAACGAAGAAATAATTAAATTATGATCATAAGTTATGCCGATTCGGCACTGTCAGTTTTGCCACCACTTGTGGCGATTACATTGGCCATTTTTACGCGTAAAGTGCTGCTATCTTTGGGCTTAGGTATTGTCTTAGGCGCGTTGTTGTTAACAGATTTTTCTGTTGTGGGTAGTGGTGAATATATCGCCAATACCGCAAGCCAACTTGTGTGGAAAGACGCTGCTCTGAACAGTTGGAATGTGTACATTCTGGGCTTTTTGATTGTCCTTGGGATGATCACAGCATTAATTACCGTCAGTGGTTCTGCAAGGGCATTTGCTGATTGGGCTAAATTGCGTATCCGTAATAAACGAGATGCTAAATTAATGACCATGTTTTTGGGTTGTGTGGTGTTTATTGATGATTATTTCAATAGCTTAGTTGTCGGCTCCATTTCGCGCCCTATTACTGACCGTTATCATATTTCGCGTGCTAAATTGGCCTATATTCTGGATTCGACAGCAGCGCCTGTGTGTGTGATTTCTCCAGTTTCGAGTTGGGGAGCTTACATTATTGCGTTAATTGGTGGCATTTTAACCGCTCATGGTTTTACCGATTCAGGCCATTTAAGCGTTTTTGTGCAAATGATCCCAATGAACTTTTATGCTCTGTTTTCTTTGTTGTTATTACTGTGCGTTGCAGCTTTTAGTTTAGATGTTGGCCCTATGCGCCAGCATGAATTAAATGCATTACGTGGTGAATTATTTGACGAGAATAAAGGTCAACCTCCTGGGGCTGTTGCTGACTTACCAGAGGCTGATACAGGCAAAGTACTAGGCTTATTTTTACCGATTGCCATTTTGGTATTTGCTACTGTGTATTTTATGGTTGCAAGCGGCGCTGATGCATTAGCTGCAAGTGACTTGCCGTTTAGTGTGTTAGGTGCTTTTGAAAACACCGATGTGAGTTCATCGCTTTTCTTTGGCTCGCTTGTCGGCTTTGTCGCTACAGTTGCGCTTGCTATATTTCAGAAAGTCGAACTTTCAATGCTATTTAAAGGGCTGGCCGTGGGTGCTCGCTCTATGTTACCTGCAATTTACATATTGCTATTTGCTTGGACCATTTCAAGTGTGATTGGTCAGCTTGAAACGGGTAAATATATGGCAAGTTTAGCCACAGACAATATCCCGTTTGCCTTGTTACCTGCCGTGTTGTTTTTATTAGCGGGAATTACAGCGTTTGCTACAGGCACAAGTTGGGGCACATTTGGCATTATGTTACCGATTGCAGCTGATATGGCTATGGGCAGTGACAGCAGCATGATGTTACCTATGTTGGCAGCGGTTTTGTCTGGTGCGGTGTTTGGCGATCATTGCTCGCCGATATCTGACACCACCATTTTGTCATCAACCGGTGCAAGTTGTCACCATATAGACCATGTTGTGACGCAATTACCTTATGCCTTGATAGCAGCTGCTATCAGTTTGGTTGGTTACAGCGTATTAGGGTTTACTGGCTCGCTAATGGCAGGATTAATCTGTTGTAGTGTATTGTTTGTGTTCAGCATTGTGATGTTACACTTTTGGGCTAAAAAATAAACGTTGAGCTTAGCTTTAAGCTGCTTAGTCGTTGTGCTTAACGTTTAAAAATGCCGTGTTCGTAACGAATACGGCATTTTTGTTTGTTGTTGCGATGTTAATAAAGGTAATATGACAGCCTATCTATCATTAACGATTAGGACGCTTAATTTTGGCGCAACTGTATTTTTATTATTCGGCAATGAACGCCGGTAAATCAACTTCATTGCTGCAGTCTTCTTATAATTACCGCGAACGTGGCATGCACACTTTGGTGATGACCGCATCGATAGATAATCGTTATGGCGTAGGTAAAGTGTCGTCGCGTATTGGTATTGAAACAGATGCGCAGGTTTTTAAAGATGACGATAATTTAATCGAATTAATTTCCGCGTCGAACAACGAGCAAAAAATCCATTGCGTACTGGTCGATGAAAGCCAATTTTTGAGTAAAGAACAAGTACGTCAGTTAACTCATGTGGTCGATAATATGGATATTCCCGTGTTGTGCTATGGCCTTCGTAACGACTTCCAAGGTGAGCTATTTCCTGGCAGCCATTATTTATTGGCTTGGGCTGACAAGTTGGTTGAGCTAAAAACGATTTGTCATTGTGGCCGTAAAGCCAACATGGTGGTAAGGCTGGACCATGAAGGCAAACCGATGCGAGAAGGTGAGCAGGTCGCCATTGGTGGCAACGAAAGTTACGAGTCAGTGTGTCGTAAGCATTTTAGAGAGTTTTTGTGGGATTAGGCCAACCTAAGCTGATTGAATAAAAAAAAGCCGCGTCATGTGAAATGACGCGGCTTTTTTGTTTGCATTTACCGATTAAAAATCAGCGTCTGCGAAATCAACAATATCAGCACTGCTAGATTCAATCTGTTTGCGTAAGCTGCGTGTTTGGATGCCCCAATAACTCATAAAGAACTGTGCTGTTTTAAGTTTAGCCTGGTAAAAGCCAGTTTCTTCGGTTCCGGCTTCTAATGCGGCTAATGACGTTGCTGCAACGCGTGTCCACATCCAAGCTAGTGCGGTAATGCCAAATAACTGCATATAGGCCATTGATGCAGCACCAATGAGATCTGGATTTTTACTGGCAGCTTGAACAATAAAGCCGGTGGCTTTTTCAAGATCGCCCGCCGCATCCATTAACCCCGCTAAATAAGGTTTCATCGCATCATTAGTTGCATGTTGCTCGATTAATGCTTTCACCATGCCAGACCATAGCGTTAATGCAGCGCCTTTGTCTGCCAGTAATTTACGGCCAACTAAATCAAGTGCTTGCACACCGTTAGTGCCTTCGTAAATCATCGCAATACGGATATCACGGACAAATTGCTCCATGCCCCATTCGTTAATATAACCATGGCCACCGTATACTTGCTGTGCATCGACACAAGCTTTAAAGCCTTGATCTGTAACAAATCCTTTAACGATTGGCGTAAACAGTGCAGCTAACGCCGAGGCCTGTTTGGCTTTTACAGGGTCGGTATGGCGCTCAGCTTCATCAAGCCATAATGCTTGTTGGCCCATTAGTGCGCGGGTACCCTCGTTAAACGATTTTTGTGACAACAACATACGGCGAACATCACCATGCACTAATAATGAGTCAGCAGCTTGCTCAGGCTGTTTTACACCGCTTAATGCACGGCCTTGAATGCGCTCTTTGGCATAGACTAATGCGTTTTGGTATGCAATATCAGACACACCTAAGCCTTGAATACCGACACCTAAACGAGCCTGGTTCATCATAGTGAACATGGCTTTTAAGCCTTGATGTGGGGCGCCAACTAATTCGCCAATGGCACCGTCAAAATGCATTACGCAGGTTGAGTTACCGTGTATGCCCATCTTATGCTCAAGGCCGGTCGCACCAAGTGTATTGGCTTCACCCAAACTGCCGTCAGCATTAACTAAAAACTTAGGTACAGCAAACAACGAAATGCCTTTAACCCCTTCAGGTGCGTCTGGTAAGCGTGCCAGTACCAGGTGAATGATGTTTTCAGCAAGATCGTGATCGCCAGATGAAATAAAGATTTTTTCACCACTGATGGCATACAGATCATCACCCGCAGGAACGGCTTTAGTGCGCAGTAATGCCAGGTCTGTTCCTGCATGCGATTCAGTTAAGTTCATGGTGCCTGTCCATTCGCCACTGACTAATTTCGCTAAATATTTTTGTTTTAGTGCATCGCTGCCATGTACATGAATGGCTGAGTAGGCGCCATGGGTAAGCCCTGGGTACATGGCAAACGCCATGTTGGTTGCCGTTTTCATTTCGGTAGCAAACGTGCCAATCACTTCTGGTAAACCTTGGCCGCCGTACTCTGGGTCGCATGTTAATGTGGCCCAACCATCTTCAACATATTGTTTGTATGCTTGCTTAAACCCTGTTGGGGTAATGACTTTGCCGTCAACCAGTTTACAGCCTTCTAAATCGCCGCTGGCATTAAGTGGTAACATGATGTCGGTAGTAAAGTCTGCTACACCTTGTAAGATTGCATCGGTGAGATCTGCGTCTATTTCATCAAAACCGCGTAGATCAGTTTGCTGATAAATGCTGAGTAATTCTGACAAAATGAATTGATAGTCGCGAAGAGGGGCTTGATAAATTGGCATAAAGTCTTTCCTTGGTTACTGTGTATTTCAATATTTCAACAAAGGCGGTAAACCATCATTTTTAATACTGGTCCAATCTCTTTGGCTTGTGTTATCTAACATAACCAATTTCGAGTAAAAACTCAGCATTATTTTTACGTAAGCGTAAACTTTTTCGAATATTGGATGTATTGTTAAATTTACTTTGGCGCATATGCTGTATGAATGTTGTTCGATACGGAGGTTTATGCCTAAACGATCATTATTTGCTTGGCTTGGGTAGTCTGTAAATTGTGTTCAATTGCCACCTTCTTAAGGTCGTTGTGACTGTTTTTTTTGAACTGTTAGGCATAAATGAACGGGTTAATCAGCAATAGCGATATTAAAATACGCTTGCTATTTCGTCACTGAGATTGATTTTTTTCCATTGTTAATTTTAAGATTAACGGCCCAATCAGTGTTGTCAGAGCAATAACCATAACAAGTATGGCAAATTCTTTGGCTTGTATTACTCCAAGCTGACGACCCATTTCAGCAAACACTAAGCCGACTTCACCCCGTGGCACCATTGCCGAGCCTACAATGAGTTTTTCTTGCCATTTAGAGCTTGCGGTGAGCCCCGCTAAAAACTTGCTGACAACAGCAATAAAACTTAGCCATGCCAGTAATATTAAGCCTGTAAAGCTCACATCAAGTTGGCTTAAGTCTAAACTGATGCCAACGTACACGAAAAAGACTGGACTAAATAATTGGACTAACGGTTTTGCTGCTCCTTCTAGTTGGTTGGTGTAAGTAAAAGGGTTCTTTAAATAACGATTAAAGGGAGATGTAAAGTGTTTCGACAAGCCCATTCCGACTGCAAATCCACCTAAAATGGCAGGTGTACCAAACAAGTGTGCTAACCATGCAAATAACAAAATCATGGTCATGACAACAAACACTTCATACCCTGGAATACGCGCTTTTAGGTGAAGCCAACGAGTAAGATAAATAATGGCTCTGATGAGCGGCGGGCTAAAGATAATAAAGCAGGCGATCATGATAAATAACATCAATGTTGAACTAAGTGCTAATTCACCCGATGAGGCAAAATTAAACAGTATGCTTAACAACATTACGCCAACAATATCGTCTATTACCGCAGCACCTAGGATAATTTGCCCTGCGTGACTCTGAGTTTGGTTATTGAGTGCTAAAACGCGAATTGAAATGCCTATGCTGGTGGCAGTTAATGCGCAGCCAAAAAATAATGCAGTAAAAGGAGACAGTGATAACCAGTACAAACTCGCCAACCCCGTGGTCATTAATGGAATGACAACTCCTAGCAAGGCAACGCGAATAGCTTGGTTACCTGAATGAGCAAGGCGTTTGATTGATGTTTCACAACCAATATCAAATAACAATAAGATAACACCGAGTTCTGCGATGATGGCCAAAGTGCTGTGTGGTAACACCCAATTAAGCAGTGACGGACCAATGATTATTCCCGCAGTGACTTCTCCCACCACGCTAGGAAACCCCAACCTGTCACTTAATTCTCCTAATAACCTTCCGGCAATGAGAATAAGAAACAGTGACACGACAAAGCTGTCTATTGCCATCTCATTTTCCTTAAGTTGGGCAATATGTATTTGATTGTTTTGATCTAATAAACTTGATGTTGATCAATTTTTATACCGATATTTATGCACAAACTTACGCTATTAGCTAAGCTAAAGATAGTTGCTAGCTCACGTTTTTAGAGAATGTGTTATGGGGTAGCTGTTAGGTAATTACTGCGTTTTTAATGACGTGACAACATGATGATATTAGCTTTAGTCAATGTGTTTTAAGTGGCTTTGGATCGTTAACACGTCTCATAAAGGAGATATAAATGAACAAAATGTTTGTTATTGCTCAAATGGAAAATGCCCACACAGATGCCATTGCTCATGGATTAGTGTTAGCGAAACAATTAAATAAACAAGTTGAAGTGTTTGCTTATACTTATGCTTATTTAAGTGGTGCCGACCGAGACAACCCAAGGTTAGCGGGCGTGGCGCAAAAAGCCTTGATGACTCAACGCGAAATACAATTACAAGCTCATTTAGATAGCCTCGATGCTGAAGATGTGCCATTACATGTGATTTGGAGTAAATACCTTTTTGAACATGCTTGCAGCCATGCTCAGCGTCATGGTTTTGATTTGATGGTTAAAGCGGTGCACCATGCAGAGCATTATTTACCGACCGACTGGCAGCTTATTCGCCATACAACAGTGCCCTTGTTGTTGCTTACTAACAATCCGCTTAATAACGGCAACACGACGTTAATTTCAATTGACCTTGGCACCAGTAACCCTGCAAAACAGCGCCTTAATGATGCCGTTATTGCCCATGGTAAGCAGTTTGCTAAAGCAACGGGGACAAAGCTACATGTGGCTTATGTGCTCAGAATTCCGCAAATTGTGCGCGATATGGATATACTTGATATCAATGCCCTAGTGAAAAAGGCTTATGCGGAACATAAACAAAAAATTGCCGAGATAGGTGTTGATGCCGATTGCATGCATATCATTACCGGTGAGCCTGAATTGTGTTTATTTGAATTAGCCTGCCGCTTAAAAAGCCAATACTTTGTGGTCGGTGCAAGGCAGCGCCAAGGCTTGTTAGGGCGAATTATTGGTAATACTGCAGAAGCCATTTTAAGCCGGATGCGCAGTAATGTTTTGGTTATCCCAACAGAAGAATAACACTCATAAAGCCAGTAACAAAAAGCCCGGTAAAAACCGGGCTTTATTGATCGTGATAAGCAAATTTTAAAACGTCATTTCGGGTACATGATCTGGTACCACTAGCTTACCGGCTGTTTTTGTGACGATCTCTTCAACAGATACGCCAGGTGCGCGCTCTAAAAGATGGAATGCGCCGTCTTTAATTTCCATAAAGGCTAAATCGGTCATTACGCGCTTAATGCAACCATAACCGGTTAATGGCAGTTCACATTTGGGCAGTAATTTTGAATTACCATGCTTGTCTGCATGCATCATGGTAACAATGATGTTGTCAGCCCCTGCCACTAAATCCATTGCGCCGCCCATGCCTTTAATGAGCTTACCCGGGATCATCCACGAGGCGATAGAGCCGTTAACATCGACTTCAAATGCGCCGAGTACAGTTAAGTCTACGTGGCCGCCACGGATCATCGCAAAGCTTTCTGCTGATGAAAAGAATGATGCGCCAGGTACTGCTGTAACGGTTTGTTTGCCGGCGTTGATAAGGTCTGCATCAATGTTTTCTTCAGTCGGGAACTCGCCCATACCGAGTAAACCGTTTTCAGATTGCAGCATCACTTGCATGCCTTGTGGAATATAGTTGGCCACAAGGGTTGGGATACCAATACCAAGGTTTACGTAAAAACCGTCTTGTAATTCTTTTGCTACGCGCTGGGCGAGTTGTTCTCTGGTCAATGCCATGGTGTTGCCTCCCTTATTTCGCAGCTTTAACGGTGCGTTGCTCGATACGTTTTTCAAAGCTTGCTTTGATAACGCGATCAACATAAATACCCTGTGTGTGGATGTGGTCTGGGTCGAGCTCGCCTGGCTCAACAATCTCTTCAGCCTCTACCACGGTAATTTTGCCTGCGGTGGCCATCATTGGGTTGAAGTTAGCGGCGGTTTTTCGAAACACCAAATTACCCATGGTGTCGGCTTTCCAGGCGCGGACTAAAGCAAAGTCTGCCGTTAATGATTCTTCTAATACGTAATGACGACCTTTAATTTCACGGGTTTCTTTGCCGTCAGCAATAGGGGTACCGTAACCTGTCGCGGTAAAAAAGGCTGGAATACCAGCACCGCCAGCGCGAATTTTTTCAGCCAACGTACCTTGTGGTGTGAGTATGACATTAAGTTCACCAGACAACATTTGTTGCTCAAAGGTGGCGTTTTCGCCAACATAAGAGGCTATCATGGTCGAAATTTGATGTTGTTTAAGCAATAAACCTAAACCAAAATCATCTACACCTGCATTGTTTGAAATGGCTGTTAAGCCTTTTACACCCAATTTTACCATGTGGTTAATTAAGCCTTCAGGAATACCACATAAACCAAATCCGCCGACCATAATGGTCATGTCGTCACTCAGTCCTGCTAGCGCTTCGTCATAGCTGTGGACGACTTTATTGAATCCTGCCATCTTGTTGTCCTTATTGTTATGTTCACAAGGGGGAGTGTTTTGCCTCACCCCTGTGAGTATATGTGATTATGTTCTGATTGCATTTGCCACTTTAGACCCATTAGCGCGCCCCAACACGCGGCTAATGGTGTCGCCTGCAAACGCAAGCTTTGTGAGGTCAATACCGGTATCAATGCCCATACCATGGAGCATGTAAACTAAATCTTCTGTGGCAAGATTGCCTGACGCACCTTTGGCATAGGGGCAGCCGCCTAAGCCTGCAACCGAGGTATCAAACACGCTGACACCGGTTTCAAGGCAGACAAGTATGTTGGCTAACGCTTGGCCGTAGGTGTCGTGAAAATGCAAAGCTAACTTGTCTATGGGCACCACTTTAGCGACAGCTTCAATCATTTGCCGTGCTTTAGTGGGCGTACCCACACCGATGGTGTCGCCAAGTGATATTTCGTAACAACCCATTTTATAAAGGATCTCAGATACTCTGGCGACGTCACTTACTGCAATTTCGCCTTCATATGGGCAACCTAGCACACAAGACACATACCCGCGCACAGCAAGCCCATGTTGTTTGGCGGCTTCCATTAACGGAGCAAAGCGCTCGATTGACTCATCAATTGAGCAGTTAATATTTTTCTGGCTAAAACTCTCTGATGCGGCGCCAAAAATGGCCACTTCATCGGCGCCAGCCGCTAATGCCAGTTCAAACCCTTTTAGGTTAGGGGTTAAGGCACTGTAAACCACACCCGCTTGGCGTTTAAGTTGCTGCAGTACCTCATGGGAGTCTGCCATCTGTGGCACCCATTTAGGTGACACAAAGCTGCCCGCTTCAATACGTTTAACACCTGCATCACCAAGTTGTGTGATTAGCGTGAGTTTATCGGCTGTAGTCACCGGCACTTCGTTTTGTAGGCCGTCACGGGCGCCGACTTCAAAAATGCTGACTTTTGTCGGTAACATTTATGCTTCCTCGACGTTAGCTTCACTGGTTAATGGTTCAACGTTTAGCAGTTGTGCCCCGTCACTGACAAGCTCACCGCTTTGGAAATAAAACTCGCTGACCACACCGTCAAATGGCGCTTCTATGGTGTATTCCATTTTCATGGCTTCCATCACTAATAAGCCTTGGCCAGCTTTAACTTGCTCGCCAACTTCAACTAAATGGGTTACCACTGTGCCGTTCATTGGTGCTTTAAGCTTATCTGCATGGTTTACCACCTCTTCAGCCACTTGAGCCAATATGGCTTTAAAGTGATAGCTGCCAGAAGGTAAAAATAGCGTAAAGTCGTCACCTTGGTGGCTCACAGGTACTTTGCTTTTGTGGCCATTAATTTCGGCTAAAAGTAAGTCTGCTTTGAGATCACCCGCTAGGTTTAGCACTTGCTCATGTAAGCATAATTGGTATTGCTCACCCACGGCGGTAATAACGAGATCGTGCTGTTGAGTGGCCGTTGCGGTATCAGTTAACAGTGACACATGGTGTACGCTTGAACTATTGAGTCTAAAGCCGCTCACGAGGCCCCAAGGTGAATATGGGTCGGCGCTATTTATGGCCAATGTTTTGGCCGCTTGTTTGCGAGACAGCACTTGATACAGTCCTGCTAGTGCTAACGCGGTATCGGCTTCAATGGCGGCATCACCAATTAAGGTGTCGCCATATCGTTCAATAAAGTCGGTGCAGAAATCGGCAGCTGCAAAGGCTGGGTGCTCGGCAATATTGGCTAAAAACTCGATGTTATGTTTAAGGCCACTGATTTGGTATGACTCAAGCGCATGCACTAAACGTTGCAGGGCGCGAGGGCGCGACTCATCCCATACTATTAGTTTGGCAATCATGGGGTCATAAAAGTTACTGATAACATCGTTTTCACGAATGCCTGAATCTATGCGTACGTGACGATTTTGCTCTGGTTCACGCAAAAAGTTTAGCTTACCGCTGGCGGGTAAAAATTCGTTTTGCGGATCTTCAGCGTAAATGCGTACTTCAAATGAATGCCCATGGATACGCACTTCATCCTGGCGTAGCGGCAATTCGCCACCACTTGCGACCACTAACTGCCATTTTACTAAGTCTTGACCAGTTACCATTTCGGTTACAGGGTGTTCGACCTGTAATCGGGTATTCATTTCCATAAAGTAAAAGCTGTTGTCGGTATCCAGTAAAAACTCAACCGTGCCTGCGCCAACATAATCAATGGCTTTAGCTGCTGCTACTGCGGCATTACCCATTTGGGCACGCAGTTCGTCTGATAAACCGGGTGCTGGCGCTTCTTCAACCACTTTTTGATGGCGACGTTGAATAGAGCAGTCACGGTCAGATAAATAAATGGCATTGCCATGGGTGTCGGCAAATATTTGTAATTCGACATGGCGCGGTTGGCGTAAGTAGCGCTCCATGAGTAGCTTGTCATTACCAAATGACGAGATGGCTTCACGGCGTGCAGACTTAATGGCTTCAAGTATTTCGCCTTCGTTTTCAACGATACGCATCCCTTTGCCACCGCCGCCGTAAGCCGCTTTAATTAACAAAGGAAAACCAACGGCTTTTGCTTCGGCAATTAAGGTTGCATCGGTTTGATCGTCGCCGTGATAGCCAGGCACCAGGGGGACATTGGCTTTTGACATGATCTTTTTGGCGGCACTTTTACTGCCCATGGCATCAATGGCATCGCTACCTGGGCCAACAAAGGCAATACCATTTTGCTCACATTTGCGGGCGAATTCGGCATTTTCTGACAAAAAACCATAACCTGGGTGAATAGCTTCTGCGCCCGATTTTTTAGCTATTTCAATAATCAAGTCAGCTTTTAGGTATGAGTCAGCAGGGGCGCTGCCGCCTAGGTAATATGACTCATCAGCCATGGCGACATGACGGGCATCTTTGTCGGCATCAGAATAAAGGGCGATGGTGCGTACGCCCATGGTTTGCGCGGTTTTAATAATACGGCACGCAATTTCACCACGGTTAGCAATCAGTAATTTGGTAAACATTATTGGGCTCCTTGTGGATCAGATTTAGCGGTTTGCCATGCTGGCGGTCGTTTTTCAAAGAAGGCATTAAGGCCTTCTTGACCTTCATCTGATACACGAATACGAGCAATTTGCTCGCTGGTAAAGTTGAGCGTTTCGTGGTCAATTACGCCGTTTTCTAAATACGCCACAAGATTTTTTGCCCATGCCATGCCTTGAGGGCTGTTGGCATTCAATGCAGCAATAAAAGGCGCTGCCGCGGCATCGAGGTCGTCGTTAATGTCGTGAATGACTTGATGGGTTAAGGCAACATCAGCACTAAAACGTTCTGCGGTTAGCATAAAGCGGCGTGATTGACGATTACCCATGGCACGCACCACATAAGGGCTTATTACAGCTGGGATCAGTCCGAGTTTTACTTCACTTAAGCAAAAACTGGCGCGAGTGGTGGCAATGGCAATATCGCAGCAGCAAATTAAGCCTAATGCACCACCAAACGCGGCACCTTGCACAAGGGCGATGGTCGGTTTGGGAAACTTGTCTAACACATGCATCAGCTTGGCAAGCTCATGGGCATCAGTCAGATTTTGCTCAAAGTCCATTTGGGCTTGTTTGCGCATCCAATTAAGATCGGCGCCTGCACTGAAGTTTTTACCATTGGCGCGCAATATCAACATGGTGCATTGACTGTTTTTGGCAAAGTGTTCGATAGCTTGGATCATCTCGCTGATCATCACTTCATCAAAGGCATTGTGCACTTCAACGCGATTTAAAATAAGCTCTGCCACCCCTTGTTCAAGGCGGCATTCAATAAATTTATATTGGTTTGATAACATGATTTATGACTCCTTATTTGTTGAATTAACCGCACAATTACATGCGGAACACCCCAAAGTGGGTGTCTTCAATAGGAGCATTTAATGCTGCCGATAAGGCTAGGCCGACCACGTCACGGGTTTGCGCTGGATCAATAATGCCGTCGTCCCATAAGCGGGCGCTGGCATGGTATGGATGGCCTTCTTTTTCGTATTGCTCAACAATGGGTTTACGGAAGGTTTGCTCATCTTCTGCAGACCATTCAACGCCTTTGCGCGCTAAACCATCGCGGCGCACTGTGGCTAATACACCCGCGGCCTGCTCACCACCCATGACCGAAATACGCGCATTAGGCCACATCCACATCATGGTGGGTTCAAACGCGCGGCCGCACATGCCGTAGTTGCCTGCGCCATAACTGCCGCCAATAATCACGGTAAACTTAGGTACTTTAGCGCAAGACACCGCAGTCACCATTTTGGCGCCATGTTTAGCAATGCCTTCGTGTTCGTACTTTTTACCCACCATAAAGCCGGTGATATTTTGTAAAAACAGTAATGGAATTTTACGTTGGCAACACAGTTCAATAAAGTGAGCGCCTTTTTGCGCCGACTCAGAAAATAAAATACCGTTATTGGCCACAATGCCGACGGGGTAGCCATGAATGCGAGCAAAACCACACACGAGCGTTGCGCCATAGTTGGCTTTAAATTCATCAAAGTCAGAGTCATCTACCACACGGGCAATGACTTCTTTTACATCAAACGGCTTTTTAAGATCGGTACCGACAATGCCATACAACTCATGGATGTCGAATTTTGGTGGTTTAACTGGGCTTAATAAGCTTTTGATTTCTTTTTGATGATTTAAGCGCAGTACTGCACGGCGAGCAAGCTCAAGGGCGTGTTCATCATTTTGGGCTAAATGATCGGCAACGCCGGATATTTTTGTGTGTACTTCTGCGCCGCCCAGCTCTTCTGCACTGACTTCTTCACCCGTTGCGGCTTTGACAAGCGGTGGGCCAGCTAAAAAGATAGTGCCTTGCTCTTTGACGATAATCGACTCATCGGCCATGGCAGGTACATAAGCACCGCCTGCGGTACACAAGCCCATGACGACGGCAATTTGTGGAATACCTTTGGCTGACATTTGCGCTTGGTTATAGAAAATACGCCCGAAATGATCGCGGTCTGGAAACACTTCATCTTGGCGGGGTAAATTCGCGCCGCCTGAGTCAACCAAATAGATACACGGCAAGTGGCAACGGCTGGCAATGTCTTGCGCCCGTAAATGCTTTTTAACCGTAATTGGGTAGTAGGTGCCGCCTTTGACTGTGGCGTCGTTGGCGATAATCATGCACTCAACACCACTGACGCGGCCGATACCGGCAATTACACCCGCTGCGGGGACTTCTTCGTCATAAACTTCAAATGCGGCAAATTGTGATATTTCTAAAAAGGGTGAGCCCGGGTCGAGCAGCTTTTCAACGCGCTGGCGCGGCAATAACTTACCACGAGACAAATGGCGCTCAAGTGCGACAGGGCCGCCACCTTGTTCGATTTTTTTGAGTTTTTGTTGAAGATCGTCGACAAGTAAGGTCATGCTGTCTGACTTGGCTTTAAATTCGTCACTGCGAGGATTGATACGGCTGCTCAGTTGCGTCATTTTTATATCCTTAATGAAGCAAAAAATAGGGGCTTAATTAAGGCGACATAACATGTTTGTTATGTCGCCTTTATACTGAAATGCTGGTTACTTTGACTCGTTAAACAATTCGCGGCCAATGAGCATACGGCGAATTTCAGAGGTGCCAGCACCAATTTCGTAAAGCTTAGCATCGCGTAATAAACGGCCAGTTGCGTATTCATTAACATAGCCATTGCCGCCCAGTAATTGGATAGCATCTAAGGCCATTTTAGTCGCCAGTTCGGCGCTGTATAAAATGGCGCCAGCAGCATCTTTACGGGTGGTTTCACCGCGATCGCAAGATTTTGCCACGCTGTAAACATAAGCACGGGCAGCGTTCATGCCTGTGTACATATCAGCTAATTTTCCTTGCACTAACTGGAACTGGCCAATGGATTGCCCAAACTGTTCGCGCTCGTGAATATAAGGTACAACGATGTCCATGCAAGCAGACATAATACCTAATGGGCCACCAGACAACACAACGCGCTCATAATCTAGCCCGCTCATTAGCACTTTAACGCCATTGTTGAGGCCGCCTAAGATGTTTTCTTCTGGCACTTCACAGTCTTCAAATACTAACTCGCAGGTATTTGAGCCGCGCATCCCGAGTTTGTCGAGTTTTTGTGCCTGGCTAAATCCTTTAAATCCGCGTTCGACAATAAACGCCGTAATACCATGAGGGCCTTTTTCAAGATCGGTTTTGGCGTAAATCACATAGGTGTGTGCATCTGGACCATTGGTGATCCACATTTTATTGCCGTTAAGAATGTAGCGGTCGCCTTCTTTACGGGCTTGCAATTTCATCGATACAACGTCTGAACCCGCATTAGGCTCGCTCATGGCCAATGCACCAATGTGTTCACCACTCACAAGCTTAGGCAGGTATTTTGCCTTTTGCGCGTCATTACCATTGCGGTTAATTTGGTTAACACATAGGTTTGAGTGCGCGCCGTAACTTAATCCAATAGACGCTGATGCGCGTGAGATTTCCTCCATTGCGACCACATGAGCAAGGTAGCCCATGTTAGCACCACCATATTGCTCATCGACGGTGACGCCAAGTAACCCCATATCGCCAAGCACTGGCCATAATTGATTAGGGAAGGCGTTATCGAGGTCGACTTGGGCGGCAATCGGGGCGATTTCGTTGGCGGCAAAACCACGAACTGCATCACGTAACATGTCAACATCTTCACCTAAACCAAAGTTTAGGCTGGTATATAAGTCGCTCATTTGCATGTGTCCTGTTGAATTTTTATTATTGTCTTGTAAAGCACTGACTACCAACGCTTATAGAGTTGCGTTTTGGGTAGCGGGTAAAACATTGGCCGAATTGAGTCAGCCATTCTTTGCTGTTATTTATTTCATCTTTTTGGCTGTGTTATCTGCTAATGCTGCTTTGCATTGCTGCTCTGCTGAGTTCAATTCCATCAATACCACTTTAATGTCGTCCATTTGTTGCTGTAGTGCGGTTTTTTTCTCGTTGACTAAATCAAGCATAGTTTGTAATTGAGTCGAACTGCTTTTATCTGCATCGTAAAGTTCAAATAATCGGCGTGTTTCTGCTAATGAAAACCCAAGTCGTTTTCCTCTAAGTATGAGTTTTAGACGTACTCGGTCTTTTAAACTGTATATACGAGTTTGACCACGACGCTTAGGTTTGATTAAGCCTTGGTCTTCGTAAAAACGAATGCTGCGGGTGGTGATATCAAATTCTTTTGATAAGTCACTGATTGAGTATGTGGATTGAGGGCTATGGATTGTGCTCATCATGTCACCAAAACTGTTTCTTTTGATGCAAGATATATGAAGTTTACGTAAAGGTAAAGTTTGTGGGGTTTATTTTGATTTTTTATCCTGCAAATACGTGTTAATTCTACTTGCCACGTTGCTAAGTATTATACATTAACCAATTGTTATATTTGATATTAATCTTTAGTAGTTAACGTCATTATAATATTAAACACTTGATTGAAATTAAAGATTTTTTTGTGCATTTGATGAATTGTTATCCCTTTGTCTAATAGGGCTATTTCATGAATTCTGCTCATAATCATTGTCATACACCCTGATTAATGGAGATCAATATGGCGGATTTAGGACTCTTAATGCATGAACAGTCGATAGCTGAGCCCGAAGTTTTCTGGCAAAAAGCGGCAAAGGCCATCAGTTGGGACATTGTACCTAATAAGGTATTAGATGATAGCAACAAGCCATTTTATCGATGGTTTGCTGATGGCAAAATGAACACCTGTTTTAATGCTGTCGATCGTCATGTACTCGCTGGTCGTGGTGAGCAAACTGCTATCCATTACATTAGTCCCGTGACTCAAAATGAATACGCGATTAGTTATCAATCAATGCTAGCGCAAGTCAAACGCCTTGCGGGGTTAATGGTGTCATTAGGTGTCACTAAAGGCGATCGTGTCGTCATTTACATGCCAATGGTCCCTGAAACCGCCTACGCAATGCTTGCCTGTGCGCGCATTGGCGCCATTCACTCTGTGGTGTTTGGTGGCTTTGCTGCCAATGAGTTGTCTACTCGTATTAATGATGCGAAACCCAAATTAATTTTATCTGCTTCATGTGGTATTGAGCCGTCGGGTGTCGTGCCTTATAAGCCTTTATTAGATAATGCTTTAGCACAGGCAACACACACAGTTGAACATTGTATCATTTTAAATCGCACTGAATATCAGGCTGAGCTAAACGCCCCGCGCGATCTTGATTGGTACAGTGCATTGGTTGATGCACAAGATGTTGACTGTGTCTCGTTAGATGCGACAGACCCTTTATATGTGTTGTATACCTCAGGTACAACTGGCCAACCTAAAGGGGTTGTTCGCGATAACGGTGGTCATGCTGTTGCGCTAGCCTGGTCTATGGAGCACATTTATGACACTGGTGTGGGTGATGTGTTTTGGGCTGCATCCGATGTAGGGTGGGTAGTTGGACATTCTTATATTGTGTACGGGCCATTGCTTGTGGGGGCGACCACAATTATGTATGAGGGTAAACCGATAGGCACTCCCGATGCAGGCGCTTTTTGGCGCATTATTGAACAAAAGCACGTTCGCAGCTTTTTTACTGCGCCAACGGCTATTCGTGCAATTAAACGTGAAGATCCAAACGGTGAATTTATTAAACAGTTTGACCTATCGTGCCTTAAACAAATGTATTTAGCTGGCGAGCGCTGCGATCCTGAAACGTTAAATTGGAGTCAGCAACAGTTAGGTAAGCCAGTGGTTGATCATTGGTGGCAAACAGAAACCGGTTGGCCAGTTGCAGCCAATTTAATGGGTACAGATCCAATCGCGATTAAACCTGGTTCCCCCGCACGAGCTGTACCAGGCTATCAAGTCGAGATATTAGATGCGATGGGCGAGCCTGTTGCGGCCAATGAAAGTGGTAATGTGGTGATTAAGCAGCCTTTGCCACCAGGCACGCTTACTACGCTGTGGCAAAATGACAAACGCTATATTGATAGTTATTTGTCTATGTACCCAGGTTATTATTTAACTGGAGATGCAGGTTACATTGATGAAGATGGCTATTTGTACATCATGAGCCGCATTGACGATATTATTAATGTCGCAGGGCATAGATTATCTACTGGGCGCTTTGAAGAGGTATTGTGTCAACATGAAGCCGTTGCTGAGGCCGCGGTTATTGGCGTGCAAGATAAGCTTAAAGGCCAGGTTCCGCTTGGATTAGTGGTGCTTAAAAATGGGGTGACGTTATCTGATGATGACTTGTATAAACAATTACTGGCGTTAGTGCGCCATGAAATTGGCCCTGTTGCTTCCTTTAGACTAGTGAGTGCAGTACAAAAATTACCAAAAACGCGTTCGGGCAAAATTTTGCGCGCAACCATGCGCAAAATCGCTGACAATCAAGATTACACCATGCCTGCGACCATTGAAGATCCAAACACCTTAGAAATTGTTCGTAACGCGTTGACAAAAATGGGTTATGCAAATGCACTCGCATCAGAGCACACTGGTGGTTAAATCATTTTGTAACACAAATAAATGCCTTAATTAAACTGAACTAAAACCATAAAAGCACAGTAGTTTTTATGGTTTTTTCTATTCTGACAATAGGTTACCTTTATATTCTTCGGCTAGACTTACTTTGTAAAAAACAGCGTTTCCGCGTTTTGTTACTGGTAATTTAGTTACAAGAATCGCTATAATTGCCACCCAAATGGATTCGCATTACGCGATTAATCTCTGTGACCTGTGGAAATATAGACTATGAATAACCACACCCAACAATCTCACGTCGGCGTTATTGGCCTTGGTGTGATGGGCAAGAACCTTGCACTAAACATCGCAGATAACGGCTATCATGTGGCTGTTTTTGATCTCGATACTCAAAAAGTGAACGCTGCAATTTCTCAAGAAGCAAATGAGCGCAAGGCTGGCTTAGCTGACCGTATGCAAGCGTGTAATAATCTTTCAGAAATGCTCGCCAATTTAGTCGAACCTCGTGTGATCGTGTTATCTGTTCCTGCGGGCGCTCCTGTAGATGGTGTATGTAAGTCATTAATTGACGCAGGTATAGAAGCTCAAGATATTGTTATCGACACGGGTAACAGTTTATGGACTGATACTGTAGAGCGTGAAGCTAAGTATAAAGGTCAGTTTACTTTTTTTAGTTCAGCCGTTTCTGGTGGTGAGGTAGGGGCACGCTTTGGGCCTTCATTAATGCCAAGTGGCGACGAAAAAGCATGGCGTTATGTTGAACCAATTTGGAATGCTATAGCGGCTAAAGTGGATCCACAAACCGGTTTACCGATTGAGCGTTTTGAACCGGGCAATCCGGTGACTGAAGGCGAGCCTTGCACAACCTATATTGGTCCTGCGGGCTCTGGCCATTATGTCAAAATGGTCCATAACGGTATTGAATATGCTGACATGCAGCTTATTTGTGAAGCCTATCAGTTGCTTAATGATGGTTTGGGGATGTCTGCCCATGAAATCGGTACCGTATTTAAACAATGGAACAAGGGAATATTAAACAGTTACCTTATGGGGATTAGTGCTGAAGTATTACAGCAAGATGACCCATTAACGGGTAAGCCCCTAGTTGAAATGATTTTAGATAAAGCAGGTCAAAAAGGCACCGGTTTATGGACTGCAGTGAGCAGTTTACAAATTGGTTGCCCGGCGCCAACGATTGCAGAAGCAGTTTACGCACGTGCTGTAAGTACTCAAAAGACGTTGCGAGTGCAGTTAAATTCTAAGCTTGCGGGGCCGGCCCCGGTTGTATTGAGCGAAACCGAAAAAGCGGAGTTTATCGCTAACCTTGAAGATGCATTATATTGCGCCAAAGTGTGTTGTTATGCTCAAGGCTTCCAGCTTATGGCGATGATGGCAAAAGAGCAGAATTGGGCTTTAGATTTTGCTGAGATAGCCAAGATATGGCGAGCGGGATGCATTATCCGCGCTACATTCTTGCAATCGATTACTCAGGCGTATCAAGAAAATGCAACCCTAGCTAATCTATTAATGGCCGATACATTTAGTCAGACTTTGTCGCAAAAACACTTTAGCTGGCGAAAAACTGTTGCTGCATCAGTTATGCAAGGGATCCCTGCGCCTTGTATTAGCTCGGCTATTGCCTATTACGACAGTTATCGCTGTGAGACATTACCGGCTAACTTATTGCAAGGTCAGCGTGACTTTTTCGGTGCTCACACCTTTGAGCGTACTGATAAACCCGCAGGTGAAAAATACCATTTAGACTGGAGCGCCAAACAGCGCACATTATCTAAAGTATAAATCCGCTGTAAGGGTTGTTAACACCAAAACGCTCTCATTGAAATGAGAGCGTTTTTATTGGGATAAATAAGGATGAGTATAAATGTTATTAAGCAATACCCATCATGCTGGTGGGGTTCAATAAGTTATCAAGCTGCTGCTGACTCAGTAGATTTCGAGCTAACACCACTTCACTAATTGTTTTGTTTTCTGCTAGCGCTTGTCTAGCTACTGCACTGGCATTGCTATAACCGAGCACCGGAACCAAAGCTGTCACGACACCAATACTGTTGTCGACATTATCTCGACACCGCTGTTCGTTAGCTTGTATTCCTCTTATGCAGCGCTCATCAAGCATTTTACAAGCTGAGGTTAGCATTTTGATTGAGTTTAATAAGTTGTAGATGATTAGCGGCTCCATCGCATTGAGTTGCAACTGCCCAGCTTCAGCAGCCAGAGTGACCGCAAGATCGCTTGCAATAACCTGATAAGCAGTTTGGTTGACGGCTTCAGGAATTACCGGGTTGACTTTCCCTGGCATAATACTTGAACCTGGCTGTACCGCCGGTAATGATATTTCGGCTAATCCGGTCCTTGGTCCGCTTGATAACAACCTTAAATCATTACTTATTTTACTTAGTTTTACCGCGAGACGTTTTAATATTCCTGAATAATAAACAAAGGCGCCCATGTCGGATGTTGCCGCAATAAGATCGCTTGCTTGAAATAGCGGTTTATTTGAAATGGCAACCAAATGAGCAATGGCCAAATTGGGGTAATCTTTATGGCTGTTGATCCCCGTTCCTATCGCAGTGCCGCCAAGATTGATTTCACAGAGTAATTTACCTGCTTCTTGGAGCCGCGCTCTCTCTTTTCCTAGTACAGTGGCGAATGCTTTAAACTCTTGGCCTAAACTCATTGGCACCGCATCTTGTAACTGAGTTCGGCCCATTTTAATGACATGATTGAATTCTTGTGCTTTGTTATCCAGAGATTGAGTTAATGAAGCAACTGCTAGAATTAAGGCGTCACCGGCAAATTGAATCGCTAGACTGGCAGCCGTTGGGTAAACGTCGTTCGTCGACTGGCAACGATTTACATCGTCATTAGGATGTAAAAATTGATAATCACCTTTAATACGTCCCATTTTAGTTAACGCGATATTAGCGATAACCTCGTTTGCATTCATATTGGTGGAGGTACCAGCTCCTCCTTGAATTGCATCAACCACAAAATCTTGATTATATTGCCCTGACTGAATGTCTTTGCAGGCAGCAATAATCGCTTCAGCTTTATGTTGAGGTAATAACCCCAGCTGTTGGTTAGCTGACGCAGCCGCTTGTTTTACCATTGCTAAGCTAGTAATTAATTCTGGGAAATGCCCGATAGGAATACCAGAAATTGAAAAGTTATCAAGCGCTCGCTGAGTCTGAATACCGTACCAAACCGTATTTGGTAGTTCCATATCACCGATAAGATCATGTTCTGTTCTAGCAAGCATATACTGGCCTATATTGATTGAGATTAATGGTTGTTCGTGGCATTGGTTTGCCAAGCTGTTACGCTAAATTCAACGATATTTAACCAATGTTTTGATTAAGAAGCGATTTGACAAGTTAACTATAAATGGTGCTAGTTGATGCTGTTATGGCATCTTTTTGCGAATGGACTGTGGTTGTGTATCAAGGGCAATAAACTTATGATGCCTCGATGCTTTTTAGCTTGCTCTTAATCCAAGGTGTATTTAATGGCTTTGTCGTCCGATTTCTCTAAAAACTTGCAATTACTCTGTAGTTATTACAAATCAATCGCTGAAGTATGTCGCAGATTGGGGTTTAACCGCGCTCAATTTAATCGGTATTTAAACGGCACACATAAACCGAGTGCCAATACCATGTTAAAAATTTGCGAGTTCTTTGGGGTTGAAGAGTTCGAGATTATGATGCCTCAAAACCAATTTAAGTTATTAATTCAAGTTAGGCCTCAATTACACACTACAGAGAATGTGCGCTTACCTGAAACCACCCACTTTGAAACATTAGCGCGCAGCAGTACTCATGATTTAGACAAATATCTTGGTTATTATTTCGAATACTATTTGTCGATGGCGCACCCAGGTAAATTACTGCGAACATTAGTTTGTTTTACCAAGGTAAATCAAAAAATTTATTACCAACGCACGGAGCGAATAGTCGAACAGTCTCATCGAAAGCCCTATCATGGTGTCTATCTAGGAATGGCGAACTTTTTGGTAGACCGTATTTTTATGGTTGATTATGAGTCATTAACCAAGCATGAGATTTCACAAACTATTTTGTTTCCAACATTTAAGAATCGGATTACTCAGCTCAAAGGTTTGAAAATAGGAGTAAGTGGCAGTGGTGAGCGAATGCCAATTTGTACTCGAGTGGTTTATGAGTATCTAGGTGCATCAATTAATATCACTAAAGCATTTGCCCTTTGTGGTTTATATGATTTAAGTGCAACTGTTATTGATGACTCGATTAAGGCTGCGGTAAAAAATGAGATGGAACCACACGAAGTGCATTTTAGAGCAAGGTATTAATAACTCGTTATGGTACAACCTTGCAGGTAAGTAACCCCACCTACAAGGTTGTCGTATTAACTAAGGGTGATAAATAGTCCGACGCTAAACAAGATGCTGAAAATCATACAAAGCTTTGCAGTTTGTCCAAGGATTGGATTTAACGCCTCACCAGAGTTGTTATGAAACTCTCGGCTTAAATTACGGGCAATGACTAATGACACTCCGGCAAGTAACACGGGTAAGCCATCAAGTGAACCCAATAAAAATCCCGCTATGATGATCCCAAAGGGTAAGTACACCAAACTTTGATATAACACCTTTGCTTGTGATTCACCTATTCGAACCGCAAGGGTATTTTTACCTGCTTTGGTATCGGTTGAAATATCACGAGTGTTGTTAACTAACATGATTGCCGCGTTAAAAAAACCGATAGCACTGCCGAGTAACCAGGCTGTAATTGTGGTGGTGCCTGCTTGCAAATAATAACTTCCGACCACGGCCACTAAGCCAAAAAAAACAAATGCGGCTATTTCGCCTAATCCGTGCGATGCAAGTGGATAAGGCCCGCCACTGTAGCAAAGCGCGCCTAAAATCGAAGCTGCTGCCAAAATTGCTATGGGCCAGCCGCCATGGACGATTAACAGCGAACCCACCACTAATGCTGTGATAAGGCAGCCTATCATGGCATTTCTAACATGGCGTGGTGCTATCAAACCGCTTTGTGTGACTCGCACGGGGCCAATCCGATCTTCAGTATCAATGCCATTTTTAAAATCAAAGTAATCGTTAGCAAGATTGACCGATATTTGTAATAAAATTGCGCATAACATAGAGGTAAAAGCGATCAATAGGCTAAATTGACTTAAGCCTATTGCGAGCATGTTACCGACGAGTAACGGGCCTATGGCGGCAGGTAAGGTGCGTGGGCGAATAGCCATAAGCCATGATTGTATAGAACTAGCTTGCATATTTTTGTCAAAAACAGGGTCGATTAGCCATGGCTAATATCATATCAAAGTTTCAATTTGGGTGCTGATATGAATTTTTGCGTTGTATCACTCTTTTACTAATTGTTTGTGATGATGTTTATTCAACGATTTAACTGCGATTATGCTAGAAAATATCAATGCAACTAAGGTAACCTTAGGTGTTAATTTTTGCTGTATAGAAGGTAGTATGAGTCAGGTATTAAACGATTTGTTGTCATTGTTGTCATTGGAAAAACTTGAGGATGGCTTATTTCGCGGTCAAAGCCAGGACTTAGGATTTGGCCATGTTTTTGGCGGTCAGGTGATGGGGCAAGCGTTAAGTGCAGCAAAACAAACTGTTAGCGAAGACAGGCATGTGCACTCTTTACATTCTTATTTTCTGCGTGCTGGCGATGAAAAACACCCTATTGTGTATGACGTTGAGAACATGCGTGACGGTGGCAGTTTTAGTGCTCGTCGTGTTAAGGCGATACAAAAGGGGCGCCCCATATTTTATATGACCTGTTCGTTTCAAAAACACGAAAACGGTTTTGAGCACCAGGCTTCAATGCCTGACGTACCGGGGCCTGAGGGATTATTAAATCAGCAAGAGTTAGCAATGACCATGCGAGATAAAGTGCCTAAGCAAATGCTGGAAAAGTTTATGGCCGATTCGCCGATTGAAATGCGCCTGGTTAACCCGCTTAATCCACTTGCTCCAGGGACTAATGAACCTAAGCGGTATGTATGGCTGCGAGCCAATGGGCAAGTGCCAAATAATCATAATATTCAAGAATATTTGCTGGCGTATGCTTCTGATTTTAACTTTTTAGTGACTGCGGCTCAGCCTCATGGCGTGTCATATTTAACTCCAGGTATGCGAATGGCGACCATTGATCACGCTATGTGGTTCCATCGCCCATTTAACATGGAAGAATGGCTGCTTTATAGCATTGAAAGCCCTAATGCGGGTGGTGGCCGAGGTTTTGTCAAAGGGCAGTTTTTTAATAGGCAAGGGCAGCTTGTTGCTTCGGCAACCCAGGAAGGCCTGTTAAGAATGACTCACAAATAATAATGACAAGTAAGGATGCTTAAATGTGTAAATTGACGCAATGGTTTAAGTTATGTGTATTTATTTTGATAAGTGTTGTTCTAAGTGCCTGTGTGACTGTTGAACCTCCAAAGCCTGTTGTCGTTAACGGCTATGCTGGATATTTAGAAAAAATAGCGCTTACTAAAGGGTGTAAAATTAATATTTCGATAATTGATTTTAACCGTCCTGGGGTGATTATTTCACAGAAAAATTTTGATGTGGCCAAAACGCCTGTTCCATTTAAGTTTATTTTACCTGCTGAAGTGATCAGTAACGCTGTTGATTATGGTGTAGTTGCTATGATTACTTACCAGGGGAAAGCGATTTTTCAAACCTATGATCGCTATCATGTGATCAATAACGGTAAATACTCTGCCGAAGTATTGATGAAGCGCGTTAAATAACGTTTCAATCAATCTAGTTCACAAACTTATCTACCCGTCATTGATCTTTATGTTTGGCGGGTAATAATCTGTTTTCTTTCCTAATGTGCTGTTTAGGTTACCTATGACAGAGTTAACACCGGTTCATCGCAGTGAAGCTCAATCACGATTGATTTGGGCTTTATGTATTGCTTCTGTAGTGATTTACATTAATTTGTACACTGTGCAAGGAATGCTGCCTTCAATTGCTGAGCATTTTGATGTGTCTGGTGCTAAAGCGACCTTAGTGTTGTCGGTAACCAGTTTTACGCTAGCATTTTCGTTATTATTTTATGCAGTGCTATCTGACAGGGTTGGCCGATTGGCGCCTATTGTTGTTAGTTTATGGCTTTTGGCTGCATCTAATATTTTATTAATGTTTGCTCAAACATTTGATCAGTTGGTTTGGGTTCGTTTGCTTCAAGGTGTGCTGTTAGCTGCAGTACCTGCCATTTCTATGGCGTATTTTAAGGAGCAATTAGCGCCACAATTTATGCTCAAAGCTGCTGCGGTTTACATTATGGCCAACAGTATGGGTGGAATAGCTGGACGAATTTTTGGGGGCCTCATGGCTCAGCATCTATCGTGGCAATCGTCGATGGGGTTGGTGTTTTTAGTGTCGTTAATGGGGGTGGCTTTAGTGACTTATTTGCTGCCACGTAGAGAAATTAAACCCAACGTGATAAAACAAAAAGTATCATTGCTGCGAAAGATAAAACAAGATATTGATGGTTTTATGTTTCATTTGGCTGATAAGCAAATGTGCTTGGCATATTTAATTGGCGGCTTAGCTTTTATGATGATGGTGAATCAATTTAGTTTTATTCAGCTGCATCTTATGGCTGAGCCTTATGAGTTAAGCCGCTTTCAGGCAACCTTGATTTTTTTATGTTACTCAAGTGGCACGTTTGCTTCTTATTTGTCGGCTAAGTGGATTATGCGCTTTGGTTCTATGCCTTTATTTAGAGTGGCTTTGTGCTTAATGGTGTGTGGAACCTTAGTGACGTTAGTTGACACCTTGTTTGCCATTGTTGCAGGCTTTTTGATTAGTGCTTGTGGCTTTTTCTTAACTCATAGTTGCTGTAACTCATTTGTGGCTATGCGAGCTACCCAGCATAGAGCTAAAGCGACATCATTGTATTTGTGTTGTTACTACCTTGGGGCGTCTTTAGGGGGGCCTTATTTGATGTGGTTTTGGCATGACGCACAATGGAATGGGGTGGTGATAGGCTCTATGAGTTTATTGGCATTGTTAATGGTTGCAGTTTGGCGTTTGGGTGTTCACTACGGGAGCACTAAGGTGCTCCCAGTGAAAGGCTGATTGAATAAGTCTGGGAGGGTTAGCTTTCGATAAATTGTTTGCGGTCTAGGTCAAACTTACGCATTTTGTCATATAAGGTTTTTCGGGGTAATTCTAACTGCTCCATAGTTAATTTTATGCTGCCTTTGTTATGACTTAGCGCTTCTTCAATGAGCATTCGCTCAAAAAACTCCACTCTTTGTTGTAATGACATACTTGTATGCATGGTGGTGTGGTTATCTAAATTTCCAGCAAAGGCGGCATCTGCGCCTAGTAAAACATAGCGCTCGGCTAAGTTACGTAATTCGCGAACGTTACCAGGCCAATCATGAGAGGTTAGTACCATGGTTTGTTGAGGTGTTAAGGCAATTAATGCTTTGTGATATCGTGCAGAGGCAATTCGAGCAAAGTGCAAAAAAAGCAGTGGGATGTCTTCTAGACGTTCACGCAGTGGTGGAATTGCAATAGTGACTAAATTTAAACGATAGAGTAAGTCCTGCCTAAATTTTCCTTCTTCACACAGTTGTTGCAAGTTTAATTTTGTGGCGGCGATGACTCTAATATCTAAATTGATAGGTGTATTAGAGCCTAGGCGTTCCACTTTTCGGTCTTCTAGTACTCGTAATAATTTAACTTGTAAAGACATTGGTGTGCTTTCTATTTCATCTAGAAAAAGCGTGCCACCATTTGCATATTCAAATTTGCCTATGCGTCGTTTATCAATACCGGTAAATGCGCCCGATTCTGCACCAAACAATTCACTTTCGATTAAATTCTCGGGAATAGCACCACAGTTAATCGCGACAAAATTGGCTTTGTTACGGTAGCTATGATCATGTAGGTAACGAGCGACTAGCTCTTTGCCTGCCCCTGTTTCTCCTTCGATCATGATGTCGGCTGGCGTGTCGAGTACTTGATCAATGAGGTGGCGCATTTTCATTACACCAGGGCTGCTACCTAAAATACGAGGGCCAGGAGCTATGTGTGATTCTAGCTCACGTTTTAGTTTACGGTTTTCTAATGTGAGTGATCGCTTTTCTAGTGCGCGTTTGGTCACGTCGAGAATGTGTTCGTTGTTAAAGGGTTTTTCAATGAAGTCATACGCCCCTTTTTTTAGCGCATCAACGGCCATGGCAATATCACCAAAGCCAGTAAGGAGTACCACTGGTAAATCATTATCTTGTTGTTTTAATTGTTGCAGTAGACTAAGGCCGTCAAGCTGCGGCATATTGACATCTGAAATAATGATGCCACCCCAATTGGGTGTAATGTGGCGGGCAATGGTTTGTGGATCTGTTATGGCAAGTGCACTGATATTTTCAAGTTTAAACAACTGTTGTAATACGGTACCGATGTGGGGTTCATCATCAACAATGACCACTTGGTAATCATTGATGTTTTGTATTTGGGTCACGTTTACATTTCCTCGCGTAGGTAGAGCGGCAAAATAATATGAAAAATAGCGCCGCCTTGTTGTGCATTTTCGATTGTAATTGAGCCTTGCATCGATTCAATTATGCGTTGAGATATTGATAATCCTAGCCCTAATCCTTGGCGTTCGCTGGTGGTGTAGTAGGGTTCAAATATTTTACTCATTTGGCTCTCCCTTACTCCTGGGCCGCTATCTTGAATGCTGATGTTGACTTTGTTATCGCAATACACAGCAATGTGTAATTGTTTGTTTTTTGACAGTTGCATGGCAACAATTGCATTACTGATTAAGTTAACTAGTACTTGTTGTAATCTAACGCTGTCGCCCCATATTTGGCATTTTCCTTTTAATAATGCAAGAGACAATTTAACCCCTTGCTTATCTAGCTCTGGTTGCACAATAGTAATAGCTTGCTCAATTGATTGGTTGATCTCTGTGGCATTGTCCTTACCTTGCGACTTGCGAGTAAAGCTTTTAAATTGGCCAATAATATCGGCTAATCTGTCTGTCAGTTCTATCATGGTTTTGATATTACTGCTGGCTTCATCAATCATGTTACGGCCAATAAACGTTTGAGTGTTTTGAGCGTAACTCCTTAATGCTGCCAATGGCTGATTTAACTCATGGTTAATACTGGCCGATAGGCTGCCGATTACAGTCAGTTTTGCCGCTTGGATGAGCTCATCTTGGGTATCTTTTAATTGATTGTTGGCTTGTTCTAATTCTATCGTGCGCTCTTTTACACGCAGTTCGAGTTGGTTTTGTGCGTGCCGCATTCTGAGTAAGTTTTTTCTTCGTTCAATGCTGTACACAATAAATAAAGCAAATAGCATGTATAAGGTTGCACTTAGCAGCATTATTGGGGGTAATGATTCGTAAAGAGGTTTCATTGGTGCCAGAACATGAACATGCCAATTGGCGTTGGGCATCAATTGATGACGCTCTAGGTATTTTTCATTTTCTTCAAAAGAGGCGATTTGATAAACCTGTGTTGTGTTGGATGCCCCCAATGCGAATTTAGGCGCAAAATGTAATTCGCCAATTGGCCGATTGGCATATCGCTTTGAAGAATTTAATGCGAAACGTTTAGCTTGTGATAATGGCGTTAATGAATTAAAGCGCCATCCACTAACACTAGACAAGAAGACAATGTTATCAGGGTCGCTGATCATAAATTCGTACTGGCTGGCTAAGGCTATGCCACTCCCTTGCTGCTCTACAAGACCAATATCAACTTTGACGACGATGACTCCTAGGACTAAGCCTTTATGATAAACCGGATTGGCAAAGTAAAAACCGCGCTTGTTTGATGATGTGCCTACTGCATAGTAACGTCCTGATTTTCCGGATATGGCTTCAATAAAATAAGGGCGAAAAGAATAGTCATGATTGACAAAAGAGTTGGGTTTGTCCCAATTGCTTGCTGCAATGGCAACGCCTAATGCATCTGTGAGATATATATCAGAGGATTCTGTAACTTGTTGTAGCTCTGACAAGTATGCATTCAGCTTTTGGATAGTGTTAGGGTTTTGCTGATCAAGCAAGCCCTGTTCTAAGATTGGGTTTTTGGCCAACACTGCGGGTATATTTTCGTAATGGGCGAGGGCGTTATCAATAAAGAGAACTAATTCATTAATTTGTTTTTCTGATTGTTGAGCAATTCTTTTTGTACCTTGATCAAGTAAATACCAGTGTGTCGCCTTGAGTGTTAGCAATAACCCGATAAGCAGTAATATGCCTATTAGTACTTTACGTTTTTTAATCGTTGTAAATGAAAGCATGCAAAATACCGTGAGTAATGAAGGTTAATATTTTGGTCGGTTAATCGCGAAAGAAGGTTTACTGAATAGTGGAAGTATAACCAATGTCGTGTTTATTGCTGTAAACCATTTTACATGACTCAGATGAAACGCAATAGTATGACGTCATAGGAACTTGAGCCGTTGGTGTGTTTTTGGTTAAGGTATAGCGCGAGCCTTAATTTAATAAGGCTCGCTTAATAAATGATAAAAGCTAATAGCCGTTTAATTTGTCGATATACTCAGGCAAAAATAGTGATATTTGCGGGATGTAAGTGATTAATATTAAAAAGCCAAGTAATAGTACTAACCAAGGTAAGCAAGACTGTATTACCCACCCCATGCTTTTTCCTGTTATGCCCGCGGTGACAAACAAATTGAGCCCCACAGGCGGTGTCAGCATGCCAATTTCCATGTTAACAACCATGATGATCCCTAAATGAATTGGATCAATACCTAACTGAGTTGCAATGGGGAACAAAATTGGAGCCATAATCAATAAGATTGCTGACGGTTCCATAAAGTTACCCGCCGCTAACAGCAATAAATTGACAATAATTAAAAAGCCCCAAGCTGGTAAACCCAGCCCCACAATTGCTTCAGCGATGATGTGAGGAATTCGCTCTGTTGTTAGTACATGAGCAAATAGCATGGCATTAGCAATAATAAACAACAGCATAATACTGACTTTTGCCCCATCACGTACCACATGACGTATTTCTTTGTCTGTAGGTGTTTTAATCACAGCGAGTAACATGAATCCGATATTGCGCAGAGCTGCTACAACGAGCGATTCTTGGTTATTTCGCCAGGCAACATTTTTTAGTGGTCCAATATCACGATATCCAAACACAGCAATAAAATAGGCATACACACAAGCTACCGCAGCGGCTTCTGTTGGGCTGGCAACACCACCGTAGATAGAGCCGAGCACAATAAGAATGAGTGCTAATCCACCCATTGCCTTAGCACTTGATATTGTGAGTGCTTTTACACCTGGAAATGGACGTGAGGGGAGTTTTTTAATTCGAGCGACAATATAGATGGCGATCATTAAAATACAGCCCATCATTAATCCTGGAATTAAGCCTGCCATAAACATTCTGGCCGCCGACACTTCGGTTGCCGCCGCATACACCAGCATCACAATGGATGGCGGAATTAAAATACCAAGTGTGCCCGAGGTTGTGATAACTCCCGCTGCAAATTTCTCTGGGTATCCAGCGCGAACCATACCTACGATGACAATTGAGCCAATGGCGGCAACAGTTGCGGGTGAAGAGCCTGATACCGCAGCAAATAACATACAGGCCATGACTGACGCCATTGCTAGACCGCCACGAATATGCCCGACACTGTCCATTGCAAAGTCGATGATCCGCCTTGCGACGCCACCGGTTGATAAAAACGCTGAAGATAAAATAAAAAATGGTATCGCAAGTAAGGTGTAATGTTCTGAGGTTGATTCGTAAAGTTTTAAAGCGATTGAAGCAAGCGAGTCATTTGAGTAAAGCAAGATAGTGAGCATGCTTGAAAAGCCTAATGCAATTGCAATAGGCATACCTACCATCATACAAATAAGCAGGGTGATAAATAATGTAGCGATAGTCATTATTTTGCGTCCTTATCAGTTTGTTCTTGTTGTTCTGGAGCTGATTTGGCGGCTTCATCTATCAGGTGCATACTGTCTTTTGCTTCATCGGCTAGCTGAAAACCGACAGCTTGATTTCGTAAAATGGCAATAAATAACTCAATGAAACGCCAGGTTAACATTGAGAAACCAATCAATAAGATACTTTGAGACAACCAGATTGGTACCGCGCCATCTTCAACATCGATGCGTAATGTTTCCCATGCATAGTCTGGGTCTAACTGATGGATAAACCATGCTGGAAAATCAATATCTTCCATTGGAATACCAATTTGGTACATTTGTGTTAAGTAATCCCACGAACCTTTCAAAAACATTGCACAATATATAACGCAACATAAGCAAGCAAATATCGCTACCATCTTTTGTGGTTTACCAGAAAGTTTAGATACAAATGCGTCGACGCCAATATGTGCACCGACTTTGACACCATAAGACATACCAAAAAGAACAAACCAGCCGCACAAGGTTAATGTCAGTTCTTGTATCCATAAAAAGCCAGTATTAAAAAAGAAACGGGCAATGACTTCACCAAATACAAGTAGGGTCATCAATGTGATGAGAAGGTTAAGAAAACCTTCTTCGAAATAACCAAATAATCTTGATATCACAGTTATACTCCTTGAATAAAATAAGGATGGTGTGGTGCTGATGGTAATAAGTTTCAGCACCACATTAAGTGTTAAGATTATTTTGTGTTTGCAGCTTGTGCGGCATCGATCATGTCTTTGCCAATTTGATCTTCAAATTTCGCCCAAACCGGTTTCATTGCATTAACCCATTGTTGACGGTCTTCTGGTGACAAGGTCACTAACTCAGAGCGTTTTGAGTCTAAAATAGCTTGTTTATCTTCATTGTCTTTTTCGGCAGCAATTTTATTGCCAAGGGCGATGGCTTCATCAAGAGATGATTTAAATACCGCGCGTTTGTCGGCTGGCAAGCCTTTCCAGAAAGTATTTGATGTCACAACCATGTAATCTAATACGCCATGGTTACTTTCAGTGATGTGGCTTTGCACCTCGTAGAACTTCATAGAATAAGTGTTCGACCAGGTGTTCTCTTGACCATCAATGGCGCGGGTTTGTAATAACGTAAAAACTTCTGAGAATGGCTTTTTAACAGGGATAGCGCCTACAGCATCAAATTGTGCCGCGATAACGTCTGATGCCATAATGCGGAATTTTTTGCCATTTGCATCTTTTGGTAACATCAGTGGGTTGTTAGCTGAAAATTGTTTCATGCCGTTATGAAGATACCCTAAGCCCACCACACCTTTTCGGTTCATTGAGTTAAGAAGTTTTTGGCCTGAATCTGATTGTTGAAAACGATCGACCGCAGCCATATCTTCGAATAAAAAAGGTAAGTCAAAAATTTGTAGTTTTTTTGTATAGCGTTCAAATTTAGATAGGGAAGGCGCCACAAATTGCACGTCGTTTAATAGCAATGCCGCTAATTCATTGTTGTCACCAAATAATTGCGAGTTAGGAAATACGTTAACGACGTACTCGCCAGGTAAACGCTGCTCAATTAATTCTTTAAACTTGAGCGCCATTTGGCCTTTAGGAGTATTTTCGGCCACAACATGTGAAAATTTAATTTCCACAGGTTCAGCAAATACATTAAAGCTTGCTGCCAAAATTGAAGCGATGGTGGCCAGTTTAGCGATTGACTTTAATGGTTGGGTAAAGGTACTTGTCGATTTTTTCATGAGGTTTAGCTTCCTTTTTTTAGTGTTATATATTCCTCACGGTGGTGACCCGTTCCAGAACAAGCCAACCATAAACGCATTATGAGGATAGATAAAACATAGCAAGCATTAGGCCATAGTGTTAATTTTTTGTAACATTATGATAGTTATTAACTTTAATTTAAGTACTGATATGTAGATACTGTGGTTTGTGTGGGATGTCACACAAAATAAATCTACCTATGGGTGGAATGTCACACATTTATTGTTGGCGTTATGGCGCTCTCGTTTTCTGTATATATGGTGTTTGATACGTGAGCCGTGCGAAATGTTGCTGGTGTTGAGTCGAAATTGAGATGATATCGCGTAATATCATTTTCTAATAGGCACAAAAAAACCACCGTGAGGTGGTTTTTTTGTTTCGAATACATATCAATATGTACGAATACCAATTTAATGGTGGAGCTACACGGGATCGAACCGTGGACCTCTTCACTGCCAGCGAAGCGCTCTCCCAGCTGAGCTATAGCCCCAAATTCTAGCTAATAAAAACTAAAACTTGAATAATATGGTATCCCATAGGGGATTCGAACCCCTGTTACCGCCGTGAAAGGGCGGTGTCCTAGGCCTCTAGACGAATGGGACACAGTTGATACGTTATACTCTGTATCGAGTGAATACTCACTAATGTCTGTAGGCTAAACATTGGTGCTAATTGCTACAAAATAACAAGGATTCGAACCCCTGTTACCGCCGACTCTTTATAAACCAAAGTGGGCGATGTCCTAAGCTCTATTTCTAGACGAATGGGACACAGTTGATACGTTATACTCTGTATCGAGTGAATACTCACTAATGTCTGTAGGCTAAACATTGGTGCTATCGAATCGTTAACTTTACAGTCAACCACTCAAGAAAAAGTGGTATCCCATAGGGGATTCGAACCCCTGTTACCGCCGTGAAAGGGCGGTGTCCTAGGCCTCTAGACGAATGGGACGCCGGTCTTACGTTTAGACTCCGTAAGGGAGTGAATACTCATCAATGCCTGTAGGCTAAACATTGGTGCTAATTGCTACAAAACAACAAGGATTCGAACCCCTGTTACCGCCGACTCTTTATAAACCAAAGTGGGCGATGTCCTAAGCTCTATTTCTAGACGAATGGGACACAGTTGATACGTTATACTCTGTATCGAGTGAATACTCATCAATGCCTGTAGGCTAAACATTAATGCTATCGAATCGTTAACTTTACAGTCAACCACTCAAGAAAAAGTGGTATCCCATAGGGGATTCGAACCCCTGTTACCGCCGTGAAAGGGCGGTGTCCTAGGCCTCTAGACGAATGGGACACAGTTGATACGTTATACTCTGTATCGAGTGAATACTCACTAATGTCTGTAGGCTAAACATTGGTGCTAATTGCTACAAAATAACAAGGATTCGAACCCCTGTTACCGCCGACTCTTTATAAATAAAAGTGGGCGATGTCCTAAGCTCTATTTCTAGACGAATGGGACACAGTTGATACGTTATACTCTGTATCGAGTGAATACTCATCAATGCCTGTAGGCTAAACATTGGTGCTATCAAATCGTTAACTTTACAGTCAACCACTCAAGAAAAAGTGGTATCCCATAGGGGATTCGAACCCCTGTTACCGCCGTGAAAGGGCGGTGTCCTAGGCCTCTAGACGAATGGGACACAGTTGATACGTTATACTCTGTATCGAGTGAATACTCACTAATGTCTGTAGGCTAAACATTGGTGCTATCGAATCGTTAACTTTACAGTCAACCACTCAAGAAAAAGTGGTATCCCATAGGGGATTCGAACCCCTGTTACCGCCGTGAAAGGGCGGTGTCCTAGGCCTCTAGACGAATGGGACACAGTTGATACGTTATACTCTGTATCGAGTGAATACTCACTAATGTCTGTAGGCTAAACATTGGTGCTAATTGCTACAAAATAACAAGGATTCGAACCCCTGTTAACGCCGACTCTTTATAAACCAAAGTGGGCGGTGTCCTAAGGTCTATTTCTAGACGAATGGGACACAGTTGATACGTTATACTCTGTATCGAGTGAATACTCACTAATGTCTGTAGGCTAAACATTGGTGCTATCGAATCGTTAACTTTACAGTCAACCACTCAAGAAAAAGTGGTATCCCATAGGGGATTCGAACCCCTGTTACCGCCGTGAAAGGGCGGTGTCCTAGGCCTCTAGACGAATGGGACACGGTTGATACGTTATACTCTGTATCGAGTGAATACTCACTAATGTCTGTAGGCTAAACATTGGTGCTAATTGCTACAAAATAACAAGGATTCGACCCCCTGTTAACGCCGACTCTTTATAAACCAAAGTGGGCGATGTCCTAAGCTCTATTTCTAGACGAATGGGACACAGTTGATACGTTATACTCTGTATCGAGTGAATACTCATCAATGTCTGTAGGCTAAACATTGGTGCTAAATATCTAATTAAAGATAGTTAAGTAAGTGGTGGAGCTACACGGGATCGAACCGTGGACCTCTTCACTGCCAGCGAAGCGCTCTCCCAGCTGAGCTATAACCCCTTTCTTACTTAATGCTTTTGGATATGCAACCAGAATTAACTGATGCCATGTCTCAACTGCGAGGCGCATTCTATGCAGCATACCCAAAAGTGTCAACTCGTTTTTTAGGAATTTATTCTATCTGCTACAAAATCAATCGCTTTGGATATTCTTTGTGCAGATCTTTCTTTTCCGATTAGGAATAAGGTTAAATCTAATGCAGGAGACTGACCTGCACCAGTAACCGCGACGCGTAAAGGCATACCGACTTTACCCATACCTACATCAAGTTCAGTTGCCGTAGCCTCGATCACTTGGTGAATGCCTTCAACACTCCAGTCATTCAGCTCAGCTAATTTCTGATTGAACAGTGTTAATGGCTCTAATGCGACACCACGAAGGTGTTTTTTCGCTTGATCTTCATCAAACTGATCAAAGTCTTCATAGAAGTAACGACTAGAAGCGGCTAACTCTTTTAAAGTTTTAGCGCGTTCAGATAATGCAGTGACGATATCAGCAAGAGCAGGGCCATTGCTGGTATCAATTTTTTGATCATCCATATGCCACTGTAAGTGTGATGCAACATAAACTGGATCAAGTGATTTAATATAGTGTTGGTTCAACCAAACTAGCTTATCAGTATTAAATGCAGAAGCGGCTTTGTTAATATCATCTAATTTGAACAGTGTTTTTAACTCTTCCATTGAAAACACTTCTTGATCGCCATGTGACCAACCTAAACGCACAAGATAGTTTAGTAGTGCTTCTGGTAAATAACCGTCATCACGGTATTGCATTACCCCAACAGCACCATGGCGTTTAGATAATTTGGCACCATCATCACCTAAAATCATCGATACATGAGCGTATTCAGGAATTGGCGCGCCTAATGCTTTAAGAATATTGATTTGGCGTGGCGTGTTGTTGATATGATCTTCGCCACGTACAACACAAGTAATCCCCATATCCCAGTCATCAACAACCACACAGAAATTATAGGTTGGCACACCATCGGTACGCTTAATGATTAAATCGTCAAGCATATCATTTGAAATTTCGATACGGCCGCGGACGTGATCGTCAAATACTACACTGCCTTCGATAGGATTTTTGAAACGAACAACAAAAGGTTCGTCAGTATCGCGTGGCGCCAAGTTACGACAGCAGCCATCATACTTTTGTTGTAAACCCTGCGCCGCTTGTTCTTCACGCATGCTTTCTATGCGCTCACGTGAGCAATAACATTTATATGCAGTACCATTATTCAGCATTTGCTCAATGATTTCATTGTAACGATCAAAGCGTTTTGTTTGGTAATACGGGCCTTCGTCCCAGGTTAGTCCTAACCAGTTCATACCATCAAGAATGGCATCGCACGCTTCTTGAGTTGAGCGTTCAATGTCGGTGTCTTCAATGCGAAGCACAAACTCACCATTGTTAGCACGAGCGTGTAACCATGAATAAAGTGCAGTACGGGCACCACCTACATGAAGAAAACCAGTTGGACTTGGAGCAAAACGCGTCTTAGTAGTCATAATCGGACACTAACCTATTTATAAACGTCTAAATTAAAGACAAACAAAAAAATGTGGCGCTATTCTAACAGCCAAACTCGGTAGTTGAAATGGTGCGCACTCAAACCTGAGACAGATTTTATTTTTTCTGTGCGGATAAACGTCAAAAATGACTTGTTGTAAGTTTCACTGCGATTAAAACATTGTGATGTACAGTGAGGCGTAATAATGTCAGCAAATATTGTGTAAACGATGAAACTGAACTGGTTTTTATTTTGATTATGATTAGGTCAATCTGTTGATTAACAAAGCGTCAAAGCGAACAATTTTAGGCCGACTAGCATTTTTTTAATTAAAAAGCGTTGACAGGTTTTACTTGCCCCCTATAATACGGCCCCACACAGCATGAGGTCGCTTAGCTCAGCTGGGAGAGCACCTCCCTTACAAGGAGGGGGTCACTGGTTCGAGCCCAGTAGCGACCACCATATCTTCACTGATGAAGATATTCTTATGTTGATTACATCCCAGGTCGCTTAGCTCAGCTGGGAGAGCACCTCCCTTACAAGGAGGGGGTCACTGGTTCGAGCCCAGTAGCGACCACCATGTAATCTGATAAAATGATGTGTAGAGTCCCAGGTCGCTTAGCTCAGCTGGGAGAGCACCTCCCTTACAAGGAGGGGGTCACTGGTTCGAGCCCAGTAGCGACCACCATTTCTCATAAATGTATTGGACTCAATAGTAAAATATCCCAGGTCGCTTAGCTCAGCTGGGAGAGCACCTCCCTTACAAGGAGGGGGTCACTGGTTCGAGCCCAGTAGCGACCACCATATTTTACTGCTTTATAGATTGATATTCCCAGGTCGCTTAGCTCAGCTGGGAGAGCACCTCCCTTACAAGGAGGGGGTCACTGGTTCGAGCCCAGTAGCGACCACCATATCAACTTAATCTATCTGCGTTATATCCCAGGTCGCTTAGCTCAGCTGGGAGAGCACCTCCCTTACAAGGAGGGGGTCACTGGTTCGAGCCCAGTAGCGACCACCATATTCCTCGTTATATTATCTAATTTAATCCAACTGCAATCTTTCTTAGGCAACTGCAATCTTATTTGATTACTCAATTTTATTTAGAATGCTCTAATGTTTCTTCTTGCAATCTCACTTTTTAACTTTCTTGATGTTCGGCCATAAAAAAGCCACTCAAATTGAATGGCTTCTATTAAAATCTGTAAATTACGGCATCAATCCAGCCCTAAAAAACCACCGGTTTGATGAGCCCAAAGCTGTGAGTAAATGCCATTGGCTTTAATCAACTCCTGATGAGTGCCTTGTTCTACAATTTTGCCTTGGTCTAATACAATTAAGCGATCCATTGCTGCAATCGTTGAGAGTCGATGCGCAATGGCAATAACCGTTTTACCTTCCATTAGTTGGTATAAAGACTCTTGAATTGCCGCCTCTACTTCAGAGTCGAGTGCTGATGTGGCTTCATCGAGCAGTAATATCGGCGCGTTTTTAAGTAACACTCTGGCAATTGCGATACGTTGACGCTGACCACCAGACAGCTTAACACCACGCTCGCCGACCTGTGCATCTAAGCCCTTATTACCAAAGGGATCGGTAAGCGTATCGATAAAATCAAATGCCTGCGCTTGAGTGATAGCTGCCATTAAGCGTTCTTTACTAGCGTGTGGGTCGCCATAGAGAATATTTTCGCGAATAGAGCGGTGCAATAGCGAAGTGTCTTGAGTGACCATGCCGATATTGGCGCGCAGAGAGTCTTGGGTGACATCGGTTAGGGGTTGATCATCAATAATAATTTGCCCTTGTTCAACATCATGAAAACGCATTAGTAAATTAACTAATGTTGATTTGCCTGCGCCTGAGCGGCCGACTAAACCCACTTTTTCTCCAGGCTTAATGTGCAGATCTAATGAATCAATAACGCCTTTTTTCTCACCGTAATGAAAACTCACTTGGTTAAAGTCAATTTTACCTTGATCAATCACAATATCTTTGGCGTCTGGTTTATCTTCAATTGCAATAGGTTTTGATAAGGTATTCATCCCGTCGGTAACGGTACCAATGTTTTCAAATAATGAGCTAATTTCCCACATTATCCATTGAGACATACCGTTTAAACGCAGTGCTAAACTCACGGCAATGGCAATAGCGCCAACGGTAATCGCGTTATCTGCCCAAAGCCAAATTGATACAGCAGCAATAGTGAATGCCAATAGATAATTAATGATTTGCACGGCAACGTTAATCACGGTCACTAAACGCATCTGGCCGTAAACTGTGTCTAAAAATAAACTCATACTGTCGCGTGCATAATCTGCTTCTTGCTTAGTGTGAGAGAATAATTTCACGGTAGAAATATTGGTATAACTGTCGACAATTCGGCCTGTCATGCTCGAGCGGGCGTCCGCTTGTTTAGCTGAAATGGCTTTTAATTTAGGCACTAACTTCCACTGGATAGCAACGTAGGCGATAAGCCAAACTAGCATGGGTAACATTAGCCTTACGTCTGCGCTGGCAATCATTACTAGCATTGAGGTGAAGTAAATTAAGATGTACATCAATACATCTAATAGCTTCATGACCGTTTCACGCACGGCTAATGAGGTTTGCATCACTTTTGTGGCAACTCGTCCTGCAAAGTCATCTTGATAAAAACTAATACTTTGCTTAAGCAGATAGCGATGCGCTTGCCAGCGAATGGCCATGGGATAATTTCCCAATAATGTTTGATGCACGATCGAAGCATGCAACCAAACAATAAACGGGATCACAACTAACACAATCACCGACATGCCAATAAGGGTAACGTGTTCGTCTTGCCATAAAGTTTGTGGATTTTTAGTGACTAACCAATCGACTAACTTACCCATAAAGCCAAATAGTGACACCTCTAATATCGCCAACGTAGCCGTTAATATCGACATTACAATTAAAGGTTTGCCAAAGCCGCGAGTATAATGACGACAAAATGCGTACAAGGTTTTAGGTGGTTGCGTCGGCTCTTCTGGCGGTAAGGGTTGGGTTAAGGATTCAAAAAATTTAAACATCTAATACTCTAACATCAATAGTGAGATTTCTGCTTACTAGGATAACGTATATACGTCAAATGTAATGCGTTAAATTGTTACTATTAATCTGCTGGTGGGCTCATCACGATTCAGTTCCGTTTTCCGCTAGTCGCAACGCAGTCATTTAGGTAGAGTTTGTTGGTACGTAAAAACGCACTTTTTAGCGCATATTGATTTTATGCTAAATGTTAACCTGTAATGATACTGGCCTGAGGAGAACGAATGACGAGTGAGCAAATGTCAGTAGACTGCCACATAGCACCCCAAGTGTGTCAGCAAGCTCGTTTGAGCCGCGATGCTCGTTTTGATGGCCAATTTTTTACTGGCGTACTGACTACCGGTATTTATTGCCGTTCAATTTGCCCCGCGCCAGCGCCGCATGAAAAAAACGTCCGTTATTTTGACTCCGCGATTAAAGCCGCTAATGCCGGGTTAAGGCCATGTTTACGCTGTCGACCCGATAGCGCACCAAGCTCCAATGCTTGGCGAGGCACGCAGACCACTCTTAACCGAGCATTAAGGTTAATTGAGCAAGGGTACCTTAATGGTGATAACGCGGCATCAGTGACCGATATTGCTGAAAAATTAGGTATAACGAGCCGTTATTTGAGTCAGTTGTTTAATCAGCAATTAGGAACGTCGCCAAAACGATTTGCTCAGTATCAGCAATTGATGTTTGCCAAACAGTTACTGCATCAAAGCTCACTTTCTATAACCGACATCGCCATGGCAGCGGGTTTTAATAGTATTAGGCGCTTTAATGAGGTGTTTCAACAACACTTACAACTCACGCCATCGGCTCTTCGTAAGCAGAGTCATACTGCTCAATCAGCGCAAGTTAACAGAGATAATCAATCCATGGCAGTGAATCCTATCACCTTGAGCCTAGCGTACCGTCCTCCTTTCAACTGGGAAAAAATGCTGCAGTTTTATGCGTTTCGTCAGGTGGAGCATATGGAGGTGATTAGTGATGACGGCTATATGCGTAGCTTTGCATTTGATGGTATTAATGGTGTTTTTGCTGCTAAGCACAATCACAAAAAGCCTCAATTAGATGTGAGCATTTATTTTGTGAATGCTCAAGACATTAAGCACTTGCATAACGTTGTAAAGAAAATCCGTGCAATGTTCGACCTTGACGCGGATATGCAGGTCATTGAACAGGCTCTCACCTCAATAACGTCACTTGGGGCGAATATTGATGTCGGCCTTAGGATCCCAGGGACAGGCAACGTGTTTGAAGCGGCATGCCGGGCTGTATTAGGCCAACAAGTGAGCGTGCAACAAGCCACTAAACTACTGAATACGCTTGTACAACATTATGGTGAACCACTTAGTCTGAATGGTAAAAACTGGCGACTTTTTCCGACACCCACGGCGATTGCCCAAGCATCACTGAATGAATTAAAAATGCCTAGCGCACGTAAATTAGCCTTAAACGCGCTTGGTAAATATGTTGCACAATACCCTGATTCAACTCCGCAAGATTGGCTGTCGGTTAAAGGGATTGGGCCATGGACCGTGGCTTATGCACAAATGCGAGGGCTGAGCGAGCCAGACGTGTTTTTAACTACAGATTTAGTGATAAAAAATAGGCTACACGCATTGCATCAATTGGCACAACGCCCTATTGAATCAACCAAATCCTATAGCCACATTGCTAAACACATTAGCCAGCAAGTTAGCCCGTGGGGCAGCTATTTAACGTTTCAGTTGTGGGATGAAAACCCCCTCAATTCAATAGAAGAATAACACTATGTCTATACCTCAAGTACAATCGTTTGTGTCTAGCCCTGTTGGGTTATTGTCACTAAAAGCTTCTGAGCAAGGTTTAACTCATTTACAAGTTGAGGATTTGGCTCAACTAAACCCTGTTGTTGTGGTTGAATCTTCAGTCAATCTCTTGCCAGCGACAAATGAAGCGTATTTACAGGCACAACACCACATTAATGACACAGTGGCACAATTAACAGAATATTTTGCCGGTATTAGGCAAAGCTTTAGTGTTAGCCTGGCACCAAAAGGAACCGAATTTCAACATCAAGTGTGGCAGGCTTTGCGTGAACTACCGTTTGGTCAGCATTGCAGCTATAGCGACATTGCCAATACGATTGGTAGGCCTAAAGCTGTTCGCGCGGTTGGGGCGGCCAATGGCGCCAATCCTATTGCGATTATCGTTCCATGTCATCGGGTGATTGGTAAAGGCGGTAAGCTCACCGGTTATGCTTATGGATTAGACATGAAACAATGGTTACTTAACATAGAGAAGACACAATAAAGTTAGGTAATTTATCTGACTGATGCGCTAAAGTGCGGTAAAATGCCCGATTGTTATCCCTTGTTGAGCGCATCTGATCCATGACACAAGCTTCATTAGCTACCACATTTGCTGAATTTGGTCTGCACACTCCGTTGCTGGCTAGATTGACCGAGCTTCAATATTTACAGCCTACTCCAGTACAAGCCCATACCATCCCAAGTATTTTATCTGGCCAAGATTTGCTGGCGGGTGCCAATACGGGCTCGGGTAAAACCGCGGCGTTTGCTTTACCAATATTGCAGCGGTTAATGGAACGTCATCGTGGTGCATCCACTAAAGGCAACCTTGTCAGTGCTTTAGTCTTGGTGCCTACGCGTGAGTTGGCTAAACAAGTTGCCGATAGTTTTAAATCTTATGCAGTACATTTAAATGGTGATATCAAAATCGTAGCAGCGTTTGGCGGCGTGTCTGTTAACACACAAATGCTTGCCTTACGTGGTGGTGCAGATGTAGTGGTTGCAACGCCAGGGCGTTTACTTGATTTAATTTCATCTAATGCTGTTAAATTATCATCTGTTGCAACATTGGTGCTCGACGAAGCAGACAGAATGCTCAGTTTAGGCTTTACCGAAGAGCTGTCGCAGATCATCGCCTTGCTGCCGAAGAAAAAGCAAACACTTTTATTTTCAGCAACTTTCCCTGAAGAAGTGCGTCAATTGACCCAAGCATTGTTGAATGCTCCGCTAGAAGTACAATTGCAAAGTGCTGAAGCTAGCACGTTAGTGCAACGAGTCATGACGGTTAATAGAGAGAAAAAAACGGCGTTATTAGCTCACTTACTTCAACAGCATCAATGGCGTCAGGTGTTGATTTTTGTGAGTGCCAAAAATGGCTGTAATCATTTGGCACAAAAATTAGCTAAACGCGGTATTAATGCTGACGTTTTTCATGGCGATAAAGCACAAGGTGCACGTAGCCGAGTGCTTGAAAGTTTTAAAGCCGGTGAGATACAGGTGTTGATTGCAACCGACATCGCCGCCCGTGGTTTAGACATTGAAAAACTGCCTGTTGTAATTAATTTTGACTTACCACGCAGTCCAGCAGATTATATGCATCGCATTGGCCGAAGTGGCCGTGCAGGTGAGGTAGGTTTAGCGTTGACCTTGCTATCGCATGATGAGTATCATCACTTCTCAGTTATTGAGAAAAAGAATAAAATTCGTCTTGAACGAGAGCAAGTTAGCGGATTTGAAGCTGACGAAAATATGCCAGACACAGTGTTAGAGCAACCTAAACCCGTTGCCAAACCTGAAGGCGCAGGTAAAAAGAAACGCAAAAAATTACCCCCAATTAATGTTGATATTTGGGCAAAAAAACCAGATAAGTAGTAGGTAATATGAAACATATTTTTTGGTTAGTTGATGGTCAAATCGCAGGTCGCAGTGGTCCAAATAAAGATGCATGGGACTTAGCAGAGTTAAAACAAGCCGGATTTGGCGCCATAGCATCATTAAATAATGGTGAAGGTTGTGACACTGTTGCCATGGCAGAATTAGGTTTTAAACATAAAGTCTTTAATTTACCTGATAACATTCCACCTAAACCACAAGACTTAGCCGTTTGTGCTGAGATTTTGCCACAAGTTTTGGCATTTATACGTCAATGTGAAGCAGAGCAATTACCAGTGTTATTGCATTGTCGCTCAGGCATCAACCGTACTGAAATGGTGATGGCCTATTACATGATGGAAAATGGTGCCGCCCCTGTACATGCAGTAAGCCAGGTACGAAATGCCAGTGGTTTAGCATTTGATGCAGATGGTTGGGACCAATTTGTTTATGATGTACTTTACGAGCTACAGTCTGCTTCAAATTAACATGGTGAGCTAGGGTCATTTTACGATAAGGAAACAGACAATAAATCTTGCTGATATATCGTCTGTTTCCTTTATTTTTGTCATTTTTATCCCCAAAAAGTTTGTATTGTGATCAGTGCTTGCTAAAGACACCCTGAACGTTGACGATAAATGCTATAGTGGAACTGCAAGCTTTCATTTAGAAGGGGAAACGATGAGCCAAAAAACGAGCAAAGCGAATCAATCGCAAGGTTTATTGCTTTTTAGATTGAACCACACTCAACAATTTGCGTTGGGCACCTTGAAAATTCGTGAGCTCGTTCCCTTTACCCCACTGACTAAAATCCCTCATTCACATCCTGCCATTATGGGTGCTGCTACAATTCGCGGTATGACTATACCTGTTATTGATATGGCTGCTGGTATTGGTTTTAAACCGGTAACAGAACAAGAACGTAAAGACTGCTTTATTATCATTACAGATTGCCAAAGGATGGTGATTGGTTTTTTAGTACGAGCGATCGATAAAATCATCGAATGTAACTGGCGCAATATTGAAGCCCCTTCTGATAATTTAGGCAAAAATGCCTTTTTAACCGGTGTGACTCGGTTTGATGATCGTTTAGTACAATTGCTGGATGTGGAGCTTCTGTTATCAAAAATATTTCCTGATGATCCGATCGCAAGCCGAGCCATATTGACCGATGTTCAACGCGAAAAACTCAAACCGCTGCGAATATTATTGGTTGATGACTCAAAAGTGGCCCGCAAGCAATTGTCTGACGCATTAGATTCGATAAATATTGCTTATCAAGTGACTGCTGATGGGCGGGATGCTTTGCAAATGATGATACAAGCCGCCGAACAGCGCGCGCCTATTGATTTATTGGTTAGTGACATTGAAATGCCTGGTCTAGATGGGTATGAGTTGGCTTTTGAAGTAAAAAATAACCCGCTTATTGCAAGTGCTTATATTATTTTGCATACCTCACTTTCAAGTGAAATCAGTGTAAGCCAAGCTAAACAGGTTGGCGCAAACGAAGCATTAACAAAGTTTGATGCCAAAGAATTGATTGAAGCCATGCTGCGAGGGGCTCAAGCTAAGCATTAACGGCGTTGTTTAATTGCTGGGATGTGCTGACTTTTAATTTTTTTGCAGCGACTTGTTGCTCATTTAGACAAGGATTATTTTGATTACTAGGTGGTAATTCATTGTCCGCCCTTAATTCGTTTTTATCTCGAATATCGTTCACCCTGCAACGTTCTACTCGCCCGAGTAAAAATAATATTTTTGATGTTTTTTGCCCCCAAGATGGTTAACAATTTATTTTCATCTTTTATAAGAATGTCTCATTTTGTGTGCTCTTAAGCAGAAAAAGCTGAATTTTTTTATTCATTTGAGTTATGCACTAGACTTCTTACGTTCCATCCTGATATATAGCTACAAGGCTTTTTGGTGCATGGCACTGAGTATTTGTCCCGGAGTAATGTAATAACGTTATTTCTGAAATCAATTATTAACCTTATGTTGAGTTACATTGTTAACAAGGATGCCAACAACATGAGTGTTTTCAGGAATATCGGTTAGGTTGTACCTCATTGATATAATGACGACAGTTGTTTTATTCGTACCACCGTTTTAACCACGACATGACTCAGCGCCATTACTAACGAATAAAAGCCATTAATATAATAATCATAGGTTAAACAATGAATCAAAAAACATCACTGCTAGCACGAATTGCTAGTGGTAGCTTAGTGCTAAAAATTATTGGCGGGATCATCTTGGGTGTGATTTTAGCCAGTGTTTCAACAACCGGTGCACAGAGTGTGGCTTTTTTAGGGTCACTATTTGTCGGCGCACTGAAAGCCATCGCACCCGTGCTGGTATTTGTATTGGTCGCATCATCAATTGCTAACCAAAAGAAAGACAGCCACACCAATATGCGTCCAATTATTGCTTTGTATCTTTTGGGGACTTTTGCCGCAGCATTGACGGCAGTGATATTCAGTTTTGCTTTTCCAACGACGTTAATGTTGGCGACAGGTATTGAAGGCTCTAATCCACCTCAAGGCATAACCGAAGTCCTTAATACCTTATTGTTCAAAATTGTTGATAATCCAGTAAATGCCTTATTAACAGGTAATTACATTGGTATTTTAGTCTGGGGTGCGGGTTTAGGTATTACCATGCATCATGCTAGCGACAGCACTAAACAAATGCTGGCAGACTTAAGTGATGCTGTGTCTAACATTGTACGTTTTGTTATTCGCTTAGCACCAATTGGTATTTTTGGTTTAGTTGCGGCAACATTTGCAGAAACGGGCTTTGATGCATTAGCGGGTTATGCCCAATTATTGGTGGTGTTAGTCGGTGCGATGTTATTTATTGCATTGATTATTAATCCAATGATCGTTTACGCAAAAATTAAACGAAATCCATATCCATTAGTATTTAAATGTCTACGTGAAAGTGGGGTGACTGCCTTTTTCACACGTTCTAGTGCGGCCAATATTCCAGTTAATATGGCATTGTGCGAACAGCTCAATTTGCACAAAGACACTTACTCTGTATCTATTCCATTGGGCGCGACCATTAATATGGGCGGTGCAGCAATTACGATTACCGTATTAACCCTAGCAGCTGCACATACCCTAAATATTCCAGTCGACTTTATGACTGCGTTATTACTCAGTGTTGTGGCTTCAATATCAGCCTGTGGTGCATCAGGAGTTGCTGGTGGGTCTTTATTACTAATTCCGTTAGCCTGTAGTTTGTTTGGTATTTCTAACGATGTTGCAATGCAAGTTGTCGCCGTAGGCTTTATTATTGGAGTGATCCAAGACTCAGCTGAAACTGCATTAAACAGCTCAACTGACGTTATCTTTACCGCTGCAGCATGTGAAGCTGCTGAAGCGAAAGAGGCGGCTCAAATAAGTTAAAGTACTATATTTGTTTGTGCACAAAAAATGCCGGCCTATAGAATATTTATGGTGCCGGCATTTTTGTATTTGTTTGTCGCGAACAAGATTAGAAAGGATGCTGACTAAAAAAAGTCATTTCTATTTGGGTGTATGGGTGCGTTATCGTTAATGATTGTGCGTGCAAATTAAGCCGCTTACTAGCATTAATTGTAGCTTCATCAGCATAAAACTCATCGCCTAAAATAGGGTGGCCAAGTGCAAGCATGTGCACCCTGAGTTGATGAGTACGCCCAGTATGGGGTTTGAGCTCCATCAGTGTTGTTTGCGCTCGTTGTTCAAGTACACGAAAATAAGTGAGTGCTGCCTTACCTGTTTCTGTGGTCATTTGAAATGGAGGGGAATCAGGGTTTGGCCCTAACGCAAAGTTCACTTTACCTTCTAATGTTTGCATATGCCCGCTGACTTCTGCGACATACACTTTTTTAGCTTGGCGATGTTGAAATTGCGTTTTTAGGTTTGATTCAGCTTTTTTGTTACGAGCAAAAATCATGATACCAGACGTGTCACAATCTAAGCGGTGAATTAAAATTGCCTCTGGATAAACTTGCTGTAAGCGAGTGATGGCGGTGTCATGAGTGTCTGGCGAACGACCTGGATTTGACAATAATCCTGACGGTTTATTAATCACAATAATATCACGGTCTTTATAACGAATGTCCAACCAAGGAATAGACGGCGGTTGATAAGTAAAGATGTGCATGGTGAGATTGTCTCTTCAATAAACGCAGGTTGTGCCTGATTGCTTTCGCGCGCATCTTACCAAAATTTTTTCAGTAACGAAAATAAGAAGATTATGTGCTGGCTAGCCATAAACGCAATGACATGCCCCATCTGCTGGTGGCTCCAGATGTCATAAAGCGGATTTGATTTTTGTTATCAATGATAAAAATCGAGGGCAGTGCAGTTGCGCCCCATTGTTGGCTTAAGTTGTCTTCAGCTAATTGATTGATCACATCAAATTGGTAATTATGTTGCTGCATAAATGTACCAATGTCAGCATTTGAGCCAGAAGCTACTGCGACTGATATAACGCGATAATTTTGAGTGTTGGCCACGCTGTTGACCATAGGCGAGGTGACTTTGCATACCGGGCACCAAGTCCCCCAAAAATAGACTAAGGTTGCTTTGTCAGTGCTGCTTTGTTGCCTGGGATAAAAAAAAGACACCTCACGACCATCGATTAAAGGGCTATTGATAGGAAATGCGGTGCCGGTGAGCATGTCTCGCTGTAAATAGCTACTAATTGCATACAAGACAGTGGCGAATATGAGTAAGTCCCGCAGTGATTTCAACCAAAACCGGGGGGAGACAGCCCGTTTTTTCGCTCTACTTAGTGGCCCTGTTAACCAGTTTGTCATCAGTGTCTCGCATTTAATCTAACGTTTGAGGTAAATATTGACTGGGTGTTTTACGGCTGTATATTTTGCTGTAAGCCATTAATTGTGGATAAAAAGTTCTAAAAGCAATTTCAATGTCAACGTAAAGTTTATCCACATCTCGGATCGCGTGGTCAAATAACTCGGGTTTTGACAGTCTTTTACTCACCCCTTTGATCGCTTGATTTAATCCTTGCTTTGTTTGGTAACTGGTCAGCCAATCTTGTTGAATAATGTTAGTCGAGATTGCTTGCAAAGTGGCTGGTAATTCTTCGGTGCTATTAAGTTCTTGGTAGGCTTTTTGACAAAACACATCCAATTTTTGATGATGATATTCTTCCCAATAAAAGGCGAGATAATGGTCAAATGCTAAATCGATTAGCACTGGCGCCACTCTTCGCGAGGTTTTAGGGAATTGTTTCAATAAATCGATAATAATTTCATGGTTATCGGTGATTTGGTCTATTTGGCGATGCAACCAAATGCCTTGCTGAAGATGTTTTGGATGATTTTCTATTTTGCCTTTGGCAAAATCACCGCATAAATTGGCGATTAAATGGGTGTTGCTGATGTCAGCTAAATGTAAGTGTGCTAAAAAGTTCATATTTTGTGCTTCTAATTTTATTATTTTACAGTATGATACTAGCCGTTTGTAACAAAACATTACATTGTTGACTGCAATTAAGTTCCAATCATAACGCTTTACGCTTAAATGTCATGGAGTATTATGTTCCGTGTTGATTTGGATAAAACAAACATTATAAATTTGTTGAATATAATCGAAGGTTAATTTTAGGGATCAAGGATGATGAAAGACTGGTTAAAAAAAATATTCGGTAGGCAGCCAGCAACGAAAACCAATAAAGTACAGATTGATATGCGCTACGAAGTGCATACATTTAAATCAAATGAGACCGACGCTCAAAATAAAGTATCCCAGAGCTTTAGCAAGGTTGATGCAACTTCTCCTCAAAAGCCGACAAAATAATCAGTAAACTTGATCTTAACGTGCGCTCGCCATAGACTAGCGGCCGTTTTTACTGTTGAGATATGATTATGCGCGTTGCTGACTTTTCTTTTGACCTTCCAGATGAACTTATTGCTCGTTATCCGACTGCACAACGCAATGCGTCGCGTCTATTAACCCTTAATGGTGTAAATGGACAGCTAGCGGATAAGCAATTTACTGATTTACTTGAGCTGATTAACCCCGGTGATTTAATGGTGTTTAACAACACCCGCGTGATCCCAGCGCGTTTATTTGGCCAAAAAGCCACTGGCGGTAAGCTTGAGATTTTAGTTGAACGCATGCTCGACGACACACGTATTCTTGCTCATGTTCGCAGTTCTAAATCGCCTAAAGTCGATGCGTTAATTAATTTAGACGCTGGCTACCAAATGAAGATGTTGGCGCGTCATGATGCCTTATTCGAACTTGAGTTACTCGGTGATAACACCATTTTAGAGGTGCTTGAGCAAGTCGGTCATATGCCTTTACCTCCTTACATTGACCGCCCAGATGAAGATGCGGACAAAGAGCGTTATCAAACCGTGTATAACCAAACTCCTGGCGCAGTCGCTGCCCCCACTGCGGGTTTGCATTTCGATGATGCAATGTTAGCCGCATTGAAAGCTAAGGGGGTCAATATTGCTTTTGTGACCTTGCATGTCGGCGCTGGGACATTTCAGCCGGTGCGTGTCGATAATGTACTCGAGCACAAAATGCATTCTGAATGGGCTAATGTTCCGCAAGATGTTATTGATTTAATTGCACAAACTAAAGCCCGTGGCCATCGAGTTGTTGCAGTTGGTACAACCTCTGTCCGCTCACTAGAGAGTGCAGCTCGCGCTTGTGGTGATGCACCACTGGAGGCATTTAGCGGTGATACTGATATCTTTATTTACCCGGGTTTCACATTTAAAATTGTTGATGCAATGGTGACTAATTTTCATTTACCGGAATCAACATTAATTATGTTACTAAGCGCATTTGCTGGATACGATGAGGTGATGAGCGCATATCAACACGCCATTGCACAAAAATATCGCTTTTTTAGCTATGGCGATGCCATGTTTGTGACGAAAAAAGCCCCCTAAACCTCGAAATTGATTTACAATATGCCCCAACAAACGCCCGCTAATAGTGGGCGTTTTGATGTTTTAATGTGTTCTTAACCTTGAAGCATTAAAATTTGCCCTCATTACTATAGAAACTAAACAAGTCAGACTGTTTATCTGGCAAGGTGATTTATGAAATTTGAATTAGACACAACAGATGGACGTGCGCGTCGCGGCCGTTTGATATTTGACCGTGGTACGGTAGAAACTCCGGCATTTATGCCAGTAGGCACATACGGTACCGTTAAAGGGATGACCCCTGAAGAAGTCCGCGCCACAGGAGCTGACATCTTATTGGGCAATACCTTCCATTTATGGTTACGTCCAGGTGAAGAGATCATGCGTAAGCATGGTGACTTACATGACTTTATGAACTGGCAACGTCCAATATTGACTGATTCGGGTGGGTTTCAGGTGTTTAGCTTAGGCGACATTCGTAAAATCACTGAGGAAGGCGTGCATTTTCGCTCGCCAATCAACGGCGAAAAAATCTTTTTAGACCCAGAAAAGTCAATGCAAATTCAGGATTCATTAGGCTCAGACGTTGTCATGATTTTTGACGAATGTACGCCTTACCCTGCAACGCATGACGAAGCGCGTAAATCGATGCAAATGTCATTACGTTGGGCCAAGCGTTCACGCGATGAGTTTGACCGTTTGGAAAACCCAAATTCACTGTTTGGTATTATTCAGGGCGGTGTTTATGAAGACTTGCGCGATGAAAGCGTAAAAGGCTTACTTGATATTGGCTTCGATGGTTATGCTGTGGGTGGCTTAGCTGTGGGTGAGCCTAAAGAAGATATGCACCGCATTTTAGAACATGTTTGTCCGCAAATTCCTGCTGATAAACCACGTTATTTAATGGGTGTGGGTAAACCAGAAGATTTAGTTGAAGGTGTGCGTCGTGGCGTAGATATGTTCGACTGTGTTATGCCAACACGTAATGCTCGTAATGGTCACTTATTTACCAGTGAAGGGGTAATTAAAATCCGTAACGCGCGTCACCGTGATGATACTTCACCATTAGACGCTAAGTGTGATTGTTATACCTGTAAAAACTATTCACGCGCTTATTTATACCATTTAGATCGTTGTAATGAGATTCTAGGTGCGCGTTTAAACACCATTCACAACTTACGTTACTATCAAATGTTGATGGAAGGTTTGCGCGGCGCAATTGAGACAGGTACATTAGACGCCTTTGTGAAGGAGTTCTATACCAGTCTTGGTCGTGAAGTACCTGAGTTAGTCGATTAATTTTAACCAATAAGAAGAGAGAACTATGTTAATTTCAAATGCTTATGCAAGCCCAATGGGTGGCGCTGCCGGTGGCGAAACCATGCAATTAATTTTTATGCTTGTCATGTTCGGGTTAATTTTTTACTTCATGATTTTCCGCCCTCAGTCAAAACGTGTTAAAGAACACAAAAATTTGATGGCATCGATTTCAAAAGGTGACGAAGTATTAACCAGTGGTGGTATTTTAGGTAAAGTGACCAAAATCAGTGAAGAAAGTGATTATGTGTTACTGGCCATCAATGATAACAACCAAATTACCATTAAAAAGGATTACATCGCAGCGGTATTGCCAAAAGGTTCTATCCAGTCGTTATAAGCCAAGAGGGCTATGGTGTGTTAAATAAATACCCAATGTGGAAAAACATCATGGTGGTGCTTATCATCGCCATTGGTGGTTTTTATGCCATACCGAATCTGTTTGGTGAAGACCATGCAGTGCAGGTTGTGGCAACTCGTGGTGCTGAGGTTAATGCTACAACTCAAGCCAATGTTGTGCAAATGTTAGAAGGCAAAGGCATTGCGATTAAGCGTGCAGAGCTTGAAAACGGGCAATTGTTAGTTCGCGTACAAAATGCAGAGCAACAATTACTGGCTAAAGAAGCCATTGCAGAGCAACTTGGGCAAAAATTTACAGTAGCACTGAACTTAGCGCCGGCAACCCCCGAATGGCTTGAAGCTGTTGGCGGTTCGCCGATGAAGTTAGGACTTGATTTACGTGGTGGTGTTCACTTTTTAATGGAAGTGGACATGGGCGAAGCTATTCGCAAAATGGAAGAAGCCAAAGTGGCTGATTTTCGTAGCCAACTACGTGAAGAAAAAATCCGTTATGCAGGTATTCGTAAAACCCCAAAAGGGATTGCGATTAAGTTTCGTGATGCTGACACAGTTAGCAAAGCTGAAAACTACTTAAAAACCCGCAGTAATGACATGGTCTATACCGACGCGAGTACTGATAAAGAGTTTATCTTACTGGCAACCATGAGTGATGTTTACCTTAAGCAAATTAAGGAAGAAGCTTTACAGCAAAACATTACTACTATTCGTAACCGTGTGAATGAGCTTGGTGTTGCAGAGCCTGTTGTTCAACGTCAAGGCGCTGAGCGTATTATTGTTGAGCTACCTGGCGTGCAAGATACTGCGCGCGCAAAAGAGATTCTAGGTGCGACTGCATCTATTGAGTTTCGTATGGTTGACGACAATGCAGACGTTAGTGCTGCTGCAAGTGGCCGCGTGCCAGCTGGTGCTGAAGTATATCAGCGTCGTGAAGGCGGCATTGTTGTATTAAAGAAAGAAGTGATGTTAACCGGCGATCATATCACGGGTGCACAACCTACTTTTGATGAATACAGTCGACCACAGGTAGCGATTAATCTTGACGCAAAAGGCGGCACGATTTTCTCGAACGTAACCAAAGACAATATTGGTAAACCAATGGCAACATTGTTTATCGAATATAAAGACAGCGGCCTACGTAATCCTGATGGCACCGTTAAAATGACCAAGATTGAAGAGGTTATTTCGGTTGCGACCATTCAAGCCCGTTTAGGCCGCAATTTTGTGATCACAGGCCTTGAACACAGCGAAGCACAAAGCCTAGCGTTACTTCTACGTGCAGGTGCATTGATTGCGCCAGTAACGATTGTAGAAGAACGCACTATTGGCCCAAGCCTCGGTGCTGAAAACATCGAAAACGGTGTTCAAGCAATGGTATGGGGTATGGTTGTTGTACTTGTCTTCATGATGATTTACTACCGTGCATTTGGTTTTATTGCCAACCTTGCATTGATGGCAAACTTGATCATGGTTGTGGGCGTGATGTCGATGATCCCAGGTGCGGTATTAACGCTACCAGGTATTGCAGGTATGGTGCTTACCGTAGGTATGGCGGTTGACGGAAACGTGCTTATTTTTGAGCGTATTCGTGAAGAAATACTCGGTGGCCGTAGTGTTCAACAAGCTATCCATGAAGGTTATGGTAATGCGTTTTCAACCATTGCCGATGCTAACATCACTACCTTTATGACTGCGTTGATTTTATTCGCCGTCGGTACCGGTGCGGTGAAAGGTTTTGCTGTTACCTTAATGATAGGTATCGCGACGTCGATGTTTACAGCCATTGTTGGCACACGCTCAATCGTGAATGCGATTTGGGGTGGTAAGCGCGTCAAGTCATTGTCTATCTAAGGGAGAAGTTGAATATGTTTCAGTTATTTTCAGTAAATAAAACAGTCGACTTCCTTCGTCATGCAATGCCAATCAGTATTATGTCGATGGTGCTAGTGATTGCTTCTTTTGTATCGCTTGGCGTACAGGGCATTAACTGGGGGCTAGACTTTACCGGTGGTACGGTTGTTGAAATGGAGTTCTCTGCTCCTGCCGACTTAAATGCACTACGTGCAACCATGACGGCAGATGAAGCAAAAGGCGCAGTGGTGCAGAACTTTGGTTCGAGCCGCGATGTGCTAGTGCGTTTACCTGTACTAGAAGATCTTAAAAGTGATGCTCAAGTTGAGGCTGTATTAGCCGCGGCGCAGTCAATTGATGCAGGCGTTGTGCAAAAGCGTGTTGAGTTTGTTGGCCCACAAGTGGGTAAAGAATTAGCAGAGCAGGGCGGCCTAGCGGTTATTGTTGCCTTAATTTGTATTCTTATCTATGTGTCATTTCGTTTTGAATGGCGCTTGGCTGCAGGTTCTGTAGCGGCACTTGCTCATGACGTGATTGTGACTTTAGGGATATTCTCGGTGTTACAGTTAGAGTTTGACTTAACTGTTTTAGCGGGATTATTAACGGTTGTGGGATACTCACTTAACGATACTATCGTTGTGTATGACCGTATCCGTGAAAACTTCTTAAAAATGCGTAAAGGCACGCCTGAAGAAATCGTCAATACGTCTATTACTCAAACCATGAGCCGTACGGTGATTACTACCGGTACGACCCTGATTACTGTGATAGCGTTATTCCTTAAAGGTGGCACCATGATCCACGGCTTTGCGACAGCATTGCTACTGGGTATTTTTGTAGGTACATACTCATCGATTTATGTGGCCAGTTATTTAGCCATTAAATTGGGTATTAACCGCGAGCACATGCTGCCTGTAGAGATTGAAAAAGAAGGTGCTGATCAACCTTCAATGATGCCTTAAAACGCATTGTAAAAAGCCTTAACAATAAACCCCAGCATTGCTGGGGTTTATTTTTGGGTGATAGGCGTTTATTGAAACTATTGTTGTTGCTGATGTTGCTGATGTTGTTGCTGAATGTGTCGCTCACACGCTTTAAGTACAGTCTGGTACCATGGTGCATTGATATCAATAATCAAAGCTTCCCAGCCATCAGTGCCAAGTATCTCAATAGAGGTGATTGACAGTATCTTGGTCATCTTAGCGTTAACCCTAAAGGTACCCACTTTAGTATCAATACGGCTGATGTTAATGCTCATTGCCAGCGATTTATTGTTCATCTGTTACAAATGCAGTCCTAGTTCCCCCGCTTTTATTTGTACGACAGTAGCGCTTTTATCAGCTTGTGGGGCATAAACTCCTGTGCCTGTCATTGCAATGTGATTAACATTCTGGCCAATCAGTTTACTGCCGACATCTTTTGATGTTTCAGGACGACTAATTAAATAACCTTGAATGCAATCTATGCCTAGTTTTTTCACAAGTTCAAATTGCGGCGCCGTTTCTACCCCCTCTGCAACAATCTTTAAATCAAGCGTTTTGCCTAGGTCGCTTATAGAATTTAATATCTTTTCATATTTGGGGTTAATATTTGCTTGATCGATAAACAACTTATCAATTTTAATTACATCAACAGGAAGGTTTGCCAAAGTTGATAATGAGCTAAAGCCTGTGCCAAAGTCGTCTATTGCAATCAGTACCCCTAATTTACGCAATTTATCGAGGTCAGATATTACTTGTTCTGATGCATCAATAAAGCATGACTCTGTAATTTCAAGTAGTAGCGCTTTGGGTGGTAATCCGACCTTATTTAAGGTTTCTATAATCCAGTCATGTAATGGAACATGTGCTAATTGAACCCCAGAAATATTGACAGACATACGAACTTTATTCATGCCTGCATTGTACCAGGCGGCCATTTGGCGGCAGGCTTCAATGAGGATCCAGTTACCCAGTTCTAAGATTAAATTGGAGTCTTCTGCGATAGGAATAAATTCGGCAGGAGAAATCGACCCCTCTGTTGGGTGATGCCAACGTACCAGACATTCAAAATAATCAATGCTGAAATCGTGCACATCCACAATAGGCTGAAAAGATAAACTGAAGTTTTGACTGGCCATAGCAAGGCGCATTTCTTCAAGCAAGTAGTGATAGCGGCGCATTTTATTGCCCATTTCGGGTGAATAAACGCGGTAAATACCTCTGCCATCGGTTTTGGCTCGGTACATAGCCACGTCGGCCATTTGCAATAATGTATTTGGGTTGGCAGCGCTGTCGGGATATACCGCAATCCCAATACTGGCGCCAATTTTAATTAATTTGTTACCGAGTACAAAATCACCTTCTATTTCTTGTAATACGTTTTGTGCCACTTCTATTGCGAGATTGTCGTTATGTAGATCTTCAATAAAAATCGAGAACTCGTCTCCACCTAATCGCGACAAACTCAACTCTAAGCCTAATTCAGATGTAAAATGGCTGAGTTTACGATTGCGTACTACGGTTGCAAGTCGTTGAGATACCTGAATTAACACTTCATCACCAAAGCTGTGACCAAATGAGTCATTTACTTGTTTAAAACCATCTAGGTCTATAAACAATAGAGCCTGTTTTTTCTTTTGGGCTTGGGCCTGTTCAAGTTGGGTTTGTAAGTGCTGTAAATAGGCGTGGCGGTCTATCAACCCGGTCAATTTATCTTGATGTTGGCTTATGATGTTTCTGTGTTGTTGCTCATGTATTTGTTTGTTGAGTTCTATAAGGGCTAAACTCAGCTTTGAGATAGTATTTTGCTGCTCAACGTTAGGCGGGGTGATATTAAAAGCGGCGAGTAGTTTGTTGGTCTCGTTATTGACGACTTCTAATGAGTTATCCAGCTTTCTCTTTTGCCTGCGGGTAATATAAAACGGGATCCCGATAGCAAAACTGCCTAAAAGCAGCAAAGGCAAATTACTAAATAACATGATGTTGTTAAACGCGTCATTAAGGCTAATGACTTTTATTTGATTATCAATCTTTGACAATACAACGTAATTTTTTTGGTTGTCGGACACAATTTTATAATTCAATAACATGCTAGCCCAATGATCTGTTATGTGGGCGACATCTCGCTGATCAAATTGTTGTAAATTGACGTTGTTATTATCTCGATTAAAGACTTGTAAACTTTGGTTGAGCGTAAATATAACTAAAAGTGATAAACCGACTAATAAACTTAAAGAAAGTAAAATTATTTTGGATATCCGCATTCTATTTGCTCTTAATAGTCGGTTGTATATGCTCAAAAAAACGGTGTTATATAAAGTCATAATAATACCGTTGGCCCGTTAGTTTACAGTGTACTGTAAATGTAACATTTTAACAATTCAGTCAAGCTGTGCGTTTGATTTCTTAATTGTTTGATTAAAAACACTTATTAATATTAGTTACCGTTGCAAATTGACTTATATTTATCGCTATCATTTTCGAGTCAAGGCAATATTGCCAAATGTAATTGCGGACCATAAATTGCAGTACTAATTACTGACAAAATAATTAATGGCTAGTGCTTTTGTATCATTAAAATGCTTGTTTGTGTTTTAACAAGGCTGAAATGTATTCCGTTAAGCTATATTGAGTGTGACCATATATTCAGCTTGGCCGTTTTCAGTTGAGATAAACTCTCCTTGGCCAATGTAGTCAGTAAGATGTTGAGTACCTGAACCCGCGATAATACTGAATTGACTTTGAGCAACACCAGCGATAAACGTGCCGTTATGTTGCAGCATTATCTCTCCGGTTATTTCAGGCGTTGTTACACTTAAACGCTCTAATCCAGAAAACACAGCAGTAGTGTCTTTTTGATGTGACATCACATAGCAAATGTTTGCTGTGCCAGTGATATCTCCTGAATATGTTTGTGTTATGTGTGCAATTGTCTGTTTGCTGCCATCATCATGTTCAGCATAGGGCGTTTCATCCCATTGGGTAATTTGAAATACACCTTTTAAAACAATTTTTGCCATTGTTAATCCTTTACCATGATTTTTTGTTTGGTGGTTTAGATAACCTTAAGGTAATCACCGTTTAAGATAAATGTCCAATTTATAAACAACACTCGACAGAGTTTAGTTGACGAAGTAGGATGAAACAAATTTGCCAGCAAGAGCAATGCAGTAGGATAACGCATGGAACATCGAAAAGTATTATTAGCCGGTGGTAATTTGTTACAGGCTCACACATGGAAAGGACTACTGGAAACCAGTGGTATAGAGGTTGATCTTAAAGGCGAAGCATTGATTGGTGGTGTGGGAGGCCTGCCTATTGAAATGCAAACTGTTGAGTTGTGGGTAACAGATAGCCAACTTGCTGCAGCACAAACCCTGCTTGATTCTTTAGACGTTGAGAAACTACAATGGCAATGTGTTCAGTGCCATGAAATGAACGAAGGAAGCTTTGAACTTTGTTGGCAATGCAGTGCTCAAAAAAGTGAGATGCATAACGCGTAACGCGTCGTAAAATCCCGATAATAGTGTCTTTAATACTCGTGTCTGTTTATAATTTTTAAACCAATTGATAAACCTTTTTATCGGTTATGGCGTAGTTACTTTTCATCATACCGTAGCGTCATTTTATTGAAGGACTCATTATGCAAGCATCTCAAGCCTTTGCCAGTCTCGTCGAATCTGTCATGCCTCATATTAAGTTAATAACTATCGAACAATATCAACAACAAGACCAATGGCAACTTATCGACGTGCGCGAAGATAACGAATGGTTACAGGGGCACCTTCCAAATGCAAAACATTTAAGCCGTGGCATTATTGAGCGTGATATTGAGCATCGTTTTCCAGATAAGACTACGCCGATTTTGCTTTATTGTGGTGCAGGGCAAAGAGCCGCGTTAGCGGCTTATAATCTTCAATTAATGGGTTATACACATGTGGCCTCAATGGTTGGTGGCTATCGTGCTTGGATCCAACATCAATTTCCTATCGTTCAAGATTGAGATATAAATGCAATATTTTCCACTGTTTGTTGATACACAAGGTTTACGTGTTTTACTTGTTGGTGCAGGCGAGGTTGCTACCCGAAAACTCGATTTATTATCGCGAACGGATGCCATCATTCATGTTGTAGCCCCTGAAGTTGCCAAAGACATTGAAATGTACCATCAACAAGGGCGTATTCGGTTATCTCGACGTGTTGTTACCCAAGATGATATTGCTAATATTGATATTGTGTATTTAGCCACCGCAAACGAGCAGTTGAATATGGATTTTGCTGACTTGGCAAATGAACGGGGAATTTGGGTTAACGTGGTTGATAATCCATCTTATTGCCGTTTTATCACACCTTCAATCGTTGACCGCGGCCGTTTAGTCGTGGCCATAAGTACCGCTGGTGCCGCTCCAGTGTTTGCCAGAACCATTCGTTCTCGATTAGAAACCATGTTACCAGCAACGTTAGCACCTTTATTTGATTTTGTGGCTAGCAAACGCGAAGAAGTTCAGCAAACCTTAGCCGACGGTAAAGATCGTCGTCTATTTTGGGAGCGATTTTTTAACAGTAATCAAGACAAATTCGATAACCTTACCGAGCAACGCTATATTGATGCTTTTCAAGACATGACACGCCATGGCGAAATACTCTTACTGACAGAGCATACCCCTGCCTGTTTATTGCCGATAGCGGCTATGCCGTTATTGCAAAAGCTTGATGTTATTTATAGTGATGAGCCAGTTGATGATGATACAAATGAGTTACTACGTAGGGATGCAAACAGAACCAGCATGCCTAAACTGAGTGAAATTTCTCAACAATATGAACTAGGTGAGCGAATGTTGATTGTTGCCAATTCGGAGAAAATAGCCCAATTAATCGCTCATTTTCCGATAGCGAAACATTTGCGTCCCGGGGCTTTATAACGATTTCGTCTGTTTGATTTAACACGCCGAGTGTACTTTGTAGTAGACTCGGCTTTTTTATGTCTAGAGATCCCCTATGGCCACTAAAGCTACTGTTTTTAAAGTTGCACTTCAAATTGCCGATATGGACCGCCACTATTACGCAGATCATGCGTTAACCCTGGCGCAACACCCTTCTGAAACAGATACTCGTATGATGGTGCGTTTATTAGCGTTTGCATTAAATGCATCAGACACTTTGGCCTTTAGTAAAGGTTTATGTGTTGATGATGAGGCTGAGCTTTGGGATAAGAGCTTAAGTGATGAGATTAATTTGTGGGTTGAGTTTGGCCAGGCCGACGAAAAATGGTTACGCAAAGCCTGTGGGCGTGCCAAACAGGTGATTTTATATACTTATGGTGGCCGTAGTGTGCCTATTTGGTGGCAACAAAATCAACAAGCACTCACTCGCTATGATAATTTATCAGTGGTTAACTTTCCTGAAGATGCGGTTAAGCAACTTGCAGTATTTGTGAACAGAAATATGGCGTTGCAGATCAGCATTAGCGAAGGGCAGGTTTGGTTTTCTGATAAAGACAATAGCGTATTAATTGAGCCAGAAAAACTTAAATAAGCATAATGCTCATAAGGTGTAGCAGCGTCATTTTAGCTGAGTTAAACCATTTCTCAAAAGTAAGTGCTCATTGTTGCCTACTCTCCGGTGAGCTAGTCAATTAAAGCCGTATTGCTTCACCAACATCCGTCTAAGAAGGGGACTATATTTGCCCTTCTTGGATCTCCTTCGCAGCTCTTGATAACGTGTTTGAACCACAAAGCCTAATAAAAATCACCTAATGCCCAGTTGGTACTTTTGATGTGGAAGGACTCACAAATATTGTGATGGCAGAATGTTAAATATCGGCCATGTAAACACGTTTCTGGGTCATTACTGAAATAATCACCAGCTGGCACTGTAATATTTTTATCGGAAAGGGTTGTGGTGTTTTATCTTTTTAAACTGACTTTTTTACGCCTATTACAGCCATTAACATTTAAATGTGAATTTAATCTTAATATTGACATTATTAACAAAGTTTAATCTTTTAAGGTATTGTACTAATAAAAACTCAGGCAGATAATCTAAGCGTGTTTTAAACGCTTTAAAACGTCCCATGCATTTGATTTGTATGGTTTTATTAATATTGAGTTTCGGTTGTAGATTAAGGATGTTGTTGTGAAGAAGTTGGCACTATACCCGGTAGAAAAAATCGACGAATTAACCTCGCCAGAAGCACATGAAGATATCTCGGTCTTGTCGTCGGCAGTTAATATTTTTACTGATTTTAAGAAGGTGACCCCATTAGTCATAGAATCAAACTCTTCTGCTGTAGAGGTAGAGAGCTTGATGCAAAAATCTCACGTTAAACTTAAATTAGTGATTAATAAAAACAATGAATTTTTGGGGTTGATCAGTTTTGAATCGTTACATAATCAAGAAATATTAAAGCGAGTGGCAGAAGGGCATCAACGTGAGCAGCTTAAAGTCACCGATTTTATGATCCCAAAAGACAGGCTCAAAGCAATTGATTACGATGATTTAAGCTATGCCAAAATCGGTGATGTTATTGCAACATTGCAATCTGCAGGACAACAGCATTGCTTGGTAGTGGATAGAAAACATCATGCAATTAGAGGTGTATTGTCTGCTAATGACATCGCCAGAAGATTAAAATTAGCAGTCGATGTTAGTACGCCGACTTCATTTGCTACTATTTTCGATGTGATCACTAAAATTCAACAACCAGCAATGTTGAATACCCAGTAAAACTGTTTTATCCCCTAAAACTTAACCTATAAAAAATAGCCACATGAGTGGCTATTTTTGAGCGAGTAAATGGTTATTGGAAACTTAAGCTCCAAGTATCGATATATCCGGTATCTCGTCTTGCACTGTCAACAGCCTTGAGTGACCAAATACCACTTGATTCAACACCTGTCATATTTGCAGAATAGGTCTGGTTAATATTATCTGTGCCGCCTCCAGTCTTGTTATGCAACACAACCGTTTGACCTGTTGGGCTTACAAGTTGAATTGTTAAGTCACCAATATAAGTGTGAACAACGCCTACCGACACGGAAACCGTTCCAGAGTCGCCAGTACGAGTTACTGTAATCGGACTCGTAATGCCTGTGGTGTTGTTATCTGGGATAGTATAGTTATTTGTATTGGTGTATGTTGCCGCGCCACCAGTGCCACCACCTGATGTCGATTCAGTGTAATTAGCCACTAAGCTTACGCCACTAAACGCACTGTAACCTTGTACCATTACATAATAAGTGCCAGCTTGTGCTGTCGATATTGGGCATGATTCTGCATTACCGCTTTTCCATGGTCGACAATCATAGCTACTGGTTGTTGGGGATGCGCCATACTGTACATATAAATCTGCATCGCCTGTACCACCGCTCATGGTAAAACTTAAGTTTGTAACGCCTGCTGGTACGTCAAATGAATAGTAGAGCTCATCATTCTTGGCGCCTGCTAAACCGGTTTTGGCTACACCTTTAACCAGAACATTATCACCAGAACCTGTTCCAGGATCAGTAGGGCCATTACAAGATTCATCTAGGTAAGCTTTTGCTGCAGTTGCGTTTACCATACCAAAGCCAGTTTTGTTATCACGGCCTGCAACATTCAAATCATCGGCTGTAGCATTTAACGCTGAACGGATTTGAGCTGCGCTACATTCAGGATGATAACTCCAAACTAAGGTAGCAACACCTGAAACATGTGGTGTCGCCATTGATGTGCCATTGTAATATTCATAATCTTGATTACCTAAGTTAGATACCGTTACTGTTTGGCCTATTTTAGCTTTTAAGGCTAAGCCTGTAGTGCGGTCAACTGACATGGATGGGATTAATATTTCACTATTGGCATCGACTAAAAATGGATTCTGTAAACCTGGCAGTGCGGTATTACTGTATACAATAACGCCACTCGCCCCAGCAGTTTTACACGCCTTAACAGCATTAATTTCAGGGTAGCTTGTACCTTGGTTGCCAATACGTTCAACCAAACAGATTTTGTTGCTCATGTTGCCACAATTAAAGCTTGTACCATTGACCGAGCACTCTGCTAAAACTGCGGTTGCACTTGCATTAATTGGCGCGGCAGCATAACTGCTACCTGATGGCGTTAGGCGATTATGCGGAACAACGCCATTGTTAAAGTATGATTGGCCTGCAATGATAATATCGGCTGTACGGCCCTCACCGACAGTGACAGTCGATAAAATGGCCTCTCCTGGACCCGAGATTTCAACCTGATCGGTATATTGTGAAAATGCAGCATGATCGCGATTACTATCAACCGCTGCAACTGACACGACACTGTCGTATGAGGCTGGGTAACTGTAACTGCTGTCGCCAGCATTACCTGCTGCAGCAATCAGTAACACTCCATTGTTATAATGGGTGTTTAATGCATTGCGCTCAGTGGTGCTTGAACCGCTACCACCTAAGCTCATGGTGACAACATTGGCGCCACCTGAATTCACGCAGGTATCAATTGCTGACACTAATGAAGATGAATAACCCCAGCCAGCTTCGTTAAACACTTTAACAACATGAATATTGGCATTTTGATTTGGCATAACACCTACTACGCCTTCATTGTTAGCAATAGCGGCAATCGTACCTGCTACATGCGTGCCGTGGGCATTATTATTGCCAGGTTGATACCAGTTACCCGTGCCAGAGTTGTTTGTGCCTGTAACATTATTACCGCTTAAATCGTTGTGGCTTCGGTCGTAACCTGAGTCAATGATACAAATGCTGCGATTACCTGTCTGGCTGTCGCTGAGCACGGTTGCACCCACATAAGTTTGTCCCCAAGGTGTGGTTTCTGCTAATAGGCGACGGGGTAAATCTTCTTCGACATATTCTACATCTTGGCGTAAACGCAGTGCTTTAATTGAGGCGCTGTCGAGTTTTGCTGAATAACTATTGCTTCGACCAATTCGTTTCATCTCTCGAGCTTTGACACTGTTGAGTGCTCTTAGCTGAGTAAACACCTCATTTGAACGAGGTTGATAGTCCATGCTATTTAAATTTGTGTCATTGCTGGCACTTTGGCTGATGGCAATGTCGTTCATCACTTGTGCAGCATTGTCGTTTCTAAACTTCACAATATAGCGTTTAGGTAATGGTGATTGCTGTTCAATTTGTTGATTATTAATGGAAATTGACGGTTGTAACGGTAGCGCATTGATATGGGTCGAGACAGCTAAAGCGAGTGCTGTCATGCTCAGCATCGTTATTTTTTTGGGGTTGTTTTTCATTTTATCTTCCATGTTATCAGGGTAAAAATAGGTCATTATAATTATGTTTACAGTTAAGCTATTCTGCTTAACGGGACAAAATGTAATCAAAAAATAACATTATGTAAACAAAATGTTAACAAAATAGGGGTGCTGCCAACGTGTTGCAATTGATTGATTTTGATTTTTAATTTGTTATATGTGAATAAATATTCTGATGTGTTGCGATAGATTAGTAGGCGGTATAGCTATGTATAAAGACATTGAGCTTGATGAAAGCGCTTTACTAAAAAAAGTGGTTAAAGTGCAAAATATGCGAAAATATTTATTTAAATTTTTTATGCTTTCTAGCGTTGGTTAATCCAAATCTGGATAAATAAGTGATCAGAGATAGCGTAAGAGAAATCGCTTAAAATAAGGCAGAAATTGCAGCGAGCTCGTTGTTCTACCTTCAACATTCCTAACGACCTTTATAAGCGATGTAAGAATGATCCCATTCTTACTGATTGGTATGATAAGTGGTTTAGCGTTACATTCACTATATTGCATTTATACGTGACATCGCGCTTATATCGAATTTATTAGTGTAGAGTGTTGTTTAATTTGAGTTTATCCAGATTTACTGTTATTTGAGATGGGCTATTTTTTGTAGAAATTGTTGAGGTAGGAAACTTACTGTTTAAAAGTGGCCTTATGATAAACCCAATCAACCTGAAGAAGATCAGCAACATGCATATTCAGGTTGATTAGGGGTATAAGGCTATTTAGTTAACGCGTAGACATTAATGTATCAAAACCACCGGCATTATAGGTTGCAGTGTAACCTTGCTCGATTAACGCATCTTGCGCAATGCCACTTCGGCGTCCACTGCGACAATACAACACGACTTCGGTATTTTTAGCGATATTGAGTTTGGCTAGCTCGGTAACGATATTTTCAAATGGAATATTAATCGCCCCTTCAATATGGCCTGCTGCAAACTCTTCAGCTGTACGCACGTCAATTAATGTGGCGTTTTGGTGAATTTTTTGCCATGCGACAGAACCTTGTTGCTCTGTCGCAAACAAAGGTGTTGTTAGGCATCCCGACACCAATAGCAGTACGGTCAACATAGGTTTGATTGTTTTGAGCATAGATTTTTTCAACAGGTGTTCCTTGTTGTTAACCCAATACGGTTATTTACCTAGGGCAATTTCTGCTGCTGTTTTAATACCCATCTTTTTCATAATGATGGCAGCAGGGCAAAAACCTGTAAAGGCACTTTGTAATAGGTTAGCGCCAACAAACACAGTAAGCCAGATAAAATGTTGGCTAACGGTTGCCATAAGCACTAAAGACAATAAAACCATAAAGCCTGCAAAGGCCATAATACTTCTTTCTAATGACATATCGAGCTCCTTTGGGTGTAACACCCGGTTAATTAGCATGAGTAACTAGTTTGTTTTTGTCGTTAATTTTGATTTCATTACTGAAAAATAAAGAACGGGGATAACGATAAGCGTTAAAATGGTTGAGATAAAAATCCCGAAAATTAAGCTTATTGCTAGCCCATTAAAAATAGGGTCGTCGATAATAAACAATGCACCAATAATTGCAGCCAGTGCCGTTAGCATAATGGGTTTTGCTCGAACGGCTCCTGAGTGGATCACGGCCTGTTCAAATGAAACGCCTGCCGCCGTTTGCTGATTTATAAAATCGACCAGTAATATTGAGTTACGCACGATTATTCCTGCCAGAGCTATCATCCCTATCATTGATGGCGCTGTAAATTGCGCTCCTAGTAGTGCGTGTCCTGGCATAACACCAATCACAGTTAATGGAATGGGTGCCATAATGATAAGGGGCACAATATAAGACTTAAATTGCCCGACCACGAGCAGGTAAATGGCTATCATGCCCACGGCATAGGCAATCCCCATGTCCCTAAAGGTTTCGTAGGTAATTTTCCACTCGCCATCCCATAAAATAGCGACGTCGGTTAAGCCATCTGGTTGTTCTACAAAACGTTGAACAATAGGGTATTTAAGCTCACCTTGTTCTGTTTCATGATTAATTTGACTGACCATATCAAACATCCCATACAGTGGGCTGCCTGTAGGGCCTGCCATATCTGCAACTACCATGATCATCGGCACCATATTTTTGTGAACAATAGCTGCGTTAATTGCTTGTTGTTTTATATTCACAAGCTCATTAAGTGCAATATGCTCACCGCTTTGGCTCGCTAAATGTAACTGCAACACTTGCAGTAAATCTACCTTGGCGGCTTCGTTCACCTGTAGGCGGATTGGTGTTGGGTGTTTACGATTTTCAAGGTGCAAGTAACTCGCGTCATCACCATTAACTGCACTACTGATGGCTTGAACAATACTGCTATAGGACACGCCTAATAAACGGGCTTTATTGCGATCGATTATCACTTGCCATTGCTGTTGCTGAGCTGGCAAGAAGATGTCCATGTCGACAACATATTCTGTCTGTTTAAAGCGTTGCAATAAATCATTGGCTGCTTGTTCTCGCTGTGCAGTGGTGGGGGCATAGACTTCAGCAACAATAGGAGACCACACCGGTGGCCCGGGGGGAACTTCAACTATTTTGACATTGGCATTATATTTTAATGCGATGTTTTGTAATGGCTCCCGTACCGATGACGCTATCGTGTGGCTGTCACGGTCTCTGTATTGTTTATCAACTAAATTAACTTGAATGTCGCCCAGCTCTTGGCTGCTGCGTAAAAAGTAATGCCGTACTAAACCATTAAAATTCATCGGTGCATGAGTGCCAGCATAAAGCTGAATGTGTTCGATTTCTTCAATGGTTGTTAGGTACTGACTTAAATCTTGTAACACTCGCTGGGTTTGTTCAACAGGTGTGCCTTCAGGCATATCAACCATCACCTGAAACTCAGATTTATTATCAAATGGCAGCATTTTTAACACTACCGCTTGAAATACTGGCAAGGCTACTGCGAATGCGATGAGCAACATAATACCAAGTGCTAGGCCTTTGCGTGCTTTACCTGCATGTTCACCAATGAGAAAGGGGCTCATTAATTTGGTGAACAAGCGCGTCAATGCTGTTTCTGATTCGGTATAAGGTTCGCTATTACTGTGATGTTTATGCTCTTTGAGTAAATGGCCACTCAACCATGGTGTCATAATAAAGGCAATGAGCAGTGAAATAAGCATTCCCATACTGGCGTTTATAGGAATAGGGCTCATATATGGTCCCATGAGTCCGGACACAAATGCCATTGGCAGCAATGCCGCAATAACGGTAAAGGTGGCTAAAATGGTTGGCCCCCCCACTTCATCAACCGCAAGTGGAATAAGTTCAATCATGGGTTTATTGCTAAGCGCCATATGGCGATGAATGTTTTCGACCACCACAATCGCATCATCAACCAAAATCCCAATTGAGAAGATGAGGGCAAATAATGATATTCGATTTAACGTAAACCCCCACGCCCAGGATGCAAATAAGGTAATGGCAAGCGTGATGATAATGGCGATACCTACGACCGCAGACTCACGAACTCCCATAGTAAACAGCACTAACAGCACTACGGCACAGGTGGCAAATATGAGTTTAAAAATAAGTGTATTAGACTTGTCACCTGCGGTTTGACCGTAATTGCGCGATATCGCGACGTTAACATTGTCGGGGATCAACACATTGTCGACGGCATCTATTTTTGAAAGCACCGCATTGGCAATATCCACTGCATTTTGGCCAGCTTGCTTGCCAATAGCAATGGTGACAGCCGGGTAACTGCCTTGTTGATTCACATGCCAAACATTTTGTTTAGGAATGTCACTTTGTAATTGAATCTCGGCTATGTCAGATAAATACACTACACCTGCAGCGCCTGTGGTGGTGGCAGTGTTGACTTTAATTAATAGGTTTTTAACGTCATCAATATTACGTAAGAACTCACCTGTTTTTAGTTTAACTTCTTGATTATACTGCGTCAGAGAACCAAGTGCAGAGGTTTGATTATTGTCTTGAAGTGCACTGCTGATGTCTGTAAAGGTGACACCGTAACTGTTCATTTTGATTGGATCTAAACGTACATTTAATACCAGTTCATGTTGCCCTTGACTGTAAATCTCTCGGGTGCCGGGGATCCGTTTAAGCTCGGTTTCAATCACAGAGGCCACAGAGGTTAGCTGCTCTGCTGTCATGCTAGGATCTTCAGACCAAAGGGTTAATCCGACAATGGGCACATCATCAATACCGCGGGGTTTTATTAATGGCTCCCCAATTCCCGCAGCGTAATTAAATTTATCGCGATTGGAATACAGCTGGTTATAAAGGTTAACTACCGCTTCATCACGTGGAACGCCCACCTCAAAGATAGCAATAATCAATGCACCGTCGGGTTGTGAAAAAGAATACAGGGTGTCGATGCCTTTAATTTCAGAAATGATTTGTTCAGCAGGCAGTGTCACCTGGTGCTCAACTTCAGTTGGTGTTGCACCAGGGTAAGGAATAAACACATCGGCAAAGGTGACATCAATTTGCGGTTCTTCTTCTTTGGGGGTAATGATGACAGCAAAAATACCGAGTAATAGGCCTAAAATGGCGAGTAACGGGGTGATAGCGCTATTTTGAAAGGCTTTGGCTATACGGCCAGAGATCCCTAAACGAGTTGAACGTTTTTCAGGAGACATACATTACTCCTTCGCTTTAGCGGCGCGGCTGTGTATTAAATATTGGGCAGCGTCGATAACAATTTCATCAGATGGCATTAATCCTGATAGTACTTGTGCTTGCAGATTGATGTGATCTACAACCCCCAAGCGTACTTGGTTAAGCACAAGCTTGTCGCCATTTTTACGGTATACCGAGGTGAGATCGCCAACACGATGAATAGCAGACATCGGCACCAATAATGTCGGTTTGCTTGGTTGCTCAAACATGACTTTGGCCCACTGGCCAACAAGGGGGGCGGTGCTATTTGGGTTGGCAAAGTTTACCCTAACAGTATGGCTATGAGTTTGAGCGTCAGCAAAGTGATATGGGTTGATGTCAGTTGCTGTAATTTCTTGGCCATCTGCGAGTTGAATGCGAATAAGGTCAAGTTGCCTGATAAATGCTAAATCTTGCTGTGACACCTGAAAAACCACTCTAAGCTGCTCGGTGTCGTAACCCGAAAACAGCGCTTGGCCGTAAGAGATGGTTTCGCCTTGTTCAACAAAGCGTTGAGTCACACGGCCGCTAAATGGAGCACTGACTATGGTGTAGTTTAGGCTTTCTTTTGCTTTAATCAGTTGAGCTCTTGCGGCACTAACAGCTTGCTTTGCCGCTTTGGCTTCAGCGGTTGCTTCATCCATAGCTCCTTTTGAAATAGCCCCTTTGGGAAACAGTTCTTTATAGCGGATGTATTGCGCTTGAGCCTCACTGTAAACGGCTTGTGCTTTTGCTAATTCAGCTTCAGCGCCTGCTAAGCTCGCCCCTTGTTCTTTGTTGGTTATTTCAAGCAGGGCCGCACCTTGAGGCACTAAATCATTAACATCGTAATGGATATTAATTATGCGACCTGATGTTTGCGCAGATACCGTTGCCGCTTTAATGGGTTCAACTTTTGCGTCAAAAACTCGTGTTTGTAGGTGAGTTGCATATTGAAGCGTCAAAGTGTCAAACTCTTGAGATGACCCTACGGGGAAATAACTCATTGAGCAAATTATTGCGATGAGAGAGAAAGAGCTGATTAACCGAGACATAATAATACCACCTTTACAAAGTCTATAAGAAAATTCTAATGAACTTTGGTTTTTTACGCAATAGGTTTATTAGAAAAATTTCATATATTAGCTCGAATAGATATAAAAAAACCGCCCATTAACAAGTAAAAGGCGGCTTGGTTGAAATTGCTTGAGTTAACAGAACGGCTTACTTTAGGCGATGCTCTAAAGGGTGTTCTTAATTAATCTTTGGCTTAAAAACTGTAGTTGTATTGCACTGAATAATACACAGCATTTGAGCGTGTTTGTGCTGATATTTCACTGTCTAAGCCCGTAACCATGGGCAAAATTGCACTGTTTTCTAACACTGTAACATCTTTACCGCGAACAAAAGCAATGCCAAAATCAACGCTTGATTTGTTGGTGAGGTCGTAACTTACACCTGCGGTATACCAAGTACGGTCAGAATCAGGAATTGACAGCGAAGAATGCTCATCAACAACACCTTCGTCAGTGGCAATACCTGCACGTAATGTCCAATCTTCACTTAGATTGTAAGTTGCGCCTAAGCTAAGAAACCATGAATCTTTCCAATGATATTCTTTTAGATCAGTTTGTGCTGCACCGTTGTCGCCATCAATGACTTCGATTTTGTCAAACTTGCTCCAGTTGGTCCATTGTGCGGTGTAATGCACTGCAAAATCATTGGTTAGCTGGTGGAACCCGGCAAATTGAGCAATGTCGGCAATTGGGATATCAATTTCGTTATATTCAGAATAAGCATAATTCACATCACCTTTAGCGGTTAATGTTGGGCTTAAACGATAGCTTAGGCCAAAACGATTATCTTGATTCATTTCATACACTACACCAGCAATACCGCCTAATGCCCAACCGTCGGCCTCTACGTCAACAATAGTACCAATTTGAGTATTTTCAGTGGTACGAGTTAAGGTGCCACTGCCATAAACAGCATCAAGGCCTAAGCCAAGGCTCCATTGGTCATTAATACGGTATGAAACACTGGTGTTTAGGTTAATGGTAACTACTTCAGTATTACCCAGTAAATCGACAGGGGTTGGTAATGGTACGGCATTACCCCCAAGGGTAGGGGTTCTGTCTGCTAATGAGGTTAAATCTGTACCTGTTCCATAGTTACTAAATGCGGCAACACCAAAAGCCCATTTATCATCAATTGGGTTGATGTAATAAAAATTTGGGATAACTTTTGACTCTGCAGCATCGTGTTCGCTGCCATAGTCAACATCCTGACCACCGTATGAACCAGTGACATCAGAAACTGACACATCGATATCGGCGTAAACGGCACCTAAAGAAAATGAGGTGTTATCAAATAATGCCATGGCTGCTGGGTTACGTGATAAAACAGATGCATTGTCGGCAATGACGGCATCGCCAGCCATAGCACGACCAATACCGGTCGCTGATTGGCTGTTAAGTTGAAACCCCGCAGCAGATGCTTGAGCGCTGGCCATTAACACGGCTGAAGCAAGAAGAGTCTTATTGAACTTATTCATTATTATTTCCATTTATTATTATCATGACCTGCAAATGTTAACTTGTAGGACCACTTATGGTGTTAAGTTTGTGGCATCTTAGGTAAGTGCCATGTTGCCAACAACTCCGACCAGATGTTAGTTGTTGTTAATATTAGGTTAATTTTTGGTTTTGTGGTGTTCTAGGTGGTTGATACCATAGCAGTATATGTAAATATGGCTTGCTCACATTTTTAATAAATAAATTAATTAAAATTTATTCATGCAAATAAAATGTAAAATAAACGTTAAAAATCAAGGGGTAGTTTAATTGGACGGAACAGATGGTGGGAGGGTAACACAACCTCATTGATATGGTTGTGTTACCTAGTGTTATCTAGTGTTGGTTATGACTTTAATGAATCATTAAAACGGTCAAAGTCCGCAATGGTTTTAGGGGCTGGTGGGGATAATTTACTCACCACAATACCGACTAATGTAGCCAATACAAAACCTGGTACAATTTCATATAAATCGAATATGCCACCAGAAAGCTGTTTCCAGGCCACTACCGTTATAGCGCCTACGACAATGGTTAATACCGCACCATTACGACTATAACCACGCCAAAACAACGACAATAATATTACGGGTCCAAATGCTGCCCCAAAACCTGCCCACGCATAGCTTACAAGGCCAAGGACGCTGCTTTCTGGGTTAAGCGCCACAATGCCAGCCACCAGAGCAATTGCGATAACACCTATTCTGCCAACCAACATGAGTTCTTTATCAGTGGCTTTTGGGCGTAACCATTTAAGGTAAAAGTCTTCGGTGATCACACTCGAGCAAACAAGTAGTTGAGAGTCAATAGTGCTCATAATGGCTGAAAGAATAGCGGCAATCAGCAAGCCACCAATCCACGGGTTAAATGCAACGTGAGCAAGATTAATAAAGACCGTTTCAGCGTTTTCTAATGGATTTGCGGCAAAATATAAGCTGCCTGCAATCCCTGTTGCCAGTGCACCAATTAACGATAACACCATCCAACTCATGGCTATTCGTCGAGACAGCACTAACTCTTTTGGATCGCCTATAGCCATAAAACGCGACAAAATATGGGGTTGTCCAAAATATCCTAAGCCCCACGCAAGAAGCGATACTAGGCCTAATACTGTGGTGTCATCGTTAATAAATGACAACATTGCTGGGTCGATTTGCTCAAATCCTATTTGAGTGTCAGGTTGACTAAATATGGTAACCGGCACAATCAGTAAGGCAATTAACATTAAACAGCCTTGAAAGAAGTCGGTCCAACTTACTGCAAAGAAACCACCAATAAAAGTATAAGAAACAATAATAAACGAACCAATTACCAGAGCTGTGGTGTAGTCTAGACCAAATACCTTTTCAAATAATATGGCACCACCCACCATGCCAGAAGAGGCATAAAAGGTGAAAAAAACTAAAATGGTCACAGCCGAAACGACTCTTAATAACCCATGGCTATCATTAAAGCGATTTTCGAAAAAGTCTGGAAGTGTGAGCGAGTTATCTGCCATTTGGGTGTAAATACGCAAGCGCTTGGCAACAAATAACCAGTTAAACCATGCACCGATAATCAATCCAAAACCAATCCAAGCCTCACCCAGACCACTTAAATAAACCGCTCCAGGCAAACCTAATAATAGCCAGCCTGACATATCAGAAGCCCCTACACTGAGGGCTGTTACGGCTGGACCCATCTTTCTTCCACCAAGAATATAGTCGTCTACTGTGTCTGTTTTACGATAAGCCCAATAACCTATGCCCATCATTAATGCGAGGTAACCGATAAAAGTAATGATAATTGGTGTTTGAATGTCCATAATGCGTCCATTGAATTATTTTTATGGCCGCAATCCTAGCAGAAGTTTGCGCAATATCACACTTTGAAATTTAAACAATAAAAAACCCGCTATTCAACGAAGTAGCGGGTTTTAGTCAACAATTGATACAGTTATATAAAAGTATTTTCGACTTCATTTTGAACGAATTCTAAATCAGATGCTGGCTCACCGACCAAAATCATATAGGTATCTGCTGTTTGAAAACTTTTACCTTTAAATTGATTATCAGCAAAGGCTTCTTCTAATACCATGCGGCTCTCTGTCGGTACGATAAACAAGGTCACTTTATTGCCTAATTCATCAGCCATCACCAAGTGCAAAGACTTCACGCCTTGAAAGTCACAAAACGAAGTATAAAAAACGCGTCCAGGTTGCTTGATAAATTTAGACTCGCTTAGGCCTTTTACACTTGCGAGTTTAAAATTAACGTCGTTAAAGCCAATATCTTGCTCCATGATTAATGCTTTGGTTTCATGGTGCACGTGGGCTAATGAGTTTTCAGATAAGTTAATGGGTGTTAAACGCAATAAACTCACACTAATGCCCACCACAAAAGCAATCGACGCAGCCATTGCCATCATGTAACGGCCACGTTTTTTACTGTTTTGGTGTTCGCTTAATTGCTGTCGTAACAGTAACTTTTCAGCTAAATCATTTGGCACATCAATGTGTAATGCCGCGGTTAACTTTTTATCAAATGCTTTTAGGTCTTTGACAAATTCAGCATCGTCTTTGTTTTCAGCAAGGTGTGCTAAAAACTCGTCAGATTGATTATTTGGATCGCCATATGCCTGGCGACGAAATTGTAGATCATCCATTTGATTGACCTCTTACCTCGGGTGCTTCTAATGCTTCTTTTAATTGGTTACGCGCTCTAAATAAACGTGTCATGACTGTATTGCGATTTAGTTCGAGCATATCGGCAATTTCATCACCGCTAAAACCACCAATAAGTTGCAATAACAATGGTTCACGATACTCGATATCAAGCTTACCTATTTGGCGCCGTAGCCAGTATTGTTCGGTTTCATCTTCATTACTGGTTGAAAATACATCTTCTAATAACTCTTGCTCGACATCACTGTAGTCAAATTGTTTGCGCTCAAAGCGTCTGGCATTCTCGCGTCGTAAAATAGTGATTAACCAAGCCTTTGCCGCTTTGTCATCTTTTAAAGAGTCTAAAGCGCGCCACGCTCGTAAGAACGTTTCTTGAGTGATATCTTCAGCAACATGTTTATCGCCACAAAGCCAAAAGGCGTAACGGAATATGTCGGTATGAAGTGCCCTGACAAGGCTATCGTATCGTCGTTGTTTTGCTACCATGTCAGATAAGACCGCGACATCAGTCTTTTTATTTCGCAAGCGTCCGAACATTTTTTAACTTTTTTTAGTTAAACATGTTCAATAGCTTAAAAACCCTAAAGGGGAATAGCAAGACAAATCACCCCAGCGATAAATTTGAGCTGGGGTGATTGGAGTAAACCTAATGGACGGTTAAGGGTTTAGGTCTGCGATGAGTGGTTTTTTATAAGCCTGGGGTTGCTCTTTGTAAGCCAGAATGGCGTCCATTAATGATTTTTTATCCATCGCCTGTGGTTGGCGGCTGTATTTATCGGCTTGCAGTTTATGAATGGCCTGAGCTAGCGGTGTTGATAAAGCGCTAATTTGGCTCAGTGTCATTGGCTGCCCTAAACGCTCACTAAAATAGGCCTGCACGGCTGTGATTGCGGCGCTGCTATCATTTTTATCACATGCATGCATTATCGCATTTAACCCTGTAGTGGCTGTTTTACGCGGAGCATCAGCTTTTGAGTGTATATCATGTTGTGGGTTGTATGAATAACTTGCGGCAACTGCCCTGCGCCATAGCACTAAGGTTATCAGCCATAGTAAGGCGAATACCGCGGCGATGAGGGGCCAATATTCTTGGTTACTGGCAGGACTAAAGCTGTCCGCCGCTGGTATATCTGTTGTGGCTGCACTGCTACCAATGACCTCAATTGTGCGTTCAGGTAGGGTTGCATACTGTTGTTTTTTTAGATGTGGATTCCACCATGGCACGCGAATTTCTGGAAGGGTATAAGTGCCAGGTTTTGTCGGTACTATGGCCGTGGTTAAGCTGTATTGCGACACCACTTGATTGTCGCGTACAAAGGTTTGTCTAACAGGTTTTTCTGGGTACGCTTTTAATCCTTCAGCTAACGGAATATCAATATCGGGCAGGCTCGTGTCGTCGGTATTGGACGCAATAAGGCTGATAGTGCGGGTGATTGGGCTACCTACTTCAAACTCGCTGACATCGTCTGGCCAGGTTTCTTTTAGCATTGCAATGTCGCTAACTAACCATTTGCCCTGGTAACTTGCAGGAGTTGAATTGATTTGAATCACTTCGCGTTCAGCTTCGGTTTGCATCGGTCTGCTTTCATTAAAACCAAACATTCCCCCGCGACGAGGTGCTTCAACTAATACATCACCTGAGAAGCTTGCACCATTGATGACAAGTTCGCCTGGCAGATCGGCAATAATCCCGTAGGTGCGTTCAATCACTCTAAAACGGCGACCATCGAGTATTTCGCTGCCATCTTTATCTTCGCCAATTTGTTTTATTTGTGCCCCTTCTACTGCGGGGGCGCTTAACACTCCGCGTTGAAGTTCTACAGCGAGATACAATTTAACTTTATAGGTAATTAATTGGCCAACATAAGCTTCAGTCGCGTTTGTTTCTACTTTAATAAAAACATTGTCGAGCTCATCGGCTGATGCGCCAGAGGGTAATACTTTTAACGCGATGGGTGTTGAGCTGACATTGTTAATGTTAAACGCCGGAATAATGACTGTGCCAGTTGATTTAGGTGAGAGTAACACTTGCCAGCGGGTTTCGCGCGTGGTGTCAAAATTAATCATTTTAGTGCTACGACCAACACTGGTGCGACCGACAATAAAATCGTCTAATAATACTGATGTATCGAGAGCGCCCGCGTTAAGATCATCATCGGCTACGATATCGAGTACAAAATACTCACCTTCGGCCACGGGGTTTCTATCGACAGTGGCTTGTACTTGAGTTAGCGCAAAAGCGGGCGAAGCAATGATAAATAGCAATAGGCTAAATAGAGTTCTGATTACCACTGTTCATTATCCTTAGACGGTTGACTATTTTGACGGCGTTTTTGGTATTCAAGCTGCATTTTATTACGGATCAGCACTTGTGGATCTTCGTTGATGGCACGCAAGGCTCGTTGCATGTCAGCGGGTAAATCATCTGGGTTAATTTGCGATGCAGAAATCGTTTCAGCAGGCTCTCCTTGAGGTTGCTGTGACGATGGTTCTGTTGCTGAGCTCGCGCTCATTTGCTGTTGCTGATTTGCTTGCTCTTCTGCTTCTTGAGCCGCCGCTTGCATGCTGGCTTCGTTGCTTAATGGCTCGTCGCTTGGCTGTTGTCCAGATGGTTGTGACTGCATATCACTTTGAGTGCTGTCGCTGGCCGATTGCTCATCCGCCTCAGGGCTATTAGGCTCTTGTTGCTCACCAGCTTGCTGCTGCGTGCCAGATGATTGCTGATTCTCATTTTTTTGGTCGTCAGATGCACTTTGTTGTGGGTCACTAGACTGTTCGCTATTGTCATCTTGTGGTGATTGATGTTGGTTTTCAGCATCATTTTGTGATTGCTGCTCACCTTGATTATTCTGCTGTTGATCACCGTTTTGTTCTGACTGTGATTGTTGTGACGAAGATGAATCACTTGCGTTAGATTGATCTGAACTTGAGTTATTTTGGTTTGATTGCTCACCGTCACCAGATTGTTGTTGATTAGGTGATTGTTCTGCTTGCTGCTCAAGCAATTTCATTGCTAACTCAAGATTTTGCTGAGCTTCTACAAATGGTGTTTGCATTTTAAGGGCTTGCTGGTAACGATTAATTGCTTCTTGATAATGATTAAGTTGCATTAGGGCGTTGCCTTGATTGTACAGGCCATTGGCACTGTTATCTTGCTCAAAACCTTCAAGCGCGTGTTGGTAATTGCCCGCTTTGTAATGTGCCGATGCTTGCCATTGTTGACTTTCAAAGGTGTCAGCCGCTTTAGCAAACTCACCTTGTTCAAACGCAGATTGTGCTTGCTGATCTTGAGTTTGCCATAGGTCTTGCCAAAGGGAGGCTTGCACTGGTTGGCTGTTTATCATGTTGATACTGAGCAGCGCACCGAGCAAAAACAATGGATTTAACATCACATTCAGTAACCCTTGACGAAAGCTCATTAGCATTGGCAATACTAACAATAAGGCGAGATAGGGGCCTAGGTCTTGCCAGGATTCGCCGGCTAAATCTGTTTCTGTTGCCTCACCTTCTACCGCTAGCCAGTCAGTTAGGGTATCAATATCACTACCATCGGTTTGGGCTGGCACTAAGATACCTTGATGTTGCTGAGCGAGTTTTTGCAGTAAGCCATAATCTGTTTTGGCAACGACCACTTCGTTGCTGTTATCGCGCAGTAATTGGCCGTCACCTAAGCTAATTGGGGCACCTTGTTGGCTACCAAAGGCCATAATGGATAATCGATAACGGCTATTTTTTAATTCTTTAACAGCGTAATTAAATTGGCTGTCTGACACACCGTCAGTGAGGACAATAATATCACCGTGCACATGTCCGCCTTGAGCCAGTAAGTCCTGGGCTAAGCTCAGAGCTGATGCAAGATTAGAGCCTTTAGTTGGCATGATATCGGGTGATAGGGTGGGGAGTAAGTTTAAAATTGTTGCAGTGTCACGAGTTAACGGACTTATGGTGTAGGCGTCTCCTGCGTAGGCGATAAGGCCTGTTTCACCTTCTTTTAATTCTGCTAATAAATCAGTTGCGCGAAACCGAGCATATGACAAACGATTTGGGCTTAAATCGGTCGCGTACATGGACAAAGACATGTCCATTATCAACACTCTGCCTTGCTCTGTGGCAAATACAGGTAAATTTTGTTTATTAATTGCAGGGCCAGCTAAAGCAATAACCGCAATCAACCAGCATAAAATAAGTAACCATTTGGGCTGGCTTTTATTATCCAGATTTTGGGTAATTAACAGTTGGCTTAAATGTGGTGCTATATATTGTTTCCATGCAGATTGTTGGCTATGTCTACGCCAAAATAATAAGCTAATTAAAGCGACAGGAAGCAAGGCTAACAGCCATTCAGGTCGAATAAAATGCACCATGATTAGTTTGCCTCCTTATTTGCATTTTTAGAGGCGAAAACCGTTGGCCATTGTTGTTGCAAAACGATGAGTAAACTCATGATGAATGACAATAACAAAGGCCAATAGAAGAGTTCGCTTTTAGGACGATAGCTGATTTGGTCTCGGCTAACGGGTTCGAGTTTATCGATTTGTTGATATATGCTGTCTAACTCTTCAGTGTTTCGCGCTCTAAAATAATAGCCATTGGTCATTTCTGCGAGTTTTTTCAATTGTGTTTCATCTAAATCCATTGATGGATTAATGCGTTCTTTGCCAAATATGGTTCGGCGCTCTAATACATCAGCACCCACTCCAATGGTGTAAATGGTAATATTGCGTTTGGCTGCTATTTGCGCTGCAACTTCGGGCTCAATATTGCCCGCATTGTTTGAACCGTCGGTTAATAAAATTAATACACGGTTACTTTCGCCTACTTGATCAAACCGTTTTACGGCTAGAGCAATGGCTTCACCAATGGCGGTTTGCTTGCCAACTAAACCAATTTGTGCATCTTTTAAAAAGGTTGCAACAGAGCGGCGGTCCAAGGTTAATGGGGCTTGCAGGTACGCATGGTCAGCAAACAAAATTAGTCCAAGCCTGTCGCCTTTACGACGTTCAATAAAGTCACTGAGCACATGCTGAATTAACGTAAAACGATTAACTGTTTGACCATTAATGACCATGTCTTCAATTTGCATACTGCCAGATAAGTCAACGGCCACCATCAAATCGCGACCTTTAGAGGGTAACTCTATGGGATCGCCAAGCCATTGTGGTCTTGCGATAGCAATTAATAACAATGCCCACATTAACCAATAACGTTTACGACTGTGTTTGTTTTTTCGGGTGTGAGCGACTGTGATGCCACTGGCAATGCCCGGAATGTGTAAGTGCCCACCAACCTCGTGTGTTTTGGTTTGCTTAATCAATAAGGGCAAAGGGAGTAGCAGTAAAAGCCAAGGCCAATATAATGCTAGCATTAGGCCTCCTGCGTATGCAGATAAGTGGTTAATGACGGGTCACTAAACGGCTTTTTATTGCTTAGCCATATTTTTGCCAACAGCGCTAATTGCTGCTTTTCGTCCGCAGTTAAGCCATTGGCCTGATGACGCTTAAACAGTAATTCACCTATTACATGTTGTTGCTTGCTAGGTAGCCTGCTGTCGAGCCAGTCAAACCAGGGTTGGCCATTTAGCTTGGCTAGGCTTTCTCGTGGCAGATAAGTCATTGCGGTTCGTTTAAGTAAACTGTTTACCTGGGCTGCAAAATTGTCATCGTTAATGTCGTACTGATCCAGCAGTGACAATGCTTTTTTTCTGGGTGCATGGTATTGATATTGTTTGTATATTCTGTATGCAAACCATATGGCAATAGCGATAATTAATGCCGCAATTATCCAATAACCGGGTGCGATAGGCATAGCACTAATGGGGTCGGGTAATTGGATGTCATTTAATTGTGCTAGTGGAGAAGCACTGGCATCGGCTGTTGTTGGCGGCATTGGTAAATTTGAAGTTGTCATTTAACGTAAAATATCCAATTGGGCGCTCAGTGGTTTAGCGGCATCAATTAATTTAGGTTGTACTTTAATCAAATTCATTAAACTAATAAATTGCTGCTGTTGTGATTGTTGGTTTGTTAACCATGCATCGTAACTTTGGCGAGTTAAAGTTAATTGTTGATGGCCATCTCGTACGGGTAAAGTAAATTGTTTAGGTAAAGCTAATGTGCCTTGTCTGAGTGGGTCAGTGACGATGAATGCGCCAATGTCACAGTGCCGAGATAACTCAGTAAGCGGTGCTAAACATTGCTGATTAATGTGTTGGCCGTCAGTTATAATCCAAATCAATGAGCCTGGCTTTGCAATACGTTGTAAACGCTGACAAGCTTTGAACAGGTGGTCAGGGGCTGAGGCTAGCTGATTAATTTGATTTAATTGCTTTTGGTGTACATCAATTAAACCAGAGGTTAATTGCAAAATCCCTTGGCGTCGGCTGCGCGGTTTGAGCTCTAAATGTGTTGCTTCACTGGCAATTAATGCCCCTAAACGATCGCCATGATTAATAGCATTCCAGCCAAGTGTGGTAGCCAGGTGTGCTATTTGTACTGACTGCAATAAAAGTTGCGAACCAAAGTATGCACTATGACTTAAATCGATGAGCAGCAGAATAGGGCGTTCACGCTCTTCGACAAACAATTTTGTGTGAGCCACACCGGTACGTGCAGTCACTCGCCAGTCAATGGTGCGAACATCATCACCATTTTGGTAATGACGCACTTCAGCAAACTCCATTCCGCGCCCCTTTATGAGGCTGCTTCTATGGCCAGACAATGCCGCTTTAGCGCGAGATTGACGGTCTGGAATGGCGCGCGAGAGACTCTGGCAAGCAATAAGCTCTTGCTCTGTGAGGTTTACTCCGTCGCTGTATAGAGGCAATGATTGGGTATCTAGCATCATAATGCGACTTTACTTGCTAATATCAACATGCAATTTCGCCTTTAAGGTACGGCAACTTGGCTAAGAATATGATTTATCACTTGGTCTGCGGTCACGCCTTCGGCTTGTGCTTGATAGCTCAGCAATAAGCGGTGACGTAGTACGTTAGGTGCTACGGCTTGAATGTCTTCTGGTGACACAAAGTCGCGATCATTTAACCAAGCGCGAGCACGTGCACAACGTTCAAGTGAAATGGTTGCTCGCGGGCTTACGCCATATTCTAACCATTTGGCCAGTTCGTTACTGTAACGAGCAGGCTGACGAGTCGCCATTATGATTTCGACTATGTATTGTTCTAGCGGATCGGCTAGGTAAATTTCTAGCGCTTGATCACGAGCTGCAAACACGTCTGCTTGGGCAACAGGGTCGATTGTTGGCAATTGATGTGTTTGTGCTTCTTTGCGCGATTGACGCAAAATTTCGCATTCAGTTTCTGCACTTGGGTAATCAAGGTTTAAGTGCATTAAGAATCGGTCAAGTTGTGCTTCTGGCAGCGGGTAAGTGCCTTCGTTTTCAAGTGGGTTTTGGGTAGCCATCACTAAAAACAACGGTGGCAATGGGTAGCTGTTTTTACCTACTGTAACCTGTCCTTCTGCCATGGCTTCTAACAATGCCGATTGCACCTTTGCCGGTGCACGGTTGATTTCGTCAGCTAAAATGAGATTGTGGAAAATCGGCCCAGCTTCAAACTCGAATGTGCCGGTTTGTTGGCGGTAAATGTCTGTCCCTGTTAAATCAGCAGGTAATAAATCGGGTGTAAATTGAATGCGGTGAAACTCGCCTTCAACACCGTCGCAAAGTGCTTTTACTGCACGTGTTTTTGCTAAACCTGGTGGGCCTTCTACTAATAAATGACCATTGGCGATAAGTGCGATTAATAAGTTTTCGGTTAATACAGGTTGACCTAACACAACAGTATCTAAATAGGTGCGCAGTGAGTGGAAACGACTTAACGGCATAGCTGTACTCAATTTATTTAGTTGGCATTGGGGTTATTGAAGCCTATGTTATGAATTCTATTGGTTTTTGGCTAGTAGGATTAACATATTTTAACTATTAATGAAGCAGATAGTTGTAAACGCCTGTTTAAAACTATTCAATAAAAAGTTAGAATCGGGTCACACTTTGATGGTCTGACCAGATAATCTGGCAAAAATAGAAAACTTATCGGCTCTGCCTTGATGAGCTAACAATAATAGAAGGGTGACATATGAGTGATAGACAACAGGTAACAAATGCCCGGGGCGAACGCATAGCGATTGTTGCCGGTTTACGAACTCCATTTGCGAAACAAGCGACAGCTTTTCATGGCGTATCTGCGCTAGATATGGGCAAAATGGTGGTAAATGAGTTGCTGTCTCGCTCTGAAATCGACCCTCAATTAATTGAGCAGCTTGTTTATGGCCAGGTAGTACAAATGCCTGCGGCGCCAAACATTGCCCGTGAAATTGTCTTAGGCACAGGTATGAATGTGTCAACTGATGCTTACTCTGTAACACGTGCATGCGCGACTAGTTTTCAGTCTGCGGTAAACGTTGCTGAGTCAATTATGACTGGTAATATTGAAATTGGTTTGGCAGGTGGTTCTGATTCTTCATCGGTGTTACCGATTGGTGTGTCTAAAAAGTTAGCTCACGCATTAGTTGACCTTAATAAGGCTCGTACTTTTAAGGACAAGTTTGCTATTGCTCGCCGTTTAGGCTTAAAAGATTTAATGCCTGTACCGCCTGCGGTGGCCGAATACTCAACGGGCTTGTCTATGGGGCAAACGGCTGAGCAAATGGCTAAAACGTATAACATTAGCCGCGCCGACCAAGACGCATTAGCGCATCGCTCGCATACCTTAGCAACTGAAACCTGGAATTCAGGTGTGCTTCAGCAAGAGGTGATGACGGCACATATTCCGCCGTATAAACAATTTATCGATCGTGATAATAATATTCGTGAAAATTCAGTTTTAGAATCTTACGCTAAATTGCGCCCTGCGTTTGACCGCAAACACGGTAGCGTAACAGCCGCAAACAGTACGCCATTAACCGACGGTGCCTCAGCCATTATTTTAATGAGCGAAGGCCGTGCGAAAGCGTTAGGTTATCAACCTATTGGTTACATTAAGAGCTATGCCTTTACTGCTATTGATGTGTGGCAAGACATGTTGATGGGACCTTCTTATGCAACGCCATTAGCGCTTAAGCGCGCTGGAATGGAGTTAGAAGATTTAACATTAATTGAAATGCATGAAGCATTTGCAGCACAAACATTAGCGAACATGCAGATGTTTGGCTCTAAAAAGTTTGCTGAAGAAAAGCTGGGGCGTAACCGCGCGATTGGCGAAATTGATATGAGCAAATTTAACGTGTTAGGTGGCTCACTAGCTTATGGCCATCCATTTGCTGCAACCGGTACGCGTTTAATTACACAAGTGTGTCGTGAATTAAAACGCCGCGGCGGTGGTACTGGTTTGGCAACAGCTTGTGCCGCGGGTGGTTTAGGTGCAGCAATGATTTTAGAGGTGGAGTAATGAGCATGGAAAAAACATTTAATTTAGTGCGCCGTGAAGATGGTATTGCCATTTTAACAATGGATGTACCTGGCGAAACCATGAACACCCTAAAAGCCGAATTTGGGCCAGAAATCACTGAGATTTTAGCTGAGATCAAAGCTGACAATAGCATTAAAGGCTTGGTGATCACCTCTGGCAAGCCTGACTCTTTTGTTGCCGGTGCTGATATTACTATGCTAGCGGCATGTAAAAGTGAAGAACAAGCAAAAGCATTGTCTCAGCAAGGCCATGTGGTATTTTCTGAGCTTGAAGGTTTGTCGATCCCTGTTGTCGCTGCCATTAATGGGGCGTGTTTAGGTGGTGGTTTAGAGCTCGCATTAGCGTGTCACTTACGTGTGTGTAGTGACGATAAAAAGACCATGTTAGGCGTACCAGAAGTGCAATTAGGCTTATTGCCTGGTGGCGGCGGAACCCAGCGTTTACCTCGATTAGTCGGTATTGCCACAGCATTAGATATGATGCTAACAGGTAAGCAAATTCGCCCTAAACAAGCCTTGAAAATGGGGCTGGTTAATGATGTGGTGCCTAATTCAATTTTAGTTGAAACTGCGGTTGCATTAGCTAAAAAAGGCAAGGGTGCAGCCAAACCTGTCAAACAATCTAAAATGAATCAATTTTTAGAGTCGAGTTCGTTTACGCGCGATATTATGTTTGATCAAGCGCGTAAGCAGGTTATGAAGAAAACCCAGGGTAATTATCCTGCACCGGCTAAAATCATTGACTGTGTTCGCCAAGGTATGAATAAAGGCATGGCAAAAGGTCTTGAGGTTGAAGCCACTCATTTTGCAAACTTGGTGATGTCAAAAGAATCTGCTGCGTTACGTAGCTTATTCTTTGCCACTACAGAAATGAAGAAAGAAACTGGCGCCGAAGGGGCTGTTCCACGCAAGGTCAAAAAAGTGATGGTACTTGGCGGTGGCTTAATGGGTGGTGGCATTGCATCTGTTACCACCACCAAAGCTAAAATTCCTGCGCGTGTTAAAGATATTTCAGAGCAGGGCTTAAGCAACGCGTTATCTTATGCTTACAAGTTATTAGATAAAGGTGTTAAGCGCCGTCATATGACGCCAGCGGCACGTGACAATATTATGTCTTTGATGACCACAACAACCGAATACACAGGTATTAAAGATGCTGACATCGTGGTTGAAGCGGTATTTGAAGATTTAGCCCTAAAGCATCAAATGGTGAAAGATGTTGAACGCGAATGCGGTGAAAACACTATTTTTGCATCGAACACATCATCACTACCTATTGGCCAAATTGCTGCAGCGGCGAGCCGTCCTGAAAACGTGATTGGTTTGCATTATTTCTCACCAGTAGAAAAAATGCCGTTAGTGGAAGTGATTGCCCATAAAACCACGTCGCCTGAAACCATTGCAACTACAGTGGCCTTTGCACGCAAACAAGGTAAAACCCCAATTGTTGTGCAAGACGGTGCCGGTTTTTATGTTAATCGTATCTTAGCTTTGTATATGAACGAAGCCGCGCAACTGTTATTAGAAGGTCAACGTGTTGAGCATTTAGACCGAGCGCTTGTTAAGTTTGGTTTCCCAGTCGGCCCGATGACATTACTCGATGAAGTGGGTATTGATGTAGGCGGTAAGATTTCGCCTATTTTAGAAAAAGAGTTAGGTGAGCGTTTTAAAGCGCCTGCGGCCTTTGACAAGTTATTAGCCGATGAGCGTAAAGGGCGTAAAAATGGCAAAGGGTTTTATCAGTATGGACCTAAAGTGAAAAAAGCCAAACTGGTCGATGAGTCAGTGTACAAAGTACTTGATATTTTAATTGCGTCAGACAAAGAAGCAAAAGATGTTGCAGAGCGTTGTACTGTCCAAATGCTAAACGAAGCCGTTCGTTGTCTTGAAGAGGGCATTATTGCTTCAGCAAGAGATGGTGACATTGGCGCAATATTTGGTATTGGCTTTCCGCCATTCTTAGGTGGTCCGTTCCGTTATATTGATACCCTAGGAGCAGGTAATTTAGTGGCAACCTTAAGAGGGTATCAAACTCTTTATGGTGAGCGTTTTGCGCCTTGCGAAACCTTGGTGAAAATGGCAACCGAGGGCAGCCAGTTTTACCCTAACTAGAGTTTAAAATATGTTATGAGCCGCTCATGTAAGAGCGGCTTTTTTATCGCTTAAATTCATCATATTGATGCTAAAAATACCAATGGGTATTGTAAAATGACGGGCCTGTTATTCGGGCTAGTATTTTTAAGCCATTGTTACTTAAGACAACGATAACGCCGTGATCTAACCCCAGGTTTCAAGTCGCTCAATTAAGTTTGAAAACACTCTTAGTGGAGTGATGTATTTGCAACAGTAACACTGTGATAGTGGTTAATTAACATGGCGCAAAAATGCGGCAACAGCTTGCCGGAATACCACCTAAATAAGGCATACTTTTGCCGTATTTTTAATCGATTCTTGTTATGCTTTTCGCTATAATGCTTGGACTTTAGTGATGCTATTACGATATTTAATCGTACATTGGTGCTAAATTATCGTTATTAATAGTGAACATCGGATACCTTGAGCTGTTATAAATCATCATGGAGGTTTGAGGGCAGCTTTATAGATAGTGCGATAGATAGCTTGAGCGACAGTGTGATAGAGAGCTCGCTTACTTTTTGAGGTTTTATATATGCAGTTTAGTTGGTTAGTGGTTCTGCTTTTAACGAGTGCAGCCAGTTGTATTGGTTTTGGGGTGGCAGCTTACAGGCAAGGGCTTGGAGTCAAGCGATGGGGCTTTTTAGCATTATTATTAGGCCCATTGACCTATCCGTTGTTTAGCACTCACAAGCGACTTGCAGATGTAAAACTATTGCGTCAAGGCGGGTATAAAATACAGTGTTAACTCCGTTGTATGACACTAAAAAAGGAGCCTGAGCTCCTTTTTTTTATGGGGATAACCGACAAAGGTTATTTCCACCAAGCCTTAGCAGGTATAACTTCTAAGTGGTTTAACCCTTCTGGTAGTTTCACTTTCTTACGTGCTGGTTTTGCTAAACCTAATGCTATCTTAAGAGAAGTAAACATCATAGACTCCTTAAGCGGTTTGTGTGTCTAGTACTTTAAGACCCGGAATACCAGCTGTTTGAGTATCTAGTACTTTAAGACCAGGAATACCAGCTGTTTGTGTATCTAGTACTTTAAGACCAGGAATACCAGCTGTTTGAGTATCTAGCACTTTAAGACCTGGAATACCAGCTGTTTGAGTATCTAGTACTTTAAGACCCGGAATACCAGCAGTTTGAGTATCTAGTACTTTAAGACCCGGAATACCAGCTGTTTGAGTATCTAGTACTTTAAGACCAGGAATGCCAGCTGTTTGAGTATCTAGTACTTTAAGACCCGGAATACCAGCTGTTTGAGTATCTAGTACTTTAAGACCAGGAATGCCAGCTGTTTGAGTATCTAGTACTTTAAGACCCGGAATACCAGCTGTTTGAGTATCTAGTACTTTAAGACCTGGAATACCAGCTGTTTGAGTATCTAGGACTTTAAGACCAGGAATACCAGCTGTCTGAATGGCTAGTACTTTAAGACCCGGAATACCAGCTGTTTGAGTGTCTAGTACTTTAAGACCAGGAATACCGGCTGTTTGAGTGTCTAGTACTTTAAGACCAGGAATACCAGCTGTTTGAGTATCTAGTACTTTAAGACCCGGAATACCAGCAGTGTATTTATTGTTTTTCTCTACTTTTGTTGTATCTTGAGCATTTTCAAGTGCAAAACAGCCAACAGACAACGCCGATAAAACTGCTAGTGAAATTATTCCTTTAATCATTTTATTCTCTCTTATATTTAGTAATTCAAGCTCAGGGTTAAAAACATTATTTTTTGACAACTGAGTCTGTATTAGCATTTGTCGTGCCAAATATAAGAGAGAATGATTTATTTTTTTATTTGTGTTTGCGAAAGCGACTCAAATTTGAGTTTATCTGCTGTGAGCATTAACTCAAACTCAGTTTCCTTTATCGGTTTACTATATATATAGCCTTGTATTTCTTCACAATTTAAGGCTTTTAGAATGTTGAGTTGAGCTGTTTGCTCAACACCTTCTCCCACAACGGTTAGGCCCATGTTATGAGCGATGGTAATAATTGAATCAACCATTTTTAAGTCGCGATCTGACTTGTCGATATCGTCAACAAAGGTTTTGTCAATTTTTAAACAATTAATCGGGAAGCGTTTTAAATACGACAATGATGAGTAACCCGTTCCAAAATCATCAAGTGCCAAACTTACCCCCATTTTTGCCAGTTGCTGCATGACTTTAATGGCTTGTTCTGGGTTTTTTATTACCGTGCCTTCGGTAATTTCTAATTCTAGGTGTTTAGCTGGCAGTTTAGTGAGTCGTAAAATTGACTCAATACGTTGCTGTAAATCAGGAAGTGCAAACTGCTTTGACGATAAATTGACGGCAACCCGACCACTAAACAGGCCTGCGTCTAACCATTTTTGAGCTGCAAAACAGGCTTTGCGAAGCACAAGATCACCAATTTCAACAATTAATCCATTTTCTTCAGCAAGTGGAATAAACTCATTTGGGCCAATGATGCCTAACGTTGGGTGGTTTAAGCGAACTAAGGCTTCCATTCCCGTTAAGCGATCTTTTTTAACGTCAATTTTAGGTTGATAGTAAACCTCAAAAAAATCATCTTTTAATGCTTCTCTGATAAGGTTTTCTATTTCGAGTTGGCGTAACGCATTCTGGTTTAAGGATTCTGAATAGAATTGATATCGGTTACCCCCTGCCGATTTTGCATGATACATCGCAATGTCAGCTTTTCTCAGTAAAGCTTGTTCATTTTGTTCATCTTCAGGATATAGCACAATACCGATACTGATCCCCAACACTAAAGATTCGTTATTGAGGTTAAAAGCCGGTTTTAAGCAATTAATTACCTGCGTAGCAATGGCTGCACACGACCCAATATCAGGATGTTGATCAACTAGCAGGGCAAATTCGTCACCTCCTAATCTGTAAAGGCTGGCATGAGCAGGGATCGCTAGCTTAATACGCTCAGACACGCCAATTAATAAATCATCGCCAATTTGGTGCCCTAAAGAGTCGTTAATACGCTTAAAGTTGTCTAGATCCAGCACCATAAGAGTATGGTGAATGTCTTTTTTTACCAGGTTACTTAAGGTTACTTGCAAGCTAGAGCGGTTAGGTAATCCTGTGAGTAAATCATTATTGGTTAATTTTCTGAGTTCTTCTTCTTGTTGTTTACGGCGAGTAATGTCAGAGAAAACACCAACATAGTGGCTTGCTTCGCCCTGTTCATTGTAAATGGCGTCAATTGTAAGTTCCATCAGGAAAAAGTCATCAATACCTCGGCAAGCTTCAATTTCGCCACTCCAACGACCTTGTTGCTTTAATAGGGTTCGTATTTGTTCAGAGTAACTTTCTGGATAACGATTAAAGCTTAGGGTTTTATTGAGGTACTTTTCTTGTGTTGAGGCCGTTAATTCGCAACAAGCTTGGTTTACTTCAACATATTGGTATTTTTCATTAAGAATAAACATGCCTTCAGAAATGTTTTCAATGGCTCTGGCAAATAAACGTAATTGCTCTTCTGCTTGTTTAATATTATTGATGTCTTTAATAGTACCAGTCATACGCAGCGGACGATCCTTCTGATCTCGCTCAACAATTTTTGCTCTGTCTAAAATCCAAACCCATTGTTGGTTTCGTGCTTTAACCCGATAGGCGATTTCAAAGTGGTCAGTTATCGCATTGAAATGATCGTTCAATGCTTTGGTGACCCGTTCTCTATCCTGAGGATGTATATTGCTTTCTTCTTCTGGTGTGCCTGAGCGTTGCCCATCTTGAGGGAAATCTAGTGAACCCCATATATTAGAACGATAAATTTTACCGCTTTCAATATCCCAGTCCCACATTTCATCGCCACTACCCCAAAGCGACAGTTTTAAGCGCTCTTCACTTTTGGCTATTTGTTTTTGTGTTTGACGGCGACGATTAATGCTTCTAAAAAATAAAGATATAATAATAATAGTAATAATAGAGTAGATACCGATAGCTAAATTAGACAACCACCATGGTGGTGTAATAATTACTTTTAACTCTCTAATGTCAGTTTTGTTACCGGTTAATTTATTTTCAGCATAGATTTTAAAAGTATAATTCCCCGCTGAAAGGTTTGTGTATGTAACACTGGTATTACCTTTGGTTGATAGCCAGTTGTTCTCTAAATCTTCTAGGTAATAAAAAAACTCATAACTATTATTTTTCCCTCCCAGGACTCCAAATTTAAAAGTAAATGGGTAGTCTGAATACTTTAATGTTATTGATTTTGTGTTGTTAAATGGTTTTGTAAGTAATGAACTACCAGTTACTACTGGAGTGTTGAATAAAAGTAACTCTTGAAGTGATATTCGATGGTTTTTTTTCTCTTTAATTTTTGATATTACTTTAGCAGGTTCTATTATTCCAACACCATTGTTGCTGCCCAAAATAACTTTGTTGTCAAATGTTAAAGATGCCTGTGAGTTGTAGTCTTCTAATGATCCGTTGTTTGTATCTAAAGTGAAGTTTTTTTTGTTTTTTAAGTCTATGATGTTTACTTCTCTATTTGATGCAGCAATGATAATGTCGCCAATGTTAGATAGTGAGTATATTATTTTTTTTCTATCTATTATTTGGTTTATTCTATTTTTATCGTCATTTATATTTGTCGACAAAACGCCATTTCTAGTTCCAAAAAACATAATTCCATTAATATTTATAAGGTTAAAAACAAAATCTCCGCTGTAGATTTTTTTTAACTCATCATTTTTGTATTTGTGCAACCCGCTTTGTGATGCAATCCATAATGTGTCATCAATTAGTAATGTATCATATACGGGGTAGTTCATATTTGTTTTTATAGTTTTTATTACTTTGTTTTTTGAATTTAGAATATAAATATCACCTTTGAATGTCGATATGTATAGTAAGTCATTAAATAGCTTTATATTGAAAATATTTTCGTTTAAAATTTTTATTTGTTTTTTTAAGTTGGTATCGATGCTATACAAACCAGAAGAGGAACCAATGTAAATTTTGTTATTGTTTGCTATCATGGATTTCGGTCCATGTGGGATTTCGGTTTTAATAATGTCATGCAAGTCGAATGACATGTTGTAAACAAAAATAGTGCTTTCATCATTTATAATGTATGTCGCATTAGTATCTTTTGTCATTGACCAGATACTGCCTGTCGCATTCTTTATTTTGTTGATGAAGTTGTTTTCTTGATTTATTTTTACGAACCCATCATTGTAATTGGATATGTATATATTTCCATTTTGCTCTTGTACAAATGATTTTTTTAATTTTTCTTCTTCTATGTCAAAAAAGCCTATTTTATTTGCTTTTATAACGCCAGATTTCATCTCTATGTGGAATAGTTCATGACCATTTATTGCAATGGTTGACTGACCGTTTGAACTGATATGTTGGACTTTTAGATTTGAACTTTTTGTTAGTGTCTGTGAGTTCTGTAGAAATGTATATATGCCATCATTTTTAGCTATTATTAACTGATTACCAAGATTTGCAATTTCATTTGATTTGTTAGTGATTAACTCTAGCTCTTTGTTTGATACTTTAATTAAGTATCCCTCATAGTTTCTAATGAAATAAGTGTTTTCAAATTTAATTATTTTTTTAACTTCTTTTAGAGTGTTATCTTTAAATGAGTATGTGATATCACGTGTATTGTTATCATAAATAATAAATTTATTATTCAACCCAACAAAAATTTCATTACCTTGTTGCGATAATGACCAAACAGCTTGTTCTCCGATATGTTCAGAAATACTGTTTTTTGAAAAAGATTCAGTTTCACTATCAAATTGAACTAAGCCTTTATCAGTTCCAACCAGCAGGGCACCGTTATTATCGATAAGTAGGTTACGAATAAAAGAGCTCGGTAAAGATTTGCCATCATCAGCAGCATAAAATTGTTTGAACTCATTACCATCAAAGCGATTCAAGCCATTTATGGTGCCAACCCACACATAACCTTCGCTGTCTTCTACGATTGCAGTGACGGTATCTTGTGACAAGCCGTCGGCTACACCGTAGTTTGTATGATTCAGTAAAAGGTCAAAGTTTGATTCTGTGCCATTGCTATCAAAGGCGTGGGCAAATGAACTTAACAATAAACTGGCGTAGACACAGAGTTTGAGTAAAATTTTAGGCATAATTGTTATGTTTATTCTCTTTCGATGCCGCAATAATATAGAAGAATTGTCTACTTTTTCAGAAACCTGCGTCTTTGTCAAAAGCATGTTAACAAAAATCACGAGGTTGATAGTTTATTGAGCAATTATTCTAAAGAAGATGGTCTAGAGTTAGTTTTTTATCAATAACTTAGTCATACTAAAGTTTTATATGGAATGCAGTTCAGTAAACAGTGTTTACATTCTTTACATTGCATAACATGGGGCCTCATCACGTTAGTTACTCAATCTGTGCTAAGGCCTCTTTAGTTTGTATTCGTTTAAATATCTTATTAAAACTGAAATTTTTCTGCTTGTTGTTTAAACGTTTTTAAGTCAACAATCATGTTGTCTGTGCGAAGACTCGCCTGGCTGTGATGTTGTTCACCGCAACTAAATAGCACTAAGCGATCACAATCTTTACTGCGCATGTGAGTGACCATAAACTTAATTAAATCAGCTCTGGTGAGTTTCATCACTTCTGCCACCACAAGTTCTCGCTGGTTAAAGTGATAATCTCGATTTCCTAAGCTAACCCAATAGCGCTGGCTTCGGGTTTTTAGGTTTGTGTCATTTTCCATTATTTGGCTGATCATGCCTTGTTTGGTGCTTTCCCACTGTTCATTGGTGATTTGCATCACGGCGTAATTAAAGTCTGCGATAAACTCGTCAATTGCCTCGAGTAATTGTCTGGGCCCTGTAGTAGGGGATTGAACGTAAAATATAATCCCAGGATGTCGATTAAGTGGTAAATAACCAGTGCCAACCATATAGCCAAGTTGTTGCTTAGTGCGCAGTTCGTGAAAGAAGGTTGAAGACATAGTGTGATTCAACAAGCTAAACAGTGCCATACGCTCTGGAGTAGCAAAGCGCGATTGATAATATACAATGATGGCACTGTCTTGATGGGCAATGCTCTTTTCACGTAGCAGTGAGCCTCTTTTATCTAAATTGACTAATTCTCGAGAGGACTCTGTGCTTGGCTTGGTGACTAATGACAATAAATGTTTTAAGCGTTTACCGAGTTGTTGGGCTTCTTCCTCTAACCAATCTCCGTAAACTAAACCCTCTAAATACACTTTTTTATAAAATGCACTGACATGATTATGTAAGTCTTCTAGCGTAAGGCTAGACAGTTCTTCTGCCATTCTGGCGGGCTCAAAACTGCGTTTTTGTAATGTTACCGTGAGGCTGGTGAATAACTGCGATATAGGTTTTGCCTGGGCGACATTATTCCAACTACGCAAAATTTGTTTTTTAATCATACTAAAGCGTTGTTCGGTAAAATTACGTTCGCGCGCTTTGTTAATAATTAAGGTGAGTAATCTTTCTTGGTTACCTGTAAACCCTGTTAAGTGTAACGTTATACCACCTTGATGCGGGTAAATGTTGTAATTAAGCCCAGCGACTTCTGCTTGGTAAGTTGGCTCTGTTAAATAGTCGATGAGCATTTCGACATAAAGCCGTGTTAATGCAGCCTGTTTTGGGGTTGAACTGGCTTCATCTGAGTCTAGCGATAAATATAAATGCCCCTTAGGCACGTTAAATTCATCGTCTTTTTTATGCCAAATTCGATAACCTTCACCCTCCGCCACAATTTTGGGCACAAGGGTGTTGCTTGGCTCGGGCCTTGCCTGAGGATTGGCGACAATAAAAGGGTTTTTTTCAGGCAGTTTTAGCGCATTTCTCGTTTTTACTGTGGCCCATTTCTTTAGTTGCTCAGGCGTTAAGTCATTAACTTTGTATGGTGTGTCGTACCAAGCTGCTTGTTTGTCTACTTGCGACTCTTTTGCGACTGTCATTAAACGCATATTGTCAGCTGACATCATTGATAAGAGCTGTTTTGTTTCATGCTCTAGCAACTCATCCATGCGGTAGTCACCATAGATAATGTCTTCGGTGTCGTAATGGTGCATATTGATGCTTAAATGGCTGGCTAAATCTAAAATTTTAATCTGTTCTTGAAAGCGAAACGCAGTGTCTAATAAATTGGCTCGCTCTTGGTAGCGCCATGCTTCTACGCCTTGTTGTTTTATTAGTTCAATATATTCAAATACACAGGTTACAACCTCATCTAGCTCATTTAGGCCTTTGTCTGTTAACTGAATACTGATGGAGTAATCTTTAAAATTGTATCCATTGACACCACCGCCAGCGGATAAATTATTTGCTAAGCCCTGTACCTTTAAATATGACAATAAGCTACCTGGGCTTTCGTTACCCAATAAGTGACTAATGAAAGTGAGAGGCTTACGTTTATAGAATTGATCTATCGGTGGTAGTGCAAAGCAAATACTCACTCTTTTTTGATCTTTTAATGGCACTATTTGAATGTGTTTTTGCAGTTGCTCTTTTGATAACAAAGACTCTTGTGGATAGTGTTTACTTACATTTCGGTTTTGAATGCTGGAAAAATAACGATTAACAATTATCTCTAGCTCAGCAATGGGACGGGGCGCGACAACGCACAATGTCATGATATTAGCGCTGTAATGTTGTTGGTAAAACGCTAATAACTCATCACGAATGTCTGCTTGTTTTCCAGCTAAAGTGGTTAAGTTGCCCACCGAAAACTTTGAAAATGGATGCTTTGGATTGACCGTTTCTTTTTGTACTTGATAAACCCGGCGAATGTCGTCTTTAAGCTTAAGGCTAAATTCAGATTCAATGGCTTGTCTTTCGCGGTCAACTAACGCTAAGTCAAATTTAGGTGCGATAAAAAACTGACTAAAACGGTCAAGAGAGCCTTCTAGGGCGTCGGCATTAAGGCTGTAAAAAAAGTTGGTTTGCTCGGTACCTGTCCAAGCATTATTGCTGCCACCATGTTGATTAATGTAAGCATGATATTCGCCAGAGTCTGGGTATTTTTCGGTACCTAAAAACAACATATGTTCAAGAAAATGCGCCATGCCAGGGCGATCGATAGGATCGTCAAAGTGACCAACACCGACAGCCATAGATGCTGCCGCCTGGTTTGATTGCATATCTTCAACCAGTAGTACTCGCAATTGATTGCTTAATACTCGATATTGATATTGACGATGGTCATTTTGGCTTTTATAAACTGCTGGATAATCAGGCAAAAGAAGGCTCCAGAAAACATAACTTGTTATATATTGATCTTCTTATGGGTTTTTAGCAAATAGCGAAGGCATGTTTTATGCCTTTATCGACTAAAGTTTAGCGAATTATCGGTGATACTAGGGTTTGTTGTTGTGCTATTTAGCGCTACAATTGCCTAAGAATGATAATAAAAACATCCAGAGAGAAGTATGCAGCTATTTTTGATGCGACATGGTGAATCAAGTTTTGATGCACCGTCAGACAGAGAGCGTAAATTAACTGAAATTGGCCGTGTACACAGTGGCTATATGGCTAATTGGTTAGTCAAAAATAATAGTTATTTTGATCTGGTAATAGTGAGCCCCTATCTACGTGCTCAACAAACGTGGCAAGAGGTGAGTAAACATTTACCCGAACCTCGAAAGTTTGTTGTTCTTGATGATGTGACGCCTTCTGGTGATGCTAAAAGAGCGGTTGATGTTGTACTTGCTTATGCTGACCAATTTAAAGCGGATAAAGTGTTAGTGATTGCTCACATGCCTATTTTAGGTTTTATGGTCAGTGAGCTGGTTGCGGGCATTGAGCCGCCTTTGTTTGCAACCTCTGCCATTGCGCAAATTGATAAGCATATGGAACAATGTAGTTTTGTTGCAATGACCGCTCCTCATCAAGTTGTATCTTAATGATGCTGAAATCGTGCATTTATTGAGTAAATTGGGTACAAACATAACAAAAAGGTAAGTGTGAACTTACCTTTTTGCATTTTTAAAGCCATACCAAATTAGTTTAGCCCGAATGATGCTATTGCGGTTAACGCCGGTGGGGGTGCTCTCCAATATCAATTAACACTAGCAACGCAGCATCGCCGCCCCATTCTTTTGGTGCTTGATGAAACGCTTTAACTTTGGGGTGTTGTGCTAACCACATGGGCAGTTGTTGTTTTAAAATGCCAGTTCCGTATCCGTGCATGACACAACAACAAATGCTGCTTTGCTTTACACAGGCTTGTATAAGAGCCGCTAACTCTAGTTTGGCTTCTGCTTGCCTTAATCCGTGTAAGTCGAGTAGCAAATCGGGTGTATAGTCACCACGCCTCAAGCGTTTTAGCTCAAGTTTATCTGCACTGTCATTAATCCAACGCATAGGTCCATCGACCGGCAGCAGCGGCTGATAGGTATCCGAAAAATAGCTGTCAACGTGAATTTGACGCTCTTTAAATTCGAATTGTTGTTTGGGTTTGACTGGCTGTTTAAAATGGTGGGTATCTTGCTTAAGCGGTTTGATACCGTCTATCAGTTGACTAAACAGCGAGTTGTCTGGGTAATTTTCGTCTTTCATGACGGTATTGTATTGAATTCTAGGTCATCTTAATAGACATCAGTTACAATAGTGCAGAACAATTTTTTAGGAGCGTGTTTTGGATAAAATCTTTGTAGATGAAGCGGTCACTGAGTTACGTACTATAGGTGATATGTTGCGCTGGGCGGTTAGCCGTTTTAATGATGCCAATATTTATTATGGTCACGGTACAGATAATGCCTGGGACGAAGCTATTGCATTGGTTTTTCATGCTTTACACTTACCCGAAGAAATCGGTCAACAAGTTATCTTAAGTAACCTCACTAGTAGTGAAAAACATAAAATTGTTGAGTTAATTATTCGCCGCGTCCGTGAGCGTTTGCCTGTGCCGTACTTAACCAATAAAGCGAGTTTTGCCGGTCTTGAATTTTATGTTGATGAGCGTGTGTTAGTGCCGCGCTCACCGATTGCAGAAATGATTAATAACCAATTTAGCCCGTGGTTATACAACAAGCCTGTACATCGTATTATGGACTTATGTACTGGCAGTGCGTGTATTGCTATTGCATGTGCCTATGCTTTTGAAGATGCTGAAGTCGATGCGCTAGATATCAGTGAAGATGCATTAGACGTTGCGCAAATTAACATTGAGTCACTTGATGTGATGGAGCGCGTTTTCCCCATCCAGTCTGATTTATTCTCAGCGATCCCTAAAGGGCCACATTACGATTTAATCGTTTCAAACCCGCCTTATGTTGACGCTGAAGATATTGGTGACATGCCAGATGAATATCATCATGAGCCAGCCATTGGTTTAGCATCGGGTCGCGATGGTTTAGATTTAACCAAACGCATTTTAGCCAATGCAGCTGATTATCTAACCGAAAACGGCGTGTTAGTCGTTGAGGTGGGTAATTCAATGGTGCATTTAATGGAGCAATTCCCTGATGTGCCGTTCACCTGGGTAGATTTTGAATTTGGTGGTGATGGTGTGTTTGTATTGACTCATGATCAGCTAGTTGAAAATCAATCACTTTTCGCAATATACAAAGATGGTGAATAATAAGCATAAGAGCATTTAGCTGTGTATTAATCAATTTTAGAGGTAGTTAACGCGCATGTCAGGAAACAGTATCGGTCAAAATTTTGTAGTCACAACCTTTGGCGAAAGCCATGGTGTTGCATTAGGTTGTATCATTGATGGTTGCCCACCAGGGCTCGAATTAACCGTTGAAGACATGCAACATGATTTAGACAGACGACGTCCAGGCACATCGCGTTATACCACTGCAAGGCGTGAGCCTGATGAAGTGAAAATTTTATCAGGTGTGTTTGAAGGTAAAACCACGGGTACTTCTATTGGTTTGTTGATTGAAAATACCGATCAACGCAGCCAAGACTATTCAGACATTAAAGATACCTTCCGCCCAGGCCATGCTGACTATACTTATCAGCAAAAATATGGCATGCGTGATTACCGTGGTGGTGGGCGTTCATCTGCGCGCGAAACTGCGATGCGTGTTGCAGCGGGCGCCGTGGCTAAAAAATACCTTAAGCAAGTGCATGGTATTGAAATTCATGGCTACCTTGCTCAACTAGGCCCCATAACTGCTGATACAATTGATTTAACCCAAATTGAACAAAATGCATTCTTCTTTCCTGATGCAACTAAGTTAGACGCATTAGATGAGTACATGCGCGATTTACGTAAATCGGGTGACTCAATTGGCGCCAAAATTACCGTGGCAGCCACCGGCGTACCAGTGGGGTTAGGTGAGCCAGTATTTGATCGTTTAGATGCTGATATTGCCCATGCGCTTATGGGCATTAATGCCGTTAAAGGTGTCGAAATAGGTGATGGTTTTGGTGTTGTGACCCAAAAAGGCTCTGAAGGTCGTGATTTAATGTCACCAGAGGGGTTTGCCTCTAATCATGCCGGTGGTGTATTAGGCGGTATTTCATCAGGCCAACCTGTTGTAGCCCATATTGCATTAAAGCCCACATCTAGCATTAGTGTACCGGGTCAAAGCATGACAGTGCAGGGTGATACGGTTGATATGATCACTAAAGGCCGACACGACCCGTGTGTGGGTATCCGTGCAGTGCCTATTGCTGAAGCCATGTTAGCGATTGTATTAATGGATCATTTATTACGACACCGCGCGCAAAACCAAGATGTGGTTCGTCAAACTCCTGTGATTGGTATGCGTTAATGCCTTCAAGTCATCGCGCTGAACCAGATTTACGCTGGCTCGGCGCCTGTTATTTCTTTTTCTTTTCTATTCTCGGCATTATGGTCCCCTATTTAGGGGTCTTTTTTGATAGTCGAGGCTTCAATGCCCAAGAGATTGGTTTTTTGCTGGCTATTTTAATGGCCACGCGCATTGTTGCACCTAATATTTGGGCTGCTGTTGCCGACCGAACAGGGATGCGCGCCGAGCTGATTAAGCTGGGCTCGTTCGCAGCCGCAATGACCTACATCAGCTTTTTCTTTGACGGCAGCTTTTTATACCTTGCCATTAGCTTGGCCATTTATACCTTTTTTTGGAACTCAATTCTGGCGCAGTTAGAAGTGATTACCTTAGAAACCTTAGGTGACAAAGCTGAGCGTTATGGTGCAATTCGTAGCTGGGGTAGTGTCGGCTATATTGTGTTAGTGATAAGTGGTGGTTTTGCCATTGATTATTGGGGCCCTGAAGTGCTGCCTTATATGGGCATGATATTATTTCTAGGCTTGTTTGCCTGTTCATTACCGTTACCGGCTAATCGCAGTGCAGTGATTAATAAGTCAGATCGTCCCAAATTAACCTTCGATGCATCACTTATTTGGTTTATGGTATCAGCAATGCTGCTGCAAATGAGCGTAGGGCCTTTTTATGGCTTCTTTGTATTGTACTTAAAGCAGTTTGGTTATTCAGAAACCATTGCAGGCATACTGGTTGCGCTTGGCGTATTTGCTGAAATTATTATCTTCTTTTATTCGTCACGTTTAATTCGCCAGTATGGTATTCGAGTGTTGCTGGTGGTGAGTATGTTACTGACAGCCATTCGCTGGCTATTGTTGGCTTTTGGCGTTGAATCGCTTTTGTTGTTGATCATAAGCCAAATTCTTCATGCCTTTACCTTTGGCCTAGTGCACGCTGCGTCTATTCATTTTATTCATCGTCATTTTAATGTTAGCCATCGCAGCACTGGGCAGGCGTTATACGCCAGCGTGAGTTTTGGTGTAGGTGGTGCACTTGGTACATGGATAAGCGGTATGATTTGGGGCGATGGCAGCCAAACCATGTGGGTATGGGTCTTTGCTGCGAGCTGCGCGTTTTTATCTATGATTGCGGTTATGCTGATCCCAAATATCAATGGTGAAGTCACCGCTAATGCAATACAAAATTAACATCTAAAAAGAGTCGCAAGGAGTTATTGTGAAACGTTTTCGCTTAGGGGTAATCATCAACCCATTGGCCGGACTAGGCGGCAGTGTAGGGTTAAAAGGGTCTGATGGTGTGGCGTTAGAAGCCATTGCCAAAGGTGCAACCCCTAAAGCTCAAATGCGTATGCAGCAAGCATTAGCGGTGATATTACCTTTTGCAGAAAAACTCGATATCATTACTGCATCGGGCGACATGGGTGCAAACTTGTGTCGACAAATGGGCTTTTCTACCACTGAAGTTTATTGCAGTGATAGCACCACTACCTCACAAGATACCCAAAATGCAGTTTCCTGTTTGTTAGAGCAGCAATTAGACTTATTGCTGTTTGCCGGAGGAGATGGCACCGCTCGTGATATTTATGCTGTGGTTGACGATAGTTTGCCCGTTTTAGGTGTACCTGCGGGGGTTAAAATTCACTCGGGTGTTTACGGTATTACGCCACACGCTTCAGGCTTGGTGGTGAGTATGTTGTTGCAGGGTGAGCTGGTGAGTTTAATGTCGGCTGATGTGATGGACATTGATGAAGTCGCCTTTAGGCAAGGCAGCGTTAGAGCAAAACGGTTTGGTGAAATGACCGTGCCAGCAGAGCCGCGTTACATACAAGCAGTAAAAATGGGCGGCAAAGAAGTTGATGAATTAGTGTTAGCTGATATTGCAGCTGACATCATTGAATCAATGGACGATGAGTTATTTATTATGGGTTCGGGCAGTACCGTTGCTGCTGTGATGGAAGAGTTGGGGATAGACAATACCTTACTCGGTGTTGATGTTATTCAAGACAACATGTTAATTACTCAAGATGTCAGCGCCAATCAATTGCTCGAATTGACCAAAGATATGCCTGCCGACAAGGTTAAGCTGGTGATTACCCTCATCGGTGGACAAGGGCACATATTAGGCCGCGGTAACCAGCAATTGTCCCCAGAGCTGATAAAACGCATCCCAAAAGACAATATTTTAATCTTAGCCACAAAAACTAAGCTCAAAGCACTTGAAGGTAGGCCATTAATTGTGGATAGTGGCGACCCTGAATTAGACAAAGCACTCACTGGCTATTACAAAATAGTCACTGGCTACCACGATTACGTGATGTATCAAGTGGCCAACCCAGATTTGGTGGAGAACTAAACCATGTTAGAACAGTACGATGCAGCATTAGAGTCTTGGATTGAAGAAAGCGTAAATAACAGTGATGATGATGCATTGTTTGCTTGTGGTTACTTACAAGGTCATGTTGCTGTTGTGTTAGCCGAACTAGAAGTCGAAGCTGAGCAAGATTTAGCCGCACTCGATAAAAAACTATTAAGTTGCTTAGCCTTAGCAGACAAAGAATTAAATGCGCAAGACTACGCCCTCGTTGAAGCTGCCTGGCAGCAACTGCGTCAACGTATTGTTGCTCAAGCAGCTTAAGTGTGGAACAAACAAAGAGTGTTATGGTAAATCCGTCTTCGCAAGTCACAATTGGGTTAGTTAACCCTAAAACACCGGTAAACGTTGGCGGTATTATGCGTGCTGCTGGCTGTTATGGTGTTAATCGTGTTTGTTACACAGGTAAGCGATATGAGTTAGCGGCTAAGTCGGGCGACGCTCAATATGATGTCGACACCAAAGATGCGGCTAAACGCATTCCGTTAGAGGGTGTTGAGTCCTTACTTGAAAGCGTGCCTCAAGGCGCAACAATCGTATGCGTTGACTTGGTGGTTGGCGCGACACCTTTGCCATTATTTACTCATCCCGACAATGCGTTTTATATCTTCGGACCTGAAGATGGCACAATCCCGCAGCAATTAATTGACGCCGCGGCTGACGTTGTTTATGTGCCGACAGTAGGCTGCATGAACCTTGCCGCATCGGTGAATGTGCTACTTTATGATCGCCTCGCTAAGACAACGCAAATTAAAGCGGATGATGAGTTAATAAAACAAAGCCGTGACAATAATAATCGGACTAAAGTGAAACACTGGTTGAAGTAAGCTTGCTTAATATCATATTTATTTGAAAATACCGGATGAGAAATCATCCGGTATTTTTTTATGTTTCTCAATTTTTATTAGCCCGAATAACGTTAATAAGTGATGACTTCGCGAGAGTTTAACAGGGCTTAAACACGGCGCTGACTGAATGAATAATTGTTCTGATCCGACGTTATGCAGGTATCAAACTTTAATCGATTGAATAAAGGGCTGAACATAATGTAGTTTAAGCTAAGCCCTTATTATTTGAAGGAACTGCTAATGTCATTTCTCAGTCGGTTATCCCAATGGTTACCATTCGGTGACGTGCCAGAAATGGATGCTAAAAGTGTTTTTCAGCATCTTGAAGATAATAATATTCAAATAGTCGATGTGCGCACATCGTTGGAGTGGGATAAATCTCATATCAAAGGGTCGATTAACCTTCCTATTACCCATTATTCTGCGGATTCTGTTAGGCAAAAGCGGCTAAATAAAGACCATCTCACCATTGTCATTTGTCTCTCTGCCCACCGAAGTATTCCTGCCGTTAGAAAACTAAAGCAGTCTGGATTTAAAGAGGTGTATCAACTCAAAGGTGGCATGTTGAGTTGGTGGAAAGCGAAACTGCCGACATTATCAACCTCAAATAAATAGAAAAAGGTTCATTATTATGACGTTACTTTTTTTACATGGTTCTGGTTGTACGCATGTTGTTTGGCAGCTCCAGCAACAGTTTTTTGAACATAGCATTGCGGTTGATTACCCCGGTCATCCAGATGGACAAGCATTGGCAAGTGTTGATGAATTAGTACAATGGTTAGCAGACTACATTACCCAGCATCAGCTGTTCGACGTGGTGTTAGTTGGGCACTCTCTTGGCAGCGCCGTAGCAATGCAACTCGCTATCTCAGCAAAGGCAAAGATACAATTAAAGGCGTTAGTGCTTATTGGCGCGGGAGCTCGGCTCAAAGTAATGCCTCAACTATTACAATCACTGTCTGAGCTTGTTGAGTTAAAACAGCCGTTCCCAGATTATTTACTGGCGGCAAATCAAAATATTGCCGAGCCATTACAAACACAAATCAACAATTCAATTATCAATAATGGTGTTAGCGTCATGCTGACTGATTTCACCATTTGCGATAAATTTGACGTTATCGATCAACTACCGAAAATTGATGTGCCGACATTAATTATTGTGGGCGATACCGATCAAATGACACCGATAAAATATGCCACATTTTTACAGCAGCAAATCCCCAATGCGCAAATCGCAATAATAGAGAAGGGCAGCCATATGGTGTTTGCTGAACAACCCGATAGTGTAAATCAATGCATCGAAACGTTTCTTAACACACTGGATTAAGCATGGTCGGGCATATGTTGAGTTTATTCATTTAGCTAGATTGTATGCGCGGAGCTAATTTTTTGAACAGAGAAAATGCTTGCGGGAGCAGGACTTGATAAAAAGAAAAAGAGACGACCTTCACGTTTGCTTATAAAAAAGAGTAGTTTATAAAAATCTGAGCACGACGCGCTGTCATTTGATTTGGTATTGATCTGATAATATTGGAATATTTATATTTAATGGAGGGTACGTTGATATTGGACATTTGAGGTTTCAAAATGGTTGCGGGAGCAGGACTTGATAAAAAGAAAAAGAGACGACCTTCAGCGTTTGCTTATAAAAAAGAGCTGTTGATAAAAAGCTGAGCCCGACGAGTTACCAACTGCTCCATCCCGCGACTGATTTTGATTTTGTTTATCTTTATTCTTGTTAAACAAGAAAATGGTTGCGGGCGCAGGACTTGATAAAAAGCGACGACCTTCAGCGTTTGCTTATAATAAAGAGTAGTTTATAAAAAGCTGAGCACGACGAGTTGTCAACTGCTTCGGTATTACTCTGATAATATTGGAGTATTTATATTTAATTGAGGGTATAAGCAATTGGATATTGGATATTGGATATTTGAGGTTTCAAAATGGTTGCGGGAGCAGGACTTGATAAAAATCTACGACCTTCGACGATTGTTTATAAAAAGCTGAGCCCGACGAGCTATCAATTGTTCTATTCCGCGTCCGATAAACGCTGTTAATTGTTTTAATTCTATTAACTAAGAATTGGTTGCGGGAGCAGGACTTGATAAAAAGAAAAAGAGACGACCTTCAGCGTTTGCTTATAAAAAAGAGTAGTTTATAAAAATCTGAACACAACAAACTACCAATTACTTTGTGCACAGTAAGGTTACACTGAAATTTTAGTAAGTAATTTGGAATGAATATGAAGAGTTAAAAATATTGAATTGTCAAAATGGTTGCGGGAGCAGGACTTGAACCTACGACCTTCGGGTTATGAGCCCGACGAGCTACCAACTGCTCCATCCCGCGACTGATTTTGATTTTGTTTATCTTTATTTTTGTTGTACAAGAAAGTGGTTGCGGGAGCAGGACTTGAACCTACGACCTTCGGGTTATGAGCCCGACGAGCTACCAACTGCTCCATCCCGCGTCCGATAAACGCTGCTAATTGTTTTAATTCTATTAACTAAGAATTGGTTGCGGGAGCAGGACTTGAACCTACGACCTTCGGGTTATGAGCCCGACGAGCTACCAACTGCTCCATCCCGCGTCCGGTAAACGCTGCTTTAAGAGTTAAGCTTCATACCTGTTGGTGTGATTGCTGTCTGCCTCAAAGCGGGGCGAACTATAGCGATCCCTATTTATGTTTGCAAGCAAAATCGAATTAAACTTATTTGTTTGCCGATTAATTAATCGCTACTCGGTTTAAATTGCGAATATTGAACATTAAAGGTTCAAATTGGAGAATTTATAGGCCCAGTTCGATAAGTCGTTGGGGATATGTGTTTGAACAGGTATAATGCTGCACTGAATTTTGTGTAACGATGACTGACTAATACATGTTTAATTTTTTTGCTGCAGCCCCTAAGGGTTTTGAATATAGCCTAGCCTCTGAGTTGAAAGAGTTTGGTGCTACCGATGTTAAAGAAAGTGTTGCTGGTGTGTATTTCTCTGCACCACTTGAATTGGCATATAGAATCACTTTGTGGACTCGCCTTGCTAGCCGTATCGTCTTAGTGATTTATAAAGGAGCTTGTGAATCTGCCGAGCAACTTTATAACGCAGCATATTGCATCGATTGGCCGTCGCACTTTTCACATAAAAAAACCTTTAGTATCGACTTTCACGGTACCGGTGGGTTTATCAACAATACTCAGTTTGGTGCGCTAAAAATTAAAGATGCGGTGGTCGATCGTTTTCGTGATGACGGTTCAAGCCGCCCTGATGTTGAACGGGTAAACCCTGACTTTAAAATTGATGCGCACTTTCGTAATGGTCAACTAACCATTTCGATGAATTTTTCTGGTGCATCTTTACATCAACGTGGTTATCGCTCAACTACTGGCGAAGCACCACTAAAAGAAAATTTAGCAGCAAACATGCTAGTGCGAAGTGGCTGGCAAGCTGATCAAACCACTATCCTAGATCCATTTTGTGGTAGCGGCACAGTGTTAATTGAAGCGGCATTAATGGCTGCCGACATTGCACCTGGCTTAAAACGTGAAAAGTTTGGTTTCGAGAATTGGCAAAGCCACAATAAAGCCATGTGGCAGAATGTATTAGCAGAAGCTCAAGCTCGTGCAACCTTAGGTAAAACACGCTGCAAAATTAAGTTTTATGGATCAGATATTGAAGCGCACCTCGTCTCAATTGCTAAGCGCAATGCTGAAAATGCAGGTGTGGCAGATCTCATTGAGTTTAGCGTTTCTGATGCATTAGATGTTTCACCGCCTGTAAGTGAAGGCTTTTTAATTTCAAACCCGCCATACGGTGAGCGTTTAGGTAATGTCACTGAGCTTTTACAGCTTTATTACCAATTAGGTGACAAGTTTAAAAAAGAGTTTGGCGGTTGGAAAATTGCCATGCTGTGCAGCGACATTGAATTATTGTCGTCGCTAAAACTTAAAGCCGACAAGCAAATGAAAATGTTTAACGGCGCCCTTGAATGTGCATTTAACATTTATACCTTACATGCCAAAAGCACCCGTCGTGAAGCCGTCGTTTTACCTGATGGGGTTGATATTGCTGACATCGCGCCAGCATTTGTTAACCGTATCAAAAAGAACCTCAAGCAACTCGAAAAATGGGCTAAAAAAGAGCGTATCGACAGCTATCGTCTATACGATGCAGACTTGCCAGAATATAACGTAGCCATTGATAAGTACGTTGATTATGTGGTTATTCAAGAATATTCAGCACCCGCTACCATCCCTGAAGCCGTTACAAAACGTCGGATCAGCGATGTGTTATTGGCATTGCCAGGTGCATTAGGTATTCACCCTGATCGCGTTACGCTTAAAACCCGTGAGCGTCAAAAAGGCACAAGTCAGTATCAAAAACTCGATGAACGCAAAGTAGAAGTCATCACCGAAGAATACGGTGCAAAATTTAAGCTTAACTTAACCGGTTATTTAGACACCGGCTTATTCTTAGATCACCGCGTAACGCGAAAACTCGTAGGCGATAAATCTAAAGGCAAACGTGTACTTAACTTATTTGCTTATACCGGCTCAGCGTCTGTACATGCAGCAATTGGTGGCGCAAAGTCTGTTACTACTATAGATATGTCAAACACTTACATAAATTGGGCAAAAGAGAACTTTGCCTTGAACGGTTTGTCTGGTGCTAAGTATGACTTTATTCAGGCTGATTGTTTACAGTGGATAAAAGACAACAGTCACCAACAGTTTGATTTGATTTTTATCGACCCACCAACGTTTTCAAACTCAAAACGTATGGAAGACAGTTGGGATGTACAGCGCGACCACGCCGAAATGTTGTCTGGTTTAATTAAGTTACTTGCCCCAAATGGTGAGCTTGTATTTTCTAACAACAAACGTAAGTTCAAAATGGACATCGACGCCCTTAATCAAGCAGGGATTGATGTGACTAACATCGACCATTTATGTTTGCCGTTAGATTATAAGCGCAACCCGCATATTCATAATGTTTGGTTGCTCACCCATGCCAAATAATGTTGAGCCTTACATCTTGTATCACACAGAGGGTTGCCATCTGTGTGATATCGCTTTGGCACTTGTTAAGCATACAGGTATTCATTTTCAACACGTTGACATTTGCGACGATGACGCTTTAGCTGAGCGTTATGGTATAAGTATTCCAGTGCTAATACAGGGGCAACGTGAATTATTTTGGCCTTTTGATAGCCAACAATTACAAGAGTTTATAGGAGTTTAGATTGAGTCTGGTTCGGATAAATAATGGCTCGTTAGCCTACGGTTACACTCCTTTATTGCAAAATGCAGATTTTACCATTGAGCCAGGCGAGCGCGTCTGTATTGTTGGACGCAACGGCGCGGGTAAATCAAGCTTAATGAAAGTGTTATCAGGTGATGTATTGCTTGATGATGGCGAATTCAACATTGCCAATGATGTGAATGTGAGCCGTTTACAGCAAGATCCACCTAAAGCAGAAACAGGCTCGGTATATGCTTATATTGCTGCAGCTTTAAAAGACATAGGTGAAGCATTAGAGAAGTATCATCAATTATCACATGACGTAGCAGAAGCTAACCCTGATGATATGGAGCGTATGCTCAATGAAATGCAGCGGATCCAAGAGGTGCTAGATCATAATAATGGTTGGCAGCTTGATTCACGTATTATTCAAAACTGTCAATTACTTGGACTCGATCCTGATAAACCATTAAGCGAGCTTTCTGGTGGGTGGCAGCGTAAAGTAGCCTTAGCCAGAGCATTGGTTGTAGACCCAGATTTGTTGTTACTCGACGAGCCGACTAACCATCTAGACATTGATACCATTGAATGGCTGGAGCAGTTTTTGCTTAGCTTTAAAGGTGCAATCGTATTTGTCAGCCATGACCGTGGTTTTATTCAACGTATGGCAACCCGAATCGTCGATCTCGACCGTGGCGTTGTTACCTCATGGCCTGGCAGTTATCAAGCATATTTAGACGGTAAGCAAGAGTGGCTTCGTGTTGAGGCTGAAAAAAACGCCCATTTTGATAAAAAACTAGCTGAAGAAGAAACCTGGATCCGTCAAGGTGTAAAAGCGCGTCGCACCCGTAACGAAGGTCGAGTAAGGGCGTTAAAAGCATTACGAGTCGAGCGTAGTGAACGGCTCAATCGACAGGGCAATGCCAAAATGGCAGTGTCTGATACAGAGCGTTCAGGTAAGTTAGTCTTTGATGTAAAAGACGTAAACTACAACTTACCGGATAAAAATTTAGTCAAAAACTTTAGCACTACCGTGATGCGCGGCGATCGTATTGCACTTATCGGACCTAATGGCTGCGGTAAATCAACACTAATCAAGTTATTGATAGAAAAACTGCAACCTCAATCTGGCGAAATTAAAGTCGGCACAAAGTTAGAAATCGCCTATTTTGACCAGTACCGAGAAGCGCTAGATCCTGAAAAAACAGTCGAAGAAAACGTTGGCGAAGGTAAAAGCACAGTCACCATTAATGGTCAAGACCGCCATATTTTAAGCTACTTACAAGATTTCTTATTTTCGCCTATGCGCGCTCGCACTCCGGTAAAAGCACTCTCTGGTGGAGAAAAGAACCGTTTATTGCTCGCAAGGTTGTTATTACGCCCTGCAAACCTCATTATTCTCGACGAACCAACAAACGATCTTGATATTGAGACATTAGAGTTGTTAGAGTCTCTGCTCACTGATTTTGAAGGTACGTTATTAATCGTGAGCCACGACAGAGCATTTATTGATAATACCGTCACCAGTAGCTGGTGGTTTGCGGGTAATGGCCATTGGTCTGAATACGTAGGTGGTTACCAGGATGCAATTTCTCAGGGAGCAAAATTTTATTCTGAGGAACCAGTTGCAACAACTGTTGTCCAAACGACACCCGTTGTAGAAACAAAGCCTGTAAAAGCACCAGAAAAGCCAGCTAAAAAGCTCTCTTATAAATTACAAAAAGAGTTAGAAGCGCTTCCAAGTCAAATGGAGTTGCTTGAACAAGAGATTGAAACACTACAACAAACCGTGAGCAGTGCTGATTTTTACAGCCAACCAGCGGATACGGTTAATAAGGCTCTGCAAACATTAGCAGAGAAAGAACAGAATTTAGAGCTGTGCTTCCAACGCTGGGAAGAACTAGAGTCACTGAAGTAAAGCATAATAAAACAGGAATGGTTACATGAAGTTAAAGTTTGATAAAGCCCTGTCACTCGTTGCGATTGGCGTATTAAGTGTTATCGGTTCGGCTCAAGCCGCGTCTGTGTATGAAATTGTTAATATTGAAGATTACGATTTAAACGGCACCTTAGATGGCACTCGAAATGGCTATGCCATGGCAGTTAACGACGAAGATGAACTTGTTGGTATTTCAAAAGGTAAAAACAAGTTAACAATTGATGACGTTGATGACTCTGTAATTGATATTGAAGATGGTATTACCGCAGCAGAATCCATCACATATTCTGTTTACTCTGAAATAGAAGCGAACAACTTTACTTTTATAGCAAGTGACAATGCATCAGTGGGTTCTTGGGTTCCTGAGTTTTTTAGCATGGCTGATACATTTGACCCTGCCAGCACTGAAACGGATTCAGACGACGAGTTAATCGTCAATGATGTCGATACCTTTTTTTATGGCCTTAACAATAATGGCGTAAAAGTAGGTGCTTATACAGGTGAAGAGTTAACACTCGATTACGAAGGCACGAGTACAACTCAAGAATATTTCTATTATCGCGAATTTGAAATGCGTGGTATTGCGGTTAAAAATGGCGTGGAATATCCGTTATTACCTTCATTTACCACGTACGAGCGTGAGCAAACTGCAGATGTCGATGCAGCTACCGTTGAAGTAGGCGGGTGGTCAGTTGCTGCTAAAGTCAATGATAACGACTTAGTTGTGGGTTATGGTAGTACTGCGCTGGCTTCATCTAGCGAAACCCGTATTGATACCTGTATCGAAGACGCCGAAGATACAGATGCCGATAATCCCATCCCAACCGATATTTGTGTACAAGCCTGGCAGTACCCAGATGATAACGGTACTCGGTATATTCAATATCAAACTCGTGCTTTTGTATGGGATCTTAATAACTTAGACGAAGACGGTTTACCAGAGCGCACAGAACTGGAATTAGGATTAACCCCAGATGAAGATTCAACGCTTATTTATACAGCTCAAGGTTTAGGGATTAACTCAAACGGTGATGTTGCAGGCCGCTCACACGTTTACCGTAACGGTGATGACGACGATTTATACTTTGATGCTGCATACTGGATAAAAGACGCCAATGGTGATTACCAGTACAACTGGGTAACGATGGATGATGACGTTTACTATTCTATTGCTTATGACATCAACGATTCAGGTATTCTAGTTGGTAGTTACAGTAAATACATCAGTGGCTATTTGCGGAGCAAGTTCTTTACTTTTGACACCAATAACCCAGAAGAAGGCATTACTACTCCTAATGACTTTCAAACCTCACTATCTGATCTAAGCAGTAAACCAAAAGACATTAACAATAAAGGTCAGGTCGTGGGTTACATCGAATCTACATACGACAAAGAAAAGCCACGTCCAAAAGTGGGCTTTTTATATGACATGACCACCTCAGAGTTTGTAAACCTAAACGATCAATTGACATGTGAGTCAAAAGGTTACGAAAGAGATACCGATGGTAATTGGGTTCGTCATACTGTGAGTGTGCAAGACGGAACCGGTGAGATATTAACTTACAATACTGAGATCTCAGTTGTTGAAGCAAATAGCATCAACGAAGATGGCACCATTGTTGGCACAGGGTTTATTCTTAAACCAGAATACCAATACGATACAGATGGCGAGTTAATTATTGGTGAAAATGGATTACCTTTGTTTGAATTAGATGGCAATGGCGATCCGGTTACATCTTATCTACCGCGCATGGTCGTTTTGAAACCTACAGCAGGTGAAGCATGTGATACATCTGATGCGGTAGAAGACACTGACTATGAGCGTCTAGGTGCAGCAAGTTTTGGCTGGTTATTTGCTTTACCATTATTGTGGCTTCGTCGTAGAGTTAAAAAATAACTTAAGATTTGTAGCTACAGCCTAGAACATAATATAGAACAAAAATCGAGGAATATTTCCTCGATTTTTTTTGATTTAATTCTCAATACCTTAATAAAAAATCCATAAAATGGTCATTTTTTTGATTGATCTTGGCTAAAAAAACGTCTATTTCTATATTTACGGCTTCAGATTTAACCCGTCAAACAGAAGCCTACAAATGAAGAGGACGCATGCATGAAAAGACAGAAAAGAGATCGTTTAGACAGAGCTTTTTCAAAAGGATTTCAGGCCGGTATAGGAGGGCGCTCAAAGGAAGTTTGTCCTCACTCTAATCTTGATTCACGGTCTCAATGGCTTGGCGGATGGCGAGAGGGCGTTGATGGTCGCCTCAGTGGCTTATTCAACAAATAATAGCCAAAAAAATGCCCTCAAGTTAGAGGGCATTGTTAAAAAAGGTACAATGAAAACAATTAAAATGTAGAGGTATCGCTAAAAATACCCACTTTTAAATCGGTAGCCGAATAAATCTGACGGCCATCCACTTCCATAGTTGCATCGGCAATCCCCATGACTAATTTGCGATGGATCTTGCGCTTAATGTTCAACTTGTAGGTTACTTTTTTAGCATCTGGTAGCACCTGGCCAGTAAATTTAACTTCACCTACACCAAGCGCGCGGCCTTTACCTTCAGCGCCTTCCCAGCCCAAATAAAAACCCACTAGCTGCCACATAGCATCTAAACCTAAGCAACCAGGCATTACCGGATCGGTTTTGAAGTGATAATCAAAAAACCATAAGTCTGGAGTGATATCAAGTTCGGCAACAATTTCACCTTTACCAAATTCACCACCATCTTCATTGATGGTAATAATACGGTCAATCATTAACATATTATCGACAGGTAAACGTGGTCTATTAGGACCTAAAAGATTACCGTTACCACAGGCGATAAGTTGTTCTTTAGTGAAACTGTTAGCTTTTTCCATTTATTTCTCTACCACTCTTTTAACTATTAATCGCAACAAGATAGCGAACACGTGTAAGCTAAACAACTCCGATCACTATATAATCCGTAACTTAGCTAACATTTTAGCAATAAAGCTAAGCTCCACTTCCTCATCATCTTGGCCAGCCAACTTATCTAAACGTTGTTGTACTAAACCATATAGGGTTTCTTCCGCAAAGTCATTGTCTTCATTTGCCACACCTGCCGGCATTTGCATTAAAATTTCAACCGCTTGGTCCATATGTTCAATCGCATGAATATGAAATAACCCCTTATTTACCGCATCAATAACTGCAGGTTGTAAATTGAGTTGCAACACATTAGCTTTAGGAATAATGACACCTTGCTCCCCCGTGAGTCCACGGCGATGGCATAAAGTATAAAAACCTTCAATTTTTTCATTCACGCCACCAATAGCTTGTACGTTACCAAACTGGTCTAACGCACCTGTTACGGCTAGGCTTTGCACAATAGGCTGCTCAGCAATGGCCGACATTAAGCAGCAATACTCTGCTAATGATGCACTGTCACCGTCGATTTCTTGGTATGACTGCTCAAAAACAATATTGGCATTAAGGTGAAGCGGGGCATCACGTCCGAAAATACGATATAAACAGGCCGACAAAATCATCATGCCTTTAGCATGAATATTACCACCAAGCTCAGATTTTCTTTCAATGTCGGCGACTTCGCCGTCACCATAATGTACTGAGGTTGTGATCCGTGCAGGTTCGCCATAGGTGTAATCACCAGTATCAATCACGGTAAGGCCATTAATTTGGCCAACCATAGCACCTTTAGTTGGCAGATTTATGAAATTGTCATCGAAACTTTGAGCCGAATAAATTTCAGAACTATTATGGCGAAACTTGAGTTTTTCGAGTGCTTTAGCAATCGCGGATGCATTTAATGATGATTTACCCGCATACGCTTTGGCTTGGGCTAACAGCTGCTTAATATCAAGCATGCTTAAACTTAACCGCTGTTGGTGCTCAACAAGGCGAGAGCTAAACCAAAATAATGGTAATAAGCTCGATGGTTCCAATTCAGCACCCGCATCTTTAGCTAATACGCTCAGCCATTGTACATAAGCCGATTCTGGGTATTGGGTTAAGTCCACTTCGTTACTCATTTCAGCAAGTAATGGAAAGTGCTGGTTAAAGCGGCGATCTTCTTGGCGAAGTTGGCTGTATGCCATTCCTGAACCAATCAAAATAATCTTAGAATTGACAGGAATAGGCGCTAACTCATTGTTGATACGGTAGTATCCGTCATGAAGGATTTGCATCAACAAATCCCAAAGGTTTTCACGTTGCCAAATAGACTCCAAGCAAATGAACACCATATGATTTGATGCTAAAGCCCCAGGTTTATAAATGCTGCTCTTATCCGTCTTAACCATTCGGCCCAATAAATCGGCCCGACGAAGTGTTCCCTGCAAATAACATGACAGTGACTCTTGTTTAGCAACAATACCGACATGTTGCGGGGGCAACGACGCCTGCCACTTAAACTGTATCTCAGCATCATCTGACAACTTTTTTGCCGCCACTAAGTAGTTATTAGAAGGCGTGTCAGCCTGAGACACTAATGCGTTAATAAATAAGGGCCTGTCTACACCAGGGAAATCACCCAAATACAAATGTTGCGAATCGATTTTGGTCATTAATTTAAATGCATCAACGGCACGTTCTTGGCCAAGCAATAATTGACTTGGAAAAAAAGCCGTAGGCGCAGTTTCAGGTAAATGATATTGAGGGGCAAGTTTGGCACTAGGCAATAGCGTTGGGTTCATAGAGTGATAATTGGGCCATGACAACAAAAAATATTCTTTCGATATTAGCATAAAGCATTACAAAAACCTCAGGACATTTACGCGGTTGTAAAATTATGTAGCCTCTGTATTAGTCGAGATTTGGGTTTATCAAAGTCGCGTGCTGATGATGCGCATGTACAAAATTGAAACAGGGCGATTAAATGCTATACATTTAGATAATTTTTTTAAATTTAAGGTTTACAAGTAAACGAGTTACTTATATTATTCACGCCGTTCGGAGGGATGGCAGAGTGGTCGAATGCACCGGTCTTGAAAACCGGCAACGGTTTACCCCGTTCTAGGGTTCAAATCCCTATCCCTCCGCCACATTCTAAAGTGAAAAAGCCATTGATAATCAATGGCTTTTTTGCTTTCTAGCATTTGAAAAATCATATTCTCAGACCCAAAACGGATGACTGAGACATATGTACCTATTCAGAGCCACAAATTGTACCTATTACACCCGCATGGTGTTGCCTGCTTATCTGCGTGATAAAGGCTTCTCTGCCGACATCAAAGTATCCCTGCTCACTAAACAGCGCTCAATCGCGATATGCCGTAACCTTGTCGTTGCGGGCATCTTGCGCCCATTAATCAGCAGTTTAACACCACAATCACAGCCCGATGCGTTTAAGGAACACGTTAATCAATTGATTAATGATGCCCGTGCAGGCTTTGTTGGGGTAACTGATACGCTTGATGAAAATGCCAAGCCAGTGCGGGAAATCATTCAGTTTATTCCCACTCGGCCAACGCAATTAGCCCATAATAGTGCGACATATGACAATTATCCCTCATCAACAAACTTGGTATTTTCAAAAAGTTCGGGTAGTAAAAAGCAAACAAATTCAGTCGCTAACGTCACATTAACTGATGCACTAATTAAGTTTATTAACTCCAAACAAAAGCAGTCTGTCTCAGTGTTAACGGTAAAGCAGCTTAATCAACGTATAGGCCACTTTATTGAGCGAACCCACTTAGATGATGTATTCGACATTACCAGCGCTGAGGCGATGGAATACAAGGATTGTTTGCTCGAAGAAGGTCGAAGCCATAAGAGTAATAAAGACTACTTAGCTGCGGTGTCGCAGTTCTTTAAATGGTGCAAACTGATGCGCTACACCACCGCAAACCCGTTTGATGAAGTGAAGCTATCAAAGCCAAGTAACCAAGCTGGGCATGATTTAGCGCGTCAGCGCTGGCAACCTGAGCAACTAAAACACGTACTGCAATCACAAGAATTTATCGATAAACACCCTGGCTTTAAATGGATAACACTATTGATGCTGTATCACGGTTTACGGCCTTCAGAGGCTTGTCAGCTACACAGCAATGATATAACCGTAATCGATGGTATCAGCGTCATTCACGTGACCAATGAAGGCATGAGCCAACAACTCAAAACAGCACAGTCAAAACGAACCGTTCCGTTACATCAAAAATTGATTGAGCTCGGTTTTACCGATTTCGTTCAAACCATTACTGACCGAACATCAAAAAGCTATCACATAAAAAATAGTCCGTTAAAAAGCGGCCAGTTAACAAGCTGTCCGTTATTTCATTATCAACCCAGTAGCGATGGCGTTTGGTCACACAAGTTTTGCCGAGAGTTTGGAAAATTACTCGACCAGCTTAAGTTTATTGCAGGTAAGCGACCTACAGCCTATTCATTCCGTCACACCTTTATTGATGAACTCAAGCAACTGCAAATAGAAGAATCGATGGTGGCACAAATCGTTGGACACGTTTATCACAACATCACCTATGGACGATACGGCAAGCAATATGATGTGAAAACACTCAAACCAGTGGTGGATAAAGTCAGTTACACATTGAATTTATTTCTACCAGTATAAGAAGTGGGATTATATGAGAGGATTTTTGCTGAAAAGATAAACCGTAGAGCGTTAATCATGACAACAGTCAGTAAATCCTGAGTGACTTTATACGCCAAAATTTGCTCTTACAGAACCAAAAATCAGCCTGAGAAATGATGAAACCTACCAGCGGCATCATTTATCAGCAACGCTTATCAAACCCTACGGGCGTAAATCCATACAAAAGCTTGCTGAGAAATCGAATTTTCACCTTTTTTCGCGTTAATTTCACGCTCATTTCACGTAACTGTTCACTTAAAGAATGCAATTTAAACCGTTTCGCACTCAATGAGTGCGAAGCCAAAGCAGCCCACTTATTAAGTGGGACTACAACGTAACCCGGTACGCTCCTATCCCACTTTTTGTTCCAAAAAGATCGGATAGGAGCTACGGGCAAGGGGTGAACCCCTTAACCCCAACAGCCACATGCTGCGCATGTGAAAAAGCCAAAAGCGTGAAAGATAAAATCAGCTGGGACACTTTTATATGGTACGCACTGTTTTTATGTACAGTTATAATGGGATTTCATCGATTTACAACTAAAAAACGATTTAAAATCGTTCTTTAGTTGTATCGTATTAAAAATAGAAAAACCGTAATTATCTGATTTTATTGATTTTAATTTTTAGTGTACTGAGCCAAAATTCTACTTTACGCGCAAGCTCGGTTTGTTTTTGTCTGTTAGGCACAATTAATTGCTTTACTTCATTCATAGACAGGATCTTTAGCGATAACGCTATATTTTAGGTAGAAAAAAGGCCTTATTTATGATCTGATAATTGTCGCCAAACAAACTACCATGAGCAATAAATAAAGCCGATGACGATTATCTCCTTAAAAAAGCAGTTTATGCAATTCTTCAATGCAAACATCCTTCAAAAAACGGCTAAGCGCACGGGGTTTATTCAACGAAATCGGTCTATTCTGCCGGAAATACTGATCCCAAGCTTGATATCTGCGTTGAGTAAAGGCAACTGCCATGCCATTGCAGACTTGCATCGTCAGTTCAATGGTATGTGTTTGACTGAAAATGATAATGTGGCTTACAAGCCCTTCCACAACCAGCTCCGTAAGGAAGCCTTTCCTCATTTTATGCAGCAACTGGTACAGTTGGCTATCGCTCAATTTGCCCGCCAACAATGTGCTCAGCTTCCGAAGAAGCTGTCTTGCTTTGATGATATTCTGCTTCAAGATGGCAGTTCATTTCATGTTCACAAGGCGTTAGCCGATGTCTACCCAAGCCGCTTTAAACGCAATCCTGCTGCGATAGAGTGCCATATGACCATGTCATTACGAACCTTTAACCCGACGGCGATGACGATAACTGCTGATACGGCTTCAGAAAGAGCCTATCTTCCCAAGCCATTTAAGATGAAAAACAAGCTACTTCTGGCTGATGCGGGATACCCTGATTTCGAGTTTTTTGCCGATGTGGAGCGTCATAATGGTTTCTATATTGTTCGGGGTGCAAAGTCACTCAATCCAAGGGTTGTAGAAGCTAAAAATGGCAAGGGCCGCATTCTTCCTAAGCTAGCTGGAATGAAGCTCAAAGACATAACGCGCCGTACCAACCGCACTGAAATTCTTGACCTCAAAGTCCACAGAGGCAAACAGGAGTTTCGAGTTGTAAGACGTTGGTTCGCTGAAGAAAAGCGGTTTTGTATCTGGTTAACAAACCTACCGACAGAGGCCTACTCAGCCGATGATATTATGGCGATTTATCGCTGCCGCTGGCAGGTTGAACTGCTGTTCAAAGAGTTGAAATCACATACAAACTGGCAGAGATTTGCTACCGCGCAAAAAGCGATAGTTGACGGCCTAGTCTGGGCCAGTCTGCTGGCAGTTATCATCAGGCGCAGTACCGCACTTCAGATAATGCCCTCAGTTTCACTGTTCAAAGCTGCAAAAAATGTGGACGTTTGGTTACTGCCTATCTTTGAATGTATCTGTCATCGAGCCTGGTCAGAAATAACAGAAAAGCTAGACTGGGCGATTTGCTATATAACAAGAAACGCTCCAAAGTCACAGCAAAGAAAATCTAAAGAAGACATAACCTTAGATGGGATTTATGTCAGACTTAATGCTTAAGGTCCAGTGTATGTTACTTCATTAAGATAGCAAATGTAGGATGGTATTTATCAATAAGTTAAGGGATTGACTTTACAGCGCAAGCCCTTCAATAAGCGATTAGGCTCCAAAAGGAATTTATCGATATGCCTAAAGTATGTGGAATTGAACTCAAAGGGTCAGAAGCTATTCTGGCCATTATTGAAGCAGATAGTCAGGAATATATTAATATTGACCCGCGCAGGATTAAAATTGGAGATGATGAATCGACTCATGCCGTTCAATCTTTTTACGAATCCTTTAAAAATTATGTAACCGACAATCATATAGATGTAGTCGTTATTAAAAAAAGAAAGAAAAATGGTTCAATGTCAGGAGGCGGAGTATCTTTCAAACTTGAAGCGTTGATTCAGCTAAACGGAACTGCCGAAGTGTTTTTTGTTTCCGGGCAAGGAATTGCGGCTTCGCATAAGAATAATAATTTTGAAATTCCTAACGGAATCAATAAATATCAAGAGACAGCATTTATGTCGGCCTCTCTATATCTTAGACAAAACAAATGAGCACTTTATTTATAGATGGGATAAGTGCGCCTGTTGAAATTAAAAATCAGTTGAAGCTCCTGTCTAAAGATATAAAGCTTACTAGGGTCTGTTGATCTTTGCTGTACACATTTTATTCAACAATACATCGGCAGCCACATTATAGTAAACGCCAGTGATACCATACTGGCGTAATTTCTTGCTAACTTATCATATCTTGTTGATATTGCTCGGAAGTGCTTTATCCTCGCGAAAGCATTCTCAACCAAATGTCGATACTTGTAGAGACACCAATCCATGCTTTCTTTGTCGATATCTTGCCCATAATTTCGCTTCGGTATAACGGTTTTGCCACCTTTAGAATTGACATATGCCCTTAAAGCGTCGCTGTCATAGCCTTTATCAGCGATAAATACGTTGACCTCCTTAAGGTGGTCAACAAGACTCTCGGCACGAGCAATATCATTTCTCTGGCCTTCTGATAGCTCGAAATAGATTGGTAATCCACCGCTATCCACGACCAAATGAATTTTCGTTGAGTTACCGCCGCGACTCTTTCCAATACACTCATTATCTGGTGTCGCAGCTCCTGCGCTATGCTGATGAGCTTTGACTATTGAGCCGTCTGCAAACACCCAATCATAATCGGAAAGTTTTGATAACTCTTTGAATAGTATATCTAACAGGCCTTTTTTAGACCACAGATTAAAGCGACGATAAACAGTGCTCCAGTCCCCAAACTCTGTTGGAAGATCACGCCATGGAACTCCTGTTCGCAAGCGGTAAAGAATTCCTTCAAAGGTCATTCTATGTTCAGATTTATTATAGATGCGGCCAGTGTTCTTCATCAGTTGAAGTAGCTTTTGCCACCACTTATCAGTTAGCATTAGTCTCGGCATGGTATGGAGTTATCGTTTATTTTTGGCGAAACAAATTATAACGCCTTACCATGCTGCTTAAAAAGCCATCACGAAAGATCAACAGACCCTAGGGAAATTACTAAAGGAGGTAATGGATATCTCTTTTTTGGTGAAAATCGTATTCTTAATACAGGAATAGCCGTAAAATTCTATTATTGGGGAAGTGATAAAAGATATCATGCCGAACCTAATATTTTAGCAGCTATTGAATCTCCTCACGTTTTGTCTGTTCATAATGCGGGTCTTCTCAATGGAGAATGGGCATATTTCGTCACCCCATACTGTGTGAATGGTGATTTAGATGATTTAATCGATAAAACTGAATTAGGTAATTTGCAAGCAATTAATCTTACATGTCAATTACTAATGGGGGTTGGAGCGCTTCATAAAAAGCGTTTTTTACATCGTGATTTGAAGCCAGCGAACATATATCTAGGTGATCAGCTGCAATCAATTATCGGTGACTTTGGTTCGATCAAGTATTTACCTGAAGCATCAACAGAAATACCTGCGTCTAGTCATGCAGTTCTGTATCGTCCACCTGAATCTATCAAAACCAATAGCTATGGTTTTACTGGAGACTTATATCAAATAGGTCTGGTTCTTTATCAATTGCTTGGTGGGAGCCTCCCTTATGATGAGTTTTATTGGCTAAGTAAGCCGGAACGTAGAACATATGATGAGTTAAGCACAGATGCAGATAAATCAATATATTCAGATCAGTGCCTTAAGACGAAAATATTGAAAGGTAAAATCATTGATTTGAGTTCATTGCCGCCGTGGGTTTCTGAAAAGCTAAAACGTACAATTAGGAAAGCAACCCACATTGAACCATCGAAGCGATTTCAAACGGCATCATCGTTTCATGTTCAGCTAAACAATATTCGCGCAGAAACCCTTGACTGGGCTATTGAAGATGGCATTCCGATGCTGAAAGGAAAAACATCCTTTCGTATATTGAGTGAAGATGGCAATATTTTTGTGCAAAAAAGTAAAAAAGGTTCCCAATGGCGCCGAGATAACCAATTCAAAGGTAATTCGCTTTCAGAACTCGTGAGCGAAGTCAGTAAATTGGTCTAATAAGCAGATATTTCCAACTAATTTACTACTGTGTTTGAAAGCAAACGCTAATTCATGCGCTAGTTTTATTATCAAAGTATTTACATTAAAAAGGATTAATGGATATGGGCGAATGGTCTGATTATTTCGAAGACTTTCCTGAAGAAGCTCCTCAACCACTGAGCGCTGAAGAAAGAGCAAAAGAAAAATATGACTCTGATATTAAGGGTATGAATGCAGATGCATTTGCTTTAATCGCCAAAACAAAGAAAAAGGCTAATGACGCGGCTCAACTACAAAAGAAACCATTTCTTGAATCGGTTGATTACTGTCCTCAATGTGGTGAAAAAGAGTTAAATATCTATAAATTAGCGAATAAAACTCACTTATGTGAGTGCCAAGGTTGTGGAATTTATGGCTCAGGAGATAATTTTTCGGCAGCATTACATAAAACGGCATCAGCCATCGGTGATAATATCGATTGGAGAGATGGTTCACTATTTTCAGAAAGCATAAAATAAAACTAGCAAGATGCTATTCTTTCTTGACAAAAGATTATATAAATATTCAAATGTCATATATCGACTACGAATGTTCACTTTCTGAGATGTGATTTTTTGATTAGTTGTTGATTATAATGAATTTTAGTTTTATTTTGTGGCTGATTGCTTGGGTTCAAATCCCTATCCCTCCGCCACATTAAATACGAGAAAAGCCGTTGATTATCAACGGCTTTTTTTGTTTCTGGCGTTTGAGGGGCTCTCCATAAGGATTGACTCAGACAATGTATCTTTATCGAGCACCCAACAACGTATACTTTACACGTATCTGTTTATCCAAATATTTACGCGACAAGGGCTTCCCCTTTGACGTAAAAGTCTCCTTACTGACTCGTGACAGAGCAGAAGCGGTTATCCGCAACATTGATGTTGCCGGAACACTCAAAAAAATCATCAAGTCTATTGACCATCAAACACGTATTAACGACTTTATTCGTTACGTCGATGAAGTCATTAACCATCTTAGAGCTCAGTTTGATGCTGATGATTCTGATATTACGTTCAACACCACGCAAAAACCTCATTCCATTCCAATCAGAGACACTAAGTTGTCGGAATATCGTGAAACCACAGCTGTTGCGCAAGCAAAGCCTGTTATTGGGTTAAACGAAGCATTAAGCGCATTTATTATTTCAAAACAAAAATCAGCCATCAGACCTCTATCTATTAAGCAGCTTGAGCAGCGTACTCGACATTTTATTGATACCGTATCATCAAAATCCGCTCTTAAAACCAAGTTTAAAACTGATGATAAATGTGTGCACGATATCACCAGCGCTGATGCGATGACCTATCGCGATGAGTTGCTGACTCAAGGCCGAAGCTACAAAAGCAATAAAGAATACTTAGCCGCCATATTTCAGTTCTTTAAATGGTGTCAGCTAATGAACTACTCAAATCACAACCCATTCGAAAGTGTCACCGTCGGTCAAAAACCGAAAGCCAAAGCGAATCAAGGTCGCAACCGCTGGACTGCATCTGAATTAAAACGATTAATACGCTCGACTGCATTTAACGACTCAACCGACGATTTTAAGTGGGTCACACTCATGATGCTTTATGGCGGTTTAAGGCCATCTGAAGCGTGCCAGCTGTTATTAAGTGATATCAAGCAAGTAGATGGCGTTGACTGCATAAGCGTTGATGACAGCGGTGCAGGGCAACGAATAAAAAACATCAATGCTAAGCGCTATGTACCAATTCATAGTGCATTACTCGAACAAGGCTTTATGGCCTTTGTGACTCAACGCAAAACACAACAAATACAGCTGTTTGACTATAAACCTGTTGGCATCATTGAAGATTGGTCAAAAACCTACTGTAAACAGCTCGCTAAGCTTCAAACCGAAATCGGCATGCAAGCGAATAAGCGTCCAACCGCATACAGCCTTAGGCACACGTTTATTGATGAAATGAAGCAATTAGATATCAGCGAGCACATCGTGGCGCAAATCGTTGGCCACGCTAATCCCAACATCACTTTCAGTCGTTACGGCAAAGATATAAACGTTGCCGCATTGCTTAAGGATATTGAGAGAATTGAATATCAAATTTGATGATCGGGTGTGGTTAATAAATAAACTTTAAACCTAAATTAACAATCTGTCTCGATTGGCAGTAACAGTGTCAGTTGAGGCACAAATACTGCCAAAGCTGTAATTATTTCGCTACAGCAGAGAGCGAAATATAATGTTATTGAAAATGGCTCGCAGTCAGTGAGTGCGAAGAAAAACTTATAAATCAAACAAGCGTTTCAAACATTGCTTTTTTAATAGATTGTCATAAATGCTCTGCAACCCAGCACTCATCAGCTATAGGGTAGTGCGAAACAAACCTTTTCGCTCTCACTGAGAGCGAAATTAGTTTGTATAAAAGAGTGAGTAAGTAGTTTTAACTGTATCTCTATTTTGGGAGATATATAGGGATTCTGCATGAAACCAGCTAAAACGTTTATGCCCCAAACCTTGCTAGCGAGATTTTCGGCTGATAAATATCGCTTCAATTCGTTCTACATTTTCTCATGCGTGGCCGCAAAGAAACGATGAAAGGAAACTCCCAAAAGCGTTCATCTTGTAGCAATTCCTGCCAGATCTCACTTTTGCATATCTATTCCAAAACAATTGACGTGAAGTCTGACTAAGGCATAGTGTATGTTGACGGCAGCTTTGAGCGGAAAGCACTCATTGTAATTCGAGCAATTATAATTCGTATTGATATACTCATGTCATGATTAAAGTTGATTTTGTGGTCAGACGATGAGAACAATAGGCAAGTTGGCTAAAGAACTTGATTTAGGCATAGAAACTATACGGTTTTATGAGCGAGAAGGCTTGATAAATCAGCCTCAAAAACCTCAAAATGGTTATCGTGTGTATGACGACTCGATCACTAAACAATTACAATTCATTAGTAAGGCCAAAGCACTTGGCTTTACTCTAAAAGAAGTGGCTTCGTTGATGTCAATGGATGGCGATTGTGCCAAAGTTGAGTCTCTAAGCTTGCAGAAATTGAGCATAATTCAAAGTAAGATAGATGACCTTCAACGTTTAGAAGTCGTCATAAAAGAAATGACTAATTCATGCCGCAACAATAACGACCAATCTCACTGCCCAATAATAGATTCGCTAAAATAGTATTGACTCCGTATCTACCTACGGAGTTTACACTCAAATCATTCAAATAAAGTTAGATGTTCAAAAAATGATTAATAAGATTTTAGATAAAGTTGGCTCAGGTGGAGTTTGGATTGCAGCCCTTAGTTGCACAGGGTGTTTTCCTGCTCTAGGCTCATTATCATCAGCATTGGGATTAGGCTTTCTCTCTCACTTTGAGGGGATTGCTGTAAATACCGTATTACCTATATTTGCAACACTGGCATTGTTGGCAAATTTGTATAACTGGTATAAAAACAAAAATCATACGAGAGGTACTCTTGGAGTTATTGGCCCTATAGCGGTTTTGTTAACCCTCTATCCGTTATGGCAATACGATTGGAGCACTTATTTATTCTATGTAGGTATTTGTTTGATGATTGTCATGTCCGTATTAGACATTGTTAAACCTTTGAAGGAGCAAACATGCAAAATATTGAGTTAAATTCTACCATTACTTGCCCTGAATGCGGCTTCAGTAAAACTGAAAAAATGCCAACCAACGCTTGCCAGTGGTATTATGAATGTGAATCTTGCAAAGTTCTTCTAAAGCCCTTGACGGGCGACTGTTGTGTATTTTGCTCCTATGGAACAGTTAAATGTCCACCAATTCAAGAAGGACAAAGCTGTTGTATGAGCTCAGTGACAGCCTCTTAATGGCCTAAATTAGGTATTAGATCTAACGCATTTCTGTCCAAAAATGTGTTTGAAGCAATACACGAAGTTTAACCTTATTGATGCATTAATAAATTAGGTCTTCAGGCTTTTGAATTTCACTTATACTGCTATCAAATACCATTTTCTGTTGGAGTTGCTCTATATGTTAAATGAAGCGTTTTCAGTATTGGTTGGTACAAGCATCGAGCACCTTAATCGTGACTCATATAGCGATATAGAGCTTATTCGGCAGGGGGTAACCGCTGACATGCTAGCTAATGCGATGACGTTTACGGGTTTATCTAGGCGTGAATTAGAAACAGTATTAGGGGTAAAATTAAGACTTTACGATAAGCTGTTGCCAGCCATCGCGACCGAGCGTGTGTTGATGCTCATCAGTACTATTCAAGCAGGAACAGAGTACTTTGGTACGCAAGATAGAATGCTTTTATGGCTAAAGACACCCAACCAGGCGTTTGCTAATCAACAACCGATAACGCTGCTAGATACCATTATCGGTTTGGACATGATTAATGCGACGATAATTAAGTTATCTTATGGCATGACAGCGTAACAACGCCGGTGACTTTACAGCGCCTTGACGACAATTTTAATTACCAAGCTCTATTCCACCCAACATTTTCAACGGCAAATGCCGTTAGCCTAATGACGATTTCCCCTACGGTGCGAATAGTATAGTATAGTTTAGTCAATAATCACTTTTGCTAACTTACGTTCAACCTCTACTGCACTTTTTGATTTCATCTATCAATTCATTGACGGCATTGAGCTCAATGCCTTTTGCATATAGCTCGGTATCTAACACCTTGATTTTGCCATTGATGATGGGGCTATATAAATGAAACTTATGACTAAGCAATTTAAAAGCATTGAGTTTATGTGTTAACTGCTTGATATGTTGCTGAAGTACATTATAGTGGTTTTTTACCATGCTCTGATTATCAGTGTGCTTATGTAAAGTACCGTCTGGCCTTTTGGGCTGCATATGAATTGGGGCTTGTAGACTGAATCGTTGTTCATATTGTGCGTTGCGACTTCTTTTAGGAGAAAGCCGTTTCACAAAGCGGTGTTTTTCTAATTGATACAAGTGGTTATGCATGCATTTTCGAAGAATGGCAGCATCTTCAGTCTCATACGTATAGATAAGGGCTTGTAACAAATATTCCGTAGTAAACACGACGGGGCAATGTTTATTAATAATGTCTATAAAATCAACTTGTGTCATTTTGAAGGATTCGAGTTGTGAGTAAATAAACCCAGGGATGCTAGCATCCCTGGGCGAGCGTTTAGCTAATAAGGCAGCGGCAAACTGATATTAGCTAAGTGATTAATCACCACAAAACACACTATAGTGTGTTTTAATTTAATCTACAAGATAAGAATGAAAAAAAAGATTGCGATTGAGTTTGGAAAAAAACTCGCAGAAAAAAGAAAAGAAAAAGACATACTTCAGAAAGACCTGTCACAGCAATGCGGCTTTAGCCTCAACTATATTGGTATCGTAGAGCGCGGTGAGAAAAGCATCAGCTTAGAGAAAGTGTATGTTATTGCAGCGATTCTTGAATGCTCAGTGCATGATTTAATCCCAGACGAGAAAGCGATCTTACTCGAGGTTGAATAGCTTGAGACACAAGATTGTTGAGTAAAGTGAAGGTTTATTTAACCTTAGAAGAGGCGATATGCTGCGTAATGCAGTTACGAGAATAATCTTATCGAAGCACGTCTAGAACAACTCTATGACAGTATTTTGCGGTATATCGATTATCAATGCTTTTTATTTATGATTCAAACTTGCAAAAGCCACTTAAGCACAAGATAAACGGCTAAGGTGGGTAAAGCTGCCAAATATAATTTTTGCCCATCAACACACAATGTCATTTAGCGATACTTTGTTTGTATTGAAAGTGATGACTGTAAAGTTGACTAAGTTACTGCATGCGATGATAGCTCAATAATGTCGGCAACATTACTGTGTCATGACGAACCGTTGATGCTTCCTCCTCCTCAGCCTTTTTTTCTACATATTCAAAAAATAATTTACTCATAATATAAATTTTGTCGATGATTTCAGTCATGTTAAACGTGTTCGCTATGACATTTAACACTGTGATTATGTAATGTTTTATTTTGTTCATGACGTTGTAATATTGACTTTTTAAAATGTTGGATGTATATAAGCAATTGAAATATATAAAGTTTTTATATTTTTTAGTATTGTATATGTTCAAGGATATGTTAATCTTCGCTTAAGAAAAGCGGGCAAAGACTCGCCAAGGTTAAGCAATGAAAGATTTAACAGTCTCACATTATGTGAAGCAATATTTATCTTCAAGAGTACACGAAGTCGCACCATCGACTTTACGTTCTGAGCGTTGTAAAGCATCAAAAATCATTAAATTGATTGGACAGCGCTATATTGATTCTGTCACTCATAGTGACATCATTCAGCTGCGTCAAAAATTGCATAAAAGCTATGCAAACAAGTCGATAAATGAGTTTTATATCATTTTGCGTGCAATATTTAACAATGCGTCTCGAGATGGAGTAATCGTTAGAAATCCAATGGATGGTGTTCAAAATCTATCGGTTTGTCACGCAGAGCCTAATCCTTTCTCTCGAGCTGAATTAACAGCGTTAGCACAAACAGAAGTGCTTTGTTTGTCAGGGAAAAATGCTTTTCAGTTATGCGCCCTAACTGGGCTTCGGATAAGTGAGTTGTTGGCAATAAGCTGGGAAGATATTGACTTTATTAATGCAAAACTCAAAGTCAAAATCGCGTTAGTTGATAAGCAATATAAAACTCCAAAAACCCCAGGTTCTCAACGTACAGTTGAGTTATGTGCTTCTGCTATTAGTATATTAACACAACAAAAACTGATAACTGGACATCGAAAAGCTAGAAAAATATCAGTGCTTCAACGCGACAATAAAACGAAAAAAATAGAAAATTTATCACTCGTTTTCTACAACACTCAGACGAATCAACCTTTCATTAGCGCAAAACAATTTAACAAAACGTTTTTTACACCATTTTTAGCATCTGCAAAAGTGAAGCACCGCGGAGCCGGACAGCTGCGACATACGTTTGCAAGTCAAGCCCTGACATCAGGCATCTCAAAAGAATGGCTGGCAAGGCAAATGGGACACGAAAGCACTGCCATGATTGATATTCACTACGCGAGGTGGATGTGTGCAGATGCACCAGACTTTGTTAATAAAGTTGAGCAGCAGTTTCAAGGGATATTTACGCCAATACAGGCATTTGAGCAAGCAACAGTAAATACCTGCGCATCAGAATTACCTGCACCTTCAAATACTCCAACAGGAGCTGATATTCAGCTTTCAGAGCAACAATTATCACAACTGCTCATTAGTCACCCTCATTTAATCACACAGCATCTAAAAATGCTTTTAAGTCAGAATGTTGGGGAGATGTTGATATGAGATTAACGACTCTCTTCTTTGCATTTGTTAACTATGCATTTAATGACAAGGGGCGCAGAGCTGGCAAAGCTACCTTGTTTCATTCATTACGTCTCACAGAAGAAATGGCGCTTAAACAAAAGTATTTGACTAAGTCACAGAAGCTGATGCGCTCAAAGAATGAGATCGAAATTGAATGGGATAGCTCGCTATCGCACACTAATTTGATTGATACCCCTGATGGAATTGTCCCTCTAGATAACTTTTCACAAGAGCAAAGAGAGCAAATGATGTTCGAAATTTTGCAACCCGAAACAATGAAGAGTGCTGATGCGCGTAAATTGGGGCAAGACAAAGCACGCTCAAAAAACAAACTTAAAGAGTGGATAAAGGCAGGTCATTTTTGCAAGAAAGGTATTGAGTTAGTCGATGAAATTTTCTCGAGTGATAGCTTAATAAATGTGCATCATGCTGCATATCGATTGAATTTGCTTGATATGAAGCGTAAAGCTCAGCGAGTTGAGCAATTGGTGAATTATATCAAAGCCCACAATACATTGTTAGATAAGCCTAATTCACTTAACTCTGTCAATTTTGAAGAATTATTATTCAAAATCCCGATAAATAATCAGATAGGTACAGACATTGTGAGCAATGAAGAAATGATGCACGCAATGAAAAGTTTCTTACAGCGTTATTATCCTGATTATCCAATTAAACTCATGGTGTTACATCATGATGAACGACTACCCGGTGAAGTAACTGGCGGTCATGTGCATGCTTTTATTTCGGGGAAAAATGCTTTAACGCATCAATACGATTTACGTATCGCACAAATTAAAAAAGTGAATGAGTTTCTATTCAAACGTGATGGTATGTCAGCGACTTTATTTTCTGAAATTGGACGTTTGAATTATGAGCAGGCAGGCGATGTGGCAAAGCATATGCAAGAGATGTTCTATGAGTTCGTCAACGAACATCTCTTTCATCCGAAGAACATCAATGCTGCATTTCATCCGGAATCGGTTCGTAAATCTGAAAAACGAAAGCAAATGCGCAGAGAAGCGAAATTGGCTAAGCGTGATAGAGCATTCAACTATCATGCTCGACTGCTTGAAAATGTAAACAGTTTAGAAATTCAGCTTAAAAGTTTTGATGATAAAATTTCTGAGCGAAAACAAGTGCTTGACGATGTAGAGAGCAAAATTATTAACGTGAGTGAAAGTTATGACGCTTTGACAATAAAACATGACGCACTTGAACAACAATGTATTCAGCAAGAAGAAAGACTATCTGATATTGAGATAGTTGTTCAACAAAAGCAGCGTAGACTCAGTAAAAAAATGCTGCTTGAACAAGAAGTTGATGAGCGTTTGAACGTAAAGGTAGAGAAAGAAAAGAAATTAGATGCATCGATTTGGCTTAAACAGCAAAAACACACAGAATTAGATAACGCTATAGCTGAAAAACAATCAATTTTAGACAGACTTAGCGTGATGACAACCCAGGCATTGTTACCAGTGCACAAAATGTTAGAGCATATGAATAATCGATTGATACTTAAAGGAAGATCGGGGGCTGCAGAGTTCATGCAATATGTCATTAAAGCGTTTAGTGCAGATTTGCCAGCTGAGCTCCGAAAAATACTAATAAAAATTGCGAATAATACGGGCGATACGGAGCTTGAAAACGCGTTAACACGCAAAGACAGTCAGATTAACGACTCATTGGATATGTGATAAAGCACGCGTTCAATATTCGTTTAATGATGCGTTAACGGTATTCTATCAGATTAGAGTCAATACAATATAAGTTGCTCGCAAATTAAGCAGAGGATTGGTCATTACTTTTATAAAGTGATGACCGATTTTTTATTAATCGCTGAGAGTGTAAGACTTAAATTAACGGCTAGGCATGAGGTTATGCTTGTATCGAGTTATGGAGTGTAGTTTGTGGCAATAGCGCTATCGAGCCCTAATTGGCAGCACTGCTGCCACAGATGGCACTTACGCTGCCAGTGGCGGCATTAAAGATGTCAGTGGTCGTTTTATAGAGCAAACGGATGAGGCGAAATAGTCAAAATATCGATTTGATAAATTGAGGTTTGAACAACATGTATGTTTGAAGCCCATTAGTATTGAAATGAAATTACCGTATATGGTGAGAGTATAAAACCCGCATGGCCATTTGTTTTTTACAACGTGATAATGTTTAGACTTAGCCTAAACAGACCTTAACTTCGCACTCGTTGAGTGCGAAAAAATACAGCTTCGCAGTCAGTGACTGCGAAGCAAAAAGCAGCCCACAATTATGTGGGACCAGTACGTAACCCGGTACGTTTATCTCCCACTTTTTGTTCCAAAAAGATGGGAGATAAACTCGGGCAAGGGGAATCCCCTTTGAACCCCAAAAGCCAACTAAAGACGGCAGCATTGAATTAGCTGAAATACTTCAATAACCCTAATCGGTTATGAGTAACAATTAGGCCTAGTGAAGTGAATAATAATCAATTTGATGATCCCTCAGTTTTACCTAGGTATCAAGACAACACTACTTAGAGAAAGCATGAGCATGTGGCGATTAAATTTAATTATAACCAATAGCAAAACGACAAATTTAATGGTGACTCACCTAGAACTCGAACATTGATAACGCTTCGAATTCATCTTCGATTAGTGGTTAAAAAATAATTTTGAAACGTTGATTTTATTATGTTGACAGAATGTAAAGTTGAGCATATTTTCTTCGAATTCTAGAATCAGCAACTTTAGCTTGCAAATGGATTTCAATATATGCACAAAAGGATGTTTTGCCCTACATTAAGAAGATTGAACATAGGTTTGGTGTTTTTTTATTTTGTAGGATTACCTGCTATTGCAGCTAATCAATCTGTATCTTTCGATGTATTAAACAACACCAGTTATGACGGCTGCCCTTATTCCGGTGAAGTTGCCATTTCTGTTGAGTATGATTTAGTCGAATCGAACGTTGGTCAGTTAATTGTTTCCGCTGTTAACTCAGGTCGGTCTTATGAGCTAACAAGGAAAGATGTTGAACACGGTCCAGGCAGTGCTGTATTTGTCTTTGAGCTACAAGAGTGCATTGAACGTATCGATGTAGCCCTTACCCCCTTTTAAATTCCAATTATCAACCTTTATTATTACGTGAAAGTAAGGATGCCTCATGTCTCGCCATAAATTATTGCTTCCAATAATGCTCATTATTCTTGGAGTAAGTGCATCTTCGAAGGCCGAAGTTGTAGGGTTGTCTTCAGGTGAGTTTAGGGTTGATGAGAGTGGTGCCGCCACATACTCAGTACCCATTAACATACCTGAAGGTCGAGCAGGCGTAACGCCGCAAGTGTCGTTAAACTATTCAAGTAATAACCTTCAAGATGGCCCTGTAGGTATTGGTTGGAGTGTTGGCGGTATTTCAGCCGTTTCTCGCTGCCCACAAACGCCAATTAATGACAATGCGATTACAGGTGTAAATTTTACCAGTAGTGATAGGTTTTGTCTTGATGGTCAACGATTGATATTGCTTGCGGGTACCTACGGTGCACCTTATTCAACTTACATTAAAGAAATTGATGACTTCTCAATTGTTACCGCTATGGGCGGTAGCCAAGCTAATGGGCCTAGTTATTTTGAAGTCAAAACGAAAGCCGGTGAAACTTATTATTATGGTAATCCCGGTTTAACGGGTCTTGTCAGTACAAATCAAGCGGACGCATTTGTTGAGCCAAGCAATAAGACTGGAATGGCAAAAACATGGGCTGTTAAAGTCATCAAAGATATTAAAGATAACTATATTCTGTTTAATTACAACAACAGTAAAACGAATGGGACATTTTACATTGATAGCATTCAGTACTCAGCAAAATTGGGCGACAGTACTGCTTTCAATAAAGTTAAATTTGTTTACGAAGACTACGGTAAGGGTTTTTTAGGTTATCAAGCGGGGGCTATTGCAAAGCATAACAAAATACTAAAGCGTATTGACTCATCGGTTGACGGTAGCAACTACCGCTCTTACTTTTTGAACTATGAGAACAGTAATTTTATAGAAGAGCGCACCTTATTAACATCCGTTCAAGAATGTCCCGATAATGATACTGACTTTGGTAATTGCTTACCCAAAACAACGTTTGGTTGGCAACGCCCCAATCTATCTAGCAGTAGCATGCAATATCTGTGTAAGTCAGAGCCTGCTGGGCCTGACTTTTGTCATGATGTACCCACATCAACTGATTTTAAGCCATTTGAGAATCCCACCTCTGTTGCGAGTGGATCTGCCAACGTTAGTACTTCTCAAGTTTTTGACGTCAATGGTGATGGGTATCAAGATATTGTTTACGTCAGTGGTAGTTCGTGGGCTGTGAAGCTCGGCCCTTACTTTACTTCCACCAAAACGATGACATCGATTGGTACATCAAAAAAGGAATATGCACTTAATATTGATTATAACGGTGATGGTGTAAGGGATTTACTTGTTGCCAACTCTGCAACAGCAAATTGGCATGCATTATCATTTCAAGCTAGCGAAAGTGTTGAGGCATGTGCTAAGTGGGAGCAATGTGTTACTAAAATTATAACCTCTGAATACACGTTAACCAACCTTAATGTCGTCGCCACCGGGCTTGAGAACGGTGCGCAAGTTATGGATGTCAATGGTGATGGCAATGAAGACATTGTTTTTCGAACGGGCAATACGATTAAGGCTCATGTAAACAATGGCAATGGTACTTTTACTGCGAATAAAACCCTCTATACCTTTACGGATACCATTGCATCGGCTGAGTTAAATATGGGAGTGCAATCTCAAACTGCTGATATGAAATCTGCCAGCGCCGTTGATGTTAATGGTGATGGCCGCTCAGACCTTGTGATGAAAGTGACGTCGACAACATCCGGTTGTTATGTTCGTGGTGTATTAAATGCTTCTATTCGCACTAGAGATGAATGTCAAAGAGATTGGGCTGGCACTTGGACCAGCAGTACTTCAACAAAACATATGCTTTTTGTTGCATCAGGCACCATGGCAAATCCGGTCTTAACCTTACAGCAGACCCTTGGTAACTATGAAGACACCTTCCGTATAGCCGATTTAAATGGTGACGGCTTGAGTGATTTGTTATTTGTCAGTGGCGATAAATGGTGGTATCGACTCTCTAACGGTATTGAATTCTTAGCGTCTAGAGACGCGGGGTTAGCTACATCGAGTACTAAAAAATACCTTGACCAATTTGTTGATTTAAACAATGACGGCCGCGCGGACGTGTTACATGCAACTTCCACGTCTAATTGGGCTATTTTCTTCTCTCGCCCCACAAATTCGGGTGAATGGATTTCATTTGAGAGCCGTGGCTTTATGGATTTTGACGCCAATGCTACGGTTCGTTTTGGTGATACGGATGGCGATGGTAAATTAAACCTACTGACTTCAACAGGCAGCAGTTGGAAAAAATACTATAACCGTAAAGGGATTAAAGAGTTCGCCATCAATACCATTACCAATGGCTTTGGTGTTGCGACAACGGTGACCTACAAACCGATGACAGACTCATCCGTGTATGTGACCAATTTCTCAGATGCAGACACAACAACAGATACGTTCTCACCTCACTCAGGTATGCAACTCGTCAGTAAAGTAGAAACACAAAGCAATATTGGTGTTGATGGCAAAGTATCGGTCAACTATCAATACGGTGGTTTTCTTATCCATAAAAAGGGCCGTGGTTCATTAGGCTTTCAGATGTTAAAAACCATCGATAACCAAACCAATGTTGTGACCGAAACCAAATACAGTCAAGAGCATGGTGAATTAACGTTTGCCCATGCAGGCATGCCTATTGAAACCATTCAAATGCTTGATACTCAGATGCTTTCAAGGGCGAGTAACACGCTAGACGTCATCCAAACCGCTAATGGTGGTATTTCACCTTATATTGCATCTTCAGAAGAAGAAAGTTACATACTAGACAGTAATCTGAGTAGCACACTGTCAAGCGTAACGCTCACGACCAATCAATATGATGACTGGGGTAACTTACTTGAAAGTAACATTGAAATTTCTGATGAATACTCTAATGACGTACTCACTACCAACAATGTTAATACCTATGGTTCAGGTGACTGGGAACGATATGGCCGTTTAGCTTCTTCTGTTGTCACAAAAACACGAACAGGCGACCCTAAAACACATGTCCGAGAAACCACATTTGATTACTATTCAAATTTGATGTTGAAATCGAGCACATTATCACCTAATCAAGCAGCCACTAAACTCACAACCACTTATGGGTATGATGCCTGGGGAAATAAAACCTCTGAAGCAGTAACGGGTTATAGCACAGCAACAGGCACAAATATTACTCGCAGTACGAGTAGCAATTATGGTGCTAAAGGGCGTTACCTGAGTTACACAGATGATGCGATGGGGTTTAGAACCAGTTTTAAGTATAACAATGTTGATGCAGACTCTGTAACAGGTGTCATCACTTCAATAAAAACTACCGATGCCAATAATGTCGCAAAAATAGAATATTTTGATGATTTAGGCCGACTAAAAACCATTGACCATCCTGACGCAAAAACAACGACCGTTACTCAAGCTTTTTGCAGTAGCTGTTCTAGTAATGCCTATTATTACGTTAGAACAACGGTAACCGGAAATCCCACCCAGGAAGTGTATTTTGATAAATGGGGGCGCGAGGTTATCGCTCAAACCACAAGCTTTAGCGGTGGCTGGAACAAAGTCATCAAAGAGTACGATGAGCAAGGCCGAGAAAAAATGGTGTATGAGCCAAACTCAACTGACTTTACACTTTTTGAATACGATGAATTAAATCGACCTAATACCGTTACAAAGCCCAATGGCACAACAGTCACAAATGAGTTATTTGGCTTTGAAAGTCGAACCACTAATGAAGTCGGTATAACGACAAGCGTATATCAAAATGGTTTTGGTGAAACGGCTTATACTGAAGATGCAATCGGTAATACAGTGTCTTTTACTTATGATGCTCAAGGCAATGTTGTGACTACAGACACAACCGGAGAAGGCAGTAATTACATTGTCACCGTGACTTATGATGACTGGGGCAGGAAACTCTCCACCAATGACCCGTCAAAAGGTCTATGGAAATACACCTATAATGCTTTTGGTGAGTTAATGACCCAGGAGACCGCTAGAGGCCATACCTTCACTTTTTCATATGATTTACTTGGACGCAAAATAAAAAGCTATGAGCCATCAGAAGGCACGCTTTGTTGGAATTATGGTACAGCGACCGATAAAGGCAGACTGCTTTCAGTCGAAAAATTTGATGCAGCAGTTGCAACGTGTGCTAGTGGCAATCCAACCTATAAAAATAGTTTTACTTATTATCCAGATGGCTTAGTTAAAACGACAACAACCTTAATAGAGGGGAATACGTTCACGCAAAGCCAAACTTACGATAGCTACAGCCGCCCAAGTGTTACCACTTACCCTGCAGGTACTGCGGCGTTTTCAGTTAAGAATTACTACACAACGTCTGGTTATCTATCTGAAGTACGTAATAATATAACGAGCGCGTTATTAAAACATGTTGACTCGATGACCGCGCGAAATCAAGTCGACGAAGTCACTTACGGTAACAATGTGACTACCACTGCGATGTTTGAAGATGACACTGGCTGGTTATCAAGTATTGACGTTAAAAAGGGTAGTACTCAGCTTGCTTACACTGATGTCGTGCATGATGATATAGGCAACGTAACCAGTCGCTGGACTAAATTTGGTTCAACCCCTGGAAGCATTACCGACTTTACAGAAACGTATGGCTATGACTACCTGACAAACCGTTTAGAAGACAGGACAATTAGTATTGCGACTGGTAGTGGTATCTTGCCAACAAATTTTAAAACGTATCAAGATTTCAATTATGATGACTGGGGTAATATTAAATTTAAAACGGGTGTGGGCAATTACACCTACTATGCAACTAAACCGCACCAGATTAATGAGGTCAAATCAGCCTCTGGAGCGCAATTGTATAAGTTTTTCTATGATGCCAACGGCAATAGTAAAACAGATGGTACTCGTACCTTTAATTATGGCAGTTACGACAAGCCAACATTAATCACCAAGGCTGGCAGCAGTTCTACCATGAAATATGGGCCTGAACGTGAGCTTATTTATAAATCTGATACGTATGTCGAAAATGGTAAAAATGTTACTTATCAGACAACCTATTTAGGCAATTATGAAAAGGTATATCGTACGGGTGGCGCAGGTACATTAACCGAGCATAAGTTTTATGTTGGCGATATTGTCTATACCCAACGAAGCAATGGTTCAAGTGATACTTTTTATCTACACAAAGACCATCAAGGCTCAGTCATCGCTACAACCAATGCCAGTGGCGCAGTGGTATCGCAAGCGATTTACGACCCTTGGGGTAAACGTACCGCTGTCTATTTGGCAAGTTTATTATCAAATTATACCTACAGCGAGCCAACGGACAGAGGATATACAGGCCATAAACATATAAAAGACTTAGATATTATTCATATGAACGGTCGGATCTACGATCCAACCTTAGGTAGGTTCTTACAAGCTGATCCCTTCGTTCAGGCGCCGTTGAATAGCCAATCGTATAACCGTTATAGTTACGTGCTGAACAACCCTATGTCGATGACAGATCCGAGTGGTTATTTCAGTTTTAATCCATTTAAAAAAATTGGCAGATCATTAATTAAGGGTGCAACAAAGATATTTGGTGCACAATTGGTTAATATGGTTGGAACTGCTGTTGCAACTTATGTTGGTGGTCCTTTGGGGGCAGCTGCTTGGACATATGAGTTTAATAGGGCAATGGGTAATAGTTCGACAGGTTCGTTGAAAGCAGCCTTTATATCTTATGTGTCAGCATCACTGCCTGCTGCCGATACGGGAAGTTCTATAGGTAACTTTGTGTTAGATGGTGCTGTCGGTGGAAGTATATCTTATGCATCCGGTGGGAATTTTGGACATGGCTTTTGGGCTGCCGGATTAAATAGTGCCGTAGGCGGAGATAGTATTACTGATAACCCTTATGCGAATGTTGTTATATCTGGGATTATTGGTGGAACAATTTCAAAAGTTACAGGAGGTAAATTTGCTAATGGTGCAATGAGTGCTGCTTTTTCTGCTGCTTTGAGGCAGGATTGGACAAGCCCACCTAAAGAAGGTAGTGCAGCATGGGATGCTAGAGAAGAAGCATACTTCCAAGCTGAGTTAGCCGCAGATCAAGCTATGTTGGCTAGTGGAGAGGGCTTATTGGCTTCAAATTGGGATTGGATGGAAAATAATTTCACAGGTGAGGCTGCAAAAATGTGTCGAGCAACTTGTATTGATAAATACTATGGCGACTTATATTATGATGCGCAAATTGTAGCTGAGCAGGGGTTGGCTGGACTGGCTGCTAATCAATACGCAAAATATATTCAAAAAAAGTCCCCTGCAATCGCAAATAGAAATACCTATGGGGGGAAAAAACAGTTTGAAGCAGGTACTAGGCAATTAAAAACTATAAAACAATTTCAATATGTAACGGGGATTTCTGCCGTAGCAGGCGCTGGTGCAAAAGGTTTTGTTTGGGGAGCGCGTGGATACTGTACTGTAGATTGTATAAATAGTGGAGGGTAATTTTATGAGAATTTTAGCAGCATTAATCGGAGGGCTTTTTATTATATTAGGGCCTCTTTTAAGTATTTTGTTTTTTACTACCTATATGACTTTGATAATTGAAATTATTAGCTCCCTTGCTTTTGGAGTTCTATTCATCTACTACGCTAAAACAGGAAGAAATTTAGGAGATGAAATTATCAAAAGCTTATTGTAAAAAATAAAAAGGGAATAAGTGCCATATATGGACGCTCCCTGTGAGTCAAGACAATACTCTGCTCACCTAAGGCTTTTGGCCTGACTCTTCTACGAATAACATGGCCACCCGAATAACATGGCCACCCATTCTAACTGGCTACACCCGAATAACATGGCCACCCATTCTAACTGGCTAAATATTCAACACTGAACTAGGCTTTATTACCCTTTTCAAATGGTAATAGAAGATGGCCAGACCAAGACAAACTATCGTTAGTCTAGAAGATACACCTTACTACCACTGCTGTTCGCGTGTGGTGCGTAAGGCATTTCTTTGTGGAATCGATAAATCTACTGGTGAAAACTTTGAGCATCGGCGCGAGTGGGTTGATTCACGCATTCTTGAGTTAGCGACCATTTTTGCTATTGATATCTGTGCTTATGCCGTGATGAGTAATCACTTACATGTGGTGTTAAAGGTTGATGCTGACAAAGTAAAACAGTGGTCAGATAAAGAAGTGCTCATTCAATGGCACAAAGGCTTTAAGGGCACGTTGCTTACGCACAAATACCTAAAAGAAGAAGACCTTAACCAGTTTGAGCTTCAAACGGTTAATGAATGCATTACTGAATACCGTAAACGCTTAATTGATATCAGTTGGTTTATGCGCTCACTCAGTGAGCCTATAGCTAGAATGGCCAACAAAGAAGATAAATGTACCGGAAGATTCTGGGAAGGCAGGTTTAAATCTCAAGCACTACTTGATGAAGCCGCAGTTTTAGCCTGTATGGCTTATGTCGATTTAAACCCTGTCAGAGCCAAAATGGCTGCAACCCCTGAAACCTCGGATTACACCAGTATTCAGCGCCGAATAAATTCAGCAATAAAAGGCGAGCAACCACCAGAGCTATTACCGTTTGTGGGTAATGAAAGACTCAATATGCCTAACGGGCTCATGTTCAGCGTGAAAGACTACATTGTACTGGTTGAAGATACCGGTCGGATAATTCGAGAAGATAAGCGTGGTGCCATTAGTTCAAGCAGTCAGGACATACTGAATAGACTCAACATCCCAGCAGAGAATTGGCTTAAAATCACCACTGAATTTGGTACATTATTTAAAGGTGCTGTCGGAGCATTACCCGCATTAACTGAATATTGTGAGCATTTAGAGCGAAAACGACGACAAGGCGCTGCAAATTGTCAGCGCTGGCTGTGCGCTTAAGTCATCATCCCCAATCAAATTACAATTCACCTTATACTTGATTGATATCAAGGTCCTCTGCTGTGTTGAATTCTGCAAATGATGAATAAACCACTCATTTAACGATAATATTTTAGCTGTATCGATAAAGATTGATGAGTTGATCACATCGTTCGTAACCCTCGCCAAAGCCATGAAAACGAGTTATGTTATTTGTTCAAAAAATGGGTGGCATCGTTTTCTTTTCTTGGCAGTGTTGGTGGCTGGGGAGATGCTGCACAAAGGATCGCTGTGTCAGCGCTTGGTGGGTGTGGAGCTGGTAAAGCGTCTGGCGGTTCTTGCAGCAGAGGTGCTAAGTTAGCAGCTATAGCTCAAGCAGTTAGTATCGGTGTTGAAAAGTTTACAACTCAAAAACCTACATATAAAAATGGAGATAAGGGACATTTAGTAAAAGTTAATGCTGATGACTATTTAGGTGATGAGGTATGGAACCCATGTCTTGATATTTGTGATGCGACCTCTGGCTTAGGAGGAAATGGCTATAATCATGTAGGTATAGGTAATGTAACTTCTAAAGCACCTGGTATGATTAATGAAAATGGTTGGTTAACAGGCTCAATTGGCAAGTTACCAGGCATGGATTCTGGTCATCCGATGTAAGTTATTTAGGTACTGCTGGTCAATTTCTAACAAACCAAATGACAATAGTTCCAATTAATGGACTGAATTATGTTGGATTAGGTGTGAATAGTTATAAATATTACTATCGAGGCATAAGAGATGGCTATTAAACGAATAGTGTTGGCAGGTTTGATTGTATTCTCTATTTCAATTATTGGTTGCTCAGTTAGTTCAGATATCATCAGGAGTATTCCCAAAGTTAATAGTGTAGCTATTGAAACTTGGCCTTTACGAACTGATAATTTTGATATATTTATTAAACCTGATAATGATTTAGTTATTAATAGAACTAGTAAAGTTTTACTAACTATAGATCAGGAGAGCTTTTCAACAAATACAGAAAACAAAAATCAGTCTTTTTATGTGGCGGTTAGATCGAAAGTTGGAGGTAATTCGTTTTGGAATTCAGCTTTTGTTAACTTACTTTATGAAGGAAAGTCAGTTCAAATAAATAAAATAGACTACGTAAATATTCTTATTTTGGATGGCACTTGCAATAAAGTGGTTAGTCATAAAGTTGATGCTATAAAGCTGATGGGAAATGACTACGCCTGTCTGAAAATTGAATATGATACTCCTCAAATAAATCCGTTGAAAAAATTTGAGCTAAATTTAGGTGGCCTGAGTATTGATTCTGAAAAAGTATCACCGATAACTTTCGAATTCGAAGGTCAAAATAAAACTATTGAAACTAGGAACTAAATAAAAAGGTGTAGTAACATTTGAGAGTTATTCTCACTTGATTTCAAACCTCTCGTTGTAGTTACCCGAAGGTTTTAACAATAACATGGCCACCCATTCTAACTGGCTAAATATTCAACACTGAACTAGGCTTTATTACCCTTTTCAAATGGTAATAGAAGATGGCCAGACCAAGACAAACTATCGTTAGTCTAGAAGATACGCCTTACTACCACTGCTGTTCCCGAGTAGTACGCAAGGCATTCTTATGTGGAATCGATAAATCTACTGGTGAGAACTTTGAGCATCGGCGCGAGTGGGTTGATTCACGCATTCTTGAGTTAGCGACCATTTTTGCTATTGATATCTGTGCTTATGCCGTGATGAGTAATCACTTACATGTGGTGTTAAAGGTTGATGCTGACAAAGTAAAACAGTGGTCAGATAAAGAAGTGCTCATTCAATGGCACAAAGGCTTTAAGGGTACACTATTAACCCATAAGTTTTTAAAAGGGGAAGACCTCAATCAATTTGAGCGTCAAACGGTTAATGAATGCATTACCGAGTATCATAAACGCTTAATCGATATTAGTTGGTTTATGCGTTCACTCAGTGAGCCTATAGCCAGAATGGCCAACAAAGAAGACATAATAATTATGACACCAATAATTATTTCGTTACTTGTTCAAAAAATGGGTTGCTCGATTTTTGTAATCATAGCTGTTTCATTTATATGGCATTTTGATTAAAAATTTAGATGTATCAAGTTAGCACTTTTAAAGGTTCATAATTATTGACTTTTTTCAACTTCAGGAATAAAGTCAATCTTAGTTAGCAATTGCAGAACTTGAAGATGTAAAACTCTGCAACCAAATGAATTTAAACGACTATTTTAACTATTTAATTCGAGAGTCTGGGTTCAAATCCCTATCCCTCCGCCACATTCTAAAGTGAAAAAGCCATTGATAATCAATGGCTTTTTTGCTTTCTAGCATTTGAAAAATCATATTCTCAGACCCAAAACGGATGACTGAGACATATGTACCTATTCAGAGCCACAAATTGTACCTATTACACCCGCATGGTATTGCCTGCTTATCTTCGTGATAAAGGCTTCGCTGCCGACATCAAAGTATCCTTGCTCACTAAACAGCGCTCAATCGCGATAGGCCGTAACCTTGTCGTTGCGGGTATCTTACGACCATTAATCAGCAACTTAACCCCACAATCACAGCCCGATGCGTTTAAGGAACACGTTAATCAATTGATTAATGATGCCCGTGCAGGCTTTGTTGGGGCAACAGATACGCTTGATGAAAATGCCAAGCCAGTGCGGGAAATCATTCAGTTTATTCCCACTCGGCCAACGCAATTAGCCCATAATAGTGCGACATATGACAATTGTCCCTCACTAACAAACTTGGCATTCTCAAAAAAATCGGATAGTAAAAAACAAACAAATTCAGTCGCTAACGTCACATTAACGGATGCACTAATTAAGTTTATTGCGTCTAAACAAAAGCAGTCTGTCTCAGTGTTAACGGTAAAGCAGCTTAATCAACGTATAGGCCACTTTATTGAAAGAACTCACCTAGATGATGTATTCGACATAACCAGCGCTGAGGCGATGGAATACAAGGATTGCTTACTCGAAGAAGGTCGAAGCCATAAAAGTAATAAAGACTACTTAGCAGCGGTGTCGCAGTTCTTTAAGTGGTGCAAACTGATGCGCTACACCAGCGCCAACCCGTTTGATGAAGTGAAACTGTCAAAGCCAAGTAACCACGCTGGGCATGATTTAGCGCGTCAGCGCTGGCAACCAGAGCAACTAAAACACGTACTGCAATCACAAGACTTTATTGATAAACAAGCCGACTTTAAATGGATAACACTATTGATGCTCTATCACGGCCTAAGGCCTTCAGAGGCTTGTCAGCTACACAGCAATGATATAGCCGTAATAGATGGCATAAGCGTCATTCACGTGACTAATGAGGGCATGAGCCAACAACTCAAGACTGCTAAGTCAAAACGAACTGTTCCGCTACATCAAAAACTCATTGAGCTTGGTTTTATTGATTTCGTTCAAACCATTACTGACCGAACATCAAAAAGCTGTCAGTTAAAAAATAGTCATTTAACAAACAGCCCGTTATTTCATTATCAACCCAGTAGCGATGGTGTTTGGTCGCACAGATTCTGCCGTGAGTTTGGTAAATTACTCGAGCAACTTCACTTTATCGCAGGTAAACGACCTACAGCATACTCATTCCGTCACACCTTTATTGATGAACTGAAACAACTGCAAATCGAAGAGTCGATGGTGGCACAGCTTGTTGGACACGTTTATCACAACATCACCTATGGACGATACGGCAAGCAATATGATGTGAAAACACTCAAACCAGTGGTGGATAAAGTAAGTTACACATTGAATTTATTTCTACCAGTATAAGAAGTGGGATTATATGAGAGGATTTTTGCTGAAAAGATCAACCGTAGAGCGTTAATCATGACAACAGTCAGTAAATCCTGAGTGACTTTATACGCCAAAATTTGCTCTCACAGAACCAATAATCAGCCTGAGAAATGATGGAGCCTATCAGCGGCATCATTTCTCAGCCGCACTTATCAAATCCTACGGGCGTAAATCGATAATACATCTTGCTGAGAAATCGAAATTTCACCTTTTTTCGCATTAATTTCACGCTCATTTCACGTAACTGTTCACTTAAAGAATGCAATTTAAACCGCTTCGCACTCAGTGAGTGCGAAGCCAAAGCAGCCCACTTATTAAGTGGGACTACAACGTAACCCGGTACGCTCCTATCCCACTTTTTGTTCCAAAAAGATCGGATAGGAGCTACGGGCAAGGGGTGAACCCCTTAACCCCAACAGCCACATGCTGCGCATGTGAAAAAGTCAAAAGAGTGAAAGATAAAATCAGCTGGGACACCTTTATATGGTACGCACTGTTTTTATGTACAGTTATAATGGGATTTCATCGATTTACAACTAAAAAACGATTCAAAATCGTTCTTTAGTTGTATCGTATTAAAAATAGAAAAACCGTAATCATCTGATTTTATTGACTTTAATTTTTAGTGTACTGAGCCAAAATTCTACTTTACGCGCAAGCTCGGTTTGTTTTTGTCTGTTAGGCACAATTAATTGCTTTACTTCAATAAGATAGCAAATGTAGGATGTTATTAATCAATAAGTTAAAGGGCGACTTTAATTTTCATTTGCCCTTCAATAAGCTGTTATATACCTAAGGTAACTTATGAGTTCAGGTGTCCAATTAACAGAAGCTGAGTTGCTTGAGCTTTATGGATTTATGGAAAAAGCTAACGAGCTATTTCATCAACCAATGAACTACTCTGATTCTGATAAAGTCGAAAAATTCGGGCAGGAAAATTACCCGTTAATCCGAAAGTATTATTACGATGTTTTATGGGATAAATTACCGGATAAAGTAAAAGAAAACATACTTAACGAGTAAACGGTATATAACTAATAAGGATAGGCCGCGCGAAGCCGCGTCCTTATCCCAAGTGTTGAACAAGCCCGAACACGTGAGATGTGACTCTTTATTATGTAATTAACAGTTCGAGAAAACGCGCTGTTTGATGTGATTGTTAGCTCGCTACTTTTCAGTAGGCAGCAAGTTCCCTTAGCCTCTTTGCTAATTAGTTAACTCGCTATATTTCAGTATCTTAAATTAACCCTCCACGGTATTCAGTTAAGCCATTATCCTTATTATCATTTTCAACATTAGGGTCAGGGTATTAAGTTTGTCGGTCGTTTCACTATGCCCATAAAGCGCATTGGTTGCTGACAACAGGGGCAACGGCGCGTCGCTAATCTGCGCTTTATCTCTGGAATGATTGGAAATACAGCCCCAGCAACCGCCAGCATCAGTTGTATTTGTAGCCTGAGTTTTTTGGCATTGCCTCTGAGTAATCCATAGTCGCGCACTCGTCTTAATCCCTTCGGTAATACGTGTTGCAGTATTAACCAGAGAAATTCTATGGTGGGTAAAGTGCGGACTTTTGTTGACTTTGTTTGGCTGTCTTCATACTCGAAACTCACATTGTCATCGACGAGCCTTTTGATGTTTTTGTCAGGCAGTACACCACGATAAAGATAGCGTGATAGATATTGCAGTGCAGGCAACCCTTTGCCCACATGCTGGCAGTCAACCACCCATTTTTTCGGCAGTGAGGTTGGCAGTTTGAGATTCAGTTTTACCAACTGTTCCAGTAAACGTGCGCGCCACACTTTAGCTAAATTGAAAGCGTTGAACAGGTATTTGCCCTTATTCTTTTTCCAGTGTTGTTGGGTTTTGTTGAAACTGCCCGCTGGAATAATAAAGTGAATATGCGGATGTAAATCACGCCGCCGGCTGTGAGTATGCAATACGCCGGTAAAACCAATATCACCGCTAAGCTTTGGTGAATTAAGCGCAAAGTCTTTGAGCACACTGGCAGCCACTGAAAACATGGCTGGATAGAGTGATTCCGGTTGATATTTAGCCGCCACATGCAGTTCATATGGCAACGTAAATGTCACCATAAAGTAATCGACAGGTAACAGTTTGGTCTGCTGCTTCGCTAACCAATCTGCCGTGGTGTTGTACTGACACTGGGGACAACTGCGATGACCACATGACAGCGGAAAATCAGCTGTATGAGTACACCCCTGACAAGTCCAGAGGCTGGCGCGTTGGGTATGAGTGCGGCAACTCAGCATGGCATTAATCGCTTGACGCATTGATGTTGTTATTTGGCCGTCATAAGCTTGATTAAACACATCAAGATGGTCACGTAAAATATCGATAAACTTCATATGTCACACTCCCACTTCAACACCAAATTATTAGTGAGCTGGTTAACCGACAAGGCCGTGTTCTTACGGGTAATTTGAGTGAGACGTGTATACCTTGCTGTGGTGTTTAGGCTGTTGTGACCGAGCAGGTGTTGTACTGAGCGTAAATCTAATCCTTGCTCTAGCAAATGAGTCGCATAGCTGTGACGTAAATTATGTGGACTGATAGATTTGTGAATGTTGCACTCAGAAATCACCTTTTTCATGGCCTTTTGAATACCACCGCGGTCCATCAGCGAGTCTGGTTTACCGTCTTTACCGGGAAATACATGCCGAGGATGGCGATGGGTTTGCCAGTAATACCGCAGCGCTAACAATGTGCGTTGCGGTAAAGGTACTAGCCTATCCTTGCCGCCTTTGGCGTCACGAATATGCACCTGCATCAACGCTGAATCGATATCGCCAACCTGCAATGAAATTGCTTCACCGAGGCGCAGCCCCATACTGTATAAGGTTAAAAAGCACACTTGATATCGCAGCTTATGGGTGAGGCTAATGACGATTGAGACTTCGGCAGGGGTTAGAATATCCGGTAGGCGTTTGACCTGCGGCGGCTTAACAATGTTGAGCCACTCCCAAGATTGATTAAGGACATACCGGTAGAAAAACTGTAATCCATTACGGTCGAGTTTTACGGTACTCCAGGAGTGAGAGGCAATTAAATCAGCAAAATAACGCTTCAAATCATCGGTTGAAAGGTTATCAGGGCAACAGTCAAAATAAGCACTAATGCGCCTAACGGCGCGACTGTACGCATCGATGGTAGCAGGTCGCTTGCCTTGCAGGGTTAAATTGGTAAGATGTTGTTGATAAAGAAAATCAAAGCGTTGTTGTTCATGAGTTTCCATGGTGATACTCCTAGGTAATGCCAAGGTAGGCAGGGTCTAGTAAGTATTTATGATGGTGAGAAAGATGGGCTTTTATCTTTTCTGCCGCAGAGCGGCTTCGTTCAACAAGTCATTAAAGCAGGAAAATTTACAGTTGGCTGTTTTCACTGCGTTCAACATTTTAGCCAACTATAAATTTCCTCTTAATGAGGCGTTATGTTTCAAGGACGATTGGTGAAATTTCTCAAGTATTTAGTTCTTTCTATTATTTCCGTTGTCGTTTTATACCTTGTTATAAGCGTTATTATTTATCGATTGCCAAGCTTTGATAAAGTTGAATGCTTTAAAAGTGAAGTTGTATTTGATTTTGTTGATATACAACTCTCTCCTAGAGAAATATTTGAAACAGGGGTTTTAGGTAAAAGCGTTGTAACCTTAGCTATTGAAAATAAACGCTTCTTTATAGAGAATATAGACAAGAAAAAACTATGGGAAGTTAACCCGCGAGATATGAAAGAACAGGGTTACACCTTGAGTGCGGAAGTTTGCGCACAACCATTAATGTTTGGTGGCTACGGTGTTGCAAAAGTTGCTAATCTTACAAAGGTTAATAAGCAACCTATCATTACCAAATGAAACATAACAAGCTAATAAATAAGGACAAAAAACAGTTGGCTGTTTTCGTTCCTCAACATTTTAGCCAACAATTTTTTGCCCATTATTAGGGCGTTAGACCTATAATCAGAATCACGGAAAGTTTATGAAGAACGTACTCGTTTTACTTTTATTGATGCTCGCCACTACTAAAGCGGTGGCCTGTTCTTGCGCATTTCATGATGGCACGCTTGAGGAAGCGGTAATCGAATCTTATCAAAATGCATCCGCTGTCGTCCTAGCAACGGCTGAGCACGTTGAAAATTTGGAACCGTTTGTTTCTGATGTATGGAGTGAAGAGAAAGGGCATCATAAAGAAACTTATTATAATAAACAACGGACTCAGTTTGTTGCATTGAAGTCATGGAAAGGGGAGCATGGAAAAAGGTTTTTTACAGAGATTGTAATAGCCTGCTGTATGTGCGGGTATAGCTTTGAAGAAGGTGAAAATTACCTCCTTTATCTACATGGTACTGATAAAAATGGTTATTTTAGTACAAGTAGTTGTTCTCGTACAAAAAAAGCGACAGCTAAAATTGAAATGGAATTAGAAATACTTAGTAAAATAGGTCTAATCGGGTAGCCGGAGGTATCTAACCTCCAGCCCCCACACCACCCTGCATGCGGCTCCGCACAGGGCGGTTCATTTAGAACACCTAACTAGCTTTCTGGTTAGGATAATGAACTGCGATCCATCCATCTCTTAGTGAATATAATCCTGCTTTCTTCAGATACTCATTACTCAGTGCTTGCTGTATTCCTGGTGTCTTCGAGCTACGCCAAGGGCCTTTACTAGTGGTACCACAAGCAACAGCAGCTTGGATCCTGACGCCACGTTTTAATAAGTTTTGTACCTTAGTCCGTGGTTTTCGCCACTGACGCCAGTAGCACATACGCACACGACGTCGGATCCAGTGATCTAAATCGACACACCCTTGATAAGCGTTAGCGATGCCAAAGTAATTGATCCAGCCTTGCATGTACTGCCGCACTTTAAACAGCTGATAACTCATACTCACGCCCCAATTTCGGTTCGTTAGTCGCCTCATCTTTTGTTTGAAAATGTGCAATGTTTTAGCATGCCACTGGATTTTCCCGCGATTAAATGTGAAGCCTAGGAACTTGCTTTGACTTACCTTAACCACCTGGCTTTTCTGTTCATTAACAACCAGTTTTAGCTTAGTAGCAAGGTATTGAGTGATGCTCTTGAGTACTCGTTCTCCCGCTCGAATAGACTTTACCAAAATGATAAAGTCGTCCGCATAGCGTGCGAATTTATGCCCTCGGCTTTCCAGCTCTTTATCTAGACTATCCAACATAATGTTAGAGAGTAATGGTGAGAGTGGGCCGCCTTGAGGCACACCTTCAAAGCTTGCTTCAAATTGGTCGTTGACCATCACACCAGCTCGAAGGTATTTACCAATAAGCGCCAACAGACGCTTATCCTGCACCTTGCTCCTAAGTTGAGTCATCAAGAGATCATGATTAACTCGGTCAAAGAACTTAGACAGATCAACATCGACGGCAAATTTGCGTTTCTGTTTGATGGTATCCCTTACTTGCAGTACCGCTTGTTTGGCATTTCTGTTCGGCCTAAAGCCAAAGCTGTTAGTCGAGAAGAATGGGTCAAACAGTGGCGTGAGTATTTGAGCAATGGCTTGCTGTATCACACGGTCAATAACGTTCGGGATCCCCAATTTGCGTTTACCGCCATCGGGTTTGTCGATCTCCACGCGCCTGACCGCTGAGGGTTGGTATTCACCTCGTTCCAATTGAGATTTACACTGTTGCCAGCCGCCTTGTTGCATCCAGAGCGGGAAGGCTTCGATGGTCATGCCATCAATGCCCGCCGCACCTTTATTGGCTTTAACTTGACGCCAAGCTCGGTGTAGATTTTCAGGTTCGAGCAGTTGTTGAAATAGATCGCGGTTGAAGGCCGGTTGCATATCAATACGCTGCCGATAGTAATCGTCTGGCGACGTAGTGGGTATCGACAAGTTTGACAAGACTCCTCCTTCTTCTAAATGTTCAGGCCTTCACCATGTCCCAACCATTACGCTGGGCGTTGGGCTACTATGCCGTCTGCTGACTTCTGCTTAATCACATGCCAAGTTACCCCGTCATGCGCTATCGGTTTCCATCTAGTTCGCTCTTTTCAGTCGATGATGCTGAAAAGCCAAGGCACTTATAAACCAGAGCCTTACTGGTTAATGACCGATCGCGTGTTAAGCAGATCTCCCCACTCTTTATTGGTAGAGAAGGAACATGAACTTTCTTTGCACTGCTGCATCATTATGGTGCCATTAGATCACGTGGTTTCGTCGTCTTGTACCCTTGCTTCACGGGGCAGACCCTGCCAACTCACCTCTAGCCTACGCCTCATATGATGTTCTTGTTCATCAGCTCGCAAATTTGCTAGCGGCTTCCTCCAGACCAAACCTTGCGATTAAGCCCTTGCCATTCGCTAGTAGTTAACGTTTAATAACAGTATGTTATTCTCTTTTAGAAAGAGTAACGGTGATCTTCCTACAGAGGACTTTCACCTCATTAGTTCATGCCCATGCTGGGCGTACACAAAAAGCTCAAAGGCGACGCCAAAAAGCGGCGCGCTTTAGCTAGGCGTTAAAAGTCATGGATGCATTAGAGAAACTTGCGGAGAAAAACCGCGCTCACAGGAAGCACATAGATGCTGAACGGTCATCGTTAGTGCTTATCCTATTGGGTTTGCTGCCTTTTTACGTAGATTTAGTTTATTCATTTATCAAGTCCGACTCTGCTTTCCCACAGACGTTAATTTTTGCTGTAATTTCTTGTGTCGGTAGTTTGTGTTATTCATACCCCATTCTTGCAGCTGTAGATATTTCGCTTTTTAGCAAAAAAATAAAAGCGATAACTTTAATAATAACTCAGTCGTGGTTTATATATTTCTGGGTCTTTAGCAGCCTGCCGTTGGTAGCATTTATACCTTTAATACCCGTGTATACAATTGTTCGGCGCCAATTGCCGAAAATAAGAGCCAAAATTGAGAACGGTGGATATGACTTATAATAAGGCGTTAATCTTTGACAATTTAACCGATAAATATTTAAATGTCATATATCGACTACGAATGTTCAATATCTGAGATGTGATTTTTCGATTAGTAATTGATTATAATGAATTTTAGTTTTATTTTGTGGCTGATTTCTTGGGTTCAAATCCCTATCCCTCCGCCACATTCAATAAAAAGGCCCGCTATGTTTAGCGGGCCTTTTTATTTGGGCGAAAGATAGGACTTTGAACCCACGGGTTCCTCTTTATTACAAGCAAGCTATCCCTCCTCAAGATTTAAGACCAAATGCCAAATGCCAATTGACAAATTTAAGGCCTTTTATTTTGGCGAAAGATAGGACTTTGAACCCACGGGTTCTCTTTATTACAAACATGCTATCCCTTTGCAAGATTTCAAATCAAATGCCAAATCGACAAATCTAAGGCCTTTTATTTTAGCGAAAGATAGGACTTTGAACCCAATGGTTCCTCCTTTATTACAAGCAAACTATCCCTCCTCAATATTCAACTAGAAAGCCTCATCAGAAATTGATAAGGCCTTTTTATTGGGCGAAAGATAGGATTTTGAACCCACGGGTTCCTCTTTATTATAAGCAAGCTATCTCTTCAGCATATTTATCTATAAGTCTTGATCATAAATGTCGAGGTTTTTTGTATTTGTCACATTCGAACCAAGGGATACTTTTGCTTTGCTTGGCCCGATCCTGTTTTGAGCTTATTTACCAATATCCCAGTGCTTTCCACCAAAGCCCACCAACTACGCCCCAAACAGTTAAATTAACCACGCTCATTATTAAGCCCATTAGCCACCAGTTTTCCATTGAGACATAGCCCGATCCAAAAATAATGGGTGAGGTGCCAGTAGCATAGTGGGTGAGTGACATCATTAAGGAAGATGCGCCCGCAAGTAGAAGGCCTAGGTATAATGGTGGTGCACCTAATGCGATACCAGCAGCGAAAAATGCTGCAAACATGGCGGTAATATGTGCAGTAGTGCTGGCAAAAAAATAGTGTGCATAGAAGTAAATCACCACTAAGATAATGACCGACACCATCCAACCAACGCCAAATTGAGCAATCTTGCTTTCAACCACGCCAGAAAACCAAGCGACTAAACCGAGTTTATTTAAAAAGGTTGCCATCATCACCAATGCGGAAAACCACACGACAGTGTCCCATGCAGCTTTTTCTTTTAGCACATCTTCCCAGCTTAATACGCCGCTAATTAATAAAATTGATAATCCTAAGAAGGCAACGGCTGTAGTATCAACGGCAAAGTCTGGGCCAAATACCATGGCGGGCACGCCTGCCCATAAAATCAACAATAAGCCAAACACACCTACCATGATTTTTTCTGAAAATGACATTGGCCCCATGTCGGCTAATTTATCTTTTGCATAAGTGCTGGCATCTGGAGTGCGTTTAATCTCGGGAGGGTAAACTGCATAGATAATCAGTGGCATCAGTGCAATACATAACAGACCTGGTAATAAGGCTGCTAGTGCCCATGTTCCCCAGGTAATACTAATATCTGCACCAGTGGCATCTGCAATTAATTTAACGATTAATGGGTTAGGTGCCGTCGCCGTAATAAACATCGCCGAGGTGATAGGATTTGTGTGGTAGTTCACTAACGCAAGATAGTGACCTATTTTTCGCGATGTACCCTCTTCTGGTGATGAGCCAAAGCTGTTGGCTATGGATTTCATTATTGGGTGAATAATCCCGCCCCCTCTTGCTGTATTGCTTGGGGTGACAGGGGCGATAACGAGCTCTGATAACGCTAATGCGTAGCCAATACCTATGGTTTTTCGGCCAAATAAAGCAATAAAGTAATAACCAATACGATTTCCTAGACCTGTTTTGGCTAATCCGCGCGAGATAATAATAGCAATACCTATTAGCCAAATGAGCGAATTTGAAAACCCGCTTAATGCATCTTTAATCGCATCTGATGGCTTGTCATTGGTTACTCCTGTTAACGCAACAAGTGTAATGGCAAGCACAGCAATAGCTCCAATTGGCATTGCTTTGCCAATAATGGCAACAACAGTACCGACAAATAACGCCAGTAGATGCCAGGCATTGGCTGATACCCCTTGCGGAGGCTCGACGATAAACCAAAGAAGTAAAATTATTGCAATAGAAATAATGCCGGGAATAACACGAATATCAGTACTTTTCATGGCGGCTTCCTTAGGTGTCAGGGTGCACCTTAAGCGACGAGAAATGTGTTTGTTATCAGCTCTTTTTTGCAACAAACGTGAGCTATTTCTTGATACTAAGACTTTGTGATAATTAAAATTGTGAAGTTATTCTCATTGTTGATATTGCGATATTTTTGCCGAAAAAAGCGATGAGAATAGTGTTTAACGTTTTTAACATTGATGTATACAAACCTGCTGCTTATTCATGGTTTCTGCGTAATTTCTGCACATTTGCTTGTTAAGCTTTGCCTTATGTTTACAGCAATGAGAAATACCATGAATTCTTCACCTTTAAGCTCGACAGCATTGGCCATTACGTTAGCTCTAACTTTAGGGTTAACAGGATGTGGTGGTTCAGAAGACAGTACTGAGTCAATAGATGCGACCAGTACAAGCGATACCGCTACTGATACAAGTACTGATACCGATGATGGTTCTGAAGACTCAGGCAGCGGGATTTTACATCCTGCATATTATGAATTTGATCAAGATAACGTTAATGTTGTGCTAAGCGGTAGCAAAGTCGTGATTGAGACTAATGGATTACCTAACCATACTTCGCCATATTGGTCGTCAGGCCATGAGTTACATGTTGAGCCTACTGTCACATCATATGCACAAATGGCGCCGGGCAACATTGATGACTTTGTTGGAACCTACACATTAACTGTCGACAATAGCCCAACTAAAGCAACATCTACATCGGCAACCGGACTTGGGGCAATTGGTATTGCAGTCAGTGGCTCCGTGATTTATAACGATGAAGAAGGGCCAGGGGTGCCATTAGATGATGCTGCTACAAGTCTTGATTTTAATGGCGCGCACACAGGGCCTCAAAGCTATCATTATCATTTAGAACCCATTTCTTTTTCAGATGATGACTCAAACTTAGTTGGCGTGATTGCGGATGGTTTTTTCTTGTATGGCAGAATGTGTAATTCAACGGGGACTTATCCAACAGATTTAGATGCTTCTGGTGGTCATACGTCGATTACCCAATTTGCACAAGAAGCTGAATACCATTATCACATCCAAAATGAGCTCTACTTAGGGTCATACTATATTTTATTCCCAGGTGATTACCAAGGAAGCGCCAGTGCTATCCGTTAGGCTTGCATTGGTTTGTGTTATGTTGGTGTTTACCGCGGTCTTTATTTCGTTTTTTGAATCTGAAAATAAAGCCGTAGCTAGTGAAGACATCAGCATTTCACATTCAACCGGTTTAAGAATGTATCAAAACAAGCCTTTTACTGGTGATGCAGTAACTTATTATCCCAACGGTCAGCGGGCTAAATTAGAACATTTTGAGCACGGACTGCGTGACGGCTTTTTAACTCAATGGTTTGAAAACGGCACCTTAGCGTTTGACTCTCGGTATGTTGCAGGAGTGCTTGAGGGTAAAACGCAAAGCTGGTGGAGTAATGGCAATATGCGTTCGGAGTCGGTGTATCGTCAGGGCAAGGTTAATGGCACCTCGTTACAATGGTATGCAACGGGGGAGCTGTTTAAAAAAATGAATTATGTTGATGGCCAAGAAGTAGGATTACAACAAGCCTGGCGACGAAATGGCAAGTTATTTAGTAACTATCAGTATATTAACGGCCGAGTGTTTGGCCTTAAACGTTCAAATATGTGTGTGGAATTAGAAGATGAAGAAGTGGTTGAGTCTAATTAGTTTATCTGTGGCTTTGTTTAGCGGTTTTGTGCAAGCCGAGCCTAGTGGCGAACCCACTATGGGGGCATTACCTTATTACGGTAGCGCTGAATTTACGCCACATTGGTTTAAACCGGGCAGCCCTGAATTGGTCGGTTTTCATCAAATTCCGGCGTTTCAATTTATTGATCAGCAGGGTGAAATGGTCACTCAAGACACGGTAAAAGATAAAATTTATGTGGCGAGTTTTTTCTTTACACGTTGCCCAGGTATATGCCCTCGCATGAAATCGCAGCTGTCTAAAGTGCAAAGTGAATTTATGGACGATGCCGATGTAATGATTGTGTCTCATTCTATTCAACCTGGAAATGATACGGTTGAGGTTCTCCAGCAATACGCCAAAAAAAATAACATCAATGCAGCTAAATGGCGCTTAGTCACTGGGGAGCGCGACCACATTTATTCGCTGGCTAGAAACGCCTATTTTGCCAATGAAGATTTAGGGGAATATGTGAGTAACGAAGATTTTTTACACACAGAAAACTTAGTATTAGTGGATAAAAACAGGCATATTAGAGGGATCTATAATGGGTTAAATAACACCTCTGTTGCCAATCTTATTATTGACATAAAGCAATTAATGACTGAATAAAACCGCAGTATTAAAGCCGTTTTTGTATAACATTAATTATAAAAACGGCTTGTTTTTTTGTATTACCCCATTGAAAAATTTAAAATTCATCCTTTAATTTTCATCCTTTCCTGAGTTATGGGCAATCTGTTTACCCAAACGCTTAATCTTCATAATATGTACTCAAGCATGTCAAATTATGCATTTTTCAAGGCCTGCACGATGGTAAATGACGGTCTAAATAGTATCGATAGTCATCACTAGGGTGTATGCTCTATTGCTGCTGTGGACGGAAATGGTTTGCACTGTCTATGTTAAGGTGTACCACTTTTTCGGGTGTTGTTTACTACCTCATTGCCATCACTGTTAATCGCTGGTGTATTTTATTGAATAGGTTTATTTATGTGGATGCAAAAAACAATTTCACTTGCTTCTAAAAAACGTGGTTTTCATTTAATTACTGACGAAGTGATATTGCAATTACCAGAGTTAAAAGAGATTAATGTTGGGTTATTGCATGTATTTATTCAACATACCTCAGCTTCATGCTGATAAACGAAAATGCAGATCCAACAGTGCGAGGTGACATGGAGCGTCATTTCAATGTGCTTGCCCCAGAAGGTGCACCTTATTATAAGCACACTTATGAAGGCCCAGATGACATGCCGGCGCACATAAAGTCGACCTTGATTGGTGTAAGCCAAACCATACCTATTACGGCTGGGCGCTTGAATTTAGGCACCTGGCAAGGATTGTATTTATGTGAACATCGCGATCATGCATCTTCGCGAACAATCATTGTTACAATACAGGGCGAGTAGTATAAATATGTTAATTGTTTATCCATACTCAATGGGGCTTGGATAACATATTTGCTTGTTTTGTATGCAGCCCTCACGTTGGTGGCTGACTTTGCTTGTGTAAGTAAATGTAAAGATGCTAAATTCAGTTAGCTTACTGAAACGCTTAAGGTATGCAGTTTTATTGGGCTTACTTTGCCTGTTGCTAGCATACAAATGTTTTGTATATAAAACGGCCCTAAAGAATTTAAAAAATAACGCATAATAATAGGTGGGTTAACGTGATATCTGTATATTTAGTTGACGATCATGAACTGGTAAGAACAGGGATCCGTCGTATTCTGGAAGACGAACGAGGCATTAAAGTTGTTGGCGAAGCGCCCGACGGTGAAACCGCCGTTCAGTGGTCTCGACAGAATGAAGCTGATGTAATTTTAATGGACATGAATATGCCGGGTATGGGGGGCTTAGAAGCAACCCGTAAAATTTTACGTTATCAACCCGAAGCTAAAATCATTGTATTAACAGTACAGACAGAAGATCCGTTTCCGACTAAGGTTATGCAAGCCGGTGCTTCGGGCTATTTAACCAAAGGTTCAACCTCGCCAGAAGTGCTACGTGCAATAACTCAAGTCGCACGTGGTCAGCGCTATTTGTCGCCTGAAATTGCCCAACAAATGGCACTGAGTCAGTTTAATCACTCAGACGAAAACCCATTTAGCAGTTTGTCAGAGCGCGAACTGCAGATAATGTTAATGATTACCAACGGCGAAAAAGTTAACGATATTTCTGAAAAACTCAATTTAAGTCCAAAAACCGTTAATAGTTATCGCTATCGCTTATTTGCTAAATTAGGGATTGGTGGCGATGTTGAGTTGACCCGTTTGGCTATTCGATACAAAATGCTCGACACAGGTTCATTTTAGTTGGGTATAACCCGCGTAACGCTTAAGCAGTTTTAATCATGTCTAGTGGTTTTAATGCCAAATCTTTTTTAAAAAACGTCACCAGCGCACCGGGTGTATATCGAATGTACGATATACACCAACAGGTCATTTATGTTGGTAAAGCTAAAGATCTCAAAAAGCGCCTAAGCTCGTATTTTCGCGCTAACATCCCCAGTGTTAAAACTCAGGCTTTAGTTAGCCATATTGATCATATCGATGTCACTGTCACTCACAGTGAAACCGATGCATTATTACTTGAAAACGACTACATCAAGCAGTACATGCCTAAGTATAATGTGTTACTGCGCGACGATAAGTCTTATCCGTATATTTTACTCAGTGGTCATAAACACCCAAGATTAGCGTATCACCGTGGCCCAAAACGTGAAAAAGGTCATTACTTTGGGCCGTATCCAAATGGCGGTGCGGTGCGCGAAAGCTTGCACTTAATGCAAAAGCTGTTTCCTATTCGCCAATGTGATGACCTATATTATAAATCGCGTTCTCGTCCCTGTTTACAGTACCAACTAGACCGTTGCAGTGCGCCTTGTGTCGGTATTGTTAGCGACGCAGAATACAGTGAACAGGTAAAGCTGGCAGGACTGTTTTTACGCGGCAAAGACAAGCAGGTTATTAGCCAGCTGGTGGCCAAAATGGAAGCGGCTGCAATTGATATGCACTATGAACAAGCTGCGCAGTACCGCGATCAAATTACCGCACTGAGGCGCGTGGCTGAGCAACAAGAAGTGTCTAACCATAAAGGTGATATGGATGTTATCGGGGTGGACTATGCCTCGGGGATTGCTTGTTTTCATTTGTTATTTATTCGTGATGGTAAAATCTTTGGCAGTCGCAGTTATTATCCTTCGGTGCCTGCTGAAACCGACATTGAAGAAGTACTGTCATCATTTTTAGGGCAATTTTACCTCAACGCCGATATTCAACGCACCATTCCTAAAGAGGTGATACTAAGCCACCACTTTGACGGTATTAAAGAGCTTGAAGCATCAATAGAACATGCCCTTGATAAAAAGTTTGAACTTAAGACTCAAGTGCGTGGCGATAGAGCGAATTTTTTACGCTTAGCCATGACAAACGCCAGCAATGCAGTCGCTACACGGTTATCTCACAAAAATACGGTTGAACAGCGGTTTCAATTATTGGAAGAGGCGCTGGAGCTTAACGAACCAATTAAGCGTATGGAATGTTTCGACATTAGCCATACCATGGGTGAAAGTACGGTGGCATCTTGCGTGGTATTTAACCGCGAAGGGCCACATAAAGCCGATTATCGTCGCTACAATATTACCGGCATAACCGGTGGCGATGATTATGCCGCAATGGAGCAGGCCATTAGCCGCCGGTTTGATAAAATCGACAATAATGGCAAAGTACCTGACTTACTGTTTATTGATGGTGGGCTTGGCCAGCTTAGGGTGGCGCAAACCATAGTAGATGAAAAGTGCGTTAACATTGATAACCCACCTTTATTAATTTGTGTGACTAAAGGCGAGGGCCGTAAAGCTGGCTTAGAAACCTTTACCGTCGGCGGCAGTGAGCAAACCTTTGAGATCCCTAGCGACTCCCCTGCATTTCACCTCATTTTACATATTCGGGATGAATCGCATCGTTTTGCAATTACTGGTCATCGTAACAAACGCCAAAAAACGCGTAACACGTCGACACTCGAATCTATCGCTGGTGTTGGCCCTAAAAGACGTAAAGCCTTGTTGCAGCACCTTGGTGGACTCCAAGAAGTTAAAGGCGCAAGTGTAGCTGAATTAACTAAAGTACCTGGAATTAGCCTAGAAATGGCACAAACAATTCACGATGCATTGCGAGGGGGCTAAAATTAAGGCAAGATTGGCGCTGCTTCTGACAAATTGGTCTTTTTATGCCGTTTAATGTACCTATTGCACTGACATTATTTCGTATTGCTCTATTACCCGTATTTGTAGTGGTTTTTTATCTTCCCTACACATGGGCACCCTTTGTAGCCGCATTTATTTTTTGGCTTGCCGCGCTTACCGATTGGTTAGATGGTTATGCTGCACGTAAATTGGGTCAATTAACTCGCTTTGGTGCGTTTTTAGATCCGGTTGCAGATAAGGTTATGGTGTCTACTGCGCTGGTGTTACTGGTGCAGCAAAATGACAATATGTATTTAACGTTAGCATCATTGTTTATGATTGGCCGTGAAATTGTGATTTCAGCCTTACGTGAATGGATGGCTGAAATAGGCAAACGGGGCGTAGTGGCAGTGTCATGGATAGGCAAATACAAAACAGCTGCGCAAATGGCTGCAATTGTAGGATTGATTTGGAAGCCTACCGAGCTCCTCACCGACCTTGCTTTTGCATTATTTTATGTAGCTGCAGCGTTAACGTTTTGGTCGATGATGAGTTATATTTCAGCAGCTTGGAAAGATTTAACTGCTGAATAGCATAATAATAGCCCAATAAGTTTATTTAGTGCGCAAACAGTCAAAATTGCGTAAATCAATAATTGACACACGAGGTTTATTCGGTAGAATGCCTCCCCGTAGACAAGTGATGAGCCACAACAAACCTTAAGGTTTAACGTTAATTAGCACTGTTTACCAGTTTTAAAATGCGACATTAGTTCAGTTGGATAGGTTGAAAGACGATACCTTTCTAGCAGTAGTAATAAAGCATTGTAAAAGTTATATAGGCGATATTAGTTCAGTTGGATAGGTTAAAAGACGATACCTTTCTAGCAGTAGTAATAAAGCATTGTAAAAGTTATATAGGCGATATTAGTTCAGTTGGATAGGTTAAAAGACGATACCTTTCTAGCAGTAGTAATAAAGCATTGTAAAAGTTATATAGGCGACATTAGCTCAGTTGGTAGAGCGATACCTTGCCAAGGTATAGGTCATCGGTTCGAACCCGATATGTCGCTCCAATTTCTTATCTTATCCGATGGATTTGAAGTTGGTTAAAGATGGCGCGATGGCAGAATGGCTATGCTGCGGATTGCAAATCCGTCGATCTCGGTTCGACTCCGGGTCGCGCCTCCACGAATTGCATTTGATGGTTACTTTACGTAACGGTTAAAACAACACTTTGCCCGAGTGGTGGAATCGGTAGACACAAGGGATTTAAAATCCCTCGCTGAATAAGCGTGCCGGTTCAAGTCCGGCCTCGGGTACCATTATTTATAGTAAGAAATTACATACGTAAGTATGGTGCAAAAAAGCCTCGACATCAGTCGGGGCTTTTTTGCATGTGCCAGTTGAGTTTTAACGTTAAAGGTTAAAGCAAAATCCCTCGCGCTCTGGTTGAACATCAGGCGTGCCATTCTTTGCTATCGAGAGTAGTCCGGCCTCGGGTACCATTATTTATAGTAAGAAATTGCATACGTTAAGTATGGTGTACAAAAGCCTCGACATTAGTCGGGGCTTTTTTACGTCTGAAATTTGAGTTTATTGTTAAGGATTAAAGTCAAAAGCAAAATCCCTCGCGCTCTGGTTGAACATCAGGCGTGCCATTCTTTGCTATCGAGAATAGTCCGGCCTCGGGTACCATTATTTATAGTAAGAAATTACATACGTTAAGTATGCTGTGAATCAGCCTCGATATCAGTCGGGGCTTTTTTGTGTCTGAAATTTGGGTTTATTGTTAAGAGAATGGTGAAAGGTGAAATCCCTTGCGCTCTGGTTGATCAATTAGGCGATGCTTTAGGTGCAAGTGGTTTTTCAACAGACCCTGGTTACACTCCTTTTTAAGTAAATTGATCGGCTTGCTTTTATCGCCTCGGCAAGCCTTGATGCTTTTTGGGGTTTCTACCGATAGCACTTTTACTGATATAAAAAATCTCACCAAATTTTACCAGTAGCTTATAGTTATATTGATTAATTTGAGATATCGAATAATGACATCGTTTAAATATGACGGTGATGAGGAGTGTCAATGAGCGCGAAGTTAAAATTAGTCAGTTTTATTGGTGGGTTATTTGCTGTTGTGATTTTATTGATAACGACAGTGAGCTATTTAAATTTTAAGGCGTCATCGGTGAATGATTACAGTGATAAGTTAAGTAATGAAGCTCAACTGATTGCAGACGCCCTAGAGCAAAGAATGCTGCGTTACTTTGATACTTTATCTTTGGTCGCTGCAAATATGCCGATATCTGAAGGACAACTTAATATTGAGGAAATTAAGCGCCAATTAGCCCATATGGAAAAGGAATTGGGCGTATTGGAAGCTTATGTTGGACTCGAGAGCGGAGTTACCTATTTGCCAAATGGTATGATCCCCAATTTTAGTGCAGTTGAGTTGAAACGTGAGTGGTATGTTAGAGCCTTCGCCGGCGAGCAATACATAGTAACGACACCCTATATTAGTAGCACTGGCACACCTGTAATGGCGGTTGCTGTACCTGTTATTCGTGGCGGTAAAATCCTCGCTGTATTGTGTGTCAATATTGGCGTGCAATCGATCACTGATTTTATTGCTGGGTTGTCTGACAATGGTCAATTGTATGTGAGCCGTGAGGACGGGTTTATTTTAGCGTCTAAGTATGCAGAGCAAATAGGGAAAAATTTATTTGATGTGCAACCTGATTTTGCCTCTTTTAAAAACAGTATCTCAACTGGTATTAACTATAAGCAAGAGGGTGAAGATTACTTTGCGCTTAATGCTAAATTAACTACCTTAGGTTGGAGTGTTTGGTCTTGGGACCGTTGGCAAAAGATTAATGCTGCATCAACGGCAAATTTAATGTTGAGCGTGGGTATTGCGTTACTGGCACTATTGGCATCGTTGGTGTTGACGTACATCTTGGTGACCCGCTTAATGTACCGCCCCATTGGTGGTGAACCGACTGATATTGAAGAAATTGTTAAACGCGTGGCAAAAGGGGATTTATCAGCGGCTGGGATTGGCACCGGGGATGAAACGGGAGTCTATGCCGCGACATTGGTGATGGTGAAGCAACTTACTTCAACTCTGCAGCGTATTAATGAGGCGAGTGCTGAGTTAATGACGTCTTCAGAAAAAATGTCTTTCGCTGCATCGAATGTGAGTCACAGTTCAGAATCGCAAATGCATCAATTAGAACAAACATCGACGGCAATGAACGAAATGACAGTGACTGTCGATGAAGTCGCACGTAATGCGTTGCAGGCATCGACGGCTGCAGATGAAGCGCAAAAGTCTTCAGAAGGAGGGATTCAGATCGTTAATGAAATGAATTCTGAAATCACCACTTTAGTTGGCGGGTTAGATAAAGTCGTTACTGTCACGACCCGATTGGAGCAAGAAACGCAGCGAATTGGTGGCATTTTAGACGTCATTGATAGCATTTCAGAGCAAACCAACCTGTTAGCACTTAATGCTGCCATTGAAGCTGCAAGGGCAGGTGAGCATGGTCGCGGGTTTGCTGTGGTGGCGGATGAAGTAAGGAGTTTAGCTAATCGTACTAAAGAAAGTACTCGTGAAATTCAAGATATGATTGGTAAATTACAAGCTGAAGCAAAAGAGTCAGTGAGCTTAATGCAAGTGAATATGAAAAACGCTCAAAGTACTGCGGCGCGTTCAGCAAGTGCAAATGAAGCGTTAGTGGCCATATTACAATCGGTGTCGCTGATATTAGATATGAATAACCAAATCGCTACCGCTGCTGAAGAGCAAACCCATGTTGCGGCAGAAATCAATCAAAGTATTGTCGCGATAAATGATTTAGCCAAAGGCACGTTCGACAGTGCACAAAGTAACAATCATACTGCCACAGAACTTAAAGGCATTTCGTCACAACTGAAAGCGTCTGTCGAAGTGTTTACTTTTTAACATTAACAGCTTGATTTTTTTGGATGCCCATTTTTAGTTGTTTTTAGCTATTAATGGGCATTTTTAGTGGGAAATGGCGTTACTTATGTTAATCAACCTCAGCTCTGGATAACAAACGCCTTTCAAGCAGTTCTTTGCCTTCCTCACTGCGTTGAATTAACTTGCAATAGGCTAGCTATTGACGCGTTAATTCGCCTTGTTAGCAAAACAAATCACAAGCTTGACAGTGGATTTTAGTCAATCTATTAATTTATATCGTTATCAATACATCTCTTATCCAGAGTTGAGGTTAATAACGCCATGAGTTGTGGTAAATATTCATTATCTAATTGGGCGATTTCAACTTGCTCTGTTAACACGTTTTGCAGAATTTGCTCGCTGGTCAACGGGTTGGCTAATACAACTCTAAATACTGTCGTGGGTTGCCTGAAGTATTTAGCCGGTTTTATGCGTGTACGTGATACAAACGATTTTCCCTGCTCACGTTGATGCTTTTGAATAAATTGAGTTAAGCCATCGAGAAGCTCATTGACTTGAGATACCAATGACTCATTTTGGTTTGTCACTGCATCGTTTAAAAACTGTTGTACTGCACTTGGAACATAGCGATATGTAAGTAAACATAACTCAGGTTCTGTTACTAACTCAAACTCTGGGTGCTGTTTGATAATGGATGCAAAATAGCGAGCTTTTTCCAAACTGTTATTAATTAAAATCTCATAGCCGTCGCGGCCAATAATTTGCAAGCAAGCATGTACCAGCATGGCCATGCCTGGGCGTGATCCCTCAAGCGTTTGGCTGCCCAAATCTTTAGATCCCACTCGTAAAATATATTCAGCATGATGCACAATGGCTTGTGCCAGTTCTGGGTTTTTAAATATCACCATGCCAGCGCCCATTGGCACATACATTTGTTTATGAGCATCAATAGTGACAGAGTCTGCTAACTCTATCCCTTTCAGTAAATGGCGATATTTGTTAGATAATAAGCTAGCGCCTCCCCAAGCAGCATCAACGTGGAAGTGGCATTGTAACTCGGCAGCCAGCTCTGCTAGCTCTGTTAGTGGGTCGACACTACCGGTTTCTGTTGTGCCTGCTACGCCAACAATGGCCATCACTTTAATATTTTGCGCCGCTAGTTTTTTAGCAGCTTGGCGCATTGCATCAACATCGACTTTATTGTTTTTATCTGTTGCAATACTGATGATATTGTCACGGCCAATGCCTAGTAAATCAGCGGTTTTACCTAAAGAGTAATGTCCACGCTCGGACACTAAAATCGCTAAGTCGTCAAACCCATAAAAACGTAGCGCTTTAGGCATACCTTCGCGGGTGATGCCTTTAAAATCACCTTGTGGTTTGAGCAAGCGGTTGCGGGCTATCCATAATGCGGTGATGTTTGCCACTGTGCCGCCAGAGCAGAAAGCGCCAAGCGAATGATTAGCACTGTGCATCCATTGGTCATAAAAGCGGCCGGGCTCTTGATACACTAAGTGATGCATCATGCCTAGCACCTGACGCTCAAGTGGGGTGAAGGCTTTTGATGTTTCAATTTTAACTAAGTTTTGATTAAGCCCAACCATCATCTTAGATAGCGGTAATACAAAATAGGGGAGTGCTGAGGTCATATGACCAATAAAACTTGGTGCTGCAGTGTGCACTGAATGAGCCACCAGATTTTGCATGATTTCGTCAGCATAATCAGACACAAATGTTGGGTCTATTGGAATTTGATAGGCATTAAAATCTGTTTCAATCTCAGATAGCGGTTTTTCTAAAGCAGCTATGCTGTTACCCAAAAATCCGGCTAAATCTTGAGATAACCTCTGTTCAATAATGCTTAACGTCGATGTAGCGTCTTCTGGCGCGGTAAAAATACGCAATAAACTGTCTTCAGAAGCCTGTGCTTGACGTGGAATTTTAGAGGTCATTTTCTTGCCGTTAAGATGAAAACTTCGTGTTATGGACAATAGCTTATGTGTAAAAACTACTGCGATGCCCAATGAACGAAAAGAGGGTGCTAACTTTACTGTAAGCCATGCATTGCTTCAAGTATTTATCCTGTTTGCGTTAAATTACAGCGATAAAAAAACGCCTAACACGAGGGGGTTAGACGTTTTATTATCGGCGATAAGGTTAAATCCGCTTTAGAGATAAAGACCAAACAGCAGCAATGCTTTGCGCAGTGTGAGTCAGGTTTGTTTGCGCCTCGGCCAATACTTGCTCTAGTGGCTGTAATGACGGAATGATTGGAAATATCGCTGTCATCCCCTGTTGCACAATAGCGCCAGCATCATCACCTAAGCAACCAGCAATACCAATAACAGGAACATTGTATCTTTTAGCAACATTAAGCACGCCCATTGGGGTTTTTCCAAACACTGTTTGCCCATCAAGGCGGCCTTCGCCAGTAATGACTAAATCGGCATCTTGGCAATGTTTTGCAAGCTGAACGGTTTCAGTCACAATGTCGACGCCAGGTTTTAAGGTTGCAGCGAGTAATGCCATCACCCCAAAGCCCATTCCGCCAGCAGCACCTGCGCCTGCTTGATGTTCACAGCTGAGTTTAATGTGCGGTGAATCTTGTCTGTTAATCACGTTGGCAAAGTGAGCCAAAGCCTGGTCGAGTTGTTCTACCATGTCAGAACTCGCCCCTTTTTGAGGGCCAAAAATGGCGCTCGCGCCTCGAGGACCACATAAGGGATTATCGACATCGCAAGCCACGTCAATTGTACATTCATTGATGTTAGGATGAAGTAACTCAAGGTCAACATTATGCAGTGTTGCTAATGCCGCACCGCCCAGAGCAATATTATGGCCATTAATATCAGTGAGCTTAGCGCCAAGCGCTTGTATCATCCCTGCACCAGCATCATTAGTTGCACTGCCGCCAAGGCCAAGAATAATATGCTTGATACCATTGTTAAGCGCATCTGCAATTAATTCGCCCACGCCAAAACTGGTGGTCAGCAGAGGGTTTCGCTGAGTTGTCGGTACTAAATGAAGGCCTGATGCTGCAGCCATTTCTATTACTGCCGTACGTCGACTGTTGGTATCTGGTTGTCCTAGAATGCCGTAAAATGCTTCAACTGGTTCACCTAACGGCCCTGTGACCCGGCATGTTACGATTTTTCCATCGGTGGCATCGACCATTGCTTGTACCGTACCTTCACCTCCATCGGCCATGGGCACTTTACAGTACTCGGCTTTGGGAAACACATGTTTAAATCCCTGCTCAATGGCGTTAGCAACCTCTAGTGCACTAAGGCTTTCTTTAAACGAGTCTGGTGCAATAACGATTTTCATAATAGTCTCTGATTAAGGGTTACAGTAAAAATAAGCTGAGTATGTACACAACAATCATTGCTGTGACACCTTGGATTAATGTTGCTGCAGTTTGTGCGCGGTAAGCTTGTTTAACGCTCATGCGGCTAAATTGGGTCACAACCCAAAAGAAGCTGTCATTGGCGTGCGATACTGTCATTGCGCCTGCGCCAATCGCCATCACGGTCAGTACGCGACCCATTTCGGAATCAAGACCGATATCACCTAATAATGGCGCAACTAATGCAGAAGTTGCAACCAGTGCCACGGTTGAAGAACCCTGAGCTGACTTTAACGCACTAGCAACGATGAATGGCATAAATATACCCACACCTAATGCCGATAAACTGCTGCCAAGAAATGCGCCAATTTCAGTGGCTTTTAATACCGCGCCAAAGGCGCCACCGGCACCAGTGATCAGTAAAATCGGCGCTGCAACTACAAGCCCCTGGCTGATACGTTCACTAAATTCGGCAATTTTTTTATCGCTTTTTAAAAGTGATAGCGACAATAGCAAACCAATCATTAAAGCGTTAACCGGTTGGCCTAAAAATACCAATACTGAGAATATACCTTCTTCGCCAAGTGGTTTAGAAGGGAAGTTGGCTATTGACCCTAGGCAAATAAGTAAAATTGGTACAAAAATAGGGGCAAATGCTTTGGTTGGGCTTGGTAGTTTACCGTAAGCGTTTTTAAGGTCATCGAGTTGATCAAGTTGTTGATTTAACTCTTCTGAGCCTTCACCATCTGGTTCTTCATTTTTAAATCGGTTTGCCCATAACATGCCTGCAAATGCGGCGATTGCCGCAACAAATACACCCACTGCAATGACTAAACCTAATTGTGACTCTAGGCCTAAATTACCCGCGGCGGCAATGGGGCCAGGTGTTGGCGGTACAAAAGTATGGGTTGCATAAAGACCTGTAGCTAACGCAACACTCATTGCCACGTTAGAGACTTTCATGCGGAGGGCCATTGATTGTTTGAGGGAGTTTAAAATCACGAAACCTGAGTCGCAAAATACCGGAATAGACACCAGGTAGCCGATGATAGACATGGTTAATGTTGGAAAGCGCTGACCAAACAGTTTGATCACCACTTCTGCCATTGTAATGGCTGCGCCACTTTTTTCTAAAATAGTGCCGATGATAGTCCCCAAGACAATCACTAGGCCAATATAACCGAGAATACCACCAAATCCATTTGTAATTGTTTTGGCGATTTCTTGGCTAGGTAAACCGTAAGCAAAAGCAGCAATAAATGACGCTAAGATTAAGGTTAAGAAAGGATGTAGTTTATATTTTGAGGTGGCAATCACGATAAACGCGATAACACCGATTAGGATCAATATTAGGCCCATAAGTTACTCATTATTATTGTTTGAGGGTAAAAACACTCAATAATAGTAAATCATTTGGTCTAAATAGCTTTGTTGTTTTGCACTAAGTTGATGTTGTTTTTATGCTCGCTATTGTGCAGATGCACAGTTTTATAAGGGTGGAGTTATTCAGGCTGGTGGATAAGTTGTGCGAGGTACAAACTGAGTAAGCCATTGAAATTATGTAAATCTACATTAGTAATTGATTGTATTTTATCAAGGCGATAGCGCAATGTATTTCGATGAATAAACAAACTTTTGGCGCAAGCTTGTAGATCACCTAAATGGTCTAAGTATGCTGCGAATGTTTTTTGCAGTTGTTGGTTGGTATCTGCTTCGATCAATTTTTGATACGGACCAGCGAGGGCATTACCACGCCAATGATGACGTAAGCCTGACAGTAGCACTTGTAAGCTGTAATCTTTGTATAAATATTTACTCTTATTTGGATGGTATTTTTTTCCTATGTCGAGTGTTTCTTTGGCGGTGCGGTAAGAATAAGTAATGCCTAACTCACCGCTAAAATAATGCCCTAATGAGATGTGTAAGTTCAGTTGCATATTAGCCGGTAAGCGTTTGAGTAATTTGTCGATGCGTTGGCTTTCAAGTTCAGGGTCAAATTGCTTACCGTCTAAAAAAGCGGGCTTTAAAATCACAAGTCGGGTTAATGATGTCATGGCGATTAGGTTATCGCGCATTGGGTTTTGCAATAAGTACATCACTTGTTTGAGGGCTTGATTATCTTGCTGAAAAGACGGGTTATTGCTGTCTAATTCGATAATTGCAGCCACTCTTGGCATCGATAAATCAATACCTAACTGCAAAGCCCATTGCTTTAACGAGGGGAGTTCTGTTTCGCTCGCGTGGATCAGTTGCGAAATAAACTCTTCTTTTTGGCGATTTTGCCACTGGAGTTGCTCTTGTAAATTTGCTTGTTCGACGATCATTTCAGCGGTCATTTTGAGTAACTCGCCGTAGTGACTTAAGCTTTCTGGTTCACCGGTTATACCAATCGCGCCAACGACTTGCCCCTGGTAGTGCAAGGGGAGGTTTAAACCGGGTTTTGCACCTTGCAAATTAGCGGCAATAGTGTGGTTTATTTCAACGTTACGGTTTTGGCTGATGGCTAATAATGCCCCTTCATGGATGGTGCCGATACGATGTTTTTCACCAGAACCGAGAATGACGGCCTGTGCGTTCATGACATTGATATTGTGACCAATAATTTTCATGGTGCGGTCGACAATTTTGCCTGCAATGTCGGTATCTATTTGAAGCATAATGCCCTCAGGGAACAGTTGTGTTTTTGCCAAAAAGCATAATCAATTGAGAGTTGGCGCTGGTTTGCTATGCGAGACGCAAGAACTGAGTAATGATTTTATCATAACCAATCATGTTCAGGTATTGAATGGGGAGGGGGGAGTAAATAAGAAAATGTGGGCAACATCCGTTTGCCCAAATTTTAATCACAAGTTATTCACGTTGTTAATATAATGTTAAATCGCGTTAGGTTGCAAGCGTTTTATGCAACCAATAAAAATACCAACATGTAAGATGTTGGTATTTATTTATTGTTACTTAAAAATCAATCTATTAGTTACAGGCGATAGTTCATACTTAGCATAATCATATGTGCGGTGTAATCATGGTCGATGTTACCAAAGCTGACTAGGTTCCAAATAGTATCTGGGTTTATGTCATTTGCGTCATCATTATCAAGATATTTTTCAATCTTGTAGTCAACTCGCAGGCTCATATTGTCTGTTGCTTGATATTGACCGTATACATTGATGTTATGCACTTTTGCAAAATAATCACCATATTCGCCAGTGATACCTTGCCTTACTTGTGTGGTGCTGTCTGAGTCTGAATATGCATAATCTAGCCCAAGTTTTAGTCGGCTATCTAGTAAGTTGTTGTAACTTAAGCCTGCACCGACATAATCAATGGTGTCTTCAATGTCTGCCTGCCAATTGGCGATGCTGAAATTTGAACTGCCAGCTTGCTCAGATTTAATGATTTGATGGTTATAGAATGCATTGAGTGACACATCTGCATTGATGGCGTAATGGACGTTGACATCATAATAGGTGTCAGTTGACTCTGTTAAGCCAATTGCTGTGTCTGTGTAATCGTCCAGCGAATAGCGCGCACCAAAGTCGACCGTTAAGTCACTTAATGGCGTATGACTTAATCGAGCTTCAATTTGGCTGCGGTCACGATCGGCAAGATAGTAACGACGTAACAGGGTGTTTTGCTCAGATGATGATATCTGTGATGCTTGATATTTTGAACCGTCACGTTGGCTAACACTTGCTTTTAACCACATATTCCACATTTCAAAGTTATTGACTCCTACTCGAGCCCATAGGGTATTTTCGTCTGTGGTTTCTCGATCTTGGTAGCTGCGCTCATCGCGTTCAAAATCATATCCAGCATCCAGTTTTATCCCTTGAGTAATTCGATAGTCGCTAGATAATTTGGCTCGATGAGTCGTGAGATCATAGGGTGTGTTGTATGCCGCTTCTCCAGTGACATCATTGATGCTTATTTGAGTCCATTGTTCAACTTGCGTTTTATTATCTCGGTCGTTGAAGTCATAACTAGCACTGACTCGCCAAGCACGGTTAAGCCGAGTCATTGCTTTTAATGTCACGCCGGTAATATCGACTTTGGCGTCGATACTTTCAGCCGGTAAGTCATAACCATAACCTATGCTGGTGAGTGATTGATCTTGGGTCATTTGACCAACCAGTAAACGACCGCTTAGGTTTGTTTTGGCCAGATTATATTGGCCTAATAAGGAAACGGTATGCGCTTCGTTGTCAGGGGCTAATGACATATAGCCGCTTGTTTGTGCACCAAAGGTTGGGTTGAATGCACTGTCAAAACCAAGTTGGTTGTTGTCATTTTTAAACACCGAGCCTGAGTAGTTGAGGCTAGTAAACCAGTTGTCGCCTTTAAGTTTAATGCCAGCATTTAAGATGTCTGTTGTGTAGTCAACAGGCTCAGCTAACATCATTGATTGATTATAAAAACTACCCGATGTGGTTTTTGTGCCCGTTTTTTCTTCACGTTGAAAGTTCACATAAGTGGAAAAAACTGATTGAGTTTGGTACTCAACACCCATGCCATAACGGTCACGGTTTAATGATAACTCAAATGGATTTAAGCTACTGTTGAGCATCGTCATGTCAGAGCTTGAACCTGCGATTTCCCAATTATCTGGCAGCGTTAGGTAGTCGCTACCGATTTGTTGATACGGGCTTAGTGCATTGTTCGACTCATAATGAGCAAGCGTGCGGTAATTTACATTGATGTTATACACACCTTGCTGACCGACATCGAGATCTAAGCGGCCATTGTCCATGCCCAAATTATGGGCATCAACATTGGCTTGATAGCCTTCTTCGCCGCGATAATGGATATCGGCGTCAACTTTGCCTGCAACTTCATTACTGCTGTTAAAAGCATTGGCAGAATAAATGTCATCTTCATTGTTGTAGGCAATACCCGCACCAACAGTGCCAGTTGTTCCTGTTTCAACTACGCAGCTTTTGCATTGCCATGCATCAAACTTAACGTTATCTGTTTTCGCATTAGACAAGCCGTATCCTTGTGCGAATAAACCAAAACTGCAACTGGATAATAACGCTAAGGTAATGATATTCAATTTGGTTTTCATGTTGTTATCTCCTTAGCGTTGTAATAGTTTGCCCGATGGGTGGTTTGACCCATGGACTTGGCTATGACAATTTAAGCAGCTTCGTCCGCCAGTAAATGCGTTACCATTAACTGTTGAACCCATGCCGGTGTTGCCTAAATAAACACTGCTTGTATGACCGTCGCCTGAGTGGCATTGTTGGCATAATTGCGGAGCACGCGTTTTTAACATTGCATCATTTACCGACCCATGAGGATTATGGCAGTTTGCGCAATTTTCGGTCACGGGTGCATGCTCCCACAGCTTTGGGCCACGTTTCTCTGCATGGCAGGTATAACAGGTTTCGTTGACAGTAGGTTTGATCAGATCATCATCGCTTAAGCTACCATGTGGGTTATGACAGTCACTACAGGTCATTTGGTTCCATTTCATGGGATGACTGCTGCGTTTGTTCATGTCATCTTTTTGCTTAGTGTGACAACTGGTGCACACATCCATTTCTGTTTGTTTTGACAAAACAGGATCATGTGCGGCATGAACGCTATGGCAAGATGCGCAGGCAACATCGGCATTGGCATGATGGCTGCTTTCCCAGGTCATACGTTTATCATCGTTATGACAGCTCATACAAACGCTGTTTTGCTTATCGGTTGCCAGGCTTGAGTCTGGGCCAAAGGTAATCATGGGTTCTTTACCACCACGATTATGGGTACCTAGTGGACCATGACATGCTTCACATTGAAGACCTGCCATAGGGCTTTTTGATGAGTCGATTGAACCATGAACACCTTTAAACAGATCCATGACTTTTTCTGATTTTTTATGGCACATTAAACAAGAATCTGCGCCTTTAGGGGAGTATTTACCTTCTGCAAATTTTTTATCAAGTGTGGCTTCTACTTCTGCGGGCGTCATGGTGGCGTCCCATTTTGCTGCGTGCACTTGATTTGATAAAAATACGGCAGATGCTGTGAGGCAAAGTAAGCTGAACAATAGCGTATTTATTTGGTTTGTGGTCTTCATAAGTAGACTTCCTAATTTGTCCATTTTGATGATCAACAGTTTGATAAAGTAAGTCATAGCATGGGAGATAAGTGAGGCTTATCTCCCATTGAACAAATTAAAATTTAACTTCGGTATGATTTTCAATGCTTGGTATATGGCAGTAGAAACAGGTTTCTAATTGCGCTGCATCGTTGGCTTCTTGGTAACTACCGTTAACAATGGCACCTTGGCTAGTTGCATGTTGAGCGATGTCGTCAAAGCCATGACAAGACGCACAGGTTGCGGTAATGGGTGTGGTATATAGACCAGCTGATGTAGCAAGTGCTCCTTTGACTTTAAAGGCATCAAGATTAAAGTCGTCGTGACATTGAGTACAGTCTTTAATAATGCCTTGTTCGCCATGCACGCTGTGCAGTTTCATTTCAAGTGCACCTTGATTGCCACCTGAAGCATAGGTACCGTCTGGAGTATGGCAAGTCACACAGGCGTCTACACCAACAGTTATTTCACCATTGAGTTCACGACCCAGTTGCTCTGTCATGATAAAGCCAGCGTGATAACCTTTATGAAGTTCAAATGTTTCACCGTGACAGCTTTCACATGATCCAAAGTTAACCGAATCGATATGACGGTAACTTGGGGCTGCACCTGAACGTGTGGCGTGTGCAAGCTCTGCTTTCATGCTGGTGGTTTCGACACCATCAACACAATCAATTGCTTGGCTGCCATTACTGCACATTTCTAAACCAATAAAGGTAAATGCTGTGTCTGTGTCACCGCTGCCAAAAGGTAAAGAGGCGATGGTGTAAACCAATTTGCCATCAACAAGGGTGACATCGGCTTGCAATTCACCCACTTTGACCAAATCTTTGCTAATTTTTGCTAACCCACTGCCTGGGCTAGCGTTATATCCCATAATAGGGAAGTTAGGCCCTACGTTGGTGATGGTTTCGATGCGTTGAATTTTACTTACGAGAGTTGCCGCATCAATTGATGTTCCATTAGCATCAGTTAGTGTCACCGTTAAGGTTGCTGACATGTCTTCATCTGTGGTTTTGTTGGCCACAAGCGCTGCATCCATACCATATTGGTTGATTAAGGTTTGCTTTTCACTGAATGCTGAAATATGTAATGTTTCTGTCCAGCTGGCATTGTGACAGGCAATACAATTAGAATTGTCGACTTGCTGTGGGTGTCCATCACCTGCTTCAAAGTCAATATCAGTATGACAGCTACTACAGGTTTCCATAGTAGGAATTTGCGTCCAGTTGTTCCATTCAGTGAGTTGTTCAGATTCTATATGGCAGTTAGTACAGTTGTCTTGCACTATGGCATGAGCGGCTTCGGCGCTTTTATCTAAATTTCGGCCATACATTTTGGCGCTATTATGAACGTTATGGATAAGATGGCTGAAGTCGACCTGGACTTTATCTTTTTCGATTGCCATTTCATTGGTATGACAGCTGATACAGGTCGTTAAGTCGGTATAGCTGTGATAAATGCTTTCGCCTTCTGCATGACAACTATTACAGGTGGCATCACTAACCACATTTTTAGTGTATTTAGCGGTATAGCCTTCGCCGTCAAAATCTTCGGTGATTTCAGCTCTTGGTACCGCGGTTACACCGTCAAGTAATGTCGATGCACTTGAAATGACATTGTAACGTTGAGTTAGTTCTGGGTTAAAATTTTCAACGTTGATGGTAAAGGTATACTTACCGTTGCCTACATCGGTAAAAGTATCTTGAGAACCTATATATTGCCATTGTGCAGCATTACCTGCACCAGAGGCGCCAGCTGGAATGAGCTGAACCACTTTTTTAATTTCTAATTCGGTTAGACCAACAATGGGTAAATCGTTTTGATTAGTCGCAAATACTGTGACCGTTGGTTTGTTGTCCTGATAAGTGACATCTGTGATATCAAGATTGAGTGTTTGGATTGTTTCTGCTGGTTCGCCACCTGGGTTACCCGCGTCACCATCTTCGCCGTCACTTCCGCTACCGCAACCAACCAGTGTCATTGATGCTGACATAGCAAGTAATAATGCAATTTTTGTGTGTTTTATATTCATCATATTGTCCCTGCAAAGGTCATACATCAAACTCACTGGCAGTATGTTCTGCAATATTTAAATCAGTTAAGTTGATGTTTAAAAAGTATTCCCAACATTAAGATTACTTTACTATCAGCTAGACGTCTGTAAGGCGAACGCAATAGTGTGATGGTGATCAGCCTATTAATAAAGAGGTATGTAAAATACAGGCTTAACTCATATTTATTGTTTGTAAAATAAAAAGGCCCCAATGTGATTGGAGCCTTTTTAATAAACATAGATGATTAAGTGATTAACATTAAGAGCCGTGACTTTCGCTTACACGTTCTGGGGTGTGGCAGGTTGAGCACATTTCTGCAGCGCGTGTGCGTACATCTTCTTCACTCATACCATCAACAATACCGCCATTAGACTCTATGTGAGACACCGTCGATTCGGTTATTGTTTTTTGGTGACAAGTTAAACAAGCCCCGGTGTCTGATGACACCCAAATATCAGCACCAGTATCAGTATCACCAAAGCGCCATACACGATCCTCTGCACGGCCTAAGGTAAAACCATCTGAGGTGTGGCATGTCGCGCAATCTGTTTTTAATACTGTACCTGATTCAACACCAGCAACACTTAAATCGTGGCCTTCAGCGCTGTGCGCTTTAAATGCAAAGCTAGTCGATTTTTTACCGCCTGGGTAGGTATCATCGGTTCTGAGTGTTTTATCAGGTGTATGACAGGTTTGACAGTTAACACCATTGTCATAGTGATACACTTCTTGGTTGTGACAGCCTTGGCAAGTTGTTGTATCAATAATGTTTCTGCGCTCTGCTGCTGTTTGAGTGCTATCTACAGCATCAGCCCCCATAACAAACTGATAAGCATTGCTTTTGATTTCAACGGTGCGAACATCGTCAGTATCACAAGAGGTGAGTTGCACTTCAGGGCGACCATATCCGCCGTTGTTGTAACACGCAGTAACAGCCGACCAAAGCTCAAACGTTTTTCCCACATAATCGCTTGGTAAGGTCACGTTGCTCCACACTAATGTCCAGCTGTTATCTTCATTAGCAACACCTTCACTGAGTCTTAAACGTCTTTGGTTGTAACTTGCATCGTTATAAGCTGGGTAATCGATGTTACTGTCCCATGCCATGACAATGCGGCTACTGGTGTCGATAAATTCTGCTGCAATAACATTGGCTGACGCATCGGTAAATTGAACCTTGGTTGTGAATGCACCATCAGTCGTTACGCTTGTATCGCTAAAGACCACATTTATAGTTTTAGTTTCATTGTAAGCCGTCATTACATCGCCATGAGCTTCTTTTGCGCTGCGTGCATAGCCATCTTCAATATGGCATGAAGTACATTGTGCACTTAAACCAACATGATGCTCAGATGCGGATTCTGTATGACATGCAATACAGGCTGTATCGCTTTTATTAGCAGTAAATAATGCGGCATCTTTTGGTGCATTATCGCCTTCAACATGGCATGCACTGCAATCGGCGGCAGGTTTTTGTGGATACATAACATTGCCGTAGTTATGTAAACTTCCGCCATAACCTATTACTTTGTAAGGCGCAGCTTCTTCACTTGTTGCGGTATGCGTTACGCGGTCTTGGCCTTTATGGATAGCGTGGATCATGTAAGTAAAATCGACACTGTTGCCAGTTTCAGGGTCGCCTGATGTGGCGGTATGGCAAGATGCGCAATTTTCTAAATCAATACGGCGACCACCGTGTAACTCAAGACTGTCAGGTTGGTGACAGGTGTAACACGTCTCAATTGATACTACGTCACGCGAGGCGATATCTTCTGTTAACCCTGTTGACGGTTGGAAATCATAGTGGGCATTGGCTGTGACTAATGGTTGTTTTAATTCAAGCGTAATGCGTTGAGTATTATCTTGGTTGTAGGTAATGGTTAATGGTTCAGTAACCTGACTCACATTGGTTTGAAAGGTATAGCTGTAGGTGCCATCTTCATTATCAACTAAGCAAGTTTCACAAGCAGATGCTACTTCTACTTCAGCCTGATATTGCTCTGATGGGGCGATATTAGTTTCACCGTCAGGGATTGAGCTTGTGTTCGGTTGTTTTAATACATTGATATAAGATTGCCACTGATAACCACGATCGATTTCATCATCGTTAACCGTTTCAACAACAGGGGTTAATTGAGCAATACCAAAACGTAAGTCATGATCTTTTGTTAACCCAAGCACAGCAACACCATTGGCATTTTTTAGACTGAAGGTCACATTGACGGTACCGTTGGCAATACTCGCATCTGTAAATGAAGCTTGTAATGTAGACGCATTGTCGATATTGACACCAATGATGCCATCAGTGCCGTTTTCACCATCGGCGCCATCACTGCCTCCACAGCCAGTAAGAACCAGTGCAAGAAGCCCTGCACCCAATACCGCTTTTGTTGCGGGACGAACGGTTATTGTTTTCATCATGAATTCCCTGCTTTTTTTAGTTATCACGCATTTCACCATGGGTTAACAGTGTGCGGATTTTATCCATTTATTATGTTAGCTAACCTTTGCAAGTTACTCATTGAATTATGTGTAGAGTTGTGACTAAGATCTGACTATTCATTTAGGAGTAATCAATTTTGTACTTTCAATAACCCTAAATGTTGATATTGCGCTGGATTGAGGCAGATTAATCCGTTTTGCATAACTATTGCGCAACTAAACCACGGATTGCAAAGTTATCTGGATAAAGGCTTGATCAAGATTATAGCTTAGGGGATAATCGCCACGTTCTGAAAACAAGTTTTGTTTGTCAGAAATCTATGGTGACCCTAGGGTCCCCCCGCAACGATAACTTGTGAACTCGGCCAGGCCCGGAAGGGAGCAACCGCAGCAAGCGACTCGTGTGCCGGGGTGTCGGCTCTAGGGGAACCTCCAATATAGTTCCCTTCGCGTAATGTTAATTTCTTTTTAGTCTTATTATATTTGTTGCGCTGCGGCTATTTCTGCCTCTTCTTTTAAGCGTTTTTGTAAATTGGCTTTTAGAAATTGGCGTGATTTTTCAAGCGCATCGTAAATTTCTGTTTTCATTGTGTGCAGCTCTTGGTAGTTTTCAAAAAAATAAGTATCAACCAAGTGACGGATATAGCGCACCGGTAACTGATTAAGTGTGACGCAGCATAAATCAGCTAAGTATTCTTCAGGTAGCTCTTCCATTAAGCCTTCATCTCTTAATATTTCCATTAATAGAACTTCATAATAGTTACGAATATCTAAGTGCATTATATGCTCCATTGAGATCAGTTTCGTTATCGACGTCTATGTCGAATTGGTTTCGTGTCAAATATTAATACGTTATGTTGATTTGGGCTGTAACCATAACTCGTTTGCGGCTATAAGCAATTGGCTATGCCGATGAGTTAATTCTGCTTCATTACGACTATAGCCTCCACCGATCACGGCCGCAAGTGGGATGTTATGGCTTTTGGCTATCGATATAACATGGGTATCTCGTGCCAAAATACCCTGGCTTGAAATAGTAAAGTACCCTAAATCGTCATCTTGATGGATATCGACACCCGCATCATAAAGAATAAGATCAGGCTGATGAAGCCGGATAAGATAAGGCAAAATTTGCTCGACGTGCTCAATATATTCTTGGTCGCTACAACCTTTATTTAAATCGATGTCGTAATCTGAGTCTTGCTTTCTTGCTGGAAAATTTTGTGCACAATGAATAGAGCAGCTAATGATATTAGGGTACTGCTGAGCTAAGGTTGCAGTGCCATCACCTTGGTGGACATCACAGTCAAAGATTAACACTTTATCAGCATGCCCACTGTCGATAGCACTTTTAGCCGCAATAATTAAATCATTAAAAATACAAAAACCACTGCCAAAATCATAGTGTGCATGGTGATACCCTCCGGTTAAATGCACTGCAATTCCATGCGTTAATGCTAATTGTGCACAAAGCACTGTACCATTAACAGCATGCAAGGTTCGATTAACTAATTGCTCACTCCAGGGAAACCCTATTCGTCGCTGTGCTTTGTGATCTAACAGGCCGCGAATAAATTGATCAACATACTTTGGGCAGTGCACTGCTTGGAGAGTGTCTATTTCAATGGCGCTAGGGATATAACGTGAGGATTCAAACAACAATTGTTGTTCAATGGCATGTTGATATAGCCGTTGGTATTTTGTTGTTGGAAATCGATGAGTTGCAGGTAACGCCAGCTGCGAATAGCTGGCGTGGTACACAAAAGGAATGGAAGTTAACATTTAAAGCTGCTTTATCGCCCAGCCCATAAATTCTTTACGTGTTTTTTCATCTGCCTGTAACCACCAATATTGCAGCATCTGTTCAGCTTGAGCTGGGTTTTTGCTGTTGGTTGCAGCAGGTGTTGTACTGGTTACAGTGGGAGTCACGCTCGTAGCGACTGCGATGTCTGATTTTGCAGGTGCTTGGGTCACGGCTGTTGGTGCATCTGAGGTGGCTGAAACAGCTAATTCGTCAAAATCTTGTTTCTGATTGGTTTTAAACAAATTAGTGATAAACGATTTTTCAGTATACTGAGTGTGTTCAACGCTATATGTAACTGGGCCATTATCTTGTCGAGTTAGCTTAATTTTTGGGTCTTTGGCAAAGACCTTTGGTTTTTTGACTACATCACCATCAGCAGGCTTTAGGCTGTATTTATAGTCGCCATCTACGGTTAGTGTGATAATAAATGGCTTTGATTTAACAAATGATTGGCTGTCGCTAAAAGAGTCATCAACGACATCATGATAGCGGATAGCGATTTTATGGGTGCCGTTGGTGAGTGCTAGATCCGATTGATGCGTAAACATATTGGTTTCAATCGCTTCGCCATCAAGCGCTAAGTATTCAAAAGACATTGGAATAGTTAAATTAGCTGCAAATAACGATGATGAAGTTAAAAATGCTAACAGCGCACTAGTGGTCAATACAGATTTCATTGTTGCTCCTTAACGAGGGTAACTTTGGCGAGGTCGTTCAAATAATTGAATGCGCTCCTCAATATAACTAATTGCTTGTTTACATTTCCCTAAGCGACGATGCATCAAAAGGATATCATTTTGCAATTTAATTTTGTCATCACTATGACAGAATTCAAGATTTGCTTCCATTTGTTGTATTTTTTGTTCAATTTTTTTAGCCCAGTTAAGGTGTTTATTCAGTTCTTCATATAATTGATGGCTGTTTTGCATCACGTTACTGGCTATCCAACCAAAGCCACTGTCTTGTACCGCCTGCTGCTGTTTTTTTGCATATCGCGCACGATTACTGGCTTTACGTTGTGCTTCGGTTTTTAAGTTAATGTCGGTGGTTAACAGGGCTCTTTTTAAGGCAATAAAACGGTCTTGAATACGCTCACAACTGAGCTGGATAACGTGTTGGCCTAAACGCAGAGATAATTGTTTTTCAAGCTTTTGAATATCTTGGCGCAGTTGAGCAATACATGGCGTGAGTAGCGCGCCCTGTTGAGCAAACAATTGGCTGTTAAAACGTTCAGTTTGTTGCAAGGTTTGTCGCTGGTTTGGTGCTAAATTTTGGTCATGCGATAGTACATCGCGCTCAAGTTGATTGAGTTGCTGTTTTAACATTGAAACCAATTGTTGGGTATTCATCCCCAAGCACTCCAGGTTAAGTGGATCGCAATTGACAATACCATAGTAATAAAAATGGGTTTAATAAAAGGGATGCCAAAACGAATAGCACTTCTTGCACCAATATAAGAGCCAGCCATCATGCAAACGCCCATCCATAACCCTAACATCCATTGTACTTGTCCCATTGCAGCAAAAATAACTAATGCAGTGATATTGCTTACAGAGGTCATCACTCTTGCTAGGCCGCAGCCGTGTAATAAAGGCAATTTGTGCAGTGACACAGACGATACGGTCCAAAAAGCGCCTATACCTGGGCCGGCAAAACCATCGTAACTGCCTAGTAACAAGCCTTGGCTGATTTGTTTATGTTTAGGTGATCGTTTTACAGGTAAAGTCATATTACTATCGCCCATGGCTTTTGGGCTCAATAAGGTATAAATGGCAATAGCAATAATCAATAAGGGTAAGAGTTTATCTAACCATTTAGGATCAACCATAAATACCAAAATACAGCCGAAAATTGACCCTATTAAGGTTGCGATAAAACATGCAGTCCATAATTTGGGGTTAAACAGTTGCTGTTTATAAAAAGTAAAACTTGAAGTTATAGAGCCAAAGCATGCTGCTAACTTATTGGTTCCTAGAGCAAGGTGAGGCGGGATCCCCACAGTGAGTAATGCTGGAATGGATAATAAGCCTCCGCCTCCAACAATGGCATCAATAAAACCTGCGATGATACCGATGACCGCTAAAATAGCCCAGTGGCTAGGGTCTAATAATAAATCCAACTCAATACCTATTCTATTACACGTCTAAAGGGAGGAAGGGCATCAATTAATGATTTGCCATAGCGTTTTGTGACTAAACGACGGTCTAAAATGGTGACTCGACCATAATCTTGCTCTTTACGAAGGAGGCGACCACAACTTTGGACTAATTTACGCGATGCATCAGGAATTGTCAGCTGTAAAAAGGGATTACCACCTTTTACTTTGATATATTCAGCATGTGCTTGCTCCACCGGAGATGTTGGTACTGCAAAGGGGAGTTTGGTAATAATTAAGTTGGTTAAATAGTCACCCGGTAAATCGAGACCCTCTGAAAAACTCCCCGTACCAAAGATGATGCTGGGTAAACCGTCATCGCAGCGTTTTTTGTGCTTTTCTAAGATCTGTTGCCTTGGTATTTCACCTTGCACGAATAATTGATCTCTCGGTATTTTTCCTTCCACAAACTCGACGACTTTTTCCATTTGCCAATACGATGCAAACAATACAAGCGTGGCCATTTCGCCATCGACCAGTGCAATAATATGCTCTGCAATTTCGGCGGTGTAATTATCATCAGTGGGTTCGGTGACCATTTGCGGAATAAACAATGTGGCGTTATTTTCGTAATCAAAAGGTGACAATAAGGCTAAAAATCGACTGCCGTCATTTATGCCTAAACCGACCTGATGAGCAAAATGATTAAAATTGTTTAACGCCCGTAAAGTCGCACTGCAAAGTACTACACCTGCCGCTTTTTGCCACAGCATTGACTCAAGCATAAAACCGACTTCAATGGGGGATGAGCAAAATAAATAATCTTGCTGCTTACCAGTGATAAGCTCTGCCCAACGTGCCATTGGCGCGCCTTTTTTACTGTCTTCTTTGGCCATCATTTTCCAAAGTTTATGTAGATTTTCTAAACGCTGTAAAATAAAGCCTGTTTCAGATAACAAACCTTCAGATTGATGCTTGGGCACTTCACCGTCTTTAATGGCTTCACTTAATACCGACACCACTTTATTAAATTGTTTTACTGCAGAGCCAGATGCCGTTGCTAAATTTTCGGCTTGAATTAATAACGCTTGCGGTAGTTGGCCGTGCTCAAAGCGCAAACGACTCTCAGGATTGGCAAATAACTGTGGCTGGGTGTCGCAATAATGCGCCACTTGTGTCAGTAAATTGGTTAAATCGGTGGTGTGATCAAGCATGGCTTGCACCGGGGCAATAATGTTATTGGTTTTAAGCTGGTTTTGCAGTTTTGAGCAAGTCTTTGATGCTTTTTCTAACCAGTCACAGGCGCCCCGTAATGTGGCCTGCGCGCTGGAGAAATCCCTTGCAACTATGGGTAAGTGATGAGCTTCGTCTATCACATAAAACATGTCTTCAGGTTCAGGCAAAATCACCCCGCCGCCTAATTCTAAGTCTGCAAAGAGCAAGTTGTGGTTGGCAATGAGTACATCCCACGTGTCAACGTCTTCACGCGCTTTATGAAATGGGCAATTGTGATGGGCTGATACTTGACGATGACAGCTGTGTTTGTCGCAACAAATTTGTTGCCATAAAAAGTCCGGAATAGGTTGTTGCAGGGTGTCAATTTCACCGTTCCAGCGTTTTTGATGAAAATCTTGATGCAGTTTTTGCAGTTCATTTATTTGGCTTTGATCGGGTTTGGTTTGCCACATGGCCATTTGTGAGCTGTCTTGTGTGCCTAGCATGGCTTCAAGTTTTGCTAAACACACATAGCGTTGGCGGCCTTTTACTAAGCCAAATTTAAAATCGATTCCAGACTGTTGTAAAAAGAACGGCAAATCTTTATGCAAGAGTTGTTCTTGCAGAGCAACTGTTGCCGTTGCTATACAAACTTTCTTTTTACTTGCAAGTGCTAAGGGGATGGTTCCTAAAATGTATGATAATGATTTACCAATCCCGGTGCCTGCTTCAACCACAATAATTCGACGGTCTTTGTCATACTCACCGGCCAGCGTTTTAGATATTTCAGCCACCATGTAGTTTTGTTCGCGACGAGATCGAAATTGCGGCATAGCACCGGCAATTTGTTTATAAATAGTGCGAATTTGACTTTTTATCGTATCCGGTAGCATAGAAGTATGATTTCTGTGTTGTCTGAATTATGCTGTACATAATAACAGTGAATTAGCCTGCTACTAAGTATTAATTAAATTGAATGATTTAACGACCCAATTAACACCGCCATACAGTGGCCATCAACCAAAGCCTAATTTTGTAAGCGTGAAGGGCACTGTATTGACTCGTCATGCCATCTACCGCTATGGGCAGCTGGTGCTGCAATATTATTTAAAAACGGCAAATGGTCCAATTTTAGCCGAGATACACCACAGCGAAATTATTTGTTTTTGCCGCCAACAAGATGTTTCAAGGTTGGCGCAAAGGCTCGATTATAAATTGAAATCGGAGGCCATTTCATTAGCAAGTTTTGCTCATGAACCTGTTTGTGCCTTGTATTTAAAAACAAATAATCAATTAAAAGGGCTTACTCGGGTCGCCAATGATTTAGGCATTACGCTGTTTGAAACCGATATAAAACCTGAGCAGCGTTATTTAATTGAGCGCTTTATTGCACTTGATATTGAATGTATTGGCGTTTACCAAAATACAAATGTTGATAATGTCTTGCCGTTAATGGTAATCGAACGGGCAAGAAAACCTGTTTATAAATCGACAGATGTTGATATGAAACTATCTGTAATTTCGCTAGATTTTGAATGCAGCTTTGAGGGTGAGCTTTATTCTGTGGCTTTATATGGTGAACAATATCAACGTGTGTTTATGGTTGGTGAGCCACAAAGTAACAGCCACGACTTTATTGTGTGGGTAAAAGATGAAGTTGATCTTATCCACCATCTTATCGCTTGGTTTGGGCAATATGATCCAGACATCATTATCGGCTGGGCGGTGGTCACCTTTGATTTAGCTTTGCTATATCGACGCTGCGTATTACATCAAATTCCGTTACTTATTGGCCGTGGTAGAACCGAGTTAAGCTGGAAAGTGAGCGATAAATATAGGCCTGAAACTTTATCATTGCCTGGACGAGTTGTATTAGATGGTATTGATTGGTTAAAGGCGGCATTTTATCAATTTGACAGTTTCTCTTTGGAGTCTGTTTCTAGGCAACTTCTTAACGAGGGTAAGGCAATTGACCATGTGGAAAATCGTGGCCAAGAAATTACAACATTGTTCCATACCGATAAAAATGCGTTAGCTTTTTATAACATCACAGACAGTCGTTTAGTGTGGGACATTTTTGAAAAAACTCAGTTGATTGATTTTGCCATTGAACGAGCAAAATTAACTGGACTAGAGTTTGGTCGTGTAGGCGCCTCGATAGCTGCATTTTATCATTTGTATTTACCCCACTTGCACCGTAGTGGTTTTGTAGCCCCTGCTCAGCCTGCAAGTCATGGTTTGGAAAGCCCAGGTGGTTATGTTATGTCTTCCATTCCTGGTTATTACAAAAATGTTTTAGTGCTAGATTTTAAAAGCCTATATCCATCTATCATTCGTACTTTTTTAATTGATCCCAAAGGGTTAGTTGAAGGGTTGAAATCGGTAGAACAAGGGGAGGTTAATATGAATGTGCCAGGTTATTTAGGGGCTCACTTCTCACGTGATAATCCCATTTTACCTGCATTGGTCGCTAAGCTTGCGGCGCAAAGAGAAAACGCGAAGGCAGATAAAAATGCTCCTCTTTCTCAAGCAATAAAAATTATTATGAACTCCTTATATGGTGTTTTAGGCTCTAGAGGCTGCGTGTTTCATGATGCGAAACTGGCCAGTTCAATCACCATGCGCGGTCATCAAATTATGAAGTTGACTAAGCTATGGATAGAGGAGGACGGTTTTCAAGTTATTTATGGTGATACAGATTCAACCTTTGTCTGGCTCGGTGATAATCATGGCATTACCAATATTGCCGAGTTAGGGCAACAGCTTGCAGACAAGGTTACGGCACGATGGCGCGACTGGTGCAAGTATGAATACCAACTAGAGAGTTTTCTTGAATTAGAATTTGAGACGCATTTTGACCAATTTATTATGCCAACGTTAAGAGGCTCAGATGAAGGCAGTAAAAAGCGGTATGTTGGCGCCTCTATAAACGATGATGAAACGCTGAAATTAACATTTAAAGGTATGGAGCAAGTTAGGAGTGATTGGAGCCCCATTGCCCGTAAAATGCAATTTCGATTATATGAAATGTTTTTTAAAGGCGAAGATGTTGTTGATTATCTTCGTGAAGAATTAGATGCCATCAAAAAAGGCGATAGAGATCTCGAACTAGTTTTTAATAAGCGTTTACGTCGCCATGCTGAAGATTATACAGCCAAGTCATCTCCCCATGTCAAAGCCGCAAAACAATTAGCACAAATTCAAGGTACCGATAAGGCAACCAGAAAAGGTGCAAAAATTAGATATTTAATGACAACAACAGGCGCACAAACTGTTGAGGCAAAACCCAATAATATTGATTACGAATATTATATCAGTAAACAAATTCAACCGATTGCTGAGCCCATTTTGCAATTGTGTGGACAATCTTTCGATACCTTGGTCAATGATCAATTAACGCTATTATAAATTCTAAACGCTAAGTCAGTTTTCCTTTTTTGGCATGAGCTAAAGTAGATATAAGTCGAGAAGTAATAAGCCAAAAAACACCTCAATAGGCATTAAAGCGCAATAGGCATTTAAGCGATAGTCAAATGCCGTAACAATAAGGCTTTTTTTTCCATATCTTAAGTTCATTTTTAGCGTTAATCACTAGCATAAACGAGTATTTAAGTCATCTAGAGTAGAGTAAAAAAAATGTGCTTAACAATTAATGAACAAACCGCGAGGTATAATTGTTAAATTTTTTTTGGTCACTACAGGCTTAAAAAAAAAGCCCTAGCACAAAAAATCATTCTGCAAAACAGGGTGTTAAGTTTTTTATTTTTAACATTCAAAATTTCTGCAAATTTCTGCAAATAAAGTCAACCGATTGTTTTTAAGTATGTTTTTGTAGTGGTGTTCATTTTAGTTAACAAGAATGGATATCACATTTGATTAACTTTTGCGCTTACGACACTTCAATTGTTGATTAGTTGTATCAAATGTGATTTTATTGCATACGTAATTGAACGTATGTAGCCCTAATTGTTGCTTACGTTCATTGAACTAACGCCTAAAAAGTCGTTAGCATTATAAGAAAGACATAAAGTCCAGGGAGATAGACAATGCATAAGAACGTATTAGCTAAATCAGTGCGTTTAGCACTGATCAGTGGTGCAGCTGCAACGGCATTCACTGTACCAGCAGTATTCGCTGCTGATGAAGATGGCGCAAAAGTAGAACGTATTGAGGTTACTGGTTCGCGTATTAAGCGTTCTGACCTTGAAGGCGCTTCTCCAATTACGACTATCACTACTGAAGATATGAAGATGGAAGGTAACTTTACTGTTGCTGACGCACTTCGTAACAGTAACTTAAACTCTTTCGGTTCGTTCTCTGAACGTTCAGGTAGCTCTGCACAATCTCAAGCAACAATTAACTTACGTGGCGCAGGCTCAAGCCGTACCTTAGTACTTATCGATGGTAAGCGTTTCCCAGGTTCTCCTACTTTAGGTGGCTCGTCTGCTAACTTAAACGCCATCCCAATGGCTGCTGTAGAACGTATCGATATTCTAACTGACGGTGCTTCTTCTACGTACGGTTCTGACGCGATTGCTGGTGTTGTAAACATCATCATGAAAAAGAACTATCAAGGTCTTGAATTCACTGCAGGTGGTGGTTCACGTGACCAAGATGGCGGCTTAACTAGTAAAGAATTCTCGGTAGTTGCTGGTTATCAAATGGACAAAGGTAACATTACTTTTGCTTTTGACCATCAAGACCGTAAAGGTATTTCGGACGCTGACCGTGCTTACACTGCTGCTAGCATGACTGACTTCAATGGCGATGGTGAAATCCAAGCCTATGACGAAACATCTGGTTGGAGTATCTATGGTGCAACTGTTGCTGCACCAGATTTTTCAAGCGCTCAAGCATCTCCTTTATGTGATGATTTAGAAGCTGAATATGGTTCAGACGTTTTCCAAACGGTTGCGGCAGACAACGATTGGAGCCCAGGCTCAACTTACTGTATGTATGCGTTTGCTAACGTATCTTACAACAAAGCATCTATTGACCGTAATACAGTATATGTTGATGCTAACTATGAAGTTGCAGAAGACGTAGAATGGTTTGGTCGTGTGATGGTTACACAAAACAGTTCATTTGGTCGTTATGCACCTCCTGCGGCAGCTTGGAATAACATGTCTGCTGATAACCCAAATAACCCTTTCGGTGAAGAAACCACAGGTTATTTCCGTTGGGTTGGTATCGGTACACGTGACGGTTACGTAGATGATTACAACCAAGATTATTTAACTGGTTTACGCGGTACGATTAGTGCATTAAATGATGCTGAGTGGGAAGTTTATTACCACCACAACATCGCAGACAACAAGTCTGTTGGTCAGTACTACTTAAGTTATTCTGGTCTTGCTTACAACCAAGCTAATGATATTGATCTAGGTTCAGAAGCCGGTATCAATAACATGAAAGCAACAACGCTTACTACCGGTAAAGCTACATTCGATCAATACAGTGCTGGTCTTGGTTTTGATGCGTTCGATTTACCAGGCGGTGCAGTTGCTCACTATGTTGGTATGGAATATTTCGACCAACAGTTCAGTGAAGTTTATGACGCTCAATCAGAAGCTGGCTTAATTGGTGGTAGTGCAGGTAACTCTTCTGGCGGCGACCGTCAAGTATGGGCAATGTTCTATGAAGCAGTATTACCATTAACTGACGATGTAGAGTTAAACCTTGCAGCTCGTTACGATGATTACAGTGACTTTGGTGATAACCTAGCACCTAAGGCATCTGTGCGTTGGCAGGCTCTTGACAACGTAGTTGTACGTGCATCTTACTCTGAAGCCTTCCGTGCACCTTCATTGAGCCAGTTATATGCAGCAACGACTTTCAGTGCAGAGACGGGTATTGATTATCCTTTCTGTACATCAACAAATGTAGCTGATGCTGATTGTGCTTCAAAGCAGTATGATACATACATTAGTGCTAACAGCGACCTAGGACCTGAAACATCAGAGTACATCAACTTAGGTGTTGCATGGGACATCGTAGACGATATCGGTATTAAAGTTGATTACTTCAACTTAAACATTGACGATGTTATCAGCCAACGTTCAATTACAAACGTAATGCGCGGTGTTGCTGCAGGTACATTAGCAGAAACTGATACATTCTATGTTGAACGTGCTCCTACTACAGATGGCACTCTTGGCCGTGCACTTGAAATTGGTACTGGCTATGGTAACACTGATAAGTTAGAAATCACTGGTATTGACGTTGCATTAAACGCTAAGTTTGAAACATCAATTGGTGATATCGGCTTTAACTGGACTAACAGCTTCGTACTAGATTTCATCGAAGAAGTTGAAGGTGGACAGGCTGCTGTTGATACTGCTGGTTGGAACGGTGCTCCTGACTACAAGTCTATCTTCACGACTAACTACATGTTAGGTGACCATAGTTTCTCTTGGAACATTAATTACACTAGCTCTACTTATGAAACTAACGACACTGGTCATTTAGATTCATGGTTAATTCATAACCTAAGTTACGTATATGATGCTGGTAACTATGGCTCAGTATTGTTAGGTATTAACAACCTAACTGATGAAGATCCTGTGTTAACTTCAACAGGGCAATATACTAATGCTGACCTATACAACAACTACGGTCGTGAATACCGTGCAAGTTATACTCTTAAGTTCTAAATCTGAGCAAGTATTTGCTTGATTTATAGACAAAAAAGGCTCCTTCGGGAGCCTTTTTCTTTAATATAATAAATCAAAACGATGAAGTATCAGCAGGTGAAATAAATGAATAATCATTGGAGCGAATATTGGCAGCAAGGACATACAACTTCTTTTGGCGATGCGTTATCAGGTAATTATGAAGGGATATTAAAGTCGATATGGCAACCAACATTTATCGCGCTGCAGCAAGGCTTTATGGCTATAGATATTGGTACCGGAAATGGATCATTACCACTTTTGATACGTGAATCATTACGTAGTGAAAATTTAACTGGAGAAGTGATTGGTGTTGATTTAGCTGAAGTGAAATTAGCAGAAAAAGATGCGCTAGAACAAAGCAATATTCACATTACGTTATTATCTAATCAGGCAAGTGAGTCATTACCCTTTGCAACGGCTAGCGTTGATTTATATACCTCACAATTTGGTTTTGAGTATTCAGATATCAATTTGTCGTTGAAAGAAGCTTCGAGAGTACTTAAGAACAATGGTCAGTTTTGCTTGGTTTTTCACCATGCAAATTCAATGATATTAAACCGAAACAAAAACATTTTACGTTTAATAGAACTACCACAAGCGCAATCATTAGTGGCTAGATTAAATGATATAGCCATTGCAATGGGCAAGGTGTCATCACCCGATGATATTGCAAGGATTAAGCAAGATCCAAATTGTGAAAAAATTCGCGCAGAAATTAACCGATTGATTAAGTATTTAGTATTATTTGATGAGAAAGCGGCACAAGACTGTCAACTGATGGCATTTGTTGCGCAATTTTTTAAGGAAGGATTGTTTTGGACTGTAGCAAAAAAGCAACAATTTATTGAATTCATTAAGTTACAAATGGATACATTGAAATTAAGGTTAACAGAATTGGTGCAAGCTTCATTTGATGAAGCCAAGTTAGGGCAATTTGTGAGTCATTTTAATCAACATTCAATTTCTTTAAATGAGATTAAAGTGCTAAAAAATGAACAAAATGACATCTTAGCTTGGTATTTAAGTGCTCAAAAAATAGTTGGTTGAACAGTTTTTCAAATAAATTCATGAAAGGTTTCCTATAATAATTTGATTAAGATCATGATTTTAAAAAAGTAAAGTTTTACCCATAGCACTAAATTACTACCGATTTATGTCGAAGATGTTCATTAATTCACCTTTCGTTTACATTGCTTGTTATAACTGCTCTTTCCACTAGTTTTTAAGCTTTGCAAATGTTGACACAGGTCAACATTTTGTGAAATGATGCGAACGGGTCTACGCCTTTACTGGCGTAGAAAAGGGAAGAAAACTAACAATCACAAGAAAAAGACACACTTAGCATAATTAACATTGATAACAAGTTTGTATCATCGTTATTTGTGTGTAAGTAGAACTTTTTAATTCACTTCAAATTGGTTGGGAACTATGTCCAAGGTAAGCAATAGAACAAAAATCGCTACTGCACTTGTTGGCGCACTGGCTTTAGCGGGTAGCAACTTCGTAGTTGCAGGTCCTCTAGCTGACGTTCAAAAAGCGGATAGCAGCCTTCACGCTGCTTCAGCAGCGTCACAACAGAAAGTCGACAAATATTTTGACCAAGCACAAGACATGCTTTTTGAGTATGGCAGCGTTGCTGATGAGCGTGAGTCATTAAAATCTTATAATGACTACGTTGCAGGCTTGGTAGCTGATCAACAAAAAACACTTGATGCTATTCAAACTGACATCAATGGCGTTGATAAATTACGTCAAGGTGTAGTGCCATTGATGTTTAAAATGGTTGAAGCTTTAGATCAATTCGTTAATTTAGATCTTCCATTCAACACCGAAGTTCGTAAAGAACGTGTTGAAAACCTAAAAAACATTCTAAACACAGCTGAGGTAACTCTAGCTGAAAAATACCGTTTGATCCTTGATGCTTACAGCATCGAGCGTGAATACGGTAACTTCGTTGCAGTGCACACTGGTAAATTAAACTTAGACGGTAAAGAAGTGTTAGTTGACTTCTTTAACTTAGGTCGTGTTGCTCTTTACGCACAAAGCTTAGATCAAAAAATAGCATGGATGTATGACGCTGACGCTAAAACTTGGAACAAGTTAGAAGACAGCTACTTACGTGACATCACTAAAGGTATTCGCATTGCTCGTAAGCAAGGCGCCCTTGATCTATTCGGATTACCAATTCCTGCTGCGGAGACTGCACAATAATGAAGAAGTTAATTACATCAGCTCTAGTAGCTGCAACTTTCTCTTTAACAGCCGGTATGGTTTCAGCTGCAGACGCACCTAAAACTATCGATCAACTGTTACAGCAAGTTAAAGTTGACCGTGCTAACGAAGGCAAAACCAACGCTAAGCGTGAAAGAGAATTCCAAGCTGAACGTGGAGATAAAGCTGCTTTACTGAAACGTGAAAAAGATGCTTTAGCAGCAGAAAAACAACGCGGTAAAGATTTAAACCAAGCTTTCTTAGACAACGAGCGTAAAATTGCTCAGTTAGAAGAAGACTTAAAAACTGCTCAAGGTGACTTGGGTGAAATGTTTGGTGTTGTTAAAGGTGAAGCTGGCGATTTCGCTGGTAAGTTAGCATCTTCAAACATCAGCGCTCAATTCCCTGGACGTGATGCATTTATCGCTGATCTAGGTGCTCGTAAATCATTACCAAAAATTGAAGAACTAGAGCAATTCTGGGAAGCTCAATTATTTGAAATGGTAGAGTCTGGTAAAGTTGTTAAGTTTGATGGTGCTGTTACTGCTATCGACGGTAACGTGGTTAATACCGCTATTCACCGTGTTGGTCCATTCAACTTAACTGCTGAAGGTAAGTATGTTGTTTACAAACCAGAGTTGCGTTTGATTCAGCAATTATCACAACAACCTGAAGGTTACCAAGTGAGCGCTGTAGCGTCTTGGGAAAATACCACATCAGGTACTGCTCCTTTCTACATCGACCCAGCTCGTGGCGTGTTATTAAACATCTTCACTAACAAAGCAAGTCTTGAAGATCGTTTAGAAGCAGGTGGTACAATTGGTTATATTATTTTGGCTCTATTAGCACTAGGTGCTTTAATTGCAGTTGAGCGTTTAATCACTCTTACTGTTATTGGCGGTAAAGTGAATAGCCAACGTAAAAATATCGATAACCCAGGTAACAACGCTCTTGGTCGTATCCTAAAAGTGTATCAGTCTAACAAAGATGTAGACGTTGAAACTTTAGAGCTAAAACTTGACGAAGCGATTTTAAAAGAAACACCAGCACTAGAAGCTCGGATTTCTATTATCAAAGTTATCGCAGCAATCGCACCAATGATGGGTCTATTAGGTACTGTTACTGGTATGATCGCAACCTTCCAATCAATTCAATTATTCGGTACTGGTGACCCTAAATTGATGGCTGGCGGTATCTCTATGGCGCTTATCACAACTGTTCAAGGTTTGATTGCAGCATTACCATTAATGTTATTACACGCTGTGGTAGTTGCTCGTAGCAAGTCTATCGTTCAAGTTCTTGAAGAGCAAAGTGCTGGTATTATTGCAGAACATGCTGAGAAGAGGGCTGACTAATGATGCTAATCCTGATGGACATATGGGATTCCGTCAGGGGCTTCATGGCCTCCGGAGGCGATGTCCTCTGGTTGGTTGCAGCAGTGCTATTTCTTATGTGGGTGTTAATGCTTGAGCGTTATTGGTATCTAAATTGGATATCACCTAAACAACATCAAGCAGTAATTGCCTCATGGGAAGCAAGAGAAGAAACAACTTCTTGGCATGCTCACCGTATCCGTGAAGCTTGGGTGTCCCAAGCGAAGCAAGATTTGAATGCACGTATGCTGTTAATTAAGACCTTAGTTGCTATTTGTCCAATGATCGGTCTATTAGGTACCGTAACAGGTATGATTTCAGTATTCGATGTGATGGCAGTTCAGGGGACGAGTAATGCTCGTTTAATGGCCGCTGGTATCTCTATGGCCACAATGCCAACAATGGCAGGAATGGTTGCAGCTCTATCAGGTGTTTTCTTTAGCACCCGTTTAGACTCAAAAATGAGAATCAGTTTAGAAAAGCTAAAAGACAGCATGCCTCACCACTAGAGAGAGATTGAACATGGCACGTAAGAAGCATTCCAATATGGAAGAGGAAGCTCAAATTGATATGACCCCGATGCTAGACATCGTGTTTATCATGCTGATCTTCTTTATTGTAACAACATCGTTTGTTAAGCCATCTGGCTTAGACTACAACAAGCCTAAAGCGTCACAGGCTACGTCTAAACCTTCGGCAAACATCTTTATTGGCATCAGCAAAACTGGCGTCATTATGATGGAAAACCGTCAGGTTGATATCGAACGTGTAACTGCTAACGTAGAACGTATGCTAGCAGAAGCACCAGAAGCAGCAGTACTGATCCAAGCAGATAAAGACACCCAACATGGTTTGGTTGTTAAAGTGCTTGATAATGTTAAAGCTGCGGGTATTGACAAAATTTCAGTATCAGCGGGGAATGAGTAATATGCTAAGAGCACTCGTATCAATAATCATTGGTGCTGCAGTGACTTTTGGGCTGTTTGCTTTCATGGCTTTCCTTGTAGGTGGTGGCGCACAGCGCAACGACGAATCAACGGAAACCCCTGTTATTGAAATTACGATGGATAAACAGGATTCGAAGGCACAGAAAAAACCAAGGGTTACACCTAAGCCACCTCCACCACCGGAGCAGCCACCGAAGCCGGATACTACTCCGCCTGATTCATCATCTAATATTGACACCAATTTGGCGTTTAATATGGGTGGTATTGAAGCCGGTGGACCAAGTACTGGGTTTAAGCTGGGCAATATGATGACCCGTGATGGTGACGCTACTCCTATCGTTCGTATTGAGCCTCAGTATCCAATTGCTGCAGCTCGTGACGGTAAAGAAGGTTGGGTACAACTTAGCTTTACTATTAACGAACTAGGTGGTGTTGATGATGTATCTGTTATCAAAGCTGAACCTAAGCGTTTATTCGATCGTGAAGCAATTCGCGCATTGAAAAAGTGGAAATATAAGCCAAAGATTGTTGATGGTAAGCCATTAAAACAACCTGGTATGACCGTACAACTTGATTTTACTTTAGAGAAGGGAGGTAGATAATGCGTAAAGTTACTAGTATCGCTACTGCGTTATTACTTTCTGTCTGTACAAGTGCAATGTTGTCTGGTGCTGCATTTGCAGCTGAAAAGTGTGAAATTGACAAGCGTCAATCTCGCGCTGTAGGTGAAAGTGCAGCAAAGAAAGTTCAAAAATCTTTTGAAGCATATACCGAGGGTAACTTAGACCAAGCCATTTCGATACTGCTTGAAGCTAATGCCAAAAACGATTTCGACAAAGCTTATGTCGATCGTATGTTAGGTAACTTTTATGCTGAAAAAGGTCAGATGGGTACAGCAATCAAATATTTAAAGACTGCTGTAAACGCTGACATTCTTGGTGGTACTGATCATGCTGCAACAATGCGTTTGTATGCTGATTTATTACTACAAGAGAAAAAATTTAAAGAAGCGATTCCATACTATTACAAATGGATGGACTTTACCTGTAAGGCTGATGCACAAATGTATCGTCGTATTGGTATTGCACATACTGAACTAAAAGAATGGGATAAAGTACTTCAAGTAGCTGATAAAGGTTTATCTTTAGCTGATGCACCTGACAAAGGTTTGTATCAGATGAAGTTAACTGCTTACTTTAACCAGAAAAAGTACAGAGATGCCGTAAAAGTATTAGAAATTATGGTGCCTTTGTTCCAAGACGATAAGCGTCTGTGGGTTCAGTTAGCTCAGTTTTACTTAATGACTGAAGATTATGATAAATCATTAGCAACATATGATTTGGCTTATAAAAATGGCTTTTTAGAGACAGACGGTAACATTACTCGTTTATCTCAATTATTAGCGCAAAAAGGTTCGCCTTACAAAGCTGCTACTATTTTTGAAAAGCACATGAAGTCAGGTTTGATTGCTGAAAACGAGAAGAGTCTTAGCACTCTAGCTGGTTTTTATCATAATGCTAAAGAGCTAAAAGAAGCAGCTTACTATTATGGTAAAGCAGCGGCTATTAGCGGCAAGGGTGATTTATATTTAAAGCAAGGTCGTCTCTTAGCTTTAGATCAAAAATACAACGATGCAATCCCTGTGCTTAAAAAAGCACTTGATGCGGGTATTGATAACCCTGGTGAAGCTCAATTTGAGTTAGCCTTAGCATACTTAAGTCTTAAAAAGTACAAGTCAGCTTATAACCGTGCAGTGCTTGCTGCCAATGATAAGAAGACTGAGCGTAGTGCAAGAAGCTATATTTCTTATATCAAAGAAAAAGCGCGTATTCACAACGTAACGCTTTAACAATTAAGTTTGTAAAAAAAAGCCCCTTTTTAGGGGCTTTTTTATTACTCCATATTTGTTAACTATAAAAGGTTATGCAAATTGTTAATTTGTGTGTATTTGAGTAAGTATAGTTTCAAGAATGGCTTCGCATCGATACAATATAACTTTGGTATTTCGGTATGTTGTATCTTCTGTCTTATATTGCTAATGAGTAACGTCAGGTATGTCCCTGACGACTCATCGTACTGGTCTTGATGTGTGTTAAGGAATAATAACAATGAATAAAACTTTATTGGCATTGTCGGTGTCACTTTTATTAGCGTCTCAGGGATGTTCAGATAGTGCTAAACCTTCTGAACCCGTTAACTCTGCTACATCATCAGCTGTTCAAGCTGTTGAACAAACTGCTTCTGAGCAGTATTTAGCTATGGTTGATGCTTTTTTTAACGACCAATTAAAACTTGAGCCAATTTACGCAACTTTTGTCGGTGTTAATGATTATAACGATCAATTTGGTGGTTCATTAACTGAAGAATATTTAACCCAACGTCATCAATTAAATAGTCGCTATTTTAACCAGGCAAAGACGATTGATATCAGCCAATTGCCTCCATCTCTTAAGCTAAGTTATGACATGTTTGTATATGATAGAAACATGGAGCTTATTGGTGAAACTTATCCTGAACGCTTTTTACCTATCAACCAGTTTTACAGTACCGTATTTACCATGGTACAGCTTGGTACGGGTGAAAGTGCGCAACCTTTTAAAACAGTAACAGATTATCAAAATTGGCTTTCTAGATTGCGTGGATTTATTAAATGGACTGAATTAGCCCAGCAACGTATGGACGAGGGGGTCGCGAGCAAAGTGGTTTTGCCTAGAGTGTTGGTTGAGAAAATTATTCCACAACTAGATGCTCAATTAGTTGGCAGCGCACAAGACAGTTTATTTTATTCACCAATTAATTTAATGCCTGACACTTTTAGCGATAAAGAGAAGGCTGAGTTAACAGAGCAATACCAGTCGGTCATTGATAAAGAACTTTTGCCTGCACTAAGTAAACTGCGCACATATGTTAGTGATGTTTATTTACCTAATGCTCGTGCATCTGATGGGTGGTGGGGCTTACCCAATGGTAAAGATTGGTATCAACATTTAGCGAATAGTCACACAACAACTACATTGCCAGTCGATGAAATTCATCAAATTGGTTTAACTGAAGTTGCCAGAATCTTATCTGAAATGGATAAAGTAAGAGAACAAGTTGGTTTTAAAGGCGATTTGACTGCATTTTTTGCATCGTTATCGTCTGAGCCACAGTACTTCTTTACTGACAAACAAGATTTGATTGATGGTTATATGACCATTAAAGATACCATTAATGCCGTATTGCCACAGTATTTTGATGTCATGCCTAAAGCTGATTATATCGTTAAACCAGTAGAGGCATTTAGAGAGAAGTCGGCTGCTGGAGCGTCTTATGAGTCTCCTGCCGTTGACGGTTCTCGTCCAGGTATTTTTTATATTAATACCTATAACTTAAAAGCGCAGCCTAAGTGGGGAATGACAACGCTTTCTTTGCATGAGGCCGCTCCTGGTCATCATTTTCAGATTGCAATTAAGCAAGAGCTAACAGATGTGCCTCAGTTTCAACGTTTTCAAGGTTATACTGCTTTTGAAGAAGGTTGGGCGTTATATGCTGAATACTTAGGGATTGAGATGGGCGTGTTTAACGATCCGTATCAATACTTTGGTAAGCTCTCTGATGAAATGTTGCGTGCAATGCGTTTGGTGGTTGATACAGGGTTACATGCAAAGGGTTGGAGTCGTGAACAGGCTATTCAGTATATGAAGGACAATTCTCCAATGGCTGAATCTGATATTGTTGCTGAAGTTGAACGTTACATGGCAATTCCTGGCCAGGCCTTGTCGTATAAAGTGGGTCAGTTAACGATTTTACGATTACGTGCAGACGCTGAAAAAGCGCTAGGTGATAAGTTTGATTTAAAAGGCTTTCATGCTCAGTTGTTAACAACAGGGTCGTTACCGATGGCAGTTATGGAAAATAAAATTGCAGATTGGATAAAAACAGAGTCAGCAAAATAGTAATTTATACATATTAAACTTTGATGTGTCATCTTAGTGTCATTATGTTAGTGTTATTTTTTAATTGAGATTATTTTTAGGAGCCATGAAATGGTACAAGCAACAGCAAGACATTTACTCGTTAGCACTCAAGAACAATGTGAGACATTAAAGCAACAAATTGAAGCTGGTGCTGATTTTGCTGATGTGGCAAAAGCAAACTCTTCATGCCCTTCAGGTGCTCAAGGTGGTGAGTTAGGTTCATTTGGCCCAGGCATGATGGTTAAAGAGTTCGATGAAGTTGTGTTTAGTGCGCCTTTAAATGTAGTGCAGGGGCCTGTTAAAACTCAATTTGGCTATCACTTACTTGAGGTGACTAGCCGCGGCTAGCCCCTAATGTGTAAACTGACGAAATGGCAGCCTAGCAAGGCTGCCATTTTTTTGAAACGATTTAATTTTTATCAATTTTATGGTGAATAATGCAAATAAGGTTATATGGCGAAAAAGTCATGCTGCGCAATCTAACCCAAAATGACTGGCCTTCTTTTTTGCAATTGCACTTAGATAGTGCAGTTCAGCAATATATTCGTAAAATTGAGGCTGAAAACGATATTAAAGCAAAATTTACCCAACGTTTAGCGCCTTGGTTTTTTGACTCTGGCGAATGGTTATCTTTGGTTGTTGAACGAATTGATAATCAGGAGATTGCCGGAATAATAGGTTTTAGATGTGATGATGTTAACGGGCCGCGTGCTGAAGTGGGCTACCTTATGTTGCCTCATCAACAAGGTATGGGGTTTGCAACCGACAGTTTACGAACCATTGTCGATTGGGGAGCTTTGCAATTTAATATGCATAAATTCATAGGTATTTGCGCCTGTGAGAATCTCGCTTCACTTAACGTCCTTAAGAATGTGGGTTTTATTATTGAAGGTACATTAAGGCAGCACAGTTACATTAACGGCACCTGGTTTGATGATTATTATTTAGGATTGCTCACATCACAAAGGCGATAAAGATTTGTAAATCCTCCCTGAAGATAAAATAAATTGCCAAGGACACTGTATTCTATATGGCATTTGTCACATAATACGTAATACAAGTGAAAACTATTCTCGTTAGCGGGTTAAACTTTGATCTAGATTCGAGTTTCAAACGCTAAGCTCAGATAAAATTCTTGATGATATTAATGTTGTAGAAGGTAAGTGCTACATGAAACTGAGTGAACTCAAAGCTGGAGATCGCGCAATTATCTCTGAAATCGGTCAATTAACGTTACCGCAAACAGTAAAACGTAAGTTGTTATCGATGGGCATAACACCTAATACGCATTTTTCTTTTATTCGCCGGGCACCCATGGGCAGTGGTGTTGAATTAGATTTACGTGGCAGTAAATTATGCATGCGTTGCGATTTAGCCGATATCATTGAGGTAGTAATAACTAATGACTAAACAATTTCATTGCGTCACAGTTGGTAACCCAAATGCAGGTAAATCAACACTTTTCAATGCTCTCACAGGGGCGAATCAGCAAGTTGGCAATTGGTCTGGTGTAACAGTTGAGAAAAAAACGGGAAAATTTAGTTATTTAGGCGCCGAAATATCGCTAACCGATTTACCCGGTATTTATGATTTACTTCCCGCTGGAAATAGTTGCGACTGTTCTTTAGATGAACAAATTGCACAAACATATTTAGCAGAACAACAAGTGGATGCCATCATCAATCTTGTCGATGCGACCAATGTTGAACGCCATCTGTATTTAACAACGCAACTTCGTGAGCTTGGCATTCCCATCATTGTTGTTGTTAACAAAATAGATGCAGCAAAAAAGCTCGGCATTGATATTAATGTCGCCGACATGTCAGCGCGTTTGGGTTGTCCTGTTATTGCCATTTCTTCTCGTCACCTAGCAGATATCGAAACATTAAAGTCTGAAGTTCTGACCCTACTGAAAAGTAGTGAGGTAGTAACACCGTTATTGCTTGAATATCCGGAAGGAATAGAATCGAGCATTAAGGCATTGCAATATCAAAACGATGAGCAACAATTGGCCGCCCTTAGCCGTGGTCAGGCGCTATCGATTTTAGCTAACAGTCATGGCAATGCTTGTGGTACTAGCGAAGTACAATTACATGACACTGTTAAACAATGCGTTCAACGAGCAGAGCAAAATGGTGACGATATTGAAATCATGATTGCAACAACGCGATACGATTTTGTTCAAAATGTATTTCAGGCTTCTGTTCATCAAGGCCAACATATAAGCGCATCTGACAGATTAGACAAAGTGGCGCTGCACCCTGTTTTGGGTATTCCAGTATTCCTTTTTGTTATGTACTTAATGTTTTTATTCAGTATTAACGTTGGTAACTCGTTTATCGACTTTTTCGATATCACCGCAGGAGCCATTTTCGTTGATCACTTTGGTGCATTATTAGTCTCAATTGGCTCGCCTGATTGGCTAGTGACGATTCTTGCGGGCGGCATTGGACAAGGCATACAAACGGTTGCCACTTTTATTCCTGTTGTTGCAGCGTTGTTTTTAGCGTTATCTGTGCTAGAGGCGTCGGGCTACATGGCCAGAGCAGCATTTGTTGTTGACGGGTTAATGCGCCGTATTGGTCTGCCTGGAAAAGCGTTTGTGCCAATGATTGTTGGTTTTGGTTGTTCTGTACCTGCAATTATGGCGACAAGAACGCTTGGCAGTGAACGTGAGCGAATTGTGACAGGCATGATGGCGCCATTTATGTCCTGTAGTGCTCGTTTACCCGTTTATGCTTTATTTGCAGCAGCATTTTTCCCTGAGTCTGGTCAAAATCTAGTTTTTTTACTTTACATCATCGGTATTTTTGCGGCCATTGGTACAGGTTTATTATTACGTAAAACCGTATTGCCGGGCACTAGCAGTGCTGTCGTGATGGAGTTACCAAGTTATGAAATGCCTAAAACCAAAGCTGTATTTTCACGAACCGCTAAGCGGACAAAAAGTTTTGTTATGGGCGCGGGTAAAACCATTATTATTGTTGTTACTCTGCTTAACTTTGTTAATGCGATTGGTACAGATGGCTCATTTGGTCATGAAGACAGCAAAGAATCGTTATTGAGTGTTGCAAGCCAACAGATCACACCGCTTTTTGCACCTATGGGGATTGAACAAGATAACTGGGCTGCCACAGTCGGTATTATTACTGGTATTTTTGCTAAAGAAGCCGTAGTCGGTACACTTAACAGTTTGTATAGCAATGCCGAAGGCGAAGAAGAAGCCATGTTGTCTATTTGGGATAGTGTCAAGGTCGGTTTAACAACAATCCCAACAAACCTATTAGGTATTGAACCCGATGACCCATTGTCTATTGCGATTGCAAGTATTACTGATTTAGATGAAGCTGCAGCGGAGCTTTCCGTTGATACTTCAACCTTTAGTGCGCTTCAGACTGGATTTAAGAGCCAATTAGCTGCTTTCTCATATCTATTATTCATTTTACTTTACACCCCTTGTGTAGCCGCTATGGGTGCATTAGTGAATGAATTTGGTGCTAAGTGGGCTCGATTTGCTGCCATTTGGACGTTTTCATTGGCATATGGTTCAGCTACGGTGATTTATCAAGGCGCCACTTTCTCACAGCATCCATTACAATCGGCAAGTTGGATTGGCTTTTTTGCTGTTGCTTTAGTTGGTTTCTACATGTGGTTGAGCAAAAAAGGCAGACAAGCACAACAGATCATTCCAGGTATTCGTATTGTCACAGAATAGTCCTTGTTGATCTCAATGATTCTTTTAAAACCCAGCATTGCTGGGTTTTTGTTTTACGCTAATTGATGTTTTTTGTTTATCTGGTTAATTTTTTCGGCACTAGTAGTTGTAACTACTGAAGAACTGTAGGATCATCTGTTTTTTATTCATATTGCCATTGTGTGCCAAGAGGAATTCCATGAGTCATGTGGACACCGAAGTACGTCCTAGTAACTTCATTCGTAATATTATAGACGAAGACCTAAGTAGCGGTAAGCACAGCCAAGTTCATACTCGTTTTCCGCCAGAACCAAACGGTTTTTTGCATATTGGTCACGCTAAATCTATTTGCTTAAATTTTGGTATAGCAAAAGATTACCAAGGTCAATGTAACTTACGTTTTGACGATACTAACCCTGAAAAAGAAGACATCAATTATGTGAAGTCTATTCAGGAAGATGTGCGTTGGTTAGGCTTTGAATGGTCTGGCGATATTCGTTATTCGTCAAATTATTTTGATCAATTACACCAATATGCAGTTGAGCTGATAAACAAAGGCCTTGCTTATGTTTGTTTTCTCACTGGTGATCAGACCCGTGAATACCGTGGCACATTAAAAGAACCTGGCAAAAATAGCCCATACAGAGACACCAGCCCAGAAGAAAACCTCGCATTGTTTGAAAAAATGCGTAAAGGTGAATTCAAAGAAGGTGAGTGTGCTTTACGTGCCAAAATCGATATGGCATCGCCTTTTATGTGCATGCGTGATCCAGTTATATACCGTATTCGTTTTGCACATCATCATCAGACCGGTGATAAGTGGTGTATCTATCCGATGTACGACTTTACTCACTGTATCTCCGATGCAATTGAAAACATTACTCATTCAATTTGTACCTTAGAGTTTCAAGATAACCGTCGCTTGTATGATTGGGTGTTAGATCATTTAGATGATTTCCAAGCACCAAATCGTACCCGCCAGTATGAGTTTTCTCGTTTAAACCTTGAATACACTTTGATGTCAAAGCGTAAATTGAATGATTTAGTCACTCGTAAACTTGTTGACGGTTGGGATGACCCGCGTATGCCAACAATTGCTGGTTTGCGTCGCCGCGGTTATACACCCGCATCTATTCGTGAATTTTGTTTACGTATTGGCGTGACTAAGCAAGAAAACTTAGTTGAAGTCGGTATGCTAGATGCGTGTATTCGTGAGGAACTAAACGAACATGCACCACGAGCGATGGCTGTATTACGGCCTGTAAAAGTGGTTATTGAAAACTACCCTAATGCACAGCCAGAATCAATTTTAGCGCCAGCGCACCCAAATAATGATGCGATGGGTACTCGTGAATTGTCTTTTGGTCGTGAGTTGTTTATTGATATTGAAGACTTTAAAGAAGAAGCAAACAAGCACTTTAAACGTCTTGTTTTGGGTAAAGAAGTTCGTTTACGTAATGCTTATATTATTAAAGCTGAACGTTGCGACAAAGATGCAGAGGGTAATGTAACGACCATCTATTGTACATATGATGCCGATACATTAGGTAAAAACCCAGCAGATGGCCGCAAAGTAAAAGGTGTTATTCATTGGGTTGAGGCAACAACAGCACAACCTGCTGAGTTCCGTCTGTATGATCGTCTATTTACTCAAGAAAACCCAGCAGCATTTGAAACTGTCGATGAGGTGCTAAATCCACAGTCTTTAGTTGTATTGCAAGGCTTAGTTGAACCGGGTTTAGTTAACGCGCCTGCAGAGAAAGCCTACCAGTTTGAAAGAGAAGGTTATTTCTGTGCAGATAATAAAGATTCTAGCCCAGAACATCTTGTATTTAACTTAACTGTGCCACTTCGAGACTCTTTTTCTTAATGCGTTTTCAATAATATACCCAATAAAAAAGGCGCCTTGAGCGCCTTTTTTATTTAGTTTACATTTGTTTATTGCAACATTGGACCAAATCCTACACTCCATAAGATGACGCTAGACGCCATGAGTGCAACTAATAACACCAGTCCTGCAGTAACAACTGAACTGGCGTAAATAAATCCTTTTTCTTCAGGAATATTCATAATAATGGGCACACCAGCATATAGAAGATATACCGAGTACGATAAACCAATTAATCCGACGACCATCATAAACCACAACACAGGATACAATGCCGATAAACCAACCATAAATAATGGTGTAGCCGTGTAGGCTGCTAATTCTAAGGCTTGAGTATACGTTGGATCTGCATCAAAAGTTTTTCCCATCCAAAATGCAAGATAAGCCAGCGCAAGTACACCAATAATTAAGCCAAAGTACATGCCTATAGACATAAACATTGCGCTTTTAGAGGTTAAAAATAATGGCTCTCCAGCTCCAGGGTGCCAGCCAATATGTGCAGTTGCAAAGTAAGCACATACCGAGGGGATCAGTGCGATAAGTAATACATGACTAAGGCTACTTTTCAGTGCCTCGTGATTTTGCTCAATTGTGTGCCACTCTTGTTTAGGATGAGTGTAAAGCCCCATTAAATGATTTAGTACCATTGTAGTTATCCTTGTTTAGCATCTTTGACCTAGCTCGCCAAACAGCAGGCGAACTGACTACAGCTCTGAATCAATCGCCTTAATCAGTTCACTACACTTATTAACAGAATTTTTAAAAGCTAAACAATGGATGTTTACTGTCTGTTGCAAAGTTATCACCTCATCCCAACTAGAGGTTATCTTTAAGGAGATTGATGCATTGATCTATTTACATTAACTAGCGTGTTAATGTTTAGTTAATATCACAATGCCTTGTCTATTTATTAAACATAAATACACTTTCGTCAAGTTGTATTACGATTTGGCCTTCAGAAAAGATCATTGAAACGCTAAAATAAGGCCAAATGTGTAATTTGGATCCAAAAGCGAATGCAGCAACTACTTGCCCCCATTAATCAGTTTTTAGGTTGTGAAACACCCCAAAGGTGGATTGACTTTGCCAAAGCGCCTGAACAATTAACTGCACTGTTGATTGATCATTGTAACTGTGAGCTCAAAGCCGCACAAACAGCAATGATGATGATCCGTAAATATGCCATTGACAAAAATAGTGCTCAGGTATTGCTTGCATGGGCAAAGCCTTATGAAGATTTAGTGTATAACCAAGACCGAGATGTGAAAGCTTTTTTAGGCAGAGATATCAAAAAAAATGATATCACCAGCGAGCTTGTTGCCAGTAATGTCATGCCCAATAGCGAAGATTTGATGGCAAAAATGGTACGTTTAATCAAAGAAGAGTTTCATCACTTTGAGCAAGTGCTGCAAATTATGACCTCAAGGGGAATAAGTTACAGTAACATGAGGGCAGGACGATATGCTAAAAGTCTTATTAGTCATGTGCGTACTCATGAGCCACTAACAATGATTGATAAGTTAATTGTGGGGGCTTTTATAGAAGCCCGATCTTGCGAACGCTTTGCTAAATTAGCTCCTCATTTAGATGATGAATTGGCAAAATTTTATGTTTCATTGCTACGGTCTGAAGCCCGGCACTTTCAAGATTATCTGGTTTTAGCTCAAGAAATTGCTGGTAAAGATATTGATGAACGTGTTGCTTTTTTTAGAGAACAAGAAGCTGCGTTAATATTATCTGACGATACCGAGTTTCGATTTCACAGTGGTATCCCTGCAAGTTGATAAGTCTTACAGGGATGATGGATTAAGGTGTGAAGGGTCTTTGTTGCAATTCACAACCTTGGGGTGATACTGATAAAACACTGCCTTGAGTATACCAATCGCCAACGACAACACGCTCTTTGTTGTTAGCTAAGTGATGGATATCTGGTCTATGAGTATGGCCATGTATCATTCTTTGGCAGTGTGTCACGTCAAGTAGTTTATCGACCGCTGAGGATTCAACATCCATGATCTCATATTGCTTATGTTGATTACCTTGAACACTTTTTTGACGAATTTTTGCGGCAATATTTAAGCGAGTTTGTTTGGGTAATAGGTTGGCGTATATCCAACGAACAGCACTTATGCTCCTAAATTGCCTAAAACGCTGATAAGCCTTGTCGAGTGTGCATAGGCTATCGCCGTGAAGAATAACAGTAGGAGTTCCGTAGAGGTCGATGCAATAGACTTCAGGTAATATTTTCATGCCTGCTTGCTTACAAAAAGCTCGCCCCACCATAAAATCACGATTGCCATGAATGAAATACACCGGCATTTTAGCGGAAACGACTTTTATTGCTTTGGCAATATCTCGGGTAAAAGGTTCTGCAATATCATCTCCCATCCAAACTTCGAATAGATCGCCAATAATATAGAGTGCTTGCGCTTGGTCTAATCCATGCTCAAGAAAATCTAAAAAGGCGAGGGTGATATCGGGGCGATCGGCACTTAAATGCAAATCGCCCACAAAGACAGTGCGCTTCAAAATTACGCTTTTACGCTAACGTTTTGAAGAACTACAGCTTCTAATGGTACGTTTTGATGCATACCACGGTTGCCCGTTGCGACCGTTTTGATTTTTTCAACTATGTCTAATCCTTCAACGACTTCACCAAATACACAATATCCCCAGCCTTGGGTGGTTTCTGATTTAAAATCTAAAAAGGTATTATCATTGACGTTGATAAAAAATTGAGCCGTCGCTGAGTGAGGATCTGAGGTACGAGCCATTGCAATGGTGCCTACACGATTAGATAAACCGTTGTTGGCCTCGTTTTTGATGGTTTCATTACAACGTTTTTGTCCCATGTCTTCAGTAAAACCACCACCTTGGATCATGAATCCGTCGATAACACGGTGAAATATGGTGTTGTCATAAAACCCTTCTTCAACGTATTTCATAAAATTCGCGACTGTTAATGGCGCTTTTTCGGCATTAAGTTGAAGCGTAATGTCGCCATAGTTTGTGTGTAAAGTAACCATTCGTTTTCACCTGATAAAAAATAATTTGCGCGATTCTAACTTATCTTACTTGCGGCATAAAGTGCAGTGTTCAAAACAGGTGACATCATGCTAGACTCGGCAATAGTATTTACCTTTATAAATTAGTGTAAAAGAGAACTTTCGATGTTGAAAATTTACAATAGTATCAGTCGTGAAAAGCAAGAATTTAAACCAATAACCCCAGGCAAAATTGGCATGTACGTCTGTGGCGTGACAATTTACGATTTGTGTCATATTGGTCACGGACGTACTTTTGTTTCGTTTGACATGATTGTGCGCTATTTACGTTATATTGGTTACGAAGTGAATTTTCAGCGTAATATTACTGACGTTGACGACAAAATCATTAAACGTGCCGCTGAAAACAATGAGTCATGCGATGCATTAACTGAGCGATTAACCGTAGAAATGCACCGTGATTTTGACGCGTTAAATATGTTACGCCCCGACTTTGAGCCTCGTGCAACCTTACACATGGCTGAAATTATCGATATGGTGCAATTACTACTCGAACGAGGTCACGCTTATGTTGCCCCTGATGGCGATGTACTGTTTAGCGTAGCGTCTTACAAAGATTATGGTCGCTTATCTGGGCAGAATCTTGAGCAGTTGCAAGCCGGCGCCCGAGTTGAGGTAGACCAAACAAAGCAAAACCCGATGGATTTTGTGTTGTGGAAAATGTCTAAACCAGGTGAGCCTACTTGGGAGTCGCCATGGGGCCCAGGGCGTCCTGGATGGCACATTGAATGTTCTGCAATGAACAGCAAGCATTTGGGTGTGCATTTTGATATTCATGGTGGTGGAAGTGATTTACAGTTCCCACATCATGAAAACGAAATCGCGCAGTCTTGCTGTGCTCATGATACGCCTTATGTTAACTACTGGATGCATTCTGGCATGGTGATGGTTGATCGTGAGAAAATGTCTAAGTCTTTAGGTAATTTTTTTACTATTCGTGATGTGCTTGAGCATTACGATCCAGAAACCGTGCGTTATTTTTTATTGTCTGGCCATTATCGTAGCCAATTAAATTATTCAGAAGATAACTTAAAGCAAGCCCGTGCTGCGCTAGAGCGTTTATATAATGCGCTTAAAGATTTAGATTTAACCGTAGCCCCAGCCGATGCTGAGCAATATGTAGCTAAGTTTAAGCAGGCAATGGATGATGATTTTAATACACCAGAAGCATACTCAGTGCTATTTGATATGGTTCGTGAAATCAATCGTTTAAAAATGACTGATATGGCTGCCGCATCAGCATTGGGCGTGAGTCTTAAGCAATTAACGGATGTACTAGGTCTTGTTAGTCAAACGCCTGAAGCCTTTTTTAAAGGTGAAGGGAGTGATGATGAAGTGGCCGAAATAGAAGCCTTAATCGTTGAACGTAACCGTGCCCGTACAGAAAAAGATTGGCCTGCAGCAGATGTGGCGCGAAATCGTCTTAATGAACTCGGGGTCGTTTTAGAAGATGGCCCTAGCGGTACAACTTGGCGTAAAAAGTGATTCTAAAAATCATTAAGCATTAAGCAAAAAGCCTGCTCTGAGCAGGCTTTTTAATGTTGAGTTATCAATGCTGCTAGCTGTGATATTGCTCGCATGCATAAAGCGTGTTTTCTAACAGACTCGCAATGGTCATAGGGCCAACACCACCAGGTACTGGAGTAATAAACGCCGCTTTTGAAGCCGCAGCGTCAAATTCAACATCGCCAACCAAGGTGCCATCGTCTAAACGATTAATCCCCACATCAATCACAATTGCTCCAGGCTTAATCCATTCACCAGGTATAAAACCCGGTTTACCAACGGCAACAACCAGTAGATCTGCTTGACGTACTTTTTGTTCTAGGTTTTTGGTAAAGCGATGGCATGTTGTAGTGGTGCAACCTGCTAAAAGTAATTCTAAAGTCATAGGTCTGCCGACAATATTCGATGCGCCAACCACAGTGGCATCTAATCCGTAAGTATCAACACCGGTCGATTTTATTAACGTCATAATGCCCATCGGGGTGCATGAGCGAAGAACCGGAATACGCTGTGCTAATCGGCCAACATTGTATGGGTGAAAACCGTCAACGTCTTTATCTGGACGAATACGCTCAATGACTTTAGAGTCGTCAATATGAGCAGGTAATGGTAGTTGTACTAAAATGCCATCGATTTGAGGGTTATTATTGCACTCATCTATTAATGCCAATAATTCAGCTTCTGTTGTGCTGGCATCAAGGTCAAATGACTGAGATTCAAAACCGACTTCTTCACAAGCGCGGCGTTTACTACCTACATAGACCTGTGACGCAGCATCACTACCAACCAAAATTACTGCAAGGCCGGGGACTCTTTGGCCTGCGTCTTTGCGGGCTGTAACCTTTTGTTTAAGAGTATTGCGGATAGATTGTGCAATGGCTTTACCGTCAATAAGTTGAGCAGTCATGGCTGTAGAGTTTCCTTTGAAAGACGCGGGTTGTGGCTAAAGTGAAAATCGGGGCTATTCTAACAGGCGATTAAAAGGGTGTCATTTGCTAGACAAGGAAATACAGTGAATAAACTATTCGCGCTTTGATGCTAATCACTCTTTTTGCTGTTAAATTCAACATATAGACAATTAGCTCAAAAAAATCGTTGACGATAACAAAGTGACTCGCTAAGATGCGCTCCGTTCTCGAGACAAGATGGTTAGTCCATTGTGATACTATCTTAGAGAATTGATAAACTCGGTGATTAGCGCAGCCCGGTAGCGCATCTGCTTTGGGAGCAGAGGGTCAGAGGTTCGAATCCTCTATCACCGACCAAATTCAATTATTTGTTTATGTGTTAACTAAACAAATAATCAAACAAGTGTTAAGCTTGTTTAGCCAGACAGGAAACAGCAAATTGCTGTGCCATGCGCCCGTAGCTCAGTTGGATAGAGCACCCGCCTTCTAAGCGGGTGGTCGCAGGTTCGAACCCTGCCGGGCGTACCATTTCAGTGGTGATTGTAGCTCAGTTGGTAGAGTCCCGGATTGTGATTCCGGTTGTCGTGGGTTCGAGCCCCATCAGTCACCCCATTTTTCTTTGATTATACAAATTGTTCAACGGCACGAAAATTGAGCAGTGTTAATCATAAAAATAATCTCCAGTACTAAATCATCTGCTAGTACGTCAGTAAATTCAATTCGCACATTAAACGCGCAAACACATCAAAATGGCTAAAAGTCCGCCCTTTTATAGCGTAATTCGACCTATTCAGGCTCGACTATGCTAAAAACGGTGGCTATAATGTCGCGTCTTGATAAATATCAAAAATAAGCTACCTGAACCAACAGCGTCTTCAGCATCTTTATTATCGCTGTGCTGGAGGCCTTAGCTAAACACACGGTCAAGAAACGAATATCTAATAGTTGAGTTATCGACTATTACAAAGAACGTTAGACATATTTCGAGGTAAAACAATGCAAGTTTCTGTTGAAACAACTCAAGGCCTAGAGCGTCGCCTAACAATTTCTGTACCTGCTGAGCAAATTGAGAAATTAGTTAAAGACAATGTATTACGTGAAGCTAAGCGTGCACGTCTTCCTGGTTTCCGCCCTGGTAAAGTACCAGTTACAGAAATCAACAAACGTTACGGTAAAGCGATTCGTCAAGACATCACTGGTGAAGTGATGCAACGTAACTTTATTGAAGCTATCGTAGCTGAAAAATTAAACCCAGCTGGCGCACCAGTATTTACTCCTGGTACAACAGAAGGCGACACTTTTAAGTTTGTAGCAACGTTTGAAATCTACCCAGAAGTGACATTAACTGGCTTAGATACTATTACCGTTGAACAGCCAAAAGCTGAAGTTAACGATGCAGACGTTGACACCATGATTGAAACCTTACGTAAACAACACGCGACTTATGCTGTTGTTGAGCGTGAAGCTGCAGATGGCGACAAAGTTAAAATGAACTTTGTTGGTTCAATCGACGGCGAAGAGTTTGAAGGCGGTAAAGCGGATGATTTTGAACTACAAATTGGTTCAAACCGCATGATCCCTGGTTTTGAAACGGGTATCGCTGGCCATAAAGCCGGTGAAACATTCGATATCGAAGTATCATTCCCAGAAGATTACCACGCTGAAAACTTAAAAGGTAAAGCGGCTAAATTCGCCATTACTTTAACAGAAGTTAAAGGTGCAAGCTTACCAGAAGTGAACGACGAATTTGCTTCACTATTTGGTATTGCAGATGGTGGCTTGGACGCACTTAAAGCTGAAATCCGTAAAAACATGACTCGTGAGCTAGAGCAAGCGCTTAAAGCAAACGTAAAAGAGCAAGTGATTACAGGTTTATTAGCGGCTAACGATATTGTTATCCCTAAAGCGTTAGTAGATGGCGAAGTGAACGTACTACGCCAACAAGCTATGCAACGTTTTGGCGGTCAAACTGAAAACATGCCTGAGCTTCCTGCTGAATTATTCACAGAGCAAGCAGAGCGTCGTGTTAAAATTGGTTTGCTATTAGGCGAAGTGATCAAAACAAACGAGCTAAAAGCTGAAGACGATCGTGTTAATGCATTGATCGAATCTATGGCTTCTGCGTATGAAGATCCATCTGAAGTTGTAGCATACTACAACTCAAACAAAGAACTCATGCAGAACATGCGCAACGTAGCGCTTGAAGAGCAAGCTGTTGAAGCCCTATTAAAATCAGCTAAAGTAACCACTAAAGACGTTGCTTTTGAAGAATTTATGAACAAGGCTACAGGCAGAGCGTAAGCTAAGCTTGACTTAACAAGGCGTTCGCCATTTATAATGGCTCGTATGAGGTTCCTCATGCGGGCCATTTTTATTTTAGGGAAATGAATAATGCATAAAGCACCAGAATCTGTACTCAATGCGCTTGTACCTATGGTTGTTGAACAAACAGCAAAGGGTGAACGTTCTTACGACATTTACTCACGTTTATTAAAAGAGCGTGTTATTTTTTTAGTTGGCCAAGTTGAAGAGCATATGGCTAACCTTATTGTGGCTCAGCTATTATTCTTAGAATCAGAAAGCCCAGACAAAGATATTTATCTGTACATCAATTCACCAGGTGGTTCAGTGACTGCTGGTATGGCGATTTATGACACCATGCAGTTTATCAAACCTAACGTAAGTACCGTATGTATGGGGCAAGCTGCGAGCATGGGTGCATTTTTACTCGCTGGCGGCACAAAAGGAAAACGTCATTGTTTGCCTAATTCGCGCGTGATGATCCACCAACCATTAGGTGGTTTCCAGGGGCAAGCATCTGACATCGCAATTCATGCGCAAGAAATTCTTGGCATTAAAAACAAATTAAACCAAATGTTAGCAGACCACACTGGTCAACCACTAGAAGTCATTGAGCGCGATACAGATCGTGACAACTTTATGAGCGCTCCTCAAGCGGTTGAATACGGTTTAGTGGATTCAGTATTAACAACTCGCAGTTAATACAGGCTGATTTTTTGCTGTGACTGGGGTATTCTTCATTCAAGTGAACGAAGAAACCTAATTACAGCCAGTAAGCATATCGACAAGCAGAGCTCAGATGTAAAATCTAGGCTGCAACCAGAGGTAGAATAATGGGCGATAACAAAAAAAACGGTGACAGCGGCAAACTGCTGTACTGCTCTTTTTGCGGAAAAAGTCAACATGAAGTGAGAAAGCTGATTGCTGGCCCATCGGTATACGTGTGTGATGAATGCGTAGATTTATGTAATGACATCATCCGAGAAGAAATCAAAGAGATTTCACCGAAACGTGATGAAGATAAATTACCGACACCACATGAACTGCGCCAGCATTTAGACGACTACGTCATTGGCCAAGATCAAGCCAAAAAGGTATTAGCGGTTGCAGTTTATAACCACTATAAGCGACTACGTAATGGTGCTGTAAAAGGTGGCGTAGAGTTAGGTAAAAGTAATATTTTACTTATTGGTCCTACCGGTAGTGGTAAAACCTTACTGGCAGAAACTCTGGCTCGCTCATTGAACGTGCCGTTTACCATGGCAGATGCAACCACATTAACTGAAGCAGGTTATGTGGGCGAAGACGTAGAAAACATTATTCAAAAGCTACTGCAAAAATGTGATTACGACGTTGAAAAAGCAGAGCGCGGTATTGTTTATATCGATGAAATCGACAAAATTAGCCGTAAATCAGACAACCCATCGATCACGCGAGACGTGTCAGGTGAAGGTGTACAACAAGCCTTGCTTAAGCTAATTGAGGGTACCGTTGCTTCTGTGCCACCACAAGGCGGCCGTAAACACCCACAACAAGAGTTTTTGCAGGTCGACACCTCTAAAATTCTGTTTATTTGTGGTGGTGCATTCGCCGGGCTTGAAAAAGTGATTGAGCAACGCGCTCATACAGGTACAGGTATTGGATTTGGCGCTGAAGTGAAAGGCGAAGCAGACAAAGCAACCATTTCACAAATTTTAGGTCAAGTTGAACCTGGCGATTTAGTTAAGTTTGGGTTAATTCCTGAATTCATCGGTCGTTTGCCTGTTGTTGCGACACTAACCGAGTTAGATGAAGCTGCACTGGTACAGATTTTGTCTGAGCCTAAAAACGCGTTAACCAAGCAGTATGGTGCTTTATTTGAAATGGAAAACGTGGAACTTGAGTTCCGCGACGATGCATTACAAGCCATTGCCCATAAAGCCATGTCACGTAAAACCGGTGCCCGTGGATTGCGTTCAATTGTAGAAAGCATTTTGCTTGATACCATGTACGATATTCCATCGACAGATGGTGTGATTAAAGCGGTCATTGATGAGTCAGTGGTTAAAGGCGAGTCAGCCCCTATCTTAATTTACGAAAATACCGACACTCAGGCCGCCTCAGGCGAACAATAATTATCCTGATAGTTTGTAAATTGAAAAATAAGGAGTCCATTGGGCTCCTTTTTTCGTATTGGCCATTGAAACTGACAACATCACCCCAATATACTCAGTATTAAGTCTATTTCATTAAACGGAATCGAGCCATGACCCAAGAGCGTGAAGCGCATATCGAACTCCCCGTATTACCACTGCGAGATGTGGTGGTTTATCCGCATATGGTAATTCCGCTATTCGTAGGACGGGAAAAATCCATTCGTTGCCTAGAATCGGCAATGGAACAAGACAAACAAATTTTACTGGTCGCTCAGCGTGACGCTGATTTAGACGAGCCAGGCAAAGACGATATTTTTGATATCGGTACTGTAGCGTCTATTTTGCAGCTATTAAAGCTTCCTGACGGCACGGTTAAAGTGTTAGTTGAAGGTGGTCAGCGCGCTAAAATTAAGCGTTACACCCAAGAAGACGCATTCTTTACTGCTACTGCCGAATATCTTGAATCGCAAGAATTAAGCGATAAAGAAGAAGAAGTACTGGTGCGCAGTGCGATTGGCCAATTTGAAGGCTACATCAAACTCAATAAAAAAATCCCACCTGAAGTGCTGACTTCATTGTCGGGTATCGATGAAGCCGCACGTTTAGCCGACACAATGGCTGCGCATATGCCGTTAAAGCTTGAAGATAAGCAATCGGTACTAGAAATGATTAACGTGGGCGAGCGTCTTGAATATTTAATGGCGATGATGGAATCGGAAATCGACTTATTGCAAGTTGAAAAACGTATTCGTACCCGCGTTAAAAAGCAGATGGAAAAAAGCCAGCGTGAATACTATTTGAATGAGCAAATGAAAGCCATTCAAAAAGAGTTAGGCGACATTGACGAAAGCCACGATGAATTTGAAGTATTGGCGCGTAAAATTGAAGAAGCAGGCATGCCAATCGATGCCAAAGATAAAGCCAATGCAGAGCTAAACAAGCTAAAAATGATGTCACCAATGTCAGCAGAAGCGACCGTTGTTCGCAGTTATGTTGACTGGATGACCTCAGTGCCTTGGAAACAACGCTCTAAAATTAAGCGTGATCTAGCCAAAGCGCAAGAAGTGCTCGACACTGACCACCACGGTCTTGAAAAAGTTAAAGAACGTATTCTTGAGTATTTAGCAGTACAAAGCCGAGTTAAGCAGCTTAAAGGGCCGATTTTGTGCTTGGTAGGACCACCAGGTGTTGGTAAAACATCGCTTGGTCAGTCAATTGCAAAAGCAACTGGCCGTAAGTACGTGCGCGTTGCGTTAGGCGGCGTGCGTGATGAAGCGGAAATTCGTGGTCATCGCCGTACTTACATTGGTTCTATGCCAGGTAAAGTCATTCAAAAGATGGCAAAAGTGGGCGTTAAAAACCCATTATTCTTACTTGATGAAATCGATAAGATGAGTTCTGACATGCGTGGCGACCCTTCGTCAGCCTTGTTAGAAGTACTCGATCCTGAGCAAAACGCGACCTTTAACGACCATTATTTAGAAGTTGATTACGATCTATCAGATGTGATGTTTGTGGCAACGTCTAATTCTATGGATATTCCAGGTCCGTTACTTGACCGTATGGAAGTGATCCGTTTGTCGGGCTATACCGAAGACGAAAAGCTTAACATCGCTAAACAACATTTACTGCCAAAGCAAGTTGAGCGTAATGGTCTAAAAGCTAATGAGATCAAGGTCGATGACAGTGCTATTTTAGGCATTATTCGTTATTACACTCGAGAAGCGGGTGTGCGTTCATTAGAACGTGAACTGTCTAAAATATGCCGTAAAGTGGTTAAGCAAATCTTGTTAGACAAAGCCGTTAAAGTGGTTGAGGTCAATCAAGATAACCTTAAGTCATTCTTAGGTGTGCAACGTTTTGACTTTGGTAAAGCAGAGTCGAGCAACCAAATTGGTCAGGTAACAGGTCTTGCCTGGACTCAGGTAGGCGGCGATTTATTAACAATAGAAGCCACCTCAGTAGCAGGTAAGGGTAAATTAACCTATACCGGCTCGCTTGGCGATGTGATGAAAGAGTCTATTCAAGCGGCGATGACCGTTGTACGTGCTCGTGCTGAAAACTTGGGCATCAATAACGACTTTTATGAAAAACGCGATATTCATGTGCACGTGCCTGAAGGGGCAACACCAAAAGATGGCCCTTCAGCCGGTGCCGCAATGTGTACCGCGTTAGTCTCTAGCTTAACCGGCAACCCAGTTCGTAGTGATGTGGCTATGACTGGCGAAATCACATTACGTGGTGAAGTGTTACCTATTGGCGGATTGAAAGAAAAACTACTAGCAGCACATCGTGGTGGTATTAAACACGTGTTAATACCTAAAGAAAATGAGCGAGATCTGGAAGAAATTCCAGCAAACGTGATTGCAGATTTAACCATACATCCAGTACGTTGGGTTGATGAAGTTTTAAAATTGGCGCTAGAACGACCAGTTGAAGGCTTTGAAGTGGTTAAAAAATAGCTTGTTAGCAAAAAAATTGCTGTAGAGTATAAAAAAAGTGAAAAAAGGGGCTTAACAAAACGCTGACCTGTGGTAGCCTAGGTCTGTGGAGAGTCAGACGCACCAAGCCCTTGGGGCATCTGACTTTGAGCTGTATCCAATTTCATTTTTTTGGTTTTCATACTAAGTTTGATGTGTTATCAAGCTTATTACAATAAAGCCTCCGCAGACCGCTCTAAACACGGATTTGGTTGCGGCGCGACAATAACATTCAAGGGGATGACATGAACAAATCTGAACTAATCGAGAAAATCGCATCTGGTGCTGATATTTCTAAAGCTGCTGCTGGCCGTGCACTAGACTCATTTATCGCTGCGGTAACTGAAGGTCTTAAAGAAGGCGATAAGATTTCTCTAGTTGGTTTTGGTACATTTGAAGTACGTCAACGTGCTGAGCGTACTGGCCGTAACCCACAAACGGGTAAAGAAATTAAAATTGCTGCTGCGAACATTCCTGCGTTCAAAGCTGGCAAAGCGCTTAAAGACGCTGTTAACTAAATCGTTAGCAACGTAGCCTTTGTAAGGCATTCGTAATACAAGCACTGCTTAGGCGGTGCTTTTTACGAAAGGCAATATGGTTATGCACGCCATAACACATATTGGGAGTATTGGGTCATACCCGTGGTAGCGTCTGATAACTCCATATAATTTACATTAAGGCGCATCCACAAGGTGATGCGCCTTTTTATTTTATTAATCGCAACAAGCGAGAATTCAGATGTTAGAAAAAATCCGTGAAGGATCACAAGGCGTTGTTGCTAAAACAATTCTTGTGCTTGTGATACTTTCTTTTGCTTTTGCCGGTGTGAGTAGCTATTTAGGCTCTAATACTGGTATTCCTGCTGCCATCGTTAATGGTGAAGAAGTTAGCGCCAGCGATCTTGAAAATGCGTTCCAAAATGAACGTTCACGTATTGAGCAACAGTTAGGTGAAATGTTTAATGCATTAGCCGCTGACGACAATTACATGAACGGCATAAAACAAGGTGTTTTAGACCGTTTAGTGGCTGACAAATTAATTGATCAAGCTGCAAATAAACTAGGTTTGCGTGTATCAGATGAGCAAATCAAAAGAGCCATTATTGAAGAACCTGCTTTTCAAACAGATGGTAAATTTGATAACGACCGCTATTTAGCTGTACTTCGTCAATTAGGTTATCAAACAACCAGCTTTAGAAACATGATGCGCGTTGATATGACTCGTCGACAACTGCTTAATGCCATTGTTGGTAGTGAGTTTGTATTAGACGGTGAAGCAAAACAACTTGCGCAAGTACAAGGTCAAACCCGTGATATTCGTTATTTAGTGGTTGATTCTACGCCTTACTTAGCAAGCGTTTCTGTGTCTGATGAAGAAGCACAAACTTATTATGATGCTAACCTGGCTCAATTTATGAGCCCAGAGCAAGTGAGTTTAGAATACGTTGAACTTAACGTTGCTGACATGGCTAAAAGCAGCCAAACCACTGACGAAGAAGTTAAAGCGTACTACGATGAACATCAGTCTCAATACCAAACACCTGAAAAACGCCTAGCCGCTCACATTTTTGTTGCAGCAACAGACGATGACGATGCAGATAAAGCCAAAGCCGATGCCATAGTTGCCAAACTCAATGCAGGCGAAGATTTTGCTGAAGTGGCTAAAACTGATTCAGATGATCAATTGAGTGCACAGCAAGGTGGTCAATTAGACTGGTTTGAACAGGGCGTAATGGATGCTGCTTTTGATGAAGCATTATTTGCTTTGCAACAAGATCAAGTATCGCCAGTGGTTAAAAGTGAATTTGGTTACCACATTATTAAGCTACTTGACTTACAAGCTAGCCAAGCGACAGCGTTTGCTGATGTTAAAGCTAAAATTGTAGCGCAATTGCAAGAAAAGAAAGCCTTAGATGTATTCTATGGGTTGCAAAGTAAACTTGCAGACACAAGCTATGAAATTCCAGATACCTTAGTTGACACGGCCCAAGCTGTTGGCGGCAAAGTTCAAACCACTGCGCTTTTCTCGCGTGATAATGTACCTGCTAAGTTTAATAATCCTGAACTTATCAAAGCTGCATTTTCTGACCAAGTTTTGGCCAGCGGCATGAACAGTGATGTGATTGAATTAGCGCCAAATCATGTGGTTGTTATCCGCATGAAACAACATAACATGGCTGGCACAATGGCATTTGCGGATGTTAAAGCCGGTATCGTTGAACGCTTAAAACAAGACAAGGCTAACGAAAGTGCGCGTGAAAAAGCAGCGCAATACATGGCTGAGTTAAAAGCAGGGAACGACACATTAACCGACGCAACATTAACGGCATTACCTAAGTTGGGTCGTTTTAACCAAGAGATCGATCAAGCTATTACAGACAAAGCTTTTAAAATTGCGGCACCTGCTGCTAATAGCGTCACTATTGATACTGCGGCATTAGCCACTGGCTATGCGGTTATTGTGCTTGATAAAGTTAATGAAGCAGAAGGGATTAATGACAACTTGATTAACACCCTTAAGCAACGTTTAGCACCTCAATATAGTGAAGCGGATTACCGCGCGGTTATCGCGACACTTAAAGCTGATGCTGAAATTGAATATCCTGTTGTCGAGTAGATGATTAGTTGAGCTGCTTGAGAGTTCAGTATGGATAAATCGAGCTAGCTCATTAAATTCAATATTAATGTATTTTATTCGTGATAAACAAAAGACCTAGGCATACTGTCTAGGTCTTTTTATTTTTGTAAACAAGGAGAAGTTGTGGGCCATAAACTTGATCAGGCATTTGAAAAAGTACTCGCCTATATCGATTCTAATATTGCAGCGCCACTGGATATTGATAACCTTGCAAGGATTGCAGAGCTGCCAACATGTCATTTTGAGCACTTATTTTACACGCTATACCGTTTGTCGATAGAAGAATACGTCGAACTACTTAAAAGCTTGCAGGCAGCCCATCAATTAGGGTTTGGTGAGCAAGTGCCGTTAGCGGCAATTGCAGCTAATTTGGGTTATCACAATGAAGCTGATTTTGTTGACTCGTTTACCCTTAGTATTGGCCAAAGCCCACAGTCATTCAGGCAAGCGCCCGATTGGAATAATTTCTTTTCCAAACAACAACCGCTTAAATCGTTTGAGTCACCTCAGGATGCAATGCTCACTGCAAATGTTGAAATAGTGCAAATGGATGCTTTAACGCTTTCTTTCGTTACGCACAATGGCCCAGAAAACGCATTACCTCAGACTATTGAGCGCTTTATTCAATGGCGCCAAAAATATGCAATAGGGCCTAATCTCGGTCGTACGTTTAACTTAGTACACAGCTTGCCACAAGCGAAGCCATACCATATGGATATTGGGGTCTCACTTGATGAAAATACGTATTCGAGGTTAGCATCAACTGGGTTAACACAGGAGGGCATATATACCCAAGTGATTAGCTCCGGTCGTTATGCAAAGTTATCGGTAAAAACAGATACACAAAATAGCAATATCAATGCGTTGTTACATGCTGGGGTTGATTACCTTTATCGTATTTGGCTAAATGAGCAGCCATACTCATTACGCAATAGCCCACTCATGTTTGAACGGCTCAATATTGGCGGGTTTGCTGAGTCAGGTATCAAGGCGCACTCAGTCGATATCTACTTACCTTTGCTATAGCCTTGATATTTAGTCTGGACGTTATGGTAAATGGTTTTTTTAAGGGTGAACATGGCGCATTAGTTCTGCACAAATCCACACCATATAATTAGCCCAGGCATAACCAAATACTGAAAACATCACCGCAACGGGAGCTAAGTGACGATTAAACGCCATAGCCACAATAGGAGCTGATGCCGCACCGCCAATACAGCATTGGCTACTAATAGCCATGTAAGCTAATGGCGCTTTCATAACAAGTCCGGCGATTAATATCAGTAAGGCGTGAAAACTCAGCCAGACAAAGCCAATGGCAAAATAGATTGGAAAGTCATTAATCATTGTTAAGTCCATTTTTAACCCCATCGTGGCGATTAATAAGTACTTCTGGCGCTAAATACCTCATCATCGGCTTCGTTTGTCGCACTGTTTACCTGAACTTCCATTTGATAAACCAGTTGTAAATCGTCATTAATTTTTTCGCTACCTTTAACACCAACACGACTCAAATTGTTTTCAAGCACTGTGCCTTCTTTTCTGTTTTGGGTGGTAAAACCGTGTTCAGAATTCGTCATCGAGATATCTAAACGGCCATAAGCCGTAGGTGATTCGGCGAACACATTTGTCGACATTACTGATAGCGCAGATAGTAAGGCTATAGAAATTAAGCTTTTATTGGTTTTCATAGTCATCTCTTCTCATTCGTTAATGTTTGTTGTATGAGTTGGCTTTCGAGTCAGCGAGAAAGCATGGATGAATGCTAAAGGCTTATGTAATGGTGAACATGAACGTGAGTCACAGGCCATTATATTTGCGGGTATTTTAAGTAAGTTTGAATAGGGTTTCATAAAAACTTAACCACTTAGCAAGTTTGACCAGTGTCTAAGTTTGGATATCTCTTTATGAGTAATCTTGCCGTCAACAAAGCAAGTAAAATCCAATAAAAAAAGGAAATGAACAATGAAACTAAAATACTTAGTCTCGGCGATGGCAGTGATGATGCTATCTTCTGGTACTGCGGTGGCTAAGTCTGATGACTTGGCGTCTTTTCACGCTGAAATGGACAGTTGTCAGTCTTGCCACACTAAACCGATTAATGTGAGCGACAGTGAAACTCACGAGAATGCCCAATGTAAATCATGCCATGGTGATTACGCCGAATTAGCCAACGACAAGTTACAGTTTGATCCGCACAATTCTCATTTAGGTGACATTAATTGTACCAGTTGCCATAAAGGTCATGAGGAACCTAAGTTCTACTGTAATGAGTGTCATTCGTTTGATCAAAAAGACATGCCATTCTCAGGTGCGAAAAAGAAAGCGCCTTGGGATAATGGCTGGGATCAAGAAAAAATTCAAAAAGCCATTGCTGCCGGTCCTCGTGAAACAACCCAAGTTTTAGTTGTTGGTGCAGGTAGTGCTGGTTTTAATGCGTCATTAGCAGCAAAACAAGCGGGTGCCAATGTTATTTTGGTAGAAAAAGCACCATTTAGTGGTGGTAACTCTATGATTTCAGCTGGTGGTATGAATGCTGTAGGCACTAAGCAGCAAAAAGATCATGGCGTAGAAGATAGTGTTGAATGGTTTATCGAAGATGCGATGAAAGGTGGCCGCCAACAAAATGATAAAAAGCTTGTGACCATTCTAGCTGAGCAGTCGGCAGAGGGTGTGCAATGGTTAGAGTCGTTAGGGGCAAACCTAGAAGATCTTAAACGCTCTGGCGGGGCACGAGTAGATCGTACTCATCGTCCACTCGGTGGCAAGAGCTCAGGCCCTGAAATTATTGATACCTTACGTCAAGCTACCAAGGCTCAGGGTATTGATACACGCTTAAATTCACGTGTAGTTAAGTTAGTTGTTAATGATGATCATACAGTAGTTGGTGCAGTTGTTCATGGTAAGCATACCGGCTATTACATGATCGCAGCTAAATCTGTTGTGTTAGCAACAGGTGGTTACGGCATGAATAAAGAAATGATTGCTTATTACCGTCCAACAATGAAAGACATGACCAGCTCAAACAACGTTACCGCAACGGGTGATGGTGTGTTATTGGCAAAAGAAATTGGTGCCAGTATGACAGATATTGACTGGGTTCAAGCTCACCCAACAGTGGGTAAAGATAGCCGTATTTTGATTTCAGAAACAGTGCGTGGTGTGGGTGCTGTCATGGTAAATAAAGACGGTAATCGCTTTATTAGTGAGTTAACCACGCGTGATAAAGCATCTGATGCCATTTTAAAACAACCTGGTCAATTTGCATGGCTTATTTTTGATAACCAGTTATACAAAAAAGCCAAAATGGTACGCGGTTATGATCACCTCAACATGCTTTACAAGGGTGATACGATTGAAAAATTAGCTGAAAAAACCGGTATGAAAGTGGCTGATTTAGCTAAAACCGTAAGTGATTATAATGGCTATGTTGCCGCTGGAAAGGACAATGCATTTGGTCGTGATGACATGCCATTGAACATGACTCAAAGCCCATATTATGCCGTTAAAGTGGCTCCTGTATTCACCACACAATGGGCGGTGTAGCGATTAACCCTGAGGCGTCAGTACTCGACCTTCAAAGTAAACCTATTTCGGGCTTATTTGCCGCAGGGGAAGTCACTGGTGGCGTTCATGGTTATAACCGTTTAGGTGGTAATGCTATTGCCGATACCGTGGTCTTTGGACGCATCGCGGGCGACAATGCAGCTAAACATGCTTTAAAGACAAAATAGTGTAACTTCATCTTTTTATCCCTTGTGTTACTTTGGGTTAAGTCATTAGGCTTAACCCTTTTTTTTGCCTGTTCAATTCAATATTGGAATATAGATTTTGTGTGTCGACTGGCCATTATTTTTTGTCTATCTCGCCGACCGCCTGAACATACATAGCGTAATTCTACTAATACCAATTCCACTAATTATCTGGTCATTCAGCGGGAATTCTGTGCCTTCTAGGCAAGTAATAGGATTGTAGGCATAGTTGCTCTACGTCAAAATACTATTAAGCAGCATAGAAGGCACAGAAACCCGCCTTGCAGGAGACGCTCAGACAGTCCATTTCTTTGTTGCATTGCCTTAGAAGGGAATAACCATTATTTCAACAATGCGCCTCAAACTGAACAGTCTGAGTGACTCTGATTGGTCACATAATTAATGGAAATGGTATAAGGTGGGTTAATGGTATTTCAAATACAAAAAAAGCCGCAATGCAGTGCATTGCGGCTTATGGTTAACGGGTTTGATTTAACCTGAAGCTAATTGATATTTACATCATAATTAATGGAAATGGTATTACAGCTCAATAACATCAAATGTCACGTTAGGATCAACGTCTGCGTCATAATCAATACCTTCAATACCGAAACCGAACAGTTTTAAAAACTCTTCTTTGTATTCATTGTAATCGGTTAATTCGCTCAGGTTTTCTGTGGTCACTTGTGGCCACAAATCACGGCAATGTTGCTGAATATCTTCACGCAATTCCCAATCGTCTAAACGCAGACGATTTTCGCTGTCAACAACAGGAGCCTGACCGTCGTTGCGATATAAACGTTCGCTAAACATACGGTAAATTTGCTCCATACAGCCTTCGTGAAGGCCTTCTTGGCGCATTTTTTTGAATACCATGGAGATATAAAGCGGCATAACAGGAATAGCTGAGCTGGCTTGTGTCACAACGCTTTTTAATACTGCAACGTTAGCTGAACCACCGGTTTTTGCTAGTTGAGAATTTAACGCATGTGCAGCACGGTCTAAATCCATCTTGGCTTGCCCTAATGCTCCGTGCCAGTATATTGGCCAGGTTAACTCGGTACCAATGTAGCTATAAGCCACGGTTTTACAGCCATCTGCTAAAACGCCAGCATCACTTAACGCGCTCATCCATAATTCCCAATCCTGGCCACCCATTACGGTGACTGTATCGGCAATTTCTTGCTCAGTAGCAGGCTCTACAGACGTTTCGATGATGGTATTTTTATTGGTATCTACTGCGGTTGCGGTGTAAGTCTGGCCAATGGGTTTAAGTGATGAGCGGATCACTTCACCTGTGTCAGGAAGCTTTCGTACCGGTGAGGCTAATGAATACACCACCATGTCGATTTGCCCTAAATCTTGTTTAATCAGCTCAATGACTTGTTGCTTGGCTTCGTGACTAAATGCGTCACAGTTAATGCTTTTAGAGTATAAGCCTTCAGCTTTAGCAAATTTGTCGAATGCCGCTGTGTTGTACCAGCCAGCGGTACCGGGTTTGGTTTCTGAACTTGGTTTTTCAAAAAACACGCCGATAGTTGCAGCGTCGCAACCAAATGCAGAGGCAATACGCGATGACAAGCCATAACCACTAGAAGAACCTACAACTAGGACTTTTTTTGGGCCATTGGCTATTTTGCCTTTGGCTTTAGTGAGTTCAATTTGCTCTTTGACATTGGCTTCACAGCCTACAGGGTGAGTTGTTGTACAAATAAAGCCACGGATCTTAGGTTTAATAATCATATTTTGGTTTCTTCCTTTAACATTGGCTCTAGGATAATAAGTTCGACGCCTAAATGGCACTGATTTTTACCAAAAACACTGTAAAACCACAGTGGTTGGAGCAGTTTAGCGCCGTTGCATAAATTGACTTTGTTCTTGAATGAGTCGTTGGGTGTATTCATGTTGAGGCGAATTAAACAGGGCCTCTGTAGTGGTTTTTTCTACCATAATCCCATTTTGTAACACCATGACTTTATCACTGACATGGCGGACAATATTGAGATTGTGCGATACAAAAATATACGACAATCCCATTTCTTTTTGTAATTTTAACAATAAGTTGATGATTTGCGAACGCACTGATAAATCCAGTGCGGTTAATGCTTCATCAGCAATAATGATTTTAGGGTTGAGCATTAATGCACGTGCAACAGCGACACGTTGTTTTTGCCCCTCTGAAATCATATGAGGATAAAAATCGGCATGTTCTGGTAATAATCCTACTTTACGCAAGGTTTCAATCACTAAGTCTTTTCGTTCTTGCGCATTGAGCGTGGTATTAAAACGTAACGGCTCATTTAACAAGTTGCCAATTGATAATCGAGGATTAAGGGATGTGGTTGGATCCTGGAAAATCATCCTGATTAATCGACAGCGCTGTTTTTGGTTGCGGGTTTCTAAGGCTTCACCTTCAAAAAATATCTCACCGCCACTGCGTTGTTCAGCACCAACCAATAATCGAGCTAATGTGCTTTTTCCTGAACCGACAGATCCGACTATGGCCATGGTCTCACCGCGTTCGAGCTCAAACGACACTGGAGATAAGGCTTGATAATATTGAGGTTTAAATCGCTTATAGCCAGTAATGTATTGTTTACTCAAATCGTTTACTTTAAGCAATGGCGTCGTCATCTTCTTGCTCACTTTGGTAAGGGAAATGGCAGGCAAAATAGCGACCTTTATTTTGCTCAAGGTTAGGCTGTTTTACGCATTTACGCTGTGCTTCAGGGCAGCGCGGGCCGAGTCGACAGCCAGCGGGTAAGTGCTGCATCGATGGTGACGAACCTTGTAAGGTAGGTAGGTCAGTTTTATGGCGCATCTTTTGAGTATGATCGGGCAAATTCTTTAACAATGCTCTTGTGTAAGGATGATAAGGTAATTCAGCCATTGCCGAAGCAGGCCCAGACTCCATCACCTGACCGCTGTATAAAATAGTTAAGTTGTCACACCAATTCACCATAATTTCTAGCTCATGGCTCACCAATAATATCGACACATTTTGCAGTTGATTTAATTGTGACAATAGCCTAAAAATTTGCGCCTGAGTATTCAGCTCCATCGAGTTGGTGGGTTCGTCTGCAATAAGCAATCTTGGGTGGTTAGCAACAGCCATTGCAATCATGACTTTTTGACATTCCCCTTCAGATAATTCCCATGGATAGCATTTCATCAATTGCTTTGGTTTTTTGATGCCCACTTTGTGTAGCCATTTCTGCGCGTTTAAGTAGGTATCTCTGCCACGGCGCCAAAAAGGGACGCTCTTGTTGGGCATCATGGCTTCTATCAACTGACTACCAATTGTTTTTACTGGGTCTAAGCTGCCAGATGGGTCTTGAAAAATCATCGCCATATCGCAACCCATTAAATTACGACGCTCTTTTGCGCTCATTTCTAACAGGTTTTTACCGTCCCACATCATACGATCGGCCACGATATGCCAATTGGGGCCAAGAACGCCTAAAATGGCTTTGGCCAGTAAACTTCTCCCTGAGCCTGACTCGCCAACCAGTCCGTGAATTTCACCAGGGTTAATGGTAAGGCTCACTTTTTCAAGCACTTTTACCCGGCCCTGAGCGGTATCAAGTTCAATGGTGAGATTACGTACGTCGAGTAATGGCATAAGTTAGTTTCTTATTGGGGCAAGTGCAGAGCGTAAACCGTCACCGACTAAATTTACCGACAATACAGTAAATAAGATGGCAACCCCAGGGATAGTGACTGTCCAAGGTGCAAGTAATAAATTATCAAGCCCTTGAGCAACCATTGCCCCCCATTCTGGGCTTGGTGCTTGAGCGCCTAAATTTAAAAAACCCAGTGCAGCAATGTCGAGTATGGCGGCCGAAATCGCCATAGTGGTTTGAATTATCACCACATCCCATACATTAGGCATAATCACGTACCAAAAAATTTGTACTGAATTTGCTCCGTCTAACCGAGCCGCAGTAACGTATTCTTTTTGAAGCTCTTCATGAACGGCTTGATGGATGACCCTCACAAATTGTGGGACCATCGCAATTCCGACACCCCAAAACACATTTTGTAAACCCGGCCCCATTACTGCAACCACGAGTATGGCCATCAATAATGACGGGATAGAAAGCAATGCATCGAGCAAGTGGCTTAATACACTTGATTTTATCCCACGCATCATGCCTGACAGTGAACCGATAACGAATCCAAAAAATAACGATGCTCCAACAATTAACAATGACATGCCAAACGTTAATTGAACCCCGTGTAAAATTCGGCTAAAAATATCACGGCCTAAATCATCGGTACCTAAAAAGTGTTCTACTTTGCCTGCAGGATCCCAAGACGGTGGTAATAACAGTACTTGTTGATCTTGTGCTTCTGCTGGGTAGGGGGCAATGAAGGGAGCAAAAATGGTCAACACCAATAAAAAAATTACTGCCCATAAGCCCATTAACGCAAAGGGATTTGACGAAAAACTTTGCCATACTCGCCACATTGGCGAATCGATATGATCTTCATGGTAGATTTTAATGCGAGGCATATAATTCCTTTCGGCTCATCGGATTGATCGCGGTATGCATTAGGTCAATCAAAATGCTCAAGAAAATAATCAGAAGTGACACCGATAAAATGCCAGCTTGAATCACAGTATAATCTCGCTGATAAATGCCCGACACTAGCCAACTACCAACGCCAGGCCAGGAAAAGATAACTTCAACGACAATGCCATAACTGGCAAACGAACCAAGCATTAACCCGATGCTTTTTAATACAGGAATAAGCGCGTTAGGCATGGCATGGCGGATTAATATTTTAAAAGTATGTAACCCGCGAGCCTCTGCGGCTCGAATGTAGGTTTGGTTCATGACACTAATAACCGCTTGTCGAGTAATACGCACCACAAGCGTAAATGGTAATACCGCTAAGGTTACTGCAGGTAAAATCAAATGCAGTAATGCATCATGAAAAGCAGGTATGCGATAAGTGGAATCAGACAATAAGGTATCGAGTAACATAAAACCGGTAACATGCTCAATTTCGTAGAGTAAGTTGATTTGTCCTGATATGGGGAGCCAGCCTAAATTAACCCCAAACCACATGGCCAGTGTTAATCCAAGCCAAAATACAGGAATAGAATAACCCGTTAAGGTAAATGCTAAAATGCTATGCTGAATAGCTTTGTTACGGCTTAATGCAGCGATAACACCAATAGGGACACCCAAAAATACCGCAAGAAAGCCAGAAAATAATGATAATTCGAAAGAGGCTGGTAATACGGATGCTAACTCACCGGCTACTTCTTGCTGTGAATTGCTCGAAATGCCTAAGTTTCCAGATAATCTCTGGCGAAGATAGGCGGTAAATTGCAAAAGCGCGTTATCATTTAACTGGTAATCTTGCTCTATTTGCTGCTGTTGTTCAGCTGTTGGATATTGAATACCTGACAAAGAATGAGCTTTGTCTGCTGGGAATAATCCTGTGGCAATAAAAAGTACAGCCATCATCACCATGGATGTGGCAACAAATAGCGTGATGCGTCTAAAAAGGTAACGCCACATTTATTCGTTTTCCTCAGAGGTTTGCATTGTATTTGCAAATGAAATCCCGCCATATGGGCGAATTTGCATTGCAGTTATGTTTTTCTTCTTTAACACAATTTTTTTAGCGTGGGCGAGGGTAACCATAGGTACCTGATCGCTAATGATGGCCTCAGCAGACTGATAAAAGGCCTTACGCTCAGGCTGTGTTGACACACTTTGCGCTTGCGTAAGTAAATGTTCAAAGTCTTTTTGGCACCATCGAGAGCGATTATTGTTCGATGCCAAGGCCGCACAGCTTAATAACGGAGTGAAAAAGTTATCTGGATCACTGTTATCGGCATTCCAGCCAATTAATACCGAGTCGTAATTAGAGGCTGAAAGCTTTTGTGTGAACACACTCCAGTCATAACTAATGATATTGAGTTTAACGCCTATACGGGCTAAATCTGCCTGGATAAGTTCAGCTGTTTTTAACGCGCTAGGGTTATAAATTCGTGCAACTGGCATGGCCCAGACATCAATAGACAATTGATTAATCCCTGCTTGTTTTAGCAGTTCAATTGCCTTTTGTGGGTTGTATTCATTCGGAGATAAATTTTTTGAGTACGCCCAAGATGCGGGTGGCAAAACGCCAGTGGCCTCAACAGCGGTATCGTTATACACCGCCTCGAGAATATTCTGTTTGTCGATGGCATGAGCAAGTGCACGCCTAACACGAACATCATCTAGAGGCGGGTTTTGGGTGTTAAACGCCCAAAATGACACGTTTAGGCCTGGTTTTGCATCAACTAATACATCAGGATGTTGAGCCAACACCGCCAATTCGGCCGCTTTAGGCAGAGCCGATACACTGCAATCTCCGGTAATGAGTTTAGCGATCCGCGAGGTGCTTCTTGGGGTGATATCAAAGACTAACTGGTCTATTTCTACCGTCGGCCCCCAATAAACTGGGTGTTTTTTATAGCGAATATATTCATTTTTAACATATTGACTTAACTGAAAAGGCCCCGTGCCGACGGCATAATAGTCAATGTTTTCAGGCTTTCCTTGTGCTAATAATTGATAACCGTACTCAGCAGATAATATCACCGCAAAGTCTGTCGCCAAATTTGATAAAAACGATGCATCTTTGCGGGTTAAATGAAATATAACTTGATGATCATTGACCTTTTCAATGGATTCAATCAGTTCTGCAAACCCAATGCTTTGAAAAAAAGGATACCCAGTGCGACTCACTAAGTGGTATGGGTGTAAGGGATCTATGATTCGATTAAACGAAAACAGTACATCATCAGCATTGAGATCCCTTGTGGGAGTAAAGTGATGAGTTTTATGGAAACTCACATGCTCTCGTAAGGTAAATTGGTAACTTAATCCATCTTCTGAAACCAGCCATTGGGTGGCTAACCCTGGGGTGATATCGCCCTTAGTTTGGCTGTAATTGACCAAACGGTTGTATATTTGGTGCGACGTTGCATCAATAGTGGTTCCTGAAGTGACCAATTGAGGGTTAAAGCTCTCAGGATTACCTTCGCTGCAATATACCAGGCCAGAGGGCAATTGGGCTTGTCCACATGCTGCCAGTAACATACTGGAAATACATATGGATATCAGCTGATACCAGCGTTTTACTATAACAGGCATGGTGTGATCATTTGTTATCGACTATGAACAAACATTTTAACAGTGTTCATACAAGCGGAGCAATCGCTGATGCATGAGTTCATTTATGACTTATCGAGTAAGTTATATTTTTTTAAAATTCCCCTGAGCTGGTGGTAGCTTAACCCGAGTAAATCAGCGGTTTTCTTCTGGTTGTATTGACCTTCTGCAAGTGCACGCTGTAACAAGTCAATTTCCGCATTTTCAGTGTATTCTTTAAAGTCTATGGGAAACTCAATGCTGCTGTGAGTCAGCGAGACTTGCTGCGGAGTGTCGTCTGTTGTTTCAGTTGCAACAGGCGCGTCTTTGGGCTGTAGTTGGCGTTCGAGTGTTTTTACACGTGTCTTTGGGCGGTAAGGGGAGGCAAAAGGGTCTAAGATAATGTGATCGATTTCTTGGCCTTCAGAGCCTTCGCGGTACACGCTGCGCTCCACCACGTTTTTAAGTTCACGAATATTACCCGGCCAGTCATGCATCATAAGTTGCTCTTTCGCGATTGCACCAAAACCACCAAAATATTCAAGGCCAAGTTGTCTGGCCATACTCACTGCAAAATGTTCAGCCAATGGCATAATATCTTCAGTGCGGCTGCGCAGAGGCGGTAAGGTGATCACATCAAATGCTAATCTGTCTAATAAGTCTGCTCTAAATTCACCATTATCCGCCAGTGCGGGTAAATCTTCGTTAGCCGCACAAATAAGTCGCACATCAGACTGTACGGTTTTACTGCCACCAACGCGTTCAAACTCGCCATACTCAATTACCCTAAGTAATTTTTCCTGGATTAAACCTGAAGTATTAGCCAATTCATCTAAAAACAGAGTACCGCCATCAGCTCGCTCAAAACGTCCTTCATGTTTACCTTTGGCACCGGTAAATGCACCAGACTCATGGCCAAAAAGCTCACTTTCGAGTAAGTTTTCACTTAACGATGAACAATTCAGTTTAATAAAGCTTTGGTCCCAGCGCGCCGATAAATAATGCAGACGCTCAGCAATGAGTTCTTTCCCGGTACCGCGCTCTCCAATAATGAGAACCGGTTTAGATAACGGCGCAACTTTAGACACATGTTCTAATACTTCAAGTAGCGCATTAGATTGACCGATGAGATTATCTTGTTGGAATTGTTTACTCACAATGGCTTTCTCGCAAAATTGTTAGTGAATTAGACTAATAATTGGTGAAAATCATACTAGATGGCTTAGTTAATAATTGAAAGTAAAAGTTAAATATTTATATAACATACTGATATTGTTAGTGTTGTAAAAGTTGGCACGCAATGTGTAATACCTATTGCGACATCCACGTTACTTTTTGAGGAATACATTATGGGAATTTTCTCTCGCTTTGCCGATATCGTTAATTCAAATATCAGCGCAATACTTGATAAAGCCGAAGATCCAGAAAAAATGGTTCGCCTTATCATTCAAGAAATGGAAGACACGTTAGTTGAAGTACGTTCAACCTCTGCCAAAGTGTTGGCTGAGAAAAAAGAACTGTTACGTCGTATTAGCCGTGTTCAAGAACAAGTTCAAGATTGGCAAGACAAAGCTGAGCTAGCATTATCGAAAGATCGTGAAGACTTAGCAAAAGCGGCCTTAATTGAAAAGCAAAAAACCGTTGCTTTACTGCAAACACTTGAAATGGAATTACAAGTGGTTGAAGAGCACATCGCACGTTTAAAAGACGAAGTTGCACAGCTTCAAGAAAAATTGAATGATGCCCGAGCTCGTCAAAAAACCATTATTATGCGTAAGCAAACAGCCACTTCGCGCTTAGAAGTGAAAAAGCAGCTCGACTCAAGTAAAATTGATGATGCAATGATGAAGTTTGAGCAATACGAGCGCCGTGTTGAAGGCCTAGAGGCTCAGGTTGAATCATATGATTTAGGTAAAAAAGGTTCACTTGCCGATGAATTTGCGGCCCTTGAAGCAGAAGATGCTGTTAATGACGAATTAGCCGCACTAAAAGCCAAAGTAAACGCAAAGTCACAACCTAAATCAAAAGCATAATAATTTTTCAGAGGTGAGTTATGGATATGGATCTTCTTATTGCACCAATTATCATATTCTTGGTTGTTGTTGCACCCATTTGGTTGATTCTTCACTACCGCAGTAAGCGACAAGTGAGCCAAGGACTCACAGAGGAAGAATTCGGCCAGCTAAATGATTTAATTGCGAAAGCTGAAAAAATGAGCCATCGCATCGAAACCTTAGAAGCAATTTTAGACACTGATTCACCAGAGTGGAGGGCGAAACATGGGCACAACTAATGGTCGTACGCTATATCGCAACCCTAAAAGTGGTAAAATAGCGGGAGTGTGTTCTGGCATCGCTGATTACTTTAACTTTGAAACCTGGTTAGTGCGCGTGTTAGCTGTATCGATATTTTTACTTGGTGGAACCGGGGTCGTATTTGTAATTTATATCGCGCTATGGATGATATTAGATGTCAAACCACAAGCGCTAGACTATAAAGAAGATCACAAAGACATCGAAGTCAAAAAGAAAGTATGGCAAGCCGGCGAACCCGCCAAACGCGCTTTGTTTGATGTGAGTAGACAGTTTAATGGACTTGAAGCGCGATTACAGCGACTAGAGAAACACGTCACCTCAGACAGTTTTGACTTAAAACGGGAAATCAATAGTCTTTAATGATTCTAAATGGGCGGTTTACCGCCCTTGTTTTATGCTCTTCCTTGATTTTAGGAGCTGTCAGCCACCATGAATTTTTTAGATCGTTCCTTATTTAAAGTCTCCCAAACCGCTCAATCTATTGTGAATCGCACGACAGACAGACATATTAAACTGGCTGTTACAGGGCTTTCAGGTGCTGGTAAAACAGCCTTTATCAGTGGGTTAGTTAATCAGTTACTGCACAGTGGAAAAGGCAATAAAACTTCTCCTTTGCCCTTGTGGCAAGTTGCACGTGAAAATCGTCTTATTGGGGTTAACAGAGCGATGCAACCCGATCTTGATATCGCCAGTTTTGATTATCAAGGTGCAATGAATGCGTTAAATTCAACGCCCCCACAATGGCCAGCCTCAACAAGAACCATTACAGAACTGCGTTTAGCCATAAAGTATCGTCCCGAGCAAGGAATATTGGCCAAATTAACCGACACCGCCACCTTGTATGTCGATATAGTGGACTATCCTGGAGAGTGGTTACTTGACTTGCCCATGCTTAAACACGATTTCACTCATTGGTGTTTATCGCAGCAACAAAATGTGGCTTGTTTAAGCCATTCCCCCTGTTATGAACCATTTACTTCGGCGCTAAGCCAACTTGATTTAGCACAGACGGCAGATGAGCAGCAATTAAAGTATATCGCTGATTTGTATCAAGCTTTGTTAGTTGATTTGGTTCGTGTACAAGGATTTTATCATGCCCAACCAGGGCGAATGTTGCTACCCGGTGAGTATGAAAATACACCGTTATTAACATTTTTTCCGTTGTTGTCATTAAGCCCACTAACGCATTCTGATTTAGCAACAAGTCCAAGTGATTCAAATTATCACGTCCTTAAACGTCGCTATGACGAGTACGTTGCTCAAGTGGTTAAGCCCTTTTACCGAGATTACTTTTCACGTTTTGATCGTCAATTGGTGTTAGTTGATTGTTTAAACGCACTCAATCATGGTCAGGCACAATTTAATGACATGGGGCGCGCACTTAATAGCATTATGGAAAGTTTTCAGTTTGGTCAATCAAGCTTGATTAAGCGTTTGTTTTCTCCCCGGATTGATAAAGTATTATTTGCAGCAAGCCAGGTTGACCGAGTGACTCGTGATCAGCAAAGTCATGTACTTAGCCTGTTAACAGCAATGCTGCAAGACAGCCAGCATTATGCCAATTTTGAAGGCAGCGAAGTTGAAACCATGGCAATAAGTGCAATTAAAGCGACGCAGCACGGCATGGTTAAAACGGATAACGGTCAGCAACAAGAAGTGGTTAAAGGAACAGGACTTGATGGTAAACAAATCACGGTTTACCCAGGTGATGTGCCAAGCGTTTTACCCGATGCGGCTTTTTGGCAACAACAAGGCTTTAATTTTAATGCTTTTTTACCGCCAAACATTAGCCATTTTACCGATAGTCACCCCACGTTTGAACATATTCGTCTTGACCATCTTTTAGAGTTTTTACTGGGCGATAAATTGACCTAAAGCGAGTGTGTACATTTATGATGAAGCAAACTGATAACAGTTCAGCGTTAAAAAAATCGCAGATCTACAATGAGGCAGATCTTATCGATGATGCGCAATCTAATGGCGCCATAAAACCTCTCAAGCCTTCGCAATCATTTGATGAGGTTGAGTTTGTTTGTGAGCAAGTGTTAACTGAATTGCCAGAAAATATGGCAGACACTATCACCCCAGCAAAACCCAAGAAATGGTCAAAATTGGCGGTGTTATCGTTAACTAGCCTTGGGTTACTTGCTGTTGTACAAACGGTGTTAGGGCTGGTGGAGTCCTTTAATCAAAGCCCATGGTTGTTTGGCTTTTACGCGACAGTGTTGTCTATTGTGACCTTGTGGGCAAGCGTGGGTGTTATTAAAGAGTGGCGTAAACTTGTTAACCTTAAAAAAGTGGCAGATCATCAGTCTCGTGCGCAACGTTTGTCACAAAGTATGCAAATGGGGGAGGCAACTAAATTTATCGCCCCTATTTTAGCTAAGTACCCCAATAATGATGCCAAACAACATTATATGCGTGCTAGTACCATTTCAATTTAGTTATGATCGATTGAGCTACCATTCCAATGGTAGCTCATCGGTCTTTATTAATACTTTCAAAGAACGACTTTCTCTCGGCGTTCGGCTGATCAATTTGTCTGTTTCTAACTTCAAAATTGTCTGATGAACTGTTGGGGCTGAAACACCAAAGTACTTCTGGATATCAGCCTGAGCTGGCGGATACCCATTCACTTTGCTGTAATAATAAATGAAAGCAAGGTATTGGCCTTGCTTCACACTAAATGCGGAATTAATTTTTTTCTCTGTGGGGATCGACATTTTTAAGGCTTTGTGATCAATTATCGTCTTTGATAGATGAGAGTATCATGCCATGAATATCACTTACCTTGTAGAGTTGACCCAAGAAGAACTGCACACCTTAAAGACTTTATTAAGCAAGGGCCTACACAATGCTCGCTTGTTAAAACGAGCCAACATACTGTTGCTTGCAAACCAACATCAACACAGTGATAAAGATATCAGCCAGTTACTCAATACCAGTACCTCTACTATTTACCGAACCAAAAAACGCTTCGTAGAAGAAGGACTGAAGGTCGCACTCGCCGAAGGAAAACGAACAGGGCAACCCAAATTACTCTCAGCTAATGATGATGCAACATTAGTTAGCATTGCTTGTAGCGAGCCACCAGATGGCCGCGCTCGCTGGACATTATCACTCATCGCAGACAGATTAATTACGCTGACAGAGCTTGAAAGCGTATCGCTGGAAACCGTCCGTCAACGGCTTAAAAACAATGAATTAAAACCATGGCAAAAGAAGATGTGGTGTATTGGCGAGTTAGATAGCGACTTCATTGCGCAGATGGAAGAGGTACTTGATATTTATGCAATGCCTGCGGATGAAAAACATCCTGTGGTTAATTTTGATGAAGCAATGAAACAACTGGTGTCACATGTGAAACCGCCCAAATTAGCTTCGCCAGGACACTTAGCTAAAGAAGATTACGAATACCGGCGTGAAGATGTGGCCAATATCTATCTGATGTACGATAGGCATAGAGGCTGGCGACATGCTAAAGCAACAGCAACCAAGAAACGAGAAGACTTTGCAGCGTGTATGCGGGATTTGGTTGATGTTCATTATCCTGATGCCGATAAAATCCACTTGGTTTTAGACAACTACACAACGCACTCCCCAGGCTCTTTATACAAAGCTTATCCAGCAGCAGAAGCTCGGCGTATCTTGAAGAAAATTGAATTTCACTACACCCCAAAACATGCCAGTTGGTTAAATATGGTAGAAATTGAGATAGGCGTGATGAACAGACAATGTTTGGATAGACGAATTGGCACGTGGAATGATCTGCGGCTTTCTCTTAAGGCTTGGGAAACAACCAGGAATAACGAGAAGGCTAGTATTAATTGGATGTTTGATGTAGATAACGCCCGGTCGAAACTCAACCGAGCTTATAAGTTTTTAAACAGTCAGAATTAAATGGAATTAGTACTAGTAATGCAGAGCATAACGATGCTGAAATTGTCATGTTATTTGATGACATAGTGTTATCTGAGCGGGATTTACAAGCGAAAAAACGCGTCAACCGTTTTGCCGCTGAATCTGCTTTATTACTCGCAGCGAGCCCCTTGGCTGCAATAGATATGGCCATTATTTTGTGGCGAAATCAAAAGATGATTAATGAAGTGGCGGCCATTTATGCTGTCGAACTTGGCTACTGGAGCCGAATTAAGCTAATCCGCAGTATTATTGTTAATGTGATTTATGCTGGCAGCACCGAGGTAATAACTGATTTAGGGACACAGTTGTTATCAGTTGAAATGACAGGGAAACTCTCTACTCGTATCGCTCAAGGGCTTGGCGGTGGTTTACTCACGGCAAGGCTTGGGTATCAAGCAATGAGCCTTTGCCGACCGATAGCATTTAGCGTTAAAAATAAACCTAAACTAACTCAGGTTCATCAGCATTTATTAGGTGAGCTAACCCAATTTACTTCATCGATGATGGCAAAGAAAAAATCTAAAACAGAAGAAACCGTTAATAATTAGCTATAGCGAATTGTGTTTTTTATGTACAACTGATGATTTTTAACTACATTTAGTCCCCGATTTGGAAACAACATAGCGTTCTGAATCTGTACGTTGGCATATGGAGTAAGGAAAATGCCAGCCAATTAAGGAACTAAGGAGAATCTAATGAAGTTATCATCGACATTAACTGCGTTACTCATGTGCTTGGGTTGTTTTTTTAGCACGACATCTTTGGCCGCTGATCAAGTGAAAACTAAAGTCGTTGCCGAAACATCCAAAAAATCAACCCAAGCAGTTGAAAAATATAACGCGATTAATGTAAACAACGCTAGCGCAAAAGAGCTTCAATCGCTAAAAGGTATTGGTGAAGCAAAAGCGCAGGCAATTGTTGAGTATCGTGAAAAAAACGGTAAATTTAAAAGTTTACAGCAGTTAACTATGGTGAAAGGCGTGGGAGAAAAGCTGGTCAGTCAAAATGCCAAGCAAATTAGCTTTTAGCATGGTTTTATTAAACCTCAACAATAGATGACCCAAAGGCTCATTGATAAAAACGGAAGCAATTAGCTTCCGTTTTTATTGGGATTAATCATTAAGATTGTGCATTAAATGCCTGGCCATTGGTGCCAACGGATTCATCACCCATTAAATAGAGATAGGTTGGCATAATGTCTTTTGCTGTTTTCAGCGTTTGTGGATCTTCTCCTGGGTAGGCTTTTGCTCGCATTTCTGTGCGTGTAGCACCAGGATTAATGGTGTTAACTCTAACGTGTGAGCCATCACATTCATCGGCAAGCACTTGCATCATGCCTTCTGTAGCAAATTTAGAGAAAGCATAGGGGCCCCAGTATGCACGACCTTTACGGCCAACACTGCTTGAGGTAAAGATAATTGAAGCGTTTGGCGCTTTACGCATCACAGGCAATAACGCTTTGGTCATGATTGCCTGCGCGGTAACGTTAACCTTCATGATGGTTTCTAAAGACGTTAAATCAATGTGTTCAAATGGGCCTAATGCACCGAGTTGAGAAGCATTGTGTAATAAACCATCTAAGTGACCAAATTGTTCGGCAATCGTTTCTGCCATGTCTTTGTAGTTTTGTTCTGTTGCACCTTTAAGGTCAAGGGGTACTATTGCTGGTGTTGGGTACCCGGCATTAACAATGTCGTCATACACTTTTTCGAGTTTTTTGACGGTTTTTCCGAGTAAAATGACGGTCGCGCCATGTTCTGCAAATTCCATCGCGGCCGCACGACCAATACCGTCTCCTGCACCCGTTACCAAGATAATCTTATTTTTAAGTAAATCTTTTGCAGCTTGATATTCCAACATGATTGATTCATTCCTCTAAGCGCAATCGCCCGTCAAATCTAGAACTGGATAAAATATAAACGACCGTTTGAAACAAATGATTGATAATTGTATACCAATAGGTCATTTGTATGTAACAAACTTGTAGCTAACTCTATAATTTTGCGTTAACTTGAGAATAGTTAAGGACTAACATAAGTCCTTTTGGTCGCATGATTGGACTATTGTGACCAATTCTTGGGGAAAACAAAATTATTAAAACAAGATTTGGGGAAAAAAGATGAAAAGACTCATTTTGGGTGTTGCAATAACATCTGCTCTTGGTTTAACGGCATGTGGCGGTGATAGCTTCAACGAAGCAAAAGAAAAAGCTGAGCCACTCGTGCCTTTATCACATGTTCAGTTTGATCCAGCTAATGGAAAACTGCCTTTACCTAACGATTTACTCTTTAGTGGCACTACAGATGGCACATTGGCTATTCCGGGCGAAACCGGTGTCGTTTATACCGATCCTTCAATTGCACTTGGGGCTTTAGATGGTTGGTCAACGAGTTCACCTATTTCAATCACTATGGAGCTCGCAAATGATCTCCAGGGCAATGCATTAACTATTGATGCAGCCTCAGTTTTTCAACCTGGCGCTGTTCGTGTTTTTGAAGCCACGGTAGGTGGATCGTTATCCACAGATCCAGAATGTACTTCTGCAACATCAGTTTCTGCTTGTAAAGTGGGTGAAGAGTTAACCTTTGGTGTTGATTTTATCACTAAAGCTTCTGGTAACAGTGTTGTTATCGTACCACTCAAGCCATTAAAACCGATCCAATCTTATCTGTATGTGGCAACAAACCTAATTCAAGACTCGTTAGGGCGCAGTATCGCACCATCCACCACGTATAATTTGTTAAAGTTAGACATTGAAACCAAACCATTAGAAACGGCGACGCAGCTATTATTACAAACCTTAGTTAATAGCTATGAGAAAGGCGTGGCTGCTGAGCATGGTGTTGACTCTGAAGACATCATTTATTCTGGTTTATTTACCACTCAGTCAGTAGCTAATGTTTATGAAACAGCCAAGCTACTGATGGCTTCAAGCGATCCATACAAGCCTTCTTTTGTTTCAACACCTACTCCAGCGGGTTATACCGCAGCGCAAGCGTTAGGGTTAACGGCTGCAAGTGGTGTTGCTTATGTATTAGCCGATATGGCTGATGTATATAAAGCTGAAATTAGGGTACCGTTTTTTGGCACTTGTTCATCAGCTAGCTGTGTTATCCCTGTTGTAGATGGCGCGCCAACCGCGCCAAATGGCCGCTGGTTTGCACAAGGAGACAGCCCTGTATCTGTGTTGTTAGCATTACAAGCGGGCACATTAAGCCAGGCCAATTTCTTTGAGCAAGCGACTGCTCAAGGGGTAGATGCACAAGCGGCGTTAGCTAACCCAGCCTTGCTTGCGGGCAAACAATGGAAATTAGATGACGGTACTTCAGCTGATACGACAAAACACCTGACTCGTTTAAATCCAATTCCAGCAATTAAGGGATATGAAACCATCCCTGTACAAATTACACTGCCTAATGCAGCTAAACTTGCGGCCTTTACCGCGGCTCAAGGGGGCGAGTTCGTACCGCCGACCAGTGGCTGGCCGACAACCATTACAATGCATGGTTTAGGCGGTGGTAAAGAAATGAACCTAGCCTATGCAGGTACTTATGCAGCAGCAGGAGTGGCGACTATTTCGATTGATATGCCGCTTCATGGTGAGCGTTCGTTTGACATCAATGATGATGGCGTATATGAAATGTCGGCAACGGCTCCTGCTTACGGAAACCTCATTGGTCAACCTAATGCATTTACCAATGGTGATCCGTTAGTGTTTGTTAACATTGCCAGTACCTTAACTGTACGTGATAATTTCCGTCAGGCGACGCTAGATCATTTAGCACTGCGTTTACTGCTGACCGGTTTGGCAAGGCAATTGCCTGCAGATGGTCAAATGTTTGATAACGCTAAGATCAGTGTACAAGGTCTCAGTTTAGGCGGTATTGTGGGTACAACCTTCTCTACTTACGCAAGCACAGGCCTAACTGACCCAACTTCAGGCGCTTCACTAAGTAACCCTTTTGTGATCAATGCAACGTCACTGGTTGCTCCAGCTGGCGGCTTAGCTGGTGCGTTTGCCGGTTCTGCGGCATTTGGACCACAATTATTTGACAATGTAACCGCATCTAGCACGTTTGCAGCATTATTAGCAGCAGCAAACACCGCTGGTTATGAAGAAGGCTCAGCTGAGTATGACGCTTTAGTACAAGCTGTTTACGATGGCTTTATTCCATCGTTTGCGCTAGCCGTTCAAACTGCCGTTGACTCAGCGGATCCGATAAACCATGCAAGCATGTTAGCGGCTACTGAGTTACCTGTTCATTTAATTGAAGTGGTAGGCGATGGTAGCAACTTATCAGATCAAACGTTACCTAACACGGTTGCAAACTTCCCGTTATCAGGTACTGAGCCATTAATTACCGCAATCGGTTTAGATTGTGTTGATTCAACAATGCCTGGCTCAGGTGCTGTACGCTTCTCTAAAGGTCATCACAGTTCAATTGTGAGCCCAAGTGAAGTAGAAGGCGTAACTGATGGTATGGCAGCTGCTGCAACGGCAGAGATGCAATCACAGGTTGCTGGTTTTGCTAAAACCGCCGGTGCAGGACAAGCAACGATTGCGGTTTCAAATAACGATGTGATCCAAAGCTGTAACTAATGCTTACTAATTAATGCGATTTTTTGAATAAAACCCAGCATTTGCTGGGTTTTTTATTCTCTATTTGTAGTGGATTACTGTTAAAATGTCGCTAATTTGTTTTCCCTTTTTTGGAGCGAAATTTGGAATTTTTATATGAATATGGCTTATTTTTAGCTAAAGCGGTGACGATAGTGTTATCTGTGCTAGCCATTGTGGTCATGGTATTAGCCAGTAGTATCAAGGGTAAAACTGACAAAGGTGAGTTACAACTGACTGATATCTCTGATGAGCTAATGCAGCTTAAACATGATTTAAAACAAGAATTGCTCACAAAAAAGCAATTTAAAGCGTATGAAAAGCAAGTCAAAGCTGATGAGAAAGCCGCTGAAAAATCGGATACGACAAAAGGGAAAGTCTTTGTTATTGATTTTAAAGGCAGTATTGACGCTGGTGAGGTTGCATCCTTACGTGAAGAAGTCACTGCCATTTTGACCATTGCAGACAAAGACGATCAAGTGTTGGTCAATGTAGAAAGTGGCGGCGGCATGGTGCATGGGTACGGCCTTGCCTCTAGCCAGCTTGACCGCTTACGCCAAGCAAACATTCCATTGTCTATATGTATTGATAAAGTCGCAGCAAGTGGTGGTTATATGATGGCCTGCGTAGCAAATAAAGTGTATGCCGCGCCGTTTGCTATTGTCGGCTCTATTGGGGTTGTGGCCCAGGTGCCTAACTTTAATCGTTTGCTTAAAAAGCATGATATTGATTACGAACAACATACTGCGGGCGACTTTAAGCGCACGTTAACTATTTTTGGCGAAAACACCGATGAAGGCCGTGCTAAGTTTCAACAAGAGCTAGAAGAAACCCACGTGTTGTTTAAAGAGTTTGTTGGTCGTTATCGTCCAAGCATGGATATCGCAAAAGTTGCAACAGGTGAACACTGGTATGGTCAACAGGCCATTAATTTAGGTTTGATTGATGAAATCTCAACAAGCGATGACGTCATTTTAAACTTAGCCAATACCCATCAAGTGATCAAAATTAGATATCAAATGAAGAAAAAGCTGGCCGATAAAATCGCCCATGGTGCATCATTATCGGTAAATGCCGTGATGAACAAGCTTATTGAGCGTAATCAATCGGTGTAATAGTGATTTAGATGAATAAAAACGACAGCCTAGGCTGTCGTTTTACTTTAAATAAGCGTGTTATTATTGCGCTTTATAACTGATGTGCTGGTGGAAGCGTAAAATCACATCAACATGCTCTTTATCGATGTCAAACTCTTGTGTAAATACTCTTAATGCATCTTCTACCTGGTTCATAAAACGACCATAACCTTCATCTGTTTCGTCGCTTTTACCTGCCACAATCACAAACCGGAATACGTCTACTAATTTGTTGCTGTCCCAATGCCCAATAGGGGCGGGTGATTGTGCATGTGGATCAAAACCAATCATTTGAAACTCGTCAGTGCTGCTGAGTTGCTCATATTTACTGTTACGGACTAAAGGTAATTTACCATTGGCAACCATGGCAACTCGGTTGAGTTGTTTGCTATTTGTCGCTTGAATAAATTTATCGTAAACCGTTTGGTATACAGAACCAAAATCAACGGTGTCGTTAGCCAGTAATTGTTTTTTGATGCGGCGATCTACTGGAATATTGATAGTAACGTAATTTAATGTGCTCACGTTTTCTGGCAAATTACAGTGACGACGTTGATAGCGGCTATCGACTGCTCGCAATTTATAACCATAGGTTTCTTTTAAGCCCTTTGCTTTGGCAAAAAAGTCGTAAGAGATGTGTTGATGATCGCGCACTTTAATTGGCACATCTTTAACTGGTAATAAGGGTGTTAAGTCGGCAGTAAATTGCTGAATTTTTGAATGAAAGTTTGCAGCATTGTTTCGAATGTCATTACCAGTGGCTAAAAAGACAATACGTAGTTTACGCGCGCGAAAGCCCGCAATACTGTGCAATCGGTTTGCTTCGTGATGTGCAGGATTATAAAAGAAACGCAATTGTTCATTTGAATTTAAACAATATGCTTCAGTATGAAAACGCACCATAGGCAATTTGTCTGTAGCAACAACATGAACATTATACAATTCATGTTTTTCTGCCAGTTGGTATACTATTTTGCTAAAACTATCGTAGCATGACTCTAAGTCGCTGTAAGCGTTGAGATATTCGTCGGTTAATGGGAACCCAATCGTAATGTACTGATTTTTACGGGTGGCAGTGGGTAAATATACTTTTTTTTGACGACTGACGGACATGTTATTTCCTTAAATTGTCTAGTGTTGTCTAAAGTTTATCGTTATTGAGTTGCTTGTTGAGCATCCATTCTAAACATTGATCCTGAAAATAAAATGACTTTCGTCTACTTTAGAGAAAACTTTTTAACATTTGCAGCAAAAGTCATAACATTTAAAGGATTATTCGTCTATTGCTTGAGTGATCCAAGGCAGCATCCATTGCGTAATTTTATCTTGAGCCTGTTCATTGGGGTGTATTCCATCACGTTGCATTAAGCTTTTGTCTGCGGCAATATCTTGCATAAAAAAAGGAATTAAACTCAGCGAGTATTCTTGAGCCAATTGATGGTAGACATCGGTGAACATTTTACTGTAACGAGGGCCGTAATTCGGAGGCACCATGATTTCAGTTAATAACACTTTTGCGCCTTGCTCATCGGCTATGGTAATGATTTTTGTAAGATTTGATTTCAACTGATCAGGTGGAAAACCGCGTAAGCCATCATTGCCGCCAAGTTCAATAACAACAATGTCTGGTTGGCTGGAGGCCAGTAAACTCGGGAGTCTACGTAATCCTCCTGCGGTTGTTTCACCACTAACTGAGCCGTTAACAATTGTGTGCTGTGGCAGTTCATCGCGCAACAATTGCACCCAACCTTGGTTTTCTGGCATGCCATAACCTGCACTAAGGCTATCGCCCAGTATCAAAACCGTGGCAGCATAGGTAGGCGCGCACATCAACATTAACGTAAATGCAGCAGCTAACATGCGTTTAAGCGACAAAAATAAGAAGGATTGTATGTCTAATAATAGCGTTCGAAATACCAGTGCCATAACTGTAACTAACCTTAATAAAACTGTTGTGACCCAAGAGGGAGAGTTGACTATCCTCAACGGCATTAATATAGAAGTCAAGCAGGGAGACAGTATTGCTATTCTTGGACCATCGGGTTCTGGTAAATCAACTTTACTTGGATTATTAGCGGCATTAGACACACCAACCTCGGGAGAGATAATGCTCGATGGCGTAGCATTATCTGGATTAAACGAAGAGCAAAAAGCGGCGCTGCGGAAACAAAAAGTCAGCTTTATTTTCCAATCCTTTATGCTGGTAGATACCTTAACCGCACTAGAAAACGTCATGTTGCCTGCTGAGCTTGCTGGCGTGACCGATGCTAAACAAAAAGCCCAGGCTATGCTTGAACGTGTTGGCTTGTCGCATCGCTTAAACCACTTACCAAAACAACTATCGGGCGGTGAGCAGCAACGTGTGGCGATTGCTAGAGCCTTTATTTGTGAACCTAAAGTGTTATTTGCCGACGAACCCACAGGTAACTTAGACAGCGTGAATGGCGACAAAATCGCCGATATGCTCTTTGCCCTTAACCAAGAAAGCGACACCACTTTGGTACTGGTTACCCATGATTTACACCTTGCCCAGCGCTGTGCAAGGCAGTTAGTGATGGAAAGCGGTCATTTATCTGAACCTGCCGGTGAAGCTACCCAGCGCGAAAGTGTATCTGATCCACAATTAGTGGAGGCAAACTAATGGAATGGCGCATTGCTTGGCGTTTGTTTAAGCGTGAGCTTGCACAAGGCCAATTAGTTTTAATCGTGCTTGCGATAACGCTAGCCGTATTGTCGGTCACTGGGCTTGCTCGGGTTAGCGAGCGTTTACAAGTGGCCATTAATGGTGAAGCCGCTAACTTTATTGCCGCCGATCGCATTATTGATTCACCCGTTGAGTTAGACCCTAAAGTGTTAACCATTGCTGACGACATTGGCCTTGCCCATGTCACCAATATGCAATTTAACTCAATGGTGTATGCAGGCGATAAATTTCAGTTAGTGACAGTAAAAGCTGTGGGTGATGGTTATCCACTTAAAGGCGACATTGAGCTCAGCACCGGTATCACACAAGCGTTACCGCAAACAGGCCAGGCCTGGTATGAAAACCGCCTAGGTGGTTTGTTAGGGTTTCCAAAAACCATCGAGTTAGGTAACAGTGAGTTATCACTAACCGAAGAAATAAGCCGCTTACCTGACGCAGGGTTTAATCCATTTGCCTCATCACCTGTGTTGCTTATTCATTTAAATGATGTTGCTGCGACAGGGATTATTCAGCCAGGCAGCCGCGTGACTTACCTTTATCAGTTTACCGGTAATGCAGATCAATTAACGGCATTTGAACAACAAGCTAAACCACTACTTAATAACAGCCAACGTTGGGTTGATGTGCAGTCGGGTGACTCACCGATTGCTTCAGCGGTACAGCGCGCTGAGCGCTTTTTATTGTTGGCCAGTTTATTAGGTATAGCGCTCGCATGTGCCGCTATTGGTATTGCTGCGCAGCGTTATTGCCAGCGCCATTATGACGTGGTGGCGATGTTGAAAACCTTTGGCGCATCGGGTAAGCAAATCCGCGTGTTATTCGGTTTGCATTTATCACTTGTTACCCTATTAGGTATTGGCTTGGGGTTAATTGGCGGTTTACTGCTTGATTTAAGCATTACGGCATTTTTACCGGCAGAAATCGCCGCCTATTCTCCGCCTTATTTGCGCCCAGTATTGCTTGGTGTGAGTACAGGCTTAATCAGTGCGTTTATGTTTTCTGCCTATCCGTTAATGCGTTTATTGGCTATTCCGCCGCTGCGGGTGTTGCAGCGTCAGCTTGAAGGCTTGCAGCTTGGTATGTGGTTGCACCTAGTATTAAGTTTAATGGCCATGGCATTACTTGGGTATTTATACTCAAGAAGCCTCGCGCTCACCATGACGGTAGTGTTAGCTGTCTTGCTGCTTGGGGTGTTACTAAGTTTGCTGGGCTTTGCGATGATCCGCTTTGGACACGGCATTGGCATGAGAACCACCAATCCATTGCAACTTGCGCTGGCAGGGCTTCGCCGCCGCGCTCGTCAAAATGCCGTGCAGTTGGTCGGTTTTAGTAGTGCATTGGTATTGCTACTAACCATTTTAGCGCTAAGGCAAGATTTGCTTAACGAGTGGCAAAAGCAGTTACCAGAAAATGCGCCTAATTACTTTTTGGTCAACATTGCCCCAGATGATGCTAAACCATTAGATGATTTTTTGACTGCAAATCGTATTAAGGCAACCGACATTTACCCGGTTGTGCGTGGGCGCTTAACTCATATCAATGATGAAGAGCTGATTTCTCGAAGCCAGTCAGAAGATGGCGAAGAAGGTCGAGTGGGGATTTCTCGTGAGTTAAACTTAACCTATCGCGCGACCTTGCCGCCCAATAATAAATTACTTGAGGGTCAGTTTAATCAAACGGACGATGAGGTATCTGTCGAATCTGGTGTGGCTGAGCGTTTAGAACTTAAACTGGGCGACAAATTGACTTACCGCATTGATAACCAAGATTTGTCGGTTACTGTTGCCAGTATTAGGCAGGTGCAGTGGGAAACCCTACAGCCTAACTTTTTTATGATTTTTACGCCCAAAGCCTTGGCGCCGTTTGCCTATACCTCAATGGCCAGTTTTCACCTTAATGATCAACAACTGGCTGATGCCGGTAGTCCATTAACGTCAAATGAAATTGTACTGCAATTAATAAAGCAGTTTCCAACAGTGTCGATTATTGATGTGGGGGCAATGGTTAGCCAATTGCGGCAAATTATCGATCAAGTGTCTTTGTCATTGTCTCTTGTATTAGCATTGGTATTGCTTGCCAGTGGTTTGGTTTTAGTCGCCCAAACCGAGGCGGGCATGGCAACACGACAACGTGAGTTAGCGGTATTACGCACCTTTGGTGCATCGGGCTGGTTACTGCGAGCATCTACCGGTTTTGAGTTTGCGCTGCTCGGTGCAATCGCGGGCTTGTTAGCGGTCATTGTGGCGGAGTTTGCCTTGTACATGCTTAAAACGCAGGTGTTTGAACTGGTGGTGTATATGCATTGGCCATGGTGGGGTATCGCACCTGTAGCTGGCGCCATTATTGTTGCGACACTTGGCGTGTGGCGGTGCAGGCAGTTATTGAATAAGTCGTGCAGTGATATGTTAAAAGCGGGTTAGCACACACTGACCTCAATAACTGCTAAATGAGCGAAAAGGGCGATGCATTGTCATCTCCCTTTTGTTTTGACTCATAGATCCAAAGTTAAGGTTATTTAACCTCAACTCTGGATAAGAGATGTATTGATAACGATATAAATCAATAGATTGACTAAAATCCACTGTCAAGCTTGTGATTTGTTTTGCTAACAAGGCGAATTAACGCGTCAATAGCTAGCCTATTGCAAGTTAATTCAACGCAGTGAGGAAAGCAAAGGACTGCTTGAAAGGCGTTTGTTATCCAAAGTTAAGGTTATTTAGAGCGCGGCTTATATTGCGTAGGGCAGTAACCACGATTAATTCCTTCGGGCCTTAGCTTAAGGTGTTTGGTTTTTCGGCCTGTAACGCGTGCTCGCCACAGTTTAAAGCTGCCTGGTTTCATGCTGCTGCGCATCAATTTTATTACGGCAGACTCGTTTAAGCCATACAGGTGTTCAATGGCTTCAAATGGGGTTCTGTCTTCCCACGCCATTTCAATAATTCTTGAGGTATCTTGCACTGAAAGCATTTCGTATGATGTCGTTATTGGGTTTGCCAGTACATACGTTAAACAGCTTGTTTTGGTTTATCCATGGTCTAGTTTAACCATGGTCTAGTTTAACGCTGGTTTATTGTTAATTTATTATCCTGGGTATCACTATCACATGCGCCTTGACCGTTTTGTCAGCAAAAGCACCGAATTAACCCAACAGCAAGTGAGCGAGTGTATTGCTCAAGCCTATGTGTCGGTTAACGGCGTTGCCGTTACCGATGAAGCCACTCAAGTGCATGAAAATAACCTAGTGCAATTAAATGGGCAAAGGTTAGTGCCGCGTCCTTTTCGTTATTTGTTATTACATAAGCCGCAGCAAACCTTGTGTTCAAACGTCGACGGGGTTCATCCATCAGTATTTTCGTTACTGGATATTGAGCGGCCCACAGAGCTTCATATTGCCGGGCGTTTAGATGCTGATACCACGGGGTTGGTGTTAATAACTGACGATGGCCGTTGGACATTTAATATCACCTCGCCCAAATACGCGTGTTACAAAACGTATCGGGTTAATTTGGCAAAACCGATTAAAGGGGATGTGATAGAGCGCTTTGCTAATGGGATCTTATTACAGGGCGAAAAGGGCCTAACCTTACCAGCAAGGTTAGAGATTATCTCAGCACAAGAGGTGTTGCTGACACTCACTGAAGGTAAGTTTCATCAGGTTAAACGCATGTTTGCAGCCGTTGGTAATAAAGTGATTGCCCTGCATAGGCAAACGATTGGTGCTGTAGAACTCGATGTACCTGAAGGTCAGTGGCGCTATTTAACGGCAGCAGAAATAGGCTCTTTTTATCCCAAAAATAGCGAAGCATGATTCTGACGTTGATCATGTTGATATCGTTATTAAAAACTAACATATCAATAATCAATATTTATCAAAGCTGTTATGCTATCAACATCATTTAGTGTTGGAGTGTGGCATGTTAAATCAGCAATGGTTAACTACGTTTATCAAGTTAGTCGAAGTGGGTCACTTTACACACACCGCTGAACAACTGTTTATGACCCAACCCGGCGTGAGCCAACACATTAAAAAGTTGGAAGAGCAAGTGGGTGTGGCATTGTTATATCGGGTCGGCAAACGCTTTGAGCTGACTGAAGCGGGCATTCAATTACATCAACAAGCCTTACTTTGGCAGCAACAACAGCAACAACTGCTATCACAACTGGCTATTGATGATGTTCATGTAGGTGAGTGCCGAGTGGCATGTTCTGGCTCGTTGGCATTATTACTATATCCGCATTTAATTGACTATCAGCAGCCACATAAACAATTGCAAATATCATTAGAAGCAGCACCTAACAAACGCATCATTGACAATGTGTTAGCCAACCAGGTCGAACTTGGTATTATCACCCAAGCCGTTCATATCGATGAGCTCGAACTCACGCCACTTGGCCAGCAAGCCTTATGTGTTGTGATGCCGAAAAAATATCAAGATAGCGCCATAAACATTGATCAACTCATGGCGCTTGGCATGGTAGCGCATCCCGATGGCATGCATTATTGGCAGCAAATCGTGAATCATTACTTTAATGACAAGCAAGCCATTGCACAGCAGGTGCCAATAAGAAGCTATGTTAACCAACTGAACCAAATACTCGTGCCAGTTGCCAAAGGTTTAGCCTTTGCAGTATTACCACAATTTGCAGTAGACAGTTTTGCCCAGCAAACGCAAATATGCATTGCTACGTTTGATAATACCGGTGAGCCAAAGCTGGGCGTTAGTGAGCCATTATTTTTAATTAATAAAAAGCACCGCCCACTGGCAAAACGTTACCAACCCATCATCGATATTATTCAAAGCTTGGTTTGAGTCTCTGTTTTTTACTATTGTTGTCACTTATAGGGCAGTGGGGTGAGCAGTATTGTCCAAAGTGCTTAAAATGTGGCCTGCGGCAAATCCAAAGCATTAAAGCTAAAATCTGCTTTTACATGGCCATATATGGCCGCTCCCGATGAGTAAAGATAATACTTTGCTCACCCACCATAGTCTTAGCATAATCTGAATCTTGTTTCGATATCAATTTGTGATATCATTCTGTTTATGAATTCAAAGCAAAAACGCACTTTGATAGCGATATATACTGATCCAGTGTCTGCTTCTTTAGTATGGAAGGATATTGAGTCTCTGTTTGTATGTATCGGTGCTGAGGTGATTGAAGGAAATGGCTCGCGTGTTAGGTTCCATAAAAATGGCGTCATAGCTTCCTTCCACCGACCGCACCCAAAGAAAGAAGCAAAACCATATCAAGTCAAAGATGCGCGATCCTTTTTAATACAACTAGGAGTGGTACCATGAGTAATTCAATGGTGTATCAAGGTTATGCTGCTCGTATAGAGTTTAGTTCTGAAGATGAGTGTTTTATTGGACATATAGCAGGTATAAAAGACGTTGTTGGGTTTCATGGTGACACTGTTTCTGAGCTAAAAACTGCATTTGAAGAAGCAGTTAATGACTATTTAGAAGCGTGTAAAAAGATTGGTAAAACACCTCAAAAACCATATTCAGGAAAGCTAATGTTACGCATTCATCCTGAAATTCACGCAGCAGTTGCAACAGCTGCGGAGCTTAGTGGTCAGAGTATAAATCAGTGGGCGGCAGAGGCTCTCAATAGAGAAGCGAGTTTGTTTACTTAATCGGGTGTTTATATCTAGATTTTTTTGGCCTGGTGTGGGTGAAGCGCAGCGACGATAGTTGCACAGGCCATAAATAAAAGGTCAATGTGAACAAATTTAATTACAGTCTCAACGCCCAGTTTTTTTGTTCACAACAGATTAAATTCACTCAGATTTAATCCACTACCCATTCAACTCACTACTCTCTCAATCCAAAACCCATTTAACTCACCACGCATTCAACTCACAACATCGGTGAGCGCTGCTTCAATATCGGTATAGTTAAACTCATAACCTGCTTTGATCGCATTAGTAGGCAGTACAAATTGGCCTTCGATAAGTAACTGTGACATTTCACCCATAGCCAGTCTTAGTGCTAACGGTGGCGTGGTGATAATGGCTGGGCGATTAAGCACTTTGCCTAATGTTTGTGAAAATACCTTATTACTGACTGGATTTGGCGCAGTGGCATTGAACACCCCTTGCAAGGGAGGGTGCTCGAGTAAATAGTGAATTAAACCGACTAAGTCGCTGATGTGGATCCAGCTCATGCCTTGCTCGCCTTTACCGATGGGGCCACCGACTCCGAGCTTAAATGGCGGTAACATTTTGGCTAATGCACCACCATTTTTACCCAGTACTATGCCAATTCGAGTAATACATACCCGGGTGTGTTGCGATTGTGCTTGTAGGGCTAAGTCTTCCCATTTTTGGCAAATATCGTGGCCAAACTCGGCGTGAAAACTGCTTTTTTCATCGACAGGCGTTGCACCTTGGGCGCCGTAATAACCTATTGCTGAGCCGCTAATAAAGGTGTGAGGCGGATTACTGCTATTGCTGATAAGTTGGCTTATGGCGGCGGTAATATCCCAGCGACTGCTGCAAATAAGCTGCTTTTGTCTAGGAGACCAACGTTTTGCGACTATGGGTTCGCCGGCTAAATTGATCACCGCATCAATGTCATTGAGGTCAGTTTTATCAGCCAGGCTTGACCAGTATTGATGTTGCTCACCCAGCTTGGTTTTAGCAGCAATAATATTACGGCTTAATATCACCAGTTGATGCTGTGTCAGCGAGCCCACTAACTGTTGGCCTACAAAGCCGGTGGCGCCAGTGATTAAAATCTTCATGTCAGCTCCCATTGAGTATCGCTGTTCAGCGGTATAATACGCGACCAAACATTAAAATTATCATCTTCTCGCCACGTTGCATGAGTTATTGTGGTTTTTGGTAACACAACTCCATCGATACCGAGTCGGCAAAACGCAGCGCGTGGGGTTTGTCTATTTCGACACTGGCAAATTCAACCCAGTCGTGTTCGCTGGCGATGGCTAATGTTTGGTTTGTGAGGTTTTCTAACAACGAAAAACGATTATTTTCAATCAAGGCAATGATTTTTTTAGTAATGGTGCGATAATTCAACGCATCGGCAACATTGTTACTGTTACGGGCCTTATCAGCACAATAATGGATCACTACATTGACGATAATATCTTGTTGATTATTGATTTCGTCTTCTTTAATGCCGATATAAGTACGTAACCGTAGGTTTTTAATGCGTATAATGGCGGTTTCTGGTTTCATATTATTGGTGTTATTCCCTTAATGTGATTCGCTGCTAATATCAATAAACTGATGCAGTAGAACAACAAAATTTAACTTAATTAGCAACACGTTACTGAGTTTAGCTTAGCATAATCAATCATTTTAAAAAGTAGCAATAAGGATTTTTTACCCTATGAAAGGAATACAGCAATCGCCTATGGCCGTGCGCAGTTTTGTGGTTATGGCGTGTGTGGTGATTATTTTGGCGGGAATAAAAACCGCTAGCCCGATTGTGGTGCCGTTTGTCTTGTCGGCTTTTTTAGCCGTAATTTGTAATCCTGCCATTACTTTCATGTCTCGATTTCACTTCCCTAAGTGGTTATCAATTATGTTATTGATGGCCTTTATTGTACTGATGGGGTTGTGGCTGGCGAGTTTAGTCGGCAGTTCTATTAATGAATTTTCAAAACAAATGCCAGTGTATCGGCAACAATTAATTGAGCAGTTTGCATGGATTATTGAAAAGCTACAAAGCTTTAATATTCAAATATCTAAGCAAAAAGTGCTCGACTATTTCGACCCTGGTATGGCTTTGTCGATGACCACCAATATGCTCTCTGGGGTTGGTAATGTCATGGCGAATTTATTTCTGATTATTTTAACTATTGTGTTTATGTTATTTGAAGCCCAAACACTGCCTAAAAAGTTTCATTTAGCCTTAGACGACCCCGATATGCGTTTAAAGCAAATCGACAAGTTTTTGCAATCTGTTAATCAATACATGGTGATTAAAACTCTGGTGAGTTTAGCCACTGCCGCGGTAATAGGAATAGGCCTTAGCATCATAGGTGTTGATTATGCGCTGTTGTGGGCGGTGATTGCGTTTTTGTTTAATTACATTCCTAATATCGGTTCGATTATTGCCGCTATTCCTGCTGTACTGTTAGCGTTTATTCAAATGGGGCCTGGGGCTGCGGGTATTACCGGGCTGTTATATGTGGGCACTAACATGGTGATGGGCAATGTGGTGGAACCACGCTTTATGGGGCGCGGACTAGGCCTGTCTACTCTTGTGGTATTTTTGTCTTTAATTTTTTGGGGCTGGTTATTAGGGTCTGTTGGTATGCTGTTATCTGTGCCATTAACCATGATTGTTAAAATTGGTCTTGAATCAAGTGAGTCGGGCGGTTGGTTATCAATATTGCTCTCAGATGATGTCGAAGACATCGTTAATCAGCCTGAAAATATCGAGCAAGTTGCTGCTACTTCAGCCGATGATATTGCACAACCAACAGACGATAGCCAGGTTGTTACTGATGATGAACAATCCAAACCATCGTAAATTGATGAGTAAATTGAGTAAGTAAGAGAGAGTATGAAGCGTTTTTTACAAGTGTTACCCGGTTTGGCTGTAGGCGATGATGTTTGTCGTTTATTTCATGGTCGCGGCGGTTTATTTGCTGGCGATGAACATCTTTGTTTAGATTGGTACAAGCCCGTATTGCTATTAACTAGCTTTAAAATGTTAGACGATGAGCAACGAGACGAACTGGTCAATGCGATCGTCGTCTATTGGCAATTACAGTATCCAAATGAACCTTTAAACCTAGTTTATCAATACCGTCATGGTGGCCAAACCTTTAGCGAATTATTATACGGTGAGGTACCTGAGCAACACGTGGTAACTGAAAACGGTTGTCGTTTTTTAGTGCATTTATTGCGCGGCCAAAACCATGGCCTATTTTTAGACATGGCCAATGGTCGTGCATGGGTAAAGCAACATGCCAAGCATAAAAAAGTGCTTAATTTGTTTGCCTACACTTGTGGGTTTTCGGTGGCAGCCTTGCAAGGTGGCGCCGATGAAGTGGTTAATATGGATATGAGTAAAGGCGCATTGAGTATTGGTAAGCAAAACCATTTACTTAACGATTTACCGGTGGGCGCACGTTACTTAGGCCATGATATTTTTAAGTCCTGGGGCAAACTCACAAAACTTGGGCCTTATGACTTAATTGTGGCAGATCCGCCAAGTAATCAACGTGGTAGTTTTGTGGCTACTAAAGACTATGAGCGCCTGTTAAAACGTTTACCAGACTTGTTAGCGCCGCAAGGGGAAGTGTTATTGTGCCTCAATGCACCTGAACTAGGCAGTGATTTTTTAATGCAACAAGTGGCTAATACAGCACCGCAATTGACCTATGTTGAACGGCTTGCAAACCCAAGTGTTTTTGCAGATGTTGATGAGCAAAAATCATTAAAAGTGTTACGTTATCGTTTAAGTTAATACCTACTGTTCTATTAAAAACCGCCCTTAAAACCAGGGCGGTTTTTTTATGGGTATTCGTCTACTACAATTAATTAACATGTTAGTGGTAAAGACTAGATTTATTTATTTTAGAGACAGTTGATATTTATCAAGTAAACGGTAAGCAAGTCTTTATTTAATCGATATTTATGCTTAAAAAGCTCGATCTGAATAATGATTTAACTAATTTGATGATCTAGATCATATATCCCTTAGTTTACCAATTTGTGAGTATATAGTTTGTTAATTGATAAACGCTAAAATTCTCCTGAGTTCAAATCAAGAACAACGAAAGTTAATCAATAGGTTGTTTAATCCCCCACTACTGGAGGGTCTATGAGTAAAGATACAACTAATCTAAAAGGCTTGGAGCTGAAGATATTTATCTTCTTAACCGTTTTTTTAGCGCCCATTTTATCTGTGTTGCTGGTCAGTGCATTGGGGTTCAGTATTTGGTTTAGCCAAATTTTAACTGGACCACCAGGCGCAGGTTAACAAAACAATAAAAATCAATGATATGAGAGTGATGTATGAGCAGTGAACTTCACGTAACCAGCTTAATTGTTCAAGTACAACCTGAGCGAATGGCTGAAGTCAGACAGAAAATAATGGCCATCCCAAATGCTGAGTTGTCAGCTAATAATGACGTTAAGTTAGTGGTTGTCGTTGAAGGCCCTAGCCAAAAATCGTTGATGGATGATATTTCAACGATTAATGCCATTCCCGGTGTGTTATCTGCCACCATGGTTTATCACCAAAGTGAAGAGCTTGAAGAAGGTGAAAAATGAAAATGAATAGACGCGATTTTATGAAAGCCAATGCCGCTATGGCTGCGGCAAGTGTTGCTGGTTTAGCGCTACCGACCAGCGCAACAAATTTAATAACCAGCTCTGAGCAAACCAAACTTGAATGGAACAAAGCACCTTGCCGTTTTTGTGGTACAGGTTGTTCAGTGATGGTTGCGACCCGCGACGGTAAAGTGGTGGCTACCCATGGTGATGCAAAAAGTGAAGTTAACCGCGGCTTAAACTGCATTAAAGGCTACTTTTTATCTAAAATTATGTACGGTCGTGACCGCCTGCAAACACCTATGTTACGTATGACCGACGGTAAATACGATAAACACGGTGAGTTTACTCCAATTAGCTGGGAAAAAGCCTTCGACACCATGGCTGAACGCTGGAAAGCAACCATTAAAGCGAAAGGCCCAACGGCTGTGGGTATGTTTGGTTCAGGCCAATGGACTGTATGGGAAGGCTACGCCGCTGTTAAGTTAATGAAAGCAGGCTTTGGCTCAAACAACATTGACCCTAACGCTCGCCACTGTATGGCTTCTGCGGTAGGTGGCTTTATGCGTACCTTTGGTATTGATGAGCCAATGGGTTGTTATGATGATATGGAAGCGGCAGACGCGTTTGTGCTTTGGGGCTCAAACATGGCCGAAATGCACCCCATTTTGTGGACACGCGTAACCGACCGTCGTTTAAGTGCCCAACACGTAAAAGTTGCTGTGTTATCTACCTTTGAGCACCGCTCATTTGACCTAGCAGACTTACCGATTGTATTTACGCCGCAAACCGATTTGGCGATCCTTAACTTTATTGCCAATTACATTATTCAAAACGGTAAAGTGAATAAAGACTTTATCAGCAAGCACGTTAATTTCCGTAAGGGTACCACTGACATTGGTTATGGATTACGCCCAACACATCCATTAGAAATGAAAGCCAAAAACGTGGCGACAGCGGGCGACTCAACCCCAATCGACTTTGATGAATTTGCTAAATTTGTTGCCGACTACGATGTTGGATCGGTCAGTAAACTATCGGGTGTACCTGAACACAAACTTATCGAGTTAGCCGAGCTTTATGCTGATCCTAACCGTAAAGTGACTTCATTCTGGACGATGGGCTTTAACCAGCATACTCGTGGTGTGTGGTGTAACAATCTTATATATAACATTCACTTACTAGTAGGTAAAATTTCTACACCAGGTAACAGTCCATTCTCGTTAACGGGTCAACCATCTGCTTGTGGTACCGCGCGTGAAGTGGGTACATTCTCGCATCGTTTACCTGCAGACATGGTAGTAACCGATCCTGAGCACAGAAAGCACGCTGAACACATTTGGAAAATCCCAAGCGGTATTATTCCACCTAAGCCTGGTTATCATGCTGTTGAGCAAAACCGTCGTTTAAAAGATGGCGATTTGAACTGTTACTGGGTGCAAGTGAACAACAACATGCAAGCGGGTCCTAACATTAACGAAGAAGGTTTACCGGGTTACCGCAATCCTGAAAACTTTATCGTAGTGTCAGATGCCTACCCAACAGTGACTACTCAAGCGGCCGACTTGATTTTACCGACAGCCATGTGGGTAGAAAAAGAAGGTGCTTATGGTAATGCTGAGCGCCGCACTCAATTTTGGCATCAAATGGTGCAAGCGCCTGGTGAGTCAAAATCAGATTTATGGCAGTTAATGGAGTTTTCGAAGCGCTTTACCACTGATGAAGTGTGGTCAGCAGATGTGCTAGCGGCCAATCCTTCATACAAAGGCAAGACACTGTTTGACGTTTTATTCAAGAATGGTCAAGTTGATAAGTTTCCTGTATCCGACGCAGATCCTAAATACATGAACGCCGAAAATGATGCCTTTGGTTTCTACGTGCAAAAAGGCTTGTTTGAAGAATACGCGACCTTTGGTCGTGGACACGGTCACGATTTAGCAGATTTTGATGTTTACCACCAAGAACACGGCTTACGTTGGCCAGTTGTTGATGGAAAAGAAACTAAGTGGCGCTTCCGTGAAGGCTCTGACCCATACGTTAAAGCGGGTAAAGATTTTGAGTTCTACGGTAAGCCAGACGGCCGTGCGGTTATCTTCGCATTACCTTATGAGCCAGCAGCAGAAGAGCCGGATGATGAATACGATATCTGGTTATCGACTGGCCGTGTACTTGAGCATTGGCATTCAGGTTCAATGACACAGCGTGTACCTGAACTGTATAAAGCGTTCCCAGATGCGGTGTGTTTTATGCACCCAGAAGATGCTAAAAAGCGTGGTTTACGCCGTGGTGATGAAATTCGAGTGATTTCTCGTCGTGGTGAGATTAAAACCCGTGTTGAAACCCGTGGGCGTAACAAGCCTCCTGTGGGCTTAGTGTTTGTACCTTGGTTTGACGCAAGTCAGCTCATTAATAAAGTCACCTTAGATGCGACAGATCCATTGTCAAAACAAACCGACTTTAAAAAATGTGCCATTAAGATTGTAAAGGCTTAAGGAGACAGACATGAAAACAGGTAAATTATTATCGATTATCGCGTTATTAGGTGTCTCTGTCAGCGTGATGGCAACTAGCGTACCAGAAGAGAAAATTGACACGTTACGTTTAGCACCTATTAGCGAAGAAATGACCCCGCCTGCCATGCAAGCGGTGATCAACACTGATGTTAAGCAAGTGCGTAACTATCCTATGCAGCCACCGGTTATTCCACATAAGATTGATGGTTATCAAATTGATCTTAAAGTGAATAAGTGTATGCAATGCCATGCTCGTACGAGTACAGGGCATTCGCAAGCGCCGATGGTGAGTGTGACGCACTATATGGACCGAGATAATAACTTTTTGGCTGATTTAACTCCACGACGTTATTTTTGTACTCAATGCCATGCGCCGCAGTTAGATGCCAAGTTACTCGTTGAAAATGATTTTGTTGATATTGATCATTTAATTAAAGCTAAAGCTGCTAAGCATTAGGAGTCAATATGTTAGCAAAACTGTTTGAGCAACTAAAACTGGTGTGGAAAATACTGCGTCGTCCGAGTGTCCATTACAGTCTTGGCTTTTTGACCATCGGTGGCTTTATTGCGGGGATCATTTTCTGGGGTGGATTTAACACCGCCCTTGAACTAACCAACCGTGAGCAATTTTGTATCGGTTGTCACGAAATGGAAAACAACGTTTACCAAGAGCTACAAACGACCATCCACTTTTCTAACCGAAGTGGTGTGCGGGCAACGTGTCCTGACTGTCACGTACCGCATAACTGGACTGATAAAATTGCCCGTAAAATGCAGGCATCTAAAGAGGTCTGGGGTAAGGTGTTTGGTACTATTAACACCCGCGAAAAGTTTGAGGCAAAGCGTCGCCATTTAGCTGAAAATGAGTGGAACCGCCTCAAAGCTAACGACTCATTAGAGTGTCGTAACTGTCATAACTTTGATTACATGGATTTTACTCGTCAGTCTAAGCGTGCATCGCAAATGCATTCAACGTCTTTAGCCAGCGGTGAAAAAACCTGTATCGATTGTCATAAAGGTATTGCGCATCAATTACCTGACATGGCGGGTGTAGAAGGCTTCTAAACGCTTTCGATAAACTAAAATGAAGAAGGCCAGCAAATTGCTGGCCTTCTTTTTTGTCTTGTATTCACACTTAACACGTAGTGCTTATCGCAACCCTGTTCATGACAAAAGTCGTTACGATAAATCGACTTGTTTGCCAATCACATCAATTAAATACTCTGTAAAATCGTGGCCGTGATTTTGTAGCATCTTCGGGAACATCGAAATCGGTGTTAGCCCTGGGAAGGTGTTGATTTCGTTAAGCAGAATTTGATTATCTTGAGTTAAAAAGAAATCAATACGCGATAAATGACGTAGCTTCATGCCTTTAAAGGCTTTTATTGCATAATCTCGAATTTGCTGGCTAAGTTCGGCTGAAAGGTTGTTAGCCACAACATCGGTGCGCGCCTTGCTGTTTTTTGCGTATTTTTCGTCAAATGAGTAAAAGGTATTGCTGTCGCAAATAATCTCACCGGGCAGGGTTGCGACCACTTCGCCTTGGTATTCGTACACTGCCACTTCTAATTCGCGAGCGCGAATCGTTTGCTCGACTACCACGTAGGGTGCATAACTAAAGGCATCGCTAAGCACTTTGGCGATACTGGTTTGATCATCGACTTTATAACAGCCTACCGATGAGCCTTGAGAGGCCGCTTTAATAAATACCGAGCCCCACTGATTAAATGCCGCTTCAGTTTGCTTTATGGCGTCATCGTCCAGTTGATGTAAAAAAATGTATGGTGTATTGGGCACGCCCAGGGCTGAAAACCACATTTTTGCGGTAATTTTATTAAAACAATTGCTTGAGGCTTCGGACTCACAGCCAAAGTAGGGTAGTTGGATTAAGTTAAAATACGATTGAATATCGCCGGTTTCACCTGGGAAGCCATGAATGCAAGGGATAACATAATCGACCGGCCACGCTGGAGTGCTGTCATCTTCAAAACGAATTTCACGACGGTTGGTTAAGTCACATAACTTACCGTCTTCAGTGTGGTAATGCCCGTGCTTGTCGAGTACTAATTTTAGTAGCGAAAATTTATCTGACGTTGCCAGAGATGACTCAAAAAAACGCGCAGACATTAACGAAATATCGTGTTCTGCACCGCCACCGCCGCACAATAACAGCAGATTAATCTTTGGCATGCTTACTCCTGAAAACCAAAAAAGAAAGGGGCTAGATTGGAATTGGATTAGCCCTAAAATTAGTGCTTATGATAATGACCCACTGCCATGCAGTGCAAGTAAGAGTTAATAATATTTCAGCTTATTTGACGCGGTTTTGAGGTTGGTCCCTGAATTAGGATAATAACTTATTATATATTTTATTCATCATCTTCAGATAAGGTTGATGATGCTCAATAAACATTAGCGGCAAGAATTTGCGTGTTAAGGTACTTAACTCGGCGGTGTTGATTGTTAAAAATCACGCCTCTTTTTACGAGTATAAAGAGGCGTGAAAATGATAATCACAATGGTGCTATTTATTTGGCTTAAGTACTCATTAATACTGAGTGCGTTAAGCCGCTCAGCCGCGGCTATTTAAAAGCGATAGGTTAAGTTAACAGAACCGTTTACTGGTGCGCCGTAATAGCCAACAGTCGCTAAACTGTTAATGTATTTTTCATCAGTGAGGTTATTAATGTTTGCTCTTAAGGTGAGGTCGTCAGACACATCCCAGCTGGCAAAAGCATTAACGACTAGGTAGGCATCTTGCTCGACGTTGTAATCAACATTTTTGGTTTTAGACTGCCATCGACCGCCCAAGCCAACACTCACTTCGGGTAATTGTGGCAGGGTATAATCCATCGAAAAGTTCACCACGTTACGCGCGGCCCATTCGTTTGCTTTATCGCCGTTTTCATCTTCGACATCAAGCAAGGTATAACCAAATACTGCATTAAGGTTGTCTGTAATACGTCCGGTGACTTCAACTTCAAAGCCCTTAGATTCGACATTCACCCCTTTATAGTAGTAATTGCCGTTGGCATTAAGGCCTGCGTAGCTTGCAAGGTTATTTTGCTCAGCACTAAATAACGCAAAGGTCGCCATTAAGTCGTTATCAAGCCAAAGGGTTTTAAGCCCTAGCTCATAGTTAACCCCTTTAGTGGGCGCTAAAAAGTAGCCGTCGTAATCATACTGCTCTTGCGGTTGGTAAATGTCTGAATAACTAAAATAGGTGTTGATATCATCTGTGATGCTGTACACCACACCCGCATAAGGGCTGAATTCGCTTTCATCGTTGTCGATATCAACGCCACTATTTACACCCTCGCGAGTGTATTTTATTGCATTAAAGCCTGCGACTAAGAACAGGTTGTCATTGATATTGAATTTGGTTGAACCATATGCGCGCAGTAAGCTGACATCAATGTCAGAATACTCCACTTTATCGCCCCATTCAGGTTCAGGGATGGCATCAATGTCATATGGAAAGGCAGGGGTAGGGCCAAATGCAGTTGTTGTTGCGTAATCAAATGGGTACTGGTACATGTACTTTTTACTTTGAGAGCCGCTCAATCCTAAGGTCATCTCGTGATCTTGACCAAACAAGCTGTAATGCCCAAGAGTGGTAATGTCTAATAAGTCAGCTGAGAAGTCAGTGTCATAACGTCCTGGCCAACCGGTTAAACCTAAGCCCGTGTCTTTGTCGATAGTGCCATAGGCGTAAAATAATTTGCTTTGGTCTTCCAAGCCTTGGTGGTTATAGGCAACTTTAACATCCCAGTCATTAGGGAGTGTGTAAGTGTATTCAACAAACGCTGTGGTATTGAGGGTGTCCCACATGGTCCATTCTTGGGTGGTTGTTGCGCTTGTGTCCCACTCGGCCTGGGTGCCGTCAGTGTAGTTAAAGACTAATCCGCCCCAGGTATTGCCGTCGGTGTTGGCATCTTGGTAAGAAAAGCCAAATGCTAATGTTGAATTATCGGTTAATTGGCCATCTACGACAGCATAAAGATAGCCACGGTCATTTTCTAGGCCGTCTAAGTAGGAGTCTTTATCTTCGGCAACCGCGACAACCCTTACAGCCCAGCTGCCACTGTCTGTTAACAGGACTGAGTAATCGGCTTGCACGCGTTTAAAATCGTCCGTACCGTAGGACACACCCACTTCACCTTCATTTTCGTTAGTTGGGCGTTTGCGTACGTAATTAATGGTGCCAGCAGAATTACCAATACCTGTAAGTAAGCCGTTTGCACCACGAATAACTTCAATTTTATTGTAACCATAGGCTTCCATTGCTCCGGTCACAATCCCCCAATCATTTGGTAAACCCACCCCATCAATTTGGGTACTTTTAATTTCAAAACCGCGGGAGGTATATTGCGTACGGTTGGTTTCCCACTCTTCGACATTGATACCGGTCGCCAGACGAAGCACGTCATTAAGGTTGTTAGCGGCAAAGTTAGTGATTTGCTCGTTGCTGACCACACTGATTGATTGCGGTGTTTCATCAATCTCCATGGTTAGTCCGGTTGCACCTTGACTAACACGTTTATAGCGTACGCCTATAATTTGGATTTTTTCGATATTTTGGTCAATGTTATCAGCATTTTGCTGCTCTGCTGCATAGGCTTGGGGCTGCACAAAAAGGCCCATCGCCAAAGCTAATGTTGAAAGTGCAAAGATATTTTTAGGTTGCATGGTTTGCCTTACCTGATTGCTAAGATGACTGGAATTAACAATGTGACACAATGTTAAGATTTACGAATGGTATTGTTAATCATTATCATTTACAACTAAATGTTGAGATAAAAAACACAAAACGCGATCAATAAATCATTATTTACAATTAGTAATGATTATCATTACATTATTGTTGAGATTAATTATCAATCGTATTAGCATATTGGCAATATTGGTCTTTACCTAGGCCGCGAACCGATCCGGAAGACAAATGGCAAAACTTAATAATCGATTTTGGTTTAAACTGCATGGCTGGTTTTCATTACCCGTGTGGATCATTTTTTGTTTTGTGTGCCTTACAGGGACCATTTCAGTCATTAGCCATGAGTTAACCTGGCTGACTAACCCTGAAGCTCGTGCAAGTAATCCACAGCAAGTCCAAGAAAAACCGATGTCGGAACTGGTAGAGATTGTTCAGCAAGCGCACCCAACGGCCAGTATTTCAACGGTTATGAGTTTTGAGCCTTATTTGGTTAATGCGGTTATTTTTACCGATAAAGACGTGCCGTTTGCTATTGCCTATGTCAACCAATACACAGGTGACATTCAGGAGATTAACCAAGGCATCACCTTCATTAATTTTATGCGGTCTTTGCATGGCTGGTTGCTGTTTCCTTGGCATAGTAATTACAGCGTGGGCTATTACATTGTTTGTGCAATGGCCATTGTGATGCTTGGCGCGCTCATTACTGGGCTGGTAGTGTATAAAAATTTCTGGCGGGCTTTTACTCAACCTAAATTACGTATTACTCAAGGCAAAAAAACACTGCTTGCAGATTTACATCGTTTAGCGGGTGTATGGTCGATGTGGTTTTTGCTGCTGATGAGCATTACTGGTTTGTGGTATTTGGCACAAGCGATGATGTGGCACAATCATATTGAGCTTGAAGAGCACGCACCGTTAATTGAAGTCAGTCAGGTGCCTATGTCGTCTAATGAGGCGCCGACAAGACCTTATACATTGTCTAATGCATTACAGGTTGCTGAGCAGCAATTTCCTGGCTTTAAAAGTACCTATGTCATGCTGCCAGAGCACCAAAGAGATACGTATAAAGTGTATGGTGAAGGCGATCATATTTTTTATGACCAATACGCTTATGGTGTAACAGTTAACCCATGGAATGGAGCGATTGAAAGCGAGCGAACACCTGCAAAAATGACCACATTACAAACGCTATCGCACATTGCCGATCCGCTGCATTACGGCACAATTGGTGGGCTGTGGACAAAAGCGATTTGGTTTGTTTTTGGCATTTTTCTCACGGGCATGTCTATTACAGGCTTTTTAATGTGGGCAGGGCGAACCGTTAAAGCAGCCAAAGCTAATGTAGACGACACCTCGAGTGTTAACTCGCATTTTGTTAAACAGGAGAGTCACTAATGGCCCGCATGCAAAACACGCTTTGGAACCGTTACAAATATAAAATCAATGGCTTAATATTAGTGCTCGTTGGCTATTTTTTATATCAGTCTCTGTTTCCGCAATTTCCTGATGCGCTGCCCACTCAGGAGCTGGGGGCATTTGAAGTTACGCCAATTCCTTACAATGTAGATGCCCCATATCTGCATGATGGCACTTACACCAAAGACTTTTTACTCTTATTTAGTAAAGGGCAGGTGAGTACAATCCGCCAGGCATATTTAACCATTGGAACAGCACCTTTGCCATTAGCGACTTTAACCTCTGGTGACGCAGGGATTTTACACGGTAGCCAACATGGACAAGAAGTGCATGCCATTGCGCCTGAAGTATTGCGTGCAGAGCATAAAATCTGGTTAACGATTGAAGATTGGCAAGGGCAGCATCAGGTGACAAGCTGGGCTTTACCAGAGATGTTATATTCAAATAACTGATAGCTAGCCAGGTGCGCTATTTGCTGGTAGTTAGTGCTGGAGGTAAGCTATCAGTCGCCAGCAATAACGCCAATCGTTAAATGCCAAATGCCTTACGCTCAGATTCACATTCATATTCTGCCATCTCAAACTCACGGCAAATAAGTGGTCTTAGCTCGTAAATTGAACACATCATGGTGTCTCTGTCTAGGGCTGCGCACCAACCATCATCAAGTCGGCGCATCACTTCTCCGCCCCAATTATCTTTGGCTATATGGGCTTTGGGTACGCCGGTTTCGGTGATTAACATCACTTCTAATCGGCAGCAACAGGCTTGGCAATTTGAGCAGGTTATCGGATTTTGGCTTGGCGTAGCGGTGTCGATAGCACTGCCTGATTGAGGTGAGGTGCTAGGCGTAATATCGGTAAACTTGGCAATAAGATTTGAAGGCATTAAAGGCTGCGGTTAACTATTTTGGCTAAGGATACCGTATTGTTGGCAGGTTATCCTAATTACCAATAACAAAATAACCATCAAACGATGTTTGATGGTTATGTCTAGACGCATAAATTAGAGTTTTACTACTTTTCCCGTTAATGCGACACCTGCCATTAATGCGCCCGCACCACATTGAAACGTGTCATTACTGCTGGTGAGGTTGTGTTTGTAGTTTGATTTAATCTCAACCACCGCATTGCCGCCTTCTTTTATCGCACGATCTTTTAAAGCAATCATCGCCGATAAAAATACCCATTGGCATGCCTCTAAATCGGTTTTATTAAAGGCGTTGGTTTTTTTACTGGTGCTAAATTCCCCCATTGTTTGCTGGGGGTCACCATAAGTTTGATCGCCAAAATAAAAACGGATACTGTCGCCAAGTTTGTTTTTAGCATGTTCTGTGCTCATGGCATCTGCGATCGCGTAATTGCCAATATCATCGCGGGCAAAGGCTGTTGCAGGGAGTAAACATAGTGCCAACATTATTGTTGCTAAGGTGTTTTTCAATTCTAATGTCCTTTTAGTGATTGTTGTTAAATTTAACCCTTAAGCCAAGCAAAATAACATTAAAAATCCTCTGTGACACTTATCAAAAAGGATGATCTATTCGTGCTAAGAACACCCCCTGCAAAAGGGGGGAGTATTTATTACTTTGTGTCATCTTCACCCCATAATCGCCATGCTAAACCTGAGGCTCTTGAGGTGGCTTGTTTACTGGCCTTTTCAAATAATTGGCTTGTGCCTAAACAGTAAAAATGGTTTTTAGCTCGGGTAATGGCGGTGTAAAGCAATTCTTTGGTGAGCAGTTGCCATTGTGACAGGCTAGGGCGCGGCGGCAATACAAAGCTGACTTTATCAAATTCGCTGCCTTGGCTTTTGTGTACCGTCATGGCGTAGCAGGTTTCGTGGCTTGGTAATCTTGCTGGTAATACTTTTAATAAGCTGCCATCAGCCATCACAAAATGCGCCATTAATCGCTCAGGTTTATTGCGGTCTTGTAAAATTAAGCCAATATCGCCATTGAATAAGCCTAGGTTGTAGTCGTTACTTTGAATAATGATCGGTCTGCCAAGGTAAAACTCGCCCTGAGCACTGATTAACTTAGCCTGAGTTAAGCTTTCGGTCATTGCAATGTTGATCCCTTCAACGCCAAATTCACCGGCACGCATGGCACATAAAATACGGTATTGGTTAAAGCTATCGATGATGCTTTGCTCGCTATGAGGCAAATTAAATATGTGATCCCCCCCCTGACTTGCACTAGCAAAGGCGTGTTGGTTAGCTTGAATTTGTTGTAAATATTCACCATATGCCTGCACTGACATTGTGAGTAATTGCTGTTTACCCTGATTTTGACTTTGTAGATCCTGCGTATGTTCAAACCAATGTAGTTCGGCATGATTACTTTGCCACACTTGCGCAATAGCCGTGGTATTGCCTTGATTTACCGCATTGGCTAATAGGCCGATACCGGCATCGCCTTTAAAACGATGACTGTGCATTAACATGCATAAGCTGTCACCGATTTGCGGTTGTGGATGAATAAATTGACTCACATCTTGACCGGTTAAGTTGGCAATATTTTGTGCTTGGCTGGCACTGTAACGCATTGACCAGGGTGTGGTTGCGTGAGCAGAAGTTTGTTTTAATCCGACACAAATATCAGCCAGTACCGCCCCGGCTTCGACTGAGGCGAGCTGATCTTGATCGCCCAACAATATCAGTCTGCCGTGAGGTGGTAGGGCGCTAAGCAATTTGTACATCATGGGTAAGTCGACCATTGAGGCTTCGTCAACCACGAGTAGATCTAATCGCAATGGATTGTGCTGGTGGTGCCTAAATTGATGCGAATTAGGAATGACACCTAATAACCTGTGCAGTGTTGAGGCTTCTTCAGGGATCCGCGTTAATGCATCATTCAATACCCTAGCAATGCTTGCGTTTTCCAGGTTGGATAATTCATTAAGCAAACGCTGTTTGGAAGCTTTAATGGATTCGCTTAATCTTGCTGCTGCTTTGCCTGTGGGGGCTACTAAACGAATGGTGAGATTCGATTGTGTCAGCAGTAACAATAGCAACTTAGTGACTGTGGTTGTTTTACCTGTGCCCGGGCCGCCAGTGATCACGGCTAATGCGTTGAGTAATGCAGTCGCCGTGGCGATTTTTTGCCAGTCAAACGTTTGTTGGTGTGTCGAGTTAGCCTTAAATAGGCTTTCAATAAGCTGCGGTAACTGGCTTTGGCTCAGATCGATTTTGATGGGCTGAGATGCCAGTTGAGTGAGTTTGTTGGCCACTTGCGTTTCAAAAAAGTGGTATTTATTTAGGTACAGGCGGCCGTGTTCTAAAATGAGTGGCTTATTTTCACCACCAGCGCCAACCGCATCGAATTGACTAATATGCTCAATGAGTTGATTGTGGCTTATTGTAATTTGGCAATTGACTTGCGTTTGCCTGTGCGTGTCTTCTGTCATGGGATTGGCCAGATTTATCTGCTCAATCACCAAGCAACTGTGTTGGTTTGATAATTGTTGGCTTAAGAGGGCGCAAACCAATAAAAATAATGCAGAAGATCCATTGTCTGAGTGGTCATCTGTCGTTGAAATCGATTCTATTCTTGCCAATTCCAGAGCAAAGTGGCGGTCTAACGGTGTAATTATGCGTTGTTCTTGCCACTGTTTTAGTAGCTCGCCAATTGGTTGTGTCAGCATTAACATGATGGCGCCTCCACCGTCGATGTGGGGTGTTGCCCCATAAATAGCGTATCAAGTTGTTCAATTAATGCTTGAGGTGGCTTATCAAAAAACACGCCGCAGCCGGGGTGATCTGGGCTCATACCACGTAAAAATAAGTAATAGCATCCACCGATATGTTGTTGATAGTTGTAGCCCGGAAGCCTAAGGCTTAAATAGCGGTGTAACGCTAGGGTATACAAAATGTACTGCAAGTTATAACGGTGGCTGTTAATCGCATTTTCCATGGCGGTTTGGTTGTAGTCTGAAAAGTGATTACCTAAATGGTTCGATTTATAATCGGCGATGTAAAAGCGACCTTGGTGTTCAAAGGTTAAGTCGATAAAGCCTTTTAACATGCCTTGCAAGGTGTCAAAGTCGAGGCCGGCAATATACCCGTATTGTTGTAAAATCGGGTTTAATTGCTGTGCTTGTAAAGCTGAAATAGGCAGATAAAACTCCATTTCGACACGGGTTTGCTTCAGCGGTAATTGCATTAAGCAGATGGCGTCTGATCCCGTGTTTGTTGATTGATGCTTGGTTAACGGCGTCGCTAAAATTTGCTGGTACCACAAACTTAATGGGTCAAACCAGAGCGTTTCATCAAAGCCATATTGCTTCATGGCTTTTTGCAGTGCGCCTGGCAGTTCGGTATCGGCTTTTGTAAAGTCAAATAGCTCTAAGACTAAATGCATAAAGCTACCGGCATTGGCACCGCGTTCAAAACTAAAACGGTCAAGTTGTGGCTCGTCTAGGGTTTCATCTTGTAACTGCAATTGCAGCAGTTCGTCGCTAAAGTCTTCATCGTCAGCGCCTGGGGCGACTCGTTCGTGGGGCAGGTGTTTAACCAAACCTGAATAACTGCCAACGCGCCATGCAAGGCTTTGCTTACGAGTGACTTGTTTGGCGCATAGCTCAATGTCGTTATCGTCGATTTTAGCCAGTGAGCTGGTGTCTATGGCGTCACTGACTTGTTCAACACTGATGGCATCGATAGTGGCAATGTGTTTAACCTTGGTTTGAATAAGATTAAAGTCGGTGTTTTTATCGGTGATCCCCAACAAATAGCCAATGCCAGTTTCGTGAAGTTGGCTACTGATCCCAGCCTTTAATATTCTGCTTTGATTGGCAATATATAAGTAACATAGGTACACAGGCCGCGTTAATGCGACGTAAAGTAGGCGTAAGTCTTCGGCGAGAATCTCTTGCTTTAATTGCTCCCAACCTTCATCGGTGGCGTCTATGTCCCACACTAATTGTTCGCCTTGATGGTAAAGCATGGGCGTTGGGCGTCGGTTGTTATTTCTGGCCAGGCTGATAAACGGCACAAAGCACACCGGATATTCTAAGCCTTTGCTTTTGTGTATGGTGACAATTTGCACCAGGTTTTGTTCGCTCTCTAGGCGTAGCTGTTGCTCATCACCGCTTTGGGTGCTGATAAGTTGTTGTTCGTACCAATTGATTAAGGCGCTGCTGCCGTCGAGTTCGGTAGCCTTTTGTTGAAGCAATTCTGCTAAATGTCTAAAGTCGGTTAGGCGTCGCTCGCCTGAACCTTTGGTGCTCAGCGGCGCGTCATCATTGTCATCATTCTCGGCAATGTCTCTTGTGGTATTGGTTTGCGACAGCGATAAGTAGCGATGAATTAATTGGGTTTCACTGGCAAAATTGAGTAATGCTGGCATTACACCACGCTGCAGCCAAAGCTCATGCCAATGTATAAATTGGCTGAGGACTTGCTGGCGCTGCTCTTCGTCTTGATTAAATTGATGAATTTGCAGAGCACTAAAACCCACAAGCTCTGTGGCGAGTGCCGCTCGAATAGCCCGTTCATTTTTAGGCGTAGCTAATGCGTGTAATAGAATGGCCATTTCACGGGCTTCAAGGGTGTTAAATACGCTGTCACGGCTAAGAAACACTGCGCCTATTTGCCGTGCTGAAAGCTCAGCCTGCATGATAGCGGCTTCGTTACGGTCGCGCACCAGGACGGCTATGTGTTTAGCGATGAGTGGCTCATCGGGTTCATTTTTGGCCGTTTGAATACCGCAATGGCCTTGTTGCGACTCTGTGAGTAGGCGTTTTATTTCACTGGCGGTATCGCTGGCCAGTTTTTGTCTTGCTGTGGCTTTATTGAGCCCAATATCGCTGTCTTCAGCTAACAGTTTTATCCTCAATGTGTCTTTACGCTTTGTTGCTTCTTTAAGCACTTTATGAGTGGCAGAGCTTGGCGTTTTGACGAGATCAAACGGGATTTCGCTGTTTATAAATGGATTGGTATGCTGGCTAAATAACTGATTAACGCCCGCGACTAATGATGACGATGAGCGATAATTTGTGTCTAAGTTATAGTGGGCCTGGGTTTGTTGCCGCGCAGCGATATAAGTGTAAATATCTGCGCCCCTAAAGGCATAAATGGCCTGTTTAGGGTCACCGATCATTAACAAACTGAGTTTACCAGGTGCTTTGTCTTGGTGTGGTTCGAGTTCAAGTTGTGATGCTAATGGCTGCTGATATACCTGATTAAAAATGGCAAATTGCAGTGGATCGGTATCCTGGAATTCATCGATTAATGCCACAGGAAATCGCGCTGCAATCGCTTGGCCTAAAGTGAGTGGATTGTGGCTGAGCGCTATGGCTAAACTGAGCAATAGGTCGTCAGGTGTCATTAAGTTGCGTTGCTGTTTTTGCCCGGTAAAACGCTGGCGAATACCGTCGCGTGCACGGACTAAAAACGATGGTATAAGCTGTTGTATTAACTCAAGTAACGTATCGATGTGTTCAAGCAGTGGAGCTTGTGCTGCCGTTGGAACTACACCGCCTTTGTTTAGCTTTAAATCGGATAAGGCAATGTGTTCTAGGGCTTTTATAGGTGGTAAGCCCTGACCAACGGCAACCCAGTGACTGATGTCGTCAAATACTTTGGCAAGTTTGGGGTAATTGTCGCTGGCTTTACCAAAGCGTTGGCCATTTAGCGGTAATGCGCTGAGTAATTCAAAGGTGTCTTGTTGTTTGGCTTGCCACAAGCGCTTAAACCGGCTCAAACAGACGGTTAATTGTTCGCTGAGCTTGTCAAATGCAATGGGGTTATTCGCTAACTTTGCCTGAGTTGCGCCTAACAGCGGGCGCAAGCTTTTGGCTAAATCGTCTGGCTCAGCAAAGTGTTCGCTAATGGCCTGGGCTAACAGCGGCGGGAGTGGATAGCAGACCTCTCGCCAAAAATCGCGCACGGCATGATGTAAAAATTCGCTGTCATCTAAGGTGAATTCAGACTCAAACAAGAGTGACGACTCAAAGGCCATGTCTGACAAAATGCGCTGGCAAAACCCGTGAATGGTAAAAATGGCGGCTTCATCTAATGATTTTAGCGCTAAATCGAGGCGGCGCAGGGCAATTGGGCGCTCATCTTCTGTTGTGTCTTGATATAGCTGTTCAATAAACGGGTCGTTAATTGGTAGACCCAAAAAACGTTTAAATGCGAGGTTAATGCGTTTACGGATCCTGTCGCGAAGCTCTTCAGTGGCGGCATTCGTGAAGGTAACCACTAAAATTTGCTCGCAAGTTAATGGGGTGTAGCCGCCATGGCCAAGCAGCAGCCTTAAATATAATCCCGATATAGTATAGGTTTTACCTGTGCCGGCACTGGCTTCGATTAAGCTTGTACCATAAAAAGGCAATGTTAGGGCATTTAATGGTGTGACATTATTGGTCATTATTGTGCTCCAACATTGTGCGATTTCGCAATAAATTGGCTTAATACCTCTACGGCACTTTTACTGACAAAAGTGTCTAATTCGGCCAACTTATCTTTGGTATACAGGCTTAACATGGGCTGCAATAAGTGATGACTGAGTTGGCCAAAGGTGGCTTCGTTGAAATCGTCAGGAAATTGAAATAATCGTTGATTGTGCGGGTCAAACCCTTCACCAAATTGATTTTGGCCATCATCCCATTTGGCTTTCGCTTTAAGCAGTTTTTCCTGGTGATCACCTTCGGCTTCAACGTAAGCAAAGGCCGTTTTAGGCATAAAACATAAGGGCTGGCGTTGACCGTGAATAAAACACTCGATAAAGCGCAATAATTGGCTTGTTGCTTGTTCTGATGTGAGTGGAGCAAAGGCATGAAAATGACCAATGTCGAGTAAGTAACTGTAACCGTGTTTGGCGCAATGTTCAGATTGAGTGGTTTGCTGCCCGGCCATGGCATTTAGGCACAAATGACGTAAGTAGATGCGAATAAAATCACGCCCGTGTGCTGTACCTGGGCGATAATTGACTAATCCTTTGGGTAAAATATCATCAATGCGGCCAACGAGGTTAACCCGTAATGGCGAGCTGCTGTCTTGGGTTTTCATGTCAAATAACAAGTCGATATTGACCGTGTGCATGGGTTGATCGTCTTGTAAAAACTGCACACGGTTTATAAGTGGCGTAATGTCGCGTTGGTATTGTGCGAGCAACACGTTATCAAAAGGCGCCATGGGTAACTCGCCACTGACCTTTAATCTGTTGATTAATGCATCGTCTGGCACGCTCAGTTTATTTTCAATGGCGTTATTGACCATAGACAATTGCAATACAAAGCGCTCAAGGGCATTAAGACTAAAAGGTTCGTCATTGTCATCTGCTTGAATGTCTAGTGATAAATCTACTTTTAGGCTGCGATTAAAAAAGAATTGCGCTGGATTACGGTAAAAACGGATCAGTGATGACAGCTCTAGTTCAACAACTTTGACACCTTGGATGTCAATATGAGCATGAGCAAACACTTCGTCAGCTTGTTCTGCTGATAAGGGCAATGGCTGATTGAAAAATGGCATACTAAACGTTCCTTGCTTAGCGGGTGGACACCACTGTGCATTATAACTTTGCTGTAAATGACCGTTATGTTGGGCATTGGTACTGAATAATTTTACATCAAACGGCTGTAATGGCTGGGTTTGAATGAGTTGTTGCAACACTTGTTTGTCAGCGTCTTCGGCACTGATGTTGCCAGTGTGTTCGTGTTGACGTTTTAGTGCCGATGGTAGGTAGCTGAGTTGGCAATATTCCACTAATTCAGACACTAGCATTGATGGGATCCGCTCAGCATTGTCGCGTTCACTGTGGCCAATATAGCTGATATACAGTTGCTGACGAGCAGACAGTAAGGCTTCTAAAAACAGATATCGGTCGTCTAGGCGGCGAGAGCGGTCACCTTTTTTAGGGCCAAAGTGGGCCATTAAGTCAAAGCCTACAGGGTGTTGTACTCGAGGATATACGCCATCGTTCATGCCCAGTAGGCACACCACCTTAAACGGGATTGAACGCATTGGCATTAAGGTACAAAAGTTAATGCTACCAGCAAGATAACGTTGGCCAACGCGGGATTCGGTTAACCGTTGATTAAACCATTGTTTTAATACTTCAATATTGACCTTGCCTTGATGGCCCGCATTGTCGAGTTCGGTTTCCAGTGCAACTAAGGCATCACGAATGGCCTGTATTTGCTCACGTTCGTCATCATTGGTGTCGTAGCAGTCGGCCAGTAATTGTTGCAACTGGCTTAGGCGTTCGCGTGTACTAAAATCGCGAGCAAATAAGCTGTAGTAGGTGTCTATGGTTTCTAAAAAGTTAAGCAGTTTACCGAGTGCTTGAGATGATTGGCCTTCAATCCCTTGTACCGTTAACGCGCCCTGGTATATGTCGGCTTGATCGTTAAACGCATAACCTAATATGAGCCGTTTAATGCCAAAAGCCCATGAGTTTTGAGTAAAGGGTAATACCCCTAATTGACTGCGAGTGTGTTCGTCGCGTCCCCAGCGCACGTTAGCCTCGTCTAGCCAGCGACGAATAAGCGACAATTCGTCATCATCGAGTTCAAAACGACGCAAAATGGCTGGCACTTCTAATATGCTAATTATTTCAGTCAGGCCAAAACGGCTTTGGTTTATGTTCAGTAGATTTAAAAAACTGTTAATTAAGGGTGACTCTTGTGCTGCGCCTCGGTCGGCGATGGCATAGGGCAGATAGTAGTCACCTTTTTGCGGGTTTTTATCGGTAAAATATTGGCTGTTGGCGGTACCAAATACGGCATCGATAAACGGTGCGTAAGCGGCGACATCTGGCATCATCACCACAATGTCTTTGGGATGTAAGCTCGCATCGTTTGATAACAGTTCAAGCAAATGGTCGTGTAGGGTTTCAACTTCTCTTAATGCGCTATGACAACTGCGCAGTGTAATTGAATCATCATTAGGGGAGAGTTCTCGGCGTGCGTCAATATCTTGATATATATCGGCATCTGGGCCTAAAGGTTGGCCTAAAGTTTCCATTTGCAATATGTCGTATTGCACACCCCGTAAGAGATTATTTGGCTCGGGTTCTACATAACAGTCATAGCCAAAGTCGGTGTGCTCTGGGGGGAGGCTTAACATTAAATCCAGCAATTCACGGCCCATTTGGCCATTGTTTGCCAGCAATGGATTTCCGACTTCGAGCTTGTCTTCCCAGCCTTGTTCAAGCTGTTTTTTATTGGCGTATTGAAGAGCCATTCTTGCTCGGGCTTTGGGTTCAACTATGTCGCCCCAATAATGCTGACAAGGGCTTAATGACAGTATGATGACGTCAATTCGCGACGCTAAATGATAAAGTACGTCAAGGGTTTGCGGCGGCATGGACGAAATACCAAACACATATAAACGCTCAGGTAACATGGATAAGTCTGTGTCTGGGTTTATCAGCGCAGCCAGGAGATCTGCGTGTAAATTTGCCCTGTGGTAATGACTTGCTTGCAGTTGGTTGCGATTATACTCCACCAGTGCTCGCCACAATATGGGCTGCCAACGCTGGTTTTGATCTAATTCAAGCGGTTTATCCATTTGGCTTAACGCTTGGTTTTGCTCCCAGGCGAGGATCCACTCAGGACGATAGACTAAATATTGGTCAAAAATGTCGGCAATACGTCCGCACAATTGAAACAGCTTTATGGCGTCATGGGCAGTGTCATTAGCCTGCAATGTTTGCCCGTATTCCTGGCTGTTTTCTTGGTTGGGTTGTGTATTTTCGGCAGATTTTGTTTGTGGTGTTAAATATTGTTTTAACGGGCCTAAGTCGCTGTTGTCTAACAAGCCTGGCAATAAGTCCATGAGTTTCCATGTCATGGCTGCTTTTGTAAAGGCGTTGTCTTTGGGCACATTGGGCAGTAAGTCATGGCATAATTGCCAAGTAAAGCTCGATGGCAATGGAAAGGTCAGTGCCGCTGCAATACCGTTGTGTTTAGCCACTTCTAATCGCAGCCAAGTCGACATGCCTGGGCTTTGTACCAGAATATGCTCACCACTTAATATGCTCTTGTTATCTGAGCTCATTGCAAGCAGTTTGGCTAACTGCTGCGATAACACTTCCATTTGATTTGATTGAATTAAGGTAAGCATGGGCAACTCGCTGATTTGACATTAATTCATTCTATGGACTCTGACTAATTTCAGCAATCAAAACTCGCCATTGGCTAGGCTGTTTGCAGATCAACTGCGCAATAAGCGTAGGCGTAACAGACGATACAAACGCATAAATTGTTTCATGTGTTGCTGAGTTTGTTCAGCACTTAGCGGTTGGTATTTAAGCACCATAAACTCATCACTTAATGCCATAAATTTTGTGGCAATAGCAGGGTGTTGTTGCAGCTTAGCCTCAACAGTTTTGGCGTAGTCGCTTGGCGTCTGCCCTTGTGGGCGCGGCACGCCTTTTTTAGCCAAACGCTGACAAATCAAATTGTAACGTTTATTGAGCGGATCTTCTGTGTTATCAATATTAAATAGGCCCGCATAATAACCAATGATTAAGGCAATAACGATAAAGCTGAGTATCATCATTAACGCAATTTTACTGCTGGTGACATCTCCTAGCAGTTTAGATAACACTTGCTGTTTTCGCTCTTCATCAAAGCCCAGTACCCACACGCTCCAATAGTAATCGAGGCTTGAGATCTGTTGGCGTAACTCGTTGAGCCAGGTGTATTGTTTCATTCTTAAAGGGCTGAAGGGGCTGTCTTGTAAATAGCTACTTTGGCTGTCAAATGTGGCATCAAAGCCATCTAAAATTCGCTGGGGCGCTATCATTGCTGTTGGGTCAAAACGCTGCCAGCCTTTACCTTCTAGCCACACTTCTGTCCATGCATGAGCCATATATTGATAAACGCTGTAATAACCTGCTTGTGGATTGTACTCACCGCCTTGATAGCCTGTTACCATGCGCGCAGGCAGACCGCTTGATCTGGCCATAAACACTAAGGCTGAGGCGTAATGAGCACAAAAACCGGCGCGATTATCAAATAAAAAATCATCGATTTGTTGCTCGCCAACGGTCGGTGGGCTCAAGGTGTAGTAATAGGCTTGTTCGGCAAAGTAATTCATCATCGCGTTTATCCGAGCCTGCGGTTCGGGATAGTCTTGCGTAAACTTTTTTGCTAAGGCGTGGGTTTTAGGATTACTGTTTGCAGGTAATGCCAAATTGAGCTTTTTAGTATTATCCTTTAACGTTAACTCCATAACATTATTGGGGTATGAGGTGACGCGGTAACTTATTCGTTGATCGATAGGCCTAAGTGAATACAAAGTGTAATCTGGCAGTTCAACAATTTGGCTGTTTTCACTAAAGGCTTCGTCGAGACCATATAACCACTTTTGATGGCTTGGCTCGCTAATGACAACGTATTCAATTTTATTTTGCGCTGAAGCAATCGGCCTATCGCGTTGTGGTTTTTGAAAGAACGCCTGGCGTTGTAAATCTTTAATGCTTGGGTCTTGGCGCCATGTTTTACCGTCGTAGTTTTCCATGACTAATGTACGCCAATATAAATCTTGATTTGCAGGGCCTGTGGTACTTCCGTCTGGGTTATCAAATCCCACTCTAAAAGCCAGCTCGGCGGAGCGAGTCAACTTATTGATGTCGCCAAATGACATTTCATCAGATAAGCCTGTGGTGGCTGACTTCATGTTAGGTACCATCCACAATGGCCCTAAACGCGGAAATACCACAAATAAAAGTATGGCTAACGGTAAACTGTGTAGTACTAATTTAACGCTAAAACTAAGGTTGGCCAGCTTGTTAGATTTATCTTGATAAACGCTCACTAAAATACCGGTGTTGATGATCACAACCACAAGTAAATGCAAGGTATTGAGCATGCCCTGTTGGTCTAGTAATGTCAGGGCGATAAGAAAATACCCTACCAATACAATGGCTTTAACATCGCGTTGCTCACGCATTTCTATGTATTTAAGGGCATATCCTAATATGAGCAGGTTGATTAACGCTTTGAGTAAACCGATTTCAGTTGAGACTAAGGCGAGGGTGATAGCGGCCCCGATAGCTAAAGATGTGACTAAGAATTTTGGCGGTGCAGCTACTTTGCCTAGGTAAATACCTATCCGCCACACAAAACAAATGGCGCAAATGCCGATGCTCCAGAGTGTGGCTTGTTCGTATAACGGGCTTAGCACAGCAACATTGGTTATTAGCAGCCAAAAAAGGGTGTTGCGGCTGATGATTGCGTCAAAGTTGTCTTTCATTATGTCGCCTCAACCTGTGCTGTACTTGGTGTAAAATCAGGATTGATGCTGCCATACACTTGATAGGTGGCAATAGCCGTTTGACATGCAATACGATGGGCTTCGCCGGTTTGTTGATTGATTACGGTGTGTCCAAGTTTTAGCCCAAAAATTTGCTTTGATTGGCTGAGTTTATCAACTTGCCAAGCTAAACGGCTAAGCTGTTGCTCAATGTCTTTTCCGCTAGTATTGGCGAGGTTGAGCCATACGGGCAAGCCTTCTGGCTCGGCAAACTCTTTTGACAGCATGCCTTTGTCTTGTGCCCATTGTTTCCATGCCACTTGCTTTAGTGACTCACCTGGCACATATGCTCTTAAGCCTTTGTAGTCATCAACGCCAGGGCGTAATTTACCGTGCTCATATTGACTGTCGTTGTCGCTCACTTGGCTGGTAAGAATGATGTCGCTGGCTTCGGGTTTTGCAAAAATCACGTGTTGAATATCAAGGTCTACATAAGACCATGCACGGCATAAACCTAGTGGAAAATGAGATGACACTTTTATCCTGCCGGGGTTTAGGTAACCGCGTTTAGGGTGTTCAAACGGCACAGTGGCAATCGTTTGTTGTTCCATGTGTTTAAGCCGCGTATGGCGCTGGTGGCTAAATTGCAAACAGATTTGTTGATGGGTTGTGTCTGTATGCTTATTGCTGGCATTGGCGGTGAGCATTATCGGAAACGGTGTGCTATCACCCGCATACGCAATAGGGGGGTTTATGGCATTAAAGCTAAGTCCGGCAAGGTTTTTGTAACTGTAAATAATGCAGGTGTTTAACACGCTGGCCAATAATAAACTTAAGCCAATAACCAGGTTATTTTGATAGTTAGTGCCAAATAAATACAGTAGTACGATAAGGCCTATCCAAAATAAACCAAAGCCGCTAGGCAAGATAAAAATGCTGCGGTGGCTTAAGGTGATGTGCTTTTGTGGCGGTAAGCGCCTTTTTAGCCAGCGGTCCCAGCGTTGAGTTACCGATGCCGGAATAGCACGCAAAAACCACGACGGTTGGCTGTATGTTGACTTAGCTGATTTGGCGCGTTGTTTGTCCATGTTAACCCTTAGCCTTAGCGGATCGGATTAACACTGGCAAGGATGGTGTCAGACAGTGCTTGCCCCTGAAACTGGCTGCTGCTACGAATGCGATGCTCGGCAATCGATGCAAATACCGCTTGGATATCTTCAGGCACCACATATTGACGCTGATGGATAAACGCCCATGCTTTTGCAGCTTGCAATAGCGCGATACTGGCCCGAGGCGATAAACCACTGGCCACATCGTGCTGGCGCGAAAAATCGACCAAGGCAATAAGGTAGTTTAGTACTGCATCAGAGGCTGCCACTTGTGCCACTTGTTGTTGAAGTAATAACAATTCTTGTGGAGTAATGCACTGAGCTAACTGCGCTTGTTTGCTCGCTTGTGTGTGAGTTTTTAACATGGCCAATTCGGCCTCATGACTTGGGTAGCCAATCGAAATCCGCATCATAAAGCGGTCAAGTTGTGATTCTGGTAACGGGAAGGTGCCGGCTTGATCTAATGGATTTTGAGTAGCAATCACAAAAAACGGCGAGCTTAAATGATGAGTGATGCCGTCAAGGGTGATTTGTTGCTCAGCCATGGCCTCAAGAAGCGCGCTTTGGGTTTTGGGGCTGGCACGGTTTATTTCATCGGCGAGCAGCATTTGGTTAAATACTGGCCCTTTATGAAATACAAATTGTTGTTGCTCTTTGTTGTAAATCGATACTCCAAGAATGTCAGCCGGCAGCATGTCGCTGGTAAACTGAATGCGTTGGTAGCTCATGCCTAAACTGCTAGCGATGCCCTGGGATAGGCTGGTTTTACCCATGCCAGGAAGGTCTTCTATTAATAAGTGACCTTTGGCCAAAATGCAGGTTACGGCAAGCTTAATTTGTTCAGGCTTACCCAGTAAGACGCTTTCTAGTTGTGCTAATAAAGTTTCGATAGTTGATTGCGACACGTTCGCTCCCAGTCTGTAAACCTCAACGTATTGAGGTTATCGCTTAATGGTTTTAACAGCTTGATGACCAATGGTGCTATCAAGCTGTTACGTTACCCTGAGCGTGCAGATAAAGCTAGTATCGGTAGTTCAGTTCTTTAGAACTAAACATGCTATCGCTAGATTGTCCATTTTGTTGGTAAATCATCCGGTAACTTAATACGGCTTGGACATACTCTCGGGTTTCTGTGTATGGAATTGTTTCAATAAATGTCATGACATCTAATGTACCATTTGATGCCCGTAACCAACGGCGAACACTCCCAGGACCGGCATTGTATGCGGCGGTGGCAAGGACTCGGTTTTGACCAAACTGCTTGAGTAGTTCGCTGTAATACGCACTGCCTAGCATGATATTCACTTTAGGGTCGTATAACTCTTTTACGTTGTTGTAGGAGATTTTGTGCCTTTGGGCTGTTTGTTTTGCGGTTGCTGGCATTAACTGCATTAGGCCTCGTGCACCTACACCTGATGTAGCGTAGGGGTAAAAGGCACTTTCGCGGCGAGAAATGGCTCTGATCTCATCAATATTGACGTTATACTTTTTACTGGCGCTAACAAATTCGTCATTAGATGCCAGTGGGAAACGCAGGGCTAATGAGTCCCATAATTGGCCCTGAATACTGGATTCTACACTGAACCCATGCCAGCCTTGTTCGAGTGCAAACAAGCCATATTGTGCGGTTAGTTCACTGTTGTGACGTCGCATTAAATAGACCCACTCGCTGCGGGCATCGATGCGTTTGTCTAGTGCCATTAATTCAATGACACGAGCTAAACCTTTGTCTTGATGTAACTGTTTTTGCAGTTCAGGGTTAGGCGCGAGGTTGTCGTTGTTCATCGACAATGGGTTACCTAAGGCCTGTGCAGCGGTAAATCCATAAAAGTTACGTTGACTGCTTAATGCCTGCAGCAATTGTGTCGCTTTCGTGTTGTCTTTACTGGTCATCATTTTGGCTTGCCAGTACATCCAGCGTGGGTTGGCTTTGCCTTCGTCACTTAATAGCGCAAGGTATTTATTGACTGTGGTGTAATCAAGCTCTCGCAGTGCCCAGCGCAATCGCATTTCATATAAGTCATCAAACCCTAATAGCGGCAGCATCTTGTCGATATGGCTAAGCAGCTTTTGATCTTGTTTGATTAGGGCTCTACGAACTAAATATCGATTAAGCTCTACAGCATCAGCCTGGTCAAATCGGTTAGCCTTTTGATATTTAACAAACAGTTTAATGGCTTGATGTAAGTCTTTTTGGGCGAGTTTACGCAAACCGGCGTCGACAATATTGCCAATAATCGGTTTTGAACTATTAAATTTGTTGATATGGCGAAGGGTGTTCGGGTCTCGGTATACCGACACCAGTAACTTTGCTTCGCGACTGTGAGTGGTCACTTTTTGCGACAAATAACTTAATAAACTGCTTTGTCCGGCATGAAAACTCAATAACAAACGTTGCCAAATGACTTCTTGAGTGCGATAGCCTGCTTTTGTCCACATATCAAATACCGGGTCGCATTCTTTAGGGCGCGAATAACCGTGTACCCATAAACGTTCAATCCCTTTGTATGCGATGTCTTTATTGCCCGCATCAAGCTGCGCTTGGTAGTAATAACATTGCAGGCGAATGTCGTTTGGTGTGTTGGGTGATATGACTAAAAAATCTTGCCAGCGTTGTTTTCTTCCTGCATTGAGCAGGTAGCGATAACGAGCATTGTTATAGAGTGGTGTGGTATCAAATTGGTTAATGGCGTTGAGGGCGGCATTACCTGGAGATTGAACGATTTGGTCAATCGTCGCGTGGTAGTCAAGATAAACGGTTAAGGGATAATCTGCTAATTGTTTGCGCAATGCTTGGTATTGCCCCAGCTGTTTTTTATCGAGCGCTTTACGCGCGTCAAGATAGGTTTGTTGCTGCGATGTCAACGCGCTGGCTTGACTGATAAAAACCAGTGGCGCGGCTAACAGTAATGCGCCTGTGAATAATGTGTTAACCCAAGTGTTACGCATTTAAATGAGAATCTCCGCCTCAATACTTCGTTTGCGATAATAAAATTAGTTACGTTTAAGCCTTACTATTGCGCGCTTCAATTAAATAAAGATTAATCTGCGCGTTAAACCATTTGTTAATCTGATGGTTGTGTCGCGGTTTCTATTGACTCGTCTAATGCTTTGTTAAGCAGTTGCCTGTCAATTTGTTTGCTGGTGTCAACGCCAAGCTGCTGCATAAAGTGTGCTTGTCTGATTAAATTGCCTTTGCCAGATGACAGTTTAGCCATTGCGCTCTGATAGCTTTTATCAGCGCCGTCTAATGCGCGGCCAAGTTTTTCCATGTCTTCTAAATACCCACAAAGCTTGTCGTAAATTCGACTGGCTTGTTTGGCAATGTTTTGTGCATTTTGGTTTTGATATTCATAGCGCCAAATGTTGTTAATAGTACGCAGTGCTACCAGCAAATTAGTGGGGCTGACAAGCATAATATTATGCTCTAGCGCAAAGTTAACCAGACTTGGGTCGTACTCAATAGCCAACAAAAAGGCCGGCTCTATTGGAATAAACATCAACACATAATCAAGGCTCTTGAGGCCATGTAGTTTGTGATAGTCCTTTTGACTTAGGCCTTTAATGTGCTGCCTAATTGATAATGCATGTTCTTTAATGGCCTGTTCGCGAATGTCTTTGTCTTCGCTGTTAAAGTAGCGCTCGTAACCGACGAGTGACATTTTGGCGTCAATGACGACATCTTTTTGCTCAGGTAAATGGACAATAACATCTGGTTTGAAACGCTTACCGTTATCGTCTTTTAAATCTTGTTGTATGTGATATTCATGGCCTTCTCGCAGGCCGCTTTCTTGCAGAACCCGCTCTAAAATCACTTCGCCCCAATTGCCTTGTTGCTTGTTGTCGCCTTTTAATGCCTTGGTGAGGTTGATAGCATCTTGGCTCATTTTTAAATTAAGTTCGCGCAGGTGATCGAGCTGGTGCTTTAATGCACTACGCTCAGATTGCTCATGGGTATAAGACTCCTGGATTTGGCGTCTAAATCCTTCCAGTTGCTGTTTTAGCGGGCCTAACACCCCGTCAATTTGAGTGACATTTTGCTGTTTAAAACTTTCGCTTCGTTCGTCAAAAATGCGGTTAGCTAAATTTTCAAATTGCAGCTTAAGGCGTTCTTCGGCTGACTCCAATAATGCAATTTTATCTTCTAATGATTTTTGTTCAGCTTCTGCTTTTACCATAATGGTTTGTTGTATGGCATTAGACTTGGCTAAGTTAAGCTGAGATTCCATTAACCGGTGTTGTGTGTCGGCCAGTTGTTGTTCAACTATGTACACTCTGTCGGCTTTGGTTTCAGCCGTTGAAAGCTGTGATATTAAACTCTCGATTTTATTTTGCAGATGATTACTGTGATCAATTTTGTCGTCGAGCATATCTTGTAATCTCGACGCTTCAGCTTGCGCTTCGTTCACTAATACAAGGTGTTCTTGCTCATGTTGGAGTTTGAGTTGCTCCCAACGTTGGCGGGTTAACCGCTGATTAATCAGTGCGCCAATTAAAAAGGCAAGGAACGCAACCGCAATCAGCGCTGCAATTTGTGGAGGAGTTAACGACACAGCAAAAGGCATAACAAAAACCGATAGAAAATAATGGCTAAGGGTCGCACGGCTTATAACTGCCTGCAAGAGGCAAAAACATGATTTTATGATTTTTTATTGTTAATGATTAAAATTAAATCTAATCCAGTGGTGAAGCCGTATAGTCTGGGATATCAGGTTTTTAGTAAACCGCATTTGCGAGTATTTTTAACTCATTTGAAATAAAAAACTAAGCTTACCTGTCTATTTACAATGTAAGACAATAAAACTCATGATAATTGGTATTTGTAGAGGTGATTTATGGCGCGTAAAAACCGATTTACTCCTGGCATATTACAGCGTGCTCCATGGCATATGGCTGAAAATCAAGTTACACCAGAGTCGGTTTTTAATGACCGTCGTAATATTATTAAAGCGTTAGGATTAGGCGCCTTAGGTGCCAGTTTACCTGGGCAAGTACAAGCCGGTATTTTTGATTTGTTTGGTGAGCAAAAAGCTAAAAACCCTTTTGCCACTCAGAGCTTAAATTATTCAACACCTCGTCAATTTGTGTTGCCTGATGCCAAAACACCAGAGGACAAGGTCACTCGTCATAACAATTTTTATGAGTTTGGTACCAGCAAGTCAGACCCGTTTGATAATGCTCAGGGGTTTTCTGTCGATCCCTGGACCTTAGTTATCGAAGGCTTAGTTGATAATCCTATTACCTTAGATTTACAGGCGCTCACCAAGCGTTTTGCTCTAGAGGAACGCACCTATCGTTTACGTTGTGTCGAAGCATGGTCGATGGTTATTCCCTGGGTGGGGTTTTCTCTTGCGACATTATTAAAACAAGCCGGTGTTAAACAAAATGCCACTCACGTTGCGTTTGAAACCTTGTTTGACCCAGACCAAATGCCCGGGCAAAAAAATCGTTTAATGGGCGGCGGTATTCATTACCCATATGTTGAAGGGCTAACCATAGCCGAGGCCATGAACGAGCTGCCCTTTTTAGCGGTGGGGTTATACGGTAAAACATTGCCACCACAAAATGGAGCGCCAATTAGGTTAGTGGTGCCGTGGAAATACGGTTTTAAGAGTATTAAGTCTGTGGTGCGTATTCGTGTTGTAGATAAACAACCACCGACGAGTTGGAATCAACTGGCGCCAAACGAATATGGTTTTTATGCCAACGTGAACCCTGAAGTTGACCATCCACGTTGGTCGCAAGCCAGTGAGCGCAGTATAGGCGAGGGCGGGTTGTTTTCGGCTAAACGTATTCCTACGCAAATGTTTAATGGTTATGGTGAATTTGTTGCCGATTTATATAAAAATATTGATTTAAGGACCTTTTATTAATGCGTTTGAGCCCTCAAGGTGTATTTTGGCTTAAAGTCGTTTTGCACCTCATTTTTTTAGTGCCGGCTTTGTATCTTATCGTACTGGTGATAACCGACAATGCGGGTGGCGATCCTGTGCAATATATTATTCATTATACTGGCATGGGGGCGATAAATAGCTTATTGGCGACCTTAGTAATCTCACCCATTGCAAAACGGTTTAAAGTGGCGGCGTTAATTCAAACACGTCGCTTAGTCGGCTTGTATGTGTTTGCTTATGCACTGTTACATATTGCTGCGTTTATCAGCTTAGATTTGTTGTTTGCGTGGGGGCTATTGTTTGAAGAAGTCATTAAGCGGCCTTACATTTTGGTGGGCGCCGCAGCCTTGATGATTGTGACTTTGCTGGCGTTAACCTCACCGCATAACATTAAACGTAAAATGGGTAAACAATGGCAGTCGCTGCATAATTGGATTTACGTAGTTGCACTATTGGCGCCGGTTCACTTTTACTGGTCGGTAAAATCGGAAATTATTGAACCAAGCATCTATATTGTTTTGTTTGCTGGCTTATTATTTTACCGCAAAGACAGTATTAAAAAATGGTTAGCGCCAAAAGGTTAACAAGCCAATTAATGCCGCAATCTCTGGTGTAATCCATTGGTGCAAAATGCCGCAAACAAGGTAAATAACATGACGCCTGTCATGATGATCGCGAGCCTTAACCAAGGTTCAGACAAGGTGATGCGCATGTCTATAAAGTTAAACGTAGTCACGGCCCACACAAAAATAACACTTAATAATAGGGTTATTTTTAATAATTGATTGATGACATTATGGCGAATAAACATAAGCAGTGGCATTGTACAGGCAATAATTGCCCATTCGGTTTGACTAAAGCGAAGAAAATGTGCGCCTAATAATAGAAAAGCTAACGTTATGATGACGACTCTCCACCACATAATTACCCCCTACTGTAAACGTCAAACTCACAATGAGTTTGAGTTAATAGCATAAGATTTATTGCATTTTTATTCTTAGTGTTTGCTCACAAATTGCATGTTTATTGGCAATGCAAAAATACCCTTGAAAGATCAATACTTACTATTTGTTTTGGCGCTGCTGATAACCGTGTTGGGTTTGTTTTTATGCATACCAAGATGCGTTAGGCCAAGCAATAAGCCCCACACTGCGGCGCCTATTCCCAAAAAGCTTATCCCTGACAAGGTGCAAACAAAAGTGAGCAGTGCAGACTCTCGATAAGAAATGACGCTAAATGCATTTTGAAGGCACAGGAGTAAGGTGCTCATTAACGCGAGTCCAGCCAACATATTGCTCACCGCGCTGGGTAATGCCATAAATAATGCAACCACACTGTTGGCCCATAATCCGGCAAAAATGTAAAACACTCCCGCCCAAATCGTTGCCTTAAAGCGCTGGTTAGGATCGTCATCAACATTGTTATCCATACAAATTGCCGCGGATATTGCCGCAAGGTTAACGCTAAATACGCCAAATGGTGCCAGTAATACATTTGACATGCCGGTGCCGAATAAAAGCGCAGATCCCTGAGTTTGATAGCCATAGCTTTTTAACATGGCGATACCCGGCAAATGTTGTGACAACATGGTAATAATAAATAAAGGAACACTGATATTGAGTATGGCCAAAAGCGTAAACTCTGGCGTTATCCAAACTGGCGAGGCAATTGATAATTTTAATTGTGCTTGTACTGCAGCGGTCAATACATCTGTTTGAAATACATAGCCTATGGCTATAATTAATAAAATGGCCATGGAATATCTGGGAAGCCATTGTTTAGCTACCATAAAACTGACAAACAATAAGCAGAACACGGCAGGCTCTTTTGCAAGTGGCACAAAGGCTTTTACGCAAAAGGGCAGTAAAATGGCCGCTAACATGGCTGCTGATAACGCAACCGGAATGGCTGATAACCCTCGAGTGATGGGCTTTATCATGCCACTAATGGTTATCAACGCGGCTGAAACAAGGTAAGCGCCAATCACTTGATTTAAGCTGAAATCACCAACAATTCCAATCAGCATTGCAGCTCCTGGGGTTGACCAAGCCGTAAGAATTGGAGTGCGATAACGCCATGAAAATCCGATTGAGGTCACGCCCATCACTAAGCCTAAAGCAAGCAAACTGCTACTGATTTGTGCAGAATTGGCCCCAGCTTGAATCGCTGCCTGGATGACAATAACAATTGAACTTGTATAGCCGACAAGCACAGCGGTGAACCCGGCGGAAATATGGCTAATAGCGATGTTTTTTGGTGCCATTATGTTGTCCGTTGCGTATTTTTGTATGAATGACGTGCCGGTAAATTAGTTAGTTGTGCGTTAAAACGCACAATGTGTGAGGAATATATCATTGGCTGTTATAGCGCACAAGATATTAGAGTTGACAGTAAAATGACGTATAATTACTTACAGTGTTAACGAAAGACGGTATGCATTATGGATATCAAGGCTCATATGGCAGAGCACTTAAAAACAATAAGAAAAACAAAGGCACTTAGTTTAGATGCAACCGCCAAGTTGACAGGAGTGTCTAAGGCCATGCTCGGGCAAATTGAACGACAAGAGTCGAGCCCTACGATTGCCACACTTTGGAAAATTGCCAGTGGCTTAAACACGTCATTTTCTGCATTTATGGTGGCTGAAGATAGCGTTAGGATTGCAGAAAAAACATTTCCAGATGATCCCAATATGCAAATTCATACGTTATTTGCATACAACCCTCAAACTCAGTTTGAAATGTTCGAAATCACCTTAAGTGGGTTTCATCAGCAAATGTCAGCGCCTCACGGCGTTGGTGTGATTGAACATGTTATTATCATTGAAGGTGAATTGGCGGTGTTTTGTGATGGAAAATGGCTAACGCTGGGTTGTGGGCAGCGGTGTCGATTTTTTGCAGATCAAATTCATGGTTATCATGCCGTAAGCGAAACCGCAGTTTTTCATAATATTGTCAGTTATCCACTCGATCGTTAACCTATTTGTTGGATTTTTCTAGCGCTTCAATTTGATGCCAAATTGTTTCAGATTCTGCGGTTAGCAACGAATAGGTTTTAATGTCGCCTTTGCGCTGAGCTTGCATGGCCTTTTCAAGTTTTTGATCATAGTGTTTACGCAGTTTTTTGATTGGGTCTGGTTTTAAAAATGAAAACATGGCAGCGCTCTTAAATTGGTTATTGTGAATGTTATAATCGATACGTTCAAAGCCTGGGTTTGGCCCACTTATATCAATCAGCACATATCAATCAGCACAAGAATGTGATCATTCTTACTGGTTAACATCGCTTATAACGTCGTTAGCAATGTTGAGGCTAGAACAACTCGCTTGCTGCCTGATTCTAACGATTTTTTCTACGCAATCTCGGATCACTTATTTACCCTGATTGGTATTAAAAGAGTGCAGAGTTGGGGCTTGTTGATCTTTCTAGATGTTTGCTGCAAAGATCAGCAGGCCCTGAGCACTATTACTGTTTTCGTCTCGCAATTAACATTAACCGCTCATTTCTATTGTCGCCTTCTAACGGTAAGGCTGTTGCGCCGTTAAACTGTGCTTGGGGTCAACGGTGTCTGTTTTTTGTTCATTTGTAGGTAGCTTATTACCCACATGATAAAGCCACCGACAAACAATGCAGCGGCAACATATCCGGTTTGGTTAGGCATAGCGCCATTAGCAATGGCAATACCGCCAACCCAGGGGCCAATTGCGTTAGCGGTATTGAACGCACATTGCACTAATGCGCCAATCATGGCATGACCATTAGGTGATACATCCATAAGTAAACTTTGAATGAGCGTGGCTAACCCGACACTGCAACCAATAAAAAATATTACGGCGTACAACAGGTTGATATTGTAGCTGGCGTTTACGTAGGCAAAGGCAAAAACAATGCTGCCAATAAGCGCGAGGCCTGTGGTGTTTAATGCCGAGCGATCTGCTGCTTTTCCTAGTACATAATTGCCTATTGTGCAGCCTACACCAAACATAATCATGGCAATTGAAATGGTGTAAGCGGGCGTTTTTGTGACCATTAAAATGGTGTCGGCAATGTAGGTGTATAAACAAAATACGCCACCAAATCCAATAATGACAATACCGAGAATTGACCACACCAATTTATTTTTGAGCACGCTAAATTCATTAAGTAAATTTGAAGGTTGATTATTGGCTATTTTAGGTACAAAAAAGTACACGCAAATAAAGGCAACTAAAGCAAGTATTGATGCACCTGCAAGACAATAACGCCAGCTTAGATTTTGTCCCACTAATGTGACAATCGGTACACCGACTATGGTGGCAATGGTTAACCCCATAAACACTTTAGACATGTAGCTTGCGCGTTTATTTTGTGGGGCGATATCTGCTGCTAACAATATGGCTGCGCCAAAATAGGCACCGTGAGGCAAACCGCTTAAAAACCGAAATGCAATAAGTTGTTCAAGTGACGTAGCTATTGCACTTAAGCCATTGGCAATAAACATTAAGATTAAAAAGATCATTAACGCGTAACGTTTTTTCATGTTGGCTGTGGTGAGCATTAATATGGGGGCGCCGACCACCACTCCGATTGCATAGGCGCTGATGGCATAACCGCTTTGTGATGGCGTAGTGGCGAAGGTTTCGCTAATGAGCGGTAGCATGGGCATCATAGAAAACTCAGATAACCCTAAAATAAAAGTGCCCAAAGCAAGTACGAGTAAGATTGCGTTACGATTGAGTGCCACTACGGTATTGTCTGCCGATGTCATAAAAATCCTAGAGATGAAAATAAAAAGGCCAGCAGAACTGGCTCAGTTAGCAATGAATGCTGCGAAAATAATGATGTTTACAATAAAATTGCTAATAAACCTTAGTCTTGCCAGCGCTGCTTAATGTACAAAATACTCGGTAGGCATTGTTGCAGTAAGACAACTAGATCGGGGTCAAAGTGAATACCGCTTTGGCTTTCAATAAAGTCCATGGCTTGTTCTACTGTCCATGCGTCTTTATAAGGGCGTTTGCTGGTGAGCGCGTCAAATACGTCCGCAATGGCTACTATGCGTCCTTCAATTGGGATTTCATTGCCTTTTAAGCCTTTAGGGTATCCGCTGCCGTCGAATTTTTCGTGATGGGTGAGTGAGACCACTTTTGCTAGGGCAATTAAATCGGAATCTGAATCACCTAAAATTTCGGCGCCAATCTCGGGATGCGTCTTCATGATGGCAAATTCTTCGTCGGTTAATTTGCCAGGCTTAAGCATAATGCTGTCTGGAATACCAATTTTACCTATGTCGTGCATAGGCGCGGCGTGGAGTAAATTGTCGGCGGCAAAGTCAGATAAACCATAGGCAAGGGCAATGATCTTTGAATAATGGCTCATACGCATAATGTGCATGCCAGTTTCATTGTCTTTGTATTCTGAGGCGCGACCTAAACGTTGAATGACTTGTAAACGGGTACGGCGTAAATCGTCTGCCTGTACCAGTGATAAATGCGTGCGAACCCTTGCTTTAACTACTGCAGGAGACACTGGCTTAGTAATGTAATCAACAGCGCCTACATCAAAGCCTTTTGCTTCATCGACTTCGTCACTTAATGCGGTAACAAAAATAATGGGTACGGCTTTACTCAAAGGATCTGCTTTTAACTGCTGGCAAACCTCAAAGCCTGTCATGCCGGGCATCATCACATCAAGCAAGATGAGATTAGGGAGCTCTTTTTGAACCAAACGCAATGCTTCCTCGCCACTTTTAGCAAAAATGAGTCGGTATTGCTCCTCAAGCATCTTTTTTAATACTCTGAGGTTCGCGGGTTCATCATCTACAACGAGAATGGTTTGTTTGCTGTCTTGTCTGTTAAATATCATTTAATGAGTTCTTGTTACCTGTGCATTAATAAGTAACTCAAGGTTGTCGAGTTCGGTTAATGCTTGTTCAAATTCAAAGTCGTCTAGGGCAAGTTGTATTAATTGGCATTTAGGGCGCAATTCCATAGTCGATGAGGATAACAGTAACGCCATATCGACTTCATTATACTCGTTATCTTGTGCCGCAAGACGAATGCGATTGATAAGCTGCTTAAGTTGCGCTGGGTCAATTAAGATAGCTGACGATTCTGTATTGCTTTGGGCGGTATCGTTATGAAATTGTTGTTCATCAAGATAGGTGTTTATGTCGATAAACGCTTGCTCTAGCATGGGGAGTAATGCTGATAATTCAGTCGCTGAGCTACTCAATGCGTGTCGTTCTGCATCGATGAGTAATCGTGTGAGTTTGGTAAGCGATAAATTACCCGCAAGGCCTTTTAATCCATGCAGTTGAGTTTGCATGGCTTGCCAATCATTATTGGCCATGAGTTGTTGTATTTGGTCGATACAGTTGTGCTGTTTATGCATAAAGGCACTGATTTCTTTATTGAGGGTGGCTATATCTCCCCACAATGCAATGCCTTTTTTGTCGTTTACAACGCGTTTATTGTCGACAGTGACGTGTGTCGATAATGCTACGTCACCAATGGGTTCAAGGCGTAAAACCTGGGCGATTTCATTATTTAACAGTGTGATATCAATAGGCTTGTTTGCAAAGCCATCCATGCCTGCATCAAGTGCTGCGAGTCGGTCTTCGGGCAGTACACTGGCTGTTAATGCAATAATGGGCATGTGCGGCAATTGTTGCTCTTGTTCTTGCTCTCGGCGCAGGCGCGATGCGGTTAATCCATCCATAATAGGCATTTGCACGTCCATTAAGACAATATCTATGGTGTCGTTTTGCATGCGCAACAAAGCTTGTTTGCCGTCTCGGGCTGTGATGACACTATGACCCTGACGTTTAAGCACAATCGTCAACAAATCAATATTTTGTTGAATATCATCCACAATCAAAATCGACAAGGGTTTTAGGCTTTGGGTTAACGCAGGGGCGTTAGTATGCAATTGTTGTTTTGGCGGTGTCAGTGGCAATGCAAAAGCAAAGCAACTGCCTTTACCAAAGGTACTTGTTGCTGTAATTTTGCCGCCCATTAATTCGACTAATTGTTTACTGATGGTTGTGCCAAGGCCTGTACCACCAAAGCGGCGATTCATACTGGCGTCGGCTTGTGCAAATGCATCAAACACTAATGAAAGTTGGGCTTCAGTCATGCCGATGCCGGTATCGCTAATGGCAAATTCAATGCATCCGCTAGGTTTGATCCCTACAATGATGCTGACACCACCTTCGGCAGTAAATTTAATGGCATTGCCAATGAGATTGGTGAGTACTTGTCTTATCCTATCTGGTGCGCCGTGATACGCTGTGGCAACGTTTTCAGCAACATCAACATTTAAATACAGGCCTTTACTATTGGCTTGGAGCCATAAAGTCGATACCACAGAGTCGACTTCTTCGATAACCGAAAAATCCCTAAGTTCTAATTCAAATTTACCTTTGTCGAGTTTGGCACTGTCGAGTACATCATTGAGCAAATGCAACAATGATTTGGCTGACTGGTTAATGGTATTTAGGTGTTTATGCTGCTCTGCGGGGAGTTTGTCGTCGAGCAATATATCGCTAAAACCTATAATCGCGTTCATTGGGGTGCGAATTTCATGGCTCATGTTGGCTAAAAATGCCGCACGGGCCGATGCCGCTTGTTCAGCTTTATCTTTAGCAATTAATAGCGATTGCTCCATTTCTTTACGCTCAGTAATGTCCATAATAAAGCCATCAAGCCATTTGTCGGTGACGTCTAAATCATCTACATGAGTGCCATATCCTAGTAACCAGCGAGTATCACCTTTTGCATTAATGATGCGATATTCAAGGACAAAAACCTTGTCTGTTGTTACTTGATTAGCGACTTGTTCAATGTCGTCTGGATGAACATGCTCGTAAAAGTGGCGTTTGGGTTCAGGGCCTATGTAGTCGCAGGCAGGGTAGCCTGTAATGTGTTCTACTGCATCACTAATAAACAGCATGGGCCAGTCTTTTACATTTAAACAACGATAGGCTATCCCTGGAATGTTACTAATCAATGATCGAAATTGAGCTTCGCTTTTAATTAATGCACGTTGCATTTCAATTCGATGTCTTAAATCACTGATGTACATTACAAACAAACTTTTGCCTTCGATGCAGGCATGGCCAATAGAAACTCTTACTGGAATTGTGTGTCCGTTAACGTGGAGCGCTTCAACATCGCGACCATCACTTTTTTGATTTGCGAGGGTGTTATCTGTGTAGCTAGACAGGTACGTGTTGAAATCATCAATAAATGTCGCAGGGATAAATTGGCGGATATCTTTGTGGCATATATCTTCTAGTCGCCATCCGAGTAAATGTTCAACGGCACTATTTCCGCTTTCTATTTCACCTTTGTCGTTAAAGGTAATAATGCCGTCAATTGCGGTAGAAATGGTTGCACGGTAGTGTGCTTCACTTAATTTTGCCTTGTGTAAAGAGGCTTGATATTTCATCAGCATATTTACAACCAGCACTAATAAAATAATCACCACAGTGATCGTGGCAACCGCAATACCAAGATACAGAGAGACCATTTTGGTTTGATCTGAAAACTCAAATCCCGGCGGCCTAACAAAACGTGCAGCTGCCATACCGGTATAGTGCATTGCTGAAATTGCACTGCCCATTATAAATGCTGCAATGGTGTTTTTATGTAACTCAGATAATGGGGTCTGACCTATGTGATTTAAGCTAAAGCGGATCCACAAAGAGAGAATAGCCAATGCAATGGCAACCACAATCGATAAGCCAAAGTAAAACAGGTCATAACGTAATAGTGGTGCCATTTCCATGGCGGCCATCCCCACATAATGCATGGTACCAATACCTGCACCCACTAAGATACCACCAACTATAAACTGGCTTAATCTTGGTTTTTCGATGGAAATCACATTCAAGGCCACCCAGGATGCGGCGATACTGGGTATAAATGACAATGCTGTTAAGCCGATGTTGTAACTTACAGGAGTACATAAACTGAATGCTAGCATGCCAATAAAATGCATAGACCATACGCCACCCCCGAGTGCAACACTGCCGCAGGATATAAGTAAATGGCGTTTATATATGTTGACGGTTGTTACGGCTTGAGAGGCCACTTGAAGCGCCATAAAAGAGGCAAATATAGCAATCGCAATTGAAATCAACGTCACAAGTGGGTGAAAATTACCAACTATTAACAGGCTTTCATCTGGAACGGTGAACAGTGTCGGTATGGATTCAAGCATAATGTCGATGATGAAGACCGTAATAAATAAGTGGAAGATGATAACGATATCGGCGTTAAATAAAAAAACTCAGTTTTTATTTAATTTATAATCAAACCATGCGGTAAATCAATGTTTATGTGTTTGCTGGGTGTTATAATTTAAGGTTTTGCAAATTGTCTGTTTACACAGTGACAATGCGTTGATGGTTGTTGTTTTATTGTATTTTTATTGTTGCTTTTGTGTGGTGTTCGGCTGGCGGGAAGTATATGAAGATGCAACAGCCTCGGCGGTTGCTGTTAGTTATTTCTTGTTTGCACTTGCATGATGAGGGAGGCGTGTACCTCATCATGCAATCGCGTCACTCTGTAACAGATTCAGTTGTTTGATGCTCTCTTTTTGTATTATCTTTTTTTGCTTTGTTCTTTATCACCAAACATAAACATTAACGGTATGTGCAAGCGCTTAGCCCAGGCGTTTTCTGTGTGATCAGCTCCTGGAAAATACAGGCTTTGCCACTGATTCTTAGGGTATTGTTGTTCAATAAAGATCTTATCGATTTGTTTTTGTAACTCTGGGTACATGGCATCAAGAGTACTGTCACCATAATCAAAATAGACTTTTTGATTACTCAGTTTATGCAAATTGGCCGCGATATACTGTTTAAATACCGGAAACACATCGTCTTCGGCATTAAAGGTCCCTGGCCAATGAGTCGACATATTAATCGCGCCCGCAAATTGGTCAGGGTGATTTAAAAGGGTATACCATGAAATTAGCCCGCCCATGCTTGAGCCGCCTAAATAACGATGTGGCGCCCCTTTGTTGACGGGATAGTTAGCCTCAATGTAAGGAATGACTTCGTTGACTAAAAAAAGACTGTAGTTATCTGAATACACCTTTGAAGCGAATAGCGGGTGATCCGCAAACTTTTCAATTTGATATAAGGCTTGCTGTTTTGCTGCTGGGAAACGTTCAAATGGTTGCTGCGGGAAAAACTCACTGTGGCGATTTTCCACTGCATTAGGAATACCGACCACAATAAATGGTCGAACTTTACCTTGTTCAATAAGCTCGCCTGCGACTTCATCAACCCGCCACTCTTGCTTGTTCCAGGTGGTGTTTGCATCAAATAACATGCGGCCATCATGCATATAAAGCACATCATACTGGCTTTGTTTGTTATACCCTGGCGGTAACCATACTGATAAGAATCTGTCTTTTACGTAGTTAGACTTAAATGGTTGAACGGTTTCAATTTGGCCTTTACTGACGTTTGGGGTGAGGGTGTCAGCGTAAGATGCTGGAGATAAAAAAACCGATAAGCTAAGTAATGCAATCACAAATTTCATGGCAGCGCCTTAATATTATAAAACATCATTTTTACACGCATTTATGTTAATTCAATGTGAATACGTATGTATTGAGTGAGTGGGAAGTGGTTTAGCGGTAAGTGCCAACGTCTTGATGAATGACCTGGCAGAGCGTAAAAAACATTGAACGTATTGAGTGGTTCATAATAAACACTATCAACGTATTGATATAAAAAATTTAACGTAATGGTACTTTTTAATGAAACGTATAAAATAAATCAAATGTTAGATATGCGCTGAAAAGTGACTCAAAAGGTGACCATTGGGTAAATTCAGTGCATGAATTAGTGAATATTTTTAGATGGATACAGGCTGTAAGTTAAGCCTAGTAAGGTGAATAAAGAAATTGGTCGGTATGAGAGGATTCGAACCTCCGACCCCTGACACCCCATGACAGTGCGCTACCGGGCTGCGCTACATACCGAATTTTATCTCATAAAACAACATCACTTAGAGAGTTGTAACAATTGGGGTAACTAAGTGGACTTGCACTTTATCAACTGTATTTAATCAGCGCAAGCAGTTAGTTATCAGCTATTTGTTGATTGCCTATAAACTATCCAGTTAGGCGATTCTCTCACTCAATCATCCTATGACTCTTAAACTGTAACCGTCAAAATGCTGTATAGACAAAAGTAAGTAAATCATTATTGATTATACAGCCTGCGACCTTCACGCATGACTTGGATCAGCTCAGGTGCACTCATTTTTTTGTCTAAACGTTTACTGTAGTCGATATCGTAAATGCGATATTTGCCAAAGCGATCAAGTACGGTAATCTCAGACTTTTGATAAATAGCAAACCGACGGCTGTCGCCAATGTATACCCAAGACTCGTTATTTGGTTCTAATAAACTTCGACCGGCACTGTAGTCAGTGCTTGGGTTAGTGCAACCTAATACGTGGCTCAGTATTGTTGGAGCAATGCCATAATGACTGGTACGATAATTGATTTTGTTTGCGTAGGTGTCTGGCCAATGAATAATTAGCGGCACGTTAACATTGCCTGGCGACAAGTCGTTGCGTGCATCGCTGCTATTACTCGTAAATACCTGACCATATGTACCAGTAATTATGACGATAGTGTTGTCACTCACTTGGCTAAGTAAAGTTGATAATTGTTGGTCAATAAAATTAAGCGATTGACGATATTGATTAAATAATACTTTTTGTGCCGGTTTTAACTCGATTTGGGGTTTTATGGTTTGTACCCCTAAGAAACCGATAGGGGTGTCGTAGTCTTTTGGTGCGGTGAGGTTGATTAACGCAAACCAAGGTTGTTTTTGGTTTGATTGCCAGGCACCTGCAGACGCAATGGTATTGATGTCGGCATCAGCGCTGCCATTAGCTCCCTCACTGGTATGAATTTGCATACCTTTAAACATGGCGTTTGTATTAATGTTGTCGGTGAGCGGCGGGGAAAATAATGCTTGCTGATAACCTTGTTCAGTTAAAACTTGAGTCAGTATTGGGCCTGTGACAGCAAATTCTTTACGATCGCTGTAATTGCCCTGTAAACCATACATTAACGTGAACATACTGGTTTCGAAATCTGTACCGCCGGTGTAATGCTTCATAAAACGTTGGTTTTTGATACGGTATTGGCTTAAAAATGGCATGGTATCGCTGTTAACCATATCTGCTCGTAAGCTGTCTATGCTAATCAATAAAATGTTTTGTTGTGTTTCTGCAGTACATTGCATTGGGTTTATGGGGTAACTCAACTTACGCGATTTACCACTTCGAGATTCGGATGCTTGTGTACCGCTGTCAATACCATGGGTTTCCATAAACGAGCGGGCCGTTGCAGGGTATGACACTGGGTAGGCGTCATCAAAACGGGTCACTTCGGTCATGTTGGTGGCATCAGCCCATATATGAAATAAATGGCTGCTAACAAAACAAATGCCGACAAACAGTACTACACGGTTTCCCCACTGTTTTTTTTGTAATTTGTCTATGCGTTTCCATAAAAAATTAGCTGCTGTTAATTCAACTAATACGATAACAATGGGAGTAATAATATATGAGGTACTGTGGAGTAACGCGTTAAGATCTTGCCAGGCTAAATCAAATGCAAATGGGCTAAGATGAATACCATAGTCGTCGTAAATAATGGTGTCATACAGCAAGGTATAGAGCCCAAGTGATGCAATAAAAGCGGCAAAACCGCGTAAAATTTTGGAGTAGGGTAGCAGTAACGTTACAGGGAAAATAAACAGTAAGTAGCCAATAAAGGCCAAAAAAGTAAAGTGCCCTATTGTACTGATGAGCAAATACGCCCAGCCTATGAAGGTCTCAGGGTAGCCCACACTGCTAATATATCGAGCGCCAATTAGCATCGCTAATATGCCATTAAAAAAGGCAAACCAGTGACCCCAATTAACTAAACGCGACACTTTGTCACGTGTCATTTGCTGCTTTTTGCGCTCGATCATCTTTGCTCGTATTCCTACGTTATTATCACAGACTAATGCAGTGTAACTGATTGTTAGCGTTAGTGATAAATTTTATTTTCTATTACTTAATCGACTGTGTTAGCGCTTTAGCAAATTGCTCGGCCACTTTTTGACGAGACTCATTTGGCACTTTTTTGTCGAGTAAATGGGTGACACAATTACCGAGTACCATAAGGCTTAAATCGGTAGGAGCTTGGTGCTTAGCAAGCACTGCGAGTAGCTCGCTGATAAGTGCTTCAACTTGGGTGTTGGTGTATTTAGATTGAATTGCCATAGTCAGAAAACTTCAATAAAGAATGAATTAGCTGCATATAATAACGGATTTAGCGGCTAATCGCCTCAAGTTTTATTCGGCTCAGTCAACGAATATAGCAAACCCTTGTTCGATTTATACGGTTGGTCTGATATCATTCTTTTTAAATTTATTTTCTGCGAAAGACTAGGGTTAACAAGGCTTATGGGCATCAGCATTGAACAAGCAATTATTCACGAAATTTCTCAAGACGGTCAAGGGCAAATGCGCTGTCGCTTGCGCCCACAACCACTGTTAAATACCAGTGCTGTAGAGACTATGTTAGAAGAACTGCACCAAACTTACTCGAGTAAAGCGGGTAAGGGTTTTGGTTTTTTTGGCACTCACGGCGATGATGGTGAAGCAAACGATGAATTTGCCAATGCGCTAACCAGTTACAGAAGCGGTGATTTAGGTTTTGTTGAGTTTAGCGGAAAAGCCAGTCAATTATTACAGCAAGAGTTGGCTAAATACGATTTTAGCCAGGGCGGTTTTTTGTTGATGTCTTGCTATACCAGTATGACGAGTGATTTTTTATTTGTGGCATTATTGAGCGCTAAATCGTCGATGACAGTGTTAGATGATATGGAGCTATCGCAAAATAATCATTTAGATTTAAGTAATATCCAACTCGCTGCCCGTATTGATTTAACTGAGTGGCAAGCGGATAAAAGCTCGCGTAAGTATATCTCGTTTATTCGTGGTCGTGCAGGTCGTAAAGTGGCGGACTTCTTTTTAGACTTTATGGGCTGCGTTGAAGGCGTAAATACTAAAGCACAAAATAAAACCTTAATCCACGCGGTTGAAGATTTTGTTGCAAGCAGTGAGCTGACAAAAGATGAACGGCAAGAATGTCGTAATAAGGTATTTGAGTATTGCTCAGAACGTGCAGACTCAGGTGAGGTGATTGAAGTGAAAGATTTGGCTGATGAATTAGCCGAATCGGGCATGGATTCTTTTTATGATTTTGCCTGTGGTGGCAGTTATGAACTTGACGAAGAGTTTCCAGCTGATAAAGCTAGCTTAAGAAGTTTAAAGAAGTTTTCGGGTACTGGCGGCGGTGTAACCTTAAGCTTTGATGGTGGCCATTTAGGTGAGCGCGTGATTTATGACCCTGTGTCGGATACCATTTTAATTAAAGGTGTGCCTGCAAATTTAAAAGATCAGTTGGACAGACGATTAAAAGGCGAGTAACTGCAGATTATAGCGTTATTTAATCACAAGATTAGCGCCCAATTAGGGCGCTTTTTAATATTGAGGGTTTGTTTTTTAAGCTAACTGCTACGATTATTTAATGTTGTTCAGTTTTTGCTTTTCATTAGGTTGTAGTTGAGTAAACTAGCGCACAAATTGTGCAGATTTTATGTGGTTAAGTCGAGTTGACTTGACACTTTTGGGGGAGCGATGATCACAGCATATGCCTATCAAAATAAACAACTGGTGACCACTGAATTAAAAGTGGGTGACAATGTGCCAGAATCGACTTTGTGGTTAGACTTATTTAAACCTGATGATAAAGAGCGAGATTGGCTAAGTTCGTTTTCTGCTGAAGAAGTGCCAGACGAAGAAGACATTAAAGAGATTGAAGCGTCGGCGCGGTTTTATCAAAACCAAGATGGTTTGCACATTAACTCGTTATTTCCCCAACGAGTGAGCTCTGATGTGCGTGCGGTCAACGTGTCATTTAACTTACGTAAAGATTTTTTGCTGACCATTCGCGAGGAAGATGTTGGCTTAATACGTTTAATGCGCAACTATTTACGTTTAGGGCGATTAGACATCACCACGCCTCAAGGTCTGTTGCTAGAGTTGTTTAATCTAAAAGTAGATTACTTATCTGACTTAATTGAAGACGTGTATAGCGTGTTAGAAAATGTGGGTGAACAAGTTTTTAACGACGAAGAACTCGATGACGTATTTAAACTTATTACACTGCAAGAAGACTCTAACGGAAAAATTCGTTTAAGTTTACTCGATACCCAACGCTCATTACGATATATGCAACGTTATTATCGTGAAAGTTTGTCGGATGAAAATTTAAAAGACATTCGTGAGATGTTGTCAGACATTGAGTCTTTAATGCCTCATAGCCAATTTATTTTCGATAAGTTACAGTTTTTACTCGATGCGGCGATGGGCTTTAGTGGTTTACAACAAAACAAAATTATTAAGATATTTTCAGTATCGGCGGTGGTATTTTTACCGCCGACCTTAATCGCCAGTAGCTATGGTATGAATTTTAATATCATGCCAGAGCTTGATTGGCGATTTGGTTATCCTCTGGCTGTTGCTCTCATGCTGGCCAGTGCCGCCGGGACATATTTTTTCTTTAAACGTAAAGGTTGGTTGTAGTTAATTGGAAATACGTTTTCAGTATAAATTTATGTAAAAAACTGGGTGATATAAAAAGCCATCTGCTAAACACAGGTGGCTTTACTTTTAGTCTCATTTAACCCCATCAGCACAAGAATGTGATTAACATCGCTTATAACGTTTTAGCCGAACCCTTTGGGCAGCGTTTGTTGGCCGTTTTTACTGCGTTATCGACTTTTTATGCAGAATAACTACACCTCAAAGTCTCTGCCGCGCAGTTATATATGTGAGTAAAGACCAACAATTCGCTGCAAAAACAATCTTGAAAGATCAACAGACCCTAATCACTTATATATCCTGATTGGGATTAGTTTGCACCAATACCAAAACTGATTTTATCTCGAGGGTTGAGGTATGCATGAACGGTTTTAGGCAAAGCTGCTGCCGGTAAACTACGCACGATAGTCATGTTGTGATTTTGTAAGTTAATGATCGGGGCTTGGTTTTTAGGGACCAGTTGATCATAAACCACAATATTTGGGAACAATAATTGTTGCAAATTAACCGACATAACGATTGCAAATTGGCCACTCGATAACTCAACAATACTCCCTGGAGGGTATATGCCGAGCATTTTGATAAGCTTGCTTACGTATTCAGCATTAAGTTTGTTGTTGTTGTAGTTTTTGTATAGCAACCCTAAGGCTACGCTTGGTGGTTTTCCTTTGATTTGGTTGGTGCCATTGCATAAGTTGTCGTATTCGTTCACAACGGCTATAAGTTGCGAGAGTTTATCAAGACTGTCTGCTTTGAGTCCTTGAGGGTAGCCGCTACCATCTAAAAATTCGTGGTGATTTGCAATTAATGGTTTAGCTTCTTCGGGGAAACTGTCTGCCAATTTTAGAAAGTTAATGCTCATCAACGGATGCTGTTTGATGAAGTTTTCTTCCGGCGCAGACAGCGGCACGCGTTTATTTAAAATGGTGCTGGGTACTTTGAGCTTACCTATGTCATGAAATAATGCACCCAGTCCAATGGTTTGGACTTCTTCGCGGGTCCACTCGAGTTCTTTAGCCATTAACATGCACAGCATCGCTACGTTTAGCGAGTGATGGTATATATGTTCATCGTTTTTGGCATCGCCCATTAAATGCAATGCTAGATTATCGCTATTGAGCAACATATTGGTTATGTTGTTGATGAGATCTTTTGCTTCGTTAACGGCATTTAGTGGTCGGCTGCTGACTTTGGCCACCATTGAACGCATCATGGCAACAGATCGTTCAAACTGTTGTTCGGTTTTTTTTAAGTCGCGTTTTAGCTTTTTTTGCTCTTCGATTTTGGCCGCTTTATCACTCAGCATTTGCTCTTTTAGTGTATTGATTTCTTCTTCTGTTGGCGGCATCTGTTCTGCAGTAGCTGAGGTAACGGGTTCTACATCACTTTTTTCAGGATCGAAAAAGACATCTTTGAGCCCTAACGCTTTAATCAACTCAATTTGAGCGGTATTTTTGATTTTAAAACTGCTGAATAAGAATGGGTGGTCTTTCCATGACATGGGCAGACGAATAAACGTTCCTACTTCAAGTTGATCTACAGCGACTTTTTGATTCTTTTTCATAATAGGAGTGTTAGTGACCTTGAAGAGCAATGATCTATGTTGGCGTTATGCTTTACAGAGGCTTTGTTTACGTGGCAGCATAATACTATAAATAGACAAAAAATAGTTATCTCCTATGGATTTTATTGAAGTATATCCCAATGCAATAAGTGATGACCTGTGCGATCGTTTAATTGCAGCCTTTACCGCACACCCAAATGTGGTGCCCGGGCAAACCGGATTTGGTGTTGATCATGAAAAAAAGCGCAGCCATGATTTAATGTTAGATGCTTTTTCTGATTTAGCAGAATTAAAAAATGAGCTTTTAGCGGCAACGTTTAGTCATATAAGCAATTATTTTACCCAATATTCTTTGGCATTAATGGGCGCGGTTTCTATTCAAGTTACCGACGAAAGCGGTAAAGCGCAAACCTTAACACCGGATAATTTCGACTCATTGGGCAAACCAAGAGCCAGTACCTTAACCAAGTATTTATACCGTAGTGGTGCGATTAATATCCAACACTATCAGCAAGGCGTGGGCGGATATCCTCATTGGCATTCTGAGCAGTTTCCACAAAAGGGTCACAATGAAGCATTACACCGGGTTGTGTTATATATGTTTTATTTGAACGATGTTGAAGAGGGTGGTGAAACGGAGTTTTATTACCAACAACGAAAAATTCGCCCTAAAAAAGGCACTATGGTCATAGCGCCTGCTGGGTTTACTCATAGCCATCGTGGCAATGTACCCATTAGCAATGACAAATATATTGCTACATCGTGGGCGATGTTTAACCGTGCAGAGCAATTGTATGCGCCACTGAGCTAAGCATTGTTAGAGAGAGGGATCTCAATTATGAATGCGGCGCCGCCCAGATTGCTGGCGTTAACCCTTAGATTTCCGCCATAACTGGTGACTATCTCTTGGCAAACAGCTAAGCCAATTCCTTGACCTGATGACTGCGTGTCTGCGCGCATGCCTCGTTGAAGGATTTTTTGTTTTATGGTGTCATCAACTCCTGGGCCGTCATCTTCTACGCAGACACGTATTTGGTTGTTATCTGTGTATTGTATGATTACTTTTACCTGGCAGGCACACAATCTAAAAGCGTTTTCCATTAAGTTGCCCATCAGTTCCATCACATCTCCTTTGCTTAACGGAATCGTTATGTGAGGGCTTATGTTATGAGTAAAAGTGACGGATTTTAACTGGTATAGTTTTGTGAGCATTTGGCCGAGTGATTCAACAATTGGCATCATGTGGGTATGTTGAAAATGAAGCCCTTGCTGGCCTAGCATAGCGCGCTTGAGTTGGTATTGAACTAGATGATCCATGTCATTAATTTGTTTTAAAATTTGTCTATTTTGTTGTTCATTATCTAAGTCTCTATCGTCAATAATTGCCATGCTCGCTGCCAGGCGTGTTTTTAGGCTGTGGGCAAGATCGTTCATTGCATTTTGATAGCGAGTTTGGCGCGCATCAGCTTGACTGATTAATTGATTGAGCGCTGTAGTTATGCCAGTTAATTCTTCTGGGTAATCGTCAGATAAACTGCGTTGTTGCCCACCTTGTAACTGCTGTAATTCGTGTTTCAATTGCCTTAGTGGTCTCATGCTCCAATATGCCGCACTCATTAGCATTATTAAGGCAATAAATAACACGATAGCGAGCCTAAAATAAGTTAAACGATTAAACTGGCTGAGTTCTTTTTTCAGCTCGCTGGCGTCTTGTAAAATCAACAAATGATACATTTGTGCGTCGACATCTATGCTGAGCAAGTAGGCAAAATAACTTTGTGTTTGGTTAAAGTTAAGATAAAACGGCGCTAAGTTGTCTTTGATGGCAAGGTATTGCTCGCATATTTGAGTTAAGTTTTCATTTATGGCGTATTCCGAACGCCACAAGGTGGTATAAGCGGAGTCGCAGGTTGCCATAATATACTGCGTGTCGATGTCATCTTCTTCGCGAGCTTGGGTAATAGGTATCAGATTGTTTTCGCGAAATTCAGCCGCAATAATGGGCAGCTTTGCAATCAGTGAGCGGGTAGTTTGGTTGTAACTGTGCTGAGCATGCAGCAAATTAATTAACCATGCTAAACCAAATCCTACCAGTGCGATAATGCACAAGGAAGTTGCAAACATCCTGGTGAGTAAGCGCTTTTTAGGATGCAGAGTTAGTCGCATGGGTGATTAAACTTATAGCCATGACCGCGGATGGTCACGATGGGCTCAGGCATTCCACCTTGAGTGAGTTTTTTGCGCAGCCGACTTATTATGACTTCAATCGTATTGGGGTCACCTTCTTTGTCTGCATAGATCACGTCGAGTAAACGTTGTTTGGCGACAACTTCATGGCAGTGGCGCATCAGGTACTCTAGCAGTTGATATTCAAATGCTGTGATATCTACGGGCACTTGCTTTAAGCTGACCTGTTTGGCCGCTAAATCAAGTTGCAAGTGACCACTTGTAATGACCGACCGAACAAACCCACCACTGCGTCGTACAATAGCATCAAGCCTTGCTATAAGTTCTTCCTTTTGAAAAGGTTTTACTAAGTAGTCGTCTGCACCTGCATTGAGGGCCTCCACTTTATCTTGCCAGCTTAATCGAGCGGTTAAAATGATGATGGGAATTTTTACGTCGGCTTGGCGCAGTGATTTGATAAGGGTGATGCCGTCTTGATCTGGAAGGCCCAGATCAACAATGGCGATATCAATAGGGTAATTTGTTGCCTGGTAAAACCCTTCTTTTGCAGTTAACGCCACCTGGACCTGATTACCCGCATCGTTAAGCTGTACACTTAAGTGATGCGATAATATAGGATCGTCCTCGATAACCAAGATACGCATTGTTACCCTTAACAAGGAGATATAAAACAGCCATATTACCTTATCTCTATGTTTGATTGAATATTAACCGTAATAAATACCCTCGCTTTTTGGGTTTATCTGGCGTTATCAAATTTGGGTGTTCAAACACATGCAATTAATCAACTTTTTACAGCGGTTATTCAATCGAATGTGGCAGGGGCGCTTTTGTGTTGCTGACGCATATATAGGGATCAAAAAAAACAGTGAGACAAAGCGATTAAGTTATTGAACTGATGGTTATGGTGGCTTCATAGGCTGATACTGCCTGAGGTGAGCCGCCTACTTAGGTTAGCCAATCACTTATGATATTAGCGGCAATCGTTATCGCGACGGTGATAAAAATAACTCCAACTAATAAATCAATAATCGTGTTAGCGGCTAATAATTTTTGTTGGATACGGGGTTTTGACAATACCAGAGCCAATAATCCAAACCAAATAAAAGAGAGACTAAATAATAATATTGCGGCCGCGATTTTAGTGGCAGAACTTACTTGTGGAGTAATCAGAACAGTAAAAAGAGTGATAAAAAATATTAATGCTTTTGGGTTGAGTAAGTTAGTGTACAGACCTGTTTTAAACCCCTTAAACGATGAAATGTTTGCGACATTATCTATTGATGCCGTGACCAGTGTTGCGGGCTGGCGTTTTAATTTAAGCGCCTTCAATGCTGATGTTAGTGCCCCCAAACCCATCCAGGCTAAATACCCACTACCAATTAGCTGAACTGCCATATAGGCTAACGGTGATTGCTGGATCATTACGCTTATTCCCAATAGTGACAATAACGTATGAACCAAAATAGCGGCTGCAATCCCTAACGCACAATACACTGCGGTTAAACGTGTTTGTTGTGTGGCCATTTTAACCACAATGGCAAAGTCTGGCCCTGGGCTCATTAGTGCGACGATATGAATAACCGCTAAACTGGCTAATAATGTGATGTCCATTGTTTATTGTGCTCTAGTGACAGTGGTTTAGTTTGACTAAGCCAATGATAATGACACAGTTACACAAAAAAAAGGTAATAAAAAAGCGCTATATTAGCGCTTTTTTATATTTGAACTTATTAAGCCTGTTATTTGCTGTTAAGTACTTGCTCTTCAAAACTTTTAGCAGCTTTACCTGCTTGTGAATTGGTAAAGGTTTCTTGGTTAAACTCACCTTCAGATTTAGCAATAATCACCGTGGCGACCGCGTCACCGGTGACATTGACAGCGGTGCGGATCATATCGAGCATTCTGTCCACGCCAATAATCAGAGCAATGCCTTCAACCGGTAATCCGACTTGATTAAGTACCATAGCAAGCATGATCAAGCCGACACCTGGCACACCTGCAGTACCAATTGATGCCAAAGTCGCGGTCACGACTACGGTTGCATAATCCATGATGCTCAGTTCAATACCAAATACTTGAGCAATAAAGACGGTGGCAACGCCTTGCATAATGGCGGTGCCATCCATGTTGAGTGTAGCGCCTAATGGTAAAGTAAATGATGCAATTTTATTGTCTACGCCCATACGGTGTTCACAGGTTTCAATGGTGACAGGTAAGGTTGCATTAGAGCTAGCTGTACTGAAGGCAAATAGCTGTACGTCGCGGATTTTACGCAAAAACATCAGTGGACTCAGGCCAGAAAATAATTTCAATAATGTGGGATAAACCACCAAACCTTGTATAAAGAGCACTGCTACCACTAAGAAGAAATATTTAACAACACTGCCAAAGGTTTCTAAACCCAGCGTTAAGCTTAATGTGGCCATGAGGGCAAAAACACCGTATGGCGCTAATTGCATAATTAACGTGACCACACGCATGATGACTTCGTTGAGGTCATTAAAGAATGAAGCGACGCGAGCGCCTCGCTCACCAATGTGTGAGATAGCAAAGCCAAAAATAACTGCAAATAGAATGATCTGCAGCATGTTGCCTTCACTCATCGCTTGCATAGGATTTGTGGGTACGATATTAATAAGTACTTCAGATAAGCTTGGTGCATCTTTAACCGTGTACTCTAAAGCATTACCCGCAAGGCTTGCATTACCAGGGTGGATCACAACAGCAGCTAAAATAGCAATGGTAAGTGCAATGGCAGTGGTAAATAGATAAAAAGAGATGGTTTTACCGCCAAGACGGCCCAACTTTGATGGATCACTTAGAGAGCAAGTACCACAAACCAGTGAAATAAACACCAGAGGCACAACGAGCATTTTTAAGCTTGAAATAAAAATGGTGCCAATGACATGTAAGAATCCATCTGTGATGTATTCTTGAATAAATGTACTACCAGGGAAGAAATTTCGTAATGCAAGGCCGAATAATATGCCTATTGCCATACCGATTAAAATTTTGCTCGTGAGTCCGAGCTTGCTTAGTTTACTCACAGAGTGTTCCTTTTCATTATATTATTTTAAGCTTTTTATTGAATGTGCTAAAGACTAGCAGGAATCAACATTTTAGGAAATGACCAGAAAGTGAAAGTTTTAGCTGATAAATGACACAGAAAACAATAGAGTTATGGTAAAGTTGCAAGATATTTGCGTATTGTTAATCTATAAGTAACTATAATAATTATTTAGTTTAATCTTAATGTAACAGGGAGCCTGACAATGAGGTCAGCATACAAAGTTTGTTTAGCACTTTTATGTTCATTCTTTCTTTTCGCATGCGGCGGTGGAGGAAGTATTACAGATGACGGTTCGGGAGATGAAGATACAACGACAACAATAACCTTAACTATCGACAACACTCAAATCTCGGTTGCTGAGCCTGCAATTATTACCGCTACAGTTAAAGATTCCAACGGTGATGCGGTTAATACGCTTATCACTTTTGAGCTGAATAATGATAGCTACGGTACATTTTCTCCTAGTACTGGTGAAGTTGTTACCAATTCAAACGGTGTGGCAACTATTCAGTTAGATACTGCAGAAATTAACACTGGAGCAACCGTTACAGCAACGACTGCTGAAGGCGAAACAGCGTCATTATATGTCACTATGGTGGGTGATGGTGGTGCGGCTGACGGTGGCGCGCAAGTGTCGTTAGTGTTAACCGACTCTGCAGGTAACAGTATTGATTCTATCAGTACGTTATCGCCGGGTAAGTTGACGGCAACAGTAACAGGGATTAGCAAAACATCAATCGTGACATTTGCAAGTTCAATTGGTGATTTACCAGTGACAACAGCTGTGACTAACTCATCTGGTAAAGCTACAGTGGATATTTATGCTGGTAGCACACTCGGTGCGGGTGAAGCTACGGCGACCTTATCGACAAATGAAACCGGTTCGACAATAGTAGTAGTGGGAGCGACTGATGTTGTTATGGGTAGTGGCACTCCATTTGTTGAAGGCGTTGCTTCTATTAGTGCTACCGACTTATCAGCTGGCGGAACTGCGACAATTTCAGTTTCGATACAAGACGATGAAGGCAATCCTTATACTGAACCTGTTGATGTTTATTTTTCTTCAACATGTGCAACCAAAAGCCCTGCTCAAGCCGTAATTAGCTCGCCCGTCTCATCTAGTAATGGTGTCGCTACATCGACTTATCGAGCAGAAGGCTGTGTTGGCGTTGATCAAATCAATGTGACGGCAAGCGCAGGTGGTATTAGCTTATCTGCTGTTGGCACTATCAATGTACTTCAAGCTGATGTTGGCAGTATTGTGTTTATGTCTGCTACCCCTGAAAACATCAGTATTTTAGGAACTGGCGGTACCGAGTCATCAGTTGTTCAATTCAAAGTGTTAGACAAAAACAGCAATGTGGTTGCTAATCAAAATGTGAAGTTTTCTCTTAATACTACGGTTGGTGGTGTAGGCATAGATCCTATTGAAGCAACCACAGATAGCGATGGTCTAGTGCAAACTGTAGTTACCACTGGTACTGTTGCGACGTCTTTACGCGTGACTGCAACTGTTGATAATGGGGCTATTCCGGCTATTTCGAGTCAATCTAGCCAATTAATTGTATCAACGGGTATTCCTGATCAAGACAGCTTTTCGCTAGCAGCAACGTTGTTAAATGCTGAGGGCTGGGATGTTGATGGCACAACCGTCACTATTACTGCTCGTATGGCTGATGCTTTTAACAACCCTGTACCCGATGGAACAACGGTCTCGTTTACCACTGAAGGTGGTTCTATTGAAGATGCCTGCCAAACACTTGATGGTGCTTGTTCTGTTACATGGACAAGTCAGTTGCCAAGACCAGAAGGTGAAACCCTTCTCAATCCTGCAGGAGAAATGATCCGTAATCCTAACGCAACACTTGGATACGATTCTGCACGTGATCTGTATGGCAATATTTATGGTCAAAAATATGGTGGTCGTGCAACTATTACCGCGACCGCTATTGGTGAAGAGTCGTTTCCTGATTTAAATGGTAATGGCCGTTTTGATGCTGCAGAAGCGTCTCAGTTTATTTCTGGTACAGACGTTACTGGAGAAAGTTTTGATTTAAATGATGCATTTAACGACTATAACGAAGATGGATATTTTAACCCTGAGCAAACAAACGGTCAGCTAGGTGGCACATTAGAAGAATTAATTGATTTTAACTCTAACGGTGTATTTGACCTCAAAGACGGTAAATATAATGGTGTTTTGTGTTCAGACCCTGTTCACAGTGCTTGTGCAGACGGTGTTACTGAATCTAAATCATTATTCGTTCGTCGTAGTTTAACACTAGTGATGTCTGGTAGTACTGCATATGCAACAGCGCCAGCTGAGATTATCGTTGTAGACAGTACGGGAACTCATTCTGGTGAAAGCAGCATGACGATTGTGGGTAAAGGTTCTGCAACAGCAACATTTACCATCTCTGATTTACATAACCAACAAATGCCAGCAGGCTCTATCGTTAGATTTACCACTTCTGCAGGTTCTGTTGTGAGCACCAGTGAATACACATGGCCTAGTTCTAACTACAATGGTGGACGCCAATTTACGACCACCATTAAAGGTGAGGATGAACCCAACACTGGTGTTTTCCTTGTGGAAGTAGAATCACCTAATGGTTTAGTCACTCAGGTAGTATCGATTGGGGTTACTATTCTTTAATCGCTAATTAATGTGTGAAGTTGTTTATAGAAGGGCGCATTTAGCGCCCTTTTTGTTTCATAGATGATACCATTTCCATTAATTATGTGACCAATCAGAGTCGCTCAGACTGTTCAGTTTGAGGCGCATTGTTGAAATAATGGTTATTCCCTTCTAAGGCAATGCAACAAAGAAATGGACAGTCTGAGCGCCTCCTGCAAGGCGGGTTTCTGTGCCTTCTATGCTGCTTAATAGTATTTTGACGTAGAGCAACTATGCCTACAATCCTATTACTTGCCTAGAAGGCACAGAATTCCCGCTGAATGACCAGATAATTAGTGGAATTGGTATAAGTCCCCAATGTGTCAACTTATCTCAGGCCGGGACACGCATAAAAAAACCAGCGACGAAAGTGGCTGGCTTTTTTCTTTCGATATTATTTTTAACGTTGGAATTGATACACACTGCCCAGCTTTAAGATTTGCGTTAATTCATCTAATGCAGTGCGTGACTCGATAATCAATTGTGGGTCTGCCAGATCGCTTACCGTGAGTTGGTCACGGTAATGTTTATCAACCCAGGCATTTAAACGAGTAAATAAGGCGTCATTCATTAAGGTGTTTTGGTTTACCGCAGCGACTTCTTGCTCGTTCATTGCAACGCGTAGACGCAAACAAGCTGGGCCTCCACCATTTTGCATACTTTGTTTTACGTCGTAATAGCGCACTTGTTTTATCGGTGTACCGAGTGTGACCAGTTCATTTAAGTAAGCAAATACCGCCGGGTTTTCTTGGCAATTAGTTGGGGCGATAATCGCCATTTCGCCAGAAGGTAAAGTAATAATCTGTGTATTAAACAAGTAACTACGAACCGCATCATCGATTGATACTTGGCTGGTTGCCACTTTAACAAAATGCATTTCAGTGTTCATTTTACGACGAATTTCATCAAATTTTGCATCGGTATTTAAGAATGCTTGCTCATGATAAAACAACACGTTTTGGTTACCGACGGAAATCACGTCATTGTGGAATACACCTTGATCGATAACATCAGGGTTTTGCTGCATAAATACACAGCTTTCATCGTCAAGCTGATGTAAACGTGCTACTGCCTGTGATGCTTCTAACGTTTGGCGTGCCGGATACTTTATTGGTTTAACAGCACTTGGGTTGGTGGCTTCTTGACCATAAACAAATAGCTCAACGCCAGCGTGACCATATTCGCTGCATAAACGCGTATGGTTTGCTGCGCCTTCATCACCAAAGCTTGTGTGCTCTGGAAGGTGTTGATGATGTCTAAAGTGTCGATCGTTATTAAAAGTTGCTTTGAGAATATTGCCTGTGGTGATGGGTTCGATACTGCGATGTAATTTATCCACTAAATTTGCTGGGGTAAAGTGCACTTTACCGTCACGGGTGTCGGCACTGGGTGATACAGTAGCTGCGTTTGCGGTCCACATACTTGATGCGCTGCAACAGGCATTAAGCAATGCAGGAGCCTGTTGGGCCGCTTTTTGTAAAACTTCAGCATCTGACCCCGAAAAACCAATTCGGCGTAGTGTGTATAGATCTGGGCGCTCCTGAGGGGCTAATACACCTTGAACCATACCTAAATCTGCTAATGCCTTGGCTTTTTGTAACCCTTGTTTGGCAGCCGCTTTTGGATTTGAGGTTAGCGCTGCATTACTTAATGAGGCGACATTACCAAACGATAATCCGGCATAGTTATGGGTTGGTCCAACCAAGCCATCAAAGTTTGCTTCAAAATGCTTCATTCGTGATCCTTGAGAATTTTTGTGAATAATTATTATTGTAGTTACACTTTTTTGTGTTACTTATAAAAAAGGAGACGTGATTGTTCAGGTCAGTTAACACTAAATTAACGTCAGTATACTGAAGCTAATGGGGTTAACAAGGCGTGCTAATTTTGCACAAACACGCATAAATGACTAAAAATGCACTGAAGATGCTCGCAAGTATCATTAAGTGAAAAATTACGTTTAAAAAACGCATATTATTTTTTCTATTTTTTATGATTGTTTAAAAAATGACTTAATAACCTATATAAAAGAGGGATTAACTTGAAACTATTGTCTCAACCCTCTATATATGGAATCAATTTTCTATATTTTGAGACTTTTTGGCGCAAATAAAACTATGGGTAAATCGCTAGTTATTGTCGAATCGCCGGCCAAAGCCAAGACAATTAATAAATATCTTGGTAAAGATTTCATCGTGAAGTCGAGCGTAGGTCACATCCGTGATCTTCCTACTTCATCAACGTCTGACGGCACAACCGCGACTAAAACCGCTGCTGAAGTCAGAAAAATGTCGCCTGAAGAAAAAGCTAAATACAAGCTAATCAGGGATAAACAAGCTCTTGTGGCGCGCATGGGCGTCAATCCTGATCAAGGTTGGGCTGCAAAGTACCAAATTTTGCCAGGTAAAGAAAAAGTGGTGAAAGAGCTCAAAGAATTGGCTAAATCAGCTGATCAAATCTATCTCGCAACGGATTTGGACCGTGAAGGGGAAGCCATTGCCTGGCATTTGCAGGAAATTATTGGTGGCGACGCTTCGCGGTATCAACGAGTCGTATTTAACGAAATTACTAAAACAGCCATTCAAGACGCGTTTAGTAAACCATCGGTACTTGATACCAACATGGTTAATGCTCAACAAGCTCGCCGCTTTTTAGACCGAGTTGTTGGTTTTATGGTGTCACCATTACTGTGGAAAAAGGTCGCCCGTGGGTTATCTGCCGGTCGTGTGCAATCGGTTGCTGTTCGCTTAGTGGTTGAGCGTGAAAGTGAAATTAAAGCCTTTGTTCCTAAAGAATTTTGGGATATTCACGCAGATTTAAACACCAGCAAAGCTGAAAGTTTAAAAATGCAGGTGATGAAATATCAATCAGCTGCGTTTGAACCCATTAATGAAGCTCAAGCTCAGGTTGCGGTTGACGCGTTACGTAACGAAAACTTTGTGGTTTCAGCACGTGAAGACAAAGCAACATCGAGCAAACCTTCAGCCCCTTTTATTACCTCTACACTGCAACAGGCTGCGAGTACTCGTTTAGGTTTTGGCGTGAAAAAAACCATGATGATGGCGCAGCGTTTGTATGAGGCTGGGCATATTACCTATATGCGTACTGACTCTACAAATTTAAGCCAAGAAGCGGTTGAAAATGTCCGTGACATGATTGGCTCAGAGTTTGGGGCGAAATATTTACCTGCCGAGCCTATTCGTTACGGCAGTAAAGAAGGCGCGCAAGAGGCTCACGAAGCGATTAGACCTTCAAACGTTGCAGTGCAGTCTGCATCATTGACCGACATGGAACGTGACGCTCAGCGCTTGTATGAGCTGATTTGGCGCCAGTTTGTGGCTTGTCAAATGACGCCAGCGCAATATGATGCGACTCGACTAACGGTAACCGCAGGCGATTACGAGTTAAAAGCCAGTGGCCGTACATTACGTTTTGATGGTTGGACTCGCGTTCAACCGCCAATGGGTAAGAAAAACGATGAAGACAATACGCTGCCAGTGGTTGAAAAGGGTGACAAGCTCGCTCTAGATAAACTATTGCCAAAGCAGCACTTTACTAAGCCGCCAGCGCGTTATAGTGAAGCATCGTTAGTTAAAGAGCTTGAAAAGCGTGGTATTGGTCGTCCATCAACTTATGCAACGATTATTTCAACGATTCAAGATCGTGGCTATGTGAAAGTAGATAACCGCCGCTTTTTTGCCGAAAAAATGGGCGAGATTGTTAGCGAACGTTTAGTTGACAGCTTTAAAGATCTCATGAGTTATGACTTTACCGCTAGCATGGAGCAAACGTTAGATGATGTTGCTCAAGGCAAGCTGGACTGGAAAAAAGTCCTTGATGGGTTTTACGGGGATTTTACCAAGCAACTCTTGTTGGCAGAATTAGATCCGGCAGAAGGTGGTATGCGCCCGAATGAGATGGTACTCACAGAGAACATCAAATGCCCTACTTGTGGCCGTCCAATGGGGATCCGTACCGGTTCTACTGGAGTATTTCTTGGGTGTTCTGGTTATGCACTACCGCCAAAAGAGCGCTGTAAAACAACGATCAACCTCACTCCTGGTGAAGAAGCTGTTAGCGATAACGAAGATGCTGAAACAGATGCACTACGCGCTAAACATCGCTGTGGCAAGTGTGGTACAGCAATGGACAGTTATCTTATTGATGAAGCACGTAAATTACATGTGTGTGGTAATAACCCATCATGTGACGGTTACGAAGTCGAGGCGGGCCAGTTTAAGATTAAAGGCTATGAAGGCCCTATCATTGAATGCGATCGTTGTGGCAATGATATGGAGCTTAAAAATGGCCGTTTTGGTAAGTATTTTGGTTGCACAAACAGCGAGTGTAAAAATACTCGTAAACTGCTTAAAAACGGTGAAGCTGCGCCACCAAAAGAAGATCCTATCTACCTGCCAGAATTAAAATGTACTAAATCAGATGCCCATTTTGTATTAAGAGATGGTGCAGCAGGTATATTTTTAGCAGCAAGCACCTTCCCTAAATCACGTGAAACTCGCGCGCCTTTAGTTGAGGAGCTTGTTACCTATCGCAAATTGTTGTGGCCTAAGTATGCCTATCTTGCTGATGCCCCAACCGAAGATGAAGACGGCAACAAAGCGCTTGTTAAATTTAGTCGTAAAACCAAAGAGCAATACGTTGCGACAGAAATTGACGGCAAAGCGACAGGTTGGTCTGCTAAATTTGTTAATGGCAAATGGGTGAGTGAATCAACCAAGAAAAAAGCTAAGAAGTAATTTTTACTTTAATCGAAAAAGCGTTACTTCCGGGTAGCGCTTTTTTATGTCTGTAATTTACTCACAATGAATAATTGGAATATGGCGCCAATCAGTGGTGTATTGTGGTGTTAAAAAGTTTCTGTGCATAGCCCATTTTTGTTGTGCACCTTGTGCGCCTAAAAATAGGGTATCGTTACCATAGCGGTGATTAATGTTATCGAGTACCTGCATCAATTGTGGTTTGGCTTTACTTGTATTAAATAAATCGAGTTGTTGATGTTGACTGTTGACTAAATCAAGTAGGCCTACGCCCACTTTATAATAATGAAGACCCGGACGGTACAGCCGCTGGATAACCTGCGATGCTGCCTGTGTCATTTCAACGCTACAGTGGGTTGCACAAGCAAAGTTAACGTTGACTTTAAAACTTTGCGGGTGACTGTCGTGAGGAGAGTTATGTGCGAATAACATCATTACCTTGCATAAAGAGTGTTGTTTTCTGGCTTTAGCCGCTGCAATAGAGATATGCATACATAAGGCTTGGTGTAAGCTGTCGATATCGGTAATGCGCTCGCCGACGCTGCGGGTTGAAAATATTTGCTGTTTGTCGGCCTTTGCTTCATCCCATTGTTTGCATACAACACCATTGAGCTCACGAATAGTGCGCTCAATTTCAATACTAAATTGCTTGCGCATCATGGTGGGAGACGCATTGGCTAGGTCTAAGGCGGTATTGATATTCATTATGGTTAATTTTGCCGCTGTTTTACGACCAATTCCCCACACATCACCAACAGCAAGTGTGTTTAACGTTGCTTGGCGGATCACCTCATTATCTATAACACAAACCCCTTGGGATGATGGTAATAACTTAGCGGCTTTATTGGCTACCTTAGCAAGTGTGAGTGTTGGGCCGATACCGACGCACACCGGCAAACGAGTGTATTGCCACACAGTTTGTCGAATACGCTTTGCATGGGTCGCTAAGCAAGGGATTGCCTGCTGACAATGTTTAAACGATAAAAAGGACTCATCAATAGAATAAATATGTTGTTCAGGTGCAAATTGGCCAATCACCTGCATCATTTTAGTGGATAAGTCAGCGTACAATTCATAATTACTCGACAATACCACAACGTTATGTTGGCGGCACTTTGCTGCAACTTGAAAGTAAGGCTGAAATTTGGGGATCCCCAAGTTTATTGCGAGGCGATTGGCGGCAACAATGCAACCATCGTTATTAGACAATACAACCATAGGACGATGACGCCATTCAGGTCTAAATACCTGTTCTGCACTACAGTAGTATGAGGTTGCATCGACTAACGCGAACATAAGTCAATTGCCTCATCATGGCATCGTATTGAATACCTTACCGCACCTTCAATACTAAAATCATCATATTGATTAATCACCACATCGGCATAAGCATCGTTGGAGGAGAGGAGTAATCTTCGTTTGAGGTCGATCATTTTACACACAAATTCACCATTAAGATTGGCCACGATCACTTGGCCATTTTTAATGGAACTACTGCGATCAACAATGACCAAATCACCATCAAAAATACCAATGCCGATCATCGAATCGCCCTGGACTTTACCAATAAAGGTTGCGCTTGGGTGAGTAATTAGCAACTCATCTAGGCTCAATGGCTGCTGTTGGTACTCTGCTGCTGGCGATTCAAAGCCACTAATGCCGCCTGCAATATAGATAGGGATCACTTTCATATCAGCACCTGCGATATAAACACTGTATAAATAAACAGTATTCTAGCAGTGAAATAAAAATGATCAAATTTTCATTATCAACATGGGTAAGAGATCGTGGCGAAAGGAGTGAAAGAGCAATAAAAAAGCCTCTTAACGAGGCTATTTAGATTAGATCATTAAAGTGAAGACAAGCTTTACCATTTCTTTTTAGGTTGAAACAGCATATCGATATCATCGCCTTCTTTTTTAGGCTTGGGGGCACTGGGCTCTGTGCTACGTTGTGCGCCCATAATTTCATCGAGAAGTTGTTTAGCTTCATCAACTTTACGCGAAATAAATGGATCGTTTGGGGTTTGGGCTTTGATGGTATGCAATGTATTTAATGCTTTCGTCACCATCTGTTTACTTGAACCATATTGCTTCATAAAACAGGCTGCACGGGCGCGGCTAATCATAGATTCAACATTAATACGCAGTTGTAAATTATCAATACGCATTTCTTCTTCGGCAAATATTGTAGGTTCTACTTTTCCTTTGTTATGCTCTGCACGCAATATCGCCTTGAGTTTTTTAAGGGTTTTGACAAGTTCTAATATTTGTCTGTCATTATCGGGAAGCCGAAAATTTTCAATGGCAGGCACCTGGCTAGGAGAGTTAGATACCGTGGTTATTTGCGCCTTTATATCAGCAAGTCGACGCTCATAATCTGATTTTAATTGACCAGAAGCATGTACAATAGATTGCTCTAATGCATCTTGAATACGACGATACAGCACGAGCATGATATGACTAGAGCATGGTGCCATACCCGTGTTAGATAATACGGCATCAGTTTCGTCGATAATGGCGCGTTGGCGCGATATTTCAACTCGGCGTTCAGCTTCCGCTCGCTCTTTTTGTTGTTGGACAATACTAAAACCGATAATGAGTAATAGCAGTGCACCGATAAGAATTAATACCAAAATTAAGGACATAAAGGTTCCATTTTATCTTGCATATCACATGGTAAAAACAGCCAATAATCATGGCTAAAAAGGCATTTTAATGGGTAATCAGATTGATTAGCAAATGCCATCAAAATTACCCTATATCTTAGCGTATGTAATTACAGCTGTCGTTGAATAATAAGTTGTTTTGTCGATAAATCAGTAAACAGATAGTGCCAATCATGTATTGTGAGCTGTGCAGAGATATTTATCGGTATTTTCCTTGCCCGTTATTACTATTTGTATTACATTTTCATAATTAGTATAACGTTTTGTCATAGTTGAACGATAGCTCATTTTCGTTAAACGCTATTGACGTTGTTCTTATTCACGATGCATGTGAATAGGTTACGGTTAAATCAAGGATCTCATCATGAAACTGCAGCAACTTAGATATATTGCAGAAGTCGTTAAGCATAATCTTAATGTGTCATCGACAGCAGAAAATCTCTATACCTCGCAACCGGGGATCAGTAAGCAAGTGAGAATGCTTGAGGATGAGTTAGGGATTCAAATCTTTGGTCGCAGCGGTAAACATTTAACTCATGTAACGCCGGCAGGCCAACAAGTTATTGATATTGCAAATGATATATTAAGCAAAGTCGATAGCATTAAAAAAGTGTCCGAAGAGTACACCAAACCGAATCAAGGCGAATTAAATATTGCCACGACGGATACTCAAGCGCGGTATGCGCTTCCGCAAATTATTCGGGAGTTTATTAAGCGTTACCCTAAAGTTAACTTGCACATGCATCAGGGGACCCCTTCGCAAATCAGTGAACAAGCAGCAAGAGGTGATGCCGACTTTGCCATCGCAACAGAAGCCATGCATTTGTATACCGATTTAATTATGTTGCCTTGTTACCATTGGAATCGTTCTATTGTTGTAAACCGTGATCACCCTTTGGCAGCTCAATCAGGTAAAATTAGTATCGAAGATTTGGCTCAGTTCCCATTAGTGACATATGTGTTTGGTTTTGACAAAGCATCTGAAATTGAAAAGTCGTTTAAACGTGCAAATCTTGACCCTCGAGTTGTATTTAGTGCAACGAGTGCTGATGTACTGAAAACTTACGTAAGATTAGGGCTTGGGGTTGGAGTGATAGCCTCAATGGCGATCGATCCGACAGTTGATAAAGATTTAGTTGCGATTGATGCAAGCCATTTATTTGCTCACAGCACAACCAAAATTGGTTTTAGGCGTGGTAGCTTTTTACGTGGTTATATGTATGATTTTATGTTGCATTTTGCTCCACACTTAACTCGCGATGTGGTTGAAAAAGCGGTAGCACTGCGAGATCAGCAATTGATTGACGAAATGTTTGCTGATATAAATCTGCCAGTGCGTTAGTGCTATACAAAAAGCATAAAAAAACCTCGCTGCAGCGAGGTTTTTTATGTACTAATTAATCAGATTAGTCTGGCGCGTAACCAGAAGGACCTATTAATTGACCATCTAAATACGCTTTACCCTCAAGCATTTTCAATCGCCCTAAGCTAAACCATTTAACCACGAGCGGATAGATAGCATGTTCTTGTTCATGTACTCTTTCTGCTAATACAGTTGCGTCATCACCAGTATAAACCGGCACTTTAGCTTGCAGTATTACAGGGCCAGCATCTAGTTGAGGTATGACAAAATGTACGCTGGCACCATGTTCAAGATCACCTGCATCTATTGCGCGTTGATGAGTATTTAACCCAGTATATTTAGGTAACAATGATGGGTGGATATTGATCATCTTACCTAAAAATTGGCTAACAAACTCATCGGTTAAGATGCGCATAAAACCAGCCAATACAATTAAATCAGGCTGATATTTGTTCACAGCAGCCAATAAACGTGCATCGTATTCACTGCGTGATTCGTTTTTGTAAGCAATCACGCAACTGGTGTCAATTTCGCTATGGTGGGCGCGGATCAACCCGTAAGCATCCGGTTTGTTGCTAATGACTCCGACAATATCGGCATTTAAGTTATCATCGCATCCATCAATAATGGCCTGAAGATTACTGCCATTGCCAGAGATCAGCACCACAACACGACAGCTTGAGCTCATTAAATGATCTCCACTTGCTCTTCGTCACCTTGACGCGTTGCAATTTCACCAATTAACCAAGCATTTTCACCTTCAGCTTTTAGCAGTGCTAATGCCGCGTCAACTTGTTCGGCAGGAAGCGCGATAATCATGCCAACACCACAATTGAAGGTTAAATACATTTCGTGCTTGTCGATATTGCCGTTTTGCATCAACCAATCAAACACAACAGGCCATTGCCAAGAGCTACCATTTACAACGGCTTTACAATCTTCAGGAAGCACTCGTGGGATATTTTCCCAAAATCCACCGCCTGTAATGTGAGCCATTGCATGGATTTCTGATTGTTCAATGAGTTTTAGCAGTGGTTTAACGTAAATTTTAGTTGGCTCGAGTAAGTGTTCAATGAGCGGTTTTCCAGCAAGATCCTGTTGGGTATCAGCTTGACTGACTTCTAAAACTTTACGGATCAGCGAGTAGCCATTTGAGTGAGGACCGCTAGAACCTAAAGCGATTAGTGCATCGCCAGCTTTCACTTTAGAACCATCAATGATGTCTGCTTTCTCAACAACGCCAACACAGAAGCCTGCAAGATCGTAATCTTCGCCTTCGTACATGCCCGGCATTTCTGCTGTTTCGCCACCAATTAATGCGCAACCAGACTGAAAACAGCCTTCTGCAATACCATTGACAACAGAAGTTGCTGTTTCAACGTCTAATTTGCCAGTAGCGTAGTAGTCGAGAAAGAAAAGTGGCTCAGCACCAGATACAATTAAGTCATTAACACACATAGCAACTAAATCGACACCCACGGTGTCGTGCTTTTTGTAATCAATGGCTAAACGTAATTTAGTACCAACACCGTCAGTACCAGAAACCAGTACAGGGTGTTTGTATTTAGTTGGTAATTCGCATAGTGCGCCAAAACCGCCTAAATTGCCCATAACTTCTGGACGGCGAGTGCGTTTTACCGCAGTTTTAATGTTGTTAACTAACGCATTACCTGCATCGATATCAACGCCGGCGTCTTTGTAACTTAGGGGGGTAGGAGTGCTCACGGAGGATCCTCTAGGGTACATCGTTTTATGGAATTTTATGCGGCAGTATTCTATCAGTTTGTCTCATTGGTCGAAAGCCATGTTTTTACTTTATCCTTAAAAGAAAACGATGAATTGCCTATTTTTTATTGGTTTAGCTCACGATTTGCAGCATTTTTGAAACTTTATGTTTTATACATGGGATAAATCGACTAACATTTGTCAAATTTGCCTGAAAGTCTGAAATCTAGGAGAAAGAAATGAAAGTCGTTGAAGTTAAGCATCCACTGGTTCGTCATAAAGTCGGTTTGATGCGTGAAGCGGATATTAGTACCAAACGATTTCGTGAACTGGCCACCGAAGTTGGCAGTTTATTAACCTATGAAGCAACAGCTGATTTTGAAACTGAGACCGTAACAATTGATGGTTGGAATGGCCCTGTAAGTGTTGAACAGCTTAAAGGTAAAAAGGTCACTGTTGTGCCAATTTTACGTGCGGGTTTAGGCATGATGGACGGTGTGCTTGAGCATATTCCTAGTGCGCGTATTTCGGTTGTCGGTATATATCGTGACGAAGAAACCTTACAACCTGTACCTTATTTTGAAAAAATCGTCAGTAACGTAGAAGAGCGTATTGCCTTAGTGGTTGACCCAATGCTAGCCACTGGCGGCTCGATGATAGCCACAATAGATTTGTTGAAAAAACGTGGCTGTACTTCAATTAAAGCGTTAGTGCTTGTTGCCGCCCCTGAAGGGATTAAAGCGTTAGAAGAAGCGCACCCTGACATTGAGCTATACACAGCTGCAATTGATAAATGCCTGAATGAACAAGGTTATATTTTGCCTGGTTTAGGTGATGCAGGTGATAAAATTTTTGGTACTAAATAATTCTAGTATTGAGCCATAAAAAATGGGGGCCAGTTGGCTCCCATTTTTTTATGTATTCTTTTTACGTTGAGTAACAAGATTTTGCGATTTACAGCACCATGGCTGCTATCCAGCCAAATACAAGTAACGGGATGTTGTAATGCACAAAAGTCGGAATAACACTGTCACGGATATGATCATGTTGGCCGTCAGCATTAAGACCCGCTGTAGGACCTAACGTCGAGTCAGATGCAGGAGAACCAGCATCTCCTAGTGCTGCTGCGGTGCCAACTAAAGCGATTGTTGCAGCAACAGAAAATCCAAAACTTAAAGCTAGTGGTACATAAATGGTGGCTATAATCGGTATGGTTGAAAACGATGACCCGATCCCCATGGTAATTAATAAGCCTACAACCAGCATCAATAAGGCGGCTAATGCTTTATTGTCACCTATTATATCGCCTAGCGATGTGACCAGGGTGCCCACTTCACCCGTAGATTTAACCACTGCAGCAAAACCTGCTGCGGCAATCATAATAAAACCAATGTTAGCCATCATGTGAACGCCTTGATTAAACAAGTCTTTACTGATGTCTTGTTTAATAATCCCTGAAAAGCGAAAAATGATAAACCCGCTCAATGCACCAAAAATCATTGAATCAGTTTGCAGTTGAACAATGAGTGTAATAATAATTGCCGTGATTGAAATAACAATACTTTTACGGTTAATTACCTGTGTTTCTGTGTCACTTAACACAGGTTGTTCAATCATATATTGTCTGGGTTTACGATAACTGATGAATACCGCAATTAATAAACCAAATACCATTCCTAGGGCAGGTAAAAGCATTGCTTGTGGTATTTGGGTATTTACCGCATTTAAACCATTGGTATTTAAATTGGCGAGCAAGATGTCGTTTAAAAAAATCCCGCCAAAGCCAATAGGTAAAATCATGTAAGTTGTTACTAAACCAAACGTCAGTATGCACGCTATAAGGCGACGATCGATGTTGAGTTTAGTCATAACATGCAACAGCGGCGGAATTAAAATTGGGATAAAAGCAATATGAATTGGCAAAATGTTCTGTGATGAAATAGCCATTGCAAGAATGGTGATTAACAATAACCAACGTACTACTTGAGTGTTGCTGCTGTTTGGCTCTTTTCCCAGTTTATGAATAATGGCATGAGAAATCAGTGTCGTTAAGCCTGAGTGAGATAACGCTGCCGCAAAAGCACCTAATAATGCGTAACTCAAAGCTATTTGGGCTCCACCGCCCAAACCATCATTAAAAGCTGATATTGTTTGGTGGATATCTAGACCACCGACTAAGCCTGCAACAACTGCACTAATGGTTAATGCAACGACAACGTTAATTCGGATAAAGCTTAAAAAGAGCATCAAGCAAACAGCGATAACGACCGCATTCATAATCGTAATTCTTAAAAGTAAATGAGACCGCTATTTTTGACTGTAGTCATGCAGTTTGTCCAGCCTAGATGAAATTTTTAATCGTTGGTGCAGGTTTTAAAGGAATGACTGAATGTTTTTAATACAAATGAGTCGCCAATCAATGATGAGTATTGGGTGCTATTTATAAATTGTCACATTTGTGTAGTCAGACTCGGTTCATTTTAAAGCGCTTGATAATGATTTTGTCACACTGCACTATTACATTTGTATACATTAGTGAGTTTGCATGTTTTATTTTTCAGCAGGTAGACGCTTTTTACGCTGAAATAACTTATAACTAAGCTAAATTAACTGTATGGTATATCACTGAATAAGTACCAGTGGTTCGGATTTTCGATTAATGGATGACTGTGAAAGAATAATTCGTACCATTGTAGCGTGTTAAAAAGCCATTAAATGGAGATTGATAATGAGCGTATTAGTAGGCCGTCCAGCCCCAGATTTCACTGCAGCAGCCGTCCTTGGTTCTGGTGAAATTGTTGACACATTTAACCTAGCTACCGCAATTAAAGGTAAGCCAGCGGTTATTTTCTTCTACCCACTTGATTTTACTTTTGTGTGTCCGTCAGAGCTTATTGCTTTTGATCACCGCATGGAAGAGTTTACTAAACGTGGTGTTGAAGTGATTGGTGTTTCAATTGATTCACAGTTTACTCATAACGCGTGGCGTAACACCCCAGTTGAAAAGGGTGGCATTGGCCAAGTTAAATACACTTTAGTTGCTGACGTTAAGCACGAAATTTGTAAAGCATACGATGTTGAGCACCCAGAAGCCGGCGTTGCTTTCCGTGGTTCTTTCTTAGTAGATAAAGAAGGCCAAGTACGTCACCAAGTGGTTAACGATTTACCATTAGGCCGTAACGTTGATGAAATGATCCGTATGATCGACGCACTTCAATTCCATGAAGAACACGGTGAAGTTTGTCCAGCGGGCTGGTCAAAAGGCGAAAAAGGCATGACAGCTAGCACTGAAGGTGTGGCTGCATACTTAAAAGATAACTCTGCTAAGCTTTAATGCTAAGAGTTTGAATGAATAAAAAAGCTGCTGCGGCAGCTTTTTTATTGGGCGTGAATTGTTACGTAGTTTATCTTATACATACAGGCAGAATATTAAAAATAGCTTGCTGTAGTTACTCTATATTGGCATCTTCATCATCAGCAGTGACAAGAGGCCACCCACCAAGGGCTTTCCAACGATTAACAATATAGCAAAACAATTCAGCAGTCCGCTCAGTATCATAGAGCGCTGAATGTGCTTCTTTATTGTCAAATTCAATACCTGCCATTTTACACGCTTTGGCTAATACAGTATGGCCAATTGCTAATCCTGCTAACGTTGCAGTGTCAAAACTTGCAAAAGGATGAAATGGCGAGCGCTTTAAACTATTACGCTCAATAGCTTGATTCACAAAACCCAAATCAAATGCGGCGTTGTGAGCCACAATAATACAACGATGACAATCCGCGGCCTTTTGCGCTTTTTTGACTTCTTTAAAGATTTCTAAAAATGCGACTTTTTCATCTACAGCCCCCCTAAGCGGGTTTGTAGGATCGATGCCATTAAATGCTAATGCTTCGGGTTCCAAATTGGCCCCCTCAAAAGGCTCAATATGAAAATGTAAGGTTTTATCGAGCTCAATGACTCCGTCACTGTTCATTTTTAGCAAGCTGACAGCAATTTCAAGTAACGCGTCTGTTTTTGCGTTGAAACCTGCTGTCTCAACGTCTATAACCACTGGAAAATAACCACGAAAGCGGTGTTTAAACTTGTTAGCGTCACAAATATCTGTCATTACCTTCTTTTTCCTCAATTGATATCACTTTCAGAGTAAATGATATTAAGCCGAGTATTATGCGCAAACTGACGCTCACTGTCATGTTTGATTGTGGTTTTTATCAACGATTAAACATGATTGCTTGCTAAAGAAACCCTGTAAAAGGCCGATAGCTACTATGTAACCGGTATAAAGGGTGTTTTTATGTGGCGAAAACTGATGGTACTCACAAGTTTGTGTCTTTGCTCAACGGCTCATGCCGATTTGAGACATTATGTGGCGTCTCTTGAAAACTCAGCATGGCGTGTAGGCGAAAATAATCCTATAGAATGCCGCTTAGAGCATGACATTCCTGATTATGGTCGAGCTATTTTCACTAGTATCGCAGGCAAGGAACTCAATTTACAATTTACCTTAGACATGTGGTCAAAGCCAGATTCTGTCACCAATGCCACGCTAATTAGCCGTGCACCGAGTTGGCGTCCAGGCCATAACTCACGGAAAATTACCCAGTTAACCTACCAAAAACAATTTAATGGTGAAGTACCAAAAAAAGCAGCATGGTCGATGTTAGATGAGTTAAGCCAAGGCATGGAACCGACTTTTTACTATGCCGATTGGTATAATCCTAATGCTAAAATAGCGGTTGGATTGTCATCGGCAAATTTTGGTGGTAAATACCGTGAGTTTCGTTCTTGTTTAGCGAACTTATTACCTTACAGTTTTGATGACATTGCATTTACCGTTTTAAATTACCAAGAGGGCGGGGTGGAGTTAACCCGTTTTTCCAAAATGCAGCTACAAAAAGTACAACGTTACTTGTCATTTGATCCTGAAGTCGAGCTTGTTCTTATTGACGCCTATACTGACAGTTATGGAGGGCGCTCTGTCAATCAAAGAGTATCAGACAAACGTGCCGACTCAGTTAAAGATATTCTTATTGCCAGCGGCATTCCTCAAGATCGTATTCGTACAGAAGGTCATGGTGAGAAGCGGCACGTTGCGGCAAATGATCTTGAACAAGAAAGGCAAATCAACCGTCGTGTGGTCATTAAGATAACGAAACCAATATAGCGCAATGATAACGTGATATACACAAACCCGAGTAGTTTACTGCTTGGGTTTTATTTTGCTTGCTGCTTGAGTATTGAATTGTGATGGGCGAAAAAAAGATAAAAAAAAACCCACTCAATCCAAGTGGGTTAAACAATTTGCAATCAACAAATTTAAGGAAGGAAGTCAAGCATAAGAACTAGGGTAAACTGAGGTATTGGGCTACATCAGTTTGACGTTCTTTGTTTTCAACATCTGAATCGGATGCATCGTGAAAACAAGGCTATAGTAGAATGAATGCACTAATTCGACAAACTAGAAAAATTACTGTTTTGCATTAATAAAACTAATGATTAAGGCTGTTTATATTTACACAAAAAAGGCTTTATAAGCTATTACAGCGCTTTTACAGGTTATTATGCATATATTTTGCATAACTAATCGGATTAGCAAAATAACCACGTCGATAATATTTAACAACTTAGCTATAGTCGATTTTTTTAGCGATTTTTTGGGATGTAAAATAACTTAATTGTTGGGCAACATGCCCAAGAAATACCTTTTGGGCTTCATTCTCTACTATTGTTAAGCAGGGGATTATCTCGAGGTTATGAACATGTGGTTTTAAGGTTAAATTAATAAAAGTAGGGTTTCACTATGGCATAACTCCAACCTAAAGATTTAATCATTAAACCTTGGGGCATAAAATAAGATCAAGTGCATAAAATATCTGTTGAACTGCCTGTGCCAAATGCGTTTAACACGAACGGCTTGTTTTGGAGATGTAGTGTTTATTTGGGTTTACATTCTGGGAAAATTTTATTGTATAACCTATGGTTTAATTACGCTTTTTTGTTTAAAAGTTTGTTAACGTTTTGAGCGGAAACATTAAGAAAGCTTCATCTGTTACAGTTTCTGAGCAAATTCGCGTGTTTTAGCGTATTTTGAGCAAAATAAAGTCTGTTTTTAGCCCCTGAGATTATTCACAAGTGTGTTGCTACTCGGTATAGTAAGCCAACTTTTGCCTTCTAAGAATTGATGTTCTGATTATGTTTGTTTGGCCTATATCAATTTATTATGAAGATACCGACGCCGGTGGGGTTGTGTATCATTCAAACTACCTTAATTTTTTTGAGCGGGCTCGAACACAATGGTTAAAAGCGATGGGTATTCGCCAAGCACAATTGCTGGCAGAAGATATTGCTTTTGTTGTTAAGCATGCAGAAATCGATTTTCAAAAAGCAGCAAAATTTGAACAGGACCTATTGGTTGAATCCAAGGTCGTAGAATTAAAGAAAGCGTCATTGGTGTTTCACCAACGCTTAGTAGATCATCAAGGTGATTGCTATTGTGAAGCGACAGTGGTTGTCGCGTGTATATCTTTGTCACGTATGCGTCCCCGCGCTATTCCCCTAAATATGGTTCAGGAGTTTGACAGTGCACGCTGAAATTTCATTTATTGGCTTGTTTTTAGAAGCCAGTGTGTTGGTAAAATTGGTCATGTTGACCTTATTGGCATTATCGATTGTCTCTTGGGCAGTGATCATCCAACGTAATAAATTATTAAGTTCAGCCAGAGTAAAAGCACTTCGTTTTGAGGATACATTTTGGTCTGGTGTTGATTTAAACCGACTATACAAAGAACTCATTGCTCGAGGCAGTTCAATCGCTGGTTTAGAGGCCATGTTTGTTGCGGGCTTTAAAGAATATACCCGTTTGAGTAAAGTGAACAGTAAATCGCCTGAAGCCGTGATGGATGGTACATCTCGTGCGATGCGTGTGAGTTTATCTCGAGAAATGGAAAAGCTAGAGAATAATTTGCCTTTACTTGCAACCATAGGTTCAACCAGCCCATATATCGGTTTGTTTGGAACTGTTTGGGGGATCATGAACTCATTTATCGCATTGGGTGCGGTTGAAAATGCGACGCTAGCAATGGTTGCTCCAGGTATTGCTGAAGCACTTATTGCAACGGCAATGGGCTTATTTGCAGCAATTCCTGCTGTTATTGGTTACAACAGATTCTCGACTCATGTAGAAAAGCTTGAGAATTCATATGCCAACTTTATGGAAGAATTCTCAAACATATTGCAACGTCAAGCATATAGCGAGAAGGAAGCCGGTTAATGTATCAGCGTAAGCGTCGTCGTCCCGTTGCTGAAATCAACGTGGTTCCTTATATCGACGTCATGTTAGTGTTGTTAATTATTTTTATGGTAACAGCGCCTATTGTCTCGCAAGGTGTCAAGGTTGAGTTGCCGCAAGGTAATGCCGAAACCCTGCCTCCTGACAGTAAACCGCCTATTGTTGCTTCTATTGATGCCGCGGGCGAATACTTTTTAAATGTGGGCAGTAGCTCTAACTCTTTAGCAATGGATTTAGAACAAGTGTCTACTGAGGTTGGTGCGTTAATTCAACTCGAGCCATTAAGGCCTGTGGTTGTGAAGGCTGACCGTTCAATTCCGTATGAAAGCGTTATTCAATTAATGATTAGCCTTCAAGGTGCGGGAGTGCCTGCTGTTGGGTTAATGACTGATTCGCCGAAGGAGAACTAGGTGTCTGGAAACTCAGATTTAACCGTACCAGTTTCGATTTCTGCTGGTATTCATATTGGGGCAATTATCATTCTTGCATTAGGGATAAGTTTTGATGATAAACCCAAACAAATGCAAACAGCAGCCAGTGCGCCTGCTGTTCAAGCTATTGTGATTGATCAGCAAAAAGTGACCGATAGAGTTGAACAGTTAAAAAAACAAAAACAAGATGCGTTGCAGCAAGAAAAAGCGCGTCAAGCTGAGCTCGAACGCAAAGCACTAGAGGCAAAGCGTGAGCGTGAAAGCGAGCAAGAAAAAATTAAAGCATTAGAAATCCAACGTAAGTTGAAAGAGGCTGAGACCCAAAGAGCTAATGATGCAGCAAAAGCCGCTCAGGTTAAGCAGCAGCAAGAGAAAGAGCGGGCTCAAAAAGCTGAAGAGATCCGAAAACAGAAAGAAAAAGAGCAAAAAGCTGCTGAAGAGGCTGCTAAGCAAGCTGCTGAAAAACGCAAGCAAGAGGAAGCTACAGCTAAAAAAGCGCAAGAAGAGCGCCAACGAGCTGAAGAAGAGCGTAAGCGCAAAGAAGAAGCAGAGCGTAAACAGCGTGAAGATGCAGAACGTAAGCGTAAAGCCGAAGCAGAAGCTAAAGCAAGGCAAGAGCGAGAAATGGCTGAGGCATTAGCGGCTGAACAAGATTCGTTGTCTAAAACGCGTAACAAGCAAGTATTATCAGAAGTTGATAAATATAAAGCGATGATTATTGCTACGATTCAACGTAATTTAGTCGTTGATGAGTCAATGCGTGGTAAAAGTTGTCGAGTGTTTATTCGCTTAGCATCAGATGGATTTGTAACGACAGCACAAACCCTTGAAGGTGATCAAGTTGTTTGTCGTGCAGCTAAAGTGTCTATAAACAAGGCAGGTCGTTTACCTGTATCGCCAGAGCCTGCTGTTTATCAACAGTTAAAAGAGATTAATTTAACCGTTTCACCGGAATTTAATTAATATCAAACATAGTAAGATGGAATTAAATTAAAGGAGTCGCATGAAGAATTTGGCTAAATGGTTAACACTGGCACTTGTTGTGTTAACAACACCTGCTCGCGCAGCGTTAGACATTGTAATTACAGAAGGTGTTGATGCTGCAAGACCTATAGCGATTGTGCCGTTTATTTGGCAAGGTCAAGGTCCTGCACCGGCGTCTATATCTGATGTTGTGACTTCAGACCTAGCCCGCAGTGGTGCGTTTAAGTCATTAGATGTGCGTGCATTACCACAAACAACCTTGTCATCTATTAGTGGTTTTGCTGCTCAGAACTGGGCAAACGTTGATGCAGAGGCGATTGTTGTTGGTAGCGTAAAACCTTATGGTGCTGATCAATACCTTGTTAGTTTTGAGTTGATTGACTTGTTTAAAGCACGTAGTGCAATGAACAGTGGCCCGGTCAATAACAATGAGTTATTGCTTGAAAGCCGTGAGACTGTCATTAGTGCTAGTCAATTTAGGCAATACGGCCACCGTATTAGCGACATCGTTTATGAAAAGCTAACTGGTGTTCGCGGTGCATTTTTAACGCGTATCGCTTATGTGGTCGTAAAACAAGGTCAAAAAGCACCATACCATTTAATGATTGCTGATTATGATGGCTATAACGAGCAAATGTTATTACGTTCACCAGAGCCACTTATGTCACCAACATGGTCACCTGATGGCCGTCGTTTAGCGTACGTGAGTTTTGAAAACAGAAAAGCAGAAATTTTTGTACAAGACATCTATAGCCAAACGCGTACTATGGTGAGTAGTTTTAATGGTATTAATGGCGCTCCATCATTTTCACCAGACGGTAAAAAGTTAGCCATTACGTTGTCAAAAGATGGCCAACCAGAAATATACGTTGTCGATATTGCGACTAAATCTTCACAGCGCATTACTGACCATTACGCGATCGATACAGAGCCTTCGTGGTTCCCTGACGGTAAATCATTGCTATTTACCTCAGAGCGTGGCGGAAGGCCACAGTTATACCGCGTAAATTTAGATACAAATAAAGTCTCTCGTATGACATTCGAAGGTGAATGGAACCTTGGTGGTTCAATTACTCCTGACGGACGTAGTATGATTTTTGTAAACCGTACTAATGGTAAGTTCCATATTGCTAGAATGGATTTAGCGACACGCTTTATGCAGGTGCTTTCATCAACTCAACTTGATGAATCACCAAGTGTTGCACCAAATGGCACTATGGTTATCTATGGTACAACCCATCAAGGTAAACAAGTATTAGCTGCTGTTTCTGTAGACGGCAGATTTAAAGCAAGATTGCCTGTCGGCCAGGGCGAGGTGAAGTCACCAGCATGGTCTCCGTTTCTCTAAATAGATATTGATAAGGATTTAAAATGGATCTGAATAAGTTGTTCAAAGCTATGTTGGTTGCAGTTCCGCTTATGGCACTGGGTGCCTGTAGCTCAACTTCAGACTCTGAAACTGACGCTAACGGTTCTATGAGTGGTACTGGTAGTGAATATGGTGCTGGTGGTATTGAAACGGGTGGTGCTGGTGCAGTATTAAGCCCAGCTGAACAGCAACGTTTAAAAGAACAAGAGCTACGTCGTCAAAACATCATCTACTTTGATTTTGACCGCAGTGAAGTTCAAAGCGAAAATGCTGACATTCTTCAAGCACATGGTAACTATTTAGTAGAAAACCCAAGTGTACGTGTATTGATCGAAGGTCATGCCGACGAACGTGGTACGCCAGAGTACAACATCGCACTTGGTGAACGTCGTGCGAAAGCGATTGCTAAATACTTACAAGGTATGGGTGTGCAACCTAACCAAATGAGTATTGTAAGCTACGGCGAAGAGAAGCCATTAGATTTCTCTCGTACAGACACCGGTTTCGGTTTAAACCGTCGTGGTGTATTAGTTTACTAAGCGTTAAAAATATAAGGCCAACCTGTTCGGTTGGCCTTTTTTAGGAGTAGACAAAATGAAACAATCCATTTTAGTCGCGGCCATGTTCTTCACTACTGCGAGTGCATTTGCAGCGCCAGCGCCAGTGTCAGACGCATCTGGTGGTTCAAATGAAGATCGAATTGCAAAATTAGAGCGTATCATTAAAGCCAAACAGCAAGTTGAGTTTGATATGCAACGCCGTATGGATTCATTACAAAATGAAGTGTTGGATTTACGTGGCATTACTGAGCAACAAAATTATCAAATGAATCAAATGTTGCAGCGTCAGCGTCAACTGTATGAGGAAATTGCTAATCTTACTGCTAAGTCTTCAACTCCAGCCGCGCCAGCTGAAAGCACACAAGCGGATCCTGCCGCAGTTGCAGCGGCCAGCTCAACATTAGGAGAAACAGCGAGTTATGAAGCTGCTGTTAATCTTGTGTTGAAAGATCGCAAATACGATGACGCGATTCCTGCATTTCGTGATTTTATCACCAAGTATCCTGATTCTAGTTATGCTGCCAATGCAAACTATTGGTTAGGGCAGTTGTTGTACAACAAAGGCGATTATTCAGCTGCTAAACAGGCGTTTAGTACTGTTGTGAGTAAATTTTCAGATTCTAATAAGCGTGGCGATAGTTTAGTAAAACTCGGTATGATTGCTGAAAAAGAAAACGACACAGCCGGTGCGCGCGCGTTATACAATAAAGTCCTTAGCGAATACGCTGATAGTGCATCTGCTCGCCTTGCTCAACAGCAATTATCAGCTTTAAAAGGCTAATTAAGACAAAAAACAGCCTCTTAGTCTGTTTTTCATGCAAACAACAAGAAATTATAAATTTGCGCTTGCATGAGAAATTGAAAAAGGTATTATAGGCGCCCTCAGAACGGCACAGCCTTCTGAGGGGTTTAAAAGCGTTAATCACCTCAATGTAGTTACTGCACACAGCGATTAAAGTTTACCAAACCAAGATGGGTCGTTAGCTCAGTCGTTCTTGAAACATAGACAGTTGGCTTTTGCTCCAGTAAGTGTTGAAACTTATAAAACCAAGATGGGTCGTTAGCTCAGTCGGTAGAGCAGTTGGCTTTTAACCAATTGGTCGAAGGTTCGAATCCTTCACGACCCACCACTTTTTAAATCGTGGCTAAAGAATTTAAATATTTTATCCAGATGGGTCGTTAGCTCAGCGGGTCTTGAAACATAGACAGTTGGCTTTTGTTCCAGTAAGCAATAAAGCTTATAAAACCTAGATGGGTCGTTAGCTCAGTCGGTCTTGAAACATAGACAGTTGGCTTTTGTTCCAGTAAGCAATAAAGCTTATAAAACCTAGATGGGTCGTTAGCTCAGTCGGTAGAGCAGTTGGCTTTTAACCAATTGGTCGAAGGTTCGAATCCTTCACGACCCACCACTTTTTAAATCGTGGCTAAAGAATTTAAGTGTTTTATCCAGATGGGTCGTTAGCTCAGCGGGTCTTGAAACATAGACAGTTGGCTTTTGTTCCAGTAAGCAATAAAGCTTATAAAACCTAGATGGGTCGTTAGCTCAGTCGGTAGAGCAGTTGGCTTTTAACCAATTGGTCGAAGGTTCGAATCCTTCACGACCCACCACTTTTTAAATCGTGGCTAAAGAATTTAAGTGTTTTATCCAGATGGGTCGTTAGCTCAGTCGGTCTTGAAACATAGACAGTTGGCTTTTGCTCCAGTAAGCAATAAAGCTTATAAAACCCAGATGGGTCGTTAGCTCAGTCGGTAGAGCAGTTGGCTTTTAACCAATTGGTCGAAGGTTCGAATCCTTCACGACCCACCACTTTTTAAATCGTGGCTAAAGAATTTAAGTGTTTTATCCAGATGGGTCGTTAGCTCAGTCGGTAGAGCAGTTGGCTTTTAACCAATTGGTCGAAGGTTCGAATCCTTCACGACCCACCACTTTTTAAATCGTGGCTAAAGAATTTAAGTGTTTTATCCAGATGGGTCGTTAGCTCAGCGGGTCTTGAAACATAGACAGTTGGCTTTTGTTCCAGTAAGCAATAAAGCTTATAAAACCTAGATGGGTCGTTAGCTCAGTCGGTAGAGCAGTTGGCTTTTAACCAATTGGTCGAAGGTTCGAATCCTTCACGACCCACCACTTCTTGATTTCTCTTCATATTTATTTTTCGTTAGTTTAAATTCCTTTCAGATTTATAATCACATTTTTCGTTTATACCTAAACTAAAATGGGTCGTTAGTTAAGTCGGTCTTGAAACATAGACAGTTGTCTTTTGCTCCCGTAAGCAATAAAGCTTATAAAACCAAGATGGGTCGTTAGCTCAGTCACTTTGGTTTAAATCAACAACGGCAGTTGGCTTTTAACCCATTGGTAGAAGGTTCGAATCCTTCACGACCCACCACTTCTTGATTTCTCTTCATATTTACTCTTCGTTAGTTTAATTTTCTGTTAGTTTTATTATTCAGCTTGCATTGATGCTAAAAACTAAAATGGGTCGTTAGTTAAGTCGGTCTTGAAACATAGACAGTTGTCTTTTGCTCCCGTAAGCAATAAAGCTTATAAAACCAAGATGGGTCGTTAGCTCAGTCACTTTGGTTTAAATCAACAACGGCAGTTGGCTTTTAACCCATTGCTTGAAGGTTCGAATCCTTCACGACCCACCACTTCTTGATTTCTCTTCATATTCATTTTCGCATATCTACTTTTGTCTCATAGACTTATTGCCAATGTTACTTGGATGTTAATTGTTCGATATTGCAGAGGATTAAAATAAAATCAATAAGGGAGATGGTTATGAAACAAGCGACATTAAATTTATCTATTGCAAGTGCATTATTGGTGATGAGTGGGGGTGCTCATGCTGCAACAGATATGACATTTGGTGGGTATATTAAAGCCGATGTTATGTTTAGTGATTATGGCAATGGTGCACCGGATTCAGGTGCGCTTTCAAGGCAGTTTTATGTGCCAGGGACGATTTACGGTACAGAAGGAAATGGCAAAGAAGTTGTTGATTTCCAGGCGAGAGAGTCTCGTTTTAATTTTAAGACAGTTACTGATTTAGATGGTCATACATTGACGGGGTTTATCGAATTAGATTTTATGACACACACGGATGGCAATGAGCGAGTATCAAACAGTTATTCACCCAGAATACGGCATGCATTTGTGAGTTACGATGAATGGACTGTAGGTCAAACATGGACGACGTTTCAAAACCCTGGTGCATTACCTGAAAATTTAGATTTTGTGGGCGCCGCAGAGGGGACTCCTTTTGTTAGGCAGTCGCTCATTCGCTATAGCAGCGGTAATTGGCAATTTGCGATAGAAAACCCTGAAACCACAATTACTCCTTTTGGTGGTGGCTCACGCATAACCAGTGGCAGTGGTGTCGTTCCGGATTTTGTTGGTCGATATAATTTTAATACCTCGGATGGTTCGTCTTTTTCGGTAGCGGCTATTGTTCGACAACTTAATGTTGAGCAGGTGGTTGGTACTACGTCTTATGACTCGTCAGAGATGGGGTATGGTGCAAGTGTTGCTGGGGTGATACCCGTAGGTAAAGATGATTTAAAATTTACAGCAACTTACGGTGAAGGGCTTGGCCGTTATATGGCATTAAATTATGCTAATGCAGGTGTGATTGATGCCGCTGGTGATATTCAAGCAATTAAGTCGTTTGGTGGGTTTGTTTCATATCGTCACTGGTGGACGGAGCAATGGCGTACTAGTGTGACATTTTCTGGATTTACGGCTGATAATGACATTGCTCTTACTGGAGAGGCTGTGAATAAATCGGCCTATTCAGCTTATGTCAATTTATTGTATTCACCATCAAAACCATTAACCTTTGGTGTGGAGTTTATGCATGCTCTAAACGAGCTTGAAAATGGCTATGAAGGCGATTTAAATCGAATTATTTTTTCTGCTAAATACGTGTTGTAATCTCGTAAAAAAAGAAAAAGGCAACAGTTACGTTGCCTTTTTTAAGTCTTAAGTTTGACTTACTTGAGCAAGTTGTTTTGACGAACATAAGCTTCAAAATCAGTGCATCCACCAATTGGCTGCTCATCAATAAAGATTTGTGGCACAGTTTCTACCGTTTTACCTACACTTTTAGATAAATCGGCTTTTGTAATACCTTCTGCGTGAATGTCGACGTATTTAAATTTAAAATCTTCATTTTGAGCGGCTAACTTTTCAGACAGCTCAACAGCGCGAACACAATATGGGCAACCTGGACGGCCAAAAATAACTACAAACATGGTAACTCCTGTTTAATGGTATGGGCAATTTATACCATATGAGCTTTTTAATTCATAATGCTTAGCGATTAATTATGTTTTAACTCATATCGATTTTATATTTGCCTTGATAATCAAAAAATGACTCAATTAAATCCCAACGATGTTTATTTTTTTTTAACAATAATAAATCCGGTTTTCTGAAACGCGCTTGATCAATCAGTACGTCATCAACACAACGGTATTGTGGGTGTAATAAACCAGGTGTGCGAGTGTGCCTTATGACAAATACGGCATAAAAAGCGCGTTGTTGTGCTTTGGTTGTTAATTGAAAGGTTTGCGTAAAGTCATTACCTTCAATATCGAAATAGCGAATAAATAACTTACCTTCTTTGTCACTTAGCAGCATTTCCTGACATTTAAATAAATGGTGATGTTGCGCATTGAGTACTTGTTTTAGGCGTTTGTCTGGATCAATCAAGGTTGACTGGCACGTTTGACAAATACGCGCGGCGATATCATTTTCTGCACCGCAATCAGGGCATGATTTTGAGCGGAAACGAAAATCACATTGTTTAGTGTCATCTATCAATCCCTGACAGCGACGACCAAAGTGTTCAATGATGTCGCCATCAGCGTCAACTAATCCCCAAAAGGTATTGGCAAACTGGCAAACAGGGCAGTGTACTTGCACAGGTACTGACTTACTGTTTGGCTTAGTTTGGCCAACTTCGGGATAAAATAAATCGTAACCATTGGCGGCGTAATCAATGACCAGACAATCGGATTTATTGTCAGCTAAACGTAGCCCTCTACCAATCATTTGTTGAAATAAACTTATTGAGGCTGTGGGGCGTAAAATAGCGATAAGATCAACATGAGGTGCATCAAACCCCGTGGTAAGCACGGCAACATTGACAATAAATTTAAGGTGTTTGTTTTTAAATTTTTCAATGATGTCATCTCGTTCATTATTCGGTGTGTTTGCCGTTATTAATGCGGCATCATCTTCCATTAATGCCATTATCTCTTCTGCATGGCGAACTGTGGCGGCAAATATAAGTGCACCTTGACGCTGTTGAGCTAATTGTTTCACTTGCTTAATAATGGCGGTAGTCGCTCGCCCTTGATGACTGAGTAAATTATCCACTTCTGCTTGTGGGTATTCATTGGCTTCAGGCGGCGCTAAACGGCTAAAGTCATACTGAGCACTGAGGCCATCAAAGATTGTCGGTTTAGTTAAATAACCTTTCTTAATGAGCGGACGCATCGGCAATTCAAAAATACATTTTTCAAAAACGGGGGTGTCAGTATTGCCGACTTTACCGTGATAATGGTGTCGATATATCCAACCTAAACCTAATCTATATGGCGTGGCAGTGAGCCCGAGTAATTTAAGTTGTGGGTTTTTAGTGCGTAAGTGCGAGAGTATTTGCTGATATTGACTGTTTTGCTCAGTGCTCACCCTATGACATTCATCAATGATAACAAGTGAAAATGTTTGGTTGAATTGATTAAGCGATCGAGACGCGGATTGCACACTGGCAACAACGGTTTTGCCATTGGCCTTTTTTTGTTTTAGCCCAGCCGAATAAATATTAGCCTCTTGAGTCAATAATCCTACTTTTTCAGCGTTTTGTGCGACCAACTCCTTTACATGAGTCAGTATTAATACGTTGCCATTGGCAATTCTTGCCAGTTCTGCAATCACAATGCTTTTGCCTGCCCCTGTAGGTAGCACTAATACTGCCGATTTTTTGCTTTGTTTAAAATGTGTCACAGCAGCGTCTACGGCTTGCTGTTGGTAGTCTCGCAGGGTAATTTTCATGTTTGGGATAGGCTTTATTAATGAACAGTAGACTTAAAATTATTTTGCAATAGAGTAACATAGAGATTAACGGGATAAATACGATTTAGTGTTATTTAACGCTGATTAGGCATGTTGCTTTGATGGGTTAATCACATTTTTTTTGTTGAATTAGTGTAGATTTATGAAAAGTACGCAATCGATATACTGATAATAAAAATAACAGTTTCAGGAGGATATATGCGATACATATTAGCGTTTATATTGTTAATAATGAGTCAGCTTGTTATGGCGCAACAAGGGCTTGTCGTTGAGATATCAATTGAAGAAAACGTGCAAAACTCGCAGGATGTGACCATGTCAATGTCAAAAATTGTAATGGGGTTAAATGAAACGGCATCTGTAGATGTTGAAGGTGATTATGGTGTAACAATTGTGTCAAAACAACTGCAAGGTAAAAGAGTTAACCTGCTTGTGAGTTTGCATGATCAATCAAATGGTGCTCCAAAATTAATTGGGGACAAAGCGCTAAAATTAACTGTGGGGCGCTCAGCTCATTATAAATTAAGAGCAAATGATCATTTATACAAAATAAATATCGATACCCGGTATGGTGAATTAGATGACGATGATGCTCAGAAAGACTAAATCAACCTCGAGTTTTATTGTAAACCCTTATTAAATAAAATTTTACGCAGTAGTGATTCGCTTCACAGTCAAGGCGTGCTATTGGAAACTGCAATTTACATGAAAAAAAGGCCCCTCACAGGAGGGGCCAAGCGAGAAATTGGTCAGGATTTCTCATGGGTGGATAAATTATTCGGTTTTGTTTAAACGGGTTTCAATTAAGCTGTCAATCACGGCAGGATCTGCCAATGTTGAAGCGTCACCTAAATTAGTCACTTCATTGGCGGCAATTTTACGTAAGAAGCGGCGCATAATTTTGCCAGAGCGTGTTTTAGGTAGTCCGCTTGCCCATTGGATTAAATCTGGGGTTGCTAATGCACCGATCTCTTTTCGTACCCATTGACGCAACTCTTGGCGAAGCTCTTCAGTTGGCTCTATGTCTCTTGTCAGAGTGACATATGCATATATGCCTTGGCCTTTAATGTCGTGCGGGTAGCCAACAACAGCGGCTTCTGCGACTAACTCGTGGGCAACCAGTGCGCTTTCGACTTCTGCGGTGCCTAAGCGGTGTCCAGATACGTTAATGACGTCATCTACACGACCAGTTATCCAGTAGTAGCCATCTTCATCTCGACGAGCACCGTCACCTGTAAAGTACATGCCACGGAATGTTTTAAAGTAGGTCAGGGCAAATCTGTCATGATCGCCAAATACTGTTCGCATTTGTCCTGGCCACGAATCAAGGATCACTAGATTGCCTTCTGTGGCGCCTTCAACAATATTACCCATGTTGTCGACTAATGCGGGCTGTACGCCAAAAAATGGTCGAGTGGCAGAGCCGGGTTTAGTGTCTGTTGCGCCCGGTAATGGACTAATGAGAATACCGCCGGTTTCAGTTTGCCACCAGGTGTCTACAATCGGGCAGTTTTCATGGCCGATCACCTCATGGTACCAACGCCAAGCTTCAGGGTTAATAGGTTCTCCCACAGAGCCCATAATCCTCAATGAATCACCTTTGTAACTGCTAAATTGCTCTTTACCCTCAGCCATTAACGCACGGATTAACGTTGGGGCAGTGTAGAGAATATTTACTTTATGGCGGTCGATCATTTCACCTAATCGTGCCGGTGTTGGATGATTTGGTACCCCTTCATGAATTAATACCGTCGCTGCATTGGCAAGCGGGCCATACACCATATATGAGTGGCCAGTAATCCAACCCACATCGGCAGTACACCAGTACACTTCATCTGCTTTATAGTCAAACACATATTCGTGTGTCATTGAGGCGTAAACCATGTATCCGCCAGTGGTATGCAACACACCTTTAGGGTTACCGGTTGAGCCAGAGGTATAAAGTAAAAACAGTGGATCTTCTGCGTTCATTTCTGTTGGCGCACAATATTCAGAAGCGACTTCCATTAATGAATGCCACCATACATCGCGACCTGCGACCCAATCTACATCACCACCGGTACGTTGTAATACAATGACTTTTTCAACGCAGTCTACATCGGGATTTGATAACGCTTCGTCGATACTACGTTTTAATGGAATTTTACGACCGCCGCGTACACCTTCATCTGCAGTAATTAATACTTTTGATTTCCCATCAATGACCCGCGAAGCAATTGAATCGGGGGAAAATCCGCCAAATACTACAGAGTGGATTGCACCAATACGAGCACAAGCTAGCATAGCAATCGCAGCCTCAGGCACCATTGGCATGTAAATAGTCACAACGTCACCTTTGCCTACACCTTGGCTGCGAAGTGCATTGGCAAATTTACATACGTCAGCGTGTAATTCTGCATAGGTGATTTTACGCTGTTCATTTGCGTCATCACCTTCCCAAATGATGGCCAGTTTATCGCCGTGCTGTTCTAAATGACGGTCTAAACAGTTTGCTGAGGCATTTAATGTGCCATCATAAAACCAGTTGATGGATAAGTTGTGGTCATCAAAAGAGGTTTTTTTAATTTTGGTATACGGTTTAATCCAATCAATACGTTTGCCATGTTCTCTCCAAAAACCTTCTGGATTTACGATGGACTCCTGGTACATTTTCTTATATTGATCGTTATTAACCAGTGCGTTATCTGCGATGTCACTAGGAACTTTGTAAAGAGACTGCGAGCTCATAGGGGCTTCCCTTTCTAAAAATGGCGTGAGTAAAGTATCATCTGCAACTGACCGTTAACACTATTAGACCTTGGTCTAGTTTTAAAATATCCTTAATATTTAGTCTGTTGCACGTGTTACAGTGAGTCAATTAACTATGTAGGTAGCCGTTGATGCCGAGGTTTGGCCTTGCTTAGTTTGTTTTATGCTCAATGCATTAGATTATGATAGAAGTAAAATCGATTGTGAGTCATCTTATCTGTAAAACTGAGGTAAGGATAAATATTAAAATGATAGCGGACGTTTAATGAATTTAACTCTTATTGTTGCCACTATAGCGGTGTGTTATGTGTCGTTGTTATTTATTTTGGCATGGTGTGCTGAGCGTTGGTTCAGTAAAATAAGTCAAAAATTGCAGGTATGGATTTATGGATTAAGTCTTGCTGTTTATTGTTCATCATGGAGTTTTTTAGGCACGGTAGGGCAATCGGCTACTGATTTATGGTCTTTTTTACCCATTTTTGTTGGCCCTATTTTAGTGTTTACGCTTGGGTTTGGCATGCTACGAAAAATGGTGGTGGTGTCAAAAGCGCAAAATATCACCTCAGTGGCTGACTTTATCGCTGCCCGTTATGGTAAGTCTCAATTACTTGCCGCAATCGTCACCCTTATTGCATTATTTGGCATTATGCCGTACATCGCGTTGCAACTTAAAGCAATGGTATTCAGTCTTAATCTGTTTCAACCCGACGACAACCCGTTAAGCCCCGTTGCAGTACCATTGTTAATCACCATCATCCTTGCTGTTTTTGCGATTTTATTTGGTACTCGAAAATTAGATGCAACAGAGCACAACCCTGGAATGATGGTGGCTATTGCATTTGAATCGTTAGTGAAATTAGCGGCGTTTATTATTGTTGGTGCTGTGATTAGTTTTGGTTTTTTTGATGGTTTTGGCGATATTTGGCAGCAGGCCTCAGCGAAAGGATTACTAGAAAATAGCCATTTACGCCTTGAGTCATTTTTACCCGAGTTATTTGTTGGTATGGCGGCTTTTTTGTGTATGCCAAGACAGTTTCATGTCATGGTTGTGGAGTGTGGCGGCGAGCATATTTTAAAGAAATCTCGCTGGATATTTCCTATTTATTTAGTGCTATTTGGTATGTTTGTCGCCCCGTTAGCGTTAGCTGGCCGAGTTTATTTAGGTGACTCAGTTGCAGCAGATACCTATGTTATCAACCTGCCATTAGCACTCGATCAACCCTTTTTAGCTGTAATCGCACTATTAGGCACTTTGTCAGCAGCAACTGGCATGGTCATTGTAGCCGTGGTAACTATCAGTGTGATGGTGAGTAACGAATGGCTGGTGCCGTTTTTGTTGCGTACAGGTCAAATCAGAGAAAAGAATTTTAGTCAGTTTTCGCAGTTGTTACTCAATGTACGCCGTTTAGCAATAGCGGTGATTTTAGGCTTTGGTTATTTAAGTTACTTAACCCTAGCAGAAAGCGACTCATTATCGCATCTAGGTATGTTGTCATTTGGCGCATTTTCTCAATTGGCGCCAGCGTTGGTGGGAGGATTGTACTGGAAGCACGGTAATCGAACCGGGGTTTATTTGGGGCTTGCTGTAGGTTTTAGCTTGTGGTGTTTTATTTTATTACAAAGTGCAGGCGCAAGGTTTATTGGCGGCGAGTTTGACTTACTGAGATCCATTAACCCAAATGTGAGTGATACGTTAGTCGCGTTACTGGCTAATGTGGTGTGTTACGTTTTAGGGTCTATTTGGTTCAGAGCCGGCGTCGCTGAACGTATTCAGGCGAGTAATTTTGTTAAGCCCTGGGCGCTAAAACAAGATGCAAATAAACGTCAGGGGCCGATATCTCAGCAAGATTTACTTATTTTGGCAAGTCGATTTGTCAGTCCGACTCGTGCCTATGAAAGCTTTAGCCGTTTTTCTCCCGACGCGGTAAAAAGTGACGGTTGGTATAAGGCGGCTCCAGAGGAGTTAATTGCCCACACTGAGCATATGTTGTCTGGTGTTCTTGGGGCGTCTAGCGCTTCGCTGGTGATGGACTCTGTGCTGCAAGGGAGGGATTTAGCGCTTGACGAAGTGTTTAGCCTGGTCGATGAAGCATCATCTAAAATCATTTTAAGCCAAGATATGCTTCGTGGTGCCATTGAACATGCCTATGAAGGGATGAGCGTGGTAGATAAAGACCTGAATTTAGTGGCTTGGAACTATCGATACGCCGATTTATATCAATACCCAGAAGGCTTTTTGCAGCAAGGTATGCCAATAGCAGATGTGGTTAGATTTAATGCCTCACGGGGGTTTTGTGGTAAAGGTGATATAGAAGAGCAAGTTGCTGTTAGGGTGCAGCATATGCGCAACGGCACACCTCACACTTCAGAGCGTGAGCGTAAAGATGGCAAAGTGATAAAAATTCAAGGTAATCCAATGCCTGATGGCGGCTTTGTGATGACATTTACTGACATTACTCAATACCGGTTACAAGAAAAAGCCTTACTTGAAGCCAATGAAACATTAGAGAGTCGAGTAAAAGAACGCACCTATGAACTGGCGATGCTCAACAGTGAATTACTTGAGGCAAAAGCGCAAGAGGAACTGGCCAATGCTTCTAAAACTCGATTTCTGGCTGCGGTAGGACATGATTTAATGCAACCGCTCAATGCCGCGAGACTTTTTACAGCATCATTATCGCAATATCCTAATTTAGATTTAGAAGCGCAAACAACCTTAACCCACGTTAATAGCTCATTAAAAACTGCTGGAGAGTTGCTAACAGATTTACTCGACATTTCTAAGCTTGATTCCGGCATGGTTGACGTTAATCGGCGCGACTTTGCCGTATCTGAAATCATTAACGGCTTGTCTGTTGAGTTTGACGCGATGGCGGCAGATAACCAAATTTCATTTTCGATGGTGCCATGCTCGGCAACGGTAAATTCAGATCCATCGTTACTGAGGCGTATTTTGCAAAACTTTTTAACCAATGCGTATCGCTATGCTCGAGGAGGCAAGGTGTTATTGGGTTGTCGTCATCGTGGTGATTATATCGAAATCCAGGTGCTTGATACCGGATGTGGTATTGATGAGCATGAAACCCAAGAAATCTTTAAAGAGTTTAAGCGCTTAAATCATCCTAGCAGCCGTAATGTGAGTGGTTTAGGTCTTGGGTTGGCGATTGCCGACAGAATAAGTAAAGTGCTTGATCATCCTATCCAAGTTCGATCGTCGCTTGGAGAAGGCTCAATGTTTTCTATCATGGTGCCGTTAGGGCAAACAATTAGCCAGGTGGTGGCTAAACCAACCCCTTCACTTATGCAACCTCTGGCAGGCGTTAAGGTGTTATGTATTGACAATGAAGAAGCCATTTTAGCAGGGCTGGATTCCCTTTTAAGCCGTTGGCAATGTGAAGTTATTTGTGCAACAGATATTGCAGATGCTCGCATTAAGTTAGGCCTTAAAGGTGTGGCGCCAGACATTATTTTGGCTGATTATCATTTAGATGATGATAAAAATGGCGTTGATGCCATGGATGATATTCGCTCACGCTATGGTGCACACGTGCCCGGGATTTTAATCACCGCTAACACCAATAAAGATCTTGTTGATGACATTGAACGACGTGGGTATCACTATATGGCAAAAATGGTAAAACCAGCGGCTTTACGCGCCCTGATCTCGAGTTTAGTTAAAAAATAGTGGCTACATTGGAGTTGAAATAACATGATAAAAGCTTACGGCGACAGTGTGTCTGGCAATTGCTACAAGGTGCAACTGGTGTTACATATGCTCAATATTGAGCACCAATGGCAAGAGATGAGTATTGCTAATGGTGACACACAGACCGCAGCCTATTTAGCTAAAAACCCTACAGGAAAAATACCGTTAATTGAACTTGATGATGGCAGAGTATTATCTGAGTCAAACGCGATTATGGGGTATTTGGCGGCTAATTCTTCGCTCATTCCTGACGATCAGTTTAGCAAAGCGAAGATGTATCAGTGGCTGTTCTTTGAGCAATACAGTCATGAGCCTTATATTGCCGTGGCCCGTTATATTCAACTGTATTTAGGCTTACCGGATGATCGTTTAGCCGAGTACCATGCTTTACATGCTAAAGGCTATAAAGCGCTCAGCGTCATGGAATTTACACTTTCACAGCAGCCTTTTTTGTGTGGCGAGCAATTTACCTTAGCCGATATTGCGCTTTATGCTTATACCCATGTGGCGCATGAAGGTGGTTTTGATTTAGTTGATTACCCACAGATAAGAGCTTGGTTAACCCGCATTACACAAATACCAGGCTTTGTTGCAATGCGGGCTTAGTACTTACATTGTATTGTTTAAGCGGTTTGTTTACCCAGTTTGGCAAAATGTTTTGCTACAGCAGGCTCATAGGGCGTTGATAAGCCAACATAAGCTGGACCAAATGCTTGCAAGCCGCGCTGGGTAACAAATTCTTTTGGCGCCGGTAAAATCACAATAGCGACATTTAAGCCAACATGGTGATTCGGAGTTGTAATTGCTACTTGGTTGTCCATATCAATACAGCAAATCAAGTCTGGGATTGTGACATCAACTTCACCATTGCGGCGTGCTACAAGATGCTCATTTTTGATTTCTAATTGGTATTGCTCTTGCTGGTACTCACCACTGCCATCAATGGTTACTGTGCCAATGGTAAAGCCTTTTTCGGTGCTAAATTGTGATTGTGAAACCTGACCTCTAAATGCAACATAGCCCTCACCGTGAATTGCTATGGCCTGTGCAATATCTTGACCTTGCTCTTTTGCAAGACGGTAAGCTTTACCAATGGCCAGCGCCTTAGAAATTGTGCCTTTAATTACCGCGTCTTTGACTTGTTCAATTGGCATGGCGTGATCGATAGCGGCAATATCATTACGGCTGATCACAGATAATGCGCGTACCACTGTCTCGGCGCGTAAATCATCAATAATATTTTCACAAATAAAACATTCGCCAAACTCATTTGCTGCCACAATTGGTGCTGCGGGGATATCATTAAAATAATAGGTAGAGTGGGTGATTTCTGGCACGGCGCGCCCTGCAACGTCGGCATCAATAATATAGCCATCGGCCATTGCGGCTACATAAAAAGAAATTGCCGTATTTGAGCCGCCGAGTTCACAGCAAATGGTGCCGTAAAATTTATCTTTGGTGTATTGCTCAAGGCGTTTAAATGCGGTCATCATGGATGACATATCACTTTTAGGTAATCTGGCATAAACGGCTTCTTCGGCTTCAGATAGCGCCGATAAAGCACCCAGCATATAAGGTGTGCAGATTTTTTTCCCTGCAGGGACCTCGTCTACATCCACAAGGGTAAAGGTTTTGCCTGCGGCGAGTGCAGCATCAATGTAGGCAATACCTTCATCCATTTCGCCACCGCCACCTGTGCCTAAAATAACACATCCGTGTAAAATATCTATTAGCTCTAAACGCGTTAATGACTTCATATGACTCTCTGGTATATATAATTAAATCAGTGGTTTAATTTATTTTGTTGTTGGTTTTATAAGCTGTGTGTTGAGTTTTGTGGCTTACTGCCTGCCGTAAATTTTTTGAGGACAAAGTAAAGTGGGGCTGTGATTAACATGGCGTCGCATACTTCAATACCTGTCAGCGTTAGCCAGCCGTTATTGGCCATCATGGCAAACCCAATCCCGCCAACCCAAGCCACTAATGCGTGAAAATTAAATGCAGCAGTTTGATTTAAATGTTCAATTTGATAAATTTTTTGCTGTTGAATAAGGAAAAAGTCGACAATGTAAATTGCGGCAACAGGGCTAAATAGAATTGATAAACTAAAAATGAACCCGGTAAAGTTATCGAGTAAATTAAATGATGCCATCACGGCACCTAACACTCCGCCAGCAATGATGATTTTCCATTCTGACCAATGCGGTGTAATGGCATTAAAACCTAATGCGGCACTATAAAGGTTGACCACATTGGTCACGGCACTTGATGCAATTAATAACACAAAGGCAAACATCCCTAAGCCAAGGGTTAGCATCACTACAAGAATGTCAGCGTTCACTACTGCTAAACCGGCAATTGCTGCTGCGATATAGACAAAATTGCTGATAAACATAAAAGGTAAAAAAGAGGCGATGACCGTGTCTTTTGGCTTAGCGGCAAAGCGGCTAAAGTCTGGCATTAATACCACACTCACAATAAAACTGCCGACAACGGCTGACACTGCTTCACCAAAGGTAAAATCTATCCATGTTATACCACTTGTTGTGGGCGTGTCGTTCACCACATAGCCCAAGCTTTGATAAAGCATGTAGGCCACCAGTAAAAACAAAATGGGCACAAAAAGGCTTGAGACGCGCTCAATAAACTTAAAACCCCATAAGGTAGTTAAGGTGATCACTATGCTGGCAGCAATATCGAATGTCCAAATAGGTGGCGCATAATCAAAAAGCTGCATTGAAAACTGAGCCGCCACCTCGCTAAACAAATTGATGTTAACGCCGTACCAACCAAGTAATGACAATACAAAGGCTAAACTGACAATATTGGCACCTTGCAAGCCAAAGACAAATTTCATCGTCATACACGAGCTTAAGCGGTTTTTCATGCCCACATAGCCTGTAATCGTGCCTAACACCGACAAGATAAACCCGCCGATTAAAAAGGCATATATGCTTTGCTCTAAACCTAACGCGGAGCCGATTTCTAGGCCGGTAATGAGTCCAGGTACCGCAAAGGCTAAGCCACCATTGACCATGCCAATACGCCAACCGTTATGGGTTTTATTTTTCGGCACCGGCGTGGTTGCGTAGTCTTCTAGCAAGTCATCGATTGTTTGGGGCTCAGCCATATTGATTCCTAGTAAAGGCGCAGGTATTCGCGCCATTAACACCATGTTAAATTGCTTAGAAGTTGTAAATCGCTTCGATACCGAAGCTACGCGGCTTATTGGGTTGACGTGCAAGATCGGTCACTCCGTCAGCCACAATAAACAAGTCTTCTATGCTTCGCTCATCAGTGAGATTGTCAACATAAGCTTGAATTGTCCATTGCTCAGATTTAACCCCAATACCTAGATTAAATGTGGTTGAAGACGATGAGCGAATGTCTGCAATATCGATTGAAAATGATTGTGGCCCAACAACTTGCACGTCAGCTCGTGACAATAACGCCCATTTGCCATTGAATTGATAGTGGTGATTCATCGACAGTGCATAGTTGTAATCGGCGACATAAAATTGCGTGTAGCCGACCAATTCTGGTTGACGGTCAAACTCTTTGATTTCAGAATCGACAATCCCAGCACTGAAACGCAGATCTAAGTCATCGGTGATTGCAAGGTCGGCTTCAAGTTCAAGCCCTTTTGTTTCAACTTTGTCGATAGACAGGTTTTCTAGGGTATAGGTATCAATATTAAATTGAGTGATTTGTGCATTTGACTGATCTATCCAAAACAATGCGCCATTTAGGGTTAAGCGGTTATCAAATAAGCTCGATTTAAACCCTGTTTCATAACTGTCCGACACTTCTTGGTCAAATGAACGGCTAATGCCTTCTGCGGGTTCATTAAAGCCGCCGCTTCTAAAGCCTTTTGAGTAACCAGCATATAGCAATAAGTCGTTTGTTGCTTGATAGGCTAGCGTGGCTTTTGGTTGCCATTGGCTAAATGTTTTTTGAGCAAAAGTCTCTTCACGTGCACCCGGGTCATAGGATTCACGTTTGTCTTCGTCGTAACGTAATGCGGTGGTTAATTCAAGTTTGTCAGTAATATCGTAGTTTGTTTGCCCTGACAGTGCCCAGGCTTTACTGCTATTTTTATCGGCAATAGTAAAATAGAGGCTGTCGTCATTAAAGTCCGATCGAGATTGCGCCGTATCACCGGCAAAGTCATCAAAAAAGTTAATGGTGTTGTCACGTTGTTTATCTTGGTAAAAAGCAGAAACAGCCCATCTTAATGCTTGATCGCCACGCGAGGTAAAGCGTGACTCGAGGGTGAATGATCCAATGTCATAAAGCCCTTCGGTGGCAAATGGCGCTCTAAAAAAGCCGTCTTCATCAATGAAGGTGGCATCTGCTGAGTAATCGCCATCATAAAAATGTTCGTTTTCAGAATCGCTATAGGCAGTGATGAAGTCAAATGTACCTAGGTCGTACTCTTGGGTTAATTTGGCACTTAACTCGTAAACATCGCGTTGGTCATTGTTATCAATGTTTTGTGAAGTCTCTAGGTCGTAGTCTTCTTTGCTGTCTTCTGTCACATTTTGATAATAGGCAAAACCTGCATCTGAGGTGGTATAACGTCCTTTAAGGTTTATGCTTGTCTCTTCAAACAAATCAAATTGAAGCTGTGCAAACGCTGAGTCTTCTGATAGATAGTCAGCCTCATCATTTAAAAAGACGTTATCAATTAATCCGTCGCTATGTTTGGTATAGCCGCCGACACGGAAAAACGCGCTATCTTGTTCATTTAACGAGCCCGATACCACGCCACTGAGATTATAGGTGTTGCCATTGCCATAAGAGCCTTTGACTGAGCCTTCAATATCTTCGGTTGGTTTTTTGGTGGTAACAATTACGGCCCCGCCAATAGCCCCTTTACCGTACAGCGCACCTTGAGCCCCCCGCATCACTTCAATACGTTCTATGTCGACCAAATCTTGGTTGATAAATTCTAAATCTGGGGCGGTAACGCCATCAACGACAAAGGCCAGCGGTGCATCACCCACTTGAGGGGTAATTAATCCTCGGATAGTAATGCGTGCCAGTCCTGGGCGAAAGTTATCTAATTGGCTCAAGTTAGGCGTCATATCTGCGACATCACGAAAATTAGTAATGCGCTGGGTTTCAATCATGTCTGCACTAAAAGCGGTAACAGAATCGGGCACATTTTGTAAGGTTTCGACACGACCACGGGCAGTAATAGAAATCCTTTCTACGCCATTAGTATCTATGGCTTCTGTTTTACTTTGGTTTTCTTCTGCTAATAATGGGGAGCTTATCGCCATCGAAATCGCTGCAGCAACAAAAGATTTTTTTGCAAATAGAGTCTGGGCATATGAGCTCATGGCGTTCCCTCTTGGAGTTATAGTCGTATTTAATCGTAATCAATTTGTTAAATAAATTACCTACAGTCATTTTGGGACTTTGTTTGCAAAATAATATTTTGTAATTAGGGCTAAATTCGAAAATTTTGTAGCGGTTTTGCACAAAATCACCTTGTTTTTGCAAATTAACTAACGATGATTCAATATAGAAAGCTGCATTAAACCAGTGGATAGAGCCAATGAAGAAGAAATTGAAGATTGACAGTTACAATAAAAAAATATTATCCACATTGCACTTAGAAGGGTCGGTTACCAATATTGAATTAGCTGAAAAAGTGAACTTATCGCCCAGTGCCTGCTTTCAACGAGTTAAAGCATTAAAAGAAGCGGGTTACTTTCGTAATTTACATGCCGATATCAATCTGGATCAGCTGTGTGAACATGTGCTGGCTTACATTGAATTTACCTTAGAAGATAATAGCGCACCGGCTCGGCGTCGTTTTGTTAATCGGATTAATGATATTCCAGAGATAATGGACTGCATGCAGTTAAGTGGTGATGTGGATTATATTTCGCTTAGCTGTTTTCCTAATATTAAGGCATTAAATCAAATTTGCTCAGAGTTAAGCGATCAAGCGGATTTAAAAATCAAACGCATTAATACTCGAATTGTACTTGAGCGAGCTAAATGGTTTTTGGGGTATCCATTATCAAAGTTGAAATGGTTAGATGACGATAATTTTGACAAAGAGCTGATGTCCGAAAGAGTGAATCTTTAGATTAACTGCTCACTAACCTGAGTTCGAGGTAACGTTTTGATTTTAATTAATATGAATTCATCAGTTATCCCGGGTTAGCTCAAGGTTATCATTAGTAGGGCAGCAAGTTGTATTCTAAAGTAAGGTGGTCAACAACGAGTAAGCCACAATTAGCATAATCGCGCCAACTAGACTGTCGATTAAACGCTGTACATTAGGCGTTCCAAGCCAAGGCGCCAGCTTAGCAGCACCAAAGGCAATGGTATAAAACCAGAGGATTGATGCCAACATGGTACCCATCGCAAATGCCCATTTTTCGTTGCCTTCAAAAGTGCCACCCACACTGCCTAAAATCATAACCGTATCTAAATAAACATGAGGGTTTAATAGGGTGACAGCAAAGGTGGTACCGATAATTTTTTTACGACTGTTGGCCGCTGCAACGTGCGATGTAATGGTATATTGATTGGTGATGACATTTTTAAACGACATCATGGCGTAGACCACTAAAAATGATACACCGCCCCAACCAATAATAAGCATTAACCAATCGCTACTGGCGATTAATTTTCCTCCGCCAAAAATACCAAGGCCAATCAATAACACATCACACAACATACATATGGTGGCGGCTAAAAAATGATGATTGCGCTTGATGCCTTGGCTCAATATGTATGAGTTTTGTGCACCAATTGGAATAATCATTCCCAATCCGAGAATAAGCCCTTGAAATAATGCAGAAGTAGCCATGAGAGTATAAGTTGCCTGTATTGTTAGAGGTCGCTAAAGTAGCAGGATTTGTTTTATAAGTTAAATTAATATATTTTCTTAAGCATAAGAATAATTAATGTAATACCAATATTTAGCCGTTTCCATAATGGCCAATATTGCTAAAGGGTAGGTAGTTGTGAGTAAACTCGATTACAAATTATTGCTCGCATTGAGCTGTGTTATAAAAGAGCAAAGTTTTGAACGCGCAGCAGAAGTGTTGTGTTTGTCGCAATCGGCAGTGTCACAGCGTATTAAACAGCTTGAACAGCAGTTTGCGCAGCCTGTGCTGATAAGAAGCCAGCCCATTCACGCGACGGACTTAGGTAAGCAGCTATTAAAACATTATTACCAAGTCGTGCAACTTGAGGCAGATTTACTCCCAAGTGCCATGCCTAATTCACCACAAACCCCGTTAACCTTACATATCGCAAGTAATGCCGATACTTTGGCGACCTGGCTTATCCCTGCCATTGCTCCAGTGATTAAGTCACATCTAGTTGAGGTCAATTTGCTCATTGATGGTGAAGAACACACCATAAATCGTGTTAAAGACGGTCAAGCTTTTGGGGCAATTTCTCTGCAATCAACCGCCATTAAAGGGTGTCAATTAACTCGGCTAGGCTGCGTAGATTACTTGCTTGTTGCATCACCAGAGTTTAGGCGTAATTATTTTCCAAACGGAATTAGCGCAAATAGTCTTAAAAAAGCCCCAGGTATTGCTTTTGATCATAAAGACAATATGCACACAAGATACATTCAACAGCATTTTGGTTTAACACAAGGTGAGTACCCATTACACACAGTGCGCTCATCTGAAGCCTTTGTGACTATGGCGAAACAAGGTGCAGCCTATTGTTTAGTACCAAAAACGCAAATTAAATCAGAACTGGCATCAGGTGAATTAGTGCACATCTGCAAAGAGCATATCATTACTGAAACGCTCTACTGGCACCATTGGATTTTACTTAAAGGTGTCTATAAAGATATTTCAGACGCCATTATCGGCCATGCTCAATCAGAATTAGATCAGGGCGTGTAGTGGGTTACCCATGACTGATCAAAGTGTGATTGCTTTTTGAAGGGACAATAGAGCCTGCAACGGCCAACATGGCTGACGTTAACTGGCTTAACTGTGCTGAACTAATGGTGTATGGCGGCATAATATAGATATAGCGGCTAAAAGGTCTTACCCAAACCCCTAAGTCGACAAAGGCTTTTTGTAAATCAGCCGTGTTGACTGGGCTGTGCATTTCTAATACCCCAACGGCGCCCAATACGCGTACATCGTTAACTTGCGCTAAATTAATGGCACTGGCGAGCTCTTGTTTAAGTTGAGCTTCAATGGTGCTGACTTGTTGTTGCCAGTCACCTTTAAGCAATAAATCTAAACTGGCAGTGGCTGCAGCGCAAGCTAATGGATTACCCATAAAGGTTGGGCCATGCATAAATACGCCAGCGGGTGAGTCGCTAATGCCATTAGCGACTTCATCACTGCACAAGGTGGCGGCTAAACTGATGTAACCGCCAGTCAGTGCTTTACCAACACATAAAATATCCGCTTCAATATTAGCGTGCTCATAAGCAAAACAGGTTCCGGTGCGGCCAAAACCGGTGGCTATTTCATCTAAAATCAGCAGCACTTGGTATTCATCGCATAAGGCTCGCAGCTTAGTTAAATAGGCTGGCGAGTAAAAACGCATTGCGCCAGCACCTTGCATGATAGGCTCAATGATCACCGCGGCAATATCCTGATGATGTTGGTTGAATGCATTTTCCAATGCATCTATATCGGTTTGATTGAGGGGTTCTTCAAACTTCGATGTGGGTGCAGGAATAAACACCTGTTTAGTGACATTATTGCCAAACATGGTGTGCATGCCGCCGTCTGGATCGCACACGCTCATGGCGGCAAAGGTGTCGCCGTGATAACCACTTTTTACCGTCATAATTCGCTGTTTATGCGGCTTATTGCGGCCTTGCCAATACTGCAACGCCATTTTTAGGGCCACCTCAACGGCAATAGAGCCTGAGTCGGCCAAGAATACTTTGGTTAAATTGGCGCTGGTCATTTGCACTAGGCGTTTTGAAACCTCAATAGCGGGCTGGTGGGTGATGCCACCAAACATCACATGGCTTAGGCTTAACAGTTGCTGCTGCATGGCCGCTAAAATGGTCGGATGACTGTAACCATGCACACATGACCACCAAGAACTGGTGCCATCAATTAACACTTCACCACTGTCTAACGTCAGCTCGCAACCTTGAGCAGAAACCACACCATATACAGGCAGCGCCTGGGTCATAGAGGTATAGGGGTGCCAAATATGCTGTGCATCAAAAGCATAATCGATAGTGGTGTTTGTGTCTGAAAGTGCCATAATTATGGGTGCTCTTTTTTTAATCACTTGTAAAGTGTGAGGTGTTCGCTGCGTTGACAGTTTACGGGCTCAGGGTATCCTAGCCAACATAAAATCAAAATAAAGGAAAGATCCATGTCGTTAGCTGAAGTTCGTCACGATTGGCAAAAAGCAGAAATCGAAGCATTGTTTGCATTGCCGATGAATGATTTATTGTTTAAAGCCCACAGTATTCATCGTGAAACGTTTGACCCTAACGAAGTGCAGATCAGTCGTCTTTTGTCGATTAAAACCGGTGCATGCCCTGAGGATTGTAAATATTGCCCTCAAAGCGCGCGTTATGACACTGGGCTTGAAAAAGAACGTCTACTTGAAATTGAAAAAGTATTAACAGAGGCTAAAAGTGCAAAAGCTGCTGGCGCATCGCGTTTTTGTATGGGCGCCGCTTGGCGAAACCCACGCGATAAAGACATGCCGTATTTAACTCAAATGGTTAAAGATGTGCGCGCGTTAGGCATGGAAACGTGCATGACCTTAGGTATGTTGTCATCTGAGCAAGCTGAGCAACTTGCTGATGCGGGTTTAGATTATTACAACCACAACCTCGATACTTCGCCTGAATATTATGGTGACGTGATTACTACCCGTACCTATCAAAGCCGCTTAGATACCTTAACAAACGTCCGCGCCTCAGGTATGAAAGTATGCTCTGGTGGTATAGTGGGTATGGGCGAGCAAGCCACTGACCGTGCCGGTTTGCTGCAACAGTTAGCCAATTTAGAGCACCATCCAGATTCAGTGCCTATCAACATGTTAGTGAAAGTGGCAGGTACACCATTTGAAAAGTTAGATGATCTCGACCCACTTGAATTTGTGCGCACTATTGCCGTTGCGCGTATTTTGATGCCTAAGTCGCGGGTGCGTTTATCCGCCGGGCGTGAAAACATGAGCGATGAACTGCAATCAATGTGTTTCTTTGCTGGTGCAAACTCTATTTTCTATGGCTGTAAGTTACTGACTACACCAAACCCAGAAGAAAACGATGACATGAGTCTGTTCCGTCGTTTGGGCTTACACCCTGAGCAAGGCCCACAAGCCAATATTGAGTCCGACAGTGCATTACTTGCTAAAGCCAGTGCTAAGCAAGATAAGTCGACAAAGCAGTTTTACGATGCCGCGGCACTGTAATTAGCCATGGCAAAATCAGATCTGTCAGTAACGGATAACCATCCACTCGCTCAGCGGATAAATACTACCCTTGAGCAATTACACACGACGGGTCTTTTACGTCAAAGGCGGGTTAACGGGCTTGTATCGCAAGCCAAGGTTATTGATTTTAGCCACAATGATTACTTAGGGTTATCGCAAGAACCGGCGTTAGCTAAAGCCCTTTACCAAGGAGCGCAAACATACGGCGTAGGCAGTAGAGCATCGCCGTTAGTCAGTGGTTACAGTGTTGCACATCAACAGCTTGAACAGCGCTTGTGTGAATTAACAGGCCATCAGGCGTGTATGCTATTCAGTTCTGGCTTTAGTGCAAACAGCGCGCTGATGAAAACCCTATTTAATGCCAATGACACAGTGATTGCAGACAAGTTAGTCCATGCGTCTGTGATTGATGGCTTAAAAGACAGCCAATGCAAAATTAGCCGTTTTTTACATAATGATCTTAGCAGTGCAGCGCGTGTTATTGAACGCCATCCCAACTGCGCAGTGGTCACAGAAAGCGTATTCAGTATGGACGGTGATATCGCCCCCATTGCTGAACTTTCAAATTTATGTCGCGAGCATCACTGTTGGTTGATTGTTGATGATGCTCATGGCTTTGGTGTGTTACCCAGAGACTTGGTTAACGCAGACAAGGTCGATATTCAAGTGGTGACCTTTGGCAAAGCATTAGGTTGCCAGGGCGCGGCCATTTTAGCTTCTCAAAACGTGATTGATTATTTGGTGGCGACAACGCGGGAATACATTTACTCAACGGCGTTATCTCCTGCTAATGCCCATTTGGCGTTAGCGGCGATTAATTGGCAGCATTCGCACCCGCAATTGTTAACCCAACTGTTAGCCAATATCGCGCTGTTTAGACAGGTCGCTACACAAAATCAATTACCGTTAACTGAATCGTTAACGGCTATCCAGCCCATTATAGTTGGAGACAATCAGCGTGTTGTTACCATTGCCAAACAGTTAATTCAGCAAGGTTTTTTGGTGGGAGCAATACGCTCGCCTACAGTGCCTAAAGGGCAGGCCCGGTTACGGATCACCCTTAATGCTCTGCATCAGCCTGACGACATTTGTGCCTTGGTGGCTGCCGTTGCATTAGCGCTTAATCATTCTGATGTTGATACAAACACATCAGCGACGTTACCCACATAGTAACGACATTTATTTGGATCGATGAGAAACCTCATGACGTTAGATAATCCACTGGCCAATAAGTTTTCAAGCGCTGCACGCCAATATAAACAACATGATGTATTGCAACGTTTAAGTGCACAGCAATTATTAAAACAAGCGAATTTAAACGGCACATTATTGGATATAGGTGCTGGGCCTGGTACAGATTTTTCAGCATTGACTGCGGTTAATCAAGTCGTGGCAGTCGACATCGCCCATGGCATGTTAACTGAGCTAACTCAACAATTTACAGAGTATTTGCCTCTGTGCAGTGATGCCCAGGCGTTAGGGTTACAAGCCGAGTCTGTCGACAGTATTTATTCTAATTTAGCCTTACAGTGGTGCCCAAATTTACCTCAAGCATGTTGTGAGTTGCATAGAGTGTTACGCCCAAATGGTGAGTGTCATGTGAGTATTGTTGCCGATGGCAGTTTAGCCGAGTTGAAAACCTTAGGTTTTCATGTCAATCAATTCAACTCCGTTTCGGCGTTAAAACAAGCATTTATGTCATCGCAAACTCAAAATAATACATGGCAAAGTATTGATATCAAACTTGAATGCATTCAAGTCTATTTTGATGATTTACGTAGCTTGCTGTACTCCATTAAAGGGGTAGGGGCGTCATTTGCTCAGCATAACCCAAACCGGACAGTGCTAAAAAAGCAGCAATGGCAACAACGTGTTGAATTAGCCCAGAGGCTGCGCACAGAAAAAGGCATTCCTTTAACATATCAAATCGCGTTTATTCGCGCTAAACGGGGCTAAAAGTATGCTGTATTTTGTCACTGGCACCGACACCGATAGCGGCAAAACCTTAATATCTGCGGCATTGCTGGCCAAAGCACAAGGGCATAAATGCGGTTTTAAACCTATTGCCTCAGGTTGTGAAATGACTGACGATGGGTTGCGCAACCGTGATGCATTGATGTTAATGGCGCAATCAAACATGGGCTTAGCGTATCAAGAGATTAATCCAATTAGTTTTGAACCCGCAATTGCACCGCATATTGCAGCATTGCAGGTCAATGCTGCGTTAAGTGCACAAGGTGTATTTGATGCGATGTTTCACCCGGCAATGGTTAATGCTGACTTTGCCTTAATTGAAGGTGCTGGTGGTTGGCGTTTACCGTTAGGTAATGGCGAGTATTTATCTGACACGGTTAAGTTATTGCAGACTCAGCTTCAACAAGAGACATCCACTTATGGCAATAGTGTTCAGTTAAGTCATGCTGTAACGAAAAACACTAAAATTGAAGTCGTTCTGGTTGTGGGTATGAAACTTGGCTGCTTAAATCATGCGTTGTTAACGCAAGAGGCGCTGCTAGCCGATGGTTTGAGTATTGCTGGTTGGGTGGCCAATCAGGTTGATGCCGACATGGCGTTTATTGATGAAAACTTGCAAAGTTTACAACACATGATGCAAGCGCCATTTTTAGGCTATGTGCCACATCTTGCAAATCCGACGGCCGACAATGCGGCGGCTTATGTGCAATTACCAAAGTCGGAATAATGAGTTAATAAAAAACTCAACCGGATGAAGGTTTATTCATCTCAAGGTTGAGTTTTATGGTTTTTTGGCCAATTAACTTAACTGGCAATTGGCATCACTCGGTTACGGCCAAGGCGTTTTGCCTCATATAATAATTTGTCAGTTGCTTCAATTAACTGGGCCACACTTTGTTTGGGTTTCCACTCTGCCACACCAAATGAGGCTGTTATTGAGTCAATCACTTTATCGCTACGACGGTCTTTTACGCTGAGTTTTTCTATGGCTCTGCGGATCGCTTCAGCCAGTTGCCTTGCCACTCTTAATTGGCTGCTAGGCACGATAATGGCAAACTCTTCTCCGCCAAAACGATAGAGTTTTATACCATCACGACACGCTTCTTGGATACGTTTAGCTACTGTTTTTAATACCAAATCACCCAATTGATGACCAAAAGTGTCGTTAAAGGATTTAAAGTGGTCAATATCAATTAAAATCAAACATGTACCAGTAGGCGATAAATCAATCTGTGCTTCAATATCATGGTTAAATGCGCGCCTGTTTAATACATTTGTTAAGGCATCAAATAACATGTCTTTTTCAGATGCTGCTAATCGCGTTTTTAGTGTATCAATTTCAGATTGTGCTTTTTGTAATTGTTCGGTAAAGCTCACTGTACTAGATCGTATATTTGATGACTCTTTAACAATACTTCTCACAACCCCAATCACTTGCTCAAGTGAAAACCCTTTGGTTTCCAGGTCGCTTAATTTTTTAAAATCTTTGTCAATTTGAGACTGGAAGGTCTCAGTATCTAAATTAGTATCCCGCAGTGATTGTGATAGCTCGCAAACCATGGCATCAAGATTTTTACGCATTTCGCGTACATCGAGCTCAACAGGATCGCTTACATGTTTTCTATAAAGTAACTCACTGGTAACAGGTGAACAGGTTTGATTTTGCTTTATTGCGGTGTCGAGATCTTGGTTCAACAATGGATTTTGTTCACCAACATAGGCATACCAAAGCGCATAATTGGTGGGTGTTGTTGGGATTTTGTACTTAAGCATTAGCGGCACTGCTTTTTTCAAATTAGCAGCAGCAGTTTGTAATAAGGTGTTAGGCATTAAGTACCTCATGCATAGCGCGATGAAAAGACTGGTAAGGTTATTGAGTATGATAGAGATTATAGCAATACATTATCATTTTACTGATCACAAAAGAGCATATCAATGGGATTATGAAGAGGATATTGTTAGCAAACTAAAAACGATATGACACAGCAAACAGAGGGCCAGTAAAGCTGTAATTGATGTTATGATCGAATGTTTTTAGTACATTGTTGTTCATTTTTCGTTGTTTTTCTATTGTGATATCAACATCATAGTAATTATAAGCCAATTTTAGTGACCAGTTCTCAGAGCATTGAGTTTCAATTCCTAATCGAACATCGATTAGCGAACCATCAACATCATCATAAGCGACTGAAAAATACTGCGCATACGCTGAAAAAGTCCATCCATGATACAATTCATAAGAACCATAAATACCGACATTAGGCAATGGAGCCGTAAGCGTGTCATCAACAACCTCGGGTGTTGCGACCACATTACTGCACAAGCTAGTTAAAGAAGAGTCTGGGATACAAGTGCCTATTGTGCCTTTAAAAACGGCTTCAATAAACATGGTATGAAAACCGATAGAAATACCAACAGCATAATCAGTGCCTTGCCAAACATCATAACCATATCCCAGTCGTAATATATCAATATTGAGTTCGGTATCGAGTTTGGTTCCCACCTCGATTAAGTAATCTTTGCCATCAATGTCTTCGAGGATAAAATCCTCGTTTACATGGTTGTTATCTGCTTGGCGATCTAAAGATTTCCAGTCGATGTAAAAATGATGACGTTGATTGAATGTGTAGGTTAGCTCAAAGTACGGAAGGTACTGTTCTTCAGCTAGGAGTAACGTGTCTTCAAAATCTATGGGAAACGTGCCGCCTGTTTTAGGGTTAGTGACGGCCATATTTGAATCTGAGTTAGCGTAAAACACCCCAAAATCCAGGGAGAACGTGTCCATAATGGACATAGGATCACTATTGTCGATATTCGAAGCGTTTGCGCTTTGTGTGCACAACAGCATTATGACAATATAAAAAATGGACTTAATCATTGAAACTCCGCACTTATTATTTTTTCTAAAGCGACTTTGTATGCGACTTCATATGATGCAGTTGCGGTATTTGCGATTGAATTTTTTGTTACGACAGATAACCAAAGTGGGGTTATTAAAATGTGTCGTGGCTGATATTCAAATAAACAAAGATGAGCACAAACTGTTCAGCACACATACTAACAGGTCACTACAAGATGTGAAGTATTTGTATCTAAATGTTGCATAGAATCATGTTTTTTTCGTTGGTGTGAACTGGTACCAAGCCACAGTAGAATAAAGCAAGGGCAAGTTGACCTTTGTTGGGTGAATGTTGTTCGAGATAAAATGGATTAAGCGGGGCGAGTGAGTGGATGGTAATCGAAGCAGATTGGCTCAACAAAGCATACTGCGTTTTTAACCTAACATTTCGGGTTGCACTTGTTGTTCGTTTTTAAGACGTTATTGGCTTTTTATGTAGAATAACGACACGAAAAATCCTCAGCCATCTCTGAACGAGCAACAATAGACAGCAATATATCTTGAAAGATAAACGCGTCCCAAAAGGGAACGGTTTTAAATTGCTAAAACATGGTGTGATGAAAAAGTATGTTTATTTAGTGGTGAGGGCAGAGTTGAGCACCTAAGAGTAGAGTCGTGTTAATGGCTCTACTCATGAGTGGTCATTGAATTAATGACATTTTTTGATGACTGAATAAGGGTTATTCCGATTCATCTGTGTCAGATGCGTCATCTTCAACGTCATCAAATTCAATTTCAATTTTAGCACTTGCTGGGGCATGAATTGTGCCTACTACAGCATAAAAGGGTTTTCCTTTTGCTAAACGACAGTATTTAACCCACAATAATTCCATTGTGGTCGAGGCGGGTAAAATACCTTGAGCCACTTTTACAAATTGGTCTTCGTCGACATTGCATGGCAGTTGTTTTGCTTCAGCTAAATCTTTCATTGCTTGACCATGTTGTTCAAGCAAGTCAGCTTCCTTACTGGTAAAATCACCGCAACGCTTAAATCCTTTGGGAAAATTCGCGTCATCATAGAAGCGTTTAGTAGAGCGGAAACTGTCACTTGACCCATTGGTGTGAGCTTCAATACCTTGTTTAGCATTGACAAATGATTGCTGAGACATAGCTAATACCTTCTAGATTATGAGATATAAAGATTTTCAACTGGAGTATTGGCTAGTATTATCATTTTTAAAATCAAAATATTTTGTCCTTAACGGTAAAGAATTTTTATGGATACAGATTTATTAAAAACCTTCTTAGAGGTTTCTCGTACACGTCATTTTGGTAAGGCGGCTGAAAATCTTTACCTAACCCGCAGTGCAGTGAGTTTTAGGATTAAGCAGCTAGAAGGTATTCTCGGGGTCGAGTTATTTGAGCGTTTACGCAATAATATTCAGCCAACACCGGCAGGTGAGCGAATGCTTGGTCATGCAGAGGCTGTATTAAATACGTGGGAAAGGGCAAAACAAGATATTATTTTAAATCAACAGCATAGTATTCAATTGACGGTATCTGCAGGCCCGAATATTTGGGAAGCTTATTTGCAGCCCTACTTGCAGCCATTGCATATGGAGCTAGATGGAGTGTCATTACGAACCGATGTGTTGTCGGCATCGGTTATGACTCGACAATTAATAGAACGTAGCCTTGATATCGCGATAAGTTTTGACCCACCCAAACTCGATAAACTTGAACTGGTTAAATTAGCGCAAGTAAACTTGGTGTTGGTTGCCGATCAGCACAACCTTAACCTCGCGCAAACCTCATCAATACCATATATCAAGGTTGACTGGGGGACGGCATTTAATATTACCCATGCACAAGAATTTACCATGTTGCCGTTACCGGTATTGCATACCAGTTCGGCAAGAATGGCATTGGATTTTATATTAAATAATGGGGGGTGTGCTTTTTTACCTGAAGTGCTCGTGAAGCCATATTTAACCAATAACACCTTGTTTATGGTAAAAGGAGCAAACAACATTACACGTAATGTGTATGCCGCGTATTGGCCAGAAAATGAACGACTAGTTTATATTGAAAAAACGATTGCCATTTTAGCTAAAACCTTAAGTCATGAGACTGTTTAGGGTCTGTTTATCTTTGTTTATGTTTTATGTTGAGAGATAAAAATGGTTTTGGTAAGGCAGATAATTGCGGCCATAGTTGCCTTAGGTCGAGATTACTTAACGCACCATAGAGTCATGTTAGCCTCAGAGCGATGGGTTGCGGCTGTTTTTTAGCCGCACGGCCATCAATTTACTGATCCTACGGGCTAAACGGCATTCTGTTACGCTTGTCTGACAGATAAATACGCCCTAATGTGGTGAATGATGTTGTGAGTAAGTGCTTTTGCTTCATTAATGTCTGACAACCCGCCATAGGCACTTACACCAAACTTTTAATCATATACCGATATCCCTTAAACCTATAGGCGTTAAATCAGCGGTATTAATATCATTGCCCAGGTGATTGCACACAGCGCTAAACTGATAAACACAGCCGCTGAGGCAATGTCTTTGGCTTGCCCACTTAAGGGATGAATTTCATCGCCAACCCGGTCAACAACGGCTTCAATGGCTGAATTGATCAATTCGACAATTAAGACAATCATCAATGTCATCATCATTAATATACGCTCTGCCATACTCACATCAATGATAAGTGCGATTGGCAGCATCAATAGGGCTAATATTGCTTCTTGCCTAAAGGCTGCTTCGTTTTTCCATGCCGCTAATAAGCCTTTAATTGAAAACCCAGTAGCTCTAAAAACGCGCTTAAGACCATGATTATTTGTTGGTTTCATTATATTTGTCTTTTGGTTATCTCTGGCTCAATTGTAACATCGTTGCGCTATGGAAACAGTTAATTTAGCGAAATATGGATATCTATCTGAGTTGTACTAGGCTTTACTTTTTTACAATAGTTTCGCCATTGGCAAGGATTGCTTATGTTACGCAAAGTGTGTTTTATGCTGTTAGCACTATTACAGATGACTAGCCTTTACAGTTATAGTGACGTGTTGCCCAAACCCGATATTCAACTTGCCAGCCATTATGATGCCAATCTTGAGGTGAGCGATTATCTGGTCAGTGAAAAGCTTGATGGCGTGCGCGGTTACTGGACAGGAAAACAAATGTTAACCAGAAGTGGCCGAGATATTGCCTTACCAATATCATTCATAAAAGGGTTTCCTGATTATCCTGTTGAGGGAGAGCTGTGGCTCGGCAGAGGGCAGTTTGAACAAATATCCGCATTAGTCAGACGTGAGCAGACACTCGAGCAAGAATGGCAATCTGTTAGGTTTATGATATTTGATTTGCCAGAGCATCCGGGTACATTTGAGCAAAGATACATTGCGATGCAAAAGTTAGTAAAACACGTTGACTCTAAGCATTTACAAGCCATTAGTCAGTTATCAATTTCAGATAATACGGCACTTTTTAATCAGCTCGATAGGGTTGTTGATGAGGGCGGTGAAGGCCTAATGTTACATTATCGGCAGGCCTTTTATCAGGTTGGTCGCAGTCAATTTATCGTAAAACTCAAACCTAAATATGACGCCGAAGCGGTTGTGATTGGGTATACCGAAGGTAAAGGTAAGTACCTTGGGCTGTTGGGTGCATTAACCGTTAAAACCCCAGATGGTGTTGTATTTAATATTGGCAGCGGATTAACTGACAAGCAGCGAAAAGTGCCTCCCGCCATTGGGGCGACGATTACGTACCAATATTCAGGGTTTACTCAAAAAGGAACGCCAAGGTTTGCGACATTTTTACGAGAGCGTCCAGCTCAATAAACGTTAGCGAGATGACAGCACATTATGTGTTAGTCGGTTTACTTTATCTTTTGATAGTATGATTATACCAAATACAAATATCTAGTTGAATTTATGAACAATAAACACCGTTTAGCAGATGTGTCGTCTGTTTTATTTGTCTGTATGGGGAATATTTGTCGCTCTCCGACCGCAGAGGCCGTTTTTAAACAGCAAGTAAAATTGCATGGTTTATCATTAAAGATTGATTCGGCAGGGACCATAGCATACCACCAGGGCAACGAGCCAGATAGTCGCAGTATGGCTGCTGGGCGCAAACGTGGTTTAGATTTTAGTGGAATGAGAGCAAGGCAAATTACCGAGCGTGATTTTACCGAGTTTGATTTGATACTGGCAGCCGATAACGCCAATTTACACGATTTGAACGCGCGCTGCCCTAAGCAATATCAGCATAAGCTTAATTTAATGCTAGTGTTTGCCGGTGATGAAAATAGTGAAGTGCCCGATCCTTACTATGGTGGCAATGATGGCTTTGAATTAGTGATTGATTTACTTGAAAACAGTTTAGCTAAATTAGCTCAGCAAATTGCAGAGGCTAAAAAGGGGTAAATGATTACCCCTTTTTTAATGTTCTAGCGGTCGTTAAAGGTTAATCGTTATGTCGTTTACCTGAACGCTTTAACTTTTCTTGTTCAATCTTCTGTTGTTTTAATGCTTCTTTTTCTGCTAATAGTCGCGCCACTTCCAGTTTTTCTGCTTCGGCCATTTCAGGTGTTTCTAAGCTTAATAGTCCGATGCGTCCAGAGCGGTAATCGTGTAAAAGCAGTTCTGACACTTTATGATAATCAATACGACCACCAGGGCGAAGTGCACCACGAGAGCCTGCGATGGCTTCAAGTAAACCAATATCTGTCTCTGGCAATGAACTGAGTTTGTACCGCTCTAGCATGGCTTCAGGATAAGCCTTTAAAAAATATTCAGCGGCAAACATGGCGACATCTTCATATTCCATTGCCGTGTCTTTAATCGCACCAGTAACCGCTAGGCGATAACTGCTCGCTTCGTTGTCGACTTTTGGCCATAAAATGCCCGGGGTGTCTGAAAGCACAATACCGTTACGTAAATTAATCCGTTGCTGTGTTTTAGTAACAGCAGGCTCGTTGCCGGTTTTGGCAATGGTGCGCCCTGCAAGGGTGTTGATGATGGTTGATTTACCCACGTTTGGGATCCCCATAATCATGGTACGGATGTCTTTTTCTATCACATCACGATGTGGCACCAGTTTACGGCAAATATCAGGAATATTTTTGACCATGCCCGGCTGTAAAGTCGTAATTGCTGAAGCCTTAACCCCTTGTTCACGTTCAAGGTATTCAATCCATCGCTCTGTCACGGCTGGATCGGCTAAATCAGATTTATTGAGCAGTTTAATACAGGGTTTATCGCCACGAAGTTGTGACACCATTGGGTTTTCACTGCTGTAGGGAATGCGAGCATCGAGCACTTCAATAACAAGATCGACCTGAGGCATTGCCTCTTCGATCTCTTTGCGTGCTTTGTGCATGTGTCCTGGATACCACTGAATTGCCATGATGTTGCCTTATAACCGAATGCCTGCTCAAGTAAATAAAATCAATATTTACCGAGAAATGTAAAAGCCATATTGTACCTTGTTAGCTCAGTAAAAACATAAAAAAAGCGCCCGGAGGCGCTTAGTCTTGGTACTTTTGAAATGCGATACGTTTAAATAACACCTAACTCACGTAGCCTTTCCATCAAGTAGCTGTCTGCGGTATAACGCTCAGACAAGACTACCTCTGGATTTGGGTGTAAAAATAATGGCAAAGAAATACGCGACTTAGTTTTGTCGGTACCCTCTGGATTAATTACCCTATGGGAAGTTGAAGGGAAATAGCCCCCTGAAGCTTCTTGGAGCATGTCACCAATATTAATAATGATGCTGCCAAAATCACTTGGTACATCAATCCATTCACCCGTTTTGGCCTTTACTTGTAATCCAGGTTCATTGGCTGCAGGCAATAAGGTGATTAAATTAATGTCTTCGTGAGCGGCTGCGCGGATTGCGCCTAGCTCTTCGTCGCCCTTCATTGGAGGGTAATGTAAAATACGTAATAATGTTTTTTGACTTGCTGCGATCATATCAGGGAGCGGAATTGAATACTTTGCAGCAACTTCTGGCGGAGTGTATTTTTCTATCCACCCCAATAGCTCTGATGCTAAGGCGTTGGCATGATCATAGTAAGCGAGGATGTTGGCTCTAAGTGAGTCAGGAATACGCCCCCAAGGATACACATGATAATATTCTTTGATATCTTTGACTGTGTTGCCTTTAGCGGTTTCTGATATTGAAGCCGGGAAAAATCCATCGTGTGTTTCTGGTTTAAACAAAAAGTCATGTTTTTCATCTGACAAGAAGAACTCGTACCATTCTTTGTAAATGTCTTCGACCAGTTGTTTTTGGATTGGATGGTTTGATAATACCCCAAATCCAGTTTCTCGAAGTGACTCGACAAATCGTGCAGCACTATCTGGTGCTAAATAATCAATTGTATTAAGTTTCATTATATATTTCTTATTAGTGTGTTGACCCACGCTAATGGTAACCTTAGTCACACTTTGTCGCAATTCTTTGCTCGTTTTCACATGTAATTGGTTGAACCGATATTCGTTCATCTGCGTAATGTTTGTGGGGCGGCAATTAATGAGAGCTTTCAATGAATAAATTAACTGAATTTGAAAAATACGTTATTGAGCAAAAAGGCACCGAACGTCCTTTTAGTGGTGAGTATGTCGATCATAATGCTCAAGGTATTTATTGTTGTAAAAAATGTGAAGCTCCCTTATATAAAAGTGAGCACAAGTTTAATGCGCATTGTGGTTGGCCCGCCTTTGACGATGAGATAGCGGGGGCGGTTGATCGCACAATGGATGCAGATGGCCGTCGAGTTGAAATCACCTGCCATCAATGCGGTGGCCACCTTGGGCATGTATTTGAAGGTGAGAGGCTAACGGACAAAAATATCCGTCACTGTGTTAACTCTGTATCTATGGTGTTTAAACCCGTGAATGAGTTAATTCAAGTTGCTACCTCTACCACCGAAAAAGCCACTTTCGGGGCTGGGTGTTTCTGGTGTGTAGAAGCTATTTTTGCTCAACTAAACGGTGTATTGAGTGTTCAGTCTGGGTATTGTGGTGGTGATGCCAGAGATGCTAATTACGATGCGGTATGTTCTGGTAAAACGGCTCATGCTGAGGTGGTGCATATCACATTTGACCCAAATATCATCAGTTACGAGACATTATTAACGGTACTGTTTGAAAGTCACGATCCGACCACATTAAACCAGCAAGGTAACGACAAAGGTCCACAATATCGTTCTGTGATTTTTGCTCATAATAGCCAGCAAGTCGATGCAGCAAATGCGTTTATTGAATACTTAACAGCACAGCAAATCTGGCCAAATCCCATCGTGACACAAATAAGTGCTTTTGATACGTTTTATGCCGCTGAAAGCTATCATGATGATTACTTTGCTAAACACGGTGAGCAACCTTATTGTCAGTTAGTGGTAAAACCTAAGTTTAACAAAGTGATGGCAAAGTTTGCCGAAATACGTAAGCGTTAATCTGTTGGTATAAGGAAAATATTAGCGATATCAGCCTCGTTAATGAGCAATAAAAAAGCCATGCTAAATTAGCATGGCTTTTATGTTTGCGTCATTAGACGTCTTTTTGACTACTTACCTGGACGCGCCATACCTGATGATGCGCTGTTAGCTATCACTGATTTTGGTGCGCTGTTTTCAGTCTGTGTGTCATAAGCTTTGCCTTGTGGCACTGCTTTTTGTTCACGAACACCAACAGTAGGTTTGGTCATATCAGATGACACCATCGAACCAAAACGACTGGCTTTTGCTGGCGCTTTAGGTGCAGTTTCAACAACTGCTATGGTGTCTGCTTGAACTTCAACCTGAGTTTCAGCGGCCGTTTCTACTTTCGCTTGACGTACAACTGGTGCAGGCTTTGCCATTGGCGCAGAAGCATTTAACGTTGACTTGTCATTAGTGACAGGTGCAACTGGCTCAACTGCTTTAGGCGCTTGAGGAGCAGCTTCTACAACTGGCTCAGCTGCTTTAGGCGCTTGAGGGGCAGCTTCTGCAACTGGCTCAGCTTCTTTAGGCGCTTGAGGGGCAGCTTCTGCAACTGGCTCAGCTGCTTTAGGCGCTTGAGGGGCAGCTTCTACAACTGGCTCAGCTGCTTTAGGCGCTTGAGGGGCAGCTTCTGCAACTGGCTCAACTGCTTTAGGCGCTTGAGGGGCAGCTTCTGCAACTGGCTCAGATTCTTTCGGCGCTTGAGGGGCAGCTTCTACAACTGGCTCAGCCGCTTTAGGCGCTTCAACTGCTGGCGTGTTAGTTTCGGCCGAGTCAGTTTTTACTGTAGGGGTATCTTCAGTTGAAGAGGTTGATCCCGTTTGTTTAGATTGCTCAGCATTTAATTGCTTTTCTAACTCATCAACAGAGGTAAATACTGCTTGTTGGTTAGTGTCTGTATCATCACGACGACGACGCTGACCTGCGGCTCTTAGGTGGCGAGGGCTACGACGGCTACGGCGTTGACCTTCACGTCCTTCAACTTTAGTATCTTCAGCCGTTTCTGCATCACTGTCATCAGATGCATCACTATTTGAAGCATGTTGTGCTGCTACAGAGGCGTCATTGATGTTCACGTCATTGGTAGCGACAGTGGTTTTTTCAACATTATCGCTATTGGTTTGCGCTTTGACATCTGTCGCATCTGTTTTATTGCCGTTGTTAGCGGTTTGAGATACAGGTTCTACTGGTGCGTTATCAGCATTTTCTGAAACGGTAGTTGTCTCGTTTTTAGCTTGTGCCTCAGTTGATTGCTCACTTCTGTCTTTACGTGGCTGGCGACGGCTGCGCGGAGCTTTGGCTTCAGATTTTGCTTCAGTTGCTTTTGGCTCCGTTGTTTTGACCTCAGGCACGTCCACCACTACTGCAGGTTTGTCTGTTGCAGTGTTATTAGCTGTGTCTGCATCAGTCGCTTTTGCTGCAACGGCTTCGCTTTGTTCGTTCTCGATACGCACTTTACGACGCATATTACGGCGTTGACGACGTTCGCGAGCAGCTTCTTGCTTAGGCGACTTCTCCGTGTTTGTTTTGACTTCTGCCGCTTTGGGTTCATTAACCTGTTGCAGTGCTTTGTCTGTTCTTTCAGTACGCGGCTTGTTCTTAGCGTTGTCGTCTTGAGCGTTATTTTTGCTATTACGATCATTACGCTTATTACGAGTACGAGGCTCGTTGGTGTTTTTTGCATTGTCGCCGTCATTACGCTGACGACGGTTGTCGTTGCGGCTTGTATTGCGATTGCTATTTTCGTTGCGGTTGTCATTGCGACGAGGGCGACGATTATTGTTTTGTGCTGAATCTGTTGTTTGTGTAGCTGTTTTAGTGTCTTTGTTTTGGCTATCGCTAGTTGAAAACAGTGCGCTAATGGCTGACACAATACGAGCAAAAAAGCCTGGTTGCGATGGTGCAGATGCAACAGGTGTTTTAGTTGCTTGCGCTTGAGCTGGTGCAGCTTCAACAGTGGCTGATTTTTGTGGGGCGGCAAACCCTTTTAAAGCAGGCTCTGGTGATGCAGCTCGCTCAAGTTTACGTGGCTCGTATAGTTTTGATGCTGGCTTTTCAACGCGTTTATAGCTTGATTCGCTCACTTCATCATCGCTCTTACGACGAACGACGCGATATTCTGGTGTCTTCATGTGAGCATCTGGGATGACATACACTTCAACTTCATGACGTTCTTCTGTGATACGAATTGCTTTGCGCTTTTCGTTCAATAAGAATGCTGCCACATCAACCGGCACAATGGCTTCGATTTGCGTGGTATTTTCTTTAATGGCTTCTTCTTCCATTAAACGTAAAATAGACAGTGCAAGTGATTCAGTACTGCGAATAGTACCTTGTCCATGACAACGCGGGCATAGATGTGCTGCTGACTCTTCAAGCGAAGGGCGTAAACGTTGACGTGACATTTCCATTAAGCCAAAACGAGAAATGCGGCCTAACTGAACACGTGCGCGGTCATGGTGAACGGCATCACGTAAACGGTTTTCAACTTCACGCTGATGGCGCACAGGTGTCATATCGATAAAGTCGATAACCACTAAACCACCTAGGTCACGAAGACGTAATTGACGTGCAATTTCGTCTGCGGCTTCAAGGTTAGTGTTTAGTGCAGTTTCTTCAATATCGCCGCCTTTAGTCGCGCGAGCAGAGTTGATATCGATAGACGTTAATGCTTCTGTAGGATCGATAACAATTGAACCGCCTGATGGTAAACGCACTTCACGTTGGAATGCAGATTCAATTTGAGACTCTATTTGGAAGTGAGTAAACAATGGCACTTCAGATTCATATAGCTTAACGCGCTCAACAAAATCAGGGCGAACTAGGCCAATGTGTAGTTTAGCTTCTTCAAAAATGCGTGGATGGTCGATAAGGATTTCACCGACATCGCGACGTAAATAGTCACGAATAGCACGTACGATCACGTTACTTTCTTGATGAATTAAGAATGGTGCTGCTTTGCTTTGAGCGGCTTCTTGAATGGCATCCCAGTGGTGTTGTAGAACTTTTAAGTCCCATTTTAATTCGGTAGACTCTTTACCTACACCCGCAGTACGTACAATTAAGCCCATGCCATTTGGCACTTCAAGCTCACTCATGGCTTCTTTTAGTTCAGTACGCTCATCGCCTTCAATACGACGCGAGATCCCGCCAGCGCGTGGATTATTTGGCATTAATACGAGGTAAGAGCCGGCTAAACTGATGAAGGTAGTAAGTGCGGCACCTTTATTGCCACGCTCTTCTTTATCAATTTGAACGATGACTTCTTGGCCTTCTTGCACCACTTCTTTGATGTTTGGACGACCTTGGAAAGAGTATCCTTTAGGAAAGTACTCGCGTGCGATTTCTTTTAGCGGTAAAAAACCATGACGATCAGCGCCATAGTCAACAAATGCCGCTTCAAGTGAAGGTTCTACGCGGGTGATTTTACCCTTGTAGATATTTGATTTTTTTTGTTCGTGACCTGGACTTTCAATGTCGAGATCATACAGTTGCTGCCCATCTACAAGGGCAACACGCAACTCTTCTGATTGAGTTGCATTGATTAACATACGTTTCATGATGACGTGATTCTTCTAAATGAGGTCATCAAACAACACGATTTTCTGCATTACGGGCCTGAATTAATCGGTATAACCTCACGGTTAGTTTCAGGCAATTAGGTGCTCATTTCTGTAAAACGCAGTCGCTGCGTGTCGCATCCTATTTATGGCTTATTTTCTAATATTTACAAAAACAAGGAATTCGTTGACTTACAACCAACCCCATAAATTATGGTATTTAATCCGTTAATGCCCAAGTCGAATCGGTTTGTTTGATAACAAGCTAAAATTTTGTTCGAATTTGGGGCGATTTACTGCAGTTAAATTGAAATTTTTACTGAATACTTACGGTTTGATTGTCGAAACGTTTTTTGTCGTTTTTTATTTATATACAACCTGCAAATCAATGGTTTGCTACCGATAAAGCTCATTTTCTTAATTACAGTTTTTCGCATTTGGTGAAAGTTGTGAACACTTTATCCACTGTTTACTCTCAGCCAGAGCGCAAATATAGCAACAAACACTATGTTCATCAATCAAAAGCCCATATTCTTTCGTGTATTTATTTCAAGTCGCCCATGTCACCAATGGTCATAGCCAATCATTTGCAAGATAAGGTACACTATTGCGGTTACTACTATATGGCGCATCATGAATACTGAAACTACCCCCCAAGTTGAATACGTGAGTATCGACGAAGATAATGTTGAACAACGGATCGATAATTTTCTGCTGACTAAGCTAAAAGGCGTGCCCAAAAGCATGATCTATCGGATTGTGCGAAAGGGAGAGGTGCGTGTAAATAAAAAGCGCATTAAACCAGAATACAAATTGCAAATGGGTGATGTTGTGCGTGTGCCCCCCGTGCGAGTGGCTGAAAAAGATAATCGTACCGCGCCGTCTGCTAATTTATCTCGAGTGTCACAATTAGAAGAGCGGATTATTCATGAGGATAATCATTTAATCGTGTTGAATAAACCTGCTGGTATTGCTGTGCACGGTGGCAGTGGTGTGGATTATGGCGTGATCGAAGGATTACGGTCTTTGCGTCCGCAACAAAAATTTTTAGAGCTGGTACATCGCTTAGATAAAGACACATCAGGTGTGTTGTTGGTTGCTAAAAAGCGCAGTGCATTAAAACATTTACATGAACAGCTTCGCAGCAAAACCATGCAAAAAGATTATTTAGCCCTTGTGCGTGGTGAATGGCAAGCAAGCGATAAAGTGGTAAAAGCGCCGTTATTAAAGATTACCTTAAAGTCTGGCGAGCGAATTGTTCGGGTAAACAAAGAAGGTAAAGAGTCTGAAACCCGATACAAAATTATGCAGCGTTACCAGGGATGTACGTTGGTAAAAGCCAGCCCTGTAACAGGACGCACTCACCAAATTCGTGTGCATTGCCAATATGCCGGCCATGCGATTGCCTGCGATGATAAGTATAGCGAACAGCAATTTGATGACAGCATGCGTGCATTAGGACTAGACCGGTTATTTTTACATGCGGCAGAGCTTAAGTTTACGCATCCTGAAAACAATGAAGTGATGCAGGTTAAAGCACCGTTAGACGAAGTGTTAGTTAAGACATTAGATAGGCTTAAAAGAGCGTAGATTAACGTAATCGCAAACATGTTAACCTTAAGTTGCCGTGGATTGACTAAAATAGGGCGTGATGTTGAACAGTAAAGAAAAAGCATTTGATTTAATCATTTTTGATTGGGATGGTACTTTGATGGACACGGTCGGTAAAATTGTGTCTTGCATGCAAAGTGTTGCCCAAGAGCTTATGTTGCCAGTACCTACAGAACAACAAGTTCGAGATGTTATTGGTTTATCTTTGCCAAACATTATGCCTATTTTATTTTCACAGCATCACGATCATCAACAAATTATCGATTGTTATCGACGTCATCATTTAGCGAGCGATTATCCCACGCCGTTATTTGAAGGTGTTGAAGAGTTAATAAAGCAATTGCATGAGGCTGGATATTTATTGGCCATTGCTACCGGCAAAGCAAGAGAAGGGCTTGATAGAGTGCTTGAGCTGACTGGGCTGGGCCAATATTTTCATGCATCTCGGTGTGCCAGTGATGCGCAAAGTAAACCGCATCCTGAAATGCTACATGCATTATTGGGCTATTTTGATGTTGCGGCTAATAAAGCCATTATGGTTGGTGATTCAATTCATGATTTAACCATGGCCAACAACGCAAAAATGGCCAGTATTGGCGTGAGCTATGGCGCTCATAATGAAGTCACGTTATCAACGCTTAAGCCTCTTGCTATTGTTGACCGAGTTTCTGCTATTCGTGATTATTTGTAATCAAGTGTTTTGCCTTCACAGAAGAGCGTGAAGGCTTTTAGTGACATTGATGCTTAGCTTAATACGTCCATACCGTGCATCTGCAGTAATTCAATCAATTTAATCAGTGGTAACCCAATTAATGTATTGGGGTCGTTACCTTCTAGGCGGCTAAATAGCGCAATACCCAGGCCTTCGCTTTTAAAACTTCCAGCACAATTTAATGGCTGTTCTGTGTCGATATAATATTGGATTTGTGCTTGCGATAATGGTTTAAAATGAACGATGAAAGGCTCCACACAAGACAACATCTGTTCTGTTGTACTGTTGTAAACCGCAAGGCCTGTATAAAAAGTGATTGACTGACCAGACGCCGCTGTGAGCTGTGCAATGGCGTTATCAACAGTGTGAGGTTTACCGATAATCTGCCCGTTAATAACGGCAACTTGATCAGAGCCGATGATCAATTGGGGTGTATCAATGTTAACGGCTAGTTGAGCACCTGCCTTTGCTTTTTGTTCAGCTAAACGTTGCACTAAAGCCGTGGCGGTTTCATTGATTTGCGCTGATTCATCAATATCTGGACTAACGCAGTCAAAAGGGCACATTAATTTTTGCATTAATTGTTGTCGAAAAGGCGAGGTGGACGCGAGTATAAGATTGTATTTCATTGCGTTTATTTAATTTCACTGTGTGATATGAGCCATTATCCGTCAGTTTACTGTAATCAGTGGACCAAATGGAGTATTTTTCACCGAGTAATGCTTGTGTGATGGGGGCGGGTTCGGTAAAATTTGCCAACTTTCAAATTCAATGCAGGATTAAAGAATACCTAATGAGTCAGTGTTAGGTGCAATTACCGTTATTTTACGGAAATTTTCTTTGACTCCAGCGTTTTCAAACTATAATATGCGCGCCTTATGCAAACAGTAAAGATACCGGTTTCAATTGATCCTATACGCGCTGCCTCAAGCGGCCTTCGTTATGAAGGTTATGTGCCAGGCAAGCAACTAAAGCGATTAAGCGAGTTATGTGCCGGCGACTGTTCCGACGTAGTTGTGTCGTTGGAATGTGGCGTCGATTTACAGGGGATAGTCTACCTTCGCGGGAAGGCTGTGACGGAGCTCACTCTGTTATGTCAACGTTGCATGACACAATTTACTACTGAGGTTACGGTCGACTTTTGTTTTAGTCCTTGTCGGACTGAGGCAGAAATCGATGAGCTCCCGGATGCGTATGACCCAATTGAGTGTAATGAGATTGGTGAAGTACGTCTGCATCAATTGATTGAAGATGAATTGATAGTCGCTATGCCGATCATCCCTATGCATCAGGAAACTGATTGCAACCTAGGGTCGAAAGATATAGTTGTAGGCGAGATCGAACCCGCTCAAGAGGAGCGTCCAAATCCGTTTGCAGTGTTAGAAAAACTGAAGAGCAAGTAATCTAGGAGACAGGTCAAATGGCTGTACAACAGAATAAAAAATCACGTTCAAAGCGTGGCATGCGTCGTTCACATGATTCATTGAGCACTGCTCAATTATCAGTAGACGCAACTAGCGGTGAATTACATCTACGTCACAACGTGACTGCTGATGGTTTTTACCGCGGTAAAAAGGTAATCAACAAGTAATTTGTTGATTATCTGATGACAAATCTGACGCTTGCGTTAGATGCGATGGGGGGCGATCACGGCCCCCACGTGACAGTGCCTGCAGCGATGCAGGCATTGAAATTTCATAGTACGCTAAAAATAATTTTAGTTGGTAATCAAACCGACATTCAAAAATGTTTACCTCAAACTCCATCTGCAGATTTAGACCGCATTGAAATAATTCATACCACTGAAGTCGTCACCATGTGTGATAGGCCTGTTCATGCGTTGCGTTCACGTAAAAATAGCTCAATGAGAATTGCATTGGAGTTGGTGCGTGATGGAAAAGCAGCCGCTTGCGTTAGCGCAGGAAACACAGGTGCATTAATGGCAATGGCTAAAGTGCTGCTTAAAACGTTGCCCGGCATCGATAGGCCTGCGTTAGTATCTTGTTTACCTGCTGTCACCGGTAAGCCAGTTTATTTACTCGATTTAGGCGCAAATGTGTCTTGCGATTCTGAAGCATTATTTCAATTTGCTATTATGGGCTCAGTATTATGTGAAGCTGTTCATAAAAAAGCTCGTCCAAAAGTGGCATTATTAAATGTGGGTATCGAAGAGGTTAAAGGCAATGATCAGGTACAACAGGCTGGTCAATTGTTACAGCACACAGACCAAGTCAATTACATTGGTTTTGTTGAAGGTGACGAAATCTATACGGGTAATGTAGACGTGATTGTCTGTGATGGTTTTGTGGGTAATATTACCCTTAAAACGTCCGAAGGCATTGCCAAGTTATTAGTGCATCAATTAAAGCGTGGGTTAAAAGACGGCTTTTTTGTACGTTTACTCTCCAAACTCATCGCTCCACACATACAAGCTGTTCTCAGTAAGATGAACCCCGACCACTATAATGGTGCAAGTCTGATAGGATTGCGCGGAATAGTAGTAAAGAGTCATGGTAACGCGGATGAAGCTGCATTTTTACAAGCATTAAATTTAGCAGCAACAGAAGCAAAACGTCGTCTTCCTGAAATGATTAAAGATCGTTTGGAGTCGATTCTTTTAGACATCAATAGCTGATCTCATATATGCATACAAAAATTCTCGGAACAGGCAGTTATCTGCCTGTGCAAGTTCGTAGCAATCAAGATCTCGAAAAAATGGTTGAAACCAGTGACCAATGGATTGTGGAAAGAACCGGTATTTCAGAGCGGCGCATTGCTGCAACAGACGAATCGGTAGCAACCATGGGTTATCAAGCTGCATTACAAGCGCTTGACATGGCCGGAATTGACGCCAGTGAGCTTGATATGATTGTGTGCGGAACGACAAGTGCAACTAATGCATTTCCTGCAGCCGCCTGCGAAATTCAAGCACTATTAGGCGTTAAAAATATTCCTGCCTTTGACATTGCTGCGGCATGTTCCGGCTTTGTTTATGCCTTGTCGGTTGCCGACCAGTTTGTGAAAACGGGCGCGGCTAAAAAAGTACTCGTCATTGGTGCCGATGTGTTGTCACGCATGTGCGATCCCGCCGATCGAACAACGGTCATATTATTTGGTGATGGTGCAGGTGCAGCAGTGATTGGTGCAAGTGACACCCCTGGTATCATTGCCACTCATATTTATGCCGATGGTAGCCAAGGTGACTTGTTAAAGTGCGCTTTTCCTCCTCGCTCAGGTGAAGGCTCAGAAGCCGTTAGCTTTATGACTATGAAAGGTAATGACGTATTTAAAGTCGCGGTAACTCAATTATCTAATGTGGTCACTGAAACGCTACGCCTCAATAATGTCGACAAGTCAGAAATTGACTGGCTAGTCCCGCATCAAGCCAATTTTCGCATTATTAATGCCACTGCCAAAAAGCTCAATATGAGTTTAGATAAAGTGGTGCTTACCCTTGCCAAGCACGGGAATACCTCGGCCGCTTCTGTGCCTATCGCGCTTGATGAAGCCGTACGTGATGGTCGTATTCAACGTGGTCAATTATTATTGCTCGAAGCCTTTGGTGGCGGTTTTGCGTGGGGCAGTGCATTAATTCGTTTTTAACTTTTACATTATTTTACAGGTAACCAGTTATGGAAAATGTTGCTTTTGTATTTCCGGGGCAGGGGTCTCAGGCCGTAGGAATGTTAGCTGAATTAGCTCAATCTCATGCCATTATTGGGCAAACTTTTGCCGAAGCAAGTGGCGCGTTAGGCTATGATTTATGGAATTTGGTTGCAAATGGCCCAGCTGAAACGTTAAATGAAACAGATAAAACTCAGCCGGCATTGCTTGCTGCAAGCGTGGCTATTTGGCGCGCTTATCAAGCGTCTAACAAACCAATGCCTTCATTACTAGCCGGTCACAGCTTAGGTGAATATTCTGCGTTAGTGTGTGCTGGTGTGATTGAGTTTACTGACGCGGTAAAACTAGTTGAACTACGCGGTAAATTAATGCAACAAGCGGTGCCAGCTGGTTCTGGAGCCATGTTTGCCATTATTGGTCTTGATGATGATGCTATTGCCACAGCGTGTGCAGAGTCTGCTCAAGGTGATGTCGTCAGCCCTGTTAACTTTAATAGCCCTGGACAAGTGGTTATTGCCGGTGAAAAAAATGCAGTTGAACGTGCAGCTGCCGCTTGTAAAGCCGCTGGCGCTAAAATGGCTGTAGCACTTCCTGTTAGCGTGCCATCACACTGCGCCTTAATGAAACCCGCTGCCGATGAATTAGCCAAAGCGTTAACTCAAGTGACATTCTCAGCGCCTACCATTAAAGTAATTAACAACGTTGATGTGGCAATGCCAACAGATGCCGATGCAATTAAAGATGCATTAGTGCGCCAATTATATTGCCCAGTGCGTTGGAGCGAGACCGTTGAGTTTATGGCGACACAAGGTGTTACAAATTTAGTAGAGTGTGGCCCTGGTAAAGTATTAACCGGATTAACAAAAAGAATTAATAAATCGATATCCGCTCAAGCGGTAAATGATGTTGCTTCATTTGCAGCATTAACCGAATAAAGGAGTTTTTATGAGCTTTAATATCAGTCTAGACGGCAAAGTGGCGTTGGTTACCGGTGCAAGCCGTGGTATTGGCCGTGCAATTGCTGAGTCCTTAGTGCAAGCCGGTGCTGTGGTCATTGGTACAGCTACGAGTGAAAAGGGCGCAGAAGCGATTCAACAATACCTAGGTGACAAAGGCTTTGGGATGGTGTTAAATGTCACTGATACTCAGTCTGTTGCAGATTTATATACCCAGATCAAAGAAAAAGCTGGCGATGTTGATATTCTAGTGAACAATGCTGGTATCACTCGTGACAATTTATTGATGCGAATGAAAGACGATGAATGGCAAGACATTATTGATACTAATCTAACGTCATTATTTAAATTGTCTAAACCTGTAATGCGATCTATGATGAAAAAACGTTTCGGACGTATTATCAGTATCGGTTCAGTAGTAGGTACAATGGGTAATGCTGGCCAAGTTAATTACTCGGCAGCAAAAGCTGGTTTGATAGGATTTACAAAATCTCTTGCAAGAGAGGTTGCATCTCGTCAAATAACAGTGAATGCTATTGCACCTGGATTTATTCAGACAGACATGACAGATGAGCTGACACCTGAGCAGCAACAAGCTATTATGTCGCAAGTTCCGATGGAACGTTTAGGGCAAGCACAAGAAATTGCCAATGCAGTATTGTTTTTGGCCTCGGATTCAGCCGCTTACATCACAGGTGAGACATTGCATGTGAATGGCGGTATGTACATGGTTTAAGGGCGATAGGTAGGAAACTACCTTCATTTGAGTCAGTGTTAGTGACAATTCAATGTTAATTTTTGTGGTTAGACCACAAAATCTAAGCTTGCATTGTTATCTAATTCGAATAAACTACTCGCAATCTTACGCAAGTGCGTAATTTGAATAGGAAAGAAAACTAATGAGCAACATCGAAGAACGTGTAAAGAAAATCATCATCGAGCAACTTGGCGTTAAAGAAGAAGACGTTAAATCAGCTGCTTCTTTTGTAGACGATTTAGGCGCAGATTCTCTAGACACTGTTGAATTGGTTATGGCTCTAGAAGAAGAGTTTGATACCGAGATCCCTGACGAAGAAGCTGAAAAGATCACTACTGTTCAAGCAGCGATCGATTACGTTTCTAAGAATCAGTAATCAAGAATTCACAGAAACAGGCGGCATTTATGCCGCCTGTTTTTGTTTAAAGCATTGGTAAACGCTCGTTCCATTTAATTGCATGACAACATTCCCCCTGATTTTTCTTACGTTTTATCGCAATAATGGCAACGTAGCTGATTTTATTAAAAGGTAAATATCATGTCTAAACGTCGTGTCGTCATCACAGGCCTTGGCCTCGTAACTCCTGTAGGTAATGATGTAGAGTCTTCTTGGAATGCCTTATTGGCAGGTAAGAGTGGTATTGCCCCAATTACTAAATTTGATGCCAGTGAGTTTGGTACTCGTTTTAGTGGTTCGGTAAAAGATTTTGATATTGAACAATATTTATCAAAAAAAGATGCACGTAAAATGGATTTATTTATCCAGTACGGCATGGCCGCGGGTATTCAAGCATTAACAGACTCTGGCTTAGATATGAGCCAAGAAAACCCAGCTCGAGTAGGTACCGCAATTGGTGCTGGCATGGGCGGTATGTGGTTAATTGAACAAGGCCATTCTGCTTTACTTAATGGCGGCCCACGTAAAGTGTCTCCCTTTTTTGTACCAAGTACCATTATCAACATGATAGCGGGTCATCTATCGATTATGTATGGCATGACAGGTCCAAACTTTGCCGTGACTACAGCCTGTACAACAGGTGTGCATAACATTGGATTTGCTGCTCGTACAATTGCTTATGGCGATGCCGATGTAATGGTGGCTGGTGGTGCTGAAGATGTTACTTGTCCGTTAGGTGTGGCAGGTTTTAGTGCTGCTAAAGCATTATCAACTCGTAATGATGATCCCACCGCGGCAAGCCGTCCCTGGGACAAAGACCGTGACGGCTTTGTTATTGGCGATGGCGCGGGTGTGATTGTGATGGAAGAATATGAACATGCTAAAGCACGCGGCGCTAAAATTTACGGCGAATTAGTGGGTTTTGGTATGAGTGGTGATGCATTCCACATGACATCTCCTCCGAGTGATGGCGCAGGTGCTGCAGCTGCAATGGTTAATGCCATTAACGATGCTAAGATTAAAAAAGAGCAAGTGGGCTACATTAACGCACATGGCACTTCAACCAATGCGGGTGATAAAGCAGAAGCGGCAGCTGTAAAAGCAGTATTTGGGCCACATGCTTATGACTTGTTAGTGAGCTCAACTAAATCAATGACCGGACACTTACTGGGTGCTGCTGGTGCAATTGAAGCCATCATTACCTTGCTTGCACTGCGCGATCAGCATGTTCCGCCAACCATCAACTTAGATAACCCTGATGAAGGTTGCGATTTAGATTTTGTTGCGCACACTTCTCGTCGTCATCAATTTGATTACGCTTTATGTAATTCATTTGGCTTTGGTGGCACAAACGGTTCTCTGTTATTCAAAAAAATAGATTAGAAATGTTCACGATAAAAAGCGCCAAGTGCGCTTTTTTTGTACCTGTACTAAGTGTATCGTTAGTAAATATTGCATGACTTGGAGGCTCTATGGCCGGTAAAGATAGACAACTTACATTGCGTTTTTTGGCCGAACCTGCAGATGTAAATTTTGGTGGAAAAGTGCACGGTGGCGCTGTGATGAAGTGGATCGATTTGGCCGCATATGCATCAGCAGCTGGATGGAGCGGTAAATATTGTATTACTGTTTACGCTGGCGGTATTCGTTTTGTTAAACCTATCCATGTTGGCAATATTGTAGAGGTGACAGGTAAAGTGATTTATACCGGCAGCACTTCGATGCATATTGCGATAGATGTTAAAGCGGGTGATCCTAAAGAGTCTGAACGTCATTTGACCACACATTGTATCGTGATTATGGTGGCCGTTGATTATGAAGGTAAGCCCACATCAGTCCCTGAATGGATCCCTGAAACTGCTGATGATGTTCGTTTACGTGATAGTGCATTACGATTAATGGATATGCGTAAACGCATTGGTGCTGAAATGGAAGCACATGTTAAACCATCTGTTGAATAAATAAGGAAAAATCATGGCCAAGGTTGCATTTATTGGTTTAGGCGTTATGGGTTACCCTATGGCTGGTCACTTAGTCAAACAAGGGCATGAGGTTACGGTTTATAATCGTACAACGTCAAAAGCTACTCAGTGGGTTGAGCAATTTGGTGGCCAATTAGCGTTAACGCCAAAAGATGCCGCGAAGGGACAAGATTTTGTGTTTACCTGTGTGGGCAATGACGATGATTTACGCCAAGTGGTACTTGGTGAACAAGGCGTCGCTCACGGTATGCACCCTAGTGCGGTGTTAGTTGATCATACTACAGCTTCAGCTGATGTTGCCCGTGAGATTGCTGCGCATTTAGCGTTGCGGAACATCGCCTTTCTTGATGCGCCGGTATCTGGTGGCCAAGCAGGCGCCGAAAATGGTGTGTTAACCGTGATGATGGGTGGCGAGCAAACCCATTATGATGCTGTAAAACCGGTTATTGACGCTTATAGTCGCTGTGCAGAGTTGTTAGGTCCTGTAGGCGCTGGCCAGTTAACAAAAATGGTTAATCAAATCTGTATTGCAGGTGTTGTGCAAGGTTTGGCAGAAGGCCTTCATTTTGCTAAAAGTGCTGGTTTAGACGGTCTTAAAGTGATTGAGGTTATTAGTAAGGGAGCGGCCCAAAGCTGGCAGATGGAAAATCGTTATCAAACCATGTGGCAAGGTAAATACGATTTTGGTTTTGCTATTGATTGGATGCGAAAAGATTTAGGGATTGCATTAGATGAAGCTCGCCGTAATGGCAGCCATTTACCCGTTGCCGCTTTGGTTGATCAATTTTATTCAGAAGTTCAAGCGATGAAAGGTAACCGTTGGGACACCTCAAGCTTGCTTGCACGGCTAGAAAAATCACGCAGTTAATATAGCAATTATCGATGTTTGACAGTAACAAGCCTCCACATTTAATTGGGGGCTTTTTATTGAAAATCGCTTCAACATTGGCGTTTGCTGTATTAGGGTCTGTTGATCTTTCAAGATTGTTTTTGCAGCGAATTGTTGGCCATTTCTACAAGGCAGAGACTTTGAGGTGTAGTTATTCTACATAAAAAGTCGATAACGAAGTAAAAATGGCCAACAAACGCTGCCTGAAAGGTTCGGCTAAAAACGTTTTACTCTTTGTTGAATGGATTTTGCTTAGATGACTAGGCATCAATCCATTCGTCTCGATTAAAACGTTTTTAACTCGAACAAAATTCAAACAGCAAAGATCAACAGACCCTAGTTATTTACTTTCAATTTATTCACGAAAAACCATCGAGTTACATGATGTAGCGCACATAATCAATCCAGTAACACTGCTATCATTGTTTCATCTAAATTAATTTTGCTTAAAGTGACTTGCTTAACTACTTTTAAATTGTCCATTAATTTAGATCTCTATGGATATCAAATTTAATGATTAGCGATATAAATAGTTGAGTGATGAATTAAGTTAAGTGTCGTGCTTCGGTGTAGGACCTGCGTCAGATAAAAAGAATGTGGGCATACACTAAATTGGAGGAATGAATAATGAGCAACAAACTGCTAAGTGCATTGTTTGCGGCAGGTTTTTCGGTAATGATGATGTCTTCTGCATCATTTGCAGCTGACGAAACCCTTGCTGAGTTTCACGTTGAAATGGGTGGCTGTGAAAGCTGTCATGCTAATGAAGAGCCATCAGCTGATGGCGCATATGAATTTGAACAATGCCAAAGTTGTCATGGTTCACTTGCTGAAATGGATGATAACCACAAACCGCATGATGGTGTATTAATGTGTGCTGACTGTCACTCACCTCATGAAGCTAAAGTGGGCGATAAGCCAACATGCGATACATGCCATGATGATGGTCGTACTGCTAAATAATTCGTTTATTTAATTAAAAAATACCGACATATTATGTCGGTATTTTTGTTTTAGACTGAGTATCGTTTTAAACTTAAACTTATGGACATACCTCTTTAGAGGTATATAAATTCTTTTATTTTCAATTGGTTGCGCACTTTAACTGTGCTGTGTTGCACTTATGTTGCGCAATTTTAGTGTTACTTCGCGGTAAAAACTCTCCCTTTTTAAGTTAAATCAGTAGGTTAATTTTTTTGGCACGGCTTTCGCAGTATTAATCACATGAAATGATTAATCTGAAAGGGTCAATGTATGTCAACAATCCAATCTAGTTGTGCTTATTGTGGTGTAGGGTGCGGCGTTAGTGTGTCCTCAACTCAAGCAGATTGGGAAAATGCTGACGTGTCTACACTCACTTTAACGGGAGATAGTCAACATCCTGCTAACCACGGTCATCTATGTGCTAAAGGTGAGCGTTTACTCGACAGCTTATCTCAGCCTAATGTATTACGTTATCCAGTGTTACGTTCAGGTATACCAATAGCCTGGGATGAGGCCAGTTCGTTAATAGCTGATAAGTTTGCCCAAACGATTGCCAAGTATGGTCCCAACTCTGTTGCGCTGTACCTTTCTGGTCAATTACTTACCGAAGATTATTACGTCGCAAACAAATTTGTTAAAGGTTATCTTAAAACCGCTAATGTCGACACGAACTCACGCTTATGTATGTCATCTGCTGTCAGTGCCATGCAACGAACATTTGGTGAAGATGTTGTGCCTGGTTGCTACGATGATATTGAACATGCAGAAGTGATTATTTTAATCGGTGCCAATACCGCATGGACTCATCCGGTTTTATTTCAGCGTATTTTGGCCGCTAAAAAAGCCAACCAAACGACATTAGTGGTGATAGACCCCGTTGCTACCGCCACTGCAAAACAAGCTGACATTCATCTCGCTGTTGCACCCGGTGCGGATTTGGCGTTGTTTCATGGTTTATTAGGGTATTTAGCCGATAATAAACAGCTTGATCATGAGTATATCGCTACAAATACACAAGGCTTTGAAGAGGTGGTCGGGGATGCACAGCTGTTGAGTGCTGATGTTGCAAAACTGGCTAAACAAGTGGGTGTAACAGAGGCTGAACTTACCCAGTTTTATCAATTATTTACGCAAAATCGAAATGTACTTACAGCGTCGTGCCAGGGTATTAATCAGTCGGTTATTGGCACAGATACCACTAACGCCATTATTAATTGTCATTTAGCCTTGGGGCATGTGGGCAGGGCTGGCAGCGGTTTTTTCTCCTTAACTGGGCAGCCAAATGCCATGGGCGGTCGTGAGGTGGGCGGCCTAGCAACTCAGTTAGCTTGCCATATGGGGTTTTCTGCTCCAGAGCGTGAACTACTCGCCGATTTTTGGCAAGTTGACCATGTTGCAGACAAAAAAGGCCTCGCCGCGGTCGATATGTTTGATGCTGTCGCACAAGGCACAATAAAAGCCATTTGGATTATGGGCACTAACCCGGTTGTGTCACTCCCTAACAGCAACAAAATTGCGCAAGCGTTGGCAGATTGCCCTTTTGTTGTGGTGTCCGAAATCAGTCCAGATTCTGATACTGCAAAACTGGCAGATGTGTTGTTACCCGCTCAAGGTTGGTCTGAGAAATGTGGCACTGTTACTAACAGTGAGCGCACCATCACGCGTCAGCGTGGTTTTATTGCTGCAAAGGGGCAAAGCAAACCAGATTGGTGGGCCATTAGTCAAGTTGCTCAAAAAATGGGTTTTAATGGTTTTGAGTTTACTAACAGTGCGAGTGTATTTCGCGAGTTTGCTGGGTTATCTGCCAAGGTGAAACAGGTTTTTCCAAGTAAAATATTCGATTTAAGTGGATTAACAAACTTAAGTGACAGTGAGTATAACGACTTATTACCCACGCAATGGCCAATCGCATCGGCTGATCAAATTGGTCAACAAGGTGTGCGGGTATTTACCCATGGTGTGTTTGCAACACCAACGGGTAAGGCGCAATTTGTCACACCTGCTGACACCAATATGAGCAATAGCACAACGTCGACCGGTACAGTGATATTGAATAGCGGCCGTAGTCGCGATCAATGGCACACCATGACCCGTACCGGCCATATTGCTAGTTTGCGAGCAAGTATTCCTGAGCCCATCATTCAACTGCATCCTGAAACACTTGCACAATATTCAGTGAAAGAAGGCGAGCTCGTTACTCTTGAGTCGGATGTACAACATAATACCAGCCAATTTGCGCTTGCACGTGTGGTGATTGACCAAGATATACCTAAGAGCATGGCTTTAATGTCTATGCATTGGTCTGAGCAATTTTCATTAGGTAAGGGTGTGAACCAGTACCTTGATAACCGAGTCGATCCCGTTTCTTTGCAGCCTGGGTTTAAGTCTCAAGCGGTTGTTATTAAGCCTGTAGAACTGGCATTACAAGGTATTGTGTTTGGCTCTCATGATCCTTCAGCTCAAGGTATGTGCTGGCAGGTTGCGCAAACATTAACAACAGGAGTATGCCATCACATCGGTTTTAGCCGAGCTGAAGATGGTTTTGCTTATCAGTCTACACCTCACTCATTATTATGGTCAGCTAACGTAAATGGCCAGCGAGTGCATGTGCAATGCAATATGGAAAAAGACATCGTTTGTGCCATTAAAGTGTTGTCTACCACCCGTGTTCATTTGGCACTAGAGCCCATGAATGCGTTTATCGGAAAGCCCATCGATAAGACATTCATTAAGAAATTACATCAGCAAATAAATGCTGGAAACAGCCCATTGATTTGTGCTTGCACAGGGGTGACTGAGGCACAAATTGCTAACCAGATAAATGCCGAATTTGATCAACAAGTATTTCATCATGGCAAACAGCATTTGCAATTTGATAAGGCATTAGATGCCACTCAATCCAGTTTAGGCTGTGGCCGTCAATGTGGTAGTTGCCAAAGTGAAGTTAAACAATGTGCCCAAGCACATTGGCAGCAAGCACTAACCTATGTCGATTTAGAATACTCAACTGAAGAGGATGTTGCCTAATGCAAACTATAGATAGCGTTATCCAAGGCGTTAACTTGACTGGTGCAGTTAACTCAACATCATTGCAATCGGGTGAGGTTGCTATCGTTGGTGCCGGTTGTGGTCAGTTAGAGTTAATGACAATAAAAGCTGCGCGCATTGTTGCTCAAGCTGAAGCACTGGTATTTGATAGCCTGGTCAGCAGTGAAATCCTAACCTTGGTAACACCCACTTGCCAGCGTCATTTTGTTGGTAAACGGTGTGGCCAACCGAGTATCAAGCAAGAAGACATCAACGCATTGCTATTGTCGTTGGCTCGGCAAGGCTTAAAAGTGGTGCGTTTAAAAGGTGGTGATCCGCATATTTTTGGTCGCGGCTCTGAAGAAGCACTTTATCTTGCCCAACATGGCATTCGTTCTCAGTTTGTTGCAGGTGTTACTGCGGCATTAGGTTGTGCCTCAAGTACAGGCATTCCGCTTACGTTTCGCGGTATGGCACGCAGCGTTACCTTAATCACCGGTACTAAAATGTCGGATGATGATAATGCGGTGGCTCCTGCTCAGTGGCAAGCCTTATTAGCTGCTCAGTCGACGTTGGTTTTCTATATGGGCAAAGAACAAGCCGCCCGTATTTCAGTGGGTTTGCTTGACGCACAATGTGACGCAACTTTACCCGTGGCCTTTGTCACCAATGGCGGCAGACCGAATCAAATAGTGACTTACGCAACGGTCAAAACCATGGCTGAAGCCGCATTAACCATTAAAGATTCTGGACCGACCTTGATTATTATTGGTGACGTGGTTGGCGTTGGTCAGCAATTAACTTCGTTACTAAATGATATTGATTTTGCTTCGTCACAGCCACATCAAGAATATGAGGCTTTATATGCCTAAAATTGGCGAGCTAACCTTAACATCAGCCGAAGCATTTGATTTTCGGTTATTAATAAAGGCACTTGGCAAAGGTGAAAAGGGCTCGCGCGCGTTAACTTTTGCAGAGGCTGCTTTATTGATAGAAGGGTTTGCCTCCGGGCATGCCACTCGCGTACAAATGGCCAGTGCCATGATGCTCATGCGAGTGCGCGGTGAAACCGTTGACGAAGTCGCAGGCATGGTTGCCGGATTACGCCGAAGTGTTGTTACTGGCTGGGAGTCACTCACGGTCGATATTGATTGGCCCGTTTATGCCGGTAAACGTGAGCAATTGCCTTGGTTATTGTTGGTGGCAAAACTGCTCGCAAGCCAAGGGATTAGAGTGATGCTACATGGCGATAGCCAGGCATTGCCTCATCGTCGTCATGTTGAATCTTGCATCGATGCATTAAATATTCGTTGTTGCACTTGCCCAAACAGTGCGCAGGATGCATTAAATTCTGATCATATCGTTTATGTTCGTGCTGGGGATTTAGTGCCTGTTTTAGATGATTGCCGCCAATTACATCAAGAACTCGGTTTACGCAGTTTAATTCAATCAGCAGCACGTTGTATTAATCCAACTAATGCACCGATCAGTTTACGCAGTTATTTTCACCCTGGGTTAGATGATTTACATCAGCAAGTATGCGAAACCCTATTTGCACATAAAGATTACTCAGCAGGTCAGATTGCTATTTTTAAAGGGTTGCAAGGTGAAACAGAGATTAACCCTAGAGTGGCGACAGATATCAGAGTTATTAGTGGGCAAGCTAATAAACTTGTGTTGTCGAGTATCACTATCCCAACATTATTAGAAGGTTTTTCTGGTGCAAAAATCGGCCAAGCTGAATTGTCTAGTGAGATCCTTGCGCTGTTATGGCGCGAACAACAATCGTTAAATACAAATATGCTCAGTGAGTTGATGTCATGCACCATGATAGAACAAGCACTGAGTAGCATCACTGCAACGTTAGCGGTTGTCTTGCTGTTACTTAATCAACAATCGAAACATAGACTGGGTTTACAGCAACCTTTTACCGTAGAGCAGGCCATCAGTGTCAGTCAACAATGCTGGCAAAATCGTTTTAGTTCTGTAAATAGTCCATTGGCTAATTGGCACAACAAGGAGTAGCAATGCGTAGCTTAATTTTGTGTGATCCCAGTTTTTCAGTTGTGCCGGTAGTCGATTGCGAAATGGTGCAATATCAGGCTTGTTTGGCCGCATTTGGACACGTCACTGTATTGGCTTCAATTAGTCAGGTTGAGCAACGGCTTCACCAGCAGCAGTTTGATACGTTACTGATACTGACTGACAAATTACATAGCCAAATTCAGGGGTTAATTCAACGCACTTTAGCCAGCAACCCCATGGTGATTATCGTCAATGCTAAATCCTGGGAACAAACAGTGTTGTCTGAATTACTCGATTGTGGACGCATTACTTTTATTCCTGACATGTTAACTGTTAACCGCTTAACGAGCGTGATCAGTTTGGCTCAAATTCGTTTTAATGCCGCCAGTAAAACGCTTGCAGAATTTAAAAAGCTGGATGATGAAATTCGCAGCATTAAATTACTCAGCCAGGCTAAATTGATCTTGATGCAGCAAGGGTTTGATGAAGCTAAAGCCCACCAAATTATTCAACAACAAGCCATGCAAAAAGGCCTATCGTTGGCACAAATGTCTTCTCAAATTATTGCGGTTGTCAATCAATCTAAGCGTGATTGCGCTGAACCGATCAATCATGGTGCGCCCCATGTTGGTGCGGTTGTGTCTAAGGTGAACATCAACTCGACTAACCATAAAGGTTGTTAAGTATTAAATTGTTTAAAATCAGATGTTTATTTTGCTATGTCTGTTGGCATAAAGTCTGCAATATCACAGTATGTTACTGCGCATAGATAATGGTTGATTAACCAAAGTGTGTAACCAGTAAAATTAAAAATTCGGGATTGTAACTGGCAATGGCGCCAACTCTTTAATTGGAGTTGGCGCCATTTTGTTTTTACGGTCTCAGGCATGAAGGAGTAGGAAATGACAATCTCAAAACCCAAATTAGTGGTCGTCGGTAATGGCATGGTAGGTCATCACTTTGTTGAGCAACTGTGTAGTTTAGGGCTCAATAAAACATTTGAAGTGCATGTATTTGGTGAAGAGCCTCGTCCCGCTTATGACCGAGTGCAATTGTCTAAATATTTTGAAACAGGCAGCGCTGAGCCACTCATGCTAACAAGCGCAAAGGACTATCAAGATTGGGGGATCACGCTTCACCTAAATACGCCAATCGCGTCTGTTGATATTGCCGCTAAAACCGTTACGAGTGCTCAAGGTGACAGTTATTCATATAACCGCTTGGTATTAGCTACTGGCTCCTATCCATTTGTGCCACCTATTCAGGGTAACGATAGGGCGCAATGTTTGGTGTATCGCACCATTGAAGATCTCGAGGCCATTCAAGCTGCGGCGCAAAATAGCCAAGTTGGTGTGGTTGTCGGCGGTGGATTATTGGGTTTAGAAGCTGCAAATGCCATGATGCAATTAGGGGTAAAAACGCATGTTGTTGAATTTGCCCCACAATTGATGCCCGTTCAGCTAAATGACAGAGCCGGTGAGTTACTTTGCAGTAAAATTGAACAGCTTGGCGTCAGTGTACACACATCTAAAGCCACGACAGCGATCATTGATGGCGAAACCGCTATTCATCGAATGACCTTTAATGATGACTCGTATCTTGAAACCGACATGATTGTATTTTCGGCCGGTATTCGCCCACAAGATGCACTGGCAAGAGTATCTAATATTAGCATTGGTGAGCGTGGCGGTATTGAAATTGATGATTACTGCTTAACATCAGCTCCAGATGTTTATGCCATTGGTGAATGTGCTTTATGGCAACAAAAAATATTTGGTTTAGTGGCGCCAGGTTATCAAATGGCTCGTGTGGCGGCATCTCACATAGCCTCATCGACCTCAAACGTGCCAAGCCAATCATTTACCGGAGCAGACATGAGCACCAAGCTCAAGCTGTTAGGCGTTGATGTGGCGGCTATTGGTGCTAGCCGTGGGTTTGAACATGCTCAGTTTGTAGAATTATCAGACAATCAAGCTGGTATATACAAAAAGCTTTGGCTTGATGACAGCGGCAAGTTTTTAAAAGGAGCCGTGTTAATTGGCGACAATAGCGATTATAGCCGTTTGCTTGATATGTATTTATCGCAAGATGAGATTGAAGGCTCTGCCGTTGATTTGTTACTGGCTGGGGCTGAAAACGAAGCAGATCTCAAAGATACCTCCATTGTGTGTTCTTGCCATCAAGTGACCAAAGGGGACATTGTTAATGCGGTGAACGCTGGCAGTCATAAAATGGCTGAGATTAAGTCTTGTACTCGTGCCGCTTCTGGTTGTGGTGGTTGTGCGCCTTTAGTGCAAAAGATTATTGACCAAACCTTGCAAGCTGCAGGGCTTGATTTTAATGCCGGAATTTGTGCCCATTTTGACCATGACAGACAAGCGCTTTATCACATTTGCCAGGTCGAAGGCATTAGCGATTTTAATACCTTGATCACCCAGCATGGTAAGCCTTGTGCAAATGGTCTCACTTATGGCTGTGACATTTGTAAACCTGCAGCGGCATCGATTTTTGCCAGTTTACAAAACCAATATGTTTTAAACCAAGATAATGCTCATGTGCAATTGCAAGACACCAACGATGCATATCTAGGTAATATTCAAAAAGACGGTACTTACTCAATTGTGCCGCGAGTGGCTGGCGGTGAAATCACACCGGCCAAATTGATTGCGATGGGACAAATCGCTCAAGAATACGACTTGTATACCAAAATAACCGGTGGGCAACGTATTGATATGTTTGGTGCAACCTTATCGCAATTACCTGAAATTTGGCAAAAACTCATTGATGCAGGCTTTGAAACAGGCCATGCATATGGCAAATCTCTGCGTACCGTAAAGTCTTGTGTAGGCAGTACCTGGTGCCGATATGGTGTACAAGATTCGGTTGGTTTTGCCATCGATTTAGAAAACCGCTACAAGGGATTACGCAGTCCTCACAAATTGAAATTTGCCGTTTCGGGTTGTACTCGTGAATGCGCTGAAGCACAAAGTAAAGATATAGGCGTAATCGCAACCGACAAAGGTTGGAACCTCTATGTTGCCGGTAACGGCGGTATGCGTCCACGCCATGGTGACCTATTTGCCACCGATCTATCAACAGATGAGTTATACCAATACATTGACCGCATTTTAATGTTTTATGTCAAAACGGCAGATAAGTTACAGCGGACATCAACCTGGATGGAGTCGTTAGACGGTGGCTTAGCCTACTTAAAATCGGTTGTGATTGATGATGCACTTGGCATTAATGCCGCACTAGAGCAGCAAATGAACCATATTGTTGCCACCTATCAATGTGAATGGAAAACCAGTCTTGAGAAACCAGAGTTTCTTGCGCGCTTTAATGAGTTTGTGAACCCAAATGAGGCGCCAGGACTTGATACCAATGCCTATCAGCGAGTGCGTGAACAGCGTTTTCCCAATATTAAAGATGCAGGAGCTGGCACCATCGCCATTAAAGACATCACCGAGCAACAAACAACAGCAGATGAGGTAGTAGCATGAGTTGGATTAATGTGTGTGAAGAATCTCGTTTACCTGAAGGAACCGGAGTGGCGGCCTGGGTAGCGGGTAAAGCTGTCGCTATTTTTAACTTAGGCAAAGATGGTTTATATGCCATTGATAATGTTGATCCTGCGACCGGCGTTAGTGTGTTAGCGCGCGGATTAATCTGTGAAATGGACGGTGAACTTTGTGTCGCGTCACCTCTGTATAAGCAACATTACCAATTGAGAACGGGTGTGTGTATTGAGGATAACGCTTTAATTGCCAGTCCTTTTGATATTAAAACCGAACAGGGCCAGGTCCTTGTGTTAGCAAAAGGATAAGGAATATCACTATGAGTGCAGAAAAATTTAACCTGTTTTCATTTAGCGGCAAAATGAAAATTATGCATTTAAGCTGGATGGCATTTTTTATCACGTTTGTGGTGTGGTTTAACGCCGCGCCATTACTTAGTGTGATAGCCGATAGCCTTGGGCTGACAACAGCACAAATTAAAACCTTGTTGATCCTCAATGTGGCATTAACCATTCCAGCCCGAATAGTGATAGGCATGGTGACTGATAAATACGGTCCGCGCATCACCTATTCGGCATTACTCGCTATTTGTTCTATTCCGTGTTTTATGTTTGCCGTTGCTGACAGTTTTGAACAACTGGCTTGGGCGCGTTTTTTGATTGGCTTTATCGGTGCAGGTTTTGTGATTGGTATTCGTATGGTCAGTGAATGGTTTCCTGCCAAAGAGCTCGGCACAGCAGAGGGAATTTATGGTGGTTGGGGCAACTTTGGTTCTGCCGCTGCTGCCTTCACATTACCTGCGGTTGCACTGGCATTTGGTGGCGCAGATGGTTGGCGTTATGCCATTGGTATTACAGGCTTAATGAGCTTAGTATTTGCTTTTGTTTATTATTTTAACGTAACCGATACCCCAAAAGGCTCAACCTATTTTAAACCTAAAAAAGGCGGCGGATTAGAGGTGACCAGCAAAGGCGACTTGGTGTTACTGATTGTGATGAAAGTGCCTATGTATGCCACGTTAGCGTTACTAGGCTGGAAGCTGTCACCATCGGGTGTCAGTATGTTTACTCAAGATGTGACTAATTTGATTTATGCTGGCCTTGTATTGGTGTTTTTAGTTGATTTTTATCAGACCTACCAAGTTAATAAACATTTGTTTTCTATTGAAGTACCTGAGTTTGAACGTTATGAGTTTAAGCAAGTAGCGGTGTTAAATGTGTTGTATTTTACCACGTTTGGATCTGAACTCGCTGTAGTGTCAATGTTGCCGCTGTTTTTTGCTGAAACATTTGCACTGGGTATGGCACAAGCAGGCATGGTGGCATCAAGTTATGCCTTTATGAATCTAATGTCTCGCCCTGGTGGTGGTTGGTTAAGTGATAAGTTTGGTCGTAAAACAACGTTATTGATTTTAACAGCAGGCTTAGCAATAGGGTATTTCTCTGTCGCGCAAATCGACTCTAGTTGGGCCTTACCACTGGCTGTGGTTGTGGTGATGGCATGTTCTTTCTTCGTACAAGGCGGAGAAGGCGCCGTGTTTGCTGCTGTGCCATTAATTAAGCGCCGTTTAACGGGGCAAATTGCAGGTATGACAGGTGCTTACGGTAATGTTGGAGCTGTGTTCTTCTTAACGGTATATTCAATGGTGTCAACGCAAACGTTCTTCTATGTCATTGCGGTAAGTGCCGTATTTGGTTTTGTCACCTTATTCTTTATGAATGAACCTAAGGGCCATATTGCCGAAGTGAATGAAGACGGTGAAGTGACTTTAATTAGCGTTAGCTAAACTGATTACATAGGACATTTATGCCTCTTGAGCCCGAACAGCAGCCAAATTCTTCGCTGCCTTTTGCAACCAGTTTGCAATTGGCGGTGGGGCAAGCATCTGAAAAAGGTCGTAAATCGCAAAATGAAGATGCGATAGGGATCCGTATTCCGAGCGGAGTCTCATTGATGACCAAAGGAATTGTCAGTGTTATTAGCGATGGCGTAAGTACGGCAGAGGGAGGCGCACAAGCCTCGGCTATCAGCGTGAGTAATTTTTTAGCCGATTATTACTCAACCCCAGAAAGCTGGAGCGTGCAAACCTCAAGTGCAAAAGTACTAACTGCATTAAATCGATGGTTGTATGGCTTAGGGCAAGACTACCGCGATGCACGGCGAGGTTTTGTGTGTACGTTCAGTGCCTTGGTTTTTAAATCCTGTACTGTGCACATGTTACATGTGGGAGACTCGCGAATTTACCGCTTTCGCCGCGGTGAGTTAACGCAATTAAGTCATGATCACAGCACAAAAATTAACGCATCACATCAGTATCTTACCCGTGCATTAGGCATGGATGTTAAACTCGATGTAGATTACAAAGCACTGAGTGTAGAGCAAGACGATCTGTATTTATTAACCACAGATGGCATCCACGATCAATTTACCGAGTTTGAATTACAGCAAAAACTCACGACTTTTTGTCAGCTACATCCTCAATTATCAGACTCTTTGTGTGAGCAGTTTTGCCAACTATTAATCAGCAAAGCCTATGATTTAGGTAGTAAAGATAATCTCAGCGCGCAACTCTTATTTGTTGAACAACTTCCAAAGCAAGCAATCGATGATGTGTACTTAAGTTTGTCTCAGCGGCCATTTCCGCCTCCCCTGAGTGTAGGGATGAAACTAGATGGGTACACGGTCACGCATATTATTCATCAGTCGCAACGAAGCCAGGTTTATCGTGTTGTTAATGGGCAAGATCAGGCTTTTTGCATGAAAACCCCCTCTGTAAACTACATTGACGATGCCGCTTATATTGAACGTTTTATGCTTGAAAGTTGGATAGGTCAGCGGATAAACAGTACTCATGTGGTGAAAGTGGTTGAACAACACAAGCCTAAATCAGCACTGTATTATTTGACCGAATATTTATCAGGCGTGAGCTTAGCGCAATGGCTAGTTCAGCACAAAAGGGCTCCGGTAGAAGAGGTTCTGTTACTGCTTAAGCAAATTGAATTAGGTGTAAGGGCATTTCATCGCCGAGAGACACTGCATCAAGATTTAAAGCCAGATAATATTTTTATCACCCGTGATGGCGTGGTTAAAATTATCGATTTTGGTTCTTGCTTTATTAAAGGTGTGGCTGAAATCAGCACCCCTCTGACACGTGACCATATTTTGGGTACTGCAGATTATACCGCGCCAGAAGTGATATTAGGGTATCAAGCTGATGGTCGCGCAGATTTGTTTTCATTGGCGGTCATCGCCTACGAAATGTTGACCGGTGAGTTACCTTTTAATGCTAAATTGGCCAAATGTAATACAAGGCAAGCATTTTTACGCCTGGAGTATGTGAATGCTCATCAGCTTAATCCTATGGTGCCCACCTGGATAGATGCAGCCTTAAAAAAAGCCTTAAACAATGAACCTAATCTTCGTCAAGCTGACACCTGTGAACTTATTCATCAATTAACTACGGCAAGTGCCAATCAACGCCCGCAACATTTTGTCCCTTTTATGAGTCGCAACCCAGTAAGGTTTTGGCAAATAACTTCGATAGTCCTATTCTTGGCATTAATGACGAGCTTGTTGGTTTAATTCCTTAAGTTTATTGACGATTAATAAAATGGCATAAACTCATCGCTTAATAACGCAATAATCGATCGACTCGACTAAAATGATGGTATTGCAAATTGTCATAGTACTAAAGTCTAGGTTTGTTATTGTGATTATTCTTTTGGCTTATTTGCACCAAAGGCGTTGATTGATAATATTAAGATGTTTGAATATTGATTGGCGTTGAAGTCGTTTAGTTGGTTCACATGGAGTGTATGGGATGTTTAAAGTTGTTAATTGGATGATTGTTTCACGATCTCAGTTGCTAAGTGATTTGCTCGATAGCCGTTGGCCCCAAGAGTTTTTGGTTAAATTAACTAAAGCTCAACCTGGCAACATGGCAAAAATGCTCGTTGAAGAGCCTGTTTCTGTGGTGTTTTTTGACTTATCAACCATTGATATTCAACAGGTTTATCAATTGCAACGGCTTATTGAGCGTGAATATTGCGCCATACATACAGTCTTTATTAATTTCCCTAAACAACTCGACACCCGCTTTCTTATTCATCCTGCAACGACCCTAGGGGTGTTTTATGCAGATAGCAGTTTGGCTGAGATCAGCCTTGGCTTGAATGAAATACTCAAAGGGCGCAGTGTTATGCCGCAAGAGTTATTACATTCAATGATGAATGACGATACTGAGGCAGAGGGTGAGCAACTGACCATTAGAGAGCGTGAAGTGTTACATGCGCTGTTGTCAGGCAGTACCAATTTAGATATTGCTAATCAATTGTTTGTGAGTGAGTCGACGATTAAAACACATTTATATCGAGCGTTTAGAAAAATTGGTGTGTCGAGCCGAGGTCAAGCAATTGCATGGGCGCAAACTCATATGCATGAGGTGAGGGTATAGCCTCATTTTCAACTGTTTTTATTAACAAAATAAAAATGGGTATCAATTGATACCCATTTTTGTGTCAGCTGGTCGTGATTAACCACAATTAATAAGACACTATATGTTAAGCCGCTGTTAGTTAAACCAAAGTGCGGTTTTACTGGCATCATTGATGGTTAAAGAAATAGTATCTGCGACGGCTTCACGTACAGGCAATTGCCCTTGCATTAATTCATCGCGTCTAAACCAATGTAAATTGAGCTCTTGTCCTACGCTGTAGCTTTGCAGTTGTTGCTCAAATTGGGCGGTAACTTGTAAATTATCAGCGGCAATCAGTAAATCCCCGGCGCTTAATCCCGCTTGGTGTGCTGGGCTGTTTTGGCTAACCGTTAATACTTTAAGGCCAAGGGATTCTGGTTTTGTTTTAGCGCCAAAAGCAATTTTATAGCCTTTAGCCTCTCCACCCCCTAAATCATTGACTCCTTCGCTTGGCCTCACTGTCATGGTGACGCCGACTTGTTCGAGTAAACTGCTCAATGGTAAGTCTTGGGTGTTGTCTAAATAAGCAAAAATATCGTCACAGGGGCGATTTAGCAGGCTTTCAACAATCTGTTGGTGGCTCATGCTGTGAGTGCCAATGTGTGGCAGGCCATATTGTTGCCATAACGCGCGCATTACATCGTCTAAACTGTGCTTACCCTGGGTTTCAATGCGGATGGTTAAGTCTACATACAACGCAAATAAGGCGCCTTTGGTGTAATAACTAACAATGGCATTGGCGGCATTTTCATCTTGCTTGTAAAACTTGGTCCATGCATTAAAACTTGATTGTTTTAAGGTTTGTTTAAAGCGCCCCTCGCCGCGATACACACGCGTCATGATTTGACTCAGTAGAGTTAAATAACCTTTTTCATCAATACATTTTGATTTAAAAGTAATTAAATCATCGTAGTAGGAGGTTATCCCTTCATACGCCCATAACTGCTCTGTGTACGACTCTTTTGATAAATCAAATGGGGTAAACTCGGCAGGTTTAATGCGTTTAACATTCCATGAATGGAAGTATTCGTGGCTGCACAGCGACAAATAGGTGCGATAGCCTTTATCGACAGGCCCATCGAGTGACAAGGGGAGGTCGTTACGTGAGCACATTAACGCGGTTGAGGCTTTATGTTCTAATCCACCAAAGCCGTTATCTAAAACCGTGGTCATAAACACATAACGCTCAAACGGCGCCGGTGTGCCAAATAAATTAATTTGATATTCGCAAATGGCGGTTAAATCCTTAGCCAGGCGAGCAATATTGGCGCGATGCTTACCACTGAGTACGATATCGTGAGGCACGCCTGCTGCGAAGAAGGTTTCGATGGTGAGCTCGCCCATTTCTACTGGGTGATCGATTAAATCATCGTAGTTTTCTGCACTAAAATCGCCAAAGCCAAATTGTTCACCAGCGGTTCTTTGCATGCTGGTGGCTAACATCCAGTGGGCTAATTCAGGCAGTGCGGGCTTTGCAATTGTGACTGTGTGAGGGTGAGATTCAAGCCCTTTGGCGGCTAAAAATACGCTACTGCCGTTAAAGAAGCCGTGGTTTGTATCAAGGTGGGCGGTGCGTACAGATAAATCCCAGGCGTAAATTTGGTAGCACAATACGATGTCGCTACCCTGGTTGTTGAGTTGCCAAGTTTGCTTATCTAGCTGGGTAACCGTTAAGGCTTGTTGGTTTTCTGTGGCCTTTATTTCAATAATGTTTTTGGCAAAGTCACGGATCATATAGCTGCCAGGTAGCCAAGCGGGTAAACAAAAAATTTGTGAGGGGAAGGCTTGGGTAACCGTTAGGGTCACTTCAAATAAGTGTGCTTTAGGATCGACCGCATGGATATGAAAATGCATAAAGAGTTCCAAATAGTAGAAGCATTACAATCAACAAGATTGAGCTATAATCGACAATGCTGCCAAAAATGACCCAGTTAAGCAAACGAATCCCATTTTATGTAAAAGATAGCTGATTTTGTGTGTTTTTTCTGGAGTCAGAGATTAAAGACTTGGTACTATTAACCGCAGCAACATGATGTCATTCATTAAGGATCTTAAAATGGCCGAAGAAACCATATTCAGTAAAATTATTCGTCGTGAAATTCCTGCCGATATTTTATATCAAGATGAGCTAGTCACTGCATTTCGTGATATTGCCCCACAAGCACCAACGCATATTCTTATTATTCCTAATCATCTGATCCCTACTGCCAATGATGTCAAAGCATCAGATGAAAAAGCATTAGGCAGAATGATGACTGTCGCAGCTAAATTAGCCGATGAAGCCGGTATTGCAAAAGATGGCTATCGTTTGATTATGAACTGCAATAAACATGGCGGCCAAGAGGTATATCATATCCATATGCACCTTGTTGGTGGAGCGCCATTAGGCCCGATGTTGAGCCGCGGATAATGAAGATTAACAGTGACTTTTTTCCGTTAACGGAAGTGGCAACACGCTTTGTTAATCAATTGGCGCAGTGTCGCCGATTAGGGTTAAGTGTTAAAGAAGCCAGCGAGCACCACGTGTTAATTGAACTGCCTTATAGCCGAGATATTATTGGGTATCCAGATACAGGCGTAATTCATGGTGGGGTGATCACCACCTTAATTGATACCTCCTGTGGTACTGCAGTGGTGTGTGCGATTTTAAAAAAATATCAATCACTTGAGTTGTCGCCCACGTTAGATTTGCGAGTTGACTACATGAAGCCTGCTGAGCCTCATAAAGCGGTGTATGCCTTTGCAGAATGCTACCGTTTGTCGTCAAGTGTGGCTTTTACTCGCGCGATTGCTTATCAAGACAGTATTGATGAACCCATTGCTCATGCCGTTGGTTCGTTTATGCGTATCAGCCCAGAAATGGTTGGCGAAGAGTTTCGTCAAGCGCTAATGGGCAATTTGCCGGAGAGTCAAGATGACTGAGCAAACAACCCAAGCGGCATCAAGTGAGTTGGATGTTCAAGATGTGGTAAAGCGCGCCATTGAGTTAAATGACTACAGTTATTTGCTTGAAAAAGTGCCATATTCACAATTTATTGGCATGTCGGTGGCCCGTTTTGGCGACGAAATGGTGTTTAAACTGCCCGCTAAAGATGACAATATTGGTAATCCAATCTTGCCGGCTATTCATGGCGGTGTAATTGCTGGTTTTATGGAAATGTCGGCCATTGTGCAATTAATGGTGTTTATGCAAGCTAAAAAGGTGCCTAAAATTGTCGATTTTTCAATTGATTATTTACGGGCTGGTTTACACCAAGACACCTTTGCAGAATGCAAGATTACCCGTCAAGGTCGCCGGGTGGCCAATGTGAGTATTAATTGTTGGCAAACAAACCGTAAACAGTTAATTGCGACTGCGAGAGCGCACTTTTTGTTAGACTAATAACCCAATACCGCCAGTAACATTTAAGGAAAAGATTATGAAACTTGCATCATTTTTTGTACTCACTTCAACCTTGTTATTTGGCGCCTGCGCCCACAATACCGCGGGTATTGCCGTTGACTCTAACGGGCAAGTGCGAGTGGATAGCAGCTCTTTTGCCAGTGATGTTAATGTGACTGACATTTCATCAATAATGATTGGAGACCTAGTTAAAGCGTCTGCATTAATTCAAAGTAAATCGAGCTATGACCAACGCGTGCAATACAAATTCACCTGGTTTGACGCCAACGGCTATACCATTGAAGATGAAGCAACGAGTTGGAAGTCGCTTAAATTACATGGCATGCAACAACTGCAAGTGAGTGCCGTCGCACCTAATACTCAAGTCAGTCATTTTGAAATATACGTGCGCGAAACCTACTCTGATTAATCGCTGTTGATATGTGATAACTCAATACTGAGCAAGGCTTTGTTTACTTGAATACAAAGAAACACCGACTTGATATTGACACGCTATTTTGTGTTATCAAATTGTATGAAGGATCGTGTAATCAAATTTTAGATAGTTTATACTCGTGGCCGCCAAGGGGTGTTCAGCACTACTGAACTGAGATGTCTTAAGACGAACCCTTAGAACCTGATCCGGCTTATACCGGCGTAGGAATGGGCCACACTATCTATAAGTGCACCTCTTATTCGCTACTCTTGCCGGATCTCAAAATAACTATTTGAGGTCCTATGTTCACGAAAAATTCATTTGGGTTATCCCATTCGCCAATTGCTTTAGCGGTTATTACCGCATTGAGCTCGCCCGTTACTCTGGCTAAAACTGCAGATATTGAGCGCGTCACACCAGAATACGAAAAAATGGAAGTGATTGTTGTCAATGCTGATTTTAGTCATATCAGCCTTGATAAAATGCCATCGAGTGTCACCGTCATTGATGCGCAGCAATTAGAAGATGAAGGCGCTCAACATTTCGAAGATGTACTCAATTCTATCGCTAACTTTAACTGGTCAGGCGGAAGTTCGCGCCCTAAGTATTTTCAAATCCGTGGTGTGGGTGAGCAAGAGCAATACCAAGGAGCGCCTAATTCTTCAGTGGGTTATGTGGTCGATGATATTGATTTGTCTGGGCTTGGCATGGTGTCGAGTATGTATGACATGCAGCAAGTTGAAGTGCTGCGTGGACCGCAAGGGACGCAATATGGTGCCAATGCATTAGCTGGATTAATTTACCTTAAAAGTAACGACCCAACCGACTCGTTTGAGCATGGCGCTAAAGTCAGCGTGGGCGATGATGATTTACGTACGTTTTCTGGTTTTAGCTCTGGGCCATTAAATGATACAGGTAAGTTGTTATATCGCGTGTCTGTAGAGCAGCACAATCAAAATGGGTATCGTGATAATTTATACTTAAACCGTGACGACACCAATGAGCGTGATGAGCTAAGCGCCCGCGCTAAATTGCGTTGGTATGCCAGCGACGATTTACAAATTGATTTAACCTTACTGCATGCCAATTTTGATAATGGCTACGATGCCTGGACACTCGATAATAACACCAGCAATACCTTAACGGATAAACCGGGTGTTGATACTCAAAAAACCACAGGTGCAGGGCTTAAGTTTATTTACAGTGGTGCAAGTGCATTTGACTTTACCTCGCTCACATCACTCGCACAAACCGATCATCATCATGCGTATGACGGCGACTGGGCAAACCCTGATTACTGGGCCAGTAAGCAATGTACAGCGTATGACGACGATTACAATGTTATTGGCACTGAGCCCTGTGTATACGATTACACCTGGGATAAAGCGGGGGACCGTCGTACATTAACCCAAGAGTTTCGTTTATCGTCAAAAGATGCCGGGCGTATTTTTGCAGGCTCAACGGATTGGTTAGTGGGTGTGTATGCCATGAACCTCAATGAAGATAACGACTTGTACTCAGAGTACAACACCTGGCCAGATGAAGTGCTGCAGTCAAGTTATGAAGCCACAAATTATGCGGTATTCGGGCAATTGGACAGTCATTTAGGCAACGACTATTTGTTGTCAACCGGTTTGCGTTTTGAGCGCCGCGACAGCGAATATACTGACAGCAATAATGATAATTTTGACCCGTCAGAAAACATGTGGGGCGGCCATATTGCTTTATCAAAAGCGATTAATAGCAACCATAATACTTATGCCCGTATTGCGCGAGGTTATAAAGCGGGTGGTTTTAACATGACCCTGCCTACTGAGCTTGCCAACAAAAAAGAGTTTGATACTGAGATTTTGTATAACTATGAAATCGGCATGAAGTCGACATGGTTAAACGGCCAAGTTGATTCTACGCTAGCGATATTCTTTATGGATCGTGAAGATCAACAAGTGGCTGCGTCTTTACAAGATCCTGATAATCCTCAACGGTTTGTGCTATTTACTGAAAATGCCGGTAGTTCGCAAAATTACGGTGCAGAGCTGGATACCAAGTGGTACGTTACTGAAAATATTGAATTTTACGGCGGTGTTGGTTGGTTGGAAACCGAATACGGTCAATATGAATACAGCGACAAATACGGTTCTATTATCGACTTATCTGGCCGTGAACTCGCTCATTCACCTCAATTTACCTACAGTGCCGGAATGACTTATGTGGCTGACTCTGGCTGGTTTGCTAACCTTAATGCCAGTGGTAAAAGTGATTTTTATTACTCAGACAGTAACGAATCAACCTCAGATGCCTATACCATTTTTAACACACGTATTGGTTATGAAACCGCAACCTGGTCTGCTTATTTATGGGGCAGAAACTTATTTGATAAAGAATATGGTGTGCGCGGGTTCTACTTTGGTAACGAACCCGATTTAGATTGGGCCGACAAGCAATACATACGTTATGGCGACCCTCGTCAAGTGGGCGTTACATTCGATTATAAGTTTATGTAAGTTCAACAGCGGCACCACCCGGTGCCGCATACCTTTTAGGATATAAGCGATGAAATTAACTGCAGAAATCAGTATGTATCCCTTTAACGAAAACTATCTTGACCCGATCAAGTGGTTTATTGGTCGTGTTGATAGTTACAACAATATTGAACGTGTTACCAATGCCATGGCAACGCAAGTGTGTGGTGAATACAGCGATGTGATGTCAATGTTAGCCATCGAAATGCAAGCCGCTCACGAAAAGTGGGGCAAAGCCGTGTTTGTGTGCAAATTTATTGGCGGCGAACTTAACCTAAGCCATAGTGAATAATGACCATGAATGACATGATATTAGCGATTCAGCAAGCCATTAACGAAGCATCGGTAATGACCTTTTGGGAGGCTATCGCGGTCATGCTTGCACTTGTGTATCTTATTTTGGCCATGCGGACCAATATATGGTGTTGGTCTGCTGCATTTATTAGCACAGCAATTTATACCGTTTTGTTTTGGAATGTGTCGTTGTTGATGGAGTCGGTACTTAATATTTATTATATGGGTATGGCGGTTTACGGTTACTGGTTATGGCTGCATGTGCCGCCAGCACAGCAAACGCAGCAACACCATGTTAGCTCCCATCTTAAGATTACCAGTTGGTCACTTAAAACCCATAGCATCGTCATTGCCGTGACATCTTTAGTGTCTGTGATTGTTGGCTACGCAATGGCAAATTATACTTCTGCGGCTTTTCCCTATATTGACGCAGCAACAACCTGTTTTGCAGTGGTTACTACCTATTTAGTGGCAAAAAAAGTGCTCGAAAACTGGCTCTATTGGGTTGTTATTGATGTGGTTTCTATCTATTTATACTTTCAAAAAGGCTTAATGCTCACTAGCGGTTTATTTATTTTATATGTCGGAATGGCACTCGCGGGTTACCTGATGTGGCGCAAAAAATATCAACATAATGTTGTAGAGCAAGACAAGGTTTCTTCACAAGTAATTAGTGTATAATCACTGCATTATCAGATTGTTATAGTGTTAGATTACATGCCATCACCCTTGCTGACTTTACCAAGTGAGTTAATCAAAACATTGCAGCAGGCCATGCCTGCTGCAATGTATCACTCATTATTAACCCAATGCAGCGCAGTAACTTTATTAAATGGAGGGTTAAGTAACCAAAATTACCGATTGTCTTGCCCCACAGGTGACAAGGTATTACGCGTTAACCAACGCCACAGCAATTGGTGTAACCGAGAGCTTGAAATTGAATGTTGGCGAGCTGCCATTGATGCAAATATTGCCCCGCAACTTGAATGGGTGAGTGATGACAAGCAATTCTATTTAAGTGAGTTTGTCGCTCAACCTCATGGCGATTGGAGTCAATTCTCATCAATGTTTGGCCACTCATCTGCTCGGCCATTGGCTGCGATGTCTCATCCTCATGTGGATGCAGTTACTTTGCTGGCACAATTGTTTGCCTCGCTGAGTCAATTACCTGTACCGTCTAAAAGTATCACCGTTAGCGCCCAATGGCAGCAGTATGCCCAGCAACTTGCACAATACAGTGCAGAACAAACTCAAGGGCAATGGCAACAAGCATGGCAACAATTGCAGTGCATGAATGTTCGCGTAAGGCATTGGTTATCACAACTAGAGTCGTGCGTATTATTGCCAATTTTCTGTCATCGTGATTTAACACCGCATAACCTATTATTAAGCAGTACATCGGCTTGCCAAACTCATGATGATAATGTCGACCAAGCGAAATTGTATTGTATTGATTACGAATACGCTGTTGCCAGCCACCCGCTATTTGATTTAGCCAGTGCCGTAGCTACACATGAGTTAACAAATGAACAAGTAAATCAATTGACCCACAAGGTTATTGTGCAATATTGTCAAATGGCGAGTTTAACAGACGTGGCAGCTGCCAAGGCGGCATTACCTGCAGCAATAAATTGTTTTTGGTTGTTTTCGGCGATGTGGGCGCTGCTTATGGCCGCTGAAACCACTCAAGAAGATACATTAGCGATGTCTAAATACATTAAGTTTTACAATCAATACTTGGCTCTCATCCACTAATCAATGTACATATAAACAATATAAATTTTGAGGGATCAATCGTGACCAAAAAACTGTTGCTGTTATTGTGCTGTTCAATTTTCTTTGTAGGCTGCTCAACCAAGGTGAGTTATTTTTTTCTTGATTGGGCCATTGAATGGGAAGTTGAAGAGTACGTTGACTTAAACCGCGATCAGCAAAATAAGTTTGATCATCTGGTGGAGCAATTTTTAGTATGGCATCGACAAGAAGAGCTTCCACGTTACCGTGATCAATTAACCATACTCTCCACACAAGCCAATGACTATTCTTTAACCCCTGAGCTGTGGCAGCAACAAGTCACTATGGCCAAAGCACATTGGTACCGTATTTTTGACTTTGTTATGCCAGAGCTACTGCCCATTATTGCCAGCTTTGATGACAAACAAGTTCAGCAAGTATTAACTCAGCTTAAAAAGGAGCAAAAAGAGCTTATCGAAGAATACGCTGGTAAAGATCAGGCTGAGTTAATAAAAGACTCAGATAAACGCATTGAAAAGCAGCTCAAAGAGTGGACGGGCAGTGTAAGTGATGCACAAAAACAGATTATTCATCAGGCCAACACCGAGCGGCTCGCTACACTTGATATGTGGTTAGAATATCGTCATGAATGGCAGCGTCAATTTGAACAAGCTTTATTGCGCCGCAATGAAACAGAGTATTTTACCACCCAAATGACTCGCTTATTTACCGCACCCGATGAACTCAAATCGTCAGTTTACCGAGACAATGTTGATGTGAATACTCATAAGTTTGGTGTCATGATAATTGAACTTAATCAGAGCTTTAGCGATAAACAGCGTAAGCATTTTGACCGTAAACTAGCTGAGCTTGTTGACGATTTAACCGAATTACACCTAGATAAATAATCTTTGATTGAAATGTTTTATTGAGCTTACGGGTCTTTTAATTCAACAGACAATCAAAATAGGCTATTTATGCAGGTATTAATTGGGTTATATCAAAAATTTTTACACACTATTAAGCATTTAGAAGGCTTAGCCGCTTTGGCGTTAAGGTTGTACCTTGCCCCCGTATTAATGCAAGCAGGATACAATAAATTGTCGCACTTTAACGACACAGCAGCCTGGTTTGGTAATCCAGATTGGGGCTTAGGGTTACCCATGCCAGAGGTGATGACGGCATTGGCCGCAGGCACAGAGCTCTTTGGCGGAGTATTATTATTAATTGGTCTTGCGACAAGATTAGTGGCTTTACCTATGATGATCACCATGCTGGTGGCTGCTTTTGCGGTGCATTTACCTAATGGCTGGTTAGCGATTGCCGATGCTAGTTCATGGTTAGCGAACGAGAACGTGATTGCCTCAGCAGAAAAGTTAGCCGCGGCAAAGTCTATTTTACAACAACACGGTAATTACGAATGGCTGACCAGCTCAGGCAATTTTGTGATTTTAAATAACGGGATTGAATTTGCCATCACCTACTTATTTATGTTGTTAGCATTACTGGTCATTGGCGGTGGTCGTTACACCAGTGCCGATTATTTTATTCGCCGTCGCTTATTAAAATAGTGTTGTTCACTGTGCAGATGAAACCCGTTTAATTTATCCCACCAAATTGGTGGGATTTTTGTTAATATCATTTGCAAAATATTTCATGAAAGGATTGCATCTTGGACGCTAAACAACTGTTACTGACCCGCCAATCAACACCCCGTCTTGTGGCCCCAGCGCCTAACGATGAACAACTGACTTTTTTACTCGATGCCGCCGCCAGAGTACCCGATCATGGCGCGCTAACACCGTGGGAATTTATTATTGCCGTTGACGATGGCCTTGCTAAGTTAGCTGACATTTTTGTTGCCGCCGCCAAAGCGCAAGGTGCCGATGACGCCATGATAACCAAGGCTGGTAACATGCCATATCGTGCGCCTATGGTAATCACCGTTGTGGCCAAAACACAACAGCATGACAAAGTGCCGGCCATTGAGCAGCACATCGCAGCAGGTTGCGCCACCATGGCCATGCAACAAGCGGCATTTGCAATAGGATTAGGCGCTGTGTGGCGCAGTGGTGATTTTGCATTTAATGCTGATGTGAATAACGCGCTAGGATTAGCAGCAGAAGACCAAATTGTGGGCTTTTTATATGTCGGCACCCCAGCGGTGGTCGCACCCACTAAACCGCTTAAAAGTGGCCAACAATTTGCGCGTTATTTGTAAATATCACAAGGTCATCACGTTTTGACGTTTTGACCAGTGGCCATCTTCATGTAGATGGCCTTCGGGCATTAACCTTGGGCGCTTCGCCCAGTTTTACACTTCATCTGTATCTGTCTACAAAAATCGAATCAATATCCTTTGTCATTAGACCATTACAGTCAGCCCTGTCTCCCATCTTTATGTTGTGTGCACTGTGTATCAAAACCCTTGTCATTTTTTGGCGCCTCTTTAAATTTAACCGGCTCGTGCTTTTAGCAATAAAATAATACAAACACATATTGAGGCTCTTATAGCGCGATTTTTTTGAAATAAAGAATGCTGCCTGACGCTTTCATTCCTACGAAATATCAAGGCACTAAAACAAAATGGATTTAAAAAATAAAGCGACGCAGGAAGCTAAAGCCGAGACATTTATCGGTTAATTCCAAGCTTTTTTACTGCTGAGCCGATTTTATCTATACATAAATCGTATTGATTCAAGATTTAAATACTATTTTTGTTATTGATTGGTTCGCCCTACAATTTGTTTATCTACTCAGGCACCGAATTGATAAACAAAATTAAGGCGGGATTATGTCAACAACCCACAATGAAACATTAAGTCAAGGGCGCTTGTTACTGATGTCGAGCGCGGTCTCGGCAACGGGGGCAAACCTTTATTATAATCAACCCATTTTACCCAATATTGGAGCAGAGCTTGGGTTAACCGGTGGACAACTAGGCGTGGTGCCTGCGGCTGGACAAATTGGTTATGCCGCTGCGTTATTGTTTTTATCTCCTTTAGGTGACACCCTGCCACGCAAACGGCTCATTGCCATTTTATCCGTATTGTTAGTGCTATCATCACTGGTTGCGTTTTCTTCATCGGGTTTTATTGCTTTGGTTATTGCCTGTTTTATCATTAGCTTAAGTGCCAATATAACCCAGCAGTTGATCCCATTTGCCGCGTCGTTAAGCACGCCCGAAAACAAAGGTCGGGTCATAGGTACTTTGATGACAGGTCTGACGGTGGGCATTTTACTTTCTCGAACACTCAGTGGTTTTGTGGGTGAGCAGTTTGGCTGGCGGGCTGTATTTCTTATGTCAGCTTGTATTGCAACCTTGTTTGGTGTGTTGTTAACCGTTTTTTTACCAACCAATACACCGACAATTAAGATCCCTTATTTTAAGCTTGTTGCGAGCATGGCAACATTATTTAAACAGCATGCCATACTGCGAGCTTCGGCTTTTACTGGCGCACTTTGGTTTGCGTCCTTCAATGCGCTTTGGGCGACGTTAGCCTTACACGTTAGCGAGTCTCCGTTTCATTATAATGCTCAGCAAGCAGGGCTGTTTGGGGTGATTGCTCTTGCAGGTGTTATAGGTGCCAAAGTATCTGGCTCGTGAGTTAGCCGTTTTGGCTCTCGTAACATGATAAGGATGGCATTGGTGATCATTGCGATTGGTTTTGTTATTTCTGGTCTATTTGCCGACACATTATTGGGGTTAATTGTCGGTATTATACTTATCGACCTTGGGGTGTTCAGTGCTCAGGTGTCTAATCAGGTACGAGTATTTTCAATCGATCCACAGGCCCAAAGCCGCATAAACGGTATTTATATGCTTGGTTATTATCTTGGTGGGGCACTGGGGTCATTTGTGGGCATTCAAGCGTTTGATCTGGCAGGATGGTTTGGTGTTGTTTGTCTGAGTATCAGCTTGGTTGCATTGAGTTTTGTTGTTAACAGAGCCAATAAACAGTAATGTTAATAAAGTCGTATTTGTTTTTATCAATCACCAAGGAGCAAGATAATGAAATTGGGCTGTTTTTCAATTAGCTTAGCGGTAAAAGACTTGAAAAAATCGAAAGCATTTTACGAGAAATTAGGCTTCGAAGTCTTCGCCGGCGAAGAGTCCCATGGTTTTTTAATCATGAAGCATGGGGACACCAATATCGGTTTGTTTCAGGGGATGTTTGAAAAAAATATACTGACCTTTAATCCTGGCTGGGATCAAAATGCTAAAAGTGTAGACGCATTTGATGATGTACGTCAGTTACTTGAGCAGTTTAAATCTAAAGGTATCGAAATAGTTGAAAATTCAATAACTGGAGACAGAGGGCCATCGAGTTTTGCAATTATTGATCCTGATGGAAACCCGATACTCATCGATCAGCATGTTTAAAAAACAAGTGTCGGGTGCACCTATTTGAACTCTCTGCAAAGCAATGACAAGATTTGTTACAGGTTCAAATAATGCCATGTTTCATTTACGTACAATAAGCTGTAAGTGAAAAATTTCAGGGCTCAGTGCTCGAAAAAGTCAGTTGAATCCGTGCACTGAAGTACCTTTTGAAGGTTAACCACCATAACGAGGCCATAGCTCATTGTGGTGGACAGCCCAACGGATCTTGTACCAACATGTTCTACAAAGTTGGGTTTTCAAGTGTAGTGCGAACACAATGGATACGCTCGCCTGTTTATACCGTAAAGCCTTTTTAACCAAAGAGTTAACAATATATAGCCATTGGTATTACACCTAAACGTGTTGTCGCAATCTATTCGTAAAACTCAAGTGGAATAAGGTTTTGGTAGACGTAATACCCTAATGGACCCATTAACAAACTGAGCATTGCCCACACGATACGCTGGGCGTTTTTGATATGTGCTTTCGAGGTAAATGCCCGATAGCAAAAATGAATGTGTAAAATCAATAATGCAATAAGCATGAAGACTAACGTAATATCCATATTGTTCATGTCATGTTCCTTTGCATTCCAGCAATGACGATAATTAAGTGTAAGCCTAAATTTAACTTTTGCAGAAAAAACAACCAAAACTGCGTGTTTTTAGCTGTTATTTACATTTGACTGATAATTTACTGTAAAATTAAACAGAATAATAGTCAGTAACCTACTAAATATTCATAAAATTTTCATTTTTACACAAAGGTATGACATTTACTTATTGTTGCTATGCTTGCTTGAGCTTCATTATGTTTCGCTGTGGCAACCAAAGAGGTGTCTTTTGCATCACAGCTAAAAATAGAGGGCTGTTGACTAATTGACTTAACCACTGGCTTAGCTTTGGGTACGGTTTTGTTGCAAACCACTGCGGTTCTACATTGGCAAATTGGCGAATAAACGGAAAAATCGCAAAGTCAGCTAATGTTGGGCTATCTGCGCATAGGTACGCCTGTTGAGCTAATTTTTCTTCTAATAACTGCAAAAACAGTTCTGCCTGTTGTCTGTACCATGTCTGGCTTTGCTCGGGAAATCTGTCTGCATATTTATACTTGTCTAACCAGGGTTTAAAGTCGTTATCATTAGCATTTATCAGCTCATTGGTTTGTGGAGTTGATATGTTGTTAAGTAAGGTTTGATAGGTATTTGGGCTTAACCAAGGGGAGGTTAGATCGGGATGTTGTGTTAGCGCAAACTGCATAATTTCAATGCTCTGAGCTATTACACTGCCATCTGCCGTGATTAAAACCGGTACGGTCCCTTTTGCTGACACAGCAAGCATTTCATCAGGTTTATTTTTGAGTTCTATTTCACGAATGTATGGGTTAAGTGTGCTTAAATGCAGTGCAATGCGAGCACGCATGGCATAGGGACATCGACGAAAAGAATACAAAATTGCAGAATTCATAAAATACACTTATTTAGGGAACGAAAATCTTAGCTTATGCCAACATTTGCAAGGTGAATTAACCATTAGCGGAGATAGTGTAAAGCTAATTTGAATACAGATCGAATTTGTGGGTGTGTTTCAATTGTGATTTAGGTATACTTTCGGCCGTTTTTTTGACTTAGCGCATGGTGCGCCGGGTTTATTTATGCACTGGAAATTAAGTTCCAGCCAGCGGAGTTGTAATTGTATGCAAGACATTAATGTAGACCAAACATCCCCTGTTCAAGTTGTTGTGTGTGCCCTTTATAAGTTTGTTGCCTTGCCCAATTTTGAGTCAATTCGTCAGCCGTTATTGTCGGTAATGGAACAAAACGAAGTGAAAGGCACATTGTTGCTTGCTCAAGAAGGCATTAACGGCACGGTTGCTAGCACGCAGCAGGGTATTGATAACTTACTCGCTTGGTTAGACAGCCAACCAGGTCTAGATAACATTGTAACCAAGTTGTCTTTTGATGATGAAATGCCATTTTATCGCACCAAAGTGAAGCTTAAAAAAGAAATTGTGACCATGGGCGTTGAAGGCATTGACCCACGTAAAGTGGTGGGTACTTATGTTAAGCCTAAAGACTGGAACGCGCTGATTTCTGATCCCGATGTGGTCTTGGTTGATACCCGTAATGATTACGAAGTGAAAATAGGTACCTTTAAAAATGCGGTTAACCCAGTAACAGAAACCTTTCGTGAGTTTCCTGAATACGTAAAACAAAACCTAGATCCTGCTAAACATAAAAAAGTGGCAATGTTTTGTACCGGTGGTATTCGCTGCGAAAAATCGACCGCATATTTAAAAGAGCAGGGCTTTGATGAGGTTTACCACCTTGAAGGCGGCATTTTAAAATACCTTGAAGAAGTTGACCAAGAGCAAAGCATGTGGGAAGGCGAGTGTTTTGTGTTTGATAATCGCGTTGCCGTTAACCACAGCCTAGAGAAAGGTCAATATGACCAATGTAATGCATGTCGTATGCCGATCACCGAAGCTGAAAAACAATCTGAGGCTTATGTACAAGGTGTGAGTTGCCCGCATTGTATTGATAAAATCCCTGAAGAGCAGCGCCAACGTTTTATTGAGCGTGAGCGCCAGGTGCAATTAGCTAAGCAACGCGGTGAAGCGCACATAGGCAGTGACGTTAACCAAGTGATTGCCGCACGTCGCCAACAAAAAGAAGCGCAGCGTAAAGCACAAGAAGAAATGAAAAAGTAAGTAGACTATCTATTAACTGCTGATGTTTGCAGCCCAGTAAAGCTGGGCTGCATAACAGATTAAAAACGTAAACTTATCCCTAGCAACGCCAGTTTTTTCTGCTCTTGAGCTAAATCTCTGCAAAGTAAATCATTTTGTAAACGTTGACCCTCTATTAACGATAATGTCACGGTTTGTTCATCAACGGTTATGCTAACCGGTTCGATACTGTTGCTTATCCGCCCCAGGTTCATGACCATTGCCAGTCTAAAAATAACCAATAATCGAATCAATATGATCTGTTCGTCGTCATCCAGTTCGCTAATGGCCTCGACATCTATGCGCTTACGTTGATTGGCTACGAGCAAGGCGAGTAGGTGCTGTTGTAATTGATTAAACCCAGGCAAGTCACTGTTTTGAATTATGTAGCCACCGTGCCGTTGATGAGCACGTGAATTGATTTGAATACCTATTTCATGCAGCATGGCGGCATCGTGAAGCAGCCATTGGTACTCACTAATGTGCCATTGCGAGGCCACTTGCGAAAATAAATGGTCGATAGTTGCTGTTACATTTGCAGCTTGATCCGGGTCGATATGATAAAGCTGCGCCAGGCTACTCACTGTACGTTGTTTGACGCCCTCAAGCTGCTCAATTTGTGCCAGCTCATATAACACTCCCTCACGTAATGCCCCTTGTGCTACTTGCATTTCATTGATAGATAAGCGTTTAAAAAAACTGATTAAAATACTGAGTCCAGGAGCCAATAGGGGAATTCGTTTTGGGTCGAGGTTGTCTAGCTTAATGTTGTCAATGTGGCCAACACCAATAAGATACTGCTTTAAGGATTTTAAATTTTCTAAGGTTAAACTTTGCTGGGGATCGGTTATGCATTGCAAGGCTTCTGATATGGCTTTAACTGTACCAGAGCTGCCTAATACCAGTGGCCATGACGATTTAAAGTACGCATTACTGAGTTGTGAAAATTGTTTGTCAGCAGCACTTTGCGCAGCCTTAAAGTGGTGTTTAGTCAGTGCGCCATCATGAAAGAAGCGCTGCTGATAACTAACACAACCACATTTTAAACTGGCTAAATGAGAGGTTGAAGAAGCTTTACCCACAATGACTTCGGTTGAGCCACCTCCAATATCAATCACCAGGTTTTGCTCCGCTAACGTTTGGCTGTGCATAATGCCATGGTAAATTAATCGTGCTTCTTCGTGGCCAGAAACGATTTCTATTGGATAAGGAATGATTTTCAACGCAGCTTTAATAAATTGATGACAATTAGTCGCAACCCGCAACGTGTGGGTGGCAACCAATCGTACCCGAGTTTGTTCTAAATCTGAAAAACGCTGATTAAATTCTGTTAAACAGGCCAGACCACGAGCGATGGCGTCTTCGTCTAGGGTGCCGTCGGGTTGCAGGCCTTTTGCCAGTTGTACTTGACGTTTTTCTTTATGCAGTATTTGAATGCTGCCATGTTGCTCACGAGCAATAACTAAATGAAAGCTATTTGACCCCATGTCAATGGCGACAAAATGTAATGAGTGTTCAGTAGATGACACGTGATATTAAGCCTTTTTTTGTTGTGGTTGCTCAAGCCAATCTGTTGCGACTTCTGCTGTGTTATCAGCGCTTGCATCGATCATTCTTTGAGCCTGCTTTGATTCATATTGGGATAAATAATGATGAATAGCAATCTGACTGCGTACTTTTCGTTTATTGCCTCTGGCTTTATAGAGGTTTTGTTGTAAAGGGTCAATTATGCGAGCTTTGGTATTATCACTCAGTTGGATGTTCAAAATATCGGTGATCATTTTTTTCAGCTCACTATCATAAACTGGCGTACAGACTTCAATACGTTCATCTAAATTTCGTGACATCCAATCAGATGAGCCAATATAGATTTTGTCGGCGCCATTAGCGTAAAACTGCATTACTCGAGAGTGCTCTAAAAAACGGTCTACAATACTGAGCACTTCAATGTTATCGCTCATGCCTTTTACCTGTGGTAATAAGCTGCACATGCCGCGGATTAGCAATTTAATTTTTACGCCCGCCTGTGATGCTTCATAGAGCTTGTTAACCATAATATCATCAACAAGATTGTTAATTTTAAGGGTAATGGCTGCAGGCTTTTTTTGCTTGGCGGCAATGATTTCATCATCGATAAGCGCTAACCAACGTTGGCGGGAATTAAAAGGCGAAACAATAAGGTGTTCAAAGTTGTCTTTGTGGTAAGGGCGCTTTAATAGTTCAAATACTTGTTTAACTTCTTGGGTGATGTTTTGGTCGGCAGTAAACAATGAAAAGTCGGTATAAAAGCGTGCGGTACCTTCATTAAAATTCCCTGAGCCGATATGCGCATACAATACTGTTTCATTGCCTTCTTTGCGGCTAATGAGGCAGAGCTTGGAGTGGACTTTTAAGCTAGGAATACCATGATGCACTTTTACGCCCGCCTCGGTTAAGCGTACGGTCCAGTCGATATTTGATTGCTCGTCAAAGCGCGCAAGCAGTTCAATAACGGCGGTGACTCGTTTACCGTTTTTAACTGCATCGATTAACGATTGCATAATGTGACTATTTTTAGCCACGCGGTATAAATTGATTTTTATCGCTGTAACCGCTGGGTCGTATGCCGCTTGACGGACTAACTCGGTAAAATGAGAAAACTTATGGTATGGATAATTTAATAAAATATCGTGCTGACGGATGGCTTCAAAGTTGTTGGCGCAAGCGTTAAATTTCACACTACTTAATGCGGGTATTTTATCGTTTAACAGCTTTTTACGCCCAAGATTAGGGAAATTAATAAAGTCTTTAAAGCTATGATAACGCCCACCCGGAATAAGACATTCTGTTGAGCTAATGTTTAATTGCTTTTTTAATGTGTTGAGCATGTGCTCTGGCATTTCACGGTCAAACACCAACCTAACAGGCTGTGCTCGTAAACGCTTTTTAAGGCCGTTAGACATTTGTTCTAGCTGGGTTTTGTCTAGCTCAACAGCTATATCAAACTCCGCATCTCGAGTCATTTTCATTGAAAACACTTCGATATGATCATATTCAAAAAACGGTTTAAACAACTGGTCGATACAATGTCTGATGATATTGTCTAGCAATATAAGATGTTTAACCTTGGTTTTGTGTTGCGACGGAAGCTCAATAAAGCGGGGCAGGTTTGCTGTGGGCACTTCGACAAAGGCATATTGCTTCTCGTCTCCTTGATGCAAACAGACACATAAATACGTGGCATCGTCGTTGATGTTTTTAACCAATTCACTGTGTTTGGTCAGAACAAATGGGGCAATGTGGCGCATTAGGTTGTCATTAAAATATTTATGTAACCATTGACTCTGAAACTCATTGAGCTGCAATTCATTGATTAAGAAAATATTAAAGCGCACGAGTTCTTTAATGAGTTCGAGGTAAATTGAATCAAATCGCTCCTGCAAATCAATGACTTTTTGCTGAATTTGTTTCAATAATTCACGGCTAGAACAAGGTGAGTCTGACAAGCTCGATAATAGAATTGCTCGACGCACTGAGGCTACACGGACTTTAAAAAACTCGTCCATATTGCTAGAAAAAATCCCTAAAAACCTTACTCTCTCAATTAACGGCACCTGTTTGTCATAGGCTTCTTGCAGTACTCGCTCATTAAAAGAAAGCCACGACAATTCTTTATCAATAAATTGCTCACTAATAGCAGATGACATTGCTGATCCTATCAACGAATTAGGCTGTGATAATTCCTTCACACCCAGTATATGCTTTATCTCGTTAGAGATAATTTAAGTTACCGAACATATTATGTGATTTTTATGACAGATTTATTTCTTGCACTTGCCCAAAGCGGCAATAAAACCCGTATATAGTATAAATGGTTTAGCAAGCGCCATAAGTGTGTTATTTTGAGCGCTTTTTTCGATTAGACGACTGAAGGTAAGCCAATGTTTGTTGGATTTGATTATGGCAGTGCCAATTGTGCAATAGGAGTGATGATTAATGACGCAGTAACCTTACTGCCATTATCTAATCATTCAGATTTTATGCCTTCAACCTTATATGCCATGGACCGAGAGCTTATTGCTGAAGCGGTATATCAAGGTTTACCTGAGCCTTTAAAAGCTCAATATTCTCATATTCGTAGTTCGCAGTTAATGCGCGCTAAGCAAATGCGCCATGAACTCGATTTGCTGCCCAATGAGCAAGCGGTATTTGTGGGGCAAGCCGCTATTGACGCATACCTTGAAATGCCAGAAGAAGGTTTTTATGTCCGTTCGCCAAAATCATTTTTAGGCGCCAACGGCCTGCGTCCCGATCAGATAGGCTTGTTTGAAGACATCGTCACTTTAATGATGCAACACGTGAAAAACCTTGCCGATAAAGCCCTGCAACAAAAATCATTGCCTGCATCGACTCATGCTGTAATTGGCCGACCGGTTAACTTTCAAGGCATTGGTGGTGAAGACAGTAACCAGCAAGCTGAAGCTATTTTACGTCTTGCGGCATCGCGAGCAGGGTTTACTGAAGTGACATTTCTATTTGAGCCATTAGCGGCAGGAATGGATTTTGAGTCAACCCTGGACAGTGACAACACGGTATTGGTGGTCGATGTCGGCGGTGGTACAACAGATTGCTCTGTCGTGAAAATGGGGCCTTCGCACTGTAATAATCACGATCGCAAACAAGATTGTTTGGGTCACTCTGGGCAGCGTATTGGCGGTAATGATTTAGATATTGCCTTGGCGATGACAGGCTTAATGCCGAGTTTTGGTTCTGATACCGTAATGACTAACGGTAAACCTATGCCAAGAGCACCTTTTTGGAATGCGGTGTCGGTGAACGACATTAGTGCCCAGCGCGATTTTGTTAGTTTAGCGTCACGTAAATTAGTTGAGCAGTTGATAAAAGAGGCGGAACACCCACAACTACTTAAACGCTTACAAATAGTGCAAAAAAACCAAATGAGTTATCAAGTGGTACGTCAAGCTGAAATGGCAAAAATCAGTTTGTCTGATGTCGACAGCACCTCGTGTTCGCTTGATTTTATTGAAAAAGACTTGTTTATCACTCTTACTGCGGTTCAGTTTGAACAAGCCATCAGTGACCCACTTGCCAAAGTTGAAGCCTTAATGAAACAAGCGATGCAAACGGCAACAGCTCAAGCACAACAACAAGATTGCGCTTTGCCAAGCAGCCCTGATATTGTTTATGTTACGGGTGGTACAGCGCGTAGCCCGGCGATATATCAAAAAATAGCCAGTGTTTATCCTGCTGCAAAAGTGGTGGTTGGTGATCACTTTAGTTCGGTAACGGCAGGGTTAACCCGTTGTGCCCAACATGCTTTTAACTAAAAAAGAGTCAATAATATGCACAGTCAATTAAGCTTTAAGTTTGCAAATAATGCGTCTAAAACGGCATCACTGTTATTAGCCACATTGCTAGGCAGTGTAGTACTGAGTGGCTGTAGTGATGATGTAGGCAAAGTCAGTTTAGGACTGTTTACCACCAAAGATGTGATTATTGACGCAAAACACGATCCTAAAATACCTGGGGTGACTTGTCATATTAGTCGTATTGAGGCCAATTTAGATTTAGCTGATCCATCTGACATGAGCATCAGTTGCCGTCAAACCGGTCCGATTAGTCAGGCCGAGCTCGCCCAAATTGACATGGGTAAAAACGGCGAAGTGGTGTTTAAAGAATCTTTAAGTATTTTGTTTAAAAGCTTAAAAGTACGTCGTATTTTTGATGCTGAAAATCAAACCTTGTTGTATTTATCGTATTCAACCAAAGAAACCAACGGCAGCCATAAACATGCATTATCAACGGTGCCTTTATACGGTACAGATGCATGGCAAAAGCCATTAACCACAAAATAAACGCATAATAAAAAAGGCAATCAAAATAGATTGCCTTTTTTATTGATGAGCGGGCATGTTAAATGCGTGACGCTCTTTTTAATATCAATAACCACAATACGGGTAGTACGGTGATATAGAAAAACATCACAGTAGCGCCGATATCGCCCGACAATAAAGTGCTAAAAATAAACCTGACAATGCCCATCGGATCCCACGGCATGTAATGCAGATTACCGTGTAATAACATGGTTGCTAAAACAACCACTGTTATTGCTAACCATTGTTTGCTTGGCTCATAGCTTTTAATCACAAATGCCGGAATAAACGCCACTAAACCTATCCCGACAAAGTGTTGAGCTAAATGGGTGATGGTAGGATAGCCACTTAGGTTAAACCACCAAAATACATTACCCGCAGCAGACTGTCCTATCGCTGCGATGCTTAACGCGAAATAAGTCACCCCAATACATAAGCTGAGTATGATTAATCTGATAAAGTTCATTTGTGTCCTTTTAAATGATTGATAAAAAGCTTACTTGTTTACCACGGCATTGTAGCGTTCAAAAGCCGCGTCTAGATCGGCAATTAAGTCATCGGTATCTTCTAAGCCGATGTGCAATCTAATCAGTGGTTTACTGCTATCCCATTGGGTGGCGGTGCGGATATTATTAATACCAAATACGCCTAAGATCAAGCTTTCAAAGCCGCCCCATGAAAAGCCCATTTTAAAGTGTGCCATGTTTTCAACAAATGCAGTAACAGATGCTAAGTCACCTTGCTTTAATACAAATGAAAACAGGCCATTACCACTGCTAAAGTCGCGTTTAAAGAACTCGTGGCCAGGGCAGGTTTCAAACGCAGGATGGCGCACATGGTCGACTTCTGGGCGGCTTGCTAACCAGTTTGCCACTTTAAGGGCATTTTTATTATGTTGCGCCATACGCACACCTAAAGTGCGTAAACCTCGGGCTGCTAAATACACATCGTCTGGTGAGGTGGTTTGCCCCATTAAATAACTGTTTTCGCGCAGTTGCTCCCAACATTTTTCATTGGCGGTTGCGGTGCCCATCATCACGTCAGAGTGGCCGACAATGTACTTGGTGGCCGCCTGAATCGATACATCGACTCCCATATCAAATGGGCGCGAGTTAATCGGTGATGCCCAGGTATTATCGAGCATAACAATCATGTCGTGTTCGTGTGCGATACGGCTTAATGTTGGTACGTCTTGCACTTCCATGGTGATGGAACCAGGGGATTCTAAAAACAGCACCTTGGTATTGGGGCGAATCAGTTCTCGAATGCCTTCGCCAATCATTGGGTCGTAGTAGGTGGTTTCGATGCCAAATCCTGCAAGCATTTTATTGCATAGATCGCGCGTGGGTTCATAAGCCGTGTCGACCATGAGCAAATGATCGCCACTTTTTAAAAACGATAATAATGCACTGCTAATCGCGCCAGCTCCTGATGGGTATAATGCGGTGCCCACGCCACCTTCTAATTCGCTAATGGCTTGTTGAAATGAAAAGTGGGTTGGGGTGCCACGGCGGCCATAAAACATCTCACCATTGGTTTTGTTTTTAGTGGCAAAACGCATATCGTCCATGGTGTCAAACACCACGGTTGAGGCCCTAAATACGGGTGGGTTAATAATGCCTTTGGTGAATTTTTTCTCGCGACCGACACTGACAATTTGAGTGGCTAATTTGTCGTTTTTGCTCATGTTGATTTTTCCAGTTAGGGGCAGTGTTCATACTATTAATATAAGCGCTTACTAACACTATGACGAAATGCGCTGCAATGATCAGTAATGTTCGTTGTTGTGCCATCCTAGCACCAAGTGGTTTAAATAAAAGCGCCTAATTGACAAGCTTGACTATTTTTCATCACTTAACGGTAAGCTCAAGCAGATTTCAACGCCGCTCATGTTGTTTTCGGTGATGTTACTGGCTTTAATGCTGCCGTGGTGAAAGTCTGTGACTAAGCGAGCAATATATAACCCTAGGCCTAAATGGGGTTTGCCATTAACCCCTTGTGGGCGAATAGACACCATAGATTCAAAAATTTGGCTGTCCATGTCTTTAGGCAATAAGGGCCCAATATTGCTGACTTTAAGTATTGCTTGTTTGTTAAACTGCGTCAGGCTGACGGTAACAGCGGTGTCTTTTTCACTAAACTCAATGGCGTTGTTGATCAGTTTATCCATTAACTGTGCTATGTATTCCGGTACGCCCTGGCATTGCATGGCTTTGTCTTCTATATGCACGTTAAAAGCCTGTTCGGGGAAGGTAATTTGATAACCTTGCATGCAGCCGCTAATCACTTTTTTAAGCGAAAAACGACAACTTTCTGCCTGGGTTAAACTGGCTTCTAATCGTGTTGCCTCGCTTAAATTGTTTAAGATTAAGTGGAGGCGATTCACCCCTTCCTGGGCGCGATTCACGTATTTTTGTGATGGTTCATCAAGTTGTTGTAAACCTAAATGTTCAAGCGAGCTACGCACTACCGCGACAGGGGTACGTAACTCGTGCGACAAGCGCGACGACATGTTTTCAAGGTAATGGGTATATTGACCTAAGCGGCTGACAATACTTGAAAAACTTCGTGATAAGTCGCCAATTTCATCAGGGTTTTTAGAGGCCACAATTTGCTGGCGCACACGGCCCTGGCTGTCGATGGCTAGCTCTGCCTGATCGCGTAAACTGCGTATACGGCTCGAGATGCTCGAGGCAAAGATAAACAGCGCCAGTGTGCCCATACTCATAATGGTTAAAATGACGTTGAAGAGTTTTTCAAGCGCGCGGTTTCGTAAACTGCGAATGCCATGAGTGGTTTCTTCGGCAATCACTACCCCCATCACTTTATCGTCAATCCAAATGGGGCTGGCTGCGGCTAAAACTACCGCTTTGTTGTCTGGGGTTAAGCGCCATGTTGAGCCTTGTTTACCTTCTAAGGCTTTTTCAATGTGGCTACCGGTCAGCTCGGTTGAGTCTTGCAGTGAATCGATAAAATCTTGCGGTGGCCGGGTGAGTATTTTGTAGTACAAGGGCAATATGTAGTTTTGCTTCACGCCTTGCCAAAAGGTATTGGGCTGGTTCACGTCTAAATCATCTGCCCAGGTGTTAGATGAGGTGCGAATATCGCCCGATTTTGCTAATACACGACCGTGATTATCGACCACCCAAATACGTGAGCTGTTGTGGCTCATGCCTTTGATAATGCTTTCGATTTCAGGCGAGGGCACTAATACCGTGCCTAAACTGGCGACAGAGTCAGTTGCAGAAGTGCCTATCACGTTAACCAGTTGGCGGTTATTGACATCATTGATGTTATGAATAGCAAAACCGAGCTTGCTGCCTACCATGGTCAGCGGCAACCTAAATTCAATATTATAGCCTTGCTCTGTTTGTAGCCATTGCCCCTGAATGCGCGATTCTGGCTCTACTGGGGTTGATTGCGTGGGATCGGCAGGCAATTCAAATGCACTTAACCAACCGCTTTTGGTATTGGCAATTATGTAGCGTCTAAATTGACCATCTGGCGACTGGGTTGCCATCACTAAATGATCGTTTCTGTCGACGCGCAGACTTTTACGGCTCCGAAAGACCACGTGTGGATCGTTTACTTGAAAATAGCCATACAAATAGCCGCCGTATTTTCCCACCATGTGAGTAAAACTGATGTTGGTGGGTTCTGACTCATTGTGGTTATAAATAAGGTGGCCATCTGCATAATTTAATGCGCGGTGTTGGTATAAATCCCAGTCTGCTAACTTACCGTCTAACTGAATTGGGCCAGCTATGGGGTAGGCGTATAAGTCGCGACCTTTTTCAACCTGATTTAAAAAGCTGGCCTGATTATCAAACAGTTTTGGCCGTTCGTGCAGCGCGGTTGCAAGTGCTTGTGTGGTGCCTTCTAGGGTTTTTTCTTGACCGTGACGCAGGTACTTTTCCATCTCCCAGACGTATTCATACCCAAGCCAGGGCAGGCAGAGTAAAAAGAGTGACAAGATAACGACTTTGGCGCGAAGCCCTAGCGGTAGATACATAAATTATATATTGTCCCAGCGATAGCCCATACCGTACACAGTGTCGATGCAATCAAATTCGTTATCGATAGCAATAAACTTTTTACGAATGCGTTTTACGTGGGAAGTAATGGTACTGTCGTCGACGTAGATTTTAGCCTCTTGCATTAAATCTTGGCGGCTGCGCACATGCCCTGGGTGTTTGGCCATGGCGTGGACCATCCAAAACTCGGTGACGGTGAGTTCAATAGGCTGGGTTTTCCAATACACCTGAATACGGTTGCCATCGATGGTTAAATGGCCGCGCTCGAGTAGGTTATCTTCAATGGGGCTTGAGCCAATTAGCTCTGAGCGGCGAAACAATGCGGCAATCCGGGCAAGTAAATGCGGAAAACTCACATCCTTGGTTAAATAATCATCGGCGCCTAAACGCAAGCCACACACAGTGTCAAAATCACTGTCACGAGCGGTTAAAAAGATTATTGGCAAACTGCTCGACATAGCGCGCAGAGCCTGACACAAGGTAAACCCACCATCAATTTCATGCTCAAGGCCAATATCAATAATGGCTAAATCGGGCAGGCGCGCATTAAACGCCAACATTGCAGTGGGGCGATTAGCATAGGCTTGTACACTGTAACCTTGTTGTTGCAGCACATCTTTGTAGTTTTCGCGGATAGCCGCTTCGTCTTCAACTATGGCAATTCGTTTCATGGCGTGACTTCATTTAGTAAGACATAAATAGATACATTGCTGACTATACAGGATTTTATCGTCCAAAAAAGCCATGAAACTCAATTGCCATTTTGTTGCCACATTTGATCGCCACATTGCCATTTTTGCTCCCCAATAAAGCCATTTATATTTTGTTTAATAGCGGCATAAAGTTATGAGGTTGCACGTTAACTCAATGACTTTCATTTTACACATCATTGCGAAAAGGGACTCATTATGAAAAAGCAACTTATTGCCGCCACTGTTATTAGCGCTATTTTATTTTCACACACCTCGTGGGCTGTTGTGGCAGAGCCTCAAAAGGCGCGAGAACACACAGAAGAATTAGTGGGTTTAAGCTCTGGAATATTACTTGGTGCCGTTATTGCTGGCCCTGTTGGCGCAATCATTGGGGCGTTCACTGGTACCATTATTGGTAAAACCGTGGGCGATGAAGCTGAAATTGCCGATAAAAATCAGCAGCTTGTGAAACAAGAGCACACATTGGTAGCGCAACAACAGCAACTTATAGCGATGGATCTGCAACAACAAGAGTTGGTGCAAGTATCTGAGAAGTATTATGAATTACAAACTAACCTCGCGGAGCTTAACGCAAACCAGCAACAAACCCTCAACGAACTCACCATTGGCATGAATGTGCAATTTAAAACCGGCTCAAGCCAGATAGAGCCTTTATTTAAGCAGCAGTTAGACAATGTGGCGTACATGATGACCTTATCGCCAGAATTAACCATTGATTTAACGGGCTATGCTGACCGCCGTGGTGATGACCAATATAACCAGGCGTTATCTGAGCAGCGATTGGCCGAAGTTATTCAGTACTTAGTTTTACAGGGGATTGACCGCCAACGCCTTCAAGGTAGAGCTTATGGTGCGACCTCACCATTACACACAGAGCAAAACATTGAGAATGACTTTTTCGACCGTCGAGTCACCCTGACGTTAATGTCCCCAGCGGCGCAACTGGCAGCAAACTAATCGATTGGTATTCATTTTATTATTAATGGTTTCCTTGTTACGCCAAGCCCCAGTGTATTGGCGTAACAAGACAGGGGGTTGCTATGTGGATTATTTTATACGTGTCGGGTTTAGCTGAACTGTTGAGTTATCGAAAGTGGTTTATCACAGTGTTGTTAGTGATATTCACTGCTACAGCACAAGCGTCACCATCAGCTATGACAGGCGATGACATTACTCAAGGTACTTTGGTGTATTTTGCTCAAGATCAAGTGATACAAGCTTTGGCTATGGATACCCAGGTGAGCATGGACGTGTCTGGCTTACTTAATCGTGTCACGGTTAAGCAGATATTTATTAATGACTCAGACCAGTGGCTTAATGGTCGTTATGTGTTTCCGTTACCTGAAAATGCCGCAGTAGATAGTATGCAGCTGCGTATAGGTGACAAGATTATTGCGGGGCAAATTCAGCCTAAAAAACAAGCGCTGCAGACATTTGAAACAGCGAAAAAACAAGGTAAACAGGCGAGTTTATTGCAGCAACAACGTCGCAATATTTTTACCTCAGAAGTAGCCAACTTAGGGCCACATGATCAGCTCGTGGTGGAGTTAAGTTACCAACAAACGGTTGGGTTTAAAGATGGTCTGTTTAGTCTGCGCTTTCCCATGGCCATTACGCCGCGTTATCACCCTGAGCAAAGCAGCGACAAAGATAAACAGGCGTTAACGATAGCGTATATTGACCCAAGCATTACTCCCAATCAACTGAGTGAAATCAGCAGTGCTCAGGGGATTAATGTCAGCATGCACGTCAATATTGATGCGGGCTTTGCCCTCAATTCACTTGACAGTTTATACCACCCCATTAAGCAAAGTGTGAACGGCCAGCGCTACACAGTAAGCTTTAACGGTAAACAAATTGCAGACCGCGACTTTGTATTGCAATGGCAGGCAGATGTAGGCGCATTGCCGCAAGCGGCGACTTTTTATCAAACCGGTAAAACCCATCGCGCTGAGGATAATTCAACTGACAATATAAGTTCGCCAATGATTGATCACAGTGTGTATTCATTGGTGATGTTAATGCCGCCCAGTGTTGAAATGAGCGAGCAGCATTTAATTGGCCGTGAATTGATTTTAGTGATTGATACCTCAGGCTCTATGTCGGGCCAATCGATTGTGCAAGCCAAGCAGGCATTACAATTTGCCATTGCTGGGCTGCGTGATATCGACACCTTTAATATTATTGAATTTAACCAACAAATAAGCATGTTATCGCCCGTGCCATTAACTGCCACTAGCCGTAATCTGGGCGTAGCGAACCGTTTTATTGCTTCACTTGAGGCGAATGGCGGCACTGAAATGGCGCCAGCGATTACCGCTGCATTGGTTGATACGCTTCAACCTGATGCGGTTAATGTGCGTGGTGAATCTATGTTACGCCAGGTGATTTTTATGACCGATGGCGCGGTAGGCAATGAGCAACAATTGTATCAGTTAATTAGCGATCAACTCGGTGATAGCCGTTTATTTACTGTGGGCATTGGTTCGGCGCCCAATTCAGACTTTATGCGCCGTGCAGCCACTATGGGCCGTGGCACTTTTACCTACATTGGCAAACAATCTGAGGTAAAAGATAAGGTTGAGCAACTGCTGACTAAAATAGAACAACCGGTACTGACCAATATTGGCTTGTATTATCTTGATGGCAGTGTGCCTGATTACTGGCCATCAACCATTAGCGATTTATATCAAAACGAGCCATTGTGGGTCAGTATTAAATCACCTAGCCAGTTGTTACAACCTATCATAGTGTCCGGCAATATTAATGGTCAATACTGGCAGCAACAACTTGATTTTACCGATAACCAACCCGCAAGAGGCATTGATTTGTTGTGGGCGAATGCGCAAATTACTGCACTTGAGTTATATAAAAATACCGCCAGTGGTCCAAGAGTCAATAAGCAGGTTGAAGCCTTAGGCATGCAGTATCACCTGGTTACCAGCCAAACCAGTTTAGTGGCGGTCGATGTGACGCCCGTAAACCAAATGAGTGAGAAAACCACTGATGCCAATGTGCAATCGCATTTACCTCATGGCTTGCAGGTGGGTAATCCGGCACACGTTTTACCACAAACAGCAACGTCAAGCCGCTTATGGTTATTGATTGGATTTAGCTTACTTGGCTTGGGCATTTTGCACTATTTGTGGTTACGTCAACGTTTACCTGGGCAGGTATTGGTGCTTAAAGCCGATGCCTAAGGAGTTAAGAGATGAAGCCATCTGTATATACCACAACACATTTATGGATTATGGCGCTGATAATATTGTTGGGCCTTGGGCTCATTGTTCAAGGAGGATATATGCAAGCTAAAGCCCATTTTGCCCAGTTTTTAATTGAGCGTGCGTTTGAACAAACGCTGGTGGACAATCAGCCTCATAAGCCTTGGTCATGGGCCGACACGCACCCGGTTGCCAAAATGCGCTTATTGCAAACCCATGCGCAAGGCACACAAGCATTAGGCCCCGATTTATATGTGCTGGCTGGGGCATCGGGTCGTAATCTTGCTTTTGGCCCGAGTTTAATGCTCGGCGGCGCTGGCGTAGGTGAGCAGGGCAATACGATTATTGCCGGTCACCGCGACAGCCATTTTATGCGTTTACAGTATGTTAATGTCGGCGACATGATTGAGCTTTACAGTGCCACGGGAAAGTTACAGGTATACCAAATTACCGCCACGCAAGTGGTACACGAAACCGCCACAGAGGTGCTTAATCAAACCGAAAACAGCCAATTAACCTTAATCACCTGCTATCCATTTGATCAGCTTAGCGGTAATGCCCAATACCGCTATATCGTTCAGGCCAAGCCTATGGTGTAGCCTTTGCTGCTAAAAGAAACAGCCCAAACTAGGTTCGTTTGGGCTGTGTTATTTAACGGGTTATTTATCCCAATAGGGCGGGTTGCCATAATAATTGGAAAAATAATCGATAAAAGCCCTGACTTTGGGGGCTAACAAGCGCGAGCTTGGGTAAACCGCCCAAATGGCGGCTTCGTCAATTAATGGATAATCCTCAAGCACTTGCACCATTTCGCCACGTTTTAAATGCTCATAAGCAATCCAAGTGGCGCATTTTGCAATGCCCATTCCATTGGCACAAGCATCGCGAACCGCTTCTCCATGGTCGATACGAATTGAGCCTTTTATTTTCATACTCAATGGGCCATCTGGCGTGCTAAATACCCAGTTTTCAAGTCCTGCTTGATTAATGCATTGATGATTGTGTAAATCTTCTGGCGTGTTAGGTTTGCCATATTGGGCGACATAATCAGCAGAGGCGCACATAATGCGTTTATCTACGGCTAACTTTTTAGCAATTAAACTCGAGTCTTGTAATTGTGCGTTACGAATAGCCACATCAAACCCACCTTCAACTAAGTCGACAATCGAATCGGTTAAACGTATATCAATATACAGCGACGGGTATTTAGCTATAAATGCTTTAAAGGCAGGCATTAAATGCATACGACCAAAAGAAGCTGGTGCGGTGATCCGCAATGTTCCCTGAGGCTGGGCATCGCCACTACCTACCGCCGCACGGGCCGCTACCACACTTTGAATGATTTCTTCTGCATGGGGTAAAAAAGCCATGCCTTCTTCGGTTAACGATACTTTACGTGTGGTTCTGTGAATTAAGCGCGCACCTAGGCTTTCTTCTAAACGGTTGATATGCATACTGGCAACCGGAGGCGATAAGCCCAATTCCTGGCCAGCCTGGCTGATGTTGTGGGTTGACGCGACTCGGACAAACAGTTTTAGGTGTTCAAAATTCATCTTTTTAGCCTGTATTAAGTTAACGTCATAAAATATCTAGGCGTTTGCAACACAAGGTTGCGTATGAGCTAGGGTGCTTTTTAGGTGATTTTTAAGCTTAAACCATGCAAAGATGCCTGCCAACATATTCGCGATTGTGGCTGCAATGAGGGTATTTAACATATCACCCGTTGCGGTGCCAATGGCAATGGCAGGAATATATAAGATAAACAGTCTGGCAAACGACACCATTAATGCTGTTTTTGGCGTACCCAATGCATTAAATACCGACACTACCACCATGCATATTCCTAATGGCCCGTAACTGATGGGCATGATCCACAGGGCTGCTTTTATCCAAGTATTTAATGTCGGGTCTTGGGGGATAAGTGGCAACACTATGTCAATGCTTAGCACTAATAACACAGCGATAAAGGCGGTAAAGCTGAGCAATAATTTTGCCGTGGCGGTTAATAACTTGTCTATGGCTTGGTGTTGGCGCGCCCCGACATAATGGCCAACCATAGGTGGAATAGACATAGTTAACGCTAAAGTAAATACCAGTAAAAAACTTTCAATACGCGCTAACAGGCTCCAAAAAGCAATGGCGTCGGTTCCTAGTTTGGCAATAAGTATCATGGCGACAAACGCACTGGCGGCAGGCAAAAATTGATTGGTAATCGTCGCTGAGGTGACTTTTGCCAGCTCTATGCAATATTTAAAGGTGCCGATGTGGGGCTGTAGCACAATAAACCATGGTCTTGGTATTACATCAAACAGTACATACAAAGTGGCAAAAGCATACCCTAAACTTGAAGCAATAGCGGCACCTATGATGCCGAGATCAAAATAGAACATCAACAATGGATCTAAAATGAGGTTGATAATGCTGGCAGTAACAAACATCGCACCAGTGGTTTTGGTATTGCCATGGGCGCGGTAAACACTAGTAAGCAGGTACAGCACTGCCACACTTAGGGCGCTAAATAACCAGTAAGGCCAATAAGGGGTAAATAAATTAACCAAAATAATAGATAGCGGGTCATGGGTGTTGGGGCTGATAAATACACGTAATACAAGCGTGTCTAATTGCCATAAAAGTAAGCAAATTAATGACATAAATATAATGCCACCACAGACAGATAACGAGGCAATAGCACGGGCTTTATAGTGTTGTTTTGCACCAATTGCTTGAGAGATAATTGCCGTGGCGCCAACGCCAATACCCACCTGAACGCCAATTAACAGCGTTTGAAATGGTAGCGTCATACCATGTGCGGCAAGTTCATTAACGCCTAATAAGCCGATAAATACCGAGTCAACTAATTGCACCGACATAATGGCCAACAAACCAATGAATAATGGCAATGTTTTATTAATAAGGGTGCGAAGGGTTGAAGATACAGTCAACATAATCTTTCCGAACTATATGAGGGCGGGGCGATAATTAAGCCAAAGCAAAATGCATGATGTTGTCAGAGCAATTGGATTAATGTGACAACATCATGGTGAAAGGTTAGGGTTCACATAACTAATGTGAACCCTAAAGTGATTTAGTTAATATCAATCACCACTTTACCAATGGCTTTGCCGCTGGCTAAATGCTGATGTGCAGCAGTCACTTGCTCTAGGCTAAAGCGTTGTTCATCAACAACAGGTACTAATGCGCCAGCTTCAACAATGTTAGCCAGTTCAGCTAGAATATTGCCATGAACTTTACGACCTATGTTGTGCATCATAGGGATTAACATAAAGACCACATGCAATGACAACCCTTTCATATGTACCATTGATAAATCTAATTCAATGAACGATAAGGTTGTGGCAATTTGTCCGTTTAATTTAGCGGCTTCAATCGAGTTGGTTAGGTTTGCACCGCCAACAGTATCTAAAATAACATCAAAGCCAGCACCGTCAGTGTGTTTAGCAACGTAATCGGCAACCGTTTCTGTCTTAAAGTTAATGGCTTTAGCGCCTAACTTTTCAATGAGCTCAGCTTGAGTGCCTTCAGCGCCAGTTGCAAAAACGTTGGCACCAAAATGTTTTGCAAGTTGTACTGCAACGTGCCCCACACCACCTGCGCCACCATGGACCAGTACACTTTTACCTGCTGCAATACCTGCACGTGTTAAGCCTTCGTATGCGGTAATCCCCACCAAAGGCAATGCTGCCGCTTCACGCATAGAAAGGTTTTTAGGTTTACGAGCAATAAGCTTAGCGTCAGCCAACATGTATTGAGCAAGCGTGCCTGGTAAGTCACCTAAACCGCCAGCGCAGCCATAAATTTCGTCGCCAACGTTAAATTCAGTGACGCCTTCACCGACAGCTTCAATGGTACCGGCAAAGTCCATTCCTAATACTGCAGGGGCTTTAGGTGAGAAAGGCAATGCTTCGCCCATTTCACGGATCATCATGTCAATGGTATTAACACTTGTTGCTGCTAAGCGGACTAATACATTACCCGCACTTACTGTTGGTTTAAGAATGTCTGCCGACTCGAAAACATCAGCTGCACCAAATTCGCGAATTATCATAGCTTTCATTGTGTAAAACCTCGTTGTGTTTGTGTGAAGCTAGTATAGGCGCTTGAGTGTTAATGATAATGGCCAGTAAACAACAATGTGTTTTAAGTTTTCATTAATAATCACGTTTTGGTTGTGTAAAAAGCATCCAAAAACCATTGTTACTATTAATATAAAATCGATAATAATTAATTTTAACGGTAATTATTAATAATTAATTAAAACTATTTATGTTGTACCGGCAATTATCAAAGGTAGGCTTGCTTGTTAATCTGTTTATCGAAATTGACACATTATGTTAATAGCACTCCACAAAAAAATACGAATATCGAAATACGAATAACAAGGAAAATCCAATGAAATATCAAGGTTATACAACATTTAAAGCAAGCCAAGATGGCGCGATTTTAACGGTCACATTCGATTTTGGTACAGTGAATGTACAAGGCCAAGAGATGTTAGCGGATTTAAATGGTCTAGCAATGCGACTTGAGCGTGACCGCGACGTTAAAGTGGTGGTGTTTCAATCTGCCAATCCAGAAATTTGGGTATCGCACTACGACACAAACCTGTTAAAAGACATGTCAACAGAAGCCGTGTCTCGTGATGATGTAAAGCTACTTGATTTACAAGTTATCCTTGAACGAATTAGCAAGTTACCGCAAGCGACCATCGCTAAATTAGAAGGTTTTGCGCGTGGCGGTGGGCATGAGTTTGCTTTAGCGTGCGACATGCGTTTTGCTGCTCGCGGTAAATATAAGTTTATGCAAATGGAAGTGGGCATGGGCATCTTACCTTGTGGTGGCGGAGCTTCACGTATGGCACGTCAAACCGGTTTAGGCCGTGCATTAGAAATTATTTTAAGTGCTCGTGACTTTAGCGCCGATGAAGCAGAAGCGTACGGCACCATCAATAAAGCATTAGATCCTGACGAAATTGGCCCTTATGTCGATGCATTAGCACAGCGCATTGCTCAATTTCCTGCTGAATCAATTAATGCCTGTAAACAAGCCGTTTATGAGTCTATCGACAAACCGATTGAAGAAGCATTAAAAGCAGAAGCCTATTGGTTATATCAAGCAACCAGCAAAACCCCAGCCATTAAACGTTTTACCATTGCCGATGAGCAAGGGCTTGAGCATGACATCGTTAATCAACGAAACTGGAATGAGCTAGTGATGAAGGTGCAAGAAATAAACTAACCTTAATCGCGTGCCATCATCAACGCTGATGCAGTTTGTCAGCGTGAATGACCCACTCAATTAAACGAGACAATATTATTATGAAAAAAATTATTTTAGTCACAGGTGCTACCGACGGTATTGGTTTAGCCACAGCCAAAATGTTGGTTGCACAAGGGCATCAAGTCCTTATTCACGGGCGTAATGCACAAAAACTAAACCAGGTTGAGGCCGAGCTCAAAGCCATACCGGGTGCCGGCGAAATACAAAGCTACCGCGCTGATTTATCGAGCCTAGTTGATGTTGCTGCATTGGCTGATGCCATTAGTGCTCAGCACAATAAGCTTGATGTGATCATTAATAATGCCGGTGTGTACAAAGTGCCTCAAATTACCAGTGTAGATAATTTAGATGTGCGTTTTGTGGTTAATACCATTGCGCCTTATCTATTAACTCAGCGATTACTGCCCTTGCTAGACAGCACTGGTCGCGTGGTTAACTTATCTTCTGCGGCTCAAGCTAGTGTTAATTTAGCTGCATTAGCCAGCGCCAATGCTGGGCCTGCTGATGGCGCGGTATATGCGCAAAGTAAACTAGCAATCACTATGTGGTCAGTGCATTTAGCCACGACATTACAACATAGCGGACCGGCTTTTATTGCCGTTAATCCAGCGTCATTTTTGGGCAGTAAATTAGTTAAAGAAGCCTACGGAATGGCCGGTGCTGATTTAAATATTGGTGCAGATATTCTTTGCCGCGCGGTATTGTCTGATGAGTTTGCTCAAGCAAGTGGGCGTTATTACGATAACGATCAGCGCCGATTTACCTCGCCACATACAGATGCGTTAAACACAGTTAAAAATCAACAGTTAGTGGCAGCAATTGAATCAATTATTGCCCAAGTCAATGTAGGATAAAGAGGTTATTATGTTAGGTGAAAACCATTGTTTAATTCTTGATTTCCCAGAATTTACCCAGCGTATTACTGAGCTAAATGCAGCCGACAGTCAATTTGCTGCAGATGCCAATCAGTATCATGAACTTGATCTAGAAATTCGCACCCTAGAGTTAGACGGTTCGCCAATTAATGATGAAGATATGCACCAGTTAAAGCATCGTCGTTCATTATTAAAAGATTCTTTATATCAGCGTCTTCATCAGAGCCAATAACATCACTATGTGTACTGCTTATTGTGTTCAGGCAATGAGCAGTTATTACTCCAGCCTAAAGTAGAGCTGTACTGTCTGCGTTAAACAGCCATTATTGATTTCGTTAGGGATCGCAATGAAAAAAATATTGATCAATTTTGCCCATCCAGCGAAAGGGCGATCGAACATTAATGCCCAGTTGAGGGCCGCGGTAGAAAACATTGAAGGTGTGACTATTAATGATTTGTACGCCAATTACCCTGACTTTTTAATTGATGTCGCTCGCGAGCAACAGCTGTGCGAAAGCCACGATGTGATTATATTTCAGCATCCATTTTACTGGTATTCAACGCCTGCAATTGTTAAAGAATGGCTAGATTTAGTGCTAGAGCACGGCTGGGCATATGGTAAAACGGGCACGGCGTTAAAAGATAAATGGTGCTTTCAAGCTATTAGCGCGGGGGGCGATGCGACAACTTACCGACTTGATGGCGCCAATCAATTTACCATTGCTGAATTAACCTCGCCAATGCGTGCCACCGCCAATTTATGCTTAATGGAGTGGCTACCGCCATTTGCGGTGATGGGCGTGCACCGTGGCTTGCCTTTAGAGCAAGTTACAGGCCACGCAGAAGCGTATCGACGTCTTATTATCGCTATTCGTGATGGCGTATTAGATAAAGACAAAGCCCAACAGGCTGAGTTTTTAAACGCAAATCTTGACGACATCATGTTAAGGGCATAAACAATGGAATATTTTTTACTGCAGTTATTTATTTTCTTAGCCGCGTCAGCCATTGCCGTGCCGATAGCCAAACGTTTAGGGCTCGGTTCGGTGCTCGGTTACCTGATTGCAGGGATGATCATTGGTCCGTTTGGGATTTCACTGATTGGCGATGTTGAAGTCGTGATGCATTTGACTGAGTTTGGCGTTGTGATGATGCTATTTTTAGTGGGCTTAGAGTTAAGGCCTTCTATGCTGTGGCAGATGCGTACGCCCATTTTAGGCATGGGCGGCATGCAAGTGGTGTTATCGAGTCTTGTCATGGCGGCTATTGCGCTATGGGCTTTGCCTTGGCAACAAGCGTTGGCGGTCGGGTTAATTTTGTCATTATCCTCAACGGCGATTGTGCTACAAACCCTCAAAGAAAAAGCCTTAATGAATACTGCGCCAGGTCGCTCGGTGTTTTCAGTGTTGTTATTTCAAGATTTAGCCGTGATCCCCATGTTAGCGTTTATGCCACTACTGGCCACGTTAACTTTAGGCGATGATGGACATTATGGTTCGGTGTTATTTGATATCAATACTTTACCAGCGTATTTACAAGTGATTGCGACCCTGCTTGCGGTTGTGGGGATTTTAGTATTGGGCCGTTATGCTAGTCGCCCCATATTTAGAGCTATTGCAGCCACAGGCGTTCGAGAAATTTTTGTCGCGGCGGCATTAGCGCTGGTGGTGGGAATTTCATTATTAATGACCGTGGTGGGCTTGTCGCCTGCGTTAGGGACATTTTTAGCCGGTGTGGTGTTAGCAGACAGTGAATACCGCCATGAACTTGAAAGCGATATTGAACCCTTTAAAGGCTTATTACTTGGGGTGTTCTTTATTTCAATTGGTGCCAGCCTTAACTTCAGTTTAATTGGCGATAATGTGGCGCTTATTGCAGGCTTAACCGCGGGCTTAATTGTGATTAAGTGGCTAATATTAGTCATTACAGGCAAGGTCTTTAAGGTGGCAAAAAAAGACAGAGCGTTATTTGCTGTTGCATTAGCACAAGGCGGCGAATTTGCGTTTGTGTTATTTCAATTTGCCAAGGTCAATGGCGTACTGGGCGCTGAGACAGTAGAGCCGTTAATCTCTGCGGTAGCGATTTCGATGTTTTTAACCCCATTGATGTTTATGGCCTATGACAAACTCGCGATATCGAAAGACGATACTCAGTTGAATGCACGAGAAGATGACAACATAGAGCACAGTGGTCATGAGGTGATTTTAGCTGGCTTTGGCCGTTTAGGTACTGATTTAGGGTGTTTTTTAATCTCTGCTGGAGTTAAGCCAGTGATTATTGACCATGACTCAACTAACGTTGATGTACTGCGTAAACTGGGTTATGAGGTGTATTATGGCGACATTACCCGCTTAGATTTGCTTGAAGCTGCTGGCGCTAAAGAAGCGAAATTATTAGTGATAACCATTGGTGACATTGAAAAATCAACGACCTTAATTGAGCTGGTAAGAAAGCATTATCCACACCTCAACATTGTGGTGAATGCCGATGACCGTCAGGCAAGCTTTAAATTGATGGAATTAAATATTGAGCATATACGCCGTGAAACCTTTGGCAGTGCACTGGCATTAGGCCAAGATGCTTTGCAGCAATTAGGTATCGACCCGTATGAGGCTTACCGTTTAGCGCGTATTTTCCGTAAGAAAGATGAAGAAATGATGCCAGAACTCTACAAGTGGCATTGTGAAGAAGAGCATTATATTGTGAGCTTACGGCAGCGTAGCTCAACTTATTTCAATTAACCTGATTTAATCATTGTAACTAAATCAACCCGGTCACAATGATGCCAGATAAACTCCTTAACACCCTCGCTAACTTTGAACAGTGGCGAAGCAATAAACCTTCTCGAGGTAGTGCAATCCCTGAAAATTTGCGCCAGCAAGCGATCGCCCTTTTACCGCATTATTCAAAAACAACCATTGTTAAAAAGTTGCGTATTAGTCATGAGCAATTCAATACTTGGCTTACCGCCAACTCATCAAGTGATGTATCCAATCACTTTATTTCACTACCCAATGCAACGCCGATAACCGAGTCGCTTTCTATCTCCCTGAAGTTCAACAATGGCAATTCTTTAGCCGTATCTGGCGAAGTCAGCGAAACACGGTTTGCTCAGTTAATTGAGGCCATAAAATCATGATCCATTTAACCCGTCATAGCGACATTTTGATTGCTACCCAGCCCGCTGATTTTCGTCAAGGCATTGATGGGTTAGCTACGCTGTGTAAACAACGCCTTCATTGTGAGCCTCGCTCTGGTACCTTGTTTGTTTTTATTAATCGTAACAAAACCATGGTGCGCGCAATCGCTTATGAAAATAACGGTTTTTGGTTGATGACAAAGCGTTTATCTAAGGGCAAGTTCTCTGGCTGGCCAACCATTAATAGTGCCATGACGTCCGTGGACGCCAAACATTTACGGCAATTGCTCAGCGGGAATTACCACCCATTATAAATAACCGCTTGATTTCATTTTAAATGGGATCATACTCCATAATAGTGCCATGACGTCCGTGGACGCCAAACATTTACGGCAATTGCTCAGCGGGAATTACCACCCATTATAAATAACCGCTTGATTTCATTTTAAATGGGATCATACTCCATAATAGTGCCATGACGTCCGTGGACGCCAAACATTTACGGCAATTGCTCAGCGGGAATTACCACCCATTATAAATAACCGCTTGATTTCATTTTAAATGGGATCATACTCCATCCTCTTTTTTATTCCCGCAGGCAAAAGGCTTATTGTGGCAAAACCTTTTAACGATATCGATGCACAATCTCTCGATGATTTAATCAAGCGAGTGATTGAAGCCAAAGAAAATAATCTTGCGCTTAGCGCTGATGATTATCAGTTATTGCTTGATGCGTTACTGACATTAACAACAACACAAAACAAGCTAGCTGACCACGGTATCACCGTGCATAAATTACGTAAGTTACTTGGGATTGAAAAATCATCAGAAAAACAAAGCGACCTGTGTAAAGCACAGAAAAAAACCAGCAAGAAAAGTAAAAAACCAAAAACACAGGATGAAGACTTTACACAGGTCAAACCGGTTATCATCAAACATGCGTTAAACGAAGTAAATAAAGGGGATAGCTGCCCAGAATGTTTGAAAGGTAAGGTCTATAAAGTCGAGCCTGGCAGTTTGTTGCGCATTACAGGGCAAACGCCTTTTACCCCAGAGCAACATATTATGGAGCGCTTGCGTTGCAATGCGTGTGGTGCCTATTTCACGGCAAACCTGCCCGATGAAGTATTACATGACGGTAATAGTCATCAAAAATATGGTTACTCTGCGCGTGCGTTAATGGCGATTTATAAATACTTTGCAGGGCTACCTTTTTATCGTCAAGGCAACATCCAAAAGCTATTGGGCGTCAACATCACTGCGTCGACGGTGTTTGACCAAGTAGAGCTTGTCTGTGATGCGATTTATCCTGTTTACCAGCACTTGTTTGAGTTGGCTGGCGATGCAAAGCACTATTACTTAGATGACACCACCCACCGTATTCTTGACGCCAAGCCAGTTGAAAAGAAAGTACGTAATAGCGAGAAAACACGCTTGCGCTCAGGTGTTTATACATCAGGAGTGATTGCCAGCTTAAAAACGGGCCATGATATTGTGTTATTTGAAACCAATATTGGGCACGCAGGTGAGTTTATCGACCGCATACTCTACAAACGACAAGTCACTGTCGCACCGATATTAATGAGTGATGCGCTCGCCAGTAATCAGCCAAGTACTTGCGAGGTTGAAACATCACTTTGTAATAGCCATGCAAGGCGCCAGTTTGTCGATGTCATTAATCATTTCCCCGAAGAGGTTGAAAATATACTCACACTCTATGGTGAAGTTTGGCGCAATGAACAGACAACCATTGAACGTGAACTCACCGCACGCGAGCGACTTGAGTACCATCAGCAACATTCATTACCCATACTTGAAGCGATTAAAAGTTGGGGTGAAAAGCACTTTACTAATGAAAGCATTGAAGAAAATAGCGGTCTAGGCAAAGCTATCCGTTATTTTTTAAAACACTATGACGGGCTGAGTTTATTTTGCCATCACGAAGGGGTAAAAATAGATAATAACCGCATAGAATCGATGTTAAAAATAGTGGTGCGAGATAGAAAAAATGCGATGTTTCGTAAAAGCTTACTCGGTGCGAACATTGGCGATGTTATCACGTCGATGATAGCAACAGGCAATGAAGCAGGCATCAATGTATTTGATTACTTTACGCGACTGCAACGAGATGCGGATGATGCAAAAAAGCATCCTGAAAAATACCTACCTTGGAATTATCTCGACCAATACCAATAATAAACCGCTCATAATCAAGCAATGCTTGGGCCAGTGGCCTAAGTATTGCCGTGCCTGAAATTTAAGAAACCAGATTTTTTGCTTTATTACTTATGTCACGCCATGCTGCCGTAAGCTCACATTATATTTCTCACTATCAACAAAAGCATGCTGAGTTAGAAGCCTTAATGACGCGCGATTTACATGCCGATGATGATGAGCTAGACAAAGCCTGGACGGCTAAAAACCCTGAATTATAAAGGGAAATGCCATAAAAAACCGCTAGTATTAAGTGACCTAGCGGTTTTTAATGGTTTGAGTTTAGCGTTTATGCGCGCATTGATTTTTCACCGCGTGCTAGTCCAACTACGCCAGAGCGAGAGATCTCTATAACCTTAGTACTGTCACCTAGCGAGTGAATAAAGGCGTCAATTTTGTCACTCGTGCCGACCATTTGAATGGTGTAAAGATTCGCCGTTACATCGACAATTTGCCCTCTAAAAATATCCGCAGTACGCTTTACTTCCTCACGTTGATCACCTTGTGCCTTGACTTTAACCAACGCAATTTCTCGTTCAATGTGAGCCGACTCAGTAATGTTGGCTACTTTTAAAATGTCGATGAGTTTGTGCAACTGTTTTTCAATTTGCTCTAAGACCGACTCGTCTGCGATAACCGTAATGTTAAGCCTTGAAAGCGTGGTGTCTTCGGTTGGGGCAACCGTTAAACTTTCAATGTTATAACCGCGCTGTGAAAATAGTCCAACAACTCGTGACAATGCGCCGGGTTGGTTTTCAAGTAATACAGAAATAATACGACGCATTAGCTTTTCTCCGTTTTGCTTAACCACATTTCGTTCATTGCACCGCCGCGGATAAGCATAGGGTAAACGTGTTCGGTTTCATCTACGCTAATATCCACAAATACCAGTTTGTCTTTCATGGCTAACGCTTCTGCCAATTTAGACTCTAGCTCATCTGGGTGAGTGATGTTCATGCCTACATGGCCGTATGCTTCAGCAATTTTGGCAAAGTTAGGCACCGAATCCATATAAGATTGTGAATGGCGACCCGAGTAAATCATGTCTTGCCATTGTTTAACCATGCCAAGGAAACGGTTGTTTAAGTTAATGATTTTTACCGGAGTATCGTATTGCAGTGCCGTTGATAGCTCTTGAATATTCATCTGAATCGAACCGTCACCCGTTACGCAGACCACGGTTGCATCAGGAAACGCCATCTTAACGCCCATGGCTGCTGGTAAACCAAAGCCCATGGTGCCTAGACCACCAGAGTTAATCCAGCGGCGTGGCTTATCAAATGGATAGTACAAGGCGGCAAACATTTGGTGTTGACCCACATCGGAGGCAACATAGGCATCGCCATTAGTCAATTTATGTAATGTTTCAATCACTTGTTGTGGTTTTATGCGGTCGCTAGTGCGATCAAACTCGAGGCTTTTTCGTGAACGCCAAATGTCAATTTCACGCCACCAGGTCGATAACGCATCGGCATCATTTATCTCGTTAGTTTCTGCTAGCAGTTCTAACATGCTGTCTAAAATATTGTCTGCTGAGCCAACAATGGGTATGTCAACGCGCACTGTTTTTGAGATAGATGATGGATCAATATCAATGTGTAAAATGGTTGCATTAGGGCAGTATTTTTCAACATTGTTGGTTGTACGGTCGTCAAAACGTACCCCAATACCAAAAATTAAGTCGGTGTTATGCATTGCCATGTTGGCTTCGTAACAACCGTGCATACCTAGCATGCCTAAACTTTGCTTATGGGTACCAGGAAATGCGCCTAATCCCATGAGAGTGCTAATAACAGGAATGTTTAATCGTTCTGCAAGTTTAAGGATTTGTGCATCACAACCCGATATTACCGCACCTCCGCCAACATATAACACGGGCTTTTTGGCTGCAAGAAGGGCTTGTAACCCACGACGGATTTGGCCTTTATGGCCCGTAGTGGTTGGGTTATACGAGCGCAATTTTACGCTTTCTGGGTACACATAATCATGGAGTATGTCTGGGCTTAAACAATCTTTTGGAATGTCGATTACCACAGGGCCTGGGCGGCCAGTTGACGCGATGAAAAAGGCTTTTTTGACAATTTCAGGAATGTCTTTGGCATCTTTCACTAAAAAGCTGTGTTTAACAACAGGACGAGAAATACCAATCATATCGCATTCTTGAAATGCGTCATTACCAATAAGATTACTCGGTACCTGACCTGATAAAACAACTAGCGGGATTGAATCCATGTAAGCGGTGGCAATACCAGTAATGGCGTTAGTTGCGCCAGGTCCAGAGGTAACAAGCACAACACCAACTTTACCCGTTGCTCGAGCATAACCGTCGGCCATATGAACGGCAGCTTGTTCATGGCGAACAAGAATGTGCTCTACGCCAGCTATTTTATGAAGAGAATCATAGATGTCTAAAACAGAACCACCGGGGTAACCGAAAATATGGCTTACGCCTTCATCGATTAAAGAGCGCACGATCATACTCGCGCCAGAAAGCTTTTCCATGAAATGAGTCCTTTTTAAGTTACCGTATGGTAAACAGTATCTTGTTATACAACGACGGTAATCGCTTTAAAAAATAAGTCTGAATGGTAATTCAAACTCGACGATTGAATTTAACAGTAGCTAAATTCAATGACTTGGTTCATTTAGTGACTCTACTGAATCACTGAACTCCATAGTATGTAAATTTAATTTTACTGCAAGCCTTTTGTTTAATATTTTTTAAAGCTTGAATTTATTTCATGGTTGTGAGCTAAAGGCTAGTTGATTATGAGGAGGTACGTGAGCGTTTAAATTGTCATTGTTGAATTGATTTTGGCAAGGTTCGCCTCAAGAAACACTAATACCATTCCGCATTAATAAGTGACCACTCAGAATGCGTCCAGCGGTTTTTGATTAAGGCGTCGCTATGTAGTATTGGTTGTTCCCTTTCAAATAGCGAGAACGCAGAGCAAAAGCGGCTGGGGCATTCCTTTAAGGCGAGTTTTAAAAGGGCTTACACTGCGTTGCATGACTTCGAAAGAGAGCAGCTATTCATTCAGTCATTCGCCTTGTTTAAGCCCTTTTAAATTCTCGCTGAGAGATCATTTACTAACGCGGAATGGTATAAGGCCATCGATGTGATGGCCTTATTGTTCAATCATTGTTGCGTGTCAAAGGATTTCAATTTACATGTGTTAACTGTGTACTTTGCGGATTACCACAGTATGTCAAATTGGTGCTTGCAGTTGGTTTTTAGGCAGGCGACTTTGTAAAAACTGACAAATGCCCACAAGCACGATAGCACTTAGCATGAGTGCTGAAAAAGGCACTGCACTGCCATCATAAAAATAGGCGAGAAATGGCCCTGCTGTGGCGCCGAAACCAAAGCGGAGTGTACCAATTACTGCGGTGGCTGTACCGGTTTCTTGTTTGAATTTCAGCAATACTATGGCATCAGCATTAACCGACATAACCCCAAGTGATCCCATTAATGGGATTAATGTGAGCACAGTGTAGTGATAACTAAAATCTAGGAGATTTACCATCAATAACGCGATAGCTGACAACACGCCAAACAGTGTCGATACATGCAGCATGCGCTTTGAGCCGTAACGACTAACAATTCGTGAGTTCACGATATTGGCCAGCATCAGCGCACCCACATTGGTACTAAATAAAATGGCAAATAATGATTTGTCTAAGTTAAACACTTCCATATAAATAAACGGCGAAGCAGTTAAATAACAGAAAAAAGCGAAAGAGGTTAACACCCCACTTGTGAGGTTGAGTTTGACTCCACTGCGTGAAAATACGGTGTAATAGGCACGTAAAAATGACTTTTGGCTGCGATTGTCGGGGTTTTTATCGCTTGGCATTTTTAATTTAAACAGCACTAAAACTAATAAGGTGATGGCGTAGCAACTTTGGCTTAAAAAGATCAAGTGCCAGTCGCCTAGCTCCATAATTAAGCTGCCTAAAGTGGGGGCAAGCAATGGGGCTAGCATCATAATTAAGCTGACATAAGACATACCTTTGGCAGTGTTATCACCATAGACTTCTTTGATATAGCCAGGCACAACAACTGTTGCCGCTGCGCCGATAAAGGCCTGGGCAAATCGTAATAGCAAAAACTGTTCAATACTGCCACTTAAAGCAATAAGTAAACTGATGAGAGTAAAACCTGAAAGTCCAAAAATGACTAAGGGCCGGCGGCCAATTTTGTCGGCTAACGGCCCAAACGTCAGCATGCCAACGGCATAACCTGCCAAATAAATACTTAATGATTGCTGCACAGTGGTAATGTCGGCGTCAAAACCCAGTGCCAGTACCGACATTGCCGGTAAATACATATCAATAGCTAAAGGTGTAATGGCCACAATGGCAGCTAACATGGGAATGAGCATGGCCAAATTAGGTATGCTGGATATGGCTTGGGGTGGAGTTGATTTTACTGGCGATCCCACATGAACCTCGACTGCGTCATTAGACCTGAGCGGCTATTTGCCTAAAAGAGGGCATAGTTTAGCATGCATTAATGGAAAGATTATCAAAATTGACAGCGGATTTTACAACAATAAGCAACGCAAACTCGTTCATATTTTATGCAACATTTTTATCATCAAATATTAACACTCGCACATTAGTTTATGGGTTTTAAATCTGATGAAATGGACCATTCAAAATGATGAAGTTTGCAAAATGTAAAGCCCCGCTATTAATTTCAGCACTCCTTTCTACTGCGTTACTTTCTGGTTGTGATGGCGATGATGGTCACGACGGCATCAATGGCATTGATGGTACAAATGGGATAGATGGAACAAATGGCACGGATGGATCTAATGGTGTTTCTGCATTAGTTAATATTACTGAACTGTTGGCTGGTAATGCACAATGTCCATTTGGCGGTCAGCAAATTGAGACGGGATTAGACACTAACAATAACAATTTGCTCGATGTTGCAGAAGTCGATGCTTCGCAAACGCAGGTGATTTGTAATGTGTCACAGCGGCAATTGAGTGTTGAACTTGTTGGGCGCTATCAGTCAGATGTGTATGGATTAAGTGCTGCTGAAATTGTCGATTATCATGCGGCTAGCCAAACTGCATTTGTGGTTAATGCCCAAAGTGGCAAAGTGGATTTGCTCGACTTATCAACACTCTCTCAAACACCTGTTGTGGGGGAGGCGGGTTACACGTTAAACAATATCACCAAATTAGCCGAACTTGACCTTAATGCCGACACCGGACTTGCCCTGCTTGGCGCCGTTAATAGTGTTAGTGTGTCGGGTGATTTACTCGCGGCAGCGGTTGAGCGTGCCGATGCGAATGGAAATGCAACGCAAGGTAATGGCATTGTGGCATTTTATCGTTTATCTGCATCGTCTTTGCCACAGTATTTATCATCTGTAGATGTGGGGGCGCTACCCGATAATGTCACATTTAGCCCAGATGGCAGCGTGTTGTTAGTGGCTAATGAGGGAGAGCCTAATAGCGATTATTCTGTTGATCCAGAAGGTTCTGTTGCCATTATCGATATCATCAATAATTCGCCAGCAAACGTTGCAACGCTGGTGGGGTTTAGTGATTTTAACGTCGGGGCGGCGCGAGCTAGTGAGTTAAGTGCCGACATTAACATTACTGGCCCCGGTGCTACAGTCGCCCAAGATTTAGAGCCCGAATACATAGCGGTGTCACCAGACAGCCAGTTTGCTTATGTCAGCCTGCAAGAAAATAACGCCATTGCCGTCATAGATATACAAGCAAAAACGGTCACTCGTATTAATGCCTTGGGGGCTAAAGACTTTGGATTGGCAGACAACAAAATCGATGCCAGTGATAAAGACGATATGGTAAACCTGAAATCTTACGCTGGTGTTTATGGAATGTATCAACCCGACACTATCGTGAGTTACCGTTGGAATAACACTGACTTTATTGTGAGTGCCAATGAAGGTGATGCACGTGATTATGATGGTTTTTCTGAAGAAGGGCGTGCCGAAGACTTAACCCTTGATACAAACCATCCGCAATTTGCATCTATTCAAGATGATACGCAACTGGCGCGTTTAAAAGTGACAACAAGCATAGGTGATGACAATAACGATGGCTTAGTTGATCGCATTATGGCCTACGGTGGACGTTCATTTTCGATTTGGACCGCACAAGGCCAACAAGTATATGACAGTGGCAGTGATTTTGAGCAGATCACCAGTGCGTTATTAGGGATGAATTTTAATAACAATAACGATGAAAACAAGGGTGATAGTCGCAGCGATGACAAAGGGCCAGAGCCTGAGGCGTTAGCCATTGGGCAACTTGGTGACAGTACTTATGCATTTATCGGTTTAGAGCGCACTTCAGGCTTTATGATTTATGATATTAGTAATCCTTTTGCAGTATCGTTTGTAGATTACGTACATAACCGTGACTTTACTGCCGACTTTGCTATTGATGGTGGCGACATTGAGGGACAGGCGACCCAGGCTGGCGACTTAGGGCCAGAAGGGATGAAGTTTATTGCCGCAAACAATAGCCCAACTGGATTGCCTTTATTGATTATTGGTAATGAAGTTAGCGGTACAACGGCGGTGTATCAATTATCGTTTAAGTAATTGATGCCGCAAAAGCATAGTTTACACAGCGCCAAGGTTCACTTCCTTGGCGTTTTTATGTTGGGTAGAAAATTTTTTTAAAGGTCACAATTGAATGTGTCGTAATCAAATTGAAATAAAACTATGATAGCTACCAAGGGGATTACATTGGAGTTGTTGTGATTTTAAATCGATTGTTTGAGTTTATGCCTGGTTTAGAGACCTTTGCTCGATATGAAAAAAGTTGGCTTAAAGACGATGTGACCGCAGCCTTATCTGTTGCGGCCGTGGCATTACCTGTTGCGATTGCTTATGCACAGCTCACCGGCGTAAACGCCGCTGTTGGCTTGTACTCTTGTGTGCTCCCCATGTTGGTTTACGCCTTGTTTGGCACCTCAAGACAACTTATTGTTGGCCCTGATGCTGCCACCTGTGCTGTGATTGCTGTGGTTGTTACACCATTGGCTGCTGGTGATAGCTTAATGCATTGGCAGTTAGTGATGACCATGACGGTGATGACGGGTTTTTGGTGCTTAATTGCCAGTCGATTTAAATTAGGCGTACTGGCTGATTTTTTGTCTAAACCCATTTTAATGGGGCTGTTAAACGGGGTTGCTGTTACCATTATTGTAGGGCAATTCTCCAAAATATTTGGTTTTACCTTTGATGAAAAATACCTTCTTGAGCGCTTAAGTGGCGCCCCGAGTTATTTATCGCAAACCCACGTACCTACATTTTTAATGGCAGTACTTACTGTGATTATTTACTTTGTGATGAAACGGCTTAAACCTACTTGGCCAGCGTCAATGTTTGCCATTGCCGTGGGCGCCTTATTGGTGTGGTTATTCAATCTCAATCAATACGATATTGCAGTCATTGGCTCTGTTGCTGGCGGTTTACCTTCGTTTCAAACACCTGTGTTTAATATTGGTATTGCGCGAGAACTGGTGATGCCTGCCCTTAACTTAGCCATGGTCAGCTTTGTGAGTATGATGTTGACTGCCCGCAGTTTTGCGGCAAAAAACGGTTATGATATTGATGCCGATAAAGAGTTTAAAGCGTTAGGATTAGCCAATATCGCCTCGGCGTTATCGCAAGGCTTTGCCGTGAGTGGCGCCGACTCTCGCACCGCGGTTAACGATGCTAATGGCGGTAAAACCCAGTTAGTGTCTATTATTGCTGCGGTATTGATAGCCATAGTGGCGGTGTTTTTAACCGCGCCACTTGAATACATTCCCAGTGCCGCTTTAGGTGTGGTATTGGTGATTGCTTCAGTTCACCTTATCGATTTTAAAGCAATTTGGGTGCTACGCCTTCGCGATCGCCAAGCATTTTATTTAGCCCTGACAACCTTATTTGCGGTGCTATTTATTGGGGTGATCCCTGGTATTACGCTCGCGGTATTGCTTGGTTTATTTCAATTTTTACGAACGGTGATGCGTCCAACCGATCAAGTGTTAGGGCTTGACGCTAAAGGGATTATTCGCAGTATTGACGGCAGTGACAAGGCTGTGGCGGTTCCGGGAGTATTTATTTACCGCTTTAATTCACCGTTAACTTACTTTAATTCAACCTATTTTAAACGCAGGTTACTTGAACGGTTTGCTAGGCAAAATCAGCTTGAATCCGTTGATTGTGTCATGATTGACGCCGTGCCATGTTTTACACATTTAGATTTGAGTGTGATGGCGATGTTAACCGACATAGAGGCATTGCTGCGTAAACGCGGTGTAAGCCTAGTGTTAGCTGGCAGAAAACGTCAGCTAATCAGTTGGTTTGAGCAAACGGATATGGTGGTAGGCGAAGAGGGGATTATCATTCGCTCAGATTTATATTTAGCGCTCAAGTTACATCAAAGCCATTTAGCAGCAACGACTGAGCCAACGTCAGAAAGTGCAGAAACGACTGCAGCTAATCAATCGATACTATCACACAGTCAAATTTAATGAATCTGCTTTAAACTACTGATTTTATGGTGTTTTAATAACTGTTGTTATGTGCGATTTTATTCTATAAAATCGCACAAAATAACTGAGGTATGGCAATCATACCTTGTATCGACGCCCCCTCGAAAATCAGGCTCTTAACTTCTTTTTAGAGTCCTTAAGTAAAGTAAAAAGCGTAGTCTTTCTGTTGGATGTAGCATGTATGGTTTCGCAAGTAAGTGAAGCAATGCTGGATGTGATCGCAGATGCGTTAGTCGATAAAGGATACATTCTTTTATCTGACATCATTCCTGATTATGTAAGCTTAGCCTTGCTTGAAAAAATGCAAGCTGAGCAAGATATTGATTTTAAAAAAGCAGCCATTGGTAGAGGTATTGAGCAACAGGTCAATACTGAGATCCGCTCGGATAAAATTAGTTGGTTAGACAATCAAGATCATACCGATCGCGAATATCTCTCTATTATGAACCAGTTAAAAGATGGTTTAAATCGTCGACTATTTATGGGCTTGTTTGATTTTGAAAGCCATTACGCTGTGTATGAACCTGGCGCGTTTTATAAAAAACACGTTGATGCTCTGCATGGAAGCCAAAACCGAATTTTATCGACAGTGTTTTTCTTAAATCCAGATTGGCAAGAATGTGATGGTGGCGAGCTGGTTATTTATGACGAACTTGACCAAGCTTTAGATGTGGTCAGCCCTAAAATTGGTACTCTGGTGCTGTTTTTAAGTGAGCGTTTTCCTCACGAAGTGCGTCCAACGTTTAAAACCCGTAAGAGTATTGCAGGTTGGTTTAGAGTGAGTAACTCCAACCACGGTTTTTAATCTCAAGGGCATGATTTACAATAAATAATTATGATATTCAACACAGGTAATGTTTTAGCTAACGGTTATCTGTGTTTTATCACACCTTTTTTAATTTCAATTACTCCCACATCAGTGTGTAAAGCGTATTGCTTGGTATGTTCGCTTACAATAAATGATCTAACCTATCTTCAGTGAGGCTTTTCAATTCACACGTTATTGATATACGATAATGTGATATGTGTCGTGTTTATCATAGGTTTGTGCTGCGGGAGTTCAAATTTTATTAACCGTAGCAAAGACCTAACGAGTGTGATTGTTTAGGGTCTGGCGACTAGAAAATCAAATTATTTTACATAAGGAAGACAATAGAATGTTCAAACCAGCAAAGTGGATTTTGGCTGCATCATTTGTGTGTTTCAGTACGGCTTCATTTGCAGAAGATGCAGCTGAAAAAGCCTTTACCGATGAATTAGTGGAATGCGCTGCCTATTATCAAATTAGCTCTGAAGCGATAAGCGCGATGAATGCGCCGCAAATGATGGCGGTAGGCGAGCGTTTAAAGACTTCTGCAACTGATGCAATAACTCTTGCTGGTAAGTATCGTAGCCCTGAGCAGGTCGATAAGGATGTGGTTACGGCAAAACAGAAGCAAATTGAAAAGCTGGCAGGTTCGAACAACTTAGGCGCGTTAATGACGCAATATAAAGACTCTTGTAAGAGCTTAGTTGCAGAGCCTCAAAAGCGCTTAGACTATTGGATTATGGCGACAATGTAATATTGCACCAATATAGTGTTGATTTTGCCTCAAATGTTGATGGTATCGCGATCAATGTCGATAGCGTCGTAAGCGGAACAGTTAATTAACGCTCATTTAGTTAACCATTCTCCTTGCGGCGTTTGTATTTTATGACCAGACTCAGCGGCTTGTATGGCCTTTTGCGCTGCAAGTTTAGCTACAGTATCAAGAGAAATATGATTACGCGTCGCAATAACTTGATAATATTGTTTGCGTTTGGCATTGATTGTTAATACCAGCTGCTGTACTTCAGCATTATCAACTATTACACCTAAATAGCCGTTTGTTTGTTCCCCAACCCAGCCAGACGATTTGGCTTGTTGTAATGTCACTGCCCAAGCATTTGAGCACCACAGAATACTGGTGGCAAGCAGGGTCACGATAACCAATGAAGATTTCATCATGTTTCTGGGCCTAAAATAATTCATCATTTTCAATCAAAGAGTCTAATTCTTTATCGACTTTGATTTTAATTTCATGTTCTATTTTAACATTGAGATTAATGACTATGGGTTTGTCTGGCGGATCAATCTTTACGGTTGGTGTGCACGCAGACAAGGCGAATGCAGCAATTAGCATGCTGAGGCTACTCTTGTATATCGACCAATATTTCACGTGGATTTCCTTTTTAGACCAATGATCTTCAGTTGCTTTTGTTATTGAACTTTGGTTTCTATTTTGTTTTGCAGTTGATTGCCAATTTGTGTGCTTTTGTATAATTGAATAAGATTTTCTTGGTGATCGTAATTTAGGTGTACTGGACGCTCAATATCACGGCTTTTCCCTTTTACTGCGACATGAATAAATGCATCGCCATTAGGGTTCATATCAAAGGTGCTGGCTAATTCAGTGTAGTTAAGGTGCTCAAGTGCTGTAAATACTATTTCTAAATAAGGTTGAGATAATTCAAGTTGATCCATTGCAGGATTTCCCGCAACTTCAATTAAACCGCCAGGTGAACGAGCTGCGAGTTTACCGCCTGCTATGGTCACTTTACCGTCAACCAATTCTGCGGGTAACACACCATCAAATATGCCACTGGCTTTTACACCGACTTGAGGTTGTTCTTCTAAAAAATGGGCCAAACTTAATCCCTGCAGTAAAAGGTAGCCATGAGATTTTTCATGCAGTTTTAGCACAAATTCTGGCAGTAAAAAGCGCCCGTCAAGCATGTCACCACTGGCGGTTAAACTGACATTAGTTTCACTTAAGCCAGTGATTTGCTGTAACCAGTTTTCTGGCTGCTTGTTGCCATCTTTTGTTAGTTCGATATTGGCATTGATGTTGAGGTTAGTCATCAATAAGCCGATGTTGGCTTTTTCTATGCTAATAGCAGTTTGGGGGCACACCAATTGACTTTGGGCAAAATGCTGAGCCTCCAATGGAGTATTTGGTTTGTCGTGTTGCTGTTGCCAGTTAAATTGACATTGGGCAAATACATCGCCACCCACAAAGGCATTGCCAGCAACATTGCCAGATAATGACGACAGTTTCTGCTGAATTTTCATTTCAAATTGGCTGCTATTATTGAGTTCACTTAAAGCAAACCCAGCAACTAAACGACTATGGCCGTGCAGGGAAACGTTATTGGGTAATGGTTGAACTTTTTTTAGCATATTAAGTGCGGTGTTTATATCGGTATCAAAAGTCCATTGTCCTGCTAATGATAATGGGCTCTTTGGATCGGCAAATTTTAACAAATGGTAACTACTCAATGTCAGTGAATCGAGTTGCCATTGCTCGCTGCCCACTAATAACCCTTTAGATAAGTTAAGTTGTTGGCGTAAGTTAACGTTATCGAGAGCTAATAGTGGTTGGCGACGACTTTTCCCTGTCTGCTTTGTCGCATCGAGCTGCTTAATATTCCAGACTATTTGGTTTGCCATAGGCGTTTGTATCCAACGTTCAATGGCTTGTTCTATTGATTCATCAGCATTAATGGCCAAAGAGATTTTTTGCTCAACGTCCATACTCGCCAAATTTGCCGATGCAAAGGAGGTGATCGTTTTACTGCCTTTTTGACGAACGACATGTTGGCCACTTAATTTGTTTACTGCAATGCTGAAAGGGGACAGCGTAATGTCGAGATTTTTATTGTAATGAAAGGTTGAGGATTGCTTAACACTCACTAGTACCTTTGCAATGTTTGCCGTGGTGTTTTTTTGAATGGCATGGGTTGTGGTATCTCCTTCTTGCTGTGCAAAATCCAACTGGTTAAGCGTGATACTAGAGCTTGGGAGCAAACTGAGTTTGATATCGTTTTTTTGGTGAGAGCTGACTTCACCTGAAAGATTGATTGCTGCGCTTTCAAAGGTTAATTGTTCAATGTCGAGATTGGGTAATACTGTTTTTAAATTAATACGTTGTTTATTTTCAGCTGTTGTTTCGTGATGGGGTAATAGAATAATCCAATCAAATTCACTGTGCCATTGTTGTTGGCTATTTGCCTTGATGTGATTCATTGACAATTCAGTATTTAATCCTAGCCCCATAAGACGTAATGTCAGGTCGGGTATTGCTATTTGAGCGGCTAAGGTGCTGTTTTGCAGTGGAATGAAAGCGTCGATGGGCTTTGTCATTTGGATAGCCAAATGGGCTTGCTCACCTGGCGCAGTCAGCTGTTGGAGCTGCTGCTGTATCCGTTTTCTGGTTTCTGTATCGGTGATCAGTAAATTCAGTAGTTGTTCGGTGTCCGAAACGCTGGGACTAATCTGATAATTTATTGGTGCGACATTGAGTTTTACTGCATATGTTTCAAGTGGTTTGCTTGCCTTTGCTGATGTAAATGCATCGATTACAGGGTAAACACCTAACCCCATAGTAAAGTGTATCGGTTGTTCAGGGGTAAAAAAAACACTTGGCCAACGTGCAGAGGATAGCGAAAACTCACTTAAAGATTGTTGGCTTAAAAGCTCTCCTGTCAGTAAATTTAATTGGTTGTGGCTAGTCCATTGGCCTTTAATCGCGACTTGGTGTTCTTCAATTGGGGCTAGAACAAATTTGAGTTGCTTTTGTAGGTTACTCAAAAGGTTATTATTAGCATGGGTCGTAAATTGTTTTTCGTGTAACAAATCTAAGTATTGCTGTAATGACTCAAGCCCATGATAACTTAAACCTAAATCGACCTGTGTGTTAAATTCCCAATGGCGTTTTCCTAAGGTGGCATCAACTTCAAAAAGCGGGAAATCATCAAATCGCCACAGGGTTGTTAACTGCCCGGTTTTTGATAAGGTGAGATTATCCATGGCAAAACTGTGTTGTTTTACCTGTGTGGGCTCTAATTCGGGTAATGTGATCGTAATATTGCCCAGGTTAATGGTAGGCAGTTGAGTGAGATTTAATTGTAATGTGGCGGGCGAGTCTTCAGTTTGTTGAGATTGCCTAATAAAAAAGCGTTCACCAAGGTCAACATACACGCTTTGGGTGTCAATACTGACGATGTCATCTGCATTCAGTTGCTGGTTTTTCAGTATTTGAATACTGTCGCGCAGCTCAAGGTTAAACTCTTGAATTGCAATATGACTGTCTTCTATTTTGAGGATAAGTTTAGGAATATAAAGATGATTTAATGAAACGTATTCGACATCAAAGTTGAGTACTTCAATGTGATAATCGGCCAGCAAGTTGTTAACAAGTTTAACCGTAAGGGGTTTAGCGTGTTCGATAATTGCCCACACAAATCCTACTGTACATAACAGTATAAAAATTAAAATCCGTTTTATGGTGAATATGCGCAATAGTGACTCACTCGTTGCTTCTGTTTTGCTGTGCTTTAGCGTTGTTACAGCTCAATTATGTCGTTAAATCAATTTCGATTTAACTTAAGATTAGCATGTTAACAGTTTGATTGAATTAGCCTATAAAAGATAATTAATCCCTTTAGTGCGCCAATATGGCAATAAAAAAGGCGCATTTAAGCGCCTTTTGCAGATTCGATTAACCTATTAAGCTGGAACAGGTTCAACAACAATGTGCTCTAGTTCAACAGCAGCGATAGCATGTAACGCATCCATCGCGGCGCCCACTAAACTGATTTTGCCTTCTGAGGATTCTACCAATACCGCTCGTTTAATTTCAGTGTATTGACGGTTGTGCCTAATGAGGTTAGACAATGCCATTTGCATCGGTTGCATTGAGGGGTTAAATGCTGCGTTTTCGGCATATCGACCACAGAAAGTCGCCCCGTCGGTTGTTTCAAGCACTACAGCAGCGTTACTGTTTGTATAAGGGGCGTAACTTAAACCTGCTTGGTCAAGTGCTTCAATTATCATTGGGTCGTCTGAATTTAAGCTAAATTCTTTTTCACGTTTACACAGTAATGGCTGAGTTACATTTAAATCAGCTGGACCAAATGCATAAGGAAGGTAATGAGATAAAGGCTTAGTTTCTTGCTCAGGTAAATGAATGTTAATTTTACTACTGTTAACTAACTCATTGATAAACTGACGACAATGGCCGCAAGGGCTAAAGTTGACGATAATATCAACAATTTCAGTTTCGCCGCTTAACCAAGCATGGCTAATGGCGCTTTGTTCTGCATGAACGCTGTGAAACAATGCTTCACCTGGCAACTCTAAGTTTGCGCCCATGTACAAATCGCCACTGGCACCCTTGGCAATCGCTCCAACATAAAACTCACTAATAGGTGGGTTGGCAAGTGCTGCTGCAATGGGTAATAAGTCCATTAATACTTGTTGCTCTTTTTTACCGCTTGCTTTAACAAGCATGGCAAACTGGTTTGCATCAATGTGGCCACAAAATTGGTCATGTAATAATGGTGCCAATGCGGTTGCTAATGGTTTGTCTAACTGAGTAATGCTGTCTAAAAATCGATTTTGCATTCCCTTAATCCTTAAATGAAATAAATCGGGCTAAGTGATAATTCACTATAATGACTGTAAGTATTGATATAGGGCTTTAAGTAACTTTTGTTTGTGTTCATTTTCGCTGGTTTCTTCGACCAGGTTTTCGAGTTTAATCACATAATCTGCATCCGATAAGCGCTGCTGGCAAAAATCACGCCACCGGCGAGCTTCATTGTCGGATAACGTTTCAGGGTAATTGCGCGCCCTAAAACGAAATAACATTTCATTTATGCGTGGATCATCAAATTGCAATTCCAAAGCGGCTAAATTATGCGGCTCGGTATGACAAATGATCTCCATTTTAGTTTTATCTGCATGGCTGAAAAAACCACCGCTATATAACATCAGGTCTGGGTCGGTAATTGGTTGACGATCAGACTCTAAATCAAACACCTGGTTGAGTTTTTCTCGGATTTCAGGGTTATTTTTTAAACGCTTATACTGTTCACGAGCAAAAGCTTTGTCAAACTGTAGTTTTGCAGCTACCTCATCGTCAAGTAATTTTGGCGATCCAATAAATGGGCACTTGTTTAAATGAATTTGTTTTATCGGTATTGGCAGCTCTGTTTCACTTAGATCATGTCGCGAAGTGTACATTCTGTCGCTAATTTTTTGTGCAGATAACTCGAGCAATGGTGAAATATCCATGGCTAAATTGACACAGATCACCGCGTTCTTATTGGTTGGATGGTATGCCACGGGAGCGATTAATGTTGTACAACCATGCAGCGAACTGATTTTTGAACTGACATGCACTAAAGGCTGCATTTTTAATACATCGATATGCTCAGCAACGGCTTGTTTACGACGTAAATTAAAATAATAGTCGTATAATTTAGGCTGTTTTTCTTTGATAAGTTTTGCCATGGCTATGGTGGCGTAAACATCACTCATTGCATCATGGGCTTTTTCATGGCTTAACCCATTTGCTTGCGTTAACAACTCTAACTTAAAACTAGGTGTTCCATCTTCTTTTAACGGCCAATTAATTCCATCGGGCCTAAATGCGTAACAGGCTCTGACTAAATCGATAATATCCCAGCGAGAGTTACCATTTTGCCATTCACGACCGTAGGGGTCGATAAAGTTCCGGTAAAAACCATAACGGCTGACCTCATCATCAAAGCGCAATGAGTTGTAACCTACAACACAGGTATTAGGTTGACTAAATAAGCTATTGATACGGCGCATAAACTCAGCTTCAGGAATGCCTTTTAAATTTGCCAGTTGTGGGGTGATACCTGTAATGAGGATTGCTTCTGGTGACGGTAAGTAATCTGGTGATTGTTTACAGTAAAAAGTTTCTGGCTCACTAATAATGTTTAACTCGAGATCGGTTCTAATCCCTGCAAATTGCGACGGACGATCTTTGGCTGGGTTAGCACCAAACGTTTCATAATCGTGCCAGAAAAGCGACTGTTTTTTATCATGATTTGTATTCATTTTATTTGACTCATTTTTGCATTTAACTTTATGTAATTCATCGTTAAATAAATTTAAAACCTTTCGCTTTTATTTATATTGTTTTTGTTTGCTATTCGTTGTCTTGTGTACCTTGCTGTGTACATATCATTGTTTGTGTCATAAAATCAGATGATATTTTTATAAATATGTACACAGGCTTTCAAAATGTCTTTATCTGACACACAGTTACGCTCCATAGTAGGCAAGCCATATTCTGGTAAACCAGAGCTTGCTGATCGAGATGGGCTTAGTGTTCGCATCACTGATGCTGGAACAATTACTTGGCAATATCGATTCAGGTATCGCTCTGCACCTGGTCGTCTTACGCTTGGCCGCTATCCTGATATTAAATTAGCTGAGGCAAGAAAACTTGTGCCTGAGCTAAGAAACGCCTTAGCGAATGATACAGATCCAAGAGTCTATTGGAAACAACGTAATACAAGACGTGGCATGGCGACTGTAAGATATTGTTGCGAACAATTTCTCATGAAGCAGGGCAGTTCGTTAAAGCCTGGTACTGTTGCGACTTACCAATCATGCTTTCGTGTACATTTATTTTCAGCCTTTTCTGAGCGTCTTGTTGAAGATATCACACTAGGCGAGTGGATAGAGTTTTTTGATAACAAGTCAAAAGTGAGTCGTGTCACATCGGGCGCTATATTAAAGCAGTTAAAAACTGTTTTAAACTGGTCTGTTCGCCGTCAACTTATTACGACAGTTGATGTTCTGCAGCTTAGGGTTTCAGATATTGGTTCTACTTCAACGGTTGGCTCACGAGTCTTAACCGTTATTGAGTGCGGTAAAATTTGGCGTGAATTAGATAAGACAAGGGCAACCAGAACCATAACCAATTCTATTAAAGCTTGCATGATGACCGGTGCACGTGTGTCTGAGTTGTTAAAATCTAGGCGTGACGACTTTGATTTAGACAGTATGGTTTGGACGGTACCCGTTGTTAACAGTAAAACTAACTTACCTATCCGCAGGCCAATAAGCGCGGCATTTCTTGAGTTACTACAAGAACAGTGGGCGTTACACCGCTCAGATTGGACTTTCCCTGCTCCAAACGATTTTAAAAAACCTGTTGGTATAGCATCGGTAAACAAATTGGTCCGAGAGTTGAAACCTCGAGTTGATATTCCTGATTGGCGCCTACATGATTTTAGACGGACTATTTCTACTAGGCTTTCTGAGCTTGGAGTTTTGCCCCATGTTACTGAAAAAATGCTGGGGCATGTATTAGGCGGGGTAATGGCTGTGTATAACAAACATGATTGGTTGGACGAGCAAGCTTTGGCTTACAAAATGTGGACAGAGCGACTACTGCTAGCCGCGAAAGGTGATAGGACTGTGGCCTTTTTAGAGAAAAGGGCTTAAGTTTTCTGTTTGTGCATCTAAATACCAAGTTAGGTTTAGCTTTGGAATTGCATTAAAAACAAAACCTAACTTGTTAGCATAGCGAAACCTTCAATCAGGCAATTTTATGAGCTTAACTGCTTTTCATCCCATTTCTCTAATGCTTGAATATTGTAGAACCGCCCGTTATGAATAGGGGCTGGAAAATCGAGCTCCTTCCTCCATTTCCATAGTGTTGCACTTGATCGAATGCGATATCTTTCCATGACTTCTTTGGTTTTTAAAAATAATGGCTCTTGTTGAGTTGCCGTAAAAATTTTTTGCTCTTGGTTATTCATCGTTTACCACCATAGAATCCGGTTTGATTTGCTTGTTTAACCTGCTTATGACCGCCTGTTCACGCCCATGCACCGTTGAAAGGTCAAACTCAGGCCGTTGAGACAATAGCGTTATTTGTTGCTTTAATGCTGCATTTTGCTTTTTTAAGCTAGCGATTTCACAGCGTGCTTGGGTCAATAAGTCATTCATCGACATCATTTACTTTCCTTAAGTTTTGGTGCCTTTTTCCAACAAGTTGCAGTGCTAGCAATGACAATCGAGACTCTCTTGCTTCTTGCATTTCGTAAGGACTTGATGAGATATTTGAATCTTTACCCCTTAAAGTTGCAGCGCATTTCAATCTTGCTTCCTGCCGATTTCTTGACAGACCTTTTTCTCTTAAATATTTTTTTACCATGAACGGGCTCAAACCAAGAGTTGCTGCAACTTGATCACCGCTCATATGCTCGCTTATGTAGTAATGTTCAATCAATTTTGACTTCTGCTCTATGACAATATTCATCATTTACCTTCCTTCGCCAGTTTTTCAGCGAGTGTTTTCATGTATTGTTGGCATGAACCCACTTGATCACGAGGCAGGGTGTACCATTGACGCAGCGCTTGTTTAATTATTTCTGACTTTTTCATGCTGCATACCCCGGTAAACGAAGTTTAGAATCAGCGTTGCTGGCAAATAGCTCAGCATCGGGTTGAGTAAAATCGGCGATTTCATTTGCGTTATAGTCTTTGCAAATTCCCCAGCCGCTGAAATTATTAGGGGTATATGTCACTGTGACCTGTCGCTGATCGTGCATGAGCGTGAAGAAGGGCTGTGAAATTGTCACAATGCCTTGTCGAGTACTAAATTTGTTCATATCTCCACCTTGTTGTTTCGTTTACGAGTGGCCGCGGTAATGGATAATTGTGCGAGCAGTTTTACCGTTTCTTTTGACTGTGCATCTGCATTACCTAAACCAAGCTTATTGGCCACGGCATGCTGGCCTTTTGTTGCCAACATTAGGTTATTTGGATCGCAATTGGTTCTATCGTTATCAATAAACCAAAGCACGTGATCATCAGGCATTTCCCCATTGACCTTTTCCCACTCAACAATGTGCTTTAATCGCCAGGTGTTAGGGTCTGCAACTTTCACCATGACATAACCGTCTTTAGTATCGATTCTTTCCGAACCAACAGGTTTTTGGTTAAGGGGAATATGTCCTTTTTTAAATCTTGCTTTATGTGAGTCACCTCCAGCATCCCAGCCTTTCATTCCTTCATTCCAGGCTGTTTGCCCAGGGTTAAATTGCCCGGTTCTGCCTGATTTGATTTTATGATTACGGGTGAATGAGCGTAGTTGGGAGGCCGTCATAGAAGTATTAAAAGTACAATTGAAGATTGCGGTTAAGTCTTTAAGGCAATGTTTTTTATACTGAGCTTCAATCCATTTATGTTGCTCTGCTGTAAATAACCGAGATTTCCCCTTGTTTATTTCTCCAGTGGTTCGGCCGCAGGTTATGCCATGGTTACTCAGTGTGCTTTTTGTTTGAGATATGGTTTTGTTGAGAGAGAATTTACTGTTAAATAAGTGGGTTGTTTCAGCGAGTGAATAATCCTTATATGTACGCTTTAAAAATCTAATCATTTGCTTTGTGTATAAAAACCTAGCCATTCGTATTCTCCAGCATTTGAGGCAATCGTCGGCCAATTGGTAACTCAGGTGACAATTTTTGCGCATCTAACGCCAAGCGACCATTTGCTACAATTTGCGATGCAATCTGAGCAACGGCTTTTGAACGTGCCATTTCTTCTTTTAGCGCTTCACCCTTAACTGATTCATCAGATAAGCGTTCAATTTGGGCAAACAGGTGATTGTTTAAGTCGATTAACTTGTTCTTCATGCTTCAGCCCTCATTGGTTCAGTTCGCTCAAGCATTTCAGACAATTCTGCGATAATTTTGCTTGGTCGCTGCTGTTCGAGTAACCGTGTGTTAGCTATTTCACTTAATACCGCTTGTCGATAATCGTTGAACTTGTTTGGGTTGGCTTTAAACGCTTCTTCAACTACATACTGCACTTCGCTTGGCCATTTACTAAAAGCTGCTTCTTTATGCTTAACCTGGGCAATCAAGTGCTCTAAGTCAATTTGCTCATTTGTAACGACATCACCATAGTTAGACTCAATAGTTGTATTTTCCAAGTCGATTGACTCATTTGTAACCTTGCTAGCGTTTTTGTATTCAATGGTTTTTTGCGCATTTATCGCGGTTGGAATGTGCAACGCTGCAGCATTGATAATATCTAATATGATTTTGCCATCGCGCAATAAGTCGTCTCTGTTGATGTAACTCATGCGTGAGCCTTGCCAGTCTTTGTCGAATACCGCAATTGCACAGGCAAACCCCGCGCTTGATGCTGCTTGTTTTTTATTTGCAGGTTTGAACCAGGTTGGCAAATCAAAACTAATTCGACCACGAATAAAGCAAACGTGATCAGCATCTTCTGGCCACCATACTTCACTGGTTGCGGACTTTATTAAGTAAATTACCTTGGCGCCTTTGTCTCGTTCAGCTCGGGTTTTTTCGATGATGTTACGCATCCCGGTAATAGCCTGCTCATCTTCATAACTTGATCGGGAGTAAGGTGGGTTGGCGAATGCTTTACATCCATTCAAGTCATCTGCCCAGTCTTGGATTAGTGCGTTATCTTCAGCGGTGTAATAGTTGGCGCATTTGTTGTTTTCACCGTCGGTGAATAGGTCTAAAACGAATGGACCAAATTTAGCAAATACCCCCCAAAACAATGCTGGTGGCGTTTGCCATTGATCACCCACTTCTTTTAAATAGTGAGTAGGCTTTGCTTTTAATTCGGCTAATGATTGTGCGTATTTGCTGGTGACATTCATGTTGAGTCCTATTTATTGATAGCGCTAAAAAGCTCGGCTTCTAATTCTTCATTCATGCCGATCGCGTTGAGGTAATTTGATGCTCGTTCAATTAACGCTTCGAGTTCCGTTACTCTAGCTTCAACAGCTGTTAACTTGGCTTGATGCTTTTCCCAATCAATGGATTTTATCGACTCAATGGTTGCTGCCACTTTTTCGAGCTTCTTTTGATTGCGCACTAAGTTAGATAATTCAATTTGGTGACGAGCCGCAGCACGTTCGGCTGGTAATGAAGTTGTGTAATGAAGGGTTAGAGCAGAAATAATGTCTGGTGAGCTAATGCGAGTGAGTGAAAGTATCAATGTCAGTCGTTTTGTCGATTCAAATCCGGGGAGAAGGTAGTTCATGTTCTGCCTTATATGAAGGTTGTTTAGTCCAGGCAAATGCAGGTCTTTCTGGTAAAATAAAAATGTGCCGCATATTAGCCACGTTCACTACGTTGGAATCTTCTGGGAAAACCTCTACAGCGCATTTACTACCAAATCCAGCATGCATTTTTATTTCTTGTAGCTGGTCCCAAGTTATTCCATCAGCCCAACGATTACCTTTTCGATTTGTTTTGCATATGCTTAATCTTATTAAGCCATCCGTTTCAACAAATTGCTGCACAAGAAACTCTGATGATAAGAGCACTCTAACTAATGTTTTTTGTTGGTGTGGTGGCCAGTCTTGTTTTGGTATTTCTGTAAACGATTTTAATGATTGAGTACTCATACAGACCCTCCATTTTCATGTGAATTGATCATTGCAGACCATTGGTGGTCTGGTGATTCAATACCGCCGTTTTCCCATTCATCTTGTGCATCATGAAATGCTTCACACATATCTTCTGTTGGGGTTCTAGGTACTAAGGCATAATCGTTTGAATTACTAATAAGCCAATCTACAGCTTCGCCCATATCCAAATTAATTAATTGGTGTATATTCATGCTGCACCGCCTTGTGACGATTCCCATAACAAGAAATGTTTAAAACTATCAAAGCAATCGCCACGCTCTAAGTATCGTTGGTATCTACGCTGTGATGCTGTCGGTTTTCTTATTTTGCAAATTGCACCGTACTCAACGCGCCAAGTAGGGTGACAGTTAGAGATATCGCCAGGTTTATGTTTGTCAAAGTTGACACCAATGTAGTGTCCGCAATCTTTAGCAATTACGCCAGGCTCACCATCGACAACTACCTTTCTGCCTAATTCAGCATTAACGTTGTAGTATGTGTTGATATATTCAAATGGCTTCATGCTGCACCGCCTTTCTTCGGCGAGTATCGCCAAACGTGTCCATCATTAGTTACCAACCCTTTACGCTTTAAACGCTGTAACGCTGCGCTAACATTAATTCTTGATAGTGGATTTGCAGATTTTTTCATTTGCAAAGAAAAGTAGTGCGCCGTTCCCATCTTTGAATTAATTATCACGCTCAAAACTGCTGCGTCATTTAACATGTTCATGCTGACCTCTTAATCAAACACGTAGTTAAACCAGTATTCTGGCTTGCCTAAAATTTTGCTTTCTTCTGGTGGCGAATCCATCAGGGCTATTTGTTCTAGTGCATATTCAGCTTTGGCTAATGCATCGGCCGCGAGTCTGCGTTGTGATAACTTGCGCCGACGATAAGCATTCCAAGCTTGTTGTTTGGTTTGGTGGCAATAACGCTTGCCGCCACCATTCAATACAAAGCGTTTTTTTGAATACCATTTAGAATGCTCGACCCAAGCACCTTTTGGGGTTTGCTTTACTTCATTGAATACTTCCAATAACAATTTAACGCCATCTTCGGTAACGAAATCTGAATATCTATAACGTTGGCTCATGCTAAATCCTCCAAACTTAACCCTAATTCCCGCGCTAGGCGTATATCTTCGGCTCTGCGTCGTGCTGCTGTTTTTACCTTGCCTTGGTCGCTAATGGCTTTATTGATGGCCTTGCGGTCTTTGTATTCATCACCGGCATTAATCACGCCGTTAAATCGATTTTGCGGGTCTAGCTGTTTACCAAACTCAATTTCGGCCTTGGTCGGTTCTGCTTTTGTAGGCTTGGGCGTTTCAACTGCTTTTACTGCTTTCTTCGCGACTTTAACTGACACAAAATCAGGTACTTTATTACCTACTGATTCGTGATACTTGGCGCGACAACGAGCAAGTATGTAGTCACGATTTGCGCGGTAATACGCTCTGGCTGCGATTTGCTTAGGGGTAAGTTTTTCAGCCATTGCTCACCTCTGCCTTAGTCAATGACAATATCCAGTTGCGTAGTTCAATCATCTGAGGGCAATACACCATTGATTCAACATAGGTGTAGAGCTTTGGGTAATCGTGCTGCTTTCGTGCAATAAAAGCTCTTGCATCAGCTTCGGTTAAACAGGTTTTAATTACTTCTTCTACTTCTTGAAGATATAGGCGCTTATAGCCATCGGGTAAATCAATCCAACCGTCAGGGTTATATTGCATTGAAAAGCTAGCGATAAAATCATCTTCATCACCAAGTACAATTTCACTATCGTCACACCATTCGATGCACCAATCTTTGTCGCTATCAATTAAGGCCTCAGCAAGTTTCTTGTAGTCACTGTCAATATGAGAGCGATAAACTGGGTCGCCGTCATCTTCACGAATTATTTCCCAATGATGTTCGTCATAACCTTGCTCGGTAACTAAATAGCGTTTATAGCGCACTTGCCAAATTGGTTCAGCGGTGTAGCGGTTATCTTGCTCGTGCATCTGCTTTGACATTTCAATTAAAAAAGCTGGTATTTGTTTATTCATAAACGCTGCTCTCTTCGATTGTTAGCCTATGTATGTAGTCCATTCCAAAACGTCTTTTTTCGTTTTTGGATTAACTGCACCGGTTGGCTTTCTGTACCTAATTTCAATGTCACGGCATCGTTCTTGTGCTTTGGTTAGCTCTGCGTATGCTTTGCTAAACTGGGTGTTGACAAACCGTGACTCAGTTTTTGTGCTTTCATTTTGGCAAACAGGTCATCACGGGTTTTTGCTAACTTTTGTTGATATTCTTCAAGTGATAGCTCTCGTCTATTTGGATAAGTCCCAGTGAATCGACTGCATTTTTTATCTGCGGCCTTTTTCACTATCGTTTCACTTACTCCGAATACAAAAAACATCGTTATGCCCTCATTGAAATTGACGAATATGCAGCTGGTGGATTTGAGTTAATCGTTTTTTTGTGACGATAAAACCCGCTTTTAAGCGTGTTAACCTGTGAGTGTGCTCCGGAAAATCGCGGATCATCTGGTCCATTTCAGCAATCTTTTTATCGCACCAGTCTAGCGTTGCAGGTTGTTTACCCATGGTTCACTCCTTGCATACCCAATTGACGATTTCGCCAGTCGTTTATTCTGTTGCAAGTGTGTATTACTGGCATTAGCTGCTGCTGGGTACGGTAAACTCGGATTTTATTAGCGCAATTGACTCGCATGCAGCAGATGTCATTGAGTTGACCTGAATATTCAACATAGTTAATTCGAAATGACGCAGTGCATGTGTTGTACTGCAAATAGTCTTCCAGCTCTTTAATGCGCTGGCGAACGGTAGGGCATTTCATTAGGTTTGGCATTAATGCGAGGCGACATGCCATGCCAAGGTTCATTATCAATTTGGCCTCAATCACTGATTTACTTTCTTGATAGTTAATTTGCATATCTTCCTCGCGCTAATGTGATGGTTAAAACAAATCGAACGGGATTAATTTAGCGATCAGCTGCATGAGCAAATCGATAAAGTCGGGGTGTTGTGATTGCATAGCGAAACTCCATGCAGTTTTAATAAATCGAGTTGTTTGGTTGTTCGAATCAACTCGATTTAGAGGTAACGCTAATTGCAGTTTTTTAAAATGCACAATCGCTTTGCAAGTAGCAGTTTATTAACGCTTTCAATTTGTTCCCTTGTACCTTCCCATGCATCTAGCAATACTTGGCCTGCCTTTCTGAAATCAGAGCCAAGTTCGCGGCGATGAATACACAGTCTTTGTGCATCACCTCGGCTGATGTTAAACACAGGGCTCACCAGCTCAAGCAGGTTGTCTTCGGCAATTTCCAATGTGCTTCGGCCATATGTTTGCATGGCATAATCCTTAGTATTAGGCATAAGAAAACTACTGATTAATGATGGATCGCTGGTGTTGATTTACATCTTTTCGGCTTTAGCTTTGCTATTTATGGGCATTCTGTTTTTTTCTATTACCAAGGACGTAAAAAAATACAAGCAACAAATAACTGCTGTAAATCGCTACCGAGAGCAGGTCAATCGCATTAGAAGGCTTAAGGCCGAACACCAAAAAGCTATCGAACTGCACAGAAATAAAGTAAGCGGTATACAAAACGATATGGATTGAAAACAACACCCACCCTGATATTAGGCAATATTTAACTCGCATTACGCACATCCTATGTATTAGTTGGCTTTCTCACATTGGTGAAGCAGTTTGTGTACGGCCTTCCGAGCTTTCGTCATAGGCTGACGCTTTGTAACGCCGTAACTCAGCGCATTAAAAAATGCGCCATTTAACCGATTGTGCAAACTGCTTCCCAATGCGCCATCACTTGATCTTTATTGCAAAAAAGAAGTAAGGGGCTTTGTCCATCTACCTAGCCGCCGATGGTTGGCGGGGTTGTACGCGTTGCGGGTCATGCTCGCAGGGCGGGATCATGTCCCTTATCAGCCGCAGGGGTTTTCCCTGGTTGGTTGCCTATCTGAGCAATCTGATACCCGGTCGCCACAATAGGCGTACAAGTCTATTTCAGCGAATTTCTGTCCTCCATCGCTGGCTCTTGGAGTGACCTAGTACTGTTTGGTACCCTTATTGATGAGGGCACCATCCAGTGGTTAGTCGTTCATGGTTCAGTTTGTTAAAGAGCGGATTAGGGTTTCTGCTGAGCAGTTGCTAATCAATAATTAGATAGTAGGTTATCCTACTAATTTGTGTCAACACATTTAGTAGGTAATCCTACATTTATTTATTTCTATTTATAATTATTTACATTTTTTTATGGTTTCAGGGGCGGTGATGTGTTGTTTTGTGGTAGAGGTTTCGCGCTATAACAGGGGTAGGTGTCGAATTTGGGCAATAAAAAACCCGCCGAAGCGGGTTTGGTGTATGGATTGAACTTAACTGAGTTAGGTTAGGCTAAATGGAGCTGCCTCTGGCTGATGTAATTTTCTTGCAAATTGATAAATTGCTTCTTTGTCGGCAAAGGGGACAACATTTATCCCCAATTTGTCAATTTCTCGCTCAACCTCTAAGTATACAGCTTTTAACTCGCTTTTATTCTTCGCTGGTTCTTCTACAGTAAACAACATATTTTGAGGCAGAACAGCGTTATTATTAAGTAAGCGTTTTACGCGGCCGATCCATTTTTCGCCATGCTCCAATAAGCCAATGGGTTTAGTCTGATCAAAGGCCAGAGGTTTGATCACTTTGTAATAATCATCAACAGCAGCAACCAATGGCATATTGATAGCGGTGTTCAAATCACCGTGCAATTGTTTTTGCACATAACGTAGGCCATCTACGTGTTTACGTAACCCATTACGGAGACTTTTTACCATGACTTGTTCGCGGTACTCAGGCGTAACAAAGTTTCTACCTACGTAATAATCATATAACTCATCAAGTTGTTGTTCTGGGTTATCACAAAGAATAGCTGACATAGTACCAAATCTGAAAACACCTTCTCTTAATCGGGTTACTTCCTGAAATGCATTTAACAAGTTCTTGCCAGTTCTGTAACCGTATTCTTGAGTCACTCGTTTAAGTTCTTCATCAAAAAGATGTAAACCTTTTTGATAAATACTACCGTCTAGGTCATTAAAAAAGTCTGTTACTCTGGCAAATCGTTTTGGTGCTAATCGAAATGCAGAATACCCAGTTTGTGGTGTAACAAGAAGGATACCCACATTGGCAAATTCTTCAGTTTCAAGAAACGGCATAAAGCGAATGATAGAGTAGTGACATAATTGCTTCATTTAATCCCCTCCCAAAATTGATTATTTGTATAAGATAGCAATCTTACCTTGATGTTTGCCATGAAGCTAGATTTTGCATTTTCATTTTCGAACCATTCTGATGGGACTTGTTCAATAATGTGTTGCCAATTATCCATTATTATAGCAAACCGTTCACTGTACATAGGTTTATCATCAATTCTTGTTTGCTCACAATTCCATACAGTTGATGCGAGATGAAGTTCTTTATGAGTTCCAACTGAAAATTGTTCATCAAAAGCTAAGTTATGGTCGAAAATAATAAGTGAAGATTTACTTATGTCGTAAAAGGCGTTCGGGTTCCCACCATGTTTGGTTAGGCTTCTATCGGGGTTGCTAATCCAATAATCAAAAATATAAAGGTCTAGCATTACTTGTTTATCAATTTTTTTAATCTGTGTGAAGAGCATTTCTGTCAGGCTGTCAATAAGCTTTGAACCAAAACACCATTCGATATCAAGCCCAGGAAATGCACCACTGTCAATAATTTCTTGTGGCACACGAATCAGTGCGAAGTCAGGTAGAGGTAATCCGAAGTTTTTAGATAAGAAAGCGCAAATCAATTCGATCGCAAGTTGATTCCCAGTGGTGTTAGACCCCTTAACCACATACTTTGCTCCATCACTGCAGCCACATATATAGGGTTGAGTAAACCCTTGTTCCATTCGCCTGATTACTTGAGTTATTTCTATTGCCATGGTTACTCTTCTGCTACCGTCATAAATTCATCTTCATCAAGAATTTGAATGTCTATACCGTCATCGATAAGTGATTCGGCTTTTATCTGCTTGCTTGATATTCCGCTAGCGCCAACTATGTTTTCATTCTGTTCACCAATGATCAAATAGTTAGTTTTTTTTGAAACGGAAGATTTAATTGCTAGTCCAACTTTTGCGGCCGCTTCAAATGCCTCAGCGCGGCTAATTGATAGTTCGCCAGTAAAGACGATGGTTTGACCGTAATGTTTACCAAGCTCATTCGGCGGGTAGTCTTTATGATTTGCTCCTGATGATTTGGCAGATAACTTTTTTGGGGAAATTTCATTAATATGGCCAAGTGTCGTTGCCGCGCACATGAATACACGGCCAGCTGCAATAGCATCAGCCTTTGCTCTATGAGCTCCATCAAGTGGAACGTTGCAATGTTTAGCGACGGTAGCTAATTTGTAATTTGGTAATGTAAATGCTTGTTTTGACAGATTCATGGGGCAATGGAAAGGATTGGTGAGTTCAAGATTAGCTAATGAGAATTCATTGAATAAAAAGTTTTTATCAAATTGAGCGTTATATGCAACAAGAGGTAAGTCGCCTATAAACTCATGTAGATCTTGGGCTATTTCTAAGAAACTTTCTTTGCCTTCGAGCATTGCATTAGTGATGCCGGTAATGTTGGTGATAAGGCTAGATACAGTAAAACCTGGGTTAATCAATTCTTCAAAAACAAGATGTTCGTTTGATAACAGATCAAATTTGATTGCTGCAACTTCGATTATTTTATCAACCCCGGCGTTTAAACCTGTTGTTTCAACATCAATTGCAATAAATTTTTTGGGTATGTAAGGGTACTTTGCAAAAAAATCTTTTTGTTCACTGTTCATTTTCATTCCTTGAATATGTGTTTGGTTAATTATTCCAAACGTTAAGTACAGACCACCAAAACACCCAGCCGATAATACTGACACTGCCCATGTCTTCTGGTTGAATAAACTCGTCAGGAAACTCGTCGTTGTTGTAGCTTTTTATCCGGATACCGCCACCAGGTGTGCGATATAGCATTTTTACACGTAGCATGCCGTCATGATCAATAGCGTACATTTCACCATCGACGATGGTTTTTTTACTTGTATCAACACCGACTGTGGTGCCGTGACGTAATACAGGGGCCATGCTGTTACCAGAAACGGTAACGCAAGCAGCGTGTTCCGGTTCTACTCGGCTTTTTTTCAATGTGGATTTGGCAAACCTTAGTTTGTAGCCACCATTTTCTTGCACGAACGTTGAGCCGTTGCCGGCTGCCAACTCTACTTCTCTAAAAAACGGTAGTGCCACTTCATCATCCCTTAGTGGTGTGTCGCCATCCCATAGCTCAAATCCTGCATGCCACTCGGCATTGGACTCTGTGTTGACGACCTTTGTGTCATCGCCGGTAAGCAGCCATTCAGGGGTGCAATTTAATATTTCTGTTAGTGCTATTAAGTTAGCCCCTTTTGGCGAGGTACCATTTTTACCGTCAGTTTCCCAATTACTAACAGACACTCGATTAATGCCGACATGTTTAGCCACATCCCCTTGAGATAAGCCAAGTTCTTTTCTCCTATCGGCAATGCGCTTTCCCATTGTCTTTTTCATTTTATCTAACCTCAATTCTATGCGTAGGAAAGACTACACAAAATTTATGAGTGTGTAATCGTAGTTTTAGTTTACATAGGTAGGAAAACCTACTAACATCGGTGTTGTATTCTTACTACTAACAACAAGGGGCTTTATGAAAAAGTCAGACGTCCTCAAATTTTTTGGCGGAACAGCCGCTACAGCTGCGGCTCTTAAAATAAAAAGCCAATCTGTTTCTGGTTGGGGCGAAGACGTTCCTGAGTTGCGTGCATTTCAAATTGAACGCTTAACAAATGGTGAATTAACCGTTCATTCATCTAAGTCACTCGAATTACGTTCGGCTCATGCCGTTGATGTTTCTACTCGATCTTAAATAAGGATATCCCTCCTCATGAGCAATCGCACATTAAAGCGCAACACCCTTTCATGCACTGATCCTCTCTATGCTGCCCATGCGTTAGGCCATGAGTTTGGCGTTGATAAGCTAGCGCATACGCTGTTTCAGCAGCCTGGTGTTATGTACAACAAGTTAAACCCAGAGAATGACAGTAATCACTTGTATTTGCGTGATGCCATTCATCTTACTGACATTGCCAATGATGACCGTATTTTAACTGCGTGGTGTCAAAGCCGTGGTGGTGTGTTCGTTAAGTTACCTGAGTCGGTGAACTGTGATGAAGAGCTCAGTGACCAGCTATTAAAAATTAGTGAACAAATGGGGATGGCACTCGCTGAGATTAGAGCATCACGAGCCGATGGCGTTATTACGCAAGATGAATACGAGTGTATAGGCCGTGAGTTAACCAACACAGTAAAAGAAGTGTTGTCACTGAAGGCTGTAGTGAGTAGCCAGGTTCGCAGCTTAACAAATGTGCCTAGTGCAAAGGTGAGCGCATGAGTGATGCAGCCGATAACGCGGCAAAAGAAGCTGAATTGCATTTTGCTGCTGCACTAAAAGTACGTAGGCCTGTGTTGCCATTTTTAGGTTTTTGTCATTACTGCATAGAGCCTCTTGGACCTACTAGCCATTTTTGTGATGCAGATTGCCGTTATGACTATGAGCGATTAGCAATAAACGGAAAATTGGGTACAGGTGCTAAATCACTTAAGTGATAAGTAAACCGTTTTTTATGTTTGTTTTGTTGGATGTTTTAAGGAGCTAAACCTAATGACTCAGGTAAGTGATAACAACTCGATGGAAGAGCAAGACGAATTAACGTTTTGTCCTGATTGCACTGAATACCAAATTACTGCTCAACAGCGTGAAACTTTTGGGTGCTGTGCTTATTGCGCATCGGTTACACCTATGCCGATTATTGATGAGCTTATTAGTAATGCACATGTGATTTTTATGAAGGCACCTAATGACGCAGAAGCTTTTGGTATAACTTCGGATGGTGAAATTTGCTGGTACAAGAATATCACGCCCAATTCATATCAATTTATTCATGAGAGTAGCGTTAATAAAGGTGATTGGTTGTTAAGTAGCAATAAACCTAATTATGAACCACTCGTTTATCGACCTGTTGATGTGGTTGAGTCACCAGAGGAACGAGAATATTTTGAGCGTTTAACCAATGAGCAGCAAGTTGATGCAATTGCTGCAATTGTAAGAACCAGCCCGACAAACAGTGCAACAGGAATTGCGCATTTGTTAGTTGCAGCAGGGTGCTCAATAGATTTAACAAAAGTTCAAAAATAAGAAAACCCACTAGAGCTGTGGAGGCCGTGGGTTTAATACCGGAGAGGTTTGATGATGTTACAAAAAACAGTGGACAGCGTCAATAGTGATGCGAATAGCAATGTTGTGCCTTTAAGGCCCATTGCAGATATGAGTGATGTAAGCAAGCGGGGTGGTGTGGTGAAGGCAGACTTAGATGATGGATATTTACGACTGTCTAACACGCTGGTGGACGCGCTCTGTATGACAAAATTAAGCGATAGAGAAAGCCGAGTATTGATGTCTGTTATCCGCAGGACTTATGGCTTTGGTAAGGCGCTTGATTGGCTATCGTATAGCCAAATAGAAGAAATGACTGGCATTGATGCAAACAATATTTCTCGTATTGCTGGTGGCCTGTTAAAGCGTAATATTTTAATAAAAGAAGGCAAAAAACTCGGTGTAAACACAGTTGTTTCTGAGTGGAGTAGTAAGTCTGATTCGCCCCCAATAACGAAAAAAAGTAACAGGTCTAACCTGTCTAAACTGACAGTAAAAACTGTCAATTTGAACAATAGCCCTGTCAGTTTAGACAGTGAAAACTGTCAATCTAGACCCCCACAAAAGAAAGACAATACTACAAAAGAAAGACAAAAAGATATTTGTGCTAAATCGTCGTTTAACCATTTTTTTAAGGCATACCCCAATCACCGCAAAGGCGGTTCTGACTCAGCAGCATGGGCTGCATGGAAACGTGAAAAGCTAACCGACCAAGACTGCCAAGCCGCGGTTGATTGGCTGGCACTTGCTGCCAAGCGTGATCCTAATTGGGGTATCAATGCCGCAGGCCAGTTTGTGTTGGGCATAACCAAGTTTATTGCCAATAAAACATGGCTGGCGCCATTGCCGCAGTTGATGAATCAATCAAGTAATCCGCTTCATGTACCCGCACATCGCAGTGATTACAACCCATACGCTGACTTTGCTAACGATTTTAATACGGAGCTATGACTATGAATTCAATGCCATCTGTTTCATCTGAACTGTCTCGGTTATTAAAAAAAATGGGTTGCCCTGATGGTGTTAAGCCGCTTGACCGTAATCAAATTGCGGCTGAAAAGCGTCAGGCTGAAATTACTGCCGCGGCAGAGCATCAAAAGCGAGTTGTTGAAAAGTTGATGGGCTCCAGCGGGATTAACACCCATTTTTTAGAGTGTTCGTTTGATAACTATGTGATTGAAACTGAGGAACAACGACGCGCTGTAGATGTTGCCAAGCGCTATGTTGATAAGTTTGAAGAGTTACTTAGTGGGGGAAAAGGCTTTTTATTTTTGGGTACGCCTGGCACCGGTAAAAATCATTTAGCCAGTGCTATGGCTAATGCGCTAATGCGTAAGCGCTATTCGGTTGTGGTGATCAGTGTAATGGATTTGTTTGCTCGGTTGCGTATGTCTTACAGCGACAATTCGTTAACCGAAGAAAAACTGATTGCCGAATTTATGAAGCCACAATTGTTGGTGATTGACGAACTTGGCTTACAGCGTGGTAGTGCTGATGAAGTGCTGTGGCTAACCCGGATTATTGATAAGCGTTTGTATGGACGCAGGCCAACAGGGTTTATCACTAATTTGAATCAACAGGGGTTACACGAGTTGTTAGGCGAGCGAGCATATCAACGAGTGCAAGATGCGGTGAGTGTTGCCGTGCCCTTTAATTGGCCAAGCTACAGGGGGCGTAAGCGTTATGGCACTCAAGCAGATCAATGATGATTCACCGGACATGTACAGTGCAATTGTTGAGGTAAAAGCAACGCCCAAAGCCGAGCCTCATCGGTTGGAACGCAGAGAATATCCGCTGTTTTGGAGTCGAGAAAAAAACGCTGACGGTAAATCAGACATTGAATGGATTTTAAAAAAGATGCGTTTTATCCCTAAATCAATGCGCCATGAAGTGTCTGAAGAGTATGTGAGATTGTTTTTTAGTGATAAGGCTAATGGTAGAAAACTGGCCAATACCTATTTACATGGCATAGCAAGTCAGTTCAGGGGAGTGAGTTGATGAAAGTAGGAATAGACCCTGATTTAACTAAAAGCGGTGTTGCAGTGGTGGTTAACGGCAAAATCATTTTTATCAAAAGTTTGGGCTTTAGTGAATTGATTGCCTATGTAGTGGGATTAACCCATGAACACGGCGTGGTAACGGTGTTGCTTGAAGATGTTGATAACAAAAAGCCTGTTTTTCCTAAACGACTTAAGCAAACCAATAAGGGGCAAAACCCATTGCTGCAATACGTTGGATATGCTCCTAGCCAGAGTGGATCGGCAATGAAGGTGAATTTAAGTATTGCTGAGGACTTAGGCAAGGTTAAGGCCACTGCCAGATTAATAAAAGAAGTGCTCGAGGATAACGGTATTCGTGTTCAGTTGGTGAAACCGTTGCGCGGCCCAATTAAAGCGGCAAAAAAGAATAGTAGCTATTTTAATAAAATTACCGGTTGGACTGGTCGCAGTAATGAAGATAGCCGTGATGCAGCGTTGATTGCATTGTTTGGTTAATTACTGGCACTAATTTACACGCTTGCAGAATATTTATAAGGATTGGCAATGGTATCTCTAGAGCGATTGTTTTGTTTGATTTCACCTAAGTCGCTCGACATTGCGGCTGTGATGGGTGGTTTTGGGGTTTTTAGTAAAGATGATGCGATTGGGGTGGTTGCGATGATCCAGGGAAAATTCCCAATTGGGGCAAGAGTGTTAGAGGTTAGAGTTAATAATGACAGCGACATGAAAAAAGCATTGATTGCGGCGTTGTCATCGAGGTTTGTTATTGAGAATTTAAAACCAAAAGCAGCGAATGCATTGGCGTTAATGGTTGTTGCTGAAGTGTGTAATTCTAGAACGTGTAAGACCTGTAATGGTACCGGTTATCGTTTGCCTAGGCGATATGATGCATATAGTGGTTGTCCAAGTTGTGCCGGTACGGGCGTTAGGTTAAGTACCACAGATAATTTAGCGGGTACGTTCTCAGCTTTGGTTAATGTTACTGTGACTCAAGAGCAATTCAGTAAAGTGTTTTATGACTTGTACATGGATGCAATTGATGATTTGTATCGCCAGGTTAACGATGCAGAGCGTTATGGGCATCAAATATTAAACATCATCAAAGCTGAGCATTTGTGTGGGAGTCAAGGCTAATGATCCACACCGTAAAAGATTTGGTTGTTCGTTTAAGCAGGGAGGCCGAACAGTTTGAGTCAATGGGTTGCCATGAGGCTGCATGTGGAGTGCATTCATGTATTCGAGTTATTCAAGAAGAATTAGATAGTCACAGTGCAATAGGTAATGCAGATAGCCACAGAGTCGAGCCGTTAGAGCGTTTAAATTTACGTTTGACCAATACGTTAGCAATGCAGTCTTTGGCTATGCAACGTTATGATACATACCGTAAAAATCATGTTTTATCGCTAGATAAATACAACCAGTTGGTTAAGCGTGTTAGCCAGGTTAAGTCTGAGATCCGCAGTCTGCCACGCTGCCAGGTATGTAACGGAGCAGGCAATACTAAGCCGCTTTTTTATGTGTATGAGTGCGATGCTTGCGGTGGCAGTGGGGTACATGCTGAGGGGTTAACAGACCTGGTTAATAAGCAACAGGCTGTGATTATGGGTGAGTTTGAGCTTATCTCTAAGTTGGTTGAATCCTTGTTTCATTGTGGGCTGTCGGTTGAAGATAGAGAGTCGATATCTGTTGCTCAGTTTTACTAGAATAGCGCGAATAATATGAGGTTGGACTGATGGCAGTGGTAACGATTCAATTTAGTGACGCAGCAATTAAACGTTCTATGGTTGATAACACGGTGACTGAGCTTAGGGATCCGCGTTATCCGCTGCGATTGAGAGTGTCAAAGTCTCGCGCAGCGGGGAGTTGGCATTTGATCACCTATAAAGATGGTAAAGACCGTTGGGAAAAGGTAGGTAGCTGGCCACTTGTTGGTGCTAAGGTGATTATTGACGGTTTACCTTCGTTGGCAGTGCAACACAGGCAAGACAACAATATTAACGTAACAACCTGGCTAAGCTGCAAAGGGTTGCTTGAGTGGTATTTAACCCGGTCGCAGTCTGATAATAGTTTATCGACAAAGCGAAAACGCAACATTAAGTGTGCCATTAGTAAGCATTTATTGCCTGTGCTCGGGGATGTTTTGTTAAGTGAGCTTAATCACCATAAAGTCGATGAATTACTGATTTGGCCACTGCAGTCTAAATACGCTATTGGCAGTGTTCGCCAGTATTACGCTATTTTACGTAAAGCCTTTAAACAGGCTACAGTGCTTAAGTTGATTAGTGTTGACCCATTATCGTCACTTCGCTTTACAGACTTTATTTCAACACCTATTGCCACTAAACCGCCTAAACTTCAAGCAACTGATTTACTGCAGCTGCTGACCAACATCGACAAGGCTAAAAAGGATAGTGCAGTGTTGATATTTATTATGCTGGCCTATGGAACTCGCATTGGTGAAACCCGATTGTTGAAGTGGTCGTATTACGATGAAGCGAACGCTAAATTGGTTATCCCTGCTGAAATCACAAAGACACAGGCTCAGTTAACCATCCCAATCACTGCGTTGATGTCTAAAGTGTTGGATTGGCATAAACGTAATCAATTGGCAGGCGGTTATCGCGGGGCTTATTTGTTTCCTCATAAAATGCGAGCAGGTGCAATTGATGAGCGATTGGCAAATAGTATGGTGAAGCAGGTTAGCCAAAGTGAATGGACGGCACATGATTTACGTAAGTTGGCAAGGTCATGCTGGGCTGATTTAGGGGTTGATTATATGGTCGCAGAGCAGATGTTGAACCACTCAATGACCAAGTTAGACCAGGCGTATATTCACACATATTTAGCAGAGCAGAAAAGGGCGGCAATCGAGTTGTGGCATGGCCATTTAATGGCGGTTTTTAATCCGTTTACCTCGGTAATCGACCTAGATAGTACCAAGATAGAACACATTTAGTGAACGGCTGAAACGCAGGCTTGGTGGGTGTTTTAGGTCGTTTTTTACATCTTCACAAAGGGAAGATATTTAATGAGTAATAAACCTTATTTTTTGTTCGGTGACATTGAGACTGGTGGCCTAAATGGTCGTTTGGATAATGGTCAGTTAGGGATGGAATATTACCCAATTTTTGAATTAGCACTTGTTGTCACCGACAGGGAGCTCAACCAGGTTGGCAGCGCTTTAAGAGTTGTGGTTCATCAAAGTGAAGGCGTGATCAATCGTTCACATCAGTGGGCCATAGATACCCATACTGAAAGCGGCTTGCTTGATGAGGTTAGATTTGGCGATTACTCATTGGCAGAATGTGAGCAGCAGATTTTAGATCACTTAACAGCCATGGGTATTGAGCCCTATAACCGAGAAACCAAAGAGGGCGTTATTTTCGCTGGTAACTCAATCATGTTTGACCGGTCGTACATCTTATGCCAAATGCCACGCCTCCATGAATTTTTGCATTATCGTCAGTTAGATATCTCTGCTATCGCACTAGCAGCCAGAGCATGGGCGCCTGAGTTGGAGCAAAAGGCAGTCGGTGCGAAACTATTTAAGCATGAAGCGCTGGCTGATATTCGAGAATCGATAGCAGAGCTAAAGTGTTATAAAAATGCGTTGTTTGGTGGTCTTAATGGATAAATGCATTAAGTGTGGCTCTAATGACATCAATATTAAATGGGTTGAAGAGGACCTCAATTTAGGTACCAGCAAGCAACAAGGCAAGATGAGTGAATTCATTAAATATGTGCCGAGGGCATTTGATTACACTATAATTTGTAAAAAAGAACATTTATTAAAAGCATGCGTTTGTTGTAGCTATGAGTGGAGAGAGAATACTGTAGATAACGCCATTGCCAGTTTGTTACCGCCATGTCATAAATAATGATCGCTACTTATATAGCAGGCCCAATCAGTGGCAATATCGATATCAATAAGCAGGCGTTCTTTAGTGCTGCAGAGCAATTGCAATCAAGTGGTCGTGTTGTGCTACATTCAGCTAGTTTACCTGTTGGGTTAACTGAACCTCAGTACATGGATATTTGCTTTGCTATGATCCGCGCATGCAATGAGATGGTTATGTTACCAGGTTGGCGTAAATCATCTGGCGCCACTGCTGAGTATTATTACGCTAAGAAGATAGGGCTTAAGATTGTTGATGTGCCAGTCGTTCTGCTTGAATCACCTCATTGTTTCCGGGTTAAATAAAAAACTTATCAATTCAATATAATTAGGCTAACTTGTATTTTTAATCACGGATACAAGTTTACCTTTTATGGATGAATTTTTAAAACAGAAGTTTGATATGGATCATTTACCTCAATGGGAATGCCCCACGTGCAAAAGAGGTATTTTAGAGCGGAAAGAAGATCTTTTGATTCAAGAAACAGCAAACACATTAACATCACATCAACACCCAGAGTTTGATTATGAATGGGTAAAATATAACATTACAGGCTTTCTCAAATGCAATAACTCTAGATGTTCAGAAACAGTAGTGATAACGGGCGTTGGTGAGCATGATGAACATTATTTTTGTGATGAATACGGCCAGCAACAAGAGAATCGTTTTGTTAGCATTAAACCAATATTTTTCTACCCACCAATAAAAATCTTTAACGTTCCTCCTACAGTTCCTGAAGAAATAGCTCTGATGTTGGAAAAGTCGTTTGCTTTATTCTTTTGTGATGATAATGCATGTGGAAACAGGATTAGAGCAACGGTAGAGGTGATGCTCGATGTGCTTAAGGTTCCAGATAAGTCAGCTGAAGGTAAATTTATTTCTTTAGCTACAAGGGTTGAAAACATAAATGACATAAGCCAGTCTTTGAAGGACAAGTTGAACGCCCTAAGGCTACTTGGGAATGCCGCAACACATGGCGAAGGGCTGTTACGTAGAAAAGATAATGTTGATGCTTATAAACTGTTAGCTCACGTGTTTGATAAACTATTCCCTACCGAAGAAGATGAGCTTGATGTGTTATCGGCAGGAATAATTAAAAACAAAGGACCAGTTAAATAGAAATATGTAACTGTGTTTGATACTAAATCACTTAACTGACAACCATGCAATCTGCATTTGCTAACCACACCATAAGCGCTATAATCACTGTAATTATATACAGTGGCGTGAGTTTATGCGTGTATTTCCTTTTATCCCTATTCCGGCTAGTGCGGGGATCAGTGGTTTTGAAAGCCCAGCAGCTGAGTACTCTCAGTTGGGGTTAAGTCTAGATGAGTTGCTGATTTTGCATCCAAGTTCAACTTTCATTGGTGTTGCACAAGGTGACTCGATGCAAGGTGCGGGTATCTTTGATGGTGATCTATTGATTGTAGATCGCCACATTACCGCTCAGCAGGGGGCAGTCATAGTGGCAAACTTCAATGGCGAGTTTGTGTGTAAGATCCTCGATAAACATAGAAAGCTGCTCTTATCATCCAATGATAAGCATCAAGCTGTCAAAATACATGACTATGATGAATTTTGCATAGAGGGGGTAGTTATTCGCTCTGTGCGGCTTCATCACCATTGCTCTTTACTGGCTGGCAATGCATGTTTGCCTTAGTTGATGCCAATTCATTCTACTGCAGTGCCGAACAAGTGTTTCGGCCTGATTGGCGTGGCAAGCCCATAATAGTGTTAAGTAATAACGATGGTTGTATTGTGGCGGCTAACCGCCAAGCCAAGGAAGCAGGTATTCCTAAGTTTGCTCCTTACTTTCAGGTTAAAGATCTGTGTATTAAGCTTGGGGTCATAGCGTGTTCGTCTAATTATGAGCTGTATGCAGATCTCTCAAGTAAGATGATGGAAATCATTGGAAGATTTGGGCCTGAGCAACATGTGTACTCAATAGATGAGAGTTTTCTGTCGTTTAAGCACTGTTCACCAGCAATTAAGAACCTTAACACACAGGGGCATATGATTCGCCGCGCTGTATGGAAGGAAGCCAGGCTGCCTGTTTGTGTTGGTATTGGAGCCACCTTAACGCTTGCTAAAGCTGCGAATCATGCTGCGAAAAAATTACCAGGTTATAACGGGGTATGTCTGATAGAAAGTGATACAGAACGGGTTAGTATTTTAAAACAAATGTCTGTTGGTGATGTGTGGGGCATCGGCAGACGTATTAGTAAAAAACTTGAGTGTATGAATGTTAGAACAGCCTTTGAACTAGCTCAAGTTCCTCCTGGAGTCGCTAGAAAGCAATTTAGTATCGAAATTGAACGTACGGTGCGAGAGCTCAATGGCCAAGAGTGTAAACAGTGGGATGAGGCTAAGGCTGATAAGCAGCAAATATTTTCGACACGCTCAGTTGGTGAGCGCATTATTGATTTTGATTCATTACTGCAAGCACTGAGTAAGCATGTCGCGATAGCAGCTAATAAGGCTAGGGGGCAAGGCTCAAGCTGTAAATCAATGCTGCTATTTGCCAGTAATTCGCCCTATGATGAACAACCCGTTAGTTTTAAATCAATTATCCACTTTCCAAGTCCCACTAACTGCACAATTGAAATGACGAACGCCGCGACTGTCGCAGCAACTAAGCTATTCAAGGTAGGTGTTAAGTATTACAAGATAGGTGTGGGCCTGATTAACTTAAGCAGTGATAAGTATCAACAATTTGACTTATTTAACACTACTAAGGCGGATAATGCATTGATGAAAACCCTTGATGGCATTAACTTACGATATGGACGAGATACTTTGTTCTTAGCTGCTCAAGGCATCGAGCAGAAGTGGTCAATGCGACGACAATTATTGACACCCCAGTACACAACCAAATGGGATAGCTTGCCAAAAGTAAAGTGCTAAAGTTATGTCATTAAACATCATATTCAAAGGAGTGAACCAATGCCAATTAAGATAGAAACAAATGGATTAAATAAGTTAAAAAAGAATTTAGAAGATTTACATGGTACGCACAAAGTTGAATTAAGCGATATTTTAACACCTGAGTTTTTAGGAGAATGCTCTAGTTTCTCAGATTTAAATCAATTGTTTATAGCGAGTGGATTTGACGTTAAAAATCCAGAAGACTTTAAGGCGATTCCTGATGATGAATGGGAGGCGTTTATTACAAACAATACGACATTCAACTCGTGGGAAAAAATGCAACAAGCTGCTATGAATAAATATGTGCACTCAAGAATAACTGAAGGTTTGAAAAAATAGATTCCGGATAATCTCTATTAAGGGGATTCTTCATGTTCAATAAGCTTAGTTTTTAATGTGGTTTAGGGAGGGTTTTTAACCCTCCCCCTAATTCTAAGACGCCTGCATACGTCGATTATACGTGTATTGAATTAGTTGATTGTTATACCAAACTGTGGCTTTTTAGCAAATGAACATTCGCGCACTAGCTTTATTTGATCACATCTAGCTCTTTCAGCTTATTTAGGAATGGAGGAAATTTAGAATTAACAACTGCACCAGAATTACTTGCTCCAAAACTAGATACCGAATAGGTATCAATTTGGATTAATTTCATTTTGACGTCACGACCTTTTGCTACTTTGACAAATTCGTTTATTGGCATAACTAGACGACGAGTAGACCAGCTACCATATTTTGTGAGAACACTTGCTTCTGTTATATTTTCAATTATTTCACCGTCCACATTAAAAGCCACCCCCTGAACATTAGTGATTCCGTTTGTTCCGACTTCTAGGAAAACTACATCAGGAAATTTTTGATTCCACTCAAAGCCCATAGTATGCCAGCCCTCAGTTAAGCTTGATGAGGAACTCACAGGAGCCTGAGAAACTATGAGAGCACCATCAAATGAGTCTTTATGTGTGTTCATAGATGGTGTCATTGCATCGTTCATGCCTGTACAACCGGTTAGTGTGATAAATATTGCAACTTTTAGTAGTTTTAACTTAACTTTGAACATTACATTGTCCTTAATTTTTAAATATTCAGATTAACGGAGCTAGATTCCCCAGTTAAGGGGGCAGTTGTTAAGAGCTTGCTGAATAGCTACAAGCTCCTATTGCTTTGGAGCATATACCAAAACCATTTGCTTGATAAACATCAAAAACAGCTTGGATAAATACTATCGGAAGTTGAATTTCTTTCTGAATTTCAGCACCCTGCAACCATTTACCTCTTTCGCAACTATCTACAATCGAAAGTAGTAAATCCATTTTTTTAGTTTCTTCAAAACGGGCGCATAAATATAAAATAAAACAAGGATCTGTTACTTTTATTGCAACCGGATATAATGAATCTGCTTGATCAAACTTCATAATTAAGCCTTTTGAGTCGAGTATAGCGAAGGCTCTTGAGTATTTTGTGTAAATCTCATCTCTGAAATTTAATGTGGATGAATCATTTTTAACTAAAGCAAAATAAATCACTTGAGATAACGCTGGAAGGTCTGTGTGTAGAACGCTGATAGGGTCTTCTAAAGCATCAAGTCTTTGTTTAATTTTGATTGCATCAAGCTCATTACTTATTTGAATAAAAGAGGCTGCAACTGGGAAGTTGACAGCAGCAACTCTCATGATTCTTAAAAATGATTCCATATACACTCCATTGTGATTGATACTACGACCTCCAGCTATAGGCTCAACAGTTCTTGCAGCCTAGAGCAGATTAACCAATAGTTTTTTCCATTTAAAATATCTTTTTACCCTTTGATAGTACGGTGAATAGTCTTATTTTTCAAAGCAAAATTTGTACATTAGACTTGCAAATTCGATTTGCAACAAAAAAGGTCTTGCATGTATGCTTCGAAGAGCACTGTTTTCGGGGGCTGAGTTCTACGGCTTTAAACAGCAAATGAATACAGCTAAATCTAAACAATAAGCGAGCATATTCAGAATACACCTAAACACTTCTACTAAACCTACCATTACACCACCTCTATCGCCAAGATATTACCTAGATTATATTTATGGGCAGCTTAAGCAATGATGTTGTTATTAAAAATGTTTTAGCTACATTATGAATCTTCCAAACAGGAAGATATTTTATAGGCTAAATGCCTTGGGCGAATTGCGATACTGATTTAGTCTTGTGCATCAAATGAACTGAAGTAGGGCTGATTATGGATAGCAATAAACTAATTAAACTGCGTGATTTACTTTGTGAAGTAGCTAATTCGCCCACCAAAAAACAAGCGGCAATATCGTCAAAGAGCTTAGACTTTATGGTGTCTAGTATTATTGGCTCGCTCAATGGCTACACAGCTGGAAAACTGAGAGAAGCTGTAAGCTCTGCAAAAAGCGCATCTGGCATTTCACCAAACAAGCAATCTGACATTGATAGTATGAATAACTCTTGGTATGTATTTGAAAGTGACATTGAACATGGCCTTTCAGGTAAGGCAGATAAAAGCCTTTAGTAATCAGTTAAGTGATAAGTAATGAGTGCTAGTACCGTTTTATTCGAGTTTATTTATATAACCGTAAAATAGTTATTGCACCGATTAATGTTTTCGTCTATCGTTTTCCCATGCTGTGAAAATTACGCATTAAAGAAACCACCTTGCCGGTGGTTTTTTGCTTTCTACAGTTCACTAATCAACGCAGTCAGTGAAAAGAAGTCGCTCTTTCTTTATTAGATAACGACATGACGCAGGTCGGGTTCGCGCCCCGTTAATGAGCAAGTCAGCGATAAACGACTAAATACTTTCAAGCCTCAGCATCTGCTGGGGCTTTTTGTTTTCACCATCGACAATTTTCGAGGGCCGTATACATGCGAAACAGACTAGCAGTCGCAGGTCTTAGTCTTTCAGCTGCTGCGTTCATTACTCTCATTGTGTCAGAAGGTTTCTCACCAACTGCAACCGTACCCGTTAAAGGGGATCGTCCGACTGTCGGATTTGGTTCTACTTATCATGCAGATGGTAGCCCGGTTAAGTTGGGTGAAACGATTACCCCAGTTAAAGCACTGCAGACAGCTCAGTCACACATATCAGTTGATGAGAATCGATTTCGTAAAAGCTTATCTGGTGTTGAGCTAACCCAGGGTGAATATGATCTGTATGTCGATTGGGTTTATCAATATGGCATTGGACGCTGGATAGCCTCGCCCATGCGAACACATTTGATTGATGGTGAATACATACAGGCATGTGATGCGTTGTTGCTGCCCCAGTATCGAACGGTTGCTGGTTATGATTGTTCAACACCTGGGAATAAAAGATGTTATGGGGTTTGGATTCGTGCCCAAGACCGACACAGGCGATGCATTGAATCACAACGATAATCACGCCCAGCTCAACGCGATTAGAAACGATTATAGAGGGGTTTTAAAACAGCCCCTTCAGATGTCAAATAATTAATAAAAGCTCCTGAAATCAACGCCTATTATGCCGTGTTGGGAGTTTGCAATGGGGAGGGCGGGTCGAAACCTTGGGGCTTTTGGCTTCCTGACCGTTCGCTCCCCTCTTTATACAAAACCGCGAAATGGAACCTTTTTTTATAGCGCGAAGGAATGATCAAAATGTTCAATACATTACATAATAAAATCATTGCGTTAGTTATCGGTTTGCTGATTGTTATAATGGCTAGTTTTGTTGCAGTTTTGAAGGTCAATCAGGGGCAAATAGCACTGTTAAAGAGTGATTTGGCCAGATCTGAGCAATCCAAGGAAAACTTGCAAAGGGATTTGATCTCTATTACTGAGCAGCTAGAAGCTGCCGAGCTAGAAAAAATCAAGTTGCGTGATAGTGCGGTTTTACTGGCTAAAACATTTAGCGCTAGAGAACAACACAGAGTTGCCATCAAGAATGAGTTTGCAGAAAGCAATAAAGCGCTAAAGAAAATTTTTGACGAGACAACCGATGAAAAAACGATTTCTTGGAGTAACACTCCTATTCCTTTGGATATTAACCGGGTGCTCGAGCAGTCAGCCAAATGTGCGAACAGTCACCGTAACAAAGACAGTTTATGTGTTCCCGCCAAAGGAACTGATAAGCCAATGCTTAGTACCGGATTACTTCAGCACAACGAATCAAGAGCTTTCTAATTATACAAATTCATTAATTGAAGTGATTTCTCTTTGTGACCTTGACTGGTTCGCATTGCAGACCTGGATTAATGAACATCAATCTAACTTGTCTACAACTAAGTAGGCTCAAACATGATAAATAGAACTATGACGCCGATGATGGATAAAACTGTACAAACAGGAAGTTACATCGCTTCTATATCCACCGCGATAGGCGGTTTTCTTTCATTAAGTAATATCGCCTTGTTGCTTGGTATTGCGTCAACGATTGTTTTATTCATCGTTCAGTATCGACGAACGCAATCGGCGGAAGCGCGAGACAGTGAATATCACAAAGCCAGGATGGAAGCGTTAAAAAACCACATTAGTCATGGTGATTCTGATGTCTGATGAATTAACCAAAGAATTAATCGTAGCATTAAAGGCACAAACCGAAGCGCTGAATCAGCAAACAGTCGCAATCAGCCAATTGGTGAACAGTAATTTAGACATAATGGACCATCTGATGGCCGCGGATGCAGAAGAAAACACTGATCCAGTTTATTTAGATGAACCAAACACATTATGAACAAAGGCATAAGTTGGCGTGATGATAAGCGCAAAACCGCAGAGCGTGGTTACGGTGGTAAATGGCAAAAAGCCAGAGAGACATTTTTAAAACGTAACCCCCTCTGTTGCTTTTGTGAAGAACAAGGAAAAATTGTAGGGGCATCAGTTGTTGACCATATCAAGCCGCATCAAGGTGACCAAACCCTATTTTGGGATACTGCAAACTGGCAACCACTTTGTAAGCCTTGTCACGATAGCACTAAGAAAATTATGGAGAATAGAGGTGTAAAGCTTGGTGCTGACGCAAGTGGCCAACCGACGGATCCTAAACACCATTGGAATAAATAAGCGAGGTAAAAGTGGCTGGCAGAAAAGCTACCCCCACCGCGCTAAAGTTAGTCACAGGCAATCCTGGCAAGCGCGCACTAAATAAAAAAGAGCCAAAACTTGCCCCTGGAATTCCACGCATGCCAGCTCACTTAAGCCCTAGAGCTAAAGCTGCGTGGAAAAAGCTCACCAAGCTGCTAAAAGATATGGGTGTTCTTACCCTAGCCGATGGTTTGGCCCTTGAGCGCTTATGTGATGTTTACGCAGAAATCCTTGAATTACGTGATGAAATAAAGAAAAACGGCAGAACCTATCAAAGCATCAAGATCATTGGCGAAAACGTCGATGATGAAACCCAAGAATTCACCCAGGTCGAGCAAATGCTGATGAAAGCAAATCCAGCAGTGCAAATGCTAGCTGACGCAGACCGACGCTTTAAAGGTTATCTCGTTGAGTTTGGATTAACCCCTTCCGCTAGAAGCAAAGTACAGGTAACCGATGGTAGTAAGAAAAAAGAAGAAATCGACGAGTTCTTCGGATAACCATCAAGACAGAGTTACACGCTGGGCAAAGGAAGTCGTATCCGGTGAGTTTTTAGCAGGTCCCGACATTCGCAATGCCTGCAAACGTCACCTAAAAGATTTAGAAACAGGCCATGAACGTGGCCTTTATTTTGACTTAGACGCTGCAAACCGGGCTATATCATTCTTCCCCAAAGTCTTGAGGCTAAGTGGCGGTGATCACGAAGGCAAACCGTTTCAACTATTAGACTGGCAAGCGTTTATTGTTGGCTCATTGTTTGGTTGGAAAGATGCAGACAATACTCGCCGGTTCCGTATGTGCTATGTCGAAAGTGGCAAAGGTTCTGGTAAATCCCCGTTAGCAGGCGGAATTGGTTTATACGGTTTGGTCGCTGATGGAGAGGCAAGCGCAGAGGTGTATGCAGCCGCGACTAAAAAAGACCAGGCGATGATTTTGTTTCGCGATGCGGTTTCCATGGTCAATCAATCGCCACAATTAAGCTCAAGACTTAAAAAATCAGGTACAGGGCAAAGTGTCTGGAACCTTGCTTATATCGCTAAAAACTCGTTCTTTAGGCCGATTAGTTCAGACAATGGTCAATCAGGGCCACGCCCACACATGGCACTGATTGACGAAGTGCATGAACACAAAAATAACAACGTTGTAGAAATGATGCGAGCCGGTACCAAAGGCCGCAAGCAAGCGTTGATCTTCATGATCACCAACTCAGGTCATGACCGAACTAGCGTTTGTTACTCATACCATGAATACGGTAAATCAATTTGTGCCGGTACCAAAGAAGATGATTCGTTCTTTGCATTTATCTGCTCGTTAGACGAAGGCGATGACCCCATCAATGATGAAAGTTGTTGGCCAAAGGCAAATCCATCGCTTGGGCATACTTTCACTCATAAATATTTGCGTGAACAGGTTACCCAAGCCAAGGGCATGCCAGCAAAAGAAAGCATCGTTAGGCGGCTTAACTTTTGTCAGTGGGTTGATTCAGCATCGCCTTGGTTATCAGCAGACACATGGACAGATTGTGAAGACGATATCGACATTAACGAACTCATCGGTGAAGAGTGTTACGGTGGCTTAGATTTATCGGGTACTCGAGATTTAACCGCGCTCGGACTTTATTTCCCACGGATTAAAACGTTACTTGTCGAGTTTTGGACACCCAAAGACACGCTTTTAGATCGTGAACGCACGGACAATGTGCCCTATACAGCGTGGTTAACGCAAGGGTTTATCCACGCGCCGCCAGGTCATGCCGTTGACTACAGTTTTGTTGCTGAACGCATCGCAGATTTATCAGCACAGTTCGACATTAAATGTATTGGATTCGACCAATACCGTATTAATTACCTCGAACCTGTATTAGTAGAAGCAAATGTCTACATCCCTCTGGTCAAACATGGTCAAGGTTATTACAAGGCGTCTGAATCAAATCTGTGGATGCCAAGGTCTATCGAACTATTTGAAAAGCTGATCACTGACAAAGAAATCAGAATAAAAGTTAATCCATGTCTTCGGTGGAATGCCGCTAGCGCAGTGCTTGAAGCAGATGCCAAAGATAATCGAATATTCACCAAGAAAAAATCAACCGGTCGCATCGATGGTGTGGTTGCTGCAGCTATGTCAGTGGGCACCGCCTTAGAGTCTGAAGGCATTGATGACGATGAAGATTGGTTAGAGGCAATACGGGACCCAATTTACTCATGAACTTACCACTCGCAGTATTCATATTCTTAGCGTTGTCAGGTTCATTACTGGCCGTTGCTGGCACATATATTCTATTCGGCCTTGGTTGGTCCTTAGTCAGTGCATCAGTGTTTTCATTTGCTGGCGCTTCATTTTTACGTAAAGGAATGACAGCGTGAAGCCAAACTCACTAACCCATGCAATTGCAAAAGCTGCCAATCAACCTTTTGCGTCATTTGACAGTTTCATGGGTAAAACATTACGCCTAACTGACGGTGATTTTTGGTCGCAATTAATGGCCACGTCCAAAACGGGTAAAACTGTCAATGCAAACACCGCAATGCAGCTAGCCGCAGTGTGGGCATGTGTAAGACGTATCTCTGAAACAGTAGCCATGTTGCCACTAGGTTTGTATGAACGCCAATCAGATGGTGGGAGACGCCAAGTTCAAAGTAGCTTATCCAATGTATTAAGCCATCGTCCTAATGCAGACATGACTTCAATGCAATTCTGGGAAGCTGTTTTAGCCTCAATGCTTTTGCGAGGTAATGCCTTTATTGAAGTTCATCGCTCTGGTAACGAAATCATTGCGCTGGATTTTTTAATGCCACATAGAGTGGATGTGGACTTAGCTGATAACGGCAGTTTGATTTACTGGTATACAAGCCGCAAGGGTAAAAAACGCCAAATCCTCAAACAAAACATGATGCATATCCCAGCATTCTCGTTAGACGGCCTAATTGGTTTATCCACCATCTCATACGGTGCCAACGTGTTTGGTGGGGCCATGTCGGCAGAAGATGTCAGTGCCAACACCTTTAAAAACGGAATGACAAAAACCGTTGCGTTTAAAGTTGATCGGGTATTAAGGCCAGAGCAAAGAACTGAATTTCGTGAATATGTCAAAACCATCACTGGCGCGATGAATGCGGGTAAATCCCCTGTGTTAGAACAAGGTATTACACCAGAGTTAATTGGTATTAATCCCATAGATGCCCAGTTGCTTGAGTCTCGAAATCACAGCGTAGAAGAAATTTGCCGTTGGTTTTTAGTTGACCCATCACTTATTGGTTATGGCGGTAAAGATAGCAACTGGGGCACAGGGTTAGAGCAGAAGATGATTGGTTTTGTAACCTTAACATTATCATCATGGATACGCCGCATCGAACAATCAATTTACATCAATTTACTTACGCCAGTTCAGCGTCAAACCCAATATGCACAGTACAACCTAGAAGCATTACTTCGTGGAGATAGCACATCACGTGCCGAGTTCTACAGCAAAATGACTCAAAACGGCATTTACACTCGTGATGACTGCCGGGTTAAAGAAAACTTGCCGCGTCGAGGCGGTAATGCAGACGTGCTAACGGTTCAAACCAACTTATCACCCATCGACAAACTTGGCGTCCAGTCAGAATCAGACAAAGCGCAATCAGCGTTAATGAACTGGCTAAATCAAGACAAGCAGGAGTAAACCATGCCTTTTCCAAAAAGTTTTACGCAGAGCGGAGTGCGCTGCGATATCTCTCCGCGTGCGCAAGAACTGTGGAACCCAGCCATTAAAGCCGCCGTTGAAAACACCGAGTCGACCATTACCGTTTACGGCATTATCGGCGAAGACTGGTACGGTGAAGGGGTCACTCTCAAGCGTATCGATGCCGCACTTCGCAGTATTGGTAATGACAATGATGTGACGGTGTACATCAATTCACCAGGTGGCGATATGTTCGAGGGTATTGCTATATACAATCGCTTACTTGAGCACAAAGGCAAAGTGACTACCAAGGTGCTTGGTCTTGCCGCTTCAGCAGCGTCTGTTATTTATATGGCCGGTTCCGACGGCGCCAGATTTGTTGCCAGTTCTGCTTTTTTGATGATCCACAATTGTTGGGTATACACAGTAGGCAATCGCCATGCACTGCGTAACGTTGCCGATGACATGGAAGAGTTCGACGCAGCCATGGTTGATTTATATGTCGAAGGTTGCGGTCAAAGTGAAAAGACGATTGCCAAAATGATGGATGAAGAATCTTTTATTCGTGGCAAAAAAGCGGTCGAACTGGGTTTCGCATCAGGCACCTTATCTGCAGATGAGATTAGCGAATCAAGTGACAATTCCAATGCAAACTCGCTTCGTAAAGTGGATGCGGCCATGGCTAAAGCTGGTGTGCCTCGCAGCGAACGTCGTCAACTACTACAAGATTTAAAGTCCAGTACGCCGAGCGCTACTGGCGGCATCACGCACAATGCTGATGTGTCCGATACGCAAAACGCTGTCGCCCCAGATCTAAGCGCATTAATCAATGCGTCTAAAACAATCTTAATTAACTAATCGGAGGCGATTATGCCAAGTCCAAATTTTGAACAACAAGTTGAAGAGTTAGGTACTAACCTAGCAAAAATCGGCGATCAAATTAAATCAGCCGCAGAGGAAACTAACAAGCAAATTAAAGCATCTGGTGAAATGCATGCGGAAACTCGCGATAAAGTGGATAAACTTTTACTTGAGCAGGGTGCATTACAATCTCGCTTGCAAGAAGCAGAGCAAAAGCTGTTAAAAGGCCCAGAAAGTCGTGAAGAAGAATACGAAATGTCGATTGGTGAGCGTGTTGCTAACGACAAAGAAATGGAAGGCGTAAATAGCTCATTTCGTGGTAGTCGTCGTGTTGGTATGCCACGCTCAGCCATTACCTCTGCCGGTGGTTCGGGTGGGGCGTTAGTGCGGCCAGATCGTATGGCAGGTATTGTTGCAGGCCCAGAACGTCGACTCACCATTCGTGACTTAATCGCACCAGGTGAAACAGAAAGTAACAGCGTTGAATATGTTAAAGAGACAGGTTTTACCAACAATGCTGATGTTGTAGCAGAAAACACTGGAAAACCGTATTCAGACATTACTTTTAGTCTGGTTAACAATGCAGTTCGCACTATCGCGCACATGTTTAAAGGCTCTCGCCAAATTTTAGACGATGCAAAACAACTGCAAAGCTTTATTAATGCCCGTGCTAAATACGGATTAATGCTCAAAGAAGAAATGCAATTACTGTACGGCAATAACACAGGTGCTAATTTGCACGGTATTATTCCACAAGCCAGCGCTTACGTTAAACCCACTGGTGCAACGGTAGACACAGAGCAGCATATTGACCGCATTCGCTTAGCATTACTGCAAGCGGCATTAGCTGAGTATGCAGCAGACGGCATTGTCTTAAACCCTATCGATTGGGCAATCATTGAAATGCTCAAAGACAGTAATAAAAATTACCTGATCGGTAAGCCGCAGGGGCAAACCTCACCAACGCTTTGGAACCGCCCAGTCGTTGAAACCCAATCAATTATTCAAAATGAATTTTTAGTGGGTGCCTTCCAAATGGGTGCACAGATTTACGACCGCATGGACATTGAAGTCTTAATCTCTACAGAGAACGACAAAGACTTCGAAAACAATATGGTCAGTATCCGTGCAGAAGAGCGCTTAGCATTAGCCGTATATCGCCCTGAAGCATTTGTGACTGGCGATTTTACTTTCGTATAACTGCTACTTAATCACTTAACTGACAAGTAAATCAATATAAGGCTGACAATGTTCAGCCTTTATTGTTTTTAAATAGGAGAACCCCATGGCTACTGTTATGGCTATTGCACTGAAATCGTTTTATTTCGTAAAAGAAGTCAAAACAAAACAATCAAAACCATTTGAGGTTGAACAGCATAACTTCAATGAACTAAAAGCGCTTGGAATGGTAGAGCTTGCCCCAGACGATGAAGCTGCGGCATTAAAAGCTAAAGCTGACGAAGAAGCCGCAGCATTAAAAGCTAAAGCAGATGAAGAAGCAGCATTAAAGGCTAAGGCTGACTCTGGCAAAAAATCAAAATAGTTATTTTAAATTAAGCAGGAGTCTGCAGTGGGACTTATAACATTAACTCAAGCAAAACCATATCTTGATGTCATTCATGATGCCGATGATGAAAAGCTACAACTTTTGCTTGATGCCGCTGAAGACGAAGCCTGTCAATTTTTGGGAAGGGACTCCCTAACCAATTTGATTGTAGAAAGCACAGGAAAGCTACCGCCTAGCGTGACTATGGGGGTAATGATATTGCTACAAGCAAACTATCAAGCTGCACCAGATGACGTTGCCAAATTGCGTCTAGCCGCTGAAATAAAATTAACTCCGTATCGAACAGGTTGGGGCGTGTAATGTTATCTCACAGACTACGTCATCGAATTCATATACAACTGCCTGTAAAAACACAAGATCCGCAATCAGGCGAAGAGTTAACCGGTTGGCAAACTTACCTATTAGCTTCAACGCCGCTCAATAATCTGCCAGCTGAAGTGCTAACAGGCGCCGGGCGTGAATTTATTGCCGCGGATGCCAAACAATCTGAAACCACCGCAAGAATTAATTTGCGCTGGTTTCCCATCGACATCAGTTTATTTTATCAGTGCCGCATATTGTGGAATGGCAGAGTGTACGACATCCACTCAATTGAAACCGACTTAACAGGGCGTCAAGAGTGGCGTTTACGCTGTAAAGACGGTGTTAATCAAGGGGCTTAATATGCCAGCTGAGTTTAAATTTAGTTTGCTTGGTATAAAAGATGTCAAAGCAAAAATGAACAAGGTAAGCCAAACGGTTAATGATACAGGCACCCGCACAGCGTTGCGCAAAGCGACTGGTATTGTAAAAAAAGCCGCTCAGCAAAACGCGCTTGCAGTAGATGATCCAAAGACTGGCCGCCGCATTCGAGACAACATCACCTTGCAGTTTGCTAGCAGGCTTTTTCGTCAAAAAGGGGTGATCATGTATCGGGTAGGGGTCGCCAGTAAACGAGGTCGTATTCCTGTACCAAACAAGGACGAGGGGGCCAAAGGAAATACACCACACTGGCACTTAATTGAACTCGGTACAGAACGTTCAAAAGCAAATCCATTTATGCGCCCAGCCTTAGCGAATAATGTTAACCAAGTAACAGATAAGTTTGTCACCGAATTTGAAAAAGAGCTCGATAAGGCGTTGTCATGAGTAGTGCACCCATCTTTTATTTATGCGCATCGAGTGATGCCGTAACACAACTTCTGGGCACTAACCCCACGCGGCTTTATCCTTTTGGTCAGGCTCCGCAGAACGTAGCCAAACCTTATGCTGTTTGGCAAGTCATCGGCGGTAACCCTGACAACTACATGTCAGACAGGCCAGACACAGACATGTTTAGCCTGCAAATTGATGTGTATGCCGAGTCCGGTTCATCCGCAACCGATGTTGGTGATGCGATACGTTTCGCCATTGAGCTAGATGCCTACACCACAAGCTATAACGGCGACAGCCGCGATGAACAAACAGGCCATTATCGACACAGTTTTGATGTGGATTGGATAGTCACCCGATAATTTAGTCCAGCTTTATCTATTAATAGCCTCTGCAAATGCAGGGGCTTTTTTATCTGCCGTAAGGCGTTTGTTAGGAGCAAAAATATGAGTATGAAAACACAGGGCACCCAGCTCTACGCAATCGACCCCGTCGGCGGCGCAGTTTTGGCAATTACTGCCGTTACCAGTATCGATGGTATCGACAGTGCCGTCGATTCAATCGAAACCACCCCATTAGAAGCGTTAGCGCGTGAATTTGTATCAGGCCTTAAGTCGCCGGGTGCGGCAACATTTGGCATAAATGTCGATCCTAAAAACCCTAGCCATTTACGTTTACACCAATTAAAAACGGCCGGTACCACGCTAAAGTGGGCGTTAGGCTGGTCTGACGCAGTTGGCACTGCGCCAACCTCATTAGACGATGACTTTGTTCTACCAGCAACAAGAACATGGATTACATTCGAAGGATTTATGACCGCCTACCCATTTGGTTTTGCTCAAAACGATGTCGTTAAGTCAACAGTAGGTATTCAAGTGTCTGGTGACCCCATTTTGGTTCCTAAAACCTAATAGCACTCATGAACGCTCACAGTAAAAAGTGAGCGTTATTAAATAAGGAAACATCATGCAATTAAGTGTAGCCAGTCTCATACAATCTGGTTCGTATTCACCGGCAAAACCAGAACAGAGAGAAATTACCTGGTTAAATGACAAAGGTGAATCCGTAAGCGCCAATGTTTACGTACGCAAAAAGTCATTTGCCACGGCCAACCTAGAAGCCAAGCATTTTCATGCAGGTATTGATTCCATCACCTCACGCATTGTGTCCAGTATTGTCGATGAAAATGGAACCCCGCTGTTTGAGGTAGACGACATTACAGGTAATGATGCACATGGCCCCATTTGCGATTCATTGGGCATGGCGTTGTGGGGCGCGATAAATGAAGTCAATGGTTTTGGGTTAACGCCCGACCCAAAATCCTTACCGCCGACGACGACTTCTGGCACGAGCTTGTCCTCGCAGGCGTCGGTGGAAGAACCGTCGAACATGCCAAGCAAAACCTAACTCATAAAGAAGTTGTTTACTGGATGGCCTATCGCGAAAAGTATGGTCCATTAAGTGTGCAAGCTAGGCAAGAGCACATCGCAGCCGCGCAAATGCATCACATGAACACGGTACATGGTGGCAAGGCTGATTTATCAGTGTTCATGCTATTTAGCCAAGCAGAACCTCAGCAACAGCAAGAAGCCAGCATTGATGATGTATTTGTCATGCTGCAAGCCAGTGCCATAAAAACACCGTAATACTTAAAAATGCCAAGGACGGCACCCACATTGGAGCAATCAAATGTCTAATCGGTCGTTAAGCACATTAACGCTAAACATGATCGCTGAAACAGGCAGTTTTAATGCTGGTATGGATAAGGCCGAGCGTTCACTAGATAAAGTTGCTCGTGCGGCTGCTAAGCAGAAAAATGATTTAGTGCGCTTAATGGGCCAGATAGATCCTCTTGTCGCAGAGTACGCCAAGCTAGATAAAATGGAGCGACAGCTTCAAAAACATCGAGAGTCTGGGGCTATAGCTGGCAGTGAATACGAACTTTATGCAGGTCGCTTGGCTCAAATGCGTAGCGAACTGGGTAAAACGGGTTCACAGCTAGACAAAACGGATATTCAATTTAATAAAGCTGGACTATCAGCAAAGCAAATGGCGTTTGCAACAAGAGGGTTGCCAGCTCAGTTTACAGATATCGCGGTATCGTTGCAGGCTGGTCAGAACCCTATGACGGTATTTTTGCAGCAAGGTGGCCAGCTAAAAGATATGTTTGGTGGCATAGGCCCAGCAGCTAAAGCCATGGGATCATATATTGCAGGGTTAGTTAATCCAGCCTCTATAGTGACTGTAGCAGTGGGCGTGATGGCGCTGGCTTATTACCAGGGGAGCATGGAAGCGGATAGATTACGTAATTCGCTCATTCTAACGGGTAACTCTGCTGGTACGACATCAGATCAACTCATAGAGTCTGCAAAGCGAATTGAAAACTATAGCGGAACGCAAAGACAGGCCGCGGCCGCATTGGCGGAAATTGCGAGTACTGGGAAGTTTACAGCCAATCAGATTGAGTTAGTCGGTTTAGCAGCTGTACAAATGGACAACGTAACGGGTAAAGCCGTTGCGGATACCGTCTCTGAATTTTCCAAATTAGCAGATGACCCAGTTAAAGCAGTAGAAGAGCTTAATAAAAAATACAATTTTTTAACCGCAGCTGTATACGAGCAAATTGTTTCATTAAAAGAAGCTGGTAAATCGACACAGGCAGCAGATTTAGCATTTAAATCATACAGCGATGCTATTAATCAAAGAACAACCGAAATTACCAGCAATCTTGGCAGTATAGAAAAAGCATGGAAAGCAATTAAAACCGGTGCATCAATATCATGGGACCAAATTCTTGATATTGGAAGAATGGACACGTTAAAAGAAAAGCTCGCTGTAAACACCAAAGAAATAAATGAGCTCATCGCATTAGGTAAAGGATCTGGTGGTGAAGCAGTACGCCGTGAAAATCTCCTTGCAAAATTACAAGCAGAAGGAAACGAGCTGGTAAAGCAAATTGTATCTGCCGAAAAACTTGCACAAGATCAAGCGCAGCGAGCAAAGCTAACTCAAGAGTCCATTGAAGCTCAGCGTGCAATTGCAAAAGTGTCAGACGAAACACTAACCAATGAACAAAAACGCACCAAGGCGACAGCCGAATACTTAAGTAACATTGAAAAAGTACGCAAGGCCGATCCGAATAGTGCGCTGCTTGACCCAGACAAAATCAAGAAAGACCTCGCTTCAATTGATGAAAAGTTCAAAGACTCCGCGACCAAATCTAAAGCATTCGCAGATGACGCGGCAACGACTTATCTTATGCGATTGCGTGAAACCCATGCCAGTTTGCAAGGCCAACTTGAGTCAAACGCTAAGCTCACACAATCGCAAAAAGAGTTAGTGCAGTTTGAACAGCAAATTGCAGACATAAAAAATAAAGAAGTACTTACCGCCCAGCAAAAAAGCTTACTGGCGGAGCAATCGGTTATACGTGCCCAGTTAGAAAAAAACGTCGCCTTAGACGAAGAAATCAGCAAACGCAATGAATCCATTCGGCTACAAAATTACAGCGCCAATCTCACTGCTAACCTAGCCGCTGAGCAGCAACGAAATGCAGATAAGTTAGCTGGTTTTGGGTTGGGAGATAAAGCCCAGCAGCGATTGACTGACAAGCAAGGTATCGAACGCGGGATTGAAAAGCAGCAAAACAGAGCGTTGTCGGACAATATTGCAGGAAAAACGACAGACGAAGAATATCAACAGCAGCTAATTATGCTGAAAGATCATCAAACCGCATTACTTAATGAACAAGATAATTACTACAAAGAACTCGATGCAAAGCAAGCAGACTGGACAAATGGCGCCCGGTCATCAATGCAAAATTACATTGACGCAGCCGCAGACATGGCAGGGCAAACTGAATCCTTGATGGATGGCGCTTTTGGCGGCATGACAGACGCCTTGACCGATTTTGTCACTACAGGAAAAGCTGATTTCGCAGATTTAGCAAAATCTATACTGGCTGATATTGCCAAAATTGCTATGCAAAAAGCGATTGCTGGATTGGTCGGTAGCATGTTTGGTGGCTACGCTGAGGGTGGCGTTGTTGGTGGGTCTGGTAACGGTTTTTCATCTGGAGGTTACACTGGCGATGGTGGAAAATACCAGCCTGCTGGTATTGTTCACAAGGGGGAGGTTGTTTGGTCGCAGCGTGATGTTGCACGAGCTGGCGGCGTCGCTACAGTAGAAGCCATGCGCAAAGGCCACAAGGGCTATGCAGATGGTGGTTTGGTTGGTGGCTCTGCTTATAATGGTGTACCAGTAGCGGCTATGGCAAATACAAGTGGCGTGAATGTACAAGTCCATATTGACCAAACAGGTAGCGCAACCAGCGCAACAGATACAACCACTTTTAGTCAGTTTGGCTCAGAGCTTGGCCGGTTTGTTGAGCAAAAATATCGAGAACTATTGGCTAAAGATTTACGACCAAACGGTCAGATTGGCCGAAGTATGGCTGGAGGGTATCGCTAATGCCGCAATTATTTACCTGGGCACCAGATAACGGCGCCACAGGCGATACCCTGTATCGCACTCGCACCGCCCAATTTGGCGATGGCTACAGCCAATCAGTAGGCGATGGTATCAACAATAAAATTCAAAGCTGGCCACTGACGTTTACTAAAAACAAAGCCACCGCCGAGGCTATCACCGCCTTTTTTGATGACCACCAAGGCTTTAAGGCATTTAAGTGGACGCCACCATTCGGCAACGCTTCATTGTGGAAAGTGACCCAGCAAACAAACACTCCGCTTGGAGGTGGTATGTACCGTATTACCGCCACGTTTGAACAATCGTTTCATCCTTAATTTAAATAGAGCCCTTAGAGAATTAAAATGCTTAATAGTGATATTCAAACTCTCGAGCCGGGTAATGAAATTATTCTTTTCGAGATTGATGGCAGTGCATTCGGCGCAGATGTAATTAGATTTCATGCTCATAACATCCCATACACCAGCGATGATCTGAATAAAGCCGAAATTCCGCCAAGAGTCATATTCTGGCAGGATCAGGAATACCATGCTTGGCCAGCAAAGCTTGAGGGACTAGAAGTTAATTCAGATGGTTCTCCGAGTACACCAATGTTAACTGTTGCTAACATCGACGGTAGTATCAGTGCGTTGTGCTTGTATTTTGAAAATATGGAGCAAGCAAAGGTTACAATTAGGCGAACACTGGCAAAATATCTTGATACTGCAAATTTTGAACAAGTAAATTTAGATGCAGATCCTACTCAAGAGTCAATTGAGATTTGGTATGTTGATAAGAAAGTTAACGAAGATAATGTTTCAGTTACCTTTGAATTATCTAATCCAGCCGATCTATCGGGCTATAAAATTGGCAGACAAATGACGTCGTATTGTTATTGGTGCCAGCGTGGTGAGTATCGAGGTGCGGATTGTGGGTATATAGGGGACGCAATGTACACTGAGGATGATCTGCCAACAGATAACCCCGAACTAGATCAGTGCTCTGGCACTATCGCTGGTTGCACCCTCCGATTTGGTGAAAATGAAGAATTGCCTCATGGTGGATTCCCCAGCGTTCGGCTTATACGTTAACGTTATGCGCTAGGAGGGAATTAGCAGTCAACCAATAGTCATACACCTGTAAAGTGGTCGAACGCAATAATAAGTAGGTCCCTATGCACCCAATGCTCTTGCATGCTTTTATTGAGCATGCTGCTAAATGTTATCCAAATGAATGCTGCGGACTAATCATTCTGCAAGCGAATAAAGCATGTTATTGGCCATGCACTAATGTGTCCAACAATAAAACTGATGAGTTTGAAATATCAGCCCAAGAATATGCAGAAGCAGAAAGTCAGGCTGAAATCATCGGTATTTGTCACAGTCATCCGGATGCAACAAGCAAACCAAGTCAACGCGATATCGCCATGTGTGAGGCCAGCGAATTGCCATGGCATATATTGAGTTGGCCAGAAGGTGATTTGCGCTCAATCGTACCGACAGGAGAGCCGCCTCCGCTAATTGGTAGGCCATTTGTTCATGGAATATGGGACTGCTACAGCTGTATTCGAGACTGGTACAGTGAAACACTGCAAATCAATTTACCCAACTTTGAGCGCAAAGATGGTTGGTGGGAAGGTGATGAAGAGCTTTATTTAGATAATTTTGCCAAAGCAGGATTTATCCAAGTACATGATCAACTGCAAGTTGGTGATGGCATTTTAATGCAAATACAGAGCAAACGTGTAAATCATGCTGCAGTTTACGTTGGCGATGGAAAAATTTTACACCATCTATACGGCCGATTAAGTCGTTATGATATCTATGGTGGTTACTGGCAACGGAATACTCGGATGATTGTGAGATATGTTGCGAAAAGTGAGACTTAAGCTAAAAAATAACGTAGGCCAAGTGTTTATCTTGCTTAATGCTTAAAACCGTCATAGCTTTGAGTTGATAATTTTTATCAAGACTAAATGGAGTTAGTTATGCCTACAAATACAAAGAAAACCTCGTCAAATGTCGGATCTAACGCAGCAAAAATCCTACAAGATGATAAATCGTCTCAAATAGCTAAAAAGCTAGCAGCATCAGCTTTGTCTCAGATTGATGGTAATAAGCAAACAAGTTCTGAAATGGAGACTTTAGCATCTAAAGTCTTAACCAGCGCTAAATATAACGAAGTAACAAAAGAGCTCGCGGCTTCTGTTCTAGCTCAATCTAAAAAATAGTATAAATCATTCAAATTTACCGCTAAAAATAGATAAGGTCTTAACTAAAAACTAAATACAATCAAGTCGTTTTAAGACACAAATGAAGTTGAGCACTTAATAATATTATTACAGCCACCGAAAGGTGGTTTTTTTTATGTGAAATTCGAGAGTAATTATGAGCACTAAATTCACTACGATTAAATTATCTGGCTCATTGGCCAAGAGGTTTGGCCGCGAACACAAGCGGTTGCTTGAAACCGGTACCACATCAGAAGCCTTTAGTGCCATAAAAAATACGCTTCAAGGGTTTGAATCGTTTATTAAAGAGCAGGCAAAGTTAGGTTTGCGTTATGCGATATTTCGAAATGGTAAAAACACTGGTCAAGATGAGTTTGATTTAAGTGGCACCAATGAAATAAGAATTGTGCCTGTTGTTGGGGGCAGTAAACGAGGCGGTATCTTGCAAACGATTGTGGGTGCTGTCTTGATTGTTGTCGGTGCTTATTTTGGTCAAGGCTGGATGGTTCAAGCTGGGGTGGGGATGGTTGCTGGAGGGGTTGTCCAAATGTTATCACCTCAAGTGAATAGCTTAAAAGGACGTGAAGCTAGTGAGAATGCCCCAAGCTATGCTTTTGGCGGTGCAGTCAATACGACTGCTGCGGGTAATCCTGTCGGTATAGGGTATGGAAAACGAAGGATTGGTGGGGCGGTTATTAGTGCGGGTATTTATGCTGAGGACATAGCAGTATCCAAACGAACAGTGCAAAACAATAGCAATAACAGTGGCGGTAACGATGGAAGTGAGCAGGAAAAATAATATGAAGACCTCATTGTTAAAATCCCAAACTTCTATCTTGATTCAGGGTGAAAAAGGTGGAAGCTCTGGCCAAACAACGCCTGTCGAATCTCCTGATGATTTACGCTCTATTGCTAAAGCAAAAATTCTACTTGCCATTGGTGAGGGGGAGTTTGAAGGTCAATTAACTGGCCAAAATGTGTTCTTAGATGGCACGCCAATATTAGATGCTAATGGTGCTGAAAACTTCCCAGGCGTTATTTGGGACTTTAGACCAGGCTCTTTACATCAGAGCTATATTCCTGGATTGCCCTCATTAGAGAATGAAACGGCTGTTGGTATTGAACTCAAATCCAGTCAACCTTACACCAGGGCAATCACAAATTCATTGTTGTCTGCAGTTCGTGTACGCCTTCGTTGGCCAGCGCTCCAACAACAACTTGATAACGGAGATGTTACAGGTTACCGGATAACGTATGCGATAGATTTATCAACTGATGGCGGTGAGTATGAAACTTTATTAAATGGTGCTGTGAATGGTAAAACGACACAAGCATATGAAAGAAGTCACCGTGTCGATTTACCTCAAGGCAACAACTGGCAAATCCGGATCCGTAGATTAACAGCCAATCAAAATAATAATCGTGTGGCTGATACGATGCAAATTGCCGCGATTACGGATGTCATTGATCGTAAATTAAAATACCCGAACACTGCGTTACTTTATGTTGAGTTTGACGCTAGTCAATTCCAAAACATCCCCGTAATTTCTTGCGAACCTTACATGCGTAAAATTAAGGTTCCTAGCAATTATGACCCTATTACCAGAAGTTATACAGGTACATGGGATGGCTCGTTTAAAATCGCCTGGTCAGATAATCCTGCATGGATTAGTTATGACATTATTTTAGATGACCGTTTTGGTACGGGTCGTAGAATTAATGCCTCGCTGGTGGATAAATGGGAACTATATAATATTGCACAATATTGTGACCAGTTAGTGCCTGATGGAAATGGAGGCACCGAGCCTCGTTACGTTTGTAATATCTATATTCAACAATCGACAGAGGCGTGGCAAGTATTACGCGATCTGGCGTCGATATATCGCGGTATGACATATTGGTCTAATGGTCAAATGTACACGGTTGCAGATATGCCTCGTGATGTGGATTATATCTATAATAATGCCAATGTAATTGATGGCCGATTCAGTTATTCATCTAGCAGTGAAAAAGTTAAATACACTCGAGCATTAATCAGTTGGGATAATCCGGAAAATTCATACGAATCAGATGTCACTTCTGTGTCTGAGCAATCATTGCAACGTAGATATGGAGACAATGTCGTTGAGTTAGCGGCGTTAGGTTGCACAAGAGAATCTGAAGCTCAGCGTCGTGGTAAATGGGCTATATTTACAAATAATAATGATAGAACTGTTACATTTAAAGTCGGTCTAGATGGCAGTATTCCCATGCCAGGTTTTGTTATAGGTGTTGGAGATAAACTGATTGCTGGTAATCGTATCGGAGGACGAATTACAGCCGTTAACGGGAACAAAATCACCCTAGACCAACTCGACAACATTGCTGTTAATGATCGATTAGTTATCAACTTACCAAGCGGTAAAGCCCAAGCTAGAACAATCAAAGCAATAAATGGTCGTGAAGTCACCGTAACTGCAGCATATTCAGAAATTCCTAAAACTCAATTACTGTGGTCTGTTGAATCAGATGAATTAAAGTTGCAGCAATTTCGGGTTCTGCGTGTAGTTAAAGCTGAAAGTGACAATATTGAGTATGAAATCACTGCTGTAGAGCACAACCCAGGAAAGTTCTCATATATCGATACAGGTGCAAGGTTAGAAGAAAGACCGATCAGTAAGATTCCCATTGGTGCTCAAGAGGCACCGGCCAGTGTCATGTTATCTCAATCGATTTTCACAGAGCAGACAATTTCTGTTACCACATTGAATATTCAATGGGAAACAGCAAAAAATGCTGTTGCATATGAAGTTGAATGGCGTAAAGACGACGGTGAATGGATAACATTACCTAAAGTATACAGTACATCAGTGGATATTAGAGGCGTTTACACTGGGAGATACTTGGCTAGAGTTAGAGCTATTAATTCTTCTAATGTGAAGTCTATTGCCCGAGAATCAGAGCTAAAAGCGATTACTGGAAAGGACTCGAATGAACACTTAGTAAGTAATTTATCTACCTTATCAGGTCCTTTTGAAATCGTTGTCAATTGGACATTTCCTGTTGGCTCAGAAGATACATTATTCACAGAATTACAAATGGCTAGTGATATAGCAGGCAGTAATACAAAAAAGATTGCTGACATTGCTTACCCAATCAATAGCTATTCAGTAAAGAATTTACCGAGAAGAACAGTTCAGTTCTTCAGAGCATCATTAGTTGATAAAGCCGGTAACCATGGTGAATGGAGCAATTGGATTCGCGGTGAAGTGTCAGATATTCAGGGTGATTATGATGCTTTGTTTGGTGAAACTTTTAAAGTGTACACTTGGTTTGCCTGGGCTGATGATAATGCAGGTACAGGCTTTACCACCAATGAAACTCAGGGCGAAGGTAAAAACTATCTAGGTGTTGCCACCGAAAAGAAAACATCAACACCAAGTGGCAATTGGGAGGATTACACCTGGACCAAAATTAAAACTGAAATACCGCCGGTATTCACGCCAGAAGAAGAAACCCAACTTGATAATTTAATGGCCGGTAAACTGCCTGCAGGCGATAAAGACATGCTAGCGGCACAAGACGCGCTAAATAACCCCGCGCTCGCTAACAACCTGCTTACTTCCTTAGCTTTGCTTAACAATGGTATTGATGCGGCTAGTTTGAACGGTGAAACCCCATCTGGCGCTCAATCTAAGGCAAGTATTGCCCAAGGTGCCGCAATTGCTGCCGCTGCAACGGATGCGACTACCAAGGCTAATAATGCCAAGGCCGCCGCAGAGACTTACGCGTTAGCCAAGGCAAACTTAGCCGAAGTCACAGCCAAAGCCTATGCCGATGGCAAAGTGACCGCCGAAGAAACACGAGCAATAGCGGATGCACAAGCCAAAGCTGATGCTGCTAAAACGGCCGCCATTGCTGCCGCTGCAACGGATGCGACTACCAAGGCTAATAATGCCAAGGCCGCCGCAGAGACTTACGCGTTAACCAAGGCAAACTTAGCCGAAGTCACAGCCAAAGCCTATGCCGATGGCAAAGTTACCGCCGAAGAAACACGAGCAATAGCGGATGCACAAGCCAAAGCTGATGCAGCTAAAACGGCCGCCATTGCTGCCGCTGCAACGGATGCTACTACCAAGGCTAATAATGCCAAGGCCGCCGCAGAGACTTACGCTTTAGCCAAGGCAAACTTAGCCGAAGTCACATCCAAAGCCTATGCCGATGGCAAAGTTACCGCCGAAGAAACACGAGCAATAGCGGATGCACAAGCCAAAGCTGATGCTGCTAAAACGGCCGCCATTGCTGCCGCGGCAACGGATGCGACTACCAAAGCTAATAATGCTAAGGCACAGGCTGAGGCGAATGCGGCCCTTGATGCGCTAAATAAGGCAAACACGGCCAGAGCGGATGCGGTCGCTTCAGCAAGCAGTCAAATAATGGGAATATCATTAGATTCGCGTGGTAATTTGCTTGGGGCTGGCGGTGGTAAAATAGACCTTGTTAATAGTGATACTGTTGAGGGTGGTGTGATTACGTATGGGGATAATAAGTACGTTTCTACTTCAACGGGTTATGGGATCAATATCGTTGACCCATTAGCATCAAATAATAGTGCTATGGCTATTTGGCGCGGCTGGACGGCTAATGCTTGGGTTTCATCGTCCAGTGGCAAACCAACGATAGGCGGTCTTGTTCCTGGCAAAAAATATCGAATGATATGTAGAGCTAGGAAAATTGGTAATTTAAATAGCATGAACTTGTTTTTTTACAACTCAAGTCAGGCCGCTGGAGTCCCAAAAACAGGAAATTCATCTTTAGCACATTTATTAACGGAAACCTACCAAGTTATTGAGTTGATAGAGTTTACTCATAATTGGGGCTTGAATGAGAATGTTTATTTTGGTTGGGGTAGTACGGGATCTAGCTCAACTGAGGATCTAAACAACTGCATGGTGATTGATTGGTTAGCTGTAGTACCAGTTGATCCGGCCAATGAAACTATTAGCGGTTCACAGTCTAAAGCTGATGCGGCAAAAAACGCCGCAATTTCCACCGCCGCGAATGATGCTACAGCAAAAGCCAATGCCGCTAAATCCCAGGCAGAAGCCACCGCCGCCCTAGATGCCTTAAATAAGGCTAGCATCGCTAAAAATGACGCGATTAATACTGCCGCAATTGACGCTACAACAAAGGCGAACAATGCAAGAAATGCAGCAATGGCACAGTCTGGCGGCCCAAATCTACTCAGTCTTTCTACGTTTACACAAGATGGAAATAAAGGCGGGTGGAGTACAGGGAGTGTGATACAAATTAGCTCATTAGCCGGAGTGAGCGCACTCGATGGGCGAAGCCATGCACTAGCATTGAACACGAGAGATTGTTACGAATATCAAAACACTATCCCAGTGACAGGCGGAGAAGTTTTATATTGGGGTATGTGGGTTAATACTCAATTAACTAGCCAGAGAATGAACTTTGGATATCGCAAGGTGATTAACGGGGTGTCAATAGACGACTGGTTAATCGCTACTTCATTAAATCCAGGGCAAGGTTGGACATGGGTTCAAGGCTCGTTAGCTGTTAAAAGCGATGCCACGGCAATTCTTCCTTTTTTACAAATAGCAGCAACTAGCAATTATGGAACCCCTTTAGTTCAAGACCTGGTTATATCAAGAAGCCCTGTCAGAGCTGGAGCATTAGCCGCAAAAGACAGCTTAAATGCTGGCGATGTTGGGGCAGATCCCGCAGGCTCTGCCACCGCTGTATTACAAGCCGTAGACGCATTAGGGCTAAAGTCGCTTGGCTCTTACATTGAGGTAATGGGTAATTCATGCGGCCACCATACAACGGGTGATTGGAATGGCAGTGTTTACTCATCAATAAGCCACCAGGGCGGCATAGTGGCTACGGCTACGATTGATAGACTGTCGGGTTCAAGTCGGAGAATGATGTTCGGGCTAACCGCTACACCATCAAACAACACCAGCTATGGTGATATTAATTTTGCCATTTATTCAGATCTTGGGGATTACAAAGTTTATGAGGGAGGGGTTTACAAAGGCATTGTGCTAAGTCGCGCGCCGGCTGTAGGTGATGTCCTGTCGGTTAAGTACGATGGTATTAAAGTCTATTACTTAGTCAATGGTCAGGTGTTAAAAGAAACTGCCGCCAGCCGTGATTTAAACCTATATTTCAAGGCATCTTTTTATGGCGGTGAGTATTATATAAAAAACGTGTCTTTATCATCGCTATCAAACTTAGTGCTAGCCAGTGATGATGCTCAGGTCAAATCAATTGCCGCGCAAACCGCCGCCGAAAACTACGCATTAACCAAAGCTAATCTTGCAGAAACAACAGCAAAAGCCTATGCCGATGGCAAAGTGACAGCAGAGGAAACCCGCGCTATCGCAGACGCCCAAACCAAGGCTGATGCCGCAAAAGCCCAGGCTATAAGTCAGGCCAATAGCGCGTTAGATGCTAGGATTAGCACTGGGCAAGCGAATGGGTTGAGTAACATTTTATCAGCCGCAGGCTTACCTTTTCGAAGTGATTTTGTCATTTATGGTGATAGCAACAAGTTTTACCCTGTTGTTGTCAGTGGAGGTGATCAGAACGTTAACCGTAGGATTAAAATTTGGCGCGCATACAATGAGCAAGCGCCGAATGATTGGTATAGCTCTACTCATAAAGGTCAGTTAAATATTGATTGGTTTGGTAATTTTGGTGGCTGGGGTGGAGCTGGCTATTTTGACCAACTTTTATCGCACACCGGGATGTATCAAGCATTGCTAGCCGATGCTTATATTTTTGGCAGCAATATATATTACTGTTTTATGTTGCGTGGCGGCGGCCCTAGCGGTGCAATTTATCATTTTGCTAGTGATATAAACTCTTTGCCAAGCGTTTTTTATAACCAAGAAACGCTAAATGCCGCCGCCAATGCCTATGCCCCTGCACCAACCACGGAAATTAACAATGAACGCCTAAACAATCTTAAATTAGGTAATGCAAGTTTTGGCAACCTTATTGCCTACAGCAGTCAATTTAACAGCTTAAAGTCACGCCTGGGAGCATTTGGTGGCTTAACCGCTGAAACAATTGCCGCACTGGCGATTGCAACCAACCACTTGCAAGCTGGAGCGGTAACCGTTGATAAAGTCAGTGCCAATGCGATTACTGCCGAAAAAATCGCTGCACTTGCTGTAGCAACTAATCATTTGCAAGCTGGTGCAGTAACCGCAGACAAAGTAACCGCAGACACGGCACTTATTCAGAAATTGATTGCCAACCAAGGTTTATTTAACCAGTTACAAGCACAGTTAGGCTCGTTTGGGGGGTTATCAGCCAATAGCATTGCTGCTAACGCGATCACTGTCGATAAATTAGACGTACTATCAAAAAATTTGATTAACAACGTTTCAAAAACAGGCGTTACTGATGGCTGGTCGGGTGGTTATTTAGTTGACCATAATCACAAAGGTAAGACTGTTAAAGCGTTAGAGTTTCCAAGTTCAGGTAATGGCACAATTTTTTCAAACTACTTTGCAGTAGATCATACTAAAATTTATGAAGTTAACTTCACTATTCATAGGGTTAGTGGTGGCAATACAGGAACTAGATATTTTGGCATTAGCGCCGATGGTGACGGATATGTCAGCATTGTCTACCCTGAAAGTAAAAGCGTAGGTCCATCGGCAAACAATTTTTACTTTTGGAATGGTGATATTAACGATGGTGAATATTTACAAATAAGGACGTATATCATTGGGTCAGAGGTTGACCCCAAATCAATACCAGAAACATTAAATGCGCAATATTGTTGCTTATTAAACCCAAGCACTAAAAACGTTAGGTTAAGAGGCTTAAATTATTACAACTCCGGTGTCACAACGGTTGACCGCTGGCTTAATATGAGTGTTACCGAATTAGGTGGCGGACAAATATCAGCCAATCAACTATTAGCCAATACCGGATTGTTCAATCAGCTGAAATCAAAAATAGCCTCGTTTGGAGGTTTAACGGCGAATGAGATTTTAGCCGATTCTGCGCTAATCAATAAATTGGTTGGCACATCAGCACTGTTTGACACTCTGCAATCCAGATTAGCCGTGTTTGGTGGGTTAAATGCTAACAGCATCGCCGCCGATGCAATCGATGGCAACCATATTAGAGCCGGTTCAAAAATTGAATCCCCTATTATCGAGGGTGGAGAATATCGATTGATTGGTGCAAACACCATGAAAATTGAGAGTGAAACCCCGTTTGGCCCAGATAATTTAATTGAGTGGCGTGGCCCCAAATTGCTATTGAATGGCCAACCTAATTGGCCAAACATTCGCAAATCAAATGCGACCCGTTGGACTGATGCGAATGGTGATGAATATTTTGGCGGTAGCTTGAGTGCCGGCATACTTAAAACGGGTGTGACTAATCCTGATAAAAACGCCTATGCCGTGAATACTTACCCAGTTGAGATTGGGCCATTTAGCTCAGGCGGCAAATCAAAAACGGTTGTGGTGTCATTTTCTTATGATTCCGCGTGGAACGCTACAAGCCAGCCGAGCGGCTCAAGTGTGCAACTATCATGGCAACTACAAAGAAAGATTGGATCTGGCAGTTGGGCCACCGTGTCTAGTGGTACTTTTAATGGTTCAATTCAGTCAACTTGGGAAGCAGAAATTGGCCGCTACATAATCACAGAATTTTGTAACGGTTCATCGACCTTTACCGACACGACCACCTCTACGAGTGACTTTTCATATCGAGTCAAAGTGATTAGCCACACACGCTACAGCGCAACATCGAATGTCAAAAACCAAAATCTAACTGTTATTTCAACAGAACAATAAACAAAGGAGGCCACAATGGCTTTATTAATCCCATCAATCACCCTTTCTTCAGGGCTTGAGTTAACCAACGCACTGGCAGTTGTATCTGATTTAAACGTCAGCAATAACGTATCTACTAGCGAGCGACTCGATGTTGTTTCGTCACCTGGTGATGGTGACGCTGTTAACGAACATTATCAGATAGTAACAACCAGCCACGGCGGCAAAAATGCAAGTTTCATGGTAAGTGTATTCATGAACGAACAGGCATTTAATGACGGCAAGCCGCCCATTGAACAACTAAAAGAAGGGCGCAGCACAAAAGTATTTAGCGTTAATTTATTGGCCGATGAATACAAAGAGTTAGAAGCTAGGACTGCCGCTTATTCTCACTTGGTAAAACAAACTGGTTTTATTGATAGCGTTTCTATTGAAACACTTTCAGTGTAATAAAACTCACAAGAGTCCAAGCGGGTAAAACCTGCTTGGCGATTAAGCTTTAATCCTTAACAGACGTTAACAGAGCTTGTAATTTTGTGGTTGATTGAGGGGTTTTGCTTTTATTAGTATAATTGTGACAAATTAAATTTTGTGTACATCTGTGTGTACATATTCTTGTTTTTATATTTTATTTTTCATTTTAAATTAATGGCTTGAACTCCATAGTTCTATAATCGTGCCAAAATAGGGTGGGTTGAATTGCATTAGCCATAATAAAAATAAGGTCCTTTTCTCGATTACAGGCATATTAACATTGATGAGCCTTAAATTGATAATAGCGTTAATATTGCAAATTTATACCGCATCAGCACAGGTTTGCTAGTTTCTAATCAATAAGTAAGATAAATTATATAATATGCGATACACCGAATGTAGGTGATCTCAATTTAAAAAGGATATTGAATGCATCAACATATTTTTACTCAACCAATTGTCAGCGAAATTAAACAGCCTACGCTGTTAACGCTTCGCTTGTCTGAATCGGTGAGTGATTTGTTGGTGTTATCTGCGATGACAAATCCGATAGCTGAATTCGTGGTCAGTCAAGTAAATGGAACCAATGCGACATTGATTGTGCGTCATCAACCTTTTGTTGAATTGATTTATCATCATACTCAACAGGTGGTGAGTCAATATGATCAAATCAGAACGCTTGGACAAGGGGCTCGTTTATATTCCAAAATGGGGACTGCACCAAGGGTATGTATTGAACAATTGAGGGCCGGTGTTGTTGTCGATATCCAAGCCGATGATAATGTGTATTTTAGTTTGGCGCCTCTGGCGCGTTTTGAGTTAATTTCTCTTGAGCAAGACTTGCGTATTTTAAGTGAGCCTCAAGCTTTGGTGATGGCAAAAGCCATATTAGGACGCAAATTCGATCACAGTGAGCCTTCTTCTGTTTTGGCGGTGCACATCAGTGAGCTTGAGCAAGTTAGACGTGATTTACGAGAATACCTTAAAGGTGAATCGGGCAAAATTCATCCGGGCGTGTCAACTGAGCTGTTAAAGCTTGATCATTTGTTGCAAAATAAACACCAGTGGCTATTGAGAACCTATCATCAATCTTTAGAACGTCCAAATTTTGGTCGTTCATCAAATGAGCAGCTGTGCAATATTGAACAATTACAGCGTAAGCTAGACTGTTTTGAGCTATTAGCCCCAAAAGATGTGTCAGACATGGTTAAAAAGCTGTCTGATGACGAAAATTAATTTTTTACCATTCTAGAGCCTACCCATGCCGTATATTTGTCCTATATGTTCTGCGCCATTAACGTTAAGCGATAAAAGTTGGGCATGTGTTCAGCGGCACCAATTTGATTGTGCAAAAGAAGGTTACGTTAATTTATTGCCAGTTCAAAAGAAAAAAACCAAAGATCCTGGCGACAATAAAGACATGATGATCGCAAGAAGAGAGTTTCTTAGTCGAGGCTTTTATCAACCCTTAAGCGACCAGGTGAATTTACTTGCAGCGCAATATCATCCAAACGCTGAAACTCTTTTGGATATCGGTTGTGGGGAAGGTTATTACAGCCATCGTTTATTTGAAACAATGCAACAATCTTCAGGTGAGCAATGCAAACTTTATGGTTTAGATATTTCTAAATCAGCGATACGTTCAGCTGCGAAACGCTACCCTGAATTACAATTTTGTGTTGCAAGTGTGTTTGAAATGCCATTTGCAGACAAGAGTATCGATTTGGCAATTCGAATATATGCGCCATCTAAAGTGGAAGAATTACAGCGAGTAATGAAACCAGGCAGTACGTTGATTACTGTTTCGCCCGGCCCAATGCATCATTTTGCACTGAAACAAAAGATTTATAGCCAACCTAGATTGCATCCACAAGACTCGCTCATGCTTGAGGGGTTTAACTATCTTGCCCATGAATCGCTTACTTATCAGTTAACGTTAACCCAAGCCAATGATATTGAACATTTCCTGAATATGACACCTTATGCATGGAAGTTAAGTGATATGCAAAAACGGCAAATAATAGAGCAAGGACTCGAATGTGAGATCGATTTTAAAATCGAAATTCACCAGCGCGAACAATCAAGTGTTGATTAAATCAGACAAATAACTAGTTGATGCTCAAAGATAAACCGTTCGGTTTAAACATCAAAAAAATATTGACCTTTGCTTGATGTTTGTTGACTTATTCTGAGAATGGTTTATAGTCTACTTAGCTTGAAGGTTGGGCTTATATTTATGTGTTTCAATACGACCAGTTTCGTCCTGTGAACATAAGTAATACCGGCATTTTCCAGCTTTACCGCCGTTAAGGCTTTAATTATATATTTTACAGGATTTATATCATGTCTCAAGTTACTGGTGTTGTTAAGTGGTTCAACTCTGACAAAGGTTTCGGATTTATCGAGCAAGAGTCTGGTCCAGACGTATTCGTTCACTTCCGTGCTATCAACTCTGACGGTTTCAAAACTCTAGACGAAGGCCAAAAAGTATCTTTCACTGTGACTCAAGGTCAGAAAGGTCCTCAAGCTGAAAACGTTTCAGTAGTTGGCTAATATTTCTATCTAGTTTCGACTAGATATTAATAATAAGACTGTAGCATTTATGCTGCAGTTTTTTTTTGCAAATTTAACAGACCTAATACGAACGCTATGTTTAATGCCAACGTCTAAACGAGTTAAACAGCTTATACTCCAGCTTCTACTTATGTTTCGATTTCTTCCTCGTCGACATTGTTACTATTCAGCGGTCTTATTTTCCTAGAGATATATTCCAGCACAGGTACTTTAATGCTCTATTTGGCAAAGTACTTCACTTCGACATTCCATTTAATACCATTTCCATTAATTATGTGACCAATCAGAGTCGCTCAGACTGTTCAGTTTGAGGCGCATTGTTGAAATAATGGTTATTCCCTTCTAAGGCAATGCAACAAAGAAATGGACTGTATGAGCGCCTCCTGCAAGGCGGGTTTCTGTGCCTTCTATGCTGCTTAATAGTATTTTGACGTACGACTGCATGGATGCAGGAGGTAGAGCAACGCAGGAGCAGTTGCCGACGACTGCATGGATGCAGGAGGTAGAGCAACGCAGGAGCAGTTGCCGACGACTGCATGGATGCAGGAGGTAGAGCAACGCAGGAGCAGTTGCCGAGAGTAACTATGCCTACAATCCTATTACTTGCCTAGAAGGTACAGAATTCCCGCTGAATGACCAGATAATTGCTGGAATTGGTATAAGTATTTTATTTTAGCGCACGACTTTATCGCCATGTTTTAAAGCGCAAACACCTTAATACATAGAGAATACTCGAATCTGTGCATCACTTTTAAATTCAGCCTATACATCAAGCCCAGTGTTGGTTCGTTTGTCAGTCAGTCAATTTATTGCAGAACATCGTCACGTAATCGGCTGGGTAGAGCTTGAGTCTGAAGTTGAATTTAGGCTAAATAAGCTGATATGACTCATAATAAAGCCCATAGGCTATAAACAAAGGCCCATAAAAAGGCCCGTGTTAACGGGCCTGTACTGACATATTGCAATGGCTTATGAGAATAGGGTTTCTTCTAGTGTTCGACCTTTAAGTATGGCTTTGTATCGCCATTGCTTTTCTGCTAACAAGCCCAGGATTTGTTGTTCTAGCTCAAAATTACTTTGTTTATGATACTCAATAACATACTGCTCATCACCACTGCGTTTAACTTCAATAACCTGGGCTAATCCGAGTAGTTGTTGATGCAGGCTATCCATATCGCATGTTTGCATCGTTAATGTAATAAAATCTGTTGCCTGACTGGCTTTAATCGACACCGATTTCTGTAGTTTACCCTGTTCAAGATACACCACCTGATCGCACAGTTTTTCAAGTTCATCTAAGTTGTGAGAGCTGATTAAAAAGGTGGTTTCACTTGATAAATCTTTAACGATTTGGCGTATCTTTTTAGCATTGGCAGGATCGAGCCCTGCAGTTGGCTCATCAAGTAATACAATTTTAGGTGAGCCAATTAACGACTGCGCAATAGAGACTCGTTTGCTCATACCATGGCTAAGGCTTTTGGGTTTGGCTTGTGCTGACTGTGCTAAATCGACCAAACTTAATACTCGAGATACTTCTTGTTTGGCTTCGGCTTGACTGAAGCCTTGCAGTGTTGCAAAAAATTGTAGCTGCGAGGCAATACTAAAATGTGGGTCAAGTTCTGCATCTTGCGGTAGGGCAGATAACACCCCTTGAAGTGCCTTACTACCAGGTGCATGACCAAGGATCGTCACGCTGCCTTGAGTGGGCTGAATATAACCACACAGTAAGCTAAACAGTGTGGTTTTACCTGCACCATTTGGGCCAACTAACGCAATTGGTGCACCAGCGTTTAAGCTTAGGTTAACATTGTCTAGCGCTAATTTATTAGGGTAGTGTTTCGATAAGTTATTGCATTGAATTAGGCTCATAGGGCACTCCGTTTCATTAATAAATTACCCAGTCCTAAAATAACAACGGTTTGCAATAACGGAATTGGCGAGTAGGCTAGCGAGCTAATGCCTTGGGTATTTATCATGCTCGAAATTTGAGAACCAGGTAAAATGATACTCAATCCACTCAATTGCGGAAATTTGAAATTAATTAATCCGATAACAATGGATACTAATGCCCAAAGAATAATCGCAAAAATACTCGCCTGTCTTGCTGAGTTAGCATGCAATGACAATAGCGCCATGGCTGCTGTATAGGGTAATACTACGATAAAAAGGTTAACCATGACCAATAAGCTGGTGCTCAGCGCCGCAGCCAGTAACGTCATATCACGACTGACAACCATGATAATGGTTGCGAGTAGAGTGAGTATAATTAACGACAATTGGATCAGCATTTGCCCCGCAAAACGCCCCAAAAAAAGACTGCTGCGGCTTACTCTTAAGGTTAAAAAACGTAAACTGCCACGCTGCTTGTCTGAACTGAATTGATCCGCGGCAATAAAAATGCTGAACAGAGGAAATAAATATAAAGCTGCGAGCCAAAACACGGCAAATTCAGCAACAGGCCATTCAAATAAATGTTGTAAACTGCCGGGGCCAAATAGGGCTTCTGTGAAGCTTCTGAAATTAGGTTCCATAATAAATTCAGAGGCACTTTTGATAGGGTAAAGTAATAAAATCGCCCAAATAAGCATAAAAGCGATTAGGGCTACCATGCCACTTTTATTGGTAAAGCGTTTACTAAGTTCATATTTGGCCAATAACCCAATATGAGACAGCCCCGAGGGCACTGAGACGTGTTGCATAAAAATAATCCTTGGATGACACGCATTAATTGTCTGGCTGAGATGATGCCAATGATGGCCTCATATTTGAGTTTACACACATGCTCAACGGATTAGTCGAGTAAAGTTTCAAGCCGAGCCATTTTTTGCTCTAGTGCGTCAACTCTTTCTGTTAATTCTGCGATGCGCGCTTCTTGTGCCAAACTGTGCTGTGTTTGAGCTGAGACTTGTATATGCTCACCGCTATTGATTTGGTGTTCATCAATGTTGCCGCTAAAGCACTCTAAAAAACGGCAATCTCGCTTGTTTGGCTCGCGAGCTAGTTGCACAACAAGCGGTGTATCTCGTTGGCTCAAACCCAGTAATGTCGCCTCTACTTGGCTCACGTCACTAAATTCATGTAAGCGCGGTGTTCGAGTTTTAAGTTCGCCTGGTGTTTGTGGGCCACGTAAAAGCAGTACACATATCAATGCGACTTCAGCGCTACTGAGTTGCAATTCACTAAATTCGGTATTACAAAAACGATGCTTGTATTTGACAACGCGACTGCCAAACCCGGTTTGCTCACTGATAAAACGTTTTTTAGTTAAGTCATCAATAATGGTTTGAACTTCGGATTCACTTAATGACATTACAGGTTCGCGGCTACTTTTTTGATTGCAGGCGAGGGTTAACGAATTAAGTGATAGAGGATATTGGTCGGGGGTGGTGAGCTCTTTTTCAAGTAAGCATCCGATAACGCGGGCTTCTAATGACGTCAATTCCATACACTGTCCTTATAAAAAATCGCTGTAATACTTGTATTATTGTGGCTTAGAAAGAAATGACATAATGAGTGAGTCGCTACCCACTCATTATGTATTTGCGATAACCTTAATTTACATGGTTAAGCGAATACCATCGCTGTCAATGCTGATGTCACCTGCTTTAAATAAACCGCCTATCGATTTTTTAAAGGCCTTCTTACTCATACCGAGTTGGTCGTAAATGATGTCTGCATCGGTTTTATCATGCAAAGGTAAAAATCCATCAGCGCTTCGCAGTTTATTAATGATAAGACGGGCGTTTTTGTCTAAATCTTCTTTACCGCTTTTTTGTAAAACCAAATCAATTTTGCCGTCACTGCGCATGGTTTTAATAAATCCGGTTAACTTTTGGCCGAAGCGAAGCTTTTGAAAAACCTCATTGGTGTAGATAACACCCCAGTGCTTATTGTTAATAATGGCTTTGTAGCCTAAATCGGTGGTGCCACCGATAATTAAGTTTACTTGCTCACCAGGGCTATAATGGGCTTCAGTTTTGTCGACAAACTTATCCACTTTAGATGATGCCATAATGCGCTCATCGGCATGATTGGCATGGACATACACTAAATATGAACGGCCTTCTTCTGCCGGTTTGTGTTGTTCACCAAAAGGTAGCAGTAAATCTTTGTCTAATCCCCAATCTAAAAATGCACCGTAAGGGCCTGTAGCGACTACTTTTAAGTAAGCAAATTCGCCTACTTGGGCAAGTGCTTTTTGGGTGGTGGCAATCACAATATCTTCTGAGTCTAGGTAAAGAAATACGTCGACCATATCACCGACATTACAACCGGCAGGGACAAATTTATTAGGAAGCAAGACCTGTCCTAGCTCTTGAGCATTTAAGTAAACCCCAAAGTTCACTTGCTTTACGACTTCTAATGAATAACGTTTACCGATTTGTATCATGAATGACTCTACTTAATAAAAGATGAAAAGGTGTTTCAATCGGTTAATTATACACGTAAATCAACGCTAGGTTGTGCCAATTACCGTGAGTTGAAATTGATTTATTGGCTTAGTGCTTAATTGAACTGGTTTGATGGCAGAAAATCAGGGCTTTTATGGTAATTAATGGGTAATTTACTTGCATTAGACTGCATTGCAGGTTTTAATTGCGCCGATTTTTACAAGTAGGTTTATCGTTGATAAAGTGATCTTATTTTTAATTTAAACAGTAAAACACTCGTTACATAAATTGGATTATGTTTAGCCGACAATGTTTGCAAGCCATGCAAATGTAAGACTAAGATGTGTTATGCCTTTAATTAAAACATGAGCATGTTAATAGGGATGTTTGACCTTACATAACGTAGTTTTATTTAACATTTATAACATCGAGAGTTCAACGTGCCGGTAAAGACGCTAACCTCATGTTAAAGATACAAAAGATGGCAACTGAATACCAAAGATAGCGCTAGGTCGTTATCTGGATTTTAACAAGCAGTCGCATAAAAAGTACTGCTAACTTTGATACAAATACGGAAAATAATTATGTCTGATTGGTCTATCGAAGATGCTCGCGCGGGTTATAACGTGACTCACTGGAGCCAAGGTTTTTACGGTATACGTGAAGATGGCGAAGTGACGGTGTCACCCGATCCTCAAAATCCTGATCATAAAGTTGGCTTAAATGAATTAGCCAAAAATATGGTTCAAGCGGGCGTTTCGTTACCGGTACTTGTGCGTTTCCCACAGATTTTGCACCACAGAGTGGAAAGCTTATGTGAAGCTTTTAACGATGCCATTACTAAGTACGACTATCAAAATGATTATTTGTTAGTTTACCCGATTAAAGTGAACCAACAGCAAACCGTTGTTGAAGAAATTCTTGCCAGTCAAAAATCAAAAGAAGTGCCACAACTTGGCCTAGAGGCGGGAAGTAAACCAGAGTTAATGGCTGTTTTGGCCATGGCGCAAAAAGCCAGCTCTGTTATTGTGTGTAATGGTTACAAAGACAAAGAATACATTCGCTTAGCCCTTATTGGTGAAAAACTAGGCCATAAAGTGTATATCGTACTTGAGAAGATGTCTGAACTTAAAATGGTGCTTGAAGAGGCGTCTAAGTTAGGTGTGACACCTCGTTTAGGTCTGCGCGTTCGATTGGCATTCCAGGGTAAAGGCAAGTGGCAAGCTAGTGGCGGCGAAAAGTCAAAGTTTGGGTTGTCTGCGGCTCAAGTATTGAAAGTTGTTGCTGAACTAAAAAGCGCTAACATGCTTGACTCTCTTCAGCTATTGCATTTTCACTTAGGTTCGCAAATTGCCAACATTCGTGATATCCGCCAAGGTGTGGGCGAAGCGGGGCGTTTTTATTGTGAGTTGCGTCAGTTAGGCGCAAACATCAAGTGTTTTGACGTTGGTGGTGGTTTAGCCGTTGACTACGATGGTACTCGTAGCCAAAGCAACAATTCGATGAACTATGGTTTGAACGAATATGCTAACAACATCGTTAATGTGTTAACTGACTTATGTAATGAGTACGAGCAGCCAATGCCGCGTATTATTTCTGAGTCTGGCCGCCATTTAACTGCGCATCATGCGGTATTAATTACTGATGTGATTGGTACAGAAGCGTACATGCCCGAAGTAATTGAAGCGCCTGCAGAAGATGCACCGCAACTATTACACAATATGTGGCAGTCGTGGGAAGAAATCAGTGGCGGACATGATCAACGTGCCATTATTGAGATTTATCATGATACTCAAAGTGATATCGCTGAAGCACATTCATTATTTGCTGTTGGCCAATTTAGCCTAGCGCACCGTGCATGGGCTGAACAAACTCACTTACGTGTATGTCATGAAGTGAAGGGGTTGTTGAGTAATAACAATCGTTACCACCGTCCAATTATTGATGAACTTAACGAAAAGCTTGCAGATAAGTTTTTTGTTAACTTCTCTTTATTCCAGTCGTTACCAGATGCATGGGGTATCGATCAGGTATTCCCTGTATTGCCTTTGTCTGGCCTAGACAAAGCGCCTGAGCGCCGCGCTGTAATGTTAGACATTACCTGTGACTCAGATGGTATTGTAGACCAATACGTAGATGGTCAGGGTATTGAAACCACATTACCCGTGCCTGCGTGGAGTGAAGAAAGCCCATACTTAATCGGCTTCTTTATGGTGGGAGCATATCAAGAGATTTTAGGTGATATGCATAACCTATTTGGTGATACTAACTCGGCAGTTGTTCGTCTTGATGCCGATGGTGCTGCAAATATTGAGTCGGTACTCCAAGGTGATACCGTGGCTGACGTATTACGTTATGTTAACTTGGATGCTGATGAGTTTATGCGTACCTTCGAAGAGTTAGTGACTCAACACATTGTTGAAGATGAGCGTGCTAGCATTTTAGAAGAGTTACAAATCGGACTCGAAGGTTACACTTATTTAGAAGATTTCTAAATGTAAGCGTAAGATGATGAATACGTAATATGAGGCTTAGTTATGCATAATAACTAAGCCTTTATTTATCGTGACGCCATTACTGTATTTAAAGGTTAACTACACTGATGTTTTTTGAAGGTTCTGAAAAAAAAGTTGAGATCATAACCGCATCCACTCATGGCTCATTACGTCTATTGGGCTCAGATTTTTGGACTCAAATCGTCAGTCTTGCTAAAGCAGACATTATTTCTGTTATTGATAATCAACATTGCGATGCCTATTTATTAAGTGAATCGAGCCTATTTGTATGGGATAACCGCATTGTTATGTTAACTTGCGGATTATCGACTTTAATAGACAGCTTACTGGCATTGCTTGAGCATATTGGCGTTAAAAACGTGGCGTTTGTGAGCTATCAACGCAAGAATGAATATTTAGCCCATTTACAAGCCTCTACGTTTGCCGATGACATTGCCCGGTTACGTCAATACATACCCGGAAAAGCTTGTCGAATTGGTCACCTTGACAGTCATCACCATTTTATTTTTACCAGTGACACCTCTTTGATCGCGGCACAAGATAAGACTAGCGAGCTACTGATGTATCACATTAGCGGCCCTATCGCTCAGTATTTAACTTCAACAGAGCAAAGTGTCGAGCAAGTGTGTGAACGATTAGGTTTAAGCACATTATTTGCTGGGTTTAACCTAGATGCTCACTTATTTAGCCCATTAGGCTTTTCAGTTAACGGCATAAAAGACGAGCAATATTTTACCATTCACATTACTCCGCAGGAGCAAAGCTCTTATGTGAGTGTAGAAACCAATTTTGATATGGCAGACTCTGATAATCCAGTCGCTGCGCAATTATTGGCATTATTGCAACCCATTAGTTGGGACTCAATTGGATTTAATGTTCCCGTTATAGCCGCAAACCAGCCTAAAAATATCTGTTTAGCCCATTGCACATACCCTATAGAGCAAAATTATCAGGTGTATTTTGGCCACTTTCAACAGCTCGGTACTGAAATTTTGAACCCCGAATTAATGTAATCAGGCCGAAACAAGATAGCCACTCTCGGTTACTTTTGTTGGGTTCCGGTAAAGGCTTAATTAAAAAATGGTGTGTTATCTCATTTAATCATTATTTGTTTGAACCGGTCATGATTGGAAATGGTATTAAATGGTAAAGCCAAGGTTTAGATGTTGGCTTTTATGTAATAGCTCAGCGTAAAATAGATCGAGTGAGTATAAACAAGGAAGCACAAATGAGTGATTTAAGTGATATTCGCCGTGAGTACACTCAAGGTGGTTTAAGGCGTGGTGATTTACCTCAAAATCCAATGGATTTATTTGAAAAATGGATCCAGCAGGCCAAAGATGCTCAGCTGACAGATCCGACCGCAATGTGTGTCGCCACAGTAGATGAAACAGGCCAACCCTTTCAACGCATCGTGTTACTTAAGCGTTTTGACGACAAGGGGTTCGTGTTCTTTACTAATCTCGAAAGCCGTAAAGCCAAGCAAATTGCTGCAAACAGTAAAATCAGTTTGTTGTTTCCTTGGCACCCATTAGAGCGTCAAGTTGCAATCGTCGGTGAGGCTGAACCTTTGTCGATGATAGAAGTGGCTAAATATTTTATGAGTAGGCCCAAAGACAGCCAAATTGCTGCATGGGTATCAAAGCAATCGAGTAAAATTTCAGCGCGCCAGGCTTTAGAAGGAAAATTTGCTGAAATGAAGGCAAAATACGCCCAAGGCGAGGTGCCTTTACCTAAATTTTGGGGCGGTTATTTAGTGCGTCCAAGCAGTATCGAATTTTGGCAAGGTGGTGAGCATCGCCTACATGACAGATTTATGTACAGTAAAACAGATAGCGAGTGGCAAATAGATCGGTTAGCACCTTAATCTGTGTTAATAAACAGGAGCATTATCGCGTGATAAGCAATAAAATTTGGGTCGATGCTGATGCGTGTCCAAATGCCGTTAAAGAGATGTTATTTAGGGCGTCTGAACGCAAATCGATTCAGCTAGTATTGGTGGCTAATCAACTGATAAAAGTGCCTATTTCTCCATTTGTTTCGATGATTAGAGTCAGCTCAGGCTTTGATGAGGCCGATAATTATATTGTTAAACAGGTAAGCAAAGGGGATTTGGTGATTACTGCCGATATTCCATTGGCGGCTGATGCAATTGAAAAAGGGGCGCTGGTGCTCAACCCTAGAGGGACGGTATATACCACTGAAAACATCAAGCAAACCCTGACCATGCGAGACTTTATGGAAGAAATGCGCAGCAGTGGTATACATACCGGTGGACCAAATAGTTTCTCACAAGCGGATAAGCACGCATTTGCACAAGCATTAGATAAATGGCTTGCGAAAGTAAAATAATGACAATTGTCAAATCGGTGGAGTCGTCATCTATACTTGTTTTTGTAGTGGTATAACGTGTCATTATTAACAAAAAGGACGAAATGATGAAAATAGCATTACCTTTATTCGCTGCTGGGTTATTAAGTTTTCAAGCCATGGCAGGCGATTGGCAAGTCAATCAAGATCATTCACGTGTCAGCTTTATTTCAGTCAAGAAAAACGATATTGCTGAGGTACATCACTTTAAGCAGGTCGCCGGCTCATTAACCGATGCTGGTGCGTTTGCATTAAGTATTGATCTTAATTCGGTTGATACGGGAATACAAATACGTGACGAACGTATGCAAACTATTTTGTTTGAGGTGGCACAATTCCCACAGCTTAAAGTGAACGCCCTCATTAATCCTAAGCTTTTAATGGGAATGAAAGTGGGTGATACACTCACGACACAAATTAATGCCTCAGTTGCTATGCATGGTAAAAAGCAAAATAAAACGATTGACGTGTTAATTGCTAAGTTATCAGATAATAAACTGGTCGTGAGTAGCTTTGCACCTGTGTTGGTTCAAGCTGATGAGTTTAATTTGGTGGCTGGTGTTGAAAAGTTAAGAGAAATCGCAGGCTTACCGAGTATCAGCTTAGTTGTTCCAGTGTCATTTGTGCTAACATTATCGCAATAACACTGAACAGTTTAATTGTGGCTTTTATCAATAGATCGAAGCCATTTTTATAAAATTAGTCGTAAATAAAGGTGAAAACATGGTTACCGATAAAGACGGATATATGCATTTAATTCAGTATTTGACTGAGCACTTAGGCTTGTTTGAAGCGTCTGAAAACAATGCTGCCGCAGCGGAAACTGTGATGGAGTTATTTGAGGAGCAATTATCTGCTCAGATCATTATGGTTTGTGGTCAAAATCCGCAATTGTCATTTGCTCAACGTAACATGGTTATCCGTGAAATTGATGCAATTGTCTATGATTTAGAAGAAATTTTAGCTTCAGTGGCTAATCAAAATGCCACTCCAGAGCAAAGCATTTTTATTACCGAGTTTTCTGGGCTAATTAAAAATTTATTCGATCAAGAAATTGATCATTTATTACGTTAAACGCAAAATGCAACACATTTTAGGTTACATGTTTTAACTCTTTGGGATTGATGATGTTTAGAAGTATTGTGTTTTCTGCTTTGTTATGTTGTTTAGTTTCAGTGTCTGTTTTTGCAAGTGAGCAATTTACACTTTTGCGTCAAGTTGAGTCAATGACGGTAGACAATTCTGGATTAATGTTTAAAGCACGTATTGATACCGGCGCTGTTAATACCTCTTTACACGCAGTCGATTTACACATTATTGGTGGTGCATCTGAGCAGATGAAACACAATATAGGTAAAATGATTGAGTTCACCACAGAAAATGAGCAAGGCCAAAAACAACGCATGCAGGCCGAGATTGTGAGTACTTCAAAAGTTAAAAACGCTCAAGGCATAGAAACCCGTTATATGGTTAAATTAGACGTGGGCCATCCCGGTGATTTACATAAGGTATATGTTAACCTACGCGACCGCAGCCACATGAATTACAAGCTGCTTATTGGGCGTAATTTTATAAAAAAAGGTTATGTTGTTGACGTTGCACATAATAAAACTATAGGCCCGGTTGCTACCCTCAGTATTAAGCAAACAGGGTTGTTATTTGATACTCGAATCGATACCGGAGCGGGACAAAACTCGTTGCATGCGGTTAATATTCAAGTCGAAAACGAAGATACAGTCAACATTGATAACAACATTGGTAAAATCATTACTTTTACCACTGAAAATGAAAAAGGTGAACAAGTCGAGCTTCGTACCAAAATTCGTAGCACCGCGTTGATCCGTAATGCTCAGGGCACTGAATCACGCTATACAGTGAGATTAAATGTCGGTGTGCCAGGCGAAGAATACCTAGTCGATGTCAATTTAGCTGATCGCACTAAAATGGGCTATAAACTATTAATTGGTCGTAATTGGCTTCAAGGGCGTTATATTGTTGATGTAAATAAAAAATCTTAAAACCAATCGTATTTCTTGAAAACCGCTCTTAATGGGCGGTTTTTATATTTCTGAAACACCTGTGCAACACAATTGCAACAGGTGTGTCATTGCATAAGGATATAGTTGCCCTCGCTTGACTGATATTTATCTAATAATTCTTAAATAGACATATCAAGTACAAGTAATTAATTACATTAATCAATCGTAATAGGGGTCAATTATGTTGAGCAATAAGACTTTGCTTGCCGTTTCAATATCAACACTTATGGCATTTCAAGCCAATTCACAAGACTTACTTATCTCCGAATATATCGAAGGTAGCAGCAACAATAAAGCCATCGAATTATTTAACCCAACGGCTAATACCATTGATTTAAGTGATTATGTTTTATCATTTTATTTTAATGGTAGTACAACTGCCTCAACCAACATCAGTTTAATTGGCAGTGTTGCAGCGAATGCAACCTTTGTGGTTGCCGATAATGATGCTTCTGCAGATATTTTAGCTTTAGCGCAGCAGACAAGTAGTGCCAGTTTTTTCAATGGAGATGACGCCATTGTGTTAACCCATAATGATGTGGTTGTTGATTCACTTGGCCAAGTGGGGAATGACCCAGGAGCTGAGTGGGGCAGTGGAGACTTATCGACACAAAATAATACTCTCCGTCGAGATATTGATAATCTGACACCAGATATCGTGGTTGACGATGCGGTAACATTAACGGGCTGGCAAGGTTTTGCTCAAGATGATGTGGCTGATTTAGGTTTATTTTCTGGAACAGGAACAGTTGACCCGATTGATCCTGTCGACCCCGTTGATCCTGTCGAATTTGTGTGTGGTCAAGCTGCGGTAGCAATCCATGAGATACAAGGTAACACACAAACCAGCCCTATGGTCGGTAACTCTGTGGTGGTTGAAGCTATTGTAACCAGCGATAATCAAACAGGCTTATCAGGGCTGTTTTTGCAAATGGCTGATGCCCAAGTAGATGCTGATGCAGATACCTCAGAAGGTATTTTTGTTTACACTGCTAACCAGCCCTTAGCAGTGAATGTAGGCGATCGTGTTCGAATTGCTGCAACTGTGTCTGAATATAACGGCACAACTCAATTATCTGGAGTGAGCCAGTTTGCCTTATGTGCTAATGAACAGGTATTGCCTGCAGCGGCAACGGTAACATTACCCATGGCAGAAACTCAGCAGCTTGAGCGTGTAGAAGGCATGAGAGTTAGATTTGAACAAACATTAGTTGTTAATGATGTATACAGTTTAGGGCGATACGGCGAGGTATTACTCGGCTCTCAACGTCACTTTATTGGTACACAAGTTGCGACGCCCGGTGCAGATGCACTTGCGGTTACTGAAGCAAACGCCAAAGACAGCATTATTTTAGATGACGGTTCTACTAGTCAAAACCCTGCTGTTATCCCATATCCAGCACCAGGTTTGTCGGCAGACAATTCATTACGAGTGGGCGACAGTATTACAGAGCTTGAAGGTGTGATGCATTATGGCTTTAGCCAATATCGTATTTTGCCTACCCATGTTGTTAATGTGGTGCAAACTAATCCTCGTCAAACCTCTCCAGAGCTGGTCAGTGATAGTGATTTACGTATTGCCAGTTTTAACGTACTTAACTACTTTAATGGTGATGGGATCGGTGGCGGTTTTCCAACGGAGCGTGGTGCCGATTCTGCCGCTGAGTTTGAGCGCCAACGTACAAAAATTATCAGTGCAATGCACACCATTAATGCCGATGTTTTTGGATTAATGGAAATTGAAAACGATGGCTATGACAGCACCTCTGCAATTTACGACTTAGTGACAGGATTAAATGCTGCCATTGGAGCAAGCCTCTATGATGTTGTTATCCCAAATGTGGCGCAAATTGGTAGTGATGCCATTAGTGTTGGCATGATTTATCGTACCGATAAGTTGTCACTTTCTGGTGCTGCACGTATTTTGTCATCAAGCAATTCACCCGTTGATGATAGTGGATTAATATTATTTGATGACAGCAAAAATAGGCCGATGTTAACCCAAGCTTTTACTGTGAATGGCAGCGATGAAACTGTGGTAGTAGCAGTCAATCATCTTAAGTCAAAAGGCAGTGATTGCAATAGCGCAAATGATCCAGACACCCTTGACGGTCAAGGTAATTGTAATATCACACGTACGCGAGCCACAGATGCGATAGGGCAATGGTTAGCCGATCAGTATCCAAACAGCAAGGTATTGGTTATAGGCGATTTAAATGCCTATGCCAAAGAAGATCCGTTGAGCATGTTAGCAAGCCATGGTTACCACGAATTAAGCCATCACCTTGGTGTTCAAACGCCTTATTCATATGTGTTTGCTGGCGAGTCTGGACAACTTGATCATGCATTGGCTAACAATGCACTGCTTGATGATGTAGTAGGGATAACGGAATGGCACATCAATGCGGATGAACCGATTGTGCTTGATTATAACCTAGAGTATAAGTCTGATCTGCAACAACAATCACTCTATCAAGATCATGCGTTTCGCTCATCAGATCATGATCCTGTGATTGTGTCACTGCAATTTACCCCGGTAAACCTTGCTCCTTTAGCCAGTTTTGAACAGCAATTAACCGGAAGTCTATTACAGGTATTGTCGACATCTGCTGACAGTGATGGAGACATTGTTCAATTGCAGTGGGACTTTGGAGATGGCGCCACGGCTGTCGGGGCGAGTGCATCACATCAATACGCAGAGTCGGGTGAATACCTGGTGCAATTAACTGTAACCGACGACAAAGGTGAGGTGGCAACCACATCACAAACCGTTAATGTGGTTCTTGAGGCCGAAAATGTGGCGCCTACAGCACAAATTAGCCAAATTAATCTGTGGTTTATCAAGTTGTTTATTTCAACCAGTTATGATCAAGATGGGGTGATTAAACAGCATCAATGGTTATTTAATAGTGGTCGAAAAGCATCTGGAATAGTTACCTACAGCTTAAGTCGTCGTGAAAAAAGCGTTGAGCTAACTGTAGTCGATAATGACGGAGAGAAAGGCAAAACCAGTGTTAATTTTTAACATGATGACCTCTACGGTCACTATTTAAAATGACAATCATTACGGATAAAAAGGTGCTCAATGCACCTTTTTTGTCGTTAATCAATGATACCAATCGGGATAAATAAGTGATCAGAGATTGCGTAGCAAAAAAACCTAAGAATAAGCCAGAAATTGCAGTGAGCCCATTGTGCTACTCTCAACATTTCTAACGGCGTTATAAGCGATGTTAAACAGTAACAAAGACCACATTCTTGTGGTGATGGCTAATATATAACGCAGTAAATATTACAGTGTCCTTGTAGTGAATTGAGCGCGTGAGCCATGTCTGATAAGCCAACGAAACGAAATAGCAGTTAAATACAGCTATTTGCCACTAAAAAGTCCAATTATGACTAGCAAATTTGCGGTCGCTCACGTAAAATTTCACTCTTTTATTTTAACCCTAGCTTTGGCTCGTTGTGCAAATAACACGAGTTAAACTATCGCGTCGGCACTATCAAATTAGTTGATTTATTTGATAGTCGAAGCAGACGCCCAATCGCATTGATATGCACAAATGCAGTGGATGATAACATGCAGCAGTTAACCGAGATCGTAGAACAAGCCTTAGAGGTCATTGACAAGGCCAGTGATCTAAAGACATTGGATGATATCCGTGTCGATTACCTTGGTAAAAAAGGTAAAATCACGGACATGATGAAAATGATGGGATCCTTAAGCGCAGAAGAAAAACCTGCCTTTGGACAAGCCGTCAACCAAGCTAAGCAAGCGGTACAGCAAAAGCTGTCTGAGCGTATCGACGGATTAAAAGCATCGGAACTTGAAGCAAAATTAATTGCTGAAAAAATCGATGTGACTTTACCAGGGCGTACCTTAGAGATCGGTGGCTTACATCCGGTGACTCGCACTATCGAACGGATAGAAACCTTTTTTGGTGAATTAGGCTTTGTTGTTAAGCAAGGGCCTGAAATCGAAGATGATTTTCACAACTTTGATGCATTAAATATTTCTGAACATCACCCTGCTCGTGCCGATCACGATACCTTTTACTTTAATCCAAAAGTGATGTTGCGTACCCAAACTTCGGGCGTGCAAATTCGCACAATGGAACACGAAAAACCGCCTTTGCGTATTATTTCTCCTGGCCGTGTTTATCGTAACGATTACGATCAAACTCACACGCCAATGTTCCACCAAGTTGAAGGTTTGATGGTGGCAGAAAATGTTAATTTTGCAGAGCTAAAAGGCATTTTGCATGACTTTTTACGCAACTTCTTTGAAGAAGATTTAGAAGTGCGTTTCCGTCCATCTTACTTCCCATTCACTGAGCCTTCAGCTGAAGTAGACGTAATGGGTAAAAACGGTAAATGGTTAGAGGTTTTAGGCTGCGGTATGGTGCACCCAAATGTACTGCGCAGTGTGGGCATTGACCCTGAAAAATACTCTGGTTTTGCTTTTGGTATGGGCGTAGAGCGTTTAACCATGTTGCGCTACGGCGTAAATGATTTACGTGCCTTCTTCGAAAACGATTTACGTTTTCTTAAGCAATTCAAATAACGGAGCAATAATTAGATGAAATTCAGTGAATCTTGGCTTCGTGAGTGGGTTAACCCATCTGTAAGTCGTGACGAGTTATCACACCAAATTACCATGGCCGGCCTTGAAGTCGACGGCGTAGACCCTGTAGCGGCTGATTTTAGCGGCGTGATCATTGGCGAAGTGGTTGAATGTGGCCAGCACCCTGATGCTGACAAATTACGTGTAACCAAAATCAATGTGGGTGGCGACGAGCTAATTGATATCGTTTGTGGTGCGCCAAACTGTCGTTTAGGTTTAAAAGTGGCTGTTGCTATGGTTGGCGCAGTATTACCTGGCGACTTTAAAATCAAAAAAGCCAAATTACGTGGCCAACCTTCAATGGGCATGTTGTGCTCATACGGTGAGCTTGGCATCGACATCGAAAGCGATGGCATTATTGAGCTGCCACAAGATGCACCATTAGGTGTGAATGTACGTGAATTTTTACAACTTGATGATGCCATCATTGATGTTGATTTAACTGCTAACCGTGCCGACTGTTTAGGCATGGCAGGTCTTGCGCGCGAAGTGGGCGTATTAAACCGTCAAGCAGTAACGGAGCCAACATGGCAAGCAGTTGATGCCACAATTGATGCACCATTTAGCATCAACGTGGTTGCGCCAGATTTATGCCCACGATATTTAGGTCGTGTGGTTAAAAATATCAATGTTAATGCTGCCACGCCGTTATGGATGCAAGAAAAGCTGCGTCGAAGCGGTATTCGTTCAATCGACCCGATTGTCGACATTACCAATTATGTGCTGATTGAATTTGGTCAACCAATGCACGCGTTTGACTTAAACACCCTAAACGGCGGTATTACCGTGCGTTTAGCCGATGGCGTTGAAAAGTTAACCTTGCTTGATGGTAACGAAATTACCGTGCCAAACGACACCTTAGTGATTGCCGACGACAAACAAGCCGTTGCACTTGCAGGTGTGTTTGGCGGCGAAAGCACTGGCGTTAATGAAAACACCCAAGACATCTTGTTAGAGTGCGCATTTTTTGCCCCTCTTGCCATTATGGGTAAGTCGCGTCGTTTAGGCTTGCACACAGACGCGTCACACCGTTTTGAACGCGGCGTTGACCCTGAGCTACAACACAAAGTAATGGACCGTGCTACACGTCTTGTGCTTGATATTTGTGGTGGTGAAGCAGGGCAAGTGATTGAAGCGGTATCTGCTGAGCATTTACCAAAAGCGGCAAAGATCACATTACGTCGCAGTAAGTTAGATAAAACCTTAGGTCATCATATTCCTGATGCTGACGTAGTAGAGATTTTACAGCGTTTAGGCTTTAGCGTTGAAACAGCAAATGATGCATGGCAGGTTACAACTGCAACTTACCGTTTTGACATGGCGATTGAAGAAGATTTAATCGAAGAAGTGGCACGTATTTATGGTTACAACAACATCCCTAATACCGCCCCACAAGCATCGCTTACCATGCCAGATCACAAAGAAGCAGACATTTCGCTTAAGCGTGTGCGTAGCATTTTTGTTGCTCGTGGTTTCCAAGAGGCAGTAACTTACAGCTTTGTTGACCCTAAAATGCAAAATTTAGTGCACCCAGGCCAAGAAGCCATGGTGTTACCAAATCCTATTTCAATCGAAATGTCGGCAATGCGTTTGTCTATGTTTACTGGATTATTAACCGCTGTGGGTTACAACCAGAGCCGTCAACAAGGTCGAGTAAGATTATTTGAAACCGGTTTGCGCTTTGTTCCTGATGCACAAGCAGATTCTGGCGTTCGCCAGCAAGCCATGCTGGGCGCGGTTATTTCAGGTGTGCAAAACGAAGAACATTGGTCAATGGAGTCAAAAACTGTCGACTTCTTTGATTTAAAAGGTGATTTAGAAGCAATTCTTGGCTTGACAGTTGCCTCTTCTGAATTTAGTTTTAAAGGGGCAACACATCCTGCGCTGCATCCAGGACAATGTGCTGAAATATTAAGAAATAATCGAGTCATTGGTTACATCGGCGCTATCCATCCTAGTTTGGAAAAGCCGTTTGGACTCAATGGCAAAACAATTGTTTTTGAGTTAGAACTGGATGCATTATTGCACGCCCGTTTGCCGCTAGCCCAAGCTGTATCTAAGTTTCCTGCTAACCGTCGCGATATTGCGCTTGTAGTAGATGAAGCAGTTTCTGCCACTGATGTTATGAATTTGATAAGAAAAGTTGGCGAAAATCAGTTGGTTGGCTTAAACTTGTTCGATGTATACCAAGGTAAAGGTGTTGAGCCTGGCAAAAAGAGCCTCGCTATCGCACTTACATTACAAGACACTACTCGTACACTTGAAGAAAAAGATATCACTGAAACTATGGATTCAGTCTTATCGGCTCTTAAGACCGAGTTCAACGCATCGTTGAGGGATTAAAGTATGGCACTTACCAAAGCCGAAATGGCAGAGCATCTTTTTGAAACGTTAGGCATTAATAAACGTGTAGCCAAAGAGATGGTTGAGTCTTTTTTTGAAGAAATTCGTGAAGCACTCGAAAATGGTGAGCAGGTCAAGTTATCTGGCTTTGGCAACTTTGACCTTAGGGACAAGAATCAAAGACCGGGAAGGAACCCGAAAACTGGTGAAGATATTCCCATTTCTGCACGTCGTGTCGTTACCTTCCGTCCTGGACAGAAGTTAAAATCACGCGTTGAAGCTGCAAACTCGGGTAAAAAATAAATCACTGGTTAATACGCCAATCCAAATTTTGGATCTGTATGACTAAGAGCCACTCTTAATTGAGTGGCTCTTTTGTTTTTGAGTTTAGCAAACCTTGGTATAATACGAACCGAATGACTAAGTGATTACTCAGAATGCGTCCAACGGTTTTTGATTAAAGTGATGCATGCCGCAATGGTTGTTCCCTTTTAATTACCACAAACCGCTGGAGCATACCTTTTAGGCGATTTTTAAAATGGCTTACAATGTGCTGCATGATTTTGAAAAAGAATAACGATTTCTTTAGTCATGTGCCTTGTTTAAACCTTTAAACTCTCGCTAAGTCATTACTTATTCACGCACAATGGTATAATAATATTTCACCGAATATTAACATTGAGATGTTTTTGTTCGTATACGTTTATTTGGAGTGTTCTTTTGTCTCGAGAAGCAAAACATTTTGATACCCGTTTTAAAATGGCGTTGTTACACCCGCGTTTTTGGCCAACATGGTTAGCCATTGCTGTGTTGTTTTTGTTTGGTATTTTACCCGCCAGTGTTCGCGATCCTATTGCCAGACGTTTAGCGGTTATTGTGATGAAAATAGCCAAAAAACCAATCAGGATAGCCAGAATTAACATCAGTCATTGTTTTCCAGAAATGTCGGAAACAGAAGTTGAAGCGTTAGTTGAGCAAAATGTAAAAATGTTTGTGTTGGTCTTATTGTCGCAAGCCGAATTACTGTTTAGATCTACCGCACATTTAAAGCGTCGCATTCAAATGAATGGTTTTGAACATGTTAAAGCGGCCAGAGATGCCGGTCAGCCAATCATTTTTATCATGCCTCATGTGTGGCCAATGGAGTATGCAGGGCTACGTGTTAATATGGAAATTCCGTTAGTGACCATGGCTAAGGCTCATCGTAATGACTTATTTAACTGGTTTAGCAATCGTATGCGTAGCAGCCAAAATGGCCGAGTGTACATGCGTGAAGCTGGGATCCGTGCGTTATTAGCAGAGCTTAAAAAAGATAACAGCTTCTTTTATTTGCCCGATGAAGATTTAGGGCCAGATAAAAGCGTATTTACGCCGTTTTTAGGTACAGTTAAAGCAACATTGCCTGTGGTTGGTCGTCTTGCTCAAGCCGGTAATGCTCAAGTGATGCCTGTTAAAATTGGTTATAATGAACAAGATAGGCAATTTATTATGACAGTAATGCCTGCAATTGCCCCCCAAGATATGGTGGGTAAAGAAAACGAAGCGTTGGCATTAAACAAAGTTGTAGAGCAGGTGATTACTGCCTATCCAGAACAATACATGTGGTTTTTAAGATTACTCAAAACCCGACCACCAGGCGAGCAGAGGTTTTACTAAAATATGGTCGTGGCATTTAAGATGTTTAAACAATAATAAGAGGTGTATATGGATTTTAACGAATTGCTATCTGCTCTGTCGTTTGTGGTGTTCACTTATGACAGTAGTCCAATTACTTTATTACAAATAATCCAAGTGCCACTTTATATTTTTCTTGCTTGGTTTATCGTTAGCCGAGTCGGAAAAATCATTGTTAGTGCATTACGCAGACGCAACGTAAGTGCAGATGCCGTGCACTTATTTTCTCGTATGTATTTAGTACTCACCATCGCTATTTTGGTTATTACTAGTATGGATATTTTAAATATCCCATTAACTGCATTTGCTTTTGTCTCGGGTGCGATTGCGATTGGTGTGGGTTTTGGCGCGCAAAACATCATTAACAACTTCATTTCTGGTTGGATTTTGATGTGGGAGCGCCCAATTCGTATTGGCGACTTTTTAGAAGTAGGCGATGCTCGTGGTGTGGTTGAATGTATTAATACTCGCTCTACGCTTATTCGTCGTAACGACGGTGTGCATATGTTGGTGCCAAACAGCCAGTTACTTGAAAACACCGTGACCAACTGGACGTTAATTGATCAAAATGCACGTACTTTTGTGCGTGTTGGTGTGGCATACGGCTCAGACGTTGTGTTAGTTCAAAAACTGTTATTTCAAGTATTAGCAGAGCGGGATGACATTAACGATAAGCCTAAACCATTGGTATTATTTGAAGATTTTGGCGATAACGCATTAACATTCGATACCGTTTTTTGGGTTAATGCGGTGTCTGAAACCGACATTCGTCGCCGTAGAAGTGAAATAAGATTTAGAATTTATGAGTTGTTTAACGAGCATAACGTCGTGATCGCTTACCCGCAACGTGATTTGCATGTGGATGGTAATCTCACCATTACCCGAAGTGATAAAAACTAAACTTACGTTTACCTTTTAGTAAAAAAGACGCCGCGGCGTCTTTTTTATTGTTTATGTAGCCATACTCAAGCATGGTGATATTTAGGCTATTTGCTGGCTTTGGTGTGGCGGTCTAATAAGTTTTTATTAATATCAGCCATTGATAACCCTTGATCTTCTAGTAGCACGATTAAGTGGTACATGAGATCTGAGGCTTCATTGACCAGCTCTTCTTTGTCATGAGTGGCTGCGGCAAGGGCGGTTTCTAAGCCTTCTTCACCGACTTTTTGGGCAATACGTTTAGTGCCACGCTCAAATAATGACGCGGTATAGCTTGAGTCGGCGCTTTGGCCTTTACGTGAAATAATCAAGTGGGTCAGATTATCAATAAAAGGGTGCGCGTTACCGTCTTTCCAGCAGCTTTCTGTGCCAGTGTGGCAGGTTGGGCCGTTTGGGATGACTTGCACTAAAAAACTGTCGTTGTCGCAATCTTTATCAATAGCGATTAAATCAAGGGTATTACCAGAGGTTTCACCTTTGGTCCATAAACGCTGTTTTGAGCGGCTAAAAAAAGTGACTTGTTTAGTGGTTAAGGTTTTTTCTAATGCAGCTTGGTCCATGTAGCCTAGCATCAGCACTTTGCCGGTTAGGTGATGTTGAACAACTGCAGGGATAAGCCCCTGTTGTTTGTCCCAATCTACGCTTGTGCTGTCAAATACGATATCAGTCATTGGTGTTCTCTTTTTCGGCAAGGTTATAAACGAATGGCAATGTGATTGGCGTGTAAATATTGCTTTAATTCGCCAATATCAATAATGCCTTTGTGGAATACACTAGCAGCCAATGCAGCGTCGACTTTAGCCTGTTCAAACACCTCTTTAAAGTGTTCCATGGTGCCCGCACCACCTGAAGCAATTAATGGCACGTCACAAATAGCGCGGATCATGCTTAATTGTTTTATGTCGTAACCGCCACGCACGCCGTCCTGGTTCATAACGTTAAGCACAATTTCACCACAACCGCGTTTTTGTACTTCTTCAACCCAATCTTGCGTATACCATTGGGTGTCTTTGGTGGCGGCTTCATCGCCGGTAAACTGTTTCACTTTGTAGCTGTCAGTTGCAGCGTCGTAGTATGAGTCAATCCCAATCACAATACATTGGCGACCAAACTCATCTTGCAAGCGCGATATTAAGCTTGGGTCGGTTAATGCTGGCGAGTTAATCGAGATTTTATCGGCACCAAAAGCCAGTTTCTCGCGCGCTTGCTCAATGGTTTTAATGCCACCGGCCACACAAAAGGGAATATCAATTTGTTCAGCAACACGGCTCACCCAGGACTTATCGATAACCCGGTCGTGGGCACTGGCGGTAATGTCATAAAACACCAGCTCATCTGCGCCTTCTTCGGCATATCGGGCGGCGAGTGGAACGATGTCGCCGACAATTTCATGGTTGCGAAACTGCACGCCTTTAACCACTTTACCTTCACGAACGTCAAGACACGGAACTATACGTTTGGCCAGCATTGTATTGCCTCCTCAACGGTAAATTGATTAATAAGCAAGGCTTTACCAATAATAATGCCTGAGGCTTTACTGTCACGCACTGCGGCTACGTTATCTAGGGTGGCGATACCGCCCGATGCTTGCCACAAAATGTTTGGGTAAACCGATGCAAGCTCAGTATAAAGCTCAGTATTAGCGCCTGTCAGAGTGCCATCACGGCTGATGTCGGTAACTAAAGCATGTTTAAGGCCAACGCTTTCAAACTCGGCGACTAACGATTCTAATGACTTACCGCCACCTGATTGCCAGCCAGAAACCGCCACTATTTTTTCGCCAGCCTCATTAATGTTGACATCAAGGGCTAAACAAATAGCGTCGCTACCGTATTTTACAAACCAGCTTTTTACCAGTTCAGGTTCTTTAACGGCCAGTGAGCCAATCACCACACGTTTAACCCCAATATTGAGCAGCTCTGCAACTTGCTCTTCACTGCGAATACCGCCGCCCACTTGAATATCAACCTCAAGGCCAGCGGCTAACTCGCTGATCAGTTGGGTTTGACGTTTAGCGGGATCTTTTGCCCCTGTGAGGTCAACAATATGCAGCAGTTTGGCACCTTGTGCTTGATAAGATTGCAGTTGTGCCAGCGGGCTTAAGTCGAAGGTGGTTTGTTTGTCGTAGTCACCTTGGTATAAACGCACCACTTGGCCGTCAATTAAATCAATGGCTGGAATAATCACTGTGATGTCCCCATGTTTAATCCCATCTGTAAAAAGTTCTGTAAAATCTGCGCACCGACTTTGGCGCTTTTTTCAGGGTGGAATTGCACCCCGAAAAAGTTATCTTTACCAATGGCCGCACTGAATGATTCGCCATAAGTGCTGCTGGCTAAGGTGTATTCACTAATGGGCGCGCGGTAGCTGTGAACAAAATACACATAGCTGCCATTTTCAATCCCGTTAAATAGCGGATGGTCGCTAACCTCTATTTGGTTCCAGCCCATGTGGGGTAAAGGCAAGCCTTTGCTGTCAAGGTCGCCAATATCTGTAGGCACAAGCCCTAAGCAGGTAATATCTTGCTCACTGCGTCCGCCATGTTCATTAGATAAATTGGCGAGCATTTGCATGCCAAGACACACGCCCATCACTGGTTGAGTTAAACTTTTAATCAACTCGATTAAGTTTTTTTGCTTTAACGCATCCATTGCCGCACCTGCTGTGCCAACACCTGGCAAAACAACGCGAGCGGCGCTGCGAATAACATCAAAGTCTGCACTGACAACGACATTGGCTTTTAGGCGCTCAAACGCAAAACGCACAGAGCTTAAATTGGCGCAACCCGTGTCGATAATTACAGTTAAGTCATTGGCATTGATTGAAGAAACAGATTCTTGTGTCACGTTAACTCCTTACAGAACGCCTTTGCTTGATGGCAGTATGTCGCCTTCGACTTTCACCGCTTGGCGAAGTGTGCGACCTAAGACTTTAAACAGTGCTTCTACTTTGTGGTGATCGTTATCGCCTGTTGAGCCAATGTGTAATGTACAACGAAGGCCATCAGCAAATGAGCGGAAGAAATGCGGGACCATCTCGGTGGCCATTTCGCCGACCATTTCACGGTCAAAATCTGCATTGAATTTAATAAATGGACGCCCTGAGATATCCATTAAACACTCGCCGCTGGCTTCATCCATCGGTAAGCTAAAACCAAAACGCGCAATACCACGTTTGTCGCCTAATGCTTGGCGAATCGCATCACCAATGGCTAGGGCGGTGTCTTCAACGCTGTGGTGGTCGTCAATTTCTAAATCGCCGTCGACGTGGACGTCCATTTTGAAATTACCGTGGGTTTGAATTTGATCAAGCATGTGGTCAAAAAAGCCGATGCCTGTTTCAATTACCCCTTTGGCTTGGCTGTCTAAGTCTATGGTCACTTTAATGTCGGTTTCTTTGGTGGTACGTACTACCGTGGCGATACGGCCTTTGCTTAATAGGGCATTGGCGATGTCATCCCAGTTAAGCGTTGTACGGTCGTATTTAAAGCTTTTAATGCCCATGGCATTGGCAAGCTCGACGTCAGTGTCACGATCGCCAATCACGGCTGAGGTGGTAAAATCGATTTTACCTTGAGTTAAGTAGTCTTTAACCAAGCCAAGTTTGGGTTTGCGACAGCTGCAGTTTTCGTCATTAAAGTGTGGGCAAATGACCACATCGTCAAATTTAACACCTTGGCTAGAAAAGATTTGCATCATCATATTGTGCGGGGCGTCAAAGTCTTCTTTTGGAAATGAAGGGGTGCCTAAACCGTCTTGATTACTCACCATCACTAAGCGAAAACCGGCTTTTTGTAACTTGAGTAATGCTGGGATAACTTGCGGCTCAAAAACCAGTTTTTCTAAGCGGTCTAATTGCTTATCGATTGCTGGCTCTTCTACTAATGTGCCATCGCGGTCGATGAATAATATGTTCTGTTTCATGTGACTACCTTAACAATAGGGTGTAATTTTTTTAGTTAATTTTTACAAATGTCAATTGGGTTTAAGCCGCAGAGCCGTTAAACAATGCAATTATGGCATTGGTTTGTAGCTCGTTAGTAAAACTAAAACGGATAGCATCGGCTAAACGAGGGTCTTTATATGCACGGGCAACAATGCCTGCCTCACGTAAGCGCTCAGCTACACTGGCAACATCGTCAAATTTAGCTAACACGTAGTTACCGTTTGCTGGCAGTACTTGAGCGCCAAAAGCACTTAGTGCCGCACTTAATCGCAGGCCTTGTTCTACTAATGTGGCCACCTGAGTTTGCATGGTGTCAAGACCTTGCGCGCTCAAGGCTTTAGTGGCTAATTCTGATACAGGGAGTGGCACTGGATAAGGCGCAATCACTAACATGACTAAATCGATAATGGCATCATTGGCTAACATAAAGCCACAACGCGCGCCGGCCAATGCAAATGCTTTTGATAATGTGCGCAGCACCACAAGGTTAGGGTAGGTGCTGAGTAAATCTGCCACGCTATACTCTGGGCAAAACTCAATATAGGCTTCGTCAACGACAACAATGGCATTTGGCGCAGCTTGAATGGCTTGCTCAATGTTCTCTTTTGATATCACAGTACCCGTTGGGTTATTTGGGTTACAAATAAACACAATTTTAGCGTCGCCAATTTGATTCGGCCATGCATCAGGTAGTTGGTAATTATCAGTTAAACTGAGCGCCGTAACTCCAACATTAAACGTGGCAGCACTAATGGCGTACATGCCGTATGTGGGCCCAAAACAAGCGATACTGTCGACACCTGGTACGCAAAAAGTGCGGATTAACAATTCAATCGCTTCATCAGCGCCGCGACTGGCAATAATGTTACTGGCCTTAACACCAGAGTAATTGCTGTATGCATTGATAAGCTCTGGAGGTTGGCATTCTGGGTAGCGGTTTACTTTATCTAAATCACTGTTGTTAAACGGTGATTCGTTAGCATTGATCCAAATATCTCCCCGCCCGCCAATGCGTCTTGCACTTTGATATGGGGTTAATTTGAGTAATTCTGGTCTGGCCAACTGTTTTGGATCAAAAAGCGCTGCTGTGTTTTGGCTCATGGCTATGTTCTCTATTTCACTAAACTATCATTGTTGTAGGCTGGCTAGGCGAATTGCGATGGCATTTTTATGGGCATCTAGCAGTTCATTTTCGGCCAGTACCATGACACTTTGACCTAGGCTTTGTAAGCCTTGTACACTCAACTCTTGAACAGTAAAGCGGCGGCTGAAATCAGCGAGCGACAAACTTGAAACCGAGCGGCTGTAACCATAAGTTGGTAATACATGGTTAGTGCCACTGGCGTAATCACCGACAGACTCTGGCGTATATGCGCCTAGAAATACTGAGCCCGCACCGCGTATTTTTTTAAGCACATCACGTGGCGAGCTGGTTTGAATTATCAAGTGTTCTGGGCCATATAAGTTAGATACTTTAGCGGCTTCAATCATGTCGCTCACAATAATACTGCGGCTGCATTCTAGTGCTTTTGCTGCAATGTCTTTACGGCTCAATTGTGCGAGTTGTTCAACTAACGCTTGATTTACAGCTTGCGCTAAGTCAACTGAGTCAGTGACTAACATCACTTGTGAATCAACGCCATGCTCTGCTTGTGACAGTAAATCTGAGGCCACAAATGCTGGGTTTGCGTCTTTGTCGGCAATCACCAATACTTCTGATGGGCCTGCGGGCATATCAATTGATACGCTTACTCGACTGTCTTGCGACACTAAACGTTTTGCTTCAGTAACGTAGCGATTACCTGGGCCAAAAATTTTGTCTACATTAGGTACAGACTCAGTACCAAATGCTAATGCTGCTATGGCCTGAGCTCCGCCCACTTGGAATATGTCGGTAATGCCACACACATTAGCAGCATACACAATGGCATCGTTAATCGGTGGTGGGCTCACTAATACACGTTTTTCACAGCCGGCGATCTTTGCAGGTAAAGCCAGCATCATCACAGTAGAGATAAGTGGCGCTGTACCACCTGGAATATATAAACCAACGCGTTCAATTGGCTCACTTCTTAACTCACAACGAATTCCCGCTTGGGTCTCAATATCAACACCATTAAACACTTGTGCTTTGTGAAATGTTTCAATGTTTGCAACAGCTTGTGCTATAGCTTGCTTAACATCGACACTAACACGTTCGCATGCAGCATTAATTTGCTCAGCCGTTAATGCCAGTTTGGTGAGTTCAACACCATCAAAACGCTTGTTAAAGTTAATTAGCGCCGCATCACCTTGACTACTAACCTGTTCAATAATATCGCGTACGCCTTGCTCAACACTGGCATCACCAATCAGTGGTGAACGTGCTAAGGTTTGCTGCTGCTCAGCCGTTGTCAAAGAGGCCCAATCGAGAATTTGCATCTGTGTTACCCCATCATTTTTTCAATTGGCATAACAAGAATTGAGCTTGCGCCTAGGGCGGTTAATTCTTCCATGGTATCCCAGAACAAATCTTCGCTGCTTACTGCATGGATTGCCACACGGTTAGTGTCATCGTTTAATGGCAATACCGTTGGGTTTTCAGCACCGGGTAGTAGCGCTACAATTTGGTCTAATGTTTCGGTTGGGGCGTGCAATAAGATGTATTTGCTTTCACGAGCGCGGATAACGCCATTCATGCGGGATAAAATTTTGTCGATGAGCGCTTGTTTTTCTGGCGTTTGATCTTCGTTTGATTGAATAACGCAGGCCATTGAACGGTAAATCACTTCGGTTTCATATAAGCCGTTAGCTTCGAGTGTGGCACCGGTAGAGACCAAGTCACAGATCCCGTCAGACAAGCCGGCTCTTGGGGCGACTTCAACTGAACCTTTTAGCATACAGTCACTGTAGTTAATGCCTTTTTCTTGCATAAAGCGGCGCAGTAGATTTGGGTAAGAGGTGGCTATACGTAAGCCTTCAAGTGAGGTGGCATCCTTGTATTCAAACTCATTTGGTACAGCAAGAGATAAACGACAAGAGCCAAAATCTAATTCACGTAACTTGGTACAAGCTGATGGTTTATTGAGTGTTTGACGTTCGATTTGTTCTTCTTCTAGTACGTTTTCGCCAATGATGCCTAGGTCGACCACTCCGTCCATAACTAGACCAGGAATGTCATCATCACGCACACGTAATAAATCAATTGGCATGTTATCAGCGTGAGCAATAAGACGTTGTTCATTAACGTTAAATTTCACACCACAGCTTTTAAGTAGCTGTTGTGACTCTTTTGATAATCGCCCCGATTTTTGAATGGCGATGCGTAAACGCTTTGACTGGCTCATGTGATACTTCCTTATGTGTTAACTATAAAATGTTGTAAATTAAAATATTATTTCTAAAAACAAAGAGCAGAAAACAAAAAACCCCTGAAATTCCTTCCAGGGGTTTATGTGAAAATGTGTTCACCACCAGAAGGATAACGTCCTCCGGCAGTAAGCATCCGAAGGCTACCGCATATGGTGATGATGATGGATTGTAGTCACTTGGATGTTCATGTTTGTTCTCTTGTGGTTGTCTTAAAAAATCACTTTAAATGAGGAATTATTCACTCATTTGTTACTGTGTAAAACGACTTGCAGTTAACTTAACCGCATTTATGCTTGTTTGCAATAGTGAACAAAGCATTTCTGTCATTTTATTACCAAATTTTTTGCATAAGTTATGCATTAAGAGCTCATGATGATTTTTACTCATGATGCTTACCTTAATTTAGTCTCCTTTTGGGGTTATGGATAAATCATATTGGAGGAAGTGAGCTGAAGTTGCATTTGACTACTGATATCCGCTTTTTGGCTGGCGGTTAATTGGTTTGAGTTCTCAATGGCAATTAGGGCATTTTTTTTATCAAAACCACTCCACACATTAACTGTACTAATAATGGATTCTAAACGGACGCTGGTGTCGCTGATCCGCTCAGCAATATTAAAGGCTTGTTGCGGATCGGTTTGAGTTAATTGGCTTGCTCTTTGGCGATAGGCAATATCTTGATTGTCTTCAGAGAGCATGGCAACAACTTGTAAAAATTGGGATTCAGAATAGTCTGCAAGGGCGTAACTGGCATTAATGATAATATCGCGTTGCACATTGGCGTCGTAATTTTCAATTCTATCCAACATCATGTCGGGATCTACGCTGGCAATCTCTGCAACGGCGCTGTTGTAATAATCGAGATTTAATTCGTACGTTTGTTTTTGGTTGTTTAAAAAGGCCAAAGCTGCTTCCGGATCGGTTTCTGCCATTTTACGGGAAATAATAAAAACACCATTTGCGCGTTGATCGATTGCAATGCTGTCTAGCCAGTCAATGGCTTCTTGAATATTTTTTTCAACTAATTGATATACCATGGACGTAATAAGATAATTAGTAGACTCATTTAGGGGGAGTGATGATATGAGACTTGCTGCTTCTGTGGGTGATTGCTCAATATAGTAGTACATGGTATTTAAGTACATTTTAAGCGTTGAGGGCGTTTCGGGTTGTTGCTTTAGCCACTGAAATGCTGCCATAGCATCTGTACTGGCCCATGAGTCAACAATCGACATAATGACAGAGCTTTTCATTGGCTCGGTGGTGAGTATGTCAACTTCGCTTAACGCTTGCTGGGGATTAACTGAAGCTAAGCCTCGCAAATAGCTGTCGAGTAACGATTCGTATTGTTCAGTCTGTTTTTGTTGTTCAAGCCAAGAAATAACATTCGAAATTTGTTTTTTGCCGGCTATTTCTAAGATAAAGCCGTATAAGTCCTCGTGTTGAGTTTCTTGAGCAATAAGTAAGGCTTCTAAAGGATCTTGTTCAGCGAGTTGCATGATCTTAAATATTGACATGTATGGCGTGGCATCTTGTAATATTGGTGCTTTTATCGCTTCACTATCATGGCCTGTGTTATCGTCCTGTGGTGATGTACTCATAGTTGTCTTGGATGAGACTGTCATTCCTTTGGACTGAAATATTGCGGTATCAGTGGTGAGTGGTTGCTGGCCTTGGGGATTATCAGCATCATTTTGCCAAATAAGTGGGTAGCTTATAAAGCCAATGCACCAACTGAGGAACACCACAATTAACCATTTCATTTTGCTTTTCCTTAAGCACAATTCACATTTAAGCTGTTAATAGCATATAAGACATTTAATACCAATCAGCACAAGAATGATCAGTTATTTATCCTGATCGGTATAACGTTATTATGATGCATAAGCAATTGCAATAATTTGTGCCAGTTAGCTTAATTGCTACAAGCGTATTCATTGTTATTTATGTGGGTAGAAGTTTGTATAGGCATAATCATCGAGTATTAGAGAGCTATATCATGCGTAAAAGTGATAAAAAAATAGATAATCAACTGAGACTGGTGTTAACGAATGTGTGCGAACATGCTCTTGAGCTTTATCCGGGCTTTGAGTGGATCACTCATACCGCAGATTATGGTGCGTTTCCTAAAAGTTTACTGATTGTGTGCGTGTTTGAAACCGAATTCCAGCTAGCTCAATTTAGTCATAATGGGGCTAAGCTTGAGCTCATAAATCTGATTAAACACACTTTAGCTAAAGATGGCATTGTCCTTAACAATATGACTCAGCATGTGCAGTTTGATACTGAAGCTGCTTGTAAACAGCAACACCAGGGAAATTGGGCATTACGCTTAGCGACTCTCAAATCTTGTAGGGCAGGCAACGGGGCTAGCTAATGCTGAATGATTTGAAGTTGTCCAGATGGTTATAAAAGTGCAGTACGTGTGCTAACTCGTAATCTTGCTTATTGAGTTTCCCGTAGGCAAAATGCGGGGCGAGTTTACCTTGATATTGTTTAAATTCTTGCAGCGAATTTATCAACCGAGCCAATGCTTGATGAGCGTCTATACTGGGGTCCAGTTCGGGAGCAGCTGGAATGGCCTCAGCAAGGTTATGCGTCATTGCCCCTTTTATGGCAAAGGCTGAAAACGCAATGGTGCCAATTGTGCGTTTGAAAACAGCTGATTTATGCTGAGGAAACCCACTCATTGAAAATTCGACACTTTGGGCGCAATGAGTAAATACTTGAGCGCTATTCCATTGGCCTAAACTCATTTTTGTTAGCACTTCAGTTGGCAATGCGCCAAGCATTTCTAGTTTAGACAATAATGCTTCGAGCGTTAGCGATTTAGCATCACCACCTTGGCTTAACCAAAGCGCACTCGCTGCGCTAATACCAACAACAGAAGTTAGCATACCCACTTTTAAAAATTGTCTACGTTGCATTAATGAGCCTTTTTGTTAGGTTTGGTCAGCCGAGTAAACTCAATGGTAAAGCCTTTATTGTTTTGGCCACTAACAGCAACAGTTAAATGCTGCTTATCAATAAATATATATTCAATTTTGTTTGGAAAGTCGTGTTCGAGGTTTTCAAATACCACACTTTTACCGTCACAATGCGTTAATTTAAACGCGATGGGTAATGGATTATGCGCAACCTTTGCCAAATAAAAAATGCCTTCAGGCATGCTTAATAAGCGTAATGACTCGTTGTGCTGCCATTGGTCTGTGTAGGTTTCACCACTACCTTCAAAGGTGTTGTCACTCACTTGGTGCCATTGTTCTTGAATAATGCGTTTTTGCTGCACATTTTGCCAGGTGCCTATTAAAGCGCCTAGGTCTGAGATCTTTTCACAAGGCTTAGCCCAAGAGGGGATTGGAAGTAATAATACCAGCCAGAGTATTGTTAATCTCATTAATTACCTTCTGCAATGATATTGTTTATCTTAGCCTGTTTTCTTGCGTACACTAGTGCAAATAACGGTGTGGCCATCAGTGTTGTAACAATTGCCATCACTACCATAATTGAAAATAATCCTTGCTCAATAATGCCGTGTTGTAGTGCAATATTGATAATAATGAGCTCCATTAATCCTCTGGCATTCATTAAGGCACCAATGGCCATCGCGGTTGGGTTGTCGGCACCACTTAAGCGTGCAGCAGCCCAACATGCAATGCCTTTGGCCAATATGGATGCCACTAAAATTATTGCGGTAATACTGAGTAATTGCCATGAAGCTAATAAGGTTAACTCAGTTTTTAAACCAGAATATGTAAAAAACATTGGTAATAAAATCATTAACGTAATTGTGTGTAGTCTAGCGGTAAGTATGTCAGTCAGTTTACCTCTAGGCATAGCAACGCCCAGTAAAAAACCGCCAAAAACGGCATGCAACCCAACCCATTCCATCGCGTAAGCTGATAAGGCGAATAAACCTAACACCGCGATAAATGGAACAAAGCCCAATTGACCGGTATTTTGCACTTTATTCGCAAGCGGTTGAAGCCAAGTGGTTGCTTTTGTGAGCATAATATAAGCATAAAAAGCGCCACCGCATAAGGCTTTTAATGCTAACAAAGCACCTCCGCCATAACTGCCCAGAACAATAGCCAGAATAAACCATGCAGCAGCGTCGTCTATGGCGCCAGCGGCTAAGGCTAATGTACCTAAAGATGTGCCTGCTAATCCACGTTCATAAACGATTCTTGCCAGCATCGGAAAAGCAGTAATTGCAATTGCAGCTCCCATAAATAATGCGGCTTGGGTAAAACTGATATTTTCGGTGAACAGTCCAGGGACATCTACCAGCCAAATACATAGCAAGATGGCAACACAAAAAGGAGCTAACATGCCGGCTAATGATACTGCCAGCGCTGATTTTGCCTGCTTTTTAAATAAGTCGGTATTGAATTCCAATCCAACCAAAAACATGTACAGGCCAACACCTAATTGTGCGCCAAAGTAAAGCCAAGATTGGGTTTGTTCAATAAATATGCCTTGTTGCCAGTCTGGCCAGATGAATCCTAAAAGAGAAGGGCCTAACATTACGCCTGCAATCATTTCTCCAACCACTTTAGGTTGGCCTATAAATTTTGCTAAATACCCCATTATTTGAGATGCAATAATGATGATTAACAGTTGCAATGAAAAAGCAAAAACAAGCTCTATTGTATTCATATTGCCTTAAAGGAAATGCTGTTTTATTAAATGTCTACAAGGACGCTAACTATTCTATAGAGCCGACGTTCGGTCAAGCGGGTATTGTTAAAATAGTGTAGCGATATGATGAAATAAACTCGCGACATAGTGAGTGTAATTACGATAAATGATTGGAAGATGTTGTTGTTATCAGCATAATACGAGCAATCTTTGCCTGTAGACATAATATCAAATGAGGGTATTTTGAGCTCAAGACTCACTCAAAGCGTTATTCACCATTTTGGCGAGCATGGTGCGTTAGCCAAAAACGTGCACAATTATCATAATCGACAAAGCCAAACCGATATGGCTATGGCGGTGAGTGAGTCAATTAGTCAAAAACATAATCTGCTAATTGAGGCTGGTACGGGGGTGGGAAAAACTTTTGCGTATTTGCTACCAGCGTTACTCAGTGGCAAGCAAGTGGTCATTAGTACGGGCAGTAAAAATTTACAAGAGCAGTTGTTTTTAAAAGACTTACCTGCATTGCTTTCGATGTTAGATATGCACGTGCCCATTGCATTACTGAAAGGGCGTAATAATTATTTGTGCCAATTACGTCTTGAAAAACAAATGCAAAATGCTGCGCATTTTAGTGAAAGTTACATTGACGATTTACTAAAAGTTAATCAATGGGCAAATTTAAGCAAAGACGGTGATATCGGCAATTTAACCTCGGTTGCTGAGCATTCTGATGTATTACCGAGTGTGGTCAGCACTAAAGAAACTTGTACAGGTAAAAAGTGCCAGTACTACGATGTCTGTTTTACTCGTAAAGCACGATTACGTGCCATGGATGCTAAACTTGTGGTGGTAAATCATCATTTGTTTTTTGCCGACAGATTACTTAAAGATACCGGATTTGCCGAGTTACTCCCCGATCCCGATGTGGTTATTTTTGATGAAGCCCATTTAGTACCCGATATTTGCATTAATTACTTTGGCAGCCATATTTCAAGCCGCGAAATTGACACCTTACTCAACGGGATCATCAAACTTCATCGAGAAGTGATCCGCGACAGTATTCAAATAGAACAATTGGCGCAGCGAGGCTTAATTGCCTTAAGTGAATGGCATAATGTGATGTTTGAACATCAGGTAACTGATTGGCGCAAAGTGCTTGCCAATAAACACTTAGCAACAGTGTCCTGGACGCTACAACAAGCATTAGCGGATTTGGCTGGTATAATGGTGCATCATCTTGGGCGAGATGATCAACTTGATTTAGCCTTTGAGCAGCTACACGAACTTAGCCAAAAACTTCAAGACTATTTTGAATGTAAAGACATGCAAGCGGCTTACAGTGTTGAGTTAGGTGCAAGGTTTATTATGTTAAGGCTTAGCCCAATCAATGTGGCTAAACAATGTCAGCAATTATTTGATGTCAATACTCGCTGGATATTTACGTCAGCCACCTTACAGGTCAATCGCAGTTTAGCGCACTTTGCCACCGAGTTAGGCTTAACCTCGGCTAAACAAGTGATATTAGATAGCCCGTTCGACTACCCTAATCAAGCAATGTTTTGTGTACCAAGGCATTTAGGTAAAGTGGGGCAATCGCAGCATTCAGTAAAGCAATTAGTTGATGTGTGCGTACAAGCCATTAATGCGGCGCAAGGGAGAACATTTATTTTGTTCACCAGCCATCAGATGCTAGAGCAAGTTGCGTCGTCCTTGCACGGTCGCACAGCTTATCCGTTATTGATACAAGGGCAGGCGAGTAAGCAAAGTTTGCTCAATAAGTTTAGGCAACTTGGCAATGCGGTATTGCTTGGTACCAGTAGTTTTTGGGAAGGGGTTGATGTGCGCGGTAAATTATTAAGTTGTGTGATCATCGATAAATTACCGTTTGTGTCACCTGATGATGCCCTTTATAAAGCCCGAGCCGCAAATGCCGAGCGACAAGGGTTAGATCCCTTTACTCAGATTTCGTTACCACAAGCGGTGATTAGCTTAAAGCAAGGTGTTGGCCGGCTTATTCGCGATGAGAAAGACCGTGGCGTGCTGATTTTATGTGACAATCGAATCGTGAATCGCACTTATGGCCAAGCTTTTATTAATTCACTGCCGCCAATGCAACGCACACGTGATTTAGACAAAGCGCTGCAATTTTTAAAACATATCCCTTAAGCTTTTTAAAACCTAACGCATCAGTTATCATGCTGGGCTTATTTGATGTTTTTTACTGGGTACTTTTTCATAATGTCACAGCTGTTAACCGTCCTTGCTCTTGATACCTGCACCGAAACCTGCTCTGCTGCGCTTACTGTCAATGGCAAGGTTTTTGCCCAAATTGCTGATGCGCCTCGCGAACACAGCCAGCGCCTATTACCTATGGTTGATGAAGTATTAGCACAAGCCCAAGTGACATTAGCCGATGTTGATTTAATTGCATATGGCCGTGGTCCTGGCAGTTTTACCGGTATACGTATTTGTACCAGCATGACGCAGGGTTTAGCGCTTGGTCTTGATTTGCCCGTTATTGGTATCTCAACGCTTGCTGCAATGGCGCAAGCTGTTATTACTGAAACAGGGGCAACTCAAGTGCTATGTTGTATCGATGCCCGCATGAATGAAGTTTACTGGGGGCAATTTGTTGCCAAAGATGGCATTGCAACGTTAGTGGGTCAAGAGCATGTAAGTGTGCCAGGTTCGGTTGAATTACTACTTGATAGTGCTCAACAAATTCAAGCATGTGGTACAGGCTTTGAAGCATATCCGCAGTTGTTGACATTATCATCTCACATGACGGTGTGTGACATGGCTACTTATCCTGATGCAAAATACATGTTATTGCTTGCACAGCATGGTTACCAAAATGGGCTACATACTAGTGTCGATGAATTGGCGCCAGTTTACCTACGTGATACCGTGACCTGGCAAAAACTTCCTGGTCGAGAATAGCCAATGTGGATAAATTGGCATATTATTTAATCAACACTTCACATTATATTGAGATAGCCAGTTACGCATATGACGATTAATTCAGCATTATCTTTGGCAAATAATCAATCAGGCTCGGTGAGCCTGAGCCAAGCTGTTGCTGGAAATAGGCCCATTGCGCCAGCTCGCGATCCTATTATTGTCAATCCGGGTGTTGCTGTTGCTGAACAACAAACCGAAAACAGCAATACCTTGGCAATCGTTGATGATGTGACGTTATCAGCTAAACAACAAGCTCGCGTAGAATATGATCGTGAAACGACAAGCCAACGTGGTGCTATCGCGCAGTATTTAACGACCCAACACTCTGCTAAACGAGAAGAAATTCAACAAATGGTCGGTATCGACTTATATGCCTAATGCGGTATCTGCAACGCCAAGCCGTAGTCGATTTATGCTTGAACTGCTGGTGGCTTTTTTACTGACTCGTTTTCCTTACATCTCCATTCCGTTTAAATGGCTCGAAAGTTACTTCCATGAGTTATCTCATGGTATTGCAACATTAGTCACGGGTGGTATGGTCAGCCATATTCAATTATTTCCTAATGGTGCTGGCCTGTGTTTCAGTCAAGGTGGCAATAGTTTGTTAATTGCCTACGCAGGTTATTTTGGCGCTGCAGTGTGGGGGTATTTAATATTTTTACTCGCTACGAAAAAAAGCATCATCCGCTTTACCCTCAGTTTACTTGGATTAACAGTTGCGGCCTCGTTGGTGTTCTGGGCGCGCGATATTCTCACGATTGCCATCTTGCTTGTATTAGCAATACTTTTTTTGTTACCACTTAAATTAAAAAACAGTAGTGCATTAAACACCTTACTGCGTATATTAGGACTCATGATAGTTTTGAATGCCATGGCAAGCCCAATGGTATTATTTGGGCTAAGTGGTCAGGGCGATGCCGTAATGTTAGCGCAACTGACCTGGATACCTGCATGGATATGGGTGATGACCTGGCTGTTATTCAGTGGGTTAATGCTATGGTTATGTTGGCAAAAAGTCGATTACAACAAAGGAGTAAGTAAATGAAACGTAACATGATGTTAGGTGCATTAATGGGGTTATCGAGCCTGGGATTAACCACAAGTGTATTTGCAGCCGATGTAGCACCGACAAAGCAAGTAGCTATGCCGCAAGTGAATGCTGCGTTAGCGAAAGTCGTGGCCAGTGAATTCAGAACACCTGAAAATAAATTGCGTGATCAATACCGCCACCCAGCAGAAACCTTAGCTTTTTTTGATGTTAAACCTGATCAAACTGTGATTGAGCTATGGCCTGGTGGTGGTTGGTATGCAGAAATTATCGCGCCATATCTGGCAGAGAAAGGTCAATATATTGCTGCCAATTTTGAAACAAAACCTGCCACAGATACAAAGCAAAGTGCTTATTATCAGTCAGCGGGATTAAAATTTGAAAAGTGGGCAAGTGATAACAAAGCCAGTGTGGGTAATGTGCAATTTGTGACCCTAGATCCACCGGCTAAGTTTTCTTTAGGCAAAGATAACTCCGCTGATCACGTGCTGACATTCCGTAATTTGCATAATTGGGCAATGAAAGGCGAGCTAGAAGGGGTGTTTAAAGCTGCTTATGATGTTCTAAAAGTAGGTGGTTCACTTGGTGTGGTTGAACATAGGGCTAATATTGGTATGGCTGCAGAAAGCGGTTATATGGATCAAAATCAAATGGTCGAATTAGCCAAAAAATACGGTTTTAAATTAGCCGCAACATCAGAAATTAACGCCAATCCAAAAGACACCAAAGATTATCCAAAAGGCGTGTGGACACTGCCACCACGACTTGCAATGGGTGAGCAAGACAAGCAAAAGTATCTTGATATTGGTGAAAGCGATCGTATGACGCTTAAGTTCACCAAAATAGCGGCTAAATAAGCGGCTAAGGGATAATCTACAGCATTTATGCTGTGGGTTGTCCCTAATAATTGACTGACGTTCTCATTGATCATTGGTTTGGTCTATAGGCAGTACATCAGTGCAGTCTCTTTTACCTATTCTTAGCGCCATCCAATGTCGTTTTGCCGTAAAAAAGTGAGCCCAGCATGCTGACACTTAACTCAACCGAATTTCAAATCCCATTGGCGCATATCACCCTTGCAGCAAAGCGTTATGGCAAAATCGATAAACCAATCATTTTGGCGTTGCACGGCTGGTTAGACAACGTAGACAGTTTTATTCCTTTGGCTGATGAGTTTGAACAACAAGGCATACTAAACACGTTTCAGCTGATTTGCATTGATTGGCCAGGGCATGGTTTGTCTGATCATCGGCCCGGACGATATCCACTACATTGGGTTGACTATATTTATGATTTGCATGCCGTTATTCAGGCTATATCAGTCGAAAACCAACCTATTATATTGATTGGCCATTCTTTAGGAGGCATTGTCGCCTCAGCTTATAATGCCTGTATGGGCGAAAATGTAGCAAAACTTATTCTTATCGAAGCACTTGCACCTTTATTTGAGTCTGCCCAGCACGCCAAAAATCGACTGCGTAAAGGCTTATTGCAACAACAAGGTTTTAATCGTCAGTTAGCGAGGCCAACACCAACCTATTCTTCAATTGATGTCGCGGTCCAAGCTCGGCATCAACTCACTGGTCTTGCTTTGCCATGGTGCGAGTTAATCACCCAACGAAATATGCAACTAGTCGATGATAAATGTGCCTGGAGAAGTGACCCTAGATTAAAACTTGATTCGTTAAATCGTTTTACTTTTGAACAAGTTGATGGATTAATGTCATGCAGTGATACCCGGACACTCTTTATTGCAGCACAGGATGGCTACAAACAACTCACCCAAACAGAACATCATGCAAATACCTGGTTTAGCGACATTAAAATGGTAACATTAGCGGGCGATCATCACTTACATATGGGTAATGCTAAGCAGGTGGCAGAAACGATTGGAGCATTTATTCTAAAATAGTGTCTATGACTGCTGAAATCACTGTTATTTTGAATTCATTTATGTGATTATGGTCAAAAATTAAAACGCTTGTATGATTTTTGTCACTACAAGATAAATAAAAAAGCCTGCAAAAACAAAATTAATGATATGCAGTTGCGATAAATTTTACCACTGACGGGGAATGCACGTCTTAGCACAGTGGAATAATTAGGAGACACTTGTGGACCAGCCTTGGATTAATCACCTGCCTGAACATGTTCCGGCCGAAATAGACTCATCTCAATTTAGTTCTTTAGTACACATGTTTGAAGATTCAGTGGCTAAATATGCCGATCAAGCTGCATTTATCAACATGGGTGCGACGATGACGTATCGCAAACTTGAAGAGCGTAGTCGGGCATTTGCAGCTTATTTACAATATGAATTGCATTTAAATAAAGGTGACCGAGTTGCCATAATGATGCCCAACTTATTACAGTACCCCATTGCGTTATTTGGTATTTTACGGGCCGGTATGGTCGTGGTTAACGTTAATCCACTTTATACCCCTCGCGAATTAAAACATCAATTAATCGATTCTGGTGCTAAAGCAATAGTCGTGGTATCAAATTTTGCTAACACCCTAGAGGAAATCGTTGATCAAACTCCAGTAGAGTCTGTCATCATTACTAGCCTTGGTGATCAGCTAAGCGCCCCTAAGCGTACTTTAGTTAATTTCGTTGTAAAATATATCAAAAAAATGGTACCTAAATACCATTTACCTCATGCAAGATCATTTCGCGATGCGTTAAGTAAAGGCCGTCGTCTGCAATATATTAAAGCAGACATCAATGGTGACGATTTGGCCTTTTTACAATACACGGGTGGCACTACTGGCGTGTCAAAAGGCGCTATGTTAAGCCACAACAATGTGGTTAGTAACGTACTACAAGCCAATGGTGCATACTCGCCAGCGCTCAAAGACGGTGTTGAGTTTGTGGTAACAGCATTGCCGCTTTATCATATTTTTGCGCTAACAGTGAACTGCTTATTGTTTTTACACAAAGGCAGTAAAAACCTGTTAATCACCAACCCGCGTGACATCCCCGCATTTGTTAGTGAGTTAAATAAATATCCATTTACCGCGTTAACAGGGGTAAATACATTATTTAATGCATTAGTGAACAACGATGAATTTACTCAATTAGACTTTTCACGGTTAAAGTTTTCAATTGGTGGCGGTATGGCTGTTCAGCGTGCAGTTGCAGACAAATGGCAGAAAATAACCACAACGCGTCTACTTGAGGGTTACGGTCTAACAGAAGCATCGCCCCTTGTAACATGCTGTCCTTATAATTTAGACGGTTATAATGGCTCTATTGGTTTTCCTGCACCGTCAACGCTTATTCAAGTCCGTGACGATGATGGTAATGTATTAGCGCAAGGTGAAACCGGCGAGTTGTTCGCAAAAGGCCCGCAAATTATGCAGGGTTATTGGCAACGTCCTGAAGAAACATCAAAAGTTATCGACAAAGATGGCTGGTTAGCCACAGGTGACATAGGTTACATGGACGAGAAGGGCTTTTTCTTTATTGTGGATCGTAAAAAAGACATGATTTTAGTGTCTGGCTTTAATGTATTCCCGAACGAAGTTGAAGAAGTTGTTGCTATGCATCCCAAAGTCATCGAAGTTGCCGCCGTGGGTGTACCTCACGAAGCAAGTGGTGAATTGGTGAAGGTGTTTGTGGTTGCCAAAGATAAATCGCTCACCGAAGAAGAGCTAATTAAGCACTGTAAACATCATTTAACGGGATATAAAGTGCCTAAGCTGGTAGAATTTAGGGACGAATTACCAAAAACGAATGTGGGTAAGATTTTACGCCGACAACTTCGAGACGAAGTGAAGCAAGCATAAAATGATAAGCCGGCAACAATGCCGGTTTTTTATTGGTTGATTTTTTTACGCCATTTATCGACATGTATATAGAGTGGGGCTTATTTTGTTAACGTTTGAATATATCAGTGATGATGCCAGCCTTTTATCATTAGTTGAACAATACCAACAAAGCACATTATTAGTGCTAGACACTGAGTTTGTTCGTACGCGAACTTATTATGCCAAATTAGGCCTTATCCAGGCTTATGATGGCAAAACACTGGCCTTGATTGATCCTATTGCCATTACTGATCTCAGCCCATTTTGGCAGCTATTAACCAATGAAAATATTGTTAAATTAGTGCATTCATGTAGTGAAGATTTAGAAGTATTTGCCCATTATGGTGAATGTCAGCCAAGTCCACTGTTTGACAGTCAAATTGCGGCAAGCCTTGCAGGTATGGGGCACGGATTAGGTTATGCCAAATTGGTTGAGGCGTGTTTACAGGTTGAAATTGATAAAGGCGAGTCACGTACCGATTGGATGAAACGGCCACTTTCTGAAGCGCAGTTGCAGTACGCAGCAAATGATGTGTATTACTTATATCAACTGTACCCACAACTTCAGCAACAACTTGCAGAAAAGCAGCGTGAAGCCTGGTTGTTTGAAGAAGGTCAGCGTATGACCGAAGGGCGGATGTCATTGCCCGACGGTGATACCATTTATCTTAAAGTTAAAAATGCGTTTCAGCTTAATGGTAAGCAATTGGCCTATTTAAAAGTATTGGCAAAGTGGCGTTTAAATAAGGCTGTCAATCGTAATTTGGCGTTAGGTTTTGTGGTTAAAGATCATGCACTTATTGCTTTGGCAAAAAAGCAACCTAGTACGCTTGCAGAATTAAGCCGATTAACAGAATTAACTGAGCAAGAAAAACGTGTACATGGCAAAGATTTAATCGCCGTTATGGCGACAGCAGATCTTAATAATCTGCCTGAAGAAGTCGACATTGTTGCACTTAAGTCGGGCTACAAGTCAGCGTTTAAAGAGATAAAAAATCGCTTAACTGAAGTGTGCGAACGAGAAAATGTGCCACTGGAATTTGTCGGTTCTAAGCGCCATATTCATGAATATTTGCTATGGCTTTATCACACTAAACAAACAGCAACGCCATTATTATTGTGTGGTTGGCGAGGGGAACTTATTGGTGATTTGCTTGGCGATATTCGTTTTAGCTAAACAGCAATAAACAACAAAAAGATACTCAGTTAGCGTGAGTATCTTTTTGTGACGTCAAAATGCGCGTAATGCGTTATTTTGAATCAGGCAGGGTAACGTTGAGCTCTAACACCGACAAATTATCATCGTTTTGATCCAGTTGCACAGAGACTTGGTCATCTGATATCTGAACATATTTACGGATCACTTCAATGATTTCTTGTTTCATCTTTGGAAAGTAATCGGGCGCACCGCGTTCTCCACGTTGATGTGCCACAATAATTTGCAATCTTTCCTTTGCCAACGATGCGGTGTTAGGTTTTTTATTGCTTCTGAAATAATCAAGTATCGACATAGTTAGCTACCAAAAATCCGTTTAAGGAATCCCTTTTTCTCTTCTGTGATAAATCGAACCGGTACATCTTCACCTAATAAGCGTGCGACAGTATCGCTGTAGGCTAAGCCTGCATCACTTTCTTGATCAATAATCACTGGTATACCAGAGTTTGAGGCTTTAAGTACCGACTGAGACTCAGGGATAACCCCAAGCAGTTCGATGGCTAAAATTTCTTTTACATCTTCCACACTGAGCATTTCACCTGTTTTTACTCTAGCAGGTGAATAACGTGTCAGTAATAAATATTCTTTTATTGGCTCGAGTGACTGTTCAGCACGGCGAGAGCGACTTTGTAACATCCCTAAAATTCGGTCTGAGTCGCGTACTGAGCTCACTTCTGGGTTAGTTGTAACAATGGCTATATCTGCAAAATACAAGGCCATCATAGCGCCTTGTTCAATCCCTGCAGGAGAGTCACAAACTATATAGTCAAAGTCTTTAGCGAGATCATCAAGTACTCTGCCAACACCTTCTTTGGTTAAGGCATCTTTGTCACGAGTTTGTGACGCCGGCAAGACAAACAGTTTGTCGCAACGCTTATCTTTTATTAACGCTTGATTAAGGTTTGCTTCACCGTTAATGACGTTAACGAAGTCATACACGACACGACGCTCACAACCCATAATTAAATCAAGGTTACGCAGACCAATATCGAAGTCGATAACAACCGTTTTTTTACCTTTTAAAGCCAACCCCGTGGCAATTGCTGCACTGGATGTTGTTTTTCCCACACCACCTTTACCTGATGTGACAACAATAATTTGCGCCATTTTGTTTTATATCCTTTTATTTGCCAATTATTGAGGCAATGATTCAACTGTGAGAGACTCGCCTTCAAGGCGGACACAACCTCTTTGATTTAGAGCGTATTGTTGTAAATGTTCTGTTAACCAATACTGCCCAGCAATCGACACTAATTCAGCTTCGAGCGAGTTAGCAATAATCACACTTTGATTATCGCCCGCGGCACCTGCCATAGCCTTGCCACGAAGCGCACCGTAGATATGAATGCTACCATCAGCAATGACTTCAGCGCCATTACCAACCGCACCAAAAATGACTAAATCTGCATTTTGTGCGTATATTTGTTGTCCAGAACGCACATTTTGTTTAACAATTTTAGTCGCTCGTTTGGGTAGCTCAGCTTTGGGTGCTTGTTTACCTGATTTTACGACAGCGATGGCCATTTCTTTTGCGTGCGCAATCTGTTCTGCACTTGCATCAGTAATGCCTACGATAATTAAATTTCGATCAGTTAATAATTGCTTAAGTGCATAAAAATCGATTTGGGAATGTTTAATTGCAGCAAGATTCAACACCAAAGGCGCGCCCAAAAAAAATTGAGGAGCTTGGGCTAACTTGTTATCTAACTCAGCAGCAATAAGGTTGAGATCACTCGTATTTATGTGCAGAACTGACAATGTAAAAGACGTGGCTTTTAATTCGAGGTGTTGTTTAGCCATCCCGGCATCGTTCTCCAAAACATCAGCTAGAAACTGATTTACAATTATTTTCTTGAGTCACCATGTTATAGTGTGCTTAGTTGACTATCAAGTTTGAACCTTTGGAAATTTACACTAAAATGATTTGTGCAGTATATAAAAGTAGTAGAAAAGCCGATACATACCTTTTTGTCAAAAAACGTGATGTTTTTGATGATGTTCCCGCACCGTTAATGGATATGTTTGGCGCACCGACATTAGTCATGGTTGTGCCATTATCTAAGCGAGATCATCTTGGGATTGCAGATATTGAGAAGGTAAAAGCGGCTTTAGATGAAAAAGGGTTTTATTTGCAAATACCGCCCCCTGCCATTAATTTGCTCGACCAACACAAACAAGAGATAGGTTTTAAGCAATAAACTGAATCTTTTGAGGAGTAAACAAGACTCATATGATTCTAAAAATCATCTTAAGCACCCTAATTTACTTCTTATTTTCACCTTTGGTGATAGCAAAAAACAGCCATCACCAATTTGAAGATTTTCTTCTTTCTTTACAACAACAATCTATTAGTGCTGGTGTTTCTGCAGACCTTGCAAAGCGCCATATTTCAGAGATTAAAACGTTTAAAAAAGCCAATGCAGCTAATCGAGAACAACACTCATTGGATACATATATTCCGCAAGCGATCCCCGAGATTACCGTGAGCACGGGCAGAACGATGTTACAGCAGCATGATGTGCTGCTGAGTCAATTAAGCCAACGTTATCAGGTTCAACCACGTTTTATTATTGCGCTGTGGGGAGTGACATCTGGTTTTGGTGAGCAATCTGGTAAATATCCGAGTTTGTCTGTGTTAGCGTCTTTGGCATTTAAAGGTGAAAATCAATCTTTTTATGTTAATGAGTTTATTGCAGCGCTTAAACTGATAGAGCAAAAGCAAATCCCTGTATCTTCACTTCTTAGCTCATCAACAGGCGCCATGGGGCAAATGCAAATGATGCCAACGCAAGTGTTACGCTATGCTGTTGATAACGATCAAGACGGCAAGATTGATATTTGGAACAGTACTGAAGATGCTTTTGCTACAGCTGCTAACATGCTACATCAACAAGGGTGGCAATTTGATGCAACTTGGGGCCGACAAGTTAAACCCACCATGATGTTAGACCCTAATTTGTTTGGCATGGAGAGTACTCATACTTTTCCACAGTGGCAGGCCTACGGCATTAGGCGTTTTAACGGGGCAAGTCTTCCGCTTCGCAGTGATATGAATGTATCACTCATTGCTCCAGATGGTACACAAGGTCGTTATTATCTAGTATATGATAATTTTCGTTTACTTCATCAATTTACCTCATCGTTTCATGACTCGTTGGCATTAACTTACCTTTCTGAAAAAATTAAGCAGTAACTCACCTTGCTTTAGGTGTAAAATACTGACAGACGTAAATTATTAACCAGTTAGATTGACAATGATGACTCAGTTTTGGACAACCACCTCGCTTGAAAAAATGACACCAGAGCAATGGGAATCACTATGTGATGGCTGCGGAAAATGTTGTTTAAACAAAATTATCGATGATGAAACCGACGAGCTTTATTACACTAATGCTGCCTGCCATTTATTAGACAGTGAGAGTTGTGGCTGTCGACGCTACATTGAGCGTTTTAAATATGTGCCTGAATGTACAGCTATCACACCAGAGAATATTAGCCAATTAACCTGGTTACCTAATAGCTGCGCTTATCGACGTTTATATTTAGGTAAAGGCTTGCCTAGCTGGCATCCGCTGTTAACTGGCAGTAAAGATGCCATGCATGCAGCGGGCATTTCTGTGCAAGGTAAAACCGTTAATGAAATGAAAGTAAAATATTTAGAAGACTGTATTGTATTGTGGCCACTGCTCGATGTGGAATAACCGTCTTAATTAACAGCAATAAAAAAGACCTTACTTAAGGTCTTTTTTAATTAGCAATATGCTTATTTGTTACTGGTTTTTGAACGCGTTAACGCTGGAAACAACACGATTAAAGCCAGCAATATATAAACGGCAAAACACACCATCATCCATTGTGCCATGCTCACAGACAAAAAAGTCCACACAGAATCACTGCACATACCTGTGGGGGAAAATACTGACGGAAGCCAAACATCTAATGGCATAAAGCTAGGAAACTCAGGGTAAAAAGAGCAGGTTGCAAACGGTGATGGGTTTACCTGCATATCATTAAGATCGTAAGCTAATCGCAACCCCCATATAGATGAAACCAGCCAGCTGCTAATTCCTACAAAACGAATAAACCAGCGTTTAGGTTGTAGCATGCCAATGAGTCCTGCCAATATCAGCCCTAAAACGGCAACCCGTATATAAATGCACATTACGCATGGGGCTAAATCCATTATGTATTGAAAATACAGTGCAGCAAGCTCTAAACCAACCCCAGATAATGCAAGCAAGCCCCAAGAAATACGGCTATGACAAAAGTGCTGTAACCTTAACAAATACTGCTCCTAGTACTTTTTTTAGCTAAAAAAACACCCTCAATTGAGGGCGTTTCAAATCGGTGATTTGACTTTAAAATAATTTACCTATTAAGTCCAATAACCTTGATTATTAATGACCGCTAACCATGCCACCTAAATCTTTGGCAGAATGGTGAATAATCATATGCGAATCATACATTAATTGTGTCATGTCGGTTAAAAAACCGGTTTCAATGGCTAGCACACCCACAATTGATAACACGATTGTATAAGGCAGCGCCATCCATACCATTCGGCCATAAGAAAGACGAATAAGAGGAGCAATTGCAGACGTTAGTAAGAACAAAAACGCAGCTTGACCATTAGGTGTGGCAACCGACGGCAGGTTGGTACCTGTGTTAATAGCAACAGCAAGCAGATCGAATTGATCGCGAGTAATTTGCCCGCTTAATAAAGCCGATTTAACTTCATTAATATAAACCGTACCCACAAACACATTATCACTCACCATAGACAATAAACCGTTAGCAATATAGAAAATCACTAACTGCATATTACCTTCATAGCTCAGTGCCCACTGGATAACTGGCGCAAATAAACCTTGGTCAATAATGACACCGACCACCGCAAAAAATACCGCTAATAATGCTGTAAAGGGTAAGGCTTCTTCAAACGCTTTACCTAATGCATGTTCATCTGTGACGCCATTAAATGCAGTGGCTAAAATGATGACAGATAAGCCAATCAAGCCAACAGATGCCAAATGCAGGGCTAGGCCAACAATTAACCACACACCAATGATGGCCTGGATCACTAACTTCATTTTATCTTGGTTGGTTCTGTGCGAGTCTTCATGCGCAGCATAATCAGTTAAAATACGATGCACCGCATCAGGAAGTTTTGCGCCGTAGCCAAACCATTTGAATTTTTCAACAAGAAAACACGTTAAAATACCCGCAGACAGAACTGGCATTGTCACGGGTGACATACGTAAAAAGAACTCGCCAAACTGCCAATGTGCTTGCGCAGCAATGATCAAGTTTTGTGGCTCACCCACCATAGTACAAACACCACCTAAAGCAGTACCTATACCAGAGTGCATTAGCAGGTTACGTAAAAATGCTCTAAATGATTCAAGTTCATCATTGTTGAGTTGGCCCGATGATTCTGATGTATGGTCATGGCCGTCATTGTCACTAAAACTCTTGCCTGAGGCCACTTTATGATAGATAGAGTAGAAACCTACCGCGACCGCAATAATGACTGCAATAACCGTTAATGCATCTAAGAATGCAGATAGGAATGCTGATGCAGTACAAAACATCAACGACACGACAATTTTAGACCTAACTTTGGTGATCATTTTGGTAAATACAAACAGCAGCAGCTGTTTCATAAAGTAAATACCAGCGACCATGAACACTAATAATAACAGTACTTCTAAGTTAGCTTCTATTTCATGTAGAACTTGGGTGGGCGATGTCATGCCTATCATTACCGCTTCGATAGCAAGCAATCCACCGGGTTGTAACGGATAGCATTTTAATGCCATCGCAAGGGTAAAAATAAACTCCACGACCAGTACCCATCCGGCCACAAATGGACTGACGTAAAAAAACAGCAGGGGATTGATGATTAAAAATGCCAAAATTGCGTATTTGTACCACTTAGGTGAATTACCTAAAAAGTTAACAAATAGCGCCTGACTTTTGGTTGCCTGCATAGCAGCCTCTCCGATATTGTTATTGTGACAGTATTGGTACCATTTATTGATAGCAAACAACACACTATTATTTTCAACAAGTTTGGGAGGATAGAGGCAAGTTCAGATCAAAAACTTGATGAAAATCAATGTTTCATTAATTTTCATCAAACCATGACTGATTTCAGTAATACAACATTGCCTTTTACTGTGTTGAAAATAACCCTGTATTGACTTGGCAAACAATGTGTTAGCGCACATGTGATTGTGGCAAACTCGATATGGTTTTGTATTTTCGTGGCTAGTGTAGCGTAAACAAAAATAATTGTAATGCTATGGTTGTAGCTAAAAATGCTACACACCACTAACAAACTAGCTACATGAGTATATACTAAACTTGTTAGATTTAAGCGACATAAATTTAGGTATGTTGATGATAATAGTCACATATTGTGATGTTTATTGATTAAATTAAATACTAGACATGTATTTGTGTTTAAAAAATAAACATTATATGTGTTGTGGTTAAACAATGGTTTTTATTTTCTACCGCTCTGGTATGATCAGTACAATAGTTTCGCCATTGTTTAGCAATAGGATAAGAAGGCTAATGATCATCAACGCCAAAGGCCCAGCAAGTTTTGCCGAGAAGTATATTGTTCGTTCCATTTGGGAAAACAAGTTTCCACCCGGATCAATTTTACCTGCTGAACGTGAGCTTTCTGAACTCATTGGAGTCACACGTACCACATTGCGTGAAGTGCTGCAGCGATTAGCCCGTGATGGCTGGTTGAAAATTCAACATGGTAAGCCAACCCAAGTGAATAATTTTTGGGAAACCTCAGGGCTTAATATTCTTGAAACGATTGCCGATTTAAATCCCGATGGCTTTCCATTACTAGTCGATCAACTTATGTCAGCTCGTGGCAATGTGAGCAATATTTATTTCCGTGCATCTATTCGTCATAATCCTGACAAAGTGGTAGAGGTATTAGCGGGTATTCATAACCTAGAAAACGATGCTGAAGCGTATGCAGAGTTTGATTACCAACTACATCACACCTTGGCTTTTGCCTCTGGCAATCCATTGTATGTGCTAATTTTAAACGGGTTCAAAGGGCTCTATAACCGCGTTGGCCGTTTCTATTTTTCAAGCCAGGAAGCACGCGAGTTGACCATGCGTTTTTACATTAAACTTGAGCAACTTGCTAAAGATAAAAATTACGCCGATGTACCTTCGCTTATGCGAACTAATGGCATAGAAAGCGGTAAATTATGGCAAAAGTTACGTGATGACATGCCTGCTGAAATAGGTCATGACTTAAGCTAAAGACTTAATCTAAAGACTTAATCTAAAGACTTAATCTAAAGACTTAAGCTTATGACTTAATCTAAAGACTTAGCTTATATCATGGATTTTGATTTTGACATTGTTCAGTGAAATAAAAAGCCAATCGTTGAGTGATTGGCTTTTATATTTACGCGATGGCGATACCGCCTTGTAAAGGTGTTTCTTGTTCAGCAATGTTAGGGCAGGTTGAAATGACTTTTACCATTCCTAATTCATCTATTTGTTCTAATTTTACATTAAAACCCCACAAGCGGTGTAAGTGCTTGAGTACTTCTTGATGACTGTCTGCTAGCGGAATGTTGTCAAACGGGATGTAGCGTAAGGTGATAGAGCGATCACCGTTAATTTCAACCTGTTGTACCTGAATATTGGGTTCAATATTGGATAAATTATACTGCTGCGACAGTATATTGCGTATTTCTTGATAACCTTGTTCGTCATGGATGGCCGACACTGCTAAGTGACTGCGCTTTTCATCGTCTAATATGCCAAATAACTTAAAGTCTCTGATGACTTTGGGGGATAAATATTGGCTAATGAAACTTTCATCTTTAAAGTTTTGCATCGCAAAATGCACCGTGGTTAACCAATCACTTCCGGCGATATCGGGAAACCATTTTTGATCTTCATCCGTTGGGTTTTCGCAAATCCGCCTAATATCAACAAACATGGCAAAACCAAGAGCATAGGGATTTATCCCATTGTAATAAGGGCTGTTGTAAGCCGGTTGAGCAACAACAGCAGTATGGCTTTGTAAAAACTCCAGTATAAAGCGGTCGCTGACTTTGCCTGTGTCGTACAGATGATTCAATATGGTGTAATGCCAAAATGTGGCCCAGCCTTCGTTCATGACCTGGGTTTGTTTTTGTGGGTAAAAATATTGCGCCATTTTGCGCACAATTCTAACCAGCTCACGTTGCCAGGGGGCTAATAAAGGGGCGTTTTTTTCGATGAAATACAAGATGTTTTCTTGCGGCTCTTTAGGGAATACCTTGTTGCTTTTTTGCTCTGTTTGTTGTGGTTGAGTGGGAATGGTTCGCCACAAATCGTTAACTTGGGTTTGCAGGTAGTCTTCACGCTCTTTTTGTCGTGCCTGCTCTTCTTTAAATGATACTTCGGCAGGGCGTTTATAACGGTCTACGCCATAGTTCATTAAGGCATGACAAGAGTCGAGGGTTAATTCCACTTGTTCAATACCGTATTTCTCTTCACATTCTCTGATGTAATTTTTGGCAAATACCAAGTAATCAATAATCGAGCTGGCATCAGTCCAGGTTTTAAATAAATAGTTATTTTTAAAAAAGCTGTTATGCCCATAACATGCATGGGCCATCACAAGTGCCTGCATGGTGATGGTGTTTTCTTCCATTAAGTAGGCAATACAAGGATCTGAGTTAATCACAATCTCATAGGCAAGGCCCATTTGACCGCGCTTATATCCTTGCTCGGTTTCAATAAAACGTTTACCAAAAGACCAATGAGTGTAACCAATGGGCATACCAATACCGGCATAGGCATCCATCATTTGTTCAGCGGTAATGATTTCAATTTGATTTTGGTAGGTGTCTAGTTTAAAAAACTCAGCCGCGTTGGCAATTTCGTGTTGGTATTGTTCCAGTAAATCGAATGTCCATTCGGGTCCGTCATCCAACGGCTTACGGGTTGCTTTAACCATGATTGCCCCCTATACAGCTTGTTTTTTAAAGAGTTCGCGAAATACTGGATAAATGTCTTCGACTTCACGAATGTGTTGCACGGCAATATTATCAAATTGTTGTTGTAAACTTTGATACTGTTCCCAGAGCGTTTGGTGGGCTCGGTGGGTGATTTCGATATAACTGAAATAACGCACTTTAGGTAAAATATGGTTAGCCAATAAATCATGGCAGTGTGGCGAATCATCGGACCAATTATCACCATCAGATGCTTGGGCTGCGTATATATTCCACTCATTTTCAGGGTAGCGAGCTTGCGCAATGTCATTCATCAGTTTTAATGCGCTAGATACTATGGTGCCGCCGGTTTCTTGCGAATAAAAAAATTCATGCTCGTCGACTTCTTTGGCTTGTGTATGGTGACGGATATACACAACTTCTAGGTTTTTATAGCTTCGGGTTAAAAACAAATACAACAATATATAGAAACGTTTGGCGATATCTTTGGTGGCTTGATCCATCGAGCCTGACACATCCATCAAGCAAAACATGACAGCCTGACTGGACGGCTTTTCACGCTTTGCATAGTTGTTGTAACGTAAATCGAACGTGTCGATAAACGGCACATTAGCGATTTGTTTTTTAAGCTGTTCAATTTGCTCTTTTAACGCGAGTATTTTTTCAGCTTGTGAGCCTGGCATATCTTGTAGCTGTTCAAGCTCAGCTTCTAACTCCTTAAGCGCGCGTTTTTTACTACCAGACATCGCAATACGACGCGCCAAAGATGAACGCAGTGAACGAACAATATTAATATTGGCTGGCACGCCGTCATTGGTAAAACCTGCACGGTATGTTTGGTATTCAACTAGTTTATTGAGTCGATTGTTTTGTAGGTTCGGTAGCTCTAGGTCTTCAAATAGCAGCTCAAGGTACTCATCTTTTGAGATATTAAAGACAAAATCGTCTTGACCTTCACCGCTGTCTGAGGCGTCACCTTGGCCCGTACCACCTTGTCCTCCTTGAGGGCGTTGAATTTGATCGCCACGAGTAAACTGATCATTACCCGGGTGGACACGATTACGTTTACCGCCTTGGCCTTGTCTAAATAATGGCTCGCTTATGTCACGAGTTGGGATACTAATTTTTTCACCTTTATCAATATCGGTGACACTGCGACGAGTAACGGCATCACTGACTGCTTTTTTGATTTGTTTTTTATAGCGCTCAATGAAGCGCTGACGATTAACTGTGCTTTTTCCTTTAGCGTTGAGTCGTCTATCTATAAAGTTTGCCATACGCCCCCCAAGTCAACGATCTGGCTGAGTAAGCCTCAGCCAGGGCTGGGTGTTGATTACGATGATTTTCGAACGCGTAAATACCATTCAGACAATAATCGGACTTGTTTCTTGGTATAGCCTTTCTCCATCATCCGATTGACGAAATCATCGTGTTTACGCTGATCATCATTTGAGGTTTTGGCATTGAACGAAATAACAGGTAATAAATCCTCTGTATTGGAAAACATTTTCTTTTCAATCACAGTGCGCAGTTTTTCGTAACTGGTCCACAATGGATTATTACCTTCGTTGTTGGCTCTGGCACGTAAAACGAAGTTAACAATTTCGTTACGGAAATCTTTAGGATTACTGATCCCAGCGGGTTTTTCTATTTTTTCTAACTCGGAATTTAATGCACCTCGGTCAAATAACTGACCAGTTTCAGGATCGCGATATTCTTGATCTTGGATCCAAAAGTCTGCGTAGGTGACATACCGGTCAAAAATGTTTTGGCCATATTCTGAATAAGACTCAAGATAGGCGGTTTGAATTTCTTTACCAATAAATTCAACATACTTAGGGATAAGATAACCTTTTAAAAACTCAAGGTACTTCTCGCCGGTTTCACTCGGGAATTGCTCTTGCTCAATTTGTTTTTCAAGTACATAAAAAAGATGCACTGGATTAGCGGCAATCTCGGCACTGTCAAAGTTAAATACTCGCGATAAAATCTTAAAGGCAAAACGGGTAGATAGCCCTTGCATACCTTCATCAACACCGGCGTAATCACGATACTCTTGGTAAGATTTTGCTTTAGGGTCGGTGTCTTTTAAGCTCTCACCATTGTACACACGCATTTTTGAGTAAATAGATGAGTTGTCTGGGGCTTTTAAACGCGACAACACACTAAATTGCGCTAACGTTTCTAGTGTGCCAGGCGCACAAGGAGCCCTCGATAACTCAGAGTTTGCCAGCAGCTTTTGATAAATGGCCATTTCTTCTGAAACGCGTAAACAATAAGGCACTTTGACAATATAAACTCGGTCTAAAAAGGCTTCGTTGTTTTTGTTGTTTCTAAAAGTCGACCATTCTGACTCGTTGGAGTGAGCCAAAATAATTCCATTGTAGGGCAGTGCAGATAAACCCTCGGTACCGTTGTAATTACCTTCCTGAGTGGCAGTTAACAATGGGTGCAGTACTTTAATGGGGGCTTTAAACATCTCAACAAACTCCATTAAGCCCTGATTAGCACGACACAATGCGCCTGAATAAGCGTAAGCATCGGCATCATCTTGTGAGAAATGTTCAAGTTGGCGGATATCAACTTTACCGACGAGGGCAGAAATATCCTGATTATTTTCATCACCGGGTTCGGTTTTGGCGATCCCGATTTGATCTAGTACTGATGGGTAGACTTTAACCACTCTAAATTTAGAAATGTCACCACCATATTGATGCAGGCGTTTGACAGCCCAAGGCGACATGATGGTTTTAAGGTACCGAGCTGGTATTTTGTATTCGTTTTGCAATAATTCGCTGTCTTCTTCAGGATCAAATAAACAAAACGGATGGTCATTAACTGGGCTGCGCATACCATCAGCACTGAGAATGTAAATGGGCACTTGCTGCATTAATGCTTTGAGTTTTTCTGCCAGAGATGATTTACCGCCACCCACAGGGCCAAGTAAATAGAGGATCTGTTTTGATTCTTCTAAGCCTTGAGCTGAATGTTTTAAATATGCCACGATTTGCTCAATAGAGTCTTCCATGCCATAAAAGTCTTTAAATGCAGGATAACTGGCAATGAGTCGGTTGGAAAATATTCGGCTAAGCACTGGGTTTTTGGCGGTGTCAATCATTTTGGCTTCACCAATAGCCATTAATAACCGCTCAGCAGCAGACACATAAGCGCTTTTGTCTTGCTTACAAATATCAAGAAATTGCTCTAAGGTGTATTCCTCGTCGAGTTTTTTCTCATAACGTTGTTGATAATGCTCGAAAATGCCCATGATGACCCCCTAAAAGCCTTGCAGTTGTCTACCTTAAAAGCCTAAATGGTACATATCGGACCGTAGGTTAACGTGATAGCGATATTCACGTTATATTAGGCTTTACGACTAAAGTGTAGGACAGGGGGAGCGAGTTAGCTAAATTTTATTTTAAAATAAATTAAATAAAAACAATGACAAACAGTAGCATTTGCAATAGTTGCAAAAATAGTAGTAGTAAGAAAGTTTTATTTTCAATTAATGACGCACATAAAAAAGGAGCCATATAGGCTCCTTACGTTTTACTGTTAATTAAGATTAAGCAGTAAAATTTTTGTTAACAAATTCCCAGTTAACAAGTTGCCAGAAGTGAGCTAAATACTCAGGACGAGCATTACGGTAATCAACGTAATAAGCATGTTCCCATACGTCTACAGTTAATAGTGGAGTAACCGTTTCGTCAGTTAACGGAGTAGCAGCATTGCTAGTGTTAACGATAGCTAGAGAACCGTCAGCTTTTTTCACAAGCCAAGTCCACGCGCTACCAAAGTTGTTTACTGCAGAATCAGTAAATTTAGCTTTGAATTCTTCAAAAGAACCGAAAGAAGCGTTAATCGCAGCAGCGATATCGCCAGTGGCTTCGCCGCCAGCGTTTGGTGCTAAACAGTTCCAGTAAAAAGTGTGGTTCCAAACTTGAGCTGCGTTATTGAACATGCCACCTGTTGAAGTTTTAACTACTTCTTCTAGCGTTTTGCCAGCAAATTCAGTTCCTTCAACTAAACCATTTAGTTTTACCACGTAAGTATTGTGGTGCTTACCGTAATGGTATTCGATAGTTTCTTGTGAAATGTGCGGTTCAAGTGCGTTCTTTGCATAAGGTAATGCTGGTAGTTCGAAAGCCATTATATCTCTCCATGGATTCAGGTTATCGTTTTTGTTTACCCATCAGGTAACATTGCTCTACTGCTATTGTACTGATTATTTTTGTGATGTGAATCATTGTTTAGGGAATTAACCTCAGCGAAAGGGGAAAATCGTACAGCAAACAACTCATGGTGCTTAAACTATCGCTTTTGCTACATTTTTTAGTCTTTAATGTATTTTATTTAAGCGTTTTAAGGCTCAATAGGTTAATTGGGACATGATAATGTAAGTTTATGTGGCTATTATTTAAGTGCGGATTTTGTTTAGGGTATTTTTATCTATGTTATAACCATCGATTTGGTCTATTTTAGATTAACCTTACAAATCGTGGCATTTTGTTATTTGTTTAGGTGTCGTACAATAGCAACAATGTGTTCAGTCGTCGTACTTAGGAAATCAAATGGAAACTGTAGAAAAGATTAAGCAGCAAATTAGCGAAAACCCAATCATTGTGTATATGAAAGGCTCGCCTAAATTACCAAGCTGTGGATTTTCATCTCAAGTGGCTCAAGTGATGATCAACTGTGGTGAACAATTTGCATTCGTAGATATTTTACAGCACCCGGATATCCGTGCTGAATTACCAAAATATGCTAACTGGCCAACTTTCCCTCAATTATGGGTAGAAGGCGAGTTAATTGGTGGTTGTGACATCATCACTGAAATGTATCAAAAAGGTGAGCTTCAACCTATCATTAAAGCAACAGCCGACAAGTACCGTAAAGAAGAGTCTGCTGAGTAGTCATAAACCTTGAACAGATTTTAGTGTTATAAAAAAGCCCCAAAGCGAATGCTGTTGGGGCTTTTTAATGTGCTTTAGAAAATAAGCACAAGAATGTGATGATTCTATGTGGTTAACATCGCTTATAACGTCGTTAGACATTTTAACGGTATAACAACTAGCTCGCTGCAGTTTTTGTCTTATCCTAAGCGATTTTTACAGTGCAATCTCTGATCACTTACTTACCTAATTAGTATTTTTCTGTGTTCAGGTTAGTTATGCCTACTCGTGATGATGTTGTTTTGTTGCAGGTAAAATCAAATTCATGATAATTGCCACAATACCGCACAAACTGATACCCGTTAAACTAAAAGAACCAATCCCAAATGCCATGCCGCCAATCCCAAAGACTAACGTGACACCCACAATACTTAGATTACGTGGTTCTGATAAATCCACTTGATGACGGATCAAGGTATTAAGGCCTACCGCAGCGATAGAGCCAAACAATAAGCACATAATGCCACCCATAACCGGTACAGGTATGGTTTGCATTAAGGCACCAAGCTTGCCAACAAAAGCTAGGGTAATCGCGGTAATGGCTGTCCAGGTCATAATTCGTGGGTCAAAGCTTTTGGTTAATGTGACCGCGCCTGTCACTTCACTGTATGTTGTGTTTGGCGGGCCGCCTAGAGCAGATGCCGCGATGGTCGCAATACCGTCACCTGTTAACGTGCGGTGTAGGCCTGGCTTTTTAAGGTAATCTTTTCCTGTCACATTTGAAATCGCCAAAATATCACCAATGTGTTCAACTGCAGGGGCAATGGCGACTGGGATCATGAATAATATGGCATGCCAGTTAAACTCTGGTGCAACAAAGTTTGGCATAGCTAACCATGCAGCTTGTGTTACAGGAGTAAAGTCGACAATACCAAAAGCTAAACTTGCACCGTAGCCGACTAAAATACCGGCAAGGATTGGCATTAAACGAACTAAGCCCTTAGCAAACACGGCAACTAAAACGGTGGTGATTAATGCGGCAAGGGATATCATTAATGCGGTGTTTTGTTCAACAATCACTAGGCTGCCATCACCACTTTTGCCCAGAGCCATATTAACGGCAACAGGGGCTAAGCCCAAACCAATTATCATAATAACAGGGCCAACAACTACAGGCGGTAAAAGGCGGTGAATAAAACCTGTGCCACGCAATTTGACTGATAACCCAAGTAACATGTATACCACACCAGCGGCCATTAATCCGCCCATAGTGGCTGGAATTCCCCAGGTTTGTACGCCATATAAAATCGGTGCAATAAAGGCAAATGATGAGGCTAAAAAGATAGGGACTTGGCGTTTGGTGACGAGTTGAAACAACAAGGTACCAAAACCAGCGGTAAACAGGGCAACGCTAGTGTCTAGGCCAGTTAATAGTGGCATTAGCACCAGTGCCCCAAATGCGACAAATAACATTTGTGCGCCTTGAAGCGGAATTAACACGCGTTTCATATTATTCTCCATCATTAATTAGCGTGTGATTAAACGGCGCGAATTGTCACACAAAAACCAGTGTTTTCATAACCTGTATTAGGCCTATGTAGCGATTATAGTTATTTGATATCGCTACAATACTTGGTCAAAATGGCCTGCACTGAAAAAGAGTTTTCGTTATCCATTTTTTATTATGATATAATTTTGCTACTTATATTCTTCGCGTTTATTTTATCAGATGCTGAAAAAACTAATAAATCTCATTGCGTTACCGTTAGTCGTGTTTATCTCAATTTCACTCGCTCAAGCTGCTGAAGTCAGTAAGCTAGAAGAAGCCGATATTGCGGTAAGTTCACGTGCAAACGATGTTAAAGACAATGCGTTAAAAGAAGCGCTGGCTGCGGTGTTTTTAAAAAATTCCGGAAGCCCGAGTGTGGTGTTAAACCCACTGATTAAAGCGCAAATAAATGAGCCTGAGGTTATTTTGACCCAGTATGGCTATTTTGAGCAAAATGGTGAGTTAATGCTTAAAGCCAGTTTTGATCACCAAAGAGTCGTTGCCAAATTACGCGAAGCTGGATTGCCTGTGTGGGGCAGTCAACGTCCATTGACCTTAATGTGGATAACGATTGATGAAAATAGCGAACCCACTATTTTAGCTGATGCTTCTTTGTCTGACATTCGTAATGATTTAACTCAAGAGTCTGCCAATAAAGGCATACCGGTTATGTTACCTATTATGGATTTAGATGACGTGATGGGCGTGACGGTAAATGACGTACGTGGTGGGTTTACGGATGTGGTATTTGTTGCCTCTGCGCGTTACCAATCTGATTACTTTGCCATTGCCAATATTCAAAATCAGGCAAACAGTGTGTTGTTTTCAATTAAATTGTTCAATAAAACCAGAACCAATGGTGTGTTACAGCCTTTAGTTAATCAGCAAGGCGAAGCGGCTGATAATCAACAAGCAGTAAAACGCATGATGAGTATTTTGGCTGATTACCACATTAGCCAATATGCCATAGCATCAACAGGCAGTAATGCAGCCACAGAAGTGAGTTTTTCTGGCTTAAGTAATATGAGCCAAGTGGTTAATATTGAAGCCTATTTGAGTCAGTTGAGTGCAATTAAATCGATTAGTTTACATTCGTTCAAAGGCAGCACTGCCACCTATAACCTTGTGTTATATAGTAATGTGGATGACTTGCAACGTTTACTGGATATTGACAGTCGATTATCTAAATTAGACACCATGGGCAGTGTCGAGTCATTTTATCAACAAAAAACAGACGTATCGCAGCCAAAGTTAATCTATCAATGGTTGGGGCAATAAGTCAGTAAAAGGTGGCGCTCTGTAATTATAGGGCGCTTACATGTATAATAACGTTTGTTCGTTTATGATGTTGAGACTTATCTGAGTGACACAAAACTCACCAAGACAATTATCTTTACCCGTTTATTTACCTGACGATGAAACCTTTCAAAGTTACTATCCGGCGTCGGGTAATGATGAGCTTATCCAAAAGCTCCAAGCCAGTGCTGAAGGTAAATTGACGTCTTCTTTGTATGTTTATGGTCCTGAAAAATCAGGTCGCACTCATTTAATGCATGCGGCGTGTGCCCACGCAAATGATTTAGAGCGACGTACCTTATATATTCCACTTGGGATCCACGCCAGTATTTCGCCTGCCTTATTTGAAGGACTCGAATCACTAGAACTTATTTGTATCGATGATGTTGAAGCCATTGCCGGACATCCTGTGTGGGAAGAAGCTATTTTTCATCTGTATAATCGTATTGCAGAGCAGCAAGATTGTCGTTTAATAGTCAGTGGTAATGCATCGCCCTCAGAGGTAGGATTCTCTTTGCCAGACCTCGTCTCTCGTATGCAATGGGGATTAATTTATCAGCTTCAACCCATGGCCGATGATGAAAAGCTTGCCGCATTACAACGGCGCGCCGCAATGCGCGGTTTGCAGTTATCTGATGAAGTAGGGCGTTTTTTGCTCACCCGTATGGCACGTGATTTACGTACCTTATTTGATGTGCTCGATAAGCTTGATAAAGCTTCGATGGTGCATCAGCGTAAACTGACCATTCCATTTATTAAAGAAATGCTTAGGTTATAAAACACGCTTATCCATGCCGCGAGCATGCAGTCATACATTGTAAATGACAATAAAAAACGCCAAATGAATTCATTTGGCGTTTTTGTTTATCTAAGGGAGTGATACCAATCAGCACAAGAATGTGATCATTCTTAGTGGTTAACATCGCTTATAACTTCGTTAGAAATTTTGACGTTAGAACCACTAGATTGCTGCAATTTCTGTTTTATTCTAAGCGATTTTTCCTACGTAATCTCTGCTCACTTATTTATCCTGATTGGTATGACTAATGTGCATGTTGGTCGCCACTAAACTGTAAAGGCTGATTATCAATGACAGTGCTTTCAGTTTGGCTAGCGACTTTTTGTGGCGATGTAGATTGATCTGCTGTTAAAACTAAATTTTGCGCCCAGGTTTGGCCTTTCACTAACGCAACGGGCTCTGGTAAACCGTCCATCACGAGTTGGGTGTTAATATTGGGCAGCATTTGTCCGAGAACGTAGCTGGCGCGATCGCGCAATTCAGCCTGTCCAACTCGGCCGCGCTTGCCCCATTCAACGGTAATGGTTGAGCTGGTTTGTACTTCGGGTTTATCCGTAATAGCGATATCACGCAAAATACCGTAACGATGGCTCATCATTATTTCTTCAAACAACATGGCAACATCTTCAGGTTTTGACGAGTAAGCATAATCATCATTTGCTAAATCATTAGCAAAAAATTCAGCGACATCACTGGGACTAAACGCTTTTTGAGTACTGTTTGCAGATTCCCCTGCGTATTGAACCTTAGCAAGGCCATACATTTCATCACTGAGTAATGGATAACGCAGTTGAAGTTGGCTTGATGGCATGTCATTTGAAGCAAAGCGACGATCCCACTCTTCTTTTAGGCTTGGCCCTTGCAGCGTGGCATGAATACTTTGCGGATAAAAGTCATTGGCATGGGCCAGTTCGTGGTACAAGAGTCTTGCTAGATTAGCAGACATATTATCCATGGTACGGTTCATGCGGTTGCCTTTATCGATATATTCACCAGCATACGCATTATCTTTAACATAACGGTATGGAGATAAGTAATTTAAGTCTTCACCAAAATTACTGCGATAGTCTGGGGTTTCGTTGATGGTGTCTCGTTGAGCCGATGTTAGCCATAAGTATTCAGGATCGAGATAGATGGCTCCGATATAACCCGAATAATAAGCTGGCCTGATATCGTAACTAATAATGACTGCAGTTACTGATTGTAATAGCTCAACAAAGTCTGTGTTTGTTTGTGCACGAAGGTAAGTTTCAAAATTCTGTCCCATCCAGTCGTGGGACACTACGACTCTGTCCATTATGGTGTCAATCGGGTCTGGCTGGCTGTCTTGGCTAATAAATGGTAGCTCGTTGAGGATATTACACGGGTCAATTTGCTGGTTAGAGTAAGTACAGTTAACAAGGTTATCAGCATAAGCTGAATCTGCTTTGTAGGGGTGTACCCGTGCGAGAGGGTAAGTTATGTAAGCCTTCGATGGGATAGCTTGCTCTTTTGTGACAAGTAAATGCACATCATCACTGACTGTTTGGCCGTCAAAGGTTGCTGTGGCTTTTAGGCTAATAAGTTTGTCGCTGTTTACGTCTGGTGCGTTAAACAGTGGTCGATTAAGGTCAGTTAAATCGACGCTATTAAAACCAACGTTGTCGATGTTTGGGTACATGCACCAGCTGATCTCTGTGGGTACTTGGCCATTTATATTTTGAATTCTTAAACTAGCATCTATATTTGCCACCATTTGATGGTCATTGTTAATCCCTAAAATATTATCAGTAGAGTCAGCAGTTATTGACACCAACTCTTCATAATTGCTCGAACCGCCTGTTACCGTCACTTTAAAACTGTAGTTATCGTTACTATTGGGTGTAAAGGCTAATACTGGGCTATTCACTGAGGCTAACTCAAGGCTAGGGCCTGAGACTTGTTGCCATAGAAACGTACGACCGGCACTGTCTTGATCGGCTATTGACGCGGTAATACTGCCAGGTTTATTGGCAGCATAATCCTGTTCAATGATAAAAACCAGTTCAGAATCGGTGGATATTAAGCTTGTGCTTGAATCTTCACTGCAGATCTCAAAAGCTGAAGAGAATGGTACGCCTGAGTTATCATCAGAAGAGTCTCCTCCACATGCACTGACTAATATGGCGCTGGCTATAAGACTGTAAAAGCCTACATTACGCGATACATTCATTAAACGACTCCATGTTTATTTTTTAGAATTATAAAATACACTTATATAACATCTTGTTAACGTATTAACCTAGCACGCATTGTTTATTAAATGCAATAAACAAAAAAGCGCCCAAAGGCGCTTTTTGCAAAATAAATATAACAGGCATAATTCTACTGTTGTTCAGATTTTTTCTTTAATCCTAAGCCTAATTCGCGGCCACGTTTGCGGGCATAAAAAGGGAAGGTCACTAATAAGATACAAATCAATATTGATTCAATGAGGGCAAAGACAAACGCGTCATTGGTGACATAAGCTAGAGTTAATCCATGCAGTAAATACACGCACAAAATAAAGCTAGCCCAAGCATAGGTGTATGGATTACCGGTAATGATGCCTTTAAGGGGAAATAATAAAGGCACAATCCAAATTAAACTAAAACCAAGCGAATAGGTGCCATTTAAGCCCTGTTGAATAAACCAGCCGCTAAGCAGCAAGAGTAATGCAAGGTAACCAATACGGCTGAGTTGGAACAAGGTTTGTGTGGTCATTATGTTGCTCGTTACAGAATAGATAAAACATTTTCAGGTGGACGACCAATGGCGGCTTGGTTATTAGCCAATACGATAGGACGTTCAATTAATTTTGGTGTAGCAACCATTGCGCTAATCAATTGTGCTTCAGTGAGTGCAGGGTTGGCTAAATTTTGGGCTTTATATTCATCTTCTTTGGTGCGCATCATTTGACGTGCTGTTAATCCTAAAAGGGTTAATATATTACTGATTTCTGTCTCATTCGGAGGCTGTTTTAGGTACTCGACTACGGTAATGTCAGCTCCGTTCGCTTCTAGTAATGCGAGTGTTTCACGACTTTTTGAGCAGCGAGGATTGTGTAAAATTGTTGTTTTAGTTTTAGTCATTGGACATTCCGTCATAAAAAATGGCAAACAATACGTTTGCCATTATTCTATCAAAAATTTACGCGTAAAGAGATACAGTTATATCTACTTAAACTGGTCCATTTCTCTGTCAGCTTGTCTAAACTGGCGGATCCTTGCTTCTATTCGCGCTAATTGAAGAGTTTGGCCTTCTGAGTAACGATAAGCGTAGTTAAGTTGGTCAATCGCACCTTGATAGTTTGCTGTTAACGCCATAATTTCGGCATTACTGTAATATTCAAGCGCTTTGTTATCGAGCTTACGATATGCATCAGCCATTATTTGGTATGGCAGCATGTTTTTCTTGTCAAAAAAGATAAGCTCTTCAAGTAGCGGGATCGCTTTTAAGGGTTGATCTGCTTCAACATAAATATTGGCCAGGTTGGTGTTAATGACTTGCGATGTTGGTTTTAACTTACGTTGCCCTTCAAGTAAAGCAATGGCGGAAGCATAGTCTTTCTTTTGGGCTAACAGGTCTGTTTTAGTGTCGAGATAAAATAGATTATTATCATCTTTTTTGAGTAACGCATCGATAATAGTTTCTGCTTGATCAAACTTTTCTAAACGGAATAACGCTAATGCTTTACCGTAGAGAGCGGCATCTTCAAATGTGTAGTTATTTTTATTGAGTTGTTGTTCAAATAACGATAATGCACCATCGTCACTGTAGTTAGAAAAGCGGACTTGAATACGCGCTTTAGCGAGTTGGTAATTAAGGCTGTCAGGCACAAATCGATTTGGATATTGAGCCGCGCGGTTTCGGGCTTCAGTAATACGAGACTCAGGCAATGGGTGAGTTAACAACATTTGTGGTGGCGTTGTTGAAAAACGGTAACGAGCTGCAAGTTGGCCAAAAAATGTTGCAGCAGCATTGGGATTAAAACCCGCATCAACCATGATTTGCATGCCTATTCTATCGGCTTCTTTTTCATGTAGACGGGTATAGTTTATTTTTGATTGAGTTGCTAACGCCTGTGTTGTTGCTAATGCTGCCATCCCCGCTTGTGGGGCGGCAATGGTTAATAAAATCGCGCCTAACATACCTGCAATAGTCGCTGTTGAACTTTTTTGCTGAGCCTCAAGTGAGCGGGCTAAATGTCGTTGAGTGACGTGGGTGACTTCGTGTGCCAGTACTGAGGCTAATTCGCTTTCGTTGTCTGCATTTAAAAATAGCCCAGTATGAACACCGACATGTCCACCAAAAAAAGCAAAAGCGTTAATTTCATCATTGCGCAGTAAAAAGAAGTAAAAAGGGGTTTTTACTCCAGTTGCATTGGCAACTAATTTATTACCAAGCTCAGATAAATATTGCGAAAGCACAGGGTCATTTAATACCGGTGCAGATGAGCGGATCACCCGCATGTATGCGTCACCATACACACTTTCTTTTTCTAAACTGAAGGTGTTAACAGCTGCGGTGCCAAGATCGGGAAGATCGTTATTGGCAAAACTATGGGCAATACTACCGGCAAATACAATGCTAATGGCAGTGGCTGTTAATGCTTTTGAAAAGGTCGATAATGATAATTTACGCAAGCGAAACCTATAATGCTAAATGAGTCGTAAGTTCTTGGCTTAACGCACAAGTTGGTTTTGCAACATCGCTTGTGGTTTGTTGTTCAAGCTAGGATAATAGCCCTAGAATGATTAAAGCAAGTTCATAATGATTTTTATTGATTTAACACCGTATTCTTGTCCTTATCCTTTAGTGAAAGTGAAACTTTTACTCAAGGATTTAGCAGTGGGTGAAACGTTACATGTTCTTCTCTCTGACCACGGTTCTCGTCGAGATGTTCCCTTGTTAATGAAAAAAATGGGTTTTGGTATTGAAATTGTCAACGATGAACCGCATTGTTTATCGATGTTGATTACCAAAACAAACTAATTAGTGTTTTATATATAAAGGTTGTTCAATGCTGGCATTTTTAACAGAGTGGTACAAAACCCGTTTTAGCGATCCCCAAGCCATTACCTTGATGTTTATTATTATCGGTATTGGACTTGCTTTGTACTTTGGTGCGGGTTTGCTTGCTCCTTTATTGGTTGCGTTGGTGTTAGCATTTTTACTTGAATGGCCTGTGGCGCAAATGTCGCGTTTAGGCATTAGTCGTACGGCGGCGGCCACAATTGTGCTTGTTGTTTTTTTGGGGTTGATGTTGATATTGTTGCTGGGTTTGGTGCCAAGTATATGGCGTCAAGGTGTGTCACTTGTCACTGATCTGCCAACCATGATAGATAAAGGCATGTTAATCGTTAGAGAATTTAGTGCCGATTACCCACAATTTGTGAGTGCATCGCAGCTAGATTCTATGATGGAAGAAGTCAATAAGATGCTAGACACTCAGCATTTGTTGGACTTAGGTAAACAACTTTTAGGCTATTCTGCGTCGTTATTAGTGCTAATGGTATACGCTATTTTGGTACCTTTGTTGGTGTTTTTCTTTTTAAAAGATAAAGACCAATTACTGTCTGGCAGTAAACGTTTTTTCCCGGCTAATCGAGATCTTGCTCGCACAGTTTGGTTTGAAATGGATCAACAAATCTTCAACTACATCCGCGGTAAGGTCATCGAAATTGTGATTGTTGGCGTGGTAAGTTATATCTTTTTTGCGGTAATGGGATTGCGTTATTCTGCATTACTTGGGGTGTTAACAGGGTTATCAGTATTAATTCCATATGTTGGTGCCACGCTAGTAACGTTACCCATTGCACTTGTGGCTTTTTTCCAGTGGGGATTTAGTGCTGAATTTGGTTATTTAATGCTAGGGTACGGCATTATTCAGGCGTTAGATGGTAACGTGTTAGTGCCGTTACTGTTTTCTGATGCTGTTGATTTGCATCCTGTGGTGATTATCGCAGCGGTGTTAGTGTTTGGTGGGTTGTGGGGCGTGTGGGGAGTCTTTTTTGCGATACCTTTAGCCTCTTTAGTTAAAGCTGTAATAAACGCATGGCCTAATGCGTCGTCACCTAAAGTGGCACTTGATAACGAATAGCGTCTATGATCATGCCTATTCGATAAAAAACGCTAGCCAAATAAAGGCTAGCGTTTTTATTTTCCGTTTAAGGGTTAATACCAATTAACACAAGAATGTGATCATTCTTACTGGCTAAAACCACTGATAACGTCGTTATACATTTTGAAGTTAGAACAACTCGCTAGCTGCAATTTCAGCTTTATTCTAAGCGATTTTTCTACGCAATCTCTGATCACTTATTTATCCTGATTGGTATAAACATCAGGCTTTTTGTCGTTATCTGCTTTTGTATCAGCGGCGTGCTTGCTTGAGGCTAACTCCTCTGAATCGTTTGTTTGCGGCTTGGCTTTGTTGTCTTTAGGGTCGCCAAATTGCGGCATTTTAAATTTAGCCGAGTACTTAAGTACGGCAAGGTTACTGGCGATGACACCGAGCACCAATATGATAATTAGCCAAACTTCATAGCCTTCTAAACTCATGTGTGACTCCCTATGGTGGTGACTTAACGCCACCTGATTTCCATTTGTGATGACTTGATTAGCGTTAATTTGTCGCTAATATGCGTTCACATTTCTCAATGTCACTTGGTACGTCAACTTCTGGTGCGTTGTATTGACTGATCACCACTTTGATTTTATAGCCGTTTTCTAATGCACGTAATTGCTCAAGTTTCTCGATGTCTTCTAATCTACCTAAAGGCAGTTTAGCAAAGGCATTAATAAAACGTTTGGTGTAAGCATAAACCCCAATATGTTTGAAAACGGGATAGTCTTTAATGTCGCGGCCAAAAGGGATGCGGGCACGTGAAAAATACAGGGCGTTGTAATTGTTATCAAACACCACTTTAACGTGCATTGGGTCGTCTAATTCTTTCTCTTCGGTAATTTGAAAGCCCAATGTGGCCATTTCAAATTCACCAGGCTGTTGCTGAAACAAATTTACCATTTGCTCAATAGAGCTAGGGTCGATTAAGGGTTGATCACCTTGAAGGTTAATGACTAAATCATCTTCTCCTAAGCCTAAACGCTCAATGGCATCGTTGATACGATCTGTACCAGATGCTGCATCAGGATCGGTCATGACCGCTTTACCGCCAAAACCTTCTACCGTATTTTTTATTCTGTCATCATCGGTTGCAACGTAAATATTGTCGATACCTTTTGCCAGGGCTGCACGTTCGTACACGCGTTGGATCATCGGCTTACCGGCAATGAGGGCGAGGGGTTTGCCAGGAAAACGGCTGGAGCCATATCGTGCTGGAATGATGAGAGTCACGTTCATTAAATTAGCCTTACTGGTTGTAGACAATATCTATTGAGGATAAAGGCACCTCAATAACTAAATTTGTTGTGAGTTAACCGCAACTTGGGTTAGCTGATGAGCTTTATTATATACGAGGTAATATTTTAATCTGCATATTTTACTCAATCATCTGTTTATCACGCTTTGCTTGTTTAAAAAACTGACGATTATGAAAAGTATGGTATTAGTACAATTAATATTATTGCTTAGCTGGCGCATAAAAAAGGCCTGCTAAGTGAATATAGCAGGCCATTAGAATTTAATCTTGATAAGTTATTTACGGGATATTGCGGCCATGAACGCGATCGATTGTGACGTCTAAATCGGTTAATAAACCATTGTTTATGCCGTAAATCCAACCGTGCACAGCCACATCCTGGCCACGTGCCCATGCTTCTTGCACTATGGTGGTAGAAACCACATTTGACACTTGTTCCATCACATTGAGTTCACATAAACGGTCAAAACGTTGTTGTTCAGTCAAGGGTTCTAAATCGGCTTGATGGATTCGGTGTACATCACGTAAGTGGCCAAGCCAGTTATCGATTAACCCTAAACGATCGTTACCCATAGCGGCTCTTACGCCACCGCAGCCATAATGACCAACAACCATAATGTGCTTAACTTTTAACACATCAACTGCGTATTGCAGTACAGATAAGCAGTTTAAATCGGTGTGGATGACCATGTTGGCAATATTTCGGTGTACAAATACTTCGCCGGGTAAAAGGTCAATAATTTGGTTTGAAGGTACTCTACTGTCAGAACAACCAATCCATAGATACTCTGGATTTTGTTGTTTAGCGAGTTGTTGAAAGAACGTAGGATCTTCTTTGTTGATCCGCTCAGCCCAACGGCGATTATTATCAAATAATGGTTTAAGAAGTTTCATTGGTGCTCGGATTATTCAGTATTATGTTGGTAGATAATAACCAACAATATGTCATTAAGTTACGAGTATATCAGCAATGTTTATTGATCTGGTCTATCCATTTGGCTGATTAATTAAAATTCACTTTATTCAAAAATTCAATCACATGCTGGTTGAAATTCGTGGCTTTTTCAATATTAGCTAAATGCCCTGCATTGTCGATGTGTAACAATTGGCTGCCATCAATACTGTCGTGCATTAAGTAGCTTTCTAATGCCGTGCGAAGGTAACCGTCAAGCCCAACGGCTATCAATGTGGGTAAGGTTAATGCTTCTACAGACTCTAGGGTATCGCGTTTAAAAATAGCCATATTGGCAAACTTAAGTAAAGGTGCAATTTGCTCGCTACTTATTTGGCTAAGTTGCTGGTTAAACTGTGTGATGGCAAGTGCTAAATCAGTATTATGCTGGCTAAGCTCGTTGGCGTGTTTACTAAAAAACAACTCAGTAATGCTTGTGGCTAATTCGGCAGGAATGGCTTGGTTATTCGCGACTTGTGCCATAAAGCCTTGATACTTAACACAGTTAACTTGTGGTTCGAACCCCACAAAACTATTTAACATGACCAATGCCTTTATTCGGGCAGGGGCAATTAAGGCCATTTCTGCTGCAATGGCTCCGCCACTGCCATGACCAACAAGTGCAACATTTTTAATATTAAGTGCATCAAGTAAACTGAGAACGTGAGCCGCCACATCCTGTAAGTTTTCACAGTTTTTCGGTATGTTTTTAGTTTGTCCATGGCCCCAAAAGTCTAGTGCGATACAACGATACTGTGCCGATAAAGCTTCCAGTTGTGCCTGCCATATTTGAGCGTTTGCTAATAGACCGTGACAAAATACCACTACAGGACCCTTGCCTTGATCGATATAGTGCAGTGGTTGTCCGTCGATGATAATACTAGGTGACAAGGTTGGCATAAGGATTAACTCTTTATTTAGGTGTCATATTGGCTTTCTGCCGGAGAGGGAGCGACATAAAATACATAGTGGTCAACTAACTCTGTTAATCGCTCTACGAGCTGCGATTGTAATGATATTTCGGCGTGAGACAACACTTTTGCTAACTCATCAGCCTTAAATTGACGCAAATAATCTTGAGCAACAGGAAAGAAACTTAAATGCCAAGGCTCAGGGCTAACACCGCTTTTTTGTGCTTGATAAGGAAAATAAAAACCAAATTCCTCTGCGTGTTTAACCAACCATTGATACAGCGCAAAACAAGGGCCGTTTGCTTGGTATTCTGAGCTGATCAATTGCAATGCGGTTTTACTGATTTGATTAGCGTCAAATACATCGATGTCTGTCCCCCAATGGTGCCTAGAGGCACCAGGAAGGGCTGACCAAATCAAAATGGCGTCGATTAATTGTGGATCTGTGAGTGATTGATAATCAATCGGTTTTGATGAGGCATCTAATAACGGTCGTTTACCCGATGCTTTAGCATTCCAAATATGCACTTGTCGCTCAAAGGGGCGAAAAGCAGAGCATAATTGTAAATCTAATCCATATTTTGCTGCTTTAGTTTGCATGTTGCAAAATGCCGCGGCGGTGTGTTTTTCAAGTAAAAACTCACCAACAGCGACTAAATGTTGGGCATCTAAGCCGTACAATTTGTATTGCTGTTGGGGAATATCGACCAAGAGTGGCGCGGTTAATTGCACAATAGTTTTTCCAAAATGCGCTCATAACAATTGGCTAATACTTCAAGATCAGACACTTTAACGCATTCATTAACTTTATGAATGGTGGCATTAACGGGACCTAATTCAATCACTTGCGCACCAGTAGGCGCGATAAAACGACCGTCTGAGGTACCGCCAGAGGTTTGTGGATCTGTGTCATAGCCGGTGACTTCACGAATAGCGTCGCGGGTTGCATCGAGCAGTGGGCCGTCGCCGGTTAAAAATGGTAAGCCATTAAATACCCAATCAATATTGTAATCGAGTCCGTGAGCATCAAGAATGTTCACCACTCGGCTAATCAATTCTTCGGCGGTCACTTCTGTCGAGTAACGGAAGTTAAACATGACTTTAAGATCACCCGGTATCACATTCGATGCGCCAGTACCGCCGTTGATATTGGCAATTTGAAAACTAGTCGGCGGGAAAAACTCGTTACCATTGTCCCAATGCATTTGCGCAAGTTCTGCTAGTGCAGGCGAGGCTTTATGGATAGGGTTGTCAGCAAGGTGAGGGTAAGCCACATGGCCTTGAATACCATTAACCGTTAAGTTGCCAGTTAAGCTGCCACGACGACCATTTTTGACCACATCGCCTAATTTGTGTGTTGAAGAGGGTTCGCCCACTAATGCCCAGGTGATTTTTTCATTGCGTTCTTCTAAGGTGTCGATCACGCGAGTGGTGCCATTAATAAATGGGCCTTCTTCATCGCTGGTAATTAAGTACGCAATAGACCCCTTATGGTCTGGGTGTTTTGCTATAAAACGTTCAGTTGCAATTACCATAGCAGCTAACGAGCCTTTCATGTCAGCGGCGCCACGTCCATGAATATAGTCATCGATGATGGTGGGTTCAAAAGGCGGAGTATGCCAGCGGCTTAAGTCTCCGGTGGGCACGACATCGGTATGACCGGCAAAACAAAATACTGGCAGGTCTTTTCCGCGTCTAGCCCACATGTTGGTGGTGTCTTCAAAGACCATGGGTTCAATGTCAAAGCCTATAGCAGCTAAACGGTTGGCCATTAATGTTTGGCAACCTTCATCGAGTGGCGTTACCGACGGGCGTGAAATTAAATCTTTGGTTAACTCAATAACGTCATTCATTATGCAAACCACGCTTGATATTGTTCAGCTTTAAAACCGATAAGAATGCTGTTTTGTTTGACCAAAACAGGGCGCTTTACGAGGGTGGGGAATTGCACCATTAATGCAATCGCCTTATCTTGCGTGATGTCAGATTTATCACTTTCGCTTAATTCACGAAAACTGGTACTGCGTTTATTAAATAGGCTTTCCCAGCCAACCATGCTAACCCATTGACTGACTGTGTCAGCGGTTAAGCCATTTTCACGAAAATCATGAAAAGTGTAATCAATCTTTTCTGCTTCTAGCCATTTGCGTGCTTTACGCACTGTATCGCAATTTTTAATGCCGTATAACGTCAAAGGAGCGCTCCTTTTTAGCGGTTGTGTATGGAGATTGTATATACAATCTGGCAGTTACATTAACTGTGGTTTGAACAACATGAGGCAGCAGCAACGTAAACTTATTGCATCATTGTGGCATTGAGTTGCAGCCTGGACAAGGGTAAAGGAGTGATTTGAATAGAATTCATAAGATGCAAGCATATGTTGCCTGCATCCTAGTCAATAACGTTCTAAATGTGGGGTATTAATGTTTAGGCTAAGCTACATTTGTACTGTAAAAATAACATCTTTACCGGCTATTACAGTGCCTTGTGCTTTGTCTAATTTGGTGACATCTTCCATATTCGCCAGTACTACAGGCGTTAGTAAACTTTCCACATTGTCGCGTAAAAAGGCTAAGTCAAACGACAAAATGGGTTGACCTGCTTTTACCTGTTGGCCTTCTTCGGCTAGCCGTTTAAAGCCATTACCTCTTAGCTCAACAGTGCCAACCCCAAAGTGAACAAATAACTCAAGGCCTTGTGGAGATTCAATACTAAAGGCATGGTTGGTTTCAAATATCTTACCAATAGTGCCATCAATGGGCGCGACGATAAACTCACCTTTTGGATCGATGGCAATACCGTCACCAACAATTTTTTCTGCAAAAACGACATCGGGTACTTTTTCAATAGCAACAATCTCACCTGACACGGGCGCTAAAATAGCGACACCGCCAGTTAACTGAGGTTGGCCTGAAATTAGTCGTCTAATGCGGCTTAAAAATCCCATAAGAAAAAGCCCCTTTTATTAATATTTTTATGTGTTTAATTGTAAACAGCTCTGTCAACTTTACCAGCTTTAATTGTAATTAACACTGTTGAATCGCAGCGTGGATCTCTTCGATGCGCGTTAATGATGCAACCTGCTGCGCATGGATAATAAAATCTTGATAACGCCCCTTAACCAGCGCAGCTTTCACGTCTAATAAATTGCTTGGATTGATACTGATTTCATCTAAGCCGAGGCCAACTAATAGTCCTAATGCCCGCGGATCGCTTCCAAGCTCGCCACATAAAGATACTTTAACGCCCGCTTGCTTGCAGTGGCTAATGGTCATGGACATTAATTGAATAACGGCAGGTGATAATACCGGAAATTGTTTAGCTAAATTGGGATTGGTTCTATCTGCTGCAAGGGTATATTGGGTCAAATCATTGGTGCCAATACTGACAAAATCAAGCAAGGGTAACATACTGGGGAGATTAAATACTGCTGCTGGCGTTTCAACCACAATCCCCAAGCTTACTTCACCAAAGCCTTTTTCTTGCTCGATTAACTGAGCTTTTGCTTGCTCAATGAATACCATGCCGTGTTCTAGTTCTTCGATTTGGTTCACCATGGGGAACATTAATCTGATTGGGCCGTGATTAGCAGCGCGAAGTACGGCCTTTACTTGGGTGATAAAAGTGTCGGGGTGGCTTAAGCTGTAACGTATGCCGCGGATCCCAAGTGCTGGATTATCTTCATGTGATTGCTCAAGATAGGGGATTTCTTTATCGGCACCAATGTCAAAGGTTCTAATTGACAGTACCTCGCCATTTAAGCTTTGTAATGCGTCACAATATAATTTGTACTGCTGCTGCTCATCTGGCAACGCTTTGGCATTCATAAGTAAAAACTCGGTTCTAAATAAACCAATGCCCTTAGCTCCTACATCAGTAACATGTGAAATTTCACTTAAATTTCCGACGTTTGCCAATAAGGTGATGCTATGACCATCTTGGGTTGAACTGGGTAAATCTTTGTATGCGGTGAGCGCCTGGCGGCGTTGCAACTCTTGCGTTTGCTGTTGTTTCAGCTGGGCCAATATTGTTACCGATGGTGCAATATGCAAATCACCCGTCATCCCATCCAGGACCAATTGCTCGCCATCTTTAATTTTTACCGAAAGCTTGGAAAATGGATAGTTAAGTAATGCAGGGATACCCGCTGCGCGAGCTAAAATAGCAGTGTGACTAGTAAGTCCACCAGATTCCAATACGATACCTGTGATGTGTTTTAACGGTAAAATGGCAAATTCTGCCGGGGTTAAGTCATCGGCTAATAAAATGGTGTCTTCAGTTAGCGTGGATAAATCCCATTTTAAATGGCCATGAATTGCGCTGATTAAGCGTTTTGCTAAACACAGAATATCACCACTGCGATTGGCCAGATATGGGTCATCTAAAGCGGCTAACTCGGCAGCTTGCTGATTGAATATGCGATCAATTGCGACTGCTGCACTGACGTTAAATTGTGCAATATGTTGATGTAATTGTTGTTGAAGCTCTTCATCTTCAAGCAACATAATGTCTGCATCGATGAGCTGAAAGTTTTCACACTCTGGACATAAATGATGTTGGCAATGCTGCAAATGCTTGATCAGTAATTCAATTGCATGGGTCAATTGTTGTTGCTGTTGTTTTATTTGCGCAGAGGAAAGCAATTTAAAATCCAGCGGCGGCATGTGTGTGGTAATGGTTAACGCTTTACCAAATGCAATGCCTGCAGAAACAACAATTCCGTTGAATGACATATACAATCCTGTTAACTGAGTGTTATTAACAAAGAAGCAATTTTATCGACTGCTGCTTGCGCTTGCTCTCCTGTTGCAAATACTGTCACAGAGACACCTTGGTATAAACCGAGTGTTTGTAACTTAAATAAACTTTTCGCACTGGCTTGTTTGCCATTGCACTCTACCATAATGTCGCATGTAAATGCTTTTGCTTCTTTTACTAATAATGCGGCAGGACGAGTATGAATACCATGTGGAGCAACAATCGTAACAGTTTTTTGATACATAGAGAAAATACTCATTAATGAATGACAACTAAATACTCATTTAACGCTATATTTCAGGTGGTTATAATGTGGTCAACTCATTGATACACAGTAATAAGCAAGGTTGAAATACTCAGGTATTCAATCTGAAGCGCCTAATATACCCTAAAGTATACAGAGCTAAAAGTGATGCAAACCGCAATCTAGGTTATCACGAAGTGAACCCATGCCAGTATCAAAGATGGCTGGCATGTTTAACGCCAATCAGCGCAAGAATGTGATCATTGTTACTGGTTAACATCGCTTATCACTTCGTTATACATGTTGAAAGTAAAACAGCTCGCTCTCGCAATTTTTGCCCTATTCTAAATACGTAATCTCTGATCAGTTATTTATCCTGATTGATACAAGAAGAAGTTAAATTTTGAATTGGCTTAAGGTTTGGCTCATGTCTTGACTGACCGTTTGCAATGACTGAGCTGCCAGTGCATGAGTTTCGTTAGCGCGAAGCGATAACTCTGTTAGCTCTGAAATGGTGGTGATATTTCGGTTAATATCTTCTGTGACCAATGCTTGCTCTTCAGTTGCGCTGGCTAATTGTGCGGTCATATTACTGATATTATCGATATGAGTTAAAATCTCAGCGATTGCCTCACTAGACTGAATTGCTTTGACTTGCAGTTGTGACGATTGTTGTTGGGTGTGTGTATTGATATTAATTACCGATCTGATGCCTTGTTGTATTTGGCTCACAATTTTATTGATTTCATTGGTCGATGATTGAGTGCGATTGGCGAGCGCGCGCACTTCGTCTGCTACAACAGCAAAACCTCGGCCGTGTTCCCCTGCGCGTGCAGCTTCAATTGCAGCATTTAGAGCTAACAAGTTTGTTTGATCTGCAATACTACCGATTACATCTAAAATACTGCCAATTTCAGCAGAGGATTGGCTTAAACTTAACGACACTTGTTCAGATTGTTTTAATTCACTGACTAGGCTTTGTGTATGCTCAACGGTTTGTTGCATCAACTGTTGGTTCTGTTGGGCTTGCTCTTTGACATTGCTAGCGCCTTGAGCCGCATCTTGCGTGTTGCGGGCCATCTCTTGGCTGGTAGATAGCATTTGGTTTATGGCTGTGGCAACGCTTTGGGTTTCATTATTGACTTGATTTGCACTTTGATTAGATTGCGTAACCGTACTGAGTAAATGGTCTGCTTCATCTTGTAAGCTGTGCCCTAGAGGTTGTAAATGGGCGACCATGTGAGCAATTTTAATAACAAATTGGTTAAAACCATGGGCCATTTGTGCCACTTCATCGTTACCTTGGGTTGATAATCGCTGAGTTAAATCACCTTCGCCTTTGGCTATGTTATCCATGGCATTGATTGCAGCTTTTAATGGTTGGGTAATAGAATGATTAAGCAATAAAAAGAAGGCGAATATCGGCACAGAAATAATCATCATGATGATCAAATAATCAACAATGATACCGCTCATGCTTTGTTGAATATCGTTTACATTGGCATGAGTGATCAGTGTCCACTGATGACTGGGTAAATAAACTGCCGCAACTAAAACTGACAGTGAGTTGTTTGACTCGTTAAAGGTTAACTGTGTTTGTGCGACTGTGTGTTGTGCATCAATGAATAATTGTTTAATTATGGTTTGATTATTGCCGCTTACAATCATGTTAAATGATTTACCTTGGGCATTAAATTGACTGTCAATGATGATTTGCTGTTGCTGGTCAACGACAAGTAAGCCTACATTATCATGCCAATTTATCTGATTAATTAGAGACAATAAATGATTTTCAGATAACGGCTGCTTTTGCTGTAGTGCGCTGAGGGTGTTGCTCAATAATGAGACTTGAGCACTCAGCTGTTTTTGTTTTTCTTCGACCAAATGATTGTATTGTTCTTTAACAGAAAAACTGCCAAACACAACCGTGCCAATGGCAGCCAATAACAACATAATGAATAATCGTTTTAAAATCGTTAAACGTCTCAATAAATCAATCATTTATAGTCCAGAGGTTCACATCCATTTTGAATGTTTGAATTATAATGGCATTTAGGAAAAAATTAACAGTTTTTGCCATTTTTTGTGAGCAAACAGCAGTTATTGACATTTCAGAGTTATCTGTAAATTGGAATATAAAATAGAGGTATATCATGCGGTTAATCAAACTTTTACTGTGTTTGGCTATTAAATAGTCTAATCGTTTGTTTTAATTTTGATTTTTTTATGTTTTACCCGCAAGATTAGCTTAAATAACAAAAAGGTATTAACGCGATGAATTCTAGTTACACTGTTAATAATGACGATATTCTTTTAAAGCTATGCCATTCGGTTTCTCATGTTTTGTCGAGTACCAGTGCAAGCCAGGTTAGCCATGCTGGTATGGTACAAAGTATTTCACGCACCCGCTTGAAGCCCGATTTAGGCTGTTTTTCAATCTTTGATGGCGGCTTTTCAGGTTTAGTCGTGATTAACTTTTCGGCCGATGCTGCCATTGAGATTTATCGTCGCTATATGATCAATATGGGCATGCCAGAATCTGAATTGGCTTTTTCACACACATCAGATGATGTAAGTAACGTGATGGGCGAATTGATGAACCAAATATTGGGTGATTTTATCGGCAAAATATCCAAAGAATTACAAACATCAATCAGCCAAAGTCAGCCTAAAATGTTAACCATTAATAAAGAGTTAACGATTTCTGTTGATACCAATCTGGATAATGCCGTTGCAAGACGAGTCTCGTTTAAGACTGAAAATAATCATATTTTTTATCTTGAGTTTGCCATGGATCAAACCGAGTTTATTCGTTCTGCAGATTTTGAGATGGATGAAGAATTTGATGCTGATGCACTACTTGAAGCTCATGGTAAAATCACCCATAAAAAATCTCCTCAAACTAAAGACGTGTTAAATGATCCAAATGTAAAAGGGATTGTGGTTGATGATGCCGATGATTTACTGAGTGAGCTTGGTTTATAGTAAGTAAAGGTTAACGACAATAATGATAAAAGGCGATGCAGAACATGACATCTAAAGCGACCTCTATTGATATTGCTTACAAGGCTGGTGTATCTCAATCCACTGTGTCTCGTGCATTACGTAATAGCCCGTTGGTAAACTTAGAGACACGCCAGCGCATTCAAGCTATTGCCAAAGAACTAAATTACAAAGTTGATAAAAATGCCAGTAATTTACGTATGCAAAATAGTCAAACTTTAGCGCTGTTGATCTGTGAAGACCCCACCAATGACGATTCAATGATTAATCCGTTTTTTTTGTCTATGTTAGGGTCAATTACTCGTGCAACTGCTCGCCAAGGTTATGATTTACTGGTTTCGTTTCAACAGCTTTCCAGTGATTGGCATGCCGATTATGAAGACAGTAATAAGGCCGATGGCATTATTTTATTGGGTTATGGCGATTACATGGATTACGCTCATAAGCTAGATAAGCTGATTGAAAAGAATACCCATTTTGTGATTTGGGGAGCCGAACATAACAATAAAGCGGTGTTGTCGATTGGTTGTGATAATCACCAAGGTGGCTATATTGCTACCGAGCATTTATTGGGGGCCGGTCGTCAAAAAATTGCATTTTTAGGCGATGCATCTGGCCATAGCCCAGAGTTTCGTGACCGTTATTTAGGCCATGTTGCAGCATTAAATGCGGCAGGTATTCAAGCGGATAAGCAATTACAACATCATGCAATTAATACAGAGGCATCAGGATATGACGCCGCGATAGCGTTGCTTGATAAAGGCGTGTTATTCGATGCCATTTTTACCGGCAGCGATTTAATTGCGATTGGGGCGATGCGCGCATTAAAAAAACGCGGTGTTACCGTGCCCGAGCAAGTTGCTGTTGTGGGCTATGATGATATACCTATTGCCAGTTTTGCCAATCCGGCTCTGACAACCGTTAAACAAGATACCCAGTTTGCCGGTGAAATATTAGTAGAGAGTGTACTTAAACTCATTCGTGGACAAGAAGTGAGCCAACGACTGATTAAAACAAGTTTGGTGGTGCGAAACTCCTGTGGCACAAAGGCTGACGATTTATAAAAAGCCTAGTTTTACTAAATAACCTTAAATACAGTTAAATCATTTTATAACCTAATACCAAACTGATTACAGGATAAAACCGATTATGGCAGGCGCCAGTTTATTAACCTTGTTAGATGACATTGCGACAATTTTGGATGACGTGGCAGCAATGAGTAAAGTGGCTGCACGCAAAACAGCAGGAGTATTAGGTGATGATTTAGCGCTAAACGCTCAGCAAGTGTCTGGTGTGGCATCTGAGCGTGAGTTACCTGTTGTGTGGGCCGTTGCCAAGGGCTCGTTTCGCAATAAGCTTATTTTAGTGCCGCTGGCATTATTAATCAGTGCTTTTATTCCCTGGGCGATTACACCGTTGCTTATGTTTGGTGGCTTGTTTTTGTGTTACGAAGGCTTTGAAAAAGTTTATCACTCGATGACGCATAAAAAGTCCGCGCCAGTTGACGATGAAACCATTGTCGCCAAAGGCAAAGCAGATATAGATGATTTAGCCAAGTATGAAAAAGATAAAATCAAGGGTGCTATTCGTACCGATTTTGTACTGTCTGCTGAAATTATTGCCATTAGTCTTGGTGTGGCCGCCCACATGGATTTAATGGGCCAGTTTTTAACCCTGTCCGTCATTGCACTTGTCATGACGGTAGGGGTTTATGGTTTAGTTGCAGGTATCGTTAAAATTGACGATGTCGGCTTATACCTTGCCAAGCGTAAAGCTGAAGGGTTAGGGCACAACATTGGTTTAATGCTGGTCTCTGCTGCGCCCTATTTAATGAAAATACTCACCGTTGTTGGCACCATTGCCATGTTTATGGTGGGCGGCGGCATTTTAACTCACGGCATCCATGTGGTGTTTGAATGGATAGAACATGCGGCCGTGGTGGTTGAGCAAATTAATGTTGTAGGTGGCGTTTTAGGGCTGTTAACGCCCAGTGTGCTTAATGCCGTATTTGGTGTGGTTGCCGGTGGCTTAGCAGTGCTATTAATGAATGGCGTGATGAAATTGATGCCATCAAAAAGCTAACGCAGCAGTATTAAAGCGCTCGTTAAACATGATGCAGTAGCATTAAATTAACGCGCTAAGCGAATGATGAAAAAAGAGCAGGGTTATTAACCTTGCTCTTTTTTGTTTTACCGCGACTTTGATTTAAAATTTAAAATTTAAAATTTAAAATCTAAAATCTAAAATCTAAACGGTTAAATTGTCGTGATCAGTAAATTGTGGTTCGGTTTTAGGGTTTGGGCCATACTCGTTGTCGTCTTTACTGTTAAAGCACATTACCACCAAGATGATCAGCGCGCCAAGCAGCGGGATAAGTAATAACAATAACCACCAACCCGAATGATCGGTGTCGTGTAAGCGGCGCACACTGACTGCAATACTAGGAATGATGACCGCTAACGAATAAACCGAGCTTAATAAACCTGTGCCGTAAATGTCATTGTACAGGCCTGTTCCCATGTCTACTAACGTCAGTAATATACTGATAATTGCGCTTATTAATGCGAACATCCAATATTCTTTACGACGCGCGCGTCCTTTAAAATCAAAATACTGCTTTAATACCTTTAAATACCAATTCATTCGTTAGTCCTTAACGTTAATTTTTATTAATCTTAATCATTTTTACAAAATAGTGTTTAATTATCAATATTATATTTTGATTTGGTCAAAAAAAAGCCATTGCATTTAGCAACAGCTTTTTAGTAGGGAGGTACATACTCATCATTTTAAAATAAGTGTTTAGCGATTATTTATTGTCTCAAAACATTATTGAGCTAGTTGTTTCACCACAGGATAAAAGTCCCATACTTGCTCATCGGTCATCGAACGGACCAATTTAACGTATTCAGCATGAGTCCACGCCAGTGGTGTTGCTGAGTTGGTGCCGTCACCCATTTTGTAATTATAGCGAGTTGGGTTACCAACACCATCCCACGCTTGTTCTGGTAACATTAACCCTTGGTTGGCAAAGGTTTCCATGCCCTGAACATAGGTGTTTATTAACCCTTGCTTAGTGTCTGGGGTTAAGCTGCCATTGGCTTTTGCCAGCGCTAATTCGTAATGGCCACGCTCGCCAGTAAAGAAGGGCCATACTCGGCCGCGTTGATCCTCGGTATTGCCATTTTCAGCATAGCTAAAACCTGTGACCGTATCTTCACCGTAACCATCGTTACCATAGCGGCGATACCCCGGTACTTTACTGCCATCTTTAGCGGTAAACTCGTACTTAACCCGTAAGTTATCTTCAAGTTGCTGATTATCGATGAGCATTACGCTGTTTTTAATGACAGGGTCTTGTGCATCCACTACGCCATAACGCACTAGCTCTAAAAAGCCGCCGTCTAAAATCAGTCGTTGATCTAAGCCTGGCTTTCCATTGTTATCGAGTAGTTTGTCTGCGGTGTTGGGGTTGCCATTAGGACTAATGCGAACGTAATAAGGCGCCGCGTTAGCCTCTGTTTGTGCCGCCTCAGTTGCACTGAGTAAGCCGCTAGTGGTGACCATGCTTGTTTCAAGCTGGCTTTGCAGTGTTTGAGCTAGCGCAAGGTATGTGCTGGCATCAGCATCTTTTGCCAGTGTCGCTATGTCACTGGCTGCGACTAAACCGGCAATAATTGCTGCTGTAGTCGACGGAGAAAATCCTGCTTGTTCTTCCCAACGCTCTTGCTGTGTATTAGGCGGGGTAATGTTTGTCTCATTCCAGTCAAGCTTCACTTTGCCACCAGTGACTAGAAAGTCGGCGGCAGGTTTTAACATGTCCTGATACCAGCTGCTGATCTCTGCATCTGTTAACACGCCCGCCTGCCACAGTTTCCAGCCGAGCATAATGGGCATGGCAGTTTGGTCTAGCTGTACGCCAACCCATTCAATTTCACCGTCAACGTGGGTTTTTTGTAAAAACCAACCTGGTGTGCCAGCAAAACCTGGGGTTTGTTGATTAACCTGGACTTTCTTTAAATATTCAAACGCCACTTTAGGTGTTTGCGTATCGCCCATGGCTAAAAATGCCATCGCACATTGGTAAAAATCCCGCGGCCAAACCGCTTTATAGCCTGTACTGCCGACTTTAGCAGACACGGTATCGCCCCATGGGTTTGATAAGGATGCGATTAAGGCACCAGCATGGGTTTTATCTTCTTGTGCTTTTAACACTAATGCACTGGAATACAGCAGTTTGCCATTGTCTGTGGTGTTGTTGCTCATGCTTTCAAGCGGCGTAAGTGAGGCGAGATAATCTTTCCAACCTACATGCTTGTCATCACCTAAATAGGCCTGTTTTACCGCATCGTAACCGGCATCTAATGTAGCCTGTGCCGTAGCTAAACTGCTGGCTTTGTCTTGAGCGAATCCGATGGCTAAGTTAAAGCTTAGGCTGTCATTTGCTTTTGTCAGGGTGGGGTACTGTGCAGTTAAGGCAACATTGCCACCTTGATTAGTATTGCTTGTGGTTTGGTAGAGTGAGTCAAGCTTACCATTGTCTTGTAAATCGATAATCCCGTCAGATGAGCCTACAAAGCCGGCGCTCGCGTGAACAAAGTCAACATCGCTTTTAATGGTCATAACCGTTGAGTTTGTATCACTGGTATGTGCGACAAGTGCTTTACCCTCAATCGCTGCAATATCATTAGCACCACTATTGTCGATATGTGGGTTTACGTACAAATGAGGAGTAATTCCAGCTTCAAAAGCACTAAAGGTCACGTTCATCATCAAGCTATTTCTATCAGGATCGGTAAAAATATGCTTTTCGATTTGGTATTTCCCCTCAATATCTTTGTTGATGATTTTATAAGCCAATGATTGTGGACGGCCTTGGTCGTCCGTATCGAGATATTCTATAGTGCTAATAGTGTTATCTTTTTCAGTATCAACAAAGCCATTGCCGCTGATAATAAATTGCAGCTCTTTTAATTGCGCATTATGAATAAGACCAAACATGGTTTCGGTGAGTATGCCCTGGGCAACAGAAAACCATACTTTACTGACAGGATTTGTCGCTTGGTCTTGATATTGGCCATTGAGATACGGCTCGTAAGATGTGCCAATGCCTGTTTTGCCCGAAAAGGCCCATGTAGGCTCAACACCGGGTGCGCCGGGTGCAACTTTATTTAACGATGTCGCAGCATCTGTTTCAACCTTACCTGTTGAGTCAGCTGGCGAGCATCCGCTTAGCACCAGGCCTAAAATTCCTGCGGTGATGGCACTCGAAAGTGCACTGCGCTGTGTGTGTAGTGTTAACATAAAACATCCCCAAAATATTGTCTGTGACGATGACAGATCACTGTTATTTTTTGTATCAAATTGATTTAGTTATCTTGTTTTACAAACAGTACGGCAATGCCCGATACCATCATAAAGACACCCCCTAATACCAATGCATAAATTGGCTGACTGTCAAAAAAGACTTTTAACAACAAGCCTAAAATGCTGGCGGCAAGTAGCTGAGGGATAACAATGAAAAAGTTGAAAATACCTAAATACACGCCCATTTTCTTTGCCGGTAATGCAGACGACAACATGGCGTAAGGCACAGATAAAATAGAGGCCCAGGCAAAACCAACTCCAATCATTGGGATCCATAACTGATTAGGATCTTCAATAAACATAAAGCTGATTAACCCCATGCCACCTAAAAACATATTGATGGTGTGAGTGAACTTAATGCCGACCGCTTTGGCTAAAAACGGAATGATGATAGCGGCGATGGCGGCAAAACCGTTGTATGAGGCAAATAACATTCCGACCCAATCGGCGCCGTCGTTATACGCTTGGCTAAGTACATCGCTGGTGGCGTAATGGTGTGAGGTCACGGCCGCGGTGGTGTAAATCCACATGGCAAAGAGGGCAAACCAGGCAAAAAACTGTACAACGGCTAATTGTTGCATGGCTTTTGGCATATGAAATAAATCGTCAACCACATTAAACAGCATACCATTGTTGTCACGTTGTTTGTTTGCTGCTTGGGTTGTTTGGGTCAGTTTGCGGGCACAGAACAATTGCAGTGGCCCAAAAGCAAAAATGCCAATACTAAGGATATAAAGCTGTTTATCAAGCTCTTGCGTTAAAATTGCCGCAGTAAATATAGCGCCAACTAGCATCCAAATGATGCCACCGGTTTGGTACTGTTTACTGGTACGGCTGTTGGTATTTTCTGAGGTGTTTAGATGATTAGCGTGTTGCTCAAACGAGGCTAACTCTTGTGGCGAATACTCTTTACTTGAAATAATCGTCCAGCCCACAGCGACAAATAACACGGCGCCACCAAAGTAGAATGAATAGCGTACAGAGTCGGCAATCTCACCTGCTGCAGCGGTATTTGCCACATCAAACACATTGGTTAATATATAAGGCATGGCAGAGGCAACAACGGCGCCAACACCGATAAAGAAGCTTTGCATGGCGTACCCTTGGGTACGTTGGCTTTTAGGTAAATTATCGCCCACAAAAGCACGAAACGGTTCCATGGCAATGTTAATTGACGCATCCATGATCCATAACATACCTGCGGCAATCCACAGGGCAGGTGAGTGAGGCATAATAAATAATGACAATGTGGTTAACACGGCACCAATTAAAAAGTAGGGGCGGCGACGGCCAAGGGCGTTCCAGGTGTTGTCACTCATGTAACCAATAATGGGCTGTACGATTAGGCCTGTCAGTGGTGCGGCAATCCATAAAATAGGAATGTCGTCGATGGCTGCGCCTAGGGTTTGAAAAATACGACTGACGTTGGCATTTTGCAGAGCAAAACCAAATTGAATCCCCAAAAAACCAAAGCACATATTAAAGATTTGCCAAAAGCTCAGTTGTGGCTGTTGCGTAACATTATTATGATTATCCGCAGACATGTTTTATCCCTTTTTATCAGTCGCTATGCTGACTTTTTATTATGACTTTTTAATACGACGGTTACTGATGTTGTTCACTGATCAAGTGTGGTAATGCAAACTTGAGACAATGGTGTCGATAAAAAAATGGCGAATACGCATCTCCCTAAGACAAGTATTCGCCAAGACCTAAGCTTTATCTATGGTTTATTTATCCGAATAAACTATCGATAAAGTCAATGGAGGTACTTTAAAGCTGGTGGTCACAAAGGTTAACACACCAGAAACGACCTAGCCCTTCTCATCCTCTAGTCCAGAACGAAATAGCTGGTTTTATAGTAGCCTCGAGCCTGATACTGGTACAACTTACTACATACGTATTCATGCTATTTGGGTAACTTAACCTGCACATTTGTGCAACATAAAGTCGGTTATAGTGCTTTAAAGCGGATTGCAGTACCGCCACTGGCTGCAAGTGACAAACTTAAGCTGTCTTTCGCCGTGACAACCTGGGTTTCAATGACATAATCATATGGGTTTGTTAGCCAATGTGCGTTTTTACCATCACGGTATATTTGTGCTTCATAACGTTTTTCTGGCGTTAAAAAGTTAAGTTTAACGGTTAATTTACGTGGCTTTTCGTCTGTAAGTGCACCTAAATACCAATCTTCTGCGCCACGTTGTTTACGGGCAAACGCCACATAATCACCTACTTCACCAGCCACAGCGATACTGTCGCTCCAATCGGTTGGGACATCTTGTATAAACTGAAACGCATCGAGCCTTTGCACATAATTACGCGGCAAGTCAGCCGCCATCTGGATTGGGCTGTATAACACAACATAAAGCGCCAATTGTTTTGTTAATGTGGTTTGTACACGGTTTTCGGCATCTAACCCTTGTGGGGCTAAGTTGAAAATGCCCGGGGTAAAGTCCATTGGTCCCGCAAGCATCCGGGTAAAGGGCAATATGGCGGTGTGCTCAGGATTATTTGGCGGGCTGCCCCAGGCATTAAACTCCTGGCCTCTGGCGCCTTCGCGGGCAATCCAGTTAGGGTAGGTGCGGCGTAAACCTGTGTCTTTAATCGGCTCATGTGTATTAATACTAATACCCCGTTTTGCCGCTTCGGTTACGCTGTGCAAATACTCATTAACCATAAACTGGCCGTCATGCCATTCGTGTCTTATTATGCCGTTTTCATCAACGCGTTTTATGTCGCCTCCATCGGCCACATAACCGGTTTTGACTTGAGTAACGCCATGCTTTTTATACAAGTCGTAAGCATCGCTCATTTGGTTGCGGTAATTAGTGACAGATCCTGATGTTTCATGGTGGCCAATTAAGCGAACGTTTTTACTCTTGCCGTATTGGCTAATCGCGTTTATATCAAAGTCAGGATAAGCTTGAGTAAAGCTAAATACATCGCCATTGTGAAACCAGCTGCCGTCCCAGCCTTCATTCCAACCTTCAACTAATACGCCATCAAAGCCATATTGTGCTGCAAAGTCCATGTAGCGTTTGGTTTCGCTGGTGGTTGCGCCGTGTTTAGGCCCGCTACCCCAGGTGTTTTCGTTGAGGTGCATACCCCACCAAATACCCACGTATTTACCCGGTTGTACCCAAGACACATCGCCAAGTTTGTTTGGTTCGTTTAGATTAAGGATTAAATCTGAATTTAATAATCCAGGAGCATCGTTAGCGATTTGAATGGTGCGCCAAGGTGTTGAAAATCCCGGTTGGGTTTTTACTCTAATACCATCGGACCACGGAGTTAAATCTGCGCGTAATGTGCCATCGCGGCCTTGATTTAATACCATGGCGGCATAATCGGTTAGTGCGGCTTCATGGATGCTCAAGTGCACGCCATCAGCTGTTCTGAATGTCATTGGTGTGTGGGCGCGATCAATTTTGTCTAGCGTCGTGGTGCGATATAAATACTCGTAGCGGTTCCAGCCTCGCCCTGGGATCCACCATGCTGTGGTGAGCTGAGGATTGGGGATCACAAACTCAGTGAGTTCGTCGGTAATATCCAGTTTAGCAGTGCTCGTCAAGCCGGCTTGTTTGGGTACCACGTAGCGAAAACCGATCCCGTCGTTAAAGGCTTTAAATTCAATGTCAAAATCAAGTTTTCCGTTAGATAACGTCGCGACAATGCTGTTGTAATGATCGCGTATGTTTTCTCGTTCGCCCCAGGGTTGTTGCCAGGTTTGGTCGACACTATTACGGGTGACATTCTTAATGGTAAATTCACTGCCAAGTTCACCTAGCTGGACAAAAACTAAGCCTAACTTACTCGGGCTAATGACGGGTTTGCCGTTAAAGTGTATTTGGTATTCAGGGCGGCCGTTATCATCAGATAAACTGATGTCAATGTGTGAGTCTGGTGATGTGACATTGACGGTTTTGGCGTGCGCTGTGTTAGTCAATACCAAACCTGATAGCGCGGCGGCGCAGGTTAAAGCAATCAATTGCTTATTAAACTTGGCTTTGGTCTGAGTGTGACGACACAACGCCGTTGTCTGTGGGTATGAGGGTGTCATACGGTATCCTTGTTGATTATTATTATATCGTTTTCAACAAGTAATATATGACGCTTTTCAATTTTACCGCAAAGATCTGCATACGTATTCAGAACGTGAATGGCGGAACTAAGCCACAACAAAAATAAAAGGCGGTGTTAACTTTCCCCTAAAGACTTGAGTGCAGCATAAATGATGTACGCGAATCAATAAAAACAAGTGAGGTTAACACCGCTAATACCTACAATCTCATGTCTAATTCATTATGAATTAACACCACACATTGCGATGCAAACAGCATTTTGGGGCCCAAATTAATGTGTTGTGTACCTAGGCGTTTTAAGCTGTTAAAGCTCTTTTTAGGCATGGGGATATGGTCGGTTAGTAAAAAGCATGGGTTTGCGGCAAATTCAATATCGCGAACTGGGGTGCCTTTTTTCTCTAACATATACAGTTGATAATCTTCGGCTAACTCTTGTACTAGCTTTTCAAAGCTAACGGTACGAACGGTAATTCCGGCTTCGACTTCACGTAACTGTTCTTTTGCCATACCTTTAGATACCGTTAGCGCTTTGGCTATTTTATGTGTGAGGTTTTGCTCATGAAACCCGCCAATATGCCCCAACTCATTTGAACGAAAACAAATGGTACGTGAAAAATCGGTGGTGCTTTCTAATACTAAATACACCACAACGTCGTCGCGATGTGACTGAGCCACAAAAATGGTGTTCATGAGTGTGTGGGCTAATATTTCAGTGTGGGCTGATTGGCCAATACCTGCTAAAAATTGTTCACTGTCAACGGGGGCTGCTCTGGCTCTAACTACAAATGCGCGCATTGGTACATCCTATTGGAAATAATAATCAACAATCTGTGACTTGATTGGTTTAAGTGCTTGGTTTGGATAATGACAAAGTATGTTGCCTATTATCACAGTTTTCATGCTGACTGTAATGCGATTAATTTCACTTGTAACATGTGACGCTTCAACTATTTAAATCTGACTATTTCGCCAGCCAGCCCAAGAATGTGAGCATTGTTACTGGTTAATATCGCTTATAACGTCGTTGTAAATGTTAAAGTTAGCACAACGAGATCGCTGTAATTTCAGCCTTTTTCTGAGCGATTTTTGCTACGCAATCACTGATCACTTATTTACCCTGATTGCCTTCTATTTTTAGCAATATCATTTTAGGCACCGCTTTGTTGAAGTTGTGTGCGAGATCAGAGTTCAGTGGACAAAAATAAGATATAAAGCATAAATAATTTACATCTTAACTGGAAATACAATGTCAGACTCAATTCATGGTCATCAAGTGATGCAGATGATGCTAGAACACGGCAGCGCCCTTACAAAACATGAGCTTAAAAATATGATGCATTGCGCATTCGGTGAAGATACTCGTTACCATACTTGCTCTGCAAGTGAGATGGATGCTGATATGTTGATTACATTTTTAGAAAACAAGGGCAAATTTATCGCAAGCGATAACGGTATCACTACCGCGGCAGATAAAATCTGTAACCACTAAATGTCGTTCGGATAACGATTAGACATAAAAGATAGCTGCTGTGTTCAATACCACTGAGTCAGTGCAAATGAGCAATGTCGTAACGAACACTTCAGATACTAAACACGCCATAGGTCATTAATCACTTTGCTGCGATAAATAAAAAAGGGATTAAGTGTAGGCTTAATCCCTTGTGCGTTTAGTTAACTTGTTTATCGTAATACTTGCTGTTAATGAGCCCCTTTACGATAGCGTTGATCTGTTTGATTGGGACAACAGATAGCACATCTTGTCTTGCTTGGGCTGATACAGATTGAACCGCTACCGGCTCATCAACCCATTCGTTAATAGAGGTCAATACCAATTGTCCTTCGGCATCTTTTTCAATTTTAGCAACATGCCACCATTCTGTTACACCTTCTGTTGGCGGACTAAATATGCGTTGTTCATTTCTAAAGATAAATTCAACGCGAGTGGTCGCTGAATCAATATCAGGAGCGCCTGAGTAGTTATGGACATAGTAGTGATAGCTGCCTTCGACCGGAAATTGCGGGATTGAAATAACTTCAGGTCCGTAGCTTGTTACATCATCAACATCCAAATAAATAATCGTATCATTGATTGTTACTTCAGAATTACCGTAATAAACATGGTTTTGGTTACCTTCAGTATCAGTAATAAAGAGGTGTGAGTCTAAATCTCGAGGCGCCTCGCCCCAGTTTAGGGTTATTTTGGTGAGCGCTTCAGATAGCACTAAACATTCTGCTAGGGTGATATCTGTTTCATCTGTATTAATAATAGATGTGCGGCTTTGGAAACCAATAGTTGCACCGAGTAACACGGTTGAATTACGCTTTACCGGGATACTAAACGTGCCGTCCATGTTGGAGAAGGTCAGAGAACGACCTAAATAATCGCGGCCGTCTGAAATAACACGAGCGCCATTTAATAAGTTGCCTTCTTCGTCTTGTACGCAACCATTAACCAGAATGGTGTCGTAAATCATGTCAGCATTCCAGGTAGTAAAATGACTTACATTGCCTTGATAGAATGACTCGCCATTGATCGTCACTAATTGCGCTTCACCTTCTTCAACCCACAAGCCTGATGTGGTATTAAAATAATACAGCGGAATTGTGGCGGGAGGGTTAGAACCTGCAACAGGAATTTGAATTTGCGCTTCTTTGTTTGTTGCAAGTTGCAGCTTGTTACCGGCGTCATCGGTAAAGCTAACCGTAATAGCCCCAAAAGATTCTATTGGTACAATTTCGTTTGCGCTGTTTGTCGTGAGCATATCTCCTGGCATCATTTCGATATCAATCGCAGGGTTAATTACCGTTAGCTCAGCAACAACCGCAGATGACACAAGGTTGCCGTTTAAGTCGACAAGACTGTTTTCGGGTAAGTTGACCAGTACATTACCATCGACAGCAAGCTCAGAGGCTTGAGTGGCATCGAAACTAATCGATGCATGTACTGGTTGTAATAAAAGATTGTGCGATTGAGTTAATTCATTTCTTGAAATACTCAATGCTGCTTCAGAATAATCGGTAGCATCAGCAACAAGAGTTAATCTGTCGCTTAGTTGCGTATCTTGTACTTTGGTTGAGAATAAGCCTTGGGTATCAGACGTTGATGTACTAACAACGACCTCACCATTAGACAAATTGACTACACCTTCTGAGATAGCTTCACCATTAAAATAGTTATTTAAGCTGCCTGAAATAGTATAAAAATACTTTTCATTTAAATTGAACGTAACTTGAACCGGTGCAGCGCCATCTTCACCACCGTCGGTAACTTGCACAGCAATGTCAGTTGCGGTTGTTTCAGCGACAGCAGAGGTGTAAGTGATTAAACCCAAAGGGCTAATGGTTAAGCCACTCGGACCAGATACCAGTTCAAAATGAATGTCATTGGCCGTGTCAGTATCGTCTACGTCAGAGACTTGGATTTGGTAGGTAAACGTTGAGCCAGAATCAACACTTTGCGCCGCGATTGCAGACACCACAGGTGCATCATTGACGGGTGTGACGAGTACTTCAAAACTTTGTGAAGCACTTTGTGCATTATCTTCGCCGCCATCTCTAACCGAAACGGTCACTGCACCAGATGTTAATACACCTTCAATAGGTGTCCATGAAATAAGCCCTGTATTGCTAATGGTCATGCCATTTGGGGCATTTGTTAATGTGTATGTCAATTGTGTGCCATCATTGGCATCATCTGGGTCGTTAACGGCTAGCTGATATGTGTATTGGGTATCTTCAATAGCGGTCACAATTGCGCTAGAAGATATTAACGGTGCGACATTATTGCTGGATGCGTCATCGTCATCATCTGACGATCCACAACCTGTTAAAACAAAAGACAGTGCGGTCGCAATGATAGAAAGCCGCCATTTTTGTGTTAATTCCATTTACCTACTCCAATAAAAAAGATTAAAACGAACGTTAAAAAACCTCATCGCGTGTCTTTAGCCGATGGATTTTCGTGAAAATAATGAAACTTGGGTCATTTATTTTCAATACTCATAAGTGATGTTTTTTTATTTATAAAGCAATACTTTAGTATGATCGGGTTCGCTTGTGGTTGATGGGGGGCGGGGGCTTAAAGCACTGCATAGGTAATGGAAATGGTCTAATTATTTAAGACAACCTTTTTTTGCAACTAAAGGGATCATAGCAACCGGAACCGCTAAAATGCTCTGCTATTTATCGAAAATAGAGGTTGCAAGGTAAACGTAAATGGTTGACTTGCTTACCCTGCATACCAATGTGAAAAAGATGACTTGATAAAACCTACAACGTCCAGTTACCAATTGGCTAAGGACGTTGCAGTGTTATTGAAAGAGCTTAAAGCATTGTACTTTAGCGTTGCAGCGCCATAACTACTGACTGTAACGGGGCAAGCTGCACATCAATTGTGGCGTTGTTGTCACTGTGTAATATTAATTGAGTGACTAAAGGATCCGAGTTGAGTAAGTCTGTTAATAGCGTGTTTTTAGTGATATTCCACTGCATTAGCAAATTGTGTGGCACCACTAAGCTAAATGTTTTACTTTGTTGCCGGCTAAAGTTACTGACAATAATTAATTGCTGCTCTGCATTAAAACGGCTAAAGGCAAATACTTGATCATCATAGCCCTGGGTGTGTTGTTGGCGCTGCAAGGTGTCTAATTCGGCATAGTCGCCCGTTAATGCAGGTGCATTGTGACTTAGGTTTAATAAGCGTTGATAATATGCGCGCAATGCCTTTTCATCTTGGGTGGATTGCCCGCCATCAAACTTGCCGTTATTCATCCAGCGTTGGTGTGCAGGCACGCCGACATAGTCAAAAATACTGGTGCGAGTCGGTTGACCAAATCCAGCCATTTGCGCGCCTTGTTCGCCGACATCTTGGCCAAAATAAAGCAGTGTGGGTGAGCGGCTTAATGTGGTCGACACCACCATTGCGGGCAGGGCATTAAATGCATTGCCGGCAAAATCGGTAGTGTTAATACGTTGCTCGTCGTGGTTTTCTAAAAAGTGCAGCATGTGTTGCTCAATGTCGCTAACTTTTGCTTGCACTTTGGCAATAACCGCTGTGCTGGCTTTTCCTTGAATAATGGCTTTTAAGCTGTCGTATAAATCCACTTTGTCGTACAGATAATCCATTTTGCCTAAGTGAATATAATCGCGGTACAGGTTAGGGTTATAAACTTCTGCAAGAATAAACGCGTTAGGGTTTGTGTGTTTAATGTGGCTGTTAAGGTAACTCCAAAATTCAACCGGTACCATTTCGGCCATATCGTATCTAAACCCATCAACGCCTTTTGCTAACCAATATTGGGCAATACGTTCAAACTTACGCCATGAGTCAGGAATATCATCTGCGGCCAGTGCTTGCCAAAACGCCAGGTGTTCTGCCGCTGTTTTAGTCGCATACTCTGCTGGCAGAGTAGGGAAGTCGTGGCTGCCGTCTGGCTTTACACCATAATTTATTTTAACGGTTTCGTACCAGTCGTTGGCGTCAGGTTTGGCAAGGCGTGAGCCATTACCGGTCCATTTTGCGGGAGATTCAGTAAATTTGCCGTCGCTCAGAGGATGAGCATCGCCGCCTAACGGGGCGTAGCCATTAGGCGCATCGGGAACGGCAAAATCCTCGCCGATCACATAATAAAAGTTGTTATGTTTGCTATAAATTTGAGTCGTGTCGTCATTGGCGCCAAAGTCTTGTTCGCCTTTGGGAGCTGATACAGAGTGATAGTTACGTGCAATATGGTTGGGCACTATGTCAATTATCACTTGCATGCCATTGGCGTGGGTACGTTCGATTAAGGCTTCAAATTCTGCCAGGCGATTTGCCGGATTGGTCGCTAAGTCTGGGTTAACGTTGTAATAATCTTTTACTGCATAAGGTGAGCCTGCACGGCCTTTAACGACATCGGGATCGTCGTCGCTTATGCCAATATGGGTGTAATCGTTAATCACCGCATGATGTGGCACACCGGTATACCACACGTGAGTGGTACCAAGGGATTTGATGTCTTGTAAGGCGGTATCGGTAAAGTCACTGAATTTACCGACACCGTTGTCGGCAATGGTGCCCCAGGGTTTATTGGTGGTATTGGTGTTGCCATATAAGCGAGTAAATACCTGGTACACAACAGGTTTTTCGGCTGTTGATATTTGCTGTGTTTGAGGCATTGGCGCCGCCGCTTGACTCGGTTGTTGAGCCTTTTGAGTGTCTGTATTGGCTTGTTGGCATCCGCTGAGGCTTAAACTCAATCCTAATGCAGTTATACAGGCTAGGGGGCTCTTTTTTATAAAAAATGGTTTAAAAGATAATAACATAGTGGCTCTTTTTATTGGTATGGCACTGAGAACAATAGCTGCAAGATCATGGCGAGGCTCATTTATGAGCATGAACCTCGCCATGAAAAATATTTACTGCTTTAATGACAAAATCGTCACGCCTTTTTGTTCAAGCTTAAGCGGGGCATCTAATTGATAAGATTGCTGATTGAAAATATCAACGCCTTGAGTATTACCATTAAACACGCTGCTAAAACGGGGTAAGTCGAGCTCAACACTCTGGTCATTTTTATTATAAATAATCAATAAGGTTTCATCGCCATGATGACGGCTTTGCACGTAAACGCCCTCTTTTGGTACAAAATGACGCAATTGACCTTGCTGGATAGCCAATGAATTTTTACGGTAATTAAGAAGTGTGCGCACAAATGCTAATGCTTCTTTTTGAGTGACACTTAAGCCTTCTTTAGTGAACGCGTTTACCTTATCTTGCGGCCAACCACCTGGGAAATCACCGCGCACTGCGCCATCGTTTCTGCCTTCACTTGGGCTTTGCATGAGCACTTCTGTGCCATAAAAAATCTGTGGAATACGGTTGCTGGTGAGCACGTAAGCCATTGCGATTTTAAACAAGCCTATATCGTTTTTCATTAAGCTAAATAAGCGGTTGGTGTCGTGATTGCCTTCAAATAACACTAATTCAGTTGGTTTGGCATACACCACATCGTCGGCTAAGCGTTCGTACAAATTAATTAAGCCTGTGTCCCAACCTTCTGGCTCGGTTAAGCTGGCAATTAAGGTGTCGTACAGTGGAAAGTCCATCATGCTTGGGGTGTATGAGGTGTAACCATCGTTATTTTGTTTGCCTGCTTGCCAGTAACTCACTGTAATAGGGTTGCTGGTCCATTCTTCGCCAACAATATTAAAGTTAGGATATTCGTCCATAATGGCTTTAGACCAGCGGGTTAAAAAGGCTTTGTCGGCGTAAGAGTAGGTGTCTTCGCGTATGCCACTTAGGCCTGCATACTCTACCCACCAAATACTGTTTTGAATGAGATAGGTTGCCATGTGTAGATCGGTTTGATTCATGTCGGGCATGGTGTCGGTAAACCAGCCATTGTCAAAATCAGCGGTGTCACTGGCTACGGCATATGGGTCTTGTACTGTGGTGCGGCGGTGACTGGTGTACACTATATCTTTAGGGTTTTGCTGCCAGGCTTGCTGGCCGTTAACCCAGGTGGCGCTTGGAAAATTTGCCATCCAACGATGCCCAGAACCCATGTGGTTAACGATAACATCTTTAATCACCCCAATACCAAAACTGCGCGCCTCTTGCACAAGTGCCAGATACTCTTCGTTAGTGCCAAAACGTGGGTCAATTTGATAAAAGTCAGTGGTAGAGTAACCATGATAAGAATACTTTTCTTGGTTGTTTTCAAGCAGTGGGTTAATCCACAACTGAGTCACACCTAAATCGTGTAAGTAGGGTAGAGCTTTGCGGATCCCCATAATGTCGCCACCATGGCGGCCACCATCAAAGCTGCGATCTGCTTTTTCTAGCATGCTTGGGTGATTATCGTTATCTGGATTACCGTTAACAAAGCGGTCTGGAGTGATTAAGTAAATCACATCTTTATTGCTAAAGCCCTGGCGTTCTCTTGAGCCATTTTCACGAGCTTGTAGTTGATAATCAAACTGCTCAACGAGTTGATTATTATCATAAAGGCCAATTTTTAGTTGTTGTGCTTTGGCATCTTGTAAATCTAAATTGATAAACAAATGATTGGGGCTTGCTGTTTGCTCTGTGTTTATAAGCTTTACGCCCTGGGCGTTAAGCAGCTTAACCTGATGGCCGCTTATGTTGTCGCCAGCAACTAATAGTTGCAGTTGCGGATTGTGCATGCCAGCCCACCACGATAGAGGTTCCACGTTGACCTCTGCATTTACCGATAAAGCACTACAACTGAATGCTAAGGCTATCGTGCCCATCAATAAACGTGTTTTGATTGGCTTTAACGGTGTAGAAAGCTCGGTTGATAAAGTCATATTGAGTCCTAATTTTTAATCTTATTAATTATAGTGTTAATGCATTTACTGGTTTAAAGCGCGCAAATAAATTCACTGTGTTCTGGCATGTTAGCAACGGTTGTATTTATCACTTTACGTATATTGGCTAAGTAATCTTGCAAGGCTGAATTATCAACCGCCGCCGCTAATGGATGATAGTCTGTCGGTTTTATGCCTTGGCCGAGCATGACCTGTATCCAGGCTGCTTCGGTAAACAGTTCGTCTTGATGCCTAAATACGCAGGCTGTTTGGCTAAATAAATCGATTTTTTGCTGCAAGCTTTCGGGAATACTCATGTTGCGGCAATGCTGCCATAACCCTGTATTATCAGGCTCCGTTTGTTTGCCATTAAGGTGGTAGTGCAAAATAATAAAGTCGCGAATTTGTTCAAACTCAGTTTGTGATTGACGGTTAAACTCATCTATCTGTTGTGTTTGAATACCGTGATGCGGGAACAATTTAGTTAAGCGAATAATCGCCGATTGCACTAAATGTAAGCTGGTGGATTCTAGCGGCTCTAAAAATCCGCTCGATAAACCGATAGCAATACAGTTTTTATGCCACTGCTTAACTCGTCTACCTGTGGTGAAATTGATTTTACGCGGCTCGGCTAACGGCTTGCCATCAAGGTTGTCGAGTAACTGCTGTTTGGCTTGGTCATCACTCATGTATTGGCTGCTGTATACAATGCCATTACCGGTGCGGTGTTGCAGCGGAATGCGCCATTGCCAACCTGCATCATGTGCAGTGGCTTTAGTGTAGGGCAGTAATGGGGCAGAGCTTTCACACGGTACGGCATAAGCGCTGTCGCAAGGTAACCAATGTTGCCAGTTTTCGTAATCGACACCTAATGCTTGTTGTATTAATAGGGCGGCAAAGCCTGAGCAGTCGATAAATAATTCGCCGGTTATAGTCTGGCCGTTTTGCAAGATAACACTGGCAATGTTGCCGCCGTTATCAAGTGTTGTGTTATCTATTTTACCTTCGATACGCTTAACGTCTCTTTGCAAACAATAGTGTTGCAGCATGGTGGCATATAAGCTGGCATCAAAATGGTAAGCATGAGTAATGCCTGACATTTGTGCATTGGGGATATTGGCAATAGGTTGAAACTTATTGTGTTTAGCGGCCTGATAATTAATGGAATAACGCCAAAAATCTGCCGGATTGTATTGCGTGTTTGAGTTTGTGGTTTGAGCTGCCTGAGCACAAAGCCAATAATGATGAAATGAAGTAAAACCTAAGTCTCGGCCAACATTGCCAAAGGCGTGCATGTAAGCATCACCTTGTTGGTACCAGTTTTCAAATTCGATGCCCAATTTATAAGTGGCTTGAGTTGCATTAATAAAGTCACTTTCTTTAATGCCCAGTACGCTATTAAAAATCTGTAGCGGGGGGATAGTGGCTTCGCCAACCCCAATAGTACCAATAGTGTCTGACTCAATTAAGGTAATATTTAACTGTTTTTTGAACAGCTTGGCTAACATGGCAGCGGTCATCCAACCCGATGTACCTCCGCCCACAATGACAATGTCTTTTATAGTTGTGTTTTTCATTGTTATCGCCTTTTCATGGTGCCGGTGATTGTAAAACTCAAAATAAAAAGCCTCTGTAATAGGTTACAGAGGCTTTTTGTCAGTGTAGTTCAAAATACAAGCCCATTAGAACTTGTAGTTGGCACCTAACATAAAGTTACGGCCATAGTTTTGATAATCACGAACGTGGCGTGCATCTTCACCTGTGTATGAGGTAAATGGCTCGTTGGTTAAGTTGTTCACTTGGAACTGAACCGATAAACCGTATAGGGCATCGATACCGCTTTCAGTAAAGTCATAACCAATTTGTGCATCAACAACGGTTTCTGCTTTTACGTTAACGTTGACACGAGTTAAGCTGATTGCGGTCACTTCACCTAAGAAGTCACTGCGATAACGTGAGCTTATGCGTGCTTCAAAGCCTGCATTTTCATAATAAACAGTAGCGTTAAATGTTTTTTCTGAAAGACCAGGTAAGGTTGTTGGATCACTGTCTGGCGTTTCTTTCACTTCACTGTCGTTGTATGAGCCACTTAATATGGTACCAAAACCTTCAAGTTGGTCAGCAAACATGCCAAAGTCAAGTGAGAAAGACGCTTCAATACCTTGTATGTAACCACCATCACCATTTTGTGGTTGGGTCACAAGACCTATTGGGTTGTCATCTGCGCCTTGCGGTAAAATAGTACTGAAATCAAACGCTGTTTGTTGATCATAAACGTAGTTTTCAAGATCTTTATAGAACACAGCTAAAGCAAAATAACCTTGATCGCTAAAGTAGTTTTCGTAGCTAATGTCGTATTGACGCGCTAGCCAAGGGCGTAGCTCTGGATTACCCGCACCACCTGACCAGTTAACTCCGTCAGTTGGGTTTTCGTTATAGCTAAAATTAACGTTAGCATTCATTTTGTCCATACGCGCACGGGTTAGGGTACGAGCAGCCGCTAAACGAACCATTTGGCCGTCAGCAACTTCAAAACCTAAGTTTACGCTTGGTAGCCATTCAACGTAAGAGTCACCAGCGGTGCGAGGCGTAACAACAACGTTACCATCTTCTACCGTTGCAACAGTACCGTCTGAACTTTGGTCAGTGTGCACTGCCTGTAATCCAACGTTACCCGTTAATGGAAAACCAAATAACTCAGATTCTAGGTTACCTTTTACGAAAAACGTTGATACTTCTTCTGAAATATCCCACGAGTTAGTGGCTCGTGATAAATCCACATCGGCTACGTCAGTTTCGATATATCCGCCGTCATTATAAAATGCTAACGAATCATAACTGAGCACATCGCCCATACCGAAGAAGTCGAGTGACGTTGGTGACAATAGATATTGATCAGGCACTGTTTCTAAGTAATTATCAGAACCGTCGTATCCTGCAAGTGTTAAATAATAACCTTTATCTAACTTACTTTTATCGCGATTGGTGCGGTTTACGCCAAACTCGACGCTACGCACTGCGCCTTCGTCAAAGATATACTCTGCACTTAAGCGGAAAGATGTTAGCTCATCTTCAATTTCTGGTTTGTTAATAAAACCATCTTGTGTGCTTGCACCCAGTGGACTACCCCAGCCTAATGGGTCGCCTAGTTTAATAACATCTGGATTGGCATAATCTAAATTATGAGTGAAGTTGTAGCCACCACTACCATTGTATGCAAAGCCCAAATCATCAACTGCACCAACACCTGTACCACGGCCTGTGCCACTGTAGCTTTCCATACCAATGTCGGTACGTTCAACTTTTGATATGGCGAGGTCTGCTTCAACAAGCCAGTTATCGTTAATAGTGTATTTGTTGTTCCAGCCAATCGATAATGAGTCAGCATCACGTTTGTTAACGTCGTTACGAACAACGACTTCTGCACCATTAATGGTACCTTGGGTAACCAGTCCATCTTCGGTTGTTAGTGCTGTTACACCACCGTTAGCACCCCAAGCTGCTGGTATCTCAATACCGCGTAAGCGTTGGTCGTCGGTAAACTTTGTGTAGTACACGTCAACTACTGAGGTAAATTGCTCGTTTGGTGCGTATTCAAATACGGCTAACACGCCATCGCGCTCTAATTCGCTTGAGCGAACAAACGGCTTTGCTCCGCCCAAAACACTATCGCCAGCATCATTTGTTGGGTAACCCCAAGCCTGCCAGCGTTCTTCTTGGTTTGGCGACATCATGCGGGCATAACCTAGTGCAATACCAATGGTGTCGTCGGCAAACTGGTCGATGTATGAAATACTACTACGGTATCCAGTGTCGCTTGATCCACTGTTTAACGAACCTAAATCGTTCATTTCGCCACGAAGTGCCACAGCAATAGTTTGCTCACCATGAGTCAGTGGACTAATGGTTTGCATGTCTACGGTGCCACCAATAGATTGTGCCATAACAGAAGCATCTGGCGTTTTGTAAACAACCACGCGGTTAAGTAATTCTGATGGGTATTGGTCAAACTCAACACCACGGTTGTCGTTGACTGAGGCTTGTTCGCGGCCATTTAAGGTCGCAGTAGTGAAGTCTGGGCCTAAGCCACGAATAGAAATAACGTTTGCGCGTCCATCAAGGCGCTGCGCTGATACACCTGGTAAACGCGCAAGTGATTCAGCGATACTGACGTCGGGTAACTTACCAATATCTTCAGCAGAAATGGCTTCAACGATTGATGAAGAAGACATTTTTAAAGATTGTGACTCTTGTAAACTGCGACGGATACCCGTCACTTGGATCACTTCAATATTTTCTTCTGCAGTTTCTGTTGTGTTTACATCATCTGCAGCGTAAGCACTAATGCTTGCACCTGCGGCGGCTAATGCTAGCGTGAGTAAGCTCGGTTTAAATAGCAACATTCATCTTTCCCCTTTAGTGAACGCTTAACAACTTGATTTAGGTCGAGTGTTAGTGTCCTTTTGAATTTTGGTTACAGTCTTTATTGTGTTTATGCTCCAGCATGCTTAATTACTGTTTTAAGTGACTGCATAAGTGCTGAAGTTATGACCAAATTGTTGCACAACAGTGACGATACTACTCCCAGTACACTTTTGCCGACAATATTATGCATACGTATTCAAAGGTTGCGAAGATGAAACTGTGACGGATTATTACATTTATTAAACATCTTTTTAAATGTTGAATTGTTGATTAACGTTATGATTTTATGAGCTTAATGTGTTCTTCTTCTATGTTTGGCGTAAATGTTTTTCTTTGCATACGTATGCAGGTGTATTGAACCTGATTTCCTTATTCACGTATCCTCACAGACAATAAATAACAACAGCGTTCTATTACGCGAACGCAACATTAAGTTAACTCTCGGGTCGAAATTGGGTTAACTAATTCAAGGGGAAGCAATGAGTCAGGTAACCTGGTGGCGTGGTGGAGTAATATATCAAGTTTATCCTCGCAGTTTAATGGATTCTAATGGCGACGGTGTGGGTGACTTGCAAGGCATTATCGCCAAGCTTGACTATATTGCGAGTTTAAATGTGGATGCCATTTGGATATCGCCGTTTTTTAAATCGCCAATGAAAGATTTTGGTTACGACATTAGTGACTATCTCGAAATTGATCCTTTGTTTGGCACCATGGCTGATTTTGAGCAGCTAATCGAGCAGGCACACCTTCGTAATATCAAAGTGGTGATTGACCAGGTATTAAGTCATACCTCAGATCAACATGCATGGTTTGAGCAAAGCCGCCAAAGTCGCGATAACGATAAAGCCGACTGGTATGTATGGGCCGATCCTAAAGACGATGGCAGCGCCCCAAACAATTGGCTCGCTATCTTTGGTGGTTGCGCATGGGAATGGGAACCTCGCCGTCAGCAATACTATTTACATAACTTTCTTAAAAGTCAGCCTGACTTAAACTTTCATTGCCCACAAGTGCGTCAAGCTGTGTTAAATAATGTCGAGTTTTGGCTTAAAAAAGGCGTTGATGGTTTTCGTCTGGATGCCATTACATTTTGTTACCACGATGAACAGCTACGGGATAACCCAGCCAAACCGAAAGATCAACGACAAGGTCGTGGTTTTAGCGAAGACAACCCATATGCGTATCAATATCACTATTACAATAATACTCGTCCACAAACCGTGGGCTTTATTGAAGAATTACGTGCATTGATTAACCGCTACCCAGGTGCGGTAACATTAGGTGAAGTGTCGTCTGAAGACTCGCTTGCCACCATGGCAGAATATACCCAAGGTGATGACCGCTTACACATGGCCTATAGCTTTGAGTTATTAACTGATGATTTTAGCGCCGCCTATATTCGCCAAACGGTAGAAGAGTTAGAAGCCAGCATTGGTGATGGTTGGCCATGTTGGGCTATTGGAAATCATGATGTTCAACGTGTTGCTACTCGCTGGGGTAAAGAGCAAGCTAACCCGACCATGGTAAAAATGCTCAACGCGATGTTGTTTTCATTACGCGGCAGCGTGTGTAGTTATCAAGGTGAAGAGTTAGGGTTAACTGAAGCTGTAATAGATTTTGAGCAACTACAAGATCCATTTGGAATCGCTTTTTGGCCAATGTTTAAAGGCCGCGATGGTTGCAGAACGCCAATGCCTTGGATTCAGTCAGCAGACAATGCGGGTTTTAGCCATACTCAGCCTTGGTTGCCCATTGCCCCTGAACATATCAACAGCGCAGTAGATGTTCAAGAGGCAGATAGCCACTCAATTTTAAACAGTTACCGTCATTTTTTAGCCTGGCGTAAACAGCAAGATGTGTTAATTGAAGGGGACATCAATTTTATCGATGCGGGCCAAAATGTATTAGCATTTATTAGAACATTAGGCGCACAACGTATGTTGGTTCTGTTTAACTTTACAGCACAACAATGCCGTTTCGATTTAGGTCAATTAAACGTAACTGACATTGTGCAAGGGCATGGGCTCGAGTCTGGCCATGTTGAATCACAAGGCGGTTCTACCTCGGTAATTTTACCTGGGTATGCCAGTTTTTATGGCAAAGTTGGCTAATATTAACAAGCTGAAACATTGAGTGTTTCAGCTTTTTTTATCCCGTGATCTATAACATGACTAGACTGAGAGTAAATTTGGTTATATTGGCCAGTGTCAATGTGCTTATGATAACTGCCAGTATGAAAAATATATAACAATAACTAACGAGAAGAGACCTAATATGGCTTCAACAATGCAAAGTACACAACACACGGCAACAGACGGAGGTAACGGTAATTATCGTTTTGCTCTGGTGTCTTTAACGTCATTGTTTTTTATGTGGGGGTTTATCACCTGCTTAAACGACATTTTAATACCACATTTAAAGGCCGTGTTTTCGCTAAATTACACTGAAGCCATGTTGATCCAATTTTGCTTTTTTGGCGCTTACTTTTTGGTGTCACTACCTGCAGGTAAGTTGGTTAAAAAGATGGGGTATCAAAAAGGCATAGTATGTGGGTTGTTAATTGCCTGTTTAGGCTGTTTATTGTTTTACCCCGCAGCAGCCTTTGCAACCTATGGCTTATTTTTGGGCGCATTATTTGTTTTGGCATCTGGTATCACTATTTTACAAGTTGCTGCCAATCCCTATGTAAATGCGTTAGGCAGCGTTGAAACAGCATCGAGCCGCTTAAATTTAACTCAGGCTTTTAATGCATTAGGCACCACGGTTGCACCATATTTTGGTGCTGTGTTGATTTTATCTGTAGCCACTGGCGCAGTTGAAGGCCTAAGCCATGCTCAAGCCGAGGCTGAAGTGGTTAAATTGCCATACCTAATTTTGGCCGGTATGTTAGGGCTTTTAGCATTAATTTTTGCCAAACTAAACTTACCCACCATTGCTGAACACAATGAATCGTCAGACAGCGATGGTGTTGTTACCCATAACGGTAAAACCAGTGCGTGGCAAAGTATTCACTTGGTATTAGGTGCCGTGGGTATCTTTGTGTATGTAGGCGCAGAAGTGTCTATCGGCAGCTTTTTAGTTAACTTTTTAGGTGAAGAGCATATTGCTGGATTACAAGAGTCAGATGCCGCTAAATACATTACTTATTATTGGGGCGGGGCGATGGTCGGTCGCTTTATTGGTTCTGCTGTCATGCAAAAAATTCCTGCTGGCACCATGTTAGCGTTCAATGCTTTAATGGCTGCGGTATTAGTTTTGATTGCCATGAACAGCAGTGGTGCTATTGCTACGTGGTCTATTTTGGCCGTTGGCTTGTTTAACTCAATTATGTTCCCCACTATTTTTAGCTTAGCACTGAGAGATTTAGGCCCTCACACCTCACAGGGTAGCGGTATTTTATGTCTAGCGATAGTGGGCGGCGCGATTGTGCCATTGTTACAAGGTGTTATGGCAGATAGCATGGGCTTACAACTTGCCTTTATATTACCCGTAGTGTGTTATGGCTTTATTTTGTTCTATGGCGCTAAAGGGTCAAAAATGTAAATTGTGATACCCGTTTACAGGCACACACACTAAGCGACCTTCGGGTCGCTTTTTCTTGCTATCAGCGCCCTTAATCCCTATGATCGGCACGTTTTTACACTGATTGTTATTTTATGAGAGAGCCCATGTTAACTTATCCGCTGTCTGGCAGTTCATCTGAATTAGTATTAAACGTACTGACGATGGTGTTAACTCGAGGAAAACCATTAGACCGAGCTTATTCAGAGCACTTTTCCGGTTTATCACTTAACCCATCAGAACAAGCGCGGATCACCCAAGTTACTGGCGATATCTTACGTCGACTTAATTTGTATTGTTTTTTAGTTGATATCACCCCAGATGAGTTTGACCGTCAAGGATCAAAGCTGCTTAATGGCTGGCATGTATTTCATGGCCTTGTTTTGCCCAAAATGCAGTACTCCCTAAAAATTGAACAAGCATCATTTGATGCCAACCTTGAAAAAGCCAAAGCCGATCCTGTGTTATGGGATGGCTGCCCAGAATGGCTTAACGAGTTAGGCCAAACCCAATTAGGCGAAAAATGGCCTGCTGAGCGCGCCGCATTAGCTGAGCAACCTAAGCGTTACCTTCGTGTTAATGAGCTAAAGTGCGATCGCGATAAGCTGATTGCACGATTACAAAAAGAAGGGGTAACCGCCGTTGCATTGCCTGATGTAAGCTCTGCGGTTGAAGTGACCTCAGATTCTGCATTATTTCGTACCGATGCGTTTAAAGATGGTTGGTTTGAACAACAAGATGCGGGCTCGCAATTAGTGGCTGACGCAGTTGGTGCAAAACCTGGCATGCGCGTGGTCGATGCCTGTGCTGGCGCGGGTGGTAAAACGCTACATATTGCAGCACAAATGCAAGGTAAAGGGCGTTTGTTGGCCATGGATGTTGAGCAATGGAAACTCGACAACCTAAAAGCGCGTGCAAAACGTGCGGGTGCGCATAACGTTGAAACCCGTATTATTGCCAGTTCAAAAACCATTAAACGATTAAAGCTCACGGCAGATAGAGTATTGCTCGATGTGCCTTGTTCAGGCTTAGGTGTGTTAAAGCGAAATCCAGACTCAAAATGGCGAGATACTCCAGATCGCTTACCTGTGTTGATTGAATTGCAAAAACATATTTTGCAAAGCTACAGCCGTATGGTCAAAGTGGGCGGGATGTTGATTTACGCGACCTGTTCAATTATGCCAGAAGAAAACCGCCATCAAGTGGATGCTTTTTTAGCTGAAAACCCGCAGTTCAAACTACTGGAAGATGAGAATATTTTAGTTGCTGAACGTGGATTCGACGGTTTTTATCTTGCCAAAATGGAGCGGATTGCTGAATAGTCCTTTGCGGTGTTAAATATCCAATTAAGATTTGACCCCGATAACCTATGGTTAAATATTTACTCATGTTAAACAGTGCCTATTAAGGCGCTGTTTTTTTATTTGTACAATATTATTTAGATTTTATAGAGCGTTAGCAAATTAAATACAAATTTAGCATTGATAAACGCGCAACAAATGCATAATCTTGTTAACATAGTTTGTTGTTGTGTGAACCAGTTCACATCATTACGGAGCATCATGGATATAGGACCGAATATCGACAATCCATCGCAAAAATCCCCGCAAGATATCTATCACGATTCTCGGCTGGAGCGTTACAGCACTATTTTGAACATGGTGCTGCAAGGTCTGCCGTTAGGCGAAATGCTCAATGCGTTAGTGTTGCTAATCGAAGCACAAAAAATTGGTACTCGAGCCTCGGTTTTATTACTCAGTGATGATGGTAAACGCCTTATTGCAGGTGCCGCGCCTAATTTGCCAGATGCCTATAACAAGGTAATAAATGGAGTTGAAATTGGTCCAGAAGTTGGCTCCTGTGGTGCGGCGGCTTTTTTGTGCCAACGCGTTATTGTTGAAGATATCGACAGTCACCCTAACTGGCAAGCATATAAAGAAATCCCTATTAAGTCTGGGTTGAAGGCATGTTGGTCAGAGCCGATTAAAGACAGTGATGGTAAGGTGTTAGGCACTTTCGCCATGTATTACGACACGATAAAATCCCCTACAGAGCAAGATTTAATCTTAATCCAAGAAGCCGCTAGGTTAGCAAGTTTAGCGATAGAACGTAGTCGGGGAATGCACGTTCAGCGATTAAGTAGTAAAATTTTCAATAGTTTACCTATAGCGTTGGTGATAACAAGTGAAGATAATTCGGTCATACTGGCCAACCCTATATTTAGGGCGTTAACGTCGACTTATTATGCCAATCTTAAGTTATTTGATGTTCAGCGCTTTTTAAGCCACTCACCTAAAGAGGTGGTTGACGATTTATTTGAGCATTTATCTCGAGGTCATGCCTGGCAAGGTGAATTACGAGGCTTAAGAACCGACAATGATATTATTGATATATCGTTAACGGTTGCTGTTATCCGTGATTCTTTCACCCAACAAAATTGTTTTGCATGGTTAATCAATGATATATCTTCTAGAAAAACCGCAGAGAACACCATACATTTTCAAACAAACTATGATCAACTCACGGGCTTAGCTAACCGTAAATATTTGTTTCATAGTCTTCAAAGCCTAGTCGATGCAAAAGACATTCATCATGAAGTCGAGCAGGCGTTTAATTTGATTTTGTTAGATATAGACCACTTTAAACAAATTAACGATACTTTAGGTCATGATAAGGGTGATTTAGTGTTAAAGCTGGTTGCTAAACGTTTATCCAGTACAATCCCTGAAAATGTGTTGCTGTCTCGTATTGCCGCCGATGAGTTTGCCTTAGTCGTACCTGGCCAGATGACAACAGAGTCATTAGTCGACATGGTTAACGATGTTATTGCTGTGCTCGATAATCCTTTTTCGGTGGGAGGTCAGCACCTTAAATTAACACTCAGTGCCGGTATTGCGCGTTATCCTGACGATGCGGATAAAGTGGAGCAGATGCTCAATTGTGCTACCCAAGCAATGTATAATGCTAAATCGCGTGGTCGTAATGGTTTTCAATTTTTCAACCAACAAATACAAAAGAATGCCGAACGTAATGCAGAGCTGTATTTGCATGTAAAGTCAGCCATTAGTCGAAATGAATTTGCCTTGTATTATCAACCGATTGTCAATCCTAACAGCGGTAAAATTGTTAAAGCTGAAGTGTTATTACGTTGGCAATATAAAGGCCAATTTATTTCTCCAGATGAGTTTATCCCTATTGCAGAAGAGTCTGGCTTTATTGTGCAAATAGGTGAATGGGTAAGAACTGAAGCCTTAAATATGTTAACGCGATTGCAAAATAAACAACTTGCAGTCCCCTTATCAATCAATGTGTCGACCATTGAATTTTGGACCGATGATTTGCAACAGCGGTTTTTAGCGTATTTCGATAATAAGCAAACAGAGTTTGAATCAAATCAATTGCCTTATCATCTACTGACCCTAGAAATCACAGAATCATTAATGATGAAACAACAAGAAAGTATTAGCCAGTTGCTTATTGAACTTCGCCGACGTGGCTTACAGATTTCAGTAGACGATTTTGGTACTGGGTATTCGTCACTGTCTTATTTAGCTAATTTTCCTGTGGATCAAGTTAAAATAGACAAATCGTTTATCCAAAAGATTTCGATGGGTGCCCGACATGAAGCACTCATTGAAGCGATTGTCAGTATGAGTAGAGCTTTGGATTTATCGATTGTAGCTGAAGGAGTTGAAACTCAATATGAATTGGACTTTATAAAACAGCAAGATATTGAAGCTGTGCAGGGCTACTTCTTCTATAAGCCTATGGCAGCAGATGCCTTTGTTGATCTCTTAGCCAAGCAAGCAAAACTAAATTAACCCTATTATGTTGATACAGAAAAATGCCGCATCTAATGCGGCATTTTTATTAAACAAACTTACTATTTCAACAGCGATTAGTTAAGCATGCTTTTTGGATCAGTAAATTCAAGGCTCAATGCTTCAGCGACTTCTTTGCATACCAATTTGCCATGGATAACGTTTAAGCCATTTAATAAATGCTTGTCATTTAATAAAGCTTGTTTGTAACCCTGATTAGCTAACTTAATGATGTAAGGTAATGTTGCATTGTTTAGTGCAAACGTAGAAGTACGAGCAACAGCACCAGGCATGTTAGCAACACAGTAATGTACTACGTCATCAACAATATATGTTGGGTCTTGGTGAGTGGTAGCGTGTGACGTTTCAACACAGCCGCCTTGGTCGATTGCCACATCCACAATGGCACTGCCAGGCTTCATACGCTTAACCATGTCTTTAGTAATGAGTTTAGGCGCCGCTGCACCCGGTACTAACACACCACCAATCACTAAATCCGCTTCTAGCACGTGGCGCTCAATGGCATCAGCCGTAGAGTAAATAGCCTTAACCGCTGAGCCAAATTGCACATTTAAACGACGTAATGCATCAATGCTACGGTCTAACACAACCACATCAGCACCCATACCGACAGCCATTTGCGCTGCATTTGTACCTACCATACCGCCGCCAATAATAACAACTTTAGCCGGTTCAACTCCTGGTACGCCGCCTAATAACATACCGCGTCCGCCAAGTGATTTCTCAAGTGCACGCGCACCGGCTTGAATAGACATACGGCCCGCAACTTCAGACATAGGTGCAAGTAGTGGTAAACCACCACGGTCATCAGTGACTGTTTCGTAAGCGATACACACAGCACCACTGGCTATTAAGTCATTGGTTTGCGCTAAATCTGGCGCAAGGTGTAAATAGGTGAATAAAATTTGATCTTTACGCAACATAGCGCGTTCAACAGCTAACGGCTCTTTTACTTTTACAATCATTTCAGCTTTAGCAAAAACCTTTGCAGCAGTTGCTAAAATTGAAGCACCAGCATCAATATAATCTTGATCAGTAAACCCGATACCGACACCTGCATCAGACTGCACAAAAACCTCATGACCTTTGATGGTCAATTCGCGCACGCTTGAAGGAACCATGCCAACACGGTATTCGTGGTTTTTGATTTCTGTTGGTACACCAATAATCATTTTTGAGCCTCAATTTGCATAAAACCCACTTTTAGTGGGTATAGTTGTTATTAATTGTGACCTGAACGTGCTTATTTCAGGGAACTCTAGTATAGTGCTGGTTAAGCAGATTATGCTGCTGAAAATTCCCTTTAAAAAGGTTTAAATATTGTTTTAGGGACAAAACAAGGTTAAATATATGGCAAGTAATAAAAACGTTTCAATTAAAGATTTAGACCGTATTGATCGCAACATCCTCCACGAACTACAAATTGACGGGCGCATCTCTAATGTAGAACTGTCTAAAAGAGTTGGTTTGAGCCCGACACCTTGTCTGGAAAGAGTTAAACGCTTAGAAAAACAAGGGTTTATAAATGGCTATACTGCACTCGTTAACCCTCATTATTTAGGTGCATCATTACTTGTCTTTGTAGAAATCACCTTAAATCGCGACACACCCGACATATTTGATCGCTTTAATCGAGCGGTTCAACTGCTAGATGATATTCAAGAATGTCATTTGGTCTCTGGTGATTTCGACTACTTATTGAAGACTAGAGTGTCAGATATGTCTGCATATCGCCGTTTATTAGGTGAAACCCTACTGAAATTACCTTCAGTGTCAGATACCCGTACTTATGTGGTGATGGAAGAGGTAAAACAAACCAATAAAGTGGCGTTGTACAATCTAGGATAACCTTATCTTCCTCTGTAAGTGGTAAAACCTGTTAGCGTGAGTAAAACACAAAGATCAGAGGGCGGTTAACGCAATCTTGATGGACTATAAAATTGCGATTATTGCTTCATTTTATAGATTCATCAGGAATTGTTTTTGTCGATAAAACACCCATTATTTTACAGACGTACATGACTTTTGATTGGCTGGATTAATTCCCGATAACAATCCATTGAGCTTCATTAAATCAAGGTGCATAATCACTGCAAATACAGTGATATTCTGTTATCTTAACCCTTATTTTTCACTCTTTTATGGATGTTTTCGTTTGACTCAGGAAAATAGTCTAAAAACACTCAGCGGCCTACAACGCTTGCTCGAAGGTGGTTTAATTATTTGTTGCATGGTTGCAACCTACATTCTATTGGCGCTATCGAGTTTTAACCCGAACGATCCGGGGTGGAGTCAATCGCATTATCAAGGCGAAATACATAATTGGACAGGTGCGGTTGGCGCCTGGACAGCAGATGTGCTGTTTTACTTTTTTGGCTTTATTGCATTTTTAATCCCGGTGATTATTGCCACAACGGGTTGGTTTATCTTCAATCGGGCTCACCGAATTTTTGAGATCGATTATTTTTCAGTGGGCCTTCGTATCATAGGCTTTATGTTAATGCTGCTGGCACTAGCGGCTTTAGTGAGCATGAATGCCGAAAACATGTTTGTGTTTTCGGCCGGAGGTGTAGCCGGAGATGTAATAGGGCAGGCGATGCTGCCATACTTTAATACATTAGGCACAACGCTGCTGTTAATGTGTTTTATTTGTGCCGGTTTTACCTTAGCCACAGGCATTAGCTGGCTTACCATTATTGAGCTCACAGGCTTTGCTGCAATTTGGTGTATTAAGCGTATTTGGACATTGCCGAGCTTATTTAAACGTGAACGCGAAACAGAAGACACCAAAGGCTTTATGTCATTGGTTGATAAATTTAAACAACGCCGCGATGAATTAGACGAGCAATCGCCATTTGAGCAAAATGACACCCCACAATCGTTAAAAGACAATCCAATAAGCAAGCTAGACACTGATGACATCGAGCCAGTGATTGAGAAAAAACGCAGTTTCTTCAGTCGAAAACCTAAAGTGGCAGAGGCAATAGAACCAACTGCCATAGACGATGATGAAATCGATTATGATGATCGCCTCGAGCCGTCAATTACCCTTGAAGATGACGAACCAACATTTGCCCCATGGGTAGCCACTAAAAACGATGATGAAAATGGCTTTAGCACTAATGACGATATTAGCGACGATGTTGATATAACAGATACTTTTGATGATGCATTTGAAAAGCCTCACTCAAACGGTGCTTTGGTAGCCCAAAAACAACCTAAAAAAGAAGCCAAAATTGTAGACGGACTAGTGGTGATAGATGGCCAGGCTCCACAAGAAAAACGCAAAATGGATCCTTTGCCGAGTATTACTTTGCTTGATGTACCCGATCGTAAGAAAAACCCGATAAGCGAAGAAGAGCTCGACCAAGTTGCAAGGCTGGTTGAAACCAAGTTGGCTGACTTTAATATTATTGCCAATGTGGTTGGCGTATTCCCAGGGCCTGTAATTACCCGTTTTGAGCTTGAACTGGCCCCTGGAGTTAAAGCATCAAAAATCACCAATCTTGCAAAAGATTTAGCCCGTTCATTGCTTGCCGAAAACGTGCGAGTCGTAGAGGTTATTCCAGGTAAAGCCTATGTGGGTATTGAATTACCTAACAAATTCCGTGAAACAGTCTACATGCGTGATGTGCTTGACAGCGCTGCTTTTAATGACAGTAAATCGACTCTGTCTATGGTGCTAGGTCAAGACATTGCTGGTGAACCTGTTGTGGTTGATTTGGGCAAAATGCCGCATTTATTAGTTGCAGGTACCACGGGTTCTGGTAAGTCTGTCGGGGTCAACGCAATGATCACCAGCTTACTGTATAAATCGGGCCCTGATGATGTACGCTTTATCATGATTGACCCTAAAATGTTGGAACTGTCTGTATATGAAGGCATTCCGCATTTATTGTGTGAAGTGGTCACCGACATGAAAGAAGCCGCCAATGCACTTCGTTGGTGTGTGGGCGAAATGGAACGTCGTTACAAATTAATGTCGGCATTAGGTGTACGTAACTTAAAAGGTTACAACTACAAAATTAAAGACGCGGCAGCTAAAGGTGAGTACATTCCCGATCCATTATGGAAATCATCTGAGAGCATGCTAGATGAAGCGCCTGCACTAGAAAAATTGCCATCCATTGTGGTGGTGGTTGATGAGTTTGCAGACATGATCATGATTGTGGGTAAAAAGGTTGAGGAGCTCATTGCCCGTATTGCTCAAAAAGCCCGTGCCGCAGGTATTCATTTAATATTAGCAACGCAGCGCCCATCGGTTGATGTGATCACAGGTTTGATTAAAGCCAACATTCCAACACGCATTGCGTTTCAGGTGTCGTCACGTATCGACTCGCGCACCATTTTAGATCAACAAGGCGCCGAAACCTTGTTAGGCATGGGTGATATGTTGTATTTGCCGCCCGGCACCAGCGTACCCAACCGGGTGCATGGTGCATTTATTGACGACCACGAGGTGCATAAAGTGGTCGCCGACTGGTGTGAACGTGGCCAACCTCAATACATAGATGAAATTTTAAATGGGGTGTCAGAAGGTGAACAAGTCCTGTTGCCGGGTGAAACCTCAGACACCGAAGAAGAATATGACGCGCTTTATGATGATGCCGTGGCGTTTGTAACAGAAACTCGCCGAGGCTCTATTTCAAGTGTACAACGTAAATTTAAAATTGGTTACAACCGCGCCGCCCGCATTATAGAGATGATGGAAGGCCAGGGCATTGTCAGCTCTCAAGGTCACAACGGTAACCGAGAAGTGTTGGCTCCGCCACCACCAAGAAACTAATAGGAATAATGATGAACAAACGTATTACAGTGTTAGGCCTATTATTAGCAACAAGCCTGCTATCGCTTGCTGCAAGGGCCGATGATGCCTCAGAGTTACGTGCTAAATTAGCTAAAGTTGACAATTTGCATGCTACATTTTCTCAGCAAGTGACCGACATCAATAACAAGCCTATCCAAAGTGGAAATGGTGTGTTTGCATTGGCCTATCCCAATCAGTTTTATTGGCACTTAACAGAGCCTGATGAGTCATTGATTGTTGCCGATAGTGCAAATTTATGGGTATATAATCCCTTTGCCGAAGAAGTCACCGTAATGGATGTATCGCAAGCCGTTGATGCATCACCTATGGCATTATTGGTTCATCGCGACGATGAAACATGGAATAAATACACAGTTATAAAACGTCAAAATGATGCACAATCTAATTGTTTTGATATTCAGCCAAAAAAACTCAATAGCAGTGTAGTGGCCGTGAGTGTGTGCTTTAAAGCCGCACTGTTAACCCAGTTTAACCTGACCGATGAGCAAGGCAATTTAAGCCAATTTCAATTGTCAGCTCAACGTGCTGTCACTCCAGCAGAAAAGTCGTTGTTTAAATTTGCAGTGCCAGACAATGTCGACATTGATGATCAACGTTTAAAGCAAGTTAATTAAGTCGGTCAATGGCTAATTTAGGGTTTGATTTTGCACCTGATTTTAGGCCCTTGGCTGCACGAATGCGACCAAGGGACATCAGTGAATATATAGGCCAAGCGCATTTGCTTGGTGAAGGCCAGCCGCTGCGAAAAGCGCTTGAGGCAAATCGGGCGCACTCAATGTTATTGTGGGGGCCTCCAGGTACAGGTAAAACCACCTTAGCAGAGCTGATAGCACATTACGCTAATGCTCATGTTGAGCGTATCTCAGCGGTTACCTCAGGTGTAAAAGACATTCGCGCCGCCATTGAACAAGCTAAAGCCATTGCTCAAAGTCGTGGCCAGCGCACCTTACTCTTTGTCGATGAAGTACACCGCTTTAATAAAAGCCAACAAGATGCCTTTTTACCGTTTATTGAAGACGGTACGGTCATTTTTATTGGTGCCACAACCGAAAATCCCTCATTTGAAATAAACAATGCATTATTATCGCGAGCACGGGTTTATCTGATTAACCGCTTAACCAGCGACGAAATCCAATTAATTATTGCCCAGGCACTTAATGATACTGAACGCGGATATGGTAAACGCCAGTTAACCTTGCCTGAGCAAGTTGCCAAGCAATTGGCAGACATTAGTGAAGGCGATGCTCGTAAAGCCCTTAATTTGCTGGAACTCATGAGTGATTTGGTGAGCGACGGCGGCGACTTTACCTCTGATATGCTCACTCAAGTGGCTGGCCATCAAGCGGCGGGTTACGACAAAAATGGTGATCAATTTTACGATTTAATCTCTGCTGTGCATAAATCAGTTAGAGGCTCAGCGCCCGATGCGGCATTGTATTGGTTTTGCCGCATATTAGAAGGTGGCGGTGATGCACTGTATGTCGCAAGACGCCTACTGGCAATTGCATCTGAAGACATAGGCAATGCCGACCCGGTGGCCATGACTGTTGCACTTAATGCGTGGGATTGTTATCACAGAGTGGGACCTGCAGAAGGTGAGCGCGCCATTGCTCAAGCCATTCTTTACCTGGCAAGCGCGCCTAAAAGTAATGCAGTATACACCGCTTTTAACGCTGCCCGTGAGTTAGCGAAACAAACTGGTCACGAACCGGTACCTAATCATCTTCGTAATGCCCCAACTCAGTTAATGAAAGAAATTGTCTTTGGTAAAGAATACCGTTATGCCCATAACGAACCAGGCGCTTTTGCCGCGGGCGAAAACTACTTTCCGCAGTCTTTGCAAGATAGCCAATTTTATCAACCCACTAATCGTGGATTTGAGAAACGCATTCAAGATAAACTCGCCCAACTTAATGAGCTTGATCGGCAAAGTGAGATTAAGCGTTATGACTAATGTGTTGCTTGTGGCGTTAGGCGGCTCAATTGGTGCAGTTTTACGCTATCTTCTGTCAATATTTATGATCCAGCTATTTGGAAGCAGTTTTCCTTTTGGTACACTGTTAGTTAATTTATTGGGATCGTTTTTAATGGGTGTGGTATATGCGCTCGGGCAACTGAGCCATGTTAGCCCAGAAATTAAAGCCCTAATTGGCGTTGGTCTGTTAGGTGCGTTAACTACGTTTTCGACTTTCTCAAATGAAACCTTATTGCTGCTCCAGGAAGGCTACTGGTATAAGGCTGTTTTAAATGTGTTGTTGAATGTCACCTTGTGTCTTTTTATGGTGTACATTGGTCAACAACTTGTATTTTCTCGCGTTTAACTAAAAAGAACTGACAACATGCTAGATCCAAAATTTTTGCGTAATGAACTGGAAGTCACTGCCGAGCGTTTAGCCACTCGTGGTTTTATTCTTGATGTTGATAATTTGACCAAGCTTGAAGAAAAGCGTAAATCGCTTCAAGTAGAAACCGAAGACTTACAAGCGTCGCGTAACGCAATTTCTAAGTCGATTGGCCAAGCTAAAGCACGCGGCGAAGACACCAGCTCCATTATGGCGCAAGTAGGGGATTTGGGTGCTCAGTTAGACGCGAAAAAAACCGAGCTTGCTGAGCTTTTACAACAAATCAACTTAATCGCCATGAGCGTACCTAACTTGCCTGACGAGTCTGTGCCAGTAGGTAAAGATGAAACCGAAAACGTTGAAGTACGACGTTGGGGCACCCCTAAGGCATTTGATTTTGAAGTAAAAGATCATTTAGACCTTGGCGAAGCGCTTGGTGGATTAGATTTTAAAAGTGCAGTTAAAATTACCGGTACACGCTTTATTATTATGCGCGGCCAAATTGCCCGTTTAAACCGTGCTCTAGGTCAGTTTATGCTAGACCTTCACACTAACGAACACGGTTACACAGAAGCTTACGTTCCGTTATTAGTGAACGAAGACAGCTTACTTGGCACGGGCCAGTTACCTAAGTTTGGTGAAGACTTATTTCACACTAAACCGGCTACTGAAGAAGGCCAAGGGTTATCGCTTATTCCTACCGCTGAAGTGCCATTAACTAACTATGTGCGCGACATGATTGTGGATGAAAGCGAATTGCCAATGAAAATGACAGCATTAACCTCATGTTTCAGAAGCGAAGCAGGTTCATACGGTCGTGATACCCGTGGTTTAATTCGCCAGCATCAGTTTGATAAAGTGGAGCTAGTGCAAATTGCTCACCCAGATCAATCCATGGCAGCACTAGACGAAATTACCGCTCACGCTGAAAAAGTATTGCAGTTATTGGGTTTACCGCACCGCACAATGGTGTTGTGCACCGGTGACATGGGGTTTGGTTCGAGCAAAACGTTTGATATTGAAGTGTGGTTACCTGCACAAAATACGTATCGTGAAATTTCATCGTGTTCAAACATGAAAGATTTCCAGGCGCGTAGAATGCAAGCCAGATACCGCAGCAAGGTAGACAATAAACCAGCATTATTACACACACTAAACGGCTCGGGCCTAGCAGTTGGCCGCACATTAGTGGCCGTGCTAGAAAACTACCAAAACCAAGATGGCACCATTACTGTACCTGAAGTCTTACGTCCATACATGGGTGGTTTGAGCGTTATTGGCTAAGCACTTTAGTTAAGTGCTTATACTTGAGGCACTTATCTCAGTTTGTTTTGTTGTTGGGTATTGTAAAAGGTAACTCGCGGTGGCTAATGGTCAGCGTAATAACGGAAAATTTGTATCGTCTTCAATTGGAATGTTTTTTGTTATTTTAGTAATGGTACTGCTTGCTCAAGTTGTACTCATTTTTGTAGATAATATGGTTCCATAGTCATAACGTAAAGCCCAGTTAACATAAGCTAACTGGGCTTTTTTATCTAATCTGAGACTATAAACACTTAGCCGGTTTGGGCAGTCCGGCAATTTTAGTGGCTTGTTTGGCAGGGCCGACAGGAAATAAAGTATAAAGGTATTTAGAGTTGCCTTTATCAGCGCCCAAGCTTTGGCCAATGGCTTTTACTAATACTCTGATAGCCGGGCTAGTTTTGTATTCTAAGTAGAAATTGCGCACAAATCTAATCACTTCCCAATGTTGTTCTGTGAGTTCAATGTTTTCAGTTGCCGCAATAACTGGCGCCATCGACTCTTGCCAATCTGCGACATTTTTTAAATAACCTTGATGATCAACTTCAATTTGCTGACCGTTAAAATCAAAAGAGTTTACCAAGTGATGACCTTGTTATGCTTAAGCGATTGCTCAACAAATGATGAGTAATCAATAATATGAAAAAGCTCAGGCGACATACGCGTCGCAATTGTTTCTATATGCTGTTGTAAGCCACGTGCGTGCACGTCGTCTTGCAGTATAAATACGTTAACCGAGGCTAACCGATGTTGCCATGGCATTTGCAATAAACAGTTAACAGCATCGCCAGCCAGTATAATGCTGTCGCTAGGGTGAATAAAGCGTAAACAGGTAGCGAGTGCGTTGTCGGTTGTTACTGACGTTTGAATATGATGCAAAATCAAAATACTAATACCTCATCAACCGCTTGCAGTGTTTTGGTGATCACATCGGCACTTACCACTTTAGCCTCAATATTGAGTTCGCTGGCTTTGAGCCCTAATAGCTGCATCGAATCGCTACACACTAAAACCGTATCAATATCATATAACGGCAGTGCTTTTAGCGCGGATAAATAATCCTTTGCGCCAGCTTGCTCTGGGGTTTGTCCGCCAATAAGGTGCAACACCGCTTCATCAGTAAAAATGAGACTGACTTGTTGTTCAAAGCTGGCGCTAAGCATGGCTAAATCTAATCCTTCACGGCCACTGGTGGTTCCAAAGGGGGCATGGCGAAATACAATGGCCACAGATTTCATTATTTATCCTATCGATTTTAAAAGCTGATTAAACGATCGGCTTTTTCTATGCCAACGACTAACTCACCTAAGCCGCCCATGGTAAAGGTCTCATCACTATTCCAATGCTTTTTACCATTTTCAACAGCTTCTTGTTGCGACAGTACCCCACGGCGAAGCGCTGCTGATACACAATTAGTGAGTGTGATGTTGTATTGCTGTGCAAAGGCTTGCCATTTTGCATGCATGTCTATTTCGTCAGAAGCTGGGCAGGTAAGGGCATTGCTGTTGGTCACGCCGTCTTGGTAAAAAAATACCGTGATAATGTCATGGCCATTGGCGAGTGCATGTTGGCAAAAAGACAATGCTCTAAAACTGGCACTGGTACCGTAAACACTGCCGTTAACCTGAATAATGAATTTGCTCATGATAAAAAAAATGACCCTAAATTAGGGCCATTTTATCGTAATTTAACGCTGAACTCTATCGGCGATTAATCGTCGTTGCCCATACCCATTAAATGTAAAAGGCTCATAAATAAGTTTAAGAAATCTAAAAACAGCGACACTGTTGCGCGGATGTAATTGGTTTCGCCGCCGTTCACGATACGGCTAGTGTCGTATAAAATAAAACCGGTCATCAATAGCGCAATACCTGCGTTCATCGCCATAAACATCACAGAGCTTTGCACAAATAAATTAATCACTAATGCGCCAATCATCACTAGCATACCTGCAAATAAGAACCCGCCCATAAACGAGAAATCTTTTTTGGTGGTGAGTGCATAAGCCGATAAGGCAACAAAAATAACCGACGTTAAACCAAGCGCTTGCATAATAAGCCCTGGGCCGTTAGCCATGCCAGCATAATGGTTAAGAATATAACCCAGTGACGCACCTTCCATACCGGTAAAGGCAAATACCCAAAAAAGACCCGCGGCGGTGTCAGCTTTTTTCAAAGTCACAAACAACAATACTAAACCACCAATGGATAAACCGAGTGAAGGCCAGCGACCAATTTCAAACAGCATGCTTAAACCAGCCATTACAGCGGCAAATGCCAATGTCATAGACAGTAGCATATAAGTGTTTTTTAGCAGTTTATTGACTTCAGTAGTCGATAGACTAGGTGATAAAACGGATTGTTGACTCATTATTGTCTCCTGAGATTAACTCAATGATTTGTTCAAGGTGAAAACCTATTACTTTCACTCTGACATTAAATCCAGCGTAAGCAATGTACATTAAATATAAATTAATTTATCACATCGATTAATGGCGCTACGTTACCATAAAGTTAAGATTAATATAACCTTATCATCTTCAATAGCTTCTTTTAGCTTAACCATTCTTTTTTAAGCTTGGGCGTATCACCTAAATAATCCAACACCCATTGCATTGCCGGTGTCATATTGGCGCTATTCCAGGCTAAGCAACAGGCGGTATCTTGTTTTGGTTTGTCTAATTGTTTTTCAATTAATGCACCTGCTTTAATAAACACATCAGCTAAATGGTAAGGCATATAGCCAATACCTAAACCTTCACGAAAACAGTTTAATGCGCGGATCCAATCAGGCACCACAATGCGGCGTTGATTGTTAAGCAGCCAATTGGGTCTATGAGCAATATTACTGGCAGTATCTTGCAAGCAAATAGATGGGTAGGGCAATAACTCGGCATCAGTGAGTAAGTGTTCCGCTTTAGCTAAAGGATGGTTTTTACTCACCAAAAAGCGCCAAGGGATCATACCCATGTCTCTAAATTTAAACACACCACCAACAGGGATAGTTGACGTTGCACCAATGGCTATATCACTCTTTCCTGTCGACAACGACTCCCACACCCCGTTATACACTTCAAGTCGAATGATTAATTCAATATCAGTAAAGTGGCGATAAAAGTCGGCAATTAACACACTGATTTTGTCTGCACGCACCATGTTATCAATGGCAATCGACAACGAAGGGCGCCAACCATTAGCGACTTTCTGGGTGTCACGTTTTATGTTGTTAAGCTTGGTCATTATTTCACGTGACTGCGCAACAAAATGCTCACCCGCAGGCGTTAAACTGACACTGCGATGATGACGTTCAAATAAGATAACGCCAAGGTCATCTTCAATTTGTTTAACGGCATAACTAACAGCAGAAGGAACTTTATTCATTTTGTTGGCTGCAGCGGTAAAACTACCCACTCGGGCAACAATGTCGATCATCTCGAATGCTTGTTCTGAAAGCATTACGCTATCCTTGGCATAGTTTATAAATACTTGCTGTTAAAGGTAATCATTAAGCGAAATCAAATCAAGCAGAGTCTAGGTTATCAGCTGTTTTATCTCGCAGTTGGTTATGTGTTTTACTGTGTTTTACATACACATTGCCCAAATAAGGCACCTAAAGAAGTGGAGCGCATTCACTTTTCAGATGATAACAATAATTAGTTCTAGGGCAGCAAAGGTAAATGGCTGAGTGTTTATTCAGCAGTTGATAGATTATTTGCAATTTACGCTTTACACAAAACGGTCATTGTCATATTATTCGCCCGCTCGGAGGGATGGCAGAGTGGTCGAATGCACCGGTCTTGAAAACCGGCAACGGTTTACCCCGTTCTAGGGTTCAAATCCCTATCCCTCCGCCACATTAAAAACAAAAAAAGCCGTTGATTATCAACGGCTTTTTTTGTTTTTGGCGTTTGAGGGGCTCTCCATAAGGATTGACTCAGACAATGTATCTTTATCGAGCACCCAACAACGTATACTTTACACGTATCTGTTTATCCAAATATTTACGCGACAAGGGCTTCCCCTTTGACGTAAAAGTCTCCTTACTGACTCGTGACAGAGCAGAAGCGGTTATCCGCAACATTGAGGTTGCCGGAACACTCAAAAAAATCATCAAGTCTATTGACCATCAAACCCGTATTAATGACTTTATTCGCTATGTTGATGAGGTCATTAACCATCTCAGAGCTCAGTTTGATACAGCTGATCCTGGTATCACGTTCAATATCACGCCTAAATCTCATGCTATCCCTATTAGGGACACTAAGCTGTCAGAACACCGTGAAACTATCGCTGTGGCGCAAGCAAAGCCTGTTATTGGGTTAAACGAAGCATTAAGCGCATTTATTATCTCAAAACAAAAATCAGCCATCAGGCCGCTCTCTATTAAGCAGCTTGAGCAGCGTATTCGGCATTTTATTGATACCGTATCATCAAAATCCACTCTTAAAACCAAGCTTAAAACTGATGATAAATGTGTGCATGACATCACCAGTGCTGATGCGATGACCTATCGCGATGCTTTACTAACTCAAGCCCGAAGCTACAAAAGTAATAAAGAGTACTTAGCGGCCATATTTCAGTTCTTTAAGTGGTGCCAATTAATGAATTACTGCACCAGCAACCCCTTTGAAAGCGTTACTGTCGGACAAAAACCAAAAGCTAAACCGAATCAAGCTAGAGACCGCTGGACGCACATTGAACTTAAACGACTACTTCGCAGCTCATCATTCAAGGTTTCAACAACCGATTTCAAATGGGTCACCCGATTAATGCTTTATGGTGGTTTAAGGCCTTCAGAAGCCTGCCAGCTCAAACCTGGAGATATCAAACTAATCGATGGCGTACACTGTATTAGCATTGATGACAGCGGTGCAGCACAACGATTAAAGAACCTCAATGCCAAACGTTATGTGCCCGTACATCAGCGCTTGCTTGAGCAAGGTTTTATTGCGTTTGTTGATCAAAGAAAATCAACTCATACCCAACTGTTTGATTATAAACCTGTCGGCATCATTGAAGATTGGTCAAAAACCTACTGTAAACAGCTCGCCAAGCTTCAAACCGAGATAGGCATACAAGCGAACCAGCGCCCCACGTCATATGGCTTCAGGCACACGTTTATCGATGAAATGAAGCAACTAGATATCAGCGAGCACATCGTGGCGCAAATCGTCGGTCACGCTAATCCCAACATCACTTTCAGTCGTTACGGCAAAGATATAAACGTTGCTGCATTGCTGAAGGATATTGAGAGAATTGAATATCAAATTTGATGATCGGGTGTGGTTAATAAATAAACTTTAAACCTAAATTAACAATCTGTCTCGATTGGCAGTAACAGTGTCAGTTGAGGCACAAACACTGCCAAAGCAGTAATTAGTTCGCTACAGCGGAGAGCGAAATATAATGGTATTGAAAATGGTTCGCAGTCAGTGAGTGCGAAGAAAAACTTATAAATCAAACAAGCGTTTCAAACATTGATTTTTTTATAAATTGTCTTAAATACTCTGCAACCCAGCACGAATCAGCTACAGGGTAGTGCGAAATAAATCTTTTCGCTCTCACTGAGAGCGAAATTAATTTGTATAAAAGAGTGAGTAAGTAGTTTTAACTGTATCTTTATTTTGGGAGATATATAGGGATTCTGCATGAAACCAGCTAAAACGTTTATGCCCCAAAGCCATTTAGCAAATAAACCTATAAACATATCGGTGGATCATTTTTTCCATATATTTTCTCATGTGAAAGGTTGCCATCTCTGTATCAGTGAAACGAAATCTAAATTGTCTTTTTACTGGGAATTCCAGATATGCATTTATTCTAATGATTAAATTTTTTCACCGACTAAACTTAGTAAGGGCAATCTTGTTGTTATTAAGGAGGTGCGTTATGTTGACGCAAACAGGCCACTCAACAGGACAGAAAAAACCATTCAAACTTGAAGATATCTGGAGAATTAGGACAAGATTAGAAATCGAAAAAAATATTAAAGAGCTCGCTTTGTTAAATCTAGCGATAGATTGTAAGTTACGCTCTTGTGATTTACTTAGAATGAAAGTTAGAGATATTAGCAGTGGTGGCGTAATCCATACACGTGTCATTTACAGGCAGAGTAAAACTGACCGCGATGTTCAATTTGAAATCACTTCTCGAACAGCCCAATCTCTGTCTAAATGGATTAATGAAAAGGTACTTACCCCAGCAGATTATATATTTCCAAGCCCTAGAAAGAGCGGTTATCCAATGAGTTACAGCTACTACTCTAGTATTATTCATCGATGGGCAAGAGAGTTAGGGTATGACGAATACCGTTATGGCACTCACTCCATGAGAAGAACTAAGGCAACATTAATTTATGCAAAAACTAAAAATATACGAGCAGTACAGCTACTACTTGGCCACGTTAAGTTAGATAATACCATCCGCTATTTGGGTGTAGAGTTAGAAGACGCTTTAAATATTTCAGAGGATACTGATTCATAAAAGTAACTTGTGTAAATTTGTAAAAACAAGTATTTTAATTCCGTAAAAGCAAGTATTACAATTTCGTAAAAACAAGTTTTTAATGTATCAAATAAAACTATTTATAAGAAGTATTCAGGCATGGCGTGAGCTTACGGCAGCATGGCGTGACATAAGTAATAAAGCAAAAAATCTGGTTTCTTAAATTTCAGGCACGGCAATACTTAGGCCACTGGCCCAAGCATTGCTTGATTATGAGCGGTTTATTATTGGTATTGGTCGAGATAATTCCAAGGTAGGTATTTTTCAGGATGCTTTTTTGCATCATCCGCATCTCGTTGCAGTCGCGTAAAGTAATCAAATACATTGATGCCTGCTTCATTGCCTGTTGCTATCATCGACGTGATAACATCGCCAATGTTCGCACCGAGTAAGCTTTTACGAAACATCGCATTTTTTCTATCTCGCACCACTATTTTTAACATCGATTCTATGCGGTTATTATCTATTTTTACCCCTTCGTGATGGCAAAATAAACTCAGCCCGTCATAGTGTTTTAAAAAATAACGGATAGCTTTGCCTAGACCGCTATTTTCTTCAATGCTTTCATTAGTAAAGTGCTTTTCACCCCAACTTTTAATCGCTTCAAGTATGGGTAATGAATGTTGCTGATGGTACTCAAGTCGCTCGCGTGCGGTGAGTTCACGTTCAATGGTTGTCTGTTCATTGCGCCAAACTTCACCATAGAGTGTGAGTATATTTTCAACCTCTTCGGGGAAATGATTAATGACATCGACAAACTGGCGCCTTGCATGGCTATTACAAAGTGATGTTTCAACCTCGCAAGTACTTGGCTGATTACTGGCGAGCGCATCACTCATTAATATCGGTGCGACAGTGACTTGTCGTTTGTAGAGTATGCGGTCGATAAACTCACCTGCGTGCCCAATATTGGTTTCAAATAACACAATATCATGGCCCGTTTTTAAGCTGGCAATCACTCCTGATGTATAAACACCTGAGCGCAAGCGTGTTTTCTCGCTATTACGTACTTTCTTTTCAACTGGCTTGGCGTCAAGAATACGGTGGGTGGTGTCATCTAAGTAATAGTGCTTTGCATCGCCAGCCAACTCAAACAAGTGCTGGTAAACAGGATAAATCGCATCACAGACAAGCTCTACTTGGTCAAACACCGTCGACGCAGTGATGTTGACGCCCAATAGCTTTTGGATGTTGCCTTGACGATAAAAAGGTAGCCCTGCAAAGTATTTATAAATCGCCATTAACGCACGCGCAGAGTAACCATATTTTTGATGACTATTACCGTCATGTAATACTTCATCGGGCAGGTTTGCCGTGAAATAGGCACCACACGCATTGCAACGCAAGCGCTCCATAATATGTTGCTCTGGGGTAAAAGGCGTTTGCCCTGTAATGCGCAACAAACTGCCAGGCTCGACTTTATAGACCTTACCTTTCAAACATTCTGGGCAGCTATCCCCTTTATTTACTTCGTTTAACGCATGTTTGATGATAACCGGTTTGACCTGTGTAAAGTCTTCATCCTGTGTTTTTGGTTTTTTACTTTTCTTGCTGGTTTTTTTCTGTGCTTTACACAGGTCGCTTTGTTTTTCTGATGATTTTTCAATCCCAAGTAACTTACGTAATTTATGCACGGTGATACCGTGGTCAGCTAGCTTGTTTTGTGTTGTTGTTAATGTCAGTAACGCATCAAGCAATAACTGATAATCATCAGCGCTAAGCGCAAGATTATTTTCTTTGGCTTCAATCACTCGCTTGATTAAATCATCGAGAGATTGTGCATCGATATCGTTAAAAGGTTTTGCCACAATAAGCCTTTTGCCTGCGGGAATAAAAAAGAGGATGGAGTATGATCCCATTTAAAATGAAATCAAGCGGTTATTTATAATGGGTGGTAATTCCCGCTGAGCAATTGCCGTAAATGTTTGGCGTCCACGGACGTCATGGCACTATTAATGGTTGGCCAGCCAGAGAACTTGCCCTTAGATAAACGCTTTGTCATCAACCAAAAACCGTTATTTTCATAAGCGAGTGCGCGCACCATGGTTTTGTTACGATTAATAAAAACAAACAAGGTACCAGAGCGAGGCTCACAATGAAGGCGTTGTTTACACAGCGTAGCTAACCCATCAATGCCTTGACGAAAATCAGCGGGCTGGGTAGCAATCAAAATGTCGCTATGACGGGTTAAATGGATCATGATTTTATGGCCTCAATTAACTGAGCAAACCGTGTTTCGCTGACTTCGCCAGATACGGCTAAAGAATTGCCATTGTTGAACTTCAGGGAGATAGAAAGCGACTCGGTTATCGGCGTTGCATTGGGTAGTGAAATAAAGTGATTGGATACATCACTTGATGAGTTGGCGGTAAGCCAAGTATTGAATTGCTCATGACTAATACGCAACTTTTTAACAATGGTTGTTTTTGAATAATGCGGTAAAAGGGCGATCGCTTGCTGGCGCAAATTTTCAGGGATTGCACTACCTCGAGAAGGTTTATTGCTTCGCCACTGTTCAAAGTTAGCGAGGGTGTTAAGGAGTTTATCTGGCATCATTGTGACCGGGTTGATTTAGTTACAATGATTAAATCAGGTTAATTGAAATAAGTTGAGCTACGCTGCCGTAAGCTCACTTTAGATTGAGCTCGCATGCGGTTATTACCAATGATGCTGGGGAAGTTTTGTTATTAAAAGCGACCTACGGCGATAAGCATTGGGGTTTGCCTGGGGGCGGGCTTGATCCTAACGAAACAATCCATCAAGCTTTAAAACGTGAATGTTTAGAAGAGCTTGGTTGTTATGTTGATATTCAGTATTTATCTGGAGTGTATTTTCACCGTGCTTACCAATCACAAGCGTTTATTTTTCGTTGTGAGTTGCCTAAGGGGGCAAAAATACAGTTGAGTAATGAACACAGTGAATATGCGTTTTTCGCTGTTGCTGAACTGTCCGCTGTGCAGCAACAACGAATTAACGATTGCCTAACGTTTAACGGTCAGGTTTTCAGCGCTGCTTTCTAACGCGGCGTGATGCCAAGCGGTTAACAGGTTCATGATATCGTGCGAGTCTTGCAATTGTGCTAATGGTCTTGGCACTGTGTATTGCTTATTGTCTAGCGCCGCAAATACCGCTTCTACCTGGTAGTAAAAACCATTACCTTTGGCTGCAACGTTCACAATTTCTGCATCTTGCTCATATAACCTCACCGAAAAATGATTCCCCTGAGCTTCTGGCAACCAGGGGTTTGAGGTGAACTCAATACTTCCTAAACTGCCTAAAATGGTAAATCCGGCGTGTAAGCCATAGTCTTCAGCTGTATGTAAATGGCATTGCACACCGTTAGCATAAGTCACAATAGCTGTAGATTCACATATATTGCCATCTTGCCCGCGTCGGCCAGTGGCTTGCAATTGATATTGCTGGCTGATGTTATTGCCAAACTGTTGTTGCATGACTAACTGCATGAGAGATGCTGGGTAGCAACCAAGATTAAACAGCGCCCCAAGACTGGCCGGATTGACAAATTGGCTGATAGCAGCGCAATACTGACCACGAATGCTCTTGATTTCACCAATAACACCACTTGCAAGTGTTTTACTCAGCTGCTGCATGAAAGGGTGGGCTAAATACATTAAACCTTCAAGAAAAAACACCTTGTTTTGCTTAATTGCATCAAGGCTTGCAATGGTAGATGGCATATCGACCGACAGGGACTTCTCACATAAAATTGCTTTACCCGCATTGGCCGCTTTTATGATGTATTCATGATGTAGGTGATTAGGCAGTGCAATATACACAACATCAACTTTTGGAGAGTTGATTAACGCATCAAAATCAGTGAATTGGTGTGGAATTTGATATTGTGCGGAAAATTCAGCGAGTGTAGTGGTGTTGCGCCCTGCTACGCCATAAATAACGCTTTGCCCCTGTGCTTTTATCGCATCAGCCATGACACCAGAAATAAAGCTGGTACCTAAAATACCCCAGTTAATCATTTTACTCATTGGTTATTCCTCAGTGGCTAGGCGTTGATAATCAAAGGCTTGTTTTAGCTCGGTGAGCCCAGCTTTAATAAAGGCTTGAGTATGAGGTGCAGCAAAGTGTGCGTCAAAGGCCGCTTGATCATCATAACGCTCCCAAAATACAAATTGCTTTGGGTTCGTTTTACTTTGTAACGCCATTGCAAGAGAGCAGCCCGGCTCGCTGTTCATGTCGGCACAAAATTGATGTATGGCGGCCATACCTTGTGCTAGTGACACCTCATTTTTTATGTGTATTTCGGCAGTAATAAATACGCCTTGTTGATCCAGTTTATTGTTCATCATCACTCCCATTAACTTTAACCTCATCGTAAACCAGTTAAGCGTCGTGCTAAATGGTCTGCTGGTGTTTACAGAAAACACCACAGGTTTATAATTGTGTGGCATTTGGGCGCAGTCATGAGGTATTGAGTGGATAAGTTAGTGGCGATGCAGGTATTTAGTTATGTGGCAGAGGTTGGTAATTACGGCGATGCAGCACATCAGTTTAATATCAGCCGCACTATGGTTAGCAAACACATTAATCAGTTAGAAGCATATCTTGGTATAAAGTTGATTAATCGCAATACTCGACAGCAATCGCTCACAGAGTCTGGGCGAGTGTATTATCAAGAGTGTAAAACGATATTAGCTGCTATTGCAGCGGCTGAAAACACGTTGCAATTACTTGCTGGTACGCCACGAGGTAGCATAAGTGTCAACGCACCGGTGAGTTTTGGTAATTGTGTATTAGCGCCTATTGTGAATCGATTTTTGCTTCAGTATCCACAAATTGATGTTGAATTACGCTTAGATAATAATTTGATAGATCCGCTGAATAATAATATTGATTTGGTGGTAAGAATTGGAGAACTCCACGACTCAGCTCTCATAGGCCGACATATTATGGATTACGATATGCAATTTTGTGCCTCGCCGCAGTACCTCGCCACGCACCCTATAATCTATTCTCGTGAAGATTTACAAGATCATCAATGCCTCGGTTTTAGCTATTCCACAAATGCTTCTTTGTCTGTAGCGCATCAGCAAATATTTGGTAAACGCCAGTTTAGATTATTGTCAAACAGTGGTTTGGTACTAACGCAAGCTGCAATTGATGGATTAGGGGTGATATTGCAACCGTCGATAGTTGTTAAAGAGGCCATTGCTGCCGGGCTCTTGGTTAACATTGATAATTTAACCCCGCCAGAATCCATGCCGATACATTTATTGTATAAAGATAAAAAATTACCACTTAAAACCCGAACTCTTATTGATTTTATTGTTGCAGAATTAGCCAGGGCCTGTTGATTGTTCAAGGTTTTTTTGCACCAAATTGTTGAACATTATTTACATATGTTACTGCTCGGCAGAGACTTTGATGTGTAGTAATTCTATATAAATAGTCGATAACGCAGTAAAAATGGCCCAAGGAAATGCTTGTATTTACTGACACTGAATGGTTAGACAAACATAACATCTGGGGCTAATCTAATATTAAATAAATTGCTAGGGTATTCGCTATTCGACATTTACTGGTGTTACTATTTTTTTGCAGTTTTTACGTTGCAAGTAAACCTGTTGAATTAACAAATGTTGCTGATGAGTTATTCATTAGCCAGCAATTGGCTATTTTACAGGTTACGAGTGGCGATGTGTCGTTTGAAGAAGCACTGAGTCGTTATCGGCAAGGTGATTTTGTCCCAAATCATGGCGGTAAAGTCAGCTTTGGTTTTACTCGTGATGTGATTTGGACTTCTGTGTTAATTAACAATGCATCTAATTTACCCATAAAAAAGTTTTTTTATCTTGATTCAGCCTGGTTAGACAGTGCTAACTTTTACTTTGTTCGGCAAAATAAGTTAGTCGCAAATGTCTTTACCGGTGACACACTTCCTTTTAGTTCGCGTCGCTCTCAAACACGGATGATATCCGAAGCTTATGAGTTTAAGCCTGGCCTAACCCAAGTGTTAATTAGGTTTGAGTCAAAAGACCCGTTATTGATCCCTCTGTATTTGACCACAGAAAAAATGATCCAACGTAATTTAGAAATTAATAATTACTTTTATGGTTTTTTATACGGCGCGTTTTTAATGCTACTGGTGTACAACATTGTACTTTCTGTTAGTTTAAAAGACAGTCGATATATTTATTACTCTCTGTATTTGCTTTCTTTTTTGAGCTTAAATGTTGCTTATACAGGCCATGGTTTTAAATTGTTCTGGCCGGAGGCTTTATTTGTTCAACGTTGGGCTATGATCTTTTTTCTATACTGTTACATTCTTTTTGGCATTGCATTTTGCTTTGAGTTTCTGAAGTTAAAAACCTACTTGCCTCGTGTATATCGCTTGAATCATCTCATTTATGCTTCGCTAATATTGCTTATGTTGGGCGTGTTCATTTATGGCGATCAACTCTTGGCGGTGAATATTGGGGTGGCGTTGACCTCGAGTTTAGTGGTTATTTTTATCAGCCTTGGGTTGCTAGCGTTAAAAAATGGCCATGTTATGGTTAAATTTTTTATTCCAGCGGTTTTTCTCGGGGCTGGAGGAGCGGCTTTTTCGGCGGCAACAACCTGGGGGGCTATTCCATACAATACCTTTTTATTTCATGGTATTGAGATAGGTATGTTAATTGAAATGTCGATTTTAGCTTTAGCATTAGCGTTTAATTTAAAAGAGGTTGATAAGGCGCGGATTACCGCAGAAGTCATTGCTCAATATGATCACTTAACAGGCTTGTATAATCGGCGGGCTTTTACTGTTAATGCCACACCGCTTTGGGAGTTGGGCGTAAGGGAGCAAACACCATTTAGCATGATCCTGTTAGATATCGATTGGTTTAAAACCATTAATGATCAATATGGCCATGCAGTAGGAGATTTGGCTCTTAAAACAATTGCTAACACATTAAAACAACATACAAGAAAAAGCGACGTGCTGGCGCGATGGGGCGGTGAAGAGTTTATTTTATTTTTGCCCAATACCTCTAAATTAGCAGCGATGCAATTTGCCAATGATATTCGTGAAAAAATAGCAGCCATTGCGGTATTTCATGAAGGTGGGGTGTTATCTGTCACGGCCAGTTTTGGCGTGGCTGAGTATCATTGCCACATGAAAAAATTAGAAGAACTGATTAAATTGGCTGACAAGGCGTTATATCAGGCCAAAAATAGCGGACGTAATATTGTTTGTGATATTTCAGCCCCTGATACACTGACATCACAACCCCAAGATATGGCTCAGCAGGACGCAGTTTAGCTGTAATCACTTAATGTTTTATATAGTGTTTAAAGCGTTTTACAGGTTACAGATTAAAAACGGGCATTGGTTAAAAAATCCAATGCATAGTGTTAAAACCTTTGTCCGTTATCTTGGCTGGCGGAAATTCCCAACCAACCGTAAACCATGAAACAGCCATTTTTACATTAATTAGGAATTTGGCATTTGCATTATGAAGAGGTCGTGTTGATCATCCCTTTTAAGACTATATCGTCATAGGTGACAAACCCAAGAATACTTCCGCTTTCTACAACCGGGGCTTTGTTAATGTTAAAGCGTTCAAAGAGCCTTGCGGTATAGCGCACATCCATATCTGCAGGTACCGAAAACACCGGTTTTATCATAATTTCATAAATGTTAGTTCGCTCTGGTGATTTGTCTTTTGCCAGAACCTTACGGGCGATGTCACTCATTAATACCATACCGTATTCGTCATGCTCATTGCGTTTATCAACGACCAAAATACTGACATTTTTGGTCACGGCAACTTGGATGGCCTCCGCAACTGTGTGCATGCCGTCCACCATAGCGAAGCGGTTATTCATCACATCGCGATTACGGGTAGGGGTTCTACTACTCATATTTGATCCTCAATGTCTTTACTTAATTTTTCTACCTGATGAGCCACACCTACGGCATCTTCAACATCGATTTGAATAGCGATACCTTTACCTGAGTTAGTGTCAAACTCGCCAACTGTTGAGATAGTCTCTAAAATATGTCGACACATATGTTCTTCAACTAACCATAAAATGACATCTCGCTGCATATCTAACGTAAGGCCCATAAAGGTTTTCTTTTTTTCTAAGCCTTCACCTCGTGCATGATTAATAACCGTGGCACCAGTGGCACCAGCAAGACGCGCGGCATCGAGCACGTTGTCTGTGCAGTCTTCGTCGATAAAAGCGACGATCAGTTTAAAGCGCATAGGTTACTCCTTAATCGCTTTACGTTTAGATAAATAATCAACGATTTGGGCATAACCCATTACGGTGATCATCGGAAATAAGCTGGCAAAGGCGATTAAACCAAAACCATCAATCAGCGGGTTTCGGCCTTCAACATTGGTGGCAAGCCCAAGGCCTAATGCCGCAACCAGTGGCACGGTGACGGTTGAAGTGGTTACGCCGCCTGAGTCATATGCCAAAGGTACAATCATTTTAGGTGCATAAAAGGTTTGAATAACAACAATCACGTAACCGGCCATAATGTAATAATGAATGGGATCGCCAACCACAATACGAAAACAGCCTAAGGTAATCCCAATGGCCACTCCAATCGCGACCGAAATACGCAATCCTTGAATACCAATGGTGCCAGCAGACACTTGATTGGCTTTAATGGCTACTGCTATGAGCGACGGCTCTGCAATGGTGGTGCTAAAACCAATAGCTGCGGCAAACACATATACCCAAAAATAATCTTGCCAAATAAAAGGTGCCTTGCTGCCATTTGGGTGTAAAAACTCGCTGGTGGTTAATTGGTTTGCCATGCTTTCGCCAATGGGGAAGAGTGCGAGCTGTAAACCGACTAAGAAAAAGGTTAATCCTATAATCACATACACAAATCCAAGCAGCACTTTGCGCCACTGGTTTACTGGGCGTTTAAGTACCCCAAGCTGAAAGCCAAACAAAATCACCGCAATGGGGATGACATCGCGGGCTGTAAGTAAAAGTGTCGTGAGCAATTCTTGAAACAAACGCACTCCTAGTTGCGTGGTAACGCGGTATTAATTTAAAAATACCATGCCGTAGATTAATACAAATATCATTGGGCTGAGGCTGGCAAAAGCTATCAATCCAAAACCATCTAACATTGGGTTTCTGCCTTTAATCACACTGGCAAGCCCCACACCTAATGCAGTCACTAAGGGCACAGTAATGGTTGATGTGGTGACGCCACCTGAGTCGTAGGCAATACCAATAATATTGGCCGGGGCAAAGCTGGTGAGGATCATCACTATTATGTAGCCACCAATAATTAAGTAATGAATCGGCCAACCTTTAAGAATACGCACAACCCCAAGCAAAATGGCCAGACCCACCGAAATGGCCACTGTAATTCGCAGTCCCATCGCGTAAGTGCTCATGGCCTGCTCATTGGCCTCAATCGCCCTAGCATTAGCGGCAACTTGTGCCGCTTCGTTAGCCACAGCTGTTAGTGCTGGTTCTGCTAATGTGGTGCCAAATCCCAATGAGAATGAGAAAATCACTAACCAAAAAACACTGCCTTTACGTGCGAGTGCTTCTGCTAATGATTCACCTATGGGGAATAACCCCATTTCTAAACCAAACACAAAAAATGTTAATCCCAAAACAATAAAGACTAAACCAACAAGGATAGAACCCAGCTCTGCAGGCGCTTGATGAAGGACAAATATTTCAAAAAAACTAACAACGAGAATAATAGGAATAAGATCTTTGAAACTGGCTAACATGGCTTGCATCAATTTAGCAATGGCTGACATTGAGTCTCCTTGTTAAACCGTTATTAAGGAATACAAATATTGGTGTTTAAAGCACCTTTACTTCAGTTTGACGTAGGTTAGATATTTGGCAACAAATTGATTACAATAATTTTTGGTAACGAGATCTCAGTCATAAAACGGCATTGATGTAGAGCGATCTGTTTATCTATTAAGTGATTTGAGTATAGGGAAAACACAAAAAGGAATTGATACCCATGCATACATTTTTACGTTTATCGGTGGTGAGTATTTTTGTCAGTCAGATGGCTAATGCTGTACCAACAGATACCGATCCGGCGGGATTCTCACACGCATACCAAGAGTACAACCAGGCTGTTAAAGCCAATAACCAAACAGACATTATCACCTATGCCAGGCAAGCTTATGAACTTGGCGCGGTAAAATTTGGCGTCGATAGCCTTGACAGCGCTAAGTTAGCCATAAACTGGGCTAACGCCATTGTTGAGCAATCGAAGCAAAAAAATAGTGGCAGAGTGGTTCAAGACAATCAGGTGGAAAAAGCTCAGCAATTATTTGAATTTGCGTTAGGTGTTTATCGTCAACTGCTTACTGAAAATGACATTGACATCATTGATCCTCTGATTGGTGTCGCACAAACCACAGCTGACGATGCCTATGCCAATAAAGTGTTGTTTGAGGCGATTGAGATTGCCCAAAAGTCGGATCATGAACTCACCGTAGCTGAAGTGAAAACCTTGGCATTTTACCGCTTAACGGGTACTGAGTTTTATACACGAACTGTGAGAAATTTCGCTGTTGATGCTTACGAAATTTATGTCCGCAAGCTACCAGAAAATGCAATAAAGCGTGTTAATGCAACATACCTTTATGGGGCGTTAAATGAAGCAATGGGCAAGCACACAAAAGCAATCGATGCATTAGTTGAGGTGATAAAACAATATCAAGCATTGCCTTATAGTCATCCGCATGAGCTGCGTGCTCATGCATTATTGGTTGATATTTATCAAAAGCGAGGCCAGAGAGACAAAGCTACTGAGCATTGTGTTGCTATTGGTAAAATGACGCCATGGAGTGAACAACAAGAGCAAACGCCCTTATTTAGAACCCCACCGGATTACCCCATGTCTTATGTATCTCGTGGTAAAAGTGGTTGGGTAAAATTACAATTTACCGTTGATGAGCAAGGTTTTGTTCAATCGCCACAGGTGCTTGAGTCAAAAGGCGGTAGCTTGTTTGAAAAAGAATCAATTGAGGCGCTAAGCCAGTGGCGTTATGCGCCTAAATTTGTCGATGGAAAACCGGCAAAGGGCACTTCTACAGTGCGTTTAGACTTTACCTTAGGCTGATAAGCCACATTGAGTATTGATTAACTTAATAAATACATACTCAACATACCCACACACACAACCACAAAGCCAGATTCGATGATGAACTGGCTTTTTTGTAGCTGTTGTTTACCTTGTTTTAAAATGGTCACCAGTTGATTTTGCTTGTATATACGGCAAGACACTAATGAGGTTTGCGGATCGGTGATGAGTTGAAAACGGCATTTTTTACCGTTGTCGAGTAGCACATCATGCATACTTTGTAAGCCAAAATTAAATTTGCGTGAGACTTCCTTGCCATTAATATACACCCGTTCTAGGCCACACCAATTGCTTGCTTGTAACTCAATATTGTCTTGATTGAGTAGGTAAGAAAATTTAATCATAATGTTTATCCTTCCATATGATAACTGCCTAAATTACCGATACAAACTTTGCGATGTTAAGGTTTTACGTGGTTCGATATCCTTAATACACTAATAAAAGCAGAGCAATGTGACATTTTCCAGCACACAAATATGAACAATTTAATAATTTCACTTATGTTATTGCTGGTTAAAGGAATATTTATTTTTAAAATTTTAGTTGCAAATTAACTGTGATTAGACAGGTGAATGTGATTGCACAGTCAAATTGCAGTGTGAGTTAGATTGTGTAATTTGTATGTGCTGTTGGGCAATATGATTTGGTAAAATTACGTGCTGCAATATGCCTTAAGTAGATCTTTCCAGGTAATAATACCCACAATGCGATTGTTTTCTAAGACCGGAAGACAGCCAATGTCGTGGTCTAAAATTAGTTTGCTTGCTTGATTAATAGTGCAATGAGGCGCAATGGTAATAGGATGATGACTCATCACTTGATGGACACGTTTTTGAAGGGTTTCGGTATCTCTTATTAACTCAGCCGCAGTCCCGAGGTTAGGACTAAGCGCGCGTAAAAAATCACGGTGAGATAAAATCCCACTCAGCTTGTCATCTTCGTCAAGAACCAACAAATGATGGAAACTAACATTATCGAAAATCTCTTTAGCCAATGACAACCTGTCATCCATATCAATGGTCACAACACGGGTTATCATAATATCTGCGACACAAATATGACGAGAAGTTGATTGCGCTGCTTGATCTGTTGCTTGTGCTAATGGATCTGTCGATGTTGTCATAGGTGACTCCCGCTCATTTATCTTTTTATATCAGATAAATAATAGCGTAACAATCATTTAACGCTCTACAACAACATCGTAATCGGTAAATTAATGGGCAACTTAAGAGGCTATTTGCCCTGCGGGCAAATGACCTGCCAGGTATTTTTGATATTTAATGGGTTTGAGTTGGTGAATATCCACCAAGACTAAGCCATCTATACAATCGCCAAATTCTGGATCAATACCAAAATCTAAAAATTTAACGCCCTGATTGTCGCACAGCTCACCATATTGTTTAAATAACGTGGGGACTGAAACTGCCATATTTGCTAACGTCCGTTTAAGTATTTTAAAGTTTTCTGCGTAGTCGCTACCGCTAAACATCTGCTGTAATTGCTCGATTCTTTGTGGCGTAAATTGATAAGCGTTAAATGAACTGGCTAGCACTTCGTCGGTGGCAAAGTGATGTTGATAGAAAAACACGAGCATTTCTTTTGCCTGCAACGGCATGCTGTCACTTAATGATACCGGGCCAAATAAATAGCGATATTGAGGGTGTTTTACTAAAAATGCACCGATACCTTGCCAAAGGTATTCTAGGCTTCTGCGGCCCCAATATTTGGGTTGTACAAAGCTACGGCCAAGTTCTAATCCCTGGTCGAAATAAGGTGTGAAGCTCTCTTTGTAATCAAACAATGATTGACTATAAAGTGCGTTTTCGCCCACCTTTTCATGTAACTCTTTTGCACTGGCAAAGCGATAGGCTCCGACGATTTCTAAATCATCTTTATCCCATAGTACTAAGTGTAAGTAGTGATTATCGTATTTGTCGGTATCTCTACGTTTGCCCGTTCCTTCACCTACAGCACGAAAAGCGATTTCACGTAAACGGCCAATTTCGCGCATGATGGCGCTACTGTGTTGATGCTTGTACAGGTAGATTTGTTTGTTGTCTTGGGTTTGCCCGAGTAATTCGCATTGAGATAATGCATGCTGTAATTCGCTGCGCTTTTCTGGGTGAGCAATGGCATTTTGAGTGGTAAATAATGGGCTGCGGTTTTTTCCGATCCGATATAAATGGTTTTTAAGCAATTTGACTTTGGTTTTTAACGGGAAATCTTGATTGTTAACCACTTCTTTTGCAATTAATTGCCCGATCCGCACCGGCATCACCTGATCTACTTGCTTGAACATTTCTTTGACTAACAGCAAGGTTGCGAGAGGTTTATATATCATTGATGCGCCATAGAATGTGGCTGAATTTTTGGCATCGACATATATTGGGAGTAGCGGGGCATTGCAGGCGCGTGCCATTTTTAAAAAACCAGAGTGCCAATGCAGATCTGTTACGCCTGTTGGGCGTAAGCGAGACACTTCACCTGATGGGAAGATAAGCACTGCACCTTCATTTTTAAGGTGGTGGTGTATTTCGTCTAAATGCTGCTTTGGCGTACCACCGGTCATATTTCGCACCGGCAGTAAAATTGAGTGCAGTGGTTTAATGGCCATAAGCAATTCATTGGCCACCACTTTAATGTCTGGGCGAACCTGGCTAATGAGTTTGATTAACGCTAACGCATCTAGTGAGCCAATGGGGTGATTGGCATAAATCACAACTCGTCCTTCATGGGGGATATTTTCAACTTCGTTATTAGGTACGCTGTAAGTAAAGTTTAAACAGGCAAGAATTTGCTCAACAAAGTCCACTCCCGATAAATGTGCGTGTTCATTGGCTATGTCATTACATTGTTTTTCGTGGAGTAAATAACGCAACATCGCCTTGGTTGGCGTGGCTAACCAGGGTTTGCTGTGCACATTTGGTAGGTTTTTCTCCACCACATTATCAACAGTAAATATCATGACCTAATCCTTTTTATGCAACGTGCTGTTTTTGAGGTGCGATTGGGGTTTCATGCAAATGACTTAGCTCAATACTGGTCACCGTTTCTGCTTGCAGGGTTTGTTCGTTCCATTTGAGCAGTTGAACGTTACCATCGTGGGTTTCTGCAATAAGGGTGCAGTTTTCAACCCAGTCGCCATCATTGGCATAGATAAGATGATGTTGGTTAAGGGTGTGCTGCGACAATTCGGGCTGGTGGATATGGCCGCAAATGACCATGTCGACCTGCTTTTTAGCCGCGTAACGTAAAACGGCATCTCGGTATTGATTAATGGCTTGCTGGGCTTTGTTGACCCTAAGTTTGATGTAACTGGCTAATGACCAATAAGGATAACCCAGGCTGCTTCTTACTGAATGAAGCTGGCGGTTTAACCACAATAATACGTCGTATAAATGATCGCCCAATTTAGCGTAAACACGGCTAACACACACTTGTGAGTCAAACTGATCGCCATGAAGCATCAAAAAGCGTTTGCCATTAATCGATTCATGTATGTGCTGTTTAGCTAATGTTACGCCTCGAAAGTGACTGTCAGCATAGGCTTTAAATGCTTCATCATGATTACCTGGTATGTAAATCACTTGCGTACCATTGGCCGCCAGCTCAAGTATCTTTTTGATGACCTTGTCGTGACTGTCTGGCCAGTAGACTCTTTTTTTAAGTGCCCATACATCGACAATGTCGCCAACAAGGTATAAATAGTCGCATTGGCTATGATTTAAAAAGTGGAGTAAAAATTCAGCCTTACAGTCGATACTGCCAAGGTGAACATCTGATAACCACATTGCATGAAAATGTTGAATTTTCGTTTTGTGGGTTAAATGTGATAAAGGCTGGCGTTGCTGATTACGTTTTTTACTCTGTGAAATCATCTGTCATTTACCCTAATACACAGATTGAGTCAGTGTTAATTAAGAGTAGGGCAGTTATTTGACGATTAAGTGAACGATTTATTGCAGCTTGATTAAGCTTGATCTTAACGTTGCGCTTAGCTTAAGTGCTTTAGCGTTGTGAGAGTTGAGTTATTTTGGGCAATAAAAAAGGGAAATACCTTGGTATTTCCCTCGCATTAATTAATCTTGTTTATCTTGCCGCATCAATAATGGCTTTGGCCATTTCGTCTGCGACCGAACCTGTGGTGCGATTTTCTGCATCTGCACGGCTAAAGATGGTTAACAAGGTATGATAGATTTGCTCAACTTTTGCTTTAGAGGCGGCAGCGTCATAGTTTTTCTCAAATGACACATTAATAATCCCGCCGGCGTTAATTACATAATCTGGTGCATACAAAATCCCCATTTGCTTAAGTTTTTCGCCGTGGCGTACTTCTGCTAACTGGTTATTGGCGCAGCCAGCAACAATAGTGGCCTTTAGTAATGGTAATGTGCTGTCGTTTAATGTGGCGCCTAATGCGCAAGGGGCATATACATCGACATCTTGGGTGTAGATGTCTTGTGGGGCGACTACAGTTGCGCCAAACTCGCTTGCAACGCGATCAAGTGATGCTTGGTGAATGTCGGTGACAATGAGTTCTGCACCTTCTTCATGCAGATGTTTACACAGGTAATATCCAACGTGTCCGACACCCTGTACTGAGACTTTAATGCCTTTAAGGCTATCAATACCGCGTTGATGTTTAACCGCTGCTTTAATGCCTAAATAAGTGCCTAATGCCGTTAATGGTGATGGGTCGCCTGATTTACCTTCCATGCCGGCAACAAATTCTGTTTCGCGGCTGGCTATCATGATGTCGGATGTTGATACCCCAACATCTTCTGCTGAATAGTATTTACCCCCTAAACTATTTACAAAACGTCCAAAGGCTAAAAACAAGGCTTCGCGGTCGGTTGTTTTTGGATCGGCGATGATCACGGCTTTACCGCCACCCATCGTTAAGCCTGCAAGTGCATTTTTGTATGTCATGCCGCGCGATAGACGTAACACGTCAGTTAAGGCTTCATCGTCTGATTGATAGTTCCACATACGGCAACCGCCAACGGCTGGACCAAGGTTTGTGTTGTGAACGGCAATAATGGCTTTTAATCCACTTTGCTTATCATGACAAAATACCACTTGTTCGTGTTCATCGAACGAAACATGATTAAATACTGCCACGTGAAATCTCCGCTTGCTGTTTGTAAAAGTAAAGTGATTTACTGAGCGTTTGAGTACATAAGGTACAAACGACTGCTTGTTATATTTATTGCAGCACGATAGCATTTAGCGATACTCTCAACAAAGCATGATTTGGTTATTTTTGTGATTAATGTGGCAATTTAGCTTGCCACTTTACGTAAACGTAAAGTAACTTATGTTTCATCATTGTTTTTGAGATTGAATTTTAGGTTAATTCTTGTTCTAACCTGAAAAATAACAATAAGATAGGAAGTATTATGACTGAAGAAGTTTCAGAGCCAGTAACCGAACCTAAAGTAGATCAAGAAGCGCTGAGACAAGAGTGGGTGCGTACTCAGTTTCAAAAAGCCAATCGCTTTTTAGCTGAAAAAGGTGTGATCCCAAGTAATGTGCTAGCCAGTGAAAGTCGCTATCTTGCGCCTTATTTAGCCATTTGGAAAATGGAATCTAAACAACCTAAAAAACAAACTTTTTGGGTGATGTCAGGTGATTTACCATCAGATTATGTAGACGTTAAAGTGGCGGCAACTGCGCGTGATGCTATTCGTCATTTTTCATTGATGTGGCAGCTCAAAGCTGAAAATCTCCATCAATCTGGCGCCACACGTGATGAGACACAACGAAAATTTGCTCAACTATTGGTCTCTCGTGCTGAAAGCCTGCACAGAATGCATCAAGATGAAAAACTTTGGGGTTAATATTCCAAACATATAAAAAAGGCACCTCATTTTAGGTGCCTTTTACTTTATCCAAGCTTTAGCATTCGTCTTCGGCTAGGTAGTACAAGCCTTGATTAATCAACTGAGTTAATAGCTCAAGTAACCCTGTATTTTCAACTAGCTCGCCAGCTTGCTCAGGCATAATGCTAACGTTATTGGCTAAAAACATTAATTCGGTTTCGCTAGTCTCTGCTAAAGAAAACTCTTCGCCATTAATAAATAACCGCGCTTGGCTGTCTTGCTCAAGACGTAATACCTTTAACCCCCCAATGCGCTGAATAATTGCACCTTGTTCTATGGCATCTATTAAGTCATCGCTGCTTAATGGCTCTTCGCCTTCGCATATATCGAGTTCAAAACGATTTTGACTCAATAATTTGCCAAGCATGGTTTGATAGGCTTGAGGATCTTGAGCAAGTTGTACTAATAAATCCATAATACCTTGTTGATGCGTTTGGCTGATCACGCCTGGAGTTGCTGGCTCATCTGAAGAAATAAAGCGCTTGTGGCCTTGATTATTGTCGATAAGGCTGTCAGCAAGTTGAGTTAACAGTTCTTGTTGGCTCGGCGCTCTAAAACCAATGGAATAAGACATGGCTAAGGTGACAGTTTCGCCGCAATGCGGGTATCCGGGCGGAATATATAGCACATCGCCTTTTTGTAAAACCACATCAATTATCGGTTCAAAATCGTCCACTAATGGCGAGTTTTCATTACCGCCACGGCGTTTATGTTGGCCTTTGTCACCGACTTTCCAGCGACGCTCGCCTTCACCTTGAATAATAAACACATCGTAGTTGTCGATGTGTGGCCCTACGCCGCCGCCTGGTGTGGCAAACGACACCATTAAGTCATCAAAGCGCCAGTCGGGTAAAAAGCGAAATGCTTCAACTAAGGGTTGAGATGCAGGATACCAATGGTTAACGGCCTGAACTAGCAATTGCCAGTTGTCTTCACCAAATTGGTCGTAGTCTTCAAATGGGCCTTGAATGACATCCCAATCATCACCTTTTGTGACCACTACGCGTGAAGATATTTCTTCTTCACAGGCGAGGCCGGCAAGTTCGTCTGCGGCAATGGGGTCTTCAAAATCAACAAACGCCTGTTTGATTAATAGTGGTTTCTGTTGCCAATGCTGTTTAATAAAGGCTTGGGTATCAATATTTAATGTGTACATCATTGACCTCAGATAAAGAGTGGTAAATCCAATAAAAAAGCGGTCACAGATGCGACCGCCAAGATTAACTAGTATAAATTAAATGACTATTTTAGCTCGTCGACAAAGGCTTCTGCACGGCCGATGTAATTTGCTGGGGTCATTTTTTTCAGTTCAACTTTCACCTCTGCAGGTAATTCTAGGGCATCGATAAATACAGCAAGTTGCTGTGCATCGATACGCTTACCACGTGTGAGCTCTTTCAATTTTTCATATGGCTTTTCAATGCCATAACGACGCATCACGGTTTGTACAGGCTCTGCTAATACTTCCCAGTTTTTATCTAGCTCAGCAAGCAGTTGTGCTTCATTGACTTCTAATTTGCTAATGCCTTTTAACGTTGCTTGGTAAGCAATAAGTGAGTGCGCCATACCGACACCAAGGTTACGCAACACGGTTGAGTCAGTTAAGTCGCGTTGCCATCTTGAAACCGGTAATTTAGCCGCTAAATGCTGCATTAATGCATTTGCAATACCTAGGTTACCTTCAGAGTTTTCAAAGTCGATTGGGTTAACTTTATGCGGCATGGTTGATGAACCAATTTCGCCGGCAATGGTGCGCTGTTTAAAGTGACCTAATGCAATATAACCCCAAATATCACGATCAAAATCGATAAGGATGGTGTTAAAACGCGCAATGGCATCAAATAGTTCGGCAATGTAATCATGCGGCTCAATTTGGGTGGTGTAGGCGTTCCAGTTAATGCCAAGACTGGTGACAAAACGCTGTGACAGCTCATGCCAGTTTACTTCTGGGTAGGCAGAGATGTGGGCGTTATAGTTACCCACAGCACCGTTAATTTTGCCCATAATTTCAACAGCATTGATTTGCTTTAATTGGCGCTCTAGACGTACGGCAACGTTGGCCATTTCTTTGCCGAGTGTAGACGGTGATGCAGGCTGACCATGGGTGCGTGACATTAAAGGCACGCTTTTGTTGTCATGGGCGAGCTTTTTAATGGCATCAATAATTTGTTGGCAATGAGGTGCTAACACTTGCTCGCGTGCTTCTTTTAACATTAAGCCGTGCGATAAGTTGTTGATGTCTTCTGAGGTACAGGCAAAGTGTACAAATTCGTCAATGGCGACAAGCTCGGCATTGTCAGCAATTTTTTCTTTAATGAAGTATTCAACCGCTTTTACATCGTGGTTGGTGGTGCTTTCGATGGTTTTAACGCGAAGTGCATCTTGCTCGCTAAAGTTATCTTTTATGCTGTCTAGTAACGCGAGTGCGGTTTCGCTAAATGGGGGAACTTCTTCAATCTCTGGGCAGCTAGATAATAGCTTTAACCAGTTGATTTCAACTTGAACACGGTACTTAGTAAGACCGAACTCGCTGAAAATCCCTCTTAATGAGGCGGTTTTACTACCATAACGACCGTCTACCGGAGAGATAGCAGTTAGTGCGGAAAGATCCATTTGAAGCTCCTTGATGAACTTTGTTGTAGGGTGAATCGATTAATTATTATTTTGGCTTTTTTTGGCGATATCAAATATCGCTTTTCTGGCAAACACTAAATGGCGACGTTTACCGCCTAATTGGCGCCATAATACTGCACTGCGCATGGCGGCGAGCAGTAGGGCACGTATTTTATGTTGTACTATGGGTTGTTTTAAACAGTCAGGATTTCCTGATATTTGCAGTTTAGGCCCAAGTTCGCTGATGATGTCGCTATATATGCTGGCAAAGTTGGCAATAACTTGCTCATCGGTAATGGCAAAATGAGTTAATTGGCGATGAATTTGATTTATTCGCTCAGCAAGCATGCCTAAGCCATTTGGCGAGCGTGCGAGTTTACGCTCTAATGCAAGTATACCGACTAAATAGCGCGTGGTTTCGACATCTTTATTGCTGCCATCGCCCAGTTGATTTTGTATTAACTGATAGCCTTTATCTAAGATACTTTTATCTTGATAGACATCGGCAGTGGCTTCAGGCTCGGTGACTAAGATGGTATGTAATGTTGCCGCTAGTGTTTCTTTATCACTTTCACCGTGGCGCGCTAAATATTGCACCTGACCAATGGCCTGTAAAATACCTGCAAAGGCCATTGTGCGTTCAAATAAAATACTGTCTTGATTATGGCTCACGATTTACCCTCGGATCAGCGTATCGATAATACCGCCGCCTAAACAAATTTCACCATCATAAAATACCGCTGACTGGCCTGGCGTAACGGCTGCAACAGGTTCATCGAATGTTACGGTAATATTGTCTGGATCGGTATAAACTATCGTACAGGCCACATCGCGTTGGCGGTAACGAGTTTTTACTGTGATGTTGCTGTTATTGGCAGGGCCTTTACGGTCAACCCAGTGTAGTTGGTTAACGGTCATGCCATGTGACATAAGGCGAGGGTGATTAGCGCCTTGTGCAACGACTAACACATTACGAATTAAATCTTTTTCGACCACGTACCACGGGTCTTCGCTGCTGTTTTTTAAGCCGCCAATCCCTAAGCCTTTACGTTGGCCAAGGGTGTGATACATCAACCCTTGATGAGTACCAATGACTTCGCCTTCAGCTGTTTCAATGTCGCCGGGCTGTGCGGGTAAATAAGTGGCAAGAAAGTCAGTGAATTTACGCTCGCCAATAAAACAAATGCCGGTGCTGTCTTTTTTGTCGTGAGTGATTAAACCCATTTTTTTGGCAATCTCACGCACTTCATGTTTTTCAAGCTCGCCTACAGGAAATAAACTGCGTGCTACTTGTTCATGGCTTAATGTGTATAAAAAGTAGCTTTGATCTTTATTGCCATCAACGCCGCGGAGCATTTCAACACTGCCATCGCTATTGTCACGACGACGAACATAATGGCCCATGGCGATGTAGTCGGCGTCTAAAATCTCGTCTGCAAATTCTAAAAAAGCTTTGAATTTGATTTCTTTGTTGCACATGATGTCAGGGTTAGGCGTACGGCCTGCTTTGTATTCAGCTAAAAAGTATTCGAACACGTTGTCCCAGTATTCAGCGGCAAAGTTGACGGTATGCATTTTAATACCAAGCTTGTCACACACAGCTTGTGCATCTTTTAAATCATCTGCAGCAGCGCAATATTCGTCGGTATCGTCTTCTTCCCAGTTCTTCATAAATAGACCTTCAACCTCGTAGCCTTGCTGGATAAGCAAATAGGCCGAAACTGAAGAGTCCACACCGCCGGACATGCCGACAATGACTTTTTTACCATGAGAAGTTGGGTTGATTGATGTCATAAATCCTAAAAACCATTGAATAAAGAGAGTATGTATATGGTGGTGTCTGTTAACGGTTTCAAGGTAATGATTGAAATTGACTGAGCTTGAAAGCCGCTAAACAAGGTCAAAAATAAAGTAAACTTTATCTTATCGTGTAAACATTGCATTTGTGCGGCGCATATTCTACCACGCATTCTAGCGCTGGGCTATCTTGAAGCACCGTCAATATAGGGCTAAAACTGAGCTAACGGGTGTGCAAATAATCCGCATTAAGCAAGGATAATGGTAAATGGTGCGGACAAGGTTTTGCATTTGTTTTTTGCGTCAAGTCTCTGATCGCTGGCGGCGATTGGTCTAATAATCCGGCTTGCTGTATATAGTCATCAATACTTTTGAGCACGAGCGGGCTGCGTAATTGATCGCCTAACTCACTAATTTGTTCGCGAGATAACCAATGGGTACGGGTAATGGCGCTATCGAGTGGCGTGGTTTCAATCGGTTGGTCAAGGGTAATGCAAAAGGTGTAACGTACAAACGCGAGTTCATCACTGGTACTAAATTGATAAATACCCACAATGGCTTGCGGTTCAATGTCCAGCCCTGTTTCTTCTAAAACTTCACGAGAACAGGCATCTATAAGTGACTCGTTTGCCTCTAAATGTCCTGCGGGTTGATTAAATTTCACCTGACCATTAATGACTTCTTCGACCAGTAAAAACTTGCCTTGGCTGTATATCACACAGGCAACCGTGGTGTTGGGTTTGTAGCGTTGAGTCATTGATGTCATTCCTTGTTAGCCGTGTTTATTGGTTTATTGGTTTATTTGCTTGTATTGGCCACTTTGTAAATCATCTAGACACCATTGACCTATTTTATAACGGATTAATCTTAAGGTTGGGTGGCCTACATGAGCGGTCATTCGTCTAACTTGACGATTTCGACCTTCACAGATTTGTACCTCAAGCCAGGTAGTAGGGATTGATTTTCGCTCTCGTACGGGAGGGACGCGTGGCCAGACATCGGGTGCGTCTATTATTTGTACTTTTGCAGGTAAGGTCATACCGTCTTTGAGTTCAACCCCATCACACAATGCTTGTATGGCAGCTTGGCTCGGTGCACCTTCAACTTGTACCCAATAGGTTTTAAAGGTTTTTTTAGTCGGCTGGGTTAACTTAGCTTGCAATTGGCCGTCGTTGGTAAGCAGTAATAAGCCTTCGCTGTCTCGGTCTAATCGTCCTGCGGCGTAAACATCACTTATTGGAATGAAGTCTTTAAGGGTTTGGCGACCTGACTCATCGGTAAATTGGCAAAGCACATCAAATGGTTTATTGAACAACACGATAATAGGATTTTCGACAGCAGGTTTCGCTGGGCTTTTACGTCGAGTTATTCTGTTTGTGCGTGGTGATTTTGCCGATAGCGAATTGGTACGACTATTTTGGGGCGCCGTTTTTTTAAATGAATTGAATTTACCTGAGTTTGCCATAAAGGTATGGATACTATCCTGAGTTGTTTAATGGAGTTTGCATTAACGGGGTTTGTAACAAGAAATAACATCTTTTGTGTCAGTTTACTGTGTATTCGCCCTTAGTGGAATTTGAAAATTGCCAAGAATGATCTATGATGTGCGCCTAAAAATTGTGATCTGTACCTAATTTGTCTGTTGCTGATGGCGTGTTTTAACAAAACGCTCCATCGCAACGCGAGAAAAATATAATAAAAAATGGGATAGGGGATTTCACATACTAAGCTCACATAGGATGCGTGCTCTAGTTGCAAATCAAGGTTCACTCAGGTGAGTGTTATCCACCAAAGCCCGTCAAATGCTTATACAATTTATTCTAATAAGTTATTAATTTACAATAATGTAGGAAATAAAATGAAAGATAACACTCCAACGATCATATACACTGAAACCGATGAAGCACCAGCGCTTGCTACCCTGTCTTTATTACCTATTATCCGTACCTTTACTAACGCTGCTGGCGTAAAAGTAGAAACCCGTGATATTTCTTTGTCAGGTCGTGTTATTGCTAACTTCCCTGAAAAATTAACAGCGGAACAGAAAATTGCTGATGCGTTAACGGAGTTAGGCGAATTGGCTAACCAGCCTGAAGCTAACATTATTAAGTTACCTAATATTAGTGCGTCAATTCCGCAGTTAAAAGCATGTATTGCTGAGCTACAGGCTAAAGGCTATGACATTCCAAACTACCCAGATGAGCCAAAAACTGACGCAGAAGTAGAAGCTAAATCGCGTTATGACAAAATCAAAGGCAGTGCGGTAAACCCAGTATTACGTGAAGGTAACTCAGACCGCCGCGCGCCAACATCGGTTAAAAACTACGCTAAGAAAAATCCACATTCAATGGGTAAATGGGCAAGTGATTCAAAGTCGCATGTTGCACATATGAATGAAGGTGACTTCTACGGTAGCGAGCAATCTGTGACGTTAGCCGCAGCAGACAAAGTTAATATCGTGTTAACCCAAGCTGATGGCAAAGAAGTGGTACTTAAAAGTGGCTTAGCCTTACTTGCTGATGAAGTTATCGATGCTGCTGTAATGAGCAAAAAAGCGTTAGTTGATTTTTATACCCGCGAAATTGAAGCGGCTAAATCAGAAGATGTTTTATTATCGCTTCACTTAAAAGCCACCATGATGAAAGTGTCTGATCCTGTGTTATTCGGTCACGCTGTGAAGGTGTTTTTCAAGGATGTGTTTGACAAGCACGGCGAATTATTTGCTGAGTTGGGTGTTGATGTAAACAATGGTTTTGGTGATGTTTATGCCAAAATCAAGTCACTTCCTGATGCTAAGCGCAGCGAAATCGAAGCGGATATCGCTGCCGTTTATGCTGCACGTCCTGCATTAGCGATGGTTGATTCAGACAAAGGTATCACTAACTTACACGTACCAAGTGACATCATTATTGATGCCTCTATGCCTGCAGCTATTCGTTCATCTGGTCAAATGTGGGGCCCAGACGGTCAATTAAAAGACACTAAAGCGATGATCCCAGATCGTTGCTATGCCGGTGTGTACCAAGAAACCATCGCATTTTGTAAAAAACACGGTGCATTTGACCCAACAACCATGGGTAGTGTACCAAACGTAGGTCTTATGGCTCAAAAAGCTGAAGAATACGGTAGCCATGATAAAACATTTGAGATCAGCGCCGCAGGTACTGTGAATGTAATCAATCAAGCTGGTGATGTGTTAATGAGCCACAAGGTTGAAGCTGGCGATATTTACCGTATGTGTCAGGTAAAAGATGCACCAATCCGTGATTGGGTTAAATTAGCCGTTAGACGTTCTCGTTTAAGCAACACGCCTGCTATTTTCTGGTTAGACAGCGCTCGAGCACACGATGCTGAGTTAATCAAAAAAGTGACAACATACCTCGCAGAAGAAGATACATCAGGCCTAGATATTCAAATTATGTCTCCTGTTGAAGCAACTCGCGTGACGTTAGAGCGCATCATCAAAGGCGAAGATACTATTTCTGTTACTGGTAACGTGTTACGTGATTACCTAACCGATTTGTTCCCAATTCTTGAGTTAGGCACAAGTGCTAAAATGCTATCAATCGTACCGTTAATGAATGGCGGTGGATTGTTTGAAACTGGCGCGGGTGGTAGTGCACCTAAGCATGTGCAACAAGTTGAAAAAGAAGGCCATTTACGTTGGGATTCTTTAGGTGAGTTTTTAGCACTGGCAGCATCATTAGAACATTTAGCCCAAACGGCTAACAATCCTAAAGCTCAAGTACTAGCAGACACCTTAGATGTGGCAATTGGCGAGTTCTTAGATAGCAACAAGTCACCTTCGCGTCGTGTAGGTGAGTTAGATAACCGTGGTAGCCACTTCTACCTTGGGCTTTACTGGGCAAATGCTTTAGTGAAGCAAACAGCCGATACTCAACTAGCTGAACATTTTGCGCCTTTAGCACAATCGTTATCTACTAATGAAGCTGTTATTTTAGCAGAGCTTAATGGTTCACAAGGCCCAGCGGTTGATTTAGGCGGTTACTACCGTTTAGATGCCGCTAAAGCTGAAAAAGCCATGCGCCCAAGTGCAACATTGAACAAACTTATTGGTTAATGCTTACTGGTTAATGATTGTTAAATAGGGCCCTTACCTGCGGTGTGGGCCCTTTTAATGACTCAGTAATGCTTATTTTGAACAATAAAAAAAGACAGGGATTAAAATCCCTGTCTTTTTGTTTTATAGTCTCAACCTACTATTTTGTAGGTGAGATGGCTGAAGCATGCATTCCTTTAGGACCTTCTTCAACTTCGAAGCACACAGGTTGACCTGCTTTTAAGGTTCTGTAACCTTCCATTTCGATAGTTGAATAGTGCGCAAATACATCTTCGCCACCCTGATCTGGGCAAATAAACCCGAATCCTTTGGCGTTGTTGAACCACTTTACAGTTCCGTTTGCCATACTTCCACTTCCTTCTGTTGTCTACTTACCAGTAAGATAGTAAAACTTATTATCCAGCGGTCTATTTTTCGCCGCCTGACAAATAGAATGAAATTTGTACGAAAAGATGTCAAGCATAAATTAACAAAAAGACAACATTTAATTAATTTAATAATATCAAGTGGTCGGGAACCAAACGAGAGGCTAGTATTAAACAATGGCAAAATTAGGCAGTGTAGAACATACAGAAGAAAAGGTTGAATCTGAGCTACAACCCCCCAATATGTATAAAGTGGTGCTAAACAATGATGATTACACCCCGATGGATTTTGTGGTTGAAGTGTTACAACGTTTCTTTGATAAAAATGAACAGCAAGCTGTTGATATCATGTTAGCGATACATCACCAGGGCAAAGGATTGTGCGGGGTTTTTCCATTTGGGATTGCCGAAACAAAAGTTTTTCAAGTAAATCAGTTTGCAAGAGAAAACCAACATCCGTTACTGTGTACATTAGAGAAAGCATAAAAATCGTTTTCTTACAGTCTGTGGTTAAATTTAGGGGGTGCTTATGCTGAACAAAGATCTGGAAGTCACCTTGAACCTAGCGTTTCAGCAAGCTAGAGATTCACGTCATGAATACATGACGGTAGAACATTTATTATTAGCGCTTATTGATAATCCTGCGGCCTATGAGGCATTGATTGCTTGTGGCGCAGATGTTAATCGTCTGCGTGAGGAAGTTGCTAATTTCATTCAACAAACCACACCCATTATTGCCGAATCATCTGAAGAGCGCGAAACCCAGCCAACATTAGGGTTTCAGCGAGTACTTCAACGAGCCGTGTTTCATGTGCAATCCTCTGGTCGTAATGAAGTGACAGGTGCCAATGTACTTGTGGCTATATTTAGTGAGCAAGAGTCGCAAGCTGTATATTTACTGCGCCGCAATGAAATTACCCGTTTAGATGTGGTTAATTTTATTTCTCATGGCATGAGCAAAGATGAAGACAAAGGTGAATCATCTGAACAAGAGCGCATTGAGGACCAATCAGAAAATAGTGAAGATCGCAGCATGCTAGCGCAGTTTGCCTCGAATCTTAATCAGCTTGCTAAAGAGGGAACAATCGACCCATTAATTGGTCGTGATGCAGAGATTGAGCGCGCTATTCAAACCTTATGTCGTCGCCGCAAAAACAATCCGTTGTTGGTCGGCGAAGCGGGCGTAGGTAAAACGGCGATTGCCGAAGGGCTAGCGTATCGAATTGTCACAGAGCAAGTGCCTGATGTGATGGCCGACGCCACAGTGTACTCGTTAGATTTAGGTTCATTATTGGCCGGTACTAAGTATCGTGGCGATTTTGAAAAACGCTTTAAAAGCTTGTTAAAAGAATTGTCTGCAGACGAGCATGCGATTTTATTTATTGATGAAATTCATACCATCATTGGTGCGGGGGCCGCTTCTGGCGGTGTAATGGACGCGTCTAACTTACTCAAACCCTTGTTATCAAGTGGCAAGTTACGGTGTATGGGCTCAACGACGTTCCAGGAGTATCAAAGTATTTTTGAAAAAGATCGTGCATTAGCGCGTCGATTCCAAAAAATTGATATTAATGAGCCGTCGGTCGCTGAAACCACCAAGATTTTGATGGGCTTAAAGTCGAAATACGAAGAATATCATGGTGTGCGTTATACCCAAGCAGCCATTAGCAGTGCCGCGAGCTTGTCGGCTAAACACATTAATGATCGTCATTTACCTGACAAAGCCATTGACGTGATTGATGAAGCCGGTGCCCGTATGGTGATGATGCCGCAAAGTAAACGCAAAAAAACCATTGGTCAGGCTGAAATCGAAGCCATTATTGCTAAATTAGCACGTATTCCTGAGAAGTCGGTATCGTCGACTGACAAGGATATGTTACGTAACCTTGAGCGCAACCTTAAGATGGTGGTGTTTGGTCAGGATAAAGCGATTGAGAGCTTAAGCGCGGCTATTCGCTTATCTCGCAGTGGTTTAGGTTCAGAAAAAAGACCTGTGGGTAGCTTTATGTTTGCCGGCCCAACCGGTGTGGGTAAAACAGAAGTCACCAGCCAGCTAGCGTCATGTTTAAACCTTAAGCTTATTCGTTTTGATATGTCTGAGTACATGGAGCGCCATACTGTGTCACGTTTAATTGGCGCACCTCCTGGGTATGTTGGCTATGATCAAGGTGGTCTGTTAACCGATGCAGTGATTAAAAATCCACATTGTGTGGTGCTACTTGATGAAATTGAGAAGGCGCATCCTGATGTGTTTAACTTACTTTTACAAGTGATGGATCACGGTACATTAACCGATAACAATGGCCGCAAAGCCGACTTTAGAAACGTCACTTTAGTGATGACCACCAATGCCGGCGTGCAAGAGACCATTCGTAAGTCGATTGGTTTCCAGCAGCAAGACCATACTCAAGATGCATTAGCGGAAATCAACAAAGTATTTTCACCTGAGTTCCGTAACCGTTTAGATTCGATTGTGTGGTTTAACCATTTAGATATGACCGTTATCGCTAAAGTGGTTGATAAGTTCTTAGTTGAACTACAAGCACAGCTTGATGATAAACGAGTGACTTTAGATGTTAGCGACGAAGCAAGAACCTTACTTGCTGAAAAAGGCTATGACAAGTCAATGGGAGCACGCCCTATGTCACGCGTAGTCACCGAATTAATTAAGCGTCCATTAGCGGATGAAATATTATTTGGTGTACTAGAACGTGGTGGTATTGCACACATAGACGTCAAAGATGGTGAAATTAATATAGACTGCGAAGCTGCTGAAAAAGTGTCTTAAACAGATTTTTAACAGCGTCTTTAACAAGAAAAAGATGACCGATAGGTCATCTTTTTTTATCTGTGTTTACAGACTGGCGTTAATCCCGCCCATCACATTCATTATGTCATCGGTAAAGAACGTTAACGCTTCTTTACGTGGCAATCCATCTATTGGATGTTTACTGTGTGATCAAATAATGGATACGATTGGCGTTAGATACCTCAACAAAAAAACCGACTTTGAGTCGGCTTTTACAATGTTGAGGCTAGCGATTAACGTGCGCGGAAGACGATACGACCTTTTGATAAGTCATAAGGAGTCAGCTGAACCGTGACTTTGTCACCCGTTAAAATACGGATGTAGTTTTTGCGCATTTTGCCAGAGATGTGGGCTATCACCACATGACCATTTTCCAGCTCTACGCGGAACATTGTGTTTGGCAAGGTCTCAAGGATAGTGCCCTGCATTTCAATGTTGTCTTCTTTCGCCATTAATAAGTTATCCCATTAGCCTTCAAATATGAAAAATCGGGCGTATCATGCCCCAAAAACGCTTAACTGTAAAGGGTGTTAACAAGAAAGAGGCTCAAGATCTTCGCTAATTTTCCAACCTTGTGGTGTTAAAATTTGATACGGCCGATATTGACGCTTGTAACGCATTTTCCGATTTTGATCAATTTGATAGCCTAAATATAAAAATCGTTTACCCATAGACTTAGCCAATTGACATTGAATCAAAATCATCAGTGAGCCCAGAGATCTATTGCTGTAGTCAGGGTCAAAGTAGCTGTAAATCGCCGAAAAACTGTGTGGCATATTATCCGTGACAGCCACAGCAATTAATTTGTCTTTATCAAACACTTCGATAAACATTGGCGGTAACCAATCTGACAATAAAAAATCATCGTATTGGTTTTGTGATGCCGGATACATTGGGCTATCGTTATGACGTTCGTTAATGTAACGTTGATAAAGCTCAAAATGTTCAGGCCGGGTGTGATAGTTTACTTTCCAATGTAAATCCTGGTTATTTTTTAAGGTTCTTTTTTGGCGTTTAGACAGGGCAAAATCGTGCACGTTTAGGCGAATAGATTGGCATGCCTGGCAACTGGGACAACGCGGTTTATAAATGGAATTGCCGTTACGACGAAACCCCATTGCCAGTAATTGTTCAAATAAATGAGCATCTAGATGCTGCTCCTGAATGACTAATAACTGCTCTTTATTGCCTTCGATGTAGTTACAATCAAAAGGGTGGCTGATCCCTACGCTGACAGATTTAGAATTCAATTAACACCTCTTGTGGGGCCCATATTGACGCAGCAATTGTGTTGTCTCTGTATTGATGCAGCAAGTGTAAAAAATCAGCTCTAGGTAATGCTTTAGCGCCTAAACTGAGTAAATGCGGGTTCATTACTTGAGCATCAATCAATTGAAAATCGTGTTGAACAAGATGCTGATTCAGTATAGCAAATGCCGCTTTTGATGCATTAGTCTGCCGATGAAACATTGACTCACCGCAAAATACTTTTCCAATAGGCAGGCCATATAATCCACCGACTAAATGTTCTTGATCCCACACCTCTATAGAATGGGCTTTGCCTTGAAGATGCAACTCGTAATAAGCCATCTGTATTTCGGCAGAAATCCAGGTTCCATCTTGTCTATTTCGCGGCGCAGCACAGCCTGCCAACACATCTAAAAATGCATGATTAATGGTATAGCGCCAGCTCGACTTTTTAAGGAACTTAAGCAGACTTTTACTGCCAAATGGCGCTGTAGGCTTAAATACAGCTCGAGGATCAGGTGACCACCATAAAATAGGGTCGCTGGCATTAAACCAGGGGAAAATGCCCTCATAATAGGCCTTCATTAAGCGCTGCGGTTGTAAGTCTCCGCCAATGGCGAGTAATCCATTGGGCTCTGTTAGCGCATGTTCAGGCGACGGAAAGCCGATCGATTGATTTAAATAGGACAGTGAGTTCACAATTGAGTATATTAATTGGCATACCTTAACGTTAACTTAGCGGAAAATAGCGATGTTTAAAATCATAACTGTCACCGGAAAGTGTTTTTTTGCTGTATTGTTGACATTTTGCATGTTGAGCAACCTGGCAAATGCCGCTTATGAGCGTAATCAGGCCGTACCAGTTGAAAAAGTCGTGTATGGCACCATTGAGAGCGTGAGACATTTAACTGAAAAGCAATTAATTGAAGACAGCCACAGTGGTTGGAAAACCTTTGGTGGGGCGTTAATTGGCGGTGTAATAGGGCATCAATTTGGTAGTGGTTCTGGTCAAGATGTTGCCACAGTGCTTGGCGCGTTAATTGGCGGCGGCTTAGGCAGTCAGCATGGTCGTTCAGCTTATTATTTAGAGAATAAACTCGTCGAATTAATGATAACTCTGGAAGATGGAAACCAAGTGATGGTGATTCAAGATCTCGACCCTGGCATGAGTTTTAACACTGGGGATGAAGTTCGGGTGGTGTACTTAACGGGTTATGTTAGAGTTGATTTAGCGATGTAATCTGGCCGGTTGAATTAACCATAACGCAAAAAGGAGCCTAGGCTCCTTTTTGATTTATACCAATCAGTTAAGCGGTATTAAGTTAGAATCCTCGTGGCAAAGTTTGATTGCCAGCGGTGTTTTCAAGTTTTTGACGCCATAACTCTTTAGGCGTTAACCCACCAGATGTCGTTGTGGTTTTTTTACTGGGTTGTTTCTTAGCGGGTTTCGCTTGTGCTTTAACCGCAGGTTTTGCGTTAGTCGCTTTAATTTCAGTGTTTGTTGCACAAAGCTCACTATGCATGGTTTCAAGTTCGCTAAAACGTACCGATTTACCACCGTCGATTTTATACCAGCTGCCAGCTTGTTCAATCGACACAGTGTTGCCTGATTGTTTTTCAAGTGCCATTTGCAGTTGGCTGATGACCTCTTCTTTAGTCAATGTTGTCATAGTTAATAACCTATTTGTTATCATGTTAAATGAAGGTTGTTACTAATTTTAAAGGATTAACCATACAAAAGTCCAATTAGTCGCCATAGTTGTATGTTTATCACTCGAAAATAGCATATTGTCAGCATTTATCACTGCTATGGTCAAAATAATCTGGCGCAAGTTACATTAAGGCTTATAGACGGTTACACTGTATTTTTAAATGCCCTTTTAGCGCTTTGCAGCGGGAAGGAACCGTTAGTTTTTATGACAAGGTCTCATTTTGTAGGAATTTTATGTCAACATATCATCAAGGTCATTCATCTATTTCTCGTCAACAATTAGCGGCTTATTTAGATGAGTTTTTAAATGTGTCTGCGTTTAAAGATTACGCGCCAAATGGATTACAAGTGCAAGGTAAGTCGACGATTAACACGATTGTCACAGGGGTCACAGCCTGCCAAGCTTTAATCGACCAAGCTGCTGCTGTCAATGCTGATGCCATTTTGGTTCATCATGGTTTTTTTTGGAAAAATGAACCTGAAATCATCACAGGTATGAAGTATCGCCGAATTAAAGCCTTGATGGATAATGACATCAGCTTGTTTGGTTACCATTTACCATTAGATGCACATCACGGGATAGGTAATAATGCACAGCTCGCACACCAGTTAGGCATTTTAAGCCCACGAGTATATGAAGCCGTTGCGCAAGATTTATTGTGGCATGGTCATTTAGAGAAGCCGTTATCGGCGAATGAATTTAGCCAATTACTTGCTAGGGTTCTTAAACGTGAACCATTGCATATTGGTGATGCCAGCAAGCCAATTTCTACCCTTGCCTGGTGTACTGGCGGGGCTCAAGACTATATCGATCATGCTGCACAAATGGGCGTTGATGCCTTCATTAGTGGTGAAGTGTCAGAGCGCACTTATCATGCAGCAATGGAGCAGGGCATTCATTATTTTGCTGCGGGGCATCATGCTACCGAACAGTTTGGCATTCAGGCGCTTGGGCAACACCTTGCCAGCAAATTTGATTTAACCCATCATTTTATTGATATTGTTAATCCGGTGTAATTTGATTACGTCGAGTCGTCGTGTTGTGTCTAAGGAACGTTAATGACGGAATATTTTTTACAGGCGTTTATTTATCTAACTGCTGCTGTGATAGCGGTACCGTTAGCGAACAGGCTAGGTTTAGGGTCGGTTTTAGGCTACTTGATTGCAGGTGTGGTCATTGGCCCTATTGTTGGACTGGTTGGCAGTGAAACCAATACTATTCAGCACTTTGCTGAGTTTGGTGTGGTCATGATGTTGTTTTTGGTCGGGTTAGAACTTGAGCCAAAGATGCTGTGGGCTATGCGTAATCGTTTGCTGGGTCAGGGCGGTTTACAGGTTGCTGGCTCTGTGGTGGCTGTGATGACCTGCGCAATATATGCCGGTTATCAAAACTCAGTTGCATTGACTATGGGCTTAATTTTTTCATTGTCATCGACCGCCATTGTATTGCAAACCTTGTCAGAAAAGCGTCTTAATAAAACCCATGCAGGTAAAAATGCCTTTTCTGTTTTATTATTTCAAGATATTGCCGTTATCCCCATGTTGGCGTTTATTCCGTTATTGGCCTTGCCTGAGTTGGTTGAAAAGGCCCAATCTGCAGCCAGTCATTTGAGCGAGCAACATGAACAATTAAGTTTAGTGGCTTCATTACCGGGTTGGGCTTATGCCATTGTGCTTTTGCTGGCTATTGGCATTGTTGTGCTAGGCGGACATTACTTGAGTCGTCCGTTGTTTAGAATGGTGGCAGAGTCTGGTGCGCGGGAGATTTCAACTGCGGCTGCGTTAATGTTAGTTATAGGTATCGCGGCGCTAATGAGTCTGGTAGGGATTTCTCCTGCGTTAGGGACATTTTTAGCCGGTGTGGTATTAGCCAACAGTGAGTTTAAGCACGAATTAGAAGCCAATATTGGGCCTTTTAAAGGGCTATTGCTGGGGCTGTTTTTTATTACAGTAGGTGCAGGTATTGATTTTTCTGTGTTGTTTGCAAGCTTTGGCGAAATCATACTCATTACGTTATGTGTCATGGTAATCAAGGCGTTAGTGCTATATTTTCTTGCTTTGATATTTAAGATAAAAGGCAGCGACCGCTGGTTATTTACCCTAAGCCTTGCGCAAGCCGGTGAGTTTGGTTTTGTGTTATTAAGCTTTAGTGTACAGCAACATGTTATACCAACCGATATTGCACAAACCTTATCGATTGTGGTTGCGTTATCGATGTTTTTAACGCCTGGTTTGTTTATTTTATTTGATAAAGTGATTTATCCGCGTTTCCAAGTTAAAACCAATCAGCGTGAACAAGATAATATTGATGATGAAGGGACGGTGATTATTGCCGGTATTGGGCGTTTTGGTCAGGTGGTGAATCGTTTTTTAGTGTCTAATAATATTAAAACTGTGGTACTCGATTACCAGGTATCGCAAGTTGACACTATTAGACGGATTAATACCAAAGCCTATTACGGCGATGCAACGCGTCCAGATTTATTAAAAACCGCAGGTATTGAAGAGGCCTCACTTTTTGTTGTGGCTATCGATAATAGAGAAAGTAGTGTTGAGTTGGTGAAATACTTACATCACACATACCCTAAGTTAAAGATAGTTGCCAGGGCGTTTGATAGAGGCCATGGCCATTTATTAAAAGAAGCGGGTGCCGATGTGGTTGAGTCTGAAACGCACCATTCAGCATTGGAGTTAGGGGTATCATCAATGCAGTTGCTTGGGCACACAGAAGAGTCTGTGTTACGGCGTAAACTCACCTATAAACGTATCGAAAAAGAAGCTTCAAAGCGTTTATACGAGTTTTGGTTAACTGAGTCTGAAGGCGAAAAGTTTAGTAATGATTTTATTACATTATTTATGCGTTATGAAGAAAGGTTAAAGCAAGCAATGGATGAAGACAGTGTCTTGCATCAAGCAAGTGAGGAACATAATACTCCAACGTCAAATAATTCCAGTGAACATCTTGCAGAAAAAGCAAAGTCAGAAACCTGTGCGAATCAATAAAATAGTATTTTATTAATTTAGAGCGTGTTGATCTTTTTTTGATAAAAACAAGTGCAACACGCCCTGATCCAACCATTTTAATTTAAGTCAAAATTGACACGCTTTAGGTACGTCGTTGATTGTTTGATGCCTTTTAATGGCTTCGCATTGATACCTGTCAGGATAAATAAGTGATCAGAGTGCGAAGATAAAATCGCTTAAACGAAGGCAGAAAATGCAACGAGCTCATTGTTCTCCCTTCAAAATGTCTAACGACGTAATAAGCGATGTTAACCAGTAAGCATGATCACACTCTTGTGCTGATTGGTGTAAAACCGATACAAACTTAGCCATAAAAAAGACCGCCGAGGCGGTCTTTTTTGCTTTGTTTATTATCCCGAGCCCAGGTTATTTTACCCGCATGCCAGGTTGTGCACCTTCATGTGGCTCTAAAATAAACAGGTCTTTTCCACCAGGTCCTGCCGCTAAGACCATGCCTTCTGAATCGCCAAACTTCATGGTGCGAGGTGCAAGGTTAGCCACCATCACAGTTAATTTGCCGACTAAATCTTCAGGTGCGTAGGCTGATTTTATCCCAGCAAACACTTGTTTGGTTTCGCCGCCTAAATCCAGTTCTAATCGTAATAACTTATTTGCCTTCTCAATATGTTCAGCCTTACTGATCCGTGCAATTCGTAAATCGATTTTTGCAAAATCATCAAAGCTTATCTCTGGGCTGATTGGATCGAGTGCTAACTGATCTACCGTTTGCTCAGTGGCTTTACTTGTTGGTGCATCGGTGTTACTTGCTTGCAAATTTTCTTTTGATGCTTCGATAATAGCTTCGATGTTTTTCATTTCAATGCGCTGCATTAATGCTTTAAACGGTGCTATTTCATGTTCTGCAAGATCTTGGGCTAAATTATCCCAGGTTAATGTCAGTTGCAGGAAGCCTTCAACATCTTGGGCAAGTTTAGGTAAAACAGGTTTAAGGTAAGTGACCAAAATGCGGAACAAGTTTAATGCATTACTGCACACTTGATGGGCTTCTTCTTGCTTGTCGTCTTGTTTAACTAATTGCCAAGGCGCTGCATCGGCTACATAACCGTTTGCGATGTCTGCTAAAGCCATAATTTCTCGCATGGCTTTACCAAACTCACGTGTTTCGTAAAATTCGGCAATGACTTCACTTTTAGCCAAAAACGATTCAGCCAGGCTATTGTCTGTAATTTTTGCCAGTTTTCCGTCAAAACGTTTACTGATAAAACCTGCCGTACGAGAGGCGAGGTTGACCAGTTTGCCCACTAAATCGGAGTTAACACGCTGAGCAAAGTCTTCTAGGTTTAAATCGAGGTCGTCGATACGGCTATTGAGCTTAGCGGCATAATAATAACGCAAATATTCTGGGTCTAAATTATCAAGGTAAGTACGAGCTTTAATGAATGTCCCTTTCGATTTAGACATTTTTGAGCCGTTAACCGTCACATAACCATGGGCATAGACGCTGGTAGGTTTACGCAAGCCGGCACCATCAAGCATGGCTGGCCAGAACAAGCTATGAAAGTAGACAATGTCTTTGCCGATGAAGTGATACACTTCTGCGGTTGAATCTATGCCCCAAAAGTCGTCAAAGTTGATGTCGCCACGTTTGTCGCATAAGTTTTTAAATGAACCCATGTAACCAATTGGTGCATCTAACCATACATAAAAAAACTTGCCCGGTGCATCTGGGATTTCAAAGCCAAAGTAGGGAGCATCGCGTGATATATCCCATTGCTGTAAGCCTTGCTCAAACCATTCGCCCAGTTTATTGGCCATTTCTTGCTGCAATGAACCCGACTGGATCCATTCTTTAAGCATGCCTTCAAATGCTGGTAGATCAAAAAAGAAATGCTCAGTGTCTTTCATCACAGGCGTTGCGCCAGACACGGCTGATTTAGGATTAATCAAATCAGTTGTGCTGTAGGTTGCACCACAATTGTCACAGTTGTCGCCATATTGATCTTCAGACTTACATTTTGGGCAAGTGCCTTTAACAAAACGGTCTGGTAGGAACATGTTTTTTTCAGGATCGTATAATTGCGAAATGGTTTTGGTTTTGATGTAGCCACCATCTCGCAATTTTAAATATATGCTGTTTGCTAATGTGCGGTTTTCGTCACTGTGGGTACTGTGAAAGTTATCAAATTGAATATTAAAATCAGCGAAATCTTGCTCGTGCTCTTTTTGCACTTGAGCAATCATTTGTTCTGGTGTGATGCCCATTTGCTGTGCTTTTAGCATGATAGGCGTGCCGTGGGCGTCGTCTGCACAGATGTAATAACATTCATGTCCACGTAGCTTTTGGTATCGTGACCAAATATCCGTTTGGATATATTCAAGCATGTGGCCAAGGTGGATAGGACCATTAGCATAAGGTAAGGCACTTGTGACCAGTATTTTTCGCTGTGATGTCGTCATTTTGTCTCTATATCAAATTACACCCAAATATGGCTCAATCGTAACTTATTGACTGACATTTTTCATCAAAACATGACTTAAAAAGTGTATTAATCGCTATTTTTTTACTAAGTTCTGATACACTTGTAAAAATTTCATGTTCGGAGCGGTGGTTTTGATTAAATCCCATACAAATTATCAATTAAGTGATGAATTATTGTCACCAGTGTTAGATATTTTAGAGGCATTTGTTGACCCTTATTTACATAAAGGCCTGGTTTCTGCTCAATGTGTTAGCGCTTTATCAATAACAGGCAAACGCCTACAGCTTGGTTTAGTTTATCCTTATCCTTGTATGACTCAATACCGCGATACCGTGATGGCAATTACAAACCGTTTAGCTGTGTTAGATGCCATTGATGAAGTTGAATGTGAAATCGATTTTCAGCCTAGAGTTTACTCTGCATTACCTTCAATAGCGCCAATTCCTAATGTAAAACAAGTGATTGCGGTTGCATCTGGTAAAGGTGGCGTGGGTAAATCAACCACCGCAGTCAATTTAGCATTAGCCCTTAAAGCCGAAGGTGCTCAAGTGGGCATTTTAGATGCTGATATTTATGGCCCATCGATTCCTTTAATGTTAGGTATTCCCAATTTTCGTCCACAATCGCCAGATGGTAAGCACATGACAGCTGCCACTGCTCATGGCGTGTCTGCTCAATCAATTGGCTTTATGCTCAGTGGTGATGAAGCCGCTGTATGGCGTGGACCAATGGCCGCTGGCGCCTTGGCGCAATTATTAAACGAAACACAATGGCCAGAGCTTGATTACCTCATCATTGATATGCCACCTGGTACAGGTGACATTCAGTTAACCTTGTCGCAAAAGGTGCCGGTCAGTGGCGCGGTTATTGTGACCACGCCGCAAGATATCGCTTTAGCTGATGCTAAAAAAGGCATCACAATGTTTAATAAAGTGAATATTCCTGTGCTCGGTATTATCGAGAACATGAGTTTTCATCTTTGCCCTGAGTGCGGTCATAAAGAGCATCCTTTTGGTACCCACGGTGGCAGTCAAATTGCACAAAAATATAATGTTCCATTACTTGGTTCATTACCATTGCATATCAATATTCGTGAATCTATGGACAATGGCACACCAAGTGTAATTAGTGAGCCAGAAAGTGAAGTGTCAGGGATTTATCGCGAAATCGCCCGAAAATTAGGGGCGCAGTTAGCACTTCAACATGTTACATCAACCGTAAAAATTAGCATATCAGACGACGAGTAAGGTTAAGAGATGAATTCTCAGCAGTGTGTCATTATTGGGATTGCCGGTGCGTCGGCTTCAGGCAAAAGTTTAATTGCCAAAACCATTTTTGAAGAGTTGTGCAGTGATTTAGGCACTAATCAAATTGGTGTGATTAACGAAGATGCCTACTATCGTGATCAAAGTCATATGACCATGGAAGAACGGGTTAAAACTAATTATGACCACCCAAAAGCGTTAGACCATCAGTTATTAGCGACTCATTTAATGCAGCTTAAACAAGGTGAGGCGGTTCATATTCCTTGTTATAGCTATACAGAGCACACTCGCACTAGCGAAACTATCGACATGCAACCTAAAAAAGTGATTATTTTAGAAGGCATTTTATTATTAACTGATCCTAAATTACGTGATTTAATGGACGCCACCGTATTTATGGATACCCCACTAGACATCTGTTTTCTAAGGCGTTTAACTCGTGATGTTGCTGAACGCGGCAGAACGATGGAGTCGGTCATTTCTCAATATAAACGTACTGTTAGGCCAATGTTTTTACAATTTATTGAGCCATCAAAACAATATGCTGACATTATTGTGCCTCGTGGTGGTAAAAACCGTATTGCTACCGATATTTTAAAAGCCAGAATACAGCATTTATTAGCCAAATAGCCTTTCAGGGAGAGAGTGCCGTATGCGTTTAACAGATATTGAAATTGAACAGTGTTTAGATAATGGCACAATAGTCATTGACCCGCGCCCGAATAATGAGGCGATTTCAGGTGTCAGTGTTGATGTCCGTTTAGGGAGTCAATTTCGTGTATTTAAAGACCATACCGCACCCTTTATTGATTTGAGTGGCCCAAGTGCAGAAATGCAGATGGCCCTCGATCGTGTCATGAGCGATAAAATCGAAATAGCTGAAAACGAAGCGTTTTTTCTTCATCCAGGAGAGTTAGCGCTCGCGGTCACTTTAGAGAGCGTCACGTTGCCAGCAGATATCGTTGGCTGGCTAGACGGGCGTTCGTCTTTGGCACGCTTAGGGTTAATGGTTCATGTTACGGCGCACCGAATTGACCCAGGTTGGCAAGGGAAAATCGTTTTAGAATGCTACAATAGCGGTAAATTACCTCTGGCACTTCGCCCGGGTATGACCATAGGCGCATTAAACTTTGAACGTTTAAGTTCGGCTGTTGCCCGTCCTTATAACACTCGTAAGAGTGCAAAATATAAAGATCAGCAAGAAGCGGTAGCAAGCCGGATAAGCCAGGATAAGTAATGACTTCAGTTTGGGTGAACCACGTTGAACAAGGACGCATAAGCCCTTTTGATCGAGGTTTAGCTTATGGTGACGGTGTTTTTGCTACAATGCGAACCGCTTGCGCTCATCAGACTGCCGCAGTTTTGTATATGGATTTGCATTTACAACGTTTACAACAAAGTAGCCAACGTTTAGGTATTCAATGGCAAGCCAACGATTTGCTTATTGACCAATTATTATCGTTGGCAAAGGCGTACCCTGATCATTGCATTAAGCTTGTGTTAACGCGTGGAGAAGGCGGGCGAGGTTATCAAGCTCCCGATATAGCCAAGTTAACTGAAGTGGTTTCGGTTCATCCTATACCGAGTCATTACGCTCAGTGGCAACAACAAGGCATTTCACTCGCAACATCCCCCATTAGGTTAGCTCGCCAGCCACTGCTCGCAGGGATGAAACATTTAAATCGCCTCGAACAAGTATTGATAAAAACTCAACCATTAATCGCTAATACTCAAGATTGGTTAGTATTGGACACAGATGGTTGGGTTATTGAGTCATCAATGGCAAATATTTTTGCAATAAAAGAGGGGCAAATTTTCACACCAGCCATGACACATGCTGGCGTTAGTGGTGTTATGCGCGAACAAATGATTGATCAATTATTAACAGCAGGATTCGCCGTAACAACAAAGCCGTTGCGATATGAAGATATTTGCAGCGCCGATCATATTTTTATCACAAACAGTTTATTTGGTGTTGTAGATGTTAACACCATTGACCAATTTCAATTTAGCCGTTGGACGCTGACATCGCGATTCAGGCAAGTTCTGAGTGTAGATTTACCATAATGAAGAAAACGATAACAACAAGACTACTTGCTAGCTTAATTCCTTTATTTGCCATTTTTTGCTTGAGTGGCTATTGGTTTGCAACTGACTTAATTGCATTTCAAAAGCAGCCTTTGCTTATTACACAATCACAGCCTTTGAAAGTAGAGTCAGGTACATCAGTCATTAAGCTGGCTCAACAACTTGAGCAGCAAGGCCTGATCCAAGACAGTTGGAAAGTAAAATACCTTGTCAAATTGGAGCCGAAATTAGCAAGTATTAAAACAGGCTACTATCAATTATTGCCAAGCGATACGTTAGAAACGTTATTTAAACGCTTACGTCTAGGCCAAGAAGCGGTATTTACCTTGACACTCATTGAAGGTAAATCAATAAAAGAATGGCAACACACTTTCGCTAAAAGCGAACACCTGGTATTTGGGACTGATGACTTTAATCAGGTCCTGATTAACAACGGTGATACTTCAGGATTACCTGAGGGTAAGTTTTACCCTGAAACGTTTCACTACCATGCAGGCGATAGTGTGCAAACGGTATTGCAGCGCAGTTTTGACATGATGCAAATGAGCCTTAAGCAAGCTTGGGAAGGGCGTGATGCTGATTTAGCACTGACGTCTCCTTACGAATTGTTGATTATTGCATCGATTATTGAAAAAGAAACAGGTAAACCTGAAGAGCGTGATTGGGTTTCTGCCGTGTTTAATAATCGTCTTAAAAAAGGCATGCGCTTGCAAACTGATCCAACGGTTATTTATGGCATGGGTGACCGCTATAAAGGCAACATTACCCGTAAAGATTTACGTGAGGCTACGGCATTTAATACCTATCAAATTGATGGTTTACCGCCTACTCCCATCGCTGCGCCAAGCCGTGCATCATTATTTGCAGCGGCTAATCCTGCCAAAGTGGATTACTTATATTTTGTGTCTAGAAATGATGGCAGCCATGTTTTTTCTGCAACGTTAAAAGCTCATAACCGCGCAGTAAATGAATTTCAGAGAAAGAAAAAATGATAACTCAACCGGGTAAGTTTATTGTTATTGAAGGGCTTGAAGGCGCAGGGAAATCAAGTGCTATCGCCTTAGTTAATGACCTTATTGAGCAGCACACGGGGCAAGCGCCGGTATGTACACGTGAGCCAGGTGGCACCCCACTTGCTGAAAAAATACGAGATTTAGTAAAAATTGGTGACGATAGCGATCCATTGTGTGACGAAGCAGAATGTTTATTGATTTATGCTGCCCGTGCTCAGCTTATTGCAAATGTTATCAAACCTGCACTTGCTAAGGGACAATGGGTTTTAGGAGACCGTCATAACCTATCATCGTTGGCGTATCAAGGCGGTGGTCGTGGGTTAATGCCATTAGTGACAGCGGTGAGTGATGCGTGCCTTAGTGGCTTTACGCCTGATTTTACGCTTTATTTAGACATTGAACCTAGACTTGGATTAACTCGGGCAGCAGATCGTGGCAAACTGGATAGAATAGAGCAGCAAGCTATTGATTTTTTTGAACGGGCTAGACAAACCTATTTACAGTTAGCTTTGCAAGATGACACCATAGTGGTGATAGATGCAAGTCAGTCGATGGAGAAAGTGCATCAAGATATTCGTCATCAATTAATGAATCGTTTGCCTCTATTACAAAGCAAGGACTAACTAGATTTGATAAGAGTTATGCATAAATGAGCGATTACAAATTAGCGCAGCTCCCCTGGTTATCAAATGCTCATCAAGGTTTTGTTGATGTATTTTTTCGTGGTAAAAGTAGTCACGCTCATTTATTAAATGTTGACCGCGCGCTTGGTGGTGTGGTGCTTGCAAATGCCTGTGCACAAACGGTGTTATGCCAACAGTTATCGCCTCAAGGTGCGTGTGGTCAATGTAAAAGCTGTTTATTATTACATTCACAAACACATCCTGATTTACACATTGTTGAACCCGATGGTAATCAAATAAAAGTTGATCAAATTCGTCAGCTATGTCAACAGCTTACTCAAACCGCACAGCAAGGTGGAGCTAGAGTTGCTATTATTGTTGATGCTGAAAGGCTCAATATTGCTGCTGCCAATGCGTTGCTCAAAACGTTAGAAGAGCCAGGTGACGGTGTAATGTTAATATTACAAACTAATCGTTCATCTCAATTATTGCCAACCATTACCAGCCGCTGCCAAACTCTGGCATTTACACCACCAAGCAAAGTCGATATTCAGCAATGGTTAGCTGAACAACGTTTGTTACCTCAGCCTAATGCACAAGGTAAAGTGCATGATGTAACATGGTGTATAAGCGTTGTTGGCGGCCCTTTGTCTTTGGCCAACAGTTTGCGAAACCAAAATTATCAACAATTATTAACTTATCGCCAAGATTGGGCTCAAAGTTTACAATCTGGTCATTTATGTAATAGCTTATTGAACTTGTCGGAACAACAAATTGTTGATGCACTTAATGTTTTATATTTGTACTTACGTCAATATGTGTTAAAAAGTAATAGTAAGCAGCAATTACACACAGCACAAACGGATTTAACTGGGTTAAACCCATTAGTACAGGCAAAAATATTGGATCTTGCAGGGCGCATTATGCAGATGCGTCAAAAATTAGAAACAATGCCAAGTGTGAATACTCAAGCATTGTGTCAACAATATGTTTTAGCTTTCAAAAAAATAACTCATTGATAAGCTATATTTAATTAACTATCTTACACAAAGAATACATCTATATATGGTTGATCTGGTTGTTAACTACGATACATTGCACAAGTTATATCGCGCATATATGCCGTTTATTAAACCGGCAGGTTTGTTTATTGCCACAACTGAAAGCCATTTTTTAGGCCAAGAACTGACCATTTCATATCGTTTGCCTAATGCAACACAAGCCAATGAATTTAAAGGTACTGTTGTATGGATTAATCCTCTAGGTGCATCGGGTGGTCGTCCTGCTGGTATTGGTGTAAAAATTAAGTCTGATGTTGAAAGCCATAAACACCATATAGAAAAATTATTATCCAGTGAACTGTCATCAAGCGATTTGACCTGCACCATGTAGCTAGGTATTCTTGCGCATCTATTTAGTTGCTAATGTAGTTGTGAAAAAGTACCTATGCTAATCGATTCCCATTGCCATCTTGACCGCTTAAAAGCGGCACCCGATCTCGCCAGTTTACAAACAATAATGGATAACGCCAAAGCTCAAGGCGTTGATTATTTACTGTGCGTAAACGTTCGTCAGCAAGGCTTTGAAGCCATGCGTGATAAAGTCGCCTCTTTTGAAAATGTATTTTTGTCTTCAGGTGTGCATCCATTAGATGTACAAGAGGGCTTAAATATTGACGATATAAAGCGATTTGCTTCTGATCCGCGTGTTGTGGCTATTGGCGAAACTGGATTAGATTATTTTTATTCTAATGACACTAAAGCATTGCAACAATCCTGTTTTGAGCAACAAATTGCGTTAGCAGTTGACGTGAACAAACCACTGATCGTTCATACTCGTGATGCCCGCGAAGATACGATAAATATGCTTAAATCCGGTCATGCTGACAAGGTCGGTGGCGTACTGCATTGCTTTACAGAAAACTGGGAAATGGCAAAAGCGGCAATCGATTTGGGTTTTTATATATCAGTGTCCGGTATTGTGACATTTAAAAACGCCGGTGAACTTCGCAGTGTTATCCGCAAAGTGCCTAAAGATAGATTGTTAGTCGAAACTGACTCGCCTTATTTGGCTCCAGTACCACATCGTGGCCAGGAGAACCAACCGGCTTATGTACGCGATGTTGCCCAGTTTGTGGCAGAGCTACGTGGTGAGACGTTTGATGATTTAGCTCAGTACACAACGGACAATTTTTTTAACTTATTCAAAGATGCCGCTAAATTAATAGCCAGATAACCTCGGGTCTGTAGATCTTTCAAGGTTATTTTTGCAGCGAATTGTTGGTCATTTCTGCAAGGCAGAGACTTTGAGGTGTAGTTATTCTACATAAAAAGTCGATAACGCAGTAAAAATGGCCAACAAACGCTGCCTGAAAGGTTCGGCTAAAAACGTTTTACTCTTTGTTGAATGGATTTTGCTTAGATGACTAGGCATCAATCCATTCGCCTCGATTAAAACGTTTTTAACTCGAACAAAATTCAACCAGCAAAGATCAACAGACCCTAGCTAAGTGTTAAATCTATTTGTGGCATTTGAATAAATAAGGATAAAAAAAGACCCAAAACTATCCAATTGTTTTGGGCCTAGGGAAAGGGCTCATTTAAGAGCCTTGCGCTACAGGTGTGGCTCTTGGTGCGTTGCAAGAGCCAAAATTTTAGAGCTTCACATATTAACTGCTTGGAGCAAACAGCTGTTTGGGTTAAAGCCGCTCAAAAATGTTGATAATCTTAATTATAGTCAGGCATATTTTGTTTGCATGAAAAAATCAAAAAAATATATTCCATGGTTTTTTCATCCAGCACATGTGAATTAACATAATGTTTATTATAGACTTAAGTTAACCTTGTCTCGTACCAGATCACGCGGTAAATTATTTTTTAACCTATGACCCAAGTGTTTTACAACCCCTAACACTGCACCATGATAGCTGACCAACATCTCACCTTGAGGCATTATTGCTAATGCTTGTTGTGATATATCATCAAAAGATTGGGTGTCGATGTCACGTCCCATTAAAAAGTCTTGTGCTTGGCTTGCAACCAATTCTATTGTTCTGTGAGTGTGTGTTGTCGATGTTAAAGCGATAATGGCCTCATGTTTGGCCTTAAAGCCCTTTTTCATGGCGTCAGCCAGTTTTAGTCCAATACGCTGAAAACGCATTTTGCCAATAAAATCCATAAATAGGGACGGGAACAACCAATACTCATCATCTCGTATCATTATGATGTCATCTTGTGGTAGTTCGATAGAAAATGTATCTTTAAAATAAGATCTTAGCTCGGTCTGTTGTTTTTGCCCAGCGATAGAAAACGGGAAGTTTTTTTGCAGTTTAGGGACTTTAGTATTGCGCTCTACTGACGTTGTTTTACGAATTTTGGCAACAAAAAATCCTTCGCTGTCAAATAGTTGTGGCCATACATGCAAAAAGCCTTCTTCTGTACAGGCTTTATCTGCACCAGTAAATAAATGATTTAGTGACACAAACTCTACCGCATCAGGGTAAGTGTGTTGTAAATGATGACAGATTTGTTGGTTTTCTATTTGGCTGAGTGTACACGTTGAATACACTAAGCTGCCACCTGGCTTTAATGCTAAAAAGGCTGATTCGATCAAGTCTTTTTGGGTTTCAGCAATGGCAGTGACATCCGCAATATCCCAATTTTTTAACGCTAATGGATCTTTACGAACTGTCCCTTCGCCGCCACATGGGGCGTCTAATAAAATGGCATCAAATGATTCAAATAAATACTCGCCAAATACGCGGCCATCAAAATGGGTGATAGCTGTATGGCTTGCGCCCATACGAGATATATTGGCGTGCAATACCTTAACGCGACTGGCTGAATATTCATTAGCGACTAGTAAGCCATTATTATTCATCAATGCGGCTATTTGGGTGGTTTTTGACCCAGGTGCTGAGGCGACATCTAATACGACTTCTGGTTGATTATTATGCGCAAACAGGGCTGTCGGCGGCAACATGGAACTGGCTTCTTGAATATAGAATAGTCCTTGAATGTGTTCTATTGCATTACCAAGCTGAATATCATCATTTCCCTCGATCCAAAAACCATCATCACACCAGGGGATAGCTGACAATGTCCATCCAGCCTGGGTCATAATTTCAACAAACTTTGTAGTAGAAATTTTTAAGGTATTGACTCTAATTGACTTTCGAAGCGGTTTATTACAGTAGTCGATAAAGTCAGTTAACGAAAGATGTGGTGGCAGTTCGCTTTCTATGTGACGGATAAAGTTTGGATTTAATTGGATCATAATAAGCACAATCGTGTTTTTGCTGAATTAGGATGATCATAACACGGAATTGTTGTTACCGAACGTCAATGATAGCTTGCAAATAACCAATGTTGTTGGTGCTTTGGAATTTAGTCAATCCTCAATGGGTAAATCATTACCCAAATGGCATAATTAGATGTAATTCCTTGCTGAAATTGAACATTTTCAGGTAGATTGGATTCATATCCAATGGATTTAAATTGTAAATGGAGTTGTGTGTGTTAAATCGCGTTTGGCTATTGTTTTTTATTGTTGCTGCAATTTCCGTTACTGTTCAACTCATTGACGGTAATACTGAGATATTGAGCGACTCTGTCACTGCCATGTTTGCCAGCGCCAAACTTGCCGCGGATATTTCATTGGGGTTAATTGGTGTGTTAGCACTGTGGATGGGGTTAATGCAGGTGGGTGAAAAAGCCGGCGTGGTTAACTTATTTGCGCGAGCATTTGAGCCATTATTGTCTAGGTTGATGCCAGAGGTTCCCCGTGGGCATGTAGCCTATGGCAGTATTAGTATGAACTTAACTGCAAACATATTAGGCCTAGATAACGCAGCAACGCCATTAGGCATAAAAGCCATGCATGATTTGCAAGGTTTAAATCCGATTAAAACAGTGGCAACGAATGCGCAAATTTTATTTTTAGTGCTTAACACTTCGTCGGTGACCTTAGTACCTGTTACGGTATTTTTATACCGAGCTCAACAAGACGCAGCTAATCCTGCCGATGTTTTTTTACCGATTTTACTCGCAACTTGCGCTTCTACCATTGTGGGGTTATTAGTGGTCGCAACTGTGCAGCGTATTTCGCTGTTTAATAGTGTGATTATTGCTTATGCCGGACTGATCATAGGCTCATTAATGGCTGGCGTTGCTTATTTAATGACACTGTCAGCTGATGCTATTGGCGAGATGTCAATGATAATGGGCAATGGTATTTTGCTGATGTTAGTGTTTAGCTTTATTTTTGCCGCAGGTTACCGAAAAGTTGCTGTTTACGATGAGTTTGTTGAAGGGGCTAAGCAGGGGTTTAATCAGGCTATTACATTGATCCCTTATCTTATCGCGATGTTATTAGCGATTGGTGTGCTCCGAGCATCTGGTGCTTTAGAGTATGCATTGCAGGTGTTAGCCTCTCTTGTCAGCAGTTTTGGTTGGGATACACGCTTTATAGATGCAATGCCTACCGCATTGATGAAACCCTTTAGTGGCTCGGGGGCGAGGGCGATGATGCTAGAAACGATGAATCATCATGGCGTTGACTCTTTTGCCGGTAGACTGGCAGCTATTTTGCAAGGCAGTACAGAAACCACTTTTTATGTGCTTGCGGTGTATTTTGGATCAGTTGGTATTCGTAATGGGCGTCATGCACTTGGTTGTGGATTAGCGGCTGATGCAGCAGGCATTAGCGCCGCTATCGCCGTCTGTTACTGGTTTTATGGCTAGGGGCTGTTTGAAATGCATTTATTATCCAGAGTTGAGGTTAACTAAGCGAAATAAAAAGACCGATACAGTATCGGTCTTTTGGTATGAAATTAGTTTATAAAATTAGTATTAACCTGAACTCAGATTATTTAGTTTGTTCTGGTTGCCATTGTGCCCATTCTTCAGCCATTTTATCGTGAAGTATTATGCGATCGTTTTCAGATAATGTGTTTGCTTCATTGGTCACATCTCTTGTTGCGATTGCGATCCCGCCCGCTAAGATAGTTTCAAGGGATTGTGTTTCCACTTTGGCCCCAGAGAACAATCCAACATCAATCTTAATTCCAGAAGCGTTCCAAAATTGGCTGCTTGTATTAACAAGGTGCGCATATTCAGGTTCCACATGGGCAAATAAGGTGATGTCGACGCCTGAATCTGCTAAACGATAACCATCAATCTGGCCTATATTGATGCCACGGAAAAACAGCGGAGTGCCTACCTTTAGCGAGCCTAGCTGTTTGCTGGTCAACTGAAATCTCAGTGCGTTAGCGGCAATATTGGCGTCTAAACGTGCATGAAGTTGAGCCACAAACTGTTTAGAGGTATTGTTATTTTTACCGGGAATTACGCCAATGTAAGGGCCTGTTAATAAGGTTTCTGGTGCACTGATCCCAGCAAGGGATATTTGAGCATCGACAATAAAATACTCACTGTCTGCACGGCTGAAATGTTCCGCATAGGCGCCATAGAGGTAAGCTTTTGCCTTAAGTGAAGTCAGCGTTGGCTCTAATTTAACCTGTGAAATTTCACCAATTTGATGGCCTTGATAACGGATTGCTGTTTTCGCAGCAACTTTAGCACTGACAGGTAATGTGAGTTCAATGACTTTTGCCTGCATTAGGGCTAACTCTTCACTGTCGTATAGCATCAAATCTGCTTGAGCCTCACTGTTAGTTTTACCGTCAAGATGGCCCAAGGTTATGCCACCATTAATGGCGCCTTTAAGTGGTGATACGTCAATATCAACGCCTGAAAGATCAGCCTTAATTTTAACAGCGCTGTTACGCCAAAATAGGGTGTTAGGCTTAATTAACGGTTTAAACTTTTTATCAATATTAATAGCGATTAAAAATCTGTCGGTATCAGCCTGCCAATTGACCTTAGATACAGCGCCAATTTGCATTTTTTTATAATAAATCGGCGAACCTTCAACTAAATCTGCGCCATCTATGCTGTTTAGTTGTAACGTCATCATTTGTTGTTGAGCTGATAATGACTTGGCAACAGCAATGGACTCATGAAGAAGTAAAGTACTATTAGATTGGACTAAAGTTTTGTTTTTAGCTGGCACAAGGCTGATTGCGCCTTCAAGCATGGTGGTCAGATCGCGAGTTGCCACCTGTACGCCATCAAGAGATGCATCGATTGAGAGCGCACTTTCTGGTACAAAAAAACTGCCTTCTGTGACGAGGTTTTTAAATTCGGGCAAAATTTCAATTTGGTATTCAACATGAGCAAAGTCATCACTCAAGTTGACACTCAAGACTTGCCCTATGGGTAATTGTTTGTAACGCACCTGGGCGCCATTTGATATCCCTGAATGACTATCAGCGACAAGGTTAAGTATTAACTTTGCATCGTTAAGCAAATCGGGTGCTTGTTTTGCAAGTTCAAATTGCATTTGCTCGGCAGGTGCTTGAGTGCCGGGTAACACATTTATCACACTGCCTGTAATTAATCGGCCGACATTTTTGATGGTTTTTAGTGACAGCTCAGCACCACTTAACCAAAAACGACTGTCCGGTGTGATTAAGTTTTTATATTGATGCTCAACTCTTGCGCTTAGCAATACGGTTTGTTCATTGAGTTGTTTTTTGTCGATGTTACCTACAGTTATCCCTCGATAAACTATCGACGTCCCTTCACTAATATCTTCAGCACTGTCAGTTGATAAGGTAAAGGTTATTCCTCCAATGGCAGTTTGCTCATCCTGGAATAAGGTATAGGTATCACCATTTTGGGCTTTTTCTGTTTCAGAGCCATTATCGAAGCTTATTCCTCCTGCCAAAATTGAGGCAATGCTTTCAGTATTTACTTTTATGCCAGAAAAAGAGGCATCGATTTTTAACCCAGAAACATTCCAAAACCGAGAATCTTTATGAACAAGGTGAGTATATTGTTCTTGAACAAACGCACTGATGATAATTTGTTTATTACCATCTAAACGATAACTCACCACACTACCAACCGGAACTTGCCTAAAAAATACAGGCGAGCCAACATCAATAGAGCCAAGTTTGGGGGATTTGAGTTCTACCATAATCCCTTCACTTCCTGGCAGTATTGCAGGCGCTTCTCGCTGCGCTTCAAACTCGGTTGCTGAGCGGCCATCACCTGGTTGAATGGCAATATAATTACCTGAAAATAAAGTGTCTAGACCTTCAACGCCTGTGATACTGGCTTTTGGTTTGACTAACCAAAACAAGGTGTTTTTATTCAAAAAAGGGTCGGCACGATAATCCATCACCACTTTGACGTTCACGCCCTTTAAATCATCATCAATACCGATATCAGATACTTTACCTACAGTTAACCCTTGATATTTAACTAAGGTTTTACCTATATCTATCCCGGCAGCACTTGGGAAATGAATAACGATTTCTATCCCAGACTCTTTAATGCTTTTGACTCCGAGCCATGCGCCTAAAATTAACGCGACCACGGGTAATAACCAAATCGGCGAGAATAGTTTTTTCTTCACAACTTTAGGTGATTCAATTTGTGTCATGTGTTTTTTCCAAGCGGTCCCAGAGTAAACGAGTATCGAGCACTTTAGCGGCTAGTTGCGTTAATAAAATCACTAATGCAAAAGCCGTTGCTGCAGGTGCAGGTTTAGCATCAAGTAATTGCCCCATATTGACGAGGGCAACAGTTAATGAAATAACAAATAGATCAAGCATCGACCAACGGCCAATCCACTCAATAATATGAAAACCAACCATTAATTTTCTCTTAGAAATGGGCAGGTCAAAACTTATTGCAGCCAAATATGTTGCCAATCCAACTATTTTAAGCCAAGGGACTAAAATACTCGCCGTAAATACAATGATGGCAATAGGGATCATGCCGGTTTGTACTAAATGGCTAATGCCACTGAATATTGTGTCGTTAGTTACGACTCCACGATTTGTTAATAACGTAATAGGGTAGACATTCGCCAAGACTAGCAAAATGGTTGCAGTAACAAGCAATGCCCAACTTTGTTGTACGCTTGCATAATTACGTGTCGACAACGAGCTATAACAGCGGCGGCAATGGCTGTTTGTCGTGCGATTAAGCTTTTTACACACAGGACATAAACACAAACCAAGCTGATTACCTTGTAAGTGTGCTTGAGCACTTGAATGAGATGATGTTACCACGTCAACTGGCAAATCAGCTGCGGCTGAATGTTCAGTGCTCATCGACGTAACTCCACATATGTTCTAGGTTATATTCACGTTGTAAAAATAAAATGATGACAAAAAGCATCGTAAAGCTGAATGTCCCCATGCCAAAGTACACATCTGAAAAATCTGATAATTGAAAAGCTGACACCAAAAAGCTAATCACATAAATCTCCAACATGGTCATTTGCGCAATTAACCCCTGATTTTTGAGCAAAGTGGTGTAAACACGTTGCCAAAAAGTCCGGTTGAGTTTTAACTTAACAATCATTACCTGGGCTAAAATTGACAAAATTAGCACAGCAGGAGCAATGACTGCCGCTACCAAAACGGCTAACCCTACCACCCAATATCCTTGTGCCCACACGGCAACAGCCGCTTCAACAACGGTTGTTGTGCGTATACTGCCTAAAAAATGAATTTCAAGAACGGGAAGCAAGTTAGCGGGTATAAAAATAATCAACGCCGCTAGACATAAAGCCAGCATGCCATTAATTGAACAGTAGGGTGAATCGTACAACGCAGTATCACAACGTGGGCATATTGCCCGGGCACTCGATGGCAGTGCGCGTTTTCTTACCGCTAGATCACATGATCGGCATAAGATGATGGAATCATGATCATCAAATTCATGCATCAAAATGGTTATTCCATAGTCGTAGACATCGAAAATATTAGGGTAAAAGTAGCATTAATTGCACTCTTTTACTTAGTTTACTGCAAATACTGTTGGGAAATATTTTAACAGCACATGCAGATAATATCAGAATAATCAGAATACTTGCATCATAAGTTATATATGTGAGATTCTATGCACTGTATATAAAAACAGTGAGGATAATATCATGGCAGTGATTACCCAATTTGTCGTGGTCAGAGAAGGGGTGGAAAAGATGACATTCACATCGAAAAAGGAGGCCGATGCCTACGATAAGATGCTTGATATTGCCGACAACTTGCTCCCATTTTTGACTCAAGCAGATTTAGGTCTTGATGAAAATAAGTGCGAACAACTCGCATTTTATCTTGCAAGCAATAAAGATGAGCTTTCTAACTTGCTAAAAGGCACAGTACAGGTTAAAACCCCTGCAGCAGCAAAACCTAAAAAAACGTCTGCCAAAAATACATCAGTACAATAACGACGTAAATGCCGACAACGAGCATCTAACGCCTGAGCAAAGGATCAAGAATGAAACCTGAATTTTACCAAACATTAAATCGTCAAGCGCAAGCGTTACTTGAAGGCGAAGATGATTTAATTGCGGCTATGGCTAACTTTTCTGCACTGCTTAATGATAATCTTGCTGACCTTAATTGGGCAGGCTTTTACATTAAAAGAGGTGACAAATTAGTGTTAGGCCCATTTCAAGGTAAAGTTGCCTGTACACGTATCGATATGGGCAAGGGCGTTTGCGGAACTGCGGCGGCATTAAATGCTACCCAGCGTGTTGCAGATGTGCACCAATTCGATGGTCATATTGCTTGTGATTCTGCGAGCAATTCTGAAATCGTTATTCCGGTTCGTCAAGGCAAAGATGTGGTGGCAGTGTTAGATATCGATAGTCCTTTGCTGAATCGATTTGATGAAGAAGATCAAATTGGACTCGAAATGATGGTAAAAAGTTTTGAATCTTGCTTATTTGGTTAAATTGCGAACAAATAAGGCTAAATCATAGTCGCATTCGCCGCTGCGGGCTTTATAATACGCAACTGCACGCATTTATACTGGATTTCACTGTGAGCGATGATTTAAGCTGATAGGGAGTCCGGTTAAATTGTTAAGGTTTGTTTCAATGACTTTAGCAAACAGGCGGATAATGATAATTTGTACGTTGGACTTTATTGAATAAAGTTTGGCGAAAGATGAACGACTGCATGGCACTTTAATGCCGCTAACAGTCCCTTTATTAACGTGGAAGTAAAAATGGAATCAACAGACAAGTTGACCGACACCAACGCAATTTTAGCGTATTTATATGAAACCTTTCCTTTATGCTTTATTGCTGAAGGTGAAACTAAACCATTAAAAATCGGTTTGTTTCAAGATTTGGCTGAACGGTTAGCTGATGATTCTAAAGTCAGTAAAACACAATTGCGTGTTGCGCTTCGTCGTTATACAAGTAGCTGGCGCTATCTTAAAGGCGTAAAAGCCGGTGCAAAGCGTATCGATCTTGATGGCAATGACTGTGGTGAGTTAGAGCAAGAGCACATCGATCATGCTCAAGCGACGTTAAAAGAAAGCCAAGAAAAGGCTAAAGCGAAGCGTCAGGCTCAAGCACCTAAAAATGCTCCTAAAAAGCCAGCAAAAAAAGCAGCACCTAAACGTGCACCAGTGAAAAAAGAACGTCCAGCACCTGTCGCTGCGCCTGTTGTTAAACTTGAGCCTGCAAAGCTTGAAGAATTAAAACAAAAGCAACGAGTGAATGTTAAGTTAGGCGCGACACCGGTTCCTGGTGTTGTCACTGATATTAACAAAGAAGATGTGCATGTTCAGTTAGACACTGGCTTGACCATCAAAGTACGTGTAGAGCACATACTATTATAGAAATTTAAGGAGTACTTGTTGATGCGAAAACTTACCTTGGCCGTGTCGATTGCCAGCTTATTTGTCGGCTTTTCGGCGTGGGCAATATCACCAACGATTCAAATCAGCGAGTTACCCAAACTAGCACAAGAGCCGCAACATAAAGTGGCTAGCAAGCGAGTAACAACGTTATTTACTCGCTCGCACTACCATCGTTTTACCCTTGATGATGCCTTTTCTGAGCAAATCTACTCTCGTTATTTAGAACAACTTGATTACCGACGTAATGTACTTACAGCACAAGACATTGCCAGTTTTGACAAGTACAAAAGCGAATTCGATAACATGGTAACCTCTGGTGATATTAGCCCTGCATTTACCATGTATGATCTTGTACAGCAACGTCGTTATGAACGTTTTGCTTACGCGCTTTCTCTTCTAGATAAAGAATTTGACTTCACCAAACCCGGTGATGCTTACGAATTTGACCGAGAAGAAGCCGCGTGGCCAAAAGACGAAACAGAGGTCAATGAGTTATGGCGTCAACGTGTTAAATACGATGCGTTAAACTTAAAGCTAACAGGAAAAAATTGGCCAGAAATAGTTGAAGTGTTAGAAAAACGCTACAACAATGCCATAAAGCGTTTAAGTCAGACCCAAAGCGAAGATGTATTTCAAAGCGTTATGAATGCCTTTGCCCGCAGTGTTGAGCCTCATACCAGTTATTTATCGCCTCGTAATGCAGAACGTTTCCAAATGGAAATGAACCTAAGCCTTGAGGGCATTGGTGCTGTGTTACAAATGGACGACGACTACACTGTGATCAAAAGTCTGGTTGCTGGCGGCCCTGCAGCGAATAGTGAAAAACTATCCCCTGAAGATAAAATTGTCGGCGTTGGTCAAAAAGGCAGTGATATCGTTGATGTTATTGGCTGGCGCCTAGACGATGTAGTTGACTTAATTAAAGGCCCGAAAGGCAGTGAAGTCGTATTACAGATATTACCTAAAAAAGGCGGGGTCAACGCTAAGACGTTTGAAGTCACCATTACCCGTGACAAAATTCGTTTAGAAGATCGCGCCGCAACGTCAAAAGTGATAGAACCAACAGAAGGCCAATACGCCAACCGTAAAGTGGGTGTTATTCAAATTCCTGGGTTTTATATGAACTTATCCCAGGATGTTGCCAAAGAAATCGCTAAACTTGAAAAAGACAATGTCGAGGGGATCATTATTGATCTTCGCGGTAATGGTGGTGGTGCATTAACCGAAGCAACATTATTAACGGGTCTATTTATCGATATGGGGCCAGTTGTTCAAATTCGTGATGCAAATGGTACCGTTAATGAAAATCGAGATAACGATGGTAAAAGTGCCTACACTGGCCCATTAACCGTGATGGTAGATCGTTACAGTGCCTCGGCATCTGAGATTTTTGCAGCGGCTTTGCAAGATTATGACCGTGCGTTAATTGTTGGTGAGTCAACCTTTGGTAAAGGCACTGTACAACAGCACAAGAGCCTAGGTCGCATTTACGATATGTATGAAAAGCCCATTGGGCATGTTCAATATACTATTGCTAAATTTTATCGTATTAATGGCGGCAGCACTCAGTTAAAAGGTGTGACTCCTGATGTTCGTTTCCCAAGTGCGCTAGAGCCGGGAGAATATGGTGAGTCTGAAGAGAAAAACGCACTGCCTTGGGATAAAGTCCCTGTCGCGCAATATAATACCTTGGGTAATATAACCCCAAGCTTAATCAGTAACCTCGATACCAAGCACAAAGCCCGTATTGTTAATGATACTGAGTTTAGTTATATCTACGAAGATATTAATGAATTTAAAAAGCATCATAATGACAAAACCATTTCGTTGGTTGAAAGTGAACGAATTGCTTCTCGTGAGTCTGATGATCAACGTGCATTAGACAGAGCCAATGCTCGTCGTATACAACAAGGTTTAGAGGCCGTTAAGTCTTTAGATGACATTGAAACAACAGATGATAGCAAATTGCCTGATGCATTTTTAGATGAAACAGCCTACATCACTTTAGATATGGCTGATGCTGAAAAGCTGGCTAAAACAACAGCTAAATAAGTATTTTCGTACACGATAAAAACGCGCTTAATGCGCGTTTTTTCTTAATTATTTTTTTATTAAGTAGCACAATTTTGTAGGCAATCTGCACACTTGTGAAAAACATAGAATATCAATGCGTTTGTTTAAAAGGATCCAGTATGAGCCAAGCACAAGAAAAACACTTAAAAGATTATGCCAAGCCTGCATTCACTATTACTCATGTTGATCTCAATGTTATTTTAGATGGTAAAAACACCAAAGTGACAGCCACCAGTAAGGTGGTTCGCAATGGTGAGCATCAGCATGATTTGGTGTTAGACGGTGAGCAAGTTTCATTAAGCTCGGTAAAGTTAAACGGCGTGTCGGCAAACTATCGTCAACATGATAACCAATTATTTATTCATACCGAATTATCTGAATTTGAGCTAGAAGTAATCACCTTATTGGATCCAGAAGCTAATTCGAGCCTTGAAGGTTTGTATATGTCAGATGGTGCGTATTGCACACAGTGCGAAGCAGAAGGCTTTCGTCGCATTACCTATTTTTTAGATCGCCCAGATGTACTTGCCATTTATACCGTGCGCATCGAAGCCGATAAAGCCGCATTTCCATTTTTATTAAGTAACGGTAATTTAATCGATAAAGGCGAAATGCCTCGCTCTGGTCGACATTTCGTTAAATGGCATGACCCATTCCCGAAACCTTGTTATTTATTTGCCCTTGTTGCGGGTGATTTTGATGTGTTAAATGACAGTTTTACAACCCAATCTGGCCGTGAAGTTAAACTGCAAGTATTTGTTGATAAAGGCAACCTACATAAAGCCGATCATGCTATGGCCTCATTGAAAAAATCAATGAAGTGGGATGAAACCCGCTTTGGCCTAGAATACGACTTAGATATTTATATGATTGTTGCAGTCGACTTTTTCAATATGGGTGCGATGGAAAATAAAGGCTTAAATGTCTTTAATACTAAGTATGTTTTAGCTGACAAAGCCAGTGCGACCGATGATGATTACCACGGTATTGAATCAGTTGTAGGTCATGAATATTTTCATAATTGGACCGGCAACCGAGTTACTTGCCGTGATTGGTTTCAATTGAGTCTAAAAGAGGGTTTAACTGTTTTTCGCGATCAAGAGTTTAGCTCTGATGTGGGCTCTCGAGCGGTTAACCGCATTCAAGCTATTCGTGTAATGAAAAACCAGCAATTTGCTGAAGATGCTGGGCCTATGTCGCATCCAATTCGCCCTGAAAGTGTCATAGAAATGAACAACTTCTATACGGTTACTGTTTACGATAAAGGGGCAGAAGTTATTCGTATGATGCACACCATTTTGGGTGAAGCAGGGTTTCAGGCCGGGATGAAGTGTTATTTTGAACGCCACGATGGCCAAGCAGTAACCTGTGATGATTTTGTTAATGCGATGCAAGACGCCAGCGGTAAAGATTTAACCTTATTCCGTCGATGGTACAGTCAGGCTGGTACACCTGTCGTGACAGTAACAGATAAATTTGATAAAAATAGCGGCGAATATCATTTAACCATTAGCCAGCAAGTTGTATCTAAAGGCTTAAAAGGTCAAACTTTACACATTCCGTTTAGTGTTGAGCTTATTGACAATACCGGTACGTCAATTGTTAATAAAGTATTAGATGTCACTAAGGCTAGCCAGACATTTGTGTTTGATGGCCTTAACAGTGCACCCACACCTTCTTTATTACAAGACTTCTCTGCACCGGTTAAATTAGTTTATGATTTTTCAATTGATCAATTGGTGCATTTAATGCGACATGCTTCTAGTGAAGTGGCTCGTTGGGAAGCGTCAGTTCAATTAGTGAGCCAAACGATTTGGACCAATATATCTCATCTACAATATCAACAGGTGATGACAGTAGACAGCCGTGTTATTGAAGCGTTTAGAGGCATTATTTTAGACGATAAAGTGGATCAGGCACTTGTGGCTGAAATTCTGTCTATTCCTTCTGCATCAGCACTTATTGAGCAGGTTGATCACGTTGATTTAGATGCGCTAGCAAAAGCGAGAGAATTTGTTGTAGAAGAGTTAGCAACGGCTTGTGAAGATGAGTTATTAGCACAATACCGTCAGTTGAATCCTCTTGATAATGCTGGCGCCCGTGCATTTAAAAATATCGCCTTGTGTTTATTGTGCCAAGTGTCAGATATGCACGAAAGTTTAGTCGAAAAACAATATTACTCAGCGCAAAATATGACAGATTGTTTGGGAGCGCTTAAAGCCGCAGCAACGGCTCAATTAAGCATTTTGCCACAACTGTTAAGTGATTTTGAATCGAAATGGCATTCGACTCCATTGGTAATGGACAAATGGCTAACGTTACAAGCATTGATCAATCATGACAATGTGATTGATAACATTAAGCTGTTGACTAAACACAGTAGTTTTAGTTTCTCTAACCCTAACCGGGTACGCTCATTAATTGGTGCATTTGCCGGTGCAAATACTTATCAATTTCATCGAGCTGATGGAGAAGGGTATCGCTATTTGACTAAAATTCTAATTAAGCTGAATAAAAGCAATCCTCAAGTCGCTTCGAGAATGATTACTCCGCTGATCCAATTTGCTAAATTTGATGCCTCACGACAGGAATTAATGAAGCAGTGTTTGAAAGAGCTTAAAGAACTACCGGATCTATCGAAAGATTTATACGAAAAAGTGACAAAATCTTTGCTTGAATAGCCATGTTGAATAGCCATTTATCCAGAATAAATTTGGCAATGCTGTGACTAAATAAGGAGAGGTGACTCTCCTTTTTTTTGTGGAGAAATTGATGGAATTACATTTTTCATTGCAGGTCAGCTACGATGCTTTTTTACCTTACTACCAAGGGCTTGCAGAAAAAGTTGAAGTACGTGATGACCAAGGAAGAGTACTGCACATTAATGGTAAGTACTTTAGGCCTTTTTTAACTCCTCAAGGGATCCGAGGAAAGTTTAAATTGGTGTTAAATAATGATGGTAGCTTCAAATCCCTTAATAAATTATAGAGCATATACTCCAAACGCTTGATTGATTCCTGTTATGGGTTGGTTAATATTTTGTTTTTTTCTAAGTGTATGAAAATAAACTTTTTTCGCTGACTGTTCATTCTTTGTAAAAATGATGATTTTCTCAATTCAAATATTCCGGTGCTTATTTCTGTTTTTTTTGGCTAAACATCGTTAATTTTCTTAAACATTTTCTTTTTTTTGACCTTGCTCAACATCGCTAAATGCTGTAACAATGGTGTTGCCTGTGGGCTAACAAGATGTTGGTTTCAATTCCTATAACAACTAATCCAACAGGTTACGGAGATGAACTAAAATGAATATTGTTAAGAAAAGATTTAACAAGTCGGCTCTCGCTTTGGGGGTGGTGTCGGCATTAACTTTGGGCATGAGCACTTCAGCCTCTGCGGTTTCGTTTGATTGGGGTGATGTGCAAGGCACATTTGACTCAACATGGACCGCGGGTGCAAGTTGGCGTGTTTCTGACCGCGACTGGTCTGGTCAAATTGGTAAAGTTAACCAACCGCAATTTGATTGGTCTGGATATTCCGCTTTTGGTGGAGCTTTTGGCTCAACCAAGTACACATCAGCTGAAATTTGGGCGCAATCAGGCTCATATTCAAGCAACAACGATTTAAGTAATTTGCTTTATGCTAAAGGCGATACCACTTCTGAAATCGTTAAAGGATTGCATGAGCTATCACTTAAGTACGAAAACTATGGTTTGTTCTTACGTGGTATGTATTTTTATGATCGCAAATTAAATGATGGCGATTATGATTTTAATGACCCATTAACAGGTAAAGAATTTGACCCTTGTGAAGACAGCCAAGCATCAGAAGTGCAATGTAAAGACATTCGCTTACTTGATGCATTTGTTTATGGTAACTGGGATTTAAATGACGGTGCCAACCCGCTGAGTGTTCGTGTGGGTAGTCAGGTTGTTTCATGGGGTGAAAGCGCACTCATTTCACATGGTATCTCTGAAATTAACGCCGTGGATCTTAACATCCTAAACGCGCCAGGTTCAGAGCTTAAAGAAGCGTTCCGTCCTCAAGGTATGGTATGGGCTTCTTTAGGGCTAACAGAAAACCTTAACGTTGAAGCTTTTTATCAATATGAATGGCAAGGTATTTGGGTTCCTACACCAGGTTCTAATTTTGCGACCAACGATTTTGCAGGTTTTGGTGGCTATGACCAAAACGCACAGTTAGGCTTTAACTCTAATCCAGACATCAATCAGGACTTTTTAATTTCTGAATATTCACGTTTGTATGAAGCTGCAGCCGCTACAGGCTTTAATGCTGCATATGCTGCATATATGACCGCATATTCAACTAAAGTGGCCCTGGTTCAAGATGATGCAGCTCCAAGTGATGATGGACAGTTTGGTGTTAAATTAGGCTATTACTCACCAGAGCTTGGCGAGACAGAGTTTGGTTTATACTACATGAACTACCACAGTCGTCGCCCTATCATCAGTGGTACCGCGTCTAACTTTACAGCAGAAGCTATCGGTCGCGATTATGGACGTTTAGCCGCTAGCGGTGGTGAAATCGATCGTGATTTACTTCTTAGCATGGAAACATTTACTAAAGCTCAGATTGTGTATCCTGAAGATATTCAATTGTATGGATTTAGTTTTAACACGCTTGTTGGTGAAACTTCAGTAGCGGGTGAGATTGCCCACCGTGTTGATGAACCGTTACAAATTGATGATGTAGAATTACTGTTGGCTGCAATGCCTCAACAGTTGGCAAACGCCGGTCTACGTCCTGATTTAGATGGCATCTCACAAATGGATGTGTATGATCCAGGTGAAACCGTTGACGGTTATATCACCCGAGATACTACTCAGGCTCAGATGACATTCACACATTTATTTGGCCCAACACTTGGCTTAGATAATTTGACCATGCTCGCTGAAGTTGGCGGTGTATGGATCCATGATATGCCAGGTTTTGATGAGTTACGTTTAAGTGGTCCTGGTACTGCGCGTTCTGGTGGTAATCCAGATATGCCAGGTATCATTGAAGCATTACACAACGGTCCAGAAACCAATCCATTCCCAACCGATTTTGCTTGGGGTTACCGTTTAGTCGCTAAAGCCGACTTTAATAACGTGTTTGCTGGGGTAAACATGTCTCCTCGCGTGATTTTCTCGCACGACGTTGATGGTATAACACCTGATCCAATGTTCTTATTCACAGAAGGCAGAAAATCTGTTGCTGTGGGTCTAAACTTTGATTATCAGAGTCGTTGGGGAGCGGATCTTTCTTACAACAACTTCTTTGGTGGTGTAGGAACAACTAATGCGATGACAGACAGAGATTATATCTCTTTCAACGTCAAGTATTCGATTTAAAAGGATAATTATAATGAAGAAACTGACGATATTATCGGCAGCAGTGATTATGGCACTCGGTGCACCTGCTGCGCTGGCGAAAGTATCACAAGCTGACGCTGACAAATTGGGCACAACTTTAACGCCATTAGGCGGTGATAAAGCGGCTAATGCAGATGGTTCAATTCCTGCTTGGGATGGTGGTATTACTCAGCCTGTTGCGGGTTATACTAAGGGGATGCATCACCCAGATCCTTTTCCTGATGATAAAATATTATTTACCATCACAAATGCCAATAAAGCTCAATATGCTGAATTTTTAACTCCAGGACAAAACAAACTGTTTGAGTTGTATCCTGATTCGTACCAAATGAATGTGTATCAAACACGTCGCAGTGCATCTGTTCCTCAGTATGTTTATGATGCAACAAAGAAAAATGCTGTTAGCGCAGAACTAGTTTCTCAAGGTAATGGTATTTCTGGTGCGACTATTGGGGTACCTTTTCCTATTCCTGCAAATGGTTTAGAAGTGATTTGGAATCATATTCTTCGCTATCGTGGTGTGGATGTAGAAACATATCGTAGCCAAGCGGCTCCAACTTCAACAGGCTCATACACCTTAGTTGAAAATGCTGAAGAAATTCGCTTTGAGTATACTCGCCCTGAAATTACATTAGACAAGCTAAAAGAAACCAACACCTTGTTTTACTTTAAGCAAGTTGTGACTCAGCCAGCCCGTTTAGCAGGTACCGCGTTATTAGTTAAAGAAACCATGGACCAAGAGGCATTGCCTCGTCAAGCATGGACTTATAACACTGGGCAACGTCGCGTACGTAAAGCGCCTAATGTGGCATTTGATACACCAGGCACAGTGTCTGATGGCCTAAGAACCACAGACGATTTCGATATGTTCAACGGTTCTCCTTCACGTTACAACTGGGAACTTGTTGGTAAAAAAGAAATTTATATTCCTTACAATGACTACAAGCTACATTCAGACAAATTAAAATATGAACAAATTTTAAAACCTGGTCATATTAATCCTGAATTTGCGCGTTACGAGAAACATCGTGTATGGGAAGTGAAAGCAACGTTGAAAGACGGCATGCGCCATATCTATAAATCGCGTGTTTTCTATATCGATGAAGATTCATGGCAAATTGCCTTAACTGATATGTATGACAACCGTGATGAGTTGTATCGTGTCGGTGTGGCTCATTCTATTAACTATTACGATGCATTAACAAATTGGAGTACGTTAGAAGTATTCCATGACTTGCAATCTCGTCGCTACTTGGCAATGGGGTTAGATAACGAAGGTCGCATGTATAACTTTGATGCTTCTCTTTCTGAATCTAACTTTACACCAGATGCATTAAGACGCGCTGGTATTCGTTAATTAGCCATAAAATAGGGGCGCCAAGCGCCCCTTCATTGTTAAGGAAGTTTGTATGACGTTTAGCATGCTTCGCAGTGCAGTGGCGATTGGGATTAGTGCATGTTTATATACTGCTTCAGTAGATGCCCAACTCGACCCATTAACTGTTCAAATTCAGCCTTTAGCTCAATCCTCTTTATTACTTGATATTGCCAATGCGGGTGATCGCCTGGTTGCCGTAGGGCAACGTGGTAATGTGCTATTGCTCAAAAATGGTCAATGGCAGCAAGTTGCTACTCCTGTGTTAACTCAATTAACCAAAGTCTTCTTTTTCGATGAGATGAAAGGGTGGGCCGTAGGGCATGATGCAACGATTATTCATACCAATGACGGTGGTGAAACCTGGTCTGTGCAGATGCAATCAGTCAAGATTGAAAAGCCCTTTTTAGATGTGCGTTTTTATACCCCTAATGATGGTATTGCTGTTGGCGCTTATGGCCTGTTTTATCGAACCGCTGACGGTGGTAAAACTTGGCAAGATGAATTTCATCAAGAATTATTATTTGAAGAAGATATTGCCTATTTAAATGAATTAAAAGCCGAAGATGAATCTTTGTATTTGTCTGAGCGCTCAGCGTTATTACCACATTTTAATCGTTTAATTCGTTTAGCCGATCAACGATTATTATTAGTCGGTGAGTTAGGTATGGTTGCGGTATCGGATGATAATGGACACACCTTCACAAAAGTTGATTTTGATTATGATGGGTCAATGTTCAATGCCATACAGGTAAATGACAGCATTTATGTTATGGGGTTGCGTGGTCATGTGTTTAAATCTGATTTGAGTTTGTCTCAGTGGCAACAGGTTGAATTACCTGTCGAGTCGTCCATTAATGGTGCACTTGTCACTGCAAATAATGAATTATATCTTGTGGGTAACGCTGGGATAGTCTTGTCGGTAGAGGGCACCCAAGCTGAAATGGTCACGCGTCGCCAAGGTGAAAACATCGTTGCAATAGCAAAGGACAGTGAAGGCCAATTATGGTTTGCCGGTTCTAAAGGACTGTTCCAGCTTAATTAACCGAAAGGTTAAATTGGATAATTAAAACAACAATAATAGGGCCGAAAAGATGTTAGAAAAACTGGTCAATGGATTTGAATCTCATTTATTCCGAAATCGGAAATGGGTCATTCTTTCGTTTATTTTTATTACTTTATTTTTAGGGTACCAAGCCAGCCAATTAAAAATGGACGCGGCTTTTAGCAAAAATATTCCGCTCAACCATTCGTATATGAAAACCTACACTAAACATCAAAAAGACTTTGGTGGTGCAAACAGCATTATGGTTGCTGTTGAAGATACGAGTGGCAACATATTTAACCCGGTATTTTTTGATGCGCTAAAAAATGTGCACGATCAATTATTTTTTATTCCGGGTGTAGAACGCTCACAAGTTAAATCTCTGTTTTCACCCTCTACTCGATTTACTGAAGTGGTTGAAGATGGTTTTGCCGGTGGCCCCGTCATCCCTGCCGATTTTAGTAATGATGAATTTGGCTTAAACGTTGTTCGCGACAATATAGAAAAAGCCGGGATTGTTGGTCGTTTGATTGGTAATGATTATACCTCTGCAATGGTGACCGCACAGTTGATGGAGTTTGATCCACAAACTGGTAAACCCATTGATACTATTGCGTTTGCCAATCAATTAGAGCAAGAACTGCGCGTTAAGTTTGAAAACGATAAGATTAAAATTCATATTATTGGCTTTGCTAAAATGGCGGGAGATGTAGCAGAGGGCGCTAAAGGCGTTTTATTGTTTTTCTTAATCGCAATCATTATTACAGCAATAATGGTGTATTTGTTTTCAAAATCGGTAATGCTAACCATTTTGCCGTTAGTTTGTAGTTTAATAGCTGTTTTTTGGCAATTAGGATTATTGACAGTTGTTGGATTTGGGTTAGATCCGATGTCGATTTTAGTGCCATTTTTAGTGTTTGCCATTGGGGTAAGCCACGGTGTTCAGATGATTAATGCCGTACGCCGTCGGGTGCTTGATGGCCAAACAACTAAAGCGGCATCAGCGTCAGCATTTCGCAGTTTATTAGTTCCAGGCGGTGTTGCGTTATTATCTGACACAGTTGGTTTTTTAACTTTACTTGCCATTGATATTGGGATTATTCGAGAGCTTGCTATTTCAGCTTCGCTAGGTGTGGCGGTAATTATTCTCACAAACCTTATCTTGTTGCCTTTGGTGATTTCTTATTTTGAATTGCCAAAAACGCCAGATAATCCTGAGAAAGCCAAGCGAATTGAAAATCTATGGCGCTGGTTATCGAATTTTGCCACACCTAAATATGCCGCTATCGTGTTGGTGTCTACCGTAATTTTGTACGGTATTGGATTTCAGCAAGCCACTAAAATGAAAATTGGTGACTTACAAGGTGGCGCCCCGGCATTGCATCAAGATTCACGTTACAACCAAGACACCTTTTTTATTACAGATCACTTCTCAATCACTACAGATGTGATGACTGTGATTGTGGAAGCAGAGCCTGAAGCTTGTACCTATCATTCTGTGTTGTCGCAAATTGACCAATTTGAATGGATGGTTGCAAACACTCCAGGTGTTGAATCTACGGCCAGTTTGGCGTCTGTCGCTCAAAAAGTGAATGCGGGCTTTAATGAAGGTAATCCACGTTGGGAGATTTTACCCCGTACTACAGCAAGTTTAGTACAGGCTGTTGGGCAAGTACCCACTACATCAGGCTTACTAAATGGTAACTGCTCTGTTATGCCAGTGTATTTGTTCTTAAAAGATCACAAGGCTGAAACCATTGAGGTTGTTGTTAAAAAAGTGAAAGCCGTTGCTGCTGAGCTTAATAGTGACACCTTGCAATTTAAACTGGCTTCTGGCCCTGTGGGTGTTATGGCCGCGACAAACGAGGCTGTGAGTGAAGCGCAGTTGCCTATGATGATTTATGTCTATGGTGCTGTATTTGTTTTATGTTTAATCAGCTTCAAATCACTTAAAGCGACCATTGCCGTTATTATCCCTTTGTATGTTGTGTCGACATTAGCTCAAGCGTTGATGACCTTACTTGATATAGGCCTTGCGGTGAGTACGTTGCCAGTGATTGCATTAGGCGTCGGTATTGGGGTTGATTACGGTATTTATATTTTGTCGACTATGTCGAATAAGCTCACAAATGGTATGCCTATCCAGCAAGCCTATTTTGAAGCGTTAGTTGAGCGTGGCAGTGCGGTTATTTTCACCGGTTTAACATTGGCTATTGGGGTGAGCACTTGGTTTTTCTCAGCGCTTAAATTCCAAATGGACATGGGGATTTTGCTGACCTTTATGTTTTTAGTAAATATGTTAGGCGCAATTATTATTCTACCGGCACTTTCAGCTGTGTTTTGGCGAAAAAAATAGTTAAAACATACAATTGAACAAAAAAGGGAGCTTGGCTCCCTTTTTTATTTTGCATAGTTAGTCTATCTAAACGACTTAAATGTCATTTTAAACACAGATATCACTTATCAACTGGATTTATAGAGGATGTACCACTAAAATTTTCCTCGATATAGCAGCAATTTAGTAATAAACTTTGCAGCGGATCTCAAATATGAGTTTCTTTTGTAAAACGCAAAACAGCTGTTTACGTGAAAAATACAAATGACTCGGACCGACCGAATCAACAAGCCGAAGCATCCATATAATGATAAGAGCGCTGCCATAGACGCTTAAGGAATCTGCAACATGGCCTTGAAAGATGCAATGCCTTCTGTACTACTTGAAAATGTAGTCAATTTAATTCACACAAAAATCCCTAGTTCTCAAGCTAAACAAGTGGAGCAATTTGCCAATTGTCTCTACGCCCATATGTCAAAAGACGATCTCAATGCGCGTAATGACAGTGATTTGTATGGTGCAGTTGTAAGTTTGTGGAACGCCCTAAACAAAACCTTACCTGAACAAACACACATTCGGGTGTTTAATCCAAGCCAAGCGAAACATGGCTGGCAATCGTCACATTCTATTATTGAAGTCATCCAACCCGATATGCCATTTTTGGTTGACTCGTTAACCATGGCGCTAAATCGCATGGGGATTACTGCACACGTGATGCTGCATACTCCTTTAGCTGTAATGCGTGAAAAAAATGCAGTTACTGGCGTGTCATTTTTAAAAGATGCAGCAGAAAACAGCGGCAGTGTTGCAGTATTTTTAATTGAGATTGACAAGCAAAATACCGATGCAGACATTAAAATTATAGAAAAAGAGATCCAATCGGTACTTGCTGATGTTGCAGCGTCTGTGAATGACTGGCAGTTAATGACGGATAAATTAACTGATACAATCAATCAATTACCTTCTCGCCCATTTCCTGGCGATAAAACTGAATTACAAGAGTCGATTAATTTTTTAAATTACTTAAACAATCACCACTTCACTTTACTGGGCTACCGTTATTACGATTTAAAACGTGTAGAAGGCGACGTGGAGCTTGTACCTGATTTAGACTCTAGCCTTGGGTTAATGAATCGCTCTAAAACCTCTCAAAGTGAGAGAGGGCTTTTATTGTCAACCTTATCTGATTCAGCTCGTAAAGAAGCGTTAGATAACACCTTATTAGTATTAACTAAGAGCTCTGCTAAAAGCCGCGTTCATCGTCCTGCTTATGTTGATTATGTTGGTATTAAGCGTTTCGATAAAAAAGGGAATGTGATTGGTGAAGACCGTTTCATCGGTTTATATGCATCTAACCTGTATAACCGTAGCCCTCGAGAGATCCCATTGCTGGGTGAAAAAGTTCAACGGATCCTTGATAATTCAGGATTAACCCCGCGCTCGCACGATTATAAAGCGCTAATGAATATTCTTGAGAACTTACCGCGTGACGAGCTAATTCAAGCTAAAGATCATGAACTGTCTAATATGGCCCATGGCGTATTAGAAATGCAAGATCGCGACAAGCTAAAACTCTTTGTTCGTAAAGATGGTTTTGGTCGTTTCTTATCGTGTTTAGTTTATGTATCTAAGGACCGTTACAACACCAAATTACGTCAAGATACTCAACGAATTTTGGCACAACACTTCAAAAGTAATGAAGATGTTGAGTTCACCACGTATTTTTCAGAGTCTACTTTGGCTCGAACTCACTACATTATCAAAGTTGATAATAATGATATGGATGTTGATGTGGCCGCTATTGAAAGAAACCTTATTGAAGCTGCACGCTCGTGGGATGATAAATTACATACAGCATTAAATAACGACCTAGGTGAACAAGCCGGTACCGGTCTGACAAAGCGTTATTTAAATGCTTTCCCGCCTAGCTACAAAGATGACGTGTTGCCAAGCTCAGCTGTTGTTGATATGCAGCATTTAGAAGCATTAGACGATGACCACAAATTAGGCATGTTGTTTTATCAGCCACAAGAGTCTGCGTTAAATGATAATAAAGTACGTTTGAAGTTATTCCATAAAGACGAGCCTATTCATTTATCTGACGTGTTACCAATGCTTGAAAACTTTGGTTTACGTGTGATTAATGAACGTCCTTATGAAGTTAAAACCAATGACGGCGCAACATTTTGGATTTTAGATTTCTTAATGACAGTGCAAGGTGCTGCCACTGAGAACCTTGCCGACAGCCAAGACCGTTTCCAAACTGCGCTACTACAAGTGTGGCAAAAGAAACTTGAAGACGATGGTTTTAACCGCATGGTGCTGTCAACAGGCCTAAGTGGTCGAGAAGTGTCTATTTTACGCGCTTATGCTAAATACATGCGCCAAATCGATGCCACATTTAGCCAGTCATATATTGAAGAAACCTTCAGTCGTTATCCAAAATTGGCTGATTTACTGGTGAAAATGTTCATCCGTAAATTTAATCCAAAACTAAAAACACGTACTCTGAGTAAGTTTTTAGAACAGATCAATATACAACTCGATGATGTATCAAGCCTTGATGATGACCGTATTATTCGTCGTTACTTAGATTTAATTAACGCTACGTTGCGGACTAACTTTTATCAAACGGCAACCGGTGGTGTGGCTAAAGACTACGTTTCATTTAAGTTTGCTCCAGGCTTAATCCCTGAAATGCCAAAACCTTTGCCTAAATTTGAAATCTTCGTTTATTCACCTCGTGTTGAAGGCGTACATTTACGCGGTGGCAAAGTAGCGCGTGGTGGTTTACGTTGGTCTGATCGCCGCGAAGACTTCCGTACTGAAGTATTAGGCCTTGTTAAAGCACAACAAGTTAAAAACACCGTTATTGTGCCAGTGGGTGCAAAGGGTGGTTTTGTGTGTAAGCAGCTGCCTACTGAAGGCGGTCGCGAAGCATTCTTCACTGAAGGGCAAGAATGTTACCGCATTTTTATCCGCGCCTTGTTAGATATTTCTGACAACATTATTAACGGTGAAGTGGTTCCACCTGTTGATGTGGTTCGTCATGATGAAGACGATCCTTACCTTGTGGTTGCCGCAGACAAAGGTACTGCAACATTCTCTGACATCGCTAACGCGATTGCCATTGAATATAACTTCTGGTTAGGCGATGCCTTTGCGTCGGGCGGCAGTAACGGTTATGACCATAAGAAAATGGGTATTACCGCTCGTGGTGCATGGGAATCGGTTAAACGACATTTCCGCGAAATCGGCATTGACTGTCAAACCACGCCATTCAGTTGTTTAGGCATTGGCGACATGGCCGGTGATGTATTTGGTAATGGTATGCTGTTATCTGAGCAAACTCAGCTTGTGGCCGCCTTTAACCACATGCATATTTTTATCGACCCAACACCGAACATTGAACAAAGCTACATTGAGCGCCAACGTTTATTTGCTTTACCACGCTCTAGCTGGGAAGACTACAACACTAAATTGATTTCAAAAGGCGGGGGAATATTCCTACGTTCAGCTAAATCAATCAAGTTGTCTCCTGAAATCAAGCAAATGCTAGACACTGATAAAGACAGCATGAACCCAACTGAACTGATGAAAGAGCTACTGAAAATGCCAGTAGATCTAATTTGGAATGGTGGTATTGGTACTTACGTTAAGTCGAGTAAAGAAACACATGCCGAAGTGGGCGATCGAGCCAACGATGCTTTACGTGTAAATGGTAAAGAAGTTCGCGCCAAGATTATTGGTGAGGGCGGCAACCTTGGTTGTACTCAATTAGGTCGTATTGAATACTGCGCTAATGGCGGCCGTATGAATACCGACTTCGTTGACAACGTTGGTGGTGTAGACTGCTCAGATAACGAAGTGAACATCAAAATTTTCTTGAATACATTAGTGGCAGAGGGTGAGTTAACGCTTAAACAACGTAATCGCTTACTTGAAGACATGACTGATGAAGTCAGCGACATTGTGATCCAAGACTGTAAAGACCAAACTCGCACTATTTCGGTAACTCAAGTGCATGGCGTATCGCAGCTCAAAGAGCAAATCCGCTTTATCCAATATCTTGAAAAAGACGGTAAATTGGACCGCGCTCTTGAGTTTTTACCAAGTGATGATGATTTAGCAGAACGTTTAGCTAACGGCCGTGCATTAACACGTCCAGAACTCTCAGTATTAGTGGCATACGCTAAAATGGTACTTAAAGAGCAGTTGGTGACGCCAGAAATCACAGAAGATGCATTTTTAAGTAAACTGTTAGTGGCTTACTTCCCTAAAAAGTTACAAGCTAAATATGCCGACAGAATGACTGCTCATCCACTGCGTGGTGAGATTATTGCAACCTCGTTAGCCAATGAATTAGTTAACGATATGGGCTTTAATTTTGTACAACGTATGCAAGATGAGACAGGGGCAACAGTTGCTGAAGCCGCCATTTGTTATACTATGGCGCGTGAAGTGTTTGGCCTTGATGAACTCACTACATCAATAACTGACTTAAACGGTGTTATTCCAGCTCATGTACAAGGTGAAATGCTGCATCAGTTACGTCGCAATATGCGCCGCGCATGTCGTTGGTTTATTCGCCACCGTAATCGTGCTCAGGATATTGTGCAAACGGTTGCGTTCTTTAAACCAGTATATGAACAACTTAAGGCAAATGTTGACCAATATATGATTGCAGCAGAAGTGAAAGCAATTTCTGCTGAAATCACAAAACTTACTAACCAGAATGTACCTCAATCAGTTGCACAAGTTGTGGCAAAAATGAGTACATTGTTCTCTGCGTTAGACATTGCTCAAATTGCTCAAGTTGAGAATAAGACACTCGAGTTAGTGTCTGAAACCTATTTTAAATTAGGTGCTAAGGTAGAATTACATTGGTTCTTAGAACAAATTAGTGCTCAACCTGTTGCAAACCATTGGCAAGCCCTAGCGCGAGCAGCGTTTAGAGAAGAGCTTGATTGGCAACAGCGTGCGTTAAGTTCTGCTGTGCTACGAACCTGTACAGATACCTGTAATGCTGACAGTGTGATTAATGAATGGATGACATTGAACAAACCATTGCTTGAAAGATGGTACCATATGCTTTCAGACTTTAAGGTTTCACAAACACATGAATTTGCTAAGTTCTCAGTCGCCCTTAGAGAACTGAACTTACTGATTTTGCATTGCGAAGGTCAGAAGTAGTTTTATAATGTTAATAAGCCCTGGCGATTGCCGGGGCTTTTTTTAGGTCTAGGAGAAACCATGTTTTACAAAATCGCACAAAAAGTCATGTTTCAGATGGACCCTGAGTTAGCACATAATGTTGCTATCGGCAGTTTGAAAATGACCGGGAATACGCCGTTAAATTGTTTTTATCGCCAGCATGTAAAGTCTGCTCCCGTAACATGCATGGGATTAACTTTTCCAAATCCTGTTGGCTTGGCAGCCGGATTAGATAAAGATGGCGAATCAATAGATGCGTTCCATGCGATGGGATTTGGTCATGTTGAAGTAGGTACCGTTACCCCACGTCCACAACCGGGTAATGATCAACCACGCTTGTTTAGGCTAAAGCCAGCCCAAGGAATTATCAATCGAATGGGCTTTAACAATAAAGGCGTTGATAATTTAGTCCGTAATCTTATTGCTAAAAAAACAGACATCATGGTGGGTGTCAATATTGGTAAAAATAAAGATACGCCGGTAGAGCAGGGTAAAAACGATTACCTTATTTGCATGGAAAAAGTGTACCAATATGCCAGTTATATTGCGGTCAATATCTCATCGCCAAATACGCCAGGTCTGCGCGCCATGCAATACGGTGAGTTATTAGATGATTTACTGAGTTCGATTAAAGCTAAACAAAAAGAATTAGCCGAAAAATACGGTAAATATGTACCCGTAGCATTAAAAATAGCCCCAGATTTGTCTGCCGAAGAGATCCAAGCCATTGCTGACTCTTTAATTAGTAATGCCTTTGATGGCGTGATTGCGACAAATACGACGTTGAGCCGTGATGCGGTAGTAGGATTGCAACACGCAGAAGAGATGGGTGGGTTAAGTGGTAAACCTTTGACTGATTTATCGACTCAAGTGATCAAACAATTATCGACCTGTTTACAAGGAAAGATCCCGATCATTGGTGTCGGTGGGATCAATAGCGCCGCAGATGCACTTGCAAAATTTGATGCCGGTTCAACGATGGTTCAGATATATTCGGGTTTTATCTATCAAGGCCCAACATTAATTGATCAGATCGTAAAAGCCTATTGCGTAAAATAACATCTATTTTGCTTAGTTATTGATCAAAAATCATGCCGCGATCGAATTGCTGATCGTTCGATCGCACTAACACTATGATACATATGTTATATTTTTTAATTATTTTTTGATATTGCGTTAAAATTCATCTATTATGCACTGGTGTTCATTTTTATTTAGGTGCAGACAGCCATGTTATTAATGCCAAACAAGGACTGGCATTGGGAATACAATGAGACTTGCAAGCAACTGAGTATTTCATTGGGTTCCGAGATGGAGTTCTTAACCCCTTATAAAGCTAAACAATTAATCCCAGATGCGTTATGCGCAACTGAGTTTAGTGTTGAACACGCAAAATTTTATCTTAAAATGCTAGAAACCCTTCCTAAAGTGCTGCAAATCTCTGATGCTGCTATTGTACAAACTGCGTTAAATGCCACTGCTGCTCATTTTTTATTGCAATCGCAAATGCCTAAATCTTGGTTTTTTGATGTTAGTGAAGAATGCGTGTATTGCGAAATCGGTAAGTTATTTCAATTGAAATGTGGTTATTCTAAGGTATTGGTATTAGTAATTGATAATGGCTTACAAGCCGCTACCGTAATGAATTTATCGCAACATTGCGAATTGTCAGACAGTAAATCGCTAGCACAATTTGACACCATTAAAGTCATGCATAATCGCTTGCATCCTCTTCGTAAAGCTCGTCAGGTTGTAGCTGCATAGCCATAGCGGAAATGAGTTCCATCACCGCTTTTATGACTCAACTCTTTCCTCAAATGCTGAAAATATCGTTCAGCATTTTTGCTATTAACAACGTTACTCTGCTACACAACGCACTTATCACAATGTTACTTGTACCAGTTAATTCATTATCCTCTTATACCAATTCCACTAATTATCTGGTCATTCAGCGGTAATTCTGTGCCTTCTAGGCAAGTAATAGGATTGTAGGCATAGTTGCTCTCGGCAACTGCTCCTGCGTTGCTCTACCTCCTGCATCCATGCAGTCGTACGTCAAAATACTATTAAGCAGCATAGAAGGCACAGAAACCCGCCTTGCAGGAGACGCTCAGACAGTCCATTTCTTTGTTGCATTGCCTTAGAAGGGAATAACCATTATTTCAACAATGCGCCTCAAACTGAACAGTCTGAGCGACTCTGATTGGTCACATAATTAATGGAAATGGTATTACACTAATCTTGATAAATAAGTGATCAGACATTGCAGCGAGCGAGTTGTTCTACCTTCAATATGTTTAACAAGGTTATAAGCGATGTTAACCAGTAAGAATGATCACATTATTGTGCTGATTAATGGTATTAGGCTATGGAACATCGGCAGGGCGAGAACGCGAACATTTTTCGAACAGATTAAGGTCGTTTAACAAACTTCCGTAGTTCGATAAATCTTCATAGTTAGGATGGTTTCTTGTTCTTCTGCTTGCAGGTTAAACATAGAGTTCAAAAAGCAAGCACTCATGCGGTTGCCCTGCCTGTATACCTTTGTAAATTTTATATTTAGTTGAATAATGTTAACTCAGTTTAGGTATTCTTTTTTATACGTGCTAATGTTGAAAATGTAACGGAATAACGCTTATGGGGCGCCTAATAACTATGACCATGAAAATGGAAAATCGCTCGATAGAAGAAAAAATATTACTTGCTGTGACTGCTGCAGCAATTCTAATTTTGTCGCCATTTTTGATTAAAAGTATCATCGAAAACAATACACTCCGAATTATTGTCGATCTGATTGCCGTTGGCGGAATTTCTTTTATTTTCATCGGTGTCTGGTTTACGAGTAACGTTAAGCTTTTTAGTGGTCTATTTGCCATCATTGCTCATGTTACTATTTTATTTGGTATTCATATTGTCGGAAGCGAATTAATTTTTTGGCTTTTTCCTATTATTATCGCCAGCTTTTACCTATTACCGACAGTGATAGCTTGTGTGCTTAATAGCTTATTAATCACTATTGCAGGGCTATTAACGTATCAAGATTTTGAACATTTCTCCTTACCGCTCATTATGGCATCGTTTGTAGTTACTGGGGTTTTCTCATTAATCTTTTCTTTATTTATGCAACGTAAAAACCGGCAATTACTGGAAAAAGATAAAATAAACCAACTTAGAAATACTATTTTGGAACTTATCGCCAGCTCGAGCAAATTATCTAAAGTGTTAAATACTGTGGTGCAAGGCATTGAAAATGAATTACCTGGAACAATATGCAGTATTTCTATAGTCGATGATACTGCGACACAATTACGTTTGATTGCCGCGCCAAGTTTTCCTGATTTTTATAAAGAAGCCGTCGACGTCATTCCTATTAAAAAGGGAGTTGGCTCCTGTGGTGAAGCTGCAGCGCTTGGAATAAGAGTATTTGTAAGTGATATAGCTTCACACCCAAATTGGACACCATGGGCACAATTAGCTCATAAAGCGCAATTAGTATCGTGTTGGTCTGAACCGATTATCAGCCACCATGGCAATATTTTAGGCACAATTGCGATTTACTTTAATGCCTATGTGACGCTAACAGACAATGAATTTACTTTGGTTGAACAATTTGTCAATCTGACTCGCATCGCTATAGAGCGCGACAAAGCGGATAATATTATTTGGCATCAGGCTAATTTTGATACCTTAACCCAATTACCCAATCGACATTTATTAAATGAGCATCTCTCTAACGCAATCGATAATGCTGAGCGAGATAAAAAGCAATTGGTAATAGCAATGCTTGATTTAGACAAATTTAAAGATGTGAATGACTCTTTGGGCCATGCAGCAGGCGACAGTGTGCTTATTGAGTGCGCAAGTCGAATTAAAAACAGTATCCGAAAAAATGACATTGTTGCCCGTTTAGGTGGCGATGAATTTATCATTGCTTTTGTTGGGACTACCTCTCCTGAAGATATCGATAAAATTGGTCAAAAACTTTTAACCACACTGGCACAACCTTATGTAATAGAGCAAAAAAACTTTTATTGTACAGCCAGTATTGGCCTTGCTTGTTATCCTAATGATGGGTTAACCATTGATGCGTTAATGACGAATGCAGATCAAGCGATGTATCGAGCTAAAACTCGCGGTCGAAATAGTATTCACTATTTTACCGAAAATATGAGTACCGATTTTTTAAAAAGAATGGAAATGATTGATGATTTACGCACCGCGGTTGAACAACAACAATTTCATTTGGTGTACCAACCTATAGTTGATTTACGCACTCATCAAATAACCAAAGCTGAAGCATTAATTCGTTGGCACCACCCTCAAAAAGGCATGATTTCTCCGATAGAGTTTATCCCAATTGCCGAGGAAATTGGCCTGATAGTTGAGATCAGTGAATGGATATTCAACCAGGTTTCTCAACAGGCTCATGAGTGGCGACAGCGTTATTGTGCAAATTTATCCATTAGTATTAATACTTCGCCAGTGCAATATCGCAATGAAGGTAAACTTGTTAAAGCTTGGGCTGATTCACTGATTGCACAAGGTATATCAAGTGAGGCTATCTCAATTGAAATTACTGAACATTTGTTAATGGAAAATCAAGCTGAGGTGGTCGAAGCGCTTGAAAAATTACGTCAGCAGGGGATAACCATCTCCATAGATGATTTTGGTACAGGCTATTGCTCTTTTTCTTATTTAAAGAATTTTGCATTTGATTACTTAAAAATCGATCAAAGTTTTGTACAAAATATGTCAATTGACAATAACGATGCTGCACTGTGTGAAGCAATTATTGTGATGGCAGGTAAGCTTAATATGCAAGTGATCGCCGAAGGTATTGAAACTGAAGAGCAAAAACAATTACTGGTTGCAGCAGGTTGTACTTTAGGCCAAGGTTATCTGTTATCAAAACCACTTTCGGTCGCTGATTTTGAACAGCTACTTATCAAACAAAATCAATAACACAGGTAGACTTAACGCATATACCATTCAACCTTACGTTGAACAACAAGCCAGATTGAATGACGCTTATTGCATCCGTAGTATAAAGATACAATAAGCGTGCAGCACTGAGTAACCATGCAGATGATAGTGCAGATTAACTCATTTTAGCGATAATGCTAATGGGGGCGATACGTAATACCCAGTGTAATAAAGCCCAAGGGTAGCTTGGTACAAATGTGTTGGCTTTCTCTTTTTGAATGGCATTGACCATGGCTTTACACCCTGTTTCTGTATCAACAATAAAGGGCACTTTTTTAACTTTTTCATTTATTTCACTACGAATAAAGCCAGGATGCACGCATGTGACCTTTATTGGGGTGTTCATTACATCTATCCGAATACCTTCCGTTAATGATGTTAGTGCCGCTTTTGTTGCTGCATAAACTGTCATGGCTCGCCTAAAACCTCTAACGGCACTGATTGATGATATGGTGACTAAATGGCCATTATTTTGTTCACGAAAAATAGTCATGGCAGCTTCGCATTGTGCTATTGCTGCAATAAAATTGGTTTGCGCAGTTTGTAAATTAGCTGCAAAATATCCCGTGCCAATTGAGGCACCTTTGCCCATACCTGCATTAACGATGACTCGATCGAGTTGACCCATTTCTTGTTTAAATTGATTAAATACATCAAATACTTGCGGGTGATCATTTACATCAAGTGGTTTAATTAACACCTTGATACTTGGGTTTATGGTGAGCAAGTGTTGTTTTAATTCTTCTAATCTGTCTAATCGCCTTGCGCATAACGCTAGGTTATGGTTTTGTTTAGCAAATTCAATGGCCATGCCACGCCCTAAACCTGAGCTTGCTCCAGTAATTAATATATTTGTTCGTCTCATCATTGACTCTTTATTATTGTTAGCTCTTTAATAAAACATGCCAAAGAGCAGGGGTGAGTGTTTTGGGTTAAATTAAGCTGAATAAATGGTGTTGCTCACCAGTAAAATAGCGATGTTCATTTAAGGTGATTAAACTTAGTCGTTGTCGTTTAAGTTGTAATTGGGTCATACCACAGTTAACTAATTGCCTGTTAATATTAAAAAACTCAGATTTAGGAATAGATAAAATTTGCATCACTGCGGCACTAATCACACCACCAGAAGTGTAAATAAAAATAGTGTTTTTGTCGGTAGCCTGTTGTAATAAATCTGACAATCCATCCGCCACGCGTTGAGTAAATTGTTGCCAAGATTCTGTATATTGTTCACTGTTTGAAGCCTGTTGCCATTGTTCAATGGCTTGGCTAAAAAGCTCAATAAATGCTCTTGTCGGTGATGGGTGTGAGCTAAGGTATGCTTTCATCATTTCAGGCTTGGCCAGTTCTGGTCGATAAACCGCAATCACATTTTCATGATCGAACTCGTTCCAATTGTCGCTTATTTGTAATGATTTATTGGCTAGATTAGCTGACATATTAGACAAACAGGCATCCCGGGTTTGATGATGTCTGGTCATGTTGCCACTAATAACGTGATTAGGTTGAATTAAACACTGAGTAAAATAGTCGCCTAAATACCTAGCCTGGCTATGGCCTAAATCTGACAAATTATCATAGTTGTTGGTGCCAAAGCTGGCTTGCCCATGACGGATTAAATAAATATTCGTCATGGTTAACCTTTTTGCGCCATTGCACGATGACAACGCCACAATAAATAGTGTGAAAAAATCCAAAATTGCTTAAAGGCGGGGTTTCGAGTTTGCTTATGGTGATAACGGTAATATATTTGCTGCACAATACCCGCTAAGCGAAATAAACCGAAGACTTCGTAAAATCGAAAATCATCAATGGTGATATTCATTTTATCGCAATAATATTCAACCACTTGCTTACGCGTTAACATGCCTTTTAAGTGGGTAGGTTGGCGGCGTGTCATTTGCGCTAAAAAATCATCATCAGCTTCAACCCAGTAGGCAAGGGTGTTACCTAAATCCATTAACGGATTACCTAATGTCGCCAGCTCCCAATCAAGTATGCCATTCACTTTGGTGATGTCATCAGGATCGAGTACTACGTTATCAAATCTAAAGTCATTGTGAGTTAAGCAAATGTGCTCTTGAGTTGGCTTATGTTGTTGTAGCCAATCCATCACCTTTGTACCCGAAGGGACATTCCAGGTTTTAGCCTGGGTGTAACGTTGGCTCCATCCATCTATTTGGCGCTGGGTATATCCTTCGCCTTTACCTATATGGCTAAGGTTGGCAGCTTCTATATCGACTTGATGTAATTCGATTAAACAATCAATCACATTAGTGCATAGCGCCTTTGCTTGCTGTTCATCTACTGTTAATCCTTTAGGCAGGTTTTGCCTAGGAATAATGCCATTGAGCTTTTCCATGACATAAAACTCTGTACCTAACACACTCTCATCGTCGCAATGCGCCAGCATGCGTGGGACATAGGGGTAAACAGGCTTGAGCGCTTGCTGTAAACGATACTCTCGCCCCATGTCATGAGCTCCTTTGGCTTTAGTGCCTTTTGGTGCTCGGCGTAAAATGAGCTCTTTATTGGCGTAACTTAAACAGTAAGTCCAATTTGATGCGCCACCAGTATACTGGGTTATGGTTAAATCGCCTTCAAGCCCACCAAGGTGCTGTTTTAACCATGGGTCGATAATTGCTGGGTCTAACTCTTCACCTGAACGCATGGCTTTGGCTTTATCAAGATATTGTTGAACCATTAGCGTTGTTCCTCCTTTAACATTTGCCTTAAACGATGTGTTTGTCTCAATACCAATTTGCAGTACCAATTCAGTGGCAATATTCGTTTTAATTGGTATAGACGTTTGCCTTGCGAATGGGTTAATAACAAAAATCGATTATTTGAGACACCTGTGTATGCAATGTCAGCAACTTGCTCTGCATTGATGGGTGATTTATCAAACAGTTTACCTAGGAGCTTTTCCATTGTTGGCAGTTGAGTGCGTAGACTGCTGCCAAGGTTAGTTTTAAAAAAGCCTGGGCATAATACACTGACGTTGATATTGTCATCGGCCAGTTCTAAACGCAATGTTTCTGACAAAGACACGACAGCAGCCTTTGAGGCATTGTAACTGGACATAAAGGGAATGGGGGTCAATCCTGCTTGCGATGCGACATTCAGTATAGTGCCACCACCTTGCTGTTTAAAAATGGGAACAAACTGCTGGCACATATTAACAATACCAAAAAGATTGATCTCCATAACCCATCGCCATTGCGCTAGTGGTTCTGCCTCTATTTTATCGGCCGAGGCCACGCCAGCATTGTTAATTAATATATCGATTGTTTGCCAGTACGATGTAAGTTGTTTGATAAGTGCTTGTATGCTGGCAGTGTTGGTAATGTCGCAATGTATGAAAAATGCTTTACCACCTAATGCGGTTATTTGTTGGCACACCTGTTCACCAGCTTGTTGATTGATATCAACTATACACACGTGAGCCTGTTGAGTAGCCCATTTTATCGCTAGTGCTTTGCCTAACCCTGAAGCCGCGCCAGTTATTACCACATTTTTGCTAGACTGTGTGTTTGGTTTCATCGCTATTACCATTATTTATATTTTGCTAATTCAAGACGAGACACCATTGCCATATGCACTTCATCTGGCCCATCAGCTAAACGTAAACTTCTTGCCATAGCTGCAAATCCTGCTAGCGGTGTATCGTGGTTCATACCGGCGCCGCCATAAATTTGTATGGCCATGTCGACAACCTGGCTCAACACTGAAGGGACCACGACTTTGATTGCAGAAATATCCGTCATGGCATGTTTTACGCCTAAATTGTCGATTTTCCATGCGGCATTTAGGGTCAATAGTCTGGCTTGATCTATTGCCATACGTGCTTGTGCAATTCGCTCAAGATTACCGCCCAACTTTATTATGGGCTGGCCAAAGGCAACTCTTGATTGGCCTCGTTCTATTGCTAACGACAGGGCTCGCTCCGCTGCGCCGATAGCACGCATGCAATGATGGATCCGGCCCGGCCCTAAGCGGCCTTGAGCAATTTCAAACCCTTTGCCGAGTCCCATAATGACATGGCTTTTAGGCACACGAACATTGACAAGTTCCATTTCTCCATGGCCGTACGGCGCATCAAAATCTCCATATGCGCTTAACATTCGAGTGATAGTTACTCCCGGGGTATTGATAGGAACCAATACCATACTGTGGCGTTGGTGTTTAGGCGCATCAGGATCTGAAAGCCCCATAAAAATCATGATCTGGCAGTTAGGATGACCAAGCCCAGTTGACCACCATTTGCGACCGTTAATGATCACATCATCGCCGTCTTCGATGATGGTGGCTTGCATATTTGTTGCATCTGATGAAGCGACATCCGGTTCTGTCATGGCAAACACGGAGCGAATATCACCAGACAGAAGTGGGGTTAGCCATTGGGCTTTTTGTTGCTCATTTCCAAAATGATATAGCACTTCCATGTTACCGGTATCAGGGGCATTACAATTAAATATCTCAGGAGCCAGCAGTGAACGGCCCATTTCTTCAGCTAAAGGCGCGTATTCAACACAACTCAGGCCTTGGCCAAGCTCGGAGTCGGGTAAAAATAAATTCCATAAACCAAGTGTTTTTGCCTGGCGTTTCAATGTTTCAATGTGTGGCAGCAACTGCCATTGAGTCCAATCCTGATGATGATTTAGGCGTCTATTTTCGGCAAGTAATTCGGCTTCAACGGGTAAAATTTTATCGTGAATAAATGAGGTCACTTGCGCTAAATAATGTTGTGATTTTTCTGTAGCGTAGATATTCATGTTCAAACCTATTTGAGTGGATATACAGGTAACTAATGGAGAGTACGGTTTATGAATTCAGTAGACAGCATAGCCCAGTAATTTGAGTGAACGAAATGAAATAACATGATAGGTTATGTTGAATAGTATTCATAACCGCTTGCGGTTCACCTTACACCACGGCAGGAAAAAAATGGCAGATACTAAAGCAATCCAGCAACTTGATTTAAATTTGTTAAAAATTTTTGAAGCACTCTATGCGCAACAAAATATGACAACGGCCGCTAAGTCATTATTTATTACACCTTCTGCTGTTAGCCATGCAATAAAGCGCTTGCGACTGGTGCTAGACGATCCACTCTTTATACGTCAAGGCATGCAGATGCAACCTACCGCAGCATGTCAACGCATGGCGCCACAACTTATTAATGCATTAAATCACATTCGCCAAGTGTTGCAGCAATGTGGGGAGTTCAATCCGTTAACCACTGAGCAGACTTTTAATATTGCCATTCATGAAGCATTAGAAAGCCAAATTTTGCCACTGTTGATTGAACACCTTGTTGAACTTATACCCCGAGCCAAAATTGTCAGTATGGCGTTATCAAGAGAGCAACTCACTCGGCAATTAACCAGTGGCGAAGTTGACCTGGCTATCGATGTTGCCAGGGCTGTCAATCCACCTTTAATGCACGCCCCGTTACTGTCTGATCCATTTTGTGTTCTTGTTGATAGCAGAAACTGGCTTAAAAACACCATTGAACAAGAAGATTATTTGAGGGCAGAGCATATCGTGGTATCAAATCGGCCAACTGGCAGAGTCATGGAGGATTTTCTATTGCAACAACAAGGGGTGAATCGGTTGATTAAATACCGTTGTCAGCGTTATCAAACGGCAGCTAAAATTGTGTTAGGCACTCATTTAATGTTGACATTGCCGCAATCAATTGCGTTGCAATTTACGGATCCTAATTTAGCGATGTATGCCGTACCTTTTACATTGTCAGATATAGATACGCATTTGTACTGGCACAGTAATACGCAAACTGATCATGCACTTAGTTGGCTTCGTCAACACATTAATGCTGCTGTAGTATTGGCAAATCCCAATCACTCGCCAGCATAAATAAGCATGTTTATTCACAACTAAACATTAATTGTGTTTAGCCAATATATTTTGGCTAACATGGTCAAGTGTGTGTTGAGTCAATGATTAACGTTTGTAAGAGTTTTGATGAGTTAAGTCGCCTTAAGTGTCGACGACTTAACAATTGAAATAAAATGCCAATCATCTATTGGTGTGAAAGCTGGGCCATAATATTAATGACATCTTGATATGAAATATTATATTGGCGCGATAAATTAATTATTTTCGTCTTATAAGTTTGAATATGCTCTTGTTTAATAAGATCGGCTTGCTTTTGTTCAACAATCGCATTGACCGACTCTTGTAAAATCAACAAACGCCGTAAACTGTAATCTAGCGAATTGATATACGCTGTCATTTGTTGTTTATTACGGGCATTTTCAAGGTTTGAAGTTGTGCGTTGTTCAAAATCTAATTCGTCAAACGCATTCATCATTTGTTGTAAATTTAAATCGTTGCTCATAAGTATGATTGTCTACGTTATTTTTTGGGATTATATTCATATTTGACTACTAAGTCACCTCTCGCCTAGTTGATTTAGGTAAAAAGCAAACGCTAGATTATCAATAATTAACAAAACTTGTTCAGTTGCTTATTTATCAGTAACCTAAGATTCTGATTTTCAAGGAGGACTTATGCACGATCTATTACCTGACTTATTCGACCATTACCCTGAACAATTGACATTATTGTCATCTGCGTGGCGATCTTATGGCGCAAAGCCGATATTTTTTGGCGAAGTGGTGACGGTTAAATGTTTTGAAGATAATTCAATGGTTAAATCTGAGCTAGCCAAAGCGGGTCATGGCAAAGTACTCGTTGTAGATGGTGGCGGGTCAACAAGACGCGCGCTTTTAGGGGACATGATAGCCCTCAATGCTGTGAAAAATGGCTGGGAAGGTATCATTATTCAAGGCTGTGTGCGTGATGTTGGCACGCTCGCTACCCTGCAAATTGGGGTACAAGCTTTAGGCACGAACCCGATTAAAACAGACAAAAAAGATGTAGGTGAAGTCAATGTTATTATCGAAATTGCAGGGGTTAACGTTGCACCAGGGATGATGATTTATGCCGATCTCAATGGCATAGCTGTGAGCCAGCAAGCATTAGATTTGTCTATTTTACAATAGAAAAATTCAAATAAGGAAATAACAATGAAACTAGTAAAGTGGTTATTAGCGATTATGCTAACACTGGTTGTAGGCATTACTGTTTACTTAACAATGTTTTTTGACCTTAACAATTTTAAACCGCAAATTGTCGATGCTGTTAAAAAGCAAACGGGTCGAGATTTACAGATTACAGATGATCTCAGTTGGAGTGTATTTCCCTCTTTAGGGATCAAACTTGGTGGTATCTCACTTTCAAACCCAGAAAATTTTACCCCCGCATCAATGTTAGATGTTAACGAAGCGGTTGCGAATGTGGCATTAATGCCATTGTTTAGTCAACAGATTGAAGTTGAGTTATTAAAACTCGATGGATTAACGTTAAATCTAGTGACACAAAAAAATGGTGAAACAAGCTTTGACGGCTTAACCGGTGAGGGCGCTAGCAACACACAAGCACCGTCAGCATCAAAAGATACAAAAGCAGCAATGTCGTTGCAAACACTCGATATCGGTGGCGTAGCGTTGACAAACACCAATATCAATTTAATTGATATGGCAACAAATACAACTCAAACTTTTAGCCTAAAAAGTTTTACATTAGGTGAATTTAGTTTGGGTAAATTGGCAGACTTTGCTTACGAGTTTTCGGCTGCGTTACCAGACATGGCCGTGACTTCATCAGGTAAAGGACAGCTTAAAATTGACCAAGCGTTGAAACAAGTCACCATTAATGATTTTATCATGAGCCATAAAGCGCAAGGCGACAGTTTACCTAATCAGTTGGTTACAGCCGACATGACAACTCAAGTGGTCATGGCATTAGATGCAAAAACCATTGAATTACAGCTTACAAAGCTCAGTGCAATGGATATTGCAGCTACTGGTAATATTAAGGTGAATTACGCAAACAGTATTCCTAAAATTGTGATGTCCTTAGATGCTGGCGATATTGATGTTGATGCACTTTTTCCTCCACAAGAAAACCAAGCCGAAACGAGTTCGACCGATAGTGAGGCCGCTCAGGGTGTTGAACCGGATTTATCAGTGTTTAACACTATCGATGCCAATGTAAAACTCTCTGCAAAGTCGATTAAAGTCAGTAATTTGTTGACGCAAAATTGGCAATTAAACATGGCTATTAATAAAGGTGTGCTAACGCTATCGTCATTAACGGCTGATTTGTATGAAGGCAAACTTGCATTGACAGCCAAGCTTGATGGTCGTAAAGCTGTGCCAACATACCAGTTTGAAAAAGTATTGACGGGCGTTAATATTCGTCCTTTATTAAAGGATGCCGCTGAAGTTGATTTACTTTCTGGTAAAGCCAGCTTTCAAGTTAAAGGCAATGGGTTTAGTTTAATCCCTGAAAAACTCAAACAAAATCTTGATGCTGCTGGCCAGTTTGAGGTGTCTGATGGTTCATTGTACGGAGTAAATATCCCGCAAATGATCCGTAGCGCACAACAAAAGCTACAAGGTGATTTATCTGCCGATAACAAAGAAGAATTGAAAACTGATTTTACCAGTTTAACCGGCAGTTTTAGCATTAAAGATGCGGTTGTAACGAACCCTGATCTTGCGATGGCGTCACCGCTTATTCGTTTAAAAGGTAATGGGTTAGCTAATATTGCAACTGAAACGTTAGACTATTCGTTAACCACAAGTGTTGTTGGTTCGCTAGTAGGTCAAGGAGAAGGCGTTGATGAGTCTCTTAAAGGGGTTGATATACCAGTAACAATTAAAGGGACGTTTCAAGACCCTAAATTTGGCATAGATACTAAAGCGTTGTTAGAAGGCCAATTTAAAGACGAAGCAGACAAAGCAAAAGAAAAGCTTAAAGAGGGCTTGTTTAAAAAGCTAGGAATTTAAACCATTAACCCTAATGTCATAATGATTCGAACGTAATGATACCAATCAGCACAAGAATGTGATCATTCTTACTGGTTAACATCGCTTATAATGTTGTTAGAAATTTTGACGGTAGAACAACTCGCTTGCTGCAATTTCTGCCTTATTTTAAGCGATTTATCCTATAATTTCTGATGACTTATTTATCCTGATAGGTATTACAAACAAAAACGGACAAGTTTTATCTTGTCCGTTTTTATGTCTTAAATAATTGATGGTTTCTAACTATTCGTGACAATCAATTTCAAGATTTGGCCTGGTTGAATTAATTTACTATTTTGTAAACTGTTCCATTCAATTAACTCAGCAACGGTCACTTTATATTTCGTCGCGATACGTGCTAGAGAATCACCAGATTTAACGCGGTAGTTTACGGTTTTCTCTGTTCCGCTAGTATTAGCGGTAACTTCATTAGGATAAATAACAAGATTTTTACCCACAGTTAATGTTGATTGTTGCTTAAGGTTATTCCACTTCATTAATTGAGCAACAGAGACTTGTTGAGATTGCGCAATTTTCCATAACGAATCACCAGATTTAATCGTATAAGTCTGCTTGTTAGGGCTAGATTTCACGACGGCTTTTCGAGCGAGAATTTGGTCAGCTGTCATGGTTGCTAAATCAGGATCTTTGATTGCCACAGGGATAATCAAGAACTTACCAGCAATGATATTGTTGCCTTTAATGCCGTTACTGCTGCGAATAAGTGTTTCTGTGGTTTCAAATTGATCGGCAATACGGCTAATGCTATCACCAGATTTAATTTTGTAGCGTACCCAGTTAATGCGTGATTCTGGCTCAATAGTGGCTAATGCACGTTTAAAGGTTGCTGCTTTATCGCTTGGTACGATTAGCTGATGTGGGCCTTGTGGAGCTGTTGCCCAACGCTTTAAACCTGGATTAATCGCTTTTAAGTCGACGATGTCGATTTGAGCTAGATCAGCGGCTAAATTAATATCAAGCTGACTTTCAATATTAACCACTTCAATTTGCGGTGTATTTTCAATTGGCGTTAATGTTATGCCATATTTATCGGCATGCTTAATGACATCTGCCAGTGCAAGTAATTGCGGCACATAATGAGCGGTTTCTTTTGGTAATGATAGCGACCAAAAATCGGCGGCCTTGCCTTTAGCCTTGTTGCGTTTAATGGCATTGAGTAAGCGGCCTTCACCAGAATTATACGCTGCAATCGTGTAAAACCAGTTATTGTCCATTTTAGGGTATAAGTATTGGAGTAAATCTAGAGCTGCCTTCGTTGATGATGCAACATCTTGTCGGCCATCAAACCACCAGTTAGTTTTGACACCAAAAGACAACGCGGTTTGCGGTGTTAATTGCCATAAACCTGATGCATGGCTACTCGAATAAGCTAAGGGATCGAAACCGCTTTCTACAATAGGTAACAAGGCAAGTTCTATTGGTAGATTGCGTTCTTCGAGTTGTTCAACGATATAGTATAAAAATGGACTTGCACGTTGGGTGATAATTTCTAAATGCTTTGGATTATCCAGATACCATTGCTTGTATTGCATCACAAGAGCATTATCGACCGTAGGCAATGACATTTGTTTGCTGATCCGCAACCACAAATTGTTTACCTCTGCCACTTGCTCTTCTATTTCATCAAGTGTAACGGTAGCCGATTTTTTGCTTTTTGCCTTTAGTGCAACTTTAGTTGGTTCATTGTCTGTTTGGACAGTTGACGTTTGGAGTGTCTGACACCCAGTTACCGCCACTATGGTGCCGGCAATAATGAATAAATTTACTTTCATTGAAGATACACTTCCTCAAGTTCTCAGGCCTTAAAATAGGGATCGAACATACCAAATGCCTATGAGACTCTTTTGGTCATGCTTTAGTTCAGTTTTGCATTGTAGATTAAAACATTTGGCTTGTCTTATTAAAGTGTTTTCATGTTGGGCTAAAAGTTATTTTTCCACTCTCGCATAAGTGTAAATGTTTGTATTTCATCTATATTTGGTATTTTGTATTCGTTCGATATTGCGACTTGAGTCTCATTTATATGACATCGTAGGAAGGGGTTTATCGCTTTTTCTATGGCAATTGTGCTAGGTATGGAAGGGATGTTTTGTGAGCGTAATTGATCGACTTTTTGTGAATATTTGTTCAACTCGATATTGTTAGGAGTCACTTGTTGGGCAAAATTAAGATTTGCTCGGGTATATTCGTGAGCACAATACACTTCAGTATTGTCGGGTAACTGGGCTAACATTTTAAGCGACTGCAGCATTTGATTAGGTGTGCCTTCAAATAAGCGACCGCAACCGCCACTAAATAATGTATCGCCGCAAAAGAGCTTGTTATCGATATAATATGCGATGTGTCCTAAGGTATGGCCAGGTACTGCAAAGACTTGTACGTTACCCAAATGGCTAATGTCTATCGTGGTGTTTATGTTGATTGATAGCGACTCTGTGAGCCCTGCAATTTGCTCGTTACTTGGGCCATAAACAACAAGACGATGATCAAAATGCTGTTGTAATTGTGCTATCCCACCAGTGTGATCACTATGATGATGGGTAATTAACACACCAACTAGATTTAATGTTGTGGTGGCTAAATAGTCAATTACACTCTGAGCACAACCAGGGTCGACGACATAGGCTTTAGAGCTACCTATTTGATGTATTAACCAAATATAGTTGTCTTTAAATGCTGCAATGGTATGTACCTTAAACATAATCTGGCTCGAGTGAAGTTGATTTATCTGTTAGGGTAACGGATAAAACCAAATCACATCAAGTGCTATGCTGGTTACGTTAAGATTAATGAGACAGAGGAGTAACCGTGACCGAACCTAGGTTAGTACCGCAACATTGGCTAGACTTGCCTTTTGGTGAGGTGTTGCAGGCTGAAATTGAAGCAGCTCTTGCTCCTTGGTGGCCACGTATTTTTGGCTATCATTTACTTAAAGTCGGTGCGTTAAGCAGTCAAATTAATACAATGAACTGCTCTATTGCTCGTCATTATTCCTCATTTAAAGGACAAGACGCCAATATTCAAGCTGATCCTCATTATTTACCATTACAGCAACATGTTATTGACGCTGTGATAAGTTGTTTTTTATTAGAGTTTGAACAAAATCCATATCAAATTTTACGTGAGTTTGACCGCGTACTCATCAATAGTGGTTATATATTTATTGTGGGCTTTAACCCTGTGAGTCCAGTTTTTGCGGGCAAAATTTTACCCAAGTATCAAGGTCAACTCCCGTGGAGTGGCCAGTTTTTTATGCCGTCCAGAGTGAAAGACTGGCTCGGCTTATTAGGGTATCAAGTGCTTGCAGATGAGCGTTTAATGCATCATTCACTACTCGGGCCTGTAAGCCGTCAGCCAGAACAGCATCCCTGGTGGCAAAAAAGTTTAGCCAATTGGTTACCGGGCACAGGCAGTGTATATGTGATTGTGGCTCGTAAACTCACAGTGCCTTTAACACCTATACGAGATAAATCTAAGATCAGCGCACCCAACTGGGCTACAGCCCCAACTGCGGGGCGCTCTGGTTTGTCAAAACGCTAGTATCACTTTTGCTCAAGCGATATCCAGCCTCCAACGTTTTTTTGGCTTTGTTGTGATTGGTGTTCGCTTGAGTAAAAAGCGCATTGACTTGATAATATCATCGAAGGTTAATGCGTGGTGCTCAGACAATGCCAGCTTAAGGTTGATAACCCTCATCGACTTGCTTTGGTTTGGCTTCTGCAGCTTGTCTGGCTAATGTGTCGCATCGTTCATTTTCTTTATGTCCAGCATGGCCTTTAACCCAGCGCCAATCAATACGGTGTAGTTGACTGACAGCGTCTAAACGTTTCCATAGATCAACATTTTTTACTGGTTGTTTGGTTGAGGTTATCCAGCCTTTCTTTTTCCAACCATGGATCCAGGATGTAATGCCTTGACGCATATATTGGCTGTCACTGGTTAGGATGATGTTGCAAGGCTCATATAAGGCTTCAAGCGCAATAATGGGAGCCAGTAATTCCATGCGATTATTGGTTGTTAATGCAAAACCGTCGGCTATTTCATGGGTGTGATTTTTGTATTTCATTACCACACCATAACCGCCATATCCTGGATTGCCTAAACATGATCCATCGGTAAAGATATACAGCTGTTTGAGTTCGGCCATCAAATTGTTACCATAGCAAAATATTCACGCCAGTATACTTAATTTAGTTAGGGGCGAGGGCTTAAAGAGTAAAAATTATGAACATTATTTCAAGTGCGAGTCGCCAAGTTATTCTCGATACCGAAACAACAGGTATGAATCAGGCTGGTGGTCCAGTTTATATAGGCCATAGAATTATAGAAATTGGTTGTGTTGAAGTGATTAACCGCCGATTAACGGGACGCACTTACCATCAGTATATCAATCCGGGCCAAGCTATTGATGAAGAAGCCATTCAGGTGCATGGTATTACTAATGAGCGTGTTGCACATGAACCTAGGTTTCATCAAATCGCTCAAGATTTCATAGACTTCATTGATGGTGCTGAAATTGTTGCACACAACGCAAGCTTCGACGTTAGCTTTATGGATCATGAGTTTTCTAAGCTCAATCCTGTCGGGCCTAAAACCAAAGATATTTGCTCTATTTTAGACAGTTTAGCCATTGCCAAGCGCTTGCATCCAGGGCAAAAAAATAACCTTGATGCTTTGTGTAAGCGTTACGGTATCGATAATAGTCGTAGAACCTATCACGGAGCATTGCTAGATGCTGAAATTCTAGCTGATGTATACTTAATTATGACGGGTGGACAAATTAAGTTTAATTTGTCTAATGAAAAGGCCGGTCAAGAAGCGGGTGGGATAAAAAAAATCGACACAGCAGCGTTTAATCTTAAAGTAGTTGGGGCTACGGCCGATGAATTAGTATTACACGAACAACGACTTGACCTCATTGCCAAGTCTGGAAAATGTCTTTGGAGAGGGTAATCCCACCTTTATGATTGTTAGCCTTTCACGTCACATTACCTTAGTTGTTTTATTATTACTAAGCCCGATTATGGCTTGGCAATCGAGTGCATTGGCGGCCCCCGTTAAGGCTTCACTTGCCGCTGAGCTTAAAAATCGATTTCGTATTGATTATATGGTGGAAAGCTTAACGTTAGTGATACAGCGCGATTATGGTTCTGCGCCAGTGGTTGTGGTGTTACCTGATGGAAGCAAATGGTATTCAACACGTCATCCGCAAAATGTAAAATGGGTTGATGGCATTTCTGCAGACATGATCCAAATAGAAAACCCCATGCCAGGTCCTTGGCAGTTACTTGGGCAAGTAACTGAAGGCTCAACTATTCAAAAAATCTCTAAACTCGACATTGAAGTACAACCCTTGCCACAACCACTGTTTCAGGGTGAGCGTCTTAAGATCACAGCCAGATTGCTGGGCGACAATTTAACCATGAGAATGCCAGGCTTAGAATACATGGTTGAATGGACTTCGCGTTTTACCAGTCAACATATTGCTGGAGATGATAATTTTGCCACAGGCACCATTATTGTTGGGGCTTATAAAGACAATGGTGAAGAATTAGATGAAGCGCCTGATGATGGAATATTTACCGGCGCCCAAAATCTTGAACAACCCACAGGTCACTATACGTTGACCGTCACAGCACGCAACAACGTGTTTGAGCGTGAATATGTGATGCCATTTAAGTTATCGAAACAGCCTATTACCGCTGAAATGGTGCCCAATAATGATCCACTAAAGGGTATCTGGCAGATACAGTTAACCGTAGATGAAAGCCAAGTTTTACTTGCAGAAACTCATTTTGAGTTTGAACTTGTCGGCCCAGCAGGTTTACAGGTACCTATTTCATTGCAAAACATGACCAGTGCAGAACAGATATTGTATTTACCTAAAGTGACTGAATATGGGAGTTACCGAGTCAAAGGCAGTGTTGTTTCCACTACTGTAGAAGGGCGAGAAATTGTACTTCATTTGCCTGAGATGTTTTTTAATTTAATTGAGCCGCCCAAGCCAGGACCAACTGCTGAAGAACTTGCTGAGCAAGCTGCCGAACAAGCCGCAATAGAAGAGCAAATAGCTAAAGATAATGCTATTTTTTGGATTATTGTGGTCAATGGTGTGTTATTTATTGTCGGCATTATTGGGATTGTGGTGTGGCGTAAGCGTCAAACATTAGCTAAAGCAATGGCCGCAGCTGAAGAACGCTTAAAACAAAATCCGCCAAAAGAACAAAAGGCTGAGCCAAGTCAACTTGAAAGCTTAGATTTAGATGACATCGATTTAACTATGCCTGACGATAAACATTAATCTTCTCTGTGTTATCAGATTAATGTTTGAATTTTGTACTAAAAACTAATTTCTGTTTGTTTTTTAGCTAATCGAGTCAAAACAATTAAAAAACAGTTGACGATTAATTATCACAACTTTATTATTCATCGCACTTGAGTGGAGCGGTAGTTCAGTTGGTTAGAATACCGGCCTGTCACGCCGGGGGTCGCGGGTTCGAGTCCCGTCCGCTCCGCCAATCAAGTAACTGTTTGCACTTAATAAAATAGATAATTGAAAAGTTGTTATTTTTATTAAGTGTATACAAACCGTTTTGGAGCGGTAGTTCAGTTGGTTAGAATACCGGCCTGTCACGCCGGGGGTCGCGGGTTCGAGTCCCGTCCGCTCCGCCAAATAACGAAGCCTTTACAGAAATGTAAGGGCTTTTTTATTTATTCTTTTAGCTCGATAGATAGTTAGATATTTAGATATTTAGATAGCTCGATAGCTCGATAGCTCGATAGCTCGATAGCTAGGTGGAAGATAACAGAGCGTCGCGGGTTCACTATTACAACATCAGCGTCCGCTGTGCCAAATAACGAAGCCTTTACAGAAATGTAAGGGCTTTTTTATTTATTCCTTTAGCTCGATAGATAGTTAGTTAGATAGCTCGATAGCTAGGTGGAAGATAACAGAGCGTCGCGGGTTCACTCTTACAACATCAGCGTCCGCTACGCCAAATAACGAAGCCTTTACAGAAATGTAAGGGCTTTTTTATTTATTCTTTTAGCTCGATAGATAGTTAGTTAGATAGTTAGATATTTAGATAGCTCGATAGCTAGGTGGAAGATAACAGAGCGTCGCGGGTTCACTTTTACAACATCAGCGTCCGCTGTGCCAAATAACGAAGCCTTTACAGAAATGTAAGGGCTTTTTTATTGGTCTTTTTTATTTATTCTTTTAGCTCGATAGCTAGGTGGAAGATAGCAGAGCGTCGTGGGTTCACTCTTACAACATCAGCGTCCGCTGTGCCAAATAACGAAGCCTCTACATTGTTGTAGAGGCTTTTTATATTGCTGATATGACACGACTAGTGTTATAAGTTTTCGTCAGCCTTTAATAAGGTTAGGCTGTCATTCACTTGCCATTTTAAAACTGAATTACAGTGTGTTGGCTAAAATTTATAGCTGACACTAAGGTCGATAGATCGCCCTGTACCTGCCATTTGTTCAAATCCTTGAGTGTTATCTTGTTTATAGTTGGCAATACTGACCCCGCCAAGAGGCAGTTGATAGTAATGGTCAAGTAGATTATTGATTGCAGCTGTCATGGTGACGTTTTGCCATTCAATCGTGCTGGTAAAGTTAATCAGAGAATAACTGCCAGTAACGTTTTCGAGGCGATTGTTGTCAACTCGCTCTTTGGTTGCAACCCATTGCCAGCTTAAGCTGTTTTTCCAATGTCCCAATTGATGGGCAATGGCTAACTCTGTTTGTAATGGCTTAATTTGATACAAAGGGGTATGGGTATCGTTTCGCTCACCATGAGCGGCGCTGATATTGGATGTGATTGTCCAGTTGCCATCGTCTTTTTCAGTTAACTGATAGCTGATATCCATTCTCGCGCCAAATAATGCGGCGTCGACATTACTAAATTCTAATATGTTGCGTGTGTGATTATTAGATGGGGTGAAGCTACTGATAACATCGGCATCAATATAGTCTGTTATGTCGCTATACCAGGTTGTGGCAGAGGCTGAATAATCCTCTGTTGTAAGAGTGTAACCTACACTTATTGTGTGGGCGGTTTCTTCTACTAAATCTGGGTTCCCTACATAGCCGTTGCCATCGCCATACCAGCCTATCATGGTTGTTGCCATTGTGCTTTGGCCCCAACTGTAACGTTCATACAAATTAGGTGCTCGACTTTTTCGCGCTAGTCCTAATTCAATGGTTTCGTTATGATTTAGTTGATATTTAACCAACCAGGTCGCATCTATTATTTGATTGTCTCGTTGTCTATTAAGTTGATTAAATTCGCTAGCTGCTAGCGCATTAACATTTGTCATTCCCATCATACTCATGGTGTTGTAGGCTTGCACATCACCGGCGCGAGTAGACACGTACTCGTAACGCACCCCAGCAGACATCCACCATTGGTTGTTGAAGGCCTGTTGCCATTCTCCATACACGGCCGCGCGCTTACGCTGACCATCGTTAATATTGATGTAGTCGTTAGGGCCCATCATGGTAGAACCTTCAATGGCTGGCCAGCTATCGTTAAGTTGGTACAGGTAGTATTCTTGTCCGAGCAATAGTGTGCGGTTGTTGCTAAGAGGTAATTGCCAATGTAGCTGATAGCTGAAATCATTTCCTGAGGTTTCCATTGGCATCATGCCGGTTTTTTCTGCGGTAAAAAATCCCATTTCATGTTCGACACTGTGCCAATTGGCTTGAGCGCTAAATAGGCCATCATTTTCTAGGGTTTGTTGATATCTAAGTAATGCGCCAAAACTGTCGTTATTGGTCATGTCCATATACTGATTAGCAAACCCTTGGAACGGGATGTGTTGGTGAGTTAATTTAAGGGCTACTTGTTGTGTTTCATCTTGCCATGCCGCGATAAGTGCATGGTTTTGAGCTTGATAAAGCGTGTCTAGAACCTTATGGCCATTACCGTCTGTATAGCTGTTTGCATCCTCATAGGCGCCTTGGTAGCTCAAACTGATGTTTTTACTGGCCATTTGAGTGTTGATACTTGCCAGCAGTGTGTCACTTGCGCTGCGATACCCGGCAGACACATTGCCATTTTGCCAGCTTAGTTTCTCAGTTTGGTTAAACTCCGGGTTTAAGCTTGTGACATTAATAACACCTGCAATATTATCTCCGCCAGCACTGACTGGCGACACGCCTGCTATCACTTCTGTTAAAGTGATTTGGTTTGCCGCTGTATATGACAGTGGTGGGTTCATGTGATTCGCGCATGATGATGTGATGTCACCGCCATCAATCAATACTTTAATGCGGTCGCCCATCAAACCATTCAAAATGGGCAAAGCAGATACGCCTCCTGCCTGTGAAAAATCAACGCCTTGTTTTGACAGTAACTTTTCAGCTGAGTTTACTACATCTTTATTTGTTGTTTGTTGTCCGTGAACTTCAAGGCGCTCAATGTCTGTATCTATAATAATATTAGCTTGTTTGGCCAAGGCATTTGGCGATATGAGCACCATGATTGCGAAAGCGATTGGTGAGTAAGTTAGGTGTGTACGGTTATTAGCATAAACAGTTTGCTGGCTATTATTTTTCAAGATTATCACCGAATCATTTTTAGGATGAATAATTATCATCGATTTATAAGTTGTCGATTAATTATAACTTGCTAATAAATAGATGGAATGCGACAAATTGCCGCACCTGTCAACGCTATGGTGGATCTTTAGGATGACTGTAGGTGATAGGTGTGGCTGAGCATTGACGGTATGTATTTCAATTTTCTATCGCTTAACGGTGTGATGTGAGATAGGGCTTGTTTTTACCCTCAAAGCTTGCTTATACTGCGTGACATCTTGTCGGAGTGCCATTATGGCTGAGACCGTTTATTCGGGATCCGTTGAACCTGATCAGGCTAGAACCTGCGAAGGAAACAAGCGTAATAATCATGACTTTTGAAGATGATTAATGTGCGATAAATCGGTAAGTTAACCTTTAATTCCTAGTATTGTTGGTTATCAAGGTTTTTACACAGCTTTTTCATTTTTTAATTGGTTATTGACGTAAACAACAGCAAGCATTTTGTTGTTTACTTTTGCTATCAACACCCTCCAGGCAAGCAACTCTACTTATATTTATGAGGTTGCTAATGTCGCAAACATCACGTCGTCAAACGCGAGCTAATGCTCAGCAATTTATTGATACCTTAAAACCACTGCAACATCCTAACTCTGAAAAAGTCTACTTATCGGGTAGCCGCGCAGATATTAATGTCTCAATGAGGCAAATAACTCAAACCGATACAATCATTGGCGGCACAGATGAACAGCCAATCACACAAGGTAACCCTCCTATCATGGTATATGACTGCGCAGGTGCTTATTCTGATCCCAATGCTGAGATTAATGTACGCAACGGTTTACCCAAAATTCGCCAAGCATGGATTGATGAACGCCAAGATACAGAACTACTTGATGGAGCAAGTTCAAGGTTTACCCAGCAACGATTAGCTGATGATGGCCTAGATCATCTGCGATTTGATGTGCTTAACGCTCCACGCAGAGCAAAGCTTGGACAGTGTGTTACACAAATGCATTACGCTCGAAAAGGCATTATTACCCCAGAAATGGAATACATTGCCATTAGAGAAAACATGGCTCGTGAAACTGTTACAGACAGTGTACTCACACAACACTCTCCTGGAGAGGCCTTTGGCGCTCAAATAGGACTACGCATCACTCCAGAGTTTGTCCGTGATGAAGTGGCACGAGGCAGGGCGATTATCCCGCTTAATATTAATCATCCTGAAGCGGAGCCCATGATCATTGGCCGAAATTTTTTGGTTAAAGTGAACGCCAATATTGGCAACTCTGCAGTGACTTCATCAATTGAAGAAGAAGTTGAAAAACTGGTTTGGTCAACCCGCTGGGGCGCCGATACGGTCATGGATTTATCGACGGGGCGCTATATTCATGAAACCCGTGAGTGGATCATTCGTAATTCGCCTGTGCCAATCGGTACGGTACCGATTTATCAAGCACTTGAGAAAGTGAATGGCGTTGCAGAAGCACTTAATTGGGATATTTTTCGAGACACGCTTATTGAACAGGCCGAACAAGGGGTAGATTACTTTACGATACATGCAGGAGTGTTGTTGCGTTATGTGCCAATGACGGCAAAACGCTTGACAGGTATTGTGTCTAGGGGTGGTTCAATTATGGCTAAGTGGTGTTTAAGCCACCATAAAGAAAGCTTTTTATACGAGCATTTTCGCGATATTTGTCAAATCTGTGCTCAATATGATGTCTCCTTGTCATTGGGCGACGGTATGCGTCCAGGATCAATCGCAGATGCGAATGATGAAGCTCAATTTGCAGAACTTGAAACCCTAGGTGAACTGGTCAAAATAGCATGGGAATATGACGTTCAAACCTTTATTGAAGGCCCAGGGCATGTGCCAATGCAGCTCATCAAAATCAATATGGAAAAACAGTTAGCACACTGTGATGAAGCTCCTTTTTACACTCTAGGCCCACAAACAACCGATATTGCACCGGGTTACGATCATTTTACCTCGGGTATTGGTGCGGCAATGATGGCTTGGTATGGCGTAGCAATGTTGTGTTACGTTACGCCAAAAGAACACCTGGGTTTACCCAATAAAGAAGATGTAAAACAAGGCTTAATTGCTTATAAAATTGCAGCTCATGCCGCTGATGTTGCAAAAGGACATCCAGGTGCGCAAATACGCGATAATGCCTTATCTAAAGCGCGCTTTGAGTTTCGCTGGCAAGACCAATACAACCTTGGTCTAGATCCTGACACCGCTCGTGCTTATCACGATGAATCCTTGCCGCAAGAATCTGCTAAAGTCGCGCATTTTTGCTCCATGTGCGGTCCTAAATTTTGCTCAATGAAAATCACTCAAGAAGTGCGTGAATATGCCAGTTTGCTTGATGGTGCAAAAGCGCAAGCCATTTCAGTGGTGTCAGCTAATGCCTATCAGACTGACGCGATGGCACAAAAGTCTGCTGAATTTAAAGCAACTGGCTCGTCGCTTTATCATGAGGTGACTCAGCGCAGTCAGCCTAGTATGAGTGATGTGTCATTTTCTGGCTTGGCAAAAGAGGTTCAATCATGACATCAACTCTATTGAATCAACCCCATAGCAGTAACCCCATTGTGTGGAGTATAGCGGGTTCAGACAGTGGTGGCGGCGCGGGTATTCAGGCTGATTTGTTAACGATGAATGATTTGGGTTGCCATGGCTGTAGTGTTGTTACCAGCATTACAGCTCAAAACTCAGTGAGCGTAGATCTTGTTGAACCTATTTCGGCCAAAATGTTGTTGGCGCAATTAGTCACCTTATGGGCAGATCTGCCTCCAGCAGCCATCAAAATTGGCCTACTAGCCAATCAACAGCAAGTTGATGTTATTACGAGCTGGCTTAGTGCACTCAAACAACAAAATCTATTACCTGTTGTGGTGCTAGATCCTGTCATGGTTGCCAGTAGTGGTGATGTATTTAATCAAATTGATTTTACGCCATTTTCAGGGCTTATTAGTGTTCTTACCCCCAATCAACATGAGTTATTTCGTTTATGCTCAGCGGTAACGATAACTAAACCTTCACCAAGTCACGATGATGATGAACATAACATGGTTTTGGCGGCACAATGGTTAGCGACAGCATACCAATGCCAGGTCGTTGCCAAAGGCGGTGATGCACCATGGCAAGGCAATAAAGCAATGGATGTGTATGTGACAAAACGTGTGTTTGGGGCAAGTCCTTATCATGACAATCAGGTGTTTACGTTAACAAGTCCAAGAGTTGCAACGGTTAATCATCATGGTAGTGGTTGCACATTGTCGTCGGCTATTGCCAGTTTCAGCGCCCATGGTTTTGTGGTTCATGATGCAGTTGTACTTGCAAAAGCCTATGTCACTAAAGGGCTACAAAACAGCTATGCAGTCGGTCAAGGCCCAGGAGTGTTGGCGCGAACAGCTTGGCCAACAGACTTAGCCTTAATGCCACATATTGGCCATTATCACCAAGATAATATTACAGATAACAAGCGCTCATTCGCTGCGTTAAGTGGGCCTCTGGGTGTTTACCCTGTGCTTAACTCTTTAGCGCAAATCAAAGCGGTTTTAAGTGCGGGCTGTAAAACGGTTCAATTTCGCCGCAAATTAACTGACGCAAACGATGAGTTAGCGATTGAGCAGCTAGAAACTGATATTAAAGCAGCCATACACTTAGCCAGAGAGTGTAATGCTCAATTATTCGTTAATGACCATTGGCAATTGGCGCTAAAACACCATGCATTTGGTGTGCACTTAGGCCAAGAAGATCTTGCTGATGCCAATCTCACTGCGCTTGCAGAGGCTGGAATGGCCTTAGGGATCTCCAGCCATAGTTATTTTGAGGCATTGCTGGCTCATCAATGTTCGCCATCATACATTGCATTTGGCCATATTTATCCAACAACCACAAAGCAAATGCCTTCAAAACCCCAGGGGATCGCTAAGTTGTCACGCTATGTGAGTCTTTTTGGCCGAGACTATCCTACCGTCGCCATTGGTGGAATTGATAAAGCCTGCCTTAGCGATGTGGCTCAAAGCGAGGTCGGTGACGTTGCTGTGGTGAGGGCGATAACTCAGGCTACGCATCCTGCACAAGCCTATCGAGAGTTGCATCATGCCTGGTTGCAACTCACGCGAAGTCGCCACACATGCACTCCTTCAGCCTTGATTAAGGAGGCGGTATGAATACCTTATCAGCTCGGCAATATATGCAGTATTCAAGCAACATATTATTGCACGATATTGGAGAGGCAGGGCAGCTTGCCATAATGAATAGTCACGTTGTTATTGTGGGGCTGGGTGGCCTTGGGCAATTGGTTGCACAGTATCTTGCCGCCGCTGGGGTTAAATCAATGACCTTAATTGACAACGACGTTGTAGCCTTGTCAAACCTACCTAGACAGCTACTTTATGTTGATTCTGATCTTGGTGAGCTAAAAGTTAATGTCGCCAAACGCGCCTTAGCTAAGGCTAATTCAAATATCAAGTTAACTGTGTTTGCTCACCGACTAACCCATCAACATCTTGACGTTTGGGCAAGGCGCTTAATGACAGCCGCAGTGGTGTTTGACTGCACAGATAACATTGAAACAAGGCAGCTAATTAATCAGATTTGCGTTGCTCACAAACTCACGCTAGTGAGTGGGGCGATAAGTGCATATCAAGGACAGGTGTTTTGTATCGATTTTAATCATAACCAATACGGTTGTTATCGTTGTTTGTACCCGGCAGATATTCACCTTGCTCAACATTGCGCTCAACAAGGGGTGTTAGGCCCTGCTGTAGGGGTAGTCGCGAGTTTACAAGCTTTGTTTGGTGTGCAGCATATCACCAATACTTTTAAGGCTTATGGCAAGCTACATCGATTCGATGCGCAAGCTTTTGTCTGGCAAAGCGCACAAATGGTTCAAGATCCAGATTGTGAGGTTTGCACGGCTACACAACAACATTTAGCCTGGGAGAGTCACGATGATAATAGCTAATACTCAGTCTTTTTTACTGGTAGAAATTAATGGCACGAACGAAACACTCCCAGCTAAAATCTGTTTATCTGAATTATTGATATTAAAAAACATATGCCCTAACTCGGTCGCCATTGTGGTCAATGACGCTGTGGTTCCTAAAAGTCGCTGGTCCCATGTGCTATGCCAATCACATGACAGAATTAGCCTATTTTCTGCTGTGGCTGGGGGTTAGTATGTTAACGATATCCGATCATCAATTTTCATCCAGATTGTTTACTGGAACCGGTAAATTTAGCCACCAAGATATTATGTTAGCGGCGCTTGCCAGCTCAGGTTCGCAACTGGTAACACTTGCAATGAAGCGCATTGATTTACACCTTGAACACGATAATTTACTGACACCGCTTCAACGTTCAGGGGTTAAGCTGTTGCCAAATACAGCCGGTGCACGAAATGCTAAAGAAGCTGTGTTGGCAGCTCAAATAGCATACGAATTGTTAGGAACCAAATGGGTAAAACTTGAAATTCATCCCGATCCTAAATACCTCATGCCAGATCCTGTCGAAACGCTATTGGCTGCTCAAACCTTATGTGAGCAAGGCTATACAGTGTTGCCGTATGTGCATGCTGATCCTGTTTTGTGTCGGCGCTTAGAAGACGTTGGCTGTGCTGCATTAATGCCTCTTGGCAGCCCAATTGGCAGTAATCAAGGCCTGGCGACAGAGACCTTTTTGCACATCATCATTGAGCAAGCAAAAGTGCCTGTTATTGTTGACGCAGGTATTGGTTCACCGTCACAAGCGTGCCGTGCGATGGAAATGGGCGCAGATGCTGTGCTAGTAAACACCGCGATTGCAAGCAGTGCCCAGCCACAAAAAATGGCACATTGTTTTGCTCAGGCTGTTATTGCTGGTAGGCAAGCTTATGAGGCCGGACTTGGTGCTGTTAATCAACAAGCCTATGCAACAAGTCCACTAACGGGTTTTTTAGGGGAAAGTAGATGAGCACATTTGCAGATACTTTTTTTAAATTGAACCCTGATTCATTATCGCTAAGTTTATATTCAGCAACCGCAACAGATGTGGAGCGCGCATTACGAAACCCCGCTGGGGATTTAAACAGTTTAATGGCGCTATTATCACCGGCAGCCATGGCTTACCTTGAGCCTATGGCGCAGCAGGCTGCTGCAATAACAAGGCAGCGATTTGGGGCTAATGTGGGGTTGTTTGTCCCGTTATATGTTTCCAATTTATGTGCCAATGAATGTGATTATTGCGGCTTTAGTATGAGCAATAAAGTCAAACGTAAGACATTAAATCAAGATGAGTTAATTCAAGAAATAGCCATTATCAAAGCCAGAGGTTTTGACTCGGTGTTGTTAGTTTCTGGCGAGCATGAAACCAAGGTTGGCCCGAGTTATTTTGAAGCTATTATGCCTCTGGTGAAAGCTCATTTTAATCATGTGGCAATTGAGATCCAGCCTCTTGAAACCCCAGAATATCAACTCTTGGCAAAACTAGGTGTCGATGCGGTTATGGTTTACCAGGAAACCTATCGAACACAGACCTATGCCAAACATCACACCAGAGGTAAAAAGCAAGATTTTATTAATCGTTTAACCACTCCAGATCGGGTTGCCAAAGCCGGTATTGATAAAATTGGCTTAGGTGTCCTTTTAGGTTTAGATGATTGGCGCTTAGATGCGTTACTAATGGCACATCATTTAGATTACCTTGAAAAAAACTACTGGCGATGCCGCTACAGCATATCGTTACCCAGGTTACGGCCTTGCACCGGTGGGATTAAGCCTAAAGTTGAGCTCAGTGATGCAGGCCTTGTGCAAATGATCTGTGCCTTTCGATTATTTAACCCCCAGTTAGAAATCAGTCTATCAACACGTGAATTACCCCATTTACGAGATAATTTATTGCCTTTAGGCATTACACATATCAGTGCGGGTAGCTCAACACAGCCCGGTGGATATCAACACCCACAGACTGAACTTGATCAATTTGAAATTAGTGATGAACGCTCTGTTGACCAGGTGGTTTCAGCGCTAAAACAACGGGGTTTCAATCCATTATGGAAAGACTGGGAAGGGGCTTGGTTAACCAGTTAAGCTGAGCAATTTTGCTGTTTAAAAACTGTACATTTTGGGTGGTTTAGGCAATAATAAATACGTAATTTATTTTTAGGTTTACGATTTACATCAGGAGCCAAATGATGCAAGTACAATCAGCGTATGCTTCAGGAATGCAGGGATTGCAAAGTGCACAACAAGGTTTAGCGCAAGCAACCACGTCAGTTGCCACACCTGATGAACAAAAACCAGCCGTACCACAAGACACTGTGACGTTGAGCTCGCAAGCAGTATCACAAAGTAATACTGCTACGGCTTTAATATCGGCGACTGAATCGGTCAATCAAGCACAGGCCTCGACTAAGGTGATTGAGGCGGCTTCTGAGTCTATTGGCAGCTTGATTGATATCGAAGTGTAACCATGAACGCGGCAATCGGTTCCGCAACTACATCTAACGTCAGTCCTTCTATTCAACAGGGCAGAGGGAGTTATTCTTCTGCTACTGTTGTTTCTAAGTCATCAAACCTTCAATCAACCACTGTTGTATCTTCTACATTAACGACTCATTCTCAACCCGCTGCTCAATTACTTGGGCAGCAGGTTTCTGTTGCGTCAGTTGATGGTGGCAAGTCGGCAATGGCGGTTGATAATGTAAATCTCACCGGCAGTTTTAGTCTAAAAAGTGGTCCAATGACAATTGCCGCAGTGTTACAACAACCTGGGCAGGGGAGCACTGTTAATAATAGACTCACTAACATAAATGCCACAGCAATAAAGGAGTATCAACCCGTAACGCAGGCCGCAAAAAGTTTGTCTCAAGTCAATTCAGAGCTACCTACCTTATTTGGCGAGCCTAACCAAAGTGTTGCTGATCAAGCTATGCCACAGGCTGTCAGTGACATTGATAATGCACAAGCTGTTGTCGATGAACAAGCAGACACTCAGGATGAGCAAAAAAACACTGACCAACGTGAGCAAGTTAGTAAGCAAATAGAGCAAAAACAGCAACAAATTGAACAAGCCGAAGCCCAGCAAATAGCTGAATTGGCTAAACGTGATTCTGAAGTAAAAACTCATGAGCAAGCCCATGCCGCAGTGGGGGGAAGTTATGCGCAAAGCCCTCGGTATGAGTATGAAAAGGGGCCCGATGGAAGGCGTTACGCTGTCGACGGTGAGGTGAGTATCGATGTGTCAATTGTTTCTGGCGATCCACAAGCAACGATAAACAAAATGCAAAAGGTGTATGCAGCGGCTATGGCACCTGTTCAGCCTTCAATGGCTGATATTCGTGTTGCGGCTCAAGCATTGCAAAATATGAATGAGGCAAAACAAGCCTTAGCGGTAGAACGTCAAGAGTCGGTAATGAGTATTGAAGATAGCGAGCAATTAACCCAATTAGGGAATCTGTTTAATCGTGCAGAAAACAGTGACCCATTAGCGCCTTTTATGAAAGATTCATCTAAAACGTCAGATAATCAGTTAGAAGCAATAACCCTTGCCGCGAGCCAATCAAGGCTAACTGCCAATAAAAGTGTTGATTCACTGCTTAGATCGTCTGCAGCGGGTTCAGTGAATGAGTTACACAGTTCAACATCTGGTTCAGGGCAAAAGTTATTCAGCCAAAACATCAATGCTGAACGTTACAATCCTTATCAAAATAAACAGGCTATTTTTAACAGCAATCAATCAGGCAGCAATGAACTATCACTTTTTGTTTAAGTTGTTCAATTTAACCGAGCTTAGTTGTTACCGCGTGCCATCTCGTTAATATTTTAATTCTTTTTGTGCAAGTGAGTTGTTTGAGTGAGTTGAATATTAATAAAAACCTACAGGCTTGATACTCATTAAGCACTTTTTAACCTGATGTTCGAGCGTAATAAAGATTTGAAAATATCATGGTTCCAATTAAATTTTTTTATAAAATTTAACTCACACTATTTGTGACAAAGGCATGTTAGCTACTTTCTCATGGTCCTAACTCTCACACCGTCCCAACTATCACACCATGCCAACTATCACGCCGTCATAGTAAGGCTTTTGAGCCTGATCCCAGGTGTCATGTTTGCTTTGAACTTTTGTGCAGGATTTACTGTGTGTGGTTTTGTTTTACCAATAGGTATCGATACTCAATGAAATCACTTCTATGACACGCGGTAAACCCATCCCTGGGCGCTCTGCGAAAACATCCATGTTTTCGAAGGTCATAGCCGCGATGACATCCGCCGTATGGGTATCTTCGATTTAACCTTGTTTGTAGTTGAGAGATTTAACGCATTTCTGGATAGGGATGTTTTATAACATTTAACTCAAAGAAACTAAGGCGTTAGGCAACGATACTCAATGAAATCACTTCTATGACACGCGGTAAACCCATCCCTGGGCGCTCTGCGAAAACATCCATGTTTTCGAAGGTCATAGCCGCGATGACATCCGCCGTATGGGTATCTTCGATTCAACCTTGTTTGTAGTTACACTAACGCATTTTTTGACAAAGCTTGGTAGCTAGTTTCTCGTCGTCTTAACTCAAATATTGCCCCAACTCACACGTCGTCCCGGTAATGCTTTTGAGCCGGGATCCAGGTGTTTTGCTTTGTTTTGTGGTTATTTACTTATGGTCTACGGCCACTAACGTCTTGGCGCTACGCCTGCACCAGTTCATGAGTAGTCAACTAAAGTAGGGTACTATTTTAGATGGTATCTAATTCAAAAAACTAGGGTGTTCGGCAACGATACTCAATGAAATCACTTCTATGACACGCGGTAAACCCATCCATGGGCGCTCTGCGAAAACATCTATGTTTTCGAAGGTCATAGCCGCGATTACATCCGCCGTATGGGTATCTTCGATTCAACCTTGTTTGTTATTGAGAGATTTAACGCATTTCTGGATAGGGATGTTTTATAACATTTAACTCAAAGAAACTAAGGTGTTAGGCAACGATACTCAATGAAATCACTTCTATGACACGCGGTAAACCCATCCATGGGCGCTCTGCGAAAACATCCATGTTTTCGAAGGTCATAGCCGCGATGACATCCGCCGTATGGGTATCTTCGATTTAGCCTTGTTTGTGTTTGTAATTGAAATATCATACGAATTTCTGGATATAAATTAGATCAAGGGACAAGTATTGAAGTGTTTTTATAAAAGTTTACCCTGACCCCACTAAATTCAAAAGTTTACCCTGACCCCACTAAATTCATAGACCATTGGATCCGACGGCGTATTCGTATGTGCTACTGGCGTCAGTGGCGAAAACCACGGACTAAGGTACAAAACTTACTTAAACGTGGCGTCAGGATCCAAGCCGCTGTTGCTTGTGGTATCACAAGTAAAGGCCCTTGGCGTAGCTCTAAAACACCGGGGATACAGCAAGCACTGAGTATCTGAAGAAAGCAGGATTATATTCACTAAGAGATGGATGGATGGCAGTTCATTATCCTAACCAGAAAGTTTAGTTAGGGGTTCTAAATGAACCGCCCTGTGCGGAGCCGCATGCAGGGTGGTGTGGGGGCTGGAGGTTAGATACCTCCGGCTACCCGATTATGCGTTTAATATTTGCACAGTGAGCCATGGCATTTCATTGTATTGAAGTCGTACAAGTTGCTATGACCTAAATTCCCCTCAGGAAAAGGCACGCCATTCTCTAAAAAGAAATTGGTTCTATGAGCACCAAATAAGCCGGCCGGAATTCTCACTTCTTTAAGAATTACATATCCTGTAGCAGAAAATTTCGGTCTGTATCTCGACTCTAGATTCCCCCCTGAAACAGGCGGTAAATCTTCTTTGAGGATATTAAATTTTAATTTTGCCCATCTATCACTGTCTTCCTTTGTTGCTTTTCGCATAAAACCTTCCGAAACTAGCTGTTCTAATCCTTTTTTGCCTGCAAGCGGTAATGATGGATCAATATGGCGCTTAATGGCATTTCCTGAATTAGTATAAAATTCGGTTTTAGTATTAAAAGCTTCGCCAAAACCAAGTTTACCTTTTTGAGCAAAAGTAACTAAGGTTACCTTCTTATCAAACAAACGTTTTGAAAGTGGGTTTAATTTATTAAGTGATTTATCGGAAATATAGAAGTTACTTTTACAATTTGGGGTTTGCCTAGAACTACTTGTGATGACAGGAACATTATTTGGTAAGCCAGTAACTACTTGCCTATGATAACCAGATGCATAGACAGCTGATATTTTTGTTTTTTCTGTCCATTTTATATCCCAAATTGATGGTTCATAAGCTCCTAATATTAAGGCTACTGGAGCATCGGGAGAGTTTACTGCCACATTAAACTTTGTCGTTTGATGGCCGCTTTGGTCAATTTGTACATTAACTTTGTAGCCACTGTAAGCACCTCCAGCATAAACAATTAAGTTTGGCGGAAATGTAACATCTGAAAAACTACACTTTTTTTCAACTTTAAAACTTTCAAGTTTAGGTTCATGTGAAAATTTTGCGCTTACTTTGTTTATTTTTTCAATTGGTAAACTAAGCTCCTCAATTCTCGACGCATAAGTAGTTACTAAGCAATTAATATTACTTTCACATCTTCTATTTCTATCCCTTAACCAAGCACGTTGATGACTAATTTTAACAGTTTTATCTGCTTCACTTAGTTCTTTCAATCGTAAAAAATATAATTTAGATAATTGTTCATCTAGCGTATTAAGAGCGGTATTTGAACATATGGTTTTTTCAGTCATGTTTAATTTTGCTGAACAATCAAAACTTGCCGCTTGAGTCTTTGCCGAAAAAGCTAATAACAACAATAGATTTAGAATAAGAAACTTCATTTGTAACAACTTCCCTGATGTAATGAATATACGCATAACGCTTTGCTAAGGGGCAATTAGCAGTTGGTTAAACTTGCGCGAAGCGCCAAACCAACTGTTAATTGTCCCAGTGAGTTTACGAACGAACTTGAGCAACTTGTTGAACGAAGCCGCTCTGCGGCAGAAAAGATAAAAGCCCATCTTTCTCACCATCATAAATACTTACTAGACCCTGCCTACCTTGGCATTACCTAGGAGTATCACCATGGAAACTCATGAACAACAACGCTTTGATTTTCTTTATCAACAACATCTTACCAATTTAACCCTGCAAGGCAAGCGACCTGCTACCATCGATGCGTACAGTCGCGCCGTTAGGCGCATTAGTGCTTATTTTGACTGTTGCCCTGATAACCTTTCAACCGATGATTTGAAGCGTTATTTTGCTGATTTAATTGCCTCTCACTCCTGGAGTACCGTAAAACTCGACCGTAATGGATTACAGTTTTTCTACCGGTATGTCCTTAATCAATCTTGGGAGTGGCTCAACATTGTTAAGCCGCCGCAGGTCAAACGCCTACCGGATATTCTAACCCCTGCCGAAGTCTCAATCGTCATTAGCCTCACCCATAAGCTGCGATATCAAGTGTGCTTTTTAACCTTATACAGTATGGGGCTGCGCCTCGGTGAAGCAATTTCATTGCAGGTTGGCGATATCGATTCAGCGTTGATGCAGGTGCATATTCGTGACGCCAAAGGCGGCAAGGATAGGCTAGTACCTTTACCGCAACGCACATTGTTAGCGCTGCGGTATTACTGGCAAACCCATCGCCATCCTCGGCATGTATTTCCCGGTAAAGACGGTAAACCAGACTCGCTGATGGACCGCGGTGGTATTCAAAAGGCCATGAAAAAGGTGATTTCTGAGTGCAACATTCACAAATCTATCAGTCCACATAATTTACGTCACAGCTATGCGACTCATTTGCTAGAGCAAGGATTAGATTTACGCTCAGTACAACACCTGCTCGGTCACAACAGCCTAAACACCACAGCAAGGTATACACGTCTCACTCAAATTACCCGTAAGAACACGGCCTTGTCGGTTAACCAGCTCACTAATAATTTGGTGTTGAAGTGGGAGTGTGACATATGAAGTTTATCGATATTTTACGTGACCATCTTGATGTGTTTAATCAAGCTTATGACGGCCAAATAACAACATCAATGCGTCAAGCGATTAATGCCATGCTGAGTTGCCGCACTCATACCCAACGCGCCAGCCTCTGGACTTGTCAGGGGTGTACTCATACAGCTGATTTTCCGCTGTCATGTGGTCATCGCAGTTGTCCCCAGTGTCAGTACAACACCACGGCAGATTGGTTAGCGAAGCAGCAGACCAAACTGTTACCTGTCGATTACTTTATGGTGACATTTACGTTGCCATATGAACTGCATGTGGCGGCTAAATATCAACCGGAATCACTCTATCCAGCCATGTTTTCAGTGGCTGCCAGTGTGCTCAAAGACTTTGCGCTTAATTCACCAAAGCTTAGCGGTGATATTGGTTTTACCGGCGTATTGCATACTCACAGCCGGCGGCGTGATTTACATCCGCATATTCACTTTATTATTCCAGCGGGCAGTTTCAACAAAACCCAACAACACTGGAAAAAGAATAAGGGCAAATACCTGTTCAACGCTTTCAATTTAGCTAAAGTGTGGCGCGCACGTTTACTGGAACAGTTGGTAAAACTGAATCTCAAACTGCCAACCTCACTGCCGAAAAAATGGGTGGTTGACTGCCAGCATGTGGGCAAAGGGTTGCCTGCACTGCAATATCTATCACGCTATCTTTATCGTGGTGTACTGCCTGACAAAAACATCAAAAGGCTCGTCGATGACAATGTGAGTTTCGAGTATGAAGACAGCCAAACAAAGTCAACAAAAGTCCGCACTTTACCCACCATAGAATTTCTCTGGTTAATACTGCAACACGTATTACCGAAGGGATTAAGACGAGTGCGCGACTATGGATTACTCAGAGGCAATGCCAAAAAACTCAGGCTACAAATACAACTGATGCTGGCGGTTGCTGGGGCTGTATTTCCAATCATTCCAGAGATAAAGCGCAGATTAGCGACGCGCCGTTGCCCCTGTTGTCAGCAACCAATGCGCTTTATGGGCATAGTGAAACGACCGACAAACTTAATACCCTGACCCTAATGTTGAAAATGATAATAAGGATAATGGCTTAACTGAATACCGTGGAGGGTTAATTTAAGATACTGAAATATAGCGAGTTAACTAATTAGCAAAGAGGCTAAGGGAACTTGCTGCCTACTGAAAAGTAGCGAGCTAACAATCACATCAAACAGCGCGTTTTCTCGAACTGTTAATTACATAATAAAGAGTCACATCTCACGTGTTCGGGCTTGTTCAACACTTGGGATAAGGACGCGGCTTCGCGCGGCCTATCCTTATTAGTTATACCTAAATTTGCTTAAGATCATTTCGCATTTGTTCTCTTAATTCATTAAATTTTGACTTGGTTAATTCACCCAACACATTCATTTTATTTTGATTTTCAGCAGCTAATGCCTGATCATTTTCGATAGTTACTTTTACTAGGTCAGACACCATTTTGGAAGATATTTGAAAAAGCTGCTCATACAATTCTTGTAACTCATCTAGTAGAGCTGCAACGGTATCGCTTGCCGTAAGTCTAAGCGCATTAGTTTCTGAACGAATAACCTGCAATTCCTTAAACCCGTCGTAAGTTATTTTACTTATCTCATTTGAAAGTAGAATTGTTGCTTCCGTTGCTGCTTGTGAGTCATTTTGTTCACAAGCCCTTTGGTAAGAGGCATTAAACCTATTCAGTATTGGTACTACGATTTCTTGGTAGTCAGTTTGGTGCCTATTGTGCATTTCGTCTATGCTTTTAAAATATGCTTCGTATTGAGATGTTTTCATCTCAAATACTTTTTTCCTGCGCTCTAAATCGAGATTCAATGACTGTTTTATTTCTTCTAATTCTTCTTGATGCCTCTTTTTATTGAAGTACAGAAATGCTCCCCATAGCCCATTTACAATCACAAAACACCAAGCATAAAACTCTGGTTGTTTTTGGATATGCTCGAAGATTAACTCCATACTTTCCCTTTAGGTATAACAGCTTATTGAAGGGCAAAATAAATTTAAAGTCGGCCCTTTAACTTATTGATTATTAACATCCTACATTTACTATCTTCTTGATGTAAAGCAGTTTTATTTAACGCCACTGACAAATAAAAGCGAGGTTGCACGTTAAAAGTGGGCTCAATATTCGGCAGGAAATGAAAATACAATTAATTCATGTGGTTATGGAGTAAACAAATTGTTTATCGTACTACTTTAGTTTACTTGCTAGCCGATTTAACTAAAAAAACACTAAAAACTATTACAACTTTTTTTGTTTACAGTACACACAACATAAAGGTGAAGAATATGGCTTACACAGGATATTTATCTGTCATTTTTAAGTCAGTTAAGATGCTGTTTAACGCTGGACGTTGCGACACGATGTGAGTGGCCGCAGGCTATGAATACCAAACAACCTAACAACCAAACAACAAAAGCTAACACCTGGATCCCGGCTCTAAAACATTGCCAGGACCACGAGCTGGTTGCAACAGGCCTTTTGACCCGACAAGAATTTAGTTGAATAATGGGAAAGTAAATAATACCATTCCGCATAACTAAGTGATCATTGTTGCCCATTGCCGATGGCACATTTTTTTCACACGCTCTTTATCTTCAATGAATGCATTCCACGCTTCACTACAGGCATCAACTATTGACTCGTAATACCATTCCGCATAACTAAGTGATCATTGTTGCCCATTGTCGATGGCACATTTTTTTCACACGCTCTTTATCTTCAATGAATGCATTCCACGCTTCACTACAGGCATCAACTATTGACTCGTAACCTTCAAAGCAACGATTAGCTAACTTATGCTGCCTCAACCAACTCCACACTTGCTCAATTGGGTTTAATTCCGGAGAATAAGGCGGTAGCTTTACGATAGATAGATTCTCAAAATCATCTGCAATATCATTAGCATGCCAACTCGCGCCATCCATAATCACGACAGCATAGCGCCCGCTTGATGTCGCCAAGGAAATTTGTCCCAAGTGTTGTCGCATTACCTCTTTATTGATGTAAGGTGAAATGAAGGCCTCAGTTGCTCCGTTTCTCGGACAAACCGCACCAAAAAGATGGACATACTCGAATTGCTGTTGCCTCACTGCGAGCGGACGGGTACCTTTTTCAGCCCAAAGTTTGGTGGTGGTATTTTGCTGACCAATACGCGCCTCATCTTGAAACCAGATATCTACATCAGCCGGCGACACAAAAACAGGGATGTCAACGATCGTTGACAAGGGGAAGTTTTTTAAAAGCCTCCATGACTTCAACATCTTGTTTCGGATGTTTAGAACGGCTAGAAAGCCAGCTAAATCCGAGTTTATAAAGTATTTTATAGACGTGATTGAGGTGAAACGAAATACCAAACTCGCTCAATATATAGCGTCGTATATCTTGACCAGTGAGTCTACCACCGACCTCTGATTTGGCAGCCTCTGTCAACATCAGGGTTAACTGTTTGGCTTGCTCGTCTGTTAATCGCGGTGGTCTGCCTGAAGACTTTTTACTCTCAATACCACTTAGACCTTGGCTTAAATAATTGCTGATCCATTGATTCACAATCCGACGACTGACCTTGGTCATAGCAGCGACTTGAGTTCTATTCGCTCCCTCAAGAAAGTGTGCTACGGCCAATAATCGCAAACGCATTCGGGCATCTGCTGTTTGCTTGGATAGCCTGATTAATTCGAAACTGGTGTGTTGTTTCATTGCTAAAAAAGGTGAGTAACGGATATAGCAATTAGATCACATTTTTTCGCGGAATGGTATAATAAACAATAGTTTATGTTTTTTTGTTTTTGGGAAATGAATTTTTATTTCTTTAAAAATGCCTAAATTCAACTCCGAAATTGAGGCCATTGAAGACTCTTTACAAAAGAATACGTGAGCTAGCCATGGCCTTTCACGCACATCTGACCCATATGGATATGGGAAATGTCACAATGATGTAGGGAACATCATTGGCCATGTGCTTCAAGGCATTCAGGCATCCTGCCTATCAGAGCCAGCTAGCTTTAGAGGGGAAGGGTCGTTCCTTGGCATCCATGCCACCACGACATTTGTGAATCCATTCACATCAGACTCCCATCTGAAGCGTTAGCATTTTCGAATAAGGCTGAAGAACACCGAAACGCGGTCAAAAGCTGGATTCAACCACGTCGCGAAATTATCGCTTTTCAGATAATTTTGATGTGGCGGCTGGGAGATCCAAGAGGGAATAGCAGTTGGTTTCCTCTTGGTCTGGTGTGGGCGAAGCGCCATGACGTTAGTGGCCGCAGGCCATAAGTACAAAAGTACAAGCAAACACCTAGATCCCGGCTAAAAAACATTGCCTGGACGACGACAAAGTATCTAACAAGCTTCCATCCAAAAATGCGTTAGATCTTCCAATTACAAATAAGGTTGAATCGAAGATACCCATACGGCGGATGTAATCGCGGCTATGACCTTCGAAAACATGGATGTTTTCGCAGAGCGCCCAGGGATGGGTTTACCGCGTGTCATAGAAGTGATTTCATTTGAGTATCTTTGCCTAACACCTCAATTTAGCCTGATTTGAATTTTTATAAATTTTCCATCCAAAAATGCGTTAGATAGCATCTAAAGTAGCGGCTTACTTTCATTGGACACTCTTACTCTGGTAGGCGAAGCGACACGACGTTAGTGGCCGCAGGCCATAGGTCGAAAGCAAACACCTGGATCCCGGCTTAAAAGCATTGCCGGGAAGACGATTAATAAAACTTAATTGAATCAGAGTAACATTTAATCTAACTTAGGATCCAACGAAGCGCCACGACGTTAGTGGCCGCAGGCCATAAAGCAACAAACAAACACCTGGATCCCAGCTTAAAAGCATTGCCGGGACGACGATTAATAAATCTTAATTGAATCAGAGTAACATTTAATCCAACTCTGGAATCAGCGAAGCGTTACGACGTTAGTGTGTGTAGGCCATAAGTACAAAGCAAACACCTGGATCCCGACTTAAAAGCATTGCCGGGACGACGAGAAAGTCAACGTAGTTAGCAAGATAACAGACTGTTTCAATGGCGTTTGTAATCCATAATTTAGATTACTTAACCTCAACTCTGGTTAAGAGCTGTTTGAAATACATTTATTATCCAGAGCTGAGGTTATTTAGCGTGCTGCTTTAAAATAAGTTCCTCAAGTAATTTAGACGCCGGCCCTTGTTGATCACGATTAGGGATCACTAGGTTTAAAATTGTTTTACGTTGAGAGCTTCCACGCAAATGTAAGCGGGTTAGTTGTTTATTCATTAGTTCGTGCTCAACGATAAAGCTTGGCATCCAACAAAAACCAATGTTTTTCGCTAAGATCGCTTTTGCTTCATGGAAGTTTGACACTGTCCATCGTTGCTCAGCTTTTAGCCAACCGATTTCATTTGTGGATTTGCCCCCAGTGTCTTTGATGACGATTTGTAAATGTTGGGCTAACTGTTTGTCATCTTCGATAACATCAAGTTGCGCAAGGGGATGCTCAGGATGACATACCAGTTCAAACTCTGCGTCACATAAGGGTTCAGCAATATGACCCTTGGGTGGTGTGGCGCAAATAGCTAAATCAACTTGGTTATTTTGAATGAGTTCGTTAGTACCATTGAGCACTGTGTCTAGAACCGTCACTCTTGTGCCGCGACTTTGTGGCAAAAATGCATTGAGTGCTTCAACTAATGTATCGATGGGGTAAACGATTTCACGTGCGATAGTTAAATTAGGCTCCCATCCTTGACCTAAGTTTGTTGCAAGTTGTTCAAGTTCTTCAACAGATTGAGTTAAATGACGAGACCGGCGTAACAACACTTCGCCTTGCTCTGTGAGATAGGCTTTTCGACCTCTTACCTCAAGTAAGTTAATGCCCAATTGATGCTGTAGCTTTGCAACAGCATGATTAAGTGATGATTGGCTTTTATTAAGTTGCTCAGCTGCTTGAGCATAACCACCAAAATCAACGACCGCTTGCACGATGCGCCATTGTTCTAAGGTTGATTTTGCACGGCTCATATTTTGACCTGTTCAATTAACAATGAATTATTTTGACACATTAAAAAGGCAAATGCAGTGCACTTGCCTTTAATTGATCTATTTTAAGTATAGCTAATAGCCTTAATGCGATTTAGAGTCTTTTGCAGCTGCTTTAGGAGTGACTAGTTTAGGTAAATACCTCTTAGTACTGGATATTTCACCTAAAAGTGGGCCTTTGTGTAAAGTGTCTGGCCAGTCTAATAGCATCATGGCTAACACGTTTCTGTGTTCACCTGAAGATAAAATCGCTTCCCCTTTAGGTGATGGGATCATGTTAAATTTTGGATTATATGCCGCAATAATGTGTTTTTTGACTTTATTAATAACCGGATTGTCTTGATTACCTGTGATCAAGAAACTAATGCCGACCTCAGTAATAATGTCTTCAGTGGTATCGACTAATATACGATCAATATTTTTTTCAAAATAATTTAAAATCCACTGATATTCCTTAGCATCTACCGGATATTGATAGTACTGGCTTGCAGCAAAAATAAAGTGGGTCATGCCGTAAATTTTGTTTTTATATTGGCTTTTATTTAGTTTGTTATCTTCATTGTCAGGATAAGTTTGAATAAATGCTTTTTTGTAAGCTGAGTAATAGTCACCAACCCCAAGTTGTTTTGCCCAAAATACATAGTTAATTAATTGAGCAGCCCAAGCTTTAATCATATTTTTGTCTGTTAATGCTGGTTGTAAATCAACATTTTTTAACGTGTTTATCATTAAATCGTGACAGGGGCCTGTAAAGCCAAATTCGTCTACTCGGCTACCAAAACGTAATAAAATATCACTGTAAAACATAAATTCTGGATACGGAGCAAGGGCTAGTTTACGCGCATCGCCACGTATACCGGGTTTAATTTTAGCCACTTCTTTTTGTGATTCAGTTTTAATAAATCCAGGTTTATCTATATTACAATAATAATAAGCTTGTTGTTCGGCAATGGTTAATAGGTCTATTAATGAGCCATTTGCGTATTTATTTTCACCTGTCATGCGATATTGGCGAATGGCATAATGGCCCTGAACACGAGGAGGGAGTGAATATAAGTTTGATTCTAGGTTAGTTTTAATGCCTTGATAAACTTGCTCAGCCGTTAAATTATGTGAATGCTTTTCAACCGCCTCTTTGGCTATGGCCACACTACTTAATAAGCTAGCTGACAATAATAGCAACGAGAGCGTATTACTCTTGTGCAGTTGCAACATGTTTTATTCTCCAAATAAGTGAATGTGGATCAATAGGGGCGCCGATGAGTTGTTCAAGTTGATCGTTAAATGATAAATAAGCTTCGTTTACAACTAATATATTAAAAATTTCTACTGCTGAAAAAGTGCTTGAAGCTTGATTGATAATCAGTTTCGCAACTGCGTCTTGCCATAGAGGAAGATAATAGCTAATTCCTTGATTAGCAATAGCCTGAAAACTATAAATTGTATCAGTTGCATTGGGCCATGGTTGGCCAAAACCTTGTGTAAAAGCTAAAGACAGATCATCTTTAAGTGTTAGCCATTCTGGGTCATTTATACTGCGTGAATGTTGGTAAAATGCCAGAGCAACTTTACTTTTAAATACTCGCATTTGGGTTTGGTAATTTTGTATCAGCTTTTCTCTTTCAGATGGAGGAGCAAAGTGTTGAAACTGAGTTAAATAATGGCTTAGCCATATGCTTGCGATTGCATGGGGCTGTTGATTTTGTGCTTTATGAGTGAGTAAGTAAAACTGACCACCTTGTGATAACGAGACTATGGCTTGGCTTAACTCATCGATTAATTGTTTTTGTTGTTTTTGCTGAGTTAATTGTATTGGAAAGCTCAGTGCATATTGCCCAAACTGATGCCCAATCACGCTTTGTCTTATGAGTTGTCCTTTAACGTGTAATTGTTGCTCTTGTGCTGTGTGTGGGTAAGTGTAGATCTCGCCAAGTAACCGCTGATGATGCCATATTCTTAATATCTGAGTATGCTGCTTTTGGTCGCCTGTGTTTTGAGTGAGTTCTGCCGTTTGTATAGCACTGTCCTTAATAAGGTCGGTGTGGATCCCAAAAACGGAGAGTTGCGATAATAATCTTGCTAAATAATCCTTGGTCGCAACCGGTGTTATGGTGGGTGACTTTTCTGTGCGCGACAGCGCCTGAGCTAAATTCCACGGGGCAACTGAAAATGATGCCGTTTGTGTGTCTAAAAATTCTTTGAGGTTGGTAGGGCTAAGTTGGCTGTTGGCTAACATGAGTTGGGCAGCATTGTTATATCCCTTATCTTGGGCTCTTTGCTGATGTAATTGATGTATAACGTTAAGTGCAGAGTGCACTTTAGATTTTGCCCTTAGCTGATAAGCAAACCAAGCTTGCTGCCTACATTGTTCGTTTGTTTGCTGATGTAAATACTTTGCAATATGAATATTAATATTGCTCTGTTGCGATTGCTCTTGAGTCTGGCCAGGTGTTTGAGGTGTTAGCACGCATTCAGTGCTGTTAAATTTGATTTGCAGTTGGCGGGTAGAAAGCGCCTGATCCACAGTTGCTTGAGCACTGTGTAACTTAGATTTTTCGATTAAATCCCATTGAGTTTGTTGAATGTTTTCTAAGCGTTGTGCAAGTTGTTTATAAGGCGATTCAAGTAAGTGCATCGACTCAATAAGCTGCTGCGTATTGTTTGAAGTATTTAAAGCATATAACTCATCTGCTAAATGCAATTGACACCATAGTAAGCCTTGCTTGCTCAGGTTATCGTTTGCAAAGGGTCGATAGTATTGAATTCGGTCGTTGATGTTATTTAATGCAAGTGTTTGTTTTTCAAACTCTACTGCATTTATTGCTGCTTTATCGGGAGATTGTTGTGCAAGTGCACTAAGGTTAGGTGAGTATTGAAGGCACTGTTCAACAAACAGTGCCAACGGATTGGCCACAGCATTCGCTGTGGCCAATAAACTAAAACTTAGGATTACTAGAGAAATGCTTTTTAGCATACGCCACGCGTTCTTCGACTGACATCGCAGGGCCTTTCATGGCTTCAACGTGTTTTAGTCGAGGTAAAATGCCTCTACCATTAGCAATTTGAATCGTTAAACCTGGGCGGGCATTCAATTCTAGTAGCAATGGTCCTTTGTTTTTATCTAATACCATGTCAGTACCAAGATAACCTAACTCACACATTTCATAAGCACTTGATGCCGTATGCAGTAGGGTTTCCCAGTGTGGCACTGTGATATTAGACAGTGGATAGTGGGTGTCTGGATGTTTATCAACAGGTAGGTCAAACTGCACTGCGTGCAAACTTTTGCCTGTTGCAATATCGAGCCCAACACCAACAGCACCTTGGTGTAAGTTAGCTTTACCGTCTGACGCCGCCGTCGATAAACGTAGCATTCCCATTACAGGGAATCCCTTAAATACGATTAAGCGAATGTCAGGTACGCCTTCATAACTAAAACCATCAAATACGGGGTCGAATTCAATTAAGCCTTCAACAATCGCGACATCTGGTTTTCCGCCCAGTGAAAATAATCCACTGAGAATGTTAGACACGTGCCGGTAAATTTCACTGTGAGTGACTTCATGACCATTAGGCTTGTAGTAACAGCCATTGTTCACCTTAGTTATTACCAAAATCCCTTTACCACCAGAACCTTTAGCCGGTTTGATAACAAAGCCAGTACGGTCATTGACCATGTCTGGGATTTCTTGAATCTTGTGTTGTTCATTGACAACACCAATGAGGTCTGGAACCGCAATGTTATTAGCAAGCGCAAGTTGCTTAGTGATCAACTTATCATCAACGCGTTTGTAAAATTTACGCTGATTATAGCGACCAATATAGCTAATATTGCGCCTGTTCATATTCAGTACACCGCTACGGCTCAATTCCCAAGGCCAGGCGTACTTCATTATTTCTCTCCAACTAGTGGTTTAAAGCGTTTTAGCTCAGTTAAACGGTAACCTGTGTATTGGCCCATCACTAACACTAAAGCTAAAATGACCAAGTGAATTCCTAAAAAGTTAAACACCCAATGTTGCACTAAGTCATTGTCCATTGCCAAGTAGGCTAGGGTGGCCACAAATAAGCTACCGCCACCTGAAACAAATACCTTTTTAGGGCCTTCTTCTTCCCATAAGATAGACATACGTTCAATGGTCCATGCAAGAATGATCATTGGGAAGAATGTCACAGTTAACCCTTCGCTTAAGCCTAATTTGAACGAAATAAGCGTGAATAAACCGATGATAAAAATAACCACAATAATAACCGCGGATATTCGGGATATGAGCAGTAAATTGAGTGTCGATAAGTAAGAGCGGATCATTAAGCCAAAGGCCACAATCAATAAGAAACCGATTAAACCGGTCAATAATGTGGTTTGAATAAAGGCTAAGGCAATTAACACTGGCATAAAAGTACCAGAGGTTTTAATGCCGACAATCACACGCAAAAATACTACCACTAATACACCAATAGGGATCAGCAAAATACCTTTAAATAAACTCTGCTCTTCAAGTGGTAATTGATAAAGTGAGAAATCCCATGCGTTATCGTTCATCATCATGTCGATTGAGGTCGCTAATGCTGAACGAGTGTCTTGAAGCATTGAAAAGTTAACTTGCGAGTTAATACCGCCCATTACATCAAGTACTGAGTGGCCAGAATATTCCCACAATACTAAAGTGTTATCACGGCCTTGTTTGTTATTTGGGACGTCAAATAACACCCACTCGCCTTTATTGTAAACTTGCACATAAGACGTTAATTGCTGACGGCGACGTTGATCTTCTAATTGTAAGCCGTTAACAATACGTGCTGGAACACCTTTTGAGTGCAGCATGTGTAAAAATAAATCAGTTGAGGTGTTTGCCGATAAAAGCAGTGCCATGTTTTGGCTTTGCTCTGTATCGTTAATTAAGTTCATTAATTGCTGAGCAAACGATAAATTAGTTGCACTGCGCCCCCATACCTCTTCGGTAATTTGTTCTGCAGCTGATTTTTCAGTAGCAGGCCACAAATATGGATCCGGTGTTACGGGTTCTTCAGTGGCTAATATCGATAATTTGCCGGTAGGCACTAATGTTACTCGATAATATAACGCTTGTGGTCCTGTGGCTTCGCGAATAGACCATACTGCACGACGATTAGCAACATCGTTTGAGATGGTTAGGCCATAACCAGGCGACGTGGCATTCTCAACAAGAACGTCAAATGCAGGATCATTAGGCAGCGAAAAGTTCACTTCTGCAGGTTGAGCACCACCAACAAAACTGACTTTTGCATCAACAGCCCAACTTTGAACTTGTTCGCCTGGTAAGAAGGGCACATTGTGCTCAATCCCACGGTATATACTGGTGCTAATACCAATAATAAATAGCAGCGCAACAAAGATGTAAAACGGTTTACGAGAATGCATTACTGATCCTATTTAATGATAGTGGTGATTTGGTTTTTGGCTTTGCCATGGATATAGATTTGGCCTACATCTACGACTGCGATGTCTTTCATAAACTTGCGACCTAGCAATAATGGATAATCTAGGTGGCTTCGATCAACAAGGTTTAAATCTGTTTCTGCTGAGTATTTTCCTATTTTTAAATGAGCGTGGATCACCGGGCGACGATCATCCTCTGACTCTACATCTTGTTTAATACGCACAAACTTTTCTACTTTTGATTCAAATGTGTTTGCCGGTTGATCAATGCCATTTGTCATTACGTCAAAGCGAACCCATTGCACGCCATCACGTTCAAATAATACGATATTACGCGCATCTAACGATGAGGATTCTGCTCCTGTATCAATACGTGTAGCAAATACTGCTTTAACTTCGTCAACATGCACACTCTCTACTTCACCTAATAAGAATTTTTCACCTATGGTGGCTTCAGAGCATTGAGCGGGTATTGCAATGGGTCTTTCTACCTGTGGCGGTGGCACTACAATCGTTTTGGGTCTTTGTGCCATCGCAGTACTTACCTGCGTTTTGAGCTTTCTCATTTCAGCAGATAGGGCGTTAATTTCTTCACTTTGTTGATTGCATTGAGCATTAATGGCATCAATGACGACCGTTTGCGAATTAAGCAAACTGCTATTCAACTCAGCATTTGTTAGCGGAGGTGTCGTTGGTTTTTGAGTTGTTGTACAACCTGATAATAAGGCTGCTGCAACGGATAGAGCAATTACCTGCTTTAACATGTCAATTCCTGTTGAATAGTATAAGTTAAACTAAATCTTGGTTCGGTTGATTTTTTGTAGCAATTATAATGGCCCGTTTAGGGGCCGGGTAACCTTCTATGGTTAAACTGACATCATTTGGGTCGAGATAATCGACGAGTGATTCATTTTTCATCCATTGAGTGCTTCGTTGTTCGTCAAGCGAAGTCACATCGATGTCAACACAACGAATATCAGTAAAATCACATTTTTTTAACCATAACATTAAGGCTGCGACAGAAGGAATAAACCATACGTTATTCATTTTGCCGTATCGATTTAACGGTACAAGTACCGCATTTTCATCACCATCGATAACCAAGGTTTCCAATACTAACTCGCCGCCCATTCTGAGTTGATCACGCAATTGTAATAGGTGATCGATAGGTGAACGTCGATGATATAATACCCCCATAGAAAACACGGTATCAAACGCATCCAATGCGGGCAGCTCTTGTATGCCTAAAGGCAACAAATGTATTGGATGTTGATTGCCAGCGAGCCTTTTAATGGCTTCAAATTGGCATAAAAAGAGCGGTGATGGATCAACCCCCACAACTCTAGTCGCTCCTTCACCTAGCATTCGCCACATGTGATAACCACTACCACAGCCTACATCTAATACGGTTCTGTTTTTAAGTGGTGCTATATGGCCTTTTACTCTATCCCATTTCCAGTCACTTCGCCATTCTGTATCAATTTCAATACCATGGACAGTAAAAGGACCTTTACGCCAAGGCTGAAATACCGCCAGTAAATTACTGAGTTTTTCGGCCTGGCCGGGCGTGAGTTGCTCACCAGAGCCAATGGTGACACTCTGTTTGAGTTCGACAACATCGGGCTGTGGGTAATTGAGTTTATTAAGGACTTTTTCCCACTTTGGCAAGTTACCATGCTTATGGTCGCGTTGCCATTGACCCAAAATTGCGGGCAAATTTTCTAACCAATGTTGTAAGTTAGAATCGGCAATGTCTTTGTAAAAAGAACTGAAGCTAATCATTTAATCGCTACCATTGATGCAAAATTGAAGCATTGGAACCACACCGATACATGAGAAAATCCATTATCAGTTAATCGCTGCTGGTGTACGTTTAAGCTGTCTGGACGCATGACATTTTCCAGTGCACTGCGCTTTTGACTGATTTCGAGTTCACTGTACCCGTTAGCGCGTTTAAAGTTTAAATGCAGGCTGTCTAATAGGTCTTGAATTTGTTCATCTTCAAAGCAGAGCTTTTCAGAAATGACGAGCACTCCACCCGGTTGCATGCCATCAAATATACGCTTTATAAGCGAATTACGATCGTCAATGGGTAAAAATTGCAATGTAAAATTGAGCACCACCATTGATGCATTTTTTATATCAATGTCTCGTATGTCTGCGCACAGTAAATTCACCTGGGTATCGCTAACATAAGCTGCAAGATTTTCCTTACAGCGTTCAATCATTGATTGACTGTTATCAATAGCATAAATTTGGCATTGTCTGCCTTCAATTTGACGACGAATACTTAAGGTTGCAGACCCTAATGAACTGCCAAGGTCGTAGACATTACTGTTAGGGGTAACAAAGCGATCTGCAAAATCACCAATGGTATTGATAATTTGTGCGTAACCCGGGACAGAACGACGGATCATGTCATTAAATACACCCGCAACTCGTTGATCAAATTGAAAGTCTGCTATTTGATCGGCTGCGTGAGCGTAAATGGTATCTTGTTGAGAGTTCATGAGCTGTTATGTGGAAAAAATTCAGTCTGTATTTTAGCTAAACATGGTTAACTCCAGCAAGCATCCTACTCATAATTTGTGAGTTTTTTTTCAAATAGTTCACCAAAGTGTTAATACTATGAATACAGATCCAGATTTAATGGTGTTAATATGCACAATAAATCATCATTGGATCACTTGATCTTGTCACCCACGTTTACCAAGCGTATATAAAAGGCGACAAAAGGTGTTTTATGTTCCAATAAAACTGCGCGACTGACGGGTAAAAAGTGATAATATTCTCAGAAATTAAAACACGAGAGTACCCACAGCTGTGGCAATTAGCATTGTTAATTTTTTTATTTTTGTTAACTATCATCTTTGTTGAGCTACAAGTGCTTAGGTTAAAAGCATAATCCATTATTTGGGCAACAAGGTGTTTAACGTAATCAGCCAATAGTCAACAAAATCAACAGGCTAACGTTTGATAATCAAAACTGAAAGTATTAGGGAAAAAACTTGAAATTGATATATTGGGTGCTGACATTCGTGTTGATGTCGCTAAGCCTTCCTGTAAGTGCAGTACATGCAAATACAAATGAGCAATCGAGGTTAAATCCACCTAAGCCATTAGTGGTGGTATTAGGTGAAGATACCTATCCTTTTCAATATTTAGATAAACAAGGTAATCCAGCCGGAATTTTAGTCGACATGTGGCGTGAGTGGTCAATTGTGACTAACACGAAGGTGCAATTTGTCGCCCGTCATTGGCAAGCCTCTTTAGATCAACTTGAGCACAACAACGCCGATATCCACATCGGTATGTCTCAAACGGCAGCACGCGCAAACCTGTTTGATTTTGCAATGCCGTTTACCTCGTTAAATGCTTATCTTTATGTACACAAATCCATTGTTAATAAAAAACAAGTGAGTGATTTGATCCCTTATCAAATAGGGGTTGTTGCAGGTTCTTCGCATGAAGTCATGCTCCATGAGCTGGAGCCTCGCTTGAGTTTTAAGCGATACAAAAACCGTAAACAATTATTGCAAGCTGCAGCAAAAGGAGATTTATTTGTTTTTGCTGGTATTGAAGGTTATCAACGGAATGTTGAGCTAGAGCAAGATATTGCAGCTAATTTTTATAGTTCATCGCGAATTTTTATTAAAAAGGTTAATTTATCGCCTGCAGTGATAAAAGGTAATCAAACACTGCTTGATAAAATTAACGCAGGGTTTGAGTTAATTTCACCCAAGGTCATTAAACAAATTGAGCGTCGATGGCTAGGCTACCATAAACAAACCTCTGGCGTTGTCATTGCAATGCAAACGGGTATAGAACCTTTTGCTGATATTGGTGTTGATGGATTACCTTCAGGGATGTTAGTTGATTTATGGCAGTTATGGTCTAAAAAAACTGGCATCAATATAGATTTTGTCTCAGGTGACATGAACACCACCATTGACGATGTCAAACGGGGTGTCGCAGACGTGCATATTGGTTACCCAGAAAGCCAAGATATGCGTTCTGGGCTTAAACAGGCATGGAATATCATTTCAGTTAAGAGTCGTTTTTTTAGCAATAATCAACAGCTTAAAAATATCGAAACGTCAGACATGAGAATAGGGGTGTTTCCTACTGCGCCCTATATTAGCGAGGTTAAAACCGCATTCCCTAAAGCTCAATTACGATTTTACGATACCTTAGATGCGATGGTTAACGCGGCCCAGAATCATGAAATTGTTGGGTTTGTTTCTTCTGCTGCAATGACATCACATTACTTACTTGCCAATAAATTGTGGGCTAATTTTCGTCAATACACAGACATCGAATTTAACACTCAGATGTACACCTTAACGCGTGTTGATGACAGTGGATTAGCGGACCGAATTGAGGCGGGTTTCAATTTAATCTCTGTAGAAGAACAAATACAAATTGAGCGTAAATGGTTAATTAACCCTGATGATAGATATTTTGCTGCGACAGCTAATAAAATTAAATTAACAAAACAGCAAAAACAATATATTACCAGTATAGGCGCCATTAAAATGGGTTACCTAAAAAACTGGGCGCCGATGGAGTTTCAAGGTAAAAACGGTCAGTTTTTAGGGGTTAATGCCGACATTAAAAATTTACTTGTGAGGCAATTAAATTTAACGATTATTCCTGTTGCATATGATGATTTTGGCCAAATGGTTAATGATCTGATAAAAGGTGAGATCCACTTAGTGGCGAGCATGGCACAAACCACTGCGCGTGAAAGTGCTCTTTCTTTTTCAGCGCCTTATTGGCCCTCTCCGTGGGCGATAGTGACGTCGATTACGCAACCACCTATTTTTAACATCTCACATGTTGTAGGTAAACGACTCGCGGTTGTTGACGGATACCATATTGTGCCCCAATTAAGACAACAATATCCTGGGATAGAACTGGTTACTGTTGCTGATACTAATCAAGGGATCCAAGCCGTGATCAACGGAACTGCGGACATGTTTGTTGAACAAGTCGCTTCGTTAGCCTCCACATTAAAAGGTGGCCAATACCCGAGTTTAAAAATGTCATTAGTTGCTGAATTAACCGAGCAACATAGTCGTATTGGTTTTTTTCCAGGAGTCAAAGAATTAGTTCCGCTTGTTGACCGGGTGTTAGCCACTATTGATGAAACCGAACAGCAAAATATGTATCAAAAGTGGGTTTCTCTTGATTTAAACAGCGACACGTTGCGTTATGAGCGTTGGCTAAAGATTTTGATTTTTGGATTATTGATTTTGACATTGATTGCTGCAGTCGTATTTATGTCTAATCGCCGTTTAAACATTGAAATCCAAAAAAGGCTTAAAGCAGAAGATAACCTGAAATTTATGGCTAGCCATGACAACCTGACCGGATTAGCCAATCGCGGCTTATTTGATGACAGATTACACCAAGCAGTGCTAACACATCAGAGGGAGAAACAGCGTTTTGCGCTCCTGTTTATTGACTTAGACGGTTTTAAAGCGGTAAACGATCTTCATGGACATCACATAGGAGATAAGCTACTGCATCGCGTTGGCTTGTTGCTACGTAAGTGTGTTCGTGAGTCTGATACTGTTGCACGTTTTGGTGGTGACGAATTTGTGCTCTTGCTCAATAATATAGACAATAGAAGCAGCGCTCAACAGGTTGCCGACAACATATTGCAAGCCTTAAAAAAACCGTTCCATATCGACGGTGTGAGTGTGAGTATTTCGGCCAGTATTGGTATTGCACTTTTTGCTGATGACGCTGATAACGCACCATTATTACTTAAGATGGCCGATCAATTAATGTATCAAGCTAAAAAGATTGGTGGTCATCAATATAAAATGAACTAACTGTTTTGTTGATTTTTCAGTCAGTCAAGCGAGATTATGTGCCGCAGGTATGGTTAATTGACGTAAACTGACTGATACTTCAATGCATATGTTTGAGTCACGGTATATAATGCCGTTTTTATCGTTTTCGATTTCCAAAAATACCGCTTTGTGGATAAAGGATAGAGTTCAATGCGCAGTCATTATTGTGGAGACATTAATCTGTCTCATCTTGGTCAAGAAGTTACTTTAGTCGGTTGGGTTAACCGTAGTCGTGATTTGGGCGGAGTTGTTTTTTTAGACTTACGCGACAGAGAAGGGCTGGTACAGGTTGTTTATGATCCAGACTTAAAAGAAGTCTTTGACATTGCAAGCACATTACGCAGTGAATTTTGTGTTCAAGTAACGGGTATTGTTCGTGCACGCCCTGACAGCCAAATAAACCCACAAATGAAAACGGGTGAAATTGAAATTCTTGGCAAGCAATTGACCATTATTAATGCGTCGGCACCATTGCCATTGAGCATGGACAATTATCAAAATAACAGCGAAGAACAACGCCTTAAATATCGTTATTTAGATCTACGTCGTCCAGAAATGGCTGAGCGGTTAATTTTTCGCGCAAAAGTCACCAGTGCTGTACGTCGCTTTTTAGATAATAATGGCTTTTTGGATATCGAAACGCCAATCTTAACAAAAGCAACACCAGAAGGTGCCCGCGACTACTTAGTTCCAAGCCGCACTTATAAAGGGCAGTTCTTTGCATTGCCACAGTCACCTCAGCTGTTTAAACAGTTACTGATGATGTCTGGCTTTGACCGTTACTATCAAATTGTTAAATGTTTCCGCGACGAAGATTTACGTGCAGACCGTCAACCTGAATTTACCCAAATTGATATTGAGACCTCATTTATGACGTCTGAACAAGTCATGGAAAAAACCGAGCAAATGATGCGCGGATTATTCCAAGATTTACTCAATGTTGATTTAGGTGATTTTCCACGTATGACCTACGCTGAAGCCATGAAGCGTTATGGCTCAGACAAACCTGATTTACGTAACCCTCTAGAACTCGTTGATATTGCTGACTTAGTCAAAGAGGTTGAATTTGCGGTATTTAACGGTCCTGCAAATGACGCAGAAGGCCGAGTTGCAGCTCTACGTATCCCCACGGGAGCTTCACTGTCTCGTAAACAAATTGACGACTACACCAAATATGCCGGCATTTATGGTGCTAAAGGCCTTGCTTGGATGAAGATTAATGACTTAGCCGCCGGCATGGATGGTATTCAATCACCGGTACTTAAGTTTTTATCTGAATCTATCGTTAATGACATTATTAGTCGCACAGGTGCTCAAACCGGTGACATCATTTTATTTGGCGCAGATAAAGCCAATGTTGTTGCTGAAGCAATGGGGGCATTGCGTCTAAAAGCTGGTGAAGATTTTAATTTATTAGAAGGTCAATGGCGCCCACTTTGGGTGGTTGACTTCCCAATGTTTGAAAAAATCAATGGCGGCTTACATGCCGTTCACCACCCATTTACGGCACCTCGTGGCATAAGCCCAGCAGAATTAGCCGCAGATCCTGTTGCTGCAATTTCAGATGCGTATGACATGGTACTAAATGGCTGTGAATTAGGTGGCGGTTCTGTACGTATTCATAATGCAGAGATGCAAAGCACGGTATTTAGCTTATTAGGTATTGAACCAGAAGAAGCAAAAGAGAAATTTGGTTTCTTACTTGAAGCATTACGTTATGGTACACCTCCTCATGCCGGTTTAGCGTTTGGTTTAGACCGTATTATCATGTTAATGACGGGTGCAACCTCAATTCGTGATGTGATGGCATTCCCTAAAACCACTACCGCAGCATGTCCGTTAACTAATGCGCCAGGGTTTGCCAATCCTGTGCAATTAACTGAACTCGGAATTGCAGTTATTGAAAAGCCTAAAGCTGAAGAATAACCTAAACCGTTCAGTATAAATCGCTCTTAAAGAGCACCACATACCGAGGCTGCTGCCTCGGTATGTTTTTTACGAGTAATATGTTCTACTTGCATGAAAAAGGAGCTTTACATGGCAGGGCACAGTAAATGGGCCAACATCAAACACCGTAAAGCCGCGCAAGATGCTAAACGCGGCAAGTTATTTACTAAATTTATCCGCGAACTGACCGTTGCTGCCAGAGAGGGGGGCTCAGATCCGGATGCAAACCCAAGGCTTCGGGCTGCAATTGACAAAGCGTTATCAAATAATATGACTCGCGACACGGTAGAGCGTGCCATCAAAAGAGGTGCGGGCGAAGTTGATGGCCAGCAACTTGAAACGATAATTTATGAAGGTTATGGGCCTGGTGGTACAGCTGTGATGGTAGAAACCATGACTGATAACCGTAACCGCACAGTGTCTGGCGTACGTAATGCATTTAACAAATCAGGTGGCAACCTGGGTACAGATGGATCTGTAGCGTATTTATTCACTAAATTAGGTGTTATTTCCTATGATAACAGCATAGATGAAGACACACTGATGGAGCTGGCCTTGGATGCGGGCGCAGATGATGTGGTGACTCATGATGATGGTGCAATGGATGTGTTCACCAGCCCTGAAACCTTTGGTAAAGTAAAAGATGCATTAGATAATGGCTCGCTTAGCTCAATTAATGCAGAAGTTACCATGGTGGCATCGACTAAAGCTGAGTTAGATCTTGAAACCGCAGAGAAATTTTTACGCTTAATTGATACCTTAGAAGATCACGATGATGTACAAGAAGTGTATCATAACGCTGAGATTTCTAATGACGTAATGGAAGCATTAGATAATCTATGATTATATTAGGGGTCGATCCTGGATCGCGTATTACCGGTTATGGTGTGATCCAATGCCAAGGCAGACAACAAATTTATTTAGGCAGTGGGTGTATTCGTACATCAGCAGATGATCTACCTCAGCGCTTACAGCAGATTTTTTCAGGCCTAACCGAAATCATTACTCAGTATCAACCCAATGAGTTTGCAATTGAGCGCGTTTTTATGGCAAAAAATGCTGATTCTGCGCTCAAGTTAGGACAAGCGCGTGGCGCGGCTATCGTTGCGGCAACGTGTGCCAATTTACCTGTTGCTGAATACAGCGCAACGCAAATTAAAAGTGCCGTAGTAGGCACTGGCCGAGCGCAAAAAGCACAAGTACAACACATGATAAAACAACTGTTAAAATTACCTGCGGCGCCTCAAGCCGATGCCGCAGATGCGTTAGGGGTTGCGGTTTGTCATTTTCATACTTATCAGAGTCTTATTGCCATGGGCGGTAAGGCTAGCAGCAGAACATACGGAAGATATAAATGATTGGTCGTCTAAGTGGTATTTTAGTTGAAAAACAAGCGCCTGAAATTGTACTCGACGTTAATGGCGTTGGTTATGAGCTGCAAGTTCCTATGACCAGTTTTTATGAACTGCCAGAGCTGAATCATCCCACCATGCTTTTTACTCATTTTGTGGTGCGTGAAGATGCGCAGTTATTATATGGCTTTATTACTAAACAAGAGCGGGCTTTATTTCGTCTCTTGATAAAAACCAATGGCGTTGGGCCTAAGCTTGCATTAACGATTTTATCTGGCATGACGGCCAGTGAATTTGTGTCTTGTGTTGAACGTGATGATATTGTCACGTTGGTGAAATTACCTGGTGTGGGTAAGAAAACCGCTGAGCGTTTAGTGATAGAAATGCGTGATAAACTCAAAAGCTTGCTCGAAGCGTCAGTCGGATCTGAAAGAGAGTTTATGCTACAAAGCAACTACAAACCGGCTCCTGTTGTAGACAGCGCAGAAGAAGATGCCATTTCAGCATTGCTATCATTAGGCTACAAACCGGCGCAGGCAAGCAAAGCTGTTTCAGCAGCATTTGCTGAAGGCATGAGCTCAGAAACGCTGATTAAAGCAGCGTTAAAGTCAATGTTATAACGCGTTACACATATCTTTAGGGTATCGATAAATGATTGAAGCAGATCGCCTGATCCAACCGCAAGTACAAGGTCAAGATGAATTAATTGACCGAGCTATGCGGCCTAAAATGTTGGATGAATATACCGGACAAGATGATACCCGTGCACAGCTTAAAGTATTTATTCAGGCTGCAATTAATCGCGGCGAAGCTTTAGATCATATGTTGATATTTGGCCCGCCAGGGCTTGGTAAAACAACCCTTGCCATGATTGTGGCGAATGAAATGGGCGTGAATATTAAATCTACCTCAGGCCCAGTACTTGAAAAAGCAGGCGATCTCGCCGCACTGCTTACCAACCTTGAACAAGGTGATGTGTTGTTTATCGATGAAATTCATCGTTTAAGCCCTGTCGTTGAAGAGATTTTATATCCCGCAATGGAAGATTATCAACTCGACATTATGATTGGTGAAGGCCCTGCAGCACGTTCAATTAAACTCGATTTACCCCCTTTTACCCTTGTTGGGGCAACAACCCGAGCCGGCGCGTTAACTTCACCTCTGCGGGCACGTTTTGGTATTCCACTTCGGTTAGAGTTTTATAACGTTAAAGATCTCACCACCATTGTGACTCGCTCTGCAAAAGTGATGGCGTTAGAAATTGATGAACAAGGCGCGATTGAAATTGCCACTCGCTCACGCGGAACGCCGCGGATTGCTAATCGTTTATTGCGCCGCGTTAGAGACTACGCTGAAGTTAAACACGATGGCAAAGTGACCCAAAAAGTGGCTGAGTATGCGCTTGATTTACTTGATGTTGATATGCAAGGTTTTGATTACTTAGACCGAAAACTGCTGTTAGCGATTATCGATAAATTTATGGGCGGGCCAGTAGGATTAGATAACCTTGCCGCAGCCATTGGTGAAGACAGAGAAACCATTGAAGATGTGCTCGAGCCATTTTTAATTCAACAAGGTTTTATTCAGCGCACACCAAGAGGGCGTATAGCAACACAACGAGCCTATGAGCATTTTAGTTTGGTCAAGCCTGAGTAAACATGGTTGAGTTGTGTGATATAACACCTGCTCATTGTAATAACAAAGCCAGCATTTAGCTGGCTTTGTATTTTGTTGGTGTTGATGTCGTAATTAACCTAATGCCGCAGTTGCTGACTTTTTCTGGATTAATTCTATTTTGTATCCGTCTGGATCTTCAACAAAGGCGATTTCTGTTGTGCCACCAGCAACAGGGCCTGGCGCTCGTGTCACTTTACCACCGGCTTGTGTTATCGCATCACAACGTGCATAAATGTCTTCTTCACCAATAGCTAAATGGCCAAAGCCATTGCCTAAGTCATAACTGTCAACACCCCAGTTATAGGTTAATTCAATCACAGCCTGGCCTGTGGTTTCTTCACCAAAACCCACGAATGCCAGGGTATATTTATATTCAGGGTTTTCAGATTTTCGTAATAGCTTCATTCCCATTACATTGGTATAAAAATGAATGCTGCGGTCTAAATCGCCAACGCGGATCATAGTGTGAAGTAGTTGCGACATGTTTTACTCTCTTATTTAAAATAAATCTGACTTTAACAAGCTCTGATGACAATGAAAAGATTCGCGCGTCAATACAGTGGATTATCTGCGATTGAAATCGCTGTTAGTTCAGTAATGAATGGACATTTTTTTGCTTTAGCTCACATTTGTGATGATATGTTTTGGGTTCATAAGCAAAAGGCGTTATTCTCCACTTATACCTACTTGGAGGCAAGAGAATGACTACAGAATTAAAAATGGCCTTAGGCACTACCGTTGTAATCGCAATTTGTTTTAGCGCATTTTTTGTTGCAATGTATTAAGCAACAATAAGCTCCATTGCTAGCGCTACATACTGTTTGATGTAGCAGAAAAACATGAGTTTATTGCATGTTAGTTGATGAGTTAACCTACAATAAATTACTGAATAAAGGCCAAAACATACAAAGTGTTTTGGCCTTTATTGTTTTAGTTAATCCTCTGGATAAACCTTTTCTTTAAACTCGCACAAGTCTTCGATAATACAAGAACCACAGCGAGGTTTACGTGCTAGGCAGGTGTAGCGACCATGCAGAATAAACCAATGGTGCACATCGACTTTAAACTCTGCAGGTACCACTTTTAGCATTTTTTGTTCAACTTGGTCGACATTTTTGCCTGGTGCAAATTTAGTCCTGTTTGACATGCGAAAAATGTGCGTGTCTACGGCTATTGTTGGCCAGCCAAAAGATAAGGAAAGTAGATATAGAGGAATTAAGCTTACCAGATAATTTTTTGCACAAGGGAGGGAATTTAACTTTTTTTGCATAAATGAGCTTATACTGTATTTCGATACCAGCTAATACTTAAAAATTTTGTAATAGTAACTCTGTTAAACATTAATCAGTTGAGTAACCTTTAAATGATTTCAAACCTCGATATTAAATTAAGAAACAATGTTAACGTTATTGGGCAAGGTGAAAAAACAATTATGCTCGCTCATGGTTTTGGCTGTGATCAACAAATGTGGCGCTTTTTGACACCTATGCTTGAAAAAAATTATAAGGTTATTTTATTTGACTACGTTGGTTGCGGAAAATCCGATTTATCTTCATATGACAAAACGAGATACTCGACTCTAAAAGGCTATGCACATGACGTAATAGAAGTATGTGAAGCATTGAGTTTGGAAAATGTTATCTTTATAGGGCACTCTGTAAGCAGCATTATTGGCATGCGTGCAGCTATTTTATCCCCTTCACTTTTTTCTCATTTGGTTATGGTATGTCCTTCTCCTTGTTTCTTAAACTTTCCACCAGAATATTTAGGTGGTTTTGAAAAAGAGGATTTAGTGGAACTCATCAACCTTATGGACAAAAATTACATAGGATGGGCAAATTACCTAGCTCCTCTTGTAATGGGTGAGAATAATGACTCAGAATACATCAAAGAGTTAGAGAACAGCTTTTGTTCTACGGATCCTAAATATGCAAAACCTTTTGCTGAAGCCACCTTTTTCTCTGATGACAGAGCGGCGTTATTACAATTGACAGTTCCATCATTAATCCTGCAAAGCAGCAATGACAATCTAGCGTCTCAAGAAATAGGTTGCTATATGCAGAGTCAGATCTTAAACTCTAAACTAAATATTATAGACGCCCATGGTCACTGTTTACATATGACAAAGCCAGAAGCAGTTTACAACGCTCTTCTAAGGTTTATTGATTGAATAAGGTTTCTCCAGATTTATTTCCTTGTTTACTTCTCTCAACCGACTTGGAAAATAACCACCTAGGCTATGCAAACCAGTATGCAATTGACATTCTTGGTATTTCCCCTGATACAAGTATCACGGTGTTTGATCTTATATCTAAGGCTTCGTGGATCTTTTTTGAAAGTTATATTCACCCTGAGTTGCTCAAGAATGGCCAGTGCAACGAAGTTCAAATAACTTTGATTGGTGGGCAAACTAAAAAAGTCCCAGCGGTTGCGAATGTCCGCCTGGTGGGCTCAATCTTGTATTGGTCTATCTATACCGCTGAAGATAGGGATAAACTTTATCAAGAATTACTATTAACAAGAAAGCATTTAGAAACGCAAAATGAAGAGCTGTTATTGTTATCACGTAAGGATCCGTTAACCTCTTTACTTAACCGCCGAGCCGCTGCTGATGATTTTTTGAAAATGCAACAGCAGCTTACACGCTCGTTTATTCCAATATCATTTTTAATAATCGATATAGATTGGTTTAAAGGCATTAATGATAACTTTGGTCATGAAGTAGGCGATGAGATATTAATTGAGTTATCAAATACCTTAAAAGAGGTTTCAAGAAATACGGATATATTGGCTCGGTGGGGAGGAGAAGAGTTTTTAATCATTTTATACAACTCAGACATTACTAATGCTGAACATTTTTCTTCTCGCCTTCACGAAAAATTTCAATTAATCGTTTTACCAAACAATAAAAATTTAACTGTTAGCATTGGTGTAACCAGTTTGGATAAAAAAGAGCTAGGAGAGAATGAGTTATTATATAAAGTGCTAAAGCGTGCGGACAAAGCTCTGTATTTAGCTAAAGAAAAAGGACGTAATCGCACCGAAATTGATATGTAAGGAAATTAATTTAAAGAGTTCTAAATTTCTCAACACATGAAATAGCATTTTGAAAATGGAAATTGGCTCTATGCAGATCCAATTTTACTCCGTTTTATCTTTAAACTCACACAAGTCTTCAATAATACATGAACCACATTTTGGTTTACGGGCAGTGCATACATAACGGCCGTGTAGAATGAGCCAATGGTGTACGTCTACTTTGAATTCGGCAGGTACTACTTTTAAAAGCTTTTTTTCGACCTCAACTACATTTTTACCCATGGCAAATTTAGTACGGTTAGATACGCGGTCGATGTGGGTGTCGACGGCTATTGTTGGCCAGCCAAATGCCGTGTTAAGTACCACGTTGGCTGTTTTTCTACCTACACCGGGCAGGGCTTCTAAGGCTTCGCGATTTTCGGGTACTTCACCGCCGTGTAAATCAATTAGCATTTTACAGGCGTTAATGACGTTAATGGCTTTGTTGTTATATAAACCAATGGTTTTAATATATTCTTTTAGTCCATCAACACCAAGATCATAAATTGCTTGTGCCGTGTTAGCCACGGGAAACAGTTTGTCTGTTGCTTTGTTTACGCTGACATCCGTAGCCTGTGCCGACAAGGTGACCGCCACTAACAATTCAAAAGGGCTTGAAAAATTCAACTCAGTTTCAGGCTTTGGATTGTTATCTCGTAATCGCGTTAAGATCTGAATGCGTTTTTCTTTATTCATAATGTTTTGTTAACTTACCTTGGTGATCCTTGCTCGGGTTACTGCGACCGACTCTGGTTTAGGTTGTCTTGCTTTTATTTTGCTGTCGATAACATTTTTTAATGCGATCAATAATCCCATCGCAATAAATGCTCCAGGTGGCAACATTGCAAGTAAGAAGGGGGTATCGACTTGCCAAACTTGGATAGTTAAACTGCTGGCCCATTCACCTAGTAACAAATCGGCACCATCAAATAGCGTGCCTTGGCCTAATAATTCTCGGCTTGCTCCCAATACCACTAATACCGCCGTAAATCCTAAACCCATCATAAAACCATCGAATGCGGAGTGGGCTAGAGTGTTGCGTGATGCAAACGCTTCAGCGCGACCGATGATAATGCAGTTTGTCACAATTAGCGGCAAAAATATTCCAAGCGATAGGTATAAGTTGTACGCGTAGGCGTTGATAAGCAATTGTACGCAGGTTACCAATGCGGCAATGATCATCACAAATACAGGAATGCGGATTTCTTTTGGGACATAATCACGCACCAGTGAGACTAAAATGTTTGAACCGACTAATACCAGTAAGGTTGCAACGCCAAGACCCAGAGCATTGGTAATGGTGGCTGTTACTGCTAATAGAGGACATAAGCCAAGTAACTGTACTAAGCCGGGATTGTTTTTCCACAAGCCTTGGCTGGCAATATCGCGATAATTACTCATGGTTACCCTCGCACTTAACATGACTTTGATATAAGGCCTGGCGGTTTTGTTCAACAAAACTCAATGCTTTTGCAACCGCTTTTACATACGCTCTAGGGGTAATTGTGGCGCCGGTGAATTGATCAAACTGGCCACCGTCTTTTTTGACTTTCCACTGCTCAGGATTGTTGTTAAACATTTTGCCACTAAAATGAGTGACCCAATCTGATTTTCGCAGTTCAATTTTGTCACCCAGGCCTGGGGTTTCTTGATGCGATAGTGTGCGCACGCCTAATACCTGGCCGTTATTATCAACCCCAATAATGAGCTTCATTTCACCGTTATAACCATCTGGTGCGATTGCTTCAATGGCAATAGCCACGGGTTGTTGATTCTTATAAGCCAAATAAGCGGGCAATGACGTGTCACTTCCCAGTAATTCTGGTGAATGAACTAAAATGCACTGCTCAAATAAGGCGTTATCATGTAACGCAGTTGGGATCACCTGAGTTAAGGTTTCTGTTAGTTGCTTTTGTTGCTGCAAGGCAATGGTGTCTTGGGTCAGGGCGTTGACAAGGGCCACTAAACCGGTACAACACAAGGCAAATAGACCTAATAACAAGCCATTTTTAATCATTGGGTTTTCGTTTATGGTCATGATTAATTTCCTGTGCGGTGGCCGTAACTACGAGGGCGCACATAGTAGTCAATAAATGGTGCGCACATATTTGCCAGTAATACCGCAAATGCCACTGCATCAGGGTACCCTCCAAAGGTACGAATAACATAAATAAGCACACCTATCATTGCGCCAAAGATTAAACGTCCACGTGGGCTGGTGGCTGCAGTCACTGGATCTGTTGCAATAAAAAATGCCGCCAGCATGGTGCCACCACTAAATAGGTGCATTAACGGGCTAACAAAGGTATCTGGACTGATTAAATAGCCAAAGCTTGCACACACAAATAAACTGGCCAATATCGCAATACTGATATGCCAACGAATCACCTTTAATTTGAGCATGATGGCACCACCTATAAGGTAAGCCATATTAACCCAAAACCAGCCTTCAGCGGCCATGCCAGAGAATATTGGTTTTGTCATGCTTTCTGTGGTGGTTAAGCCCATCGATAAATCAGTTTTGAGTGTATCAAGTGGGGTTGCCATTGTTGTGCCATCAATACTGAGCTGAAAGTGCTCCGCCAAAAATGAATGCCTGAACTCAAATATACTGAATAGGCTGCTCAATATATCAGCATGATTTAACGCTATCGTTTGTGGGGCTATCCATGATGTCATTTGAACAGGAAACGATATCAATAACAGTACATAAGCTGCCATAGCAGGATTAAAGACATTATTGCCTAAGCCACCATAAAGTTGTTTAACGATGACAATGGCAAACAGGGTACCAATGACAATTAACCACCAGGGGGCTAATGGCGGAATAGCAACAGCAAGTAGCGCTGCTGTAACCAATGCACTGTTATCGCTCAATGTTGCTTTGATGTTTTTATTGCGTAGCTTCATCACGGCAGCTTCTGCAAGGTATGCAGTACTCACAGCCAGTAATAATTGTATTAATGTGCCAAAACCAAAATAATAGCTTTGAACCACAAGGCCAGGAATAAGACACAATGCGACTCGTTTCATCACGGTATTTGTGTGTAAACTGGTACTCACATGTGGGGATGAGGCAATTTTAAATGCCATGTTTATTGTTCCTCTTGCTCAGCACTTTTAGCGAGTTTTTTCGCTTTTGCTTTGGCGACTGCCGCAGCAACCTTAGCTTTTTTGGCTTGTTCTGGAGAGAGCGCTGTGCTCATCTCCGTGTGTTGCTCATTGTGTTGCTCATTATGTTGGTTCTCAAGACTTTGGTCCTGATTATCTTCAGCAACCTGAGCCAGCTTTTTCGCTTTTGCTTTGGCCACAGCAGCTGCGACGCGTGCCTGTTTATCACTCACACTTGAGTCTGCAGTTTGTGGTTCTATAGCATTTTCACTTGATGTAAGCGGTTCAGTTGAATGATCAGCACTTGAATCATTTGCATCAGTTGGAACAGTTGCATCGGTTGTGGCAATTGGGTCAGCCACTGACGAATTAGCCGCTGCTTGAGCCAGCTTTTTCGCTTTTGCTTTGGCCACAGCAGCTGCGACGCGTGCCTGTTTATCACTCACACTTGAGTCTGCAGTTTGTGGTTCTATAGCATTTTCACTTGATGTAAGCGGTTCAGTTGAATGATCAGCACTTGAATCATTTGCATCAGTTGGATCAGTTGACTCAGTTGGAACATTTGCATCGGGTGTGGCAATTGGGTCAGCCACTGACGAATTAGCCGCTGCTTGAGCCAGCTTTTTCGCTTTTGCTCTTGCTACTGCGGCTGCGACGCGTGCCTGTTTATCATCAGGTGGCGTCACTTGGTCCTTATTGTGCTCAGATCCCGTTATGGCGTCAGTTTGGCTGGAAATGACATCATTAGCTTGAGCCGCTTTTTTGGCTTTGGCGCGCGCAATTGCTGCTGCAACTTTAGCTTGTTTGTCATCCGTTTTTACATCATCTGCGTTTATATTATCGAGCAGTGCGTCAGTGTGCTCTGTTGCCTTAACATTACTGGTATCCGCTTGAGCAGCTTTTTTAGCTTTGGCGCGTTCAATGGCTGCGTTGACAGAGGCTTTTTTGGGATCGATAGCTGTTTGTGTAGTAACAGTTGGTGCTTCAGAAACACTTGTGTTTGACTCTGCTTGTGCTTTTTTTGCGGCTATTCTTGCCATTGCAGCAGCGACAGCATCTTTGTCACTTGACTTCATATTGGCTTGGCGCTTAGCGGCGGCTTCTTTTGCTTTGGCTTCACGTGCATTTTTTTCATCTTCTAAACGCTGTAAACGCGCTTCGAAGCGGATTTTTGCTTGCTCTGCTTGACGTTTTTCTTCAGCCGCTGTTTTTAATGCAGATTTAGCCACACGATAATATTCAACTAATGGAATATCACTTGGGCAAACATAACTGCAACAACCACATTCAATGCAATCTTTTAGGTTAAAACTGGCGGCTTTGTCATATTCCTGTGCTTTTGCATGCCAAAAAAGTTGTTGTGGTAATAATAGTGCAGGGCAGGCGACTGCACACTCTCCACAACGAATACAGGCTTTTTCAGTGGTGTCGGGTGCGATTTCTTCAGGACTGGGCACTAACAAACAGTTAGTCCCTTTTAAAATAGGCACATCTAAATCAGCCAGTGCATAACCCATCATAGGCCCACCCACAATGACTTTCTGCTGTGTTGATGGCTTAAAATCGACAGCCTGTAATGCATCAGCAACGGTTGTACCTAGGGGTAGCCAATAATTACCGGGTTTAGCGATATTTTCGCCAGTGAGTGTCACGACCCGTTCAACCAGGGGTTTTCCATGGTAAATAGCATCTTGGATCGCGTAGGCTGTGCCGACATTGTGCACAACAATACCGAGCTGAGCGGGTATTGCACCACTGGGAACTTCTTTACCGGTAATAATCTGAATTAATTGCTTTTCGCCACCTGATGGGTATTTCGTTGGTATAACAGTGACTCTAATTTGCCCCTTTGGCAACGATGAGCGTTCAATTGCAGCTTGCATGTTTTTAGCTGCTTCAGGTTTATTGTCTTCAATTGCGATGATGATCCGCTGTGGATTAAGAAGGTGATGAATGATCCCCACACCCGCTAAAATTTCATCGCTATGATCACGCATTAACCTGTCGTCTGAGGTGATATAGGGTTCGCACTCAATACCATTAATAATCACTAAGTCAATTTCGCTGGCTGGGTTAAGTTTTACATGGCTTGGAAAAGCTGCGCCTCCCATACCCGCAATACCTGCCTGCTTGATCTTGGATAATATCTCAGTTTTTGATAGTTGCTCGAGGCTACTTGAGGTTAACTCACACCAGGTATCGAGCCCGTCAGCTTCTATGACACAACTTAATATGGGTAATGCAGATGCATGGTTACTGGCATGTTGTTCAATGGCAATAATATGACCTGAGGTAGGGGCATGAACAGGTAAATAGGTAAAACCTGAGCCTTCAGTTAACGCTTGCCCTTTTAATACCTTGTCACCTACAGAGACGGTGAGGATGGCTTGCTCACCGACTAATGGCACTGGCACAATAAAGCGTTTAGCAAGTGGCAAGCGAGATATGGCAGATTGATTAGACAATGTTTTTAATTGAGGTGGGTGGATCCCACCAGGTGATTGCCACAAGAATCCTTTATCAAGTTGTTCTAATAAGGTTAACACGCTTGTTCCTCTTGCTCAGAATGAATCACCTTGACGGGAATGGTGTTTAATTTCCAATCCCAATTTTGTATTGTTGTTTCAACTGGGATCATATCGATACAATCAACAGGACAAGGTTCAACACATAAATCACAGCCGGTGCAATCTTTAGCGATAACCGTGTGCATAAGTTTTCCTGCGCCTAAAATGGCATCAACCGGGCAGGCCTGTATACATTTGGTACAGCCGATACATTCATCTTCACGGATGTAGGCCACTTTTTTGACTGCAGATTGGGCTTCGGCATTTAATGGTTCTTCATCAACCCCCATTAGCTCGGCAATTTTTTCCATTGTCGCGGTGCCACCAGGTGGACATTTGTTGATATGATCGCCGTTGGCAATGGCTTCTGCGTAAGGCCTGCAACCTGGGTAGCCACATTGACCACATTGAGTTTGTGGAAGTAATGCTTCAACTTGGTCAATGACTGGGTTGCCTTCGACTTTAAATTTTTTAGATGCAAACCCTAAAATCACGCCGAACACTAATGCCAATAAACTTAATACGGCAATGGCAATAAATATACTTGTCATATTAATTTACTAGCCCCGCAAACCCCATAAACGCTAAAGACATTAACCCCGCGGTGATCATTGCAATAGCGCCGCCTTTAAATGGAAGAGGGACATCTGCCGCGGCCAAGCGTTCGCGCATGGCTGAGAATAAAATCAGCACTAATGAAAACCCGACTGCGGCACCAAAACCGTAAATTGCAGATTGTATAAAGTTGTGATCTTCGTTTACGTTTAATAATGCAACACCCAATACCGCACAATTTGTGGTAATTAACGGCAGGTAAATGCCCAAGGCACGATGGAGTGATGCACTGGTTTTTTGTACGACCATTTCGGTAAATTGGACTACCACTGCAATAACTAAAATAAAACTCATCGTTCTTAAGTAAATTAAGTCAAATGGTTGTAATAAGAATTCATTGGTGAGATAGCTTAAAATAGAGGCTAAAGTGAGCACAAAGGTCGTTGCCATCGACATACCAATGGCGGACGCTAATTTACTCGACACCCCCATAAAAGGGCATAGACCTAAGAATTTCACCAGGACGAAGTTATTAACCAGTACGGTACCGATTAATAGAAGAAGGTACTCTGTCATTGCTTCATTTTTTTGACCAATAGATCTTAGTATTATCTAAGGTTTAGGCCTAAGAAACAACGGATAAAAAATAAGGTTAAACATAAATTGCTCAACCTTAGAATAAAACACTAAATTTCACATTATAGTAACTTAGTTATTACTGTTTTTTGACCAAAACTTCAGGCTTGGCAATATAATAACCTTGCAGACCATCAACTAATAATTTTTCTAACGTGAGTTTTTCATCTTGTTTTTCAACTCCTGTCGCAATCACTTTAATGCTAATTCGTTTTGCGATATCCACCATCATACGAACAAAAAATTTATTGTTGTTATCTTGTTCAATATTGTCACTGTAACTACTGTCTAACTTGATGAAATCGGGGCGAACTTCACGAAAGAATTTAAATGAAGTAAACCCTAATCCAAAACGTTCAATGGCCACTTTTGCACCCACCTTGTGCATTTCGCTGACAAATTGTCGACCAGACACTAGGTTTGCTTGCATGCCCGCTTCATTCAATTCGAAAATAATTCGGCATGCTATGTGACGGTGTTTGGTTAATAAGTCTCTGAGCCAAATCGTGAAATTGTCTTGCAATGCCGATAATGCACTGATGTTAACACCTACATTTCCGACAATGGTTGGATTTTCACTGAGCACTTTAATTGTTTGAATAACAATCATTTTATCAAGCTCAACGTTTAAGCTGTACCGCTCGGCCATTGCAATAACCGTAGTGGTTGGCAAATATTTACCTTCGGCATTATAAAAGCGCGCTAATAACTCACGATAAACATCGGTTTGATTATTACAAGGCTGTATGGGCTGTTGGTAAAAATTGATACTTCGACGATTGATTAAATCATCGATGGTTAATTTCCAATGATCTTCACCGAGTTGCTCATCACCGGAGAGCTTTTCTAATTGATAATAACGGTTAGGGCCCAGTGTTTGTGCAATACTGACTGCGGTATCAGCTAAGGCCATTAACGCGAGAGGCTCGCAACCTTCTTTATACGGCACCATGCCGGCATGGGCGATTGAATCACTGCGAGTACTTTGGGCATATTCATCTAGGTGACGTTTGAGTATGTCTAAATACTTTTCACCTTCTTTTAGTGTCAGACTGTCAATAAATACAGCAAAATCACCACTTGATACTCTAAAGCACTCATTTACACCTAATGATGAAACCGCTTTTCGAATGCAATTGGCTAACTTTGCTAAATAGTCATCTCCCGCTGCACGCCCGTGCAATTGGTTAATGTTAGCCAGTTCAGCCGCCTTTACCATAAGCAATACACCGTATTGTTGTTTATCTGACTGACTCAACTCTTCTAAATGTTGTGTAAAACGTTGGCGAGTAGAAAAACCACTGACAGGATCTTGGTAAGCGGCTTTTGTCAGTTGCTCATTTTCTTTTCTAACACGATCAAGACTCAATTTTAATTGGCTGCGGCAGGCCTCTAGCGCATCTCCTAATGGGCGCAAAACCCCAGGAAAACGTGAGCGCTCTAAGGCTAAAAATGATAAGTCGGGGATGTGAGTAATGTATTCGGCCGCATACTTGATGCGTGATTTATGTATTTGCACTAATACAGCAAACATCAGCATTAACACAATATAGATGCCAATGATGATCACAGCTGTTTCTTCTAAATCATGAACACTGGCAGACAATACACTGGGGGTATCTAATCTTACCTGCAAGCGAGCATGAGAAAGGTTTTCAATGTGGCCTAGTTCAATATTAAAAATCTTACTTGCAAAATCATCCTCTTGACGTTGCAAACTGCCATGGGTGAAATTGAGATTACTGTCAGTACTATGGATAAATTGAAAAAATTGAAAAGTAAAATCTTTTGACATTTGCTGATACAAGGCTTCGCCGCTGCTATCCCAGCTGCGGTAGGTTTGCACATATTTCGCATAATGTGTGCGTGCAATTTCACCTTGTTCTTGTACTTCAATATTTTCTACCGAATAAAGTCGGAATAGTAAAATACCGAAAACAATAAATAGAACCAGTTGAAAGGATTTTGATAAGCCCATAAAACATCCATTCCCTACGAGTTGTCAATCAGCGCCTTAAACAGCATGTGCATTCATTGCGAGTTTATCTGAAAGGCATTTTGCTAAAGTAATAGTTCATATAATAACCAATACTATCATAGCAGATGGAATAAAAAATTTTAATTAACCTAAAGCACTATAATAACAGGAAAAACAAAGATGAAATTCAAGAATGCGATCATTCTCAATGGCTAACATTGCTTATAATGTCGTGAGACATGTTGAAGGTAGAACAATGATCTCGCTGCAATTTCTGCCTTATTCTATCCTAATTGGCATTAGATGGAATTCAGTTTAGCTGTGGCGCAAAGAAAATATACAAGCAATAGGTTATGACACTGAAAAAATAAGGTAAAAAGTGGGGGAGTTGTGATGGAAAATGTTGCTTGGAGTGTTGGTATTAGCAGTGTAGGGTACTAACTCTGGCTAACAATAATGGCTCCCCAGACTGGACTTGAACCAGTGACATACGGATTAACAGTCCGCCGTTCTACCGACTGAACTACTGGGGAATTGATCATTACTGTGTTTAATTGAATTGGCTCCCCAGACTGGACTTGAACCAGTGACATACGGATTAACAGTCCGCCGTTCTACCGACTGAACTACTGGGGAATTGTGTATTCAATTTTCTGTGTTATCTCGATGGCTCCCCAGACTGGACTTGAACCAGTGACATACGGATTAACAGTCCGCCGTTCTACCGACTGAACTACTGGGGAATCGAATTCGATAACAATAAACGTTGGCTCCCCAGACTGGACTTGAACCAGTGACATACGGATTAACAGTCCGCCGTTCTACCGACTGAACTACTGGGGAATTACGTTTATTTCTCTGCACACTAACTAAATTGGCTCCCCAGACTGGACTTGAACCAGTGACATACGGATTAACAGTCCGCCGTTCTACCGACTGAACTACTGGGGAATCGTTTTAGCAATGTATTGCTGAGAACGGAGCGCATAGTAAAACGCTCTGGTAACTGAGTCAACTCGAGTTATAAAAAAAAACGCATTTATGTGACCAATTGGTTATCAAATACACATCGTGCACGAGTTTTGGACATTAATGTCATTTTTTACACAATCAATAATGCGATTAACGATTTAATCTCAACCTTTGGATGTGCAATATAACAAATCATTAAATCAACAGGGCTTTCTTTGTTGTGCGGTTACAATACTTAAGTGCAATCGTTAGTCGCAATCGTTTGTAGCAATAGCCACTTTAATCACTATGCTGATTCAATTCCGAACTTTTAGGTCAAGGTTTAGTGGCCTAAAGTGGAACATGTAATCTCTCGTAGCCGCTCGATGTGGTGTCGATAATAGACATATGTGGCATTTTTCCTTGAGGCAACTTTATCTTCACAATGCTTGTTGCATGTTTGCATATGCCTATAGGGATTTGGTTTAGATATGGTGTTATACAATATTTTAGCCTGTGCAATAGCGCTTGGGTTGCCCGAGGCTAATCAGCGCTCTGCAATAAATAATAGGACACTCTTTGCAATAAGAAGTATTTAGCACCTAGTGTGTGATACGTTCATCAATTTATCTACGACAATAAATCGTGATCGACATGCTAAAGATCGCGACTTATTTTACTTTTTTTTAGAGCCTGTTTTAACTTAATTGTGAACTGCTTGTCTCTATGAGTCGTATTGTTTTCAAATGTAATAAAATTTCATCATGATATCTTTACGTTTTTATGAATCCCACAAACGCGCTACCCCGCAGCCACATTGATGTTTAGTGACTTATCCACTATTTCTGTGGATAAGCTTGTGGACTTCTGCTGTAAATATCCTCCAAGCCCTTGCTGAGTATGGTTTGTAGTTAAAATATACCTATTCATTAGCAGTGAGTTAACTTGATTAAATTCAAACAGATATAAAAATCAACTGTTTTGTAAGTTCACTGTTCTGTGTATTGCAAAATTGTAATATGTTTGCATTGTAGATTGTGTATTAAATTGAGATTTAGATTAGTTTTTCATCGATTTATACACTGTTTTTAACCGATCTTAAGGTCTGTATATTAATTTCATGTAATGATCGCCAATTTGTCATCATCCCTAAACAATACATAAAATGCCTGAACATGGGCCGACTAGGGCGTAAGCCAATCGCTATTGTTTATTGACTTGCCGTTTAATGAATCACCGCACATCGTTACTGGGTATTTATACCAAAAGGCTCGTAATACGCTTTAAGCTGAAAGTTTGCGTGACTGTGATTGTTCACCTTATTAATTGAAATGCTTTTAAACTAACAACTAACAACTAACAACTAACAACTAACGGCCATCAGCCATCAATCATCATTAGCTATCGCAACCAATCAGTGTTTAGGTATATGATACCAAGTTGAATCAAAAAGGAAGCCGCGTAGTGTCAGAGTCAGTCTTTACCTTAGAGTCCAAATTTGAGCCAGCAGGCGATCAACCCACTGCAATTAAGCAACTCGTTGAGGGTTTACAGTCTGGTATTGCCAGCCAAACGTTACTGGGCGTAACCGGTTCGGGTAAAACGTACACCATTGCCAATGTGATTAAGCAAATGGGCAGACCTACGATTATTATGGCTCCCAATAAAACCCTTGCCGCTCAACTCTATGGCGAGATGAAAGAATTCTTTCCTCACAATGCCGTCGAATATTTTGTGTCTTATTACGATTATTACCAACCAGAAGCGTATGTGCCTGCATCTAATACTTTTATTGAAAAAGATGCGTCGGTTAACGCCCACATAGAACAAATGCGATTGTCGGCAACCAAAGCACTGTTAGAACGTAAAGACGTCGTGCTGATTGCTTCTGTGTCGGCTATATATGGTCTTGGTGATCCTGATTCCTACATGAAAATGTTGTTGCACTTGCGCCAAGGTGATTTTATGGGGCAGCGTGACATACTTATTCGTCTAAGCGAGTTGCAATATACTCGCAACGATATTGAACTGCAGCGAGGCACTTATCGGGTGCGAGGCGAGGTGATTGATATCTTTCCGGCAGAATCTGAACGAGAAGCCATTCGGATTGAATTATTTGATGATGAGATTGAACGTTTAAGTGAATTTGATCCGTTAACGGGGCACATTAATAAACGCATTGCCCGTACCACTATTTACCCTAAAACCCACTATGTAACGCCTAGAGAAAAAATATTAGCGGCAACTGAAGAAATTAAAGAAGAGCTGCGCGACCGTAGGCAATTTTTACTCGACAATAATAAGTTAATCGAGGCGCAACGGATCTCCGAGCGAGTACAATACGATATTGAAATGATGGTTGAGTTAGGCTATTGCTCGGGCATCGAAAACTACTCTCGTTATTTGTCTGGTCGCAGTACCGGTGAAGGCCCACCAACACTGCTCGACTACCTACCTGCAGATGGCTTATTAATTATTGATGAATCTCATGTGACAGTGCCGCAAATTGGTGCCATGTATAAAGGCGATCGCAGTCGTAAAATGAACCTAGTCGAGTATGGTTTTCGTTTGCCTTCGGCATTAGACAATCGGCCATTAATGTTTGAAGAGTTTGAACGCTTAATGCCGCAAACCATTTTTGTGTCTGCCACACCAAGCCAATATGAGCTAGATAAAAGTGACGGTGAAGTTGCAGAGCAAGTCGTGCGCCCCACAGGGCTTCTTGATCCTGTATTAGAAGTCCGCCCTGTGGCAATTCAAGTCGATGATTTATTATCTGAAATTGCTAAAAGGGTCGCGGTAAACGAGCGGGTATTAGTGACGACGTTAACCAAACGTATGTCAGAAGATTTAACTGAATACCTCGATGAACATGGCGTTAAAGTACGTTATTTACACTCAGACATTGATACTGTAGAGCGGGTTGAGATTATTCGTGATTTACGTTTAGGTCACTTTGATGTATTGGTTGGTATTAATTTACTTCGGGAAGGGCTCGATATGCCTGAAGTTTCTCTGGTGTGTATTCTTGATGCAGACAAAGAAGGATTTTTACGCTCAGAACGTTCGCTTATTCAGACCATAGGCCGCGCGGCGCGTAACGTTAATGGTAAAGTAATTTTGTATGCAGACAGGATCACAAACTCAATGGCCAAAGCCATGGGTGAAACTGAACGTCGACGGGAAAAACAGCATCAACACAACCTTGAAAATGGCATCATTCCTCGCGGTGTAGTTAAAAGTATTACTGATGTGATGGACGTTGGCGATCCTAAGTCAGCTAAAGGCCAAGACAAGCATCAAACTCGTTTTGCTGAAGTGGCAGATACACGTGCCAAGTACTCTAGTGTTGCTGATCTAAGCCATCAAATCGACGCGCTAGAAAAACAAATGCATGAGCATGCAAAAAACCTTGAGTTTGAACAAGCCGCAGCCTTACGTGATGAGGTTAAACACCTTCGTGAACAGATTATATTGAACAGCTAACATGCATTTTTATGCCTTAATTTTCTGGCGTAAACTACAGTTATTACATCAAACGTTTGTTATGGATAAAATATGAAAGTAGACGAAAATCATTGTGACAAACTTGTTTGTAATCAATGCAGTGACACCCCAGAACTTGATTTTGATTTTACAATGGCGTTTCAACCCATCATTAATTGCCAAACCATGAAAGTGTTTGGTTATGAGGCGTTAGTGCGTGGTGTAAACAATGAGTCTGCCTATTCGGTTATTTCACAGGTTAACGACGAAAATCGATATTTATTTGATCAGCTTTGTCGTATTAAAGCCATTGCCCTCGCGGCAAAACTGGGTATTGATTCAATGCTGAGCATTAACTTTTTACCTAATGCGATATACAAGCCAGAACGCTGTATTCGTACTACGCTCGAAGCGGCTAAAAAATATCAGTTTCCAACAGAGCAGATCATGTTTGAGTTTACTGAAGTTGAGAAAATTGAAGACAGTAATCACATCAAAAAAATTGTCAATTATTATCAAGCTTTGGGTTTTAAAACCGCCACAGATGATTTTGGTTCAGGATTTTCAGGCTTAAACTTATTAGCGGATTTTCAAACCAATATTATTAAACTCGATATGGGATTGATCCGGAATATTCATACAGATAAAACAAGGCAAGTTATTGTAAAACATTGTTTGGCTATGATGCATGAATTAAACATCACTGCATTGGCAGAAGGCATTGAAACAATTGAAGAATATCTGTGGCTAAAAAGTATCGGTATTGATTTAATGCAAGGTTATTTATTCGCAAAACCAGGTTTTGAATCTTTACCTGACATTGATTTTGATGCATTAATGCTCTAAACCAATAAAAAAACGCGCCGCAAGGCGCGTTTTTATTGGTATTACAGCTCAGTATTAGAAGTTAGCTGAACGAGGCGCACGTGGGAATGGAATAACATCACGAATGTTATTAACACCTGTCACGTAAGACACTAAACGCTCAAAACCTAAACCAAAACCTGCGTGAGGCACAGTGCCATAACGGCGAAGATCACGGTACCACCAGTAATCTTCTTGGTTTAATTGCATTTCTGCGAGGCGAGCATCTAATACATCTAAACGCTCTTCACGCTGTGCTCCACCAATGATCTCACCAATACCAGGTGCAAGTACGTCCATTGCGGCAACCGTCTTACCGTCGTCATTTAAACGCATGTAGAAGGCTTTAATGTCTTTAGGATAGTTTTTCACAACTACCGGTGCTTTAAAGTGTTCTTCAGCTAAATAACGTTCATGCTCAGACTGTAAATCGATACCCCATTCAACAGGGAATTCGAATGTTTTGCCGCAGTTTTTAAGGATTTCAACTGCATCAGTATAATCAACTTGAGCAAAATCACTGTTAACGAATGATTGCAAGCGTTCAACGACGGTATTATCAACACGTTCGTTAAAGAAGCTTAAATCGTCCATGCGCTCTTCTAATACTGCATTGAAGGCAAATTTAAGCATTTTTTCAGCTAATTCTGCGGCATCTTCTAATGTGGCAAACGCCACTTCTGGTTCAACCATCCAAAACTCAGCAAGGTGACGAGTGGTATTTGAGTTTTCTGCACGGAAGGTAGGGCCAAAGGTATAGACTTTAGACAATGCACAAGCATAGGTTTCGGCATTTAACTGACCTGATACGGTTAAGAAAGATTCTTTACCGAAAAAGTCTTTGTCGTAATCTACTTTTCCTGCTGGAGTGCGAGGTAAGTTTTCCATGTCTAATGTCGATACACGGAACATTTCACCAGCACCTTCACAGTCAGATGCAGTGATAAGCGGTGTAGACACCCAAATAAAGCCTTCTTGATGGTAAAAACGGTGAATAGCTTGCGATAAACAGTTACGCACACGAGCTACTGCACCAATAATGTTAGTGCGAGGGCGTAAGTGGGCAAGTTCGCGTAAATGTTCAATTGAATGGCGTTTAGCGGCCATTGGGTATGTATCAGGATCGTCAACAAAGCCAGTAACTTGAATGTTCGATACTTGTATTTCAAATGCTTGGCCAGCGCCTGGAGAGGCGACAATTTCACCTGTCATAACCACTGAACAGCCTGCTGTCAATTTCAATACATCGTCATTGTAATTGTCTAGGCTATTTGGCACGACGCCCTGAATGGGATCGAAACATGAACCGTCATAAACGGCTAAGAAAGAAATACCAGCTTTAGAATCACGACGTGTTCTTACCCAGCCACGTACAGTGACCTGCGAACCGATGGCGTGTTCACCTTTAAATACAGAAGCGACAGATGTAATGCTCATTGTTGCTTAATTCTCCAACATATCGAATTATGAATATAAAATTTGGGTTTATCTTACCTTGCTGGTGGCTTTTCTCAAGCTGAAAACGCTATTCTATACTGATTAATGTGTTACTTTTGAATAAGTCGGTTAAATATATGGCAAATGTGTAAGTTAAGCTAAAGCCGAACAAGGTAATTGCTGAAAGTGCCATTAGATAATAATGACAAGCTTGAGTGATTATATTGCGTAAACCAAGGATTTGGATATGTCTCGATTAGGTGTGTTGCAAGTGGTGTTGACGGTATTGTCGATTTTGGGCTGGAGCTTAGCCATTTATGCGCTAATTATTTATGGTGAAGCCAGACCCGATCGAGCCGTGGGCTACTTTTTAAGTAAAGGGGTGTCGGTACGTTTGTATTGGGATCCTGATTTAACGATTAAATTAGAATATTTAATCTGGTGGTGTGCAGGTGTCAGTTTTTTAAATCTGTTAGTTAACTTTTACGCTAAAACCACTACCAAAATTGGCTTTTGGGTTAACATTCCTTTGTTGTTGGTGGTGTCGCTTTCTGCTGGTTTATACATTCGCTATGTAATATAAGTATTTGGTTATGTATTATTTTATATCGATGCGTTTATTTTATGTATGTATCCTTGTGAGAGTGCAAGGCGCTAAATTACCTGCGAGCGACATGGCGGCATAATAAATCAATTATTGCGGCTGTTACGCCCCAAATAAAACGATCGTTAAATGGCATAAAATGTACGTGATAGCGTTTGCCATGACGGTAGTGAAATACCTGATGCCGATTGTTGTTATCTATAAAAAAGCTCAACGGTACTGTAAAGCAGTCTGCAACTTCTCCAGGATCAATGATCAATTCAAATGGCTGTTTTACCAGAGCGACTACTGGGGTGATTTCAAAGCCTGTAAATGTTTTATGTGCAGGAAAAACACCCAATACTTCAACATTATCTGCCATTAAGCCTATTTCTTCTTGAGCTTCACGTAATGCGGTTTCAACAGCATTGGTGTCATACGGTTCTACCTTTCCACCGGGAAAACTGATTTGTCCTGGATGATGGCGAAGGTGCATGGCTCGCTGAGTTAATAAAAGATGCAGTTGCTGATCCCGCTCTATTATCGGAATTAAAACCGCCGCTTTACGACCTAAATAGGTTGACGGTGCAGAAGTGATGGCTGTAGTTAACTGATGTAATTTGTAGCGTAGCGTAAATTCGTGTTTATTCATTGATGGATTTATCTCTTAGCCACAGGGGTTTGCATGATGTCATCATAGCAGGGTGGCGTAGTGTCTCAAAGTCTGCAACCCCTTCGTATTGCCTATAACAATGAGCCTAGCAATATTTTACCTTATGTGGTTTTCAGCTTGGTCAATCAGTAAAAACGTAAATGTTTGTGTTAAGTCATATTGCTGCGCCATTTTATCGCAAATAATCAAGTTTTTAGTTAACTCACTGCACCCTTTTTGCCTCTGCTGCACAAAATTAGTGCAGATGGTTTTTGGTAAACACTTGTCTTAAACAGTTGTTTTAATGCAAATTATTTTACTAACTCAATGATTCTAAATAATATATTCTTGTCATGTTATTGCCATTTTACTGTAGTCAATTTGTTACCATTAACTGGCATGGTATCTGCTGGATTTCATGCAGTTAATAATCGCGAGGGAAGACAAATATGGGACTTGAGAAGTTGCTATATTTGCAAGGCGTTGGAGCAGAGTTTATCGATTGTTTCGGTAATCTTGTGCACATTCCTGCTAAGGATAGGCAGGGTATTTTAACCACGATGTTGCTACCAACATCATTCAATCAACATCAATGTGACCCCAGCGAATATGCTGGATTAATTACCGATGAAAAAGTCGCTCAACGTATTGAGCTACTTGATGTGTCTCCTTGGTTGCTACCATTACATCGATTTCAATGGTGCGAAATTGATAATCCTCATATTGATATTCAGCTACCAGAAAATTACCCCTATTCAATACAGCTAACAGTATTTGGCGAAAGTATTGATACCTTGTCTGTAACGGTTAAGTGCGATGAGTGTACTGTTGTCGGTGAGTACCACATTAATGGTCTGCGCTATTGCCAGTATCGGTTGCAGTTAGATAAGCCCAATTTGCATTTAGGATACCATCATCTGAGTTTGGCTTTTATTGGTGATGCCACTCGCGCTCATACCTTATATGGGCAAATCATGATCGCGCCTCAAATGGCTTATCAAGGCCGTATGGCGCAGGTGTCGGCCAGTACTCAACAGCCCTGGGGGATCAATGCACAGTTGTATGCCTTACGTAGCGATGAACAATGGGGCATAGGTGATTTTGGTAATCTTGCCGAGTTGATCGATTATGCGGCACACGCAGGTGCAGATTTTATTTTACTTAATCCGTTACATGCACTGGATATTAGTCAGCCGGAAAATCCCAGCCCTTATAGTCCAACCGACCGTCGTCGGTTAAACCCGCTGTATATTCAAATTGAATCTGTTTATGAATACAAAGCCATTGAGCCAGAATTAGCTAGCCAAAAATGGTTACAAAAAAAGCAAGCCATTAATCAATCTCAATTGATTAATTATCAAGAAGTGCAAAGCACTAAATATGCTATTTTTGAAAAGATGTATCAAATTTTTTGTCAGGAACATGTTAAGCGTGAAACCGCAAGATACCAAGCTTATTTGGCTTTTATTGAAAAAGACAAACCGGCATTAATGCAGTTTGTTGAGAGTGAAATAAAGTTAGCGTCAAAATATTTCAATCAAGATGCGGGGTTTTATTTGTACCTGCAATTTGTGGCAAATGAACAACTTGAAGCCTGCCATTTAAATGCAAAACAATGTGGCATGAGTATTGGCTTGATTAGGGATTTGGCTGTGGGTGCGGTGAGTCATGGTGCTGAAGTGAGTGAAAATTTAGCGATGTTTTGTGATAACGCCAGCATTGGTGCACCGCCAGATCCATTTGCTGAACAAGGCCAAAATTGGGGATTAACTCCCTTTGATCCTGTTAAATTAAAACAACACGATTTTAGCCACTTTATTCAATTGGTTAGAAGTAACATGCAAAGCTGTGGTGCATTACGTATTGATCATGTCATGGGGCTATTACGACTATGGTGGTGGCCTTTAAACAAAGATTTAGGTCAAGGTAGCTATGTGTATTATCCGGTTGAAACCCTGTTGGCTATTGTGTGCCTTGAAAGTCAGCGAGCTCGTTGCATTGTGATTGGTGAAGATTTAGGGATTGTGCCGCCGGAAATCGTGTCTCGATTGCACAAAGCGGGAATTTTTTCTAACGAGTTATTTTATTTTTGCAAAGACCACAATGGATTTAAATCGCCTAGAGATTACAAACATCAAAGCTTAATGATGTTGGCTAATCACGATGTACCTACGATTACAGCATGGTGGACGGGAGACGATCTCAAATTAAGACGCAAGTTAGCGTTAATTGATTCGGACGATAAATTACAACATGCCTTGGATGAGCGACAGCAAGAAAAATTTGAGCTTATTGCCTTACTCAATCGACAAGGTGCATTAGATGCCAGCATGGAGCAAAATATTGATTTAATTGATTTTGACTGCGTTATTTTGGCATGGCTGGATGTCGTTGCCAAAGGGAATGCGCAATTATTTAGCGTCCAACTTAGTGATCTTGTCGCAGACAAACACGGTGTGAATATCCCAGGCACATGGAAAGAATTTCCTAACTGGCAGAGACGATTACCGCTGAGCATTGAGCAAATTGCTCAAAGTAGCAAAGTGCAGCAAAGGATCAGAGTAATTCAACAAGCAAGACAGGCATGCAGCCGTTCATTTGCTGCAAATGTGTCTTTATCCAATAACTCAGAACAATAATGGATCATTGTATATGACTGTAGCCACTCCATATTTTGAACAAGGTAGCGAAATCGCTTTAGTCAATGGTGAATACACAGATGTGTTTTCTTTACTGGGTATGCACAGTGCCAATGAGGGCAAATCGTTGATCGTTCGTTGTTTTATTCCTGGCGCAACCGCGGTTGATGTATTGAGTGCTAAAGATGGTCGTAAAGTGGCCAGTTTAGAGCCGCTGGATAACCAGGGTGTGTTTGCTGGAAAAATGGGCCGAAGAGTGAAGCCATTTGCTTATACTCTGCGAGTTCAGTATCCATTATGCGAACAAATCATTACCGACCCTTATCAATATGACAGTTTACTGGATCCGCAAGATGTGTACTTATTTGGTGAAGGCAGTCAATTACAGGGCTACCGTTTTCAAGGTGCTAATTGGCGTGAACATCAAGGTGTAAAGGGCATTCATTTTTGTGTGTGGGCACCGAATGCAAAAAAAGTGGCGCTAATCGGTGATTTTAATGTGTGGGACGCAAAGCGACATGTTATGCGTTTTCATCCTGCCAGTGGCTTGTGGGATATTTTTATGGTCGATGTTGAGGCTGGCCAGCACTATAAATTTGCGATAACTGATGCAAATGGCCATACCTTGGTTAAATCGGACCCTTATGCAGTGTCAATGCAGCCTTCACCTCATAATGCCTCAATCACGCCTTCTGAAGAGTGCTATCAATGGCAAGATAGAGGCTGGTTGCAACAAAGAATGCTCAGTAAAAGCCATGAGCAACCCATGTCTATTTATGAGGTTCATTTAGCGTCATGGCGCCGTACGGGTGAGGCAGGGCAGGAATATACCGATTATGGACAGTTAATCAGTGAATTAGTGCCTTATGTAAAAGAAATGGGGTTTACCCATTTACAGTTAATGCCCATCAGTGAATATCCATTCGATGGTTCTTGGGGTTATCAACCCGTAGGCTTATATGCGCCGACATATCGCTTTGGTGACGCTAACGGCCTTAAAGCGTTTATTGATGCATGTCATCAGCAAGATATTGCTGTTTTACTCGATTGGGTGCCTGCCCATTTTCCTCGTGATCCTCATGGATTGGTTCGTTTTGATGGCAGCTGCTTGTACGAACATGAAGATCCTCGCAAAGGTGAGCATCCAGATTGGGATACCCTCATTTATAATTATGGCCGTGCTGAAGTGCGCAGCTTTTTATTCAGTAATGCCCATTATTGGCTCGATGAATTTCATTTTGACGGCCTACGATTAGATGCAGTGTCATCGATGTTGTATCTCGATTACAGCCGTAATGCTGATCAATGGGTACCTAATGAATTTGGCGGGCGTGAAAATCTTCAAGCCATACAATTTTTACAAGAATTAAATGCACGTATGTATCAGTGTTTTCCCGGTATCAACATGATTGCTGAAGAATCAACAGCATGGCCCGGTGTAACTCAATCAACCGATCATAATGGGCTGGGCTTTGGGTTTAAATGGAACATGGGGTGGATGAACGATACCTTGCGTTACATAAGTTGCGATCCGCTCTACCGACGCTATCACCATGGCGAACTGACCTTTAGCCTTGTTTATGCCTTTACAGAGCAATTTATATTGTCACTTAGCCACGATGAAGTGGTGCACGGTAAAGGCTCCGTGTTGCATAAAATCCCCGGCGATGACTGGCAAAAATTTGCGACCTTACGAGCCTATTATGGGTTTATGTGGTCGCATCCGGGTAAAAAACTGTTGTTTATGGGCAATGAGTTTGCTCAACGCAATGAATGGGATCATAACCAAAGCCTTGATTGGCATTTACTCGAATATACACCGCATCAAGGTATTCAAGATTGGGTTCGTGATCTTAACCAGTGCTATCTACAAACCCCTGCACTCTATGAATGCGATCATCAAAGTGACGGTTTTGCCTGGTTTGATTGCAATAATGCAGACAACAACATTTTGGTTTATTGCCGTTATGCCAAAGATAAGCAACAGCACGTCATTATCGTGGTCAATATGTCACCGCAAGTGCACCACGGTTTTCGTGTTGGGGTGCCAAGTTGTGATAACTACATCGAAATACTTAACAGTGATCATGGCCATTACGGCGGCAGTCATGTCATCAATGATGGAATGTGTATTACCTCATCTACACAGTGGCAAGGCATGGAAAATAGCATCGTGATTTCAGTACCACCATTGGGTTGTGCTTATTTTGTACCAGAGTCTTTGGTTGAGGCTGAATAAAGGCTCATGACGCTCGTTAGATTGCTAACTTACAGGGTTTTGTTATGGAAATGACCAGTGGCTACCCATATCCATTAGGGGCAACGCTCGACAATAACGGGGTAAATTTCTCGTTGTTTTCGGCTAATGCCACTAAAGTGGTGCTGTGCTTGTTTGACCCTGGCGGCCAGGTTGAAGTTGCACAATATGTGATGCGTGAAAATACTCGCCAAATTTGGCATTGCCATCTTAAAGGGGCAAAAGCTGGATTATTGTATGGGTATCGTGTTTTTGGCCCTTATCAACCAGAGTTAGGTCATCGTTTTAATCATCATAAATTATTACTTGACCCATATGCCAAAAAGCTTGTCGGTAAGGTGATCCAACATCCTGCATTGTACGGATACGATGTCACAGACAAAAACCAAGACTTGTCTTTTGATGTCCAAGACAGTGCCGCTTACATGCCTAAATGTCAGGTGGTGAATTGCGATTTTTCTGTCGAGATTCCCATTGCGCCATTAGCCAAACCATTAAATAAAAGTGTGTTATTTGAAACCCATGTAAAAGGCTTTACTAAGCTGCACCCTCAAATCTCCCCGACTAAACAAGGTACATTTGCCGGCCTTGCCAGCCAAGTCGTCATAGATTACTTGCAAAACCTGGGCATCACCTGTGTAGAACTGTTGCCAGTACATGGTTTTTTTGATGAACCATTTTTGACAGAAAAAAAACTCAATAATTATTGGGGCTACAACAGCATTACATTTATGGCGCCACACAATGCCTATATAGCGGATAAAACAGGTGACATAGCCGAGTTTCGGCACATGGTATCGAGGCTGCATCAAGCTGGTATCGAAGTGATACTCGATGTGGTGTTTAACCACACTGCAGAGGGTAATCATCTTGGGCCAACTTACAGTTTTAGAGGTATAGATAACGCCAGTTATTATCGATTATTGCCTAACGATAAACGTTTTAATATTAACGATACCGGTTGTGGTAACACCTTTAACTTAAACCATCCACAAGTGCTTATGTTAGTGATGGACTCATTACGTTATTGGGTTGAGGTGATGGGCGTTGATGGTTTTCGTTTTGATTTAGCCAGTTGTCTTGGACGTGAGGTATATGGTTTTGACCCTGGCAGTGGTTTTTTTGATGCCATTACTCAAGATCCAATATTGTGTAAAGTTAAGCTCATTGCCGAGCCTTGGGACATAGGGCCGGGCGGTTACCAACTTGGAAACTATCCGGTTGCTTTTAGTGAATGGAACGACAGATACCGTGACGCAATGCGCCGATTTTGGCGGGGTGACAGTGGTTTACTGCCAGAATTTGCTAAACGATTTCATGGTTCAAGCGACTTTTTTGAACATAATGGCCGTGGTCCTTCAGCCAGTATTAATTTTATTACCAGTCATGATGGATTTACCTTGCACGACTTGGTCAGTTATCGCGATCGCCATAATCTGGTCAATGGTGAGGATAATCGCGACGGTCACCAAGAAAACTGCAGTGATAATTATGGTGTAGAGGGCGAAACGGATGATGCCGAAATTAACGCGATTCGCGATCGTCAAAAACGCAACCTATTGACCTGTTTGCTGCTATCACAAGGTGTACCTATGTTGCTTGCCGGAGATGAGTCTGGACAAAGCCAGCAAGGTAACAACAACGCTTATTGCCAAGATAATCCCATTGGTTGGTTCAACTGGGACAACATCGATTGGGCATTGGTTAACTTTACGGCTCAGTTAATTACCCTACGCAAACGGTTTCCAATGTTATGCCATCAGGCCTTTATTCATAAACCAGAAGCCTTATTCGACAACGGATTAGCTTGGTTTAATCGCCAGGGTGAAGCGATGACAAAATCCCATTGGTGTGAACACCATACTCGTACATTGAGTGTGATTGTGACAGGTAATTTAGGTCATGCTGATATTGGCGCTGTGCCCGAAAGCACTGAAGCATTGCTGCTAATGATTAATGCTGATAGCCAATCGCACACCTTTACATTACCTCAATTTGCGCATTTAAGGCATTGGCATTGTTTATTGCATACCCAAGCGTCTGAGCCTGAGGTTGATGCTAGCCAACAACTTGTATTAATGGACCGCAGTTTAATGTTATTTCATACCGAATTTACCAAGGAGTGATGGATGACCACAGCTAAAGAAAGCGCCAGCGTGAAAAAAGCCACGACGACACGTAAAAAGACCACTAAAACAACTAAGCCTGCAACCTCAGTTGTACAAACATCGGAGCCTTGTGAGCCGTGTGACACTCTAGGGGCTTCTCTTGCTCGCCATATTCGCTATGGCCTTTGCCGCGATGAACACGAAAAAGAGGAGTTATTTACTGCGGTTGCAGAAAGTGTCAAAGAGCAAATGCTCGACAATTGGCGAGAAACACGCATTAAAGACAATCAATATCAGCAAAAGCAGATTGCTTATTTGTCATTGGAGTTTTTAATGGGCCGCGCGTTAGGTAATGCATTACTTAGCTTAGATCTTACCGACGAAGCCCAAAAGGTACTAACCGATTACGCCACCACATTAGAAGATCTTGAGCAGGTCGAGCACGATGCAGGTTTGGGCAATGGTGGGTTAGGTCGCCTCGCTGCGTGTTTTTTAGACAGCTGTGCGTGTCTTGACTTGTCTGTAACCGGCTATGGTATTCGTTACCAATATGGCATGTTTGTACAAAAAATCATTGATGGCTATCAGGTTGAACGTCCAGATCGTTGGTTGCGTCACGGCAATCCATGGGAGGTTCGCATTGCAAACCGTATTGTGACGGTACCATTTTTTGGTCATACCGAAACCTATGTAGACAAAGATGGGCGCCGTCATCATGTATGGACTAATACACAAAATGTGCTCGCTGTTCCTTATGATATGCCAATTCCAGGCTTTAATAATGGCCGGATTAACACCTTACGTTTATGGAAAGCCGAAGCCAACGATGAATTCGATTTAGAAGAATTTAATGATGGTGATTATGCAGAAGCGGTGGCGACCAAAAACCTAGCAGAACAAATTACCATGGTGTTATACCCCAACGACGCCAGCGTCAATGGTAAAGAGTTAAGGTTAAGGCAGCAGTACTTTTTATCGTCTGCCAGTTTGCAAGATTTACTGGCTCGATATGTAGACCAATACGGTGAAGACTTCAGTGAATTTAGTCGTCGCAATGTTATGCAGTTAAATGATACTCATCCCAGTATTGCCGTACCTGAGTTAATGCGTTTATTAATGGACAAGTATGGATTGGGCTGGAATGAGGCATGGGATATTACCAGCCGTTCTATGGCGTATACCAACCATACGTTATTACCAGAAGCATTAGAGCGCTGGCCAGTGCCGATGATGAAAAATATGCTGCCGCGTATTGTTGAAATTATTTTTGAAATCAACGCAAGATACTTGGAGTTAGTAGCGCATCATTGGCCTGGTAATATTCAAAAATTGGCCGATATGTCAATTATAGAAGAAGGCCCAGAACAACAAATTCGCATGGCGTATTTAGCGATAGTGGCCAGTTTTTCTGTCAATGGTGTTGCAGGGCTGCACACTGAACTGCTCAAGCAAGGTTTGTTTAGCGATTTTTATCAGCTATGGCCGCATAAATTTAACAATAAAACCAACGGTGTAACGCCAAGACGCTGGCTTGCATATTGTAATCCTAAACTCTCAGGCTTAATTACCCGTCGATTAGGCAAAGAATGGATTACAGACTTGACCCATCTTGCCGCGCTCAATGCTTTTACCAGCGACAAGGCCTTTGTCAAAGAATGGGCTGAGATTAAATTAACCAACAAACAAGCATTAAGTGAATTTGTAGAACAACAATGTGGCGTTACATTTGACCCACAAATGATGTTTGATGTGCAGGTTAAACGTATACACGAATACAAGCGCCAGTTACTTAATATTTTGCATGTTATCCATTTATACCGCCGCATTTTAAATGGCGACACCCAAGGTATGGCTCCCCGCTGTGTGTTAATAGGCGGTAAAGCTGCACCTGGTTATGCCATGGCCAAGCAAATCATTAAATTAGCCAATAATGTGGCTCACATGGTCAATTCGGATCCTTTAGTTACCCCTTATCTTAGAATGGCATTTTTACCCAACTATAACGTCAGTGCAATGGAGAAAATTTGCCCAGGCACCGATTTGTCAGAACAAATTTCAACCGCAGGTAAAGAAGCCTCAGGCACTGGTAACATGAAGTTTATGATGAACGGTGCATTAACCATTGGCACGCTTGATGGCGCTAATATTGAAATGCTAGAAGAGGTTGGTAAAGATAACTTCTTCTTATTTGGTTTAAATGCCCAAGAAGTGGCACAAACTAAAGCACATTACCAACCACAACAGATAATTGCTGAGTCAGAAGCCCTAACAGGGGTAATGAACATGCTAAAAAGTGGTCATTTCAATTTAGTTGAACCCGGCATATTTGATCACATTATCGCATCCATTGTTGATCCTTTTGATCAGTGGATGACCGCAGCAGATTTTGACAGCTATCGAATCGCCCAAGAAAACGTGTCTGCGACTTATTTAGATCAAGCTAAATGGCAACAAATCAGTATTCGAAATAGCGCAGCCAGCGGGCGTTTTTCGAGTGATAACACCATTTCAGGTTATCGCGATGATATCTGGATGAAAAAGTAAAACAAGGAGGCGATGGCAGCATCGCCAAGTTGTACAGCAAGGCGTGGATATATGCTTATTAATCGTGGCTTAACTATAAAGCCGAATGGAGTCTGTTTATGAGTAATGTTCGTTATATTAGTAATTTAACTCGTGATACCTATGCAATCATTTTAGCCGGCGGCCGGGGCTCGCGCTTATATGAGTTAACCGATTGGCGTGCAAAACCCGCCTTATACTTCGGCGGAAAATTTCGCATTATCGACTTTCCACTGTCTAACTGTATTAACTCAGGTATTCGCCGTGTTGGTGTGGTGACTCAATACAAATCACACTCACTCATTCGTCACGTTACTCGTGGTTGGGGCCATTTTAAAAAAGAACTAGGCGAATCGGTCGAGATTTTACCTGCATCACAACAAACCTCGGGTAATTGGTATCAAGGCACTGCAGATGCTGTATTTCAAAATATTGACATTATTCGCCATGAAATCCCCAAATACGTGATGATTTTATCTGGCGATCATGTTTATCGTATGGATTATGCTGGATTGCTCGCCGCTCATGCTGAGTCTGGTGCCGACATGACAGTGTGTTGCTTAGAAACGCCGATCGCAGAAGCCGCTGGTGCTTTTGGTGTTATGGAAGTTGATGGCAATATGCGTGTGATTGGTTTTGAAGAAAAACCGGCTAACCCTAAACCTACGCCCAATGATCCAGAAAAATGCCTTGCTTCGATGGGTAATTATGTATTCAACACTAAGTTTTTATTTGACCAGCTAAAGAAAGACGCTAAAAACGAAAATTCAGATCGAGACTTTGGTAAAGACATCATTCCAGCCATTATTGAGCAGTTTAATGTGTTTGCGTATCCGTTCACCAGTGCAGTACCTGAAGAACCCGCTTACTGGCGTGATGTTGGTACATTAGATTCATTTTTTCAAGCTAACATGGAGCTGTTATCACCGACACCACAGTTAAATTTATACGATGCTAAATGGCCAATTTGGACATATCAAGAACAATTACCACCTGCAAAATTTGTATTTGACGATGAAGATCGCCGTGGTATGGCTGTTGATTCGATAGTGTCTGGCGGATGCATTATTTCTGGTGCCAAAGTTAAACGCAGTGTGTTGTTTGATGAAGTCAGAGTGTGTTCCTACTCGTTTGTTAAAGATTCTGTGCTGCTGCCCGATGTTGTGGTATTAAAAAATTGCAAAATTCAAAACGCAATTATTGACCGTGGTTGCATTATTCCTGACGGAATGGTTATTGGATACAACCAAGACCACGATAGGGCGAGAGGCTTTAGGGTGTCAGAAAAAGGGATTACCTTGGTGACGCGTAAAATGTTAGGTTTAGCTGTTGGTTACGAATAAGGACCCCGAATGACCCAAGAAAATGTAAAACGTGTTTTGCTGGTGGCGGCAGAAAACGATGCATTACATGGGGCGAAGGTGGGCGGTATGGCGGATGTGATCCGCGATTTACCGCCTGCTTTGGCGCAATGTGGTGTTATAGCCGATGTGGCCATGCCAAATTATGGCTTTTTGGCTGGGCATTATCATGCAAAGCATTATGCCAATATTAGTGTTCATTTTTCGGGTGCGGAACATCATATCAAGGTGTTTTGCATGCCAAGGCCTGCTCACAAAGACGATGTATTAGCCATTCATTCTCTTCCCGGTGATCATTTACTGCCAGAGCAATTACAGCAAAATCCACCTATGGTGTATTTGTTCGACCACCCGTTATTTAATCATAATGGGCAAGTGTATTGTAACGGAGCACATGACAGACCTTTTGCCGATGATGCAACTAAATTTGCTTTATTCTCTTTGGCCGTGGCGACTTGCTTAGTTGACAATATTCTGCCTCGTTACCAGGTGCTTCATTTGCATGATTGGCATGCGGCTATGGTGGCCATGTTAAGGCAATGCGTTAATGAGTTTGAGCGTCTCAATGACATCGCCTGTGTATATACTATTCATAACTTAGCCTTGCAAGGGATCAGGCCGTTTAGTGGCGATGAATCTTCATTTGCTGCCTGGTTTCCTCAATACGCATATCAGCTTAAAGCCATTGCTAAAGTCAGCATATTTGACCCGCGATACGATAATTGTATTAATCCAATGCGTATGGGAATTGTCCTGTCTGATAAAGTCCATTTAGTGTCGCCAAGTTATGCCAAGGAAGTGCTAATGGCATCCAATCATGGCAAAGGCTTTTTTGGTGGTGAAGGCCTTGAAGGTGATTTAGCCGTTAAAGCACAGCAAGATGATTTGGTTGGCATTATTAATGGTTGTGTGTATGACAATCATCAACGCGAAACCAAAGACCGTGACTCGTATATTCAGTTACTGACGAATGCACAAAATGCCGTGTTAAGCTGGCAAGCCAATGTTGCTCATGTCAGCGCCATTGATAGTATTGCGTTGAATCGTTTATCACAATTGAGTGTCAAACTGTTACGAGAAGATACATTGCAAATCCCGTTTCTGTTGACATCGGTTGGGCGCTTAACTGAACAAAAAGTGCTGATTTTATTACAACCCTATGTTGATGGTCATGGGCATCAGCAATCCATCACTGTACTGGAGGCATTACTTCGCACCCTAAAAAAACAACAATCCAACGGGGTGTTTTGGCTATTAGGCAGTGGTGATAAACACATTGCAGCACACCTGCAAACGATTGCTGCAAAGTATGACAATCTGGTGTTTATTCATGGTTATAATGAATCAGTGTCTGACGAGTTATATCAATTAGGTGATTTATTTTTAATGCCAAGTTCATTTGAACCTTGTGGCATCAGCCAAATGTTGGCGATGAGGGCAGGTCAGCCTTGTTTAGTGCATGCCGTGGGTGGATTAAAAGACACCATTATTGATAATGAGAGTGGCTGGGCGTTTACTGGTGAGTCATTGTTACAACAGGGCAGCGCATTAGTGATGCGTTTAAGCGAAGTGTTGGCACTGTATGACACGCCTCAATGGAAAAAAGTAGCACAAAAGGCCGCACAGCAACGCTTTACCTGGGACAGTGTCGCTCAAGAATACATCGATAAGTTGTATGGTTAACAACAGTTAGTTGGGCTTAAATGAAAAAGCACCGAATTATCGGTGCTTTTTGTTTGGTACATTATTAACCTAAGCGTTGGTTAATATATTTATTAGTAAGTATAACGTAGGTCTAAGTAGTAATAACCACCGTTAAAACCAAATGGTGTATTGGTTAATGGATAAACAAAAATACCATTGAAGTTATTGTCTTCAGGACGTTTTTCAGGGTATGTGTCAAACAAGTTTTGTACGCCAAGTGTTACGGCAAGCGCATCTGTCGCTTGATAACGGGTACTTAAGTCTGTGGTCCATTTTGCATCATATTCAACTTCACTTGCTGAATAACCCACGGTGTATTTACCAAAATAACTAAAACGTAAGTTAGTGGTAAAGTCATCATATTGATGCGTAAATCCAATGTTGCCAGAATGCTTAGACGTTGCTTCTGTCATTCGAATTTCTTCAATTCTGTCGAATAACTCGCTTTCCAAACCGTTGAGTATTGACGGTAAGTTGACCGACTTAATGTCTGTTTCTTTATATGAGTAGGCTAGGTTAGTTGACACATCACCATACTGTCCCAGGTCAAATTGCTGAGTCATTACTAAATCAACGCCTTGAGTTTGGGTGTCAACTGCGTTCATAAAGAAACGCGCAGACTCTGCGTTAGTCCCTGCAAGAGCTGCAGCTATCACTGCGGAGCTTTCTTGATCAACAGAACCAGACAAAATAATTCGGTCGTCTACATCAATTTGGTATGCATCTAATGTGGCAGTAAAACCATTATCACCGTTATACACTAGGCCTGCACTGTAAGAGTGTGATATTTCGGCTTTAAGATCAGGGATCCCTAGCGCCTCTTTAATTGGCGAAAGTTGGTTAAAGGTGCCTGATTCTCGAGGCACAAATTCACCGGTGACTGGATCAGGATCAAAGAAAGTCGACACGTTAGTAAAGTATAACTGTTGTACACTTGGCGCGCGGAAACCTGTATCAGTGGTTATACGAAACGCTAACTTATCGGTGAGATCATAACGCCCAGACAACTTCCAACTGGTGTTGCTACCAAAATCAGAATAATCTTCATAGCGTACAGCAGCCGCCCAATAAAATTCGTTAGTTAATTGGTTTTCAAGTTCTATATACAAACCAACATTGGTGCGATCTTCATTCACTTCAGACTCTTCAGTAAAGCCGCCAAAACCCTGGCTGCCACCCGCTTTACCTTCATAATCACCTTGAATGTACGACTCTTCTTGGCCTGCTTCAATTTCATAACCACTTTCGCGGAACGTCACACCTGTGGCTACCATCAATTCAGAGTCATTATAAAAGTCGTAATAAGTTGACGCATCTAACGTTAAATTGAGTTCGCTATTTGACAGGGTGCCTGCATAAAAATCCGTCGGGCTGGTGGGACCTAACGAAGCATTAATGGTGTTTTCAACGTTATACTCAAAGCTGTTACTGCCAAAGCCTGCTGAGGCATCAATCGTCCATTTACCAATTTCAAAGTCGTAACCAAGTAACAAAGAAAAATCGATAATTTCAGGGCTAATTTGCGGTAAATATCCGTCTGGATAGACTTCAATGATATTACGAGAATCTATCGCACGGCGATAAAATGCACCAGAAGTTGAGTTGCGCTTGCTTATTCCACCAAATGCATACACTTTACTGGTGTCTGAAATGGCTTGCTCGGCATTGGCAAATAAACCGTAGTTATCATAATCACTGTCGCCAACATGGTGGTTTTGCCGATCAAAGGTTTCTTCGCGAGGGTCTAAACTGCCGTCATCTAATGTAGGATATTGTTGGCGAGAGTCCAGGCCTGCACGGTTTGTGGCGTTCTTTTGATGGGCTTCAAGCGATACGTTAACAAAACCATCATCGCTAATACTAAAACCTTGGTTAACACCCACACGGACTTGTTCGCCGTCACCTTCATAGGTTTGACCAATTTGGGTTGATATGCTGCCACCTTCGTCGCTGTCTTTAAGCACAACGTTAATCACACCAGCAATGGCGTCCGAACCATATAGTGCAGATGCGCCGTCGCGCAAAATTTCAATACGCTTAATGGCTGTCATTGGTATTGCGTTGAGGTCAACGTTTGAAGAGCCTTTACCCACAGTTCCTGATAAATGAACTAGTGCAGAACCATGGCGACGTTTACCATTGACTAACACTAGGGTGTGATCAGGCGACATTCCGCGCAAACTGGCAGGACGAACCGCATCACTACCATCGGTAATTGAAGAAAAAGGGAAGCTGTAACTTGGGGCTGCAAATTGCAGTGCCTTTGCGGTTTCTGTTATACCTGTGGCTTCGAGTTGCTCAGCAGTAATAATGTCCACTGGCGTCGGGCTATCAGTTGCTGTTCGCAGTGCAATGCGCGAGCCAACTACCTGAATACGTTCTAAATTCTCACCTTCTTGTGCAGCGAACGCTGTTGGGACTGTGATACTTGCAGCAACGGCCACACTAACGAGACTTTTATACATTTCATCATCCTGCTATAACGTTATGATAATTTTTATAACATTATAGAGTAAATTCACCGTTTAATAGATCAGTTTAATCTATTGTCAATTAGTTTAAAGATGCATAACTAATGACACACAGTTATAGTGAATTTTTTTAATGATCACAATGTGTTAAATTAATGTTTTAAACAAGTGGTAACACCTGTTAAATGTAACAGGTGTTTAACATTTGCCCATTAAATATAAATATATTACTCAGGCAAACTGGCTTGATGAGCTTTAATAAAGTTTGCCATTGTTTGTTGAGCGCGCATTTGTGCTGTGGCCCAGGTATCTGTTTCATCCATGCTTTCTACCACTTCGTAATAACACTTAATTTTAGGCTCAGTCCCCGAGGGTCTCACTATCACTCTGGCGTCATTTTCTAAACTGTAAATCAATACATCGCTTTTAGGTAAATCAATCACAGCGGTGCTACCATCGCAAAATGTACGACGTGATTGGCTCAAGTCATCCCAGAACTGCACCGTATAATCGGCAATTTTTTCAGGTGGTTGTTGACGTAAATACTCGCCAATATTTGGCGTGTCAGGTTTAAGGGCAATACTTATCTGTGCATTTAAGTGAAAGCCATGTTGGCGATAAATTTGCTCTAACTTATCCCAAACTGTTTGGCCTTTTTCTGCCAGTTTTGCGCACATTTGAGCAAAAGCAACCAGGGCTGACAAGCCGTCTTTGTCCCATACCATACTGCCTACGGTATAACCAAGGGCCTCTTCATAGGCAAATAAAAATTGGTTATCAGCTTCGCATCTGTTTATGCCCACATTCATTAACCATTTAAATCCGGTGAGCGTGGTATAACAGCTTGCATGAAACGACTGAGCGACTTTAGACAATAAACTTGAAGAGACAATCGTCGTGCCGACTAAACGTTGATGTGCTGGTGCGTTTGATAACAAATATTCGCCAAGTAATACGCCTACCTGATCGCCAGTTAACATTTTATAGTCATTATCAGAAGTACGTACCGCAACAGCAAAGCGGTCAGCATCTGGATCGTTAGCGCAAGCCAGCATGGCTCGATGCTTGTTCGCTTCTGCTATGACTAAATCCATTGCGCCTTCTTCTTCAGGGTTTGGGAAGTTGACGGTGGGAAAGTCGCCATCTGGCTCGCGTTGAGCTTCTACAGAATAAACTTGTTTAAAGCCTGCATCGTGTAACACCGCTTCAGCCATATTAGCGCCCACGCCATGCATGGCGGTGTAGGCTAAACTGACCTTACTTGTGTTGGCATGCTGTTGTAAAATAGTCGCATTGTGTATGCCATGACGATAAGTTTGATAAAACTCATCTTTGAGCCAAATGAGTTTGTCTTGCTCTTCAGCCAGTTCCAAATCCATAAATGGGATCGTTTGAGTTGCTGCATGCTCAATTCTGGCTGCAATACCTGAATCGTGCGGTGGAATAATCTGTGCGCCATTTTCCCAATACACTTTATAACCGTTGTACTGTGGTGGGTTATGACTCGCTGTAACGACAATACCGGCTGCTGCATTAAAGTGTTTTACCCCAAATGCCACGAGTGGCGTTGGTGCAACCTGCGCTGTTAATCGAACGGTAAAGCCCATTGCGGTGAGCACGCTAGCAGCATCATGGGCAAAAGTGTATGAATCATGGCGACCGTCATACCCAATAATTACACCGCGCGAAGCGGCGTAACTTATTTGTGATAATAAATATGCCCCCAAACCTGCGGTAGTTTGCCTAACAACTAAGCGGTTCATGGCCATGGGACCAGGACCTACGACACCTCTAAGTCCTGCAGTGCCAAACGCTAAACGCCCAGAAAACATATCTGTTAACGTGCTTTCATCTTGGTTATCAATCAGGATTTTTAAAGCCCGTTGGGTTTTTGGGTCGGGGTCTTGTTCAAACCATTGGTTAACTTGATGATGTAAGTGAGTATTCATGATTTACCTCATTGATAATCATATTTAAACGCTACAGTAACAGTAGAAAAATTACCTCATAAGAACAAGTTAAATTGTGCAATATCAGCAGTAAATAATCACAACGTGGCATATTGATTACCTCACTCATCGCGTTGTGGACTTTATGGTGAAAATGGCTAAATAAAAACGCGTAATGCAAAGCAATACGCGTTTTTAATGACTTGAGCTTGTTAACTGAATATTGGTTTAGTTAAGCTTTTGGGAAATTTTGCGGGAAGAAAGCTCGTTTTGCTTCTTCATCAAACTCACCTTTAAAAGCAATATCTTTACCGAGGTTACGGGCAGTTTCAACGGCTGGTCGTGAACTTATGCTCTCAAACCAGCGCTGTAAATGAGGGTAAGGTGTTAAGCCTTCTTCGCCTAGTACTACCGTTGCTTTGTCAATCCAGCCCCAAGCAGATACATCAGCAATAGTGTATTCATTGCCGACCAGGTATTGACGACCCGCTAAATGTTCGTTTAACACTTCATAATGGCGTTGGGCTTCACGTAAATATCGGTTAGTGGCATAAGCAATTTTCTCAGGCGCATGGTGTCTAAAGTGCACACATTGACCAGAAAAAGGGCCAAGACCAGTTGCAACAAACATTAACCATGATAGCAGTTCACCGCGGTCTTCAGCTTTACCTAAAAGCTGACCAGACTTTTCAGCTAAGTATAATAAAATCGCGTTTGAATCGAATACTCTGACGCCATTGTCTTCAATTGCAGGGGTTTTAGCATTTGGGTTAATCGCTTTAAATTCAGCAGTATGTTGCTCACCTTTAAGGGTATCAACAGGCACCAGTTCAAAAGGTAAACCGGTTTCGGCAAGAAACAATGCAACTTTCATTGGGTTAGGGCCTGGATGGAAAAAAAACTTAAGCATGAGTCACTCCTTTTCTATTAGGGCTAATATTGAAACAGATTTTGAGTGAACGCTCAACATTATTTTGAACAATCGGTCAAAAATTATGAGCCTTTATTTCGCCATGGCGTGTTTAGTCATAGAAATAACCTGAATTTTGGTTTTTATTTGTTTGTGTATGCTTTAACAGAAAAAGGGTTTTATTGTGGCTAATCAGTCATTAGCATGCTTTGATGTATGGCATTGGTTTTATACATTGCCAATATGAGTAGAAACTATAAATCAGTGAGCCGCGCAAGGAATAGCATGATCGAACAATATGAAGATCAATTGATTGAATTTATTAAAATAGAAATGCAACAAGATTTAGCCCATGATATTCGTCATGTGTGTAGAGTCGTTAACATGGCCAAATCGTTATGCTTAAGTGAAGGTGCAAACATGGACGTTGTGGTACCCGCAGCCTATTTACACGATTGTTTTTCGTTTGCTAAAAATCATCCAGACCGTGCTCAGAGCTCTCGTTTTGCGGCAGATAAAGCGATCGCGTTTTTGCGCAATATTGACTATCCCAAAACACTACTGCCCGCCATTCACCATGCGATTGTCGCCCACAGTTACAGTGCCAATATTAAGCCACAAAGTCTCGAAGCTCAAATAGTTCAAGATGCCGACAGGCTAGATGCATTAGGGGCCATTGGCATTGCAAGGTGTCTTCAAGTCAGCACCAGCCTTGGTGTGAGCTTATACCATGTAGATGACCCATTTTGTATCAACAGACAAGCCAATGATCGGCTTTTTGCGATTGACCACTTCTTCACAAAATTATTTAAGCTTGCTGACACCATGCACACCGAATCTGCAAAAATAGAAGCCAGCAAAAGAATTAAGTATATGAAAAGCTTTTTGGCTCAATTAAGTACTGAGATTTAACGGCTTAGAAAATATCAGCGTATTATTGTTTATTCAGATTCTCTAACAAGGGCAAGATTTTACTGACTTTATCAAAGCTTTCTTGATATTCCGCTTTTGCATCAGAATCGGCCACAATACCGCCGCCCGCCCAACAATATATGTTGTTTTGCTCGGTCACTAAGGTGCGAATGGTAATGCTGGTGTCCATATTGCCGTCCTGGCTGATGTAACCAATACTGCCGCAATACAGGTTTCGTCTTGATGGTTCTAACTCTTCGATAATTTGCATGGCGCGTATTTTGGGGGCGCCGGTAATCGAACCGCCAGGAAAGGCGGCCTGGAGTAAATCAAAGGCGTTATGATCCGCTGCCAGTGTGGCTGTTACCGTGCTCACTAAATGATGTACAGCAGGAAAGCTTTCAATTGCAAATAACGACGGCACCTTAACACTGCCAGCTGCGGCGACTTTACCAATGTCGTTACGCAGTAAATCCACAATCATGACATTCTCGGCGCGATCTTTCTCAGATCCACGTAATGTGTCAGCTGCAAGCAAGTCTAAGCTAGGGTCAATATTACGTGGCAAGGTGCCTTTGATGGGTTTGGTTTCGATAACATTATGCTGTAAGCGGATAAAGCGTTCAGGCGAAATGGATAGTACACAATGCTCAGGTAAACGCATAAATGCAGAAAAGGGCGCTTGGTTAGCACAAGACAATGCACAATACGCTTGCCATTCGTCACCTTGATATTGCGCTTCAAAGCGCTGGGTTAAATTGATTTGATAGCAGTCACCGCTGAGTAAATATTGCTGCACCTGAGCAAATTTACGCTGGTATTCTTGCTCTGTTATTTGATTTTTCCATGCTGATGTTAAGCTAAAATCTTGTGCGCCGACGTGAGCATCTACATTATCTTTGTGTTTAGATTGTATTTTTGAGTGAATTAAATTCACCTCAAAATCAAGCGCAGATTTTCCATTAAAATGATATGCATACCAAGATTTTTCCTCATAGCTGTAGAGCAGGCAGAAATCATAAAATCCTATATTCATCTCTTTTAAGTGAATATCTTTGTTGGCTATTTCAGGCAGTTTTTCAATGCTGCGACCCAAATCATAACCCCAAGCACCAACTGCACCGACACTAAAAGGGTGTTCACATGCTTGAACCGCGGGATAAAGTAAATGGTGGATATGGGCTAAGGTTTCAAGTGGCGTTTGTGCATCAGCAAAGGCGATGTTGAGCTGCGCAATATTAGGATCAATTGCAGTAAACTGACACTTGCCCTCATCACTGGTTAATGTGGCGATGGGATTAATGGCAATAACATCATACTTAGCATCGGCATGAGCGGCATGAGCTGAGTCGAGTAACATCGCCCATGGGGTGTCACAAAATAATGCAAACAGTTGTTTTGTCTCAATTTGCCAATCTAATTTTTGCCCATAAAGTGCATTTTTTGCCCGCGCAAACATCGATGACCCTTATCTAAAAATGTGATGTAGCCCAAAAAGGATGGAAAGAGTATCATATTGGTCTAAATAGTTAACCTCAGTTTGGTAAGCGTCTAATGAGTCGTCATTTATTTGAGCGATTCATAGATAATACCCAACTGTGTGTTAAAGATAATAATGTTAGGCCGCAATGGCTGCTGGAGCGCCCACTATGTCGAGCAATACCCCTACAACTCATTCTAATTCTCCTGTTGTGATAAAACAGGCTGATTTTATTGAAAGTATCGCAGATTCACTACAGTACATTTCTTACTATCACCCTAAAGACTTTGTTGATGCGATGTACAATGCATACCAACGTGAGCAAAGCGCTGCCGCTAAAGATGCGATCGCACAAATTTTGATTAACTCGCGTATGTCTGCCGAAGGTAAGCGTCCGTTGTGTCAAGACACGGGGATTGTCACCACATTTGTAAAAATTGGTATGTCGGTACAGTGGGACAAAACCGATATGACAGTACAAGAAATGGTCGATGAAGGTGTACGCCGTGCATACACTAATCCAGATAACCCATTACGTGCATCGATTGTTGCCGATCCCGCTGGCGTGCGCAAAAACACCAAAGACAATACACCGTCGGTTGTACACATTGATATGGTTGCTGGTAATCAGGTTGAAGTGATGATTGCAGCTAAAGGCGGCGGATCTGAAAACAAATCAAAAATGGCGATGTTAAACCCGTCTGATGATATTGCAGCTTGGGTAGAGAAAACCTTACCGACTATGGGAGCGGGTTGGTGCCCACCGGGTATGCTCGGCATAGGCATTGGCGGCACGGCTGAAAAAGCTGCTGTAATGGCAAAAGAGTCATTAATGGATCCGGTTGATATTCATGAGTTAATGGCTCGCGGCGCTCAAACAAGTGAAGAAAAATTACGTTTAGACATTTTTGAGCGTGCTAATAACTTAGGCATAGGTGCCCAAGGTTTAGGTGGCTTAACGACAGTGTTAGACATCAAAATCAAATCTGCGCCAACTCATGCTGCGTCAAAGCCTGTGGTGATGATCCCTAACTGTGCGGCAACTCGCCATGTGCACTTTCATTTAGACGGCACAGGCCCTGTTGAATTGGCGCCACCTTCTTTATCTGACTGGCCAGAAATCACGCGCGAAGCGGGCGAGAACACCCATCGGGTAAATTTAGATAACATTACACAGGCAGAAATCGAAACCTGGAAGAGCGGTGATACCTTATTGCTTAACGGTAAAATGTTAACCGGCCGTGATGCGGCGCATAAGCGCATTCAATCGTTATTAGATTCAGGCGAAGGTCTACCTGAAGGTGTCGATTTTAAAGGTAAATTTATTTACTACGTTGGCCCAGTTGATCCAGTGCGTGAAGAAGTGGTTGGCCCAGCGGGCCCAACAACGGCAACCCGTATGGATAAATTCACCGACATGATGCTAGAAAAAACCGGCCTAATGGGCATGATTGGTAAGTCTGAGCGTGGCCCTGAAACGGTGGCATCGATTAAAAAGCACAAAGCTGTGTATTTAATGGCTGTGGGCGGTGCGGCGTATTTAGTGTCTAAAGCCATTAAAAAAGCACGCGTCGTTGCCTTCGAAGACTTAGGAATGGAAGCCATTTACGAGTTTGAAGTGCAAGACATGCCAGTGACCGTTGCGGTAGACTCAAATGGCGTTAATGCTCACGAGACTGGCCCTGCAATATGGAAAGTGAATATTGCCAATAGCAAAGCTAAATAATCGTCGTTATTTACGGCAAACACATAGACTCACTACAGTGTCAATGTGATAAGACGCTCAGGTTTACAGCTGTTTACAAAAGGCCTGTTGCCTGAGCGTTTTGCTTTCGCTAGTCTGCAATATATCTTTGTTGTAAGCCAGCACAACACGGCTCACAATCACTACTAAAAACAATTGAGACTCCATAACAATGAAAAAGTCCTCTGTATTATTTGCACTGGTTGCCGCAGGAATGGCAACATCAGCACTTGCGGCTCAGCCGACCCCTTTTAATGTGCAGCAATTAGTCAATTTAAATAAAGTGCATTCAGCTGCCGTGTCAAACGACGGTAAAAGCCTTGTCTATGGCGTTAAAGTGATCGATGAACAAGGTAACGCCAGTTCAGATCTATTTTTACTTGATTTAAATAATAAAAATGCCACACCCAAACAGCTGACCTCAGCAGAAGGTACTGAGCATGATGTCAGCTTTTCAGCTGATGGCCAGTCAATTTACTTTCTGGCAAGCCGTACGGGCAGCAGCCAGTTATATCAGTTAGCCCTTAATGGTGGTGAAGCCATTGCTGTCACTGATTTACCTCTCGATGTGAATGGTTACAAATTGTCCCAAGATGGCAAACAAGTTGTCATGACCATGCGCGTGTTTCCAGAGTGTGCTGATTTAGCCTGTTCTAAAGACAAGTTCACCGCCATTGATGAAAGTAAAACATCAGGCCGTGAATACAAGCAGTTAATGGTGCGTCATTGGGACACATGGGAAGACCATGCCCGTAATCATTTATTTGTTGCGCAAATTAACGGTAAAAAAATTACCGCCCCCGTTAATGTGACCGCCAATCGCGACACAGAAACACCGCCTAAACCGTTTTCTGGTATGGAAGAAGTGACTTTCACCCCAGACGGTAAATACGTAGTGTACAGTGCAAAAGCGCCAAGTCGCGATCAAGCCTGGACCACTAACTACGATTTATGGCAAGTGCCTGTCACTGGCGGCGACACCGTAAACTTAACAGAAGCCAACACAGCTTGGGACTCACAACCTACGTTTTCAGCCGATGGTCGTTACCTAGCTTATTTAGCCATGACAAAACCAGGCTATGAAGCTGACCGTTACCGTATCATGTTAAGAGATAACGTAACCGGACAAGAAAAAGAAGTCGCACCTTTGTGGGATCGTAGTCCACACTCAATCAGTTTTAGTGCTGATGGCCGTACTTTATATGTTGCTGCGCAAGATGTTGGCCAGGTCAGTATTTTTGAAGTGAATACTCAATTTGGTGATGTGCGTCCTATTTATAATCAAGGTAGCAATAGTTTAATTGCGGTCACTAACAACAAATTGATTTTCCAAAAATCATCTCTTGTTGAACCTGGTGATATCTATAGCGTCACTTCAGAAGGTGAGCAACTCACTAAGTTAACCGATGTTAACAAAGACAAACTGGCTAACATCAAATTTGGTGAGTACGAGCAGTTTAATTTTAAAGGCTGGAATGACGAAACCGTTCATGGTTACTGGATTAAGCCAGCTAATTATGAAGAAGGTAAAAAATACCCGATAGCGTATTTAGTCCATGGTGGTCCACAAGGCTCATTTGGCAACAGTTTTAGTGGTCGCTGGAATGCGCAATTATGGGCTGGTGCAGGCTATGGTGTTGTCATGGTCGACTTTCATGGTTCTACCGGTTATGGCCAGGCATTTACCGATTCTATCGGCAAAGATTGGGACGGCAAGCCACTTGAAGATCTTAAAAAAGGTATAGCAGCCGTTACGGCGCAACAACCTTGGTTAGATGCGAATAATGCGTGTGCATTAGGTGGCTCATATGGCGGTTACATGATGAACTGGATCCAGGGCCAATGGAACGATGGATTCAAGTGTCTTGTTAACCATGCCGGTCTTTTTGACATGCGCTCAATGTACTATGTAACTGAAGAGTTATGGTTCCCTGAATATGAGTTTGGCGGCTCATACGACAAGAACAAAGCACTTTATGAGAAGTTTAACCCAGTTAACTATGTTGAAAACTGGAAAACGCCTATGTTAGTGATCCACGGTGAAAAAGATTACCGTGTACCTTATGGTCAAGGTTTAGCGGCATATACCTACATGCAGCGTAATGGTATTCCATCTGAGTTGTTAGTGTTTCCAGACGAAAATCACTGGATTTTAAATCAAGACAACTTACAGCAATGGTACAAAAACGTATTAGGTTGGATGGACCGTTGGACTGCAAAATAGTGGTAATGACGAGTTAACGGGTTAAGGTAAAAACCACTTGCTTGGTATGACCCAAGTAATAAGAGATGTCACTTAAGGTGGCATCTCTTTTTTTGCCTTCAGCTTACCTTAACGTTAGTAATTTTCATCATGGTTGTTTTATGCTCAATGGCAAGCTGTATTGCAAACATACAAATGTGTTAACTAAATTATCAAAAACCAAGCGGCTTTGTATAAATGTTCAGCGCTCATTGTGCAATAAGGCCATATAAACACGGCAAGATTGTTAATTGTGAAATATAATTACGCAAAAATATGATGATAAAAATCACTTTGATCTCACCAATGATACTCTTTACTGTTATTCGGATTAGATTTTATAGGGCAAAGTGGCGTTGAAATAACAAAAAATCTCATTATGTAAACTAGGGGGTTTCAGCTACATTAGCGCGCTCAGAAACGAGCGTTAATTCAGGTCATATCAAGAGGGTACAGTTAGTGGATTTTATGCTTTATACCAAGTTCTTCTTAGGGCTGTTAGCGATCATTAATCCGGTAGGGTTATTGCCTGTATTTGTGAGTTTAACTAGCCATCAAACAGCAGTAGAGCGTGAACACACTAACCGGGTAGCAAACTTTGCCGTGGTGGTGATCCTATTAGTGACTATGATTGCTGGCCAGCATATTTTAAGCATGTTTAGTATTTCGCTATCAGCATTTCGCATTGCTGGTGGTAGCTTGATTTGCATTATCGCAATGTCGATGTTGCAAGGTAAAATCAGTGAAGTTAAACGCAACCAAGAAGAAGACCGTGAAGCATCGGCAATGGAATCTGTTGCTGTGGTGCCCTTAGCGTTGCCTTTAATGGCGGGCCCCGGTGCCATTAGTTCGGTGATTGTGTTTGCGGCTGAGCACAACCAAATGGTTAACTTCATCGGGATGTTTTTAACCATTGTCACTTTAGGTTTAGTGAGCTGGGGATTATTTCGCATGGCGCCAATGCTGTTTAAATTTTTGGGCAAAACCGGCATTAACGTGATTACTCGTTTAATGGGGTTATTAATGTTGTCTCTCGGTATTGAAGTTATCTCAGCAGGGGTAAAGGGCTTATTTCCAACGCTTATTGGATAGAAATGGTCGTAAGTTGTCGAGCATTTGTGCAAACGTTTGATAGTGGGGTGATTTAGCTTGACCCGCTATCGGCATTTGCGTAAAGTACGCCACGATTAGCATTACCACTGGTTATTTTTTTATTCATAAGCGGTAATGATGGTTTACTGAACACTAAGTAGACGTGATTTTTAATTGCTCTACAACACAGTAAACACAGCAATATTTGGAATTATGTACAAAACGTATTTAACTCCGCAAAATTGGTGAGCTGGCTGAGTGGCTGAAGGCGCACGCCTGGAAAGTGTGTTTAGGTTAATCCCTAACGAGAGTTCGAATCTCTCGCTCACCGCCAAATATAAAAAAAGACGTCCTTGGGCGTCTTTTTTTATTTCTGTTATCCACTCTCAATGTCATTCATACCAATAGGATAAATAAGTGATCACAGATTGCTGATTGGTATCAAGTGTATTGACCTGTGAGTGAATGCTATACTTACCCGCACGCTTTTATTTGGTTTATTTTTTTTAATATTGAGTACTCATTTCATGCCATTTTCGACACTTGGATTACGTGACACTATTGTCAACGCCTTAGCTGAAGTGAGTTACAGCAACCCAACCCCAATTCAACAACAAACCATTCCGGTCATTTTACAAGGTAAAAACCTGCTTGCCGCCGCGCAAACCGGTACCGGTAAAACCGCCAGTTTTGTGCTGCCAATATTAGAGCGTTTAGCTGACACGCAAGCTGAACGTAAAAAGCGTATTCGCGCCCTAATTTTAACGCCTACCCGAGAGCTAGCCGTACAAGTACAAAGCAACATAATTGCCTATGCTAAATATGTTGGCGTGACCTCATTTGTGGTTTATGGCGGTGTTGACGACAAGCCGCAAAAACAAGCGCTTATTGATGGGGTTGATATTTTAGTTGCTACACCTGGGCGTTTACTGGATTTATACACCCAGCGCGCAGTGCATTTTGACGAGCTAGAAGTGTTAGTGCTTGATGAAGCTGACCGCATGCTAGACATGGGCTTTATTGAAGACATCAATAAAATCATCGATAAACTGCCATCAGATCGCCAAAGCTTGTTGTTTTCTGCTACATTATCAAATCAGGTGCGCGCTCTGGCTAAAACGGCCATACACCGTCCGGTTGAAATTTCTTTGATTGCCGATAAAAGCGCTGCTCCCAAGATTGACCAATGGATCACAACGGTCGACAAAGACAAAAAATCAGCTTTATTAAGTCATTTGATCAAAACCCAAGCCTGGGATCAAGCGCTGATATTTATTGAAACCAAGCAAGGCGCCGCCAAACTAGTCAGCCAATTAGAAAAGCGCGATATTGAAGCCGAGTGTATTCACAGTGGCCGCAGCCAGCCAGTACGCGAACAAATTTTAGCTGATTTTAAATCGGGTAAAATTCAGTATCTTGTCGCAACAGGCATAGCGTCTCGTGGTATCGATATTGACGATCTGTCCCGGGTTATCAACTACGACCTGCCGTATCCTGCCGATGATTACATTCATCGCATTGGACGTACAGGTAGAGCAGGGGCGAGTGGTGAGGCAATATCGTTTGTTTCCAAAGATGATTTTAAAAACCTGTGTATGATTGAAAGCCGATTAGGGCATTTGCTCGAGCGTAAAGTGATTGAAGGGTTTGAGCCAAGCAAACCTGTGCCTGAGTCTATCCTCAATTACGTGCCTAAAAGCAGGCAAAATAAACCGAAAACTCAAGATGAAAGGCCAACCTTAAGTGTAGGTAAATCTAAAGGCGACAATACTGATTTTAGAAAAGCAAAAACACAAAAAGCACCCATAAAAAAAGGGCCAAAGCCTAACCCTTGGAATCTATAACAATCTTATTCATGACTTAAGCGCGGTATGCGCTTAAGCCATGCTTGTTTCTAGCTGCATAGTCTGGCACACATCTTCTACCATTAACTTAGCAGGCCTTAGGTCCACACCTTTTATTGTCATATCATGATGAATTAAGGCGTGCCCAGTGACGCTTCAGCATTGCCTGCTCTTAAAGGCATTTTTTGTGTCACAAAAGGTGTCAAGTGGCTGCAAAAAATCAGCGGGCATGCTTAACTATGTGCATACCAATCAAAAACAAGAACGATAAATTTAGGGACATAAAATGAAGAAAGCATTATTGCCTTTGGCCATTTCTTTTGCGCTTACAAGTTTGCTCGGCTGTAGTGACAATCAAGCGAGTGTCGCAACTGAACAAACCACAGCGGCAAAAGAGGCTGCCACACCTTTAGGTGCCGAAAAAGTTAACTTTGGTGAATACTCTCAACAGTTTATTGATGAGCTCTGGCAATTGTCGCCAACATGGGCACTCTACAGTGGTAAACATGTTAACGATGGATATTTAGAGATCCCCAACAAACAAAGCCGTGACAAGACGTTAGCTTTTGTCGACAAACAGCAAACCGCCTTAGCCCAGTTTGATCCACTGACATTGTCTCCCAATGAACAAATTGACTATAAATTGCTTAGTAATTTAGCCGAATCAATGAAATGGGATATACACAGTTTTAAAAGCTGGCAATGGGATCCATCAAACTACAATGTTGCTGGAGGTTTTGCACAAATTATTAATGAAGATTTTGCACCGCTTGATGAGCGATTAACCTCTGTTATTGCGCGCCTTGAAAATGTGCCGGCCTATTATGAGGCCGCCAGAGCAAACATAAGCGACCCAACGTTAGAACACACGCAACTTGCCATTATGCAAAACCAAGGTGCGTTTTCGGTATTATCTGATGCATTAGCAAAGCAAGTGGCAGACTCAGGTTTAACGGCTGAACAAAAAGCCTTGTTTACCGAACGATTTGATGCCGCAAAAGCCGCCATTACTCAACATATTGACTGGCTGAGTGAGCTTGAAGTAAAACTGACCAAAGATGGCGCGCGTGATTTTCGTATTGGTGAAACCTTATACGAAGAAAAATTTGCTTTTGATATTCAATCGGGTATGACCGCTAAACAGTTATATGAAAAAGCAATCGCAGACAAAAACCAAATCCAACAAGAAATGGCCAAAATTACCACACAAATTTGGTCTAAATACATTAACACGCCAAAGCCAACCGATGACAAAGTGGCCATTCGACAATTAATTGATGTGTTATCAGCTAAGCATGTTAAGCGCGAAGATTTCGTAGCAGAAGTGCGTCAACAGATCCCAGAGCTGATTCAGTTCGTTAACGACAAACAGCTTGTCACGCTAGATCCTAATAAACCGTTAATAGTACGTGAAACCCCAGAATACATGCGTGGGTTTGCTGGCGCATCTATCAGTGCTCCTGGGCCATATGATCAAGGCGGCAATACCTACTATAACGTGTCGCCTCTAGATAGCATGAGCGATGAGTCAGCCGAAAGCTATTTACGTGAGTACAATCATTGGATTTTACAAGTACTGAATATTCACGAGGCTATTCCTGGCCACTACACCCAACTTGTTTATTCAAACCAGTCACCGAGTTTAGTGAAAAGTTTATTTGGCAATGGTGCCATGATTGAAGGCTGGGCGGTTTACACTGAGCGAATGATGCTAGAAGAGGGCTACGGTAATTTTGAGCCTGAAATGTGGTTAATGTATTACAAGTGGAACCTACGAGTGATTTGTAACACCATCCTAGATTACAGCATTCAGGTTAAAGGCATGGGTGAGCAAGAGGTGATAAGCCTACTTGAAAACGAAGCATTTCAGCAACGTGCAGAAGCTGAAGGTAAATGGCGCCGTGCAACATTAAGCCAGGTTCAGTTAACCAGTTATTATGCAGGTTACCGTGAAATTTATGATTTTCGTGAACAGCAAAAAGCGCTACTGGGCGATGATTTTGACTTAAAGCAATTCCATGAAACATTTTTAAGTTATGGCAGTGCACCAGTTAAATTTATTAAGCAATTAATGACAGAAAAGTAATTCTGTTATCACCATCAATTGCTGCAAATGGCCTGATTACGATCGGGCCATTTTTTTGCTTTTTAAAAAGTTAATATTAATGTGATATCTCAACATAGTCAGCCACGAATAGATGTGATAATCTAAATAGAAATCGTTATCATTAAGTGGTTTTGTGTATGAAACATATCCTATTAATTGAATTAAACTCTGCAACTAATAAACTATTCTATCAATTAACGGCACAAGGTTATTGTGTGCATCATGTTAATAATGCGTTCGATGCCTTGATAAAAATGGAAACGTTAACTCTAGACGCCATTTTACTCGATTTTGCCGTCCCCAAAATGGATTCGTTTTGGCTTTTAGTGGCCAGAAAGGCGCCAACACCTGTTATCGTGATTGCAGATGCCAATAATGAACTTGAACGCATTAATGCACTCGAACTTGGTGCAGATGATTATCTTAGCCACCCGGTGAATGTTCGTGAGTTACAACTGCGTCTCAATGTGCTTAAACGACGATCACAACCGCCTTTAAACGATACCTTCTGCGAGCAAATTAGTTTTGATGATACTGACTATACTGTCCATTTAGTTGATAAGTCATTAGTGTTGACTCAAACAGAATATCGCCTGTTTAAATACCTTTTTGAACATAAAGGTAAAGTGGTAACCAAAGCAGAATTACAGCAACGGGTGTTACACAAAGAACTAGGCCGATTTGACCGTAATCTTGATATGCATATCAGCAATACTAGACGTAAGCTTGCACAAGGTAATTTACCACGTGAATTGATAAATACCGTACGCGGGCAGGGTTACAGCTTTAGCTTTTAAAGGTTCACAGTAATAGCCGCATTTGATAAGCTATGGCGCATAAAATAAGGCATATAAATGCCTAAGTAACTTGAGCACGGTATATAAACACCTTTCAAACAGCCCTTTGCCTGTTAACAACGCTGAATTGACTAACCATAGCTCAACTATTGGTGAGTCTATTTGTTTTATTAGCAAACAAATAACACGTTTGAAATTGATGTGGGTAAACATGCTGTTTTCAATAGCATAATGTCATCCCTTATCCCGAGTTCAGGATAAATATAAGCGTAAGCTAATTAAAGGAACGTCCTAATGCGGATCAGTGCAAACTTTGACGGTGGCAATATTAACGTCATTAATATCGACAAACACGACGACATTCAACTCGCTATTCGTCCAGATTTTGGTGATGAATTTTATCAGTGGTTTAATTTTCGTTTAGAAGGTGAGGTCGGTCAAACATATACCCTCAATATCCTCAATGCCGGTAACGCATCTTATCCAAAGGGATGGGAAGACTATCAAGCAGTAGCCAGTTACGACCGCGCGACGTGGTTTAGATTACCAACAAAATATGAAAATGGCGTGTTAACGATCCAAGCACAATTAGATTGCGAAGCAATACAAATCGCTTACTTTGCACCATACAGCTATGAACGTCATTTAGATCTTATCAGTGAAGTCCAGCTTCATCCTGCAGTCAGTTTAGAGCATTTAGGTTTAACCTTAGATGGTCGTGACATGACCTTGCTTAACATCGGAGATGGTAACCCAGACAAGAAAAACATTTGGATTACGGCTCGCCAGCATCCGGGTGAAACCATGGCTGAATGGTTAGTAGAAGGGCTATTAAACCGATTACTTGATAGCGACTGCCCAACATCTAAGGCATTGTTAGACAAGGCAAATTTTTATGTTGTACCTAATATGAACCCAGACGGAAGCGCACGTGGACACCTACGTACCAATGCCGTGGGCACAAACTTAAACCGTGAATGGCAAACACCCAGCCTAGAAAAAAGCCCAGAAGTGTATTATGTAGTGAACAAAATGCATCAAACTGGCGTAGATCTATTTTACGATGTTCACGGTGATGAAGGTTTACCTTATGTGTTTTTAGCAGGATGCGAAGGGGTACCAAACTACACTGATAAAATGGCAGCGTTACAACAACAATTTGTGAGCGCCTTAACCATTGCCAGTGCAGACTTCCAAACTGAGTTTGGTTACGATAAAGACGAGCCAGGTAAAGCAAATTTAACCGTGGGTTCAAATTGGGTTGCTAATACTTTCTCATGTTTATCTAATACATTAGAAATGCCATTTAAAGACAATGCCAATTTGTCAGACCCATTTGTGGGATGGTCACCAGAGCGCAGTATTTACCTAGGCGAAGCATCACTTATAGCCATGTTAGCTGTAGTTGATAGCTTGTAGTATTCAGTTAATTTAAGCAGGAAAATGTTCACATGGCGTTAGTAGCATGTCCTAAATGTCAGAAACGTATTTCGAGTCAGGCTAAGCAATGCCAGCATTGTAAAACTGATCTGACTGGAAACACACAATCTTTGTCTGTCATTAGTCATATAGAGCGTTCAAATAGTTTGATGAATCAAAGTTTTATCTATTTAACCTTGTTTATCGCGGGTGTCGTTGTATGGTTTTGGGGCGGCGAGCCTGCTCAAGGTGTCACCTTATACATAGCAATAGCAAGCTTTGTGACAGGGTTTACAGGCTACTTGATCACTCGAATTAGAATTGTGTTACATAAACGGAAATCAGTATGAACGATATCAATAAAGTCATCGATGAAATGCCAGATGAAGTGTACCAACGTTTGTTGTCTGCAACTGAACTTGGCAAATGGGAAGATGGTACCGTGTTAACCGAACAGCAACGTGAATCTACGTTACAGGTTGTCATGATGTATCAAGCTCGAAAACTTAATCAAACTGATCACTTTACCATCGCATCTGGTGGAAACATCAATGAACTGTCTAAATCTGAATTGAAAAAGCAGTTTAAAGGCGAGGCCATTGCCGAGTTTAAAGAAGCTGATTTGTAACGTATGTGAAAATAATTAAATGCAAAAGCGCAAGCCATGTGGTTTGCGCTTTTTGTTTTATTAAATAAATTCAATAAATTAAACTTAACCTTCAGTGAGTTCGCCCACTAGATTTTGCTGCATACGTTCTTTTATTTGTTTTGGTGTCAATCCAATTGATAGTAAATAATGCAATTTAGCTAACGCCGCTTCAATGGTCATGTCTGAACCGCTAATGACACCGGCTTTGGCTAATGCATTGCCTGTAGCATAACCACCCATATTCACTTTACCTTGGAAGCATTGGGTTAAATTAACCAATACAATGCCTCTCTCGTCAGCTTGCTTTAACGTGTCGAGTAGGTTTTTATCTTGCGGGGCATTGCCTACTCCAAAAGTCAGCATAATGAGGGCTTTAACTGGCTGCTGCAAAATATTCATAAAAATGTCGGTCGAAATACCAGGGTACAAGGTCACTACACCAACAGGTTGTGGGCTAATCGTGACCACTTCTAAGGGTTGTGCTGTTGGCGAGCTGATTTTGCCTGCTTTGACATTAATTTTAATCCCAGCTTCAAGTAGTAGCGGGAAGTTAGGCGATGCAAACGCATCAAAACCGTCTGCATGGGCTTTGGTTGAGCGATTACCACGAAACAATTTATTGTTAAAAAACAAGCATACTTCTGCCACGGGGTAGTTGGCTGCAATGTATAACGAATTGAGTAAATTGGTTTGCCCATCTGAGCGCAGTTGCGCTAAAGGAATTTGCGAACCAGTGACAATAACCGGTTTAGATAAGCCTTGTAACATAAACGACAATGCCGACGCGGTATAGGCCATAGTGTCAGTGCCGTGCAAAATCACAAAGCCGTCGTATTTGTCATAATTGGCATGAATATCATTGGCTATCATCTGCCAATCGGTAGGTGCCATGTTCGATGAGTCAATCAAGGGGCTATATTCATGGATGACAAAACTTGGCATTTCGTCGTGGTAAAACTCAGGCATAGATTGAACACAATCAGTTAAAAAACCCGCAACAGGCACAAAGCCATTCGCCGTTTTTTGCATACCGATAGTACCGCCAGTATAAGCTACGTAGATTGAACGTTTTGTCATGAAGTGTGCACTCGAAAGAGAACGTTAATGAAGATAATGTAAATTATACGAGTTTATTTGCAGATCCCCAATAAAAAAGCCTGCTAAGCAGGCCTTTTTTGAATATTATTCATTATGGTGAAATGTTGAAGCATTAACACATCGATTAATAGCTGCAATTTTCACAATATAGATAGGCATTATTTGGGTCATCAAACTTTGAAAACTCCTCATAAACACTCGCCCATTGCTTAACCATTTTCTCAACCACAGTGCTTTGGCTAAAGCTGCTTGGTATGTACGAAGCCGTTGCATTAAATAGTTGCTGCATCAGTTGTTGCTCTGCGCTGAGTTCTTGTTCAATCAACTTCACGTCAAATTTATCCATGTTAGCCAACTCAGCAGCTTTAGACAGCGCGGTGTTCATATCACCTAGCTCGTCAACTAATCCTAACGTGAGGGCTCGTTTACCTGTCCATACACGACCTTGAGCAATATTATCAACTTGCTCTAAAGTCATATTCCGCTCTTGTGCTACTAACGAAATAAACTCATGATATCCGCGCTCAATATGACGTTGTATAACAGCCGCAACTTGAGGTCTGAGTTCACGAGCGGGTGATAAACCAGCCCAGTCTGATGTTGCCACACCATCTGATGTTACGCCGATATGAGTCAATGCCTGCTCAAACGTGGCAAACATACCAAAAATACCAATTGAACCGGTTAACGTGGTTGGTGTCGCGACAATGTAATCAGCGCTCGCTGAGATCCAGTAACCACCAGATGCCGCTAAACTGCCCATGCTCACTACAACCGGCTTACCTGCTGCTTTGAGTGCTAACACTTCTTGACGAATTTGCTCTGATGCAAATGCACTGCCGCCAGGGCTGTCAACGCGTAATACGACCGCTTTCACCACAGGGTCAAAGCGTGCTTTCATTAGTAGCTCAGAGGTACTTTCGCCACCAATCTGACCTGCAGCTTGTTTACCGTTTAAAATATTGCCTTTGGCGACAATCACGGCAACAGAGTCATTTTCAATAAATTTAGGCATTGGCTTTATAACGCTTTGATAGTCGTTAAAGCTGATCTGGCGATAGTTTTTACCTTCTTTATCGCTACCCACACGTTCTATCATGGCTAAGCGAAATGCCTCTGCACTCACTAACTCATCGACCCATTTCATATTTAGGGCCATTTGTGCGCTGTCGCCCTCAGCTTGTTCTAGCTGCTCAAGGTAAGCATCTGTACTTAGCACGAGTTGATCGGGTGCGATTTGGCGATTACTGGCCACTGTAGATGAATAACTCTGCCAAATATCGCCTAACAATACTTTACTGGCCTCTTTATCAGCTTCAGACATGTCGTCACGAATAAAAGGCTCAACGGCTGATTTAAAGGTACCCACACGGAAAACATGAGTGGTAATTTTAAGTTTTTCTAACGCCGCTTTGTAATAAAGGCGATAACGGCTTAAGCCATCAAGTGACACCATGCCTTTGTTATTAAGATAAATTTTGTCAGCAAAACTGGCTAAAAAGTATTGGTTTTGATCATAATTATTGGCCATGGCAATAACAGATTTATTAGCCGCTTTAAATTTGTTTAGCGCCTCGCCAATGGCGGTCATTTTACTGATCCCAGCACTTTGCAGATTGGCTAAGTCTAATACTATGCTAGTGATGCGCTTATCTTCAGTGGCATTATTAATGCTGTAAAGCACGTCAGATAATAATATTTCACCGTTAGGATCGTTCTCTTGGCCTTGGGTTAATGCCGCTTCGAAAGGATCTACATAATGTTTTTGATCAACAATACTGCCAGAGAGGTTTAGTACTAATGCAGATTGGTCTTCGACAATAATTTCGTCGTCACTGCTGAGTAATACCACCCCGATGATGGCCAAAATACCAAAGAAAATGAAGTTTATAATCAGTTTACGAATCGTGTTTACTGTATTCCACAACAGTAAAAACATCCTTTTTAAAAACGAGGGTTTAGCGGACATTAGCCACTCCTTTATCAGTCTAATATAGTCATCCTAACTGAAAATCAAATAAAATGTGAAACTGAATTGTAAAGGTTTTTAACAAACGATTGCTTAAATGATTGAGCAAACTGTCATGTCGTTGTATGCTGATTTAAATCACTTGTTTAAAAAGGATGTTTGAATGTCGTTTCCACACTTATTAGAACCTTTAGATCTAGGCTTTACACAGCTGAAAAATCGCGTGTTAATGGGCTCAATGCACACAGGCTTAGAAGAAGAAAAAGGCGGATTTGAGAAGCTGGCAGCATTTTACAAAGAACGTGCTCAAGGCGGTGTTGGTTTAATTGTTACTGGTGGTATTGCGCCTAATTTACGCGGACGCCTAGCGCCTAATGCGTGTCAATTGAGTTTCTCTTGGCAGGTGAGTAAGCATAAAATCGTGACTGATGCAGTGCATGAAGCGGGCGGTAAAATCTGTATGCAAATTTTGCATGCTGGCCGTTACAGTTATCATCCATTTAGCCTAGCGCCGAGCAAAATAAAATCACCCATTACGCCTTTTACACCATCAGCCATGTCTGGCCGTCAAGTACGTAGCACAATTAAAGATTATGCAACCAGCGCTGCATTAGCAAAAAAGGCTGGTTATGACGGTGTTGAAGTCATGGGCTCAGAAGGTTACTTAATTAACCAATTTATCAGTTCTCGAACAAACCAACGCACTGATGAGTGGGGTGGTAGCTTTGATAATCGTGCGCAATTTCCGGTAAAAATAGTTAACGCCATTCGTGAAAAGGTTGGTAAAGACTTTATTATTGTGTTCCGTTTGTCGATGCTCGATTTAGTCGATAATGGCTCAACATGGGATGAAGTGGTTAAGTTAGCTAAATGGTTAGAACAAGCCGGTGTTAGCATCATTAATACCGGTATAGGTTGGCATGAGGCTCGAGTGCCGACTATTGCAACCAGCGTGCCACGTGGCGCATTTGCATGGGTTACCGAAAGACTTAAAAAAGAAGTTAAGGTTCCTTTAATTGCCACAAACCGGATTAACACGCCAGAGATAGCTGAGTCGATCATTGCTTCTGGACAAGCCGACATGGTATCAATGGCGCGGCCATTTTTAGCCGATGCTGATTTTGTCAATAAAGCCGCTGCCAATACGCCAGAACTCATTAATACCTGTATTGGCTGTAATCAGGCATGTTTAGATCATACCTTCTCAATGAAGCGGGCAACCTGTTTAGTTAATCCACGTGCCTGTTATGAAACCGAAATCAATTTCACACCAACCCCCCATAAAAAACGCATTGCTGTAATGGGCGCAGGGCCTGCTGGCATGGCGTTTTCTGTATACGCTGCAAGCCGCGGTCATGATGTGGTGCTGTTTGAAGCCAAATCTGAAGTTGGCGGCCAATTTAATCTGGCACGTAAAATACCGGGTAAAGAAGAATTTAATGAAACCATCCGCTATTTTATCAACCAGATTAATCTGCATAAGGTTGATTTACGCCTAAACACCAAATTGGATGCATCAGTACTTGCGACTGAAAAATTTGATGAAGTGGTGATTTCGTCGGGCGTGGTTCCACGTGAGCTGAAACTCCCGGGTTTTGATAATCCGAAAGTGGTTGATTATCAACAAGTGCTTAATGGACAGGTTGAAATTGGCCAAACCGTGGCACTTATTGGTGCCGGTGGTATTGGTTTTGATATGGCGCATTTCTTGTGTGAGCGTGAGTCAACCAGTTTGCAAACCGACAAATGGTTAAAGCAGTGGGGTATTGATAAAACATATCAACATGCAGGTGGTTTAACTGAAGAAGCAGAACACCAACCTGGTCGCGATGTGTATTTACTGCAACGTAAAACCAGTAAAATGGGTAAAGGCTTAGGTAAAACCACAGGTTGGATCCATCGCAGCGTGCTAAAACAGCATGAAGTGAAAATGAAAACCGGCGTGAGTTATGAAAAGTTCGACGAGCAAGGCTTACACATAAAAGTGGGTGAACAAACAGAAGTGCTTGCAGTTGACAACGTTGTGTTGTGTGCTGGTCAAGAGTCTAACACCAAACTGGTTGACGAAATGAAAGCCACAGGATTACCTGTTCACCTTATTGGTGGGGTTGATGTTGCCGCTGAACTTGACGCTAAACGCGCTATTCGTCAAGGTGCCGAATTAGCCATGGTGATTTAAGCCAAGTTAAGCCGTTAACCAATAAAAACCCTAGGGTCTGTTGTTCTTTGCTGGTTGAATTTTGTTCGAGTTAAAAACGTTTTAATCGAGGCGAATGGATTGATGCCTAGCAATCTAAGCAAAATCCATTTAACAAAGAGTAAAACGTTTTTAGCCGAACCCTTCGGGCAGCGTTTGTTGGCCATTTTTACTGCGTTATCGACTTTTTATGTAGAATAACTACACCTCAAAGTCTCTGCCTTGTAGAAATGGCCAACAATTCGCTGCAAAAATAACCTTGAAAGAAAACAGACCCTAGCAATCATTGCTAGGTTTTTTATTAGTTTGAAAATACCAGTCGTATTTAGTACAGGTTATTTTTCACTGTTAAGTACAGCGTCAATGTCAGCGGCACTGTGGCGCTCTGCTAAATTGATATCACCCCATGAGGTATTAACAATTTTACCGCGTTGTACCGCAGGGCGTTGTAGCAGTTGTTTTGCCCAGCGCATAACATTGCTATAGCTTTCAACTTCCAAAAATTCTGCAGCGCTATATAAATTGCCTAAAACCAGGTTGCCATACCAGGGCCAAATGGCCATGTCTGCAATGGTATAACTGTCACCTGTAATAAACGTATTTTGGGCTAATTGCTTGTCTAATACGTCTAATTGACGTTTTACTTCCATGGCAAATCGGTTAATGGGGTACTCTTGTTTTTCATCGGCATAGGCATAAAAGTGACCAAATCCACCACCAAGAAACGGCGCAGAACCTTGTGCCCAAAATAACCAATTAAAGGTTTTCGTGCGTGCAGGACCTGATTTTGGTAAAAAGTGGCCAAATTTTTCAGCTAAATGCACAAGGATTGATGCTGACTCAAACACATTAACGGCTTCATCACCCGAGTTATCCACTAGCGCTGGGATTTTAGAGTTTGGGTTAACGGCGACAAACCCTGTTGAAAACTGATCTAATTCGCTAATGTTAATTAAGTAAGCGTCATATTCCGCTTCTTTAACCCCAAGGGCTAATAATTCTTCGAGTAAAATAGTGACTTTTTGGCCATTAGGTGTACCCAAGGAGTAAAGTTGCAAAGCATGCTCGCCAACAGGTAAAGATTTTTCGAACCTTGCACCCGAAACCGGTTTGTTAATGTTTGACCATTTGTTAGCGCTGCTTGGCTCATTAACCCATACTTTCGGTGGAACATATTGATTAGTCATAAAATCCCTCATTTTTGATAAATTTTCGCCAGCCATTGCAAAGCCGTATTTGTATTAAATGTTTGTTGTTATCGCCGTATCTGCTAAATGCTCAAGCCGATGTGGTAAATGTAACCATTATCCATTGAGTACTTTGGCTAATTCAGCTAAATCACTCACAATTAAGTCCGGTTGTATTTCCCATGGATCAAAGAGTTTATTTGGGCTTCTTTTAACCCACACAGCTTGTAAACCAGCAGATTTAGCACCAATCACATCCCAAGGATTACCCGACACCATCATGCATGAGTTCATATCGGCGAGCATTCGTCTCATTAAATACTGATAAACGTCAGGATTGGGTTTGTAGGTGTGTAAATCGTCAACGCTAATTACGTCATGTAAGTGAGGTAATACTTGAGCATTGCTCATCAGTTTACGTACTGAGGCTTCAGGGCCATTAGAAAATGCTGCCAGTTTATGTCCTTGTTTTGCCAATGACATGAGTCCTGGTATTACATCATCAAAAGCACTTAACTCGGCAAATTTTGCCATTAATTGTTGCTGTTCTGTAGATGATAAAGATAGCTGATATACATTTAAACAATATTGTAGCGCCTGTTGAGTGCAAACCGTAAAGTCAGCATATTGTTGCATTAATGCGCGTCTAAAGGCATATTCTACTTTTTTATCGTGCCATAACTGGCCAAATTCTGCGGCTTTGTCGCCAATAAGATTTTCAAGATGTAGCCCCATATCAACAGGGTCGACTAACGTGCCATACACATCAAAACCAATCGAATAGTTCATAGGCTCTTCCATTCCTGCATGACCCCAAAAGTATATCTACTGTAGACATTCTTTTTGGATCTGTATATCAATGGCCAAACTATAAACCAACAATATCAAGTGTTCAATATAATATTTGAGCAAGCATTCAAGTTAGGTGTAAAGATTTGATTGTTAATATGATCAATTTAACGGCATTGTAACTTTATCAGACAGTTAGGTCGCGCTATCATATTGCCAAAGAGTGGATCAAGGTGAACAAAAATGGAATGTCCTTACTGCAAAAGTCAATTTGCAAGACGCGCATTAAAAGTGCTTCGCAAAGGTAAACATGGTGTTGAAGCCCAATGCCCTAAATGCGATACCTGGCTGATGTTTGAGCCTAAAATGATGCAAGTAAAAAATATCGGTATGCTGATATTGCTCGTATTCAGTGTGACAAATTTTTTTCTTGAAAACAGTGATTACCGGTTAATGTGTTCATTTGCTGCTTTTGCTGGTGCCTGTATTGCGCTGTTTGGCGTATTTAAAGGCAAAATGATTATTGCTGAACAGGCTGAAACTAAGGAACAATCATGAAAACAATAGTAATCACTGGGGCAAACCGAGGCATAGGCCTTGCGCTGACAACAATATATGCTCAGCAAAACCATGTTGTTTATGCGCTTTGTCGACAGACGTCAGTTGAGTTAGCGGCCTTAGGCAATAATGTTAAGGTAATTGAAGGCGTAGATGTAACTCAAGCCTCTGGTATTGAAACCATGCAACACAGTTTACATGGGGTACAGATTGATTTGTTAATTTGTAATGCCGGTATTTTACGCGACGAAAGACTAGGGCGCCTTAACCTTGATACCATACGTGAGCAGTTTGAGGTTAACGCTATAGCACCTTTGCATATTGTGGCCAGTTTACAAGCTAATTTAGTTAACGGGGCCAAAGTGGCGATGATTACTTCTCGCATGGGATCAATTACTGACAATACATCGGGTGGCCGTTATGGTTATCGCATGTCAAAAGCGGCGTTAAATGCAGCGTCGATGTCATTAGCCCATGATTTAGCCCCAAGAGATATTGCAGTGGGCATTTACCACCCAGGTTATGTGCAAACAGAGATGGTGAACCACGGCGGTGATATTTCTGCCACTGAGTCAGCCTCACGATTGATTGGCTTGATTGATGGGTTAAGCATGGCAACCACGGGTGTATTTAAACACTCTAATGGTCAAGAGCTTCCCTGGTAATAGACTAATAAACCAGATAAAAAACGCGAGCATGAGCTCGCGTTTTTGTATAAGGCTATATGCTTAACAATAAAGTAGGGCAGTTTACTGTGGTACTTCTGGCTGGATTTGGCCAACCAGTAATACTGGCGATGCATCTATTTCATCGGCGTCCATCATTGAAGCGATGCGTTCAACGGCTGATAAAAGCTGGCTTTGTTCCCATTCTTCAAGATTTTGATAATGCTTAATAAAATGTTCTTGGAGTGGTTTGGGCGAGCCACTGAGTAATTCTTTACCAGCGTCACTTAATGATAAATGCACTTTGCGTTTATCAGTTTCACTGCGTGTTCGGATCACCAAATGACGGCTTTCTAGACGATCGATAATAGTCGTGACCGTGGCCGCACTTAAGTTGATTTCTTTTGCGACTTGTTTGGCTAAAGGGGCATCAAGCTCATGGATTTTTTTCATCACCATCAGTTGTGGGCCCGTTAGGCCAGAAAGTTTATTTAATTGACGTGAGTGAATATCAATCGCTCTGATCACGCGGCGCAATGAAATTAATAATTGTTCGTACTTTTCCATAATGTCCTCTAGACCATCGAATTAGCATTTTGCTCGCACCTTATCAGAAAAAGCGCTAAGACACATGGATAAAATCAAAAAGCAGAACAACCTTTTGGGTTATTCTGCCTTTGTTATTGCGCGTAGTTTACAGCGTAAAAGTGCGAGATACCGACACCAATGCACGTGTATCACTTAAATCGGTGTCCATGCTGGTGTCTTCAACGGCGACATTGATATCAAAGCCTTCCCAGCTGGTCATGTACTCTGCACGGTAATGGTTGTAAGACTTATCGCCATCCCATGACCACTTATTTTTATCGTTTGATGTTGAACGGTCAAAACTGATACGAATGTCATGGCCTTCAGCAATGTTAAAAGTATGGGCGACCATCGCAATGTAATGGCCCGCATCTAAACCGAAGTAATCCCATGAATACCAGAAGTTTAATTCGCTCTGGCCTAACGACGAGCTATAGCCAAATTTGCTGTAAATTTCAGGGTAGTAATATTCATCCGAGGCATCATCACCGTGGTAAGTGTAATACGCAATACCGGCATCAAGTGAGACTCTGTCGGTAAGCTCCATGTATTTACCCACATAAAAATCCAGCTCAAGCCAGGTGTCTTCGCCGCTACCAAAGTCAACATTCGATGCCCAGGCACCCATGTACCAGCCACTGTCTAATGCATAATCAAGGCTAGCTTGTAATGCAGGGCCATTGTCTGTTTGGCTAACACCATTGAAGGTGTAATCTGTGGTGGCGTTAATTGTGCTGGTTAATTCATCAGCCATTATTGTTGCTGGCAGTGTAAATAAACCTAATAGCGCAAGTGTTTTTAATTTCGTGTTCATTATCAATCCTTGTTTTTTATTGTATTAATCTAGTAGTTCAATCTTGGTAAAATCAATTTTGTTCGCTTTAGGTGAGCGTTCAATGTCTGACACTTTGCTTAAATGATCTTTTAATATGTAAACGAAACAACTAAGAATAATGGCAATGGCCAAAGCGCCTACCCATTGTATTTCTAAAAAGTCTAATTTAAACAATAAAGTTAAGCCGCTTAATAATGCAATGTTGCCGATGATGTAGGGCACTTTACCAAAACGTTCAACCGTGAGGTTTAAATTGTCGGTGTACAAGCGAACCAATGAATCTAATGAGTTAATCACAAAAGTAATGCCAACGATTACCATTGCAAGGTTATAAAATCCAGTAGTATCAATACCATTAGCGCTATAGTAATAAAGCACAGTAAACCAAATTGCAATTGGAATAGACGGGAAGACCATCATCGCCAGTAGTACTTGATAGGTTTTCATGCCGCCAACAAAACGTGAGGTAAATTGGCCAATCATGATGCTCCAGGCAAACCACCAAAATAGATAAAACTCGTGGTAATCATTCATTGGCAATACAAACTCATGCATATTGGCAAAGTAGCCGCCAATTAATGCAAAGGTGTTAAAAAATTCGCCAACGCTTGAGTCTTCACCCAAAAATGCCCCAGACCACATAAGGGCGATTAAGCCAAAGAATAACCAAGTACTGGCAAGGCTTAAGTAACGTACATATTTAATGCTGGTACTTGAGTATACCGCTGCGGCAATCACCATAAATACGATTAAATAAAAGCTACTCACTAGCGATTCGCCATCACCTAGGTTGGGCAAATACCAGGGTAGGTTGGTTAGCAATAAATACGCAGTAAAGGCGCAGGTACCAATAATGACTAGGTTATTAATAAACTTTATTAATGGTATTTCAAAATACTTCACTCTTGGTTCTATCACACAAAAATAGAAACAGGTTAAAAAGTAAAATGCCCAAATTAAACAGGCCCAAAAGCCAAACTCAATGGCAAGTGGATTAGTAAAACCGTATTCAGGGCTGGCGGCTAAATCTGCATACCCCGCAAATTCGGTTAGCGGGAACATAATCAGTCCCACATCTAAACCAGAGGTAAATAAAATCGCAATAAAAGTAAATTTACGCACCGGCGTGACGCCAATACATTGCATATTACCCCAACGATAAATCACAAATGCGATGGCGGAAAAAGTAAATAAAATGCCGATTGATAACCAGGTAGTCATTACTTAGCTCCTGCTTTTATTGTGCGTGCAAACATAGTGTTAGCTCCTTGTTGCATGTTTATATTTCGCCATAGAACAATTTTTAAAGACAATCACGCCCTCAAGCCTTAAATATCGCTGTCGATAGTTAAATCCTGATAGATTGAACTTGGCTTAAATTGACCATTTACAAATATGTAGGTTGGCCAGTTACCCATAAAACGGATGATATTAATTAACTCAACGCTCTCTTTGGCGCTTGCTGGCGTTGTTGCTGTTGCCAATCATTGGCGAGCGTCACGTTGGCCAAATTCGGTGCTAATAGCTTGTTACCTAAAATTATGTCGGCGGCGCGCTCTGCAACCATAATGGTGGGTGAATTTAAGTTACCATTTGGGATGGTAGGGAATATTGACGAATCCACAACACGTAATCCTTTAATACCATGGACTTTGGTTTCTGAGTCCACTACAGCCATATCATCTTCGCCCATTTTGCATGAGCAAGATGGGTGATAAGCACTCTCAACTGATCTGCGCACAATTGCATCGATTTGCTCGTCAGTTTGAACGGCTAGCCCAGGCTGAATTTCTTCACCACGATATTCATCTAACGCCGGTTGATTAATAATCTCGCGGGTTAAACGCACACATGCTCTAAAGCCTTCAATGTCATCTTGATGTGATAAATAATTAAACTGGATCTTAGGCGCAACCTTGGCATCATTTGAAACCACGGTGACAGCGCCACGACTTTTTGGCTTGTTATGGCCAATGTGAACCTGAAAACCATGGCCTGCAAAGGCTTCTTTACCGTCATATCGCATTGCGGCAGGCAAGAAGTGATATTGAAGATCCGGCCATTCAAGCCCAGGTTTTGAGCGAATAAAGCCACAAGACTCAAAATGATTTGTCGCACCTAAACCTGATTTATTTACAATCCAGCGGGTACCAATGAATAATTTATTCAATGGATCTAATTTGCCGTTGAGCGAAATCGGCTTTAAGCACTTAAATTGAAAGTAAAACTCCAGGTGGTCCTGCAGGTTTTGTCCCACGCCCGGTAAATGATGAATGGGCTCAATACCGGCATCTGTGAGTGTTTGCTTATCGCCAATACCAGATAATTGCAAAATGTGTGGCGACCCAATAGAGCCTGCAGACAGCACAATCTCTTTATTGCACATCTCCTCTAGCATTTGGCCTTTACGCTCAAAACGTACACCCACAGCCGTTTTACCTTGCATTATCACGTTATGAACGAGTGCATGCGTTACAACAGTTAAATTGTCACGCTTCATTGCTGGGCGTAAATATGCATTAGCGGTTGACCAGCGCACACCGTTTTTAACCGTCATGTGCATAGGGCCAAAACCTTCTTGTTGGCTAGCGTTATAGTCGGCGGTTGCTAAATATCCGGCATCTACACCGGCATCAACAAAGGCCTGATACAGCGGGTTTTTCATCTCGTTACCGTTGTTAACCGCTAATGGGCCGTTGTCGCCGCGATACGAGTTGCCACCAAATGACCATGTTTCTGCTTTTTTGAAATACGGCAAGCAATGGGCATAGTTCCAGTCTTTAGCGCCGTGTTGTTGCCACTCGTCAAAATCACGGGCATGTCCACGTACATATACCATGCCGTTAATTGACGATGAGCCGCCCAACACTTTACCGCGAGGGCAATGCATACGGCGATCATCAAGATGTGGCTCAGCTTCAGTTTCAAACTGCCAAGCGTACTTTTTGGTATTCATCGGGATAGAAAGCGCGGTTGGCATTTGGATAAATATGCTTTTATCGCTACCACCGGTTTCTAATAACAACACCTGGTTTTTTGGATCTTCAGTTAAGCGATTTGCCAGTACACAGCCTGCGCTACCTGCACCGACAATAATATAATCGTATTGATGAGACATAAGTTGCGTCACTCCTAAAATGGGCTTTCAAGCGACTGCATACCAACGTATACCGCTTTGATTTGAGTGTATGCCTTTAATGTTTCGCTGCCATTTTCGCGGCCAATGCCCGACATTTTATAACCACCCACAGGCATTTCTGCAGGCGATGCGCCATAGGCATTTATCCAACAAATACCTGCTTGTAATTGGTGTATTACGCGGTGAGCACGGCTAATGTCTTGAGTAAATACGCCAGCGGCAAGGCCTAGGTGAGTATTGTTAGCTCGTTCAATGACTTCTTGTTCGTCATCAAAGGTTAATACCGACATTACAGGGCCAAAAATTTCTTCTTTAACTATGGTCATATCATCGGTGCAATCGGTGAAAATGGTCGGTGCAACAAAAAAGCCATGTGGGGCGTTATCGGGTTGTAACGCTGTGCCGCCAGTCAGTAGTGTTGCGCCTTCTTTTTTACCAATAGCGATATACTCAAGCACTTTTTGTTGATGACCTCGTGAGATCAACGCGCCAAAGTTGGTTTCAGCATCCATTGGGTCGCCGCAAACAATATTGTTTTCTGTGCGTTGCTTTAAGCGTTCAATAAATGTGGGGTACATGTCTTTTTGCACAAACACACGTGTGCCATTGGTACACACCTCACCTTGAGTGTAAAAATTGGCTAGCATGGCAGCAGACACTGCGTTTTCGACATCGGCATCATTGAAGATAATTAACGGCGATTTACCGCCAAGTTCCATGGTGACTTCTTTTAAGGTGCTAGACGCCGCGGCCATGACTTTAGTGCCTGTGCCAACTTCACCCGTAAATGACACTTTAGCGATATCATCATGGGTGGTTAACCATGCGCCCACACGGCCATCGCCTTGAACCACGTTAAATACGCCATCAGGTACGCCAGCTTGAGTGAATATTTCGGCTAAACGCATTGCACCGCGTGGGGTTTCTTCAGAAGGCTTAAAAATCATCACATTGCCGCAAGCTAAAGCTGGGGCCGCTTTCCAACATGCAATTTGTAATGGGTAGTTCCATGCGCCAATACCAGCGCAAATGCCTAATGGCTCGCGGCGGGTATAGTAAAAGTCTTCGCCAACAGGTTGCTGGTTTCCTTCAATGCTGGGGGCAAGGCCTGCAAAAAACTCAATTGAATCAGCACCAGTGACAATGTCGACCACGGAGGCTTCTTGCCAAGGTTTACCTGTGTCGAGTACTTCTCCCGCGGCAAGTTCGTCATTGTGCTCGCGCAATAAGGCTACGGCTTTTAATAAAATTCGGCTGCGTGCCATTGGGCTCATTTTTGACCATACAGCAAAGCCTGCTTTTGCACTGTCGATGGCGGCTTGTTTTACTTTATCGGTGGCGACTTCAACTAAATAACTCACACTGCCAGTAGCAGGGTTGATGACTTCGAAGGTTTCTCCGCTGCCATTTGAAATATATTGACCGTGTACATAATTTTGATAAGTGACTAACGCTGACATTAAATTTCTCCGTGTTGCACTAGTACTGCCTCTATAAAGGCTTTTGATAGCGTCTGGGCTTGCTTAAATTCTTGACTAGGGTTGCTGCTTAAGGCACTACGCAACCAAAAACCGTCAATGATTGCCGCGGTTTGCTTGGCGGCATTTACAGCCTCAGCCTTAGGCAATAATTGTTTAAATGAGTAGAGCAGATTGCTGTAAAGACGGTGGTTATTAATGTTTTGCAATCTTGCCAATCCAGGGTCGTGCATGGCTTGAGACCAAAAGCTTAGCCATGTTTTGGTGGCCGCATTTGAACGTTGCAGCTCGGTAAAGTTGGCTTCGACTATGATCGACAAGCGCTCTGGTGCGGTTAATGTTTTGCCTGACGTTTTCGCCAGTAAGGCTTGCTTTAACTCTTCTAGTAAGAATTTTAACGTGGCTTCGATTAACCCTTGTTTCCCACCAAAGTAATGACTGATGATCCCTGATGACATACCCGCTAACCCACTGATCGTGTTGATAGTGGTGTGCTGTAATCCATGACGTTCGACAGACATTAACGTGGCATCGATGAGCTGTTGTTGTCTGACGTTTTTCATTGCAGGTCTTGGCATAAATAACTCCCTTTTTATCGCTAGAACGTTATTAATTGAACGTTCAATTAATAACGATCCTAATGATTAGAGTTGTAACTATCAAGTGTTTATTTGATCTGGATCATAAAAAACACTCTTGACAAACGGTTTTAAAATTGTGCGGTTGTTAGTAAGTCATTGTTAATAAATAATTTATTTAAATTGAACTTAACGAAATACTAAAGTAATTAATTTTTAATTCATTTTAGCTGTAATGATTTGGCTGTTGCTATTTAAGTCAATCTGGTAATGACATTAACTTAGTAACATGGCACTGGCTGCTAAGTTGTGAAGCATTAGTTGGCATAGTCAGTTAAGCGACTCGTTAAATTATGACTTAGTGAGACAGTAGGCTCGGGCAAAGATCACACTTAATAAAATATAATTGGCATAGGCTATTAATGGGTATGTAAATTGCTTTACAGGTAATTGAGGGCAAGTTAACAATCATGCTAATGAGCCAGCGATCACTGACAAACTGAATAACACTCACTGAATAAAGCAGTACCAATACTGCAAGAGAGAATAAAATGATTACAGCCATACCAATAAAAGATGACCATATTGCCAGCCATTTTAGCCGTGCAGATAGCATGCTTATTATTAATGAACAGGCAGAAGTGATAACGCGTTTTGCTAACCCAGCTTTAGCTGCTGGCTGTGATGGTAAAAAACAACTATTGAATTTGATTGTGGCCCATGGCGCAGAGCGGGTTATTGTGCGAAATATTGGTCAGCAATTACTGTCTAAAATACTCAATCATCAACTGAAAGTGTTTCATGTAAAAAATGGCCGTACAACCATTGAAGATTTAGCACATAATCATTTACCACAATGTGAGCAATTTAGTGATGCGATACAAGGCAGACCATCAATGAAGCATTTAGCTAAACAAGCCAATGGTGGTTGTTGCGATCATGAACATGGTGAAGGTGGTTGTCATGGTGGACATTGCGACTCCCACGATCATCATGCAAGTGATATTGAGCGACCAGAGGGCATACACATGAAGCGGTGTTGCCAGAAAAAACATTCTTTATTACGACACAACTAATTTGCTACAGGCAGCTTTAAGCCATAACGTTGCAATTTTCGGTATAAGGTTCGTACGCTCACATTAAGCATGATGGCTAATTCAGCAGGCGAACCTTGATATTGTTGGCAAACTTTGGACAAATATTCTGCTTCAACATCATCTAAACTGATCACTGCAGTGTCGACAGCCTGGGCCTGATTAACTGTTGTTGTTTTAGAATGGGTAATGCTCTCGGGCAGATCACTTCTGTGGATAATATCTTCGTTTGCTATTAACGCAGATTGTTCAATGATATTTTTGAGTTCACGAATATTGCCTGGAAACGGATACTGGCTTAATAGCGTTAATGCATTGTTGGAAAACTTCTTATGTTTGTATTCTGATAATCTTATAAAGTGATTGGCGAGGACTGGAATATCTTCCTGACGTTCACGCAGTGAGGGCAGGTAAATAGGAAAACCCGCTATTCGATAATAAAGGTCGCGGCGAAATTCACCTTTTTCAACTAAATCGAGTAAGTTTTTATGGCTGGCGCTGACTAATCTAAAATCCGAACGTTTTTGCTTTAATCCCCCCACGGCACGATAACATTGTGTTTCTAATAACCTGAGCAGTTTAACCTGCATATTCATTGGAATATCACCAATTTCATCAAAGAACACTGTGCCGCCATGTGCGATTTCAATTAAGCCTTTTTTAGTGGTTGTTGCTCCGGTAAACGCGCCTTTTTCATAACCAAAAAGTTCGCTTTCAAATAAACTTTCGTTCAAACCGGTACATTCAATCACTACAAAAGGTTTTTCTTTTCTATTGCTTGCGGCATGAACCGCTTTTGCCACTAGCTCTTTACCTGCGCCTGTTTCACCCTGTAATAACACGGCGATATTAGACTGAGATGCCCGATTAATTTTATTGAGCATCTGTTTAAATGGCGCTGACTGGCCGATCATTGTGTCTTTTTTAGACTCGGTGGATGCATAGTCAATGGCATCTAAAATCTCAAGAAAACCCATGATTTTGCCGTTATCGCCTTTAATTGGTTTCATCAAAATATCGCAATACGATTTGCCATCAGTTGTATTGTGAATATGCACAGCATTTGCAGCTCGCGCAGTGTTTTGGCATTGCTGCAAGGGACATTGTTCTCCGTGTTTGTCACAAGGCTCATTACTGTGGTGCGATATCTGATGACAACGGCTTTGTCCTAATGTGACTTCAGTGTCATAGGTTTCGAGGTAGGCTTTATTTACCGCATGTATAACATAATCAGGCGTGATAAAGATGGCAGGTTTATCAATTGCATTGATCATCGACTGTACTACGGTGGTGTTTTTCATAAGGATAGGATCTTTTTTACATATAAAGTGTCATATTTATCATCAAAAATGACATTTAGTGTCATTTTTGTCAATTGCTTTCCCTAGCAGATTTAGATTATTTCTAGCAACACTTTTTAACTTATTGTAAATGTTGCTATTAATATTTATTTGTGACATGGCACAAGCTTTGTATAGCAATAGTTTACATATCTCTACAAATAATCACGTTTATAGAGAAGGTCAATGGAGCGTAATGCAATGGCAAAAATTGTAGTACTAGGTGCTGGTACAGGTGGCATGCCTGCAGCTTATGAAATTAAACACCTGCTGGGTCAAGAGCATCAAGTGTTGATGGTTAATGAACGAGAGCATTTTCGCTTTATTCCTTCTAACCCTTGGGTGGCTGTTGGTTGGCGTGAGCCTGATGCGATAAGCATTCCTATTGCTAAACATTTAGCCAAAAAACACATTGATTTTATCTGTGCTTTTGTCACTAAAATTGATGCTGACAACAACCAATTGATCACCGCTGAACATGACGTTATCGATTACGATTATTTGGTGATTGCCTCTGGGCCCAAATTGGCATTTGATACAATTCCTGGGGCAGGTCCAGAGCACTTTACTCAGTCAGTTTGTTCTCTTGAACATGCTTTATCTTGTAAAGAAAATGTTGATGCACTTATTGCTAACCCTGGTCCAGTTTTAGTGGGAACATTTCAAGGTGCGAGTTGTTTTGGCCCTGCTTATGAATATGTGTTTATCCTCGATAAGGTATTACGTGATGCCGGCATAAGAAAGCACGTACCCATCCAATTTATTACCAGCGAACCTTATATCGGGCATTTGGGGCTTGATGGTGTGGGTGATTCTAAATCGATGCTGGAATCAGCATTACGCCAACGAGATATAAAATGGATATGCAATGCCAGCGTTGATTACATCGAGAAAGACACAATGCATATTGATGAGCTAGATCGCAAAGGTAATATTGATTTTAATCACGCGCTCCCCTTTAAGCATGCGATGTTTATCCCGCCGTTTGTGGGTATAGATGCTGTGGCAAATGTTGATGGCCTGTGTAATAAAAAAGGCTTTGTGATTACCGATGAGCATCAGCGTTCTATCCGATATGGCAATATTTTTGCTGGTGGCGTTTGTGTTGCCATTCCTCCGGCTTCAACGACCCCCGTGCCAACAGGAATGCCGAAAACCGGTTATATGATTGAATCGATGATGACTGCAATAGCACATAACTTACACAACATTATTGTGAAAAAGAGCGAACCTACAAGTAAAGGCACCTGGAATGCTATTTGTATTGCCGACATGGGAGATACGGGTGCAGTGTTTATTGCCATGCCACAAATTGCTCCACGTAATGTGTCCTGGTTTGCAACAGGCAAATGGGCACACTTAGCCAAGATTGGCTTTGAAAAATACTTCTTATCGAAAATGAAGAGTGGAAGTAGCGAACCACTTTATGAAAAGTACGCACTAAAACTAATGGGAATAACACGTCTAGAAGAGGAAGATGACAAATGAAAAACATAAACTGTTCACAGGTTAAGTTAATGACGCTAAGTACAGTGACATTATTGGCAAGTTTGAGTTCAACCGTAAATGCTGAGTCATTTACTGAGCAACAACAACTTGAGCAACAAGCAAACCAAAAAATTGCAGAGTTTAGCCAGGCATTAAAAGGGCAATTACAAGCGGCAATTAAACAAGGTGGACTCCCTGCAGGCGTGTCAGTTTGTCAATCTGTTGCTCCTTCTATTGCAGCACAGAATTCAACTGATGGTTGGGTCTTAAAACGTACCAGTTTACGCGTGAGAAACAGTAATAACAGCCCTGATGCATGGGAGTTAGCGCAATTAAATCAGTTTGAGCAAATAAAAGCTGCTAGTGTGCCGCAAACACAAACTCCCATTGTGTCTAGTGAATATGTTGCTAAGGGGGATACCACAACCTTTAGGTATATGAAAGCCATCCCCACACAAGAACTTTGTTTAGGTTGCCATGGTAGCAATATTACTCCCGAGCTAAGTACATTGATTAAGCAAGCTTATCCAGATGATAAAGCGATAAACTTTGAATTGGGCGATATACGCGGTGCATTTTCATTGCAAAAAGTCATTGGCACTCAAGAGCACAGTATCACCGCAAAACCTTAACAAGGTTTACGATTTATTATCGGGCTGGGATTAAAATGTTTGGCCCATAGAGCATTTATCAATATTTTGCGGTTATGCAGACTCTTTGTTGCGAAGTTAGCCGCAGTTTATTGATGCATTATCATTTACTATTTTACTGACGTTAGCATCACCTCAATAGGTTCCATAAATAGGCCTAATGAGGACTTGCAAAATCATTGTGTATTTTATTGCGAGTGTATAAACATGAGTAAAATCCGAATTGATCCATTTTATCATCAAAGCAGCCAGTCAATCTGTTATGTAGTAACAGACCCCGCCTCGAGACAAAGCGCCATAATTGATCCTGTTTTAGATTTTGATATCAGTTCAGGTAAAATTAGCACTGAGTTTGCCGACAGTATCATAGACCACCTTGATAAACATGATTATGAGCTTGAATGGATTTTAGAAACTCATGCCCATTGCGATCATATCTCCGCTGCTTGTTATATTAAGCAACAACGAGGCGGAAATACGGGGATCGGTGAGCATATCGTAAAAGTTCAACATATGTTTAAGCGTATTCTTAACTTAGATGATAACTTTCATTGTAATGGTGATCAGTTTGATCACTTATTTATCGATGAAGAATTGATCAAACTCGGTCACCTAGATGTCCATGTGATGCACACTCCTGGACATACTCCAGCGTGTGTGAGTTATTTAATTGAAGATGCAGTATTTGTAGGAGACGTGCTTGCACCTCCTGAGGTGGGGACTGTTCATCAGGACTTTCCTAATTGCAGTGTGACAACCTTATATCAATCTATACAAAAAATATTGGCTTTGCCTAATAGTACACGTGTGTTTGTGGGTCATAATCCGAATTTAGTTCATACTCAAAAAACAATATATGAAACCTCAATTATTGCGCAAAAACGCACCAATAAAGTGGTGGGTGGCGAGGTTGATTTACAAGAGTTTGTTAAGTTACATCAACAGCAACATAACGATGCCGTCATGCCGCAATTATTATTGCCTGCTATACAGCTCAATATTAGAGCGGGTCACCTACCGCCGCCTGAAGGCGAAGATAATTATTTTCTAAAAATTCCACTCAATCAATGGTAAAGGCACTGCTAAATGTTCAGTTATTAACGATGAATAATCAATTCAACAATAAAAATGAGCCATAAATGGCTCATTTTATATGCACTAATACTGACTCACTGATATAGATTTTTCCATCTTCATGCTGTCTTAACTTTATAGGTTTTGTTTATCGCTTTGAGTTAAGGTTTGTTAAGATTTCAAGCAGTAAATCATATTTTATGCGGTACTACAGGAAAACCATCTTGTTGCCACTGCATCATGCCACCAGCAACCGATAACGGTTTGGTAAAGCCCATATTTTGTAATGAGGCAGCAGCCAATGCCGAACGTCCACCGGTACGACAAATAAGATATATCTCTTTATCTGCTAATTCATTCAAGGCTAACACCCATTCACAATGATGACTCACTGATGGATGCTCATGAATTTTCATTTCTAACACCCCGCGCGGCAAATTAATTGCGCCATCTACATGTCCAGTCAAAAACTCTTCATGTTCACGCACATCAATAATAATCACTTCTGGGTTTAACATTGCTGACAGCAATTGTTGTGTTGAGACTTCAATAATGTTGCTTTTAACTTCACTAATATATTGTTGTGCAGTTTTCATGTGTACCTCGTGAAACTAAATAATGGATTGAGTGGTAATAAACGTCGCCATTACCACTAAAAATACGGCGAATACTTTTTGTAAAATCGCTTTTGGGAGATATCGAGTGAATTTTCCTCCAGCCAGGCTGCCAATAAAGCCACCGGCAATCATGACGGCGATAACCGGCCAATCAAATTGCACGCCCTGAGCTGAAAATAAGTTGTAATACTTAATAAACCCGATAGAAGAGTTCATGGTGATAATTAATAAACTGGTGCCCACAGCTAATGTCATTTCAATACCGCCTAATAACACCAGAGCAGGGATAATTAAAAAGCCACCACCAACACCTACAAATCCGGTTACTACGCCTACTAATAAACCTTGCAGTAATACATTTGTGAGAACCAATTTCCCTTGAGTGAGGCTGTTAGTTTGTTTGCGCCACATCATCACAGCGCCAATCAGCATTAACGCAACAAATACACTGAGTTGAATTTGGCTTGTTGCAAAGGTGCTCATCCAAGCGCCGAGATATGTACCCGCCATTCCAGGAAGGCCAAACATCAATACATGCGTCCAAGAAACCCGCTTTTGTTTAATGAAACTGATACTGCTAAATAAACTGATGGCGGCAACGATACAAAGAGACGATGCAATAGCGACTTCGGGCTGCATACCCACAAGGTATAACAGTACTGGCACTGTGAGTATTGAGCCACCAGAGCCTAGCATGCTCAATACTAAGCCAATCACTAACGCACCTAAAACAGCTTGTATCATATTGACAACCTTAGTTTTAAAGTAAGTTGATTGGTACTTTTAAGTACACGGTGCCATTGTCTTCAGGTGCGGGCATATTACCTGCACGAATGTTGACCTGAATTGATGGCAATATCAGTCTTGGCATGGGTAAGGTGGCATCGCGCTTTTGACGAAGTTCGACAAAATCTGCTTTATTTATGCCATTTTTGACATGGATGTTGTGTGCTTTCTGTTCGCCGACCTGAGTTTTAAATTGATGGTTACGACCCTCTGTAGGGTAGTCATGACAAACATAAATATCGGTTGAGTCTGGTAAACTAAACAATGATTGAATCGAGTCATATAAGGTGTTGGCATCACCACCAGGGAAGTCGCAACGTGCCGTGCCGACATCTGGCATAAATATAGTGTCACCTACAAAAGCAGCTTGCTCATTAATGACATAAGCGAGATCGGCTGGAGTGTGCCCAGGGGTATGCATGATACGAATGGCCATATTGCCGACTTGCAATAATTCGTTATGTTTGAATAATCGGTCAAACTGGCTGCCATTGGGTAAAAAATCACGTTCTAAATTAAAGACTTTTTTAAATGTTTGTTGTACTTGAGTGATATGTTCTCCAATGCCAATTTGCCCACCAATTTGTTCACGAATATAACTGGCAGCAGACAAATGATCGGCATGTGCGTGAGTCTCAAGTATCCATTTAACACTTAACTCTTGGCGTTTAACCCAATGCATGACTCGTTGAGCACTGCGTGTGTCTGTGCGCCCAGACTTATAATCAAAGTCTAAAACCGGATCAATAATGACCGCAAAACGGGTGGCATTATCTGCAACCACGTAAGTAAATGTTTCGCTGTCATCATCTAAAAATTCATGAACGCTAAATGTTGAGTTCATTACAAACCTCCTTTACAAATGATGCACAGGGGTCGGGGGAGCCCCTGTGCAATAATGGATTAAAGAGACTTTTTGCTGAAGTACCAATCAACGTAGTCGAACCCTTGGCCTAAACGTGCTTTTGCATCGGCTGTTGTTGCTGGTGGTGGAACAATCACGTCGTCACCAGGCTGCCAGTTTTCTGGGGTTGCTACGGCATTGGCATCGCTTGTTTGCAGTGCTTTAACTAGGCGTACAAATTCATCGACTGAACGGCCGTTACTCATTGGGTAGTACACCATCGCACGCAGTACACCTTCTGGATCGATAATGAATGTGGCTCTTACTGCAGCGGTATCACTAGCACCTGGTTGGATCATGCCGTATGCTTTGGCCACTTCCATTGATAAGTCAGAAATGATTGGGAAAGTAATTTCAACACCAAAGTTTTCTTCAATGTTGCGTACCCAGGCAATGTGAGAATGGATACTGTCAATTGATAGGCCTAATAGTTCGGTATTCAATTGCGCAAATTCTTCAGCTCGTTGTGCAAACCCCATAAACTCAGTAGTACATACTGGGGTAAAGTCAGCAGGGTGAGAGAATAAAACTAACCACTTACCTTTATAATCATTCAATGAACGCATACCGTGCGTTGTTTTAGTATTGAACGCAGGTGCAGGGCGGTTAAGTTGTGGAAACGAAACGATTGATTCAGTCATGTTATTACTCCAAATGGTATTAAATTAAGGATGTTTTAAATCTGAAAACTAGATTACAAACATACTTTGTAATAGCAATGGCTGGGCCAACTTTGGGTTTTTTCAACAAATGAGTTAATTAAATATCTAACCAACTGTTTTATATGGATAATGTTTTTACGTTTTTTTATTGGTGTCATTGTTGATGTAATGTATTAGCAATAGGTAATGCATAGTGTTTGTCACAAATGTCAATTACTGTATTATTTGACTGTCATATATGGCATTAAGTTGATTTACATTCATCAATGATGCAAACGTTACTGAGATGAACCGCAAAATGGTGACTAATCATAGAAGTTTAGATTATTGATTTGGTTAACCACTGTTTTTGAACGTTTTGTTTTAAGGAGTATTTAGTGCAAAAATTGGAATTGGCTTAGGGGCGATATTAATATTGTTAATCAGTGGATGTTCATCTACTGACAAGTCAGAACTCAAAGAAGTGGCGAAAGTTGAACAAAATAATCCTTTGAAGGTAAAGGATGCATTAATTGCCACTTTCGTTAATGCGCCAGAGCCACAAGTAGGGACGCTACAAGAAGACGTTAAAAATGCGATATCATCAAATTCAGCGTTAATCCTTCAACAAAGTGACAACCTTATTGTTGCAAGGTTTAATACCAAAGGTTCCCCAATAGCATCAATATACCAACATTGTGATTTAGCATATCATTTTTCATCATTAAAGCTTGCTCTTGGCCCCTATGTCACTGGAGATTGTCGTTCAATCGTTATTGAAGCAACTAAAGTAGATTAAATATAGGGTAGCTGGAGGTATTAGCGTCCAGCCACATGCAACCCTGCTAGCGGCGATTCATTCCTAATCAAGGTTGTGGTTAGCATTTATTCAGGCTATCTCGCCATGTGGCCAGCGCGTTAATGTGGCTTGGGTAAATACCACAACAGCCACCGATAATGGTCGCTCCTAATTGATGCCAGCGCTTGGCAAACTCAAGATATTCGTCCTCAGAAACATGACGCAACGTTTGCAAAGTGCCATTGGCTTGATGGCCTGATTTGATTGGGGTAAAACTATTTGCATAGACACCAATCGCGAGCGAGTTATTGTGTTGCGCTAATACCTGTAACACATCCTTAATGGCTTGCTCGATAACCTCTGGGATAGAACAGTTAAACAAGATCCCCGTTGCATTTGTTACTAACAATGCCGCAACAGCATCGGTTAGCAATTCTCCTGAACGTAGTCGAATCGGCTGGTCAACTTCATCAATCAGAGTATAAGCGAAATAACAGGGTTTATCGGTATTGGCTAGCACTTTAGCTATCACCTGTGCTTCAGCAATACTGGCAATTGTCTCAGCAAGCCAGATATCGACGTGCTTATCTTGAGCGTTAAATAAGGTAGAACAGATCTCATAGGCCCGCTTTGCCTCAAATAACTCGGGACGGTAGGATCCTAAAGCGGGAGGGATTGAGCCAGCAACAAGCACTTTTTGTTGAGATTGAGTCACAACCTCACGCGCAATATTTGCCGCTTTTTCAGCAAGTTTTGCTCCTTGCTCGGCATACAGTCCTTCACCTAAATGAAACGGTACACAGGCATAGCTATTGACGGTAATAATCTGCGCTCCAGCTTCGATAAAGTTTTGATGTGCTTGCGCTACAAATTGTGGGGATTCAATCAGTGCTTGCGCACTCCACAGTGGTTGAGAAAAAGGCGCGCCGATACGTTTGAGTTCACGCCCCATACCGCCGTCTAAAATTGTCAGTGTTTTCATAATGGACTTCCGTACTACTCAATATCTACTCGGGCTATTCAAACATAATATCCTCCAACTCAAAGCGAAATCTTCTCATTATCGATAAGATAACATTTCGCTATTGTGGATATCCGCGAGATTATACCAATGATATTGATGAGGTTGGCATTTAATGGCTGACAGCATCACAGTGCTAATATAACTACGAATGTAAAAAAGCCAATCATTATCTGATTGGCTTTTTTGATTGATAACGCAAATATCTAAGTCGATATTTAATTACCAAATACGTACGCGTTGATCTTCAGGTAAATACAGCTTGTCACCCGGTTTAACATCAAACGCTTTGTACCATGCATCGTGGTTACGTGGCGCAAGTGCACGGTAACGACCAGGAGCATGAGTCCCAGCACGCAGTTGGCTTAACATGCTTTGCTCAGTGCGTTTTTCTTTCCAGACTTGTGCCCAAGCCATAAAGAAACGTTGGTCACCCGTGGTGCCATCGATGATGGGGGCTTCTTTACCATTAAGGCTCAATTTATATGCATGGTAGGCCATTGATAGTCCGCCTACGTCACCAATGTTTTCGCCTAAACTATTACGCCCATTTACAAAGTTGCCAGAGATTGGCTCATACAAGCTGTATTGTTGCGCCAGCATGTCTGCTTTTGCTTCAAATGCTGCACGGTCTTCATCTGTCCACCAGTTACGCTGAATACCGTGGGCATCTGATTTTGAGCCCTGATCATCAAATCCGTGGCCCATTTCATGGCCAATAACCGCACCAATGCTGCCGTAGTTCACTGCTGGATCGGCATTGGGGTCAAAAAACGGTGGTTGTAAAATAGCAGCAGGAAACACGATTTCATTAAATGAACTGTTGTAATATGCATTCACAAATTGCGGTGTCATACCCCAACGGTTACGGTCGGTTTTTTTCAGCTCGTTAGCCACACTATCAGCCTGGAAAAACTCACGTAATGAACGAATATTACTGACTAAATTGTCTTTGGTTAGGGTTAGACCATCGTATTCTTGCCAGACATCGGGATAACCAATCTTAGGGGTAAACGCAGCTAATTTTGCGTGTGCGTTAACCTTAGTTTCTTTGCCCATCCAATCTAAACCATCAATACGTTGACCAAGCGCGGTGCGTAGGTTTTCGACCAGCTCTGCCATTTGTTGCTTAGACGATTCAGGGAAGTAACGGGCAACGTACACTTTACCAATGGCAAAGCCTAAAGATTGCGTGCCTGACATCTGCTCAACTGCGCGTTTCCAACGTGGGCGAGGTTCTTCTTGGCCATTTAGGGTTTTTCCAAAAAAGGCAAAGTTACTGTTAAAAATATCGTCAGATAATAGTTCAGCATTGTTGGTGATAGTGTGGAAGATTAAATAGTCTTTCCATACATTGATAGGGCTATTATTGACCAATTTAATCATTGCATTGACTGGGTCTGGTTGAGCAATGTTAAGTTGTGGAACTTGATAGCCCATTTGTTCAAAGAACAGATCCCAATTAAAGCCAGGATATGTGGTAGCTAGCTCACTACGATTTAATTGATTCAGGGTTAAATCACGGTCGCGGCGTTTTTCTCTAGGCCATTGGCCTTCTGCAATTTGGGTTTCTAAGGCTAAAATCGCTTCGGCGCGTTGTTTGCCGTCTTTTATGCCAGCATAGGCCAACATAGTAGCAATGTGTTCAAGATAGGCCGCTCTAATGGTAATAAAACGCTCATCGTCTTCTAGGTAATATGAACGGTCAGGTAAACCTAGGCCACCCGCACCAATGGTCAGCTCGTATTGGTCTGGATCCAGTCTGTTAAACCACATGCCGCCACCAATTGGTGACGCTGCACCTGTTAACCAGCCTTGACCAAAAATTTTGGTTAAATCGTCTGTGCTGTTAACCGCGTTGATGTCATCTAATACGGGCTGGATTGGGCTAATACCACGTTTATTAATGGTGTCTGTGTCCATGTATGCGTGATAAAAATCAGCAATAAGTTGTTCATCTGCGGTTAGATTTTCACGACTGGCGATATCATCAATAATGGCTTTTACTTGATCTTCACTGCGCTCAGCTAATACAGCAAATGCACCGTAACGGGTTTTATCTGCTGGCATTTCAAAATTGTCATACCAGGTACCGCTGGTATACATAAAGAAATCATCACCGGGTTTAACGGCTTCATTACGCGCAGATAAGTCAATGCCAAAAGTACCAAGTTCAGCCTTAGCCACTGGGGCTGGTTGTACTGCAGGTGTGGCTTCGGTGGTTTTTTGTGTGTCATTATCACTACAAGCCGTTAGCATTACAGCTGTTAATGCGATAGAAATTAAGGATTTATTCATTGTGAGCTTATTTCCTTTTTATATTCTCATTTTTATGATTTATTTGTTGTTTGCGGTTATATCATCTAAAACTGGCAAAAATTGTCAATCAACGAATTGTTAGTAAATTTATATCTGTTGCGTTTTAATTCGTATAGACAGTCTAACAACAAGATGAATTATTGATTATAAATCAATAACCTTAAATTAAGTTGAATTGCTGCAGGCTCAATTGCTTGCTATCACGGTTTGAATTTTTTAGTCAGTTTGAGGTAAAAAGGCCTTATATTTCTATATAATGCCGATCGTTTAAGCGACTTGAACGATCTTTTCTAGGCTTCATAATCGGTCTTAGATTTATTTCTGAGGCCGATTTTTTATGTCTGAATTTTCTTTAGAGTTACAAGCGACTGCTGAATTGCATTTTCCAGAGTCAATCGACTCATTTCGCAAAAATATCCCTATCGAATGGGTATCGGAAGCCGTTAATCAAACAGGCCGTGCCGCCGTCAGAAAGAGAAGATTCCCTGCTGAACAAGCCGTTTGGTTGGTACTTGGGATTGGTTTGATGCGTAATCGTTCTATTAGCGATGTTTGCGATAAATTGGAATTGGCTTTTCCTGATTCAAAAGGCGATTTGCCCCCCTTAGCCACGAGCAGCATTGTTAAAGCTAGACAGCGCATTGGTTATGAACCATTGCGGTACCTATTTCACACCACGGCAACTCACTGGGAAGCTGAAGGACAGTCAGACTCAGTCTGCGGTCTTAAGCTTCTTAGCGTTGATGGCACTCAATTTAAAACGCCAGAAACTGAAGATAATAAAAAGTTAGGCTACGCCAGAGGTAAATCAACATTCCCCTCGGTCCTTGCTGTGACGCTCATGTCAACACGAACGCACCTCATTTCTGATGCCGCCTTCGGCCCCATAACAAACAGTGAAATATCTTATGCTCAACAACTTGTAGGCTCAGCCCCAGATAATTCTTTGACTCTTTTTGACCGTGGTTTCATGTCTGCAGAGCTTTTTGAATCATGGCGTGGAGCAGGAGCGAATACTCACTGGCTCACACCAATAAAAAGCAAATTTAGGTACGAAGTTTTAGAAGAATACTCAGAGCACGATAAACTGATAAAAATGCCTGTGTCACCTGATGCAAAAAGAAAATATCCTCACCTTAGGGATAGTTGGCAAGCTCGTTTGGTGCTTATTCCTGTGCCTAAAGGAGAAATCAAAGGGTTTATAACCTCACTAGAATGCCCGATTACCTACCCATTGAAAGATATCATTAACGTTTATTGGGAACGCTGGGAAATAGAGCAGAGTTATGGTGAACTCAAGCAAGGTCAACTGAATAATCAAGCCATTCTTAGAAGCCAAAAAGTCGAAGGTATTTATCAAGAACTATGGGGAATCTTAATTTCTTATAACCTAGTTCGATTAGAAATGAAAAGGATGGCAGAATCTCATGACGTAGAGCCATTAAGAATAAGCTTTATCAATGCATTAAGACTCATTCAAGATGAGTTCCTATGGTGCTCAGGACGGACACCTGGAACGATCCCTAAAAAGCTGCAAAACCTTAGGGAGAATGGAAAGCGATTAATCCTACCAAAAAAAAGAAAGCGAAAACCATTTCCAAGACAAGTGCTATATAAAGCACCACGTTACCCCTATAAGAAAAGAGCCGCTCACTGTTAAGCGAGCGGCATTATATATTTCTATAAGGCCTTTTTATATGATGCAATGCCGATGTCATCTACGCGTTTTGTACCACAGCTTTTTTAACGCTTCCATTGCCAGAACGTGCAGCATAAACCAGTAATACACCAACAATTAACACAATCGAACCACAAAGTAAGAACATTAATCGACCTGTAGGTTCATTAGGGATTAACGCCATAATCAACACACCAAAACCTGCAACGGTAATGAGGTTACCGAGCATTGAACGCTGTTTAGTGTCTAGGGTTTGCTGATCTTCACTGTCTGCAATAACAGGGGTGTTCCAGTTAATAAACAGTTGGTCGACTTCTTTTTCTCGTTCAGGGGTTAAGCCTTTATAAAACAGCATGGTCGTAAAGAAGAAACCACCAGTAAAAATAACGTGCGCCGCTAAGCTTAGGCCAATCTTTAAGTCAGACCATTCACGATCGGTAAGTGGCGTTTCTAAACCTAATATAGCTTCAAATTGTCCAGCTGTTAGCGCAATACCAAAGACGTAAGACACAAAACCACCCACAATTAAGGTTGTCCAACCAGACCAGTCTGGTGTGTTACGGATCCACATGCCAAGTAATACCGGAATTAACATCGGGAAGCCGATTAATGCTCCAACGTTTAATACAATATCGAACAAGCTTAAGTGACTAAGAGAGTTGATAAACAAGCCAATCAAAATCATGATAACGCCCATGATGACAGTGGTGATTTTACTCACGGTGACTAACTCTTTTTGCGAGGCATGCTCACGTAATATCGGTGAATAGAAGTTACAGACAAAGATGCCTGCATTACGGTTTAAGCCTGAGTCCATTGACGACATGGTGGCGGCAAACATGGCCGACATTAACAAGCCGACCATACCGGCAGGCATCACTTCTTGTACAAAGGCTAAATAGGCTGCATCGCCCGCTTTGTCGCCCATTGAAGCATATTGCAAGGCAAATTCAGGCATAAATGCGCTTACATACCAAGGCGGTAAAAACCAAATTAATGGGCCAACAACCATTAATATGCAGGCGAGGGCAGCGGCCTTTTTGGCATTTTCACTGTCTTTGGCACATAAATAACGATATGCATTAATGCTGTTGTTCATCACGCCAAATTGCTTAACAAAGATAAACACTACCCAGAGTACAAATATGCTGACGTAATTTAAGTCATTGCCCAACACAAAGTTACCGTGGAATTTGTCGATGATATTGCCGATCCCACCACCATAAAAATAAGCTGCTATTGCACAGGTAATGGTCACGGCCATAATGACAATCATTTGCATGAAATCAGAGGCGACAACCGCCCAAGACCCACCCGTGACTGACATAATAACCAGTACTGCACCGGTCACTATGATGGTGGTTTCCATTGGGATATCAAACACAGCCGATACAAAAATCGCTAAACCATTAAGCCATATACCTGCGGAAATTAATGAGTCAGGCATGCCCGCCCAGGTAAAAAACTGCTCTGATGTTTTACCAAAACGTTGGCGGATCGCTTCAATCGCGGTGACGACTCTAAGTTGTCTAAACCTAGGTGCGAAGTAGAGGTAATTCATTAAATAGCCAAAGGCATTGGCTAAAAACAACACAACAACGACAAACCCGTCAGAAAAAGCCCGACCCGCAGCACCGGTAAAGGTCCATGCGCTAAACTGAGTCATGAATGCGGTGGCCCCAACCATCCACCACAACATTTTGCCGCCACCTCTAAAGTAATCACTGGTAGATGTAGTGAATTTTCTAAACATCCACCCAATGGCAATTAAGAAGAAAAAATAGGCAAGTACGACAAGCATATCAATAGTCATGATTTAGCCTCGATAAATAAAAAGCTCATTTTTGTGTTAACAATGTTAACCGCGAAAAAAAGACCATAGCCTGTATGGTCAAATAGTATTTATTTTGAATTATGAATATGTGATACAGCAACGCGCACTAAACGGCCAATTTCATCCCATTGTCCTGAGTCAATCAGGTTAGTGGGAACCATCCAGGTGCCGCCACAAGCAAGCACAGCAGGGATATCAAGATACGAATCAATATTGTCTAAATTCACCCCACCCGTTGGCATAAACGTTACCGGATAAACGGCAGTTAAAGCCTTAAGCATGTTAACGCCACCAGAGGGCTCAGCAGGGAAAAACTTAAGTGTTCTGAGCCCCATTTCCATGGCTTGTTCAACCAGGCTTGGGTTGTTGACGCCGGGCACAATTGGCATGCCTTTATCAAGACAGTGTTGCACCACACGTGGATTAAACCCTGGGCTAACAATAAAGTCGACTCCAGCATCTATCGCCTGATCGGCTTGCTCTGTGGTTAAAATGGTCCCCGCACCAATAAACATTAAAGGAAATGCGTCTCGCATAGCTTTAATGGCATCGGCTGCGCAGTCTGTTCTAAAGGTGACTTCAGCGCTTGGCATGCCGTTATCAATCAGTGTTTTTGCTAGCGGGACCGCATCTGAGGTCTTATTAATGGCAATAACAGGGATGAGTTTATGTTTAGCTAATAAATCGTTCATCAAAATCATGGTATTCTCGAGGCTATTTATAATTGGATTTCTGGCATGGCAACCATGGGAATAATGGCTCCGGGATATTGGATCACGGTACTGGCCATAATGTGTCCTGCTAATGCGGCTTGTACTGCGCTGCCTTGACTGAGGCGTTTAGCTAAAAAGCCAGCATTAAATGAGTCGCCAGCTGCTGTGGTGTCAATAATGTTGCTTACAGGGGTTGCTGCTACATAACTGGTTTGATTATTTTCAATGACTATACAATCCTCAGCGCCTCTTTTAATGATGAGTTCTGTTACGCCTGCTGTTTGTGTACGGCTAATGCATTGTGTAACCTCTGTATCACCGTACAATTGTATTTCGTCATCAAAGGTGAGTATGGCAATATCTGTTAAGGCTAATGCTTTAGCGTATTCATCCATTGTTTGCTGTGGGTTTGACCACAATTTGGGGCGGTAATTATTATCAAAAATCACTTTACCGCCACGGCGCTTAAATTCACTGAGTAACGAAAATAATGTGCTTCTGCCTGACTCAGTTAATATTGCCAGGGTAATACCAGTAATTAACAGATAATCGTAACTGAGCAATTGCTCTGTAAGATGTTCAGATTCTGGCTGATCAAACAGGTATTTTGCCGCTGAATCATTACGCCAATAATGAAAACTGCGCTCACCAGTGTCATCGGTTTCAATGTAGTACAAACCAGGGTTTTTATGAGCTAGTTGCAATACTAAACTGGTGTCAATGCCTTCAGCCTGCCAGGCGGCTAACATTTGCTCACTGAATGAGTCATAACCGAGAGCCGTTACATAGCTGGTGGTAATTGACTGAGCTTGAGTTAAACGAGCAAGGTACAATGCTGTGTTGAGTGTGTCGCCACCAAAAGCTTGCTTTAAGCCGCTCAATTTCTTTTGAAGCTCAACCATACATTCGCCAATAATTGCAATTTTCAATGGTTTCATGCTGTTACCTTATAATGAGTATCGATTACTTTAAAAAGTCTTCGCGGGCAGGAGAGAACATGTCAAGCAACACACTGTCATGCTCTAGGGCGACAGCTCCGTGCATAAGGTGTTTGCGAGCAATATAGGCATCGCCGGCTTTAAGCACTTGCTTTTTGCCATCGACTTCAGCTTCAAAGCTGCCACGAATGACATAACCTATTTGATCGTGGATCTCGTGTGCATGCACATAACCGATGGCGCCTTTATCAAAATTTAAATGCACAGCCATTAATTCGTCAGTGTATCCAACGATTTTACGTTTTATACCATCACCTAAATTTTCCCAGGGGTGATCATCAGCGATAAAAAAAGGATTCATGTTCGTTCTCCAACTGCATTATATGTTGCCTTCATTATACAAATAATAAACATTAAATACATATTGTAATACAATTAGTTCTTACCAATGGTGTGTAAATCGGTAATATAGAAATAAAACCATTTAAATACAGGTGCTTATTATTTAAAATATTTTTGAATAAGTTTAGATAAATTGAAATAAAAGCGTATATTTTAGGTGTATTTGATAAAAATCATTGTAAAAAAGCTAATTTGTATGACAATATTGTCATACAAATTTAGATGCGATGAAGATAAGTTATTAGCCAAAAGGTAAATACTATGACCATAACAACGCCCATCTTACTTACGCAGGCAGAAATAGCCGATTTACGTAAAGAGTTTGGACGCACAAGTTTGATGGGGAAAACAATAGCTGCCCATATCAATGAACTGCAAAATTTTATGGCTTTGCCTATCGATGTGCCTGGGCACGGTGAGGCGGGTGGTTATGAACATAACCGACACAAGCAAAACTACACCTATATGAATTTAGCCGGTCGGTTGTTTTTAATCACTGAGCAGCAACAGTATGCAGACTTTGTTATTGCGCTATTAGACGAGTATGCAGATAAGTATTTAACATTTGATTTTCATGTGCAAAAAAACACGAACCCAACAGGGCGTTTATTTCACCAAATATTAAACGAACATTGCTGGTTATTATTCACAAGCCTTGCCTATTCTTGCGTGTCACAAGTGATGACCCCAGCGCAACGTAACCGCATAGAAAGCCAAATATTTGAACCTATGTTAGAGATGTTTACGGTTAAATATGCCCATGACTTTGACCGTATCCATAATCACGGTATTTGGGCCGTCGCTGCGGTAGGCATTTGTGGCTTAGCAATCGGTAAGCGAGAATATTTAGATATGGCGGTTTACGGCATAGAGCGTAATGACAGCGGTGGTTTTCTTGCGCAAATTTCGCAATTGTTTGCACCATCTGGTTACTACATGGAAGGGCCTTATTATCATCGCTACGCCATCCGTCCAACCTGTTTATTTGCTGAAGTGTTACATCGCCATATGCCTGAAGTGGATATATACAACTACAAAGACAAAGTGATTGGTAATACAGTTGAAGCCTTATTGTCGACTGCCTATCCTAATGGCGAATTCCCAGCATTAAATGATGCGTCACGTACTATGTCGATTACTGACATGGGCGTACAAGTTGCTGTGAGTGTGTATAGCAAACATTATGGTGTTGACGATAACTTATTAGGCATGGCTAAAATTCAAGACAGAGTTTGGATGCATCCATGTGGATTAGTGTTGTCGCGTGCACTTGAACAAGCAGAGCAAAAGGCCAGTGTTGGCATGCCATTTTGGCCAAGTGTAGAGTTAAACGAAGGCCCTGATGGTACCCATGGCGCACAAGGTTTTATCCGCATGCAGGATAAAAACGGTGATGTGTCGCAACTGGTGATGAATTACGGCCAGCATGGTATGGGGCACGGTAATTTTGACACCTTAGGGATCAGTTTCTTTAACCGTGGCCAGGAAGTACTACGTGAATATGGTTTTGCCCGTTGGGTTAATGTTGAGCCTAAATTTGGCGGCCGTTATCTTGACGAAAACAAATCTTATGCACGGCAAACGATTGCACATAATGCTGTTACCGTTGATGAAAAGTGCCAAAACAACTTTGACGTCGCCCGAGCAGACAGTGTACACGGCATACCGCACTTTTTTAGTGTCGACAGCGATGTGATTAGCGGCATGAGTGCTTTTGCGAACCAACATTATGATGGTTTATCGATGCAGCGTAGCGTGTTTATGTTGGCGCTAGATGAGCTTGAATCGCCTCTGTTAATCGATTTATATCGTTTAGCGGGCGAGAGTGAGCATCAATACGACTATTCTCATCAATATGCCGGGCAAATTATTCGCACCAGCTTTGATTATCAAAGCCATCAAGAAGTGTCTACGTTAGGTGCTGACAATGGCTACCAACATTTGTGGAATATCGCCAGCGGTAAACCGAGTGAGACCGCTTTAGTCAGTTGGTTACAAAACAACACCTATTACACATGGCTTGGCACCAGCAGTAATGACTCAAGTGAAGTGTTTTTTACGCGCACAGGCGCTAATGACCCAAGTTTCAATTTACGTAGCGAACCTGCTTTTATTTATCGCACTGCAGGTAAAACAACCTTGTTAGCATCAGTGCTTGAAACTCACGGATATTTTAATGAAGAGTTTGAGCAGTCGGTAAACGCTCGCGGTAAAGTGTCGTCCATCAAAGTCTTAGGTCACAATGATGTCGGTTCGGTGGTGCAAATATTCACCAGTAACTCGCTTATTATTCTTATGGTTTGTAATCAATTAACCACAGCAACAAGTCAACACAGTGTGACTTTTAATCAGATAAACTATCAATGGACTGGCCCTTACGCTGTCGACATTACTGCCATTAAGCAGGAGAAATAACATGAGTTACCAACCTTTATTACTCAATTTTGAAGAAGCAGCGCAGCTCAGACAGTCGCTCAATACCGACACCCTTTTGGGCAAAGCCCTATCGCGTGACATTGCCCAAACAGACAACTATATGGCTACGGTAGGCATTGAAGTGCCAGGACACGGTGAAGGTGGCGGTTACGAGCATAACCGCCATAAGCAAAATTACATTCACATGGATTTAGCTGGCCGGTTATTTTTAATTACTCAAGAAGATAAATACCGCAATTACATTGTGAATATGTTAACCGCCTACGCCACTGTGTACCCAACACTTGAAAGCAATGTCAGCCGTGACAGTAATCCACCGGGTAAGCTCTTTCACCAAACACTCAATGAAAACATGTGGATGCTCTATGCATCGTGCGCGTATAGCTGTATTTATCACACCTTAGATGAATCTCAAAAACGTCATATTGAAGACAACTTACTTAAACAAATGATTGATATGTTTGTTGTTACCTATGCGCATGATTTTGATATTATTCATAATCATGGCTTGTGGGCAGTGGCTGCCGTAGGTATTTGTGGTTATGCGATAAACGATCAAGCATCAGTGGACAAAGCACTGTTTGGCCTTAAGTTAGATAAAATCAGTGGCGGATTTTTAGCGCAGTTAGATCAATTGTTCTCGCCAGACGGCTATTACATGGAAGGGCCTTATTATCACCGCTTTTCGCTACGGCCTATTTACTTGTTTGCCGAAGCCATTGAGCGTCGTCAACCAGATATCGGCATTTACCAATTTAACAACTCAGTGATTAAAACCACCTCTTATGCGGTAATGTCGACGGCGTTTCCTGACGGCACCTTACCAGCACTAAATGATTCATCTAAAACCATCAGCATTAATGATGAAGGTGTGATCATGGCCACCAGCGTGTGTTATCACCGTTATGAGCAAAATGACACCTTACTGAGTATGGCTAATCATCAGCAAGATGTGTGGGTACATATTTCTGGGTTAACTTTATCTAACGCGGTTAAAGACACCGATAACATTAAACCTTTTAGCTGGGGCAGCTTGTTTGTAACAGACGGGCCAGAAGGTGAAAAGGGCGGCGTAGGTATTTTACGTCATCGCGATGCTAAAAATGACGATACCATGGCACTTATCTGGTTTGGCCAACACGGTAGCGATCATCAATATCATTCTGCGCTTGACCACGGCCATTACGATGGTTTGCATTTAAGTGTGTTTAACCGTGGCCAAGAAGTATTACACGACTATGGGTTTGGCCGTTGGGTAAACGTTGAGCCTAAATTTGGTGGGCGTTACATTCCTGAAAACAAGTCTTATTGTAAGCAAACCGTCGCTCACAATACGGTGACTGTTGACCAAAAAACGCAAAACAATTTTGATACCGCCCTTGCTGAATCTAAGTTTGGCCAAAAACACTTTTTTAAGGCTGATGACTCAAGTTTACAAGGGATGAGCGGCCGTATTGCAGATTATTACGATGGCACACAAATGCAACGAACTGTCATTGTTGCCGATATTGCTGAATTTGAAAAACCATTGATTATCGATGTGTATCGGATTGTGGCAGATAGACCACATCAATACGATTTACCTGTGCATTATTCTGGGCAAATAATCCGCACTGACTTTGATTATCAAACCGAGTCAAGGTTAACGCCATTGGGCGCCGACAACGGTTACCAACATTTATGGAATGTTGGCTCAGGTAATGTCAGCGGTAGCAGCTTACTCAGCTGGCTGCACGGCAATAGCTATTACAGTTTAGTGTCGAGTGCGGCACCAGACAGCAAAGTGATCTTTGCACGTACCGGCGCGAATGACCCAGACTTTAATCTTCGCAGCGAACCTGCATTTATTTTACGCCAATCTGGGCAAAACCATGTATTTGCCTCAGTGTTAGAAACACATGGCTATTTTAATGAGTCGATCGAAGCCTCTGTTGGCGCGCGAGGCCTGGTTAACAAGGTAGATGTGGTTGGTCACAATGAAATTGCCACTGTGGTTAGTTTTAGCACCACTAATGGTCATTTCTATACGGTTGCGATTTCAAATCTCAGTGGCGATGCGTTAGAGGCTCATCATACTGTTGAGTTTAATGGTCAAACTTATCAATGGCAGGGCGCTTTTGCGATAATCTAAAGCCAAACGTTCTGTGAGTGTATAAAAAGGTTGAATATGATGTTCAACCTTTTTTTGTTAGCGTGACAACTGACTTTAAATATGTGTAAGATTTTATATATAAAAATAAAACGAGAGCAGTAGAATGGCGACAATAGAACAGATCCAGCACTTTTTTGATACAGAGTTTGCTCATTCAAATATCGTTATTGAGAGCATCTCACCGCGACAGTCTACTATTCGACGCTCTGTCACTGAGCGAGATCTAAGGCCAGGTGGCACGGTATCGGGTCCTTTTATGATGGCACTGATTGATGCTTCTCTTTATGCCACTATTTTTGGCGAACTAGGCTTATTGGTGTCTGCAGTCACCACTAATTTAACTATCAATTTTCTTAATAAGCCATCGAGTGAGGTGGATGTTATTGCAAAATGCAATTTACTAAAATTAGGGACTACACTGGTTGTGGGCGAAGTGACTTTATATTCTGAAGGTAAGTTAGAACCTATTGCTCACGCTGTTGGTACTTACTCGATACCAAAGGTGTAAACCATTATTGATTTTTAATTTTTATCGGGTGTAAATTTTTTGTTGGTTTGACATACATTGCAAAATAATCAATGAGTTACTGCAATACACACTGTCGCTATTAATCGCTATTATTTCACCTAAGTATTGTGTGCTATATCAGTTTACTGACTCATTTTGTACAGCTGTGCAAAGCGCATTTTATTTTGCGGTTGTAATTTTTTTTGCTGGGCTAAAAACAACTCAGCAGTCGATACCGCATCAGCTAAGGCATTGTGGCTATTGTATTGGGGTAAATTATAACGCTCTCTGGTTGCAGCTAGTGTTAAATCGATGTCTGGGTTATTGACTGACATTGCCATATGTTTTTCGATACTTAGCGTGTCTAACCAGAGCAAAGGTAACCTTGATAAGCCAAAATTGCGTAACATGTATTTTTGCAAAAATTGTGCTTCTACCAAGCAGCCATGTGCTACAAGAATTTTATTTTTTGATGCACTAAATAATGCCTTAATTGCATCATGGATAGCATCTCCTTCGTTTAGCATTTGTGGGGTAATATGGTTAATTACCGCTGTTACAGGGTTGATTTGTAATTTTGAGTTAATGTAAAGATGTTTGCACGATGCCAGATCAATTTGTGAGTCAATAATTTCAACCCAGCCAATCGATAAAATTAAATCATTATCAACGTCTAATCCCGTGGTTTCAAAGTCTAACACCAGATAGTTAAATGACTCTGCGGTGTCATATAGAGTGGGTACGGTTTCAAGTAAGTTATCTTGAATAAAGTCAGGCAGTTTATTACTGAGTAAAAATTGCTGACGTTCACGCATTATGCGCATTAAGGGATGAAAGTAATGAATAAATGATGTCATTAACGGCTCCCAAACCTGACTTTTGCCGCCTCTTGCAAGTCAGCAATAATTTTAAACGCATCTTTTAGATGTTTACGCTCAAAGCTACCAAAATGGTCGGGGTTAATGTTGTTATTGGGTTCTTCACCTTGTTTTAAAGCCACTAATTGGTGATTAAACCTAAACGATAAAATAAATTTATACGCGCCAATAATATTTTTATATGAGTCATCACTGAGTATGCCTTTTTCATTAGCGGTTTTAAAACGCTCATCGGTGGCAGATAAATCACACTCAACTGCGAGGCCATAGATACGGGCAAGATCAATAATTAAGTTAATCGCGTATTTTTTTACATCGAGAGTTTTTTTGTTTTCACCGGTTTTTTCAAGTACCAGTTTGTTAAAAATCCCTAAAGGGGGATTAGTGTTTACGGCGTCTTTGACTAAGCTACTTAAAAATTCGCGGTTATTATTAATGTTGCTGTGCAGTGCATTTCTCAGTTCAGTTTCAAACTCTGCATTGCCATATATGGTACGAATTTCAAGAAAAACACTAATGTTGAGTAAGCATTCGTATTCTGGGTTTGCTACCCATTTTTTATAATAGGCTTTCCAAATTGACACAGGTTGGCACCACTTTGACGTGGACCCCATATAATTGCCCGAGCAAAGAGGGTAGTGGCAGCTGGCTAATCCATGAGTAACCAGGTTAGCTAAATGTTTAAAGTAGATTTTATCGTTGTCTGTGGCATCATCGGCCAGCACGATAGCACTGTCTTGGTCGGATAACATGTGCACTTCATTTCGCGCATGAGAGCCTGCCACTATCCATGCAAAATCACAGGGCGGTGGGCCTAACTTATCAATGGCGATATGTATCAATCGCCGAGTATAGGCGTCCATAATCATGGTCATTACTTTGCCAATGGTTTCTGGTGCAACTTTGCCTTCGACTAACGCTTCAAATATAGCTTGTCGTTCAGGGGTAAAACTGGCTAAAACCGAGGTGCTGCCTGCATATTTTATTTTATCAATCAAGAATATGGCTTGCATGCGGTGATTTTGCACCAGGTGTGTCGTGGTTAATAAACCAATGACTTTATTGTCTTTAACCACAGGTAAGTTACGAATATTATTTTGCATCATTAAGGACGCGGCATGCAAAACAAGATCGTCTGGTTTAATAATGTGTGGCGAGAGGGTCATCACATCTTCGATGGGACGTTCCACTGAAACGCCATCTGCGATGACTCTTTTGGTCATATCGCGGTCGGTAATTAAGCCAACGATGTGATTGTCTTTATAAATCACAGCACAAGATGTTCTTAGTACATTACGCATTTCATGAGCGACTTGTTTAATGCTCATGTCAGCAGTAACAATAGCAATACGGCCGGTGGCAATATCACCCACACGGCGTAAAAATAAGCCTTTTTCTTTGTTTGACCAGACAACATCTAAAGCAGACTTTAACCTTACTTGTGCTTGTGAGGCAAAATGCTCAGCAATATGAGGTGATTGTGTAAATAAGGTTTGCAGTGCGGAGTGTGGAATTAAATAAAGCAGCGTATTTTCAATTGCGGTGGCGTAATACCCTTCGTCTTCATTGACGTTAGAATCTAAAAACGTAAATCCAAACAGATCTTCCGCACCAAGCCTTGCGCGCAGCACACCATTGGTTTTTCGTTGCTCCATTGAACCTGTACGAACAATATAAAGCGACTTCTCTTTATCTTTTTCTGCCAGGTTAATTTTTTCGCCTTTGCCTAAGTAGCAGATCTTAACGTGACCGCAAAGCTCCCTTAACTCTGTTTTATCGATTTTATCAAAAGGGTCTATCTGGTTAATAAATGACAATATATTAGGCAGTAAAGATTGCGGCATAACATAAAACCTCTGGTACTTAATAACAATCAGCACAATAATGTGATCATTCTTACTGGTTAACATCTCTTATAACGTCGTTAGCCATGTTGAAGGTAGAACAACTCGCTCGCTGCAATTTATGCGTTATTCTAAGCGATTTTTGCTACGCAATCTCTGAATACGTATTTTATCCTGATTGGTATAACACAAATTATGAACACACAGTTGTCATGCGTGAAGGCAAACATTTTTGGTATTAACACATGTTTCTATTAATAAAATACCGACAACATTGTCATACTTAGTCAATTAAAGGCTGTTGTTGTCCTAATAAAACACACGACTATAACTTTTATGATTAAGCTGGGTATTTATCTTTAACAGTAAGTAAGTGAGCTGCCGATGCTGCGCGAGCTTTTTCGCTGTTTCCAGACATGATAGCGCTGTAAATTTTACGATGTTCTTCAATACATGTGCTGCCATCTTCAGACGTGTGATGGATAAAGTTAGCAAACATGGTGGTTAAGATGTTACCAAAGGGCAGGTAAAATACATTGCCGGTGGCATTAAAAATTAAGCTATGAAACTGGGTGTCAACCGAGGTCCACTTTGCTTGATCAAATACATCAGCTTTGGCAATGTCGCACATTTTTTCAAAGATTTCCGACAGCTGCATTCGTTGCTCTACGGTGGCATGGCGAGCGGCAAGGGCACAGGCTTCAGGTTCTATTGCAATACGTAATCCAAGAAATTGACAACAAAATTCGTCATTATCAGAAATACCGTCCATCCATTCAATGAGTTGCGAGTCTAAAAAGTTCCAGTAGGCTCGCTCAACCACTTTAGTACCAACTTTCGGTTTTGATTTAAGCATGCCTTTTGATGTGAGCAATTTAACGGCTTCTCTAAGTGCCGTGCGACTGACACCAAATTGATCGCAGAGATCGATTTCACTCGGAATAACCGAATTTTGAGCAAGTTCGCCAGACAATATCTTTCTCGCAATTTCACGAGCGACTTGTACATGTAAACTTCTCTTTGAGCCCGCAATCGAATCAAAATCACCGATCATAATCATCTCTATTTATTATAAATACTATTTAATGACAACTATACACCTAAAGACCAACGATATAAATGCGTAATATTTTACTGTCGACTTAACATGGCTATGTTAAATGTATCGATTTAAAAATGAGTCGTGTTTGATGGTGTTGTTTGTATTTTCTTCTATCTTATTAATGGATTATATTTTTTTAAGTCGTTGTTGTTTGATTTTTGATCCGTCTATCTTTGGCGTTTAAAATCAGTTTTCTGTTTTCTTTCTTGTGTGCCACCTTGTGCTTTTTGAGCAAGAAAGCACATTACCATGACTGTTTTTTACTATATTATCAGATGCATTTGTATTACTTAATGTGTAATCTACAAGGCTGTAAGGAAATAGATAAACCTAAATTGCATTGACATTAATGCCTGTCTTTTAATGACCGAACCGAAGTCGCCTTGACTTCAATAGGCCCTACTGACGTGATTCACTCACTGTGTTTATTGTCATTATTGTGTAAGGAAATACTGTGTTTTTACCTTTAACATCGAACGCTTATATTAAACGCAATATTTCCCTAGGTTGGCCTTTGGCATTAAATGCCTTGTTAATGCAGTCGATGTTAATGATTGATACGCTGTTAGTTAGCCCGTTAGGGGAGGTGTCATTAGCGGCAATGGGGATAGCCACAACCATAGTGGCATTTATTTTGGGTATTCAGATGGCACTGGCTAATGGAACCCAACTGGTTATGAGCCGGGCGGTGGGCTCAGGCAATAGCCAAAAATTAGCAAACAGTTTTTGGTCTGGCATGTTAATCAATATGCTTGTTGCTGTGTTTTTTTGGGTGATGTTAACAGTTTTAGATGGCGATATTATTCAATGGCTTACTGATAATGCTAACCTGTATAATGAAATAGCGGCCTATCTTAATGTTGCAAAGTATTTAGTGTTATTTACTGCAATCACTCAGGTGATAACGGCCATGTTTAATGCACTCGGTCAAAGCAAAATACCCTTTAAAAGTTATTTAATTGAATTGCCTATTAATGCTTGCGCATCTTATATATTAATTTATGGTGTTTTTGATTGGCATGGGCTTGGGGTCGTTGGTGCAGCGATAGGCAGTGTGATTGCGATTAGCTTAAGAATGGTCTTTTTAACTGTATGTTTAAAGTATAAACAAGGTTTGGACCTTTCTTTTAACAGTAAAATGGCATTGTTCATAAATAATATTAAATTGCATTTCGTTGAAATATTTCCAGTCGCTGCTAACGTGACTATGTTGTCAATTGGTGCGACAGTCTACCAATTATTGTATTCGCAGCTGTCTATTAATGCCTATGCCGCCATTACACTATTAATGCCCTGGATACGAGGAGGTACACAATTTATTACCTCATGGGCGCATGCCTCTGCCATCACGATTAGCCAGGCGATTGGTTCTAAAAAGCTCGACAACTTAACTCAAGATGTTGATATAAGTATTATTATGGCAGTGGTGTTATCTGTATGTTCTTGTGGGCTATTCTGGGGATTAAGTTTTGTTATTGCAGATATTTATCCAGGATTAGACCCTGAAACCTATTTAGCTCTCTCCGCCATTGCTCCGCTTTATATATTATTGCCGTTTATCCGCGGCTATAACACAGTACATGGTCATATATTGCGTGCATTAGGCAAAACGACCGCAGTGTTTAAAATCAATTTTACCGGGCAATGGTTAATTTCTATTCCGCTATGTGCATTGTTAATACTGTACTTTGATGCTTCACTATTTTGGGCTTTTGCTGTGATGCCATTTGAAGAAGCGGTTAAAGCATTACCTTTTCGATATCTTGCTAGAAAAACCTTATCAGAATTTGATAGTCAAACCGCTGATAAGCTCATTTAACACGATAGTAATTAACAACGTTGAGCATAAATATCAAGCAATTGAATTTAATAGTAAGGCCTACAATTCTCAATTATACTAATCCTATTTTGCGTTAGACGCATTACTCAATCAACCAGCGTCAATGTTTAGGAATACCCATAATTGAAAACATCACTCTTCCTTTTAACAACGGGATTTATGCTGTTAAGTGGTTGTCAAACTACAGCAGTAAACGATGTAAAAGCACATAAACCCGCAAAAAACGCTCAAAATGCAACGCAATACAAGATCCCTAAATCGATAGTACGCCGTGAATACAAAGAGTCTGGTGATGTATGGGAACGGATCCGCTTTTCTATGGATATGCCCATACCTGACCAGCACTTAGTTAACCGTTATCGCCAATGGTATATCGATAACCCTAAGCACTTAGAGCAAATATCTCAACGTGCTCGGCCATTTTTGTATTTAATTGTTCAAGAGTTTGAGCATCGTGATTTGCCCATAGAGCTTGCATTACTTCCTATTGTTGAAAGTTCATTTAATCCGCTTGCTTATTCAAGTGCCAACGCATCCGGGTTGTGGCAATTTACTTCGCCAATGGCAAGCCATTTTGGATTAGACATGAACTGGTGGTACGACGGCCGTAAAGATGTTCCTGCCGCAACGTCTGCTGCCCTTGATATGCTCGAATACTTGTATAAAAAAACCGACAATTGGCTTTATGCGCTTGCTGCTTATAACGCAGGTGAGGGCAGATTAAGAGAAGCAATACGGTACAACGAAGAAAAGGGACTAGGAACTGATTTTTGGTCATTGCCTTTACCCACAGAAACCAAACAATATGTGCCACAATTATTAGCGATTGCCGATGTAGTTAAAAACGCAGAGAGTTATGGTATTACCTTACATTCCATCCCCAATAAACCGTTGGTTGAAGTGATTGATGTTGGTAGTCAAATTGACTTGGCTGTTGCAGCTAAGTTAGCCAAGATCCCTGTTAAGCGTTTGCAAAAGTTAAACCCCGGTTTTAATCGTTGGGCTACGTCACCACAAGGTCCCCATCAATTAGTTGTGCCTGTGAGTAAGGCTCATAAATTTAAACAAGCACTCGCCGCTACCGATATTAACGAAAGGCTAAAATGGTATAAATATCTTATCCAAAATGGTGACAATATTACTGTGATTGCTCAGCGCCACCAAACCAGCGTTGAAAAAATCAAAGCCATGAATGACATTCAAGGTGATAAAATTATTGCCGGCGATATTTTGTATATGCCTCACACAGCTTCACAAGTTATTTTAGATGTAGAACGTGCTGCAACGCAGTCTGCGGCAAAACAAACTGCCAATAAACCTTCGGTATCCAAAGTTAATAGCAAAGCTATTGCAGTTACCACTAATACCGGCGCTAAAGTTGCTCACACTGTACAGTATGGTGATACGCTCTGGAGTATTGCCAGAGTATATAAAGTCAGTGTTGAACAAATTATCAGCTGGAATAACATGAGCGATAGAGATAAATTGTCAGTGGGGAAAACATTAAGATTTTATCCTCAGTCTAATAATAAACAAAGACAACTTTAGTTGGTTATTATTTGACCGTCCGAGGGTGGGTTGTTTGTATATTATTTGCTCAGATTGTTTGTGCAAAGATTACAATAATCTACATTGTATAACGGATTATGTTTGACGTGTTCACTTTGTTGATAAGTCATACTCTATTTTGTCAGAAAATCGAATATAAGCACCGTTTAGCCCCCTAAATTAATAAATTTGTGGGCAGCATAAACTACAAAAAGCCTCTGCCCGTCGGGTTGAGGTTAATACCAATCAACGCAAGAATGTGATCATTCTTGCTGGTTAACATGGTTTATAACATTATTTTATGCCGCGTAAAAACGTTGATGTAGGGCTGAAATGCCCACAACAACTACATTCACATCAACGTATGCCGATAAGAATTAGGTCCACAATAACTAGGTCCACAATAGCTATTCTTGCAACAACTATCCCCGCAATTATCCGTCTTGCTTAATCTCACTTTATCTCTGAATATAATAAATAAACACTAAATTAAAATTTTATAAAAATCCAATCAATATGGCATACTTTTATTATTTGTTCGTGTAAATTTGTCTTAAATGGAATTAATGTTTCGTAAGTTGTGCATAACATTTGAGGGCTTTGTTAACATGGTGAAGTTGAATTTATTTTCTTACTCTGCAATCGTAACTGCGTTTACCAGCTTGCCACTTATAGCAAATGAGTCAGATTCATTAGATCTTAGTTTACAAGAATTGATGAGCGTCGAGGTTACATCGGTTTCAAAGCAAAAACAGCCCTTATCAAATTCACCCGCCGCGATATATGTGATCACAAATGAAGCTATCCGTCATTCTGGTGCAACATCGATTCCTCAAGCTTTACGGGATGTACCAGGGCTTCATGTCGCCCAATTAGACTCACAAAAATGGGCAGTCAGTAGCCGTGGTTTTAATGGCCGTTATAATAATAAATTGTTAGTGATGATGGACGGCCGAACATTATATTCCCCCGCATTTTCAGGCGTATATTGGGAAGTGCAAGACACCCTAATGGCCGATATTGAACGTATTGAGGTGATTCGAGGCCCAAGTGCTGCACTATGGGGCGCGAACGCAGTTAACGGTGTAATTAACATCATTACCAAGCACAGTGCTGATACGCTAGGTGGTTATGCTGAACTTGGTGTGGGTGATTATGAACAAGGTTTTGCAGGTACTCGTTATGGTTCGCACTTATCAGACAGTGCAACATCAAGAGTTTATATCAAAGCAAATCAAAGAGATTCCTTAGCGCATCAGTCACAAGACTTAGATAGTAATCTGGTTGAATCTGCCGCCTCGGTGAGTAAAGACAATAGCTGGAATCACCTGCAAATGGGTGGGCGTATAGATGTGCAGCTCGAAGCCGACACCAGTTTTACATTAAGTAGTGACGCCTATACGGCAAATATGGAGCAGGCATCAAATGTTGCATCTGTAGAGGGGCCTGCTTATCGTGATTTTTATCATGAAGAGCTTAAAAGCGAAGGTGTGAATCTGTTATCTAAATACACAAAAGCGTTAACTGCAACCTCAGAATACAGCCTGCAAGCCTATTTTGATTATGCCGATAGAGAAGAGGAACTGTATCAGTTAAAAACCAATACCTTTGATATTGATTTTCAACATCAATTTTTATTTGGCACTGACCATAATATCCTCTGGGGCTTAGGATACCGCGTTATTCAAGATGATTTAACTTCATCGACGATTTTAACCAGCTCAGAGTCACCTTCAACTAGTACTCAATTATGGAGTGCATTTATTAGTGACGAAATTTCAATAGTTGATGACCAGTTATGGCTTACCTTTGCATCTCGTTTTGAGCACAATGATTATACGGGGTTTGAAATCCAGCCCAATGTTCGGCTAATGTGGCAGATTGATAACCAAAACAATCTATGGGGATCGGTTGGTAGGGCATTAAGAACCCCAGCAAGAGTTGAGAATAATACTTCAGTCAACGCCGTCAATATCGCACCAAGTGAGGTATCGCCTTTAGTTAAAGTCTTTGTGGTAGGCAGTGAGGATTATGAGTCTGAAGAGATTATTTCATATGAAATGGGTTATCGCTTCATGCCAATGAACACCTTGTCTTTTGATGTCGCGATGTTCTTTAACGATTATAACAAATTACGTAGTACATCTGAAGGGATCACCGACTTTAGTACATATCCAGATTATGTCAGCCAATATACCTATTTTGAAAACCAGTACGATGGATATAACTATGGTGCAGAGCTATCGTCAATGTGGGCTGTTACTGATTTGCTGCAAATGCGCATTAACTACAGCTATATTCGCAATGAATTCGATGATGTGCTTGGTCAAAACACTAAAGCCCCTGAGCAAATGGTATCAAGCATTATTGATTGGCAACCATTGACAACGCTGGGGGTTAATGTTGTTTGGCGCTTTATTGACAGTACAGAATCGCTCACGGGTGAAGGAACTCGTTACAAAACCATCGATAGTTATAAAGGGGTTGATATTGCGCTAAATTGGGCTGTGTCGCCCGATATTATGTTATCGGCTTACGGTAAAAACTTATTTTACCCAGCCCACCTAGAATATGAAGCCGAAAGCATTTTACTGCCTTATAGTGTTGGCCCTAGTTATTTTGTTAAAGTCAGCGTTGATTTTTAAATTACGATGAAAAAAGTGACTTTTTATAAGCAATTTATCTATAGGTTAATGGTTATATTTGTCCTGTTTTCAGGTTCATCTATGGCAGAAGACGCTTTATCGTTGAAAGCGGCTTTCACCTATAACTTTGCTAAATTCACACATTGGCCACAACCCCGGGTTGCGCAGCAGTCAGCTTGGAAGATATGTTTTTTTGGTAAGCAATATCGCGACAGCTTTATGTCGCTGTCTAAAAAGCAAATCGAGAACCAATTTATTTTACCCATAGAATTGACTGAAACTAATCAAGTTGAACAATGTGATGTGATATTTATTGATTCAAATTACCGTGAATTAACGCGTCGGTTATTTTTAGCCGTTGACGATAAGCCTATTTTAACTGTGTCTGATATTTCTGGGTTTACAGCGCAAGGTGGCATGATTGAAATTGTCGAACAAGATCAACGTTTATACTTTAAAGTAAACACACAAGTGTTAGAAAAATCGGGACTAAACATTAGTTCTCAAGTGTTAAAACTCGCGCTTGAGGTAAAACGATGAAAAAAATCAATATATTTTCCATTCGCACTAAATTGATTGTTTCAATGATGACCATTGCAATCATTGTAATAACCATTATTTCTACTTCGCTAATTAAACAACAATACGTTATCACTCAACAAAAGGCCGAACAAAATTTAACCGTATTAAGTGATGTTATCGCAAGTAATAGTCTAACCGCCGTTATATTTAAAGATCCTTATTCGGCACAAAAAACCTTATCTGCATTGGTTGCTCAACCCGATATTGTTAATGCAGATATATATGACCCCACCAATACTATTTTTGCATCTTACTTAAATCCACAAATAAGCGAAGTGACTCGAAACCCTGAGCATGTTACTGAGAGTCTTGTTAGCCATAAAAAGCAAACTACCTTTAATAATAATGGGGTTCACTCCTATACCCCCTTGGTTTCAGACGGTGAGCTCGTTGGCATATTGCATATCACTGACAACATGAACACACTGTCAAAGCAATTAGAAGATTATTTAGTCCTGGTTATCATGGCCAGTATTTCAGCCTTTTTGGCAAGTTTGTTAGTGATGTTTTGGTTGCAGTCATTATTCACTAAACCAATGAATACACTAGTAAATGTTATTGAAGGTATATCTCATAACAAAGATTATACCCAACGTGTCAGTATTGATTCTCACGATGAATTTGCACAATTAGCTGAGAGCTTTAATGCCATGATATCCGAGGTAGATACTCGAGGGCGACAACTTGAACGGATTAATCAAGAGCTTGAAAATCGTGTCAATGAGCGTACATTCGAGTTACAACAAACACTAGAAATGGCCAAGAGTGCCAATCTTGCAAAATCAGAATTTTTAGCGGTAATGAGTCATGAAATAAGAACACCTTTGAATGGAATTATAGGTTTTTCTGATTTGCTTAAGTCTTATGATTTACATAGTGATGTATCAAACACCGTAGACATGATAAATGAGTCTGCACAAACGCTACTCGTGCTGCTTAATGAAGTGCTAGACTTTTCTAAAATAGATGCCAATAAGCTCGATCTAGACATACGGGAGTTTAAGCTGGAGGATTTAGTTCGCTCAGCGTGTCAAGCTCATCAAATCGTCGCTGAAAAAAAACAGTTACTTTTTAGTATTAATATCTCTTCTTTAAGTCACCAACATTTTTTAGGCGACCCTGTTAGGATCCGTCAAATTATTAATAATCTGGTATCAAACGCGATTAAGTTCACTCACAAAGGAACGATAAACATTGAGGTGAGTGAACATGTTGAAGGTTCAGATACAACAATAAAATTTACCGTTAATGATACTGGAATTGGTATTTCAAACGATAAACTGGAGTCTATATTTACCCCGTTTACTCAAGCTGATAATTCGATAACACGCGAATATGGTGGTACCGGGCTAGGTTTAGCCATATGCCAACAACTTATTATGTTGATGAATGGAAAATATGGCGTAAATAGCACCATTAGCCAAGGCAGTACATTTTGGTTCAGTATCCCATTAGTCCCAATTGATAAAACACTGGCTAATGTAAACAATGTGCCTGTCATGCATCACAATACTAATAATGTCATATACCGTAAAACCATGGTGTTGGTTGCAGAAGACAATGTGGTAAATCAGCTGGTTATTAAAAGTCTATTAGCATCATTAGGGCATGATTGTGAAATTGTAGACAACGGTAAAGAAGCGATAAAACTTGCTGGTGAAAAAAAATTCGACATCATCTTTATGGATTATCACATGCCTGTTGCCGATGGTATAGAAGCCACACAAGCAATCGTTAAGCTTGGGCCTAATAGTGTTAATGCAACAACGCCTATCATTGCGCTTACAGCCGATATACAACCTAATGTTAAACGCCGTTTTCGAGATGCTGGGGCAAAAGACACACTTCTGAAACCCTTTACCAGGCAAAATATCAGTGAATGTTTAAACAAGTGGGTATTTGTCTCTGATACTAGCCTTATTGAACCTGTTATTTCGCAAGATAACGAACCCCCTATTTTCATTGAAGGCCCGCTAAATGACATCATGCAAATATCAACTGAAAATACCAATGAACTGGTTAAAACCATTGTTGAAATGTACCTAAAAAGTACTCCAGAATTATTGACAGAAATTACTAATGGAATAACCGTTCAAAATGCTGAGCAGGTTTTTAAAGCATCTCATTCATTGAAATCGAGCTCTGCCAATGTCGGAGCCGCTAAAATGCAATCGTTAGCCAATCAAATTGAGCATTCAGCACGTAAAAATCAACTGAGCGATCTTAGTAAATTAACAGGTCCATTGAACCATGTTTTTGAGCAAACTGAACATGCATTACAGCGTAAAATACAGGAGCTTGTTTAATGACAAAACATGTTCAAGGAGAGATTGTTTTAATTGTTGATGACGATCCTGTTATTCGCATTTTAATGCGCCGTGCTTTACATCCATCGATGACCAACATTATTGAAGCTAGCTCTGGAGAAGAAGCTATAGCACTTTTTACTCAGTATTTACCTGATTTAATTTTGCTAGATGTCTCTATGGATAAAATGGATGGTTTTGCCTGCTGCTCAGCTATTCGCGCATTACCTGAAGGTGAAAATGTAGCCATTATTATGGTTACCGCTCTGGATCAACCTCAAGATATTCAAAAGGCTTTTGATGTTGGCGCTACAGATTTTATGACCAAACCAGTAAAGTGGCCTTTACTCAGTCACCGTATCCACTACGTACTAAAAGCCAATAAAACCATTAAAGAGCTAACTAAAAGTAAAAACAAACTTGCTAAAGCGCAAAGTATTGCTCATTTAGGTTCTTGGGAATGGGACTTTAACAATAAAACCCTTGATTGTTCAGACGAAGTGTATCGCATGTTAGGCATGCAACCTAAAGAACGTGAACTGACCTTTAGCAATTTGATAGAAATTGTTCACCCAGATGATCGACAAATGTTATCTCAAACTGTAACCCACGCCCTTAAAACAAGGCAAGGTTATGACATTGAATACCGTATTTTACGCGAAAATGGTGAGATCATTACGTTGCATGATCGAACCGATATATCAGAAGACTTTGGCCAACCAATATTAAATGGCACTTTACACGATATTTCTACCCGTAAAAAATCTGAACAAGAAATAACCTACTATGCCTATTATGATACATTAACCGATCTACCAAACCGGCGTAACTTTTTAGATAGGTTAGATACAGCCATTGCTGTCGCAAAAAGACGTGCAAACAAATTAGCACTACTTTTTATAGATTTAGACCATTTTAAGCGCATAAACGATACATTAGGACACAAAGCAGGCGATGAACTGTTGTGTGAAGCCGCAAATCGCATTAAAACCACAATACGGCAAACAGATTTGATGGCCATTAACTGTGAAAACGCAGAATATGAAAATAGCCATATAGCCAGACTAGGTGGAGATGAATTTACCTTATTACTGACCGAGCTTGAGTCTTTTGACTGTGTCGCCAATGTGGCCCAGCGACTTATTAATGAGTTGGCAAAACCATATTTTGTAATGGGTAAAAAAACATTTATCTCAGCAAGTGTGGGTATTTCTTTTTACCCTGACGATGGTGTGACCGGTGACATATTGCTACAACATGCCGACACTGCAATGTATGAAGTTAAAAATAATGGTAAGAACGGTTATCAGCTTTTTTCTCATGAAATGCATCAGTCATTAATGCACAGGCTGCAAATAGAAGCAGAGCTGAGAGAGGCGTTAGCATTAGGCGACCAACTCAAATTATATTATCAACCTCAAATATCCTCATCTCATGGTGACGTTGTGGGTTATGAGGCATTAATGCGATGGGAACACCCAACGAAAGGAATGTTATCCCCATATGATTTTATTCATATTGCAGAAACAAGTGGTTTAATTATTGCGATAGGTGAATGGGCATTACTTGAAGCGTGTAAACAGGCTAAAACATTAAGCGTATCTCATCAACACTTTACTCGAATGGCGGTTAACTTATCAGCGTTACAATTTAATCACGCTAGCATTTTTGATCATGTTAAAACAGCACTTGAGCAAACAAGTTTACCACCACACTTACTCGAGCTTGAAATAACCGAGTCGGCAATTATTGACAATGTGGATGATGCAATTGTTTTATTAAACAAACTTAAAAAGTTAGGTGTAAAGCTTGCTATTGATGATTTTGGGACCGGGTATTCTTCTTTAAATTATTTAAAAAACTTTCCTATTGATACCCTGAAAATTGATAAATCATTTGTTGACGGCATCGTCAACAATCCAAAAGATGCAGCCATTGCCCGTACAATAGTGCAACTCGCACTTAATCTAGGCTTAAGTACCATTGCCGAAGGGGTAGAGTACACAGAACAACATGAATTATTAAAAACCATGGGCTGCGATGGTCTTCAAGGGTATCTGTTCAGTAAACCCATTTCCTCTGACAAGCTTTGATTGACACAGTCTGTATTATCAGGTGTTCTACATAGTTGATAATGGCTTTAGCCTAGTTTCAGTTGTATAAAACATAATAAGGAAATTAAAATGACGCAGTTAAATTGGGGAATAGTCAGCGCAGGTCGAATAGCAGCGTTATTTTGCCAAGATTTAGTTCACTCTACTCACAGTCATTTGTATGCAGTCGCCGCGCGTAAGCAAGCCGATGCAGACAGGTTTGCAGAACAACACCAGATCGAAAAAGCCTATCAAGGCTACCAAACATTATTTGACGACCCAAAAGTGGACATTGTTTATATTGCAACACCGCATAATTTTCATTTTAAGCAAACTTATGCTGCATTAATGGCAGGAAAACACGTGTTGTGTGAAAAGCCGATGACAGTCACTCTGGATGAATGCCAAATATTAACCACATTAGCCAAAAGCAAAGGTCTGTTACTAATGGAGGCGATGTGGACCTATTTTTTACCGGCTATACAGCAGGCAAAATTATGGTTAGACGAAGGGCGGATCGGCCAGCTAAAACATGTCAAAGTTGATTTTGGTTATCCTATTCCCTTTAACGCACAGGGCAGAGAATATAACCCGCAACTTGCAGGTGGCTGCTTATTAGACATGGGGATTTACCCGTTAGCCATAGCCGATTACTTTTTAACATCAGACATCAACAACCTCTACGTGCAAGCTAACGTGTGTGAAACCGGTGTTGAAGACGATGTTATTATCATTGGTAAAAGTGATGACGTTATGGTTAGTTTAGCCACATCGTTTCAATGTCGATTAAGTAACAACGCTTATTTAATCGGCGATAAAGGTTATATTGTTATTCCTGATGCATTTAGAGCATCACAATGCCATTTGTATCATCTTGAAGATCTTGTCGATAGCTTTACAGATAAACGGCAAACGCTAGGATATAATTTTGAAGCAGATGAAGCCTGCAAACTCATACTACGAGGTGACATTGAAAGCCAAGTTGTCACCCATAATTGCAGTTTGCTGTTCCAGTCTCAATTAGCTAGGGTAAAAGCACTTATTTAACCCAAACCCTCTAAATTAAAGATTATAAGGCGTTGAACTATATTAAGGTTTATGAAAGCCACAAACACCATAGTGTTCGTGGCTTATAAAAATTAACCTTTATGAGAAACATTGATTAATTCTACGGTTCCATCCTCCTTGATTTCAGCGATTTGGCCGCGAGGTTCTTCCATAAAAAATAGCGTAATAAAACCCACTAAAGCAGTCGCTGAGATAATTAAAAAGAACGATTTATAATCAACGAAAGATAATACGGTCAAAAAGGTTACTGCTCCAACATTCCCATAAGCACCGGTCATACCAGCGATTTGCCCTGTAAGTCTTCTTTTAATTAATGGTACAACAGCAAATACAGCTCCCTCACCAGATTGAACAAAGAAAGAGCAACCCATCGCTGTCACAACAGCTAACCACAGTGGCCAACCACTATCGACTTGGCCCATCAGGAAATAACCCACAGCTAATCCAGCTGTCAGAATTAATAGTGTTGATTTTCTGCCAAATCTGTCTGAAATAAATCCACCTGCAGGTCGAGACATAAGGTTCATAAATGCATACGCACCTGCAACCAGTCCAGCTAAAACGGGATCCAATGAAAAAATGTCTGAAAAAAACAATGGTAACATGGAAACAACAGCAAGCTCAGAACCAAAATTCGTAAAATAGAGAATATCGAGAACGGCGACTTGTTTGAAACTGTATCTATGTATTTCAGGTACTTTTTCTCTAAAAATATGTTTGTTAACGTTCCATACTTTATAAACTTCAAATAAATAAAGCACAAATAAACCACTATAAATGAAGTAAGTGATAAGGTGACTCAGCAGATTTACGCCATATGGAGATAGTTTCCAGGTGAGTAGTGACAATGCGGCATACATAGGGATTTTCATTAGTAGTAATAAATAAAAATCACCAACTGAAGTAACCTCCATTGCGGATGAATTTTTAGGACGGAAATAAGTAGAGCCTTTTGGTGTATTTGTGACATTAAAATAATATATAAAACCAAATAAAAAACTAATTATACCTGTAATTCCAATAGCATAACGCCAACCATCATCACCGCCAAATAACAGTGCGATGGACGGTAAAGTAAATGCTGCTGCAGCAGAACCAAAGTTCCCCCAACCTCCATAAATCCCTTCAGCTGTTCCCAGTTCGTTATGCGGAAACCATTCGGATACCATTCTAATACCAATGACAAACCCTGCACCTATAAAACCTAGTAAGAATCTAGCTATTGCGGCTTGGATAAAATCATCAGCTAACGCAAACATGAAACAAGGAATTGAGCAAAAGATCAGTAAGGCAGAATAAACAATTTTGGGACCATATTTGTCCGTCAACATCCCAATAATCACGCGTGCGGGGATTGTTAAGGCAACATTCAAAATTAATAACGTTTTAATTTGATCCGTAGTTAATCCAAGCGACTCTTTAACTGCCATTAACATGGGGGCGAAGTTAAACCAAACAAAAAAGGTTATAAAAAATGCCATCCAACTAAGATGCAAAATTTTCATCTTGTCTTTGAAAGCAAAAAGGTTAAATTTTTCAGTAGCCATATTAAACTCCAATCATGCAGTGATAAGGTATTCTGGCTGACTAAATAATAAAAAAGTTGATGTATGTCATTTAATTCAAAAGCATTACTTTAGCCTTAAAAATAAACTACTCACTATTTTTATTTTGATATAATGTTGAGCTGTTGGTGTTACTGATATTGTATCCACAAGTGAGTATGTGTTATTTGGTATTTGGTGAAAGTTAACTTTAAAGGAATAGATCTGTGATGGATGAAAATAACTGTTCGCTATTTTAGTCAAATTATAGACGAAATAAATTCAAAACCTTTTAAAGGTTGCTAAGAAAAACAGGTGGAATAGAGCATTTTGTGTGTGATATTTAAAATGCTCTTTTTAGGGGTTTTGATGGTTTTAAATATGATAAATATATAGTTTAATTGACTTAAAATATCCAAATGCATATTTATTTTATAATTAATCACCTATTTTTGAGATGATCATTGCCAAAGCACTTTGCAAGTCGGTTTTTGTGCATTGGTTATATTGACGCTTTTGTAAGTTCATAGTGTTAGTTAACTCAAAATGATGTGTCGCTTTGATATTGTGTTGATTTAAGCATGATGCAACACAACTTAATGGGCAACCATCGATTGCGATGATAGGCCTACCTGATTTAGCCAATTTAACCAAAGGCCTTACATGTCCTCCTACACCGGAAATACAAGACATTTCTGCAATGCCCAAAACAGTAAGTTCGATTGCTAAATCATTGGCTAATTGTGCAACATTAGAGCAACCAGAACATGAATAAACTAAGGGCAAATCACCATCATTAATTATCTGATTCATAAATTATCATCCTCTAGGAAATTATATCTTTTTGCTTCAACAATTCTTTTTTGGTGTTCTTCTGCTTGGATTGCCAAATACATCGCCATCATGCACAGAGCTAAAACACCATACAACACCATAAAACTTGCACTATAAATACCTATAATATCCACGGATATACCAAAGAGAATGGGTAACGTACAACCGCCCAAAGCACCAATTGCCGCAACAACACCACCGACACCACCTGTATTTTTGGGATATTGATCGTGAATAACTTTAAATACGCTGGCTCGCCCAAATCCTTGAGCGACACCGATAATGAATAGTAGGGCCGTAAACAGCCATACATTGATTGAAATAGTTAAATTAACGTCTTGATGGACACCGTGAATTGTCATAGTGGTTGGTGGATAGCTTAAAAAGAATAAGCAGACTAAACAGACCCAGAACACGCTCCAATTAACAGTTCTTCCACCATATTTGTCTGCAAACCAACCGCCGAGAGCTCTAACAACGGATGATGTAGCGACAAAAAATAAAGTAAAGGCCATAGCTCGCATAATATTTAATTGGTAGGCATGCATGTAGTAATAAGGTAACCACATTAATAACGCCAGAAAGGAGCCAAATACAAAATAGTAGTATAACCCCAAAGCCCATACATGTAGGTTTTTTATTGTTTCAAACAAATGATTGAATTGCATATTGAGATTAACTGAAATGGGTTGTTTTTTTACTGTAGAGTTTGGGGCAAACCAAAAAAATAGACTTGTAATAATAATTAATCCGATGGCATATACAGGCCCCAAATAGGACCACCCCCAAAGTTCAATTATTATTGGCGCAAACACTAAATTGATAGCGGCTCCCGCATTACCAACACCAAATATACCCATTGTTGTGCCTTGGTTTTTACTAGGGAAAAAATCATTAATATAATTAATACCGAAGGTAAATGAACTTCCGCTCAATCCAATCCAAAAACCAATAATCAGCAAGCTATTGTAATCATCAGCTAAAGGTAATAATAGCAATGGAGGTATGCACAACAGCATTTGTAAACAGAATAAATTTTTAGTATTAAATTGATTAACTAATAGACCTGCTGGGATTCGACTTAATGCCCCTGTAAGCATTGGTGATGCTAACAATATACCTAACTGAGTGAGTGAAAACCCGAGTTGGTCTGCAAAAGGGATTACAACGGCAGCATACAGTGTCCACACAGAAAAGTTAGCTGCAAAGGCCAATGTCGCAAATAATAATGCTTGCCAAGCTTTAGATTGAAGAACAGCCATGACCACTCACTTTCTAACTTGTTTTATAGAGTTTAACCAAGTTAATCGGTAAATGATCAAACTACTCTTTAATATCCTACTGAAATAAATTCTTGTTGTATTAGTTACCTACTTTTAGGTGTTCCTGAATTTATGTCTCTGTTATTAATGATAATTACATGTGCTTATAATAGGTTGGGGTAGGTAGATCTGAATTGAAAGGTTTTGCTTATATATCGTAGATCTTGTTTTGTACCATATCGATAGTCTAATAAGTCGGTTATTGTTGTCATTAACTCAATAAATCTACTTGGAAGGTTTATTATGCCTATGCGTGGGTTTGACATAGATGTAGCCTATAAAACAGATGCTGGTATAAAAAGCATAAACGAAGATGCCGCAGATTTTCTATTACCTCATGACCCGTATTTACAACAAGTTAAAGGTTACACTTTTGTTGTTGCAGATGGTGTAAGCTCTGCTGAAGCAGGGCGTGAAGCGAGTCAAATTGCGGTAGAACGATTTTTAGTTGAATATTACCAAACACCGGACATGTGGTCAGTGAGTAAGAGCGGCGAACAAGTTCTCTCCGCAATAAATTTGCGTTTGTTTCGTAAAAGTCATCAATATAAAAATGATCATAAAGGCTATCTCACAACACTAAGCACTTTAGTCTTAAAAGGCCATAGCGGCTATTTTTTCCATGTTGGTGATAGCAGAATTTATCTTATTAGAGATAATAAATTAACTCAGTTAACACAGGACCATTTTGCAAGTATTGAAAAAGGTAAAACCTTTCTTACTCGCGCGGTTGGGATGGACAATAAACTGCATATTGATTTTAGTCGATTCAATTTACAACAAGATGATCGATTTTTGCTTTGCACAGACGGTATACATGATTTTATCGTTGAAGATGAATTACTCAGGCTGATCAATCAACCTATACCCATGTCTGAGATTTGCAAACAACTCATTTCGGCATCAGTCAATGGTAATAGTGATGACAACATGAGTTGCCTTTTATTGCATTTGAGATCGCTACCTGAGCAACATATAGATGATTTAAATCTGGAGTTAACGCGTTTACCTTTTCCCCCAATTTTAAAATCGGGTATGAAACTTGATGGATACCGCGTAATAAAGGAAGTCTTTTCGTCGAGCAGAAGTCATTTATATCTTGTTGAAGACGAAGAGACTCATGAACAATTTGCAATGAAAGTTCCCTCCAAGAATTTTATTGATGACATTCATTATATTGATCGGTTTATCAGAGAGCAGTGGGTTGGTAGTCGTATTGATTCAGAGTATGTGGTCAAGATTATTCAGCATCATAGGCCAAGAACGGGGTTGTATTACCTTATGGAATGGCTTCCAGGAGAAAGTTTAGATAAATGGCTCGAGCAGCATTATCCTGTTTCACCTAAAAGGGCTATTCAGATAGTAAAAAAGATCGCCTCGGCACTCGAAGCATTTCATCAACAGGATGCTGTTCATCAAGATCTAAGACCTGCGAACATCATGATTATGGACCAAGATTTAGTCAAAATTGTCGATTTTGGTTCGGTATTTGTTGCAGGTATCGCAGAACTTTACAGTCCTATTGAATTTCAAGGCGTGTTAGGTACAGCGAGTTATTCTGACCCAAACTATCTACAAGGTAAAAATCCTGGCGTCCAGGGTGATATTTATAGTTTATCAACCTTATGTTATGAAATATTCACAGCCTGTTTGCCTTATGGTAAACAGGTTGAAGATTGTAAAAGCATGCGAGATTACGACAAACTAAGGTACATAACAGCATCCGATATCAATCCAGTTATACCAATATGGTTTGATAAGGCATTAGAGAAAGGGGTCAAGTTTGATTTGAGTGAACGTTATAATACTGTTTCCGAATTCATGACCGATTTAACTCAACCTAATCCCAATTTTCTAAAGCCTCAACCTGAAGTAAAACAATCTAATAGTCTTTTTTTCTGGAAGTTAGTGAGTGGCTTTTGGTTTGTGACCTTGGTGGTTGTTATCTATCTCTTCAGCCAAACAGCATAATGCCCGGATTGTTAAAGGAGTACCGTAATGCATGGATTAGTGACTAATTATTTTTCTGCTACTCACGACAAACAACTGTTAATGATTTTTTATGCCAAATGCTTACTAACAACAAATATCGTCAAGGCACAACATGTCTTTAATCACGTAAAAAAGGACATATCATTTTACATTAATTGGGAAGAAAAAGTTTTATTGCCACTATTTGAAGATAGAAATAGTCCACTGTTTGAGACTTACCCAACGTATTCATTACAATTAGAGTTTCAACACTGCAGAATATTAATTGAACACATTAATAAAGAGTTTGAGCAAATACTCCTGTTAATTCAATCAAATTATGAAGGAGCTCAAATGAATGTGAAGCAACAGGTAACTGACTTAATCACTTTTTTTGATGAGTTAGAAAGTTTGTTGAAAGCGATCAATATAAAGAGTGAGAGTATTTTTTTTCCTACGATTGACGAAACTTTGAAGCAAGAAGATATAGCAGATTTATTTTTGACATTGGCACATTATGCCGCAGCAAAATAATGATAAAACCGATGGTATGAGTGTTCTGTGCAACATCTTTTAGTGATTAATCGGGGTGAACTTCTACAATCTGCCAGTAATTTATCATCAATGCAGGCTAGAGCGGGTTTATCTTTGCATATTTTTTATGTTGAGAGATAAAATGAGTGTTACTCAAGGCCTATCATTGCGGGCATAGTTGCCAACGTCGAGATTTCAGGGTTATAAACCATGTTAGTCTCAGCCCGGCAGGCAACGGCAATTTTCAGTTACTACCTACAACTTCACTTTTTTAGTCGGCTAATTAGCGCTAATTTGAGATTGCCTAACAGAAAATTATCCGACTAGATTATTGATTAGTTTAGATAAACCCGACCTAACATAAGGTGGGAATCCTTTAGTAAAAATGTCGATAAATACAGGTCAACTGCGCATCATTTGGATGACATTTTCTTTTCTGTCTAATACAACATACATAGCCGTATTTTCGCCATTTTCAATATCACTTGCCATTCGTTTTAACCCATTATCTAATGCTTCTTTGTCAACATCTGCCAGCATGCTAGTGACAAAAATAAATTCCCAATCAGTGTTTATATTATCTGCTTCATTACATAACTCAGTGAAAGTAGTGAGTTCAGTAGGGGATTTGTCAACACACATAACAGGCATCATATGGCCTTTATTTTCACCATTGTCCAATTGCTCATAATCCGCTTTAGCGAACAAAAATAACAATTTTACCGGTTCACCTTGATAGCCAGCCATGGTAATTAATTCTTTTAATGCACTCATATTAATACTCTTTATCTAGACAACTTTTGAATCGATATGGTTACAGGCTCACTATTGAAGTAAGCCTGGGGCAAACTATTATTTATGGATTGTAAAACTCTCCATCTTTACGAAGATAAAACCACCAATTAACAAGTAAACAAACGGCATAAAATATGGCAAAGCCAATTAGGGCTACATCAGGTGTACCTGCTTTTATTTGCTGGCCAAAAACCATAGGAATATAAAATGCGCCATAAGCAGCAACAGCCGAAGTCCAACCTAATACTGGACCCGCTTGTTCTTTTGGAAATACCATTGCTATCGTTCTAAAAGTAGAGCCATTACCAATTCCGGTAGCAGCGAACAGAACTAAAAAGATGATGAAGAACGGCATAAAAAACTCTTCTGGAGTTGCAGAATTATATGCCTGCTCCATGTAATAAGCAGCACCAAAGCTTGAAATCACCATTACTGCTGAGCACAATTGAGTAACAAAAGCTCCACCCAGTTTATCTGCAATCCAACCACCAACGGGGCGAATTAGGGCTCCAATAAATGGTGCCATCCAAGCATACATTAGTGCACTTGGACCATTAGGGTTAACTGTATCGTGTGTCATTTGACCATCAACCAGTACATGTTGAAAACCAAAAATCACTTTAATGGCTAATGGAAATGCAGCAGAGAAACCAATGAATGAACCAAATGTCATAGTGTAGATAACGCTCATAACCCAAGTATGTTTGTTATTAAAGATTTGGTATTGCTTTGATAGGCTATCACCTATTGCTCCTGGTAGCATTTTTAAACAAAATACCGTTGATGCCACGACTAACACTAAGACTAATTCTTTGGGGATACCCCATCCAGAGCCATTTGCCGCTTCGGGCAATATTAACCATAGGCCTGCTGCAGCAATCACTAAGCCTATGCTTAACATAACGCTAATCATAGCGATAGCGCTTAGTGGAGAACCAACATCAGGTGATACTTCTTTAGTTCGAATATTGTTCATACCAAACCAAGTCGCAAAAAATAGTGGCACTAATATGAGCAACCACAAGTAACCGCCATTCTGGATCCAAGTCTCTGAACCAGCAGGCACCTTACCAATCAAACTACCTGATGGACTGACTAACGTCACAGGATCGCCGCCAAATGCTCCAAAGACACCATAGGTCATAAATAATGGGATAAGTATTTGCATTGAAGTAACACCAAAGTTACCCAACCCTGCATTTAAGCCTAATGCTAACCCTTGTTGGCTTTTAGGGAAGAAGAAACTGATGTTAGACATCGAAGAAGCAAAGTTACCACCGCCAAAACCTGATAATAATGCTAGTAACTGGTATTGCCATAATGGTGTATCCGGGTTTTGTAGCGCGACCCCAGTAAAAAATGCCGGGATAATCAATAATGATGTTGTAAAAAAGATAGTGTTTCGACCACCACAAAAACGAATAAAAAAACTACTAGGAATTCGTAAGGTTGCCCCTGACAAACCAGCAATCGCTGTCAAAGTAAATAGTTCGTCAGAAGTAAAGTCAAAACCAGCATTCATCATTTGAACGGTCAGAATGCCCCAATAAAGCCAAACGGCAAAGCCACATAATAAGCTGGGTATAGAAATCCACAGATTTCTTCGAGCAATTGATTTGCCACTGGTTTGCCAGAACTGCTCATTTTCTGGTTCCCATTTGTTTAGATCTGTCATGATACTCATCCATTGGGTTAAATTTAGCATCACTATGGTGACAGACCGTCTTATAGACAATGCACATTCGTGGGTAATTTTATAGGTTAAATTACAGATTGGTGTACCTACCAGTAGGTATGCGTTTGCATTAATCTACTGTTAATTATAGTTTTTATTGTTAGTTGATTTTACTCCAGCTAAGTATTTAAGCTTCATACCGCCGTGAAAACATTCTGATCAGTTCATGATGTAAATCAATTTTTGTTTCGGGTATGTTACTTAATATGACCTGGGTTTTATTTTTATGCATTTAAGGGCTACAAAATGAACAAGGATATCGCGACGATTATTTTGATTGATGATCATCCACTTTTACGAAAGGGCCTGATACAACTCATTGCCTTAGAAGACGATTTAGAAGTTGTGGGGGAAGCCGATAACGGTACTAAAGGCATTGAATTGGCGAAGGAATTAGATCCTGATTTAATTATTTTAGACTTGAATATGCACGGACTTGATGGACTCGAAACGTTACGTATTATGCGTTCAGAAGGGGTAACCTCACGTATTATTATGTTAACTGTTTCTGACAATGATGAAGATGTTATTCAAGCGATCAGTTTTGGCGCAGATGGTTACTTACTTAAAGATATGGATCCTGTGTTAATCCTAGAAAAAATTAAACAAGCAGTGACAGGCAAGATGGTTATATCTGAAAAATTGGCCGCTATATTAGCTAAAGCTATCCGTAAGCCAGATGTATCACAAAAAGCGTTGATGTTAAATTCACTGACTAGTAGAGAATTTGAAATATTAAAGCTTATTGCAAAAGGCTTGACGAATAAATTAATTGCTCGAGATCTCGATATTACCGATGGCACTGTTAAAGTACATGTAAAACATTTATTAAAAAAATTAGGAATGCGCTCTCGTGTTGAAGCTGCCGTGTGGATGTTGCACCAACAAAAATAAATAAAAATATCTACTAATTATACGTTTAATTTTTTGCAATCGGTTGGTTTTACATAAGTTAATTAACAATCAAATGCTGAATTACGTTACTGTGTACAGTTAATGATGATATTTAATGAGTAATACATCATTAACTGTAACTTAAGTACAAATGTAAATCAGATCTACTCTATATCAAATCCTATAATTCAAAGATGCTATTTATTCCGCATCATTATTATTAGCTTTTACGCTGGTTTGCGATAACGTACTTTGTGGCATAAATGTTAGCTCCACTTCTGTACCGCCACCTAAACGGTCTCTTATTTTCAGTTCACCGTTTAATTGTTTTGATCGCTCTTGCATAATAGCCATGCCATAATGATTAAGTTTGGCAGACTGAGTGATACCAATACCATCATCGCTAACCGTCAATACTATCTTGTTATTTTCTGATTGTTTTATGTCTATCCAAACGTGTTTCCCCTGACTATGATGAACAGTGTTTTGACATGCTTCTCGTGCAATTTGCAATAAATGAATTTCTTCCATGGGTGACAAAGGAACTTGCTGAATAGCAAAATGTAAATAGAATTGCATTTCACTTTGCTCTGTCAGTAATTCCAATGTTTTGTTCAACGCAGGGTGTAAGCCCTCATCAAGTACTTTTAATCTGAATGTCGTGAGCAGTTCTCGTAATTGTCGATAGGCGGAGTCTAACCCTAATCGTAGCTCGTCAATAATCGGTTGCTGTTGCTCGTATTGCAGTCTTTTTTGACTAAAATCTAAACGCGTAACTTGAATCTTTAAATACGAAAGGGCTTGAGCTAACGAATCATGCAATTCTCTGGCAATCACAGTACGCTCTTGCAGAAGGGCTATACGTCTTTCTTTATTGTGTTGGTCCGCTAGATTAAGAGATAGAGCGACTTGATCTGCCACAGATTGAATTAACTGATTTTGCCAACTATGCGGGCTCATGGTTAAATCGTTTGTTACGACTAACACCCCATAGTTTATATCATTGTAGACTAGAGGGTACAGAGTATTTTGAGGTTCTGAAATATTTATAAATACTGCATCTCCATGGCATTTATTACAGTTTTTTGTCGTGCATAAGTGACTGGTTAATTGATGGTTTTGAACCTGTAAATAGGGATTATCCCCTTGGGCAGTCATCAAACACAGTTCAATATTATCAACGTTAATTAAATCGGCTAGTTCATCGAGTAGTTTTTGATAGTCAATTTTATGCTCTTGTTTTTCTAACATTGTCCTTACCGTGGTGAACAAAAACATCAACGCTTTATTATTTCTTTTTAGTTCTTGTGTTTGTTCAATGACTCTTTTTTCAAGCTGTCCATACATTGCCGCTATTGCATCGCAAGTATGGTTTAATGTAGCAGCAAGCAAGGCTAATTCGTCGTCTCCTTTTATTTGTACTCTCTGCGTAAAATCTCCTTTACCTATTGCATGTGCTGCCTTGGTGAGTTGTGCCATTGGTATTTGTACCCATAATTTCATCAAATATATAATTAACACACCTAATATTAGGGTAATAAATACGGCAACAAGTTGTATTGTTCTCAATAAAACAATTCTATGTTCGGCGTTTTTTTGCAAAAGGCTCACGATCTGGTTAGCTTTTTCTACCTGAGTAGCGAGAAGTTGTGTTAACTGAGGATTATTGGCAACAAGATTAGGTTTGACTTTTTGATACCAAAATACTGATAAATCTTGTAATACAGTTATCACATCCGGTGATTGTCTTAACTTGTTGAAGATTGGTGAATCTAATTTTGCTTCAAATAAGGATACTGTTTGTTTAGTTTCTTCTGTTAGCCCTGCATTGGTATAAAATCCTATCTGGTATGTTTGCATCCTGAGTGAACCACCAATATTGATAGCATATGCATCAATGTCGGCTTGTTCTGTTATCCAATAAGACGCAAACATCGTCATTATTGCAATAGCGATAATGCTGGTTAACGACAGGGTGATGTAAAGCATCACTGAACCCATAAAACGTTTTTTCATCTAATTACCCACAAAGAATTGATTACTCAATAATGTGACATATCAATAGCCACATTCGGTTACACAAGCCTGTATTGCCGCAAAAAAACACTATCCAGAATATACTCACAAGAGGGTATTTTCTTGTTCTGCATCACTTTTATTACTGATTTTGACGTGATCTGAGTCAAATTAAAGTCTGCTTTGTAATCATATATTACAGATTATCGCTGAGCATAATACAAACTTGTTTTGGCATAAGAAAAAAGAGTAACAGGCCAACTACCGAGTAGGTGAGGAGATGTAAACATGAGCCATTTCTTAAATAAAATGCGCTTCTTTAAGACAAATAAGCAATCGTTTTCCAATGAACATGGCGTGACTACTGATGAAAGTCGCGAGTGGGAAGATGGATATCGTCGTCGTTGGCAACATGATAAAATTGTACGTTCAACACACGGTGTAAACTGTACAGGTTCGTGTAGCTGGAAAATATATGTTAAAGATGGGTTAGTCACATGGGAAACACAACAAACTGACTATCCAAGAACTCGCCCAGATTTACCAAACCACGAGCCTAGAGGTTGTCCACGTGGTGCAAGTTACTCTTGGTACATCTATAGTGCCAATCGCTTAAAATACCCTAAAGTACGTCAAGCCTTATTAAAACTTTGGCGTGAAGCTAAAACTCAATTTAGCGATCCTGTTGATGCATGGGCTTCAATTGTTAATGACCCAATTAAGGCTAAAAGCTATAAAACGAAGCGCGGTTTAGGCGGTTTTATTCGTTCTGAATGGGATGAAGTAAACGAAATTATTGCAGCATCAAATATTTATACGGCTAAAGAATATGGTCCAGACCGTATTATGGGATTTTCTCCTATTCCGGCCATGAGTATGGTGAGTTACGCCGCAGGTTCTCGTTATCTATCGCTAATCGGTGGTAACTGTTTAAGTTTCTATGACTGGTATTGTGATTTACCACCGTCATCTCCTCAAGTATGGGGCGAACAAACAGACGTACCAGAATCGGCAGACTGGTATAACTCAAACTACATTATTGCTTGGGGGTCAAACGTACCTCAAACTCGTACACCTGACGCCCACTTCTTTACTGAAGTGCGTTACAAAGGCACTAAAACTGTCGTTATCACATCAGATTATTCTGAATGTTCTAAATTGTCTGACATTTGGTTATCACCAAAGCAGGGAACCGACGCTGCACTCGCGATGGCTTTTGGCCATGTCATTTTAAAAGAATTTCACATTGAAAAACCGAGTGAATATTTTGCTGACTATGTGCGCACTTATACCGATATGCCAATGTTGGTTAAGTTAGATAAAAATGACACTGGTTTAGTCCAAGGTGCCTTTTTACGTGCATCTGATTTAGCAGACAATCTTGGCCAAGATAACAACCCTGAATGGAAAACCATTGCAATAGATGAAAACACTGGAGAACTTATTTCTCCAACGGGTTCAATTGGTTACCGATGGGGTGAGAAGGGCAAATGGAACATTGAGCAACGTAACGGCAAAACAGGAGAAAAACATAAGTTTGCATTGAGCTTAAAGCAACAAGCTGACAGCGTAGCCGATGTACAGTTTCCTTATTTTGGCAGCAAAGCTCATGATTTAGGCTACTTTCAACACACTGAACATGATGAAATCCAAGTTCGCAAAGTCCCTGTTAAGAACGTTACGCTTAAAGATGGCACCAGCGTTTTAGTTGCCAGCGTATTTGATTTAATGATTGCGCACTACGGTGTTGATAATGGTCTTGGCGACGAAAATACTGCTAAATCTTATTTAGATAATGTGCCTTATACACCTGGTTGGCAGCAACAAATCACCGGCGTTGATCCTGAAAATGTCATTCAAGTTGCCCGTGAGTTTGCAGATAATGCACATAAAACCAAAGGCCGCAGCATGGTTATTGTGGGTGCCGGCTTAAACCATTGGTACAACATGGATATGAACTACCGTGGTTTAATCAACATGCTCATGATGTGTGGCTGTGTTGGTCAATCAGGTGGCGGTTGGGCGCATTATGTTGGCCAAGAAAAGTTACGCCCTCAGTGCGGTTGGGTACCATTAGCTTTCGGTTCAGATTGGCAAAAACCACCACGTCAAATGAACGGAACTTCGTTTTTCTATAACCATTCTGATCAATGGCGTTATGAAAAACTCGAAATGACCGAAGTGTTGTCGCCTCTGGCAGATAAGACTAAGTGGACAGCATCAGTACTTGACTACAACACACGTGCTGAACGCATGGGGTGGTTGCCTTCAGCGCCACAATTTAATAAAAACCCACTTGATTTATGTAAAGAAGCGGTTAAAGCGGGTATGTCACCTAAAGATTATACTGTGCAGCAGTTAACTTCAGGTGAAATGCAATTTGCGAGTTTAGATCCTGATAATCCTAAAAACTACCCACACAACATGTTTATTTGGCGTTCAAACCTACTGGGATCTTCAGGTAAAGGCCATGAATACATGTTGCGCCACCTCCTTGGTACTAAGCATGGCCTACAAGGTAAAGACTTAGGCGAAAGTGGTGATAAAAAACCAGAAGATGTGATTTGGCATGATAAAGCACCTGAAGGCAAAGTAGATTTATGGGTGACATTGGATTTCCGTATGTCTACAACTTGCTTGTATTCAGACATCGTTTTACCTACCGCGACTTGGTATGAAAAAGACGATATGAATACATCAGATATGCATCCATTTATTCACCCATTATCTAAGGCGGTTGATCCTGTTTGGGAATCTCGTTCAGATTGGGACATTTTTAAAGGTATCGCTAAAACATTCTCTAACCTTTGTGTAGGGCATTTAGGTGTGGAGCAAGACCTTGTTTCAGTGCCTTTAATGCACGATACACCTGCTGAATTAGCTCAACCAGATGGCGTTAAAATGTGGTGGAAAGGTGAATGTGACCTTATTCCGGGTAAAACAGCGCCAAACTTTATGGTTGTAGAGCGTGATTATCCTAATACCTATAACCGATTTACCTCTCTTGGTCCTTTATTGGAAAGCCAAGGTAATGGAGGTAAAGGCATTAACTGGAATACCGAAAAAGAAGTGGCATTCCTTGGTGAGCTCAACTATCTGCACACTACTGAAGGCCCTCAAAAAGGTAGACCAAAAATTGAATCGTCTATTGATGCTGCCGAAGTCATCTTGAGCTTGGCACCAGAAACAAATGGTCAAGTAGCGGTTAAAGCGTGGGCTGCATTAAGTGAGTTTACAGGTCTTGACCATAGCCACTTAGCCAAACCTAAAGAAGAAGAGAAAATTCGCTTCCGGGATATCCAAGCGCAACCACGTAAAATTATTAGCTCGCCAACTTGGTCTGGGTTAGAAGACGAGCATGTGTCTTACAACGCTGGCTATACAAACGTTCATGAGTTTATACCTTGGCGCACAGTAACGGGTCGCCAACAGTTCTATCAAGATCATCAATGGATGCGCGATTTTGGCGAGACATTAGTGAGTTACAAACCACCTGTTAACTTAAAAACGACTCAACCTATTATAGGCAAAAAACCAAATGGTAATAAAGAGTTGGTGTTGAACTGGATCACTCCGCATCAAAAATGGGGTATTCATTCAACCTATTCAGACAACCTACTCATGCTTACGTTAAGTCGTGGTGGTCCGATTGTGTGGTTAAGCGAAATCGACGCCAAAGATGCAGGCATTAAAGATAACGATTGGATTGAAGTCTTTAACGTAAACGGTGCAATAGCGTGTCGTGCGGTTGTATCACAACGTGTACCACAAGGGATGAGCATGATGTATCACGCTCAAGAGCGAATTGTTAACACCCCAGGTGCTGAAACAACAAGAACTCGTGGTGGTATCCATAACTCAGTCACTCGAGCTGTGATGAAACCAACCCATATGATCGGTGGTTATGCACAGCAATCATACGGTTTTAACTATTACGGTACCGTAGGTTGTAACCGAGATGAGTTCGTGATTGTTCGTAAAATGGACAATGTTGACTGGTTAGACGTAGAGTAAGTCGAGGATAAAAATATGAAAGTACGTGCTCAAATTGGCATGGTGTTAAACCTAGATAAATGTATCGGCTGCCACACTTGCTCTATTACTTGTAAAAACGTTTGGACTAGCCGCGAGGGTGTGGAATATGCCTGGTTCAATAACGTAGAAACCAAACCGGGTATTGGTTATCCAAAAGAATGGGAAAACCAAGATAAATATAATGGTGGATGGAAGCGCAATAAAAATGGCTCTTTAGAGCCTCGTCAAGGTAATCGCCGTAGATTATTAGCTAATATTTTTGCTAATCCAGATTTACCTGAAATTGATGATTATTACGAACCATTCGATTTTGATTATCAACATTTACACAATGCACCAGATAGCAAGCATCAGCCAGTGGCTCGTCCTCGTTCGTTGATTACCGGTCAACGTATGGAGAAAATTAACTGGGGGCCAAACTGGGAAGAAATTCTTGGTACAGAGTTCTCTGAGCGTAAAAAAGATAAAAACTTTGATGAAGTTGTGCAAAAAGACATCTATGGCCAGTTTGAAAAAACATTCATGATGTATTTGCCACGCTTATGCGAACATTGCATCAACCCTGCTTGTGTTGCGAGTTGTCCATCGGGCGCTATCTATAAGCGTGAAGAAGATGGCATTGTGCTGATTGACCAAGACAAGTGTCGTGGCTGGCGTATGTGTGTATCGGGTTGTCCATACAAAAAGATCTATTACAACTGGAAATCAGGTAAATCAGAGAAATGTATTTTCTGTTTCCCACGTATCGAAGCTGGGCAACCAACAGTATGTGCAGAAACCTGTGTGGGCCGAATTCGCTATCTAGGCGTGCTTTTATATGATGCTGACAGAGTCGAAGAAGTCGCAAGCGTACCTAATGAGCATGACTTGTATCCCGCTCAATTAAGTATGTTCCTTGACCCAAGTGACCCAGAAGTTATTGCAGCTGCTAGAGCGGAAGGGATCCCTGATAGTTGGTTAGAGTCAGCTCGTCAGTCACCAGTATACAAAATGGCTGTTGACTGGAAAGTGGCACTACCATTACACCCTGAATATCGCACTTTACCAATGGTGTGGTATGTGCCGCCTCTATCACCAATACAAACTGCCGTAAAAGCAGGTCATATTGGCATGAATGGTGTTATTCCTGATTTGAAATCTCAGCGAATTCCAATGCGCTATTTGGCTAACTTATTAACAGCGGGTGACGAACGCCCTGTTATTCATGCGCTTGAAAGAATGATTGCAATGCGCGCCTTTAAACGTGCTCAGCAAGTTGAGGGTGTTGAAGATTTAGCCGTGCTTAAGCAAGTTGGTTTAACGGTAAACCAAGTTGAAGAAATGTATCGCTATATGGCGATTGCAAATTACGAGGATCGCTTCGTCATTCCAACTAGCCATAAAGCCTATGCTGCCAATGCTTATGACATGAAGAGCGGCTGTGGATTTAGCTTTGGTAACGGTTGTAGTGACGGTGGAAATAGCGTGAATTTGTTTGGTAACAAAAAGCAAACTGTTCGCCAGATTATCCCTGTTGAGATCAAATAAGGAGTAAAACATGCAAGTATTGAGTGTGATATCTCATCTGCTGGATTACCCCAAGCAGGAGATGATTGATGCGTGTGATGAACTCATTGAAGTGGTACAAAATAGTCCATTGAATGAGCAACATCAAGCAGCTGTAGTCGGCTTTATTGAACACCGTTTTGCAGGTGATTTAATGGACTGGCAAGCAGAGTATGATGGCCTATTTGAGCGTGGTCGTGCTCTTGGTTTGTGGTTATTTGAACACTTGCACGGCGAAAGCCGGGATCGTGGTCAAGCGATGGTTGATTTGGTTAGCCAATACAAACAAGCAGGATTAGAACTCGATAAAAAAGAATTGCCGGATTATATCCCACTATTTCTTGAGTTTTTATCAAGCCAAGGTGATGAAAATGCTAGGGCGGGAATACAAGAAGTAGAGCATATTCTTGCACTTCTATTTTGTCGCCTAGAGAAACGTCAGAGTGATTACGCGGTGTTGCTTGATGCGTTACTTCATATAGCGCAAAACCAGGTCGACTTGGCTCCAATTCGAGCCCAACTCGTTAATGAAAAGCGTGATGATACTAAGCAGGCGATTGATAAAGAATGGGAAGAAGAAGCGGTTACCTTTGGTGCCCCTGATGCAGAAAACTGCCCAAGCTCTGTTAATCGTCCGAGTGAAAGTCAACGCAAAGATCAGTTTGTGCCAGTCACCTGGACTGGTTTTGATAAACGTGCCAGTTAGGAGTAAACCATGAGTTATTTAAACACGCTGTTTTTTGGCATTTACCCTTATATTGCCTTCGCTATTTTTATTGTAGGCTCTATCGTACGTTACGATAGAGAGCAGTATACGTGGAAAACAGGTTCAAGCCAGCTACTTGAAAGTAAAGACCTTAAAAGAGGAAGTCGAGCTTTTCATATTGGAATTATCGCGATTTTACTTGGTCACTTTGTTGGTTTGCTTACTCCAGCGGAGGTATGGCACTTGTTTGGCATTGAAGCCAGTGACAAACAATTAATCGCGATAACGGCTGGTGGAATATTTGGTTTAATTTGTTTATATGGATTAACCATTTTAATCAAACGTCGCTTAAACAACCCGAGAATAAAAGCAACAAGCAGTAACATGGACATTGCCATTTTGATGGTGCTCTATGTCCAGCTTGTACTCGGATTAATAACTATCATAGTGTCATTGGGGCATCTTGATGGTTCAGAAATGTTATTGCTGATGAGCTGGGCTCAAAATGTGGTGACATTTGATATTTCTGAAGCGACAGCATCGATTGCCGATGTGAATATTATCTTCAAACTGCATATATTTCTTGGTATGAGTTTGTTTGTATTATTTCCGTTTAGTCGTCTAGTTCACATTGCCAGTGTTCCAGTTCAATACTTAAGCAGAAACTACCAAGTTGTTCGTGTGAAACGTTAATGATAGTGATGCCCTGGGCTTAGCTCAGGGCATTTTTCATCTCCATTGAGGGTACCTTATGATAAGCGTTAATCAAGAGTCTATCTCTGAACAAGCCGTATTGAATGAAATGCAATACCATCCAGCAGACAATCATAGAGCCGCTATGGTAAGTGCTGCTCAAAGTTTAATTATTGGTAAATTGCTATTACAACGTGCAGACGAACTCAATTTGACCAATAACATTGATGCAACAACATTTGCAGATGAAAAAACTTACCAAGATGCCGTTTTAGAGCAACTTATTAATCAAGATATTAAAATACCACAAGCCACATCGGCAGAGTGCCAACAGTATTACCAAGCCAATTTATCAAAATTTACGACATCACCATTAGTGGCCGCAAGACACATTTTATTGCCTGCTCCAGTAGAAGATATCAATGCAAGATTAGAGGCTAAAGCATTAGCTGACGAGATTATTAAGCAACTAAAACAGGGTGAAAGCTTCAGCGTTTTAGCTTCAGCACATTCTAAATGCGACTCTTCGAAGCATGGAGGTGTATTGGGGCAATTGAGTAAAGGTCAAACCGTTGCAGAATTTGAACGACAAGTTTTTGCTGCAAGTGAAGGGTTAATGACTCATGCAGTAGAATCACGTTATGGATACCATGTGGTATTTATTGACATGAAAATTGCCGGTAATCAATTACCTTATGATTTAGTTAAGCAACGTATCACGACTTATTTAAATGAAAAAGTAAAACGTAAAGCAATAGCACAATACATTAGACACCTAATAAGCCAGGCTAATATTGATGGATTTGAATTTGATATTGATGCCAGTCCATTAATGCAATAGTTACAGTAGTTAAACAATTAGAGAAGTTAAACACTGTCTTTGTAGATAAAACAATAAAAATAAGGGGAACCCATGTCTCGTGTAATATTTGATTGGAAAGATCCATTGCAGTTCGATAGTTTGTTAACTGGCGAAGAACGCATGATCCGAGATATGACTCATGAATTCGCACAAGAAAAATTAATGACTCGAGTATTAATGGCGAATCGAAAAGAACATTTTGATCGCGAGATCATGAATGAACTTGGTGCACTTGGTTTATTAGGTTCAACGTTGCCGGAGCAATACGGCGGCTCAGACGCTAATTATGTGAGTTATGGATTAGTTGCCCGTGAAATCGAACGCGTCGACAGTGGATACCGTTCAGCCATGAGCGTGCAGTCATCTTTAGTGATGCATCCGATTTATGCCTATGGCAGCGAAGCACAGCGGATGAAATATTTGCCAAAATTAGCCAGTGGTGAATGGGTTGGATGCTTTGGATTAACAGAGCCAGATGTTGGCTCAGACCCTGGTGGCATGAAAACGCGAGCGACTAAAACCCAAGGGGGTTATGTCCTAACTGGCGCTAAAATGTGGATCACCAACTCACCTATTGCTGATGTGTTTGTGGTGTGGGCCAAACTAGACGGCGAGATCCGAGGATTCATACTAGAAAAAGGCATGAAAGGATTAAGTGCCCCAAAAATTGAAGGTAAATTTTCCCTGCGTGCTTCTATCACTGGTGAGATAGTGATGGATAACGTTGAAGTGGGTGAAGATGCATTGCTGCCTAATGTGTCTGGCTTAAAAGGGCCTTTTGGTTGCCTTAATAAAGCCAGATACGGTATCGCTTGGGGTGCATTGGGTGCAGCAGAGTTTTGTTGGCACGCGGCGCGTCAATACAGCCTAGATAGAATTCAATTTAATCGCCCATTAGCGGCAACTCAGCTTATCCAAAAAAAGCTTGCTGATATGCAAACAGATATCACCATGGGGTTATTTGCTTGCTTACAAGTGGGTCGGTTGATGGATAACGATACCTTGCCCGTTGAAGCTATTTCGATGATCAAGCGTAATTCCTGTGGTAAGGCGTTAGACATAGCCCGCATGGCTCGTGATATGCACGGTGGCAATGGCATTAGCGATGAGTTTCATGTTATCCGCCATGTCATGAACCTAGAAGCCGTCAATACCTACGAAGGCACTCATGATATTCATGCGCTGATTTTAGGTCGTGCGCAAACGGGCATTCAAGCCTTTGGCTAACCCGAGGCTATGCTAAGTAGATTGTGATCTGAATATTAACTTAGTTTCAAATGGGTAATGACTGACGCGTATCTCATATTCGTCAGTCAGTGAGCCGCAAAGGCTTCAATCTATGTGTCAGGCCAACATGTACATAAGACCAACATATGCACAGGTCAACGTATGAAGAGGTCAATTAAATAGCAGTTCTATTTTAAGCATCACGCTAAGTATCAGAACTAGAGTCACTAAAAAATCAAATCAAGTAAGACTTAGCCAAATTCAAAGTTGCAATGCCCTTTGGGTTTTCTCATAGGGTGAATTTTTGCGAGCTAAAATTGTTAATTCAGCCCAAGTAATAACTTGAATTAGCTGTGGTTGAGCCAATGTGTGATACAGCAAATTATGTAGGATTACAGCTATGGAAGATAGGGCAATAGCATTAGAGCAGCAGTTTATTGAGCGCGTATTAGCTGAAGATTTTGAAGATATAGGCGAAGGCTGGGATCACGCCAACTTGGAGTTAAGTGATGCTGATTTTCTTGGGTTATTTGAATCACAACTTAAAAGTCGTTTACTGGATTTAGAGTCGCGCCGCATGCGTGCTCGTAATCAAGGTTTTTATACTATTGGTAGCTCAGGACACGAAGGTAATGCGGCCTATGCATTAGCAACGCGGCCTACAGATATGGCGTTTCTGCATTATCGCAGCGCCGCTTTCATGATAGAGCGTGGCAGGCGAGTTGCTGGTGAAACCCAGCTTTGGGACATGTTGCTGTCTTTTTCAGCCTCAAGCGACGATCCCATTTCTGGTGGGCGTCATAAAGTGCTGGGCAGTAAACGCTTATTTATTCCTCCGCAAACTTCAACTATTGCATCGCATTTACCAAAGGCTATTGGTGCTGCATTTAGTATTCCACTTACCTCGCGATTATCGGTTGCCGCTAATATGCCCGCAGACAGTATCGTCGTGTGTAATTTTGGTGATGCATCATCGAATCATGCCAGTGCTCAAACCGCAATCAATGCTGCATGTTGGACAGCGTACCAGCAAATTCCGTTGCCAATAATGTTTGTGTGCGAAGACAACGGTATTGGTATTTCAACTCGTACTCCCAAAGGCTGGATAACAGCCAATTTTAGCCAGCGTGCAGGGCTTAAATATTTTCATTGCGACGGCCGTGATGTATTGGATACCTATCGAGTCAGTAAGCTTGCGGCAGACTATGTCCGTAAACATAAAAAACCAGTGTTTTTACATGTGCGCACAGTGCGGTTAATGGGCCATGCAGGCAGTGACGCCGAAATAGCCTATTTAAGTAAAGACTATATTTTACAAAATGAAGCCCAGGATCCTTTACTGGTTACGGCGCAACAAATAATTAAAGCCAAACTGTTAACCTCAGATCAAGTGATTGAATTATATCAAGAGCTTAAAGCAAGGATAAGTGCGATTGCTATGCAAGTGGTCAACAGGCCAAAATTGCAATCGGCCGCACAAGTCATGGCCAGTATTATTCCTCCCAAAATAGTGAAATCAACGTTAGCCGAATCAAAGCCATTCACTGAAGATGCGTTCAATCAATTAATGAGCGCCGATAAACTATCGTTAGATAAGCCAGTGCACATGGGTAAACTCATTAATCTCACCTTAACTGAGCTGATGGGTCGTAACGACAATATTGTGGTCTGCGGTGAAGATGTGGGTAAAAAAGGTGGGGTATATCATGTTACTTCTCGCTTAGTTGAACGCTTTGGTCCTAATCGTGTGATCAACACCTTGCTAGATGAAACCGCTATTTTAGGCTTGGCAATCGGCATGGCACACAACGGTATTTTGCCGATCCCAGAGATCCAATTTCTGGCATACGTACATAATGCAGAAGATCAAATTCGCGGTGAAGCTGCAACGTTATCGTTTTTCTCTAATGGTCAATTCACTAATCCCATGGTCATTCGCATCGCTGGACTTGGTTATCAAAAAGGCTTCGGTGGTCATTTTCATAATGACAATTCATTTACCGTATTTCGGGATATTCCGGGGCTTATTTTGGCATGTCCATCTAATGGTGAAGACGCGATGGCTATGCTCCGCGAATGTGTGCGTTTAGCTCAGGAAGAGCAACGTGTCGTAGTATTTCTTGAGCCTATAGCCCTTTACATGACCCGTGATTTACACGAGGTAGGTGATAATTTATGGGCTGGGCAATATGTGCCACAAGCCAAAGCTTTGCCACTTGTCTATGGTGAATTAGGACTGTTTGGCGAGGGTAAAGACCTCTGCATTATTAGTTATGGCAATGGGTATTATTTAAGTCGCCAAGCAGAAAAAATATTGGCCGAGCAGGGTATTGCCGTCACGGTTATCGACCTACGTTACCTCGCGCCACTCAATGAAACCGCTATAGCCGAAAAAGCCCGCCATTGCCGTCATATATTAATCGTGGATGAGTGCCGTCGAAGTGGTTCGGTGAGCGAAGCGATTATAACCAGCCTGCATGAACAACTTGGTTCGTTATGCCCTGAAGTGGCAAGAATAACCGCCGAGGATTGTTATATTCCGCTAGCTGATGCTGCAACCCTGCCGTTACCCATGCGAGATACCATAGTTGACGCGGCTTTAGCCTTAGTTAAAAACAATCCTGTTGATCAATCAGCTAATCAAGCCCTAGATAACAGTCTGGTGCAACAGCAGGAGATACCAGCATGAACCCAAATCAAATAAATGGTCAAAAACCTAAACAAAGAATACTGGTGGTTGCCCCAGGCCGAGGTTGCTATAACAAAGACGAACTTGGTTATTTACAGCGAAATCATGCTGATAAACAGGACTTTATTGCACATATCGATGCTTATCGACGTAAGCAAAACCAAATGAGCATAGCTGAACTTGATAGTGAAACAAAATACTCATTCAAACAGCATACTTCCGGCGAAAATGCCTCCGCGCTAATTTATGCGTGTTCAATGAGTGACTTTATCGACATTGACCGCGAACAATTTGACATTGTTGCTGTAACAGGTAATTCGATGGGGTGGTATATCGCCTTAGCGTTGGCGGGGGCTTTAGATCTCGATGGCGCTATTCAAGTCATTAATACTATGGGCTTTATGATGGTCAATGGCTTAATTGGCGGGCAGCTTATCTATCCTGAAATGGACGAGCAATGGCGGCTAGACTGCGCAAAAACTCAGCTTATCGATAACCTGATGGAGCAAATTAACAATGAGGAGGGGTGTCATCTTTATACATCAATTTACCTTGGCGGTTATCGAGTATTAGCGGGTAACGAAGCCGGACTTAAACGCGCTGAATCGTTATTCCCAAACATTGACGATAGATACCCAATGCGCCTATATAACCACGGTGCATTTCATTCTCCTTTAATGGCGGATATTTCAGCGCGAGGTAAGGCTGCATTAACTGCCGAGTTATTTCAGCAACCCAAAATCCCGATGATCGATGGCGAAGGACGTATTTGGACACAATACAGCACAGATACTAATAAATTACATGAATACACCCTAGGGCATCAGGTATTAGCGCCTTATGATTTCACTAAAGCAATAGAGGTTGGCATAAAAGAGTTTGCTCCAGACAAAGTCATCGTACTAGGCCCTGGCAATACCTTAGGCGGGCCAACGGCTCAGTCAATTATAAATACACAAGGTTATGGTTGGACCAATAAAACGGACTTTATCAATACACAAGAAAAAACTCCAAAACTATTAGCAATGGGACATCAGGTACAAAGAAAGTTCGTTAGTCATGGCTAACGTAACGTTAATTTTTAGTATATGAAAAGTCTTAGCTGATAAATTGATTAAGTATTCGTATAGGATTGCCTATCGCTTAACTAATTGAAAATATGAGGAGAGTTGTGATGATTAAATATAGTTTGACCCTAGGCTTTATATTTTTTACCTTGCTCTTGTATTACTGTGATTCGAGAGTAAACGACAGCAAGGATGATGAAAACAGTGAAAATGAAGAAGAATAAATAATATGAAGTAAATTAACCAGGGTGAATGCATGGGCGCTTAAATTTCAAGCAATCTAGGTAGTGGTGCCAACTTGTTTGGCACGAAATTGGCACAAAATCATAAAAACACAATTTTTTGAGGTTAAAGTAACAAATTTTGATTGCGTGATTAACGCATCACTAAGCGGTTAACAGGGAGAGGGGGTATTTAAATATATTTGAAAAACTCAGGATTTAGGGGCAAAAAAGTTTCTTCAGGCACAGAGTTAAAGAATTGAAATTTAGTTAAGGTATTGTATTAAATACAAGAATGGTACACCCGAGTGGACTGTTTTCTACATCGAGAATACCGACCCCTACCGCCGCCGTTAACAAAGTGAGGGTAGTGCGCTGCTTTACTCTTTTAATTTTAGACATCAGTGAATTATAGGCATAAAAAACCAACTTTAGTTGGCCAGTTATTCTTCACATCATATATCTATAGAGAAATGGTACACCCGAGTGGATTGCTTTCTACATCGAGAATACCGACACCTACCACAGCTTTTCAAATCAGTAGGTAGTGCTACTCTTTTTTACCAGCTGAGCTACGGGTGTATTGTATGAATTTGACTAATTATACTCTGTCAGAAGAGTGGTACACCCGAGTGGACTCGAACCACCGACCCCTACCATGTCAAGACGTTAAAAATATTATTTCTTATACCCCCTCAGCGCTACACCTTTCGCCTACACCCCTTAACTAATATGAGTTTTCAAAATAAACGGGCATCTCATTTTCGATAATTTAAGAGAATATTCACAACATTTTTGCTTGAACTGGGCACGATTTAGGCACAATATAGAAATGTCCAAATTGACCACTATTTTGTCGTTTAGGGGGAGTGATGAACGAACATGCTGAGCATTTCAATAAGAGTTTAGATAAGTTGCTAGTCGACGTTAAACTCGAGATGGTTTCATTTAATCAAATTCAACTTGAGCGTTCGCTTAAAACCTTCTGTGAATCGTTTAACCTTCTTAGTACTCTAAAACCAAGCTCAGATGATAGCGTCGAATCCCCCGCATCAATATTGCTCGACTCATACCAAGCACCCTTGTTAGCAAGTATAACTGAGGCAGGTTATTATCGTTTAATTTCTGGATTAATGACCTATCAAAAGCTATGTAAAATATATGCTGGTGATGCCAAAGCTCTAGTACCTTGTATTGTGTTACCTCGGCGCCCTAATAAAGACACACTCCATTTATTAATGCTCAATGATATTGTTAGGCCGTTATTAAAACAGTTTGTTAATGTCACAGGAGATTCAATCACTCAATCTTTATCTGCATGGTTTGTCACTGATGAACAACCATCAGTTTTTAACTCCCCACAATGGCAGTCGCTGTTTCCAATGATAAAAACCAAAACACAATTGTGTGAGTGGTTACATGTCAGCACTAAAACGGTCAGATTAAAATGACAAGTATCAAGCAACATTTAATAGAGCATATATGTCGATATTGCGAACTCAAAAAGCCGCACATTGGTAAAGATGAGGTCAGTGAAGATTTAGATGATTTTGTTGATCGTATTTTTGCCCCTGAATCACTAGGAGGGCTTAAACAAGTTATTAGATTGATCGCCCGTGTTAGAAATATATCCTTTCACTCAGCACAATCGATAATGAAAGAGTTAAATTTAGCAACCTATATTTTTGATGCATTACACAAGTATAGTTTTGATATCGAGGACCGTTATATCAGCAATGAATATCATCGGACCAAGTATCAAAAAGGGTGGTGCAGTGAATATCCCTTTTATGTTGTATTGCTTAAATCTTATGAATACAACCTGACGATAAAATCATGCGAATTATTTGCTACATTCATCAAGCACTATTACTCAGTGTTAGATACCCTCAGAGACAAAGACTTAGCCAGGGAATCTTCAACCAGGGAAGAAGATGCCTGTTCTAATTTCAGGCTTTTCATGAGAACCAATGTTGCTGAACTGAATTTTGTACGCGAGACAATTCCCAATACAACAGGTGATTCACCAGCGGCCATTGCCCACCAATTAGATCAATATCTTACTAGTAAAGAAACATGGCCATATCTACCACATAAAAATTATCTTCGAACACTTTGTCATTTCTTTTCCAATGATTGGAAACCTGCAAAACATATCACTCGAAGAAGACCTGCAATTGATCGAGTACCTAAACGTTATGCAGATCCCATTGCGATCCCGATTGTCGGCGCCCATGATGACATATTTGCATTGCTCCCTGACGAACCTTTAATACCTAATAGTGAAGGTTTAAATGATGATGACCAGTATGCTGCTCAGACATTTGTCATTAATAACCGTGACGTAGATACTAAACGTGATAAAACAGAACTACTCGACACAGCTATTCCTTTCAATAAGCACGTACAAAACCGAACTGCTATTGATGTCACCGCAAGTGTTCGTCGCTCTCATAATATGGGCATACAAAATACACAATTATTAATGCCTGAAGAGCTTAACTTCCTCATTGAAAAATTAATCCTGATGGGGCATCGACCAGCCAACCGCGAAATGGCGATAGTAATATGGCTAATGTTGCTATTGAGTAAATCTGTAGAAGAAATACAAAGCTTAGTCGTATTTACAGATTTATCTAGAAAACAGCAGGGCTTGTATATTGATGAACTTGGGCAAGGGTGGTGGTTCTTCTATGTAAGCCATTCAGCAAAAGCTAAGCTGGATAACGAAGGGCTAAGAGAAGTTAAAGAGGAGGTTTTTACGCCATGCCCCGAGTTTTTACAAAAGCTCATAGTTTCAAATAGGGGAGCTCAGTTAACCGGCCCCATCCTTAATGAAAAAGATTCAAAAAGAATTACGAGTTCAGTCGTTCGAAAACTAAAAAAGCTATCAGATCGACATGCTTCAGGCCGCGTAAGTGTCCGACGTTTGGTTAACTTTGTTAGTTATTATCTAAATTCAACTGATGTTATTGATCCTATTTTTATCGACTATAGCTATGCAGTGCATATGTACACGACTCGTGTTGCGAGAAGTTACGCGAATGTCAGGGATCATTTTAGAACCGAGCAACTCTCTAAATTATGGCAAAATGTTGAACAAGATATTCAGCTGTTCACGGGCAAACCACTACCGGTTTCATTATTTGAGCTTCGACATTTTGATCAAACAAATCCCTTCTTGGGGTCATCATTCACACCGACAAATGATGCCATAGCAACCTTAATTAACTCGTTAACAAAGCGAGTGTCGGCGTCTATACCTGGTTTTCAACATCGATTGCTAGATATGATTGAATATCATAATGCATTTACCGCTTATACAGCTTGGATGTTGCTATTTGGAACGGGCTATAGAGCGGCTTGGAATCCGTTACCAACATTTGCCTTATTTTTACCGTCATTAAATTTAATGGGGATAAGTGACAAAGACGATTCTGACTTTAGTCATTCTCGTATTGTCGCAGTGCCCAATATTTTAGTATCTCAATTGAACGAATATAAACGTCACTTAGGGTGTTTACGTTCATTGTTGCGCGTGTTACTGCCAAAGATGTGCAGTACGATTGACAACATAGTTGACGTTCAGCAAAACGTGTTGAGCTTTAATCATACTCAGGCAACACAATGGTACAAAGTCATCCGAAATTCACGTAAAGAACAAGGTCCTTTCTTTTTTTTAAATAGACAAGGCAATAGTGTAGTAGCGACAAACTTATCACCTTCAGAGCTTGTAAACTATTGTAAAAATGAATTACAACTGCCTGCTAATGCTGGACGACATTGGTTAAAATCCCACTTATTAAAGAAAAACATTTGCCCTGAGTTAATCAATTTCCAAATGGGTCATTGGCAAGCTGGAGAAGTGCCATTAGGTGATTATTCAGCTTTAAGTCATGTTGAAGCCATCAATGAAATAGTCCCTGTGCTTGATGAGTTATTTGAGGAGGTCGGATGGAAATCATTAAAGTCCGTCATTTCATAAAAAACCTCTACGAAAGTGGAAAATTTCACCCTTTATATCGAGAGGTTTTTGATGCATATGTAAAAAAAGATGAATTTGAAGACGATACTCAAAGCAAAGCTGAAGATGATACTCAAAGCAAAGCTGAAGACGATACTCAAAGCAAAGCTGAAGATGATACTCAAAGCAAAGCTGAAGATGATACTCAAAGCAAAGCTGAAGATGATACTCAAAGTAAAGCTGAAGAAGATGCTTTAAGAAAAGTTGAAGAGGATTTTTATCAATCTTATAACAATTTACTTGGGCATTTAAAAAAACGAATCATCCTATCGGAAACAAAATTTTTACCTGCTGAGCTAGAGGCATTAATTGCGCAACTTAAACCAGCGGTGTTGAGTAAGCAAACGCAGTTGTTGATTTTGCAGTCAATACTCAACTATGCCAAAAAGCATCATGGTATTGATTCTCCTAACATACCGTCGATTATTACTCTTAAACGAGATAAACCCATTATATCGCCGGTTGAGCTCGTCCAGCTGCCAATTGTTGATATGCTTTTCTCGCTACTCGATAAAGAATTAATGACCCCAAATAGAGCTCTATCTAACAACCAAAAACTAGGTCGTTCTGCTCTGTTGGTATATTTAACCGTTAACGTAAGCGATACTCAAGAGCTTATGTCTATTCTTGAGCATCCACAGGATGTGTTTTACGTCGGCGGAATTTGTTATTGGCAAAAACAGCAGATAACAACTGCTCAATCACGATACATTTTAAGTGATGTTGCGGTAATGGCATTACAACAATGGGCTAACGTCAAACAAAATGTATCAAAAATCCAAGGGTGCATTGTAAAGTATTTAAACACGACATCTGAATTTGATTGGTCAGATCTATCAATGCTTAAATTAAGTACACTGAGAAAAATTCATAATATTCTGCAGTTAGGACCAGTACAGTATCAGATGTATTTTTTACCCAGTATGAGTCAAGCATTACCAGATCATGCTTTTATGCGGATTTTAACTGATAAAGCATGCATATATTTCGAGCCGCATTTGTTAGGGGCAAGTGATTTATGCACAAACGAATTTAAACAATTGAGGCATGTGGCCAACAACAACCATTGTTTTATTGCTATTGATACTACATTAAAACAACTAGATGCCATTTATTCGGATTTAATCAAAGAAGCATCAAGATCAGCATGTTTAGATACTTTAAGTAAAAAGCTTAAGTCATTAGATGTCACCGCCAATCCTTACCTCTGGCTGCTATGCTCTTGGTTATTCTCACTGTTAAAAAATGGAGGTACCTACAAGCGCCGATTAAAGTTGGCCACTGCAGTGGATTATGTCAAAAGCTTGAGCAATCCGTTTCTCGTCGTATTTAGTACGTGCGATATAGGGTTATTATCGGGAGAGGATTGGGCTAATAAACTGAATGAATCCTCTGACGTTTTTACCTCAGCCCAACGAAAAAAATATGTGTATTATTTTGCACAGTTTTTAATAGAAACAAATTTAGTTCGAGATCTCTGCCTATCCGATATCGATGTTATTGGTAGTTCTAGTGAAGTTGACGCGAATTTAATTTCACCAAGTCATATTGATGAAGTATTGAAATATCTCACAGATCATATTCATGATGGTCTTGTCTATCAATATGCTTATTTTTTGTTATGTTTTTGCTTTTACAGCGGCTTGCGAAGGAATGAAGCTGCAAAATTAACCTGGGCTGACTTTTCATTTGCAGTCAATACGCCAGCCAAAGATGCATTTGACTATGTGCAGCTTTCGGTTAGACCCAATCAGCATCGCACGCTCAAAACGACTTCTGCTCGACGAGAGTTACCACTAGATGCACTTTGGCCAAAGACAGCCATAGAAAAGTTACGGGTGCGATATCAAATACAGCAACACTCAGGTGCAAACAAAAAGGCGCTATTGTTTGACGATGCAACTCGAGTCAATCAGGCTTATGAGTTAATAACAGATTTAATCCGTCACTTTACTCAAGACTACACTTTACGAATTCATCATCTTCGTCATAGTTTTGCTAATTGGTCTTGGTGCCGCTTAAATCCAAGAACCATAAAGCAGGGGCGTGTACAACTAACGATATTCGGTCATCAAATATTCGATGATGATTACCTACAACGGTTACAAAGCAGATTACGCTTTAATATGAATAGCCGTAAAAAAATGTTCATCTTGGCTCATCTGATGGGGCATAAAGATGTTCAATCAACGTTAAATAGCTATTTACACCTTAAAGATATTTTGTACTACTTAGACTTAAAGCCTTACTTTACGTTAACTAAGTATTTTACTTCAGAATGTGTTGGGCGAGTATCTTGGCTAGAACCAGAGTCGGGCTTAAGTTTGGCTGAAAGGTTAAACTATTACACTCGAGATACAGAAGCGAAATTAGCAATAAAGCCTGCACCATTAACGTCATCCTTATCGGTGCCAACATTTTCAACGTATGACAAAGAAATAAAACCAAATATTGAGATAAGCAGCATGACTTGGGCTCGTGCACTGAACGCCTTGAAAGTCAGCTCGGTTATCGAGTCTTCTCAATATTACAATGTTCCACTCGAAGAGTTACAGCAACTACTTAATAATGCTGAGCAAATACATCAACATTACCCGCGCATAGGTAAGCGACTTCCATTGATCCCAGCCTTTCCAAGATTACATAATGCCGAATATGTTGCCAAAGCTGATGCAACTGTTGCTAAATCCAGTAAAGTATTTATGTATCTTTGCGACAAATTTGACAAGAGTATTGGAGTTGAACCGTTAACCTTAGCTAACGTGAGGTTGAGCATGGAAATATTAAAATACGCCGTACCAGGTAAAGGTTATGAGTTGAGGTGTCCGGACTCAACATTATCAAGAATGTTTATGCGTTTTTGTCAACTTTTAGGCTTAAAGGGTAGGCATTTAGTATTCACGTTTTACAGGGCCGATTTAACTATTGAAGAGTCAAAGCACATTGAAATTCGGTGGAAAAAAACAATCTCAGATTTTGGTTTTAATCCTAAAAACTTTTTATTTGCAAAAGAGGATCAAGGACTCTACTTAGGTAACCATGATGGTAATGGATTTTTAGAAATCGCATTGGTCAACAATACATATAAGCAGCCACAACGACATCAAAGCATATTTAGCTTTTTACATTTTCTACTGATTTTGAGCTATGAGAACAAATAAAGTGTTAGCTTACTTATGTCCCATTCCAATTCAGTGCTGCTTTCCCTAACATTTTTCAGTTTCCTCATTACCTAAACTATTATAATGCGATAAACCATAAAATATTCCTCATATTTAGTATGAGTTATCATGTAATGCGAGTAAAAATAGAACACCATGACGATGGTGATGTACTATCAAAAATAGGTAATACGAAATGTTAGTTTTTAACTGCACCAAAGCCGCAGTAGAGTTTTTTACGGTTACACGTCAAGGCCAAAAGGTTTCAGATCTAGAGCCTGCGCCACATAAAACCATCGCAGAGTCGATTGAAACGCCTGTTTTTCCAAACGGTGTTGATACCAACAACAATGGTGAATTTCAATGGCAGTGGGTACTACATTGTGTATCCATTAAACGCAAAAGATACTTAATGGCGATGGATTATCAAAGTCGTTTTTGTATAACAGTACTAGCAGGAAAGAAAGGTGATATTTATCAGTTTCTCAATACCTTTGAGCCAATGCTAAAGGCGTGTTTTCACAGTCTAGCCAATGAAAGCGGTGTTGATACGGTCGAGGTAGAGAACTGTGTTGACCATTATGACAGAGAAGTTAATGACCGTGCCTTCTACCCTCGAAGTGACCGTAGCGTGCAAGCTCACCTAAATGACGTTCATTGGCATCTTGAACGTCACTGCTATGAAGATGGAATGTTACTTGAAGATGTTGATCTACTTGGCTTTAACTTATTTTCAGGTCAGTTTCCTCGTAATAGTAAGCACAAGAAGGAGCACTTTTTCCCTAATGAAGAATTTGTTAACCAGTGGCAACAGTGGGCATTAAAGCCTCAACCAGTGGATATGAGTAATGTCATCGTGTTAAGCCATCGCAGACAATAGAGGATAAGAATAACTTTTTTTGTAGCGACTCAGCTGACACTCCCCGCCTAAAAGCTTCTCTGCACATTGAGCAAGTAAAAAGAGGTAATTAATCAAGTAAGTTTGAGCATGCTTAATAACGCGTTGATGTGCAAAGGCGTGCCAGTCGAATACTGCTGGCACATTTATGCCCACAAACGTCGTGACGCTTCACCCACACCAGAGCAAATGGGTAATGGCGATATCGATGGGTGTTTATTCTCATATTGGTATTTAGTTGAACATGCTTTTGCTCTATTCAAGCATCTTACAGTTTTAGCGACTCTGTGGTAAATTTAAATTATTATTGAAAGTATCCTGGCGGTTCTCGCTTGCTAGAGAATTTGGCCTGCAACGTCAAAAAACAATAGTCCCAAATATAAAAATCAAAACCCTATCAATTTAAATTGGAACAGCTAAGATATTAACACGAACCGAAGATGTAAATTTGAAAGGAAAATCATGAAAGCATTGAGTCGAACTCCTTGGTTTGCTTGGTTTTTAATTTATTGTTTATCCGTTTCAGTTTGGCATTTGTTAACATACTCTTTTTATGAGCAAGCGTCGTTTCGTATCGGCGGTTCAGTTCTTTTAGCCGCACTTATATATCTGACACAATCAGAGTACCGAGTACATCACATAGCAATAATGTCATTAGGCATTTTTGCAGCCAATTATGTGATAGAAAATGTGTTACTTGGAATATCCCCCCTTCTATCAGCAACTATAAGTTTAACCTTAATTTTTCAGGCTTTTCTTGGCTGGTTCTTGTTAAGGCGGTTCACACCAGATGCTCAATTCCCTAGTACTTTAAAAAAGTCCATAAATTTTCTTATATTCGCTGTGACATTGCCAGTATTAGCATCATCAATTATACAACCTCTGCTGGAGCGATTGGTTTCACCTCAACCTTTTACTTTCAATGGAATTGAACAGGAGTTCTTGTACTGGGCAGCCCTTCGTTTTACATCTATGGTAATAATTACTCCCTTACTACTCTTGCAGCACGATCTTCAGCAATCTCATTTTTTGAGCCTTTTGGCAAAAACGTCATCATTTTTTTGGACATTGTTAGCAGGGCTAATCATCGCAGTGATGGTTTTTTCAATAGAGAACCCCGCAGGTAGAGCTCTTGCTACATACAGTTCTTTATTGATGCCATTTACGTTGTTTGCTGCTATCCGTTTACCATTACTACAAAGCCTGTTGGTTGTATTAGGTATTAGTTTGGCCTCTTTTTGGGCAGACTCACGCTATGCCGGTCAATCACAACAAGTTGTCAATAGTCTGATTGCGTTATCTGTATTTATAAGTTTCAATGCACTCGTAGCGTGGTTGGTCGGGATGATGATTCAGGAGCGAGAACAACATTTAGAAAAAGAAACGACACTACACTATCTTTATGAAATGTTGAGTCGTTTTAATCAATTGCTTATAAAGCAGCCTTTAGAAAAACCTCAACTTTTTGAATCTGCTTGTAAAATTATTATTGAAGAAATCAAGTGTGACCGTGTATCTATCATTTATTTTGATAACTATTTATCGAATGAAAATGTCATTAACTGCGCTCTGGTTCGAACCGAGAATGATATCATTCCTGCATTACCCTGCGTTGACAAACATAGTGTTATCGGCGTTTTTCAAGGTAGTTGTCGCCTAAGCTGTTAAGCTGCTTCTTTTTTGTTCTCTGGGTTTAACTCCACCTCACCGATTTCATCCCAGTTTCTGGTGCCATTTGACCAGCGGTTAGGGTTAATTTTTTGCGCTTTTTTGTATAACTCACGGCGTTTTGCCAATATTGCTTTATCTTCACCATGATGACGTTGTGCGGGTGTCACGAATTTGATACGACTATGTCTGTGCTCATTGTTGTACCAATTCGCGAAGTCTTTCACCCAAGTTCTTGCATCTTCAAGGCTTTTAAAGCCTTCACTTGGCCAGCGGTGGCTGTATTTGACCGTGCGAAACAGTGATTCCGAGTACGGATTATCATTGCTGACACCTGGACGACTACGAGAGCCTATTACTCCCATTTCAAGCATCTTGGACTGCATCGTTAAGCATTTCATCGGACTGCCGTTATCTGAGTGCAATACCACGTTTTGTTTAACGCATTTCTCAGCCCAGAGAGTTCGCTCAAGCAACTTTGCAGCATAGTCACCTGATTCACTATCATGAACTTCCCAACCCACAATTTTACGACTGAAAATGTCGATTATCATGTAAAGGTAGAAAAACCGTCCAATCACTGTTGAAGGACAGTAGCTGATATCCCAGGTCCACACTTGATTTGGTCCTGTCGCTGTGTACCCCCTAGGCTTAGCTCGGCTACCTTTAGGTTTTTCTTTTCCTCGATGAGTGAGTTGGTTGTTGGCCTTCAGCACACGATAAAAGCTTGATTCAGAAGCGATATATTGCCCATTATCTGCCAGCATTGGTACTATCTGGCTTGGCCCTAAATTAGCGTATTCTTCTTGATTACTGATAGCTAATATGGCTTGCTGTTCTTCCTCTGTTAGCTTATTTGGGGGCTGGGGTCTATCCGCTATAGGTCTTTTATCACCGATGATTTCACCGCCTTCTTGCCAGCGCTGTAACGTCCGTATAGACAAACCAATTTCTTCACAGGCTTTCTCTTTTCTTGCGCCTGAGGTAACGGCATTATCAATCAAGGATGTGTAATGCAGCCTATCTGAGAGTGAGGTTAACTGTCCTCGTCTTCCCCCCAGTAGGCATTTAACTTTTTTCTTAACACCAATAATGCCGCGGTTTCAGCTAGGGCTGCATCCTTACGTTTTAACTCTTTTTCTAGCTCTTTAATTCGCTTACGGTCGGCTTTTCGCTCTTGGGCTAATTGCTTACGCTGCTGGGCTTGTGTTTGATTGCCTGCAATACAGCTTTGCTTCCATTCTTTAACTTGTTCAGGGTAAAGCCCTTTTTCACGGCAATACTCACTTAACTCAATTTCGCTTAATGCTGACGTTTCTAAAACAATTGAGAACTTTTGCTCTGGTGACCAACCATCTAAATTATTACTCTCTGCCAAACTAGAACCTACTTTTAAATACTTATCTCGCCATGAATACAAAGTAGATAAGTTGATACTTTCTAGCTTTGCGAATTGGCCTAATGATAAGCCACTTTCAAGGAGCTTTCTAATGACGGCTTGCTTATGCTCTTCTGGATAATGCTTCATTCATAACTAACTTACCGCTCCCTGTTTTATTTTTATGAAAAACTGAGGCGACAACTATCCTGACACAGGGGGTTATTGTAAAGCGAGTAATCGAAAGTGAATCGTATGAATTACTCCAATCCAAAAAACACATTTATGACCCAGCAATACTTTTGAACTACAACTCTGTAGCAGCGTTTCCTATAAAACAACATTCAAACTGTGTCGGATGCTTAATGATTTTCTCTAAAAGAGAATTTAATTTCACACCAGAAATGTTGCGATTGTTTCAGGAATTGGCCGATGATACTGGTTTTGCAATTTCAATGCACGACTCTCAAAAGCGGCTTAAACAAACCACAGAAGTATTCGACTACAGTTGTGAATCGATTATTATCACTGATGGTCAAGGTACTATTTTAGATGTCAATCCAGCATTCTCTATTATTTCAGGCTACAGTCGTGACGAGGCCATCGGTCAAAATCCTAGAATATTAAAGTCCGATAAACAAAATAGTGCATTTTATGAAAGCATTTTTCGGCAGCTACAAAAGCATGGTATCTGGAGTGGGGAATTTTGGAATAAAAGGAAAAATGGTGAGCTTTACTTTCAACGTGGAAGTTTTACAACTGTTTTAGATGCTGATGGTGCAATTCTTCATATCATTTCTATCATGGAAGATGTCACCCAAAGGCAACAAGATGAAGCCACTATTGTACATTTGGCCAACTACGATCAATTAACTGGTCTTCCCAATCGTACTCTACTCAACGAATATTTCCTGAAGGCATCTGCGGAATCGCATCGCTCCGGTCTAACATGGGCTTTATTATTCATTGACTTGGATAAATTTAAAGAAATCAATGATGCCTTTGGCCACCATTATGGCGATGAACTATTACGACTCGTTACAGCAAGGTTAAGTTTACACATTCGAGAAACCGACCTATTCAGCCGTTTCGGTGGGGATGAGTTCATTATTATTGCACAATGCAACATGGATGAAGCCAGCCAAATGGCGATGAGATATATAAATGAGATCAGACAAGAGTTTTTAATCGAAGACTTAGATGTCCATATCGGTGCAAGTATCGGTATTGCCATGTTCCCACAGGACGGTATTAAATTAGAAAATTTAATACAAGCAGCTGATACAGCAATGTACAAAGCCAAGGCTCTTGGAGGAAACGAATCGGTATTCTTTAATCTGTCTATGCAAAAAGAAGTGCAAGAACAGATGATTATGAGACGTAACCTTGATAAAGCCATTGTTAATAATGAACTGACTTTATATTTTCAACCGAAAGTTACAGTCACTGATGGACACGTTCAGATCGTTGGTTATGAAGCACTTATTCGTTGGCCACAACAAGATGGTAGCATGATTTCACCTGGAGAATTTATCCCTTTAGCTGAGAAAGTTGGCCTAATATCCGACATCGATCAATGGGTACTCAATAATACAATCACAAAATTAAGCCATTGGCTTGTACGTTATCCTGGTAGGGTATTACCTGTAGCCGTTAATATTTCTGCTGCTTTATTCGCTGAGCAAGAATTTGTGGCGATATTGGCAAAGTTAATCACAGATTTAGGTATACCTCCTGCACTATTAGAATTAGAGATCACCGAAAGAGTAGCAATGTTGGATGTCGAATACACGTTAAATACCCTTAAGGAGTTAAAAAAATTAGGGATCGGTCTGTCAATTGATGATTTTGGTACTGGTTATTCTAACTTAGCTTATTTGAGATTATACCCGGTTGACATTCTGAAAATTGACATTAGCTTTATTAAAAATGTACATCTGGATGGAAAAAAGCAGAATTTGGTTAGAGCAATAATCGGCATGGCTCAAGCTTTAGGAATGAAAACGATTGCTGAGGGGGTTGAGTGTCAGGAAGAGCTTGATTTTTTGATCAACGAAAAATGCGATCAGTATCAGGGCTTCTTTTTTGGAAAACCAGTGGCAGAAAATAAGTTAATCTTAAATTTGACATAGCTATAAAAAAGTTAGCTAATTTGGCCCACTACAACTACACAGATGTTTATTAGATAAGACATCTAAACGTTCGATGTTAGATAAATGGGTTGATTCATTTGTCACTAAATTAGCGAACCAACTAACACGATTCTGTCCATTTTTAAGTTAGCTTGAGTAACACATTATTGCCCCAAACCTTGCTAGCGAGATTTTCGGCTGATAAATATCGCTTCAATTCGTTCTACATTTTCTCATGCGTGGCCGCAAAGAAACGATGAAAGGAAACTCCCAAAAGCGTTCATCTTGTAGCAATTCCTGCCAGATCTCACTTTTGCATATCTATTCCAAAACAATTGACGTGAAGTCTGACTAAGGCATAGTGTATGTTGACGGCAGCTTTGAGCGGAAAGCACTCATTGTAATTCGAGCAATTATAATTCGTATTGATATACTCATGTCATGATTAAAGTTGATTTTGTGGTCAGACGATGAGAACAATAGGCAAGTTGGCTAAAGAACTTGATTTAGGCATAGAAACTATACGGTTTTATGAGCGAGAAGGCTTGATAAATCAGCCTCAAAAACCTCAAAATGGTTATCGTGTGTATGACGACTCGATCACTAAACAATTACAATTCATTAGTAAGGCCAAAGCACTTGGCTTTACTCTAAAAGAAGTGGCTTCGTTGATGTCAATGGATGGCGATTGTGCCAAAGTTGAGTCTCTAAGCTTGCAGAAATTGAGCATAATTCAAAGTAAGATAGATGACCTTCAACGTTTAGAAGTCGTCATAAAAGAAATGACTAATTCATGCCGCAACAATAACGACCAATCTCACTGCCCAATAATAGATTCGCTAAAATAGTATTGACTCCGTATCTACCTACGGAGTTTACACTCAAATCATTCAAATAAAGTTAGATGTTCAAAAAATGATTAATAAGATTTTAGATAAAGTTGGCTCAGGTGGAGTTTGGATTGCAGCCCTTAGTTGCACAGGGTGTTTTCCTGCTCTAGGCTCATTATCATCAGCATTGGGATTAGGCTTTCTCTCTCACTTTGAGGGGATTGCTGTAAATACCGTATTACCTATATTTGCAACACTGGCATTGTTGGTAAATTTGTATAACTGGTATAAAAACAAAAATCATATGAGAGGTACTCTTGGAGTTATTGGCCCTATAGCGGTTTTGTTAACCCTCTATCCGTTATGGCAATACGATTGGAGCACTTATTTATTCTATGTAGGTATTTGTTTGATGATTGTCATGTCCGTATTAGACATTGTTAAACCTTTGAAGGAGCAAACATGCAAAATATTGAGTTAAATTCTACCATTACTTGCCCTGAATGCGGCTTCAGTAAAACTGAAAAAATGCCAACCAACGCTTGCCAGTGGTATTATGAATGTGAATCTTGCAAAGTTCTTCTAAAGCCCTTGACGGGCGACTGTTGTGTATTTTGCTCCTATGGAACAGTTAAATGTCCACCAATTCAAGAAGTACAAAGCTGTTGTATGAGCTCAGTGACAGCCTCTTAATGGCCTAAATTAGGTATTAGATCTAACGCATTTCTGTCCAAAGTGAGTTTGAAAATGATCAAACTTAATTATCAGAAACTGACATTCGTCCTCAGATAAATTATCAAACAATAGCGGTATTACCGTTCATGACAACCATAATTTTTATCAAACTTTATTATGGTCGTACACAAGTCGCCAAGTGTGTTATCTGGCCGCAGAGTGTTCGCCGTAGAGCTTCACCGCCAAGGCTACGATGTTGCCCACATACATCACATGCTAGGTAATCGCACACTCGAAACCACGCAAAAGCTGCTAACAACTGACCCCGTATCTATGGGGGCTATAGCTGCAAATGCCTTTTAATGATGGTACTAAAAAATAGTATCAAATCCGCTTGAAATGATACTAAAAAGTGGTACTATGAATTTAACGGATTATGAGGCTTTATGAACAAAAAACATTTAAGAACGTTAGCGGCTATTTTTGCTAGACCTGTCAGCGGTTCTATCAAGTGGTCTGATATTGAAGCGCTGTTTATTGCTCTAGGGGCAGACATAGAGGAACGTGAGGGTTCTCGAATTGGTGTGGTGCTGTTTGGTGAAGTTCAGGTATATCACCGCCCACATCCTCATAAAGAAACTGACAAAGGCGCAGTGGTAAGCGTCAAAAAATGGTTAGAAAGAAACGGGGTAAAAGCATGAAAAATCTAATGATGATCAACGGGGTAAAAGCCTTTATTAATTTTGATCCAGACGCTGAAACATTCCGTGGAGAGTTCGTTGGGTTAAACGGCGGCGCGGATTTCTACGGTGAAAGCATCAATCAATTGGAAGCCGAGGGCGCGAAGTCATTAAGCGTTTTTTTAGAGATGTGTCAGGAGCGTGGCATTGAGCCTTATAAAAACTTCTCTGGCAAATTCAACGTTCGGATCTCGCCAGAGGTTCACGCTCGACTGAATGAAATAGCGCTATCGCAAAGCATTAGTTTGAATGCTGCGGTAGAAAATGCAGTCAATGACTACATTGCACATTCAGCGTAGGACGGAAACTAGAATGTCAGAAGAACTTCCATTTGACGAAGGTCGAGCAGCTAATGTCACATCCTTACAGCAAATTCAATAAAAATACTGGGGTTGAACTGTTAAGTTAGTTTACTTAGGTTGAGCATGGAAATATTGAATTAAATTTCAACCAACTCGGTTAAGCCTGCACTCAAAACGTCTTCTAAATATTCTGGTTTCATCCTGGCTCGTTTTTGTTTCATGGGTATACTTCACTTAGATGATTCTGAGCGGAGCATATTTAACGATAGTTTGCGTAACAATGACCAATTCTCTGATGCATGATTTTGATAAATCAGGCAATAGTCCTCACCCATTGAATCATCCAACAGCCAGTATAGACTGTGGTGAACCATGATGTAATAAAATGGGATTAGACCATTTACCTTCGCCGTTTCGACTATATTTTAATGCGTGCCACTGGCATGGACCCCATTTGCCGTGTGGCAAAAAACCAATTATTTCGGCATATCACAAATGGTTTTACTGTACGGTTAGATCTATTATTATCGATGCTTAGTCTGCCATCATCTATCCAGCTGCTCATGATTTGGCGACTGAGCTCAATATCGTATTGCATGAACATGGCTTCCTGGTAATAAGTTGACTGAGTAAACTTATCACCAGGAAATAACAATGAAAGATAATTTTACAAATATAACTCATATGATCATACTGTTGATATGTAAGACTAAGTTAGACAGCACATATAAGGTGGATAAATGAACTACTTTGCAGAGGATCCCTTCTAGGTAATGTAAACCTGGAGGGTAAATGAAAAAACTAAAACATCAGTACCGAAATCGTATTAAAAGCCAGTGTCAATATTTTTGGGGTTATTATCCCAGCGTACGCAGTGGAGCCCACAAGCACTTTTCAACAAAACAGGAAAAGGGTTATTACTTCCTACATATGATTGAGTGCAAAGGTTACCCAATCAAGTTACGAGCAGCACGAGGAAGATCGTTAGCTAACCCATGGGATGACTACCCAGCGTATGTGTTTGACCTAGCAAAAAGTTGGAAGCATAATTCCAAACGACGTTATCAGTACTACAAGTAAATCTCACGATAATAAAGCTCCTTCTTTGAGGAGCTTTGTTTTTTAAGATCCTAGAAGAGCGTCAAGAGCCATTAATTTTATTGGCTCTGTTGTAAACATCTAGTCAACGGCAGCTATTTTTAACATTCCAAGGTAACAGGCTGTCAATATCCGGTGCTGGTGCAGAGTTCATCAAGGCAAGCCATGATTAATTCAAATGGCGTTAAGCCATTTACCTTTGTTGTTTCGTCAATACTATAAAGCTTGCCGCGAGCTGGCCACTTCCACAACCGGTAAAGGCGTCCATAACTTCCAAGCTTTAGTAGATTAAATCACGCTGACAATATTGGCAAAGCTGATGCTTTTGCCGCCTAATTCTGTGATGGCTTTAGTAATCCTTACAGCAAATTCAATAAAAATACTGGGGTTGAACTGTTAAGTTAGTTTACTTAGGTTGAGCATGGAAATATTGAATTACCTCGAACCAGGAGAGGAATTGCAGTCGAGAAGATGCTACCTAGTGTTTTTCAAGTAGGTACGAGCACACCACTAATATTTTTGAGACGTTACAACAAATGCAATAACCTCTTCTTAATTTTCCAAGTTAAACGAATATATTACCTTCTTCATATAAACTTTAATAATATAATCAGATAGATATAATGACTGGCGCATGCTGGTCTTATTTTTGAAGAGGTTCCTTCTGCGAAAAAAACATTAAAGATCTAGCAATAAAAATTAGATCGCATAAAATAACTGTACAAATGTACAGCGGTTATAAATATGCGCATTATCCCTATTCATGCAAGTGCTGGTATTACTGGGTTTGAATCTCCAGCTTCAGAATATTTACAGTTAGCATTAAGTCTAGATGAGCTACTTATAGAGCATCCTAGTGCCACATTCATTGGTGTGGCCACTGGTGATTCGATGCAAGGTGTGAGAATTTTCTATGGTGATTTATTGATAGTGGACAGGCATGAAACGGTTCGAAATGGTGATGTTATAGTGGCTAATTTCAATGGTGAGTTTGTATGCAAAATCCTTGATAAACCTCGCAGACAGCTACTGTCATCCAATGAAAATCATCAGCCTCAACCCATCAATGATTATGACTCTTTCAGTATTGAAGGCGTGGTTATCCGCTCAATACGGTGCCATCGACAAAGCCCGTTACTGGCTGGTAAGTAAGGAGAGTGAAACATGTTTGCTTTGGTGGATGCTAACTCATTTTATTGCAGTGCAGAGCAAGTCTTTAGGCCTGATTGGCGTGGTAAACCCATTATTGTATTAAGTAACAATGATGGTTGTATTGTGGCTGCAAATCGGCAAGCCAAAGAACTTGGCATACCTAAGTTTTCTCCTTACTTCAAAGTTAAAGGCATGTGTCAGCGCTTAGGAGTGATTGCTTGCTCAAGCAACTATGAACTCTATGCTGATTTATCCGTGAAAATGATGAACATTATTGGCCGTTTTGCGCCAGAGCAACATATTTATTCCATTGATGAAAGCTTTCTGTCATTTAAACAATGCTATCCAGCAATTAAATGCTTGCGAAGTCAAGGTCAGCTCATTAGACGCGCTGTCTGGAAAGAAACTCGATTACCCGTGTGTGTGGGGATGGGGCCAACTTTAACGTTGGCAAAAGCAGCTAATCACGCAGCCAAAAAATTGCCTAGCTACCAAGGTGTATGCGTCATTGACAATGAAGATGAGCGATTGGCTATTTTACGTGCCATGAATGTCAATGATGTATGGGGCATTGGTCGTCGTATTAGTCAAAAATTAGCATTGATGGATATAAAAAACGCATTAGAGCTTGCCAATATTCCTCCAGGGTTAGCCCGCAAACAATTTAGTATTGAAATCGAGCGAACTGTACGTGAATTAAATGGACTGGCTTGTAAACAATGGGATGAGGCAAGGGCAGATAAACTGCAAATATTCTCGACTCGCAGCGTTGGTGAGCGAATTATAGATTACGATTCTTTGTTGCAAGCATTGAGTAAACATATTGGTATTGCTGCTGCAAAAGCCAGACGACAAGGATCACACTGTAAAACCATGATGATGTTTGCGAGTAATTCACCCTATGATGACCATCCTGCAAACTTTAAAGTGTTGGTGTCTTTTCCTTGCCCAACAAATTGTACAAAAGAGTTAACCCAGGCAATGATCATGGCGGCACCAAGACTTTTTAGGCCAGGAGTGAGATATTACCGAATGGGGATAGGGCTGCTTGATTTAAGCGCTCAAAAACACACTCAACTCGACATGTTTAATTCATCTAAAGCCAATCCTGCATTGATGCAAACCCTAGACGACATTAACCAGCGTTATGGCACTGATACCTTATTCTTAGCCGCTCAAGGGATAGAACAAAAATGGTCGATGCGACGTGATTTACTCACACCACAGTACACGACAAATTGGAAAAGTTTACCTGCGATAAAGTGTTAGATATGTTTTGATTACATCGAGAATAGCAATTAACAATAAATCCTGGGCCAGGTAATTCACCTAATGTTTAAATGCGCGTTGTTACTACCTATGACGATAGGCCTACATTCTTATACCTAACATTATCCAAGACCCAAGCCGCCTCATTTGACATTTTTGAAGTCTATCTTATATTGTGGAGTAACTATTCGTTTTTTCACCAAGTTTTGTATCAATATTGAAAGCAGGAATATGAACTCTGATCAATTAACAAAAAAATTGTTCTTTTTAAAGCCGATTCAATCCACACTTTTGTTAAAAAGTATATAAACCATGCACGAAAATAAGATAAGCACAGAGGTTAAAGAGTTAGTTTTAGATGCGACCAAAGTCGGGGTGTGGGATTGGAGTGTAGAGAATAATGGTCTTGTTTGTAATGAACGTTGGGCTGAAATTATAGGGTATAGCTTATCTGAGCTAATGCCAATTGATTACCAAACTTGGATAGATGTACTTCACCCAGATGATTTGCCTAAGGCAATTAGAAATTTTGATTATCACTGTCAAGGTCAAAGTGACCTTTGTGAGTTAGAAGTTCGTTTAAAACACAAAAATGGTCATTACGTGTGGATATTGTCTACAGGTAAAGCTATTTCATGGGATGCTGATGGTAAACCCACTCGCATGATTGGAATACACCAAGAAATTGATTTTCGTAAGCGACAGGAAGAATTACTAGCTACCACAACCGAGTTATTGAAAGAATCTCAAAGGATAGGAAAATTAGGTGGTTGGCAATTCAACTTAAATAATGGTGAATTGATTTGGACAGATGAAACTTACAGAATTTATGAAACTGCTCCTCAAGAATTTACTCCTACTATCGAGCTGGTTGTAAGTTATTTACATTCTGATTCGAAAAAGATTTTTCAAGATGCTTTTGATGCAGCAATTAAACTTGGTAAAGAATATGACTTAGAGCTTGAGACTTATACAACAAAAGGACAACTTATTGACGTTAGAACGACCTGTAATATAACGTATTCTGAAGGTGTTATTATAAAAATAAGTGGTATTTTTCAAGATATTAGCGATGAAAAAAATAATCAACGCAAACTTGAAAAAAGCAATCAGGTATTAAAAGAAGTTAATGAGAAATTAAAGTATGCTGCAAACTATGATCAATTGACACATTTACCAAATAGAAATCTACTCGCTGACAGAATGCAACAAGCGCTTATCAAAGCTCAGAGATATAATAAAAATATAGCAATAGCCTTCTTAGATCTAGATGGATTTAAAGAGGTAAATGATGCCTATGGTCATGACATAGGTGACGAGTTTCTGTGCTTTGTTGCAAATAGGTTTAAAACAGTTATACGAGAACATGACACTCTTGCAAGATTTGGCGGTGATGAGTTTGTTTTGATTCTTGATGATTTAGACAGTCACCAACAAGCAAGAGATATCTTGCAGCGAATTCTTTCATCAATCGCAGAAAATTTTGTTATAAAAAATAAACTCCTGTCAGTCACAGTGAGTATTGGGGTAACTTTTTATCCTGAAGACGATAGCTACGCTGACATACTAATTCGACATGCTGATCAGGCTATGTATAGAGCTAAAGAGCAGGGAAAGAATTGCATACATGAATTTGACTTTGAAAATGATGTAGCCATAAAGCAACAGTACCGAGAACTTGAATACATAAGCAAAGGGTTTAATAACAAAGAGTTCGTTTTATATTACCAACCCAAAATAAATATGAAAACTAATGAAATTATAGGTTTAGAGGCACTTATTCGATGGCAGCATCCGACAGAAGGTCTTTTGCCACCATTTCGATTTTTGCCTTACATTGAAGGTTCATCCATGGAAATTGAATTAGGTAAATGGGTAATTGACCAGGCAATAAAGCAACTCAATGAATGGCGCAGCATAGGAATAACCATACCAATAAGTGTGAATGTCAGTCCATTACAACTTCAACATGAAGATTTTATAAAACAATTAAATGAAGTTTTATTTCTCAACAATAATTTTCAAGCAGGTCAACTTGAATTTGAGATCCTAGAATCCAGTATTATAAAAGATACTCAGCATATTGCTGACGTTATTAATCAATGTAAACAATATGGGATATGTTTTTCGTTAGATGATTTTGGTACGGGGTATTCATCTTTAAGTTATTTGAGGAAGTTGATGACGGATGCTGTAAAAATAGATAAATCCTTTGTAATTGACATGTTAGAAGATATGGATGATCAAGCGATTGTAAAAAGTATTATTGAATTATCGAAGACTTTTGGTCGTTCTGTGATAGCTGAAGGCGTAGAAACCAAAGAACATGGTGAACAATTACTCAAGATGGGATGTTATAAAGCGCAAGGCTTCGGTATAGCCAGGCCAATGACAGCTTGCGCAGTACCTGCTTGGATTCAGTTGTGGAATTCGTCTCCACCTTGGATTTGTGCCAGAATATAGGTTTTATTCGATGGGGTGAGCAATTTAACTGTACTAGCACTCAATGTTTAGTCCTAATGTTTAAAGCTTAATGGGCCTATCCATGTCAATGAGGTAAATGATGATTTCAGAATTTTTGAGTTACGATCTCGCCCTATTTTAAATAGGCATTGTCATCATTGGTGCTTTAACTCTGGGTATTTATCACATCATTATCTTTCATTCATTCAAGGCTAAACAAGCTGAAGATAAAGACGAGCAGTCCATGAAGTAAGTTGCAGTAATCACCTGAAATTGGCTTGCCATACATCTTGAACTAGCAGGGGTTATTACAACAGATATTTCGGAGTTTGATGACTGCTGTTATGCTTTTTACAAGACGCAGTGGAACCACATAACGTAAGAGGGTAATATGTCAGTAGCAATGTCTTTTACTATCATCGGGCTATCTCTTTTAGCGACCTTTAGTATGCTCTATTACCTGAGTCGAATATTCGGATAATCCCACTCTTTAAAAAGCCGCCTTCGAAGCGGTTTTTCTCATTACTTAACAAGTGATTGATGTCATTTAGATTAAATTTAAGCTAAATTCTTTTCAGTCGAATTGATTATTCATCGAGTGAGTTGTGGATTAACCGCTAATGCCCAATATTATTTTCTGCCCATCATTTGTATAAAAACAACGATTAAAAGAGAACTTTATCTAACAATATTCAATGAGCTTAAATTTTTCTCAGCCCACTCCTTTACGCTACTCATTAATATGCTCATCCTTTCAAGCCTCCTTGATTTAGCTAGAGCTATTGAGTCTATACATCACGTTGCCATTTACTTTAGTAAAGTAATAATGTGACGGTAGAGCGTCAAATTGAATTTTGGCATAGTTAGATTCGGCAGAGCTTCGATCCGCTTGTTTTAATACATGTTCAATTGGGTAGCGAGTCTTGTGTCCGTATGGTTTCCCGGCTAAAAGCTCGGTTAACATCGAAAATATTCGGCTGTTACGACTCCCTAATTCACCTAGCGGTTTAGCTAGTAAGGCAAATTATAGCTCTCATGAGGGCCTGAACAATATTTTTCATTGTTCATGTTGAGTGCAGGGTAGATTTTACCAATATCATGAAATAACGCCGCAACTAGGCCTGTTTGGCACTCTATGTCTGAATGACCTAGATGTTTAGCATTTTGATAAGTCATTTCAGCTACCTCAATACTATGCTCAAATAGGCCACCAAGATAGCAATGATGATGCTTAAAACTGGCTTCAGAGCGCATGAATAGCTTAAGTACTTCTTCATTATTGAGGATAAAAACGACGAAAGGCAGTAGCTCCTTAACCGACACAAAACTGAGCAGTTTCAAAAATCGACCAACCAGCCCCTCATTCTTATTGTGAGAAAAATTCACCATTTTGATAAATTGCCCTTCAGTGCATTGAATGTGCACAGGTTTGATAGCACAAACCACAGTATTACCTTGATAGTCGTGTGCTATTACCATTTGTGCCAGACCATGAGTAAACTGACAGTTCCTGGCGGTTTCTGCTGTCATAATTGCGTTAACCACGTTATTGGATGAAATAAATTCACAGTTTGCAGTAGGCAGATGTGCACCAAATTGAATATTTTTAACCCAGACAAATATTGGTTTATTCATCAACATTCTCCAACATGGTATTAAAATTCACTTGCTCAATAAGACGATCAAACGCACTTCCATCTTGTCTTGTGGCGTTGGGTACATAGCGGCTATAGACTTCAAATAACATTTTGGTCGTGCTATGCCCCATTTGTTTTGCAATCCATTCTGGGTTTTCTCCTGCGGCTAACCATAAGGTCGCGCATGTATGCCTAGTTTGGTATGGTCGCCGTTTTTTTAAGCGCATTTCATTCAATGCAGGATACCAAACACGTTTTGTTACGTTGCGATGATCAAGAGGGTTGCCATTAGCATTACAAAATACATAATCCTTATTGCCAGTGACTTTCCGCTGTCTTTTAAGTGCATCCACCACGGGTTGAGACAATTGAATACTGCGATAAGACGCCGATGTTTTAGGTGTTTCAACATTTCCGTCAACCAGCGTTTCCTGGATCAAAATTTCGTTTCGGTCCAAATTAACAAATTGCCATTTAAGTCCATCGATTTCAGCCGTTCTCATTGCGGTAAAAAATCTCACAATGTAATAGTCTTTAAAGTCATCACGTACTCTAGACAAGAAAAACTGCACTTCAGCCAGTGAAAATGGTTCAATAGCCGTCTTATCAATCTTTAACGGTTTGATATTGATAAACGGAGTAGGGAAGTCAAAGCGCATAGCAGCTTCATTTAAAATGCCACGCAAAGGTGTCATCACATGATTGATCCAATCATTACTGAGCTTATTCGAATGCTTTCGCTTAGGTTGAATAATACTCGCGCGGTATTTGATAATTTGTGGCCGTGTTATTTGGTCCAGGTTAAATGAACCAAACTCAGGGATTAAATATTTTTCAAAAATCATAGTCACATTTTTATTATGGCTAATCTTCCAATGAACACGGTTTTCAGCAAGCCATTCGCTAGCGAATTGACTAAAAGTGGGAATGTTAAACAGTAAATGCTCCGTCGGTTCTGGTTCACTTTCTTTGACTAACTTGATTTGGTCATCATATTTTTTAAAATCCTCACAACGTTTACTATCAGGAAATATATCTGAGTAAACAAAGCGATCCAATCGGATTTGAGCTTCTATATTACGTAACACACCCTCTAACCGACTACGGTTAAGCTTGGTATCATTTAAAGACGTCTGTTCACGACATCGAATACCCTGATAGTAAAAATCAAAAAAAAGTTTTTGGTTACGAGATCTGATACTAGCCATGACAAATACCTCCCTTAGCCATAGGAATAATGACCTTTTGAGTTTGGTATCTGGTGTGTTGATACAGTTCTTTTTCTATCTGTTCCCACACATAAAAAATTTTTCGTGATCCAAACGGCCTAATGTAATGAACTCCTTCAAAAAAAACCTTGTCCTTCAATTTACTGTTGATGTAATCTGGATTGAATTTTATGAGTGGTGAAAGCTCTTTAGCAGTAAGCAGTGTTTTTGGCTGTAAACTCATTTTCGTATCCTCACAAGAAACTTTAAACCAATTTAACCATATTTGAAGTTTCTTGCAAGGATACTTTTGATAATATTTAGATATAAAAACATGATTAAATATAACCTAAAAGAATTAATAGCTAAAAAATCATCAATAGAAAAACGAAAAATCACACTTGATGAAGTTGCTACGGCTGCTGGTGTGAATAAGGCTGCTATCTCTAAAATGTCTTCTAATACCAATTATTCGACAACAACGCGCACACTTGATGCTTTGTGTATTTACTTTGACTGTAAAGTTGAAGACATCATTGAGCATGTTAAGCCTTAAATTGTTATTGATACTTAAATGACTGATACGATTTTTGTTTTTTAGATTTATCTCGATAGGCGGTCAATCATTTGTCTTTTTCCTCCCATGTGATTTGCATTCACTTTCTAAAAACTTTAATAAATAAGTCGATTTACTCAGGTGAAGTGTTCGCCTCATTGGCGATTTTTTGAATTGTTAACGTCCTAAGGTCTGTGCAGGCAGTAGTTGTTTGGCGGGGCAGGTTAGCGAACTATGCGCTCTGATGTGTTTTGCTATAGGACGTGGAATATCTCATAGCAATAATATAAGTGATATCGCTGACTCGGTAAGCGCATTGATATCTGCTATCTCTAAGGCCAAGACCAAGAGCATAACTTCTAATCACAAGCACTGAGCATTAATTGCAATTAAGATCAAAAAGTTGCCGCTCAGTCTTCCCTACAAAATAATTTGTGATAGCATGACACCTAATAAAATTAATTAGGTTGAAGCCTACTCAGTGTTTTATGTCCATCTGTCCAGCTTCAACCGTTAGAGATTGCTAAGTCATTGCGGATGAAGAGCAGCATTGAGTTATGCTTTTCAATGTGATTACGCGATGTCGGTCCTTACTTTATAAACAGAATTTTTAAGAATCTGGTTGAATTGGATAAACAAGACGCATGACAAATGATGCTCTGAAACAAACGGTACCAGCGAGTTCACTCGCTAAAGAAGGCGCGAAAGGAAAGCCAGATAGGCTTTCGCAGATAGCGCAGTTGCCACAAGCAACCAGGGATCGCATTGCCCACATCGATTTCACTTTATTGTTTAAGGGAGACGCGGTGCGGGCGGATTTAGTCGATCGCTTCAGCATAGCCGCTGCACAAGCAACGAAAGACTTCACAATGTATCGAGAGCTTGCGCCAGGCAACATTGAGTATGACCAAAAGCTCAAGTTGCATAAGCGCGGTGAAGCTTTTGTGCCCTTGTTCGACTATGACGTTGTGAGAACGCTGGCGACGATTAGCCAAGGGTACGGCGATGGCTTCACTGGAAAGGTAAAACCACCGCTGGCTTGTGAAGCGCCTTATCACCTTAACAAACCGAATCTATCGATAGTGGCGAAAGTCACCGAAGCCATACACAAAGGCAAAGTCTTGAGTATCACCTATGTGTCGTTATCGAGCGGTGAAACCACGCGTGAAATTGTGCCGCATACGTTGGTGGACAATGGTCTGCGTTGGCATGTTCGTAGTTTTGATCGCAAGCATGGCCCAAGCGGAGCGCCAAATGGGTTCCGTGACTTTGTGCTGACCCGAATTAAAGCAGCGGTTGTACTTGAAGACTCAAGGTTATCTGAAGCTGAACTAGAAACCCAAGATCGGCAATGGAATCGCTTTGTTGAGTTAGAGTTAGTGCCGCATCCACGTATTGAGCACAGCAAAGCGATAGAGCTGGACTATGGCATGACGGGTGGCGTTCTAAAGGTTGAGATTAGAGCTGCAACCGCTGGGTATTTGCTTCGCCAATGGCATGTGGATTGTTCCAAAGCGCACAGCCTTCAAGGCACTGAATACCAGCTTTGGTTAAAGAATACTCCGACACTCTACGGGGTCGGAAATTTGAATTTAGCTCCAGGGTTTAACGAATGATGTTCGACGACTGTGAACATTGCGTAACCAATAAACGAATTATGACGAATTAAAAGCAGGAATTAACAGATGACAAGTTTACAACAACGTGCCGAACTTCAGCGCCAAATATGGGCGATTGCCAACGATGTGCGAGGCTCAGTGGATGGCTGGGATTTTAAGCAGTATGTATTGGGTACGCTGTTCTACCGCTTTATCAGTGAGAACTTTGAAGTCTACATTACTGGTGGTGACGAAAGCGTTAACTATGCAGCAATGGACGACAGCGATGAAAATATCATAGCGGCAAAAGATGATGCTATTCGTACAAAAGGCTATTTTATTCTTCCTAGCCAGTTGTTTAGTAATGTTGCTGCCAATGCACACAAAAACGAAAATTTAAATACGGATTTGGCAGCAATTTTTGCTGCAATTGAAAACTCAGCCAATGGCTATGATTCAGAAAAAGACATCAAAGGCTTGTTTGCGGATTTTGATACCACCAGTAATCGTTTAGGCAATACAGTAGACGCCAAGAACAAACGCCTTGCTGCCGTATTAAAAGGTGTGTCTGGGCTAAATATTACTCAATTTGAAGACAATGAAAACGACCTGTTTGGTGATGCCTACGAGTTTCTTATTTCAAACTATGCCGCCAATGCGGGTAAATCCGGTGGCGAATTTTTCACGCCTCAGCACGTCTCAAAATTGATCGCGCAGCTCGCCATGCACGGCCAAACCAGTGTGAATAAAATTTATGACCCTGCAGCGGGCTCCGGTTCATTGCTCTTACAAGCTAAAAAGCACTTTGATGCGCATATCATTGAAGATGGTTTTTTTGGTCAAGAGCTCAACCACACCACCTATAACTTGGCGCGTATGAATATGTTTTTGCACAACATTAACTACGACAAGTTTAATATTCAGTTGGGTGATACCTTAACCGAACCACACTTTTTAGATGACAAACCCTTTGATGCGATTGTCTCTAACCCGCCTTATTCGGTGAAATGGATTGGTAGCGACGACCCAACCTTGATCAACGATGACCGCTTTGCGCCCGCAGGTGTGCTTGCGCCTAAATCAAAAGCCGACTTTGCCTTTGTGCTGCATGCGCTAAGTTACCTATCAAGCAAAGGCCGCGCAGCCATTGTTTGCTTCCCCGGTATTTTTTACCGTGGTGGTGCTGAGCAAAAAATTCGCCAGTACCTTGTAGATAACAACTACGTTGAAACCGTGATTTCATTGGCACCAAATCTGTTCTTTGGCACCACCATTGCGGTGAATATTTTAGTGCTGTCTAAGCACAAAACTGACACCACCACCCAGTTTATTGATGCCAGCGGTTTGTTTAAAAAAGAAACCAATAATAACGTGCTGACTGAGCAGCATATTGAAGACATCATGAAAGTGTTTGCCAGCAAAGAGAACGTGGATCACTTTGCTAAATCGGTTGATTTGGACGTCATAGCAGGCAACAGCTACAACCTCTCGGTGAGCAGTTATGTAGAAGCGAAAGACAACCGTGAGTTAGTGAATATTGCGGAGCTTAATGCCGAACTTAAAACCACCGTTGCTAAAATTGATGCGCTTCGCAGTGATATTGACGCCATTGTGGCGGAAATTGAAGGTGAGGAGGTTGAGGCATGAGTCAGTTGAACTATTTAGAGAAACTGCTGGATGGGGTTGAGGTTGAGTGGACGACGCTAGGGAATGAACACGCGGTTGAAATAGCCAATAGTGGTCGAAAGCCCGTAAAAGCTGCGCTGCGTGTAGCAGGAGAAACGCCGTATTATGGCGCAAACAACATTCAAGATTATGTTGACGGCTACACACATGATGGTGAGTTCGTGCTTATTGCTGAAGATGGTTCAGCAAGTCTTGATAACTACTCTATTCAATACGCAACGGGTCGGTTCTGGGCAAACAACCATGTTCATGTTGTGAGAGGTAAAGAAGGTCTCAATACACGCTACCTATATCACTATCTTTGTATTGTTAACTTTGTTCCGTTTTTATCTGGTGGTGGTCGCGCCAAGCTGACCAAAGGAAAGCTGGTTGATATACCGCTCCCCATACCATGCCCAGATAACCCAGAAAAATCGCTGGCAATACAAGCTGAAATTGTGCGTATTCTGGACGCATTTACCGCCATGACCGCCGAGCTGACCGCCGAGCTGACCGCCGAGCTTAACATGCGGAAAAAACAATACAACTACTACCGCGACCAGTTGTTGAGTTTTGAAGATGGCGAAGTTGAGTGGAAGACGTTAGGTGAAGTCGGTGAATTTATTCGTGGTAAGCGATTTACAAAAGCTGACTATGTAAGTGATGGTGGAGTTCAGGTTTTGCATTATGGAGAAATTTATACTCACTTTGGAACATTTACCACTCATGCGCTATCACAAGTTCGTTTAGAACTAGCAGAATCATTGCGATACGTTGAATCGGGAGATGTCGTATTTACAGACGTAGGAGAAACCGTGGAAGAGGTTGGTAAAGCTACCGCTTGGCTCGGTAGTGACAAGGTGGCAATACACGACCACTGTTATGCGCTACGCCATCGCATGAATCCTAAATATGTTTCCTATTGTATGCAGACAGCAAATTTTATTGCTTCAAAAGCTAAATATGTTGCACGCACGAAAATCAATACATTATTGATTAAAGGCTTTTCGAAGGTAAAAATTCCCGTACCGTATCCGAATGATGAGAAAAAGTCGTTGAACGAGCAAGAACGTATCGTGGCTATTTTGGATAAGTTCGAGATACTGACTACCTCCATCACCGAAGGCCTTCCCCGCGAAATCGAGTTACGTCAAAAGCAATACGAGTATTATCGTGACCTGTTATTAAGCTTTCCGAAATCAGATGAGGCAGCTTAATGAGTAAATCAAGCAAAACACCGCCAGCGACCATTCTTCGTTCTTCTGCTGCCGAGTACCTTACCTTTATTGCGGCCACGGGTGAAGGCGGCGTTGAAGCCATTTATGCCGATGAGGATATTTGGCTAAGCCAGAAAATGATGGGTGTGTTGTATGATGTAGAAACTCATACCATTAACTATCACCTTAAAAAGATTTTTGGTGACAGAGAATTAGAAGAAAATTCAGTTATTCGAGATTTTCGAATAACTGCTAAGGATGGCAAAAACTACAACACTAAGCATTACAAACTTGCTGCAACCATTGCAGTGGGCTACAAGGTGAACTCAGAGCGGGCTGTACAGTTTAGAAAATGGGCTACTGAGGTGCTTAACCAATACACCATCAAAGGCTTTGCCATGGACGATGAACGCCTAAAAAATGATGGCACGATATTGGGCAAAAAGTATTTCGAAGAGCAATTAGCTCGCATTCGTGAAATACGCCTGAGTGAGCGCAAATTTTATCAAAAAATCACCGATATTTACGCAACATCAATCGATTACGATGTAACAGGGCAAGTAACAAAACGCTTTTTCGCTACGGTGCAAAATAAATTGCACTGGGCGATTCATGGTCAAACCGCTGCTGAAGTTGTCTATCACCGCGCTGATGCCGAAAAAGACAACATGGGACTAACCTCTTGGAAAGCGGCTCCGCAAGGCAAAATTCAAAAATTTGATGTCAGTATTGCCAAGAATTATTTAACTGATAATGAATTGGCGCAACTGCAAAGGCTGGTCAACGCCTATCTTGATTTGGCCGAAGACATGGCATTGAGGCAAATCCCAATGACGATGGCCGATTGGGAGCTAAGGCTTAATCGCTTTATCGAAGCCACTGACCGCGAAGTGTTACAAGATGCAGGCAAAGTCACGGCCACCATTGCAAAGGCCCACGCTGAAAGCGAATTTGAAAAATACCGTGTTATACAAGACAGGTTGTACGAATCAGATTTTGATCGTGAGGTTAAAAAGCTACTTGGGCAAGATAGTAAGAAAAAGGATACAGAGTAATGGTCTACCAACCGCCGTTTACCATTACCACCGATATTTTGAATTTAGTGGCACAAATCAGCCAGCAGGTGGGTGAATTAAACGCCAGCCAGTTGAATGCCTCTGTAAACGCCCTTCTAAAGGTAGGCCGAAACGCCCCTGTAAATGTCCTTCTGAATTTAACGGGCCTTAAAACGCCTGAGGCTATTTTAGCATTGCTGAGTAGCACGCCCGAGCTGACCCGACAACAACTCGCGGATACCTTGAATAAAGACGTTAGAACCATTGGTCGTGCCATTAGCAAACTACAAAAAGAAGGCAGGTTAACCCGAGTAGGTTCAGATAAAACCGGCCATTGGCAAGTCACTGAATAATGCGATGCTGTGGCTATTTCCATTTGGGAAAACACCATTGCTAACGAAAAGATACAGGATGTAGATGAATGACAACGTATAAAGCAGTTGCAGAATCCAATAATTTTATCGTTTTAGATAAATACACTAAAGAATGGAAAGTAGCAGAAAACTTTCAGAGCGAAGGTGATTTAGAGCGTGAGCTGATTCAGGATCTAAGTAATCAGGGCTATGAGTATTTACCTGCCCTAACGACACCCGATGCCATGCTGGCGAATGTACGCAAGCAGCTACAAGCCCTGAATAAAGTTGAGTTTACCGATGCCGAGTGGGTTCGATTTTGTGAGCAATACCTGAACACACCCAGCGACAATACTCTCGATAAAACCCGCAAGGTGCACAGTGACTATATCTTCGATTTTGTTTTTGATGATGGCCATATAGAAAACATCTACCTGTTCGACAAGAAGACCATTGCGCGTAACAAAGTGCAGGTTATTAAGCAGTTTGAGCAAACGGGAAGCCATGCCAATCGTTATGATGTGACGATTTTGGTCAATGGTTTGCCGTTGGTGCAAATCGAACTGAAAAAGCGTGGTGTGGCGATCCGTGAGGCGTTTAACCAAATACATCGCTACAGCAAAGAAAGCTTTAATGCTGAGAACTCCTTGTACAAGTTCTTACAGCTGTTTGTGATCTCTAATGGCACCGACACGCGCTATTTTGCCAATACAACCAAGCGCGACAAAAACAGCTTCGATTTTACGATGAACTGGGCGAAATCAGACAATACGCTAATCAAGGATTTAAAAGACTTTACCGCCACTTTTTTCCAGAAAGAGACGTTGCTTGAAGTGATCTTGCGTTACTCGGTGTTTGACGTAAGCAATACCTTACTTGTAATGCGCCCCTACCAAATTGCTGCTACAGAGCGCATTTTATGGAAGATTAAGAGCGCATTTAACGCTAAGAATTGGAGCAACACCGAAAGCGGTGGGTACATTTGGCACACTACAGGATCAGGTAAAACACTCACCAGCTTTAAAGCGGCACGTTTGGCCACCGATTTAGACTGTATCGATAAAGTCTTTTTTGTAGTGGACAGAAAAGATCTCGACTATCAGACCATGAAAGAGTATCAGCGCTTCTCACCTGATAGTGTGAACGGTTCAGATAGTACCGCAGGGCTTAAGAGTAACCTGGATAAAGACGATAACAAGATCGTTGTTACCACGATCCAAAAGCTCAACAACTTAATCAAAAGCGAAAGTGATTTACCTATTTACAACAAGCAAGTGGTATTTATTTTTGATGAGTGTCATCGAAGCCAGTTTGGTGAAGCGCAGAAAAACCTGAAGAAGAAATTTAAAAAGTACTACCAGTTTGGCTTTACCGGTACGCCAATTTTCCCAGAAAACGCGCTGGGTGCAGAAACCACGGGCGACGTGTTTGGCCAGCAGTTGCACACTTATGTGATCACCGATGCCATTCGTGATGAAAAAGTCCTCAAGTTCAAAGTGGACTATAACGACGTTCGCCCGCAATTTAAGAGTATTGAGACTGAACAGGATGATAAAAAACTCAGTGCCGCTGAGAACAAACAAGCGTTCTTACACCCGATGCGCATTCGTGAAATCTCACAGTACATTCTCAATCATTTTAACCAGAAAACCCATCGAGCCTATTCTGGCGCGAAAGGCTTTAACGCCATGTTTGCGGTAAGTAGTGTTGATGCGGCGAAAGTGTACTATGAAACCTTCAAAACATTGCAGGCCGAGGCTGAGAATGGACCCACAAGTAAACCTCTGCGCATTGCGACTATCTTCTCATTTGCTGCCAATGAAGAGCAGGACGCCATTGGTGATATTTTAGATGAGAGTTTTGAAGTTAGCGCTATGAACAGCAGTGCAAAAGAGTTTTTGAGCGCCGCGATTACGGATTACAACGCCATGTTTAAATCTAACTATGGCGTGGACAGTAATGGCTTTCAGAACTACTACCGTGACCTTGCCCAGCGCGTGAAGAATCAAGAAATAGATCTGCTTATCGTGGTCGGTATGTTTTTAACGGGCTTTGATGCGCCTACGCTCAACACCTTGTTTGTTGATAAGAATTTGCGCTATCACGGCTTGATGCAGGCATTTTCTCGCACTAACCGCATTTATGATGCAACGAAGACTTTCGGCAATATTGTTACCTTCCGGGACTTGGAGCAGGCAACCATTGATGCCATCACCTTGTTTGGTGACAAAAACACCAAAAACGTGGTGTTGGAGAAGAGTTACAAAGAATACATGGAAGGCTTTAACGATATTGCTACTGGCCAAGCGCGTCGTGGTTTTGTTGATATCGTAAAAGAACTGCAAGAACGTTTTCCAAACCCAGAAAATATTGAAAAAGAACAAGATAAAAAGGAATTTGCCAAGCTATTTGGTGAATACCTCAAAGCAGAAAATATTTTACAAAACTACGATGAGTTTGCTGGATTAAAAGCACTGCAAAGCTTAGATACTAGTGATGAACAAGCTGTTGAAGAGTTCAAGTCAAAGTACTATTTGGACGATGCTGACATCGAGGCAATGCAAACCATCGATATGCCAAGCGAGCGTGCTATTCAAGATTATCGCTCTACCTACAACGATACCCGCGACTGGTTGCGACGCGATAAAGAAGGTCAGGACAAAGATAAGTCAACGGTAGACTGGGACGATGTGGTCTTTGAAATTGATTTGCTTAAATCTCAAGAAATTAACCTCGATTACATTCTTGAACTGATTTTTGATCACAATAAGAAGAACAAGAGCAAAGAAGGCTTGATTGAAGATGTTCGTCGTATGATCCGCGGTAGCCTTGGCAATAGAGCGAAGGAGAGCTTGGTGGTTGATTTTATTAACCAGACAAACCTAGATGAGATCAATGACAAAGCCAGCATTATCGACGCCTTCTTCAAGTTCGCCCAGGCGGAGCAGAAGCGCGAAGCCAATGCCATTATTGCCTCTGAAAAGCTCAATGAAGAAGCAGCCAAACGCTATATTGCGTCATCACTCAAACGTGAGTACGCCTCTGAAAATGGCACTGCACTTAATGAGGCGCTGCCCAAACTTAGCCCATTGAACCCACAGTACCGAACTCAGAAGCAAACGGTTTTTCAGAAAATTGCCACTTTTGTTGAGAAGTTTAAAGGTGTGGGTGGACAGATATAAAAAATGACGATCTATTTAAGTGCCGCTCGCTTGCTCGATGATATAGATTTTACAGAATCTATTCTTTTGGTGAGTAGAATTTATTTAGGTTTAAGGATGGTTTTATGACAGGAAATAATGAAGGTTTGTCGCTAGCTAGGCTACTAATGGTCTTGAATAGCTTGTTAGATCCAAAATATCTGTGTGTCAATAGATCTGGATTTATTGTATCTAAGTCACCGCCGGTGACTTTATGAACCTTCATACCTTAAGAAGTGAGTCTTAAACCAACACATTGCTCCCTGAGATTTCTCACATTGATCTCGCCACGTGGGGTCATGGCGAGATAATACAATATCATGGATATTGTATTATCTACTGGTGGGGCTAGATATCCCTAATTATACAAAGAGCTTAAATACTAAAGAACTTCATCAATAGTTAAGCCACTATTACCAAGAATCCTGCGTATTTCAGTTCTTGCTTGTATGACTTTACGTGCATGATCTTCATCATAGCCTTCGATAAGCCTGCCCTCAGACGCGAAAAAATGTTTGTAATGAGTTTGTATTAATGTAAAGGACACAACTGCCATTCCTTGCCACTTATGCTTTTCCCACGCCTGTAGCTCGTATAGATTCTCTATTACATATATAGTCGTATCAGCATCGTTTCTAGTATAAGGTACAACTCTTTTGGCATCAAAGTCCCCACTTGGAATTCTGACATCACGATAATCAGCATCTAAGCCGAGCCAAATGTCATGAACATCAACGTTGTAGCCACCGCGAATTCGATATCCAGTTCGGTACTCTACAAACTCAAGAGCTCCATAAGGCTCTGTACTCGGTTCACGGATAGCACATATTGCTTTGGCTAATTGAGTAAAAATCGGACTATTAGGTTTTTGAGCACTCAGATAAGTCTTAAGGTGATGGCGATTATTAAATCCAAGTTTCTGGATGTAGTGATCTATATTCTGGCAATGGGAAAGGTCGCTAGAGGGAGTTCTTCTGGCTAGTTCTTTAATACTATTTTCTATGTGCATATTCTCATGCATCGCGATCACCTAATACCATCTAAGCCGATCACCTAATACCATTCATCGCGATCACTCAATACCATCGATGCCGATCACTTTTCGGTCAAAATAGTATTGAGTGATCGGCTTGAATAGTACCGTTCGTTTTTTGTACTTTTTGTCTGCCAGTAGGTGTTTTTAACCGTTATTCTTTTCATTTTTGATGATGAGAATGACCATGCCAACGGCACCTATTTCAATGCGTAAACTCAAAGAAATTTTAAGACTAAAATACGGCTGTAAACTCAGTCATCGTCAGATAGCAAAAAGCTTATCTGTTTCACCCTCAATCGTGTCTAAATATGCCTGTAAATCAGCAGAGCTAGACATTACTTGCTGGCCGCTTGATGAGAAGTGGGATGATAACTCTCTACAACAAGCGTTTTTCAAAACAAAGCCTCGTTTAAAAGGCTTTACCATTCCTGACTGGTCGTTAGTTCAACAAGAGCTTCGGCCTAAAACCATGACGTTGTTGCTGCTTTGGGAAGAATACAAAGAGCGGCACGCGGAAGGTTTTTACAGTTACACTCACTTCTGCCGTCAGTACAAGGCATGGCTTAAATGCCAAAAACCCTCGATGCGACAAAACCATAAAGCTGGTGAAAAACTGTTTGTGGATTACTGTGGCCCAACCATGAGTATTGTTGATAGAAGTACAGGCGAATGCCGTACTGCACAAGTGTTCGTCGCGGTCATGGGGGCATCAAATTATACCTATGCCGAAGCGACTTACAGCCAGAAACTTGAAGATTGGGTGATGAGTCATGCCCGTTGTTTTGAGTTTCTTGGTGGTGTTCCTGAGCAGATCATTCCTGACAACCTTAAAAGTGCCGTCACCAAACCCTGCCGATATGAGCCTGACTTAAACCCAACCTACCAACAACTAGCGACGCATTACGATACCGTCATTGTGCCTGCAAGACCCTATAAACCAAAGGATAAAGCCAAGGCTGAAGTGGGTGTACAAATTGTTGAACGTTGGATCATGGCACGTCTTCGTAATGAAACCTTCTTTAGCTTGCGTCAATTAAATCTAAAGATTCAAGAATTACTCATCGATTTAAATCAGCGACAAATGAAAAAACATCCTGGCTCACGATTAAGTCAATTTGAAGCCATTGATAAACCAGCGTTAAAACCATTGCCCATGCTGCCTTACAGCTACACCTTAGTGAAACAAGTGAGCGTACATATTGATTATCATATTGAGATTGAAAAGCACTATTACTCAGTGCCACATACCTTGATCAAGCAAAAACTTGAAGCACATGCCTCAGGAAAATTGGTGACACTCTACCATCAAGGCATACGAGTCGCTGTTCACCCCAGATCATACCGAGAAGGTGCGCATACAACACTTGAGCTACATATGCCTATCGCTCACCAAAAACAACAGCAATGGACACCGCAGCGATTTGAGCGCTGGGCAAGTCAGTTTGGTAAATCAACCGAGCAGTTTGTTATGCAATTGATGCAAGCTAAAAAGCATCCAGAGCAAAGCTACCGTGCTTGTATGGGGTTATTAAGCCTAGGCAAGAAGTTTACAGACCAACGTCTTGAAGCCGCCTGTCATCGCGCATTAGCCACAGGTGTTACTCGCGTAAAACAAGTGAAAACCATCTTAGAAAAAGGCTTGGATAAGCAACCCTTGCCACAAGCTCAGGGTGATTCGCTACAAGATATTGATCATAAAAATATCCGCGGCAATAACTATTACCATTAATAAAAACTAACCAATCAAAGGAAATCTTATGAAAAATATCAATCAACAAGTCAATAACCAGTTAAGTAACTTAAAGCTAAGCGGCATACGTGATGCGCTATTACAGCAACTTGAACAACCTAATCTATACGTAGAACAAAGCTTCGAAGAGCGGCTAAGTTTATTGCTTGAGCATGAAATAACGCAGCGTGACCAGCGTAAAATTGACCGCCTAACTCGACAAGCAAAGTTCAGAGTTGGTGGCACGCTTGCTCAACTCAACTATGGCGCAGCACGACAACTCGATAAAACTCAGATCCGTTCATTAGCACAAGGTGAATGGCTTCGCCTTCACCAAAATATTTTGATTACGGGAGCAACGGGGTGCGGCAAAACTTACCTCGCTTGCGCTCTTGGTCAAAACCACTGCCAACAAGGGAGTAGCGTTTATTATTTTAGGCTCAAGGAGCTATTAGAAAAGATGTTCTTAGCGCAAGCCGATGGTAGTTATCGAAAACTGATCAACAAGCTTAGCTCTGCTAATTTACTGATCTTAGATGATTGGGGATTAGAGCCATTAACGGCTCAACAACGTAGTGATTTATTGGAATTAATTGATGCAAGATATGATACAAAATCGACATTAATTGCCAGTCAATTACCGATAGAAAATTGGTATGAAATGATAGGAGAATCGACACATGCTGATGCGATTCTAGATCGACTTGTTCACGGAGCAATAAAGTTGGAATTAAAAGGCGAATCGATGCGAAAAAAACTAAATACCTTGACTGAAGCCGATCACTGAAGCTAGATTTTACGGAGGTCTACTGGCGAACAAAAAAGTGATCGGCTTGAATGGTATTGACCGATCGGCATCATGGTATTACGCACTATGTTTGGAATTGTTATCATGACGATTATCTCTCTATGGTAAAGCACTAAAACTCAATTTAGTTACATCACATACTGCTTGAGATAATTGCCACTTCAAGAAAAATAAACGGTTTAATAATGACGTTTCCCAACGCAGTAGGGTGGTGTCAAGCCAAAGGTAAAATTATCATAATTGCTAATGGTAAGAAAGCTATCGCCCATGAAATTTACTACACGATTTTCGGTTTCGCCACACCTCTAATAATCAATTAAGTACTAATTGCGCAAAATCTGTAAAACGTTTTTACAACACCTGCGCATAAACTCTCAAATTGTATAAATAGAAACTAACGGTTATGTGAAAGATGTTCAATTTTTACTAACTAGGGTAGGGGTCACAGCAAGTCACTTTTAAAAACTACTTTGGGCACATGGGCACAAGTTTGGGCACAAATGATGTTAGCTTTGATTTTTACCGGCGTGAAAACATATCAATTTATTGAGTGCTTGAAATGTTGTACCTGTTTGAATAAATTTTAAGATAGTAGTTCTTTAATTTGGTTTGGGCACAGAGCAAAGTGATGTAAAACGAGGTAAAATATTGAATTACAGCAAGAAATGGTACACCCGAGTGGACTCGAACCACCGACCCCTACCATGTCAAGGTAGTGCTCTAACCAGCTGAGCTACGGGTGTATTGTTTGAATCTGACTATTTAGACTCTGTCAGAAGAGTGGTACACCCGAGTGGACTCGAACCACCGACCCCTACCATGTCAAGGTAGTGCTCTAACCAACTGAGCTACGGGTGTATTGTTTGAATTTGACTGTTTAAACTCTGTCAGAAGAGTGGTACACCCGAGTGGACTGCTTTCTACATCGAGAATACCGACACCTAACACAGCTTTTCAAATGAGTAGGTAGTGCTACTCTTTTTTACCAACTGAGCTACGGGTGTATTGTTTAAAGCAAAACACCAATTATGTTTTGCTTTAAAGCGGTCGCTATCTTAAGTGGGATAGGCGGTTGCTTGCAAGTAAAAAAAACATTTTTATGACTAAATGGTGATTTGCTGTGCAACTTGATTCAAGGTTAAGCAATCGTCAGTACAAAAACGTTAAATTCTTAATCAATTTATCCAATTTGTTGAAACTCAAATCCTTTCTTTTGGATGTACTTTAGCCGAGCAGCAAACAAAATAGCAGCAACGGTTAAGCCTGCAATTAACCCTATCCAAAAACCATGTGCCCCAATTGGGTGTACAATAAAATCGGTGTAACCTAAAACATACCCGGTTGTCATGCCAACACACCAATAAGAAAATAACGTGATGTAAAAAGCACTACGGGTATCTTTATAACCACGCAGGGCGCCTGCAGCAACCACCTGTACCGAGTCTGATATTTGATAAAAGGCTGCCAGCATCATTAAACTACCTGCTAATGCAACAACTTCAGGATTGTCGTTATATAGCAGGGCGATTTCATGCCTAAACATAACGGTTAAAAACGCAGTACATACCGCCAACATAAGTGATAACCCTAAGCCCACTCTGGCTACCAATGCTGCAATTTCAGGTTGGTTTCGACCAAGATAGTAGCCAATACGAATTGACACTGCGATACCGATAGACAAAGGCAGCATAAATACAATAGATGAAAAATTAAGGGCTATTTGATGACTCGCCACGACATTAGAGCCTAATGGCGCCAGAAATAATGCGATAACAGCAAATAAACTGACTTCAAAAAACAAGGCCATTGCGATTGGCATTCCAAGTTTAGTCATTGACCACATGTTGGCTAAATGCGGACGATAGAAGTGTTTAAAAGGAGCAAGTTCTTTAAATGTTTTATCCACAAGCATGTAGATAACCATTGCAGCTAACATTGCCCAAAAAACTAATGCCGTTGCAACACCACAGCCGGCACCACCCATGGCAGGGATCCCAAATCCACCGTATATAAAGATGTAGTTGGCAGGAATGTTTACGGCAAGTCCAATAAAACCTATCATCATTGGTGGCATCGTATAAGAAATGCCTTCACTACAGCCCCTTAACACCTGGTAAATCACAAATGCAGGCGCTCCCCACAAGATCGCGTCGATATAACCTACCGTTAATGCGTGTAACTGTGGTTCTAAATTCATCAAATCGAGTAAATAGGTTGAAGATGCGAGAAAGATCATCACGCCAATAGCACCAATTATGGCAATATATCCAGCTTGAAAAATAAGCGATGGGATGATTTTTTGGTTATTTGCGCCATGGTGCTGCGAAAACACAGGTGTAAAAGACATTAACAATCCCTGTACAAATAATATCGCAGGTAACCAGAGACTAGTGCCAACTGCCACAGCGGCCATATCAACGGCACTGACACGCCCCGCCATAACTGTGTCGATAAACCCCATCATTGTTTGGGTGACCTGGGCAATAAGAACCGGAAGCGCTAATTTAATTAAGCGCTGAATTTGAAAACCTGTATTATTCATCAAAAAGCCTATTACGGAACGAGAGAAATATGTTTACTGGTATAGTTCAAGCCACTTGTGAAGTGGTATCAATTTATAAAGCTGCAGGCCTAAAAACCTTTGAAGTCGCAATGACACCAGAATTAACAAAGGGATTAGTAACAGGTGCAAGTGTAGCCAATAATGGCGTTTGTCTTACTGTAACCAAGATATTAAATGATAAGGTTTTCTTTGATGTAATGGAAGAAACATTACAGCTGACAAATTTAGGTAAAACCGCTGTTGGCGATAGAGTTAATATTGAACGTTCGCTGACGTTTGGTACTGAAATCGGTGGGCATATTTTGTCTGGGCATATACATACTCAGGCAAAGGTAAAATCTGTTAGCAATACGGCAGAACACTATAATATTGAACTAGAAATAGATCCGAAATGGATGCACTACATTTTTTACAAGGGGTTTATTGGTATTAATGGCTGTAGTTTAACCGTAGGACAGGTGAGTGATAGCGGGTTTATGTTGCACTTAATTCCTGAAACACTGAAATTAACTAACTTAAGCGATTATCAGGTCGGCGATGATATCAATATTGAAATAGACAGCCAGACACAAGTCATAGTCGATACTGTAGAGCGTATTTTGGCTAAAAAGCAGCTTGTTAATAGTTAAGTTACTACTATCACCTATGTCACAGTAGCCACGTCAGTTGAGTAAAACGTGGCTAGCTGCAGGAAATGCGCTAACACTCAGTATATTTGTTCATCATCTGAATCAACATGTAACTCTATCATACGCCGGTTGTCATCTAAGTGCATACGTATATGAATAGGGTTACAGCAAATGCGGCAATCATCGTAATACTCTTGATCGCCTGCACTTGCATCTATCGTGATATGTTGATGATGACCGCAATGCGGGCAACAAATTGCGCGTGATAATAATCTCATCGTAAAGCCTCCCACTGTTGTCGATATAATGATTATAGTGGGATTTTATTATTCTGGCTCAACCATAGTACTGATTTTATATCGTTGAATTATTTTGATTCTAAAATTATCACTACGGGTGTTATGTTAATTTATTTATTTTAATACAAAATGTTATGGGATGTTATTTTATCATCAAAGTGGATGGCCAGTTAATGTTAACAATATCTAAATAGCGAAATCTGACATAAGCGCTTGTATATTAAAAATAATAAAAATATCGAAATTTGAGTGTAAGGATATTTGCAACCTGGCCTAAATATTATCGATATTAAGCCTTACATGGTTGCGCCACAAAGCGCTTATCACATAGAATATCGACCTACGTTTTTGGGTAACTAAGACTCCTGTACTGTCTTGATTTCATTAACGTGTCTCTCGTTCCAAAAGAACATACTTAATTACCATGTGGCCCTACGTGCGGGTCACCACTGGACAAGGACATTTCATGCCTATTATTACATTGCCTGATGGCAGCAAACGTGAGTTTGCCAATCCTGTATCAACTCTTGATGTTGCACTCGATATCGGTCCTGGCTTAGCAAAAGCTTGTATTGCTGGCCGTGTTAACGGTGAGCTTAAAGATGCAACAGACCTAATTACAGCAGATTCAGAGTTAGCTATCATTACGGCTAAAGACGAAGAGGGTGTTGAAATCCTTCGCCATTCTTGTGCGCATTTATTGGGTCATGCTATCAAGCAAATGTGGCCTGAAACTAAAATGGCGATTGGCCCTGTTATCGACAACGGTTTTTATTACGATATCGATTTAGATCACAAACTAACTCAAGAAGATATCGAAGCGCTTGAAAAACGCATGTTAGATTTAGCCAAAACTAACTATGACGTCGTTAAAAAAGTGGTTTCTTGGCAAGAAGCGCGTGACACATTCGCACAACGTGGCGAAGAATATAAAATGGCAATCTTAGATGAAAATATCAGCAAAGATGCCACGCCTGCGCTATATCACCACGAAGAATACATTGATATGTGTCGCGGCCCACATGTACCTAACATGCGTTTTTGTCAAAATTTCAAGTTAATGAGTATCGCAGGTGCATACTGGCGCGGTAACTCTGAAAACAAAATGTTGCAGCGTATTTACGGCACGGCATGGGCAGACAAAAAAGCCCTAAAAACTCACTTAGTTCGCCTAGAAGAAGCCGCAAAGCGTGACCACCGTAAAATTGGTAAACAGTTAGACTTATACCACATGCAAGAAGAGGCACCAGGAATGGTGTTTTGGCATAACGATGGTTGGAGCATATTCCTAGAGCTTGAAAAGTTTATTCGTCAAAAATTAGGTCAATACACTTACCAAGAAGTGAAAGGCCCATTAATGATGGACCGTTCTTTATGGGAGCGTTCTGGCCATTGGGACAAATATTCAGAAGCCATGTTCACGACAAACAGTGAAAGCCGCGAATATGCAATTAAGCCAATGAACTGCCCAGGCCACGTACAGATCTTTAACCAAGGGTTAAAATCTTACCGTGATTTGCCATTACGTATGGCAGAGTTTGGATGTTGTCACCGTAACGAACCATCAGGTTCTTTACACGGTTTAATGCGAGTACGTGGTTTTACCCAAGATGACGCGCATATATTCTGTACCGACGATCAAGTTCAACAAGAAGTGAGTGCATGTATCCAAATGGTATATGATACTTACGCTACATTTGGTTTCGAAAACATTGTTGTTAAATTATCGACACGCCCAGAAAAGCGTATCGGTGATGACGCAATGTGGGACCGTGCAGAAGAAGCACTGAAACAAGCTTTAGCCGCAAATAATATCGAATTTGAGATATTACCAGGCGAAGGTGCGTTTTATGGCCCAAAAATCGAATTTACCTTACATGATTGTTTAGATCGTGCATGGCAATGTGGTACAGTACAGCTCGATTACGCATTACCGACTCGTTTAGGTGCAACTTATGTTGCTGAAGACAACAGTCGCCAAACGCCGGTAATGATCCATCGTGCTATTTTAGGTTCGTTAGAGCGCTTCTTAGGTATCTTGATAGAAGAATACGCAGGTAAATTCCCAACGTGGCTTGCTCCAATGCAAGTTGTTGTAATGAATATTACCGATAAACAAGCTGATTATGTTGAAGAAATCGTTAAATTCTTCAAAGAACAGGGTATTCGAGCATCTTTTGACTTGAGGAATGAGAAAATAGGCTTTAAAATACGCGAACACACACTAAGACGTGTGCCTTATTTGTTGGTCGTTGGTGATCAAGAAATGGAAAATAAGGAAGTCGCGGTGCGTACACGTGACGGTATTGATTTAGGCAAGTTAAAATTAGAAGATTTTGCCTCTAAAATACGTCAACAAATTTCGCTCCGTAGTCTCAAATTGTTGGAGGAATAGGTCATAAAGATCAAAAGAACAGCAGGGCGACAGCCAGCCCCTAATAGAATCAATGAAGAAATCACTGGTGTTCCTGAAGTCCGTTTATCGGATTTAGAAGGTGAATCAATTGGTATCGTTAGCATTAAAGAAGCTCAGAGTATTGCAGATGAAGCAGGCGTTGATCTCGTAGAGATCAGCCCGAATGCTGAGCCTCCTGTCTGTCGCATAATGGACTACGGTAAGTTCCTTTTTGATAAAGCGAAAGCTCAAAAGGAACAAAAAAAGAAGCAGAAACAGGTCCAGGTTAAGGAAATTAAATTCCGTCCAGGCACTGATGAAAACGACTATCAGGTAAAACTACGCAACCTGATTCGTTTTCTAGAAGATGGGGACAAAGCGAAAATTACGCTGCGTTTCCGTGGTCGCGAAATGGCACACCAAAACCTAGGTATGGATCTTTTGAACCGTATCAAGGCTGATTTGGAAGAGTATGCGGTTGTCGAATCTTTCCCTAAAATGGAAGGTCGTCAAGCAATTATGGTGCTAGCACCTAAAAAGAAATAGTAGGGCAACCTAAAGTAGCAAAAGTCTCTTGAGGCTTTTGCTCGCCTTACGTTTATTAACGTCCCAATGCGGAGTTTTAGAAATGCCTAAAATGAAAACAGACAAGGGTGTACAAAAGCGTTTTAAGAAAACCGCTAATGGTTTCAAACGCAAACAAGCACACTTACGTCACATTTTGACCAAGAAGAGCACTAAGCGTAAGCGTCACTTACGTGCTAAATGTTTAGTCGCTAAGTCTGATGTGCCAGCAATTGCACGTCAACTACCATACGCTTAATTAAAGGAGAGATAACAAATGCCTAGAGTTAAGCGTGGTGTAACCGCTCGTGCTCGTCACAAAAAAGTACTTAAACTAGCTAAAGGTTATTATGGCGCTCGTAGCCGTACTTACCGTGTTGCTGTTCAAGCAGTAACTAAAGCTGGTCAATATGCTTACCGTGACCGTCGTCAGAAAAAACGTCAATTCCGTCAATTATGGATTGCACGTATTAATGCGGCTTCACGTCAAAATGGTCTGTCTTACAGCCGTTTCATCAACGGTCTGAAAAAGGCGTCTATCGAAATCGATCGTAAGATTTTGGCTGACATCGCTGTATTTGACAAAGTTGTATTTGCAACTTTAGTTGAAAAAGCAAAAGAAGCATTAACTAAGTAATTAGTGAAATGTTTTGGAAAAAGGAACCTTAGGGTTCCTTTTTTTATGCCTCAAATTCAATCAATATTGCTAATTGTAATCTGGATAAATAGTGAGTAGAAAAATTGCTTAGCATAGGCATGAATTGCAGCAAGCGAGTTGTCTTATCTTCAACATTTCTAACGAAACTATAAGCAATGCTAAGCAGTAAGAATGATCACATTTTTGTGTTGATTGGGTATAACAATACGAAAAGCTCATTTTGTCGCAACAATCAAAAAACTCACTACTCAGTTTGTTGATACAATGGTATAACTAAGCAAAATTTGTATCACCCACCACTTAGGATAGTTGTATGATCTTTTCTGAAGTAACGCTAGCTCCAGCAGACCCCATTTTAGGCTTAACTGACGCTTTTAAAGCTGATACTCGTGCACATAAAGTCAATTTAGGTGTCGGTATTTATAAAGATGAGGCAGGACAAACACCTGTACTAAAATCTGTAAAAAAAGCAGAAGCAATCTTACTTGAAACAGAATCGACCAAAAATTATCTTGGTATTGAAGGTGTTCAAGCATATAACCAGGTTGTTCAAGGTTTATTATTTGGACAAGACAGCAAGATCATCAGTGATAAACGTGCCGCAACTGCACAAGCTCCAGGTGGTACAGGCGCATTACGTGTTGCTGCTGAGTTCTTAGTTCGTAACACTCAATCTACTACCATTTGGGTAAGCAATCCTACTTGGGCAAATCATCAAAATATTTTTGAAACAGCTGGACTAGTGGTTAAAGAATACCGTTACTATAAAGCCGAAACTCATGATATGGATTTCGATGCCATGCTAGCCGATCTTGCCACTGCGCAGCCTGGCGATGTTGTGTTACTACATGGCTGTTGCCATAACCCTACCGGTATTGATTTATCATTGGCACAGTGGAGCCAGGTGGCACAACTTTGTTTAGATAAACAATTGTTGCCGTTATTTGATTTTGCTTACCAAGGTTTTGGTGTGGGCATTGAAGAAGATGCACAAGGTCTTCGTGCTGTTGCAGCCGTGCTGCCAGAGTTATTAATCGCTAATTCATTTTCTAAAAACTTTGGTTTATACAATGAACGTATAGGTGCAGTTACCGTTGTAGCAGAAGATGAAAACACAGCAACTAACAGCTTTAGCCAAATCAAAAAAACCATCCGTGCAAATTACTCAAACCCTCCAGCACATGGCGGTTTAATTGTGAGTACCATTTTATCTAATCCAGAATTGCGTCAACTCTGGGAAGGTGAATTAACTGAGATGCGCCAACGTATCGCAGAAATGCGTACGCTTTTTGTTGAAAGTTTAAAAGCGGAAGGTGTAGAACAAGACTTTAGCTTTATTTCACGTCAAAATGGTATGTTTAGTTTTTCAGGCTTAAATAAACAACAAGTGGCACGTTTAAAAGATGAATTTGCCATTTATATTGTGGGTTCTGGCCGTATAAGTGTGGCTGGTTTAACCAAAAACAATATGCCAGCAGTGTGTAAAGCTATCGCGCAAGTATTATAATACGCAGGCTTTATACCGGACTAAAGGCTGCATTTGCAGCCTTTATTATTATTTAAACGATTGTACCAATCAGCACCAGAATGTGATCATTCTTACTCATTAACATCGCTTATAAGCTTGTTAGAATTTTAAGGTAGAACAACTCACTCGCTGTAATTTCTGCCTATGCTAAGCGATTTTTCTTACGCAATCTTTGAACACTTATTTAACCTGATTAATGGTATTAGATTAAACTTGAGGTTGTAATTGCGTTTGGTAGTGTAGATGTACCTGTTCAATCGCTTCTGCTAATGATTGTTTATCGTGCAAGCCCGAGTGATGATGACTAACTAAGTTAAATTGGTTAAATCGTACGTTTGTACAGTACTGACTGGTTATATTTGCTGCACTGTTATCCTGTATCACATCAATAATGGCTTCTTTACCAATCAATTGATTTAACCACACAATCTTATCTTCTATGCTGAATGTGCTTGCTGGTGAATATTCAGCGGTTAAATTATCAATGAGTATCACATGCGCATTTGAGTGGCGAATACTGGCTGCGATTTCAGGCAACAATAAAGGCGGGATCACGCTGGTTAAAAAACTCCCAGGCCCTAATATAATCAATTCAGCTTGTTCTATAGCTGCACATGCTTCATTGGTTGCCTGTACTTGAGGTTCGAGTGACAGCGCAATAGGTGCCTCTTTCATGCTGTCTACATTTAACTCACCAAAGACTTTGGCACCACAATGACTGAGGGCAACGAGATGTGTTGATGCTTCAGACATCGGGATAATATTGGTTTCAATGTTTAAAATGCCACGAATTAAATTAACCGCCTCAAGCGGCCGTACGCAAAGCTGATCAAGTGCGTGTAACACAAGGTTGCCTAAATTATGCCCAGCCAGCTCATTAGTGCCGGTAAAGCGATGATCAAATAACATTGCACCGAGTGAAGGGCGGTGGCTTAAATGCGACAAACAATTACGCAAATCTCCCCATGCAATGGTTTGTTGATCTTGTCTTAAGCGCCCAGTAGAGCCACCGTTATCTGTTGTTGCGACAATGCCGGTTAATCGCGGGCCTAAAAAAGAGAGTGCAGCAAGAATTCGGCCTAAACCATGCCCGCCACCAATAGCGACGACATGCTTTGTATTTATAAGTTGATGATTCAACATAATGTTGTGATACTTCCTTAACATGTTGAATGAGGCACTGATTGATCCAATAACGTCGTTTATACTGTAATGTTATCCTACATAAACAGTCGATAACGACGTGAAAATGGTAAAAACGAGGCCTGAAAATGTCGGCTAAAGCGTTTTTAACTCTAAAAATTATCCCAGCAATGCTCAATAGGTAAATTGAAATGATAAAAATAACAACCAACATAACAATCCTATGATTTTACTCCTTTAATGACATTAAAGTGTAATTAATTTTAAGCTTTTGCCTGGGTAATATATGATAACGATTGCTACGTTCATTGGTAAATCACATTAATGGATCAGAATACTTTAGCGGTTATACTATTTGAGCTATAACGATTTTATTTTAAGGTAGGTACGTTTGAAGATAGGTCATGTTGGTCAAATCACATTTGCGTTAGGATTAGCTGTCATCGCACTGTTAGCTATCAGAGTATTTGTTATTCCATCAACGAGTATCCCTTTAAAACGAATGACCTTAGGCCATTTGCACAATATCGATTTGGGCAAAATGCCTGATTTTTCAAACATAGATGATATAACCACCAAGAAACAAACATTTTTTGATTATTTACGTCCAGCCATCGAAGCGCAAAACCAAATCATTATTCATGAGCGTCAATTTGTTGTGTCGATGATTGAGCAGTTAGATAAAGGTATTGGTTTAAATAAAGCTGACAATGAACGCTTACAGTCTATTGTAGAAAAATATCAGTACGATATAGACATGTTTACCCCTGCGTCGTTATCTCCTTTACTCAGACGCATCGATACCATTCCTGTTGAGATGGTATTGATTCAAGCTGCTAATGAAAGTGGATGGGGCAGTTCTCGTTTTGCTAAAAAAGGGTTTAACTTTTTTGGCCAGTGGTGTTTCACTAAAGGTTGTGGCATTGTGCCGTCTGCAAGAGACGAAAATAAAAATCATGAAGTTGCTGTATTTAATTCGCCTAAAGATTCTATCATTGCGTACATGGTTAATTTAAATACTAACCACGCGTATCGTTTATTTCGAGCAATGCGGGCCGATCTTCGCGCACAAAAAATTAAACCGACAGCAGAAAAGCTCGTTTTTGGACTGATTAATTATTCAGAGCGAAGAGAAGACTATATTGATGAGTTGCTCGAAATGCTTAAACACAACAAATCTTTGTTAACAGGAAACCAAGCCAATGCTTAACCGTTCGCTACGAACTGGATTCATTTTATGTTCAACTCTTTTTATTACCACAACCAGTTTTGCTGACACAGTGTCGTTAGAGTATGTTGGTTTTTACGATCGATTAAAGCAAGTCAATAAGAAAAATTATCCGTTGGTTGAATTAGCCTTTAGTGTGCCCATTACAACTGATTGCACGATAAAATCCGGTAATATAACAACTGAAAACCAAACCTTTCCATTAACTTACACACGTCAACAAAGATTGTTTATCCCTTATGATGCGCAATTAAAATCAGACAGGGCGTTGGTCAACATCGATGTTGCAGGCGACTCGAGTCAATGTGCTATTGCTATGCAAGTTAGAGCCAGTAATACTCAGCAGCAATATACCCAGGCTGAGTTATTAGCACTTAATGCCGATATGGATCGTTTATTAGATGGCTTACAAGGTTTCCCGATGAAATATTTTCGTAAACCTATTGATGGCATTACATTTGAATTTCTCTCATCAGATACTGAGATCGTTATTGATGGTGAGGTACAAGCATCGTCACAAAAATTTACGCTCAATGCGCAGCAAATCAATAGGCTAAAACACATTTCATTTAGCCAACAACCTATTGTTGTGAGCCCTTTGGTTAATCAATAGCGATTAATCCTTATTTTAACCACATTAGGGCGCTCATCTTTGTTGATGAAAATAATCAAAGATGAAACGCCCACATATCAGTAAAACAAAAAGGCGTTGATATTATCAACGCCTTTTCATCACTGTACTAACACCAATCAGCACAAAAATGTGACCATTCTTATTGGTTAACATCGCTTCTAAATCGCTTATATCGTCGTTAGACATTTTGACGGTAGAACAACTCGCTAGCTGCGATTTCTGCCATATTCTAAGCGATTTTTGTTTATCCCTGATAGGTATAAGATTATGGTTTAAACGTTGCCACGATATCTATTCGATTACTAATATCTAAATTAATGTGGCCATTGTTACTAACATCTACAAAATCAAATGCAGGTAAATCAGCATCCGCTACGTCACCTTTGTTTTCTGCGTTGGGATCACGTTTAAGTGACACAAAATCAAACTGCTCGCGATCAACACCTTGCGATGGAGCGGTGTTTTGCATGGCTGTAAAAATCGTTTCTAAACGCCCTGGCGATTGCTTATCCCACAGCTGCAACATGTTTTTGATTTCTGCGCGCTTTAAGTTTTCCTGTGAACCACATAAATTACACGGAATAATCGGAAACTGTTTAAGCGTTGAATACGCTTCAATGTCTTTTTCACGGCAGTAGGCTAATGGACGAATAACCATATTGGCGCCGTCATCCGACAATAGCTTTGGCGGCATTGCTTTGAGTTTACCGCCGTAAAACATGTTCAAAAATAGGGTTTCGATGATGTCATCACGATGGTGGCCTAATGCAATTTTGGTTGCGCCAATGTGTTGTGCAAAACCATATAATGTTCCGCGACGTAAACGAGAACACAAAGCACACGTTGTTTTGCCTTCAGGCACTTTCTCTTTAACAATAGAATAAGTGTCTTTTTCAAGAATATGATAAGGCACGCCAATTTTATCAAGGTAGGCCGGAAGGATATGCTCAGGAAACCCAGGTTGTTTTTGATCTAGATTTACCGCAACAATTTCAAACTTAATCGGGGCACGTTGTTGAAGATTTAACAAAATATCGAGCATGGTGTAACTGTCTTTACCGCCAGATAAACAGCACATAACACGATCGCCATCTTCGATCATATTGTAATCTGCAATCGCCGAGCCGACTTCACGACGTAAACGCTTTTGCAGTTTATTCATACGAGTAATATTTTTTTTTGCGATTGTATCGACTTCAACTTCAGACATAAAAATGCGCCCAGTAACCAAGTGTTTCAGGGCGCGTATTATTCCAGTAATCGAGGGCAGGGTAAAGGTTTTAGCTTACTCTTAATCGACTAATCTTCTAAAGGTGATTTATAACCATCGGGTTTAATCGCTAATAAGTCACAATTAATGCTGTCGATAACGTGTTCAGCAGTATTACCGATTAATGCTGCAGAAAACCCAGTTCTACCGACGGTACCTAAAACGACAAGTTCAGCGTCTAATTTAGTAGCCAGTTCAGGGATAACATCTTCAGGTAGGCCTTCTTCAACATGGCAATTCTCAAGTGGGATGTTATAGGCTTGAGCAAGATATTGAACACGCTGTTCGTGTTGCATCCTGACAGTATTGTTATAAATGTTGGCGTCAAAATCGGGTAGTTCGATGGCTAAATTAACAGGTGTTCCAGGGTAGCCGTTAACCAGATGCACACTTGCCGAGAATTTTTTGGCTAAATCAAGTGCATGATTAATGATTTTACCGTTAAGGTTTTGGTGATCTTCATCTTCTGACACCACATTGACCGCACAAACAATTTTACCCGCAACAGGCCAGTCATGTTCTTTTACCATCAATACTGGCACAGGCGATTTGCGCATTAAGTGCCAGTCAGTTGGTGTAAAAATAACCGCTTTGAGTTTGTCGTGTTGATGAGTGCTTTTTACAATCAGATTATAATCACCTTTCATGGCGTAATTAATCACACTTTCAAAAGGGCGATTGTGCCAAACCACTTCGGTATTAATCGTTAATTTTTTACTGTTATAACCGCTAATGGCACTTTCTAACCAGGCTACGCGTTGATCTATCACGCCTTGGCGCATCGCCTCACGCTCCTGGCTAGATAAAATAGAGGTCATTTCATATGAAAAATCAAAAATAGATAAAAATGCGGTGATGGTAGCATTACTTTTACTGGCAAGTTCTACAGCACGAGCTAGAGCGGGTTGATGATCTGTTGTAGGGTTTATCACCACTAAAATCTTTTTATATTCCTTCATAAAACCTCCAAAGCTGTTGATTTTTTGTTTATATATTAATAGCTTTAAGTATTACCCTTTACTAATTAATAAACCTTGAAGTAGATCATACAAATTCATTTTAAGTTGCTATCTGCGCATTGCCTGCCAATTTTGCAAGTTCAACATGGTCAACAATACTGATGTACTTTCCATTCACTTCAATTAAGCCCGCTTTTTGAAAACGCCCCAATAAGCGACTAATGGTTTCTACGGTTAGTCCTAAATAATTGCCGATATCACCGCGTGTCATCGTTAATCTAAATTCTTTAGATGAAAACCCACGATTACCAAATCGTTTGGCTAAATTATTGATAAAAGCAGCCAGGCGTTCTTCAGCATTTTTCTTAGACAGTAAAAGGATCATTTCTTGATCTGTCATGATTTCGCTGCTCATTAAGCGCATAATTTGTTGACGCAGTTTGGGCATAGTACCGGCGAGAGTATCGAGAGTGTCAAAAGGGATTTCACACACCATTGAGGTTTCTAATGCTTGGGCAAAACTCTGGTGTTGCTGTGCATGTATACCGTCAAATCCGATAACATCACCAGCAAGATGAAAGCCAGTAATTTGTTCATCACCCTGTTCGGTAATGGTATAACTCTTAATAGTACCTGAGCGAATGGCGTAGAGGGATTTAAGGCCATCACCAGACTTAAAAATAAGATCGCCTTTTTGAATGGGTTTTTTGCGCTCTATGATGTTATCAAGTTTATCTAGCTCATCATTGTTCAAGGTAAAAGGAATACATAACGCTTCCATACTGCAATCGTGGCAATGAATGGCACAACCACTGTTTGAAGGACGACGCGCTTTTGTTAGTTCTGAAGTCATACCCATTCTCAATTTATGTAAACATTACCATGTTAAACCAATTTAACTTTACAAACTAGTTTAGCTGATCCACCGCAATAAACAGTGTCTGTAAACCAAACAACACTAAAAGGAGTCCGCTAAATAGCCTAACAGCACGTTTTTGGACCCAATGCGCAAGCGTTTTGGCTGCCAAACCCGCTGCAAATAAAGCTGGAATGGTACCAAGACCAAAAGCTAACATGATCAGACCCCCTTGCAGTGCGCTGCCAGAGGCAACAGACCAGGTTAGTGTGCTATAAACCAGCCCGCAAGGTAACCAGCCCCAAACCATGCCAGCAAGTAATGCCTGATAAGGATGTTGAATGGGCAATAATTTGCGCGTTAATGGTTGTAAATAACGCCATAACACTTTACCTACTTTTTCAATATGGACAATTCCAAACCATATTTGAGCAATATATAAGCCTGTTAATATCATCATTACACCGGCAAAAATGCGTAAACAAAGCAGGTAAACATCGGCGTCAAACAATTGTCCAAGTGCAGAGGCACTGCCTCCAACAAATATACCAGCAAGTGTATAGCTGCTAATTCTGCCTAAATTATAGCTGATTAAAAATCGTAATTGATTGGCTAGCTTATTTTGCTTGTTGTCTGGAATATTGGCAGAAAAAGCACCGATTAACCCACCGCACATACCAAAACAATGTGCCGCACCCATTAACCCGACAATAAAGGCACCACCTATATTGTATTCAATCACAATTGCTGCTCTGATTTTGTTTCTGTTTGACTATCCGTTACTGACGGTTTGGCTTCTTCATCAAATAAAATTGACACACTTTGCCTGTCTAAGTCGTCAAATTGCTCAGATTTTACCGCCCAAAAAAAGATGGCAACGGCAATGAGTACAAACAACATAGCAATAGGGATTAGCACATAAATGATACTCATAGTTTTATCCTAAGTAGCCTTAAACTGTTACTCACAACAATGAGTGAGCTAACAGACATACCAATTGCTGCAATATAAGGGGCAACATGTCCGGTTACAGCAAGAGGCAAAATAATAACGTTATAAGCAAAAGCCCATAATAAATTTTGATGAATTATATTTTGGGCCTGTTTAGCCACACTAATTGCATCGTTAAACCGAGACAAGTGATCGCCAAGTAAGATTAAATCTGCACTGTTTTTAGCAATTGCACTGCCGCTCCCCATCGCAACAGAGAGATTTGCGCCGGCCAGTACCGGGGCATCATTAATGCCATCACCAAACATGGCAACCTTTTTGGCTTGCTGTAATCGATTGATAAGCGATAACTTGCCTTGAGGCGATAAGCCAGAATGTACATCCTTGATGCCAAGTTTTTGAGCTAAATATTCAACATGGCCAGAGCTGTCACCACTGGCAATGCTTAAGCCGATATTTGCACCAGACAGCTTAGCAATAGTATCTTTAACATCTAATCTAACTTGATCTAGCATTTCTATTTGTGCAACGAGCTTATTATCAATCGACATATAAATGTGTTGAGAATGGTGCTGACGAGAAGGCTCGCTATGCTCAGGTAACACAAACGAAAGCTTCCCCACTTTTACCTTTTGGCGATCAATTATGCCCTCAATCCCCTGGCCAACATGATGTTGAATATCGGTGACAACATAGCGGTTATCAAAAAACGGTTTAAATGCTTGAGCTATCGGGTGTAACGAGCCTTGTTCAATGGCCGCTGCAATAGCTAATACTTGTTGTTGTGAATAGGGTTGTTCAATGTTGATGTCACCGATAGTCAAATGACCACAAGTTAACGTGCCCGTTTTATCAAATACCACATGATCAATTTGGGTTAATTTTTCAAATACACCAGCCTTACGTGTGATAATACCCAACTTGGTAAATATTGCAGTTGCACAGGTAACTGCGGTTGGGGTTGCTAAGGCGAGGGCACAAGGGCAGGTTGCCACTAGTACCGATAAAGTCACCCAAAAAGCATCTTCAGGCGATATAAAAGACCAAACAATGTAAGTCACAAGCGCAATCGATAAAATGGTAGCCGAAAAATACCTGGCTAATCTATCTGCCACTAACGCAATGGTGGGTTTGTTATTAGATGCTAATTCTTGTAAACGAATAATCTCAGCAACAAGCTGATCTTGGCCTAAGGCGGTTACTTTAGCCTGTAATGGCTGCTCAACATTAATCGTGCCGGCATACACATTATCGTGTATTTGTTTGGTAATAGGCATTTGCTCGCCTGTTAACATGGCCTCATTAATACTGGATTTACCAGACACAACAACCGCATCGGCAGCAATAACCTCACCAGGTTTAACCAAAATAATATCGTTTATGCGTAATTGTTTTGCGGCGATTTCTGTCACTTGGCCATCTTTTAGCAGGTGAGCCGTTAATGGGATTAACTTATGTAAATTGCTTGAGCTGACAGAGGCTTTTTGCCTGGCGGTTTGTTCAAAGTATCGGCCAAGCAATAAAAAGAAAGTAAACATCGACACGGATTCAAAATACACTTCTCCGTTACCTTGAATTGTGGCAACGCAACTGGCGATGAACGCGCCGCCAATGGCAATTGAGACAGACACATCCATGTTAAGTTTGCCGCTCAGTAAGCTTCGCATGGCACTAAAGTAAAATGGCTGTGCAGAATACAGCACCACAGGGGCTGCAAAAATTAAACTTACCCAGCGAAAGTAATCTCTAAACTCAATGTCTAACTCGGTAAAATAGCCAGTATATAAAGCAAGGGCAAACATCATCACTTGCATAGTAGCAAAGCCCGCTAAGCCAAGGCGTAATAAAAATTTACGGCTATCGGCTTTTGATTGTTTTTCTTGCTCATCGACTTGATAGGGCGCGGCTTGATAACCAATTTGGCTAATTAATTGTAAAATTTCACTCAGTTTAATGGTGTCATTGTTCCAGCTCACCAAAGCCCGCTGCGTGGTTGAGTTAACCAGCACTTTATCAATACCTTGAACAGGTTTTAATTTGTGTTCAATCAGCCAGGCACAAGCGGCGCATGTTATGCCGTCAATCGATAACGAAGTGGTGTCCACGTTACCTTGTTTATGAACAAAATCCTGTTGCACTTCAGGGAGATCATAAGCACTGTATTGAGTTAATTGCTCAGGCACCAGCGCAGTTTGACGATTACCGGGTTCGCTTCTGAACTGGTAATAACTGGTTAATCCAGCATCAATAATAGCTTGTGAAACCGCCTGACAACCAGGGCAACACATGGGTTGTGCATGCCCGTTAATTGTCGTGGTAAATTGGTCGCCAGTAACGACAAGTTCATTACAATGAAAGCAAGATGTCATAGATTAATTTAGCCAATATTCAACATCATCTTTAATATCAATGCGTTGTTGAACACGCCATTTGCCATCAAATCCTTCTATACGTACTTCCCAGGGGCCTTTAATGGCTTCAGACAATGGTACACGATACACATAACTTGCATCGGCCGTAGCATTCAGACTAAAGTCTCTTTCTTCTATGGTTGGGTGATAAAATTGCACATTAAGTGCTGCGCGGTATTCAGGCCCACCTTGTTGTGTTATTTGTAATTCTTGATCTGACACTTTAACCAAAAACTTCATGCCAATTTGCTGTGCGTATTTTATCTTACGCAAGTCCATATTAATGCCTTTGCCTTCTTTATAATATTCTTCAGCCACCAAGGAGTCAGAATTGTCTAAAGCAATTTTTAATGTGGTGATACTGGCAACAACGGCACACATTGGTAAAACGATTAAAAACCATGGCCAAAACTGTTTATACCAAGGGAGTTGAGTAGACATGATACATCCTAAATATTCGCTAAAAATTACTGCGCTATTTTAGCGCGTTAGTGCTTAATAATCACTTAAAAAAAAGGCCTCGATAAACTCGAGGCCTTTTATTAGGTATTGCTAACTATTTGTTTGATAAGCTATAAACATAAGCTGCAATTACATGAACTTTCTCTTCACCAAGAATGTCTTTCCATGCTGGCATAACACCGGCACGGCCATTGATGATTGACTCTTCAATGCTGCCGCGGCTGCCACCATATAACCACACATTGTCAGTTAAGTTTGGTGCACCCATGAACTTGTTACCTTTTGCGTCCATACCATGACACGCAAAACAACCTTTCATAAATGAACCTTGACCTTGTGCAGCTAAGGCTTCGTCGTGCTCGCCACCAGACAGTTTGATCACATATTCAGCAAGACCTTTAATCTCACTGTCTTCGATAGGTAAACCACCTTTAGGCGGCATCATACCGTTGCGACCATTCATCAATGTGGTTTTAATCGTGGCTAAATCGCCACCATATAACCAATCACTGTCAGTCAAGTTAGGGAAGCCCTTTGAGCCACGTGCATCAGAACCATGACATTGAGCGCAGTTTTGTAAAAACAAACGGCCACCCACTTTCAATGCTTCTTCATCTTTAACTAACTCTTCTAAAGGAGTTGCTAAATACGCGGCAAAAATTGGACCGTATTTTTCGTCAGCATGAGCCACTTCGCGGTCATACTGAGATAAACGATTTTCTGCTTTTGCCGCTTCTAATGCTGCAGCTGAGTCGGCTTTTAGGCCTTTTTCAGTACCAATGCTTTGGTTAGAGCTTGTCCAACCAAACAGACCTTTGTAGTTACCTAGGCCTGGATAAAGAGCTAAATAGATCACACCAAACACGATGGTTAGGTAGAACATGTAAGCCCACCACTTTGGCAGTGGGTTGTTAAGTTCTTCAATACCATCGAACTCGTGGCCCATTGATTTACCTTCTTCAACACCGGTGTAATTTTTGTTCACCACTTTAAGAAGAATAAAACAACCAACAATGACCACAATAGTCAGTACAGAAATCCAAATGCTCCAGAAGTTACTCATAATCATTACTTCTGATCTCCCGAGTCTTTAGACATTTTTGCCAGTTCTTCTTCTGAAAATACTAAGTTAGCCGCTTCGTCAAATTTAGACTTGCTGTGCTTACTGTATGCCCAGTAAAAAATTCCAACAAACGTCACCATTACTATAATGGTTAAAATGCCTTGAAAAGTACCGTAATCCATCATTGCTCCTACTTGAGTGCATGACCCAAAGATTGCAAATACGCGATTAGTGCTTGTAATTCAGTTTTGCCTTCAACCGCTTTTTGAGCGCCAGCAATTTCTTCGTCGGTGTATAAGTCGCCACCTTTGTAACCACCTTTATGAAGGTTACGTAGGATAGACATCTTGTCACCAGTCAATTTGCCGTCTAGCGTGTTTTCAGCTAACCATGGGAAAGCAGGCATGTTTGATTGTGGTACCACATCACGTGGATTGATTAAATGCACTTCATGCCATTTATCACTATAACGACCACCAACACGAGCAAGATCTGGCCCTGTACGCTTAGAACCCCATTGGAAAGGGTGGTCCCAAACTGATTCGCCCGCTACAGAATAGTGACCGTAACGTTCAGTTTCAGCACGTAAAGGACGGATCATTTGGCTGTGACAGTTGTAACAACCTTCACGAACATAAATGTCACGACCTTCAATCTGCAGTGCAGTGTAAGGGATCAAACCTTCAACGGCTTCAGTAGTGTCTTTTTGGAAAATTAGCGGAGTAATTTGCACCAAACCACCAAAACTAATAGCGATTACGGTGAAAATGGCTAGCAGGCCCACATTCTTTTCAATTAATTCATGATTAAATTTCATCGAATCTGCTCCTTAAGCTTCTGCTAACGCAGGTAATGAATCTTTAGGCGCTTTCACAGTGCGAAGCACGTTATAAGCCATAATCAACATACCGGTTAAGAAGAAACAACCACCAAGAAAGCGTACAAAGTAGAATGGGTAAGATGCTTCTAAACTCTCAACAAAGCTGTACGTTAAGGTACCGTCAGAGTTTACTGCACGCCACATAAGACCTTGCATAACACCAGAAATCCACATACTTACGATATACAACACAGTACCAATAGTGGCTAACCAGAAGTGTACGTTAACTAGCGAAGTGCTAAACATACGACCATGGCCAAAAAGCACAGGTACAAGGTGATATAACGAACCAATAGAGACCATTGCAACCCAGCCTAGCGCGCCAGAGTGAACGTGACCAACGGTCCAGTCAGTGTAATGAGATAACGCGTTTACCGTTTTGATTGCCATCATTGGGCCTTCGAAGGTAGACATACCATAGAAAGACAATGAAACAACTAAGAAACGCAATACTGGGTCAGTACGTAGCTTATGCCAAGCACCAGAGAGGGTCATAATACCGTTAATCATACCGCCCCATGAAGGTGCGAATAGGATTAATGACATCACCATACCTAAAGACTGAGTCCAGTCAGGAAGGGCAGTGTAATGTAAGTGGTGAGGACCGGCCCAAATATACAGCGCAATCAATGCCCAAAAGTGAACAATCGATAAACGATAAGAATAAACAGGACGACCAGCTTGCTTAGGTACAAAGTAATACATCATCCCTAAGAAACCAGCGGTAAGTAAGAAGCCTACAGCATTGTGACCATACCACCACTGAACCATCGCATCCACGGCACCGGAGTACAGTGAGTAAGACTTAAATAAGCTTACAGGTACAGCCATTGAGTTAACAATGTGCAGTACAGCAACAGTGATAATAAAGGCACCAAAGAACCAGTTAGCCACATAAATATGTGAGGTAGTTCTTTTAGCGATTGTGCCAAAGAAGACAATTGCATAACTGACCCAAATCACCGCAATTGCGATATCAATAGGCCATTCTAATTCTGCATATTCTTTGCCCTGGGTGTAACCCATTGGTAAAGTGATTGCAGCTGCAATAATAACTGCTTGCCAACCCCAAAACGTAAATGCGGCCAATTTAGGCGCAAATAGACGGATTTGACAAGTGCGTTGCACAACATAGTAGGATGTAGCGAAAAGAGCTGATGTTCCGAACGCGAAAATCACCGCATTGGTATGTAAAGGTCGTAAACGACTAAACGTTAACCACGGAGTTTCAAAGTTCAGTTGTGGCCAGATTAACTGAGCCGCAATCAATACACCCACTGCCATACCAACGATTCCCCACAGTACTGTGGTGAGTGCGAATTGACGGACAATAGTGTAATTGTAATCAGCGCCTGTAGACTGGGAATGGTTCATCATAATGCTTCCACGGCTTATTACTTATACTTTTAATATTTAGTAAAGCGAGCTTTACCAGTTAAGTTGACAAATGGTTACAAAACCAACCATAAAGGCTATTTTTACAACAGTTTGTCAAGGTGTTACCTCGTTTTTATGCTCTCTATCACGAGGCGGACTAATGATACTTGAGCTGAGTCAAAAAAGATACTTCGCAACATGCATCAAAGTTGATCTAGATCAAGGTCTGCAAGATAATGTTATCAACAACAGGGTAAAGGTTAATTATTGTGCACAAAATAACCAAAATATTCATTTTAGTAATTTCTTCAATCTTTTTAATAGCATGTGACAATACAAAAAACAGTCAACAAACCACATTTGAAAAAGACCCCAGCTTATGTCAATTTTCAGCCGGCCAATGTTACCAAAAAGTTGCCGATTTAACCGTCGGCTTGATGATAGATCCGGTTCGTACACCAAGTGAAAAACCACTTAATATTACGCTTAACTTTTCACAAGCGATCACTAATATTGCGATGAGGGTAGAAGGCCGAGATATGTTTATGGGCATCATACCGGTTGCATTATCCTCAACGGCGAACAATCAAGCACAAGGCACACTGATTTATGGATCATGCAGCAGTAATTACATGGTTTGGCGTGCATTTGTTTCATTTGATTATCAAGGGCAAACACGAACGCTAACGTACGACTTTTTAGCCGACAGCCCCGAATAAATATTGGCCTTTGAGTGTCGACGGGCAGGGCATCGTGTTCACCTATCGTTAATTAAGGACATTGTAGTGCTAACTTACATGATTGGATTAAGCTCAACTTTTCTATCAGCTAATCTTATGAGCCTAAGATAGGGCAGACCCAACAAACGAGTGCTAGCGCACAAAAAGGCTGGTCATAAACAAAACCTAATTGATAATCATTCTCAACAATGTATTATTGATCTCATATCAGTTTTGAATGGGAAGGTAACATGGCCAAAATAAATGTAGCTATCGACAGTCATAAAGTGGCTCAGCTGATAAGAGCAGGGCATTTATGTGCCGCAGATTTACATTGTTTAGATAAAAGCAGTAAACAAACCCTGTGGCAATTGTGTCTTTGGAGTTGCCAAAATCGCATTGGTTGTCAAAAATCTCAGTGTCAGCAAACCTGCAGTTATGCTGGGCTTAAGCAACCAGCATATCAAGTGATCCACGACAAAGATATTTGCTAACCAATTTTCACCTGGTTTAATGCCGATAAATAACGTTATCGGCATTAAACATATTTAGCTATAATATTAGTATAATCAATAGTATAAGTTTAAGGTCATGATCACAGAACCACTGCCACCAGTATTACCATTATTTGATTCAGCTCAATACGTATTGCAAGGTAATCCAATTGTTAATCAATACATTACTCGTATTTCAATCAACAAAGTAACCGACGCAGGGCTGGTAATTGAACATTGTGCAGACTGGTTATTTGAGCAAAAACAGTCTGAAAACAACTACAAAGCCTACCGCAGTGAGCTCACAACATACTTACATTGGTGCTTTGACGTAGTGGCATTATCGCCAAGTGCAGTCACACGTAAAGACATTGCAAAGTACATCGACTACTGCCAATCGCCACCACAAGAGTTAATTGGATATTTCAACGTTGCACAATTTAAACTAGACAAAGCCAGCGGCGAACGGAACCCCAATAGCCAATGGCGACCATTTATTGGTAAAAAAAACCTCGGTAAATGTTTGCCATATCAGCTAAGTGATAATGCATTAAAAACCAAAATCGCTATTTTATCATCGTTTTATGGTTATCTCATTAGCGAAGAATACACAGAACGTAACCCAGCACAACTGTGGCTCAAACACAGTCGCTTTGCGATAAAGCGCAAGTTTACTCTAGATGAAGATAACAACCATCATGCCTTTACCGAGTTACAATGGTCATATGTTGTCAGTACCGTTGAGGCATTAGCAACACAGCAACCAGAACAACATCAGCGTAGTTTATTTTTAATCACACTATTATATAGCTGCTATTTGCGTATATCAGAGATCAGCGCTCGCGCTGGTTACGCACCCATAATGAGTCAATTTAGGCAAGATCCACATTCCGGGGTTTGGTATTTTCATGTGCCATTTTCTAAAAGTGGAAAAGCTCGCAATATCGCCATTTCAAAAGTGCTACTGCAAAGCCTTATCCAATACCGACAGCATTTGGGCCTATCAGATTTACCGAGTATTAATGACCAGCATCCTATTTTTATTCGGCATAAAGCCGCAGCTCATGGCAGAGAATCCGGTATTGTTAATGCAAACTTAGGCATTAGACAAATACGAGATGAAATAGACAAGTTAATAAGCCTGGCCGCCGACAACGCCGCAAAGGATGGCTTTGAACACGACAGTCAACTCATGAGAAAACTCACCGCACATAATATTCGTCACACCGGTATTACACACGATATCAACATCAACCGTCGGCCATTGTCACATGTACAAGCAGATGCAGGCCATGAAAGTATCGACACCACGTCACAGTATTTACACACCACACAAACCGAACGTCATCAAAGTGCAGCAAACAAACCGTTAAATCATCTTGCTCAAATTGAATAATTGGCTGGCATGAGTGCTAAAAACCAAAAGCATGCAATGTCAGCACGATTTAAAGCTTATGATTTAATCGATAATCAAGGTGTAATGGGCTAAAACCATCAAACAGACATAAATACCAATCAGTCATGCTAATTAACATAGCCACAAATGTGCGCATGTATAACCAAAACCATTTATGCGCACAATGTATATTATGTTAAATACGCTATTTGTGTTTTATTGGTTAATCACCTGTGTGTGGTTTCTCATACCAAATGAGTTTTGTCTCACTTCGTGGAATATCTAAATACACTTTCATTAATAACTAACTGCAATTGTTACTTATTAAATCCAGTGTTGATCTGCTAATTGGTTCCAAGCGGCATCGATATGTTGTCGTGTCATCAATTGTTTTTTACGCGCATTCCATTGCTGGATCAAATGAAATGCTTGCTCTGGTGTTTGCGCGCCTTCGTTTTTAATAACCCAATGCACAGTTGACAACAACTCAACTCCATAGGGAGATTGATAACCATCAATTAAATTCGCAACTCGTTCAATGTGTGAATTGATTGTTGAGTCAGCATCTTGTAAAAATTGTTTAGCCTGTTGCAGCGCTTGTTCATCAGGTTTAATTTCAGCCTCAACAACACCATCACCGACACCCTGAATAAAATGTCCATCCATACGTTCTAGCGCATGTCTTAATGCATCTGCATAAGGACCATAGTGATGTTTTACAAACTTGAGTCTTAAATCTTGGCCGGCGACTTGTAGAAAATATGCAAGCTTTTGCACTTCAATTTTAGACAAACCGTAATTGAGACTTTTATAGGTTTCCAGTAGTGCAAGTATGGCTGCTCTACCCGCTGTCATTTTAGGTTTAGAGGTATTAATAATTAGTGATGTGGGTTTAATTAATCCTGTTGGTTCAAATAAACGCACTTCTAATGAAGGTAACGCTGATAAATATTGTATAACCAGGGGTTTTACGTCAGCCCAAAGCAAACCGCCATTGCCACAGCCTAATGGCGGTATAGCGATTGAACCAATATTGTGTAATGTAATTTGATTAACTAAATCAGCAAGCCCGCTTTCAATATCCTCAATCCGTGAGGCGCTGCGCCAATGGCCTTTAGTGGGAAAGTTAATGATAAATTGAGGGGTCGCCATTGGGCCTAACTCAAAAGTGAACATTTGCCCTAGCTTGACTTCACCCGCCTTACAAGCGGCTGCATAAGCTTTAAAATTATTTGGCCACTTTTTCTTAAACTGCAGCGCAATGCCTTTGCCCATCACACCAACACAGTTAACGGTATTAACAATGGCATCAACGTCTTGTTGCTGTAGTAAGTCACCTTCTACTGATTTAATCACCATGTTATTTCCTAAAAATACCAATCTTTCATTATCATTACCGGCAAGTTTACCCCAAATTGTTGCAAAATAGCATGAACTTGTTGTGCTTTGGCTTCATTTGCAACGCCTATCCGGGTTATCCAAGTGAGTGGAACTTCATTTTTTATTAAAAACTCAGCTTGGCGCTTTTCCATTCGGTCTATGTAGCGTGGGTTGCTGTGAACATCTTGAAAATACTTACAAAATCCATCTAATGTGGGGGCTTCAGTTAGCGTCTGCCAATCGATAACAGAATGTAATAGGGTTAACTCTGTGTATGCTTGACTATACGCTTTTGTGGCATTTCGATCATAAAAAACAAATTCACTAAGCCCTTGCTTTAAAGCACCTTCAATAGTGAGTTCAAAGTAAATAATATCAATTTGAGCATAGTTACACCCTACTACACGGCCATGATGAATGGCCGACAACATAGGTAAGCGAGGCGCAAAATAGAACGGCACAAATTCATGAATACCACCACCAGGTGGATTAATTACAGTTTTATAAGATCGAGTCTGTTGCGCGCCTGTATGAGCAATATTGTGATAGCTAATTCCTAAACCCGCGTTTTTAGCTTTACTGGTTAATTCCCCTTGCTGGCATATCATAGCCAAATTATCTAACGCAGTAATATGGAACAAACGAACAGGTCTTGGCATTGTCATCAAGGTGCTCCAATTAAATTAACCTTTCAAGAGCTGAAGTTCATCTTTATATGACATCAAAGGTGTGTAAAGTCTGTGGTATGCATTACCTACAGCCCCAACAAATTGTATAACTTCTGGTGGGTTATCGCCTATTGCAATGATATGGTCACGCGCAAAACCAGGGTATGAACACTCAGTTAGAAATGCGTTCCATATTTCAATTCTTTCAGATGTTTCCATACAATACCTATGCTTAAATTGTTGATATTCCATTAATGTGCCGTATCAGGAGTGATAATTTCCGTAATGAACTCAAAAAAACCTCTAAACGTTTCAAATGCTGCAACATCTAAAGTTGGAACTGTATTTGGAGATGATATCGGTTTCGGTAAGCTTGGCTTTATTGATGCTCATATGAATTCTAGTTCCTTCTAGCACAGCAACAAACTGTAATTGAAATTAGTTTGCCACATATTTGTGAAATCACCAATAATTACATGCAGATACAAAATTAACATCATAAAGTTCTGCGTTTTCACTCTAAAAGACTTTTTAACACTTACAACATACAGTGTTAAAAATCTTATCAGCCCCAATTGGCCGCCTTAAGTTTGCTAGGTCCAAATTTTCGTGGTGCGACCCTCCTTGTTAATATCCGTTTTTACGACTAGCTTGAATACGGTAATAATCAACATTAATAACAGGCTGAACTTGCCTATTATTAAGGATTTTTACTGGGTGATTGGGATGACGTTGCTCCCGTCTGTGTTTGCGGGCGTTCTCGATTAATATGATCAATAAAAAAAGGATATTTTTATGTATAAGTTTGTCGTCACAACTGTCGTTGCATTCGCTGTACTCAGCGCTTGTTCGACGGTGGATAAACCCAATGCTGTAACTGCTCTGTCTGCGCCAGTGAGTTCAGTTGCTTTTGAAACCTATAGTGCTGAAGAGTTTTATAAAACAACGAGTGTGTACGGTTCTTCTATAAATCATTCAAGTGATGCTGTGTTAGTGAGTAATGATGCCAGTGGGATTTTTAATGCTTACCGCGTTCCGGTAGATGGCGGACCTGCAAAACAACTTACTTTCTCGACCAAAGAATCAATTTTTGTTGCGTCTTGGTTTCCTAACGATGAGCGGTTTTTATTTAGCGCTGACAAAGGCGGTGATGAATTAGACCATCTTTATGTTCAACAATTAGATGGTTCACAGCTCGATTTAACCCCAGGTGAAGGTTTAAAAGCCTTAATGTTAACTTGGCATGAAAATGACCGCTCATTTTTTGTTGCCACTAATGAGCGAGATCCAAAGTTTTTTGATGTTTATCAATACAATGCTGATAATTATAGCCGTGAATTAGTGTTTAAAAATGATTCAGGTTTTAATGTTGAAAATATCAGCCCGAATGGGCAATTTATTGCGCTGAGCAAAACACATTCAAATAGTAACTCAGATCTCTACTTGGTTGATTTACAGTCAACAATGGCAAAGCCAACATTGATCACCCCGCATAGTGGCGATGTTTCATATTATGTTCATACCTTTTCAAAAAAAAATAAACAGTTGTTATATGCAACAGATGAGTTTGGTGAGTTTAATCAGGCTTGGGCCTACGATTTAGACACGGGTAAAAGTACGTTAAATTATAAAGCTGACTGGGATGTTAGCTTTAGTTATTTTTCAAAAGACGGCAGATACCAAATTATTGGTGTTAATGCTGATGCGCAAACACAATTAATTATTAAAGACTTAAAAACCCAGTCAGAGCTGACATTACCTGCATTACCTAGTGGTGATTTAAGTGGTGTTAATTTTAGTAATGATTCTAAATCTATGGTGTTCTATCTCAACTCAGATACTTCTCCCTCAAATTTATATGTTCACACACTGGGTTCAGACTCGATTACGCGCTTGACTAACTCGGGTAATCCCAACATAAAAGAGCAAAATTTGGTTACTGGTGAGGTGGTGCGGTTTAAGAGTTTTGATGGCATAGTCATTCCAGCCATTTTGTATAAACCCAAGCAAGCGAGCATGATAAATAAAGTCCCTGCATTGGTGTTTATTCATGGTGGCCCTGGTGGACAGTCACGTAAAGGATACAGTGCAACGATCCAACATCTTGTTAATAACGGTTATGCCATCATCATGATTAACAATCGTGGCTCAAGTGGTTATGGAAAAACCTTTTTCCATTTGGATGATAAGCGCCATGGTGAAGATGACTTACAAGATGTCGTTTATAACAAAAAGTATCTTCAAACATTAGATTGGGTAGATGCTGAAAAAATTGGGGTGATGGGTGGCAGTTACGGCGGTTACCTGACTATGGCTGCAATGACATTTACCGATGAGTTTAAGGTTGGTATTAATATTTTTGGTGTGACGAACTGGGTGCGTACCCTCGAAAGTATTCCGCCATATTGGGAGTCTTTTAGAAAAAGTTTGTACGATGAATTAGGCGATCCCGCAACAGATAAAGAAAGGTTACACCGTATTTCACCAGTATTTTTTGGTGAAAAAGTTAATAACCCGGTTTTAGTTGTGCAAGGTGTTAATGACCCACGGGTACTTAAAATTGAGAGTGATGAAATGGTCCAAGCCATTCGCTCGGGTGGTACCTATGTTGATTATCTGCTTTTTGATGATGAAGGCCATGGTTTTTCTAAAAAGAATAATCGAATTAGTGCATCTAATAAATATCTCGAATTTTTAGATGCTTACTTACTAAAAGCAAGCAAATAAATACTCTGGCAGGTTGATGTTAAATGGTGTTTTTACAGCGGTTTTAGCTCAGTTTGTAAATCAATACAATCTTTTAGCTTAATCCGTTTTATATTGAGTAATATTTAACCTGCGTTAAACACCACATCAAGCCATTGCTTACCCAATGGCTTTTCTTTTGCTGGTGCAGTAACGGCTTACAGTTATTTACTCTATCCCGCTTATTGACGCTGCTTGTATCCGTTTGGGGTAACAAGGTAACGTTATGCAAAGGCGCCCTTTTATTGCAAAACCAGTTTTATCAACGCCATTTTTTAACGATTAGGTTTAATGTTAAGGCTTAAATCAACATCATAACGAAGCGTAAAGCCATTAATGAGTCGATGGGTTTTCTATCGCGGGAACGATATGTTATTTTGAGAGCGTAATGGCAAGCTAATGACCATTTTTTAATGGCTATATTTTCAAAAGCTATGCATAAACTTTCGATCTGTTTATACCAAACACGATAAATAAGTATTCAGAGATTACGAAGCAAAAACCGTTTAAAATAAGGCCGAGAGTGCAGCGAGCTAGTTGTTCTAACTTCAACATTTCTAACAAAGTGATAAGCGATGAAAACCAGTAAGCATGATCACATTTTTGTGCTAATTGGTATGAGTCCTCTTGTGAGCAAACTATGAAATACACTGTTGATATTCACGCCCATACTATAGCTTCAACTCACGCATACAGTACAGTTCACGATTATTTATCTGTGGCAAAATCAAAGGGCATGAAGTTATTTGCCATAACCGATCATGGCCCAGATATGGCCGACGCTCCGCATTTTTGGCACTTTGTGAATATGCGAGTACTGCCCAGAATAGTTGATGGTATTGGGCTGCTTAGAGGTATTGAAGCCAATATTAAAAATGAATACGGCGAGATAGATTATTTTGGCAGTTATTTACAAGAGCTCGATATTGTACTGGCTGGTTTTCACGAGCCGGTGTTTCCCCCGTCAACCAAAGAGGCGCATACAAAAGCGCTAATCAATTGTATCGAAAGTGGCCACGTGGATATTATTACCCATCCTGGCAATCCCAAATACCCTATCGACATAGATAAAGTGGCGCAGGCTGCAGCAAAACATAATGTTGCGCTTGAAATTAATAATTCGTCATTTTTAACATCACGTAATGGCAGTCTACACAACTGTACTGACATCGCCAGAGCGGTAAAAAATGCAGGCGGATTATTGGTGATGGGCTCTGACTCTCATGTGGCATTTAGCCTAGGCGAGTTTGATAAATCCATTGAGGTCATTGAGTCGGTCGATTTTCCTCTAGATCGATTATTAAATCGTAACCCTGCGGCTTTGTTATCTTTTTTAGCCTCAAGAGGCCACACCACCTTAGATGAATATAATGTGCTAATCGATTAGTAAGCAGATCCATTCAATTGCCTGTCACGTAATAACAGGGATATTTCCATTTAAACTGAAGATTTTACATCAGGTTAATCAGGCAAGGTAAAGGATCCCTATGCATTTTACTAAAGAGCGTATCGACGCCCTCGATACACGCACACGTGCACATTTTATTAATTCGTTGTCGGGGTTTAAAAATGCCAATCTTATTGGTACGCAAGATGCTCAAGGCCAGACCAACTTGTCGATAGTGAGTTCGGTGTTCCACTTAGGCGCTAATCCGCCACTTGTGGGCATGATAATACGACCTCACAGTGTGCCTAGGCACACCTTTGAAAATATTCTACAAACAGGTTTTTACACCATTAATCAGGTAAATCAGTTTATTTTTTCACAAGCGCACCAAACGTCGGCTCGATATGACAGAGATGAATCAGAATTTGATGCCACGGGGTTAACTGTTGAATACCTAACGGGTTTTTATGCACCTTTTGTTAAACAAAGCCGCCTTAAGTATTCTGTCAAACTGGTTGAACAACAACATCTAGCCGTGAATGGAACCGAATTGGTAATAGGTGAAATCATTGATGTGTATGTTGATGATAACGCCGTTGAAGATGATGGTTTTATTGATTTACATGCCATTGATACTGTGGCTATCTCTGGGCTTGATAGCTATCACACAACGAATAAATTAGCGCGCTTACCTTACGCAAAAAAATAACCTTGTTTTTTATAGTCATTACCAAATAAAAACATCCCATTCAAATTAGATTTCAATGGGATGTTTACGTATATTAATTAAGGCTTTAATAATAATGGCTTAGTTTGTTTTTACCGCTGGCGTTAAAAACCGTTCTTTAACCGCTTGTGCCATTAAATTGGGTGGAATTAACCCCTGCTCTAATACAAAGTTATTAAACGCTAAGCGGTCAAATTTATCACCTAAGGCAATTTCTACCTCGGCCCTGATTTCGAGTAAACGTGATAATCCATAGAAGTAGCTGCCCGCTTGGCCAGGCATTCTCATGGTGTAACGGTCTACTTCTTGTTTTACCGCCGCCTCAGAAAACACCACCTCATTACGCAATAATGCATATGCATTTTCTTTGGTGGTAAGTCCAAGATTTAACATTGGGTCTAACATGGCACGGGCATTACGTAATAACCTGTGCTGCAGTGCAATCAATTGTGCTTCAATAGGTAAATACGGCAGCATTTCTGCTTCGGCGTACAGTGCCCAACCCTCAACGTTTACACTATTAAACGCATAATAAACTCGTGCCAGTGACACGCCCTGCTCTAACATGACCGAAAATTGCAGTTCATGCCCTGGGCGGCCTTCATGAGCGCTTAAGGTGTAAGCTACCGCATTAAAATTAAAGTCATCGTAAGCGGCATCACCCTTTAACGCGGGGTTGCCGGTGGTAAGCACAAACTGGCCTTGTTCACCTGTATTACCAATAAACGGTGGCGGTAACATGTGAGGTGCAGGACTTCCAGCGGCTTCGGCGTCGCTTGCAAGACGCATTATCATGTCGCGTTCAGGTAAATTAACCACCTGTTGTTTACTGATTAAGGCTTCGAGTTGTTTATTGATGGCATGGTAATGGCCTTCAATCTTATCATTGGTTAACGAGTCTTTTTTAAGTTCTCTGATAACATCTCGATAATCACTTGATGGCATATCAAACTTTTTAGCCACTAATGGCGCTAAAGCTTGCATGTTGGCCTTTGTTATCATGTAACTTGCTTTGGCCCGCTCAATTAATAACTCTGGTTCAATATCGATACCCACAGTTTTAAGATTTAGTGCATACATTTCTGGCGGTAAACGAAAATCTTCTCGACTTGTCGGAATGACCGTTTTTTCAGCCCATTGACGGTAATCTGTAATTTGTTGTGTTAACAGCGCTAAATTGTCATCTGCTTTGATAAAATCATTTTTTTCAAATAACTGCTGCAAACCTTGTATTAGGGTGTCGGTTCTTGCAAGCGCCTGTTCTACTTCTTCTTTTGTTGGTCCCATTAACGACTTGTTGGCTAACGCGGCTTCATATAAGGCTTTGGCTTGCTCGGTTAATGCAGGTTGCCCGGCTTTACCGACATAACATGCAAGGCGGTTATTTGCGTCTTGCTTGCGCGTATCTGACATTTGATCATCAAGCAGTGCCGATACACCTCTGAATATGATTAAAGGCACATCTACCCAGGGCAGCATGTATTTGTCTTCTAGTGCTGCACTGGCAATGGTTTGATCTATATCGTCAATAATGATGTTTAAGTCTTGGCGTACTGGCAGCAATGTTTCAGTATCTAGTGCTTTTAATAACGTCTGTTTACTGCTTTTAAGGGTGTTTAAATACTTATCTTGTTGTGCCTTTGTAATGTTGCTACATCGCTTATCGGCTTCAACAATACCAAATGAGCTTGCCATTTCGGGTTGAAATTGACTGTTAATATTAATTTGTTTGTTAGTGTATTCATTACTGATCTCAACCCAGGTTTGAGCAGAAGATGCAAATGGAACAACAGCCAGCAATGGGATCACACAAGTGAGCAGTTTACCTGACATTAGCTAAATCCTTTTTTGATATGAAGCAATTACTATAGCTGAATCATCCGCTAAAGTGATTATCAAGAGATTAACTAATCTGTAACCAATAATTATCATGGGTACTTTATACCAACCAGCACAAGAATATGATCATGCTTACTGGTTAAAACCGCTTATAACATCGTTAGAAATGTTGAAGTTAGAACAACTCGCTAGCTGCAATTTCTGCCTTATCTAAGCGATTTTTCCCACGCAATCTCTGAACACTTATTTATCCTGCTTGGAATTACTTAAAATTAGACTGAAGCTAGGTAATAAAAAACCGCAACGTTTGGTTGCGGTTTTGGGTTGAGGATTAAGATTAAATTACTATTATTTTACAAAGATAAAACGGTAGTAAAATTAAAAGACAAAATCTTCACTGTCTAGCGCCATCATAGAGTCAACACCATTTGCGATACACGCTGCATGGCCTTTTGCTCTAGGTAACATTCGCTGCATGTAGAACTGCGCGGTTTTGATTTTAGCTTCATAAAACGCTGCTTCTGTGGTACCTGCCGCCAGTTTATCTTGCGCCACTTTAGCCATTTTGGCCCAAAAGAACGCCAGCGTGACATAACCTGCGTACATTAGGTAGTCAACCGATGCGCCGCCGATTTCATCTGGGTTTTTCATGGCTTTTCCGCCAATGAGCACGGTTAAGTCATGCCACTCTTTAGCATAGGCCATAATCGGTTTAATAAACTCTGCCATAGCAGGGTTGTCCATGTTTTGCTGGCAAAATGCAGTGACATCTTTAGAAAACGGCTTTAATACTTCGCCTTGTGTGCCAATAATTTTACGGGCTAATAAGTCCAAGGCCTGCACACCGGTTGTGCCTTCATAAATACAGCTAATTTTAGTATCGCGCATTAGCTGTTCCATGCCCCACTCTTTAATAAAGCCGTGGCCACCAAAAACCTGTACACCGTGGCTTGTACATTCAAAGCCAAGCTCAGATAAAAATGCCTTAGCTATTGGGGTTAATAAAGCCAGTTTGGTTTCGGCATCGGCTTTAATGGCTTCATCTTTTTCTGCATGGCCAATATCTACAAGCTGGGCAAGATACGAAATCAGTGCACGTCCGCCTTCAGCAATAGATTTTTGAGTTAACAGCATTCTACGTACATCGGGATGCACAATAATGGGGTCGGCTGGGCCATTAGGATTTTTAACGCCACTGATAGAGCGCATTTGCAAGCGATCTTTAGCATACGCTAACGCCCCCTGGAATGAGGCTTCTGCGGCGGCAACACCTTCACTGGCAACACCAATACGCGCTGCATTCATAAAGGTAAACATACATTTAAGACCACGATTTGGCTCACCAATTAAGTGCCCTGTTGCGCCGTCGAAATTAATTACACAGGTCGCGTTACCATTAATTCCCATTTTGTGTTCGATTGAACCACAGGTTACCCCGTTTCTGTCGGCAATGCTGCCATCTGCATTAACGTTAAATTTAGGCACAATAAATAACGATATGCCTTTGTTACCCTCAGGAGCACCAGGAATACGTGCAATAACGATATGCACAATGTTGTCAGATAAATCGTGCTCACCGGCAGAAATAAAGATTTTTGTGCCAGTTAACGAATATGTGCCGTCGGTCTGTAATTCTGCTTTGGTACGCAACATGCCTAAATCTGTGCCGCAATGAGGCTCAGTTAAACACATGGTACCTGTCCATTTACCTTCAACAAGGTTTGGCATAAATTGTTGTTTTTGGGCTTCGGTACCATGGGCTTCAATGGTGGCTAATGCGCCGTGGCTTAAGCCTGGATACATGGCAAAACTGTGGTTAGCGCTTGAGAAAAGCTCTGCAATACTAATGTTTAATGAATGTGGTAAACCCTGACCGCCAAATTCTTCACTTTGAGACAACGTTGGCCATCCGCCTTCTACATACTTGTCGTATGCGGCTTTAAATCCGTCTGGCGTAGTGACAACACCGTCTTTGAAGGTACATCCTTGCTGATCACCAATTTGATTTAATGGAGCAACGACCTGTTCGGTTAATTTAGCCGCTTCTGCAATAATGGCATCAACCATATCAATACTGGCGTCATGGTAACCCAAGCGTTGATAGTGCCCTTCACAATCAAGCAGTTCTTGCATTACAAATTTTACATCACGTATGGGGGCTTTATATTCAGGCATTGTTGTTACTCTCCATGTCTTTTCAGCGTCTATCAAGTGTTTATTTAGATAAAGCAATTCATCTCAGATTACTGATGCTAAGTTAACTGCAAGTATTATCCAAATGCATATTACTTATATGTTCACATTCGCATTATTAATAGTGCTGGGTGTATTTAGCCGTTTTCGCTTTGGTGAGTGACCAACCATTGATGATCATAAAGCGCATTTATACTGAATCGCGACACAAAATTTGAGTAAAAACACTAGTTTATGTTTGCCTTATTCGTATTACGAATAGTTGCATATTAAAATAATTGATTTGTTTAATGTTGTAACTCGTCCTAGCATGATTTTACGGTTAATTGTTCACTATAAGTGGTCATTTCGTATTTTCAGGATACATTTTCATAGCGAAAATGATGTGCTGTTGAATCCCCTTGTCGTTATTGAATATAGCTGTTTTACAAAGATCGATATTTACACTGTACAAACAAGAACGCTTAAGCGTCGTATATATCATTGGTAATTCAACGTATTAGTTAGCTTGTTTAATTTTGATTCGACTTTATCTGGGGAAATAAATGAATAATAAATCACAAATTTTCAAGTACTCTATCGTCTCATTTGCGGTACTAGGTGTACTCAGTACAGCCGCTTATGCAGATGATGCAAAACCCGTCAAGCAAGATGAAGATATGGAACGTATTGTCGTTACAGCGTCTAAAAGACCTAAGGGTTTACAAGAAACGCCCGTGGCAGTCACTGTGGTCAGCAGTAAAGCCATTGATCAGGCAAAGGTGATGGACATTGACGATCTACAAACTTTAGTTCCTACGCTGCGAGTCACTCCATTACAACGCTCAACCAATACCAACTTTGCCATTCGTGGTTTTGGTAACGGGACTAACAATACCGGGATTGAACCCTCTGTTGGGGTATTTGTTGACGGTGTTTATCGCTCGCGTGCTGCGGCTCAAATAGGTGATTTACCAAGACTTCAGCAAGTCGAAGTATTAAGTGGTCCGCAAAGTACTCTGTTTGGTAAAAATGCTTCTGCGGGTGTGATAAGTGTGACAACCCGTGAGCCAGCTTATTATCAAGAAGGTAAAATTGAAGCAGGTATTGGCAACTTTAATCAAAGAGTGATGAAAGGTTATTACACCAATGGCATTACAGATAATTTAGCCTTTAGTGTATCGGGTGGTTTTAATACTCGTGACGGTTATACCGAGTCGGTTTCTGGATTAGATGATGTTAACGACAAAGATCGTTGGAATGTACGCGGTCAAGCCCTGTTTGAGCCCACAGACGCGGTTAAATTACGCTTAATTGCTGATTACAGCGAAATTGAAGAGGCCTGCTGTACCGTCGAGAACTCTGTAAACGGCCCAACCACTGCTGTTGTTCGCGCGCTGGGCGGCACAGACATCGATGAATCCAGTTCATTTGCCTATCAATCGGCTTTAAATTCAGACCCCATCAACAACGTTAAAGACGGTGGCGTGTCGTTGCAGCTCGATATCGATTTTGATGGGTATTCATTTACTTCAATCAGTGCGATACGTAACAACGAATCTGACTTTATGAACGATGTTGATTACACCACTCTAGATATTCTCACTGAAGGTGGATACACAGATATTGACACCATGACACAAGAGTTTCGTCTAACATCTACGGGTGATCGCACCCTAGAATGGATGTTCGGTGCTTACCTTTTTCATGAGGAAGTAACCACAGGTGACACTTTGTACTATGGCGACGATATCAGAAACTATTTTGATATGTTAATGGCGGCTGGTGGCGCTGCAGGATTACTCAGTGGCGTTGAAGGGGTTTATGGCTTAGATCAAGGTACTTTCTTTTCTAGGGCCTGTTGATCTTTGCTGTTCATAATTCAGCCAACCCACATTGGCAGCCATATAAGGCAGCAAGCCAAGGCCAGTGTACTTGCATAATTCCGGGCTAATTTATCATACCTTGTTGCTACTGAGCGGTAATGTTTTAGCCTGGCAAACACGTTCTCAACCAGATGGCGATATTTGTACAGACACCAGTCAATATCGCCATTCCCAATCTTCGAATTACGCTTGCGCGGTATGTTAGGGACGCCCTTTTTCTCTCGGATCTGCTCTCGTATCTTCTCGCTATCATAGCCCCGGTCAGCGATAACGTGTTCGGCATCAGGCAGCTGTTTTAGTAACTCTATGGCAGCTTTACTGTCATGAACCTCACCGCCTGTCACAATAAAATCTATTGGCAAGCCGCAACTATCCACTGCCATATGGATTTTCGTCGTGTTACCACCACGACTTTTCCCAATCGCTTCTTTATCTTCTGAGCGAGCACCTGTCGCATGCTGATGCGCTTTGACGATGCTGCCGTCTATAAATTCCCACTCTAAATCAGCCAATTGCCTTAACTCTGCGAATAGCTGCATTAGAATGCCTTTTTTAGACCACAGGTTAAAACGCCGGTAGATGGCGCTCCAATCTCCAAAAGCTTCTGGCACATCGCGCCAAGGGCAACCGACCCGCATCCGATACAAAATGCCTTCGAAAGTATTTCTGTGTTCGGGCTTGTCATATACGCGGCCCGTTTTAAGCATCAATCTGATTAGCTTTGACCAGTACTCGTCTGTTAACATTGTTCTTGGCATGATGGGTTGTCATGGTTAGTTTTTGGCGAAAGTAATTATACCAGCCCATCATGCTGTCTAATAATCCATCACGAAAGATCAACAAGCCCTAATACATCTGCGGTGAGTTCAGACTTTGAACAAGACAATGATGCCTACTCATTATTCGCCAGTTTTGATTATCACATTACAGATCAATTTACCGCTATTTTTGGAGTGAGCTATACCAACGACCAAAAAGAAATCACGATTTCGCAAAATAACACCGATGTATTTTCATCTTTAGACTTAGACACTGAGTCTACGCTATTTGGTGTGCCTATTGGCAGTATTCCCACTTTAGCGCCGGCTGTACCTACATTAAAAAGCTTACAGTTTTTACCGCCCATGTTAGGTTTACCAAATGGCGTTGAAGACAACAAAACCGATGACAGTAAAACCACTTGGTCGTTGCGTTTATCTTACGAAATTAACGACAACATTAACGTGTTTGCTACTGCCGCAACAGGGTTTAAGGCTTCATCGTGGAACTTATCGCGATACTCTAGCCCATTTGCTGCCGATCAAGCCGCACTCGCCACAGCAGGCATTGAAGAACCCAATCAAGTTTACGGTGGCCGCTATGCCTCTCCTGAAGAAGCCATGGTGTATGAAATTGGTATTAAAACCCAATTTGAAAACGGCTCGTTTAATGCCACGATTTTTGACCAAACCATTGAAGGTTTTCAATCATCAATCTTTATCGGCACCGGCTATGTACTGGCTAATGCAGGTAAGCAAAGTACCCAAGGATTTGAATTTGATTCAAATTACAACTTAACCGATGACTGGTCATTTACATTAGCAGGCACCTTCCTTGATCCTATTTACGATTCGTTTGAAGGCGCATCAGGTATAGACGGCCCTACAGACTTGTCTGGTGAAAAACCTGCAGGTATTCATGAAGTGAGTATTACTGCTGGAGTGGTGTATAACTTTGAGGTATTTAACGGCGCAGATGGTTATGTACGTGCTGATTATTTATATGAAAGCGACGTTAAAGTGGCTGAAAACACACCAGAGTCATTAACGCGTGAAGTCAATTCCGTTAATGCCAGTACAGGGCTTGCCTTTGATAATGGTGTGAGTGTTCAGCTTTGGGTACGTAACTTAACCAATGACGAGTATTTATTGTCGGCTTTCCCACCACCAATCCAGTCTGGCAGCTTTAACGGCTACCCTAATCAACCACGTACTTTTGGTGCAAACGTGTCGTACCAATTTTAATCACCACAATAGTAACGCCAGGCAGTAGATTGCTGGCGTTACTGCTTGATTTACATTCTCAACATCAGGTGTAGCCTGATGAATAACAATAAGAGTCGTCACTATGTCTATAGAATCAATCTTAAAAAATCGCTATTCCGTTCGTGCCTTTCAGCCTAAACCTGTACCAGAAAATGTGCTCAAACAAATCTTTTCTAGTGCGCAACTTTCCCCCTCAAACTGTAACGTGCAACCCTGGCAAACGTGCGTGGTATCGGGGGCAACTAAAGACAAATTAAAAGCCAAATTTATCGAAACCTTAATGAGCGGCGCCACACCTAACCCCGATTTTAATTGGTTGCCACAATATCAAGGGGTGCACCGCGACCGTCAATTTGGCTCAGCTAATGCGCTTTATAGCTCGGTAGGTATCGCTCGTGAAGACAAAAAAGCCCGTCAAATGGCGATGGTACGTAATTGGCAGTTTTTTGATGCGCCACATGCGGTGTTTTTTACTATGGATAAATACTTAGACATTATGGGCGCAGTAGATTTAGGCATCTATGCGCAAACATTGTCATTAGTTATGGCAGAGCACGGCGTAGCAAATTGCATGCAAGGCGCGCTGGGGCAATTCCCTGATCCTGTTCGTGAAATTTTAGCCCTACCAGAAGAGCGTGGAATTTTATTTGGTATGTCGTTTGGTTATGCCGATGAAAACGCACCGGTTAATCAAACTCGCACTGAGCGAGAGTCACTCGATAACGCTGTTGCCTTTTTTGACTAACGCAATCGAACACCTGCGATACTGAGAATGCCAATGACACTCACCCATCATTATATCAATATAGAACACACTAATATTCATTATGTTGAGTCTGTGCCAATGGGTAAGCCAACTCAGGTTGAAACCTTAGTATTTTTACATGGTTTTCCTGAGTTTTGGGGTACTTGGCATAAACAACTTGAATTTTTTGCCCCTAATTATCGAGTCATCGCGCCCGATTTACCTGGGTATAACCTCAGCGATAAACCTACAGATCTTGAGTTTTACACTGTACCCAAGCTTATCGCATTTATTGCAAAATTGATTAGTGCCATTAGCCCACATAAGCCAGTCACTTTAGTTGCCCACGATTGGGGCGGCGCCATTGCTTGGCCATTAGCCGCATTTAACGCCTCGTTATTAAGTCGACTAGTTATCTTAAATGCTGCGCACCCTAGCACCTTTACCCGTGAAATGATTAATAATCCAAATCAGCGAGCTAAAAGTGCTTATATTCATCAACTGATATCTTCTGGGGCAAATAGCCTACTCAGCCAAAATAACTACCAATACTTGGTCGATAAATTGATGCAAAGCCAGTTACCTGCTCTGTTTACAGATGAGTTATTAGCCTCGTATCGCCAGGTTTGGCAACAGCCAGGGGCGATAAATGGCATGTTGCAATATTATCGCGCCATGCCACAACTGGCCCATGATGACACAAACGATAATGTAGGCCACGGCGATACTAGGTTAAGTCATCAGGTTAAACCGGTTTCGGCCCTAAAAATCCCCAATATTCGCATTAATATTCCCACGCTAGTGCTTTGGGGCGAGCAAGATTTAGCCTTTGTAAATGAAAACTTAGATGGATTAACTGATTACGTAACAGATTGCACCATCAAACGATTTTCTAATACAAGCCACTGGATCCAACATGAGCGGCCAAACGAGGTTAATAACGCGATCAGTGAATTTTTAACGTCATTACAATAAAAACCAAAAAGGCGATATAGCATGACAACCGATGAAGCTTCGCATGATGCGATACCAAAAAGTGCAACCGTATTTGAAGTCAATAAACATAGCTTACAAAACACCCGCGTAAACCCACTCGCGTTTACGGCGCCCATGGCTCATAACGATGTGTTATTACGGGTAGATAAATTTGCATTAACAGCTAACAACATCAGCTACGGCATTATGGGCGATTCATTAGGGTATTGGCGATTTTTCCCCTCTACCGATCCCGTTCATTGGGGGCGATTGCCTGTTATGGGCTATGCCGAAGTGATTAAATCTAAAAATGATCAAATATTGGTGGGTGAGCGAGTTTGGGGTTTCATGCCAATGGCGAGCCATTTTATGATTGTGGCTGGCAATGTCTCACAAAATAGCTTCAGTGATATTAGCCCATGCCGAGAGGGATTATCCCCTTTATACAGCCGATTTGATCGTGTAAATGCTAATCCTTTTTATCTGCCCCAAAACGAAGACTATGACATTTTACTGAGAGGCCTGTTTACTACCTCATGGTTAATCAATGATTACATGAGCGACAATCAGTATTTTGGTGCTGAGCAATACCTAATTACCAGCGCTTCAAGTAAAACCAGTATCGCCCTTGCCTTTTGCATTAAGCAGCAAGCACAAAGGCCAGTTATTGGCGTGACATCAAATGAAAATAAAGCGTTTGTTGCCTCGTTGGGCTGTTATGACAAGGTGATTAGTTATGACCAAGTGAGCCAATTAGACACTGCCGCGACCATTTTAGTGGATATGGCGGGCAGCAAAACCACACTGGCTTTGATCCATCATCACTTTAGCGAGCAACTTAAATACTCTTGTCGCATTGGCCTAACTCATCATCAAGACATTGACATCAATGACAACAACACCCTTCTTCCTGGTCCTGTCCCGAGTTTTTTCTTTGCGCCCTCGCAGCTTGCCAAACGCAGCAAAGAACATGGCGCAACGGCCACAATGACACTCATTAACACGGCATTATTAGGTTATATCGATTTTTGTAAAAACAGCATTTCGATTGCACACATTAATGATTTTGAAGCAATAGATCCTGCATACCAAGCGGTACTTGCCGGACAAGCCAATGCATCTGTCGGCATCGTTGTTCACCCAAATGGCTAACTTATGTTGCTTAACAATGGATGTTTACCTTAAGCACATTACCTATTTTAAGAGGTTATTATGGACAATATGCAATTGATTACCTTAGTGAATACTCAAATTATCCCAGTGTGTATTTTTTTGATTATGATGGGTATGGGTCTATCACTGGTCGTAAATGATTTTAAACGAGTTTTTAAATACCCTAAAGCGGCAGCAATAGGGCTCACAAATCAATTAATTCTGCTACCCATTATTGGTTTTGCCTTGGCCAATATCATGCCGTTAGAGCCTGAGTATGCTGTAGGTGTGATGTTGTTAGCCTTGTGTCCTGGTGGCACCACCTCCAATATGTTTTCACATTTAGCCAAAGCCGATGTAGCGCTATCGGTTACTATGACAGCGGTGGCCAGTTTAATTACCGTATTTACCATTCCTGTGGTGCTTAATTATTCTCTAATTCATTTTATGGGTGCTGGCAGTGAGTTTAAATTACCCATTATTGCGACCATGATAAGTTTAATGAAGCTCACCATAGTGCCCATTTGTATAGGGATGTTAATAAGACGCTTTGCCCCTAACCTTGCTGCAAGCACTCAGGTTCATGTATCTAGATTTGGTATTTTGTTTTTAACCTTGTTGATGATTTTTCTTACTTATATCCAACAAGATATTGTTATCCCTGCACTAATAGCCGCAGGTCCAGTGTCGATTATTCTTAATTTATCAACCATGCTGTTGGGTTATTACTCAAGTAAATGGTTTGGGCTTAACTTTGCACAAAGAACATCAATAACAATAGAATGTGGCTTACAAAACAGCACCTTATCAATGTTTATGGCGTTAACATTGTTAGGTAATTACAAAATGTCTTTTACGCCAGCAATATACACTCTCACAATGTTCTTTACCGCAGGGATTCTAGCGGGTATGTTAAATTCTAAGTATGTAAAATCGAAACAGCTTGCAGGTGCTACTGCAAAATAATTAGCCTAACTCATCATAATAACAAAGGTAAAAAATGGAACTTGTCAGTGTAACAATCGAAAACAACGTGCATGTCATTACCCTTAATAACGGTAAAGTCAATGCAATATCTCCTGAGGTGATTAGCCAAATTAATCGTGCATTAGATGAGGCTGAGCAACAAAATGCCGTGGTTATTTTAACTGGGCAACCTGGGATTTTATCTGGCGGTTACGATCTTAAAACAATGAAGCACAGCCCTGAAGCCGCCATTGCACTTGTGACTGCGGGGTCAACATTAGCTCGCAGAATGTTGTCATTTCCTACACCGATAATTGGCGCCTGCTCTGGCCATGCGATTGCGAAAGGTGCCTTTTTAATGCTCAGTTGCGACTATCGCATTGGCTGTCATGGTCCTTTTAAAATCGGCCTTAATGAAGTGGCTATTGGCATGACTATGCACCAAGCAGGCATTGAAATTGCTCGTAATCGCATCCCGCAACATTACCTAACGCGTGCGGTGATCAATGCCGAATTATTTGCCCCCGAACAAGCCGTGTTAGCAGGCTTTCTTGATCAAGTGGTTGAGCCTGATCAACTCATGAACACAGCTCATATGGTGGCTAAACACATGCAAACGCTTAATATGCCAGCACATTTAGGCACCAAATTAAAAGAGCGACAGTCGATACTCGCCTCATTGGATGAGGCGATAGAGCAAGATAAGCACATCACACTTAATTTATAAGGACATCACGATGCTATCGCACAAAACCTACCAAACCTTAACGGTCGACATTACCGACAAAGTGGCTCACATTGTGCTGAATCGACCAAATGAATTGAATTCAATGAATGTCGACTTTTGGCATGAATTTCCTAGTGTCATACATGACATCAACAATCAATCTGCAGCGCGTGCCATTGTGATTTCATCTACTGGTAAGCATTTTTGCGCCGGCATGGACTTAGGCGTGTTTACAGCCACAGGCGCTGATAACACTATTGAATTGGGCCGCAAGCACGATCATTTACGCCGTTTAGTCCTTAAACTTCAAGATTGCTTTACTGTACTTGAAACTGCCCGAATGCCGGTACTCATGGCCATTCATGGTGGTTGTATTGGTGGTGCGCTTGACATGATCAGCGCCGCTGATTGCCGCTACTGCACTCATGATGCATTTTTTAGCATCGAAGAAACCAAACTCGGTATGACAGCAGATGTCGGTACCTTACAACGTTTACCCAAATTAATTTCCATGGGCTTAGTGAAAGAGTTAGCCTTCACAGGCCGCAGAATGACCGCTGCTGAGGCTAAAGATTCAGGCTTAGTTAATCAGGTGTATCCAGACCATGAAACAATGCTTGCTGCGGTATTTGATATTGCAAAAGAGATTGCGGCGCGCTCGCCGCTGGCGGTTACCGGCTGTAAAGAAATGATTAATTATGCCCGCGATCACAGTGTCGCCGACAGTCTACAATATATGTCGGTTTGGCAAAGCGGTATGTTTCAACCGCAAAATGACATGATGGAAGTCTTTAATGCTAAGGCGCAAAATCGCGCTCCTGAATTTGAAGAGTTAACACCCATCGACCCTGTAAAAATATTCTAATATCAATCAGGAAAATAAGTGATCAGCGATTGCCTAATGAAAATCGTATAGAGTGTAAATCGTTTAAAATAAGGTAGAAATTTCAGCGTACTCCTTGTTCTACCTTCAACATGTTTAACGACGTTATAAGCGATATTAACCTGTAAGCATGATCACTTTTTATTCTGATAGATATAAGTAATGGGTTTGCGTAAACCGCACTGGATGAATTATTTTAACAGTAATTGACGCTGAGCCCTTAGAGCAAATTATGACAAAACCATTAATTAATCTCGTGCATGCTAATGGCTTCCCTGCTGGCAGCTATAAAACATTTTTACATCAGTTTGAAAACGATTACCGAACCGTTGCCCACAATCAGTTTGGCCATAATGCCTTATATCCAATTCACAGTAACTGGCAGCATCTGGTAACAGAACTTGCTGAATTTATAAAGAAACAAGATGAAAAAGTCATTTGTGTTGGCCATTCATTTGGTGGCGTTATTTCATTTATTGCCGCCTGCCAACACCCTGAGTTGTTTCGCGGTTTAGTCATGCTAGACCCGCCTGTTGTCACCGGTGCTTTTTCACATTTACTGAGTTTTATCAAACGAACTCCATATATAGACAAGCTTTCACCGGCTGGAAAAGCAAAAACACGGCAAAGCCATTGGCCAGAAAACACAAATTTGGTTGATTATTTTTCACAGAAAAGTTTGTTTAAAGATTTTGACCCGCGTTGCTTGCAAGACTACGCCTCATCTTGTGCAGTGCAGCGTAATAATCGGTTAGAGCTAAGTTTTTCGCCCGCTGTAGAAGCTGATATTTTTAGGCACTTACCCACTAATTTATCTCAGTTTAAACATAAACTAACGGTACCCGCTAAACTCATTTACGGTGAAAAAACCACTATCTTTCCAATTAAACATTTTAAGCGTTTTGCTAAATTAAACGACATCGATTTAATGACGTTACCTAAGGGCGGCCACATGTTTCCATTAGAACAGCCCGAAAACACTGCTGCCATGGTCAAAGAGATTATTAAAGATTGGTAACAGCAATAGTCGGTGTTGATTAAATAGCAATAAAAGGAGTGTGCAATGCTAAAGCCAACGACATTGTTAACCGCCCTTACCTGTGGCTTGGGATTAAGTTTTTCTGTGTTCGCGTTACCGTTAGATAAAATACAACTCCCTCAGGGATTTAGTATTGATATTTACGCTGACAATATCGAAAACGCACGCCAAATGGCACTGGGCGATAAAGGCACGGTATTTGTGGGCAGTCGCAAGGCTGGTAATGTATATGCGCTTATAGACAGTAATAATGACTTTAAAGCCGACAAACAGATCGTTATTGCGAAAGATTTGTTTATGCCATCAGGATTAGCATTTCATAATGGCAGTTTGTATGTTGCAGAGGTCGATAAAATCTGGCGTTACCCTAACATTGAAAACACCTTACCTAGCATCCCTAAACCAGAATTAGTTTTCGATAAGCTACCTAATAAAGCCCACCATGGTTGGAAATTTATTACCTTTGGACCCGATAGCCATTTATATATTCCCGTTGGCGCACCCTGCAATGTATGTGAAAGTGATTTACCTTTTGCGTCCATCTTAAAACTCAATGTCGACACTAAACAAACCACGATTGTGGCTAAAGGTGTGCGTAATAGCGTTGGGTTTGATTTTCATCCCGTTACCGGCGATTTATGGTTTACCGACAACGGCCGCGACATGATGGGCGATGATTTACCTGATGATGAGCTTAATCATGTCACTCAAACTGGCCAACACTTCGGTTTTCCTTTTATTCACAACTCTGACATCAATGACCCCGATTTTACTAACCCTACCATTGCCAAACTCAACACGCCTCCAGTATTAGCTTTAGGCGCTCATGTTGCCGCATTAGGCATGGAGTTTTATCAAGGCAAGCAATTTCCTGCCGCTTATAAACACTCAATCTTGATTGCACAACATGGCTCGTGGAACCGCACAAACAAAGTCGGTTACCGTGTAATGCAAGTCGTACTTGAAGGCAATAAGGTGATAGATTACAAACCCTTTGCCACAGGTTGGCTTGATGGCGAACAAAGCTGGGGGCGTCCAGTTGATGTAATGACTCTGGCAGATGGTTCTATCTTGATATCAGATGACTTTGCCAATGCAATTTATCGGGTGAGTTATACCCAGTAGCGTTAAGGTTTAACTTAACCACTGTGCAACGATACTCAATGAAATCAACTCTTTGATACGCGGTAAACCCATCCCTTGGCGCTCTGTGTCATAGCCGCGATGACATCAGCTGTATGGGTATCTTCGATTTAACCTTATTTGTGGTTGAACGATCTAACGCATTTTTTTACAAAAACTTGTTAGCTATTTTCTCATCGTCTAATTTTCACGTCGTCCTAATTTTCACGTCGTCCCGGTAATGCTTTTGAGCCGGGACCCAGGTGTTTGTACTTTTTATGGTCTGCGCCCACACCAGATCAAGAATGGTTGAGGCTATCTAACTAAACAAAACTAGGGGGTGAGGTGGCAATACTCAATGAAATCACTTCTATGACACGCGGTAAACCCCTCCATGGGCGCTCTGCGAAAACATCCGTGTTTTCGAAGGTCATAGCCGCGATTACATCCGCCGTATAGTTATCTTCGATTTAACCTTGTTTGTAATGGGAAGATCTAACGCATTTTTGGATAGAAGCTTGTTAGCTATTTTCTCGTCGTCCTAATTTTCACGTCGTGGCGCCTCGCCAATTGTAAAGCATGTAACTGTAAGGTTTTATTTGGCGTCAACATGGCATTCACTTACCGACACGCGCAAGTACATCCATGTAGCTCGACCGACCCGTCCGTGGGTCGGACGGTCGGCTCGCAAACCACCATGATGAAGCTGTCAATGTTTGTCTTATCAGCAAGTTTTAAAGAATAGTTTAGTGAGGTGCATGCGTTGGTCAGGTCACGTATTCTTTTGTAAAATGTCTTCAACGGCCTCAAGTTCAGAGTTGAATTTGGGCTGTTTGCAAGCAATATACGTAACTTATCCATGTACACAGATTGTGTTTAAAATATGGCAACTTAACGTCGTCCCGGTAATGCTTTTGAGCCGGGATCCAGGTGTTTGCTTCTACTTTTGTACTTATGGCCTGCGGCACTAACGTCGTGGTGCCTCGCCAATTGTAAAGCATGTAACTGTAAGGTTTTATTTGGCGTCAACATGGCATTCACTTACCAACACGCGCAAGTACATCCATGTAGCTCGACCAATCCATGGGCGCTCTAGGTCATAGCCGCGATGACATCAGCTGTATGGATATCTTCGATTTAACCTTGTTTGTCATTAAAAGATTTAATGCATTTTTTGACAGATATTAGCTAAAGGGGCAAGTTTTGAACTTGTTTAATAAACGTTAACCTGACACCACTAAATTTTTTAGTGCTTGAATACGAATGCAGTACATTACATAAAATGGTATTAATCGATACATTGTAAAAACGAATATCTACAAGTACAGGTTTTTATGGGTTTTAAACAAAACAAACTCCGACACAAATACACCGCGACGGTTCATTTTTTTGTTTTTATGTGGGCTGCTCTTGTCGGGGGGAATGCATACGGTTCAGAACCAATCCCTTATCAATCTGACTGGTTAAAAAATCATTACGCAGAACGAATTGCTCATTTTACAATACAGCCTCTGAGATCTGGTGATATTGTATTTATTGGCGACAGTATTACTGAGCAAGGGCTAAATTGGGCAATAAGGTTTAACGACCTGCGAGTGAGAAACCGTGGTATTAGCGGTGACACGACCTATGGTGTTTTGGCTCGCTTAGACGAACTGAAAATGGCACAACCTAAGGCGATATTTTTAAAAATAGGTGTAAACGATATTTTTAATTTTTATTATATTAAACAAATAAAAAACTTATCATCTGTCAGTGAAAACATCGAAAACATCGTGATACAACTAAACGAAGCCCTGCCCAATACGCCTATTTTTGTGCAAAGTATTCTGCCTGATCATCGAGATTTTATCACTGACATGGTGCAAACCGTTAATCAACAAATCAAAACGATTAAACACGCTCGTTTTACCTATATCGATTTACATTCTGCATTTTTGTCCTCAAATGGCACAATGAACAGCTCTCTAACTACCGATGGGACACATTTAAATCAAGCAGGCTACGCACTATGGGCGGAGCAACTGGCTCCAATAATGGCAGAGTTAAAATGAAGTATATTTTTATACTCTATTTTTTGGCGATAAATTTATGCCTTGCAGATGAAAAACCCATACACAGCTATCCAAACGGGGCAACAAAAGCCGTTATATTCAGTTATGATGATGGTGTTATTCAAGATAGAAAATTGGTTGAATTATTTAACCAATATCATGTGGTGGGCACATTTAACTTAAATTCAGGGTTGTTTGGTAAAAAACTACCTTGGATGGAAGCCTTCACTGGTAAACAAGGTGAATACATTAACCTTGATGAAATAAAGTCGCTTTATAAAGGCCATGAAATTGCAAGTCACAGTTACTCACATCCTGGTTTTGCTGGGTTAAACGAAGCGGAACTCAAATTTCAACTGTCTCGCGATCAGCAAATTTTAGCACCGATTAAAGGCAGCCCTTTAAAATCATTTGCTTACCCTTTAGGTTCGTACGATAACGCCGCCATGCAATTAGTTAAACAAGCAGGATTGACCAACGCAAGAACCACAAACGATACCCTTGATTTTGAACTACCCAAAAACCATATGGAGTGGAACCCTACAGTTCATCATGAAAAAGCGATGCCATTAGTTAAACAATATATCGCACTTAAAAGCGAAAAACTGACCGTGATGATGATATGGGGCCACGCTTGGGAGTTTGATAAAAATACCAAAAATAATAATTGGGATTACGCCGAAAAGCTTATTCGGACGGTCTCAAACAAAGATGATATTTGGTATGTATCGGCAGCAGAGTTTATTCAATTTTTAGAAAGTATCAAACAGTAATACAGCCCTGTTAAATCTATACCGATTAATCTCATGCTTACCTTACGTGTTAGTGGCTAAACAAACGTTGGAGCAACAGCACCATCAAGGATCTGCTCTACCGCTAAACTCGCCCATGCATTGTAAATCGGTGCTCCTGGGTGAAACCCATCACTGGCCATCACTTGTCGCATAAAATCGAGCATAGTTAATTCGGGTTGCGGGTTATCTAATGGTAATTTAATTATAGCAAAACGGCTTGTTTGATTGCCTTGCTGATTAAGTTTATGGATTAATTGCGCTAAGCGCTCATTAAACTGATTAGCACGTTGGCCTAAACTCCACCGCAGAGGATGGGGTAAAGCCGGGAATAATCCCAGTGGCGGTAATGCTGTAACGAGTATGAGTTTTGGCTGATAACGCTGACGGATAAGTTCAAAAAATTGCTGTTGTTGCTGCAACCATTTATCGCAACTTACCGATGAGGTGATGTCGTTTACACCAAGTGAGGTGATAATTACATCAAATGTTGATTGCCCTAATATTGGGTGTGCCGGTGTACACTGCTGCTTGAGCGCCTCCAAGGTTGTAGATGTTGTCGCACCAGTTTTGGCAAACAAGGCGTAATTCACATCTAGTGTTGGGCTTAATTGCTCAATAACCTGGCCAAGAAGTGCCTCACTTTGATTAGAAACCCCAACACCCGCGGCGGCTGAGTCGCCTAAAATCAATAAATTTAATGTTGGGTTTGGCCCGGTTTGCCCCACTCGTTCGCCTTCTGGCTCTGGCAACTTTGGTGTTGTGCGACGCACTTTGAGCCCTTGAGCAATCAACAGTGGCGATAAAATAAGTGACACTCCTTGATATAACATCGCTGTCCTTAATATGAATTAACAATTCTAAAATAATACGAGACTAACTTAAGTCTTTAATGGCCCGGCCTATGCCATCTACAGTTAACGGGTACATTTTGTCGCCAACCAGCTTTTGAATAATCGAAATTGAATGATGTACATGCCAATATTGCTCTGGCTGTGGGTTAAGCCAGGCGACTTTATGAAAATGACCGAGTAGCCGATTCATATAATCTATGCCGGGCTTTTCATTCCAATGTTCAACACTGCCGCCTTTGGCGATGATCTCGTAAGGGCCCATAGTGGCATCACCTACAAATATCACTTTATAGTCTGAGCCAAAGGTTCTTATGACTTCTTCTAAATCGATCATGTTATCAAAACGGCGACGATTGTCTTGCCAAACTTTGTCGTACACACAATTATGAAAATAAAAAAAGCGTAGGTGTTTAAATTCGCTGTGTGCGGCTGAAAATAACTCTTCGCAGGTATGAATGTAATCATCCATTGAGCCGCCGATATCAAAAAACATTAGCACTTTTACCGCGTTGTGACGCTCTGGCTCCATGTGCACATCAAGTAAGCCGCCATTTTGGGCGGTAGAACGAATAGTGGTATTAATATCGAGTTTTTCGCTGGCACCTGTGCGGGCAAATTTTCGCAATTTTTTTAATGCTAATTTGATATTACGGGTACCCAGTTCTCGGTCCTGGTCGAAGTTTTTAAACTCACGTTTGTCCCATACTTTCACCGCGCGGTTATTGCGGTTTTTATCCTGACCAACCCTTATGCCTTCTGGGTTATAACCGTAAGCACCAAAAGGCGATGTGCCGCCAGTTCCGACCCATTTATTGCCACCGGCATGGCGTTTTTGCTGTTCTTCTAGGCGCTCTTTTAACGCTTTCATTAATGCTTCTAGCCCGCCAAGCGCCTTAAGTTGGTCTTTCTCTTGTTGGCTTAAGTGTTTTTCAAACTCTTTGCGAAGCCAATCTTCTGGCAAGATCTTATCAAATATATCAATGCTTTCTATGCCTTTAAAGTATTCGGCGAAGGCATTGTCATACTTGTCGTAATGGATCTCGTCTTTCACCATGACAATTTTGGCTAAGTTATAAAACGCGTCCACATCGGCAAACACGACCCCAGCTTTTAATAATGCAATTAAATCCAGTAGTTCACGCAAACTACAGGGTACTTTGTGTTTTTTTAGGGTGAGAAAAAAATCAATAAACACAGCAATACTACCTGTTTCTGCGGCTCATAAAGGCCAGTTTTTCAATTAAGGACACATCCTGTTCATTCTTTAATAATGCGCCAAACAGCGGAATAATATCAGATTGCTTATCAAGTAATGTGTCTTGGGCAATATCATCGGAGATCAGTAGTTTTAACCAGTCGATGAGCTCAGATGTTGACGGCTTTTTCTTAATGCCATTAACGTCGCGCAGATCAAAAAATACTTCTAAAGCCTGAGTTAACAGGGTTTGCTTAACGTTAGGGTGATGCACGTCGATGATTTTTGCCATTTCATCTTTGGTTGGGAATTTAATGTAATGGAAAAAACAACGACGTAAAAAAGCATCGGGCAGTTCTTTTTCATTATTTGACGTGATGATAATAATGGGGCGCTGTTTAGCTTTGATTAATTGTTGAGTTTCATACACATAAAACTCCATTTTATCGAGCTCTTGCAGCAAATCGTTAGGGAACTCAATGTCGGCTTTATCGATTTCATCAATCAATAAAATGGGACGTTGTTCTTCTTCAAACGCCTGCCACAACTTACCTTTGACAATGTAGTTGCCAATATCATGCACTCTGGCATCGCCTAATTGACTGTCACGCAGGCGTGATACTGCATCGTACTCGTATAACCCTTGTTGGGCTTTGGTGGTCGACTTGATGTGCCATTGGTACAGTTTACAGTTAAGCGAGCGAGCTAACTCTTCAGCAAGCTGGGTTTTGCCTGTACCTGGCTCCCCTTTTATTAATAAGGGTTTTTCGAGCGCAATGGCGGCATTAACCGCGAGTGTGAGTTCATTTGAGGCAATGTAGTTGTTGGTACTTTTAAACATGGTCAACCTTTATATTTATTCGTTGTTTTTGATAATGCGTTGAATTATTAAGCAAGTTTAATCGCTACCGGTGTGCCATTAAAAGCCGCATTACCTGTGAGCATATCAACTCGTTTAGCATCTGTTAAATCATTAATACTCACACCGGGTTGAGTGGCGGCTACCGACATTTTGGTGTCAGGTTGATTATGGCCCCAACCTTGCGGCATGGTAACAACGCCGGGTTGTACATCATCGGTAATCACAATGTCTATTTTAATTTCACCAACCGCTGAGCTTACTATTACCTGCTGGCCAGTGTGCGCGCCAAGCTTTTGTGCATCTTGCGGATGCATTTCTAAGGTGCACGGGTTTTTACCTTTAATGAGCCGCTCTGAATTTTGGGTCCAGGTATTGTGGCTTTTCACTAAGCGCCTGCTGATTAAATCAAATGGGTATTGATTATCGCGTGTAGTTTGAGTCATAAACGCCTGCAATCGCGGTAAATCGTCTTGATAAACCTGCGGGAATAAATCAATGTTGCCATTCGCGGTTTTAATCCGCTCTGATAAACACGGCATCAATGGGCCAATATCAATACCGTGTGGATTATCAATTAACGTTTGCAAACTCATGCCCTGCTTACCATATGGTCCTTTTTTAAGCTCCATATCCAAGATCATTTCAGGGGTAATTTGTTGCATTGGGTCATCTGCTGGCACATTAAGCATGCGCGCAGCAATCTCTTTCAATATTTGCCAATCACCGCGTTGCTCGCTGTGCTTTTCAAATAATGGCGCTGAATATTTAACCGTATTTCTCACTGAGAACGAGTTAAAGAAAATATCAAAGTGCGAGTTTTCGACGCCCGTGGTGCCCGGTAAAATGATGTCAGCGTATTGAGTGGTTTCATTGAGGTAAATATCAATCGATACCATGTACTCAAGCTCACTAAATGCTTCAGCCAATTTATGGCCACTGGGCGCTGATAACACAGGATTACCCGCAATCGTAATTATGCTTCTAATTTGCCCTTCTCCTGGGGTTTGAATTTCTTCTGCTAATGCTGCAACCGGAAACTCACCATTAAAAAACGGTAATTTGCGCACACGGGATTGGTGTTGGCCAAATGAGCTTTTATGACCCGCCTGGTGATTACGCAATAAATCAAATGCCGGTTGCGGAAACATTGCTCCGCCTGCTCTATCAAAGTTGCCGGTAATAATATTGAGCACATTGGTGAGCCATAAACAAATGCCGCCAAAGCTCTGGGTTGATGCACCCATGCGGCTATAACAAACTGCTGAGTCGGCTGCAAGCATTTGCGCTGATAAGGTTTCAATGACTTCTACCTCAATGCCTACCAATGGGCTAACAACTTGTGGCGAGTAATCTCTTACTAGATTTTCGATGTCACCTAACCCATCAACTTTATCGCTTAAATGGCGTATATTGACCTTGTTATGCGCAAACACGCAATGGATTAATGCCAGCAATAAAAAAGCGTCTTTTTCGGGGCGAATAAACACATGTTGGTCGGCTATTTTGGCGGTGCGGGTTTTGCGCGGATCAACCACCACCACTTTACCACCGCGTTTTTGAATGGCTTTTAAGCGACCTATCACATTAGGGGCTGTCATCATACTGCCATTTGACACCACAGGGTTTGCGCCAATAATGAGCATAAAGTCGGTGCGGTCAATATCAGACACCGGAATTAACATACCTGCGCCAAACATAAAATTAGCCGCAACATGATGCGGTAATTGGTCGGCAGAAGCTGAGCTAAACCGATTAAGGGTGCCAAGGGATTTCATAAACGGTTTGAGAAATAACGCATTACCTAAACTGTGGGCATTTGGATTACCCAAATACACCGCTAATGCATTTTTGCCATGTTGTTGCTGAATATGTTTGAATTTGTCGACGATTTCGCTAAACGCATCATCCCAACTGATGGCTTGCCAACCTTCAGCGGTACGTTTTATTGGGGTTTTTAAGCGGTCTTTATCGGTATAAAAATCTTCTAAAGCCAACGCCTTAGGGCAGTTATAGCCCTGGCTGAATGGGTCAAGTTGATCGCCTTTTATGGCAATAATTTGCCCGTTTTGGTAACTAATGTCTAGGCCACACATGGCCTCACAGATATTGCAATTTCGATAATGGCTTTTGATTTCGCTCATATTGTTTACCTGCTTGGCCAGATGTAAAAACAGCACAATCGGTAGCAATTGTGCTGATGGATTAAGGGTTAAATTTTAACGATTAATTTGCCTTTGTTCGCACCGGTAAAGAACAAATTAAGCCCTGTCATCGCTGATTCAAGCCCCTCTAACACATGCGCGCGATGTTTAATCTGGCCGTTCATGACATAGGGTGTTAGTTTTTGTAATAAAGCCGGTACGTCGCCAAAGTGATCTGGCATGGTGAAACCTTGAATGGTTAAGCGTTTTTTTATTACTTGGATCCAGTTTGGCCCAAGATCAGGTACTGATTTTGGATAATCTGCAATCATGCCGCACACCACAATACGCCCGTGGGCATTCATTCTGGCAAATACATGGTGTTGAATAGGACCACCGGTGTTTTCAAAATAAATATCAACGCCCTTTGGCGTTAACTCAGCGAGCTTGGCGGCAATATCATCGGTTTTGTAGTTTATCGCTCCGTCAAAACCTAACTCATTGACAATCCAATCTGCTTTTTCATCGCTACCAACAACACCTATCACCGTTAAACCATCAGCTTTAGCCAGTTGCCCTACAATAGAGCCCACTGAACCCGCAGCACCTGACACCACAATGGTTTCGCCTGGCTTAGGTTTACCCACATTAAAAAGCCCTTGGGTGGCGGTTAACCCTGGTAATGCAAATACAGATAAAATAGCTTCGTCGGGTAAAGGCGCGGTGACTTTGTTTAACCCTGGGCCATTACTTAAAAAATATTCTTGCCAACCCATCATGCCCATTACGCGATCACCGGCCTTAAAATCTGGGTGTTTGCTTTCAACCACTTCGCCAATGCCAGAGCTGCGCATCACCTCGCCTAACTCAACTGGCGGAATGTAACTTTCAGTGTCGGGGCTCATCCAACCAAACATGGCTGGGTCAAGGGACATATGGCTTTGTTTCACCAGAAATTGGCCATCGCTTACGATTGGCATTGGCTTTTGCACTACTTCAAATAATTCAGGACCAACTGGGCCGCCTTGTGGACGAGCGATAAGATTGATTGCGGTAAATGTGCTCATGGTTTTCTCTCTCAGTGGTTAGTTGTTTCGCCGTCAATGGCGTTGTATTTATCGTATTGCTTTACATTAACTGTTTAATATTTTTAATTTGATCAATGCGTTGGTGTTTATAAAAGTGTTTAAAGTGCAAGGCCAATTTTTCGCTTTCTACAAACACTTGTTGCCAGTATTTAATTCGTTGCTGTGGCGCTAGTTCCACAAAGTCTTTGCGATCGGGTATTTTTTGATAGGGCAAAGAGGCAACAAACTCGGCAGATGGACACAGCAACACGGTTTTATCGTAATGCTGTAATCTGACATTACGAGACAAATTTTTATCAAACCAACCTGCTTTTAACGTTGAACTAAAATGCGGATATAAGGTTAAGCCGTCATTTTGAATATTAAAATCAAAGTGGTAGTCAATTATGCCGCCGTCACGATACATGCCTTTAGGACAATCAGGAATGTCGTTAATGCCTTGCATTACCATCGGGATTGAGCCCGACGCTAGCAATGCTCGTTTGATATTATCTGTCGTTAAACTGACTGAGGTTGTAGGTAAGTTATCTGGATCGGTTAATAACAGATCACTCTGATTATGTTGAAAAATATACCGCTCATACTGTTTTTTGAGTAATGGCCGACGTAATGCATTGTTAATAAAACTTTTGGTTAGACCAAGACCCTGCTTAAATTTGTTTTCTGAAGCGACCAAGCCATTGCATTTTGCCACAATAAAATGGGCTTTAAATACGGGGTTATTAATGATTTCATCTGCCCCTGTATTGCCAAATAAGGCTTCAAGTAACTCAAAGGCTTTAGTGGTGATTTCAACAGGTTGAGGCTTTTTATCGTCTGAATAGACTGTCTCACTATAGTTTTTTGCCAAACGCTCTATTGCGGCTACGGGATCATTTTGGGCAAAACAGGCAGCACGAAAAGCCCCTGCACTTGACCCAATTAAGTTTAAAGGTTGTTGCCTGCCATTAAAAAATTCGCCAAATAAATATTTATCTAAACCAAACAAGGTAAACCATTTCGGGCCGCCACTGGCACCCAAAAAAGCGTTAAATAGATCAGGAGAAAATCCATCTCTTTGTATTGTTTTTAACGCCGTATCACCGGCATAAATTTCTAACATAAATTGTTTATTTCATACTCAAACAGCTACTCAAATGCCATGTTTAAATTAAAAACATGACGATTCGCCATAGAAAAGAGATTAACTGAAGTTGATTGATACACTGAGTCGGCATGGCACCGACTCAGTACTAAGGATTAACTATGCCTTGCTGCGTAAGTCTTTACGCAATACTTTGCCCACATTACTTTTTGGTAATTCATCCATAAATTCAATAATTTTAGGGCGTTTATAGTTAGTGAGCATTTTGTTGCAATGGTCAAAGATATCTTGCTCGGTTAGGTTAGGATCTTTACGCACAATGTACACTTTTACCCGCTCACCGGTTGCATCACAAGACACACCCACCGCAGCGGCTTCAAGTACGCCTTCATGTGCCACAATCACTTCTTCGATTTCATTAGGGAATACATTAAAACCAGACACAATAATCATGTCTTTTTTACGGTCAACAATCCTAAAGAAGCCGTTTTCATCCATGGTGGCAATATCGCCCGTGGCTAGCCAACCGTCTCTTAATACTTCATCGGTGGCTTTTTGGCGATTGTAATAACCTTTCATCACCTGAGGGCCTTTAACCCACATTTCACCTGGTTCACCTAAAGCCACATCTTCACCGTCTGCACCCACTAAACGAACGTCTGTCGATGATGCTGGTAAGCCAATTGAGCCATTGTAACTTTTTTGATTATAGGGACTCATGGTTACCAGTGGCGCACATTCTGTTAAACCGTAACCTTCCAGTAAACGGCTTTTGGTCACGCGCTCCCAGTGTTCTGCTACAGGGCGTTGTACTGACATTCCGCCACCAAAACCCATTTTTAATGCACTAAAATCGAGTTGATCAAACCCTGGCGTATTAAGCAAACCATTAAATAGCGTATTTACCCCAGTAATAACGGTAAATTTATACTTGGCTAACTCTTTAACAAAGCCTGGCATATCACGCGGATTAGTGATTAATAAGTTAATGCCGCCAAAGGGTAAAAAGGCCAGGCAATTAGAGGTCAATGCGTAAATATGGTAAAGCGGTAGTGCAGTAACAATGAGTTCTTTGCCGACTTCATACACATTTTTGGTCACAGCATTGGACTGTTCGAGGTTAGCAACCATATTGCGGTGAGTTAGCATTGCGCCCTTTGATGGGCCTGTGGTGCCACCGGTATATTGTAAAAAAGCCAAATCTTCACCATTGATGTCTACAGGTGTAAAAGTGTGTTTGCTGCCTTTGGCCATGGCATCATTAAATTTAACCGCATTTGGGATATCAAACGCAGGGACAAGCTTTTTAACGTGTTTAATTGCACCGTTAACTAACGCGCCTTTGATAAGCCCTAAGCGGTCGCCTACACCAGTAGTAATAACATGCTTTACATCCGTTTTATTGATAACTTGCTGCAATACATGAGCAAAGTTTTCAAGAATTAGAATGCCCTTTGCACCAGAGTCTTTTAATTGATGTTCTAGTTCACGGGCTGTATACAATGGATTGACATTAACAACGGTTAGCCCTGCGATGAGTGCACCAAATAAAGCGATAGGATATTGCAAAGTATTGGGGATCATAATGGCAAACTTATCGCCTTTTACTAACCCTAAATTATGTTGTAAGTAGGCTGCAAAATCAGTAGCTTGCTGTTCAAGCTGTTGATAAGTGATACTCACATCCATGTTAATGAATGCCGTATTACTTGCGTATTGTTTGGTATATTTAAAAAATAATTCTGCTAAAGAGCGGTATTTATCGGGATCTATTTCAAACTCAACCCCAGGTGGATAACTCTTTTCTAGCCAAATCCTTTCCATAATACTCTCCCCAATGTTGACAAAATGATCTGTAGCCATTTAATTAGCTACTGTCATTGTTATTGTTTTTCTTTTTTACAATGCTTTAACCTACACTTAGTTTTACAAGACTTCAAACAAACCAGCTGCGCCTTGCCCGCCACCAATACACATACTGATGACAACGTATTTAACCCCACGGCGTTTGCCTTCAATTAATGCGTGCATCACCATGCGTGTGCCACTCATACCATAAGGATGCCCAATCGATATAGCACCTCCATTGACATTTAATTTATCAGCGGGAATGCCGAGTTTGTCGGCACAATAAATCACCTGTACCGCAAAGGCTTCATTGATTTCCCATAAGCCGATGTCATCCATGGTTAAGCCATTGCGTTCAAGCAACTTTGGAATGGCATAAATTGGCCCAATACCCATTTCGTCCGGCTCACAACCAGCAACCACCATGCCTCGATAAGCGCCTAAGGGTTTAAGGCCGCGCTGTTCGGCTAATGATCGCTCCATTACAACGACGGCCGCTGCGCCATCAGACAATTGCGATGCATTACCACCAGTAATAGAACCGTTATCTTTTACCGCTTTTAAACCGGCTAAGCCTTCAAGGTTAGTTGATGGACGATTACCCTCATCTTGAGTCAGAGTGACTTCCTGCTTACTGATTGCTCCGCTGTCTTTGTCCATGACTAATTTAGTGCAGGAAACCGGCACAATTTCATCATCAAACTTACCGGCTTCTTGTGCTGCTGCAGTGCGTTGTTGTGAAGTAAGCGCATAGGCATCTTGGCGTTCACGGGAAATATCATATCGATTTGCCACAATTTCGGCCGTATCAAGCATGGGCATATAAATCGCAGGACGATAAGCTTTTACACTTGGGTCTACGGCGCGGTGCATGTTCATTTTATCGTTTTGCACCAAACTGATTGAATCACACCCGCCAGCGACGACCACCTTGGCACCGTCAACCACAATATGGTTTGCGGCAATGGCAATTGACATTAGGCCAGATGAACATTGGCGATCAACTGTCATGCCTGGCACAGAAACAGGTAAGTTAGCTGCCATTGCGACCTGGCGTCCAAAGTTCATGCCTTGGTTGCCCTGAGTTAATGCCGCGCCAAAAATACAATCGTCAATTTCATTTGGGTCGATCCCAGCACGCTCAACGGCGGCGTTAACTGCCACTGCTGACAAGGTTGGCGCAGATAAATCATTAAATGCACCACGGTAGGCTTTGCCTATTGGAGTTCGTGCGACAGATACAATAACGGCTTCTCTCATGACAAGGTCCTTTTATTCTTATTGTTTAAAATTAGGGCTAATACAACGGCCGGTTAATGATTTATCATGAACAGGTAACGTGTTATGCCTGTTGTGATTTCATGAACGCCATGGCTTTCATGATAAATTTTTCACCTTGTTGAGCGCCCGATACCAGCGCCTGTTGGTTGTCTTGCGCCGTTAATTTAGGCCAATTTTCTCGTACCGCTTCAGGGCTTTGTTTAGCAGTTGGAATAAAGCAGCCGTCTGTTTCAAAAATGCTTGCGCTTGAATAACCGCCAGCGCCTGCACATAGAATAAATCGGTTAGGTGCGGCTTCATCACACAGGGTCAACATGCCTGCAGTAACCGCCTCTGGCGCAAAGGCTTTAACGATTTCTTCTGGCATTAAATCTTCTGTCATACGGGTACCAGCGGTGGGCGCTAATGCATTAATGTGAATATTATTTTTTGCACCTTCAAGTACTAGCGTGTTCATTAACCCAATGACTGCCATTTTTGCGGCACCATAATTGGACTGTCCAAAATTGCCGTACATGCCGCTTGATGACGTTGTCATAACAATTCGGCCATAATTTTGCTGTTTCATGATTTCCCAAACGGCTTTAGTGCAGTTAACTGAGCCCATTACATGCACGTCCATCACCAGTTTAAAATCATCTAAGGTCATTTTAGAAAACGACTTATCGCGCAAAATCCCAGCATTGTTAATGAGAATGTCAACACGCCCCCATTTGTCCATGGTTTGCTGCACCATGTCTTGGACTTCATCAAAATTGGCTACATTTGCACCATGACTGATGGCCTCTCCACCCATGGCTTGAATTAATTCAACCACCTCTTTTGAGGCAGCAGAAGAAGCGCCGCTACCATCGCGTGCACCGCCAAGATCATTGACCACGACTTTAGCGCCACGTTTAGCCAACTCCAACGCATGTGAGCGGCCTAATCCATTACCTGCACCTGTAACTATGGCAACTTGCCCTGCAAAACTGATAGTCATATTGAACCTCTCACTGTGCTGATTATTTTATTGTTATCTTTGTTGTCGCAGTTTTATTAGTTGTGTGATTACTGACTAAAATGAAACCAAATGAATAGCTAATAGTTAATAGGGCTAAGTGTGGCATTTACTATTAATGACTATTACACCCTATAAACCCTCGTTATTTGACCATTTGCACCGATATCCACTCAGCAACCAAGGCTGGCGTATCTATACCTTCGATTTCTATGGTGACTTCGGTTGATATACGAAATTGACCAGGCTTTTTTTCTTCTATCGACAAGGTTTTGGCATGGGCTCTTATGCGACTATTAACCGTTACCGGCTGCAAAAATCGTACTTTATCGAACCCAGCATTCAGCCCCATGTAAAAACCGTCGATAATAACGCTAAACTCTTCCGCAAAATGCGACAGCATAGATAACGATAAAAAGCCATGAGCAATGGTTGAGCCAAAAGGCGTGGCTTTTGCCTTTTCTTCATCAACGTGAATAAACTGGTGATCTAAGGTGCAATCAGCAAATTGGTTAATCTGCTGTTGGTTGATTTGATGCCACTGAGTGGGTGCGGCTTGATGGCCAATATAATTTGCAATGTTATTTCGATTAATCACTGTTGGCATTATCCTGTCCTCGTTTGCTTTCGCAACACAATCCATGAATGAAAATTAAGCGATAACTCATGCTAATTGGGCTAAGTTAATTAAACAAATGAATAGTTTTGATACCTGGATATTAACCAAATGAATAGTGGTGGGGTGAAAAATAAAAAAAAGCACCATTTAACATAAATGATGCTGGTTATTTTTTAGATCATTGATCTGCATGTTTGAGCTACATAATTGAGCTAAATGCCCCTACGCAACTCAGCGTTGCTGAAAAAGTTGGCTGTGATAACTTCAACTCAGGGTAAGTTATCAAAACCAATCGCTGTGCATGTCATAACTGGTGCTGTCAGTGTTAATAAGTAACCTAGACCACAATTCAATTTCAGGTAACTCAAATCGGTAAAAATACTGAGCTGCCTGTAACTTGCCCTGATAAAAATTAAAGTCGTCCTGGTGAGGTTGGTGCGATAAGGCATCAGTGGCAACCATACTTTGTTTTAACCATAACCAGGCGATAATCACATGGCCAAATAGCTCAAGGTATTTAACCGAGTTAGACAAGGCTAAATCAATATTCTTGGTTGCCATACTGGTCATTACCGCATCGGTTGTGCTGTTAAGTGTGTTTAGTGCATCACTGAGTTTGTGAGTGTATTCCTGTAAACTATTGTATTGCTTAGCACTTTCTATGGTTTTTGCGATTTCGTGTAGGGTTGCTTTATAGCCCTGCATGTTATTCATCGGCACTTTACGAGTGAGCAAATCTAACGATTGGATCCCGGTAGTGCCTTCATGGATTGGGTTTAACCGATTATCGCGGTAAAACATTTCAACGGGATGCTCATTAATGTAACCGTGCCCACCCATCACTTGTATTGCCAACGAGTTGGCTTTAGGCCCATATTCTGACGGCCAGGTTTTAATGATTGGGGTTAAAAAGTCTAATAAGGTATGGGCGTGTTGACGCTGCTCTTCGGTCTCGGCGGTATGTTCATCGTCACTTAACTGCGTGCCGTATAGCACCAATGCTAAAGCTCCTTCGGCATAGGCTTTTTGTGCTAAAAGCATTCGCTTTACATCAGCATGTTCAATGATATTGACCATGGGTGATTGCGGATCTTTACATGAGGGTAAACGCCCTTGAGGGCGATTTTTTGCATAATCAACAGAGTATTGATAACCCGCCACAGCCAGTACCGCACCGCTAGTACCCACCATAATGCGGGCTTCATTCATCATGTGGAACATGTACTTTAAGCCGCAGTTTTCTTCACCGACCAAATAACCCACTGATCCGTTTTTTTCACCAAAACTCAACGCCGTAGAGGTTTGAGCGCGGCCCCCCATTTTGTGGAATAACCCTGCAAGGGCCACTTCGTTATCTGCACCAGTAGAACCGTCTTCATTGAGTAAAAACTTTGGCACCACAAATAGCGAAATACCTTTCACCCCTTTTGGTGCACCCTGAATGCGCGCAAGCACTAAATGCACTATGTTTTCGCTTAAATCGTGATCGCCACCTGAGATATAAATTTTATTACCGCTAATGCGATACGTGCCATCATCTGCTTTTACGGCTTTAGTGATGAGATCACCTAATGACGAGCCACTGCCTGGCTCTGTCATCGCCATGGTGCCCATAAATCGGCCTTCACGCATGGGTTTAACCCAGGTATTGATTAACTCAGGGCTACCATGAGCTTGTAATAAATTGGCATTGGCTGTGGTGAGCATGTTGTAACCCATACCCACACCGCCAGCTACGGTTAAATAAGATGCCGCAGCACTGGCAATAATTGGCGGCAGTTGCATTCCCCCCAAATCATAATCAGCAGTAGCAGAGCCTATACCTGATTGATTAACTGCATCGATTGCGGTTTTAAGCTCTGGAATGATATGCACTTTTTTGCCATCAAACGTGGGCTGGTGCGTGTCTAATTTTTGCCTGATCGGAAGGAAGTACTTTTCGGCAATGGTTTTTGCTGTGCTAACCACTTCATTAAAGGTTTGGCGATCGTGATCCTGATAACGCGACCGATTAACTAAGCTTTCACTGTCAAATAGCTCATAAAGCATAAATTCAAGATCGCGTTCATTCATTAATGTTGCTGGCATAATATTCTCTTCTTATCTTTTAATGCGTAACCCAATGGTGATGGCTAAATTACCTGCCTTTAAAAGGCTGACACACCACCATCAACGGCAATACATTGCCCTGTCATGTAAGTATTTGCTGGCGACAACATCATCAGCATTACAGCAACAATCTCTTTGGGCTCACCAAGGCGGTTCATCGGTGTGCCACGGGCCATTTTCTTTTGCTTTTCTTCATCGGCAAAATTGGTGACCATAGGAGTTAAGGTAAAAAACGGGCAAATGGCATTAATGCGAATGTTGTCGCGGCCATATTCCACTGCACCGGTTTTGGTTAAGCCAATCACCGCATGTTTTGCCATTGCATAAGCACTGCCTCTAGCTGCCCCACCTAAACCAGCCATTGAACTGACATTTAAAATGGTGCCCTCGCCTTGCTTAAGCATTTGGGCAATTTGATGGCGCATGCCAAATTGAACCCCTTTAACGTTAATCGCAAATTGGCGGTCCATGATTGACTCGTCAATCATGTGCAGCGGCATAAATTCATGGGCAATACCTGCGTTGTTAACCCCAATATCAACGCGGCCAAAATACTCAAGCGCGGTGTCGACCATGGCTTTACAAGATTCATCTTTTGATACATCGCATTTCATAGCGACAATTTCAGCGCCAGTAGCCGCGATATCGTCAGCCACCTGATGAACACCGGCTTCGTTAATGTCGCTGATGACGAGTTTTGCGCCACGCTTTGCCAATTCTTGTGCTAGTAACTGACCAAAACCCTGTGCAGCGCCAGTAATAACAGCAACTTTGCCAGTAAAATCTAATAATGGATCCATGCGAGTAACTCCTGTAATTGATGGTCTTGTTGTATTGTTTTTGTCATTGATTATTTTGCGTTGTTAATCACTTGCAATGCCATTTGCGCCAGCGGTGCAACAAAAGCGCCTACTTTGTTGGCATTTTCGTTTGAAGCATTGCCTTCGGCTGCGCGTTTAGCCACGCCCTGTGCAATTGCACCTAAACGGAAAAAACTAAAAGCAAGATAAAATGGCCAATTGTCGATTCGGTCAATGCCCATGCGTTGACAATATTGCGCCACATAGTCTTCTTCACTCGGAATGCCTAAACTGGCTCTATCAATGTCTTTTAAACCGTCAATGGTTCCCATGCCAGCAGGCATACGCAGTTGCATGCATTGATAGGCAAGATCGGCAAAAGGATGGCCTAAGGTAGATAACTCCCAGTCAAGCAAGGCAATAACACTGGGCTTATCTTTTGCAAACATCATATTGTCTAAACGAAAATCACCGTGAACCAGGCACACACGACCGTCATCGACGGGTAAGTTGTCTTCTAGCCATTTAATAAGTACATCCATAGCAGGAATATTTTGAAGTTCGGTGAGTCGATATTGCGAGGTCCAACGCCCTAACTGACGCTCAAAATAATTACCGGCTTTGCCGTAATCAGTTAACCCAATGTCATCTACATTAATGCTGTGTAACGCTGCAAGCACTCTATTCATCTCGCTGTACATGGCCCCACGTCGCTCGTTGGTGTCAATTTCAGCCAATGACGCGCTCCAATACACAGTGCCGTCGCAATATTCCATCACATAAAACATAGAGCCAATAATGCTCAGGTCTTCACACAGGTGATACACCTTTGCAACCGGCACATCTGTGCCATTTAATGCATGTAACACGCGATATTCTCGGTCCACTGCATGAGCTGACTTGAGTAATTTTCCGGGTGGCTGACGACGCAAAACATAAACGCCCGACTGAGCGGTCACTTTATAAGTAGGATTAGATTGCCCACCCGAGAACTTTTCAAGTGTAATTGGCCCTTGAAAGCCCTCAACATGGTGCTGCAAATAAGCACTCAGCTTTTCATTATCAATAGGAAACGTATGTGGCATTTCTAAATACTCTTATTATTGAATAGATTGGATTAGATTAATGACAGTCATAAAATGATAATGGCAGGCCAACTCACCCCAGAAATTATTGGCCTGCCTGCAAGGTTATTGCGTTACTTTTTTCACTAAATCACGGCCAAGTTGCATCATATGAACTTGATCAGGGCCGTCAGCTAAACGCAGAGTGCGCTGGCCTGCCCAGGCATGGGCTAAAAAGGTATCTTGACTCACACCAACAGCGCCATGACATTGAATGGCACGGTCTATTACATCAAGCGACATACTAGGCGCCACGATTTTTATCATGGCAATGAGGTCTTTAGCGGCTTTATTACCTTCGGTGTCCATTTTTTGCGCGGCTTTTAACGTCATTAAACGCGCTTGTTCAATTTGGCAGGCCGATTTGGCAATATCTTCACGTACAGATTGTTGTTTAATCATAGGTTGACCAAACACAATGCGCTCACTCACACGTTTGCACATTAAATCTAACGCACGCTGTGCAATCCCAACTGAACGCATACAATGGTGAATGCGCCCCGGCCCCAAGCGACCTTGGGCGATTTCAAAGCCTTTACCCTCACCCACAATAATGTTGTCTACTGGTACACGCACATCGTTAAAGGTCACTTCTGCGTGGCCTTCTGGTGAATCATCGTAGCCAAATACTTTCATTGGCCTAACCACCTTAACACCTGGGGTTTTCATGGGTACAAGCACTTGAGATTGTTGAATATAGCGGTTGCTGTTATGAGGGTCGGTTTTACCCATCACAATCATAATTTCACATTGTTTACGACACGCGCCGCTAATGTAAAACTTACGGCCATTAATGACATATTCATCACCATCACGGACAATGCTTAATTCAATGTTGGTTGCATCGCTTGAGGCAACTTCGGGTTCTGTCATGGCAAATGCCGAGCGAATTTTGCCTTCAAGCAGTGGCTCTAACCACTGCTTTTTTTGAGATTCGCTGCCGTATTTGGCTAATACTTCCATATTGCCGGTATCGGGCGCCGCGCAGTTAAATACTTCAGGCGCCCACATCACTTTACCCATAATTTCAGCTAATGGCGCATATTCTAAATTGGTCAACCCACCACTGTACTTGCCGTATGCCACAGGTAAAAACAGGTTCCATAAACCTTGCGCTTTTGCTTTGGCCTTAAGCTCTTCCATTAATGGGGGCGTTGACCACGGATCGCGCTCAACTTGACGATGCATTTCTTCTTCAACCGGATAAACATGTAAGTCCATAAACGCATTAACCTGGTCGATTAATCCTTGAACTTTTTCACTGTATTCAAAATTCATATGCTGTCCTTGTATTGGATCCTAGTGCGTCATCATTGGCGCGATTGCATGGTTTACCATCTCTTAATCAACAACTTAGCTAAGCGACATTAATGACTTTTTATTAAACGGTTTAATTTCTGAAATTGCATTGGTTTTAATTTTGTTCACCCACTGAGGATCAACCAATAACGCACGGCCAATACCGACTAAATCAAACTCGTCGTTATTTAAGCGCACCAATAATTCATCAATACCAGTAGGGTTTGAAGTGCCCGATAAATCAGCATTGCCTTCGCCAATAAAGTCAGCGTCAAGGCCCACATTACCCACGGTGATCACAGGTTTGTTAGTCAGTTTTTTAGTCCAACCAGCAAGGTTTAACTCAGAACCTTCAAATTCTGGAACCCAAAAGCGGCGGGTACTCGCATGAAAAATATCCACACCAGCATCGCTTAATAAGCCTAAAAAGATGGCGAGTTCTTCTGGGGTTTGACACAGCTTTGCCGTGTAATCTTGTTGTTTCCACTGCGAAAAACGGAAGATAATGGTAAAGTCATCGCCCACTGCTGCGCGGATGGCTTTAACAATTTCAACGCCAAAGCGAGTACGGTTTTCAAGCGTGCCACCGTATTTATCATCGCGTTGATTGGTGCCTTCCCAAAAAAATTGATCCACTAAGTAACCATGGGCGCCATGCACTTCAATCGCATCAAAACCTATGTTTTTGGCATCAAGTGCTGCTTGGGCAAATGAAGCAACCACTTCATCAATGTCAGCTTGTGTCATGGCAACACCATTAGGTGCACCGGGTTTATACAATCCAGAAGGGCTGTATGCAGGCATTTCTTTGTCTGGCCCTACACCGGGTTTTCTCACCGCGCCAACATGCCAAAGCTGTGGCGCAATTTTGCCGCCAGCTGCGTGGACTTCATCAACAACATGCTTCCAGCCCGCTAATGCGGCTTCGCCATAAATGGCCGGTACATTTTCATAGCCGTTGGCGGCTTTATGCGAAATAAAAGTGCCTTCAGTAATAATTAAGCCCACATCCCCTTCGGCACGGCGGCGGTAATAACCAGCAACCTCATCATTTGGGACATAATTAGGCGAAAACGCGCGAGTCATTGGCGCCATTACCGTTTTGTTTTTAAGCGATAACGATTTATTTGAAAACGTTTCAAATAGCTTGTTGATGCTGGTGTTTTGAGTGCTAGTCATCATAAATTCCTATGCGTGATATTCGTTTTTTGTTTTTGTTTTGAATCGTTAACCAATCAAGTAACCACCATCAACATTGATGGCAGTACCTGTGGTATAACTTGATGCATTTGAGGCTAGATACAACACAGTACCGGCCATTTCGTCAGGTTGGGCTACCCGTTTCATCGGCACGTGGTGCATCATCTGTTTTAAAATGGCTGGGTTATCAACGAGCGCTGAAGCAAACTTGGTGTCGGTACCACCAGGGAGTAAGGCGTTAACACGAATATTGAATTGGGCACATTCTTTGGCAAATGCCTGAGTCATTGAAATGACAGCGGCTTTTGTGACTGAATAAATGCCTTGATAATCACCAGGGATAACACCATTGACAGAAGCCACGTTAATAATCGAACCGCCGCCACTGGCTTTCATTAACTTGGCGCCTTGAGTCGACATGAAAAAGTAACCGCGAATATTCACATCAACAGTTTTTTGAAATGCGGCTAAATCAGTATCGATAATGTGGCCAAAATATGGGTTTGCAGCAGCATTGTTAACCAGAATATCTAACTTGCCATGTTGCTCCGTAATGGCCGCAAAAATGGCATCAATTTGATCTAATTCGCCAATATGACATGCTATTGCTTGTGCACTACCACCGGCTTTTACAATCTCATCAACAACAGCTTGGCATGCATCGATTTTACGACTCGACACAATCACATGCGCACCATACTGCGCCAATACTTTTGCCACACTTTCACCAATGCCACGGCTTGCACCTGTCACTAATGCAACCTTCCCTGTTAAATCAAATAAATTACTGTTGTTCATATTCATTCCTTTATATTTTTTGAACGTAAAATGTTTATTTAAATGTCACCCATTCTTCACCAACTTGCTCTAGGTGACTATAATTATTGAAATAATCTATACTTAGCATGTTTTCAGAAAACAACAATTTAGTGACCCCCGTATTTCTTGCTTGCTGGTTTAAGGCTAATGTTTGTTGATCACTTAATTGCAGTATGTGCTGCACAATCACCGAAATGGTCCCACCTGAGGTAAACACTAAAATATCTTTTGATTTGCTAGTTTGGCTGTCGCGTGAAGGTTGACGTTTTTTAGCCAACTCCTGTTCAATCACATTTTGCAGCGCCCGTATACAGCGCGCCTTAAACTGAACCCAACTCTCTTTGTAATCTTGGTCGTGGGTGCCCGATATCCAACGATTTAAAGCCTGAAGAAACTCTTTTTGTAGCGCTTTATTCGGATCACTTAATTGATTGAGTGACTCATTCATTTTTGCAAAGTTGTGCCACTGCGCATTGTACTTTTGCAAAATATCAACATGGTCAAACTCATTAAAACCTGAGTGAATAACAGTCGGTGTTGTCTCGCCTTGATAACCTTTCATAAAGCCAGTTAATGTTTGGCCATGACGCAATAAGTCACCACAAAAAAATTTACTCGGCTCAGGTCTAGCGCGCCAATACTGCCCTAATATGGCTGCTTGCTGACTTCCTTTTTCAGACAGTTGATCATAATCATTACTGCCAAATGATGCCTGCCCGTGTCTTATCAAATAAATAGCTGCCATGAAGAGTCTCTAACTGAATATGTGATGCCTTAACTGGGCGTAAATACAGGGATCACCTTGTTGTAATTAACCTTAACGGGTTACTCACTGAAAATGCATTACAAGGCCATGACTAATACCTGTTCTAAGGATACTAACGACTAAATTAAATCTACTTGACTATGCTAATATCAACATCTAAATTGAACAAATGAATAGTTCTAATACCCTACTATTTATATTTTTAATAGTTGATGAGTGCCATTGGCTATAACAATGGACATGGTGAGATACACGGAGTAAGTATGAAAATTGATTTGAATTTGTTTGTGGTTTTTGATGCTATTTATTGTGAAGGCAATATCACCAAGGCCGCATCGGTACTGAACTTATCTCAACCTGCTGTAAGCCACTCACTAGGAAAATTAAGGGATCATTTTGATGACGCCTTATTTATTCGCCAGGGTAATGAAATGCGGCCAACTCCTGTGGCCAAAAATGTGATTGACGATGTGCGTGAAGCATTACATCAATTACAGGTATGTTTAGTGCAGTCTAGGCAATTTGAACCGCTCACGTCTCGCAAAAGCTTTTCGTTGTCATTGCATGGCTCGTTGGAGCCATACTACTTGCCAATATTACAAGAAAGTTTATCGCTAGAGTCGCCGGCCATTAATTTGCGTAGCAATAAAAGAGTAAGACGAACAGAACTTGAAAATAAACTCGCCAGTGGAGACATAGATCTCGCCATCGATACCCTCATACCGGTTAGCAATAACATCATGCATACCCAATTAGAGCTTGACCGGCTTGTGGTTGTTGCACGAAAAAATCATCCCGCGATTAATCCTGATTTAGATTTAGAAACCTACCTAAAGCTTGGCCATGTATTAGTTTCATCGCGCTCAACAGGCCCAAGTTTGGAAGATTTTGAACTGTCACGCATTGGTCTACATCGAAAAATTGCCCTGCGTTGTCAACATGCGTTATCAGCATGTCGGGTTATTTTAAATAATGATATGTTGCTCACACTGCCCAAAACAGCAGCGCAAATGTACGCCAATATGCTCGATATTGCGATTTACCCTATGCCAGTTGAATTGCCCGAACTTGGCGTGCATTTATACTGGCACGTTAATGTCGACAAAGAGCCCGCCAATAAATGGCTAAGAAATAAAATGATTATTGCTGCTACTGAGAGTAAAAAAATTACTTCAAACCGTCATGTTCGCAACAATAACAACTAACTGAGTGTGACACGTTGCAATTGCTAGGCTAAATTTATATTAATAACAACGATTTTTCTTAAGTATGAGGTAGTAAATGTTCACATTATCTGAAGTACAAATTTGTTTAGAGATTTTTGAGTCAATGATCAAACAACAAAGACAAAATAGCCAGGCTGGTGCTTCAGACGAAACTGACAGTAGGCTAATGCAGCTTGTTTCAATCAACAACAAACTAACTAATTACCATGCAAGTCAGTTTGCAAACGCGAACAAACCACAGATCCCTAGAGTGCTTATTGTTGACGATGTAGATGAAGTACAAACAATAGTTGATGATATTTTATATAAAATTGGTTTTACTAAAGTGGTTGCGGTGCTAAGTGCAGAAAAAGCAATAACACAGCTTAAGGAAGCCGCATAGGCGGGTACACCCTTTAAAATAGTGTTAACAGATGATGATATGGAAGGAAAAAGCGGTATCGATTTATTAAAAGAAATTAGACTAGATGAAGCATTGGCCAATACAGATGTGTTTATTATGAGCACCAATGGTTCACAGGAGCAAATTGTACAGGCAATGAGCGCCGGTGTGTCGGGCTACATTTTAAAGCCATTAAATTACAAGGTGTTAGAGCAAAAGCTAATCAGTTATTTACAACCCAAATCTGACACAGATAAAGAAGCTTCATCTGACACTGAAAAAGAAAACCAAACCGATTTACCAGCAGAACCTAAAACTGAAACAGAAACCGAAAAACCCGCTAAACCCGCTGAATCGAACTAAGGTGATACCAATCAGGATAAATAAGTAAAAAGAGATTGCTGATTGGTTTTACGTTAACAATGGCGAATACTCTACGTTGTTAACGTAAACCACGAACACCAGAATGAGTAAACTATCAATCAACCTTTATTGATTGTGAGCTGGGAATGGGTAATTTAATATTTAATGCCACGCTCATTCTTATCAGCATTTTTATCGGGCTAAGGTTGAGTGGAATTAGCTAATAGCAATAAGCAAGTCGATAAAAGGGCAAGCTCTCGCCCTTTATCGTCCGTTGATCAACTGAGGTGTTTTTTAAAAAATACGAGGGTACGTTGCCACGCCAGTTCTGCATTTTCCTCATCATATCGTGCAATAGAATCATTATGAAAACCATGATTGGCCTTGTTATACATATGCAAGGTATAAGGCACTTTGGCTGCGATTAAGTCTTGCTCGTATTCTGGCCAGGTTGCATTAACACGTTCATCAAGTTCAGCTAACTGAATGAGTAACGGCGCTTTAATATTAGCCCTTAATGTTTTTTCAGCAGGTGTGCCATAAAACGGCACCCCAGCCTGCAATAAATCGGGTTTATAAGCTGCAAGGTAATTAACAATGTAACCACCAAAACAAAATCCAACCGCGCCTAATTTGCCATTACTGCGTGAATTGGCTTTTAAAAACTCAGCCGCTGCGACAAAGTCCTGTTCTATTTTGCTTCTATCAAGCGTGCTCTGCATTTGACGGCCTTCATCATCATTACCTGGATAGCCACCCAAGGGGAATAATGCATCGGGCGCTAAAGCAATAAAACCTGCTTTTGCCAGGCGTCTTGCAACATCTTCAATATAGGGGTTTAATCCACGGTTTTCATGTACGACTAGCACCACAGGTAAGCGCCCTTCTTTATCGTTATCAATATGAGTCGGTTCAACTAAATATCCTCGCCCTTTACCGTGTCCTGAGGGCGAATCAAAATTGACGTACCTGGCCTTAATATCTGCATCATTAAACGACACTTGTTCAGCCAGCGCGTAATTAGGTAATAAAGCAGAGGTTAATACACTCATTGAGTAGCCTAGCGCCACTAACGAGCCTAATTTTGCAATAAACGTACGTCGGTCCATCCCGCCATGCGCATAGGAGTCATACCAGTCAAACGCTTCTTGCGGTATTGTTTTTGCTAATTGTTGTTGCATAAGTTCCCTCATGTCTTTGTACGCCCCTAAGGCTCAAATTCACGCAATTTGACATGCTCCCCGCCATGAATGACGGGGATCCCTGAATACAGGCGATAATAAATTACTTTATCATCTACTTTCTGCTGCTGATTGCTAATGCAATTCACTTCACAGACGCTACGGCTCTGCCCGAACCTGATTAATTACTTATGCCGCTTGCTCTAATTCGCGTAAATAGCGATTTAGGACCACTTTAGCAGCGTTTTTATCCGCATTATCTGAATGACCGCATGACAGACAGATAAATTCTGCCTGAGTTTTTCGGTTATTCTTTTCTGTATGACCACAGCAAGCACATTCACGGCTAGTATTTCTAGGATTTACTTCACCGTAAATCCCGCCTTTCCATCGCATTTTATATTCAAGTTGGCGACGTAATTCATGCCAGCCTTGATCTAAAATAGATTTATTAAGCCCTGATTTAGCCGCGACATTCTTGCCGTGATTTTCGCTGTCACCTTTCGCTGATTTACTCATATTCGCAACTTTTAAAGCTTCACAGATAATCATTGCGTGGTTCTTGCAGATTTCAGATGTCGCTTTATGTTGGTAGTCGTTGCGAATATTGGTAATGCGTTGATGCAGCCTGCTTACTTTGAGTTTTTGTTTCTTCCAGTTCTCGGAGCCTAAAGTCTTTCTCGATAACTTACGCTGTTCGATAGCTAACTTATCTTGATAGGACTTAAAAGAATGGACGCCATCAAAAACACCCTCGTTACCACAACAATCAGTGGATAAGGTCATGTTTTTGGCGATACCCATATCAATGCCTGTCATTTCACCTGGTACGTGCGTTGATAGCTCAATCTCAACCAAGCACATGATAGAAATATGCCACTCACCAACTGCATTTAGCGATACGGTAGCATTACGCAATTCACCAATTACAGGTTGGCTATTGTGGTAACGAACCAGGCCTAAGCCGTTAGGTAATTTGATATGTTTATTTTGGATATTGATTTGCTTTTTGGGCGCTGGGAACCGCATTGTTGAATGGTGCGATAGTTTGCGCGTGCGAAACACTGGAAATCCTCGCTTGCCTTTTGACCATTCATCCAGTGCTTTTACAAAATCACGCTGACGTTGCTGTAAGCAATCCGTAAATGCATCGTCCAACCATGCCCGATGATTAAGTTTTTTCCATGATGTTAGTTGTTTGTTTAGAAAAGCAGAATTAGGAAAAGATTTTTTAAGCAACTTGCGATCTTGATAAGATAAATCATTTAGGTGTTCATAAATTGCTTTTTTGTCCGTGATTGCCACTGATTTTTTAATAATGTTAAGCACATAATCAAGGCTATCATTGAAAACCACACGCCCGCATCCCGCCATTTGAGCCAGTTTTTTAGCTTGCTCTGACGTTGGTTCTAATTTGAATCTGTAGGCTTTTTCAATTTCCACTTAATTTCAACCTTAGTTTGGCGTTCTAATTGGAGCACCGTTGAATGCTGATTTTGCATGGTCTATTTGAGTAAATGATATGTTTAATATATAGTTAAATAATAAACTCAGTCAAGGTCTATTTATGGAATTAAGAAAAGGCAGGCATGTTGTTTACATGCTCCACGCTCATTTGATATTTATCACAAAATACAGGGGAAAGGTTTTCACCAGTGAGCATCTAGATAAGCTAAAAGAGATGATGGGCGATATTTGCAAAAATCATCAAGCAACATTATCAGAATTTAATGGTGAATCAGATCACGTACACTTACTGATTGATTATCACCCGGCAACGTCATTATCTAAATTAACGAACGCACTAAAGGGAATAACAAGCCGTGAAATGAAAAGGCACTTCCCAGAGTTAAATCAGGTTGCATGGCGTAAAAATGCCCTTTGGTCTCCAAGTTACTTTGTTGGATCGGTAGGTGGTGCTCCTATCGAGGTTTTGCGCCAATACATAGAACAACAAAACAGACCTCACTGAACTCGCTTTCCCCGCCACAGGTGACGGGGCTACTCGCTCGTTATCAAGTTAAGCGCTAGATTTGAGCGGGTTTATTTGGTGTGTTTTACTCTGTCATTTAAATCAATACGATTGCAATTATTACTTTAGCTCATTTTGATTACGCTTAAGAGTATGTGAAGGATTTTCACCAAATAATGGGCTTATTTGCAATTGGTGCAGCCTATTACTTTGGATACAGTGCTAAAAGACTGGTAAGTAAAAGTGCAGATGAGGAGTTTGCAATGCTAGCAGCGGCAGAATCTGATCTTTCAATTGCAAACTAATGGGATAAGGTCTACAACAGCGCTTAATGATGAAAAATAAGTGTAAAAAGCCCTGAAGATTCAGGGCTTTTTAATATAATTGGTATTATTTACCCCAAGGATTACTTGGGTCTGCTGATGGTACTTTGTTAGATGATTTACCGTCGGTGACGCGTTTTTCATAACCACTACTGTTACGACTAACCTGTGGTTTACCCTTATTTTTTGGGCCTCTCGCGTTACGGTTTGCTTCAAAATTTTCGGCCGTTTGAGCATGCATTCTTGCAATAGACTCAAAGGTCAATTCCATGGGTTTACGAGGTACTATACCAGCAGCAAAACCACGCTCACGAGGTTTAAGCTCAAACTGCTCGCCTACCGCTTTTGGCATACGCTTATAACGATACAGATAAAAATTTTCGACTTTTTCACGTGCCCATTCAGTCTTTTTTAAAAACTTAAGGCAGCCTTCAATCGACGGATTGAGGTTAAAGCACTCAAGTTTCAATGCAGCGTATAAAATTTTCCAATCATAACATTCAACCAGCTCTGTTATTAATGTCTCAAGCTTAAGTCCATGTAATGGATTGTTTTGTTGCTCTTCTACCATGGTATTTCCGATATTGTCTTTGTGGCCAGTTTGGCACTAGGCATCATAGTATCAACAAAAGACCAGTCACAGCGACTAAAAAAGGTATTCTGTTTGATACATCCCCTTTGAATGGCCGAAAATTAACTGACGTTAATCAATTAATTCCCGGTGATTACGAATCTAATTAAAGAGAAACAGTGATTGGGTTAGTTAATTTAATGCAAATTCGGTGTCGTAAATAAAGCGTTTATACACTTCGCTTGCAGTTATTGGCCGAGAAAAGTAATAACCTTGAGCGATATCGCAGTCATGCTCAATTAAAAAATCCACTTGTTCTTGCAACTCAACCCCTTCAGCTGTGACCAACTTACCAAGTGAATGAGCCATGCTGATCACCGCTTTAACAACGGCTTGATCTTCTGCTGAATCAACTAAGTTACTGATAAAAGAACGATCAATTTTAAGATTTGTGGCCGGTAACGATTTAAGATATGCAAGCGATGAATAGCCAGTGCCAAAATCATCAATTGCCACATGCACATCGGCAAGTCTTAATTTTTGTAAAATGTCGATAGATTGACTCGGTATGGCCATCAGTGCCGTTTCGGTGATTTCAAACTTAAACCAACTTGGTTGTGCACCATGCTCAGCTATTATTGCCAACAACTCTTCAGCTAACATAATATTCATTAAATCTAAGCCAGATAAATTCACCGATACACGCGAAAAATCAAACCCTTGCTTGTGCCATATTACTAATTGTTGGCATACATTACTCAATACCCAACGGCTGAGCTCAAATATTAACCCTGTATCTTCTGCGATCGGAATAAACTCATCTGGTGGGATAACACCTAAATCGGGGTGTTGCCAACGCACTAGCGCTTCAAACCCCGCTAACTGGCAATCTGGTAGTTCAATTAAAGGTTGGTAAACCATAAATAATTGAGGATTTTGCAGCGTCGACGCCGCCAAGGCCAAGCGTAAACTTTGTTCAATCTCAAGGCGTTTTTTATTAAATATTGCTTGTTCTTTATTACAAAAAGCGACGCAAAATGGTGTTTTTTTAGCTTCAAATAACGCAGAATCTGCCTGGCTCAAAATAGCTTCGGCATCTAGGCCGTCTTCTGGGTAAACACTGATCCCAACACGACAACCCAACACTATGGTTTGCTCTAAAAATTCAAAGTGATGCTTAAAATTATTTACCAACTCGACCGCGATTAAATTGGCTTTTTCTGCAGTCGTGTTAATCAAAGAGATACAAAATTTGTCGCCACCAAAGCGCGACACTGTGTACTGCCCTTTTAAACTACTTGTGATCCGTGTTGCAGCTTGTTTAAGAATATAATCACCCGCACTGTGGCCAAAATTGTCGTTAATGACTTTAAATCGGGTTAAGTCCAAAAATAAAAGCGCCAATGGTTGTTGATTTTGCTTACAGCGGGCAATTTCTTGATCCAACAGCAATTTAAAATAATAACGATTCGCCAAACCGGTTAACTCGTCAAAATGCGATAATTGATAAAGCTTATCTTGTTGTTGTTTTTGCGATGTTACATCATGGGCAATACCCTCACAGCCAATGCATTTTCCATCGGCGTCGTACATTGGGCGCTCCAGCACATCAAAAATATGAACCTTGCCATGAATATCGAACATTTCCATCTCAAATGGTGGTAAATGCTCACCGGCCAAAATACGTTGTATGTATCCAGAAATTTGTGCATTTTTAGGATTATCAGTTAAAAACTTATAATAATAATCACCAAAACCGCTAATGGTATGCCCAAGGATATGAGTCACCGAAGGGCTAACATAGTACACAAAGCCTTCTGTATCGTGTTGATAAAATATATATTCATCTTCTAGCGATTCAACCAAACCGCGATATCGATTTTCGCTGTTTGTGAGTTGCAAAGTTCTTTCTAAAACAATATCTTGTAAATTATCCTGTATACGTTTTAGTTCATGATTTGCATTAGCAGTTTGCTTATTAGCCACTAATAAAGCGCGATTATGACGCCTTGTTTGCACAATCCATATCACAAGCAATAAAATCAAAATACCAGCGATAGAGGCAAACTCAATTAACTCCTGATAATCTTTTGGCAGTTCAATATTGGCGCCCCACGCCTCATTAATGGCTTTGCGTTCTTCAAGGGTTATCGAATCGATACCTTTTTGCATAATACTCAATAATATTGGCAAATCTTGCCTCACGGCAATAGACTCATTTGCGCTGTTTTTTTCATAAAATGCAGCCACTTTTAAGTCTGCCAATGAATATTTAAACTGTAAATAATTTGCCGCCGCCAAAAAACTGATAGCGGCATCGGCTTGCCCTGCTTGCACTGCCTCTAACGATTCTCGCATGGTATCGACATAATACGGTGTTACACTTGGAAATTCGGTAACAATCTTTTCTGAATAATGATAGTCCCGCACTAACGCAACGGTTTTATCTGCTAGATCACCACGGTTATGCACAGAAAACAGACTTTTTTGGGTAATAACCACCAGTGATTTATAAATAATTGGCGTAGTAAAATGATATTGTTCTGCACGTTGTGGGGTATTAACCATGGTTAATATGGCATCTATATTGGCATCATTTAAATTGTTAACGATATTGGGCCAGCGGTGTTCTTCATCAATAACAAAGGAGACCCCCAATTTTTTACCCATCAAATTAAGTGTATCAACGGCCAAGCCCACCATTTGTCCACGGTCATCAACAAAACTATAGGGCGGAAAAAAACCATCAACCCCAACTCTAATGGGTTGATTGTCTGCTAACCATTGTAATTCTTGCGGCGTTAATACAGGGGAAGGACTTTCTGTAACACGTTCAATTATTGAGGAGCCACCAACAGCCAAAGAGCCCTCTGCAGCAATAACAGAAGTTATAAAGCACAACAGACTCAGTAAAAAAAGACTGACATTGACAAAACGTATAGATTTTTTCGTTAGCATCCACTCATTCCAACATCGACCGCTAATCACGCTCGTTAACTATTTGACACAACCACTTAACATGCAAAGTAGCAAAATAACACCCAATATAAAAACAATTACACAACAAATCACCAACAAATATTTATTTAGCTTTGATTATAGTAACTTAGGTTAAAAATTTCGTCATTAAATAAGAAAATACTAAACAAATGCAAATTCTTGTGAGCAAAAGCACAAAATACATTTAACATGTTGAAAAATATTCATATTTTAAAAGCTTAATGTTAAACAATTCTTGTGTGTCAACACTAAGTTGTACCTTGATAACATCACCGCACGATGGGCATCAGTAACGGCTATATTTTTATGTTTGGGCCAGTAAGAAACCATAACATAAAAAAGCTAACTGCATATTACATGAAATAGATTGACGTAATATCAACAAGTTAAAGATAAAAGCATCATCACCGCGGTGCTATACAATTCGTTTTATCAATCAACTTAACTATAGAATAAAATAAACACCTTCTGATGTAGTCCAAATAGATAATAAATCGACAATTGACTACTTATCTGTATAATTCGCGCACTTTTAACTAACGTCCTGTCAGTCTTATTTTCACAACGCTACACCCTAGCCGCTTGTTGATAACAATGCAGTACCACTCTATGGAAACTTATTTTGATTTCTACCGCTAATATTACTATGCAGTTTGGCCCTGAGCCTTTGTTTGAAAACATTTCGGCACAATTTGGCCATGGCAATCGTTACGGCTTAATTGGTGCCAATGGGTGTGGTAAGTCCACATTTATGAAAATCCTCAGCGGTGCATTAGCACCAACCTCAGGCAACGTTTCTATTACGCCAGGGTTAAAAGTGGGTACATTAAGCCAGGACCAATTCGCCTTTGAAAAGTACACAGTAGTTGATGCCGTGATCATGGGTGATGTTGAGCTTTGGAAAGTCAAACAAGAGCGTGATTACATCTACAGCAAAGCCGAAATGACAGACGAAGATGGCATGCGTGTAGGCGATCTTGAAAGCCAGTTTGCTGAAATGGACGGTTACACAGCAGAAAGCCGTGCTGGTGAAATTTTACTTGAAGCAGGTATCGAAGAGTCGTTCCATTTTGGCTTAATGCAGCAAGTCGCCCCCGGTTGGAAATTACGTGTACTGTTGGCTCAGGCCTTGTTTGCAAATCCTGACATCTTGTTACTCGACGAACCAACCAACAACTTAGACATTCATACTATTAGTTGGTTAGCGACCGAGCTAAACAAACGCAAGTGCACCATGATCATCATTTCGCACGACAGACATTTTTTAAATTCAGTATGTACCCACATGGCTGACATCGACTACGGCGAATTGCGTATTTACCCTGGTAACTACGAGTATTTCTTGGCGCAATCAAGCCTATTACGTGAACAATTATTAGCAGGCAACGCCAAAAAAAGCGCTGAAATTGAAGAACTTCAAGACTTTGTTAACCGTTTTGGTGCTAACGCATCTAAAGCTAAACAAGCCAGTTCACGTGCTAAAAAGATGGATAAAATTAAACTGGATGACGTTAAATCGTCTAGTCGTATCACGCCATCGATTCGTTTTACCGAATCAAAAAAATTACATCGCCAAGCGCTTGTTTTAGAAGACCTAGGCCATGGATTTGATGAAGTATTGTTTGAACACGGCGATCTTATTTTAGAAGCAGGTTCAAAACTGGCTATCATAGGTGAAAACGGCGTGGGTAAAACCACATTACTACGCTGTTTAGTTAATGAAATAGAGCATAATCACGGCCGCATTAAATGGTCAGAAAACGCATCTATTGGCTATTGCCCGCAAGACAGCACAGCAGATTTTGACAATGACATGACCTTATTTGACTGGATGTCGTTATGGCGCACACCAAAGCACAATGACTTAATGGTACGAGGCATGCTTGGGCGTTTATTATTTACCGAAGACGACGCCAACAAAAAAGTACGTAACTGCTCAGGTGGAGAAAAAAACCGTCTCTTATTTGGTAAGTTAATGATGATGGATATTAACGTACTGGTAATGGACGAGCCAACAAACCACATGGACATGGAAGCCATTGAAGCGTTAAACCAAGCCTTGAAATTATTTGAAGGCACGCTGATATTTGTTAGCCACGACCGCGAATTTGTATCATCACTAGCAACACGGATCATTGATGTAACTAATAAAAAGCTGGTTAATTTCCAGGGGACTTTCGATGAATATCTTGCAAGCAAGGCAGAAAGCGAAGCTTAACCCTACCTGTTGCAAGTGCGTTACCGCAAAGCATTAATGTAACCGAATAATGATTAAGGCCTTTCTTGTGGCGTATACATACCACATTAAAGGCCTTTTTATTAATTAAACAGCACACAACAATACCTCAAGCACACATATACCAAATCAACACCTGGATCCCCAATACAAGCATTTGAGGATGACGGCATAAGGCGAAGAAAATGCATAAGTGATGACGGTATAATGCAAAAGCGCCTCACCCGCGCTGTCATTCCTGCAATGCTTTTGAGCAGGAATCCAGGTGTTCGCTCTTGGCTGTTAAACAAAAGCCCACAAACCAAAGCAACTTCTGGATCCCCAATACAAGCACTTGGGGATGACGGCATAGGGCGAAGAAAATGCATAAGTGATGACGGCATAATGCAACACCTGGATCCCCAATACAAGCACTTGAGGATGACGGCATAAGTCGAAGAAAATGCATAAGTGATGACGGCATGAGCCAACCCGCGCTGTCATTCCTGCAATGCCCTTAATTCCGTCATTCCTGCAATGCTTTTGACCAGGAATCCAGGTGTTCGCTCTTGGCTGTTAAACAAAAGCACACATATACCCAATCAACAGCTGGATCCCCAATACAAGCATTTGAGGATGACGGCATAAGGCAACACCTGGATCCCCAATACAAGCACTTGGGGATGACGGCATAATTCGAAGAAAATGCATAAGTGATGACGGCATAAATCAAAAGCAACGCCACCTGCTCCGTCATTCCTGCAATGCTTTTGAGCAGGAATCCAGGTGTTCGCTCTTGGGGATTAAGGCATTGGGCAAAGACAAGGCATAAGTGATGATGGCTTAAAGCAACACCTGGTTCACCATCAACAGAACTCACCAATGGCAGACAAAAATCAAAACAAACACCTCAAAATACCTTAAGTGAATAAGTGCTAAAATCGTTGACAATGCGAACCATCAACAAACTGGTATTACCAAGCTTTAAATCACACCTTACCAAGAATGTTGAATTGTTATAACTTTGTGATGCACATCGAAACCGTAAAAATCAGTGACTCGTATATAAGATTCTGTTTTTTCTATACTAGGAATTAGTTAATTTACATCATACAAACCAAGCCTTATTGCCTATTAACACTGAAGAAACAATCAAAATATAGGCGGCTCAGACCTTGGTATGACAATATTATTATCTTGGTAAAGCAGATTGCAATTATTGGTAACGTGTTATATAAATGTTTATGTTGATTATTACAACAACAATTGGTATACCAGATGGTAATACCAGCTAACAGGTTCTTTGGGGGGAATTATGAAGCTCAATAAAATAAGCGCTATGTTTAGTAGCTCAAAAAATAAAGCCAATAACATAACAATATTTGGCGCAACACTAACAGCATTGTTAAGCATGCCAACAGCGTTAGCCGCTGATGCAGAACAGGTTGCAGCAGAAGAAGTAGACACAAGCGAAATTGAAGTGATTGCTGTACGCGGTATTTTTGGTAGTTTAAAAGCCGCTAACTTGTTAAAACGTACTGATGCTCGTATCGTCGATGCCATCGTTGCAGAAGACATCGGTAAATTACCTGACAACAACATTGCAGAAGCACTTCAACGTATCACGGGTGTTTCTATCGAGTCAGATTTTGGTGTAGGTGAATCAGTTACCATTCGCGGCGTATCAGAAAACCTTATCTTACTTAATGGCCGCTCAACTGCAGGCCCAGGCCGCGGCGGTATCAGCTTAGATGATTTTCCATCAAGCTTCTTAAAAACCGTTGAAGTCGTTAAGTCGCCAACACCTGAAATGATTGAAGGTGCTCTTGGCGGTACTGTTAATATGCAAACGGTTCGTCCTTTAGAACTATCAGACCCTCTTTTTGCATTCACTCTTGATGGTGAATACGCAGACAAAACAGAAAACGTCGCGCCAAACTTTACTGCAGCAATGGGTAAAAATTGGGACCTAGGTGACTCTGGCACCTTTGGTGCTGCTGTTAATATGTCTTATCAAGACCGCGAACTTCGTCGCGACGAATACTTCAATAAAGTCGATTTACAAGACGATATAGATATAGACGGAGACGGCACCGTAGATGTATCAGGCGGACCTAACGGCAAATACCTTCGCCGCACAGAAAGCACAGTTGAGCAAAAAACAGAAGAACGTGAACGTACTGCTTACGGTTTATCTTTACAATGGGCTCCTACCAGCGAAGATTTAAATATCTACGTAGACATGAACGCAACTGAGCTCGATGGTGGACAAGCTGCCTACTCAATCCTTGACGTTGGTGGAACCGTGGTTCCAAGAAGCGATTCGTACTACGACAGTAACGGTCAACTTCATAATTACGATTTAACCGGTGTGTTAACCATTCCAAAAACATGGAGTGACTTTACCACTAACGAAACATCATCACACGCCATTGGTGCAGAATGGAATGTCACCGGCAATATTGAATTATCGGGTGAGTATTCAATTTCAAAATCAGAAGAGCGTCAAGTTGCATCAGAATTTAACTTACGCCCTATCGAGCGCACAGAACCAACATTAAGCCTTGTTACACACACCAGTACAGGCAGTTCAACTAGCGGAAGTGGTATTCCATCTTACGTATTTGCTGATACTGGCATGCTAACTAACCCAGACAATTTAGTATTCCGTGAGTTTTTCCACAAAACGTTAGACACAGACAACGAAGAACAAGCATTACGCTTTGACTTTAAAATCAATGATATTGGCGTAGACTTTGTCACAGCAGTTAAAGCGGGTGTTCGCTTTACAGACCGAGACTATACCGCCAACCGTTTTGACCTAAAACCAAACGGCAACACATTAAAAGATGCATACAAAAATGCTAAAAATTCAGATGGTTTATACAGCCCAACCTGGATTGATAACGCCATTATTGCCGACAGTTTTAAAACCATCAACATGGATAACTCTTTTGACCAAACAGGCATTGCTGGCCAAAACGATTTGCTCACATACAACGTATATGATGCTGAAAAACTACAAGATGCTGAAGCCACATACGCATTAGTACAACAAATGTTAGCCGGAACCACCTATGCAATGGATGGCTCTCTAGCAGACAACATGGTTGAAGATACTGGCGCATACAAAGCCATTAACGAAAAAACTAACGCCATTTACGCTCAATTCCATTTAGACTTTGAAGATATCACAGCCGTGGTCGGTGGTCGTTATATTCAAACCGAATTAGAATCAAGCATCGTTGATTCAATTGACACAAATGGCAATAGAATTCTCACTACAGGTAAAAATGACTACTCAGACTTTTTACCAAGCTTAAACGTAACTTACACTTTATCAGAAGAAACATTATTACGATTTGCAGCAGCAAAAGTTATGCGTCGTGCCGACTTTGATGAGTTAAGCCCTGCACTCTCAATTGATAACTCGTTAGTTACCGGTACTCAAGGTTCTTACCAACTTGACCCATACCGCGTCACTCAATATGACTTCTCAGTTGAACACTACTTTGATGGCGGCGGAATTGTCTCTGCAGCCATATTCTACAAAGACGTGCAATCGTTTACCCAAAGCGACAGCAGCTGTTTAGCAGACTCAAGCACCATTACTGGCCAAAACACCACGCAATGGAACAACATCTGTTTACTTGACACAGCAGGCCAAAGCCAAGGCGATATTGTTAACGCGACAGAAGATCAAGGCTTAGCCTATGTTGATGCAGAAAAAGCAGCAGGCCGTACTGGTATTGTTATCGATACCGACGTCAACGGTGGCAGTGGTGAAGTAAGAGGTTTAGAGCTTGGATATCAGCAGCAGTTTGACTTTTTACCAGGCATTTGGTCAGGCCTTGGTGTTAATGCTAACTATACCTACGCCGACAGTGAGCAACCAGACGGTAACCCATTGTTAAACATTTCTAAGCATACCGCTAACACGCAATTTTACTGGGAAGGCGAAGACCTACAATTACGTCTCGCTTACAACTGGCGTGATCGTTACTTAGATGAACAAACCACTAAACGTGTTCAAACTGTAGGTGCGTTAGGTTACAACGTATTTAACCAAAACGACCCAGCAGCTGATAACTACGACCCAACAGTGGGTAATAGCTATCGTGAAGCCAGAGGTCAGTTTGATTTCTCTGTAAGCTATGACATCAACGATAGCATCACAGTGGTAGCCAATGCGGTAAACCTAACAGGTGAACCAATTGAATACACTACTGAGCTAGGTTCTGTTTGGGCATACAGTGAAGCAGACCGTCGATACACACTAGGCGTGCGCGCTAAGTTCTAATCGACTCACAGTAAAAAGCCTATCAAACGATAGGCTTTTTACTTAACCAACTCTACCTGCAAAGTCACAATGAGTTTTATTAAAATAATACTTACAAAATCAGTGTTTTAACTTAAATAAAATAGCAAAAAAATTACCAATGAAGCGCTAGTTAATTGCAACCCGGTTTCATACCACACGCTAGGCAATATTGAGTGCAAATCGCCTCAACGAGGTGAACCCAATATGCCTCAGTTATTTTAATGGTAATAGCGGTAAACATTAGCTGGCCCAAGGCAAATTTAGCGTTGGTGAGTGACTCAGCATTAATTGATTTAAAGAAAATCTTACCAATATTAATTTTGGTATGTCCAATTACTATAATTGGTTGACAATCTGGTTATAATTTACTAACATTTTGTAATACAAGTTGGTTGCCAATTAACTAGGCATTTTACGTTAAACAAATTCAGCATTAAAGCATCGCATACCTTCTCGCTTGGGTGCGCAGAGTTAGTCTACAGACACGCATTTACTAAAATATTTAGGAGTTAAATATGACAAAACCAGTCATCGGTTTCATCGGCCTAGGCCTAATGGGCGGCAACATGGTTGAGAACCTTCAAAAAAGAGGTTACCAATTAAATGTTATGGATCTTAATAAAGAAGCTGTAGCAACCTGCGTAGCTCGTGGTGCAAATGCAGTGAGTTCTGCAAAAGAACTCGCCGCAGCCAGTGACATTGTTATGTTATGTTTAACCACATCAGCAGTAGTAGAAAAGCTAGTATATGGCGACGACGGGATCCTAGCAGGCATTAAAGCTGGCTCAGTATTGATTGACTTTGGTACATCAATCCCATCATCTACTCGCAAAATTGGTGCAGATTTAGCCGCTAAAGGCGCAGGCATGATTGACGCCCCACTCGGCCGTACGCCAGCACACGCAAAAGATGGTTTATTAAACATTATGGCCGCAGGCGACATTGAAACATTTAATAAAGTTAAACCTGTGCTAGACGACCAAGGCGAAAACGTATTCCACCTTGGTGAACTAGGTGCAGGCCACACTACAAAGTTAATTAATAACTTTATGGGTATGACAACTGTATGTGCCATGTCGCAAGCATTTGCTGTTGCTAAACTGGCAGGTGTAGACCGTCAACAACTTTTCGACATCATGTCTGCCGGCCCATCTAACTCACCATTTATGAAGTTTTGTAAAAACTACGCGGTAGATGGCGTAAGCGACCTAGGCTTCTCAATTGCTAACGCGAATAAAGATTTAGGTTACTTCTTAAAAATGGTAGAAGATCTAGGCACAGAATCTAAAATTGCCGAAGGTTCATCTGCTAACCTACAAGCCGCATTTGATGCAGGTTTAGGTAACGGTAACGTGCCAGAAATCTTTGACTACTTTGTAAAATTAGCTAAATAAGCCTATTGCCCTACAAATAAAAAACCTTTTTATCGGCTTAAGATAAAAAGGTTTTTTATTGTCCAAAATCCCCACGAACGTGATTTTATACCAACCAGGATAAATAAGTGATCGCACTCATATACTGGTTAGTATTAGTCCTCTTTTCTTATCATGTTACGTCGCTGTGCAGAATATTCATCGTTTGTCACTTCAAACGTTGCTATTAACTCATGTAGCCTTTCGCCTAACTTGGTAATATCAACACTCACATGATCGCAAAGCTCAATCGACTGACGAGTGTTTTCAAAGCCTATAAACCTCAAACGAGTAAGAGTTAACAACTGAGGTTAAGTAAACTGCAGGTTGAACTACATTTATCATCAAAAACCGCCACCTTAAACTCTTGTATATGGTGATAATCAAGAGGTAAAATTAACCAAATTCGCCATGGACGCCCAATCATGATTAATGATATTGAAATAGTCGATTTACTTCGTGCGCGGATCCCATCATTTAACTGCAAACCGGGTTGTCATGATTGCTGCGGACCGATCACAACCTCGTCTGCAGAAATGGCTCGTTTACCTGTAAAAACTGCAGCACAACATGAAGCCGCCTTAAAACACTGGAACTGTGTATATTTAGGGCCAAATGGCTGTGAAGTGTACGAAGAACGCCCATTAATTTGTCGCCTGTTTGGCGCTACACCAAGAATGCCCTGCCCAGAAAAATGCCGCCCAGAAGAAATGATCGATCATAAAACCGAGGCACAAATTCACCATTACATCGCCAATACTCGTCAAGTGCTGGTGTAACTCAAAGTACAGCTAACCCGCTTTGTTGTGAGGCTATTATTACCTTCATTTTCTACAAAGATTATTTTCGATTAGCGCTATAAATCAAATTAGTGTTATTTGTTACTCTGTGGTCAATTCTTTATGAGGGCTCACAAATGACAACATCTCTTTTCCAACCCATTCAACTGGGCGATATCACCCTAAAAAACCGAATTGTCATGGCACCAATGACACGTTCACGCAGCTCACAGCCAGGTGATGTACCCAACCAAATCATGGCTGATTATTATCAACAACGCGCCAGTGCGGGGCTAATTATTAGTGAAGGCACACCTATTTCTGCAGTGGGCCGTGGCTACTCGATGACCCCAGGCATTTACACCACAGCACACATTGAGGGCTGGAAACAGGTCACACAAGCCGTACACGCCAAAGACGGGAAGATATTTGCTCAATTGTGGCATGTTGGTCGTCGCAGTCATTCAAGCATTTCAGGCCAACAACCTGTGGCAGCTTCGGCGATAAAAATCCCCGACCAAGTGTTTGGTCCATTGCCAGAAGGTGGTTTTGGGATGATCGAAACCGAGCAACCTAAAGCCATGACACAAGAAGATATCAACAATACCATTAACGATTTTGTGCAAGCCGCTAAAAATGCCATAGAAGCCGGATTTGATGGTGTCGAGATTCATGCTGCACACGGCTACTTGTTTGACACTTTTTTACACATAGAAAGTAATCAGCGCCAAGACCAATATGGTGGCAGTCAACAAAATAGAATGCGCTTTTTATTAGAAACCTTAACCGCAGTAGCTGATGCCATTGGTGGCAATAAAGTGGCCGTGCGACTATCACCGCATGTTATTGAAGGCTTTACAGAAGAAGATCCTGAAATTGTTGAGTTAACACTAGCAGCATTGGCAAACATGGTGAAATTAGACTTAGCCTACGTGCACTTTTCTGAAAACATCTCACGTTACCTTGAGGTGCCAGAATCGTTTCGCCAGCAAGTACGTGAGGTATACCCTAACCCAATCATGATCACAGGCAAGTTAACCAAAGAAACAGCACAAGTCTTGCTTGCCAAGCAGTATGCCGATTTAGTCGCGTTTGCCACGCCTTATGTCACTAACCCAGATTTGGTTGAACGTTTCTACCACAACTGGCCATTAGCCGAATTTGACGCCGACGTACGCCTCACCTTATATGGTGGTGATGCCAAAGGCTACAGCGACTATCCGCAATATAAGGCGTAATAAGTCTTAACCTATACCACTAACGTAATGCTAAAAGCCCAAAACCATAAAGTTTCGGGCTTTTTAATTTCGGCGTTTTTCAAGGTAGTTGTCGCCTAAGCTGTTAAGCTGCTTCTTTTTTGTTCTCTGGGTTTAACTCCACCTCACCGATTTCATCCCAGTTTCTGGTGCCATTTGACCAGCGGTTAGGGTTAATTTTTTGCGATTTTTTGTATAACTCACGGCGTTTTGCCAATATCGCTTTATCTTCACCATGATGACGTTGTGCGGGTGTCACGAATTTGATACGACTATGTCTGTGCTCATTGTTGTACCAATTCGCGAAGTCTTTCACCCAAGTTCTTGCATCTTCAAGGCTTTTAAAGCCTTCACTTGGCCAGCGGTGGCTGTATTTGACCGTGCGAAACAGTGATTCCGAGTACGGATTATCATTGCTGACACCGGGACGACTACGAGAGCCTATTACTCCCATTTCAAGCATCTTGGACTGCATCGTTAAGCATTTCATCGGACTGCCGTTATCTGAGTGCAATACCACGTTTTGTTTAACGCATTTCTCAGCCCAGAGAGTTCGCTCAAGCAACTTTGCAGCATAGTCACCTGATTCACTATCATGAACTTCCCAACCCACAATTTTACGACTGAAAATGTCGATTATCATGTAAAGGTAGAAAAACCGTCCAATCACTGTTGAAGGACAGTAGCTGATATCCCAGGTCCACACTTGATTTGGTCCTGTCGCTGTGTACCCCCTAGGCTTAGCTCGGCTACCTTTAGGTTTTTCTTTTCCTCGATGAGTGAGTTGGTTGTTGGCCTTCAGCACACGATAAAAGCTTGATTCAGAAGCGATATATTGCCCATTATCTGCCAGCATTGGTACTATCTGGCTTGGCCCTAAATTAGCGTATTCTTCTTGATTACTGATAGCTAATATGGCTTGCTGTTCTTCCTCTGTTAGCTTATTTGGGGGCTGGGGTCTATCCGCTATAGGCCTTTTATCACCGATGATTTTACCGCCTTCTTGCCAGCGCTGTAACGTCCGTATAGACAAACCAATTTCTTCACAGGCTTTCTCTTTTCTTGCGCCTGAGGTAACGGCATTATCAATCAAGGATGTGTAATGCAGCCTATCTGAGAGTGAGGTTAACTGTCCTCGTCTTCCCCCCAGTAGGCATTTAACTTTTTTCTTAACACCAATAATGCCGCGGTTTCAGCTAGGGCTGCATCCTTACGTTTTAACTCTTTTTCTAGCTCTTTAATTCGCTTACGGTCGGCTTTTCGCTCTTGGGCTAATTGCTTACGCTGCTGGGCTTGTGTTTGATTGCCTGCAATACAGCTTTGCTTCCATTCTTTAACTTGTTCAGGGTAAAGCCCTTTTTCACGGCAATACTCACTTAACTCAATTTCGCTTAATGCTGCCGTTTCTAAAACAATTGAGAATTTTTGCTCTGGTGACCAACCATCTAAATTATTACTCTCTGCCAAACTAGAACCTACTTTTAAATACTTATCTCGCCATGAATACAAAGTAGATAAGTTGATACTTTCTAGCTTTGCGAATTGGCCTAATGATAAGCCACTTTCAAGGAGCTTTCTAATGACGGCTTGCTTATGCTCTTCTGGATAATGCTTCATTCATAACTAACTTACCGCTCCCTGTTTTATTTTTATGAAAAACTGAGGCGACAACTATCCTGACACAGGGGGATTTGTTAACGTTAAAAATCATAAACTCCACAACAAAAGCTCATCCCTTAATTGTTAGCTATGTAATTCAATTATCAATGGTGACTAAGCAAATTATCTAACCGCCATATAAAAGCATTACTGCTAAAGCTAAACCGATCACACGTCATAACATGATCAACATCTTGGCACTTCAATTAGCACGACTATCTAGTCAACATAATCAATACAGGGTATGGTTACAGCCAATATGTGCACACCAACAGGGATGTCGATTGTTTTCCTATAATATCAATGGCAAAGCCAGCCGCCATTTTACCTATGCAGACCTTATAAACTGCGGCAGCACGGCACAATTGCATCAACTTGAAAACTTATACCATTCCGCATAACTAAGTGATCATTGTTGCCCATTGTCGATGGCACATTTTTTTCACACGCTCTTTATCTTCAATGAATGCATTCCACGCTTCACTACAGGCATCAACTATTGACTCGTAACCTTCAAAGCAACGATTAGCTAACTTATGCTGCCTCAACCAACTCCACACTTGCTCAATTGGGTTTAATTCCGGAGAATAAGGCGGTAGCTTTACGATAGATAGATTCTCAAAATCATCTGCAATATCATTAGCATGCCAACTCGCGCCATCCATAATCACGACAGCATAGCGCCCGCTTGATGTCGCCAAGGAAATTTGTCCTAAGTGTTGTCGCATTACCTCTTTATTGATGCAAGGTGAAATGAAGGCCTCAGTTGCTCCGTTTCTCGGACAAACCGCACCAAAAAGATGGACATACTCGAATTGCTGTTGCCTCACTGCGAGCGGACGGGTACCTTTTTCAGCCCAAAGTTTGGTGGTGGTATTTTGCTGACCAATACGCGCCTCATCTTGAAACCAGATATCTACATCAGCCGGCGACACAAAAACAGGGATGTCAACGATCGTTGACAAGGGGAAGTTTTTTAAAAGCCTCCATGACTTCAACATCTTGTTTCGGATGTTTAGAACGGCTAGAAAGCCAGCTAAATCCGAGTTTATAAAGTATTTTATAGACGTGATTGAGGTGAAACGAAATACCAAACTCGCTCAATATATAGCGTCGTATATCTTGACCAGTGAGTCTACCACCGGCCTCTGATTTGGCAGCCTCTGTCAACATCAGGGTTAACTGTTTGGCTTGCTCGTCTGTTAATCGCGGTGGTCTGCCTGAAGACTTTTTACTCTCAATACCACTTAGACCTTGGCTTAAATAATTGCTGATCCATTGATTCACAATCCGACGACTGACCTTGGTCATAGCAGCGACTTGAGTTCTATTCGCTCCCTCAAGAAAGTGTGCTACGGCCAATAATCGCAAACGCATTCGGGCATCTGCTGTTTGCTTGGATAGCCTGATTAATTCGAAACTGGTGTGTTGTTTCATTGCTAAAAAAGATGAGTAACGGATATAGCAATTAGATCACATTTTTTCGCGGAATGGTATTACCTAAACAGCCCGACACCTGGCGCGCACTCAGTGCATTGGCAACAAGACTGCTTGATCCCATAGTTGACCAATTTGGACCGATAACATTAACCTACGGATTTTGCTCACCAGAACTGGCAAGGCTAATTGCTAAAAACCCCAACCCACACATCGCCCCGCAGCTTGACCAACATTGTGCCCACGAACTGAACAACAAACAGGCACTTATTTGCACACGACTTGGCGCCGCATGTGACTTTATTCTGCCCGCCATTGCCCAACAACCGCAATTGAAAACACATGCCATTACTATGCAACACGTAGCACTGTGGATATGCGAAAACCTAAAGTTTGATCGCCTGTACTACTACGGCAAACACCGCCCACTCCACCTAAGTTTTGGTCCACAACAAAACCAGTTTTTACAAACCATGAAAACCAACCCAGACACCGGCCACCGAGTCCCCTCAAAAAAAGGCCGCGGCCCAAGCGCAATCAGCGTCATAAAACAAGTAGATTATTAACAGAAAAATCAACACCTGGATCCCCAATACAAGCACTTGAGGATGACGGCATAGGGCAAAAGCAATCACACCCTCTCTGAAATTCCTGCAATGCGGCCGACTTCACCCAGCAACGCCCCAACTCTGTCATTCCTGCAATGCTTTTGAGCAGGAATCTAGGTGTTCGCTCTTGGCTGTTAAACAAAAACCCACAAACCCAATCAACACCTGGATCCCCAATACAAGCATTTGAGGATGACGGCATAGGGCGAAGAAAATGCATAAGTGATGACGGTATGTGCCAACCCGCGCTGTCATTCCTGCAACGCCGTCAACTACATCCAACCCAACGCTGTCTTTCCTGAAATGCCCTCAATTCCGTCATTCCTGCAATGCCCTTAATTCCGTTATTCCTGCAATGCTTTTGAGCAGGAATCCAGGTGTTCGTTCTTGGCTGTTAAACAAAAACCCACAAACCAAAGCAACACCTGGCTCCCCAATACAAGCACTTGGGGATGACGGCATAAGGCAACACCTGGATCCCCAATACAAGCACTTGAGGATGACGGCATAGGGCGAAGAAAATGCATAAGTGATGAAGGCATGAGCCAACCTGCTCAGTCATTCCTGCAACGCCGTCAACTACATCCAACCCAACGCTGTCTTTCCTGAAATGCCTTCAATTCCGTCATTCCTGCAATGCCCTTAATTCCGTCATTCCTGCAATGCTTTTGAGCAGGAATCCAGGTGTTCGCTCTTGGCTGTTAAACAAAAGCTCAAATACCCAATCAACACCTGGATCCCCAATACAATCACTTGGGGATGACCGCATAAATCAAATGCAACGCCACCTGCTCCGTCATTCCTGCAATGCTGTTGAGCAGGAATCCAGGTGTTCGCTCTTGGCTGTTAAACAAAAGCTCAAATACCCAATCAACACCTGGATCCCCAATACAATCACTTGGGGATGACCGAATAAATCAAAAGCAACGCCACCTGCTCCGTCATTCCTGCAATGCCCTTAATTCCGTCATTCGTGCAACGACCTCAATTCTGTCATTCCTGCAATGCTTTTGAGCAGGAATCCAGGTGTTCGCTCTTCTGCCGTTAAACAACAGCAAAGCTCACTTTACTAAAGCGTTAAATCGGCACCACGGGGTAATTGGCATCACCCCACAACTCTTTTGGGTGATCCATCATTATCGTGATAATTATCGGTACCAACTGAGATAAAAACATCACGCCGTCTCTAATTTGGTCGCGATTAGCCGAACTTTGCCAGGTTGCACCGCCGTGCACGAGTTGATTTCTTAAGGTGTATAAGCGCTGTAAAATAATTGAGGCTAGTGCATCAGTCGACTTGTTAGCCAGTGCATGATTTGCCGCCACTTTAGCTTTAGTAAACCGGGTTTGCCATTCCACCTCAGTGATTTTACCGTTATGAAAATCCCAAAAAGGTTGAAACACAAATTTATTGGCTAACAACACCCTAATGCTGGATGAAAACTCACTCCAAAGCAGATTATAAATCTGGTTGTGAGTATCAAGATTGACTAATTTATTGATAAACTTAGAAAACGCTTCAGACTCTGTATGCCTTAATACTTCTGTGTCTTGTGCATAAGCGGCATTAAACGCGATCCAAAGAAATATAAACTGGCTGTCTTTGTCTTCACATTTTTCAGACTTATCTAACCAACTTAACGCCCGGTGCACCCTTAACGCCAAACCTTCACAAAACTCACCACGAACCTGCCGCTGTTGTTGTTTTAATGTGTGATACTTCATTCCAATATCCTTATCCGAAATCATATACTGCATAAATAGCAAAAAACCAAATAGGCTTATAAGCAACATTACAGCATCTTAACAATTAAGCTATCAATTTTTATCTTGTATCACCCTGTTAATTATACAAAATAACCGTTATCGTTAAGACATCACAAAATGAGTAAATCGCGTTATTCATTAAAACAAGCCTTAGTTTTATCGGCTACATAATGCTGTTAAACCAAACACGTTTAATATTGCGAAACAACCGCTTACACTGGCCATCGAGTTAACCACAAAAGGCTATGTCCGACTTTAATCAGCGTCATAGAACAAGTTGTTTATTCACAAATTAATACAGAAGTATGTATTAGGTATTTCTTGATTATTGCTAACTATGAAAAACAAGGCTAATCACATCAAAAATATTGTTAAAAAACATATACATTTTCGACTTTTATGAGTATAAACATCCTTGTTGTTTTACTAGTTAACAGCATTTTAATAAAGGAATATTTATGATGTTTGGTTCATTAAAAAAAGTCCCCCTTCGCAATGTATGGTCACATGAAGCGCTAGACTTTACACCTTGGCTTGCAGCAAATATCGATTCATTAGGCCAAGCATTAGGTCTAGAATTGGAGCTTATAAAGGAAGAAGCATGTGTTGGAGATTTTTCGCTGGATTTGCTAGCAAAAGATCTAAGTACATCAAAAGTTGCGATTATTGAAAACCAACTGACACAAACAAACCATGACCATTTAGGAAAATTGTTAACATATGCAGCAGGTTTTGATGCTTCATTTGTTATCTGGGTTGCTGAATATATCCGAGAAGAACATCGCCAAGCCCTAGAATGGTTGAATAATAGAACCGATACAGAAACACAGTTCTTTGCTGTGGTGGTTGAGGTTTTAAAAATTGATGACTCAAAACCTGCTTATAATTTCAAACCGATTGTTTTCCCAAATGAATGGCATAAAAGTAGAACAAAGCGCTCAGCCTCAAATCAAGCTAGTCCTAAAGGTGAAAAATATCGTAATTATTTTCAATCTTTAATTGATGAATTGCGTGAAAAATATCATTTTACTTCAGCTCGAGCTGGTCAACCGCAAAATTGGTATGCATTTTCTTCCGGTATCAGCGGTTCATCATTTGGTGCTAATTTTTGCCAAGGCAGTAAAGTAAGGACTGAATTGTATATTGATAGAGGTGATGCAGATCAGAATATGCAGTTGCTTCAATATTTGGAAAAAAACAAAACAACTATTGAAAATGAATTCGGTTGTGCTCTTTCATGGGAAAGTATCGAAGGAAAAAGAGCAACAAGAGTAGCGATTTATAAAGATGGTTCAATTGAAAAGAGTTCAGCTGCTGAACTAGAACTAATCACCCAATGGCATATAAAAAATCTATTAAAATTCAAGTCTGTCTTTACTAAACATTTAAAGACATTTGATCATCTGAATATTAATACGTTGATAGACTAATTACCTTTTTGCGATATCATAACAATATGAGTTTTCGAGCGCATTGAAAGACTTAAAACAACAAATCATAGGCTTAGTTATGTCTACCATCGAATTCTACGATACAAATTCACAGTTTTTTTTTGACTCTACTGTTAATGCTGACGTGAGCGAACTTTACCACCCTTTTATCCAACACCTACCGTTGGGAGCGCGTATATTAGATGCTGGTTGCGGGTCTGGGCGCGACAGTAAAGCATTTATTGAAATGGGATTTAAAGTCACCGCCATTGATGCCAGTCGCGAACTCGCTAAAGCTGCAGCTGAGTTAATTGGTCAACCCGTTTTGGTATGTCGTTTTGATGAAATAGACAAAACTGAGCAATTTGATGGTATCTGGGCTTGTGCCTCTTTACTTCATGTAGAGGCAAACACCCTGCCCGCTACTTTTTTACATTTAGCCAGTACCTTAGTAGCAAACGGCGTATTTTATTGTTCTTTCAAGTATGGCGATCAAGAGCGAGTCCATAATGGTCGTTTCTTTGCTGATGCTAATGAAACACTGTTACTGCAATGGATTGAACATACAGGTTTATCGATAAAACAAACATGGATAACAACAGATGTTCGCCCTGGTCGTGAAAATGAAAAATGGCTAAATGCCATTCTTATTAAAGCTTAATAAACAGAGATAATATATGAAGTTAGCAGAAGGACCTGTATTAACCAGCGGTGGTATGGATGACCCGCTTTTACCTAAGTTATTAAAAGCGATTAATCGCGCGACCTCAATTGAAATATCTGTTTCATTTATCCAGCAATCAGGGCTAAATCTACTATTTGACAGCCTATGCGATGCGTTAGAACGTAATGCCTCTATTGCTATTATCACCTCAGATTATCTGCATATCACAGATCCCGTTGCACTACGTCATTTAATGATTTTGCAATCTCGTGGAGCGCAAACCAAGATATTTACTTGCCAAGCCCAACAAAGTTTTCACATGAAAACCTATATTTTTGTGAAACAAGAGTTGGATTCAACACAAACTGGCAGTGCATATATTGGTTCTAATAACATTAGTAAGACTGCATTAACCTATGCCTTTGAATGGTGCTTACGCCATGATTTGGTCGAAAATCAGCACCCAAATGAATTCGATTACATTCGTGAGCAGTTTTCAGCGATATTTAATCATCCTCAGGCTATTGATTTAAATATTCAATTCATCAACGATTATGCAGAGCAACGAAAAAAGGTAAAACCGCCTTTAGTGATTGTTAATGAAGTTGAACCTGAAGATATCGCCCCTAACTTTGCCCAACAAGAAGCCTTAAATGCATTAACACAAACACGTGTAGAGCAACTATCTAAGGGCCTAGTTGTTTTAGCAACAGGTATGGGCAAAACATGGTTAGCCGCATTTGATGTACAACAATTTAATGCCAAAAAAGTGCTCTTTGTAGCACATCGAGAAGAGATTTTATTGCAAGCTGAACGCACCTTTAAGTCGTTACTACCTATGCTTGTCAGTGGCCATTTTAATGCCAGCTCAAAGGTTCTGGATGCAGATGTTGTGTTTGCCTCAATACAAACTTTAGGCAAACAAAAATACTTAAACGAGGTCAAACCTGACTATTTTGATTATGTGATTGTCGATGAGTTTCACCATGCTGGAGCCTCTAGCTATCAGGCTTTATTGAACCATTTTACGCCCAAATTTTTACTTGGCTTGACCGCCACACCAGAGCGGACCGATCAAGCTGATATTTTATCCCTGTGCGATAACAATTTGGTGTACGAAAAGAACATCGTTGACGGTATTGAGTTAGGCATTTTGGTGCCATTTCGTTACCAAGGCATTAATGACGAAACCGTAGATTATCGTGATTTACCATGGCGAAATGGTAAGTTTGATCCTAAAGCGCTTGAATTCAAATTTGCCACACAAAAACGGGCAAAACACATTTTTGGTCATTGGCAATCATATAAACAACAACGCACCTTGGCATTTTGTGTGTCTAAAGCACATGCAGACTTCATGGCTACATGGTTTAAGACTCAAGGCATAAACGCAGTGTCTGTTCACAGTGACTCTCAAGTAAAACGTGGTGAGGCACTGAGTCTATTAGCCATGGGCAAAATTGAAGTTATTTTTTCGGTCGATTTATTCAATGAAGGTACGGATTTACCCTCAATTGACACGATTTTGATCTTGCGCCCTACTGAGTCAAAAATCTTATTTTTACAGCAGTTAGGCCGAGGTCTACGCACGTCACCCGACACTAATAAAACCTATGTATCAGTCATCGACTTCATTGGAAATCATATTAGCTTTTTAAATCGTCCAATGGCATTACTGCAAACAAGCGATGCCAAAAAGACATTAAAAGAGCTCGACGCGCCAAAGCTTCATCCAGACTGTGTTATTAACATCGATCCACAATTAATCGACTTTTGGCGACAACTGAAACTCGATTACACCAAAGCAGATGAACAATATCGATTACTCAGAGATAATTTAGGGCATAGACCAACAGCAACTGAGTTTTTTAGAAGTGATTATGCTTGGAATAAAATAACCAAGCAGTTTGGTAGCTGGTTTGAACTTGTGTTAAGCCAAGAACAAGATGAAAGCGAAAATAAGCAAATAGCTAACCTAGCACCTTATCTGTCATTTCTCAGTCAAGGCATAGAAAAAGCATCAATGAGCAAGTGTTTTAAAGCCATCTTACTAGAAGCATTTATAGAATTAGATGGTTTAAATCAGCCACCCACAATTGAAGCTGTCTGTGTTAAAAGTTGGCACATATTTAAGCGTTATCCCAAGCTATGGGTTCAAGATGTTAAAGCCGACTTGCAAACCATCGATGCAAACTCACCTAAATGGAAAACCTATTGGCTGAACAATCCAATTACGTTTTTATGCAAACAAGATAAGGCCGACCCACAGCCGTGGTTTGTTGTAAAAAATGGCCAATTACAAGCCAATATTGAAATAAATAGCTCAGATATCTCTCTGTTATCAATGGCAATCAGAGAACTAACTGAATTACTGTTAGCGCGTTACAGCGAGCGTCAAAAGTCCAAAAATCTTGCTATTAACAATGAACAAGACAATGTGGTTTCATTCACTAAAACAGCTAATACCAAAGACTCTGTTCAACTTAATTTTTACCCAGATTTAAAAATTGCCTGTGGCCATTTTAAAACGGGTACTGATGATAATCATGAGTTACTCAAACTAAGCAACACATACAGTAAACTTGATCCCACGATTTACTTTATAGCCCCAGCAAGCGGTAACTCGATGAATGGTGGCAAGAATCCCATTCACGATGGTGATTTATTATTACTTGAACGTGTTACCGCCATTAATGCAGGTTCAATAACAGGTAAAATCATGGCAATCGAAATACAGGATGACGCTGGCGACAATCAGTATTTACTGCGAAAAGTGAGTAAATTACCAAATGGTCAATATCAGCTTAATGCACATAATCTTGATTATGCGCCCATGATTGCCAATGAAAGCATGGTTACGTTTGCACGATTAAAGCAGGTATTAAGTGCTGACGATATTGTTAGATAACAAAAGATGATTAAAGAGGTTATTAAACATGTGTACGCCATGCGATAGGCAGTTATTTAATATAAAAAAATGCCTATCCATTCTCTTGCTTATCAAATGCCACTCCGAGCGGTTCAAAATATTCCATTAAGGCTGTGTAAATTTCACGACAATGCTCGGCGTCAGGATGTGCGCCTAGCTTTGATAGTGGTGAGTTTATAGTACTGTTTACCAGGTAAGGATTGCTGATTTGTGCGTATTGATGTGAATACATTTCAATGCAGGATTCAAAAGCGCGCGCCATCATTTCGGTGGGTTTAGCAAAATAATGACAGCGTTGTGATTTGTCTAATGCGATTGAGCGGCGTACATAATCGTGGGGTTCTTGGCCGTTGGCGCTTAACAAGGTAACTTTAAACACATTAGCCAATTGCTGATTAAGCGGGTGATTTACTATGGCTTTGTCTGCCAGCCAGTTGTCGCTGGCACAGGCTAAAGCACTTTGGTATGGGTCTAGCAGGTTGTGGCTCGTGAACATTTTACTGGCGATGTAGTGGTCGAATGCATGCCAAAACTCGTGGGCTAATGCCCCTGCTCCGGCATTTTTGGCTAACGCCAACTCTCGATGCATTGGTGCATAATGTGCTTGTACGCCTTTTTGCCCGCCTGAGCCAAAGGCAAATTTTAGGCTACCACGTAAGCCTATTAATGCAGGTGGAACCCGTAAAATATTGGCAAGATCGGCCAGTGAGTCAAAAATTAAGTTTGCGGCTAATGCCGACTCGGTTTTATTAACCCATTTACCCACACGAATGTGGCGTAAGGCAAAGGTGTGTTTGATGTCTAAAAAGCTCACCGAGCAGCCATTACGATAGTCTGGGCCGATACGCTCAAAGTAGCGCTGGTGATTTAATAACGAATGATGTGACGCCAAACAGTACCTCTGATCTACAAACTGAACTGACACTCTTTTAACGAGGTAGTTTACAACTTTAGTGCTTTTGAACGTAGCGAAATAAATGGATATGCCAATGAATTAGCCGTAAACACAGCCTGACCACCAGCATATTTATGCAGCCTTATGCTCTTTTATGCAAAGAAGAAAGGTATTACCCTCGGTAATTTTTTAACCCCTACGCGCAAAAGTGAATAAATAGTCAAAAAAAGCATTTTGTTTATTAAGTATTCAATGAGGTTGCCATTGATTTACCGCAAAAGGTGTTAATTACAGAAGATGCACACAATAAAGTGTTTGTTGTATAACAATCCGCAGTTTCTTAAACAACGCCATCACATTACAGGCTGTAATGTGCTTGAATTGTTGAGCAAAGCAGCCACAACACCCAATAAGTAATCACTCATCTATGCACTGGCCAATAAAAATCCCAGTGACAGGTTTGCGTTACTGGGATTATGTAGACTTTATTTCATTATGGGTAAGCGTACATAAAACCGGGCGCCTGAGCCGGGTTCAGATTGATACCCTATGCTGCCGTTCATCGCTTGTATGAGCTCTTTACACAGTGCTAACCCTAACCCTGTGCCGCCTTTTGCTTTTGAGCTACTGGCGTCAGCTTGAGAAAAACGTTCAAATATTTTGCCTTTAAAATCGTCAGGTATGCCACTGCCTTGATCTTGTACTGCAATTTCAATTTGTTCGTCCATCAGCGTAGCAGACAAGGTTACGCTTTCGCCTTGCGGTGAAAACTTAACCGCATTAGACAAAAAGTTGGTCAAAATTTGCAGCAATCTGTGTTCGTCGACAAACAATAACAGCTCATCCATTGGCTGATTAACTTGTAAGGTTAAGCTTATGTGGTGTAAATCGGCATAGGGTTGATGATCTTTTAAGGCGCGTTGAAGTAGCGGCATAATGTGAGATGGCTTCATTTCAAATGACATTTTGCCTGCTGCAAGTTTTTCAATATCGAGTAAATCGTTAATTAACCGACTCAGTTGTTGACAGTTACTGCTGGCGATGTCGATGAGTTTTTGGGCTTTTTCAGGCAATGCGGCTAACTTGCCAGACTGCAATAGGGTTAACGATCCAAAAATTGAGGTTAACGGGGTACGTAACTCATGACTGACGGTAGAAATAAAATCATCTTTTATTTTTTGTAATTTCATCCTGTCGGTAATGTCTTGTACCGAGCCAATCATAATTAACTCTGGGTTTTTGTCTTCAGACACGAGTTGGCCTAGTTCATGTACCCAACGTACCTCGCCGTTAGGGCGTATAATGCGATGGACGACATTGTGAATACCGGTGACTCTTGCTTGATCTTCGCTTTTTTCAACTTTTGCCACATCGTCGGGATGTATTGCGCGTTTAAATAAGCTGACACTTGGGCTAAAGTCTTGCTCATTTAAACCAAAAATTTGGTAAATGATTGGCGACCACCATAATGTGCCCTGTTTGAGCGACGCTTGCCAATAGCCGATTTGCGCCTGTTCGCTGGCTAGGTCGAGGCTTTGCTGTGCAATGCCAAGCTGTATATTTAGCTCTTCTAGTTTGAGGTAATGCTCTTTGGTTTGAGTAATATCTTGTATGTAACCATGCCACAAGGTGCTACCGTCTGGCATTCTTTCTGGTGTGGCACTGCCTGATAACCACTTTAGCGCATTGTCGTTACTGTGTACTCTGTACTCCAACTCCCAAACACTAAGGTTCTGGCTAGACAGCTCAATACTGTGAGCGATTGCTTCTAGGTCTTCTAAATAAATTCTGTTAAATGCTGTTGATGCGTCTAGGCGCACTTCTTCTGGCGTGACACCATAGATGGCCTCAATACCTGAGCTTGCAAATGGAAATGCTGAGCGACCATCTGGCCAAGACTGAAATTGATACACCACCCCAGGCAGCTCTTGTGTCAGTTTGTAGAGTTGATCTCGGCTTTGCTTTAAGGCTAACTCGTTCACTTTTTGTGTTGTGATATCGGCGTGGGTACCGCAAATCATTAGCGGCTTACCATCTTTGCTGTAGCTGACAACTTTGCCGCGAGCCCTCACCCACACATAATGGCCGTGTTTGTGTTTCATGCGGCATTCGATGTCATAAAAAGTAGTTGAGCCGCTAAAATGATCCTGTAATGATTGCTCAGACAGGGTTAAATCGTCGGGATGCACCTTGGTTAACCAGGTGTCTAGAGATATCGGGGTTAGCTCTTCAAGTTGGTAACCAATAATTTCGGCCCAACGTTCATTTAATACGGTTTCACCTGTTTGTACATTCCATTGCCATGTGCCTATTTGAGTGCCTTCGAGCACTAGCCGGTACATTTTGTCGCTTTCAAGTAGCTCCGAATGAGCCTGTTCTTGTAACCTGTCTACGATTTCTTGCTCAATACTCTTGGCAAACTGCTCTGCGATTTGGCGTTCTTTGTCGGTAAATTGGCGTGGTTTGCTGTCGATAAAGCAAAGCGTACCAATGTTTGCCCCATTAATTGACAAGGGCACACCGGCATAAAAGCGAATAAAGGGGGCATCAAGAACCAGCGGATTATCTGTAAATCTGTTGTCGACTACGGCGTCGGGTATTTCAAAAATCTCGTCACCTAAAATGGTATGGCCACAAAAAGAAATATCTCGGTGAGTTTCGCATGCATCAAGACCTTGCCTTGATTTAAACCATTGTCTATCGCTGTCGATTAATGACACTAGAACAATCTCAGTGCCTAAACAAAGCTGGGCTAAATGGGTTAAACGGTCAAAGCGCGGCTCTGGCTCGGTATCTAACAGGCCTGTGTTGAACAATGCGCTCAGTCGTTGTTGCTCTGTTTTGGGTTTAACAGGCTTTTGCATTAGTTACTCCGAAGAATGATTGTCTGCTGCGGTAATAAACGTTTGGTAGATGGTCGCTAATTGATTACCAAGGCTCATAGGATCAAATGGCTTTTCAATAACAGCGACGGCGCCCGCATCGAGATATTCTTGCTGTTCTGATTGTTGTATACGTGCGGTCATAAACACAACTGGGATCTGTTGATAAGATGACTTTTTACGTAATTCAATCAGCGTTTGTAAACCGTCCATACCTGGCATCATGGCGTCGAGCAAGATCAAGTTAGGCGTATATTGTTCTACCTGGTTAATTGCATCTTGCCCGCTTGCACAAGACACCAGGGTATAACCTGAAATATCCACTAACGCCATATCAACAATAACTCGTATCGATTCATCGTCTTCTATGTGTAAAATTTTCTCTAACGGCATGTTAACTCCAATTAGTTGAGGCCCTGAGCGACATCTAAAAATGACAACATTACACTCACAAAAGCATAACAGACCTTAATATTGTATTATTATTGCTAATGTAGCAAACTAAGCTATTGAAAAAATGGATTGAATAAAAAGATTGAATCATTCATTTAATATGAATAATTTGGCTTATGTACCTATGTTGCACAACAGACGGTGTGGACAAAGCAATTACCCACCGTTGTTATTAATGCACAAAGAGGCGCTGTTATGAATGCAGATAAAAAGCACGTTAACCCGCCCAAGGTTGACAGCGCTTGTGCACAAAGCTCAGATGATAATGGTTCAACAAATACCAGCATGACGCTAGACTCTTTGCTAAAGCCCTTTGCTGGTAATGTGCAATTTTATCGGCGTTTGCTCACGATTTTTCAAGCTAATCTTACCGAGCAGCTACTCACCATTGATACGTTGATGTCACTAGGCGACAGTAAGGCGCTTTTGGTTACTGTGCATACGCTTAAAGGCACCTCAGGTACGGCGGGGTTTGCTAGTCTTCATCACGCCTTGTATGACTTTGAGCTTGCATTAAAGCAGCTTAGTGACTATGACAGCCTTAATGCTCCGCACATTGTCAATTTAGCCAAACACGTCGCCGCTGTCGCGCATACTGAACTTAATGACATTAACGCATTATTGGCCACCAGTAATGAACAAACCGCTACTCACACATCATCGGCATCAACGTTAGGCATTCAGCCCTTACTCAAAACGCTGAAACAACAGTTAATTGATAATAATCTTGATGCCATTGAGCTTTGCCAACAATTACAAGCCAATACCGCTAATAATAGTGCCATTAAGCCTGAGTTATCCGCCCTTATTGACGCTGTTGAGCAATTAGACTTTAGCCAGGCATTACATATTTTAGCGACGATAGATCTCGCGGATTATGATTAGCCGTGTTGTTTTATGGTGAGGCTTTAAAATAAGCCAGTCCAGTTTCTGCTAGATTATTTTTTATTTACTATTAAAGATCAGTCCATTATGCCACGTACTACACTTCGTCAAGCTCAAACTATTGAACATGTATTGAGTCATGCTTATTGGCACCTTGGCCAGCAAGATTATACCGTGAATGAAATGCAGCAAAAATTGGCGCGCAAAACAGATAATCCACAATGGATTGCCACCGTGATTGCGAGATTGATTGACGCTGGATATTTAAAAAATGATGCTGATTTTACAAAGCGCTATTGTGAGTTAGCCTTTAGCCATGACATTGGCCCAGGCGCGATTAAACGTAAGCTGCAACAACGCGGTATTGCGATGGCAGATATTGAAAGCGCCATCGAGCACGTTATGCATGCACTACAGGTTGATCCGTTAACAATGGCGAGCACAAGACTACAAAATAAATTTGAACAGTTTACCGGCACCAGTAAAGAAAAAGTTTATGCTCACATGACCACCAAAGGCTTTACTCACGCTGAGATAGACCACGCGATATCTCAGCACCCTGAGCGCGATTCACTTCGTTCTACCTTAGCCATTAAAGCAGACAAAGCGGATTTGCGTCAGGAGATCATTAAGCTGTTCAATAAAGGCAAAGGTAAAACCCTCATTTTGCAAGAACTCAAGCAACGCTTAATTGATGTAACCGACTTTGAAGACACGGTTTATCAACTAAGCCTGGCTGATGACATCGATTTTTATCAAAGCTGTAAAAACCAGTTAGCAAAAAAGCGTTATGATTTAACCGATTATAAGGATAAGTCTAAAGCCTATGCGTATTTGTCTCGCAAAGGCTTTAGCAGTGATGAAATTAAACACGCAATGTCGCTTGATGACGATGAACGAGATTAAGCCTGCTTAAAGCGTTGTTCAAACGCCTCCATAAAATCTTGTCTTATTTTGTGTTCTAATGCGATCGCCCGCTCTGTAGGGCAAAAAATCATAATGTTGACGTTTTGTTCACCCGTTGCGCCGCTGCTGATATGAATGTGCGGCTCGCTACCCGGCAAATCAACACCTGCATGTTTTTCAATCACGCTGTTATAGCGTTTAGCGACCTCGATAAAATCTTCGCAATAAGATTCAATTTTGTTTGTGAGCTCAGGCAATAATGGATACAAATTCACAAATTGCGCTACGGTAATGGTCATGTGGTGGTACACATACCGTTTCATAAAGTTATGGTTTTTTACGGCATAAGTAAAAAACATGCTGTTAGGTAATGTGGCTGTTTTACCGGTGAAATGGTACTGACCATTGACCAGATCGATTTCTTGGATCACGGTTGCCATTAAGTTGTGTTCAATTACCTGGCCGTAAATATTGCCCACTTCTATCCAGTCTCCAATCACAAACGAGCGCGAACTCGCCCGCTGTATCGAGCCGGTAAAACATAAAATAATTTCTTTAGAGGCAACAACAAAGGCAATAGCTATTGCGGTTACCGACAAGGCAAATTTACTGACTTCGGTTTGCCAAAGCATAAATAACATTGTGATTGTTAATAGAAAAATGCCATTTTTGCTGCGTGAAATCCATTTACGCTGCCTGTCGGTTAAAAAAGACACATTGCCACGAATAATAGCGACTAGCCATTGCTTGAACAGTGATATCAATACAATTAACAGTGCGGTTAATAATAATTTGTTTTCGAGAAGAAAATCGGTGACTAACGTTAATGTTTCTACCAAACCTGCTACCTATTTTTATTTGTTTTTTTAGTGATTAGACACTAGCCGACACTTTATGGCGATTGGGGGCAGAAAACAAGGTTATACCGGTAATAGGTTTCAATTCCACTATGTGTTCACCCACCACCCATAACTCGATGTGGGTAGACAGGATCTCGCGATGGAAACTGAGACATTTTGTCTATTGTCATTTTTGTTAACTTGATCAACATCATGTATTTGACCAAATTACCGCACTTAGAGTAAGGGGAAGTATGATAATTTGATTTACATCAAAGTGGATAATTAACCGAGTTTTAATATTGATACTGATGGAATGCAACTATTTATTAGCACCACGCTAAATTAAGCAGAAGGTATCAACATGGACACACATGCAGCCCTTTATAAGCAAGGCCAAGAGCGTCTTGATTATTTACGCCAATTTGCCCAGCGTCAGCCCAAGTCATTACAACAAAAAATGGCCGACATAGGCATATCTCGTCGAGACTTCATTAAATGGACCGCATCGGTCACCGCAATGTTTGCTCTACCCTTACCCTTTAGTAATTTGGTCGCCGAAGCGGCTGAGTTAGCTGATAGGGTGCCGTTAATTTGGCTGCACATGGCCGAATGTACAGGGTGTTCTGAGTCGCTCATTCGGACTGATTCGCCCAATTTAGACAGTCTTATTTTCGACCATATCTCGCTTGAATATCACGAAACCTTAATGGCGGCTTCGGGATGGCAAGCAGAAGAAAACCTAGAGCATGCCTTAGAAACCTACAAAGGCCGTTATTTACTGGCAGTTGAAGGTGCAGTGCCTACGGCCAATAACGGCGCGTTTTTAACCGTGGGTTGTAAAGGTCACACTGGGCTGCACATAGTTAAAGAGGCTGCGGCCAATGCTGCGGCGATTGTGTCTGTCGGTACCTGTGCAGCCTTTGGTGGTGTACAAGCGGCGGCGCCAAACCCAACCGGTGCTAAAGGCGTGCACGAAGTGGTGAATAAAACCGTTATCAATTTAGGCGGTTGTCCACCGAGTGAAAAGAACATTGTTGGCACGTTAATGTACTTCATTATGTTCGGCAAATTACCTGCGCTTGACATGTTTAACCGACCCAAATGGGCTTATGGCGCACGGGTACATGATAACTGTGAACGCCGCGGCCGTTTTGATGCAGGTGAGTTTGTTGAAGAGTTTGGCGATGAAGGCGCTAAAGAAGGTTACTGCTTATACAAAGTGGGTTGTAAAGGCCCTTATACCTACAACAACTGCCCAACAGAACGCTTTAACCACCACACCAGTTGGCCTGTGTTAGCCGGTCATGGCTGTATGGGCTGCTCTGAACCGAATTTTTGGGATGACATGGCGGATTTTGAAAAACCGTTAGGACGTCAACTTTTACATGGCATTGATGCCACCGCTGACACAATTGGAGCGGTAATTTTAGGTGCGACCGTTGTTGGTATTGGCGCCCATGCTGTTGCTAGCGTATTTGCTAAGCCTTTGGAGGAATAATCATGAGTAAACGTGTCGTAATCGACCCTATCACCCGTATCGAAGGCCATTTACGCGTAGAGGTAGAAGTTGATGACAATAATGTCATTACTAAAGCCTGGTCATCATCTACCTTGTGGCGTGGCATTGAAGTGATTTTAAAGGGCCGTATTCCAATGGATGTGGGCTTAATTGTGCAGCGTATTTGTGGTGTTTGTACTTATTCCCACTATCGCTGCGGTACTGAAGCGGTTGAAGATGCATTAGGGGTAAAAATTCCGCTCAATGCAAAGTATTTACGTAGTTTGATGCAGTCGTCGTTATACATGCACGACCATATTGTGCATTTTTATCACTTACACGGTTTAGATTGGGTTGATGTGGTCTCGGCATTAAGCGCCGACCCAGCTTTAGCAGCCAAGGTGGCCATGCAATATTCTGATGCGCCCATCGCTGCAGGTGAAGGTGAATTAAAAGCAGTACAAGCACGAGTAAAAGGGTTAGTTGAAACTGGCAAGCTTGGCCCCTTTGCTAATGCGTACTGGGGCAATGGTACTTATCGCTTTAGCCCTGAACAAAACCTTATTGCGTTATCGCACTACTTAAAAGCGTTAGAAGTTCAGCGTGTGGCAGCCGAAATGCTAGCTATTTTTGGCGGTAAATCACCTCACCCACAATCGATTGTGGTGGGTGGTGTTACCTCTGTACGCGACATGCTAAGCCCTGCACGTTTACAAGAGTGGAAACAAAAACACGCTATTGTACAAGACTTTATTGAGCGTGCTTATCAAGCTGATATTGTCATGGCAGCAGAGGCTTTTGGCACTGAGGCCAGTGTGCTTGGCGGCGTTAATGTAAACAGTTTCTTGTGTGGCGATGATTTTATTATGGCCGACGGCGAATACTTGTTTAACCAGGGGGTAATCATTAAAGGCGATTTAGCCAATGTGATGGACATTAATCCTGATTTAATCCGCGAAGATGTTACCCACGCCTGGTACAAAGCCGATGGTCCACAGCACCCTTATGAAGGCACAACGGTGCCAGATTACACAGGGTTTGTTGAACGCGACACCGTGTATGGCAAATTGCCCACGTTAGATGGCGATGGTAAATACTCATGGGTGAAATCACCGCGCTACCAAGATGAGCCCGTTGAGGTAGGCCCACTCGCCTGCTTATTAGTCAACTACGCCCGTGGTAATCAAACCGTGGTAAATGCCGTTGATGGTCTGTTGGCTCGCACTGGTTTACCTATCGATGCGCTATTTACCACCTTAGGTAGAACCGCTGCTCGTATGTTGCAAACCGTGCTCGTCGGCCAGGCCAGTTTAGCCACGTTTGATGCGCTATTAACCAATATGCAGTCAGACGAATCAACCTATGTAAAACCTGAAATTGACCCTAATAAAGTTTATGAAGGTTACTCCATGATTGAGGCGCCACGCGGCATGTTAAGCCATTGGATCCGCATTAAAGATGCCAAGGTAGAAAACTATCAAGCTGTGGTACCCACCACCTGGAATGCTGGGCCTGTAGATGCTAATGGCAAAATGGGGCCATATGAAGCATCACTTATTGGCTTAAAACTTGAAGATCCAACTAAGCCATTGGAGGTCATTCGTATTATCCATTCGTTTGATCCTTGTATGGCGTGTTCTGTCCATGTGATGGATTACAACAAGCAAACGCTTGGCCAATTTAAAATTGATCCTAACGGATTTTAATTAGGCTGTTGGATTAGGAGGGATAAAAGTATGGAACATATCGCAACCCACCACAGGAAGCTGATATTTACTCCGGCAATTCGCATATTTCACTGGCTGAGGGCCTTGGCCATTTTGGTGTTGGTGATCACGGGATTTTATCTCTCGTGGCCATTTTTAGTGGCACCAGAAAGCTCTGATGTGCTGGTGCAAGGCTGGATCCGCTTTGCACATATCGTGTTTGGCTTTTTACTCACAAGTATCACCCTAGTGCGGTTTTATTTGTATTTTTTTAGCCGCAATAACATTGAGCGAAAATCGTTTAAGGATGTACTGAGTATTAACAGCTGGATTGTTCAGCTTAAATCTTACATTTGGATGGGGCATTTGCATAAAGCTGGGGTTTACGGCCCATTGCAGTTTGTCACCTATGTGGCCATTTCGTTTGTGGCATTAATCATCTGTATTACCGGATTGGTACTGTATGCCAATGTGTATCACTTGGGTGTAGGTGGTTTACTCGCAGACGTATCGGCCTGGTTAACAGCCTGGTGTGGCGGATTAGCTAACTTACGGATTATTCATCACTATTTAACATGGGCATTTATCATCTTTGTGGTGATCCATGTGTATATGGCGGTGTGGTCTGGTATTCGCTTTAAACATAACTCTGTCGACTCTATCGTGTCAGGTTACGACTACCATAAGGATCACTAATAAGCGTGAAAAAAATATTGCTGTTAGGTATAGGCAATGTATTGTATGCCGACGAAGGTGTCGGCGTACATTTTGTCAATTATATCAAAGATAAATATCAATTTAACCACGCACATGAACAACTGGATATTATTGATGGCGGCACTTTAGCCCAGGGGCTTATTCCCATCATTTGTCAGTATGATCATTTGATTGTGGTTGATACCGTAAACAGTGTGGGCGTCGGCCCAGGCGAAGTGTATTTTTTTGATTTTGACCACGCCCCAGCTGAAATTGACTGGCAAGGCAGTGCCCACGAAGTCGAAATGCTGCAAACCCTCAACATGATGGACATCGTTGGCGATAGACCGCATACCTTTGTGTTAGGTGTAACCCCAACCGTTATTGAACCCATGGTTTTAGGCCTAACCAATCACCTGCTTGATGCAATACCCACAATGGAAAAGGCACTGCTTAGGCATATGTCATCCATTGGTTTTACCTATGACTGCGTTGCAGATATTGCCATTAGTCATGTGATCCCTGATGCCTATAAGCGAGGTTGCTATGTCGATGCATAACATTCGATTTGATTTTGTTTGCCAGCGCCCGGTGCCATTGTACGAGCATTTATGTAATCACTATTTAACACGTACGGCGTTAGCCATTAGTATTGGTTGTGAGCCACAACAAGAAGATGGGGCCGTCTGTTATTTTATTGAGGCTTATGCTCAACAAGCACAGCTTGAGTCGTTAGCCGATGACATTGCCAGTGACTTTTTGCTGTCGGTTTGGCTGCAAAAAACTGAAATTAAACGCATTGAATCTAAAACAGGTAAAAACACACCGTTTGCGGATATTAAGCACCAAGGCCTACCCTTGTATTTTTGTCAGCATTGTCAGCCGCAATTTGGCGACAATCAACACCCCAACTTTGGTGACATCAACTTAGCTTGTGAGCACTGTAAAGGCCATTTCAAATTAAGCCGTGAGCAAAAATCGTTAACTCGGCTAGACATTGCAGCAATGGCAGGTCAATTACTCAGTGAACAAACCCTTGCTTTACCTATGCTTGGGATCGCCCTGGCAATATCGCCAATCACGGCAAATAACACGGCAAATAGTACATATCAAAGACAACGGATATTAGTGTGTAATCCTAACTCGCTAAACAGCCAATTTTGTGTAAATGACAATCAGGTACTGGCGTTGTCGAGCATAGAAAAGCCCATTTTAAGGGTAAGGCCAAGTAGCGATCACCCAAGCCTTCATGCCCCTTTGTATGATATTCAATTTGCAGAAAATCGCTTACTGGTAATATTAACTGAAATGCTGCGCCAAAAAGGCGTGCATTGGGTGTATGTTTATCAAGATGAAGTAGATAAAGCCAAAATGGATCCGCCTTTGTACCTGGCCAGTATTGCCAAGAGTTGGTTGCCGATAACCAGTTATGCTGACGGCCATATCCCGTTGCCAACAAACCTAACCTGTTTACACGATGAAAGCAGTTATAAAACTGATACCCACAAATATGTGGTAAAAAGCCATCACAACGAATTGGCATGGCATGTTATATCGCTTTGTACGGCTCAACAACAGGCGGCTACTTACACAATAAACCAAAGTGTAACCTCTGCTGATGATGCCAATATTAACAAAAGCCTGCGAGCCCTATCTGCTGGCCTTTTACGCCATAATAGCAACGAGCATTATGGTAAACCCCAGTTTGTAAAACATGCTGCGGTGCTGTATTTCAGTCAACATCACCCATGCCAAATTGTGACCATGGATGATAACAGCCAAGCTGAGCTATTTTTTGAACTGCCTGAGCTTCCTCATAATGGATATGAGTTGTGTCACGCCCTACAGGACTCGGCGCAAAAAAGTTTATTCGACAAATTTAAACAACTGCATCCCAAAGAGTACAACCAGTTACTGGATTTACACTTTAGTGCAAACGATGGCCGGCTCAACCAGTTAATGGCCGCTTGTGCCGTCGTGATTGGCGCTGAGCAAAGCCACAAACGAGACAATAAACAGATCAGTGTCATGGCTTTAGCAGACAGATTTATCTCGTTAGCCATGTCTTACCAGGGTAATAGCGCACCGCGGATTGACTTTCCGTTAACAAAAGGGATGGCACACAGAAGCCTAAATTGGTGTAAAACACTTGGGGCGTTAATGAGTTTTAAACTGGCTGGCGATGCCAATTTGGCAAAACTTGCGTTTGCGTTTCATGACTCGTTTGCCGATTATTTAAGCCATTGGATTGAGCATGTGGATCAAAATATTGGCATTAAACAACTGGTGCTTGCAGGCAGTGATTTTGCAAACCCAGTATTGACCGAACGCATTCAATTGCGCATCGGTAAAAATTATCCGCTGGTGGTTAACCCATTACTCGATCTTGATGGCGTTAATATCGCAATTGGTGGGCTATATCTCAAACAGCGCCGTGGATAAACGTTAAAATAGCACTGTCTAATTTAACGGCAGATTGAGTATGGCATCAGTACAACAAGTGATCATTGTAGTAAAAGGTATTGTACAAGGGGTTGGGTTTCGCCCCTTTGTATATCGTTTAGCTAAACAACTTAATTTACTTGGCACTGTGCTCAATAATCACCATGGCGTAACCATCGAACTCCAAGGTGAGTCAAATGTTATCAGCCAATTTATTAATACGTTAACCACATCGCCGCCCCCATTGGCCAGAATAGACAGTATTGATAAAACCTATATTGAACCATTATCTCCTTTTAACGCATTTACCATTATTGACAGCCAGGCGGTTGATGGCGAGCATGCAAATGTAGCCGTTTCTGCAGACAAAAGTGTCTGTGAGGATTGTATTAACGAGATAAACGATCCGTTTAATCGCCATTATTTATACCCCTTTACAAATTGCACTAATTGCGGCCCACGTTACAGCATTATTAAGGCCTTGCCATACGACCGCTGCAATACTGCTATGGCCGATTTTGTTATGTGTAACCAATGCCACAATGCATACACAGATCCACTCAACCGCCGCTATCATGCACAGCCAGTTAGTTGCCCAACGTGCGGGCCACAATTGCAGTTAACCCTATTAAATGATCGATTTGCACCATTGCTATATAACGACCCTCTCATTGATACCGCTGAACTCATTAAACGTGGCGCCATTGTGGCCATTAAAGGTTTAGGTGGGTTTCATCTTGTGTGTGATGCCGCTAACGACACCGCCGTAAACCAATTACGCTTGCGTAAGCAGCGCCCAGCAAAACCTCTGGCAATTATGGTAAAAGACTTGGCCCAAGCAAAGCTGTGCGTTACGGGTAATGACACAGAATGGCAGGTATTAACTAGCGCAGAGAAGCCCATCACCTTATTAACTAAACAGGTCAACAATCCGCTTAAACTGAGCGAGCAACTTGCCCCTGGAATTGACCGTCTTGGGGTGTTTTTACCCTATACACCATTGCATTATTTATTGATGCAAGCACTCGACAACCCCATAGTGGCAACGAGTGCTAACCGAAGCGGTGAGCCCATTATTGGTAGCAAAGCAGAAATTGAGCGTCATCTTGGGCACGTTGTAGACGCTATTGTTGACCATAACAGGCCCATTATTAATGCTTGTGATGACAGTGTGGTGCAAGTGATCAACCATCAATTACAAGTGATCCGCCTGGCCCGTGGCTATGCGCCATTGACCATAAACCGTCAGGTAGCGACAACCGCTGAGAATGAAAACCAAGCTGCAACTCATGAGTCACTTGGCTGCAATATTTTAGCGGTAGGTGCACAGCAAAAAAATGCTGTCGCATTCGGTTTTGACCATTGCATGATGTTATCGCCGCACATTGGTGATTTGTTTAGTCTTGAGGCACAAACGTATTTTCACCAAAGCTTAGCCACATTTAACCGCTTGTATGACTTTACTCCCAGCCATATCGTACATGACAAGCATCCACAATATGCACCAAGCCAATGGGCATGTAATTACCAACAGCAACATGCATTACCTGCAGCGCATTGCATTGGCGTACAGCATCATTATGCACATGTGTTGTCTGTAATGGCGGTCAATCAACACACGGATAGTGTATTGGGGATAAGCTTTGATGGCACAGGCCTTGGTGACGATGGCGTGTTATGGGGCAGCGAAGTGATGCTTGCCGATATTCATGGGTATCGTACCCTCGCCCATTTTAGTGAGTTTTCGCTTATCGGTGGTGAGCAGGCCATTAAGCAACCTGTGCGTATTTTATTAGCTCTGCTGTTTGAGCATTTATCCGTTGAGCACATCCTTACATTACCGATAAACGCCATTCAACACTTAGGTGAGAATACCGTAAGAAACTTATACACATTGTGGCGTAATAACCGTCACTGTATTCCATGTCGCTCTGTTGGTCGTTTATTTGATGCTTTGGCGGTGGGTCTTAATTTACTTGAACAAAATCAATATGAAGGCCAGGCCGGAATGATGATAGAAACGGCTGCTAATCTCTATCTTAAGCGTAAAACTCACCCAAATACTGGCCACGAAATAAATAACAATGGCGCACAAACCATAACATTACAGCGCATAACCACACCGCAGAGTGGATCTTCAACAATAACATGGAACAGCAGCGCCTTGATCACCGAGCTAGTAACTGCAGCGCATCACACAAACAACCCGCTCGCTGTATCAACACCTGAAAATGTGCATATTCAACAAGTGTGCTGGCATTTTATGGCGCAAATTGCTGAGCAAATCGATGTGATATCGAGAGATTATCGCCATATCCCCATGGTTTTTTGCGGTGGCGTATTTCAAAACAAAACCCTATTAAACCAGTGCTTAACAAACGCTCAGCTTAACCAGCATCCGGTATTAGCAAGTCAATATGTACCCATTAATGACGGCGGTATTGCACTTGGCCAGTTATGGTATGGATTACAAAGATTTATACCAAAAACATCACAGACTCCCCCTGTAACGACTTAGCGCTTGTGGGGCCGATCACATTTTTACACTAGATGCTGCGTAAGGACGCGTTGTTTTGATTAAAAGCTGATATGTGTCAAAGAATCCATGTGTAAGTTATCTGACACTAGAAATAAGAAAAGTCAGGTTAGGGAAATATTATGTGCAAAGATTGCGGCTGCTCTATCACACAGGATCATACGGGTCATCATCATGGCGACCATCTCCACAGCAATCCTCAATTAAACGACAAAAAAACCTTAGCGGTTATTCATAAAATTTTGGATAAAAACGATGTTGAGGCCCAGCATAACCGAGATCATTTTGCCTCTCACCATGTGACAGCGTTTAATTTAATGAGCAGCCCTGGCAGTGGCAAAACCACGCTCCTTGAATGCTTACAAGAGTACCTTGAGCAAAAATATGCGGTGATCGAAGGTGATTTAGAAACCTCACGCGATGCCGACCGTCTGCTAGCTAAAGGGATTAATGCATATCAAATACAAACTGGCTCAGCCTGTCACCTCGATGCCTTTATGGTGCATGGCGCATTGCATCATATGGATTTAAATCCCATCGACATTTGCTTTGTAGAGAACGTTGGCAATTTGGTTTGCCCTGCCAGTTACGATGTGGGTACCCACAAAAATATTGTATTGCTGTCGGTCCCAGAAGGCGATGACAAAATTGAAAAGTATCCGGTGATGTTTCGCCGTGCTGACGTGGTAGTGATTACCAAATCGGACCTTCTGCCTTACTTTGATTTTGATATTGAACAGGCAAAACAGCAACTGCACAAACTTAACCCGAATGTTGAACTTTTTGTGTTATCTGTGAAAAATTCTGATTCAATGAATGCCTTTGCGCAATGGATCAGCGCCAATCTGGAGCGATAATCATGTGTTTATCAGTACCCTCTAAAATTGTTGAAATACATGATGATGCAAGTGTAACTGTTGACACATTAGGCGTTAAGCGCCGTGTAAGTAGTCATTTAATGACCGAGCCATTAAGCCCAGGTGACTATGTATTAATACATATTGGTTTTGTAATGAATAAAATCGATGAGAAAGATGCCCAGCAAAGTCTCGATTTATACCAAGAGATTGTTGAAAAAATGCAACTGGAGTCTGAGTAATGATTACCCTTAATGATTTCTATCAAGGGTTTCGAGATCCAAAAACCATTGCACATTTAGCGGCACTCATACGTGAGCAAGCAGCACTGACCACAGCGCAAATTAATATAATGGAAGTGTGCGGCGGCCATACTCACACCATTATGAAATACGGGTTATTGCAACTGCTGCCAAATAACATTCGGTTTATTCACGGGCCAGGCTGCCCTGTTTGCGTGATGCCAAAAGAGCGCATTGACCATGCTACAGTGCTAGCCAGCCAAGAAAATGTCATTTTAGTGACCTTAGGCGATATGATCCGTGTGCCCGGCTCAATGGGCAGTTTGGCGCAATTTCGTTCTCAAGGCTGCGATATCCGCCCTCTTTACGATCCACTCGATGCATTAACCATTGCCCGTGATAACCCAGATAAAACAGTAATATTTTTTGCCATCGGCTTTGAAACCTCAACCCCAATGACAGCAGCATTACTGGCACAGGCAGAAGCGCAAAATATCGCTAATTTGTTGTTTCATATTAATCATGTGCTTGTACCACCTGCAATTGATGCTGTAATGGCAGACAGTCGTGCTCAGGTTAATGCTTTTATTGGCCCAGCCCATGTAAGCGTAATTAGTGGCGCCAAAATTTATCAGCCAGCTGTCGACACCTACAACACGCCTGTGGTGGTGTCTGGCTTTGAGCCTGTTGACGTGATGGAGTCGATTTTACGCATTGTTAAACAAAAAGTGGCAAATGAGGCGCAACTCGATATTCAGTACAGCCGCTCTGTGACCTATGAAGGTAATGTCGCTGCACAGCAACTGGTGAACAAATACTTTATGGTGCGAGACAGTTTTCGTTGGCGCGGACTTGGTCCCATTTCGCGCTCAGCACTAGCCTTAAAGCCCGAATATCAACACCGAGACGCCGAACGTATCTTCGTTAAGGTGCTACCAACAGCCGAAATCGATGACCATAAAGCCTGCCAGTGTGGCGACATTTTACGTGGATTAGCTAATCCTAAAGACTGCAAGGTATTTGGCCGAGGCTGTACCCCACAAACGCCATTAGGCAGTTGTATGGTGAGCTCAGAAGGGGCTTGTAACGCTTATTATCGCTATGGAGAGGTGCAAAATGGCAACTAAAAAAACAGTTCAACTGAGCCATGGTGGTGGCGGTAAAGAAATGAATCAGTTAATTACTGAGATGTTTTTTAAGGCGTTTAATAACCCTATTTTAGCCTCACAAGAAGATGCCGCCAAATTAAAGATGTGTGGCCATATTGCCTTTACCACTGACTCTTTTACCGTTTCACCACTTTTTTTTGCTGGTGGCGATATTGGGAAATTAGCCGTCGCTGGTACTGTCAATGATCTTGCCATGATGGCAGCACAACCAGAATATTTAAGTTGCAGCTTTATTATTGAAGAAGGTTTTGCGCTTGATGACTTAAACACCATAGTGAACAGCATGGCTGAAGAGTTACATAAATCTGGCGCCAGAATTGTCTGCGGAGACACAAAAGTAGTGCCTAAAGGCTGTGCCGATGGGCTATTTATTAATACCTCTGGTGTTGGGCGCATTTTAAACCCCGATATTTCAGTACGTAACTTACAGTTAGGCGATGCGATTATTGTCTCTAGAGACATAGGCCGTCATGGCGCTGCAATTTTAATGGCTCGTGATGGGTTAACCCTTGAGTCATCGCTATACAGTGATTGCGATACGCTGTGGCCTATTGTTGAGCAATTACTGGCAGCAAACGTCAAAATCCATGCGATGCGCGATGCCACTCGAGGGGGAATTTCTGCAGTATTAAATGAATGGGCTGTAGCCTCTAATGTTGGCATTAGTGTAGATGAAACCGCCATCCCAGTATGCGATGAAGTCAAAGGCTTATGCGAATTATTTGGATTTGAGCCTTTTGATTTAGCTAATGAAGGCACCTTTTTAGTATCTGTGCCGCAAGAGATTGCCTTGGGCGTGATTGAAATAATGCAACGTTATGGTCATTGCGAACACGCAGCCATTATCGGCCATGTCACTGATAAACAAGTAGGCAAAGTGATACTCAACACGCCTTGGGGTAGCAGCCGCTATTTAGATTTACCCCAAGGAGAATTATTACCAAGGATCTGTTAATGCACGAATACTCGATTGTGATGTCATTAATGGAACAATGTGAAGAACTTGCATTAGCTAACTCAGCAAAATCCATTGAACAGGTTGAGCTTAAAATAGGCATATTAAGTGGTGTAGAGCCAGCATTGTTAGCTCAAGCATTTGACACCTTTAAACTTGAAACACGATGCCATAATGCAAAACTGGTGATGAATATTCAGCCATTAGTGTTGCAGTGTCGTACCTGTGATAAGCAATCAGAAGTACAAGAGAGAACCATTATTTGCCCGGTTTGTAATAGCCATCATACACAGGTGATAGACGGCGAAGACATGATGTTAATGCAACTGGTATTAGATACTTGAAATTGTTTATTGGCTTATTAACAACACATTACACAACAAAAAGCGCTACAACAGGTGCAAAACAAAAGGACCACACACCATGAAATATTTATCACTCGCCTTCATCCTGGCCACTATTCCGTCTCTTGCTATGGCGCATGAGGGACATGGTGGTGTTGGGTTGTTTCATCATTTATTAGAACTAACACCAGCCATTGCTTTGGTTGCTATAGCTGCATTTATTTATTGGAAACGCAGTAAGTAACCAATACTAAAAGAAAAGCTTACAGACATTAAAAAGCCTTCCAGTGGAAGGCTTTACTGCTGTTTGTCACCTAATGACTAATATAGCGTGACTAATTTAATGTGACTATCTTCGATGCCATCGATGCTTAGAACATCTCAGCTGGCATCGCCATAATAGACTTATCACCTTGATTAACTTGCGATAAATGGTATTGCGACTTGCTCAGCAACTTGTCCATATAAAAATCGGCTACATACTGCTTTTGCGCGGCAAAGGTGTTGTCTTCATGGTTTGAGGCTTTATCTGCCATCAATAACCAGAAGTAACCGTAAAGCGCATAACCAAAGGCATCTAAGAAATCGACCGCGCAAGCGTTAACCAGTGCAGGTTGGGTTTTCTTATTATCGTTAATGTAATTGGCTGTGACTAATAACTCAGAAAATACCTGACTGACAGTGGCTTTATGTGCTGGGCTAGCCTGAGTTAACTCAGCAAGGCTTGCATTAACATCAGCAACAAACTCAGTTAACGTCGCTACATTATCGTAGGTAATTTTACGCCCTAAAAAGTCAATGGCTTGTATACCGTTTGTGCCTTCATAAATTTGGGCAATGCGAGTATCACGAACAAACTGCTCAATACCGGTTTCGCGGATATAACCATGGCCGCCAAAAACTTGCTGCCCCATGATGGTTGCGTCTAAACCACGATCGGTTAAAAATGCTTTTGATACTGGGGTTAATAAACCTACGTATCTTGCTGCTTTAGCTTGCACATCACCGCTGGCGTATTTTGCTAAATCTAATTGCTTACCTGTATACACAGACAATGCACGACCGGCTTCTGTCATGGCGCGAATGGTTAATAACATACGACGCACATCACCGTGCACAATAATAGGGTCAGATGTTGCACCAGTTGCAGAACCTGCAGCCGCAACACCTTGTAGGCGTTCTTTGGCGTAATCACTGGCCAATTGATATGCAGCTTGGCTATTGCCAAGGCCCTGTAAGCCTATGGCTAACCGCTCGTAGTTCATCATGGTAAACATGCATACTAAACCGCGATCGGGCTCGCCTATCAAAAAGCCTTTTGCGTTGTCGTAATTCATTACACACGTTGCTGAGGCTTTAAGGCCCATTTTGTGCTCAATTGAGCCTACAGTAACCCCGTTTGGCTCACCTAAACTGCCATCTGAGTTAACACTGATTTTAGGTACAAGAAATAACGAAATACCTTTTGAGTTAGGTAATTTAGCCAACACGAGATGAATCACGTTTTCTGTTAGATCTTGATCGCCACCGGTAATAAAAATCTTGTTACCTGTTATGGCATAGCTGCCATCATCTAATGGTTCAGCCTTGGTGCGGATCCCTTTAAGATCAGAGCCAGCATGCGGCTCTGTCATGTCCATTGCGCCAGCCCAGTGGCCAGAATATAAATTAGGTAAATAGGTTTGTTTTAAGTCATCACTTGCGTGGGCATGGATACACAAAGCCGCGCCCGCTGTAAGAGAATTATATAAGGTAAAAGCGTTACAGGTGCTGTAGCCCATTTCGTCAACTAATACCCCAAGCATTTTCGGCATGCCCATGCCGCCAAAATCAGCTTCGCCGCACAACCCTACCCAGCCGCCTTCAGCAAACTGGTTATAGGCCTCTTTAAAACCGTCTGGGGTAATAATGTCGTTGCCAGAGTGAACAACACCTTGCTCATCGCCATTGCGGTTTAAAGGTTGCAGTAGATCACGGCTAATTTTGGCTGATTCATCTAAGATGGCTAACGCAGTATCCATGTCTACCGTTTCTGCCATTGCTGGAAGTTGCTGCCAGGTTGTTGGCGCATCAAAAACGTTTTCTAGCAAGAATTGCATGTCTTTTAATGGGGCTTGATATGGATACATAGGGCTCTCTTAAAACGAATAATTAAAACAGTTGTTTTAATTTATACTAAAGCGTAACAAAAAGAAAAGGGTTTTTAATCTATAACCTTTATAAATGTGACCTTTTAACGTTTCGCTGAGATTATCGACATAATACAAGATCAATGAGTTACAATTGGTTACTCAGTAGTGTCATTCGCTTTAAGTGATGATGAATACCCAATGATGTCGATATGTCAAAAGTGAACTCGAAATAATGCCGTTTTCAGAGAACCCCATCGCAGCTAAACCCAATAATATTCAACCTTACCAAAATGTTACCATTATTGGTAATGGCCAAGGAGAGTGGCAACCTGCTGAGAACGGTCACACCATTGTGTTTAATACGACCCAACATCAAGCAGACAATGTCATCAATATTTGTAATGGGCCTTATGCAGAATCAAGCCATGCTTTTGCAGTAAGCAACAGCCCTGATAATAGCCAATTAGTGGCGCTATTAACCCAAGTAGCACAAACCCTCGAACAGCAATTGCATTGTTGGCCTTCATCAGGGCTCGTCACCAGTTTTTTAATGACGATTGTGGCATCACAAGTCTCCGTACAACGTATGTCGCTAATGCCGACATTAAGCCGCGCATCATCTTTAGCTGCCGATGAGTATTTGCCTTGCATGGTTCATAATTGGCTAGGGGAGCGAAGACTTGCACTGGGATTACAGCTTACAAACCCGCATATTTATTGGCCGGAGTTATTCATTGATCAAGCATCTATTCCTGCTGAACTTGATACTCAATCTGAACAACCTGACATTAACCCATTTGAAGTGTTATTGAGTGATTATATTCGCCGCAAAAATAGCGATGTTAAGCCGACATATTATGTAGGCACATCTCAGGCTTTGGCTTTACAAGTGACTTTTGAGCGCCCTGCGCAGCCCGATTTACAATATGCATTGTTAGCGGCGTTAAGTAATTTACCCAGCGTGCATTGGTTGTCGTATGCGACACAAGATGACCTCATTACTGCTGAAGCGCTGTTTTATAATGAGCACCCGCAAACACAAGCCAGTTATTGGTATTTAGTGGATTACCAGGCATCGCAGTTTTTAGATAACATTCGCCATCACTTGGCATACTGCCAGCAAGTGTTAGCGTTAACGGCAAAATCAACTACAGAAAACGATTCAAAATTATCGTAAGCAAATACGGTAAGCGGGTATCAATATTTTTACATAAAAAAGCCTCTGTAAAGAGGCTATTTTAGGATATTCATTACCACATTAAGTCATCTGGGATGGCGTAATCAGCATATGGATCGTCGGCATCACTGACCTGCTCTACAGAATCTTTAGCGGCTTTATCCCATAAGTATCCACACCATTGTGGCACCAGTAATTTAACTCGTTCAGCCAATTTATGAGGCACTAAATAGCTTTTATCGTCATGACGCACAATACCTAATGTGCCGTTAAGCAATTCAGCTTGAATTTTATCGGTAATGTACAAAGAGTAAATTTTGTTTTCTAAGGTGTAGTTAAACTTAATTTCCGCATCTTTAGGGATGTTAATGGCAAATTTAGAAAATTCAGTAATTAACCCACGAACTTGGCCCTTTTCTGATGCTTGTGCAAAGCGCTCTTCATTTAACGCTTTATCTTTTTTAGCCTGCTGTAATTTTTGCTCTGCAATTTGCTTTTTAAGCTCGCCGCTGCCGTCATCGACCTTGGCTTTTTTATCGCGACGTTTTTGAGTTTTCACGTCTCGTACTTTTTGTTTGCTGGCAAGACCGGCCTTTAATAATTGAACTTGTAATGCATTTGCCATGATTATTACCTTTAAAAATGAATATCTATAAGCCTTGTTTGGCACCTAAATCGCCTAACTCAGTCATTGCAATACTGGCTCCACCTAATGACCAGCCGCCATCTACTGGCAAAACCACACCCGTAATATATGATGCCATATCAGATGCTAAAAATAAGGCTGCATTGGCGATATCTTGCCCTTGACCATTACGTTTTAAGGGCACGCTGTTCGCCACCCGTTGTTGTAATTCATCGCTTGGCGCTAAACGATTAAAGCCTTCGGTATCGGCAATAGGCCCTGGCACAATGGAGTTAATTCTAACACCTTCAATGCCCCATTCTAACGCTAATGTGCGCGTTAACATATCTACACCCGCTTTTGCCGCGCACACATGAGCTTGCAGTGGCATGGCGATAAACGCTTGTGGAGCTGAAATTTGGATAATACTGGCAGTAGGCCTTTTTAACAAAGGATAGGCTTGTTTTAACACCTGAAAACTGCCAATTAAATCGATATCGATGACTGATTTAAAGCCATTAGTTGATAGTTTAGCTGCGCTGGCAGGGAAATTACCGGCTGCGCCACTAATCAGTACATCAATATGGCCATAGTGTTTGACTATTTCTGCAAAGCCCAATGTTAATGCGTCATTGTCACGCACATCAAAACTGACACCCAAATGTGTACCATTGGCATTGGCTTGATTTAACAAATCAACGGCATTGTTTACTTTATCAATGTTTCGACTGGCCACAGCAACATTAGCCCCTGCCTTTGCAAAGGCTATTGCGACGTTGAGGTTAATACCCGAAGTACCACCGACCACCACAACATTTTTGTTGGTATAGTTAAACGCAGATCCATTCGACATAGTTTTCATTCCTGTTGTTTGTTCTTTTAATTCAACCTCATGGCAGTATTAAGCTTGCAGCGATTGGTGTATTGCAGTTAATGCCGCTAAAGGATCTGCCGCTTGAGTAATAGGACGGCCAATCACTAGGTAATCAGAGCCTGCTGCAATGGCTTGTGGCGGTGTCATTACACGATGTTGATCGCCTGCATCGCTTCCTGCTGGGCGAATGCCTGGGGTAACTAAAGTAAAGTCTTGCCCAAATGTTGATTTAAGTAATTTAGCTTCTTGAGCCGAGCACACCACGCCATCAAGCCCTGCCTGGTGAGTCAGTTTAGCTAAACGTAACACATGCTCAAAGGCTGGCACATTAATGCCAAGTAAGGCTAAGTCTTCATCAGACATAGAGGTTAATACAGTTACGGCGATTAATAATGGCGCATCTTTACCAAAAGGAGCTAACGCATTTTTAGCCGCTTGCATCATAGCTAAACCGCCACTGGCGTGCACATTGGTCATCCACACACCCAAATCAGCTGCGGCAGCAACCGCTTTGGCTACGGTATTGGGGATGTCGTGAAATTTTAAATCCAGAAATAAGTCAAAATCACGGCTATGAATGTCTTTCACTAATTGTGGGCCAAACAGGGTAAACATTTCTTTGCCGATTTTTAAGCGGCACATGGTGGGATCGAGTTTATCAATAAACGTCAGAGCGTCGGTTTTATTGTCATAATCTAGGGCAACTACAATGGGTTTATTAGTCATTCGGACTCCAGCGGCAATACATGTGTTAATTATTATAGAGTGTGTTAAGCAGCGTTATTCACCGTCCAGGCCTTTAATGCGTTTTATGCTGCCCCATTGTTTACAAGATGGACAATGCCAATATAAACCGTGAGATGGGAAACCGCAGGCAGTACAGCGATAGCTAGGACGGAATTTAATTTGTTGTTCAACAAGCTGTTCAAGCATTGATAGGCTTTGTTTTGCCTGGCCATCTTCTGCTTGTTTAATGTGTAATTTCATTAAGTGCTGAAAGCCTTTCATGGTGGGATGACGATATAAATTATCGAGCATCAATGATTCAGCACTCTGATGTTGGTTTAAGCTGATTTTATGTTCGGCAAGTGCAACCACAACACTGGCACCGGCACCGTCGGCAATCGCTTTAGCAAGTAGCTCTTGAAACCCTTGTGGGTCTTGAGTATCTCGATACACCTGCTTTGCGGTTGGCACCACGTCGGCAAATAAATCAATATCTGCTGTGATGAGTTCTGATATGGCTTGCTTACATAAATCAAATTGGCCTGCATCTAGGTAGATTTTGGCAAGTGTTAACCAGGCTCGGCCGCATTTATTATCTTGTTTGATGGCTTGTTGCAGCTTTTTAATTTTATCGTTGTCACTTTTTGCCTCATCGGCTAGCTGACAATAAAAATGTGCGGTGGTGCCTTTAAGTGCCTGTTGGCGTTTACGCGGTAATCGTTTGGTAATATCAATGGCGTTTTGCCATTCTTTGGTGACCTGGTAAATCAGGATAAGTTGCGTTTCGGCTTCTTCACTGTGTTCATCTTGGCTAACTAGGTTAATAAAGATCTCTTCTGCGCGGTCGTAAAAACCGGCCGCCATGTAATCTTTACCCAACTCCATCATCGCGATATCGCGCTGTTCATTGGTTAGGCTTGGACGTGCAATTAAATTTTGATGAATGCGAATGGAGCGGTCAACTTCGCCGCGTTTACGAAACAATGAGCCAAGTGATAAGTGAGTATCTATGGTTTCATCATCAACATCTAACATACTGATAAAAAGATCGACGGCTTTATCAGACTCATTAGACAGTAAAAAATTAAGCCCAGTAAAATAATCTCGGCTTAACTTTTTACTTTGCTGGCTATCGCTATGGCGAATACTGCGTCGCCCCATGTACCAACCGTATCCGGCGGCAATGGGCAATAGCAAGAACAAGATTTCTAGCATACTAGACTGCTTGATCCTTAGGCGTTACATCGATGTTTATTGCATCCACTTCGGTGAATTTTTTTAATGCTTTATTACTTTTACGTAATGCCAGTTTAAGTTTAATGATGTGATAACTTGCAAATACCCAGCTAATTAAAAACCCACTAAAAAAGACCGTAGCAAGTACAACAGGTAAACGATATTCACCCTCAGCAACAAAGTAACTCAACGTAACCAGCTGTTCGTTTTTTGCGCCAAATAATAAAGCTAAAACAAACAGTAATCCTATTAGTATTACAACAATAAAAGATTTCACGCTATTCTCCATGTTTACGCATCAATATAATGATTATCCAAGAAATTTACCAAACTGACCAGCATTGACTTTGATTAGATACAAAAAAGCCTCCAAAAGGAGGCTTTTTTAAGAGCGTTAATTAAGCATTAACAGCATCGACACGTTCGCGCAGTTCTTTGCCTGGCTTAAAGTGCGGTACATACTTGCCTTCCAATTCAACAGAAGTACCTGTTTTTGGGTTACGGCCCGTACGAGGTGCACGATAGTGAAGAGAAAAACTACCAAATCCACGGATTTCAATACGATCACCGGTTTCTAATGTTGTCGCCATTTGCTCTAACATTTCTTTGATTGCACTTTCCACTTCTTTTGCAGACAATTGCGACTGCCTAGTGGCGAGTTTTTCGATCAGTTCAGATTTTGTCATCTTAGCTATCCTATATTATCAAGCCAAACACAGTCGCCTAATGGGGAACAAGTCCCCATACAACAGACGATCTCGATTACTTACGAGCTGCTTTGAAAGCTTCTGCCATCGCGCTGCTCATTACAACGTCATCTTGCTTGTTCAGAGTAGCAATCGCTTCTTTCTGTTCAGCTTCATCTTTCGCTTTGATAGATAAGCTGATAGAACGGTTCTTACGATCTACGCCCATGAACTTAGCTTCGATTGCATCACCTACTGAGTATACAGTAGATGCATCTTCGATGCGTTCTGCAGAGATGTCAGCTACACGGATGTAACCTTCAACAGTTTCTGCTAGTTCAACTGTAACACCTTTTGCGTCAACAGCAGAAACAGTACCGTTAACTACGGTGCCTTTCTTCTTGTCAGCTAGGTATGCGTTGAATGGATCATCTTCAGTTTGCTTAACACCTAAGCTGATGCGCTCACGCTCTGGGTCTACTGAAAGAACTACAGCGTGGATTTCGTCGCCTTTCTTGTATTCAGACACTGCATCTTCGCCAGTACCGTTCCAAGAAATGTCAGATAAGTGAACAAGACCATCGATTCCACCGTCAAGACCGATAAAGATACCGAAGTCAGTGATTGACTTGATCTTACCAGATACTTTGTCGCCTTTGTTAAACTTAGTTGCGAAGTCATCCCATGGGTTAACTTTACATTGTTTTAGGCCTAGAGAAATACGACGACGTTCTTCATCGATGTCTAGTACTAACACTTCAACTTCATCACCTAAGTTAACAACTTTAGATGGGTGAATGTTTTTGTTAGTCCAATCCATTTCAGAAACGTGTACTAAACCTTCAACGCCTTCTTCGATTTCTACGAAGCAGCCGTAGTCAGTTAGGTTAGTAACGCGACCAGTTAGCTTAGTGCTTTCTGGGTAACGTTTGCTGATTTCTAACCATGGATCTTCGCCAAGTTGCTTAAGACCTAGTGATACGCGAGTACGCTCACGGTCATACTTAAGAACTTTAACGTTGATTTCGTCACCAACATTAACGATTTCAGATGGGTGCTTAACACGTTTCCACGCCATATCAGTGATATGTAGTAGACCGTCAACGCCACCTAAATCTACGAATGCACCGTAGTCAGTAAGGTTCTTAACGATACCCTTAACTGCTTGGCCTTCTTGTAGATTTTCAAGAAGTGCATCACGCTCTGCACTGCTTTCAGATTCGATAACTGCACGACGAGAAACAACAACGTTGTTGCGCTTCTGGTCTAGCTTGATAACTTTGAATTCTAATTCTTTGTACTCTAAGTGAGCGGTGTCGCGAACTGGGCGCACGTCAACTAGAGAACCTGGTAAGAAGGCACGGATACCGTTTAATTCAACAGTGAAACCACCTTTAACTTTACCATTGATGATACCGATTACAGTTTCAGCATCTTCGTACGCTTTTTCTAGAACGATCCAAGCTTCATGACGCTTAGCTTTTTCGCGAGACAATTGAGTCTCACCAAAGCCATCTTCAACAGAGTCAAGCGCTACGTCAACTTCATCGCCTACTTGAATTTCTAAAACGCCTTGAGCGTTTTTGAATTCGTCAGCAGAGATTGGGCTTTCAGACTTAAGGCCTGCGTCAACAAGTACCATACCGTTTTCGATGGCAACAACTGTACCACGAACGATAGAACCTGGACGGAACTCTAGGGTTTGAAGGGATTGTTCAAATAGATCAGCAAAAGATTCAGTCATGTTTTAGGTTACTTTCATTAAATAAACCACCATCCATCCTAGATGTGGAGTCTAGTAATATTATTTGTGTCATCCTTAACACAAATACCTACTGCGTAATAATCGACGATTCGACTAAGCGACAGTAATTTTTTGTTCGACGTATTCAAGCACGCGCTTTAATACATCTTCAATGCCTATACCGCTTGTATCAATAACAAGTGCATCTTCAGCGGGAACCAACGGCGAGGCGGCGCGATTGATGTCGCGGTCGTCACGTTCAATAATTTCAGCTAAAAGGCGATCGATTTTAACATCGAAGCCCTTGTCCTGCAACTGATTATAGCGTCTTTGAGCTCGTTCTTCAGCGGAGGCCGTTAAAAAGATTTTTACCGGCGCTTTGGAGAAAACCACCGTGCCCATATCACGACCGTCGGCGACTAATCCTGGTGCGGTACTAAACGCACGTTGACGACGTAGTAATGCCTCACGCACTCGAGGTAATGCTGCAACTTTTGAGGCTGCATTTGAGCATTCTTGGGTACGAATGGTGGTTGTAACGTCTTCACCTTCTAAAATCACCTTAATGGCATCGTTTTCAGTACCCGTTAAAAATTGTACGTCAAGATGGGCTGCTAACAGCGTTAAGGCTTCTTCGTTTTCTAGTTCTACATCATGGTGAATAGCGGCTAACGCTAGCACACGATAAATTGCACCGCTGTCTAATAAATGCCAGCCTAAATGCTGCGCCAATAATTGACAGATTGTCCCTTTCCCTGCACCGCTAGGGCCATCAACTGTGATCACTGGAGATCGCTCTGACATAATTTCCTCCGAAAATAATCTATCGTCCCTGAAAAAGATAAAGGGTCATCAAAATAAGCGCGCGCATTGTATAACAAAAATGTGTTAATTACTGATGAATTTTTGGATATTAAAACTAAGATCGCCCTTTTACGTTGTAAGCGAACGTAAAAGGGCGACAGTTAATCTGAAATATTGGCTATTTTGCTAATCCCGCAAATTGTTCAAAATAGTTAGGAAATGTTTTTGATGTGCAATCAGGATCATTAATTGTAATACCACAATCAGCAAAAGCCATCATTGAAAAACACATCGCCATGCGGTGATCATTATAGGTGTCAATGTCGGCAGTATTGAGTGTTTCTGGTGGTGTGATGGTAATGTAGTCATGACCTTCTTCAACCGTTGCACCTACTTTGCGCAGCTCTGTGGCCATTGCGGCTAATCGGTCGGTTTCTTTAATGCGCCAGTTGTAAATATTAGTCAGTTTGGTGGTGCCTTTAGCAAATAGCGCTGCGGTAGCAATGGTCATGGCTGCATCGGGAATGTGATTCATGTCCATTTCGATGGCGGTTAATGGCGATTTACGAGCAATGATGTGATCGTCACCCCACTCTATTTGAGCGCCCATTTGTGCTAACGCATCGGCAAATTTTACATCGCCTTGAATACTTAAACGCCCAACGCCAGTGACTTTGACTTCACCGCCTTGAATCGCGCCCGCCGCTAAAAAGTACGATGCTGACGAGGCGTCACCTTCAACTAATACTTTACCAGGTGATACATATTGCTGGCCGGCTTTAATCTCAAAGCGCTGATATTGATGATTGATCACGTCAACGCCAAACTGTTTCATTAATGCAATGGTGATGTCGATATATGGCTTAGACACCAACTCGCCTTTAATTTTTATGTTTACGCTGTCTTTGGTGAGCGGCGCAACCATTAACAAGGCGGTTAAAAACTGGCTTGATAAATCGCCTGCAATTTCAACATCACCACCACTAAGGCCGGTAGCGTTAATCGTTAATGGCGGAAATCCTTCATTTTTAAGGTACGTTACATCAGCCCCTAATTGACGCAAGGCATCCACTAAGTCGCCAATTGGGCGCTCTTCCATGCGCGGCTCGCCTGTAAGGGTAAACTCTCCCTCGCCTAATGTCAGTGCGGCACATAATGGACGCATTGCAGTACCGGCATTACCTAAAAATAAGCTTTGTGCAGTAGTTGACGAAATTGGCCCACCATTACCTTCAACCACACACACGGTTTTATCGTCACTTAAGCTGTATTGAATACCTAACTGTTTGAGTGATGCCAACATATAACGAATGTCGTCTGAGTCGAGCAAGTTGGTGAGTGTAGTTGAGCCTTTGGCTAGAGTGGCTAACAATAATGCCCGATTGGAAATACTCTTAGAGCCAGGAATATTAATTTCGCCGTTTATGCAGGTAATTGGATCAAGACGCAGTTGCTTCATTCGCTTTCTTCTTTTTTGCTACAGATTAAGTTCAGGTTAATCTTGGTGGTAAACATCACTCAGTTATGGCCAAACAGCGTAAATCAAGTGGCATAAATTCATTACAGTGTTCATTCAGTGTAAGCGACGCAATCATGCTTATAAAATACGGATCGCCACCGTGATATCAAGCTTAACATTGATTATTTATGTCGTTAACACCGTGATTACGCGTTAATGTCGAATAAACACTGTAATGGAGCACCATTACAGCAGATAATCTACCGAGATAACAGCATTATTTGCCCGTTCAATTAACTTTCCAATTGAAATAATCTCAACTGGCGATTAATTATCTTATCAGACAAGAATGACTTTAACTCTGAGTTTAAAGCGCGTTATGCTTAGACCAAATAGTAAATATAAGGTTCTACTCATGTTTGATACTCTCAAAGCACTACCTGCTGATCCTATTTTGGGTCTGCTGACACAATACCGAGAAGACAGTCACCCTAACAAGGTGGACCTGGGTGTTGGGGTTTATAAAGATCCTGCTGGCCATACTCCGATTTTGGATTGCGTTAAAGCGGCTGAAAAAATCCGTCTAGACACAGAAACAACCAAGGTCTACATCGGCCCAACGGGCTCTGTGCCCTTTAATCAATTAATGGGTGAATTAGCCTTTGGCGCTTCTCACTCGGCATTAATCGCCAATCGTGTCAGAACGGTATCAACCCCTGGCGGAACTGGGGCGTTAAGAGTGGCAGCTGATTTTATCAAGCGCTGTAACCCTAACGCAGTATTGTGGGTGAGTGACCCAACATGGGCCAACCATACCGGGCTTTTTGAAGCGGCGGGTATTAGGGTAAAAACCTACCCATATTACGATTACGACACCAAGAGCCTTAAATTTGAGCAAATGATTGCCACGTTAAATACCATTGGTAAAGACGACGTGGTGTTACTGCACGCATGTTGTCATAACCCAAGTGGTATGGATTTAACCACAGCGCAGTGGGATGAAGTGGTTAAGGTGACCGTTAAGCAAGGATTTACACCGCTAATCGACATGGCTTATCAAGGCTTTGGCGATGGTGTTGATGAAGATGCTTACGGTGTGCGTCAAATGGCTGCGGCAGTTGAAAGCATGATTTTATGCAGCTCATGCTCTAAAAACTTTGGCTTATACCGTGAACGTATTGGCGCATGTTCAATTGTGGCTAAAGACAGCGCAACAGCCGATATTGCTCAATCTGTATTGTTGTATGTTGTTCGTTGTATCTATTCAATGCCACCAGCCCATGGCGCAGCCATTGTTGAAACCATTTTAGGCACACCTGCACTTAAACAACAATGGCTTGAAGAGCTTAAAGTGATGCGCGACCGCATTAACGGTAACCGTGAAATGCTGGTTAAGCAGTTAATTGCTAACGGTGTTGACCGTGATTTTAGCTTTATTGCTCAGCAAAAAGGCATGTTTTCATTTTTAGGGGTAAGCCCTGAGCAAGTAGCCACTTTAAAGCAAGACTTTAGTGTGTATATGGTGGGTTCAAGCCGAATTAGTATTGCCGGTATTAGCGAAACTAACGTTGATTATTTGGCCAAATCAATCGCAGCAGTCATTAAATAACCTCTGGTTATATTGACTCAAATAATAAAGCCGACTCCTTGCACAGTCGGCTTTATTTTGTCAGATTAGCAATGTCCAAAAGCAGTTAAAAATTGGGCCAGCTTTTAAAAGGTTGTTTTTCTAACACCATGTTGCCTGCGTCATCTTTATAAATATTGATCCACGCTTGCCAATTTTCATAATCAATGTCTGGACAATCTAAACGATAATGGCTGCAACGGCTCTCTTTGCGCATAATGGATGCTTTGAGTTTCATCTCTGCGGTGATGATCATGTTTTCCGTTTCGTGAGCTAGCCTAAGTGCATGTAAATCATCTGCCATTAACATAGGCACATGGTGCTCATAGAGCTCCTCAACATAGGCTAACGCGGCTTGCATCATGCGTTCTTTTTTAATGTATAACACAAAGTTGGGGATCATCACGCCTTGTAACACTTGAGTCACCCAGGCTGGGCTATAACCCCGCTTACGTGTTAATGGTGCCAGAATTTGCTGATTAACTAAGGTTAAGTATTGCTCTGACACATCTTGTTTTCCTTGTATTGCTAAGCTGTCATTTGCCGCGGCTGCGCCTGCAATAGCACCTTGTACAGCCGAACCCGCTAACGACGAACCTATTTGAGTATAAATACCACCGGACATGTAAGATCCTAAGGCATCACCCGCGGCATACAAACCCGGTATAGTTGATAAACCTTGATCATTTATCGGTACTAATCCTTCTGACTTATGAATAGCCATACCGGCACTCGAACCGCCAACCTGCTCGCCGCCCATGCCCGGTGGGCCTGAATGGCCTTTACTTGACACTAAACTGCGTAAAAAACCTTGTTCTGGTGGTTTGGGTGGCGGGCCTGATTGTCTAAATGCCGGTGGCACATAGGGACCAGCAGGATAATTCTGCCCTTGCTGTGCAGCCATGACATTATTATCTCGTTGCATACCCGGACCTTCAGGTCTTGGCGGCCTCATGACCACTGGTGAGCCCTGGGTATAAGCAAGGTAGTTGAGATCGACCCCCAAATGATGATTAATGGTGACCGAGGTGACTGATGGCTTTTCTTCCACTTGGCCGTGCCAATTATCATAACTTGAGCCTGAGTTTTTAGCTGAACCTGGATGGCCATCGTTCCATTCTTTACCGGTCACTTTAGCCCCAATTTTATAAGCCATAATGGTGCCGTCATGGGTTAAATCACTCACGGGGAACCCATTGGGTTTAAAACCACCCGCTCCTGTACATAGCACCACGCTTTTAGCGTGATAATGAACAATTTTCAGTTCATCTAAACTAAAACCCGACGCCCCCACCACTCTGCCATCCTGTTTTAATAAATGGGTGATCATGATACGTTCATTTACAGGAATATTTCGCTCGTTAATCGGCTTCATAAAACTGTGATGATACAGCGCTGAATCGAAAAATCCCCATGAGGTTAACTCCTGCACTCTAGCATAAGAATGCTCGGCTAATTGCCTTGTAAACACAGGATTATTTGTCTCAATTGCAGACTCCGTAACTTGAGCTACAAATTCGTCAATGGTCACGCTTGCATTGGCTTTATCGTAACTAAAAATCCCTTTTGCAAAAGGGGTGAGTCCCGAACTGCCAACACGTCCTTTTGATACCATCATGACGCTGGCTCCTGCGTCGTGGGCTTTAACCGCCGCAAATAATCCGGCCATGCCACCGCCAATCACCAATACATCAGTATGATGGTGTTCAACAGTAAAATTGTTGCTGTCAATTTTGGGCTTATTTTCTTGAGCCGGTGCGTCAAACCCCATATTGGCAAATGCTGCAGCCCCTGCAATACCGCCCGCAATACCGATAAACTGACGACGAGATAAGTGAGCATTAAATGACATAGTTACCTCCACGAGACCATAACTGGAATACTTTTCTCAGGCGTGATTGTGATAGCCCCTACAGGGCAATACAGTCTGCATAAATGACAAATTTGACAATCTTCTGGGTAACGTATTTCAGCTTTATTGGTTTGTTTATTCATGTGGATCACATCGGTTGGACAACTTTTAACGCAAGCCTCACAACCGATGCAGCCAGATATTTGCTTGATTGGCATATTGTTTTCCTTATTAAAAAGTCAGTTGTTCATAATGGATTTGATTATTGCTGACTCCCAAACGATGCAAAGTGTCTCTCATGTTGCTTATCATGGGTGCGGGGCCACAAAGGTAATATGCCCATTGGCTTTCTTGTCCTTTAGTGACGGTGTCGACAATATCCTGCCCCTGGATTAGTCCATGGGTTATATTAGGCTGTTCATAGGTTTGATAAAGTTCAATGTATTCACACACTAGTTGCACTTTAAAGTTGGCCATAGTGCGTTGTAACTCGGCTAATGTTTCTAAGTAGATCATCCGTGACATATTGTGGTTGGCGTAAAGTAACCTGATGGGGCGCTGATCTTGTTGTTTTGCCAGCTGAGTGAGTAAACTCAACATTGGTGAAATACCCGCGCCACCTGCAATAAGGGTAATACCGCTGGCAAATTGACTAGGGGTAAGTGTCATGTTGCCATAAGGCCCATCAATATATACAACTTGCTCAGGCTTAAGTTTGCCTAATGAAGAGGTGTAATCTCCCAGCGCTCTAATGGCAAAATTGACTTGACCATCTGCAGTTGCTGATACGATTGAAAATGGGTGTTGCTCAAGACTGTAAGGGTTGCCACTGGTGTTAATCCAAACAAACTGGCCTGCCTGATATACAAGAGGGGTTTGGTTGTTATTTTGAACACTCAATTGCCAGTCACTGTCGGTGATTTTTTCAATTGAGCTAATAGAATAAGCCTGATTTATGCTTAGTTTGGGCTTGATAACATAGTTATAAATTAGCAATGTCATTGACAGCCCATAAAGCAACCACCACAGGGTATTAAACCTTGGGTTAAATTGGCCGTGGCTACCTATAGTAGTGATATGCAATGTCGCGAGTGTGGCGATGATTGCAAAGCCAGTTACATGCATTAATCGCCATGTTTCATAGCGTAAATTGAGTCTGTCTTTATATATCGACATTAATACCCATATGGCCATTGCACACCAAGCTATAAGAGCAGTAAGCAAATGCGGCGATGTAACAATACTCCATACGCTGACACTAAGATCATCAGCTGACATCAGTGCTTTAGGTAGTACAATGAATATTGGATGAAGAAAGAAAAATATCCCTAGGGTCTGTTGATCTTTCGTGATGGCTTTTTAAGCAGCATGGTAAGGCGTTATAATTTGTTTCGCCAAAAATAAACGATAACTCCATACCATGCCGAGACTAATGCTAACTGATAAGTGGTGGCAAAAGCTACTTCAACTGATGAAGAACACTGGCCGCATCTATAATAAATCTGAACATAGAATGACCTTTGAAGGAATTCTTTACCGCTTGCGAACAGGAGTTCCATGGCGTGATCTTCCAACAGAGTTTGGGGACTGGAGCACTGTTTATCGTCGCTTTAATCTGTGGTCTAAAAAAGGCCTGTTAGATATACTATTCAAAGAGTTATCAAAACTTTCCGATTATGATTGGGTGTTTGCAGACGGCTCAATAGTCAAAGCTCATCAGCATAGCGCAGGAGCTGCGACACCAGATAATGAGTGTATTGGAAAGAGTCGCGGCGGTAACTCAACGAAAATTCATTTGGTCGTGGATAGCGGTGGATTACCAATCTATTTCGAGCTATCAGAAGGCCAGAGAAATGATATTGCTCGTGCCGAGAGTCTTGTTGACCACCTTAAGGAGGTCAACGTATTTATCGCTGATAAAGGCTATGACAGCGACGCTTTAAGGGCATATGTCAATTCTAAAGGTGGCAAAACCGTTATACCGAAGCGAAATTATGGGCAAGATATCGACAAAGAAAGCATGGATTGGTGTCTCTACAAGTATCGACATTTGGTTGAGAATGCTTTCGCGAGGATAAAGCACTTCCGAGCAATATCAACAAGATATGATAAGTTAGCAAGAAATTACGCCAGTATGGTATCACTGGCGTTTACTATAATGTGGCTGCCGATGTATTGTTGAATAAAATGTGTACAGCAAAGATCAACAGACCCTAGGTATTTACCCAGTTTTTTATGTTGAGTTATTCCCCAATCTATATTGGAAAATAACGGCACTTTTTTAAGCCTTCCCGCTAGCGGAAATTGAATAAAAAATACCATCATCGCAAGTAAGTTAACTGCACTGAGCACACTGGTGTACAACCCAGTAAACTCCATCCCTAATAACTGTGCTAGCACAAAAGGCAACACAGCTACTGAAAGGTATGCTAGCGCTAATTTATGTTTTTGAGTGAGCTCAAATCCCTTTTTGGGCTGCTTCATAGCCTGAGATTTAACAGTAATAGGAGTGTTCATTTTGTCTCTATATGTAGTGCGACACCATAATGAGACTATAAATTGAATGGGGTTAAAAAGGGGTTAACAAGGCGGTATTTAAGCGTAAAGTTGAGCAAAGATAAGTGATGACTCCTCCACAATTTACGCTACACGAGCTTTTATTGATTTAACGCCTCAGCTGAGGCGTTAACAATGGCAAAACCGTTAAGCATGTTGCTGGGCAAATTGGTTCATAAAATCAACCAGTTTTTGCACACCTGCTAATGGCATCGCATTATAAATGCTGGCGCGCATACCGCCGACAATACGATGACCCTTTAATGCCACTAAACCGGCCTGCTCTGCTTGTTTTAAAAATTCACCATCAAGAGTGTCATTAACCAATTGGAATGTCACGTTCATGCGTGAGCGATTGTGTGGCGCAACACCATTTTTATAAAATGGATTTGAATCAATACAATCGTACAATAATGCTGCTTTTTGCTGATTAACGTCAGCCATTGCGCTTACACCACCATTGGCCGCTAACCATGCAAACACTTCGGAGGCTAAATACCAGGCAAACGTGGGCGGTGTATTAAACATCGAGCCATGCTCAACTGCCACGCGATAATCCATCACTGACGATTGAGGCAATGAAGGTAACTTAAGCATGTCGTCGCGTACTATCACAATTGATAACCCAGATGGGCCAATGTTCTTTTGTGCGCCTGCATATATAAGCCCATATTTACTGACATCAATCTCATGAGACATAATGGTTGATGACAGATCTGCAACCACTGGCCATGGGCTGTCTAGCTCTTCAAATATCTCAATACCATCTACGGTTTCGTTTGAGCAGTAATGCACGTAGCGGTAGTCTTTGTCGATAGCATGCAGATCTGGCAAGTTGACTTGATTGAGTCCGTTAACGTTTTCAACAATATTTAGGCTGTCAATTTGAGCTTCACCCGCCAGTTTGATGGCCTCACTCACCGCAGCAGATGACCACTGCCCGCTCACGAGATATAGGGCTCTGCCGTTATCACCTAAAAAGTTGTTGACTACATTCGAAAACTGCGCGCGCCCACCACCGTGCATAAATAACACATGGTAGTTTTGAGGAATATTCATTAGCTGGCGCAAAGTCACTTCAGCTTGTTCAGTTAACGCAATAAATTCTTTACTGCGGTGGCTGATTTCCATCACGGAGACGCCAAGACCATTCCAATCAATCAATTCCTGTTGTGCTTTTTGCATCACAGCTTGAGGTAACATGGCAGGACCCGCACAGAAATTATAAATCGCGCTCACAGACAACTCCTTGACTCAGTTTGTATTTATATCAATCATTTTCACGCTCTGAACGAATCAGTGAATTGATAAGATTGATAACATCATATGTAGCCGTTAATACTAAGGTCTTTAGTTACCGTTGAATAGGCCTTTATTTGCCTATTTTGATGAATAATTTTCCGCAAAATAAAACGAGCGCCCTTAGGCGCTCGTTTTCGGTGGTTTGGGTAGCTCGTTCAGCTTATTGCTGATCGTCACCTTGTTCATCAGCTGGTGCATCGCTATCGATTTGTGCATCAACCTCTGTAGCTTCTTCGCCTTCGATAATGTCAGCAGGTGGGATCACATTGCCTTCTTCATCTAATAGCTCTTCAGTTTGAATTTCATCAATTCGCTGTAAGCCAACCACTTTTTCGTCGTCTGCGGTGCGAATAATGGTCACACCTTGAGTGTTACGACCAATGATTGATACGCCTTCAGCAGGTGTACGAACCAATGTGCCTTTGTCGCTAATGAGCATGATTTCATCAAACTCACCCACTTGTACAGCACCGACAACGGCGCCATTACGCTCACTCACTTTAATAGACACAACACCTTTAGTGCCGCGGCTCTTCGCTGGGTATTCGCTTAGTTCAGTACGCTTACCATAACCGTTTTCGGTTACGGTTAAGATTGCGCCGTCACCTTTTGGCACAATGAGCGATACCACTTTTTGGCCTGCTTCAAGCTTGATACCACGAACACCGGTTGCTGTACGACCCATTGGACGCAATGCAATGATCTCTTCACCGGTTTCTGCGTCAATTTTCACTTCACCAGTTTCAGAATCGCGAGCTTTTTCGTTAAAGCGAACCACTTTACCTTCGTTAGAGAACAACATGATGTCGTCACTACCTTCAGTAATATCAACGCCAATTAATTGGTCGCCATCTTTTAGGTTCACCGCAATAATGCCGTTTGCACGAGGATTACTGTAAGCTGTTAAGGCTGTTTTCTTCACTGTGCCGTCTGCAGTTGCCATGATAATGTATTTATCATCAGCGTATTCACGTACAGGTAGAATCGCGGTAATGCGCTCACCGTCAGCCAGTGGTAATAAGTTAACAATTGGGCGACCGCGTGCTGTACGACTTGCCAATGGTAATTGGTACACTTTTAACCAGTACATTTTACCAAAGTCTGAGAAGCACAAAATAGTGTCATGGGTATTAGCAACCAGCAGTTTTTCAACGAAATCTTCGTCTTTTACTTTAGTTGCAGCTTTACCTTTACCACCACGGCGCTGAGCTTGGTAGTCAGACAATGGTTGGTACTTGGCGTAACCTAAATGCGACAATGTAACCACAACGTCTTCTTCATTGATTAAGTCTTCAAGACTCATGTCAATTTCGTTGGCGTTAATCACAGTACGGCGGGCATCACCATATTGCTCTAGAATTTCTTCTAGTTCTTCTTTGATCACTTCCATCAAACGCTCTGGACTACGAAGGATCAACAATAAACCGGCAATCAGTACTAATAGTTCTTCGTATTCAGCTAAAATCTTGTCATGCTCTAAACCGGTTAAACGGTGTAAACGCAATTCAAGAATCGCCTGTGCTTGTTGCTCAGTTAAATAGTATTTGCCATCACGAATACCAAACTCAGGCTCTAACCATTCAGGGCGAGCAGCATCATCACCGGCTTTTTCAAGCATGCCTTGAACATGGCCAAGTGCCCAACCCTGCTCAACTAATTTCACTTTTGCTTCAGCAGGCGTTGGCGATGCTTTAATTAACGCAATAATTGGGTCAATGTTAGCAAGGGCAATGGCAAGGGCTTCAAGAATGTGAGCACGTTCGCGCGCTTTACGCAGTTCAAACACGGTACGGCGAGTAACCACTTCACGACGGTGAAGAATAAAGCACTCAAGCATTTCTTTAAGGTTAAACAATTTAGGCTGACCATTGGTCAATGCCACCATGTTAATACCAAAAGAACACTGCATTTGTGTTTGAGCATATAAGTTGTTAAGTACAACTTCGCCCACTTCGCCGCGCTTGATTTCAATTACGATACGCATACCGTCTTTATCAGACTCGTCACGTAAACCGCTAATGCCTTCAATTTTCTTATCTTTAACAAGCTCTGCGATTTTTTCAATCAACTTAGCTTTGTTCACCTGATAAGGAATTTCATGAACGATGATACGCTCACGGCCATTTTCATCTGTTTCCACTTCCGCTTTTGAGCGCATCACAGCACGGCCGCGGCCCGTTTTATAGGCATCAATAATGCCTTTACGACCATTAATAGACGCAGCAGTTGGGAAATCTGGGCCAGGAATGTATTCCATTAGCTGTTCAATCGACAAGCTAGGCTCTTCGATTAACGCTAAACACCCTTTAACCACTTCAGTTAAGTTGTGTGGCGGAATATTGGTTGCCATACCTACCGCAATACCAGATGAACCGTTAATTAACAGGTTAGGTACACGTGTTGGTAATACAGCAGGAATAAATTCAGTGCCGTCGTAGTTAGGCACAAAATCAACGGTTTCTTTTTCAAGGTCGGCAAGCAGTGAGTGCGCCAACTTTTGCATACGGATTTCGGTATAACGCATTGCCGCTGCTGAGTCACCGTCAACCGAACCGAAGTTTCCTTGTCCGTCAACTAAGGTGTAACGAAGCGAGAAAGGTTGCGCCATACGTACAATTGTATCGTATACAGCAGTATCACCATGTGGGTGATATTTACCAATTACGTCACCAACGACACGAGCGGATTTTTTATATGGTTTGTTCCAATCGTTTTTTAATTCGCTCATTGCAAACAATACGCGACGGTGAACTGGTTTTAAACCGTCACGTACGTCAGGTAATGCACGACCCACAATTACGCTCATTGCGTAATCAAGATAAGAATTCTTAAGTTCGTCTTCGATATTAATTGGCGAAATAGATGATGCCAGATCAGTCATAAACTGCGCGTTCCCCTAAAGTTAGCTGACAATAAATCTTCCATATTATTATCTAGCTTAAAAACGTGATTTGGCATTCTAACACAGATATTTATTGTCGCCAGAGCAAACACCAGCCAAATCCCATCTACGAGACAAAATTAATAAAAAAGCTAATATTTTCAGCAAATTTAGTTTAAGCGAACACTAATATGTTGGTGAAATTTGATGACTTAAAAGCCAAACTGCTGATGGTTTAAGCGCTTTATTTTGTAAAAATAATCAACGCACGTGCTAAATGGCGATTTTATAAGCAAGCATTGACCGCAAAAGCACAATGTTGACTACTATTCGTAAAGGTTATCGTTATAATAACCGCCATACATTATTAGACAGTTAGGTTAACTTATGTCAGACGCCGAACAATCAACAGCCAATGTTGATCCCCATGAGATCGCAAAATTTGAAGCCATGGCGCAAACCTGGTGGGATCTTAATGGCGAGTTCAAGCCATTGCATTTACTTAATCCACTGCGATTAAATTACATTGATCAAACTGCTGGCGGTGTATTTGGTAAAAAAGTACTGGATGTCGGCTGCGGCGGCGGTATTTTATCGGAAAGCATGGCGCGTATTGGTGCAAATGTTGACGGCATCGACATGGGCACTGAGCCGTTAGAAGTGGCAAAATTGCACGCATTAGACGCTGGGGTCAGTGTAAATTACCTTAAAACCACTGCAGAAAACCACCGGGACAGCCACCGCGAATATTATGACGTGGTCACCTGCATGGAAATGTTAGAACATGTGCCCGACCCACAATCAGTTATTCAAGCATGTTGTGACATGGTTAAACCCAATGGGTTTGTATTTTTCTCAACCATTAACCGCAATATCATGTCTTATGTACAAACCATCATCGGAGCTGAATACCTACTTAAAATGCTTCCTGTTGGTACCCACGATCACAGCAAATTTATCCGCCCATCAGAGTTGATGGCATTGGTCGATAACACTGACTTATTATGTAAAGACGCATTAGGTATCACGTATAACCCGCTTTCTGGTGTGTTTAAATACACAAAAAGTGTGGATGTAAACTACATGATAGCCACACAAAAAGTAGATTAATCGTCATGCCGGTAACCTCAAGGTTATCGGTAATGCACTTTTTCAATTGAACCTCGCAATACCTAACGCTTATATAAGGAATAATTAAGTGCATAAACACGATGTGAAAGGCGTTTTATTTGACCTTGACGGTACATTAGCAGACACCGCACCAGATTTAGTTTACGCACTTAATCTTAGCTTAGAAGATGCAGGTTTTACCGCCCAACCCCTTGAAAAAATGCGCCATGCAGCCTCTCACGGTAGTTTATATTTAGTAAAAACAGCGATACCTGATGCCGACGAAGCATTGCAACTTAAAATACAACAGGGATTACTGCAGCATTATGGCCAAATTAATGGCGAGCTTAGCCGTTTATTTGATGGATTACCTGAGCTACTCAACTTATTTGATCAACACAATATTCCTTATGGCATCGTCACCAATAAACCCGCCCGCTTTGCCCGCCCTTTAGTTGATAAATTAGGCTTAACAGGCCGAGTTAACGCCATGATCAGCGGTGACAGTACCCGCCATGCAAAACCACATACCGCACCAATGTTGTTAGCCGCCCAGCAAATTGCAACGTCGCCTCAGCAGATCCTGTATTTAGGTGACGCAGAGCGTGATCTCGTTGCCGCCCATAACGCCAACATGCTTGGAGGTGTGGCACTTTGGGGGTATTTATCTGCTTCAGACAAACCAGAACTATGGCCATCAAAACGACATTTTGCAGATGGTTCATCTTTAACACAGTTTTTTACTGAATAAGCCATTAATGGCTTATGTTTTATTAAGCGAGTCGTATTTGAACGGCATTTGTTATCTAGCTTACAACAAGATGGCTGTTTTGATCTGCAGATCAAAAGCCATAAAAGATCAATCTAAAAATGGTCGTAAATTTTTGATCGCTGCTTATTTTAGCGATCAAATTTTTCTAATCTATTGCATAAAAAAACATCAAGCGTTAAAAACACTATATAAATTTGGGCTCTAGGGTTAGCCATTACTAACCCTGCCGTTTATCCTCAACTTATCCACAAGAAGTTAATGTAATTGTGACTTGCAAATCAGCTCAAACCTCACTATCTTGTATCTCAGTTTATAAATAACACCATATCTTGTGTGTGGGTAACAATCGAAACACTACTCTCCTTGTGAATTTACAAGGTAGTGTCTTAATGAATGTACTGTAGATCCACCTTGCCGTAAGTACATTCTGGACGATTGTTTTAACATGGAACTGTTTTGTGATTTGTTCTGATCGAATCAAAGTAGCACAGCATCCTGAACATGATCACATGACCGGATATAGAACCAAGGCCTCTCTTCAATGAATAGCAATATGACAGTCACTAAACGCAGTGGCGAACGTGAAAGTATCCATTTAGATAAAATTCACCGCGTGATCACTTGGGCAGCCAAGGGATTAAAAAACGTCTCAGTATCTGAAGTTGAACTTCGATCTCACCTGCAGTTTTTTGACGGCATTCCAACTGAAGCCATTCATGAAACCATCATTAAAGCAGCTGCTGACTTAATCTCGCCAGACTCGCCAGATTACCAATTTTTAGCAGCGCGCTTAGCGGTGTTTCACCTACGCAAAAAAGCCTTTGGTCAATTTGAACCACCTAAGTTATACGACCATGTGACTCGCTTAGTGGAAATGGGCAAATATGATATGCATATTTTGGCCGACTACACTCGTGAAGAGATTGAAACCTTAGACAGCTATATCGATCACTGGCGCGATATGAACTTCTCTTATGCCGCCGTTAAGCAGCTTGAAGGTAAGTATTTAGTGCAAAACCGTGTAACCCATGAAGTATATGAGAGCGCGCAGTTTTTATACATTTTAGTGGCAGCATGTTTATTTGCTCGTTATCCAAAAGACACTCGTTTGGATTACATCAAGCGTTTTTATGATGCGACGTCTTTATTCAAAATTTCATTACCGACACCGATTATGTCTGGCGTTCGTACTCCTACGCGTCAGTTCAGCTCTTGTGTACTCATTGAATGCGATGACAGCCTTGATTCAATCAATGCAACGGCATCTTCTATCGTTAAATACGTTAGTCAACGTGCTGGTATTGGTATTAACGCAGGTCGTATCCGCGCCTTAGGTAGCCCTATTCGTGGCGGCGAAGCATTCCATACAGGTTGCTTACCTTTTTACAAATATTTCCAAACTGCGGTTAAGTCGTGCTCTCAAGGCGGCGTTCGTGGCGGTGCTGCCACCCTGTTCTACCCGTTATGGCATTTAGAAGTTGAGTCATTACTGGTCCTTAAAAACAACCGCGGCGTAGAAGATAACCGTGTGCGTCATCTTGACTATGGCGTGCAGTTAAACAAATTAATGTACCAACGTTTGATCAAAGGCGAATACATCAGCTTATTCAGCCCATCAGATGTGCCCGGCCTTTACGATGCATTTTTTGAAGATCAGGTAGAGTTTGAACGTTTATACCTACAGTATGAACAGGACAGCAACGTACGTAAAAAACAAATTAAAGCGGTCGAACTGTTTTCACTCATGATGCAAGAGCGTGCTTCAACTGGCCGTATCTATATTCAAAACGTGGATCACTGTAATACACACAGCCCGTTTGACTCTAAAGTCGCGCCAATTAAGCAATCTAACCTTTGTTTAGAAATTGCTTTACCGACTAAACCTCTGACAAACATCGACGATCCAAATGGTGAAATCGCATTGTGTACATTGTCAGCTTTAAACTTGGGCGCGATCCAGGATTTAACTGAACTTGAGCCTCTAGCAGATCTTGCTGTGCGTGCCCTTGATAACTTACTTGATTATCAAGATTACCCAATCAAGTCGGCAAAGCTTGGTTCAATGAACCGCCGTACTTTAGGTATTGGTGTGATTAACTTTGCTAACTACCTTGCTAAAAATGGCAAGAAGTATTCAGACGGTTCAGCAAACAATTTGACCCACAAAACCTTTGAAGCGATTCAGTTTTATTTATTGAAAGCCTCAATGAACCTCGCGAAAGAACAAGGCGCATGTCCTTTGTTCCATGAAACAACCTATTCGCAAGGCATTTTACCGATTGACACTTACAAACGTGATTTAGATAAAATTTGTGACGAGCCATTACACATGGATTGGGAAGGATTACGCAGCGACATTAAGCAGTATGGTTTACGCAACTCAACCTTGTCAGCCTTAATGCCGTCTGAAACCTCATCGCAAATATCTAACGCGACTAACGGTATTGAGCCTCCACGCGGCTTAATCAGCGTTAAAGCGAGTAAAGACGGACAATTAAAGCAAGTAGTACCTGACTTTGATCAACTTAAAGACAAGTATGAATTGTTATGGAACATGCCAAACAATGACGGTTACATCCAACTTGTGGGCATTATGCAGAAGTTCGTTGACCAAGCGATTTCAGCTAACACTAACTACGACCCAAGCCGTTTTGAAGGCGGCCGTGTACCCATGCAAACCTTGCTTAAAGATTTGTTAAGTGTGTACAAGCTAGGGGTTAAAACCTTGTATTACCATAACACTCGTGACGGCGCAAAAGATCAGTTTGACGACCTAGTTGCCGTAGAGGAAGAAGATGATGGTTGCGCAGGCGGTGCGTGCAAAATTTAATCATCTAATGGAATTATTAGCGGGGACTTCCCCGCTTTTTGAAATGCGTTATCAGGACACTTAATAATGGCTTATTCAACATTTTGTCAAACACCTAACGACTCAACCAAAGAACCAATGTTTTTTGGTCAACCCGTTAATGTGGCTCGCTACGATCAACAAAAATACGAAGTCTTCGAAAAGCTCATTGAAAAACAACTTTCGTTTTTCTGGCGACCTGAAGAAGTTGATGTCAGCCGTGACAAAATCGACTTTGCTAGTTTACCAGAGCACGAAAAGCATATTTTTATTTCAAATCTTAAATATCAAACCTTGCTCGACTCAATTCAAGGGCGCTCACCAAACGTTGCATTTTTACCGTTAGTGTCTTTGCCAGAGCTAGAAACCTGGATTGAAACCTGGTCGTTTTCAGAAACCATTCATTCTCGTTCATACACGCACATTATCAGAAATATTGTTAATAACCCTTCTGTGGTGTTTGATGATATCGTTGAAAACGAACAAATTTTAAAACGTGCAGGTGACATTGCCCGTTATTACGATGACTTAATCAAGCTGACTCAAGTTTACAACCTATTTGGTGCAGGAACGCACCAAGTTAACGGCGAAAAAATTACTGTTAACTTACGCATTCTTAAAAAGTCACTGTACTTGTGCATGATGTCTGTTAACGCATTAGAAGCGATTCGTTTCTATGTGAGCTTTGCCTGTTCATTTGCCTTTGCAGAGCGCCGCTTAATGGAAGGTAACGCCAAAATCATTCGCTTAATTGCCCGTGATGAAGCTCTACATCTTAACAGCACTCAGCACATACTGAGCTTAATGCAGGGCGGTAAAGACGACCCAGAAATGGCCGAAATTGCCATTGAGTGCCAACAAGAAGCTTACGATTTGTTTGTTAAAGCCGCTGAGCAAGAAAAAGAATGGGCTAAATACTTATTTAAAGACGGTTCAATGATCGGTTTAAACGAACAGATTTTATGCCAATACGTTGAGTTTATTACTAACCAACGCATGAAGTCAGTGCATTTACCACAACCGTACGAAGAATCTTCAAACCCACTACCGTGGATGAAAAACTGGCTAGAAAGTGATGCGGTACAAGTGGCCCCGCAAGAAGTTGAAGTGTCTTCCTACCTTGTAGGTCAAATTGATTCTTCTGTCGATGGCGATGAGTTTTTAGATTTTGACTTATAAGACATTTTTTAAAAAAGCCCCGATCGTAAGCTTGAAAGGTCAGCCCGTTATTCTGTTTGACGGTAAACATTCAAGCTTATTAGAAGCGCTTGAGTCGAAAAAGGTAAACATTTTTTCAGAGTGCCGCAATGGGTTTTGCGGCGCCTGTAAAACCACTGTCATTTCAGGTGACGTCAGTTATATCACAACACCACTTGCTGAACTAAAAGCCAACGAGTGCCTCCCCTGCTGCTGCGTGCCCGAAACAGATCTCAACCTTAAGCTATCTTGCAAAGGTGTTGAGGTTGTCGCTAAACGTCAATACAACACTCATCAACCTGCGCCGCTCCTTACCAAGCTCGCACACGAAAGCTAATCACCCACGTTTTTACTGCACCGGCTTGCATAAGTGTCACGCGTGATGCATAAGAGAGCCTTTTAAATATTCACAGCAATACTTAATAAAACCCGTTTACCAGATTCTATTTTAGTCACGCTGTGTTCATATAGATCAGGGCGAAACAAATACACGCGATTAAACAGATTTATAATGTATTTTTCACAGGTAAATACGCCGCCAATAAGAGGCTGTTTAATCACTACATTTAACTTGTAGTATCGCCCTTGCTGCACAGGATCAACATGTTTCATCACACGATGATTTTGTTGATAAGTAATACCAATTCCACTAATTATCTGGTCACTCAGCGGTAATTCTGTGCCTTCTAGGCAAGTAATAGGATTGTAGGCATAGTTGCTCTCGGCAACTGCTCCTGCGTTGCTCTACCTCCTGCATCCATGCAGTCGTACGTCAAAATACTATTAAGCAGCATAGAAGGCACAGAAACCCGCCTTGCAGGAGGCGCTCAGACTGTCCATTTCTTTGTTGCATTGCCTTAGAAGGGAATACCATTATTTCAACAATGCGCCTCAAACTGAACAGTCTGAGCGACTCTGATTGGTCACATAATTAATGGAAATGGTATAACTAATTAATAGAAAATATCCTGCTGCTAAAAATGGCTCTATTCACCACATTGGCCATAATGGCTCCAATCAACTCACTTGGCTGTATTGTACCGTTTAATCATCGCCAAATGATGCCACTACACCATTCAATTATGCATAAGTTATTAAGTTTTTAACTGCGCTCAATATCTAATTCCAACAACGCTCAATGCTCATGATAAAAACCATAAAGCATTGATAAATTACATCAGCGTTTTAGCCAGCGTATTGTGAATATCATTAACCTCCATTAACGCAGCACTGCCATACCAAGGTATTAACTCCATGACTAAACTACCAGCTTGAATTGCAGGATCCGTTTCGGTCAGCTGCTTTGCTTGCTCTATGGTTTCTACATCGAAAATATATATACCGCGCAACTCACCATTGTCCAAAAATGGACCTGCTAAAACCAATTTACCCGCCTCGGCAAGACGTCCAATATTTGCCATATGCAAACGTTGTAATTCATCGGCCTCTGCTTTAGTGCGATCACGATTAGGTCCACGCTTAAGAAATGCCATCACATAACGTTTCATTCCATATTCATCAGCCCCCGCCTTTGCAGCACGAGCCTGATCGAACTGAGGGTTAATCTCAGATTGAGCCATTAAAGGCGTTGATATCATCGCACTCATCATTAACAAGCTTGTTAATGTATTGGTATACAATTTCATCGGTATTCCTCTTTGTCTCTCAAATTTTGGTGTGCTTGAGCAAGTGTACAATAGCCATTTTTTATCTTACGCTACAATAAACTAATATCAAATTAATGACATATTTTCAATGTGATACCGACATGGTGTCTGTAAAACTATGACATTAGATAATTTACAGACACAAACTGTACAAAAAAATACCTATTATCTGCACTGCATAAAAATAGTCAGCCAAGATATATCATCATAGACACAACTAAGGTATAACGGGCGCTATGAAAACCCCAATACGATTACAACCACTGGTTGACGATGGTCTCGTTGATGAAGTGATAAGCCAACTGATGAGTGGCAAAGAAGCTACCGTCTACATGATCCGGTGTGGCGCTGATATTCGCTGCGCCAAAGTCTATAAAGAAGCGACTAAACGCAGTTTTAAAAAGGCTGCACAATATCAAGAAGGACGCAAAACCAAAAATAGCCGTCGTGGCCGCGCGATGGAAAAAGGCTCTAAATACGGCCGTGAAGAACAAGAGAAAGCCTGGCAAAACGCTGAGGTTGATGCATTGTATCAATGCGCAGCAGCCCAAATTCGAGTGCCTGTACCTTACGGTTGTTTCGACGGCGTATTATTGATGGAGCTGATCACCGACGCAAACGGTGATGTCGCACCGCGTTTAAACGACGTTAACTTAACCCATGCACAAGCCATGTCGCAACATCACACCATGATGGGTTATATCGTTCGTATGTTATGTGCCGGTATTGTGCACGGTGACTTATCAGAATTTAATGTACTGGTAGATAGTCATGGCCCAGTAATCATCGACTTACCACAAGCCGTCGATGCATCGGCTAACAACAATGCCAGAGCTATGTTGTATCGTGATGTGAATAATATGACCGAATACTACGGCCAATTTGCACCAGAGCTGCTACAAACCAAATACGCCAAAGAAATGTGGGCCCTTTACGAGCAAGGCGAACTTGAGCCAGACACTGTGCTGACCGGACAATTTGAAGATGATACAGATTTAGCCGATATTGACTCTGTTCTTGATGAAATTAACGCCGCCTATGAAGACGCTCAGTTTAAAAAACAACGTCAACAGGCGATAGATAATGATCATTATGATGATTAGGCCGATATAACGAGGCGAAAAAAACAACCATCAACATGAAATACTAAGGCAACCACTAGGTTGCCTTAGTATTTGCAAGCCCACGTTTTTTTATAAGGATTCTTCAACGATTTTAAGTTCAGCGTTAAATGTTGGCATTTTAAACTGAGGCAGCTAACTCATTTCTGCACAGAAATGGGTTAGATTATTTGTACTAATTCGGATGGTTCAGATGAGAAAAATATAGGGCTAACGTCCCCGATGCGAATTAAACAGTCCTTTGTGCAATATCAAAGAATAAAAAATTCTACATGACTAAATTCAACGTCATAAGGGCTGTAGCTACCACATTCGAGACATTAATACATTTGGGGCATTTTAATTCTGCTGCAATAGATGATATTGCAGCTCCATTTAAAATTCTCGTTATTAAAAAATGACGATCTTCATAAGTTAACTTCATAAATTTAACTCTGAATCTATACTTTTAATTCTTTCAAGGTGTTTTTCAGGAGCCATTTGATTAGATAGAAATCCAACAAAAACAACATCATTATCTCTTTTTAAATAATAGAAAACATGCTTGCCATCTGGAAATCTATAGCCATCCTTAGAAACCTCATAAATGGACAATCCCAGATTTGGATTATTAGCTAAAGCTTGCATTCTTTTTCGCAAGACCTCTTTGTACTTTAACCATTGAGGATTTCCCCACTTTTTGATTGTGTACTTGCGAATAGACTCTAAATCTTTTCTTGCATGGCCTCTAAGTAAGAATGGTGTATTTTTCATTAATCATACTTTCCAGAATCTAACTCATCTAAAAAGTCATTACCGTCCATAAGATCATCTTCATCAATATTTTCGAAGCGTGATCGAACAAGCTCCATCTTCAATTCTTCAAAACGATTGTATTCTTCACAGGAGACAATAACTGCGACAGGATTGCCGTTCTTTTTAATTTCAATAGGTTCCGATTGAACTTTTAAAAGCATCTTACCGAAATTGGTTTTTGCTTCATTTGCATTTAGTGTAAGCATCTAAAGACCCTCATCTTGATTAAATACACATTAATACAATCGAACAAAACAGTCAAATCGAACGATATATTCATTTTCAAGATTGGTAGGTATTATATCCACAACCAATACAGAAATGGATCAGCGCCATAAAAGTACAAGCATTGGCTAACTAAAAGGTTCTCGCTGACGGAACCCATACCTTTCCGACAGCTGAGAAAAAGTATTGCAATGAGGTTAGTGCTGCGTTGGACGAATTGCTGATGTAAACTCATTTTTGGGCTTAAACGAGTTCGTGTAGTTTCGAAGTTTTTTACATCACTCTCTATTGCTAAAAATTATAATGGTATCCGAGGCCGGACTACTCTCGATAGCAAAGAATGGCACGCCTGATTTTCAACCAGAGCGCGAGGGATTTTGTTTTTGACTTTAATCCTTAATAATAAACTCAAATTTCAGACGTAAAAAAGCCCCGACTAATGTCAAGGCTTTTTTACACCATACTTACGTATGTAATTTCTTACTATAAATAATGGTACCCGAGGCCGGACTTGAACCGGCACGCTTATTCAGCGAGGGATTTTAAATCCCTTGTGTCTACCGATTCCACCACTCGGGCAAAGTGTTGTTTTAACCGTTACAATAAGTAACCATTAAACGCAATTTTGTGGAGGCGCGACCCGGAGTCGAACCGAGATCGACGGATTTGCAATCCGCAGCATAGCCATTCTGCCATCGCGCCATGCTTTACCAAATTCGAATCCATCGGAGGAGATAAGAAATTGGAGCGACATATCGGGTTCGAACCGATGACCTATACCTTGGCAAGGTATCGCTCTACCAACTGAGCTAATGTCGCATTTTCAATCTTCGTACATGCTATTTTTAACACTGCGAGAAAGGTATCGTCTTTCAACCTACCCAACTGAGCTAATGTCGCATTTTCAATCTTTACAACCTGAGGACGTTTCCCCTGACTGCGGAATGGCATTCTACCGATTTGATCGGGATAGTCAATCAATAAAAACAGGATTATTGCAACAAAATGACTGTTTGCTGCATAAATCATCACTGTGATTAATTTTTAATAATATGAAACCAATTATGCCCTGCTACACACGTGTTTCAATGTTTAAATCAGTCAGGCTCAAATAAAAACACCTCAATCATTGAGGTGTTTAAATGAAGGATAACAATAACTACAGTTGCTGTTTATAGGTTAGGCAGTGATAAAGTGGTTAAACCCAACATTTTTTGCATCACGCCGACGACCTGACAGCTATAACCGAACTCGTTATCGTACCAAACATACAAAATTGCACGCTTGCCTTCTGCAATCGTGGCCTGTGAGTCAACAACACCAGCATAACGTGAGCCGACCAAGTCACTTGATACAATTTCAGTAGATTCAGTAAAGTCGATTTGATTTTGTAATCCAGACTGCAGGGCCACATCTTTTAAGTATTCATTTAACTCGTCACGATTAGTTTCAGAGTTTAAATTAACACTGATAATCGCCATTGACACATTAGGCGTTGGGACCCGAATTGCATTGCCGGTTAGTTTACCTGCTAGTACGGGTAGCGCTTTTGCCACAGCTTTAGCGGCGCCCGTTTCAGTGATAACCATGTTTAATGGCGCACTACGGCCACGACGATCTGCACTGTGGTAGTTATCAATTAAGTTTTGATCATTGGTATATGAATGAATAGTCTCAACATGACCATTCTCAATACCATATTTATCATTTACTGCTTTCAATACTGGTGTGATGGCATTAGTAGTACAACTTGCTGCTGACACAATCATGTCTTCATCTAAAATGTCGTTTTCATTAACACCATACACAACATTCTTAATTGCGCCTTTAGCCGGTGCAGTTAACAACACTTTGCTTGCTCCAGGACTTTTAAGATGTAAACCTAAACCGTCTTCATCTTTCCAAATACCAGTGTTATCAACGATTAAAGCGTTATTAATTCCGTATTTAGTGTAATCGACCTGATCAGGCGAATTAGCATAAATGACTTGGATGTATGTACCATTTGCAATGATGGCGTTATTTTCTTCATCCACTTCTACAGAACCATTAAATGGTCCATGCACTGAATCACGGCGTAACAAACTGGCACGTTTTTCTAAATCACCTTGTTTACCACCACGAAGCACAATTGCACGTAAACACATTTTATTGCTTTTACCAGTACGCTCAATCAACAAACGAGCAAGTAAACGCCCAATACGCCCAAAACCATAAAGTACTACATCTCTGGCTGGAGTATCATCACCATGATTCAATGCTGGTGCTAACTCATTAGCCATGTATGCTTCTATTCCGCTTGCGTCCTTGTTGTCACGCCAGTAATTAATCGCCAGTTTACCAATGTCCACTTTACAATGTTGAACAGCTAATTTGCTTAGCGCTTCAACAAATGGGAAACTTTCGCGAAGGCGTAACTTTTCTCCAACATGACGACGTACTAAACGGTGTGACTTAATAATTTCGATAGTTGATGCGTTTAAAAGTGGTTTTCCATATACCACCACTTCTACACCTTGGTTACGATATAACTTACCGAGCAATGGTTGCATTGCTTCAGCCATTTCGAAACGTTCTTGCCAGCTTTGTAAATGTTTATCTGCGCTCATGTAGGGATCCTTTATCTCACTTTTCCAGTTTTTTAACAGAAAGGTTTGAGTAACAAAAAGAAAAGACCAATAATTAAATTGTTGTATGGGTTTTACCCTCTTGGTCGGCGACATTGTAATGAAATACACGACATTTCGCCAGTAACAAATTTTCGGTAAATATGTAATTTTATTAGACAATTTACCTCTCGGAGACGGTTTTGAGCCAAAATTTTGTATTAATTACATCATTTACATTTATTGGGGCATTTTTTGGTCTTTTTGGCTGCGATAATGACCGTAATAGCGACCTAATTTGTAAAAATAATCCTGAACTTTGTAGCGATTTACACAAAGATAGTTGGTGTCGATTTGAAAAAGGGGATCTTATTCGCCATAGATACTTACTAAAACAGAGTTCTGCTCCAACAGGAAAAGAGCTTTACCAGCAACTTATCTACCTTGAAAATTACAGCAAATGCATCGAACTTGCCGCCGGTGTTCAACATAAACTCAATACAGACCGAACACGGGATCGTGAACGTGCATTTGCTGTTAGCACGCAAACGTTAGCAGAGCTACAAGCGTTTACTCAAAATAATAATGATCTCCATTTAGCTTATTATCGATGGATACGATTTAATGATCAGGCTGGTCTTGCCATTGTTGAGCAAACTTATCAGCAAGGACAATTAACCGACCCTGAAATTATCAGCCAATTGGCAGCCCATTATGTGCGTTATCAACCAAACGATGCCAAGCATCTCTACCTAACATTATTGGCTAACACAGAGGCAGAATTAATTAGTCCTGACTGGTTTTTAGCACTGGCATCAATTTACAAACAACAACAAGATCACCAAAAAGAATACTTATTAACACGTGCCTATTTATTAATAAGCCCAAATCATGTCAATGAAGAACAATTATTGGCGATTATCCAAGGGAATAAGCACCTCGCTCAGCGATTAGATCAGCAAGCTACTGAATTAATTGCTTCGGTAATGAGTGGATCTTTTGCCAACAGTGCCAGTGAACTGTTGCTCAAATAAACACCATGTTATGCTAAATTAGCCAAGCTGATCTGAGTCTGACTTAATGTGCCAACTTACAAAACTGTGCTTAAATTATCTTCAAAACGTGCTAAATGTAAAAAAAATACAAAATAATCCCCCTATTTTGCCAATTTAGGGTGATTTAACTTGACCATTACGGTTAATTTGGTAATTTTACAACCAGGCGATCAGCATGCCACCAAATTATTTTATCACTTGAGGGATATGAGATGACTATCCGTGTTGCTATTAACGGCTATGGCCGTATCGGAAGAAATGTTCTACGTGCACTTTATGAAAGCGAAAAAGATTATCCAATCCAAATCGTTGCATTAAACGATTTAGGTGACGCATCAATCAACGCCCATTTAACCAAGTACGATTCTGTGCATGGTCGTTTCAATGCCAAAGTTGATCACGATGATGAAGCTATCTATGTTAATGGCGACAAAATCCTGACTTTCCAAGAACGCGATCCTTCTAAATTGCCTTGGGCTGAATTAAACGTTGATGTGGTATACGAATGTACTGGTATTTTCACTTCTAAGGCTGCTGTTCAACCGCACTTAGATGCTGGTGCTAAAAAAGTGATCATTTCAGCTCCTGGTAAAAACGTAGATGCAACTGTTGTTTACGGTGTTAACCAAGACGTATTAACTGCCGACATGACTGTGATTTCAAATGCTTCATGTACCACTAACTGTTTAGCTCCAGTGGCTAAGCCATTAAGTGATGCGGTTGGTATAGAGTCAGGTTTAATGACGACTATCCATGCTTACACTAACGATCAACGTTTGTCAGACGTATACCACACTGATTTACGTCGTGCTCGTGCAGCGGCAATGTCTATGATCCCAACACAAACGGGTGCAGCAGCTGCGGTAGGATTAGTGGTTCCTGAGCTACAAGGTAAATTTGACGGTTTAGCAGTACGTGTTCCAACGGTAAACGTATCGTTAGTCGACCTAACCTTCTTAGCATCACGCGATACAACTGTTGAAGAAATTAACCAAATCGTTGCTGATGCGGCTAAAACGTCACCACTAAATCAAGTGTTAGCGATTAATGAAGAGCCTTTAGTGTCTATCGATTTCAACCACAACCCATTCTCATCTAATTTCGATGCGACACAAACACGTGTTAAAGGTCGTTTAGTGAAAGTTATGGCATGGTATGACAACGAATGGGGTTTCAGTAACCGCATGCTAGACAACACAGTTGCATTAATGAACGCTAAATAATCTATTTAATAGATTACTTAGATAAGAGCCTCGCATTTATGCGGGGCTTTTTGTTACCTGCAAGCCAATACGTCAACGGCTTAGATCTAATCAATTAGGCAACTAAAATTAGCCATAAAAAAGCCGACTTGCTGTCGGCTTTTTATGCTTACGAGGCTAAGTGCTTTTTAAGCATTGCCCTTCACTTTCATGTTTAGCCCTTTAGCAAAATCGAGCATGCGTGTCAGTGGGATAAGTGCTTTAACGCGTAGCTCATCATCAACAAAAATTTCGTGATTGGATTTGTCACTATTGATCAATGATTGTTCAATGGCTTGTAAACCATTCATGGCCATCCAAGGACAATGTGCACAACTTTTACAAGTGGCGCCATTACCCCCTGTCGGAGCTTCAATTAATGTTTTACCTGGCGCAGCTTGTTGCATTTTGTAAAATATGCCGCGATCGGTGGCCACAATAAAGGTGTCATTTGCCATCGTTTGCGCAGCTTTGATCAACTGGCTAGTTGAGCCTACTGCATCGGCAAGTTCAACCACGCTTGCTGGTGACTCTGGGTGAACCAAAATTGCCGCACCTGGGTGAAGTTTTTTGAGCTCACGTAGCGCTTTGGCTTGAAACTCATCATGGACAATACATTCGCCCTGCCACAACAACATGTCTGCGCCAGTTTGTTTGTTGATGTAAGAGCCTAAATGACGGTCTGGTGCCCAAATAATTTTTTTATCTTGGCTATCAAGATGCTCAACAATTTCTAACGCAATACTGGAAGTGACAACCCAATCAGCACGAGCTTTTACTGCGGCAGATGTATTGGCGTAAACCACCACAGTGTGATCTGGGTGCGCATCACAAAACGCATTAAACTGCTCGATTGGACATCCTAAATCTAATGAACAGGTTGCTTCTAGTGTTGGCATTAAAATGGTTTTTTCTGGACTTAAGATTTTGGCGGTTTCGCCCATAAACTTAACCCCTGCAACAATTAATTTTTTAGCAGGATGGTCACGGCCAAAACGCGCCATCTCTAGCGAGTCAGACACACAGCCGCCCGTCTCTTCTGCTAAAGCTTGAATTTCAGGATCGGTGTAATAATGGGCGACTAACACCGCATTTTGATCGATCAACAACTGTTTAATTCGTGCTTTATATTGTGCTTTTTCAGCGTCAGACAACACGGCAGGTTTGGGTGGAAACGGATACTCGATAGTTTCAATTTTAGGTGCCGACAGACTCATACAGGTTCCAAGCGATTGAGATTATCCGCAGATTATACGAAAAAGAGGCTGAAAACAAAAGGACGCGATTGCGTCCTTTTAGATAAAACTGTGCATTGCTATTGCGAGCTTAACGCATGGCCAATAGCATTTCTTGCGGTTGTTCTAGGTAGTGTTTCCACAAGTTACAGAATCGTGCGATAGTTCCGCCATCAATGACACGATGATCCCCAGACCAGCTCACTTGCATTATTTTTCGCGCTTCTACTTCGCCCTTAACATTAAAGCGTGGCAACACCTGTAACTTACCTAAAGCAACGATGGCCACTTCGGGTTTATTAATAATAGGTGTAGCAACCGTGCCACCCAAGGCGCCAATATTAGAGATTGAAATCGTACCGTCTTTTAAATCTGCTGGCGATACACGGCCACTGCGAGCTGCAGCGGTTAAACGCGTAATGTCGGCGGCAATGTCCAAAATAGACTTACTTTGCACATCTTTGACATTCGGCACCAATAAACCCACTTTTGAGTCAACGGCCATACCAATGTTATGACGTGATTTATAAGTCAGCTCGGTACAATCAGCATTCACCTGGCTGTTAAGTATGGGAAACTCGGTAATCGCTAATGACATGGCCTTCATAAAGAATGGCATCATGGTGAGTTTAACTTCATCGGTTGAATAACGTTGTTTCATATTGTCGCGAAGAGCAACTAACTCTGTTAAATCAAACTCTTCACAGTAAGTAAAGTGTGGAATAGTCGATACCGACTCAACCATCATCTTCGCCATCACCGCTTTAACACCTTTTATCGGCTCAACGCGATCCACACCAGAATGACTAATAGTTGCCACTTCGGTTGTGGTACTAACTTGACTCGATGCTGAAACGTTTGCGCTGTTTGTAGAGGCTGCAACAGTAGGCTTAGCAGCACCTTGTTGATGGCGTTCAATATCTTCTTTATAAACGCGGCCGTTTTTACCACTACCAGAAACCAGGGCTATGTTAATGTCAAGTGATCGCGCTAAACGTCGAACGGCAGGACTGGCTAAAGCCTTACCTTGCGCAACAGGCTCTGCGCTAACCAATACTGGTGAAGTGTCAGCTTGCTGTAGCACCTGCTCTGGTGCAATATCCTGTACGGTGTCTGTTTCTACTTCAATGGCAAATAAAGGCGAGTGAACTTTCGCAAGTTGGCCTTTACGGTAATATAGTTTGACTATTTTACCGGCTTTCATCGCGGGTATTTGTACGAGCGCTTTATCTGTCATCACATCGGCGATCGGTTGGTCTTCAACCACCACATCACCTTCTTCAACCAGCCACTCAACGAGCTCACACTCGACAATACCTTCACCAATATCTGGCAATAAAAAGTCTTCTACGTTTGACTGACTCGTACAAGCAACCTCAGAACGGCCTTCTACAACAGGCGTGACTTCTGCCATTGGGACTTGCGTTGGCTCTGAGTCATCAATGTCCATTTCTACGGCATAAAGCGGTTGATGAACAATGGCAATATCACCTTTGGCATAATATAGCTTAGTGATTTTGCCAGCATGAGGCGCCGGTATTTGCACTAATGCTTTGTCTGTCATTACGTCAGCAATCGGCTGGTCTTCGGTGACGATATCACCTTCGCTCACTAACCAATCTACTAATTCACATTCCACTACACCTTCACCGATGTCGGGTAAAATAAAATCTTTAATCATATCTTACTCCTAAAACGCAACTGAAGCTTTGATGGCTTCGAAGGTTTTCAATTCATCTGGCATGTATTCTTTTTCGTGAATTAATGGATACGGCGTATCTAAACCACACACTCGACTAATTGGCGACTCAAGCGATAAGAAACATTCTTGTTGAATGGTTGCGGCAATTTCACCCGCAAACCCGCCAGTCAGTGGCGCTTCATGGTTAATCAATAAACGGCCGGTTTTAGTCACCGATTTAGCCACCGTGTCGACATCCCAAGGCGCTAGAGTGCGTAAGTCGATAATTTCGCATGAAATACCTTCTTTTTCGGCACGCTCGCAAGCTTTTTCAACAATTTCCATCTGCGCGCCCCACGCTAATACGGTTATGTCACGGCCTTGTTTAACCACTTGTGCTTTGCCCAGTTCGATTTGATAATCGCCAGCGGGGACTTCACCTACTGAGGCGCGGTATAAACGTTTAGGCTCAAAGAAAATAACGGGGTTAGGGTCTCGAATTGAAGCTAATAATAAACCTTTAGCTTGCTCAGGATTACGTGGCACAACCACTTTTAGCCCTGGGGTTTGAGTAAAGTAAGCTTCTGGCGATTGCGAATGGTAATGACCACCAGCAATACCACCGCCATAAGGTGTGCGAAAGGTTAATCCCCCCACATCAAATTGATTACCACTGCGGTATCTAAATTTTGCAGATTCATTAACGATTTGATCAAAGGCTGGGAAAATATAATCAGCAAACTGAATTTCAGCAACCGCAGTCATGCCAAATGATGCCAGGCCATTGGCAAAACCGGCGATGCCCTGCTCTGTTAACGGTGTATTAAAGCAACGGTCACGACCAAATTGCTCTTGTAATCCAGAAGTTGCACGAAAAACACCACCAAAGTGGCCCACGTCTTCACCAAAAATAACCATGCGCTCGTCAGCTTTCATGGCAATCGATAACGCCTCATTGATGGCGTGTAACATATTCATTTGAGCCACGGTTACAGTCTCCCTGCGCTTTTAGGATAGGCTTTTGGATACTTATTGATGTGCTCTTTTAATTCTTTCAGCTGCTTTTTAAGCGCTGGCGTTGGTTTATCGAGCACGTCTTCAATGATTTCATCAAGCATAGGAATAGGTAGTTTTTCGGCCACTTTTACTGCCGCTAACACTTCTTCACGGTAGCGTTCAAATAATTTGGCTTCGTCAGCTTCGCTGATCCAACCTTTATTAATCATCCACAATTTAAAGCGTTTAACCGGATCATGCTGTTGCCATTTGGCTTCTTCATCTTTTGAGCGATAACCTGACGGGTCATCTGATGAAGAATGTGCCCCTAAACGATATGTCATGGCTTCGATGAGTACTGGGGCATTATGCTCTAATGCATGGGCACGCGCCTGTTGTGTTGCTGCAAGCACCGCTAGCATGTCGTTACCATCAACACGGATTGTGTGCATACCATAACCAACACCACGGCTAGCAATGCCGTTACCCGCAAACTGCTCTTCTGTTGGTGTTGAAATGGCATAACCATTGTTACGGCAAAAGAAAATAACTGGCGATTTAAGTACTGCGGCCATATTTAAACCCGCATGAAAATCGCCCTCTGAGGCAGCGCCTTCACCGAAGTAACAAATAGCGACATTACGTTTGCCTTGTAACTTCATACCGTATGCAACACCTGTTGCCTGTGGAATTTGCGTTGCCAAGGGTGATGAAATAGTTTGATAATTCAGTTCGCGGCAGCCGTAATGGATAGGCATTTGCCGGCCTTTACCTAAATCTTTCTCGTTACTGAACATCTGATTCATAAATTGTTCAGTGCTAAACCCGCGATAACGCAATGAGGCATGTTCACGGTATTGAGCCAAAATAACATCGTCTTTATCAAGTGCTGCTGTACTGCCTACTATTGAGGCTTCTTCACCGGTACAGGTCATGTAAAAACTAATACGGCCTTGACGTTGCGCACCCAACATACGCTCGTCTAATACTCGAGTAAAAACACAAGTATCAAAGATTTTTTCGGCTAAAGTCTTGTCGATAACTGGCAGAACCGCATTTTCATAGGTGGTGCCATCTGCTTGTAAAATTCGCAAAATGGGAATGTGCAATGACGCTTTGTCTAAGAAGCTGACACGGTGCACTGTTTCATTGGTCAGTGGTGCGTTGCTCATATTATGCTCTTATTATTGTTAAGCCATGTTCAACATAAACATGGCTTTATTGATACTATGCAAGTAAACATTACGTTAACGTAAACTACCTATCAATACTTACTCTCACTCTAAACGCATTTTACTCACAATTAACATGTATATTTTGCTTTACGACTACAACTTGAATACATGTTTCTGAGTATCTTCAGTTTGATTGGGTATTGATAATATTCTCGTTTGGCGCTGGCACTAGGCATAGCACCGTCCGTTGCCCAATAGGCACATTAGCATTAGGAAATACAATAGCCTCTTGTGGATGTTCTACCACAATTTGCTGTCCGCCCTCTGTGGCCAATACCTCACCTTGCTTGAAGGCACTGAAATTTTCGGCATCATTGGCAAAATTAAAGGCAAAGTCATCGAAATGCTTATTTATAGAGCGAGAAACCTTGTACAAATTGACTTTACTCGAATCGAATTCAATCGGAGCAAGAGTGGTTTCAGTAATTAGTTTTTCAAGCATAGTATGAGTTTGGCTAAAACGACTCATATCATTTTGACCAAACGGCATCACTTTACCGAGCTCTACGGTAAAGGCATCTGCGTTAAATTGTTCTGAAGAGTAATAACTAAAAGTGGTGGTAGGTTCATGATGAAACAAAATCGTGTCGACACCACATGCCGCTAAAAACATAATTTGTTCTGCGCTGTAAGCGCGGCCTGGTCGATAAGGATAGATGGCAAATTTTTCATGCTTAGAAGCACGGATCGCAGTATGCAAATCGTAATGGATGCGTTGACGATCATTATTGGAATTAAAGAAATCAGCTACGTATTGTTCAAGTGCTTTTGCACGATGACGTTCAGGATGCGTTAAGCCCTCACCTTTTGAATGCGCGCCACTGAATAAGCGATTCATGTTTTCATCGATAAACCGGGTTTGATTGATAATAGCTGCGGGATTGCCAATTAAAAACAGTACGCGTTGCTTAGCCATGATGCGTTGAGTGAGCAGATCTTTAATGATTTGATTGCATATTTCTATGGGTGCGGTTTCATTACCGTGAACAGCACATGACAATACAATGTCTTTGGTTGCATCTAACGGGGTGAAAACTATTACACCTGTGTCCCATACATCTACACGGGTATGATCCCCTAGCATAAAGTCATAGGCGCTTGGCAATTGATTGGGATTGGCTAAGGTATAATCTAAAAAATCATTGTTTATCAACAGGTCAGATAACACGATGAACTCCTTGTCTCATTATTATGTGGCACATTCACTCACGTACAGTTGAGCACGTTAGATTAATAGCCTATTTGCGCGGATTCTATCATAGCCACAATGTATTTTATTGTTGCTATAAGTTAGATTTATTTATTAATAAAAGTTTGCTTGCAAAAATCGTCAACATTCAACACAATTACAGCCATCTAGACTTCTAAACTGTTTTAAGGGTACATCATGGCGTTAGCAACATTTGGGGCAGGCTGTTTTTGGGGCGTTGAATATTTTTTCAGAGAAATTAATGGCGTAATTAACGCAACCTGTGGCTACATGGGTGGTAAAGACAGTGCTACTACCTACAAAGAAGTCAAAACAGGCACCACTGGCCATGCTGAAGTTGTTCAGGTTGAATTTGACCCAAGCATTGTAAGCTACAATGATTTATTAGATACATTTTGGAAAAACCATAACCCAACCATGCTCAATATGCAGGGCGGTGACATTGGTACTCAATATCGCAGTACTATTTTCTTCCATGATAAAGAGCAAAAAGCACTTGCTGAAAGCTCAAAGCTGGCGCTCGCGCGCAGTGGAAAATGGGGTCAACGTCATATTGTGACTGAAATTGTACCGATACAAACATTCCACATTGCCGAGGAATACCACCAGAATTATTTAGAAAAAAATAATTTACCGTCTTGTCATTTAGTGTATTAAACGCTGAAAATTAACTTTGGTTCGGTTTGCCGGAATTTCGGCGGATGTAAGATCAACATCAAGACGTGTTGATCTTACAAAGAAACTTGTTGTTCATTTCTAAAAGCCATCGGCTCTACAGTGTCGTTATTGTGCATAAAAAGTCGATAACGATGTCAATATGGCCATCAAACACAGTTTAAAGGGTTGTGTAAAACAGATCCTGCTTTGTTGAGCAAATGACGCTTAGATTGCCAGACAATTCCCTCGTCGCGCTTTATCTGTTTTATCTTGAACAATATTATTTACACAATAGATTAACGCAATCGATTTACTACCGTTAACTTCCCTTTACCCGCCGATGTAAATTCCATACAATCCCATGCAAATTGCTTAAGGCATGTTATCGGAGAATAAAATCATGAGTGAAGCTCGTCACGTTAACCTATTAATTTTAGGTTCTGGCCCTGCTGGCTATACCGCTGCGGTTTATGCTGCGCGTGCAAATTTAAAACCTGTAATGATCACAGGTATGCAGCAAGGTGGTCAATTAACCACTACGACTGAAGTTGAAAACTGGCCAGGCGATGCAGAAGACTTAACCGGTCCAGCATTAATGGAACGCATGCAAAAGCACGCTGAAAAGTTTGACACTGAAATTATTTTTGACCACATCAATGAAGTTAATTTAACTGAGCGTCCTTTTCGTTTAAAAGGCGACAATGGCGAATTTACCTGTGATGCATTAATTATTGCAACGGGTGCTTCTGCTAAGTATTTAGGCCTTCCATCTGAAGAAGCCTTTATGGGCCGTGGCGTATCAGCTTGCGCAACTTGTGACGGTTTCTTTTATCGTAACCAAAAAGTTGCGGTCATTGGCGGTGGTAACACCGCAGTTGAAGAAGCACTTTACTTAAGTAACATTGCTTCTGAAGTTCACTTAATTCATCGCCGTGATAGTTTCCGTTCAGAGAAAATTCTGATTGACCGCTTAATGGACAAAGTGGCTAACGGCAATATCATTTTACACCTAGACCAAACCCTGGAAGAAGTGACAGGCAATGATATGGGTGTAACGGGTCTTAAAAAGAAAAGCACCAAAGATGGCTCAATCACAGATTTAGAGGTTGCCGGTGTATTCGTTGCTATTGGTCACAGCCCTAACACAGGTATTTTTGAAGGCCAATTAGAAATGAACCACGGTTACTTAAAAGTAAACAGTGGTTTGCAAGGCAATGCGACACAAACCAGCATTGAAGGCGTTTATGCATGTGGTGACGTAATGGATCAACATTACCGTCAAGCAATTACCTCTGCTGGCACAGGTTGTATGGCTGCATTAGATGCAGAACGCTACTTAGACGCAAAAAAGTAATTATCAAACTGACTTAACATGACAAAAAGAGCAGACTTTCTGCTCTTTTTTTGCTTCGCAATAAGCGCTTTCAAATAAGATGCTCACAACCACAGGCTTTAAACTGTTTTTTGATAAAAAACAGCCTCAGTATCGCCTAATGGATCTCGGTGAATTCGTTTGTACAAAAAAGTCATGCCAAGCTTTTTCATAATCGCAATTGATGCATGATTATCTTCAACCGCTATCGCACTTACATGGGTCACATCACCACAAGCACTGATTGCCTGCATTACTGCCTTCGCCGCTTCTGTCGCGTAGCCTTTGCCCCAACAGTCATATTTAAAGCGCCAGCCAAGTTCAATATTATGTAGTTCAGGTTGGGTGAAAAAATGCATTGGCCTGACTAAAATCCACCCCAAATACTGACCACTCAATTGGTATTTATCATTTTCAGCGCAATCTAGCGCTTCAACTTTCCACAAACCCCAACCTTTTGCGGGATTTAAATACTGAGCTAATCTTGGCAACATTACAGTATCAATCTGATTTTGTGTGGTTTTAATGCCCCCATTGAGAAAGTGCATAACCCGTTCATCTTGATCTAATTCATACATCAACGCACCGTCATCAAGACTCATTAATGACAGTGTTAAACGAGGTGTATTAGGGATCTGCATGGATTTATTCCTATTTTGGCTAAAATTAAACACTGTCAATTTAAGCTAAAGAAAAAGCTGAATCGACTGTTTAGCTTATTTTGAAACACAAGTTTACACATTGACACAACATAGTCGAAACATATCGATTAATATAAACAATAGAAAAATAGATTAATTGCAAGCCATTAAGGGTAACACTGCAATCACAAATCATTTAAAAGGAAGCATTGTGGCGACTAAAAAACAGATTATTTTACCCATTATTGTATTGGGCATTGGCATTGTTGGGCTTGTTGGGCTTTCTGCACTAAAAAAACCACCTGAAGAAAAACCTGAAATAGATAGCACTCCGCTAGTATCGGTTGAAGAAGTAATTTATCAACCCATGACCTTTGAAGTCAGCTCTTATGGTGTTGTTAATGCAAAATACATGACAGACATCGTTGCCCAAGTCGGCGGTGAAATTATTTATTTAGATCCCAACTTTGTTAAAGGTGGATTTGTTAAAAAAGGCGAGATTTTAGCTAAAATCGATCCAAGTGATTACCAATCAAGCTTACTAGACGCACAAGCAAGTATCGCTTCATCGCAAGCTTCGTTAGTTCAAGAGCGTGCAAATGCTGAGGTTGCTATCCGTGAATGGGCAGATATCACCAACAGAGAGCCAACGGATTTGAGTTTGCGTAAACCGCAATTAGCACAAGAGTTAGCAAAATTAAAAAGCGCAGAAGCCAGCTTAAATAGAGCCAAACGCGACCTAGAGCGAACCATCATTCGTGCTCCTTATGATGCATTGATAGAGGCCCGAGAAATAGGCTTGGGTTCATTTGTGAGCAAAGGCAGCCCTATTGGCAGAGTATTAAATACCGACAAAGCCGAAGTGCGCTTACCCATTGCAGACAAAGAAATGCAATATTTAGTCGATAAAGGCGTCAATGCTAATGTCAGTTTATCGGGTAATTTTGCCGGCAGTAAACAGGCATGGACCGGTAAAATTGTTCGCAGTGAAGGGGTTGTTGACAGTAAAAGCCGCATGACTTATTTGGTTGCCGAAATTGACGATCCATATGGTTTATCAACGGGTAAAAATGAATTGCGTTACGGCACTTATGTTACTGCAAATATTGAAGGGTTACAGGCCGGTAGTGTTGCTGTTGTGCCTCGCCACCTTATTGTTAACGGCGCGGTGGCTATCATGGACGCAGAAAAGACCCTTAGGTATAAACCCGTCACAGTTATCCGCCAGGACGGTGCTAATGTCGTAATAACGCAGGGCTTAGAGTCTGGCATGCAATTAATTACCTCCGCACTTGATTACCCCGTTGATGGCATGAAAGTCGCCCTACCCGAAGACCGAATTCTGCAAAAAGAGCCGCCAACAGAAAAAGATGACTCTGAACTTGCGATGGAAGGTGAATAACAATCATGGCTGATACTCACAAAGGTCTTATAGCTTGGTTTGCCCGCAACAGTGTGGCGGCAAACTTGCTAATGATCATTATTTTATTAGGCGGTTTATTAACCGCCAGCACCATTAGAAAACAATTTTTTCCTGAAGTAGAAATCAACTGGATTGAATTTAGCGCTGTATATCCGGGTACCGCCCCACAAGAAGTGGAAGAAGGTATCACCATTAAGATTGAGCAGGCTCTTGAAAGCGTCCAAGGCTTAAAACGGGTTATCACCTATTCGAACCGTAATATGGCTCAGGGTTATTTTCAGGTTGAAGAATCTTACGACCCATTAGTGGTATTAGATGAAATTAAATCTGAAATTGATTCAATCTCTACCTTTCCTGCTGACATGGAGCCGCCGAAAGTTGAACGGATTAAGTTTCGTCAGGAGGTGATGTATTTAAGTCTTTACGGTGACATGTCTGAGCGCCAACTTAAAGATTTAGGCGACAAAATCCACAACGAAATAATGCAACTACCAAACGTTAATATTTCAGAGTATTACGGTGGTTTAGGTTATGAGATCAGCATCGAGGTCAGTAAAGATAAACTGCGTGAATTTGGCCTGACCTTTAACGATGTTGCCCAAGCGGTTCAGGGCTATTCACGCAATATGTCAGCCGGCCAAATTAAAGCTGAAAATGGCTACATAAACCTGCGGGTTCAAAACCAAGCTTATGTTGGTTATGAGTTTGAAGATTTACCATTGCTAACCCTAGATGATGGTACAACATTATCGTTAGGCGATATCGCTGTGGTTAATGATGGTTTTGAAGAAGGTATTCAATACTCTAAATTTAACGGTAAAAACTCAGTTACTTTCTTTATTGGTGCAGCTAAAAACCAAAGTATTACCGACGTTGCCGCCACCATAAAAACCTATGTAGAGAAAAAACAAAAAGCGTTACCTCACGGTGTTAAGCTTGAACCCTGGGTTGACATGACCTACTACCTCGATGGTCGATTAGAACTCATGCTCGATAGCATGAAAAGCGGCGCAGTATTGGTATTTTTAATGCTAGCCCTGTTTTTACGTGTTCGTTTAGCATTTTGGGTCATGATGGGCTTACCTGTTTGTTTTTTAGGTACCCTACTCTTTATGCCAATGGCTTTTATTGATGTCACCATCAACGTGATCAGTTTATTCGCGTTTATTTTAGTGCTCGGTATTGTGGTAGATGATGCCATCGTGATGGGGGAAAGTGCCCACAGCGAATCAGAAGATCACGGCCACAGTGTCGAAAGTGTTATCCGCGGCGTGCAAAAAGTCGCTATGCCAGCCACCTTTGGTGTATTAACCACAATTGCAGCTTTTTTACCCATCACCATGGATGATGGCCCCTCTTCTGCCTTTGGTCAGGCGATTGGTTATGTGGTCATTTTATGTTTGCTCTTTTCATTGGTTGAGTCAAAATTGATTTTACCTGCGCATTTGGCTCACATGAAAAAACCCAAGAAAGTCAAAGCTGGCTCTAAAAACCCGCTAGACTGGCTGCGCAATGGGGTGAATTTTATTCAAAGCAATGTTGACCGTAATTTAAGCAAATATATCGAAAACTTTTATCGCCCATCGCTTGAAATTGCCATTAAATATCGCTACGCCGTCATCATGCTGTTTGTCAGTTTAATTTTAGTCTGTGCAGGGTTATACGGGGGCGGATTAGTGCGCTTTATTGGTCAGCCAAAAATTCCACACGACTTTCCGCGCATTAAAATTGAAATGAACGTTGACGCGTCTGAAAAAGCCACCTTGGCAGCGGCACTCGCCATTGAGGAAACGCTGTATCGAGTTGATAAAAAAGTTGAAGACGAATACGGCCAACGAATGATTTCTGATATGCAGGTTGACCTTCGCAGTCAAACCAGCGCAGAAGTCATGACAAAGCTAGTTGATCCAGAATTACGTCCTATGGACACCTTTGCGCTAGCAGAACTGTGGCGTCAGGCCATGCCGTTAATTCCAGGGGTTAAGTCCTTTACCATTCAAGACAGTTTAATGGGTGGCGGCCGTGAAGACGGTGACATCAGCTTTAGACTAGAAGGTAATGACGAAACCCAACTTGTGGCAGCATCGTTAGCCTTGAAAGAGAAGCTAAATGGCTTAAAAGGCGTAAGCGATGTTAACGACAGTCGTCAATCTAGCGCCAAAGAGGTGCAGTTTGAGCTAAAACCATTAGCCAATGTACTTGGTTTAACCCTGGCAAATATCGCTTCACAAGTGGGCAATAGTTTTTACGGTTTAGAGGCTCAGCGTATTATTCGCAATGGCGAAGAGATCAAAGTCATGCTTCGCTACCCAGAAGATCAACGTAATTCAATTGCGTTAGTACAAGATGTGTTAATTAAAACACCTCAAGGTGCTGAATTGCCCTTATCAGAAGTAGCTGACATTAAAGTGGTTCAGGGGGTTAACAGTATTCGTCGTGAAAATGGCAGCCGTACCATTAACGTGTGGGCTTCTGTTGATGCAGAGCAAGCAGAACCCTTTAAGCTTGCAAAAGATATACGTGATAACTTTATTCCTGAGCTGTTGCTAAAATACCCTCAAGTTCGCAGTGAAGTGTCGGGTAACATTCAAGAACAACTTGATAGCGCTAATACTCAGCTACGTGACTTTATTTTATCCATGCTGGTGATTTACAGCTTGTTGGCAATTCCACTTCGCTCGTACATCCAACCTGTGATGATCATGTCAGTGATCCCATTTGGAATTATTGGCTCGGTTATGGGGCACATCATATTAGGCATAGATTTAAGTGCACTATCTATGTTTGGTATTATTGCCGCAGCAGGTGTGGTGGTTAACGACTCATTGGTGATGGTCGACTATGTTAATAACTCGCGCAAAGCAGGAGTACCTATGCGTTTAGCTGTGCTCAATGCAGGTTGTAAACGTTTTAGAGCCATTATGTTGACCTCTTTAACCACCTTTATTGGTTTAGTGCCAATCATGTCTGAAACCAGCATGCAGGCGCAAATGGTGATCCCTATGGCAGTGTCATTGGCATTTGGGGTGTTATTTGCAACTGTAGTCACCCTGTGTTTGATCCCTTGCCTGTATATTGCAATTGAAGACAGTAAAGCATTAATTAGTCGTATTATTGGAATTTATTCTCCAAGTTCAGCTCAATCAACGCTTGAAGGCTCAAAGCAGAACTGAACATAACTGCCATTGTATTATTAAAGGGATCTTTTATAAGATCCCTTTTTTTTGTGCAAACAACCAAACTGGCAAGGTGCTATAGTTAACAGATCAAATTAATCCCGATATTGTATAGCAACATCATCATTTTATTGAGAATATGCTAATCTGATTGTCATCGTTTGTAACCCAAGGACGCCAACATGAGTCAACGCAGTATTCACTCGCTATTTAAGCCCACTTCTGTAGCCGTCATTGGGGCGTCAAACGGCAATAAACGGGCTGGTAAGGGCATTATGAAAAACCTACTCTCAAGTGGATTTTCTGGGCCAATCATGCCTGTTACGCCAAAATATACTGCGGTAATGGGGGTACTTGCTTACCCTAATATTGAAGCCCTGCCAATTAAACCGGATTTAGCCATCATATGTACTAGCGCGCAAAAAGTGCCGAGCATAGTTGAACGTTTGGCTCAATTTGGCTGCAAAGTGGCCATTATTATGGCCTCTGGCATGGCGCTGCAAACCGACGAGCATGGCAATAATTTATTAGCATTAACAAAGCAATATGCAAAACGTTATGGCATGCGCTTACTTGGTCCAAACAGCTTAGGCATGATTTTGCCTCCTATTGGTTTAAATGCCAGTTTGGCACATGCGGGGGCTATTTCAGGTAAAATTGCTTTTGTGTCGCAATCAGCTGCTATTTGCACCACGGTATTAGACTGGGCCAACAATAAAGGCATTGGGTTTTCATCGTTTATTTCGTTAGGCGATGCAACTGACATTGATTTTGACGAATTACTAGATTATTTAGGTCGAGACAGTAAAACCAGTGCAATCATGCTTTATATCGACTCAATCAACGAAAAGCGTCATTTTTTATCCGCAGCTAGAGCCGCTTCACGCAACAAGCCCATTTTTGTCATTAAATCTGGTCGCAGTCATGAAGGGGTTAAAGCGGCAATGATCCATACCGGCGGTGTTGGCGGTAACGACGCAGTTTATGAAGCGGCATTTCGTCGCGCAGGTATGTTAAGGGTAAACGACTTAATTGAGCTTTTCGCCGCAGTAGAAAGCTTAGCCCACTCTACAACATTAAAAGGCGAGCGATTAGTCATCATGAGCAATGGTGGAGGCCCCGCGGTTCTTGCAGCAGATGAGTTGATCATTAAAGGCGGAAAATTAGCGCAGTTATCAGAAACCACCATCAATGAACTCAATAAGGTGTTACCAGACACCTGGTCAAGACAAAACCCTATCGATATGATTGGAGATGCCGATCATCAACGGTATGCCAAAACCCTCGATATTTTAATGAAAAGCAATGACGCTGATACCATTTTAGTGCTGCATTCACCGTCAATATTGTCAGAAAGTGTCGAGATCGCCACCAGCTTAATTGACACCATTAGCCAACACCCAAACCGACATAAACTGAATATTTTAACCAATTGGAGCGGTGAAGACTCAGCCTATCTCGGGCGTAAGCGCTTCACAAAAGCAGGCATTCCCACCTACCGCACACCAGAAGGTGCGGTACGTGCATTTATGCACATGGTGGAATATCGCCGCAACCAAAAATTGCTGCAAGAAGTCCCCTTGTCTATTCCAGACAATATTCCAGCAGACCGTAATGTGGCCAGAACCTTACTTCAGCAAGCCATTGATTGCGGTCAAACCGTGATTGAAACCCATCAAGCTGTTGATATTTTAAAAGCCTACGGATTAAACACCATAGACACCTGGTTTGTCAGTGATGTTGAAGAGGCCGTTAATATTGCCAATATCGCAGGCTATCCCGTTGCATTAAAAGTACAATCACCAGATCTCCTGTATAAATCTGATGTTCATGGTGTGGTGTTGAACTTAACCTCTGATGAAGATGTGAGTAATGCGGCCCACTCAATCATTGACCGGGTTCATCAAATCAATCCTAATGCTAAAATTGATGGATTGATTATTCAAAAGATGGCGTTAACTGCGGGCGCACAAGAAATTCGAGTCTCGGTCATTAACGACCCTGTCTTTGGCCCAGCAATTTGTCTTGGCGAAGGCGGTTCAGAATGGGACCCCACCCGTGATGCCGCCGTGGCACTACCACCACTGAACATGGCTTTAGCACGCTACATGGTGATACAAGCACTTAAAACCCATAAACTGCGTGATCGGCATTTGCCTTTAGGGCTTGATATGAACGCATTGTGCGTCATGCTCACCCAAATATCACATTTAATTATCGACTGTCCTGAGATTGCTGAAATCGACATCAATCCAGTGCTAGCAGCAGGCGAAAAAATCACCTTGTTAGATGTAAATATGCGCCTGCATGATAGCCCACAAGACAATATTGGCCGGTTGGCGATAATGCCTTACCCTAAAGAATTAGAACAAATCTCAACACTTAAAAATGGTTTAACCGTTATGTTAAGACCCATTTTGCCAGAAGATGAGCCTAAGCATTTAGAATTTGATAATTCACTGAGCGATGAAGACAGATACAAACGTTATTTTGGCGTGCGATCACGGATGACACATGAAGAAATGGCGGTATTGACTCAAATTGATTATGCACGCGAAATGGCATTTATTGCCACCACGACCACCGCAAATGGCGACGAACTCACTTTAGGTGCAGTAAGGGCCTCAATCGATCCAGACAACACAGAAGCCGAGTTTGCAATGGCTGTGCGCAGTGATTACCAAGGTATTGGGTTAGGCAAACTGTTACTGGAAAAACTGATCCATTACTACAAAAACAACAATACCTTGTACTTAACCGGTTTTACCATGTTCGAAAACCGTAACATGGCCAGTTTAGCTAAATCATTAGGCTTTAAAGTGTCATTTGATATGGAAGAACATCTGATTAAAATGCACATGGATTTAGATAATCAAGACAAATACACTAATGGGTAACTAAACCTAAAAAGGCCAATAGAGCGATTATTGGCCTTTTTGCTGAGATTAATGCGTTTTTAAGCGTATTTTACACAGTTACGCCCAGCATTTTTCGCCTTATAGAGTTGCTCGTCTGCTCGCGCCATTAACGTCTCAGCATCATCCCCAGTTTGTAGGGTCGCCACACCAATCGATACGGTAATATGGCCTAAACTCTGTTTCTTTTCTTTTCCGATAGACAGCTTTTTAAGTGAAATACGCTCACGAATTTTTTCTGCCACATTGACGGCATCATGCAGTTTTGCATTTGGCAGCATCACCACAAACTCTTCACCGCCATAACGCGCCACTAAATCATCGCCTTTAACTGTATTTTTCATGGCTAAAGCCACATACGCTAACACTTTGTCGCCAATTAGATGACCAAAAGTATCGTTAAATAACTTAAAATGATCGATATCAATCATTAACAAACTGCAAACCGTTTGAGTGTCTGTAAATTTGGTCATTTGCTCTGCTGCAAATAATTCATAAGCGCGGCGATTCTTCAGCGAGGTCAACTCATCAGTCATGGCCACCTTACTTAAGTTATCCATTTCACTTTTTAGGTTAGCAATTTCATCTGACAACGAGACCAAGCTGCTGGTCATTTCACGATTTTTGGCAATCACTTGTTCAACTTCAGCAGCAATACTGAGCGCGATAAGGTTTAATTCATCCGAGCTTGGCTTAGCTTGCAATTGAGTACCGTAACCACTCAAATTAGCAGAAAAGGACTCAGTCCCTTGACCAAGTTGCTCAATTTTGTTGACGAGACTATTGATCAATATTTGAGTTTCAATTTGAACGTTTTCGATAATTTCTGGCGAGTGCTCTTCAATAAAGCGATTATATAAGCCTAAATTGACTTCTGGGGTAAACTTAACATCATTGGCAATTAGACCATCTATGGCACGTTTAAGGTTGAGGTTAGTTTCGGCAAAATAATCATACCAAATGGCATAGTTTTCAGGCGTTACAGGGATAGCTAACTCTGCCATTTTAGGTAACGCTAAATGCAAGATTTGCGATGTTTGTTCTAAATTTTGATTATTGTGCATCGAAAACGATACCTTATGATAAAAACAATGTGTCAAAGGTTATCAGTATGTTATGTCACACTTATGAACTAAACTCAATTAGAGATGCTAATTTAAACAAACTTTAAATTAATAAAATAACCCCATTGTCAGTCTCAGCCGTTTACTCTGTATTCATATTCAATAAGGAAATAACACCAATGAACACAAGCATACAATGTAAACCACTAATATTGGCTGCAAGTTTGCTCATCACGAGCATGCCATTGATAACTCAAGCCACACCGAAAACCAATAACGACACACTAAACACAATCACGGTGCAAAGCCGCGTAATGAGTGCAGATAACTATCAGGCTCAAACAGATACAAACATGTTCCCTGCTCCGATTAAGGCTATGGTGCAGCACATTTTAACCTTACCTAAACTCAATAATGAATCTGACTATTTAATTGAAATTCAAATAGGTCAAAATAAGCAAGTAGATTGTAATAAAGTCACATTACTGGGTGAAATAGAAACCCTATCACTTGAGGGCTGGGGCTATCGGTATTATCAAGTGAACAGCATAATGCAAGGACCAAGCACCAAAATGATGTGTACAGATGCTAAAACCGTGCAATTTGTAACCCTAGGCGACAGCCTAACCCAAGCATACGACAGTCGTTTACCCACAGTATTTTATCTACCAAAAGACGCTCAATTACGTTATCGAATTTGGCGGGCGGTAAGTGAATTTAACTACAGTATTAAATAGATAATAGTTAAATTATCAATTACCTGCCGTCAATAGGTTACGACTATTATATGGGATTAAGGCTGCCAGTTGCAGCCTTGTTGACAGACTTGTGTTTGCCATCAGGTTTATAAGAGTTCAACTCAACGAGATGACCTATTGTACAGAGCCAGTAGAAGAGTGATTAATAGCGTCGTACCCGCACGACTTGCATTATTTCGATTTCAAAGCCTGCAATCACTTCTTTAGAAGGGTAATAAATTAAATTCACCTTTTGACCCTGCAAACTTTTAAAGCGCTTAGGTCTTTTGTACTTAAAGGGAACATCACAATTTTCAATCATAAGGGTTTGCAGCACCCAATCACCGATTTCTCGCTGCGTATGAGAAATGACAGTCACGCCTTCAGTTTGCACTAAATTAGCGTGTTTCTTTAATAATGCTTCTGGAACGGGTTTCATGAATTCACCTTCTTAAGAGCATCCAGAATGTCTTGGTATCGATAAGCACTAAAACGGCCAAAGCCTTCAAATTGTTTAACTTTCAATCGACTAAATCTTGGCATCACCATACCAGCTAAAAACTTAGCCTGTGTTGCTATGGTCAAAGTGGGTAACGATTTGTCTTGAACCACTTGCTGCAATGGTGCAAGTAAAGTGGCAATGTTGTCTGCCTCTGGTAATGCAGGCAACGTCTGTTTAGATAATACCGCAATTTGCCCTCGACAAACACTGCAATGGCCACATGTTTGTGGCGCAGCGTGATCATCAAAATACAGCGCTAATGCAGAACTTAAACAAGTGTCGAGCTCAAAATAGGCGACCAACTTACTTATCCGCACAATTTCTTTGCGCTCATTATCACTAAAATAGTCCGATAATTGTTGCGTCAGTTGCTGTCGCTGCAAAGTAGAGTGCAACACTTGCTGATTGACGGTAAATACTTGAGTAATTTTTTTTGTTTCAAGCACAATCAATTGTTGTTCGGCTAGATATTCAAGCGCTGCAACTACCCGCTGACGCTCGCTACCATATTGCTGGTACAAACGGTCAAAATCCAGTTGCCCCCAAATCTTTTTAAAATGCGTATGTTCAAATATCTGGTTTAAAAATGCCTGGCGCTCAGGGTTAAAGCGATTAAGTATGACGTGTTTGTCTTCAACAAAGCGATATTTAAAGTCGGCAAAATACGCAAAACTTGGCTTAATCACATCCATGAGTTCTAACTGCACAAATAAGGTTTTTAAGGGCAGCGTTCTAATGTTGCAAGCGGTAGATAAAGATAGCTCTTGCACTTCCCAGCGCCCTTGATCCGTTTCTGTCGCAATAATCTCTAATAAATCAGCAATGCTTTCTGGCTCAGGTGTATCGCCATACACAAAGTTTTCGACCGTATTTAACCCATCCAAGTTTGCCAGAGTATAGCAATAAGATAGCTGTCCATCGCGCCCTGCTCGGCCGATTTCCTGACTGTAATTTTCTATCGATTTAGGTAAGTCATAATGAATAACAAAGCGAATATCAGATTTATCTATTCCCATACCAAAGGCAATAGTCGCGACTATCACCTGGACTTGATTATCCATAAACTGTTGCTGAATACTTTGTCGTGACTCTTGCTCCATCCCTGCATGATACGCCTGCGCGTTAACCCCAGCCGTTTTTAACAGCTGGGCAACGTCTTCTGCAGTGTGCTGTAACGTAACGTACACTATCCCTACGCAATCACTCGCCGTAAAGTGCTTTACATAATGCACAAGATGATGATTTTTCTCTTGTTCAGTCACGGCAATCACAGACAAATCTAAATTTGAACGATAAAAACCAGTTTGAACAATCTGCTGTGGTGCCAATGCAAACCGCGAGGCCATATCGCGTTTAACCTGTTCTGTTGCTGTGGCCGTTAGTAACAAGGTTTGTGGGATTGAAAACGCCTGACAAAACTGCGGAATTTTTAAATAATCAGGACGAAAATTATGCCCCCACTCTGAAATGCAGTGAGCTTCATCAACCACCAGTAATGAAATCGGCACAGAATGTAAAAACTGCCTAAAGCGCTCATTTTTAAAACGCTCAACCGAGACCATTAATATCCGAGTCTGTTTGTCACGAATATCTCGCATAACTTGTTGAGTTTGCTCGTAGGTTAAACTCGAATCAATACTGGCGGCAGCAATGCCTTTACTGGCCAAAAAAGCCAGCTGATCTTTCATTAATGCCAATAATGGTGAAATCACTAACGTCAAATTGGGCAGTTGTTGAGCACAAAACTGATAACACAAAGATTTACCAGAACCAGTGGGGAAAATCGCTAACGCGGAGTGACCAGACAAAATCGTTTCGATGACCTGTTGCTGCCCTTCTCTAAACTCAGCAAAGCCAAACTGTTGCTGCAAAAGTAAATGTAAATCGGCAACGTTTAAGCGTGAAGAGCCCTGTGCAATAATTGGGGTATGGGTTGTCATAATGTTCCTTGTTATGAATGTTAAACCCAATACAACATAGGCTTATGTAAAAAAGAGCGTGCCAACCATCAGGCTCAATATACCCTTATTGAGCCTGTTTACGGGCAATATATTGGTTAATCAACTGGGTTAGTTTGTCTTCAAATCGCTCTTCTATATCATCAAGGTTTTGATCGAACGATTGCACAAATTTGATGGCCTTATCGCGGGGTAATATTTTACCAGCAAGGCTGTATTGAATTTCTGCTAAGGATTTATCAAAACGAGGAGAGATAAACCATTGGCATATATCGGCATTAAAATTGGCTAAGCTCCGCTCGGCAAGTTGAGAAAAAGTGATAATATGACCGACGCCATCAGGGCCTAGGCATCCGGGTTCGAGTCTACATAATATGACTAATTTTTGCATGCTGTTATGCCCAGAGCTATTGAGTAGGTCTTCCATACAATTGTTATATCATCCTTATCAGTCGGGTAAATTTGTATTATGGCACTTAGGATTTAAACCAAGCAAGCGATCCAATTGAGCTGCCATTTAGCATCCCGTAAAAATCAAAAAGATGCAAATTGCCCAGTTTTTACTTATCACTCACCGGTTGGTCAAGGCTCACAGCTAATGCATCAGTAAAAGCGTTAATATATTGATTTATCGGCGTTAAGGTTTCTTTAGCGCGGCGATTACGTCCAAGCAATGATGACTCAACAAATAAATCAAACCAGGCAGACAACGCAACACCATTTTGCGGCTCTTGGGCTGCGGTTAGCGCCAATGAAGCCACTTCAGCAGTACCAAGCTGAAAATCATGACTGCCTTTACGCAGTGCATACGTCGCTAATGCCTCAGGGGCAAAGGATAACACTGGCATCTGGTGCAAATACGGACTTTTACGGTACATTTTTATGGCTTCACGCCAACTACCATCAAGCATAATCAACAAGGGAATTTTTTTATTGCCCTGAGCTTGCCCTAAATCATGTGGCAAAATTTGATTAACAATAGGTTGCTGGTTTTCAATGTATTGCTGCGGAAACACTAAGTAAGGCTGATAACGGTCATCATTTAGCACGGCAAACATAGCTTGATCGGGATCTGTACGAGTCCATAAAAACGCATGGGTATCAGGGATTAAATCAGCAATCAAGCGGCCGCTATTGGTAGGCTTTAATACTTCGTCGTTATACATCAATAACATAAAACTGACTTGCGTCGCCAAATATTGCCGGTATTTGCATGTGCAAAATAATTCACCCAATAAACACAATTCACAACGGATCAGCTTTTTCCCACGCGCACCAAACGGTTTTGTTGACAGTGATTTTCGATAAGCATGCAAGCGATGCACTGCATGTATCGGAGCTTTAAGATTTTGGCTAACAACTTGGGTCATATAACACTCTGAAGTGAAAAAAATTCATCACCATAAAGGTGATGAATATAAAATACGGTTCATACAATGAGGATTATAGGATACGGCGCAATAAAAAATCAGCTTTTAAACGACGGATCCGATTCATGATCTTTTTCACTGGCTTGGGATATTTATGTAAAGTGTCTATTTGACTGTAATGAAACAAGCGCTCGGTATGCAATAAAATATGTGCTTGTTCAGCAATAAAAGACGCTTTCCAACTTCCTGACTCGTCATGTAACAACAAGCCATTTTCTAAATCTAATGCCCACGCACGGGGGTTAAGATTAGAGCCTGTAATAAGGTGTTTACGATTGTCGGCACTAATCCCCTTTAAATGGAAACTATTGATGCCGTCTTTCCATAAATGAATATTCAACTGACCATTTTCAATGGCCCATTGCTGGCGTTTGGCAAATTTACGTAACGATTGCTCATACATGTATGGCAAAGCACCAATGGTTGTAAAATCTTGCTCTGGTGGTATGTAAAAATCGTTTGCGGTTTTATCACCTACCACTATGTCTATCTTTTTGCCCGCACGAAGATGCTTAGCCAGTGCTCGTGATAATATGGCTGGAGGGTTAAAATAGGGGGTACAAATAAACAGGTGTTGCCTAGATGACTCAACCAGCTTAATGACAGTGTCGTTCAATAAATTATTTTTACGCCCCAACCCCAATAGCGGAGTAACACGATTACCAACGGTTGTGCCAGAATACTGATAATGCGCTTGAGAGAGCTTGTTTTTAAAGTTCTTAATATCCTGCTTTTCAGGGTTGTATTCGTTTTCTAAAGGCTGACTTAACACGCTAACAGCAGCATCATTGATGATGTCATTTTTTATCATATCGCGCATACAACGAGCTAATTCAGCGCTTTCAATGACATGATAACGATCAAATCGGTACTTATCTTTTTGGTGCAGATAAATATTGTTAATACTTGCACCGCTATATATCACGGCATCGTCAATAACAAAGCCCTTGAGGTGCAACACGCCCATAAACTCACGTGATTTAACCGGTACACCAATAATATCAAACGGATGCGATGCTTCGTCCATCAAATTACGGTACAAAATATAATTACCACTGTCGCCTTTATGGCCAATGAGCCCACGACGGGCACGGTGATAATCGACCAGTACTTTGATGTCTAAATCTGGTTGGCGCGCTTTAGCAGCTAATAACGCATGCAACACTTCACGGCCGGCTTCATCGTCTTCGACGTACAAGGCGGCAATGTAAATTGAAGATGTTGCTGATGCAATTCGAGCTAATAATGCTTGTTTAAATTCTTGGGGAGTTAACAACCAAGATACCGCATCCGCTTTTAGCGCTATACCACCTAGCTTATCCAGCAAGGCATCCTCCTTAAAAATGAGTGACTCTCACAATCGTAAAGTGATGAGAAAATAAAACAGTCTACAGCCTATCGTTATGATTATGTGGGCTGCGACATAAGCAAGGCTTCGGGCTTAACGGGCAATATTGACAGACGTTTCGCCACACCCCCCCCTTTTCCACAAGATATCGCATTAATAGACCATACAATGGTTAAGTTTGCGTTAAATCGCAGCAATGGAGCCTAATTTAGCTGATAGAAATTACCGACTAACCAAGTGATGAGCAAGATGTTTCTTACTTTATACAGGTTTTAGTGGCATTAATTGCACAAAATGAACACAACCTAGCTAAATATGTTGCAATGTGCTGGCTTAGTGCACAGCAACTTACGCCACTAAGTGCCGACTTTCGCGTAATCCCTTTGGTATATAAGCCGTTTGACCATTAGAGCATTAACCTCAACAATATATTTTGCTAAACGCCCTATATAGTCGTTTCGGTGAATAATTTGTTAAGCTAAAATAACAAGATATTGCAAAGCATCATCGCACTTAGACAACGTTATAGGCAGATATGTATTTACCTTTTCCTACTGCATTGCCCCAAAAACCTTCTCAGCGGCAGCATTTGCGCTTATGTAGCCTGTTATGTGTATTAACAACTTATTTTTTAGCGGCTCCGGCTGCATTAGCAGAAATAAAAATCCCACAAAATCTAGCGACATCTTCACAGGTCATTGAAACAACCGCCTCAGATAAAGCCGAAACCCAATACCTTGAAAACATGTTGCAATTACTTAAGCCGGCTTACGCGCAACTTGGAATAAGTGTTTGGGACATGACCACACAACAAGCTGTATTTACCTATAATGACCAATCATTGATGCAGCCAGCGAGCATTCAAAAACTGTTAACGGCATTAGCGGCAACAAAGCAACTCGGCCCAAATTTTTATTACCAAACCCAATTAAGCACATACCATCCAACGCCGCTCACCAAACAGATAATAAGTAATGGAGTTTATGGGGGTGATATTTATGTCGAATTTAGTGGCGACCCTACATTAACGTATCAAAACCTATACCAATTACTGACATCATTGCGGGATCTAGGCATCAAGAAAATTGACGGCCAAGTAGTGTTAGTCAGCGATCAAGACAGCCAACTACAAGCGCCTGGTTGGGTGTGGGATGATTTAGGCATTTGTTATGCCGCGCCAATATCGCCTTTTATTATTGATAAAAATTGCGTTTATGGGCGTTTGTCAACCAAAGGGTATAATAAAACCGCTCAAATAACGTTAATGGGCAAGCGCCCTATCGACATTAGCAACGATGCCTACTTTATTAACCCTACCGTGGCACAATCGCAACACAAAGCCGCTCCTGCAGGCTCGGTGTATACGCAAGCCAACAGCCAACCAGCCTGCCAATTAACCCTAAACCGATTTGACAATAATCGTTACCATCTCACAGGTTGCCACGTAGGAGCTAAATCATTACCCCTAGCGATTGCGATTACGCACCCCGCACTTTATGCCCAAAATATTGTGGCTAAGCAATTAACCACTTTAGGCATACAACATAATGCGCCTATGGTACTAAGTCGCCACCAAATTAAACCTGCATCGGGTCAACGGCAACTGATTGCCAGTCATCAATCTACCCCATTAACAGCATTGTTATCAACCATGCTATTAAAGTCAGATAATTTAATTGCAGACAGTTTATTAAAAAAACTTGGCGAGTCGTATTATCAATCGCCCAGTGACTTTGCTCGAAGTAGTCAAGCATTGAAAGCCATATTGTATTCTTTAGGTATCGACTTAGCTGGCGCCAACATTGCAGATGGTTCAGGGTTATCACGTTATAATTTACTCAGTGCACAGCAAGTACTAAATGTACTGACCACAGTTTATCAGCACCCTGAATATCATTTTTTACTCGACACCTTGCCAGAGTCTGGTGTTAGCGGCACCTTACGTTACAAACGTTACTTTAATAAATCACCCTTAAAAAACCATGTATTTGCCAAAACGGGCAGCATGTTAGGTGTGGCCAATCTTGCTGGTAAAGTCAAAGCAAGCAACGGCCATGACTACTTATTTGTATTAATAGAAAATGGCTTAAGCCCGCAAATTAAAAAGCAACAAAAAGCCCCTTTCTCAGCAGTATTTTTACAAACAATGATTGATGTACCAAGAAACGAGAACCGCTAAAGCGCAGTGGTTTTCAATAATAATCTCAATAATTTCAGTCTAACACTGACAGTCATTGACTGTTGATATAACATTGTCAGCAAAATTGAAAAGCTAGACGCAAATCGGTTGGAGATAATATGGATAAGCAAGTCAGTTCCCGAGGCACCAAAGAAAAAGCTTTACGCCTAAATTTAGACGACAAAAAGTACGGTACTATTGTTGAAATTGGTGCGGGCCAGGAAGTAGCGCGTAACTTCTTTGTCGCTGGCGCGGCGGCGGGCACAATCGCTAAAACCATGTCTGCTTACGATATGAAGTTCTCAGATGCCATTTATGGCGTTCAAGAAGATGGCCGCTATGTCAGCAAGGCACGCGTGCTTGCAATGATGGAGCAAGAGTTTGATTTAGTGGTTGATCGTGTCGGTTCTGTACGTTCTAAATCATCTCGCTACTTTACCTATGCAGCTACCGTGGCAGCAAAAAGCTTTAATCGTAAAAACGAATGTCATGCTTGGTGTGGTGTACGGATCCAAATGTATCCTGGCGCTGAGCCCTCAAATATCATAGTGCACGTGCGTATGTTTGACGACAGTGCAGAAGCGCAGCAACAGGCTCTTGGCATTTTAGGAGTCAACCTGATTTATGCCAGCTACTATTATTTTGAAGATCCAAAGAAAATCATCGACTCGTTAACCGATAACATGAAAGCCAATCGTATTGAGATTGATTGTATCGATTTTCAGGGTCCCTATTTCGAAGATGTAGACAATCAAGCCAAGAACATCCACCTTATTCGTAGCTGGAAAACCCGGGCGATTATGTTTAAAGCCGATGGCAGTGTGGCCATACCTGCAGATATGCTCTACAAAAAAAACGTATTGACCATCCGCGGTTCATTTAAGCCCGTCACAAAACTCAATGTCGACATGATTGAGCAAGGCCTTAAAGCGTTTACTCTGCTTGACGGTGTCAATAACAAAAATACTGTACTCATTGCCGAAATCTCATTAAATGATTTACACGGTAAAGACGCCAATATGTCTGAAAAAGACATCATGGAACGTGTAAAGCTGCTTAACACACTTGGTTATAACGTGATGATATCGGACTATACCCGATACTTTTCACTGCGAGCCTACTTTAGACAATACACCCAATTACAAATTGGTATTGTGGTTGGAATGGTTAACATTAAGCAAATTTTTGATGAAGAATATTACCGCGGCATGGAAGGCGGTATTCTTGAAGCATTTGGTAAACTCTTCCCAGACAATACCCGCTTATTCGTTTATCCAGAAATGAATGAAAAAGGTGAAGTTAACGACTTAACCACGGTGAGCGTGCCCAATAATTTGCGTTATCTATTCCGCCATTTACTCGATAATGGCTTCATCACCAGCATAGAAAACAGCAACCCTGAATTATTCAGTATTTATTCACGTGAAATTTTACAACAAATTTGCCGTGGACAAGACGAATGGAAAGAGGTGGTACCAGAAGCAGTCGCAAACGCCATTACTGAATTAAAGTTATTTGGCTGTCGCGGTTAATCATAACGCCTCCATAACAACGCGCAATCATAGGATGGCAATGTCAGCCACCCTATGATTGGCATGTTTATCGCTTGCGGTTTCTGCCCACATTCGTTGACAAACCTTTACCCAGCATAAAATCATTTAATGATGTAGATCATACTTTTCAATTAAATAATTCTTTAATCTTTTCAATTAAAAATTGTTCTATTATTAAGCGCTCACCGTTCTGAGCATTCATTAAAAAACCAACATACTTTTACGCCGATAATCGAGTCTAATTAACTTAATAAGTATTGCTATGCTAATTCGACAAAGTATCAGTGTAAACGACAAGTTGGATATGATTTTGAATCTAAGGTTTTGAAAATATGTACACGTAGCAGACAACCTCAGAGTCGTACATTCACCGAATATCGAGAGCGGAGGTTGATCAATTAGGCCTATAAACTTGAACGAACTCTGTATTAGTAAAATCGATTAGACAGATTCATAAAAGTCGCTTTAATAGCCAAATTGAGTCAGTTAGTCTTGAGAGATAGTCAATGGTGCTTAACGTATAAACTCGTACTGTGATAAAGGAAAATCTCATGGAAAAAGCAAAACACCCCCAGGGTAAATGTCCGGTAAACCACGGCGGTAACACCGCTGTAGCTAACGATGTGATGGAATGGTGGCCTAACGCACTTAACCTCGATATTCTTCATCAACACGACAGCAAAACCGATCCAATGGATCCTAATTTTAACTATCGTGAAGCCTTTAAATCTTTAGACCTTGCCGCTGTAAAAAAAGATCTCACCGCACTAATGACAGACAGCCAAGACTGGTGGCCAGCAGACTGGGGCCACTATGGTGGTTTGATGATCCGTATGGCCTGGCACTCAGCAGGTACCTACCGTATTGCCGATGGTCGCGGTGGTGCTGGCACAGGTAACCAACGTTTTGCTCCACTTAACAGCTGGCCAGATAACGGCAACTTAGATAAAGCTCGTCGCCTTTTATGGCCAATCAAGAAAAAATATGGCAACAAACTCTCTTGGGCTGATCTGATGATTTTGGCTGGTAACGTAGCCTATGAATCGATGGGCTTAAAAACCTTTGGCTTTGCTGGTGGTCGCGCTGACATTTGGCATCCAGAAAAAGACATCTATTGGGGTTCAGAAAAACAATGGCTAGCACCAAGTGGATCTGAAAACAGCCGTTATTCTGGTGAGCGCGATCTCGAGAACCCACTTGCTGCAGTCATGATGGGCTTAATATATGTGAACCCTGAAGGGGTTGACGGTAACCCAGATCCACTGAAAACCGCACACGACATTCGCATTACCTTCGCGCGTATGGCAATGAATGATGAAGAAACCGTTGCCCTTACCGCAGGTGGTCACACAGTAGGTAAAGCCCATGGTAACGGCCGAGCTGAGAACTTAGGCCCAGATCCAGAAGGTGCGGATATTGAAGAGCAAGGCCTAGGTTGGATCAACAAAAAAAGCCGAGGAATTGGCCGCGATACCGTCACCAGTGGTATTGAAGGCGCCTGGACCACAAACCCTACACAATGGGATAACGGTTATTTTGAGTTATTACTTAACTACGATTGGGAACTCACCAAAAGCCCTGCTGGCGCATGGCAATGGAAGGCTGTCGATCTTAAAGAAGAGCACAAGCCTGCAGACGTTGAAGACCCGTCAATTAAAGTCGAACCTATGATGACCGACGCCGACATGGCAATGAAAATGGATCCTCAATACCGCAAGATTTCAGAACGATTTTATAAAGATCCAGCCTACTTCTCTGACGTATTTGCTCGCGCCTGGTTTAAGCTAACTCACCGTGATTTGGGCCCTAAAGCTCGTTACCTAGGCCCAGATGTGCCAGCAGAAGAGTTAATTTGGCAAGATCCTATTCCAAAAGTGGATTACACCTTAACTGAACAAGAAATCAGTGACTTAAAAGCAAACATCTTAGCCACAGGGTTAAGCGTTGCTGAGCTAGTGGCGACCGCATGGGACAGCGCGCGTACTTTCCGAGGTTCTGATTACCGTGGTGGCGCAAATGGTGCTCGCATTCGTTTAGCACCACAAAAAGACTGGCAAGGTAATGAACCGGCAAGATTACAAAAAGTGCTTGCAGCACTTGCTAGCGTTCAAGCTGGGTTCAGCAAATCAGTGAGCATGGCAGATCTTATTGTACTGGGCGGCAGTGCAGCTGTTGAACAAGCAGCAAGAGATGCTGGTGTTAATATCACTGTCCCGTTTGCACCTGGTCGTGGTGATGCCACCCAAGAGCAAACCGATGTTGAGTCATTTGAAGTGTTAGAACCACTACACGATGCTTATCGTAACTGGCAAAAGAAAGACTATGTTGTGCAGCCAGAAGAGATGATGCTAGACCGCACCCAATTAATGGGCTTAACCGCACATGAAATGACAGTACTTGTTGGCGGCATGCGTGTATTGGGCACTAATTACGACAACACACAGCACGGTGTATTTACCGACAATGTGGGGGTGTTATCAAATGACTTTTTCGTCAATTTAACTGACATGGCTTACAGCTGGAAACCTGTCGGCACCAACCTGTACAACATTGTTGAACGTGGTACCAATAAAGTGAAGTGGACTGCGACTCGTGTTGACTTAGTGTTTGGTTCAAACTCTATTTTACGCTCGTACGCTGAAGTTTATGCCCAAGACGATGCAAAAGAGAAGTTTGTAAACGACTTTGTTAACGCATGGACCAAAGTGATGAATGCCGATCGATTCGATCTTGCATAACCTTCTTTGTTAGGCAAAAAAAGCACTGAGTATTCAGTGCTTTTTTATTTACGCGTTAAAATTACTGTGAGTCAAACTAACCTTTTAAAGCCGAATCAATCATGATTTGCGCTTGAGCAATAATCTCATCAAGATGCTGCTGGCTTATAAAGCTTTCAGCGTAGATTTTAAATAACGCTTCAGTGCCAGATGGGCGAGCAGCAAACCAGCCATTGGCAGTGGTCACTTTAATCCCACCAATAGCCGCATTGTTACCCGGCGCATGGCTTAAAATGGCTGTAATAGCTTCACCGGCAAGCTCGGTCTCAGTAAAGCTTTGAGCGTTGAGCAATTCAAACTTGGCTTTTTTCTTCAGGCTAATTGGGCTGTCGATACGGGTATAAAAACTCTCACCAAACTCTTCAGTTAACTCTTTATAACGCTGCGCTGGCGTTTTACCGGTCACCGCTAAAATCTCAGCGGCTAATAGCGCTAAAATAAAGCCATCTTTATCAGTACACCAGGTGCTGCCATCACGTTTTAAAAACGCCGCGCCGGCACTTTCTTCACCGCCAAAAGCAATGGTGCTTTGGGCTAAACCATCAACAAACCATTTAAAACCCACTGGTACTTCTAAGCACTGACGACCTAGTGCATGACACACCCGGTCAATCATCGCACTTGACACTAACGTTTTACCTACTGCTAACGACTGATTCCAGTCAGGGCGATGTGTCATCAAGTAATCAATGGCCACAGCTAAATAATGGTTAGGGTTCATTAACCCAAAGCCTGGGCACACAATACCATGACGGTCATAATCAGGGTCGTTACCAACACATAAATCGTAGTTTTCGCTGTGAGCAAGAAGCCCTGCCATGGCATAAGGCGATGAGCAATCCATACGGATTTTGCCGTCTTTGTCCAGCGGCATAAACCCAAAAGTTGGGTCTACTTTGTCATTAACAAGCGTTATATCAAGACCATATTGGGCGGCAATTTGTTCCCAATAATAAATACCAGAACCACCTAACGGATCGACACCTATACGAATATTGGCTTTATTAATTGCTTCCATGTCAATAACTTGAGCCAGAGACTCAACATAAGGGGCAATAAAGTCAACCTCATCAATCCAACCCGATTTAACCGCCACGCCATAATTGACTTTCTTAACGCCAGATAATTGCTCGGCTAGGTATCGATTAGCTTTAGCTTCAATAATTTTAGTGATCTCACCTTCAGCCGGTCCACCATGAGGTGGATTGTACTTAATGCCGCCATCTTGTGGTGGGTTGTGCGATGGAGTGATAATCAAACCATCCACTAAACCCGATGGCTTAGCCGCATTTGCACGAACAATGGCTTGAGAAACAACTGGTGTCGGGGTAAATCCATCATCTTGTTGGATTAACATTTTTACCTGGTTAGCCGTTAAGACTTCAACCACAGACATAAATGCCGCATAAGACAAGGCGTGGGTGTCAAAACCCACTATCATGGGGCCGGTAATATTCGCACTTTGACGATAGTCAACAACGGCCTGTGTTATCGCCCAAATGTGATTTTGATTAAAGCTTGTGTTAAATGCACTGCCACGATGGCCAGATGTACCAAATGTCACTTTTTGTTGCACGTCTTCCACATTCGGAATAATACGATAATAGTGACTCATCAATTTAGGAATATTCACTAAATCCGTTTGTAAAGCTTGCTGTCCTGCACGTTGATGAATGGCCACAAGTGGTCTCCTTGAGTTAGTTAACAAAGATTAAATTAAATGTATTGCGCAATGATACGAGCTTTTTCACTGTCACACCCCAAATGCACCAACACCTCAGTTAATATGGTTTGCTTTTTCGCAGTATTATTATTAGTTGTCACCCAAAAACCGCTGGCACCAATTTCTTTCGGGTTCGATGACTGGCTTGAATCCAATAACGCTTGTTTTGAACGGGCAAAATACAAACGCCCTTTACCTTGAATATCAAGAACCTTATTAAACTCAGTCGCGCTGGCGGCTTGTAAATTGCCTAATAAAAACATAAACCGCCCCACCGCGCCCTTTTGCTGAGCCAATAAATGCTCATTCACGATAGACTTAAAATCAATCACGACGGTATTGTCTTCTGACTCTGTTTTTGTATCTGGCGAGGCTTGATCTGCAATGACTTTTTCAACGGCCGCTTTTGCTTGGTTAAATAACTGACTGCGTTGACTCTGAGCGTCTGATACTGGCTTTGGCTCAGTTTCAAGGCTAGGCTCACTAATGGCATCGGGTAAATCAACAACAACGGTTTCCACTGATAAATGTAATAAACGACGTAAAATATCTGAAGCACTCTCACCAATACGTTCCGTTTTACTGGCAATATAACGATAAAGTTCTTCATCAATTTCAATGTATTTCATCAGAGTCATCCTTATTCTTTTATCTGTATTAGGTTTAACGTTACCAAACAACTAACGCCAAACGAGCGATCGCCGATCAAATTAACGTATCGGGATCAAAATATAGCTTCAGTGTATGCCAAGCATAACCTACTAATAAAGTGACAAAATCATTTAATCGTTCATATTCATTAAAAATTATTGGTACACGTTTAAATTTACAGCAACATTGGCTTAAACAAGCATCAAAACTTGATTTGCTTAACTCATTACCGCAAAATTCTGCCCCATTCATTGTTGTAACGAGTTTATCGCATTATGCATTATGTTTCTGACGGTCACGGCGAACCGGTGCTGCTTATTCATGGTTTATTTGGCAATCTGGATAACTTAAAAAACTTAGGTAGTGTGTTAATTCACAATCATCAAGTTATCCGTGTCGATGTGCCTAATCACGGTTTAAGTGAACACTGGGACGATATGGATTACCCAACACTGGCTAATGCAATGGTTCAGTTATTAGATCAATTAAACCTAACTGCTACACATGTGGTTGGTCACTCAATGGGCGGAAAAATCGCCATGGCAATGGCATTGTTACATCCCACACGAGTAAAAAGTCTAGTCGTTGCAGATATTGCCCCTGTGGCTTATGAGCCACGCCATCAAACTGTATTTGCAGGGCTAACCAGCCTAGTCTTTGACGAAAATACCAGCCGTAAATCGGCATTAACCCATTTAGTGTCTTCTGGCATAGATGAAGGTACCGCACAGTTTTTACTTAAAAACCTACAACGAACCGAGTCTGGCTTTGAATGGAAAATGAACCTTGATGGTCTAATTAACGCCTATGAACGTATTATTGGTTGGGATTTGCCAATCAGTGCTGATGTACATTTTAACAAGCCAACGCTATTTATACGCGGCGGGGACTCAAACTATGTTACGGCAGAACACCGGGATGAAATTGTTCGCCAATTTCCACAGGTCACCGCAAAAACCCTAAATGGCACAGGCCATTGGCTACATGCACAAAAGCCTGAAATGTTTAATCGTATCGTTGCTGAGTTTATTGAACAAAACCAAGGGTAAATTTAATAATTTACTTTATTGCGCATACCCAATTCTGACACGATGTGATATATTCGCGCCCTCTTTTCGCCAGACATGATAAAAGCGAAGGTAGAAGTATGTTAAATCAGTACATGGATCAAATTGAAGCCGTTGGGTTAAACTTGTTTTTTGCTGCGATATTCTTCTTTATCGGTATGGCAATCCATGATGTGCTCAAGCAAGGTAATGTCCCTAAATTTGGTCGATATATTGTTTGGGCAGTGCTATTTCTCGGCTGCGCCGGGTTTATTGCAAAAGGTATTATACAGATGACCTGGGAAGGCTCTGGGATCGGTTAAAAATACAATGGCAAAAGAAACAACAGATAGAACGACTATTGACCTTTTTGCCACAGAAACACGCCGAGGGCGTCCGAGAAGTAACCCACTGTCTCGGGAACAGCAATTAAAGATCAATAAGCGAAACCAAATTCAGCGTGATCGCGCTAACGGTTTAAAGCGAATAGAGTTAAAAGTGTCACAAGATTTATATGATGCCTTGAACCAACAAGCTTTGAACAGTAACATCAGTCGTAGCCAGTTAATCGAATTTATTCTGCAACAGCAACTCGACAACTGAGACGTTTTTCGAACATCGCACAACGCGAACTAGATATTTAAAGGATAGACAATGGCAACTGTAGGTCTTTTTTTCGGTAGCGACACAGGTAACACCGAAGCTGTAGCCAAAATGATCCAGAAAAAACTGGGTAAAAGCATGATCGATGTTAAAGACATCGCTAAGAGCACCAAAGAGCAAATCGCTGAATACGACTTGCTTATGTTTGGTATCCCGACCTGGTATTACGGCGAAGCACAGTGCGATTGGGATGATTTTTTCCCAGAACTTGAGCAAATCGACTTTACCGACAAGTTAGTGGCGATTTTTGGTTGTGGTGACCAAGAAGACTATGCAGAATACTTCTTGGATGCAATGGGCATGGTCCGCGACATCGTTGAAGCCCGTGGTGGTATCATCATTGGTCACTGGCCAACGGAAGGTTACGACTTTGAAGCCTCTAAAGGTATGGTCGACGATAAGCACTTTGTCGGTTTAGGGATCGACGAAGACCGCCAGCCAGAATTAACAGAAGAACGTGTTGATGCATGGGTTAAGCAAATTTACGACGAAATGTGTTTAGCTGAATTGGCCGACTAAATCCTGGCCGACTCTGTCAACAAAAAGCGGCTTATAGCCGCTTTTTTAGTATAAACATCTACCCTGACGATCAATCTAGTTATGCCTACAATAAAGCCCAACCCCACAGCTAAGCACTGGGACATCTTTTGCACCGTGGTCGACAACTATGGCGACATCGGCGTAACGTGGCGTTTAGCGAAACAACTGGCAGCAGAATACCTTTTACCCGTTAATTTATGGGTCGATGATCTACACAGTTTTTCGCATATCTTACCGACATTAAACCCAAGCCTGCCACAGCAAACCTTTAACGGTGTGAATATATTTCAATGGAATAACCCACTGGATACAAGCTACAACGCTGGCCAAGTCGTCATAGAGGCGTTTGCCTGTGAATTACCCGAACAGGTAAAAACCGTTATTGAGCAATTACATCAATGCCCACAAAGCCAAACACCTCATTGGATAAACTTAGAATATTTAAGCGCCGAAGAGTGGGTTGAAGGCTGTCATGGTTTACCGTCAACGCAAATGAATGGCATAAAAAAGTGGTTTTATTTCCCAGGATTTACCCATAACACGGGCGGATTGATTTGCGAAAAACATATTCTTAATGATCGCATTCAATGGCAAGCAAATCCTAACAATAAGATGGCATTATTTGCCGACCTCGGTTTACATGGAATTAAAGTTAATGACTCTGTTATCAGTGTATTTAGCTACGAAACCGAAGCGCTTCCTGCCCTCATTCACCATTGGCAAACATCTGCCACCGCCATACATGCACTTGTCCCAAAAGGCCGCAGTTTAACCAGCTTGGCGTCCGTGCTCAATTGTGACACACAAAATTTGATACCCGGTCAACAATTCTCTATTGGCAATCTCACGGTTCATATCTTACCTATGACCGACCAAATTGGCTTTGATCGCTTGTTATGGAGCGCTGATTTTAATATTGTACGCGGTGAAGATTCATTTTTACGAGCACAATGGGCTGCAAAACCATTTATTTGGCACATTTATCCGCAAGAAGATGATTATCATCTGGTAAAATTAGAAGCTTTTATGAAGATTTACTGCGATAATCTGCCGGCAGAAATCGCGACCCCTTGGCGTGAGGTGAATTTGGCCTTCAATCAAGGCGATCAAAATGCCATAGTGAGTTATTGGCAACAATTAAATTCTGTTATTTTGCCGTTACAGCAACATGCCATTAATTGGCCAAATAACGCATTAAATGATGCAGATCTTGCGAGTCGACTAGTTCAATTCGTTAAAAATAGCTAAGATACTGCTCTGTAAATATAAAAAGTCCATATATATAGGAAATAGTACAATGAAAACTGCTCATGAAATCCGTCCTGGTAACGTGATCATGTTAGATGGCAGCCCATGGGTTGTTCAAAAAACTGAAACAACTCGTTCTGGCCGTAACGCTGCAATCGTTAAGTTAAAATTAAAAAACTTATTGCTCGATTCTGGCACTGAACAAACCTTCAAAGGTGAAGACAAGTTAGACGATATCATTTTAGAACGTCTAGATTGTACGTATTCTTACTTTGCTGATCCTATGTATGTATTTATGGATGAAGAATACAACCAATACGACGTTGAAGCTGACAACCTAGGTGATGCAGCAGCATTCATCGTTGATGGTATGGAAGATCAATGCCAAGTGACATTCTACAACGGCAAAGCCATTTCTGTAGAATTACCAGTGCACATCGTACGTGAAGTTATCTACACTGAGCCATCTGCTCGTGGCGATACGTCAGGTAAAGTAATGAAGCCAGCGACTATCACTGGTGGTGGTACTGTTACTGTTGCAGACTTCGTTAAAGTGGGCGACAAAATTGAAATTGACACTCGCACTGGCGAGTTCAAAAAGCGCGTTTAATCGCCTGTTAATTTGAGTTTAAGCAGAAATAGCAATAACTCAAGTAAACACCCCAAAAGCCAGCATACGTGCTGGCTTTTTTGCACCCAAACAACATTAAAAATCTAAAAACAACAAACTCCACAGCATAAAACACTAAAGCAAAGGCTTAAGTAGCCCACAAAACAGCATTAATCACTAATATTATTATTCAATTTGTACATTTGCCTCTTCCACAATATCAATAAATTCGTTATGGTTCGCTAACTTAAGCCGTAATTAGTTATCGAGAGAAGTATGCGCCCCATAATCAAATCCAATAAACTTGACTCTGTTTGCTACGACATCAGAGGACCTGTTCACAAAGAGGCCCGTCGTTTAGAAGACGAAGGTCACCGTATTTTAAAATTAAACATCGGTAACCCAGCCCCATTTGGATTTGAAGCCCCAGAAGAAATCGTGCGAGACGTGATTTTAAACCTGCCCAGCGCCCAAGGTTATTGCGAATCTAAAGGGTTATTTTCTGCCCGCAAAGCCATTGTGCAACATTACCAAGCACAAGGTATATTTGGGGTAGATATTGAAGATATCTATATTGGTAACGGTGTCTCTGAGCTAATTGTGATGGCCATGCAAGGGTTACTCAATACCGACGATGAAGTGCTCATCCCCTCGCCTGACTATCCATTGTGGACAGCGGCAGCGAATTTAGCCGGTGGCAAAGCCGTGCACTATCGTTGCGACGAAGAAGCAGATTGGTTTCCAGATTTAGACGATATAAAAAGTAAAATCAGCAGCCGCACTCGAGCCATAGTATTAATTAACCCAAACAACCCAACTGGCGCAGTATATAGTGAAGAGTTGCTGTTACAGGTTATTGAACTTTGCCGCCAGCACGACCTCATATTATTTGCTGATGAAATTTACGATAAAATTTTATATGACGAGGCAAAGCACATTCCTGCCGCGCGTTTGTCTGACGATATTTTAACCATCACCTTTAATGGTTTATCTAAAGCATATCGCGCCGCGGGTTTTCGCGTGGGTTGGATGATGTTATCGGGAAATTTAAAGGCAGCCAAGAGCTACATTGAAGGCCTAGAAATGCTTGCCTCTATGCGCTTATGTGCCAACGTACCCAATCAACATGCAATACAAACGGCTTTAGGCGGCTATCAATCAATTAACGAATTAATTCTGCCTAATGGTCGGTTAACCGTACAGCGAGATGCCGTGTACGAATTGCTTAATCAAATTCCTGGCGTGAGCTGCAAAAAGCCAAAAGGCGCCTTATATGCCTTCCCAAAATTAGACATGAAAAAGTTTAATTTGCGCGATGATGAACGCCTAGTGTTAGATTTGCTTAAAACAAAGAAAATTTTGCTAGTACAAGGCACTGCGTTTAATTGGCCAGAGCCCGATCATTTACGTGTTGTATTTTTACCGCATAAAGAAGATTTGGCCAAAGCACTACACGAGTTTGGTGACTTTTTAGAAGATTACCGCCAGTAAATGGGTTGATTTTCAACATAACTTAAAGATAAGCGACTGAACAGTCGCTTTTTTTTATCCTAAAGCTCAGGTAAGCTGACAAAACAGAAACTACAGTTGATTGAGCGCAGTAAGGAGTCTCATGAGCCATTTATTTGCCCATTTAGCCCGGATGAAGTTAATTCAACGTTGGCCATTAATGTATAACGTTCGCCGTGAAAACGTTCAGGAGCATTCATTACAAGTGGCCATGGTCGCCCATGCATTAGTGATTATCAGTAATAAGAAGTTTGCAACCCACTTAGACGCAAACAAAGCCGCAACCATTGCGATTTATCATGATGCCAGTGAAATTCTAACAGGCGATTTACCGACGCCGGTGAAGTACTTTAATAAAGAAATTGAAGCGGAATATAAAAAGATAGAAGCCATTGCAGAGCAACGTATGTTAGAAATGGTGCCCGATGAATTTAAAGACGATTATCGCAGCTTATTTATTAGCGAACAGGCCGACCCACAATATAAAGCCATTGTTAAAGCCGCCGACACCCTGTGCGCCTATTTAAAATGTTTAGAAGAACAAAAAGCCGGAAACAGTGAATTTAACAGTGCCCGTAAACGTTTAGAACACATGCTAGATGAAAACCCTAACCCAGCAGTACGATATTTTAGAGACTGTTTTATCCCAAGCTTTACCCTCAATTTAGACGAAATTAATCAAATGCTGTAAGGAGCCCTATGTCCGACACCACAACACAGCAAGACAATGTATGGCACCAGCGCCTGTTAGGTGAAGACAAGCAACGCCGTAATGATCATCGAAGCCCTTTTCAACGCGATCGCGCTCGCATACTGCACTCAGCTGCATTTAGACGTTTACAAGCCAAAACCCAGGTACTCGGTGTTGGTATGAATGATTTTTATCGCACACGGTTAACGCATTCGCTAGAAGTGTCTCAAATCGGTACAGGCATTACCGCCCAATTACGCCGTAAATACCCTCAGTTAAAACCCTTACTCAACTCAATGAGTTTAATCGAATCAATCTGTTTAGCTCACGATATAGGTCACCCGCCATTTGGACACGGCGGTGAAGTTGCACTGAATTATATGATGCGCCATCACGGCGGATTTGAAGGCAACGGCCAAACCTTCAGGATTTTGTCGAGACTAGAACCTTACACGCCATCCTGGGGCATGAACCTCACAAGACGAACCTTGCTTGGGATCATGAAATACCCGGCAATGCATTCACAACTGTATATAGATCTCAACAAACCCGACATTGCAAACCATAGGCAATTAAAGCCCTCTGATTGGCCGCCCGTAAAAGGGTTATTTGACGATGACCAACCGATTATTGATTGGGTATTATCTGCTCTGAGCGACGACGACCGGCAATTGTTTATTAGCAGCGAGCAAAGCACAGTTAACACCCATTACCCTCACCTTAAAACGCGCTTTAAATCATTAGACTGCTCAATTATGGAGCTGGCAGATGATATTGCCTATGCAGTACACGATCTCGAAGACGCCATCGTCATGGGCATTGTTAACCAAAGGCAATGGCAAAGCGATGTCGTAGAGCCACTTTGCAATATAAATGATGAGTGGCTTAAATCAGAAATTGCCAAGATTGGCGAAAAGCTGTTTTCTCACGAGCATCACCTTCGAAAAGATGCCATTGGCACCCTGGTAAATGGCTTTGTTACTGCCATAAATATCAATACCCATGAGCTCTTTGAAGCCGAGTTACTCAAATATAATGCAGAATTACAAACCGATTTTGCCCTAACGCTTCATGTACTCAAACAACTGGTGTTTAAATACGTCATTCGTAAGCCTGAAATTCAAATGATCGAATATAAAGGCCAGCAAATTGTAATGGAGTTATTTGAAGCTTTTGCCTCAGATCCTGAACGTTTATTACCCGTTAATACGCGCGAGCGATGGTTAACGGCAACCTCAGAGCAAACCAACCCTATGCGAGTAATTGCAGATTATATATCAGGCATGACAGATGAGTTTGCAGGCAGGTTACATCAACAGTTGTTTGGTTCTAAAAGTGCAGGGATTTTAGAGTTAAACAACGAGCACTAATGGTGGTTAGAAAAGAAAAAAGCGCTTAGTTATCTCAACTAAGCGCTACTGGGTTAAATAAAGGGGAACTAACCCAAACGACACACGACACTTCACTTTTACATACAACAATTGTTTACATAAAACGGTTTACTGCCTTATCCATTAACCCCTTATTGTGGCTGCATAAATGCATTAATTTGTTCAAGCGTTAACACAGGTGTTGCACCAGCAGACTGAGCAACCATCGCACCAACAGCGCAAGCAAAATCGATGGCAAACTGTGGATTATTGTCAGTGCATAATTGATACAATAACGATCCTAAAAAAGAATCGCCTGCACCAACCGTATCAACCACTTTGACTAAGTAGCCAGAGTTGTAAAACTTTTGGCCATTAACACTTAACAAAGCACCATGACTGCCTTTTGTCACACACAAATACTGAGTTTGTGTTTGCGCAGCAATAAAATCTAAATTTTGTTCTAAAGAATTAAACGGTGACCCCATTGCTTTAGCTATCTCGTATAACTCATCATCGTTTAATTTGATAAAATCAGCTTTATTCATCAACTTAACTATACTGTCGATGTCATAGTGTGGCGCACGAAGGTTAACGTCAAACACACTAAAATTAGCGCATTCCACTAAAGCAGCTAACGTTGCAAAAGAGACAGGGCTTCGGCCGATTAAACTACCAAACACAAATACATCAGCCTGTTTTACCTGGCTAATCACACTGTCTGTTAACTCAATATTATCCCAGGCAGTGTCGGCAACAATTTCATATGATGCAGATCCATTTTTATCTAATGTTACTTGTACTGTACTGGTACTTTTATGCGGATCAATGGCAATACAATCACGATTGACGCCACGCTCATCAATAAAGGCCAACAACTCTTGCCCAAGCGCATCATCACCAACAGCACTAATCATGGCGCCTTTAATGCCTAACGCATTGAGCCTAACACACACATTTAGTGGTGCCCCGCCAACGCGCTTACCGTCAGGAAAGCAATCCCACAACACTTCACCAAAACAACTGATGTTAATATCAGCCTTGGCTTTATGATTAATTAATATGCTATTCATATGGCTTAACCTTTTGCTTGTAATCTTGCTTGCATAATCGTTTTTATATCACTGCCAGGTGCATACAATGTAGCAATGGCTTGGCGGTAATCCTTACAGAAATTAGCCTGATTATTTAACTCACCAAATAAGTCGGTTATCTGTAAAAACGCCAAAGGATCTTGCTCGGTTTTACTTGCATAATCGTGTAATTGAGCAGCCATTTGGTCGTTAATATCAAGTTTATTACCTTGCTGATCCACACGCTTGTCACTGTATAAACACCACGCTGCAATAACTAAAGTCGCTAAAGAAGTATCTCGGCCCTGTGCGATGTTTTCATTAATTGAAGCAATAAGAAACTTAGGTAATTTTGCTGAGCTTTCTAAACAAATACGCGCCAAACTGTCTTTAATGTTTGGATTAGCAAAACGCTCAATTAAGGTGTCTTTGTACTGAGTTAAATCAATACCGTCTAGTTGGTCTAATAATGGTGTGACTTCATCATCCATAAATTTGCGTAAATACGCTGCAAATAACGGATCGGTCACCGACTCATCAATAGTAGCAAACCCATTGATAGAACCAAGCAAGCCTAAAACAGAATGGCCAGCATTGAGTAAACGAATTTTCATTTTCTCAAAAGGGGTAACATCGCTAACAAATTGAGCACCAACAGTATCTAACGCAGGGCGGCCATCACTAAAGTTATCTTCAATAACCCATTGAGTAAAGGCTTCACACGTAATTGGCCATTCATCATTAACATTATATGCATTGGCCACATATTCAATATCTGCTTTGGTTGTTAATGGGGTAATACGGTCAACCATCGCATTTGGAAACGCCACATTTGCAGCAATCCATTGGCCAAGTTCTGCATCAATTTTACTCACAAATGCTAATAGCATTTTACGGGTCATGTCACCGTTGTGCTGAATATTGTCGCAAGACTGAATAGTAAAAGGTTTCATGCCCAAGGCTTTACGCTGTATTAATGCAGCAGTGATATAACCAAAGGCAGTGATTGGATCTTGTAAATTAGCCATATCATGGATAATTTCTGGGTTAGTAAAATCAAACTCACCTGTTGCAGGGTTAAAGTTGTAACCACCTTCGGTAATCGTGAGAGACACAATTTTGGTGTCAGGATTAACCAATTTATCAATGACCTGCTTTTTGTTTTCTGGTGCAAATAAAAAGTCGATCATTGAACCAATCACTTGATGATCGATCTGCCCATTTGGGTGTCGAACAGTAAGGCTATACAAGTAATCTTGTTTTACCAATACGTCACGTAAACCGCGGTTTGCTTCTAATAAGCCAACACCACAAATCGCCCACGATTCTGAGCCTGGCTTTTTTAGCAGCTCATTGACATACATCGCTTGATGAGCGCGATGAAAACCACCCACACCAATATGCACAATACCGGCAGTGAGTGAACTGCGGTCATAATTAGGCACATCAACATCGGCAGGTAAAGTTGGTAACGATTGTTGATTTAGCGTGTTCAGTTTAACGTTTGATTGTTGAGTGTGCTGCATGTTCATGCCCCGTAAAATATAATTATCTATTTCGTGTTATTAACATAACACGCCTGACCCAAAGCAATTTATTCACGCTTTGGGTCGTTCAATACTCTTTATGAATTTAAATTTTTATGACGTTTCAATGCAAAATACGAGCAACTAAAATAAATAACAGTACATGCAAAACTGACTGATTCAAATAGTGATTTATTCTCTGCATAAATATCCATGCTAGGACTATAAAACATCACATTAACAGCCAACCCGGCAATAATAGCTAAAGAAACAAATGCAAAACCATTTAATAACTTAGTCAATTTGCTCGTGTCATCGATTGTTTCTTTATCATCTTTGGCCATTGCATCTTGATATTCAGCAATTTGTTGCTGCTCTTTTTCATCAGCTAAAATAGCATCGGTATAGTCTAAATCAGCGCCATAATTTTTCGCTAACACGGTATAAACAATAATGGTGAATATCCATGTTGGAATAAATAAGTAATAAAACGAAATAATATCTAAACTATTTAAACCAAAACCAAATATTAATGCTAACGCCCACGTTGCAATAGCAGGTGTACTTTTAGAGAGGTTTTGATATTTAGCCCAATAACGAGTTAACCCAATTTTAGGAAATAACACGTGCTCAGCAAATACAATACCGCCTACTGGCACAACTAATAAACCTGCATAAGTTAAGAGTGGCAGCATTTGGGTAAACACAAATGGGAAGCAGGCAATCACAACTGTCACTAGCCCTACAACAGCGGTCGTGCGTTCACGTGATTGATTAACAAAGATTGACTGAGCGGCTAAACCGGCACGATAAAGGTTAGCATTTGCAGTGGTCCAACCCGCAATAATGATAATAACAAAACCAGAAAAGCCCAATGCATGATATGCCACATCACCTGGATCAAGTTGCGTAATGGTGGTTTTTAAAAGCACAGCAGTACCTGCACCCATAATACCTGCAGAGATCCAAGCTAGGTAATGGCCAAAAAACATGCCCACACCAGAAAATAAACCATAACTTTTACGCTTAGCAAAGCGGAAAATGGCCATGTCAATTAAACCAAAGTGAGTAATCGAGTTAGCTGCCCAAGCAAAGCCAATGACTTCTAATAAGCCTATGCCCTTTTCACCTTTGTCATTAACCCCAGTCCAAATCGAGCTGTCGCCAATGGTCATAAAGTCTTGCCAACTCGTTAGCGTGGTTGAGCCGATAACATGGTTTGACAACTCAGGAAACAAACTGAAAGAACCTGCAATGAATATGACAAATAGCCAAGGAGCACATATTTTAGAAAAGTCAGCTACGGTTGAGAATCCGTACATGGCTACCACAACCACAATTGAGCCAACGGCCAATACGATCATGACAAACCACAAACTACTCGGATACCAATTTAACTGTGCAGGGATATCAAACAAGAAACGAACCGCGGTTGACGACACTGTAATCATTGCGGCAGAAATGACCGCAAAGATAATCACGTTAGCCCAGTTATAGAGCTTAGTCATCGAATCGCCAGCAATTTTATTTAAATAATTGTACAAACTTAATCGTGTTTCTACGGCAATAGGTGCCGTTAATAACCACCAAGAGCACATGGCTAATAGATTACCAATTAATAACCCCAGAAGAATATCAATTGTCGATGCACCTAAGGCAACAAAGGTCGCACCAATAACAAATTCAGTTGCAGCAACATGCTCCCCAGCATATAAACCCGCAAAGTGTTTCCACCCGTGCAGTTTATTTTTAGCAACGGGAAGCTGCTCTTCATTCATTTGATGAAATGAAGAATCCTGGTGACTTGTAGTCATTATTTTTATATTCCTAATTTTTCGAGGTAAAATGAACCCTCACCCCAGACAGGTGATAAATTAACATTACCTTTATTTACTTATTATTTCTGTTGAGTTGAAATAATAACCCCATTTACTTTCGCTTTACTTACCGCTTTTATTAAACTCATAATTACCTGGGGTTTAATCCCTAGACAATTATGAGCCAATTCTAATTTTTATTGTATTCTGTTAATCAAATCACTTTTAGTGCTAGCAACTTAACTCATGACTTGTCAATATTGTTACTTTAACCTTGCCAGTATTTGCTCAGCTGTATATTCGTTTGTAATTAATGAATTAATTAACCCACCATGCAAAGCACCTAAAATGGCATCCACTTTATTTTTGCCCGCGGCAATACCATAAACGGGTTTGTTTGCATTTATCTTAAGTGGTGAACTCATGACCAATTGATTAATAGGATGTTCTAATAATCGCCCTTGTTGATCATATACCCAGCTAATAATTTCACCGGCAGCTTTCACACTCACTAATTCAGTTAATTGGTTTTGATCGATAAATCCATCAAGCATCAGTGGCGATTGGCCACTCATTTGGCCAACCCCAACAAATGTGGCATCAGCTTGCTCAATTAACGATAAAATACTTTTTACCGGTCTGAGCTCATGCAATAAGGTTTTTTCTTCCACTGAGTTAGCAATCACAGGCAAAGGCATTGGGTAATGTTTAGCCTGTACCCTGTTGGCCATGCTGACCACAATATCAAATGCCGAAGCAGAACCGTCAGACATCATGTTACCAAGCAAAGACACAATCTTGTGTTGCGGGCATTGCATGGAAGGCAGCTCATCAATACAGGCTTTAAGCGCCCTACCCGTACCAAATGCCAATGTTCTGGGTTGTTCTGACTTTAAATAGCGTTCTACAACTGCCGCACTCATTTGCGCTAAACCATGTACCGAACTGTCATCAATCGGGTCACTTGGCACAATTTCACATTCAATTAACGAAAAACGCCGTTTAAGCTCTTCGCCTAACTCCATGCACTTAGCAATGGGGTGATCTAACCGAACTTTAATTAACCCTTCACTTACTGCTAATGCAACTAACCTTTGCGCAGACTGCCTCGACACTTCGAGTTTTTGCGCTATTTCATCTTGAGTATTTTTAGCTACGTAATACAACCAAGCCGCTCTTGCTGCGTCTTCTAACCGCGCTAATTCTGAATTTGATTTACTGTCCATGATAGTCCTATTGATTCAGTATTAACGCATGATGCTTGGCATTAAGCGTGTTAAATCGTTCCAATCAGTTAACGCAGGCACCTGTGGGTAAGCCGTTGCAACTGGATGATTATGATAACTAATGTGGCCGCCACCAATATAATGAATAACGGGCATATTTGCAGCAATCGCGGCTGTTACGCCAAAATAGCTATCTTCAATCACTAAACAATGTTCTGGTGCCACCCCCATCCTGTTGGCGGCATGTAAAAATAAATCCGGAGCAGGTTTTCCTCTACTCACATCGCTAGCAGTAAACACCTTATCGGCAAACACATCGGTTAGCCCAACAACCGACAACGCTTTTGTTGTGCGTGGTAAACTGCTGCTTGTGGCAATACAGCACGGTACTTTAAGTGCTGCTAATACCTCTTTAATGCCTTGCGTTACGGTTAAGTCGCGTTCGAAGGCTTGTAAAAGTTGCTCGCGATATTGAGCCTCAAAATCTACTGGTATCGAAATCGACAATAAACTGTTAATTTTTGCCGCTACAGTTGCAAACTGGCATCCTAAAAAATGTTGTTGCACAAACGCCATGTCAATTTGTGCGCCCAATAAGGCCAATTTATCAATTAATACATTGGCGCTAATGACTTCACTATCAATCACGACACCATCGCAATCAAAAATAACCAATTGTGGGTTTGTATCCATAAACCAGCCTTAATCAATAAAATATCAAGCGGCTATATTACAATGATTTTGGTTTAAAACCCCAATGCTAAGTGCATAGCTCACATCGCTTAACGAGTGATTTTTTACTATCCAATGATGCACAAACAAACAGATTGAGCATTTGCCCTCGCACTGAGCATATTCCCTCTTCTGTAAATTGATGTCAATCACATTTATTACATTAAATAAGCAAAACATGCTTTAGCCGTTGCTTATTTAGTTTTAAAGCTAATAAAATGTTATTTAAATTCAATAAAATAATAATTTTTAGTTTTTTTTATTGATATAAAACACCCTAGTCAGAATGAGCAAAAATCACTCTATTTGAATTACAGAACAATGTCATAACACGCTATTTTCGACAAACATTGCAGCCAAACACTGATTCAATAAGTGATACTTGCCTATTTTACATGCTCAAAATAACAACGCTTTAAATATGCTTTAGCGTGAAAGTTAACCAAACTTTTCAAAATTACGCCACGCCAAAGCGAATTACAGTGTGTTAACCCATAAAAACCATGTAATAAAATTACGTAAATTAGCTTTTTGCGGTCAACATCACAGCACATTTACCTTATAAACTGTAATTTTTATTAACAAAGAATATTTTACAAAAACGATTTGTTGAATATTTTTAGAGGAAATCAACATGACAGTAACTAACACTCAAGAACTTGATCTATTAGTTGAACGTGTAGCCAAAGCACAAGCTCAGTTTGCTAATTTTAGCCAAGAGCAAGTCGATGTAATTTTTAGAGCCGCAGCCTTAGCTGCAGCAGATGCGCGCATTTCACTTGCAAAAATGGCCGCAACTGAAACCGGCATGGGCGTGCTTGAAGACAAAGTCATTAAAAACCACTTTGCGTCTGAATACATATATAACAAGTATAAAGATGAGAAAACCTGCGGTATTTTGTCTGAAGATTTAACCTTTGGCACCATTACAATCGCTGAGCCCGTAGGGATAATTTGTGGAATTGTGCCAACAACCAACCCAACTTCTACCGCCATTTTTAAAGCATTAATCAGCTTAAAAACCCGTAACGGTATTATCTTTTCGCCGCACCCACGGGCTAAAAACTCGACCACAACCGCAGCCAGAATCGTACTCGAAGCCGCGATTGCAGCGGGTGCACCAAAAGACATTATTGGCTGGATAGACCAACCTAGTGTGGCATTGTCTAACCAATTAATGACACACGACAAAATCAATTTGATTTTAGCCACTGGTGGCCCAGGCATGGTAAAAGCCGCCTACTCTTCTGGTAAGCCAGCTATTGGTGTTGGCGCGGGTAATACTCCAATTGTGATTGATGAAACCGCAGACATTAAACGTGCGGTGAGCTCAATTTTAATGTCAAAAACCTTCGACAACGGTGTGGTGTGTGCGTCAGAGCAAGCGGTGATTATTGTCGACAGCATCTATAAGCAAGTAAAAGAACGTTTTGCTCAGTATGGCGGTTACATTTTGTCAAAAGCTGAAACCGCTGCTATGCAAAATGTCATCCTTAAAAAGGGCGCACTCAATGCCGACATCGTAGGCCAAAGTGCTGTAACGATTGCTGCTATGGCAGGTATCACTGTCCCCAGCCACACCAAAGTATTGATTGGCGAAGTGACCGACATTAACGACGCTGAAGCCTTCGCCCATGAAAAGCTCTCACCATTACTTGGCATGTACAAGGCCAAAGACTTTAATGAGGCCATGGATAAAGCTGAAGCCCTTGTTACCCTTGGCGGCATTGGCCATACCTCTGGTTTATATACAGATCAAGACACTCAAGAAGCGCGCATCAAAGCCTTTGGTTTTAGAATGAAAACCGCACGAATTTTAATTAACACTCCAGCTTCACAAGGCGGTATTGGCGACTTATACAATTTCAAGTTAGCGCCATCATTAACCTTAGGTTGCGGCTCTTGGGGCGGTAATTCTATTTCAGAAAACGTTGGCCCAAGTCACTTAATTAACAAAAAAATGGTCGCTAAGAGGGCTGAAAACATGTTGTGGCACAAGCTTCCATCATCAATCTACTTCCGCCGTGGCAGTTTACCGATTGCCCTTGAAGAGTTAAGCGACAAAAAACGTGCATTAATCATTACCGACAAATTCTTGTTCAATAATGGTTATTGCAACGAAACCTTAAAGATTTTAAAAGCACAAGGGCTAGAAACTGAAGTCTTTTATGAGGTAGAAGCCGACCCAACTTTAGCCATTGTTCGTCAAGGCGCAGCGGTTGCACAAAGCTTCCAGCCAGATGTGATTATTGCATTAGGTGGCGGCTCACCCATGGATGCGGCAAAAATCATTTGGGTAATGTATGAACATCCAGATGTCGATTTTGCCGATTTAGCCCTACGCTTTATGGATATTCGTAAGCGTATCTACAAGTTTCCAAAAATGGGCCGTAAAGCCAAAATGGTGGCGATACCAACCACATCAGGCACAGGCTCAGAGGTCACTCCTTTTGCGGTAGTAACCGATGAAACAACAGGCATGAAATACCCTATTGCCGATTACGAGTTAACCCCAAGCATGGCGATTGTTGACCCTAACCTTGTGATGGATATGCCTAAATCGTTAACAGCCTTTGGCGGTATTGATGCGGTAACCCATGCATTAGAAGCCTATGTCAGTGTGATGGCAAACGAATACAGTGATGGCCAGGCACTACAGGCATTAGATTTATTGGTAAAATACTTACCCGATGCTTATGAGTTAGGTGCAAAAGCACCAGTCGCTCGTGAAAAAGTCCATAACGGCGCCACCATTGCTGGTATTGCCTTTGCCAATGCATTTTTAGGTATTTGTCACTCAATGGCACACAAATTAGGAGCGGAGTTTCACTTAGCACACGGTCTTGCCAATGCATTGTTAATCTCTAACGTTATTCGTTTTAATGCGACAGACATGCCAACCAAACAAGCCGCGTTTAGTCAATACGATCGACCTAAAGCATTATGTCGTTATGCCGCCATTAGTGAACACTTAAAGTTAGGTGGTAAAACAGACGAGCAAAAAGTGGAAAAACTGATTGAGAAAATCGAAGAGCTTAAAAAGCTCATTGGGATCCCTGCTTCGATTCAAGAAGCCGGTGTTAATGAAGCAGACTTTATCGCCAAGTTAGATGAATTAGCAGAAGATGCATTTGACGACCAATGTACTGGTGCAAACCCTCGTTACCCACTCATTAGCGAGATTAAACAAGTGCTATTAGACAGCTTCTATGGCCGTGCATATAAAGACTAGTATTATTTAAACGCTAATATACAACGCCTTAAGCGCCACCACGCTTAAGGCGTTTTTTATGTTAACGCCATCAATACCGCGCTGTCAGCATGAATTTGAGTGGTGTCAAATAACGGTACATGAGTATGTTGCTGCTGCACTAGCAAGGCAATTTCGGTACAACCTAAAATCACTGCTTGCGCGCCTTGAGCAAAGAGTTTATCGATAATGGCTAAGTAAGCCAGCCTTGATTGCGGGTTAATCTTTCCTAAACATAACTCTTGATATATCACATCATGAATTTGCGTTTGGTCTTCTATATTGGGCACTATCACTTCAATGGGATAGTTGTCGCTGATCCTGCGTTTATAGAAGTCTTGCTCCATGGTAAATCGAGTACCTAACAAACCGACTTTAGTGATGCCATCAGCAAGCAGAGCATTAGCGGTCGCATCGGCAATATGCAAAATCGGTATTGAGATTTGCGCCTGGATCTCATCTGCCACTTTGTGCATGGTATTGGTACAAATCAGCACAAAATCAGCACCACCGGCTTCAACCGCTATAGCTGCATCAGCTAATATCTTGGCGGTTTCATCCCATAACCCTTGATGTTGTAGAGCTTCAATTTCAGCAAAATCGACGCTGTACAAACATATCTTTGCTGAGTGTAAGCCACCTAACGCAGCCTTAACCCCTTGGTTAATCGCCTGATAATAGCTTTGTGTCGACTCCCAACTCATGCCGCCAATCATACCAATGGTTTTCATGCTTATTCCTGTGACATAAATTTATGAAGATTAACTGATTTTACCCATGTTGATATTTATATAAAGGCTTATAGACCCAAAAAATTTTTACCTAAGGCCTCCCCCCACTAACGGCGTAACGCTTCACCCACTCAACACTTTCAAACTTCGCTTAAAGTAAGATTGCGAGGTTCCACCCTGCACAGACCAAATACGGCGTCATCCCGGCAATGCCTTTGAGCCGGGATCTAGGTGTTATTTTGCTTTGAGCTTTTGAACAGGAATTACTGTGGCGGCTTATTTTACAGTGGGTAACGATACTCAATGAAATCACTTCTATGACACGCGGTAAACCCATCCCTGGGCGCTCTGCGAAAACATCCATGTTTTCGAAGGTCATAGCCGCGATTACATCCGCCGTATGCGTATCTTCGATTTAACCTTGTTTGTTATTCAAAGATTTGACGCATTTATGGGCAAAAGCTTGAAAACTAACTTCATGTCGTCTCAACACTAACGTCGTCCGTACTCACACGTCGTCCCGGTAATGCTTTTGAGCCGGGACCCAGGTGTTATTCTTTATGTCCTTCGTCCACACCAGAACACGATTAGTCAACGAAAGTAATTCACTACTTTAGATACTATCGAGTTAACTTTTGGACGGAAGATTTTATAAAACTTAACTCATACTAAATTGAGGTGTTAGTCAACGATACTCAATGAAATCACTTCTATGACACGCGGTTAACCCATCCCTGGGCGCTCTGCGAAAACATCCATGTTTTCGAAGATCATAGCCGCGATTACATCCGCCGTATGCGTATCTTCGATTTAACCTTGTTTGTTATTAAAAAATCTAACACATTTCTGGATATAAATTAGCTTTAGGGACAAGTATTGAACTGTTTTTATAAAAGTTTACCCTGACCCCACTAAATTCCTAACGTCGTCCGTACTCACACGTCGTCCCGGTAATGCTTTTGAGCCGGGACCCGGGTGTTATTTTTTATGTCCTTCGTCCACACCAGAACATGAGTAGTCAACGAAAGTAATTCACTACTTTAGATACTATCGAGTTAACTTTTGGACGGAAGATTTTATAAAACTTAACTCAGACTAAATTGAAGTGTTATAAATTTTGCATCCAAAAATGCGTTAGATAGCATCTAGAGTAGCAACTTACTTTCATTGGACACTCTTACTCTGGTGTGGGTGAAGCGCCACGTCGCTAGTGGTCGCAGGCCATAAAGCAACAAAACAAACACCTGGATCCCGGCTCAAAAGCATTACCGGGACGACGATTACACTACCCTGCGTGAGTTAAAAACTTGCGGCCTTTGCAATGGTGTGACGAAGCCCCAAGATGTTAGTGGCCCTAGGCAACATACTTGCGGCTATATGAAAAAGCCATAAAAAAACCAGCTGATTAGCTGGTTTTAGAGTGATGTGATTAAACGGTTAATTAAAGGGCGGCTAGCGCGTCTTTACATAACTGTGTAATACGATGCCATTCTTCATTGTCTACTGCATCTGTTGGTGCAATCCAGCTGCCGCCGATACAATCAACATTTGGCAATGCCAAATAATCTTTGTAAGTAGCAGGGCTAATGCCGCCTGTTGGGCAGAAACGAATGTCAGCTAATGGGCCGGAGAATGACTTAAGTGCATTTACGCCACCAGAAGCTTCTGCTGGGAAAAACTTGAAGTGAGTGTAACCTAACTCCATGCCTACCATGATTTCAGAAATACTGGCAATACCTGGGATTAATGGCACAGTGCCTTTTTTAGCCGCTTTTAATAAATCAACCGTGGCGCCAGGGGTAATGATAAATTGCGAACCAGCTGCAACCGCCTGGTTTAGCTGAGTTTCATTTAAAATAGTACCCGCACCCACAAGGGCTTCTGGCACTTCTTTAGCAATTTTGGCAATGGCTTCAAGTGCACAAGGAGTACGTAACGTCACTTCTAATACACTGATCCCGCCAGCAACTAATGCTTTAGCTAAAGGCACAGCATGTTCTAGTTTATTTATCACCATAACCGGAACTACTGGGCTACGTTTAAACACTTCTTGTGGTTGAAGTAACCAGTTATTAGGCTCAATCATGTTACCGACTTCCTTTATTTTTAATATAATTCATCAATCGCGCTAGTGCTTCGCGCACCCGTTTCTGGGCTGCTTAAGCTACTACGTAACGCACCAAACAATTCACGGCCCATGCCATACGCTGAATGGTGTAAGTCCACTGTCCCTGCGGTGCGGTTTGCAAGAATGTTTTCATCAACTAATAACGTTAACTCACCTGTAGTTGCATCAATGCGAATTAAATCACCATCTTCAACTTTGGCAATTAATCCGCCGTCTAATGCTTCTGGCGTTAAGTGAATGGCAGCAGGTACTTTACCTGATGCACCAGACATACGTCCGTCAGTAACAAGCGCCACTCTAAAGCCTTTATCTTGTAAGGTACCTAAAAACGGCGTGAGTTTGTGTAGCTCTGGCATACCATTGGCTTTAGGGCCCTGACCTTTAACCACAACCACGCAATCTCGGTCTAGTGAGCCAGATTTAAACAAGGCATCAATTTCATTTTGATCGTTAATTACAACAGCAGGTGCTTCAATAACGCGGTTGCCGGCAGGTACTGCAGATACTTTGATCACAGCGCGGCCAAGGTTACCTTTCAGTAAGGTTAAACCGCCGTTGCTTTGGAAAGGCGTATCAAGATGCGTTAATACTTCTTTGTCTAACGACTCAGTTACACCGTCAACCCACTTTAGCTCGCCATCAACAAAACGAGGTTCTTGGGTGTAACGACGTAAGCCATAGCCTGCGACTGTGTTTACATCTTCGTGAATTAAGCCGCCATCAAGCAATTCTTTAACCAATAACGCCATACCGCCAGCAGCATGGAAATGGTTAATATCAGCATGACCATTAGGATACACGCGAGCCAATAATGGCACTGCTGCAGATAAATCTGAGAAATCATCCCAGTTGACAATAATGCCAGCTGCACGTGCAATCGCCACGATGTGCATAGTTAAATTAGTTGAACCGCCTGTTGCAAGTAACGCAACAATACCGTTAACCACTGATTTTTCGTTAACCACTTCACCAATTGGTGTGTATTGCGTGCCCATTGCAGTTAAACGGCACACTTGCTTAGCCGCTATTTTGCTCAATTCGTCACGCAATGGATCATCAGGGTTAACAAATGAAGAACCTGGTAACTGTAATCCCATCACTTCAAGCATTAACTGGTTAGAGTTAGCCGTGCCATAAAAAGTACAAGTACCGGCACTGTGATAAGACTTTGATTCAGCCTCAAGTAATGCAGCACGATCAACCTGCCCTTGAGCAAACTGCTGACGAACACGGGCTTTTTCTTTGTTTGGAATACCAGACTTCATTGGACCTGCTGGCACAAATAGCATTGGTAAATGGCCAAAACTTAACGCACCAATCAATAAACCCGGTACAATTTTGTCACAAATCCCAAGCAGTAATGCACCGTCAAACATGTTGTGCGATAAGCCAACTGCAGTAGACATTGCAATCACTTCGCGGCTCAGTAGGCTCAGTTCCATTCCTGGTTGACCTTGAGTCACGCCGTCACACATCGCCGGTACACCCGCGGCAACTTGTGCCACACTGCCCACATCTATACATGCTTGTTTAAGCATGTTTGGGTATGTTTCGTATGGTTGGTGAGCCGATAACATGTCGTTAAATGCGGTAACAATACCAATATTCGCTTTAGTCAGTTGGCGTAATGAATCTTTTTCCGCTGGCTGACAGGCGGCAAAACCATGAGCGAGGTTGCCGCAACTTAACGCGCTGCGATGAACACCTTTAGCTTTAGCATCGTTTAGGGCTGATAGATATTTATCACGCGATGGTTTACTGCGAGCAATAATTCTATCAGTAACGCTTTGTACTACTGAATGCATGGTAAAACTCCTTACGCGCTATAGAACACATCAACGGGCGTTTTACGCTGCGCTAATACGGCTCTAATGGGCATTTGGGTAACATCATCACTTTCAAGGGCTTGATGATATACAGTTAATTTTGGTGCGCCGACAAGATGTAGATAAATCTGGCGACTATTCAAAATGGCATCTTTAGACAGCGTAATGCGAGCGTGAGGGGCTGTAGTTGGATTAACAGCAGCACACAAAGCTTTAGTGGTCAGTGCATTATCTAATTCTTTACTGCAAGGAAACCATGAACAGGTATGCCCATCAGTGCCCATGCCTAATACCACAACGTCAAATGGACGAGGGAAATTGGCTAAAGATTCGCTGGTCATGTCACAACCCGCTTCTGGCGTGGCAAACATGTTTTTAAGGCCACGAAATTTGGCGCTGGCAGCACGATTTTGCAATAAATGTTCGCGAACTAATCGTTCATTTGAGTCTTGCTCATCGGCATTAACCCAACGCTCGTCAGCTAATGTGACGTAGACATCACTCCAATCAACTAACTTTTGGCTTAACAGTTGAAACAGTTTGAGTGGTGTTGACCCGCCTGAAACAACAAGACTGGCTTTACCACGAGTATCAACAGCATCTTGCAACTGCTTAGCAATTTTGTCGGCAAGCTTAGCTTCAAGATCCGCTGGTGAATCAAATGATTTAAATACAGTTTCTTTAATCATGTTTGCTCCCTACTCGTCCCAAGAACGGCCGTCTTTAGTGATTAACGCAACAGACGCTACAGGTCCCCATGTACCAGCAGGGTAAGGTTTTGGCTTTTCACCGCTTTGTTCCCACGACTGAATGATCCCGTCAACCCACTTCCATGCCTGTTCTACTTCGTCACGACGCACGAATAAGGCTTGGTTGCCTAACATGGCTTCTAATAATAAACGTTCATAGGCATCGGCAATGCGTTCACTCTTAAAGGTGTCGGTAAAACTTAAATCCAGTTTGGTGGTTTGTAGGCGTTGCTTTTGCTCAAGACCTGGCACCTTGTTCATCATCTGGATTTCAACCCCTTCGTGAGGCTGTAAACGAATGGTTAATTTGTTCGGTGGCAGATTACGGTAGCTTGCGCGATACAAATTGTGTGGTGGATTTTTAAAGTACACCACAATTTCACTGCTCTTAAACGGCATACGCTTACCACTGCGTAAATAGAATGGCACGCCAGCCCAACGCCAGTTGTCAATATCAACTCGAAGCGCCACAAAGGTTTCTGTGTTTGAGTTGGTGTTCGCGTCATCTTCTTCTAAATAACCTGGCACAGGTGAGCCTTTTAAGAAGCCAGCGCTATATTGACCACGTACGGTGTTTTCATACACGTTGTCTTGATTGATTGGACGCAACGATTTAAGCACTTTAACTTTTTCATCACGAATACTGTCAGCGTCCAGGTTAACTGGCGGGTCCATTGCAACAAGCGTTAACACTTGTAGTAAATGGTTTTGGATCATATCGCGCATTTGCCCTGCGCCATCAAAGTAACCCCAGCGGCCTTCAATACCGACTTCTTCAGCAACGGTAATTTGGACATGATCAATTGTGCGGTTATCCCACTTAGAAGCAAACAACGAGTTAGCAAAACGCAGTGCAATTAAGTTTTGTACTGTTTCTTTACCTAAATAATGGTCAATACGGTAAACCTGGTTTTCGTTAAAGAACTCAGCAACTTGATCGTTAATTACATGCGATGAAGCTAAATCGGTACCAATAGGTTTTTCTAATACGACACGAGTATCTGATTTAATTAAATCTTGCTCATGCAAACAACGACAGATAGCACCAAAAATAGAAGGAGGAGTTGCGAAGTAATTCACCATGACACGTTTACTTGGCTCAAGTAAATCATGGAAAGCTTTATAGCCTTCTGGCTCAGTAAAGTTGGTGCCGATGTAATGACAACGACTCAAAAAGCGTTCTAACGTGGTTGGGCAAATTTCATCTTTAACAAAGGTATTTAATGCTTTGGTTACCAGCGCAATGAATTCTTCATGTGTGAATGCATCTTTTGCTACACCAATAACCTTGGTTTCTTTATCAAGTAACTCTGCTTTGTCTAGCTGATATAGTGAAGGTAGTAGTTTACGCCTAGCTAAGTCACCTTTGGTACCAAAAAGTACAAAGTCACAAGCCTTGGCTCCAGTTGATTTGCCCATTGCTGAAAGCTCTCCTGATGGTATGTGTGCGCCATGTTCGAATTCTGTCGATGAATAAAAACACACTTTTGTTGTAATATAACAACAGAATTTAAATATTGCATCTTTAATTTACAAATATTGCACTGTTGTTGAACTAGTCATATATAGTAAATATCTGGTATGATTTTCCACCTATAACAAGGCTTAAGAACCATTTTTACGTGATCTAGGTCTTGAAAAATAACAACAGGATCGTGTCAAAGGTAAAAAAATAACTTAAATCACGAAATTCCTGTAAGTTATGGTATAAAACTACATCACCTACTTTTTAGCTACTATTTTAGCGGATGCTTGCTTATGAATACCCTAGAAAAGGTTCAAAAAAGCCTTACCCAATTTAGTAAATCGGAACGTAAAGTTGCCGAAGTCATATTAGCCTCACCGCAAACAGCTATACATTCAAGTATCGCAACTCTGGCCAAAATGGCCGATGTGAGTGAGCCAACCGTTAACCGTTTTTGTCGTCGACTCGATACCAAGGGCTTCCCTGATTTTAAGTTACATTTGGCTCAAAGTCTTGCTAACGGTACACCTTATGTTAGTCGACATGTAGAAGAAGACGACTCACCAGACTCCTATACAACAAAAATCTTTGAATCTTCAATGGCATCGCTAGATACTGCACGCCAAAGCCTTGATACCGCCGCAATCAATAAAGCGGTAGATGTGCTGACCCAAGCCAAAACCATTTCGTTTTTTGGTCTTGGGGCTTCTTCTGCTGTTGCCCACGATGCACAAAACAAATTCTTCCGTTTTAACGTGCCTGTGATTTGTTTTGACGATGTTTTAATGCAGCGCATGAGTTGCATTAACTGTAATGAAGGTGACGTTGTTGTGCTTATCTCGCACACTGGGCGCACTAAATCATTAATCGAAATTGCGCGAATAGCTCGTGAAAATGGCGCCGCAGTTATCGGTATAACCGCCCGTAACTCGCCCTTATCATTAGAGTGTACGTTACCTGTCACGATGGAAGTACCAGAAGATACCGACATGTACTTACCTATGGCGTCACGTTTAGCACAGTTAGTGACAATCGATGTGTTAGCAACTGGTTTTACCTTGCGTCGTGGGCCTCGATTCCGTGACAATTTAAAGCGTGTTAAAGAAGTTTTAAAAGAATCTCGCGTCAACAAAGACCTGACGATTTAACGCTATAACGACTGTCAGAGCTGTTAAATAATTACACAATACTCAACGAGGTGTGTGTAAATGCATCGCTAAATGAGCAGTTGAACAGCTAATAAAGGCCAAGGGGATCTTCCCCTTGGCCTTTTTATTGTAAAAATCACTTATCTGTCACATAAATTACACAGCAAAATTCGTCTTTTTGTTTGTAACTTTACTACATTATTTGAGAATGTCTGTTAATATAGTTACATCATTTAAGTACTCAGACTGTTAATGTACTTTTAATAACCGAATTCTATTTAACACAAAATCTTTCTTTTCATTTAACGGAGTATCTCATGTTCCGCAGAACTAAAATCGTTACTACACTTGGACCAGCAACTGATCGCGATGACAATTTACGTAAAATTATCGCAGCAGGCGCTAACGTGGTTAGACTTAACTTTTCACACGGTTCACCAGAAGATCATTTAAAACGTGCAACTGATGCACGTAATATCGCTAAAGAATTAGGTAAACATGTTGCTATTCTAGGTGACTTGCAAGGCCCTAAAATTCGTGTTTCAACCTTCAAAGACAACAAAAAAATTAAGCTTAACCTAGGTGACACATTCGTCCTTGACGCTGAATTAGCAAAAGGCGAAGGTGATGAAAACCAAGTGGGTATCGATTACAAACAATTACCTGATGATGTGGTAATTGGTGATATTTTGATGCTTGATGATGGTCGTGTTCAACTACGAGTAGATCGTGTTGAAGGCCGTAAAGTGTTTACCACTGTGACTGTTGCGGGTCCTTTGTCTAACAACAAAGGCATCAACAAAAAAGGCGGCGGATTAACAGCTCCTGCATTAACAGAAAAAGACATGGCTGACATTAAAACAGCAGCCATGATTGATGTTGATTATTTAGCGGTGTCATTTCCACGTACAGGTGCTGATTTAGATCTCGCACGTAAACTTGCTTTAGAAGCAGGTAGCAAAGCATTAATCGTTGCTAAAGTTGAACGTGCTGAAGCCGTTGAAACTGACGAAGCGATGGATGATGTGATTAAAGCATCAGACGTTGTAATGGTTGCTCGTGGTGATTTAGGTGTTGAAATTGGCGATGCTGCATTAGTAGCAGTACAAAAGCGTTTAATTCAACGTTCACGCCAGTTAAACAAAGCAGTGATCACTGCGACCCAAATGATGGAGTCAATGATCACCAGCCCAATGCCAACACGTGCAGAAGTGATGGACGTAGCAAACGCAGTATTAGACGGCACCGACGCGGTGATGTTGTCTGCTGAAACCGCTGCAGGTGACTTCCCTGAAGAAACCGTTAAAGCAATGGCTAACGTGTGTCTAGGCGCAGAATCACACCCAAGTGTGAAAGTGTCAAAACACCGTATGGATCAAAGCTTCACGTCTGTTGAAGAAACCATCGCACTTTCTACTATGTATGCGGCTAACCACTTAGCTGGCGTGAAAGCGATTATCTCGTTAACTGAATCTGGCGCAACAGCTAAGTTAATGTCACGTATTAGCTCAGGCTTACCGATTTTTGCACTATCTCGTCATCAAAAAACCTTGGCAAGCATGGCGTTATACCGTGGTGTTCAGCCAATTGAGTTTGACTCAACAGCTTATCCAGCTGATTTACTAGCTCAAGAAGCATTAAATTGCATGGTTAAAGCCGGTTTCTTATCAAGTGGTGACATGGTATTAATGACCAAAGGTGATGCGATGGAAACCATCGGTGGCACTAACACTTGTAAAGTACTTGTTGTAGCTTAAGTAGCTAATAACGACCCACTCAAAGCGGTGAATCGCGAACCTGTGGGTTGATACCAAACTAAGCCAACCTTGCGGTTGGCTTTTTTATTATCATTCATAAATGGTAATAGCAATCAGGATACAACCAACCAGGATAAATAAGTGATCAGTGATTGCTTAGAAAAACGGCTTAAAATAAGGCTGAAATTGCAGCGAGCTCCTTCTACCTTAAAAATTATAACGACGTTATAAGCGATGTTAACCATTAAGAATGATCACATTCTTGTGCTGATTGGTTATTTGTACGTTAGAGACTGTTTTTATGCGCGGTGTAATACCAATTCCACTAATTATCTGGTCATTCAGCGGGAATTCTGTACCTTCTAGGCAAGTAATAGGATTGTAGGCATAGTTGCTCTACGTCAAAATACTATTAAGCAGCATAGAAGGCACAGAAACCCGCCTTTCAGGAGACGCTCAGACAGTCCATTTCTTTGTTGCATTGCCTTAGAAGGGAATAACCATTATTTCAACAATGCGCCTCAAACTGAACAGTCTGAGCGACTCTGATTGGTCACATAATTAATGGAAATGGTATAAACACGCGTATCTGATCCCATCATACCTGTAAGGCTCATCGCCCTCGCCTGATGATCAAATAACAAACCAGCGGATATCGGCAATAAAAAAGCCCCAACTGAGTCAGGGCTTAATTTTTACTGCACTAATTTTTACTGCACTAATTTTAACTTCACTATTTTACAGTCATTATAGCTTATCGAAATCATTCACATTGATGGCTGCCAAACGCAGCTTATCGGCTTCAACAAGCTGTTTATGTTCAGCTTCTGTAATAATGTCTTTATCAAGTGCAACATCAAATAGTTCAAGCATTGGTAATTTAGACTTTAAATGACCGCTGCGTTGCGCTTTTTTCAGCTTTTTATAGACATCTTTTGCGGCGTATTTCGCTAAAAATGCATTTTCTACTTCAGCAATACCGCTGGTGTCACCGTCAAACTCACCACATAAGAAGGTAATGCGGTTACGAGCTGGTCCAGGTTTCAGCATGCCTTTACACACTTCAACTGCATTTGTATCGCTAGGCGCATTAAAATGGTTACCCAATGGGAATATAAGCACGCGTAATAATACCCCAGCAATTTTACTTGGAAAATTACGAATGGCATCCTCTAGTGCTTTTGCGGCCAAGTGCAATCGTTCTGTCATTGCATAATGCACAGCAGGTAAATCATCTTGTTGGCGACCATTGTCTTCAAACAATTTTAACGTTGCTGATGCAAGATACAATTGGCTCAATACATCACCCATACGTGCAGAAATCATTTCTTTACGTTTAAGATCGCCACCCATAATCAACATAGACAAGTCAGTCATGATAGCAAGTGATGACGAAATACGTGTCATGTCGCGATAATATTGCTGAGTTGGACCACTCACTGGTGCACTGGCAAAACGACTGCCCGTTAACGCACTACCAAATGAACGTAATGCATTACCAATGGCATAACCCATATGACCAAGCAGTAATGAATCGAAACGATCTAATGCCGAGGTTTCATCTTCCATACCAGCGGCTTCCATTTCAGCCAGTACGTATGGGTGACAGCGTGTTGCACCTTGACCAAAAATCATCAATGAACGCGTAAGAATATTTGCACCTTCTACGGTAATTGAGATTGGATTAGCCATAAATGCATGACCTAAATAGTTTTTAGGTCCTAACTGAATACCCTTACCTGATTGAATATCCATGGCATCTTCGAGTACATCACGACCTAACTCTGTCATGTGATACTTAGCAATAGCTGTTACAACTGAAGGTTTTACCTTTAAATCGATACCTTGTGTAGTTAAGCGGCGAGCAGCCTCAAGCTGATAAGTGTTGGCAATAATGCGAGCCATGGCTTCTTGCACGCCCTCAAAATTACCAATTGGCATACCAAACTGTTGACGTACGTAGCTGTATGCTGTGGTGGTTTTAGTTGCCACATGCCCCGATGCAGTTGCCAGTGCTGGTAACGAAATACCGCGCCCCGCTGACAAACATTCAACCAGCATGCGCCAGCCTTTACCTGCAAATTGAGGACCACCAATAATCCAGTCTAAAGGGATAAACACATCTTTGCCGCTTGTGGTACCGTTCATAAAGGCCATCATTAATGGATTATGACGACGACCAATTTCTACGCCTTCGTGATCGGTTGGGATTAAAGCACAGGTAATACCTAGATTTTTAACATCCCCCAATAAACCATCAGGGTCGCGCATTTGGAAGGCTAAACCTAATACCGTCGCCACTGGTGCAAGGGTAATATAGCGTTTGTTCCAGGTTAGACTTAAGCCAAGAGTTTCTTCGCCGTTAAACTCACGACGACACACAATGCCCACATCAGGGATTGCGCCTGCATCACTGCCCGCTTCAGGACCTGTTAATGCAAAGCAAGGGATGTCTTTACCTACTGCAAGCGACGGTAACCAGCGCTCTTTTTGCTCTTGAGTACCATAGTGAGTTAATAATTCACCAGGACCTAAAGAGTTAGGCACCATGACAGTTACCGCAGCGCTTACACTGCGAGTGGCAATTTTAGCCACAATCGTTGAATTCGCATAAGCTGAAAATTCACGACCACCGTATTTTTTAGGGATGATTAACGCAAAGAAGCCTTCTTCTTTAAAATATTGCCAAAGCTCTGGAGGTAAATCTTTACGATTATGTACGATATCAAAATCGTCAATCATGGTGAGGGCAGTTTGTACCTGATTGTCGATAAAATCTTGTTCTTCTGCGGTTAATGTTGGTTTACCGAAACCGTGCAAGGTATTCCAGTTTGGTTTTCCGCGGAATAACTCCCCTTCCCACCACACATCGCCCGCTTCCATGGCTTCTTTTTCGGTGCTAGACAGCGGTGGCAACACCTTTTTGAAGAACGAAAATACCGGACGCGTGATAAATTGCATGCGGATATTACGTACACCAAAGAGGACAATGATCGCAATCAATAGCAATATGACGATACTCATTTTATACCTTCTTAGTTTGTTAACACAGGGACAGCAACACCCGCTGCCATGTAGGGAATGACTTTACGAATAATTGCTTCAGTGTTGTTATGTTCTCCATAATCTGCTGCTGCAATCTCATTTAATGCGTCTGCTGATGCCATGGTGAACACTATGGTCCCCAGGGTGAAATGTAAACGCCAAAACATTTCTGCAGGTGGAATGTGCGGTGCGCTTGCAGAAACCGCTTTAACAAATGTAGCCAAATGTTCTGCATAATGCGTAGTAATAAACCAGCGTAAATGCCCTTGGCTTTCAATGTAGCCTCTGCCAAGCAACTGTAAAAAGATGATCGTTCCACCATTACGTACTTTATTTAATTCAAGTAACGGTTTAATTAAAGCAGAAAAAATCTCATTGAGTGAGGCATGCTCAGGTGCAAGGTGTAAGCGATTAATTTCAATTGATGCACTTGGCATAAAAACATCAAGGTATCTTGCTAATACAGCACGAATTAATTCTTTTTTAGAACCAAAATGGTAATTGACCGACGCCAAATTGACTTCGGCTTTACTGGTGATCAGTCTTAACGAAGTTTCAGAAAAACCTCTTTCAGCAAACAACTTTTCAGCTGCATCGAGTATTCTTGTTTTTGTATCAGTACGGCTTGCCATTCCATGACCCAAAGTTAATTTAAACACCCGTTTAAATTAATCATTGAGCGAACAGATGTCAATCGAAATTATTTGCTTTGTATCTAAAATCAAACCACCAAAAGCGTAACAACTGCACCAGATTGTTAACTTATATGCAATGAAGGCATTTTTTAGGTACACTGACGCCGATAAGAAAAACAAGGATGCCAATATAATGAACTTCCCTTTAAAACAACCGTCTCAAATTGCCCTTATTGTGTCACTCGCTTTAGGACTTAGCGCCTGTGATGCCCCCCAAGAAACGACCAGCGTTTCAGCAAACAACACACCGCAAATTGACAGTGCTGCTGCCATAGAATTTATCAATAAAGCTGAAGCGGATTTAGCCAATTTAAATGTTGAAGCCAATCGTGCAGAATGGATTTATTCAAACTTTATCACCGACGATACCGCCGCCTTGTCGGCTGCAATGGGTGAAAAAATCACTTCAACATCGGTACAATATGCAACTGAAGCGGCTAAATACGCCAATGTTGAGCTTGATGCCGTTAACGCAAGAAAATTAAATAGTTTACGCAGTAGCCTTGTGTTACCTGCGCCATTAGATCCTGCTAAAAACGCAGAACTGGCCGGTATCGTATCTGAGCTCAATGGTTTATACGGTAAAGGTAAATACTGCTTCGCTGACGGGCGCTGTTTAACTCAGCCAGAATTGTCTAACTTAATGGCAGAGTCGAAAGACCCAGCTGTATTGCTAGAAGCATGGCAAGGGTGGCGTGAAATAGCTAAACCTATGCGGCCTCTGTTTGAGCGTGAAGTCGAACTCGCCAACCAAGGAGCAAAAGATTTAGGTTATGCTGATTTATCTGAATTATGGCGTAGCCAATATGACATGGAGCCTGACGCATTTTCTGCCGAACTTGACCGTCTGTGGACACAAATAAAACCACTATACGACTCTTTGCATTGTTATGTACGTGGGGAATTAAACGAGCAATACGGTGATGATGTCGCGCCTAAAACCGGCCCTATTCCGGCCCATCTATTAGGTAATATGTGGGCACAACAATGGGGCACCATTTATAACAGCGTTGCGCCAGAAAATGCAGATCCTGGTTACAACGTTACCGAACTCTTAGCAAAAAATGGTTACGACGAAATCAAAATGGTAAAGCAAGCTGAAGGCTTTTTTACCTCTTTAGGTTTTGACGCGCTACCAGAGAGTTTCTGGACTCGGTCGCTTTTTGTGCAACCGCAAGACCGAGACGTAGTCTGTCACGCATCAGCATGGGATTTGGATAATCTTGACGATATCCGAATTAAAATGTGCATTCAAAAAAATGCTGAAGACTTTACGGTTATCCACCATGAGTTAGGCCATAATTTTTATCAACGCGCATACAAAAATCAGCCATTTATTTTTAAAAACTCAGCAAATGACGGGTTCCACGAAGCCATTGGTGACACTATCGCGTTATCGATAACACCTAAATATTTGCAACAAATTGGCTTGCTAGACACAGTACCAGACGCCTCTAAAGACATTGGCCTACTTTTGCGTCAAGCCTTAGATAAAATTGCCTTTATGCCGTTTGGTTTAATGATTGATCAATGGCGCTGGCAGGTGTTTAACGGCACAATTAAGCCAGATCAATATAACCAGGCCTGGTGGGATTTACGTGAAAAATATCAAGGCGTAAAAGCCCCTATAGCACGCACTGAAGCAAATTTTGACCCAGGAGCAAAATACCATGTACCTGGTAATGTTCCGTATACCCGTTACTTTTTAGCACATGTATTACAGTTCCAATTTCACAAAGCTTTGTGTGATATTGCTGGAGATACCGGCCCAGTTCATCGTTGCAGTATTTATGGCAACAAAGAAGCTGGTGCTAAGTTAAATGAGATGCTTGAAATGGGAGCGAGCCAACCTTGGCCAGAAGCGCTCAATGTTGTCACTGGAACCAAACAAATGGATGCCAAGGCAGTACTCGATTACTTTGCGCCATTACAAGTATGGTTAGATGAGCAAAACACTGAAGCTAACCGCCAATGTGGTTGGTAACGCGTAACCAATAGCACATAAGTAACAAAACAGGGCGCTGAGTAAGCGCCCTGTTTTTATCTAAAACCGCTGCCTTTTCGATTCAACTCGCTGGTTTCTATTTTCTTTTGATGTGATTTTTTTAGCATCACAAATACGGCTCCAACCCCGCCCTGGTTACGGGTGGCTGAATGATAGGCCACAACGGGCTCGAGTTGTTGCAACCAATGACATACGGCAGACTTCATTAACCCTGGATAAGGTTTACTTTTGTACCCTTTACCATGAATAACCAACACATTACGTTCGCCACGTTCATAAGCACTCAAGACACAATTAACCAAGCTATCACGCGCCTGCTTGAGGCGATATTCATGCAAGTCTAAAACCGTTTTAATGGGGTATTTACCCAACCTTAGCAGTTTAAATACGGCTTCTTGGATACCTTCAACTTTATAACTGACGATGTCATCGGGTTGTAGTGGATGAATTAAATGCGGATCAAGTGGTAATAACTGTAACAATTCATGTTGCTGTGCTGCTGCCCTTTTGGCTAACTGAGCTTCTGTGATACTTAATGGATTAAGCCACGTTTGTGATGATAAACTCTGGTTATCAGGTTTTAAGGGGGTGACATCAGCCATTTCTTGTAAAAATAAATCATTATCACTAAAAGCCATGGTTTACCTCCTACATACTTTGTAAAGATTATGCGCTTGGCAAAATCATTGAATAATTTATAGTTACGCTTACGGTATCGTGTTTAAGGTACCCTTTTCACCTATAAAATAGAGAAAACGCATTGAAAAAATTATTGTTTCGTTTTAACACAAACATCTTAGCTTACTTTATCCTTACCTTGTGTTTGTGTATTTTCACGCTTAAATCGTCTGCGTCAGAATCGGTTCCTCATAAAGCGCTTAATGCTAATTTTGCTAAATTAACGCAAGCATTTGAACAATTAGATCTGTCTAGCATTGAACAAATATATACCGACGATGCAGTTTACATTTCAGAAACACAGGAAAAAGGCATTTTTTCTGGTAAAGACAATATCCTGAGCTTGTACACTCGTTTTTTCGATAAAATTAAACGCAAAAACGCCAAATTAGAAGTCGATTTTAGAGTATTAATACGTCACAGCGACGCAAATAGTGCAACTGATATTGGTTATTACCTAGTGCGTTTTCATCCTGGGGAGGACTCTGGCGAACCAATAAGTGAATTTGCGGGTAAATTTGTTACTGTCTTTGCCAAAGATAATAAAGGCAAATGGCAAATTAGCGTGGATTCGAACACCCATGCGTTACCTAAATTTTATTATGACGCTAAACCCGTCCCCAACCTTTATTATGGACGTCAATTCATTACATCTAAAAATATTGAACCGAGTTCAGCACCCTAATGAATGCCAATATAACAACAGCCCTATGCCCTTGTGGAAGTAAAACAACATATCAACAATGCTGCCAGCCTTTGCACAATCAACAACGACTCGCAACGTCGCCTGTTGAACTCATGCGCTCGCGTTATTGTGCCTTTGTCATCGGGCAATTTGATTATTTGATATCTACTCATCATCTTGATTATCGGCAAGGGTTAACCGCATCACAATTAGCCAGTAGCAAGACGCATTGGTTAGGCCTGCAAATCATTAACACATCCTTGTTTGACACTAGCGGTGAGGTTACATTTAAAGCCTGGTATCTTGAAGATAAACAGATAGATGCAATATACGAAACATCATCGTTCGTATTGGTTGACGGTTGCTGGTTATATACTCATGGTCAGCAAATGCACACCCGCCTTCCTGGTAGAAATGATCCGTGTATTTGCCACAGTGGTAAAAAATTTAAACAGTGCTGTGCAAAATTGTGTCATTAATCCAATAATGGCAACGAGGTGGGTTGTTGGTCGATAAACTGAACAAAGTCACTTACTCTTATCGCTGGGCTATAAAGATAACCTTGGGCGTGATGACAGGCGCTTAAGGTTAAAAATGCTTCTTGTTCTTTGGTTTCGACCCCTTCAGCGGTTAATGAAATATTTAACGCTTTTGCCATGGCAATTATCGCGCTAACAATTTCACGGCTTTCACGGCTCGACGAAATATCCATAATAAATGAGCGGTCTATTTTTAACTTTGAAATGGGGAACTGTTTCAGATATTTCATTGAGCTGTAACCGGTTCCAAAATCATCAATTGCTAACCCCACACCTAACTCGGCCAGTTCGTGACATAAGTTAATGGCATAACGAACATCGCCCATTAACTCCGTTTCGGTGATTTCTAAAATTAACGTTTTAGGTTTGAGGCGATAGCGTGTGACTAAGCGCCAAACTTGTTCATATAAATTGCCGCTAAAAAACTGCCTTGCTGCAACGTTAACGTGCATGGCGATATTCACATTTTTATGCTGCCATAAATTAAGTTGCTTGCAGGCAGTTTCAAGTACCCATTCACCAATGGGATTGATTAATCCTGTTTGTTCAGCAATATCAATAAACGAACCTGGATACAACACCCCTTTTTTAGGGTGATGCCAACGTATTAACGCTTCAGCACCAATATATTGATTGGTTTGTAAATCCATTAAGGGTTGGTAATAAAGCTCAAACTCTCGACCTTTAATCGCTTGTTGTAAATCTCGTTCGATTTCTGCATTACTGGTAAACGAATCTAATAAATCAGCATTAAAGAACTGATAATGCATTTCAGACTTACCCTTGGCGTATTGCAAAGTTATGTCGGCACAGGATAAAGGAGAAAACATTCCAGCAACTGATTGGATATCGACAACGGCAATGGCAGGCTTTGGATCGACTTTTTCTCGAGAAATCACCGCTGGCGCAGCTAAACTCAAATAAAGTCGCTTAATCATTTGCTCGTGCTCACCCGAATTTGCACCCTGTTCATGCATTTGAGGCGGCAGCAAGACGGCAAACTCATCACTGCCGACTCTTGCAACATCAATGGCCTTTACCGAAAAGGAAAAGTGCTTTAAACGGCGAGCGACTTCGATCAGCAATGCGTCACCTTGTTCATGCCCATGCGTATCGTTAAACCGTTTAAAACTCATTAAATCAATCAGAATTAAGGTGCCGTCAACTGCACGATCCAATTGCTGAGTAAAATAACTGCGGTTGTGCAAACCGGTTAAGCTGCAATGCCAAGCCAAATACTCTAATTCGGCTTTATGTAAATACTCACTGGAATTATCATAGCTAGACACTAACGCGTAGTGTTTACCGAGCTCAGTAACAAAAGGGGTAATATGATAATTAAGCCAATATTGGCTTCCATCAACACGGGTTAATTTTATATTACCTTTAACTATCTCATTATCATGAAGTTTTTTTACAATCACATCAAATAGATTAGGATTAGATCTAAAAATATCCAGGTTCATTGCACTATGGTGCTCGATAGAAGTCCTGGCAAGACCGGTCATTTTTTCATGCGCGCCGTTCACATACTCGACAATTTTAGTCTCAGTATTAACCAACATCACCACATGTTCTGATTGCTCAGTAGCATTACGCAGTAAGTAAATTTGTTCATTGCTGTCGTAAGTGTAGCGTGTGGCAAGAGTGAGCGCTAATTGATCGGCACATTGAACAGAAAATTGAATGTCTGCTTTTAGCCATTTATGTTGTTCAACAAACTCAATTGAAAGCACCCCTTCTATATGTCCATTGATACGAATGGCGACATCAAGGCGGGTGTTTATATTGTGGTGCTGATAATAAGCGGTGAATTGTGGAATTTGCGCGCTTTGCTGATCATCAGAAGAAAGAAGGTAACGATGGGATCGAAGTTCAGTGAAATAGAGCGGGTCAATTGCCGACGTTTGGCGTAAAGATGCATTATGTTCAAGCATATTAGCAACATGGCTAGCAACTAAATTATGCTGGCAAACATGAAATCCATCAAGATTACTGGGAGTAGAGTCATCCTGGCTTAACAACCACACCGACACAAAAGACGCGTCAAAGTGCTCTCTTAAAAGTTGGCATACCAACTCAGAGGTTGCGGTAAAATCACCTTTTTGTTTAGCACTGGAATTTACAATTAATTCCAATAAGTGCTGTTGCTCTTTTCGATTCATTTAAATTCCGAAACGTGATCGAACGACTCAACTGTTCTGACTTGCATCACTTCAATGTGATTTTTTATATTTTTTATTTAATGACAAGGCAGCTACAAAAAATTTGAGTGCAATTTGGGAACAATGTCCGCTTTACTCATGTATACAAGGCTAATGTATACAAAGGCTTTTCAGTAAACAAGCGTTAGCTACTATACTGACTAATAATGGCGAAGATTACACTTTTTACCTATTAACAGCAAACATTTAGTTAGGTTTTTAAACAAGCGAGACAATACGCTGAACTGAGTTTAAGTTATTCATTTAATGGAACAAAAATGAACCGAAATCCATCTCTGCTCCAATATCGCTTTGCTTTGTAATTGTTTCTTTACAATGCGTTTTCGAGCTGAAAAATCATTTTTTCAACACTAAAGGCAAAATCTAAGGTTAACGCGCATTGATCTGCTGTGTGATGAATGCTTGCTTTTGTGCCCGGAAATCGTTGTTCTGCCGCTAATTTTAGTGCGCTAGCTCTTGCTAAGGCATCATCACCGATAAAACTCAACTCCAGTAATGTGTCTTGTGCTTCTACTACTGCGCCAATATCAACGAAGCTTCCGCAATCGGCACAACTGTCGTTAACATTATCGGCTTGCTGCTGTTTAATTTGATTGATCATATCGTGTCCTCAACTGCCTACGTCAATGTGTGACAAGCATGCTAACCTAAACAGCAGAAATTTATATTTGCCAAGCTCACAAATAGACAACTTCGTTTTATTACGCCAGGATTTGGCTTATTTTTCTCTGCGTCGCGATTTGATCAACAAAATGCATCTCTTCAATAATATTGTGTTGTTGATATAAATTGAGGGCTTTACGTTTTGTCAGCACGTCGCAGTTGCTTAAGACTTCAACCATGGCGTCAGGTTGTGAGCCTCTGATAACTAAAGCTTCTGGCGTTAATGCTTGTTGTAATTGAAATTGGCGAGCACCCTCGCGTTGAAAAGTCGCTGCGTTATCGGTAAGGGGAATGTCAGTGGAGACATCAGCAATTAACGCTTGCGCGGGTGGGAGCGAAAATGTTTTGCGAAGTTTTTGTTCAACGCTCAGGTCCTTGTCAAACTGAAATTGCGCCATGTCGCGTGCATCGGCTGACAACATAGCCAATAGTAAACCAAATTCTCCACGACGATTGTGTTCAACCGCCCCGTTTAATCGGCTGCCTATTTGTAACTCATTGACTAATGTTGACTCAATTTGCATATAAAAACATCACTACAACTGCTCAGTGATATTTTATCGACCAAATAAATCAAAACTTTAAAAAATTTTCATTTTTAGGCTTTACATACAAAGGGTTTGTGAATACTATGGCGGCCGCAATTGAGGAGGGGTTCCCGAGTGGCCAAAGGGATCAGACTGTAAATCTGACGGCTCCGCCTTCGAAGGTTCGAATCCTTCTCCCTCCACCATTTGCCTGTTGTATCTTGTACCCGTTTTAGTCATGTATATGATTAAAACAAAAGCGTTAAAGTGTAAATAGAAAGTAAGCAATAAAGAAAAATCTGGAGGGGTTCCCGAGTGGCCAAAGGGATCAGACTGTAAATCTGACGGCTCCGCCTTCGAAGGTTCGAATCCTTCTCCCTCCACCATTTTCTTTATTATCTTCTTTCGCTGTGGAGGGGTTCCCGAGTGGCCAAAGGGATCAGACTGTAAATCTGACGGCTCCGCCTTCGAAGGTTCGAATCCTTCTCCCTCCACCATTTTACATCTCGTTAAGCCTTAACATTTCCAGCTTGTTGTTATCCTCACTGTACACTCATCAATAATCTATTGATTTACTTCTATAAATCTCATTTTTTATCCCATTAACATTTATTTCTTCTTTTCATTTTTTATTTTGGTTATGATTTATTCCCATTTGTAATAACGAGTTTTGTCATGCCAACTACTTGGGTCAATCAGGCCATCGCAAAAATTGAAGCAGATTACCAACGTTCTGCAGACACGCATTTAATCAAATTAGATTTACCACAATTAGTCGGCGTTGATATCTATTTAAAAGACGAGAGCACTCACCCAACCGGCAGTTTGAAACATCGTTTAGCCCGCTCGTTATTTTTATATGCATTATGTAATGGTTGGGTAAAGCAAGGCACGCCCATCATAGAATCATCATCAGGCAGCACCGCCGTCTCTGAGGCCTATTTTGCTCGCTTACTGGGCTTGCCGTTTATTGCTGTTATGCCAAAAACAACGGCCAAAAAGAAAATTCAACAAATTGAGTTTTACGGTGGTCAGTGTCACTTTGTCGATAATGGTAGCCAAATGTATGCAGAGTCAGAACGGTTAGCTCGTGAACTCAATGGCCACTACATGGATCAATTTACTTATGCAGAGCGGGCAACTGATTGGCGTGGTAATAACAACATCGCTGATTCTATTTTTAGTCAAATGGAAAAAGAGCCTCACCCCATTCCAAGTTGGATTGTGATGAGCCCAGGTACTGGCGGCACAAGTGCCACCATAGGCCGTTATATTCGATATCAACAACGTGCAACCCAGTTATGTGTCGTTGATCCTGAAAACTCCGTTTTTTATGATTATTTTCAACGTGGTGATGCCTCAATAACGAGTAATAAAAGCAGTAAAATTGAAGGCATTGGCAGGCCTAGAGTTGAGCCATCATTTATTGCTGGGGTCGTTGACAGTATGTTGCAAATACCCGATGCAGCCTCAATTGCAACAATACAATGGTTAGAACAATTGATTGGCCGTAAAACAGGGGCATCGACAGGGACTAATTTATATGGCGCACTCTTATTGGCGACTAAAATGCGACAAGCTGGTGAAAGCGGTTCAATCGTGACGTTAATTTGTGATGCGGGTGAGCGTTACCTCGACACTTATTACAATCCACAATGGATCGACACCCATATTGGCTGCTTTGAACATTATCGCAAAAAGCTTGAAAATTTTAATGATAGTGGTTTGCTTTAAGTCACCTTACCTCAATACAACAATGCCGCAGATTATTTGCGGCATTATTTTATCATTTGAATATATGGACTTATACCAAGATCATTCTATTAATCGATATTTAAATATTTGTGGGTCTGAATAGACAAGCGCCAGTTACGAGCAATACAAACTTGCATTGCAAGCTGTGTTGCGCGGGGCTTTTGACTAATAGGTTGTAAACAAATGGTTTTGCCTGTGACGTCGATGTCATTCAGTAGTGCATCTAATTCATCAATATGTTTTTCTGTGGCGATGGGGTGTTTAATTTCATTGGCGCGCACTAACGCTTGCTCAAGTACTTTATAACCGCCTTTCATATTCACTTTAGGCGACACCGTCACCCAAACCGAGTCATGACATTTAACTTCAAAAGTGCCACTGGTCTCAATTTGAACCTGATACCCTGCTGCAATAAAATCATTTGTCAGTTCAGTTAAATCATATAAGCATGGCTCACCACCAGTTAACACGATGTGTTTTGCCGTAAAGCCTTTATCTTTAAAAGCTTGGATTAAACTGCTGCCGGTATGATCGGCCCAACGGCCAATAGTGCCATCAACTTGGATAACTTGCTCTGCGCTGACTTTATTTTCAGGCAACACATCCCAGGTTTGTTTAGTATCACACCAAGCACACCCCACAGGACAACCCTGTAAGCGAACGAAAAGTGCCGCGACTCCGGTCAAAGAGCCCTCACCTTGTATTGTTTGAAATACTTCGTTAACTGGATATTTCATCATTTACCTTACTTTTAACGCCTAGCAATAGCACCAGACAAATAACAGGGCGGCATTTATAGAGGATTTTACCGCCAGCTGCAAGTATTTACGCGACGTGCTTTGCACTTGTGCTGACCTTAGGTAAACTATCTGTTCGATATTTTTGAACAACAAGAGTAATAGCGCCAACTGTTTATCGGTGCGTTAAGAGTATTTATGTCAAACACTGCATCACACTCAACCAAAGCATTAGTCGTATTCAGCGGCGGACAAGATTCAACCACTTGCCTTATTCAAGCATTGTCACAATACGATGAAGTCCATGGCATCACTTTTGATTATGGTCAGCGCCACCGACAAGAAATAGAAGTGGCCAAAGCGTTAGCGTTTGAGCTCAATTTAGCCAGCCATAAAGTGATGGACACCACCTTGTTAAACGAGCTAGCCATATCAGCATTAACACGTGATGCAATTCCTGTGTCGCACGAACTTATGAATAACGGCTTACCTAACACATTTGTGCCGGGGCGTAATATATTATTTTTAACATTGGCAGGTATTTATGCCTACCAACTTGGCTGTGATGTCATTATCACAGGCGTGTGCGAAACGGACTTTTCAGGCTACCCAGATTGCCGAAATGAATTTATTCAGTCAATGCAGCAATCGTTAGCTTTAGGAATGGACAAGCCATTGAAGATAGTCACGCCGTTAATGTGGCTCAATAAAGCTGAAACCTGGGCTTTGGCTGATAAATATCAACAATTAGCGTTAGTGCAAAATAAAACCCTAACCTGTTATAACGGTATCATTGGCACGGGTTGTGGCGACTGTCCTGCTTGTTTGCTTCGCCAGCGTGGTCTTGATGATTATTTACAAAACCAACAGGCAGTTATGGCATCATTAAACAGTAAAATGCAATAACAGCAAACACAGCCATTAACACTGCGACATGTTATAATAATAAAATATCATTGATTGCCGGGGGTTGCCTAACAACGCCCCCTGCCATTGTAATAACTTGATTTCATATTGGTTGTTATCCTGACAGCTTCAACTAAAACGATTAGAGGTAATTGTGGCTAAACAATCAAGCTCAGTTGGACCCTATCATTTTTTAGTCGTGATCAGCTTACTCTGTATCGCCTTGTTTGCTGCTGACATCCCTTCCCCCCCTTTTTATCCAATAGATCAATATTTTAGTTATCGTTACGACGATATCCAACATGGCCAGGTGTGGCGATTAGTGACTGGAAACTTATTGCATACAAACCTGTGGCACCTGCTGATGAATTTAGCCGGCTTTTGGGTGATTGTTTTTTTACATGACGTGCACTATAAACGTCACCCAGAGAAGCTGGTTTTACTCTTTGTGTGCTTATGCTTACTTGAAGGTATCGGGTTATACCTATTTTACCCAAGCTTAAAAGCCTATGTCGGCCTAAGTGGTATTTTGCATGGCTTATTTGCCTTTGGCGCCTTAATGGATATCCGTAAAGGTTATTATTCAGGGTACTTACTACTGCTTGGTGTTATCGCTAAAGTGGCATATGAACAATATTTTGGTGCAACAGAAAGTGTAACGGCATTAATTGGTGCAAGAGTAGCAACAGAGTCTCATCTTGTGGGCTTAATTTGTGGTTTACTGTGTGCGCTTTGCTGGTCTTTTGTTGCTAACCGATTTAAATATAATAAGTTATCTTAACCAGCAGAATAAACTCGTCATTGCTTGTCAGATTTTTCAGTTACCGTATCGTTGTTTTGAGTTTCATTGCCAAGTTTATCAAGCGGTGCTTTAGAGGTTAATTTTTCAGCCTCCTGTGCTCGCTCAACTAATTTATTGTATTCAGATTCAGTAATTAAATAGCTTTTTAGCGGTGGTAAAGTGCTAGCAGCTTTTTGCTCCAATGGAATGTCTGCCAAACCACTGATGTCCACTCGCCCGAATATAAGGGCAATGGCTATCACAATGACATGGATCATGAGCACCACAAACCAACTATTATTCGCCATTAAACGTGTTAATTTTCCGCTTAAGCCAGCCTCTTGTGGCAAGGATTCATCAGACAATAACGGCTCATTAGTTTCACTAATGGGTGATATCACACCTTTAAACTGTAATTGAATATCATCGGCTATGTGCTGTTGATGTTGCTCAAGAGTGTCAACATCGAAGTTATTTTCATCGCTAATGAAGGGGGTCACATCGAGGTTAAACTGAATGTGTTCAACGTCATCCTCAGGTGTCAACCTTGTTGTGTTCATATGCTCAACCTACATCACATGCTTTGATATTTGGCTTAAGTATAACGTGAATCACCATTTTATTAGCATTGTATTTATCTATATTCATATTAAAAAAGTGAACTCCAGCTATTTTAAGGGAACTTAATCAACTGAATAAAATGATAAAAACCAAAAATCACAACTTTCAGCTTACACGTGTTCACCTAAATGTGGCTATTTGAAATTGGGGCTGATAGACTAATGCTCATAGTCGTTTTAAGGTTGTTACGTTTAACCCTAAAAGATTAACAGGCCAGCACAGCTTAAGATCAATCCACGTTTTCAAACAGGATAGTATGAACTCTTTAACCGATACATTAATTACCGAGCAATCCACTGCAGCGGTTTCAATATCTGACTATTCGCACAAAGAAGAACTCGCCAATGCCATATCCCATGCGCTTGGTGTATTTGCGGGTATAGTGGGGTTAATTTTAATGTTATTAAAAGCACCACCAGAATTGTCTTTTATGCAAATCAGTGGCGTTACTGTGTATGGCATAAGCATCATTGTGCTTTTTATGGCCTCAACGTTATATCACTCCAGTAAAAGCCAGCTCTGGCGTAAACGTTTTAAAATGGCCGATCATTGTGCTATTTATACGTTAATTGCGGGTACATACACTCCGTTAATGTTAATTAGCATTCAAAGCCCGCAAGCCACAATAGTCTTAGCGTCTATTTGGACGCTAGCATTAGGCGGCATTGTGTTTAAAACCCTCTTTATTGGCCGATTTAAAGCCTTTAGCGTGATACTGTATTTAATTATGGGTTGGTTATGCGTCACGGTAATGGGCGATTTAAAAAGCCAAATGAGTGATTTAGGTTTAGGCCTGTTACTTGCTGGGGGGATATTTTACAGTCTTGGTGTGATATTTTACGTAGGCAAACGCATCCCATTTAACCATGCGATTTGGCATCTATTTGTATTAGGCGGCGCGTTTAGTCACTTTTTGTGTATTTATCTTACCGTACTGTAAAAAATGATTAAAAGTTCGTTATCAACATTTATCAGCAAAAAATAAAATGCAGTTGTACATTGACTGCCATTTTTCTATCATCTATTGCTAATACATTCTCGGTTGCAAGAGCATGAATAAACTGACTCCTATGGAGCGAATATGGTTTATTGTTAATCTTATCCCCCACGGTTCTGTGTTACCTTACGGCGTAGTGGCTGACTTAGCAGGGCTTCCTGGGCGAGCGAGGTATGTCTCAAGGGCTCTTAGGCTGGCACCCGATCCACTTTTTCTACCATGGCACAGAGTAATCAATAGTCAGGGTAAAATTTCGTTTGCAAAAGACACTGAACCATTTCGTACACAACAAGAATTGCTCAGATCAGAAGGTATTACAGTGAACGCTGGCAAGATTTCGTTGTCTCAATATCAATGGAAACCAGATCTCGCAACGTTAGTTTTTGAGCTACCCTTTTAAAGTCAAGCTGTTAACGTTATAAACTGTTAAGGTAATAACACATTGATCAATATATTTTTTCGCTCACTGACATTAATGTGCTTTATGAGCCCTGTGGCGTTTGTTCACGGTGCAGATAATGCTTTATCAACGGCTACGGATGGAGAATCAACTAAACAGTTGAACGCATCTGAAGTCAACGCAATTGCTGAAACAATAATACAACATCAGCCTCAAAGGCTGACAAACATTGACGAGCAAGCGGCAATTTTATCCCCTTTAATTGCTCATACAGCTAATTATACTGTCTTTTATGGCGACATCGAACTAGGCGTTGCACGTTATCGACTTCCTGCCACTAACAGCGGCTTTTATCGCTACGAATTTAACAGCGATGTGAGTTTATTGATGTTGTCTGACCAACGCAGTCTTAAAAGTGAGTTCACTTTAGAAAACGGTAAGTTGGTCCCTTTTCGATATGTTCACGAGCGAAGCGGTACCGGAAGTGACTACGCGGAACAAACCGCTTTTGCTAAAGCACAACAATTTATTCATACCATTTACAAAAAAGAAGCACTCAAGTTGCCCTATGAGGACAACATATTTGATCCTTTGGCCGTTCAATTGCAATTTAGAATGGATTTAGCGGCTAACATCAGGCCGTTAGACTATAAAATGGTAAAAGAAAAGGAAGTCGATGATTATCAATTTCGTGTCTTAGGCAAAGAAACGCTTGTACTAAAAAGTGGCACTTACGATACCGTAAAAGTCGAAGTGGTGCGTGAGGCAAAAAAGGCTAAAAAACGCCAAACCTATTTCTGGATGGCCACCAATCTTGCCTACCTGCCAGTACGATTAAGTCATTTTTCAAAAGGCAGTAAACAATTAGATATTCAGTTAGCTGACTACCATTTTGAAAAACCATTGCCACCGATGACACCAATTATGATCGATGGCCCTTTGTCGACAGACACAACCGCCTTAGATGATTTAGTCACTGATGCTGAAAACAATACTGACATCAGTGATTCCGAATTAGATGAAATTAAACGTTTAGCGACTGATTAATTCACCTTGACGAAATATTTTCCATTCACCAGGAGCCAATTTAATCCAGTTTTCATTATTGGTTAATGGTCTTGTGGCAATCACAGTGACCACGTCGTTTGGCGTGGTTTCTTTACTAAAATCAATCACCACATCAGTATCAATTAACGTAGCTTTACCAAACGGGGCACGGCGCGTGATATGACATAAATTGTTTGTGCAATACGCCATTAAATCAATCCCGTTGCTTAATAGCATATTAAATACTCCTAACTGACGAATTTCATCTGCCAGCTGGGCAATATAATCAAATACCGGCGCTACATCGTCAGGTTCATGCTCACCAAATTGGTTAACGACAGCATCTAAAATCCAGCAAAAAGCCAGTTCACTGTCGGTATCGCCCACAGGTTGAAAACGAGAAACGCCAGCAAATTTGTCAGCGTAACCAGTTAATTGGCCATTATGAGCATAGGTCCAATAACGGCCCCATAACTCGCGAGTAAATGGGTGAGTATTAACTAAAGACACACAACCTCGATTGGCCTGGCGTATGTGGCTTACAACGATTTCACTTTTGATGGGATAAGATTTAATCAGCTCCGCAATATGTGATTTACTGCTCGGGCAAGCATCTTTAAATGTACGATTACCTTTACCTTCGTAAAACGTAATTCCCCAACCATCAACATGCGGGCCAGTTACCCCACCACGCTCAGCTAATCCGGTAAAACTAAACACAATATCTGTGGGTACATTGGCACTCATCGCCAGTAATTCGCACATTAAACTTGCCTTTATAGTTGTTAAATTACGCTAAATTGAGCGATTTTAATAAGTCGAACGTATTGTATCTACTATGCTTATAGAGTGGAATATTTCAAACACACAAATATTTAAACAATTGTTTGAAAAACACTTGTATTCGAGGCTACATCAGGTTAACTTTTATGTGACACAGGTCTGACCACAATCTTTCCTGTGAATGAGATCAACAATAAATAAGCTATTTTTGCCTACACAAATAGCTTTAAGGAGAAGTACAGTGACCACCCTACTTTGGATCATCGCGATGATCTTTGTGCTCGGCGCAATGGCATACTTAAGAGTATCGCTATTATCGACAACAATTGCTGCGGCAGTTGTGCTCGTTGTTGGCAGCACAATGGACATTATTGGTGTTATTTCATGGATAGTATTCCTTGTTATTGCACTGCCATTAAACATCAAATCGTTTAGACAAAACTTTATCAGTCGTCCACTGCTAAAAGTTTATCGCGGTATTATGCCTGAGATGTCTTCAACTGAAAAAGAAGCCATTGAAGCGGGTACCACATGGTGGGAAGCTGATTTGTTTGCCGGTAACCCTAACTGGAGCAAACTTCATAATTACCCTAAAGCACGTTTAACTGCTGAAGAACAGGCTTTCTTAGATGGCCCTGTTGAAGAAGTGTGTAAAATGGTCAATCAACACCAAGTTTCGCATGAGCTTGGCGATTTACCACAAGATGTGTGGCAGTACTTAAAAGATAACGGCTTCTTTGCCATGATCATTAAGAAAAAGTATGGCGGTTTAGAGTACTCTGCTTATGCTCAATCTTGTGTATTACAAAAATTAGCTGGCGTTAGCAGCGAACTGGCTTCTACTGTGGGTGTACCTAACTCACTTGGTCCTGGTGAATTACTGCAACATTATGGTACTAAAGATCAACAAGACCATTATTTACCTCGCCTAGCAAAAGGATTAGAAGTCCCTTGTTTTGCACTAACCAGCCCAGAAGCAGGCAGTGATGCAGGTTCTATCCCTGACTTTGGTGTAGTGTGTAAAGGCGAATTCCAAGGCGAAGAAGTGCTTGGTATGAAACTAACGTGGAACAAGCGTTACATTACCTTAGCACCAGTAGCAACAGTATTAGGCCTTGCCTTTAAACTGCGCGACCCTGACCACCTATTAGGCGATAAAGAAGAATTAGGCATCACTTGCGCGTTAATTCCTACTGACATTCCAGGTGTAGAAACCGGCCGCCGTCACTTCCCGTTAAACTGTATGTTCCAAAATGGTCCAACACGCGGCAACGAAGTGTTTGTACCGTTAAGCTTCATTATTGGTGGCCCAGAAATGGCCGGCCAAGGTTGGAGAATGTTAGTTGAGTGTTTATCTGTAGGTCGTGGTATTACGCTACCTTCAAACTCAGCAGGTGGTGTTAAAACTGCAGCGGTTGCAACCGGTGCATACGCTCGCATTCGTCGTCAATTTAAATTACCTATCGGTAAGTTAGAAGGTATCGAAGAGCCAATGGCACGTATTGGTGGTAACGCTTACCTTATGGATGCAGTTGCTACATTAACGACCACTGCTATCGATTTAGGTGAAAAACCATCTGTTATTTCAGCCATTGTTAAATACCACTTAACAGACAGAATGCAAAAATGTGTCATCGACGCAATGGACATTCACGGTGGTAAAGGTGTGTGTCTTGGGCCTAATAACTATCTAGGTCGTGGTTATCAAGCGGCACCAATTGCCATTACGGTAGAAGGTGCAAACATTTTAACCCGCTCAATGATTATTTATGGTCAAGGCGCTATTCGTTGTCATCCATATGTATTAGCTGAGATGGAATCTGCTTTTGACACTGATGCTAACCGTGGCTTAGACAATTTTGACGCGGCTATCTTTGGACATATTGGTTTTGCTACTTCTAACTTTATTCGTAGCTTGTGGATGGGTGTGACCTCATCTTACTTCACCAACAGCCCATACTCAGATAAAACCAAACGTTACTATCAGCAAATGAACCGTTTCAGTGCTAACTTAGCATTGTTATCTGATTTAGCTATGGCAACCTTAGGTGGAAACTTAAAACGTAAAGAACGTATTTCTGCGCGTTTAGGTGACTTATTAAGTCAGTTGTATTTGACCTCTGCAACCCTAAAACGTTATGAAGATGACGGTCGTTTAACTGAAGATTTACCTTTAGTGCAATGGGCTGTAGAAGACTCATTGTACAAACTACAAGATTCATTAGATGACTTATTGAATAACTTCCCAATGGGGTTAGGTATTGCATTACGTGCTGTAATCTTCCCATTTGGTCGTCCAATTAAACGTCCTAGTGATGTATTAGATCACAAAGTGGCTAAAATCATGCAAACACCATGTGCAAGCCGTGATCGTTTAGGTAAAGGTCAGTTCTGGACTCCATCTGAGTTCAACGCTGTAGGTATCCAAGAACAAACGTTTAAGGATATTCTTGCCGCAGAACCTTTGTATGACAAAGTGTGTAAGGCTGCGGGTAAACGTCTACCATTTATGTGGTTAGATAAAGTTGCAGCAGAAGGTAAAGCGCTAGGTGTGTTAAGCGACAGCGAAATCGCTTTACTTGAACGTGCTGAAATTGGTCGTCTAAAATCAATTAACGTTGATGATTTTGATACTAATGAATTACGTGCTCAACTTGCCCCTAAAGCTAAGCAAGAAAAAGCAGCTTAACCATTAAGCTGATGTAAAAAAGGTAAAGCCTGTGCTTTACCTTTTTTTATCACTAAAAAAAATCAAAAACAAAAACATTAAGGACAATCATGAAACACCTTACAGGCCTAGAGCTTATGCAAGCCATGCTAAAGGGCGATATTCCGCCTCCCTCTATTAGCGAAACCATCCCAATGAAAGCCGTTGAAGTGAGTGACGGTAAAGTGACATTCGAAGCCATGGCCAATGAGCGTCACCTTAATCCTATGGGTGGTGTACATGGTGGATTTGCCGCAACAGTATTAGACACTGTAACCGCATGTGCTGTTCACTCAGCACTTGGCGCAGGTGTGAGTTATTCAACCATTGATTTAGCGATTAAAATGGTACGCCCTGTGCCGCAAAATAAAACGTTGATTGCTACCGGCAGCTTAATGAACCTGTCTAAGTCATTAGGCATTTCTGAAGGGAGATTAACAACAGAAGACGGAAAATTATTAGCCACTGCCACAGCCAGCTGTCTTATTTTGCGTCCGTAACGAACAACGTTTAGGTGGGATAACAAAAAGCCAGTCATTTACGTGACTGGCTTTTTGTATTTGAGTTAGTCTTGTTTTAACTCTATCTCTAATTGTCTTGCGACCGATTCTGGTGAGCTGCTGTTACGCGCAAATAAGCTATAAGCAACAGGAATGACAATTAAGGTGAAAAACGTTGCCAGTAAAATCCCCGACAACACCACCACACCTATCACAAAACGCGTTTCTGCGCCTGCGCCAGAGGCAATCACTAAAGGGATCGAACCTGCTGCAGTGGTAATACCTGTCATTAAAATAGGACGTAAACGTTGGGTTGATGCTTGTAAAATGGCCTGTTGAAACTCAACGCCACGATCTCGCAACTGGTTTGCAAACTCAACGATTAAAATCCCATTTTTTGCCGCCAAACCGACCAGCATAATAATGCCAATTTGACTGTAGATATTGATACTCTGCCCCGTTAACCATAATCCTACTAACGCACCTAGCGTTGCCAACGGCACAGTAAGCATAATGACCATGGGATGAATATAACTTTCAAACTGAGCGGCCAGTACTAAAAACACTATCCCCAGCGCCAATAAAAAGACAAAGTTCATTGAACTACCAGAGCTTTGATAATCCAAAGATGGCCCTTTGTAACTTATGACCACTTCGGCAGGCAAATAGGTGGCGGCAAGATTGTTTAAATAATCTAGCGCTTCACCTAGGCTATAATCGGGTGCCAAGTTAGCTTCAAGGGTAATAGAACGCATTCGATTGTAACGGTTAAGCGAACTAGCATCGGCAAACTCTTCAATGGACACCAAATTTGACAGTGGTATTAACGCTTGTGAACGATCTGAGCGTACATAAATGTTTTCCATATCGGTTGCGGTGCTTTGATTATCTCGATTACCCTCGACAATGACATCGTATTCTTCACCATCTCTCATAAAAGTTGTCACTAAACGTGAACCCAACATGGATTCGAGAGTACGTCCAATATGAGAAATTGACACACCAAGATCTGCCGCACGTTCACGGTCAATGATCACTCTTAATTGCGGTTTAGTTTCTTGGTAATCGTGATCTAAACCAATAATGTTATGATTTTCTTTTGCTTTTTCAAGCAAGGTGTCACGCCAATCAGCAAGCTCTTCATAGCTTGGACCACCAATCACAAACTGAACAGGTTTGCCAACACCCCGCCCAAATGCTTGTCGCATTATCGGAAATGCTCTAATACCCGCTAAATCATCTAAACGGCTGCGGATATCTGCAATAATTTCATTGGCACTTCTGCGTTCAGCCCAATCCTCAAGAACAATAATCGCCATACCATTTGAAAAATCAGCCGCATTACCAAACCCACGCGGAGCACGAATAAGTAAGCGTTTGATATCGCCGCTTTCAACCAATGGCATTAAGCGCCCTTCGACTTCGTCCATGTATTTTTCAATGTATTCAAAGCTGGCACCTTGAGGCCCGTTAACCATTAAAAACATGGCTCCACGGTCTTCTTGAGGTGCAAACTCTTGGGGCACTTTGTTAAGTAAATATCCACTTAGCGCAAAAGAAATGAGCACAACAAGTGAGACTAAAACAGGACGTTTTATCCCCGCATGAAGGGTGATTAAGTACCATTGAGACAATGAATTCATCATTTTATCAACCTGCTTAACTAACCATGGGTCTTGATCAGCAGGTTTAAGTAATTTAGAACACATCATTGGCGTTAACGTTAATGCTACGATACTTGAAAAAATCACCGCAGCGCTCATCGTCACAGCAAACTCTTTAAATAGCTTACCTAAATCGCCTTCTAGAAAGGTAATTGGCATAAATACCGCTACCAGCACTAACGTGGTTGCCACAACCGCAAAAGCGACTTCACGAGCACCTAAAAATGCCGCTTTTAGTGGTGAGTCACCCTCTTCGATACGTCGATGAATGTTTTCTAGCATCACAATGGCATCATCAACTACCATACCAATTGCCAAAATCATGGCCAGTAAGGTCAGTAAATTGATGGTATAGCCTAAGGCATATAGCACAATAAAAGTGGCTAACAAGGACACAGGAACGGTAATCGCGGGGATTAACATTGCCCTTACTGAACCTAAAAACAAGTAAATCACCACAATCACCAATATCATGGCAATAAATAAGGTTTGATACACTTCATCGATAGAGGCTTCAATAAACACAGAGCTGTCGTATGAGCGTTTAATCTCCATACCTGCTGGCAAGGTAGGGTTTAATTTATCAACGAGGGCATTGGCAGCACGTGCCACCTCCAATGTGTTGGCGGTAGACTGCTTACTGACCCCCAAACCAATCATTGACTCTTTATTGCCTCTGAAGATAATCCGCTCTTCTTCAGAGCCGATCTCAACTTTGGCTACATCAGACAGCTTGACTAAATAACCATCATCACCTTGAGTAATCACTAGGTTAGAAAAGTCTTCTGCGTTTTTAAAGACCCTATCTAGCCTGACTGTAAAATGGCGGTCTTTAGATTCAATAGAACCTGCCGGTAACTCAACGTTTTCAGAACGAAGCGCGTCTTCAACATCAGACACAGTCAAGTTGCGAGAGGCTAATGCCTGGCGGTCAATCCATATGCGCAGTGCATACACTTTACCGCCACCTAGCCGCAAAGTAGACACACCGTCTATCACCGAGAATCTGTCAACTAAATACCGATTGGCATAATCTGTTAGCTCTAACGTGTCCATTTGGTCTGAAACCAAATTTAACCACATTATCACTTCATCACTGCCGTTAGCTTTAAAAATAGAAGGTGAATCTGCTTCTTCTGGTAATTGTTCTAATAAACCCGATATGCGATCACGAACATCGTTTGTTGCCGCTTCAATATCGCGGTTAATATCAAATTCAATGGTCACACTTGAGCGGCCGTCACTACTCGATGAGCTAATGTGACGTATTCCCTCAATACCACTAATTTGATCTTCAACTAATTGTGTTATTCGGCTTTCTACAACAGAAGCACTGGCACCACGATAACTGGTTTCAACAGACACAATTGGTGGATCAATATTGGGGTATTCACGTAGCGGTAATTTCCCAAACGATACTAAGCCTAATACAATCAGTAAAATACTGACAACAGATGCGAAAACCGGTCTTTTAACCGATAAGTCTGTTAATATCATGCCGATTTCTCCATCTCTTCGACCTGAGCAAACTTAAAGTTTTCTGCCTGCTGTACTTTCACTTCATCACCTGGGCGAACTTTTAATATCCCCCTGATCATGACCTGCTGGCCTACTGATAATCCATCTGTAATTTCAGCCCATCCGCGTGAACGAATACCTAAAGTAACTTGTTGTTGCACCACTTTGTTATCTTGATCAACCAGATATACATAATGCTTATCTTGGATCGGTATTATGGCGGCTTCTGGTAATAAAAGCGCTTCGCGACTTTGTTTAATCAGTTTGACCTTCATCAGCATACCTGGCAGTAAGCTTAAATCAGCATTGGCCATTACCGCGCGCACAACAACTGCGCGAGTTTCGGGATTAACCCGGCTGTCAATTGACGTTACTACGCCCTTAAAAACCCTATCGGGATAGGCTACGGCATGTGCTTCAACTAATTTTCCTGGTATTAACTCCTGTATAAATCGCTCAGGTACAGAGAAATCTAATTTAATTTTACTAACATCATCGAGCGTGCTGATCTGTTCACCCGGGGTAACTAAGCTCCCCACACTGACTTGTCGCAAGCCAAGTCGCCCAGCAAATGGGGCTGAAATAACACGGTCATTTAATGCCGCTTTAGCTTGTTCCACTTCTGCGCGAGTCGTGTCTATTAGGCTTTGCAAGCGATCACGTTCTAATTCTGCAATGGTTTTACTGCTGATCAGTGAGCGAATACGTTCAAGCTCACGCAAGTTTTCGGCTAGCTTAACCTCCGCCACAGCCACTTTAGCTTTATGTTCATCATTACGTAAACGAACAAGTACAGCCCCTTTTTCAACGATATCACCATCATCAAAATTAATTTCACTGACGATTTCAGACACTTTAGAGGTCACAATAATGGACTCATAAGCTCGGCCTGTACCTAGTGCTTCAACTTCGTCACGAATAGGCATCACTTCAACTTTTGCCACTACCACGTTGGGTATCGCTCGTGGACGTTGAGATTGAGATTTTTCTGGCTCAAAAGAGAAGTAACCGAACAGCGCAATTGACACTATAGCGATCAGTAATAGTATTTTTTTCATTGTGTTTCCGTAACCATCCAGGGTAAATGAATCATTATTTAGCTGACTAATTAATTAAGTGATTGTACTCAGCAATTCGCCTGCTTCAAGGCGTTTTACTTTGCCCTATTGATTACGAATTTACTTATCCCAAGGTTCAAAACACACGGTTATGCACAAATACTATAAATAAATGGTACCAAATGCATAAATAGCGCATAAATATGGATTTATACCAATTATGATTGAAATGTGATCTAATAACAGCACAACATTCAACCCCGTTTATGCATGAAAACGTTAACCTACCAAGAAATACTCAATTACGCTAAACAAGAGAAAAAAGCTAATAAGAGGATCCGCTTATTAGCCGTTGCGATGTTTATGCAAATTAATAATCGCTCAGAAGTCGCCAGGCGCTTAAATGTCAGCCGTCGAAGTGTTAATGATTGGGTATCAAGCTTCTTGAACCAAGGTTTAGCTGGTCTAGATGACAAGCCTCGCATAGGTAAAAAGAGTCGATTGACCACTAAGCAGAAAGAGCAAGTGTACCTGTTTGTTAAGGATGCGGCACATTCCACCAAAGGTGGCCGCTTAACCGCACGGGATATTCAGGAATTTATCACCTCAAAATACGATGTCTCGTATAGCCATTCACATATTTATTGGTTATTGCATAAGCTGGGGTTTAGTTGGATAACCAGTCGTTCTAAGCATCCCAAGCAATCTGATGAGGCTCAAGAAACCTTTAAAAAAACTGCAAAATAAAGCGATCGATATACTCCCAGTCCATGTTCCTTTTGATCGCGTTGATATTTGGTTTCAAGACGAAGCACGATTTGGCCAACAAAATACAACAACCAGACTTTGGGCTCCAAAAGGCTCTCGACCAAGATCGGTGAGGCAACAACAATTTGAGTACGCTTATCTTTTTGGCGCAATTTGCCCCGCAACCGGTGCAACAGAAGCCCTAGTTACGCCTTTTGTTAATCAAGATGCAATGAGGCAGCACTTGAAGCAAATATCAGAAGCCACTGCAAATGACCGTTATGCGCTAGTGATCCTTGATGGTGCGGGTTGGCATACGCAAGACGTTGCCGCTGAGTTTGATAATCTCTGGATACTGAAATTGCCACCCTATTCTCCAGAGCTAAATCCCATTGAACAGGTTTGGCAATGGCTACGCCAGCATTGTCTCGCTAATCGTAGTTTTAAAGATTTTAATGATATTGTTGAGGAATGCTGTCGTGCATGGAATACATTCATTGAGTGCAAGGACAGGGTAAAAAGATTGTGTCACAGAGATTGGGCTAAACTGGGAAGTCTTCAATCGTAATTGGTATTAAAACGAATATTACCAAGTTGATTTGTTAAAAATAGCTTACACTTGACACAAATTGTGACAATTAGCCCAAAAAAAAAGACGTTCAAATTGAACGTCTTTTCAAATTAGATAATGTTACCGCTTATCTTTAACGTGATTTACGGTCTTCTTGCATCAAATCAGACAAAATTTGATTCACTTTATTAATCGATTCATTGTCTAATGGATTATCTTCCACATCACGCAATAAAATCTTGGTTTGATCTGCGTTATCGGTTTCTTCTAGCAGTAAACGGTAGTTGCCTTTTTTAAGCGATAACTTTTCTTCGCCCCATAACGAGCTCCAAAAACCACCACTCTCAACCAAGTTAATATAAAACAGACCTTTACTGGTATCCATATCAACAACATCAAAGCCCATTTCAGGTAGCACTATTCGTAAACGGTCCCAAACTGAACTGTATTTTGCCTCAGCTAACCAATAAGACTCATCAGAGCCATTTGCGCTAACTAAACCAACACTAATACCTAAGCTCTTTTCTAATTGTGCTGCGCGAATAGCTCTGTCACGCTCAACGCTCATATAAGCAATGGCATTGTTGAGCATGTCTGTGGTGTAACGACGTTTATCATCACCACTGAGAATAATTTGTTGATCTTCGCCGTTATAAAGCTCTTCGTGATCGAGCAATGTTATTTCAACACTGCCAGAACGTCCGTGAGGTTTAACGTCGATGTTATAACCATAACGCTGACGCAACACATACACTTTATCGGCACCCCACCAACTCGATTCGATCACTTCGGTGTGCTCAATCCAATCGGTTTCGATTAAGCCTGAAGCATAATCTTCAACAATCAACTTCATGTCATTTTTAGCTAAATAGCCTTTAATAACATCAAATATCTCTTGTTTTAAATCTGCATAATTATCAATCGAGTCGATAATAATGCGCATATTATTAGTGCTTTCTTCAATATAGGTACCCTCAGCCATAGGTAAAACCTGTAGCGGTGCACGAATATCAAGTTTTTTACCAATTAACGATTTATCAGATTTAGTGCCAACAGCAGGAATTTCATATTCTTTACTATACGTTGGGGTGTTTAGCCCTTCTGGTATCGTCAATAACGGCGTAGTTTCAGCATTAATGAAGTCGTCATTGCCATTGGCTTGACGACGATCAAGAGGAGTACTGCAAGCTGAAACAGCTGCAACAAGAAGTAACGGAGTGACTTTCTTTAACATGAATTTATTACACCTTTATCTGGGCTTGTTTCATTGTTTCTATTAACAGACCATGAAACTGCTCAGAAAGTTCAGTTAAAGGCAGACGAATATGTCCATTGCTGATTAATCCCATCTTATGCACAGCCCATTTCACTGGGATAGGATTGGCTTCACAAAACAAAGAACTGTATAAGCCCTTTAATGGCTCATCTATCGATAGCGCTAATTGGGCATCTTTTGCAAGTGCAGCATCACACATGGCTTTAAACGCGCGAGGCACCACATTGTTAGCAACCGAAATAACGCCATTACCACCAAGTAATAAAAACTCACGGGCGGAAGCATCATCGCCACTGTACAGTAAAAAATCTTCACCACACAATTCACGTAAACGTGCAACACGACTCACATCGCCCGTCGCTTCTTTAAGCCCAATAATGTTGCTTACGCCAACTAACTCAGCAACGGTTTCTGGCTTCATGTCTACTGCCGTTCTACCAGGAACGTTATATAAAATTTGTGGGATATCAGTACTGGCAGCCACGGCTTTATAGTGAGCGATTAACCCCTTAGGCGTAGGCTTATTATAGTAAGGCGTAACACCTAACATTGCTGCAACACCAGTATGTTGCAGTGATTGAGTCAGTTCGACAGCTTCAGCGGTCGCGTTGGCACCGTTACCACCTATAACAGGAATTCGACCTGAGGCAAATTTAACGGTTTGAGCCACAACAGCAGCATGCTCTTTCATTGGTAAGGTAGCCGACTCACCAGTCGTACCCACTGCAACGATGGCATCTGTGCCCTGTTCGATATGAAACTCGACAAGCCTTTCTAAACTTGCGTAATCTATTGTGCCATCACTATTCATTGGTGTGATTAAGGCTACGATGCTTCCGTTTATCATCTATCTTCCCCAAGGTTTCAGGATTCGCTATGTTACTGATGCCAACCACTAATGACAAGCACTACGGCAAGCATTAGTTGAAATAAGTCATTTAGGCATGTGTGATTGGCATAAGCTAGCATTTTTTCGCCTTGAGCAACTAAAAAATAATCACATTAATGTGACCGATATAGGATAGAATCTTGAGGTAATTTGCTGATAAATGTTAGCATTAGCACCCGCACAAAACGCAATGCAATGATAAGCGTTTTAGCTCAAAGATATCGACAGTGAGGAAAATCCATGGCCAACTACCTGGTCGTTACGGCAATGGGCGCAGATCGCCCTGGTTTAGTCAGTCGTTTAGCGCGTTTAGCAAGTGAATGTGATTGCGATATTGTCGACAGTCGTATGGCACTATTTGGTAATGAATTTACCTTAATCATGATGATATCTGGCTCATGGGCAGCCATTACCAAAATAGAAAGTTTATTACCCAGTCTCAGTGTCGAGCTAGAACTAATGACGGTAATGAAACGCACGTCAAAACACACACCTAAAAACTTTATTTCGCGTATTGAAGTGCTATTTAACGGTGAAGACCAACGCGGAACAATGAAAAGTATTACCCAGTTTCTAGCAGAGCGTGGGTTAGATTTGGCCGCAGTTCGCTCTCATGCAGACGATAATGACCACCTTAAAACGCAATCCATTTTATTAGCGATAAATATTCCTGATAAAGTCGATTTATTACAGCTTGAGCAAGGTATTCATGAATTGGCAGAGTCTTTGTCTCTTGAATGCACAATTAAGCGTATGCAGGGCATTGCGACCCCTTAAAAGCCAAAATATACATTGAGTATGAGTTTGAACCTATGTTGGCTATTTTTCGTATTACTCGCACATCTTTTGATAAGGACCCATCATGAATACACTTAACGTTGGTGATACAGCACCTAATTTTAGTTTACAAAATCAATCAGGCGAAACCGTATCGTTACAACAAGCGCTCACTCATGGGCCTGTTTTAGTTTATTTTTACCCAAAAGCTTCAACACCAGGTTGCACTGTGCAAGCCCAAGGCCTGCGAGATATTAAAGCACAGCTTGACGGGTTAAACGTTACCGTATTTGGGATCAGCCCAGATCCAGTGGCTAAATTAGCCAAATTTGCTGAAAAGCAAGCCCTTAATTTCAACCTATTAAGTGATGAAGACCACGCTGTGGCTGATGGGTTTGGCGTATGGGGAGAGAAGAAATTTATGGGAAAAATATATGATGGAATTCATCGTTTAAGTTTTGTTGTAGGTACAGATGGCAAAATTAGCCATGTATTAAACAAATTTAAAACCAAAGATCACCATGAAGTGGTACTGGCTACGTTAGCCTAATCTACCATTGAGCGTAATTAACTGACATTAACCACGCAATCACGTAGTTAAATAAAAAGGCCTAGCATTTATGCTAGGCCTTTTTTGTTGTTAACGTCTCACAGTGTTAAACCGTTTTAGGCTCAACCACGGTGTCAGGCTTGGCCTCATCGTCAGACGATACCTTGTCAGTATTATCAGCAACTTCTTCAATAGGGGTTGCGTCAACGGCAAGTGCTGCAGATGCTTTTTTCGCCTGTTCTTTTATCGCTTGCTCTTTAGCTAGTTCAGCGGCTTCTTTTTTCACTAATGCAGCCTCTTCTTCTGCAAGTAAGCGCGCTTTTTCTTGCTCTTCAAACTGTGCAAGTTCTTCTTCTTTGCGACGGGCTTTTTCAATTGCACGTTGCTCAGCTTCTTCAGCTTCGCGAATAGCTCGCGCTTCGGCTGCGGCTTTAGCTTCTTCTTCGGCTAATGCTTTCGCTTTACGCTCGGCTTCTTCATCTAACGCGCGCTGAATAACGGCCTGCTCTTGCGCCTCTTGCGGCAATAAACTAATAAGTTCAATACCAACAGGGTATTCAAATGGCGCTGCACCTGCCAACACTTTTACTTTACCGTCTTTGGTTAAGTACACTAGCGGCATTGCAGTTTCGCCATAACGCTTTTTAAAGTGTTCATAAGTGAAGTTTTCGGTAATGTTAGTTACTTTTAACACTGCACCTTTTGCCATTAAGCTGGCAATTTTGGCATAGGAAATATTTTCACCAAACAAACACAAACGCTTTAAATAAGACTCTGACAATTGATGACGAGCACTGCCGCTGTCTGCATTATTCAAGCCGTAAACTTTCTCTACACCCAGTAAATCCTGGAAATAGAAGGTCACTAATGGATTTAATTGACGATAAGGTGACATCACAAGTACGCGCCCTACTCCACTTAAGTCCATATAGGTTTCAGCATGTTCAGACGCTGGGTTACCAAAATAAACTGGAATATTTTCCATTCGCGCCTGGCGAATGCTGTCCCAGTTATTATCAGCTAACACCACTTTAATGTTTCGAGAAATTAAAATTGATGCCAACTCACGTGAAAACTTAGACGCACCAAAAATCAATAACCCTTGGTTTGATCCTTCTTTAACGCCAAGATATTTTGCCCAACGGCCAGCGGTTAAACTCTGAATAACAACCGTACCAATAATCACTAAAAACACTAAAGGCACAATTGAACTCGCGCCTTCAAGACCGACGGCTTCAAGCTTAATCGCAAATAAAGATGAAATGGCAGCGGCAACAATACCCCTTGGAGCAACCCAACTTAAAAACCACTTATCTTTAGAAGATAAATTGGTTCCAAGTCCCGAAATCCAAATGCTGAGCGGTCTAGCAACAAACATCACCACCAATAAAACTGCAATGCCACCAAACCCAAGATCGAGCATAGCACCAGAATCTAAACGGGCAGCAAGTAAAATGAACAATGCAGAGATCAGCAATACGGTTAAGGTTTCTTTAAATTCTAAAATGTCGGCAATATCTACACCGCGCATGTTAGCAAGTAAGATCCCCATAACAGTTACAGTCAATAATCCCGATTCATGCTGTAATAAGTTAGAACCAACAAACACCCCTAACATAATGGTTAATACCGCAGTATTACGTAAATAATGCGGGAAAACGTTATTACGGATGGCAATACCAACAAAATAGCCCACTGCTGCGCCTAAACCAAAACCAATTGCTAACGTTAACCCTAATGCATGAAGTACATGAGTGGTTGGATCGTTAGACACGGCAATGTATTCAAACACTAAAACCGCCATTAAGGCGCCAATTGGGTCAATGACAATACCTTCCCAGCGCAGAATACTGGCTAGATTAGATTTTGGTTGCACTGAACGTAACATAGGCACAATTACGGTTGGGCCGGTTACCACGACTAACGCGCCAAATAATGCGGCGATACTCCACTCAAAGCCCATTAAAAAGTGCGCTGCGGGCACAATGACCAACCAAGTCACTAATGCACCAACACTGACTAAGTTGGTAACCATACGGCCATGGTCTTTAATTTCTTTAAAGTTAAGGGTTAGCGCACCTTCAAAAAGAATAACCGCAACCCCTAACGAAATAATCGGGAATAATAAATCGCCAAAAATAGCATCAGGATCGAGTATTCCAAGACCTGGGCCTAACAATAAACCACACAATAAAAGCGGTAAAATGGCTGGTAAACGTAATTTCCAGCCCACCCATTGACACAAAAGCGACAGAACACCGATTAACGCCAGCATACCTGTAATGTGTTCAACCATATTTGATTTCCTTCTTTTAATACATTGCACCTAAATTCTATGCAATGTGCTTCACGATAATACGTGAACTGTAATATATGTCTGGCTTATTATTTTGTAACCTAAACCAGCAAAGGTTGTTATAACATTATCGGTTAACTGCTGTGTTATTCCTTTTAGTTACCCTAGAAATTTTGATAAATAATGTCTGTAAATTCTGCATATAACATACTAATTTTACTATTGAATCAAGCGTTTTTTGATGTTTATCACATTTTTAATCGATTGCAAAATAAAGCTATAAAATTTTGATTAATAAGATTATTTTTTAACTTAATGCCTGAAAATATTTTTTTCTGTTTGTATAAATAAAATAAAAAAACCTCGGTATTACCAAGGTTTTGTTTTTGGGGGAAATCAGGAATGTTTAACGTTTGCTTGGAACTCTTACCTTGCCTTCCATTAACACCCTAGCACTGCGGCTCATAATGGCTTTTTTCACCTGCCATTGGCCATCAATTAATTGCGCTTCAGCACCAACACGAAGCGTTCCAGAAGGATGACCAAAGCGCACGGCACTGCGCTCTCCACCGCCAGCGGCTAAATTCACTAAGGTGCCAGGAATGGCGGCGGCAGTACCAATAGCCACTGCTGCCGTACCCATCATGGCATGATGGAGCTTGCCCATAGACAATGCTCGTACCACGAGGTCAATATCAGCCATGGCCACTGCTTTACCACTTGATGATACATATTCTTTTGCCGGTGCGACAAACGCCACTTTAGGCGTATGTTGACGCGCTCCGGCTTCATCAATGTGTTTTATTAAACCCATTTTAACCGCGCCATAAGCACGGATGGTTTCAAACATGGCTAACGCTTTGTCATCATTATTAATGTCATCTTGTAGTTCAGTGCCCACATAATTGATATCTGCTGCATTAACAAAAATGGTGGGAATACCTGCATTAATCAAGGTGGCGTTAAAGCTACCCACGCCTGGTACCTCGAGCACATCAACGACATTCCCCGTTGGGAACATCGCGCCTTCGCCGTCAGCGGGATCTAAAAACTCAACTTGCACTTCTGCGGCCGGAAAGGTCACGCCATCGAGTTCAAAATCGCCAGTTTCTTGCACTTCACCGTCGGTGATCGGCACATGGGCGATAATGGTTTTTTGAATATTGGCTTGCCAAATTCGCACCACGGCAGTGCCATTTTGTGGCACACGGTTTGGGTCAATCAGGCCATTACTTATCGCAAATGAGCCAACTGCGGCTGTTAAGTTGCCGCAATTGCCACTCCAATCAATAAAAGGCTTATCGATGGCAACTTGTCCAAACAGATAATCCACATCGTGATCGGCTTGAGTGCTTTTTGATAAAATCACCGTTTTACTGGTGCTTGACGTTGCTCCGCCCATGCCATCGGTGTGTTTGCCATAGGGATCTGGGCTGCCAATGACTCGCAACAACAAGGCATCACGCTCAGGACCAGCAATCTGAGCGGCTTGAGGCAGATCAGTTAGGTTAAAAAATACCCCTTTACTGGTGCCGCCACGCATATAAGTGGCGGGAATTCTAATTTGTGGTAAATGAGCCATAACAACATCCTACAAAAAATAAGAAATCGGCAGCCTGGCTGCCGATATAGCGATTAAGAACTAGCTAGCCGCTTCGTTGGCTAAAAAGTCTTGAGCAAAACGTTGTAATACCCCACCGGCCTCATAGATAGAACACTCTTCAGCTGTATCTAAGCGGCACTTAACCGGAATTGTCACTTGCTCTTCATCAAGACGCGTCATTACAACAGACAACATGGCTCCTGGTTTTGGAGTACCAACGACATCAAAGGTTTCTGTGCCGTTAATCTCATAGGTATGACGGTTTTCACCTTTAATAAACTCAAGTGGTAATACGCCCATTCCGACTAAATTGGTACGGTGAATTCGCTCAAAACCTTCTGCGACTATCACTTCAACACCAGCAAGACGTACGCCTTTTGCTGCCCAATCACGTGATGAACCTTGACCATAATCAGCTCCAGCAATAATGATCAGTGGTTGCTTACGCTCCATGTAGGTTTCAATGGCTTCCCACATGCGGATCACTTGTCCTTCTGGCTCAATACGGGCTAACGAACCCTGGCGCACGTTGCCGTCTTCTTGGACCATTTCGTTATACAATTTAGGGTTAGCAAACGTGGCACGCTGCGCGGTTAAGTGATCGCCACGGTGTGTTGCATACGAGTTAAAATCTTCTTCCGGTAAGCCCATTTTAGCTAAATAAGCACCAGCAGCGCTGTCTAGCATAATCGCGTTCGAAGGCGATAAATGATCTGTAGTAATGTTGTCGCCTAATACCGCTAACGGACGCATTCCCTTCATGGTGCGCTCACCGGCTAATGCGCCTTCCCAATAAGGTGGGCGACGAATATAGGTACTTTGTGGCCGCCAGTCATATTGCGGATTAACGTGGCTGCCATATTCAACTTTTATGTCGAACATAGGCTCATACACTTTGCGGAACTGCTCTGGTTTAACGCTGGTTTTAATCACTGCATCGATTTCTTCATCGGTCGGCCAAATGTCTTTTAAGGTGACAGGGTTGCCATCTTTATCGATACCTAGGATATCTTTTTCAATATCAAAACGAATGGTACCGGCAATGGCATAGGCAATGACCAATGGCGGTGAGGCTAAAAACGCTTGCTTGGCATATGGATGAATACGACCATCAAAGTTACGGTTACCCGACAACACTGCGGTGGCGTATAAATCACGGTCTATCACTTCTTGCTGAATAACAGGATCTAACGCGCCGCTCATGCCATTACAGGTAGTACAGGCAAACGCCACAATGCCAAAGCCTAAGTTTTCAAGCTCGGGTAATAAGCCTGCTTCTTCTAAATACAATTGCACCGCTTTTGAGCCAGGGGCCAGTGACGACTTCACCCAGGGTTTACGCAATAAACCACGGGCATTGGCATTACGGGCTAATAAGCCAGCAGCAATCATGTTGCGTGGGTTACTGGTATTAGTACAGCTAGTAATAGCAGCAATAATCACCGCGCCGTCTGGCATTTTACCTGGCTCGTTTTCAACCACGCCACTAATACCACGAGCTGCAAGCTCAGAGGTTGGCACCCGGTTGTGCGGATTTGATGGCCCAGCAATGTTACGCCCAACGGTAGATAGGTCGAAATGCAACACGCGCTCATATTCCACTTCAGTTAAGGTATCAGCCCATAAACCCGCTTGCTTAGCGTAAGTTTCAACTAGCTTAACCTGCTCATCATCACGGCCAGTGAGTGTTAAATAATCAATAGTTTGTTTATCGATATAAAACATCGCGGCAGTTGCGCCGTATTCTGGGGTCATGTTGGTAATAGTTGCACGGTCACCCAAGGTTAAATGGGTTGTACCTTCGCCAAAAAACTCTAAATACGACGACACCACTTTTTGAGCGCGCAGGTACTCTGTTAACGCAAGTACGATGTCGGTCGCGGTAATACCTGGTTGTGGTTTGCCGGTAATTTCAACGCCTACAATGTCTGGCAAACGCATATACGATGCGCGGCCTAACATCACGCTTTCAGCTTCTAACCCGCCCACACCAATGGCGATAACACCTAACGCATCAACATGCGGAGTATGGCTGTCGGTGCCGACTAAAGTGTCTGGAAATGCCACGCCATTGAGGGCATGAACCACTGGTGACATTTTCTCTAGGTTGATTTGATGCATAATGCCGTTACCCGGTTGGATAACATCAACGTTTTTGAACGCCGTTTTTGTCCAGTTAATAAAATGAAAACGGTCTTCATTGCGGCGGTCTTCAATGGCGCGATTTTTTTCAAACGCGTCTTTTTCAAAACCAGCATGTTCAACTGCAAGTGAGTGATCAACAATCAATTGTGTCGGCACGACTGGATTTACTTTTGACGGGTCGCCGCCTTTTTCAGCAATGGCGTCTCGTAGGCCGGCTAAGTCAACCAATGCGGTTTGGCCTAAAATGTCGTGACACACTACACGCGCTGGAAACCACGGAAAATCTAAATCGCGTTTGCGTTCAATTAACTGCTTTAGCGAGTCAACGAGCATATCAGGTGAACAACGGCGTACTAAGTTCTCGGCAAACACACGTGAGCAGTACGGCAATTTGGCATAAGCACCTGGCTCAATGGCGTTAACCGCTTCTTGAGTATCAAAATAATCGAGCTTGGTGCCGGGTAAAGATTTACGGTATTGAGTATTCATAACAACATCCACGGTTAATACAAATTGGGTGATCGACTATCAAAATCGAAAAAGCCGAGCCAATATGCTCGGCCAGTGGATTAACGTTGGCTAATTGGCACAACTTTACGAGGCTCGCTACCCACATAATCAGCACTTGGGCGAATAATGCGGTTATTTGAGCGCTGCTCCATTACGTGTGCAGCCCAACCGGTTAAGCGTGAACAAACAAAGATTGGGGTGAACAGTTTGGTTGGAATGCCCATAAAGTGATAAGCCGAGGCATGGAAAAAGTCTGCGTTACAGAACAGCTTTTTGGTGTCCCACATAAACTCTTCACACGCGACAGAGATGTCGTATAACGAAGTATCGCCATGTTCATGGGCTAGTTTTTCAGACCAGGCTTTAATGATCACATTACGTGGATCAGACACGCTATAAATCGCATGTCCAAAGCCCATGATTTTTTCTTTACGCTCAAGCATTGCGGCCATTTGTACTTTGGCATCGGCTGGTGAACTGAACTTTTGGATCATGTCCATGGCGGCTTCGTTAGCACCGCCGTGTAATGGGCCACGCAATGAACCAATCGCGCCAGTCACACACGAATACATATCAGACAAGGTTGATGCACACACGCGCGCAGTAAAGGTTGAGGCGTTAAATTCATGCTCTGCATACAAAATCAACGACACGTCCATCACTTTACGATGTTGATCAGAAGGCGTTTCGCCGCGCAGTAATTTAAGGAAATGGCCACCTAATGAGTCTTCGTCTGTGGTGCAATCAATTTCTACGCCATCATGGCTGTAGCGATACCAGTAACACATAATGGCCGGGAATGCGGCAAGTAAACGATTAGCGGCTTTGTTTTGCTGAGTAAAATCCACTTCTGGCTCAAGATTACCTAAAAATGAGCAACCCGTGCGCATCACATCCATTGGGTGAGCATCAGCGGGGATCAGTTTAAGTACCGCTTTTAATGCATCGGGTAAATCACGCTGCGCGGTAAGCTCTGCTTTATATGCGCTAAGCTGGGCAGATGTCGGTAATTCGCCATTAAATAATAAGTAAGCAACTTCTTCAAAGGTGGCGTTATCTGCCAAGTCTGACACATCGTAGCCACAATAGGTTAAGCCAGAACCTGATTTACCTACGGTACATAATTTTGTTTCGCCAGCACTTTGACCACGTAATCCAGCGCCCGATAATTTCTTGTCTACCATGATTTATCTTCCTTCTTATTGCTTGCTGTGTGCCCCCATCAAGGACACACATGTGTAGGGTTTGAGTCTTGTTGTTTATATTTATACGCTTATTTGTTTTTGCCTTGAGCAAATAAACTGTCTAACTTTTGCTCATAGTCGTGATAACCCAGGTAATCATAAAGCTCCATGCGCGTTTGCATTTTGTCGACTACCGCTTTTTGGTCACCGTCGGTTAATATGGCGCTGTAAACCATTTCAGCCGCTTTATTCATGGCTCTAAATGCGCTTAATGGGTACAACACCATGGCTGCGCCCCACTCGCCTAACTGCTGTTTATTCCATAATTCGGTTTGGCCAAACTCTGTGATGTTAGCCAAAATAGGCACATCTAACGCTTGTGAAAATGCACGGTAATGTTCTTCGGTTTTAATCGCTTCAGCAAAAATACCGTCGGCACCGGCGGCTACGTACGCTTTAGCACGTTCAATCGCAGCGTCTAAGCCTTCTTGAGCAAATGCATCGGTACGCGCCATAATAAAAAAGTCTGGATCGGTACGTGCATCAACCGCCGCTTTAATGCGGTCGACCATTTCTTCAACGGGCACAATCTCTTTATTTGGGCGATGACCACAACGCTTTTGCGCCACTTGATCTTCCATGTGCACCGCGGCTGCACCGGCTTTTTCCATATCGCGCACGGTTTTTGCAATGTTAAACGCCCCGCCCCAACCGGTATCAATATCGACCAATAAAGGTAAGTCACAGGCAGAGGTAATACGTTGTACATCTACTAGCACATCATTAAGTGATGTCATGCCAAGGTCTGGTAAACCGTATGACGCATTAGCCACACCGCCACCTGATAAATAAATAGCTTGATGACCAATTTGTTTAGCCATCATTGCTGAGTAGGCATTAATGGTGCCCACAATTTGCAATGGTTTGTTATTGGCTAAGGCTTGACGAAATTTTTTCCCTGCGCTCATGCTATTCCCCTTTATATAATGTCGTGAGTGACGCTTTACGTCAGCTATATGCGATTATGATAATTTGCGTTCTATACTGTTTTTAGAATATAAAATGTGGCGACGCATTAGCATTTCAGCCAGTTCCGCGTCACGATTTAAAATGGCCTGAACAATGTGCTTGTGTTCATCATAAGCGGTGGTCACACGCGGCCCCGCCATGCCAAGTTGTACGCGATACATGCGCACTAAATGGTAAATACCATCAAATAACATTGAAATTAGGTGCTTGTTTTTACTACCTAAAATAATTCGATAATGAAAGTCCACATCACCGGCTTCTTGATAATATGACTCACCGCCTTTGACCTCATTAAAATGAGATTGCAGTAAAGCACTTAAGTCGGCAATTTCATCATCTGTCATATTGGTTGCCGCTAACCGTGCGGCCATGCCTTCAAGCGATTCGCGCACTTGATACAATTCAATTAACCCTTGCGGCGACAACGCCACTACCCGAGCACCCACATTGGCTTTACGCTCTACAATATGGCAAGACTCCAAGCGATTAATCGCTTCTCGGATCACCGCGCGACTGACCGCATACTTTGTCGACAATTCAGTCTCGCTTAACTTTGAACCGGCTTCAATACGACCTTCGACGATATCGTCACGAAGTGCAATAAAGGTCTTGTCAGCTGCGGTTATTGGTTGGTTCATCATAATACCTTGAACATAGAAATAGAATAATTAACACCAAGTTGTCGACAATATAGCAAGTTTTTAACATAAAACAACCATAAAAGGCTACTTATTGTCGACAAAGTGCATTTAATGATGAGATAAACGCTTAACCGGTGTTTGGCTTGCATCTCTAATAAGCAATGCATGCTAAAATGACGACCAATATCGTGCCTCACAGATCAACCTAGCTACACGACAAGGAATGCGCATGACCCAGCCATCAGGCCCACAATTAGAGCTGATTCATTTATTCATTCATGTGGTTAATGCCGGTGGTTTTTCGCCTGCCGCAACTGCATTACAATTACCCGTCGCGACGGTGAGCCGAAAGATCAGCAAATTAGAACGTAATCTGAATACTCAGCTGATCATGCGCAGCACACGCAAATTACGCTTAACAGAAGAAGGCGGCGCGCTGTTTGACCGTTACCATCAACTCGTTGCGCAATTTGACCAGTTATCTGCAACCCATATTAATGAGCAACAGTCGACTTTACGGATCTGTACTCCCATCTCGATTACGTCGATGATCCTGATTGATGCGATAAATGATTTTTCTAAGTTACATCCACATATACAGCTGCATGTGACGCAAAATAACAGCACGATTGATTTGATTGATGAAGGTGTTGATATTGCCATTGTCGGTGGTGCTCAACCCGACTCGTCGTGGGTATCGACATCACTAGGTGTGCTGGATTATGGGTTATACGCCTCTGCCACATTTGCCGAAAAGTTGACCGAGTTACGTCATCCACAGCAATTAATTCAGTTCCCTTTGATTAAAGTATGGCCACTGTTTAATTGGAGCCTTAAACATAAAAACGGTCAAGAATTTTACTATGACGGCCCAGCAAAACTGACCTTAGGCGATATTCATGCCGCCGTTAAAGCCACGGTGGCAGATGGTGGGATTATGTATGGTCCTGCATTGTTTGTTAAGCCGCAACTTGAGCAAGGCGAATTGGTTAGAGTATTACCAGACTGGGCTGGAGAGCATCGCAGGATCAGTATTTTATATCATCAGCGCCGACAACAACCCTTAAAAGTAAAACTGTTTATTGAATTTATTCAAAAGCGCTGTGCCAGTATTTTTGATCTATTTTAACGCCCTGGCATAAAAGAGATGTGTCAAAAAATGCGTTAGATCTTTGAATAACAAACAAGGCTAACTCGAAGATACCCATACAGCGAATGTCATAGCCCATGGATGGGTTTACCGCGTGTCATAGAAGTGATTTCATTAGTATCGTTGCCTCCCTCCCTAGTTTTGTTTAGTTAGATAGTCTCAACCACTCTTGATCTGGTGTGGCAGCAGCCCATAAAAAGTACAAACACCTGGATCCCGGCTCAAAAGCATTGCCGGGACGACGTGTGAGTTAGGTCGATATTAGAGTTAGGAAGACGAAAAACTAGCTAACAAGCTTTGTCTCTAAATACCTTAGATCGTTCAATGACAGATAATGTTGAATCTAAGATACCCATACGGCGGATGTAATCGCGGCTATGACCTTCGAAAACATGGATGTTTTCGCAGAGCGCCTAGGGATGGGTTTACCGCGTGTCATAGAAGTGATTTCATTGAGTATCGTTACCTCACTCCCTAGTTTTGTTTAGTTAGATAGTCTCAACCACTTTTGATCTAGTGTGGCAGCAGACCATAAAAAGTACAAACACCTGGATCCCGGCTCAAAAGCATTGCCGGGACGACGTGTGAGTTGGGTCGATGAGAAAGTAGTTACCAAGCTTTTGTACCATTTCGTGTCTGTAAGGTGTACCAGGCACAAGGCAATAATCGATCAATAAAAAAGATTAAACATCATCAATCCCACCATAAAAGGTGTAATCAGAACAGATAATTAGACGAAAGTTTGTACAAAATACCACTACCGTAAAAAAGTAAATTCCTATAGCATCTTATGTTTAGTAAAAGTTACCGATTAATTTGGATGTGGCATGGGCCAAGTACAACAAGCGATTTATGCCTTGCAAACAGCGAAATGCATAAATACTAAAACTTCATGTTCTCGGAGGTTAAGTTTAGATAATGTGGATACGAAAGAATTGGAAATGGTTATTATCAATCATAATCGTAGTTGGCGTTTTAGTAATAGCCTCAGCTTTATATTACTTTTCGTTTAGTGGAGAGCTTTCCCAAAAATCAGATGACTGGGGAGCGTTTGGTAGTTATCTCAGTGGAACTGCTGGTGTTATTATCGCATTGTTTGCAGTTATCTGGCTAATATACTCAGTTAGTATTCAAAAAGACGAATTAGAGCAATTAAAAGGCGAACTTAAAAAATCAGGTGTTGAACAAGTCATTCAAACAAAAATTAGTGCATTAACTGCTCTTATAAACTCTTACGGTACGGCCGCCTCAGTTAGCCAGCAGAAACTGAATGCTTGTAATGATGGGAATAATCATTTTTTGCCCAATGAAACCGCTGAAACGATCAAAATTCAAATGCAGGAAGAGCTTAGTAATATGAAGAAGCACACTAAAGAGCTTGAAGTATTGCTGAGAAATCGAGCATAAATTTAGTGGAATCAGAGTAAACGTTTATAAAAACAGTTCAACACTTGTCCCTTAAGCTAATTTAGCTCCTTAAATGCGTTAGATCTTCCAATTACAAATAAGGTTGAATCGAAGATACCCATACGGCGGATGTAATCGCGGCTATGACCTTCGAAAACATGGATGTTTTCGCAGAGCGCCTAGGGATGGGTTTACCGCGTGTCATAGAAGTGATTTCATTGAGTATCGTTGCCTCACACCCTAGTTTTGTTTGAGTTAGATAGTCTCAACCACTCTTGATCTGGTGTGGCAGCAGGCCATAAGTACAAAAGTAGAAGTAAACACCTGGATCCCGGCTCAAAAGCATTGCCGGGACGACGTGTGAGTTAGGTCGATATTAGAGTTAGGACGACGAGAAAGTAGCTAATAGGCTTCCATCCAAAAATGTGTTAGATCGTTCAATTACAAAGAGGTTAAATCGAAGATAACCATACGGCGGATGTAATCGCGGCTATGACCTTCGAAAACATGGATGTTTTCGCAGAGCGCCCAGGGATGGGTTTACCGCGTGTCATAGAAGTGATTTCATTGAGTATCGCCACCTCACACCCTAGTTTTATTTAGTTAGATAGTCTCAACCACTCTTGATCTGGTGTGGCAGCAGGCCATAAGTACAAAAGTAGAAGCAAACACATGGACCCCGGCTCAAAAGCATTGCCGGGACGACGAGTCAGTTAGGACGACGTGTGAGTTTGGTCGATGTGTGAGTCTGGTAGACGAGTCAGTTAGGTCGACGTGTGAGTCTGGTCGATGTGTCAGTTGGGTCGACGTGAGAGTTGGGGCGACGAGAAACTAGCTAACACGCTTTTGCTCGAAAACAGATGCAAAGCACTTATCTAAGCTGGCTTATGTTAGTAACCTAACATGAGCCAGCCTTGCACCTATTTACCTTCGGATAACACTAATACAAATACACCTGAAGGCTGCATGCACCGTGCGCCCCTACAACCAGTGCTTGTTCAATATCTGCCGTTTTAGATGGGCCTGCTACAAACACACCTAATTCTCCTTGTGCTAAAGACACTTGATTCACAGCTTGGTGCATATTGGCCACCAGCGCCTTTTTAGGTAAGGCTAAAATCAAGTTCTCACAAATAAATGGCGTCACCCGGTGCTGCGTTTGGCTCACCCAAATAGCGCCGTTTTCAGCAACACCTAACTCCCCCGCTAAAATGGCATAATCAATATCTGCCAATTCATGAGCCGTATTCGGTACTTGACGATTACCGCTAACCCCCTCAACCAATGACAAGACTTGTAAACCTTGCGCCATTAATTCATCGACTTTGGCTTGTAATGCCGCCAAACCGCCTTGTTGATGTAACTCTCCCGCAACAGTAGCGAGGCTGGCTGCAAAGGTGTCAACTAAAGGCTGTGGTGTCACCTCTATATCGATTATTGGCATCGGATGAGCGGTTAATGCTGACTGTTTTAACGCTGATAAAATACTGTTTTTGCTCGACATATTAACGACTCCGATTTTTAGCATACCAAGTAGCAAAGCTTGACTCTGGCGCAACAGGCAACTCGCGATATTTACCCCAAGCACCACTAAATGGCTTAAGTAAACTGCCAGGTAACACACGCAAAGCCAGCCTTGCCGCAGACATTGACGTATTCATCATGGCTTCATTTGCCATAAATCGACCAACCAAAGGCATATAACCGCTTTTGCCATAAGGTAAAGTCTTAGCTTCTGCTTTTAAACGACGGTGATGAGCAATTATTTTGTCTAATGGCACCTTAGTTGGGCATACATAAGTACAACTGCCACATAGAGTGCAGGCCCACGGAATTGAGTTTGTGTCGTCATGCTGCGCCCCAACTGCAATACCAATTGGCCCTGGGATGGTGTAGTTATAGCTGTAACCACCAGAGCGACGATATACCGGACAGGTGTTTAAACAACCACCGCAGCGGATACACTTCAATGATTCGGCTAAAATTTTATCCTTCATCATTTCAGTACGGCCATTATCAACAATGATCACGTGCATCTCACCGCCCTGTTGCGGACCACGGTAAAATGATGAATAGGTGGTTACTGGTTGCCCTGTCGCATTACGAGCTAAAGTACGCAGCAATACACCAGCGGCATCCATATTTGGCACCACTTTGTCGATACCCATAGAATGCAGTTGCAGTTTAGGCAAGTTAGCACCCATATCGGCATTGCCTTCGTTGGTACACACCACAACAGCGCCTTGATCTGCAATGGCCATGTTAACGCCAGTCATTGCTGCATCAGCCGTTAAAAACTTCTCTCTTAAATGGGCGCGGGCAGCACGGGTTAAATACAATGGGTCTGATTCACCCTTTTTAGTGCCCAATTGTTGATGAAACAACTCACCCACTTCTTGTTTTTTCATGTGGATGGCAGGCACCACAATGTGCGATGGCGGCATCTTAGCTAACTGAATGATCCGTTCACCCAAATCGGTATCTACAACTTCAATACCATGCTGTTCTAAAAATGGGTTCATGTGGCATTCTTCGGTAAGCATCGATTTAGATTTAACTAAACGTTTAACCTGATGCTTTGCCAATATATTTAATACAATTTGGTTATGCTCTTGGCCATCTTTGGCCCAATGCACCACAATGCCATTGGCTTGACATTGTTGTTCAAATTGCTGCAAGTAATCTGTTAGGTGAGTTAAGGTATGCAGCTTAAGCTCTGAGCCAAGTTGTCTTAATTGCTCCCACTCTGGAATACTCGCCGCAGCACGGTCACGCTTTTCACGCAGTAACCATAAGGCTTTTGAGTGCCAATCGACGCGGGTTTCGTCACGGCAAAATATATCCGCTTTATGTGAATGCACCTTTGAGCCAGATGCAGAATATAATTCAGTCATGGTGTCTCCTAGAGGGCATCGTTAATGATTTGGGCAATATGGCGGGTTTCAATGGCCAATAATTGACGGCGGATCATGCCGTCTAAATGCAATAAGCAAGATGGGTCAAAACCTACAGCATATTTAGCCCCCGTTGCGGCGTGAGCCTGCGCTTTATCTTTACCCATTTTGGCCGACACAGCGCCCTCATCAACCGCAAAGGTTCCGCCAAAGCCACAGCATTCATCAATACGCGCCGGATAAACAATCTCAAGCCCTGCAATCTTGCCTAATACGGCCTCGACTTTATTAAAACGCTGCTTACCCATTTCCTCTGTTGGTGTGGCCAAGTTGAGCATACGGATGCCGTGACAGCTCATTTGCAGGCTGATTTTTTTGTTTATTGGTCGTGCAAAGCCTTCAATTGGCGCAATATCATGTAAAAACTCGGTCAACTCATAGAGTTTATTAATCACATCTTGAGCCTCTTGGCTGCTGTCAAACTCATGAAAGTTTTCTTTGGCTGCAACCAGGCAACTCGCAGCAGGGCAAACAATGGCGTCACATTCAACGCCTTTAAAGGCGTTAAGCAACTTAAGCGTGGTTTTTTTGGCTTCAGTAAAACAACCCGAATTGGTCATGGGTTGGCCACAACAGGTTTGCCCTTGCGGAAAAACCACTTCATGCCCCAGCTTCTCCAACACTTGCAGAGTCGCGATGGCCACTTCTGGCATCATTTGATTAACTAAACACGGAATAAATAGCGCTATTTTCATAAGATAGTATGTTCCCCAAACGCGTTAATACTCATTAACTTAGCAAACTGTTTTCACCCAAGTTAATGGCTAACGACTTATTATCGAGTCAACAATGTATGCTTATACCCTTATAAAATGTAGTGCTTATTTAGCAAATATCGCGACAGACTTTTTCATTTTTATGGTGAATAGATCAACAACAATGACATAAATAGTGCGATTTTTAACCTCACGTCAACGATGCCTGCGACACAATGTCGCAGATAGTGCTTTTATGATTGTGACTTTTTCATCAATTTTGCAAAATCAATTTAAGGGTAACGTCAGTGACTTCCCCCTTTTTAACAATCTTGCTAAATGGACTTATTCACACTGATGTTAATCTAGCGGGTACAACGCTTTGGCATTGTTTGATTGTATTTAGGGCTGAATTTAATCTTGATTGAGAAAAACTTAATTGAAATTACAGTAACGCTTAATTGAATATAATCAACTGTCTACACAATGCTTGGTGACTATACTCAGCGTTTATCTGTTATGGGAATGGAGATAAACGCTGATTATAGGTATCGCTTTTAATCTGCATAAGATTATCGAGCCTCTATCGTTTTAGAGGCTTTTTTTTATGATTTTTTTTTTGCCATCACAATAGCGTCAGGCTGAGGTTATTTATTTCAGTTTTACACCTAAACCCAATGACACTATCGCCCCTATTAGGGTTGTGATCACCACCGACAGTAATGAGCCAATCAATACATACTCTGTCATGCTACGGTTAGCTGATTGATTTAACTCACCAAATCTGAATATCGACTTAGCGGCTAATACAACCCCCACAGCGGCATAGCTGCCCACCAGCGCAAACGTCAGTATTAATAATCGTTCTAGGTAACCAATCAACTCGCCACCGGCAACTAAACCACTGACATTCGTCGACTCATCTTTAGCAGGGCTAACAGAGATAACAGGCGCCGCAGCACTGTTCGTGACGGTTTGAGTATCCATTTCAGCTTGAGTATCCGTTACCGCTTGAATATCAGCTTCTGTTTTTGCTTCTGTTTTTGCTTCTGTTTTTGCTTCGGTATAGTCCGCAGGGTTAACGATGGGATATTTGTTTAACACAGCACTTATTACAATGGATGTAGGCTTAAGGATCAGCAAATAAGCACACACCACTAACACGCCATTAGAGAAATGTTCATGCTGCAACACGGCATCAATCGATACCCCATCGGTGACATGAAACGCAATCGCTGCCAGTACCAACACATGCAAAGCCTGATCAATCACAAAGTAGGCTACATTATTGCCCTTGGAAGTGGTCACCTTCCATAAATCGATCACAAAATGCGTCACGGCAACAATCACAACGAGGCAAAGCGTTGAACGCCAATCAATGTTTAGCACCAACGCTGGCAGTATTAACCCTACCCCATGTAACACCGAGTGTAAGTACAACTTTGACGAACGATAAGTGTGCGCTTGTTTAGCTTCGATCCAGCTGTCAGGCTGAAGATAAAAATCACAGATAATGTGGATCAATAAAAATGGAATAAGCACGCCGAAAAAATCAGTCATAGTTGAGCCCCGCAACTTTGTCGACAAACCGACAATTAAGCTCATTAATCAATGGCCAACCTGATGCTTTAAGTGATTTACTGGTAGTAGCCGTCGCGATATCAAGCTTTTCTGCAAGCTCGCTAATTGATAAGTCTTCACGTGCTTGCAGCATGGGCAGCATGACTTCACATTGACGCGCGGTTAGTTCGGTCAGTTGTTTATCAAGGTACTTAACCAACAAGTCAAAATACTCTGCCAATGCTACGTTATCTGAGCTGAACAATAATCGGTCATGCTTAAGGCCATTAAGCCCTCGGCCAGAAAGCACAAAGGCAGGCCCCATTGACTCCGACACCGACTCACGCAGCTCAGCATGCGCAGCAATGGCAAAACTAATGCGGCTATCAAAGGCTTTACCCAGCGCTTTTATGCCAATGCGGTAGACAATGGTGTATCTCAACGCATTTTCAATATCATGCACCACTGACTGAAACTCATCTCCGCGCTCAATACTGTGCGCATTGGCGCTATGCCCTTTACTTATCCATGTCTGGATAGATTTAATCCGTTCAAGCAGATGCTCAAATTGAGTTGATGTAAGCTTGGTTGAGTCAACAACATCGCCGACAATTACCGCGATAGGCTTATAGGTAGGCTCCACATAACGCTCCTTTGTTTGCAGACTGACACTAATTTAGCCACTTTCGGCTAATAATGCAAATTTAGCCTTTTTTGGCTAATAGCAATTGATAACCCAAGCCCTATCGATAAATTTAGCCTTTAATGGCTAAACATTAACATTTAGCCATAAACAGCTAATATCAATTGTCGTTTTATTATGCACAGAGCATTGGGTTTTAAGATTTGGAACTTAGGTTATTTAACCTGAGCTCGGGATAAGGGATGAACTTATACTATTTAAAATCAACATGTTACCCATTCTCACTTTCAAGCTTGTCATTTGTTCTGCTAACAAGGCGAATTGACGCGTCAATAGCTAGCCTATTGTAAGTCGATTCAACGCAGTGAGCAGGGCAAAGGACTGTTTGAAAGGCATTTATTATCCCGAGCTCAGGTTATTTACATTGCCCACGGATCAATATAATACTGCTACATTCTTCGAAAGTGAGAAAACTCGATGCTACGAATGGTAATGATGATCACGGTATTACTCACTGGTTGTAGTACCCAACAGCCAATAGAACATATACCCGATGAACAGTACGTTTCAGCGCAAGAGCGTATTCTTAAAAAACTTTTTTTAGGTAAATCGAAGCAAGATGTCCTCAAACTGATAACTTACCCACGCATTCATGCATTTGATGTTATAGAAGGCCAGAGTACTTACTCTTATATTGAAGCAATCAATGTCAACACCAACGTCAACATCGGTCTTTACTTTAAAGACGACACATTACAATCAGTCATGTTAGATGACGATGTTCGTGACTTATTCTCCTGCAGAACGCTGTTTAAAACCAAAAGAAAACACTGGCTAAGTGCAGGGATAACACCCTACCATGATTGGATAAAATCAAAAGACCAATTAAGTAAGGGGCTTAATTTTCGCGTTAATCATCCAAAAGCAACCACAGACAAAACGCCAGTCAATACAGTGATAGCCAATACCTTAACGCTCATTGTGTATTCACCCGCACTGCTCGTCGCTGCACCTTTTATGATTCATGATGAAATGACTGGAAAGAATGAAAATGAGCAGAAAACCATTACGAATCGCTACGAGCTAGCAAGCACCATTCAACTCGGCGACACAGAAACACATATACTCGCCGTATTAGGTCAGCCTGAGCAAACTCATTCTGTAATCGATACCAACGTATTAACCTACAACAGACCGTCTTATTCTTACGGTATTAAAGACGGAGTCGTTGTTTGGATAGAACATTTTTCAATGTTTGAACTCTATACCAGGCAGTTTGACTATGGTGATATCCTTTATGGAAAAACAGATTGTGGCAGTTTAGATGAATTTTGGAAGGCAACGCCTTAAGCCTTCCTACTGTTATTTATCAATTCACCAATCGAGTTTGTCGTCGATACTAAATCGTTAACTAAATCGTTAACTAAACTTTATGACGAGCAGCTCAAGTGCGAACAGCCACCGACCCCAAAATATTCAGATGCCTTAAGGCGATAGTATTTGTCCTCAACCTCTTGAGATTGCTCAGCATAAGGATTGGTCATCACCGCCTGTAATTCGCGCAGCAAGGTATAATCCCCCTGGCTCGCTTGTTGATATGCCGGCACCAACAACCACTCGCGCAAGCTATACTTAGGGTTAACCTGTTTCATCTGCTTAACGATTTCGTCACGGTTGCGAGTCAATTCGCTAGTTTCATCGCTAGAGGCATCGCTATTGGCTTCTTTACCGAGCAGCGACTGCCACTGTGCTAGCCACGCCACCCAACGTTGTTCCAACCCTTTTGGTGTTTGCGATAAATCTCGATAAAAGCTTTTTGCCAGTGGGCCAATATCATCAGGTAACGATGAAAGCTCACGGAAAAACAGGGTGTAATCCACTGGTGTTTGCTGCATCAATGTTTCAAGCTCATTAAATAGCGCGGCATCAAACGAGTTAAGCCCAAGCTTGCTCGCCCACATCTGCTCCATTTGGGTTTGCATCTTGGTAGAAAAGTCATTAACCAATTGTTGAAGCTCATCTAAACCATCAGCTTCATTTGCTAGCAATGGACTTAATGCGGTACAAAACATCAAGTAGTTTCGCTCAGCCGCGGCGTCTTGATTTAAAAAGGCAAAGTGCTGCCCGCCGCCGGTCCATGGTTGATATTGTGGGTTAAACACATCACAAAAACCAAACGGGCCGTAATCTAGGGTAAAGCCACCGGCGGCGCAATTATCACTATTAAAGTTACCCTGGCAATAACCCACGCGAACCCAGTTAGCTACCAGTGACGTTAAACGATTACGGAATTCACTTGCAAGCTTGAGTACTTTATCGCGCAGGCAAAGTTGCGGGTCGATAACATCAGCGTATTCACGATCAATTAAATGCAGCACCAACTGTTCAAGCTCTGCCATCGCTTGGGGATATTCATGTTTGCGAGCACGGCGACCAAAAAGCTCAAGCTGCCCTACCCGAATAAATGACGGTGCTACACGAGTCGAAATCGCCACGGCTTCGGTGATCATTCGGTCAGGATCTTGCTCACGCGAACCCTCAGAGTACCAAGGCCGCTGCACCGTTTCGGATTTAGACACATATAAACTGAGCGAGCGCGACGTGGGCACACCCAGCGCGTGCATGTGTTCTTGTGCTAAAAACTCACGCACACTCGAGCGCAATACCGCGCGGCCATCGGCTCCACGGCAATAAGGCGTACGACCACCGCCTTTAAGCTGCATCTCCCAACGCTTACCATTGATAAGCGCTTCAACCACCGACACCGCTCGGCCGTCGCCGTAGCCATTACCGGTTCTAAATGGGCATTGTTGAATGTATTCGGTGCCGTAAATAGACAAGGCATAACCACACGCCCACCCCACTTTACTCATTGGCTCGGGGACGTTTGACAGATCACCAGAGAATAAGCGCATAAAGTCGGCAGACTGCGCCATGCTATCGGCAAAACCCAACTCACTAAAAAAGCGGCTGCTGTGTGCTATGTATTCAGGATGTTCAATCGGTGTCGGTTTTACGGGGACATAATGGCCTGAAAACACTTGCCGCGGCGCATGGTCGTCGCCATTTACTGTTGCGTAAGGATCGCGGTTAAGCGTATTCATCAATGAATAGTCAACCAACTGAGCGAGACAGTCGACTGTCTCGACAGTAACGGGTATTTGCAGGGACAGTTGATGAGTCATAGAGATACCTTGTTGTTTGAGTCGAAGGGATGTTTGTTATGGTCAAGCTCCCCACGGTATGGTTTATCGTGTCGACGATGATTTATTCGAGTTCTAGAAGCGGATCTTTTCAGCATATATGTCAAAAGCCTGCACTGTGATAGTTGAAAGAGCCTGAAAGAAACAAATCTATGGTAACGACAGCTTGTACTAATGAAAAGCAGACTTTGCTACATCTACAAAATTGATATCTTGTAATAGGGATAAGGTGTGTTTTTATACTTATGTACTTATGTACTTATGTACTTATGTACTTATGTACTTATGTACTTATGTACTTATGGCCTATGGCCTATGGCCTATGGCCTATGGCCACAAACATCGTGGCGCTTCGCTGACTCCGGAGTTAGATTAAATGTTACTCTGATTCAATTAAGGTTCATTAACCGTCGTCCCGGCAACGCTTTTGAGCCGGGATCCAGGTGTTCGTTTTTGTGCTTATGTACTTATGGCCTACGGCCACTAACGTCGTGGCGCTTCGCCCACTCGGGGTTAGATTAAATGTTACTCTGATTCAATTAAGATTCATTAACCGTCTTCCCGGCAACGGTTTTAAGCCGGGAACCAGGTGTTTGCTTCTACTTTTGTACTTATGGCCTACGGCCACTAGCGTCGTGGCGCTTCACACATTGCAAAACATATAGCTGTAAGGTTTTATTTGGCTTCAACATGGCATTCACTTACCGACACGCGCTAGTACATCCATGTAGCTCGACCGACCCGTCCATGGGTCGGACGGTCGGCTCGCAAACCACCATGATGAAGCTGTTAATGTTTGTCTTATCAGCAAGTTTTAAAGAATAGTTTAGTGAGGTGCATGCGTTGGTCAGGTCACGTATTCTTTTGTAAAATGTCTTCAACGGCCTCAAGTTCAGAGTTGAATTTGGGCTGTTTGCAAGCAATATACGTAACTTATCCATGTACACAGATTGTGTTTAAAATATGGCCACTAACGAAGTGGCGCTTCGCCCACCAGAGTAAGAGTGTCCAATGAAAGTAAGTCGCTACTCTAGATGCTATCTAACGCATTTTTGGATGCAAAATTTATAAAAATTCAAATCAAACTAAATTGAGGTGTTAGGCAACGATACTCAAATGAAATCACTGCTATGACACGCGGTAACCCCATCCATGGGCGCTCTGCGAAAACATCCATGTTTTCGAAGGTCATAGCCGCGATGACATCCGCTGTATAGCTATCTTCGATTCAACCTTATTTGTAATTGGAAGATCTAACGCATTTTTGGATGGAAGCTTGTTAGCTGCTTTGTCGTCGTCCCGGCAATGTTTTTAAGCCGGGATCCAGGTGTTAGCTTTTGTTGTTTGGTCGTTTTGTATTCATGGCCTGCGACCACTCACGTAGTGGCGCAACGTCCAGCGTTAAACTGCATCTTAACTGACTTAAAAATATCGGATAAATATCCTGTGTATGCCATATTACTCACCTTTATGTTGTATGTACTGTAAACAAAAACCGTTGTAATGGTTTTTAGTGTTTTTTTAGTTAAATCGGGTAGTAAGTAAACTAAAGCAGTACGATAAATAATTTTATTTACTCCATAACCACGTGAATTAATTGTATTTTTATTTCCTGCCGAATATTGCGCCAACTTTTAACGCCAACCTCACTTTTATTTGTCAGTGGCGTTAAATAAAACTGCTTTACATCAAGAAGATAGTAAATGTAGGATGTTAATAATCAATAAGTTAAAGGGCCGACTTTAAATTTATTTTGCCCTTCAATAAGCTGTTATGAGTAAGGGAGTGCCAATATGAAAGGTGAGCCTATATATGTCGAGCATCCGAGGGATTCTCACTCGAGAATTGGCGGACTTCATTATGTTTACTTTGACATTGCTCAAGATGAATATGTGAAATGCCTAGAAGTTGAGGCCATTGATGATTCTGATATGCATGATGGTGAAAAATCAGAGTTATCTGACAAGGCAACCGAGCATGCAGTTAAGGCAATCATTTTCTCTGCACTTTGTGTGGAGGCCGCAATCAATAATTATTCTGGAATTCATTTAGGCGACAGTTATAGCGAGAAGCATCTTCATAGTATGGATGTGATTTCCAAGTGGGTTGTTATTCCAAATCTTGTATGTGGAAGAACTATTAATAAGTCGGGCCCTGCATTTGGTTCCCTTAAGAAGCTTATTTCAGCGCGAAACAAGTTGGTTCATAATAAGTCGAAAGAATTTAGCCCGGCAGATCCAAATTTGGCGGAGAGCCTTGAGAAAAGAGATTTAGCCTTTAAATCTGATTTTGAAAATTCACTACGCGCTCTTTATCTAATGTGCATGGAGATGGACTTTCTACTTGGGCAAATGCATAACCCTATTCGAACGCTAGACATTGAGTTTAGCCCGCTATTAGAAATACCGGATAAGGCAAAGCCATTATTTAACGAGTGCAAGAAGATTGTTCTTAACCTGCACTCATAATCGGGTAGCCGGAGGTTTCTAGCCACCAGCCCCCTGCATGCGGCTTCGCACACGACTGAATGACCAATGATGATCCAGGCATCAACATGACATTCTCGCAATCCATGGCGGTCAGATTCAGGAGGTAGAGCAACGCAGGAGCATGTTGCCGAGGGCGGTTCATTTACTCTTTTTGAAAAATGACCTAACTCACTTTCTGGTTAGCTAGTTATTACAATAATGAACTGCGATCCATCCATCTCTTAGTGAATGTAATACTGCTTTCTTCACTATTTATTCAAGCTTGGCATTGCTCAATATTTTCTGTGTTCCTGGGCTTTTACTTGTGATACCCAAAACACTTCAACCACGCCTCAATTACCCTAAAGCGCACTAAGAAATAAACAAAACTTCATGTTAAATAATAATCTAAACACCACTAAATAATTGAATCAAAATATAAACTCAGATATTGTTTATTCATTAATCAAAATGAATTTAAAAACGAGTAATTCTACAGGCTCGTTATATGCACTAAGGTCACGGATGAAGCAATATTCAGTCGTTAAAATTAAAAAGTTGAATCGTGAGTTCACATTTAATGAAAAACACATGGGTACACGTTCTCCCAGAGTTGGTGATATTGCGACTATTATTGATGTCTATGACGGAGCTTTTGACCTTGAGTGTTGCGACAAAGATGGCTGTACAATTTGGTTAGAAATCTTTGATTCAAAGGACGCTGAATTTGAAATTGTAGATGATTTACCTTCAATTAAATTATCTCAAAATGAGTTCATAGAATTATTTGAGTTCATGGAAAAGGCTAACGAATTATTTCATCAACCAATGAGGTATTCTAATCCTGATAAAGTAAAAGAATTTGCGCAGGCTAATTACCCTTTAATTAAAAAGTTTTACTATGAAACTCTGTGGGATAAATTACCAGAAGCAGAAAAAGAACGACGACTTGATGAGTAACGTACATGTAATCGGGTAGCCGGAGGTTTCTAGCCCCCAGCCACCCACCCCCTGCATGCGGCTCCGAATTTAGTGGGCTCAGGCCATAAGTAAATAAGCACAAAACAAAGCAAAACACCTGAGGCCCGGCTCAAAAGCCTTACCCGGACGACGTGTGAGAACGGGACGATATTAGAGTTGAGGCGACGAGAAACTAGCTAACAACCAATGCTAACCTCAGGCGACTGCCTATACTAATCATGCTATTTACTAATGATGAATTTCACTCACGTTGCAGGTGAAATAAACCCGTTTTTGTTCATGTTCCAAACCACGTATAAATATCCCAAGGCTTACCAAAAATGCTTATTTAAACACGATATTAAGCTGCTGGTGATGACTAAAATACGACAATCCAGGCGCTGATATCGACTGATTTAGCCATCAGAGTTATACCGCTATAGGGTTTGGACTAAGACAAATGGGAACACAACATCATGAATACACATTTTACTTTTACCCTTGAAAGCATTTGTCTTGATGAACATTATCATCCATCAGACAAGACCCGCGTCACCACCAATTTTGCCAACTTAGCCAGAGGCAGTTATCGTCAGGAAAACTTACGCAATGCGTTAAAAATGATTAACAATAGTTTTAATGCCTTAGCGCATTGGGATAACCCCAAAGGCGATCGCTATACAGTCGAACTTGAGATTATTTCGGTTAACATCAATATCGAAGGCGGCGGCCAAACCTTTCCATCGATTGAGATCTTGAAAACCAATATCCTTGATAGCAAAACCAATAAACGCATTGACGGTATTGTTGGCAATAATTTTTCATCTTATTTACGCGATTACGACTTTAGCGTTTTACTGCCAGAATATAACAAAGGCAAGCCGACATTTACGGTACCAGCTGACTTTGGCGAACTACACGGCAAACTGTTTAAATGCTTTATTAACTCAGACAGCTACAAACAGCACTTTACAAAGCCGCCGGTTATTTGTCTCAGTGTGTCCGACAACAAAACCTATTACCGCACAGAGAATCAACACCCTGTACTAGGGGTTGAATACCAGCCAAATGAATCGTCATTAACAGAGCAATATTTCCAAAAAATGGGCTTACAGGTACGTTACTTTATGCCGCCCAACAGCGTGGCGCCACTGGCTTTTTATTTTGTTGGAGATTTACTCAATGATTACACCCACCTTGAGCTGATCAGCACAATTAGCACAATGGGCACTTTTCAAAAAATCTACCGCCCTGAAATTTATAATGCCAATGCCGTGGCCGGTAAATGCTATCAACCCAATTTGAATAGCCAGGACCACTCGCTCACAAAAATTGTCTATGACCGTGCAGAGCGCAGCCAACTGGCAACTCAGCAAGGCAAATTTGCTGCTGAGCACTTTATCAAACCATACCAAGCAGTGCTTGAGCAATGGTCTGCTAGTTATGCGTAATCGCTAGGCTTGAAAAACCACTCTGTTTAATCGCTACTTTACATGTTTAACCCAATTTATGGCATTCATACTATGAACACATTGCTTAATAAGACACTGTTACCAACATCTACTGCGGGCAGTTTACCTAAACCCTTATGGCTAGCCGAGCCTGAAACGCTCTGGTCACCCTGGAAATTACAGGGGGATGAATTAATTGCAGGCAAGCAAGATGCGCTGCGCTTATCACTGCATAATCAACTGCAAGCAGGGATTGATATCGTTAGCGATGGCGAGCAAACGCGGCAGCATTTTGTCACCACCTTTATTGAGCACCTCAACGGCGTTGATTTTAATAAACGTAAAACCGTTAAAATTCGTGACCGTTATGATGCCAGTGTTCCCACCGTTATTGGCCCAGTCAGTCGACAAAAGTCAGTGTTTGTTGAAGACGCCAAGTTTTTACGCCAACAAACTACGCAGCCGATAAAATGGGCACTTCCTGGCCCCATGACCATGATAGATACACTGTTTGATGATCATTACAAAAGCCGCGAAAAGCTCGCCTGGGAATTTGCCAAAATACTCAATCAAGAAGCCAAAGAACTAGAAGCGGCGGGAGTCGATATTATTCAATTTGACGAGCCAGCATTTAATGTGTTTTTTGATGAGGTTAATGATTGGGGTATTGCCTGCCTAGAAAGAGCCATTGAAGGGCTTACCTGCGAAACCGCAGTGCATATCTGTTATGGATATGGCATTAAAGCCAATACCGACTGGAAAAAAACCTTAGGCTCTGAGTGGCGTCAATACGAACAAGCCTTTCCTAAACTGCAACAGTCGAACATTGATATCATCTCACTCGAATGTCACAACTCTCATGTGCCATTGGAACTGCTTGAATTGATACGCGGTAAAAAAGTCATGGTTGGCGCCATTGATGTAGCAAGCAACACCATAGAAACACCTCAGGAAGTGGCCGATACCCTACTAAAAGCCCTGCAATTTGTTGATGCCGACAAGCTCTACCCTTGCACCAACTGCGGCATGGCGCCGTTATCGCATCAGGTAGCAAATGCAAAACTCAACGCCTTACATGCCGGTGCCGAAATTGTGAGACAACAACTTTTGGCCAAGATCCGTTAAGGTTTCGGTAACACAATAACCGCAAATACAGTAAGCAATAACATCATAAACGAGGTTATTACCTGGCCAATAACCAAAAATAAAAACCTATCTGTTATCCGCCGTTGGCTTTTTCAATAGCTTGCGCTGCAAAGTGCGGCGGTGCATGCCGAGTTGGCGAGCGGTTTCTGATACATTGCCATTGTTATGAGCAAGCACTTGTTGAATGTGCTCCCACTCAACTCGCTTAGGGTTAAGTGGTAACTCTTCAATGTCACCATAGGTTGTTGTGGCAGCGGGCGTGATTAACAATGCATTTAATAACGTTTGGGTGTCTACAGGTTTGGCAAGGTAGTTATCTGCGCCTAAACGTATCGCCTCTACAGCGGTGGCAATACTAGCAAAACCTGTGAGCAATACCATACGTACAGAGGGTAATAATTGCCTTAACGGTTTAATGAGTGATAAACCATTTTGCTCAGCCAGCTTCATGTCCAGCACAATATGGGTTGGCAAACATTGCCTTGCCATCAATAAACCATCACTGGCATTGTGGCCAATGTGACACTCAAAGCCATGTTTACTTAATCGACGAGCTAAAATGGTGGCTAATGCTACATCATCTTCAATAATCAATAATTTATTCATTATTTTTATCGCTTTATTTTTACTGCCCGCTAAGGGGTAAGGTCACGATGGCTTCTGTGCCACCTTGTGCAAGTTGTTTAAGGTGTAAAGTTCCGCCTAACCGCTCAAAGCTGGTATGGCTTAGTAACACCGCAATTCCCATGCCTTTAGGGCTATTAACCATGTGACTGCCAAGCGTGTGTAATAAATGCGCCGCAATGCCTGCGCCATAATCACGAATGGTAATAGTTAAGGCATGTGGCTGAGATAATTGCACACTGATATCGACGATTGCCCCTTGATGGTTGTCTTCACTTGCCTGTGCGCCATTTTGAATAAGCGCCAATAATGCCGGTAATAAACTCATGTCTGTTCGCAATATCGCCGTGTTGACCTGTGGTGAGATATCAATATTTAACCGGGTTTCAGGCATTAACAGCCCCACTTGTTCTGATAACTGCGCAATAAGATCGTTAACCGACTGTTGTTGCCATTTTTGCTCACGGATAGACTCTGTCGCTAAACGTAAATCGCTTAAGGTTATTTCGCAGCGGTTAAGTGCTTGTTGCATCTCGGTGAGTAATTCAGCTTGTTCTGCATCGTGTGTTACATCTGATATTTCATCAACCAATAACCGTAACGTAGCCAAAGGCGTGGCTAATTGATGCGCCATTTGTGCCGATACAGTGCCTAATGCGAGTAGTTTCTCTTGCCTTAATTGCGCTTCACGTAAATAGCCTAACTCAACATTTTTTTGCCTAATACGCTTAGCGATAAAGCCCACGGTAATGGTTAACACCAAGGCTGAAATAACAAAGTTGAACCACATGCCTAAATAATGCGAGCCCATGTTCATGCTGTGATCCATACTGGCGACAGGCGTGTCCATTGCCATTTGGCTCATATTGTGGCCCGCGTGTAAATCAGCATTAGCAGGTGTTGCGGCGTCAGGCATATGATCGGCAATTGTGATAATCATCAGGCTGTAAAACACAGTCGATAACGCCGTTAACGACCAGGGTGCCCACCGAGGTAAAGTAATGGCTGAAATGGCTATCGGCAGCAGTAATAATGACACAAACGCATTGGTGGCACCGCCGGTGAAATACAACCAGTTAGCCCAAAATACTGTGTCGAGTAATAAGGTTAGAAACAATAAACCATGATTGTCGATACTCAGGCGATGAAACCGATAACTAAAGCCCACATAACAGGCTTCAATAATCAATACATAGCTTAAGGTGGTCGGCGGTGTAGTTAACCCAAATAAGTCAGCTGCAAACACAATCAAGCCTATTTTTAAGCCCCAATTAATTAGGCGTAGTAAGGCTAGTTGCTGCTGATTTGCGCTAAAGGGCAGATTAAGTTTGGCCATAGAACCATGTGCCTCAGTGTTATACCGTACTTAATAAAATACTGGTTTCGCTATTAAGCACGCCTTCAATTGAGCGCACTTCACGTAATACTTTATCAAATTCTTCAAGGCTAGTGGCACGAATGTCGGCCACTAAATCCCAGGCACCGTTTGTGGTGTGTAATTTTTCTAACTGCGGGATCCCCCGTAATTTATTAATGACTTGGGTTGTTGAGCGCCCCACCACTTCAATCAGCATGATAGCTCGCACCACATTTGACTCAATTTGCTCATGAGCCCGAATGGTAAAACCTAAAATAGCCCCGCTACTGACAAGACGATCTAGGCGATTTTGTATGGTCCCGCGGGACACATCCAGCAGCTGCGCCAATTTAGAAATGGATGCCCTGCCGTCTTTTCGCAAAATTGAAATCAATTGCTTATCGAGATCGTCGTACAAATAGGGATGAGCAGAAGAATACATGTGTACCACCTTAAACCGTCAATCAAGCTTAGCAAAGTGCTTAATACAACCTAGCATAATGACAAATAATAGTACATTTATTACAAATAATTGCCATTTTGTTTAACTCTGCCAATGACTATCATCTTATTAAATGAATTACCCTGAGTTACAGTCAATAGGAATGAGCAATATGCACACAGTCAATAACACCAATTTAAACAATGTCGGCTTTGTTAGCGTTAGCGATATGCTTTCGCTATTACAACACATTGGCACAGAGGCCTTTTTACTGGGCCTAGTAGAATATCTGGAGCAAGATTATTTGCGCTGGGAACTGTTTGATAAATCACCCCGTTTTGCCAGCCATTCAACCGATGGTGTGATTGAATTAATGCCGACCAGTGACCAACAACAATTTAGCTTTAAATATGTTAATGGCCACCCTAAAAACACCCGCATTGGTTTACAAACGGTCACCGCCTTTGGTGTGCTAGCTGATGTACAGAGTGGTTATCCATTAATGCTGTCTGAAATGACCATACTCACCGCGCTTCGCACCGCTGCGACCTCAGCCATGATGGCCAAATACCTGGCGCCAAAAGAGGCGAAAACCATGGCGATGATTGGCTGTGGTGCCCAGTCTGAATTTCAAATTTTGGCTTTTAAAGTAATACTCGGCATTAACCAGGTGCGCATTTACGATATCGACCGCACTGCCATGCTAAAGTGCCAGCAAAATTTAGCCAACCAAGGGCTCGACATTATCTTATGTGACAGTGCACATGAGGTTGTAAAAGGCGCTGAAATCATTACTACCTGCACTGCAGATAAACGTAATGCCACTATTTTAACCAGTGACATGGTGCAAGATGGCGTGCATATTAATGCGATTGGCGGCGACTGCCCGGGTAAAACAGAACTTGAAGCAGCACTGCTTTTACGCGCTGACGTATTTGTTGAATATGAGCCACAAACCCGTATCGAGGGTGACATTCAGCAACTTGACTCATCATTTGTAGTGACCGAAATGTATAAGGTTATCCGTGGCGATCGTAAAGGCCGTAGCTTTGCTGCACAATTAACCATTTTTGATGGGGTGGGTTTTGCGATTGAAGATTTCTCTGCACTACGTTATGTACATGATTTAATTAAACAACAATCGAGCCACCAGCAACTTGAACTACTCACAAACCAAGCAAATCCTCGTGATTTATTTGGTTTATTAACGCCAGCAACACAAGCGACTCGCTTAGTAGTAGGTGCATAATGGCCATTAATCCACAAGCTCCATCAGCCGTTGTGATGATCCGCCCTCACAACTTCAGTCCAAACCCTGAAACCCTGCCAGACAATAGCTACCAAAGCAGAGATGTCAGCCAAGACCAGGCTTTGCTTGCAACACAGGCTTATGAACAAGTTAGCCAGGCGCAACAACAGTTACAAGCTGCGGGCATTAACGTGCATGTGTTTGAAGACACAGGCACCGACACTCCTGATTCAGTGTTTCCTAACAATTGGTTTTCGACCCACTTAGGGGGCCATGTGGCTATTTACCCTATGTATGCCAAAAACCGTCGTAAAGAGCGTCGCACTGATATTATTGATATGCTAAAAGCCCAATACCGTGTGCAAGATGTTATTGACTATTCAGGCCTAGAATACGACAACATATACCTTGAAGGCACGGGTGCCATGGTACTCGACCATATTGAACGTGTGGCCTATGCGGTGAGATCAAAACGCACAGACTCATTAGCGCTAGAGCGTTTTTGCACACAGTTTAATTTTGAACCTATGGTATTTGACGCTGAAGATGAAGCCGGTGTGCCGATTTATCACACCAATGTCTTAATGTGTATTGGCAGTGATTTTGTCATGGCTGGCTTTAACATGATTAAAGATGTGGCTCGACGCCAACAAATAATAAGCCGATTTGAAGACAGTGGCAGAACCATTATCGACCTAACCGACAAGCAAATTCGCCATTTTTGTGGCAATGCCCTTGAGTTGCAATCGAAAACTGGCCGCTATTTAGCATTATCACAATGTGCCTATCAAGCATTGACACATGAGCAGATTGCGTTATTAAATCAAAGTGTGACTCTGTTACCATTAAATGTATCAGCTATCGAAATGGCTGGTGGTTCTGTTCGGTGTATGCTAGCAGGGATCCATTTATCGAAAAGATAACCCGCATTTACCCATAACAAAGCCTGACAAAGATCTCCTAAAACAATAAAAAAAGACTTATAAAGGAAGTTACTCAATGATTAAAGATTTTGTCTCGTTCGCCAACAATGTGTTATGGGGCGAATACCAGGTATTGATTTATATTTTGGTATTCGCCGGTGTGTGGTTTTCACTGAGGTTACGATTTATTCAGCTGCGTCACTTTGCCTACATGTTCAAAGTCATGAAAGGCAGTACCCAGGGCGATAAATCAGGGATCAGCTCTTACCAGGCCTTGTGTACCGGGTTGTCAGCCCGTGTAGGTACGGGTAACTTAGCAGGCGTCGCCATGGCCATATCCCTTGGCGGCAGCGGCGCCGTGTTTTGGATGTGGGTAATAGCCCTGCTCGGTATGGCAACCGGGTTTGCCGAGAGTATTTTAGGTCAGCTGTATAAAGTACGCGATGATCATAAAGAATACCGCGGCGGCCCCGCTTACTATATTCGCGCGGGGTTAAATAAACCCTGGCTGGCTGTGCTGTTCGCCTTGTGTTTATTTTTAGGTTACGGCATTAGCTTTAGTGCCATGCAAGCTAACACCATCACCGACGCCCTCAATCACACCTTTGATATATCTAGCGTTTACTCCGGAGCCGTTATTACAGCCATAGCAGGTATTATTGTGATGGGTGGCCTGCGCAGTATCGCCCGCTTTGCCGAATTAATTGTGCCCTTTATGGGCCTCGCCTTTATTTTGGCTGCGGTAGCAGTGACTTTAATCAATATTCAACACGTTCCTGCCGTATTAATGGACATTTTTAACTCAGCCTTTGGGTTAACCGAAGCGGGCGCTGGTGCATTAGGCGCAGCAATCAAAAATGGTATTCAGCGCGGTCTTTATTCTAACGAAGCGGGGGCAGGTAGTGTGCCTCACGCCGCGGCGGGCGCAACACCAGTACCTAACCATCCGGTAGCTCAAGGTTATGTGCAAATGCTTGGGGTGTTTATCGACACTATGGTGTTGTGTAGCTGTACTGCCATTGTGATTTTACTGGCGCAAGGTAATATCGGCAGCGAAATGGAAGGCATTCGTATCACACAAAATGCCATGACTCACCATATGGGTATGAGTGGTGATATGTTTGTCGCTATTATTATCACCCTATTTTCGTTTACCTCTGTGGTGGCCAATTATGCCTATGCCGAGAGTAACTTACACCTGTTTAAACTCGATAACATTTATGGCCGTACTGTGTATACCTTGCTGTATTTAAGCATGGTGTATTGGGGCGCCAATGCCACCTTAAAAGAAGTGTGGAACATGGCCGACATGGCTCTGGGCTTGATGACTGTGGTGAATATCAGTGCATTGATGCTGTTAACCCCCACCATTGTTAATTTAACCCGCGACTATCAAGTTAAGCTTAAAGCCACTAACAAACCTGAATTCAAACTGGCCGATGTGAAAATTCAAGGTAAAACCGAAGACGGTGTGTGGTCGTAAGCTAATAAGGCTGAGTTATCACCGCGTTCTTTTAACGTGAGTGAATAAAAAACAACCCGTAATGGCCATACCATTACGGGTTGTTTGTAGTTAAACACAACAAAGCTGAATTAACACTGCTCGGATGACCACTCTTAATCTAGCTTGATGCGTAACAAGTGAAATGGTTTAGCGGCCCCTTCTTCACCTGCATTAAGCGCTGGGTTTAAATGCAGTGAGTTTTGAGTCACGTACAAATATCCACCTTGAATAGAGAAACCATCAGCCCAAGACAATAATGTGTCATCTTGTGCAAATACCTTGTAACCAGCTTGACCAATAATACCAATGGCATTACGTTCAACATCGCCCACATAAATGTTGTTGTTTTTATCAATGATCATGCCATCACTTGGGCGTTTTTCACTATAAAACTCAATCTTGTTGGCAAGTTCTTTATCGGTTAATTTGTCATTGGCTAACGCCGCTGCGGCAATACGATAAACAGCACTGCCATTCACGGTACCAAAATAGACCCACTGCTGTTGAGCATCGATTGTGATTGGGTTTAAATTAAGATAAAGCGTATCAACACTGCCATCTTCACGCTTTGCCGCTAACAGTGAATCGTCAATAATGACATCATGCTTTGGTGATAATAATGCCTTATTTGACTGTAAAACGCGCCGTGCTTTGCCGCTTGCTAAATCAACTACAACAAAGGCTGGCGCTGGCTCTCCGTATAAATTACCTAAACTGGTATCGGCAATATAAATTTGCTGGCGTTGAGTGTCGATAACGAAATCTTGTAAAAATGAGTTCGCGACCATGGCATTTTTACTGATTTCGATACGCTTAAAGAGTTTGTTGTTAACCGTGTCCCAGGCAACAATTTGCGCCGCAGCATCCGCACTGCCCATATCAAGGATCCACACAACACCGTCTACAGTGCTATCAATACCAATCACAGATGATAAACCCACCTCACCTTTTGCTGGGCCATCGGCCCAATCCACAGTAGGAAACGGCACTGTTGAGCCATCTTTTAATAATTCAACAACACGAAACTCAGGGCCATCAAGCGGTTGCATTGAAAGAAATGTACGTCCCTGTTCAGTTACGGTTACATTACCAGGACGTGTTCCATCAAACTTTGCTACCACCTCGAACTCAGCGGCTTGTGTTGTACTACATATAAAGGCTGTTGCCACAGCAAATAATGTTGTCATCTTTTTCATAATAAACCTCGTGATAAACCTGAATATAAGTAAAAAAATGTTTACGACTGTCAGAACAACTTAGTGCTGATGGATGTATATTAATGGCTAATTACTTAGAGAAAAACGCGCTAATGAGTGAATTATTATCAAATAAAAATTGATAATGATGGGTTAATCAACAATGGAACATGTCATTATTAGATTGGTTTAGCAGGCCAGACATCGCTCAGCACAAGCTTAAATGCGGCTTAATTGAGGTAATCGGTTTAAATTTTCTTCATAGCAGTACGTTATCAAAAGTGATGCAAAGGTGTACTAAATACTAAAAACAGCAGAGTGCATGGCGGGACATTATTGAATATAACCATTCGTGATTAAAAATTAATGCAATAAACTGGCCTTACCTCAATGCAATATCGTAAAATGGTAAACTAACTAAAGAGGGGCTCATGGCTAATATTTCTAAATTTGATCGCGAAGACGTACTTGAAAAAGCAAGAAACCTATTTTGGCAAAAAGGTTTTTTGGCCACCTCTACGCGAGAAATTCAAACTACCATGGACATGCGACCAGGCAGTATATATGCCGCTTTTGGTAGCAAAGCCGATTTATTTAATCAAACATTGCTCCATTATGCTCAAACATCAACAAATGCGCTTAATGAGCAATTAGCTCAGCACGACAGCCCTTGGTCAGGATTAAAGCAATATTTGCGCGGTTTAATTGTGCCATGCAGTGCAGGTGTACCCAGTGAGTTATGCATGGTAATGCGCACACTTGCAGAGCTTGATGAGTCACATCAAGAAACGCTTGATATTGCTAAAGATTTACTCACTCAAGTTGAAAATCGTTTTGCTAGCATTATTGCACAAGCACAACAGCAAGGTGATTTATCTAAAGCGTTTGATAAACAGCAGTTAGCTAAAAAACTTCAGGTACACATTATTGGCTTACGTTCATACTTAAAAGCCACAGGCGATACCGACACGGTTAGCCAACAACTAGAAGAGTTTTTTACTCAATTAGAAACACAATAAAAAAAGCGCCTGGGGCGCTTTTTTTATCTTGACCGAAGCGGTTATGATTAAGCTAATGCATCTACAAAACTCACGGTAAATTGGCCAATGTCTTTATACTCAATCGTAACCTCTGCAGTCATCGGCACTTTTACCACCCCGCAATAAGAACCAGTAATAATCGCCTGCCCAGCACAGAGTGTAATCCCCTGCTCAGCCAAATAGTTAATCATCCAGTAAATGGGTAATTGCGGTAATTCACACGGATGTTTACCGTTAAATACCTGCTGTTGGTTATTTGCAGTTACCACAAGATCAACATGGCTTGCTTGATAAGCGACCGATTTAGGTATTTGCGGGCCAATATACACACCCTGGTTACTTAATCCGTCTGCCAATTTTTGTAAATAGCTTGGTTGGCTGTCACGGCTAAATCGGTTTTGAATTAACTCTAATGCCATATGAGTCGCGCTGATTGCTGCATCAATCTCATCATGGCTATAGTGGCGATACGGCTCTATATCTTGGCCTAGTATAAAGGCAATTTCTGGCTCTATTAATGCTAAAGACTGTTCATCTTTTATCGCCGGGATAATGCCACACAATTGCCCCCGCTCAGCGGCTTGCAGAATTGGCGCCACAATAAGTTGATCGTTTGCTTGCGGCACGAGGCATTTCCAACCAGTAACATGGCCATTTAACTCAGCCATTTTTTGTTGAACACGTATCGCTTGCTCAATGCTTTGTAAACTAACAGCAAAATCTGAGTTTGGATTGGGGTAATTTCGTTGCGCAAATAAATGTTGTGCCAGTTCAGTTAGGTGTGTGTTATAGGTCACGGCTGCATCATCATAAAAATAAAAATCATACATTAACGGGTTTGGTTGGCTTTTTCTAGCGGCAAATAAAAACCGCTGAAAGCCAGCGGTTTATAAAATTAGGTTGTTTAAGTGCGCTTACTTGCGGGTTGCGCGTAACATCCAGGCGGTTTTTTCGTGTATTCCCATACGGTCAGACACTAATGATGCTGTTGACTCATCATCAGCCTCTTGGGCTAACTTGAGCACTTCTCGCGAGGTTCTGACCACTTGCTCATGGCCTTTTATCAGTAACTCAACCATATCGATTGAAGACGGTACGCCTTCAACCTCTTTAATCGAACTCAAACGAGCAAATTCTTTATATGTTCCAGGCGCGGCAACATCAAGGGTACGAATACGCTCTGCGATATCATCAACTGCAGTGGCAAGCTCAGTGTAATGCTCTTCAAACATCAGGTGTAATTCGCGAAACTGAGGCCCGGTAACGTTCCAGTGAAAGTTATGGGTTTGCAAATAAAGGGTATACGAGTCGGCCAATAAACTTTTTAGACCTTCAGCGATTTTAAGACGGTCATCTTTTTTGATACCAATATCGATCTCTGTCATGTTAACTCCTTATTTTAATGAATTAATCTACCAGACAATATATCGCATCACATTTATCAAATTGTGATGTTTGTCGCCATTGCTAAATATTGTCTTTATCTACTTGTTGATACTTGATGAGTTCAATAATAGATCACTTTTTAAATCATAAAAACTATTAGAGTTAATATTTTTAATCTATTTGTCAGTATTATTTATCATGAAAACTTGTGTCGATAATAACTCGACTTGTTTACGTTCATCGTCTGTTAATGCACCATAATCTCTGGGATAGGGCCAGCCATAGCCCCATCTAAATTGCGTCGGTAAATACGGTGTCCCGCCAACCCTCACCCCGGCTAACATCAACAAGGCAATTTGTGGTTGGCCAACTTTAGCAACACAGACTCGCAAGGCTTTATCTGAGGCTAATCGCTCATCAAAAGTGCCGCCTTTCCAGTAATCAAAGTCGTGTTTTTGGCAGCACGTAAGCCACAGTTCACGTTGCTCAAAGGTACCATTAGGAAATGCACTACAACCGTCACTAGTAAATGGCGCTAACGTATCTGCTTGGGCACAGCTAAGCAGCAACATGGCACACACAGCAACTAACAATTGATTAAAACGATAAAGCATTATGCTTGCCACCCTGCAACAATGAATACCGATTGATGATGCCATAGTAACCATGACAGTAATATAAAACGGCTAATTTTTTGGCAGTAATGACTTAACAAATAATCGGTTTATCTTACGCCAATGGTTTTGCCAAACCAGCGCTGATAGGGTTGATAAATATCGTAGGCCCAATTGAATACGCCAGTATAAACAAAGAAAAACAATAACACGCCACCTTCAAGCATCATGGTATCGATGAGGTTTAAACTTAAATACCAGGATACCATTGGAAGAGTTACAACTAACAAGCCGCCTTCAAAACCCGTAGCATGAACGATACGCATTGCTAATGTACGATTAATTCGGTCGCTACCCAACAACTTGTCGAACCAAATGTTGTAGACGTAGTTCCACATCACAGCAAGAAGTGACAAACCAATACTGACCACCAACATATCTGTCGTGCTTTTCTCCATCAATATTGCGCTCACAGGGACAATAATAGCCGCAGCCAACACTTCAAAAGACACTGCGTGAAATATCCGTTCTTTTCTTTGCATGATGAACTCATTTATTGGTGACGTTTAGCTCATTATCATCCAATATAAGGATACATAATAGTTAGATAGTATCTGGAAAAGCGATATGTATAGCATTGATCAACTCGAAGCATTTGTAGAAACAGCCAAGACGGGTTCATTTTCATCTGCGGCGCGGTCGCTCAATAAAGCGCAATCAGTAGTAAGCCAACATGTCATCAACCTTGAAATAGATTGTAATGCTGCGTTATTTGACCGCAGCGGCCGTTATCCACAACTTACCCAGGCAGGACATACGTTGTTATCACACGCGCAAGTGTTGTTAGCGCAACATCAACGCTTACGTTCATGCGCCCAACATCTTGATAAACCGTTTATTTCAGAGCTCACCATCGGCTTAGATGAAGGTATACCCTTTCAAAAACTCTCCAGTATGGTTAATCAACTCGAAATCGATTTCCCCAATACGACACTGGAATTTTTTACCGCATCGAGTATCGATATTGTCGACATGATTGACTCTAACAAAGCGGTGACAGGGATAATTTTTAGTGACTTGTCACTGCCTCCTTACATTGATTATGAATCCATTGGTTCGATTAAGTTTGATATTTATGTTGCGAGCGCTCACCCGCTAGCTCAACAACCAGTTAATAATCTGGCCAACCTTAAATTGCATAGGCAACTGCTCATGCGCTCGCGTAATAACAAATCGAGTGACTTTCAGCTCGCCTTGAGCCCAGAGGTTTGGTACGCAGACAACTATTATGTGTTACTTGAACTGACATTACAGGGCAATGGCTGGTGTTTACTGCCCAATCATATTGCCAATGAATATGTCAACAATGGTCAACTGGTAATATTGCCCAGCGAGTTTATCGATATGGGCTGGCATGCCAATGTTGATGTTATTCAGCATCATCGCTACAGCCTTGAGCCAATGTTTAAGCAATTTAGGCATTCGTTAAGGCAATTGCTGACGCCATAAAAAGTGTGCATATACGTAAAAAAACACAGGCAGCTAAAAGCGGCCTGTGTTTTATAAAATGTAGTACACAACTCATTGGCGATTAAAAACCAAATTTACCGTTGCTGTTTTTCCAATCGGCTTTGGCTGGAATGGTTTCAATGGTGTCCCAATGTTCCACAATCATATTATTTTCAACACGGAACAAGTCATAAAACGCCACATGTTGTTGCATAAATGTGCCTTCGCTAATCGACAACACAAAGTTACCTTCGCCAAGCACTTTATGATGGGTTTTTACAACCATTGGCATGCCCATTTTAGCGAGCTCACCTAAGGCGTTGCCAAGGTTATTTAAGCCGTCGCCAATATTAGGGTTGTGCTGAATATAATCAGTATCTTCACTACCAATAAATTGACCTATTTTGGCCATATCACCTTTGATCAAGATGGTGTTTACAAAATCGGCCACTAAGGTTTTATTTTGCTCTGTTTTGTCTAAATCAGTGATCTTTGTTGCGCCATCAAACTGTGTATGACCACTTGGGTTTACCGCAGCGATGGTTTGTAGGTTATCCCAATGCTCAACTATTTTACCGTCTTCAAAGCGGAAAATATCAAAGCCAACTTTTGGGCCGAAAAAGTTATATTCGGTGTGCGTAACCACATAATTACCGTCTTGAAATGCACGTTTAACCTGCGCTTTTGCGCTGCCTTTAGGTAACTGCTGCATTACCGCACCAAAACCGGCTAATCCATCGGCAACCGCTAAGTTATGTTGAATGTATTTGTTAGGGTTGATATAGCCTATGGGTGCTGGGTCGCCAGTTTCAATGCTGCTGACTAACTCAACCGCTTGTTGCTTATAGCTGACTTGACCTTGTGATTTTTCGGTTGCCGCAACGCTGTTGCCAGACACTAAGGCTGCACCCAATAACGCACTCGTAATAAGTGCACTGATAATAGATTTACGCGCTGTTGATGTGCTGTTAACTGCAATGGTGTTGTGAGTAATGGTATTCATGATTTTGTCCTCTGGTTTCAATGAGGACAGTTTATAAGGTGCACCTATTTGTTAATAGAGTGTAAAAAGGCATAAAAATGGTAAAAGTCGAACCCGTTAAGACAAATGGTGTTTCAAAAATTGGCTTGGGGTCAATTCGGTTTGCTTTTTAAAGTATTTAACAAAGTTACTGCTGTCTTCAAAGCCAAAATCATTGGCTAGTTGCTGTGTCGTGGTTTTGCTCACCACAAGGCGACGCTTTATTTCAATAATGGTGTAGGCATCTATCATTTGTTTGGCGGTTAACCCTGTTGCCAGTTTACAAATTTGATTGAGGGTTTTATAGGTTGTATGGATTTTGCCTGCATACCAATTTGCATCGCGCACTTGTTGTACATGCTGCTGCATTAAACTAAAAAAACGTGCGAGCTTGCTGCTCTGCTCAACAGATAAGTTGTCGTGGCTTAATTCCGGACGTAACCGGTGCAATAACAAGGCTAAAGCCGAAAATAAATACATGATAATAAGCGGCTCTGAGGCCGGTGTGTTTATTTCAGCTTGAATTTGATCAATTAAAATATGGCTGCGAGCATGGTGAGTCGTGTCGAGTTGCAATATAGGGTTATGTTGCTGATTTAAATGCGTTGGCGTGTAGTTTGGCAAGCGCATATTGGCATGCACTTTATCTAAAAAAGCCTGAGTAAACAGTAATATCTTACCTTGAGGTTGCCCAGAAAAGTCAAAGCTATGCACTTGGTCTTGTTGCACAAAAATGAGCGAACCTGGCCCAAAACCATAATGGTTAAAATCAACCATATGCTCGCCCTCACCCTGCTCAATATAAATCAGCATAAAAAACGACACGCGATGCGGGGCTTGAGGATCATGCTCCAACATAGGTCTCTTATACAAGTCATTCAATTCAATTAGTTCAAATTCTGCTTGTTTGGTTTTTTTATGGTTAAAACCTATATTAGGGATTGTCATCAGTAGCTCGATTTATGGCAGTTATTACTCGACTATACTCAAAATCTTATAATGTGTTATTTAAGGCGCTTTGTACGTTAAGCCAACATAAAAGTGTTAGTTTGATTAAACTTAATATTGCAGAGCATCATTAATACCAACTATTCCATCCTAAAAAGTACAGGTTTTGTGTAAAAATACAGCAGATATTGTGATTAACACAGGATAATACCTTATTGATTAGCATAGTAATAACATGGATATCACTTTTTTAGAAAAGCTTGAACTCGATTTCCATATTTACTTTATATTACTACAATAAATAGGTTATCTTGTAGCATACTTGATCTGTTGATCTGTTGATCTTTGCTGATTGAATGTTAACTCGCTGCAAAAACAACCTTGAAAGATAAACAGACCCTATAGCATCGTTTTAATTGCTTATGAATAGACCTAGGAATCGATTTATGCTGATTGAACATGACATTACTGACGTACGAGTTGGAATGTATGTGGTTGAAATCACCGAGCCAAAAGATACGTTTTCTCTCACTAAGCCAGGCGTGCTTAAAAGTGAACGTGTCATTGAAGCGTTAAAGCGTAAATCTGTTACCAAATTATTAATTGATACGAGTAAAACTGAAATAATTGATGAGTCAACTCAGCCAGAAGTGAGCCAACCAACAGTTAAGCCACCAAAGCAAGTACCACCCGCACGCCCAATCACCAAGCCTAATTTCTTTAATCAAGAAATCGTCAGAGCGCGCCAGGTGTTTAACGAGTCAAAAGATATTCAAAAAAAGCTGTTTCATAATGCGCAGCATGGTTTGCCATTAGACATGGACCCGGTACAAAAAATTACCACTGAATCAACCGACCTGATTTTTAATAATCCCAACGCCCTTTCGTGCGTGATAAATATCCGTAATAAAGATGAGTATTTATTGGAGCATTCGGTGTCAGTATCGGTATTGATGACCATGTTTGCTGTTTATAAAAAAATAGACAAAGACATTGTAAATCAATTGGCTGTAGGGGCATTTTTGCATGATGTGGGCAAAATCATGATCCCCGATCGAATTTTAAATAAGCCTGACAAATTAACTGATGAAGAGTTTCATATCATGAAAACTCATGCCAGTTATTCTATTGAGATCATGAAAAACACCCCAGGAATTAGCCCATTAAGCCTGGAGGTTGCCAGCCTCCACCACGAAAAACTCAATGGCCAAGGCTATCCTTTTGGCGTGCCGGCCGAAAAAATCACCTTGTATGGGCGGATGATCAGCATTTGCGATATTTACGATGCGCTGACATCACACCGTTGCTATAAACAAGGGTATGCTCAGGTTAAAGCTTTTAGCATATTACGGGCTTTGGGAGACAAAAATGAACTCGACAAAGATTTAGTCGACGAATTTATTCGCTGTATGGGGGTTTACCCTGTCGGCTCAGTGGTTCAGTTAGAATCCAATAGACTGGCCATTGTTGAAGGCCATAACCCCAAAGATCCTATCCGCCCTTTAGTTAAACCTTTCTACCATTTAAAGCCGGATCACTTTGAAGCAGGGAAAAAAATTGACTTAGCTACCGTCACCGATGATCTGATTGTAAAGTGTGTTCGTGCTGACGATTACAATCTTAATATGGAACAAATTATCGAGTTTTTGGCACACGAAGGTTAATGTCAAACGCAGCAATTTTCTGCAAAATCTCAGGTGTTTTCTTGTTCACGGGTGATCTTTTTTAAGCCAAATAAATAACGCATCAGGTTAAAGGGTTTTATCAGCCAATAGCATAGTGATGCACAAATAATAAAAGCGCTAACAAGTAAACTGAGCGACTTTACCATGATGCCCACCTGCCACTGCACGATATAAAACGCCAACATCACAATGACGGTTTGATGCAAAATATAAAACGGGTAAATGAGTTCATTCGTTTGCATTAACCACCCTGGGGTTTTACGAATATGTGCACTGGCAAAACCAACCATGGTTAATAACCCCGACCACGACACCATGGTGCACACCAACCACCAAATCTGCCACCGAGTGGTTAATGACAAATACGGGCTTAAATCTGGCGAGTAATAGTAGGCATAAAACAGTAACGTGCTAATGAGCAAACAGATTAAATAGGTGCGACGATGCAAAGCCAATGTTTGCCAAACTCGCGCACTGTGTATAAAACTCATGCCTGCAAAAAAGAAAAACAGATAAAACACACTCAGAGACAGGTTTTCAATATGATGACTGTCATCTGGCATCAGGTATTTTGCTAAGCCTCGGATCAGTACCAGCACGATAACTAACGCAATTAACCCCAATTTAAACTGACTTAATCGCTCAAGCCATTTAAGCCACACAATCCCCGTTGCGCCATCTAAAAAGCGCTTAAACGGGATAGCCAGTAACATAAATATCAGCAGAAACTCGATAAACCATAAGTGATTGGTATCAAACGACAGCATGAGTTGACCGTATGCCGATAAAAACGAGTCATAATCTGCGATATTTTCGATATAATTTTGCGGCGGAACAATCAATATCATCCCCACCAATAATGGTATAAATAACCGATGACATTTACTTAGCATAAATGACTTTGCCGACGTTTTTTGCAGTAACAATAAACTACCAGCACCGGCAATAAAAAATAACGTTTGCAACCTAAGCTGCTCAAAGTAAACCATAATATCGTCAAGCACTTTGCTAGACTCATTATTCATGACATGCCAACCATCACCATTAAATGGCATAAAAGCATGATGTAAAAAAACAGCAAATATTAATATAACCCGTAACCAATCAAGCTCAGAATAGCGTTTACGTTGGGGTAAAACCTCATTCATCATTAATGCCTTCCTCTGGCTTATTCGTGTAATTATTGCCGCGATAATATGCCGATAACCATCGGCAATAAGGCTATTTTAAGGCATGAATCACATACGGCAACAAACCCCGACTTATATTAGGCCATACTTTTTGCAATGCTTGGTTGATTAGCGATGACTAGCGCCACAAATCCATCGACTGCTGCACTGTAATTAACGCGCTTAACATGTAACTGAGTGGGTATCGATTTATGTGCATCGTTGATTGGCAAAAAATGACAACCTTGACTGTATAATTTCCTAATACAATACGGCGCAATGGCGACACCTAAGCCTGCTGCCACCTCGGTTAGTAAAGTTTGCATGTGCCGCGGCTGACTCACGATATTGGCTGAAAACCCGGCCTGCTTACACATCATTATCGTGTCATCGAATAACCCGACAGCTTCATCTCGATGAAATAATATCATTTTTTGTTGCTGCAGCTGACTCAGTGAAATTTGAGAATATTGTGCTAAAGGGTGATGTGCTCCCACAACAGCAACAAGCTTGTCGATATAAATGTCTGTACTGATAAATTCATCTTGAATACCTGCAGGTAATGGCCGAGAAAACCCAACATCAATGCGATTTTGATTAAATGCTGCTATTTGTTCGCTGGCGGTCATCTCAAATAAACTCACATGCACATCCGGATATAACTGCGAATAACTTCGAATAAGGTCCGCCATAAAACTTAAGCAAGCTGAACTTAAATAAGCAATGTTTAACTCGCCCACCTGCCCTTGCTGCGCGCGCTTTACCTGGTCTTTGGCCTTATCAGCTAAGGCAATGATCTGTTTGGCATCATGCAGTAATTGCTCACCAGCACTGGTAATTGCCACTTCGCGCGAGTTGCGAATAAACAGCGCTACCCCAAGCTCGTCTTCAAGCATGGCAATATGACGACTAATGGCCGGCTGTACCGTGTTGAGTTCGCGCGCCGCAGCAGAAAAACTCTGATGTGCAGCAACGCTTATAAAACTTTTCAATATTTTAATGTCCACAACCACCTCAAATACAAATTTTGTATAGATTCCATAAAATAATAATATTTTTGTTATAGCTTGTTTGTGTTTATTCTACAACCAATAAGATTACAGGCTGTAAAACAGCGTAATACCGATAGGAAAAACACAATGCAAAGCTTACAACTGCAAACCGATGCGAAAATCGCAGAAGGAAGACAAAAAAATCCTGTGTTTATGCAAAAAGTTGACGAAATAATTGCTCAATCAAAATCGTTTCAACAAGGTAGCGACGCGTTAAAACTTGGGCAAACTGCCCCACACTTTTCACTACCTAATGCAAATGGACAAGCAATTTCATTGGCTAATTTACTGCAAAAAGGCCCTGTGGTGGTGACATTTTACCGAGGCAGTTGGTGCCCATATTGCAATTTACAACTGCGGGCATTGCAAGCACGCTTAAGTGATATTAACGCACTCGATGCCCAACTTGTTGCTATTAGTCCACAAATTCCCGACGGCACAATGACCCAAGATGAAATCAGTAATATGGATTTTGAGGTATTGTCTGATCAAGATGCAAAAGTTGCGGCACAATTTGGTGTGGCGTGGCAAGTCCCAGCATTTTTAAGTGAGCATATGCGCGTGGATCGCAAGCTCGATTTAGACGCTATAAACAATGGTAACGGCACAATATTACCTATCCCTGCAACATTTGTGGTTGACCGTGCAGGCAAAGTTGTTTGGCGCTTTGTCGATGTTGATTACCGTACCCGTGCCGAACCTAACGACATTATCGAGGCACTACGCACACAGGTTTAAGCCTAAACATTCCATCTTAAGACAATAACTTAGACTAAAAAAATTGATAATATTGCCTTATTGATTACCTTATGAGGTAATCAATATATTAATGAAACCTCTTTCGCTAGAAATCCATCTACCCGCGTTGTGTGAAATGATCTACCCAAAAATAATACAACATCTTGTTTTGTTGTCATTTCTTGTTCTAGCGCACAATTTTTAACCGTCCTTATGATATGTTTATACAAAAGGAGTTGACGATAATGGACGGTAAAATGAAGACCCTCACGCAAGAATACATCAAAACACTTTTACCGAATCGACCACAGGACAGCCATAAATTATCATTTGGCCATGTGCTTAACATTGCAGGATCACTTCACTATCGTGGCGCTGCGTATTTATCGAGTATTGCCGCAATGCGCGTTGGTGCGGGCTATGTTACTTTGGCCAGTAGCCCGGGGGTTTGCCAAAGTGTCAGTACATTAACACCCAATATTGTTATGCATCCTTTGTTAACTCGTCCGATTATCTATGCCGAGATAAATCCAAATATTGAGGAGTCAGTCTCTATTGAACTGCAATCTATCGATACTGAATCAATTGACGAAAAAGCGCTATTGCAACTGGACGATAAATTAAAACAAGCCAATGTGATTAGTGTGGGTAGCGGTTTGAGCATTGCCCAAAGTAAAGATCAATTTACTGTAACAATGGCAACTGAAGATGTCATTGCTGAAGGCAATCATGGTTTTTTCTTTGGGTTACTCGCTAAGCTACACACCTGCCAACAAAGTGTGATATTTGATGCAGACGCGCTCAATTTTATCAGCCATGTACTGCATCACAGTAAAAATTCACATCAATCAATACCCAGTTTACCAATTAAAAGCATTATCACCCCACACCCTAAAGAACTCGCTCGCTTGCTCAATATTGATATCAACGACATTCAAAACAACCGAGCCCATTATGCAAAAATTGCGGCAAAACAATTTGGCGCTACCGTGGTATTAAAAGGTAAAAATAGCATCATCACAGATGGTGAATACACATTGATTAATCCCACAGGTAATAGCGCCCTAGCCAAAGCAGGCAGTGGCGATGTATTGACAGGTATTATCAGTGGATTTTGTGCCCAGGGAGTAAGCCCGTTAAATGCAGCTTGTTTAGGTGTCTATTTACACGGTTTAACCGGTGACTTAGCGGCCAAAGAGTTAAGCGAATATTCAGTTCTCGCCAGTGATTTACTGGATTATATCCCTAAGGCCATTAAACAATTATTACGACAATGATAGTTCATTACTCAACCGCATCAGTATCACTCAAGCAGGCATAAACCATATCAATATTAAGTTGGTTTGCGTTTTTGCACCGAGGTGATGATACCAAGCCAAAAGGCACTTTCTAACAGGAGACCCATCGTAATAAATGCCACAGCGCCCAGCACACTCCCGATAAATAAACACACTAACGCCAAGCAAACCACGGCGGCTAATAACAGATATTTTATCGATTTAGTCATGTATTTCCCCATCGTGTATGAATGATATAGCATCTAACAATCAAGATATTACACTCTATACCTATAACAAAAAAAAGCCCATCATTTCTGATGAGCTTTTGCTTACACACTTTGACTAAAAATAATCAATTATGCAGACATTAATGTGTCTTTAGTCCCTTCAGATAAGGTTAGCCCTTTTGCATCAAAATGTAACACTTTGTCTGGCGAGGCATTAAGGTATACTTTATCACCATATTGAATATCACAATTACCATCTGCACGTACGGTTAATGTTTCACCATTATCAATATGAACGTGTAAAAACGTTTCTGAACCTAAATGTTCAATCACGCCAACGGTGCCATGCCACTTACCACTGTCTTTTGTAATCGCAAGATGTTCAGGACGTACCCCAATAGTGACGGTGGGATCATTTTCAACAGGTTTCACGCTCATAAAATTCATTTTAGGTGAGCCAATAAACTCAGCAACAAACTGGTTAACCGGTTTATTATAAAGCTCTAAAGGCGTTCCAACTTGCTCAATAATCCCGGCATTAAATACCGCAATTCTATCTGCCATGGTCATCGCTTCAACTTGATCGTGATTAACATAAACCATAGTGGTGGCTAAACTTTTATGCAGTTCAGAAATCTCTAAACGCATATTGACCCGTAAAGAGGCATCTAGATTTGATAACGGCTCGTCAAATAAAAATGCCGACGGTTGACGAACAATAGCTCGACCAATGGCAACGCGTTGACGCTGCCCGCCCTAAAGCTATCCAGGCTTGCGATCAAGATAAGTATCTAAGTTTAACGATAAAAAAACACAAAAAATTTAACACTTTAATTTAAACCCATAATTAACAATGACTTAGCTATCATTTATGTTGCAAATTTTTTAATATTCAAGATTGCAGCTTGGGAAAAATGCTAACAACGATGAGATTTCGAGTGAAACATTAGAGAGGAGCTAGCATTTTGTTTGCAAATTGCTCTTGATGCTTAGCTGTTAGATTGAATGATTTACCGCTAAGAAATGGCCCTATAGCGTTAGCGCCACAAATATGAAGAATAACTATTTTTCATATATTTTTTTTAGACACAAAGCATTCATTTTATTAGCGACTTTACTCTGTACCCACAAGTTATTTAATGACTAATAGTGCCAATTACTATTGGATTTTCATGCACACTGAATTAAATAGTCCACCATCAACATTGATTAATATTTATCTGATTAAACCAATTAAATTAGATTGATATCTACAGCTTTTCTCCACACTTACATCATATTTTCTGCACAATCCCTTTGTACACTTAACATAACTGTAATATTCGTTGAAATTTAAAGAGCAACACAAAAATTAAACGAATACTTGCCTGTTAATAACTCTGCCAGTTTCAGTGGCAAATATATGCCTATTTACTATCGCGATACCAACTTAAGTAAACACCATACTAATAATGATAAGTGGTTCAAATGAATATAATTAACCATAATATTGAACAATTGCTATCAAACTTTGACAGCCATAATTTAGACGACTTAACACATGCTAATTTACAAGACAGAGTGGACTCTAAGTTCATTTTACCTTTGGCATATTTACCTACATTACTGCAAGCCGCTCGTGAGCATTACAGTGTGTTAGAAATTAACGGTAAGCGTACGTCAAATTATTTTAATCAGTACTTTGACACCCCTGAAATGAGTTTTTATAAAGACCACCACAACGGTAAATTAAACCGCTTTAAAGTGCGTAAGCGCACTTATCTCGACACTCAGACACAATATTTAGAAGTTAAATTTAAAAATAACCACAAACGCACTATCAAAAGCCGTATTCGTTGCAATGATAATCTGCAGTCAGATGACAATAATCATTCGTTTATTCAACAGCATTTAGGTTATGACTTTGCTCAACTTTCAATTTCACAACAAGGTGGATACCAACGAATTGCACTTGCTAATGAAGCTATACCAGAGCGACTAACTATCGATTTTAACCTATGGTATCAATCATCAATGGGGCATGAACGCATCGATCTTAACGGCTTTTTTATTGTGGAATTAAAGCAGCTAAAACATTCAAAAAACTCGCCATTTTATCAGTTGATGCCACAGCACTATTTTGCACCAACAGCATTCAGCAAATACTGCATCGGTTGTGTTCTGCTTAACCAGCAAACGATTAAATACAACCGCTTTAAACCCACATTGATGAAACTTTCATCATTAACTCAATCCAACCAACATACTGCATTATGGAGTCACTAAAATGACCGAAATTACCCCACGTTTTATTGTGCTTTTTGCCGTCAATTTTATCTCGATTGTGATGCTGTGCTACGGTTGTTATTTCCGCAGTAATAAAAACGCCACTGTTGCGGGCTCATTTGTACTCTTTGGCATTGGGATCTTTTTAATTACCTATTTGCTCCATGGCGTTGATATGTCTATGGAGTTTGCTTTTGGGTTATTTGCCGTATTTGGCATGTTGCGGTATCGCACAGACACCATTTCAATCAAAGAAATGACGTATTTGTTCATGGTCACCGCTATCGCCCTGTTATGTGCTGTAAGTAAATTGCCTACGTTACAATTGTTTTTAATCAATGCTTTTTTATGTTTTGTTGCATTTTTAGTCGACACCCGCTTTTTTCAAGGACATCATAAAATTCAACGTATTGCATACGAACGCATTGAGAACATTAAACCTAAAAATAAAGCATTATTATTAGCTGATCTTCGTGAACGTACCGGCTTAGAAGTCACCAACGTAGAAATAGCACATATCGATTTTTTAAGAGACACTGCCGAACTTATCGTTTACTACATTCCCGATAGCCCAAAGCAAGACCTCGCAACGACTCATACAAATCCAGTGGAAGCAAAATCATGAAAAAGTTAAGCCTCTATGTTGCGCCAGCTTTATTAGTATTCGCTGCAAGTACAAATGCCACCGACTACCCTGATCTGAGTATTGGCGGTTATATTATGGTTGATCATGATCAATTTTCAGATCTGTATCTTGAAGATGAGGAAAACTCAAATGATGGAACCGACATTCGCCGTGCAAGATTAAGTGCCAAGGCTAAATTGAGTGATGATTGGCGTAGTAAATTTCAGGTAGATATTGCTGAAGGTGAGTTTGATATTAAAGATGCTTACATACAGTATAAAGGCATGGATTGGGCTAACATCACACTTGGCCAGCAAAAAGAACCGTTTGGGTTAGAAAAACTGACCAGCTCGAGCGACACCTTTATGATAGAACGCAGCATGGTCACAGAGGCACTAGCCCCTGGTCGCAGTATGGGCGTTAAGCTCGACGGTAATCCTGGCAACTTTACCTGGAATATCGGTTATTTTCACGATGACAACTCACAAAACAGCCAGGGGGTAACAGGTAGGTTAACCTGGGCATTGATAGATCAAGATGATAACTTTATCCACCTTGGCTCAGCATTAAGTGAGCGAAAACGTAACGGTGATGAGTTTAGAATTAACGAAACCTTAGAGGTGTACTCTAGCGACTCGTTACTTGAAGGCACACGCTTAGATGCAGAAGATATGTCAATGGCGAGTATAGAGCTCATGTGGCAATACTTAGGCGTGGTGTCGATGGCAGAATGGATTGAAACAGATATCGACGATGCAACCCGTGGTGAGTACCACTATCAAGGTGGCTATTACCAAATGAGTTACCCACTCTCTGGTAAAAATCGTCGATACAAAGATGGAAAATTAGGCACCATTAAGGCCAAACACGACTGGGAACTCACATGGCGAGTGAGCCAATTTGAGTTAGAGCAGGAAGATCGCAAAGCCCAAACTTTTGCCGTTGGAATCAATTATCTTGTCAATAAAGACCTCATGTTTAAAGCCAACCTCATCCGTGCTAAACATCAAGAAGACGGTGAAACGTTTGGGTATGACAATGCGTTTTCGTTTAGAGCGCAATACAGTTTTTAGTCAAAAACGTCAATAAATGTATCCTTTCACTTACTAACCTAAGACACATCGATGATGATGTGTCTTAGGAGTTTACATCAAGCTATCAATTTAAGGCTTACTATAGAGCAAGGTTTCGAGACACTGCTCTTTAATGCCATAAAACGATTTAATACCTGCAATTTGCTCTAATATTGCACTGTTATCACGCGGTTGCTGACGTTTTTGCGCCAATATCATTTTATTTTTACTGGTATGTTCCAGTGAAATAAACTCAAATACCTGGGTATCGTAACCATTTGCTTCTAGCAATAATGCACGTAGGCCATCGGTGACCATTTCGGCCTCTTGCCCCATATGAATACCATGTTGTAGTAAAGGCGCCAGCATGTCAGGGCTTTTCATTTGTGGTCTAATTTGCTTATGACAACATGGCGAACACATTATAATTTCGGCGCCAGTGCTAATTCCCATATGCAAAGCATAATCAGTCGCTATATCACACGCATGCAAGGCAATCATGATGTTAATGCCCTGGGCTTTAAAATGCTGCACATCGCCTTGCTCAAACTTAATTCCGGTTAACGCTAACTTTGATGCGGTTTGATTGCACAAATCAACCAATCCCTGACGTAGCTCAACCCCAGTAACCTGCGTGTTTACTCGTAACTTGTCAGTAAAATAATCGTGCACTGCAAAGGTTAAATACGCCTTGCCCGAGCCAAAATCAGCTATATGCACTTCATTTTTTTCAGCTAAGCCAGTGTTGTCAATGGCACGAGATAGCACTTCAATAAACTTATTGATTTGCTTCCACTTTCGTGACATCGACGGAATAATCTCGCCTTTTGCATCCGTAATACCGAGCTCGCGTAAGTAAGGACGATGTTGTTCAACAAAGCGTTTTTTGGCCCGATTGTGTGACATTGCACTGTCTTCGGTATTTTCCTTATTACTCGTTTTGGGCGCATTTTTATTGCGGTATTTATTAATTAATACTTTGCCCTTTTTACTGATACTCAACTGCACTTCCCACTCACTGCATATCAAATGTGCACTTTGAAAATCGGCGGTTAACCATTGTTGAAACAACGCACCAGTCTCAGTAATTTCAACATTTTTGGTAATATGATTTGTACGATATTCATATAAACAAGATGCAACAAGCTGGTTTTTAAGCTCGACACTGCGCACCGCAATACGATTAAGCTCTTTGTCATCGCCACGGTATTTAGAAAACACCAGGCGTTGTAATCTATTGTCGGTTAATGCGTTTACGCACTCTTGCACGAAGCTATTAAGTTCAGGGGAAGTAAGGTTTGACATTACAATCTCATATACAGTAAAAATGAAAGCCTTGTTGCGCAAATGATTAACCAGAATCACCTGCATCTGACGCTTGTGCCCTATTCTACACCATCTAGGCCACTGAGCTCTTATTTTGATGATATTGATTTTGAAGCTTTATGATCAAACTCATTGTGGTCCGCTGAGATAATTAAGGTATCACTTAAGGTTAGAGTGTGTTTATCTTTGCTGAATTTATTCAAGATAAATAAAATTAAGCGTGGTGAGTGAATTGCAGTTTAGTAATCGAGGAAAACCTATTGTAAAAAACGCTTAAAAGTTCTACAAACCCTAAGGCCCATGACAATCAGATTGTTTTTCACCCTTATATTGGAGTTGAGAGCTGCTTAGAACAGACCACCTCCCTTGAGCTGTTCTGCTGCAAAATAGTCAAGAACTCGATAAATCCCCATATTGCTTTGTTTACTCGTATAATATCGACATAGCTATAAACAAAGTTCAAGTTATCACATTAACAGGTCTACTCATGACAGCCGAAGTACTCGAAATTCAGAGCTTTATCGCTCAGTACGCTCCGTTTGATCAGCTTCCAGAACACGTCTTAATTGACGTTGCCAAAAGTGTCGAGATTTCTTACTACCGAACCGATAGTATGATTGTTAACTTTAATGACAGGATCACCGAACTTTATATGATCCGCAGTGGCGTTGTAGAGTTATATCGTCGTAAAGGTGAGCTCTATAATCGTCTTGATCAGGGGCAGTTATTTGGCCAAATGGGCTTATTGACCAACAATAAAGTGCGTTTTCCGGCCAAAGCAGTAAAAGATACCCTCGTATACTGTATACCTGAATCTGTGTTCAATGACTTATGCGAAAACTATGATGATTTTGCAGATTTTGTAGAGGCTGAGGATACCACTCGCTTAAAGCAAGCTGTAAAGGGTAAAACAGAAGATGCTAATGCCCTTACCACCTCTAAAGTAAAAACGTTAGTGACCAGAGAGCCTGTTATTCTACCTTGTAATAGCACCATACAAGCTGTTGCCCAGATAATGACTGAAGAAAATATTTCTGCGGTATTAATTAATGATCCAGATATTGAAGATCAACAAGACAGTAGTTTTGTGGGTATTATTACTGAACATGATCTCTGCGCTAAAGTGATTGCTGCTGGAGTGAATGTAGATAGTCCTATTTCACAAGTCATGTCGACCGAGTTAATTTCACTGGATCACAATGCATACATCTTTGAAGCTATGCTACTTATGCTTCGTAATAAAATTGATCATCTGCCTATTCTTAAAAATAAAATCCCCATAGGCCTAATTGAAGTAGCCGATATAATCCGTTACGAGTCGCAAAACAGTTTGTTATTTGTCAGTAGTATCTTTCAGCAAAAAAGCTGCGAAGATTTAGTGTTGTTATCTTCACAGTTAAAAAACTGTTTTGTGCGCATGGTTAATGAAGATGCCAACTCACATATGGTCGGGCGGGCAATGTCTGAAATCGGCCGTAACTTTAAGCAGCGTTTATTAGAACTTGCAGAAGAAAAATTCGGCCCACCACCAGTTCCTTATTGTTTTTTAGCGCTAGGCTCAATGGCTCGCGATGAGCAACTGATGGTAACCGATCAAGACAATGCGATTATTCTAGATAACAGCTATAACGCCGCAGTGCACGGTGAATATTTTGCAAAGTTAGCAGACTTTGTATGTGATGGTTTAGCTGCTTGCGGTTACAGTTATTGTACTGGCGATATTATGGCCAGTAACCCCGAGTACCGTAAAACTCGCTCAGAATGGGAAGCCTGTTTTGGTGACTGGATAGAAAAACCCAACCCGCAAGCCTTATTAAACTGTTCTATCTTCTTCGATCTAACTGGGGTTTATGGTCGGGTTAAATGGGCTGAACAATTAAATGCATTTATCTTAAACAAGGCCAAGAAAAACAACCACTTTTTAGCTTGCATGGCACACAACGCCCTTAACCGGACACCGCCGCTAGGATTTTTTAAAGATTTTGTGATGGAAAAAGATGGTCGTCATAACAATTCCATCAATTTAAAACGTCGTGGCACTGCGCCATTAGCAGACTTAATCCGAGTACATGCTCTCGCCATTGGCTCACAATCGCAAAACTCATTTGAACGCTTAGAGGATATTATCGACGCTGGCATTCTCCCCACTTCAAAAGCGGAAGATTTACAACATGCGATGGAACTTATCTCTTTAGTACGCCTACGTCACCAATCATCCGATATTGAATCTGGGATTGAGCCTGATAATAATATTGAACCCGAAAATATGTCTGATTTTGAACGTCGTAATCTTAAAGATGCTTTTTTAGTGCTAAGCAATGCGCAGAACTTTTTGAAATATCGCTACAGTTCAAACAAACGTTAAAGGCCAACTTATGACACATTTCAGTAAATCAGAAATTTTAAACTGGCAAGCCTTTCTCGAATTAAAAATGCAAAAAAGCAAAGATCGGCGCTTGTTTGACTTTTACCATGCTGGAACCTATCACAATGAAACACCATTAAGTGATATTGATTTTGTTGCCCTAGACTTTGAAACCACCGGCTTAGACTCAGAGAAAAATAGCATCATTAGCATTGGTCTAGTGCCCTTTACGTTACAGCGTATTTTTTGCCGTAAAGCCAAAAAATGGTTTCTCAATCCACAAGATAAGCTCCAAGAAAACTCAATTATTATTCATGGCATCACTCACTCAGATCTACAAGATGCTCCAGATCTTTTATTGATTTTAGAACAGCTTTTAGACCAACTGGCAGGTAAAGTGGTGGTGGTACATTATCGACATATTGAGCGTGATTTTCTTAATCACACGTTACGCCTGTTAATCAATGAAGGCATTGTTTTTCCGGTAATCGATACCATGCAAATTGAAGCTAATTTGCATCGCGCCAAAACTCAGGGATTTTTTAATTTCTTTAAACGTAAGCGTCCGCATTCAATTCGGTTAGCAAATAGCCGTGAACGTTATAACTTACCCGCTTACGCGCCTCACGATGCATTAACCGATGCGATTGCCACGGCTGAATTACTGCAGGCACAAATTAAGTATCACTTTAGTCCAGACACTGCGATCAAAAACTTATGGGTGTAATACCGTTAACCTAAATCAACATGCATAAAAAAGCCGATGAATTTATCATCGGCTTTTGTTGTTACCCAAAAGCTAGTTTTGGTTATGCTTTTCGGTCCGCATGCCCATTATCAAACTCACGCACATCAACAATAAAATAATGGTGAACGGAAGGCCTGTCGAAATGGCACCCGCTTGTAATGCCTCAATCGCCTGAGTGCCACCAACCCACAATAAAACAGCAGCAATTGCACCTTCTATAACAGCCCAAAAGATACGCTGTGGGATCGGAGCATCAATTTTACCACCTGCTGTAATACTGTCGATAACGAGTGAGCCTGAATCTGAAGAGGTAATAAAGAATACCAATACCAATAACACAGCCAACATCGATAACAGATTACCTAATGGCAGCGAATCAAACATTTGGAACATAGCAAGCGGAACCTCAGTTAATCCCTTACTCCCTAATGTACCGATATTATTGATAATTTGGTCAATGGCAACGCCACCAAACACAGACATCCATAAAATAGTCACTACCGTTGGCACGATCAATACAGTGGCAAGGAACTCACGTACTGTACGGCCACGAGAAATTCGCGCAATAAACATGCCCACAAATGGTGACCAAGAGATCCACCAAGCCCAATAGAACACTGTCCAACCGTGCATCCAAGCTTCATCTTCTCGACCAATTGGGTTACTTAGCGGGATAATATTCTTAATATAACCCATTACCGTTGTAGGTATTGTCCCCATTGAAACAGCAAAAGACACAAGTGCAACAAAGATGAGCAAGGCAACAGCAAGTAACATATTAATGTTACTGATAACTTTAACCCCGCCTTCAAGGCCTCTGACAACAGAGATAACAGCTAACAGCGTCACAACAACAATAATAGTGACTTGTAAGGTTAAGCCTGCCTCAATGCCAAACACATGATGAAATCCTGATGCAGCTTGTTGAGCACCTAAGCCTAAAGACGTTGCAAGACCAAACAATGTGGCTAATACGGCGAAAATATCAATGATATGCCCAGGCCAGCCCCATGTACGATCACCCAAAATTGGATAAAAAGCCGAACGAATTGAAAGAGGTAAACCTTTGTTAAAAGCAAAGAAAGCCATAGACAAGGCAACCACACCATAAATTGACCAAGGGTGTAATCCCCAGTGGAACATGGTTGCACCAAGTGCTAGCTCTACCGCTTCAGGCGTATTTGCTGCCACATTCAACGGTGTTTCATACCAACCAGTGTAATAGGCTAACGGTTCAGCAACCCCCCAAAACATCAAACCAATTCCCATGCCCGCAGCAAATAGCATCGCAATCCAGGAAAGTCTTGAATAATCGGCTTTTGCACCCTCTCCGCCTAAGCGGATTTTACCGAAAGGAGAAACGATTAATACCAAGCAAAAAACCACAAAAATATTTGCCGACCACATAAAGAGGCTGTCAAATGTACCAATAATTTGCCATTTTAAACCGTCTAAAAATTCTTTTGATGTAGCCGGATCAATGATTAATATAGCAATTAAAAAAGCAAGAATTAAACCTGCGCTAATCCCAAAAACGGCGTTATGTATATCAAAACCCCATTTTTGGATGTTATCTTGCCCGACAGTATAATCGGTATTATCTATACTGTACTTGTCCTTATTCATCATCATAAAACCTTTGTTAGAGCGACCTGACACTTTAAAAGTGAGGGTCGATATAATTTGTGTAACGGATTTTAGCAAAAATAGATAATAATTTCAGGCTTATTTAAGATTCAAACTTATTTAGCTATATGATTTATTTAAATAATTAATCACAAGTCACTCAGCATGTTGATCTTTGTTGATTGAATTTTATATGAGTTAAAAAGGTGTAAATAGAGGCTATCGAATATTGCCAAGTTGTCATATGTCCTATTAAGACTGACTCCGACACTATATTGAAGATGGAGCGTAATGCTCTACTGTAACGATACAGAGCATCTATGCTTTAAATCGACTTACTTGCAGCTTGAGCCTGTGCACTTCATTTTCCAGTGTGACGTATACAAAAAGAAGGGCTTACAAGAATGTACCTTGTAAGCCCCTTCATCGTAATTAAGCGGATTGATTACGGTTTAATTGCGGCTTTTTGACTTCAGTAAACATGCCAAGCACCAAGCTAACGCAAGCAAGCACTAATATAATCGCAAACGGAAGCGCAGCGATAATAGTAACCGACTGAAGCGCTTTAATGGAGTCAGTGCCACCAATCCACAACATCACCATCGCAATTAGCGCAGAGATAACCGCCCAAACAATCTTTTGCTTCATCGGTAATTCTAACTTACCACCTGCGGTCATGCTATCGACCACGATAGAGCCTGAATCTAAGGTTGTCACAAAAAACACGATAATCAGTAATACCGCAATAATGGACAGGATATCCCCCATAGGATAAGCATCAAGCATGTAGAACAAACTCAATGAAACGTCTGTAATACCTTGCTCTACACCTAGCTGGCCAACTTTATCAATGATTTGTTGAATCGCGATACCGCCAAAAAATGACATCCAAGCGGTGGTCACTAAAGTGGGTATAATCAACACACAAGCCAGAAACTCGCGTACAGTGCGGCCACGTGAAATTCGTGCCACAAACATACCAAAGAATGGCGCATACGCAATCCACCAAGCCCAGTAGAATACCGTCCAACCGTGTAGCCAACTGGTGTCTTCACGACCAGAATTTTGGCTCAATGGTATGATGTTTTTGACGTAACCGACAACGCCTGTGACCAATGAATCAAGCACAGTCGTGAAATTAAGAATGCTGATAAAACCAAGAAATATAAAGGCAATAACCATGTTGATGTTACTCAACAATTTAACCCCGCCATCCATGCCACGAACAACTGATAGAATAGCAAGCCCCATAATGACCAGAATAATCGTCAGCTGCAGAAAAATGCTATTCTCAAAACCAAACACGTGGCTTATTCCGCTGGCCGCTTGAGACCCACCTAAACCCAGAGACGTTGCAAGGCCGAACAAAATAACCAGTACGGCCATAATGTCGATCACATCACCGGTTTTGCCCCAAACTTTATCACCTAATATGGGATAGAAAACCGAACGCATTGAAAGTGGTAAGCCCTTGTTATAAACAAAGTATGCCAATGACAGCGCGGTCATACCGTAGATAGCCCAAGCATGAAACCCCCAGTGGAATACCGAAGCGCCAAGCGCTAATTCACGGCCTTATGGTGTAAAAGGTGCCACGTCGAGCGGGGTGCCAAACCAATCAGTGTAAAACGCAGTTGGCTCTGCCACGCCCCAGAAGATAAGGCCAATACCCATACCTGCTGCAAATAGCATAGATACCCAGGATATTGTCGAGTAATCCGTTGTGGCGTTATCACCGCCCAAGCGAATTTTACCTAATGGAGAAAACGCAATCCCGATAGCACAAATGAGCATAATGTTAGCAGTCCACATGAACACGAAGTCAAAGTGAGATAACGCTGCGCCCTTCACTGCATCGATAGCGGCTTTTGCATCTGCAGGGGGGAAAACCAGCAGAGCCACAATAAATAAAATAGATAAACCGACGGAAACGCTAAAAACTGTGTTGTGGACATCCATGCCCCACTTGAAGATATTGTCTTGACCAACCTGATAATCGGTTGATTCTATACTGTATTTTTTTGACTTGAATTTCATAATTTACAGGCTTCACTATTCGAATGAGGAATAAGAGAAACTAACTCCATTTTTGATTGGTGTTGATTAGATAGATAATAAAGTACAAGGGGTTTACATGCCATCACATACATCAAAGAGGAAGCCCTTATCGCGTATCGATCACATATTTAAACAAGGAAAGCCCTTATCGCGTAAATATTTGGATAAAAAGAAACGTGTAAAATATACGTTGTTGGGTGCTCTGATCATGTAAAGAGCTGACACATTGTCTGAGTAACAAAATGAAGCAACCTATATTTTGAACAACATTGCGGTTTTTGATAAACCTGTTGGACTATTTCCCATCGTGCTATTTAATTCATATGTCCAATCTGCAGCCCAATAGGATCACCAAAATAAGATGTCACATCACTTTTAACCACAACCACAGTGGTGTAGAGGCGAGCGCTATATTGTACTGTATCATAGAAACGGCCAAAGCGAATGGACTAATCCCGTTCAATATATCAAACACTGCTTAAAACAATTATCCCATCCTGATTTTGACTTCAACAGTGTATGACTCTGGCTAGTTGAACTGGGCAAGGCGCAGTTTGCTGAACGCTTACATTATTTAAGCAAGTAACATTTAAACAAGTGACATTTAAACAAGTGACATGTAAACAAGTGACATGTAAACAAGTGACATGTAAACAAGTGACATGTAAACAAGTGACATGTAAACAAGTGACATGTAAACAAGTGACATGTAAACAAGTAACATGTAAGCAAGTGAGATTAATGCAAATGAGATTAAAGCAAGTGACATTTAAGCAAAAACATAGCTCGATTTCATTACTTTACCGATAGCTCTGAACAATAAGTTTATCTGACTGATTTCAAAAGTTCTCGTGATACTGTTAGTGCAACACCTATTTTTGCGACTTAAACAATGTCGTACAGAATAATATCTTATTATTAATCAATTACAAGGATGATGAGAAATGAGTTAACACTTATTGACTAAATTGATTCACTTTATTTAGTAAGCGCATAAATTCCTGTTGCTCTTCATCTGACAACACCGCTAAAAAGCGCTCATTAACCCACTGCGCTTCATGGACTAAATCTTGTTCTAACGCTTTGCCGTTGTCAGTTAAAAAGATTTGAAAAGCACGACGATTGTCTGCCTCTTGATGACGGGTGATAAACCCCTGCACTTGAAGTGTGTCGAGCAGGCGTGTCATGGTGTAGTTTGCCACATCGCACCGTTTAGACAGCTCAGTTTGACTCAAGCCCTCTTCTTGCCATAAAGCAAATAGCACAGGCCAGAGTTTACTGTCCAACTCATAACGCTTTAAGCGTGTATCAAGTTCTTGCTGTAAAGCAATATTAAGATGGGAAATCAGGTAACTTAAACTTTCAAAACGTTTCAAATGATACCTCCTACATCGTCATTAGCATGTTGAGTTACTTTCGATAGCAATTCAACGAACGCGAACAAATTAAGATTACCATGTCTATACGTTAAGAGAAGCGCTTTAGCCTTAGTTTGAGTGAATATATCGATTAAAAAATGTTAACTATTTGTATTTAATATAGTAAAGAACATATTTTTCATTGTGTTACATAAAATATTGTTTAACCCACAGCGATATTTATAACAATAAAAAACAATGTTTTGACTAAAATCCACTGTCAATCTTGTCATTTATTTTACTCACAAGGCCAGGGTCTGTTGATCTTTCAAGATTGTTTTTGCAGCGAATTGTTGGTCTTTACTCACATATATAACTGCGCGGCAGAGACTTTGAGGTGTAGTTATTCTACATAAAAAGTCGATAACGCAGTAAAAATGGCCAACAAACGCTGCCTGAAAGGTTCGGCTAAAAACGTTTTACTCTTTGTTGAATGGATTTTGCTTAGATGACTAGGCATCAATCCATTCGTCTCGATTAAAACGTTTTTTACTCGAACAAAATTCAAACAGCAAAGCTCACCAGACCCTAATTAACGCCTATTGCAAGTTCATTTAACGCAGTTAACAGGACGAAACGTGTTTGTTAGGCTCGAGCACAAAAACACTCAGTAATAAAACAAAGAGCTAACGAATAAACTGGTACACCTATGCTAATCAAAATCGATATAATCGTTAATATATCGGTAATAACAAGCTCGATTAAGTTTTCCAGTTAACCCCCTGATTAATGGAACATAAATACCATCATCAGTGACATGTATATCTTGCAATTTAACGGCGTTAACTTGGGTTGCAATACTGGTAGTAAAAAACAGTTCATTAGCTGACGTGGCAATTGATTGATAATCTACTAGCACGAGAGGATAGGATTCTACGGCCACCTTTACCTTTTCGACGGGTGTAATGAGGAAATATTCATTATCGATACAGTGCAAAATACTGCTAAATAACGCAGCAAACTTTGCTGGCAACGGGCTGTTAAGGTACAGCCACTCACCATTTTCTTTAATATGAAACAACACATCCTCACTGCATAACGCCACGCCATCTGGATGGGTAAATGAGTTTAGCGCTGTTGTTTCATCTGCCATGCGATCCGCCTTAATCTATTGTTAATCCATCAACTTAAGTAATGCTTCAATTGGGTGTTGAGGTTTAAAGCCTGCAAAACGCTTTACTTGGCTACGACAAGAATACCCCGATACTAGCACCTGGCTATGTTGTGCAATTTTTTCAATACTTGGTTGCCAAGACATTTCAAATAATTGTTCAGAACGTTCGAGATTATCCAGTTCATGGCCATAAGTCCCCGCCATGCCACAACAACCTAAATTAACGCTATTGAGTTTGGCCCCAAAGTGACTGAATATGGCTTTCCATTCGTTAGCGGTATTCGGTTTTGCGGTCGATTCCGTACAATGGCTAAACCAGGTAAATTGTGGTGCATCTTTGGCTAAAGGTTCAACCACTGCACGAGTTGCTATCACTGAGCTTAACCACTCATTAGCCAATTTGACTTCAAACGGCCCACGGCGTTGGCCTAGTGCTTCTTTATATTCATCGCGGTAACACAATACTAAGGCTGGATCGAGGCCAACCATTGGCATGCCTAGCGCATGAACACGGTTTAAAAAGTCTGCACTGTCTTGTGCAGTTTTAGCAAACTTGTCTAAAAAGCCTTTAATGTGTGTAGGTTTACCATTGGGTTTGAACGGCAATAACACCGGCTTTAAACCTAACTTTTCAATGAGCTGAATAAAACGATATACCAAGCCTGCATCATAAAAGCTATTAAATGGATCTTGTACTACCAATACATATTTACTGCGTTCAGCCTCGGGAATTGCACACAAAGCATCAAGGTCATAGCCACGACTGGCGTGCCCATCTAAGCGTTGCTTTAATGTAGGAACTGACAATTTGGGTGCATCGACATAACCAATGGCTTTTTTAATCACCCACTGGCTAAGTGGGTTTTGCGATGCAAAATTAGTGACCTTTGGCATCGTCGCCATCAAGGGTAATGTGTCTTCAATACCCGCGACTAGGTAATCTTTTGCTGGGCGTAAATAACGTTTGTAATAAATATTGAAAAACTGCGCCCTAAATTTTGGCACGTCCACTTTAACAGGACATTGACCAGAACAAGCCTTACAAGCTAAACAGCCTTTTAGCGACTCCATCACCTCATGGGAGTAATCGTAATCACGCTGGTTGTTTAGGGTATTTTGAGTACGCTGCATCCAACCTAATGGTTTAGATTTGGCCAGTTGTTCTACATCAACACCTTCGGCCTCTAACAAACGTAACCATTCTCGCATTAATCCTGCACGGCCCTTTGGAGATTGTACTCTATCGCCTGTCGCTTTAAACGATGGACACATTGGAGAGTAACTGCTGTAGTTAAAGCACAAGCCGTTACCATTGCAATTCATCACATCTGGAAATGCATTACGCGTTTGCACTGGGATTTGTCTGTCGAAACTACCACGCTTAACACTGTCGACATTAAACATAAGTGGGCCAGATTGCGCTGGTGCAACTAGTTTTCCGGGGTTTAAACGATTATCAGGGTCAAACCAGCCTTTAATTTGTTCAAGCACAGCATAAAGTTCATCACCAAACACTGCTGGGCCATACTCACCGCGAACACCTTTACCGTGTTCGCCCCACATTAAGCCGCCATATTTAAGGGTTAACGCAGCCACTTGATCTGATATAACTTTAAGCAGTTTTTCGTCCGCTTGATCGCACATATCTAGTGCGGGTCGCACATGCAACACACCAGCATCAACATGACCAAACATCCCATATTGTAAATCATGGCCATCTAATAATGCGCGAAATTCCATAATATAATCGGCTAAATTTTCTGGGGGCACGGCGGTATCTTCAGCAAATGCTAAGGGCTTGCGGTTGCCTTTTGTTGCTCCCAATAAACCCACAGCCTTTTTTCGCATGGCATAAATATTGTCGATATCATTTCTATCGGTAATAACTTGAAAACCAACTAATCCATATTGCTGTTGGTTGAGTTGTTCACTCAACATGGCATCTAACTGTGCAACCTTATGGTTCACTTCGTCATCTTCACCGGCAAACTCAACCATGTTGAGACCTTCTATGACTTTATTAGGCACCGCCTTAATTTGCTCTGCTACTGAATGCCAAATAATATCTTCACGAGCTAGGTTAAGTACTTTAGAGTCAACGGTTTCAACAACTGTCGCTTTAGCTTGTACTAACGACGGAGCATGGCGCAGTGCAGACTCAAATGAATCGTATTTGATGTTAACCATTATCCGGGTTTTAGGTAACGGAGTTAGGTTTAGTTTAGTCTCAGTGATAACAGCAAGCGTGCCCTCTGAGCCCGCTAAAATACGTGATAGGTCAAATTGTGTTAACTCATCATTCCACACATGCTTTAAATCGTAACCGGTTAAAAAGCGATTAAGTTTTGGAAAACGATCAATAATGGCGTCGCGTTTTGCACGGCAGACATCTGCAATGTTAGTGGCAATAGTATTGGCTAATTGATTATCACCAAAGGGTTGTTGCTTAAGTAAATGGTTTTTTATTGGGGTTGTGCTCAATACACTGCCATCTATAAGTACACTTGTGATACCTAACACATGATCTGAGGTTTTGCCGTAAACCAATGAACCAGCACCAGAAGCATCGGTATTAACCATACCGCCTATAGTTGCTCGGTTAGACGTTGATAAGTCTGGACTAAAAAAGAATCCATGTGGACGCAAAGCATCGTTTAATGCATCTTTAACAACCCCAGCCTGTACCCTTGCCCAGCCTTCTTTTGCATTTATTTCAAGTACTTGGTTTAAATGGCGTGACACATCTAAAATCAACCCGTGCGTTAATGATTGGCCATTAGTACCCGTACCGCCACCACGAGCACTAAACGTGACTTGTTTATATTTTGGCTGTGCGGCTAGTGATAACACTAATTCAACATCTTGTTGATGTAGTGGGTATATCACCGCTTGGGGTAAAAATTGGTATACCGAATTATCGGTTGCCTGAATAAGCCTCGCACTGTAGCGCTTGTCTATTTCACCCTCAAACTCACTTTGTTCGAGCGCGTCAAGAAACTCAAGATAGATAGGTTCTAATGTTTGTTTATGTGATAGCAAAGGTAACATAGAGGGCTTTTTAATTGTTGGTATATTGAGTTCATTATAAACAAAAAAAAGCCGCTAAAAAGCGGCTTTTAAGACAACTTGATAAAATTGCAGGTTGAATTGCAATTTTGGTGTTATTTATCCATGAGCTTCGGCTAAATATAACCAAGTATCAATGACGGTATCAGGATTTAATGACACTGTGTCGATGCCTTGTTCAACTAACCATGCAGCAAAATCAGAATGATCTGATGGGCCTTGGCCACAAATACCTACATAAGCACCTTTGGCTTTTGCGGCTTTGATGGCCATAGATAATAATGCTTTAACAGCATCATTACGCTCATCAAACAAATGACTGATAATACCTGAGTCGCGGTCTAACCCTAATGTTAACTGAGTTAAATCGTTTGAACCGATAGAGAAACCATCGAAATGCTCAAGGAATTGGTCAGCTAATAAGGCGTTAGAAGGAAGCTCACACATCATGATGACACGTAAACCATCTTTTCCACGCTCTAAACCTTGCTCTTTGAGTAATTCAATTACTTGTGATGCTTCGCTTACTGTACGAACAAACGGGATCATCACTTCAACGTTAGTTAAGCCCATTTGGTTACGTACACGTTTAATCGCTTCACATTCAAGCGCAAAACAATCGCGGAATGACTCAGAAATATAACGGCTTGCACCACGGAAGCCCAACATTGGGTTTTCTTCTTCTGGTTCGTAACGATCACCGCCGACTAAGTTAGCGTATTCGTTAGACTTAAAGTCTGACATACGTACAATCACTTTTTTCGGATAGAAAGCAGACGCAATCGTTGCAATGCCTTCCACTAGGCGAGCGATATAAAATTCAACGGGTGAGTCGTAACCGGCAATCATGTCATTGATTTCAGATTGTAGCTCAGCAGTTTGGTCGTTAAATTCAAGCAAGGCTTTAGGGTGAATACCAATCATGCGGTTAATGATGAACTCTAAACGCGCTAAGCCCACACCTTCGTTTGGCAAACGAGCAAAATCGAATGCACGATCTGGATTACCCACGTTCATCATGATTTTCATTGGTAATGACGGCAAAGTGTCTACACGATTGGTGATAACTTCAAACTTTTGCTCGCCTGAGTAAATCAAACCAGTATCACCTTCGGCACAAGATACAGTAACAATGTCGCCGCTCTTAATACGGTCGGTAACGTCACCACAGCCAACAACTGCTGGTACGCCTAATTCACGAGCGATAATTGCAGCATGACATGTACGACCACCACGGTTAGTAACAATCGCACTTGCGCGCTTCATGATGGGTTCCCAATCTGGGTCTGTCATGTCTGTCACTAACACATCGCCAGGCTGAATTTGGTCCATGTCTTCAATAGACGCTAGCACCTTGGCCACACCTGTGCCGATTTTATGACCAATGGCACGACCTTCACATATTACATCGCCTTTGGTTTTTAAGTGGTAGCGTTCAATTAATTGTACATCTTCACGGCTACGAACGGTTTCTGGACGAGCTTGAACGATATACAACTTACCGTCATTACCGTCTTTTGCCCATTCGATATCCATTGGACGACCATAATGTTGCTCAATGATCATGGCTTGCTTAGCAAGCTCCATCACTTCGGCATCATTAATAGAGAATACACGGCGTTGCTCTGCGGCCACGTCTTCAATTTTAACCTGCTTACCATGAGAAGCGTCATCAGAATAAACCATCTGAATCAACTTACTACCAATGTTACGGCGCACAACGGCATCGTGACCTTGAGATAAAATTGGTTTGTGCACGTAGAATTCGTCAGGGTTAACCGCACCTTGTACAACCATTTCACCTAAACCAAAAGATGAAGTGATAAACACAACGTCGTTATTGCCTGACTCAGTGTCCATTGTAAACATCACACCAGAAGCCGCTTTGTCTGAACGCACCATACGTTGTACGCCAGCAGATAAAGCAACACCTTGATGTTCATAACCTTGATGAACACGATAAGAAATTGCACGATCGTTAAAGAGCGACGCGTATACATGCTTAATCGCTAGCATGACAGCATCAAACCCTTTTACGTTTAAAAATGTTTCTTGTTGGCCTGCAAATGATGCATCTGGCATGTCTTCAGCCGTTGCTGATGAACGCACCGCAAATGACGCATCTTGCGTTTCACTTGATAATTGCTCATATGCTTCACGAATAGCATTTTCAAGTGCAGGCTGGAATGGGGTCTCAATCACCCATTGCCTGATCTGTGCACCTACTTTTGCCAGTTCATTGACATCATCCACATCCAATGTAGCCAGAATGTCAAAAATCTTCTGGTTTACTCCACTTTGTTCAAGGAACTCATTGAACGCATGAGAAGTCGTAGCAAAACCGCCAGGAACTTGAACCCCTGCATTAGCCAGATTGCTGATCATCTCACCAAGGGATGCGTTTTTTCCGCCAACCTTGTTTACATCACCCATGCCTAATTCTTGATACCAGAGTACGTATTGCTGCACAGTTTTATCTCCGCAAGTTTTTATTTCAGTGGCCACTTCACACGAGGGCAATAGCATCTTACACTCCCATACAACACGCGTAAATCTATAATTTTATTTGTAATTTTATTACTACAAGAGGTCAGAATGACGCCAAAAGTATTTTATATTTCAGATGGGACCGCGATCACAGCAGAGGTTTTTGGGCATGCGGTTCTTTCACAGTTTCCTATTGAATTTGAAGCACTTACAATTCCTTTCGTTGAAACGGTCCAACGAGCACAAAAAGTTAAACAACAAATAAATGATTGTTTTATTACAACAGGCGAAAGACCACTTGTATTCCATTCGATCATTAATCCTGAAATTCGTAATGTGATTTTTTCGAGCGAATGTGTCGATTACGACTTTTTGAATACCTTTGTTGCGCCACTCGAACAACACTTAGGGGTACAAGCCAAGCCCATTTTGCATCGTACTCATGGTAAAGGTAATCATGGCTATGAGACCCGAATTGATGCCATAAACTATGCAATGGAGAATGACGATGGCCAAACCATGAAACACATGGATAAAGCCGACATTATTTTATTAGGTGTATCTCGTTGTGGTAAAACGCCATCGAGTTTATACCTGTCCATGCAATTTGGTATAAAAGCTGCAAACTACCCGTTTACTGAAGATGACATGGATAATCTTAAGTTACCTGAGTCGCTTAAACGCAATAAATCAAAGTTATTCGGCCTAACTATTGACCCTCAACGACTGCATGAAATTAGACAAAGTCGCATGGAAAACAGCCGTTATTCGTCATTAAGACAATGCCGCCTTGAAGTTAAAGAAGTTGAAATGATGTACAAAAGAGAACGTATCCCTTTTGTGAACACCACGAATCACTCTGTAGAAGAAATAGCCACAAAAATACTCGACATCACAGGCCTTGAACGCCATATGTTCTGATAAATAAACAATCGATTTAGGTTACAAATAGCCGATAAAACCATCAGGTGGCGACATTGACTAGGGTCAATTCGCCTTTCACGTTTAACGCAATCGCTTTTTTAGTCCAGACAATCCTAGGCTAAGCCTCGCATCTTTAAGTTCTTTGGGTATATAATCCCGAGCATTATGATGCTGATGCATCTCACGATTTTTCGGTAATGTGCATGACTATTAAAACAGATGAACTAAGAACAACCCTGCTAAGCAAAGTGATTTCTCCGGCTCAGTTGGCGTCAGAATACCCTTTAACTCAAGATGCAGCAGATTATTTAGTGGCTCAGCGCCGCGAAGTAGAAGCCATTATTGCCGGTGAAGATCAACGCTTGTTAGTGATTATCGGGCCTTGTTCAATACATGACACCAAGGCGGCTTTAGAGTACGCTCAAAAATTAGCCACACTGCATCACGAGCTCAAAGACGACTTATGTATTTTAATGCGAGTGTATTTTGAAAAGCCGCGCACGATTGTAGGTTGGAAAGGCCTTATTTCTGACCCAGATTTAGATGGCAGTTTTAGCCCTAATAAAGGTTTGCGTATGGCACGGCAGCTGCTGCAACAAATTACTGAGCTTAAATTGCCTATCGCTACTGAATTCTTAGACATGGTCAATGGTCAATATATTGCAGATCTTATAACCTGGGGTGCTATTGGCGCACGCACCACTGAAAGCCAAATTCACCGTGAAATGGCCTCTGCACTGTCTTGCCCTGTTGGGTTTAAAAATGGTACCGACGGTAATATCAATATTGCTGTTGATGCCGTTCGTGCAGCACAAGTGCCACATATTTTCTACTCGCCAGATAAAGATGGCGCAATGGCTGTTTACCGGACTCACGGCAATCCATTTGGCCACATTATTTTACGGGGTGGTAAAACACCTAATTATTCTGCTAAAGACATTGAAATCGCTCGAGCACAGCTAGAACAAGTTGGTGTAACTCAACGCATGGTGGTTGATTTTAGCCATGGTAACAGCGAAAAACAGCATAAAAACCAGCTAAACGTTGCTCAGAGTATTATGGAACAAATGCGCGCAGGCAGTACTGCAATTGCTGGGATTATGGCAGAGAGCTTTATGATTGAAGGTAACCAGAAAGTGGTTAAAGGTGAGCCTTTAACCTATGGTCAAAGTATTACCGATGCCTGCCTACATTGGGCAGATTCTGAAAAGCTATTACGTGAATTAGCCCAAGCCTCTCGTGACCGTATAAACTTACTTGCGAAGTAACCTAACTCTGGATAATAAATGCATTTCAAACAGTTCTTTGCACCGATAACGTTGTTAAATTCACTTGCAATAGACTCGCTATTGACGCGTAAATTTGCCTAGTTATCAGCGCAAATTTCAAGTTTGAATGCATCGTATGGAGTTATTGTTAGAATCGATGTTATTTATTCATCTCTTAACCAGAGTTGAGGTTAAGTAATTTAAACGCCAAATAATGTACGTGCCACACATCAAGTGCCAGTCAAAATAGACTGGCATTTTTTATTCATAAATACGAACACACCACCAATATAGACACAAATCATCACACACTGTTAGCTGTCTTTAAGGCAGATTCATAACTTGCAGAATGGTGTGATAAAGAGGCTTGAGATAATTCGGCAAAGTGATGCTCAATGGATATAAAACTGTCTACTAATGCCGGATCAAAATGAGTAGAACGACCAGCCAAAATAATGTCTTTTGCCTCTTGATGAGTAAAAGGACGTTTATAGCAACGGGGGGATGTTAATGCATCATAAACATCAACTAACGCCACTATTCTTGCCGATAAAGGGATCGCCTCACCTTTAATGCCTTTTGGATAACCACTGCCATCCCATTTTTCATGGTGTCCTCCAGCAATATCTCGTCCCATTAACAAAAACTGACATTGAGGAGCATACTTTAGCAAACTGTCTATGACCTTTGCGCCCATTTGTGGGTGAGCTTTTATGTGTTCAAACTCTGCAGGCGTTAACTTACCGGGCTTAAGCAAAATATGATCAGCAACCCCTACCTTACCAATATCATGTAAAATTGAAGACAAGCTTATTTCTTTAATAAAAGCTTCTGTGAGCTCCTCTGGAACCTGTTCATCTTCTAATCTTTGCTTAGCTAACATTTTCGCGTATTGCTGCATTCTAATAAGATGCGCCCCCGTATCATTGTCACGATATTCTGCTAACTTTGCCAAACCAATCACTGTGGCTTGTCTAGATGCTAAAGTAGATTGTAATGAATGGGTTAATTTACCCAATAGGTAAGAAATTGACTGAGTAACAATGGCACAGGTGACTAAAAAGTTAATCACTACAACATACCAAATCAAGGTTGAAAAGTGCTCCATTACAGGCCAATGTAACCATTGATAGTGAAAAGCCACACCCATTATGATTAATAAAACAGCGTTGATAAGTTGCGCAGCAATAGCAGCTTTTGAACCCAGTAACACACTGGTTAATGGGGGAAACGTAAATAACCAAAAAAATCCAGCACCAGAAGGACCAAGAACAATTAAAAAACCTGCCCCAATAAAAAATGCCAAACCGCAACCACACATATAACGGGTTTTATCAGTTATAGAAGAATAAAACACCACAAATATCATTAGGCCATAAGCAATGGTATCAAATATAGCCATGTACCAGATGCCTTGCTCAATACACAAGTAAACACTCGTAATATAGACAGGAACACATATGATCACGAGAGTGGTAAATAAGCGCATAAAAATAGTATGGCGCCATAACGGCAAGGCATCATCTGGCTCTATTTGAATAATTTGTGCGGTTAACGATTCAGACATAACCCATCCTTAGTTTGTGTGCACCCACCATCCTGCTTGCATTAATAGATGCGGTTCGCATGAGCATCAACTTAAAGCAAGTATTGCTGGATAATGGCAAACTAGCAAAAAATTGATCACGATTAATAACCCTTGAATAACCTTTAACTCATGTAACTCAAATGATGTAAAATTGCATATAAACTTTACATTTATGGCAAAGTTACTCTTTTGCCTTTTTTGCTAATCCGCTATTGATAAACAATACATCGTTAAGGGAGTAAGGCATGACGCTTAGCATTCGATACTGTTTTTTGTTTTTAGTAACATTTTTTAGTCATTACACTATGGCACAAACCATCAAACCAGTAGAAAAAGATGGCATCATTGCAGTCCAATCCAAAGTGTTTTATTTAGTGAGACACGCTGAAAAACTAGAGGGAAACGACCCTAGCCTGTCGGCCCAAGGTAAACTACGTGCCATTCGTTTAGCGAGCGTATTATCAAGTACACCATTGGCCAAAGTGTATACCACTGACTACAAGCGAACCCGCGAAACTGCTCTTGCGGTTGCAAAAGACCAACAACTAGCACCCCATTTGTACGACCCATCTGATCTTAACTCTACCGCAGAAATATTACGTAAACAGCAAGGGCATATTTTGGTGATCGGCCACAGCAATACAACCACAGCGCTTGCAGAACAACTGGGCGCAGAAAAACAACCCGCTATAAATGATGCAACTGAATTTGACAGGCTTTATATCATCACGCTTGATGCCAATAATCACCAAGTATCTACCGTATTGTTACGATATTAACCGCCCTATTTGCTGTTGTTATTAAGTCAAAATCGATGTCTAACATATTAGCGGTTTCACTCTGTGCATAAATGAATTGAGCACCAAGTGCGTGTTTATCTTAGTTGATAAATATATTCAAAGGTAAAATAACGATCTAGATAAAAAACCGATAACGCTTTAATAATGGCCAACAAAAATAATGGCCAACAAACGCTGCAAAAAACAGGAAAAATCATCAGACTCTTGTACATACTTACTGCTTTGTTCAACGAGTATGCTCTAAACCGCTAGGCGCTAATTCATTCGCCGTGCTTAATCCGTTATATTTTCAAACAACATCAGTATTAAAAAACAAACACAGCTTAGATTAGCTCAATATCGACAACTGAAATGGTATAAAAAATGACTCTAATAAAATGTGAACACTATGACTACATAGAAATCATGTGCTTACAGCAGTACCAAGTGAAGATAAGCTTACGTTCAGGTGTTGAGCTTGTGGGGCGCTTTAGCCAAACCATTATCGTTCACCAGGGTGAAACAAAACATGAAGCAATTAGCGGCGTAACACAACAGCAGCAACCAATAACCATTTTGTTAACTGACATTAAGCATATTGATGTACTCAATGAACATGCCATGTTCAAACATTTGCAACTCGATTAAATTAAACAGCAATACCAATCAGGATAAATAATACTGGGTAATATTCGACATATCTTAAGCTCATACAGTACAATGCGCGCCGCTTTTCCTGTCTATTAGTTAATTTAGGTCCTTGTATGTCGCTTGCTCAAAATCCAAATCAAACAGAAACCCATTTCCCTGACGATATCGCGGCGAGGATCATTCAATCTGAAGCGCGGGTGATCAAAGCTATTTTTCCCTCTAACACCAACCATCACAATACTTTATTTGGTGGGGATGCATTAGCATGGATGGATGAAACCGCCTTTATCGCAGCCACGCGTTTTTGTCGAAAATCGTTAGTGACAGTGAGTTCAGACCGTATCGACTTTAAAAAAGCAATACCTGCTGGCAGCCTTGCTGAACTCATTGCCAAAGTCATTCATGTGGGTAATACCTCAGTAAAAGTCGAGGTTAATATCTATGTTGAAGACATGTACAAAGATCATCGAGAGCATGCCATTCGTGGTGTGTTTACCTTTGTTGCCGTTGATGAAAACAGACAACCCACACAAGTGTGGCCTCACGCTTAAGCACAATGTAACAAATGCGGTCATTTGGCTGCATTTGTTACCCAGAAGCCATCTTGCGCCATAGACTAAAGTCTATAATTGAATGGTTATTCGCAAAAAACCCTCTTTTTATGTCACAAAGCAATAGAACACTCGATTACTTTTCTGTTACATTGAGTTAATCTTCACGTGCAACATAGAATAAAAAAAGCCATGAAGCTCGAAAATTTAAATATCATAATTGCTGATGACCATCCGCTATTTCGTAATGCCTTACGCCAAGCATTAAGCAGCGCATTTAATCATACACAATGGCTCGAAGCAGACAGTGCAGAAGCACTGGAATCTGTACTTGAAAACAGCGAATGCCGATTTGATTTAATTTTGCTTGATCTACAAATGCCTGGCTCACATGGTTATTCAACCTTGATCCACCTTCGTACACACTACCCGAATATTCCAGTGGTGGTGATTTCAGCACACGAGGATATCAATACCATAAGCCGCGCTGTACATTATGGCAGCAGCGGTTTTATCCCAAAATCAGCGTCAATGGAGTCATTGACCGAGGCGTTAACGGCGGTGTTATATGGCGATATTTGGTTGCCTGCCGACACAGAATTAGTGCCAGTGTCTGATGATCCAACAGACCAAATGGCCAGCCGCTTATCCGATTTAACCCCACAACAATATCGTGTATTACAAATGTTTGCAGAAGGGCTACTTAATAAGCAAATTGCGTATGATTTTGGTGTGTCAGAAGCCACCATTAAAGCCCATGCGACTGCAATATTTAGAAAGCTTGGCGTGCGCAATCGCACTCAAGCAGTCATTGCATTACAGCAACTTGAAATGGAAAAAGTTGATCTTTCGTAATGCCGCACATAATACCACTAGCACAGTTGCCATTTTCTCAGGCATGTGAAAATAACAAGTCAGTTATAGTAGATAATTTATTTCACTGGTTTGCTAATTCGTCACATGTTTTAGAGATTGGCAGCGGCACTGGACAACACTGTACCTACTTTGCCAAACACCTTAGCCATCTTCATTGGCAACCCAGTGATCAAGCAAGTTACTTACCTACATTACATGCAAGAATAGCTCATTTTCCTTTAGCCAATTTAGCCCCTCCCATAGAGCTGGATGTAAGTACTAGTTGGCCGCAATTACCCACAACGTTAGATGCAATCTTTACTGCCAACACACTGCACATCATGAGCAAAGAAAATGTGGTGGCATTGTTTTCAGGCTGTGCTAAGCATTTAGCAAGTAAAGGATGCTTGGTCATTTATGGTCCTTTCAATTACTCTGGCAATTATACAAGCGACAGTAATAGACAGTTTGATGTTTGGCTTAAGCAACAAAACCCCGTTAGTGGGATCCGAGATATTGAATGGATTACGTCATTAGCTCATCAACAAAGCTTTGAGCTTAAAGAGGACATAGCCATGCCAGCCAACAACCGAATGTTACTTTTTACATTAGTATAATCCCAACAATCACTTGCCCATTATCACTTGTTTGAAAATAAGGTAAGCTACAAGCTTAATTCATTTCGCGATTTTGATTAATACAAGGACACTTACTATGGGTTCTGTTACCACCCAAAAACACCCTAATGGTCTTGAGTATGTAAGTATTGAAACAAAGCTCTGCCAGGCGCGGATTTTCATGCAAGGCGCCCAAATAGATCAATTTATACCGTCTGGTAAGCCTCCCTTACTGTGGGTATCCTCTGCCGATGACTATCAGCCAGGTAATGGCATTCGTGGTGGGGTGCCAGTATGTTGGCCATGGTTTGGAATGCATGAAAATCCTCAATATCCACAACATGGCTTTGCCCGTAATAAAATTTGGTCTCTTGAATCAGTTGATATAAAAGATCAAGTAGTCGATTTGGTATTTAGCCTGCCGCAAAGTGAATACGAACAACAATATTGGCCACATAACACCCAAGTCAAAGTTCTGTTCACTTTAGGTGAAACTCTTACTGTTAGTATTGTTAATACTAACAAGGATAATCACCCAGTGAGCTTAACCCAAGCATTACACAGTTATTTTCCTATTGGCGATATCCATCAATTGAGTGCAACAGGTTTTAGCGGGGCTCAATATATTGAATTTGGTCAAGGGCCGTTCCAACAACCACAAGATAACGTCACTTTTGACCGAGAAACCGATCGGGTTTACACCCATTTAACCGCTAGCCAGGAACTGAATACACCACATGGCACCATTGTTGTTAGCCGTGAAAATAGCCGTTCTGCAGTATTATGGAATCCGTGGATAGATAAATCAGTAAGGTTGTCACGTTTTAATAACAATGATTACCTCACCATGGTGTGTTTAGAAGCAGCTAATGTGCTGGACGATAAAGTGGTGTTAGCCCCGGGTGAAAGCCACACATTAACGACCCATATTTGCTGGAAGTAGCCATAAATTTTAAGCAACAAAAAAGGTAGCCGATGCTACCTTTTTTATTTAATCACGTATTGATTATCGTTTAAGGATGAGCCCTTAAACGTTAATTAGTTTGCTGTGATAGTACAACCTAATTGGCTGTCAGAGTTTTCATAAACAATATCGCCTACTGGTGCATAATCTGCCGCAACAATTGACCCTTTATCTTGGAAGAAACTGTACAGCACTTCAGCATCAACATAACCGGTTTGGATTGGATCGAGTACTGGGTAACCGTCTCCACCCGCTGCGTTAAAGCTTGGCACAGTAAAGCTGTATGAGTCAGTTGCACTGTAGTCTTTACCGTTAATTTCGCTAATTGCGACGGTTTTTGCTACACAATCAACGTTCATTTTAACGCCAGTTATTTGAGCATAAGCCCCTGCACCACGTTGGAACGAAGCGACTGTATTTAAATATTCAGTAATTTCAGCACCCGTCATGGTCATTAACGTAACGGTATTACCAAATGGTTGAACCGTTAGCACGTCACGGTACGTAATCTCACCCGCTTGAATTGAAGCACGTACACCACCTGAGTTCATCACGCCGATATCTGCACCTACTTTAGTACGTTGGGCTTCTGCGATTAAGCGACCTAGGTTGGTTTGCATGTTGCGCACGTTGGCACGTTCACCATCAAGTAAGGCGTCTGTGGTGGCAATCACTTCATCTAACTGACCTTGACCACGTTCTTGATAGTATGACAGTAATTCTTCAAGTTCTGCATCAGGCGTAATTTCATCAGCCACCAATACTTTAGTTTTATTGCCATCGGCATCAGTTACTGTTGTTTTTAAATTAACAGGCAGTAACTTATAGCTTGCAAGGTGAAGTTCACCGTTAAAATATTCAAAGTCAGCACGACCTACATACTTACCCCACTCATGAGCTTGCATGATGTAAGTGCCGTTTTGCATATCAGGAGTACAGTCATCGCCTGGTTCAAAGTCAGCATAATTATTTGTATCGGGTTCCATACAAACTGGATTTTGTGAGTGACCGCCAATGATAGCGCTTAAATCACCAGCCGTTAGTGTGCGTGCTAAAGTTACATCACCAGGCGCGTTACTGCCATTTTGCGCATCAGCGTAATGCCCCATATGAGTGGTTGCAAAAATTAAGTCCGCTGCATTAGCTTCTTTAATTTCGGCGATAACTTTTGCAGCTTCAGTTGCAGGATCTGTGAAGGTCAATTCCGAGATATACTCTGGATTACCAATTTTAGCAGTGTCTTCTGTGGTTAAACCGATCACCGCTACTCGTAAGCCATTAACGTCAAAAACTTTATAAGCATCAAAGTAACGAGTACCGTCGGCCTTATAAATGTTAGCCGCAAGCATTGGGAAATTAGCAATAGAACGTTGAGAGTCTAATACAGCTAATGGATTGTCAAACTCATGGTTACCGACGGCCATGGCATCATACGCAATTTCATTCATACCAATAAAGTCAGGTAAAGCGTCTTGTAAATCGGACTCTGGCACACCAGTATTAATATCGCCACCCGATAACACTAACGTGACACCACCATTTGAACTGACCTCATCACGAATTTGATCGATAAGCGCTTTACGTGCTGCCATACCATATTCGCCATCACTGTTATGCCAAAAACGACCATGGTTGTCATTTGTGTGCAACACAGTAAACGTCTTACAATCTTCACCCGCTTCTGCACACGTCGCAGCAATAGGTGTTTCAATAATATCATCGTCGCTGTTACAACCGGTTAATGCTGCTATTACAGCCGTTGCCACTAATCCTTTAATTAACATGTTAGTCATGATTTACCCCGAGTTATTATTTATTTTTTAAATCTGTGAAATCCAATTCACAAACAGCATATTAACAAAGATTGACGACTTTTGATTTCATTTTTATGAAAAAGTGTGATTTTTAATACATTAATAACAATAACTTAAACCGCAATTGCCCCATACAAAAAACAATGCGATTGTTAATGCACTTGTTAAAAACAAGTAAAAAAAATGGCTGTAACAGATAAGCTGTTAAGCCATTTAAATAATTCACTTTTCAGGTAACCTAGCTGTTTACGCCATTGTTCGCCACAGGGAACAGCGGTGTTAAATTTTTATTTCAACACTTGTTGTATCCATTGACCTATATCAGCAAGTTGATTAGGCATAACACTGTGAGCCATCGGATAACTTTTCCACGTTGTTTGATAATGAGCAGAAGTCAGCGCATCAAAGGCCATTTTTCCGGCAAATAAAGGCACCACATCGTCTTGCTCACCATGATGTTGCAAAATAGGGGTTGTCTGGTTTTCATCTGCGAGTTGCTCTGGTAAATGTTCACCACCGGGTAAATAACAAGACAATGCCATAATACCCGCCAGTTTCTGGGTAAAACGCAAACCTGTGAACAAACTCATAACACCTCCCTGACTAAAACCAGCGAGAACGATTTTATCTGCCTTTATACCTTGATCAATTTGCGCTTGAATCAATTCTTTCACAGCTTGCTCAGATTTAATCACACCTTGTAAGTCAGCTCTGTCATGTAAATCCATGCTTTTAATGTCGTACCAAGAGCGCATCACATAACCCCCATTAATGGTCACGGCTTGTTCTGGCGCATGCGGGAAAATAAAACGAATTGCGTGATCGCTTGGCAAGCCCAGTAACGGAACCACAGGAGCAAAACCAGCACCTGAATCACCTAAACCATGTAGCCAAATCACACAGGCTGTAGCAGGCTTTTGAGGTTCTATAACAATTTTATCTAAAGACGACATAAGCATTCCTTTTTATATCAATTACTTGTTAAATATAAAGCACGTACATTTCACCATTGTGGTTATTTTGAGTAAAGTAAGCGTTACTGTGCTTGTATACCGGTACAGTTGAGCACTTGCTCTAGTTGTGTGGCGTTATCAAGCTTAATACTCCAGCGAACTGTTCCGCCGTCTGCGGCGATAACCAAGCCTTGATGAAAACAGCTAATGTCATCGACTGAAGCAGTTAATACGATTTGACTGGCATGAAAACGACACTGAATTTCAGTTTCGGTGACAATCAGTTTACCGATAGACAAGTCGATAACCATCGATTTTCCTTTATATGTATTTATATACCACAAATAAAAATCCCAAGTTATTCACTTGGGATTTCAAGGTAAACAGTATTTTTACTTAGTGATGGTGTCCACCAGCGCCATGAGCATGGCCATGGGCGATTTCTTCATCAGACGCTTCACGAGCAGCAACAATTTCGATATCAAAAGTTAATTCACGGCCAGCTAAAGGATGATTCACATCCACAGTTGCCATAAACTTACCCACTTTTAATATAGTGACTTGACGTTGTCCCTGCTCAGTTTGAACAACTGCTGCCATACCTGGTTTCCACACTTTAGCACCCACTAAATGTTTTACCGATACGCGTTGCTCAGCACCTTCTTGACGCTCACCATAGGTGTCTGCTGCAGGTGGCGTAACCGTGAACTTATCGCCCACTGATTTACCATTAATCGCATCTTCAATGCCTGGCATCATGTTGTCATGGCCGTGCAAATATGCAATAGGATCGCGACCTTCATTAGACTCGATCACTTTGCCTTTTTCGTCACGCAGTGTGTAATTAAACTGCACAACCATATCATCTTTAATGCTCATTGTTATCCCTTAATCTAAATTTTTCCGAAGCTTAACAAATGACTGCCAATGCATCCACAAAAATAATGTTGCTCGCCAAAAAAGGCTTATTACAGTTGGATCCCCAACGCTTTAAAGGTATCTACATCAGGAAAACCGTCGGCAATTAACCCCTGTGTTTTCTGATAGCCTTGCAAGCCAAGTGCTGAGTTACGGCCAAAAATACCATCAGGCTTACCGACATCAAAACCTAAATCATTAAGCTTTTGCTGCAATTGTTTTACCATTTCGCGGCTTAATCTAGGCTGTTTTGGCACAGCACGGCTCAGCTGGGCGCCGCCTTTAATTCTGTCAGCCAAATGCCCTACTGAAATGGCATAAAACTCTGATCGGTTCCAGCGCATAATCACATTAAAGTTATCGTAGCCTAAAAATGCAGGCCCCGTATGCCCTGCGGGTAAATACAAAGCCGCTTGCATTTCTGGTGTGGCAATGGGTTGACCATTAGTTTGCTTAATGTTTAAGGCATGCCACTTCGATAACGGTAAAACAGACTGACTGCCCAAATACTCAAAGCTGTAATCTTGCGGTAGCAGCACTTCACGTCCCCAGCGTTGATCAGCTTTCCAACCTAAATGCTGTAAAAAGTTTGCCGCAGATGTCAATGCATCAGCTTCGCTATTCCATAAATCTGCAACACCATCGCCATCGCCATCAACGGCATATTTACGATAGTTTGTTGGCATAAATTGAGTATGCCCCATGGCGCCAGCCCACGAACCCACCATTTTATTATCAGCAAATTGATATTGCTGTTTTAACTTAAGAGCTTGAATTAATTCGCCAGTGAAGTAATCACTGCGTCGAGGATCACAGGCCAAAGTGGCTAATGAATCCAGTACAGGCATACTGCCTTTATAACTGCCGTAATTCGTTTCTAAGCCCCAAAAAGCCACGATATATTGCCCAGGCACGCCGTACTCTGTTGTTAAATTAGCCAATAACTTATGATGTTTGGCCAACATTTTTTTGCCTTGGTCAACTCGCCACGTTGTGACTCGCTTGTCAAAGTAATCGCCAAAAGTGGTCGTAAATTCAGGTTGCTGATTATCAAGTTCAATCACTCGCGGAACAAACTTTAAATTAGCAACAGTGGTGTTGATTATCTCCTGTGATATACCAGCAAGCTTTGCTTTTTGCTGAAGATTAACAACACAGCTTGCAAAATCTGCAACGACAGGCTCAGGCACAACATTGACAACAGGCTCTGGAGAAGCAGATACCGCACAAGCACTCAACAAGGTGCTTGAAACACACATTGCTGCAATAAACACCGAAAAACGACTTTGAAGGACCATGTAAACACTTACTTTTCACAATTAAATAATGAATATCGTGACGCATCCCCATTCAGGACACAAGAGGTGTTAGCATTAAACCCTGTTTATTTATCAGAAATTGTGTTTTTGTATTTTAATTGGTACAAAGTTTCAACATAAACATAATTGTCATTAATTAAGCCTTTTCCTTATTTTTTGAGTACGTATAATGATGTTAATTCTCACTCATTGAAGCGACATATCATGACCGAACAAACTCCTGCACTAATCGCCTTTATCGAAAACGTAAAACAACACCAAGTCTTATGGGGCTTACAAGATGAAACGGGTGAAGGTTGGGTTGTATGTGACTCATCTGAATTTGAAGACACCGATGTCATGCCATTATGGTCAAGTGAAGCAGCAGCAAACAGTCATTGCACTGAAGAGTGGGCTGATTACAAAGCAGTTACGATTACTTTAACTGAGTTTTTAGAGTACTGGGTTGGCGATTTAAATGATGACGGCGTACTGGTTGGCATCGATTGGGAAGCCGAGCAAGAATGCGAAGAGCTAGATCCTATCATATTAGCAAAAGAACTCGTTGACTTCGAAAAAGAATAAATCTTTATCGACTTTTTATCCATTAAGCTGCTCTTTTGAGTGGCTTTTTTATTAAATGGCCTTTTTATGCCTCCATTAATTGATATTCCATTTGATCAACGTCATACGTGCTGGTTTTGCGCTGAGCCTAGCAATCAATTATTTGAATATTACAGAATGACACATACGCCTCACCCGTCATTGACTGTACCCGCATGCAAAGAATGCCTGGGGCTTGCAAAAAAAAATCCCCTGACCTCAATTTGGGATTGCCGCGATGCGGTAAAAGATCAATTAATGCATATCTATCAAAAAGATTTAGCCATCGGCATTAATTGGACTAAACAGGAACTGGAAGAATCTGAATTTGAATGCAAAATTTTTGGTGGCTTTAAAAAAAGTGCCTGGATGATGTATCAAATAGCCCAAGGACGCATTAACGCTAAAGGATGGCCACTTAGTCTAGATGGAATATTGCTAGACGCAGAAAGCGGTCATTATCAGGCAGGGTTTGAATTTGATGACGTCAGGTTTACTTCTTTGCCTAAAGCAATAGAACACTACAGCCATACCTTGTCTTTAGACCCGCACTTTTTACAACAACTAGTGACATTACTAGGCAAGGCTAAATTTGGCCACGCCATTAAAATTGCCAGACTGAATATTGGCATAACCCGTGAACACCAACGAAAAATTATCGATGAATTAATTGAAGATACAGATGATTAACTAAACCATCTTATGCCAAATGTTAAAGTCTTCACGCCTGCAATAAGTTGCATGGACCAGTGCGGTATTTACCGAACTGATCACAAAATGCAGCGCCGATTATTTACCTAATAGATAACGCAAACGCTCTTGAACAACACCCACCAGCAAGTCAGGTTGAAACTTAGAAATAAATTCGTTACATCCGACCTTCTCAACCATGGCCTTATTAAAACTGCCACTTAATGACGTATTTAAGGTGATAAATAACCCAGACATGCGCGTGTCGGCGCGTACTTCAGCGGTCAGTTTATAACCGTCCATCTCTGGCATTTCTGCATCGGTAATCATCATTAACAGCTCATCGGCCACTTGTTTGCCATCACCAGCCCAAGATTGCAGCAACCTCAGCGCTTGTAATCCGTCTGAAGCTTCGATGATCTCAATGCCTAAAGGTGTTAATGTGTCGCGAACTTGTTTGCGAGCAGTTGATGAATCATCAACGATTAATACTTTACGACCAGGCATACTCGGTACAAGGCTCTCGTCGAGCACCCCGTCTGACAAGCTCACATCATAATCAATAATTTCTGCCAATACCTTTTCCACATCAATAATAGACACCAACCGCGTTATCCCCTCTTGCTCCACTTTGGTGATTGCGGTTAAGTAATTATGTGCCCCTGAGGTTTTCGGCGGCGGCATAATATCACTCCATGTCATATTGATAATATGTTCAACTTTACCGACTAAAAAGGCCTGCACGCTTCGATTGTACTCAGTAATAATTAAATTACTGTCGTCAGTAATCGGCAATTTCGAAAAACCAATTGCTTCACGTAAGTTGATAACAGGAATGGATGTACCACGGATATTAGCCACACCGTAAATATTAGGGTTACTACCGGGCAACATATTGATTGCAGGTAATTTAACCACTTCTTTTACTTTAAACACATTGATCGCGAATAATTGTGTTGAACTAATGCGAAATAACAACAGCTCTAAACGGTTTTGACCGACTAATTGGGTACGTTGGTCTACCGTATCTAGCACTTTATTCATGAAACAAACCACCTAAACTTAACAATAACAATCGGCTTTATTATACTAAAAATTGGCCTATAAAAGGACTTTGTAAGCATGACACAACCGACAAAATAAGATTAAACCGGCCAATTCAAGATCAAACCAACCCGTTGCGTCGTATAGTTGACATTAAATACTGTTGTTGTAGAAACGGAGTTAACCATGAAAACGTCATTACGCCATCTCATCACCTTACCATTTCTTGGCATTTGCGCGCTTGGGCTATCAGCCTGCACCGTCATTGATGAACCTGTTGATGTCGTTAAACCGTTTCAACTAAACCAGTACCTTGGTACCTGGTATGAAGTTGCCCGGCTGGATCATTCATTTGAACGTGGAATGACCAATGTGACCGCGCAATACAGCATTGACGGTGACAAAGTGGTGGTGATTAATAAAGGATTTAAACAAGACGAGCAGCAATGGGATTCAGCAGAAGGCAAAGCGTACTTTATTGACGGTGATGACAAAGGTTTACTCAAGGTGTCTTTCTTTGGGCCATTTTACGGCGCTTATCAAATCCACGACGTAGTGCAAAATGAACAAGGATTATATACAGACTCATTAGTGATTGGACCTAATAACAAGTACGCATGGATTTTATCTCGAACACCTAACATAAATCCAACCATAAAACAGCGCTTCATTGGCAAACTTAATGCCCTTTCAATCAGTGAAGATCAGCTCATATGGGTTAATCAAGGTGATCGATAATTACACTAAACACGTACATTAACCCAGAAACATTGTTTTATTTTACCCAGAGGCTGTAATGATAATCCCCATTTTTCCTTTACCCATTTGCTTACTCCCACAAGGGTATACGCAACTGCGCATTTTTGAACCAAGATACAAAAGATTAGTGTCTGAATCACTCAAAAGTGGCCAAGGATTTGGACTTTGCATGCTGTCTGATGACAAAAAAACCATTATGCCAATTGGCACTTTGACACACATCATTGATTTTGAAACGCTTGAGGATGGTCTATTAGGGATCTGTGTTCAAGGTAAACAAACATTCAAAATTAACAACATAACAGTAGAAGATGATGGGCTTAAGAGAGCAGACGTCACACTCATCGACGGCTGGCCAAGTAATATTATTGATGAAAACAGTGCTCAACCACACATACGATCACAAGCGCGGGATAAGGATCAATTTCTCAGTAATACGTTAAAACAATTATTACAGCAATACCCACAACATTTAGCCCACTACAGTGAAAGCGACTTCAATGATATCGCCTGGGTTTGTCAACGTTGGTTAGAGATAATCCCTTTAAGTGCCAGCCAAAAATATCAGTGCATTAATAACCATGATCATCTTTTAGCAAAATCATTTTTGCTCGACATCATAAAATAATTCCGGCTTTCCTGATCCACTTATCGCTCACCAGCGTATTACTCAATATAACGTGATGTCAAACGATCTTCCAAGGTTGTTTTATAGGCAGCATAAACGGCATAAATACTATGCTTCATCGTGATTTACTGGATATGAGTGAAAAAATGGAAAATATTCAATCACAAAGTAGTCAAACTCGTTATGATAAAGGAAATCTTTCACTAAGATATTCTAATCAACGAAGTGGTGCTATGAATTCAGACGAACCTAATCCGCTCACAGATGAGCTTGCGCAGTTGATGATGCTCGTTGCTAACAACCGATGTAAAACATCATTTGCAAAACTGTTTTCGCATTTTGCTCCAAAAATCAATTCTTTTGGGGTTCAGCGATTAAGTCAACAAGGCTTGGCAATGGATTTGGTGCAAGAAACCATGTCACGAGTGTGGACCAAAGCACATCTATACAATGCTGACAAAGCGGCTGTGAGTACATGGGTGTTCACCATCATGCGCAACCAGTGTTTTGACATGCTGCGCAAAGTGCAACACAACCGTGAAGATGCATTTGGTGACGACATTTGGCCACTATTTGAGTCTGATGACGCTGAAAATAATGACGACGATTTTTTACTGTCGGCCAGTTTACTGCAACATGTCGAAGAACTGCCGCCATTGCAACGTCAAGTTGTGCAAGGTATTTACATGCAAGAACTCACACAACAAGAACTCGCAGACAAACTCAATATCCCAATAGGAACCGTTAAGTCACGGCTCAGACTAGGTCTAGAAAAATTAAAAAGCTTTATGGAGAAACATTATGATTAATTACCACCCAGATCAGCATTTGCTGTCTCTCCATGCAAAAGGCGAATTGCCTCTGTCTATGTCTATCGCCATCTCAGCCCATGCCGAGTTTTGTGCACACTGTCAGCAGCAATTAGATCAGATGACACTTGCACTTTCTGAGCAGCATTTTGAGCAAAATCAAACCATTCAACCTGCCTCTATTGAGCAACATGGGCAACTTGATGATCTACTGAATCAGTTTTTAAATAATACTCTCGATTCATTAGACACCGAAGTAAAAACGAAACCACAATCCTCCTTGGTAGCAGACAATAGCGTCACCATTAAGGGGCAACAATACATGTTACCTCGTGTTTTTAAACAGCAGATTACAAGTGGATGGCAAGGTATTGGTAAGGTGAGTAGGTTACGACTAGACACTGGCGAACCACAAGCTCGAGCAAGCTTATTACACATTGCAGCCAATGGTGAAATACCAGACCATACTCACAAAGGTTCAGAGTTAACCCTATTATTAGCGGGTGAATTTAGTGATTGCTACAACACTTACAAACCTGGTGACTTTATGCTGCTAGACCAAAACCACGAGCATTCACCTAAAACTACCGAAGGCTGTTTGTGTTACACCATCGTTGATGCTCCGTTATATTTCACAAAAGGAATAAGCAAGTTACTTAATCCAATTGGTGACTTATTGTATTAACGCAAGTGATGTAACTTTTTTAATCGCGATACGTGTCTTTATCAGCTACAGCGTATCGCGATTAAAAACATCTACTTATCACGTGTTTTGTTACAGCTCTACTTTTTATCGATTAAAATACGTACAAATTGCATGTTGTTTGTATTTTTTTAGAAAAACGTTGTTGCTATAAATGAAAAGTGAGTATAGAATCTACACAGATTTAAAATCTTGTTAATTTTGGTTACCTACCTGTAAGTCTGCTCAACTTCCTTCGTAAACCCAAGACAAGCTTCTGTACATACTCATGACATAGCACCAATGTTTGTAAAATTTAAAAACAAACTGTATTGGTCATGCTTTTGTCACATGATTATGTTCAACTTACTGAGTTAAGTGAAACGTTATTCTAGTTGTAAGTTAACCCAGATGATTGATTGTGATCACAAGTTAACCTGACTTTAATCAACTATTTATATCACAACACTTGATTAGTGAGTTCAGAATAGGTTAAGTTAAATCTCGACAAGTTAATCTTTCGCACCACTAAAAAATGCCAAGGATATTTTATTGAACAATTTTCTCACCCAAGGGTGAATAGCAAAAATAAGGAGTGTGGCATATGTCATACAACATTAATGGACATGAAATTTCAGTTAGCTTTCCAGTTAATTCAATTTCATCAAACAAAAATTCAATTGCTTTTACTGACAGCCTAGGTAAAAACAAAAAAACCTTTTCAAAGCGTACTGAAGCACTAAACTTCATGAAATGGTTAATTACTGCAAATAAGTAATACTCCTAACGCCTAGCGTTAATCATTTGCTCTGTTATTTAATAAACTCATTTCTCGGTATTCTCCTCTCACTTACCGATGTTTATTAAAACAGAGCAAAATGAACCTCCCCCTATTACACCTCACTCACTCTAACGTTAACTTTTATTTAGTTGTTAACTGTCTATCGTTTTCTGATTTATTCAGAATAGCCAAATTTACGCTGATACCTAGGTAACATGGTTTGATTACCTAAAACCCCACCCTGATGTACATACACGATGTCGTCGGCCCACTGCGAATGTTGCTGTAAATAATGTTTTAACACTAAAAAACCAACCGGATCGTACAACAACTCAAATTCAATTCCAGATTGACACACCGTTTGCCACATTTCATAACAACGTTTCGTTAATTTTCCAAAATGGTATTTGTGCCCGTCATTCACTATGGTTGGAAAATACTCTTGAGCAACTAATTGAGAAAATTGTTGGCGTAAATAATCATCCCCGCCAACTGTACTGCAAGTTAATACCTCGATATTAATATTGTTGTTTGTCTGTTGTTGTAGCAACTGCTTATTTAAATACGCTGCAGTTGTACCTGTGCCTGAAGGTAAAAATACTTTTAATGCTTTGGTATTACGTAATCTTGCCCAATCAATAATCTCTGTTGCTAATATGGCAACACCCGCTTCAGCATACTCGCAGCGCCCACCCTCAGGGATGTGTAACAATGAGTTTTTGTTATTGTAGTCAGATGCAACAATATGTTGTACGACGTCATCTAAATGCATCTGCTGATATTTATCCGCTAACTTAAGTTGGCCGACTTCAATAATATTAGCGCCATTGGCAATAGCTGCTGCATAATTTCCATTAGGGTGCTGGAGAATAAAATCGCTGATATGACTGACATAGTAATCAAATTGCCAACCCTGTTGTTTAGCCAGCACTGACATCGAATATAACGAATTTGCTTGGGCAGAACCCGAACCGACAAGTTGGGTAATATGCGCATAATCTTGCGATAAAAAATGATAAAACTTACGCGCTTTATTACCGCTAAAGTCAGGGTGTAATAAGTCATCTCGTTTGACAAAGATAGGTCTTTGTTCAAATAGCATTGGTTGTACAGGGCTTATAGCAAACATTGGCGCTCTCTAAATACTTGATTTGAGTATTTTAACTAATAAATGATAAAACTCACCGATTGATTTAACGATTTCACTAACGTGCGTTATTCCCTCCTTATTAAAATCACAGTAAAACATTTATAATCAATAAGTTAAAACTTTGGCATAAATATCGCTTAGTTAAACTTAAGTCAGTTCAGTACCCGTTTTGAATTTTTAGATTTCAATAAGGAAAAACAATGTCACTTTTACGTTTACTGTTTAATATTGCTTGGTTTGTTTTGGGCGGTTTTGTGATGGGCTTAGCCTGGTGGCTTGCCGGACTCTTATGCTTTATCAGTATTGTCGGTATTCCATTTGGTCGTGCATGTTTTGTGATTGGTGAAATGGCGTTTTGGCCATTTGGACAAGAAAGCGTTAACCGCAAGCATTTAACCGGCCATGAAGATCTTGGCACCGGTAGCTTTGGCTTAATTGGTAACGTTATTTGGTTTTTATTCTTTGGTATTTGGTTGGCGATTGGTCATTTAGCCCATGCCCTGGCCTGTTTTATCACTATCATTGGTATCCCGTTTGCAATACAACACATTAAGTTAGCGCTATTAAGCTTAACGCCAATTGGTCAAACTATCGTTACCAAGCCCGTATAAACAACCTCTTAGTGAAAGCCGATTACATCTCGTAGTCGGCTTTTTAGTGTGCGGATGATAATATGCCAAAAAATGAATATAAAAGAGTAAAGTATGAAATATTGGTTAATGAAGTCCGAACCCGATGACATCAGTATTGGTGATTTACGTGATAGCCCAAATCATACAATGGCTTGGCAAGGTATTCGAAATTACCAAGCAAGGAACTTTATCCGCGATGAAATCACACATGGCGATCAAGTGTTGTTTTACCATTCTAGTTGCAAAGTGCCAGGTGTTGTCGGTATTGCCACAGTTGTTAGCCAGCCTACACTTGATGAAAGTGCTTTTGATCCACAATCTCGCTACTTTGACCCTAAGTCAGAGCCAGACAAACCGCGGTGGTGGCAAGTAGATATTCAATTTACTGCAAAACTGAATCAGATAGTCAGTTTACAACAACTCAAAAGTGACCCGGCTTTACAAGACATGGTATTAGTGACCAAAGGTGCACGGTTAAGCGTTCAACCTGTCAGCGCTGATGAATTTGCTCATATTGTTATGCTAGGGCAATGATTTAAGTATAAAAAAAGGGTGACTGAATTTAGCCACCCTTTTAATTGAGCAGAAAAAAGAAACGTTAATTAATCATTCGCCCAATGCCACCTAACACAGAACCTTCACCTTGATCTTTACCACCACTTGACGGTGCATGGGCAATAATACGATCAGCCATGCGAGAAAACGGTAAACTTTGCAGCCACACAGTGCCGTGACCTTGTAACGTTGCAAGAAATAACCCCTCACCGCCAAACACCATCGATTTTAATGAGCCTGCACGCTGAATATCATAATCAATGCCTGGGGTAAAACCCACTAAACAACCGGTATCAACACGTAAAGTTTCACCGCGTAATTCTTTTTTAATCAAGGTGCCACCAGCATGCACAAACGCCATGCCATCGCCTTTAAGGCTCTGTAAAATAAAGCCTTCACCACCAAAGAACCCCACACCAAGGCGTTTATTAAACTTCATCGACACTTGGGTACCCATTGCCGCGGCTAAAAAACTGTCTTTTTGGCAAATTAGTTCGCCATTATGCTTGGCAAGATCGATAGCTAAGACAGTGCCTGGAAATGGGGCTGAAAAAGCCACTTTACGTTTACGACCGCCCTCGTTGGTAAAGTGAGTCATAAAAATCCCCTCACCTGTAATGGCTCGCTTTCCTGCACCCAACAATTTACCAAAAAAGCCTGACTCTGGTTCTGAGCCATCACCCATTTTGGCTTCAAATGAAATATCTTCTTCAAGGTATGTCATGGCCCCAGCTTCGGCGACCACTGCCTCATGCGGGTCTAGTTCAATTTCAACTAATTGCATACTTGAACCGATAATTTCGTAATCAACTTCGTGACATTTTCTGGTCATTTTTTGCTCCTTAAAAATGAGTGTGGCAGATTCAGCGTTAGCACAGATGCTATTATTGCTTTAGGTTAACAAGATGTTACTTTTATTCCTATGGAAACTTTGTGACATAATATGTCAAAAAAAGATTGCATGCACCTAACTAGCCTAATCCTGCGCCACTTAATCCTGTTTGTTGCTGTTGATATAGGGCAAATTCTTGCAAAATAAGTTCAGTAAATAATTGCCCAGCTCGGCCTAAAGGACGCTCTGAGGTTGACACTAATTGCGGGGTAAAGCTAAAACGATTGCCGCCCACAAAATCAATTGCCGTTAACTCACCATTGGCTAACTCTTCAGTGATTAAAAAATCCGGCATCCATCCAAAGCCCAGGCCTTTTAATAATGCATTTTTTTTCATAATAAAGCCTGACAGATAAAACACTTTATCACCGCCAAATTGCATTTCATCACGCGCACGTTTACCCGGCGATGAGTCTTCAATGGTGAGCTCTACATGCTGTTGCAGCTCAGGCAGGCTTATGTCTCGCCTTTGGCTTAATGGATGCAATCTTGCCGCAACCAGCACACTGGTAATGGTGGGTAAGGGTTTAGGATGATACGACGGCCCAGTACGATAATCTTTAACCAACATCAAATCTGCTTGTTCTCGCTCAAACCTATGTTGCACACCACCTAAAAACTCCATATTTAATTGAATTTTGGTGGGGATATTGTGCTCTGACATCAACTTTAATGCGCTCATAATGGGCTCCATCGGCAATGCCCCGTCAATGATTAATTCAAGCTTAGGCTCCCAGCCCTGACTATAACGACTAGCAAGATGCTCAATATTGGCTAAATGTTGAAGCAGTCGCTGGCCCTCTGCCAAAATGACTTTACCCTCTGGCGTTAACTCTGCTCGGTAGTGATCTCGATTAAATAATGTCACCCCTAAATGTTGTTCTAGCTTCTTAACTTGGTAGCTCACCGCTGATTGCGCTTTATGTAAACGCTCGGATGCCTTAGCAAAACTCCCTTCTTCAACAAGAACTTGCAAAACATTAAACGCATCGATATCAATCCGCATACCCACTCCCGTGTCTTGTTATCAATACACCAATGTAAAGCCAGCAAGACAATCTAGAAATTTGATTGAGTTAAGCTTTTTATTATTCTTTTTTTTGTTGATCTTTACCACTAAATTGTTAATAAGATCACATATTGGTTTGCCCAGTGCGATTAGGCCATAACAATAATTAACACTCAGCCGCATCACATGCAGTCGATTTGCCAGAGGACAATCAAATGCCATTCTATGTTAAACAAGGTCAAGTGCCGCCAAAACGTCACATCGCTTTCGAAAAAGAAAATGGTGAACTTTACCGTGAAGAGTTGTTCTCCACTCACGGGTTTTCAAATATTTATTCCAATAAATATCATCACAATATGCCAACCAAAGCGATTGATGTTAAACCCTATGCGTTAAGTCACGGCGAGCAATGGCAAGACTCATTAATTCAAAACTACAAACTTGACTCACGCCAGGCCGATTGCCAAGGCAATTTTTTCAGCGCGCGTAATAAAATCTTTTTTAATAACGATGTCGCTATGTATACCGCTAAGGTCACTGAGTCAACGAATGAGTTTTATCGCAACGCGTATGCAGATGAGGTGGTCTTTATCCATGAGGGCGAAGGTCAGTTATTAAGTGAATATGGCGTGATTAATACCAAGAAATGGGATTATTTGGTCATTCCACGCGGTACCACTTACCAATTAACCTTTAACGATTATCAAAATGTGCGCTTGTTTGTCATTGAGTCATCGTCAATGGTTGAAGTGCCAAAACACTTTAGAAATGAATATGGCCAAATGCTCGAATCCGCTCCTTATTGTGAACGCGATATTCGCACACCAACGTTAACCGACGCCGTGGTTGAAAAAGGCGAGTTTGCTTTGGTGTGTAAATTTGGCGAGCGATACCAACAAATGCTATTGCAGTGGCATCCTTTTGACCTCGTGGGTTGGGACGGTTGTGTGTACCCATGGGCATTTAATATTACAGAATATGCCCCTAAAGTGGGCCAAATCCACTTACCGCCATCTGAGCATCTTGTGTTTAGTGCTCACAACTTTGTGGTTTGCAATTTTGTACCACGCCCTTACGACTTTCACCCTAAGTCTATCCCTGCACCTTATTACCACAACAATATCGACAGCGACGAAGTGCTTTACTACGTCGACGGCGACTTTATGAGCCGCACCGGTATTGAAGCCGGTTACATGACGCTGCATCAAAAAGGGGTACCTCACGGCCCACAACCTGGGCGCACAGAAGCATCCATTGGCAAAACAGAAACCTACGAATACGCAGTGATGGTCGATACATTCGCCCCACTCAATTTAACCACCCATGTTAAACATTGCATGAGTGCTGACTACAACCGTTCTTGGTTAGAAAACTAAGATGTAATTTAACTAACCCAAGTCACCAAAGAGTGATGGCGTGTTGACAGAAAAATAAAGGAAAACAAAATGGCTAGCGAACTTAATCCACTGGGGCTTTTAGGTATCGAATTTACTGAATTTGCCAGCCCAGATACTCAATTTATGCACCAGGTCTTTATTGATTTTGGTTTTTCGATGTTAAAAAAAGCCAAAAACAACGACATTGTTTACTACAAACAAAACGACATTAACTTTTTACTCAATAAAGGCCGTAGTGGCTTTTCGGCTGAGTTTGCTAAATCACACGGCCCAGCAATTTGCTCTATGGGCTGGCGTGTTGAAGATGCTGACTTTGCCTTCATCGAGGCTGTTAATCGTGGTGCAAAACCGGCAGATGACTCCAATAAAGACATGCCTTATCCTGCCATTTACGGTATTGGCGACAGCTTAATTTACTTTATTGATACCTTTGGTGAGCAAAACAACATTTATCAAAGCGATTTTGTCGATTTAGACCAACCAATTGTCACGCCAGAAAAAGGCTTTATGGAAGTCGACCACTTAACCAATAACGTCTATAAAGGCACAATGGAAAAATGGGCAAACTTTTATAAAGATATCTTTGGCTTTACCGAAGTGCGTTACTTTGACATTAGCGGCGCACAAACGGCCTTAGTCTCTTACGCCTTACGTTCACCCGATGGCAGTTTCTGTATCCCCATCAACGAGGGTAAAGGCAATAATAACAACCAAATTGATGAATACTTAGGTGAATATAACGGCCCAGGTGTACAGCATTTAGCCTTTAGAAGCCGCGATATTGTGGCGTCTTTAGATGCAATGGAAGGCACATCAATCCAAACATTGGATATTATTCCGGAATATTACGACACCATTTTTGATAAATTACCGCAGGTCACTGAAGACCGTGAACGTATTAAGCATCATCAAATCTTAGTTGATGGTGATGACGAGGGTTATTTGCTACAAATTTTCACCAAAAACTTATTTGGCCCTATTTTTATTGAAATCATTCAACGTAAAAATAACCTAGGCTTTGGTGAAGGTAATTTTAAAGCGTTATTTGAATCTATTGAACGCGACCAAATCAAACGCGGTGTGTTGTAACCAATCGGTATAATTTGATACATAAAAACCAGCAAATTGCTGGTTTTTATCATTTTAGGCCATTACACTTGGCCACATTCTGTTATTGATAATTGACGCCAATGCCTGATTACGCCGTACTTGCCGTGTTTATTCCGACCTTCTTTTTTGTCTCCATCACCCCTGGTATGTGCATGACCTTAGCCATGACACTGGGCATGAGTGTTGGCGTGCGTAAAACCTTATGGATGATGCTAGGGGAGCTGGTCGGAGTGGCACTAGTGGCCATTGCAGCCGTACTGGGCGTAGCCAGTATTATGCTTAATTACCCACAGGTATTTGATTTACTCAAATGGGTGGGTGGCGGATATTTAATCTATATCGGCATTCATAGACAGGATCTTTAGCAATAAACCTATATTTTAGATAGAAAAAAGGCCTTATTTATGATCTGATAATTGTCGCCAAACAAATCAACATGACCAATAAATAAAGCCGATGACAATTATCACCTTAAAAAAGCAATTTATGCAATTCTTCAATGCAGACATCCTTCAAAAAATGGCTAAGCGCACAGGGTTTATACAGCGAAATCGCGCTGTATTACCTGAACTATTGGTACCGAGCTTGCTCTCTGCGTTGAGCAAAGGGAACTGCCATGCCATTGCTGACTTACATCGTCAGTTTAATGGTATGTGTCTGACAGAAAATGATAATGTGGCTTACAAACCTTTTCATAATCAGCTCCGCAAAGCCGCCTTTGCTGATTTTATGAAGCAATTGGTTCAGCTGGCTATCGCTCAGTTTGCTCGCCAACAATGCGCTTCGCTTCCGAAGAAGTTGTTAGGCTTTGATGATATTTTGCTTCAGGACGGCAGTTCTTTTCATGTTCACAAGGCGTTAGCTGACGTGTACCCAAGCCGCTTTAAGCGTAATCCAGCCGCGATAGAGTGCCATATGACCCTGTCATTGCGCACATTTAACCCCACGGCAATGGCGATAAGTGCTGATACCGCTTCAGAAAGAACCTATCTCCCCATGGCCTTTAGAATGAAAAATACACTGCTTCTGGCTGATGCGGGCTATCCTGATTTCGAATATTTTGCCAATGTGGAACGGCATCAAGGGTTCTATATTTTTCGGGGGCAAAAGTCACTCAACCCAAGAATAGTTGAAGCTAGAAATGGCAAGGGCCGTGTACTGCCTAAGCTTGCCGGAATGAAGCTTAAAGACATCACGCGTCGCACCAATCGCTCAGAAGTGCTTGACCTAAAAGCCCTGCGGGGAACGCAGGAATTTCGAGTGATAAGGCGTTGGTTTGCAGAAGAAAAACGATTTTGCATCTGGCTAACCAACTTACCGGCAGAGTCTTACTCAGCCGATGACATTATGGCGATTTACCGCTGCCGCTGGCAGGTTGAACTGCTGTTCAAAGAGTTGAAATCACATACAAACTGGCAGAGATTTGCCACCGCGCAGAAAGCGATAGTTGACGGCCTAGTATGGGCCAGCCTGTTGGCACTTATCATCAGACGCAGCACTGCGATGCGCATCATGCCTTCAGTTTCGCTGTTCAAAGCGGCAAAGAATGTGGACGTTTGGCTACTGCCAATCTTTGAGTGTATCTGTCATCGGGCTTGGTCAGAAATAACAGAAAAGATAGACTGGGCGGTCAGCTATATAACAATAAACGCAAAAAAGTCACAACAAAGAAAATCTAGAAAAGACATAACGTTAGATGGAGTTTTTGCAGGCCTTAATGCTTAAGGTCCAGTGTATGTATCGGCATTAATATGTGGCGCGCCAAAGGTAAAATGGCGGTTATCGACAGTGCACAAGTGAACACCCGCAGAACAAGCTTAATTAGCCAGGGGTTTATTACTGCCATTGCCAATCCCAAAGGATGGGCATTTATGATTTCGTTACTGCCTCCGTTTATCAATGTCGACAGTCCAGTTGGTCCACAACTTGGAGTATTGCTGGGTATTATTATGATAACCGAAAGTGTGTCGATGTTGGCCTATGCCAGCGGCGGAAAAAGCTTACGTTTGTTTTTAAGCCGCGGCGATAATATCCGCTGGATGAACCGCATCGCCGGCAGCTTAATGATGCTTGTAGGAGTCTGGCTCGCGCTGGATTAGCCCCTTTAAAAAACGAGATTAATTACTGGTTTTATAGGGTAATTGTTGTGTCATCTGCTCCATATACAATTTAATGTGTGCTTGCTCTTGCTCACAAAAATGAGCAATGGCATCACCAAATGCAGGGTGTTCAATCACATGGCTTGAATACGTCTGTACCGGATAAAAACCTCTTGCCACTTTATGCTCACCTTGCGCGCCAGCATCAAACACATTTAGCTGATTAGCAATTGCATATTCGATGCCTTGATAATAACAGGCTTCAAAATGCAAGCCGTCGTAATCGCTCAACGCTCCCCAGTAACGACCATACAAATGGGTGTTTGAAACAAAATAAAGCGCTGATGCCACCAACTCATCTTGTGCATTGTGTATCATTAATAATCTGATTGACTCCCCCATTGTTTGGGCAATTAACCTGAAAAAATTCCGCAGATAAATACCCTTGATGGCCAGAACGCTTAAGATAAGTGCGTTGATAACAGCGAACAAAACCTTGCCATTGCTCATCGGTGGCATTATCGCCATTTATAAAGGTAAAACGCAGTTGCGCCTTGTGTATTTGTGCGCGCTCTTTGCTGATATTTTTACGCTTTCTGGAGCTCATAGTGCTTAAAAAATCATTAAAGTCCACATAGTCATTATTACGCCAATGAAACTGGCAACCATGACGCTCAATAATGCCGGTATTTACCCACAAGGTATGTTCTGCTTTATGGCTAAATAAACCATGCCACGAAGACCATTGCCGCTCGCTTAATTGCTGCTTTATGACTGTGATGACTTCTGAAATGACGTGCTGCTTGTCGATGTCGCTTAACGTAGGCAAAAAACCAATACGGGCACCCGTTGTTGGCGTAAAGGGAATACTGCTCACCAGTTTAGGATAATAGTCTAATTGATTACGTTCATAGGCTTCAGCCCACGCCCAATCAAACACGTATTCGCCCCAGGAATGAGTTTTAATATACAACGGCATTAACGCTACAATCGTATCACCTTGAGTGACCATAAGATGATGCGGTTGCCAGCCGATGTTATGGCTTACACATTGGCTTAATTCTAAAGCGGATAAATATTCATGACGGGTAAAGGGATTCAAATGGCCAAAATATGTATTCCAGTCAGATATTTTTATGTCACTAATAGTATTAACAAATTTGAATTGATACACTAACGCTTTACTTTGTTCCACCGAATCCTACCTGTTTATGCTAAATCGTTCTCGTTAAAATCTCGTACCATTTGTCACTATCATGTGGCATGTTCTACAACATAATCAAATCAATACCAAGGAATGATCGTGAGCCGACTCCCTAAACTGAAACCTCTTTTACTTAGCACTGCATTGTCAGTTGTATTCTGCTACCCGGCATTAAGCACTGGTGTATACGCCAATGATATCTCTATTTTCAGCGAAATGGCGACAGCTCAACCCATTTATGCCAAACATGGCATGGTCTCAAGCCAAGAAGCTATCGCCAGCCAAATTGGTGTTGATATTTTAAAACAAGGCGGTAACGCTGTTGATGCTGCGGTTGCGGTAGGTTATGCACTTGCTGTAACACTGCCTCGTGCGGGTAACATCGGTGGTGGCGGTTTTATGTTAGTGCACTTAGCCGAACAAAATAAAACCATCGCGATAGATTACCGTGAAACAGCACCAGGCAAAGCGCATAAAGATATCTTTTTAGACGAACAAGGCAATGCTGTCGATAAACTAAGTCGTGAGCATGGTTTGGCCGTTGGCGTGCCTGGTACCGTTTTAGGGTTTGAACTAGCACTTGAAAAATACGGCACAATGGACTTAAAACAAGTCATTGCCCCAGCAATTAAATTAGCTAAAGAAGGCATTCTTGTTACCTCTGATTTATCAAACTCACTGAGTGGACTCAAATCACGTATTGCCCAATGGCCAAGCTCTGCAAAAATATTTTATCGTCCTGATGGAAGTGATTTTCAAGTAAATGATCTCCTTAAGCAACCTGAACTGGCACATTCTCTGTCACTCATTGCCGACAAGGGCAGTAAAGGTTTTTATTATGGTGAAACCGCTGAAAAAATTGTTGCTGCAGTAAAAGATGCTGGCGGCGTAATGAGTTTACAAGATTTAGCTAATTATAAAGTGGTTGAACGTGAACCGGTTCGCGGCCAATATCGCGGCTACGAAATCGTCTCAATGCCACCTCCATCATCGGGCGGAATTCACATTATTGAGATGCTAAATGTGCTCGAAAAATTCCCAATTGATCAATTAGGTCACAATACCGCCAATACACTGCACCTAATGGCAGAAACCATGAAGTATGCCTACGCTGATCGCAGTGAATTTTTAGGCGACCCTGATTTTGTTAAGGTGCCCGTTAAACAACTCATTAGCCGTGACTATGCAACCAGTATTGCAAATAAAATCGCCATTAATAAAACAACCCCTAGCAGCGAAATTAAGCCCGGTAAGCTTGCAGGATATGAAAGCGATCAAACAACACATTACTCAGTTATAGACCAATGGGGTAATGCGGTTGCTAACACTTATACGCTTAACTTTAGCTATGGCTCAGGCCTAGTTGCTGAAGGAACGGGAATTTTATTAAATAATGAAATGGATGATTTTTCAGTAAAACCTGGCACACCAAATGGCTATGGCTTAATTGGTGGTGACGCCAATGCTGTTCAGGGCAATAAGCGACCTCTGAGTTCCATGAGCCCAACCATTGTAATGAAAGACGGAAAACCGTTTATCGTGACAGGTAGCCCTGGAGGTTCACGTATTATCAACATCACCTTACAGATCATCATGAATGTGATAGATCATAAATTGAATATCGCTGAAGCCACCGCTGCTGCGCGAATCCATCATCAATGGCAACCAGATTTTATTTGGGCAGAGCATACGTTAAACCGCGATACCATTTCACTGCTAGAAGCAAAAGGTCACCAAGTTAAGACTCAGGAGTCTATTGGCAGTACGCAATCAATCATGGTGACTGAACAAGGTATTTTTGGGGCATCAGATCCACGCCGTGCAGGCTCAGCGGCCATCGGTCATTAATCCTGTTCGATATTGTTAGCTATTTCACTTCTATGGCGACTTTACAATTAGCAAAGTCGCCATTATTAAGATTGAAATATTATGATATGCATTATGTTGATTACGATGACTCAACCCTGACAATCCAAGCTTTTGGTGGCGAATCTGACGTTAAAAACTCAGCGGTTAAACTCAGTAATTTAATGGGTGCTAACGTCAGCTGGACAGACGAAATTTGGACACTGCGCGCTGTTTATGCTCAAGCACAATTAGATGGCCCTGTAGTCAACGAAGTTGATGTTGAATTAGCCAGCAACGTTAACACCACCGCAAAATATACTGTACTTGATATCGACGATGAAAAAGGATCTTTTGTCGGTGTTGGTGCAAGTTATGATAACGGTGAAATCATTGCGATTACTGAATGGACTCGCTCTGAGATAAATGAAGCCTACCCTGATACCGACTCAGGTTATTTAACCTTAGGCTACCGCATTAAAGCGTTTACGCCTTATGTCACAGTCGCCTATATGGAAACACAAGATAATGACGAACGTTTGCCATTATCGCAAGCAGCGGCGATTCAAATGATTGCGTTTAATGCTGAACGCATGGCTTATAGCCTTGGTTTACGCTGGGACGCAATTGATAACCTAGCGGTTAAATTTGACATAACCTATGCAGACGAATTTGGCGATATCTCAGGCGGATTAACCAGTAACAGTCTTGATACTACAACAGGTAAATTCACTTATGATGACACCCTGATCTACACCGTTAAATTTGACGCAGTATTCTAAGGAGTGTCGAAATGAGAACGTTACTAAGTGTATTAGCTCTAAGCATTTCAACGATTATTTCAGCACAGGCTGCTGTGGTCGTTATTGGTAATCCTGCTGCTGGAGATTTATCTGCCAGTGATGCAAAAAAAGCTTTTTTAGGTAAAGGTGATTCTTCTGTTGCGGTATATGAGCTTGAAGAAGGCAATGCAACTCGCAGTGAATTCCACCAAGCTGTAACGGGTAAATCAGATGCGCAGTTAAAGGCCTTCTGGTCAAAGCAGGTATTTACCGGTAAAGGTAATCCACCGGCTACAGTACCCAATGCTGCGGCAATGAAATCAGCTGTTGCCAGTAGTCCCAATGCTATCGGCTATATAGACGAAGCAGATGTAGATGCCACTGTAAAAGTGATCCTTAAGCCATAATATAATTTGGCGTAATGCACACTTGTGTAAAAAGTAATTAAACCGAGTAACCGTAATGTTACTCGGTTTTTTATTTACAACAATGTAAGCGTTTACATTTTTATATAACAACAATCTAAAAAACAATATTATCTGTAGCACTCAAAACATATCAGAATAAATACGCCAATTTTATGATTAAAAATGCTATCTCTATGATTTTTATTTGTGTTTTTTATTCATCATTAATGATGAATAAAAAACACAAATAAAAACCATTTCATAATTTAATCACTCGTTTTAACAAACCAATTAAAAAAATCACTTACACAAATGATTAATAAATAAGCAAGCCCACTGATTAATCCATTTAATTTAGCGTTTCATCACAATTTATTCATTTATTATGCTTATAATCACGACCGTGTTTTCATTTTATTATCAAAATAGGTAAACAATGTTAACGCTACGTAAGGGCAAATAACAATAAATATGCCCTGGGGTCAATTAAATAGAGAGACACATATGTTAAACAAAAAAATATTAGCCGTTGTTATCGCCGGTGCAATGGGGCTTGGCGGCTGTAACTCAAATAATGACAGTAAAGACACAGAGATTGCAGACATTTCACTGCGCGTGATGGAAACAACTGATCTTCATACAAACATGATGGATTATAATTATTATTCTGGTAAAGAAGATAAAACCATCGGTCTTGTGCGCACAGCTAGCTTAATTAATGCTGCACGTGCTGAAGTCACAAACTCAGTATTGGTCGATAATGGCGATTTATTGCAAGGCAGCCCTATGGGCGATTATGTTGCAAATAAATTCAAAACCGACAGTAATATGCTTACCGATACTCACCCTGTTTATAAAGCGATGAATACGCTTGACTATGAAGTAGGCAATATCGGTAATCACGAATTTAACTATGGATTAGATTTTTTAGAACAGTCATTAGATGGCGCAAACTTCCCTTATATTAATGCTAACGTTATTTGTGCAGACAAAAACGGCTGTTGGGATGATGTTTTATTTAATGAAAACATGTTCACTCCCTATATCATCAAAGAAAAAGTCGTTACTGACCTTGATGGTAACGAGCACACAATAAAAATTGGGTATATCGGATTTGTTCCACCGCAGATTTTACAATGGGACAAAGCAAACTTAGAGGGTAAAGTTGAAGTATTAGGCATTGTTCAGGCCGCAAATAAATTTGTGCCACAAATGAAGGCTGAAGGCGCTGATATTATTTTAGCCATACCGCATTCTGGTATTGGCTCGAGTGAAAATCCTGGCGATCCTTGGGCAGAAAACGCAACTTACGCATTAACCAATGTTGACGGTATTGATGCTATTTTCTTTGGCCATAGCCACTCTGTTTTCCCATCAGCAACGTACAGTGATCTTCCAAACACTGATGTAGAAAAAGGTTTATTAAACGGTATACCAGCCGTGATGCCAGGCCGCTGGGGAGATAACCTAGGCGTTGTCGATTTAGTACTACGTCAAGTGGAAGGAAAATGGACTGTGATCCATGAAGAATCTACCGCTAAAGCTCGCCCTATTTACGACAATGCCAATAAAGTAGAGTTAGTCACAGGTGAAGCCAGTCTAAGAGATGCGATTGAAGTTGAGCACAATGGAACCATTGATTATGTTAGCCAACCTATCGGTGTTGCCGCTGCTGACATGTATAGCTTTTTAACCTTGGTTCAAGATGATCCTACGGTTCAAATTGTCTCAAATGCTCAAATCGCCCGTGTAAAGGCCTTAATCACCGATGATTTAAAAGACTTACCTATTTTGTCTGCCTCTGCGCCGTTTAAAGCAGGTGGACGCTATGCAGAAGGTGATGCAAGCCAATATGTACAAGTGCCTGCGGGCAACTTATCGTACAAAAACGCAGCTGATCTCTATCTTTACCCAAATACCATGGTTGCAGTCAAAGCGACCGGTGCAGAGCTAAAAGATTGGCTAGAATGTTCGGCCAACCAGTTCAACCAAATTGACCCAACAATCAGCACACCACAAAACTTGATTAACCGTGCTGGTCACCCAACCTATAACTTTGATGTTATCGATGGCTTAACGTATAAAATTGACGTGACGCAACCAAGCAAATTTGACCGTAGTTGTGTTGTAGTTAATGCCGATGCTAATCGAATTGTGGACTTAGCTTACACAGCACCTGATGGTACTGTGATTACAGGTGACGAATTAGCCGCGATGTCATTCATAGTTGCATCTAATAACTACCGCGCGTTTGGTGGATCATTTGCTGGCACTGGTTCTGATCATGTTGTGCTTGAACTACCAGATACCAACCGTGATGCGCTATCTGCTTATATTACAGAGCAATCACAACCTAATGCTGCGGGCGAATATGAAGCAATGGTTGATCCATCTGCTGATTATAACTGGGACTTTAAAACTATCGACAATGCTACCGTTGCATTAGACATTCGTTTTGAAACACAGGACAGTGAACTTGCTGATAAATTTGTTGCAGAAAATCAACAACGTAAAATGGTGAAGTTACCAACAACTGACGATGTTGTTGCTGGCTTTGCGATTTACAGTATTGATCTAACAACACCTCTTACCGCTCAATAAATCTAAAGCAAATACAAAAAAGGCGCTAACCGCGCCTTTTTTATCACCTAATCTATGTCAAATAAGTGTCCCATTTTTTGAATATGCGCTAACGGAACACGATGACGATTACGCTCTGCACACAATAGCTGATGTTCAGCATCTTTGGGCTGACCAATCAACACCACTCTTACTTGATAACCTAATGCCCTTGCTGCGGCTTCATACGCCATAAACTCCCATTTAGCCACATTGGTATTATCACAAATAACCACAGGCTCACCGTGCGACATAGCATTAATAAATGCCGTTAGATTTGCTTGATGAAATTGTGCCAAATGTTTGGGATTAAAATGGTACTCACCATTGTCCATAAAATAATCATCTGTAGAAAAATATCCATATTGTCGAATATGCAATGATTGCTCAATTCCTAAAGAATTAATGTATTGTTCAACCCAATATGATTTTCCGCTACCTGGTAAGCCACGCATGATAATCGCTACTTTTGACAAATCCGCAGTTGGTATTTTATTGCTCTGCTGAGTCACTACCTATCACCTTACCTGCTAATATTTGCTCAACTAACCTTGGCATAATCTCACCTGCTTTTCCGGTAAAATGATATTGAAACTGGCTATGCCTGTCTGCCGCCAATAAGTTAACTTCTACCGTTTGTGCGCCGTGATGATTTGCTGAATCGACAAAACCTGCAGCAGGATACACCGTACCAGAAGTGCCAATTGCGATAAATAAATCACATCTGTCTAACGCATCATGAATTCTGTCCATACCAAAAGGCATTTCACCAAACCATACAATATGTGGGCGTAATCGCCTTGCAGGAATACAGCAGGTACAACAGTTATCGACACCAAATGGCTCACGTAATATAAACGTTTGTAAGGATTGCGGACAACGGCCCTTAGCAAGCTCACCGTGCATATGCAAAAGACGACGTGAACCCGCTCGCTCATGTAAATCATCCACATTTTGGGTGATAACTAAAAGCTCACCGTCAAACTCAGCTTCAAGTTTAGCCAAGGCTTCATGGGCGGCATTAGGGGCGACATCACCACCACGTAATTGCTGCCAACGTGTATTGTAAAAACGCTCAACTAACTCAATATCACGAGCATACCCCTCAGGAGTGGCCACATCTTCTATATGGTGCTCCTCCCACAAACCATGTTGATCTCGAAACGTTTTAATCCCTGACTCAGCTGAAATCCCCGCGCCGGTCAGTACCACAATATGCCGGTACATGTTACGTCCTTTATTGTTGTTATATTTTATATAATTGCATGATTTAACATTAACACTTTCTGGATAGATATCAGTCAAATCTACAACAAATTAGCACATTTTTTAACTGTAAATCTTATAGTCTCATCATAACCTTACCCATAGTAAGTGCAATAATCCCTTAGTAGAAGTAAGTTTACTGTTGTTATTTAACCAATATCGCACAAATTGCATCAACTTAAGTCGGTGTTTTACTAAATATTCTCCATATTAGTTGATAAAGCGCGTTAAGAGGTTTATGTTTGCAACATCAAGACATATAATGATTATATTATCCACCGATGAACCGATGGGTTCTGCAATCAAGAGATTAGCAATGACAGATGGAAATCAAGCGCTAAAAAAAGCCGGATTAAAAATAACCCTGCCGCGAGTTAAAATCCTAGAACTGATGCAAGACCCTGAAAATCAGCACATCAGCGCCGAAGACTTGTATAAAAAACTTCTCGAAGTCGGCGAAGAAATTGGTTTAGCAACGGTATATCGCGTACTCAACCAATTTGACGATGCAGGGATCCTTAATCGTCATCATTTTGAAAGTGGCAAAGCCGTATTTGAAATGTCAACGCAACACCACCATGACCATCTGGTGTGCTTAACCTGTGATAAAGTGATTGAGTTTTCTGACGAAGTAATTGAACGTCGCCAGGACGAAATCGCCATGCGCCACAATATCAAATTAACTCATCACAGTTTGTATCTTTATGGTCACTGCACCAACGACACTTGCGATCACGCCGACGAATAGTCAGTATGTAAAAAACCAGCTGTTTAGCTGGTTTTTTATTGCCTATCATTCCTGTTTTTCCCTAAATCAACCAGGTTAGCCATAAGCTATAGCTCAATACTGATAACAACGTTGATAACACCACTGTACTGCCTAACGTTGATTGATATTGTTTAATCTCTGTCGCAATTAAATAGGCATTAACACCTAAGGGTGAAGCACTTAGTAAGACCAGCATAACGGTATTTTGTAAAGTAAAGCCAAATACCTTATCCGCCATCAGGTAAACCAAAGCCGGTAATATTAAAATTTTCAGCATGCTCGCAACCAAAGCAAAGCGCCAGTTTTCGCCAATTCGATAAAAACTCAGATTTGCACCTAACACAAATAAAGCACAAGCCAGAGCAGGCGTAGCTAATAATGACAGTCCATCATTAAGTTGTTGGCCTAAATTGATATTCAAACCGTTAGCAATAATCCCAAGAGTAATACTTAACACCACAGGATTTAGCACCATAGAGCGGGCAAAGTTGCGCCAAGAAAAGCCATGCTGCTGAGCGCGTGAAGCCAATAAGAATGTTAACGCAAACAAGACAGCACTGTGGAAAGTAATGATCATGAATATCGAACCAATCATTGCTTTGCCCAGTGCTGCAGAAATCACCGGTAACCCAACAATAACAGTGTTTGAATAACTACAACCTAATCCAAAAACAGCACTAGCATCGCTGGTTCTGTGTGTGTTTGCTCCAAAATATCGATTAATCTGATAGCCGATAACAAACACCAATATCACTGGAATATAAAATGCTAATAACAAATACGGGTCAATACTTTGAGCAAAAGGTGCCGCCAACATATTAATAAATAAAAACGCAGGAATACTGACATAAAAGGTAAATTTACTCAGGCCTGCAATGTGATCTTTATTAAAAAAGCCAGCACGAGTCAGTCCATAGCCAAGAGTAACTATAAACATAATCGGAAAAATAATATTCGCAATGGCCATCTATAAAACCTATATAAAAGGTAATAAAAAAGGCGCCTAAGCGCCTTTTTCCAACTGGGTAATGAATTACCAGCCAGTTTTAGTGCGTAATGCTTTACCAATGTCAGCTAAAGAGCGAACAGTAGTTACACCAGCAGCTTCAAGCGCAGCAAATTTATCAGCAGCAGTACCTTTACCGCCAGCGATAATCGCGCCAGCATGGCCCATACGCTTACCTTCTGGTGCAGTCACACCAGCAATGTAAGATACAACAGGCTTAGTTACGTGTGCTTTGATATATTCAGCAGCTTCTTCTTCAGCGTTACCACCGATTTCACCGATCATAACAATCGCTTCAGTTTGTGGATCGTTTTGGAACATTTCCAATACGTCGATGAAGTTAGTACCAGGAATTGGGTCGCCACCAATACCAACACAAGTAGATTGGCCGAAACCTTCGTCAGTTGTTTGCTTAACCGCTTCGTACGTTAAAGTACCAGAGCGTGAAACAATACCCACTTTACCTGGCTTGTGAATGTGACCAGGCATAATACCAATCTTACATTCACCAGGAGTGATAACACCTGGGCAGTTAGGACCGATCATGCGAGTGCCAGTTTCTTCTAGCTTCACTTTCACTTGTAGCATATCAAGTGTAGGGATACCTTCAGTGATACAAACGATTAGCTCAAGGCCAGCATCGATTGCTTCAAGGATTGCATCTTTACAAAATGGTGCTGGTACATAGATAACAGTTGCAGTTGCGCCTGTTGCCGCTACTGCATCTTTAACTGTGTTAAACACAGGAAGACCTAGGTGAGTTTGACCACCTTTTCCTGGAGAAACACCACCAACCATTTGCGTGCCATAAGCAATCGCCTGCTCAGAGTGGAAAGTACCCTGACCACCAGTGAAACCTTGACAGATTACCTTGGTATCTTTGTTAATTAAAACAGACATTATTTGCCCTCCGCAGCTTTAACAACTTGCTCAGCCGCGTCAGTTAGACTTGTTGCCGCGATGATATCAAGACCAGACTTAGCCAATACTTCACGACCTAATTCGGCGTTAGTACCTTCAAGACGAACAACCACTGGCACTTTAACGCCCACTTCTTTCACTGCACCGATAATACCTTCAGCGATCATATCGCAACGAACGATACCACCGAAGATGTTAACCAATACGGCTTTAACATTGCTGTCAGAAAGAATGATCTTAAATGCTTCAGCAACACGTTCTTTTGTTGCTCCGCCGCCAACGTCTAGGAAGTTAGCTGGCTTGCCGCCGTGTAGATTTACGATGTCCATTGTGCCCATTGCTAGGCCAGCACCGTTAACCATACAACCTACGTTGCCATCTAATGCTACATAGTTTAATTCAAACTTAGCAGCGTGCGCTTCACGAGCGTCATCTTGAGATGGATCGTGCATTGCTTTGATTTTTGGTTGACGGAATAATGCGTTGCCATCGATACCGATTTTGCCATCTAAACAGTGAAGGTTACCTTCAGTGGTGATAACAAGTGGGTTGATTTCTAATAACGCAAAATCATGGTCGTTAAACATGTTAGCTAGACCCATAAAGATCTTAGTGAACTGCTTCATTTGAGTTGGGTTTAAACCTAACTTGAAGCCAAGATCACGTGCTTGGTATGCTTGAGGACCAGTTAATGGGTCGATAATAGCAGTGTGAATAAGTTCAGGAGACTCTTCTGCTACTTTTTCAATTTCAACGCCACCTTCAGTTGACGCCATGAACACTACACGACGAGTGCTACGGTCAACTACTGCACCTAGGTACAGTTCGTTAGCGATGTCAGTACAGCTTTCAACTAGGATTTTAGCAACTGGCTGACCTTTAGCGTCAGTCTGATATGTTACTAAGTTTTTACCTAACCAGTTTTCAGCGAATGCTCTGATTTCGTCTTTGTTGCCAGTCACTTTAACTCCACCAGCTTTACCACGGCCGCCAGCGTGTACTTGACACTTAACAACCCACATATTTCCGCCAATGTGGCCAGCTGCTTCAACTGCTTCTTGAGCAGTATCACATGCAAAACCTTCAGAGACTGGTAAACCATATTCGGCAAATAAAGATTTTGCCTGATACTCATGCAAATTCATGATGATCTATCCATATACTTCTAATCAAATCCAACTGGCTCGTTGTGAGCCAGCGACGAGGGTTTATCTACTGACTTATAGATCAAGTAGTAGACGTGTTGGATCTTCTAAGAAGTCTTTAATAGCGACTAAGAAGCCAACTGACTCACGGCCATCAACAATACGATGGTCATAAGAGAGTGCTAGGTACATCATAGGCAGGATTTCAACCTGGCCATTAACTGCCATTGGGCGATCTTTAATGGCATGCATGCCTAAGATTGCGCTTTGTGGCAGGTTTAAAATAGGGGTAGACATAAGTGAGCCAAACACACCACCGTTAGTCACAGTGAAGTTACCGCCAGTCATGTCAGCAACAGATAATTTACCGTCACGGCCTTTAATAGCAAGATCACGAACCGCTTTTTCAATTTCAGCTAGGTTCATGGTATCTGTATCACGTAGTACTGGTGTTACCAGGCCACGAGGAGTTGATACTGCGATGCTGATATCGAAATAGTTGTGATAAACAATATCATCACCATCGATTGACGCGTTAACTTCAGGGAAACGTTTAAGTGCTTCTGTAACCGCTTTGATATAGAAAGACATAAAACCTAAACGAATACCGTGGCGTTTTTCAAACACATCTTGGTATTGCTTACGAATATCCATGATTGGCTTCATGTTAACTTCGTTAAACGTCGTTAACATGGCTGTCGAGTTTTTAGCTTCTAACAGACGTGTTGCAATGGTTTTACGTAAACGAGTCATAGGGACACGTTTTTCGCTACGGCCTTCAAGCGGTGCAACGGGTGCAGCTGCTGGGGCAGATTTTGCAGGAGCAGACTTAACGAATGCTTCAACGTCTTCTTTAGTAATGCGTCCACCAACACCAGTACCTTTAATTTTGGCAGCATCAAGGTTGTGTTCGGCAATCAAACGACGAACAGATGGGCTTAATGCATCGTTAGACTCATCACTTGCCGCTTCTGTAGTTGCAGATGCTGCTGGAGCTTGCGCTTCAGCTTTAGTCACTTCTTGACCAGATACAACACCAGCAACAAACTTAGCAATTACTTGCTCACCTAAAACTGTGTCGCCTTCTTGGAACAACAATTCAGAAATAGAACCGTCTTCTGGTGCAACCACTTCTAACACGACTTTATCAGTCTCGATATCAACTAAATTTTGATCGCGAGTGACCGCTTCACCAGGTTTAACATGCCAAGTAGCAATCGTTGCATCAGCAACAGATTCTGGTAATACGGGTACCTTAATTTCGATACTCATTGAAAGCTTCCCTTATATATATTATCTATTACGACAGTTTTAATGCGCTATTCACTAATGATTCTTGCTGGTGTACATGCAATGCTGGATAACCACATGCTGGCGCAGCTGACGCTTCACGACCGGCATACGTTAATTGCGCACCTGCTGGAATGTTAGCCCAGAAATGATGCTGACTACAGTACCATGCACCCTGGTTTTGTGGTTCTTCCTGACACCATACAAAGTCTTTAACATGTTGATATGCTTCTAGTGCTGCACGCATTTCCAAATCAGGGAACGGGTACAACTGTTCAACACGAATAATGGCGATGTTTTCGATGTTTTCTTTACGGCGTTTTTCGAGCAGTTCAAAGTAAACTTTACCGCTACAAAATACTACGCGATCGACTTTACTGGCATCTAATGTATCGATTTCACCAATAATGTTTTGGAACGTCCCTTCAGCCAGCTCTTCCAAACTTGACACTGCAAGAGGATGACGTAGCAAAGATTTAGGTGACATTACCACTAATGGACGACGCATAGGGCGAACCACTTGACGGCGTAACATGTGGTAAACCTGTGCAGGTGTTGAAGGTACACACACTTGCATATTATGGTTAGCACAAAGTTGCAAGAAACGCTCTAAACGTGCACTAGAATGTTCAGGGCCTTGGCCTTCATAACCATGAGGAAGCAGCATTGTTAGACCACATAAACGGCCCCATTTTTGCTCACCTGATGACAAGAACTGATCGATAACCACTTGAGCACAGTTAACAAAATCGCCAAACTGAGCTTCCCAAATAGTCAATCCACCAGGCTCTGCAGTTGCGTAGCCATATTCAAATGCAAGTACTGATGCTTCAGACAACACAGAATCGGTAATGTTAATTGGCGCTTGATCTTCGGCCACATTACGAAGTGGTAAATATGTTGTGCCATCTTTTTGATTATGCAAAACAGCATGGCGATGGAAGAAAGTACCACGACCAGAGTCTTGACCTGTTATACGCACACGCTTTTTATCTTCAAGGATAGAAGCATAAGCTAAGGTTTCTGCAAAACCCCAATCTAATAATTTTTCGCCTTTCGCCATTGCTACGCGGTCGCTATATATTTTAGCAACACGTGACTGTAAAGCATGGTTTTGAGGAATATCGACTAATTTATTAGCTAGATTCTGTAAGCGTTCCATCGGCATTTCGCTGACGTAATCTTCATCCCATTCGCGATTTAAATAAGGTGTCCAGTCAACCGTGTGTAGCGTCATTGGGCGCCATTCTTTTACCACACAATCACCGGCATCTAGTGCGTCACGGTAATGATTAATTAAGCCTGTTACTTCTTCCTCATCTATACTTTTCTCAGCAATCAGCTTGTCAGCATAAATTTTACGAGGAGTTTGATGCTTTTTGATTTTTGCGTACATTAACGGCTGAGTGGCACTAGGCTCATCGGCTTCGTTATGGCCATGACGACGGTAACACACTAAATCAATAACAACATCACGTTTAAATTCATTACGATAATCGACAGCAAGCTGAGAAATAAACGCTACCGCTTCTGGGTCATCTGAATTAACGTGGAAAATAGGCGCCTGCACCATTTTGGCGATGTCAGTACAGTATTCTGTAGAACGCACATCAGCATGGTTAGACGTGGTAAAGCCCACTTGGTTGTTCACTACGATACGAATACTTCCGCCCACAGTAAAACCACGTGTTTGAGACATGTTAAACGTCTCTTGTACAATGCCCTGCCCCGTAATGGCCGAGTCACCGTGAATGGTAATTGGCATCACTTGTAAGCCATCTTTACAACCACGACGGTCTTGACGAGCGCGAACAGAACCAATAACCACTGGGTTAACGATCTCTAGGTGAGATGGGTTAAAGGCTAATGCTAAATGAACATTGCCGCCTGGGGTTTCAAAATCTGATGAAAAACCTTGATGGTATTTCACATCACCTGAACCATGAGTATCAGCATGCTTACCAGCAAATTCGTCAAACAATTCAGCAGGACGTTTACCTAAAATATTGACCAACAGGTTTAATCGACCGCGGTGAGCCATACCGACGACAATTTCTTTGGTTCCGGCTTCGCCTGCACGGTAAATAATTTCACGCATCATAGGTACTAACGCATCGCCACCTTCTAGGGAGAAACGTTTAGCCCCAGGGAACTTAGCACCAAGGTATTTTTCCATACCTTCAGCAGCGTTCAACCCTTCAAGAATACGTTTTTTAACCGCGTTATCGTATTTTGCTTTACCCAGTGTTGGCTCAAGACGTTGTTGGATCCAACGTTTTTCATCAGTGTCGGTAATGTGCATATACTCAGCGCCAATCGAACCACAATAGGTGGTTTTCAACGCGTGAATTATATCTGCAAGCTTCATGGTTTCGCCGCCTAAAGCAAACGAACCAGTATTAAACTCGCGCTGCATGTCTTCAGCCGTTAAGCCGTGGTAAGCAGGGTCTAATTCTTGAACAGCCTCACGCTTCCATAATCCTAAAGGATCAAGATTTGCATTTTGGTGACCACGGAAACGGTGAGCGTTTATAAGTTGCAAGACTTTAACTTGTTTTGCGTCTAGCTCGGGGTCACTTACGCGCGCTGCGCCTTTTGAACGACTTTCAAGGGCTAAACTACGAAAATAGTCACGAACTTTAGAGTGGGCGGTTTCGGGCACATCTACTGAGGCACCGTTCACTGGCGGGAGATTATCAAAAACAAGCTGCCAATCAGCAGTTACCGATTGCGGATCTTCTTGATAGGCTTCATACATCTCTTCTACGTAGGTCGAGTTAGCACCACTTAAATGTGATGAATCGAGCCAGGCTTTCATGATGCCTTGGTGCATTGTTATTCCTTTCAAACTTGATACACGTGCTAGCCATAAACATAACAGTGAATAAGCAGGGTTATTCACACGTATTCTGAAATTATCTTAACAAGATTATTGCAGAAGGTCTTTCTTAAACACACAAAAGAGCCACCCCCAATATGAAGATGACTCTTACAAGAGCTAATAATAAATATTATGTTGCTCTACTTCGTGCATTAAACAGCTCGCTTAAGCAACATTGACTTAATATGGCCAATCGCTTTTGTTGGGTTTAATCCTTTTGGACAAACGTCAACACAGTTCATGATACCGTGGCAACGGAACACACTGTAAGCATCGTCTAACTCAGACAAACGCTCTTCAGTGGCCGTGTCACGACTATCAATCAAGAAGCGATAAGCATGTAATAAGCCGCTTGGCCCGATAAATTTATCTGGGTTCCACCAGAAAGATGGACACGCAGTTGAACAGCAGGCACACATGATACATTCATATAAACCATCTAAATGAGCACGCTCTTCAGGTGATTGTAAATGTTCACGAGCTGGCGCCTTTTCATCATTAATTAGATAAGGCTTAATTTTTTCGTATTGCTTGTAGAATTGCGTTAAGTCTACAACCAAATCACGGACTACCGGCATGCCTGGTAAAGGACGGATTTCAATTTTCTTCCCTTTAAAGGTCGATAATGGCGTGATACACGCAAGTCCGTTTTTACCATTCATGTTTAAACCGTCAGAACCACAAACACCTTCACGGCATGAGCGACGAAACGCAAGCGTTGAGTCTTGTTCTTTCAGTTTGATTAATGCATCTAACACCATCATATCAGAGCCGTCTGGCACTTCTAGGGTGTAATCCTTCATGTAAGGCTTAGTATCTACATCAGGATTATAACGATACACTGCAAATGTTAATTTCATCTTTGCAACTCCTGCCTTAGTAGGTACGTTTCTTAGGTGGGAAGGCTTCACGTAATTTAGGTGCCATGTTGACATCACGCTTGCTCATTGCTCTAGTGACAGGGTCAAATAAGCTATGGCATAACCAGTTATCATCATCACGCTCTAAATAATCTTCACGAGAATGCGCGCCGCGGCTTTCAGTACGGAAGTTAGCTGCATAGGCAGTCGCTAGCGCTGTAGCCATTAAGTTGTCTAACTCTAAGCATTCAATACGTTGAGTATTAAACTCTTTTGAGTTATCGCTTAACTTAGCATTTTCAAGACGCTTTTGAATTGCTTGAAGCTGTTCTAAACCTTCAGCCATGGCTTCACCACTGCGGAAAACAGAGAAATTTAATTGCATACACAATTGAAGATCTTTACGGATAACCGCTGGATCTTCACCGTCTTTGTTGCTTTCCCAACGGTTAAGACGGGCAAGTGATGCATTAATTTCTACGTCTGTCGCTGCTTTTGGATCAGGTGTTGCATCTAATGCTTTACCTAAATGCTGACCTGCTGCACGACCAAATACCACTAAATCGAGAAGTGAGTTACCGCCTAAACGGTTAGCACCATGTACTGATACACAGGCAATCTCACCTACTGCAAACAAACCAAGTACATCTTGTTCTGTGCCGTCATCATTCTTACGAATAACCTGTCCGCTAACTTTAGTCGGTAAACCACCCATCATATAATGACAAGTTGGTAATACAGGGATCGGGCCATCAGCCGGATCGATATGCGCAAATGTACGCGATAGTTCACAAACGCCTGGTAAACGAGCTTCTAGAGTTTCTTTACCTAGGTGATCCAGTTTAAGCAAGCAGTGTGGGCCTAAAGGACCATCTAAACCACGACCTTCACGGATTTCTGTCATCATTGAACGCGCAACTACGTCACGTGACGCCAAGTCTTTTGCGTTTGGCGCATAACGTTCCATGAAACGTTCGCCATCTTTGTTTAACAGATATCCACCTTCACCACGGCAACCTTCAGTAACCAACACACCTGCGCCAGCAATACCCGTTGGGTGGAACTGCCACATTTCCATGTCTTGTAACTGAACACCAGCGCGAGCAGCCATACCAACACCATCGCCAGTGTTAATATGGGCGTTAGTGGTTGACGCGTAAATACGCCCTGCACCACCCGTCGCTAAAATGGTTGCTTTAGCTTTAAAGTAAACAATTTCGCCAGTTTCGATTTCAATCGCGGTACAACCCACAACAACGCCATCTTCGTTTTTAACGAGATCTAATGCATACCATTCAGAAAATACATCTGTTTTATGCTTAACGTTTTGTTGATATAGACAATGCAGTAACGCGTGACCTGTACGGTCAGCCGCTGCGGCAGTACGTGCTGCTTGCTCGCCACCAAAGTTACGAGATTGACCACCGAAAGGACGTTGATAAATAGTACCGTTATCGAAACGAGAAAATGGTAAGCCCATTTGTTCAAGTTCGATAATGGCTTCTGGGCCGGTTTGGCACATAAATTCAATGGCTTCTTGGTCACCGATAAAATCAGAACCTTTAACCGTATCGTACATGTGCTGTTCCCAATGGTCTTCGTGCGCATTACCTAATGCTACGGTGATACCACCTTGAGCAGACACGGTATGTGAACGAGTTGGAAACACTTTTGATAAAAGCGCACAGCTTTTACCTTCTTTAGAAATCTGTAATGCTGCACGCATACCAGCGCCACCAGCGCCGATTACGATAGCATCAAATTCGCGTACTGGAATACTCACTTAAACACCCCACACTATTACAATGCCTGACGCTAAATAACTAAACGCGACAACAACAAAGGTAAACTGTAATACACCACGTAACGCAGTGTGTTTGACATAGTCAGTCAACACTTGCCATACACCAATCCAAGCATGGACAAGCAAGGCAACCAGCGTTAATAGGGTAAACACTTTCATTGGCAGTGCGCTAAATAAGCCACTCCAAATCTCGAAGGTTAACGGGGCACTACACGCGATAAAGCCTACTAAAAAAATAGTATAACAAGCGAGAATCACTGCGCTTGCGCGTAATAAAATATAGTCATGAACACCACTGCGTCCAAAACTTGCTGCGTTTGTTACCATACCCAAATCCCCGCTATGATTGATAAGGCTGCTGCTAATGCAAATGTAGCCTTAGCTGATGCGACACCCGACGTTAACTCTTCCCAACGGCCGGTATCCATAATTAAATGACGAATGCCACCTAATAAGTGATAACCCAACGCGGTTAGAATTCCCCAGAGGATGAACTTCATCACGAAACTATCAAACAAGGATTGTACGCTAGCGAAACCGTCTGCTGATGTTAAAGTTGAATTTAACAACCAAAGAAGGATACCAATAGCAAATAGCATGATGACACCGGAAATACGGTGTAGGATTGACGCGATCGCTGTTGCAGGAAAGCGAATCGTTTGCAGGTCTAGATGGACAGGTCTTTGCTTTTTCACGTTCTGCTCACTCAGCTCCATTGAGCATTATTTTTGTTATGTGTCTATTCTTTGCTTAATGGACAATGTCGACATTCGGCATAACACTATTAAACAAAAAACAGACTACTCTCAAACATCTAGTCAGTTGAGAAATCACTATTTAGTTCGTAAATTCATCATTTCTAAACTGTGACGTTGGTCTCCCTTAGGGACGCAGGCAAGTATACTCGCGGGAATTGTCAAATACAAACCTCACATTATGCAAAATAAGTTTTTTTAGTAATTTTTTATTCTAATGCAAGCACAGTGCGGTTTTCAGTGGACATATACCATGGTCTAACAAATTTAAACGCTTATTTAAATTGATCTGCGATCCACATTCGCTGTACAGTAATGTCCGCTTAACATGCCGCACTCATAGATAAGAATGACGTAAGGAGAACGGGGTATGGCTGATAATATAGCCAAATTAGAGTTACCAGGAAACGATTCAATCGACCTGCCTATTAAAAAAGGTACTGAAGGTTTTGATGTTATTGACATCAGTACACTTGGGAAAAAAGGGTATTTCACCTTTGATCCAGGTTTTTTAGCGACTGCATCTTGTGAGTCAGCAATTACCTATATCGACGGTGATAAAGGTATTTTGTTACATCGTGGATACCCAATTGAACAGCTAGCCACTGAATCAACTTATTTAGATTTATGCTACTTGCTCCTTTACGGTGATTTGCCATCGAAAGCTGAATATGAACAATTTGTTGCCACGGTGAAAGAACACACTATGGTTCACGAGCAAATTGCCTTCTTCTTCAGAGGCTTCCGTCGTGATGCACACCCAATGGCAATGCTTTGTGGTGTGACCGGTGCACTTTCTGCTTTCTATCAAGACTCTCTTGATGTGAACAATCCAAAGCATCGCGAAATTGCAGCTTACCGCCTAGTGTCGAAAATGCCGACCATCGCAGCGATGTGCTACAAATATTCAATGGGTCAACCTTTTGTTTACCCACGCAACGATTTAAGTTATGCGGGTAACTTCCTGTCGATGATGTTTGCGACGCCTTGTGAACCATACAAAGTTAATCCAGTGGTTGAACAAGCCATGGAACGTATTTTTGTATTACACGCAGATCACGAGCAAAATGCATCAACATCTACAGTTCGTTTAGCTGGCTCTTCAGGTGCTAATCCATTTGCATGTATCGCAGCAGGTATTGCTTCGTTATGGGGACCTGCTCATGGCGGTGCTAACGAAGCGTGTCTGCAGATGCTAGAAGAAATCGGCAGCGTTGATCGCATTCCTGAGTTCATCGAGAAAGCGAAAGACAAAAATGATCCATTCCGCCTAATGGGCTTTGGTCACCGTGTTTATAAAAACTTCGACCCTCGCGCTAAAGTCATGCGTGAAACCTGTCATGAAGTCCTTAAAGAACTGAAAGTGGTTGATCCATTATTAGATGTAGCAATGGAACTTGAGCGTATTGCACTTGAAGATGAGTACTTCATCTCTAAGAAGCTATACCCTAACGTTGACTTCTACTCTGGTATCATCATGAAAGCCATTGGTATCCCTACCAGCATGTTTACAGTGCTATTTGCATTGTCACGTACTGTTGGTTGGATTTCTCACTGGAAAGAAATGTTAGATCAACCAGGCCATAAAATCAGCCGTCCTCGTCAGTTATACACTGGTGAGTCTTCGCGTGATTTTGTGAGCGTTGATAAGCGTTAATCTCTTGATTAACCAAACTAAAAAAGCGCCGAAAGGCGCTTTTTTGTTGTGTAAAATTAACTGGTGTTTACAATGCAGCAGAGGAAAAATGCTTGCTAGCACTTAGCACTCAACACTAAGCGCTTAACGTAATGACCGCTAAATCGAATGCATAACATGGCTAATAGCAGCAAGCTAAAGTACAGATCAACAGAACCACCACTGTAATTGCTGCTGTGCTCAACCTTCGCAATCTTCTCTTCTTTCACCCTCACTTTAAATCGAGCAAGTTCATCATCGAGATTTTTGCTCATATCACTGACAGCAATATTGAACCCCTCCATCGATTTTTCAGTCATGGTTTCATCAATACCAATAGCTGTGGTGCGTTTTTCGAGTTTGCTGATCCCTGGTGCCCTAAATAGCATTTTACGACTTTTAATATCAAATACTGCGGTATCAACAAACGTTTGAATGGTATTTTCGTTACCCGGTATCACATACATACCCACAATGGTCCAATACAAGAGTGCCGCGTTATTTTCAACCGATTGTGTAACCTGATCGTACGACACTAACGCGATAACATCGATATCATATAAACGCCCTACTTGTTCAAGTGTTGTGAACCCCTCGCCACCCGCTAAATATGAGCTAGGAATAACCTCAATATGATCAATATAGTCATATTTAACAAATGCGCTTTTAACCTTATCAAGTAACTCATATTGATCTTTATTATGGATACCATCATGTTGCCATCCAGACGAAGGCACAAATGCAATACCCACTTTAACAGGCAAAGTCAGCACAGGGATTTCTTCACTGTGTATTGCTCGCTGCTCTTTTTTAGGATACAAAAAGTCTATCAAACTACTTGATACTGACTGCTTACCTGTTTGCTGACTCACTAACATACTGCAAGAAGACAATAACAATGCCGCTGTTACTGTGCACAACCATATTGCTGCTCTCATTAATATTTCCTTTTATTAAGATCAATTGTTATCCACATCAAACACCCGTCTACCAATTCAACGATTAAATGATCACGAATCACACCAAATTGTAATTATTCTCACTAATTTAACATTGTCAATTTCGCCAACACAGTAAGTCATACCACATAACTCTTTGTAATTTAATACTTATAAACTTTGGCACACTTAGTGCTACACCCAGTTAATTAACATTAGTTACAAATGATAACGTGACGTTTACCAATAAAGGCATAACATATTTTTAAACCGTCATTAACTAAAAAATATAACACTGGCAGGTATCCAATGGATAGGTTTAACAGCATGAAAAAACTCATCATCCCCTTCGTTTGTATCACTGCACTCAGCGCATGTGGCGGCGAAGAAGAAAAGAGTAAACAGGAAGAAAAGTTTGCTATACCCGTTGAAACAACAGTCGTTCAAACCGGCAATGTATCCTCATTTTACAGTACCACTGCAACACTTGAAGCCCCCGAAGAATCACACGTGATGAGCCGTATCTCAGGCATTGTAGAAGTCATTAATGTAGAAGAAGGCGACAGAGTGACTAAAGGACAAGTACTGGCGGTAATTGATGCTAAGCGCCAACGATATGACTTTAATCGCTCCGAAGCTGAAGTACAAATCATTGAGCAAGAACTCAATCGTTTAAATAAAATGAGTAATAAAGAGTTTATTAGCCAAGATGCATTAGCAAAACTTGAATTCAACCTTCAAGCCGCTAAAGCGCAACGCGACTTAGCGCAATTACAAGTCAAAGAAAGTCAGATCACCTCACCTATTGACGGTGTAATCGCAGCGCGCCATATCAAAGTGGGTAATATGGCCAAAGAATTTCAAGAACTCTTTTATGTGGTTAATCAAGATCAGCTCCACGGTATTTTACATTTGCCAGAACAAGAACTGACCAGCTTACGCATTGGTCAACATGCCAGTATTTCTCAACAACATCCAACAGCAAACAACACGATAATCGATGCCACGGTTTTGCGGATTAGCCCGATTGTCGATCCGCAAAGTGGCACATTTAAAGTAACCTTAGCGGTACCCAATCAAAATGCAGTCTTAAAAGCGGGTATGTTTACCCGCGTAGAATTGAAATATGACACCCATCAAAATGTGTTAACCGTGCCCTATAATGCACTGATAAACCAAGATAATACTCAAGCATTATATGTTATCAAAGACACAACAGCCGAGCGACGTGAAGTTAGCTTAGGCTACCGTGAAAACAATACCGTTGAAATTTTGTCTGGCGTTAGTGCTGGCGAGCAAATTGTTATTCGTGGCCAACAAAACCTTAAAGATCGGTCTTTGGTTGAGATAATTACACCACTTAACTTTGCTGCAATTAGATAACGGAGCAAGAACATGTCGATGATAAATACTTCAGTGAACCGTCCGGTCACTGTGTGGATGTTCATGCTTGCAGTAATGCTTTTTGGAATGGTGGGCTTTTCACGCCTAGCTGTAAAATTATTACCCGACTTAAGCTACCCTAGCGTGACCATTCGTACCGCTTACGATGGCGCAGCACCGGTTGAAATTGAACAACTTGTGTCTAAACCCATAGAAGAAGCCGTTGGCGTCGTCAAAGGCTTACGTAAAATCAGCTCGATTTCACGCTCAGGTATGTCTGATGTAGTGCTTGAATTTGAATGGGGCACAAACATGGACATGGCAAGCCTAGAAGTGCGAGAAAAAATCGACACCATTGAGCTGCCTTTAGACATTAATAAACCCCTGTTATTGCGCTTTAACCCTAATTTAGATCCTATTATGCGCTTAGCGTTTTCTGTCCCTAATGCCGACGCAGAACAATTAAAACAAATGCGTACCTTTGCTGATGAAGAACTTAAACGTCGTCTTGAAGCATTATCTGGTGTTGCGGCAGTGCGATTATCAGGAGGGCTAGAACAAGAAGTCCACATTGAGCTCAATCAGCAAAAACTCAGTCAATTAAATCTTAATGCCGACCAAATAAAACGTCGCATAAATGAAGAAAATATCAATTTATCTGCGGGTAAAGTGATTCAAGGCGACAAAGAATATTTAGTTAGAACCTTAAATCAATTCAACTCACTGGACGAGCTTGGCCAAGTCATCGTTTATCGTCACGGACAAACTCTCGTAAGGCTAGCTGACATTGCAACCATATCAGATGCTTACAAAGAGCGCAGTGACATTACGCGTATCGGTGAAATGGAGTCGATTGAACTTGCCATTTATAAAGAAGGTGATGCCAATACCGTTGCCGTGGCTAAAAAGTTACTCGCAGAACTGGCTAACATTAATCAGGCCGGCAATGAACATCAATTAAAAGTAATTTACGATCAATCTGAATTTATTGAGAGTGCCGTTAATGAAGTCACCTCTGCCGCCTTGTTTGGTAGCTTATTGGCAATGATGGTGATTTACCTCTTTTTACGCGACATTATCGCCACCCTCATTATTTCAATATCCATTCCATTCTCAGTTATTGCAACCTTTAATATGATGTATTTTGCTGATATTAGTTTAAACATCATGTCACTGGGCGGCATTGCACTGGCCATCGGCTTGTTAGTTGATAATGCCATTGTGGTTTTAGAGAACATAGACCGTTACAAAGCACAAGGAATGAGCAAAATTGAGGCCGCAGTTACAGGCTGTAAAGAAGTATCAGGCGCCATTTTTGCCTCAACGTTAACCACATTAGCCGTGTTTTTACCGTTAGTGTTTGTTGATGGAATAGCTGCTGCACTGTTTGCCGACCAAGCGTTAACCGTCACCTTTGCTCTACTTGCCTCACTGTTTGTTGCTTTAACCGCCATCCCCATGTTGGCATCACGCAATGGGTTTACTAGCTTGCCTCAGCCACTTACAGCTAATGTTGTAACAAAACCAACTAGCCTAAAAGGCAAAACAGGTTACTACGCCCTGGCGATAGTACAATTTCCATTTAAGTTACTGTTTAGCTATATCCCAGCAGGCCTACTCACCGCAGTTATCGTTATCAGCAGATGTGTCAGTAGCGTAATGGGATTAATATTAAGGCCAATTTGTGCAGGTTTTAATGCAGTTTATCGCATAGTTGAGTCATTTTATTACCGCATTTTACGTCATGCGCTGCGCCATCAAGTGTTCACTGTGGTTGTCGCGTTGATAATGACATTGGCTGCTAGTAGTTTATTGCCTAGGCTTGGTATGGAGCTCATTCCCCCCATGAATCAGGGTGAGTTTTATGTAGAAATACTATTACCACCAGGTACCGAAGTTAGCGAGACAGACGCGGTTCTTCAACAGCTCGCGTTATCAATTAACGATCGCGACGATGTAAAACACGCATACAGCCAGGCTGGTAGCGGCGGCTTAATGACATCAGACACAGCAAGAGGTGGCGAAAACTGGGGGCGATTACAAGTGGTATTGGCTGATCACTTAGCCTTTGATGCCGTTAGCCAGGTGCTTCGTAAAACAGCCCGTAGCATTCCAGCGCTTGAAGCACAAATAGAGCATCCTGAATTATTTAGTTTTAAAACGCCGATAGAAATTGAGCTCTCAGGTTATGACTTAACGTTACTTAAACTAAGTGCTGATCAACTGGTTAAAGCATTGGCAGAAAATGACCGCTTTAGCGATATCAATACTTCACTGCGCGATGGTCAACCCGAAATCAGTATTCATTTTGATCATGAGCGTTTAGCCGCTCTTGGCATGGATGCACCAACGGTTGCAAATCGTATCGCTCAACGTGTTGGCGGTACCGTTGCAAGTCAGTTCACGGTGCGAGACCGTAAAGTCGATATTTTAGTACGAAGTGAACTCGCTGAGCGGGATCAAATTAGTGACATAGAGTCCTTGATTATTAATCCTGACAGCAGCCAACCTATCCCCCTTAATGCCATTGCAAAAGTAAATTTACAAATCGGGCCTTCAGCCATTAACCGAATTAGCCAACAACGCGTGGCGATTGTGTCATCTAATTTAGCTTATGGCGATATTGCTGAGGCAGTACTTGAGGCCAATAACATCCTCGCTAAACAGCAACTACCTGGCTCAATTCAAGCTCGTTTTGGCGGTCAAAATGAAGAAATGGAACACTCTTTTGATTCATTAAAAATCGCTTTAGTGCTGGCTATCTTTTTAGTTTACTTGGTGATGGCCAGTCAGTTTGAATCCTTATTACATCCGCTGTTAATACTCATAGCAGTACCCATGGCGGTTGCAGGTAGTATTGTTGGTTTATTTATCACTGGCACTCACTTAAGTGTGGTGGTGTTTATTGGACTTATCATGCTCGCCGGTATTGTTGTCAACAATGCCATTGTATTAGTTGATCGCATCAATCAACTTCGCCGTGAAGGCGTAGATAAATTGACAGCCATTAATGATGCTGCCCAATCTCGGTTACGCCCCATTTTGATGACAACCTTAACAACAACATTGGGGTTATTACCCATGGCGATTGGCATGGGTGATGGCAGTGAAGTGCGCGCGCCGATGGCTATCACCGTTATTTTCGGCTTAAGTATTTCAACCATGTTAACTCTTGTTGTGATCCCTGCGCTTTACGCATTATTTGACCGTAAACAATACAATGCGCCAGTTGAGTTCGACAATATGGAGTCAACAATATGAATATCACCCAACTGGCAATAAAACGCCCAGTCACCACGAGCATGTTTTTTATCGCCATTTTGTTATTTGGTATGGCGGCAAGCCGAATGTTGCCACTAGAGATGTTTCCGGGCATTGATATTCCACAAATCGTTGTCAATGTGCCTTATAAAGGCTCAAGCCCTGCAGAGGTCGAACGCGATATTACCAAAGTTCTTGAGGAGTCATTGGCCACAATGAGCGGCATAGAAGAAGTACGCTCAGACTCAACCCAAGACGGCGCCTTTATACAACTGAATATGAAATGGGGTGAAGATGTCGCAACCAAAAGCCTAGAAGCCCGTGAAAAAATAGATTCTGTAAGGCATATGCTGCCTAAAGATGTTGAGCGAGTGTTTATTCAACAGTTTTCTACTGCTGATATGCCGGTGCTAACCATTCGTATATCGAGCGAGAGAGAGCTGTCTAACGCATTTGATTTACTTGATAAACAGCTACGTAAACCGCTTGAACGGGTCGATGGTGTATCTAAAGTTACCCTCTATGGCGTTGAACAAAAACAAATTGAAATACGGCTAAATGCCGATAAATTAGCCGCGTCAGGTATAAACAGCCAGGCACTTCGTAGTCGGTTGTTAGCTGAAAATTTTGTCATCAGTGCGGGCACCATTCGCACAAATGCCCAAGTTTACCAAGTAACCCCAAAAGGAGAATTTACCAGTCTCGACGACATAAACACCTTAGTGATAGTTCCTGGTATTCATTTGCAAGACATCGCAACGGTCAGTTATGCGTTACCTGAAAAAATAGAAGGCAGACATTTAGATCAAAAATACGCAGTCGGTATTGATGTGTTTAAAGAGTCTGGCGCCAACCTAGTTGAAGTCTCAGACCGAGTGCTTAACGTTATCGAGCTCGTTAAACAAGATCAGCAATTTCAAGGGATAAAGTTATTTATTATGGAGGACCAAGCCTTTGGCGTTAAATCCTCACTAAAAGATCTCTTATTGTCTGGGTTAATCGGCGCATTGTTATCGTTTGGGGTTTTGTTTCTGTTTTTACGAAACCTAAAAATGACTTTAGTCGTGGTGTCGTCTGTGCCCATTTCGCTGTGTATGACCTTTGCAGGCATGTACATATTAGGCTATAGCCTCAATATTTTATCTATGATGGGGCTACTACTGGCTGTTGGAATGCTAATTGATAATGCCGTAGTAGTCACTGAAAGCGTATTGCAAGAAAAACAAGCGGCCAATATTGACGACACCTGCCAAATAAAGGCAAATCAACAAGCCGTGTTAAGCGGTGTTGAAAAAGTGTCTTTAGCGGTATTGGCTGGAACACTAACAACGGCCATTGTGTTTTTACCTAATATATTTGGGGTAAAAGTGCAGCTCACTATCTTTTTAGAGCATGTTGCTGTGGCTATTTGTATTTCGTTAGCGGCCTCTTTATTAGTTGCCAAAACACTTATTCCACTCATGCTTAATCATTTTCATTTTGAGGTTGAACCAGCCAATCACAACACCCGTCTTGGGCTATTTTATCAACGTAGCTTAACCTGGGTATTAACCCGTCCTAAACGTTCGGGTGTAATCGCGATCGCCTTATTAGTGTCTACAGCGTTACCATTGAGTTTAGTTAAACAAGATCAAGGTGACGGCGAAGGTAACGATAGGCTCTACATTAATTATCAACTTGAAGGCCGCCATAATTTAGCCGTAACTGAAGCCATGATTAACAGCATGGAAGACTATTTATACGCTAATAAAGACACGTTTTACATTGATGCTGTTTACAGTTATTACGCGCCACACGATGCACAATCAACCATTCTATTAAAAAAAGATATTCCTATCGAAATGAGTGAGTTGAAAAAAATGATCCGTGAAGGATTTCCTAAGTTTTCAATTGCCACACCACAATTTGGCTGGGGTAATGAAAGCAGTGGAATACGAGTCACACTCACTGGGCGCTCAACCACTGAGCTTATTCGGATCAGTGAGCAAGTGGTTCCACTACTGAACAACATTAAAGGCCTAGTTGATGTACGCTCTGAGGTTAACGGCGCACAGCAAGAAGTCATCATAGTGATAGACCGAGAAATAGCTGCACGTTTAGATCTTACCCTAAATGATATTGCCACCAACATTGCCATCGCACTTCGCGGGTCACCATTGCGCTCATTTAGACATGATCCCAGCGGTGAACTGCGCATTGAATTAGCCTATGACAAGCACTGGCAACAGTCACTGGAAAAACTCAAACAGCTGCCGATTATTCGTCAAGGTGACAGAGTGTTTACTCTCGACAGTTTAGCCCAGGTCTCTGTGGTGCCTCGTTTTGACACAATAAGACATTTTAATCGCCAGACAGCGCTATCGATTGGCGCTAATTTAGACGACTTTACCACCGAAGAAGCACAAGAAAAAATTACCCAGGTAATGGACTCTGTGAATTTCCCTTACGGTTACGGCTATTCGCTTCGTGGCGGTTTTGAACGTCAAGATGAAGACCAATCAATAATGGCAGTGAATATGATTTTAGCCATCGCAATGATTTACATCGTCATGGCTGCGTTATTTGAATCACTACTTCTGCCCACAGCAATCATTACATCAATAATGTTTTCAATCACTGGAGTATTTTGGGCGTTGTGGCTGACTGGCACCCCAATGTCGGTGATGGCGATGATTGGCATCTTGATTTTAATGGGCATAGTGGTGAATAACGGCATTGTTTTGGTTGATCAAATAAACCAAATGACACCGGAATTAGACAAACTAAGCGACACGATTATTAGTGTGTGTATCACTCGCTTGCGCCCCGTATTGATGACGGTTGCAACCACGGTGTTGGGCTTAGTGCCATTGGCGATGGGAGACACTCAAATTGGTGGAGGTGGTCCACCATACTCCCCAATGGCAATCGCTATTATTGGCGGGTTGACCTTTTCAACGGTAACCAGCTTGTATTTAGTGCCTTTATGTTACCAAGCATTATATTTAATCCGTCATCGTGCGGCTATTCGATTAGGATTAGCCAACAATTTTGCCCAAAAACTGTTACCTTGGACCTAACAATGAAAATAACAACAAGTTTGCAACCTAAAAGTGATCATACAAACCTAAATATCAGTATTAACAGGTAGTGTATCGCAGATATTACTGCGCAAATAAAGGGACACACATGAAACAGAGATTTTACACTCCATTGATTGGGTTAAGCATATTGGCTCTGAGTAGCAATCTTATGGCAGATAACAGCATGAGCGATGTTAACATCACCTCAAAAAAGCTTGCTGACAATACTTACATGTTTATGGGCGCAGGCGGCAATATTGGTGTATCGGCAGGCAGTGATGGCATATTAATTATTGATGACCAATTTGCGCCACTGGCTGATAAAATTTTAGCTGCGTTAAACGATATACAAGCTGGCACCCCGAAATACATCGTTAATACCCATTATCATGGTGATCACACTGGCGGTAATGCGCATTTTGGCGCCACTGGCACCATTTTAGCTCATCACAATGTATTAAAACGCTTAAAAGAAGACACCAAAACCCCAAAATCTGCCTTACCGGTTATCACCTATGCAGAACACATCTCTATTCATTTTAATCACGACACACTTGAAGTTGTACACCTTGGCCCTGGGCATACCGATGGCGACAGTGTGGTAATATGGAAAAAAGCCAATATTGTTCATATGGGAGATTTGTATTTTAAAGACCGATTTCCATACATAGATCTCAATGGCGGTGGTTCAGTAATGGGGTATCGCGATAATGTCAGTGCGATTTTAGATAAACTAGACAACAAGACCAAAGTTATTCCTGGCCATGGCGAGCTTGCCACTCGTAACGAGTTATTAAAATTTAAACATATGCTCGATGACAGCATTAATTGGATGCGAGGCGAAATCGAAAAAGGGAATGACCTTGCAGCAATCAAGCAAATGGGCGTGCCCAAAGAATATAAAGACTGGGAATGGAACTTTATCTCTGCTGATAAATGGATAGAAACGCTTTATCAAGACTTAAGCACAAAAACGTAAAACAAAAAATAGCTTGCTCATCAGCAAGCTTTTTTATTTAAGCTAGGCATTACACAAAAGCGCATTAAAAACCAATTAAGTACCTTAACTCTTAGCGATATCGTTATAGGCCATAGCGACGCCACCTGCTATGTGAAAACAGCTAGCATACAAAACGCGGCAATCGCCCTACTGACTCTATATCGCAGACATAAAAAAACGCCTCAAAGGACGTTTTTAAATAAAGCAATTCTCAGTATTATTCAGCAACCCAAGGTGTTGCACGATTTTCTAGCAATACCGGAATACCTTCTGTAATTGGGTAGGCTAATTTATCAAATTTACAAATTAGTTGTTGTTGCGCTTTGTCATATTCCAGCTTACCTTTACACACAGGGCAAGCTACAATTTCGAGTAATTTTTTATCAAATGCCATAAGACAGTCCTTTTTTAGTTTGAGCCACTTGTTGTAATCGGCTCAACAATGCTTGATCAAATTCTGGGGTAAGCTTCGCATTAACCGGTAAATACCACCAGTGACTTTGAGCGAAATCGCGACATTTAACCGCATCTTTTTCTGTCATCACTAATGGGTGTACCTTAGACAAACTATTGAGTTCTGACGCTGAAAAAGCTTGGTGGTCTGTAAATTCAACAGTATTAGCTAATTGATAGCCTAATTGAGAAAGAGTATTAAAAAAACGTTGTGGATTACCGATAGCCGCCATCGCAACTATGGGATTATCTATGTTAAACATCTCGCTTAATGGATTATTTAGATTCACTAAAAGAGCAGGTATTAAGCTCATTAAAATTTCATTTGGGTAGGCTGGGCCGCCATTATTTATCACAAAATCGACACTGTCTAAACGCCAAAGCCCTTCACGTAATGGCCCTGCTGGAAGCAAGCACTGATTACCGTATCGGCGCTGCCCATCGAGCAATGCGATTTCAATATCTCGTGCTAATGCATAATGCTGTAGGCCATCATCACTAATAATCACATCAACATTAGATTGCGCCAATAACATGTTTGCAGCGTCGACTCGCCTTGGTCCAACAACCATAGGGACCTGCGTTCTCGCCATAATCATTGCCGGTTCATCACCTACATCACAGGCTTTAGCCCCAGAGCTAACCAAAACACAGCCCTTGATATCAACACCATAGCCTCGGCTGATCACGCCAGGGTTATAGCCTTGACGGCGTAAAAGCTCAATTAAATAAATCACTGTAGGCGTTTTACCACTGCCACCAGCGGTTATATTACCTACAACAATCACGGGTACGGGTAATACTTCAGCAGATTGAATACCAAGACGAAACAAGGTCCGCCTAAACATAGAAATCCCACTAAATAACCAAGAAAAAGGCAATAAAAGCCATTTAGCCCAATGGTTTTTATACCAAATTCGATGGATAAGTTGCTGCATCACCCTGACCTTACTGGCTAAACTGCATCTTATACAAATTGGCGTAAATGCCTTTTTGCTCAATCAAGTCACTGTGATTACCGCGCTCAACAATTTGACCTTGGTCAATAACCAAAATTTCATCAGCGCTTTCAATGGTTGATAAACGGTGAGCAATAACAATCGAGGTACGGTTGTGACGTAAATTATCTAAGCCTTTTTGAATGGCTTTTTCAGACTCAGTATCTAATGCTGAGGTTGCCTCATCTAAAATAAGTACTGGCGCATCTCGCAGCATGGCTCTGGCAATGGCAATCCGCTGACGCTGACCACCAGACAATAACACTCCGTTTTCACCGACTTGTGTTTCTAATCCTTCGGGCAAAGTGTTAATAAACTCCATGGCATAGGCAAGTTCGGCGGCTTTCACAATTTGCTCGCGAGTGACTTCACCAGGATAAGCATAAGCAATGTTGTTAGCGATGGTGTCATTAAATAAGGTCACTTGTTGCGATACGAGCGCAACTTGATTACGTAATGATTTTAACTGGTAGTCGTAAATACTGGTGTCATCGAGGGTGATATCACCGTGACTTAAGCCACCATAAAAGCGAGTAATAAGGCTCGCAATTGTTGACTTACCCGAACCAGAACGGCCAACTAACGCAACCGTTTTACCAGGCTGAACTTCAAAGTTAATCCCATTTAATGCAAGTTTATCTTGTTCTGGGTAGGCAAACGTCACGTTATCAAAACGTAATTTCCCTTGAACACGATCAACTGAAAAAGCACCATTATCCGGTTCTGGCGCGGTATCTAACAATTCAAAAACAGTAGTACAGGCTGCAATACCACGCTGAAACTCAGCGTTTACTCGAGTTAAGTTTTTAATCGGTTGCAAGGTGGCAAGCATCGCCCCCAAAATGGCGGCAAAAGTCCCTGCTGTTAAATCAGTTTTCATGCTGTCCCAGGTGGCAGCATACAATACAAATGCCAACGCAAACGAACCAATCACCATGATTAATGGTTGGCTAACCGACTGAGCGACAGCTAATTTCATGTTTTGATATCGGTTACGATCATTGACTTTAAAAAAGCGATCAACTTCGGTTTTTTGGCCTCCAAATACCAACACATTTTTATGGCCTTTAATCATTTGCTCAGTGGTTGCTGTCACGCCGCCCATTGCAGCCTGGATCTGCTTAGACACCTTACGAAAACGGCGGGAAACCACACTGATCACGACACCAATAATTGGCCCAATCACTAAAATGCACAGCGACAGTTTCCATGAGTAATAAAACATAATGGCTAACATGCCTACCGCAGTCATACTATCGCGAACGATTGAAATCAGCGCACTGCCCGACGCACGTGCAATTTGTTCTGTGTCAAACGTTACCCGTGAAATCAAATTACCGCTGTTTTCTCTATCGATATAACTCACAGGTAATCGTAAATAATGTTCAAACACTTGCTGGCGCATAACCATAATCAGCTGCGCACTAATATAAGACACACAATAAGTCGACACAAAGTTAGCAAATCCACGCAAGGTAAACATTAATACAACCACTATCGGCGCCATGAACATAATGTCATTGTCTGCATTAAATCCACCATGAGTGGGCACATCTACCCCAGATACAACCGCTGGCGTCTGACTAAAACCTTCATCAATAAACGGTTTTATAAACGCAATAAACGCGGCATCTACGGCACCATAAGTCAGTAACGCAAGTACAGCCATAACAAACATGGTTTTCATCGGGGCAACATAGGTCATAAGACGTTTAAAAACGACCCACATTTCATTTTTTTCATTCGAAGTTGATGCTGACATTGAATCCAATACTTAACTAGCAAACATAAGCCGTATTCTACTCTGCTTTAGTTGTCTCACCAAATTTAAACAATTGATTGTACCAAAATGGCGCCAAATCTTGTCTGTAAGTGGCTATTTTGTAGCCTCTTTCTGTAAATGTAAGACTTATTTGCCCTACATAGCCCGTTTGCAACGTTAGTACATTGCGCTGATGATAACGGGCCATTACATCCGCTTTAGGAAAACCATATTGATTTGCAAACCCTGCATTCACAATGGCCAAACTCGGGTTAACCGCCTCAATAAATGCCTCTGTTGAAGAGGTTCGACTCCCATGGTGTGGCACCAGCAATATATCCGCAGTAATATTGTTGTCAGATTGCAGTAGAGATAGCTCACGTGGCGCTTCAATATCGCCGGTTAATAACACCCGAGTGAGTCCGTCTGTGACGCTCATAACACATGAGTTATTATTATCATTTGCCTTGTTCAAAGGGTTAGCCATCAATTGAATGTCAACATTTAACCAGCGCATATTACCACTGCAGGGCTGCAACATGGCATTTTGAGAATGGGGTGTATCACTAAAATCAGCAATTAACTGACTAGATTTAAATGCCTGTAATAGCACAGATAAGCCACCCACATGGTCGTTATCATCATGACTTACCACAATATAATCTATTTGAGAAATCCCTCTTGCTGTTAAAAATGGCACAATGGCCCTCTTAGCATAACTAAATTCACCATATGCAGCACCCGTGTCATAAATAAAACCATGCCGTCCTTGCTGCATAACAATTGCTGTTCCTTGAGCAACATCTAACACATGCATTTGCCACAATCCTGCATACTCTTGATTTAACAAGCCACGTTGCTGCCACGCTGCAATAGCTTGAAAACCAACAGGTAAACATAAAATCATTAAGCAAAAACGAATAATCCGTTTATCTACAACACTGTGTAATCGTAAATGTATGGCTAATATGGCTATCAGCATAAACAACAGTGCTGCCAACGCCTGCTCAGATATAGGCAACAAGGCCCAAGGCAGGTGATCACTTAAGTGCAATAGCTTATCAAAAGGGATGAGGCTGAAATTAGCCAAGGTAAATAGCGTTGCGCCAACCGATGTAACTACATGCAGATCCGTGCCTAAAAAAGCGAACACTGTAAAACAAAGCAGCCACAAACAAAAACACAGCATAGTTAAAGGGATGGCGACAAGGCTAAACCAGGGCACAAACAATAAGTTCAGCCAAATACTGTGTGGTGTCACCATGCCAAATAACACCGCTTGCAAGCCACCTAAACCAATCGCCAAACGCCATTGAATTGACCACAAAATTTTAATGCCTTGCCACAAAGCCAAACGCATAGCACGCCCTGTTGTCATACATTTTTGCCAAACACCATTTGTAGAATGTGCAGCTAATGGAGTTGCTGGTTTATTCGATATTGGCTGCGGCGTTACAGCAAGGAGAATGATTGCCAAGGCAAGAAAAGACAACCACAGACCTGCACCTAACGTGGCGACAGGGTCAATCAATAACACAAAAAATAACGCATAGAGTAACCTATCCCAACTATGACTAAATTGTTTAACCAGGCTAAAAATAACCAGCAATAACATCATCAACAACGCCCGTTGCGTCGCAATGGCAAAACCCGACAAATAGCCATAACCTAGAGTGATAAGCGCAGCGACGAGCATAATAACCTGCACTCTCAACCGGTGTTGCTTTGGTGCAAGCGCACGGGTGCCTAACATTAACAAACCATAAAAAAGGCCAAACACCACCGACAAATGCAAACCTGAAATCGCCACAAGATGACCTGAGCCTGTTTGACGTAGTTGCTGCCATCGCGCGTCATCGAGTGCGCTTTTATCGCCAAATATTAACGCCTGTAAAATGTCACCATGAGATAAGCGTTGCAAAATCGGTAACGTCACCTCCATTATTTTTTGTCTTATTGAAGTCCCTTCATTCAGTATTTCAGCCCGTTTAACTCGACCTTTAGCAATAATATGCTGACTAATATAGTGCTTTTGTTGATTAAATCCGCCTTGATTTTGAATGCTGCTAATGCCTTTCATCCGTGCAGTAAATTGCCAAATTTGCCCTGGTTCAATTTTCGCTGGCTTTTGCCAAGTTAATCGGTAATATCGCTGCACGTTGGCTAACGCAGCGGCTTCAAAAAAAGTTCGATTTTGTGTTTGTGGTATAACCCTCACATCAAAACTTATCCAGTCGCTGTTTTGGCTCACAAGTGCTACTATCTGCGCCGTGAATTGAATTTGTTGTGGCTTTTCAGCATTTTGGTGCAAAAATAAACATTGAACAAACGCACTTAGCCACACAATAGCCAACAGGCAACCCGCTATAAACGGGCCTTTTTTAAGACACAACAACGCCAAAAAACATAAAATAGGCAGATACCCAATAGGAACAAGCGATGGCCATAACATCGCTGACAGTGAGCAGGCACAAAAGCCATAGATAAATTGATTCATAGTGAATGAGTTAAGACATTAATTAACAAATATGCCAAAAAAAATAATCAAAAAGTTTATGCCCAAGCCAGAAATACTCCGTGAACATAAATACTTACGGATATTTGGTACCTTATTACACAAACCAAATTTATGGGCACTTAACCGAAAATCGGCTCCCGGTGCATTCGCAGTTGGCTTATTTGTGGCATTTATCCCAATCCCATTTCAAATGGTTGTGGCAGCAGGGTTTGCTATTTTATTTAATGTTAATATTCCTGTGGCAGTTGCGCTGGTTTGGATAACAAACCCGTTTACCATGCCCATTATCTTTTACGGCGCCTATTTAATTGGTGCAAAAATTCTTGGACAAAAGCCACAAGCATTTCAATTTGAAGCAACTTGGGCATGGATTGAAGCCTCACTGTCAACAATTGGCCCACCATTTCTTGTTGGTAGTTTAGTGCTTAGCATCGTGTCGGCATTAATAGGCTATTTAGTGATCAAAAGTATGTGGCGCTATTCGATTTTGTTTAAATGGCAAAAACGTAAAGGCGAATAATTCTCGCAGCGTGTTGAAAAAGCAACAAAAAGGCCACTCTCTGTGGCCTTTTTGTTGTCAGTACATCGTTAGTCATTTTGTTGATTTAAATTTTGCGCCATATGTTTTGCTAACCGGGTAAAGTCTGCAATATCTTGCTCTGTTAATCCGCTTTTCATGATTTCATTAACGCGCTGCTCTGCAACGCTTAATTGCTTAACCACATCAATCCCCTCTGAGCTAATACCCAAGTAATAACTGCGTTTATCTGTTGGATTGTCGAGTTTAGTTACATACCCAAGGCCAATGAGTTCTTTAATCAATCTTGCTAACTGTGCCTTATCTATTAAGGTTTTTTGCACAATATCATTTGCGGTAACGTGATTATTGTTAAATGAAATCATTTTAAGAACCCGCATATGCAACGGCGTTAGCTGCAAATCATTACTGTCAATGGCCTGGCGTAATGAACGCTTTATACTGTGTAATAAATTAAACAGCGGCTCTTTTATATTTTCTGACACAAAACTTCCTTAGTGCAATCTCAGCGAGCAAAAACAGCTGAACACACAATATAGTTGACTTAATCAACAAACTCAAATATAGTAGATATTATCATCTAAATTACTTCTTCATGCAACTTCAATATAGGCAATCTTTATGCATTCCCTTAAAACAAATAAACCGTCCGTAAGAGTGACTCACATTAGTGATATTATTGATATCAGCCCATATTTACGTCGTGTTGTATTAGGTGGTGAGCAATTGGTTGACTTCCCCGACAATCAACAAGGTGCTTATGTCAAAGTGTTAATCCCTAATGCTGGCGACATTGAACTTAATACTCAAATAAGTGGCCCTAATGCCGCGATTAAACGTTCATATACCATTAGAGATTTTGACGCAGAGCAAGGCCTACTGAGTCTTGATTTTGTAATAAACAAACATCGCGGCCCTGCCACTGATTGGGTTAGCAGCGCACAAATTGGTGACATGGTTGCCATTGCCGGGCCAGGACCTTTAAAAATGACTCAGTTTGATGCTAGCCACTATGTATTACTTGGTGACTCAACGTCAATCAATGCTGTTAATGCAGTAATTGATCGCATACCAGCAACTGCAAGTGGCAATGTGATCATGATAATTCACAGTGAGCATGAAAAAGCCCTTCTCACAATACCTGCTCACCTTAACGTTGATTGGCTAATATTAACCCCTTCAATCACTGAGACACAGCAAGATCAATGGTTACAAGAAAAGGTTAGCCAACTAGACAATATTTCCTCAGACACGCAGGTATTTATCGGCTTAGAAGCCTCACAAGTTCGCTTGATTAAACAGCATTTTCTCGACCAGCGTCAATTGCCTCTACGGGCAATCAGTGCAACAGGATATTGGAAACGGGGAACAGACGCCGACACTTTTGGCCAGCAAAAAAAGCTTGAACCGTTATAATCGTTGGCTGATGTTCAGATAAAGCGTTCGATAACTCCAAACGAATAAATGCAGAGCAAGTAAGAGTGTAAAACTGATTGCAAAAAACAACAGTGCAATTGAATTAACCGTTTTAGGCTGGTCGGCAAACCCAAACCACCAAATTGGCCATGTTAGTAAACTCAGTACAGTTAACTGCACCATACAGCGTTTACAACGGCCAATTTTTTGCCTAAAAACCGACTCATTACATTGCTCACATGCCATAGCCTATTTGCATTCCTTATCGGCCCGCTAACGCCGTAGCTGGGGCAATTTTAGTCGCTTTCCACGCGGGATAAATCGTGGCGAGTAAGCTCATCACTAATCCCATGATCAGCACCACTATCACATCTTGGCTATGTAATTCAGAGGGTAAAAAGTCAATAAAATAAATATCAGACGCCAACAACTGAAAACCAAAAAGTTGCTCAATCCCCTTAGCAATAGCACTGAGGTTATAAGCCAAAACAACCCCCAACACACCGCCAATAGTGCACCCCATGATCCCGTTTAATGCCCCTTGTAAAATAAAAATGGTCATTACAGCAGCACGGCCTAATCCCATGGTCATCAAAATGGCGATTTCTGACGCTTTATCACGTACCGCCATCACTAATGTGGACACAATATTAAAGCAAGCAACGCCGATCACCAGCGCTAATACCAGGTACATCACCAACCGCACTAACTGAATGTCTTGATATACATGCCCTTGCGAGCGAGTCCAATCATTAATGTACAAATATTGCTCTTGAGCAAACCCTAAATCACGCACTACGGCCGCGGCATTTAGCACATCGGCGACTTCGATACGCACGCCACTGACACCTGTGCCCAAGCCTAAAATATCAGCTAGGTATTCAATAGGAACATAAGCCTGTGTTGACTCAATTTCGCCACCAACATCATAAACACCAGACACCACAAAACGATGACTTTTAGCCGACGTCAGTTGACTGTTATTGGCATCAGGTGTGTACATGGCTAGCGTATCGCCCACTTTAAGCTCAAGCTTATTCAACAAGCTTCGCCCTAATACCACATTGTTTTGTTTGCCTTGCAAAGACTGCCAGGCCTTTGCAGGCATATACTGTTGAATGCTCGACACATCAGCTTCGTAATTAATATCAATCCCGCTCACCACTATGCCCTGAAAACCGCCTGGTTTTTGCACCAAGCCCTGCAAACGAATAAAAGGAGCGACACCAGTAATTTGTGGCAAATTTTGCGCACTATTAGCAATAACATGCCAATCTGCAATAGGCTCATTCACGCCCACCAGCTCACCATGAGAGGCGACACCCAACAAACGCTGCTGCAACTCCCTTTCAAAGCCATTCATGGTCGACAACAATACAATCAATACACTGACACCCAAGGCAATACCTGCAGTAGATGCAAATGAAATAAACCCAATAAAACTGTTTGACTGCTTAGCTCTAAAAAATCGCCAGCCTATTGTTAACGGCAACCACTTACTCATTGATTTGTCCTGTGGCCTGTTTAACCGTTTGTAACAAACCATCTTTCATGGTCAATTGACGATCCATTTTTGCGGCTAAACTGTGGTCATGGGTTACCACAACAAATGCCGTGTCGAACTGATGTGCCAGTTCGCGGATCATCGCATAAACATTAGCAGCGCTGCTGGCATCTAAGTTCCCCGTTGGCTCGTCGGCAAGCACCAATTTAGGCTTATTGATTAAGGCTCTTGCTATCGCCACACGTTGACGCTCACCGCCAGACAATTGAGCAGGAATATGATTAACTCGGTGCCCTAACCCTACGCGTTCAAGTAGCTTATGTGCATCGGCTAAAGTTTGCTTTTTATCTTTGCCTTGAATAAATGCCGGCATGGCGACATTTTCTAGCGCGGTAAATTCTGGCAATAAATGATGGAATTGATAAATAAACCCTAAATCTTGATTGCGCACCTGGGCCTGGCGAGCGGCAGAGAGTTGATACAAATCCTCACCATCAAGTAACACAGTGCCAGAACTGGGTGTATCTAAGGTGCCCATAATGTGTAGTAAGGTACTTTTACCTGAGCCAGAACTTCCCACAATGGCTAATTGCTCACCTTTATAAACCGTAATATCAACACCAGACAACACTTGTGTGGTCACTTCACCGTCATGATATTGTTTACTGACATGATTAACTTGTAATAACGGGGTTTGTGTTTGACTCATCATTCGTATCTCAAAGCAGTAGCGGGTTGAACCCTAGCAGCAGAAAGCGCAGGGTAAAGAGTGGCAAGTAAGGTAATTAATAACGAGCCAACAATAATTACACTCAATTGGGTCATAGATAAGGCAACAGGCAAGGATTGCCCTGCGCCTAAAATAGAAATACCCAGCCCAGACAATATCGTGTTTAAATTAAGGGTTAGCCCAATACCCACAATGGTTCCTAATATTAATCCTAGTAACGCATTTAGCAGCCCTTGCACAATAAAAATGGTCATAACCGACGACGTCGACACACCTTGGGTTTTTAATACTGCGACATCGGTGGTTTTATCAATTACCATCATCACTAAGGCTGAAACCATGTTAAAAGCGGCGACAGCCACAATTAAGCTCAGCATTAAAGACATCATGTTTTTTTCCATGTTCACGGCAGAAAACAAATGACCATAGTCTTGACGCCAATCACTGGTTTTAATCTCAACGCCTTGTTGAGCAAAATAGGCCACCATCAATGGCGCAATCTGTGGCGCCGTAAAAGGATCGTTCAAATACACTCTTAGTTCATCGATGCTTTGGCTGTTTTTACGCATCAGTTTTCGGGCATCTTGGTAATGGACATACGCCACACTCGCATCAACCTGTGAACCCATTTCAAACACACCTGCAACGGTAAATTTACGCTGACTAGGCACAGGTCCCATAGGGGAATACACAACCCCGTCACCACTGAGTAAACGTATTCTATCACCGGTGTTCACATCAAGTTTACGCGCCAGTTCACTCCCAAGCACAATAAAATAGTCACCTGCAGTTAACTGCTCAAACGCATTAGAGTATGTATGAGAGGCAATACTTGATAGCGCCTGCTCAAGCTCAGGGTAAACCCCATAGACTTGTACCGCACTGATATTTTTACTTGACTGGATCATCGCCTGTGTCGTGGTACTTGGCACCACACCACGAACATTTTGCTTTAAGTGACCATCGGCCAATACCCGTTCGCTAAGTGATTGCCAATCATTAAAACCAGTCTCGTTAATTAATGTAAGCTGAGGCACAGCACCTAAAATGCGGTTTTTTAATTGGCCTTCTAAGCCATTCATCACCGAGCTCACCACAATTAATGCTGCAACGCCTAAAAAAATACCTGAAACCGCAAAAAAGGTAATAAAAGACGCAAAAGCATTAGCCTTTCGAGCACGCCAGTAACGATAACCGATAAAAAACGAAAATCCGAAATTCATAAAAAAATACTAATCCTATGCGCTAATCACAGCGTATTAGTCTGACAAACAAGCAAATTGTGGGCATGAAACCAACAAGCCTATGCGTATGACTTGCTAAATCATTAAGTTGGGCACGATAATAGGGTTATTAGAGTGATAAATAAAGAGGCAAACCTTGATACCTGACAGCAATTCTTATTTTAGTGTGCCTCATAGCTTTAATGCTTACTTATCATTATGGGATGCAAGTAAAGGTTTGCCGAGCGAAGATGAGCTCAAAGACATGCAATCTGTTGGCTTAAAATTGTTAACTGAGGTCAAAAGTCTCGAAGCCAGCTGCTTACTGCAATTACGTAATTTAGATAATGACGCCAAAGCGGTAGTTGATTTTTTAAAACTGCAATCACGCAAAGTCGACTTAGTACTACAACATGTACTCGAAAAAGAAGTACAAGAAGGCAAACACGTTAAAGGCAACCAATTTGGTGGCAGTGGTATCAACATCACCAGCTCATTTGAACTCACCCCAGGGCAATACTACAAAACCCATATTTATTTGCACGCAGAAGTCGTCGCCTTATTATGCATTTGCCAAGTCATGCAGTGCCATCAAATTCCCCAGGATGATGACAGTGCGCCACAATGGCAATGTGAACTTGAATTTAGCCAAATTCTTGAAGACGATATAGAACAGCTCGTCAAAGCCAGCTTAGCCGTACAACAAAAAATGCTTAAAAAGCGTAAACAACATATTGATAAGCAACGACGTTAACCTCATGCGTTTCAATACAAATTGACTGCAAACGGAACTGAAAAAGATTTTAATGAAACAATATAGTGTACTCACGCCACCGAGTGTAAAAAAAGGCCAACAAATGCAAACTTTGGCAACATTAGGTGGGGTTTCTCAAGCCATCACCTTAGCCAAATTAATTCAACAACATTCGGGCACCAGCATCATAGTCACCCATGACACGCCGAGTGCCCTATCACTAGAAGTCGAATTAAGCTATTTGTTACAAAACAGCAATATTAATGTGTGCTTGTTTCCAGACAGAGAAACCTTACCTTACGACAACTTTTCACCGCATCAAGACTTAATATCACAACGTTTAGAAACCTTAGCCAACATTGGCCAAAGCCAGCATAATGTGGTGATTGTGCCGGTAAACACCCTAATGGTTCGCCTGCCGCCCAAATCGTTTATGACCGCCAATGTGATGGTACTAAATAAAGGCGACACCTACAGCTTACAACAAGCGCGGCAACACCTAACCGACACAGGCTATCATCTCGTTGAACAAGTATACGAACACGGCGAGTTTGCTATTCGCGGTTCTATCATTGATATTTTCCCCACAGGTTCACGCCAACCGCTGCGCATTGAACTATTTGATGATGAAGTCGAATCAATCCGTTTTTTTGATGTAGACACTCAACGCTCAGGCATGGCTCGCGATGCCATTCGCATGCTACCCGCAAAAGAATTTCCAACAGACAGCAATGCCATCGAAGGCTTTAGGCAACGCTATCGCCGCCGTTTTGAGGTTATTTCTAAAGAAGCTGAATCCGTTTATCAATTAGTGAGCCGTAATTTAATGCCCGCAGGTATTGAAAATTACTTACCTTTGTTTTTTGATGACACGGCAACCTTATTTGACTATTTGCCACAAAACAGCCAACTCATCACACTCGGTGATATCGAAAAAGCCAGTCAACAGCATTTACATGAAGTTAGCGTACGCTATGAAGATCGACGCATCGACCCACTCAGGCCACTCTTAACGCCCAAAGAGCTTTACCTGCTGCAAGATGAATTATTTGCCGCATTTAAACCCTTAACTCGTACGCAAATTATTCAGCAGCCTCATACAAATGACACAGATAACACAGGGCAGCCATTAGCCGCTATCGATTTGCCAGCACATGCTCTGGTCGCCAATGTTGAAAAACTGCCAGACATCAATGCCAATCACAAACTCAAACAGCCATTGCATGCATTACAAGAATACAGTGCAGGCCAAGCACAGTTACTGTTCAGTGCCGAGTCAGAAGGTCGTCGCGAAGCATTGCTTGAGCTGTTTGCCAAAATTGGCATTAAGCCTAAACTGTTTGCTCATTTAAATGAGTACCTTGACGCCAAAGACAGCATAGGCTTAATCGTTTCGCCGCTGAGTCGTGGGTGCGTGTTAACGGATGTTCCCAAAGGGCCTGTCAGTGTTATTTGCGAAACCGAGTTGTTCGGCCAACGGATCTCACAACAACGCCGACGCGAAAAGCAAAAACAAGTCAGCTCGGATGTATTAGTTAAAAACTTAGCTGAACTCAAAGTTGGCCAGCCCATAGTGCATTTAGAGCATGGCGTTGCCTTGTATCAAGGTTTAGAAACCCTTGATACAGGTGGACTGGTTGCCGAATACTTAAAACTTGAATATTCAGGCGGCGATAAACTCTATGTACCCGTGTCGTCACTACACCTAATCAGCCGTTTTAACGCCAGTGGCGAAGGTGAAGCTCACCTCAATAAATTAGGCAACGAAACCTGGGCCAAAGCCAAGAAAAAAGCCATCGAGCGTATTCGCGATGTCGCAGCAGAATTACTGGATGTATATGCAAGGCGTCAGGCTCGCCCCGGTGAAGCAATGACAATCGATGAGCAAGAGTACGCCCAGTTTAGTCAAGGTTTCCCATTTGAAGAAACCGTCGACCAAGAATCGGCTATTCACGCAGTATTAGCAGACTTACAAGCGCCACTGGCCATGGACCGCCTAGTGTGTGGTGATGTAGGTTTTGGTAAAACAGAAGTCGCCATGCGCGCCGCTTTTGTCGCCGTAAATGCCGGCAAACAAGTGGTAGTGCTAGTGCCAACCACCCTGCTTGCCCAACAACATTTTGAAAACTTTAAAGACCGTTTTGCCGACTGGCCAATCGTCGTCGACGTCATGTCGCGCTTTAGAACAACTAAAGAGCAAAACAGTATTGTTGAGCAATTATCAGCAGGTAAAGTCGACATCTTAATCGGCACCCATAAATTGTTGTCAGCCGAGGCAAACTTTGACAACCTAGGCTTACTGATTATCGACGAAGAGCACCGCTTTGGTGTACGTCAAAAAGAGAAAATTAAAGCATTACGGGCTAACGTAGACATTTTAACGCTAACCGCCACGCCTATTCCGCGAACCCTAAACATGGCCATGTCGGGCATGCGCGATTTATCGATTATCGCTACACCACCCGCTAAACGCTTAGCCGTAAAAACCTTTGTTCGCGAATACGACCAAGCTACGGTTCGTGAGGCCATACTGCGTGAAATTCTGCGTGGTGGTCAGGTGTATTACTTACACAACAATGTCGACACTATCGAAAAAACAGCACAAAACATTCGTGATTTACTCCCTGAAGCCCGTGTCGTCACCGCTCACGGACAAATGCGCGAGCGCGATCTCGAAAAAGTCATGTCAGACTTTTACCACCAGCGCTTCAATGTATTGGTGTGTACCACCATCATAGAAACCGGCATTGACGTACCAAGCGCCAACACCATTATTATCGATCGTGCAGACATGTTTGGTTTAGCCCAGCTACACCAATTACGTGGCCGTGTTGGGCGTTCACACCACCAAGCCTATGCCTACATGATGACTCCGCACCCTAAACGCATGACAACAGACGCCCGCAAACGCCTAGAAGCCATCGACGCATTAGAAGATCTTGGCGCCGGCTTTATGCTTGCCACCCAAGATTTAGAAATTCGCGGCGCAGGCGAATTACTCGGTGATGAGCAAAGCGGCCACATTTCAAAAATTGGTTTTAGCTTATACATGGAAATGCTCGAATCTGCGGTAAAAGCCTTAAAAGAAGGCAAAGAGCCGTCGCTCGCCTACATGATGAGTGCCAAAGCAGAAATTGACTTACGCATTCCAGCCCTACTGCCAGAAGACTATGTCAGTGATGTGAATATGCGTTTATCACTTTATAAGCGCATAGCCAACTGCGAAAACGATAACATGCTCGACGAGCTCAAGGTTGAATTTATCGACCGCTTTGGCATGTTACCTGACCCAACCCGCAATTTAATGGCCATTACCCTGTTTAAACATCAAGCAACCGCACTGGGTATCACTAAAATTGAAATGCATGCCAAAGGTGGCAGTGTCGAATTTGGCCAAGAAAACTGCGTCGATCCTATGTTTATTATTGGTTTGTTGCAAAACCAACCACAAATCTATCGAATGGACGGGCCAAATAAGTTAAAGTTCACCATTCCTGCTGAAACAAGCAAAGAACGACTTGAATTAGTCAACACCTTGCTTGAACAGTTCGCTAAACATCAAACTGGAGACAAATAGTGCTTCGTAAAATTGCGATATCTATCGCCGCTATCACAGCGCTATCCCACAGCATTTCAGCCCATGGTGAATCATGGTTTGAAGTGGAAGTATTTATATTTGAACGCCAAACCGCCTCGGTTGAAAAATGGCTTGACGCTTCGCCGCCAAAATTGGCCAACAACACAGTCGACATTATTACCCCTGTGATCAGCACCGACATTACAGGTGTTGTTGTTGGGCTTAATGGTTGCTCGTCTACCGATTGGGCCAGCGACACCACTCAGTGTAACGACCCTAAAGTCAGCAACAACATGGCAACGCACCCAAGTGAAGTGCCACTGCATGTTGGTGCAGCCAACCCACAATCCGCCTATCTTGGTCAAGGTCCGGTTTTGCTTGCACAAAGTCAAAGCCAATTTAAAGATATCATTCGCACTTTAAGCCGTGAGCCCTATGTTAAAGGCCTGGTCCATTTAACCTGGCAGCAAAATATGCAATCACGTCGTGCGGCCAAACCAGTACGCATTTTTGGCGGTAAAGATTTTTCAAATACCTTTAATTACCATGGTTTAGGCGTTAAAAAGCAAGCCGAAACGAATACCATGCCAACGGGTGATTATAGCTCGTTAGGTGGGTTATATGATGCCCCTAAAATCAATCCTGTATGGGAGCTTGATGGGTCAATCAATATTTACTTAAGCCATTATTTGTATGTTGAAAATAATTTGGCTTTGCGTAAACCCACCCAAAAAATGATTGAGACAGCGCCAGCAGCCTTTAATGAATACTCAGCGCTGGATATTGAAGGCACAAAACAATTAGCCCCTTATCTGCAAAGTATTCCATTAATTCAAAATCGTCGCGTACGCAGTGGCGAATTGCATTATTTTGATCACCCGCAAATGGGGATTGTGATGCAAATTCGTAAAATGGCACAACCTACTAGCGTTAAACCCATTGATTTAACGGGTCATGAACCTCAAAATCAGCCTCAACCATACGCAGGTTAATGCACTGTAAATACAAAAAACCGGATGCCATCATCCGGTTTTTTTGTTTACATCACCTAAGCTCGGGATCGGCGTTGATTTATGCTATTTAAAATCAACACCTTACCTATCACCACTTTCAAGTTTGTCATTTATTAGCAGGCTAAAGAGCTGTTTGAAAGGCGTTTATTATCTAGAGCAGAGGTTAACTAACTGCTGAGCGGCGAGAATTCGCTCCTGCTGTGCTAAGGCACGGTGCACCTGCTCAGGCTTACCTTTAAGTGCTAATGCCGTATGTAATGGCTCATCAGCTGGCCAAACAAAATCAGTCAATAACGTGCTTACCCCTACCGGATCATTACACACTAAAATCATGTCACACCCGGCATCAAGTGCCGCTTTAGCCCGACCAAGATAATCACCAGCAAAACTTGCGCCTTTCATGCCTAAATCGTCAGAAAAAATAACCCCATTAAATGCTAACTGGTTACGCAATACCGTTTGCAGCCAATACGGTGAAAAACCAGCAGGGTTAGGATCAATAGCAGAATAAACCACATGAGCAGGCATCACACCTTGCAATTGATGTTGAGCAATTAATTGCTTAAAAGGCAGCATATCAAAGGCCTCTACCACTTCTTTTGGCCGAGGATCCACAGGCATCGCAATGTGTGAGTCGGCAGCAACACTACCATGACCAGGAAAGTGCTTACCCACAGCAGCCATACCTGCGTCATTCATTCCAACAATAAACTGTTCAGCTAATACACTGACAACCTCAGGCTCAGGGCTAAAACTGCGAGTGCCAATCACTTCACTTATGCCATTTACGTCTAAAACAGGTGCAAAACTTAAATCAATGTCGCAAGCCAAAAGCTCTATTGCCATTAAAAAGCCACACTCTTTCGCCCATTGTTTTGCTAATGTTAAATCCATGTTTGCCGCAGGTAAAATATCGCCCATGGCCGGAATGGCACTAAAGCCATCACGAAACCGCTGCACTCGACCACCTTCGTGGTCAACGGCAACTAATAATTCAGACCGAATGCTGCGGATCTGCTTAACCAATTCAATTAACTGATTTTTATTTTCAAAATTGCGACTAAATAAAATAATACCACCCACTTTAGGGTGGCGTAGCTGCTCGGCTTCTAGCTCAGATACTGTTAATCCGGCTAAATCCATCATTAAATAGCTCAAACTGTTCCCCTAATACACTTTGTTGCCCATAAAAACTTTTAAATATTGAGCAAGATAAGACAAGCTAATGTGAAAATTATGCATAAAAAAATCTAATGAACTATGCTGCATCAAACTGTGGGATACTCTGCCAACAATAGAGATAAACGGCCAAGATCATACAGGACGATTATACTCACTAATAACGAAAACAATAAACGACTCAGCAAGGGTTACACAAAATGATTAGCGTATTTGACATGTTCAAAATTGGTATTGGTCCTTCAAGCTCACATACAGTGGGCCCAATGAAGGCCGGCAAAATTTTTATTCAACATGTTGCAGACAATAATTTATTGGATAAAACCGATGAATTACAAGCCGAATTATTTGGATCTTTAGGCCAAACAGGCAAAGGCCACGGCACAGGTAAAGCCGTTATTTTGGGGTTAATGGGTGAAGATCCTGAGTCTGTCGACACCGACAGTATTGATGAGATTTTAGACACTGTTTCTAAAACCCAACAATTAACCCTAGCAGACGGGCGTTTAGTCAAATTTACCCGTGAAGAAGGCATTACTTATCACCGCCGTAAAACCTTGCCTGCACATGCAAACGCCATGACACTGTACGCCTTATCTAATGGCGAATGCATTTATCAGCGCACCTATTATTCAGTAGGTGGTGGTTTTATTTTAGATGAAGACGAAATCACCCAACGTAATGCATCACCCGCAACCCCAATAGAGCAAGCGCCCTATGATTTCAACAGCGCATCACAATTACTACAATTGTGCTGCGATAACGGCTTAAGCATTTCATCGTTGATGATGTCAAATGAACTCAGTATTGCCAGTGAAGATGAAATCAAACAAGGTTTATGGAAAATTTGGCAAACCATGAAAAACTGCGTTGAACGGGGTTATCAAAAAGAAGGCATTTTACCTGGTGGGTTAAAATTACGTCGTCGAGCCCCTGCACTTTATCGTCGCTTAAAAGCCGAAGGACGTAATAACACTGACCCATTAACCGCAATGGATTGGGTCGATTTATTTGCATTATCGGTTAACGAGCAAAATGCCGCTGGCGATCGGGTTGTTACCGCACCAACAAACGGCGCAGCGGGCATTATTCCTGCGGTATTGTGCTATTACGACATGTTTGTCCAAGAAGTCGATATTGATGTTTGTAGCCGTTATCTGCTTACCGCAGCTGCTATTGGTATTTTATATAAGAAAAATGCCTCTATTTCTGGCGCCGAAGTCGGTTGTCAGGGCGAAGTTGGTGTTGCATGCTCAATGGCTGCAGGTGCCTTAACTGAAATTATGGGCGGCACAGTTGAGCACGTTGAAAACGCTGCAGAAATTGGAATGGAACATAATCTGGGGTTAACCTGCGATCCTGTTGGCGGCCTTGTACAAGTTCCTTGCATTGAACGCAATGCAATGGGCGCGGTAAAAGCCATTAATGCCTCACGCATGGCACTGCGCGGCGACGGTAACCACAAAGTGTCGTTAGACAAAGTCATCAAAACCATGATGGACACAGGCAAAGACATGCGCAGCAAATACAAGGAAACCGCCAAAGGTGGTTTGGCCGTTAATATCGTTGAATGTTAATACCAAGTCATCGATATTAATCCAATAAAAAATGCCTGTTAGTGATAACAGGCATTTTTGTTTTAGGTATGCAAATTAATCCGTTTTAAATTGAGCAATTTGTCCCCGTAATTGCTGTGACAATCCATCAACTTGTATGCTGGCACTGTAAGATTGCTGCGCGTTCGATGCCGTTAATCCAGCTTCGTCACTGATATTGACAATATTACGATTAATCTCATCGGTCACAGCGGTTTGTTCTTCTGCAGCGGTTGCAATTTGAGTTGCCATATTCGATATTGTGGCAACCGATTGAGTGATTTTACTGAGCGCCTCACCCGCTTGTGCAGCTTGTTCTGTGCTTTTAAATGCTTGCTGGCGACTTGCGTCCATAACCGTCACAGCATCTTTAACACCATTTTGTAATTGGCCAATCATTTGTTGAATTTGATTAGTCGAATCTTGAGTACGCTTGGATAACGTTCGAACCTCATCCGCCACAACCGCAAAGCCGCGACCATGTTCACCAGCGCGGGCAGCTTCTATTGCTGCGTTTAGAGCTAATAAATTTGTTTGGTCAGAAATACTGCGGATTACCTCTAATATACTGCCAATATTATCGGTATCTTTTTCAAGCTGATGCAATGCCGTTGCAGCGTGCTCAACACCATTGGCTAACTCCTCAATTGAGGTAATGGTAAGCTGGACCACTTTATCGCCCTGCACCGCTTGAGTATCTGAGTCTTTAGCCGCTTGCGCTGCTAATTCAGCATTGTTAGCCACTTCAATCACTGTGGCTTGCATTTGATTCATTGCTGTAGCCACTTGTTCTGTTTCACTTTGTAGACGCTGCATTCCGCCTAAGGTTTCATTGCTTGACGAGGTTAATTGCACACTCGCAGCGCCTAATTGCTGGCTGTTATCATTAAAATCAATAATTAACTCGCGTATTTGGCGTACAAACAAGTTAAAGCTACGCGCGACTTTAGCAATTTCAGTATTACCAAAATCATCAAGTTTGACCGTTAAATCTTTCGCACCCGAGGCGATATTACGCATCGAATCATCTAATATTCTCAATGGATTAACAATCTTGCGGTAGAGCATCAATAAAATAATGGTCAGAAACACACCCAGGCCGATATTTCCCCACAATTGTACGCTCGCGGCAGATTCTGTTGCTAACAAGGTCTCTTCAACTGCGGCATCAAACTTGCCATCAATTTCAGCTGCCAGTAAATCTAAATCATCAGCAAGGTTAGATGACACTTCATCAAAACCACCCGCACCTTTCATAAGGTGATTACCGGCCTCAGTACCTTGAGTCAAATAAGCATCAGCCATGTTAACGCCAGAGGCATGCAAATCATTTACTTTGCGTTTAATCTCTTGCGCTCTTTGACTGACATCTGGCGCAACAGCAATCAATAAATCAAGGTTTTCTAGCGCACTATTTAGGCTGTCTAATGCTTCAGCTTTGGCTTCGTCGCTTTTGGTAGCGCCAACATCGGTTAAAAACTGTTGAATTTGCACTACAAAATAACGCGTGTCTTTAAGTGCGAAAATAGCATTAACCTGTGCTTCTTCGTTCTTTACGCCTTCATAAATATGGGATTGTTGAATATTACTGACCGAAATCAAAATCACTAAAGCCAATAAGGACAGAGTAATTGTAATTTGGAGCATTTTTTTTATCGATAAATCAAACATCGTTGAGGCACCATTATAAGTAAGATTCTTTTTATAGAATAACGCTCGGTATCTTGGCTGTCATTGAGCACGATCCATTTATATGCGCTATATCTTATTTGCAAAAATAATGAATCGAAAAAGACAGTCAAAAATCCTTAAAACTTATAATCCCTCACAAATTTATAACATCATCATACTTTAGCCTGATCAACATATAAATGGGATTTGAGTAATTTGTGTTATTTTAGATTGAAATACTCTTTGAATTTTTCGTGAATACGATTAAGGAGGCTAACTCTGATGAAATATTATATACAATATCGATGGTACATTACTGCACGACAACAAGTTGTTTTGAGGTAGTTATAAATTTATTCACCGCATCTTAGAGCAAGGTAATCTGCCAGGGCGACCGCATGAGTGATTAAATTTCAAGCAAACTGGTAAATCCTGCCCTTAACACTTCTTCTAAATACTCAGGTTTCATCCATGCTCGTTTTTGTTTCATCGGGATACTTCCCTTAGATGATTCTGAGCGGAGCATATTTAACGATAGTTTGCGTAATAATGACCAATTCTCTGCTGCATGATTTTGATAAATCTGGCAATGGTCTTCACCCATTGAAGCATCCAAAACCCAGTGTAAACTGTTTTCGATAAACCAGTGAAAGCGCACTGCATCTGCAAATTTCTGCTCTGGTAATTCTGCCGAACTTATATAATATCGATAGGTTAATGCCCCCTTACCATTGCAATGTCTATAGCTCATCGCCATGCCAATTGAACGTAAACCCTGCCATTCACTAAAGTCACCTTCAAGCTCATTTGCACTAAGTACATGATAAGCTCGCGCTTCAACTCTACCGTGTTTGTTCTCGATAGCTAGCGGTGATAAAGGGGCTTGGCGGACTGAGGAAAAAGCCGACATTATCGCGTCATGCAATGATTTTTGATTCGATTTTACAGCAAGTAGATAATCACCATCTTGCTTAACTATTTGTGCGGCGATTGACTTCTGACATCCCATTGCATCGATGGAAACAAGTTTTTCTCTTATATCTAAGAGTTGCAGCAAATCAGGAATGGCGGTGATTTCGTTAGATTTGTCACTGGTCTTTAACTGACCCAGCACTAACTTATTTTCGCAAGCAAATGCGTTGACCATGTGTATCGTTGATAAACGGTCATTACGATGATAAGAACGCTTTAACGTTTTTCCATCTATCGCAATAAGTTGGCCATCACTTGCACTATGGACGGCTTGCATCCATTGCATGAAACATGCACTAAACTCATCTGGGTCAATACGAGAAATAATTCGAGCAATCGTATCATCAGCAGGTACACCTTCCTTTAAGTAACCGTGCTTTTGAAACCACGCTAGATGACCATCAGCATAACAATGTATATCTGCCCAACCCTCAGCGCCTGCGATGACGGCACATAAGCTCACAAATAAGATATCCTCTAAAGGATATGTCACCTTGGCCGTTTGGCGCTGGTCGATGATGTTACTAAAGTGGCTTGTGAAGGCTTCGATATACATGCTTATACTCCTGAAAAGAGAGTATAAGATCACGAACGCTGTATTAGGTCAAATAAGATTTAATCGATAGCGTATTTTGTTTAAAAAACGTTCGCGATCTCACCCTGGGTAATCTGCTGGTTATTCTCACCCACGAGCTATACAAGGCAGGGTTTACAATTACAGCGGTCTAATACAATCTGCACTTATAGTAATACCTCTCGCACTACATCACAAACCTCATTTTAAAACAGCTAGTTACCTCCCCTACTTCTTGCCAAAAAGTGCTAACGCGATAGAATGCTTCTAATAGTATTTTACACAGTAATCGGAGCACGACATGGAAGTGGATTTCTTTAAGGATTTAGAAACTGAAATCAAAGAAAAGCTAAAAGATTTTGGTTAAAGTTACTGGCCTTTTTTATTTACGCTGTAAAAGCTCATCAAGCTTACCATTCATCTCTTTTTGAGTAGCTTTAATGTCGTCGATATGTGAATGCAATGTGCCGATTTGGTTTTTAACCACAGCCATTTCACTCTGCCCTCATCCACTTACTTGTTAGTAATTTTATAATTATTTCAATATGCTATATGGAAATTTTAATTAATACTTAATCAACAGGTAAAACAAGCCTGATTATCTTTATAATTTCAGTATTTAATCGTTGTTTTCTGGCCTAAATTAGCTTTAGATGTAGGCAGGTTGTATTTGAAGGAAGAAATGACACAATGAAAAATATTATATGTGATATTGATGGTGTACTGCTGCACGACAACAAACTCATTCCAGGAAGCGACAAGTTTATTCATCGCGTACTAGAACAAGGCAATCCGCTGGTTATCCTCACCAATTATCCTGTGCAAACCGGTAAAGACTTACAAAACCGTTTGGGCGCAGCGGGCATCAATGTACCCGAAACCTGCTTTTACACTTCGGCCATGGCCACAGCAGATTTTCTTAAACACCAAACCGGCACCAAAGCCTTTGTGATTGGTGAAGGCGCCCTCACCCACGAATTATACAACGCAGGCTTCACCATCACTGACATTAACCCAGATTTTGTCATTGTAGGCGAAACTCGCTCATACAATTGGGACATGATCCACAAGGCATCACGTTTTGTTGCGGGCGGCGCGCGCTTTATTGCCACCAACCCAGATACCCACGGCCCGGCATTTAGCCCTGCCTGTGGCGCATTATGTGCATCCATTGAGCGCATAACAGGTAAAATGCCATTTTACGTAGGTAAGCCAAGCTCATGGATTATTCGCTCGGCGTTAAACCACATTCAAGGCCACTCTGAAAACACCGTGATTATTGGCGACAATATGCGTACCGATATTTTGGCTGGTTTCCAAGCTGGTCTTGAAACCATCTTAGTCACCAGTGGCGTGAGCCAAATGAGCGACATCGAAAAAGAGCCATTTAGACCTAACCATGTGTTTGCCTGTGCTGGCGACATTGACGTAGTGTAAACACCTCATTTGCCATTACATTTACATTAGGTAACACATTATCAAGCCAGAGCCCTTGTCATAGCGCGCTGGCTTGATCCATTATGCTGGTCCGAAAAATAAAAATAATATTCAGGATAGAGCATGAAACAACTGTTTCCTTTTTGCGCCGTAGCGCTGCTCAGTGCATGCAATGTAGGTGAGACAACAACAGCACCACAAACACCAGATAAAAGCGCTCAAGTCAGCTTTGATGAGCAACGCTTTAGAGCCGACATTACCACCTTGTCTTCAGACAAATTTGAAGGCCGAGCACCCACCACTCAAGGTGAAAAACTCACACTCGATTACCTGTCAGCAGCCTTTAACGAAATGGGCCTAATTGGCGCTGTCAATGGCAGTTACTTGCAAGCTGTGCCTATGGTGAGCTATACCGCAAGTGAGCAACAAAGTGTTAATTTAGCGGGTATTGATATGCAATATCGACAGGATATTGTGCTCAGCAGTCGTCACGATAATCAACAAGTGAGTATTAAAGAGGCTCCCTTGGTGTTTGTCGGCTACGGTATCAACGCACCAGAATACCAATGGAACGATTATCAAGGTGTCGATATAAAAGGCAAAATAGCCGTCATATTGGTTAACGACCCCGGTTTTGCGCACCCCAATGATAAAAAATTTAATGGCAACGCCATGACTTATTACGGTCGCTGGAGTTACAAATTTGAAGAGGCAAGCCGTCAAGGAGCCCTTGGCGCCATTATAATCCACGACACCAAACCCGCCTCTTACCCATGGTCAGTGGTTGAAAACAGCTGGACCGGCCCTCAACAAGATTTAGTGCTCGCCAAGGCTGAACAAGATGCTCGGGTACAAGTCGAAGGTTGGATAACCTTAGACAGCGCCAAACGTTTATTTGACAAAGCCGGCTTATCACTGAGCGGATTAATGGATCGCGCTGCCGACAGTGCATTAAATGTCGATTTAGCCCAAACCGCTTCAATAGCATTTACCAACAAAGCTGACTATGTCGACAGTTACAATGTCGTGGCGACGTTGCCAGGTAGCAGCCAGGCTGATGAGCATATTGTATTTACTGCACACTGGGACCATATCGGCGTTGATGACAGCAAAGAAGGCGACAACATTTACAATGGCGCCTTAGACAATGCTTCAGGAACCGCCGGAATATTAGAAATCGCTCGTCAATTTGCTAAACAAGCCAAAGCAGAACATGGTTTAAAACGTTCGCTGACGTTTATCGCCACAACAGGCGAAGAACAAGGCTTATTAGGCTCGCGCTATTATGCTGCTAATCCTATTTATCCCATCAACAAAACCGTTGCAGTGTTTAATCTAGACAGTACCAATGTGTATGGAAAAACCAAAGATTACACCATAGTTGGCAAAGGCCAGTCGGAACTAGAAGTTTATTTAGAACAAGCTGCAGCCACACAAAACCGTGTGACAACAGGCGAAAGCAACCCTGCATCTGGCGGCTTTTTTCGCTCAGATCATTTCAGCTTTGCAAAGCTTGGCGTGCCTGCGGTATTTGCAGGTGGCGGCGCCCAACCTCTTGACGAAAAGACAGCACAATACAAAGCGGCAATGACTGAACAAATGAAAGGCTGTTACCACAATGTGTGCGATCACTATCGTGAAGATTGGGACTTATCTGGTGCACTGCAAGATTTAGGCGTGTATTACCAAGCGGCTCATGCATTAGGTAATAACCAAGATTGGCCAGGCTATTATGCTGGATCAGAGTTTTATCCGCTAAGGCCCGCTGATTAACCCTATTGCTGTTTATTATTCCTTCCCACCCAAGGATTTGCCCATCATCATGTGATGGGCTTTTTTTTATCGCTCAATATGGGTTTTAAAGAGACCAGGTTGTGACCCATTACAGCCCAAATGAATGCACAAAATATGTGCACCAACAAATCATTAACAAATTATTAACAAATTATTTGCCTATTTAACCTCAACTCTGGATAAGAGATGTATTGATAACGATATAAATCAATAGATTGACTAAAATCCACTGTCAAGCTTGTGATTTGTTTTGCTAACAAGGCGAATTAACGCGTCAATAGCTAGCCTATTGCAAGTTAATTCAACGCAGTGAGGAAGGCAAAGGACTGCTTGAAAGGCGTTTGTTATCCAGAGCTGAGGTTATTTAAGGTTATTAAATCTTTTATAACCATCAAGTTGCTTAAAAAATCCGCAAACGCACTTGTTCTGTGCAATTGAGCATTTTTTAAGATGCAATTGATAAATCCTGAATATACTGGCAATTTTTTCAATAAAATTATCGATCCAACAACAATAATGACGTTTTACAATACATTTAACAATCAAAGCCAAAACAAAAAGAGATTAAATCATTAAAATAGCCATATTTATGATGTTATCTCAAAAAACTTACTTGGCTATTAACAAAAATGCTGGCAAAGTAGCAAACAGATAAAGATTAGCCAACGCTGCTGGAGCCGTATTATGTGTTCAATATTTTCAATTTTAGATATCAAAACTGATGCAAGCCAACTACGTCAAGTTGCTTTAGAAATGTCAAAATTACTGCGTCATCGCGGTCCAGACTGGTCTGGTATTTATGCTGACGACAAAGCAATTTTAGCCCATGAACGTCTTGCCATTGTTGACGTAGACCACGGCGCACAGCCACTCATCAGCCTCGACGGCAACCTTGTATTAGCGGTTAACGGAGAAATCTACAACCATAAGCAGCTTAAAGCACAGTTAGGTGACAAATACCAATATCAAACTAACTCAGATTGCGAAGTGATTTTATCGCTTTATCAAGAGTACGGCTGTGACTTTTTAGACAAACTCAACGGCATCTTTGCCTTTGTGTTATACGACAAAGCTAAAGGCACTTACCTAATTGGCCGTGATCATATTGGTATTATCCCGCTATACACAGGCTTTGACTCATCAGGTAACTTTTATGTTGCCTCAGAAATGAAAGCACTGATGCCAGTGTGTAAAACCGTAGCAGAGTTTTTACCTGGTCAGTACCTCTACTCAGCAGATGGTAAACCAACTCACTACTACCAGCGCGATTGGAAAGACTTTGACGCAGTTAAAGACAACCCAGCCAGTGTAGAAGAATTACGTGATGCACTTGAAGCCGCAGTTAAACGTCAGCTAATGTCAGATGTACCTTACGGCGTATTATTGTCTGGCGGATTAGACTCATCTGTGGTGTCAGCTATTACCCAAACATTTGCTAAACACCGCATCGAAAACGATGGCGAAACGGGCGCATGGTGGCCACAACTTCACTCATTTGCAGTGGGTTTAGCTGAATCACCAGATTTAGTTGCCGCACAAAAAGTAGCTGATGCCATTGGCACCATTCATCACCCGATTGTGTATACCTTCCAAGAAGGTCTAGATGCCATTAAAGAAGTGATTTATCACCTCGAAACTTACGATGTCACAACAATCCGTGCCGCTACGCCTATGTACTTAATGGCGCGTAAAATTAAAGCCATGGGCATAAAAATGGTGTTATCAGGTGAAGGTGCTGATGAATTATTTGGTGGTTACTTGTACTTCCATAAGGCTCCAAACGCTCAAGCATTCCACGAAGAACTGGTACGTAAATTAGACAAACTGCATTTATTTGACTGCTTACGTGCTAACAAAGCCATGGCCGCATGGGGACTTGAAGCACGTGTACCTTTCTTAGATAAAGAGTTTATTGACGTTGCAATGCGTGTAAACCCAGAAGCTAAGATGTCAAAAGATGGGCGTATCGAAAAACACATTTTACGCCAAGCGTTTGAACATAAATTACCGAAAGAAGTGGTATGGCGTCAAAAAGAGCAATTCAGTGATGGTGTGGGTTACTCATGGATTGATGGCTTAAAAGCTCACGCAGCAGCCAACGTAGATGACGTGCAATTTGCTAACGCAAAATTCCGTTTCCCATATAACACACCAGAGTCAAAAGAAGCCTACTTCTACCGCAGCTTCTTTGAAGAGTTCTTCCCACTCGCCAGTGCGGCTGAAACCGTACCCGGTGGCAAAACAGTGGCCTGCTCAACTCCAGAAGCACTATTGTGGGATGCAAGCTTACAAGGTATTAACGACCCATCTGGCCGTGCCGTTAAAAACGTACATGCCAGCGCGTATTAATTGCTACTGATTTGAAATAACAAAAACTGCTACAATCATCATCAAGATAATCTGTAGCAGTTTTTAACTCTATGCGTGTTTATCGTTCGTGATCAAATAATCGACAAAGATAAATACGCTCTAAACAAACACTTCAACAAAGAAAATAACTAAAATCAATCAACCTCTTTATCGTTCATCTTTTTATTCAATATGATAGTGCCTGAATCTTTACTCTTTTTAAGTTTGATATTAATAAGCTCAACAACGAGTGAAAAGGCCATAGCAAAATAAATGTACCCTTTAGGCACATGAAAATCTAAGCCCTCTGCAACCAGTGTAAAACCAATCATCAATAAAAAAGATAAGGCAAGCATTTTGATGGTTGGATTACTGTCAACAAAATCACTGATAGGTTTAGATGCAAATAACATCACAATCACCGAAATAATGATTGCGATAATCATGATAGAAATATTACTCACTAACCCTACCGCAGTAATCACAGAGTCCAAAGAAAACACAATATCGAGTACAGCAATTTGGATCAGCACAGAGTAAAACCCAACAGAGACAATATCTCGCTGGCTATCTTCAGGAACTTCAAAACTACTGTGGATTTCATGAGTTGACTTAGCCAGCAAAAATAGACCGCCAAAAATCAAAATCAAATCTCTTCCAGAAATTGCTTGCTCTAAAATTGTAAAAATAGGTTCAACCAACCCCATTATCCAGTATAAGCTCAATAGCAATGCCAATCTTGCAAACATGGCTAAGCCTATACCAATTTTTCTCGCTTTATCTCTTTCAGAAACTGGTAATTTTGAAACCACTATCGAGATAAAAATAATGTTATCGATACCTAATACAATCTCTAATCCTATGAGGGTGATTAACGCAACCCATGCTTGTGGATCTGCAATCCATTCGAACATATAAACCTCAATAAAAATGGCCAGTTAAAGACGCGAAGACTTTATCCTAACCCATGAAATCTCACAATAGAGCAAGATTGATTTATTTTTCAGTCTAAAACGAATACTTGCGTTGTTGATTAGATTAATATTTACCAAAATAGTTAAAGACACCTGTAGCACCAATCAAAAATATAACGTAATAATCACTATTATTCATTAACACTCAATGGCTATAAAACTCAATGAAAAACATAAGCATATTTAATTTAGAAATGACGTCACCAACACAGTTAATGCCTAAAAATACACATCAAGGCTTGTCACTGGTCAAGGTTAATATTAAACAATTCCAATTTAACCGTTTTCTATACCAGTTTGTGGGCGCTGCATGGCAATGGACAGACAAATTGAGCTGGTCAGACAGCCAATGGCAAGCCTACAGTGAAGCAGACAATTTACATTTGTATGTGGCTTATTTAGAGGGGGCTCCAGCTGGCTATTTTGAATTACAACAACAAGAAGGCGGCAACGTTGAGATAATGTATTTTGGTCTTGGCGAGCGCTTTATTGGTCAAGGCTTTGGCGGCTATTTACTCACACAGGCTATCGAACACGCATGGGCGTTACCTCACACACGTCGTGTTTGGGTGCATACCTGTTCTTTAGATCACCCAAGTGCATTGCAAAACTATCAAGCCCGCGGGTTTAGCTTATTTAAAACCGATATAGAGCCTCAAACAGCATCGGCAAAGTAAGTCACACGGTGAGATTAACGATTTTTACAGGCTATTGCGCGTTGTTGTAGTATTTCTATCAACGCGACTTTTTGTTGATCGTTCATCGAATGCCACGCCAAAATCTCATCTAATGAGCGATGACAGCCTAAACACACATCATTACTGTCTAGGCAGCATTGCCTAACACAAGGGGTTTCAACCAGTGAACGATTACTGTGACCAGACCGCATATTCGTTACCATTAATATCTGTGAAATGAAAACGCCTGCCGCCAGGAAAACGAAAAGTATCACGACTAATTAAACCACCCGCATCAATAACCGCTGCTTGAGTGGCCTCTAAGTCCTGGCTATACAACACAATCAACGGGCAGCCATTGGCCAGCGTAAATGAGAGAGGTGATTGGTAAAAACCACCATCGATGCCTACATTCAAAAAGCAAGTGTAATCAGGGCCATAATCTTGAAAATCCCACCCAAAAACTTGCTTAAAAAACGCTTTAGTGGCCAGCACATTATTTACTGGAATTTCGAGATAATTAATACTGTTGTGCTGTGCCATCACTTCCTCTATTAATCTGCGTTAATCCTAGGGTAATAACCAGTTGGCAAACTCATCGCTATAGTAATATGTATCGTCGACTTACTGCACTAGCGCAGCAACGGCACCGATCAATCCACCAAATACCCCACCCCACACAACTAACCACCCTAAGTGTGTCTTAATCATATCTTGAACAATCTGCTTAACTAACTCTGGTGTTAACTCATTTAAGCGCTGCTCAACAATATTAGCCACCTTTGCTTGCATATCGGCAATCACGTTGGGTTGTTCAAGCTCATTAACTAAAATAGCGTTAAATTGATCGCTTTGCGCTAATTCAACTAAAGATTGTTTCATTTTTTCAATAAAAGGCTCTTTTAGAGGGATCAAGGCTTCTGTACCACCAAACATCGCCAGCATGCCACCAAAAGAAGACTTTTCGATAGTTAATACCAATGCATCAAAAGAAGGTGCTAAATCAATTTTCTCAATCACAGGCGTTAAATCGATATGACTGGCACTGCTACTTGTTAAAAAGCGATCAATGTTTTCTTGGGTAAAGAACTGTTGCATCATTAAATGATGAATACCGGCTTTAAACTCCTCAAAACGCGATGGTACGACACCTGAACCATATAACCCAGGGACTTTTTCAAACAGCATATGAATCGCTAACCAGTTTGTGATTGCGCCAGATAATGCAAATAATCCTATGGTTAATACTATTTGCTGTTCTAGGCCATAACCCACCAAAACAAATATGGCGGCGATTAAATTTGTTGCAACACTCTTGTTCAATCTCTGTTCCTTAACATTATTTTGCCTCTTTTAGCGGCTCGCCAGAGGACACAAAAAAACCTCAGTTATTTTATCGAAAATAAGCTGAGGTTTATAGCTTGTTTGGCACTAATGATTAAGCAAGATCTTGCGCTCTAGCAACCAGTTCAGACTCCTCTTGCTGTTCAACACGATTAATTAACAGTACGCCTGTACTTTGTGCCAACAACTCAGCTTTTTGATACATTTGATTGGCCACGTCTTCATATTGATAGTCAGGTAACACAAAAACATCCTCTAAGTACCAAACAGGGGCCAATAGTAATGAAGAAAATGAAGGGTATAATTGAGTAAAACCGAGCATTTTATCATCTTTGATACACACAAATATCATGGTGTCGTTTTCAGCTAAGCGATGATTTAAAAAAGCTCGACAAGCAGAAAAATCAGGCGCTTGATTAAGTTGCTGACGATATAAATCAAACAGATTACTCAGCGGTTCGAGGTCTATACTGGATGCGAGACGAATTTGCATTTATCATCCTTGAATTTAGCGGTTATTATTGTGTTGATATAACTAACGATCAAATTCACCAGCGTTGCTTTGACTCAGTGTATACACTCATCGAATGTAGAACACCTGCCAACACGCATAAATAAAACCTATTAATTACATAAACTTATTTTTTATAATTAACAATCTAGCATCAAAAAAGATCAAAGTAAATTATTCTGTTTCTGCAACAAAATTATCCCTCGTATAAAGATTTATTTGTTACTATGTCTAGCTGTGACCCTGCATTAATCAAGAAAATCTCCTATGACAAGCATTTTTAGCCAAACAATCACTGCCTTTAAACGTCGTCCATCCTATCAAAAATGGCTATTTTGGCTCGTCAGTGCCTATCTACTGTGGTGCATCGTTTTAGGTGGCATCATTCCTGCGATAGCAAAACAACAATTGCCGCAACAATTAAGTGAAATGCTTGGTCGTCACGTCACAGTACAAGACATCCGGATTAATCCTTTCACCACAGAGATCACGCTGAGCGGTTTTACCATCAACGAAGCCAATGACGACACGGCGTTTGTTAGCTTTGAGCGTTTATACGCTAATTTACAAGTGTGGCAATCACTTAGCCTATTCGGCCTTGTGTTAGAAGATGCGGTACTAGACCAGCCCCAAATACGTATAACCCGTAGTCAAGTTAAGCAGCATGATGTCTTTAATTTTAGTGACATCATCGCAAGAATTGCCAGCAAAAGTAGTCCACAACAAGATGAGCCGCAGGCGCAAACCACAGACATGCTATCCATGCGTATGGCAAACATTGAGATAAGACAAGGAACATTTACCCTAGATGATAAAGTGACAGACACCCTTATAAGCTACCCTAGTATTCACTTTACACTGAGCCAATTCGACAGCATCCTTGCCGCAATAGACAACCAGCAAAACTCAGTCAATCAGTTTAAGATCGGCATTGAAGACCAATACAAAGGCGGCTTAACGGTGCAAGGTCAATTGCAATTGTCACCTTTAATGCTAAAAGGCGACATTAATGTTGCTAACATTGACTTATCTCGTTACTGGTCATTTATAGACCAATTGTTTGCCATTAATTTAGCCCAAGGGAAACTAAGCATTAATGGCCACTACAGTATTGCACTGCAAAATAAAGACCTTGCGCCAATCAGTGAGATTTCAATTAGCCGGGGTCGCATTATTATTGACAATATAAAAGCGCTACATCAACAAGATGAAAAGATAGCCATTGACGAACTCGCATTAAACAACATCAATATCAACGTGCTAAACCAACACGTTACCATTGATGAACTGTACACAAAAAAAGGTAAAATAAACCTTAACATTACGCCTACAGGTGCTGATTTAGCCGCCTTATTGCTTCCTAAAAACACCGAGTTAGTGAGCAGTGATGACCAAAGCTTAGCGCAAGAAAACACCGCCAAAGCCGATGAAAAAATCGCTGACGTTGAACAGACTGAACAAGCAACACAAGCAACACAAGCAACACAATCTGGTGAACAAAACCAGCCATGGCTAGTTACCTTAAATAAACTCACTCTAGGCCAGTACCAAGTCACATTGGGCGAAGGCATTGCCAGCGACAACATTATCATTTGGCAACTCGGCCCCATCAATCTCAGCACGGGTAAATTGGTGTCTGATTTTTCAAGCCCTATTGAATATCAATTATCTACTGTGATTAATGAACAAAGCCAATTAAGTTCAAGTGGACAGGTTGACGTACAAGCTCAAAGCATTAACGCCGAAATCGACTTTAATAATATGTCGTTAACTCGCTTGCAGCCTTACATTGACCCTTACATTAATGTCACCATTGAAGATGGCATATTTTCAACCCAAGGTAGCCTAAGTGCTGATGCTAACGACAGGTTAGTTTATCAAGGCAAAGCCCAAATATCGCAACTTGATATTAAAGATAATGTCTTAAAACAGCCTTTATTGAATTGGGAAACCATGGACATAAACCAACTTTCATATGACCGTAAGCAAGCAAAAATTGATATTGATGAGATAAATTTCGACAGCCTATTTAGCCGTTTGATTATCGCAGCAGATCGAAGCACCAATATCAGCCAGTTAATACATGACAATAACCCAGCCCCAGAAACACTAAATGCCCAAAAAACCGAGCCACAATTAGCCAGTGCAGCAACACAAGAGACGGCAAAATCGCAAGATGAATCCCCTGAAATGCAGCTCAACATTAATCGCATTGGTTTTAAAGACAGTTCAGCCTTTTTTGCAGATAACTCACTCACACCAAACTTTGCATCAGGCATTGAGTTACTCAATGGCGACATCATCAATTTATCTTCTAACCCACAAACCACGGCATCAGTGGATTTAGCAGGTAAAATTGATAAATATGCACCCGTTACATTAAAAGGCGATGTAAATCCTCTGTTAGAACAACCCTACTTGGACTTAAATCTCAACTTTAAAAAAGTCGAACTCACGTCAGTCAATCCTTATTCAGGCACCTATGCGGGTTATTACATCGACAAAGGTCAACTGTCATTAGATTTAAACTACAAATTAAAAGACAGCGTGTTAGTCGGAACTAATCACCTCGTGATTGACCAGCTCAAGCTAGGAAAACGCAGCAATAGCGAAGAAGCCACCAGCTTACCAATAAGCCTTGCCGTGGCATTACTGCAAGACCGCCATGGTGTAATCGACTTAGGCGTTGATGTGGCTGGCGACATTAACTCACCCAGCTTTAGTTTTGGCAGTGTCATCATTAATGCCTTAGGCAATGTCATCACAAAAGTGGTGACGTCGCCCTTTTCATTTATTGCAGGTCTTGTGGGCAGTGAAGACGTTATCGATAAAGTCAGCTTTACAGATGGCGCCAGTCTTATTGAACATCAACAACAGTTAACCTTAGACACACTCGCCAGTGCTTTAATTGAACGACCATTGTTAACACTCAATATCAAAGGCAGCGTTGATGTCGCCAATGATAAACCTGCACTAGCAGAGCGAAAATTTCATAAAAAACTGGCAAAAGCAGCCGCAATAAAGCTGCGCGCTTTGCCCACACATTTGTCCGCCAGCCAATTCCCTACAACAGGGCCATTAACCAATGCGCTTTATCTATTGGCCGAACAAGAGTTAGGGCAATTACCCAGTGATATAAAGCAGCAATTACTAACAGAATCGCCAGAACTCAACCAAGAAGAACTCACAACCCGCTTACATATCAGCTTGTACAATCTGTTAAAAAATAATCAGCCCGTTAGCGCCGATGATCTCGGTTTGCTTGCACAGGCTCGTGCCAGTGCAGTTAAGGCTTATTTAGTCGAACAAGGCCAAGTTGATGCTAGTAAAGTATTTGTGCTAGAAAGCCGAATAAACACTCATCAAAATGCATCGGTTGCCATGTTAGAGTTACAAGCAAAGTAGTTAGGCCCTATTATCCAGAGCTAACTTCGAGTAGACTGCGGCTAATTTTTTATTGGCCCGTTATCTAAAATGTAACGGGTTAACCATCATTTTATTGAGGATAAGTATGTTTATTGTTCGCTGGATTTTAGGCCGAATTATTTTGTTATTAAATGTTGTATTTGCACCTAAAAAACGTCAACGCCCACAAGAGCAGCAAGCTGTGATAGATCAACAAACGCAATCACTAGCCCTATACCAATATGCTGCTTGTCCTTTTTGTGTAAAAGTACGTCGTGAAATGCGTCGTCAAAATTTAAACATCCAACTTATTGATGCCAAACAAGCACAAAATAAAGCCTTATTAACCACTGAAGGTGGTAAATTACAAGTCCCTTGTTTACGCATAGAACAAGACGGTCAGACACAATGGTTATACGAATCAAAAGCCATTAACAACTACCTAAATGAACGCTTTGCTTAGTTCCATTACGCATTGATAATAAGCCGCACTTGTTGCGGCTTATTAATTGTACTCAAAAACATCTTTAAGTTAATTTACCTTGCTGTGGGCTATCATCCTTCTAACCGCTTAGGTTATGATTTACACCATTATTTTGCTTTAGGGGTTTATCTGTGTTTAAAAATAGTTTGCTGATATGTAGCGTGGTGTTGTTGAGTGCATGCAGTTCAAGCCCACCCGATCCTATGGAATTTGCCGGACAGTTTCGTGATACCTTCAGTACACAAATTAAAGGCGACGGCATAAAGTTATTTACTTATAAAGCAAAATTGGCCACGGCTACAGATCGTCCCTTACCAAACGATCAACCTCATGACCAAAGAGTCAATCGCCGCAAGCAAGACTTACAAAGTTACTTAATAGAACAACGCAATGCTGAAGAACGGTTAGAACTTTGGCATCAACAAGTGGATTTAGGCTTACAAAAAACCATTGAAATGAGCGGCTATTGTAAAGCCGGCTTTATAGAACTGAATCGTTATGTGGAAATGGATCGAGCTGAAGTAATAGGTGAATGTAACGACGGCGCCACTGAAGAAGACATTAAAAAGTTCGGTCTATAACATCACAACGTGTTATCACCATTGCTTAGCACTAAAGTGTCAACCAAACTCTTTTTGATAAACTGCTGTATACTCCGTAGCAATTAGGCTAAAATTGCCCTCCACTTTTCTCGTGAAGTCGCCGATGGCCGTTAGACCAGCGGCTTCACGTTTTGATAAGCCATTTATCTTCTGCAATGATATGAATAGTTTGTCGTTTACACAGTAAGAAATCTGATGAATAGAAAGCAAGAGATGATCAAAAAGATGGCCAAACGTGCTAAAGCGCGTAAAAATAAAGTTGTGCCATCAAACCCAAGTACTAAACCTGTTGAGCGTTATATTTCAAAGGCCGAGCGTGAAAAAATCGCGTTGGCTGCAGCAGCAGAACAAGCCGCTGCCAATAACGAAGCCGACGTACCGGCTGAAACCGTTGTTGATACGCCCGAAACAAACAAAGAATAAGCCGTTTATTACACGCACTAAAAAGCCCCTATGACAATCGTCATAGGGGCTTTTTAATGCTTGGCAAGAATGTGACCATTCTTACTAGCTTGAACAAAGGGCTCGCTGCGATTTCTGCCTTATTCTAAGCGATTTTGCCAACGCAATCTGTGATCTGTTATTTATCATGATTGGTGTAAGGTTTTTTATCTTGAGCGTCACCCTGTTGTCCTATTTGCTCACACAATGGTGCTTCATCTAGCTGACCCATTTGGGTTCGCCCTGAAGTGGGTAAAGGCGCTGCGACCATATCAATATTTATCGCATCTTCGGCTAACAGCTGTTTGTTAGCATCTGCCGACACACCACTTTGTTGACTGATGCTATCAACGAGTCGATAGGCAAACAGTATGCCGACAACACCAAAAATAATCGCGCCAATAACCTGACCTATAAGCACTCCGTAAACACCGCCCCATTGGGCACCAAAATACACAAATGGTATAGTGCCAATGGTGGCTTTACCCACGTTAAACAAGGTTGAATACTTGGCTTTACCTAAATTATTAAATGAGGCATTAGCAATAAATAAAATCCCTGAAAAAATAAAGAACACCGCAATATACTGACAGAAAAACACGATTAACTCTGCTGCATCACCTTTCATATCAAAACTACTTACAATCACATCCCGCAGCAAAAACAGGATCAACGACATGGCTAAGACATACACCACACAAAATTGAACCGCTTTGGTTAAACTTAAGCGCACACGCTCAAACTCATTTGCGCCAAAGTTTTGCCCAACAATTGGGCCTATCGCACCCGAGAGGGCAAAAATCATCCCAAAAGAAACCGGGATCAGTCGACCTAACACAGCCCAACCAGCCACATAACTGTCACCAAAGTCTGCAATGGCGCGGGTGACTACAGCATTACCAATCGGTGTTGCCACGTTAGTTAACATCGCTGGCGCTGCAATTGAAAAAATCACCCCTAAATCTTGTTTAAATTCCACATAAGAAAATCGGCCCATCAACTTATGCTTAACCACCACACCACGGGCCGAAATAACAAACACGGCAATACGGGCCAATACCGATGCCGCAGCGGCACCTTCTATTCCCATAGACAATGAAAAAATAAAAATAGGATCTAATACCGCATTGACGCCGCCACCAGCCAGTGTCGACATCATAGATAATTTTGCATCGCCAACAGCACGAAGAGCTCCGCCTAATGCCATTGCTAAACATATAAAGGGTAAAGACGGGATCAATATGGTTAAATAACTTTGTGCTAGCTCGGCTGTGCGCCCTGTCGCACCTACCAACGCCAGTAACTCAGGAATAAAACTAAACACCACAATGGCCACCAGCACGCTCGTTAACAAAGTCACTATTGCACTATTTAAAAACAATCGTTTAGCAAGTTTGATATTTTTTGCGCCTACCGCCTTAGACACTAAAGCCCCTAATGCAATCGACAGCCCAATCCCAATAGAGGTAGTAAAAAATGAGATAGTACTGGCATATCCCGCAGCCGCAGCCAATTCAACTTCACCCAATAAACTTAAAAAGAAAATATCGAGTAAATCAACAACAAATAACGCCGAAATGCCGACAGCTGCGGTCGAACTCATCACCAATATGTGACGTAAAATAGGCCCTTCAACAAATTTGGCAGTGGTCATGCTTATCCTTTAAAAAACACCCAGCAAAACCAATCTGGTTGATATAACGCTGGGTGATGAACAGCGGGCTGATATACAATTAGGTAGTAAAATAGGTCAGAGTTTTTCTAACTCACTGCCGCAATGGTTACAATAATCAGCATCGTTATCATGGCCTTTTTTGCCACAATTACTGCATTTACGTAAATCGCGTGTTCGCACCATTTCATGTGAAATCTCAGCAGTTAAAATCCCTGTTGGAATAGCAATAATTGAATAACCAATCAACATGGTTAATGCCGCAATGCCCTGACCTAACGGCGTTTGTGGAGTAATATCACCATAACCAACAGTAGTAATGGTAACCACAGTCCAATACATGGATTTAGGGATTGAGGTAAAACCGTTATTAGGCCCTTCTATCACATACATAATCACACTTAACACCATAATGATTAAGCTGACCGAAAAGAAAAACATAAACACTTTACGGCTAGACTGCACCATGGCTTTTAATAACAAATGGCCATCGCTAAGGTATCGCAACAGCTTTAACACCCTAAACACACGAAACAAGCGCAACACGCGAAGCGCTAAAGCCACGTTAGCCCCAGGAAAGATCAAGCCTAGGTAGCTGGGTAAAATTGACACTAAATCGACAATCCCAAAAAAACTGCGGGCATAATGTAACCGATTAAGTGAGCAATATAATCGTAATATGTACTCAACGGTAAACAATACCGTAAAGCTCCATTCAGCGATACTAATTAACTGTCCATATTGCTCATTAATATGCTCAATCGTGTCAATAAAAATCAACAGCACGCTCAACACAATGCATATCATCAAAATAATATCGAAACGTTTACCTTGTGCTGTTTCAGTACCAAAAATGACACTTCGTAATTGTTGTTTAAGTGGGTTGTCCACTTTTTCTTCAGTATTCATTTCAGATTTCACTATATTAGGCAATCTTTTAGGCCAACGTGCAAATAAACCCAGTTAACTCAGTATCAATTAACCTTTGTTATCGTTAAAATCTAACATTGACTGCCGGGTGTTAACATTCGGAATAAGTCATTTTACAATAAAAATTAAAATGGTCATTGATTTACGGAGATTTCATGCGCGCGCTGTCCATATTATTCATGTTGGTATCTTTAAGCCCTCTGTTGGTAAATGCTTCATCATCACAGGCATTACACGCAAAAGTCGATCTTGTTGTTGTAAACAAGTCTGAATCTCGTTTATCAGTTATGCGCGACGGCAAAATAGTCAAAAGTTACCTTATTGCCATGGGTGATATGCCACAAGGCCATAAATTAAAAGAAGGTGATCAACGTACCCCTCAAGGCCGCTACACATTAGATTATAAAAAATCCGACAGCGCCTTCTATAAATCGATTCATATTTCATACCCTAACGAAGAAGATAAATTACGTGCTGATGCCTTAGGAATAAGTGCTGGCGGGATGATCATGATCCACGGTGAGAATCCTCGCTCTCCATTACCGCCAGAAGAAGCACAAAAATACAACTGGACCAACGGTTGTATCGCCGTGACCAACAAAGAAATGGACGAGCTTTGGCAAATGATTGATGCGGGCACGCCGATTGAAATCTGGCCATAAACCACAGCCATGAATACCGCTTTTTGTTAAATTTGAGTAAGCAAATGAATTACCAACAGTTACAACACACCTGGGCTGACTTTAGCCTGCAAATAAATGCCTTTATTGAGCAATTAGGCCTAGATCATTTATGTTTGCAGGCAGATCACGCCGCCTTACGTGTAAACCACCATCAAACAGCGCAGCTTTTAGCAGATGAGTTTAGTCAACATGGTGACATTATCTCCAACAATATGATCAACGGCAGACCCATTTTAATCATCAAGTTAACCAAGCCGTTAATCATGGGCAAAATGCAAATTGACTGTGTTGAGTTGCCCTTTCCGTCAGATAAAACCTACCCAGTTGAAGGTTGGGAACATATTGAATTAGTGTTTCCGTCGCAAGCGCAAACCTGTGAAGCACTCGTGGCAGAACTGATTGAGCAAGTCCCACAATTGGCAAGTATTATTGATAATGCTCATGCTGGTATCGGTGAAATTAACATAAAACTCAGTTCACCTAAAGGCGATAACGAGCGTTTAGCCAACCCAACTATCGCTTTTAAAACTAAGGGGATTTGTGTAAAAGTGCATCCTCATGATATTCAAACCATTATCGCCAGCGAACAGTAAAATCGTTACACGACTCGGGCATAATCAACGCTGTTCTTAACTCTCTTAATCAATGACTTTGGTCATAAACAGACTATTAGGATCAGCTTGATAGTCTGCAAATGGGCCGCAGTATTCAAAGCCATGGCGTTGATACAAACGTCTTGCGGGGGCAAAAAAATCCATTGAGCCAGTTTCTAAACTCAACTGCTGATAACCACGACGTTTCGCCTCACTGAGCAAATGCAACAACAACGCTGTCGCCACGCCCTGGTTTCTCGCGGCTGCAGCTGTACGCATTGACTTAATTTCACCATGGGCTTTATTAAGCTCTTTTATTGCCACACAACCAAGAACGACATTATGTTGCTTTGCACACCAAAAGGTAATACTTGGATGTTTTAATGCATCTATATCTAATGCATGCACGCTTTCGGGTGGCGAGGTGGCATACATGTCCGCTAAATGTGCTTGTAATAACTCAATTACACCTGTGCTTTGCAAATCATCTAGCTGTATGTGCATCTAACCACCTTATTAGCTTGGCCAACACCAGGCGCGAGTTCACTTTTTAATAAATCAGTTTGCCGACTGCTGGGCAGCTAATACTTTTTCCATTGGCGGTACAATTGATACAGGGTCTAAACGCATTTGAAACCAGTTTAAGCGCCAATCTAAATGCGGACCAGTTACTCGGCCTGTTGCGCCAATTTCTGCCACTTTATCGCCCTGCGCTACTTTGTCGCCAACGTTTAAATACAATTTACTGAGGTGTAAAAAACTAGAACTCACGCCATAGCCGTGGTCAATAATTACAGTACCACCTGAATAAAACATATCAGGTTCTGCTAACGTAATGACGCCATCAGCAGGCGCAACAACTACGGTTCCAGTTGGGCGCGCAACATCAACACCAAAATGAGGATTTCCAGGAACATCGTTATACACTCGCTGACTACCATAAACGCCTGATATTCGGCCTGTAACAGGCCAAATAAACGACTGCATAAAGGCTTGCTGTTCTGTGAATATGTTTCGTGCGGCTCGGGTTTGTTCAGCATCTTTAACCGCTCTTGCCTGCGCAACAGGGTCAGGCTTCATAATGGTTTGACTAATGCCGCTTACTCGGTCAATTTTATATTGTTTGGCGGCGATTTTTAGCGGCTTAATTTCTGTCAAACCATCAGGATAAGTCACTTTCAACATCTGATCTGATTTGGCATCGCGATCAAAACCAATAGCAAACTGCCCATTTGGCGTTACTTTTACAGGTTCACCATTCAGTAAAATTTTACTGCCTGGCGGCACAGTACCGCGAACTAATGCGCCTTGTTCAAATGTACCTTGAAAAGTCACGGCCATTGCAGCTGTACTGCACACACAAGCACAAAACATCGCGGCAGTGGTTAGTGTCTTTAATGGTGATTGCAAAAAAACATCACGTTGAATTCCTTGTATTAAACACAAAAAGATAAAAAAAGGGCCACCTTCTGGCAGCCCAAATTTGAATATATTAACCTTTAACCGCAATAGCCCCTTTACCAATACCCTCATATGCGATGACTTTAAAATGACTTTCAGGCACCTTGCTTGCCAAGGTACTGGCCATATAGTCTGCTAACAACTCAACAGTGGTATCGTGAGGAATTAAATCACAACATTGTTTTGGCATGGCCAACTGAAAATCACCTTGTGGCGCCATGTAGTGAAAACCAAAATGGGTTTCGTCATTGATATTAGTTTGCTTTGACAGCTCTAGCGTATTGACTGACACAAGATCTTCTTCAGTACCTAAGTACACATCTTGCCAACGATCTGCCCAATATTGGTCCCATTTAGGTTCGGCAATGCCGTTTTCAAATACGGTAACAGGACTGCGGTGTCCGTGAGCAATACGTTGGCAATTACCGTCGTGTTTACGTAAACCATGACTGTAATGATAATACGGCGTATTTAACACTTCACTGCGCAGAGTTAAGCTGATCCCTTGCACATTTTCAGGTAATACTTCGCGAAGGGCTTTTTTTAAAAAATCGTTAACACTTTCATAATCAATAATGTCAGTTGGGATCAAAGCAAATGCTTGTGATGGGCATGCAAGGTGGATATCCCCTTTTTGACTCGAAAAGTCCATCCATACTCTGTCACCCTTTTGTTGCCAGCGCACTTCACTGCAAGCTGTAGGAATGAGCAAGCGATGATCAGCGACATCGTCGATGGTATTTTTAATGGTGCGTTTTACCTTAGCGAAATCTAACACCATATTTTGATCATCTAAGCCGCCATCAAGCAGAACATCAACAATCCAGCTTTCACCCACCATGCCTCTAATTGGGCACAGGTAAGAAAAATCAATAACGGTTAAATCTTTTACAAACAGTTGCATTAATGCTCCTAGGCAGAAAAACAGTCCACCTCAGTATAAATGTATTCCGAATGGCCAGTGCCAGTGGAAAAGTATCTTATGAACTTGTTATAGGCCATTGCTTACACAGTTAGCAAAGTACACTCTACAAAACAACACCAATAACAGCCACATTCTAAACAAAAGCCAGCCACTGGGCGAGTAAACAAAAGTATTTAACGAAAAAAAACCATGAAGATACCGATTTATCGAACTTTAATGCAAAAAGATGCCTGATAGAACCACAGAGCCTAAGAAAAAAATAAAGATTGTAAACGGTCAATGAGATCCAATTATTGCAATGATTGATAAAATTTTGGCGTTAGCGACCTAAGAGATAGTGATTTTTTGATCAGCAAAATAAACCAAAATGAATATTATGCTTTGTAAAAAAGCAGAGTGACGTTAATCAATGTTATTCAAAAATTACAACTCACCTGAACTGTGAATAACAAATGCTGTAGCAAATCAGTAAGATTGCTCTGTTAATTTAGTCGAATCGTCATGAGTCAAAAATACAATCAATAGGCTAATAACCATAAATGATTGACAACACAACAGTAAATAAATCATCAATGAAAACATAAATATAAACCTGAAAGTCCTTTTACAGGTATATTACTCAGCAAATGTGCAGACAGGGTGCAGATATTGAGGATAAAGAGTAAATTGATGCCTTAAATGGCCATATTTAAGCTTAACGCGGGCTTATCACTCTACTTTATAGCCAACCCCATAAATAGAATGCAATACTTCTTTTTGTTTTGTAACTTGAGCCAGTTTGTGGCGTAAGTTTTTAACATGGCTATCAATTGTACGTGAGCTGACAATACGATCATCGACGTAGCACACTTGCATTAAACTGTCGCGAGAATGGACAACCCCAGGGCGTTTAAGCAAGGTTTGTAACAACCTAAACTCTACCGGTGTAAGCTCAACCTCTTGTTGATCAACGTGACACTTAAAGCGTTCAATATTTAAATCGATATGCTTATAGCGAATAATTTGCTCATTCTGGCTACCTTGGGTGTTTTCTACCCGTCTTAAAATGGTTTTAACTCTAGCGACCACTTCACGGGCCGAAAACGGCTTACACACATAATCATCAGCACCTAGCTCAAGCCCCATTAAACGGTCAATTTCATCGACTCTGGCGGTGAGCATTAATACTGGTAACATAGAAAACTGGCGAATTTCTCTACAAATCGTTAAGCCATCTTTGTAAGGCAGCATTAAATCTAAAATCACAAAGTCAATTGCCTTGGTTTTAATGGTCTCAATTACATCACGACCATCATATTGAACCAGCGTGTTAAATCCTTCTAACTGCAAGAAATCCACTAAAATTTGCGCTATTTTAGGTTCATCTTCTACCACTAAGACTGTCATCGGTTGCTGATGAGCAAATCCACTCATAATGAGTTCCTCAACAAAGGTAATTGAACTTTAATACATAATCCGCCCATATTTGATGGCGCGGCACTAATAGAGCCATTATGTGCTTCAACAATGTTTTTACAAATAGTCAATCCTAAACCCGCACCACTACCTCTGCGTGTCCTTGCACTGTCTTGACGATAAAGAGGTTCAAAAAGGCATTCACATTCTGCTTCGGATGCACTGGGCTTGGTGTCATTAATAATCAAATAGATCATATTGGCTTTTTGAATTAACTGAACATTGATTTCACCAGGGCTATCAGTATAGGCCATCGCATTCATCAATAAATTGATGAATAATTGTTCTAACCTTCTCACATCAGCCGACACAAACAGCATGGGAGTAATCTGTTTGGTTAACGTTAAGCCTTTGTCTTGAATGGTTGCGGTAATGCTCGTCAGTGTCGTTTCTAATGACTCGCTAATATTAACACTTTTTAAATGGTATCTAAGGCCACCAACGTCAGACAAAGACAACTCATACAAATCATCAACCAGGTGCTTCATTCTTAACACCTCTTGTTCAATAGAGGTTAACTGCACATGATCAAATGGCCTTATGCCCGCTTTAATCGAATCTATTTCACCACATAAAATACTTAAAGGGGTTCTCAATTCATGCGATATATCGGCTAACCAACGGTTTTTGGCGCTACGATTTTTAGCTAATGTCATTGCTAGATGATCAATGTTTGTCATTAACATTCCTAGTTCATCAGCTCGTTTATTATCTGCTAAACGTTGGTCATAATCACCCTTAGACAAATACGATACGCCCAACATCACCTGATTTACTGGCACCAACAAAAAGCGAGCCAACCACCAGGCTAATGCACTGGCAAGCAATAAACAAACAAGGCCTATCGCCAAGCTAGTCCAGCGTTGCTGTTTTGCAAAAGCTGTAGCAGAAGATGACTCTATTTCTCGTATTGGGTTACTCAATATATAACCAACAACTTGCTGGTTATACACTAATGGATAGCTAATACTGTTGGCTTTTTTATCGATGACCGTTCCCGCTATATATTGCTCTTCAGCTGAATACAACCCGGTTGGTGGCCCACCACGATGCTTGTTCGCTACCGGCGGTCTTAAATGTGGTGGAGGCGAACGAGGACCTTGTCTGGCCTGTTCTGGTAAACGATCAGGAGCCCTATTTGCTGATCGTGGTGGCATATTAACACCCTCAGCATTGGTATCCCGCGGGATCCTAGGCTGTGGAGAATGGGCTAAAATCGCCTGATTCAAGGTGTTTTGACTCACGGAGTGCCAAGTAATTAATGATTCACCTTCCTCGATGGGTTGAGGAGAACTTGCCGCATAAAGTGTGAGTAAATCTTCTGATAAACTGGCCAAACGTTCTTGTTCTAAACTGTTTATATAGTCTAAAAAACCTTGATCGAAACTCCACCTCGCTAACGATAACGTGGCGATAAGTACAATACTGGTTAAGCCAACAAAGGCTAAAAATAATTTTTGAGAGATTTGCATAAATTACAGTATAACCAGCAATATAGCCGCAAACTAGTCAGTTGTAATTTCTGATTATAATCTCCTTGATTTCTGCACACTTTCTTCACAATCATCAGATATATTACTCGTAATACCTAACCAAGGAGCGTCACCATGACCCTTAACCCAATCAGTATTGGTTTTGTTACACTGAGTTTACTTGTATCTGCAAGTGTGTTGGCTAATCCACCAGGAGGCAAGCCACCACAAGAAGCAATAGAGGCATGTGCAAATAGTGCTGAAAATACTCAGGTTAGCTTTGAAACCCCTCGTGGTGATAGCATTGAAGCAACCTGTCAATTGATCAATGGTGAGCTTGTTGCCGTACCGGATAACCCACCAGAAGATATGCAACAAGGCCAAAAGAAACGCAACTAACACTTTTAGCTAGGGTCTGTTGACCTTTGCTGGTTAAATTTTGTTCGAGTTAAAAACGTTTTAATCGAGGCGAATGGATTGATGCCTAGTCATCTAAGCAAAATCCATTCAACAAAGAGTAAAACGTTTTTAGCCGAACCTTTCAGGCAGTGTTTGTTGGCCATTTTTACTGCGTTATCGACTTTTTATGTAGAATAACTACACATCAAAGTCTCTGCCTTGTATAAAAGACCAACAATTCGCTGCAAAAACAACCTTGAAAGATCAACAGACCCTAAACATTCATTTTAGATCGTTGATGAGGAGTTAATATGCAAGTGACTAGCAGCAGTACATCGTTTCAAATGTCTTCGACAGAAAATACACAACGTCCACCAAGACCAGATGGTCCGCCGCCGCCAAAAGACGGTGTACCACCTGGGTTAGAAAACGCGGTATCTTCATTAACCGAAGAGGAGCAACAATCAACTTCTGAAATGTTAGCCTCATTAACTCAAGAACAGCAGGTCGAGTTAAAATCGGTTTTAGATGAGTTAAAGCCTATGACTGAAGGTCTGTCAGATGAAGATATCGGCAGTATTTTTTATGAAGCTTTGAGCAATATTTACAACAATGGTGAAACAGAAACTGCCAGCAGTACATCATCAACGGTTAATGTAGACGTATACGCATAGTGCTAGTGTACTAATCTCACAGCAAAAACAATTAAAAGCCAGCTTATTGCTTGGCTTTTAATATATCCCCAATCAACCTAAAGATGCTCGCGTATCTTCAGGTTGGTTGGTTATAATAGTGCAATTTTTAAGCTTTATGCTCACTCACCAATGGTAAAAAAGCCTCTAATGCACTGGGTAATAGAGGTTTACTGTATAAATACCCTTGAGCTAAATCACATCCGTTTTCACGCAGAAAATCTGCCTGGGCTTGGGTTTCTACCCCTTCGGCAATAATTTGTAAATTCAGCGCATGCCCTAATGCAATAACGGCTTTCGCAATAGCGGTATTGTTAGAATCATGAGGAATATCACGCACAAAGGATTGATCAATTTTAAGCTTATCAATGGGCAATTTCTTTAAATAATTAAGAGATGAATATCCTGTACCAAAATCATCAATACTCAATGCAATTCCCATTGCACCGAGTAACTTTAAATCACGAATAATGGCATCAGGGTCGTGCATCATACAAGACTCTGTCACTTCAAGTTCTAGGTGTTTTGCAGGCAAACCGGTTTCCAGTAAAATCAACCTAACCTGATCAACAAAATCAGATCGATTAAGTTGTAAACTCGCAACGTTTACCGAAATACGCTCAAAAGATTTTCCTTGCGTTAGCCATTCAACGCCCTGTAAACAGGCTGTTTTTAACACCCATAAGCCTATTCCCCAAATTAAGCCAATCTTTTCAGCCAGCGGAATAAATTCACCTGGGGAAATGTCACCTAAAACAGGATCATGCCAGCGAATTAGGGCTTCAAAACCACAAGTTGTGTTGTCTTTGAGTGTTAATTTGGGCTGATATACAAGGTAAAAATCGTCATGAGCCATTGCCTGATGCAATGCGGTTTGCAGTTTTAGTTGAGCCACAGCTTGCTTTGTCATTGACTCAGTATAAAACGCGTAGTTGTTGCGTCCATCAAGTTTTGCCCGGTGCATTGCTGCATCAGCATTGCGCAATAAACTGTCATGGTCATCACCATCACTTGGGTAAATTGCCACGCCCATGCTTGCAGTCAATCTGACTGACTGAGCATTATCGAGAATAAACGGGCGCTCAAAAACGCTGCGAAGCCTATCTACCGATGAGGTGACCGAATCCGTTCCCGAAATACTGGGCAGCATTACAACAAATTCATCACCGCTTAAACGTGCAAGTACATCATAGTCCGATAATGCATAAGACAAACGTTTAGCTAATTCAACGAGAATTTCATCACCAATCACATGGCCTAAACTGTCATTGATGTGTTTAAAAAAATCGATATCTAAAAATATAATCGCTAATTGCTTTTTCGCACGATTAGAATGACTTAACTCTTGTTCAACTAACGACATAAATTGCATACGGTTAGGCAATTGTGTCAAGGGGTCAAAGTAAGCTAGATTTTTGAGCTTTTCTTCATTTTGTTTTTGGACAGAAATATCAGCAAATACCGCCACATAATATTGAATAATATTTTGCTTATCAAAAACAGCACTAATGGTGATTGCTTGCGGAAAAATAGCTCCGTGCTTACGACGATTCCAAATTTCTCCATGCCATTTACCTTGTACTAGCAGGGTATTCCATAAACGCTCAAAGAAACTTTTAGGATGGCGGCCAGAGCTTAATATGCTGGGATTTTTACCCATCACCTCTTCTCGGCTATAGCCAGTAATGTCTGTAAATGCTTGATTAATTTCTGTGATATTACCATCACTATCTGTAATCACGACCCCTTCTACGGCATTTTGAAATACATTTGCCGCTAACACCAATTGCTCTTGCGCCTCTTTATGTTTAGCGATATTTCGCGTCATACCAATCACCCCGATTGGCTGACCTTGATCATCGTGAATGGGGGCTTTAATTGTTTCAAGCCAGACTTTATTAAAATGTAAATCGACTTCCTCGCACTCTGATACCACCACAGTTGTACCAGTCTCGATAGCTAATTTATCGCCTTCAACAAACGAATCAGCGGTGCGCTTATCAAACAAGTCAAAGTCAGATTTACCCACAATTTGATCTGTTGTTTTACGCCAGGCACGCTCAACACTTTTATTGCAGCCGATATAAATGCCATGAAGGTCTTTAATCCAAATATGTTCATCAAATGCGTTGATAAAAGCCTGAACATCAACAGCATGAGAAATGCCCGTGTCGCTCTTAATGTCCAAATCACTACTGTTTACATACACACAAATAGCATTACTCAACATATCAGCGATACGAACTTGAATTGCACTTAACGGTTGGAATAGGCCGAGTTTATCTAAATCGTGATTCACAGCACTAAAACTCAGCGCCGCAATAATGTGTCCTTCTTTACTGCGAATTAACTGATGATGTATATCTACTTCAGGAGTAGTACTGTCCTGGGTGTGTTTTTCAAGATCCGCATTAATGTATTGCAACAAACTAATTTTATGCTGTTGGCAGACACGCTCGGGAGTTGATTGACTGATACAAAGCGCCTCAAAACGATGATCCCTTGTATTGAGCTGATTGAATGTAACAGTAAGACGAAATTCGGCAGAGATATCATTAATCTCCTGCTGCCACTCCCTAAGTTGAGACTGAGAAATAGCTGTCTTTAACATATCACCTTCCTAAAAAACATATCAATATTGGTGACTAACCCCATCACCGGCATTATCGCTAACGGTCATTAACCGCAACTCATTTGGCCTAGTAACAGTTCATCTATTAGGGCCGATTGTTCTGAGCTAGTTTAATTTCGTTAGAGCAAACAGAATGTTAATCGAGTCAAATGGGCTTTGCCCAAGTCACCTAAGCGGTTTATTCGCAAAGGTGTATTCTACAAAAAAGTAAAACGTGCTTAGCAGATAGTGTCGGTTTGCATTAAATAACTTTTTACGTCGTTATCGACTTTTTGTTAAATAACTACATATAAAAGTCTCTGGCTTACGTCACTATGCGGAAAAAACCTTGAAAGAACATTTGGCCAAGGTGATGGATGAACAGCAAACTACACAGAGCAATTTAACTATAAATCATAAATACAAAATCACGCTATCTTTACTTTACGTATTTAAGCATAGAAAAGGGCTATAAAACAAATAAGGAGCACTAGGCTCCTTATTGTAATATACAGAACAAACAACTGTATATATTAGCTATTTTTTAATGCTGCTATACGTTTTTCCAATGGTGGGTGGCTCATCATCAGTTCAGCCATTGAGCGCTTGCCATTAATACCAAATGCCGACATTTGAGCAGGCATAGCTCCAGACTCAGGGCCTTGACGTAAACGCTCTAATGCAGCAATCATTTTACTTTTACCGGCTAAGCGCGCAGCACCTTCATCAGCTTTAAATTCACGAATGCGTGAAAAGTAAGCCACGATTATTGATGCCAAAATACCAAATAACATATCAAGTACAAAAACAACCGCCATATAGGCAAACATGCCTAGGCCTTCGCCTTCTTCGTCATTACTTGATACAAAGTTATCAATGATCCCAGCAACAACACGTGCAGCAAAAATAACGAAGGTATTCACCACACCTTGAATAAGGGTTAGTGTCACCATATCACCATTGGCTACGTGACTGACCTCATGAGCAAGCACCCCTTCGATTTCATCTTGTGTCATGCCGTAAAGCAAGCCAGAACTTACTGCAACAAGCGAATTGTTTTTACTTGGCCCTGTCGCAAACGCATTCATTTCAGGCGACTGATATATGGCCACTTCTGGCATGTTAATGCCGGCTTGTTTAGCCTGGCGAGCAACCGTTTCAACTAACCAACGCTCTGTATTGTCACGAGGCTGGGTAATGACTTCACAACCCATGGTCTTTTTGGCCATCCATTTTGAAATGGCTAAACTGATAAATGCGCCACCAAAACCAAAAATGGCAGCAAATACTAACAGTCCACCCATAGTTTGGGTATTAACCCCTAGAATAGACATGACAATTGAGGCAACCAGTAAAATGGCTAAGTTGGTTGCAATCAACAAAAATATACGCTTCATTTAAGCTCCTGTATGGCAAAATGCCGATTAACGATTGTTACTATAGACATAATATGTCCATAATTTTAGAATTCAAGCTTATAAATATTAAAAAAGATTTATGACTTTTTTTAGGCAAATAAAACAGACTCAAAAATCTAGCGAGCAGAGTTTATGCAGGGATTCTTAATTGAAACTGAAAAATACCAAACCATGATAAACTCCATGTTTGCACGGATTAATCTTTGATAAACTAGCTAAAAATATAACCAAAAAGGATTTTCATGACGATTAACGCATTAATGTTAAGTGCCTCTCGCGTTGGTGATTCGGCTTATTTAACTCACACAGTTGAACTCATTCGCCCACTGACAAAACCTGGACAACACTGGGTATTTATTCCTTATGCTGGCGTCAGCGTAAGTTATGATGAGTATTTAACCAAAGTCAAAACCGCACTCGCACCATTACCTATAAGTATCAGCAGTATTCACCAATTTGCAGATCCAAAACAGGCAATTGAAAACGCTGATGGTGTTTTGGTTGGCGGTGGTAACACCTTTCAATTACTAAACGAGTTGTATCGTTACGATTTAGTGCATCTAATTCGCGAAAAAGTACAAAATGGTATGCCATACGTAGGCTGGAGTGCGGGTTCAAACATTACAGGTACCAGCATTCGAACCACAAACGACATGCCAATCGTTGAACCGCCCTCTTTTACCGCGTTAGGTATTTTACCTTTTCAATTGAATCCACATTACACCAATTACCAATTACCAGGTCATAACGGCGAAACTCGCGCTCAACGCTTATTAGAGTTCACCATTGTCGATCCATTAACCCCGGTTATTGGCATTCAAGAAGGCAGTGCGCTATGGCGACAAGGGGAAACACTCACCTTAATTGGCGATCAAACTGCTTATTTATTTCATGGTAAACAACAAGAAGTCGAGATTGCCGCCAACAGCGACTTATCAGACTACCTTAAATAACACCATTTAATAGAATAATCACAACAGGGCTTATAACGACAGTAATAAGCCCTGTGTTACATCAACAATCATACTGATTGCGCTCACTGGGAATATCAGTCAAATACTCAACAAATTCAACCTCAAAACCATTTGGGTCAATAAAATAACGACTTTTATAAGCCTCGTTAACGGCGCCCATAATCGCAATTTGATAACCTACGTTTGCCAGCCTTACAACTAACGCATCCACATTATCGACAACATAAGCAAAATGAGCCAAACCAATAGCATTACTTTTAAGATCACGCGCAGCTCCGGTCCCAGAGTCATTGAGCGACAAATACTGATAGTCATCGCCAAAGTGAAGCCATTTACGTGGTGTACCATGCCATGTCGACTTACCGCCACCACGAACGCGCCAATGGGGAAACGCAGCACGATAGAAGATTAATGTTTCTTCTAAATCGTTCACGACTAAATTTAAATGTTCTAGCCTCATCTTGTTACTCCTTCATAATTTGACATTGCACAGCTTAATACCTCAAGTTAACTTGAGGTAAAGTGTTATATTTGTAAAAATCAAAAAAAAGGAAACACGATGACAATTGATACAGAACTCAGTGTTGGTCAAGTTGCTAAACGATGCGGCATAAACATCTCAGCAATCCATTTCTATGAACAAAAGGGCCTGATCAGTAGTATGCGTAATCAAGGTAATCAGCGCCGTTATTCACGGGATGTGATAAGGCGGATTTCACTTATCAAAGCAGCACAACAATTAGGCATATCATTAGATGAGATTGGCAGTGCATTTGCGTCTCTGCCCAATGGACGAACAGCCACAAAACAAGATTGGGCTAGCTTATCACTGATGTGGAAAGACACTCTGACGCAACGTATTAATCAATTACAAAAGTTGAAAGATTCGCTTGAAGGCTGCATCGGCTGTGGCTGTTTATCGATGAACCATTGCCCCTTGTATAACCCAGAAGACGTACTCGCAGCACAGGGCCCTGGGCCTGTGCTGTTAAACAAAAAAACCTAGTATCAAAAAGATACTAGGCATAAGCAATAAGCAAAATTGGGGAGTGATAAACAATAGAGAACAGATAAACAATAAAGTGGTAACCGTATGTTTTAGCCATCACTTTATCTGCCCATATAATGGGCCACACAAAATTAACCTAGTGTGTTTGTACTCACAATATCAATTTTTCGTGGTTTCATCGCTTCAGGAATTTCACGGACTAAATCAATATTTAATAAGCCGTTTTCTAATTCAGCGCCCACAACTCGAACATAATCTGCTAATTGGAAAGTACGCTCAAAGCCTCGTTCAGCTATGCCTTGGTGTAAATACTTACGATCATCATTCTTAGTTGTTTTATTGCCTTTTACTAACAGTTTTTCACCTTCGCTCATAATGTCTAGCTCAGACATTGCAAAGCCTGCAACCGCCATAGTGATCCGATAACGATTTTCGCCAAGTAATTCAATATTATAAGGTGGGTAACCACTGTTAGCATTATTGGCAGCTGCATGTTCAGCTAATTGAGCTAAACGATCAAAACCAATTGCGCTACGGTAAAGAGGGGCTAAATCGGGAGTAAGATTAAAGTTTCGCATGTTCATATCCTTGTCTAAAGCAATATGTAAAATAATGACCACTTTTTCATAAAAGTAGTCATGTGGTTAACAGCCCTTACGGCACTGTTTAAGCAGGTTTACAAAATCCCATTCGGGCATTTTGTTCATCATTCCTGCTACAAAATAGATATATGGACGAGCGATAATTTTTCAATAGCAAACAATAAAAATAATAAGTACATGACGAATTAAAAATTTAAGCCATTGTTTTTATGTTATTTTTAATCTTACCTGGACAGCTGACTTGTTACTAATATCTCATGTAATTACAACATGACTTTTGTCACTGGTAATTAAATTTTAATTTGGCACAATAATCAATATTAAAAAACAACAGATAATCATCAAGGACAGATTATGAGCACAGCAACAATGGCGTTACTTATCCCAATAATCGCGATAATTGGCAGCTTCATCGTCAGCATTATGAAGTTAAAAGAGCGTCAAGCAGTGGCATTAAACGAGCAGGCAAATAATAATAAGTCGCTGCATGATGAAATAAACGCACTACGTCAACGAATCGAAGTACTAGAACGCGTTGTCACTGATGATTCATATGATTTAAAACAAAAAATTAATAATGCGTAGCAAGACGTTGCCGGACACTTACGATAAAGGCTCAATGAAAGCAGTTGACGACGTACTTGCCCGGACGCTCACTTTCGAGTGGTCATTTATACCAATTACGATTAAAGACTTCCCAGTTTAGCCCAATCTCTGTGACACAATCTTTTTACCCTGTCCTTGCACTCAATGAATGTATTCCATGCACGACAGCATTCCTCAACAATATCATTAAAATCTTTAAAACTACGATTAGCGAGACAATGCTGGCGTAGCCATTGCCAAACCTGTTCAATGGGATTTAGCTCTGGAGAATAGGGTGGCAATTTCAGTATCCAGAGATTATCAAACTCAGCGGCAACGTCTTGCGTATGCCAACCCGCACCATCAAGGATCACTAGCGCATAACGGTCATTTGCAGTGGCTTCTGATATTTGTTTCAAGTGCTGCCTCATTGCATCTTGATTAACAAAAGGCGTAACTAGGGCTTCTGTTGCACCGGTTGCGGGGCAAATTGCGCCAAAAAGATAAGCGTACTCAAATTGTTGTTGCCTCACCGATCTTGGTCGAGAGCCTTTTGGAGCCCAAAGTCTGGTTGTTGTATTTTGTTGGCCAAATCGTGCTTCGTCTTGAAACCAAATATCAACGCGATCAAAAGGAACATGGACTGGGAGTATATCGATCGCTTTATTTTGCAGTTTTTTTAAAGGTTTCTTGAGCCTCATCAGATTGCTTGGGATGCTTAGAACGACTGGTTATCCAACTAAACCCCAGCTTATGCAATAACCAATAAACATGTGAATGGCTATACGAGACATCGTATTGTGAGGTGATAAATTCCTGAATATCCCGTGCGGTTAAGCGGCCACCTTTGGTGGAATGTGCCGCATCCTTAACAAACAGGTACACTTGCTCTTTCTGCTTAGTGGTCAATCGACTCTTTTTACCTATGCGAGGCTTGTCATCTAGACCAGCTAAACCTTGGTTCAAGAAGCTTGATACCCAATCATTCACACTTCGACGGCTGACATTTAAGCGCCTGGCGACTTCTGAGCGATTATTAATTTGCATAAACATCGCAACGGCTAATAAGCGGATCCTCTTATTAGCTTTTTTCTCTTGTTTAGCGTAATTGAGTATTTCTTGGTAGGTTAACGTTTTCATGCATAAACGGGGTTGAATGTTGTGCTGTTATTAGTGCATATTCTCATGCATCGCGATCACCTAATACCATCTAAGCCGATCACCTAATACCATTCATCGCGATCACTCAATACCATCGATGCCGATCACTTTTCGGTCAAAATAGTATTGAGTGATCGGCTTGAATAGTACCGTTCGTTTTTTGTACTTTTTTGTCTGCCAGTAGGTGTTTTTAACCGTTATTCTTTTCATTTTTGATGATGAGAATAACCATGCCAACGGCACCTATTTCAATGCGTAAACTCAAAGAAATTTTAAGACTAAAATACGGCTGTAAACTCAGTCATCGTCAGATAGCAAAAAGCTTATCTGTTTCACCCTCAATCGTGTCTAAATATGCCTGTAAATCAGCAGAGCTAGACATTACTTGTTGGCCGCTTGATGAGAAGTGGGATGATAACTCTCTACAACAAGCGTTTTTCAAAACAAAGCCTCGTTTAAAAGGCTTTACCATTCCTGACTGGTCGTTAGTTCAACAAGAGCTTCGGCCTAAAACCATGACGTTGTTGCTGCTTTGGGAAGAATACAAAGAGCGGCACGCGGAAGGTTTTTACAGTTACACTCACTTCTGCCGTCAGTACAAGGCATGGCTTAAATGCCAAAAACCCTCGATGCGACAAAACCATAAAGCTGGTGAAAAACTGTTTGTGGATTACTGTGGCCCAACCATGAGTATTGTTGATAGAAGTACAGGCGAATGCCGTACTGCACAAGTGTTCGTCGCGGTCATGGGGGCATCAAATTATACCTATGCCGAAGCGACTTACAGCCAGAAACTTGAAGATTGGGTGATGAGTCATGCCCGTTGTTTTGAGTTTCTTGGTGGTGTTCCTGAGCAGATCATTCCTGACAACCTTAAAAGTGCCGTCACCAAACCCTGCCGATATGAGCCTGACTTAAACCCAACCTACCAACAACTAGCGACGCATTACGATACCGTCATTGTGCCTGCAAGACCCTATAAACCAAAGGATAAAGCCAAGGCTGAAGTGGGTGTACAAATTGTTGAACGTTGGATCATGGCACGTCTTCGTAATGAAACCTTCTTTAGCTTGCGTCAATTAAATCTAAAGATTCAAGAATTACTCATCGATTTAAATCAGCGACAAATGAAAAAACATCCTGGCTCACGATTAAGTCAATTTGAAGCCATTGATAAACCAGCGTTAAAACCATTGCCCATGCTGCCTTACAGCTACACCTTAGTGAAACAAGTGAGCGTACATATTGATTATCATATTGAGATTGAAAAGCACTATTACTCAGTGCCACATACCTTGATCAAGCAAAAACTTGAAGCACATGCCTCAGGAAAATTGGTGACACTCTACCATCAAGGCATACGAGTCGCTGTTCACCCCAGATCATACCGAGAAGGTGCGCATACAACACTTGAGCTACATATGCCTATCGCTCACCAAAAACAACAGCAATGGACACCGCAGCGATTTGAGCGCTGGGCAAGTCAGTTTGGTAAATCAACCGAGCAGTTTGTTATGCAATTGATGCAAGCTAAAAAGCATCCAGAGCAAAGCTACCGTGCTTGTATGGGGTTATTAAGCCTAGGCAAGAAGTTTACAGACCAACGTCTTGAAGCCGCCTGTCATCGCGCATTAGCCACAGGTGTTACTCGCGTAAAACAAGTGAAAACCATCTTAGAAAAAGGCTTGGATAAGCAACCCTTGCCACAAGCTCAGGGTGATTCGCTACAAGATATTGATCATAAAAATATCCGCGGCAATAACTATTACCATTAATAAAAACTAACCAATCAAAGGAAATCTTATGAAAAATATCAATCAACAAGTCAATAACCAGTTAAGTAACTTAAAGCTAAGCGGCATACGTGATGCGCTATTACAGCAACTTGAACAACCTAATCTATACGTAGAACAAAGCTTCGAAGAGCGGCTAAGTTTATTGCTTGAGCATGAAATAACGCAGCGTGACCAGCGTAAAATTGACCGCCTAACTCGACAAGCAAAGTTCAGAGTTGGTGGCACGCTTGCTCAACTCAACTATGGCGCAGCACGACAACTCGATAAAACTCAGATCCGTTCATTAGCACAAGGTGAATGGCTTCGCCTTCACCAAAATATTTTGATTACGGGAGCAACGGGGTGTGGCAAAACTTACCTCGCTTGCGCTCTTGGTCAAAACCACTGCCAACAAGGGAGTAGCGTTTATTATTTTAGGCTCAAGGAGCTATTAGAAAAGATGTTCTTAGCGCAAGCCGATGGTAGTTATCGAAAACTGATCAACAAGCTTAGCTCTGCTAATTTACTGATCTTAGATGATTGGGGATTAGAGCCATTAACGGCTCAACAACGTAGTGATTTATTGGAATTAATTGATGCAAGATATGATACAAAATCGACATTAATTGCCAGTCAATTACCGATAGAAAATTGGTATGAAATGATAGGAGAATCGACACATGCTGATGCGATTCTAGATCGACTTGTTCACGGAGCAATAAAGTTGGAATTAAAAGGCGAATCGATGCGAAAAAAACTAAATACCTTGACTGAAGCCGATCACTGAAGCTAGATTTTACGGAGGTCTACTGGCGAACAAAAAAGTGATCGGCTTGAATGGTATTGACCGATCGGCATCATGGTATTACGCAATTAGATCACATTTCAATCATAATTGGTATTACAGGCAAATAAACGAAAAAAAAGACGCAAAAAAAGCCCGTTGCATTAACAACGGGCTTTCGTACTTATTAGGTGTCTGGAAATGACCTACTCTCACATGGGGAGACCCCACACTACCATCGGCGATACTGTGTTTCACTTCTGAGTTCGGAATGGATTCAGGTGGGACCACAGCTCTATGGTTTCCAGACAAATTTTGTTTATTTAACGCCTTGGCATTAAATAATAATTCGAAAAGCTGATTGCTTGAGTATTCTCACACCATTTAAGTGCTCTATTCTAATACTAAGTGCGTATCAGTAAAACCCATCTGGGTTGTATGGTTAAGCCTCACGGGTCATTAGTACAAGTTAGCTCAACGCCTCACAACGCTTACACACCTTGCCTATCAACGTAGTAGTCTCCTACGGCCCTTTAGAGAGCTTAAAGCTCTAGGGATGACTCATCTTAGGGCTCGCTTCCCGCTTAGATGCTTTCAGCGGTTATCGATTCCGAACGTAGCTACCGGGCAATGCTATTGGCATAACAACCCGAACACCAGCGGTTCGTCCATTCCGGTCCTCTCGTACTAGGAGCAGCTCCCTTCAATCATCCAACGCCCACGGCAGATAGGGACCGAACTGTCTCACGACGTTCTGAACCCAGCTCGCGTACCACTTTAAATGGCGAACAGCCATACCCTTGGGACCGACTTCAGCCCCAGGATGTGATGAGCCGACATCGAGGTGCCAAACACCGCCGTCGATATGAACTCTTGGGCGGTATCAGCCTGTTATCCCCGGAGTACCTTTTATCCGTTGAGCGATGGCCCTTCCATTCAGAACCACCGGATCACTATGACCTACTTTCGTACCTGCTCGACGTGTATGTCTCGCAGTTAAGCTGGCTTATGCCATTGCACTAACCGTACGATGTCCGACCGTACTTAGCCAACCTTCGTGCTCCTCCGTTACTCTTTGGGAGGAGACCGCCCCAGTCAAACTACCCACCAGGCACTGTCCCTAACCCCGATAAGGGGTCCAGGTTAGAACATCAAAACTACAAGGGTGGTATTTCAAGGACGACTCCACTCAGACTAGCGTCCAAGCTTCAAAGTCTCCCACCTATCCTACACATGTAGGTTCAATGTTCAGTGCCAAGCTATAGTAAAGGTTCACGGGGTCTTTCCGTCTAGCCGCGGGTATACGGCATCTTCACCGCAATTTCAACTTCACTGAGTCTCGGCTGGAGACAGCGTGGCCATCATTACGCCATTCGTGCAGGTCGGAACTTACCCGACAAGGAATTTCGCTACCTTAGGACCGTTATAGTTACGGCCGCCGTTTACCGGGGCTTCGATCATGAGCTTCTCTTGCGATAACCCAATCAATTAACCTTCCGGCACCGGGCAGGCGTCACACCGTATACGTCATCTTGCGATTTTGCACAGTGCTGTGTTTTTGATAAACAGTTGCAGCCACCTGGTATCTGCGACTCCCAGCAGCTTAGAGAGCAAGTCTCATCACCGCCAGGAGCGTACCTTCTCCCGAAGTTACGGTACCATTTTGCCTAGTTCCTTCAGCCGAGTTCTCTCAAGCGCCTTGGTATTCTCTACCCGACCACCTGTGTCGGTTTGGGGTACGATTCCTACTAACCTGAAGCTTAGAAGATTTTCCTGGAAGCATGGCATCAACTACTTCAGTCCCTTAGGACTTCGTCATCAGCTCTCGGCATTACTCATTAAAGAGTGATTTCCCGGATTTGCCTAAGAAATCTACCTACCACCTTAAACGCGGACTACCAACGCCGCGCTAGCCTAGCCTTCTCCGTCTCTCCATCGCAGTTAGCAGAAGTACAGAAATATTAATCTGTTTCCCATCGATTACGCCTTTCGGCCTCACCTTAGGGGTCGACTCACCCTGCCCCGATTAACGTTGGACAGGAACCCTTGGTCTTTCGGCGAGGGAGTTTTTCACTCCCTTTATCGTTACTCATGTCAGCATTCGCACTTCTGATACGTCCAGTGTGGGTTACCCCTTCACCTTCAACCGCTTACAGAACGCTCCTCTACCGCGCACTTCTAATGAAATGCACCCGTAGCTTCGGTGGTATGTTTAGCCCCGTTAAATCTTCCGCGCAGGCCGACTCGACTAGTGAGCTATTACGCTTTCTTTAAATGATGGCTGCTTCTAAGCCAACATCCTAGCTGTCTAAGCCTTCCCACATCGTTTCCCACTTAACATACACTTTGGGACCTTAGCTGACGGTCTGGGTTGTTTCCCTTTTGACGACGGACGTTAGCACCCGCCGTCTGTCTCCCGAGTAGTACTCATTGGTATTCGGAGTTTGCAAAGGGTTGGTAAGTCGGGATGACCCCCTAGCCTTAACAGTGCTCTACCCCCAATGGTATTCGCTCGAGGCGCTACCTAAATAGCTTTCGAGGAGAACCAGATATCTCCCGGTTTGATTGGCCTTTCACCCCCAGCCACAAGTCATCCGCTCATTTTTCAACATAAGTCGGTTCGGTCCTCCAGTTGATGTTACTCAACCTTCAACCTGCCCATGGCTAGATCACCGGGTTTCGGGTCTACGCCTTGCAACTAAACGCGCAGTTAACACTCGGTTTCCCTACGGCTCCGCTATTCGCTTAACCTCGCTACAAAACGTAAGTCGCTGACCCATTATACAAAAGGTACGCAGTCACGGTCTCAAGTACCGCTCCCACTGCTTGTACGTATACGGTTTCAGGTTCTATTTCACTCCCCTCACAGGGGTTCTTTTCGCCTTTCCCTCACGGTACTGGTTCACTATCGGTCAGTCAGGAGTATTTAGCCTTGGAGGATGGTCCCCCCATATTCAAACAGGATGTCACGTGTCCCGCCTTACTCGTTTTCATCTATGGTTAGTTTTCATGTACGGGGCTATCACCCTGTGCCGCTGTGCTTTCCAACACATTCCACTAACACCCCATAGACTTAAGGGCTAATCCCCGTTCGCTCGCCGCTACTAGGGGAATCTCGGTTGATTTCTTTTCCTCTGGGTACTTAGATGTTTCAGTTCCCCAGGTTTGCCTCTTAACGCTATGTATTCACGTTAAGATACTCACTTATGTGAGTGGGTTCCCCCATTCGGACATCGTTAGCTCAAATGCTTGTTACTAGCTCGCCAACGCTTTTCGCAAGTTACTACGTCCTTCATCGCCTCTGACTGCCAAGGCATCCACCGTATACGCTTAGTCACTTAACCATACAACCCAAATGAGTTTCACTTGAGCTATATTGCAACTAGCTGGTTTTTACTTTGATAATTCATGCACTTTCGCACACGAAATCGCCTTAGTTTTAGAATATTCAAGACACTTAAACAGTGTTTTGAGAACTCAATGTTTAATACACCACCTTATACAAAGTCATGCATCAAACGATTTGCAATTAATCACATGACAGACTCATGCAATTAACTACTATCAGCTTTCCAAATTGTTAAAGAGCGGGCTTAAAAAAGCCAAAGATAAAATTTCGTTTATCTTTGGCATCTCTTTACCAGTGCATATGCTTATCATCATGATAAGTGTAAATGGTGGAGCTATGCGGGATCGAACCGCAGACCTCCTGCGTGCAAGGCAGGCGCTCTCCCAGCTGAGCTATAGCCCCATTTACATGCAGTTGAGATTAATATCCAGTATCCAATCAGAAGATTGGCGAAGCCAAATCGAATTTTAACAAGTTAATTCAATGCGACGTTTAGTTTACTAAACGAGTATTTATTTAACGCAGATAAAATGAAGATTTGGTGGGTCAGAGTGGACTTGAACCACCGACCTCACCCTTATCAGGGGTGCGCTCTAACCAGCTGAGCTACAGACCCATTCTTTTTGGTCTTTTAACTGTTACTCAGCGTTGCTTTCGTCGTTCGGTCGTCATGTAGTGTACTACACATCCTTCCTCACTCCTCAAGCGCCTTGATTAACAATCAAAATCCTCAAAAATACCTTTCGATATCTTTCTCTTTCTTTCTATCAAGTAATCTGTGTGAACACTCACATGCATCTCTGCACTTTAGGTATTGAGCTAGTCGTATAGGTAAGGAGGTGATCCAGCCCCAGGTTCCCCTAGGGCTACCTTGTTACGACTTCACCCCAGTCATGAACCACAAAGTGGTGAGCGTTCTCCCGAAGGTTAAACTACCCACTTCTTTTGCAGCCCACTCCCATGGTGTGACGGGCGGTGTGTACAAGGCCCGGGAACGTATTCACCGTAGCATTCTGATCTACGATTACTAGCGATTCCGACTTCATGGAGTCGAGTTGCAGACTCCAATCCGGACTACGACGAGCTTTGTGAGATTAGCTCCACCTCGCGGCTTTGCAACCCTCTGTACTCGCCATTGTAGCACGTGTGTAGCCCTACTCGTAAGGGCCATGATGACTTGACGTCGTCCCCACCTTCCTCCGGTTTATCACCGGCAGTCTCCCTAGAGTTCCCACCATTACGTGCTGGCAAATAAGGATAGGGGTTGCGCTCGTTGCGGGACTTAACCCAACATTTCACAACACGAGCTGACGACAGCCATGCAGCACCTGTCTTAGAGTTCCCGAAGGCACAATCGCATCTCTGCAATCTTCTCTAGATGTCAAGAGTAGGTAAGGTTCTTCGCGTTGCATCGAATTAAACCACATGCTCCACCGCTTGTGCGGGCCCCCGTCAATTCATTTGAGTTTTAACCTTGCGGCCGTACTCCCCAGGCGGTCTACTTAATGCGTTAGCTTGAGAGCCCAGTGTTCAAGACACCAAACTCCGAGTAGACATCGTTTACGGCGTGGACTACCAGGGTATCTAATCCTGTTTGCTCCCCACGCTTTCGTGCATGAGCGTCAGTCTTTGTCCAGGGGGCCGCCTTCGCCACCGGTATTCCTCCAGATCTCTACGCATTTCACCGCTACACCTGGAATTCTACCCCCCTCTACAAGACTCTAGTTCGCCAGTTCCAAATGCAATTCCCAGGTTGAGCCCGGGGATTTCACATCTGGCTTAACAAACCGCCTGCGCACGCTTTACGCCCAGTAATTCCGATTAACGCTCGGACCCTCCGTATTACCGCGGCTGCTGGCACGGAGTTAGCCGGTCCTTCTTCTGTAAGTAACGTCACAGCTAACGAGTATTAATCGTTAACCTTTCCTCCTTACTGAAAGTGCTTTACAACCCGAAGGCCTTCTTCACACACGCGGCATGGCTGCATCAGGGTTTCCCCCATTGTGCAATATTCCCCACTGCTGCCTCCCGTAGGAGTCTGGGCCGTGTCTCAGTCCCAGTGTGGCTGATCATCCTCTCAGAACAGCTAGGGATCGTCGCCTTGGTGAGCCATTACCTCACCAACTAGCTAATCCCACCTAGGTTCATCCAATCGCGAAAGGCCCGAAGGTCCCCTCCTTTCCCCCGTAGGGCGTATGCGGTATTAGCAGTCGTTTCCAACTGTTATCCCCCTCGACTGGGCAGATCCCTAGGCATTACTCACCCGTCCGCCGCTCGCCACCTCAGGAGCAAGCTCCCTTGTGCTGCCGCTCGACTTGCATGTGTTAGGCCTGCCGCCAGCGTTCAATCTGAGCCATGATCAAACTCTTCAATTAAAGTTTTTTTGAGACAAAGTCTCGACTCAATGAATTCTACTGTCATAATTCGCTTCGCTCATAAGAGCTGACGAATTACTCACTGCATTTCTGCAGTGTCATATTTCTATGAACATTCTCATCATTGAGTTAAATTTTTTGATTGCCTACATTCCGAAGAACAAGAAGACAATTTCGAATAACTCAATACCTGTGAATGTCCACACAGATTACTTGATAAATTGTTAAAGAGCGGACTTGGTAACGCTGCGTTATACGCCGTGTTCCGTGTCAGTGGTGCGCATTATAGGGAACTCATTTTAATGTGCAAGGCCTTTTGCGTTTTTTTCTTAAGTTTAACGCTTAACTGGACAGTTTTTAAACTCAAAGCCCTGTTTTAAACTATTTATGCTGACTTTATGAACAAAATCGGCCTGTTGATACCTTTTTAAACTGCCTTAAATATCACTCTAATAGCCCGTATTAGCCATTTACTTCTATATAAAGTGTCCAATTTATATAATTCGACATTAAATGAGGTTCAAACCAGGTTAATACAATGTTAACTCATTAAAACAAAGTGCTTGTAAAGCGCATGCTTTGCTTGGGTGACTTACCGATGATCACTTACTCAAAAATTGTGGTACATCTGCAATGCTATCTAGCACTGTCGTGGCAAGCGAAACACCGGCCTCGTCGACCTCTTTGCCTGAACGAACCAATATTGCCGTTTTTATTCCTGCGGCATGTGCAGCACGAATATCATCGGCTTTATCGCCGACCATCACAGATTGGCTTAAATCAATTTTGAGAAACTGAGCTGCTGAAGTCAGCATGCCAGGTTTAGGTTTGCGGCAATCACAATCTTGTTTGTATTCACCTATCCCTTTTTCAAGATGATGTGGGCAATAATAAATACCATCAAGTTCTACACCTTTATCTGCAAAGTTCCAATCCATCCACTCGGTCAAGTGATGAAAATCATCTTCGCTGTACATCCCACGAGCAATACCTGACTGATTTGTGACAACGACCAGTAGATAACCCATTTTCTTTAATGCTAAACATGCTTCAAAGACGCCTTCGATATATTCAAAGTCATCTACATTATGTACGTAGCCAGTGTCTTTATTAATCACACCATCACGGTCTAAAAATACAGCCTTTTTCAACCTATATACCCCACAAGCTAATTGTTGATTTAATTATCCCACCGACATCAATTTGGTGCCAGTCAAACTAATCAATTTTACCCATTTAACTATTTAACCTGGACTCTGGATAAGAGTTTAGCTAAATATATGAAATTAAATAACATATATCTAATCTATGTATTCTAGAGAGATGTTTTTGCTTAAAACAAGGCAAATTAGTTCGTCAATAGCTGCCCTATTGCAAACAAAATTAACCTAATTGTTAGTAAAAATTGCCTCTATAAAGCTAGTTGTTATCCTGAGTTCAGGTTATTTAATCCATTTTTATGATATTTATCTGCATTTATATATATGTTTCACTTTATAAAGCAGCGTCTAAGCGTTACCCTTGCTCGAAGAAATTAGTGATGAAAACAAAATACATGAGCAATATACCTCCTATTATTCATAAAACCCGCACGCAACTTGTTGTGGAAGCACTCAGAGAACAGATCCTTTCTGGTGATATCGAGGGAGGCGAACCACTTAGACAGTCGGCTATTGCAGAGCAGTTAAATGTGAGTCGAATTCCGGTTCGTGAAGCCTTAGTTCAATTAGAAGCTGAGGGGTTAGTAAATTTTGAGCCACATAAAGGTGCCACTGCTACAAAATTATCTGTTGAGCAAGTAACCGAATTATTTGAACTTCGAGCCATGATCGAGTCTGACTTATTGGCTAAAGCAATTCCAAACTTGACCGACAATGACATTAAAGAAGCAGAAGCTGTGTTAGTTCAACTTGAGTTGGCATTTAAGCTTAAAGAGTCTGTAGCCAGCTGGAGTGAACTCAATACTCGCTTCCATACCCGTTTATACGAAGCGGCTAATAGACCCCATACGCTCGAGGTCATTCATGGTTTGAACACCAATTGTGATCGTTATATTCGTTTGCAATTGCTATTTACTGGCGGAATACCCACCGCTGAGCGCGAACACCGGATTTTACTTGAACTGTGTAAAGCCGGCGATGTCGAAAAAGCAACAGCATTGTTACATGAGCATATATTGAGTGCTGCCGCTTCGATAACCAAATTAGTAGAACAAAAAATTAAGTCATAAAACAATGATTATTCTTGTTTAAGCCTATAGCGCCATCAACCATTCTTGGGCGCTAATTAAATAATTAATTGTTACCACATTGAGAGAATTGCTATGCAGTACGCACACATTACCGGTTGGGGAAAATCAGTTCCTACCGCCACGCTGACCAATGACGATTTAGCCACATTCATGGAAACATCCGATGAATGGATTAAAACACGTACTGGTATTAGTAAGCGTAACATAAGCCATGTCAATACCTCTGAAATGGCTTCAGTGGCGGCCAAACATGCGCTAGCTGCTGCTGGCATTGACGGCAGCGAGCTTGACTTAATTATTTTAGCCACAGCAAGCCCCGATACCTTGATCCCGAATATAGCCTCTACAGTACAGGCTAATATCGGGGCCACTTGTGGCGCATTTGATATCAATGCAGCATGTAGCGGCTTTTTGTACGGTGTAGGCTTGGCCAGCTCAATGATTAAAAGCGGCCAAAACAAAAAGATTCTTATCATTGGGGCTGAACGTTTGTCGTTTTACCTTGATTGGTCTCGTCGTGAAACAGCGGTACTGTTTGGTGACGGCGCTGGAGCGATTGTGCTTGAAGCAAGCGATAAACCAGGCGGCATATTAGGTTATGAGTTAAATAATGATCCTGAAGGTCGTCATATTTTACAGTCTAACTTTGGCACCCAAATGGACCGATTTGATACAGACTCGCTGGATTTTTATATCCACATCAACGGTCAAGAAGTGTTTAAACGTGCGATTCATGGCATGGGTAACTTAAGCGCTAAAGTCCTCGAAAAATGCAATACCAGTATTGATGAAGTTGATTTTGTTATTCCGCATCAAGCCAATGAGCGGATTATTGATACTCTTGTCAGCCGAATGAAAATTCCCAAAGAAAAGGCCTTTGTCAATATCGCAGACTATGGCAACACCTCTGCCGCAACCATTCCTATCGCGATTTGTGATGCGTTATCACAAGGTAGAATTGTGCCAGGACAAACCATTTTATCATGTGCGTTTGGCGCAGGGTTAACCTCAGCAGCAATGTTATTACAATGGGGCGAACGTACCACCCCAATCAATACCTCTGATGCAACATTACCTCCCTGCGATAAAACGGCACTTGAGTTAATCAAACCCGCAGTCGATTATTTTTTTAGTAAAGTAGACAGCAGCGAAACATAATTTGGGTTAGTTTGTTGCCAAAAACAAAAAGCCAGTCGTTATGACTGGCTTTTTACGCTATTTCTATCAAATCTTTCAGCTTCAAGTTGTTAATATTCCCCATCGCTGCCACTTGCGCCAATAACAATTCGCCACAAGATAAGGCATCAACTAAGGCATTATGCGCTGAATAGACTGGTAAGTGATAACGCTCTCTACTCGCCCCTAACCGTAACGTTCCTTGCCTTAGTACATCTTGTTGTCTTAAACAGCGTTTTTTTTCTATCGCCAGGGTATCAATAAACACCAAAGGTATTGATTGTCCAAAACAACGCTGCAATTGTTGCTGAATAAACTGAATATCTAGCGGCGCATGGTGGGCGACTAAAATGTGACCTTGCGTTTGTGCTAAAAACCATTGCATGGCTTGTTCAATTGACAGTGCTTTATGTAATTGATTATCAACAATGCCATGCACCGTGGCACTTTGACCAACACTGCCACTAATCGCAATCATTACATGCTGCGCTTTATCTAAAGGAATAACGCCTTGTACAATAGGCACGATACCAATACTGATCACTTGATCGTTAAGTGGATCTAATCCTGTCATTTCAAGATCTATCGCCATTAAAGGTGCATCAATAAAACGCTGATTTATTACGGGTGTGATCGCCGCTAAGTAATTTTTTAAGGTCAAAGGTAATGATTTTGTTTTACTTCGCCACAGTAACGCTTTTATCCACCACAGGTTAGCCACTAAAAGCTCCTCAAAAACTTCAGCTTGATACCCGCTTGTGCGTCGTGCACCACCTTAAATGCATCGCGCAGTTGATGTCGCAATAATGATGATAAATGCTGTGGCTTTAAAAAATTATTCACAGGTAAATTATGGGTTGCCTGATAACCTTGATTAGCCAAGCGCATATGAGCGATAAACTCATGCGCATCGGCAAGATTGAGTGCATCTTTACGGTTAATGATATTGGCATCCATTAAAGCTCTTATCCTTTTGGCCGTATTCACCTCTTTGATACCCGCGCTTAATGCGTAAACCCTGGCGATATCATTAATCAGAGCACTGCCCTTATGTTTTAAATCCATGCCTTTAACTTCACTGCCATCTCTTTCAAGCACAAATTTCCTGAAAAATCCCAACGGCGGTGATTCTGTTAACGAATTCCCTGCCATTCCAGCCAGAAATATGTCGTTATCTTTAGTCGATGCAAGCACTTCATCTTGTAATTCGTTAAATAAACTCATAGGACCAAATACTGGCCGCATGTCGAAAAAGATGCTTGCATGCATTAATGCTTTAGGTTCGGGTGTCAGCACCCAATGCTTAAATAATGCTTTCCATTGATTAAGCGGCAAACGCCATTTAGGATTTTGCGCCATAATATCACCAGGGCAATATACATAACCGCATTGGTCAAGCCCCTTACACACCGCTTTTGTTAATGCATCAAAATAAGATGCTGCAAACTCGTCTGGTTCATGAGCAAGTAACAATCCATTATCTTGATCAGAACATGCCACTTGATCTTGCCGCCCTTGCGATCCAAATGCTAACCAGCAAAAAGCCATAGGAGCTTTGCCTAATATCTGTTGGTTTAATTCGATTAAACGACGTGTTAATGCATCAGTAACAGAAGTAAGCACTCGGCCTATTTCTTCCGCTCTGGCATCGGCACTGATTAAGTTTTGTAGCAATAATGGAATTTGTTTACTGACCTGGATTAAACTGTCGATGTTGGCTTGCCGACCAATTTCACCTATCAATAACAATGGTTGTGACCGCTGAGCACGAAGAATATCGGTACTCGTTATCATGCCAATGGCCTGACTACCTTCTACTACGGGCAAGTGATGAATGTTATGCTCACTCATGGTTAACATGGTTTCAAATACCAATGCATTTGCATGTGTCACGATGGGATTAATCGTCATAGCCTGACTCACAAGAGTACTTGTATCTAGCCCTTCAGCAATCACTCGGTTGCGTAAATCCCTATCGGTTAAAATTCCCACCAATTTATGATTATCAATCACCAACACTGACGACACTCGATGCTCTCGCATTATTTTAGCGGCATCGATTACACTGGCCTGCGCTTGCACAATGATAGGATTGGCGCACATGATTGATGTGATTCTACTGGTCGTAGTGAGATCTTTTGCTTTAAATCTCCCTTCATTACGTAAGCGCTTTGCAAAAGCTCGAGTAAAAAACTGATCGAAACTACGCTGCTCTGCACGCAACTGTTCAAAAATGACTTGGGGTAAATGATAAACTAAGCCGTCTTCTAAAATGGCCACCTTATTAACAACTTTCTCACCCGACAACAAAGTGGAAAAACCAAAGCATTCACCTTCAGCCACCCGATCAACTAATACCCCTTCAGGATCTCTTACTTCAAAAGCCCCACTGCGAACGATATATAATTTAGGGTTGTCTTTATCAAATGTAACAAAAGCCGACGCTTTACTGTAATAGCCTACAATGATGTTTTTAGCGCAATAACTAATCACCTGAGCGGGTAATGAATCAAATGGGGGGTGCGCAGCTAAAAACTGTTCAACGGGTTGTAGTTCACTTGCATCCATATTATCTCCATATTGAATACATCATATAAACACTATAGCAAAGGCTTAGATATGGCTGCTATAGGACTTAAGCCCAACAAAAAGAGCGCCGAAGCGCTCTTTAAATTAAGGTAAAATCAACATCGATGATTAGTGATCTTGAGCGCCACCGGCTCCTTTAGGGAAACGGATAGACTCAACCATTTCAACAATCTCATCAGGGATTTTTGTCGTCACTTTGCTTACCGCAAATGCCACACCAAAGTTAATAAACATCCCCACCATGCCAAAACCTTCAGGTGAAATACCTAAGAACCAATTGTCAGATGTATTAGCTGCAGGATTGATAAACTTAAAGTAAGCGATGTAAGCCGCAGTAGAAAGTAAACCAATCACCATACCGGCAATCGCGCCTTCTCTATTCATGGTTCTAGAGAAAATACCCATGATAATTGCAGGGAACAATGATGCTGCAGCCAAACCAAACGCAATTGCAACTACCGCAGCCACAAAGCCTGGTGGATTAATACCAAAGTAACCGGCCATTACAACTCCTAATGCAGCAGCGATGCGGGCATACATGAGTTCTTTTTGGTCAGAAATATCGGGCATAAAGTTTTTCTTAAGTAGGTCATGAGATACTGACGTTGAGATAACCAATAGCAAACCCGCTGAGGTTGATAATGCCGCTGCTAAACCACCAGCAGCCACCAATGCAATAACCCACGCAGGTAAATCAGCAATCTCTGGTGTAGCCAGTACGATAATATCGCGGTCGATGTTCATTTCATTTTTATCACCACTGGTGTAAAAAATGTTGCCATCGTTGTTTTTATCTTCCCACGTAATTAAGCCAGTTTTTTCCCAGTTTTTAATCCAAGAAGGCGCCGTTTCATAAGGCACACCAGTTGAATCAGGACCATTAATGGTCTCAATCATATTCACTCTAGAGAATGCTGATAAAGCAGGCACAGTGGTATACATAATTGCAATAAACACTAGCGCCCAACCCGCAGATACACGTGCATCTTTCACTTTAGGAACAGTAAAGAAACGCACGATTACGTGTGGTAGGCCTGCGGTACCAAACATCAACGCACCGGTAATAAAGAACACATCAATCATGTCTTTAGAACCTTCAGTATATTGAGAAAACCCAAGCTCGGCTGATAACCCGTCAAGTTTATCGAGTAAATACACGCCAGTGCCATTACCCGCGGCATCAATTAACTCTGCACCAAAACCAATTTGTGGGAAAATATGACCTGTCATCATTACCGAAATAAAGATTGCTGGCACCATAAAGGCAAAAATTAACACACAATATTGCGCAACCTGAGTGTAGGTAATGCCTTTCATGCCACCTAATACCGCATAAAAGAACACCACGGCCATCCCTATGTATACACCCGTTTCAACTTCGACTTCTAAGAAACGGGAGAACACCACACCCACACCGCGCATTTGGCCTGCGATGTAGGTAAAACAGATAAAGATGGCGCAAATTACCGCTACGGTACGGGCCGTTTGCGAGTAATAGCGGTCACCGATAAAATCTGGCACGGTAAACTTACCAAACTTACGTAGATAAGGCGCCATACATAAAGCCAGTAATACATAACCGCCGGTCCAGCCCATTAAGTAAACAGAACCGTCATATCCCACAAACGACACAATACCTGCCAGTGAAATAAACGATGCCGCAGACATCCAGTCTGCCGCTGTTGCCATGCCGTTCATCACAGGGTGAACACCACCACCTGCAACATAAAACTCTTTCGTCGAACCCGCTCGAGACCAAATGGCGATCCCGATGTACAACGCAAACGTGGCGCCGACAATTAAATAAGTGAGTGTTTGAACATCCATCGTAGTGCCCCTTAGTCTTCCTGAACGTTGTATTTTTTGTCTAATGCATTAGCTTTCGCCACATAAACAAAAATCAGCGCTACGAATACATACATTGCACCCTGCTGCGCAAACCAAAACCCCAGCTTAAAACCCATAAAGCTGAATTCGTTTAATACATCAACTAATAAAATACCGCAGCCAAATGACACTGCAGCCCAAATTGCAAGCAAGCTAAGCACTAAACGTAAATTTTCACGCCAGTATCCCGCTGCCTTTTCGTTATTTTCAAAACTCATTGCGACTCCCCTGTGCTAGTTTTTGTAAAGTCTTAGTTAATCTAGCAACTCAGAACCACACCACAATCAAGACCTTAGTCGTATTCATTTTTAGCAGGTGCTAAACAATGAGTTAAAGTTAAAAAAATTCAGCCACTTAACTCATTTAATATAGCGTTTCCATAACAGAACTATTAAACTGGATTAGACCAAGGTCGAACAAAATGTTGATTGCAGAACATCATTATTTAATGCTTTTTAGGTTAAACCCTTCAATTTAATCTAGGGTTTACATTGAATTGTGATGATTTTCTTGAGATAAATGTTAAGTCGAACAATGGTTTTATTAATAAAATCAATAAGGATATTTTTTGAAGCTTCCCAGCATTAACAAACAACACTTGTTGTTTTCAATCATTCTAGGCATAGCTGGTTTGCTAATAAACTGTTATCCCATTCAGTTTTTTGCCAATGTGCAGTTTGTATTAGGTAATACAGTCACTGTCATTGCAGCGGTATTAATGGGGCCATGGTATGCGTTTTTAACCGCAATGCTGGCTTCTACTGGCTTAATGATTAATTGGGACAGTCCGCATGTTTACTTATTTTTTGGCCTCGAAGCACTCTTTTTAGGTTACGCCAGACGTCGCGATATTTATGCTTTATATGCAGATGCGATCTATTGGTTAGTCATAGGCATTCCTCTAGTGTACTTGTATGTCACATTCATCATGGACATCCCGTCATCACACCTTGGGTTTATTACATCAAAACAAGCCGTCAATGGGCTAGTTTATACCAGTTTGGCGTCACTATTAATTTTGGCAATACCTAAATTATGGTTTTTTAAAGACAAAGTTAAAGATCGCCAACGCAGAATGTTAAGTTCACAATTAACGTACTTTTTTACCTTAATGGTAACGCTTACCCTGTTGTTTTCAGCGTTGATTTTTAATTATTATTTTTTAGAACGCCAACAAGCAATGTTAAAACAAAACATTAATGATGCGGTCTCACACTTAGCAACATCTGCTCAAAACTACATCAACGGCCACAAGACGGTCATAGCCAACGCCGCAAACCAATTGACTATCGTGGCTGACGACCCATTGGAATGGCAACCCATGTTGTCTAATTTACATGAAAGCTATCCCGGGTTTATCAGTATGCTGATAGCTAACCCTCAAGCTCAGATTATTGCTGCAAGCCCAGTATCTCGACTGCTTTCTAACAATCAAACACGCAATATTAATATTAATGATCGCGATTACTTTATCGAATCATTTTACAATCATCGTTTATTTGTATCATCAGTCTTTCAAGGTAGAGGCTTTGGCAATGACGCAATTATCGCCATGAGCGCCCCTTTTTATACCGATGAACATCACACGACAACTGCCGGGATAGTAGAGGGTTCACTTGATTTAAATCACTTTGCACACGTTGATCAAAATAATGAATATGCCATTGATGAATCTGTTGTCATGGTCGATGAACAAAACCAAATCATATATGCCTCAGAAAAATTGGGCTTAAGCTCATTGTCGCAGTTTAAATTTGTTGTCAATAACGGCGTATATCGCACCAATCTTGAACTGATCAACATTGAGCGACCTGAATCAATTGTGCCTGAATATATTTATGCACATCAGTCATTAGACAATGGCTGGACTGTGTATATTTTAAAAGAGTTTTCTCCCCTGCTTAAGCTCGCAGAAGAGCAAATGTTTAATAGCTTTTTAATGTTACTGATAGCGCTGATGTGTACATTTTATATATCAAAAAAACTCAGCGCACTGCTCACCGTGCCGTTAGAAGCTGTTGCAAGTCAATTTAGCCCATCAGCATCGGGGCAACATAAACTGCCAAGTATTGATGAAAACTCACCAAAAGAAGTGTTTAGCCTGTATCAACGTTTGCTGGCAAGTAAGCAACAATTAATAGACCATCAAGTAGAGTTAGAAGAAACAGTAGCAAGACGAACTGAAGAATTAGAAACGGCAAATAAAAAGCTAAAAGAACTCGTTGACAGAGATCCGCTAACTGGCCTGTATAACCGACGCTATGCTGAACGAAAATTTAATGAGCTGTTGGATTTTTGCTTACGCAGCGATCAAGCGATTACCGTAGCAGTATTAGACTTGGATTTTTTTAAAGACATTAATGACAACTATGGTCATTTAGCTGGCGATGAATGTTTACGTATATTCGCCCAATTACTGCAAAAATACTTTAAACGCGACATCGATATCGTCTCTCGATACGGCGGCGAAGAGTTTTTATTAATGCTCCCCCTGACCAATGCATTACATATTGAGCATCATCTAAACAGTTTTAGAGAAGCGTTAGCACAACTTAGCATGGTATCCCCTGAGGATAAACGGTCATTTAACGTTACTGTCAGTATCGGCGCCATTACCGCGAATGCGGATTACTCCATAGACTTAGACAAATGGATTAAAGTGGCAGATGATAATCTTTATCAAGCTAAACAAGACGGCCGCAATAAAACAGTGATTAATATAATGACAGAGTAAACGGCCTAGAATAATGGGCGTTGTTGAGTAAACTCGTCCATTCGCCCCATCATGTATGGATAAAATGGATTCCATTTTTGGCGTAACATGTCTGCTGCACTCACACTTAATATCCCTCTTTCTCCTTGATAGATCCCTCTACCTATTTGTATTTTATCCGACTCATCAGTCACTAAGGGGCCATATAAGCTATCTTCAATCGGAAAAGTTAGCGCAACATGTGATAAAGAATAAACCTCATTTGGCCAGGTTAAATCAAGTTCAAGGATCTCAGCACCCTTTGATACATGTGTCAGTTCTCTCACCTGCACCTGATTATTGGCATGAGAGTTATTCTCCAGCAAACTTAACCGGTATGGTAAGGGAGATGTCACCCAAAAAGGGGCAAACGGAATGAGCGGATCCTGCATCAATAATTGATTATGGTTATGATTTCGATTGACATCAAACAGCACCAATTCATGCCCGCGCCTTTCAGGCAAGTATTGATACAGCTTGTCAACGACAGAAATCGACGACACAGTATCATCCACCACAGATTGAAACGTTAATATGGCTGGGATGGCGTTAAATTGTTTGTCGTCAAGCCCTGTTAGTAATGTTTGATTGCGTAATGTTAACCGGTACACTACATCACCTGCATTAACTGCAAACGATTGATATCTAAATGGATCGTATTCAGTTTGAATGCTGTTCCAATACAGTTTATCCTGGCCTAATAAACGCCCCAATTTGGCTTGCCAATATGCACCGGCAGCAATAGGTGCCAACCCTATAACAGGGGATAAAAATACCATTCCCGCAAAACTTGTCGGCTTATTAAGACTGATATTTTCAAGTTCATGGTTTAATGCTAATGCTGCACCAGTTGAAAAACCAATAACATAGATGGGTTTACCAGGCAGTTCTGCTGCCAAATGCGTTGTTGCCAACGAAACTGCACCCGCCAAATCTGGCCAAGTAATGTCAGTAAGCCCTGAAGGCACAGTGCCATGGCCGGGCAATCTTAATCCAACTATGTGAGCTTGATACTGATAATGCTCCGCGATGTGCTTCATTACATATGGCGAATCTGACATACCATGCAGTAGCAAGATCCCAAACTCAGCTTGAGGGTTTTCCCACTCAAATGAACGATTCCAGTTTTGTTGCCATAAGGCCGGATCAGACAAGCTATGGCGTTCATAGCGATTGAGCGCAGAGGCCACTTTTGGTTGATACTTTCGATAAATTTTACGATCGACTTCTGCAAATAATTTATCTTCTAAACTCAGGTATTGTTTAAAGCTAGTTAAACCAGATTGTTGATGATATTCATGGGTTAAGTGAGTGGTATGCCATAAAGATAAATCAGGACGATTGTTAAGAAACCACACCGCAGTAAAAATAATGGCAACAGCAATACCAACCGCCCCATAAAGAGCGGCAAATAACAGATGTTTTGTTGAGCCAATCACAATGGTGCGCATAGCCTTCCTTAAATAATCTAACTCTATACCCAATCCTATGGCATAATTTTACCATTAAACGAGTCCATTAAACCTGATAACTGCGTGAGAAACAGGCAACACATTATGATGTTAGGACCACAAACGGCAGACGTTATTTTTTACCTGCCCACACCACCTATAACGCCAACGAATTGGCAGGCTACACATCCCGATGCTGTGGCACAATTAATGGCCTTAAATGGTAATCACTGGCGTAAAATCTTCACTATTATGGCCAAAATTTGCAGCGTAGAGCCCGACATTACACTGAATAACGGCGCCGCCTGGAAAGCCATAAGGGCAAACCTGTTTTGTGATAGCACACAAGCCAATACTCTCTTAACTCAGCCATCCCTAGGTAGGCGACTTAGCTGCCAAATACAGATTGTGGAGCCCAACACAGCCCCATTGCATCTTTGTACACAGCAATGGCATATCGTGTGCGGTAAAGAAACCCAACAACGTTTAGGAATAGATACTCAAGCAGGACATGCTGTTGCTCAAACTAACAAAATAAGGCGCCAGCAAACTTGTTTACTGACGCCTTACTTAGATTACCGACAATATTCTAATGCGCTGATTGAAACAACGAGACAGATTATTGCCAATGCCGGTATATCCCACGATTAATCGTAAATAGTCGGTATTGGCTGACGCTTATGTTGAGTGCGTTTATAAATTCCGATTAACTTGTCTTCAACAGACTTAGGCACTTCTTTACCTTCTAAAAAATCATCGATTTGATCATAGGTCAACCCGAGGGCAACTTCATCTTCTAGTTGGGGTTGGTTGTCTTCTAAATCTGCCGTTGGTGCTTTTTTTACCAGTAATTCTGGTGCGCCTAAAAAGGCTGCTAACTTACGCACTTGACGTTTATTTAGGCCAAACAAAGGCGCCAAATCACAAGCGCCATCGCCAAATTTAGTGTAAAAGCCGGTGATATTTTCAGCGCTATGATCGGTGCCAACCACTAAGCCGTTAACCATACCTGCAATATTATACTGAGCCACCATGCGCATTCTGGCTTTAACGTTACCTTTAACAAAATCGACTTTGTTTTCATCTGGTAATGCAATATTGGCTTCTTTTAAACCTGCCAAAGTAGCATGATGTACACCAAGCACGCCTTCTGCAATGTTCACTGTCACTTGTTTAGACGGTTGAATAAATTGACAGGCTAATTGCGCTTCATCTTCATCTTTTTGAATTTGATATGGCAGACGCACAGCAATAAACTGATACACAATGTCGCTCTGTTCCTGGTTCAAGCTATCAACCGCTAACTGACATAAACGACCTGCTAATGAAGAATCGACACCACCACTAATCCCTAACACCAAACTGTGGGTATGTGCTTCTTTTAATTTAGCTTTGATAAATGCAACTCGGCGCTGAATTTCAAACTCAGGCTCAATAGCCTTAAGTACATGCATCTCTCTTAAGATTTGTCCTTTCACGTGACGCTCCTGATGGCTGATTTTAAAAGCTTATGAATATTGTGATACGCGTTAATTGTACCTGAGCAAAGACTATTTTAATAAACTCCTAGCAAAAAAAAACGATAATGAATCGTCATTATCGTTTTTTTAACTCAAGCGAAATTAACGCTCCCAGTATGATTCTTCTAAACTGTCTTCACGCTCTGGCAAACCACGAGATAAACGAGGGCTGTGTTGAGCTAATACTTCATAAGCGACACGGTTAGCGTATTTACACACTTGCGAAAATGAAGAGTAACATAAACCATCGCGCTTATGCTTGCTCGAACCAGGCACATTTGCTTTATGGAACGTGTTAGCAGATAAATCATGAAGCAATGCTGATAATGCACCATCTCCAGCCCCATTAGTATTACGAATAAGCTCTGGTCCACCCATATAAGGCGAAATATGCGCGTACACTTTAATCGGCGTTTCGCAATCAGCTTTTAACATAGGACGCGAAAACTCATAACGATTAAACTCAGGAATCGCCCCTGGTAATAATAAATGGCTGGTTTCTCGCTTAGCGCTGTCTTCTGCATAACCTGCGGTATAAAGACCGATTGGGCCTGCCGTCGTCAATACCATATCACACCACTCGAGCGCGGCTTCACTGGCCAACAAAGGATCTTTAAAGCCTGTTAAGGCTTCGCCTTCATCTTCATTCATGGCCAAAATGGTCACATGATCGCGAATAAAGTTTTGCCACCAGGTGGGATCTTCTTGAATTAAAAAACGCGTCCCCAATGTTAACACGACAGGCACATCGGCTTGTTTAGCGTATTCAATCGCCGTCATGGCGGCATCGGTAATACCATCACCTTCACTAGCACGCATTAAATATGCTGTTAACACTAAAGCTGAACTTCCTTGAACCACTTCTTTGTTAATAAACTCTGGCGTTAACTTATCCATAGCGCCCTTGCTGATAGCAAAAGTGCGCTCACCGCAGTCTGAGATCAGCGTAAAACAGCGTCCAATTGGGCCATCTACAGGTTGTAAGTAGTTTAAATCGACTTTCGATGAAGTGTTACATAAATAGCGGTACGCGTAGCTACCAACCATAATGTTTTGGCTCATTACACCAAATAATACTGAGCGATCGTCAGCTAAAATGGAATAGTTATGAACCGTATTGCCAATAGTACCACCAGCAAACTCATCACTAATCATCTCATTTGATTTCAATTCATGATAAAGGTTATGAGCTTGTTCATCGTTAATGAGTGTTGAATTACCTTTAGGCAAACCATAACGTTCGAGTAATTCGTCTTCTACCTTTGCTTCGATATCAACAAGCGTTTGATCGATTCCACAAATGTAGGTCGAAAATGGTTGCGGCTGCTGAGTAAGTTGAGCCAATAATGGATCACGACTGTTTACAGGAAAATAGTGCTTTGACTTACGTTGACCAGGAAACTTCATATTGGGCTCTCATAGCTTAGCATCCTTGCCAGTGTGAAATTAAGTGTGAAATTAATTGCCTTTGGCGACATTCAACGTTGAAAAGTCACCCTCTGCGAAAATGGCGGCAGATTTTATCATAGTTATTTTTGTTTTTCTGTATAAAGGATTAGATACTCAAAAAAATACGATAAAAAAACCTGCCGAAGCAGGTTTTTATTCAGTATTAGACCGCGATTATTTTAATACGCTTGCTAATTGCTCACTGACTTTAGCAACAGATTGAGTACCATCAAATTTATTGTATTGAGTACGTCCCTGCTCAGCCACTTTGCCATAGTAATCAACTAATGGCTTAGTTTGCTCGTGGTAAATGCCTAAACGTTTACGCACTGTGGTTTCTTCGTCGTCTGGACGAATTGCTAACTCTTCGCCAGTCACATCATCTTTACCTTCCACTTTAGGAGGATTAAACACAACATGATAAACACGACCTGAGCCAGGATGCACACGGCGACCGCTCATGCGCTTAACGATTTCTTCATCTGGTACATCAATTTCGATCACGTGATCAATTTCAATACCATTGTCAGCCATTGCATCAGCTTGAGGAATTGTGCGAGGGAAACCGTCAAGTAGGAAACCTTTTACACAATCATCTTGCGCAATACGCTCTTTCACTAAACCAATAATAAGGTCGTCAGACACTAATTGACCTGCATCCATTACTTTCTTGGCTTCTAAGCCCAATGGAGTACCCGCTTTAACGGCTGCACGCAACATGTCACCGGTTGAGATTTGTGGGATACCATACTGTTCCATAATGAACTGAGCTTGGGTACCTTTACCGGCACCTGGGGCACCCAATAAAATAATGCGCATCTCAAAAGTCCTCTTTAAGTTTATGTTCTTTTTAGGGCGGCGATTTTCGCACATATGCCGCACTTTTAATAGCGCTTTTGTTATGAGATTAGACCTATATCTAATAAGGTTTGTAACAAAAAGGCGTCAGTTTGTTTAATACAGCAAGGTATACAATTTACGGCGATATTGATTGGCTAACGTGTTGCCCTGCCCTATAGCCGTTAGTATTTCCATAAAGACTTGTTTAACCTTGCCATCTAATGCGCCTAAGTCTTTTTGCAAAATAGCAAACAATAACTCGAGCGCTTCTTCATTACGATGCGAGATATTGAGCGCTTTAGCTAACGACACTGCCACATCCAGATTATCGGGTTGCTCAGCAAGACTTTGTTGTAATTGACGGATCTCAGGAGTATCGGCTGCATCTTCTGCGAGTGCCAATTTTGCCATCAAATTGTGATAGTAGCTGTCTTGATCCGCAAGGCCAATAGTTAAAAGCAGGCTTTTGGCATCGGCTAATAAACCTTGTTGTAAAGCCACGTCAACCATGACTAACGCAACCTCTGCAGACTGCTGTGAGTCGGTGTAGACCGTTTTGAGCTGCACAGATAATTGCACTAACTCATCGTCAGTTAATGCGCCCTCTGCTAACAATTGTTTAATTGCCTCAAACTCTTGCATCCACATCGGCGGTAAATGTTTGTTAAGTAACGTCTCGACTTGCTCTTTGGTTTGCAGCCCGGCAAAACCGTCAATAGGACGGCCTTTATCTAGCACTAATGTGGTGGGTAAATTTTGAATTTGAAAATAATTGGCAATTTCAATTTCGGTTTCACAATCGACTTTTGCCAAAATAAATCGACCCGCTTGAGCTTGAGCCAATTGCTCTAGTGTTTGCAGCATTTGCACGCTTTGTGGTTGTTGCTGTGCCCAAAATGCCAACACCACCATTTTTTGCATTGAGCTATCGACAACTTGCTGAATGTTTTCTTTGGTTAAATTAATCAGATAGTCCATAGTGCCCCCGCTATCTTGCAAAAACAAAAGCGGACTGACTGTCCGCTTTTACTTATATTAGGTTAGCTTATTTAAAGCTGGCCATTAACATTTGGTTGGTGAGCTTAATAAATGCCGAAGGATCCGTTAAGCTGCCCTTCTCTGAAAGCAAGGCTTGCTGTAACAACAAGTTAGACCAATCTGCAAATAGTTGCTCGTCTGCTTCGTTATTTAAACGCTCAACTAATGGGTGAGTCGGGTTAATTTCAAATGTCGGTTTTGATTCAGGTACAGGTTGACCTGCAGCTTGCATCAACTTGATCATTTGAGTCGACATTTCCCCCTCACCAGTAACCACACAGGCAGGCGTATCAGTTAAACGGCTGGTTACTTTAACATCCGACACCTTGTTACCTAATGCCGATTTAATACGCTCAACTAAAGGTTTAGCTTCTTCAGCCACTTTTTCTTGCGCTTCTTTATCTGCTTCATCTTCAAGTGAACCTAATTCAAGATCACCTTTTGTGACAGAGTGAAGTTTTTTGCCTTTAAATTCAGTTAAGTGATTAATTAGCCACTCGTCGATACGCTCCGACATTAAGAGAACCTCAATGCCTTTTTTACGAAGTAATTCTAAGTGAGGGCTATTTACGGCAGCGTCATGGCTGTCTGCCACGATATAGTAAATCTTATCTTGGCCTTCTTTCATGCGCTCAATGTAGGCGTCAAGCGACACAGTGGTTGCCGCTGAATTGTCGTTTGTTGAGGCAAAGCGCAATAAACCTGCAATGCGTTCTTTATTGGCAAAGTCTTCCGCTGGGCCTTCTTTTAACACTTGGCCAAATTCAGCCCAAAATGATTGATACTTTTCAGCATCATTTTCAGCCAGTTTCTCTAGCATACCTAACACGCGCTTAGTAAGCGCTTGACGTAGGTTTTTGGTAATTTGGTTATCTTGTAAAATTTCACGCGATACGTTTAATGGTAAATCTTTAGAGTCAATTAAGCCTTTAACAAAACGCAAATATGTCGGCATAAATTGCTCTGCATCGTCCATAACAAACACACGCTGCACAAACAGTTTTAAGCCGTGTTTATGTTCACGGTTAAATAAATCCCAAGGCGCTTTAGCTGGAATATACAACAAGCTCGTGTATTCTTGCTTGCCTTCTACGCGGTTATGCGACCACTTTAATGCGTCGGTATAATCGTGAGAAATGTGCTTATAAAACTCTTGGTATTCTTCATCAGTAATATCAGATTTATTGCGTGTCCAAAGCGCTGTCGCCTTGTTCATTGGCTTCCAAGTACCTTCAGTCGCGGCAATCTTTTCGCCGTCTTCACCTTCTGATTCGGGTTGGCCGGGTTCAAACATCTCTACTGGAATGGAGATATGATCTGAATATTTTGAAATAATTGAACGTAGACGCCATTCATCGGCAAACTCTGTTTCTTCATCACGAAGATGCAGTGTAATTTCAGTACCACGAGTGTTTTTAGTAATGGTCTCAACATTAAATGAGCCTTCACCTTCTGACTCCCACAATACCGCTTCATTGACAGCATGGCCGGCAGCTCGCGTGCGTACAACTACTTTTTTAGCCACGATAAAAGCTGAGTAGAAACCCACACCAAACTGGCCAATAAGTTGCGAGTCTTTTGAAGCTTCGCCAGATAAGTTATTAAAAAACTCTTTAGTGCCTGACTTGGCAATCGTGCCTAAGTGTTCAATAACACCATCACGGGTCATCCCGATACCATTATCAGAAATTGTTACTGTGCCTTTTTCTTTATCGGCACTAACACGTACTCTAAGCTCACCATCACCTTCATATAACGCGTCATCGGTTAGCGCAAGGTAACGCAATTTATCAGCAGCGTCGGCCGCATTTGAGACTAATTCACGTAAGAAAATCTCTTTATTTGAATATAAAGAGTGGATCATCAAATGCAATAGTTGTTTTACTTCGGTTTGAAAACCATGAGTTTCTTGTTGAGACATGAATAATTTCCCTTGGTGTTACGTTAATACAACACGGATTGAATACTATCGACCCGTATAAAAAACTTCGTTAACCAAGAAATGGGGGGCTTTAAATTGTTTTCAAGGGGAGAATCATTTTAATGTCGAATAAATCACCAACAAGAGTACGTTTTTCGATACAAACGATCAATTAAGCCCGAAAATTCTTAAAAATAGTGTATCTATATCGACAATATACACTGGCCTGCCAATACCATATTGGCAGGTCGTGCTCATGATGATGGGAGGTTAAAGGGGAATTCGTCCGTTAAATGATAGCGCCAATGTGGTGCTATCAACGTATTCAAGCTCTCCGCCAACCGGTACGCCATGTGCTATACGGCTAATAACCACCTTATGACGTCTTGCCATGTCAGCAATAAAGTGTGCAGTGGCGTCGCCTTCAACGGTTGGATTTGTGGCCAAAATAAGCTCGCTGACCTCATCAGATGCTAAATGGCGCTCTAATAGTGCAAGCCCTAACTCTTCAGGTCCTACACCATCAAGTGGCGATAAATGCCCTAGCAGCACAAAATACCGACCATTAAAATGTCCACCAGCCTCAATGGCGAGCACATCTGCTGGGGTTTCAACAACACAAATAATACCGGCATTAACTCGTCGATGACTACTGCAGATCGGGCAAAGCTCTTGTTCAGTAAACGTACGACAACTTTGACAATGACCCACTTCAGACATGGCTTTTTGTAATGAATCGGCCAATTTTAATCCCACTTTTCGCTCTCGTTCAAGCAATTGGAACGCCATGCGCTGTGCAGATTTTGGACCGACACCAGGTAAACCACGCAAAGACTGAATTAACTCATCGACCAAAGGACTAAATTTCATAAAATCACGAACACCTTATAATAACTCACTCATTTTGCAGATCGTTGCTGAACTACAAACATTGCTTACATTCATTAACCTATCTAAATAGGTGCGATTATTGTCTCTACCGCACGCTAATGCAAAGACTAAAAACACCAAAGAGATTATTATGACACACTTTACCGTGTAACCTTATTTACCAGAACGATATGTAAAGACTTGATCGAGTGGTAAATCAAACACTTCAGCAATTTTAAATGCCACCTCAAGTGTGGGAGAATATTTGTTCGACTCAATCGCCATCACAGTTTGCCTAGTCACTCCGATTTTGTCGGCCAATTGCTTTTGGGTCATTTCATTATGTAAAAAACGTAAGGTACGGATGGAGTTTGAAATTCCCAGTTTATCGTCAGCAAGATCACCCATAAATGTCTCCTGTTCGCCCCTTATACAACTGCACACCGTAATGCGCCAACTCGGCCAATAAGAATGCACCCACTAAAATATGTAGTGGTAAATGCGGCACATTCGATTGCATAAACTCAACACCTTGGGCGGCGATATTATATTGAACTAACGCTAAAATCACCCCAACTTGTAAAATGATGGCACTGTATTTATAACCGACCAAATTAATTTGCTTTTCTCGCACGTCCATCGGTCGAGATAGCTCATCGTCGCTAATAAATGCCAGTACAATGTAACTGATGACCATCAACACGATGGAATAGATAACAATTTGCAGCAATAAGCTTGAAAGCCACTCTATAGAAGCTAATTGCTCAGGGCTAGCATTGACCAATGCGTTTACATACAAGTAACCAATGTAGCCTGTCACTAAAAAATCGACCGATAACGTCAATTCTCTAAAGCTGGTTTCCTGTAACCATTGGATCCATTTCTGTTTATTACTCATGTTAACCTCAGATTACTTTATGTATAAAATTTTTAACTTTTCTTATCATAAGTCATCATCACGAGATGTCAAATATTTTTAACTTATAGTTAAGGATTAGATACTTTAAATTGACTAGTGAAGCTTGATCACAAATAGCGGCAACAAAGGCTAAGACATGTGACACATTTAGCATAATAATTGGTCAGATTAACCATATACTCGCTTAACTAAACCACCGACGTTGTAACAAACACCATTAAACTAATGATTTAATGTGGTTTTATATTTGGAACAGGGCTTGCTCATTTTATATCCAGTGATAGTGCAACATACTACATTGAACAGTAAGCGCTCACTGAATGACTAATAGGATCATTAACAATATTAAGGACGAATTATGAAAAAACTGATTATTATCATTGTCGCTGTGGCGCTGGGTTATTTTATTAACCTCAAGTTTGTGGACATAGCTTATGCAATGGATTTGCAGAATTGAAAAAAGAAGCCATTTTGATAAACGATCAAAAAATGAAAGTGAAATGCGACTCGTATGCCTTAGGCTTTTTTGATGAAATCAAACTCGAAAACAAATTTCAACAATGCATTAATGATTACCAAGCCCAAGGTTATGCCCTATTGGACACGGCTGACTCAGACGCATAACAAAAAAGCTCAAGCATTTATGCTTGAGCTTTTTTAGGTATTGTTCAAAACAACGATTAAAACGGCATTTTCATTCCTGGTGGTAATTGCATACCGCCAGTCACTTCAGCCATTTTCGCTTTTTGATTTTCTTCTAAACGACGGGCAGCATCATTACATGCTGCTGCAATTAAATCTTCTAGCATTTCTTTGTCGTCATCCATTAAGCTTGGATCGATTTCAACTTTACGCACACTGTGGTTACCTGTCATGGTTACTTTAACCAAGCCAGCACCCGCTTCACCCGTCATTTCTGTGCGTGCAATCTCTTCTTGCATTTTTGCCATTTTGTCTTGCATCATTTGGGCTTGTTTCATTAAATTGCCCATACCGCCTTTTCCACCAAACATAGTCGTCTCTCTCTAATTAAGGTTGCTAGCAAGTCGCCATAGTGGCGCTAATCTTACTGAAATAAAATCGATTGGCAATCTAAGCTATGCATTTTTGAGATGAAGATATGTTCATTTCAAGCTAAATTACCGATTCAAATAACTATTGAACACTGATTTGAGCAATATCCTCGGCAATTTGTGCCAATTGCTCTGGGGGATATTCAATACTATCACTGTCTAACTGTGCAGATAATCGTTGGATCATCCACTGAGTATTATCATCTTGTAAAATGGATTGCTCAGCTTGAGCGATCAATTCACGATGAAACCTTTTGCGCAATTCTAAAGGGGTTTCACGCTGAGCAACAACGCCAATTTCAATCTTAACTTCAATGGGTTGCTGTAGGTAATCGGTCAAGGCTACTTGTAATTGATCAATTGCCTGTGGCGCAGATAGATGTTTTTGATCAGGCTTTAACACGAGTATTAAGGAATTACTTTGCCCCTGACACACTGCGTTCACCCCTAACTGCCTGACACGCCCACCAACTGATACATTCGTCATCACTTTATACCAATGTAAATCCAGTTCATGACCTTCGATACGATGAGGCTTAAAAACCGAAGGCGTTGCTGATGTAACAACTGCCTTTTGATTACTCGGTAATTCAGCGGCTTTTGCACTGTCTACATCGATGATCTGAGAGGTGATAGTGGTATTTGATGTTGAGTTTAGCTCCTGAGATAGGATCTCAGCAGGCAAAACGGCATCTGTAAAAGGCGTGACTTGCTCACCTGCCCCAGGCTTAACCCAAGGCGGCCTGTCGTAATGATCACTGCCAAGGCTATGACTAACTTCTGCGTCGTCATCGGCCAATGTGTCGGCTAACTCGGGGCGATGTGAGTTTGTATCTTGCAATGTCTCACATTCATCAACAACTGCATCAGGCGCTTTTGCACTTGAGTTACCCATGTTAGGCGTATCTACTGTTGCAGTTGGTTTAGCTGCATTAGGTATTTTCGTTGATTTTATTGTAACAGGCGCTTTTGCAGCCTCTGCCTCTTTTTGCTGTAGCGCGCCAAGATCTTTAATTAATGAATCGCGTGTGGCTAAAACCACATTTAAAAAGTCTAACGCATCCCCTGACTCTGATGTCATTTTGGCTTGTGCAGCCTTTGACTCAGTATGAGGCTGTGTGTCTAATAACGCCTGATTTTGTGAATGGCTTGTTGAATAATCTACCGGTGAGTCCGCCTGATAAGACTCATGCTGAGCTGAGAATGCCACGTAGTCATCATGATCAGAAGGTTGATAATCATCATCTTGTTGATAATCACTGAAAGAGTAGCCATCCACATCAGCTGAAAAACCATCTTGTTGATAATCAGTGTCGCTACTCGCACTCATTGGTGAGTCAGTGGGGTTAGCTTCACTGCTATCATGATTTACAACGACTGTTGGCGTATCAGTTTTATGTTGTTGTGCTTGCCCCTGCGCAAAACGATTAAAACCAAAGCTCGCCGCTTGGCTCAATACCACCTGCTGCTCAGCGACCAATGCCTCATCACAATCATCAAGCTCATCATCCACTGAGTCAGCAACTATGGGGCTGGGATCTGGTAATGAACTGAGCCCATGGGAGCTATCATTGTTCACATCAGCGTCATCTTTGCTGGTATCGCTGAGAGCGTCAGAGGTTTTATCTGTAGGATTAACCGTTAACACTGTAGAGTCTGTCTGTGAGGGCTCATCAGTTGCAGGCTCTGCAGTATTAGGCTTTGGGCTTGTATCTGTGACCTCTTTTGATGGCGTTAAGTCTATAGTTGCGGCTGTATTACTGACCCATCTTTTTACTTGTTTTTCAGGAGTAAAGGCCACTGCGCGCAATAATGCCATCTCAAGCCCTGATTTAGGATCTGGTGCATAGGCTAAATCTTTACGGCCATTTAATAACATTTGATAATACAGCTGCACTTGCTCGGGAGATAATTGCTGTGCAAAGGCTGTAATTTGCTCGCTAAACAGAGACTGTTGAGCAGCGGCAGGCGCAAATTGAGTTAGGGTAATTTGATGTAATAATTCTAATAAACTGCGAAGCACTTCTTCAGCATCAGCACCAAAAGCGAGTACTTTTGCCACCATTTGCATTAAGGGGCCCACATCTGCATCACAAAGTGTTTTTAATAACGCGATAACGTGCTGCTCATCTATGCTACCGAGCATGGTTTGCACTTGTTCAAGCATTACCTGACCACTACCAAAAGCAATAGCTTGATCGGTTAAACTTAACGCATCACGCATACTGCCATTAGCAGCTTTAGCCAACACATTTAACGCTTGCGGCTCAAATGGCAATTGCTCCTGAGTAATAACATACTCAAGTTGCTGGCTAATTTGTTGTTGCGTTAAACTTTTTAAATTAAATTGCAAACAGCGAGACAATACCGTTACCGGTAGCTTATGTGGGTCTGTTGTCGCCAATAAAAACTTTACGTGCTCAGGAGGCTCTTCTAAGGTTTTTAATAATGCATTAAAACTGCTGCGTGACAGCATGTGAACTTCGTCAATGAGGTATACCTTAAAACGACCACGAGAAGGACGATATTGCACGTTATCAAGTAACTCACGGGTATCGTCAACTTTGGTACGCGACGCTGCATCAACTTCGATTAAATCGACAAAACGCCCTTGGGCAATCTCAACACAACTTGAACATTCACCACAGGGATTGGCAGTAACGCCCGTCTCGCAGTTAAGGCCTTTGGCAAATAGCCGCGCCAAACTGGTTTTGCCTACCCCACGGGTGCCGGTAAATAAATACGCATGATGAAGACGTTGTTGGCTTAATGCATTTGTCAGTGCCATTAATACATGGGACTGACCAACCATTTGTTCAAATTTTGCAGGTCGCCATTTGCGGGCGAGCACTTGATAAGACATGAAATTCCCCACACAGAGCTATCGGGAGTCAATCCCATTTGAGGGATAACAATAACATGCCAGAGGCTGGCATGCTATTGTTGCACTGGCTTTTGATGTATGTGCATTGAGTTAACTGCCTAATTAATTAGCAGTTATTAAAAAAGCTATTCGCCTTCAAACTCACACAAACTTAATACTTCAATGCCTAAATCTTGTAAACGCTTTTCACCACCAATTTCAGGTAATGAAATCACAAATGCGGCATGTGCTACTTCACCACCTAATTGGCGGATCAGCTTAACGGTTGCTTCAATGGTGCCACCAGTGGCAAGCAGATCATCAATAACCAACACTTTATCGTTCGCGTTAATGGCATCTGTATGTATTTCTAGCGTATCTTTACCGTATTCCAACTCATAGGTTTGGCTAATGGTTTCACGCGGTAATTTGCCAGGCTTACGCACAGGAACAAATCCCACACCAAGTTCAAGTGCTAATGGTGCACCAAATAAAAAGCCACGGGCTTCAGTACCAACCACTTTAGTAAACCCTTTTGATTGGTAATGGGCGACTAAAATTGCGATTGTCGCTTTATAGGCTTCAGCACTTTCCAACAAACTCGTGACATCACGAAACATAATGCCTGGCTTTGGATAATCAGGAATGGTTTTAATGCTGTTTTTGATAAGCGCTAAACTGTCTTGGTTCATCATAATGAATTAACTCTGTTTAAAGTGATTACGCAATAAAAAAGTCCACGTCATTGGTGGACTCTAATAAAAATTCTGCTGCGATCTTATGCCCGTTTAGGTTCAGTTGCAACCGTCATACATAAAATGGCGATTTATTATTCTAACTCTGGGATCCGCCACAGAAAAAAGAGCAAAACTAACATCATGCATATCAACATGATCTTAACCCACATCAGCGGCACTATAATAATGCTAATGCCAAAACTCAACGTGCTCATTATCATGGCTTTTCGTTTTAAAGGTCGGCTTAATGCGCGTTTAGATTGCCACTGGTCAATCCCCTCTGCAAACCAGGGGTGTGTGACCAACCAATTGTGCAAGCGGTCATTTGAACGAGCAAAGCAAAAAGCAGACAGTAAGATAAATGGCACGGTAGGCAATAATGGCAAGGCTATGCCAATTAAACCTAATACCAAACTGCACAAGCCAATAATAAGGAAAAAACCACGTTTTAACGCCATAACCACCCTTGCCGAAAACAAAAAACCACTCTATCAGAGTGGTTTAGTAAGGCAATATTTTGACAAATTAATCTGAATTAATCGTTAAATTAATCCAGTCACTTTTAACCACGAAAGGCTTGCGGGTAATGTAGGAATTAATAAAACCAAAATAAAACCAATAAAATAAACAATGTTAAACGGGTCTTTAAACGGCTGACTCATGATATTTCCTAGATTGAAATTTGTCGTGGGTGTCACTGCTAACAAAATTTACATGTGATAATCAGCTTAACACTGGTCATTAATACGGTCATTTTGCGTGAAGCAGATCACAAAAAGTGGCTCATTCTAGACATATATTACTAAAATAAAAACCTTAATTTTATTAAGACTATTATTTGTCTGCCAATGAAATGATAATCCCCTTTTGGCTGAGCTGTTGTATTAATGGAACACAGCCAGACTGTAATGTTTGTGCAGCCATTTGCGGATAAAGCTCACCTAACCAGACGATAATATCTTCGAGCAACACACCTTGTTTCAAATGAGCCATTTGCTCAATATAAGCAAGTACTTGGGCACTTAATGGCGTGAGCTTTAAAAATGCAACTTCGTCGTCAACGTTGCGGTACACGCAAAAGAAATGGGCTTCTTGGGTCGGTTCTATGGGTTGGTAGTCAACACTGATATGTTGAACATCAAACGAGTATTGAGCAATTTTTGCATGAGTAGCCAAACCCAAACGAACGTCACTGAATTCATCAGTGGTAATAAGTCGAGATTTTGGTGTATCTGGTGCCACAGCAGCGCACAGTTCTAACCACTCATAATGAGCCAATTGCAGCATAAAAACAGGATCATGCTCTGATTGAGTGTACTCATGTTGTAAAAAAGCCAAGAATTCCCCAGCAATTTCAACAAAAATGGGCGTTTTGCAGTCATGGGTAACAAAAAACTGCTGGATCAATGCTTGCCATTGTTCTTCACTATATAGGGTTTTTAAAACCGGAAATGCACTGGATACAAACCCTGAAATATTATTAAAAAATAACTCCCGATACACCTTCATCCGCCTCGGTTCAATCCCTTCAGGAAGGGGTAAACTGGGATCGCGAATATAATCCATAAATTGTTGTTGCAACTTAATAAAGTTCATCATGTTTTTCTCAATGCAGACGAATGCTCTAAGGCAAGTTGTTGATATTGATGAATTTGATTGATTTCATTTAGGAGAACTTCTGTTTTAGGAATATTAAAATCACGCTCAAGTAACGTTGGGTGAACCCCATGCAATTGATAACATTGCTGTAATAAAGACCATACAGGGTCAATAACATCTGCACCGTGGGTATCAACCATCAAATCGACATCTTCTTGGTAATGCCCTGCAATATGTAAATAAGCAATGCGATCGGTTGGCATGGCTGCTAAAAAATCATTTGCATCATACTGATGGTTAATAGCATTAACGTAGATGTTATTCACATCGAGCAGCAATTTGCAATCAGCCTCTTGCAGCACAGCATTAACAAACTCTTGCTCGCTCATTTGTGCACCGGGCGCCGCATAAAAGGACACATTCTCTAAAATAAATGGGCGTTCAAGTATGTCTTCAACTTGCTTAATGCGTTTTGCAGTGTGGATCACCGCATCGTCGGTAAAGGGGATTGGCATTAAATCGTACATATGCCCTTTACCGGAACAGTAGCTTAGATGCTCTGAATAAATATCAATCTTATGCGCATCAAGAAACCCTTTAATATTTTTGACAAACTGAGTATCTAATGCTTCAGGACTGCCTATGGATAAAGATAATCCATGACAAAAAAACCGGTGCTCTTGGGTTAGCTGCGAAAATTGACGCGCAAATTTACCGCCTAAGGTCATCCAGTTTTCTGGTGCCACTTCAAAAAAATCGATGGCAGATGGCACCTGTTGGCAAAATTCATCCAGCATTTCGCGACGTAAACCTAAGCCTACACTCGCTTGAGTTGATGGAGAATATTGAAAACTAGACATAGTGCATCCTTAACCATAAAAACAAGGTAAAAATAAGGCCTGAAACCCAGGCCTTAATTGTGTCAAAAAAGCATGAACATTATCCAATGCTTATTACTTCTGACCGCCACACTTACCTTCACCACATTTACCTTCTTTGGCTTTTTCAGCTGACTTTTTCATGTCGCCGCCGCATTTGCCTTCACCGCATTTACCTTCAGCGGCTTTCTCAGCAGACTTCATCATGTCGCCGCCGCATTTGCCTTCACCGCATTTACCTTCAGCGGCTTTCTCAGCAGACTTTTTCATGTCGCCGCCACATTTGCCTTCACCGCATTTACCTTCAGCAGCTTTTTCAGCAGACTTTTTCATGTCGCCGCCACATTTACCTTCACCGCATTTACCTTCACCACCCTCTAATTGATAGCCAGCGGTTAATTGTTCGAATCCAAATGGGTTAGCTTGTACATCAGCAGTAAAACCAGCAGTCATTACAACAGCACCTAACGCAACAGCTACAGTAGTTTGTTTGATAGAGTTCATAATTATTGTCTTCCTCGTGTTTTGATTATGTATTGTTGACCAACATCATTGCCGGCTTGCTTAAAGAGACCTGTAGTAGATGAACTTTATTGCAAAAAAATTGACAATTTGTGAAAAAACTCACTTTTGGTAATAAATAAACTTGCTAGGAACACACAAAATAGCACAAAGGTTACACCACTTGAAGCGGGATAATAATAGGACTAAACGAATAGATATTTTTTATGCCTATGATTAATATAAAGTTAACTATTAAGTTCCGCATACACATTGAGATAATTAAGGTTAATGCTGTTATCAACCAATAAACACGGTAAAATGACGCACTTTTTTCTTCAGTAAGGTGTACCGTGCGCGTTATTTTAGCTCCAATGGAAGGTGTGGTTGATGACCATATGCGTGATATTTTATCAGCCATCAATCCGTTTGATTTAGTTGTTACTGAATTTGTACGAGTCGTAAACCAGTTATTACCGGAAAAAGTCTTTTACAAATTGTGTCCAGAACTGCTCAATAATGGATTAACCCCTTCCGGTACGCCTGTGCGTGTCCAATTACTTGGCCAAGAACCTGAGTGGATGGCACAAAATGCAATCCGGGCGATTGAATTAGGCTCAAATGGTGTAGATGCTAATTTTGGCTGCCCTGCTAAAACGGTTAATAAAAGTAAAGGCGGTGCGGTTTTACTTCAATACCCCGACAATATTTACAACATTGTCAAAGCCATGCGTGAGGCGGTGCCCAGCCATCAACCTGTTACAGCCAAAATCCGACTAGGCTACGAAGACAAATCATTGTTCATGGAAAATGCTCTGGCGGTTTATGAAGCCGGCGCATCTGAGCTCGCCATTCATGCCCGCAGTAAAACCGACGGCTATAAACCGCCAGCATACTGGGAATACATCACTGAAGTACGTAAGCGCTTGCCTATACCTGTTATCGCAAATGGTGAAATCTGGAATGCCGCGGATGCAAAACGATGTATGGATGTCACGGGATGCGACAGTGTGATGATTGGCCGCGGCGCCATATCATTACCTAATCTAGGTGACACAATAAAAACGGGGGCTGCACCTTATACCTGGCTGCAAACACTCACATTATTAATGGCGTACACAGAAAAAGAGCTCAATGGCCGTAAATCCGATTATTATCCTTCACGGATAAAACAGTGGTTTAGTTACCTAAATCGTCAATATCCCGAAGCGGATGCATTGTTCCGAGAGTTAAGGATCTATAAAACCACTGAAGAGATAGTCAAAGTGCTGCAGCAAACACATCAATCGTTAAGCTAGCAAGCCATTGCGATAATCACAACATTGACTCAGGCTGAATCATTTGGGCCTGAGTACAAAAATCTACCTCAGAATTGATCTTCGTCATAACCTACTCTTTTTTTGTGCTTAGAATAGAATTTCTAGTGGCATTATCAGTTAAGGTTAATCCAGTTGCACAATTATCAGGACATACAGCAAAAATTACAGCAACTTGAACTCAAGTTGAGGCACGAGTTATTTCTGATTATTAAAGATATATCTCCCGATGCGAGCCAGCTGGCAAATAACGCGTCATTGGGGGATGTTATCGATTTTTTATCACAAGTGAAATTAGCCGATACCGATTTATTTACACAACTGATGAAGCTAGATGCCGCATTATGCCAACTCGATTTAGGCCTATATGGACTATGTTCTGATTGCGAAATGGATATTGAATCAACTAGGTTAAATACCGATCCAACCGAACAACGATGCAGTTCCTGCCAGCAAAAATATTTAAATGAACATAGGTTAGAACTTAGGTTGAATCATTAAAAATCTATCATTAAAAATCTATCGTTCGACTTAATACAGATACAAAAAAGCCTACATTTCAGTAGGCTTTTTAATATGCCAATAGTACCTATTAGCATTGATTATTGTTGCAACTATTAAAACTTAACGCTCACACCGCCGTAGTATTGGCGACCAATGGTGTCGTACACTTCAGGCACCGTACCACCATCGCTACCATTTGATACGTCTGATGGTTCTTCATCTGTGATGTTTTTAATTCCAGCGCTAAGCGTTACCATGTCAGAGACATGATAAGTTCCCGCAATATTGTGATAAAGCACTGCATCTACATCATCACCCGTGCCTAAGTCTTCCATTTCACCAATGTAGCGGTTCGAGTAAATAACACTCCAATCATCAATACCCGCTTGAATATTAAAGTTGTTACGCACTTCAGCATATGCACCAAAGTTACCATCAATGATATTGGTGTAGTCTATACCTTCTTGCTCAAAATTCAGTAAGTAGGTGGTATCATTATTGATTTTCCAATCCAACGATAACGCACTGAAACTGTATGCAAGATTCAAGTCTATACCGCTGGTGTCTTGACTACCTACGTTGGTTAGAGAGCTAGTCAAGTTTGTTAAGTCACCGTTAGTTCCTATGTTAAATATTTCACAAGAATCTGATGCGGCGTCAGCATAACAAGCATCTAGACCGGCTTGAACATCCAAGCGAGTAATTGCATTTTTTACCTTAAAGCGCCAGTAATCAACCGTTAACGACAAACCCTCGACATAACTTGGCGAGTAAACAACACCGGCGGTGTAAGAGTCCGACTCTTCAGCCTCTAAGTCGTCGTCTGATGTATAACGAACTAATATTTGCGAGTCTTGCTCATTACCCCATGGATCTTCTAGGTAATCGTAAGATCCTGTATCACCACCGTAAAGCTCACTAATACTAGGAGCACGGAACCCTGTGGCCGCTACACCACGAAGCATTAAATCATCTGTTGCTTCATAGGTTAAGCCAACTTTCCATGTTGACGCTTTACCGAATGTTGAGTAATCGTCATAACGAAGAGCAAACTCACCGGTTAATTTATCTGTAAAAGGAACACTTACCTCTTCAAAAACAGAGAAAACATTGTAATTACCACTTGTTGGATCTTGTTGAGCCGCAGTACCTTCACCGGCTACTGTAACAGAATCTGGATTGTAATATCCGCTTTCGTAACGGTATTCAGCACCTATTGCAAAGGCAACGGCACCCGCACTTACGTCAAATAAATCGCCATTTAAACCAGCAGAAAAGACATTTTGTTCGTTACCGCCATCGGCATTATCTGTATAACTTATGTCATCAACAATACTGTCTGTTAATGCATCACCACTAAACCATGCATCTTGGTTTGCATAAATTGATTCAGAAAGATTGGTGGCATTGATGGAGTTTTTAACGGTTGAATCCGCTTTATTTTTACCATAGGTATAAGCGAGATCCCAATTCATACCGTTATTGATATCCAACTCACCTGCAAGCCCTGCTGAAATACGGAAAGTATCCGTATCTTGCTCGTAAATACGTGGGCCGGCATCAGCAATACGACGACGATATTCAACACGGCCAGTATCATCAGCAGCAATACCCGCATCAGTCATTGCATCGGTTAACGTGACACATGAGCTGTCAGAATCTGTTTCACACACATCTAGCATGACAGAAGCCGGTTGCGGCGCCATTTGCTGATTAGATTTACGCTTGGTATAAAGCGCATCAGCAGTTAATACCATGTTGTTATCTAGCTCTTGTACCATGTTGGCGAATAAACTGTATCGCTCATTTGGTGTTTGATAATAACTGCTCGTTGTATAGTCATAACCTGTTGAACGAGCTTCCCATTCACCCGCTTCATTTTGCACCATACCATCAAGCGAACCTGTCGGAATATATGAACTGTAACCTGGTTCAGTCCAATCACGGTCTGATTGGATCACGCTTTCACGCTTTGAATAGGCCACGCCAAAGGTATAGTTGCCGCCATCGGTGTTAAAACCATATAAACCGCTCAATTCTCCAGTTTCACCATCACTTTCGCTTGAGGTACTACCGTTAAAATCTAATTGGAAACCATCGAAATCTTTTTTGGTGATAATATTAACTACACCTGCAATCGCATCTGAGCCATATACCGCTGAAGCACCATCTTTTAAAATCTCAACGCGTGCAATCATTGCCACAGGAATAGAGTTTAAATCCACAGAACTATCAGCACCAGAACCAGAGTTAACCATACGACGGCCGTTTAATAACACTAACGTACGTTGCGAACCCATGCCGCGTAAATCAACTTGTGCGACACCATCTGAACCATTATTTGAGCTTGAACCTAAAGCTGCACCAGCCATAGATGTTTGAGCTTGAAGCAATTCATCAACAGAAGTGAAACCTTCAGCACGGATCGCTTCAGCAGAAATAACGGTTACTGGAGAAGCTGTTTCCATATCTTGACGTTGAATACGTGAACCCGTGACTTCTATACGCTCCACTTTTTGCTTATCGGCCGCCATGACCGCTGAAGAAAATAACCCAGTGGTCGCGACACTTGTTGCTGCTACATTTAATAAACTGCGACGAATAGCTTTAGCAGTTAATGTGACTGAACTCATGAAAAAACTCCCTATTCTTAAAATAAATAAATCAAATTGTTATATTTTTAATGAGCAGCAATCGGCCTTGCCAATTACTAAAAACATTATTAAGAAATAAAAAACCTTTCGTCAACAAGGGAGGGATACAAGCAACTTTGCAAAGTTGTGTAAATCAAACTTTTAATTTGACTTTAAAAACGAATTAAAGAAAATGAACATAAACAGCAACTTATAAAGAGCTTGGCGCATTATGTTATTTTTGTGTAATATTAAAATCAAAAAACAAACGCAAATAAAAAACCAATAAAGCACAATAAAAAACCAGCAAAGAAACAAAGAGAAAACATAGTTAACAATATAAAAACAAAAGTTCATAACCTGTATCTATCATTATTTTTGTAAATTAAGTTAAATATTTTGTTTTGAACTAAAATAGCAGAAAATTTAACATAAATAGTGAATGATTATTTATTCACAAATAGACTATAACGTATTCTATACGCTTATTTTTATTCAAAACATGTCAATAAATACTGAAAACAGTTTACTTAAGAGGTAATCAACGCCAAAAAAACGTGTATTAATACATCAATTTTCACACACTATGCGGCTAAGAGTTCATTTATCACTCAAAAATGACAAGTAAAAAAACAAGTTGATAACATTTTTGCGGGTAGAAAACATCTCTTCTAGGCTCAATAACTCCGGGGAAGTAAAGTGGTTAATTGAACGATCGAACGTTGCAGTTGCTAAAGCCCTCAATAAAGCAAACTAGTCAGTTAACCTGTCCAATAGCCTTATGAGTGAGTAACACAATTATAAATGGAAAAAACAACGTCGTTGCCAAGAAAATCGAGATACTGGTATTAGGGGTGACGATTGAATGCTGGCTAAAATGTATCAAATGCTCAGTGTTAGATGCTACTGGCTATAGAATACTAGATGTGGAATGTTAGATGCTCAAGGCTAGATATTAGATATTAGATATTGAAAGATAAGCATGAATAAACATGTTGATATTAGATTTGAATATTGCATTTACATAGTGCTTGCAGGATGTTACTGACTGGGAGACTGTAATTCAGTTTGTGTAACAGAAGCCTAAACAGTTCTAATGAAGGCATTTTGTGCCTATACCGCTGTAGATAAACCTGAGCAGAGATTAAAAACAAAAAAGGAGCCTAGGGCTCCTTTTCGATGTTCTTGCTAGCAAAGATTAACGAGTGCGTGGGCACACTTCTTCAGCGCTGAAGAAGTAAGCAATTTCACGAGCTGCTGATTCAACAGCATCAGAACCGTGAACTGCGTTTTCGTCGATGCTTGCTGCGTAGTCAGCACGTAAAGTACCACGAGCAGCTTCAGCTGGGTTAGTTGCACCCATGATTTCGCGGTTAGCTAGTACTGCATTTTCGCCTTCTAACACTTGAACCATTACTGGACCAGAAGTCATAAAAGACACTAAAGCACCAAAGAAAGGACGTGCGCTGTGTTCAGCGTAGAAACCTTCAGCTTGTTCTTTAGAAAGGTGAACCATTTTAGAAGCAATGATCTTTAGACCAGCTGATTCAAAACGGTTGTAGATTGCACCGATGTGGTTTTTAGCAACTGCATCTGGCTTAATAATTGAGAATGTGCGTTCGATCGCCATAACTAGCTTCCTTAATGTGAGCAAGTTTAAAAAATTCGCGCGGATTATACGTAATTAAACTGAAAATGCCTAGCCTTATCAGCATAGGCAATAACATTTCAGCATTTATTTAGGTCATTTATATTAACAAACTGCCATTTCGTTAGTTTGTTTGTTGGTTTTAACTGCATTTTTTTCAATAAAACAAATAATGGCGTCTGCAACATCTTTTTGTGTCGCAGCTTCAATACCCTCAAGCCCTGGCGATGAATTCACTTCCATCACGACAGGCCCGTGGTTAGAGCGTAATAAATCAACGCCAGCAACATTTAAGCCCATTGTACGAGCCGCACGTAATGCAACTGAGCGCTCCTGAGGCGATAATTTAACTAAGGTCGCACTACCTCCACGGTGTAAATTAGAGCGAAATTCCCCCGGTTTAGCCTGACGTTTCATTGCGGCTATGACCTTATCGCCTAATACAAAACAGCGAATATCCGCGCCTTGAGCTTCTGCAATATATTCTTGCACCATAATGTTAGCTTTAAGGCCCATAAAGGCTTCTAGTACGCTTTCTGCGGCTTTACGTGTTTCAGCTAGCACTACGCCAATACCCTGTGTGCCTTCAAGTAATTTAACCACTAACGGCGCACCACCAACCATGTCAATTAAATCAGGAATGTCACTTGGTTTATTAGCAAAACCAGTAATAGGCAGACCAATGCCTCTGCGAGACAATAATTGCATAGAACGTAATTTATCACGCGATCGCGCAATGCCAATTGAGCTATTTACCGCATAAACGCCCATCATCTCTAATTGACGCAGCACAGCAGAGCCATAAAAAGTGACAGATGCACCAATACGTGGGATCACGGCATCAAAATGGCCAAGATCTTTACCCGCCATATGAATGCTAGGCTTAGTCATGTTGATGTTCATGTAACACTTTAATGGGTTAATTACTTTAACTTCATGTCCGCGGGCGACAGCTGCCTCGACTAAGCGACGGGTTGAATATAATTGCGGGCCTTGAGACAGTATTGCGATGCGCACAGAGTGCTCCAGAAAAGGAATTTTCGCGCATCATACGCTGAGTTTATTTAAAATCAATGACAGGAATGACCAGAAATAAAAAAAGAGTCAATCTTGATGATTGACTCTCATTTTTATACTAAAACTGTACAATAACTGGCGATGGTTTAGCCTTCGCTCACCATGTTAATGGTGTATTTAGGAATATCTATCACCATGTCACAATCAACCACTTTAGCTTGGCAAGACAAGCGGCTTTCAGGCTCTAAACCCCATGCTTTATCTAGCATGTCATCTTCAAGCTCATCGCTTTCTTCTAGTTGGTCAAAGCCTTCACGTACAATTACATGGCATGTGGTACAAGCGCATGACTTTTCACAAGCGTGTTCTATGTGAATACCGTTACGTAGTGCAACGTTTAAAATGGTCTCACCAACTTCTGCTTCAAGTACTGCGCCATCTGGACAAAGCTCTTGATGGGGTAAAAATACTAACTGTGGCATTATTTCACCTATATGTTATCGACCGACTGCCCTTTTAGCGCCGCTCTAATAGAATTATCCATGCGTCGTGACGCAAAATCTTGAGTTTGTTCATCAAGACTAGCAATTGCTTTCTCAATGGCATCAACATCGTCTTGTTGTGCGGTAGCGTCAAGTAACGCAATCGCATCAGTTAACTGTTTACGCTCTTGTTCATCAAGTAAATCACCATCTTTACCTAATGCGGCATTTAATGACTCAATCACACGCGCCGCTTCAACTTTTTGCTCTGCAAGCATTCGTCGAGTAATGTCATCTTTAGCATGCTTCATCGAATCTTTTAGCATGGTGGCAATTTCAGTGTCAGACAAACCAAAAGAAGGTTTAACCTGAATAGTGGTTTTTACTTCGGTTGATTTTTCCATCGCTGTGACACTGAGCAATCCATCGGCGTCTACCTGGAAGGTTACACGAATATGTGCAGCGCCAGCAGCCATCGCAGGAATACCATGTAGGGTAAACCGCGCGAGTGAACGGCAATCTTCAACCAACTCTCGCTCACCCTGTACCACATGAAATGCCATTGCCGTTTGGCCGTCTTTAAACGTGGTAAACTCTTGCGCACGGGCAACCGGGATTGTGGTATTACGGGTCACGACTTTTTCAACCAATCCGCCCATGGTTTCAATACCAAGCGATAATGGAATAACATCTAACAATAACAAGTCAGATTCTGGTTTGTTACCCACCAAAATATCAGCTTGAATTGCCGCGCCAATGGCCACAACACGATCTGGGTCAATTGAGGTCAGTGGTGCTTTTTTGAAGAAGGCTTCTACTTGCTCGCGTACTAATGGCACACGAGTTGAACCGCCTACCATGACGGTTTCAATCACTTCGTCAACACTCACACCAGCATCACGCAAAGTACGGCGGCAACTGCTAATGGTCTTTTTCACTAACGCGCCAATCAGTTCGTTAAATAATGACTTATCAACTGAGGTCGTTAATGTTTGATTATCCATCACAACACTTGCATCAACGACGTCATTTTCTGTTAATGCTTCTTTTACTCTGCGTGCTTCGATGAGTAACTGACGCGCTAACTGATTATTAGGCTCGGTAATATTCCATGCTTGTTGTAAATGACTCACCAACAGATGGTCAAAATCATCACCGCCAAGCGCAGAATCACCACCGGTTGCAAGCACTTCAAAAACGCCACGATTTAAACGAAGTACAGAAATATCAAACGTGCCACCACCGAGATCATAAATCGCAATCACGCCCTCTTGCTTAGAATCTAATCCATAAGCAATCGCTGCGGCAGTTGGCTCATTGAGTAAGCGCAGCACCTTAACGCCAAGTAATTCAGCGGCATCTTTTGTGCCTTGACGTTGAGCGTCATCAAAATAGGCCGGCACGGTAATCACAATCCCTTGAAGCTCACCGCCTAAGGTTGACTCTGCACGTGCGATTAATGGCTTTAAAATTTCTGCCGACACTTGTACAGGGTTAACTTGGCCCATTGGAGTATTAAATACAGGCAAACCGTTCTCACTCGCCTGGAGATCGTAAGGCAGTTTATGCACGCCTGATTGCACATCAGCAAGGCTGCGACCCATAAAACGCTTCACTGAAACGATGGTATTTTGCGGATCTAACGCTGATTTAGCTTGAGCATCGTAGCCAACTTGAACTAACTCATCTGAGTAATGCACAACTGACGGTAATGAGTGACGACCGCTATCATCAGCTAAGGTTGATGCCAGTCCGCTTCTGACTGTTGCCACTAATGAATTAGTGGTGCCAAGATCGATCCCCACAGCCAAACGATGCTGGTGTGGTGCGGCGCTTTGGCCAGGTTCTGCAATTTGCAACAGTGCCATAGTGTTCCAACTTGTTGTGTTATTGACTAGCAGCGCTAATCATTAAATTTGAATGTAAGTCTAACGAACTAGTCCAGTAAGTCATCTTCAATACGGGCTAACTCGTCTTGCAATTTTGCCATAAACTTTAACTTTCGAATTTGATCTGCAGCTAATAATGCATCAGCCTCATCGCTTGATGCGAGCAATGAAGTTAATTTTTTGGATAACGTCGCTTCGAATTCAGCAAAAGAGTCATATAATTCATCAACTAGCTCTTGGGGCTCTTGGCTATGTTGAATATCTTCTAATGCTTCACGCCACTCCATTTGCTGCATTAAAAATGCACCATCTTTAAGTGTTGTGGTTTCATGGCTTAATTCTATGCCCCGTAAGCTCAACATGTGCTCTGCACGGCGCAAAGGATTTTTTAAGGTTTGATAACCGTCATTGACTTGCGAGGTCCGCTGAACCGACAACAATTTCTGTTGCTCAGAATCATTAGCAAACTTATCAGGATGAACCGCCCTTTGCAGTTCGCGGTAACGCTCTGCAAGTAAGGCGGTGTCGATATCAAAGGCAGGTTCTAAATTGAACAGATCGAAATAATTCATTGGCAGATATCATGCTTACTGTTTCGATAAAACGGCAAAAGTTAAGGGTTAAACGGTAAAACTCTCACCGCAACCACATTCACCTTTTGCATTCGGGTTATTGAACTGGAAACCTTCATTTAGGCCTTCTTTAACAAAATCCAGTTCAATACCTTGCAGATAAATAAAGCTTTTAGCATCGATGATGATATTGACACCATCGATAGTATAAACTTCATCATCGTCATTGAGTTCATCAACAAACTCAATGACATATGCCATACCTGAACAACCCGATGTTCTCAATCCAAGGCGTAAACCTAAGCCTTTTCCACGGTTAGCAAGAAACGATTTTACTCGGTCTGCCGCCGCAGGTGTCATTGAAATAGCCATCTATACTCCAGGCATTACTTAGCTTGTTTGGTTTTATACTCTTCAATTGCCGCTTTAATGGCATCTTCTGCCAAAATTGAACAATGAATTTTAACCGGTGGCAATGCTAACTCTTCAGCAATATCAGCATTTTTGATGGTTGCTGCTTCGTCAACGCTTTTGCCTTTAACCCACTCGGTTACCAGTGAACTTGATGCAATCGCACTACCACAACCGTAGGTTTTAAATTTTGCATCTTCAATAATGCCATCTGCACTGATTTTCAATTGCAGTTTCATTACATCGCCACACGCAGGTGCTCCCACCATGCCGGTCACTACAGATGGATCGTTTTTGTCAAATGAACCAACGTTACGTGGGTTTTCATAATGATCGATTACTTTTTCGCTATAAGCCATGATATTGCTCCTAAATCTTTGTCGTTAAACGATTAATGATGTGCCCATTGAACTTGGTTCAAATCAATACCATCTTTGAACATCTCCCAAAGAGGAGACATTTCACGTAACTTATCGATTGATTCAGTTATCGTTTTGATAGCATGTTCAATTTCTTCATCGGTAGTAAAACGACCAATTGAGAAACGAATTGAGCTGTGTGCCATTTCATCATTTAACCCTAAAGCACGTAAAACGTAGCTCGGTTCTAAACTGGCTGAAGTACAAGCTGAACCTGAAGAAACGGCCAGGTCTTTTAACGCCATCATTAGTGATTCACCTTCAACAAAGTTGAAGCTTACGTTAAAGATACCGCTGTAGCGTTGGTCCATATCACCATTGATATAGGTTTCTTCAATGTGCTTGATGCCGTTCCATAACTTGTCGCGTAAACGGGTGATACGTGCGCTGTCTTCAGCCATGTCTTGTTTAGCGATAGCCGCAGCCTCACCTAAACCAACAATTTGATGCGTTGCTAAAGTACCACTGCGCATACCACGCTCGTGTCCACCACCGTGCATTTGCGATTCAAGACGAATACGAGGCTTACGACGAACATAAAGTGCACCGATACCTTTAGGACCATACATTTTATGGCCAGAAATCGAAATTAAATCAACCTTTGTGGTTTGCACATCGATAGGTAATTTACCGGCACTTTGCGCAGCATCCATGTGAAAGAAAATGCCTTTTGAACGGCATAACTCACCGATGGCATTAATGTCATGAACCACACCAATTTCATTGTTAACATGCATAATGCTAACTAAAATGGTGTCATCACGCATGGCCGCTTCTAAACGTTCCATCGGAATAATGCCGTTAGCTTCTGGCTCAAGGTAGGTGACTTCATAACCTTCACGCTCTAACTGACGACAAGTATCTAATGTCGCTTTATGCTCAGTTTTGCTAGTGATGATGTGCTTGCCCTTTTTATGATAAAAATGAGCAATGCCTTTAATCGCAAGGTTACTTGATTCAGTCGCGCCAGAGGTAAATACAATTTCACGATGATCTGCATTAATTAAATCGGCAACTTGATTACGCGCAACATCAACCGCCTCTTCAGCTTGCCAACCATAACGATGTGAACGAGATGCTGGATTACCAAACACACCGTCCATTGTCATGTGTTGCACCATTTTTTCTGCGACACGCGGATCTACAGGGGTTGTTGCGGCATAATCTAAATAGATAGGAAGCTTCATAACACACTCCGTACTTAGCAGTCTCAGATGAGGCTACATACAACGTACAAATAATAATTATTTATCAATCAACACAGTAGAGTTACAAACTCACTCTATGTTCCTTTTGCATTTCGTCTTGCTTAAGCGAGATAAATTGAACATCTCGTTTTTGCATTAAGCCAGCAAGCGAAATACCATCTAAAAACTCAGAAATTTGTTTACTTAAGTCGCCCCATAAAGAATGGGTCAGGCAACGTGTACCACTTTGGCAGTTACCTTGTCCTTGACAGCGAGTGGCGTCTACAGATTCATCAACGGCATGCACGACCATACCCACTGAAATATCGACGGCTTCTAAGCCTAAACGATAACCACCACCCGGTCCGCGAACACTCGACACTAGGCCATGTTTACGCAACTTTGCGAAGAGTTGTTCAAGATAAGACAAAGAAATACCCTGTCTTTCAGAAATATCGGCTAACGGCACTGGGCCTGCAGCTGAGTGAATAGCAACATCTAACATAGCTGTCACTGCATAGCGACCTTTTGATGTAAGTTTCATAACTTGTACTGCTCCCAAAAAGTATGCAGTAATTTGACCATACCCGACTAAATTAGTCAAGTATAAGTCCTACTAAAATACTCAGGTATTATGGTATTTCTTATAACAAAAGGTTTCATTTTTCGCGGGGGTATTTAACCTTTTTATCCGCTAAGATTCAATGCCGATAAGGTAATTAATCGCAATATCGGCCATTTTTTTGACCTGAATCTACAATGACTTAGAAATCGTCAAATGCTCGGGTCAAATTGGTCTATCTCTTGTTTACGATGACTTGCAGCATTTCGTTCAGCTTCATCAAAGGCATCTACATTCAATTCTGGCAACTTTTTAGTACACACATCACCGCCCATTTGCTGAATCGCCTGGCATAACTCCTGAACTTTAGAGTCCATTAAATGCATGTGATCAAGCATTTGGCCAATGGCATTTGCTACAGGGTCTGGGTTATCAGGCGACACAGCATAAGCATCAAAGCCATACTTTTTGGCCATTTCGGTGCGGCGCTCGTTTTTTTCTTTTGACTGGTTAGTGGGTGATGCAACCACTCTACCGGGGATCCCCACTACAGTGTGATCGCTTGCCACATCTTTTACTACCACTGAGTTCGAACCTACTCGCGCACCATCATGCATTGTTATAGGGCCCAATACTTTAGCGCCAGCACCAATCACCACATTATTGCCCAATGTTGGATGGCGTTTACCCGCTTGCCAGGTGGTACCACCTAAAGTCACACTGTGATACAGCGTGCAATCATCGCCAATTTCGGCGGTTTCACCAATAACGACCCCCATACCATGGTCAATAAAAAAGCGTCGTCCTATCGTGGCTCCAGGATGAATTTCAACACCGGTTAACCAACGCGAAAACGTCGATAAACAACGTGCAGTAAAATGCCATTTAGCCAACCACAATTTATGACTCACACGATGGATCCAAATGGCATGCATACCCGGGTAGTTAAATAAAATCTCAAGGGTACTGTTTGCAGCAGGATCGCGATGATAAATCGATTCGATATCTTCTTTAATTCTAGCAATAACGCCCATGGTGTATTCCTTAGGGATTAATCTTGTTGGTCCATTTTTTTATCAACAGAACTCAAAATGCCTCGCAATATATTCATTTCTTGCGATTCAATACGCGCACGAGTAAATAAACGGCGAAGCTTGGTCATCACTTGACCTGGATGATTTTTTATCACAAACCCGGTTTTAGACAAGGTTGACTCTAGATGCACAAAAAATCGTTCGAGTTCAACGGTTAACGGGTATTCCTCGGTCACGACTGGCGCTTCAGTTTGAGCTAAATGCGCCACACGGGTTTCATAACAAATAATCTGTACTGCTTGCGCTAGGTTTAACGAGCTGTATTCTGGATTAGCAGGTATCGCGACATGATAAGTACACTGCTGTAGCTCTTCATTGCTTAAACCATGATTCTCACGACCAAACACAATGGCAACAGGACCATTTAAACACTCTTGAGTGAGCTTTTGACCAGCCTCTCTTGGGTCAAGCATTGGCCAATCTAAAGTACGGCTACGTGCACTAGTGGCAATCACTAAGCTGCAATCTGCGATAGCATCTTGCAATGAGTCAACTGTGGTAAGGTTTTTTAATATCTCTGAGGCACCTGCAGCAAGCGCAATTGATTGACCATCAGGCTCAACGCGCGGCTCCGCAAGGTATAAATTTGATAAGCCCATGGTTTTCATTGCTCTGGCAGTAGAGCCAATATTACCAGGATGAGATGTTCCAACTAAAACAACACGAATATTACTGAGCATTTACGACTTTCTTTTAACAAAAAATATTGCTCGTATCTTAACACAGTCGTTGTTTATTACGTTATATGAAAATCTGCATTTGATATAATCGTTAAATTAAGTATAATGCTGGCGCTATTTTACTCGTTCTTTAACATCCAGGGGATTGCAATGCATCCGATGCTGACTATTGCCACGCGCGCTGCACGCGCTGCGGGCCAAACTATTATGCGCGCCTATACTGAACTTGACCGTGTTGAGGTTAGTAGTAAAGGTATTAATGATTTTGTGACTAGTGTAGACAAGGAAGCAGAAGCAACTATTACTTATCAAATTCGTAAATCTTACCCCGATCATACGATTGTGGGCGAAGAAAGCGGTGAAAACCGTGGCGACAATAAAGATTACATTTGGATAGTAGATCCTTTGGATGGCACCAACAACTTCGTTCGTGGTATCCCTCACTTTGCGGTTTCTATCGCAGTTCAATATAAAGGCAAAATTGAAGTTGCTGTAGTTTACGACCCGGTTCGTGAAGAGTTGTTTTCTGCTGTGCGCGGTAAAGGCGCAAAACTCAATGACTTCCGGATCCGTGTGACTAACGTTAACGACCTTAGCAATACCATTATTGGTACTGGATTCCCTTTCAAGGCGCGTCAACATACCGAAAGCTACATGGCTATTTTGGCTGAAGTTTTCCCAATGTGTTCAGATTTACGTCGTACAGGTTCTGCCGCGTTAGACCTTGCTTACGTTGCTGCTGGCCGTTTAGATGGCTTCTTTGAAATTGGCCTTAAGCCATGGGACATCGCAGCAGGCGACTTAATTTGTCGTGAAGCTGGCGGTACTGTAACCGATTTTATGGGTGCACATAACTACATGGCATCGGGTAATATTGTTGCAGGTAGTCCAAAAGTGACCACGCAGCTTGTTAAAACCATGCGTCCGTTACTAAACGAAGGGTTAAAGCGCTAAGCTTATATCTCCTGGACAAAACAGAATTAAAAACCGCGAATGGCTTTATGCCCTTCGCGTTTTTTTTATCTCTGAAATAAACTAAAGTTGAACTTGATCACTGTGCAAATGAGCTTAAGTCACCGATAATGTTGCTTCATCAACTGACAGATATCAACTATGCCATTATATAAAGCTAAAGACTTAAGCATTAAATCCTTAAAGAGCATTGAACATTTAGTCCTCTTTATTATTGCTCTAGCTACCTTATTTGCCATCGGCGAAGAAATCCTTCATATGATCCATATTCGCACCGTTGAATTAGCCGACTTACTCTTGCTGTTTATTTATCTTGAAGTGCTCGCCATGGTAGTTAACTACATTGAGTCAGGCAAACTGCCAATCCGCATGCCACTGTACATTGCCATTGTGGCATTAGCGCGATACCTAATTTTAGACATGAAAGGCATGGAAGATTGGCGTATTTTGGCCATATCGTTATCTACTATCTTATTAGCGTGTACCGTTATTGTGATTCGATGGGGTCAGTTAAAAATGCCTTACCCGAAAAATCAAGATTACGACAATTAACATCACGTGATTACCACCGAGTCGAAACCATATTAACTTCACCTTAGCCCTTGCTTAACCAAGTAATTGTGCTAACAATAAGATTAATAGTAGCAAGCAATAGACTCTTAGTAGCAACAGTAGCAAGCAATTAGTAGCAACAGTAGCAAGTAATAGACTGAAGCAAACAATAGAATGAGTAGTAGCAAGCTGCAAAAATAGCCATTATTAGTGTTTTGATTTTCAAGGAGCGACAACATGGGCCAAGAGCCAACAGGATTTGACGAAAAACGTGGTTCACTTCGAGTCGATATGGAAGCTGAGCGCATACGTTTAGATTGGATAAGCGCTCAAGGTGAGTCTTGCCAGGATTATGGTATTTGTATCGACTTAGCCCGAAAAGGGGTTTTATTGGATTATAAATCTGCCTTTAAAGTAGGTGACTTAATCGCAATTACCTTCAACGAAAACACACCAAAGCAAAACACTATTAAAGGGCAAGTATGTCGGTGTACAGAATGCTCGCCCCATAGTTACCATGTAGCACTTCAATTAATTTAATTTATTGAATATGTTATGCAGTCTTACGGGGCTGCTCTATACTCATAAAAAGTACATCACTGATTGGCTATGTTACTTAAGCTTAAACCTGAGAGGACCCAGACATGATATTGCTTGTTGGTGGAGAAAAAGGCGGCAGTGGTAAAAGCTGTTTAGCCCAAAATCTTGCGGTTTATATCACTCAAAAGTTTGATGCTAATGTACTCATGGTAGATTGTGATCCACAGCGTACAACCTCTGACTGGATCCAAGCTCGCAACAATGACCCTAGCCTCAAAGCCATTAACTGCATTCAACTGTACGGTAAAATTCGTAATGATTTATTAAGTCTTGACGAGCGTTTCGACTATGTCATTGTTGATTGTGGTGGCCAAGACAACCTAGCGATGCGGGCAGCAATGTCTGTTGCAACGTATGTTGTGATTCCATTAAGGCCAAAACGTCGAGATTTAAAAACCTTACCACACATGGAAGACATGCTCAGCACCTGTAAAATGGTTAACCCCAAGATGGTGGCCACAATTGTCATCACTCAATGCCCTGCACTGCCCTCACAAGTTAAACGTATTTTAGAAGCCAAAGAAGTCGTGCAATCATTTGGTTTGCGAGCACTAGATTCAGTCACCTTTAGCCGTAATATTTATGATGACAGTGAAGAAAGCGGTTCATCAGTGCTTGAAATCGAACCCGATGGCAAAGCCGCTGAGGAAATCCGCTCAATTGCTGATGAGCTTTTTGCTATACCACCAGAAAATCGCTATGAGTTTAACTGATCTTAAACGCAAAAAACCAAATGACCCTCGTAAAAAGGTGTCTGTAGATGATTTTATTGAAGATGCTAACAACTATGCATTAGGTAAATCATCTGGACAAACTGCGCCCAGCCAAACTACAGCACAATTTCTAAAGGGGCTCGATAAAAAGAGCACCAAAATTTATCGCCATGCCACATTTACACTCACCGAAAAAAGCATTGCTCAACTCGACGAAATCGCAAAAACCACTAAAGTTGCCAAATCAAAAATCCTCCGATTACTGATAGATGAATTTTATCAGCAACAAGACACAGCCCAATTAACCATATTGAGTAAGTCGTCACGTTAACCACACGCCATATCCCTTAATATTATTCACGCCTGCTAAATTAGCAGCATTACAAAACCACGGTTAGGATACCTAACCGATATGGCTACCTTGAGAGAACTCATGTCGTTGATTTTATTACTCACGCAACAAATGTGCGTGTATTTGGTTATTGTTTATTTAGTCAGTAAAACACCGCTCTTTAAGCTATTTGCTGAAAGTTCAAAACGCTTACCCCACAAATTTTTTATTTACGTGGTGTTTTCACTTTTTTGTATTATGGCCACCTATTTTGGCGAACAAACCACTGGCGCTATCGCCAACACACGGGCAATGGGTGCGGTACTAGGCGGGCTACTTGGTGGCCCAGTGACAGGTTTTTTTGTCGGCCTCACCGGTGGGTTGCACCGTTATTCTATGGGCGGATTTACCGATATCGCGTGTGCTATTTCAACCACCTTAGAAGGGCTGCTAGCCGGGTTATACAGTTATTATTTAAAAAAGGCAGGAAAAGAAGAGTCCTTATACAACCCTGCCTGGGTTTTTATGGTGACATTTGTGGCCGAACTGCTGCAAATGAGCCTTATTTTATTGATTGCAAAGCCATTTGAGCAAGCATGGGCATTGGTTTATGTTATTGCCCCTCCCATGCTGTTAATTAACTCATTAGGCGCGGCCATGTTTATGAGCATAGTGCGCGATCAAAAAACCATGTTCGATAAGCTGTCCTCGAGCTTTTCAACCAATGCCTTAAAAATTGCCGAGCGCAGTGTTGGCATTTTATCGAAAGGGTTTAATGAAGAATCGAGCCAAAAAGTGGCAAAAATAATCATAGAAGAAACCCGCGTAGGCGCTGTCGCGATTACAGACCGACACAAACTATTAGCCTTTATCGGTACTGGCGCAGACCACCACCTTCCCAATACCCCGATTTCTTCTAAGATCACCTTAGATGCTATATCGCAAAATAAGGTGATGTTTGCCGATGGCGTTGACACAACTTATGCCTGTTCAATTTCAAAACACTGTAATTTGGGGTCAAGTTTGGTCATTCCACTGCGCAGTAATGATGAAGTGGTAGGTACCATTAAGTTATACGAACCTAAAAACAAACTGTTTTTAAATATCAATCGTACCCTAGGTGAAGGTATAGCAAGATTATTATCAAATCAGATCCTATATGGACGCTTTGAACAACAAAAAAGCCTGTTAATGCAGGCAGAAATTAAGTTACTCCAAGCCCAAGTCAACCCTCATTTTTTATTCAATGCCTTAAATACCATCAGTGCCATTATTAATCGTGATCCCAAAATGGCGAAAAAGTTACTACAACAATTGTCACAATTTTTAAGGATTAACCTCACACGCACAACAGGACTTGTCACCCTAGCCGATGAACTCGAACACATTGATGCATATCTCGCCATTGAACATGCAAGGTTTATCGATAAACTCAAGGTAAGTATTACTATACCCAAGGTATATCACCATCACAAAATGCCCGCTTTTACCCTGCAACCATTAATTGAAAATGCAGTAAAACATGGAACATCTCGCATGCTTGAAGCAGGAATAATTAACGTTGAAGCAAACACAGATGGCAATGATTTACTCCTAAAAGTCATCGACAATGCAGGACTGTATAGCCCTGCATCCAATACTGAAGGTCTAGGGATGAACTTAGTACACAAGCGCCTACAAAATCTGTTTGGGACACAATATGGAATAACAGTCACAAGCCAAGATGAAGAATTTACGTGTGTACAGGTTCGTATCCCACTTGAAAAGAGCACATTATGATCCGGTGTTTAATTATTGATGATGAGCCATTTGCCCGCCAAGAAGTGGCCTACCTACTCGAGAAACATCCAGACTTTAACGTGCTAGGCCAATGCGGTAATGCCATCGAAGCTCTGCAGCAAATAAACCAGCAAAAGCCGGACTTAATTTTCGTGGATATTCAAATGCCCAGGATCAGCGGCATGGAATTAATAGCCATGTTAAACCCAGAGCAAATGCCGCGAATCGTATTTATTACCGCTTTTGATGAATACGCCGTAAAAGCGTTTGATAACAATGCATTCGACTATTTGTTAAAACCGATTGATGAAAATCGTTTTAATCAAACTCTAGATAAAGTGCGCAGTAATATGGCGCCACAATCAATAACACATATATTACCTAGCCAACTCACTCACTTGCCGTGCTACACAGGCAATAAACTCAAAGTTATCGCTACTGCCGATGTTGAATTTATTGTGAGTGATATGGGCGGTATTCATGTGCATTCAAGTAAAGGGTTTTCCCACACCCAGCTCACGCTAAAAGCCCTTGAGGAAAAAACGCCGTTATTTCGTTGTCATAAACAATACCTGTTGTCGCCAAACGCCATATCTGAAATAGAAATCACCGACACTGGCGCTGAAGTCACAACACACAGTGGCACTCACGTACCGGTATCACGCCGTTATCTTAAAGAGCTCAAACAGTTACTTGGATTTCAATAGACAATATAATTAAGTGATGCAACGCACGCTTTTTAACTAGCCACACATTTCATCCCCACTATTTGCCGCTTAAGCAGTCAATTCTACCTGTCACTGCAATGCTCCCCTTTAAATCGCCTAAACACTTTACAATTGTGATACTAAATAAAAGGGGAGATATAAAAATGACTTGGTTTCTACTCTGTGTTGGCTTACTCATCGGTGGGTATTTTATTTATGGGGCCTTTGTCGAAAAAGTATTCGGCATCAACACCCAAAGAAAAACACCTGCATTTACTCAAACTGATGGCGTCGATTACGTGCCAATGTCAAAGAGTAAAGTGTATCTAATTCAATTGTTAAACATTGCTGGTGTGGGTCCTATTTTTGGCCCAATCTTAGGTGCTTTGTATGGTCCTGCTGCCATGTTATGGATTGTATTGGGTTGTATATTTGCTGGTGCCGTCCACGATTACTTCTCAGGTATGCTATCGGTTCGTAACCATGGGCAATCGGTACCTAACTTAGCCGGTAAATACCTGGGTAAAAATGCCAAACACTTTATGAATTTGTTTGCCATTATCTTACTATTACTTGTTGGCGTGGTATTTATCTCTGCACCTGCAGGTCTTCTAAGCAAGTTGACTGGCTTTGATGTTGCCATCTTTGTTGGCATTATTTTTGTTTATTACCTAGTGGCCACAATTGTGCCAATCGACAAAATCATCGGTCGTTTTTACCCATTTTTTGGCGCACTTTTAGTCTTTATGTCACTTGGATTGACTGTCGCGTTGATGCTGTCATCTGAGCATACTATGTTACCTGGCTTTGAAATGGGTGACTTCTTTACTAACCTTAACCCTAACGACATGCCATTATGGCCTGCACTATTTATTACGATTGCATGTGGTGCAGTATCAGGGTTCCACGCAACCCAATCTCCATTAATGGCTCGTTGTGTTGAAAACGAATCAAATGGTCGCTTTGTGTTTTTTGGTGCCATGATTGGTGAAGGTGTTATCGCGTTGATTTGGTGTGCCATTGCTTTATCATTCTTTGGCGGTGTTGAAGGGCTTAATGCTGGTATGGCAGGCAACCCAGCTAACGTCGTCTATGAAGCATCTAACGGATTGCTTGGTGCATTTGGTGGTTTCTTGGCTATTCTTGGTGTCATTGTGCTTCCAATCACATCTGGTGACACCGCGTTTCGCTCTGCTCGTTTAATCTTGGCTGAGTTCTTCAACATCAAACAAGTTGAATTACCAAAGCGCCTCTTGCTGGCTCTACCTTTATTTGCAATCGGTGCAGTATTAACTCAAGTCGATTTCGGTATTATCTGGCGCTATTTTGGTGTTGCAAACCAAACCACAGCAGTATTGATGCTATGGACAGCAGCTGCCTACTTACTTCGGCATAATAAATTCCACTGGATTTGTTCTGTACCCGCGATGTTTATGACCTGTGTTGTGATTAGCTTTATGCTGAACTCATCTACATTGGGTGCAGGCTTGCCTATGACCGTTTCTACCCTTGCCGGTATTGTCACAACAGTAATAATTGCAGCGCTGATTATCATTAAAACTAAAGGTAAAGGCGATATTGATTCAGATGATGAAGACAACATCACCTTAGCTAACGAACAATAACTTTCTCCCTCTCATGACAAACGGCAGCCTTGGCTGCCGTTTTGTGTTGATATCTCTTTGCCATTAATGTGGGTATAATAGTGACAAATTTATTGAGCACGCACGGTCCATGACACAAGCAAATAACCCACTTCACGGCATAAAGCTAGAAACTATCGTCACCCAACTGGTTGAAAAATATGGTTGGGAAGAATTAGCGTCTAGAATCAACATTATGTGTTTTAAAGATAACCCAAGTGTTAAATCAAGCTTGAAGTTTTTACGAAAAACACCTTGGGCGCGTGACAAAGTTGAATACTTGTACCTTAAAACGAATAAGTTACCACTTCCACCACCAAAAGATGACACACGCAAACCCGCCATCAAGGTTCAACATGGCGTAAAAACATCTAAACCAGTTAACAAATCAGCCTCAGCGAAAACAGCTGAACCGACCAAGCCCGTCAATGCTGATATTTGGGGCAAAGGTTAATACCATTTCCATTAATTATGTGACAACTCAACAATCTCTGATAATTTTTTTATCCTGATCGGTAAAACTTAGACAAAAAGTGCTAATAATTCAGCACTTTTTGGATAGAAATAACACAGTTTGATTAATAGCACTTACTTTACAGTGGAAACCCAAATATTAAGCGCCACACTTTAAGCCCGCCGCCAACTTGATAACTCAAACCAAAATGATCAATTTCGACACTGTCTAGGCCAATGGCCGCAAAGGTTAACGGTTTAGAAAAAGCCAACGTTGTGCCTATTTCGTAGGTGTAGGATGTCAGCACATCTTCGCCGACGGGTGTCACAAATTTTAATTGATTAAAATACCAATGGCCTGCAACAAACACCCGAGGCTCAACCCAAATATCATCCCACTGCCAACCGTAATTAACCCCAACATCTACACCGGTTTTTAATACTGAGTAGCCTTCGGTGCCGTCATTTTGATTGCTTTTATATCCAGCATAATAAATGCGGTTAACCCACACAGGGTTATACTCCGCAGGGCCAAAGCGGTACAAACTCGACAGCCCTGTTGAGTAAATACCCACATGGCTGTGTGTAGAGAAATTATGCCCATACCCGAGATCAAAATACGACTCCAGAGTCAATTTCTCGTCCACCAGCCAATGATATTCAATGCCGGGAGTCACGGTCAGTGTACCAACACTTTTAGGCAAACTGCCACCAGGCAAGTCGTTAAAAGAGTAGTCAAAAAAACCAAACGAAGTCGATAAGCGAAACTTAAGAAGATGGCTGTCGGACCCTTCTAAATCAAAGCCTAAAGGGACATTAACCACGGCAGCACTTTGGCCTGACGTACGATAAACACCACTGCCAAGATAATTAGCAAACGCATAATGGGAAGCGTCGGGTTCTGAACTGATGAGCTCATCGGCTAACACATGACAACTTATGCTATAGCCGATGAAAGCGCAGACTGATAAAACGAGGCGGTTTGGTGCCAAAAAAGAAAACCTTGATTGAGTCGATGGTGATAAATCCAAAAGCCAAAGATGACGCTCGGGTTTCATTGCCATAAGATTACGGTTCGTTTTTCCTATTCATCGTTGAAATGATGTTCAGACATCATATGGCCAAGCTCAGTAGACTTGGTTTTTAAATATGACTCATTATAACGGTTTTTGCCCACTTGCAATGGTATACGCTCAACCACTTCAATGCCCACATTTTGCATGGCCATCACTTTACGAGGGTTGTTTGTCATTAAGCTGACTTTTTCTACGCCAATTTGTTTAAGCATAGGCGCTATCATGTCGTATTTACGCATGTCGGCTTCAAAGCCTAAACGTTCATTGGCTTCAACCGTGTTAGCACCGCCGTCTTGTAGTTCATAAGCACGGATTTTATTTAATAAGCCAATACCACGACCTTCTTGACGCAAATACAACAAAAAACCCTGGCCTTTCTCGGCAATGGATTGCATCGCTGATTGTAATTGGAAACCACAGTCACAACGCAAACTAAATAAAGCATCACCCGTTAAACATTCTGAGTGAATACGACCTAACATCGCTTGTGTGGGATCAAGCTGACCAAATGTCAACGCAACATGTTCTTTACCTGTAGCGGTTTCTTCAAAACCATGCATGTCAAACACTCCCCAAGGAGTGGGTAATTTAGATGTTGCGATATATTTTATCGACATGAATTAACCTTACGACAACTAACTGTAAAAGAAAATATTAAAACTGAGTAGGAGCAAAGCCTGTGACTTCTTTAATGCCCATTTCACGACCAAGAGCCGTTAAAGGGTGCACAACAACTAAACCTTTAACCGATTTAGTCAACTTACCCATGTCAGCCTGTTCTGCTTTTGTGATTGCACGCTTAAAACCAAGCGCTTTTAATGCAACACTCTCTTTGCTTAACTCGCGAGTTTGCTGACCTTTTACACTGGCAATACGTTTAGTGACAGTGGCAATTTCTTTCTTAAACTGCATGACAACCGTGGCATCACCACGCTGTTCTGCCGCGGCTAATTTGCGACGAAACTTATCTAATTTGTCATTTAATGTTTGCAGTTCTTGCTTTAAATTCATTTGGTTACCTTAAATACTTTAGTGTGTTATTGAAGAAGCGATACTTAGCTATGCCTCACAACACCTTTTCGGATGCAGATTATATACCCAAACCTACCTAATATGCGACAACCAAACTACGCATATATGGCTACTAAGACAATTTTTCTTCCCACAAAGATAACCCACCTTTAAAAATCGATTAGAGGTTTTGCTGTCTTGTCTTTTACGCCTGATCCAAACCAGTTATTGCATTACAAACGCCAGCATCCGAAATCACAAATAACTAACAATAAAGCTACTCCATTATAAAAATTAACAACTTATGCAACAGGTTATGATGATGTTGCAGCCAATCAGCTTAAAAATAGCGCAAATAAACTTCTTGTTAGCGTTTTTGCCACATGATGACTCAAATTCAATTGCAATCTTTATGATAATCATTATCATTCGCAAAATCATTAAACGAGGTATCCACTATGACATCGCTACGATTATCTTTACTTGCTCTTGCTTGCCAAAGTATTTTATTTCCTATTTATGCACACGCGCAAACACCTAATGACTCGAGTACTGAAACGCAACCCACTGCACAAGACTATGAACGTATTACTGTATACGGTCGTCAAAACCAGGTAGTGATGAATTCCGGTTTAGCAACAAAATCAGACATGTCTTTGATGGAGACTCCCGCGGCGGTTGTCATTGTTGATGAAGCACTCATTGATGAGCAGGGCATTAGTAACATGAAAGATCTAGTGCGTAACATCAGTGGCGTGACCCAAGCAGGTAATAATTATGGTATTGGCGACAACCTTGTCATCCGCGGTTTAGGAGCCAATTACACCTTTGATGGCATGTACGGCGGCGCCGGCCTTGGCAATACATTTAACCCAACCCGCTCCCTCACCAATGTTAATTCAGTTGAAGTATTAAAAGGCCCTGCCACAGGCTTATACGGCATGGGTAGCGCTGGCGGTGTGATTAACTTAATCGAAAAAAAACCAGAGTTTGAAAGCAAACATGTTATTGAAGCCGAAGTTGGACAATGGGACAGCTATTCACTAATGGCCGACAGTACGGGAGGCATAACCGATGATGTTGCCTATCGCGTGGTTGCAAAAAGCGCCCGCAGTGACGGCTATCGCGATCTTGGCACAGACAGAGATGAAGTCTACGGCTCATTAAAATTTGTTGTAGATGACAGTCAAAATCTGATGTTCTCTACTGCCTATATCAAAGACGCTATTCCTGTCGACTCCATTGGTCACCCTATTCGTATTTATAACGCTGCATCGGTTGACGGTAAAACCGCTGACGAAGTGACATGGGAAGATTTGGTTAACGACCCAACCAGCAGTGGCGTGCAACTTACCGATGAGCAGCGTCAACAACTTGCAGACTCGCTCAGTGCTAGTGATGGCCAAACCCCCTACGACTTTGGCCATAATGGTTTGATTTCCCCGATGGCAAAAGATAACGAAAGCGAAGAATTACGCTTTAAACTTACCCACAACATATACTTAACTGACGACCTATTCTTAAATCAGCAATTGCAATATCGTAATTATGAAACGGGTTTTGCTCGCCAAACAGGTGCATATAATTACGTTTACTGGCAACGCAATGGTGTCATTAATGCAGATCCCCGTGCACCATTAGTTGAAGATGACGTACTGTATCCCTATGCAGCTCGTCGTCAGGAATACCGTAAAGTCACAGCAGATGAAAAGTCATGGCAATATTTTGCCGATCTGCGTTACGACTTTGACATTGGCAACATTGAAAACGAATTATTGGTTAACGCTAACTTTGAAGACCGAACAATTCGATTTAAACAGTCGTCAATATGGGATGCCGATTACGTATTAAAAGACAGTAACGGTGACGTAAGCTACCAAGGAACGCTCCCCTATATTTATGATATCCGCGATCCTAATTGGGCCGAAGGTGATTTTGAAGATTACGACCCTCTAGTGACCAGTAATTACAATAAGTCAGTCAGTGCATGGGGGCTTGGAGTGCAGCATGTGGGATATTTAGGTGCAGGCTTTACCAGCCGAGTGGGTGTTGCCTTCAATGAGATCAGGCAAACCTATAAGCATTTAGGCGTCGATTCTCGATATAGCAGTAGCCTGGCAGAGCCACAGCCAGAAGCAGATACCACAGACAACGGTATTACTTACAACCTTGGTTTAACGTACATGCCAACTGATGATATCTCTATTTTTGTTAATCACTCTAAAGGTCGAACAGCCTACAGTGTATTGGGCGATGTAACAGGCACAGAAGCCGACCGAGATGATTCTGAATCAATCAGTAACGACCTTGGCGTACGTTTTAAAGCATTTGAAGACCAGCTACTGGCATCATTAGTGTTTTTTAAATCTTCACGTACCAATATTGCCTACAGTAACCCAGATTACGACAGTAGCGCGACGACATCCGATATTGATCCGTATTTTTACGATGGCAGCGAAGACACCAAAGGCGTCGAAATGGACTTAAACGCCTATTTAAGTGAGCAATGGAAGGTCAACATTAATGCTGTGTATCAAGATGCAAGAGACAACCAAAATCCAAACAGTAGCGATTATGGTCAACATCAAAAAGGTGTACCTTACGTAACAGCAAGCACCTGGGTGACTTATGCAGCCGAGTTTGGTTTACCTGCACCTGTATCGATTAGTCTTGGTGCTGAGCATGTTGGCGAGCGAAGCACCAACTCAAGCTCGTTCGGCATTCCTGACGGATACGTCCCAAGCTATACTGTTGTAGACTCTGCAATTAGTTATGATGTTGAACGATATAAAATTCAATTAAATCTCAATAACTTATTTAATAAATCATACTACGAAAAAGCCATGTTCTTAGGTGGATTACCAGGCGAAGAACGTAATGCTAAGTTAACGGTAACCTACCGTATTTAATCAACTTCTCTCAACAACACCAAACAGACCCTAGGGCCTGTTTGGTGTTGTGATGGTATTACTTTATGATGTCTGGCATGGGTCAATTCACTTAATTCCCTTATTTAATACCATAAATGGACAGCATTTCATGACAAACCGTTTATTTAGCGCATATACCTTACCTAATGGTGGCATTATCCCTAATTGTATTGCCAAAGCCGCCATGGAAGAAAACCTCGCCAATGCAAAACAACAACCCGACAGCGCATTGTTTGCGCTTTATGATGCATGGGCAAAAGGTGGCGTAGGGTTAATAATTACTGGCAATGTTATGGTTGACCGTTATGCCATGACAGGTCCTGGGGGCGTTGCGTTAGAGGCCGACAGTGATTTAGCTCCTTTTACACAATGGGCCAGTATTGCCAAGCAAAACAACGCCCGAGTATGGATGCAACTTAACCACCCAGGCAGACAAGTATTTAAGGCTATGGGCGGTAAAAACCTGGCCCCATCAGCCATCGCATTAGATTTAGGCAAGCATTCTTCAATGTTTACGCAGCCTAAAGCAATGAATCATGATGATATTACAGATGTAATTGAACGTTTTGCAACAACAGCAAGCATGGCACAACAGGCCGGATTTGACGGCGTGCAAGTCCATGCTGCACATGGATACTTACTGGCACAGTTTTTATCGCCATTAACCAACAAACGCACCGATGAATGGGGTGGCACACTTGAAAATAGAGCCAAACTTTTATTAGACGTGGTTAAGCAAATAAGACAACGATGTGGCGACACATTTGATATTGCAGTAAAACTTAATTCAGCCGATTTTCAACGCGGTGGATTTGATGTAGAAGATGCAGAGCAAGTCATTAATCTATTGGCCCAATATCACGTCGATGTGGTTGAGCTATCTGGCGGCAGTTATGAAGCACCCGCTATGCAAGGACGAAGTGCCGATGAACGTACCCTCGCCCGTGAAGCATATTTTCTTAGTTTAACCAGTCAATTAGTGGCTAAGTCGCCTATTCCATTAATGCTCACAGGTGGCATACGCCGTAAGGAGATTGCAGAGCAAGTGCTCGATGCCGGCTTTGTAATGTGTGGTATTGCCAGTGCATTGGCTTTTTACCCTAACTTAGCCAACTTATGGCAAACACAGCCAGACTTTAGCCCAACATTACCTCGAGTCGATTGGCAAAATAAAACCCTGGCAGGATTGGCCACCATGGCCATAATTAAACGCCAACTTCGCCGCATGAGCCAAGGAGCAACACCGCAAACAAACGACTCAGCACTATGGAGTTTAGTGGTCGATCAATTTAAAACCAAACAACGCACTAAGCGTTATCGCCATCAACTTGGGATTACTAACGACTAAATCGGTGGATTATCTGATTGCTGCTTCCGCGCCACAATAGCGCGGGATCAGCTTTATCTTGCTCAAACTTTCCGTCAATTAATACATCAACCAGTGCAACCACTGCTTGTTGCGCCTCGCTCAACTCTGCAAGCTGATAACCGCTCCACAGCCAAATGTCTTTATTGGGACATTCACGCTTAACCCGCTTAACTAAATGTAAAATGGTTTCCACGTTAGCTGGGTGAAGCGGATCGCCACCGCTAAGACTTAAGCCTCGGCGTTTTATGCGGTCATCGTTTAAATCTGTAATGATTTGATCTTCAAGCGCTTGAGTATACACATGGCCAGCATCAAGTCGCCAAGTGCTTTGGTTATAACAGCCTTTACAAGCGTGTTCACACCCACTGACAAATAACGTACAGCGGGTACCTTCACCGTTAACAACATCAACACTATGGTATGCACTGTAATGCATTACAAATGTTTCACTCTGCGTTTAACTTCTTCTTGCTTACCAAAGTTAAATGGCCTGGCATCAGGGCTGCCTAAATAGCCACACACACGGCGAGTCACTGACACGCGGCTGGGTTCATGGTTACCGCATTTAGGACACACAAACCCTTTGCTGGTACAGTTAAATTCACCAATAAAGCCACAATCATAACACTCATCAATGGGCGTGTTCGTGCCATAATATGGCACTCGGCTGTAACTGTATTCCCACACATTTTCTAACGCTTCAATATTATGTTGCATGTTGGGGTATTCGCCGTAACAAATAAACCCACCATTAGCGATTGCCGGATAAGGTTGTTCAAAGTCGATTTTATCAAACGGGTTAACTTTCTTTTCAACATCTAAATGGAAACTATTGGTGTAATAGCCTTTATCTGTCACCCCAGCAACCACCCCAAACTGCGCCGTATCAAGCTGGCAAAAGCGACTGCATAAGTTCTCACTAGGTGTGCTGTATAAGCTAAAGCCGTAACCGGTTTCTTGCTTCCACGACTCAGTCGCTTGCTTAAGTTTACTGATGATCGCCACCGCTTTTGCCCGTAATGCGGCATCATCAAACACATGCTTGTCGTGACCATAAATAGCATTGATGGTTTCGTGTAACCCAATAAAACCTAATGAAATAGAGGCTCTACCGTGTTTAAAAATCTCGCTTATATCGTCATCTGCTTTTAAGCGAACACCACAGGCCCCCTCCATATACAAAATTGGAGCCACTCGCGCCTTAACCCCTTCTAAACGCGCAATGCGGGTATCTAGCGCTTTGCGCGCGATTAATAAACGTTGATCGAGTAGCTGATAAAAGCGCTGTTCATCATTACCTGCTTCTAACGCGATACGAGGTAAGTTTAAGCTCACTACCCCTAAATTATTGCGTCCTTCATGAACCAACTGCCCATTTTCTTCATAGGCACCCAAAAATGAGCGACATCCCATTGGGGTTTTAAATGAACCCGTGACTTTCACCACTTGATCGTAATTCAAAATATCGGGATACATACGCATACTAGAACAGGTCAGCGCCATCTTTTTAATGTCGTAATTACTGTCTTGGGCTTTATGATTAACCCCATCTTTAATAGCAAAAACCAGTTTGGGAAACACTGCCGTTTTACGGTTTTTGCCCAAACCCGCCATGCGCACTGTTAAAATAGATTTTTGAATTAACCGCGATTCCCATGATGTGCCTAAACCAAAACCAAAGGTCACAAATGGAGTTTGTCCGTTAGCGGTATGCAACGTATTCACTTCGTATTCTAGCGATTGGAAAGCATCGTGACATTCTTTCTCGGTTTGGGTCATGGCAAAACCCGCTTCGTCAGCTATTTGCCATTTTTTAGCCACAGCAAGATGTTTTTGATAACTTTTTTGTACAAACTCAGCCAACACCTCGTCAATGCGGTTAATCGTTGTACCGCCATAAATATGGCTGGCCACTTGGGCAATAATCTGTGCCGTAACGGCTGTAGCAGTAGAAATTGATTTAGGCGTGTCTATTTCAGCGTTGCCCATTTTAAAACCATGAGTCAACATGCCCGCTAAATCAATGAGCATGCAGTTAAACATTGGGAAAAAAGGCGCATAATCTAAATCGTGGTAATGAATCTCGCCTTTTTCATGGGCAGCGACCACATCTTTTGGTAATAGGTGAGTTTTGGCGTAATGTTTTGCCACAATGCCGGCTAACAAATCCCGTTGAGTTGGGATCACTTTGGCATCTTTATTGGCATTTTCATTTAAAATAGCACTGTCAGATTGCTCAACTAAACCACGAATAGCACAATTTAACTTACTTTTAGCTTCACGGTGTTTGTCGCGATCGTGGCGATACTCAATATAATGACGAGCAACAGACTTAAACGGCCCCGACATTAATAAATTTTCAACCGCATCTTGTAGCTCATGTATATCAACTTGCGTGCGCTCGGCCATCTGTAGCTGTATAGCTTTGGCTAATTCCAGTGCATATTGATCATCTGCTTGCCCCGCAGAATCCATTGCAGCTAACACCGCATCTTTGATGCGACTTGCGTCAAACGCAGTACGGCATCCATCCCTTTTCACCACAACTAGCATACGACCCACCTTTTATAAATGCCGCAAAACACTATATATTGGCACAAAATAAATAAACAACACTATATGGTGTGTATTAGGCGCTATAACGGGATACGTTTCTTTGATCCAGATCATAAGAAAGCAGACTGGTAAAGATTAAGACAAATTGCAGTTAACCGTAGTGAAAAAATAAAAGCGACAGCAGGCCATACATTAAGCAATAACCTGCTGCAAAATATTAACGACTCGACAACGTCGCCTTAAGTAAATGGGCAATATCTTGTACCGCAACTTCTCCGGCTTTAATCGCTTCTTTGGCTCGATGAAACTCCATAGTGCCAATATCAACCACATCAGGCACGATATAAATATCTGGTGGCTCGCCCATTAGTCGCGACCGTTTATGTCTTTGCTCTAAAATGTCCATCGACTGAGACATAACAGCTATCATGCCCGGGTGAGATTTACCGCCACCAAGGGAAAACTTGTCCGTTAGGTCACTCATATAATCTTTACCTTTGCCCCACAAATCCATAAAGCCAGACTCTAACTGTGGTTTTTCAGTAACAGGTTGAGATTTTTTAGGCTCACGGCTTTTTAATTGTTCAGGCATCATGTGCATGTGACCACGACGATGACCATTTAGATCAACCGCAATAACAATATCTACGCCCATTGCCCGGCACAACGAAACGGGCACAGGATTAACCACCGCACCATCAACTAACCAACGGTTATCTTGTTGCACTGGGGGTAAAAAGCCAGGCATAGAACACGATGCCCTTACAGCATGGCGTAAATTTCCCTCTCTAAACCATATTTCTTGGCCAGAATACAGATCGGTAGCCACTGCCGCAAACGGCCTATTTAATTGCTCAATATTGAGATCACCAATGCGATTAGCCAGCACATCGAACACTTTTTGCCCGCTGATTAAGCCCCCCTTACGCCAACCTAAATCCATTAGCCCAAGTACATCCCAGCTAGAAAAGCCGCTTACCCAGGTTTCGAGTTCATCTAAATGATCATTAGCATAAGCAGCGCCAACAAGTGCCCCCACTGAGCAACCCGCAATTTTATCTGGGTATATGTCTAACGATGCTAATCCTTTTAACACGCCAATATGTGCCCAGCCTTTTGCGGCTCCGCTGCCTAACACTAATCCTACGGTCGGCTTTGTCATATTTATTCCTTTCAAACGAGGCATGATTATCATTCAATCAACATCTTTAATGTGCAAATACAATGCAAAGCTAAGATGTTAAAAAATAGCATAACTAAAGCGACTCTTGTTGGCTATAGCACAGTGAAACAGCTATAATCCGTGGCTAACATTTTTTAGGGGATTTACCTTTGCAATTTACCGATTTTCAATTGGACAAGCGCCTGCTTGACAGTTTAAAGCACCTTGGCATTACCACGCCTACCGATGTTCAAGCGCAAGCACTGCCCATTGCCTTATCTGGTAAAGATTTAATGGCTTCGTCTAAAACCGGTTCGGGTAAAACCCTCGCGTTTTTATTACCGGCCATGCAACGTATAATCTCAACGAAAGCCTTGTCGAAAAAAGATCCTCGTGTTTTGGTTTTGTTGCCTACGCGTGAGCTGGCACAACAAGTGTACGGTCAGCTACGTTTATTAGTGGCCAACACCCAATATAAAGCCATTAGCGTACTCGGTGGTGAAAACTTTAACGACCAGGCCAAAGCCCTCGCAAGAGACCCACATTTTATTGTGGCAACCCCAGGCCGGATTGCGGATCATTTACAACAACGTCATTTGTTTTTAAACGGTCTTGAACTGCTCATTCTTGACGAAGCTGACCGTATGCTCGATTTAGGCTTTGCACCACAATTAAAAGCCATTAATGACGCGGCCGATCATAAACGTCGCCAAACCTTAATGTTTTCTGCAACCTTAGATCACGATAGCATTAACGACATTGCAGCAACCTTACTAAAGTCTCCGAGTCACGTTGCTATTGGTGAGTCGTACTCAGAACACAAAGACATTGAACAACGCATTATTTTGGTTGACCATTTAGACCACAAACAAGCGTTATTGCAGCATATTTTAACCCAAGAACAACACAAGCAAGTGATTGTGTTTACCGCAACGCGCTCTGATACAGACCGATTAGCCACATTACTGGCATCACAAGGTTTTGCAACATCGGCATTGAGCGGTGATTTAAAGCAATCTGCACGTAATCACATTATGGATCAGTTTGCACGTGGTCAGTCGCAAATACTGATCACCACTGATGTGGCATCTCGCGGGCTTGATTTAGTTAACGTGTCATTAGTGATTAACTTTGACATGCCAAAATTTGCCGAAGAATACGTCCATCGCATTGGCCGTACAGGTAGAGCGGGTGCTAAAGGTGATGCCATCTCTTTTGTTGGCCCTAAAGACTGGGACAGCTTTAAAAAAGTGCAGCTGTTTTTGCGTAAAAACTTTGAGCCCACAGTAATCGAAGGCATGAAAGCTAAATTTACAGGCCTCAAAGACAAACCGGCAACAGGCAAAACAAACAATGCGCCACAAGGGCGTGCTACGGCCAGTAAAACAAAAACGGCTAAAAAAGCGAAAGCGGCACCTAAGCGTGATAAACGCTTTATCACCAGTGTTGACGTAGGTGACGCACCGATGCGCCGTAAAGCTAAACCGATCCAAATTATTGAAGAAGATAACAGCGCTGAAGACTAAATAAACACTTTAACGCGCACAACATTTAGGATTGCGCTTAAGCGTGATCCATTGAACAACGACACATCAGCGTAAAGCAGGTGTGTGTAAAAACAGTAAGGATTAACATGAAAATTTGTGGTGTAGAATTAAAAGGCGGCGAAGCCATTATCAGCTTGCTCACTTATGAAGGCGAAACCTTCAACGTACCAGCATGCCGTAAAGTGTCGTTTAGCGTGTCAAACTCTAACGAAACAGAAAGTATTCGCGAGTTTCATTTTGCGTTTCATAAATTAATGGAAGATTATAAAGTCGATCACATCGCCATTATTGAACGTGAACAAAAAGGAAAGTTAGCCGGCAGTGCCACTAGCTTTAAACTTGAAGCCGCCATTCAAATCACTGATCTGCCGGTAAGCCTCATTTCACCGGTTGCCATTAAAGAACAGTTAAAACGTAATCCGCCGCAAGTTGATTTTGAATCACTTGACTTAAAACGTGTTCAAAAAAATGCGTTTGATGTGGCTTATGTTCAACATAACCGCATTATTTTTGGTAAAGCATAAACCGCCACATTATGGCGTTACTGCAATAGTTAGTAACGCCTTAATCATCTACATTACCACTCAAATTTAATTGCCTCCCAAGTTGCCCCCATGCCAGACAGCAAACCCAAAAATCGCCAAGCACCGCCAAAAATGCCGCTAAAATCGGCAAGCCAAGCGCTCAAGCCCAAAACAGACTTGAGCACCTTAATCACCAGCGCCGACATTAAACAGCGGCAAAGTGAACTCAGTGCATTACGATTTTTAAGTGGTTATCGCCAAGACATCGTTGAGCAAATACGTCAATTGGTTGATAGCAATGCATTGGGCGCACACTTTTTAAGTCGCTACCCGCGTGTACACGACATCCGTACAGACAAAGCTTTATATGATATGACGATAGGGTTAAAAAACACCTATTTGCGTCAGTCTGATCCATTAGCAAAAGTCATTTTTGACGACAAAATTAATGCCAGCCACCATGCACTTGGGCTACATTCTTATGTTAATCGGCGCCAGGGCAGCAAAGTAAAAGCTAAAAATGAAATCCGTATCTCATCACGATTAAAATATATCCCGTTTGAACTGCTGCAAATGGTGGTGGTACATGAGCTCGCCCACCTGCGTGAAAAAGATCATAACAAAGCTTTTTATCAACTTTGTACTTTTATGCTGCCAGACTATCACCAACTCGAATTTGATATGCGTGTGTGGCTAGTTGCAGAAGAAGCAGGCCAGTCACCTTATAATTAAGGTACAGATTTGACTAAACCAAACAGAAGGCATTTTAAGATTTAACTCGCCAAGGTGGATTTAAACGATTATCACCCGCCCAATAAAGCTTAAGTTTATTGCCACTTGGGTCAAACAAAACCGCCTCTCGCCATAGATATGCTTCATCTGTGGGTAGCTGAGCAAACTCAATCCCTTTTGCTTGCAAGTCACTTACCCAGCAATCTAACTCTGCATGTTCGAAGTAAATCACCACCCCATTCATCGTCGGTTCAGGCTCTAATGATAGCGAAAAGGTACTCTGCCCTATCGGGCATTCAAAGCGCGCATAATGTGGGGTATCAACGATTAAGGTAAACCCCAAAACTTGATAAAACGCCACCGCCTTATCCATATTCGATACAGGTAATGTTACTTGATTGAGATCCATCGCTTCCCCCTAATTTTTTGGCACTTTGTGATATTCAAGTTTGTTCAATATAAGTGCAACACAAATAAAACACCTACCGAGTTGGTGCTATTAAGTTAAATTCATCGTGACAGTCACAAACTAATCGCTTGATAATATTGAATAAAAAATAATCTTAATACTTGGTATAAATCTTCCAACCTTGATGATGCTGATAAGCTAATCTAACAGCAACAGTCGTTCATTAGCACGCTGTTCATAGTCGATTGGCGCAATAATAGAATCAAATAGCAACACATAGGATTAAAGTCCGCATAGAAAACCTGAATTAAGTACCACAAATAGTGGCTCATCGTATGCCTGTGCATATGACATAGTAGCCTTTGGAGTAACATGTTAAACGCGTTAATCCCACTTTCAGCATTACTCATATCGAATGCATTTTTAATTCTTGGTCATGGATTATTATTGACCTTACTCCCCATCGCAGCCAGTGAATCAGGCTTTAGCGATACACAAGTCGCCTTGACCGGATCTGGCTACTTTTTAGGGTTTGTTTCCGGCTGTTTAGCCACACCCTATATGCTTAAACGAGTTGGTCATATTCGAAGTTTTGCGGTATTAGCTACATGCTACTCAGTGGTCATCTTAGTGTTTCCTTTATTACCTGAGTTTTATAGTTGGATGTTGTTAAGGTTTTTGATAGGAGTAATGATTTCTGGCCTATACATGATCATCGAAAGCTGGTTAAACGGCACGTCTACAGCCAGTAATAGGGGAACAATACTGTCTATCTATACCACACTCAATTTAATCATGGTGATGTGTGGTCAACAACTGTTCAATTTAGGTAGTGAGCGAGAATCGATGCTATACGGTCTCGCAGCCATCTTTATCTCTATCGCCATCATACCTGTGTCATTAACACGTTCATCTGCACCAGCAGTGGTAAAGCAGGTTAAGTTAAATATGCCAAAGGTGTGGCTCCACTCTCATGTTGCATTGATTGGCGCCGTGGTTGCTGGTTTTGTCACAGGTGCATTTTGGGCTTTAGCCCCTATTTATGCTAAAGATAATGGTTTTGACAACATTCAACTCGGTGCATTTTTATCTGCCACCGTGCTTGGCGGAGCATGTTTTCAAGTACCGCTGGGTAAATTGTCTGATAGGTTTGATAGACGCAGTGTTTTAATGTTTACCGCATTAGGTGGCACCATGGTGTCACTAGTGTTTTTTACCCTTCCTTACATTGTCACGACTTTTGGCGGTTGGCCTGCAGCGATATCAGCCTTTTTTTGGGGAGGAACCTGTATGACGCTATATGCAATATGCTTAGCCCATGCGAATGACAACGCCACCGCTGAAGATTTTGTTGAAATAAGCAGCGCTATGCTCATCACTCTGGGATTATCGTCGGCTATTGGTGCCCCCATAGCTTCAGTTGCTATGGGATTATTAGGCGCCAAGGGGTTATATGCTTTTACCAGTTCTTGTTTGGCGATTTTCTTCGTTATCGTATTATTAAGACGTCGCAGCCATATTGCCCCTTCAACACTGGCAACAAAAGAAAGCTTTCGTGCCGTCACCGATATGGCAAGCCCAACCGCATATGAAATGGACCCAAGAACCGAGGTGGATGCGGACAATGTAAAACAATAAACTCAGCGAGCAACTTGCAAGTTAAGTTAAATGACAATTGATAAATAGCATTGCCAAGATAAAACTAATCTTACCTTTTTGCCATTGGATGATTGGGGTTTAACTGAAGTAAATCCCATAGGTTGCCATACAAATCTTCAAACACCGCAACAGTGCCGTAGTCTTGCTCTTGTGGCTCACGTACAAAGTGAATACCTATCGATTTCATCCGCTTGTAATCACGCCAAAAGTCATCGGTATTCAAAAAGATGAATACACGACCACCGGTTTGATTACCTATAAAATCTTGCTGTTCAGGCTTAGACGCCTTAGCCAGTAATATCGCCGCGCCATGAGAGTTTGGCGGTGCTACAACAACCCAGCGTTTATCTTGTTCCGGCTGATAAGTATCTTCGATAAGCTCAAAGTTTAATTTATTGACATAAAAATCGATTGCTTCATCGTAATCTTTTATCACTAGTGCAATATGCACGATATTCTGTTTCATTGTTTTACCTATGGATTTTAAAGCAATCAGCCTGAAAATCTTGATAACCGTGGGTAGCAACCGTATTGGGGAGCTTACTATAAATACTCATACCATCGAAAAGTAGAAACTTAGAGAAATCTCATCGCTGTACTATAAATGCCCAATCCAGATAGTGTAGCAATGTACAAAGAGGCAATATAAACGCTCGTGTTCAAACAAAAAATGCAGCTAATATAGCTGCATTTTTATTCGTTTTGATGATTTAGTCGCTAATGATTAACCTAAATCCATCATCATGGTTCTGCTACGCACTAATGCCTGAAACTCCTGTAATTGCTTTTTAGGCAACACTTTGGCTTCTGCTATATTGGCTTTCATTGCATCCACTGGGCGACCGTTGACAATAAATTCATAATGTAAGTGTGGTCCTGTCGATGCACCTGTATTACCCGATAATGCAATCACTTGACCGCGCGTTACACGTTGGCCTTTTTTGACTAAAAACTTCGACAAATGCAAGTAGCGCGTACGCACTTTATTGTCATGCTCGATCACAATATAGTTACCCGCGAACGCATGCTTAGTCACCATAGTGACAACACCTTCACCTGGGGCAACGACTTTGGTGCCTATCGGTGTCGCAAAGTCGGTGCCATTGTGTGGGCGAATACGGCCTGTAATTGGATGTTTACGCGCCGGATTGAAGTGTGAGGTTAACCGCACTTTACGGTCTAAAGGAATACGCTGAAATGCTGGCGCCAAACTTTGACCGTTAATGTCGTAAAAATTGCCATCGGTATTTTGAAATGCGGTAATATCGCGACGTCCGGTATTGATACGAATACCTTCTATTGATGTCACTCCTGTTGGCTCGCCTTCTACAAACTGATCATTTACCAGTACAGAAAATGTATCACCTGCACGCAGCTCGCGTGAAAAGTTGAGTTTAGACTTAAGTAATGATTCTACTTTTTGAATTTCAGCGGCACTTAGACCTGCATTTTTTGCCGAAACATAAAACGAGCCATTGATTTCACCACCGACAATTCGATTTTGCCAAATACCATCAATGTTGATGTCTTTTACTTCATAACTGCCATCGTCAAAACGGGTAAACACCACTTGATGAGCAGGGTTAAAATACAATTCTAACTTTTCAAGCTCGCCATTGGCGTTATCCCAAAACTGAATACGGTTACCCGGTAATAATGTATCTAAGGCCAGTACTTCTAAGTCTGCTTCTAGCACTTTATACATGGTGCGTTGGTCGATACCGGCCAGTTCAAATAAATGGCTAAGGGTATCACCGCTTTCAATCACTCTATCTAAAATAGGGGTATTTTGTTGAGTGGAAGTAGCAACCTGATTTTGTTGTGCTATGTGTGGCAGTAACGAGTCTATGTCGATAGCCACTGGAATACGTTGTGATGAAAACTCTTGTTGTGTGGGCCATAATAACGCTGCACCGACAACAAATACACTTGCTAGTAATAACTTTTTATGCAAGTTAGGTAAGCTCAGCGAGCTTATATCTGGCCTTTGATAGCCCATAATTTTACTCATTAGCAATGTCTAATCCACCCTAAAAGATGACGCTTTATATTTATTGTTTTTCTTTTACTGCAAATTGTTATTGCGAAGTTAAGCACAAGGAGTTTAACCATCTGCTGTCACATCGTTTTTATCATAAATATGGCCCAATACTTGATACTACGCCGTCCGGTAAAACTGCTTAAAACAAGGACTTTTGCACTCAAAATGCATATCAACGCTCTTTTATATCAAAAAATAGTCATATTACAAATAAAAAATGATATTTAATTAATAATTAATTTGCGGTCGATTACAGTAATTACGGGAGTTTGAAGCCGATCAAGTTGCATTAACAGCAAACTCATTTTGTAATTTACTGATCCCAAGCCCATTCATTTTATTCACTTTTACCTGCACGCTAATTCGTTCTTTCATGGCTTCAATATGGCTAATCACACCTATCATTTTGCCCGAGGCGTTCAAATTATCGAGTGCATCTAATGCGGTATCTAATGTTTGGCTATCCAAAGTACCAAAGCCTTCATCTAAAAACAGTGAGTCAATGCTCGTTTTATGACTAACAAGATCAGAAAGCGCCAATGCAAGGGCTAAACTCACTAAAAAGCTTTCTCCCCCCGACAAGGTTCGGGTATCTCTAACGGCATCACCTTGCCAGGTATCTAGCACTTGTAGCTCAAGCGCATCTGACTCTTTACGCTCTAATAAATAGCGTCCTTGAAGCCGTTCAAGCTGCCGATTCGCCAGAGCGACTAAATGGTCTAAAGTAAGGCCTTGGGCAAACTTACGGAACTTATCGCCCTTTTGTGAACCTATTAACGAATGTAAGCAAGCCAAGTCATCGTATTCTTGTTGCAATTGGGCCAACTCAATTAGCAGTTGTTGCTGGCCAGCTCGTTTGCTCGCATCTTGCTCAAGCTCGTGAGTTAATCGCCACAGCATCTGTTTATCATGCTGGAGCTGTGTTGTTATGGTTTGTTGTTGCTGCTGAGATTCATGAACATGTTGACCATGGTATTGTTTTTGCTCGCCAAGTTCGGCGAGCTCGGTTTGGCGTAAACTGGCTTGCTCAACAATGGTGTTTGCTTTAACAATGTCATTGTCGAGTTGTTGTTTAAGTTGTTGTAACTTTTGTCGCGCTTGCGGCGTCAACCTTGCTTGTTTAAAAGCAGCTTCATCGGCAAATGGACTGTCTTGCAAAGCAGTTTGCCATTGTTGCTGTAATTGTTGATATTCTGCCGTGGCATCGTTAGCCTGCACAGTAATACTGTGCTGTTGTGCTTGTAAGCTGGTTAACTGTTTATCGGCAAGCTGCACTTGTTGCTCTATCGCCGCTAAAGTTTGTTGTCCCTGCTCTAATACTTGTTGACTGTGAGATTTTTCATCGTCAATGACCTTGTCGCCAAATATGGCTTGGCGCTGTGCTTTGACATTATCGAGCTGAGCTTGAGCTTGGCTCACTTGTTCTGTGATTAATGCTAGTTTCGCGGTGATGTCCGTTATCTGTTGCTGACTTGCTGCAAGCTTTTCAGTGGTAATTGATAACGCTTGCTGGTTTTCTACCGCCTGTAGCTGCGCGTGAGTCCATGCATCAAGCTGCTGTTGCAATTGTGCTAACCAGTTTGTAGCTTGAGTTATATCAGGGGCGCTAAGGCCGCAGGCATTAATGTGTGACGTCACTAACTCAATCATGTCTGCTTGTTGCTGGTTTAACGCTTCCAGCTGTTGCTGCTGCGCTAACATCGACTGCTGCACATTTTCTCGCTGTTGTTGCAATAACTCTTGCTGGTTTATCAGTTTACTGAGCGCTTGCTCTGCTTGTACAAAAGCGTGCTGATGTTGATGTAAGGTTTTCTGGCTTTGATTAATCTGCTCTATGGTCGATGCTAACTGTTGTTGTTTATTTTCAGCATCAGCAAGATAAGCGGCTAAGGATGAGTTAGATTGCAATGTTAAAGGCAGAGAAACATTGAGTGCTTGTGTTTGTTGCAGCCATTGTGTTTGTGTTGCTTGTATTTGCGATTGAGCCTGACTTAATTGTTTTTGAACATGCTCTTGATTCACTTGCATCGCTGTTTGCTGGTTTTTTAACTCTTCCCCTTGCTGTTTAATCGCATCTAATTCGATTTGTAGCTGCTGGGCACGCAACTCAGTTGCAGTTACATTGAGTGTTTCATATTTCTCAATCAAGGGATGTTCGGTCGAACCGCACAGTGCACAAGGTTCACCTGCTTTTAACTTGGCTCTTTGTGCACTCAAACTGGCAATTTGCTGCTCTTGTTGCAGTAACATTTGCACATCTTTGTATTGCAGATTTTTATCACTCCACTGGGCTCTTACTGCGGTAAGCGATTGAGCTACTGCTAATGACTCTTCGTCAATCTGTGCCAATTGACTGGTTAAGGTTTGGTATTGCTGCTGTTGTTGTTCAAACTGGATAAACAATTGGCTTAGCTGATAACGATGAGTTTGTTGCTGCAATAATTGTTGGTATTGCGCATTTATCTTCGTTTCATCTTGCCCAGCTAACAACGTGGTTAATGCACCTTGGCTGGCCGTGTGTTGTGCCGATGTTTGCGCGAAATCAGCCTGCGCTTGGCTTATTTTAGGAGCGCTCTGTGTTAACGCTTTTTCGGTTTCATTTAGGGTCAGCTTTTGTTTATCTAACTGTTGCTTAACACCTTCACCTTGCTGACTTAATTGTATAATCTGCTGATACTGGTTTTGCCATGCGGCAAATTTTTTGGCCACTTCTTGCCCTTGAGGCAGGCTGTCAAGTTGCTGGGTTATTTGTTGTTTAGCGGCTGTTAATGTCGCTTGTTGATCCAATAATGCTTGCTGTTGTTTAATCGCTTCTTGTTGCTGCTGCTCTGTTTGTTGCTGGCTTGACGTCACTTGCGATAATTGGAAACTTAGCTGGGCAATTTGTTGATCTAAAGGCAGCACTTGCTTATCGATTAAAGTCAGTAGTGCGTTATGTGCTTTGCTAACCTCATTAAGCTGCTGCTGGCTTTTACTATGTTGCTGTTTATAAGTGGTTAACGCGGTATCCGCTTGCTGCGTTTGTTGTGTCAGCGTAGCTATTTGTGCCGTTAAATTGGCCACTTTGGTTTGCGCTAAGACTTGTTGGTCAAACAAGGGAGAAATCTGCTGAGCCGGTTCGCTATGCGCTAGTTGAGCGAGTGCTTCACTGTGCTGTTGTTGCTGCAACAGTGCTTGCTGATGCAGCGCTTTAGCCTGAGCAAGGTTGTTGTTAGCTTGTGTAGTGTCGTCTGCCCAGGTTAACAATTCGTTGAGCTTAGAAAGCTGCTGTTGCTGTGCATCTAACGATTGATCCAGCTGTTTAATTTGTATCTCTTGTGCTGCACGCTGAGTGTCATCTAACAGCTCTACGCTGCCAAGCTTGGCTTCTAACACCTTTAAATTGGTTTTGGCATCGCTAAAGTGTTGATGCACTCGAGCTGAAATTAAGCTGTATATTTCTGTGCCGGTCAGTTCTTCTAATAATTCTGCTCGCTCGTTGGCTTCTGCATTTAAAAAGGCGGCAAACTGTCCTTGAGATAACATCATCGACTTAGTAAAACGCGCAAAATCAAGCCCGGTGATTTCTTCTACCAACTCTGTTTTACGTTTAATCTGACTGGCAAGAATTTTTCCATCACTCAGTAAGGCTAATTCAACTTGAGCATCTTGTAAATTGCCGTCTGCTTTATCACGTGATCGGCGCTGACTCCAAAAAGCACGGTATGCGACACCTTTTACTTCAAATTCAACTTCCGCTAAACACTCAGCTGTGCCACGGGTCATTAATTCGTTTGTGTTTTTTGAAATAGTATTTAACCGCGGAGTGCGGTGGTATAGCGCTAAACAAATTGCATCTAAAATGGTTGTTTTACCTGCGCCCGTTGGGCCTGTAATGGCAAACAAGCCATTTTCAGCAAACGGTGATTGGGTAAAATCGATTTTCCATTCATTTTTTAGTGAATTAATGTTTTTAAAACGTAGGCTTAAGATTTTCATTATGCTTGACCTTCTTGCTCACGCTTTTGATCCATTGACTCGTGAAGTACATGGCTGGCAGCTGAGTCTTGTTGATTGATTTCTGACTCTACTTCCGACACAACCTGGCTAAATTGCTGCTTTATGCGAGCAAGCTGAGCTTGTTGTGAGGGAGTATCAAACTGCTCTTGCGCTAATCGTCTTGCAAAGACTTCATTCACACTGAGCTCTGACAAGGTCTCATTATCAAGTTGCTTAATGTGTTGTTGTCGTTGGCTTCTAGCGCGTTTAAGTTGTAATACTTCAACGGCTTTATCTTGAGTCATGTCGGCAATGCGTGATTGCAGATCAGACAAATAATCTTGCTGCGACACTTCAATACTTAACCAAGTTGTTGCCGTGCCCTGTGCATTTGCAGCAAACGTATTTAATTGTTGCGCTATACTGTCTAAATCACCTTTTAACACCTGCATCGCTTGAAACATTGGCACCATAAGCGGCGTAACGTGCGCAAGTTTATTATCAGTAAACTCAACCAAAAATACGGATTTTTTAGCATCGTTTTGGTTTGTTAACTCATCAAAGCTTAACGCTATTGGCGAGCCGCTGTAACGAATGTGTTCAGATTTTGCCACCACTTGTGGGCGATGAATGTGCCCTAAGGCAATGTAGTCGGCAGGCGGAAAATGCGCCGCATTAAAGGCATCTAAACTGCCAATATAAATGTCTCGAACCGACTCTGATGTACTGGCTCCTACTGTCGTTAAATGTCCTGTTGCAATGATTGGCACGGCTGATGAAAGTGAAGCATTTAACTCGGTTGCCTGCTCAAAGCAGCGCTGATACAAATCACTAATGGCAGCCCCTAGCTTGTGCTGCTTATCTGTTGATGATTCACCAGACTCACTCAACACAATGTCACGAGGGCGAAGATAAGGAAGACCGCACAAAATGGCGCCAAGCTCTCCCTGCCGGTTTTTAAGCGGTAATACATGTTCACTCACTTGCTCAAACGCCCCAGGGATAACAGTGGTATTAAGGCAAGCTAATAGATGCCGTGATTCATTTAACGTTGATACGGAGTCATGGTTGCCACCCAAAATAATCAGCTTGCAACCCGTTTGTTGAATTTGAACAATAAATTGATTGTATAACGCGCGAGCATAGCTTGGCGGTGTTCCTGTATCAAAAATATCACCGGCTACAATGAGGGCATCAACTTGATTAGTATCTATTTGATCAAGTAACCACGCCATAAAAGCTTCATGCTCTGCCGCACGGCTTTTGCCATAAAAATATTGCCCTAAATGCCAGTCTGATGTGTGAATAATGCGCATAACATCCCTTTAATGAAAACTAACTTTAATAAACAGTCTGCTGCCCTGTTACATGTATTGCGACCAGAGTAATTTAAGGCTCATACCCAGTGACATTATCACCACCAACGGCTTAATAATTTTAACACCTTTAGTCACCACTAAGCGTGAGCCAAGCGTTGCGCCTATAGATTGCCCTATCAACATAATAAGCCCTAACACCACCACGACTTGGCCACCAATTAAAAAGAAGATTAATGATGCTATGTTAGTGGCAAAATTTAATAACTTAGCGTGAGCTGTAGCTTTAGCCAGTCCAAACCCCGCAAGAGAGACAAAAGCCAATGCAAAAAAACTGCCGGTGCCTGGGCCAAAAAATCCATCATACAAGCCAACACCAAGCGCAGCAGTGAAGGCAAACACAGTGGGGGTGAAAACTTGCTGGCGATCATCTTCACTGATCTTTTTAGAAAATAAGAAATAGCACCCTATGGCTAATATTAAAAATGGCAGCACTAACTCAAGCAGCTTAGCGTCAATCATTTGCACAAAAACAGTGCCTATTGCGGCTCCTATAAAAGCACATACCAACGATAACCGAATACTGCGTAAATCAACCATGCCTTTGCGCACAAAATACAAACTGGCAAAAAAACTGCCCCCGCAAGCTTGCAACTTATTGGTACCTAATGCAGCAGCTGGAGGCAGACCAGCCCACATCAATGCGGGTATTGTTAATAAGCCACCACCACCGGCTATGGAGTCAATAAATCCGGCAATTAAAGCAACAGCAAATAAAACAACGGCAAGCTGGAGTGTGAGTTCAAACATGGAGGTTCTCGTTATTCGCGATAAATGTGTTGTCTGTATGACAATGAGCAAGGCGTTATTAGACAATCTTTAACGTCAAAATACAAAGCGTTCTGTTAATTTATTCACGTTTATTGAATGCATCACCAATTATCCACGATTGCAGTTTGCATAGGCATTGGTATAGTGACCAGCTTAATGAAAATTTGCCTCAGGATTTACGATGATTGTCATTACAGGTGCCAGCAGCGGCCTTGGTGCTGCACTTACTCAACACTATGCAGCCGACGATTGCCAACTGCTCATTAGCGGACGTAGCAAACAAAAACTGGCCGCAGTGACCGCGACACTAACCCCAGCACAGCAAGACAAAGTTGTCAGCCAAGTTGCAGATTTGAGTGTTGCTGACGATGTAAGTCGATTATTTTCACAATTATCGACACCACCCACGACAGTCATTCATTGTGCTGGCAGTGGTTACTTTGGCCCTATCGAACAACAAAACCCACAAGCTATTGATCAGCTCATTAGCAACAACCTCACATCCAGTATTTTAGTATTACGTGAGCTTGTGAGTCGCTATCGCGATCATAAGGTTAATGTCGTGGTGGTAATGTCGACTGCAGCCCTCGCCGGCAAAGCAAATGAGTCAACTTACTGTGCGGTAAAATGGGCGGTAAAAGGCTTAGTTGAGTCGTTAAGGTTAGAGCTAAAAGGTTGCCCAATGAAATTAATTGCGGTTTACCCTGGCGGAATGGCGACCGATTTTTGGTCTACCAGCGGTAAAGATATTGACACATCAAGCTTTATGACAGCCGATGAAGCTGCGCTGATGCTAAAAAATGCCTTGGTGGCAACGCAGCATGGCTATATTTCTGATTTAACCATTAACCGTGGTTAGCTAAAGCAGTAATGTAAACCCTATGGGCAGTTACTTATCATTGTTTCTGGTTGATTGGAGATCTATTATACCAGTCCATCTTTTAGATTGTATTTAACACCTACAAATTAGCAGGTTACTACAATGTATGAAAAAGTCATTTTAATCTTAGTGTCCTTAGGCATGGTGCTGTGCTTATCCGCTTGCGCAGAATTAAAACAGACTGGCAAAGAAATAGGCCACACAACGAAAAAAGTCACCACGGCAATTGGGCACGGCACACGCGATACGGTGAAAGCCATTGGCCGAGAAACCAAAGAAGTGGTTGAAGAAATTAAAGAATAGCTTTTCTTATCGGCCTGTTGATTCGTTAGCTGACTAGTGGATTAATTGGTTAATAATAAAAAAGCCGTTAATGCGAGCATTAACGGCTTTTTCTATCTATTGAAAATAAATCAATACATGATGAAACGAGATATTATTAGTGGTGACAATGCTCACTGCATTCGTGGTCATCATCGTCATCAGCAAACTCATCGTCGCCATGCTGATGTTGCATTACGCCCCAACCATCAGAAATACCGTCAAACTCTTGTGCAAAGCTATTTAACTCGGTTTCTTTGGCAACAAGAGCATCATATTCTGGCACCATTTGTAGGCAAACAATCACTTCCCACTTGGTACTTTCTTCATCAAAGTTAAGCTCTAGTTCACCCTTCATGTCGCTCTGAGTTAAGGCTTCGATAGCTGATTCAGCATCACGCTGATCGTCAAATACCAAAAAGAAATCAACTTCAAGTGATTGGGTTAAATCAATGCCAGCTTCAGCCATTGCTGCTAACATTTGGCCGTTATCATCATCAGGGAATTGCATGTATTTGTCCTTTATTGCGCCGCAACTATTTCAATGTTTGCACCGTTAAACGAAATAACATCACCTACAATGCATTTTTTACGTTTACGGGTGTCAATTTCGCCATTAACGGTCACTTGACCTTCAGTGATAACATGCTTTGCATCGCCACCACCATTTACTAAGCCTTGTACTTTTAATACTTTGTACAGTTCTACGAATTCATCACCTGGAAGTAATGCAAACGCTTGAGTTTGAGTCGTCACAATAATTGCCTTTTAATCAAAATATGCCCGCTATTATAGCCTATGACCGTTTAGCAAGCATCAAGCATTTTAAGTGGATCTGGATGACGATATTGAAAACCTAAATCTTGGCAAATTAATTGACCATCAATCACTTTGCTCGGTTGATGCTGTAAATTAAATTGTGGTGCGGTTAAGCCAAGGTGGGTTGTTGCTGCAACATAAAACTCACCACGAGTAGGATGTATTGGCGCTGCAACATTATAAATGGGCAATGTATTTGAGCTGGTTAATACTAGGCTCACTGCGGCTATACAATCATCTAAATGCACTAAGTTAACGGCAACGTTAGCGCCGCTAACATCTGACTTACCAGCAAAAAAACGTCCTGGATGACGCTTAGGACCCACCAAACCAGAAAACCGCACAATGCAGCTATTAGGCAGAGTGGCAAATATGGCTTCTGCTTGCAGCAAGGTACTGGCAGTATCGTTAAACGCGCTGGCATCAGCTTCGGTGACCGTTTGATCATCAGAGGGATACACGCCCGTCGTGCTAATAAAAATCACTTTTTGATACAGCCTTGCACCCATTAACTGTTTAAGTGTTGTTAAATAATGAAGGTAATCGGAATTGCCACGTTTGAGCCCAGGTGGAATATTAATGACAATGGCATCTGCATCAAATAACGATGAGTTTTTTGCATCATGGCTGACATTAGCCAAATCCAACTGGTAAGCTTCAATACCTAATTGCGGTAAAGAGACTAAATCGTCGACTTGTCGTTTTGACGCTTTAACTTGAAAGCCTTGGTTTATAAGGTGTTTGGCAAAAGGTAGGCCAAACCAACCACAACCAATAACTGTTATTGTATTCATTGATTCTCTTGATGACTAAAATGATTAAAGTAAAAGCTAATGGGGTTGTTAGTTTGCAACGTTTTAGTGGCGCCCTCTGTTAACTCATCTATCTTAATGACTTCTTTAACCTGTACATCTTCGTTAATTAAAAATCTAAAACCAGGATTGCCACCTGTGCTATCACACGCCCAAACATGAGGCTGTTTTACATCTGCGGTAGTCATCATCACTTTAGCCATACTGTCATCAGTTAAGCGCACTATGGTTCCGGGCGGGTAGATCCCTAAGATTTTAACTAATACTGAGATTAATTTATCACTATGTTTGCTGCTGTGATTTTTAAATAAAATTCCCAGCGCTATTTGAGGGGTATGGTATTTAGATAACAAGGTTTCATAGTCATTAGCTAACGACACAACTTGAGTCGTCATTAATAACTTAGCTTCAGTTAAGCCATCAGGAAAACCACTGCCATCAATGTATTCGTGATGATGTAAAACAATATCAAGCATGGCTTCAGGAAAGAGCCCACTTCGGGTTAACATGTCGTAACCAAAATTAGGATGCTTCTTTAAAAAGTTGGTTTCAACATCAGATAATTCTCCCCGTTTGCGCCTAATTTCTTCTGGCACTTTAAGTTTACCAATATCATGAAATAAACTGCCCAGGGCGATATCGCGCACTTCTTTTTTAGACAATGCAAGTGCATGGGCAATCATCATCGACAAAACCGAAACAGAAATACCATGCTGGGTCACACTCACATCGGCTTCACCACTACTGACTAGGGTTAAATGTGGCGTATCACTTTCGTATAGGTGCTCAACCAAGCTCTCTACTAGTGTTGCAGCCTCGCGATAAGCACCTTCTGGATCGCTCACCACTTTACTAAACACGGTACGGCTGTCATTAACGCACTTGATAAAGCGTTGCTGACTTACTCGCATGCTTTTTTTAGCCAATGGCCGGTAATCTACTTCTTGGATTTGCTCTTCTGCTGGCGATTCAACGTCAACTGGTGCTGCTACTACCGGCAATAAATCATGGCCGTCTATCACATAAACAAAATCGACATCGAGCCCTTTTATCATCTCGATTTGAACTTGTCGCTCTAATTTTACTTTACTGCGAAAAAAAGGATGGCTGGTCCACGACAACGGCAGCTTAACGGTTAAACCAATCACCATTTCAGAAACGGGTATTTGTGTTAATTCTGCTTTAGCCAAAGTAGTGATCCTTTCACATTTGCCATACCAGCTGGAGTGATAATGTCATTATTACGCTAACATTGTCGTTATTGTGTTTTTGTTGGCTGATGGCTGTCGTTATCTTCGGTTGTCCAATCAGCAAAGTAGTAACTTAACCGCTTTGATTTTAGTACATAAATCACAGACCAAAATAAAAAAAGCGCATCTAATGAGTAACCCAGTTTAAATAAATAATCATCATGCACTATTCGTTGCAGTAAAAAAACACCATCTAAAATAAGTAAAAACCATAAAAACCAGATACTTTTACAAAATAATGGCCTTAATATTAGCCAACTACGCTTACGCTCAGCAATAATCAACCCATAAATAAATACCGCTCCAACCCCCGCAACTAAGGCCAAAATAAAGTCGGTTTTTTCTGGATAAAACAACCTTACTAAACCAGAGCGGTCATTAAACTGAGTGAGTGATGCAATAAAAATACACCAACCTCTGGCCAGAAACACCAATATTAAATATAAAAATAATGGCGGTTTGATATGGCCGCGATCGTCAAGCCAGGTTATATGACTAAAATTCACAATTTACTCTTATCGGCGGCCATAGGCATTAGTTCAATGTTTATCTTTATCAGATTAATGACTGGCATTAAGTAAGTCTAGGAGTCCTTGTTCGTCTATGACTTTAACACCTAATTCTAGTGCTTTTGCAAGCTTTGACCCAGCAGCTTCCCCTGCGACTAGGCAATCTGTGTTTTTAGATACACTACCCGCAACTTTTGCGCCAAGTGCTTGTAATTGTGCTTTAGCGTCATTTCGATTGAGTTGGCTTAAGGTTCCGGTAAGTACCCAAGTTTGTCCTTTAAGGCTGAGTTGTGACTCATCGGCTTGCGCTATCTTTGGCCAGGTAATACCTGCATTGAGTAATTGTTCTATTACTTCAATATTATGTGGTTGAGCAAAAAATTGACTTATGTGCCTTGCAACCACTTCGCCTACGTCACTCACCTCAAGCAATTGCTCAACACTGGCGGTGCGAATTTTGTCAAATTCAGCAAAATGTTGCGCCAGGTTTGCTGCTGTTGCCTCACCGACTTCACGTATACCTAAACTATACAAAAAACGCGCTAAAGTGGTGGTTTTTGCCTGTTTAATGGCATTAACAATATTGGTGGCAGACTTCATCGCCATTCGATCTAACATGGTGATGGCTGAAGCGGTAAGCGAAAACAAATCTGCTGGGGTTTTGACTAATTCTTTATCAATCAGCTGCTCGACAATTTTATCGCCTAAACCATCAATGTTTAATGCTTTACGTGAGGCAAAATGTTTAATGGCTTCTTTACACTGAGCTTCGCAAAACAATCCTCCACTACAACGGGCAACGGCTTCACCTTCTAGGCGCTCCACAATACTTTGACATACTGGGCAATACTGAGGAAACACAATGTCTTGAGCATCATCTGGACGTTGCTCTGGCACAATGGCAACAATTTGCGGGATCACATCACCGGCACGGCGAATAATCACTGTATCGCCAACTTTTACGCCTAAACGGGCTATTTCATCAGCATTATGTAATGTCGCATTTGATACCGTAACCCCACCTACAAACACAGGTTTTAGACGGGCTACAGGGGTAACTGCACCTGTGCGGCCCACTTGAAAGTCAACGGCTTCAAGTAATGTCATTTCTTCTTGTGCTGGGAATTTATAAGCAATTGCCCAACGTGGTGCTTTAGCAACAAAACCTAACGTCTGCTGCTTTTCTATGTCATTGACTTTGATCACTACGCCGTCGATTTCATATTCAAGTTGGCTGCGACGAGACATAATATCTTGATAATATGTAAATACATTTTCTAGGGTGTCACAGACTTTAACTTCTAGGCTTACCGGTAATCCCCACTGCTTTAGTTGGTTCAATTGGCCATAATGAGTCAATTGCATTGTTTGAGACTCGCCTTCGACAACGCCAAGTGCATAGGCGTAAAATCCTAGGGCGCGAGATGCGGTAATTTTGCTGTCTAATTGCCGTAAACTCCCCGCAGCGGCATTGCGAGGATTAACAAATACTTTATCGCCTTTAGCCATTTGACGTTGGTTTAACGCCTCAAATGCCGCTTTAGGCATAAACACTTCACCACGAACCTCAACTAACTCCGGAAAGCCTTCACCACGTAACTTAAGGGGAATAGCGCGAATAGTACGCACATTTTGTGTGATGTCTTCGCCCACAGAGCCGTCGCCACGAGTAGCTGCACGTTCAAGTACTCCGTTACGATATGTAATCGACACCGCTAAACCGTCAAGCTTAGGCTCACAAACATAATCAACTGCACCCACTTTGTCGGCAATACGTTTATTAAATGCAACAAAATCATCGGTTTCAAACGCATTATCTAAACTGAGCATCGGCTTTAGATGGGTGATTTGATCAAATTTTTGTAACGCAATCCCCCCCACTCTTTTACTGGGCGAGTCCGGTAACGCTAAGTGCGGATGGGCTTGTTCAAGCTCAATCAAACGTTTCATTAATCTGTCGTATTCTGCATCGGGAATTGACGGTGCATCGTCTACGTAATATCGAATATTATGTTGATTAATTGCCTGAGTGAGTTGATCGATTTCAGTTTGAAGTTCGTGCATTTGGGTATCCGTCATCATACAAGTATGTACTTTCATTTGTTTAGCCAGTGTGAGGCACTACTGGCAAAATAATAGGGATAAAACAATTAAGGCCGCTGCGGCGGCCTTATAGCATTGAGAATAAGCGGATAATATTATAGCGCCGCTTTTACTCGTCTAAGATAATCTTTCTTAATAGCGTCAGACCAAGGCTGACGTTGGCCGTCAAGGATCTCTGCGTCTAAATCATCAGCAATCTGATAAGCAGAGTTAAGCATAATGGTAAAGTTCATTATGGGGTCACCAAAAGCAGGCAATGTCATAAACAACACCACGCCTTGAGTAACAAACTGCTCCATATTGTCTGGGTCAAACACACCAGGCTTTAACATATTGGCTAATGAAAACAATACATTACCATTACCTGCATTATCAATGTGGCGATGGAAAATATCCATATCACCAAATTTAAAATTAAGTGACAACAAACTAGGCAATAACTCCGCACCATGTATTTGTTGGCCTTGCTTTGCAACAATATGCAGCACGAGCACGTCTGTAGGCTCGACAGGATCATTTGCTTGAACCGTTTTTGCTGGGGTTTCCTGTGTAGCCATCTGCTCAGGGGCTGTGTTTAGCGTTTGTTGCTGCACTTTAGGCTCAATTTTAGCCGATTGTGTGTTAACAGGTTCAGCTTTCACCGGTTCAGCTCTTACCGGTAATGGTTTACCGGTATAGCTTTCTAACTTGCCAGTGCTCGTTGCAGAATTAAAAATCTTTTTAGGTGAGCTCATTGCTGAACTCACATTTTGCACGAGTGACGGAGCAACAGGTGCTGAAGGTGCGGTTTCCTCATCTGTAAACAAAGCTTGTTGAGTAGGCTGCTTTGCTGGCTCAGGCGTGCGACGTAATGAATCTTGCAAAGGGGTATGGCTTGGGATTGGATCTGAATGTTCCGTTTTTTGGCCTAGATTTGTTTTTAAAATCGGTTTGATTACCGGTTCATCAACTTCGTCGGCTTTACGTACACGCACTTTACCAATGCCATCAGCGTCGAACCCTTCTGAGTCACGACGTTGCGCTTGGTCTTTGTAAAATCCGGCCATTGGACTTTGTTTCATTGCTTTAGGTTGTTGTTTTCTAATTGACCAAAAACCGTGCACTAACACTGCAATAATTGCAATCGCACCTAGTACAAACAACACCAGTTGTAGATCTTTCATTAGTATCCCTGTCTTTCTAATTTATACCGCATCGGCTAAGGCAACTGCGGCTTCAATGTCCACTGCGACTATCCTTGAAACGCCCGGTTCATGCATAGTAACGCCAATGAGTTGATCAGCCATTTCCATCGTTATTTTATTGTGACTGATATAAATAAATTGCACACTTTGAGACATTTCTTGCAACAAACGACAAAAACGTTCGACGTTGGCATCATCTAAAGGTGCATCAACTTCATCTAACATACAAAAAGGTGCTGGATTTAGTCTAAAAATAGCAAAGACTAATGATAAAGCGGTTAAGGCTTTTTCTCCACCACTAAGTAAATGTATGCTGCTGTTCTTCTTGCCTGGCGGCTGTGCCATGATAGTCACGCCAGTATCAAGTAAATCATCATCAGTGAGCGCCAAATACGCTCTACCACCACCAAACACTTTAGGGAATAGCTGCCCTAAATCGTGATTAACCGCTTCGAATGTCGATTTAAAGCGGCTTTTTGTTTCTTTATCTATTTTTATAATGGCATCTTCTAGCGTTGACAACCCTTTATTTAAATCATCGTCTTGGCTGTCTAAATATGCTTTTCGCTCGCGTTGAGTTTCAAATTCTTCAATTGCTGCGAGGTTAATCGCCCCTAAGCGAACTATTTTTTGTTTTACCTTTTCAAGCTGCTCTGCCCATACGTTAACACTTGCGTGCTCTGGCATATCGGCAATGACCTGTTGCAACTGAATTTGCTGCTCTTGCAATAATTGCAGTTGGGCATTGGCCTGCCCTTTTAAACCCTCACGACGTAACTTTAACGCGCTTATCTTTTGAGTCAAGTCCTGTAACGCTACAAGCTGTTGTTTTTGCATCAATACTGAGCTATCTAAACTGGTTTGTAACTCAGCCTGTTGAGCGCGGTTTTGTTGCAATTGTAGCTGGAGGGCTTGCTGCTGCTCAAGTGTTTGTGTCAGCTGAGCCGATAATTGTGCCAGTTGATGCTCACCACGTTGCTGCTGATTCTGTTGTAATATTTGTTGCAACTGATCGTATTGACTTGACAGCTCTGCTTGTTTTTCAGTTTGTTGTTGCAATTGTTGAGAGCTCAGCGCCTGCTGAGTCTGCTGTTTTTGTAATTGAGCCTGGTGCTGTGTGAGCAGATTAAGCGCCTGTGCACGCTGTGTTTTGGTTTCACGCAGTTTTGCCTGGCTGTTTTGCCAAGCATGTTGAGCCACTTCGTGTTGGTTTATGGCAATCGACAGCGCCTCTTCTTGAGCAACGATTTGCTCTTCGTAGGCCTCTATTTGCATTTGCTTATCATTGTAAGCCTGCTCAAGCTGAACTAAGGCGTCGTGGCATTTGCGCTGTTTTTGGTGTTTATCATGTTGTTGCTGCTGCAAGCTAGCCAAAATGGACTGCAATTTAGTCTGGCTAATGTGCAATTGATGACACGTTTGTTGTAGCTGGCCTAATTGTAATTGTTGCTCTGCGGCTTGTTGTGTACTTGCTGTTAAGGCTTGTTGAGAAAGGTTCAACTGGCTTTCAAACTCGAGTAATTGCTCATTCAATTCGGTCCGCTCTTGACTAAGTACAATAGCAGACTGCCCAGCTTGGGTTTGATTTAACACAAAACCCTGCCCCACAAGATAACCATCTTGGGTTGCTAAATAGCTATCTTCACTTAATTGTGGCAAAAGTCGTTTTGCCTCATCAAGTGTATGAACCCAGGTTACTGATTTGAGCCAAGGTGCGAGATTAACCTCGGTCTTAAAGGCAATATTGCTTGTTGTGTGCCCTTGAGTAAACCCGATTGGCTTTGGGTTAGTTGAAGATTCTTCGTGACTCAATACCGGAAATTGACTCAGCCCATGCAACACCATAGCGACTGCTTTTTCCCAACCTGGTTGCACGTCAAGCACTTGCCAAAGTTGCTGCCCTGCGGTTTGTGTGTGGGCGGCAAGTAGTTCCTCTATAAGCTGTAAACGGGCATGGCGATGCGTAATCGTTTGTTTTAGCGTTTGATATTGTTCACGTTGCTGCTCTGCACCCTGCTGGGTTGCGCTAACTTGTTGCTCACGCACGCGTTGCTCTTGAAGTGCGTTATCGAGTTGCGTATCAATTTGAGCCAGTTGCGTTTGTGTATCGGCTAATTGGGTTTGATTGTCTTGCAAAGTTAGCGCTGCAAGCTCTTGCTCCAATTGCTGCTTTTGCCGTTCGTCCTGCTGCAAACTTTGTTGCTGGTGAGTGAAATTTGACTGCGACAACGCCAATTGCATTTTATTCGATGCCAAAGTTTCAGCATATTGAGTTAATTGCAATTGTTGCTCATCACAGGCTTCTTCAATCACGGCAAGCTGCTCATCAATGAACTCAAGCGCCATTTGGGCTTGTTCACATTGCGGTGTTAGTGCATCAGCTTGAATCAGCAAAAGTTGATAATTATCGTTTAGCGTCGCAATCTTCTGCTCACCAACGGCTAATTGTTGCTCTACAGCACTTATTTGTTGCTGTAACTGTGTATCTTGTTGCTGCTGATGTTTCAGCTGTTGTTCAAGCTTGGTAATCTGGTTGCCCGTGGCATAAAAGTGTTCAACTATTTTATGTTCTGCATCGCTTAATTCAGCAAGTTGTTGTTTGAGCAAGGTCAAGCTGGTATCGGCATGTTGTGATGTAGCTTGCAGTTGTTCTGATTGGCTATTTAGCGAAGTCAGTTCGCCATCAAGTGTATCTGTTTGGAACAGCAGTTCCTGATAACGCATCACCAATAGCTGACTATGGAGCAAGCGCTCATGGGTTTTAAGTTCGCGATACTGTAATGCTGCTTTTGCTTGCTGTGATAATTTATCGAGTTGAGTGCCAAGTTCAACTCGAATGTCATTTAAACGCTCAAGGTTTTCTCGAGTATGGCGAATGCGATTTTCAGTCTCACGGCGACGTTCTTTATAACGCGAAATGCCTGCGGCTTCTTCAATAAAAACCCTAAGCTCTTGCGGTTTAGATTCAATTAACCTAGAGATAGTGCCCTGTTCGATTATGGCGTAACTGCGTGGACCAAGCCCAGTACCCATAAACAGATCGGTAATGTCTTTGCGACGACATTTTTGACCATTTAAAAAATAAGTCGATTCACTGTCACGATTGACTTGCCGCTTAACAGAAATCTCTTGATAGCTTGCATATTGTCCTGCTAAACGCCCTTGAGAGTTCTCAAAAACTAATTCAACGCCAGCGACAGAAATGGGTTTACGTGAAGATGAGCCGTTAAAAATCACATCGGTCATCGAATCGCCACGTAAATTTTTAGCGCTACTTTCTCCCAGCACCCAACGCACGGCATCAATCACATTTGATTTGCCGCAACCATTAGGGCCAATAATGGCAGAAAGCGCATTATCGAATGGGATTTTTGTTGGGTCTACAAACGACTTAAATCCAGCAAGTTTTATTTGTTTTAATCTCATGTTGCCAGTTCAGGTACGCATTAAAAGAAAAAAGCAGCTCACTTTAGCAATTGAGCTGCATTTTGTAACGATTTTTATCCTTTTGAAACAGTTTATCGCTTGTTTTATTATCATTGGCTAGTCAAAATCAATGTTATAAGACACAAAACAGGCGTATTTAATGATAAACAACACTCAAGCCGTAAAAAAGAGCGGTGTAAATTATTTTATGCAAGGCTTTCAATTAATTAAAAAGCCGGGATTACGCTCATTTGTATTTATCCCGTTAATGATTAATTTAGTGCTTTTTGCAGGTGCAATGTATTTTGCAGTCGGCCAGCTATCTGAACTTTTTGACTGGATGAATGGTCAGTTGCCTGACTATTTAACTTGGTTGCATTTCTTTTTATGGCCATTAGCGGTGTTAACCATGTTAGTTGTTATGTCTTTCGTTTTCAGCTCGGTGATGAACTGGTTAGCGGCGCCTTTTAATGGTTTGCTCGCCGAAAAAGTAGAACAACACCTTACAGGTAAAAATGTTAATACTGGCTCTTCTGTAGACATGATAAAGGACTTACCGCGTATCCTTGGTCGTGAGTGGACTAAGTTAAAATACTACTTACCACGAGCATTACTGTTTTTGATATTGTTTTGGGTACCCGTTATCGGCCAAACAGCAGCACCCGTTTTATGGTTTTTATTTACCGCATGGATGATGGCTATTCAGTATTGTGACTATCCGTTTGACAACCATAAAGTCAGTTTTAATGACATGAAATTCGCGCTTAAAAATACCAAAGGGTCAAGCTATAGCTTTGGCGCTTCGGTCACATTATTTTCAATGATCCCAATTGTTAATTTTATTGTGATGCCTGTGGCTATTTGTGGTGCAACCGCGATGTGGGTTGATAAATACCGTGACGCATACAAAAATCCACTTGTCGCTCCAGATTAAAACACTTTATGTTTGGATGACCATTAGCCTGTTCTGTTGAACAGGCTTTTTTATGTCACGCCAACATCCTGTAACAATTCATTGATACGTTACTCACAAGTCAGACCTGCCCTAAAGACACTTTTTTGCGACAATAGCCTCAAATAACAATTAAAGAGTAACAGTGACTGTGAGTAACGTTTTGCGTGGAATGTTAATGGCGTGTGTCTTGTCTGCTGGTGTCACACCGCTGAGTTTTGCCGGCTCTAGTGAACAATTTCATTTAACTATTCCAACAATTAATCAAGAAGTTGAAATAGACGGCGATTTCAATGAAGCGGTATGGCAACAAGCTGCAGAAGTCACGCTTAAATATGAAACCTCACCAGGCGAAAATATTGCCGCACCAGTGACGACTTCCGCTAAAGTGTTTGCCTCAAAATCGAGCTTATACTTTGCTTTTATCGCACATGACCCCGCACCCGAACAGATCAGGGTAAACCTCAGGGATAGAGATAAATCTTGGGGAGATGATATGGTGGGTATTAAGCTTGATACCTTTAATAATGCCCGCTTAGCCTATCAATTTTTTATCAATGCCTATGGCGTACAAAGTGATTCAATTGAAAACGAACTGACAGGCCAAGAAAGTGACGCCTGGGATGGTATTTGGTACAGCAAAGGCAAATTAACCGATAAAGGCTATCAGGTCGAAATACAACTGCCGCTGCGTTTATTTAACTTTGATGACCGCCACCCCTTACAAACATGGGGCATCGAACTTATCCGCTTTTATCCAAGAAACAAGACTCACCGTTTCTCGACCCATAAAATTGACCGCAATGTGTCTTGCCAGCTGTGTCAACTAGGCACTGCAACAGGCCTTGAAGGGGCGACTCAAGGTAAAGACTTGCAAATTACGCCATCACTAGTTGCAAACCAAAATAACCAACGAGACGTGAGTAATGCAGGCCCTTGGGATGATAAAACCCATGTTGAGGCTGGTGTTGATTTACGATGGGGAATAACACCAACAACCTTACTTAATGCAACTATTAATCCTGATTTTTCACAGGTTGAAGCCGATGCAGGTCAATTAGATGTTAACAATACGTTTGCATTGTTTTTTCCTGAAAAACGGGCGTTTTTCTTAGACAATAAAGATTATTTCGACACGCAACTTGAGTTACTGCACACTCGCAACATTAGCTCACCCGATTATGGAATAAAGCTCACCAGCAAAACCGATGATCATACCTTTGCCATGTTGGCGGCAAATGATGAACAAAGTCAGTTTTTGGTGCCCGGTAACTTAAGTTCAGATATCGCTGTCATTGATGAGCAAAGCCATAATGTGGCAACTCGATATCGCTTTGACCCCAGTAAGCAATTTTCAATTGGTGGTTTAGTGACATTAAAACAAGCCAATGACTACCATAACTATCTAGCCAGCGCCGACATTAAATATCAGCCCACTAAGCAAGACACTCTGACCGCCCAGTATGCACACTCACAAACGGCTTACCCTGAAGATTTGTTCACGCAATTTTGCAATAACAACGATTGCAACCAAGATCTTGCTGACTGTCAATTTGGTAATTGTGCACTCAATGAGCGTGTACTGCGCACCAACAAAGAAGATGAGTTTGATGATGGAATGTTAAATGTGACTTATCTGCATGAACGCCGTAATTGGTATGCCTCGAGCCAATATCAGTCTATTGGCCGTGATTTTAGAGCAGACTTAGGGTTTATCGACAAAGTCGATGTCAATAAGTTTGTTATTGGCGGTGGCTACATGTGGTATCCACAAGACAACTTTTTTAATCGAATAGAACTTGGCGGCGACTGGGATATCAGCCATAGCGAAAATCATGAATTACTCGAACAAGAAGCCGAAATGTTTATAGAGTTTGAAGGTGGACTCCAAAGCTATATTGCTTCAGGTATTGTTCAGCGTAAACGCGTTGGGAGACGTCATAACCCAAGTATCAGTGATATTGACAACAATACCACCATGTTTGACGAAACATTAGCTTGGTTTTACACCAACTTCACCCCTATCGGCTCGCTGAAATTAGAGCTCGACATGTATTTAGGTGATGATATTGATTTTGCCAACAATCGTTCTGCAACTGTTAATATGTTCAATCCCGGTGTTGAGTGGAAGTTAACTGAATCATTAGTTCTTGATGTGTCACACCGTTATCAAACATTAGATGTTGATGATGGCCGTTTGTTTACGGCAAATCTCAGTGATGTACGGTTAAATTGGCAACTCACACTTAACAGCTTTATTCGTTTCAGTACGGTTTATACCCACATTGAACGCGATCCAGCGCTATATTTATACCAAAAGCCCGATAGTCTCTATCAAGATCTTGGTAACGAGTTGTTGTATGGCTACAAATTAAATCCACAAAGTGTATTTTACCTTGGTTATTCTGATGCATTTGTAGCAAATGATGATATTGACTCATTAACTCAAGATGAAAAAACCTACTTCATGAAAGTAAGTTACGCTTGGTTGTTATAACAAAATTTTCCCGTCCAAATAACAATAATGCCGTTGATGAACTACATCAACGGCATTATTGTTTTGGGATAACTTTTGGTATCAACAGGCCCTAATCACTTGATTACGCCCCGCCGTTTTTGCTTGATACAAGAGTTCATCGGCACGTTGTAATGTTTGATCCAGTGTTTCATTATTTCTCGTTGCAACACCACAACTAAACGTAACCACTAAATCACCCGCGGTGGTTTGCATAGGATTAGCTTCGCATTGTTCTCTAAACTTATCCATTAAGGTAGTCGTTTTAATGTCATCTAATCCTTTAAATGCCACCACAAACTCCTCACCGCCAAACCGGGCAACCGTAAAATTAGATCCAAATGCATTGTCTAGACGCTGAGCAAACTCAATTAACACCTGATCGCCAACATCATGGCCATGGGTATCGTTAATTTTTTTGAAATAATCTAAGTCTAATAATGCCACCGACAGTAAAGCGTTTTCAGAATCTTTGCTGTTGTGTTCGGAAAAAAAATACAGCCGAGTATAAATTTTAGTTAAATAGTCACGGTTTGCCTTGCTCCATAAATTTCGCATCATATCGAGCGAATCTAACGTATTGAGCACCCGACAATGAAACTCTTCATGAACAAATGGCTTTTGTAAAAAGTCATTTGCACCATTTTTAATAAACTTTGCCGATAAACTTTCGTCACTGTCATTAGACAAACCTATAATCGCGATATCTTCACGGTTATATTTTTCACGTACACGCAGGATCAACTCAACACCGTCAATGATAGGCATGTTGTAATCGGTGATCAGCAGTTGAATATCATCCTCTTGCTCTAGTATGGCAAGCGCTGCTTCACCGTCATTAGCTTCTATTACTTGAAAAAGGTGATGCTCAAGCAACATACGCACAAACTTACGGCTAACAACAGAATCATCCACTACCAGCACTTTTACCTGTTGATTGCGATATAACCTATCTATAAGTTTTACCACATACTGATAACTGTAACGGTTGTCTTTTGGTATGTAGTCAACAATACCTAATTTTAAAATTTCACGCCGCTGATCAGCATCGAGGTTGCTGGTTAACACAATACACGGTGTTTTATAAGCAGATAACACCAGACGCACAATGTCGCCATTAGATGCATCTGGTAGGTTCAAATCGGCAACGACAACAAAATACTGATGCTGCTCCAACAACGTGAGTGCACTGGCCATATCTGGTGCAATATCAACATGATAACCAAGATCTTGCACAATTAAATGTTTTAAGATTTTAGATATCGTTTCACTGTCTTCAACAATCAATATTCTCAATACATTGCCCTTTTATCTGATTATTAAATAAATTAACACTTCTCTAATACAATACTGCCAATCGAATACCCAGCACCAAATGAACACAACAAGCCTAAATCGCCGGTTTTAAAGTCCTGGTTATATTTGTGAAAAGCAATCACAGAGCCAGCAGAAGCCGTATTGGCATATTCATCCAAAACGATAGGTGCTTGTGTTGGTTCAACATTATCACCAAGCAGTTTTTTCACAACAAACAAATTCATATTAATGTTAGCTTGGTGTAACCATAAACGCTTAAACTCTTCAGGTTTTATTTGCTCGTCAACAAACTGAGCATCAAGGTGTTGATAAATCATCGGCAGTAACTCTTTAAACACCTTACGACCTTGTTGATGAAACAGCTTATCAGCACTGTTGATATTTGCTGGATCGCAACGATTAACAAAACCAAAGTTACTGCGAATATTGCTTGAGTAATCGGTTACACAACGAGTCGATAACACACTAAAGGCATTCGTCGATGTTGCTAGATCAGCACGCTCAACCACCACAGCAGTGGCTACGTCACCAAAAATAAAATGACTGTCACGATCGCGAAAGTTAATTTGTGGTGAGGTCAACTCAGGGTTAATCACTAACACACGACTTGCTGTACCTCCGCGTATTGCATTAACCGCATTCACAATTGCAAAGGTGGCTGATGAACATGCCACTAGCATGTCATAGGCAAAACCTTTCGTGCCCATGGCTTGTTGAATTTCAATGGCAATGGCTGGATAGGCTCGTTGGGTATAAGCACAGGCAACAATCACTAAATCGATATCTTCCGGGTTAACATTTGCCTGTTCTAAGGCTTGTTTGGCCGCAGCTATGCCCATTTCCGCTTGCATGGATAATGCTTCAGATGGTTGATCGGCTATTAATGGCATCATGATATTGGTGTCTAAAATACCGTCTTTAACCATCACATAGCGGCTTTTAATGCCTGATGCTTTTTCAATAAACTCACTTGAAGAGTATGCCAATGCGGCTGTCGTCCCCGCCTCTATCTCTGCGGCATGTTGTTGGTTATATTGATCAACATAACTGTTGTAGCAAGTGACCAATTCGTCATTAGACACACTATGCGGTGGTGTGTACAAACCACTACCAGAAATCACAACTTTATTCATTTTGCTCTACCATTATTTGTGAGTAAGAGAGTTAATGCTCATTAGCAACAAGACGGTCCCCTGATGTGAGTTAAGTATAATGATGTCATTACAATCACTACCCTCTGCATCTGTCTTATTGCTTTTGCGCGAGCTGAATTAACTGATTGCAGCTATTCTAGTATTTTATATTTTGTTTTCGTCATACTAAATTAAAATTGCATAATGGTCAGACCATCAATTGAGCATTCTTTAGCCTAAAAGGCCAATAACCCAGCAATAACTGCTGATTTAGTATAACAGCATAAACGCTAATAACTAAAAAGAATAAAGAAGAACAAACTTTCACTTCTAAATCCTGTCTATCTGATTATGATTGTTTGATGCAACCATAGGAGCAAATAATCCATGAGCAAAATTTTCGAAGATAATTCATACACTTTAGGTAATACCCCGTTAGTTCGTTTAAACCGTGTCAGTAATGGCAAGGTGTTAGCAAAGGTAGAAGCACGTAATCCAAGCTTCAGTGTTAAGTGTCGTATTGGCGCTAACATGATTTGGGATGCAGAGAAAAAAGGTTTGCTAACCAAAGACATCGAATTAATAGAACCGACTTCAGGTAACACAGGTATTGCACTTGCTTATGTTGCTGCTGCTCGCGGTTACAAATTAACATTAACCATGCCTAACACGATGAGCCTTGAGCGCCGTAAGTTACTCAAAGCCCTAGGTGCAAACTTAGTGTTAACAGAAGGCGCTAAGGGCATGAAAGGCGCGATTGATAAAGCAGAAGAAATTCGCCAATCAGCCCCAGAAAAATATTTAGTACTTGGACAATTTAGTAACCCTGCTAACCCAGAGATACATGAAAAAACCACCGGCCCTGAAATCTGGAATGACACCGATGGTGCTGTTGACGTATTTGTTGCAGGTGTAGGTACAGGTGGCACATTAACAGGTGTAAGCCGTTACCTTAAAGCACAAGGTAAAACCATTACTTCAGTCGCTGTTGAACCCGCTGACTCACCGGTTATTGCACAAGCATTAGCAGGACAACCGATCCAACCAGGCCCTCATAAAATTCAGGGTATTGGTGCTGGTTTTATTCCGGGCAACCTAGACTTATCGATTATTGACCGTGTTGAAGCAGTCACTAACGAAGAGTCTATTGAAATGGCACGCCGCTTAATGAAAGAAGAAGGTATCTTAGTGGGTATTTCTTCAGGCGCTGCTGTTGTTGCAGCAAACCGTATTGCTGCGTTACCAGAATTTGCAGACAAGACCATTGTGGTTGTTCTACCGTCGGCTGCAGAGCGTTATTTATCATCAGTATTATTTGCTGGTGAATTTGGCGATAGCGAAAACGTACAGTAAATACACCACATACCAGCGTACAATTGTTTGGGTTTAGCTCAAACACCTTATCGGTATCACTAAAAAGCCAGCAAAAAATTGCTGGCTTTTTTATATATTGAGATGCATAAACAATCAATAAAATTGCATATCCAACACCTGGATTACATTTTTGGTTGAAATTTCTCAGCAAGCGTAATGGCATTAACCTATTTTTATATAATGTATGCAATATGCCATTGTGCTATTTATCATCACGTTTATCGTTAAATATCCCATTATTAAATAAATTCATCTTATTTTTTAAATAAATTTAAATTACATATCATCAACAATATTAGATTAAAAAACCGTCTGCGAATTTATTATTAACATTATTTACCAACACCTCGATAACAATATCAACTTTTGTAAATGCAATAATTTACAAATTTGTATTTAAGTCGCCCACTTGTTGATTTTTTGTATTTAAAAATAACGACATAAGTTAACTCTTAACTGGAAACGATTAAACTTTACAGTGTTGTTTTTTATTTCGTTAATGGTTATATCCATGTACGTGTAATGTTATGTCAACTTGCTCAGCAATATATTGACAACAATTACACCATAATAAAAAACATTTCTGGGAGTGATAAATGCAAGTTAATTCAAAATTAGCCAGTGCGGTTCGCATTGCGTTAATCAGTGGTGTAGCCTTGTCTGCCACCACATCAATCTATGCTGTTGCAGAAGAAACAGACGCATCAAATGTTGAACGTATTTCTGTTACGGGCTCACGCATTATTCGTGAAGGTGCAATCGCGCCAACACCTGTAACTGTTATTACCGGTGACGAATTGTTATCAACAGGTGTAACTAACATTGGTGAAGCGCTAAACCAATTACCTGCACTAGGCAACACCTACTCATTGGCAAACTCTGGTCGTTTTATTGGTACTTCTGGACTTAACTTACTTGATTTAAGAAGCATGGGTACTGCTAGAACCCTAGTGCTAGTTAATGGTAAGCGCCATGTATCAAGCTCTGCGGGTACTTCATCTGTTGACGTCAATACCATCCCAAGTGTGTGGATTGATAAAGTAGAAGTGATCACCGGTGGCGCATCTGCAATTTATGGTGCTGATGCGGTAACAGGCGTGGTTAACTTTATTTTAAAGAAAAATGTTAACGGTTTAGATGTTTCTGCCACAAAAGGCTGGGCTGATGACAGCGATTTTAATAAAGATCGTTTCTCTCTTTCTTACGGTACCGATTTTGCGCAAGGCGATGGTAATATTGCTTTTGCCGTTGAGTACAGTGCACAAGATGAATTAGCCGCTTATGACCGCGAGCAAACTGCAACATCGTTTGCCAGTTTAACCAACTCAAGCCGCACCGTAGATAATAACGACCCAGCTGATCCTGATAAAATTTTAACGCCAAATGCAGGTCATTACAGCATCAGTAATGCCGGCACGTTTTATTTAGATGGTTGGAAAACCTTTAACGCTGACGGTTCAATGAAAGATGTGTACTTGGGCGAAAACGTTGATGGTATTCGTTGTGCCGATTGTGACTTCACTAACTTAAATCAGTTTGTTACCTTGCAGCCTGAATTTGAACGTTACAATATTAACTTCAAAACAAACTACCAACTAAACGATGATCACAACGTTTATTTTGAAAGCAAATACGTTAATAGTCAGTCAACTGACGAAGGACAACCTGCATTTTTCTTTGGTAGTTCAGTTAACAATGTCAGCATAGATAATGCCTTTGTTAGCCCAGAACTTGCGAGCTTAATGCAAGCTAATGACGTAGACACGATCAACGTTCGTCGCTTTATGACGGATTTAGGTGTACGTATCGAAGATGATACCCGTGAAACCCAACGCTACGTTTTAGGTATGGAAGGTGTTGTTTTAGAAGATTGGGATTACGATGTTTACGCTGTTTATGGCCAAACTGATCTTAAGCGTATTAACAAAAACAACTTAGTCTATAGCAATTACGCCAATGCGCTTGATTCAATTTTAGTTGATGGCGAAGCCGTATGTCGCGATGAAACAGCAAGAGCTGCTGGCTGTGTGGCTGTTGATATTTTTGGGTTTGGTGCTCCTAGCCAAGAAGCCATTGATTATATTAATACCACCTCTATCGGTACCTCGGTGATTAAGCAGACCGTATTAGGTGGCACTATGACAAACTCTGGTTTGTTTGAAATGCCAGCGGGTTATGTTGGGTTCTCTACCGGTGTTGAATACCGTAAAGAACAAAGTGAAATCTTTGAACCTGATAATGCTGAAGGAACTTTCTTCAACGTATTGGGTGAAGACAAAGGCGAATTTGACGTCAGCGAAGTCTTTGCCGAAATGACAGTGCCGTTATTAGCTGACTTACCTATGGTTCGTCAGTTAGATCTTGATTTAGCTGTTCGTTTTGCTGATTACAGCACCATTGGCAATGCCACTACCTGGAAAACAGGCTTAAGCTGGGAAGTCGACGACGAAGTTCGTGTTCGTACTACGTACTCTGAAGCAATCCGTGCACCTAACATCAGTGAGCTTTATGGCGCTGCGAGTCAAACGTTCTTTAGTGTTGATGATCCTTGCCGCACATCAAACCTAAATGACTTAAGTGATGCCTCTGTTCGCGAAGCAAACTGTGCCGCATTAGGCGTTTCAAGCAGCTTTGACTCAGATTATGATGACAAAACACTTGAAGGATTAAGTGGCGGTAATGAAGAGTTAAAAGAAGAAGAGTCAACAAGTTACACCTTAGGTGTGGTATATCAACCAAGCTTTATCGAAGGTTTGTCTATTACCACTGATTACTGGGATATCGAAATCGAAAACGCCATTAGCGCTGTAGGTGCTCAAGATATTCTTGACCGTTGTGTAGACTCTACATCAGGTATTAACAACGAATACTGCAGTTTGATTACTCGTGATTCAAGCACTGGCGAAATTACCCAAATTAAACAATTTGCGTTAAATATCGCTTCACTTGAAGCATCTGGTATCGACTTTGATATTCGCTACACCTTTGAAGCCTTTGAAGGTGACGTAACAACTAACCTGATTGCGACTCGTCTGCTTAAGCGTAATGATTATTCATTCCAAGATGAGCCAGACACTTATGAAGAGCTTGCTGGTACGGCTGGTTATGCAAAGTGGCAGGCTAACTTAAGTGTAGGTTATGCGATCAATAACTGGGACTATGCCTGGAGAACTCGTTATATCCAAGCGGTAGACTTGTACACTAACTACACATTAGATAACAATGCAAACCCAAGCAGCGCTATGGCCTATGGCGACTACTACATCAGTGATGTATCTGTGGCGTATAACTTTGACTCTGGCGTGACATTGAAGTTTGGTATCGACAACGTATTTAACCGTGACTTACCTTACGGTACTACAGGTACTGAAGAAGCAAGCTCAGCGTATGACAACGTAGGTCGTTTCTTCCACACCACAGCAACTTATAAATTTTAAACATTGATATGATGTTTTTGTAAGTTCTGTCTTTTAAACGGCATCTTTTGATGTAATGCCGCTCGCTTAACAGTGAGCGGCTCTTTTCTTATAGGGGTAACGTGGTGCTTTATATAGCACTTGTCTTGGAAATGGTTTTCGCTTTCTTTTTTTTGGTAGGATTAATCGCTTTCCATTCTCCCTAAGGTTTTGCAGCTTTTTAGGGATCGTTCCAGGTGTCCGTCCTGAGCACCATAGGAACTCATCTTGAATGAGTCTTAATGCATTGATAAAGCTTATTCTTAATGGCTCTACGTCATGAGATTCTGCCATCCTTTTCATTTCTAATCGAACTAGGTTATAAGAAATTAAGATTCCCCATAGTTCTTGATAAATACCTTCGACTTTTTGGCTTCTAAGAATGGCTTGATTATTCAGTTGACCTTGCTTGAGTTCACCATAACTCTGCTCTATTTCCCAGCGTTCCCAATAAACGTTAATGATATCTTTCAATGGGTAGGTAATCGGGCATTCTAGTGAGGTTATAAACCCTTTGATTTCTCCTTTAGGCACAGGAATAAGCACCAAACGAGCTTGCCAACTATCCCTAAGGTGAGGATATTTTCTTTTTGCATCAGGTGACACAGGCATTTTTATCAGTTTATCGTGCTCTGAGTATTCTTCTAAAACTTCGTACCTAAATTTGCTTTTTATTGGTGTGAGCCAGTGAGTATTCGCTCCTGCTCCACGCCATGATTCAAAAAGCTCTGCAGACATGAAACCACGGTCAAAAAGAGTCAAAGAATTATCTGGGGCTGAGCCTACAAGTTGTTGAGCATAAGATATTTCACTGTTTGTTATGGGGCCGAAGGCGGCATCAGAAATGAGGTGCGTTCGTGTTGACATGAGCGTCACAGCAAGGACCGAGGGGAATGTTGATTTACCTCTGGCGTAGCCTAACTTTTTATTATCTTCAGTTTCTGGCGTTTTAAATTGAGTGCCATCAACGCTAAGAAGCTTAAGACCGCAGACTGAGTCTGACTGTCCTTCAGCTTCCCAGTGAGTTGCCGTGGTGTGAAATAGGTACCGCAATGGTTCATAACCAATGCGCTGTCTAGCTTTAACAATGCTGCTCGTGGCTAAGGGGGGCAAATCGCCTTTTGAATCAGGAAAAGCCAATTCCAATTTATCGCAAACATCGCTAATAGAACGATTACGCATCAAACCAATCCCAAGTACCAACCAAACGGCTTGTTCAGCAGGGAATCTTCTCTTTCTGACGGCGGCACGGCCTGTTTGATTAACGGCTTCCGATACCCATTCGATAGGGATATTTTTGCGAAATGAGTCGATTGACTCTGGAAAATGCAATTCAGCAGTCGCTTGTAACTCTAAAGAAAATTCAGACATAAAAAATCGGCCTCAGAAATAAATCTAAGACCGATTATGAAGCCTAGAAAAGATCGTTCAAGTCGCTTAAACGATCGGCATTACATCTTTTGATGCCGTTTTTTTATTTGTATGTATGGGGGTAAAGCCCGCCTGTTTCTTGGATTACTGCTAATCTCGCCACAAAACTCACATTGATGACTATACCGTATAGCCAAAATGACCGACTATTGGCTCATTGGCTTTACTATCAATAGGTAATGTATGCATTTCACATTAAAACAAATCGCTGTTTTTGACGCAGTGGCCAGCCTAGAAAGTGTTAGTGCGGCGGCCAAAAAATTATCGATGAGCCAATCTGCTGTGAGTATGTCATTAAGTCAACTTGAGCATTTACTGGGACGTCCGTTATTTATACGTCAAGGAAATCGATTAATTTTGAGTCACTGGGGGCAATGGTTACGCCCAAGAGCTCAAAAGTTGCTCCAAGATGCCCAACAAATAACCCTCGGCCTACATGACCAACATATTATCAGCGGCACCGTTAAGCTATGCTCCAGCCAAACTGCAGCAGAACACCTACTCCCTCAACTTATCAGTAACATTGATAATGACTTTCCTGAACTCAGGATAGAGCTCGCGGTAGAAAACAGTGATCATGTTGCCAAAGAAGTACTAGATTACCAATTTGACTTAGGCATTATTGAAGGACGTATTGATGACAGTCGACTTCATCAAGAACCGTGGATAGATGACCACCTTGTCGTTGTTGCAGCCCCCCACCATCCCTTCGCTCAGCACCCCAAAACCAGCCTGTCTCAGCTAGAGCTCGCTAAATGGGTATTAAGAGAACCTGGTGCGGGTACACGACGCATTTTTGATGCAGCAATTCACGGATTGATTGATAAACTCAATGTGTGGAAAGAATATGAACAAGTCGGTTTATTAGTGAGCTTACGGCAGCGTAGCTCAACTTATTTCAATTAACCTGATTTAATCATTGTAACTAAATCAACCCGGTCACAATGATGCCAGATAAACTCCTTAACACCCTCGCTAACTTTGAACAGTGGCGAAGCAATAAACCTTCTCGAGGTAGTGCAATCCCTGAAAATTTGCGCCAGCAAGCGATCGCCCTTTTACCGCATTATTCAAAAACAACCATTGTTAAAAAGTTGCGTATTAGTCATGAGCAATTCAATACTTGGCTTACCGCCAACTCATCAAGTGATGTATCCAATCACTTTATTTCACTACCCAATGCAACGCCGATAACCGAGTCGCTTTCTATCTCCCTGAAGTTCAACAATGGCAATTCTTTAGCCGTATCTGGCGAAGTCAGCGAAACACGGTTTGCTCAGTTAATTGAGGCCATAAAATCATGATCCATTTAACCCGTCATAGCGACATTTTGATTGCTACCCAGCCCGCTGATTTTCGTCAAGGCATTGATGGGTTAGCTACGCTGTGTAAACAACGCCTTCATTGTGAGCCTCGCTCTGGTACCTTGTTTGTTTTTATTAATCGTAACAAAACCATGGTGCGCGCACTCGCTTATGAAAATAACGGTTTTTGGTTGATGACAAAGCGTTTATCTAAGGGCAAGTTCTCTGGCTGGCCAACCATTAATAGTGCCATGACGTCCGTGGACGCCAAACATTTACGGCAATTGCTCAGCGGGAATTACCACCCATTATAAATAACCGCTTGATTTCATTTTAAATGGGATCATACTCCATCCTCTTTTTTATTCCCGCAGGCAAAAGGCTTATTGTGGCAAAACCTTTTAACGATATCGATGCACAATCTCTCGATGATTTAATCAAGCGAGTGATTGAAGCCAAAGAAAATAATCTTGCGCTTAGCGCTGATGATTATCAGTTATTGCTTGATGCGTTACTGACATTAACAACAACACAAAACAAGCTAGCTGACCACGGTATCACCGTGCATAAATTACGTAAGTTACTTGGGATTGAAAAATCATCAGAAAAACAAAGCGACCTGTGTAAAGCACAGAAAAAAACCAGCAAGAAAAGTAAAAAACTAAAAACACAGGATGAAGACTTTACACAGGTCAAACCGGTTATCATCAAACATGCGTTAAACGAAGTAAATAAAGGGGATAGCTGCCCAGAATGTTTGAAAGGTAAGGTCTATAAAGTCGAGCCTGGCAGTTTGTTGCGCATTACAGGGCAAACGCCTTTTACCCCAGAGCAACATATTATGGAGCGCTTGCGTTGCAATGCGTGTGGTGCCTATTTCACGGCAAACCTGCCCGATGAAGTATTACATGACGGTAATAGTCATCAAAAATATGGTTACTCTGCGCGTGCGTTAATGGCGATTTATAAATACTTTGCAGGGCTACCTTTTTATCGTCAAGGCAACATCCAAAAGCTATTGGGCGTCAACATCACTGCGTCGACGGTGTTTGACCAAGTAGAGCTTGTCTGTGATGCGATTTATCCTGTTTACCAGCACTTGTTTGAGTTGGCTGGCGATGCAAAGCACTATTACTTAGATGACACCACCCACCGTATTCTTGACGCCAAGCCAGTTGAAAAGAAAGTACGTAATAGCGAGAAAACACGCTTGCGCTCAGGTGTTTATACATCAGGAGTGATTGCCAGCTTAAAAACGGGCCATGATATTGTGTTATTTGAAACCAATATTGGGCACGCAGGTGAGTTTATCGACCGCATACTCTACAAACGACAAGTCACTGTCGCACCGATATTAATGAGTGATGCGCTCGCCAGTAATCAGCCAAGTACTTGCGAGGTTGAAACATCACTTTGTAATAGCCATGCAAGGCGCCAGTTTGTCGATGTCATTAATCATTTCCCCGAAGAGGTTGAAAATATACTCACACTCTATGGTGAAGTTTGGCGCAATGAACAGACAACCATTGAACGTGAACTCACCGCACGCGAGCGACTTGAGTACCATCAGCAACATTCATTACCCATACTTGAAGCGATTAAAAGTTGGGGTGAAAAGCACTTTACTAATGAAAGCATTGAAGAAAATAGCGGTCTAGGCAAAGCTATCCGTTATTTTTTAAAACACTATGACGGGCTGAGTTTATTTTGCCATCACGAAGGGGTAAAAATAGATAATAACCGCATAGAATCGATGTTAAAAATAGTGGTGCGAGATAGAAAAAATGCGATGTTTCGTAAAAGCTTACTCGGTGCGAACATTGGCGATGTTATCACGTCGATGATAGCAACAGGCAATGAAGCAGGCATCAATGTATTTGATTACTTTACGCGACTGCAACGAGATGCGGATGATGCAAAAAAGCATCCTGAAAAATACCTACCTTGGAATTATCTCGACCAATACCAATAATAAACCGCTCATAATCAAGCAATGCTTGGGCCAGTGGCCTAAGTATTGCCGTGCCTGAAATTTAAGAAACCAGATTTTTTGCTTTATTACTTATGTCACGCCATGCTGCCGTAAGCTCACGTTTATTAAAAGCACTTGTTAAAAATGGAGTCTATTTAAGCTGCCTGCCCTATTTAGATATTGAAAAAGACGTATTTAAAGGTGAGTTGGTGGTGCTCAACACACCAGAGCTTAATTTAAATCGTCATTTGTCGTTTATATGGCGTCAAGATACGGGTGATAATCCGTTAAGAGCCTGCCTTATTGCTGAGGCCAAACGATTAGCAAAAAAATAGCATTAATAAAACAATATCCAAAAGCGTTATATCGACTATGCCAGCACAAGATATTTAGACCCACAATAAACGACGGGTAAATGACTGAATCAAAAATTCAAACCACTCAACGGATATGCACAGACAGTGCTAAAGTGTAGGTAATCTAGATAAAAAACACAGTTTCAGTGGGCTTTGTTTGTAAACATTATGGCGTAAATATGGCGTAAAATTGATGACTAAATGAACACATGCAACGGCAACAAATGCGATTACCCTTCTAAAAAATTAGGTTTTTCGATACTGCAAGAGGATAAATAAATGGACGACATTAAACTCTTTCTATCAAAGTTAGATAATGAGGCCAGGCAGAAAGATGCACATAGTCTGTTATCACTACTTGAAAGCGCATCGGGTTATAAACCCTATTTAATGGGAAGCATTATTGGATTTGGTCACTATCATTATCAATATGAGAGTGGCCGAGAAGGCGGATCTGCCGTCATAGCCTTCTCACCGCGTAAACAACATTTAGTGGTGTATATCATGCCAGGATTTGAAGCATACCAACAATTACTTTCAAAGCTAGGCAAGCATAAATTAGGTAAATCGTGCCTCTACATCAATAAATTATCAGATATAAACCTAACGGTATTCACTGAAATTGCAACACACTCGGTAAAGCACATGCAGCAAAAATACCATTGTAAAGCAAGCTAGTATGCTAATCACAAATACTATCACTGGATAGGAGAACCACATGGTTCATAACAATATGCTGGATATGCTTGCTCAATTTGAGCTGGTAATAACCCATGAATTTACCGCTGACAATTTAGCTGACGCTGATGGCGATAATATATTGATGCAAAAGCAATTTGAACAAGAAATTCAAATGGCGTTTGCAGAATGGGATATTGAGATTGAACTCGATAAAGACATTCACCATACCCAGGTTCAACACCACAGTTTTTTAGGCCGTTTACAGCGCAGCGCCCTGTTAAATACAGATGATGTAATTGACAATGATATGCTTTTACATCAAATGAAATCCGATGTCATTCAATGTTGTAATATGATTGCTTATGACACTATGCTCGTTTCGTTTCGGTGCCTGTAAACTTTGGCTATGCCAAATCAACTTGAAGATATTTGCTTCAGAGCATCGCCTTGTTTTCAGTGCTGGGCGCGGTAATGAAGCAACCTTACATCACCAATCAAATAACAACATTACCCTGCAACCTTGATTTGAACAAAAAACAAACGACACCATCCCGTATAAATGCAATTTATTGATCTAATATTAGCTTCAATTTGTTAACCAGCTCCCACTTCGAATAAACAAAACATCAACTTTCTTGATAGCAAGTGATGGTCTGCACGGCCTATGCTAAAATTAACAGGTAAATTGGTCTTACCAAGAAAAACACACACTATAAGGACATCACTGTGGCGCAATTTGATGAAAATGCATCGCAGTCGAGTAAGGTGATCTGAGCGCATTAAGCTCATTGGCTAGCTAACTTAATGGCCAACCGCCATCACTGCAATGGAACACACTCAACTTCATCAATTGATGAAATAACCTGTTCTTTTCGGAGAATGAGAAATTATGTCAGATACAAGCAATCAAGCAGCCACACCAGACAATGAAGCGAGTTACAGTGAACTTCACCGCCCAGCCAGTGAATTTGCAACGCGCGATGCCTACTTAGAAAACGAATTAAAAATAATGAAACCAAGGCGCTGGGGACTTAACCTTCCTGGGCGTGACTTTCGCTTTGAATGGGAAGACTTAGTCCCAGCCATCGCAGGTACTATTGGTATTACAGTAATGTACTCAGCGGTAATGGCTGCATGGGCGGCAGGGCTCAGTGAAAAGTGGGAGCATGTCAATCTGGGGGCTGAATTTGCCATTCAAATTGTGCGCGTAGAAATGCTTATTCCTGCATTATTGTTTTGTATTATCAGCTCGGGATTAATTAATCCACGTGCAAACCTTGGCGGAAATCACGGCCCAATGATCCCGCTCATTGGCACCATCGCCCTTGCTGGTGCTCATCCGTTAGCTTTAGCAATCCTTATCGGTATATTCGGCTTGTTGTTAAGCTATTTCAAAGGGGGTTCAAAACTGGTTAATCTCACCAGTAGTGGAGTTGCTGGCGGCTTATTGGTGTTTCTTGGCTTTATGGGCGCTAAGAGTCAAATAGGGTCGTTGTTTGATTGGGCTGGCGGCTTACAAGCGAAACACAGCTTAGATTATTCACTAGGGTATGTAGCCTTTATCATCCTGGTAATAAACGTCATAATCTATGCGTCATTAGCTAAGTTTGGCAAACGTTGGTTAGCCATTCCGCTGTGTTCGATTGCTGCCATTGCGTTAGCATTTGGACTGGGCGCAGGGCTTGATCTGCAATTTACTACCGCACCTGGTATCCCTAATTTAAACCCCGTTTACTGGTGGGGCTCTACAGAACACGGCTGGATGTTGGGCTTACCTAATATGGCCCACTTTATCGCCTCTCTACCTTTCGCCATTTTAGCTGTCGCAATGTGGTCACCTGACTTTTTGGGTCACCGTATTTTCCAAGAGCTCAACTACCCTAAAGGTGCAGAAAAAGTATTAATGGATGTGGACGACACGATGACCACATGCTCAATCAGACAGATGGTTGGTACAGCTGTAGGTGGCGGTAACATTACTTCATCTTGGGGAACATACATGATCCCTGCGGCTATCGCTAAACGCCCTATTCCAGCAGGCGCAATTTTACTCGGTAGTTTATGTATTATTGTGGCGATTGTAGGTTACCCAATGGATATCACCGTATGGCGCCCTGTAATGTCTATTGCGCTATTAGTCGGTGTGTTTTTACCGCTACTTGAAGCGGGTTTACAAATGGTAAAAGATACCACCAGCAGTCAAGCTGCCGGCATTTGTATTTTCGCCTCATTTGTTGCCAACCCAGTACTTGCTTGGGCACTAACAATGCTACTTGATAACAATGGTTTGATTGGCGATAAAGAGCGCCCTAAAACATTATCATTTGCTGACAGAATTGTGATCCCAGGCCTTGCATTTGTGATTTGTTTAGCTGCCATGCTTGCCGTAGGAATGATTGAAGGCATCCCTGCACTGCTATAATAAAACCTCACTCAAAAAACCACTAAAAAAGCGAAACAGATCATGTTTCGCTTTTTTTGTTGGCTGCTTAACGCCAAATAAAAAACGGTATTGTTAACCAGTTAACAGTTTTACCAATCCAATAACGAAATGTGCCGAAAATACCTATGGCTTGTGCTATTATTATTAGGTGGATAAATGGTCTTACCAATTTAAAACCATTGCCGGTTATTAGATCTGAAGCGTCATTAAAGTGAGTTAGGCATACCGATTGCCAAGAATGTCGCAGAAGCGGTAAACGACTCAGTCTAGCGAATGTTCCTAGACACTAGAATGCAAACATTTAACGGATAACAGCGCTTGTTTTACTTGAAAGGTATCCGTAATTAAACAACCAGAGGGTTAAGTAAATGACAGATAAAACCGAACTATTTGCCAATGCGTGGGAAGGTTTCGTAGCTGGCGATTGGAAAACAGAAGTTAACGTACGTGACTTTATCCAGAAAAACTATACGCCATACGAGGGTGATGAAGCATTCTTAGCTGGCGCAACCGATGCTACTTTATCGCTATGGGATAAAGTGATGGAAGGCATCAAGTTAGAAAACCAAACTCACGCACCTGTCGATTTTGATACTGATATGGTGTCAACCATTACCTCGCACGACGCAGGCTATATCAACAAAGATCTAGAAACGATTGTTGGTTTACAAACAGATGCACCATTAAAACGCGCCATGTTGCCTAATGGCGGCATTCGTATGGTTGAAGGTTCATGCCAAGCTTATGGTCGCGAACTAAACGCTGACGTGCAATATACTTACTCAGAATTACGTAAAACCCACAACCAGGGGGTATTTGATGTATACACGCCTGAAATCATGGCATGTCGTAAATCTGGCGTATTAACCGGTTTACCAGACGCATACGGTCGTGGTCGTATTATTGGTGATTACCGTCGTGTCGCGTTGTATGGTATCGACTATTTAATGCAAGACAAGTTTAACCAATTTGCATCTTTACAAGCTCAAATGGAAGCCGGTGAGGATTTGCAAAGTGTTATCCAGCTTCGTGAAGAAATCGCAGAACAACATCGTGCGTTAGGTCATATGAAAACCATGGCCGCTAAATACGGCTGCGATATTTCTGTTCCAGCTAAAAACGCGAAAGAAGCAATTCAGTGGACGTACTTTGGCTATCTTGCTGCAGTGAAAAGCCAAAACGGCGCTGCAATGTCATTAGGCCGTACTTCAACCTTCCTTGATGTTTACATTGAACGTGATTTAAAAAGCGGCTTAATCACAGAACAACAAGCGCAAGAAATGATTGACCATTTCGTAATGAAACTGCGTATGGTTCGTTTTTTACGTACTCCAGAATACGACGAATTATTCTCTGGCGACCCAATTTGGGCAACAGAGTCTGTTGCAGGTATGGGCCTTGATGGTCGTACACTGGTGACTAAATCAAGCTTCCGTTTCTTGCACACTCTTTACAACATGGGTGCAAGTCCAGAGCCAAACATCACAGTATTGTGGTCGACTCAACTACCACAAGGCTTTAAAAGCTACTGTGCTAAAGTATCAATTGACACCAGCTCAATTCAATATGAAAACGATGACTTAATGCGTCCGGACTTCGAGTCAGACGACTATGCTATCGCATGTTGTGTAAGCCCAATGGTTGTCGGTAAGCACATGCAGTTCTTCGGAGCTCGCGCTAACCTTGCCAAAACCATGCTTTATGCCATCAACGGCGGTGTTGACGAAAAACTTAAAATCCAAATTGCGCCTAAAGCAGATGCTATTACAAGCGATGTCCTAGAATTTGACGATGTGATGTCTCGTTTAGACGGCTTAATGGATTGGTTAGCTACACATTACGTGACAGCCCTAAACGCGATCCATTTTATGCATGACAAGTATTCTTACGAATCTGCATTAATGGCCCTTCATGACCGTGATGTACGCCGTACCATGGCATGTGGTATCGCTGGTTTATCCATTGCAGCTGACTCACTGTCTGCTATTAAATACGCAAAAGTTAAACCTATTCGTGATGAAGACGGTATTGCCGTTGATTTTGAAATCGAAGGTGATTATCCAAAATTTGGTAACAACGATCCACGTGTTGATGACATCGCGTGTGACTTAGTTGAACGCTTTATGGCTAAAATTCGCGATAAGAAAATGTATCGCAATGCCATTCCAACACAGTCTATCTTAACCATTACCTCTAACGTGGTTTATGGTAAGAAAACCGGTAACACACCAGACGGTCGTCGCTCAGGTGCCCCATTTGCACCAGGTGCTAACCCAATGCACGGCCGTGATGAAAATGGCGCGATTGCTTCATTAACGTCTGTGGCTAAGCTGCCATTTGCTCACGCTCAAGACGGTATTTCTTATACCTTCTCAATTGTGCCAAATGCATTAGGAAAAGATGACTCAGGTCGCCGTACCAACTTGGCATCATTAATGGATGGTTATTTTGCCAGCAAAGCCAATCGTGAAGGTGGTCAACACTTAAACGTGAACGTGATGAACCGTGAAATGCTTGAAGATGCGATTGTGAATCCAGATAAGTATCCACAATTAACCATTCGTGTATCAGGTTACGCTGTACGCTTCAACGCACTGACACCTGAGCAACAACAAGACGTCATTACACGTACTTTCACTAAAGGTCTGTAGTCTCTGCTAAAATGGGCTGTATCGACATTTCGATACAGCCTTTTTTTCGACATTAAGGAACCCCAATGACGTTAGGTCGCATACATTCAGTGGAATCATTTGGTACAGTTGATGGACCCGGTATCCGCTATATCACATTTATGCAAGGCTGCCTGATGCGCTGCCAATATTGCCATAACCGTGACACATGGGATCTAGAGGGTGGAAAGCTTATGTCGGTTGAAGAGATTATGGCTCAGGTGATTGCTTATCAGCCGTTTCTCGATGCCAGTGGTGGCGGTATCACCGCCAGCGGTGGTGAAGCAATACTCCAAGCACAATTTGTCAGTGAATTGTTCAAAGCATGTAAAGCGCAAGGCATTCATACTTGTTTAGATACCAATGGTTTTGTTCGTAAATATGAACCCGTCATTGACGAGCTGCTCGACAATACTGACCTGGTGCTACTTGATATCAAACAAATGAATGATGCCAAACACATCGATTTAACCAAAGTCAGTAATCATCGTACCTTGCAATTCGCTCAATACCTTGCCAAACGCGGTATTAAAACCTGGATACGCTACGTGGTAGTGGCTGGATTTACAGAAGATGTTGAGTCGGCGATTGAATTAGCTGAATTTATTAAACCTATGCAAAATGTTGAAAAAGTAGAATTACTCCCTTATCACGCCCTTGGGGAGCACAAGTGGCAAGCCTTTGGTGAAGAATATGCATTGGCGAATGTTCATGCACCGAGTGAAAAAACTTTGCAACAACTGCAACATGTTTTTTTAGAAAGAGGCATAAAAGCAACATATTAAACTAGATTATGGTCTTTTAAGGTAAATTAGCGACCGTTTAATTACAGGATGAATTATAATTCTTCCCAGTAACTTCGGTCTAAACGTTCAAAGGCCAATTTTAAGATAGCAGCCATGTCTAAATAACAGGCTCTAGCGCTTAATGGTTGGCAAGCAACGCCCATTTCAGTCAAGGTTGAACTGAGCCGGTTGCCCCAATCAAATAATGACAACGGCAAAGGATGTCGCGCTCGCCATCCTAACCACAGCAAACCTTGGATAGGTAAGCTGATAAAAAATAGTAATACAGTGATGGCTTGCGGTAAAAAGTCCCAGCCCAATACATAAAGCTGACTGACTGCGGCAAACAAACCCAAAATTGGCATCACAATGATGGCTAATTGTGTGGCTTTGACAACACGATATTCAGGGAAATATAACCCCAATTGTCGCACCATAGGCCAGGTCTTCATATAACGGCGACCATCTATAAATAACGTTATTACATTCATGTTCAATCAAGGTACCTAAACAACTGAGTACAAGGGTTTTACATTAGCATAATACAGAGAATTGTTCTAAATACACTAGTTTATAGCGTACACAATTCGTGGAGATACACCCAGGGTAACGATTGAATTCAACGTTACACAAAAATGGATTTTATTATTTCATTTAGCTTCATTGACTTAAAAGGCGTTAACATGTCAGATAAATTAGTACTCGTCCTCAACTGCGGTAGCTCATCATTAAAATTTGCCATCATTGATGCTCAATCAGGCGATGAACAAATTTCTGGTCTTGCAGAATGTTTTGGTTTAGAAGATTCGCGTATTAAATGGAAATTTAATGGTGGTAAAAACGAAGCCAAACTCGGCGCGTTCACCGCACACCGTGAAGCGGTTGAATTTATCGTTAATAAAATCTTAGCCCCACAACCGCAATTGGCCGCCCAAATTAAAGCCATTGGTCATCGTATCGTACACGGTGGTGAAAAATTTACTCGCTCTGTGATAATCACCCCTGAAGTGATCCAAGGCATTGAAGACTGCGCGTCACTTGCACCATTACACAATCCTGCGCACTTAATTGGTATTCGCGCTGCTATTGCCTCTTTTCCTGACCTGCCACAAGTTGCGGTGTTTGATACAGCATTTCATCAAACCATGCCAGAAAAAGCCTATGTCTATGCTCTACCTTACAAATTGTATCGCGAACACGGTATTCGTCGTTATGGCATGCACGGCACTAGCCACCTATTTGTCAGCCGAGAAGCGGCAAAAGTATTAGGTAAAGACATAAAAGACACCAATGTGATTTGTGCTCATTTAGGCAATGGCGCATCTGTAACGGCTATCAAAGGTGGCAAAAGCGTCGATACATCAATGGGGTTAACTCCATTAGAAGGTTTAGTCATGGGTACGCGTTGTGGTGACTTAGACCCGTCAATTATTTTCCATTTAGTTAAACAATTGGGTTACACCCTAGATGAAGTGAATAACCTGCTCAACAAACAAAGCGGTTTATTAGGTATTTCTGAGCTAACAAATGATTGCCGTGGCATTGAAGAAGGTTACCAAGATGGCCATAAAGGCGCGACACTAGCATTAGACATTTTTTGCTATCGCCTAGCCAAGTACATTGCTTCATACACAGTGCCATTAGGCCGTTTAGACGCGATTATTTTTACTGGCGGCATCGGTGAAAACTCAGATCTCATCCGTGAAAAAGTGCTTAACTTGCTTGAAATCTTTAACTTTAACGTTGACGACACACTGAACAAAGCCGCTCGCTTTGGCCAACAAGGTGTGATTACCAAAGCGGGTAGCACGGTTGCAATGGTTATCCCAACCAATGAAGAATGGGTTATTGCCGAAGATGCAATCAAGTTAATTGCAGCAAAATAAATTCGATACTGTTTTATTGAACAACAAAGTTTAAGAGGTTTTCATGTCTCGTAATATTATGCTAATTCCGATTGGCGTGGGCGTTGGTTTAACGTCACTTAGCTTAGGAATGGTTAGGGCACTAGAACGCAAAGGCGTCAAGGTGCAATTTTTTAAACCCATTGCCCAAATTCGCTCAGGTGACACAGGTCCAGAACGCTCAACCACCATTTTGAGTACATCGCCTACCGTCAATCCATTAGAACCATACAGCATGGAACATGCTGAAGCGTTAATTCGTTCTGAGCAACAAGACGTGCTAATGGAGCAAATCATTGCTCGTGCAGCAGAGTGCGCAAGCAACACAGAAACACTAGTGATTGAAGGGTTAGTGCCAACTCGTAGCCACCCTTTTGCAGACGACATCAACTATGAAATCGCAAAAGCACTTGATGCCGATGTTATCTTTATCGCCACTCCGGGTGTCGACACCCCTAATGGGTTAATGAACCGCCTAGAAATTGCGTTCAACTCTTGGGGTGGGCAAAAAAACAAGCGTCTTATCGGTGCCATTATCAACAAAATTGGTGCACCCGTTGACGAAGAAGGTCGTACGCGTCCTGACTTATCAGACGTCTTTGATGACAAGCAAACTAATGTGACCGACAGTTCTGGTATGTTTCAATTACCGGGCAAGAGTCCGCTGCGCATTTTAGGTAGTGTGCCATATAATTTAGAGCTTATTTCACCAAGAGCCTCTGACTTAGCAAAACATTTAAATGCTAAAATCATCAACGCTGGTGAAATGCACACTCGCCGTATGCGTCGTGTCACCTTTTGTGCACGCAGCATTCCAAACATGTTGACTCACTTTAAAGCCAATTCATTATTAGTGACTTCTGGCGATCGTTCAGATGTGATTGTTTCAGCCTGTTTAGCCGCCATGAATGGCGTTAAAATCGGTGCACTATTGCTAACGGGTGGCTATCAGCCTGAACCAGAAGTAATGAAATTATGTGAGCAAGCCTTCGAAACGGGCTTACCAGTATTTTTAATCGACTCTAACACCTGGCAGACATCGCTCAATATTCAACGATTCGATCATGAAGTGCCCGTTGACGATGCGGTGCGAATTGAACGAGTGCAAGAATACGTAGCAAGTCATATTGATCAAACCTGGATCGAGAGTGTCACTCAAGACTCACCTCGTGAACACCGTTTGTCGCCTCCAGCATTCCGTTACAAACTGACCGAGCTTGCTCGTGCAGCTCGTAAAACCATTGTACTTCCTGAAGGTGAAGAGCCTAGAACCATAAAAGCGGCCTCGATTTGTGCCGATCGTGGTATTGCACGTTGTGTGTTAATTGGTAACCGTGAAGAAATTTTACGTGTGGCGTCGCAGCAAGATGTGATTTTAGGTGACGGCATTGAAATTATCGAGCCAGAAAATGCACGCGAAAAATACGTAGAACCTATGCTTGAACTTCGCCGTAGCAAAGGCCTAACCGAAGTGGTTGCCCGCGAACAACTCGAAGACAACATGGTATTAGGTACTATGATGTTAGCTCAAAATGAGGTTGACGGTATCGTCTCTGGCGCCGTGAACACAACCGCTCATACCATTCGCCCACCGCTACAGTTAATTAAAACAGCACCAGGCTCAAGCCTAGTATCATCCATTTTCTTTATGTTAATGCCTGATCAAGTGTTAGTTTATGGCGACTGTGCAATCAACCCAGATCCAAATGCAGAACAATTGGCAGACATCGCCATTCAATCTGCAGAATCAGCCAAAGCATTTGGTATTGAACCTCGCGTTGCCATGATCAGTTATTCAACGGGTAACTCTGGCACGGGTTCTGATGTGGATAAAGTTCGTGAAGCGACTCGCATTGCAAAAGAAAAACGCCCTGATTTAGTGATTGATGGCCCATTGCAATACGATGCGGCAGTGATGCCAAACGTAGCACAATCTAAAGCGCCTAACAGCCCAGTAGCAGGTAAAGCGACTGTGTTTGTATTCCCAGATTTAAACACGGGTAATACAACTTACAAAGCGGTACAACGAAGTGCCGATTTGATCAGTATTGGCCCTATGCTGCAAGGTATGGCGAAACCGGTTAACGACTTATCTCGTGGCGCCTTGGTAGACGATATTGTTTACACCATCGCATTAACGGCGATTCAAGCATCGCAAAACAGCAATAAGTAGTAATAAGTAGCAAGTTGACTACAAAAAAGCACTGATGGTTAATCAGTGCTTTTTTATTGGGTCATTAATACCAATTCCACAGTAGAGCAAGACGGTAACAATTCACTTTCGCTATTAGCAGCGGCCTTGTTATCACTGTAACGTTAAGATATTGAACAATTGATAAGCTCAACATGATTGACTAACACTTAAGCAAAGTTGAGGCTAATAGGTGAATAAATGAGGCATAACTACAGAAGCGGCATTTTTAACCACAAAATAAAAAACAATATTATCATGATGTTACAAACGCAACTAACAGTCATCAACAATCTTGTCCACAGAATCTGTGGATAACATTAACTTTTTTGACGCCTGTATTCGTTATAAAACTACAACGACAAGCATCAAGGTTAATCTTAGCGTATTTGTTTAGCGATCAAATATGATCTAATTCACTAATGTATTCATATACGATGTATTCATATACGATGTATTCATATATGACACGCGTTGTTTGAATCGTCAAGTAAATGTGGCGCTAACCCACATAAATAGTGACTAACTGCGCAAAATCTAGCTTTTGTTTGTTTAATTTACGCACCACTAATATTTACATGCTTGCCCTCATTGCGGCCTCACATCATGATACCAACTCAAATCAGTGGCAATAAACACAGCCCCCCCTCTCAACAAACGACTTACCACAATGCGCCAACCACACTTGTGATATCAACAAACGAGCATAAGACAGTGAGAGTGAAATTAGCCATTGCTCAGCTTTTAAACGCCTAAGTTTTAAAACCAATACTGAGCTTGTCAGTCCAGTCATAAATCGAGATACTAGGGTTTGTTGATCTTTGCTGGTTGAGTGCTATTCAAGTTAAAAGCATGTTTATTGAAGAGAGTTTTGCTACTGGCCCTATAAGCACTAGTTGCTAAATATAGAATCGCTCAACAAAGAATAAAACATTGTTAACCTGCATTGGGCTGGCTTTTCGGCCATTTTACAGTGTTATCGACTTTTTATGTAGAATACCTACAAGACTACATCTCGACCTCGCAGTGAGTCATGGCCAATAATTGGCGGCAAAAACAACCTTGAAAGGTCAATACAGGCCCAGGGTAAAAATAACATTCAAAAATATAGAGTTATCGACTAATGATTTCCATAAAACCTATAACATTAATTACCCTACTATTCGTCTTTTTTTTGAGTGCATGTGAACAGTCAACAGACCCCAATGCACAGCCTAAACTCAGCCCTGAGCAAGTTTCTCTTGGTTTTTTTCAAGCTATCTACGTAGATAATGATGTTGAAAAAGCAAAGCAATTTGTTGCACCAGATATTCAAGAAGTCATGGATCACTATCACATTGCCTCAGCGGTTCAACGTCATGTTCTCGGCTTATCAATGAAACAGGTGACGATGTCGATTGATGAAATTGATATCGACTTTTTCAGAAAGTTTACTGATGACGTCACGGTCGTTGTCAAAATGGAAGGCTTGAAAGGCGGCAGACAGTGGGTTGACGATCGAACAATACGCCTCCATAAAAAAGGCAGTACATGGGTCATTATAGAAATCTTACCTGAAAAAGGCAGAATTGAAGGCTAGTGCTGATTGGCATTAATCCATTTCGCCATTCACACACAACTATTGAAAGTAGCAATGTATAATTTAGAAAATTAAGTATTTCACTAATAAAAATAGCAGCCTAGGCTGCTATTTTTATTTTCGGTGTCGGAGTATTTAATGTCGCCACTTTCTTGCTGACACATCAATATGCTCGTTCAATCATCTTACTCTTCGTCAGAAGGTAAAGACTCTAACACGTCATCTTTTACTTGATAGTAAGCATTTTCGTATTCATGAACTTCCATAATCACTCCAATCTTTTTAGGTCGTTTTGTAGGGGGGAGGCCTGTCTTATTATTTCAACAGCATACTGTTTGTGACTTAGCGCCAATAACACAGCATGCTGATGGGATGACATTTACCTTACAGAGAAAAGCACAATCACTTTCTTCTTGTTGGGGAGTATATCAATACTGAGTGTACTTTAAAATGAGAATTACAAAAAACTTTCAGTTTTGAATGTCAAAACGACTTAAAAATGCAAAAAAACAGTGTTTTACAGATAAAAAACTGAAAGACTTTCATCTTGAAACAAAAAACCGATGCATGGCATCGGTTTTAGGGCTGAGCTCAAAGACTCACCAAACTCATAAACTAAACCTGACTAATATGATTAAGGATCCGTTTTTCAGAGATCGGATAGGCCGTCCCTAACACTTGAGCAAAGCACGACACTCGATATTCTTCAATCATCCACCTGGCCTCAACCAATAGCTCTGGCACAGGTTGAGAGCGAGGCACTTTAGCCAGTTGTGCCGTCAGCGCTTCTTGCACCTTACTAATACTGTGCATATGTAGACGGTCACGAGTGGGATCAACGGGCAGTTTTTCTAACCTGTTTTCGATTGCTTTAAGGTAACGGGCAACATCAGGTAATCGCTGCCAGCCGCAATCTTCCACAAATCCTTTGTACACCAAGCTGTCTAACTGGGTTTGAATATCACTCATTGCAAATGCAATATCTAAACTGATTTTACCTTTTAAACGTTTTTTAATTCGCTGGTAAATGGTTAAAACTTGCTCAACATGTAATGCAATGTGCTCAGCGGTAGGATTAAGCTCCTGACGAACCCAATCTTTAGCCTGTTCAAACTGTGCCTCGTTGCGTATATCTAATTGCTTTTGATCAAGTAACTGCTGCACAGCCGCATTGATAATATCTTCAATTAATATTTGTACCTGCCCAAACGGGTTAAAGTACATGGCCAATTTGGCTTTATTGGGTAACGCTTGTTGTAAATGCTTAACGGGCGACGGAATATTGATTAGCAACAACCTGCGTAAGCCCACTCGATGATGACGCTTAGCTTCGTGCTCGTCATCAAAAAGCTTAATCGACACATCCGTTTTATTGTCAATAAGGGCCGGGTAGGCTTTAACTTCGTAGTTGCCTTTACGCTGCTGGTATTGAACCGGTAAATCACCAAATGTCCAGCTGGTGATGGCCTCCTGTTCAATGCCTTTGTCTGCCACTTTACGAATAGCTTTGGCTACAACGCCTTGTAACTGCCCTTTTAGCGTTTCTAGATCTCGGCCTTGAGCCACTAAACCACCTTTATCATCTTCAATCTTAAAGTTCATTTTAAGATGTTCAGTTAATTGGGTTAAGTCAAAGTCATCAGCAGTAATACGCACACCGCTCATGCGCAGCAGTTGCTTACACATTGACTCTATCATTGGCAATTCAAAGGGTTTCATTGCTTGATAACAGGCCCTGGCATAATCGGGGGCAGGCACAAAATTGCGGCGTAAATTTTTCGGTAGTGACTTAATCAAGGCCACCAGCTTTTCTTCACGCAGTCCTGGTACTAACCAATCAAAGTCACTGTCGTCGATTTGATTTATCAGCGCTACCGGGATGTGCACCGACACACCATCGTCGACATTGCCTGGTTCAAAATGATAACTGACTTGCAAGGCCAAATTGGCCTTATGCCACACGTCAGGGAAGTCCAGTGCCGAAATATGATCAGCACTACGCTGCATTAATAATGCTTGGCTGTAATCGAGTAAGTCAGGAGTTTCTTGGCGTGCTTTTTTCCACCAGGCGAAAAAAAGTGGCGCATTGTAAATACCCGCCGGAACTAAAGGCTCATAAAAATCCACTAGCACTTGTTCATCCACCAAAATGTCACGGCGACGCGACTTATGCTCTAACGATTCAATGTCGTTAAGCAGTTTTTGGTTATTAACAAAAAAGGCCTCTTTGGTTTGTAATTGCCCTTCTGCTAATGCACTACGAATAAAAATCTCACGCGCCTCAACTGCATCAATTGGCCCATATTGCACCCGGCGACGATTAACGATGGTTAAGCCGTATAGCACTTGGTTTTCAAGCGCGACTACACTGCCCGCTTTGGCTTCAAAGTGGGGTTCTAGGTAGTTCTTTTTCACTAAATGACTGGCTAAAGACTCGAGCCATTCAGGCTCTATTTTGGCGCAGCAACGGGCGAACAAACGCGATGTTTCTGTGAGTTCGGCTGCCATAATCCATTTAGGGCCTTTTTTGGCTAATGGCGATCCAGGAAACACAAAGAACTTACGATTACGGGCACCTAAATATTCGTTGTTTTCACCTTTAAAACCGATGTGACTGAGCAAACCTGATAACAAGGCTTTGTGTAATTGCTCATAACTTGCAGCATTGTCGCTCACACGCCACTTAAGTTCGTGGACGGCTTGCTTAACTTGGGTATACAAATCCTGCCATTCGCGAACACGTAAATAGGCTAAATACTCATCTTTACATTGTTTTCTAAATTGGCTCGCCGACAGTTCATGCTTTTGGTCTTTAACGTGATCCCACAGTTTTATCCAACTGACAAAGTCGGAGTCTTTATCAGCATAACGTCGATGACACTCATCGGCCGCTTGTTTTTTATCAATCGGACGCTCACGGGGATCTTGAATAGACAACCCAGAGGTGATCACTAAGGTTTCATGTAAACAACCTAACTTATTTGACTCAATAACCATTCTGGCTAAACGAGGATCAAGTGGAATTTTAGCTAAATCTTTGCCCAATGGGGTTAATACTAACTCACCACGTTGCTTTTTAACGGCTTGTAGTTCTTCTAGTAATAAAAAGCCATCACGAATGTGTTTTTGATCTGGCGGCTGAATAAATGGAAAACCGGCAATGTCGCCTAAACCAATGGCCAACATTTGCAAAATAACTGAGGCTAAATTAGTACGTAAAATCTCAGGATCGGTAAATTCAGGACGCTGAATAAAGTCCATTTCATCGTATAGGCGAATACAAATACCCGGACCAACACGACCACATCGGCCTTGACGCTGATTGGCACTGGCTTGCGATATCGGCTCAATTGGCAAGCGCTGTACTTTAGTGCGATAGCTGTAGCGACTAATACGTGCCGTACCAGGGTCAATCACATAGCGGATCCCAGGCACGGTTAATGAGGTTTCGGCCACGTTGGTGGCTAATACAATGCGCCGACCAATATGGTTTTTAAATACTTTCGATTGTTCGCCGTAAGACAAACGAGCATATAAAGGTAGTATTTCGGTATCGCGATATTGTTGTTTACGCAATAAATCAGCGGTGTCGCGAATTTCGCGCTCACCGTTCATAAAGATCAAAATATCGCCAGGGCCTTCGGCTATCAGTTCATCTACCGCAGCAAAAATGCCATCGCTAACATCTAAGTCGGCATCGTTATCGCGCACCAATGGCCTATAACGTGTTTCAACAGCAAACGTGCGTCCTGACACTTCAATAACTGGGGCGTTATCGAAATGCTTAGAGAAACGATCTACATCGATGGTGGCGGAGGTAATAATGACTTTTAAATCTGGGCGCTTTTTCAGCACTTGCTTTAAATAACCCAAGATAAAATCGATGTTTAGGCTTCGTTCGTGTGCCTCATCGATAATAATGGCATCATATTGATTTAAATAACGATCTGATGTTAGCTCAGCCAGCAAGATGCCGTCGGTCATCAGCTTTATATAGCTGTTTTCGCTTATCGCATCTGCAAATCGCACTTTAAAACCAACCACGTCACCTAATGGGCTATTAAGCTCGTCGGCAACACGATTAGCAACACTGCGAGCAGCTAAACGACGCGGTTGTGTGTGCCCTATAAGTCCACGAGTGCCTAGCCCTAACTCTAAACAAATTTTAGGCAACTGAGTGGTTTTACCGGAGCCCGTTTCACCAGCCACAATTACAACTTGATTATTGGCAATGGCAGAAGCGATGTCTTCGCGTTTTTGCGATACGGGGAGCTCGTCTGGGTAACTAATAACAGGCCGATCTTGCAGACGTTGCTGCGCTTTAGCATAGGCCTTTTCTGCGTCCTCGGTAAGCTTGGCTATGGTTTGAGATTTTTTTTCAGACTCGGGCTCTTTATTAATACGAAATAAACGACGACGGATTTTAGCCGCATCGGTTTGATAACAAAGATTAAGATACGCCTTAGATAGCGGGTGAAGGTCCGAATTCAAATCTGATTCCCTTGCTTACATCGAAAAAAAGCGATCCTAGCAAGGAAAACAGCATAATGGTAATGATTTTAACGATTGTTATGCCGGAGATAAGTAACACTGCTGCATATAAGTGTTCATCGCTTTTAATACGTTGGTGCGGTTAATAGTACCAACCACTCTACCGCCATTAACTACTGGATAAATTTTAGGTTTTGCACCCAACATTTGCTCGGCTAATTCTAAAATACTTTCATCCGGTGAAACGGTTAATACAGGGCTTTTCATGCAGTCAGACACTGTACTTGTCATGTCGCAGTGATAACTGCTTTTTAGCATGACAGCTAAACAGTCTTGCTGCGATAAAAATCCAACTAATTCACCGCTAGCACTAACAACTGGCGCACCACTTTTATTACTCTTTAATAATTGCTCAACCGCTATTGCAAGAGACATGTTAGCGGTTAATAAAACTGGATGTCTATCCATATGATCGTTAATTTTTATCGAATCCATATTACCCCCAAAGCACAAATAAGTAGCGTCTAATAACGTCGCATTTGTTTTGTTACTGAACCTCAGCTCTGGTTAGGAGATGAATAAACAACCATGATTTTATCAATCACTCCAAACCATACATTCAAACTTAACACTTGTGCTAATAACTTGTACTAATAGCTTGTGCTAACAGCTAGGTCAATTTACAGGTCAATAGTTGGTGTATTGCAAGTAAATTTGAGGTTATCGGTACAAAGAGCTGTTTAAAATGCATTTATTATCCAGAGTTGAGGCTACTTGTTAAGTTTAGTCAAAATTACTCAACTGGAAAGTAAATTTAATCGATTAGCTTAATCGCCTATGTTACTAAAACTTCATCTTTTATTGGGTTGATTATTTATCGCGCCATATCTTCACGTTTACAGCATGTCCTTGTGTACGACTTGCGCGGTACATACCACTGGTATTAAATGGCATTGCTACATTGCCTTGGTTATCAATAGCGATAACTCCGCCGGTTCCACCAGCGTTAAACAGTGTTTGATTTATCACTTCATCAGCAGCCTGATTAATGCCTAGTTGTTGATATTTAACTTTGGCACATATGTCTGCAGCAACATGGTAGCGAATAAAATATTCGCCATGGCCTGTTGCCGATACCGCACACACGCCGTTTTCAGCATAAGTACCTGCACCAATCACGGGCGAATCACCAATACGACCAAAGCGTTTCGCCGTCATTCCGCCGGTTGACGTGCCAGCCGCTAAGTTCCCTTTTTTATCAAGCGCAACAGCGCCAACTGTGCCGTATTTATAATGCTCCTTTAAGTGGTTAACCGACGCTTGATAATCACCACCGTTAGCTTGTTCGGCCTTCATAATACTGGCTTTGGCATCAAGCAATTGTGAATAACGATGCGCGCTATCAAAATGACTATTAGGCACTAAGTCAAATTGCTGGGTTAAGGCAAACTCCTCTGCCCCATCGCCATACAACATGACATGGGGAGATTTATGCATGACGGATATTGCTAAATCAATCGGATTTTTAATGTGTTTTACCCCAGCAACGGCACCTGCATTCATGGTATTACCGTCCATAATTGAGGCATCAAGCTCGTGACCGCCATCAAAGGTATACACTGCGCCAACGCCAGCATTAAATAATGGGCTATTCTCTAAAATGTTAATGGCGGCTTTAACCGCATCAACACTGTCGCCTCCCTGCTCTAATACCTTATAGCCGCTGTTAACCGCTTCTGTCAGCTTATCTCGGTATGCTTGTTGTTGTGCTTCGGTCAAATTTTCAGGATTAATGGTGCCAGCACCACCATGAATAGCAATGGTGATCGGGCTTTGTTCTTGAGCGAGTAGGCTATTAGCGCTAAGGCCTAAACATAGGGCAAAGGTTAAATATAATTTATTCATGATCGGCAAGTCCTTGATACACGTATATCTTTGTAACCATTTATCTGACTTATTACAATGATATTGTTGCGACTTTTCGTCTTTATAGCGACAATAGTAACTTAATTATGGTGATACACATCACCCGCACCACTTTTGGAAAGTTTGCCTAATTTGTGCACTAAACGATTTACATTCAGTCAGTTAATTGTTTTTTCTTTGGCTCTATTCATGTCAGGCGTTGTGCTGGCAGAAAATAGCTGGCTAAACGTGAAAATTGAAGGGGTAAACAAAAAGCTTGAGAATAACATTATTGCCCATTTGGGCACCCTTCCTGAATCTGACGTGCAGCGCAGAGCCTTTTTATTTACCGTCGATGACAATACACAAGATGCTTTAGAATCAATGGGCTATTATCACGGAATAGTTGACATAGATATAAAAGAAACTGATTCAGGTCCTTGGGAGCTTAATCTCAATATCGTCACCGGTGATCCGGTAATTATTCAGTGGGTGGACATCAACTTTACAGGTGAAATGCTTCAAGATGATAGGTTTGCATTATGGTTAAACAGCCTCAAAATTAAGCCAGGTGATACGCTCAACCATGGTGTTTATGAAGCATTAAAATCGCAATTAGTGACCTTAGCCTTGGCTCGGGGGTATTTCGATGGTCATTACACTAAGTCTGAAATCAGCATTAATCGAGACATCAATACCGCACAAATCAACTTGCAATTTGACTCAGGTAAACGCTATTTATTTGGGGATGTTACTTTTGAAGGAAACACCTTAAACGATGATGTCATCGACGCGTTAATCCCGTTTGAAGCAGATGCCCCCTATGCTACCCAGCAATTAACTGAATTTAACCGCAACCTACTGGATACGGGCTACTTTAGTAACATTAAAGTATTGCCTCAAGTGGACAAAATCAGTGATGGCTTAATCCCGATCAAAGTGGAATTAAGCCCAAGACCAAGCCACCTGATTGAAGTGGGTTTAGGTGCAGACATAGGCAACAGCACCGATGACACTTTTGAACCAAGAGTGAGATTAACTTGGCGAACACCGCAAATAAACCGTTATGGCCATTTTCAAGAAACCAGTGCTGAGTGGTCACCAGATCGGCCTAAAATTTTAACCACATACACCATTCCGCTCAGTCATCCACTAGATGATCAACTAAAGGTAAAATTAGGCATACTGCGTGACACTTACGGGGTAACACAAGATTATGATGAAGAAAGTCGCTCGTTCGACAACACAGGTCAATTAGAATCTAAAAAATACTTGATAGGCCTTTCAAGACAAAAACGATCTAAAAGTAACTGGTTATACGGCTACTCTGTTGAGTCTATTCGCGAATTTTATGAGCAAGAAGACACAGACTATGATCCACGTTTTTATTTAATGGGCTATAACCTAACTCAAACTATACGCGGCGATAATACGTTAGATCCCAAATCGGGCTTTAGGCAAACATACAGTCTGGAATATGCCGACCCATCATTGGGGTCAACCATTCGATTAGCGCGTTTACAGGCACGCTTCAAATGGATTGAAACACTATTTGATAACCATCGCTTTGTTGCACGCGTGGACTTAGGCGCCAATATCGCTGACGAAGATGACATAAGTTTAATTCCGCCGTCGCTACGCTACTTTGCCGGTGGCGATCAAAGCATTCGAGGCTACAGCTACCAGGAACTGGGTCCTTACATCGACTACACCAACAGTGATGATGGCTTGTCACGCCAGGTGGTCGGTGGTCGTTACTTAGCCGTGGGCAGCATAGAATACCAGTACTATCTCACTCCAACCTGGCGGGTCGCTAGCTTTGTTGACGCAGGTAATGCCTTTGATACCGGCCAACTTGAACCCGTGGTTTCTGTTGGTGGAGGCGTACATTGGATTTCACCAATTGGCCCAATCAAGCTTGACCTCGGTTTTGGTTTAAAAGAAACCGAAACTGTCGCACGTTCATACCGTTTCCATTTAACGATGGGGACTGATTTATGATAGATAAGTCGCAACAACAAACTGAACATTCAAGCCTCGAGCAACCTGCCCCAAAGCAGCCTGCTCCATTGAGTCTTGGTGTAAAAATGTGGCGCAGCTTTAAGCTTTACACCCGCATTCTAATTTATGTGCCATTAATTATGTTAATGCTATTTGCCGTGTCTATCGGCACGCCTTTTGGCAGTAAAGTGACAGTATTTTTGGTTGATAAATTTGTTAGCAATGTCAGTGCCCAATATCAATCGGGTACGCTGAACAGTGCGCTTAAATTACACCAATTGTCTTGGCAAATGGACGGGATCGAGGTTTATGCTAAAAATGTAGAACTTGACTGGGTACCTAGCTGCCTTATTAATAAGCAGGTTTGCGTGTCAAACCTATCAGCGAGTCAAGTCAATGTCGATATTGTTACTGAACAGATCCCAACCAGCGAGATTGATACTCCTCACCTAGATGAACCAACAAATGAAAAACCACAAGAACTAATACTGCCTATCAGTATTAGCGTTAACAAGGCAACGCTTGACCAGGTCGATGTAACTGTTAATGACATGAGTTATCACGCTGACCAACTTGCAACAGAAGCCATTTGGAATGACAGTGGTTTGCACGTTGAGTTCCTAACAAGCCAGGGGTTAATCGTTAATATCCCCATAAATGATGATAACGCCAGTGATACACCTCAGTCACAAGACAGTGAATGGCCTCTGGCAAAGTTACCGCAAGTTTTCATGCCTTTTCCAATCAAGGTTAAGCAATTTGAGGCAACCAATAGCCAACTCAATATTGGCCAGCGCCAAGATAATTTTAGCCACATCATCCTGGCAGCGAGCTTTAATCAATATCAACTGGGTATTACTCAACTCGACATTACACATGACTATGGTAATGCCAATATTATTGGTGATATTGCCTTTGTCGAACACTACCCACTTACCTTGAAACTCCAAGCAAACATAGATCAAGTTACTGAGCTGCCTGGGTTAACGAAGCAATCTTTAAGGCTTGAATTAACACAAGATTTAAGCCTGCTCAATATCATCGCGTTAGCAAAAGGCAAAAATCGTTTTAAGTTAGCGTCTACAATTAATCTCACCACTGAGCAACTTAATTACCAGGTTACCCTTGAAGACACATACATACAGTGGCCGCTGCAAAAACCCGACTATATTGCTCAAATTAAACAATTAAACAGTAAAGGTAATCTAAACGACTTAGTGGCTAAATTTGAGGGTCAACTCACTACGCCTTTTCATCCTAATCTAAACATTGTGGCCGATATTAATAATCGCCAACAAAAGCTGACCGTTAACAAGCTTAATATTCAATCTATTGCAGGTAACATCGATCTTGATGGGCAACTGTCTTACAAAAATAACCTTGTTTGGCAAGCCAACGTCAGCACAGATAACATTCAATTACAGCATATTGACTATCTCACCCAATTTAACCCGGTTAAAAGTAAATTCAGCGGTACGTTTAGCAGCCAAGGGAATGTGGGTGATAAAAAGTGGAAAGTCGCTATAGATAAAGCCAATTTAACCGGTAGGTTGAATGGCTACCCATTAAATTTACAAGGCCACATCGAGGTCAATCAGGCCCTAGCAATTAATGCAGATAACCTTCAAGCGAATGCCCTAGGCGCTAATTTACTGATAAATGGCACCGCTGACACCATATGGGATATCGACGCTGAGTTAAACGTACCAGATTTAAGCCAATGGCTAGCTGGCGGACGGGGTAATATTTTCGCAAAAGTCGATGTGAACGGCACGAGCGCAAACCCAATAGTCGATGTTGACGCGCAAATCAATAAACTCAGCTATAACGGCAGTAAAATAGACAGCATGACGCTGCTAGCAAACTATCGTCCATTTGAACAACACAGTTATCGAGTTGAGCTTAAAAACAACCTACTATTTTGGAACAACAACAAGCTCAGTGAATTAACCCTGCTCAGTGAAGGCGACCAACTCAAGCAACAAACTTCATTAACAACCTTGGGCGACTTAATACTAAATGCTGAGCTGCTCAGTAATAGTAATCTCGAGAAACAACAGTTTAATGGGCAGTTTACCCAACTCAGCCTGCAAAATGTACTCGGCATATGGCGACAAGACACACCCATCAAGTTCAATTGGGACCAGATTAAACAGCGCGGTAACCTTAGTCGTTTTTGTTTAGTGCACCCACACAACACACTGTGTTTAGTAAACGAGGTCAATTTAGGGAGCACAGGCCAAGCCAATATCAGCTTTAGTGGTAATCCTGGGCAATTATTTGCACCTGTGTTATCCAAAAAACTGAATTGGAATGGCCAAGCTGCCTTAACAAGCCAGGTGAATTGGAATAAAGGAAAAAAACCAACAGCAGATTTACAATTTACCTTAATGCCGGGCAACATCACCTTAACCAGAGCGAAAACGAAACCTGTTAGCATTGACTATCAACAATTGCTATTTCATGCCTCTCTCGATGAAAAACAGGTTACCAGCACCTTAAGTTTTGACTCAGCAGGGATCGCCAATTGGCAAAGCCAGCTCAGTGTTAACATTACACCAGACCGGACCCTGCAAGGTGATATTAATATAAATGAATTAAACCTCGCCCCCTTTGGTGAGTTTTTCCCACGGCTAGCGACTCTAGAAGGCATATTGTCTAGCCGATTAACGCTAGCAGGATCGTTAATGGATCCAAGTGTGTCAGGCAACATCAAACTCAGTGACGGGGCATTTGCGCTGTCAAAAAATCCAACCCTAATTGACAAGCTGTATTTATCATTAGCCCTTGAAGGCCAACAAGGACAACTCAATGGCCAATGGCACATGGGCGATGGCCAAGTTGTCGCTCAAGGCACGCTCGCCTGGCCACAAGGTCAATTTAGTGGAGATATAGACGTAAAAGGCAGTGACCTGGCCGTTATCCAACCTCCGTTGGCCATTTTGAATGTTTCTCCCGATCTTAACATGACGTTCGACCGACAACAGTTTGCAGTTAAAGGTAAAGTGAACATACCGTCAGGCCAAATTAAAATAGTCCCCTTAGCCGAAGGCGGTGTCGCAGTATCAAATGACGTGGTTTTTAATGATTCAATTTCTGAACAAGTTGTCAAAACTAGTCCGTATGCCGTTATTGCCGATATTAATGTTAATGTAGGTAAAAACCTCACCATCGATGGCATGGGCTTGCAAGGTAAGCTTGAAGGTAACCTCGTATTGAAACAACAGGCCTTTAAACCGCCCATGTTGTTTGGTGACATCAAAGTAAACAAAGGCACCTATAAATTTATGGGGCAAACGCTAACCATTGACAAAGGTGAAGTGCAATTTGTAGGGCCAGTAGAAGCGCCTAACCTCAACATTGAAGCAACAAAAGACATTAAAGATGAAGATATTACCGCAGGTGTGAGAGTCACCGGAACGCCAATGCGTCCAGCGGTAACCTTGTTTTCAAGCCCGACCAAAGAACAGGCAGAAGTCCTCTCTTATATCTTAACTGGGAAAGGGTTTACCTCAACGTCAAATGATCAAAGTAACTCGCTCATGATGGGAGCCGCCTTAAGCCTAGGTGCACAATTTGATGGCGGCGCCATGAGTAGCATAGGCAATACAGCAACGGGCTTAATTGAAAAATTTGGTTTTTCTAATGTGCAACTCGACACAAACGATGATGGTAAAGTCGCTGTTAGTGGTTATATTGGCGACGATCTTATGATTAAGTATGGCGTTGGGGTATTTAACCCAGGGTATGAAATGACCGTACGCTATTATTTATTATCACAACTGTATCTTGAGAGTGTATCAAGTACCTTGAGCCAGTCATTAGATATCTACTACAGTTTCGAAATCGACTAGGTTCTAGGCTCCGCCCTCAGATATTTTTATTGGGGATCCAGGTGCTACTTAAGGTTTTAGCCTAAATTTAAGACACAAAAAAAGCGCCCTTAGGCGCTTTTTTTCAAATTAGCGATTAAGCAAATTTGAAGTCAACGTGTTCAATCATTGGCTTGAATGCGTGACGTTGAACAGCTTGTACACGTACTTTAACTTCTTTACCATCTACAACGATAGTTAAATCAGAAGTGTAGAAATCATCGTTTAATTGGATGTTGATGATATCTTTGTGTGCAAACTTGATAGAAACAGGCTCTTGACCAGCACCATAGATCACTGCAGGAACTTGACCAGCATGACGTAGGCGGCGGCTCGAACCTTTCCCGATTTCAGTGCGGGTTTGTGCGTTAATTGTGTAAGACATTAGTCACTCACTTAATAAATAATAAAGTATGAAGGCGTCATTGTTTTCGACCAACAATGACTCAAATAAAGCGCGCGGATGTTACCACAGCAACAACTATCTCACAAGCAAATCTGTGTTTAATTAACCCCAGCGCCTAACCGGGCCACAATCAATATGCACAAAGCCATCTCTTGGGTAAAACCCTACACCACCTAACTTTAATGACTCAGCGGCATCACGAAGATTTTTAGTGCTTACGCCTGGAATAGCAATGTCCATCGCCATTCCCTTCATGTGGTAGCTTTTCTTAGCAACACCTTTACTTTTAGATGCCAACATATGATTGGTTTTTGGTGAACGATAAGCTGAAATAACATGAATTTCGTCTTGATTATCTAAGGTAAGCTGTAATTTATGCAGATATTCAAATAATCGCTTATCAATAGGAGCCGCTACATTTTGGCGATGATCACGTAATACCTGGTTAAATTCTGATAAGGTTTCGGCTTGATATTGCCCATCAACCCAAAAACTGCCTTGGCTTCTTTCACCTGTGTGTCGATTATAAAAGTGAAGATTTTTAACGCCATGAGTCGAACGGCTGGCTTGTGCGGTATTAGGTAACATGGTTGCGACAGCAACACCACTTAGCCCTAATAATATTTGTCTACGAGTTAGACACTCAATTGTCATTTTTACACCACTTAACATTATTCGTTTACATAACATATCGAGTTAAAACCCGATTTCGTCATCACAATAGCAACCAAGCTATTGTTGTTTTTTTACCCAATTGACAAGTAAATTAAACATTAATGGCTAAAAATGCAAGTAAGGTTATTTGTGATGGGATAATAAACAAAGACAAAACTCGAAGACGTGATATGGCTCAGATGGTTAGACATTAATAGCAAATGATTAACTTTTATTCATCAAAGCCAGTTTATTCAATTAGCGGGTAATCGTAATCGCTATTGCACAATCGCCTGTGGGCGCATTTTTTGGCTTAGTAAGTTAGCAGGAGCCACTGGGCTTAATTGGTAAATATCATCACGATACTGAGCAATATGCGCATCATCTACCCAGGCACGCCAGTACACCATATGTACCGGTAATGTACCCGATAACGCAAACCATTGAGTGGTCGTGTAATCTTTTTGTAAACGATGCCAGGTACGCTTATCAATCACTAATTGCTTCGCAAACCAGTCGGCCAACTGTTGTACTTTTTCAATTCGCACACAACCAGATGACAAATCTCTGTCAGCCTTCGCAAACAATGATTTTGTTGGTGTATCATGCAAATAGATGCTTTGATCATTATTAAAATGAAATTTATAACGGCCTAAAGCATTATCGCCGCCGGGACGCTGCACGACACGATAAGGAAAACGACCAGCGGCCTCCACCTGCCATTGCTGAGGCGTTTTAATCACTAAGTTGCCATCAAAATCAAACACATCAAAATGCCTATCTTTAAAGTAATGACCATTTACTTTAACTTGCGGCAAAATATCATGACGTAAAAGTTGCCGTGGTACTGTCCAGGTTGGGTTGATGATCACATTAGATATTTGACCTGTCATGAGTGGTGTTTGCCTAGCGGGTTTACCCACAATGACTTTCGACGCCAGCACAACTTCATCATTATCAACTAACACCATTTGAAAAGCCGGAATATTAATCAATAAATAAGGTTGTGGTAATTGACTTAGGTAAGTGGTTTTCTCAACAAAACTTTTTGCGAGCAGTGTTGCACGCTGCTGGGGTGTTTGATTTAGCCAAAATAAGGTTTTAGGGCCTATAACAGCATCTGATGTTAAACCATGTCGTGACTGAAAACGTTTTACGCTCTGGGCTAAAGTGTCTTGGTACACTAACTCATCTGCAAGATATTCATTCGCATCTCCCAGCAGCCATAAACGTTGACTGATTTGTTTAATACTAGGATGCACATCCCCAGGACGAAGTAACCCTTCAGGAGCAATGGTTGGCCATGTTTGTGTTTCAGCTAACCACATTAATTTTCGTAGATAATTAACCACGCCAAGATAATCGGTGACGGCGGGCTCTAATGCGATATTTTTTGCGACCACAGACGCATTTTCGTCTAAGGTATCAAATGCTAATGGAACCTGTTTTTGTTGCCAAAATGACGCGACACTGCGCTGAATAATATCAATGTATTCCAATTGTTCGGCCGCCGACCCAGTCTGCAATATGGTTAAATATTGCGCCCGCTGTGCTGTAGGTTCTGCAAGGTATTGCAACTGTAAATGTTGAATGAGGTTGTCATACTGAGTGGTGTTGTCTGCAAATACGCATGAGGATATACAAAGCAATAAAATGCCCATAACACTCGCTTGTCTTGGTCGTGTAAATTGACTCAGCATGCTGCACTCCATCACCTTCGACACCTTTATATTGTCACGTTTACCATCACAGTGAAATGGCAGAAACATTTTCACAACAAAAGTTAATACCAAAGGGTTACTTTAGCGTTCAACAAATACCCATCTACTTAAAAAATAGTCGTTTAACATGAATTTATCTACAGACAACTTTCAACACTGATCCCTAATTGCTATAACGGGCGCCCAACGCAGTCAAGCAGTAGAAACGTTATGAATAAAAAGCAACTCATTCAATCCATGGCCCATAAAATGGATATCTCACAAACTGTAGCAAGGCGACAACTTGAGCAAATTTTACAGGTTATTCATCAAGGTTTATCAGAAGGCGAAAAAATTTACATCCCCCAATTTGGTACATTTGAATTACGCTTCCATTTACCCAAAATAGGCCGTAATCCACAAACAGGTGAAACCATAGAAATAGAAGGGTTTAACCAACCCAGTTTTAAAGCTTCGCCAAGTTTAAAACAAATATTGAATAATAATACGGCCTGATTGACCATCACAGGCTCTGTTCATCTGGCAACAAAAACGGCTTATCCCCAGTGCGACAAGCCGTTTTCAAAGACCATCTTGATAAATGTTACATCGCAGTAAAATCATCCAATAAAATCACACCAAATGGAGCTCCGCCACCCACATTATCGACAGCAGCAACAGCATAGACGCCACTCGCGTCTAATGTGACCTCTAAAGGCCCAATTGCAACTGTTTTAGTGCCAGCTACAGTCACACTAATGTTATAAGTACCAGGGGTTACACTAAGGCTGCCAGATGATGCTTTAAAAGGTACGCTAGATAACACAGGTGTAGCGTCTGTAATGTCTGCGGTGTCTGTTAAATAAACATCAACTTCAGGCGCTGAATAAGCAGCATGAACAACCGATAGTTTCGCCTCAGTAGCAACTCGGCGAGTCAGCTCATCTAAAACAAGAGGTTCGATGGCATTATCTGTTAATGAGCCAACGGCAAGCACACTGTAGCTTTTAGCTAATGCGAGTGACACCGATGCAGCATCAATAACGACAACATCATTGTCAGCGTCTGCGGCTACAGTCACAGTGTGTGAACCTTCAAAGACATTGACATAATTTGTTGCATTGCCAAATGACAACATATCTACAGCAGGCTCTGTGGCGTCATCAAGAAACACATCAACCGCCGGTGCATCAGCCACAGCATGAACGACTCTTATATCGCTGCCACTATTAACATCATTTACAATCACTTCAGCATCAGCAAGCGCAACATGCAGTGCCACTGGGGCGTCACCAGACCACGTATTGGGGATCGCACTGATAAAGTAATCCGTCATGTCACTTAATGCTATCGTGCCTGAGTCATAAACAACATCTTTCAAACCTGATGCCGTAATGCGCACTTGATAATCCCCTGCGGGCACTTCTAACTGAGTACTGACATGCATGTAATTTGCAGAAACCGTAGGGCTGGCCGCGCTAATATCATCACCAGGCGCGGTAACATATACATCAACAAGGTCAACTGAAGGCGCGGCATGCAGTACTTGCACTCTGGCATAACCAGCTGCAATGTCAGCAACCGGATTACTGACAAGTTTTAATGATAACGTCTCATCAGCCACTTTCCCCAGTGCAATGGCCGTATATTCCATATCCGGCTCTGCCATTAAGGAAGTGTTAAGTACAGTCAACGTTGTACCATCAGCTAAAATGGCATCTACATCGATGTCGTATGATGCTGATGTCACCTCAAGTAAACCACTGGACATCGCATAATCGACACCAGAAAGTACTTGGTTACCATCAATAGATACATTGACCATAGGGGCATCACTACCAGCATGAATCACTCTTAATTGGGAGTAATTCATCATAGGCTCGGTGACCACTTTGTCATCATCGTCAGAACAAGCTGTTAAACCGATCAGCGATAAACACACTGCAATTGGGTAAATCCGTTTCATGTTAGTAACTCCTCATATAATGTTATGACGAATTGCTATACGGCTTGAATTTTTTATCGGTTCAAAATATCAGCAACTTTTTACTGCAATGGTTTTGATAAACCTCGACGACTAATGTTAAATCTAAGCGCAAGGAACTTAGTAATTAATGGTACCCGAGGCCAGACTATTCTCGTAACGAACAGTGGCACGCTTGCTGTTCTACCAGAGCACGAGGGGCTTAGATATTGAACTTTAAACGTTAAAACTAAAGATAAAACCAAAATTACAGATATAAAAAAGCCCCAACTAATTAATGTTGAGGCTATTTTACACAATACTTGCGTATGTAATTTCTTACTATAAGAATGGTACCCGAGGCCAGACTATTCTCGTAACGAAGAGTGGCACGCTTGCTGTTCTACCAGAACCCGAGGGACTTAGAAATTGAACTTTAAACGTTAAAGCTAACGATAAGACCCAAATTACAGATATAAAAAAGCCCCAACTAATGTTGAGGCTTTTTTACACCACTCTCTATTACTAGAGATTATAATGGTACCCGAGGCCAGACTTGAACTGGCACGCTTATTCAGCGAGGGATTTTAAATCCCTTGTGTCTACCGATTCCACCACTCGGGCAAAACTTTTCGTGTTTTGATATCAAATATCAATGCACTAAATTCAGTGTTTTAGCGGGTTAAACTAGGTCGTTTTTCGCGTCCCGTTTAACTTGGTGCATACTTTACTGATTTTTTTAGGCCAAGCAACAAAAATATTATCTCGAGCTAACTGAACGCTTTAAAATTCGTCAATTTGTTTTAAATTAGAACAAAGTGAGTGAGTTAACAACAAGGTCACGCTTAAAAAACCTCATACCATTAATTTGCTCTAACGGGTGTGAGCCCTTTACTGCGATTAGTCACTGCATCTTCAATATCAAAGCCTGCTTCCGACCATACCTGCGCTTCTTCAACGTTAAACGATTCTTTTGCCCAAATCGTTGCGGTATCTAAACTAAAGTTAGCTTGAACCCACCCGTTTGCCTCGGTTGCATCAAAACCACGCACTCGCCAGTTTTGAGCCTGAGTGGCATCAAAACCAATTGATTTCCATTGGCTAATTTCGCGCTCAGACATCCCTTCCCAATTCGGTGCTGATGCACAACCTACAACTAATGTTACTAACAAACCAGCAAACAGTTTTTTCATCTTGTCTAATCACTCTCAACAATACCCTAGCCTCATACAGAAGCTATACGGTAAAACCTAAATTAATGGTTCCGATCATATCTGAGTTTAGGCTTTAAACAAGTGGGATTACAGAGATTTAATCTCTCATTATTAGCCAATAAAAAAGGCCACTTTCGTGACCTTTTAAAAAATATCGACATCAAGTGATTAGTCACGTTGACGTGTAGGTTTTCCGTGGTTTGAACCCACTTTATGCTTACGAACAGCGCGGCGGATTTTAGCACTTTTTACTTTAGAACGGGCAACACTGTGTTTGTCAGTACCAAGCAGTGAACGAGTTTCTGGTTCAAGGCCGGCAAGTTGACGCAAATAATTGACTTGCTCAATAGGCAATTCAATCCAGCCACCGCGAGGTAACGTTTTTGGAAGCTCAACTTGGCCGTAACGCACACGGATCAAACGGCTTACTTGCACGTCTTGTGATTCCCACAAACGACGCACTTCACGGTTACGTCCTTCACGTAGGGTCACATGCCACCACTGGTTAATACCTTCACCACCAGCGGCTTTAATGGTATCAAATTGCGCTGGACCATCTTCTAAGGTTACACCTGTACGCAAGCGCTGCACTGCCGCTTCTGGTACTTCACCAAAAGTACGCACCGCGTATTCACGTTCAACTTCATTAGATGGATGCATCAAACGATTGGCTAATTCACCGTCACAGGTAAATAGCAATAAACCTGATGTATTGATGTCTAAACGGCCAACGGCCACCCAACGGGCATCACGCACTTTAGGTAAGCGTTCAAACACAGTTGTTCTGCCTTCAGGATCTTTGCGAGAACAAATTTCACCTTCTGGTTTATGGTAAGCCAGCACACGACACACAATATCGTCAGCTGACTTTAATGAAACTGCACGACCGTCAATGCGTATTTTGGCATCAGCCTCTACACGATCACCTAAACCGGCAATTTCACCGTCTACACTAACTCGGCCTGCAGCAATCCATGCCTCCATCTCACGACGGGAGCCATGGCCTGCACGGGCCAAGACTTTCTGCAATTTTTCACTCATTAGCGGGGACTCTTTAAGAAATTCTATAAAAAGCAAATAGTTAATTACTTTTGCTTTATTGTCTTTTTAGGATTGTACCCGCCACTGACGCATACAATTAGAAAAGTGACAATATTATACGCTGAATGTAACAAACGAGCAAAAAAAACCGCCGAGGCAAGTGAATACCTCGGCAGATTAATCACTCATTATCGACAAGATCAGCCTCGGGCAAAGTCTTGGCGCTCAAATCGAATGTTAAACAATAAGCTGTACATCACGGGCAATACAACCAAAGTGAGTAATGACGCAAAGCCTAAACCAAAGATAATGGTAATCGCCATTGAGCCAAAAAAGGCATCACTTATCAGCGGTATCATCCCCAGCATAGTGGTAATTGCAGCCATCATCACAGGGCGTACACGGCTAACGCATGAGTGCACAAGTGCATTCGTTGGCGCGGCGCCATCATCAAGTTCAAGGTTGATTTGTTCAACCAATACAATACCGTTTTTAATCACCATGCCAGATAAACTGAGCAAACCAAGCAGCGCCATAAAGCTAAATGGAGCATCAAATATCAATAACCCTGCCGAGACTCCAATCACCGCAAGTGGCACGGTAAACCAAATCACTAAAGGCTGCCTTACCGAATTAAACAATAATACGGTAATTAAAAACATCGCCAAATACCCCAGTGGAATTGAGCTAAACACGGCCGTTTGCGCTTCACCAGCGGATTCATACTCGCCGCCCCACTCTAAACGGTAACCGGCGGGTAGTTCGATGGCTTCTACTTGTGCTTTTACTTTACGGTGCACAGAGTCTGCCGTTTCGTTAGAGCCCAACTTAGGATCGCCAAGCACAGCTAACATGCGGATCCTGTCGCGGCGCATTACTAATGGGTTTTCCCACTCAGTAGTAAACTCACTGACAACCTGTGTTGCAGGGACAAAGGTATTGTTTTCTGTGCTCCAAATCTGCATTTTCCATAAGCTATCAGCCTGTAAACGCTCTTCGGCTGGTGCTCTTGCCACTATGGGTAATAAATGACTGGTTTCGCGATATAAACCAATTTGTTTACCGCTAAAATTGAGCAGTAAGGCGTTGTCTAAATCTTGCTTGCTGATCCCGGTCTCACGCGCTTGAGCATTGAGTAATTGCGGGCGGATCACCGGTACTTGGTTACGCCAATCATGACGAACACCATCCATTGCAGGCTCAGCATTAAAAATTGCTTTAGCCTGGGTCGCTAATGCACGCAATATTTCAGGGTCTTCACCATAAAAACGCGCTTGAATTTTAGCCGCTGGAGACGGGCCATTTTCCATCATTTTTAAACGATATTGAGCCTGCGGAAAATGTTGCGCCAAGTCGCGTTCAACTTGAGGCATGTATGCTTTCACGGCCTCTAAATCCTTCATCTCTATGATCAGTTGTGCAAATGCGGCATAGCCCTTTTCTGGCTGATAAGGTAACACAAACCGTTGAGCGCCTTGCCCAATAACACTAGACAAATGCACCATGCCGGTATTGTTCTTCTGGTCCTCTTGCATCAATTGTTGTTCTATTTGCGATACAAACCGCTCTGTCGCTTTAATATCGGTGCCTTCTGGCATCCATACATCAACGAAAAAAATGGGTGTGTTTGACGCCGGAAAAAACACATTTTTAATGTGCCCAAAACCCACCACGGCCGACACCAACATAACCAACACTAATAGAATAGATGCTAGGCGATAGCGCAGAGCAATTGATAATGTGCCGCGATAAGCAACAAATAACCACCCTTTATAAGGATCTGTTTCTTCATCGCCGGGTTTCGCATCTTTAAACATCACATTGCAAAAAAATGGCGTTAAGGTAATCGCCGTAATCCAGCTAATGAACAATGAAATCATTAACACCTGGAATAGCGAACGGCAAAACTCTCCAGCGGCATTTTGTGATAATCCGATAGGCGCAAAGGCAATAATGGCAATAACCGTTGCCCCTAAAAGCGGCCACTGTGTTTGCGACACGATAAGTTTAGCGGCTTCTAAACGCGTTTTGCCACGCTGTAAACCAATGAGTACCCCTTCGGTGATCACAATGGCATTATCGACTAGCATCCCTAGCGCAATAATCAGCGCGCCTAAAGAGATAAGCTGTAGTTCAATTCCCAATACTTTCATCATAATGAAAGTACCTAAAATGGTCAGTAACAGGATAAGCCCCATTAATAAACCTGAACGTAGGCCCATAAATAACAACAACACAGCAATAACAATTGCTATCGATTCAAGTAAGTTAATTAAAAAACCCTGAACCGTTTTATCAACTTCATGGCTTTGGTTATAAACTGTATCTAATGCCATACCAATGGGTCGTTGAGACTCAAGTTGCACCAGGCGCTCACTGACTCTTTCGCCAACTTCAACCACATTGACGCCGCTTGAAAATGATATCCCTAAGCTCAGAGCTAACTGACCACGGTTGTGATAAATCACGCTGGGGGTTTCATCAAACTCTTTGGCAATGCGAGCAATGTCGCCTAAGTAAATCAGCTCAGTGCTGCCCGGCGAACTCACCACCAGACGCGATAACTCTTTAACAGAGCTAAACTCACCGGTTGGGTGTAATCGAATTCGATTATCTCCTATTACAATACTACCGGCATTAGACACCACGTTTTGGTTGTTGATCAGGCTATAAATGTAATTTTGGTCTAACCCAAGGGCAGACAGTTTTTGTTGCGATATTTCGATAACAACTTGCTCAGTAATGTTACCCACAACAGACACTTTTTTAACGCCAGGCACGAGGACCAATTCACGACGTAAATAATCGGCATAATTGCTTAACTCGCGATTACTAAAATCATCACCCGATAAATTAAGCAAAATACCAAACACATCACCAAAGTCATCTATCACTTTTGGTGTGCCAGTACCTGGTGGTAATGATCCTTGGGTATCACTGACTTTGCGGCGCATTTCATCCCACACTTGTGGTAAACGCTGCTTGTCGTAGCTGTCTTTAATTTCAACTTGAATTTGTGATAATCCCGCACTGTTGATTGAGGTGATGTGTTTCACCCCATCTAACTGCTGTAGAGCATTTTCTAGCGGTAGCGTGACCTCTTCTTCTACTTGCTCAGGTGAGGCGCCAGGGTATGCGGTAATAACCAACGCCTGCTTGATGGTAAATTCAGGAAATTCCAATTGCCCAAGCCCTGTAAATGCCACACTGCCGCCAATAAGTAGCAAAAGTGTAAACATCCAGCTAATGACTTTATTATTAATAGAGTACTGCGCAACACTCATCGCTTATACTCCTCGCTGCCAGCGTAAAGGTTTCACTTTCATGCCTGTAGCCAATTGTGATATTCCAGCAGCCACAATCAAATCACCTTTATTTAAGCCGGTTAACACCTCTACCCCTTCATTACTGACTCGACCAATAGTGACATCTACCGGGTTCACCTCTCCTGTTGTCGCGTCAAATTTCCAAACAGTCACCATGCCGTTACTGTCATCTTTATCAACCGCGGTGATTGGCACAATGGCAGTAAAGGCACCATGATCATTCGCGCTTTGAACAATAACCAGTTCAGCACTCATGCCTGGCAACAATTGCACATCTTTAGGTTGCTCTAATGAAAACACCACCTCATAAGCCTGCGTACCAGGAGTAACTTGAGTTGAGTACTCTTTAAATTGAGCGTCAAACTCTCTATCGTTCATGGCACTAAAACGCACTTTGGCTTTTAGAGAGTGGGTTACTTTTTGTGCATATTTTGCCACTATGGCTTCAGGCACCTGGATACTGATATCAAGTAGGTGATTATTTTGTAGCGTTAAAATACCTTGATTAGCTTGCACAATTTGATGGTTGTCTACCATGCGCTTAGCAATCGTGCCGCTAAATGGCGCTTCAAGACGAGTATAACTTAGCTGATCTTTGGCCGCTTCTAAGGCCGCTTTAGCGGTTTTTAACTGTGCTTTGCTGCTGTCAAATTCTGCCTGAGATATCAATTGACGGCTAAACATGGCTTGATTACGGGTAAACTCTGCTGACAAAAACTCGTAATTGGCTTCACTCGTCATCAAATTATTTTTGGCATCACGGTCATCTAGCATGGCTAATAAAAAGCCTTTTTTAACCTGCTCCCCTTCAACAAGATCAAGTTTGACTAATTGCCCAGATACTCTAAACGACAATTCAGCACGACTATTGGCGGTCACTTTAGCAGGAAACTTATGTATTTGATTAGCCGCCGACTCCGACACTTCATATAATTTAACAGGACGAATGACTTCTTGCTCTGGAGGTTTCTCTGCTTGAGAACAACCCGCAATAAGCACAGTAGCAAGCAATGTTAACCATAACATTGAGTGATGTTTCATCGAAAAATCCTTGGTGATAGTTACACGACGGACATCAATATAATGATAATAAGTCCGCAGGAGGTAAAAATTGACAAATGTACGCTAACAATACGCTGATTATCAGTTGCAATAAATGGGTTTGTTTGGGAGTATCAATCCCATAATTTGAGTTTGACAAGTTCGTAATAATCTAGAGCCTAATCAATGAAAACCGAAGATATTGCTTTATTTCACCGAATCGTAGAAACCGGCAGCATACTGGAAGCTGCAAATTTACTTAACTTGCCAAAATCGACCGTCAGCCGCAGGTTGTTGTCGTTAGAAGAGTCATTGAATATTAAGTTGTTTCATCGCTTAAGTCGCTCGATATTATTGACTTCTGCGGGTAGTCATTTTTACGAAAAAACCTTGTTAATGTTAGCTGATTTAGATCAAACCATTGCCGACATTACCGACAATAAAGCCGAACTCAGCGGTCACATCCGTATTTTAATGTTTCCTGTTCCGCAGATAATGAACATTGTAAGCAAGATATTTGCTTTCATGGACGCAAACCCTAAGCTTTCAATCGAGATTATCACCAGCACCGAACCTTTAGATATGGTTCGCAATAATATTGATATTGCTTTTATGGTGAACGAAACCTTTACCGAACTGGATATGGTCGCCAAACCCATATTAAGCGAAGAGATGTGTTTTTTTGCCAGCCCAGACTACCTAGCCAAAGCGGGCACACCCAACACCATAACGGACATAGAACAACACAACTCAATTTTGTTTCGCTTTCCTAATGGTAAAACCTTTAGCGAAGTGCCACTGGCCAACGATGCTATGCAAGCCGTTACGGGCAATTTATGCACTAACAGTATTCAACTCGCATATGAAGCAACAAGATTAGGTCGCGGTATTGGTTATTTACCACAGGGGCTATGTCATGACGATGTAGAGCAAGGCAGGTTAATTCGTTTGTTTAATGAACTCCAACCCTATGTGGGTGTGGTGTTTTTAGTGTATCCGTCACGTCGATTTTTAAGTCTCACCGCTCAGCGTTTACTTGACTACATGCTCAATGAACTCCCTGAGCAACCTCACGAAAAATCAGATCAACATACTCAAGTGTGGATATAATAGTAATCGGCACTACAATGTGATCATTGTTACTGGTTAACGTCACTTATCACGTCGTTAAACATTATAAAGATAGAACAACTAGCTCGCTGCAATTACCAATCACTTATTTATCCTGATTGGTATAAAACAAAGACCCTTTAAGCTGCTCAACGATGGCAGAAAATTAATTCAACGTCGTTGGCTTATTTTTATCAATCATAATGTTATCGTTTACATCAAGGCTGCTGTTATTTTCAATCGCCACCTTGTCTTCGTCTATGTCCTCATCGTCATCTAAGGCAATACTGGCTTTATCGAATAAGGCGTGTAACGATTCCATATCCGTTAACGCGGGCAAATCGGCCAACTTTTTTAACCCAAAATAATCTAAAAACTGGCTAGTTGTTGCATATAAAGCTGGCCGACCCGGCACTTCTTTATGGCCAACGGCTTTAATCCAGTGGCGATCAAGTAAACTTTTAACAATATGACTACTGATAGCAACACCACGAATTTGCTCAATATCACCACGAGTCACCGGCTGGCGATATGCAATTACGGCAAGGGTTTCCATAGTAGCACGTGAGTATTTAGGGGCTTTTTCTTGCCATAAAGGTTGTAAAAAGGGACTGAGGAGTTCTTGAGTTTGAAAACGGTAACCACTAGCTACTTTAACTAATTGCACACCCCGGTCTTGATAATCTAGTTGCAGTTCATCAAGAGTTTGCTGGATCCGCGTGCGTGACACGCTAAAATCGGCTAACACCGTCTCTTTTAAGGCTTTAACTGATAACGGTTTGCCTAAAACAAATAAACTGGCTTCAATAAGTTGCTTAAGTTGAATGTCGTTAATTTGATTCATGGCGTAAGACTCGGCAGGCAAATAGATAACAACCTTGAGCAAGCTACAAGGTAAATAAAATAAAGATAAATTTAAAACGCTTTAACATAAATAGGCGAAAACGGCTCATTTTGTACCAGCTCCACCAGCAACTCTTTTACCAATTCCATTAACGCTAAAAAGCTCACAACAACGCCCGCTCGGCCTTCACTTACGTCAAACAAACGTTCAAATCCGATATAATCAGTGCTCGATAACATAGACAATATTTGGCTCATGCGCTCACGCGTTGATAACTGCTCACGCTTTACGTGGTGATTTTCATTGGCATCAATACGTTTTAACACCTCGCCAAATGCCCTTGCAATATCTGCTAAAGACACTTCAGGCGGCACCACAACAGGTTTAATACCTGGCGCTGCGGCTACCGAGGCTTGAAATACATCGCGATCAATTCGTGGTAATTCATCTAAATCGGCAGCCGCTTGTTTAATGACTTCGTAGGCTTTTAATTGCCTTATCAATACCACTCGAGGATCTTCTTCCTCGTCGTCTTCATGAGCCATTTTAGGCAATAATAATCGTGACTTAATTTCCGCCAAGGTGGCCGCCATCACAAGGTAATCTGCCGCTAACTCAATACGCGCTTCAGTTAAAATTTCAATGTAGGCCAAATATTGATGGGTAATTTGCTGAATGGGTAAATCAACCACATCAAGCTTTTGTTTACGAATTAAATACAGCAGCAAATCCAGCGGCCCTTCAAAGGTTTCTAAAAATACCTCGAGTGCCTCTGGTGGAATAAACAAATCAACTGGCATGCTTTGTATAGCTTGACCACGCACCACCGCTAACGGAAGGCTTTGTTGGCTGCCTTGCATGATTATCCTTTAAGACTCAAAATGAACAGTGGCCTATTCAAATGCACTGGTATCGCCAGCACCCCGACGAAGAATAACCACTTCATCTTCTGACATGTCAATTACCGTGGTTTGCTTTTCTGGCAAATAACCGCCATGGATAATGCCGTCAACTTGATGTTCTAAAATATCGCGAATATGCTCCGGATCTGACTCAGCAAACTGCTCGTTTGGCATCACCAAACTGGTGCTCATCATGGGCTCATCAAGCGCTTCAAGCAGTGCTAATGCAATCAAGTTGTTTGGCACACGGATACCAATAGTGCGTTTTTTATCGCACTGTAAACGGCGCGGCACTTCTTTTGTCGCTTTAAAAATAAAGGTGTATGGCCCAGGAGTGCAGCTTTTAAGTAAACGATAGGCTTGGTTATCTACTCGAGCAAAATTTGCCAACTCAGACAAATCCCGGCACATCAAAGAAAAGTTAGTGTCGTTTTCAATCTGACGAATACGCACCATCCGCGTCATGGCATTTTTATCGCCAATCATACAGCCTAATGCATAACCTGAATCAGTAGGATATACAATCACCCCACCTTGTTTAAGGATCGCCACTGCTTGATTTATTAACCGTGCTTGTGGGTTTTCATCATGAATATAAAAAAATTGACTCATGTCCGTTCCATCCAATTTTGTGATTGCCAAACCCATTCAACACCCTGGGGTTGGTATAAGTTTTTGCCTAGTTCAATCCAATTACTAGGAAAATGAAAATCGCTGCCGACAGATCCAAGCAGATTATTCTGTTTACTCAGTGCAATAAGGTTGTTGCGATCGTCGAGAGTTTGCTGCCCTAAGACCACCTCCATTGCATCGCCACCCGCCTCGGCATACTCACGCACTAAACGCTTGAGCCACTTAACAGACAACTTATAACCGCTTGGGTGTGCTAACACTGCCAGGCCGCCCGCCTGATGAATGTGTGCAATAGCACTGGCCATATCACCCCAATTATTGGGCACATAACCGGTTTTGCCACGAGCTAAAAATCGTTTAAACACACTGGGCATATCACTGGCATGACCATTGTCAGCTAACCAACGGGCATAATGGCCTCGGCTTAATGCCGCATCGCCCGCAATGGCTTTTGCGCCTTCGTACGCACCGTCAATACCCGCTTTTGCAAGTCGTTCGCCGATTTCTTGTGCTCGAATATCACGCAGTTGTCGTTGATGCGCTAAAAAATCTAATAATCCGCTGTGGGTTATGTCAATATTGAGGCCAACAATGTGAATATCATAACTGTTCCAGCGAGTCGAAATCTCACAGCCGTTAATTAAGCTTAACGGTGTGTCATGTGCAAGGTTAGCAACATGCGCTTCAGCAAGGCCACCCACGGTATCATGATCGGTAATAGCAAACATCTCAACGCCCTTTTCAATAGCGCGAGCGATTAATTGCGTTGGTGTCAGTTGACCGTCTGAGGCGGTTGTGTGGCTGTGGAGATCGGCCAATAGAGTGTCTGTAATCATTTGTTTATTGTACAAGAATACCAATAAAAATACTGCTGGGATTAATGAATAATTATCAGTTAATAACAACTATTTTTGGCGTTTCGCTGCCATTTAAGTGCAATAAATAACCAGCCTTTGTTGTGATATGCATTTTTTGACTATTTTTGAGAAATATTCAATTGACATTAAGGCCCAGCTGGGTTTTCCTATAGGCACAAAACACGCAGCATAACGTAGCGATTAACAATGACACATACATTAGCTTCATTACACATTACTTGGTGGTGGCACTTCCCAAATTAACGGGTGGTGTGAAGCGTTGTGCTCATTTTTAAGAGACAAGATTTTACCAGAAAGCCCGCAGAGATGTGGGCTTTCTTGTTATTTAGCCCATAAAAATATGAAGGGTTGAACAGCAGCAAGGCGAACTTAACAATGAATAAACATCCACAAGGAGCGGCAGCATAGTGACAACACAATATCAAATCGCTCAGGTTACGACGCAAAAAAATGCATTAACCTACCATACAGATCCACTCAATCTGTATCAGCATGTAACACACAACGCGCCGCACACCATGCTGCTAGAATCAGCAGAAGTTGAAAGCAAAGATCACCTTAAAAGCATCGTATTAACCCATGCTGCAATGATGATCCGCTGTGACGGTTATCAACTGACGTTTAGTGCATTAACCGACAACGGCGCCAGCTTACTCGAGCCGATTGCCACATTTTTTAGCCACGCAAGCTTGCAACACCAACCTAATCAATTAATCGTCACCTTACAAAAAGCCACCGAGTTACAAGACGAAGACGCACGTTTAAAGTCGACATCGCCGCTTGATGGTTTACGTATGTTTGTGCAGCACATTCACACAAACAACCCTGTAAAGTTTGAAGACTTATTTTTAGGTGGTGTACTGGCTTATGACCTAATTGACACAGTTGAGCCATTACCAGCAGCGCCTAATGCCAATAACGATTGCCCTGACTACTTATTTTATCTTGCAGAAACCTTGATTTTAATTGACCACCAAACCAAGCAAGCCGATATCGTGAGTCATCAATTTAATCAAAACCCTGCAATTACAGCACAGTTACAAACTCAAGTGGCTCAAGTCAGCCAAAAATGCACTCAACTAAACGAAGTCGCGGCGCTAACCCCAATTAACGCAGAAGCACAAGTCAATATCAGCGACGAGCAATTCAAAAAAACAGTCGTGGATTTAAAAGAGCACATTGTCGCGGGCGATATTTTCCAGGTTGTGCCGTCTCGTTGTTTCAGCTTACCTTGCCCAAATACATTAGGGGCATACCGCGCCTTAAGACTGACCAACCCAAGCCCATACATGTTTTATTTCCGCGGCCCAGATTTCACCTTATTTGGTGCCTCACCAGAAAGCGCCTTGAAATACGACGCGGCCAGCAATCAAGTCGAAGTGTATCCAATTGCTGGTACCCGCAAGCGCGGAAAAAATGCCCAGGGTGAAATCGACTTTGATTTGGACAGCCGCATTGAACTTGAGCTGCGTTTAGATAAAAAAGAGCTATCTGAGCATTTAATGTTGGTCGACTTGGCCCGTAACGACATTGCCCGTATTAGCCAAAGTGGCAGTCGTAAAGTGGCTGAATTACTTAAAGTAGACCGTTACTCCCACGTGATGCATTTAGTCAGTCGAGTCACCGGCCAATTACGTCTGGACTTAGATGCATTGCATGCTTACCAGGCCTGTATGAACATGGGCACATTAGTCGGTGCGCCAAAGGTACGTGCATCTCAATTAGTGCGCGAAGCTGAACAAGCCCGTCGTGGCAGTTATGGCGGGGCTGTGGGTTATGTTAACGGTTTAGGCGACATGGACACCTGTATTGTTATCCGCTCAGCCTTTGTTAAAAATGACGTTGCTTATATTCAGGCCGGTGCCGGAGTGGTATTTGACTCAGATCCCCAAGCCGAAGCAGATGAAACCCGTCAAAAAGCCCAGGCAGTGATTTCTGCCATCAAAATGGGAGGTGGACTATGAGCAACACGACCGCACAACCGAGCAGCAAAATGAAATTATACTTACTCGACAATTTCGACTCATTTACATACAACCTCGTAGATCAATTTCGCAGTTTAGGTTGTGAAGTATTAATTTACCGTAACGATGTAAGCGCCGACTATTTAGCAGATAAACTGATTAACGAAACCAGTAAAGCGGCGTTGGTATTATCACCAGGCCCAGGTGCCCCGCACGAAGCGGGCTGCATGATGGAATTAATCGGTAAAGTTGCAGGCAAAGTGCCCATATTAGGTATTTGTTTAGGTCATCAAGCGCTGGCCGAGTATTACGGTGGCAAAGTAGAGCGCGCACCATTTGTAGTTCATGGCAAAGCCAGCCCAACCATTCATAATGGCACAGGCGTATTTGCAAATTTACCCTCGCCGCTGCCAGTTGCCCGCTACCACAGCCTAGTAGCCACCCGTGTACCCGATTGCCTTGAAGTGATAGCCACCACCGACGACATGCCAATGGCACTGCTACACCCACAGCATCAAGCCATAGGGTTTCAGTTTCATCCAGAATCAATACTAACCACTTTAGGCAGTCAATTACTGACCCAAACATTGGCCTATTTAACTCAAGACAACACAGTAAATGGAGGCGCATAATGGCAAACTTACAACCTTTATTCGACATCCTTTATCAAGGCCAACCACTTAATCGCGAACAAACCGCCCAATTATTTAGCCACATCATTACAGGCGAAATGGAACCGGCCACCATGGCAGGAATGCTAGTCGCGTTAAAAATGCGCGGCGAAACCATTGACGAAATAGCCGGTGCTGCTGATGCGTTAAGACAAGCCGCCAAGCCTTTCCCTCGCTCAGCGGCATCGATTGAAAGCGGTATTATCGATATTGTCGGCACGGGTGGCGATGGCTATAACACTATTAATATTTCAACCACCGCGGCCTTTGTAGCTGCAGCTGCTGGCGCTAAAGTGGCCAAACATGGCAACCGCAGCGTGTCGAGCAAATCGGGCTCGTCTGACTTATTATCTCATTGCGGTATCGCCCTAACCATGACGCCTGAAGCCGCAAGCCAATGCTTAGATAAACTCGGGTTATGCTTTTTATTTGCCCCCCATTACCATGGCGGTGTAAAACATGCAGTACCTGTAAGAGCGGCATTAAAAACCCGCACCATTTTCAATGTGCTTGGGCCATTAATCAATCCAGCTAAGCCTGAAGCAATGCTGCTTGGCGTGTACAAACTCGAGTTAATAGAACCGATAGCTCAAGTGCTTAATGCCCTTGGTGTAAAACGCGCCATGGTGGTGTATGGTAGCGGCCTAGATGAAGTGGCTCTGCACGATATTACCCACGTTGCAGAACTAAAAGACGGTCTTGTACGTACATACCAGCTCACTCCTGAAGACCTTGGGGTAACCCGCGCTGATATTAATGCACTTACGGGCGGCGAACCAAGTGACAATGCACTGATAACTCAGGCGATTTTACAAGGCCAAGGCCAGACTGCTCACCGTGACGCCGTTGCCATCAATGCAGGGTGTGCCTTATATGTGAGCGGTATTTGCGACTCAGTAGCGCAAGGCACACAGTTAGCCTTAACCACCTTAGCAACAGGCAAAGCCTATACACTTTTAACTGATTTAGCCGCGGCAAGCCAAGCTGGAGAAACCAATGAGTAACCCTGAAAGTAACGTATTAACGCGCATCGTTGATACCAAAGTTGCCCATATTGCGGCCCTGAAACTGCGCTTTCCTGAAGCCAGTTTACAACCTAAGATATCTGATCGCAGCCTATACAATGCCTTAAAAGCGCCCAACGCACAGTATATTTTAGAATGTAAAAAGGCCAGTCCCTCAAAAGGCCTTATTCGCGCAGATTTTAATGTTGAAGCCATTGCCGACATTTACACGCAATACGCAGCTGGGATTTCGGTACTCACCGACGAAGCGTTCTTTCAAGGCGACATGGACTACATTCCTCGTGTGCGCGCCAGAGTAACTCAACCCATTATCTGTAAAGACTTTTTTGTAGACCCATACCAAGTAAAACTGGCTGCTCACCAAGGGGCCGATGCCATTTTATTAATGCTATCAGTGCTTGATGATGACCAATATCGCCAACTAGCTAACGAAGCGGCTAAATATCAACTTGATACCTTAACCGAAGTCAGTAATGAGCCTGAATTGCATCGTGCCATTGCACTCAACGCCCCGATTATTGGCATTAACAACCGAAACTTGCGTGACTTGAGCACCGACTTAGCCACCACAGAACGTTTAGCGCCGCTTATTCCTGCAGATCGCGTGGTCATTAGTGAGTCAGGTATTTATACCCATCAGCAAACTCGCCGTTTAAATCCGCTGGTACACGGTTATCTTGTTGGCAGTTCTATCATGGCGCAAGCCGATATCGATTTAGCCTGTCGGCAATTGATTTACGGCAATAATAAAGTGTGCGGGTTAACTCGCATTGACGACATTGCCGCGGTAGCAAAAGCCGGCGCGGTTTTTGGTGGATTGATTTTCCACCCTAAGTCGCCAAGAGCCGTTAGCGCAGAAAAAGCAGCAGAACTTATTGCCCAAATGCAGCAACAACACATCGCCCTCAACATGGTCGGCGTGTTTGTTAATGAACAGCCTGACGTAATAGCAAACCTTGCCCAGTCGCTAAAGCTATTTGCGGTGCAATTACACGGCAATGAAACCGAACTTGAAATTGATGCCCTGCGCGCATTACTCACGCAAAAACAGCTCAGCACACAAATTTGGAAAGCCGTTGCAATCGATAGCCAAACAGGTGAAGTGGCGCACAAACCAACAGGGGCTGACAAGTATTTATACGACAGCAAATCAGCCGAGCAATTTGGCGGCACAGGCCAAACCTTTAATTGGCAAGCAAATATCGACAATAAAGCCGATGCCATGTTGGCTGGCGGTTTAACGCCAGACAATGTGTATCGAGCCAGTCAGCAAGGCTTTTATGGGGTAGATATTAACTCTGGGGTAGAATCAGCACCTGGTCATAAAGATCATCAAAAACTGATTGCCGCCTTTACCCAATTGCGACGTAACTAGTTTATTGTTTACAAAACATTTTTTAGCGATAACACGATTATACAAAGGGAACATTTATGACCGAGCTCAAGCTTAACCCTTATTTCGGCGAATACGGTGGTATGTACGTACCACAAATTTTAGTACCAGCATTAAAGCAACTTGAAGCGGCTTTTATTGATGCACAACAAGATGAAAGTTTTCATGCTGAATTTAACGATTTATTAAAAAATTACGCGGGCCGCCCAACAGCATTAACCCTAACCCGTAACTTAAGTCCAAACCCGATGGTAAAAATTTACCTAAAACGTGAAGATTTACTCCACGGCGGTGCACATAAAACCAACCAGGTATTAGGCCAGGCTTTACTTGCTAAACGCATGGGTAAAAAAGAAATTATTGCCGAAACCGGTGCAGGGCAACACGGTGTTGCCACCGCCCTAGCCTGTGCACTTTTAGGCTTAAAATGTAAAGTGTATATGGGCGCAAAAGACGTTGAGCGTCAGTCACCAAACGTGTTCCGCATGAAGTTGATGGGCGCAGAAGTGATCCCAGTGACCTCGGGTTCATCCACCCTAAAAGATGCCTGTAACGAAGCCATGCGCGACTGGTCTGCAAGTTACGACAAAGCGCATTATTTATTAGGTACAGCCGCAGGGCCTCACCCTTTCCCAACAATTGTGCGTGAGTTCCAGCGTATGATTGGCGCTGAAACTAAAAAGCAAATACTTGAAAAAGAAGGCCGCTTGCCTGATGCCGTGATCGCTTGTGTGGGTGGTGGTTCAAACGCCATAGGCATGTTTGCCGACTTTATCGATGAGCCATCAGTTGAATTAATTGGCGTTGAACCTGCCGGTAAAGGTATCGACACCCCAATGCATGGCGCGCCGCTTAAACACGGTAAAACCGGTATTTTCTTTGGCATGAAGTCACCGCTAATGCAAGACAGCGCAGGGCAAATTGAAGAGTCATACTCAGTGTCAGCTGGGCTTGATTTCCCCTCTGTTGGCCCACAGCATGCACATTTAAATGCCATTGGCCGTGCTCGTTATGAGTCTGCAACCGATGATGAAGCATTAGACATGTTCCAAGAGCTAGCTCGAAGCGAAGGGATTATCCCCGCATTAGAGTCTGCCCATGCGCTAGCCTACGCCGTTAAGTTAGCCAAAGAAGCCACCAAAGAAACCATATTAGTGGTTAACTTATCAGGCCGTGGTGACAAAGACATTTTCACCGTATCAGACATATTTGCAGCCAAAAAAGAGCAACAGGAGAGCGGCAATGAGTAACCGTTATCAAACAACATTTGCAGCCCTTAAAGCACAACAAAAAGGTGCCTTTGTTCCCTTTGTGACCATTGGCGATCCAGGCCTAGAGCTGTCGTTAAAAATTATTCAAACCTTGGTAGATAACGGTGCAGACGCACTTGAATTAGGTTTTCCGTTTTCAGACCCGCTCGCAGACGGCCCGGTTATTCAAGGTGCCAATTTACGCGCATTAGCTGCAGGCACCACTCCCAGTGATTGCTTTGAGCTCATCACAAAAGTTCGTGCGCAACATCCTGATTTACCGATAGGATTATTACTGTACGCTAACCTAGTGTTTGCTAATGGTATTGATGCATTCTACGCCAAAGCCCAAGCAGCTGGTGTTGATTCTGTATTAATTGCCGATGTGCCGGTTGAAGAGTCAGCCCCTTTTAGTCAGGCAGCTAAAGCTCACGGTATTGCGCCGATTTTTATTGCACCGCCTAATGCCGATGCCGATACCTTAAAGTTAGTCAGTGAGCATGGCCAAGGTTATACTTACCTACTCTCGCGTGCTGGTGTTACGGGCACCGAATCAAAAGCGGGCCAACCGATTGAAAAAATATTAGCTCAACTTACTGAGTTTAATGCGCCACCACCATTACTGGGTTTTGGTATTGCAGAACCAGAGCAAGTGCGTGCAGCTATTAGCGCAGGCGCAGCTGGGGCAATTTCAGGGTCGGCAGTGGTTAAAATAATTGAAGCGCACCAACATGACGAAGCCACACTTTTGGCTAAGCTTGCAGCATTTACAACTGAGATGAAAGCTGCAACTTAAGATGTATTTTATCTCACTATAAAAAGGAGCAAATAGTTTGCTCCTTTTTTTATTTACTATATTCAACCATACTAATCTATAACATGGACATGGAGGTGAGCTGATGAATTGGTTGATAAAAATTTTAACGCTTTCTTTAGCATGTTTAATGTGCCGTGTTTATGCGCATGAGGTTAGCCCTCCCCCAATAACCACTATCAATTACAATGCTGCCATTGGTGGTATAAATCCCAAACAAGCTTACTTTATTTCCTTACTTAAGCTCGCCTTAGAAAACAGTCGCGATCAATATGGTGACTATCAATTAAATGCTGTCATGATTGAAATGAATCAAGGGCGTGCCCTTAAAATGGTTGCCGACAATAATATGATTGATGTTGTATGGACAATGACAAGCATAGAAAGAGAGCAGCAGCTACAAGCCATATATATCCCATTGCTCAAAGGGCTAATGAGTTATCGCATTGGGCTTATTCGCAAAAACGATCACGATAAATTTCAACAAATGGACTTGGCGCAAATCAAAAAAACCTTAATAGGCCAAGGTGCTGATTGGCCCGATGTCGACATACTGAACAGCAACGGTTTTAACGTTGTTAGGGGCAACGATCAACATCTTATCGACATGTTGCTAAAAGGACGTTTTGACTATTACCCACGGTCAATACATGAACCATGGCGAGACTTAGCTCGCTATCCAGACCTTGTGTTAGAGAAAAAGTTTTTACTGAAATACCCAGCACCTATTTATTTTTTTGTTCGAAAAGACAACGCCCCTCTCGCGCAGCGTATTGAATATGGACTAAGAAAATCAATTGCAGATGGCAGTTTTGATCAGCTATTTTACCATCACCCAATCACCAAAAATATGATTGAGAAATCACAATTAGATAAACGAATAGAAATCACACTACACAACCCAAACTTATCAAAAAAAACCGCTGCACTACTCGACGAAAAGCCAATGTGGCTAACCCTAGAACCTAAACACATTCCAAGCAGCTAATACGGTTCATAAACCTACTAAGCTCATGTACAATCACCCCTTAATTGTATCGTTGGATAAACCACAACTGTGGTTTTTTAAACCCATTCTGTCTGAGATATTTATGAAGCAACTGTTAGATTTTTTACCCTTAGTGATCTTTTTTGCTGTTTACAAATTTTATGATATTTACACCGCAACCGGTGTGTTAATCGTGGCAACCGCCATTCAATTAGTTGTCACTTACCTATTGTATAAACACATAGAAAAAATGCACTTAGCAACATTTGCAATGGTCACAGTGTTTGGTTCACTCACCCTGTTTTTTCATGATGACGCCTTTATTAAATGGAAAGTCACCATTGTTTATGCATTGTTTGCAATAGGGTTAATTGTGTCACAAGTCATGGGAAAACCTGCGCTTAAAAGCATGTTAGGCAAAGAAATGAAAGTCGACGACAAAATTTGGACCCAGGTCACATGGTATTGGGTCAGTTTTTTTATATTATGTGGACTCGCTAATATTTATATTGCTTTTAGTTTACCGCTTGAAACCTGGGTTAATTTCAAAGTGTTTGGCCTTACAGCCCTAACCCTAATCAACACTGTAATAACCGTTGTTTATCTTTATAAACATATGCAAGATGACCCAACTAAACCAGATGATGGTCAATGATCATCCATTCGAATTTCAAAAAGGAAGCCGTCAATATGTGGTACATGATTTCATCTCAAGACGTAGAAAATAGCCTAGAAAAACGTTTATCAGTGCGTGCAGAGCATTTAGCGCGTCTACAGGCATTAGCCGACGAAGGCCGCTTGCTAACTGCAGGACCACACCCAGCAATAGACAACGAAAATCCAGGTGAAGCAGGCTTTACCGGTTCATTAGTGGTGGCTGATTTCCCCTCTTTAGAAGCAGCGCAAGCATGGGCCGATGTTGACCCATATATTGGTGCAGGTGTTTATAAAAGCGTGATCGTTAAGCCATTTAAACGAGTATTGCCTTAATGAAGATTGTTTCTTTTAACATTAATGGTTTACGCGCACGCTTGCATCAATTGCAAGCGCTTATCGACAGCCACTCACCTGACATTATTGGCCTGCAAGAAACCAAGGTCCACGACGAAGCGTTTCCTGTCGCCGACGTTGAAGCAATGGGTTACAAAGTACATTACCATGGTGGCAAAGCCCACTATGGCGTTGCCATGTTGTCAAAAGCAGAGCCGATTAGCATTATTAAAGGGTTTGATACCGACGATGAAGAGGCCCAGCGCCGCTTAATCATTGGTCAGTTCAAGCAAGATAATGGCCGTATATTAACCGTATTCAATGGTTATTTCCCACAAGGCGAAAATATTAACCATGAAACAAAATACCCTGCTAAACGTAAGTTTTATCAAGATTTGATGCTGCATCTTGAAAAGCACCATCAAGCAGACGAAGACATCGCAATTATTGGTGATATTAATATTTCACCCACCGATTTAGACATCGGCATAGGCGATGTCAATGCAAAACGTTGGTTAAAAACCGGCAAATGCAGTTTTCAGCCAGAAGAGCGTGAATGGTTAGCGCGCCTGCAACAATGGGGCTTTATTGACAGTTTTCGTCACTTGCACCCAAGTCGCACTGAGCGTTATTCGTGGTTTGATTATCGCAGTAAAGGCTTTGATGATAACCGAGGGCTTCGTATTGATGTCATTTTAGTGACCCAATCTTTGGTATCTCGCTTGCTTGAGTCTGATGTTGATTATGATTTACGCGGTATCGACAAACCGTCTGATCATGCGCCTATTTGGACCACGTTAAGTTAAGCCTTAGTTAACTCGTGAATGATGTATACAATGCTACGCCAATATCGGTGTAGCATTTTTTTTACCCTTTTTATCAAGTCTGCCCATTAACGGCACGCAAACTTAAAAAAAATATTACCTATCAGAATAAATAAGTGATCAGATATTGCGTAGAAACAATGATCACATTATTGCAACCAAGTTAAATTTTATATTGGCTTAATATTGATGCTAATCCTTTTGATGATTCATTAAGATCTTTTGCTAATACCGATGACTGTTTGGCAGAGTGGCTGATGGTTTCAGATTGTTGGCGTATGTGATTAATTTGAGATGAAATATCACCAGCAGACATACTTTGTTGCTCTGCTGAGGTAGCGATTTGGCTACTCATATCGAACACCGCGTTAATTGAGCCGGTCATATGGGTGATATCATCACCTACAGCCTTAATACTTGAGCTACCTTGCTGAGCCTGTTCAACAATCACATTGGTAATGCCAGTGAGATTTTTTGTGCCTTTTTGTAAGCCTTCAATCATTTTCTGGATCTCAACCGTCGCCTGTTGAGTACGTCCTGCAAGCGTTCTCACTTCATCTGCAACAACAGCAAAACCACGGCCTTGTTCGCCAGCCCTTGCAGCTTCAATCGCCGCATTTAATGCCAACAAGTTAGTCTGCTCAGAAATACTTTCAATGGTGGTCACCACTTCATTAATTTGAGTGGCTTCGCGAGACAATTGCTCAACTGACGCAAATGACTCAGCAATGCGTTCTGTTAAAAAATTAACTCGCTGAACTGCATCATTAATCTTATTCTGACTCAGTGCCATCTGCTTGGCATTTTGTTGGGTATTTGATGATGTTTCACCGGCATGATGTGATACATCGGCAATGGCAGAGGTCATTTGCTCCATCGCATGAGACACGGCATCTAAAAAATGATGTTGTTGATCAATAAGATCTTTATTGGTGTTGGCCTGGCTAGTAAATTCATTGGCTGCGGTTGCCAGCGTTTGCGCATTATTTCGTATGGCCTTGACCATTTCACTCATATTGTCAGCACAACGGTCTATGTCTCTGGCAATTAAACTAAAATCATCAGTACCAAAAAAATTAAGCCTAAAGCTTAAATCACCATCGGCTAAGCGTTTAATGGCCATGTACATTTCCCAAAGACCACCACCTAACGAGGTTGAGATCCAGTAACTGAGTTGAAACAGGGGTAATAAACCGACCAAGGCAATAATCAGCATAAATTGCGCGTCACTTAGCTGCGCTTGTTCCCACTCAACAACATGTTGGCTTTGAGTTAAATATTGATTACCCACACTTGCCGATGCACTCACTGTGTCACCATTGCGGCCAGAATTATCTCGAGTAGACAGTTGTAGCTGATTATCTGTAGCAAACTGTTGCAACTGCGTGCCCAATAAATTTTGATTATTGGCAACCGCAGCATAACTTTGCACGCTGGCATTAACTCTTTGTTGAGATGCCTCAGTGATTAGCCTTGTCGCGTGTTGATAATTAAGTAACGCAATCACACAAGTAATGGCTGCAACCATTGAACACACAATCCAAAATTTACCGTTCAGGCTGAACTTAATCATGATTGCGTCAATTTTTCTAAACTGGATTTGTTTCATCGTTACGCTTCCTAAGGCAATGACCGCAAGCTAAACCATAGCTGAATATAACATTAATGAGAAAAGGCTAGAGTAAAATGCCTAGGGTTTAGAATTGCTTCTAGAATTGCACCTAGGCATTTTGCTTAATTATTATCGACTTAGACTGATAAAACTTAAGTGTTCATGCTCACATATCTCACAATTCACACTACACTGATAACACCTTATTTAACGGTAAATCACGGTAGCGTTGGCCGGTAGCAGCAAAAATAGCATTGGTTAAACTTGGTGCCACTGGTGGTACGCCAGGCTCACCAACACCGGCAGGTTTTGCTGAAGATGCCACAATGTGAGTTTCAATATCTGGACATTGAGGTAATCGCAGCAGCGGATAATCATGAAAATTAGACTGCACCACTTTGCCATTTTTAAAGCTAATGTCGCCCATCATTGCAAGGCTTAGTCCAAAAATCACCGCGCCTTCTAACTGCGAATGAACGCGATCAGGATTCACGACAGTACCGGCATCCATTACCGCAATAGATTTAATCACCTTAAGTTGGTTATCAACTACCTCAACCAAAGTCGCAACAGCAACGTAACTGACAAAGCTGCGATGTATCGCCATTCCCCAACCTTGGTTTTTAGCCGCTTTAGGTGCCTTAGCGAGTACTGTTTCAAGCGTATCTAACACCTTAAGAAAGCGCCCAACATCAACAGGATGATCGGCTAACTCTTCGCCGTAATTACCGTATTTAAAACCGTTGTTTTCAAAGTTTTCAATGCGGGCTTTACCCAATAATTGCCGCCACATATCGATACAGGGTTTATTGGCATTAACAGCCAGTTCATCCACAAAACTGCCTATACCAAACGCATGCTGAATATTGCACACAGAGCGCATCCAACCAATACGGGTATGGGCAGTGGCTTTAACCGCTTCAAGTTGAATGTGTTCAAGGGCTAGCGGCACATCACTAAAACCTAAATCGAGCTCACCATCTGACGGATATTCAACCCCTTCAGCAAAGGTCGAACTGATCGCCGGAAACCCAGTACGCGCAAGCAAAGCTGTCGGTAACTTATTATCATCAACTTTAGCCTGATACAGTTGCGCGCTAATCGCATGGTAATAACCATTTTGGATCTCATCCTCACGGCTCCAACACACTTTAACCGGCTTATTTAGTTTTTGTGATAGCACTGCGGCCTCAACACTAAAGTCGGGCTTTGATTTACGACCAAAACCGCCGCCTAACAAGGTAACATTCACCTTTACCTGTTCTTCTGTAAGGCCTAGTGCACCCGCTACATTTTGTTGAGTGCTTTGTGGTGTTTGTGTCGATGCCCATAATTCACACCCATCGGCCGTCACACTTGCAGTGGCAACGGGCGGCTCCATCATGGCATGGGTTAAATAAGGTACGGTGTACACCGCATTCACCGTGTTATCTGCAGGCCAATCTGTCACCGACGCGCCAAATTGGCGAATCACCTTACCAGGCTGTTTAACCCGCTCAACCAACGCTTTTAAATAAACATCAGAATCATGGCTGTCATTGATTGATTCAGACCAGGTGATCGCTAAGGCTTTGCGCGCTTCAATTGCACTCCAGCTATTCGTGGCAATAACCGCAACCCCACCAAGGGGCTGAAATAACGGCGCACCTTTTGGCACAGGCAAGGTAATAATATCCACCACACCCGCAATACTGCGCGCTTTTGTGTCATCCAGTTTGACTACATCACCGCCAAGTACTGGCGGACGGGTAATGCTGGCGTATAACATGCCATCGAGCTTGATATCGTAACCATACTTGGCTTTACCTGTGAGCATGGCGTCCATATCGACAATCGTGTGCGACTTACCAATATGAATAAACTCGCTTTCTGGTTTAAGCGTCACCTTATCTAACGCAGGCATAGTAAGTTTAGATGCTGCAACGGCCAGCGCGCCATAGGATAAAGACTTTTTACTTCCTTTGTAGTGCACTTTATGCGCCTTGGCATACACCTCACTTACAGGCACATTCCATTGCACTGCTGCGGCTTGTTCTAGCATGGTACGAGCCGTTGCGCCCATTTGACGCATACGTAAGTAATGCTTACGAATACTGCGGCTGCCATCGGTGTTTTGGCTGCCATAACGTTTATCGGCTAAACCTTGCACCACAACCACTTTGTCCCAATCGGCTTCAAGCTCATCCGCTAATACTTGTGGGATCCCGGTACGAATGCCTTGCCCCATTTCAGAGCGATGACAGGTTAAATACACCTTGTTGTCTTCACCAATGGCGACAAATAAATTCATTAAGGCTTGTTTGTCTTGTGCCAGCGCCATAGGGCTCCAGGCTAAACTGGTCCCACCTAAGGCAAGGCCACCACCAACGGCGCCAAAGAGCTTAAGCACGTTACGACGACTGATATTTTCAACTGCGGTAAATGTTGTCATGATTAGGCCTCCGACGCAGATTTAATGGCCGCTTTTATACGCGGATACGTTCCACAACGGCAAATATTGCCCGACATGGCATCATCAATTTGCGCATCTGTAGGTTTTGCAGTGGTTTTTAACAGCGCCGCAGCAGACATTAACTGCCCCGCCTGGCAATAACCACACTGAGGCACATTATGTGTAAGCCATGCCTGTTTAAGCTTTTGTGCTTCAAGACCTTCAATCGTAGTAACTTGCTTGCCCTGCACTTGCTTAAGGCTAGTTAAACAGCCGCGCATTGGGCTGCCATCTACATGGATAGTACAGGCGCCACACAGACCCGCACCGCAACCAAACTTGGTACCGGTAAAACCTAATATATCTCGTAAAGCCCATAACACCGGCATATTGGGGTCTGCGTCTAAGGTAAAGTCTTTTCCATTAACCATTAACTTTTGGGTAGGGGTTGTCATAATCACTCCTTAATTAGGGCATTCGCTTACATCTGGCTTATTGCATTGACTTAACCAACGCGTTAAATCGGCTGGGGTATCGATATCACATGCGGCATTATCGATAGATAAAATAGTTAAATGTTGATTTTTTGCATGTTGTTTCAACACGCGTTTAGCGCCTTTGTCGCCTTCTATGGCCATTAATGCATTAAAATCTTGCGCTAAAAAAATAGCAGGTACACCCACATCTTGTTGGTAAAAACTGCAACAGGTTTGCTTATTTTGTAAAAAAGCATTAATTAAGCGTAAATACTCATTTGCTGTAATCGCAACTTGATCGGCCAATACCAGTAATAATGCATCTGATTTAGCCTCAATCGCATAATTCACGGCCAACTTAACAGAGCTAGATAACCCCGTTTGCCATTGCCGATTAATAATACGCACCGCGCCCTGTGTCATCGTCATAATGTCATCGTTAATGTGCGCGCCTAACACCACTGCCGCTGGGGCGATGTTTGCTGCTTGAGTAACCTGTTTAAGCGTTTCAACACTGTGGGCCAATAGGCTTTTTTCACCTAGAACTTTAGCCATCATTTTACAGCCATTAAACCGGCTACTGGCACCTGCCGCCAAAATCACCGTAGCGATCTTGTTAGTGTATTGCTCAGTCATAATAGCTCAATCTCGGTAAGCATCATCGTTATACCATCACGCTATCAAGTCGAGTTAATTTAGCCTGATACAGCACACCATGGCACTGAGATAACATACTTAACGCAACCGAACCGGGTAACTCCCCGCCTAATGCAAGCCCTGCAGGCGCGGCAAAGTAACCGCTAAAATCAGCAAGGCTTAACGTTGCAATCCCAAATACTTTGTCTCGGCGATGCGCAGGTCCTAATAATGCGATATACGCTAATGCCAATGGCTTTAGTGCATTTAGGGTTTTAGCATCAAGTTGTAAGTTATGGTTCATAACAAAAGCGGCATCTAAACTGGTTAGGATATCCTGAGAAATGTTGGTAATTGGGTGCTTAATTATTTGGCAACCAGGAAAATCATAAGTGCGGGCATAAGCGGTTCGTTCATCAAAAACCGTCACCTTCCACCCCATTGTTTGGGCCATTTGCGCAAGGGGTTGAGCGTCTAATCCACCACCAAAAATACCAATATGCACCGGTGGCCTAAGCGGAATATTTAATACTGTATTGTGTTGCTGAATGACTTTTTCTGTTTTGCGGTTTAAGTTGATCTTGGCTGAAGGCCAACTATGTTGCTCTATATATTGCCCAGTAATGGCATGGCTTGGAGCGCCGTCGTCAGCAAGACTGAGCTGATAAACACCGCTATCACCGCGCATTAACGCGTCATGAACCTTAAGCAAACCAAGGTAATTATTCGTTTTATTGAGCAACACCATCATAATATTCACAATACCACCACAGCCAAGCTGATAGCTGGTATCAGACTCGTCAGTCGCATCATAGGTTAATTGCAATATTTGCTGGGTTTGGATTGCACGCTGAGCGTGACGACGAAGATCGGCTTCAAGGCAGCCACCACTAAGCATACCCAGGCTTTTCCCCATGGGATGGAACAACATGATCGCGCCAGGTTTGCGGTATGAAGATCCTTGCACCTGTGTTAACACCGCAAGCACCCAGTCCTCTTGATAAGTCGGTAACCAGGCATCGAGTAAATCTACAAGGTGTTGCACCATGAAAACAGTCCATCATAATAAACGCAGTCTCTTAAGCTAACAGACTGTCTTTACAATGCAAAGATTCAATGGTTTCAATTTATGTTTTATACCATTTCCATTAATTATGTGACCAATCAGAGTCGCTCAGACTGTTCAGTTTGAGGCGCATTGTTGAAATAATGGTTATTCCCTTCTAAGGCAATGCAACAAAGAAATGGACTGTCATTTAGCCAAACAGTTGGTCGGCCACAAACGGATTATGTTGACGCTCATCAGCAAAGGTCGACATAGGCCCATGGCCAGGAATAAAGCTGACATTATGACCCAATGGCCACAATTTAGTGGTAATAGAATGTAATAAGTCCTGGTGATTGGACTGCGGAAAGTCAGTGCGGCCAATTGAGCCTCTAAACAACACATCCCCCACCCAGGCTAACGCGCTCGGAGCATGAAAAAACACTATATGGCCAGGGGTGTGGCCAGGGCAATGCAGCACGCTTATCTTTTGCTCACCAACACTGACTTCATCGCCATCATTTAAATATTTCGAAGGCTCAAAAGCCTCAGCACGAGGAAAGCCAAAGTTTTGGCTTTGTTTCATTAAGTTGTCTAACCAAAACTTATCGGCCTCATGTGGGCCAATAATCGGCACAGACAACTTATTCGCTAAGGTTGCCGCACCGCCCACATGATCGATATGCCCATGTGTCAGTAAAATTTTTTCAACGCTCAACCCAAGCTTGCTCACTTCTGCCATGATGCGATCAATATCACCACCGGGATCAACCACAGCAGCCTTTAACGTCTTTTCACACCAAATAACACTGCAGTTTTGCTGAAAAGGTGTGACGGGGATAATTTGATACTTCATCGGCAACCTCGGGCTTATGCTCATATGTTTATTATGCGTTAATTTTACTTAAGCAGAGTTGATCTAGATACATATTTTATATGATAGGCATCACGCTTTGTATTGATGATGTACACTATAGCTAATCAACTTGTATATTGGGAACAAACATAGACCATGGTGTATCCCAATATAAAACCAATGACTTAGTAGGACATGTATGCAAATTGATAGCACTCTAGCAGACATCAAAACCCGTAAACATTTTTTCTCGGTGCCACTTGATTATCAACACAGTCCGAGTAAACACATTCAGGTTTTTGTCCGTGAACTTGTAAGCGTTGAAAATCAACATAAGCAACTACCCTATTTAGTGTTTTTTCAAGGTGGCCCAGGTTTTGGCGCTGTTAGACCGCTGAGCAATACTGGCTGGATAAAACGCGCTTTAACAGAATATCGCGTTTTACTGCTCGACCAGCGTGGCACAGGCTTATCAACCCCAATAAATGGCACCAGCTTAAGTTATATGAGTGCAACCGATCAGGCTGACTACTTAAGTTTTTTCCGAGCCGACAATATCATTCGCGATGCAGAATACATTCGCACTAAATTATCACCTGGTGAGCCATGGAGCATTTTAGGCCAAAGCTTTGGTGGGTTTTGTGCGTTGCATTATTTATCTGCCGCGCCAGAAGGCTTAAAAGAAGCTTACATTACTGGTGGTATTCCATCATTAACCCGCACTGCAGATGAAGTCTATCAAGCCACCTATCAGCGTGTTATCGCTAAAAATAACGACTTTTTTGCGCGTTTTAGTGATGCCAGAGTATTAGTCGACAACCTAGCTAAACACTTATTCGAAAACAAAGTCTACCTTGCTACTGGTGAACTATTAACCGTTGAAATGTTACAGTTATTAGGTATTAATCTCGGCATGGAGCAAGGGCCAGAGGCCGTTTATTATTTGTTAGAACAAGCGTTAATTGATACGCCCCATGGTGTTGATGTAAACCCATTGTTTTTGCATCAATTTAGCCAATTTCTCGACTACAACACTAACCCCATTTTTGCGCTATTGCACGAGTCAATATATTGCCAACAACACGCCTCGGCATGGGCTGCACACAGGGTTAGAGATCAGTACCCGCAATTTAACTATCGCCCGGGTAAACCTGTGTTATTTACAGGCGAAATGATCTACCCGTGGATGTTCTCGCAATTTGAGCAACTTGAGCCATTACAACAAGCGGCCAATTTACTTGCCGCTAAAAAAGACTGGCCTGCGTTGTACGATATTGAAAAACTCGCAAACAACAAGGTGCCTGTGGCTGCAGCAATTTACAGCGAAGACATGTTTGTAGAGATGCAGTACAGCCTAGAAACTGCTAAACAAGTGGGTAATCTTAAATATTGGCTCACATCAGAGTACGAACATAATGGTATTCGCATGGCCGGCGAGCATATTTTAGACAAGCTTATTAGCCTTAATCGCGGCCATTGTTTACGTTAAAGAATGACATTGTGAGATGTAAAAAGGGGCATAAGACTCAATCTTATGCCCCTTTTTATGGGGATTTTACCGTTTTACAATTACACTACTTGTAACACTTGCTCAGTTTTTAAACGTGACTTAGGTAACTTAGCGTTATAGTCTTCATCTGAATGGTGATAACCAAATGCTAATGCAACGTCACACACATAACCGTCTAATTCTTTTGCAAAAATCTGTCCTAGCATTTCGCTGTCAACACCTTCCATCGGCGTAGAATCAATGCCTAAACGTGCTAAGGTGTGCATGGTGTTACCCAGTGCTAAATAAGTTTGTGATTTAGTCCAGGCTGCGTTGTTACCTGCTTCATCTGTGTTTAAATCCACAAATGCAAACGCACCAAATGCACCTTCACGCTCTTCTGGCTTAGTACGGCCATCGGTAATACCTTGGTCAATCACTTTGGCATAATCTTCACGAGTATACTTAGGGTTGTAAGCAAACAAAATAGTGTGAGATGCCGCTTTAGCATGTGGTTGATTAAACTGGAACTTATTTGCAAACGAGTCATGAAGACGTTGTTTTGCTTCATCACTTTCAATCACGATAAATTTCCATGGTTGAGAGTTAATTGATGATGGTGACAACACCATTGCTTCATAAATAACAGCTAAATCTTCAGCAGATACGCGCTTAGTCGCATCGTAACGTTTTGCTGTGTAACGTTTTTCTAAATCAGAAATAATAGCGTGAGTCATGTGATGCTCCGTAATAAATAAAATATGACTGGTTAAATCAATCAAATAGTTAACAAAAATTCTAAGTACTTTGCCCTGGTGCTAATATTGTGCTGACAAAGCATTATTCAAGGGCATTAGCGCCATTTAATCGAACAGCCCATACTGGCTGTTTGTTGTTTAGGCCCTTTACCCGTTGCGGCAATTAATTGCATCGCATTGACCAGCTCAGGAACACGATTGGGATCATCTTGTAATCGTGCATCGTCTAAACGACCGCGATATTGCAATTCACCTTGTGCATTAAAGCCAAAAAAGTCTGGGGTACACACTGCACCATACTGCTTACCAACATGTTGGTTTTCATCGACTAAATACGGGAATGTAAAACCGTGTTGCTCGGCAAAACGCAGCATATTGGCTGGCGAGTCTGCATCAAATGCCTGGTAGTCATTTGACATCACTGCAAGTACATTGATGCCTTCTGCCATCAATAGCTTGGTATCTTCAGCCAAACGCGCTGCAATGGCTTTAACATACGGGCAGTGATTACAAATAAACATAATCAACAAGCCTTTTTCCCCTAAGTGTTCGCTCATGGTAAACACATCACCATTAGGATTTTTTAACGTAAAATCGGGTGCTTTCCAGCCAAAATCACAAATGGGCGTATCAAGAAGCATAACAGTCAACCTTTTAAGCTAAATACGAGGGTTAATCTCTAAGTCGCCATCATACGCTTATAATTAATCACCATATACAGGGTAAAAATTGAAACATTTTCAATTTTTTTTTAATAATGAGAAAACCACGTTGAGAAAACAAAAACAGCCCACTTTTGTTAACTCATAGTCGACTGATAGCCGACTGATAGCCGACTCATCGCTGGCAGATCGTAAACTGATAGTTGATTGATAGTTGATTGATAGTTGATTGATAGTTGATTGCTAGCTGACTGTTTAATCGCTTTGTAAGCCGTACTGGTTAATTGATACTCGGGCCGCTCACCAAAGCACGATAACCCTGGTGGTTTTCAATGAAAAACCAAGTTAAGAAAACAAAAACAGCCAACTTTTGTTAACTGATAGTCGACTCATCGCAGGCAGATCGTAAACTGATAGTTGATTTATAGTCGATTGATAGTCGACTGCTAGCTGACTGTTTAATCGCTATGTAAGTCGTACTGGTTAATCGATACTCGGGCCGCTCACCAAAGCACGATAACCCTGGTGGTTTTCATCTGGTACAAACTCAATAAAATGCTTAATACTATCAAGGCTATCCTGTTGATAATGTGACACATAAAGCAACTGACTCAAATGCTCTTTTGCTATCAATTCGAGGGAGTTTTTAATCAACCTTCTGCCTAAATAATCTAAGCCTTGGTAGGGTTCATCGAGGATCAATAAGGTAGGTTGCTTTACAATCGCTCTGGCGATTAGCAATAAACGTTGCTGGCCATATTCTAATTGTTTAAATGCTGTTTTGCTTAAATGGCCCATGTGCAAAATTGCTAGCCACTCGGAGGCAATCGCCACTTGTTGCTGTGTCGGTTTTTGATATAAGCCTATTGAGTCATAAAACCCCGACACAATCACATCTAGCGCACTGCAATTGACACGATATTGCATATGTAAAGCCGACGACACCATGCCTATATGCTGTTTTATTTCCCAAATGCTCTCACCAGAGCCTCTTTTTTTACCAAAAATATCAATGTCGTTACTGTAGCACTGTGGATGATCACCAAAAATAAGCCCAAGCAAAGTGCTCTTACCACAGCCGTTAGGGCCTTTAACTTGCCAATGAACGCCATTATCAATACGCCAATTCACCCCAGAAAAAATCACTTTATCTGAGTAAGCCACTCGGCCATCATGCAGTTCAAATACTGGGGCGGCAAACTTGGCACTGTGACGATGACGGCGGATAAGTGCCAATAAGGCTTCACTTTGTTGCCCAGACTGTGCGGTTAATTGGCTAATAACCGGATGGTTATCCCACTGTGCCTTGGTCATCACGCTGTCTAACTTTCCATGGCTAAACAACGCAACATGCTCAATCCAGTCGGGCATATCCTCTTCACGCGACACCACCACCAAGATTTGCATGGTTTGCGATAAGTGTTGTAAATAGGTCGTTAACGTCTTGCGATGCTCTACATCAAGCCCTGCGTATGGCTCATCTAATACCAAAAACGGTACTTGTGCTGCCACTGCTCGCGCCAGCATCACTCGGCGCCCCTCACCTGTTGATAAGTGAGTAAAATGGCTTTGACTCAAATGGGTTAAATCGAGTTGCTGCAATAATTGATGGGTTAATGCATTGTCATGACATTGAGCATAAATCACCCCAAATACTGTGGTTTTAGGATCGCAGTAGCCAAGTGTTTCACTGTCATCAAACGCTAAAATATCCTCGAGTAATGACTGCTGCTCCAGTAGCGATACGACAGCCACCTTTGAAGGATCGCCTCCTTCAAATTTGCCACTATAATCGATACTTTTTTCATGAGGCTGTTGGGTTAATAATTGGCCTAATGTGGCGCCCACATCACCCTCTGTGCTAAATATCCCCCACGATTGCTGCGACGCAATGAGCCATTCGTCAATGACTAAACTAACACTCGATGAACTGCATTTCAGTTGGGTAAACCTTATTTCCATCTACTGTTTATCCTCTTCGCACTTAACATAGTTTGATTGACATGCTCCCCGCCATGAATGACGGGGATTCCTGAATACAGGCGATAATAAATTACTTTATCATCGACTTTCTGCTGCTGATCGCTAATGCAATTCACTTCACAGACGCTACGGCTCTGCCCGAACCTGATTAATTACTTATGCCGCTTGCTCTAATTCGCGTAAATAGCGATTTAGGACCACTTTAGCAGCGTTTTTATCCGCATTATCTGAATGACCGCATGACAGACAGATAAATTCTGCCTGAGTTTTTCGGTTATTCTTTTCTGTATGACCACAGCAAGCACATTCACGGCTAGTATTTCTAGGATTTACTTCACCGTAAATCCCGCCTTTCCATCGCATTTTATATTCAAGTTGGCGACGTAATTCATGCCAGCCTTGATCTAAAATGGATTTATTAAGCCCTGATTTAGCCGCGACATTCTTGCCGTGATTTTCGCTGTCACCTTTCGCTGATTTACTCATATTCGCAACTTTTAAAGCTTCACAGATAATCATTGCGTGGTTCTTGCAGATTTCAGATGTCGCTTTATGTTGGTAGTCGTTGCGAATATTGGTAATGCGTTGATGCAGCCTGCTTACTTTGAGTTTTTGTTTCTTCCAGTTCTCGGAGCCTAAAGTCTTTCTCGATAACTTACGCTGTTCGATAGCTAACTTATCTTGATAGGACTTAAAAGAATGGACGCCATCAAAAACACCCTCGTTACCACAACAATCAGTGGATAAGGTCATGTTTTTGGCGATACCCATATCAATGCCTGTCATTTCACCGGGTACGTGCGTTGATAGCTCAATCTCAACCAAGCACATGATAGAAATATGCCACTCACCAACTGCATTTAGCGATACGGTAGCATTACGCAATTCACCAATTACAGGTTGGCTATTGTGATAACGAACCAGGCCTAAGCCGTTAGGTAATTTGATATGTTTATTTTGGATATTGATTTGCTTTTTGGGCGCTGGGAACCGCATTGTTGAATGGTGCGATAGTTTGCGCGTGCGAAACACTGGAAATCCTCGCTTACCTTTTGACCATTCATCCAGTGCTTTTACAAAATCACGCTGACGTTGCTGTAAACAATCCGTAAACGCATCATCCAACCATGCCCGATGATTAAGTTTTTTCCATGATGTTAGTTGTTTGTTTAGAAAAGCAGAATTAGGAAAAGATTTTTTAAGCAACTTGCGATCTTGATAAGATAAATCATTTAGGTGCTCATAAATTGCTTTTTTGTCCGTGATTGCCACTGATTTTTTAATAATGTTAAGCACATAATCAAGGCTATCATTGAAAACCACACGGCCGCATCCCGCCATTTGAGCCAGTTTTTTAGCTTGCTCTGACGTTGGTTCTAATTTGAATCTGTAGGCTTTTTCAATTTCCACTTAATTTCAACCTTAGTTTGGCGTTCTAATTGGAGCACCGTTGAATGCTGATCTTGCATGGTCTATTTGAGTAAATGATATGTTTAATATATAGTTAAATAATAAACTCAGTCAAGGTCTATTTATGGAATTAAGAAAAGGCAGGCATGTTGTTTACATGCTCCACGCTCATTTGATATTTATCACAAAATACAGGGGAAAGGTTTTCACCAGTGAGCATCTAGATAAGCTAAAAGAGATGATGGGCGATATTTGCAAAAATCATCAAGCAACATTATCAGAATTTAATGGTGAATCAGATCACGTACACTTACTGATTGATTATCACCCGGCAACGTCATTATCTAAATTAACGAACGCACTAAAGGGAATAACAAGCCGTGAAATGAAAAGGCACTTCCCAGAGTTAAATCAGGTTGCATGGCGTAAAAATGCCCTTTGGTCTCCAAGTTACTTTGTTGGATCGGTAGGTGGTGCTCCTATCGAGGTTTTGCGCCAATACATAGAACAACAAAACAGACCTCACTGAACTCGCTTTCCCCGCCACAGGTGACGGGGCTACTCGCTCGTTATCAAGTTAAGCGCTAGATTTGAGCGGGTTTATTTGGTGTAGTTCAAACTTAATGAAGCCATATTACCCCTTGATTTACCCAACATAAACCGCATAATAATTGAAACATTATCAATTAAAAATAGACAATCATGCTTCTAGAAGACTTATATGTTGTTCTTAAGGTTGCTGAGTTTCGCAGCATTACCGCTGCGGCAACCAATTTAGATATGCGCACCGCTACAGCTAGTGCGGCCTTAAAGCGGGTTGAAGCCAACTTAGGTGCAGAGTTGTTTATTCGTACCACTCGGCAATTACGCTTATCAAGTGCAGGTGAAAAGTACATTCCACAATGTGAACAGGCCATATTATTGCTTGAACAAGCCAAACAAAACATGAAAGGTGAACAGGATATTATTGATGGTGATCTGCGTTTATCTGTGTCATCAGATTTGGGCCGTAATGTGGTGATCCCCTGGCTTGATGACTTTATGCAAACGCATACAAAAGTCAGTTTACGGGTTAGCATCAGCGACACCAATGTCGACTTTTACCGCGACTCTGTCGACTTAGCTTTACGTTACGGCTCACCTAACGATGCCAATTTATATGGCTTTAAAATTTGTAATGTCCCCAGGCTAATCTGTGCCTCGCAAGCTTACCTAGACAAACACGGCACACCAAACCAACCGCAAGACTTAGCAAAGCACAACGCCTTGCTGTATCAGCTGCAAAACTTAACTCATGATATCTGGGAGTTTACTCAAGGTACTGACAGCACCAAAGTAAAAGTGTCGGGTAATAGGGTGGCTAACGATGCCGATCTGGTCAGGCGCTGGTGTGTCAATGGCAAAGGCATATCAGCAAAATCTTGCTTAGATATGGCGCATGATTTACTCAACAATAACCTTGTTACCGTTATGTCAGACTATCAAGTTAAACCCACCGAGCTGTGGTTAATCTTTCCAAGCAGGCAATCAATTACTCCTGCAACTCGGCTGTTGCGCGACATGCTTAAACAAAAAACCCGCGAGCTATTGTTACAGCTAATTGATAGAGGCATCTTAGATAACAGCGTGCTGGATTAGGGCGTGTTGATCTTTCAAGGATTATTGCACAGCTTACTTATGTAACCTCAGCTCTGGATAACAAACGCCTTTCAAGCAGTCCTTTGCCGTCCTCACTGCGTTGAATTAACTTGCAATAGGCTAGCTATTGACGCGTTAATTCGCCTTGTTAGCAAAACAAATCACAAGCTTGACAGTGGATTTTAGTCAATCTGTTGATTTATATCGTTATCAATACATCTCTTATCCAGAGTTGAGGTTAGTTAATGGTGTGGTTATTTTTGTTGGTAAATTATGCAGTCGGTTATGTTTGTCAAACAATCGCAAATCAACGCCGTTTAGCCCGCTTAAATTAACACTGCCCGTCGGGTAGAAGTGAGCCGTTACAAATACATTAACTTTTGGCTTTAGCTCGTTTTTTATAAGGCTTTTTAAAACTGCGTTTTGGCGCAGTACTGGCAACACCTTGTAATGCCGAGGGTAACTGACTCGATGCTTGAGTAATAAGACCGTCTAATTGGCTGAGTAATGGCTGCATAAAGCCGTCATACTTTAAGCGTTTTTGGCTAATGGCATCGAGGCTGTTTTCCCATAATGCGGTCATGTCTGGGGTGGTGGCAGAGTCTGGTAAACTGCGTATTAAACCAACCCCGACTGCGGTCGCTTTAATAGCTTTACCCTGACGAGTTAAATATCCCCGCTTAAATAGCAACTCAATAATGCCAGCACGTGTGGCCTCAGTGCCTAAGCCGTCAGTGTCTTTAAGGATTTTTTTAATCTCACTATCGGTTACATAGCGGCTAATCCCCGTCATGGCACCTAATAAGGTTGCGTCAGTAAAATGTTTTGGCGCTTGAGTCATTTTTTCTAATAACTCACCACGCTCACATTGCAGTATTTGCCCCTTAACCAGTGGAGGCAACGACTGAGCATTGTCGTCGTGCTCATCTTCATTGCTATTTGAATCGTTTTGGTTGTTAGCTGCTCGCTTAAATAGCTGTTTCCAACCTAGGGTTTTATCTTGGCGTGCTTTAGTCGTAAATAAGCCACCCTCAATGGTCACTTCAACAGCGGTTTCGGCATACACATAAGCGGGGTAAAACTGAGCTAAATATTGCCTCGCTACATGTTGGTACAACTTGGCTTCATTGCTTGATAATGCTGATAAATTCGCCACTTTTTCGGTAGGTACAATGGCATGGTGCGCATCGACCTTACTGTCATCCCATGCTTTAGATTTAAGCTTGGCATTAGGCCCATCGCAGCCTTCAACTAACCCAGCCGCGCCTTTAAGCACTGCATCTAACACTTTGGGGGCTAATGCATGTTGCTCTTTAGGTAAATAACGACTGTCAGAACGTGGGTAAGTAATTAATTTATGCCGCTCATATAAACTCTGGCAAGTGTCGAGCACCTCTTTAGCAGACAAACCAAAACGTTTGGCAGCATCAATTTGCAGCGCCGATAAACTGTATGGCAGTGGCGGATTTTGGCGTTTATCTTTGGCTTCAAGCTTAGTGACTTCAGCTGGTTTACCGGATATACGCGAAACAACGTTTTCAGCCAGGCCTTTGGCTAATACTCTGCCATCTTCATCCATATAAGGCTGGCAGGCTTCGCTCGGTTGCCATTTGGCAGTAAATCCTTGTTGTTGATCTGTCAGTAAATGGGCTATCACCTCGTAAAATGCTTTTGGGGTAAAATTGGCGATTTCATCATCGCGGCGCACCACTAATCCCAATACAGGCGTTTGCACTCGGCCAACCGACAGCACACCCTGATAGCCCACTTTACGCCCTTGAATAGTATAAGCACGTGTCATATTCATGCCATATAACCAATCGGCGCGGCTGCGCGCCAATGCAGAGGTTGATAATGGCACAAACTCGCGATTGCTACGCAGTTGCCCTAATGCACGCTTTACTGCTTGCGGGTTTAAATCGCTAATTAATAAGCGCTGAACTTGATTGAGTTTATCGCCTTTTACGCCTAAATAAGCTATCACTTCGTCTACCAGCAGTTGCCCTTCACGATCTGGATCGCCGGCATTGATAATCGATGACGCTTGCTTAACTAACTTGCGCAGTACCGTTAATTGACTTCGAGTTTTGGGCTTTGGCTGTAGCTTCCAGGTTTGTGGCACAATAGGCAAATGCTCAAGCTTCCACGATTTAAAGGCATCGTCATAGGCATCTGGCTCAGCTTGCTCAAGCAAATGGCCAATACACCAAGACACACAATCGCCGTTGGCGGCAGTAATAAAGCCATCGCCTTTTTTATGAGGCTTAGGTAACACATCGGCAATGGCTCTACCTAAACTGGGTTTTTCAGCAATATATAAAATCATAATCCATCATTTTATGGCTAGTATCATTACAGAGCCCGCAGGCATGAAAGCACGTTTACTGTATAAAATTACAGTATAGATTACCTGTAAATTTATCTTGCTGCAAATTGCATAGTATTAACCTCAAAAATCATTACAATGCGGGTTTTATTTTTATAAACGATTTGCACAATGAAACTTGGCCTGCGCTTAACCCAACTTAATGACATGATCCCAACAGGCTATTTGCACATTTGGGATTGTTGCTGCGATCATGGCTTATTAGGCGCTGCGTTATTATCAAGACAGGCTTCACCGACAATACATTTTGTCGATATTGTGCCAAACTTGATGCAGCAATTAGAAGATAAGTTACAACGTTTTTATCCACGCCAACCAATTCCCCAATGGCATGTACATTGTATCGATGTCGCAAAACTTCCCTTGTCAGATTATTCAGAAAGCCCACTCGTTGTTATCGCTGGCGTGGGTGGAGATTTGATGATCGAGCTAGTTAATTCAATTTGCCTGCAAAATCCTCAGCTACATATCGATTTTTTACTCTGTCCTGTGCACCACCAGTACGAATTACGCCAACATCTGATCAAGCTTGAATGCCGTTTAATTGATGAAAAATTGATTGAAGAGAATCGCCGATTTTATGAAATACTCTATATCAGACGTGATCCCAAACTCCCTGTGAATGTTGCTAATGATTCGCTTACAGACATTGACCCTATAGGCAATGTAATTTGGCAAGCGAGTGATGCTGCACAGCAAGACATTGCTATGAGATATTTAGCTAAAACGATTGCGCACTACAGTCGCATCAATCAATCTCGTTCAGGAAACACCTCTCAAGCACTAAAAGAGTATCAACAGGTACACATCGCTTTAAAATAATGCCTAAAACGCTTTAATTGGCAGTCCATTTCTTGATATGTAATGTATCAAGGACGCTACGCCGTAAATGACAAGGAAGGACTTAGTCCTGCAATAAAGAGCTGGGGCCTCAATCAGCAACATCTCAGGAATAGCGTAATTACAGTATGACTACCCATGTAATTTTCTATGTAAAATATTGTACTTCGGTTTTTTAGTAGAAGGCCGTGGATAGGTGTCATCATTTAAGGTTATCGTTGCTTCACCAAGGCTTATTGGGCCACCATTAAGCTGACTTTTCCATCTAACAAGATATTTAGCTGGAGGTAATTTAGGAAGATTAAAATAAAAAATAGTCCCAGGATCTTTTGGCACTTGAACATCTAAGTTTAGTAAATAACCATCATTATTTCTAATGACTATTGAATGCAAAGTCACACTACTTTCAAACGTTACCTTCAAAGATCGCGTAGGCTCGATAGTAAACTCAATAGTCGCATCGTTATTATTCACAAAAAGCTCACCAGCACATACATTATTTGATACCAGCAAAGCGAAAAAGATCATGGTTAGGCAACGATAAATTCTCATTTCAATTTCCTTTCTTATAACTAAACTTAATGAGTTGACTGCATGGGCCAAACACAGCAACTATTTCCTTTATCGACTTAGCACTTTTCTTTTGCGGCTAGCACAAAGTGCCAGTATGAATGATTGGTGTAATCCAATATCGACACGGATTATGTTTACAAACCGCAGACAAGGCATCTAATAAGGCATCTTGATGAGCAACAGGATGCATAATTTCAAATTTACAAAACTCTCTGTACCCTTCAACTTGCTCTTTGATATTAAAATGGCTGTGTTCACGGCTAAAACCGCAAATATTACCTAGGCTAAAACCAGATAAAAACTCAAGTTCAATCAAGGTATCAACGATGTCGTCCTTAATATCATTTTGAGCGATCAGCACTAACAATTGCTCCGTGATCATTGACGTTTCTCCAGCCAGTAATAAAGGATTGGTAACAAATAAAGGGTTGTAATGGTTGATGTTAGTAAACCGCCAATAACAACAATAGCTAATGGCTTTTGGATTTCAGCACCTGGGCCCGATGCAAACACCAATGGCATTAAGCCAAACATGGCTGTCGTGGCGGTCATCAATATCGGTCGTAAACGTCTTGCTGCACCTTGCTCGACTCTCGCCAATAAACTGCTAAAAACATGCTTGGTCTGCTCGTAATAACTCACCATCACCACACCGTTAAGTACCGCAACGCCGAGTAATGCAATAAAACCAACCGAAGCAGGCACGGATAAATACTCACCCGAAACATACAAACTCACGATCCCGCCCATCATGGCAAAGGGGACGTTAGCCAAAATCAAGCCCGCTTTAGCAAGCGAACCAAAAGTGGTAAACAAAATGAGAGTAATAAGCGCAATGGCGACGGGAATAACCAGTAGTAAGTTATTAGTGGCACGTTGTTGATTTTCAAACTCGCCACCAAAACTGACACTGTAACCGCTAGGTAACTTAACCTCAGCGTCAATTTTCGCATTGAGTTCTTCAACAAAACTCACTATATCTCGGCCTTGCACGTTGGTCGTAATCACCGAGAAACGATCACCTTGTTCGCGTTCAATTAAAATAGGGCCTTCTTTATAGGTTAATTTAGCGATATCGGTAAGACGTTTTAATGAATTATCAGGCATCACCAACAACTCATTCTGCAACTCATTAATACTACTCAACCCGCCTTGATTATTGGCAATTAGTACTGGGGTACGCTTTTTACCTTGCAGCACTTCGGTCACAATAACACCTTCCAGTTGGCTTTTTAAATACCGCGAAAACTCCATGGTGCTCATGCCAAAGCCTCGAGCCAGCTCATTATCTAGGGTTAAGTTAATAAATGGACTGCCTTCAATCATGGCCATTTTCACATCGATACTGCCACTAGTGTCACTGACAAGTTGCTCAATTTGTGCCGTTAATTGCCCAAGTGTATCAATATCAGTGCCAAAGACTTTAATGGCCACATCACCAATACTGCCAGTAAGCATTTCAGAGACGCGCATCTGAATAGGTTGAGTAAAATTAAAATTTACTCCTGGAAAATTAAGCAGTTCAGTGCGAATAGCATCAATCAGTTGCGTCTTGTCAGCAAAGCGCCACTCGTCTCGCGGGGCTAGTACCAAAAATACATCGGTTTCATTTAGCCCCATAGGATCTAAACCAATCTCATCAGAACCGGTTCGAGCAACCATTTGTTTAATTTCTGGCACCTTATCAAGCAAGGTAATTTGAATTTGCTTGTCAATAGCAATCGATGCTTCAAGCGAAATAGAAGGTGATTTTTCTAGCTGTAAAATAATATCGCCTTCATCCAATGTCGGCATAAAGGTTTTACCTACAAGACTAAATAGCCCTAAACTAACCACTAACAGAGTAAACGACACGATGATAAACGGCTTTTTATGGGTAAACGTCTTTTTTAAACTGCTCAAATAAGCCGCTTTTAGTTTCTCTATCGCTTTAGGCTCTTGTGCTGACTTTTCGTTAACCAGATAAGAGGCAATGACAGGAATAACCGTAAGGGACAGCACCAATGCCGATAACATGGCAAAGACAATCGTGACAGCCACGGGCGTAAACAATTTGCCCTCTAAGCCGGTTAATGTCAGTAAGGGAGAAAACACAATCATCACAATGACAGTGCCTGATACAACTGGAATAGCCACATCTTTAGTCGCACGATAAATAAGGTGTAAACGCGGCAAACGTTGCTTAGTCGCAATAAGATTAACCATGTTCTCAACCACTACCACAGATGAATCAACCAACATACCAATCGCGATGACCAAGCCACCTAGACTCATCAAATTTGCTGACAGATTAAATAAATCCATCATCAAAAACGTCATTAATGCCGCAAGAGGCAAAGACAATGACACAACTAAAGCGGCCCTGACATTACCTAAAAACAGAGCTAGTAATACAATCACTAACAACACGGCTTCAAATAACGCACTTGAAATGGTATCAATTGCAGTATTAATTAAATTAGCACGATCATAAAAAACGTTAAGCTCACTGCCTTCAGGCAATGAAGTATTAATTTGCGCTAACTTTGCTTTAATATTGGTGACTACTTGGGCAGTGTTGGAATCTTTAAGTGCAATAATTAAGGCTTCAGCCGCTTCTTCACCGTCTTTTGATACGGCGCCATAGCGGGCTAAATGGCCGATCTGTACGTCAGCTAGATCTATCAAGCGATAAACTTGCGCATCATCCGCCTTAATCACTAACTGTTTTAGCTCATCAATATCATCAATTCGCCCCTCTGAACGCACAATAATAGTATCAGTACCAATGGTTAATTTACCGGCTCCTTCATTATGATTATTGTCAGTAATCGCCTGTTGCAAATCCGCAAAGCTGACGCCAGCGGCAGCCATGGCAGAAGGATTAGGACTAATACTAAAACTTTTGGCATAGCCGCCTAAAATATTCACATCCGCCACACCAGCAACGGTACGCAATAAGGGTCTGACTTCCCATTCCAGCAACTGCCGACGTTCCATTAACGATAAGTTAGGGTTTTCAAGTGTAAACATAAAGATTTCACTTAACGGCGTACTCATTGGTGCCACACCACCAGAGACACCTTCAGGAAAACTATCCCATACCGCCGCTAGTCGCTCGCTGACCTGCTGCCTAGCCCAATAGATATCAGTTCCTTCAGTAAAATCTAAGGTAATATCACTAATTGCATACTTAGTGGTGGAGCGTAAAATGGCTTGATTTGGGATCCCTAAAAGCTCTGTTTCAATCGGTACAGTAATTTGCGCTTCAATTTCTTCAGGCGTCATGCCAGGTGCTTTTAAAATAATCTTAACTTGCGTAGGCGAAATATCAGGAAAGGCATCAAGAGGAATATTAAACCAGGCACGAGTACCCGCTAACATTAAAATCAACGCTACAATCAGCACAAACAAGCGCTGAGTTAACGAAAAACGGATCACAGAAGCGAGCATATTATTCGCCTCCTAAACCAAGCAATATACCTTTCACTGCCGCGACAGATTGAGACAACACTTTAATTTGACTCAAATCTTGATCACTCGCGACAATATAATCATCTGCAGTAGAGCCTAATACATCGATACTCAATAAAGACAATGCTTGGTCTTTTTGGGTAAAAACCTGGCTTTCCTGTTGCCAAGTAAACACACTAATTTTTGGCACCAAATACACGGCTTTTTGATATTCAGGTATCACAGTAATTTGTTGCCCTAAGAGTAAATTACACGTTTGTGGTACAGGGGTAGACCAAGCTGTTAAAAATACCCCATCAGCAATTGCAGACACTTCATCAATGGCAATATGACATTGATGAATGTTCACCGCAGATAACGAAGTTGACTGACTCATAGGCACACTTACTTTCACCCGAATGCTCTCGGTAGGAATAAGCGAGAATAGTTGCACTCCAGCACTGTAGGGGCTATTTAGATAATTAAGATTAACAATGCCCGCCACAGGAGCCATGACCACCAACGACTCAGTGTCTGCATTAATGCTTTGTACCATCTCCATAAAGTGCTGCATATGTTCGTATTCAAGGTGAGCACTAAAGTAATCTTGGCTGATCTCGCGCCACTTATCAGAGCCAATGCTGCCATTTTTTAGTAAAGGCAGATTACGGTCATAACGCTGTTTAGCTAGATCGTATAAGCTTTTAGCCGCCTCTATTTGAGCTAAAAAATGAAACACTTCTGGTCCAGTTAATCTGACAATGGCTTGGTCTTTGGTGACAACTTGCCCCTGCCCCACTAAAAACGTGACTTGCTGAATATTTTCAGGCGCCATAACCCAATAATCGTTACCGGGTAAACGAGCTATTTGTGCAGGAAGAGGACTACCTTCATAACTGGCCACTTTTTTAGGCGACATATAACTCACGTCTAAGTGACCTAACTCACTAAGAGATATGGTTTCAGCACTAACAAACGCCGATGATAAACCGATTGTGATACATAAAAGGCTGGCGCCAAATTTGGTCATCATAATGAAATCCCTAAAGCTTGCAGTTGCTGAGAATGAAGTTGTTGCTGGGCCACTTGGTTAAGAACTAAACGCGATTCGGTATCTAATGCATCCATATAACGGCGTAACCAAATTTCATAACCCATTTGGTTTTGGTCTTTTACCTTGGCTAAATCTTCAGTGATGGTGCGACTCAGTGACACCCCTCGTTGTAACAAGGCCTGCTGTTTTTTGAGATTATGCTGCTGTGATAACAGCTTTTGTGATTGGTTTTTGAGTTCCAGATACAACCTTTCGCTATTGATGCGTTGATCTTGATAATCTTTCTGCCAAACCGACAACTCACGTTGAGATAAAGCAGAACCAAAACCGAGTGGAATACTGATCCCAACACCTAAATGCTGGTCGTTAGCGAGATCACCAGCCGTTTCCTTTGCGGTTAATGACACTGTCCACGGATCTTGTTCACCCGCTTGCTGGCTTGTCATCATGACGTCTTGAAACTGCTGTTGCAGCGACTGTAATTGCCACAAAGGATGCTGCATCAATACCACATCGGCATCATGAGTAGATTGCACGTCTAATTCAGCCATATTATGGCCGTTTTCTTCAATATTCACGGGGATCTCACTCAAACCAGTGAGTGATTGAAATAATGCCATTGCTTCGTCTTGTTGCTGTTTTAATTCAATCTGTGCTAAATCAATATCCACGCGTTCACGATCTAATAGCAATAAATTGACTTTGGGAAACTCACCCGCATTAGACAGTTGTTTTTGCTGAACATATAACTTTTCTAATAGTGATGCTTTACGTTGCAGTTGGTTAGACTTAACGAAAGCAATGCGGTGATCCCACATGCTTTGTCTAAGTAAACCAGATAAATATAATTTTTGAAGAGCTACCTGTTGCTCAAGCAGAGAGCTGGTTAACCGTTTTAATTGGTTATCGCTTTGGTGCAAACTAAAAGATTTGATGGGTAAGTTAAGTGATACTTCTTGTTCATAAATGTTACTATTATCCAGTTCGCCTAGGTAACTTAAACTAATGCTCGGCAAACCCGTCAACCAAGTCGAACTGCTCAATTGTACTGAGCGATTATCATTGAGCGGCATGGCATTAAAGGTGGTCTTGTTTAGTCGCGATTGACTTAACTGCAACAGTGGTGCCAGGTCATTGCTTGTTGCGCCATAGCTATAAGAGCTAATCGCTAACGCAACAATAAGACATATTTTGATACTAAACTTCACGGCAGACATATGTGATTTCACTAACCCAAAAGATATAATTAGACTATTATCTTTAAGTAGAGAACACATGGGGAATATGTATCATAAATGCCACTATAGTACATATGTACCATAATTTAAGTTTATGATTTTAATACGTAATCACTTACCCTTTTTAGTCTTATTTACGTAACACACTCATTTTTGGACAGCTGTCATGAGAAAAGATGTATTCATTATTATACTGCTACTGCTAATCACCTTGTTTAAGTTGTTCGATATATTTGCCGATTTTCAACTGGACATTCCCTCTTGGCACATTGCCCAAGAAGCCATGCTAGTATTGTTAACGATTGCAGCGAGTATTTTTTTAGGTTATGACCTGATCCGCAGTTCTCGTCAAGTCAAAGCACTCAAATCGAAACTTAAAAAAGCGGATAAAGAAATCGATCACATGTCATCACAAATGCGTTCAGCAAGACAAGAATACAGCGTAACAATCGCAGCACAATTCGATGCATGGCAGTTTACAAAAAGTGAACAACAAGTCGCTTTATTACTGTTGAAAGGCCTCAGCTTTAAAGAAATTGCCGAGGTACGACTCACCAAAGAAAAAACAGTCCGCCAACAAGCATCAACAATTTACAGCAAAGCACAAGTTGATGGCCGCCACACTCTATGCGCCTGGTTTATGGAAGATTTTATTCAAGAGTAATACTTACTAAGCTCGAAAATATTTAGGTCTCAGCTTAAGTATATTACAGGGTAAATAACATAGTAGTCAGCATCATAATTTTAGCTTTTACCCTTAATCTTCATTATGCGCGCATGCTTAGCTCCCGGTATAAATTCCTTATTGGGAAGGATCCATTTTTGACTTAATGATTTAAAACCCATAAAAAAACCAGCATTTGCATGCTGGTTTTTTCTTAACATAAAGCGCTTAAAACAAACTTATGGATGACACTCGTTGTGCATTTCTAAGTTTGTGCCTATGTCTTTATTACGATTCGCTTTTGCATCGTCGTTACGTAACTGAGTTAAATGATCTAGGTAAGATTGATTAACATCGTTTGTAATGTAATGCCCATCAAATACCGAGGTTTCAAAACGTTTAATGTCTGGGTTTTCCATTCTTACAGCTTCAACTAAGTCTGTTAAATCCTGGAATATAATCCCATCAGCACCAATAATTTTTGCAATTTCATCGGCGTCACGACCATGTGCAATCAGCTCATTTGATGTTGGCATGTCGATGCCGTACACGTTAGGGAAGCGGATTTCTGGCGCTGCTGAAGCAAAATACACTTTTTTAGCACCTGCTTCGCGGGCCATCTCGATGATCTGCTCAGACGTGGTACCACGTACAATTGAGTCATCTACAAGTAATACGTTTTTACCTTTAAACTCGGTATTAATCGCGTTTAACTTACGACGTACAGATTTTTTACGCTCTTGCTGACCCGGCATAATAAAGGTACGGCCAATATAACGGTTTTTTACAAAACCCTGGCGGTAAGGTAAATCCATGCAACGGGCAATCTCAAGTGCGATATCGCAAGAGGTTTCTGGAATAGGAATAACCACGTCAATATCATGATCTTCCCATTCTTTTTTGATTTTTTCACCTAACTTGGCACCCATGTTAACGCGGCTAGCGTAAACAGACACTTTGTCGATGCTTGAATCTGGACGAGCAAAATAAACAAACTCAAAAATACAAGGCGCGTAGCTTGGGTCGACAGCACATTGGCGAGTAAATAATTGGCCATCAAGTGACACATAAATCGCTTCACCAGGGGCAACATCACGCATCACTTCAAACCCCACAGCATCAAGTGCAACGCTTTCAGAGGCGACCATGTATTCTGTGCCAGTGGGTGTTTCGTTTTTCCCTAAAACCAGTGGACGAATACCAAATGGGTCACGAAATGCCACTAAACCTTGGCCAATAATCATGGCTGCAACAGCGTACGCACCGCGAGTTTGCGCATGCACTTTAGCAACTGCGTCAAACACTTCATCGGCGCTAAGAGACAAGCTACGAGTTTCTTGTAGTTCATCTGCTAATAAATTAAGTAAGATTTCTGAGTCAGAAGTGGTGTTCACATGACGACGTTTTCTGATCAAGCTTTCGGCCAACTCGAGGGTATTGGTTAAGTTACCGTTATGGGCTAACGAAATACCAAATGGCGAGTTAACATAAAACGGCTGTGCCTCAGAAGCACTAGAGCTACCCGCTGTAGGATAACGCACATGGCCAATGCCTGCATTGCCTTGTAAACGTTGCATATGTTTAGACTCAAACACATCTTTAACCAGGCCATTAGCTTTACGCAAACGAAACGCATTAACGTCAACAGTAACAATACCTGCTGCGTCTTGTCCACGATGTTGAAGCACAGTCAGCGCATCATAAATGGTTTGGTTAACTGTTGATTTTCCTACTATTCCGACGATACCACACATGGGTAAGGTTCCTCACTGTAAGGTGTTTTATGTTTATAATTTTAGATTTTGGGTACAAAGCTTGAGGTGTTTTCGAGATAGTTAAAAAACCACTGAATAACCACGCCAAATTCGGGTACAAGTACTGAGCCCTTCCACCAAACGGTATCGGGAAACGCAGTAAATGCATCCATAAAAAACAGTAATGCGCTTACAATCAAGGCACCACGAATGGCACCAAAGCACAAACCCAGTACACGGTCTGTGCCTGACAAGCCAGTTTTAGACACCAACTGACCGAGTAAATAATTGACTAATGCCCCTAGGATCAGGGTAACGACAAACAGAATGGCAATCGCGACGCCGTTTCGTAACAACTCGTCCTGCAATTGAGTTAAATGCGTGGCAAGGTCGAGGTAAAACTGGCTAGCGATAAAGAAAGCGGCAAACCAAACCACAAGTGACATGGCTTCTTTTGCGAATCCGCGGATCAAACTAATAATAGTTGATAACCCGATAATGATAATAATTGCGTAATCAATCCAAACCATGAAAATGGGGATCCGGTATAGGGTTCAAGACGGCGCGATTCTAACAGAGACAGAAATGTTTCTCACCCCTGATTGCACAAATTATTCATGCGTGATTGAGAACAATCAATTTGTTAATTTCAACCACGCAAGTGCACTGCCGTCTGAACGGTTACTGTTCTTGAGGGTTGTAGGCAATAATTTTACCTTTCAACCCGGTTAATTTGAAAATTGGGTCCTGACGAGCTTTGAGTTTCGCTTCAGACACTTCAGGGCCGACAAATACGCGAGTCAATCTTCCGTCAATTGGTTTGGCTGGCAATGTATAAGTTGTAAAGCCTGCTTTGCGAAGTTGCGCCACTAGCGTGTTCACGTTTGATGCATTATTAAAGCCGCCTAATTGCAAGGTAAAACCAGCTGTAATTGCGGTTTTAACAGGCGCTTTAGCTTGAGCAACTACTTTAGCAGGCTCTTTTTTAGGTTCTGCTTTAGGCTCTGTTTTAACTACTGTTTTAACAGGTGCGGCTTGTACCGGTTTAGTGTCTACTTTTACCACCTCTGTGGGTGCATCATCCCCAAGTTCAACCACATCAGAGCCTAATTCTTGTGGCTCAGCGATGGTTAATACCTGAAACTCTTCAACCGCTTCATCAGCTTGCGTATTTGTTTGTGAGCTATTATGGCTCTTCGCCAAAGGGCGTAAGGGGATTTCAGTAAACTCCTCTACCACTTGTGTTTTTTTGCCATCTAATAAATCGGGTAAAAAAATAACGCCTAATGCAACTAGCACAATGGTGCCCACTAAACGATTTTGAAATTGACGATTCAAAGCGAATTCCCTTTGTTTAAAATGCCGTATCGAAATTAAATTAACTTAAAACCTGCAACAGTATAAAAAGAACCAAACACAATAACTACATCGTCTTTGGATATTGTGCTTTGTATCCCATGCCACGCACTGGCAATATCTATATACTCCACAGCATGACTTCGACTCACATCATCGGGCAATGCCTGATACAGCAAGTTTGATGATGCGCCGCGAGGATTGTCTAAACCAACCAGGTTCCATTGGCTTATTTGTGGCGCTAACTCAGCCAATACCGCTTTGATGTCTTTGTCTTTTAACATGCCACACAGTGCCACAATACGCCGACCTTGATAAGCCTGCAATTGCTTAGCTAAATAGCGGGCAGCATGTGGGTTATGGGCAACATCTAACAATACCAGCGGTTGTTCACTAACTTGCTCTAAACGCCCGGCAAGCTGTGCAGTTAACAAGCCATCGGCAATGCATTGCTGGCTAATGTTTGGCCAAACCTTGCTCACTAACGCAACCACACTAGCGGCATTGGCTAACGGCAAACGGGGTACAGGTAAGTCATTAAAGGTTTGTTTGCTCGAACTAAAGCACCAGGTTGTCGAATCAGCACCACGTACATGGTAATCAAACTCATAACCAACACGATATAGGTCTGTGTGCATGTATTCGGCATAATCTTTAACAGACTGAGGCAAATCGGGCTCACCTACAACGGCAACACAATGTTGTCTGAATACCCCAGCCTTTTCACGGCCAACAAGCTCACGAGTGTCGCCAAGATACTCTTGATGATCTAAATCAATTGACGTCAATATCACCGCATTAGAATCAATAATATTGGTTGCGTCTAAACGGCCACCTAATCCCACCTCTAAAATGGCCACATCAACCTTTGCTGCTTTAAATAAATACAAACCGGCTAAAGTTGCGTATTCAAAAAAGGTCAGAGAAATATCGGCACGCGCCGCTTCAATGGCACAAAATGCTTCAATAAGTGACGCATCACTGGCATCTTGTTGGTTAATACGCACACGCTCGTTATAGCGCAACAAATGCGGCGAGCTGTAAACGCCAACACTAAAGCCTGCTTTACGTAAAATAGACTCTAGCATCGCACAGCTGGTGCCTTTACCGTTTGTGCCAGCAACCGTAATCACTTTGCTAGCAAGACTTAATACATCAAGCCGTTTGGCAACTTCTGCAACACGAGTCAATCCCATGTCAATTTCACTTGGGTGAATTGCCAATAAATAGGTTAACCATTGATCTAAATTCGACTGCAAACCAGGGATCTGAACTTCATTATTACTCGACATATCGCACACCACTTTCCTTAACCACACTAAACCTAATCCAACATAAACAACGGCCCAAGCGCTAACTTAGGAATGTTATATTGTTCAGGATAGGTCACATCGACAAGATATAAGCCATTCGGTTTTGCCGTTGCAGCAGCTTGATTACGATCTTTTAAAGCCAGTAACTCACTAATCCATTCAATGGGTTTATTACCTAAACCCACCTCAAGCAGTGACCCAACAATATTACGCACCATATGGTGTAAAAACGCATTTGCCTGAATATCAACCATCACATACATCCCCTGGCGCGTCACACTCACCTTATGCACGTTACGAAACGGAGTGTTTGACTGACATTGCACCGCACGAAAAGAAGTAAAGTCATTCTCACCTAACAGCAGCTGAGCCGCCTCATGCATCAAATTTTCGTTAATATCACCATGATAATGGCTCACACCAGAACGTAAAATCCCCGGGCGTAACTGATGGTTATAAATCACATACCGATAGCGTCTTGCTGTAGCACTAAAACGAGCATGAAAGCTGTCATCAACTTCTTTAGCCCAGCGAACAGCAACGGTGTCAGGCAAGTTAGCATTAATGCCTAACGTCCAAGCGGTTAAAGGGCGCGTCGCTGTGGTGTCAAAGTGTATCACTTGCCCTGTACCATGCACGCCCGCATCAGTTCGCCCTGCGCAAAATACCTCTATCGATTCATTTGCGACATAGGATAATGCTTTTTCAAGCTGAGCTTGCACTGAATCGACATCGGCCTGGCGCTGCCACCCGAAAAAACCACTTCCATCATATTCAATACCTAACGCAACCCGCATAGCAATTTCCTCAACTCATTAATGCCGCGAAGTTTATACCAATTTGAATCATTATGTAATTGGATATAGCCACTCTTGCATACTCTAATGAATAGATGAGTCAATAACATCAAAGCAAGCTCGCCAGAGAGCGGACTTCGTCCTTCTAGGGGCGAGGTGCTAGGTTCTAGGTTCTAGGTTCTAGGAACTCGCATGCTCGCCAGAGAGCGGACTTCGTCCTGCTAGAATCTAGATAACAGCGATAACGGCAAACAGAACGCTTCGCTTACGGTTTTCGTACGTCGTACCAGTAATGCTTCACCTACGTCATTCCTGCAATGCTGTTGAGCAGGAATCCAGGTGTTGGGTTTAGATCCTAGGTTCTAGGTTCTAGGTTCTAGGTTCTAGGTTCTAGGTTCTAGGAACTCGCAAGCTCGCCAGAGAGCGGACTTCGTCCTGCTAGAAGCTAAGAAACACCTGGATCCCTGATAACAGATCTCAGGGATGACGGCATACAAAATTACGGCATATAAAGACAAGGGCATAAAAGATAACAACGTAAAGATTACGGCAAAGCGAATAGCCACGTCACATCAACGATGCCCACTACCACGTCGTCCCGGTAACGCTTTTGAGCCGGGATCCAGGTGTTAAATCTGTCATTCCTGCAATGCTTTTGAGCCGGGACCCAGGTGTTGGTTCTAGGTTCTAGGTGCTAGGTGCTAGGAACTCGCAAGCTCGCCTGAGAGCGGACTTCGTCCTTCTAGAGGCTAAGAAACACCTGGATCCCTGATAACAGATCTCAGGGATGACGGCATACAAAATTACGGCATATAAAGACAAGGGCATAAAAGATAACAACGTAAAGATTACGGCAAAGCGAATAGCCTCGTCACATCAACGATGCCCACTACCACGTCGTCCCGGTAACGCTTTTGAGCCGGGATCCAGGTGTTAAATCTGTCATTCCTGCAACGCTTTTGAGCTGGAATCCAGGTGTTGCTCCTAGGCTCTAGGCTCTGTCCTCGAGTGCTTTTATCGAGGATTCTAGATTCTAGACTCTAGGTTCTAGGCTCTAGACTCTAGGTCCTAGGAACTCGCATGCTCGCCAGAGAGCGGACTTCGTCCTTCTAGGTTCTAGGCTCTGTCCTCGAATGTTTTTATCGAGGATTCTAGCTTCTAGCTTCTAGTTTCTAGACTCTCGATTCTAGGCTCTAGTATTTGTATTTTTCGGTTATAAAAACGGCGCAGATTTCTGCGCCGTTTATTGATAAAACCTAACAACTTAATGATTAACGAAAGCCTTTGAGCAAGCTATCAGCTTCAGCTTTTTGGCGATCATTACCGTCCATCTGCACTTCTTTTAATAATGCTTTGGCACTGTCTTGATCTTCAATCTCAATATAAGCGCGTGCTAAATCTAGTTTGGCATTGACCGAGTTTTCCTCATCGTCAACATCTATCATATCGGCATTGCCAATGAGCGAGTTCACCTCACCCATATCAACATCAACGTCTTTATATTGATCTGTGCTGTCGTCATCTTCATCAGCATCGTTTAATAGCTTATCAATGTCGATATAACCATTTTCACGTTCAAAGCTCATTAGGTCGTCATCGCTAACGCTATACTCTGAGAATTTACTACGCTCTTTTTCGTCTAGCGCGGCTAATGCTTCATCAACGGTTAAGTTATCGTCGCTAAGAATAAAGTCATCTTCAGAGGTATAATCATCAGTGTCATCCTCTTTTAACGATTGTGAAAACGCAGCGAGTAAGTCATCGTCGCTTACAGTAAGCTCATCAGATTTCGTTTTAGCTGCGGTTTCAGCCGCTTTAAACAAATCGCTTTCCCAATCGAGCATTGCCGGTTTTGGCTTATTGGCTTTTAGATCGTTAAAGAAACCAGAATCTTTATTAGCTTTAGCTGAGTGCTGCGGTGTTTCTTCTGCGCTAGGTGCATCAGTGTTGTCAAAATCCAAATCATCAAGGGTGACATCATCATCGCCCATTGATGCAAGTAGTGCATTGAGCTCGTCTTCAGAGGTGTCATCTGCTTCTGGTGTTTCTATGGCGGCATCTTCAAGCTCAAACGCTAAAGCTTGCTTGTCTGCGTCATCACTGCTAACGACTTCACCACTCTCTTCGAGTGACTCTTCAAGTGTGTCTTCAAGTGACTCTTCAAGGGCGTCATCAATCGTATCGTCACTGTCGCTTTGTGCTAATAATGCGTCAAGTTCAGCATCAAGAAATGATTTATCGTCACCGTCTAATTCAGGCGATGCATCGCCGTCATTGTCTTCAGTGTTATTTAAATCTAAATCATTTAAATATTCGTCGAGTTCATTGAACAAATCTTGATCTTCAAGGCTATCAAGTTCGCTCTCTACGTCCTGTTGCGGCTCAAGGCTAGACTGAGCATCGTCATCTTCAACCTCTTGTTCAAAACTTGCCAGCAATGCTTCTACATCGTCATCTAGCTCTGCTGGTTCAGCCTTCGGAGCCACGCCCTGCGCATCTTCTTGAAAGAATGGCGAGTCCATTTGTGGTTCATTAAAACTAGCAAGCAATGCATCAATATCATCGTCACTGCTGTCGCTAATATTTGCAGCAATATTATTGAGATCATCATCTTCTAATTCGGCTGCAATTTGCGCAGCTAAATCTTCATCGTCAGCTTGTGTATCGTCGCTTTGCTCGGCACTTGTCGCTTCTGTAACTGGCTCATTACTAAGCTCATCACTAAGTTCATCATTAGGCTCATCACTTGGCTCATCAAGTGGTTCGTCTAAGCCAGCAAGCAGTGCGTCAATGTCATCATCACTTGGCTCCGTATCGTCAAGAGCACTGTTAGCTTCAGAATCGGTATCTGACTCATCTTCTAATTCGGCTGCAATTTGCGCAGCTAAATCTTCATCATCAGCTTGTGTATCGTCGCTTTGCTCGGCACTTGTCGCTTCTGTAACTGGCTCATCACTGAGTTCATCACTTGGCTCATTAAGCGGTTCGTCTAAGCCAGCCAGCAGTGCGTCAATGTCATCATCACTTGGCTCCGTATCGTCAAGATCACTGTCAGCTTCAGAATCGGTATCTGACTCATCCGCTAATTCGGCTGCAATTTGCGCAGCTAAATCTTCATCGTCAGCTTCTGTCTCATCGACATCGCTAACATCAGTCGTTTCTGGTTCGGTTACGGGTTCATTTAAACTCGCTAACAGCGCATCAATATCATCATCAGACTCTACAGAGCCATCATTCTGTTCGTCGCTATCATCTTCAAGCTCGGCAGCGATGAGAGCAGCTAAATCGTCTTCTTCGCCATCATCAAGTGCCGATTGCTCGTCTTTATCTTCAGGTATTGCAGCTAATCCGGCTAATAAGCTATCAATATCGTCATCAGACGGTTGTTCATTTTCGTCATCGAGTTCAGTTGATAACTGCTCGGTGTCGTCATCTGTTGATGTAGGCTGATCAGTTATGTCATCGTCAGCCTCTGCCGTATCTAACTCAGGCTCAAGCTCTTCGTCTAATTCTGATGCTTGCTCAGCTTCTGGGTCTTCGTCTTCTAACTCTGGCTCTGGCTCTGGTTCAGATTCGGCAGCTTGAGTATCATCAGACTCAGTTTCAGCAGGCATATCAAATTCGGCAAGCAATGAGTCAATGTCATCGTCATTTGATACAGTTTCAGGCTCTGGCTCGGCTTCTGGCTCTTCGTCTTCTAACTCTGGCTCTGGTTCAGCTTCGGCAGACTGCGTTTCATCAGACTCAGTTTCGGCAGGCATATCAAATTCGGCCAGCAATGAGTCAATGTCATCGTCATTTGATACAGTTCCAGGCTCTGGCTCTTCGTCTAATTCTGTTGTTTGCTCAGCTTCTGGGTCTTCGTCTTCTAACTCTGGCTCTGGTTCAGATTCGGCAGCTTGAGTATCATCTGACTCAGTTTCAGCAGGCATATCAAATTCGGCCAGCAATGAGTCAATGTCATCGTCATTTGATACAGTTTCAGCCTCTGGTTCAGATTCGGCAGCTTGCGTTTCATCAGACTCAGTTTCGGCAGGCATATCAAATTCGGCCAGCAATGAGTCGATATCATTTTCAGCAGAGGCATCGAGAGCATCATTGTCTGAGGCGTCGTCGCCATCAAGACCCGCCAACAAACTGTCTAAATCATCTTCAGGTGCAGTGGTCGACAATTTCGCAGCAGGCTCGTCATCTAAACCTGCTAATAAACTGTCCAGATCATCGTCATCGTCAAGAGGTTCAAGATCAGAATCTTGCTCTTCCATTGCCTCGGCCCATAAATCATCCAATGACGAACCGTCGTTGTCTTCATCTTCGGTGGCAAATACGTCATCAGCCAAGTCCATTTCGGTATCGTTGGCAAGAGAGGCTTCAGGTCGCAGTTCGGCACTGTCTAAATTTAATAAATCATCGATAGACTCATCATCATCGTCGTCTAAGTGGATAACTAAATCGTTTTCATCATCCACTTCAACATCTTGAGCAGGGTTTTCAGCTTGCTTAGCAGCGGCTTCAGGTTGCTTAGCCTCCTGCTCTTCTACTGCGGCCTGAGTTTTATTGCGGCGCGTGAGTAACCAAAAAATAAAACCAAATATCAATAACAATGGCAACGACGCAGCCGCAATCAGCAGCATGGTGTTGTCCATTAAACTGCGCCAAAAATCTGTAGGTTCTTCAACAACAGGCGCCACAGAATTATCGCCAACTTGTTGTAATAGTTTTTCGTACTCTATGGTTAACTTGTCGTGCTTTTCATTTAACAGTTGTAAATCTTCTTCGAGCGACGAAATGTTTAAATTCATCTGGCCAATTTTGTTTTTAAGCGCCTGGTTATCATTATTACTTACCATTAGCTCATCTTGAACTCTAGCAAGCTCATCGGTAAGCATTAATGTTTTAGTATTGGCTTTATCAATGGCAGAATTTAAGTCTTTTATCTCAGCGCTATCAGCTTGCTTTGCAGCTTGAGGTTGTGGGTTAACCGCTGGGGCCTGTTGTGCTATTTGCAGTGGTTGTTCAGCATTTGGCTTTTTCACCACCTCAATGATGGGGGCAGGTTTGTTGACAACAGGTTTTGGAATAATACGAGGTTGAGGGGTTTGACGAGCAATTTGGCGGTCATCTTGCTCTGCACGTCGTCTTGCAACACTATCGGGTATCGCGGCCATTACATCGGCAGACGGGATTAATAAAATCATCCCTCGCTCTAAGGTATTGTAATTATTGCCGCTAAAGGCGTGTGGGTTTGCGTCAAAAACTGCGGCCATTACCTGATAAACACTAACCCTGTCATTAGGTCTGACTTTTTGGGCAATACTCCAAAAGGTGTCTCTAGAAGTAGTAGGACCATATTGGCGCTTAGCTTGCTGCTTAACCTCACCATTGGGCCCCGTAATTTTTAATGTTTCTGCATGAGCAGCATCAATATACGGAAAACTGGTTAAGCCAACAGCCGAGCAGGCAATTAAACCCAAAATATATGAAATACGCAAAGTCATCCAATCCTTCCCTTTAAGCGCTATTGAGTTACCGTCATGGCAACAGGCTGTAGGCAATTTTTATCGTTAGTTATGGTGTTTACTATATCAAATCACATCGGTTTGGAGCTATCTTTTGCTCTTAAAAAATCAGTATAGATGTTAAAAATGATACATTTACGACTATAAACTAGATCCGCCACCCCTGCTACTACTGGCGCAGGTAAAACAAAAAAAGCCTGCAAATTGCATAACACCATTCAGTTAAGAGTTTCTTCTCTTAACTGGATAGCGAGTTTTGTTAATTCGAACGGTCCTACTTTTGGGCCGTTTTCGTTTTTTGGGCAAGATAAATTGTTTAACGTTTTCCCTCATTGCTTTGAGCTTTTTAGGGATCGTTCCTGGCGAAGCAATTGCGCACCACATCAACTCATCCTGTATATAACGCATCGCCATTACAAAGCTAATCCGCAATGGTGACACCTCTGCCTCTTTAGCGATTTGGCTTATTTCAACTCTGATCAAGTTATACGCAATCAGCATTCCCCAAATCTCCTGATAAACGCCTTCAACGGTCTGACTTCTTAGTAAAATACTCTCATCAAGTTGATATTGCTTGATTTCTCCATAGCCATTTTCTATCTCCCAGCGTTCGAAATAGACATCTAATATATCTTGAGAGGAATATTTGCTTGTATTGGTTAATGAGCTCAGCACACCTGTAATATGATTGTCCTGGGATTTTTCTTGATAGGTCACTAGTCTTGCATGCCACTTTTCAGGTAGCTCTGGGTTCTTTTTTCTCGCTTGTGGTGATACTGGCATTTCAACTAGATAATCGTTATCAGCGTATTGCTCGATAACTTCAAAGCGTGTATTACATTTGAGTGGAGTAAGCCAATGACTATTTGGGTTGACTCCCCACCAACTTGTCATAAGATCTGCACTAAAGTAACAACTATCAAAAATAGTGAGAGAATTAGCTGGAACTGATTCAATTAGCTCTCGAGCATAACTAATTTCGCCTTTACTACACGGACCAAATTTTACATCTCTTATCATACGACTTCGTAATGACATGAGTGCGCATAAGCGGGCTACTGGGTATACGGACTGCTTCCTATGCTGATTACTGATATAGCCAAAATGCTCTGAATTTTCGGTATTTTCTGCACATCGAAATGTCGTTCCGTCAACAGAAAATAACTGAAGACCATGCCATGTATCTTGGCTGTCTTCCCTATGACACCAGTGTTTAGAAGTGATATTAAAAAGGGCTTTAAGGGGCGCGGCTGTAAGTCGCTGTCTGGCTTGCGGGATAGCACTTGGTGCAACGGTTTCGCCCAGCTTATCAACTAACTTTAAGTCGAGCTTCGAGACGACTTCGGCGATGGAACGATTTCGATAGAGGCCAATGCCAACAATGAGCCAAACGACTAATTCTGCAGGAAGTTTTCTGCGCCTAATACTTGCTTTGTTGGTTAGCTCTAACGCCTGCTCAATCCATTCCAATGGCAATTCTTTTTGAAAGATAGAGAGTTCTTCGGGGGCAGCAAGTAGTTCAGTATCAATAAGCCAGTTAGACAGCATAAAAAATAACTCCGTTCAAAAGAAGGAGTCATTTTCGTAGGATCATTTTTGCTGTCAACCGATCAGTTTCTTAACTGATCGGTGTTATGCAAATTGCAGGCTTTTTAAACTAAATCACTTATCGATTAATAGATTAGCAATGAGCCAAGCTCAATTAATAGTAATCTCTAATCAAAATTTCGGCGATTTGTACGCTGTTTAATGCCGCACCCTTACGAATGTTATCGGCAGTAACCCATAAATTTATACCATGAGAATGAGAAATATCTTTACGGATACGCCCTACATACACAGGATCGTTACCCGCAGCTTCGGTTACCGCTGTAGGGTATTCGTCGTCGCTCTCAAATAATTCAACACCAGGAGCATTACGTAAAACCGCTTTAACATCTTCAGCATCAACAGGTTGACGCGTTTCAATGTGTATCGCTTCAGAGTGACCATAAAACACAGGCACACGCACAGCCGTTGGGTTAACCACGATTTCGTCGTCACCAAAAATCTTTTGGGTTTCCCACACCATTTTCATTTCTTCTTTGGTGTAGCCATTTTCCATAAACTTATCAATTTGCGGCAACACGTTAAATGCAATTTGCTTAGGATAAACAGACGGCTCTGCAGGCAAACCTTGCAGTAACTTAGCACATTGACTTGCTAGCTCTTCAATCGCTTTTTTACCCGTACCAGACACAGACTGATAAGTGGCAACGTTAATACGCGAAATACCAAACGCATCATAAATTGGTTTTAGTGCAACCAACATCTGAATGGTTGAACAGTTTGGGTTAGCAATGATGTTACGATTACGAAAATCCGCAATGGCTTCAGGGTTAACTTCTGGCACCACTAAAGGAATATCGATGTCATAACGAAAATGTGAGGTATTATCAATAACTACACAGCCCGCTTCACCGGCAATTGGCGCCCACTTAGCAGATACGTCACCACCAGCAGAAAAGAAACCAATTTGAGCCTGGCTCCAATCAAACGTTTCTACGTCAAGAATTTCTACTTGTTTACCGTGAAAACTGACCGTTTCGCCAGCACTGCGACTGCTCGCTAATGGAAACAACTTAGCAACCGGAAAATTACGCTGCTCGAGGATCTCAATCATAGTTTGACCCACTGCGCCCGATGCACCTAAAACGACTACATTAAATTCCTGAGACATAATTAACGCTCGACTCCTATTATCCAGTTTGAACAATCAATCTACCCTAGTTTAGTTGTGCTTTGCCAGCGTTAATGTACTAAAAAAGCCAGCTTTGAAGTGATTTTTTCTCAACTGGCTAAAAAAGTGTATTTATCTTGGCGCGATAAGGCCAATAACGTAAAACAAAGACAAGCTAAATGATATTAGTTAGCGAAAACCCAAACTGTGTAAAGGCTTGGTAATATCCGGTATTTGTGGCAACGCACTATTGAGCGTAATAGCACTAAACTCTCGGCGATAGGTATGGTTTTTACGCATTTGGTCAAACCCTGCCGCAGTGGCAAAGCACTGCCTAAACTTTACGTCATCATCACGCAAATCGTACACTAAACGCGATAACGACAGCAGTTGGCTTTCAGTTAGCGTATCTTGCAGGTCAATCTGACTAAACTGAAATGGTGGTAACAAGCTCATTAACGACTGCTTTGCTTGTACTCCAAGTTCATCACACAGCTTTTGGTATAACATAAAAGTACCACGCGCTTTGCCCTCTAAGCTGTACCCTGCAATATGTGGCGTAGCAAATTCAGCCAAAGAGACCAATTCTGCCATGGGATTAGGCTCACCCTCCCAAACATCCAGCACCAGTTTTACATCATCACGCTGCTGTTTAAACTTAATCAATGCACGATTATCAATCACCTCACCGCGGCAACAATTTAACAGCCAAGTATTCGGTTTTAATTGATTTAAGCGAGCCTCGTCAAACAAATACCAGGTTTTATGTTCACCCTCTTTGGTAATTGGCACATGCAAACTAATAATATCAGCCTGGGCTATCAAAGTGTCTAACGACACAAAATCACGGGTATCGCCCTGCTCAGCCTTCACCGGATCGCACAACAATACTTTAAGGCCATAGGCCTCTAAACACTTAGCCGCAGCCGTCCCCGTGTTACCGGCACCCACAATCCCCACCACTTTACCGCTTAACGGCTTTGCAAAACGCTGCGCCAATTCAAGCATGGCAATAAAAGCAAACTCACCAACAGCCGTAGCATTACACCCAGGAGCATTTGTAAACGCAATACCACGCTGGTTAAGATACTCAACATCAACATGATCAGTCCCAATCGTGGCACTACCCACAAACTTAAGCTTTTGTGCTTTATCAAGTAATGCAGCATTAACCTGAGTCACTGAACGAACCAACAACACATCTGCATCGCTAACCTGCACCGCGGTTAGATTACGCCCATTAACAAACTCAATCTCACCTAAGTCGCCAAACAAGGCTTCAACATAAGGCATATTTTCATCAGCAATTATTTTCATTCGGGTATCTTATTGTTAGCGAATAAACGACATAACATCGCATTTTTATGCAGCGTATCTTATACCAAAGCCAACAACTGAACGAGAAAAACCAGCACAATTTTACAATGGCAAATTGTTGTAAATACCGCTCTTCGCTTTTATCTTTTATGCCGTCATCCCTGAGATCTTTTATCAGGGATCCAGGTGTTTCTTTTGACTTTGTTTGAAAGCCTTTAAAACCTAGAGCCAACACCTGGATTCCTGCTCAACAGCATTGCAGGAATGACAGATTTAACACCTGGGTCCCGGCTCAAAAGCATTACCGGGACGACGTACGAAAAACCGTAAGCGAAGCGTTCTGTATGCCGTTATCTAGCCCCTAGCAGGACGAAGTCCGCTCTCTGGCGAGCTTGCGAGTTCCTAGCACCTCGCCCCTGTATTCCGTAAGCGAAGCGTTCTGTAAGCCGTTATCTAGCCCCTAGCAGGACGAAGTCCGCTCTCTGGCGAGCTTGCGAGTTCCTAGTACCTAGCACCTCGCCCCTACCTCCAGACGTTAAAAAGCCAGCGTTGTTTCCAATGCTGGCTTTTATGAGGTTTAGCAGTTTATGCTGCTAGCGCATATTACGCTTTGTACTTGCGCATCACTAGTGTGGCGTTTGTACCACCAAAACCAAAGCTGTTGCTCATGATTGTGTTCAAATCTGCACTGCGCATTTCTTGCACAACTGGCATGCCTGCGGCTTTTTCATCAAGGTTATCAATGTTAATGCTTGGGGCAATAAAGCTGTTTTCCATCATAATCAAGCTGTAAATGGCTTCGTGTACACCCGCTGCGCCTAAAGCATGGCCAGTTAATGACTTGGTAGATGCAATCGCAGGCAGCTTGTCGCCAAACACTTCACGTAATGCTTCAAGTTCACGCATGTCACCAACAGGAGTTGATGTACCATGAGTGTTAATGTAATCAACTGGAGTATCAACATCAGCTAACGCCATTTGCATACAACGAACAGCACCCTCACCAGACGGAGCAACCATGTCGTAACCGTCAGATGAAGCACCATAACCAATGATTTCAGCATAAATTTTTGCACCACGGGCTAACGCATGCTCTAACTCTTCAACAACCACGATCCCGCCGCCACCAGAGATAACAAAACCATCACGGTCTGCATCATAAGTACGTGACGCTTTTTCAGGCGTTGCATTGTACTTGGTCGACAACGCGCCCATCGCATCAAAGCCCATGGTTAAGGTCCAATCCACTTCTTCTGCTCCACCAGCAAACACCATGTCTTGCTTACCCATTTGGATAAGTTCAACCGCGTGGCCAATACAGTGTGCAGACGTAGCACAAGCAGAACTAATTGAGTAGTTTACGCCTTTAATTTTAAAAGGAGTCGCTAAACATGCACTTGCAGTACTGGCCATAATACGAGGCACAATGTATGGCCCTACACGCTTAACGCCTTTTTCACGCAATGTGTCAGCAGCTTGAACCTGGTTTTTAGACGAAGCGCCACCAGTACCAGCAACTAAACCAACACGAAAATTAGAATATTGTTCTTCAGTCAAATTAGCGTCAGCAATAGCTTCTTGCATAGCAATGTAAGCATAAGCTGCAGCATCACCCATAAAACGTAAGGCTTTACGGTCAATGTGTTCAGTTGGGTCTAATTTAATATCGCCCCAAACTGTGCTACGTAATTGCATTTCTTCAAACTGGGCAGAGTGGGTAATACCGCTACGACCGGCTTTTAGTGACTCAGTCACTTCTTGCTTGTTATTGCCGATACTTGAAACAACACCCATTCCGGTGATCACGACTCTTTTCATTTTATTTCTATCCATTTGGTACATGTCGGTACTTAATTGCGGCAATCATAGCTTCTTTGAAGCAATTAAGTGGTCAGCTTTCCATAAACGCAGGTAAAATAATGCCAAGTTATGGGGCATGAGTAAAATATTTTGAATAAAACCACATCGATATCGGTATCTAACACGGATCAACCAACATACAACAGCTTATTGTTAGTCAATAACACTAACGCCCAAAAACGATACTATCAATCTGTTCAACACTATATCGATGCAGTATTGCAAACCAATGACGGTCAGCAAGGTTCAAATACACCAAAAAAATTGCTCACCCTTGGCCAATTTGGCCTGGCTGATGCCCATGAAATTCTCCTGTTAATGCAGGCCGTTCATCTGGCAAATCAGCACTTAGCAAAACACCAACAACAGCGTGTGCATCTTATTGTATTGGCACTAAATCCTATCAATCGGCAGCAATTACAGCAAATCTGGTTACAACAAGGTTTGTTAGCACCCAACCATAACTTATTTGCTCACACCAATGCATTATTAAACACAGAACTTGCAGCTATTAATGGGTGCCAGCGTCTTACATTTAATCACATCCCCCTAACTGTGGATGTTTATTTTGGTAAGCCACTGCAACAATTAGCATTAATCGCAACGCCCGCATCACAGTGCATACAGCATTGGTTTGCCCTACCCCATACGAGCCAGGCTGAGTATTCAGATCACTTTTTTAACACCAAAACCCTATGGCAATGTGGCCGATTAAGCGCAAATAATGCAAGCTTTACTGTTTCATCTTTTGATGAGCAACCAAACAACAGCAACATCAGTCAACAATTGCACCATTGTGGTTTTATAACCAGTGTTGAAAGCTCAACAGCAGCCGATGACATCGCCATAGCAGAGCGCAACGCATTAACTCAACAACTCAAGCAACAGTTTGCTTATAACCCCATTGCAAACAGTATTAACAACAACCAGCCCATCGCCATTATCGGCGGCGGCATTGCCGCAGCAAGCCTTGCCTTATCGTTAGCACAACGAGGCAAAAACAGTATTATTTACTGCAAAGAAGCACAACTAGGCCAGGGCGCATCAGGCAATAAACAAGGAGCAATCTACCCGTTACTCACCCCAGAAAATGGCCCATTAAGCCAGTTTTTTCAGCAAGCGTTTTTATTCAGCCGCCGTCAAATTGAGTCGTTAGTTGATGACGGCTATAGCATCGGCCATCAATGGTGCGGGGTACTGCACACAGGGTTCGACAAGCGCAGCGAAGCAAGATTAACCAAAATCATCAATGGCCAGCACTGGCCAGCCGAAATCGCGACAGCCGTTAATGCCAAACAGGCAAGCCAAATCGCCAATCTCGATATTGATAAATCAGGCTTTTATTATCCGCTAGGCGGGTGGGTGTGCCCGTTTGAATTTGCACAAACCACTATCGCCAAAGCACAAACCTTAGCTAACGTTACTGTTGTTTATAATAGCCATATCAACGAGATAAAATCAGGGCCACAAGGCTGGGCACTCCATTCCAATAAAAATGAGCCCGCCATTGCAACCCATCAACAACTGGTTGTGGCATCGGGCGCTCACATTACCGACTTACTACAAACAAAACAGTTGCAAATCAGCGGTTTTAGAGGTCAAGTCAGCCATATACCCGCGCAAGGTGAACTGGCACAACTTGCCACAGTAATATGTGCAAACGGCTACTTAACACCACAACACAACAAGCAACATTGTGTAGGTGCAAGTTATGTTAAAGATCCACAGCACCTTAATTTTTGCCCACAAGAGCAACACGAAAACAGCCTAAAGATGAAGCAAAGCTTCCCTCATTCAAACTGGCCAAACGATATTGATGTTTCAAACAACGATGCCAGAGTTGGCGTAAGAATGGTCAGCCGCGACCACTTTCCAGTCATGGGCTGCGCAACCGATGTAGATGAGTTATTTAAGCGATATGCCATTCAGCAACAATCAAAAGACAAACCAAGCCAATGGCAACGTTACTGGCAAACCACACCAGCACCTATATATGAAGGGTTATACGTACTCGGCGGCCTCGGCTCACGCGGCCTAAGCTCAGGCCCACTGGTGGCAGAATGTTTAGCCGCAAACTTATGTGGCCAACTGTCACCACTCAATCTGGAGCTACAAGCCCTACTCAGCCCCAACAGAATGTGGCTACGCAAGTTATTAAAAGGCAAAGCTCTAGAAACTCGCAAGCTCGCCAGAGAACGGACTTCGTCCTTCTAGAATCTAGATAACGGCATACAGAACGCTTCGCTTACGGAATACAGGTTCTAGGAACTCGCAAGCTCGCCAGAGAGCGGACTTCGTCCTGCTAGAAGCTAAGAAACACCTGGATCCCTGATAAAAGCACTTGAGGATGACGGCATAAAAGTCAAAATCAAGTGCAACACCTGGATCCCTGATAACAGATCTCAGGGATGACGGCATTAAAAATTACGGCATACAAAGACAAGGGCATAAAAGATAACAGCGTAAAGATTACGGCAAAGCGAACGGCCACCGACCCCAAACACCGCCAACTACTACGTCGTCCCGGTAATGCTTTTGAGCCGGGACCCAGGTGTTGGCTCTTGCTCGTTTGCATTTACTTGCAGGACGAAGTCCGACCTTGTCACTTGCAGCGCTGCGCCCTTGATTCTTAAAAGAAACACCTGGATCCCCGATACGAGCATTCGAGGATGACGGCATAAAAGTCAAAATCAAGTGCAACACCTGGATCCCCGATAACAGATCTCAGGGATGACAGACTAAAAGAACAAAACTATCTATATTCTTCTAATAATCCTGCGAGTTCTTTCTTAAAGTCGCCGCCTAATTTTGGATCGCGTAAGCCATATTCAACAAAGGCTTTCATGTAACCAAGTTTGTCGCCACAATCGTGTGATTTACCTGTCATATTAAAGGCTTCTACGGTGTCAGATTCAATCAACATATCAATAGCGTCTGTGAGCTGAATTTCATCACCAGCACCAGGAGGCGTGCGTGCTAATAAATCCCAAATCTTTGCAGACAATACATAACGGCCGACAACGGCTAAATTAGATGGCGCTTTACCCACTTCTGGTTTTTCAACCATGGTAAATATTTTGGTTGAATCGCCAGGGTTAATAGTTTCGCCACCACAATCAGCAATACCATACTTGTGCACTTGATCATCTGGCACTGGCGCAACCATAATTTGGCTGGCTTGCGACTCACGAAAACGGATTAGCATTGATGCTAAGTTCTCAGTGCGTTGATCAGCAGAGTAAGAATCTAAAATCACATCGGGCAACACCACAGCAAACGGGTTATCACCAATACAGGGCTTAGCACATAATATCGCGTGGCCTAACCCTTTAGCCTCACCTTGACGCACATGCATTATGGTCACGTTTTTAGGGCAGATAGACTGCACTTCGTGCAATAACTGACGCTTAACACGCTTCTCTAACGTTGACTCGAGCTCATACGATTTATCAAAGTGGTTTTCAATCGCGTTTTTACTGGCATGAGTTACCAACACAATTTCTTTAATCCCGGCACTGACACATTCGTCGACAATATATTGAATCAGTGGTTTATCAACCAAAGGCAGCATTTCTTTTGGGATCGCTTTAGTAGCAGGCAACATACGAGTGCCTAAACCGGCAACGGGGATTACAACTTTCATAAATATCCTTATTTAGCGAGTGCTAATGGTAAAAATTAAAAAGGTAAAGGTGGCAAGTGACAAGTGACAAGCAAGTCAAATACAAGGTCACATCAACGCCGCCCACTACTACGTCGTCCCGGTAACGCTTTTCAGCCGGGACCCAGGTGTTGGTTTTGCTCGGATTTTTCTTGCAGGACGAAGTCCGGCCTTGTCACTTGCAGCGCAGCGCCCTTGATTCTTAAAAGAAACACCTGGATCCCCGATACGAGCATTCGAGGATGACGGCATAAAAGTCAAAATCAAGTGCAACACCTGGATCCCTGATAAAAGATCTCAGGGATGACGGCATATAAAGACAAGGGCATAAAAGATAACAGCATAAAGATTACGGCAAAGCGAATAGCCACGTCACATCAACGCCGCCCACTACTACGTCGTCCCGGTAACGCTTTTGAGCCGGGACCCAGGTGTTGGTTTTGCTCGGATTTTTCTTGCAGGACGAAGTCCGACCTTGTGACTTGCAGCGCAGCGACCTCGATTCTTAAAAGAAACACCTGGATCCCCAATTAAAGCATTTGAGGATGACGGCTTAAAAGTCAAAATCAAGTGCAACACCTGGATCCCTGATAAAAGATCTCAGGGATGACGGCATAAAAATGACAGACTCTAGGTACTAGGTTTTAGGCTCTATGCTCTGTCCTCGAGTGCTTTTATCCCGGCTTTATAAGAGTTACCGGGATGGATTCTAGACTCTAGCTTCTAGACTCTCGATTCTAGGGCCTAGGACCTCGCAAGATCTGCGGCTATTTCACTCTTTTTTGGTTATCAGATGGTAAATATCGTACTAGCCAACACAAGGTTAAGATAGTTAAAAACAGCAGGGTGTTGGCGGGTGATTGTAAGTTAAAATCAACTGTGCAGTGGATTAACATGTGCACAATGGCCATTGCACAACCAAAGGCGATACCTTTATAGAGCTTGTTATTACGTAAATACATGGTACGGCAGGCTAGCCAGAAGGCATACAGCACCCACAAGCCTAAAATAGCGGTCATCACCACGCCATATTCAACTACAAACTGCACATATTCATTATGGGCATGGTCGTAAAAACCTGAATAAAACTGCGGCTGAAATTGCGGAAAAACCGTATAAAAACTGCCGCCACCAGTACCAGTTAATAAGTTATCTTTTATGATGGGAATGCTATCAATAACCACTTCATCGCGAGTTTCTGAAGTAAAAGAAGTGTCTTCTAAACGTTGTTTTACTTTATCGACACCAAAAATAGACCCTACGATAAGCAAATCTAAAATAAAAATACTGATCACTAAGGGTTTAAACAATGTTGGCGGGCGACGGTAAATAAACATCGACAACAATGACACTACCCCAAGCGCGGTAAAAAAGCCTGCATTACCCATGCGTGAACGGCTTAAAATTAAGCCGATCACCATAATGACAATAGCTAGTCGTAAAATGATTTTACGGCTAAACAAAGTAGACAATAAGTCGATAAGTTTTTGCCTAAAATCAGTATCAGACTTGCTGGTTTTTAATTCAGACAACAGCCATCCAAAAGCAATGCTTAAACAAAGTGCAAGATAATTCGCAAAATGGTTTTGATATACAAATGAACCACGCGCCCTATCGCCGTCGTGATAACCAAAAATAGGCGATGCTTCTAACTGCAACAAGTTTAACAAGGTGCCATAAAAGGCTTGCAAGCAACCCGAAATAATAATGGCAATAAACAGCCAGCGTAAGGCTTGCGAGTGTTGGCAATACTGGCTTAACAGTAAAATAAACAGGGTATAACAAAAGGTTTTTAGTAAGTGCTGCGCGGTTTGATATGGGTCAACGGTATCAATTGACGGGATCCAATTGAGCAATTGTAAACACAAATAAGCCAGCATTAACCCGGTTGGGATCAGTAAATGCTTTTGCCAGCGATAACGAAATAACAACGCATTGTGTTTAAAGCAATAAGCTAAATGCGCAATGGCTAAACAAATAATCGTAAACTCGACAATTGCCAAAGCCCAAATACGATTGCTGCCTAAAGGAATTGGCACCCAGATAATTAATGCACAAATCGCCAAAATCATAATACGGTCAAATGAACGCATGGGTAACACTTCAGAATGATGACGGGTCATTTGCGGCACATATCCTGTTTAATCCAGTTTTCATCCTGAGTATTTAATCCTGGCGTCATGTAAGCAAAATAGGTACATAGCACAGGCGTTAATTGGTATTGTTTTACCAAATTTTTTAAATCATTACGCATACGCCAATTGGCTGCAGCGGCTTTTTTAGCGGTGGTAAACACTAATTGTTTTTGAGTTACCGTTAAATTTGGCCATGATGCAAAACCAATCGATAATATTTGGTATAAAACTTCTGGTGTATAGGGGCCATATTGTTCGGCCAAAACCAAATAAGGCCATGCTTTTTGCAAATCATGCTGAATAAAAGCCAGGTTATAAGCATAGTCACTATAGGCATTTGGCCACGTTGGCCTAAAACGTATTGCGTCTGTATATAACTGATTAAATAGCGGAGTATTCGTCTGCGCTAATGATGAAAAAACGCCCCACTCCATCACTTTTGCCAGGGTCAATAAATAGTGTGCGTTCTCGCTATCAATTTTATATGCGTAATCGGCAGCCAACAGTGCATTAGCATATTGCAAATCAGTCGGTACATTCCCCTCATGCCACTGATCAATATAAAACCGAGACTTAAAATGATAGGCACTCGCCAGTCCTTTTTGCACCAAAATAGGCAATAATGCAGCAAGCACAAATACCATTAGCACATAAAAAACTCTTCGCTTTGTCAGCGTCGGCTTTTGAGTATAATGACTATTCATTCAGCAAGCCCCATTTTTTAGCATCCTTATCCCGGCTATCCTTTTACAAAGACTAGGTATACAAACCCACACAACTTTATTCTGTTGATTCAATAAAATAGGTTTAATTAACAAGCGCTTGGTAACACACTAATGCTTACCAAGGGCATCAGAAATTAACTTAGGTGTTATTGTACTTATTTGCTCGGCATAATCCCCAGCGGTTAACGTGGCAATAAACTGCGTAGCCTCAGCCATTTTAGGTGGTCGACGTTTAGTGGAGTGGCAATCGGATGCCACAATTGAATAAACCCGTTGTTTAATCCAATGTTCACTCAAGTGCTTGGCACTTGCGCCCATATCGCCAAGTAACGACGATGCGGTTAACTGAAACAAACACCCCGCTTGCACAAATGCGTTAAGGCGTTCGGGATAGCTTTGTAATTCACGATTCCGCTCGGGGTGCGCAATCATTGGCAGCACGTTTCGCGCCAATAACCAATTAATAAGGTTATCGGTTCCCGCGGGTATATGGCTGCTGGGTAGCTCTAGTAGCAAAACATCATGGTTATCAAACCGGCCTAAAAATGGCAATTGTTGCTGCTCAATAAACATGGGGATTTCGGGGGCGATTCTCACTTCTGCTGCAGCGTACAACTCAACATTCAAAGCAGACTGCTTAGCCGCCTGGGTTAACGCGGTAAAGGCTGTACTAATTGTCTGCAAGTTATTATCAAAAATACCTATATGAATATGGGGCGTTGCAACCATGCGCGACACCCCTTGCTGCTCAGCTAGGCGAATTAACGCCAGGGCTTCATCAATTGACTTTGCCCCATCGTCTATGCCCGCTAAAATATGGCAATGTAAATCAATCATGCTTTAGTGCTTGCCGTATTCGATACCGCAGTGTCTTTTATGGCATATTCCGCACCATAAGCCTGATAATAGCCATAATCACCATCATAACGTTGAGCCTCTTTGGTATTAAACTGATTTAACACCACACCAAACACTTTACTGCGTGCCTGGTTTAGCTTAGCTAAGGTTAACTTAATTGCTTCGCTGCGAGTATGAGCAGCTTTAACAACCAGTACTGTTGCATCGCACAAGGCGGTAATAATCAGTGCATCGCTTACAGCATGTACTGGCGGTGTGTCGATAATAATTTTACTGTACTGGCCTTTTAGCTCAGTTAACAATTCAGCAAAATCAGTCGATGCCAATAACTCTTGCGGATTTAACGGCACCGCACCTGCTGGCATTACATCAACATTGGGTTTAACCGCTTTAACGATGCAACTGGTTACACTGTCAGTGCCCGACAATACATTGGCAAGCCCAGGCTGGTAAGTTGGTAACCCAAAACGTAAACCAAGGCTAGACTTACGTAAATCAGCATCAATAATTAACACCTTTTCCATGGTGGCATAGGCAAAAGCGAGGTTCATTGACGTAGTCGTTTTACCCTCATTCGGGTTAGACGATGTCACCTCAATAGTATTTAAATCAATGCCCATGGCCATTAACGACATGGAGGTTCTAATGGTTCTCACGGCCTCGGCATGCAATGGTATATTACTGTCATAAAAGGCAAAGTTAATTTCATCGTAACTGGCGCCTTTTTTGGCTTTTGGCACATACCCAAGAGCTCGTTGAGATAACAGCTTTTCAACATCATCGCTGGTTTTAATGGTGTCGTTTAAAGCATCAAGTATTAATACCATCACCATGGCAAAACCCAAACTGGCAATAAATGCCAAAATAATAATCAACTTCTTTTTGGGTTTTTCTGGTAGTAAAGGCACTACAGCACGGTCGGTAAAACGGGCCACGGGGGAGTCAAAATCGCCTGTTACCTCAGTTTCTTTTTGGCGGGCTAAAAAGCTATCAAAAAGCTGCCTGTTGGTATCAACTTCTCTAAGTAAACGTTGGTAATCAGTGTCTTTGGTGCTAAGGTTTTGAAACGAGCCCTTTGATTGACTAAATTGCTCCTCTAACGCCATCAAAGTTTGTGCAGCAGTTTGTGCCTCATCTTCAATGCCTTGCACTAAACGGCTAATTTGTTTGCGTAAGTTTTCTTGCACCGTTTTAAGCTCAGCTATAGCTGCAATCATCTTCGGGTGCTTTGGGCCATAAACTTGTTGCAGCTCAGACACTTTGCGTTCAACTAACACCACTTCACGTTTTACGTTTTGTATCGATAAATGCGCTGTCACTTCGGGTAAACTTTCTAATCGGCTTATATCGGTAGCGCCATAGCGTTTAACTACCGCCATAAAGCTGTCTGCCTGGGCCTTGCGTGACCGTGCAACGGTAATTTCATCGCTTAAACGCGCTAACTCTTTGGCATCTAGCGCAGTTACGCCTTCTACATCAATTAAACCGTTTTCTAGCTTAAATTGCTCAAGCTTGTGCTCTGACTCATCCAACTTTAAACGCAAATCTTCTAAGCGGCCACCTAACCAGGTATTGGCTTTTTGGGTCATGCCTAATTTTGCCTCTAACTGGCTAATTATATAGGTATCACCTATTGCATTCGCCACTTTAGCCGCTAACTCAGGATCTGGGCTTTCATAACTAATATTCACTAGCTGTGTTTTGCGAACGGGTGAAATACTGATATTTTGCGCAAAACTATCAATTAACTTATGCTTGGCAATATCCTGGCTGGCCTGCGAATCACTTGCGACCTCCTGAGGGATAAAATTAAGTTGCGACTTTAACTCTGCAAACCAACTTGGTGGTTGGTTAAAAGCAGGGTGATTAATTAAATCAAGCTCGTTAAATACTCGCTCAGCAATACTGCGCGATTTAATAATTTCAAATTGGGTTAAATAGTACTCCTGCTGGCCAGAGTTAATACCATACACTTCATCAATTTTAATCGCTTTGGCCTGCTCAGACTCAATCAACAAGGTTGATTTGGCACTGTAAATGGGTGTCATACTCAGTACAACAAATACTGTTAATGTAGTGACAAGTAATGCAAAAGTGATAATTCGCCATTTAAAACGTAAAATAGGCTGTACCAGCTTTTTAATATCAATTAACTGTTCCATTTGTAATTGTGACGCTTGCACACCACCTTGAGCACTCGAAGGGTTACGACGTTCAATAAAACTCATTAAAAAAACCTCTGCTCAATGGTAATGGTATCACCAGCCTGTATAACGCTATGAATGGTGCCACTTTCAGACTCCACTTTACTGCCCTCGCGGGAGATTTTAATTTTATCCTGTGAGGCTCGCTCAGTTAACCCGCCTGCCAACGCAACAGCCTGGTTTACTGTCATACCTGGCTGATAAGGGTAACCGCCGGGTTGTTTAACTTCACCATGAATATAAAAAGGCCGATATTCAACCATGCCAACAAATACGTTAGGCTCAACAAAGTAATCGCCTTTTAACCCGCTATATACTAATTGCTCAACCTCTTTAATGGTTAAGCCAACTAAGGTTAACGAGCCTAAAAACGGGTAGTTGATGGTACCGCTATTGGTAATTTGTGTCTCAAGGGTTAATGCCTCCTCACCGTACACTTTAATCACTATGGTATCACCAGCACCCAGTTTATAACTCTGGGTTACTGCATGCGCTGTTATTGGCATGTACGCCAATAACAGCACAAATATCGCCGTAAAAATTGTTGCTAAATACTTCATGTTTGTCCTAAAGGGTCATTTCAGCTTTAATAAAATACGCATTACGATCAAAGGCAAATTGGTTGTCGGTAGAATTAACCTGGTTAATGTTAACGCCACTCTTTAAAGTTAACCAACGGGTCACATTGTAATTAATACCTAACTGATACGCTTTAGTTTTATCTTCGCGATCAATACCTGTGTAGGTATCTGTAACTTGATTAAAGCCTAGGAAAGTAGCAAACAATTCACTCCATTCATGATTCCAAGTCACCCCATAACTGGTTGCTCGTATAAAGTCACCCGCGCCGTTAGGGTCTTTACTAGCTCGGCCTGTGGAAAAGTCAAAGCTAGAATAAGTTAATGGCTTCCAGGTAACTTTTGCGTCCCACGACAAACCACTAAAATCTTCACGATCTGTATTATCAAAATCTTTAGCCTGGTAACCCACTTTTACACTGCCCTCGGTAGCTGCAGTTGCTGTCCACTCGACACCTAATCTTGCCGTGTTAGTTGTGCTGTCACGATTACCCGTTGGGTCTACTTCATCATAAGCTGTATCTAGGCTAATTAACTCAATAAACAAACTGGTCGCAGCCTGGGTATCGTAATAAAACGTTGCGCCTAAAGTGGTATCATCATAACTACGGTATTGAGTTATCGTTTCAAAATTTGTGTAATCTTTTGAAGAATATTTTGCATTTAGCCTCACTCTTGCAGGCGTTGTCATGGCACCGTACTCATAAAAACCGCCGACACTTAATATATCAAAAGTGTTGGCTTCATCTTGCAGAGCACCACTGGTGCCTTCAAACACACCACTACCGCGATCTTCGTGGCCCAATACATAAAATGCCTCAAGCTGGGCACGATTAGATTGGTTAAACTCAAGTTCAGACTTCGCTTTTAGTAACGCATCAAGGTAATTATCATCACTGCTTGAAAAATAATCACCATACTCAAGCCCTGCCTCTACGGTGTAAACATTATTACCATCTTGCATTTGAGCTTGAAGTGCTGGTGTTACGGTTAATACCCAGCTATCAAGTTCGTCGGCTGAGGCACTTGCACTGGTAATGTTGTCGTCGTACTTTAACCCCGAATTTAAACCTGGGGTAAAATCGATACCTGATTCAGTACGGATTACGCCAGCTTTTTCATCCGCAGCTAATGCAACATTAGCCATAAATATTGAAGCTACAGCAATAGACATGCAACTCACTTTAAATGGTACATTCATGACTTATATCCTTATAAAATATATACATGGTAATTATTCACACTGGCGTAATTGCCAATGGGTAAACTTAAAATTGAATTTTAACAAGCACTACGAGTGACAAGGTCGCTGCGCTGCGAGTAACAAGGTCGGACTTCGTCCTGCATGCAAGTCACAAACGGCTAATTCAACACCTGGACCCGGCTCAACAGCATTCCAGGAATGACAGATTTAACACCTGGATCCCTGCTCAACAGCATTGCAGGAATGACGTAGGTGAAGCATGCCGTCATCTTTTAGGCTGTTATCTTTTATCTCTTAGCCCGTCATCCTCGAATGCTTGTATCGGGGATCCAGGTGTTTCTTTTGACCTTGCCTTAGGTGTTCCTTAGACTCTAGAAGGACGAAGTCCGCTCTCAGGCGAGCTTGCGAGATCCTAGTACCTAGAACCTAGAACCTAGAACCTAGGATCTAAACCCAACACCTGGATTCCTGCTCAACAGCATTGCAGGAATGACGAAGTTGAAGCATTACCGGGACGACGTACGAAAAACCGTAAGCGAAGCGTTCTGTATGCAACCTAGAATCGAGAGTCTAGAAGCTAGAGTCTAGAATCCTCGATAAAAGCACTCGAGGACAGAGCCTAAAACCTAGAATCTAGGACCTAGAATCTAGAAGGACGAAGTCCGCTCTCAGGCGAGCTTGCGAGTTCCTCGCCCCTAGTACCTATGACCTAAGATCAATACACATTCTTACCTACAAAGCCTTTAAAAAAGGTCAAAAATACGATTTTTACGTCCCACCAGAGTGACCAGTTGCGGATGTAGGCCAGGTCGTACTCTACGCGCATTTCCATTTTATCTAGGGTGTCGGTTTCGCCGCGCCAGCCGTTTACTTGTGCCCAACCGGTAATGCCGGGTAACACTTTGTGGCGCAGCATATAATAACTAACTAATTTACGGTATTCTTCGTTGTGTGCTACGGCATGTGGGCGTGGGCCTACAACTGACATATCGCCAAACAGCACATTAAAAAATTGTGGTAACTCATCCAACGAGGTACGGCGAATAAATGCACCTACTTTGGTAATTCGTGCATCGCCTTTACGAGCCTGGGTAACCTTGTCGGCATTTTCGGTCACTGTCATTGAGCGAAACTTCCACACTTTAATTTTGCGACCATCTAAACCATAACGGTCTTGCTTAAATAATATTGGGCCAGGGGACGACAAATACACTGCAATGGCAACCCCAAGAAAAATAGGCGATATGCCTAATATGGCGCATACACTAAATACAATATCAAAGCTGCGTTTATAAAAGCGTTTCATGCCGTTAACAGGCGACTCAAACACACTAATGGTGTCAACATCACCCACGCTGCCAATGCGACCATTCATTAAGTTTTTCATTAAAAAGTCTGGAGTAATTAACACATCTACTGTGCTGTCGCCCAATTGCTGAATAATATCTGCAATGCGTTTTTCCGCCAATAAGGGCAGGCAAATATACAACTTTTGCACGTCACCGCTACGGGCTAACTCAATGGCCTGATTTATATTGCCTTCTATTAACTTTGGCTCTAAATCCACTATGCGGCTGGGTTCTCTGTCGTCAAAAAAACCGATACAGTCAAAGCCTAATTCATCGTGCTTCCATATTTCGTTATACAGGTTCATTCCCGTTTGGGTTAAACCAATAATGGCGACTTTATCTATATTTAGGCCTTTACTGCGGCGCACACGCTTAATTTCGCGCACAACCAATCGCCAAGTGATTAAAAATATAATGGCGGTGAGAAACCAGCCAACCATAACCACGCGCGAATACAGCTCTGCATATTTAAAAAAGAACAACACAGTAACCATGACAAAAAAGCATAGCGCTACCACAGCAACCAACAAACGGCACATGTGCGCAAACTTACCTAAGCGCCACGAACGGTATAAACCAATAGACTCCCCCAGGTAACTAAACAATAACAACACGCCAGACAACACAATTAAATAGTCTTTACTAAATGGCACACTGTAGCCCTGCATAATTAATAACAATGCAGACACAATCAGCGACATATCAATAATACGAATAAAAAAACTTGAAGAAGAACCAATAAATTGAAACTTGGATGGCCTGTCCATTTAACTCACCTAAAATGACAAAATTAAAATATTAGAAATTAAAGTTAATAAGAAATTCGCTATCTTCACTCAAAAAATCACGAACTATAACCCTTAAAATTTTAAAACCACTTACAGTTCATGCTTAAAAAAAATACAAATGCATACCCTTTTTCACTAGAACTAGCGCAAAATTGATATCTAAACATTACTATCATTATAACCAGTAACAACGAGAAGAAGAATAAAAAAAACAAATGGTAAATTTGGAACGGTATTAAATACCATTGATTCAGAAACTCCCACAACTACAAAGTGGACAAGCAACATTAGACTAATATAATCACGTTTACTTACAAACAAAAAAAACATCCTAAAGACTAAAACGAGATATAAAAAAAAACAAACAAACCCACCAGAAATTAATAATTGAAAATATGTACTGTGTGCTTGTGCAACAGTAAAACCTATATTTTCAGAATTATCCACTAATAATGCAGCAGTATTAGCATAACCCCAACCAAGTACAGGCTGTTGAAAAACCAAGTCTAAAATAAATCTCCAAATATATGTCCTACCAGTAAAAGTCAAGATTTCTTCTATATTGCCGGTTCTAGATATACCCTTTAAAAAAATATCAACCCAACCAAAAACCAAAGAAGAAACTAAAACAACAAAAGCAAATATAAAAATCAACAACGATATTTCGTATGTTTTCCCCCTAATAAAAAAAATTAATGAGAAACAAAATAAAAGTGAAAAAATATTGGTTTTACTATTAGTAAGGAAAAGAATGCACAAAAAAAATACAAGATAAATAAAGGTAATACGCTTTGTTAACAATTCTTTAGAAAAAAAATAGTAGAGTAAAAAAATAGCTGTAACGCATAAAAATGCTAGAGTATTAGGATGCCCTACAACACCTTGCATACGTGAGCTAAAATAAAAGCCATCCAAAGTCCAATATGCATAGCGGGCAACACTTGGATTAGCGTAATAGAAAATGACTGATAAAAAAAATAGCACTGTGCACACATTAAAAAAAACAATCAACATACCATCCCGACCTAAGAATTTATAAGCAACAATGGTGAAATGAAATGTAAAAAAAACATAAAAAAATGAATAATAGGAATAAAAACCACTATAAGCACCAATAAGTGTAGAAAGCAAAAGAAAATAACATATCAATGAAAAATAATAAGTTCGTCCGTTATGAGTAAAAAAAATAGATTTTAAAATTCCTGGCAAAAAAATTATAAAAATGGACAAATGAAAAAACAACTTGGCAACTACCTGCACATCTATACTACGTTCACCATATGTAGGTGTTCGCAAAGTGAATTGTGTGAAAAATAAAAAAACAAAAAGACAAAACCCAACGAAATAAAGCATAGGTGTTCTTTCAAGACCTGCTTTTTTAAAGCCAATTAACATTTAACAAACCTCAACCAATTCAGTTGAAAAATAGCCAAAGAAAACCATGACAGCATGATAGCAAAAGATATAAATTTATAACAATCAAAAAAATATATAAAACCTAGTGACATTAACAATACAATTAAAGCAAGAAAATAAGAGAAATTCATCCCTCGATAACGACTTAAATATACTTGGAAAAATTCAACAGGCCTAATCAAAGACATAAAAACAAAAACAAAAAACCAACAAATTAAAGACGAGATTAGATAAAAGTCAATTTCATAGTCAAAAAAATTGTACAAAATTAAAAAACCTGAGAAGAAACAAAGCAGCCCTATTAACAATGATGATAAAATAAAAACACGTATATTATCACCAACAAATTTCTTCTTGTCTTTCGCACCAGAAATCATTTTAGACTTTAATGTATCCAACGTCTTAATAACTATTTGAACGGGTTGAAATAAAGATCTAAATATAAATACAGAAGACGCTAGATTTGATGCCAAGAAAAAAGAAATGAATACAAATGGCAAGTGAACTATAGATAACTGCAAAAGCGAACTTAGCAATCTTGATTTTAAATTGTAAAAATCAAAGTATCTATCAAGAAAAGTATCAAGACTCAAATTATAAACATTCATACCACCTGCTTTAAAAAAGGAAACAACCATAAAACAAAATAATTCAAAAGCAGAACAAACTGCCATTAAAAACAAAAAAGTATCAAAATCAAATAAACTGTTAACGACACTTAACAAAAGATAAAAACATATAATAAAAGGAGAAAACAAAATAAGATAAGGCAACCCTAAACCAATCAGTGCTAGCCTATAAAATTCATGGATAGCGATATATGAAAAAACTGTAAGCAGTAGGTAAAAAGAAAGGAAGCCTGGCGAAATAAAATAAAACAAAATTAATATAAACAAAGCTGCAAAAAAGTATGTTATGAATGCAAAGAAGAACTCATTAAGTGCGCCATCAACATTTATGTATAAAACATTGAATGGTTGAAATAATATCATCCTTAGAAATGAGGTTATCACAAGTGAATAAGTCATTGCCAGACCATAAGTGACAACAACTTCATCACCAACTAACTTCAATAAAATAAAGTTAATCAAAAAATTGAAAAATGAGCCAGCGAATGAATCAATGAAAAGAACATGTTTCAAACTCACCTTATCAATTCCTCTATCTTATTTACCAGCGAATCAATACTTCCAGCCCCTCTGTTTATAAAAGGGGTTACTGGTGAGTGACTCTGATTAAAATAATATTTCAATTTATTAGTGTCATAACAAACCTGAAGAAGAGTATTTTCGTCAGTTAGCTCTTTAAACTTATTTGCTGTGTCAAATTGGTGATTATTACGATGTTCTTTTAGCAATACATTACGAGGTACAATAACACATGGTTTTGATAATTCTAAACATGTAATAATCGTCCCCATTCCAGCATGTGCAATAATTAAATCTGCCCAATTTACTAATTGCTCATAACTTTTAGAATCAATAAATTTATGGGCTGTACAATTTGAGTATACATTATTATCGTTACCAATTTGTGCAATAACATTGCAATCTATTTCTTTTGCAATTTCATCAACTGCTTTTATCAAACGAGGAAAAGGTAGTTGAGCACCTACAGTCAAAAAAACATTCATCATAATATGCTACCATAATACTTTATTTTTTCCGTTTCTAAATCAGCCCACTGTGTGAATGTATGATGTGCAATATATTCTGCAATTCGTCCTGAAAGTGATACCTTTCTTGAGTTCGCTATACTGTCGACCCAGATGGTTTTTTTTGAAAAAATGCGACCACATATAATAGCGACTAAACCAGGTAATGCACCAGTTGACAATACAACATCGACTTTTGTTTCTACTAGTATTTTAATGATTTGCTGTATAACTATAGGCGCATATAGCAAATTAGACCTAGATATTTCATCAATCAAATAGTATTCATCATCTTTTTCATCAACAGTAACTTTAGTTCTAACCTTAATAACATCAAAACCTTTACTAGATAAAGCGTCTCTAATTAAAGCGAGTTGGACATTGTGTCCACCTGTAGATGCGATTGCTAATATTTTCTTCATTTTAACCTTTCTTTAAGATACCGAACTTTTCAGTTTCTATATTTTCTTTTATAATTTTTGCTGGATTTCCCGCGACAAGGCAATTATTTGGGATGTTTTTAGTGACCACTGCACCAGCAGCTACAACACAATGATCACCTACATTAACACCTGGTAATATTAATGAGTTTGCACCAATAAAACAGTTTTTACCTATATATACAGGTTTGTGTACTCTGCTACACATGTCGTGAGTTAAAATCACAGAACCAAAAGCAATGTATGTACCTTCAGAAATATTTACTCCCTTAGGATTACGTTTATCTAGCTTTGCTTTTAAAGAGATCCTTACAGATGGATGAATATTCATTTTATAGTAAAATACGTACCATCTATTAATCAACCCAAGTAAAAACTGTCGAAAATAAACATGGAACAACTGTTTGTGAAACGGTATTCTAATTTCTTGATGACTCATCACGCTCCCATCCTATTTTGTTTTTATTAACTATGAGTTGAATTTTAGCTCTGAACTTAGAAATAATTACAACAAAAATATAAACAAATAAGCTCAATACCACTCTTTCTTTATATGCAATTTTCAAGATATTTAATTTACTGTTATCTCCACCAGATGGAGATATATTAAATTCCTTCTTTAGTTGAAAATTGCCAAAATTACTTCGTGTTTTAATCTTTATTAAATCAAAAAATTTCTTAGGTACTCTTACTTTTGTACGTACCTTACTTAAAAGCACCAATTTTTCAGTACCGAATGAAGCTTTTATATAACCATCATCGGCAATAACCTGAGGCAAAGGGAATATACCTTTAAGACAATCACGCTTAACTAAATAAATACCAGCACTCACCATTCCTTTTTTAAACGCAGGAGTTTTTGATAAAAAACCATAATAAAGTTTAACCAGTAAACTAGTTTTAACATCAAAAACAAATAACGGTTTTACCGATGCATATGTAAGAACTGATTGTGAATCGATCTCTGAGACTAAATTTTTAATATCTTCGCATGTTAAAACAACATCAGCATCTTGAATTAATAAATAGTCACCATTTGAGACTTCGACACCTTTATTTATAGCTGCAGTTTTACTACCTACAGGTAAATCATATACTTTATTTTTAATCTTTAGTCTGCTACAGATATTTTTCGACAGCTCATATGTTTTATCAACACAACCATTACATATGACAAGCAATTCAATATCAACCCCCTTACCAAGTCCACAATAATTTAATAGCGTATCCGCTATTAATGCCTCTTCATTATATGCTGGAATTATTATAGAAATTAGCACAAATTAGTCACTCCCAAACAAATCTCGTGTATAAACCTTCCAAATCACATCACTTAGCTCTTCAGATGCTCTATTTGACACAATCACATCGGCATCATTTTTAAACTGCTCAAGATCGCGATAAACGGTTGAGTTAAAAAACTGATCCTGCTCCATTACCGGCTCGTAAATAATGACCTCAATGCCCTTGGCTTTAATGCGCTTCATTACCCCTTGAATACTTGATGCGCGAAAGTTGTCTGAGCCAGATTTCATGATTAAACGGTAAATACCGACTGTTTTAGGGTTACGTTTAAGAATTGATTCGGCAATAAAGTCTTTACGGGTGGTGTTGGCGTCGACAATGGCGCCGATTAGGTTATTAGGTACATCGGCGTAATTGGCGCGTAGTTGTTTGGTGTCTTTAGGTAAGCAGTAACCGCCATAACCAAAAGATGGGTTGTTGTAGTGGTTACCTATGCGTGGGTCTAAACACACACCGTCGATAATTTGTTTACTGTTAAGGCTATGAGCTTCGGCGTAGGTGTCTAGCTCGTTAAAATATGCAACGCGTAATGCCAGGTAGGTGTTTGAAAACAGCTTAACGGCTTCGGCCTCGGTAGAGTGAGTAAACAATACCTGGATGTCCTTTTTAATTGCCCCTTGCACTAATAAGTTGGCAAAGGTGTTAGCCCGCTTACTTTGCTCACCCACAATAATACGTGATGGGTAGAGGTTGTCGTGTAGGGCTTTGCCCTCACGTAAAAACTCAGGCGAAAAGATAATGTTGTCGCAGGCAAATTCTTGCTTAATGCGCTCGGTGTAACCAACAGGTACGGTTGACTTAATCACCATTACTGCATTGGGGTTAATGCTAATAACATCTTTAATCACCGACCCTACAGATGAGGTATTAAAGTAGTTTGTAACAGGGTCGTAGTCTGTTGGCGTGGCAATAATGACAAAATCGGCATCTTTATAAGCTTCGGCTTTGTTTATTGTGGCAGTAAAGTGCAATGCTTTGTTTGCAAGAAAGTCTTCGATTTCGGTGTCGGCAATAGGCGACACTTTATCGTTAAGCATGGCAATTTTTTGCTCGATAATGTCTACGGCAACCACTTCATTGTGTTGTGCCAGTAACATTGCGTTGGACAACCCAACATAGCCTGTGCCTGCAATGGCAATTTTCATTTTGTATACGTCCTGTGGAAAAATTGAACAAGTAAGAGGAGCTAGGAACTCGCAAGCTCGCCTGAGAGCGGACTTCGTCCTTCTAGGTTTTAGATAACAACGATAACGGCATACAGAACGCTTCGCTTACGGAATACAGGTTCTAGGAACTCGCAGGCTCGCCTGAGAGCGGACTTCGTCCTTCTAGATTCTAAGCAACACCTGGATCTCTGATAACAGATCTCAGGGATGACGGCATAAAAGATTACGGGCGAAGAAGATTCTAGATTCTAGGCTCTTGATTCTAGGTTCTCGCGTTGTTTTGCCTGTAAAAAGGCACGCTACCGCCACTAGATTGCAGCCTCTAGATTGCTGTAAAACCTGTTAACTTATTATTTTGCTAGTACTTTTTTGCTACTAACTTTTTGCTACTAATTTTTTACTACTAACTTTCTTTTTGTACTAACTTTTTACTGCTAAGGAGGTTGGCGTTTCAGAGTGAAACTGTAGATTGGGTCCTGCGAGTTTGCTCGCGGCCGGGGTGGTGAGTGATGTGTTAACTCGCCAGCCTTGGCAATACATGGTGTTTTTTGGGCGTGTTGATTACGCCTAAAAGTATGTATTTTGGACACAGTAGGGAACAACAACGATATGAGGTTGCATCGGTAACTAATGAGGTTAAATCGGGTGATTTTGTGCCTCAACAACAGTTCTCGCTGGCGTCATGCCTTGTATGAATGTTCCTTTTCTACTCTCTGCTTTTACGTTTGTCCTCTTAATGATTTGGCAATTATAATGTATACGGTAATTTAATGACAGTTTTTTGACGTTATTTTGTTAGTGGTTAATTTTTGATCGCTTTTGGCTTTTTTAAGTGTAATAAAAGCACCTTTTACTACTTTAGATTGAGCTAAAATCTTGCATTTTTTGTTGCTTGCCTTGCTCTTTTTTTGCGCTGTTTTTTCGCTTTACTGACTGTGCTTGCCGTTTGTTTTTAGTTTTATGTTTACGCTGCTGTGCCATATTTTAAAACAAGGTGCTTCATTTTGGTGCGCTGCCTGCTACCTCATTTTGGGTGTAACATTTTATTTTGCTCACACCGCTATGCCGTTTTAAATGCTCTTATTTGCTCTTATTTGCAGCAACTATTCTTTAACAATTTGTTTTAGTTAGTTTTAATTTTTATCTGTACCTTGTTGTGCATTTTGCCACCGAGTGAGTCGCCGCGAGGCTTTGTGCTTTTTTGCTGTATGCGTGTACGCTTTACTTATACAGGCTAATTATTACAAACAATTAACATGCCAATAAATTGACACGCGGTAATTTAATGACACACGCCGACCTTTTTGCTCATTTTTACGCCATGGTTTGTGTAAGGTTTTGCGCGGCATTAGGTTAGTAATACTTTTGTTTTATCTACACAGTTTTAAACACTTACTGATGTTTATGTTGCCATTTTATTGTCGTTTTTTGCGTAACTAGATTATGATATGCGCTGCTATAGTATTAATTTATGTAGATTTATTTCAGTTTTATTATTTTAAGGCATTTACAGTAGGCATTTTGGGCATACGCTTGGCTAGTTTGGGCAAACTTACCTGTCGCCATTGGCTTATTTTGCCAGTGGTGTTTTCGGCTATTTGTATTGCTAACATAACCGATGAGCTATTTACGACTGATTTTTTTAAGGTTGTAGAGCAGCGTTATGGTGCTAAACGTATTGATGATTTTACAGACTGGCGAGATACCATTAATGAAGGTATGGGGTTAAGTGATACTGAAAAATTACATTTAGCCAATCAATTTGCCAATCGGCGTATTCGTTTTACCAGCGACAGCGACCATTGGAATAAAAGCGATTATTGGGCTACGCCTATAGAGTCTTTGGGCACTAAAGGTGGTGATTGTGAAGACTTTGCCATTTTTAAGTATTTTACGCTTAAAGCTATGGGCGTTGATGAAAGCAAAATGCGTTTAATGTATGTGCGTGCACTACTGATAAACGAGCCACACATGGTACTGATTTATTTAGATACTCCCGGTGCTATGCCTTTAGTGCTAGATAATTTAAAGACAAAGATTTTACCTGCTAATCAACGCCGAGATTTAAAGCCTGTTTACTCATTTAATGGGCAAGGCTTATGGTTGGCAAAAGCACAAGGCTTAGGAAGTAACAAACCGACAAGCTCAGGCACTAAAACCTGGACTGATTTAGTAAATAGAATAGAAAACGGCGAATAACAAAAAGCAGGGTTAACAATTATGTTTAGAAAGGGAATGTCTTTACGGTTGCAATTGTATTTATTGATTGCGTGTTTGTCTTTGTTTAGCTTTGGCGCGGCACTGTATAACAATGTGTCTAACATGCGTGATTACTTAAACGAGCAATTGGCCTCGCATGCTCAAGGGGCGGCGCACAGTTTAGGTTTGTCTATATCGCCTTATATGGATGAAGAAGGCTTAGTCATAGCCGAAACTATGACCAATGCGATTTTTGATTCGGGTTATTATCAGCACATTACCTTTACCGACTTAGACGGTGAGGTATTGTTTAAACGCGATAACCCAGACGGTAACTTTGCTGTACCGCAGTGGTTTATTGACTGGTTTACCTTGATCCCGCCGGTGATGACCAGTGAAGTGAGCGACGGCTGGCGTATTGCAGGTAAGTTAGATGTGCAGTCGCATGCGGGTACCTCGTACAAAAGTTTGTGGGACCATGCTGTAGATACCTTTAGCACCACGTTGTTACAGCTGTTTGTGGCTTTATTGTGTGTGTATTTTATTTTAAAGGCTGTGCTTAACCCGTTACGCCATATTGAAAAACAAGCTGAGTCGGTTATACAAAAACGTTTTACTCTTAATGCGGTTAATCCTTTTACCTCTGAGCTGCGCACTGTGGTTAATGCCATTAACCGTATGGTTGAAAATGTGCAGCGCTCGTTTAACGAGCAAACCAAGCTGGCTGAGGCGTTGTCGCATGAGGTATACATTGACCCACACACTGGCTTGCCAAATCGCCGTGCATTATTAAAACGCTTTGAGTCATTACAAGCCGAATATGACCGCCACGGAAATCGGTTTTATTTAGGCTTGTTGTCGATGACGTCGTTAAAACACATTAACGATATTGAGGGTTATGGCAGTGGCGATGAGTATATTTTGTCGGGCGCACAAATTTTTAGCCAACAAATGAGTTTGCTGCAAGAGGCCACCTTGTATCGTATTTCTGGCTCTGAGTTTGCGTTTTTAAGTTTATTAACTGAAGACGCTGCAAAGTCGATAGACCAGCAAATGGCTGCGATTATTAATATTGAGGGTTCTAACAGGTTTGCTAATGGTTTTGCAAAACATGCCCTCACCCGTGTTAATCATCAAGAAGAGTTTGCCGCGGTTGTTAAGCGTTTAGATCATCAGTTAGTGCATAATCAATATGCCGACAACGATAAAGGGTTGGTAGCAGCGCAAGGTATGCAAAAAAACCATTCTAGAGAAGAATGGGTGGGCATATTAACTCACTTTACTGAGTATTTTAAAAGCGAGATTAGCCAAAGCAGCCCTAAAGACTTTGCCATTAAGTGTATTCCGCTTGATAAGATTTTTGACCTTATGCTGCAACCTGTGGTGGATGATACTCAGTCGATTTTATATGTTGAGTCGTTTGTGCGCTTTAAAGTAGACGGTGAGGAGTTGTCTACCATAGACGTTTTTGCGATGGCAGAGCGTTTAGGGGTATTGCAAGAGCTTGAGCAGGCGGTTGTGTGCTTTATATTTTATAAGCTGCATCATATTGAGCATACCCGTGTGGCGATTAATATTAGTAACCGCGCGTTGCATAATCCGGTGTTTACTGGCTGGTTGTTCGATTTATATCAAAAATTACATAAATCGCTTCCACCACTTTTGTATGAATTTAACGAGTCTGGCGCGATGCTTTCGCTTGAGTCGACCGAGAAATTTATTCGTCGCGCTAAGCAATTAGATATTGGTATTGCGATTGAACGTTTTGGCTCGAGTTTAAGCTCGTTTTGTTACATAAGAAACTTAAACATTGATTTTATTAAGATTGATGCCAGTTACGTGCGTGATATAGCCCAGGCCGACACGCGCTTTTTTGTGCAAACCGTAACCCAAATATGCCATGGTATTGGTATAAAAATCATTGCACCACAGGTTGAGTCGTCAGAGATAGGTGAACATTTTTCACTCATGAACATCGATGGTTTACAAGGCAATGGATTGTATGCTGTACGGAATTTCAGTACAATTATCCCTGCAAACGCTAACCACTCATGGACATGTGCATTGCAGCTGAACGACTTCAGTCAATCAACCAATCACGAGGCAAGATAATGCGTAAGAATAAATTAACTCTGTTATTAGTTTCGGCATTAATGACTGCCGGTATGTCAGTAGGTGCAATTGCTGCAGAAGAAACTCTTACTGCGAGCACGCAAAGTGTGCCGGTATCTGAAGCTGCAACCCAATTAGCCAATGCCTTTATTGCGGCCAATGGTGATGAAGCATTAATTATCGAAGCTATACAAGCCGCAGTTGAAGCAGGTATGACACCTGACGAAATTTTAGCTGTTGCTGTTGCTAACGGTATTGACCCAGCGATTGTTGCTGCAAACCTTGAAGAATTACAAACCGCAGCTGGCGGCGCATTTGGTGCAGCCCCTGCTCCTGGCGGTCCAGGTTTTGGCGGCGGCTCAGGCGGTGGTGCCGGCACAATCTCTAGCAACTAATACGTGAGCTTACGGCAGCATGGCGTGACATAAGTAATAAAGCAAAAAATCTGGTTTCTTAAATTTCAGGCACGGCAATACTTAGGCCACTGGCCCAAGCATTGCTTGATTATGAGCGGTTTATTATTGGTATTGGTCGAGATAATTCCAAGGTAGGTATTTTTCAGGATGCTTTTTTGCATCATCCGCATCTCGTTGCAGTCGCGTAAAGTAATCAAATACATTGATGCCTGCTTCATTGCCTGTTGCTATCATCGACGTGATAACATCGCCAATGTTCGCACCGAGTAAGCTTTTACGAAACATCGCATTTTTTCTATCTCGCACCACTATTTTTAACATCGATTCTATGCGGTTATTATCTATTTTTACCCCTTCGTGATGGCAAAATAAACTCAGCCCGTCATAGTGTTTTAAAAAATAACGGATAGCTTTGCCTAGACCGCTATTTTCTTCAATGCTTTCATTAGTAAAGTGCTTTTCACCCCAACTTTTAATCGCTTCAAGTATGGGTAATGAATGTTGCTGATGGTACTCAAGTCGCTCGCGTGCGGTGAGTTCACGTTCAATGGTTGTCTGTTCATTGCGCCAAACTTCACCATAGAGTGTGAGTATATTTTCAACCTCTTCGGGGAAATGATTAATGACATCGACAAACTGGCGCCTTGCATGGCTATTACAAAGTGATGTTTCAACCTCGCAAGTACTTGGCTGATTACTGGCGAGCGCATCACTCATTAATATCGGTGCGACAGTGACTTGTCGTTTGTAGAGTATGCGGTCGATAAACTCACCTGCGTGCCCAATATTGGTTTCAAATAACACAATATCATGGCCCGTTTTTAAGCTGGCAATCACTCCTGATGTATAAACACCTGAGCGCAAGCGTGTTTTCTCGCTATTACGTACTTTCTTTTCAACTGGCTTGGCGTCAAGAATACGGTGGGTGGTGTCATCTAAGTAATAGTGCTTTGCATCGCCAGCCAACTCAAACAAGTGCTGGTAAACAGGATAAATCGCATCACAGACAAGCTCTACTTGGTCAAACACCGTCGACGCAGTGATGTTGACGCCCAATAGCTTTTGGATGTTGCCTTGACGATAAAAAGGTAGCCCTGCAAAGTATTTATAAATCGCCATTAACGCACGCGCAGAGTAACCATATTTTTGATGACTATTACCGTCATGTAATACTTCATCGGGCAGGTTTGCCGTGAAATAGGCACCACACGCATTGCAACGCAAGCGCTCCATAATATGTTGCTCTGGGGTAAAAGGCGTTTGCCCTGTAATGCGCAACAAACTGCCAGGCTCGACTTTATAGACCTTACCTTTCAAACATTCTGGGCAGCTATCCCCTTTATTTACTTCGTTTAACGCATGTTTGATGATAACCGGTTTGACCTGTGTAAAGTCTTCATCCTGTGTTTTTAGTTTTTTACTTTTCTTGCTGGTTTTTTTCTGTGCTTTACACAGGTCGCTTTGTTTTTCTGATGATTTTTCAATCCCAAGTAACTTACGTAATTTATGCACGGTGATACCGTGGTCAGCTAGCTTGTTTTGTGTTGTTGTTAATGTCAGTAACGCATCAAGCAATAACTGATAATCATCAGCGCTAAGCGCAAGATTATTTTCTTTGGCTTCAATCACTCGCTTGATTAAATCATCGAGAGATTGTGCATCGATATCGTTAAAAGGTTTTGCCACAATAAGCCTTTTGCCTGCGGGAATAAAAAAGAGGATGGAGTATGATCCCATTTAAAATGAAATCAAGCGGTTATTTATAATGGGTGGTAATTCCCGCTGAGCAATTGCCGTAAATGTTTGGCGTCCACGGACGTCATGGCACTATTAATGGTTGGCCAGCCAGAGAACTTGCCCTTAGATAAACGCTTTGTCATCAACCAAAAACCGTTATTTTCATAAGCGAGTGCGCGCACCATGGTTTTGTTACGATTAATAAAAACAAACAAGGTACCAGAGCGAGGCTCACAATGAAGGCGTTGTTTACACAGCGTAGCTAACCCATCAATGCCTTGACGAAAATCAGCGGGCTGGGTAGCAATCAAAATGTCGCTATGACGGGTTAAATGGATCATGATTTTATGGCCTCAATTAACTGAGCAAACCGTGTTTCGCTGACTTCGCCAGATACGGCTAAAGAATTGCCATTGTTGAACTTCAGGGAGATAGAAAGCGACTCGGTTATCGGCGTTGCATTGGGTAGTGAAATAAAGTGATTGGATACATCACTTGATGAGTTGGCGGTAAGCCAAGTATTGAATTGCTCATGACTAATACGCAACTTTTTAACAATGGTTGTTTTTGAATAATGCGGTAAAAGGGCGATCGCTTGCTGGCGCAAATTTTCAGGGATTGCACTACCTCGAGAAGGTTTATTGCTTCGCCACTGTTCAAAGTTAGCGAGGGTGTTAAGGAGTTTATCTGGCATCATTGTGACCGGGTTGATTTAGTTACAATGATTAAATCAGGTTAATTGAAATAAGTTGAGCTACGCTGCCGTAAGCTCACACTAATACTCACTCGTTGCATCACATTAAAAGCCCATTAATTTGGGCTTTTTTGTGGGTGTTTGTAAAAGAAGGGGCGAGAATCGAGAGTCTAGAACCGAGAGTCTAGAATCCTCGATAAAAGCACTCGAGGACAGAGCCTAGTGCCTAAAAGCAGTGAGCGAAGCGTTATGTATTCCGTTATTATCTAGATTCTAGCAGGACGAAGTCCGCTCTCTGTCTAGCTTGCGAGTTCCTAGGACCTAATACCTAGTACCTAGGACCTCGGCCCCAACACCTGGGTCCCGGCTCAAAAGCGTTACCGGGACGACGTAGTAGTGGGCGGTGTTGGTTAGATTCTAGCAGGACGAAGTCCGTTCTCTGGCGAGCTTGCGAGTTCCTAGAACCTAGAACCTATTACCTAGTACCTCGGCCCCAACACCTGGGTCCCGGCTCAAAAGCATTACCGGGACGACGTAGTAGTGGGCGGTGTTGGTTACGAATAAGCAAATGACGAAGTAGACATTCATCTTTATGCCTTTATCTTTATGCTGTCATTTTTTGCCGTCATCCCTGAGATCTGTTATCAGGGATCCAGGTGTTTCTGGTGTCGGTGGACAATAAAGATTAGAGCTCGACACTAAAGTTTGAAACTGTGACATTAAAGTTCGAAACTTTTTGGGGTCTTATTTAGCTGCTTCTTTTGGGTTCTAGCTGATTTTTTGGACAGAAATAACTTAGAGTTAATGCCCTACGTCAACAGGTTTGGATTAGCTGGATTTTGGGTAACAGGCAAAAAAAAGCATCGCTATTGCGATGCTTAATATTTGAATTCTTCTATGCTTTTGCTGGCCCAGCAAGGCGTCCATAAGCAGAACTAGGAGCCTTTACCTTTAAAGCTTTAGCAAATGATGACTTACTTTTAGAAGCGTGAGCCTGCATACGCTCGATAGCTTTGTCTACGTTCACATCATTTGTTTTGTTTGTTGCTACGTTTAACATAATAGCCCCCTTAGTTACTGTAACTATAACCGATTATAATCCAGCTGGAAAGCGGTTTAGTCTTCATCTGTCACAACGCGCTTGAACAATGCATTGTTCCTTGGATCAAATGGATCACGCTCATCAAAGCCTAATGCACGATAGTAGTTTAGCAAATCTTCGTCATCTATTGGATCTTGAATCCCAATCCAATCGGCTTCAACAGCAACAGCAAACAATTCTGCACAATGTGAAGCTATGGGAACAATGAACCCTTTTAAGGGGTTTTCAGCTTGACCGCCTTGAATATAGTTGATTTTAACAACCAACTTCCCATCACTCGCTTTGCCGATCATAAGGCCACAAAGTTCTTCATCATACCATACAGCAAGCTCTACTCTAGCCATATGGTCTCTTCGATATTGATTTCGTACTTGTCGCCAATCCCATCCTATTTGGCGATTCACTGGTATTTCCCACTCATCTTGAGAACGGAGAGCATATTCATTGATTTCAGTTAAATCAATATGGTCAATAAAGTCTGGCTCGAATTGTTCAAAATCACTTTGAGTCTGCGCTAATGCAGCAAGTCTAATTTTTTGATACTTATTAGAAATAACTTGGTTGTTCATTCTTATATGTCTACTTACTTTGAATGATGGAAGATGTTGTCACGCTTTTGGTGTTCAGGCATATGACGATAGTAAGACGACCAATTACCTTTTAATCATCACACAATGCCACCTTTCATTTATCACTTCAATTTATAATCAGGTTAGTGGCAATATTGAGAGATTAGACTGAGCAGGGAATTATAATTTCTCAAACAGCTGCATGCAGATAACTTTTTGTAGGGCAAAGGTACATTAACAGAATGTGTATGAGCTTTTGCTTTAGATGATTTCGGGGCAAAAAGTGAGCGAAGCGTTCCGTATACCGTTATCTAAATTCTAGCAGGACGAAGTCCGCTCTCTGGCGAGCTTGCGAGTTCCCCCTAGAATCGAGAGTCTAGAATCCTCGATAAAAGCACTCGAGGACGGAGCCTAGAGCCTAAAAACCGTAAGCGAAGCGTTATGTATTCCGTTATTATCTAGATTCTAGAAGGACGAAGTCCGCTCTCTGGCGAGCTTGCGAGTTCCTAGAACCTATTACCTAGTACCTCGGCCCCAACACCTGGGTCCCGGCTCAAAAGCGTTACCGGGACGACGTAGTAGTGAGCTGTGTGGATACGAATGAGTAATGACGACGTGGTAGCGGGCGGTGTTGCTTAGATTCTAGCAGGACGAAGTCCGCTCTCTGGCGAGCTTGCGAGTTCCTAGAACCTAGAACCTAGTACCTAGTACCTAGTACCTAAAGACAATCTACTGCAGTGCTTGTTCTATGTCTGCTATTAAGTCTTTTACGTCTTCTAGGCCTACTGATATGCGCAGTAGGTTGTCGGTGATGCCTGCGGCTTGGCGGGCTTCTGGGGTGTAGGGTGAGTGGGTCATGGACGCTGGGTGTTGGATGAGGGATTCGGCGTCGCCTAGGCTGACGGCGATGGTGAATAGGTTTAAGCGGTTGAAGAAGTTAATTGCGTCTTGCTTGTTGCCTTTTAGTTCGAATGCGATGACGCCGCCGGCGCGTTTCATTTGTTTACCCACAAAGCTGTGGCCCTGGTGGTGGGCTAAACCTGGGTAAAAGACCTGGCTGAATTTAGGGTGTTTATCTAAATATTCAGCTAACACTTCTGCGTTGTCGCAGTGACGGGTTAAGCGGACGTCTAGGGTTTTTAAACCTCTTAAAATCAGCCAGGCGTCGTGGGGTGATATTACGCCGCCAAAGTCTTTTAATATTTCAAACTTTAAGCGGTGCATGTGCTCTGCGTTGCCACACACTATGCCTGCGATTACGTCGCCATGACCATTTAGATATTTAGTCGCGCTGTGGATCACCATGTCGATGCCAAGAGCAATGGGTTGTTGCAAGAGTGGGGTCATAAAGGTGTTGTCGACGATGGACACTAGATTGTGGGCTTTGGCGATGCTGGCCATTTTACTCAGGTCGAACACTTGCAGATGTGGATTAACTGGGGTTTCGCAAAACAACACTTTGGTGTTGGGTTTGATTGCGGCCTCTACTGCGTGCATGTCGGTGAAGTCGACTAATGTTGTGGTGATACCTAAACGCGTGAGCTGGGTGGTCATGAGTGCGAATGTGCAGCCATAAACCGCTTTAGAAGCAACCAGATGATCGCCTGCGTGCAAATGGGTTAGCAATGCACTTGATACAGCTGCCATACCCGATGCGGTTGCGGCGGCGTCTTCTGCGCCTTCGAGTAGCGCCATTTTACGCTCTAATTCTGCGGTTGTTGGGTTGCCTAAACGGGTATAAATATAGCCTTGCTCGTCGCCGGCAAAACGTGCTCCGCCTTGTTCTGCGCTGTCAAATACAAAAGTTGCGGTTTGGTAAAGGGGTGTTGTGAGTGAGCCGAAGGCTTCGCGTTGGTGGCCGCCATGAATGGCTAATGTAGCTGGGTTCCATGCATGTTGCTTGTTGTGTGACATTGTCTCTCCCTGAACCACTTTGTTATTAAGTTATTGGGTTGTGGTCAGGTTTTAAGATACAGCGGTTTGGGTTTTAGCCAAGTGGCTTATACCAAATAAGCCGCTTGCTGATTGTAAATACAATGTTACATGTTTGTGAGTGACTGCTTTAGTCGTTGCATGCCCTGCTCTATGCTGATTAAGGGCTGGTAACCTAAATCTTGTTTGGCTGCACTGATGTCAAAGTAGTGGCTGGTTGATAGCTGGCGAGCAACAAAGCGAGTCATTATTGGCTCTTGTGTTTTGTTTAGCAGGCCATAAATCGCCTCGAGCACGACGCCTGCAGTGTAGGCAACGCCTGCTGGTACTCGTTTGGTTACTGGGGGTAAATCGGCACAGGCCAGTATGTTGTTGAGCATTGCGGCCATGGTAATGGGTTGATCGTTACTTAAAAAGTATGCTTTACCTGCACTTTTGGCTGCATAGACAAGATCGACCCCGGCCAAGATATGGGCGTATGCGGCATTGTCGATATAAATGGTATCGACCAGTTTGTCTTGATAGCCTACCAGCTTGAGTTTACCCGCTTTTGCGCGCTCAATAACACGCGGCACAAGATGAGGATCGTTTGGCCCCCAAATTAGGTGTGGGCGTAGCGCTGTGGTTTTTAAGCTGTCGCTGTTGGCGGCTAGGATGTTTTGTTCAGCTATTGCTTTTGATTCGCCATAGTAATTAAGGTATTGGCTGGCATAGGGGGCAGATTCGTTAATGCCATTTTCGTCAATGCCGGCAAAAGTCACACTGGGGGTGCTGGTGTACACAAGGTGGTGAATATTGAGCGCTTTACACGCCTTGATAATATTATTTGCACCGTCAACATTGGGCGAATAGTAGCTTTGTTTACTGCCCCATACACCCGCTTTTGAGGCTACATGAAATACCATGTCGCAGCCCTGAATGGCATTTTTAACACTGGTAAAGTCGCTTATGTCGCCACGATGCATATCGACACCTAGCATGGCAAGTTTAGGGTAATCACCTCGGGCAAAACCAACAACCTCAATACCGGCAGCGCGCAAACGTTGGCAAATGGCAAACCCTAAAAAGCCACCTGCCCCGGTAACAAATACTTTGTTAACCTTAGTGGCAAGCAAAGTGAGTGCGTTTTGCTCTTCGAGTGTAAAATCGGTTAATAGCATGGTGTTAGGTCCTATTCTCGCCATTTGCGCTGTGCCCAAACGGCAAGCTTTTCTCTAAATATTTTGGCGTTGTGACGTACATCTACCGGAAAGTCTGGGTGAATTAAAAAACGGTTAATGCCTTGGGTGTGCGGGTATTGTTCTGCAAGTGCTGTTAAAGCTTGGTATAGCGCTTTACTGTTTGAACACACAACCTCTTTATTGAGTTCGATACAAACAACGGGCACGGTATCGCCGGCGACTTCAACACCAACGATGGCGGAGCGTTTCACTTGTGGATGGGTGTTAAATACTCGCTCACAAGGAATGGTAAAATAGCGTTTTAGCTTTTGTTTACCGCGTTTTGCATCCACGATATGGCCTTTGCGGCCGCACATCCATAATTGGCCGTCATCGTCTAGATACCCAACATCGCCCATGCGGTGACGGTACACATAATTGTCGTTAATTTTGGCATGTTCAGTGGCTTTAAGTCGGCGATAATATGCCTGGCTAACCATTGGGCCTTTGACAACGATTTCGCCTATTTGATTTGCTGGTAATGGGGTAACGTTGTCCCAATCTTCGATTGGGTTATCTGTGATGGCGATGATGCCGATATCAACTGACGAGATAGGCTTGCCTACACAAATGCCTTTACCCTGATCGGTTAAATCGCTGGTGTTAAATAAGGCTTGGCTGCCTATCATGCTAATGGGTAACGACTCGGTTGCGCCATAAGAGTTAAGCACTTGCACATTAGGGTTGAGCATTTGGCTGAAGCGTTTAATGGCGCTAATGGTGGCTGGCGCGCCGGCTGAAATCACTCTTTGTACGCTATTGAGTTTATGCTGAGTTTGCTCGCCTGCTTGGCCTAGACGTTCCAGCAATGCTGGGTTAACAAACATGTTGCTGCATTGATACTGCTCAATGGCGGCAAATAAGTTTGCGGGATTAGCGGTAATGGGTTTGCTGGCGTCCATGTCTGGCACAATGGATGCCATGCCAAGCGCTGGGCCAAATAACGAAAATAACGGGAAAGTGGCTAAATCGCGCTCGCCGGGAGTAATGCCATAATCGTGCTTTAGGGCGTTAATTTGCGCTTGAAACATGCCGTGGCTGTATACCACGCCTTTTGGGGTGCCGGTACTGCCACTGGTAAACAAAATGGCGGCCATGTCGTCTTTATCTGGCGTTGCCATGTCGAAAATTTGCGTGTTACGACTACCAATTTGAATAATGGTTTCGAGCTGGGTTGCGTTGGTTAGCCAGCGTTGCAACCTTGTGCCGCCCACATTAATGACTTGCTCGACACTGCCTTTGCCCCAGCTTAAAGCCCGCCTGGCGATATGGGCTTTAGGTATACCTATAAACACGTCGGGCTGTGACTCGGCAAAGCATTGTTTGAGGTTTTTGATGCCCATCCCTGGGTCGACCAAAATAGGAATAATACCGGCTTTAAATAAACCAAAGGTGAGCGAAAAAAACTCAATGCTTGGGGTTACCATGAGTACGGCTTTTTTGCCGCGGCTTATTCCGTATTGGAGCAGCCCTTTTGCAATAGTGTCTGACTGTTGATGTAATCTGTTAAAGTCGATTTCTTGGTAGACAAATGTGCCATTTTTGGCCTGTTGTACTGCAACAGCTAACTCAGTTGGCATGGTATGCGCTGCACGTTGGAGGTGCACGCAAATATTGGCATTAGTATCTACTGTTGTTTGAGTCATAATCACTCGGCTTTATTACATAGGTTTAATTTATAGTACTGGCTGTATACAACAAAAGGCTCAAATGAGCCTTTTGGATTGTTAATGCTGGGCAATAAAGTCTTTAATTAACGCGATGACTTCGTCGCTGGCGTCTTCAAGAATATAATGGCCACAGTCTGCAAACTCGTGCACTGTCGCATGGGGCATACGTTGACGCCACTGCGCTAAAAAGTGTTTGTCGAATACAAAATCTTGTAAACCAAAACAAATCAAGGTCGGCACAGTTGCAAACTGACTTAAGCTGTCGCCGATATGGGTCACTAAATCATAATTACGATCGCCCGGCTTTAAGGGGATGTCTTGCACAAAACGCAATGTTGAAATGCGGTTTTTCCATGAGTTAAACGGCGCAACATAGGCTTGGCGAACCTCGTTGCTCATGGGTTTACGCTTAACACCCACGTAGGATGCCGCAGATGAAAACGCATTAAAACCGCGAACTAACAAGGTGCCGAGTAAGGTTTCGCGGCATATCCATAATGCCCATGGAAACGGCTTAGATTTTGGCAAATGAAATGCTGCTGTGTTTAAGCACACAATGCGTTTTATGCGCTCAGGATGGCGAGCCGCAAAGCCCATGCCGATCATTCCGCCCCAGTCATGCACCACCAGTGTGATGTTTTGTTTAACGTCTAGGCTGTCTAATAATGCTTCTAAATCGTCGATACGACTGGTTAATGTGTAGTCGTATTGTGGGTCGTCGGGTTTGTCTGAATAACCGCAGCCAATGTGGTCTGGCACTATGCATTGATGATTGTCGCTCAACGCACTTACTAAGTTTCGGTAGTAGTAACTCCAGCTAGGATTACCGTGCACCATGACGACAGGCTCACCCTGACCTTCGTTGATATAGTGCAGTTTATTGCCGTTACGGTCGAGGTAATGACTTTTAAATGGCAGTAAGTTGTCTAGCATGATGCATCCTGTAAACTATTTTATAATGTAATGCAAAAACGTCAGTGCAGCCTTGGGCTTACCACTTTATTCCTAACATCATGCAGTTTAAACCACTGCCTATTCCTAAAAAGCTGACTTGATCGCCAACACGTAAAAAACCTTCATCATGAGCAATTGCAGCGGTTACGGGTAACGATACTGTGCCCATGTTGCCGAGCTTTTGGTAGGTTGGGTATTCTTTTTCGTGTGGGATATTGAGCGCATTAAGCACTTGTTTACGGTTAGACGCACCTACCTGATGGCAAATTACTTTGTCGACCTGCTCTACAACCCAATCGCGCTGAGCTAAAAAATGCTCCCAGGTGTGTTTGGCCAGCTCAACGCCTTCTTTAAGTAGGGTGACGGCGTCGGTACGCATAAACTCGCGATACAATAAGTGCCCTGCTTCTTGCAGGCCCCATTGACACAATTGATGATGCTCTGGTGCAGACAAGTGGCTTGCACCTAATAACTGATGCTGACGCGTGGTTTTAAGCGGTAAGGTACCGTCGGTTAAAATGACAGCGATAGCGCCTGAGCCACCGGTTAAGGTTGCTAAAGACTGCGCAAAATTTTGCATTGTAGGTTCGGCTAACATGTGATCGATTGTGGCATCGACGATATCGCGCGCCGACTCACATGACACCACCATACCGGCTTTAATTTGGCCAAGCTCGATACGGTTAGCGATATCTAAAATACCCGACAACACCCCTAAACAGGCATTACTGATGTCGTAGATTGCGGTGTCTTTTGACACACCTAACTCTGCAGCAATACGACATGCTGTTGCTGGTTCATGCTGATCACGACATACGCCGGTGTAAACCACGGCACCTAGCTCACTGATCTCAATGCCGGTTTCGTTGACGGCTTTGCGGGCGGCTGCAATGGCACCGTCTGATAGGCGATGACCTTTTGGCCACCAGCGACGCTCGGTGATTCCGGTTAATGCGGCAAGTTGCCCCATTGGAATGCGAAACTTTTGATATAGGGGTGCTAAGCGAGATTCTAAATCGCTACTGGACACTACCTGTGGTGCTAGCTCATAGGCCAGACTATTGATAAAGACGCGTGAATATTTCATTAAACCGTATTATTCGCTTCGCTCTAGCAAGCACTCACATGCGCTAGATTAGTTGTTAGTCGTTATTAACCCGCCATTTGAACAAGAATGGCTTAATTATTCAATCAAAAACCGCTGTAAGACTGGCTTATTTGACGTTTTTTTTACGGCTTGGTCAGCGCTGTTGATTAACTGGCTGCTCGTTTATTACAGACTTACGTTAAATACAATAGCGTTAACAATGGCTTAATACATAAATGCTTGATGAATGTTGTTAAGCCGTTGTTTTAATTGCCTGGATAAAGGCATTTCTGGGGGTAACACTGTTTGCACAAAATTCGCTCAGTGAAACCTCATATCCCTGTTGTTGTAAAAAACATACCCGGTCGAGTAATAACCATGCCTCGAGGGCGCGACGAAATAAATGCGCGACAAGATCGATGCGTTTTGTTAGCCGCTGCCTGGCGATACCGCTTTGTAAAAATGAGTCAAAATCAATATCGTTTGGTATTTGTAGTTGTTTTTGATTTGCTGCCCATAGGCAAAAGTCGGCAAAGCTGCCACTTAATTGACTTTGTTTAATGGTGGGTACGGGTAAATAGGCATTAATACCCCTAATTTGGCGCTGCAAAGTGTCGAACCCTAAACGCCATGCGACTTCTTGCAGTCGCAGTGCTTGTTGTTTGGGGCTGGCAATGACGCTTTGCTGGAGGGGTAATTGCAAGTCATGTCTGGCAAGCTTGAGTTTACTGGCTTTAGCCTGAGTTGACAGTGGCTGGTAATGCGAATGTTGAATTAAGTGATAACAGCAAGGCGACATTGAAATGGCCTGGGTGTTTGCATGAGTAGCTAACTGGATTAGCCGTACATGTAAGTCACCACAGGCATGCAGTGCTATGGCATGTTGCTGTGGGTAAAACACCTTGTCATTGGGGTTTAGTGGCGCAAATGCATCGGCACAGATAAACCGTTGTGGTAATTGCCATTGGTTAGCAAATGCTTGCCCTTGTTCGCATAAGTTGGCTTGCCACTCAAGGCTGGTGACGTTTACCTGTTGCTGTTTAGCCACTAACCGACCTAAATGCCCTTTGCCTGCACACCATTCTAATATGGGTAACGCGGTTAATTTGGTTTGCAATTGTGGGTCGATTTGCGCTGCAAATGCCGTAATTTGTTGCCACTTTCTGCCTTTAATATGAGCACTAAAATGGGCTAAATCATTCTGTTGCTGGGCAGATTGTTGTGCAAATTGTTGGGGAATGCTTGGGTTAATGGTGCTTTGGGGCAAAGTAAATACTAACAAGCTTAAGTGCTCAATGATGTGAGCAAGGTGTGGATGTGAGCTTTGTTTTAGATCTGTGATTAAGCTTGGCAGCAACGTATGTACAAGCAAGTGCTGATCGGCATCAATTGTGTCTATGTCTGTATCGGGTATTTGCCATACTTTTTGTGCTAAATGCGGAAATGCTTGCTGCCAGGGTAAGTGGTCACACTCAAACGCCACCAGCTGCCACAAGGGACTTAACGCCTCAAGCAATGAGTCGAGTGACTTGAAAGTATGTTGATAATCGATTGCTGACATAGTGAGTATTACGGTTAACCTTAGCCGATTGAAATGATAGGATGCGAGCATTATCTGCCTAAACCGGAATTGTAAACTATGCACTCGCCCTGTGTCGCCCGCTGCGGCCTAAATGATGACGATTATTGTATGGGATGTTTTCGCCATATTGATGAGATTGTGATTTGGTCACAAGCAACCGATGCCCAAAAACAACAAATTTGGGATAAGTTAGACGACAGAAAACAACTGTATATTGGCGACACTAATAATAAAAATTTAACCCGCGCCCAATGGTTAAAAGCAGAAAAGCGTATAAAGAATAGATGAGGTGCGAGGGGCTAGGTGCTAGGTGCTAGGAACCAAAGCCAACACCTGGGTCCCGGCTCAAAAGCATTACCGGGACGACGTAGTAGTGAGCGGTGTTGGTTACGAATGAGTAATGACGACGTGGTAGTTGGCATCATCTTTATGCCTTTATCTTTTTGCTGTCATCCCTGAGTGCTTGTATCAGGGATCCAGGTGTTTCTGTTGATTTTGACCTTGCTTAAAAGCATAAAAGCCAACACCTGGGTCCCGGCTCAAAAGCGTTACCGGGACGACGTAGTAGTGGGCGGTGTTGGTTAGATTCTAGCAGGACGAAGTCCGCTCTCAGGCGAGCCTGCGAGTTCCTAGGGCCTAGAACCTAGAACCTAGAACCTAGAAGCGAGAATCTAGAATCAAGAATCCATCCCGGTAACTCTTATAAAGCCGGGATAAAAGCACTCGAGGACAGAGCCTAGAGCCTAAAACCGTAAGCGAAGCGTTCAGTACACTGTTATCTAGCCACTAGAAGGACGAAGTCCGCTCTCTGGCGAGCTTGCGAGTTCCTAGAACCTAGTTCCTAGAACCTAGGACCTAGTACCTAAGCCCCAACACCTGGGTCCCGGCTCAAAAGCGTTACCGGGACGACGTAGTAGTAGGCGGTGTTGGTTACGAATAAGCAAATGACGAAGTAAGCATTCATCTTTATGCCTTTATCTTTATGCCTTTATCTTTATGCCTTTATCTTTATGCCGTCATCCCTGAGATCTGTTATCAGGGATCCAGGTGTTTCTGTTGATTTTGACCTTTCGCCCGGCATCCTCAAATGCTTTAATTGGGGATCCAGGTGTTTCTTTTGACCTTGCTTAAAAGCGTAAAAGCCAACACCTGGGTCCCGGCTCAAAAGCGTAAAAGCCAACACCTAGGTCCCGGCTCAAAAGCGTTACCGGGACGACGTAGTAGTGGGCGGTGTTGGTTACGAATGAGCAAATGACGACGTAGTAGTGGGCCGTATTTTTCCGCGATGATGTTTTTATTTTTTCATCATGGCTTTTAGGTCTGCGAATGGGTTGTAGGTGGCGGCTTCTTGTTTTGCTTCTTTGGTGCTGCCGTAGCGTATTAGCTCTTCAAAGCGTGAGTGTTCGTTGTCGTGGCAGTATAGGCATAACAATTCCCAGTTTGAACCGTCTGATGGGTTGTTGTCGTGGTTATGATCGCGATGGTGCACGGTTAATTCTGATAAGTTTTTATGGGTAAATTCGCGGGTGCAGCGGCCGCACACCCATGGGTATAGTTTGAGTGCTTGTTCACGATAGCCTTTTTCGCGGGTGGCTTTGTATTCTCTGGCTTCGGCTAAGACTTTATCTAATTTACTTGCATTTTGATTGTTTGACATGATGCATCACTTTGACAAAAAAATTACCCCAAGGATAATCACTGTTATCGCTTGGGGCAATTGTTTGTCTTAGCTTATTTATCTTTTATTCTGCGTCTGGCGTAGAATTCGATAAATAACGTGCTTTAGGCCTAACGCGCAATGGTATTAATACCTGCGGTGAGGTTAAAGCGCATTGCATCTTCAAATGACCAATCGACAAATATTAAATCGTCGCGTTTGACTAAACTGGTGACGCCTGCCATTTGATAACTGAGCTGAAATAACACAGGCACCCAGTCGCCTTCTGGTAATGCATCGACTAATGGCTGTGGTGCTGAGTCGCTCATAATAAACCCAACAACATACCCACCATTAGCTTGTTTAACTAATACGGTTTTTTGAGTTTTAGGCTGACCATCACGGTTCATTAAACTGGCAATGTCTCGAATACTGCCATACACAGATTTAAACAGTGGGAATTTCATGAGTTGGCGCTCTATCCAACCATACACCCATGCAACTGGACTGACTGAAAAGAGTAACCCGGCAACAAATACCAGACTGGCAACCAGGCCAAAACCGGCGCCGATAAATATAGGGGTAACGCCAACAAGTTCGAGTAATAATTTACCGAGCTCATCGAGTGAAATAAATAACGACCAAAAAAGCCAGATGGATAACACCATTGGCAATAAATTCATTAAACCTCGTGCTAACGTCTTTTTCATTGTTCGCTCTATTAGATTGTATCGAACTTGGACAAATTTGATGAGTGTATACCAATCAGTAATCTCTGATCAGTTAACTTATACCTGAAAACTTAACCTGACGGTAGTTAAACAAAAACGCCCTAAGTTTAACTGTTTTATGAAAAACAGTACAACATAGGGCGTTTGACGAAATTAACGATCTTAACCGTTTGCGGTTATAGATCTTTTTCCATGTCTTCGTAGGTTGTATGACGAACGTCTTTACCTTTTACATAGTAAATAACGTATTCACAGATGTTTTTACAACGGTCACCGACTCGCTCAACGGCGCGCGCTGCCCATAATACATCGAGCACCCCTGGAATTGAGCGAGGGTCTTCCATCATGTAGGTCATTAGCTGACGAATAATGCTTTCGTATTCTTTGTCTAGCTTGGCATCTTCTTTATGCAACTCAATAGCTTGCTCTGCATCCATACGTGCTAAGGCATCAAGCGTTGAATGCAACATACGCGTTGCATGACGGCCCATGCTTTCAATGCTAACTAATAGCGGTTGCTGAGTGTTAACTCGCTTTTCTAATGCGGCTTTGGCAATACGCACACAGGCGTCACCAATACGCTCTAAATCGGCAATGGTTTTAGAGATGGCGATAATCATACGTAAGTCGCTAGCTGCTGGCTGACGCTTTGCAATGATACGTGTACATTCTTCGTCGATTGACACTTCCATGCCATTAACTCTGTGGTCACCGTCTATGACTTGTTGTGCAAGCTCTGCGTCTAGCGATGTTAGTGCGTCGAGTGATTGCTCAAGTTGACGCTCAACTAAACCGCCCATGGCTAATACGCGGTTACGAATATCTTCAAGCTCAGCATTAAACTGGCCTGAGATATGTTTGTTTAAATTCATTTTTTCCATAATACCCACCTAAATTCTTGTCTGGTTTATTAAAAGCGATGTGATGAAGGATTAACCGTAACGACCGGTAATATAATCTTCAGTTTTACGCTTTTTCGGGGTAGTAAAAATCGTGTTTGTGTCTGCGTATTCTACCAATTCACCCATGTACATAAAGGCGGTTTGATCTGATACACGTGCAGCCTGCTGCATGTTATGCGTCACTATCACGACTGTGTATTGTTCTTTAAGATCGGTGATCAGCTCTTCAATCGTTAAAGTTGAAATGGGATCCAACGCCGATGTTGGTTCGTCAAGTAACAATACTTCTGGCTCAATAGCAATGGCTCGAGCAATCACAAGACGTTGTTGCTGACCGCCCGATAAACCAAATGCGTTGTCGTGCAAACGGTCTTTAACTTCGTCCCAAATTGCAGCGCCACGCAGTGAGCGCTCTGCGGCTTCGTCTAACTCACGGCGGTTATTCACCCCTTGTAAACGTAAACCGTATACGACGTTTTCGTATATTGATTTTGGAAATGGGTTAGGACGCTGAAACACCATGCCTACGTTACGACGCAATGATGCTACATCAACATTTTTGTCATAAATGTTTTGCCCGTGGAGCAAAATTTCACCGTTGATTTTACAGGTATCAACTAAATCGTTCATGCGGTTAATGCAACGCAATAATGTTGATTTACCACAACCACTTGGGCCAATAAATGCCGTGACTTTCTTTTTAGGGATTTTCATCGACACATCAAATAACGCTTGTTTTTCACCGTAACGTAAATCGAGGTTACGGATCTCAAGTGCGGTATCCTGCTCTGGTAAGTTAACTAAATCAACTGCTTCTGTTTGCATTGCTGAACTATCAATAGAAATCATTTTTTTCTTTCCTTCAGGATATCGCTAATTAGTGTTCTAGCGAACGGAATTTTTCACGTAAATGGTTGCGCACGCTAATTGCGGTTAAGTTAAGTGCAACAATTACAGATACTAATAAGAACGATGTTGCGTACACCAATGGGCGTGCAGCCTCAACGTTAGGGCTTTGGAAGCCGACATCGTAAATATGGAAACCTAGGTGCATAAACTTACGTTCTAAATGCACAAACGGGAAGTTCATGTCTATGGGTAACGTTGGCGCTAATTTTACCACACCCACTAACATTAACGGTGCTACCTCACCGGCGGCACGAGCTACCGCTAAAATCAAACCTGTCATAATGGCTGGACTTGCCATTGGAATAACAATGCGCCATAAGGTTTCTGCTTTGGTGGCACCTAATGCAAGACTACCTTGACGAACCGCACTCGGTATACGGCTTAAGCCCTCTTCTGTTGATACAATTACAACAGGTAAGGTTAAAATAGCCAATGTAAGTGCTGACCAAATCACCCCTGGCGAGCCAAATGTGGGTGCAGGTAGTGCCTCAGGGAAAAACAATTGGTCAATTGAGCCGCCCATCATGTAAACAAAGAAGCCTAAACCAAACACACCGTACACAATTGATGGCACACCGGCTAAGTTAATCACCGCAATGCGGATCATTTTGGTAATTGGGCCTTTTTTAGCGTATTCGTGCAAATAGATTGCTGCGATTACACCAAATGGGGTCACAATGACAGCCATTAACATCACCATAAACACTGTACCGAAAATGGCTGGGAATACCCCACCTTCAGTGTTAGCTTCACGTGGGTCGTCGTTAATAAAGCGGCCTATGCCCACAAACCAATGACCTACTTTTTGTAGTACGTTCATGTGGTTGACGTAGCTGACATCTAAAATAGAGTCTAACTTGAGTATCACCTCTTGGCCACGCATATCACGTACAACGACTGAGTCACGAGCGGCCTGATCACGCAGTGCAAATAGGTCTTTTTCTAGCACCAAGTAGTCTTGGTTTAGTTGCTCAATTTGCGCCTTAATGTCGGCTTTACGTTCGTCGGTAAGCTCACCGTCTAATTCATAACCACGCTCTTTTAAACGTAAACGCTCAATTTGGTAGTTAATTGCGCCAATTTCTGTCTTTTGTAAGCTTAATGCCTGCTCAGAAATCTCTACTGCTCGGTCAATGTGGCTAAACAATGAGGCTTCTATGTCGGCTTCGGTTTTAAGCTCTAAACGTTTTCCATCTTCAATAACAGCAACAGGATACCCGTAGAAGTTACCATTTTTGGTACGTTCAAGCTTAGCCACGTCTGCTGGCGTTGTACGGCTAATGATATCTGTGGCCAGGATCCAGCGAAAATCTAAGCCTACAAACTCACGGTTACCTGTTTTAACTAGGTAACGAGTCACAAACTCACCTGGGTGTTCTGTGAACTTGTGGCCAGCTGAGATTAAGCGTTCTGTTGGCACTTCTTCACGGTCGTAAATTTCACCGATTAAGGTGGTTTTTACGCCGTCACTGTTTTCTAATTGCCATTCGTAAATATCGGCTGGCCAAAAATAACTTAGGCCACGCCATGCGATTAACAGTAATAAGCCTAACACGGCAATTAAACTGATACTTACAGCACCACCTGTCATCCAAATCCACGGTGAGCCTGATTTAAACCACTTACCCATTGCACAAACCTCTCAAGGCGATTGGCGAAATAATCAATATATGAGTCATCATCTTTCCTTACAGTGAGCTATAACGGTCGCGTAAACGCTGGCGTACGACTTCTGCAATGGTGTTGAAGAAGAAGGTAAATATAAACAGTACAAAGGCCGCAAGGAACAACACACGATAGTGCGAACTACCAATGGCAGACTCTGGCATTTCAACGGCAATGTTAGCTGCTAAAGTACGCATACCTTCAAACACACTCCACTCTAAAATAGCGGTGTTACCGGTTGCCATCAGTACAATCATGGTTTCGCCAACTGCGCGGCCAAGGCCCATCATAATGGCTGAGAAAATACCTGGGCTTGCTGTTAACAATACAACTCGTGTTAGTGTTTGCCAGTTAGTTGCACCAAGTGCCAGGCTGCCGTTTGATAAGTGGCGTGGCACAGAGAATATGGCGTCTTCTGCAATTGAGAATATGGTTGGAATAACCGCAAAGCCCATCGCAATGCCTACAACAAATGCGTTACGCTGGTCAAAGGTGATGCCAAGTTCGTTGGTGATAAATTGACGGGTGTTACCATCAAAAAATGCCACTTCAATCACTGGGCTTATTTCAAACGAGAACCAACCTACAAAAACAATTACAGGTAAAAGCATTAGCTCTTGATAGGTTTCTGGTAAGCGCTGCTTCCATGTTTGCGGCATTAAATTCCATGCAAATGCTGTGACCAAAATGGAAATCGGCAGCAAGGTCAACAACACGACAATACCTGGCAAGTGATCTTCAATTAATGGGGCTAACCACAAACCAGCAAGGAAACCTAAAATAACCGTTGGTAATGCTTCCATAATTTCAATGGTAGGCTTAACCACGTTACGCACTTTTGGTGTCATAAAGTAAGCGGTGTAAATAGCACCGGCAATGGCTAATGGTACAGCAAAAAGCATGGCATAAAATGCCGCTTTCATAGTACCAAACGCTAATGGCATTAAGCTTAGCTTAGCTTCAAAGTCGTTTGAACCAGACGTTGATTGCCATACATATTGCGGCTCTGGGTAACCTTCGTACCACACCTTTTGCCATAATGCGCTCCATGACACTTCTGGGTGTTCATTTTCAACCGAGTACAAATTTAGCTTGTTATCGGCTTCAATAATCAGTGCATTTGAACGTGGGCTAAAAGCCATTAAGCCAGGATTGCTAAGGTCAAACTTTTCGTCAAACAAGTTGCGTTGGCTTGTGGTGTAAAGCAACGTGAGTTCGCCACTTTTACTTAATACTGCAAAGCTTTTACGGTAAAACTCTGTCGCCATAGTGCTAACTGGCGCCACATCGTCAAATTCACGTATTAGCTGATATAAACGGCCTTTGTCACCATTAACCTGGAAATATTGGCTAATTACACCACTGTCGTAGCTGATCATAATAGAGCTGGCACCGGCAAGTAAGTTAACTTGCTTAATGGTTGCCTGACCTTTTTTAACGTCGATGACTTGCAGTAACTCAACTTCATCTGCATAACGAATATCGTACACAAACAATTTGTTGGTGGTGCTAAGAATAAGTTGGCGATGATCGGGTGTCATTAATTGTGACACCACTTGCTTAGGTGCATCTTCAATGAACACTTCAACAGAAGACCATTCAACTTCTTCGGTCATCATGTTTTCTTCGCCTTCTTGGCGATTGAGTTTCCAGGCGCCATTGTCATCTTGATAGGCAAAGCTCATGCGACTACCACTGTAGTCGAATACCAAATTATGAACGGCACCGTCTTGGTTAATGATTAGCGGCTCATCACCAATTGGATAATTTATTTTAGGCGTAATTTGGCGCTTGTTATCTGGGTAAGAAACCGAAAAGTCGACTCCCATTACGATAACTTGTCCGTTACTCAAACCTAATGCAAAGCGTTGCTCGCTTGGGCTAGATTTAGCACTGCTAGTAATGATGGCGCCTTCAGGTAACTTTGCTGAAAATGAAGAAATAAGCTGGCCAGTGACAGCAGAGTAAAAGTCGACATTGCCTTGCTGTGTTACGCGATATAACACTTCATTTTGTTCGTCGCTGCCAATCATTAATGTATTAGCATCAGCATGTTGGTAACTCACGCTGGTAACGGGTTCTATGTGTGCCCCATCAAAAATGGGCTTGATGACATACAGCAAGTAGAAAAAGATCAATAACAGCGCGACAAACACCATGGTGCCGCCGACGGTTATCCCGAACTGTGCTGCTTTATCCTTAAATGCTCTACGTGATGCTTGCTTACCCGCGAGTAAACTTTTTTCAGTAGAACCAGGTTGATTTACCTGACTTTCCATTAAGAACCTCTAATAATTAATCGATGCCATAATTAGCGCTTTGATTGTGCAGTGTACTGTGCTAACAATAAATATTTATGACTAAATAGCTAAATTAACAACTAATCTTGAGGTTTTATACTGCTCGATTATTAACTCGTTAACCGCCGTTAGATGCATATATAAATTGTCGTAAAACAACAGTAAAGCCATAACGCAATCTTAAGTGGCTGCGATTATATGACGTAAAGATGACAGTTGTGTTACAGCCAATGTTTATAGGAGAAATATCGTATGATGCGTTACCTTATCACTTTGCAAGCTCCTGATAGAAAAGGATTAGTAGAACAAATCGCCAATGTAGTTAGCCGCCATAATGGTAACTGGTTAGACTCTGAAATGCGTCATATTGATGGTGTTTTTGCCGCAATATTACAATTAGAAGTACCCGCGCTGAAATGGGATGAGCTTGTTGACGCCCTTGAATGCATTGATGGCTTAACCTTAACCTTCTCAAAAACCAGTTTGAGCGCCAAACCCATTAAGCAGCTAAGTTACCAACTTGTGGCCTATGATCGCCCAGGCATTGTGTTACATATTTCTAATAAAATGAATGCATTAGGCATTAACATTGAAAAGTTTAGCAGCCAATACGAAACCGCTAGCCATACCGGTATTGATTTGTTTAGAGCCAAAATGGAATTAGGGTTGACCGATTTGTCACAAGAAGAACAAATTAAAACATCATTGTATGAAATGGGCGATGATGTGGTATTAGACAAACTCAGTTAATTCGCTTAAACCGTCAACAGATAAACAGTATTGGCTAAATTAAGCCTAAAATACGTGTGCATCATCTGCTAAACTGCCAGCCAATAATACAGATAAAACGGATTGGCTATGTTTGGAACGCTATCAAAACTAAAAACCCACCTCAATGAACATCATGAGGTGGAGTATTATTTACCTGTGGGTGAGGAGCGCCTGGCGTTAAACCCATTAATTGGTAAAACACTTACCATGACACACACAGGTAATATTTTTTGCAGTAGCTGTGGTAAAAAAACCAAAAAAAGTTACTCGCAAGGCCATTGTTATGTGTGTATGAGCAAACTGGCCAGTTGTGATATGTGCATTATGAAACCTGAAACCTGCCATTTTGACCAGGGCACCTGTCGTGAACCAGAATGGGCCATGACACATTGTTTTGTGCCTCATTACGTTTATTTGTCTAATACCTCTGGTATAAAAGTGGGCATTACTCGCCACACACAAATCCCTACACGTTGGATAGATCAAGGCGCTACGCAAGGCTTACCTATTTTTAAAGTTTCCACTCGCAAAATGTCGGGGTTAATTGAAATTGAATTAGCCAAGTTCATCAATGACAAAACTCACTGGCAAGCCATGCTAAAAGGTCATAACGATGATATTGATCTGGTTGAGCAAGCGGCTCAGTTAATTCCGTTAATTGAAGATAAATTGCAAGCGCTTGCCACTGAGCATGACGATATTGTGATTGAGCGTTTAGATGCCAATATTCAGACCATTCGTTATCCTATTACTGAGTTTCCTAGCAAAGTGAAGTCGCATAACTTTGATAAAGTGGCTGAAGTGTCTGGAATTTTACAAGGCATTAAAGGCCAATATCTTATTTTTGATACCGGCGTGATTAATATTCGTAAGTTTTCATCTTATGAAGTTGAAGTAAAGAGTTAACCATTAGCCTGTGGTTGGATTGACTGTTTAATCTGGCTGCAGGCCTGTTGTTTTTATTTTAGAACGGTTAATTTAAACAACTGTTAAAAAAATCATTGTGGCTAACAATTAAATTCCCCTAAAATCCTGCTACTAAAACATAAGCCTAAGAGACCTATTCATGGAGTTAGTGTTCGCCATTGCCTTGTTTGCTTTTTCTGCCGGAATAACCCCTGGTCCCAACAATATTATGTTGATGACATCTGGAGTTAACTTTGGCATTAAACGAAGCATTCCGCATTTGTTGGGGATCAGTTTAGGTTTTCCTACCATGATTTTAGCCGTTGGATTAGGATTAAGCGCCATATTCCAGGCTTACCCTGTTATTCATACGGTAATCAAAGTCGTCGGCATTACCTATTTACTTTATTTGTCGTGGTTAATTGCTAATAGCAGCAGTAAAATGGAGGGCAAACACGTTAGTAAGCCTTTTAGCTTTATTCAGGCTGCGGCATTTCAATGGGTGAATCCCAAAGGCTGGATTATGGCGGTTGGTGCCATAGCAACGTTTACCTCAGTGCAGCAAGAGCTCAATACCCAGGTAATTACCATTGCTAGCGTATTTCTCTGTGTCGCATTTCCTTGTGCGATTGTGTGGCTCGGATTTGGCGTAGCATTAAAACGACTTTTAAAAAATGAACGCCAACAACGTATTTTTAACGTTTCGATGGCGTTATTGCTTGTGGCATCGATTATTCCTATGGTGCTTCCAGCCTCTTCACATTAATTGCTCAAAGGTTACTTACGCTATGCAACCACATGAATGCCTCGCCCATACTGAGAAATGGGTTGTGGATGTTATCATGAAGTACAATATCTGCCCGTTTGCTCGTCGTGAGGTTGAGCGGGCCAGTATTCGTTATGTGGCGATTGAAGAAACTAAAGTCAAAGCCGTATTAAAAGCGCTTATAGAAGAATGCCAATATCTTGATGAGCACCCAGATACTGAAACCACCTTGTTTATTTTACCGCGAGGTTTTGAAGGGTTTTATGCCTATTTAGATCTGGTAGACGACGCAACTGACTTATTAGTTGATAACGATTATGAAGGCGTGTACCAACTTGCGACCTTTCACCCTGACTACTGTTTTGATGGCGAAGCCCAAGACAGCCCAGCAAATTATACCAACCGAGCCCCCTACCCAACCTTACACATTATTCGCGAAGCCAGCATGGAAATCGCCTTAGCCAATTACAAAGACCCAGAGTCAATACCCGAGCGAAATATTGCATTTGCACAACGCAAAGGCAGTGAGTTTTTTGTCAAGTTATTGCAGCACTGTAATAAAGGGATCTAGGTTCTAGGTTCTAGGTTCTAGGTTCTAGGCCCTAGGAACTCGCAAGCTCGCCTGAGAGCGGACTTCGTCCTGCTAGAATCTAGATAACGGTATACGGTTAACGGTGTACGGAACGCTTCGCTTACGGAATACAGGAGCTAGGTTCTACGTACTAGGAACTCGCAAGCTCGCCTGAGAGCGGACTTCGTCCTGCTAGAATCTAGATAACGGTATACGGTTAACGGTGTACGGAACGCTTCGCTTACGGAATACAGGAGCTAGGTTCTACGTACTAGGAACTCGCAAGCTCGCCTGAGAGCGGACTTCGTCCTGCTAGAATCTAGATAACGGTATACGATTAACGGTGAGCTTACGGCAGCGTAGCTCAACTTATTTCAATTAACCTGATTTAATCATTGTAACTAAATCAACCCGGTCACAATGATGCCAGATAAACTCCTTAACACCCTCGCTAACTTTGAACAGTGGCGAAGCAATAAACCTTCTCGAGGTAGTGCAATCCCTGAAAATTTGCGCCAGCAAGCGATCGCCCTTTTACCGCATTATTCAAAAACAACCATTGTTAAAAAGTTGCGTATTAGTCATGAGCAATTCAATACTTGGCTTACCGCCAACTCATCAAGTGATGTATCCAATCACTTTATTTCACTACCCAATGCAACGCCGATAACCGAGTCGCTTTCTATCTCCCTGAAGTTCAACAATGGCAATTCTTTAGCCGTATCTGGCGAAGTCAGCGAAACACGGTTTGCTCAGTTAATTGAGGCCATAAAATCATGATCCATTTAACCCGTCATAGCGACATTTTGATTGCTACCCAGCCCGCTGATTTTCGTCAAGGCATTGATGGGTTAGCTACGCTGTGTAAACAACGCCTTCATTGTGAGCCTCGCTCTGGTACCTTGTTTGTTTTTATTAATCGTAACAAAACCATGGTGCGCGCACTCGCTTATGAAAATAACGGTTTTTGGTTGATGACAAAGCGTTTATCTAAGGGCAAGTTCTCTGGCTGGCCAACCATTAATAGTGCCATGACGTCCGTGGACGCCAAACATTTACGGCAATTGCTCAGCGGGAATTACCACCCATTATAAATAACCGCTTGATTTCATTTTAAATGGGATCATACTCCATCCTCTTTTTTATTCCCGCAGGCAAAAGGCTTATTGTGGCAAAACCTTTTAACGATATCGATGCACAATCTCTCGATGATTTAATCAAGCGAGTGATTGAAGCCAAAGAAAATAATCTTGCGCTTAGCGCTGATGATTATCAGTTATTGCTTGATGCGTTACTGACATTAACAACAACACAAAACAAGCTAGCTGACCACGGTATCACCGTGCATAAATTACGTAAGTTACTTGGGATTGAAAAATCATCAGAAAAACAAAGCGACCTGTGTAAAGCACAGAAAAAAACCAGCAAGAAAAGTAAAAAACCAAAAACACAGGATGAAGACTTTACACAGGTCAAACCGGTTATCATCAAACATGCGTTAAACGAAGTAAATAAAGGGGATAGCTGCCCAGAATGTTTGAAAGGTAAGGTCTATAAAGTCGAGCCTGGCAGTTTGTTGCGCATTACAGGGCAAACCCCTTTTACCCCAGAGCAACATATTATGGAGCGCTTGCGTTGCAATGCGTGTGGTGCCTATTTCACGGCAAACCTGCCCGATGAAGTATTACATGACGGTAATAGTCATCAAAAATATGGTTACTCTGCGCGTGCGTTAATGGCGATTTATAAATACTTTGCAGGGCTACCTTTTTATCGTCAAGGCAACATCCAAAAGCTATTGGGCGTCAACATCACTGCGTCGACGGTGTTTGACCAAGTAGAGCTTGTCTGTGATGCGATTTATCCTGTTTACCAGCACTTGTTTGAGTTGGCTGGCGATGCAAAGCACTATTACTTAGATGACACCACCCACCGTATTCTTGACGCCAAGCCAGTTGAAAAGAAAGTACGTAATAGCGAGAAAACACGCTTGCGCTCAGGTGTTTATACATCAGGAGTGATTGCCAGCTTAAAAACGGGCCATGATATTGTGTTATTTGAAACCAATATTGGGCACGCAGGTGAGTTTATCGACCGCATACTCTACAAACGACAAGTCACTGTCGCACCGATATTAATGAGTGATGCGCTCGCCAGTAATCAGCCAAGTACTTGCGAGGTTGAAACATCACTTTGTAATAGCCATGCAAGGCGCCAGTTTGTCGATGTCATTAATCATTTCCCCGAAGAGGTTGAAAATATACTCACACTCTATGGTGAAGTTTGGCGCAATGAACAGACAACCATTGAACGTGAACTCACCGCACGCGAGCGACTTGAGTACCATCAGCAACATTCATTACCCATACTTGAAGCGATTAAAAGTTGGGGTGAAAAGCACTTTACTAATGAAAGCATTGAAGAAAATAGCGGTCTAGGCAAAGCTATCCGTTATTTTTTAAAACACTATGACGGGCTGAGTTTATTTTGCCATCACGAAGGGGTAAAAATAGATAATAACCGCATAGAATCGATGTTAAAAATAGTGGTGCGAGATAGAAAAAATGCGATGTTTCGTAAAAGCTTACTCGGTGCGAACATTGGCGATGTTATCACGTCGATGATAGCAACAGGCAATGAAGCAGGCATCAATGTATTTGATTACTTTACGCGACTGCAACGAGATGCGGATGATGCAAAAAAGCATCCTGAAAAATACCTACCTTGGAATTATCTCGACCAATAGCAATAATAAACCGCTCATAATCAAGCAATGCTTGGGCCAGTGGCCTAAGTATTGCCGTGCCTGAAATTTAAGAAACCAGATTTTTTGCTTTATTACTTATGTCACGCCATGCTGCCGTAAGCTCACGATTAACGGTGTACGGAACGCTTCGCTTACGGAATACAGGAGCTAGGTTCTAGGATCTAGGTCCTAGGAACTCGCAAGCTCGCCTGCAAGAGATGATATGAATATCTGGCTTATTCACATCATAATCAGATTCGATTATGGGCTTTATTCGAATCATGATATGATATGAATATGCTGTTATTTACATCAAAGGGCGACAATATGTGGATCTGGCAACGAGCTGATTGGCCAAACTTTATCTGGGATGAAAAAGTCATTGAACCCAAGTTACGAGGCATTCGCTTTCACCAAGGAATGTTGTTGGGCAAGATGTTGAACCAAGCTAAAGACCAAAAGCAAAGTATGTTAGACACGCTATTGGCGAACATTATTCATTCGAGTGCCATTGAAGGTGAGAAGCTCAATGCTTTTTCTGTTCGTTCGTCGTTGGCTAATAAACTTGGTCTTTCTGAAGAAAAACCCTTTCCAACCACTGAACGCACAGATGGCCTAGCAGAAATAATGTTAGATGCGGTGGAGAATTTAGACTCGCCGCTCTCACTTGAGAGAATATTACAATGGCATGAACGGCTGTTTCCTGAGGGTTACACCTTGTTCAACCCTGTTATAGGGGGGCAGTTACGCGGGGATGAGCCTATGCAGGTTGTATCGGGTAGGATTGATAAACCCACGGTGCATTTTGAAGCGCCGAGCCGAGATGTGCTTGAATCTGAACTAGACGTGTTTATTGGCTGGTTTAATGAATCTCGTGAGGACTATGCTTTAGACCCTTTGCTTAGAGCCGCGATAACACACCTATGGTTTGTGACGATCCATCCTTTAGATGACGGCAATGGTAGGATCACCCGCTTACTTACTGATTTGGCACTGGCACAGGCTGAGCGTCAATCAGTTCGTTTCTATGCGATGTCAGTGGCGATTTTAGCCAATCGTAAAAGCTACTATGAAATATTAGAGCAATCCCAGAAAGGTGAGCTTGATATTACCGAGTGGCTAATTTGGTTTTTAAATACCTTGGGTGACACATTCACCCATGTGCTTGAAGAAATCGACCAAACAGTTTTTAAAACACACTTCTGGCGAAATGTCGATCAAACGCGACTGACCTCGGAACAAGTAAAAGTGCTCAATCAAATGCTTGATGGGGATTTTGACCAAGGCATTAATACGTCGCAATATCATAAAGTAGCAAAAGTCAGCAAGCCAACCGCTTCTCGTCATTTAGCGGCTTTGGTAGAGCTTGGTTGCTTGGTAAAAAGTGAAGCCGGAGGAAGGAGCACTCGGTATAAGCTCGCGAGATCATAGAGGCTAGGTTCTAGGTACTAGGGTCTAGGTTCTAGGCCCTAGGAACTCGCAGGCTCGCCTGAGAGTGGACTTCGTCCTGCTAGAAGCTAAGCAACACCGCCCACTATTACGTCGTCCCGGTAATGCTTTTGAGCCGGGACCCAGGTGTTGGCTTTGGGTTTTAGGTTCTAGGCCCTAGGAGCTCGCAAGCTCGCCTGAGAGCGGACTTCGTCCTGCTAGAATCTAGATAACGGTATACGGTTAACGGTGTACGGAACGCTTCGCTTACGGAATACAGGAGCTAGGTTCTACGTACTAGGAACTCGCAAGCTCGCCTGAGAGCGGACTTCGTCCTGCTAGAATCTAAGCAACACCTGGATCCCTGATAAAAGATCTCAGGGATGACGGCGTAAAAGATAAAGGCATAAAGATTACGGCAAAGCGAACGGCCACCTATCCCAAACACCTCACACTACTACGTCGTCCCGGTAACGCTTTTGAGCCGGGACCCAGGTGTTGGGTTTTAGATCCTAGGTCCTAGGTCCTAGGAACTCGCAGGCTCGCCTGAGAGCGGACTTCGTCCTGCTAGAAGCTAAGCAACACCGCCCACTATTACGTCGTCCCGGTAACGCTTTTGAGCCGGGACCCAGGTGTTGGCTTTGGGTTCTAGGTTCTAGGTTCTAGGAACTCGCAGGCTCGCCTGAGAGCGGACTTCGTCCTGCTAGAATCTAAGCAACACCGCCCACTACTACGTCGTCCCGGTAACGCTTTTGAGCCGGGACCCAGGTGTTGGGTTTTAGATCCTAGGCCCTAGGAACTCGCAAGCTCGCCTGAGAGCGGACTTCGTCCTGCTTGAATCTAGATAAAAGCGATAACGGCAATATTGTGGCTTAATTTGTCGTCCCGGTAACGTTTTTGAGCCGGGACCCAGGTGTTAAATCTGTCATTCCTGCAACGTTTTTGAGCAGGAATCCAGGTGTTGGGTTTTACGCTTGTACACAAGGTCAAAAGAAACACCTGGATCCCTTATAAAAGATCTCAGGGATGACGGCGAAAAGATGACGGGCGAGGAAGCAGAATCTAGGCTCTATGCTCTGTCCTCGAGTGCTTTTATCAAGGATTCTAGGCTCTATGCTCTGTCCTCGAGTGCTTTTATCAAGGATTCTAGGCTCTATGCTCTGTCCTCGAGTGCTTTTATCGAGGATTCTAGAATCTAGACTCTCGATTCTAGACTCTCGATTCTAGACTCTCGATTCTAGACTCTAGAATCTCGACTCTCGATTCTAGGAACTCTCAGGCGAGCCTGCTAGTGGCTAGATAAGGTAAATTTACTGACTTGGCGTGACATGTTGCTGGCATCGTTAAGTAAATTATCATTGAGCATTGCAAGTTGTTGGGAGATCTCTTGTGTGTGATGGTAGATTTCAGTGATTTTCATTGCGTTGCGATTCACTTCTTCTGCTACGGCTGACTGTTCATGAGTCGATGCTGCTATTTGTTCGTTCATGCTGTCTATAACACTGACATGTTCAGCGATGAGTTTTAACTCACTGCCAGCATGTTTTGACTCTTCAACACTTAGCTGTGCCTGTGCTTGACCTCGTTTCATGGCGCTGACTGCGGTAGCGGCTCCGGCTTTTAAACGCTCTGTCATATTTTTTATATCTTCGGTTGAGCTTTGTGAGCGTTGTGCAAGGGTTCTTACTTCATCTGCTACAACGGCAAAACCTCGGCCTTGCTCACCTGCTCTTGCGGCCTCGATGGCGGCATTAAGTGCCAGTAAATTTGTTTGCTCTGCTATTGAACTAATAACATCAAGAATGGTGACTATGCTTTGAACATCTACATCTAACCGTGAAATTGCCTCGGCTGCATCGGCTATTTCGTTCGCTAATAACTCTATGGCATCGCCGGTTTTGTTAACATCGCTTTCGCCACTTTTGGCCTCTAAATTTGCTTTTGCAGACGCATCGGATGCTTGTACTGCGTTGGCGGCAATTTCGTGAACTGTGGCGTTCATTTGTGTCATTGCTGAGGCAACTTGCTCCGCTTCTGACGAGCCTTGTAGCACATCGCTTTGCATTGAACGTGTATATCCGTTCATTTGTTCAACGGCATTAACGAGGTTAATGGCATTGACACGAACCTGACTAATAATTTCTTCAAACTCGCTCATCATTTGATCAAAGGCTTGCGAGATTTGGCCAAATTCATCGTCTGACTGATGTTGTATCCGTGTGGTTAAGTCAAATTGAGTGCCTGCGTGGAGCATTTGTTTATGTAATCCCCCTAAACTGCGATGTAAATAACCTGACACACTGACACTTATCACAATGACAAACAACAGTGCTAACAAGAGTAGCAATACGGTGTAGTACATATGTTGTGTGGCGTTGGCGAGCTTATCTTGGCTCAGTTGCAGGAGTTCGTCGGCAAATTGTTTTTCTAAACTCGTTAACACCGATATCCATTCGGTTGATTTTTTAAACCACGCCTCTGGGTTTTGAGCCAACAATGCCGTAGCATTTTGAGCAAAGGCGACTTCACGTAACGCTTGCACCTCTGACATGGCAGAAGATTGCTGAGCTTGTTTAAATACATTGATATTGTGGGTGGTGGCTGCGGCTATAAAACGTTCTGCATAGGTTTGTTGTTCTGCATATAAGGTGACAAAACGACGAAACATTCCCGGAGCAAACTCGCTGTGACCAAAGGTTGTACTCAATACAGCCCGCTCTATGCCTGCACGCTCTTTAAGCTGCAAAAATGCCGACAACGCCTTTAATCTCATTGACAATTCACTGTCTAAACTTTGACTTGCGGCCTCATCGACCATCGACAACAACAAGGTATTTATTTGAGTGTAAAAGCTGACTTGCTCAGGCACTGCTACGGTTAAATTGCTCACTTTACCGCGCATAGCATCTAGCTGAGTGAGTAACGACACGACTTTATCGTAAGTAGTTTGTAATTGAACGGGAAAATCGTCGTCATGGGCAAATTGTTCAAAGCGGTTTATGCGACTGTCGGTTTGATTACGCTGACTTGGCAGTGCATCGTTAAATGATTGCCCTTTAGAACCAATGAAACCTGCGCTCATGCCGCGCTCTTTTTGCAGTTCGTGGACGAGTGCACTATTAATAATGGCGACATTAGATAAGTCGATGACTAACGCGAGTTGTTGCTGTGTACGATACTCATTATGAACATACATGCCACCAAACAAGATACTGGTCAATAAAGGGGGTAACACCAACAACGCAAGTTTACGCGATATTTTAAGATTGCTTATCCATTGCCAGTTCATATTGGAGCCTTATGTCAAATTATTTGATACTCAGTTATGTCTGCAATAACCATAAACGAATTAAAAAAATTTACATTAATTGACAATCCAAACTCAGACATTGCTCACAGCTAAATTAGCCCTTGTTGATCTAATTTTCGTTATATACCCACAAAGAGATAATCGGTTCATTCAATGACTTAAGTTGACATGAATTTAGTCTGCTATGACTGCAAAGCAAGACAAAACTCACTGATAAGTTCAGGCCATTCATCGACATGGTCCATTTTGCTAGCGACATGCAAAGTCGAATGGGGCAATGCTTTATGTAATGCTTTTGCTGATGCTACTGGGTGTGCATCATCGCCCTCCCACGCTAAAATAAGTGTAGGTACATTAATTGTGGCGAGTTGTTGTTTACTGGGTAAATCGTTGTGGGCTGCTGCGGTAAACAGCTGATGTAATGTTTGGCGCTTCATTGACTTTAAGCCATCTAATACCAATTACATTAAATATATGATCTAATTAATCGTCATTCTCTTATTTCAATATTTATGAATAATATCAATCTTACCGCATTAGCTAAATCCGAAAAAAGCGCTCGCAAACGTATGCGTTATCTCGCCTTACTCCACTTTACCGAAGGTCATTCCCGCACTGCGATTGCTAATATGTTGAAGGTCAGTAGAACAAGTGTAAATGCCTGGGTTACAAACTATTTAACTCATGGTATCAATGGCCTAGATGATAAGCCTAATCCTGGTAGACCCGCACAATTGTCAGCGAAACAACAGGCAAGTCTTAAAGAGTTTATACAAGCTCAAAGCTTATCTGAGAGTGGCGGTAGATTGATGACGAGAGATGTCTGTCTTTATATTCAATCTGAATTTAACGTGACCTTTAAGCAGGCCAACATATACAGAATACTCCATCAACTAGGCTTTTCATGGATAACAACTCGCTCTCGTCATCCAAAACAGTCTCAAGATGTTCAGGACGCTTTTAAAAAACTTCCAACTGTCAACGATCCTTAACACCCCTGGTCATGTATCGTTAGATCGCATTGATGTATGGTTTCAAGATGAAGCCAGATTCGGCCAGCAAAATACCACCACTCATATTTGGGCATTAAAAGGAAGCCGCCCACGGTCAGTAAGGCAACAACAGTTTGAATCAGCCTATTTTTATGGTGCAGTGTGTCCTGCTACAGGCGCGACAGAGGCAATTATTGCTCCGTATGCCAATAGTGAATATATGTTAGAGCATTTGAAATTAATTTCAGAAGCGACTGAATTTGGGCGCTATGCTCTGATCATTATGGACGGTGCAGGTTGGCATCAACAAAAACTGACGGAGGGCTTTGATAACTTAAGTATCCTTAAACTTCCTCCCTATTCCCCAGAACTCAATCCTGTAGAACAAGTGTGGCAATGGCTTCGTCAAAATGAACTTGCCAATCGTTGTTTTAGTGGATATGACGATATTGTTGAACAATGCTCAATCGCATGGAATAACTTTATTGCAGAGCCTGAAAGGGTCATTAAATTATGCACTAGAAGCTGGACAAAGCTGACCAGTTAATTAATGTAAATGGTATAACATACCCAGCACACTGTGTTTATGAGCATTAACCAACCAACTTGGCAGCATTTTAGTTAAATGCTTGGCATTCATTTGCGCTAAGCCTTTACCACCCAGAATGCGCGCCGCTTTGGCGATTTTATGGTAGTAATCCACCTGTGCAGCTCTTGCTTGCCAACCAATGGGTGGTGTCATCAACACTAAACCTTTTACTAGTTCAGGTTGAGCTAATGCAGCATATAAACTAGTTGCGCTCCCCATGGATTGGCCGCCAAGGATCAACGGTGTCGGTGCACGATAATGAGCAGCAACACGCAACATGTCTTTGGCTAGATTGGGCCAGAGGTAATCATCGACACTGTCGCCTTGGGCAGATAACCCATGGCCAATTGCATCATAACGGATCAGCTGTAATTTTTTAGGAAATCGATGCCATGCATATAAGCCTATGGCATCTTCACTCTGCATACAGCCACATAATCCGTGGGCCCACACCAGAGTGCTGCCTTTACCACTAATGGAACAATTAAACTGATTAATATTAAATTGCTCTGTCATGGTGAGGTGTTCTCCTTTTATCCTTTTACGATTTCGATTAAGCGGTTAATAAACAATTTAATGGCTTCAACATTGTCAAATCTAAATGCCAATCCATAATGGGTTTCATTTAAGCCCTTGTATTGTCGTGTCGGAAAACGCGTCATTTGGGCGTTGTGATAATAATCGTATTTGGCATGCACTCCGTCAATAGTGGCTAACTCAGTTGAAAAAACTTCAAATGCTGGACGAATTATCAGTAAAGGTGTTTTACCTTCAACGTGCAGATAGACGGGTTCTTTTAGCTCTGGGAGCATGTATTCGGTGACATTCTTAATATTAAAATTAGTACGACATTTAAGTTCATTCAAGGTTGATGAAGCTTGATCAAGGGTGATGCTCATAGTAGCTGCCTATAGTTATTTTATGTGAGTATATGGCTAAATCAATAATATAAAAACAAAAAGCCCCGAACATATGTTCAGGGCTTTAAGAGGCGATGGTTAATTTACTGAGGTTAAATTAACCTTCAATACCTTTGCTAGCAAGAAACTCATCGTACGTGCCTTTGAAGTCGTTAATGCCTTCTGGGGTAATTTCTAAAATACGCGTGGCCAGTGACGATACAAATGCACGGTCGTGAGAGACGAACATTAGTGTGCCTTCGTATTTTTCTAGCGCGTTGTTTAAGGACTCGATTGATTCCATGTCCATGTGGTTGGTTGGCTCGTCGAGTAATAATATATTTGGCTTTTGCATGATAAGTTTGCCAAAGTACATACGGCCTTTTTCACCACCAGATAGCACTTTAACTGACTTTTTAATGTCGTCTGCGCTGAATAACATACGACCTAAAATGCCACGAACCGACTGGTCATCATCGTTTTCTTTGCGCCATTGACTCATCCATTCGAACAGTGACATATCATTGGCGAAATCAGCTTCGTGATCTTGAGCATAATAACCAATGTTGCTGTTTTCTGACCAGTGAATGGTACCTTCATCTTGTGGAATATCATGCACTAAGGTACGTAGCAATGTGGTTTTACCCACACCGTTTTGACCCAAAATAGCAATACGTTCGCCCACTTCAACCATAAGATCAAACTTGCTAAATAAAGGCGTGTCGTAACCTTTTGCTAGGTTTTCAACCACGAGTGCATTACGGAACAATTTCTTTTCTTGTTCGAAACGAATAAACGGGTTAACGCGGCTAGACGCTTTAATGTCGTCTAGCTTAATTTTTTCAATTTGCTTGGCGCGCGATGTCGCTTGCTTAGCTTTAGATGCGTTAGCTGAGAAACGGGCTACGAAGGTTTGCAGCTCAGCAATTTGGGCTTTCTTCTTGGCGTTGTCGCTCATTAAGCGCTCGCGCGATTGTTGTGCCGCCATCATGTATTCATCGTAGTTACCTGGGTAAACACGTAACTCGCCGTAGTCTAAGTCAGCCATGTGAGTACACACTGAGTTTAAGAAGTAACGGTCATGCGAGATGATGATCATGGTGCTGTTACGTTGGTTCAACATGTCTTGTAACCAACGAATGGTGTCGATGTCTAAGTTGTTGGTTGGTTCGTCAAGTAACAGTAAATCTGGATCAGAAAACAGCGCCTGGGCTAACAATACTCGCAGTTTAAAACCTGGTGCGATTTCGCTCATTAAGCCAAAGTGTTGCTCGGTAGCAATACCTACGCCGAGTAGTAAGTCACCTGCGCGAGATTCGGCAGTGTAACCGTCCATTTCAGCAAATTCCATTTCAAGTTCAGCAACTTTAATGCCGTCTTCTTCGCTCATTTCTGGCAACGAATAAATGCGGTCGCGCTCTTGTTTTACTTTCCACAACTCGCGGTGACCCATGATCACAGTGTCTACGACTGAAAAGGCTTCGTATGCAAACTGGTCCTGGTTTAGTTTACCCATGCGCTCATTAACGTCTAGTGACACGTTACCGCTTGAAGGCTCTAAATCACCGGCAAGGATTTTCATAAAGGTTGATTTACCACAACCATTCGCGCCAATTAAACCGTAGCGATTCCCGCCACCAAATTTGACAGAGATATTTTCAAACAGCGGCTTAGCGCCAAACTGCATTGTGATGTTAGCTGTTGTAATCAAAGTGAAATTCCAAATCGTGTTGTGTGTTTAAACGAGTATTAACGTTTAGCGTAATGGTTCGAGTTGACATCTGTATGACGCAGGTCATTACCCAAACAAATGTAGCGCACTTGCTAAACAAATAATAATGAGATTTAAACTGATATACGGCATCGCCGATGGGGTATATATAAAGCGCGATATTGTAAGGATTTCTGGCTTATTTATCAACCTATCAACATGCTTTGCTGGTGCAATAAAAACCGCACCAGCAAAGTAACGGCTTTTAAGCCTTTAAATAATTAAGAATATAATCAAGTCCGCCAGTTATTGCGGCGACTTGTGCGTCGTTACATTGCTGCTCGGTAACGTGTGGGCTGTCTGGGTAGACCTCTGTGGTGGTATTAAAGTGGTTGTTGGTAATGCCTGCGCACAGGCTGAGTTTTTTTACCGGATAATTTATCACCCCAAACTGCTCTATTGGCACTTCAATCAATTGGCCGTTATCGTCTGGTGCTATGTGGGTCACTTTTGCTACCGCATCAATGATCGCTTTTTGAAACTCTGGGGTGGGATTATCGCTGTCGCCCACTAAATAAAAACCATCAGGAATAATGCCTTTTTCGTATTCAACGCCATCACGGGCTGACAGTAGAGGTCTAAATTCTAACTCGTCGGTATCGGTGGTTTCGTGCAAATCAATATGAGCATAAACCTCGCCTAATGTGGCTACAAATGCCATAAGATTGGCCGACTCCTCGGCTGGACTATTGGCATAAAATGAGCGATTAGGATCTATCGCCTTTGGGTTCCAGCGGTTAATGGTTTCATATCCCCATGGGCTGACACACGGTGCCACGGCTATATTAAAATACTGACTGTAATGCTCAGCCTTGGTGGCTAAAAATTGGATTGCACCATGAACGCCACTGGTTTCGTACCCGTGTACGCCGCCGGTGACTAAAACGGTCTTTTTGTTGCTGTCCCAGTTAGGCGATTTAAACCCAAATAACGGATATTTGTCAGCATCATAAGATAATGCGCCGTATTGCACTTGTTCAAACTGGTTTGCGAGCGGCGTTAATTTGCTAACCACTTCGTCTTGATATGAGCGCTTAATAGTCACTTGGGCTAGCCATTGGGCTTTGTCTGCATCGGTCCATTTTTGTCCTGGTGTGCCGATTGGGTATACGGTCGATTGTGTCATAAAACCTCTTTTTTAATTGTAGATTTAGGCTTGGTCAATATGACCAGAGAAATGCCAAATAAAATAATGCTGGCGCACATTATTAGATGAACGCTCAGTTGCTCGCCAACAAAGATGACGCCACCCAGTGCCGCAATAATCGGTACGCTCAGTTGCAATACCGCAGCCTGAGTGGAGTGTAGACCGCGTAATGCTTGATACCATAATGCGTACCCTATTGAGGAGGCTAGGCCACCAGAAAGTATGGCTAACAGCACCCCTTTGCCACTGAGTTGCACAGATATGTTATTTTCAACAGGGGTAAACACTTGTATAAGCCAGACGGTCAATATCATTAGCAGCACCAAGGGCAAGGTTAAAATAAAATTAACACCTGTAGTAAACAGTGGCCGAGTAGCGCCTTTACCTAACAGCGTATAACCGCCCCATGCACAACCACTGATAGCCATAAGCACCATGCCAGTGATTGATAACTCGCCATTAGTTACCCCCACGCTCGGCCAGACTAAATAGCCAAAACCGCCAAACGCAACTAATGCGCCAAGGATTTCTAGCCGGTTTAAGCGGTGTCCTTGTATGTAACTTATCAACATCATGCTTATCTGGACTGCTGCAAACAAAATAAGCGCGCCTGTTGCAGTGTCGAGCAACACATAAGCGTACGAAAAAGCAATGGCATAAATAAACAACAGCAACGGAGCAAGATTGCTAGCATGAGCAACTGTTGGCTTTGATGATGTTGATGGCATTAGCAACATTATCGCCCCTAACACTATAGCCCCAGAGGCCAAACGAATAGCGGTAAAACTGCTGGGGTCAATTAACGTTGCGGTGTTATCGCTTGATAATGCCATTCGAGCTAATACGGAGTTAGCCGCAAAAGCGATTAATGCCATCATGGTATAACAAACCACTGCAACACGGGAAAGAGGCGTAAGTGACGGCATGAATATGGATCCAGAGTTGAGGTTATTTAGTCTTTTTTTTGAAGCTAAATTTATTGACGAACCAATAAATAACAGCGATTTGCTGTGCCTGCGTTAAACCAAAATAAATACAAATCCACGGTGATATCAGTAAAAACCAAGGTAACGTGGCGGTGGAGCGTCCCGAAAAAAACAGGTACAAAAAACCTGAGTAAATAATCAATACCCCTAAGATCCCCACGATAAGCATGATCTTTTTTAATATTTGTTCTAATTTTGCCACGTGATAAACCTCAACTCAGGATAAGAGATGTATAAAAATCCACGTTCATTCGTTGATTCATCTCTAAAATGAAAAAGTCACGCCGAGCATAAGCTCGGCGTGACTGCATCATAACAAATGGTATAAGCCAAATACCACCGTTCTATAAACGGATACCGCCATCAATTTCAAATACGCGGCCGTTAACATAATCATTTTCAATGATAAAACGAACCGTTGAGGCAATCTCTTCTGGCTGACCTAAACGCCCTACTGGTACCATTTTTTCTAAGCGCTCTAGCGCTTCAGGTTTCATGGCTGCGGTCATTTCTGTGGCAATCACACCGGGGGCGACTGCGGCGCTGCGAATATTATAACGCGCTAGCTCTTTTGCCCAACCCACCGACATTGCCGCCACGCCAGCTTTAGAGGCTGAGTAATTTGATTGACCCATATTGCCAGATTTAGCCAGACTAGAAATGTTAATGATAACGCCGGCTTGCTTGGTTTCAATCATCGCTGCTGCGGCTTCACGGCCACATAAAAAACTGCCCGTTAAGTTAACATTAATGACTGACTGAAATTGTTGGTATGACATGCGGTCGGTAACGACGCCATCTTTGGCTTTAACCATTAAGCCGTCACGTAAAATGCCGGCGTTATTGATAAGCACATTGACTTGCCCAAAGTCTTCAACAATATATTTAAACCCGGCAACCACATCTTCTTCGTCGGTAATATCTAAGGCATAGCCTTGTACTTCAGTCGTTGCGCCTAAATCAGCACAAGCTTGCTCAAGCTTGGTTTGGTCAACATCGATAAGCGCCAATTTAGCCCCTTGGGCAGCTAAATCATGGGCCATAGCCAGACCTAAACCACCCGCTCCGCCAGTAATGACGACAACCTTATCTTTTAATTCCATCAACTGAATCCTTTATTTTTTCTTTGAAAACTGTTCAAAAATGCTCGAAAAATCTCGACTACCATTACCTTGGCGAGCATGGTTTACATATAAACTGCGGGCAAGAGAGCCCATTGGGGTACTTGAGTTAGATGCAAGTGCAGCCTGTTGCGATAGGCCTAAATCTTTCACCATAAGGTCGACCATAAAGCCGCCTTGATAGTCTTTAGATGACGGCACATTTTCCATCACGCCTGGACATGGGTTGTATTTTTCAAGTGTCCAGTTACCGCCGCTGCTGACTTTCATGATATCAGACAATACTTTAGGATCTAAGCCATTATCTAAGCCTAATTGGATTGACTCGCTAGTGCCCACCATTAATACCGATAACAGCATGTTATTACAAATTTTGGCAACTTGCCCAGCGCCAACGCTACCTGCATGAAAAATATTGCCGCCCATCACCTTCAGCACAGTTTGCGCTTTGGCATAAGCATTATCAGAACCACCACAAATAAAGGTTAGTGTACCTGCCGCCGCCCCTGCTGTACCACCCGAGACTGGCGCATCCATAAACTCTATGCCCTTCTCAGCAGCTTTAGCACCCACTAAACGCGCGCTGTCTGCATCAATGGTTGAGCAATCAATTAATAAGGCTTGCTTGGGCACCACATCAAGTAAACCTTTGTTGTCATCATCGCCTATGTACAAACCTCGCACATGTTTACCTGCTGGCAACATGGTAATGACAAAATCAGCTGACGCCGCCGCGCCACAGGCGGTTTTGGCGCTTAATGCACCTTGAGAAGTGAGCGCGTCTACTGCTGCTGGGTTTAAGTCAAATACTGTGACTGTCATGCCCGCTTTAATTAAGTTGGCTGCCATTGGGCCGCCCATATTACCTAAACCAATAAATGCTACTGTTGCCATGATAATAATCCTTATTAAGTAAAGTCAGCTAATGGGTGGTTAGTGGCGGGCCAAGGGGAGCAAGTCAATTGCTCAACTTTAGTTTGCGGCACCGCATTAACGTCGCTAAATAGCCATTTAGGTTGGCGATCTTTATCAATGAGTAATGCTCGAACCCCTTCGCAAAAGTCTCCCATTGAGCAACAATTAACACTCACGCCAAGCTCCCACTGAAAGCATTGTGCCAAACTAAGCTCTGTACCAAGTTGAGCTTGAGCAAAAATTAAATGCCAACTCAATGGGCTGCCGGCTAAAGCGGTTTTTTGAGCCCGCTGTAGCCATTCAAGTTCTGTATTTAAGCTGGATAATTGGTGATGAACATCGTGTATATCACCCGACATTAACAAGTCGATTTCTACTTGAAATTGCTGTAAATGGCTTTTGGGTAACGTTGCTAAATGCGGCGCAGTCATTTGGGTTAACAAATCGGTTAATATTTGGTGGTTGAGTTGACTGTTTTGGCTCCAGTTAAGTTCGGCCATGGCATCAAATAATGGCTCTTTTTCATCACTGTTTAAATAATGATTACCGAGCTCAACATACAAGGCATCGCTCGCGTTCATATTGTAAGCGGTTAAGCCTAAAAACAGCCCCGTTTTACCTGGCATGCGATTTAAAAAGTAACTGCCGCCTACATCTGGATATAAACCAATGGTGACTTCTGGCATGGCAATTCGGCTGCGTTCGGTCACGATGCGATGGCTACTCCCTGCCATTAATCCAAGGCCGCCGCCCATCACAATGCCGTCGCCCCACACCAAAACAGGCTTACCAAATTGATGCAGTAAGTAGTCGAGTTGGTATTCTTGAGTGAAAAACCCACAGGCTTCATCAGTGATATTGTTAGGATTAGCAATCGATGCATGATAAATCGCGCGCACATCGCCGCCGGCGCAAAATGCCTTTTCGCCTGCACCTTGTAACACCACACAGGCAATACTGTTGTCAGATTGCCAGCGGGTTAATTGGGTTTGCATTGCCGCAACCATATCAAGGGTTAATGCATTGAGTGCTTTTTCAATATTAAGGGTCACGATGCCAATTGATTGGCCAGAAAGCGTGCCTAATGTTTGAAATATTACGTCTTGAGTCATTAGCGGTTCTTCCAAATTGGGGCGCGTTTTTGTAAAAAGGCGTTCACACCTTCAGCTTGATCTTCTGTGTCAAATAACCCCACAAATAGCTCTCGCTCAAGGGGTAATGCTTGAGTGCGCGGCATATGTCGCCCAGCTTGAATCAAGGTTTTGCACACACTCACACTGCTAGGTGATTGTTTAGCCACTTTAGCGGCAAGTGCCACTGCAGCATCAAGGGCCTGGCCTTTTTCAACCACTTCTTCTACTAAACCAATTTTTTCAGCTTTGGCTGCATCAATGCGTTCACCACATAAAATCATACGTTTAGCCCAGCCCTCGCCCACTAATGCTGTGAGGTTTTGGGTGCCACCAGCACAGGGCAATAACCCTACGGTGGCTTCAGGCAGTGCCATTTGCGCTTGTGACTCTGCAATGCGAATATCGCACGCTAAGGCCACTTCTAGGCCGCCGCCCATGGTATAACCGTTAATGGCGGCAATAGACACACCACGAAACGCGCTAAGGGTTTCAAAGGCTTCACCAAAATGTTTTGCCATGGTGGCTGCATTGCCTTTATCGCCATCGGCAAATAAATTTAAATCTGCCCCTGCTGAAAAAAACTTTTCGCCCTGACCTGTAATAACAAGCGCATAGATGTCTTTGTTTTGGTTTAACTTAGTAATGGTTTGCTTTAGCAATTGCAAACTGTCTGCTGTCCAGGTATTGGCTGGCGGGTTGTTGAGCGTCAAGATGGCCGTATGGCCAACAATATGTTCAATGATTGCGGTGTTTGCTGTCATCATATTATGTCCTTATATTCACCTAAGAAGGTGATGAAATCTTGGTATTGTGAGTCGTTAATCGATTACAAAATCGGATGAGCGTTTTCATCGAGTAAACGACGGGCAATAATCAGGCGCATAATTTCGTTAGTGCCTTCTAAAATCTGATGAACTCGAACATCACGGAAATGGCGCTCTAGTGGGTATTCACGAATGTAGCCATAACCACCATGGATTTGCAGGGCACTGTCACACACCTGAAAACCTACATCGGTCGCAAAGCGTTTTGCCATGGCGCAATAGGCGCTGGCTTCAGGGTCTTGTGTGTCGAGTTTAAATGCCGCTAAACGTACCATTTGGCGAGCAGCCACTAACTCGGTGGCCATGTCTGCCAGTTTAAATTGCAGGGCTTGAAACGCCGCAAGCGGTTTACCAAATTGCTTACGCTCGTTCATGTATTGTGTCGCGCGCGTTAATGCGGCCTGAGCTGTGCCAATAGAACAGGTGGCAATGTTAATACGTCCACCATCGAGGCCTTTCATGGCAAAGGTAAAGCCCTGGCCTTCATCACCCAGTAAGTTGGCTACAGGTACACGCACGTTTTCAAAGCTAATTAGTCTGGTTGGTTGGGCGTTCCAGCCCATTTTATCTTCGGCTTTGCCATAGGTTATGCCAGCGGCATCTGCCGGTACCGCAATGGCAGAAATGCCTTTAGGCCCGGCTTCACCTGTACGGCACATCACAACAAGTAACTCGGTTTCGCCAGCACCTGAGATAAACATTTTTGACCCCGTGATCAGGTAGTCGTCGCCTTCTCGCACGGCTTTAGTTTGCAGTGAGGCTGCATCGCTGCCCGCACCAGGCTCAGTTAAGCAATATGAGGCTAACAGTTGACCTGTGGTTAAGCCTTCTGACCACTGTTTACGTAGCGTTTCGCTGCCCCAGGTGGTTACCATCCAGGTCGCCATATTATGAATAGTTAACATGGCAGTGGTGGCCGTACAGCCTTGGGATAGTTCTTCAAAAATAATGGAAGCATCTAAACGAGATAAGCCCATACCGCCCTGTGACTCTGGCGAGTACAAAGAACAAAAACCCAGCTCACCTGCTTTTTGAATCACATCTTTGGGGAAATGGTGTTCTTCATCCCATTTGGCGGCAAATGGAGCGAGTTCTTCTGCGGCAAACTGGCGGGCTAAGTCAGCAAACTGGCGCTGATCTTCGTTTAAATTAAAATCCATGTTGGACTCCTAATATTGTTTTGGATGACTCTTGGGTCACTTTATGGCTTGTTCACCTACCGCTTAAGCGGCTTAGCATGTATTACTGAGCAGTAACACTATGGGCAAATCAAGCAGGTCTTGTTGTGTTTAGCCAATAATGTTTGCCGCGATAAATAAAATATATCGCGGCATATATGACGCTTATTTAAGGTTGATGCTCATGTTAGGGCCGCTAACGGCTTCTGAGTCGAACCAGCGGGTTGTGATGGTTTTTGTTTCTGTGCAAAAACGCACCGCTTGTTTGCCATAAGCGTGTTGGTCACCATAAAAGCTGCCTTTCCAGCCAGTGAAAGAGAAAAAGGGTAATGGCACAGGAATGGGCACGTTAATACCCACTTGGCCGACTTCAATTTCATGCTGGTATTTGCGCGCTGCGCCACCCGATGCGGTAAAGATTGAAGTACCATTGCCGTATGGGCTGTTGTTCACAAGCTCGATGGCATCGTCTAATGTTTCGGCTTCCATACAACACAACACAGGGCCAAAAATTTCTTCTTTGTAGATGCTCATGTCTGTGGTGACATTGGTAAACATGGTTGGTCCAACCCAGTTACCAGACTCGTAACCGGCAACCGTAAAGTCACTCCCATCAAGTAAACACTCAGCCCCTTCAGCTTTACCTTGAGCAATGAGTTTTAACACGCGCGCTTTGGCGGCAGGGCTGATTACTGGGCCATAAGCGGCATCTTTATCGTTCCATAATCCTGGGCGAACTTTAGCAAGCGCCTCTTTTAACTCTGGGATCCACTCTTTAGCTTTACCAACAAACACGGCAACCGATATCGCCATACAACGTTGACCAGCCGCCCCTACTGAAGCCCCTACCATATTGTTGATGACTTGCTGTTTGTTAGCATCTGGCATAATGACACAGTGGTTTTTGGCGCCAGCAAAGGCTTGCACGCGTTTTAGATTGTCTGTGCCCGTTTTATAAATATATTGGCCAACGCCTACTGAGCCGACAAACGATATGGCTTTAATGGCAGGATCAGTGAGTAACATGTCTACAGCTGTTTTGTCTCCATGAATGAGCTGCAATACGCCTTTAGGCGCGCCCGCCTCCACAAACAGCTCAACTAAGCGCTGTGGCGTCATAGGATCTTGCTCAGAAGGCTTTAAAATAAACGTGTTACCGCATGCGATGGATAATGGGAACATCCATAATGGGATCATCGCGGGGAAGTTAAACGGGGTAATACCTGCACACACACCTAATGGTTGAGTGTAGCTGTAGGTGTCAATATTACGTGCGACGTTTTCAACTGTTTCGCCCATCATTAATGACGCCACGTTGCAGGCATGTTCAGCCACTTCAATACCGCGCCACACATCGCCTTTGGCATCTTCAAAGGTTTTACCGGTTTCTTGGGCTAAAATAGTTGCTAGTTCGTCATGATGCTCTTTGAGTAAATGCTGGTATCGCAACATCACGCGTGCACGCTCTGAGACAGGCACTTCTTTCCAGGTTTTAAAGGCTTCTTTGGCACTGTGAATGGCCAACTCAACTTCGGCGGTAGTGGCACAATTTATTTTAGCGATAACGCTGTTATTAGCAGGGTTTGTCACATCAATATTGCGCTCGCCGCTGCCATGAGTAAATTCGCCATCAATGTAGTGCTTAACTTGTGTGATCATTTTGCTTTCCTCGATCCTTGAACTGTTTGGTGAGCTAGGCTCACGCATATTGAGTAACTGCACAGGTGACGTGATTATTGTTTTACTCACATTAACGTGGTTGTATTACGTCTACCTGTACAGCGGTCTTGTTGAACGTGTTTATTTACACTTCAATGGCCATGGCTGTTGCTTCGCCGCCACCGATACACAGTGAAGCAACGCCGCGCTTAAGGCCTCGTGCTTTTAGTGCATAAATTAGGGTGACGAGTAATCGCGCTCCTGAGCAACCAATTGGGTGTCCTAACGCACATGCGCCACCATTAACGTTGACCTTACTGGCATCTAACCCCAGCTCAGATACCGCTAGCATGGTCACCATGGCAAAGGCTTCGTTGATTTCATATAAGTCAACATCGTCTTTATTCCACTGTACTTTATCGAACAATTTTTGCATGGCGCCAACTGGAGCGGTAGTAAACAGAGACGGTTCTTGCGAATGCGTTGTATGGCCTTTAATGGTTGCCATAACCGTTAATCCTAACTCTGTTGCTTTGGCGCGAGTCATTAGCATTAAGGCTGCTGCGCCGTCGGAAATTGAGCTTGAATTAGCTGCGGTGATGGTGCCGTCTTTGGCAAATGCTGGGCGCAAGGTGGGGATTTTTTCAGGACGCGCATTGCCAGGTTGTTCATCTGTGTCGACGGTAATATCGCCACGTCGCGTAGTCACAGTAACGGGAACCACTTCATCTTTAAACGCACCGGAGTTAATTGCTGCGTTGGCTTTTTCAAGCGAGCTTAATGCAAACGCGTCCATTTGCTCGCGAGTTAAGCCAAAATCATCGGCCGTTTTTTGAGCGAACGTGCCCATCGCGCCACCGGTATAAGCGTCTTCTAGACCATCTAAAAACATATGGTCCATCACCTTGCCGTGACCCATACGCATACCGCTACGGGCTTTATCTAGCAAGTATGGCGCCTGGCTCATGCTTTCCATGCCGCCGGCGATAACAAGGTTACTGCTACCGGCTTTAATTAAATCATGGGCTAACATGACGGTTTTCATACCAGAACCACATACTTTATTGACAGTGGTTGCCCCAACACTTAAGGGTAAGCCTGCGCCTAGTGTTGCTTGACGAGCAGGCGCCTGGCCAAGGCCTGCTGGTAATACACAGCCCATAAGTACTTCATCAATACTGTCGGCTTTAATACCCGTTTGTGCCAAAAGGCCTTTGATAGCATTAGCGGCTAACACGGGTGATGCGACTTCAGACAGCGCACCTTGAAACCCACCCATTGGGGTACGTTTAGCTGCAACAATAACGATATCTTGACCTGTTTGTTCTGTACTCATAACCACTCCTAAATCTGTGCACATAAAAATCAACAACACTATTACACCACTTTGACGTTGACGCTAACGTAAAGCAAGTAAAAAGTGATCAAATTTGTAATGTTGATCTTATGAGGTTGTCATTGAAGATTTACACTTGTTGGTAAAATCAGAATTGTTGTAGATAAGCTTATGTTTTAATGAAGATAAAACCATCAAGGTTTTAATGGGGGAGTGAATTTAAGGGCCGTTTACACTTTAGTCTACAGGCATAAAAAAGCCGCGAGTATTGCGGCTTTGAATTTACACAAGGATTATGCTTTTTTGTTTTCCCAGGGGGTTTTTGCGCTCATGTCGGTTAAATCATAAGGGGTTAACTGATACACATAATAGTTCAGCCAATTACTCACTAACAAACTGCCATGGCTATGCCAACGTGCAATAGGCTCTTGGGTTGGGTCATCGTTTCGGTAATAATTTTGCGGTATATCAGGGTTTAACCCTTGGCCTAAATCGCGATTATATTCATCATTTAATGTGCCTTTTTGATATTCAGGATGGCCCATTACAAACAAATTGCGATTGTCACGGCTTAACACAATATAGGCGCCCGCTTGCTCTGACTCAGCTAACACTTCAATATCAGCATGTTGACGAAGCTCTTCTATGTTCATTTCGGCAAAGCGCGAATGAGGCGCATAAAACTCGTCATCAAAGCCTCTAAGCAAAGGGTGTGGATCGCTGGTGCGAGTGTGATTAAACACCCCTGAGCGTTTATTTTGTAGCAGTTGGCGCTTTAAACCATATAAGTGGTACAAACCGGCATGAGCAGCCCAACACAAAAATAAAACGGAAGTCACGTGATGTTGTGACCAATCAATAATTTCGCGGATATGGTCCCAATACACCACATCTTTAAAATCAATTTGCCCTAAGGGGGCGCCGGTAATAATTAATCCATCGTAATTATTATGACGAACATCTTCAAAGTCACGATAAAAGGTGTTCATGTGATCAACCGAAGTATGCTTTGACTCTTTGTCGTGAATACGCAATAAGTCCACGCCGACTTGCAAAGGAGTATTGCCTAACAACCTAAGCAGTTGGGTCTCTGTCTCAATTTTATTGGGCATTAAATTCAAGATTAATACCCTCATTGGACGAATGTCCTGATTAGCCGCTCGGGTTTCAGACATCACGAAAATATTTTCAGACTCTAAAATACCTGCAGCAGGGAGATTATCTGGAATTCGAACCGGCATACGACTCACCTTTGGGTTAATGGAACACAAACAACGGGTGCATTGGTAATAACGTTTAACTAAACAAATGACTGTGTGGAACAGATCACAAATTTACATTCTGCACATCTGAGCATCAGTTAACTTTGCCAAGGTGTTTTAATGGCTTAATCTGTTAAGCACAACGGCTAAACATCAATAGTGACACACGTTGTCATTTATTTTGTTAATCATACACAAGGATGTCTAGAAGTCTACACGTCTTAAGTTGAATTTTTTTCGTTCTTGTTATCAAGCGGCAATATTTCTATTATGAGCCATTGATAATAATGAGGTTAACTATGTCTGCTGCGACAGCAATGATTATTGGTGCAAGCTCTGCACTTAGCCAAGCACTTGCGGCGCAATTATCGGCACAAAATGTGTCGTTGGTGCTATTTGTTAATGATCCAGAAGCGATTAAACCATTTAGCTTAAGTCTTCCTGGTGAAGTCAGCATATATCCATTAACTATCGACCAGCCACACACTTTAATTGCGCAGCTTAACCAGGCATGGGAGAAGCATAACGGTGCCCATTTAGTGATAGTCAATACGGGCGTTAACGAATATGACCCTGCTTTGCCCTGGTCTATTGACCAACATACGATTGACGTTAATGTGATGGGCTTTGCCGCTGCGAGCCAGTGTATTTTTAAATTGATGTGTCAGCAAGGTTATGGCCAATTAGCAGCAATAAACTCTATTGCAGGACAACGCGGAGGCCCTAATGTGGCTTATCACGCTTCTAAAGCATTTGCTGCAAACTATCTGCAAGGGTTAAGTATGCACGCGCAGCGCTTAAAATTGCCTGTGACCATCAGCGATATTCAGCTTGGGTTATTTGATAAAGCGGTGCACTTAAATACCAAGTTATTATTGTCGCCCATTGATAACGTAGCCGAGCAAATATTAACGGCACTGAAAAAGGGAAAACGCCGAGTGTATGTTACCAAGCGCTGGCGTATTGTGGCGTGGATAAACAGAATGTTGCCTGAATATATCTACAATACCCGCCATTGGAAACCAAGAAAGAAACGCGGTTAATCTGAATGATATAATATAGGTATATAACAAAACAGGAACCTGCGGGTTCCTGTTTTTGTTGCAACGAATAGCTGATGCTAATCAACTACAGTTAGAAGGTATATCCCACACTAACCATATACACCCATGGGTCGATATCGGTTTCAACAACCACATGATCGGCACCCAAATCGAAACTGACATCAGTAGAAATTTGCGCATACCATACAGATGCGTTAACCAACCAATTTTTATCAATTTGATAATCAAGCCCCACCTGTGCAGCCACGCCCCAAGAATTTGACATGGACAAATTATCTAACCCTAAATCTTTGGCACCTTGATTGAAATCATTGTCAAAAAAGTTAGTAAAATTAACCCCAACACCAACATATGGACGAAGCGCAGACTGAGCATTGCCAAAATAATATTGAGCAACTAACGTGGGTGGCAAATGCTTGGTGTTTGCAATCACACCTAACTCACCAAGGGACACATCATGACTAAATGGCGTCGCCGCTAATAGCTCAACCGCAACATTATCAGTGAGCATATAACCAAAGTTTAGGCCTAACTGTGTGTTGTTATTCACACTAAACTCAGCGATACCCGCAACGACTGGGCTTGACTCACTTGGGGCAACCGTTGCACTACCTGCACGTACAATAATATCTCCAGCTTGATGAGCGGCAACACCAAAAGATAAACCAGCACAAAGCAACGAAGCAGCAACTAAACCTAGGGTAATTTTATTATTCATTTTAACACTCCATAACAGCAATAATCAGATGAAACTCTGTAACATTCTTAACAATTGCCGCTAACCTACCTAAGTTGTTCATTAACATTATTGATTTAGATCAATAAAGCTGCAGTACCTCTATGTGGGTACCACCATGCTTGCATTAGACATGATGCAGATCACAAAAAAACAGCAAAAGAGATAAAAGATGCATTTAAAAGTTAGCTTATTGGGTGGAGATCACGGGGGGACGATGGCATGAGGATACAATTAACAACCACTCATGCCATCGTTAGTTAATACTGTTGCGGAAGAAGACTAATACTTGTAGCAAAACCTAACTGGCGTCATGTTGTTGTTCTGGCGCGGCATTGGCAAACGCGGCTAATTGGTCGCAAGTTTGTGCAATGCGGACAATGTTAGGAAAGTTATCAAGCGGTACATTAAAACGTTTTGCGTTGTATACCTGTGGTACCAAACAAATGTCGGCCAGCGTTGGCGTGTCGCCAAAACAAAAAATGCCCGAATGCTGTGATAACTGCTCCTCTAACGCAGTAAATCCCACGACGATCCAGTGATGATACCAGCGCATTTTGTCTGTGTCAGACACGCCCATTTCGTTCACAAGGTATTGCAAGACGCGTAAGTTATCTAACGGATGAATTTCGCAAGCAATGGCTTGTGCCATGCCTCGCACGATGGCGCGATGCTCAATGTTACTGGGCAATAAAGGGGTTTGTGGGTATTTTTCTTCTAGGTATTCAATGATGGCTAATGATTGCGATAAATTAAGTTCGCCGTTAGCACCATTATCCACTAAGGTTGGCACTAAGTGTTGCGGATTTAACTGATGGTATGCTTGAGAGTGCTGCTCACCGCCGTTATTGACCAAATGAACTGAAATATGCTCTGCTGATAACTGTTTTAAATTTAACGCTATACGCACACGATACGCCGCACTTGAGCGCCAATATCCATAGAGTTTCATATCGATTTCCTATTTGATTTTTTCTACTAAAAATAAAAAGGCAATAACGAGGGTTCGCTACTGCCTTATTTCGTGATGAGTATTGAGTTATTTTATGCTTTATATTCAACAACTTTTTGGTCGATAGAACCAAAAATGCTCACGCCATTTTCATCAAACATTTCAATTCGAACAGTATCACCAAAATGCATAAATGGGGTTGATGCTTTGCCGTCGGCGATGATTTCTAGCATGCGCTTTTCGGCTAAACAACTTGAGCCAGCGCTGCGGTCATAGTTAGAAATCGTACCTGATCCAATAATAGCACCCGCGCCTAAAGGACGTGTTTTAGCCACATGAGACACCAACTGGCTAAAGTTAAATGTCATATCAACACCGGCATTTGGACGACCAAATAATTCGTTATTTAAATGCGTAACCAGCGGTAAATGCACCTTGCTGTCTTGCCACTTATCTCCAAGTTCATCAGGAGTGATAGCTACAGGAGAAAACGCACTTGATGGTTTAGATTGAAAAAAGCCAAAGCCTTTTGCAAGTTCGCCAGGGATCAAGTTACGCAGTGACACGTCGTTGACTAGCATCAGCAACTTGATGTGTTTAGCAGCATTGTCACTCGACACGCCCATGGCCACATCATCAGTAATAATGGCAATCTCCGATTCGAAATCGATGCCGTATTCTTCACTGGCCATTTCAATATTGGCTTTAGGTGCGATAAAGCTGTCTGAGCCACCTTGATACACTAATGGATCTGTCCAAAATGTTTCTGGCATTTCAGCACCACGTGCCTTTCTGACTAACTCAACATGATTAACGTAAGCACTGCCGTCAGCCCATTGATAAGCGCGAGGTAATGGCGATAAACAACGTGACTCATCAAAGGCAATAGCGTTGTCCATTTGACCGTCATTTAGCGCGTCATATAGCTCGCTCAGTTGCGGATACAATAAATCCCAAGCATCTAGTAACTGCTGCATGGTATGTGCAATGGCTGGCACAGCTACCGCTTTGGTCAAATCTTTACTAACTAACATCAATTGGCCGTCGCGACGTCCGTTGTGATAACTTGCAAGTTTCATTATTGCTCCTAAATTCTGGGTGGCATTCGCGCTGAGTCTCATTAGCTTGAATGGCTTAACTCACTCATTTTGACCATAGAAAGGCGAAAAATCCTAGAGTGTGCGGCAAATCACGTTTTGCCGGGGCAAATCATGATTTGTACATTATTATTTACAACGATAAAAAAGCCACAACAATGCTGGTTTACCGCACTGACAATGGCCAATTTGCCAGCAGTTAACTGGCAGTAAATCGTTACATTACTTTTTCTTACTTATGTCGTAATCGCGTAACTTATTGGCAATGGCGGTATGAGATACACCCAGTTTTTTGGCTAATTGCCGCGTACTTGGGTAAGCAGGATACAAGCGGCGTAATAAACCGGCCTCGTATTCTTTCATTGCTTCATCTAGGGTGCCTTCAAATTCTTCGTCAAAATAACCAAAGCCTTCAGCATAAGACGGCAGTTTAAGTTGCTCAACGGTCAACTCGGTAGAGCCATCCCACATCGACACGGCTCTAAAAATGGCATTTTTAAGCTGACGCACGTTACCTGGCCAGGCGTAAGTAAACAGATAGTCACGGCAGCTGGCAGAAATACGTCTAAGCGGGCTGGATAATTGTTGACTGTAGTGCTCTAAAAACATTTCGGTCAATGGGATAATGTCGACTCTTCGCTCACGTAGCGATGGCATGTGATAGCTCAGCACGTGAATGCGATAATATAAATCTTCTCTAAACTCGCCCGTTTGACAAAGCTCTGCGAGGTTTTTCTGGGTCGAGCAAATAATGCGTACATCGGCTCGCACTTCAACATCGCCACCAATGCGCCTAAAAGTACCGTCTTGTAATAAACGCAGCAACTTAACCTGAGCTGCTTTAGACATTTCGGCAATTTCATCTAAAAACACCGTACCGCCTTTGGCCTCTTCAAATAAGCCTCGTTTAACCACTGTGCCGTTAGTGACAAAACCAAAGAGCTCTTCTTCTGCCACACTGTCTGGCAAAGCGGCGCAGTTAATGGCAATAAAAGGATGTTCACGGCGCATACTGGCGTCGTGGCTCGCGCGGGCCATCAGTTCTTTACCTGTGCCTGTTTCGCCGGTAATTAACAGCGGCGCATCGAGCTGAGCCATACGTTTAGCTTGCTTTAACACGTCTTTCATTTTGTCGCTGTTGGCTAACACATTATCAAAACCTGTTGATTGATTTTGCAAAGCATTAAATTGCTTGCCAACTCTGGCGGGGGATTTAAGCGATATTACCGCACCGGCTAAAATAGTCGTGTCATTATCGTCAGGAAGATAAATAGGAAGCATTTCTGCTAAGTATTCATTGGAATTGATTTGCACTCGAGTTGCTTGAGCTAACACTGGGGTTTCACTCATCCAACGGGCAAAATTAAAACCTTGTACCCAGTGGTTAAGTGACTCGTCTACTACTTCATGTTCTGCCATATCTAGAGTGAGTAAGGCAGACTCATTGGCAATACGAATACGCCCTTTTGTGTCGGTTGAGAAAACAGAATCAGGTAACGTTTTAAGCAAGGTTTTTAGTGCGTAGTGCTCTTGTTCTGATGGCATAAAAGATACGGTGCGAACATCGTGTACACTTTCAACTTTACGAATTTGTGGCATCAGTTCACGCAAGGTTTCAAAGCTGATTTCTGCAAACTGCAAAAATAGGAACCCTTTATTACTGGCATCAATGGCGATTAAATTAATGCCATGTTTTTCAAGCACGACGAGGATGTCTTTCGCTAAACCAACGCGATCAATACAACTGACTTCCAAACGCATATGTAACGATTCCCTATTATTAAAGTTATGTTGCGGAAATTAGTGACAACGTTAGATGGATATTGCCTCAGTGGCAAGTGAAGTTTACAGCAGAATTGTAACAGATAACGTATTTAGCATGTTACGTTAACGTAACATGCTGAAATCGATGTGATAATATTTAATCTAACAACTGGTCTGTCTTGGCTGCCATAATGAAATCATTTTTATGTAAGCCTTTAATTGAATGCGACCACCAAGTGACAGTTACTTTACCCCATTCGGTTAAAATTCCAGGGTGATGAAACTCTGCCTCGGCCAAATCGGCTAGCTTATTGGTAAATTCCATAGCCAATTTAAAGTTTTTAAATTTATAGACTCGCTCAAGCTGCATGATGCCATCTCGAACTTCGACACCCCAGTCTGGGATCATACCGATAAGCTCCGCTAACTCTGCATCAGTTACTTTAGGTGCATCTGCTTGACATGCTTCACATTTCATCTCGGTTAATGCGCTCATTTATACTCCTTGGCTTAATTTAATCTTGTGTGCTTGCAGCATGATAACTACACGCTGGGGTTAACAGATTTTGGCTCAAATTTAGGTTCAAACAGGCCTAACTGCTGCGCTTTACTGACCATAGCCATAATGTCCATACGGGCAATTTCATCTAGATAGTCTATATTTTCAATAACATAATATATAGGCTGCATAATATCGATGCGATATGGCGTACGCAGTACATCAAGTAAATCGAAGGTTTTACGCTCAGGTTTATCGCTCAATGCATACATGGTTTCACCGGGGGAACTTAAAATACCACCGCCGTATATCTGTAACGGCTCATCTTTTGCTTGCACCAGGCCAAACTCGATAGTAAACCAATACAAACGAGCTAAAAACACCCGTTGCTCTTTGGTTGCCGCCAAGCCTAATTGACCGTACATATGGGAAAAATGGGCAAAAGAAGGATTGGTTAACAAAGGGCAATGACCAAAGATTTCATGAAATATATCTGGCTCTTGCAAGTAGTCGAATTCTTCTTTAGTGCGAATAAAGGTTGCTACCGGAAATTCTTTATTCGCTAAAAGTTCAAAAAAACGACCAAACGAGATAAGTGCAGGTACAGCAGCGGTTTTCCACCCTGTAGCTTGTAGCAGTACCCTGTCTATTTCAGGTAATTGTGGGATCCGATCAACCGACATCCCAAGCGCATCTAGACCTTTTAAATAAGCCGGACAAGCTCGCCCAGGCAAATTAGTCACCTGGCGCTGATATAACTGTTGCCATAGTTGATTCTCGTGTTCTGAGTAATCAATGTAGCCTTGGGCGTCAGGTTGATGGGCAATATACTTTGTTGCTGTAGTCATAGGTTCCACTTTACGTAAACTTCACTTATTACATAGTGTGCTAAGGTGAACGTTTTGTTAACTACTTCACAGTTTATTGTCTCATGATAAAGCTGCACTATTTGTAAACAAATTAATACAATGGCAACAAATCTTAGCCATAATCGCTTGCTCATTTTGTGCGAAGTTGACTAAATTGATGCAAAGCTGACCAGTATAATTTTGCAATCAATATCAATAATTTCGCTGGAACTTGAGCTGTGATAATTTACAATGTAGACAGAACATGACTCATTTATTCACAGGACGATTAAACTATGGCAATTTTGGTAACCGGTGGCGCAGGCTATATAGGTACGCACACAGTAGTAGAGCTACTAAATGCTGGACAGGAAGTGGTCATCGTAGACAATTTATCGAACTCAAGTGTTGAAGCATTAGCTCGTGTAAAAACCATTACTGGTAAAGATGTCACGTTTTACCAGGGTGATATTCTTAATAAAGCGTTACTGCAAAAAGTGTTTGTCGATCATAGTATCGAATCTGTTATTCATTTTGCTGGCCTAAAAGCCGTTGGTGAGTCGGTTGCTAAGCCGCTGAAGTATTATGAAAACAACGTTACAGGCACCATTATTTTATGCCAGGTAATGGCTGAAAATAACGTTAAAAACTTGGTATTTAGCTCATCAGCTACTGTGTATGGCGACCCGGCAAGCTTACCGATTAAAGAAGATTTCCCTACCGGTGCAACCAATCCTTATGGTCAGTCAAAATTAATGGTAGAACACATTCTGGCTGATTTACATCACTCGGATAATAGCTGGAATATCGCTCGTTTACGTTACTTTAACCCTGTAGGTGCCCACGAAAGTGGCTTAATTGGTGAAGACCCTAACGACATTCCTAATAACTTAATGCCATTTATTGCCCAGGTTGCTGTAGGTAAACGTGAGCAATTGAGTGTGTTTGGCAATGATTACAACACCCCAGATGGTACTGGCGTGCGTGATTATATTCACGTGGTCGATTTAGCTATTGGTCACTTGCAGGCACTCAAAAAATTGCAAACTAAGCCAGGGTTAGTCACTTATAACCTAGGTACTGGCATAGGTTACAGTGTGTTAGATATGGTAAAAGCATTTGAAAAAGCCTGTGGCAAAACCATTGCTTATCAAATCAGCCCTCGCCGCCCAGGTGATATTGCCGCCTGTTACGCAGATCCAAGCTTTGCAGCGACAGAATTAAACTGGCGCGCCACCCACAGCGTAGAAGATATGGCAAGCAGCAGCTGGAAATGGCAATCAAATAACCCTGATGGGTATAAAATGCCAAGCGCTTAACAATTTTTTGCTGCAGCTAATGCTAATATTGGCTGTTAGTTGCAGCAAATAATAAAGCCAAATGGACAAATAATGACCCAAGGTATTAATCAAAGCCGCCGTAATCTTTTTAGCCGCCGTAAAACCAATGTGATCCGCCCGCCCTGGAGTAAAGACGAGCAAACCTTTACGGATAATTGCACCCGTTGTGATAAATGCATTAATGCGTGTGACACACAAATCATTAAACGTGGTGAAGGTGGTTTTCCTGAAATTGACTTTAGCCAGGATGAATGCACATTTTGCAAACAATGTGTTGAGGTGTGTCCTGAACCTGTTTTTGATACCAGTGCAACGTTACCGTGGAACATAGTTGCCAGTATAAAAGACAACTGTTTAACCGAGAAAGGCGTATGGTGTCAAAGCTGTAAAGATGCCTGCGACCCCCGCGCTATTAGCTTTACCATGGCGGTAGGCCAAGTGCCCAAACCACGAATAGACACAGAAGCATGTACAGGATGTGGCGCTTGTGTTTCACCTTGTCCGTCAGATGCGATCACATTGATGCCATAGGGTTAATAAAACCCACAATTTATCGTTTTGTTATGTTGTCTTTAACGCTATATTAGCACCCCTATTTAACCATATACCCAAGGCACTGCGATGTTTGGCCAAAAAAAGCCTGTTAACCCATTAAGTTTTATTGCACAAGAATGTCATTTAACAGGAAAATTGATGTTTAGTGGTGATGTCCTGATTGCAGGTCATGTTAATGGCGATATTCAGGCACAGGGTAATGTAACGATAGAACCCTCAGGAACAGTTGAGGGTGATATTTTATGTCGCGAATTGAAAATAGCAGGCCAAATGTCTGGAGAAGCTCGCTGTAAAAAAATCACCCTTCATGAACAAGGCGTTTTTGAGGGTGATGCTTATTGCGAAAACATTGAAATTTTAGATGGCGGCCAATTTTTAGGCTATCGTCACCGCGACCCACTCTCGACCTCATCAGCCAATACAGACGCAAAAAACGCTGATAAAGCTTAAGTTATATTTGAGTTAACACTTTGGTTATGTGCTGGTTTTGTTGGTGTTAAAACGCTGACAAGTGTCTTGTATGGTTAACCAACTGACCTGCTCATTGGTATAAATATGATATGTGGGTTGCACTTTGTTAGGGTCATCAAGTGATGCTATCGACAAAGTGCAGTACTGCGGGTAATCCACATGTCTATAGGTCATACTGGTGCCACATTGCTGACAAAAACCACGACGAATATCAGCAGAAGAAGCAAACTCTGTGATCTGCCCTTGCAGCCATGTTACCTGTTCGGTATTAAAATCCATCCAACTCATCACCACCGCACCTGCACTTTTACGGCATTGGCTACAATGGCAATGATCGGCATCAAATGGCATGTCAGTTGTCTGGTAACGAATAGCGCCACATAAACACCCGCCTGTTAATAGCATGGTTAATTATTCCCCTTGTAAATGCACCTCAGTCAACGTGGCGGCTTGGTTCGACTGCTGCCATTGGCGTAACAAGCTAACAAACTCTTTTGGGTCGCGATCAATACTGTCTGTCGATAAATAAAGATGATAACCCAGTTGCTCATTTAAGGTTTGGCAGCGGTGTCCAAACATGGCTAATACGCCACGATAGCGGTCGCCATTTACAATTAACGGCGTGTATTCTGTGCCTAAATAGCCTTCTAAACTTTGTAAGTCTTCATCTTGTGTAGCTGCCGTCATTAATAGCGGTCGTTGCTCGGTTAGCAAGCCTGTGGCTAAACGCGGCGAAATACAATCTAAAATAGGGTTAATTTGTTTCAGCTTAACGCCAATGTAGGGCAATTCAATCAACTCCATATTTTGATTAACTCTTACATTGTCAAGACGTTGTATATTAGACCATTCAATAAATACCTGCCCCCGACGATGAAAAAAGCACATTCCTTGGGCGGTTAATTTAAAGCTAACTGCGGGTTGATACACTTTGGCTATGCCTAAAATTAACCCAACAGATCCCAGCGCAAACAACATCATGCCAAGCGCAAACAAGCTGCCAAAGCCAATAAAAATCACTAAGCTTGATAACAGGCTAATCGAACCAAATAAGGTTAGCGTAATCCCATTGCGTTTTGAAAAGGGGGTGATCAATAGCTCATCGATCATTTAGCGTGTCTCCTTGGCGATGGGCGGGTGTAATATAAATTTAATGTTGAGCCACAACATACCCACATATTCGTGAATGGAACGTTGAGAAGCCAATAATTGGTCTGCATCAAGTCTCCACCAAAAACTCTGACGAGCAATAAAATCGGTTGGCGCTGCTTGCGGCTGCATGCCTATTTGAGTAAAAATCATCATTGCACGCGGCATATGTGTTGCTGATGTCACCAGTTTAAAAGGTTGTGAACCAATCAACTGCTGCAGAGCGTAAGCCTCTTCTATGGTATCTTTAGGCTGGTCAAACTTAATGATATTGGCCGGGTTTACCCCAAGTTCAATCGCTGCGTTGCCCATGATACTGGCGTGTGGTGTCGGTTGTATGCCGCCACTGTAACCGCTCACCACTAATGTGCATTGTTGCCCTAAACTCAGTTGCCTTATTCCTTCACTTAAGCGTGCTAATGCGGTGGCAGATAACTGCTGCACAGCAGTTAAGCCTGGCTTTTCGGTATTACTTGAGCCTAATACCATCACCACGCACCCTTGTGCCATATTTTGGTTATTAGGGAGAAAACGAGACTCTAATGAGTCGGATAACCAATAGCTAACCTGCGATTGGCTGCACAAAAACAACACAGCTATAGCGAGTGATAAGCTGACTTTACCAAGCTTAAGCAACCATTGGCCTTGACTGCGCCATAATAACGCGGCTAACAACAACAGCAACACAGTTAACGGAATGGGCATCACTAATTGTGACAAGAGCTTTTTAAACCAAAACATCAATCATTCACTCAATCTTTATTCAGTCTTAGATTCAATATTAGTGCTAGTGTAACTTAGTCTACGCAAAACAAAAACGGCACTATTAAGTGCCGTTTAGATACCACGCAAATTGGGGTAAACCTACTTTTCGTCTTTGCCCCAAAGCCATGCAGCGCCACGTACGCCAGATGATGCACCAAATTTGTTTTTAACAACTTGCGTGCCACACTCACGGCCCACAACATATTTAGGTAGCACTTTAGGTAACTCGGTATAAATGGCTTCGATGTTGGATACGCCGCCACCTAAGACAATCATATCTGGGTCCATCATGTTTATCACATGAGCAAGTGAACGTGCTAAGCGATCGATAAAACGCTCAAACGCTGCTGTTGCTAATGGGTCACCCTGCTGCATCATTTCAGCAATTTGAATACCACTGGTGGCATCGCCACCGGCAGCACGAAAGTCACGCACAAAACCAGTGCCAGAAATAAAGGTTTCAATACAGTCGCGGTTACCACAAAAGCACGTAGTGGTATTAAACTCATCGGGTGTCATCCAAGGTAGCGGGTTATGCCCCCACTCACCACCAATGCCATTACCACCACCGTGTACTGTTCCGTTAATTGATACACCTGCACCGCAACCTGTACCGATAATGCCACCAAATACGACACGCTTTCCGGCTGCTGCGCCGTCAACGGCTTCTGAAACCGCAAAACAGTTTGCATCGTTAGCTACACGCACTTCACGGTGTAAAACATCACTTAAATCTTTGTCTAATGGATGGCCGTTAATCCAGGTTGAATTTGAATTTTTAACTAGCCCAGTAAACGGTGATACCACACCAGGAATACCTATCCCTACAGAACCCGTTTGCTCTGTTGCTGCTTCAGCATCCGCTACTAAACTGACAATAGCTTGCACTGTATCAGGGTAGTTTCTTGGCGTAGGAATGCGCTTTCTGAATATTTCAGCACCGTCATCTGCTAACGCTACTATTTCAATTTTGGTCCCACCGAGATCGACGCCCATGCGCATCATAACTAGCCTCTCCATTATTCGTGTTAAGTTTTGTCCATACTTGCAAACTCAGGATAAACCTAATTTTTTGCTAACCACGCCTTAGACGCAGCAATAAAATATGGATTTAAAATCGTTTCTTTTTGATTATATTCAAGTGGTGTCATGGCTGGATAAGCCAACACAACCCCACCTGCACTTTCTAGTACTGCTTGCGCTGCTGCGGTGTCCCATTCGCTGGTTAATCCAAGCCTTGGATACACATCAGCTTGCCCTTCTGCCACCATGCAAAACTTTAGCGAGCTACCGACACTGAGCATAGTGTGCTCACCCAGCTGCTCCAGATATAACGCCACATCGGGGCTCACGTGAGAACGGCTACCAACCACGACCGGAGGGGTATTTATTGCACGTGAACTAATATCAAGTTCGGTGACAATACCCTCATGCTCAAGCCAGGCTCCATGGCCTAATATGCCGCTGTAACATTTATTTAAAACGGGTGCATAAACCACCCCCGCAATTGCCTTTCCTTGATGAATTAACGCAATATTAACGGTAAACTCACCATTACGTTTAATGAACTCTTTGGTGCCGTCAAGTGGATCAATTAACCAATATGTTTGCCATGTTTGTCTTTCGGTCCAGCTGATGTCGGCGGCTTCTTCACTCATGACGGCAATATCAGCAAAATGCGTTTTGAGCCCAGCCACAATCACATTATGACTAGCAATATCGGCAGCAGTAACTGGGCTGTCATCTTGTTTAACTTCAACACCTAAATCAGCTTTAGCATAAACCTGCATTATGGCTTTACCGGCGTCTTTGGCCAGTGTGACTATGTGCTCTAAATCAGTGAGCGAAAATGTAAAATTCGACAAATCTATTCCTTAAATTTATAGCGGTTCGATGTAACATTTTTGCATTATGCCATCGTTCACGTCATAAACTGATATATTGATTTCATCGAAGTTAAGCCAATTAGGATTAACATTGCTTTATTAACGCTCACTATCAAACAACATACCTGCAACAACCTCTGCCTGTTGATACTAAGCTAAGCACTACAAGGCGCAAAGCAAACTGTGCATTTCTGCATTCGTATTCAATCATTGGCATAAGCAATATTTCACTAAAACGCTGAGAATACATTGAAAAGGCAATGAATCTTGTCGAACAAGCAGCCTTTTCCATCTTCCCTTTTCTCTTTTAATAATTCTAAAAGGCCAAATATCATAGCGCTTTGGTTATTTTTATATTGTCTACTTGTAACACCACACCTTGTTGATCTCCCCAATTAGGGAATATCACTAAGGGCGTATCCACTTTGGTTAAATCCAGAGTTGAGCCGGTATTATTTTGTAGACCAGTCAAACTGATATCATAATGTGTCCATACGCCTATCTCGGGTGCGTTAATGGCAAAATCACCAGAGCTACATGGGTGCTGACAATCCATTTTAATGTTTAACGAACGTGACGCTCTTGGATCTGATACCACATATAAGTCAAAAGATAAGGTGGTAAAATCACTTAAATCAAACACGGTAGGGCTTTGAAAATACCCAACAGCCTCATTAGTGTTAAAGGTTAATTGAGTCACCATGTTGTGTTCGCCGCCAACATCTACCTGTGCTTCTGCAAGTTCTCCAGAAGCAACATATTGACCGTAGGCAAAAGGCGCATTTGTAGCGTCGTCATACACACTCAGTTGAGTTTGGTTATCTAGTTGGTATTGATAACGAACATTATCTATTTGAAACTCAATCGGACCTGTAGGTTCAATCACAAACGGGTTGACGATATCAGCAAAGTTGACCGTACTACCTGGTGAAAAACGGTTACCATTAGCCACAAGTGTTGCCAGTGGCACACTCACTTGCTGCCACTGTTCAAGCGTTGTTGGTAATTCTATGGTTGCATCACCGACATTTGGCCAACCACTGTCAGCTTTAACCAATACTTCGGTACCGTCTGCAATAGATAATACTTTAATATCAAAAACTAACGCACCTAATGCCTGCCAGTGGCTTAAATCGGCTCTTGGGCTGTACTCAAAATACAGATTACCAGTATCGCCCGTTTTAGTAATCTGTAGTACGTTTCCCTGGGTGTCGTCCGTTATCACTTGATAACTTATGGCATTATCAGGGTTGTAACTGTTAAAAATTAATCCTGCTGCTAAAGCATCTTGATCGCCAAAACTAAACAGGTTTAATGGTGATTGTTGGCCAAAGCTGGTGTCGGGGATAACAATCTCTGGTGCTGTTTGCCCTGGCGTTACTGTGACGGTTTCGTCAATGGTTTCGCACCCCGCGCCAGTACTTGGCGACTGCGCACATTCATAAACGCGAACATAATCCACTACCATGGATTGCGGAAATACTGACGGATCAATACCTGTGTTATGCACGTTTGCCGACCAGGCGCCGCCCACAGCAAGATTTAATAACATATGAAAACGTTGATTAAAGGGTGCATCATCTGGTGCGTTAACTAATTGGCCTTCGTCGTCTACGTATTGGCTATACCAGCCAGAAGATTGTTGGGTGGCAAAGTGTACATCGTCAACATACCAGCGTATTTCATCTTCTTGCCATTCAACGGCATACACATGAAAGTCATCTGCTGGATTGGCCCCGTCAGGTAAGGTGTACTCCTGCCCTGTGTAAACATTGTTTGGCCATTGCTTACCGTAATGTAAAGTGCCGTGGATCGCCGCCACTGGCGCTTCGCCGTCGACTTCTACCTTAAGATTCACCGCTTCCATGATGTCAATTTCACCTGAACCAGCCCATGGGCCATATACCCAATCGGTTGGAAGCATCCAAATTGCTGGCCATGTACCTTGGCCTTGAGGTAACTTGGCACGGATCTCAAAACGGCCGTATTTCCAATCACCTTTATTTTTAGACACTAACCGTGCAGAGGTATAGTCAAGGGTTTTGGAGGTATCGTTAATATCATAGCTTGGGTCTGAGTCGTTAACCGCTGGGCCCGAATACGTTTCTTTGATGGCGGTTATGGTTAACATGCCATCGGCAACTGAGGCGTTTTCTGTTCTGGCTGTGTAACATTGAGCTTCGTTATTACCGCCGCCATAACAGTCAACAGCAAAACTCCATTTGTTGCTATCGACTGCATTGCCATCAAATTCGTCTTGCCAAACCATATTCCAACCGCTATCAGAACTATCAGCAATACTGGTATCTTCTTGAGTGATAATGGCGTCATCGTCAGAACACCCCGGCATTAATACCAGTGTGGTTAAACAAAGCAAAAATGAATATTTATTATTAAAGTAGCTCATTGTTTTCCTCATTTATGGTTCTTCGCGCTTTGCAAATAACAGTGTCTAAAACACCATTAACCACATCACTTGGCACAAATTTGGGTTGAGTTAAGCTAGACTCATCTAAAATAGATGAGCCTAACTTAGGTAACGCTTTGGTTATTGCTTACAAGTGACTGTGTTTTCGCTCGGCTGAGACTTGATCACCACATCGCTAAAGCTGATGTCTACTTTAGCGTCGGTCGCTAGGTAAAACGGCATGGTGATTTTGCCAAAGTCCATAGGCTCATCTGCAAAACATGCCAGTGAAAAGCTTAAGGTTTGCCACTCACCCAACTGACTATTAACCTGCTGAGCAATATCAAGCTGTTTACGACAGTCTCCTTCACAAGCCATACCTAGCCACAACGGTTTTTCAAGCACGGCCGAACTCTTGATGCTTATCGACAATGCTGAATCACTGTTACTGTAGGCTCTAAAGTCACGTGGGAAATTACTCACTAAACCAACAATACCTTGTTCGCTGCCATTAAATGACACTAAACGAGCATCTTCTTGCACGACGCGATCCATGGTGCGAATAGTTAACGCGCTATTTTTGGCCACACTGCTCGACATACCTTGACGCTCTACGCTATTGGCAATGTACATAGACCAAGGAGATTTCACTGCGCGCTCAAACAAAGCCAAGTCAGAAATGGTTTGCTCAGCCGCTAGGTTGTCTTCAGACAAGCTATCTAACACGACAGCGCTCGATACATCTGACTGATAATTTAGCCCATAACCAAATGGAATAAGCGGCTTGTATTGTGCTTTTTGCTCAGCTGATGCGCTTTGTAGCGGCACATTAACTGTGGTTTGTTGTGGTGTTGCAGGCCATGAGAATGACAATTTACCCACAAAGTCATGCTGCACTTTTCCGTTGGCATCGGTAAACAACACATCGGCAATCCCTTGACCTTCAGAGCCAGGTAACCATGCTGCAACAAAAGCATCAGATGCATTAAATTCAGGATTTACCCACATTGGGCGGCCACTGATAAATACCGACACAACAGGAATACCTTGTGCTTTAAGTTGTTTTAACAAGGCTAAATCGCGTTTGTCACCCCGTTGATATTCTAAATTATCAATATCACCGTTACCTTCTGCGTATGGCTCTTCTCCATAAACCACAATGGCCACGTCAGGTTTTTGTTGCGTGGTTAACTCGCCAGTAGGACTTAATATTGCCTGGCCACCCGCTTGCTTAACGGCTTGCTCAATACCAGAGTAAATTGAGGTTGCCCCAGGGAAATCAGCATTTTGATTGTCAGTACCCTGCCAGGTAATGGTCCAACCGCCAGACTGCTTACCAATATTATCTGCAGCGTCACCCGCAACCAAAACAGTTGATTTGGGTGACAGTGGCAATAACTTTTGATTATTTTTCAATAATACCAATGACTCACGCACAGCTTGACGTGCAACTTCACGATGACTTTCTTGGCCTATTAATTCTGTTTTACCTGATAATGGACGCTTAGCAGGGCTTGGCTTATCAAATAAACCAGCCCTAAATTTAACCCGCAAAATACGTGATACGGCATCATCTAATCGGGCTTGGCTAATTTCACCACTGTTAACCTGCGCCACAGTGTTTTCAAATAAGGGTTTCCATGCCGCAGTTGGCACCATAAAAATATCTAAGCCAGCGTTGGCAGCCTGAGCACAAGACTCGTTGGTACAGCCCGGAATTTGTCCATGGCCGTTCCAGTCACCTACCACAAAGCCGTCAAAGCCCATGCGGTCTTTTAACACATCTGTCAGCAGGTATTTATTGCCATGGTTTTTAACCCCATGCCAGCTGTTAAATGAAGCCATCACACTTTGCGCACCTGCATTTAAACCGCCAACATAACCTTGAGCATGCACATCAACCAATGTTTGCTCACTGGCAATATTGTCGCCCTGATCGATGCCTTTTTCTGTGCCACCATCGCCTAAAAAGTGCTTAACCGTTGATAACACGCGTTGATCCGATAAAAAGTCGCCATTTACAGCACCTTGCAATCCTTCAACAATGGCAAATGAGTAATCTCTTACAATGGTAGGATCTTCTGAATAGCCTTCGTAACTGCGGCCCCAACGGTCGTCTTGAACCACAGCAACTGTAGGTGCAAATACCCAATCGATACCCGTTACCATCACCTCTTTTGCTGTAATCGCTGCAATTTGTTCAATCAACTTAGGGTTATTGGCTGCACCTAAACCGATGTTGTGCGGAAATAATGTCGCGCCAATCACATTGTTGTGACCATGTACCGCATCGGTACCCCACATTGTCGGAATATTAATGCCATCGACAGAATCATCGACAGACGCTTGATATAAGGCTTCAGCTAAGGCAATCCAGTCCGCTGGTGTGGCGTGTTTATCATTATTTGGGTAAGCGCCACCGCCATTAAGGTATGAACCAAATCCATACTTACGCATATCTTCAATGGTAATGTCGCGGATTTCGGGTTGGATCATCTGAGCCACTTTTTGCTCTACGGTCATTTTTGCAACCAATGCCGCAATTTTAGCTTCAAGCGCTGCATCTTTCGCAATAGCAGGAGTCAGCGCTGGCCATAAATCAATGCCAGATTTTACCGCTGTGTCCTCAACAACTCCCGCAGAAGTGTCAGGAACTTGCTCAACAGGAGTCGAATCGCTGCACCCAGTTAAGCTTAAAATCACAGCTAAACTTACTGTACTCAGTGGCAAAGCTAATTTACCTGACGTAAATCCGTTAATAAATTGATTGGTGTTCATTGTGTTTCCTTATCCCTGCTGCTGTGCATTAAACTGAGGACGCTTTGCATTGCAGCCCACTAAACCGTAGTAGCCAATAAAACCATAGCAAACTAATGGCACAATAAAGGCTAATTGAATACCAAAACTGTCAGCCATAACACCTTGCAATAAAGGTAAAACGGCGCCGCCGACAATGGCTAAACATAAAATACCTGAGCCCTGGCTTGTATGTTGTTTTAAATCTTGTAACGCTAAGCTAAAAATGGTCGGGAACATGATCGAGTTACACAGCCCTACAAACAATAAAGCCCACATTGCCACACTGCCTGCACTAAACATGGCTGCAACCACCAATACACAAGCACAAAGCGCATTAAAGGCTAATACTTTACCCGCTCTCACTTTTTGCATCACAGCCGCCCCAATAAAGCGGCCCACCATGGCACCACCAAAATAGTAGGCGATATAGTTAGCTGCTTGTGACTCAGATAACCCACCTATGTCGTCTTGAGTTAAAAAGCTAATTAAAAAGCTGCCAATGCCGACTTCAGCACCCACGTAAACAAAAATACCTACGGCGCCTAACACTAGATGCGGATACTGCCATGCACTGCCAGCAGGCTCGCTGTTTGTGCTCAGCACTTTTTTGCCTAATAGCGGCAGTTTTAACAGCATAAAAATAAGCGCTAGGGCAAATAAGGCGCCCGCTAAAATTAAATAGGGCGTTTGTACTGCTGTTGCTTGCTGCTGTACAGATAACTGCCCAATCACCTCACCCACTTCAGTTAATTTTTCATCGTGTTCTACCGTTGATAAAATTAACCAACTGCCAAAGAAAGGCGCAACGGTTGTACCAAGAGAGTTAAAGGCTTGGGTTAAGGTTAATCGTGAAGATGCCGTCTCAGCAGGGCCAAGTACACTGACATAAGGGTTAGCAGATACTTGTAAAATAGTGATGCCAGAAGCGAGAATAAAAAAAGCAAAAAGGAACATGTTGTAAGAGCCGTAACTCGCTGAAGGATAGAATAATAAACATCCGACACACGCAATCACTAAACCAGTGATAATCCCCTTTTGATAACCAATTTTACCCACTAGTGCGCCAGCGGGAATCGACACAATAAAGTAAGCACCAAAGAAACAAAACTGCACTAACATGGCTTGAGTGTAATTAAGCTCAAACATGTTTTTTAGGTATGGAATTAAAATATCATTGAGGCAGGTTAAAAACCCCCACATGAAAAATAAAGAGGTTAACGCGACTAACGCAAAGCGAAAGTCCCCGATTTGATGGGTCGAATCAACATGCGTTAATTCTGGTTGATGTGAAGTCGCCATGACATTCCCTATGTTATAAATCGTTATATTGGGTTGTTATCAATAAATGATGATTAATCGCTACCGTTCAATCGCTAAATCAATAGCAACATACAATGCCCATAAATCATTAACCCAATTCAGCTAAGTTAATCATCTCCCCTACGGGCTGGTAACCACTAATTTGCAAAATCAATTATTGACCTTTGAGTAATTAATCACTAATCTCAATGTAAGCGCTTTCATTTTTAACATATCGATAACTGATGTCAACGATTTTTAAGTACTCTAATAGATATTTTCATCATTGAGAAAATCGGGACAAGCGCGTTATAACGGGTGTTTCAGCGCAAAAAACTCTCAATAACAAAGACTCAAATTTAATCAATACTAAGTGAAAATTAATATGAAAATAATGTTACCAGCTAACTCGAAAATGCAATCAAAAGCATTCACCTATGGTGTGGCAACAGCTTCGTTTCAAATTGAAGGGGCAGCAGATTCTCGTTTAGCCTGTATTTGGGATACCTTTTGCGCCACGCCAGGCAAAATCCGTGATGGTTCAAACGGTGAGCAAGCTTGTGAGCACGTTAAACTATGGCGAGAAGACATTGACCTAATTGAGTCACTCGGCGTTGATGCGTATCGTTTATCGATTTCTTGGCCACGTGTATTGCACAAAGACGGCAGTGTAAATGCGCAAGGTGTGCAGTTTTACATCGACTTATTAGATGAGTTGAATCGTCGCGGTATTAAACCTTTTGTGACCTTATACCACTGGGATTTACCACAACACATTGAAGACAATGGTGGCTGGTTAAATCGCGAAACTGCCTACTTGTTTGCCGATTACACCGACAAAATTACTCAAGCTTTAGGTGATAGGGTGTATTCATATGCCACATTTAACGAGCCTTTTTGTAGCTCATATTTAGGCTACGAAATTGGCGTTCACGCACCCGGTTTAGCCAAAAAGTCTTATGGTCGCCAATCTGCTCACCATTTATTGCTAGCACACGGATTAGCAATGAAAGTACTGCAAAAAAACAGCCCTAACACCCTAAATGGCATCGTACTTAACTTTACCCCGTGTTACAGCGCAACAGACTCAATAGCAGATGTGCAAGCAGCCAGCAAAGCCGATCAATATTTTAATCAATGGTACATCAAGCCACTATTTGACCGCTGCTACCCAGAGATCATTAATGATTTTGACCCGCAAGATGTACCAGTAATGGAAGAAGGCGACTTTGACATTATTGCGCAACCCATCGATTTTTTGGGCATTAACTTTTACACCCGTGCAGTATATAAAGCTGATGCGACTCTTGGTTTTAGCCAAATTGATATGGTCGATAAGCCTAAAACCGATATTGGTTGGGAAATTTACCCACAAGCCTTTACTGACTTATTAACCTCACTACACAAATTGTACCCATTACCGCCGATGTACATCACCGAAAATGGTGCAGCGATGGCAGACAAATTAATCGACGGAAAAGTGGATGATCAAGACAGACTCGCCTATTATGACGCCCACTTAAATGCTGTAAATAATGCAATAGAACAAGGCGTTAATATTGTAGGTTATTTTGCTTGGAGTTTAATGGATAACTTTGAATGGGCAGAAGGTTATTTAAAACGCTTTGGTATTGTGTATGTCGATTACGCAACACAAAAACGAACACTTAAATCAAGTGCATACGCTTACAAAGACTTAATTGCTAATAGAAAATAAAAAAAAGCTGTTACAGCCGTTCCTAATCTATGAACGGCTTTATTTTAGTCATCTAGTCGCATCATATTAAAACAAAAAACACAATTATTGAGGCAAGTATGATCAGTATTAAAGAAAAAATTGCTTACGGGCTTGGGGATACCGCCAGTAATATCGTTTTTCAAACGGTGATGCTGTTTTTAACCTTTTTTTATACCGATATTTTCGGTATTTCACCGGCGTTTGTCGGCACCATGTTTTTAGCCGTACGCTTAATTGATGCGGTAACCGATCCTTTAATGGGAGCACTTGCAGACAGAACCAATACCCGTTGGGGTAAATTTAGGCCTTACTTATTATGGTTTGCTCTGCCCTTTGGCTTTATCAGTGTGTTGGCATTTACCACGCCAGATTTAACTGAAGATGGCAAAATGATTTATGCTTTTGTCACTTACACAGCATTGATGATGGTGTATACCGCAATTAACATTCCTTACTGTGCGCTAGGTGGCGTATTAACCGCCGATCCAAGAGAGCGAGTATCAGTACAATCATACCGTTTTGTGTTTGCCATGATTGGTGGCCTACTTGTATCAGGCCTCACATTGCCTTTAGTTGAATTCTTAGGTCAGGGCGATCAAGCCAAAGGCTATCAACTGACGATTACCGCTATGAGTATTTTAGGTGTAGCGATGTTTTTAGTGTGTTTTTGGGGCACAAAAGAACGTTTACACCCACCAGTGGATCAACAATCTAGCTTTAAAAAAGATTTTGGCGACATGCTAAAAAATGATCAATGGCGGGTACTTGCTGTTGCCGCCGTGTGTTTATTATCTGGCATGGTGCTGCGTACTAGCTTAGCCATTTATTATGTTAAGTATTACCTTAATATGCCTGACTCAATCACCTTATTTATCACTCTTGGTATGGTGGGTAATATCTTTGGGTGTATTTTGGCAGAGCCTCTTGCTAAACGTATCTGTAAAGTAAAAGCCTATATAGGGTTACAAATTATTGCCGCTGCGTTGTGTGTGTTAAGTTATTTTGTACCAAGCGAACAAGTCGTTTTAGCCTTCTTTATGTTTATCGCCTGGGGCTTTACCTTTAATATGGCCACACCGCTATTGTGGGCAAAAATGGCCGACGTGGTCGATTATGGTCAATACAAAAATGGCGTTCGCATCACAGGGATGATTTATTCATCTGTTATTTTCTTCATCAAGTTAGGTGTTGCCATTGGTGGTGCTGCAGCCGGTTGGTTGTTAGCTGGTTACGGATATCAAGCTGATACAGCTCAAACAGCCGAAACCCAACAAGGCATTTTATTATCCTTTACTATTTACCCCGCCATTGGCTCTATTTTGGTGGCGTTTGTGATGCGTTGGTACATCCTCGATAATCAACAAGTTGATCGCATTCACTTAGAATTAAATAGAGAAGTAAAATAAAATCATGTTAGTCTTGGCGCCTTATGTTCCAAGGCTAATTTGAATTTAATAACGTGAAATGAATATATGGCAACAATTTACGATGTATCGGTAATGGCGGGAGTGTCTCTGGCAACAGTTTCTAGAGTCATGAACAACAACACCAAAGTCAGTGACAAAACCAAACAAAAAGTATTGGATGCGATGCAAGTTTTAGGCTATCGCCCCAATACCATTGCACAGTCTTTAGCATCTAATTGTTCCAATAGCATTGGTGTGTTGGTGTCGCAACTTGATGGTCCGTTTTACGGCCCTATGATGACCGAAATAGAAACCGTACTGCGTGGCGCCAACAAGCACGTTATTATTGCAGCAGGCCACAGTGATGAAATTCAAGAAAAAGACAGTGTCGATTTTTTGATGAGCCGTGGCTGTGATGCACTTATTTTAGATATTGAAGCCGTCTCTGATGAGTACTTAATTGAGCTCAGCAAAGGTCCTACTCCGATTGTGTTTATTAACCGCTACATCGACGCTATTAAAGAGCGTTGTGTTTACCTTGAAAATGAACAAGGTGGCTTTATGGCCACCGACCACATCTTATCCCTTGGCCATAAAGACATTGCCTACATATCAGGGCCGTTATTTAAGCTCGACGTAAGGGATCGCTTAAAAGGCCATAAACGCGCACTTAAGCAATACAATATAGACTTTGATGACACCCTCTACTACGAAAGCGATTTTAAAGAAGCGGGCGGAAGCGAGGCTATGGAGCATTTGTTATCGCTAAACAAGCCAATTACCGCTGTGGTGTGTGCCAACGACCAAATGGCATCTGGGGCAATATCAGTTTGCTTAGAACATGGTTTACGAGTGCCTGAAGACATCTCATTTATTGGTTACGACAATATCCCGTTTCCGCAGTATATTTCACCTAAGTTAACTACGGTAAGTAACCCTATTCATGAAATGGGTAAAATGGCAGCAAGATGGGTACTACAGCACGTATATAACGACACTGAAATCCTGGTAGAAAGCTCGTTTTCGCCAGAGTTGTTTATCCGTACCTCAACCAAAGCCATAGACTAAACCAGTATCGCGTTTTTTACTCGTGATGGCATTGTTTTTGACTCAATTTTGAAAACAATGCCCAACCACCACCTACCGGCTTATCAATATCACCCCGCTATACTGACGTATTTATCGGATAAATACGCCCAAAACTAGCAACATTTCTCGCAACAAAAGAAAGCGCTTACATTTCATACCAATTTATCGCGATAAAAATAAACACATAAAAATCAGGTGCTAACAGTTACCACCATTTATCCCCTATCACGACGGTTAACAAAATGTAATAATTATTAATCATTTTTATTGACTAAGATCAATATTTACACTAGTTTTATGTAAGCGCTTACATTAGCTGTTTTATATGACAACAATTTATAAATAATGATCACAGCGCCGATGGAGAATTACAAAAACGATTTGCGCCCAACTCGCAATATTGAAAGACATAAAATCTAGTCAATGGGGATTTCCTAGATGAAAACAAGAACATTTAACAAAACCAAGCTTGCGACCAGTTTATCGCTTGTGCTTGGTATGAGCACTTTTCTACCTGCTCATGCTGCAGAAGAAACCAATGACGAGAATATCGAAGTCATTTCGGTGACTGGTATTCGCGGTAGTTTAATTAAATCAATGGATGTAAAGCGTTCTTCTAACGGCGTTGTAGACTCTATTTCAGCAGAAGATATCGGTAAGTTTCCAGACACTAACTTAGCCGAATCGCTACAACGTATCAGTGGTGTTTCGATTGACCGTGTCAACGGCGAAGGCAGTAAAGTTACAGTACGTGGTTTTGGTCCAGATTTTAACCTAGTAACACTGAACGGCCGCCAAATGCCGGTAACAACAGGTTCACGCTCATTTGATTTTGCTAACATCGCCTCAGAAAGTATTAGCGGCGTTGAAGTTTTTAAAACCGCGTTAGCAGAAAACCCAACGGGTGGTATTGGTTCTACCATCAATATTTTAACCCATAAGCCACTGAGCTCTCCTGGATTAAAAGCCACCTTTGGCGCAAAAGCCATGGATGACAAATCAACGCGTGAAGGCGGTATGACTCCTGAGTTATCAGGCTTGTACTCTAATACCTTTGCCGATGATAAATTTGGTATTTCGATTTCTGCCAGTTTCCAAGAACGTGAATCAGGCAACGCTCAAGCTCAAGTCGGTACCGGCTGGCGCAGCTTTCCTGGCACAGTTGATAACGACTGGGGTGCAGGTACCGCTGAATGGGGTGGTGTACCACAAGACGGTCAAGTCAATCGCCCAGGTGAAGGTGATATCTACTCTGTACCGCAAACCACCATTTACCGTTTTGAAGAACAACAACGTCAACGTACTAACGGTCAGCTAGTTTTACAATATCGTCCGGTAGATTCTATTACCACTACGTTAGACTACACCTACATGCGTAATGACGTTGATACTCAATACAATGACGTATCAGCCTGGTTTACGTTTGCTCCTTCAGAAAACGTTTGGACTGATGGCCCAATTTCTTCTCCATTAATCTATTCAGAAACCTATGCAAGCGCTCAAGATTTATCAATGGCGACTGGTGATTATGGCGTAAGAAACGAAAGTGGCTCACTTGGTTTTAACATCGAGTGGCAAGCCAATGAAGACCTAACACTGACATTCGATGCGCACAGCTCTGTGGCAGAAAACAAACCAAATAGCATTTACGGCTCAAGCAATACCTTAAGTACCGCAGGTTTTGTTCGTACTAGTGCCGCGACTGATTTCAGTGGCGATTTACCAGTATTAGCCGTGGGTGGTGGTAACGCCATTACACCTGCTGACATGGTGGTAACAGGTTCTGTATTTGGTAATGCACGTAATAAATCAGAAATTGATCAATATCAACTTGACGGTGAATACGTATTTGAAGACGCTGGCAGTATCGATTTTGGTTTAGCTTTAACCACAGTAAATAACCATTCGCAATCAGTTAACGTCCAGCGTAACGATTGGGGTGGTGTGGGTAGCCCTGGTGATTTAGATGATGCTTGGTTCCCTGCAGACACCATTCACGATAAATTCAGTGCTAACGGTGGCGATTTCTCTGATGGCACTGGCACTTACGACATTTTGAACACCATGTTTGTGTGGGATTTTGATGCTGTACGTGATTACGCGGCTGCAAATTACGCCTCATCTGTTATGGGTGATTGCGGTAACGGTTTCTGCCCATCTACAGATTACGCGTCTGACGTTGACCGTTTTACCGAAGAAGAATCTCAAGCGGTATACGTACAATACAACTATGACAGCGAAATTGGCGACATGCCATATGATGTCCACGTAGGGTTACGTTACGAGAAAACTGACGTCACATCAACTTCAGCGGTTGCGGGATATAACGGCACAAGTTGGGTGGGTGATACTGAAATCGCACTCGTGGCATCTGGCGATCGCGTATTTGAAACCCAAAAAGGTGATTATGATTACTTACTACCAAATATTAACTTTAATATTGAAGTAGTTGAAGATGTTATGCTGCGTGCCGCTTTCAGCGAAACCATAGGTCGTCCTGACTACACCTCTATTCAAGGTGGTACAGTTCGTAGCACGCTTGCAAACCAAAGTAATGGTGGTGGTTCAGCGGGTAACCCAAGTTTGTTACCTTTAGAGTCAAAAAACTACGACTTTTCAGCAGAGTGGTATTACGCACCGTCAAGTTATGTTTCTGTGGGTTACTTCTATAAAGATACTGAGAACTTTATCAGTAACACCAACGTTGTTACGACTTATGATGGCATGTACAACCCAGCAACAGGTGATTTATATCAAGCTGCGGTTCAAGCAACTGGTTCGTCTGATGCAGGTATTGTTCGTCAATACATATTCGACAACTTTGCCGATAATGCAGCTGTAGATGTCGCTAATGGGACCATTGCAGGTAGTGCGGCTAATAACGATGAACTGTTAGAGTTTTTCATCGACACACCATCTAACAGCTCTCGTAGCTCAGTAATTGATGGTTGGGAGTTTGCGGTACAGCATTTCTTCGGTGAAACCGGATTTGGTGTTATTGCCAACTACACCATCGTTAATAGCGATGACCAATATGACAACTTCTTACTCGAAGACCAACCTGCGCTTATCGGTCTAAGTGATACGGCAAACGCGGTATTAGTTTACGAAAACTACGGCTTCCAAGCTCGTGTGGCTTACAACTGGCGTGACGAGTTCTTAAACTCTCGCGGTCAAGATACTGGTGCTAACCCTCAGTACACTGAAGCTTACTCGCAAATTGACTTATCTGTCAGTTATGACATCGAGCAAGTTGAAGGCCTAACGGTATTTTTCGAAGGGCTTAACATTACCGAAGAATATACCCGAGTTCACGGTCGTGCTGACGAGCAAGTGTTAAACCTAACCGAAACAGGTGCTCGCTACAGCGTTGGTGCTCGTTACACCTTCTAAGTTGTATCTCACTTGATGTTATCCCGCTTTCCCCCAGTGTTAGCGGGATACATCAAGCCCTATTTAGGTCGTTGAGGTGCTCAAACTTTGGCACCTCTTTTTTTATCTGTATATATTAAGTGACAAGGACGTTACTGCTTTTTTAATACTGACCACAATGCGATAGCACAACACCGAGCTTTAAAATCAAAGTATTAAAAAACACAATGTGATAATCAAAACATGAAAGTGCTTACATTTTATAAATTTCTACTTATGATGTAGTGATGCTCATTTTACGTCATAACGTTGCAACATTATCAAAATAACAATAACGCCCAAAGCGTAGGTAGATATTATGCAAAAACCAATCACCCAAATAGTCATTGTTGGTGGCGGCACAGCCGGTTGGATAACGGCAGGACTACTCGCCGCCGAGCATAATGTCGACAAGGGCGTATTGGCTCACTCGCCTAAACTCAACATCACCTTAATTGAATCGCCCGAAGTAGCCACCATAGGTGTAGGTGAAGGTACCTGGCCTTCAATGCGCTCAACCTTGAGCAAAATCGGCATTGATGAAAATGACTTTATTCGCCGTTGTGATGCAAGCTTTAAGCAAGGCTCTCGCTTTATTCATTGGCGAAATGATACCCCAGACAGTTCAAACAGCTACTTGCATCCATTTAGCCTACCTCATGGTCATCAAGAACTCGATTTATGCCCATTTTGGTTGCCTCATGCACAACACGTAAGCTTTGCTAAGGCCGTGAGTAACCAGGACGTCGTATCTCAGCTTGGTTTAGCTCCTAAAACCATATCAACGGCGCAATATCACTTTCAAAATAACTATGGTTACCACCTTAATGCGGGCAAATTTAGCCAGTTACTGACAGAACATTGCACTCAAAAACTCGGTGTTAATCATATTTACGATCATGTCGAACAGATTGTGAATAATGAACAAGGCGACATTGAAAAGCTGATAACCAAGCAACATGGTGAGATTTCAGGGCAATTATTTATCGACTGCACTGGGGTAAAATCATTGCTATTAGGTGAGCACTTGCACGTGCCGTTTTTATGCCAAAAATCGGTTTTGTTTAACGACAGCGCCTTGGCCGTACAAGTACCTTATGAAGATCCGGCAACCGCCATCGCCTCTTGCACTCACTCAACCGCGCAGCCAAATGGTTGGATTTGGGATATCGGCTTACCGACCCGAAAAGGCGTTGGATATGTTTATTCATCAAGCCACAGTAACGACACCCAGGCAGAGCAAGTATTGCGGCGCTATATTACTGCAAATGGCACAAGCGACAAGCTTGCTTCGCAACTTGAGCTACGCAAGCTTAATATTAACCCTGGCTATCATGCTAAATGTTGGCAAAATAATTGTATTGCCATTGGCATGGCCGCAGGATTTATCGAGCCATTAGAAGCATCAGCCCTTGCGTTAATCGAGTGGACAGCATCTACACTCGCCCAACAATTACCGCCCAATCGTCAGGTAATGGACACCATTGCAGATAGAGTAAACCTACGTTATCAGCAGCATTGGCAGCAAATTATTGACTTTTTAAAGCTGCATTATGTTATTAGCCAACGAGACGCCGACGACTATTGGTGCGACCATCGCCAAAACAGCTCAATACCTGAACGCTTACAGGCACAGCTTGAATTATGGCGTTACCAGGCTCCAAGCCAACACGATATTAGCTATAAAGAAGCGCTCTTCCCTGCGGCCAGTTTTCAATATGTGCTTTATGGCATGGGGTTTCAAACCCAGTTACCTAGCCAGGTTAAACCGTCTTTACAGCAACTGGCTCAGCGACTGTTTACCGATAACCAGCAGCGCACACAAGCATTGAGTAAAAGCTTACCGACTAACCGGGCTTTACTCGATAAGGTGGCACAATATGGATTTCCAAAGCTTTGATAATACGGCAGAGGGTTTCCGTTAGACACTTGTTAAATTGAAGATGACGTCACGTATAAAAATCATAACAACATAACGTATTTGAACGAACAATATAGGACACAATATGACTCAGCATGTATTACTTAATAGCATCGATCATAAAGACTTAAAGATAAACACAAGCCGCTCAGCCGCTTTAGGCGACAACTTATGGTACAGCGTGACCTTTCCGCAAGAGTTTCGCAGTATTCAAGCTCACTACCCTATTTTCTTCCACAAAGATGCAACAACAGGCCAGTTTTATTCGGTGGCACTGTTTGGGTTTACCCAAAATGAAAACCTGTTTTTATCAAATGAGGGTTGGAACGCATCTTATATTCCGCTCACAGTTCGTCGCCAACCTTTTTTAATTGGTCAACAAACCGTGCGCGAAGATGGTGTTGAACGTCAGCAGCGCGTTATTCATATTGATTTAGATCATCCTAGAGTGAGCCAAACCGAAGGCGAAGCGCTATTTTTACCCTATGGCGGTAATACACCGTTATTAGATGAAGTCGGCGAAATGCTAGAGCTCATTCACCATGGCCTTATCGACAACCAACAGTTTATTGAAGCGCTAATTAAGCATGAGTTGCTTGAGTCGTTCACCCTTGACATCGAACTCGACAACGGTAAAAAACACCAAATGATCGGCTTTTATACCATTAACGAAAACACCCTAGCGACGCTATCAGCAGACACCTTAGCGACATTGCATCAACAAGGTTACTTGCAAGCCATTTTCATGGCCCTTGCCTCACAAAGCAAAGTACGCGATTTACTTAACCTTAAAAACGCACAAGGATAAAAGGAAGCCAGCTGATGTCTCACAGCAACCAGGCTCAAGCCTCAGTACACACAGGCACAATGCAAACCGTCGACAGTGTGAGCGGTTGGTCGTTAGCGCAGGTGATGGACTATGTTAAAAACGCCAACAAACCCATGGTGTTTAAAGGCTTATGTCATCATTGGCCTGTTGTACAAGCAGGGCTAGAGTCTGCTGACAAAGCGTTAGATTATTTACGCCAGTTTTATCAAGGCAATGCCGTAACGGCTTATTACTTGCCACCAGAGCAGCAAGGGCGCGTTTTTTACAATGAACAACTCAATGGCTTTAATTATCAAGCAGGACGTTTAGATTTCAATCAGTTAGTTAGCCGCTTACAACAAGAAAATGCCAGCCCAACGCCGGCAGGCATTTACATGGGCTCGACAGATATCCATCACTTTTTGCCCGGTCTTGGAGAGCAAAATAGCCTTGATATTAGCCCAATCAACCCGCTTACCAGTATTTGGCTAGGCAACAAAACCAAGGTTGCCGCTCATTTTGACTTTCCGCTCAACCTCGCCTGTAACGTAGTGGGTAAACGCACTTTTACTCTTTTTCCGCCAGAGCAAATAAGTAACCTCTATGTCGGGCCGATGGAGTTTGCTCCTGGCGGGCAAGACATCAGCATGGTGGATTTTGATAAGCCAGACTTTGAACTATTTCCTAAATTTAAACACGCACTGGCGGCCTCATTAACAGCTGAGCTGACACCAGGTGATGTGTTATTTATTCCCAGTATGTGGTGGCATCATGTGCGCGGTATTGACGATATTAACGTACTGATTACTCATTGGTGGCGCAACACGCCGGGGCATTTAGGTCGCCCTAATAACGCACTCCTGCACAGTGTGTTAAGCCTACGCTCACTGCCAAAAGCGCAGCGCCAGGCCTGGAAAGCAATATTTGACCATTACATTTTTGAGCATGATGAAGTAGACGATAGCTACATGCCAGACGATGCTAAAGGCATGCTAAGCAAACCTTTAGATGAATTAAACGCCCGTAAATTACGCGCAGAGTTAATTAATAAATTAAAACGATAATGCTGAACACAGCAAACATAAAACAGGATGCCCAAGATGAATAAATCAATCAAAAAAGTTGTCATAGCAGGCGGTGGCACGGCAGGCTGGATGGCCGCCGCCGCATTTAGCAAACTCATGGGCAAAAACCTTGACGTAGTATTAGTGGAGTCTGACGACATCGGCACCGTCGGCGTTGGTGAAGCGACCATCCCTACCCTGCATCTTTTTCATCGCCTACTGGGTTTAAAAGAGCAAGATGTGATGGCCGCCACCAATGCCACGTTTAAGTTGGGCATTCAGTTTGAAAACTGGCACGACGTGAATAAAGACTATTTGCACTCGTTTGGATTTCTAGGTAAAGACTGCTGGGCCTGCGGCTTTCAGCACTTTTGGGTCAAAGGAATGCAACAAAATATAGTCAGTGAGATCGGTGATTATTGCACTGAGCATTTGGCCGCTCGCCAGGGGCGGTTTGCGGTATTACCCAACCAAGACTACAACCATGCTTACCACATGGACGCCAGCTTATACGCTAAATTTTTACGTAAATTTGCCGAGCAGCATGGTATGACACGCATTGAAGGAAAAATTGCCGATGTGTTGCAACATGATGACTCTGGCGAAATTAAAGCATTACAGCTTGAGAATGGCGAGGTTATTGAAGGCGATTTATTTATCGACTGTACCGGATTTAGAGCCTTATTAATCGAGCAAACATTAAATACTGGCTTTGATGATTGGAGCCATTGGTTACCGTGTGACAGTGCTATTGCCGTACAAACTGAAGCCGTACAGCAACCCATTCCTTACACTCGCTCAATTGCCCACGAGTCTGGCTGGCAATGGCGAATCCCACTGCAACCTCGAACCGGTAATGGTATGGTTTTTTGCAGTAAGTATATTTCGGATGCAGACGCAACTGAATTACTGCTTAATAACATTGAAGGTAAACCGATTAATCAACCGCGAGTGATTAAGTTTAAAACCGGCACCCGTCGTCAACACTGGAACAAAAACTGTGTGGCAGTAGGATTGTCATCTGGCTTTTTAGAGCCGTTAGAGTCCACCAGCATTCATTTGATCCAGCGCAGCATCGTGCGCCTACTGCAACTATTTCCATCAAACGGCATCATACAAGCCGATGTGGATGAATTTAACCAGCAAACCAAAATAGAAATGGACAATATTCGCGACTTTATTATTTTGCATTATAAAGTCACCGACCGCGAAGACAGCCGTTTTTGGCGCTACTGTAAAAACATGCCAATCCCCGCCTCATTGCAGCACCGTATCGACATGTTTAGTCAATCTGGCAAAGTGTACAAATATGGTAATGAACTGTTTGGCGAAAGTTCGTGGATCCAGGTCATGATGGGACAGGGATTAATACCTAAAGAATATCACCCAATTGTTGATTTAATGGAGCCTGCCGAACTACAAAGCTTTTTAAACAACATTAAAGCAACGGTTAAACGTAAAGTTGACAGTTTGCCCGCGCATAATGATTTTGTGCAGCATTATTGTAAATCAACGGCAATGTAAGGCTAACCATGCCAACGCCGCAAACAACAAAATCCATCATCAAGGTCAATCATATTGTGCCTAAGGTACAATTGATTGGCCAACAACGAACCCCAGTTATTGTGATTGATAACTTTGCAGACGATATCAATCAACTGATTGATATCGCGATTAATAGCAGTGAATTTAATCAAGACAAAAACTCGTTTTACCCAGGGCAACGTACCGCACTACCAAGGCAGTATATTATCGATGTGATCAATGCCGTGTTCCAAATGATTTACGATGTGTACCGCATTCCAACAACTCGGCGCTTAAAACCGCAACAATGCGTATTTTCACTTATCGATACCCAACCACAAGCGCTTGTACCATTACAATGCATGCCACATTTTGACACCCCTAATCCGTATTATTTTGCCATTTTGCATTATCTTAATGACGCCCCCCATGGCAACACAGGATTCTTTAGGCACAAAAGCAGCGGCTTTGAGCGAATAAACAACCACAATATCGAGCAATATTTTGCCAAGGCGCAACCTTTTGTCGATTACATCACTCAGTCAAACCCACGCTATTGCGTTGCCAGCAACGATCACTACGACTTGTATCATCAAGTAGAATATAAACCCAATCGTCTGGTGATTTATCCCGGCAACTTGTTGCACTCAACCCTAGTGGACCCAAAAACCGACATCGATGCAAACCCGCAAACCGGCCGCCTAACGGCAAATATATTTATCGACTTTCAGTAAGCTAGATTTATAACTCCGTGCCGAGGCGGTGGTTCATAAAAGGGGAAACTAGCGCTCAATAAATCCCATTAAGCGTACAGTCAGTTGTTGTGCCAACTCAGGCTCTCCGGCTTGTTCAAGCAATAAAGCCACGCATTCTGCGGTGCATAATCCGCCTTCGAGTTGATTACGTCTTAGGGGATAAATAGAGGCATGTGTTGGCTGCAAACCCACTTTAATTAAGCTTTTAAGATATGGGCTTTGATTATACATTTTACGTGCTTCTTGCCAGGTGGCGTCAATCAACAGCAAATATTCAAAAGGTGGCGTACACTCCTTTGCAGATGCCTTAACATTATCAGCAGAGTTTGAGCTCACAAGTGGCGTGTCATCATCTGTTGGAAACACTAAACCTACAAGTCCTGCATCAATGGCGGCAATTAATGCAGGATCTGGCTGCTTACGGTGCCACTCAATTACACGGGCGCGTTCACCTAACACTTGCAACACCAATTGGCCGGTGTTAGTGATGCGAAGTCGCTCTCTTGGATGGGTTAATAAAATAAACTGCACAACACTCCCGACAAAGATTGCTATAGGCTTGAATAATCACACAATGTAACACATTTATAAGGCTGTCAGCAGACATAATGGATTACATAATAGATATGCTATCTGGCCATACTTTATATGAATTTACGATATAATCGCCCTTATAAAACTCGCATCCCAATACCGTAATTAACGATCACTCATGGCTTACCAACACATTGTCGCGTTATTTTTTACTATGGTTATTTTGGCCATTGTACCCGGACCTGCCGTATTTGCGGTGGTGTCACGCTCATTCTCTAATGGTTTTGAGCATGGCGCAGCGTTAACACTTGGCGTACTGCTTGGCGACTTTCTGTATATCTTATTGGCTTTGTTTGGGTTGGCTGCCATCGCCAATACGATGGGACCCACATTTGAACTGATTAAATATGCCAGTGCCTTGTATTTGTGCTGGCTCGGTTTAACTATGCTGCGTGCAACCGCCCATGGCGTTCAACTCGTTGAGCCGCCCAATGTCAGTATCAGCCAAAACATATTCACAGGCATTGTGATCACTTTAGGCAATCCCAAAGCGCTGATTTTTTATGTGAGCTTTTTCCCTGCATTTGTGCCCATGACAAAAGTAAGCTTAATCGATGTTGCCATTATTTTAACCATTGCCACCGCTGCTTTTGGCTCAATAAACCTTGCTTATGCATACTTAGCATCAAGTGCTAAACGGGTATTTAGCTCAACCAAAGCGGCCAATATAATTAATCGCACCGCTGGCAGCATTATGTTGCTTGCAGGCATATGGGTTGCCATTACGATATAGGATTTTCAATGACTGCACTTCGTTTTACCCCGTTAACCTTAACCAGCGGATTAACCCTTAAAAACCGTATAGTGGTGCCGCCCATGGCATCACAAACCGCTGATGAAAATGGCTTAGCAACTCCCGCCACCATTGCGCATTATCAACACCTTGCCCAATCGGGCGCAGGCCTTGTGATGGTGGAGTACAGCCATGTGAATTTGGCTGGTCGTAGTGAACCTAATCAACTTGGAGCACATGACAATGCTTGTTTAGTTGGCTTAAGCCAAATCGCTACAACGCTGCATAAGGCTGACGTGAAAACCGGTTTACAAATTACCCATTGCGGCGGCAAAGACAGTGCCGGCATAAGCGCTGATGTTATGGGGCCAACTGGCATTACTGTGCCCGCATACGACCGTGTATTACCTACACCAAGGGCTATGACAATGGATGATATCAAGCAATGGCAACAGGATTTTGTAGCAGCGGCAATACGTGCCGACAAAGCCGGTTTTGATTTAGTTGAAATCCATTGTGCCCACGGTTACGGCATTAATCAGTGGTTATCACCCTTAACCAATCAGCGCAAAGACATCTACGGCGGTAAGCTTGAAAACCGCGCCAGAATATTAATTGAGATTGTGACTCAAATTAAACAAGCGGCGCCGAGGTTAGTGGTGATGACTCGCATTCCTGGCCAAGATGGCTACCCTGGCGGTTTATCTCATGCAGACATGGCGCAAGTGAGCCAATGGTTAGTGGCAGCAGGTGTTGAAATACTCAATGTATCGTCAGGTATTGGCGGCTGGAATCGGCCTAAAGATAAACGTGGCGAAGGCTTTTTGGTTGAAGATGCCGCGCCGTTAACCGGCAAAACCACTGCGGCGGTTATTGGTGTCGGCGGTATTGAAAGCGTGGATTATATTGAAACCATTTTAGCCACCAAGCAAGTGGATTTAGTCGCTGTTGGTCGGGCTATTTTAGCAGGCCCAAGTGAATTTGCTCACAGGGTGATGCAAGGCTAGTTACAGCTCATCTACTGCATTGGCTGTAGGCGATATTATGCCTTTAAAAATCAGCGGGTAGCGTCTTACTCGCTGACCAATATCGTCGCTCATCACCTGCCTGTAAAGCAATTCAATATCATCATTGTCTTCAAACACCAGTAGCAACCTGTCAATGGCAGTATGTAAGCCTTTTTTCAAAAAAGGCTGCGCCTGAAACTGCGCAATGTTGTGTCTCACAATGGCGATTTTTTCAGGATGACGGCGAAGCTCGGCAAACACTTGCTCAAAATAGTCCAGGTGCAGCGCAGGTGTAGCACGATTGCCACGTCTTGTCCTGGGCGCACCTGAGCCTCGTTTAAAATACATTGCAGGCAATGTTGTAACCTCAAATTAACTCGCGTTTACTCAATTAACCTCAGCTCTGGATAACAAACGCCTTTCAAGCAGTCCTTTGCCTTCCTCACTGCGTTGAATTAACTTGCAATAGGCTAGCTATTGACGCGTTAATTCGCCTTGTTAGCAAAACAAATCACAAGCTTGACAGTGGATTTTAGTCAATCTATTGATTTATATCGTTATCAATACATCTCTTATCCAGCGTTGAGGTCAATCAGGTGATTAACTCAACAGCGCCAATAAATCATCGGCGTTGCCTTGCCATGGGCCTTGAGTGCCATCGGATAAAATACTGTCAGCTAAACCTTGTTTATGCTGCTGCATTTCTTGAATTTTTTCTTCGACCGTCCCCTGGGCAATTAGCTTATACACAAATACCGGATTAAGCTGACCAATGCGGTGAGCCCTATCAGTTGCCTGGCGCTCTGCAGCAGGGTTCCACCATGGGTCGAAATGAATAACCGTATCTGCCGCCGTTAAATTAAGCCCAGTACCACCGGCTTTTAAGCTGATTAAAAACACCGAGTTGTCGCCCTCTTGAAATGCATCTATCTGAGGTTGACGGTCGAGTGTCTGGCCGGTTAATTTACTGTAACTAATTTCTAGCGTTTTAAGTTCATCTTCAATCAACGCCAGCATGCCGGTGAACTGACTAAAAATAAGGATTTTACGGCCCTCTTCAATCATTTCAGGCAGGTTTTGAATTAACCAAGTGAGCTTGGCGTTGTCTTTCACGTGTTGAGCTTGCTCAAGCTTAACAAGGCGGGGATCGCAACAGGCCTGGCGTAACTTTAATAATGCATCTAAAAACTCAATATGACTGCTCGACACCCCTTTCTTAGCAAACAGTTCCCGCAGTTTTTTCTCCATGACTAAGCGGATAGACTCATACAAATTACGCTGATCTTTCTCAAGCTCCAGTGTTTGGATAATCTCGGTTTTCTCTGGCAGTTCTGACACCACCTCTTTTTTGGTGCGCCTTAGCATAAACGGTGAAATACGCTTACTCAGCAAGACTGACTTTTCAACATCGGCTTGCTTTTCAATCGGCCCACGAAACTCTTTATTAAAGTAAGTGTGCTGCCCTAATAAGCCCGGTAAGCAAAAATCCATCAATGACTTAAGCTCGCCTAAATGGTTTTCAAGCGGCGTACCCGACAAACATAAGCGAAATTGACCCTTTAAGGTTTTAATCACCTGGGTCACTTTAGCCTGGGCGTTTTTGATCTGCTGGGCTTCATCTAAAATGATATGGTCAAATACATAATCGCTATATATGGCTTCATCGCGCAGCATTAACGGGTACGTTGTTACCACCACATCAAAGTCATCGATTTGCTCTAACAATGGCTGGCGTTTATTACCATGAATAACCACCACATTGAGTGACGGGGCAAATTTGTTGGCTTCTTTAAGCCAGTTACCCACCAAACTGGTTGGACATACAATTAAGCTGGTGCGATGCGTCTTGGCGTCTTGCTTAGCTTTAAGTAAAAAGGCCAAGGTTTGAATGGTTTTACCCAGGCCCATGTCATCGGCTAAAATCCCGCCAAGTTGGTATTCTTTTAAAAAACACAGCCAGTCAAAACCCTGTTTTTGGTAATCGCGCAATGTGGCATTTAAACCTGCTGGTAACTCAACCGACGTAACGCCTTTAAACTCGGCCAATTTAGCGGCTAAATTACGTACCCGCTCGCCATTGAGCAAACGCACATCGCTGGCAGATAAATCATTAAGAATGTGGGCTCGGTTACGCGGTATGGCAATTTGGTCGCCTGAGTTGCGGTTAAACAACTCTTGAATGATAGAAATCAAAGGTTTAATGGTTTTGGCTTTAATTTTAATAAAACCGCCATTAGGCCCAGGGAGAATTAATTCATCGTCATCTGCCGGCTCACCATTTTGTTGTAACCAGCGGGCGACCAAGGCTAATAAAGGCACATTTTGGCCGTCTATATCGGCGCTCAACGACAGCGAAAACCAGCCAGACTCGTCATCGTCAACCAAATCTACATCTAACTGTGCATCGACAATGTTTAAGTCAAAGTCATCTTCAAACTGAATTTCAACGCCCAACGCAGTTAATGCATCAAGGCCATTTTCAGTTAAATTAGACCATTCAAAAATCGACTCTGGTAACAAACCAACACTTAAAAAGTATTCAGGTTGATTGGCATATTCACTCGGAATAAAACTCACTAAGCCAGCTTCTGTCAACGCGTGTAATGTGGCTAATTCTTGTTCAACATTGCGATACACTTGATATTGCACACTGCCTTTTTTAACCAGGCTAATACGTTCAGGTTTAAGGGATGCGTTAAAACTCACCTCTCCATAGTGCTGCTCTACCCTAATAACCGGCTGTAATACAGGATTATTGGCATAAATTTCGCGAGTAAAAATCAATTTGGTTTTTAAAGGATCGTTGATTTCGCAAAAATCAATTTCACTTGGCACAGGCACCGTTTTTGGCGAAAAGTGTTGCAGCATTTTGTGGCTAATTTGGTCAACTTGCGCCAACGGTACAGGCGGCATATGTTGTAATAAACTGAGCTTTTTGGCCGATAAATCGGTGTCGATTTTACCTAAACGTAAATAATCTAATTCAACATACAGTGGTGGTTCGGTGGCGACAAACTCCCAGTTTTCAAGGCCGGGCATGCGCATTTGCATTTGCGTGTGTTTTTTATCAAGCTCGCACCAAATAAATTCTGGCGCAATGGATTTAGCCCAGGTTAACGGGGTGCGATTTTCTTCCCAAAAGCACACTTGATCTGCGAGCATTTTGGTTAAAGCTAAATAGGATATTTCACCGTCGATATAAATTTTTGATCCCTGGTTATTTGACGACAATAACAAGCTAATGATTTGTTTATCTTCAGGGTCAATCCACCAAGGCATACTATAACGAATATCGGTTAACGCCAGCTTGCTGCCTTTATTATACTGGCCTTTTTTGTTGAGTTTACTGCGTTTGAATTCGACAAAAATCCCATTGGGATCATTGGATAATACATAAATAATTCGGTCTTTCTCTTCTTGATCATCGTCATATTCACTGGCCGTTTTTTGATCGTCAAGCTGGCGTAACCACTGGTGAATGCGTTGCTCTTCTACCGGCTTTTTATCCACTAGCGCCAGCATGGCTGCTGCAACGTGTTTGCAATTGGTGCGCACTGGGCAAGTACAATGCGAGCGCATCACAATTTTGTGGTTAACATTAACAAGGGTGATTTCTTGACGGTAAGGCTCATCAGCAGAGCCTTCGACATAAGCTTCGATATCATGGTTGTTGCTGCTGGCGGTCACTTCAAGTACTCGACCCTGGATCAAGTAGTTTTGTGCTTTTTGAATTTGCGTGGCCGAAAACAGTTTCGCAATCATCTCTAATGAAAGCTTAATGGGGAGATTAAACAGTTTCGCCGACATCAATATACCTAATAAAAACCGAGCAGAAAAATCATCACTGCTGATAAAAAGTTAACTTACCATTCTATGGAAGAAAGCATGCAATATCTAGCTTTTGCCTAACATTTGCAGGTAAATCTTGCTTAAAATGATGCCAATAGTCAGTGCAAAGTCATAGCGTAAGGTGCAATACCTTGATACGAAACAAGTTGATGAAAGGTTTACTTGGAACGTAAAACGAGAAATGGTTCTTTTTGTTGGTAAAAATAGACGTTCGATTATGTCATTAATCGACCAAGTTTGGTCAATTACCCACCTGCCGGTTACCAGTATCCACTTAGCACATCCATTAAAACCATTAGTAACCAGGGCGAGATAGCAAGACTGACTTTTAATCGGGTAAGTTGTTGCCGAAATTGCTGTAAATTAGCATCGTTTAGGTGAGAGATATCACCGGTATTAAACGACTCCATCAACATGACCTCGGTGCCTTTTTTAGCATCACCCATTTTACTGCCAATGCGCTCGCATTCTTCATAAACCTTAGGGTAACTGCGTTTAATGTAATGACAAATATGATGGGTGACGCCATTTAATCGATAAATAAAAAAAACGAATGATATCGCGGTTAACGCTATCCAACTCATTATCAGCATTCTCTCTCCTTATTACAGAAATCACATCCCCACACAGCTAAAAAACAATCAATAACATTACCTGAGTCACACATTTTATTGAATGGTTATCATCAATAAGGCAAGCAATACAAACACTAAGACAAATAGAGTCACACCAAGTTCATTTCACAGTCATAAAAACCATATCAAGCGGTTATCACTTAAGCGAAATTGTGTTTATGGGCCATATTTCAATTTTTAGCCTAATGACGATGGCCCCCAATCGAGTTAATTAGCTTGCACATAAAAAATATACGCATCAAGTGAACATTAAGCCCATTTAATAACAGTGATTGAATATCAGGCTCATCTCAGTCATGTTCAATGTTCAGTTATACCAATCAGGGAAATAAGTGAGCATTCTTGTGCTGATGACATAATACCAATTCCACTAATTATCTGGTCATTCAGCGGGAATTCTGTGCCTTCTAGGCAAGTAATAGGATTGTAGGCATAGTTGCTCTACGTCAAAATACTATTAAGCAGCATAGAAGGCACAGAAACCCGCCTTGCAGGAGACACTCATACTTTCCATTTCTTTGTTGCATCGCCTTAAAAGGGAATAACCATTCTTTCAACAATGCGCCTCAAACTGAAAAGTCTGAGCGACTCTGATTGGTCACATAATTAATGGAAATGGTATAATAAGTTAGCGTTAATCCATCGATTTAGCCTTGCAGTAAATATTCTTCTGCTTTTTCAATGCTGCGCGGTTTGCCCACCAACATTAAAATATCATTGCGTCTTAATATCCACTCTGGTGGCGGAGGGTCAATTTCTTCGCCGCGACGACGCACGGCGCGAAGCTCTACATCAAGAGTTTGCCACGGAATATCGGCTACTGTTTTCCCCACGGCACTCGCACTAGCGGCCAATGATACAGCGTGCAATAAATCGAGGGTAAAGTCGGTTTCTGTGCCAGAAAAAAAGCCGTGTAAATATTGGTAATGATTACGACGCTCTGACTCTAAGCGCTTAATAATCCGCGCTAACGGTACTCCGCATTTAAATAACACTTGCGACACCAACATTAAGCTACCCTCTAAAGACTCAGGGATCACTTGGGTTGCTCCTGCCTCTTTAAGCTCATGTAAATTAGCATCATCGCGAGTGCGCACTAAAATTTTCACATCGGGTGCTAATTTGCGTGCAACGGCTAAACATTCTTCTGATTGCCTTGGCTCGCAAAACGTCACCACGACAAGGCTGGCCTGGCGAATCCCCATTTTTTTCAACAATGCCATTCTACAGGCATCGCCAAAATGAATGTTCTCGCCTGCGGCTCTTGCTTCGGTCACCCTAGTAGGGTCGATGTCTAACACTAAATACGGTACCGCTTCTGTTTTTAAAAAACGGGCAATAGTTTGTCCAACGCGTCCGTAACCTAAAATCAAGACTAAATCGCTTTCGTCTGTGTTGGGCAATACAATATCAATCGGTTCAGACTCTGGTTTTTTATTGCTACCGCTGATCTTTTTAGCAATATCGACACTGTGGCGAATTAACCAAGGTGCAATTGACATAGAAAGCACGGCAACGGCAACCAACACTGTACTGACTTCGGTTTCAAGTAATTGATAGTTCACTGCAAGGGCGAGCAATACAAAACTAAACTCTCCCACCTGCCCAAGACTAATGGCTGTGCTGAGTGAGATTTTACTGTTTTCACCTGCTAATTTAAGAATGCCATGAACAATTAAAATCTTAGTTATCACCACGGCGAACAAAAGCAACAGCACTTGCCACCAGTACTGCATTACTAAATTAAAATCGAGCAACATGCCTATCGAGATAAAAAACAGCCCCATAAGCAAATCGCGAAACGGCCTAATATCGGCTTCTAACTGTCTACGGTATTGACTTTCACCTAACAACATACCGGCGATAAATGCGCCTAATGCCATCGACAAACCAAGCCACTGAGTAAATGCACCCGTCACTAACGCCACAACCAAAGTAGACAATACGAATAACTCGTTTGAACGCGAACGCGCAACTTCATCAAATATTCGCGGTAAAATCCATTTGCCAAATGACATTAAGCCTAAAAAGGCCAAAATCCCGGTGAGCAAGCCCCAAGCGATGCCGTTAAAACTCATTTGGGTACCATCATTGGCCAGTAACGGCATTAAAATAAGTAAAGGCACCACAGCTAAATCTTGAAATAGCAATACACTGACTGACAGCTCGCCGTGACGTCGGCGCAACCAGTTTTGTTCATTTAGGAGTTTGAGCACAATCGCAGTTGACGACAAGGCAATTGCTGAGCCAATCACCACTGCAGCCACTAAATCCTGGCCAATAAGCATGGCTATTGCACCTGCCACAAAGGCAGTGATAATCATTTGCGCACTGCCTAAACCAAACACGGTACGGCGCATCGCCCACAGCCTAGGTACCGAAAACTCAAGCCCGAGTGTGAACATCAGCAACACTACGCCTAGCTCGGCCACAGACTGCATTTGTAACTGGGTAAACCAATGAAAACCACTAGGTCCACTCACCACGCCAGTTAACAAATAAGCCAAAATAGCCGGCAAACCAACTCGTCTAAGCAATGCAATCGCCACAATCGCAATCACAAGCATTGAAAGAATATGAATAAAAATGCTGTGTTCCATTACGGTATAGGCTCCTTGTCAAAAAAATGTCGATAGGGAATTTACGAATATCTAATCTCTACAGTAAATCATCAAGCAACTAATAACTATAGAATTTTTTCATAGGCACGAATATTGCTTTAAACAGAGTAATTAGTTGTTACGTACTGGAGCAAACACAATGGATTTCGCATCTACATCAGAGCTGTATCCTGAAGACTACTGGTACCGTTCAGACGCTTACTTGAACATGGACTTAGAACTCGATCTTGTTCAAGTGATTCAACAACTACATGGAAGTTTAGATCCTAGGACAGTTTTTGCCTGTTTCGGCAAAATACTAGGACAACAGTTGCCGGTTAAAGGATTGCAGTTGACCCTAGAAAAACAAAAGTTTGTCTGGGGACGTCATTACGGTATTGAACTGCAACGCACTATTGCAGATAAACAAGACCAATTTAACATGACTTACCAATTAGCCATGCCGCTAAGCAAAACACAAACGGCAACGTTAAACCGGTTAGAAGCGATATTGATCCAGCCGCTAAGTAATGCGATAAAGTATCAAAACATGTCTAAGCAAGCTATGTTTGACTCACTGACGGGTCTGGGTAATCGCTATTATTATACCCAAGTGATCAGTACAGCATTAGCACGTGCTAACCGTCACCAAGGTAAAGTGTCTTTAGTGGTAATCGATCTAGACAAGTTTAAACAACTTAATGATATCTATGGTCACAAAGCAGGTGATTATGTATTAGTTGAATTTGCCGAACTCATTAATGAAGCGATCCGCAATACCGACCAGGCTTTTAGAGTTGGCGGTGATGAGTTTGTTATTATTGCTCAAGGCGACACGCAAGCGGCTGAAATTGTTTGCCAGCGTATTATTGATATGATGCCAAAACATGCCCAATTAACCGAATACGATATACAATGCAGTTTGGGTATTGCAGAGGCGATACCAGAGCAACATGCAGACAACTTGTATGATCGTGCCGATAAAGCCATGTATGCAGCCAAAGCAGCTGGGCGCAATTGTTATCGCATTAGTGAAGGTTAAAAATGCAGGTTAAAAAATCACGCAGGTACTAGCACCATAGCGTTGGTTTGGATAGACAACTAATTAATGAGCACAAAGCCCTTAGTCAATTCGAATAAGGGCTTTTTCCGGCTTTTGTCCTGTATTGAGGCTAATTAAGATATTAAACTTTAAATCAACCTCACTACAGACCACGTAATTGAATTCGCCTTAAAAATTCAGTCATCACCCGATCGTAAACTAAGTCACCTAAAAATAAATCTTCAACACCGTGATCTATGCTCGGGTTATCATTGACTTCGATGACATAAGCCTTACCATCGATTTCTTTTAAATCTACGCCATATAAACCTGCACCAATTAAATTTGATGCTTTTACCGCTGCGTCGACAATATTGTGCGGTACCATTTTTAAATCGATACAGTCAAAGTCGCCACTACTCACACGACCACTCTGGTGGTGCTGATAAATCTGCCAATGACCACGGCTCATAAAATAACGGCAAGCATAAATAGGTTGGCGATTTAACACGCCGATGCGCCAGTCATAGTCGGTTGGCATAAAAGCTTGTGCCAAAATTAATGCGCTGTGCTTAAAAATCTGTTCAGCCTGCTCTATTAGCATAGCGCGGTCTTTAACCTTAACAACCCCAAGTGAGAATGCACCATCGGGCACTTTAAGTACGATAGGTAAACCAATTGCATCGATGACTTTGTCAGCCCAATTTTTATCAGATGCTTTAAATATAATACTCTTTGGAACAGGCACTTTGTGTTTATAAAGTAATTCAGTTAAAAACACTTTATTAGTGCATTTCATTATCGATTCAGGGTCATCCATCACCACTAAACCTAATTGCTCAGCGGCTTTGGCAAACCGATAGGTAAAGTTACTGATGTTGGTGGTTGAGCGAATAAACAAACCGTCAAACTCACTTAGTCTAGATAAATCATGTTTACCAATTTGCACTAAATCCATGCCAATCCGACTAGCGGCTTTTGTAAACAGTTTCAACGCGGCTTTATCTGAGGGGGGCATTTTTTCATTATTGTCGACTAGCATGGCTATTTCATATCGATAACGCTTAAAAGGTTTAGGCGCTCGCCATACTTTTTGAGAAAACACTTCAAGGTATTTAGCAAATAAGTCTTGCTCTGACTCACATAAGTCTTGAAAAGCCACTGGTTCAATAACTTCAACCTGCCATCGACCAGAAATATTAAGTAAATTGACTTGCAACACTGGCACAGTAAAACGTTCAAAAATTTTACGAGCAATTTTATCTAATGCTGGATTGTCACAATAGCCAAAATACACTTTCATCGCAATGTCAGTCACACTGGCAGGCAATTTATCTAACCCTGCTTGTGGCAGGCTAAAAAAACGGTCTTGAGATAAATCATTAATGGTCATTACTTTAGGAATGACTCGATGACCACGCGCCTCCGCCATCAGTGAACAATAATATCCTGTACTCAAGTAATCGTAACGACGACACAGGTTAATCACTTGCATTGCATTTTGATCTGCAAATGCTCCCATCTCAAGGTAGTCATGAACCGTGACAAGGTTGTCACTTGGCAAGTAAGGCCGCCAATCATCGATATCGTCGGTGACAATTAAAAACTGAGCCATAAAAATCTATTGCCTCTTATGCAATTTAGCGCGTAAATTAACCACCATCATGTTTGCCAATTCGAGCCGACTCATGCTGCTTCGCCAAGCTATTTCTAACGATTTATCGCAACTCATCAACATCGAAAACAATGCATTTAGCGGCGATAAAATCAATGCTCGACAAATGAAGCGTTTTATCAATTCGCCGCTAGACTGCTTACTCGTTGCAGAAATAGACGGTACTCTTGCAGGCTACGCATTGGTGTTATTTCATCGTGGTACTCGCCTAGCAAGACTCTACTCTATCGCTGTTGCATCCGAGTTTAGAGGCCAAAACATTGCCTTTGAACTTGTCACTCATTGCGAGAAAATTGTGGTCGAACGAGGCTTTATTACATTACGCCTTGAAGTGAGAAACGACAATATCGCCGCTAAAAATCTTTATGTAAAAATGGGTTATAAGGTATTAAAAACCTTAGTGCATTATTACGATGACCTGGCCGATGGCGTGCGAATGCATAAACGCCTAGACCCACCAGGACCAAGCAAGGTTATTAAGATGCCTTTGTATGTGCAAACCACGCCCTTTACTTGCGGCGCAGCGTGTTTAATGATGGCAATCAATGCTGTTAAGCCAAACTATCGGCCTAGCCGAGTCGATGAGTTAAGTATTTGGCGCGAAGCCACTACCATATTTATGACCAGTGGTCATGGCGGGTGCAGTGTACATGGCTTAGCATTAGCCGCGATAAACCGAGGACTACAGATAAGGGTTTATAGCCAATCTTCGTCGATACCATTTATCGACAGTGTACGTGATAAAAACAAAAAGGCGGTGATCACTTTAGTACATCATGATTTTTGCCAGCAATTGGCTTCGCATGGTGTAGAGATACACAATGCCTCACCCAATATAGTGCAATTAAAGCAGTGGATTGACCAAGGATATGTGGTGCTGTTAATGATCAGCACCTATCGTTTTAATGGTGAAAAAGGCCCACATTGGGTGGTATTGAGTGGCTATAACGAGCAGTTTATGTTTATCCACGACCCATTTGTTGTCGCGCAAAAAGATGCCATTAATGCCGCTTACGTGCCCATCAGCCAGGCAGAGCTTACCAAAGTGATGCAATATGGAAAGCAGAAATTGGTGTCTTGTTTAGTGGTTGAGTCATCTTTGGCAAAAGATGGTTAAGCTTTTTATGGCCTGCGGCCACTAACGTCGTGGCGCTTCGCTAGCGCCAGATTATCAATACACGTTACTTTGATTCAAGATATCTAAATGAGTCTGTTAGTTTATATTTGTCTTCCCGGCAATGTTTTTGAGCCGGGATCCAGGTGTTTCTTTTGCTGTTTATGCTTTTGTACTAATGGCCTGCGGCCACCAACGTCGTGGCGCTTCGCCCACACCAGACCAAGAGGAAACCAACGGCTGTTCCCTCTTTACTCTTTATAAAAGAATTGGCCCAGCCGCCACATCAAAATTATCATTCTTGTTACCAAACGATAGCTGCGATAATTTCGCGACGTGGTCAGATCCTGCTTTTAACTTCGTTTTGGTGTTCTTCGGCCACCTCTTTATGGTAAAGAATGAAAATGCTAACGCTTCCGATGGTACATCCTGTACCGCGAAAGCTAAGCTCACATCCATGTGAGCTTCACGCTATTTTCTTCAACAGCCTCAAGTTCAGAGTTGAATTTGAATATTTTCAAGAAAACAAAACACGTTTTAAACAAAAGTGGGTTAGAAATTATCTTTTTCTTAAAGTTTACCCTGACCCAACTAAATTTGCATGCAGGGTGGTGTGGGGGCTGGAGGTTAGATACCTCCGGCTACCCGATTAAACGTTTTTCGTTGTATAGTTGGATACTAGCTTTTCACGCTCATAGCTCAAAAACTCAGGTTTCTTATGAATTCCTTTACTAATAATTTCTTGGATCACCAAATCTTGATTGAGATCTTTATCAATATATTTCGCTATCTTATCTATTGCTGATCGTGGCACACCATATTCTGCAAGAATAGTGAGGTTCTCTCGTATAAAATCACTTTCGATAGAACTTGCATAGAAGGTGTAGTTGCCAGGCCTTACCCCTAATTCACTGCAAACATATCTTTGAAGCTCATTTACAACGAGCAGCCATTTAGGAATTTTATATTGAAACCAGTGGCGGAGGATTTGAAAGCTATCACGTATCGATTCATCAAGAATTTCTTTATCACTCCAGTTATCATAACGCTCGAGGTTTTTCTTATATATTAAGTTGTTATTTACTAACTCGATTATACTTTTGTTGATACCATAATCAAAAGTAACCTTAACAATTTTTTTCTTTGTCATTGGATTAAGGTTTTCACCTGGTTTTATAAGGTAATCCCAAGCAAGACCTAGACAGTATTCAAGCTGCTTATATTTAGGAGTGGAATCCCAAAAGATCAAATCATAATTACTTTTTATATCTTGTCGAATTCTTGAAATAAGCGAATCTTGTCCTCTTATGTAAAGGGAATTTCTAGAAAATATTTCCTTCTCATTTTCAGGAAGGCTCGATAAGTAGTGATATTGCTCACTCTCTTTATCAAGAATATTTTCATTGCTGATATTTATCAATACTTCATCAGATATAGGGTTTTGTTCAAAAAATGGAATGTCAATATATACTTGATCATACTTTGGAGTTGGGTTGAAATTAAAAACCCTACCAACATAATGCTCCATTAGACGGCCAGCTCTACCTTTAATGTTTGAATAATCAAAGAAGTCTATTGGAGTATCCTTTCCTTTCTTATAATCAAAAAATATTACGTTCTTTGCAGCAGTATTTACACCTTCAATAATTGTTGCCGTACAAAATAATGTTTTTAGTATTCCGCTGTTGAAATAATCAATTATAGAAGATGTTAAATGTTTCTGTAGCGCACCATCATGAAATCCAATGCCATATTTTAAGCAATCAATAAGACTCCAATCTTCGGAAACATAAGCTTCTATCCAGTCAATGATTGATAGTTTTTTGTTTTTTGGTACTTCATTTTTTGAAATGAGATATTTTAAAAATTCAACTGACAGATATCGTGATCTTGCTGGTGATGAGCAATAAATTATGGTGTTATCAATTCTAAGATCATAAAGCAGGTCAAATAACACTTTCTCCTTGTACTTTTTCTTTTCACCTCGACTACCAAACTTCCCTTTATGATCTTGGTATATATCCACTTCTTCACAGCCAACTAAGCTGTATTTTGTTTTGTAAAAAATTGCATTGTATTTTTCAGAAAACCCGTCAGATATACCTTCTATATTAGGCCCTAGAAGATAAAACTTAGGATCATATTTTTCTAAAATGTATCTAAAGGCATTGTTTAGAGAATCTGATCGTTCATCATCCCGTTTTGAGCTTAATTTATAAAACTCGTCAATAATCAGAAAATCAATGTCTGGAAGATTTTGATATTCATTGACCCTTTCTGCGGTTAAAAGAAATAAATTACTTTTTTCTGAGGAAGCTTCTTGGGATGTACGAACAATTATTTTGTAATTTTCTTCATATTTAGAAAGTTTTTTTCTAGTTTCATCTAAAAGCGCTAGCGTTGGTTGTATTACGACAATATTTTGATATTTGTATGATGCGACAATTTCTTCAATAAGTAAGCTTTTCCCAAAGCTTGTCGGTGCGCTGACAATTATGTTTTTATTCGAACTCAATAGTTCAAGAACATATTTTTGTTCTTCGTGAAAATACTTATCATGAATGTTTTCAGATAAACTTGATGTTTGCCTTATTTTTGAACTTGTTGACGAAAGGTTTAAATTCTCTTTCTTTAGGTATGGATAAAATCCTATAGATTCAACTAAGTCCGCAAGCATTTCATCTAGCGAACTGGAGAACTTAACTCTGGAATTAAGGATGTGAATTAGAAGATTCGAACCTTCTTCTTCATTTTGGATCAAAGTTGCTGCACAGTGACGATAAATATCAAATGTTTCTGAACTATTGAATTCAGTTGCTGATTTTATTTTATTGAGTATTTCAGTCATTTTACTCTCCAATAGACTGTAGCAGAGAGAGTTTATGATGTAGCTTCTTAACCAGAGTTTTTTTACACTGTACGGGAAGAAGAATTATTATTATCCGTAACTTTGATTTTAGTGGGTGATTGTTCCTTTCTTCGAAGTACTTTTGCAACCCTCTTATTTTATTCTCGTACTCGTTGATAAAGTCAGAGTTGCCTTCATCATCGTACTTTGTAAATAAATCACAACTGTATGTGCATAATAATGGAATATATATTTCATTCAGTTTATCTTTAAGTTTCGTTGTTGAAGACAGTAATTTTTTCCAGTGCTCAGATTCAGGTATATTATTAAAGTGCTTTATTTTTTTTGCAATTAGTCCAAATTCAGAATCCAAATAATCAATTTTAAAGTGCTCTTCTATATCTTTTATAAGCTCACTCAACCCACGTTTTGGGTCAAGATAGAGTTTAGATTCTCCAAGCCAAAGTGTTTTGCTTTCAGGCTCAATATGTACACAGTCAAAACCATGAACTGTATGACCAAGTGAGTCCTTAAAATATATTTTTGAAAGTAAAGGTATTGTGTTGAAGTGATCTCTAAGTATTAAATGAAGTATTAACTCCCCAAATTCTCCCCGTCTTAGATATTTATCATCCAGATCATCGTCGATATGCCCTTCATTTTTATAAATGTCTCTTACTTTCTGAAATTCATCGATCTTATAAACTGAGTTTGCGGCTTCTATGATTTTCTCAAGAGTCTGTGTGTTTTCTGTACTTGTGCCCTCATGAAAACCGAATGAAAACTCATGAATGACATTTGTAATTTTTGTTACCAGCTGTGACCATCTATATTTACTAACCCCATCATCATCTAAGTCAAAACCCACTAAGAAGCTTTTCAGTTGATCTTCTGATATTTTTGATTCAATAACATTCCTTGATCCGAAAGGTTCTTCTTTCATAAAAAATCCATAATTTTGTTAGTTGATGATGTAGAGATTTTGCACATAGACGTTTAACGCTACAATTATAGGTGAGCGTAGCGAGTCCTTTAAATTGTCTTGTTATGCACATGAGCGCCAAACTCAAGCAATCAAGTGAGGGTAAGACGCTACTAATTTAAAATTTATTTTCTAGTACCTATTTACAGTTAGGATTCTGAGTTTTGGGTAAAACTATTTTGTTATTCAAGTTACTTGTACAGACGTTTGCTTGCCGCAATTATAAACAAGGCAGAGGCATAATCTTTGTACGCACTGGCTAGAGTGCTGATAACTTGAACTAAGTCTTGAATGCTTATGTTGATGGCTAATTCAAGAACAAAGTTCAACTCAATCATGATTGTAATCCTAGTCGTTGAGACTAGTCAGAGCCACCACGATAACCAGTGTTAAAACCAACTTGGTGTATGATCCACCTCCTTGTGTTGGGGTTTATGGGACACTGCTTGTGACAGTGTGGCGTATACAACACCTTTGAATGGTTAAGCTCAAGGTGTGTTGAAGATTAAGTTTTAAGTTAGACATGTGCATAACAGCTTATTGAACGGCCAAATAAATTTAAAGTCGGCCGTTTAAGTTATTGATTAATATCATCCTACATTTACTATCTTATTGATGTAAAGCAGTTTTATTTAACGCCAGTGACACATAAAAGCGAGCTTGCGCGTTAAAAGTGGACCCAATAATCGAAAATAAATTAAAAGACATTAATATCAATGCATTAGGGGGTTCGTGAATTATTACTCGTACTACTTTAGTTTACTTATCAACCGATTAAACTTAAAAATACGCAAAAAAACCATTACAACTGTTTTTATACAAGGGCTATCCATTTAGCGCCACCAGTGTCAATATGTAGTAATGAAAACTTCATCGTATTTATTAAAAGCTGGCGTTGATTACCCTACAAGTTGGGACGAGTTTGTAGATTGGTTTCATGATGAACAATCTTGCATCAGCTACCTTTACGCACTTCGTTGGCCAAACGGATTCATTTGTCCAAGCTGTTCAAGCCATCAATCACCTTATCAGTTAAGTAATGGCAAGTTAAAATGTCATGCTTGTCGTTCTCAGTGTTCAGTAACATCAAGTACACTTTTTGACAAAACAAGAACCCCCATGAAAAGTTGGTTTGCTGCGGTCTGGTTTATTACAAATCAAAAAAATGGTGTCAGCGCTCTTGGAGTTCAAAGGCTATTAGGTCTTGGGAGTTATCAAACCGCTTGGTCATTAATGCACAAGTTAAGACATGCCATGGTTGATCCTGAAAGGGATAAGTTATCCGGCATCGTAGAGGTTGACGAAACACTAATAGGTGGCGTCGTTCCGCAATCATCTATTAAAAATCAACAGGGTAAGCGTAAGGCTGTAGTTTTGGTCGCTGTTGAGCTGCTATCACCCTCTGGATTTGGTCGGATACGTTTAAGGCAAGTGGAAAGTGCAACTAAAGAACATATCCATCAATTCATTCAAGATGTAATTGAACCTGGTAGTACAATTTGTAGTGATGGCTCTCAAGCATACAAACAAATAGACAAGAAAGGATATAAGCATAACCGAATAGTGCATTTAGGTTCATCTGTACCTGCACATGAAACAATGGCTGGGGTACATCGAGTCTCATCATTATGTAAAAGATGGCTTTTAGGTACATATCAAGGCGCGGTAAAGGCTAAGCAACTTGATTATTATTTAGATGAGTTTACATTTCGCTTCAACAGAAGAAAGTCAGATTCTCGGGGATTATTATTCTACAGGCTGCTTGAACAAGCAGTGCGTTCTAAGCCGATAACGTACCAATCAATTAAAGATCGATAACCACAATATATAGTGGTTGGTTGTGCTAAGTGGATAGCCCTTTTTTATACACAGTACACACCACATAAAGGTGAGAGACTAGCTGCAACTGGATAGCTATCCGACATTTGTAAGCCTGTTAAAATGCAGTCAGGAGCTGGGTGAAGCGCTACGACGTTAGTGGCCGTATGTCATATCTAATAAAAAGGAGACTTCCGCCTCCTCTCTTTCTTAAACTAGCAACACTATTTACCGTCTTGTGCTCTGCGCTTTTTAAAGTCTGACTCTTCTAGCCATTTTGGCCAGTCGTTGTTATTGGCAAGTTTTTCAATGATGTCGCTGATTAAAGCAAGATCCTGTTTTACCCCACCTAAATGCCAGTTGGCATTATAATCGTCAGCACCTTGATGATATTTATGCGCGATATAGTCTGGGTCGGTATCGCCTAAACTCATAAACAATAATCCAGGAACTCCTTGTTGTGCTAAGGCAAAATGGTCTGAGCGGAACATAAGGCCGTTTTGTGGACGAGGATCAGCTTTAACTGTGCGCCCTTGTGCTATTGCGGCATCATCTAAATACGTCTCAAGTTGAGATACACCATGACCATAACGCAGGATGTAATCAACACCTTTACCGACATTCATGCCATCGATGTTTAAAAATGACACCAATTGCTTTGTGGGCACAGGAGGATTAGCAGCAAAGTATTGTGCGCCAATAAGGCCTGTTTCTTCTGCTGTAAAGGCTGTAAATAGAATAGAGCGTTTAGGGGCTTTATCTTGCGCGTTAAAATGACGCGCTAACTGCATGACGCCTGCAACACCTGAAGCATTGTCGACGGCACCGTTTAAAATAACCGTTTTACCGTCTTGAACGGTTTTGCCTAAGTGGTCCCAATGGGCGTGCATCACGAGCCATTCATCTGATTGGCTCGTACCCGGTAGCAAGCCTGCAACGTTATAAGATGTAGCAAGTTCAATGGTGTTTTTTACCACTAAATTCGCTTCAAGGTTGAGCGCAATGGCTTTAAAACCAGCCTTGGCAGCGGTCAGTTTAACTTTATCAAAGTCAAGGCCGGCTTTTTGGAACACCGTTTGTGCTGTACTGTGTTGTATCCAGCCCATTACACCGATGTGTGATTGATTATTTTGATCATCTACCAAAGTGTATTTGGTATTGGTATTGCTGTTTTCAACCACGTTCCAGCCATAAGCCGCTGGCGCGGTTTCGTGCACAATAAACACGGCTTTGGCGCCCTGCCTTGCGGCTTCTTCGTATTTGTAGGTCCAGCGGCCATAATAAGTCATGGCATTACCCTTAAACACGTTTGGGTCTTGTGTGGCAAAGCCTGGGTCGTTAACTAATACAATGACGGTTTTGTCTTTTACGTCGATGTTAGCGTAATCGTTCCATTGGTATTCTGGGGCATTAATTCCGTAACCCACAAATACAATATCGCTGTTATCTAATGACACTTGTGGCTGAATTTGTTCGGTGCGGGCGGTAAAATCGCGACCATTATTAAACACCACATCTGCAATGGTTAGCTGCATGGTTTGATCGGCCGTAATTTTAGCCATAGGCACGGCTTGACGGTAACTGTCACCAAAGCCCGGTTTGAGCCCTATTGCTTTGTATGCTTTTTCTAAATATTCAACGGTCAGTGTCTCGCCCTGAGACAAAGGCCCCCGGCCTTCAAATTTATCACTGGCGAGGGTTTCTACATCTTGGCGGTAGGTTTTTTCATCAAATTGAAAGGGGGTAGCGTTCACGTTTGGCAGTAACAACACACCAAACAGCGCTAATAAACGAAAGGTATTCATAGACAACATCCTTTGTTAAATATTAAAAATAATTGTAAACGTATTACGACTATCGACACGCTTTAGCTATTCAACAGCGGCAAGCTAAGCCCAGCTTGCCCAGGGGCAGCAAGGTAGCGTTGGTCTATCCATAATCCAATGGCGGCAACTAACACATCACCGTAAAAAATTAATGGTATTTGCTGGCGACGCCAAGGCGGAATATGGCATTCCTGCCACAATTTTTTAAGCTCACGTGGTTTGCTGCGCTGCGTTGACGCAAACTGTGGCAGGCATTTAATTGAGCCAGCTGCGCCAAACTTTACCGTGACTTGTACATGCTCAATTGGCAAAGCAAGTAAAGGAAATGAAGATGTTGAAACACCCTGTTGTATCTGCGCCTGCATCTGTTTTTGCACTACAAATGCCAGTTGCCCTACTCTGCCTGAGGCTTGATTTTGCTCGCCTAACAATACCGCACGAATATCGTGTTGCAACGCGTTGACAGGTAATGGCTCAAGCGCTGAGTTACTGAGTACGTAGGCTATACCGGCAAAACGCTTAATTTGAAAGTCGCCCCATTGAATTGCCACATTAGCATCATCTTTTGCCTCAAGCAGTTGCGACAGTATTTGCTGCAATTGTGATTGTGACGGTAAACTCACGTCGCAATAACTTAAATACCCACGAAAGAGCAATGCCTGCCAGGCGGGCGTTAATTGTGCAAAGCCTGCTAATACAAACCCGGTGGATTCGGTTACTAGCGCCTTGGGATCAGTTGGCTGTATTAACCACTGAGGTAAGCGATGACTCACTTCATTGTCTATCACCTGTTGTTGCTCTGCACATAATGCCGCGCTGCGGGCGGCGGTAGTGGCAATGCCGGGCCAACGTTGTTTTAGGCGTGGAATAATATCAAGGCGTAAAAAGTTTCTATCAAAGCTGTCGTCTTGGTTACTTTCATCTTCAATATGAACTAACTGCTTTTGGGCTGCAAATTGCTCAATTTGCTCGCGACTTATGTCTAATAACGGCCTCACTAACCAAGCTTGCTTATAAGTTTGCAGCGCCCCCATTGCAGCTAAGCCTTTTGGGCCCTGACCTCGCTTTAACGCAAGCAATAAGGTTTCGAGTTGATCGTCTTGATGGTGTGCGGTGAGTAAAATATCACCCGGATTAAGATAGCGATCAAATGCTTGATAACGCGCCTCACGCGCTTTAGCCTCTAAACTTTGTCTAGCACCTTTTTCAACATTAACGCGTTCTATTTGTATTGGCAGTTGATAATGGCTTGCACGGGCAATGCAGTGTTGCACCCAAATGTTGGCATTGTCACTAAGGCCATGATGAACATGAATAAGCAAACAGGCAATGTGCGGGTATTGATGACTAAAACGACTTAGCCCGAAGGCTAAAACCTCTGAGTCAACACCGCCACTGTAAGCTAACACTAACTTAGGCTGTTGTTGCCCCTGAGAAATGCCTTGAGGATAGAGTGGCAAAACGGCCTGTTCCAATAACAATAAAAGCTGTTCTGCTGTCATAACGTACCTTAATTAAACGTAATTTTAACGTTATTAGAGCCAAGCATACTCTCTAACGCTAGCATAAGCTCGTCACTTGGATTGACTCGCCATTCATCGCCTAGGGTAATTTTGCCACTGGCTTCTGGTTTAACATAATTGATAACTACTGGCACAGCGCCATTTCGCCATGGTGTTAAGGTTTGCTCAAATTGTTCAAGCCATTCAGGCGTCACTTCATTGCCTTGAACATTAATTTCAACCGCTTTGGCAAAGTGGCTTCGGGCTTCGCCAATCTCAATCACATTACGGGCATTCATGCGGTTGCCGCCAGAGAAATCATCAAAGCTGACATCACCTTCGCAAATTAAAATGCGATCTTTTTCAAGTAAATGTCCAAACTTTTCAAACGGCTCGGTAAACAGCATGATTTCTAAACGGGCACTTTTATCATCGAGCGTCACTAAGCCCATTTTAGAACCACGCTTGGTGATCATCACTCGGGTTGCGACAACCAGCCCAGCGGCCTTAACGGTTTTGCCACGCTCGGTTGGATGTATGTCTTTTAAACGGCCGTTGGTGTACTGCTTAAGCTCTTTTAAGTACTGGTTAATCGGGTGTCCAGTTAAATACAGTCCTAAGGTTTCGCGCTCGCCTTCTAGCCAAATTTTGTCTGGCCATGGCGTACACTGCACAAAATTTTGTTTGCTGTCTTCTGGTTCGCTATTGAGTAAACCAAACATATCGTGTTGGCCAATGGCTTCGGCTTTTGCGTGCTGCGCTGCTGCGCTGATGGCTTCTGGTAAGGTAGCCATCATTGATGCACGGTGCGGCCCTAGGGTGTCTAACGCCCCTGCTAAAATGAGTTTCTCGATGACGCGTTTGTTGAGTTTTTTTAAGTCTACACGGGCACAAAAATCGAAAAGATCGACAAATGGGCCGTTTTTACGCGCTTCTAATATAGACTCTACCGGGCCTTCACCTACGCCTTTAATGGCGCCAATGCCGTAAACAATATTCAAATCGTCATCTACGGTAAATTTAAACAAACCTTTGTTCACATCTGGCGGAATAAGCGGTAAGCCCATGCGCTCACATTCATCCACCAGGGTGACGATTTTGTCTGTGTTGTCCATATCGGCAGACATTACCGCGGCCATAAATTGCGCTGGGTAGTGAGTTTTAAGCCATAACGTTTGATAGGACACTAAAGCATAAGCGGCTGAATGCGACTTGTTAAAACCGTAACCGGCAAACTTTTCAACCAAGTCGAAGATTTTCATCGACAACTCGCCATCAACGCCGTTGTTAATCGCGCCCTCTTTAAAAATACTGCGCTGTTTAGCCATCTCCTCAGGTTTCTTTTTACCCATAGCTCGGCGCAGCATGTCCGCGCCGCCTAGGGTATAACCAGAAAGTACCTGAGCAATCTGCATCACCTGCTCTTGATACAAAATAATGCCGTAGGTGGGCGACAACAGCTCTTTTAACGATTCGTGTTGGTATTGCGAATCAGGGTAAGACACTACCTCGCGGCCGTGTTTACGTTCGATAAAGTTATCAACCATGCCTGACTGTAACGGCCCAGGGCGAAACAGTGCCACCAGTGCAATCATGTCTTCAAAACAGTCGGGTTGTAGGCGCTTAATGAGGTCTTTCATACCACGGGATTCAAGCTGGAATACCGCGGTGGTTTCGTAGCGTTGTAGTAATCTAAAACAAGCTGGATCGGTTAATGAAATGGCTTCAATGCGAACAGGTTCTTTACCTTCTTTAACCAGGCGCGGATTAATCATCTGCAGTGCCCAGTCAATAATGGTTAAGGTCCGTAAGCCCAAAAAGTCGAATTTAACTAAACCTGCGGTTTCTACGTCATTTTTATCAAACTGAGTAACCGGGTTTAGCCCTTCTGCATCGCAATATAATGGTGCAAAGTCAGTAATACGTGTGGGAGCAATTACCACACCACCGGCGTGTTTACCGGCGTTACGTGTTACCCCTTCTAAGCGGCGACACATATCAATAAGCTCTTTTACATCTTCATCTGCTTCATAAGCTTCTGGTAATGCTGGCTCCACTTCAAATGCTTTGGCCAGCGTCATCCCAGGCTCTGCTGGGATCATCTTGGTTAACCTGTCAACAAATCCATAGGGATGCCCTAAAACACGGCCTACATCGCGTACTACCGCTTTTGCCGCCATGGTACCGAAAGTAATAATCTGTGATACCGCTTCACGGCCATATAATTCAGCAACGTGGTCGATAACTTCATCACGACGATCCATACAAAAATCGACGTCAAAGTCGGGCATGGATACCCGCTCAGGGTTGAGGAATCGTTCAAACAGTAAATCGTATTCAAGTGGATCTAAGTCGGTAATTTTAAGGGCGTAAGCAACCAATGACCCAGCACCAGAACCACGTCCTGGCCCAACCGGAATGCCGTTGTCTTTACCCCATTGGATAAATTCCATCACGATAAGGAAGTAACCCGGAAAACCCATTTGGTTGATGACTTTAAGTTCAATATCAAGACGCTCGTCGTACTCGCCACGTCTTTGTGCGCGCACTTGAGGGTCTGGAAACAGAAACTCCAAGCGTTCTTCTAAGCCTTTGCGAGACACTTCAACAAGAAAGTCCTCAATCGACAGATCACCCGTTGGGAAATTCGGCAAAAAATACTCGTGTAATCGAATCGTCACGTTACAACGTTTGGCTATTTCAACGGTATTTTGAATTGCTGATGGAATATCAGCAAACAAGGCTATCATTTCATCTTCAGTGCGAAGATATTGCTGATCGCTGTATTTTTTTGGGCGACGAGGGTCGGCTAAGGTAAAGCCATCATGAATTGCGACCCGGATTTCGTGGGCTTCAAAATCGTCTGCTTTTAAAAAAACGACCTGATTAGTGGCAACAACAGGTAGGCCTCGACTTGATGCAAGCTCAACCGCCATGTGCAGGTAACGCTCTTCGTCGGCCCGCCCCGTTCGGATTAATTCTAAATAGTAGCGGTCATTAAAGTGTTGCTGGTAAAAACTCACTAAAGAGTCAACTTGATTTTGGTTGCCTTTTAATAACGCTTTACCTACATCGCCTTCTTTGGCACCCGACAAAATAATCAAACCACGATTAAACTTAACCAGCCACTCTTGATCAATCACCACCCGGCCATCGATCTGCCCACGCAAATAGGCTTCACTGATTAACTGAGTCAGATTTTGGTAGCCTTCATTGTCCATTGCAATAATGGTTAATGCGCAAAACTCTTTATCAAACCCTGGTGTTTGTACCCAAAAATCTGCACCGACAATCGGTTTAATCCCTGCACCATGACAGCCACCATAAAACTTAACCAGACCACAAAAGTTGTTTTGATCGGTTAACGCTATTGCTGCCATTCCCATGCTTTCGGCGGTGGCAATAATAGGTTTCACTTTGGCAACGCCATCTGACATTGAAAAATCACTGTGGACGCGCAAATGAACAAAACGAGGATCGGACATAGATTAATTATTCTTCGAAAAAGATGAATGTAATAACATGAAAAAGCAGGATTTAGACTATCAAACTAACCTAGTTTCGCCAACGAAAACTAGGCTATAAGGGAATGTTTATTTGTCTTGGAGCAACATACGCTCAGCCACAGGTTTAAAACTTTTACGATGCTCAGCCAACACACCGTGCAATGCCAGGGCTTCAAAATGCGCTTTTGTCGGATAACCTTTATGTTTAGCAAAGCCATATTGAGGATATTGGCTGTCTAAGATATCCATTTCGGCATCACGGGTCACTTTAGCAATAATGGATGCAGCGCTTATGGCGTCCACTAAACCATCACCTTTAATCACCGCATGACTGGCAATACCAAAATCAGGTACACGATTACCATCAACTAACACACGTTTTGGCTGAATAGTTAACCCAGCAACCGCACGTTGCATGGCTAACATGGTGGCATGCAAAATATTTAGCTCATCAATTTCTGCAGGGCTAGCACGGCCAACACTGACACTCAGCGCATTGTTGATAATATCGTGATATAACGCATTACGGCGTTTTTCACTGAGCTTTTTAGAGTCATTTAATCCTGTAATCGGTTTATTAGGATCTAAAATCACTGCAGCGGTCACGACATCCCCAACCAGTGGTCCACGCCCGACTTCGTCAACGCCAGCAACAATACCATCTGTTATTATCACTACTTGCTCTGGTGTGATGTTTTTTATTACTACAGGGAGCGTGTTTAGGCTCATTAATCAATTCCTTAATGCTTATTGCGTTACGAGTAAAGCATCTACGGCATCGGCGGCGCGTTCACTGGCATTACATTTAAGCAATTGATGCAGTTGCTCAAAACGGGCATTTAACGGTGCAAAATCTTTATTAAGCTGATCAATTATCGCATCTGCAATAAGTTGAGGTTGGCAATTAGCTTGCATCAACTCAGGCACAATTGTTTCGTTTGCCAATAAATTGGGAAGCGAGTAGTTCTTAATCATCATCATACGAATAGCAATCGCATAGGTGATTGGGCTCACACGATACGAAACCACCATAGGGCGTTTAACTAGCATCGCTTCTAAGGTAGCTGTGCCTGATGCCAATAAAATACAATCTGCTGCTGCCATGACTTCACGCGATTTACCATCAACAAGGTGAATGGCTAAATCTGGAGCAAATTGTTGTAATGCATCGGTAAACTGTTTTCGCCTTGCTTCATTGACAACCGGAGTAACCAGCTTAATGTCTGGGTATGCTTGCTTAACCAACACGGCTGCCTTGATAAAAGGCTCTGCCAGTTGCGCAAGTTCACCACCACGAGAACCAGGTAACACAGCTAGGTATTCTGCTGTTGGGTCGAGGCCTAAATCTAAACGAGCGGCTAATTTGTCGCTTTGCATTGGGATATCGTCGGCTAGCGTGTGGCCAACGAATGTGCAAGGGACCTGATGTTTATCGTAAAAGGCTTTTTCAAACGGCAGTAACGACAACACCATATTTGTGGCTTTGGCAATTTTAAAGATGCGTTTCGGCCGCCATGCCCATACCGAGGGGCTAACATAATGCACAGTTTTAATGCCTTTAGCTTTTAACTTAAGCTCTAGGCCAATATTAAAATCAGGCGCATCAATACCAATAAAACAATCGGGTGCTAATTCAGTTATTTGTTTGATCAAACTTGTACGAATATGAAGTAATCGAGGTAAGCGCGACAGCACTTCCACGAGGCCCATTACGGCTAACTCTTCCATTGAAAATAAGCTTTCAAATCCGAGCGCTTGCATACGTGGGCCACCAATGCCAATAAAACGGGCATCGGGATATCGTTTTTTTAGCGAATTAACTAAACCCGCACCTAAAATATCGCCGGAGATTTCTCCGGCGACAATGGCAAATACTTTTTGAGTACCTTGTGTCATCGTATCTTCTATCGAATAATGCCGCGACCAGGATGATTAATAAACGCCATAAAGGCTTTTACATTTTCATCTTTTTCTGCCATTTCGCTAACTTCAGCATTGGCTTCTTCAATGGTTAAGCTCTTGCGAAACACTGCTTTATACGCATTTAAAATCGCGCGTTGGCTCTCTTTGGTAAAACCACGACGTTTTAAGCCTTCAAGGTTTAAGCCACGCGGCACAGCAGGAGAGCCCGCAGCCATGACAAATGGAGGCACATCTTGCAAAATAAGCGAGGCACCTGCAGTAAAAGCGTGATTACCAATACGCACAAACTGGTGAACACCCGTCATACCGCCAAGAATCACCCAATCACCCACATGAACATGGCCAGCGATTGAGGCATTGTTTGCCATGATCACGTTATTACCCACAACACAATCATGCGCAATATGGACATAAGCCATAAACAAACAATTTGAACCAATGCGTGTTTCGCTGTTGTCTTGGGTAGTTCCGCGGTGAATGGTGACAGACTCACGGATAATATTGTTATCACCGATAATTAAGCGAGTTTGTTCGCCAGCATACTTTTTGTCTTGGCACTCTTCACCGACTGAAGCAAATTGAAAAATGCGATTACCTTTACCAATCACAGTTGGGCCTTTAATGACCACGTGTGAGCTGATCCAGTTATCATCCCCAATTTCAACGTTTTCGCCGATATAAGTCCAAGGGCCAATAGTCACGTTTTGACCAATTTTTGCAGTAGGGTGAACAAACGCTAATTTATCTATCACTTTTTAATCTCTCTACGTGCACACATGATTTCGGCAGAGCAAACTAGCTCACCATCGACCAATGCTTCACCAATAAATACACCAATACCACGGCGCTCTTTAATCATTTTAACGTGGAAATGTAATTGATCGCCTGGCTCAACAACGCGTTTAAAACGCGCTTTATCGATACCAGCAAAATAATACAATACGTCTGGAGACGGCTCTGTGCTCATGGTTTTAAAAGCCAGTAATCCTGTTGCTTGCGCCATAGCTTCTAAAATCAATACACCAGGCATAACAGGTTGCACAGGGAAATGGCCTTGAAAAAAAGGCTCATTGATGGTTACATTTTTAATCGCGTGTAATTGCTCACCTACGGTAAAATCTAAAACACGGTCGATCAACAAAAATGGATATCTATGAGGCAGATACTTAAGGATCTCTTTAATATCCATGGTGTTTAATTGGTTTGACACACTACATTCCTTAATCAAGGCTACACTGGGTTATTCGTCGCCCTTGGCACTTTTTTCGAGTAGTTTAACTCGGTTAAATAGTTCATCTAATTGGCGGAAACGTACAGTATTACGACGCCAAAGCTTGTTTTCCATCGCTATTGTAGCAGATGAATAGACGCCTTTTTCATGAATTGTGCTGGTAACATTAGTACCACCTGAAATATGAACACCATCTGCGATGCTAAGATGCCCAGCAACAGCACAACCACCACCGATAATACAATATTTACCAATTGTCGCACTGCCCGCAATAATAGAACCGCCAGCCATTGCAGTGTTTTGGCCAATCACCACATTATGCGCAATTTGCACTTGGTTATCGATAATCACACCATTGTGTATTTCGGTATGGGATAATGCCCCACGGTCAATACTGGTACATGCACCGATTTCAACATTATTGCCAATCCGTACACCACCCGTTTGGGGTATTTTAATCCAATTACCGCGTTCATTGGCATAACCAAAGCCATCAGAACCAATAACGGTACCAGACTGAACAAGACAGTTTTGCCCCATATGAACGTCATGATAAATCGTTACGTTAGCCCAAAGTCGTGAGCCAGAACCAATAATGGAGTCTTGGCCAATCACACAACCGGGACCAACTTGAACGTTTTCACCTAAAATGACGCCCGCATCAATCACTGCATTTGCACCAATTGCCACACCCTCACCAATAATAGCCGATGGGTCTATTTGCGCAGATGGATGAATACCTAGCGCCTGTTTTGGTGTGGTATCGAGTAACTGAGCCACGCGGGCAAACGCTACGTATGGATCACCTACAATTAGGGCGTTACCTTGATAAAACTCTGCATCTTTTTCACTTAGCAATACCGCGCTAGCTTGAGTCGCCTCAAGCTGTGCACGATATTTACTATTGGCTAAAAAAGAGAGTTGGCCTTGGGCCGCATCTTCAAGGGTAGCGACACTGGTGATTTCCAATGATGCATCACCTTTTATTGTTGCGCCCAGTAATTGGCCTAGCTCTTTTAAAGTCACTTTTTGCATATTACTTATTTGCCTTTGCTTAAGGCTTCAACCACTTTGCCGCTGATGTCAGCTTCTGGCTTAACAAAAATCACCGCACCACGTTGTAGTACTAGGTCATAATTTTCTTTGCCAGCAATAGTGTTAATGGCTTTTTGAACTTGAACTAATAGCTTATTTTGCTCTTCACCTTGACGACGACGCATGTCTTCATCAAGTGCTTTGCCTTTTAATTGGAATTCTGATTTTAACGAATCCATTTTACGTACTAGTTCAGTTTTTTGTGTATCGCTCATCAACGCGCCGTCACGTTGCTGCTTTTCAACCAAAGAACGCATTTCTTCCTGCATTTTTTGAACTTCAGCAACACGATCACCAAACTCAGCTTTTAATGATTTAGAAATTTGCTCGCGCTGCGGCAACTGCTCAAACACTTCACCCATGTCAACCACAGCAATTTTTTCTGCGTGTGCAAGCATAGGCGTAGCGATTAATGCCAATGTTACTAGTGCGCGATTTACCATCTTTTTCAAAGTAGACTCCTATTAAATTTGTTGTTATCAGCAAAACCTGCCGAGTGTATTTGTTTTAGAACGTTTTGCCAATATTGAACGAGAAAATCTCTGTTTCATCGTCTTCATATTCTTTTATCGGCCAGGCTAAACTGAACACCATAGGGCCCATTGGTGATAGCCACTGAACGCTCATACCCCATGACGCACGGATGCGTTCAGGGTCGCTATAATCACTTAACTGCGAAAATTGATCGGCTGGAAGATAACGATAACCATCATAGTCAAATTCGGTATCCCATACGTTACCCGCATCTAAAAAGAAACTGGTACGTACTGAGTTTGTGTAAGCCTCATCTAAAAATGGCGTTGGTACAATCATTTCTAAGCTTGCTGTAGCAATCGCGTTACCACCAATAGAGTTACCTTCGCTAACATAAACCGTGTCTATGTCACCAGGTAAACTACAACCATCACCTGATGGATCAGGTGAACAAGCGGTGCTACCACGATATAGATAGAATGAGCGAGGACCTACTGAGTTAGACTTAAAGCCACGCAAAGAGCTTGAGCCACCTGAATAGTAGTTTTCCCAAAACGGTAAAATTTGATCATTGTCGTTAAACTGACCATAACCGTTTGCATAACCTAACCGCGCACGGGCTAATAATACAAATCCGTGTTGGCGAGTTAGTGGGAAATAATAGTTCGTATCAAAATCTGTTTTAAAATACTGTAAATCAGATCCTGGAACCGTGATTTTACCACTCAAACGCTGAGATGAACCGTCTGTTGGGAACGTACCACGGTTAAGCGTGCTTCTGTACCACCCAGCTGTCAATTCAAAGTTATCAAAACTTAAATCGGCATCTACTTCATCGTTTTCACGGTAAATATTGTAAAAACGTACGGCCTGCTCATATGACGAAATTTCAGAAATCGTGTTATGACGATAACCAATACCACCGTTTAAGCGGTTAGATTCGTTAATTGGGAAACCTGAGTTTAACGCAACACCGTAAGATTTATTCTTGTAGCGTTCAAGGTTAGCCTCGTTGGCATCAAACTCGTTCCAGTAAACACTGCCGCCTAAACTAACACCGTCTTTAGTAAAATAGGGGTCGGTATAAGACACGGTAGCACTTTTAGAATACTTGTTTGTATTGATGCTGATCCCTGCTTGGTTACCTGTACCAAGGAAGTTATTTTGCTCAATACCAAACTGTAAGCTCACGCCAGACTCAGTACCATAGCCCACGCCGGCATTAAACGAGCCAGATGGCTGTTCTTTTACGGTTACGGCCACATCCACCAGATCGTCACTACCTGGTACTTGTATTGTCTCAGTTTCTACCGTTTCAAAATAACCTAAGCGGTTAAGACGCGTTTTAGACTGTTCAATTTGCGCTGAGTTTAACCAAGCGCCTTCCATTTGGCGTAATTCACGGCGCATCACTTCGTCTTTGGTGACAGTGTTGCCCGTAAAGTTAATGGAGCGTACATAAACACGTTTACCTGGCTTAACATTGATGTTTAATACAACTTCTTTGTTTTCATCATCAATTTCAGGGTAAGTTTTCACTTCAGGATAAGCGTAACCAAAACGGCCAAGGTATTTACTGTACATTTCTTCTGTAAATGTCACATCTGCGCCGTTGTACATATTGCCAGCTTTAATCGGCAAAATAGATCTCATTAACTCTTCTCGGCCCATTAAATCACCGACGAGGTTAACTTCTTTAATCTTGTACTTTTCACCTTCTTTAACATTGATTGTGATGTACAAACCTTTACGGTCTGGGGTCATCGCAACCTGAGTTGAAGTCACTTCAAAGCGAATATAGCCTTGGTTGTGATAATAGGTTTTAATGGTTTCAAGATCGGCTTGTAACTTTTGCTTTTGATAGCGACGTTCGCCAAATAAATCCCACCAGGCAACATAGTCTTTAAGCTCAAGCATGCTGATCAGCTCGGAGTCAGAAAACACTGTGTTACCGACAACGTTAATTTGGCGAATTTCTGCCGCTAGGCCTTCTGTAAACTTAAATTTAAGTTCTACTCGGTTACGCGGTAAATTGATAATTTGCGCTTCAACTTTAGCGCCATACTTACCCACGCCGTAATAGAAGTCTTGCAGGCCTTTTTCAATGCCTGACAACATAGTTCTATCTAACGACTCACCCGATTTAACACCAGAGCCATCAAGACTTTCTTGTAACTGTTCGTCTTTAATATCTTTATTACCTTCAAACGAGATAACACTGATCGTTGGACGCTCTTTAACAACAACGTACAGTATGCCATTTTCATGGCTTACGTTGATGCTTTCAAAGTTAGTTGAACCATATAAACTCTTAATGGCTTGCTGTAATTTAACTTCATCTATTGTGTCACCTATTTTCACAGGCAAACTTAATAGCGCTGCACCGAGAGCAACTCGTTGCAAACCTTCTACTTGAATGTCGGTCACTTCAAAAGGTTGGAAAGTTTCTGCCCAACCATTCCCTGAAAAAGACGCGCCGACGAATAACATCGAGGCAAAAATTTTATTAAATCTCATAGAGCACTTCTAATTATTAGTCTGTCCTTGCTCAGAGTCGGGCAAAATCGTTGAATAGGGCGACACCCATCAACATTAGCAGCAGAGCTGCGCCAAACCTGAAACCTATTTCCTGCACCGTTTCGGGTACAGGCTTACCAGTAATCACTTCTACAAAGTAATACAGCAAGTGTCCACCATCAAGCACGGGTAAAGGCATTAAATTAATAATGCCTAAATTAACGCTGATGAGCGCGATAAACCCAAGAAAGTACACTAAACCGTAACTTGCACTGGCGCCAGCACCTTGTGCAATTGATATAGGACCACTTAAGTTTTTCACCGACACATCGCCGGTAAATAATTTTCCAATCATCTTAAAACTGACAACAACCAGCTGCCAGGTTTTATCTGTTGCAGCGATGAAAGAATCTACTATGCCATACTCAAGCTCAAAGCGCATATTGTCAGGCCAAGGCGCTTGTGTAGGGCTTATGCCAACAATTCCAATGGTTTGTCCATCTGCGTTTTGTTGGGCTTTGGGTGTTACATCCACATTAATCATCTGGTTATCTCTGATTAATGTCATGGTTAACGTTTTATTTGCTGACGCTTGTACCACATCAACAAAGGCTTTCCAATCATTGAAAGGTTCGCCGTTAATTGCTGTCAATGTATCACCAACGACAATACCAGCCTGTTCTGCCGCACTATCTGGCGAGACTAAGGCGATGGTTGGATCAATACCAGGGCGATAAATACCTAACCCCAATGACGTAATAGGTGAGGTTTTTTCTGGGTCGAATTTCCAATCGCTGGTGTCTAGAGTTACCGTTTTAGTTGGCATGTCCATACCAGATAATGTCGGTAATGGTGCCAGGGTTAAACTAAGACTGCTGTCACCAATGTGCCCTACTAACGCCAGATTAACTTCTTCCCATGTCCGTACTTTTTGACCCGAAACCGCTAAAATTTGTTGTGGCTCAACCACATTGATAATACCTGCTGGGCTATTTGATTGGGTACTATCAATGACGGGTTTCAATGATGGCGTACCTATCATGTACATGACATACAGCGCCATAATGGCAAAAATAAAATTAGCTATTGGACCTGCTGAAACAATGGCGATACGCTGCCAAACGGTTTTGCGATTAAAAGCCTGGTCAACTAATTCAGCTGGCACGTCTTCAACTCGCTCATCAAGCATTTTAACGTAACCACCTAATGGGATCATTGCCACCACATACTCGGTGCCGTCTTGGCCCATTTTGCGCCAAATGGCTTTACCAAAACCGATAGAGAAACGCTCAACCTTTACGCCACAGCGGCGGGCAACCCAAAAATGGCCGTATTCATGAGCTGTAATTAAAATGCCCAATGCTACGATAAATGAACCTAGGCTCCACAAAAAATCTATCATCATTCCCCTGAATTAATTAAGCGCGTTGATAAACGACTTTGCCGTATTTCGCGCCTGGTTATCAAGCTGTAAAATATCGTCAATACTGGCTAAACGTGTTTGTTGTACCGACGCCAAACAATGATGGTTAACACCAGCAATATCGGTAAAACGGATCTGACCTTTTAAAAAAGCATCGACAGCGATTTCATTGGCTGCATTTAAAACTGTCGTGGCCTCCTGACCTTGTTCACAAGCTTGCATTGCTAAACGCAAACACGGAAAACGATTAAAATCAGGTTCACAAAAGCTTAATTGTCCGACTTTGAAAAAGTCTAAAGGTTCAACACCAGCGTCAATTCTTTGCGGATAGCTCATACAATGAGCAATTGGCGTGCGCATATCCGGGTTTCCCATCTGTGCGATAACAGAGCCATCACGATATTGCACCATAGAATGAATGACACTCTGAGGGTGAATAACCACTTTAAGCTGATTTTTTTGGGTATTAAACAACCAACGAGCTTCTATGAACTCTAAGCCTTTATTCATCATTGTGGCAGAATCAACAGAGATTTTGGGCCCCATTGACCAATTAGGATGTTTACAAGCCTGGGCTGGTGTCATGCCACTTAAGGTGGTTAAATCGGTTTGTAAAAACGGACCGCCTGAACCGGTCAATAAGATATGTGAAATGCCATGTTGGCCAAGGTCGCAGTAGCCAAGTTGCCCCTGAACTTGCACGGGTAAACATTGAAAAATCGCATTATGCTCGCTGTCTACCGGTAATACAGTCGCACCAGAAGCCTTTGCCGTAGCCATAAACAACTCACCAGACATAACTAGAGCTTCTTTATTTGCAAGTAACACGCGCTTACCTGCTTTTACGGCATCAAACGTGGGCACTAACCCAGCTGCACCAACAATGGCCGCCATAACAGTATCGGTTCGGCTATCTGTAACAAGCGCATTAAGCGCCTGTGCACCCGACGTAACCTCAGTAACACAATCAACGGGAAGTAGAGCTTTAAGCTGCATAGCCGCGTGATCATCAACCATATGTGCATATTGCGGTTGATGCTCAATACACAAGGCAAGCATTTTATCAACGCTGGCATGAGCCACTAACCCAAAAACGGTAAATTGGCTAGGGTTGTTTGCTATTACGCTAAGGGTACTTGCCCCTATAGAGCCAGTTGCCCCTAATATCACTATATTTTGCATAGGAATCACATCCCCATGGCAATATAAATAAAGGTAAACACAGGAAATGCAGCGGTTAAGCTATCAATACGATCTAAAATGCCGCCGTGGCCTGGCAAAATGGTACCCGAATCTTTTATGTTTGCAGCGCGTTTAAACATACTTTCAGATAAATCACCAAATGCAGAGGCAAGTGCAGTCACTAACGTCACAACGACAAGTAAACCTAATTCTTGTTCTGGTGCAATATACATCACTCCAGCGACTACCACCATTGTCGTTAACAACCCACCAGCTAAGCCTTCTAAGGTTTTAGCAGGGCTAACGCTAGGCATTAATTTATGTTTGCCAAGTGTACGGCCAGCAAAGTAAGCGCCTGTATCTGTTGCCCACACCACCAACATAACCAAAAACACTAACGCGCCACCGTAATAGGGTTCAACATTATAACTGAGTGACTTAAGTGCAATAAGCGAGGCAAAGCAAGGGACTAATGTCAATTGCCCAAACATGGACTTTAACATTGGACTGGTTTTCCAGTATTTAGCGCTATTAGGGAAGCTCATCACCAATACACTACTCACCAACCACCAAAACACACCAATACTAATTATAGCAAGGTACATGGGGTGCAACTGACCTTTAAACCATAACACATCTACAGGTACTGCTAAGTTAAGCGCAACTAACAAAACACCTAAGGTTGCAGTAAAAGACCACTGAGTCACATTACATTCTGGATCAATAAAACTGCCCCACTCTTTTGCAGCAACTAAAAAAACCGGCACGAGTATCCATGCAAAAAAGTGAGCTGGTAGTAAAAAAATCGCCCCGAGTACAATTGGGATTAACCACAATGCTGTTATTATTCGTTGTTTTAGCAAAAACTAATCCTCTTAATATTCTTATATTGCGCGTATTTGTTCTATTTGACTTCCAGTCAAACCAAAACGGCGCTGCCTACCGGCAAAAATAGCAAGGGCATCGCGAAATGCTTGCTCATCAAAGTCAGGCCACAGGGTGTCAGTAAACACCAACTCGGCATAAGCGGCCTGCCATAAAACAAAATTACTGATGCGGTAATCCCCACCAGTACGGATCATTAAATCAACTTCGCTCTGATTATGCATGCATAAATGTGCATTTAGTGCATCTTCTGTCATCTGACTGCTGTTGATTTCGCCAGTTGCGACCTTTTCGGCTAATTTTTGTGCCGCTTGTAAAATATCCCAACGCCCACCGTAGTTAGCCGCAACATTCAATATCAATCCGGTATTGGCTGCGGTTTTCTCTTGAGCTGTTGCAATCTGCTGCTGTAAACGGGCAGAAAATCGACTGGTATCGCCGATAATATTCAGTTTTACCTGGTTTTTGTCGAGCAATTTAAGCTCACGCTGTAACACAGTAAAAAACAGTTCCATCAATAAACTGACTTCTTTATCTGGTCTGCGCCAATTCTCACTCGAAAACGCGAACAAGGTTAACGATTCAATCCCTAACTGGCTTGCAGTGCTAACAGCACGACGCACCGCTTTAACCCCGGCTTTATGGCCAAACACACGAGCTTTGCCCTGTAATTGCGCCCAGCGACCATTACCATCCATGATAATTGCAACATGCTTAGGTAGAGATTGTTTAACCACATCAGATAATTGTCCCGGCAACAATTGTGAAGCGACTTGCTCCGACTCGTTATTAGGGTCTGATTCAAACTCAACTGTAGACGACATCTACGGCAATCCTTTATAAAAACAAACGCCGTGTAGTATACCCTTACACGGCGTGTTAACTCTAGCGTCTATATTGACAGATTATACTTCCATCAACTCTTTTTCTTTAGCCGCTAAAAGGGTATCGATATTTTTGATGTACGAATCGGTGTGTTTTTGCACTTCTTCTTCACTACGGCGAACATCATCTTCAGTACATTCTTTTGCTTTTTCAAGCTTTTTAACTTCACTGATTGCATCACGACGAACGTTACGGATAGCAACACGGCCGTTTTCTGCTTCGTTTTTAACCACTTTAATGAAGTCTTTACGACGTTCTTCCGTTAACGCAGGTAGCGGGATACGTAGCGTTGCACCGGCAGACATAGGGTTTAAACCTAAATCTGAGCTCATAATGGCTTTTTCAACAGCTTGAACCATAGTGCGATCAAACACAGTAACGGTTAATGTACGAGAGTCTTCAACACCGACGTTGGCAACTTGCTTAAGTGGTGCCATAGAACCGTAATAAGACACCTGAATAGAATCTAATAAACTTGGGTGTGCACGACCAGTACGAACCTTAGCCATTTGATTTTTAGTTGCATCAACGCACTTACCCATGCGCTCTTGCGCATCTAACATAATTGTATCAATCACAATAATTTCCTTTTTGTCTCAAATTCATGTGTGCTTGAGCTTTAGTCTAAGAATGACACAAGCTATGAAACAGCTCAAACAGTTAATTTATTTGGTATCACTATTTTTTATTTCTGTGATTAGGCAGGCTGTTTACTACTAATAACAGTGCCTTCATCTTCACCCATAATCACACGGCGAAGTGCGCCGGGTTTGTTCATATTGAACACTAAAATAGGCATATTATGATCACGCGCCATAGTAAATGCTGCTAAATCCATTACTTTTAATTCTGATTCAAGGACTTCAGCATAGGTCAACGTATCATATTTAACGGCTTCAGGGTCTTTCATTGGATCTGCAGAATACACACCGTCTACTTTTGTTCCTTTGAGAACCACTTCAGCTTCAATTTCGATACCGCGCAAACAGGCCGCAGAATCAGTTGTACAAAATGGGTTACCTGTGCCAGCTGCAAAAATCACGACACGGCCAGACTTTAATAAGCTAATCGCTTCAGCCCAATTATAGTCATCACACACACCTTTAAGCGGTATGGCAGACATAAGGCGAGCATTAACATATGCACGGTGCAAGGCATCACGCATAGCCAAGCCATTCATTACGGTTGCCAGCATCCCCATGTGATCGCCCACCACACGGTTCATGCCTGCTTGTGCAAGGCCTTCACCACGAAACAGATTACCACCACCAATCACCACTCCAACTTGAATGCCGAGTTCAACAAGCTCTTTTACTTCTTGAGCCATACGATCAAGTACTTTGGGGTCGATGCCGAAGCCTTCGTCACCCATTAATGCTTCACCGCTTAATTTAAGCAGAATACGTCTAAATGCTGGTTTTGGGTTGGTGCTCATAATTTTCGTCCTAATTATAACAAGACCGCAGCGATTGCTGCGGTCTTAGGGTACTGAAAGAAAAGCGATTACGCTTTTTTAGTTGCAGCGATTTGTGCAGCGACTTCTGCAGCAAAATCTTCAGATTTCTTCTCGATACCTTCGCCAACTTCTAAACGAATAAAGTTAGACACAGAAGCTTTTTTCTCTTTAAGCACTTCGCCAACAGTTTTCTTTGGTTCCATGATGTAAGCTTGACCAGTAAGAGAGATCTCACCAGTAAACTTCTTCATACGACCAACAACCATCTTCTCAGCGATTTCTTGTGGCTTACCTTCGTTCATGGCGATTTCTACCTGTAGAGCTTGCTCTCTTTCAACAAGTTCAGCTGGTACATCTTCAGGATTTACGAATTCAGGCTTAGAAGCAGCAACGTGCATTGCGATGTGCTTTAACGTTTCTTCGTCAGCTTCACCTGCAACAACAACACCAATACGCTCACCGTGACGGTAAGAAGCAAGGTTAGCACCGTCGATATACTCAACGCGGCGGATATTGATGTTTTCACCAATTTTTGCCACTAATGCAACGCGAGTTTCTTCAAACTGTGCTTTTAAGTCTTCGATAGTTACTTTAGAAGCAGCAGCTACGTCTAGCACTGCGTTAGCGAAACCTAGGAAGTTTGAATCTTTAGCAACGAAGTCAGTTTGACAGTTCACTTCTAAAAGTGCAGCAAAACCTTCACCATTTTTGATAAGGATAGTACCGTCAGCAGCGATGTTACCCGCTTTTTTAGCCGCTTTTGCAGCGCCGCTCTTACGCATGTTATCGATTGCTAATTCGATGTCACCGTTAGTTTCAGTCAGTGCATTCTTACAGTCCATCATGCCAGCGCCAGTGCGGTCACGAAGTTCTTTAACTTGGGCAGCAGTAATTGCCATTGTTAAATCCTCTAATTTAATTCGTCTAATTTTGCATTTATAAAACAGGGGCCCAAAGGCCCCTGTTCACCAATTATCTTATTGGCAAATAAGGGAGATGCTAAGCACCACTCCTTATTAAACAGCTTCTACGAAACCGTCTTGCTCAGCTTGAACAGCTAAATCTTGACCACGGCCAGAGTTGGCAGCAGCAGCTACAGAAGTAGTGTACAAACGAATAGCACGCATCGCGTCGTCGTTACCAGGAACGATATAGTTAACACCGTCTGGCGCAGAGTTAGTATCAACAACTGCAACAACTGGGATACCTAGGTTGTTTGCTTCTTTAATAGCGATATGCTCATGGTCAGCACCGATAACGAATAATACGTCTGGTAAACCGCCCATGTTTTTAATTCCGCCTAAAGACTTTTCTAACTTGTCTAATTCGCGTGAACGCATTAGCGCTTCTTTCTTAGTAAGCTTGTCGAAAGTACCGTCTACAGACTGGCTTTCTAGCTCTTTAAGACGCTTGATTGACTGACGAACAGTTTTCCAGTTTGTTAACATACCGCCTAACCAGCGGTGATCAACATAATACTGGTCACAAGAAATTGCAGCTTCTTTGATAGCTTCGCCAGCAGCGCGCTTAGTACCTACGAATAATACTTTACCTTTCTTAGAAGCAACGTTGCTAATGAAAGCTAAAGCTTCGTTGAACATTGGTACAGTGTGCTCAAGGTTGATGATGTGTACACCATTACGAGCGCCGAAGATGAAAGGCTTCATCTTTGGGTTCCAGTAACGAGTTTGGTGACCAAAGTGAACACCAGCTTGTAGCATGTCGCGCATTGAAACAGTAGTCATTGTATATACCTTAATGTAAGGGGTTAGACCTCCACGTATCCCATGTTTTCGACTCTCTAATCACAGTATGATTTAGAAAGCACCCCGAAAAATGTGTCGACACGTGTGTGATTTAGTATTTAAGTTAATTGCCATGTATAATGACCGCCATATTTTACGGTTTGCCGAACTCTTTGTGATGATTTGTTTAAAATGCCTACAAATAAGCATCAAATAACATCAAACAACATTGAATTAACCCGAACCGTACAACAACAATCTTATACATAACGGCGCGCTTTATACCATAATCGGCAACTAAATACAAATTTTTGCCACAACAGACTTGGTTGAAACCCGCCAACTTTGACCGTTAAATGATAGAGAGTTTTCATGAGTATTGTGATTAAAAGTGCAGACGAAATAGTAAAAATGCGTGCAGCGGGCAAGTTAGCAGCGCAGGTATTAGAAATGGTAGCGCCGTTTGTTAAAGCGGGTGTCACCACAAACGAATTAAACGACATTTGCGCTAAATACACACAAGAGCAAGGTGCCATTTCAGCTCCACTTAACTACCACGGATTTCCAAAGTCAATTTGCACCTCAGTCAATGAAGTGGTGTGTCACGGTATTCCTTCTGATTACGTTTTAAAAGAAGGTGACATGATCAACATTGACATTACGGTTATCAAAGACGGATACCATGGTGATACGTCTAAAATGTTTTTAATAGGTGACGTGTCAGCAAAAGACAAACGCTTAAGCCGAATTGCCCAAGAAAGCTTATATTTGGCGATTAGAAAAGTGCGTCCTGGTTTAAAATTAGGCGAAATAGGCACAACCATAGAAAAATTCATTAAAGCGAGCAAAACAGGGCTTGATAAGTACTCCATCGTGCAAGATTATTGTGGTCACGGTATTGGGGCGGGTTTTCATGAAGAGCCACAAGTTGTTCATTATAAAAACAATGATAAAACCGTGCTTAAACCAGGCATGTGCTTTACCATCGAGCCAATGATCAATGCTGGCCGTCACACAACCGTGCTAGATAAAAACGACAATTGGACAGTCACCACATCTGATGGTAAAAATTCTGCACAGTGGGAACATACACTACTGGTTACCGAAACGGGTGTAGAAGTATTAACTTTACGCGATGAAGAAGACTTCCCTCGAATCATTAATCACTAATAAACAAAAAGGTTTTCAATGAATACAGCGCTGGCCGCCAAAAATGCATTAATCGATTTAAACCAGCGCTTAGTTGAGCAATACACAGCAAAGCATCCTATTGCTGATATTGTTAAACATCGCAGTCAGTTTGTTGATTCCTTATTGACCCAAGCATGGCAAGATTTTGCATTACTCTCCGATGCACTTGCCTTGGTTGCGGTAGGCGGTTATGGCCGCGGTGAACTGCATCCCCATTCAGACATTGATTTATTATTTTTAATCAGCGACGAACCGCTCTCGGCAGAACTAGAAAGCCAACTAAGTCAGTTTATTACCTATCTGTGGGATACCGGCCTTGAAATTGGCCACAGCGTTCGCACTGTGGCGCAAACCATTGAACAAGGTAAATTAGACATTACCATAGCCACTAATTTAATTGAGGCAAGGCTATTAACCGGTAATGAGCACTTATTTGACTTACTATACGACAACATCCGCCAGCACGACTTTTGGCCATCGTATGATTTTTATAATGCAAAAAAAGATGAACAAAGCAATCGTCACAGTAAAGCCAGTGCTTTCGACTTAGAACCTAATATAAAAACCTGCCCTGGCGGATTGCGTGATATTCAAACCATAGCCTGGGTTGCGATGCGCCACTTTGATGCAGCGACGCTAGAAGAATTGGTTGAGCACGACTTTCTGGCGCCAGCAGAGCTTGAAGAACTTCTTGAGTGTCAAAACTTTTTGTGGGAAATCCGCTTTGCGCTGCACATCACGGCCAATCGCAATGAAAACAGATTGCTGTTTGATTTACAGCGCCAAATTGCCAGCTTACTTGGTTATGAAGACGCAACACAGCTCGCTGTTGAGCAAATGATGAAACGCTACTATCGCACGGTGCGCCGCGTGATGGAACTTAATCAAATGCTTCTGCAATTATTTAAACGCGCCACGCTAGGGCACACTCAAGCATTAGAAATTCAGCCTATCAACAACCAATTTCAGCGCCGTGGTCGCTATATTGAAGTCCTTGACGATGAATTATTTACTCGCGCAAATGAAGAGATTTTACGCTTATTTTTAATGATCGCGAAAAACTCAAATATCCAAGATATTTACGCCCCAACCTTACGCTTACTGCGTAATGCGCGCCGTGGTTTAACCGCCCCCTTGCAAGACAACCCGGCTTGCCGCAAAGTGCTGATGGAAATATTAAAACATCCACGAGGCATTGAAGCGTTATCGTTTATGCATAAGCACGGTATTTTATCGTCGTATTTACCCGCCTGGCGTAAAATTGAAGGCCAAATGCAGTTTGACCTATTCCATGCTTATACCGTCGATGAGCACACTCACAGATTACTGCTTAATATTGAGCGTTTTTCACAAGCTGAACAAAAAGATGAATTCCCTCTCGGGGCAATATTAATCAACCAGTTACCTAAAAAAGGCTTATTAGTGCTTGGGGCAATATTTCATGATATTGCAAAAGGTCGAGGAGGTGATCACAGTAAGCTTGGGTCAAAAGACGCCATCGATTTTTGTAAATTACATGGAATGAATGACCATGATGGCCGTTTAGTGGCCTGGTTAGTTGAAAATCATCTTGTGATGTCTGTTACTGCACAAAGACGTGATATTTCAGATCCTGAAGTGGTTGCAGAATTTGCCGACAAAGTCCATGACACCATTCATTTAAGCTATCTGTATTGCCTTACTGTTGCCGACATCTGTGCCACTAATGAAAAAACCTGGAATAACTGGAAAGCGTCACTACTGCGCGATTTATATTTTTCGACACAGCGTGTATTGGCCCGTGGTAAAGAAAAACCCGTCGACGTTAAAGCCCGGGTAAACGAAATTCAAGCTAAGGCCAAAAAAGAGTTGATCCGTCGTGGCTTAAAAGAAAAAGACATGGACGCATTGTGGTCGCGTTTTAAAAATGATTATTTTTTGCGGCATCAGCCAAATCAAGTCGCCTGGCATGCCGAAGCCATTTTAAAACACAATAACGACGAGCCAATCGTGTTGATGTCTAAACACACCACTCGCGGCGGCACAGAATTATTTATTTACAGCAAAGATAAACCCAAACTGTTTGCTACGGTAATGACCGTATTAGACAATAAAAACATCAACGTCCATGATGCAAACATTATGACGTCAAAAGATAACTTCGCTCTCGATACCTTTGTGATCCTAGAGCAAGATGGCGAACCTATCATTCAGTTATCACGTATTCAAAGTATCCGAAAAGCGCTTGAAAAAGCCCTTGCCAGTGAAAATCCTAAATTGCCAAAATTTAGAAAGCTCGCACGGATCATGAAACCTTTTAATGTTGCCACTCATGTGAGTTTCTTACCCAGTGCCCGCCATGGTACAAGTATGATGGAATTAATCACCCTAGATACGCCAGGCTTATTGGCCAAAGTCGGTGACACATTTTACCGCTGCAATGTGACCTTGTTAGCCGCTAAAATTACCACTATTGGCGAGCGTGCTGAGGATTTCTTTATATTGCAGACTCAAAGCGGCGCTGCGTTAGACGAACAACAGCAACAACAATTATCAGATGCCCTTATTTTGGCACTTAAATCCGCTAACTAATTTTTTAACCTCAATGTTTATGCTAATTTTGAGCTAATCATTACCTACTGGGAGAACACAATGGAGGCTTTACGCCAACGCATTGAAGCAGCATTCGAAGCACGCCAAGACATTTCACCATCGACTGTCGACGCAAGTGTACGTGCAGATGTTGAAACTGTCATCAACATGTTAGACAAAGGCGAAGCACGCGTTGCTGAGAAAATTAATGGTGAATGGCATGTTCATCAATGGCTTAAAAAAGCCGTGCTATTGTCTTTCCGCATTTTTGATAATGGCGTGATTGACGGTGGAGACACCAAATACTTTGATAAAGTACCACAAAAGTTTGCAGACTATGATGAAGCACGCTTTAAAGCAGAAGGTATTCGTGTTGTACCACCAGCCACAGTTCGCAAAGGCTCGTTTATCGGAAAAAACACCGTACTAATGCCATCTTATGTAAACTTAGGTGCTTATGTAGATGAGGGCACTATGGTTGATACATGGGCAACTGTTGGCTCATGTGCACAGATTGGTAAAAATGTTCACTTGTCTGGTGGTGTGGGAATTGGCGGCGTATTAGAGCCATTACAAGCCGGCCCAACCATTATTGAAGACAACTGCTTCATTGGCGCGCGCAGTGAAATCGTTGAAGGCGTCGTGGTTGAAGAAGGCAGCGTGATATCAATGGGCGTTTACATTGGCCAAAGCACACGTATTTTTGACCGTGAAACTGGCGAAGTTCATTATGGCCGAGTACCAGCGGGCTCTGTTGTTGTATCAGGCAACTTACCATCTGCTTGCGGTAAATACAGCTTGTATGCTGCCATTATTGTTAAAAAGGTAGATGCTAAAACTCGCGGTAAAGTGGGTATTAATGAGTTACTGCGTATCGTAGATTAATCGCATTAAGACACAAAAAAGGCGCTTTGAGCGCCTTTTATATTGGGTTATTTTTTAAGGATCGCATTGGCTAAAATCTGCCACGTTAACATACCAATGATCTGCTCTTTATCATTTTGAACGAGTAAATAATTTGCGTTCGTTTTTTCCAGAGTTATTTTGGCATCATTTAAAATAGTGTGGCCATTAATTAAATCCATTTTGTGCGCCATAATTTGATGAGCACGCTTATTCAGTAAACTCCGGTCTGCGGCACGCTCAGCAGCGGTATCGATAAATGGACTGTGCCAAAACGCCAATATTTGATGGTCTATTACACCAATCGGTTTGCGCTCTTTTTCAGAAAGCACCACAGCCACTGCCATTTTCGCCTTTTTCATCATCGCTTCAGCGTGCTCAAGAGTGTGGTACTCTTCTAAAAAGACCACAGGCGCCAAAGATAAACCTGACACATACTCTTCTTCTTTAAAATCTTCTACAGCTAAAATTTCTAAACACGCATCGACCACATCTGCATCATATTTTTTACCACGGCCTTACATTAGCTCTTGAGTTAATGCATCCATACCCAATGACGGACGGTAAGGTCTATGGCTTAAAATCGAGTCAGCAATATCGGCCACCGCAATGATTTTTGCTTCTAAAATAATGTCCTTACCTTTTAAGCCTTTTGGGTATCCTGAGCCATCTAAACGCTCGTGATGTTGCAAAATCATTTGCTTAATTGGCCATGGAAAATCCACTTCATCGACAATCAATGCCCCTTGCTCAGGGTGCTGCTTCACTAATTCGAATTCGGCATCGGTTAAGCGTGAAGGTTTAGATAAAATTTGGCTCGGTAGTGCAAGTTTACCAATGTCGTGGATCAGCGCACCTAATTTTAACCCCTCAAGGCATTCAGGAGACAACCCCATTTTTTCGCCCATCAGATAACTTAATTGTGCTACTGACTTTTGATGCCCTGCAGTATAGGCATCTTTGAGTTCAAGCGCTTCAGAAATAGCGCCAATCAATTGCACTAAAATAAGCGTCATTTTTTCTTTTTGAGCTTTAATAATGCTTGATTGGTGTGACACAGCTTTCATCGTTCTGGGAAGTTCAACGCTGTGCCATAAAATCGTCGCAAAAATGGTTAATGATTTAGCATCAACCTGGGTATACGGAGTATCACGATTGCCGACCCCGATAATTCCCACCAATTTTTTACGGTAATGAATTGGAATACACAAATGATTTTTAAACGCAAAAAAACCGTCTTTTTGACTTTTATTGGCAACAAGCTCTGTTAAATCGTTATGAATAACAGGTTTGCGAGTTTTGACCGTTTCGGCCCATATACCTGAATCCGCTTTATACGTTTGCTGCTTGGAAATAGTAAAATAATCCCCAGCCTCATCATTCCAAGCCGTTTTAACAATTTGTTTCGATTTTTCGTTGTAAATATGAACATAACCAACTTTTGACTTGGTTAATGCTAATCCTTGCTTAATTGCGGTAACAAAGACTTGATCACCGCTTGCATTTATGACTTCTTCTATTTGTTCAAGCCAATCATCACTTGATTGTATCGCCTGATGATAATCGGGATGCAGCTCATTTAACCAAGCTTTATCTAACTCAATTTCAATTATCGAAATACACCAGTGTTCACTGCTTTCATCTACTGGGGTGACTCTTGCTTGTAGCGCATGACCTTTATCGTCGACAAAGTTAATCACGTGGCTTTTTTTACGATCTCCAAAATCGATTCCGTCTAGCGGAATCGTCGGAAAGGCATTAACGATGGGTTGTTTTAATATTGCTGAAATCGGCTTTTTGACTAACTTATAGAGAGGCTCACTTAGTTTAACTAATTCAAGCCGATCGTTTAAAATGCCCCAACACAATGCTGCACTTTTAGGCATTTCGGAAGGTTTTAAAAAGAAATCCGCTTTTTGCAACATCTCGCACCTATTAATCAATATTAAATGAACCGTTTAGGCAAATTATTATCAGGCCAACAGCTAAAAAAGTATTACATCTAATTAACAATAGCACAGGATAAGCATCATCCATAATAGGGCATAACTCAAGCCGAAAGACTTACTAAAAGCCTAGCCTGTAAATCTACATCACACTGAGGTTATGCCCGTTAAAATACTAAAAAACAACCGTCTTGTTGCCGTAAACCACAACTTGCTCATTAAGTACCAGTTGTAATGCTTTACTCAGTACACTTTTTTCTACATCTCGGCCGTTATGCGCCAATTCTTCTGCACTGTAGCTGTGGTCAACAGATATCACATCTTGCTTAATAATTGGCCCTTCGTCGAGATGATTATTTACAAAATGCGCTGTAGCACCAATGATTTTAACACCGCGATCCCACGCTTGCTTATAAGGCGATGCCCCAATAAATGCCGGTAAAAATGAATGGTGAATGTTAATGATTTTATCAGTAAACGCTGAAACAAATTCAGGTGTGAGCACTCGCATATATTTCGCTAGTACCACAAAGTCTGGATTATAGGGCTTAATCACCTTAAGCATGGCCTGCTCATGCTCCTGACGATTTAAACCTTCGTGGCTGACATAATGAAACGGAATATCAAACTTTTCAGTTAATGGCTGCAACACATCGTAATTACCGACGACTGCGGCAATGTCGACATCTAAACCGCCGTAATAAGATTTCATTAAAATATCACCCAAACAATGGGCTTCTTTGGTTACCATGATCACGATTCGCTTTGTACACATATCAACCAGTTTCATGTGGTTTTGAGCAGGCAGCACTTCACGCAATTCGTTTAATAGACGTTCATCGTCAAACTGCCCTTCAAGCTCTGCACGCATAAAAAATCGGCCTTGAGCATGATCGACAAACTCAGTGTTTTTAATGATATTAAGCTCATTGGCAAAACACACACTGGTAATTTTTGCAATTAAACCTTTTGCATCAGCACAATCAGTAATTAACACTTTGCGCTGTAACGGGGTTGAACTGTTTGTATTCGATTGATAACTCACGCTTACGACTCCAAAAGTACTGCTTAAATAGACTGTCGTCAGTTTGCCATTGAAAATACATCTTGGGGGAGGTTTTTTAATGATAAATTCTCATAAATACTAAAATAATTGTATTTAGACACAATTTGCTAAACATCCATGAAATATTTGTTAACTAAAGCAACGTTATTTACGAGAATCGAGGTATTTTTGTAGCAGTTTTCGTAACGATTCAGCCTTAGTACCATACACAACCTGAACCCCTTTCCCCATGACCACCACGCCTTTGGCACCTAAGCGCATTAAACGCGCTTTATCAATTAGATTTGCGTGTTTTACACTGATGCGTAGACGGGTTAGACAGGCGTTGATTTCAACAATATTTTCGCGCCCCCCCAGCGCAGAAATCATGGCACGTAAGCTTTCTTTTGGCTCAGAAATCTGGTCGGCTTGTTCTAATCTTCCGGGTGTTTTTAAGTTAAAGGCTAAAATGCTGGCGCGAAATAACGCATAATAAATAATACCTGTGAGAGGGCCTAGCATCCAAATCCAATGGGTATTAGCCGATCGCGAAAAGAGCAAACTAAAATCCACCAATCCGTGTGAAAATACTATGCTGTGGTGCACTTCTAATAAAATACACACACTGTAAGCAATGCCCGTAAGCAACGCATGCACAATAAACAGAATGGGCGCAATAAACATAAAAGCAAATTCAATTGGCTCAGTAACCCCCGTTAACCAACTTGCCGTGGCAGCAGACAACATAATACCCGCAACACGGTTACGCTCCGTTTTATCCGCACAACGCCAAATGGCTAATGCAGCGGCAGGCAACCCCCACATTTTAATTAAATAGCCACCAGCAAGATTGCCCGCAAGAGGATCACCCGCTAAATAACGAGCCACCTCACCTCTAACCACACTACCTTGATTGATGTATTGGCCCACTTCTAGATAAAATGGTGCATTCCAAATATGATGCAAACCAAGCGGAATAAGCAAACGCTCTACCGTGCCATATACACCAAAAGCAAGAGCAGGGTCTTGGTAAACAGCCCAGTCAGAAAGTTGCTCAATAACCAAAGATAACGGCGGCCAAACGTGACTCAATACATAAGCCAGCAGCATAGCCAAAGGAATAACAATAATCGGCGCGCTGCGTCTGCCTTCAAAGAATGAAAAAATTGCCGGTAACTTTACATGCTGACTCAAATTAACGGCAATGCAAGTTATCGCCCCAACTAACATGCCGCCAGCAATACCTGTGTCAATGGTTTGCATTCCCCACAATGGGCGTGACACTAAACCATAGATATCGGTAAGTGCTCCCATGGTAGATAAAAATACCCCAAAACCAAATACGGCAGAAAACGCCGCAATCCCTTGATCGCGGCAAAAACCAATCGCAATCGCCACACTAAACAGAAGCGGCATCATGGTAAACACTAAATTGCCGACGGCTGAGAGTACGATATTAAGATCATCAGGAATAAAAGGTAACGGATTAACCGTAAGGCCAAGCATTACCCCTGCAGCAGGTAAAATAGCAATAGGGATCAACAGCGCTTGGCTTAAGCGCTGTGCAAATTTAAACCATTGCTGAGTAAAAAAACTTAGGCTGCGTTTGCCGATGTGACCGCGTTGTGCCAACTGGCTATCCATGTATTTGCTTCAATTTCGGGTTCCATTGTTTCACATGCATCAATTTCAAGTTTATCAAGTAATGGTTTGGCACCTAGCTCGGTAAACAACTCATCAAATTGTTTTATGGCACCACAAAATGTCTCATAACTTGAATCTCCTAAACCAATTAAACTGTATTTAAGTGACGGCAAATAAGGGGCATTAGTCTTTAATTCATTAAACCAGGGAGCGATGTCTTCTGGAATATCACCCTGGCCTGTGGTGGAGCACACCACAATTAATAACTCATCTTGCGCGGGTATATAACCTTGCAATTCGTTTGGCTGCCAAAGTTTAGTGCTAAAGCCTAATTTTGCAATGGTCTTTATAATGGTTTCGGCAGTAAATTGTGCACTACCATAAACAGTACCAAAAACAACATTGACCTTTTTCATGGTATACTATCCCCTAAAATGAAATACGATATAAAAATGCGTTGAATGTAAATAACTTACTTTATTCATTAAGTTCATCGCAAGTTTCTTTTATCACGCGTGTTGAATATATAATGTGCAAATGCTGATGCGGATTGGTATTTCTAAGTTATTAAATACATTACGGAAGCGTATTATGCGACAAGTCAGCAGAAAGCGAAAACTCAAACTACAGCATAAGTTTGCTCATATACGCCGTAATTATTATTTTCATGTTGAGCAACAAAATCACCAGTTAATACCGCCGATTGCTGAATTTGAACAGCTCAAAAAAGCGATTGCTGAGCATATGGAATAACCCAAAAACCTTCATTAGTTGGCTTTTCATAAAAAGGCTTAACTCAATAATATGCTTGGCATCAATGATAACTGTTCATCATCCCATCCAAACGCCTTAAAAATGGTTAACCACTCTGGCTCTAATTCGGTTTCAATATGCATTGGTTGCTGAGTCACAGGGTGCACAAACTGTAAACTTTTAGCAATTAGCCATAAGCGGTTGATAGCAAAATGCTCCCTAAAAAATTTATTTTGTTTACCATCACCATGGGTTGTATCACCAACTATTGGGTGACGAAGATGAGCCATATGGCGACGTAATTGATGCTTTCGCCCAGTGTGTGGACTTAAACGCACTAACCCATAGCGACTACTTGGGTAGCGACCTGAGCTAAATGGAATTTCAGTATTTAACAGTGGTTGGTAATCTGTCACTGCCTCTTGTGCGGCTTTATTGGGATCTACGTGCTTGTCACCAATATCGTCAAACTCTTGTTTAAGCGCGTAATCTAACGTGCCAGATTCATGCATATTGCCGCGAACAATGGCCAAATACTGCTTTTTAATACTGTGGTCTGCAAATTGCTCGCACAATTGCCTTGCTACTTCACTTGATTTAGCAAAGAGCAATACACCCGAGGTGGGCCTGTCTAAACGATGAACAGGAAATACATGACAACCGACTAAATCGCGTGTCATTTGCATGGCAAAAAAACGCTCTTTACGCGCTAAATAACTGCGATGAACCAACAGCCCTGCTGGTTTATGAATGGCCACGATATACTCATCTTCAAACAACACTTCAATCTCTGGCGGTTGCTCGTCGAGCTCTGCATCACATTCAATTTGCGCTTCAGCTTCCTCAACAAAATGTGGATCATATAACTCATCATTATCAATTGTTTGCGGTATCAAGCTATCGTTAGCATTCATCTTGTTTTCACCTGGGTTTAAAAATAAAAGCAAATTTGGCTTATTGTTGATTCAATAAGGCATCAAATGATTGTAAGTGAGTGATCAAGATTTGACGCTGAGCCATACCTTTCCACACATGCTCGGCCATAGGGGCAATAGCCATGGACGAAGGCAAAGGTTGTTGTAACTGAATTAATTCAGTCATTTTGGGAATAAAAATAAACTGTAACCATTGTTCGAACGCCATGGTGTCACAAGCGAAAGGAGCAGAGCTTGCCATAGCCTCTTTACTAGGCGCATCATCCGACCACAAGGAACACTGTTTAAGTGTTTGTTCTAAAATAATTAAATGATTTTTACAGGTTAAATAAAGCATAAACATGAACGACATTATCGAGGCTGAGTCGGATTATGATATCATTTAGCTTCTTGAATACCCATCCAACTCGTTTGATTTAGTGAAGACACCATGACCGAAATAACCACCTTAAGCCAATTTCTGACCACGGCGAACACTCAATTCCACATTTATGATTTAGGCCGCCGGGTTCAGCATATTGATATGTTGGCTTTTCACCAAATCGATTCGTTATTAGCTCCATACCCTTATCCTATTCAAGGGCATGCGCAGTTTGCCATCGTATTTTGGCAGCAACAACAGCAACCGTATATCTGGTTTGTAAAACTGCCATTAGACGAACAAGGTTTATTGTCGCCAGCGCCACGCACCCAATTTATTAAAATGATTTTAGAGGCGTTGGGACGCGATCCAACCCAAACATTAACCGATGAGCAGCAAGAACAACTTGCTAACCATCCTTTCAGTTTTAAGCCTAATCAACAAAAACTGGCACTGTTTAATGCTTTAGTGAGGCTGCAATTAGGGCAAGCAGCCTCGAGCCAATATGAATTTGCGGCACAATATTTATCAGGGCAGGCGCCAACAGAGACTTGGCAGCAATTAGGCTTACAAGGTTTAGCAGATATTTGCGTTCGCGCACATCAATTTGATCATCTAAATGACATTATTAACGCGTTTGAAAATGTGCCAGTAGAGGTGCAAGCGGCATTATGTCAGTGCCTTGAACATATCACTGTTGATACACGTTTAGCCGAACGATTATTTGCAAAAATGTCACAAGCAGAACCAGACTTAAAAGTGATGTATTTAGCTGCACTTGCATCCAATACCCCATTGAGTATGGCGGCGATTAAGCAACTGGATGAACAGCAATTATTAAACGACAATAGTTTGATTACCATTGCAGCGCGCAATTGGTTGGCACTAAAAGATGACACATGTCGTAAAGTCTATTTAGAAGCATTAGCAAAACAGCCACAACACTTCTTTAACCAAGTGTTTGCTGATATCGTGGCAATACCCAGCTTGCGCCATGGATTACTGAGCGATTTACGTCATCCTGAACGCAGTGTTCAATTAGCAACCGCTATTGGCGGATTATTTAAGGCAACCAGCCTATGATGAGTGATTTTTTATTATTTGTTGCTTTAATCGTTGTTGGCGCATTTTTTTGGCAGCTTAGACAGATGGCAGAGTTGAGTCGAGTACTTGCCGAACAGGCCTGTAAAAAACAAAATGTGCAATTATTGGCGATTGCGATGGAGTCTGCACGCCCAAGTATTGGTGGCAGCACAGGCATTTGCTGGAAAGCCACATTTATGTTCGAATTTAGCACCGACGGCATTAATCAATATCGTGGTCATATTATGATGCATGGCAACCGCGCCAAAAAGATAGAATGGCCTATTTTCCCTGAGCCTGAGTGGATGGACGCACCTATGGCTAGCGGTAAGTTTGGTGGATGTGGTTCATCAAGCCAAAGTTGTAACTCTGGTAAGTGCCACTAGTTCAGCATTGAAGCACCGTTTATTACCACAGTTCAGCAGTAAGCTGACAAAAAAACGCTATTTTTATCAAAATAGCGTTTTTTTTTGCTTAGATTATTGGATTAGGTTTGTGGCTTATCCAATATTTTATACTCGCTATACGTCACTTTATGTATGCTATCTAATGATTTAAAAATCGCGGCGGTACCATTAATGGTGGTTGAAGTGCGCGCAGGCATCACCAATCCTTCAAACACATCAAAACCCAACTCCAATTCAAATTTGGTAAGGGTGACTGAAAATGCAGGGTTTAATTCGTCGGTATTGCTGATTAGAATTTTGCGTAACTGCTTCGAGCTCTTATCTAGGGTCTGTTGATCTTTGCTGGTTGAATTTTGTTCGAGTTAAAAACGTTTTAATCGAGGCGAATGGATTGATGCCTAGCAATCTAAGCAAAATCCATTAAACAAAGAGTAAAACGTTTTTAGCCGAACCCTTCGGGCAGCGTTTGTTGGCCATTTTTACTGCGTTATCGACTTTTTATGTAGAATAACTACACCTCAAAGTCTCTGCCTTGTACAAATGTCCAACAATTCGCTGCAAAAATAACCTTGAAAGATCAACAGACCCTATGTAAATAGTCCCAGTTAATGCATTATTATCTAATTTGTCGATATTGGGTGTAAACGAAAATGCAACATTATCGCCCTCCTCATCCACTAATGTTAATGTCGATAAATTAATCAGATCAGAAAACGCTAATTCATGGGTATTTTCGTCTTTATCTTGCAGGAGTTCTTGCTGATTTTCGCGGTATTCTTTTAAACGATTTTTGTCAGGCGTTTCACCATTTTCAGTCACTAAGATCCAGCGTTCTGAGCCGGGTAAAGACGCATTAAACTGTTCAACCCGGATCATGTCCGGCATAACGGTTTCTTGAGAGTACTGCCAAAGCACTTTGGTATCGTCAGTGTTGTTATTAATTTCGTTTAACGCTTGTTCGACCCATTGCAGTTGTTCTTCACTCACCTGTGCATTGGCGTTATAGCAAACTAATGAAAACCCCATCAATAGTGCAATTTGAAACCCTTTCATGCTATCTCCTCAACCATGTGTACTTTCCCCATGCATATATGCAGTTTACAATTTGACAACATATGCTGATAAAGTTCCATAATCTTAAAAAAAGCAAAAAGAAAGGCCGCGACAGAAACTGTCGCGGCCTTTTGATCTCTTGTTAAGCTTTCCCGCTATTGCAGTGCTCCCTGCACCATCCATGCGTATAACTTGCATCCAGCGCTATCCGTGTTCAATCCTTGATTATCCTTGTACTTGCGTACTGTCCTTCTTACTCGATTATCCATTGACCGAGCCTGCTCTATCCTAAGCGTGTCCTTGTATCGTCCTTGAAATCTTTACTTATCCTGATGCAAATCATTTGCTGAGTATTGTGCGTCCTGCAACATTATCATCCTAACAATGTTAAAAACCCGTCGTGCTGTATAAAGCGTTTAACGTGTTTTGCGTTTCATCCTGAAACTATTATTCGTCCATTACATCCATTTACATCGAGTCATCTATGACCTACTGACTTCCTTGTATTGTTCCGTCCTAGGAACGAGATAAATAATAATTCATTTACCTTAGCGTAAACAGATACCTCTAAATGAATAAACCAAATAAAATTTAAGCACACAACAGCAAACCATTAAATATCAGTAGCTTAGAGTTAAAGATGGTTTTATTGCTGTTAAAATAGGTGATTCGTCTCACACGCTTTGTGAGATATATCTCACAAAGCGCAAGGCAAAAAAGGTAAAAGCAAAGTTAATATTTAATACCATTTCCATTAATTATGTGACCAATCAGAGTCGCTCAGACTGTTCAGTTTGAGGCGCATTGTTGAAATAATGGTTATTCCCTTCTAAGGCAATGCAACAAAGAAATGGACTGTCTGAGCGTCTCCTGCAAGGCGGGTTTCTGTGCCTTCTATGCTGCTTAATAGTATTTTGACGTACGACTGCATGGATGCAGGAGGTAGAGCAACGCAGGAGCAGTTGCCGAGAGCAACTATGCCTACAATCCTATTACTTGCCTAGAAGGCACAGAATTCCCGCTGAATGACCAGATAATTAGTGGAATTGGTATAACATTTAACACACAATCAACAGAGCGATACTTGGCCTAGCTTGATTTTAATTGCCAATGCCAATTGACAATGCCGTCAATAAATTTGACACGCCCATTATCACACCATTCTTATGGAACGTCGTAAAAACAAAAAGGCGCAACCTTAAGTTATAAGGTTGCGCCCGTTAACACTTTTGTCAGCAATCCGGCTGAAGTTTGCTCCCTGCATCGTCCTTGCAAACATGCTTCCTGCATCCATTTCCATGTTCTCATTTCCGTGATGCTAAGTTAAAACAAAGCGTCTTATGAGTATCATTCCATTGAACAGTCTATCCATCGACTGAGCATTCAATCCATTGAGTCATCCTTGCTGCGTCCTGCGGTCCTATCCATTTATCCTTGTGTCGCTTGCGCTCCACCCATCCTTGATTCGGTTATCCATTTACCGAGCTTATGCCGAGTTCCGTGGGCGTGTCCTGTGCATCATCCTTGAAATTCTGTACTAACTATCTACTTTAGCAATTGATCGACTTTAGCAATTAGTTTCAGCTCTCAAGCAAACTCAATTTATTTCTCATCCTAAGAAAACCGGTTAATCATTTGCTTTCAATGAGTACATTCTATCTAAAAAGTGCTACGTGAAAAGTCACTGAAAACGACTGAAACAAATATTTCACATATCAAAAAACAACCAATAAATAGTAAGCCTTTGTTATAAATAAAGTTAAGCCTCAATCCAATGATCATCACTGACAAATTGAGATAAGATGGCTTACAGCTTTGTAGGATAAAGCTCACACAACAATAAGACAGTTAGCGCTAAAGCACTATTTTTTACCAAGCACTTTTCGCCATAGTCGCTTCAACATTTGTCCATACATTACCCAATCACCCCACAAACTATAAAGTGGATAAGTAAACGTGGCAGGCCGATTTTTCTCAAATATAAAATGTCCTAACCAGGCGAAACCATAACCCACCACAGGTAACAGGAGTAATTGCCACCATTGCTGATTAATGAACGTATTGACAATAATGACTAAAATAATCGTGCTGCCGACATAATGAAGTTTTCGACAAACGGGATCTTGATGTTGTGACAAATAAAACGGATAAAACTCAGCAAATGATGAAAAACGTTTGGCTTGCATTACCTTGTCCTTTTAAAAAGTAAAAATGGGTGCCTAACACTGAAGGTTATTTTTCGCATAAAACAAAACTTCACCATGTACACCGCCAATATTAATCTCAGCAATACTAATAAAACCTTGTGCCATAAAAGCTGAGTGGTGATGGCTATTATTCACAAATACCCCCATCCCTTCTAAATTTGGTTGCTCATCGCACCAACTTAGTACTGCTTGAATTAATTTTGTACCATAGCCTTTTTTTTGCTCCGCAGGGGACAAAGCAATAAACTGCAAAATTCCGCACTTATTTGAAGGCAGGTGCTCAAGAATACATGTTTCCTTTTCCATTAATTTTTGTGTTGATTTCCAGCCAGTGCCCAACACCATTTTTAAGCGCCAATGCCAATAGCGCGCCTCCCCTAATGGGACTTGCTGAGTGATCACACACGCCACCCCAATTAATCGTTCTTGATCAAATAAGCCAATAAGGGGTTGTTCTTGTTGCCACAAATCATTGAGTTCTTCTCGAATGGCAGCACGAAGTTTTTGTTCATACTGTTGGGTATCTTGCTGGCCTAATGCTTCAATAAAATAGGCATCATCATGATAAGCGTTATAAATAATTGAAGCAGCCACACGTAAGTCTTCTGCAGTTAAATACACTGCTCGCAGGGTGTCCAAGGTAGTGTTATCCATTATTGTTATTCCTTGTATTATGACCATCAACCTTAACTTACCAAGTTAACAAGATTGAAACAATCTACAAGTTCTGTTTACCTTACCTCTCTTTATCGAAGAGTTCTTTTGCAATTTTTGCGTTGAAGATTAATACTGGAACAATTGCAATGTGTCACATAGGGAGTAGTGAGAATGGATACCACAGAAAATGATTTAGGCCATTTATTTAAGCAACTCGGATTAGGTTACACACAACAAGAAATTGATAGCTTTGTCAGCCGCAATAAAGTGAACAAAGATACCCTATTAATTGATGCCGACTGCTGGAACCACAGCCAACGAGCTTTTTTAAAAGAGGCATTAAACGAAGACGCCCAATGGTCTGAAATTATCGACCAATTGGACGTAATGATGAGAGCTTAAGGTCAATATAAACTATGACTAACAGCGGTTTATATTTGAGCGACTGCGGTGTCACCCCAGCCAACTAAGACGTTGTTTTTAAAAACCACTGGGGTGCACTCATCTTTAGTGGTTTTGCCATCACCTTTTGCCCACTGAGTGCGATAAAATAACACTTTTATCGCTTGTGGATTGTCAGTTGACTCTGCTTTTGTATAGGCTTCACTAAAATCAGCTGTACCCATCAAGGTCACGACCTGTTCGCTCGTCATGCCCAGCGCTAAATTAGCTAACAAAGCGCGATTTTTATCTTGTTGTTCTTGCCAATACTCGTGGCTTTTAGCTGATTCATGATCGCCAACGCTGATAACACATCCGCTTAAACCTAAAGAGAGTACTGCCACTACACTTGCCGTGATAAGTTTTGATTTCATGTTGCATCCTTTTTGTTAAAATATAATCCGCATTGTGATGTGCTTAAAGCTAGAATCATGCCAAAACTTAAAGCATTGAAATTATTGTATTTTAATTTTAAGCTCAGGAGCAGTAGTGATTCTTACTACAAAAAATTAAGGAATTTAACCAACAATGAGTCCTATTGAACAAGTGTTAGCCGCAGCGAAGTCCATTGCTATCAATGGCCACACACCCAGTTTGGCCTTAATCAAAAATCGTTTAGGTAGCCGTTTTCCAATGCCGGTTTTAATCCAGGGACTACAGCAATTTAAAGCATTACCAAAATCTGAATGGCAAAATTTACCTGAACTTGCTGATATTCCAGCGCCAGCCACTCAAGGTAATGAACTCGACAGCCCTGTAGCGCAATTACAGCAGCAAGTCGACACCATGGCGCAACTAATTAACCAGCTAACATGCCGAATTACCGAGCTTGAACAACAGTTCAGCCAACATATCCCAACAACCCCAAATATTAAGGCTGAATAGCGTATGTTTGTGTTTGAACTTCGCTTTGAGTGTTTTGCCGACACCACAATCGATGCAGCCGAAAAAGCCATTAATGGATTACTTGAGGCACTACGCGCTAATGGACAAATTTTGGGGCGTGAGTTTGCCGTCGCGTTTAACGATGGTGAATTTAAAGTTCGACTACTCTTGCCCGAAAAAATCAGTTTATCTAATCGGTTCAATAGTCCTTGGGTTAAATCAGCACTTAAAGGATTAACTCAAGCGAAACTTCTCGCGCCAAGAGAGAAACTCATCGGTCAGGACATTAACTCAGAAGTCAGTAATATTGAGCCGCCTTCTTGGCAGTTACTCTACACCAGTTACGTTCACATGTGCTCGCCACTTCGCAGTGGTGATAACCTTTTGCCTATTCCACTTTATCGATTACCCGCCACCTTTAATGGCGATCATAAGCAGATAATAAAATGGCAATCTGAATGGCAAGCCTGTGATGAAATACAAATGGCAGCAGCCACTAAAGCAGAGTTTGCCGCATTGGATGAAATAACTCGCACCGATAGTGATTTATTTAGACGTGGTTGGGACTTACGCGGACGAGTTGAGTACTTAACGAAAGTGCCTACATACTACTATTTATATCGTGTAGGTGGAGAATCATTGCAAACAGAGCTCAATCGCCCTTGCCCGAGATGCGGCTCAAAAGATTGGAAACTAGATCAGCCACTATTAGACATGTTTCACTTTCGCTGCGAGCCATGCCGCATTGTGTCTAATATATCCTGGGATCACCAGTAAAGACCTAACGAGCTTAAGTGTTAATAAAAACTCATTGCATTGAAGTACCGGTCGTTGGTACTTCAATCGCTAAGAGGTTACTTTTTACGTAACAAATAATCCCACATGGTATTAATGCGTTGCCAAATACCAGGGTGTTCCACAATAGGTGTATGCTCTTCAACAGGCTTTTGCGGCGGTTTAATCATGGGCGAAATAATCTGTAAAAACTCAGATAACGACTCAGCTAATTTTGTACCTTGCTTTTCATCTGGAATTTCAATCCACACACTGCCATCGTCATTATTAACGGTAAGCATTTCATCGCCCTCACCTAGCACGCCAATAAACCAGGTTGCGGGTTGTTTTAGCTTTTGTTTCATAATCAAATGGCCAATCACATTTTGTTGCAAATTTTCAAAGTCATCTTGATTCCAAACTTGTAATAATTCACCATCACCAAACGAGGCTGTAAACTGTAATGGAGCTGAAAAATACTGACCATAAAATGCATGGATATCTGGGTGTAATTGAATATTTAATGCATGTTCCACATTGCTAAAATCTGCCAAGACTTCACGTTTCATCGGTTGCCAGAATACGGTATCGTCAACGCCTGAATTTAACGTCCCTTGAATACATATTGAATCTTCGCCCAAAGGATAATAGCGCGGAAACTCAGACAGAGTATCTTGATAAGATTTAAGATATTTTTTTATGAAGCAATCTAATGCAGATGAACAAGACACTTAAGCCACTCGTAGTTTATAATAAAACCATATTTTGACACGGAAACCGATTAGATGACACACAATCACGACCCTTATAGTGATGCTCAAGCACTTAAAGGCCTAACTTTAGGCCATGCTACGTCTTATAAAGCTGAGTATGACGCATCATTGCTGCAAGGGGTTCCACGTAAACTTAATCGAGATGCAATTCAATTAAGTGGTGATCTCCCATTCCATGGCACTGACATTTGGACAGGTTATGAATTATCTTGGTTAAACGCCAAAGGTAAGCCAGTTGTCGCATTGTTAGAAGTACAACTCGATATTAACAGCGCAAACCTTATTGAGTCTAAATCGTTTAAATTGTACTTAAATAGCTTCAACCAAACTAAGTTTGATAGCGTTGAAGATGTGCAAGACACATTAAGCCGCGATTTAACCGCTTGTGCAGAAGGTGAAGTGACAGTGAAGGTTATTGAGCCTAAACACTTTAACCTAGAGCGAATTGTTGACCTTCCCGGCACCTGCATTGACGATTTAGACATTGAAGTGACCGAATACGATTTTAATCCAGATCATTTAGTGGGCAGCACAGATCCTGACAAAAATGTCGCTGAAACATTAAACTCTAATTTATTAAAATCTAACTGCCTAATCACCTCGCAACCCGACTGGGGCAGTGTGATGATCCGTTATCAAGGGCCTAAGATTGATCGTGAAAAACTGCTGCGCTATTTAATTTCTTTCCGCCAGCATAATGAGTTTCACGAGCAATGCGTTGAGCGAATTTTTGTCGACTTAAAAAAATACTGCCAATGCACTAAATTAACAGTTTATGCTCGCTACACTCGCCGCGGCGGTTTAGACATTAACCCATACCGCAGTGACTTTGAAAACCCGCCAGAATCTAACCGTCTCGCCAGACAGTAATTAACCTCAGTTCAGGTTAATCAGTTTTTACGGTGACAAAGAATAAAAGGCCAATCAATAGATTGGTCTTTTTGCTACATCGTGACAACACAATTAGCTGTATTACGTTCTTGCAGAAAATAAATCATCGAGGGTTAATTGCATACAAGATAATGTATTGTATATGCTGTGAGCTTGCACAGCAGCTGAAGAAAAAACCAAGTTAGCCGAGCCCAACGTTATAGAAAAACGGTATTCATTATCCAACCGGCCCAATAGCGTTTGCCAATAATAATCAGATGCCATGGTGTCTTGGTTATCCGTAAAATTCAGCTGAATGGGTTTAAACATCTCAATTAGCCTAGTACTTTTGTTTGCTCGTTTTAACTTTGCATCACAGCATACCGCTTGACTAAAATCTACCGAAAATGACTTAAGTGATAAGGCCAGCCCCAAACCCCGCGCTTTAATATAAGACTCTTTAACCGCCCATAAATCAAAGAAACGTTGCCGTTGTAGCTCAATGGGTAGCTGCAATAACGTGTCGGTTTCGGCTTGAGTGAAATAATGATGTAAAATCGGCACAATATCGGTACTGCTGCGCTCACGCTCAATATCCACACCAAAAAACATGCCACTCGTCAGTGCAGGAGCGTCGCTAATACTATATTGACTGGCTTCAATAACACCAATCATTAACCATTTGCCACTGTGGCTTAAATTGAAATGTAATCCCGTTGACGCAAATAACTCATCGCTTAATGCAGGCTTACCTTTGGCACCATAAGTAAATTGCCATTGGGCGGGAGCCACATCGCTGTGACGTGACAATATGGCCCTTAAAGCCAGGCGAACCTGAAGCGCATTGTGTCGAGATGACTGGCTTTTATAACGCTCAACTTTAGCCACTTCATCAGGGCTTAACCAACCAAGGGCTAAGCCCATGTCAAAGTCTGCAGACGTTAACTCTGCATTGAGAGGAATAAAATAGACATGTAGATCATCAGCAGTATGCAAAGTATTTACAGCGTTATGAATAGACATTAAAACAACAAAACTCAATTAATCAATAACAAACAATAATAGTGTTAACCTACCTTAAACGCCTAAGATCAGCGAGTATTTTGTCTGTAAACCACTTATTTCCACCCAAACTGTTGCCGATTGATGTCATTTAATCAACAATCAGCGCTACCGTCTTACAGGAGACAATTGATTCATGGGTAAATTTAGTGCTGTTATTGTCATCATATTGTTTGCATTCAATTCGCATTTGGCATTCGCTGACTGGCATAAAAAGAGTTTTCATGTCATGGGTACCCTCGCCCACGTTGAATTTTGGCTAGACGATGATGCAGCTCAAGCAACGGCAGATGAACTCATTGTGGCCGTTGAACAAGAGATGCAGCGTATAGATCAAACCATGAGCCCTTATATTGCCACTAGCGCACTGAGCGTGATTAACCGGGATGCGGCAACTCGCCCTGTTATTGTTAGTCAGGAATTGTTTGATTTACTTATCGATGCCCAGGATATCGCCAAATTAACCCAAGGCATGTTTGACATAACCTATGCTTCAGTAGGTTATCAATATGACTACCGTAAACACCTAAAACCCGACCAAGCAGCAATCAATAAAGCGTTGCCAGCCATAAATTATCACGCCATCACATTAGATAAATCGAATATCTCGGTAAGCTTTACTCACCCTGATGTAAAAATTGATTTAGGTGGAATTGCCAAAGGCCATGCGGTTAAAAACTGTATCGCCATTCTTAAAAAAGCCGGCATTGAGCATGCACTTATTAGCGCTGGCGGCGACACCACACTGCTAGGTGATCGCATGGGCCGCCCGTGGTTTGTGGGTATAAAACACCCACGCGCAGAAGACAAAACCGCGGTGCAGTTACCACTTAGCAACGAATCGATATCCACATCAGGCGACTATGAACGTTACTTTATTGAAGATGGCGTGCGTTTTCATCACATTATTAATCCTAAAACCGGCGACTCCGCCCGCAATGTGGTGAGCGTATCAATTATTGGTAAAAACCCAACTTACGTAGACGCCCTCTCCACCGCCATTTTTGTGATGGGATTACAACAAGGTATGGCGTTAATCAATGAGTTACCTGAATACGAAGCCATTATTATCGATAACCAACAAACCTTGCATGTATCGACGGGATTACAGCAAGATTGATGCTATAGCTCTGAGCAAACTTTGCGAGAAAACTTTGCCATATATTACTTTTAACCAGCTGGAGTAGGTGGTCATGTATTACTCCCCGATAACCAGCCAGCAACGCAGAGATTAAGTCTCGAGCATACAAGGATGTGCTTGCAGCGTGTCACTGAAGAGTTTGATCTCGAGGTGATTCAACCGCATCCATAAACTAATATTTAGCAACACATCAATCCGATACAATGCCAGCAACGAAGAAATAGAGCCTCGGGTGCAAGCGCGGCTGTGACCGTCCATGACATGGACGTCATGGCCGAGCTTACAAGGATGTACTTGCAGCGTGTCACAGAAGTGTTTGAACTTGAGGTGATTCTGCCGCATCCATGAGCCGATATTGCTCTTAACATCTGTGCCGCTACACAGCCAGCAACGAAGAAATAGAGCCTCGGGTGCAAGCGCGGCTGTGAGCGTCCATGGCATGGACGTCATGGCCGAGCTTACAAGGATGTACTTGCAGCGTGTCACAGAAGCGTTTGAACTTGAGGTGATTCTGCCGAATCCATGCGAGCACAATATTAACGATTCCTTTTGATTATCATGCAAAAAAGCAAACTACACTATCGGTTGAAACGCAGTTAACGAATCGAGCATAGTGGCATTACCTAATCCTTGCCCTGGTGCAACAGAGGTAAATTGGCCTTGTTCACAGAAAACCATGCCACCCATTATTATGTGGCTGAACATCACCCGACACGCTCATGAACAAAATATTGTGTTCACACGCCTTAGCAATGCGTCGACTGCTAATTAACCCATGCGCATACCCGAGTAAGATAATTTTGAGCATCACTGCCGGTGAATACGCTGCCGCCCCCGTTTTATCATTGTGATACCAGGCATCAAACCCCGATAAATCGAGTTTGTTTTCGATAATATAACAAAGGGCATACTCGAATGTGCCAGGCAAAATTTGCTCTGAAAAATTGATGGGAATGAATTTACTTTGGCAGGATAAGTCAGGCTTGTAGTTGGCCATAACAATTTACTGTAGGTGAATAATATCTATTAGATCACAGACATCGATACGCCACAAGCTCAAAAAAAAACCAATTAACTTTATTTGTTAAAAAACGTTGAAAACGTCTTTCTGGAGAAATTCTACAGCCTCAACGCCTCACTAAGTGGCTAAAAATTGTTGGCTAAAATAGTGAGCGCAGCGAACCTAGCCAACTGTTTTTAGTCCTTTTGAGTGACTTGTTATACACCGCTTTCGCAATACTTTGAGATAAAAGATTCAATCATTGCGTCAAATGATTTAAACGCTGGATTGTGTGGGTGAGTTCGACCTTTGAACACATTTTTATCGCTTTTATATACTGATAGTGATTCTTTAAACTTAATGCATCCATTTACATAATCATTATCTGTACCGTAGGCATTACCCATAGAGAACAAAGCCTTTGAAACACCCCAATAATCTCCGTCTGCTTCAAATGCTTCTGCGGCTAATTCAAAGTGCTTAATTGATTTTGATGCTGTAGGATCATATTCATTGTGTTTCACATAAAAGTCTTTGTTTTCACGGTAACTTTTATTTTTATAAAACAAACCTAGAAAGGTATGAGCTTCAGCCATACCATAAATATTATTTGATTTTTCTAGATCAGCGAGCGCCTCTAATCCAAGTTTTTCGGCAGCTAACCCTCTACCCTGAGTTCCCATTAGTTGATATGCGTAATTAAGTTTCGTCATAGGATCACTTGTATATGGAACACCTGCCGCAGCACAGCCGAGTAAAAATAAAGTGATTAGTGAAATAATGGTTAGCTTCATACCAAACTTTCCTTAGGTGTATAACAGCTTATTGAACAGCCAAATAAATTTATAGTCGGCCGTTTAAGTTATTGATTAATATCATCCTACATTTGCTATCTTATTGAAGTAAAGCAATTAATTATGTCTAACAGACAAAACCAAGCTTGCGCGTAAAGTAGAATTCACTTTCACTTGACGAAAAATTAAAGATCACAATATCAGACAATTACGATTTCTTTATTTTTAAAACGATACAACTAAAGACCGATTTTCAATCATTTTTTAGCGTAAATCGATGAGAGACCATTATACCTGTACATAAAATTAGTACATGCCACATAAAAGTATTCATGCTGATTTTTTCACATCTTACCAATACAATGCAAGCAACGAAGAAATCGAATCTCGAGTGCAAGCGCGGCTGTGTCCGTAAGCTAGAATGACCATGATATTGCTGTTGCTTGTGGGATCACAAGTAAAGGCCCTTGGCGTAGCTCTAAAACACCAGGAATACAGCAAGCGCTGAGTAATGAGTATCTGAAGAAAGCAGGATTATATTCACTAAGAGATGGATGGATCGCAGTTCATTACCCTAACCAGAAAACTAGTTAGGTGTTCTAAATGAACCGCCCTGTGCGGAGCCGCATGCAGGGTGGTGTGGGGGCTGGAGGTTAGATACCTCCGGCTACCCGATTAGGCATGTTGACCATACGGAACCTTAAAGTGGATATGTAGCATAAGAATAATTGCCGGTAAGGTAAGAAAAATACCGAATATATGAGATGTAAGCAGAGCACAAGTCCCAACAGCGGCTCCTGCAATCCTTATTTTTTTTCCCACATATCCAAAGCGAACCCACCTATAGCTAATAATAAAATAGAATCCCCAAGCTGTTGGCCATAATATAGCTCGAATAATTGAAACATATAGCCTCTCAGTGCACCAGCTATTACCTAAGCAAGAACTCCCAAATTTTCCTATAAGCATTGCAATTTGATTAATAGGAACCTCAAGAGAGGTGCTAATTGTCAAACCTGAAAGCAAGCTGCAAATAATGAATATTGAAAGTCTAGTTTTCATCGAATGCCTAACGCCTCAAACAGAGGCTTAAAATTGTTTGCTAAAATGTTGAGGCACGAAACAGCAAACTGTTTTAAGTCCTTTGCTTTGCCTTGTTAGCTATCAAAGTCAAATGACTTCGTAATCATAGGTTGAAAACGCCAACCCCACATACAAGTATCATTAGCTCTGAAAGTCACCGAACCAGTTAACTTTTGATTATCACTGTCTTTCAATACCACAACATAATTCACTAAACCGTATGGCTCAGTTTCATCTAATTGAACATTTGCATCAATAATTTCCGGATTATTGAATTTACTTAGATCAGTGAACTTAGTTAGCTGTTCATAAACAGCTTCCACAGTTGACAAAGGAGTTCTTTCTGCAATATCAGAGCATAGAAGCTCATGCGCTTTTTTAAAGTCTTTCTGTATTAAGTATAAATCAACAAACTCATGTGCCTTCGCCTTTGTATTCTCTATTGAGGACTCAAAAAAGGCTTTTGCATCAAACTCTTCGGCTATTGACTGTATACTAAATAAAAAAGTTAATAACAATATGGCTGATAATTTCACAACTCTATCCTTGATAGCTAACGCCTCAAGAAGAGGCGCGCATTAGCGCGTCCTTCTTGCTTGACTTGTGTACGCCCAGCATGGGCATGAACTAATGAGGTGAAAGTCCTCTGTAGGAAGATCACCGTTACTCTTTCTAAAAGAGAATAACATACTGTTATTAAACGTTAACTACTAGCGAATGGCAAGGGCTTAATCGCAAGGTTTGGTCTGGAGGAAGCCGCTAGCAAATTTGCGAGCTGATGAACAAGAACATCATATGAGGCGTAGGCTAGAGGTGAGTTGGCAGGGTCTGCCCCGTGAAGCAAGGGTACAAGACGACGAAACCACGTGATCTAATGGCCACCGTAAATGATGCAGCAGTGCAAAGAAAGTTCATGTTCTTATCTGGGGAGATCTGCTTAACACGCGATCGGTCATTAACCAGTAAGGCTCTGGTTTATAAGTGCCTTGGCTTTTCAGCATCATCGACTGAAAAGAGCGAACTAGATGGAAACCGATAGCGCATGACGGGGTAACTTGGCATGTGATTAAGCAGAAGTCAGCAGACGGCATAGTAGCCCAACGCCCAGCGTAATGGTTGGGACATGGTGAAGGCCTGAACATTTAGAAGAAGGAGGAGTCTTGTCAAACTTGTCGATACCCACTACGTCGCCAGACGATTACTATCGGCAGCGTATTGATATGCAACCGGCCTTCAACCGCGATCTATTTCAACAACTGCTTGAACCTGAAAATCTACACCGAGCTTGGCGTCAAGTTAAAGCCAATAAAGGTGCGGCGGGCATTGATGGCATGACCATCGAAGCCTTCCCGCTCTGGATGCAACAAGGCGGCTGGCAACAGTGTAAATCTCAATTGGAACGAGGTGAATACCAACCCTCAGCGGTCAGGCGCGTGGAGATCGACAAACCCGATGGCGGTAAACGCAAATTGGGGATCCCGAACGTTATTGACCGTGTGATACAGCAAGCCATTGCTCAAATACTCACGCCACTGTTTGACCCATTCTTCTCGACTAACAGCTTTGGCTTTAGGCCGAACAGAAATGCCAAACAAGCGGTACTGCAAGTAAGGGATACCATCAAACAGAAACGCAAATTTGCCGTCGATGTTGATCTGTCTAAGTTCTTTGACCGAGTTAATCATGATCTCTTGATGACTCAACTTAGGAGCAAGGTGCAGGATAAGCGTCTGTTGGCGCTTATTGGTAAATACCTTCGAGCTGGTGTGATGGTCAACGACCAATTTGAAGCAAGCTTTGAAGGTGTGCCTCAAGGCGGCCCACTCTCACCATTACTCTCTAACATTATGTTGGATAGTCTAGATAAAGAGCTGGAAAGCCGAGGGCATAAATTCGCACGCTATGCGGACGACTTTATCATTTTGGTAAAGTCTATTCGAGCGGGAGAACGAGTACTCAAGAGCATCACTCAATACCTTGCTACTAAGCTAAAACTGGTTGTTAATGAACAGAAAAGCCAGGTGGTTAAGGTAAGTCAAAGCAAGTTCCTAGGCTTCACATTTAATCGCGGGAAAATCCAGTGGCATGCTAAAACATTGCACATTTTCAAACAAAAGATGAGGCGACTAACGAACCGAAATTGGGGCGTGAGTATGAGTTATCAGCTGTTTAAAGTGCGGCAGTACATGCAAGGCTGGATCAATTACTTTGGCATCGCTAACGCTTATCAAGGGTGTGTCGATTTAGATCACTGGATCCGACGTCGTGTGCGTATGTGCTACTGGCGTCAGTGGCGAAAACCACGGACTAAGGTACAAAACTTATTAAAACGTGGCGTCAGGATCCAAGCTGCTGTTGCTTGTGGTACCACTAGTAAAGGCCCTTGGCGTAGCTCGAAGACACCAGGAATACAGCAAGCACTGAGTAATGAGTATCTGAAGAAAGCAGGATTATATTCACTAAGAGATGGATGGATCGCAGTTCATTATCCTAACCAGAAAGCTAGTTAGGTGTTCTAAATGAACCGCCCTGTGCGGAGCCGCATGCAGGGTGGTGTGGGGGCTGGAGGTTAGATACCTCCGGCTACCCGATTATACGAAAATTATCAACAATTTTACAAATCTCTTCGGGAGCAACATCTGTTAAACGCTGATGTATTTCGGGAGTACTTCCCATTAATGGACCAACCATAAATACCTCAAAGTCATTTACGCCAATGTTATCTATTCGGTCTTTGATGACGTAGCCTTTTGGAACGTATTTTGTAGTACTGAAATCAACCGTACTTATTAAATGCCCATTCTCAATTTTATATCTGTTTGCGTAGTAAGTGATGTCTACTTTGCCTTTTGAGTCAAACTCATAAGACAATACACATTTACGTCCATTCTCAGTGAAACCAATTTGGCTAAACCAGTAAGGGTAACGGCCGTCAAATTTTAGCTCCCAAGTTCCTACTAGCTGAGAAGTACTATACTCGACATTTTTTGGTTGTGATGCACAAGAACTTAAAAACGTTGCGATTATTAATATTAACGCTGATTTCAATTGAATCTCCTTTTCGTATAACGAGCCTGTAGAATTACTCGTTGTTAAATTTATTTTGATTAATGAATAAACAATATCTGAGTTTATATTTTGATTCAATTATTTAGTGGTGTTTAGATTATTATTTAGCATGCAGTTTTGTTGATTTTTTTAGTGTGCTTTAGGGGGGATTGAGGCCGGTTTGTAGCGTTTTTTGAGGTAAAAAGGGCTTCCCCTTCTTAGTGCATCGTGTGTTGCAACTTTTCTATGTTATGAACAAGGCAGTACAGTTGCCACTGGGCATTCACTTTGGCTTGGCCACGTAAGGTCAATTTATTCATCCCTTTGTTGACCGTAATATTGCCAAATACCGGTTCGATACAGCCCAGTCGTTTGCTATATTGCCGCCGCCCCATTGGGCTGTCTATTTTCACTTTCATCTTGTCGGTGTAACTCAGTTTTTTCCGTGAGGCATCATTTTTAAACTGCACTTGCCGACCCGTTTTTATCGGCGGTTTTCGCATGCATTGCTGTTGCAACGGACAAGTTTTACAATCTTTTAAATAACCACAGAATCGAGTGTATTCTTGGTGATAACTTTTGACATTGATGCCGCTTCGCCACATCTCATTGCCTGCCGGACATCGGCAAGTTTGCGTTGCTTCGTCATAATGAAAATCATCTGAAGTAAACAATCGAGGCTTGCCATTACGTCGTTTTAATCTGCGTTTTTCTTCCTCGGTTTCGTAAGTTTCACTTTCTTGAAACAACGGGTTTCGTTTTCTAAATTGATTGTCTGCGATGTAGGTATCAAAGCCACTTTGTGCCATAAATGCCAGATTAGCCTCACTGTTAAAGCCACTGTCTGCGGTAAATTTTATGGTGTGCTCGCTTGAGGGGTTAACAGGATTGAGCTTATCGAGTTGTTGTTTTAATTGCGTGACTGCTGGCTGGAGTGTTTGCTGCTCACCGACCGAACCCCACGTTTGTGCTTGTAAGATAATTTGATGTTTATCATCGTTTATCGCAATACCATTGTAGCCTTGAATGGTGCCCTTCGATGTGGTCATCTTTGCACTGTCAGGGTCGATGATATTGCTTTTCACAGGCTTACCTTGGCTGCCTATTTTTTCTTGGTGTGATGCGAGGAATGCCGTGATTTTATCCGCACTTTTATCTAACTTTCTTTTTTGGTTTAAGTCTTGTGTGACGAGTTCTTCACTCAACCCATCTTGCGCTTGATGACGCTCAATAATGCGTTTACTTGCCCGTTCTAGTTTTGCTTTTTTACGGCCAAGTTCATCAAATGTACCACTCCATTCTTTGCTCGCATTTGACTTTAACTTACAACCATCGATGGCAAACATATTGCGGCCAATGAGCCCTTCTTCATCACAAATCAGCAGCACTTGAGTAAATAAGGGTTCTATTTGTTCATGCATTTTAGCCACAAAACTGGCTATGGATGTGTAATGTGGCTGAACGTCACCCGCCACGCTCATGAACAAAATATTGTTTTCACACGCCTTAGCAATGCGTCGACTGCTAATTAACCCATGCGCATACCCGAGTAAAATAATTTTGAGCATCACTGCTGGTGAATACGCTGCCGCCCCCGTTTTATCATTGTGATACCAAGCATCAAACCCCGATAAATCGAGTTTATTTTCGATAATATAACAAAGGGCATACTCGAATGTGCCAGGCAAAATTTGCTCTGAAAAATTGATGGGAATGAATTTACTTTGGCAGGATAAGTCAGGCTTGTAGTTGGCCATAACAATTTACTGTAGGTGAATAATATCTATTAGATCACAGGCATCGACACACCGCAAGCTCAAAAAACAACCAATTTGTTTTTTAGTAAATAGACGTTAAAAACGTCTATTTTGGAGAAATTCTACAGCCTCAACGCCCGCCTAAGCGGCAATTTAACAATGGGCTAAAATTATTGAGCGCAGCGACAATAGCCCATTGTTAATTGTCCGAGCGAGTTTACGAGCAAATTCAGGCGCTTGTTATATTTTGTTTAATGATTCGCATAACTCAAAATAACTTCTATCTTCAGTTATTGAAAGCGAACCGTCAGCATACACCTTAATTAATTTACTATTTGGGACATACTCAGCTCTACCATTACAATCAAACTTATTTGGAGCTCCGTAATAGATATTAAACTCAAAATATTTAGGACTGCCATCTTCATTCAAAGCAGAATCTTTTATAATAAATTCAATATCTTTTACTTGTACTGACGTCTCTTTTTTTAACGCCTCAATATTTGGAGTTATCCAACCATGGTTAGCTGTAGAAATTCTTAGCTCTTTAAGCGTTCTGGATGAATCAGTTGTTGGGTAGAACTCTAATTTTGTCGCCCCGAATGGATACGGTATATTCACCTCATAGGTGATTTTACTCGGTGGCAAAAACTTAAAATTCAATTGAACACTTGCATTAAGTGCTCCTGAAAAAATAATTAAAAATGCAATTAAAACTCGATTTATCATAAAAATATAACAGCTTATTGAAGGGCAAATGAAAATTAAAGTCGCCCTTTAACTTATTGATTATTAACATCCTACATTTGCTATCTTATTGAAGCAAAGCAATTAATTGTGCCTAACAGACAAAAACAAACCGAGCTTGCGCGTAAAGTAGAATTTTGGCTCAGTACACTAAAAATTAAATCCAATAAAATCAGATGATTACGGTTTTTCTATTTTTAATACGATACAACTAAAGAACGATTTTAAATCGTTTTTTAGTTGTAAATCGATGAAATCCCATTATAACTGTACATAAAAACAGTGCGTATCATATAAAAGTGTCCCAGTTGATTTTATCTTTCACTCTTTTGGCTTTTTCACATGCGCAGCATGTGGCTGTTGGGGTTAAGGGTTTCCTCCTTGCCCGAGTTTATCTCTCATTGAAATGCACCTTGGTACAGAAATGATCAAACTTTAAGATAAACGCACAGATAGCCGAGCTTACAAGGATGTACAAGCTGCGTGTCACAGAAGAGTTTGAACTCGAGGTGATTCAACCGCATCCATAAACTAATATTTAGCGACACATCTGTGCCAATACACAGCAAGCAACGAAAAAATAGAGCCTCGGGTGCAAGCGCAGCTGTGACCGTCCATGACATGGACGTCATGGCCGAGCTTACAAGGATGTACTTGCAGCGTGTCACAGAAGTGTTTGATCACGAGGTGATTCAGCCACATCAATGAGCCAAAATTTAGCGACGCATCTGTGCCAATACAATGCCAGCAACGAAGAAATCGAATCTCGGGTGCAAGCGCGGCTGTGACCGTCCATGACATGGACGTCATGGCCGAGCTTACAGGGATGTACTTGCAGCGTGTCACAGAAGAGTTTGCACTTGAGGTAACTCTGCCGCATCCATGAACTAATATTTAGCTACACATCAATCCGATACACCACCAGCAACGCACAGATAGCCGAGCTTACAAGGATGTACTTGCAGCGTGTCACTGAAGTGTTTGCATTTGAGGTGACTCAGCCGCATCCATGCTAGATCAATATCAACAATCCCTTTGTCTTTTGATTTTCTTACAAATAGCCAAACTACACTATCGGTTGAAACGCAGTTAACGAATCGAGCATAGTGGCATTACCTAATCCTTGCCCTGGTGCAACAGAGGTAAATTGGCCTTGTTCACCGTGTAGTGCCATGTAATTAAGCAGTACCGTTTCCACTAACAAATTCACGTTATTAGCAGACGGTGCCGACGCGGTATCAACAGAGGCATCAGATCGCATAAAACCAATCTGTTGTTTTTGGGCCATTTGATCGGCAGTCCCGCCCATTAACTGCGGCTTACCTGAAGGGCTATACACCAAAAAGAATGAGGCTCCCGTTGACGAATTATCGCCTGTCCATTCACCTTTACCGCGCCCTTCCATCGAGTCATCAATACGGCCATTACTTGAAACTGAGCCATCACTGAATACATATAACATTAACGGCATATTACGACGTGAAGCATACTCTAAACATGCACCCATACAGCGCCCAGCACGTAAATCACGTAACTCACCTGTTGCACGCTCGCCAGTGTGATAATCAAACCCGCCCATGGTCACGGTACCAGCGCCAGAGAAGCCATTCACCACTAGTTTCATGATGGACGCGGTTTTTTGAAACTCTGATTCTGAATCAAACTCATTAATACCAAAAATACCACCAGGGCCAACAATATCAGGGTCTAATAACGGATTTAAGGTTGAAGGATCACCAAAGCGATCTGCTAAATCAGCACTTTTCACATAGCCACAATTAACCAGATCTTTAATCACATCATCACGTGTGACCTGGGTATTCACCGCCGCCATTTTTTGCGCGCTAATACGTTGAATGCTTTCCATTACCGCCACAGCGTCACGTTGCGACAATAAACTGAATAAGTCCCCCACATCCACCAAACCTGTCACGTCTGACGGACGGTCAATTTTAGTTGGCCGCTTACTTAAATCGATAAAGCTTGTGGGCGCCATTGAATTACCGCCCGAATCTGAATTGCGCGAGCCCACCAACGGCATTAACGAACCATTCGCGCCCGCCGCTGCAATGGCATACATAGGGTTATGTGGGTTATTGCCCGTGTCGTTGTCTGAACGATTAGGGATCACGGCACCATTTATGCGCGATGCCGTATCAGGAGACACTTTTTCTAAAATACCACGTAAAAACGCCGAGTCAGAATGAAATGCTAAGCCTAAGTCAGTATTAATAAAATCAGACATACCTGCATTTGGATTAGCGATAGAGGGCGCCATATCACCGGGTAAGCCTAGCTTGTTATAACCCGCTGTAGATAGAAAATCTTGCTGACCGCCAGCACCGCCAACTAATACGTTAGAACCTGCAATATTGGCACCGCCCGCTAAATCAAAACTAATAAACGGAATTTTGCCTGCCCCCTGCACGCTAATACCACAGGAGCCCCTTAATGCCTCAAGATCTGGCGATAAAGCGGCATGAGCATTGTTAGGGCTAGCAAACATGCTAAACAAAGATAAGCCCGCCACAGCGGCACCGCCTTTGTATAAGCCCGTTGAAATAAACTCACGACGAGTCATCGGTTTACGGTGATCAGCAAACAACAATGGACTGTCTGGGTGAAAATGCTTTGGTCTAGTCATTGTTGTTTCCTTGTTGTATCGGTTTTACACTCACATCGGCTGCGAATATCAATGGCGGTAACATTAGTTGCACACTGGGTAATAAGTATGTCATCAGCAGCTCCTATTGCACTAGCATCACGGCACTAGCAAGTACCGCTGCACATGTCGATTTGGCAATCGTTCTTGTGCGCTCAGCATCGCAGGCACCACTGCACACAGACAAACCAGAAACTAAGCTGTCTAGCTCGGCATAAATAGCACTTTGATTAGGCTGATTGCTCAATGATAACGGCATTAATTGATTAATTAATGGGTTCAGTAAATTGCCCCTCTGAGTAGTGCTCAATGCCTCACTAGGCACAGCGGTAAAATCAACATCAGGGAACCAATTTCCTCGAATAGTATTATCTTCAATTGCCGAGTCGCAGTAAGCAATCGCTAATTGGGTAATACCCATCTGCTGCGCTGAAATAAAGGTTTCAATGTTTTCAATACTGGGCAGTTGACGTTTAACCAGCTCATAGGTGTCAAACACTTTAGTCGATTGTTGAGACACTCCAGTTAATGCACTCATGCTGTGATTAATCTCAGCAAAATTACGCACACCAATTTGCGCCGACTCAGTGCTCGCAGGCACCTCTGAGGGAGTAACAAATACGCTAGGTAATACCACATTGGTATGCTCGCCTAATTGCTCAAATGTTAAGAAAAACTCGTCCTGATTAACCCCTTTTTCGAGCGCGATAATGGTGCCAAGTGCCGAGATTGAAAATGGCTCAGCAATGTCTTGCCCTGCCGAAAGTGACAAATCCAAATTAACATAAGACTGACCTTGCGCACTTTCTTTACCGTTAATCCCGATGCGTAATCCTTTTACGTCAAACCCGGTGCTCACAGGCGTGCCATCAATGTTGACAATGGCGGCATTGCTAAACAAATAACTGTAATTATCAAACTGACTCACTTCAAACATCACGTAAGTATTAGGCAGGTCAACTAAATGGCTTATCGAGAACAGTAAAAAGAACTTTTCGCCTACACCAACCTCATAATTTTGCTGTACTTGTTCAGATGTTAATACACGATTGTATATGGCTAATAAACGAATATCGCCTTGCCACACATGTTGATTAGACGCTTCGCGGCCTAAAATTAGCGCAAAGCTGTCATCCCAGTTGGCTAATGGCGCAATATCTTCATCCACTACATCAATTAGCTGACCGTTCACATAAATACGGCGACCATCAGTAGCGTTATAAGTCATCACCACATGTTGCAAAGTGGCTTGCAATACTTCATCGGCATCAGGGGTGCTTAATGCAGGCTCTCCATTACTGTTTGATGCGTCAGTTTGCAGCATAAAATCATAATTATAGAGTGTTTGCCCAAGGGTAAAGTTACGTGCGTCGTCACCCGCGGAGTAGGTCACAATACGGGCTGGTCCTTCTTGAGTGACATTATTAGGCGTTACCCAGGCTTCGACCGAAAACTCCCCTGTCGCGGTAATTAAATCATGTAATTTTTTGCTGTTTGCGGTACTCGCTTGGGCTTTACCATTAGTAAACGACAGCCCCCAACTACCTAGCCAGTCTACATCGCCGCTGAGGGTTAAATTAGCAGCAGGAGAGATGCCCGATGTATCATATGCAATGGTGCCCTCACCCGTTTTAAATTGATAAAGTGCAATCACGTCGGTTTCAAAACGCCCACCGCTTGATGCAGTAATACCGTCGGTTAAACGCAACGATTTAGATACCACCATATCAGGCGAGACTTCATCAAGCTCAATGCCATCACTCAAAGCCATAATGGCATCGCGCATTTCAATACTGTCGTCGGCACATTGACTCCAACAATTATGAAACTCAGATCCTAAACGCACAACAAGCCTTGATAAGGCTGGCTCATCTAAGTTAATGACGCTTTTTGCCGCTTCATAAGCCACATCAATGTCATTACTGGCAAAAAACGGTGACTGTGCAGCTGGCACACCTTCGTTATGGCAGGAGACACAATATTGATTCAGCAGTGGGTAAACATGCTGACTAAACAAACTACTGTCATCTGGAAAGTTTTTGCTCGCACCGGGGTCGCGAATAACCGGTGCGGTTAACTCAATGGTATTAGCCGTACTGACACGCTCGTCGGCCCACAATTTTATCCATTGAGTCATGGTTTCGCCGCAAGCAGAGTCACTGGCAAGCCAGCAATTATGTCCACCTGCAACCTTAGTAACCAAACGCGACACTTTAGGGTCGGTTAAATCAACTAAAGGGTTTGTTGCTGCATAAGCATCGTTAACATCATTACGGCTAGCAAAATAAGGCGCCTGACTACCTTCAGTGTGGCAGGCTCCGCATTTATCTTGCGTTGAAATATTGTCCCAAAGCGAAGATTTGTATTTTTGAATATCGGCCGTTGCCGCTGCAGGCCCGGTATACACATCCGATGTAGGAGTTTGCTCAGTTGGCGGATTTTCTTCAACATCCCCCCCACCACAGGCACTTAAGCCCAAAAACAATGAGACAAAAACAAGGCGTTTAAACAGTAAATGCTTCATGTTTATTCTCCCATGCAGTAGTTGCCAACTTCGGCAAATACTCGCTTAAGTTGATAAGCATTCTGCTTAAATGAGGCTGTAGTTGCGCTAATTTGTGCAATATCGGCTTGGCTTTCTGCGTCACGCAAACATACTGACTTAAATACCTTTTTAACCTGACATTGAGCAAAAGCATGGCTATTCGCCAACTCTTGACCTAGCGACTTAGCACCACTGCCCTGGCCGGGTAAACCACTGTCCCAGCCTAATTTTTGGTTAGGCCCTTCACGCCAGTAGTTTTGCCAATCATCGTTAGGCGTCACAAACCCATAAGGAAAACTGGTTGAGTTGATATGATATTTACCCTGAACGCGAGTGCCGGTATTAGGGTCAGTTTGACCACTGGTATTGTAGGCAATAGCCCCATTCTCCCCTGTAGGGTCTTGCTCGAGGTTAAACTCATATTGATAGTAAGCAAACGCCTGGGCTAAAGGATCCATACCACTGTGACAACTTGAACAGTTATTAATAAACAAACGGCTATCGCCACCAGGGCTACGGCTCACATCTTGGCGAATACGATCTGTTGGACGAGTATTGTCTTTTAGTGGTTCTAAATCGGTGCACAAATGGTTCATTAAGGTAAATCGAAACATCGCTCGGTTTGTCCCCAAATAAAAGAACTCTTTGGCGGCCGCTCTGCTGGTTAACACACCGGCAGTGGCTGATGAAGGCAACCCATTTAAACTCGATTGAGTTGTGCGCTGAAGCCCATCTTTTAAATCAATAAATTGATCTTCCAAGGCCTGATAGTGATCGTTGTTATTACGATTATAAGCAGGTAAATTTAAACTGTTATTGCCCACATACACCATGTCAGCTTGCAAGATTTCTCTAAAATCAACATCGTCTCGCACAGCCCCAATCACAGTGGCCGAATAGTCATTTAATGGCGCAAAAATATCTTGGTCAATGTTAGTCCAAGGTGTGGCAAATAACTTAAGTGTAGTGGAGTAAAATGCAGGGGTTTCCATGGCAAGATAGGCAGCTTCAATAGGTTTTCCATCATCCAATAACGCAGCCATACTCAGCAACGTAGCCTCAGAGGCAGCAACACCGGCAATACGGTCGTGTAATTGTTTTGCTTGCTCTAAACTGCCGGCACATGCATTCACCGACAATAAGCTTAACGCCCCAAGCGTCAATAAATTAATAACATGCTTAACTGACATGATTGTTCCCAAATAAGATAATAAGCTGAGGCTTTTTATCGTACGAAGCCGCTCCTTCATACTCTCTCCTTGTCACACTTAACTGCCTTGCAAAAAAATGACGTTGGCCTTGTGGAGCCTAATGGAATATTTTTTAAACAATTAGGTTGTTCTTTGCTGCTGATTAAAGCATTCAATGCAGCACAATAAAAGTATTTATTTTGTTAATTTTTTTGACACTCCCAGCCAATTACTTGACGTCAAAAAAGTGCCCCCAAGCGTCAAAAAAAAGTATTGCAACTATTTAATAAAAAGTGTTGAAACACTGAGCCTACAAGGCAATAATGTCAAGCATCGCCGGGTTAGACTCATGCCCAAATAACAAGAATAAACGGTTAAGGAAAACACATGAGGCCGATATCAGGCTATAACATAATCCTGTTTACAGTAATCACATTGTTACTAGGATGTAATACTGAAACTGCCATTAAAGATGAGCAACCTGATCCTGTTCTTGTGGAATATCCGGTGGCCTATATCGAGCGCAACTTAGTCGCAGTCGACGAGACAACGGCACAATTTGAAACACTCAACCCCGCCCGTTTTAATCCCGGCGCGCAATTATTAATCAAACGCAATGCCTTTGCCGATTCACCTGCCACCAATTTAACCGCCACTTTATTCGGTGAAGATCAGCTCATTGATATCCGCGATCTTTCGGTTTCAGACGACGGCCAGCAAATGCTAATGGCGATTAGAGCACCTGAAATTGAAGGTGTAGACGACGATGAGCAGCCTACATGGAACATTTGGCGTTACACGGTTGCCACTGAAACATTAGAACGCGTAATAACTAGTGATGTGACCGCAGAGCAAGGCGACGACCTTATGCCAAGCTTTTTGCCCGACGGCAGAATTGTGTTTGCCTCAACTCGCCAGCGTTTATCACGGGCTATTTTGCTTGATGAAGGTAAACCACAATACACTGCACTCGATGAAAGCCGCTCTAATGAAACATTTAACATCCATGTAATGGACCCAGACGGCAGCGCCATTACGCAACTTACGTTTAATCTCAGCCACGATTTTTATCCTTTAGTATTGCAAAGCGGGCAAATTTTATACAGCAGATGGGACAGGATGGGCGCCGACCATGGGGTAAACTTATACCGCATGAATCCCGATGGCAGCGACAATGAACTCGTGTTTGGTTGGCATTCACATCAACTCAATTTAGATGGGCAAACGGAATCAATTGATTTTATCAAGCCACAACAATTACCTAACGGCGACATTTTGATGCTGTTAACCTCACAAGATGACAGCGTAATTCAAAAGCGTCCTGTGGTCATTAATATCGATGACTATATTGATGCTCAGCAAGCAACAGCCACATCAGGAGCCGAGGGCGATGCCATTACTGACGTTGAACTGGCCGACTTTAACTTTTCATTCTCAACCGATTTGGCACTCACCGGTAGATTAAATCATTTGTTTCCACTGCCAGACTCGAGCCAACGTTACTTAATGAGCTGGGATTTATGCCGTGTTGTGGTCAATGATATTATCCGTGCTTGTGGCCAATTAACTGCAGAGCAACTGGCCGATGAAAACCTAGTTCAAGCTGATCCCTTATATGAATTATGGCTACTCGATAATGCCGAAAATACTCAACAGCTAGTCGCCACAACCACCCAAGGTACCGTGTTAACTGAGTCAGTGGTATTGCAACCAAGCTCGCAGTCTAAAACCTTTATTGCCGATAAAGTAGTCGGCAATGAGTTAGACTCACAGCTCAGCCAAGCGTTAGCAGGGTCAATCCACATTCGTAGTGTGTATGACTTTGACGGCACAGACAGCACAGCCAATGCTGGCGGCATCAGTCGTTTAAGTGACCCAACACAAACACCTGCGGCAAACTTACCAGCGCGTTTTTTACGTGTTATTCGTGGTGTGCCTATGCCACCAGATGACGTTCGCGATATTCCTAACACAGATTTTGGACGCAGCAACAACCAACTTATGCGCGAAATTGTTGGCTATAGCCCAATTCAACCCGATGGCTCGGTTAAAATAAAGGTGCCTGCAAACGTACCGCTCGCCATCAGCGTGTTAGATATTAATGGCCAGCGTATCGGCGGCCGTCATCGCCAATGGATCACACTCAAACCAGGTGAAACGTTAGAGTGTGTGGGTTGCCATACCGCCAACAGCCAATTACCTCATGGCCGATTAGACGCCCAAGCTGCCAGTATTAACCCTGGCGCGGTAGGTGGTTTTGCCTACCCCAATGCCAGCAGCAATATTATTCCAGAACAAGGCCAAACCATGGCCGAAGCCGATGAAATGGTTAATGGCCTAGCAGAACTTAGCGCCAGCATAAAATACACCGACATATGGACCAATCCGGCTTTATCGACAGTCAATCCAAGTGTCGAATACAGTTACGCTAATTTAGCCACGCCAGCTCCAACCGGCAGCGAATGCTTTGATAACTGGACCGCATACTGCCGCATACAAATCAATTATGTTGAGCACATTCAACCTCTGTGGGATCTTGCAAGGCCTGTTGTCGACACAGCAACTCAAATGATCATTGCCGACAATACCTGTACCAGTTGCCACAATATTGTCGATACCGACGGCGTCACGCAAGTTCCCGCAGGGCAACTGTCATTAGCAAACACAGTATCAACAGACGAAGCCGCACACTTAACCTCGTACCGCGAGTTGCTGTTTAACGATGTAGAACAAGAAGAAGTCGACGGCATTTTAATCGACAGATTAGTTGAAGTACTTGATGCAGATGGCAACGTAGTTTACCAAGTCGACAGCAATGGCGAGCCGATCCTTGACGCAGATGGAAACCCTATTCCGGTGCTTACAACCGTCAATGTGCCTGCAATATTGTCGACGAATGGCGCTCGTTCTAGTAGTGATTTTTTTGAGGTGATGAATAACACCACTCACCAAAATATGTTGTCTGCTGACGAGTTAAAGCTGATCAACGAATGGTTAGACATAGGCGCGCAATATTACAACACGCCATTTTATTCGCAGGATTGAGTAAAGCACAGCGCAAACAATACGTTGAACTCATGAGACTTTATTAAAGGGAACTATGCTGACTACTATACGCAACATTTGCCTGCTACTGACACTATTGTGCTTAAGCCCAATATTGCAGGCTAACGACAACCCAAACTTACGTATTGAGGTGCCTTTTGTTGAACTCAGATCAGGCCCGAGTGCGGGTTATCCAGTGGTATCTGTCATTGAAAAAAATGAAATAGTCAGCGTATTACTTAAACGTACTGCCTGGATAAAAGTAAAAGACAAACGCGGCATTGAAGGCTGGTTTCATGAGGATGATTTATTAGGCCTATCTCAAAACGGTCAAGCCATAAACACCACACAAATCACAGAACAAGACGTGATAAACCGTCAATTTGAAGCAGGCGTAATGTACGGCGACCTAGAAGGCGCTAATTTTTACAACCTGTTTGCAGGTTATGCTTTTACCCCAGTTTTTAGCGCCGAGTTATCGGCGGGTAAAGCCTTAGGCAGCATCTCTGACAGCGATGTATTTGAAGTCATGTTACTCAGCCACCCAATACCCGATTGGCTCGTTGTACCCTACCTAGGCGTTGGCGCTGGAGTCATTAATACCGAACCACACAGTGTATTAGCTGACACAGAATCACGTCGTAGTACACTAATGAGCGCCGCCGCTGGCGTTAAATATCACCTTGCCCGTAATTTTATATTACGCGCCGAATACAAACTCTCGATAGCCTTAACCGACCGAGATGAAAATGAAGAGATCCAAACATGGAAAATAGGATTCAGCGTATTTTTTTAATGCCGTTATTGACCGCCAGTGCCTTGGCATTGACCGCATTAACACCAAGTTCAGTCGCTTTTGCTGCTGACGATACTGCCACCACAGTTAAAGCAGATGTAGAGCGCCGAGATGTACTCGACGATGTGCTCGACACTGAAAATTTTGAAGTCGGAATTCAAGGCGGCATCATGTCGATTGAAGATTTTGAATCTAGCCCTTGGGTGAGTGCGCATCTTGGCTATCACATTAGCGAGCATTTTTATGTTAAAGCCCGTTATGCTCAGGCTAAAGCCGGTGAAACCAGTTTTGAAAAACTCGCCAATGCAGCGCCGCTGTTAACCGATGCAGAGCGAGAGTTAACGTATTACGGCTTAAACATTGGCTATAACTTGCTACCTGGTGAAATATTTTTCAGTAAAGACACAGTGTTTAACAGTGTGTTTTCAATTGAACTAGGTGGCGGCAATACTGAGTTTGCCGGTGACGAGCAATTTACCGTTAACTTAACCGCCAACTATCGGGTGTTTTTAACCGACTGGATAGCATGGGACTTAAGCATGAGTGATTATTTGTTTAACACTGAGGTCACTGGCGAATCTAAAACCACGCACAACTTGAATTTTGCCACCGGTGTGTCGTTTTATTTTTAAATTTATTGCTCAGCAAAAACAGTAACAAAAGCAGTAAAAAACTAATAAGGAAATACAATGTTGTTCAGTCGATTAAGCGGTAAATGTCTTATTGCCTTAGGGGCATTACTTTTGGCTATGCAGGTAATGTCGATGCAGGCTCATGCCCTCACTATTGGTGACACTGCACCCGACTTCACCTTAAAAAACCAACAAGGTACTAACCTTAACTTAACCGAACAACGCGGTGAGATAATCTTAATCAACTTTTGGGCATCCTGGTGCGGACCTTGCCGTAAAGAAATGCCGGTACTGCAAAAGTTACAAGACAAATATCAAGACCTAGGCGTGCAAGTGTGGGGCGTCAACGTTGAGCAAGAAAACCAGGCAGGCAAAGACTTTTTAGCCGATCTTGATTTGAGCTTCTCAATCTTTTTTGACCAAACTAACTCCTTGTCTAAAACATACCAAGTTGAAGCCATGCCAACCACAGTGATGATTGATCGCAACGGTAAAGTGCGTTTTGTGTTTCAAGGTTATCAAGATGGTTATGAAAAAAAATACGCCGCCGCCATTAAACAGCTGATCAGAGAGTAAATCGATGATGACATCCACCTTATCACCTCGCCTCACCGCCTTGTCGCTTAAAGGCATCGCGCTACTCAGCCTTATTGGACTTAGTGGTTGCTCGAGCATGGGCATTGAACCCTGGGTTAAGCCCTACGAGCGCCAAAATCTAGCTGACCCAATCATGCGCATGAATCGTCACCCAAGCGCCAGTATGCATGTGGCTCACGTACTTGAAGGCCGTGAATCAGCTCGTGGCGCTGAAGGCACCGGAGGAGGTGGTTGTGGTTGTAACTAAATGGTTTAATAACAGCGTCAAACTCTTCGCGGCAATATGCCTGGGGGTAACTAGCTTAATGGCTCAAGCTGCAGTGCTCGATCCTGACCGCGCTGATGTGTTGTATCACAGCTATGAAGGTGGCGGCATGACCATTGATGGTCCGTCAGTGATGCTGCGAAAAAAAGCCTCTGAATCGGTCGCTATTACCGCTTACTATTACTTGGACAGCATTTCATCAGCCTCTGTTGATGTGATCAGTACCGCCAGCCCATACACTGAAAAACGCCACGAAGGCCAGGTTGGCGTTGAATACCTGCACGACAAAACCTTAATGTCACTTAATTTGCGTCAAAGCAATGAAGACGATTATTTAGCCCAGTCATTCAGCATTAATGTGTCGCAAGACACCTTTGGCGACTTAACCAATCTTAATTTGGGTTTATCGTACGGCGATAACGAAATTAAACGCAATGGCGACGATATTTTTGAAGAGCAAAGTGAGCAATACCGTATTCGTGCAGGCATCAATCAAATTTTAACCCGCAACCTCACCGCTAGCCTCAACGTTGAAGCGATTGCCGACAGTGGTTATTTAAATAATCCTTACCGCACCGTGCGCTATGTCGACAACAGCATTCCATCTGGGGTGGGTTATCAAGCCGAAGTGTATCCAGAAACCCGCAATTCGTTTGCGGCAAAATTATCGGCCAGTTACTTTTTACCCTACCGCGCGGCGCTGTTTTTTCACTACCGCCATTTTAACGACAGTTGGGAAATTACCGCCAGCGATGTTGAAGTAGGCTACAGGCACCCGCTAGGTGACAGTTTAGAACTCGAACTTAAAGTGCGTTACTACCAACAAACTCAAGCAGAATTTTACAGCGATTTATTCCCCTACCGTGACGCACAAAATTACATGGCGCGCGACAAAGAGTTAAGTGATTTTAGTGATGTGACTTATGGTTTAGGGATAACTTACCTACTGCCGGCATCAATGTCATTTGCCGACACTCGCTCTGAGGCCTCCTTACAATGGGATTATATTGATTTTCAATACAATAACTTTAGGAACCCTAATGCAGAAGGCGGAGTCGGTAACGAACCCTTTTATGGCTTTTCGGCCAATGTGATCCGCGCCTTTGTTAGCGTGTATTTTTAATGTTTATAGTTAACTTTATTGATAAAAAAATGAACCTACAACGCATTTACCAGGGCCTTAACCATATGACTATCGCGCATAACTTTTGTGCTTTTTTACTCCGTATCTTTGCTCTAACAACGCTACTGATAGGCTTGTTGTCTGTACCTGTACATGCTCAAGACAGTAATGGCGCACTGGCATCTGAGCTTGAAGACATTAAAAGTCAGGTGTTAAAGCTCAATCGCGATTTGTTTATTTTAGAAGAAGATTTACTGTTTCCTGCCAGCACTCAAATTGCGGTGTTCGTGTCGGTTGATGTAGGGCGTTTTCTTAAACTTGACAGTGTAGAACTTAAAATTGACGACAATAATGTCAGCGGTTTTTTGTATACCGAACGTCAACGAAAAGCACTTGAACAAGGCGGCATTCAACGTATTTATTTAGGCAATATTAAAACAGGCCCTCACCTGCTAACCGCCATTTTTACTGGTAAAGATCCAGAAGGTCGCACAGTGCAACGCGCGATCACTCACAACTTCGATAAAGACGATGAAACCGTGATGATTGAGCTAAAAGTTGAAGACAGCGAATCAAGCTATCGTGCTGATATCAAAGTCGAACAATGGGTGCTGTAAACCATAATGGCCTTTAATACTCAATTAATTAGCACAGGGCTAACTTGCATGGGTCGTCGACTCACAGCCGGTTTCTGTGCAACTGTAATGTGTTGTTGCTTAACACTGTTTACTTCAGGGGCACTGCAGGCTGCAGAAAACTCTCGCCAATCTGCCACGACCACAGATCTTGAAGACAAATTTTATCGCCAAGCATTGTACTTTTACTTTGCCGGTGATTATGGCGCAGCTTTAAGACAAATTAGTCTTAATCGCCAACGTAAAGGCATTGACTCAGATCGCAGCCAGCTGTTTGAAGCCGGGTTGCAAGTGGCTATTGGTTTACACGATCAGGCCACACAAACATTAATCCGCTTTGAGCAAAATCAGGCCAATACCACACTCCACACCAGCAAAACCACATCAAGCGCATCGCCTGGCGAACTGTTACTCATTGCATTATTGCAACTGAGCGAGCAACAAATTGATCAAGGCGACATTGAAACCGCTAAACTCACGTTAGCCAGAATTACCACCCTTTTGCCGTCTTATGTTGAACAGTACCACGTACTCAGTCAGTTAGCTTATTGGCCAGAAACGCCGCCATTAAGCGCTCAAGTTCAACAAAAAAGCCTAACAGATGAGACACAACCCGCTGATTCAGCTGCCGCGTATATCGCCTTAAACCAGGCATTATTGCATATGCAACAACAAGAGTATGACAAGGCTCAACCCATATTAGTTGAACTCAAAGAGCAACAATGGCAACCACCTGAAGTCAATTTTTGGCAACGCCTGTTCAACCCTTTTGCCCAGCCCGAAATTGTTGATGACAACGACGAACTATTGCCTGAAGTCAAAGACGCCTTATTACAACAACAGGCGATTAATGATTATGCAAAATTATTGTTAGCTCAGTTGTATGTCACTAATAAGCAATACGATTTAGCCTATAACGAATTGGCCGATTTCCCTGAGCAAAGCCCTTATGCCGAATCAGCATTATTTTTGTTTGCCTATTCTGCCCAGCAACAACAGCAATTCGACATGTCGTTTAATTTGCTCACCCTATTACAGCAGCAATATCCTTATTCTAATTTAGCCTGGCAAGCTGCGCTTTTAACAGCAAAACAAGTTAGCGAGCAACAGTCGCTAGCTCAAGGGTTAACGCTTTATCAGCAAGCTGAGCAGTTGTATTTGCAAAAAATGGCTGAAATTAAAGCCTTTGCAGAAACCGTAAGCACCATTAACAATGTCACCGATTTTGCCACTCAATCTGAGGCTCAGCAAACCACGGCCTTAACGCCAAAATCAGATGCATTAGCCCTGATCCTTACAGAGCGGTTTAACACAGACGCCCCTTGGTTAAAAAAAGCCTTAAACGATCCGCAATTAGTGACCGATTACCACACATTATTAAACCTTGATTTACTTGCTAATAACGTACAAAAGCAGCAAGCAAATAGCCAATGGCTAAAGAGCACCTTAGCGCTCAATGCCCAACGCCAGGCCAAGGTTATTGAGCAGCAAAAAAAGCTTGCCTACAAAGAGCTAATCAACAACCTAAACACGCAAAAACAACGTATTGCCACCATTATTGAGCAGGCTCAAGCCCAACAAGATGCCCAAGTCTTTGCCGATCCAAACCAACAACAATGGTTAAACCGGATTAATGACAGCCAAAACACACTCAATAGATTAGCAGGCCAACGCAATACCGATGATGAACAACAAAGGCTGGACAGAATTAAAGGGGTGCTGCAATGGCAGTTACAAAGCACCTTTCCTCAGCGATTATGGCAACATAAACAAAGCCTGAAACAACTCACTGAACAGCTCACCTTGCTTGAACTACAAGCCAGCCGCTTTAGTGATTTATCAAATAATCCACGCCTTTTGGCTGATTTTGAGGCGCGCCAACAACAAACCCAATTAGACATTACAGCCATGCAGAGTAATATTGGCGCGCTGCGCGATAAAACCGACCGGGATATACGAGGTAAACTGAGTATTTTTACTCAACAACAGCAATACACTCTGCAGCAATTATTGCTCACGACACGTCATCAAATGGCCAGTGTATTGGAGCAAATGTCGCAAGCGGACAAGCGCTCAAATCCTATTGCGCCAAGCATTGAACCCACTTCACAAGGAGTGCGCTAATGTCTGCCTCATCTCATGTTTCAAGCGCATTAATGATTGGTTGCACCCTCTTTTTATCGGGTTGTTTTAGCAGTGGGCAAGCAGAGTTAACTCAACAAGGTAAACGTGCCAGCTTAAGTGATATGGCCAATAAATCCTCAAATAAACATGTCCCCTCAGTAGCCATGACTCAAGAGCAACGCGCTACTGCGTTGGCCAGTATTTATCAGCAACTACTGACGCTAGAGCCTGATCCTGAAGTGCGAACTCATGTGGAATATCGTTTAGCACAAATTAATACCGAGTCATTTGAAGCGCAATCTTATGCAGACTTAGATGATGAATCACTGGCAGACAGCCAAGTATTGGCGCAACTGACAAAAAACGATGCTGCACTGCAACAATTAATCGATCAATATCGGCAACTATTGCAAGGTTATCCGCAGCGAGCAGAAAACGAGCACATACAATATCAATTAGCTAAAGCACTGGATTTGCAAGGCAAACAGGATGAAAGCCTGGCTGAGGTTGAATCATTACTGCAACAGTATCCACAAACGGGTTATCTGGCTGAGCTTAATTTTAGGCGCGGTGAAATTTACTACAATTTGCAAAATTACTCAGCAGCAATTTCGGCCTACCAGCAAGTGTTAACGGCAGATAATAATCAAAAGTACCAACTCAACAGTTTATATATGCTCGGTTGGTCTGAGTTTAAACTTAATCGGCTTGCCAATGCCGATAACGCCTTTTTACAAGTGTTTGAAGCGATTATCGCCAGCGAACAAAACCAGCTGAAATCAGCACAGCTCACCGCCGATAATTTTGCATTTGACAAGCTAAGTAGCCGGGCGCAAAACCTCGCCATCGACACGCAAAGAGTGCTGAGTATTTCATTAAGCCAACAGCTGCAATCTCAATCATTAGTTGCCTTGGTGAATGACAATCAATCTCTACCCTATATTGGTTTATATCAACATGTGTTATTTGCCAATTTAGCCACCTTTTTACTCGACAAAAAGCTCGACCATGATGCGCAGTTAACTTACCAGGCTTATATAGACTTTGCCCCAAATCATATTTGGGCGGCGCGCTTTTCACTCGACTTACTTGATTTGTACCAGCGTCAGGGTAAATTTGCCGCCATGCATAAGCTTAAAAATGTTTATGTTCATCAATACGGCTTAAACAGCGCCTTTTGGCTAAATGCTTCAACGGCGCACCAAAGTGAATTGCTGCCGCATTTACTCAACTTTAGCGACGAACACAGCCGCCGTTTATATGCTGATGCGCAAACACAACAGGGTAAGGCACGGGTCTTGGCGTTTTCTCAAGCCGCTTCAGCTCTTAGCACCTACTTACAGCTGGCCACATTACCCCAAGCTAAGGCACTACTTAGCAAAGATATTGTGAACGACCAATACTTATTTGCCGACGCCAACTTTGAGGCTCAGCAGTATCAAGCTGCATTAGACAGCTACTATGTTATTGCTTATGAAAACACCCAAGCGAACCACACTGCTGCGTTAGCTAAAATCCAACAACAATCTGCCTATGCGACAACCGTAACAATACGTGAGCTTATTGAACAACATCAGCCACAAATGGCAGAACTCATAGCCAAGCGCAATCAATTAGACAAACAGTTTATTACCCAATATCCACAAGATGAACGCGCTTTACAATTAGCCAGTAATGCGGCGCAGTATTCATTTGACAGCCAAGACATGTCCTACTTGAAATTTTATACCGATTTTGTCTTGCAAGCTTATGGCATTGCACCGCTTGCAAACTCATCAAATTCAGTACAAACCGCCAAGCCACTTTCTGACGCTGCCCGTAAACAAGTTCAGTTTGTTAGCCAACTTTATGCCAATAGTCTATACCAACAAGAACAGTACTCACAGGCAGAAGATGCCTACACTTTAGCGCTGCAATACACAGATCAGCGCACCGACACCTGGACTGAAATGCGTAACCTGCTGGCTTCCAGTATTTACTTTCAGGCCAAGGCAGTTAAACACACTGAGCCTTCGCTTGCTGTAAGCCAGTTATTACGCGTCGCGCAAGCCGTGCCTGAATCACAATACGCACTCAACGCAGAACTTGACGCAGCCAACCTTTTACTTGAACAACAACGCTGGCAAGACGCCATAGATGTATTAAAGCACTTTCAGCAACGACATCCAAACCATGAGTTTAGTGCGGCTATTCCGGCAAAATTAGCCCAATCATACGAAGCGCTTGGCCAGTGGGATTTAGCTGCAGAGCAATTATTGTTGATTGTCGCTAAGGAGGACTCTGGCGCGCTTAAGCGTGAAGCCTTATACACAGCTGCCGAATATTACTTAAAGGCCGGCGATAATAACAACGCCCTCAACACCTTTAGAACGTATGCCAAAACTTACCCGCAGCCATTTGATGTGGCTCAAGAAGTACGCTTTAAAATGAGTGAGTTTTACCGTCATAGTGGCGACGCCAATAAGCAATATTACTGGTTTAGACAAATACTTAGCTTTGATCGCCAGCAATTGCAAACTGATGCCAATGCCATTCAAACTCGACAAGCTGAACTCGCCTCTATTGCCGCCTTTGCGTTAGGCGAAGCAGAGCAGCGCAGTTTTGCCGCCATAAAACTCAATGCACCACTGCAAAAAAGCTTAAAGCGTAAACAAGACGCCATGAAAAAAGCCATTGGTTATTACCAACAGGTACTCGACTTTCAACTGGCTAAATACGTACCCCACGCCACTTACAACCTTGCTGAAATGTATCGCCAACTCGCCAGTGACATGATGAGTTCTCAGCGCCCTGGCGACTTAGATGAATTAGCATTAGAAGAATACGAGATTTTACTTGAAGAATTGGCCTATCCATTTGAAGAAAAAGCCATCGAAATTCACATCAGTAATACTCAAAGAGCATGGGATAATATTGCCGATCAGTGGATAGATAAAAGCTTTGAACGCCTAGCACAAATGTCGCCAGCCCTTTATCAAAAACAAGAGTTAATGCATGAGGTCGTCGATGCTATCCATTAAGCCATTATTTACCTCATCAGCAACTAAACTTGCAGCCATGGCGTTATTGAGTCTAGTGCTGTTACCCAGTTGTAGCTCATCAACAGGCAGTACAGCAACAAAAAGTACTACCGATAAAAACCTAAATGGCATGGACAATGACATTGTCGACATGGTCAGTCTTAATGCGCAACGCGCTAATACCAGCACCAGCAGCAGTGCCAATACAACCGACAAGCGTAATGTGTATCTAGAGCAAGCCTCACAGCGTTTAGAGGGCGTGCCTGAGTCGGTGTTAAGTCAATATCAACAAGCCATTGAGCAAATGAAAAACCAGCAATGGCAAACAGCTAATACGTTATTTGATAAGGTGATTGCTGCAGAGCCTCAATTATCTGGTGCTTATGTCAATAAAGCCATTATTGCCATTAATCAGCAGCAATTAACCCAAGCCGATGCGCTACTTGACCAAGGCATTACCGTTAATAATAGCAATCCTTATGCACACCAAATTAAAGCGAATATTGCCAGGCTACAAGGCCAATATGAGCAGGCAGAACAAGGTTACTTAACAGCGCTTACACTATGGCCGCAATACCCACAAGCACAACTCAATCTGGCCATACTATTAGAACTGTATCGCGGTAAATTACTGCAAGCTCGCCAATATTACATGGCATATTTGACCAACCAACCAGATGATGAACAAGCAAAGCGCTGGTTAGCAGGGGTTGAAATAAAAATACAACGCGCGGGCCTAACCTTACCCGACGACAGTAACGGAGCAGGCTAAATGGATACTTTACAAGCGACTAACACCACATTTTGCCTAAACAAATTAACATCAGTATTCACAGCCTTGCTGCTCAGTGTTTCAGCGCAGGTAATGGCTAATGATGAGGTAACACCGCAAAAGGCGAACTCAAGCAATAAGCCTGTGGTGATTGAAAGCCAGGTAACGGGTTCACAAGAGCAACCTAAAGTGCTTTACATTATGCCCTGGCAAGGAATAACCAGCCCAATAGACATTAATAATAAAGACATGCGGCTCACCCTGCCTGAATTTAAACCCATTAACCCCAAGGCATTTAAGCAACAGGTGAGAGATTTTGCCAATAGCAGCCAAACTACCGAGAAATAATCAGAAAAAAATAACCAAACAGTGTCGCTGAGTCACCAACAACCAAACAACTGAACCATGTAGCCAAAATGCCGTGGATTCAAACAACAAAAATAGAAGGAACATCACATGAGTTTTACCGACCATATCATTGCGTTTTTACAAAATGGCGGCCCATTTATCTACCCTATCGCATTGGTGTTAGTAGTTGGTTTGGCCATTACCATTGAGCGCTGGTTATATTTAAGCTCAGCGCATCGCACTAATCAGCAAGCGTTTGCATTAATTAAAAACGCCCTAAAAAACGGCGACATCAATACCATAAGCCAACATGCACAAAACCATAAAGCACCCGTGTTTGATGTATTGCAGTCAGGTATTGCGCGCATATCAAGTGCCAGCCGCCGCGAAGATGTTGAATACGCCATGGAAGAAACCGTCATGGAATACATGCTGCGCCTAGAAAAACGCACCCCCTTTATTGCCACACTGGCCAATATCGCAACGTTACTCGGTTTGTTAGGTACCATTATGGGCTTAATCGCGGCATTCTCGGCAGTAGCTAGCGCCGACCCAGCAGAAAAAGCCAACTTATTGTCATCGAGTATTTCAGTGGCGATGAACACCACCGCATTTGGTTTGATCACCGCTATACCGCTGATTTTATTTCACTCGAGCCTACAAACTAAAACGGCCACCATTGTTGACTCAATAGAAATGGCAGGGATCAAACTGCTCAATTCACTGTCATTTAACAAGCAAACGGATAACAACCGAGGCTAATGAGTATGAGACGCCACCGTCGCCCTAATACCCAAGATGCAGAACTGGATATCACCTCATTTATGAATTTAATGATCGTGTTAGTGCCGGTGCTACTGCTAAGTTTGGTGTTCTCACAAGTGCGTATTTTGAATCTACAATTGCCGGTCTTGTCTGAGGCTGAACAAGCGCAAGATGAGCAAGAACCTAAAATACTCGAACTTGTTATCACCCCTGCTCGCCTGGAATTAAACTACCCCGCTGGCATGTCACTTAAACGCTTTGATGTGACAGACACAGGTTATGACTTTGCAGCCCTATCAGTGTACCTGCAAGATTTAAAGCTGACATTTCAGCAACAGGGCATAGAGAAAAACGATATTGTGTTGCTGCTAGACCCAGCCATTGACTATCAAACCATCGTATCAGCCATGGACACGGTTCGTTCTTTTAAAGCTGTTGTTGCCGCTAATTTGGTAGATGCTGAATTGTTTCCAATGATCTCGCTTGGCGATGCTCCCGCGGTCAGTGACTCAGAGTCACAGTCCACTATTGGACAACCGATAGGAGCCAAGCAATGATGAAACAATCGGCCAGAAGCCGCAGATTAGTTAAACATCACAAACGCTTAAAAGCGGGTAGCAAGCTTAACCTTGTCGCGTTAATGGACATTTTCACAATTTTGGTATTTTTCTTAATTGTGAATCAATCTGAAGTTCGGGTTTTGCAAAATATCGAAAAGCTTAGCTTACCGGTGTCAGTCGCTGAAACCTTGCCCGTTGAAAACCTGGTTATCACAGTCATTGCCGACACTGTGTTAGTACAAGAGCGGGCTATTTGGCAAAAAAGTGAAGATGGACAAGGACTCACTGAGCAAGAAAACCCTGAGTTTATTGAAACCTTAACCACTGAACTCACCTACCAGGCCAGTAAGCGCACCGAACTGACTGAAACCGAACAGCAAAACGGCCGAGCTGTTACCATTATAGGCGATGCGTCAACGCCTTATGTGGTGTTAAAGCAAATAATGGCAGCCTGTGCTGCAACGGGATATCGAGATATATCGTTAGCGGTTGAACAACAAGCAAAACAAGTTAATGGTGAGGGCTAATATGACAACAGCGACCTTTCACCCGCATCAAACAACAAATAGCTTTAATGATTTAGGCGACTTATTTAAACCCAGCAAACAAGACAAACTCTTTAAACTGATTTTGTGGGTGCTGTTGTTGGTTTATTTGGTGTTTGCCGTTGTGGTGCCCATGCTTGAACAAGTTGAACTGCCACGAGAAGTTAAAGAGCAAGTGCCGCCACAACTGGCGAAAATCATCTTACAAGAAAAGCAACTACCGCCACCGGTAAAACCTGAGGTAAAACCGCCTGAGCCAGAACAGGCTCCGCCAGAAGAAAAAGCTTTAGAAAAGCCAATAGAGCCAGTGGTAACACCTCAAGTTGTGCAACCCACAACCCGTGAGGCCGCCAAAGAAAAAGCCAGCACATCAGGCTTGGCCGCTATGAAAGATGAGCTATTTTCAATGCGTGAAGCCTTTGATGTTCAACCAGCAGCACAGCGTAAACTTGAGCAGACCACCAGCCAAGAGGTTAAAGTAAAACGCGATTTACTTGCCGGCGCGGCTAATAAGCAAACCGACAGTTTGGCAAAATCAACCATTAGCCAAACGGTGTCATCTGGCTCGCTGAGCGGTAACGAAACCCAACAAATTCGTCTCGCAAAAGAAGAAGTGTTAGCCAGCCAAGGCGCCGTGGCAGAAAAGTCCAGTCAAGCAAGCCAAGGGGGGCAACGTTCAGAAGCTGCGCTTAGACGTACTCTAGAGGCTAATAAATCTCGGCTTTATTCGCTCTACAACCGCGCCTTAAGAAAAGATCCCTTTTTAAAAGGCAAAGTGATGTTTGAAATTGTCATTCAACCTAATGGCAGTATCAGCAAAGTGAGCATTAAATCTAGCGAGCTAAATGACGCAAAATTAGAGCGTCAATTAACCTTGGTGCTCCGTTCAATTACTTTCCCAGCAGAAAGTGTTGCGGTAATGACCACCATATGGGCCATTGACTTCTTTCCAAGTTAAGTGAGCGACACCCACACTAAAAGCAGGTAATGATATATTCATCACCTGCTTTTAACGCTTGATGTACAGGTCAATAAGTTGAGTTAACACGAGCGACATTTAAAAGGTTACTCGAGAACACAGGCAAATTATCGTAAAAATGTCAAAATATGACCTTTAAATGCTTCTGGTAAATAATCTGTGTGTAATGGTTTTTGATGAACAGAACTAATACCAATTCCACTAATTATCTGGTCATTCAGCGGTAATTCTGTGCCTTCTAGGCAAATAATAGGATTGTAGGCATAGTTGCTCTACGTCAAAATCCTATTAAGCAGCATAGAAGGCACAGAAACCCGCCTTGCAGGAGGCGCTCAGACTGTCCATTTCTTTGTTGCATTGCCTTAGAAGGGAATAACCATTATTTCAACAATGCGCCTCAAACTGAACAGTCTGAGCGACTCTGATTGGTCACATAATTAATGGAAATGGTATAAAGCCTAGCTCAATCATTTTGGTTGACAGCTTATTTTTTTTACCGCGGCCAGGGTCCACTAAAATCACTTCGCAAACATCATTGGCATGGGCATTAATAAAGTGAGCTAACAACTCAACATGCTCATCTTCGTATAATAAATCGCTGCCAATAATTAAATCGAATAAACCCAAATGATCTTGATCACTGGCCCAGTCAGCTTGTTCATAATGAATCGGTTTGTCTTGATTTAGCTCTGTATTACGCAATAAAAACTTACCCACTTCAGGATGGTAATCAGTCGCGGTGATGTCAGCATGGCGTTTGTTTAGTAACAAACTGCTCAATGCCATGCCACAACCAATTTCAAGAATACGCTTACTGCCAGTTTGGTACCCATCGATATGATGCGCAAGCACTAGGCTAGAAGGCCAAATAACGCCAAAAAGAGGCCAATTGGCTGAAGAAATGCCAAGCTTATTAGCCACACCATCTGGATCGAAAAACTCTTGTTTATCACGTAACGTACAAAGGTGAATATCAATGTGACCAAACTCGACCGTTTGGTAGCTTAAGCGTAAATTTGTCATTTGGCGGCCCTGTTGTGGTGCTCGGCCAAATATCTGAGATAATTGACAAAACGTAAGACTGACCAAACTATAGTAATCTGACCAAAAGACAATCTATTTATATAATATTCCGTCAATTACTGAGTCACTAAATAAGTGCGCTAAGGCACTAGCATCATGACTGATGCATCCTGTCACATTCTTTTTAGTCTCGGGTGATTGTATCGAACTGAAACCTCATGTAATCTGCTTGTTGTTAATATAATAAATGGATATTTAGCTAATTTGAGCAAGTCTTGAAAGCAAACGTCCCAACAGATTATTTGGAACCCCTGTCTAGATGACAAAAAAGATAAATTCACATCCTGAGCCTAAGTCTACTGAGGTTCGGCCACGTCCTAAAACGGTAAAACACCGTAATGCGACCACGACGCCAGAGATGCGCCAATTTATCCAGCAATCCGAATATAGCGTGAGCCAATTAGCTAAAATACTTAATATCAGTGAAGCCACTGTGCGTAAATGGCGCAAACGTGACTCAATAGATAATACGCCGAACACCCCGCATAAACTCAACACCACGCTCTCTCCCATGCAAGAATATGTCGTGGTTGGTTTGCGCTATCAACTTAAAATGCCGCTAGACAGGCTATTAAATATTACCCAAAAGTTTATTAACCCAAATGTATCTCGCTCCGGCCTAGCCCGCTGCTTAAAACGTCACGGCGTATCTAAACTCGATGACGTAGACAGTGCATTTGTACCAGAACGTTATTTTAACCAACTGCCTATTACTCAGGGCACAGACATCGTTACCTATGCCGTTAACCCACAAACATTGGCTGACACCTTAGCCATTCCCAATGTCGACAATGTGGTGCAGGTAGAATCATTAAGTATTCCCAAACAATACAGCCCCAAACAAGCTTATTCAGTGTTATTGGGTGTTGATGCAGACACCGACTGGGTCTATTTAGACATTTATCAAGACAGCCATACTCAAGCGAGCAACCGCTATATGGCTTACGTGCTTAAGCATGGACCGTTTCATCTACGCAAATTATTAGTACGCAACTATCACACTTTTCTTGCTCGTTTTCCTGGAGTAAGTCAATCAGCCGCAAGCGCAGCCGAACCCCAACATCAGGTAGCTGATCCTCAGTTATCAAACGGAGACTCAAATGAGCCAATCCAATAATCATGATAAGCGCCTTAACAAGCGCTTAAAAGACATGCCCATTGCCATTGTTGGCATGGCGAGCATATTTGCCAATTCGCGTTACCTGAACAAATTTTGGGATTTAATCAGCGAAAAAATCGACGCCATTGTTGATATTCCAGACAGTCACTGGAACGCCGACGATTACTACGATCCCGATAAATCTGCGCCCGATAAAAGCTACTGCAAACGCGGCGGTTTTTTACCTGAAGTTGATTTCAACCCAATGGAATTTGGCCTGCCACCTAACATTTTAGAACTCACCGACACCTCGCAGCTGTTGTCGTTAGTGGTCGCTAAAGAAGTGTTAGCCGATGCCGGAATCGATGCGCAATACGATACCGACCGTATCGGGATTACCCTTGGTGTGGGTGGCGGACAAAAAATTAACCACAGCTTAAGCAGCCGCTTACAATACCCAGTACTCAAGAAAGTATTCAAAAACAGTGGTATTAGTGACGCCGACAGCGAAATGCTGATTAAGAAGTTTCAAGATCAATATATCCACTGGGAAGAAAACTCGTTCCCAGGGTCACTCGGTAACGTGATTGCTGGCCGTATTGCTAACCGTTTTGACCTAGGCGGCATGAACTGTGTTGTCGATGCGGCTTGTGCGGGCTCACTTGCGGCCATGCGCATGGCGATTACCGAACTGGTTGAAGGGCGCAGTGACATGATGATCACCGGCGGTGTTTGTACCGACAACTCGCCGTCAATGTACATGAGTTTTTCAAAAACCCCAGCCTTTACCACTAACGACACAATTCAACCTTTCGATATCGACTCAAAAGGCATGATGATCGGTGAAGGTATTGGCATGATCGCCATTAAGCGCCTTGAAGATGCTGAACGTGATGGCGATAAAATCTATGCGGTAATTAAAGGTATTGGCTCATCGTCTGACGGTAAATTTAAAAGTATTTATGCTCCGCGCCCAGAAGGCCAGGCTAAAGCATTAAAGCGTGCTTATGATGACGCAGGGTTTGCCCCGCATACAGTAGGACTCATTGAAGCCCATGGTACAGGTACAGCTGCAGGTGATGTTGCCGAGTTTAATGGCTTAACGTCCGTTTTTGCTGAAGATAACCAAACAAAACAGCACATTGCACTAGGCTCGGTTAAGTCTCAAGTCGGTCATACTAAGTCTACCGCAGGCACGGCAGGCTTAATCAAAGTTGCATTAGCTTTGCATCACAAAGTGTTACCGCCAACGATTAACGTCAGTAAGCCACACCCCAAATTGGGCATCAATGATTCACCGTTTTATCTCAATACCGAAACGCGTCCTTGGTTACCTCGCCCTGACGACACGCCGCGTCGCGCCGGGATTAGCTCGTTTGGTTTTGGTGGCACTAACTTTCACATCGTATTGGAAGAGTACCGTCAAGAACACGCCCGTAATGACAAATACCGTCAACGCGCGGTGCCACAAAGCTTACTGATCAGTGCAGATAACAAGGCTGCACTGCAAAGTAAATTGGCCGAGCTACAAGCTGAAATAGCCGCCATCGATACCAGCAAAGCCAATAGTCAAGAATTGGCATTAACCGAGCTAGCCCAGCGCTTTGTCATTTCTGAGATCGCGCCAACTGCAGCACGTTTAGGCCTAGTTGTGACGTCAATTGCTGACTTAACAGTGCAGCTTACTCAAGCCCTTGGCCAGTTAACTAACAATGATGCCAATAATTGGCAATTACCCTCTGGCGCAAGTTATCGCAGTGCCAGCCTAGTGCATAAAAACGCGAAAGCGAAAGTGGCAGCATTGTTTGCAGGCCAAGGGGCACAATATGTCAACATGGCCACCGAACTTGCATGTTACTACCCTGAAATGCGTCAGCAATTAATGCAAGCAGACAAAGTGTTTGCCAAGCATAAACAAACGCCATTATCGCAAATTATCTACCCTATTCCGGCTTTTGAGGCGCAAGACATTGCCGCGCAGCAAGCCGCATTAACCAACACAGCTTATGCTCAAAGCGCCATTGGTGCGGTCAGCATGGGCCAATACGCACTGTTCACTCAAGCTGGCTTTAGTCCTGACATGATAGCAGGCCACAGTTTTGGTGAACTGTCAGCCTTGTGTGCGGCTGGGGTTATCAGCCAGGATGATTATTATCAATTAGCCTTTGCTCGTGGCCAGGCCATGGCGGCTACACCTGCCGATCAAGACCCAGGCGCCATGTACGCCATCATTGTGCCGCCACAAGCAGCCGAACAAGGCGTTAGTCAGTTAGAAAACTGTATCAGTACCTTTAATGGCGTAAAAGTCGCTAACTACAATGCGCCAACGCAATTAGTGATTGCAGGCCCAACAGAGGCTTGTGCTGATGCAGCAAAAGCCATTACTGCAGAGTTAGGCTTTAAAGCCATTGCCTTGCCAGTATCAGGTGCGTTCCACACTCCTTTAGTTGGCCACGCGCAAAAGCCGTTTGCCAAAGCAATTAGCAAGGTTAAGTTTGCTAAGCCTAACGTGGCGTTATACGCCAACGGTACAGGCAAGCTTCACCCAAGCGACGGCAAAGCGATTCAAGCCGCCTTTAGTGAACACATGCTGCAATCGGTGCGTTTTAGTGAGCAACTTGTTGCAATGTATGATGCTGGCGCCCGTATTTTTGTTGAGTTTGGGCCTAAAAACATTTTACAAAAGCTGGTTGAAGCCACATTGAGCAACAAACCTGAAGCGGTCAGTGTTGTTAGTCTAAACCCTAACCCGAAAGGCAGTAGCGACACTCAATTGCGTCAAGCAGCAACCCAACTTGCAGTATTAGGCGTTGCATTAACTGAGGTTGACCCTTACCAGGCACCTTTAGCAGAGCTGGCCAAAGTATCACCGATGAACGTCAAACTGACGGCGCAAAACTACATCAGCCCAAGCACACAAGCCAAGATGCAAACATCATTGCAAAGCGGCGAAGTCACCAGCAAGACAGTGGAAGTGCCTGTCGAGAAAATTGTGGAAAAAATAGTGGAAAAACAAGTGATCAAAACCGAATATGTTGAAGTGGCGACTGCACCTACGGCATCTGCGCAAGCTAGTCAAACATCAGCTCAGGCGCAAACACACACAAAGGTAAGTAACGACAGTTTAAGTGCATTTTTTGCAGCACAGCAACAAACAGCCACCTTACATCAACAGTTTTTAGCCATTCCACAGCAATATGGCGATACGTTCAATAGCTTGATGACAGCCCAGGCGCAAATGGCATCATCAGGGGTTGCTATCCCCGAAAGCTTGCAACGCTCGATGGAACTATTCCACCAGCATCAAGCGCAAACACTGCAAAGTCACACACAGTTTTTAGCACTGCAAGGGCAAACCAGTCAGGCTGCTCTTGCCATGTTACAAGGGCAAGCACCTGCTCCTGTAAATACCTTTGCCAATAACCTTGCAGCGCTACAAGCAGTTACAGCACCTGTTGCGGCAACCCAAACACCAGTAATGACTCAAGCCGCTGCCACAACACCAGCACCGACACCCGCAGCAGTATCAGAGCCAATAGCTCAAGAGGCTCAACCAGCAGCACCGATGCCTGCAACGGCACCAGTAGCAAGTGCATCTAAAGGCTTATCGGCAGATGCAGTGCAGCTCACCATGATGAATGTGGTTGCCGACAAAACCGGTTACCCAACTGAAATGCTCGAACTTAGCATGGACATGGAAGCCGACTTAGGTATCGACTCAATCAAGCGTGTGGAGATTCTAGGCACAGTGCAAGGTGAACTGCCGGGCTTACCAGAGCTTAGCCCTGAAGATTTAGCTGAGTGTCGCACCTTGGGCGAGATTGTTGACTACATGCAATCAAAGCTTGCACCAGTACAGGGGTCAACTGTCCAAACATCACCTGCTAAAGCATCAGTAGCTCAAACATCAGCGCCAACATCAGGCTTAAGCGCGGAAACCGTGCTCACGACAATGATGACAGTGGTAGCCGATAAAACCGGTTACCCAGCAGAAATGCTTGAACTCACCATGGACATGGAAGCTGATTTAGGCATCGACTCAATCAAGCGCGTAGAGATTTTAGGTACAGTGCAAGATGAACTGCCGGGCTTACCAGAGCTTAGCCCTGAAGATTTAGCAGAGTGTCGCACCTTGGGTGAGATTGTTGATTATATGCAATCAAAGCTTGCACCAGTACAGGGATCAACTGTGCCAGCCCCAGTGGCCGCATCAACTCAAGCGATAACAGTCCAAACGTCTCCAGCTCAAGCCTCAGGCTTAAGCGCGGAAACCGTATTGACCACCATGATGGCAGTAGTCGCTGACAAAACCGGTTACCCAGCAGAAATGCTTGAACTCACCATGGACATGGAAGCCGATTTAGGTATCGACTCCATCAAGCGTGTGGAGATTTTAGGCACAGTGCAAGATGAGCTACCGGGTTTACCAGAACTCAATCCAGAAGATTTAGCTGAGTGTCGCACTTTGGGTGAGATTGTTGATTATATGCAATCAAAGCTTGCACCTGTACAGGGATCAACTGTCCAAACGTCATCTGCTAAAGCATCAGTAGCTCAAACATCAGCGCCAACATCAAACTTAAGCGCGGAAACCGTACTGAATACCATGATGACAGTGGTAGCCGACAAAACCGGTTACCCAGCAGAAATGCTTGAGCTCACCATGGACATGGAAGCCGATTTAGGTATCGACTCCATCAAGCGCGTGGAGATTTTGGGCACAGTGCAAGATGAACTGCCGGGCTTACCAGAACTTAGCCCAGAAGACCTGGCTGAGTGTCGCACCTTGGGTGAGATTGTTGATTATATGCAATCAAAGCTTGCACCAGTACAGGGATCAACTATCCAAATATCACCTGCTAAAGCATCAGTAGCTCAAACATCAGCGCCAACATCAAACTTAAGCGCGGAAACCGTACTGAATACCATGATGTCAGTGGTTGCCGATAAAACCGGTTACCCAGCCGAAATGCTCGAGTTGACCATGGACATGGAAGCCGATTTAGGTATCGACTCCATCAAGCGCGTAGAGATTTTAGGCACAGTGCAAGATGAGCTACCGGGCTTACCAGAACTCAACCCAGAAGATTTAGCCGAGTGTCGCACCTTAGGTGAAATCGTCAGCTATATGCAAGGTAAGCTAGGCGCACCAGCCTCAGCTACCGTTACGGCAAAATCGAGTACTGAAGTTATCGATACATCAGATTTACCACCACACATCGGGGTAGCACTAAAAAAGTTGCCAGCGGCGGATAAACTAGAAGCATGTTATTCAACAGACAGCTGCATTATCATCACAGATGATGGCCATAACGCAGGTGTACTTGCTGAGAAACTTCATGCAAAAGGATTAACCGTCGCCGTTATTCGTAACCCAGACAGCATCAGCGCTGCTCACTCGCCTTTAAGCAGCGACATCAGCAGCTATGTGCTTAACAGCATTGATGATGCAAGCATTGCCAAAGTGGTAAGCGAGATAAGTGCTAAGCACCCTATTGCGGGCTTTGTGCATTTACAGCCTCAATTTAAGCTCAACACCCAAAACCTCGTCAGCTGCAATGAGGCGGCAAAATCCGCTGTTGATAACGCCTTTTTATGGGCGAAACATCTGCATGCTGAATTTGCTAAACCCCTGCAATCACGCTTAAGTTACTTTACCGTAAGCCGTATTGACGGTGGATTTGGCTACCTAGATAGCGCAGCGCTTAGTAAAGCTGAATTAAACCAAGCTGCACTGTCTGGCCTCACCAAAACCTTAAGCCATGAATGGCCAAATGTGTTCTGCCGTGCGCTTGATATCGCCAATAACATTGATGCCAAAACGTTTGCCAATGCCATTATTGCTGAACTGTTTGATGTTAATGGTGAAGCACCCAGTGCTAAACGCATTACCGAAGTGGGCATTAGCCAGCAAGGCCGCGCAACATTAATTGCAGCAAAAACTGGCAGCTCGCAATACCCAGAAGCAGTGTTAACCCAACAAGACAACATATTGGTCACTGGCGGCGCTAAAGGTGTCACCTTTGAATGTGCGCTTACCTTAGCCAAGCAGTGTCAATCGCACTTTGTACTTGCTGGTCGTAGTCAGCACCTTGGCAATAACATGCCAGCTTGGGCCCAAGGTAAACAAGCCTCAGAGCTGAAAACCGCCGCTATTAGTTACATTCAATCTCAAGGCGAAAAACCCACACCAAAGCAAATAGATGCATTAGTGTGGCCAGTACAAAGTAGCTTAGAAATTGACCGTGCCCTCGCCGCCTTTACCAAGGTAGGCGCCAGCGCGCAATATGTGGCGATGGATGTCAGCAATGCTAAAGGCGTTATCGACGCACTGGCAGCGTTAACTGATGCTAACGATAAAAAGTTAGTCATCAATGGCGTCATTCATGGCGCTGGCGTATTGGCAGATAAGCACATTCAAGACAAAACCTTAGATGAACTGAATCGCGTTTACAGCACTAAAGTCACTGGCATCACGAGCATCATTAATGCGCTTGATCCACAAGAGATCAAATTGGTCGCCATGTTCTCATCGGCGGCAGGGTTTTATGGCAATACAGGTCAAAGCGACTATGCGATGTCGAATGAAATTCTTAATAAAACCGCATTAAAATTGGCCTCACAATTGCCACAAGCCAAAGTCATGAGCTTTAACTGGGGCCCATGGGACGGCGGTATGGTGAGCTCAGCACTGAAAAAGATGTTTGTTGAACGTGGCGTATACGTGATCCCGCTTGAAGCTGGTGCCAACTTATTTGCTCATAGCTTATTAAGCTCGCAAGGCGTGCAAATGCTAATTGGTTCAGATATGCAAGGCTCAGCTTCACAGGATGCTACTGCAAAAAAGCCTAATGCGAACACTTTGCCGCACGCAGAGGGTTCGCTGACGTTTTCTGCGCCATATTTGGCTACAGACAGCAAAATCATTACGGTAACTCGTGTGCTTCAGCGTAGTGAGCTGGAATTTGTAAACGATCACCGCATTGCCGGCAACCCAGTGTTGCCGACGGTGTGCGCTATGCAGTGGATGCGTGAAACCGCGCAAACCTTGTGCCATATTCCAGTGTCTATTGCTGACTACAAATTGCTCAAAGGGGTTATTTTTGACACCGACCAGCCACATTTACTGCAGTTGCAACTCACTCAAACTGACGCGGGCATAAGCGCGTTAATAATGAGCCGTTTGTTAAACGAGCCAAACTCGGCGATGAAGCCACAATATCAGGCTACCTTAGTCGCGAATGACGCGTTAACAGACTCGGCCATCACTGCATCAAGATTACCTGCAACGGTACTGCAAAATTTGTCACAAATGACCGCCATACACCAAGGCAATAGCTTGTATCAAAATGGCACCTTGTTCCATGGGCCGCGTTTGCAGGGTATTAAGCAAGTGTTGAGTTTTGATGATGAACAGCTGTTGTGCCAGGTTAAGTTACCGCTCATCGAACTTGCCGACTGCCCCGGCTTTGCGCCATCATCAGTCGCGGGTGGCAGCCAACTGTTTGCCGAAGATTTGCTGTTACAGGCCATGTTGGTTTGGGCAAGGCTCAAGTACGATGCTGCCAGTTTGCCATCATCAATGGGGCAATTTATCACGGTAGCGCCTTTTGTCAGTGGCGATAAGGGTTACATTCAACTTGAGGTGTTAAAACACAGCGGCAGAATGTTAATGGCCAATGTGAGCTTGTATCATCAAGATGGACGTTTAAGTTGCCAAATGCGTGATGCCAAAATCACCATTAGCAAAACCCTGAATCAGGCCTTTATTAATCAGCATGAGGATCAGCCAGCAAACCAGCACAGCAAGGACAGCGTGTGACCTTTTCAGTAAATGCGATGTCCGTAGATCAGCAAGCAGCGTTAACCGAACAGTTAACCGTTGATCTCAAACAACAACAAGCCAAGCCAATGCGCTTGGCCTTGTTGTTGGCTGCGCCAGCACTCTCCAATGACAACACACTGTCCATAACGCATCTTGCATTAGCATCTGGGCCACTCGAGATGCTTTTGCTTGATGCCGCAAGCCTTATTGCACATCATCACTGCGATATCGTCAATATCGGCGATAATCTGTGGTTTATGTCAGCAATGACGGCTGCAAAAAATGGCATTCATGCCCATGCATATTTAAACGGCATAGGTTGTGGTGATAACACCGAGCAAGCCATAGTTCAAGCACTCGATCATGCCAAAAGACAACATGTTCAACCTCAAGCTGTAGAGTTAACTCAGGCTAATAATGCATTTAATGCATTAGTCACGCTTATCGAAGACATTGCCTATCGACGCTTGCCCAACAGCCAAGACTATTGGTTTACACCAGCTCACCAAAGCCGCGTTGCCAGCCTATGTTACCAAAGCAACATCGGTGTGCTCGCGTTAGTACTTACACAGGGCAGTCAATTGCGTAGTGCTAAACCGTTATTAGCAGCTAACCGATTAATGTTGCCATTATCAGCACACGATACTGCCCAGTTACACATACAGTTAACCGCAGTTTGCGACATACTAAGCGAGCCACGCGATGAGCTAAACTTGCTTAAATTTATTCGCCAGCAATGGCAACAATACCAATCGCAAGCACCCTATACCTTGGTGTTAATGGCGACGAATCAAAGCAGTTTACAACAAGAAGCCAGCTCCCTCCTCGCGGCAATTGAGGCGCAGCAAACACAAAATACGACAACGCTTAACAAAACGTTTCACTACAAAACGCCAGCAGGCAGTTGCTTTACCGCTTCGCCATTAGGCGCCAACGGGCTGAGTTTTGTTTACCCAGGTGTCGGCACGGTTTACCCGCAGATGTTTAGCCAATTAGGCCATGTGTTCCCTCAAGTCTTTGCCAGCTTAGAGGCCCAAGGTGACTTGCCTGCAATGCTGCAAAGCCAAGCGATTTATACGACGAATGAGAAAAACAGCAACCACATGAGCCTCAGTGAGCTTGCCATTGCCGGTGTTGGCGCAAGTTACATGTTGAGTAAAATATTGCAGGATGAATTTGCCATAACACCACGCTTCGCTTTAGGTTATTCAATGGGCGAAGCCGCCATGTGGGCCAGTTTAGGCGTATGGCAAGCACCACAAAAATTGATTGAAGCCACCCAAAACAGCAGTATTTTTAATCAAGACATTTCAGGCGAGTTGCACTGTGTGAGACAAGCCTGGCAATTAGCCAATGATGAACCCATTGTGTGGAACAGTTTTGTTACCCGCGCTACCGTTGCCGACCTTAGCCCGCATTTAGCCGATTATCCTCGCGCTTACATTGCCATTATTCAGGGCGACAGCTTAGTGTTAGCCGGCTGCGAGCAAAGCTGTAAAGCATTACTTAAACAAGCCGGGAAACGTGGCATTGCCGCCAATAGAGTCACCGCAATGCACACCCCTGTTGCGCTCAATATTATTGACAATGTAAAGCAGTTTTATTTACAGCCATTAGCAGCAGCGTTGCCCACTTCGACTCAGTTTTTATCGGCCGCGCAAACACAGCCAGTTGAATTAACGTCGCTCGCTATTGCCCAGTCGATTGCCGACACTTTTTGTCATCCGCTGGACTTTAGCAAGCTTATCAGCGACTCAATTAGCCAGGGCTGCCGTTTATTTGTTGAAGTCGGCGCCGACAGACAAACTGCGACGTTAATCGATAAAATTATTGGCCAACAAACAAGCGATGTGCAGGCACAAGCATTGGCGGTTAATGCCAAAGGTGCAGACGACATTACCAGCTTATTAAAATGTTTAGCCCAGTTAATGACTCACAGAGTGCCCATGTCATTAACCCCGTTTATGCAAAGCCTAAACAGCGCAATTGAACAACAAACATTACTTATCGACACCAACAGCCCATTGATGGGTTTGGATGACACTTTATTAGAAGGAGAACCTCATTGAGTTCTCAAGCTACCCCAAAAATCGCCATTGTAGGCTTAGCCAATCAATATCCCGATGCCGACACCCCGGCAAAGTTTTGGCAAAATTTACTCGATAAAAAAGATTCTCGCAGTCAAATTACGGCACAAAAGCTCAACGCATCACCTAATGATTATATTGGCGTACAGGGGCAATCTGACCGTTTTTATTGCGATAAAGGCGGCTACATTCAAAACTTTCGCTTTAATCCTGAAGGTTATCATATCGATAGCAATGCTTTTGACGGCCTAGACGACAGCTTTTTATGGGCAACAGATACGGCACGTAATGCGTTAGCAGATGCAGGGATTACCGATCTTAATCATCCAGGCTTACAGCGCACAGGTATTGTGATGGGCACCTTGTCGTTTCCAACGGCAAAATCAAACCAATTGTTTGTACCGCTTTACCACAGCGTGGTCGAAAAAGCCTTACAAACCAAACTACAGCAGCCCAACTTTGTGTTGCAAGATTTTGGTTTAGCCGCACAAAACGAGCAATATAATTGGCGTAATGGCGCAGTGGCTCACAATGCCTCAAAACTTGTGGCAGATGCTTTAGGCCTTGGCGGCGCGCAATTAAGCCTAGATGCCGCCTGTGCTAGCTCGGTTTATGCTTTAAAGCTGGCCTGTGATTATTTACATACCGGCAAAGCCGACATGATGCTGGCTGGTGCGGTATCGGGCGCAGATCCGTTTTTTATCAATATGGGCTTTTCGATATTTCATGCCTATCCAGACCACGGCATTTCAGCGCCGTTTGACAGCAACAGCAAAGGCTTATTTGCCGGTGAAGGTGCTGGCGTATTAGTGCTAAAACGCCTTGAAGATGCAAAGCGTGATGGCGACCATATTTATGCCCTCGTCAGCGGCATTGGCTTATCAAACGATGGTAAAGGCCAGTTTGTGCTTAGCCCAAACAGCAAAGGCCAGGTGCAAGCATTCGAACGAGCCTACCGTGAAGCCGCCTCATTTGACTCAAGCATTACCGCTGCCAGCATTGAAGTGATTGAATGCCATGCCACCGGGACGCCATTAGGCGACAAAGTTGAATTGACCTCAATGGAGCGCTTTTTTGAAGGCAAACTCAATGGCAGCGCAACACCACTGATTGGCTCGGCAAAATCTAATTTGGGCCACTTACTCACTGCAGCAGGCATGCCAGGCATCATGAAAATGATTTTTGCCATGCGTGAAGGTGTGTTACCCCCGAGTATTAATATCAGCGCGCCTATTAGCTCGCCTAACGGTTTATTTGGTCAAGCAACCTTGCCAAATGAAGTGCAACCTTGGCCAGATAAAGCGGGCAATAACGCCCGCCATGCTGGTGTGTCAGTCTTTGGTTTTGGTGGCTGTAACGCACACTTGTTATTAGAGTCTTATTCCGATAACACAGCAACATCGCAACAACCGACTCAAGTGATCAATGCAAGCGAAAAGCCGATGCACATTACCGGTATGGCAGCTCATTTTGGCCAGTGCAGTAGCATTAATCAGCTTGCTGAGCGTATTCGTGCCAAGCAAAGCTTGTTTACGCCATTGCCGACTCAGCGCTGGAAAGGCATCAACAAGCATCCAGAGCTATTGGCAAAATACGGTATTGAGCAGGTGCCTCATGGCGCTTACATTGATCAATTCGACTTTGATTTTTTACGTTTCAAAGTGCCGCCCAATGAAGACGACAGACTCATTTCGCAGCAACTGTTACTGATAAAAGTCGCCGATGAAGCCATTGTGAATGCCAACCTCAAACCCGGCAGCAAAGTGGCCGTGCTAGTGGCCATGGAAACCGAGCTAGAATTACATCAATTCCGTGGACGAGTAAACTTACACAGCCAGCTCGCACAAAGCTTAGCTGCACAAGGCATTAAGCTCAGTGACGATGAATACCAGGCACTAGAAGCCATCGCCATGGACAGCGTGCTCGATGCAGCCAAATTAAACCAGTACACCAGTTTTATTGGCAATATTATGGCGTCGCGGATTTCATCATTATGGGACTTTAACGGCCCAGCCTTTACCATTTCGGCTGCAGAGCAATCAGTTAATCGCTGTATTGATGTGGCCCAAAACCTATTTGCCATGGGCTCACTACAAGAGCCATTAGATGCAGTGATTATTGCAGCGGTTGATTTATCTGGCAGCATTGAAAACTGCCTACTCAACAATGCACACCTGCAAGCCGCAGGAATGCAGGCAAGCACAACCCACTTAGGTGAAGGTGCTGGTGCGATTGTATTACAACAAAATCATCCAACTGAAAGCTTTGCCAGTATTGATACAGTGCAGTTTGCCAAGCAAGATAAGCTCAAGCTCGAGCAAACCTGCGATATTAACGAACTTAACATGGCTCCGCTTTGCCATCAGTCTGATTTTGGCCAGCAACTCACTCGCCAGTTAACTCAATTGGCTAAGCCCAATAGCCTTTCAAGCGCACAAGAGATATTAGGCCATACCTTTGCCGCCTCTGGCATGGCAAGCTTGCTTAATGCACTTTTGCAAAGCCAGCAATTGCAACAAGCTGACATTAGTGCACAGGTGATTAGTGCCAGTGAAAATCAATACTCACGCATTGGTTTATCGCTCAATACATTACAGCAACAGGCGCTTGCCAGCCGCGTAACACTGCCACTTACACAACAACTAACGCAAAGTGCCAAGCTTAGCTTGATTAAACAAGTCAGTTTAGGTGGCCGCGATATCTATCAGCATATTGTCGACAGCCCAGTTGCTGCTATCGATAACATTGTTAGCCAATGCGCGTCGATTAAACCCGTTTCAGTGCAACAAGCCCCAACAAAAATGAATATAAACGAGCCCACTATGCCCGCAAGCCATTTCGCACATAAACCAGGTATGCAGCCGCAAACAGAAAATCAGACTCATTCGACTCAAGCAATGAGCCAGGCAACGCCACCCGCGCACTTAACGGCTTTTCAGCAAAACCAATGGCTAGCACAACAAGCCCATTTAGCCTTTTTAGCCAGTCGCGAGGCGGGATTAAAAGTCGCCGACAGTTTGTTAAAATCTCAACTGACTTCAATTACATCGACCACAAACGCACAAACAATAGCACCTGCGTTAACAGCCAAAGTGCCAGTTGAACATTATGTTGAAGCTCAACCGGTACTGGCAGAGCGTAAGCCTAATCATGCTCAGGTTCCGGCTTACACCGCCCCCATTCCAGCGAACAAACCCTGTATTTGGAACTACGCCGATTTAGTGGAATATGCCGAAGGTGATATCGCCAAAGTATTTGGCCCAGATTATGCCATCATCGACAGCTACTCACGCCGCGTGCGCTTACCCACAACCGACTACTTACTGGTGTCTCGAGTAACAAAACTTGATGCCACTATGAATCAATACAAACCTTGCTCAATGACCACAGAATATGACATCCCGGTTGATGCGCCGTATCTGGTTGACGGTCAAATCCCCTGGGCTGTGGCGGTTGAGTCTGGCCAGTGCGATTTAATGCTGATTAGCTATTTAGGCATCGATTTTGAAAACAAAGGCGAGCGCGTTTATCGCTTACTCGACTGCACGCTTACCTTTTTAGGGGATTTACCCCGTGGTGGCGACACTTTGCGTTATGACATTAAAATCAACAACTTTGCACGCAATGGCGACACCTTGTTGTTTTTCTTCTCGTACGAATGTTTCGTTGGCGACAAGATGATTTTAAAAATGGACGGCGGCTGCGCAGGCTTCTTTACCGATAAAGAATTGTCTGATGGCAAGGGCGTTATCCAAACCGAAGATGAGCTTAAACTGCGCCAAAAAGTGCTTAACAACCCCAATAAACCGACATTTGCACCCTTACTACACTGCGCACAAACCGCTTTTGATTATGGTCAAATCCACCATTTATTAACTGGCGATATTGGCAGCTGTTTTGGCGGCGAACACGTTGTCCACCAGCTGCAAACGGGCATGCAAAAGTCACTGTGTTTTGCATCTGAAAAGTTCTTAATGATTGAGCGCGTAAGCAACTTACAAGTGGGCGGCGGCACATGGGGCCTAGGGTTAGTTGAAGGCCACAAACAATTAGCCCCAGACCATTGGTATTTCCCGTGTCATTTTAAAGGCGACCAGGTAATGGCTGGCTCATTAATGGCTGAAGGCTGTGGCCAATTACTGCAATTCTTTATGTTGCATATTGGTATGCATACGTTAGTTGAAAACGGCCGTTTCCAGCCGCTCGAAAATGCCTCACAAAAAGTGCGTTGTCGTGGCCAGGTGTTACCGCAACACGGTGAATTAACTTACCGGATGGAAGTCACCGAAATAGGTATTTCGCCACGTCCATATGCTAAAGCCAATATTGATATTTTGCTTAATGGCAAAGTGGTGGTTGATTTTCAAAACCTTGGGGTCATGATAAAAGAAGAAGCCCAATGCACCCGCTACTTAAGTCATTCCAGCACACATAACTCAAGTATCAAGCCTGCCAAGGTGGCTGGCGTAAACCTAAACAACACCGACAGCCAGCAAGATATCGCCCCGTTAATGGCGAAAATAGCCGACACCAGTGCGCCAACCAATAAAGGTGTTATACCGCTTAAACATGTTGAAGCACCGCAAGTCAGCGCTAATTCTAAATACGCAAACCGCGTGCCTGATACCGTGCCATTTACGCCGTATCATATGTTTGAATTTGCTACTGGCGATATTGAAAAATGCTTTGGGCCAGACTTTAGCATCTATAAAGGGCTAATTCCGCCGCGTACTCCTTGCGGTGATTTGCAGTTAACCACCCGTGTTATCGACATTAATGGTAAGCGCGGCGAATTGAAAAAACCATCATCGTGTATTGCTGAATATGAAGTGCCAACAGATGCATGGTACTTTGCCAAAAACAGCCACCAGGCGGTAATGCCATATTCGGTGTTAATGGAAATCTCATTACAACCTAATGGCTTTATTTCAGGTTACATGGGCACCACATTGGGCTTCCCTGGGCAGGAGTTGTTTTTCCGCAACCTAGATGGTCATGGCACCTTATTACGCCATGTGGACTTACGCGGCAAGACCATCGTTAACGACTCACGTTTACTGTCTACCGTGATTGCGGGCAGCAATATTATTCAAAACTTTACCTTTGATTTAAGCGTCGATGGTGAACCGTTTTACACAGGTGGCGCTGTATTTGGCTACTTTAAAGCTGACGCGCTTAAAAACCAGCTTGGCATCGACAACGGTAAAATTACCCAACCCTGGCATGTCGACAACAATGTCGCAGCCGACACGGTAGTCAACTTGCTAGACAAACAATCGCGGGTGTTTAATGCACCCGCGCACCAGCCGCATTACCGCTTAGCGGGTGGTCAGCTTAACTTTATCGACACCGCTGAAATCGTTAACAATGGCGGTAAATACAATCAAGGCTATTTGGCAGCATCACGCACCATTGACCCAAGTGATTGGTTCTTCCAATTCCATTTCCATCAAGATCCGGTGATGCCGGGTTCATTAGGCGTTGAAGCTATCATCGAGTTAATGCAAACTTACGCGATTACTAACGACTTAGGTGCCGGTTTTACCAATCCTAAATTCGGCCAGATTTTGTCTGATATTAAATGGAAATACCGCGGCCAAATTAATCCGCTTAACAAGCAAATGTCGTTAGATGTGCACATCAGCGCAGTAAAAGACGAAAACGGTAAACGCATCATCGTCGGTGATGCCAATTTAAGTAAAGATGGTTTACGTATTTACGAAGTAAAAGACATCGCGATTTGTATTGAAGAAGCCTAGCTTTTCAAGGAAAAGATAATGACAACCCAAATAAAAAACGAAAAGCTTTCTCCATGGCCTTGGCAAGTGAGCCAACAGCACGTCAGTTTTGACCCTGCAGGGATGAACAAAAAGCTTAAAGACTTATCGCAAGCCTGTTATGTGGTGAACGATGCTCAGCAAGGTTTAGGTGTTGCACAACAAGCTCAAGTAGTGACCGATGCAATCACCGCCGTTAACGCCCTGCCTGTTAGCGCCTTTGCCCCAGCTCTTGGCACTCAAAGTTTAGGCGACAGTAATTTCCGCAGAGTGCACGGGGTTAAATACGCCTATTACGCTGGAGCCATGGCCAACGGTATTGCCTCAGAAGAGCTGGTTATCGCATTAGGCCAGGCGGGTATTTTATGTTCATTTGGCGCAGCAGGGCTTATCCCATCTCGGGTTGAGCAAGCCATTACGCGTATTCAAGCAGCCCTGCCAAATGGGCCCTATGCGTTTAACTTAATCCATAGCCCAAGTGAGCCCGCCCTAGAGCGCGGTAGCGTAGAGCTATTTTTAAAACACAAAGTGCGCACCGTAGAAGCCTCTGCCTTTTTGGGCTTAACACCGCAAATTGTCTATTACCGCGCAGCAGGCTTAAGCCGTGATGCTCAAGGTGACATTCAAATAGACAACAAAGTCATCGCCAAAATTAGCCGCACCGAAGTGGCAATTAAGTTTATGCAGCCTGCCCCGGCCAAAATACTGCAACAACTAGTGGATGAAGGCCTTATCACACCAAAGCAAATGGAGTTAGCCCAATTAGTGCCGATGGCCGATGACATTACCGCGGAAGCCGATTCCGGTGGTCATACCGATAACCGTCCATTAGTGACGTTACTGCCCACCATTTTGGCGCTAAAAGACGAAGTCCAAGCACAATACAATTACAAAACCCCTATTCGCGTCGGTGCCGGTGGTGGTGTGGGTACGCCCGATGCGGCTTTGGCAACCTTTAACATGGGCGCGGCGTTTATTGTCACAGGCTCAATTAACCAGGCTTGCGTAGAAGCCGGCGCCAGTGAACATACCCGTAAATTATTGGCCACCACAGAAATGGCCGATGTGACCATGGCACCTGCGGCAGATATGTTCGAAATGGGCGTTAAACTGCAAGTGGTGAAACGCGGCACCCTCTTCCCGATGCGCGCTAACAAACTGTACGAGATTTACACTCGTTATGACTCAATAGAAGCCATTCCGGTTGATGAGCGTGAAAAGCTTGAAAAACAAGTATTTCGCTCAAGCCTAGATGATATTTGGGCCGGTACCGTGGCGCATTTTAATGAGCGCGACCCTAAGCAAATCGAGCGCGCTAAAGATAACCCTAAGCGCAAAATGGCATTAATTTTCCGCTGGTACCTTGGGCTGTCAAGCCGCTGGTCAAACACAGGTGAAACCGGCCGTGAAATGGATTATCAAATTTGGGCAGGCCCAGCCCTTGGCGCATTTAACGCCTGGGCAAAAGGCAGTTATTTAGATGACTATACTCAACGACATGCAGTCGATTTAGCCAAACACTTAATGCATGGCGCAGCTTACTTAGCACGAGTAAACTTATTAACGGCTCAAGGCGTTAGCCTACCAGTTGCCTTACAGCGCTGGCGCCCTGCAGATCAAGTGAAGTAGCCTGCACTCGAGATAATAGGAACGATAATGAGCGACACACAAAAACTCGATTTTTCAGCGGTAAATGGTTCAACGTTGGCGTCATTCAACCAGCAAAAAAACCTGATCAAACGCATGCTAAAAGGCAACAGCGCCACGTGTGCCGACTGCAATAAACCACTCACATTGCAATTGCCACCTAACAGTAAAAATGCCAAGCCGACCGCTAAAGCACCCGGCATTTATTGCGCGAAAGGCTGTACCGATATTGAGCTAGATATGGAAGCCGTTGCATTACTGAAATAATGCCGAACTGATATTAGCAATGAATAAAAAAGACCCTCTACGTAGAGGGTCTTTTTGCTTTTAATACACCGACTGTCAAACTGCCTTCCACTGTTTAACTAACATGGCTTGACCACAAAGCTCTACCATCGATTTATCGCCACACAGCGCCGATTCAAATACCTCAAACGGCACATTTGGCCACAGGCTGATTTCAAACGAAGTGTTACCACAGACAGCGCCAACGCCTTTTGGGGTACCTGTCATCACAATATCGCCGTCATTCAAACTCATAAACTCATTGATGGCGGCAAACATGGCATTGGGCTGGTAAGTCATTAATTGCTGGTGCCCAAGTTGAGACACCACGTTATCAATGGTTAATTGAAAACACCAATCTTGCTGCGCTGATGTGATGGGAATAAATTCGCTAAACAATGCTGAACCGTCAAATGCTTTACTGCGCTCCCACGGTAAACCCTGCTTTTTGAGTTTGCCCTGTAATTCACGCTTAGTCATATCCAGTCCAACACCTACAGCGCTAAATTGACCATCCTGAACCATAAAACACAGCTCAGCTTCATAATGCAGGGGTTCACCCATTTCACTGTGTAAGGTGTCAGTAATGGCAGAATTAGGTTTTAAAAACACCACCATTTCATCAGGCACGTCATTGCCCAGTTCATGAATATGGTCAACGTAATTACGCCCAATACACACAATTTTGGATGGCGTTATTAATACATCTGCATTTTGTTGCTTTAAAACCAATTGTTGTAAGCTCACATTAACCTCGACTTTTATTTCTTATTTCACCCAAACTCACCCAAACTCACCCAACGGCAATGATAACGTGTTAATTAATCGCGTTATCAGATTGCATTACCTTACAACAGCAATTACATTTAATTAACAAAAACATAAAAAGTGTTACACAATAAATATTCACTGCTCAGACAGCGAAAATAACAAGAGACACTCAATGACCATGCTTGTACTTACCATTAAACAAAAAATTGCACTGGGGTTTGCTTCAATAGGCATTTTATTACTTGCTGGAAGTAGTTTTTTTTACCGGTCACTGAGTGAAATTCAAACCGCGAATAGTAATATTGAAGTGTTAGCAGTACCTGTCCAAAACCAATCTACGGCGTTACAAATTACCTTGCTGAAAATGGCCAAAACAGAAAGCTTGGCATACTCACAAATAAGTAACGACGATATTACAATCAGTTTTAAGCAATTTACGGCTTTGCAGCAAGATTTTTCGAATGCATTAGCGGATTTATCTGCAAAAGTGGCAAACCATCCTCAAATGGATAAAGCCCTCAGCCAAGCAAAAAATGTCTACCTGCAATATGCCGATGTTTCTCAAACCATGTTTAGTGCCAAATTGGCCATTGAACAAAGTAAAAATAATTTCAGTTCCCTTAAAAATCAATTTGATAATCTTAAAATCGATGCCAGCAATAATATGATCGACTTAGAAATTGTTGAAGCACCAGCAGGTGAAGAACAATTACTCGAAGCTGTTATCGGTTCAGGAGTTCGTATCGATGACATGCTATTTACCCTAGGCAACACTGTCACCGAGCTAGGACGTTTAACCACCGCCGAGGCCGTAGAAATACATAAGCAAGATGTTGCTATGCTGCTTGGCAATATCACCACTAACACTGACTATCTCAAGCAACAAGCAGCAACGTTGCCTGTTGCACAATTACTAGGCGACTTCGATGCCAATTTAGCTAAACTCTTGGTTTTGGTCGATACTCCTGGAGACTTGTACAAGGCACAAATGAAAGTGGTTGAGCAATTTCAACAAGCTGAATCCAGTTATATAAAATCGAACCAGCTATTTGAATCAACAAATCAGCAATTAGATCAGCTTGTTCAACTCGCCAACCAAGGCTTTAACGATATGCAACTGCTCGCTATCGATGAGGTCAACACGGCAAAAACATTGGCTATCGTCATGGCTGTTGTATTTGTATTAATGGCAGGATTTATTTATTACTTCACCTCTAACGCCATGCTCGGACCATTAAAAGCCAGTAATAATGCACTATCACGTATCGCTAGTGGTGATTTATCGCGACGCTTAACAAAACGAAATAACGATGAGTTTGGTGAGCTAATGGATAACATCAATAAACTGTCTGATGACTTAACTGACTTACTGCAAGACATAACCCGTGATGCACATTTACTCGATGATGCTGCTATTCGTTCTCAAGATCAAAGCCAAAAAATATCACGTTCTGCATTAGGACAAATCGATAACATAAACCAAGCTAAACAATTGGCAGAACAAATACACCACAGCTCAATGACGGTAAATGAGCAAGCTTTAGAATCAGAGCAACACGTTAAACTAGCCTCAACACAAGGGGCTCAAGTAAAAACAATTGCTAACGATAACCGCAATCGTATAGCTGCCTTGTCAAAAGGATTAAGCGACTCAGTCAATATTATGACTAAACTGAGTCAGCACAGCGATAATATTGGCGGCATTTTAACCACCATTAGCGCCATTGCAGATCAAACCAACCTATTGGCATTAAACGCAGCCATCGAAGCTGCAAGAGCAGGCGAACATGGCCGCGGTTTTGCTGTCGTTGCCGATGAGGTTCGCTCACTGGCTTCACGCACCCAATTATCAACGGCTGAAATTCAAACGATGATTACCGCACTTCAACAAGAAACCAATAACGCGGTGAATGCGATTTATCGAGGGCAAACCCAGGCTAATGAGTGTGTTGAGCAAAGCCAATCACTCAATAATGCCATCGAACAAATTGAATCCGCACTAAGCATTATTAATGGCATGAGCCAAAGCATTACCCAAGCTGCAGATGAGCAAGTCAATTATAGCCAGTCCATTGAACAAACCATGACAGAAACCGCAAATGCCGCCACGCAAAATGCCGAGGAGTCGACGACCATGGCTCAACGTAGTCAGCAATTAAACCAGCTAGCGCATTCGCTAACCACATCAGTAGAGCGCTTTAAGTTATAATATCCTTGTTTATAAATCGCACCAACAAAAAAGGCCAAACGCTAACCGCTTGGCCATTTATATTCGTTAATGCCGAGTTATTTTTTACCTAAGGTGCCCACAGCAAAACGGCGAATAATTGAGCGCACCATCAACACGGCTTGCCCAAGTTCGCTGCTGTTATGTAACGATTTTTGTGATGACTCTTTAGTGATTTCGGCTGAATCAGCAATATCAATAATTTGTTGATTAATGTGCTCAGCGACCGCACTTTGTTGTTCAACAGCAGCAGACATATCTAACGTCAATTGAGTAATTTGCTCGACTGATTGATTAATCGATGCCAATGCGTTTCTCGTTTTATCGACAATTTCAACGCCTTTGCTCGCCGCCATTTCACCTTTAATAGACACTTGCACCGCGTTTTCAGCCCGCTTGGTTAACACGTTGACTATACCGTGAATTTTATCTGTAGACTCACGTGTTTTTAACGCCAATGAGCGCACTTCATCAGCCACCACACTAAAACCTCGTCCCTGTTCACCCGCCCTGGCGGCCTCAATTGCAGCATTAAGGGCAAGTAAATTGGTTTGGTCAGCAATACTAGAGATTAAACTGGCAGCTTGCCCAATCTCAATCGTTGACTCTGAAAGCTCACGGACGGTTGTAGCAATGTCGGCAACAGATAAATTTAACTCATCAATAGAATGCTTTGCTTGATCGGCAAGCTTAGCGCCTTCGCTAACATTATCTAAAGCATCTTTGGCACTTTCGGCATTGCGCTCAACATTGGTTGACACCTCTTGGATCGCTGTCGACATTTGGGTAATCGCTGACGCAATTTGCTGTGTTGACACACTTTGAAGCGAAACGGCTTTTGCGGTGGATTCCGCTTCAACTTGCGTATGCTCAACTATGCCATCTAATGACTTGGCTGCATCTTCAATACGTGTCATTGCGGTGCGGCAACGCGCAACCTCACAACCAAGGGCTAATTTAGCCTGAGCTTTAGCGCCAAAGTCGGCAAAATACGTTTCAGCAACCGTTAAATCGCTAAAAGATTCTGGATTAAGTTTGACCACTTCAAACCAATCCTGCTGCTGTTTATAACCTAACCAAGCTGTACTTAGTATTAGGGTTAATAAGCCTAAAGCACCCGCACTATCTCCCCAAAATGCCATTAATATGCCAGATAAAATCAACATTGGCAGCCAGGCTGGGAGTAGCTTAATAGCATGGTGAGCTAGCTTTGCAGATAAAGGTCGTGGTGCTTTTTGAGCTCTAATTCGTGCATAAGCGGCTTCGGCTCGAGCGATTTCTGAAGGTAGAGCGACCACCCTAACCGACTCGTAACCAACCACTTTGTTGTGTTCAAATACCGGCGTAACAAATGCACTTACCCAGTAATGATCACCATTTTTACGTCTATTTTTTACTAGCCCCATCCACACCTTACCGCTAGAGATACACTTCCACATGCCGTTAAATACATCACTTGGCATATCTGGATGACGCACAAGATTATGCGGTTTACCGATTAATTCATCTCTGTCAAAACCGCTAACCTCAACAAAAGCATCGTTACAATAGGTTATATGTCCGCGTAAATCTGTCCCAGAAATAAGACGTGTATTTTCATCAAAGTGAAATTGTTTTTGGGTGACGGGTTGATTATTGCGCATAGGCACTGACTTCCTTGTCTTTAAATATTGTGAAGGATTAATCCTTTGTCATCGATAATAAAGCACGTAAAGCATCATTAGATGATACAAAAGACTATATCGAAAAGCTTAATTAACGATTAATAATATAGCGTGAATACAGATAAATGTATAACCTTACATTTATTAGGTTTAAATATAGTATCTATCTGAATTTTTACAAATAACCAGCTGAGTTTATACCGAATGACAAACGATAAGAGCCTACTTAACTTAAGCTTTTAAGAGGCGAATAAATGACGCAGAGGTTATCTAGAGTTATGCCGTTCAGCACAAAAATGTGATCATTTTTACAGGTTAACATCGCTTATAATTTCGTTAGAAATGTTGAAGGTAAAACAACGAACTCGCTGCAATTTCAGCCTTATTCTAAGCAATTTTTCTTACGCAATCTTATACCATTTCCATTAATTATATGACCAATCAGAGTCGCTCAGACAGTTCAGTTTGAGGCGCAGTGTTGAAATAATGGTATTAACGCTTTTTACTACCCTAAAAAAATGGCGCGGAATACGATTCCACGCCATTTGAGTCACAATCATTCACAGCGATAACTCAAGCTATGCATATTCCTGCATAAAATCATCGAGATTATCGTTGATAATTTCAATCTCATCGCCACTAAATTGGGCAATGTGGAACAAGGCTTCACCTTCATTTGTCACAGGTATATTACTGTTACCGATAATAATCCCGTCACTTGGCGCTAACAATGCATAAGGCTCACCGCCCAATGGATTGACTATGTTTGCCAGTACTTGGCCTTTCGATACGCGCTCACCGAGTTTAAGTTTAATATTAACTAAACCGTCCGCTTCACTGCGTACCCAATAACTGCGGCTGGCATTAACTGATGCTGTCGGTTTTATTTTACCTTTAAGCATGCCAATGCATCGCATCACATTTAATACACCATTTAAACCGGATTTAATCGACAGCTCGCTAAAGCGTAAAGCTTCACCTGCCTCGTATAAAATACACGGGATTTCGAGGCTATTTGCATAACCACGCATCGAACCATCACGCGCTTTTGATGACATCACCACCGGTGCGCCAAAAGCATTTGCCATCGCTAGCATGGTTTCATCGTCTGTATCACAACGAATTTGCGGTAAGTTTTCACGATGAATAGCACCTGTGTGCAAATCAACAATATGCGTTGCACGCTTTACCAGCATACTGCTGAACAAATGTGCTAAACGACTGGCTAAAGCACCTTTAGCAGACCCAGGAAAGCAGCGATTTAAATCACGGCGATCAGGCAGGTAACGTGATTGCTGGATAAAACCAAACACATTCACAATCGGTACCACTAATAAGGTGCCGGTTAAGGTTTTAGCATTCACACGACCGAGCAAACGTCGACATATCTCAATGCCATTTAACTCATCACCATGAATGGCCGCGCACACAAGCAACGTAGGCCCAGGTTTTGTGCCGTGAAATACTTCAACATGCAAATCCATTGGTGTGTCGTTATACAGTTTTGCAGCAGGCAGCTTGACACTTAATTGTGTCCCAGCGGTAACAGATACATCACCAATAACAAACGGTTCGTGCTTTTTTGCCATTAACCGACTCCTTTGGTTTTTGCGCTAGTAGGCTTAACATTTTTTTCGATAAATTGAATGATCTTCTCTGCAACATCAATCCCAGTTGCTTTTTCGATACCTTCAAGGCCAGGAGAAGAGTTCACTTCCATTACTAACGGGCCATGTTTAGAACGTAAAATGTCAACACCGGCAACATTTAAGCCCATTGTTTTCGCAGCCCTAAGCGCTGTAGAGCGCTCTTCTGGCGTTAACTTAACAATGCTGGCTGAACCACCACGGTGTAAATTAGAGCGAAACTCACCCGGTAATGCTTGGCGTTTCATTGCTGCAATCACGCGATCGCCAATCACAAAACAACGAATGTCTGCACCACCTGCTTCAGCAATATATTCTTGCACCATGATGTTGGCTTTTAAGCCCATAAACGCTTCAATAACTGACTCTGCCGCTTTACGCGTTTCAGCAAGCACTACACCGATCCCTTGAGTTCCTTCAAGCAGTTTAATGACACAAGGCGCACCGCCCACCATGTCCAATAAATCTGGCACATCTGCTGGTTGGTTAGCAAAGCCCGTTATTGGCAAACCTATACTTTTACGAGATAAAAGCTGTAACGAACGTAATTTATCGCGTGAACGAGTAATGGCAACGGATTCGTTTAATGGGTGTGTTCCCATCATCTCAAATTGGCGTAAAACGGCTGTACCATAAAACGTGACCGAGGCACCAATACGCGGAATAACTGCATCAAATTTTGGCAGCTCTTCACCGCGAACATGGATGCTAGGCGCGTTCATATTGATGTTCATGTAACACTTTAGTGGGTCAACAATTTTAACTTCATGACCACGTGCTTCAGCCGCTTCTTTAAGTCGACTTGTTGAATAAAGATTGCGATTTCTCGACATAATGGCGATTTGCATTTTGCTATTCTCCTGCTAAATATGACTCTGCTGAATTTACCAAAAAACGCCCTTCTAATGCGCGCCGGCCAAGCAACATTCTGAATGTCATGTTGTCTCTGTTTGTTAAGGTCAGTTCGATATCGAATTGTTGGTCACCGATAATAATCGGCGTTTTTATCACGTAGCGGTTAGTCACATGTCCGCCGGAGTCACTTACAGCTCGGCGATCAAATACAGGGAATTCGCACACTACTTCACGATCAGAATCTTGCTCCGGATGAAGCCAGACTCGAACCCACTTTTGTTTATTTTTTTGAAACGGTTTAATTTTAAATGCGTGCAAACAAGACGTTTTTGCGCCAGTATCCACTTTGATTTTGACTCTTTCGTTGCCAATTTCAGGAAAAGTGCCCCACTCTCGCCAACCCACTATTCCGAGGGAGTGTTCAGTCATGGTCGATCCTTTCTTGTAGAGGAATTTTCATTCCAGAGTGTAATCTATCCATAAAATCTATTTATGATTATGTAATACCAATCAGTACAAGAATGTGATCATTCTTACTGGTTAACATCGCTTACAAGGTTGCTAGACATTTTCAAGGTAGAACAACTAGTTAGCTGCAACCCCTACCTTAATTCTAAGCGATTTCCCTACGTAACCTCTGATAACTTATTTATCCTGATTGGTATCTTGTGATATCGCCAAACTGTGACTTTATTGCCATCAATGTGACCTTGTTCAATGTATTCTAGTCAAGATATAGACTAATAACCGATGGTTTTAGTCGTCAGCCAGTCACTCTCAGTACACTAACATGTTAATCCGGAAAATGTTGTGTCATTGTGAATGAATGCGATTTAGGGAAGATACAAACAAGATGCTTGATAAAAAACAAAATAACAAGACTGGGATAAAACAACCTTTAAAGCAATTTTAACACAAAAATGCTATTTATATCAAACTAACATTGAACACCAACAAAAATTAAAGCTTTAACTCAGTAGGTTACAAAAAAAACACACCATATCCAAAGCGACAAAAAGGTGACTTAACTTTAAAAATATACTTTAAAACACTAACGAAAAAATATAAAAGGTTAAATAACACTCATATCAAAATCTGTTGGTGTGTATATAATAGTACAGGTTATTTTAGACCCAAATGATCATAAAAATGACAGGTTCTTTATCATAACGTAAATGATAAACAGGACCGATTTACGATATCATTGATATACCCAAACCTAAGTCGTATTTCACATTGCCACATGGACATGTGCCTCATAAACCCAAAACACGCTCACGGTTATCATTTAGGATTAACGATATAAAAGGTATTACCATGTTTAGCTCTCATAGCTTTCATTTTTTACAACAACTGGCCACTCATAATGACAGGGAATGGTTTAAAGCTAATCAAACCGATTATGAAGATAATGTTCGTACTCCAGCGCTACAATTTATTGACGCAATGCAAGGGCCTATTTTAGCCTTATCACCTCGATTTACAGCCATTCCTAAAAAGGTCGGTGGTAGCTTAATGCGTCCACAACGTGATAGCCGTTTTAGTAAAGATAAAACCCCATATAAAACCAATGTAGGCATTCAGTTTAGGCATTTCCAAGCAAAAGATGTTCATGCCCCTGGGTTTTATGTGCATATAGCCAATGATGAATGTTTTATTGCCGCGGGTATTTGGCACCCTGAATCTAAAGCGCTTAATGCGATAAGGCATTGTATCGATGAAAACCCAAACAGCTACAAAAAAGCCTTGGCGACGTTAAAGCAAGCTGGGTTTGAATTAACGGGCGACAGTTTACTCAGGCCGCCACGGGGATTTGATAGCCAGCATCCACTAATTGATGAGCTTAAACGTAAAGATTTTATCGCAATCAAGCCCATCACCATTGAGCAAGTGTGTAGCGAGCATTTTGTCGAATTTTGCAGTAAAGAGTTTGAACATACTCGTTCATTAATGGCTTATCTGTGCTTTGCACTGTCTTTAGATTTTTAACGCAAACAACATATTTAGCAGTAAAAACTAACTCCGCTGACCTATGCGGTTTTCGCCTCAAGGCATGGTAAACTAGCGCCATATTGCATTAAGTTGCACCAATATTTTTGCTATTTCGCCACATCAGGTTATTTAATGAGTCAAACACATTCTGCTAAACCCTTTCTGTCAGTATTTAATGACAGCATTGTTATTGAGGCCAGTACTCCCGCACAAAAACGTGCACTGAGTTATGCCACCACGATAGAAATGCTGTTTAACCAGGTCATGAGCACCAAAATGCCGGCTGATAGAATTATTGGCCAATATTTTCGTGAACATAAAAAGCACGGTTCAAAAGATAGACGAGTGATCCGCGAAACGTTATTTGGATTATTTCGTTGGTGGGGTTGGCTGAAACAATTGCAAGCACCACAACCTCACGTAACTTGGTTTAGACAGTTAACGGCTTGTGCTGCACTTGAGCAGCATACATGGCAAGATATTACTCAAGCATGGGACACGATAGCCGCATGGACGCCAACAGAAGTACCGCCTACAAACAGCGACAGTATTAATGACAAACTCGCGTTATTTATGTCGTTATCTGGTCTAACCGATTGTCAACTTAGCGATTTACTGCCCAGCTGGTTTTGGCAAACCTGCCCGGTTTCACCAGCAGAACAACTCGCTGTAGTTGAAGCAATGACCAGTCGCCCGCCAATTTGGGCTCGTGTACAGAGCATAAAGACTGCCACTGCCATTGCGCAACTGAATAACGCCGGTGTTGACGCCGTGGCCAGTCAATACTTTACTGACGCCATAAGTCTGGGCAATAAGAGCATCAACCTCAATGAGATTGAAACTTATAAGCAAGGTCATCTTGAAATTCAAGATCTTGCCTCTCAAGTTATTGGCCAAGTTTGCCAACCTAATGCTGATGAACGATGGTGGGATGCGTGCAGTGGCGCCGGTGGTAAAACCTTACAATTACGCTCGTTAATGCTACAACAACACCCACAAAGCAGTGGCAGCATTATTGCCTCAGACATTCGCCATAAGCCTTTAGAAGAACTGAACAAACGAGCAAGCCGTGCGGGCTTTAACAACATTAGTGTTGCGCCATGGAAATCAGATGCCCTACCCGTTAATGCCAACATGTTTGACGGTGTGTTAGTTGATGCGCCGTGCAGTTGCACAGGCACTTGGCGACGCAATCCAGATATGCGCTGGTTAGATGATGCAAGCGCGGTGAGTGATAAACCAACGCTGCAATTAGATATTTTAACCCGCAGTGCTAAGGCGGTGAAATCAGGTGGGCAATTAGTGTATGCAACGTGTTCATTGTCACCAAGTGAAAATGAACACGTTGTTGAGGCGTTTTTAGCGCAAACTAATGAATTCGAATTAGTACCTGTGATCCACCCATTTACAGGTGGATCGTGCAGCATGCTTACCATTTGGCCGCAAGTTGCAGATAGTGATGGGATGTTTGTCGCTAAAATGCGCCGAAAATAAAATCTAATTAATTCAATGCCCTATGAGTTAACACAACAATTACCGCTTAATCATAAGCAAGAACGCCATCTAATTAGATGGCGTTTTTGTTTAAGTTTAAATCGTTGTAATAATTCATTACTTTCGATGCAATCTTAAAATTAATTCAGCTTCTGCCTTGGGTAGCTCGCACTCTTGCATTAACTCTTCAACCCCTGCGCCAAGCCCAACCATTTTAACCGCCCGAGAATAAAGTTTAGCTTGAGGGTCTTGCTGACTGGCTTCTTCAATCATATCAGACTGCTGAGATAGTTTTTTTTCTAACTCAACAACTCGACGGCCAACACCAATAGTACCACTGCGAAGCTCATGCAACTCACGCTTTACGGCTTCACGCTGACGATCGCTCTCTTTAACCAGTACCGTTAATGCGTCAACTTTGGTCTTTAACTTACGTGATTGTTTTTGAAGATAAAGCACTAAACCTAGGCAAGCTACTACGTACACTAGAGCTGCAATTAAAAATTCATCACCCATCAATATACCTATTTTGCCAAAACATAGAGCAAAACAAAAAAGCCAACATATCAGAGTTGGCTTTTGGATTACAACGTCTGTTTTAGAGTTGCGTTAACTCAACCCACTCGTCGTCTGACAACAACTTATCTAGGTCGACTAAAATCAATAATTCATTATCTCGATTACTCACGCCTTGAATAAACTTCGCGCTTTCTTCGGTACCGACATTGGGTGCATTATCAATTTCTGAGCGACGTAAATAAACCACTTCAGCAACGCTATCTACCAAAATACCAATCACTTGTTTTTCAGCTTCGATGATAACAATTCGAGTTGAGTCGTCAAGTTCAGCAGATTGCAGGCCAAAACGTGAGCGAGTATCAATCACAGTAACCACGTTGCCACGAAGGTTAATAATACCGAGTACGTAATCAGGCGCGCCCGGTACTGGAGCTATTTCGGTATAACGCAATACTTCTTGTACCTGCATAACATTTATACCGTAGGTTTCATGGTCTAACTTAAATGTTACCCATTGTAAAACCGCATCGTCTTTACCCGCAGCAACCGCTGCTACACTTCTAGAATCGCTCATAGTTAACCTCGGTCAATCGAATCCTGACAACCTAAACCTGCATCAAGCATTTCAATTAATGCTTGTACATGCAAAATGCCACACATTTGTTGTTTTACTACCCCAGCAAGCCATGGACGCTTACCCGGTTTTTCACGCCAGTTGACGTGTGATTTATCTATTTTAACGGCATTAACCAATGACTCACAGGTTAATCCCCAAGCACTGTTTTCTAGCATAACAAGATATTGATAATTTACTGATTGCGCCAGCTCTGGTGTGTATTTTTCTGGCATAACCCAGGCGCAGGTATCAACAACATTAATTTTTGTGTCACGATGAGTTTGCACACCTTTAAACCACGATGGACGGCCTATAAGGTGATTAATTTTCTCTATCTTTATGATGCCACCTAAACTCACTAATGGCACGGCTAAAGTTAAGCCCGCCACATTAAAAAACAATACTTGAAACTCATCATCTAACACTTCTTGCAAATTTTGAGTAATGCTAGGTGGAGTTGCCCCTGTTTGTTGTAATTGGTGAGCCGCTTTTTCTTCAGCAATCTTATCATGTTTAATAATAGCGTCTTTTAGCTCAGCTAGCGCACTATTGTCAGTTTTTATATCGACTAACGATTTGATTTCTTTATTTGTTAAGGTGTTTTTTTGTAAAGGCGTGTCGTCAACGTTAGGTTGAACACTAACAGAAGCCTCAGTTTCACTGATCGCTATGCGAACTCGCTCTGCACTTGCCTTTATTTGCTTTTGAATGTCATTATCTTTATTTGCATGTGAAACTGCAGATAATAACTTTTCAAGGGCTAACTTATCTACTTGAGTGTTTGGTTCGGCAAAGCGTCGAGGCGCCTCAACTTTTGATTGCGCAGTTTGAGACACCAATGACGAAGAAGACTGGCCAACAAGGGTTGTATCCTTAATAGGCGAAGTGTCCTTTACGGCTTGGGCTGTTTTTGATTCTAATATCGGCTTAGTATCAGCTTCAATAACAGGTTTTGTTGGCGGTTCCTGTAATAAAAGACTGAAATAATCAAAAACAGTTTCATCAACCGATTTTGACATGAGCAAACTCCCGAGCACATAAAAAATCAAGTAGACGATTATAAGCTTTAACTCCACGACTAGTCGCAGAATAATGTGATGCCGGTAGGTGAGCTAAGCTGGCATCTCTAAATTTAGTATCCACTGGGATCACATCATTAGGCCACAAAGTTTGGCCGTATTTATCTTGTAAGAACTGCAAAGCAATGGGTGATGCTTTCGTCCGTTTATCGTACATGGTTGGTAATACCGTGTAACTGTAACGTGTTTTTTTAGAACGTCCCATGATCTCCATGGTTTTAACCATTCTCTCAAGGCCTTTAATCGCCAAAAATTCGGTTTGCACTGGAATAATAATATGTTGGCTAGCAGCTAATGCATTAACCATGAGAACACCCAGTACTGGAGGACAATCAATGATTGCCACATCGTACTTGTCTTCAACTAGTGCCAATAAATTACGTAACACTAACCCCATGCCTTCTTGATGCCCTAATGAGCGGTCAAGTGTCGCCAAAGCCATATTAGCCGGTATGATGTCTAGACCTTCAATTTGAGTAGGAATGACATTTTGCATGATCAATTCTTGTGTCAACGCCTGATGATTAACAAAAATATCATAAAGCGAGCTTGGCACTTCTTCAGAGTCAATACCCAAATAGTAACCCAATGAAGCGTGAGGATCGGTATCTATCATTAACACTCGTTGACCACGTTTAACGATAGCTCCCGCTAAACTGGCAACTGTGGTCGTTTTACCTACTCCACCTTTTTGATTTGCAACTGTCCATACTTTCAAAAATAGCCTCTCAACTTATCATTATCTAATGTAATGCTCATTGTTGTTTTTGCTGTTTGTCATCACGGGTTGTAACTCTAATACCGCCATTTGGTAGGCTGATGACCTTAACGCCCTGAGCATTCTCTGACACTATCACTTCTTGAGTTGGCGGTGTCTGTGAACGGTTAACACTCTCTGGTGTTTTTGCGGTGTCAGTTTCGATAGCACCTGGGCCAATTAACACGCTGCGCGCCTCATCTTTTGCGGTTTGGTTTATCATAGCCTGGGTTTGTTCTGGATGCGTTAACAACCAATTAGCAATATTTTCAGCTTGTTCTTCAGGTACCATCAAGAGCACTTGCGATGCTTTTAAGTGTTCAATTTCTTTTGTAAGCACGGCCATTTTACGCTGCGAGTCAAGATATAAACTGCCTAAAACGACAATGGCAATAACACACAAAAACAAGCCTAACATTAGCTTAGTCGTTAATGACGTCGACGAATTAGCCACGACTGGTTTCTTTTAATATCGCATCGGCCATGTTTTCAAGCGCAATTGAATGCGCAGCAAGCCCTGCAGATGCCACTGCTTGTGGCATACCGTAAACAACACAACTGGCTTCGTCTTGAGCCCAAATAGTGGCTCCAGCGGACTTAAGCATTCTGGCACCTTCTCTGCCATCTGCCCCCATCCCTGTTAATACGACAGCCAATACATCACCACCAAAAGCTTTAGATGCCGACGCAAAGGTAATATCAACCGACGGCTTGTAATTCATGTCACTCGTGCCTGCAACAACTTTTAAACGCCCAGTCATTCCTGCACGTTCAAGCATTAGCTGCATTCCACCAGGTGCAAGATAGGCACAACCAGCTCGTAACACATCACCATTTTGTGCTTCTTTAACTTCAATTTTGCATAGGGTATTTAAGCGTGCAGCAAACGCTGGGGTAAAAGCCGCTGGCATATGCTGAATAAGTACTATGGGGTGCGGGTAATTTGCTGGAAATGCCGTCAATACTTTTTGCAGTGCCACCGGTCCGCCTGTGGAGGTCCCAATAAGTAGTACTTTGTATTGTTTACCACTGGCTCTGATAGTTGATAATGATTGGGCCGCCGGCGCAGGCTGGCGCTCGAGCGTAGAATTTAACTGGCTGCGAGTAGGCAATGACGATCCAGCTTGCGTTAAAGAACCACTATTAAGCCTTGAACTTAATGGACGGTGCGGTTCTCTTAGACTACTTTGTGATAAGCTGGCAGGACGCCGCGAGTCCAGAGTGTTAGTTGACACAGGGCTTGGTCGATATACCCGTCTTTTCCCCAACGCTTTTATGCGCTGCTGAAGCAAACTTATCGCATCATCTTTGTTGGTAGCGATGTCTTCAAAACGTTTAGGCAAAAAGTCGAGAGCGCCAGCTTCTAGCGCGTCGAGTGTTGCTTTAGCACCATCATGGGTTAGCGAAGAAAACATCAAAATGGGCGTAGGATTGCTCGCCATAATCTCACGCACAGCACTAATACCGTCCATAACCGGCATCTCGATATCCATCGTGATCACTTGAGGTTTAAATTTTGCAGCCATATCAATCGCTTCTTTGCCATTAACAGCAACAGCAACAACTTCGAGCTCAGGATCTTGGTTAACAATTTCACTGACTCGTCGTCGAAAAAAGCTAGAATCGTCTACAACTAATACTTTTATGGCCATTGAATTCCTTAAATAATGGAACTTTTATTATTTTTTATTTTTGGCGTAATGTTTAAGTAGCCCAGGAATATCAAGAATCAATGCAATGCCACCATCTGAAGTGATAGTTGCACCTGCCATACCTGGCGTTCCTTGCAGCATAGTGCCTAACGGCTTAATCACCACTTCTTCTTGGCCGATGAGCGCATCAACCACAAAACCAATTTGCATTGTACCTAGCTGCACAATCACAACATGACCATGTTTTTTATCGCCATGCTTAAACTTGGTTTTTTTAATATGTAACCAATGCTCGAGATAAAACAATGGCACGGCTTTATTACGGAAAATAACGGTTAACTGACCATCAACAATATTGGTTTTACTTAGGTCCAGATTAAATATTTCATTGACACTTGATAACGGCAATGCAAAGACTTGTTTAGAAACGTCAACCATTAATGTTGGCATGATGGCTAGCGTTAACGGCACTTTAATTTCAAGAATAGTGCCTTTGCCTTTCATCGAGTCGATATGAACAGTACCATTTAGCTGGTTAATGCGGGTTTTAACCACATCCATACCCACTCCGCGGCCTGAAATATCTGAAATTTCAACTTTGGTGGAAAAACCTGGCGCAAAAATCAAATTATACGCTTCGTTATCTGTCATTCTTGCAGCAGAATCTTCGTCTAGTACGCCACGAGAAATAGCAATTTGCTTTAGCTTCTCTGGGTCCATACCAGCGCCATCATCCTCAATTTTGAGAAGGATATGGTCACCTTCTTGACTTGCAGAGAGTGTGATGGTTCCTGAGCGTGGCTTACCATTGGCTTCACGAGTGATTGGCATTTCAATACCGTGGTCAACTGAGTTACGCACTAAGTGGACAAGTGGATCAGCCAGCGCCTCAACTAAGTTTTTATCAAGATCGGTTTCTTCACCAATCATGACTAAATCAATTTCTTTGTTTAACGTTCGTGCTAGATCGCGCACAACCCTCGGGAAACGGCCAAATACTTTCTTAATTGGCTGCATACGGGTTTTCATTACCGCACCTTGCAAATCAGCAGTAACAAGATCAAGGTTAGCAAGCGCTTTAGACATTTCTTCGTCTTCGCGAGTAATACCAAGGCTCACTAAACGGTTACGTACCAATACTAATTCCCCGACCATATTCATAATTTGATCAAGGCGTGCAGTATCAACGCGAACTGTGGTTTCACCTTGCGGTACTGCATTGGCTTTAGCTGGCGCGGGTGCAGGAGCTTTATCTTGAACAGCATCAACTTTAGGTGCGGGGGCCGCAACAGGTTTAACCACTGGCGCTGGGGGAGTCGGTTTTGGCGTTTCGGTCGCTTTAGGTGGTACGGGCTCTGCCGCTCTGGCAGCAGTAGGTTTTGCAGCAGATGGTGTAGACACCGCTACAGGTGCACCGCCTTTTCCATGTAACTCATCAAGTAAGCGTTCAAACTCATCGTCGGTAATTTCGTCTGAATCAACCAAGGGTTCAACAATGGGTTCTGCTGGTTTTACTTTTTCGGCAACCGATTCTGTTTTCGCTTTAAACGATCCAGAACCATGCAGCTCATCAAGTAAGGCTTCGAATTCATCATCGGTAATTTCATCACTACTTGTCGAAGATGAAGAGGCTGATTTAGGCGCTGAAGTGTCTTTATTTTCTGAAGGGCTTTGTGCAGATGTAGGGCTTTTACCACTGCCGTGCAAAGCATCGAGTAGTGCTTCAAATTCTGACTCGTCAATTTCATCAATACCGGCCGAATTGGATGAAGCGGCGACCTCAGGGCTGATATCTTCTACGTATTCAGGTTCAATATTATCTGCAACGTCTTCAATGATTTCTGGCTCAGGGGCGGACTCGCCCATTTCAGATGGCAAAGGAGCACCGGAGCTTAATAGTTTTAGTTTTGCAAGCAAGTCTGAGTCAGCAGGATCTTGTTGTTGTCCCTGTTGAGTTTGAGCAAACATGGTATTAATTGCATCAACAGCCTGCAAAATAATATCCATTAACTCGGCATTGACACTGCGTTTACCTGTACGTAAAAGATCAAAGGTGTTTTCAGCTTCGTGACAAACATCAACCATTGGTGTCAGACTTAAAAATCCAGCACCACCTTTTACAGTATGAAATCCACGGAAAATGGCATTTAGTAAATCACTGTCATCAGGATTATTTTCAAGAGCGACTAACTGCTCCTGTAGAAGCTCTAAAATCTCGCCAGCTTCAATTAAAAAGTCCTGGAGTATCTCTTCATCAACATCAAAGGACATTAAATTGACTCCTAATTAGAAACCCAGACTTGATAGCAGATCATCAACTTCATCCTGACCCGTGACCACGTCTTCGCGTAATTCAGCGTTCATGATTGGGCCTTCTGCCTCTATCTTATTATCTTTAATCGTAGGTAATGATTCAGCTGTATGCTCACCAAACACGGTCAACATCGACACTAAACTATTTTCGACTTCACGCACTAGTTCAATCACGCGGCGGATCATCTGGCCGGTTAAATCCTGGAAATCTTGTGCCATTAATATCTGATTGAGCAATTCACGAAGACGGTTTGAGTCATGCTCACTGTTAGACATAAATTGCTGAACATCGTGGCAAAGTGACTTAAATTCACCAAGCTCAATATCACGACGCATCAATTTGTCCCACATCGGTGTTACAGACTGAATATTGCTTATAATGGTATCGGCCAAAGGCAAACATTCTTCAACCGCATCCATGGTTTTATTAGCAGCTTGCTCGGTCATATCAATGACGTAGTTCAATCTTTCTTTAGCGTCCGGAATTTCGGTGTTGGCTAATTCAGATAAACGATTATCGATTTGAAAATCTTTGAGGGCGCTGTGTAATTGGCGAGTGAGCTTACCCACTTCTTCAAACAACTCGCGTTGTAGTGGAGAAGCGAGCTCTCTAATTATGTCGTCAGCTTTATCTTGCTCTCCCGCCGATAGCAGTTCAACAAGTTGCTGGGCCTGTTCGAGAGTGATTAACCCCGATAATGATGCCTGCATGACTTATCCTTGCTTATCCGAGACGTTCAAAGATTTTATCTAACTTTTCTTTTAACGTGGCGGCGGTAAAAGGTTTTACAACATATCCATTCACACCGGCTTGGGCTGCCGCAATGATTTGTTCGCGCTTAGCTTCAGCGGTCACCATCAAAACAGGTAGGTGTTTAAGTGAATCATCTGCACGGATAGCTTTGAGTAAATCAATACCCTGCATTCCAGGCATGTTCCAGTCGGTTACAACAAAGTCAAAGTCACCTTTTTGTAACATAGGTAGGGCTGTTGAGCCATCATCTGCTTCTTGGGTATTATTAAATCCCAAGTCTCGCAACAAGTTCTTAATGATACGTCTCATTGTTGAAAAATCGTCAACAATAAGAATCTTCATATTCTTGTCCAAGGTTTCCTCCGGTGAGCTGACACTCGTTTGCTCTATAATTAGTTATTATTCTTGTGTCCAATGCTTGAGCTTGGCTTTTAGTCTGAGCATGGCCTGACTTAATATCTGGCTCACTCGTGACTCGCTTACCTCAAGGATGGCACCAATTTCTTTTAAGTTTAGCGCTTCGTCATAATATAACGACAGCACTAAAGCATCTCTTTCTGGCAAGGTTTTGATTGCTTCAACCAGTGCAGATTGGAATTGAGTCTCAGCAAGAGAATCAAATGCTTCATCTGGGGATTCGTCGTTTGTGGTTAACACATCCTGAGAAACACCAAGATCTTCTATGCCTATGATTTTACCGACAGAAACATCATTTAAGATATGATGGTACTCATCGAGAGACATATCAAGTTTTTCAGCAATTTCTGTGTCTCGTGCATCGCGCCCTAGCAGTTGTTCTAGTTCGTCAATAACTTGGGCTACACGGCGATTATTACGATGAACTGAGCGTGGAACCCAGTCACCGCGGCGAATTTCATCTATCATTGCGCCACGAATACGAATGCCAGCAAAGGTTTCAAATTTAGCCCCTTTGCTGCCATCAAATTTTGATGACGCTTCAAGAAGCCCCATCATACCTGCTTGTAATAAATCATCCAGTTGCACTGATGCGGGCAGCCTTGCCAACATGTGATGAGCAATTCTTTTCACCAACGGTGCATACTGTTCAACAATCGATGTTTTATTATCGAACTGAGTATACGCTGCGGCTTTATTCACTCGCTCTCCCCTCTTCAACGGGCTTACGTTGCACTAAACGTTCAACAAAAAACTCTAAATGTCCACCGGGTTGCTGTGGTACAGGCCAAGTCATAATTTTATTGGCCAATCCATGATAAGCAATCGCTGAAGGTGACTTAGGGAAAGCTTCAACAACTAATTTTTGCTTACGAATAGCTTTGCGTAAATTTTCATCAAAAGGAACGGTAGCAACAAGCTCTAACGCCACATCTAAAAATCTATCCGTCACTTTACTGAGTTTAGCAAATAATTCCATGCCTTCGCGTAAACTGCGCACCATATTTGCCACAATTTTGAAGTGGAACACACCGTGCTCACGACTTAAAATTTTAATCAATGCATACGCATCGGTTATCGATGTAGGTTCATCACACACAACGATTAATACATCTTGTGAGGCACGAGAGAAGCTCAGCACCATATCAGAAATACCCGCTGCAGTATCAACAATTAATATGTCAAACTGAGTGCGCATTTCACTAAATGCACGTATTAAGCCCGCATGTTGTGCCTGAGTCAACTCAACCATGGCTTGAGTGCCTGACGTCGCGGGCACAATACCAATGCCTTTAGGTCCTCGAACAATAATATCATCGAGTTCAGCATCACCAGACAATACATGAGATAAATTTTTCTCAGCACGGATCCCTAGCATCACATCAACGTTGGCTAAACCTAAGTCAGCATCAAGCACAAGTACACGTTTGCCTTTTTCGGCCAATGCAACTGCGGTATTAATGGACACACTGGTTTTACCTACCCCGCCTTTACCACCGGATACGGCAATTACTTTAACTTTATCGTTATTTGGTTGATTCATCATACGTAAACCACTTGCTTGATCCCGAGTCATATCTTTACTCAAATGCATAGGCAGTGTCATTTGACCATGCCGTGTCTTGTGACGTTGGTTGTTCTGTTTCGTTTAATGCTGCTAGCGCTTGTTTGGCTAATGCTAATGTATCAGCCACTTTCATGTCTTCTGGCACACGTTGACCGTCGGTCACATAACTCAATGGTAACTCATTTTGAATCAATACGCTCAATGCACCTGCAATTGATACTGATTCATCTAATTTGGTCAAAATTGCGCCCGATAATGGAATACGTTTAAAGTGTTCAACCGCATCTTGCAGAACGCGACGTTGGCCAGTGGCAGACATCACTAAGTAACTGCGGATAGGGATCCTACTATTTGCTGTCAAATTATCAAGTTGTTGATATAGACGCATGTCACGTTGTCCCATACCAGCAGTATCAATTAACACTAGCTTGCGATTTCTAAATTGATACAAAATTTGTTCTAATTCACTTAAATCATGTGCTTGCTTAACAGGGCAGCCCATAATTTTACCATATGTTGCTAACTGCTCATATGCCCCAATACGATAATGATCGGTCGTGATTAATGCCACTTGCTCTGGGCCATGGTGTGCGGCAAAACGCGCGGCAATTTTGGCTAGCGAAGTGGTTTTACCCACACCCGTTGGACCAACAAAAGCAACCACACCACCCCGTTTAACAATATCATCACCTTGGTTATCTAGTAGGTTAGCTAAACTTTGCGGTAAGGCTCTTACTAAATCTGCTGGCGTATAATGTTGGCTTAACCCTGCTAGTTTAGCAGCAACTGCAGGAGAAAACTCAGCCGCCAGTAATTTACTTTCTAACATAGCTCCGACAGGATCTGAACGTTTTTTGTGATCCTTCATTAATGACGAGACTTGATGTGTTAGTAGGCTTCTCAACGATGCCATTTCTTCACGCAGTAAATCCAGCTCAGCTGATTGATTTTTATTCGTTTTATTTGACTTATCAACATGATTTGCAGTTGGAGCACTTTGCGTTGGCTTAGGCGTTTTCGCACCTTGTAATTGGCGCGCCCATTCAGGAAGTTCTGGCTCATCATGACGAGTTGCTGTCATTTGCTGAGTCATGCGGTTATGTTGTTTTTCAAGCAAGGCTTGTAATGAGTCTGCAGCTGGAGGCGGGCTGACTTTTGAATGTGCTTTGACAGCAGGTTTAGCCCCTAGCGATACTTTGTCTTCGCTTACATCCATAAAACTGTTTGTTGGCGCTTGTGAAGCAATTGCGGCTTTTGGCTCGTCATAATCAACTGCGGCAACGATTTCGATGCCGCCAGTCACTTTTTTATTCGACATAATGACAGCGTCAGACCCTAGAGTGTCTTTGACTTGTGCTAATGCTGCACGCATATCTTTGGCAAAAAATCGTTTAATTTTCACGTACGCACCTCTTTAAACTGACGTTATCACTATTGGCCGACTGCAGAAACAATTCTAATTTGCTTCTCATCAGGTATTTCTTGGTAAGAAATCACCCGTAAATTTGGAATAGTGTATTTAACAAATCGTGACAAAGTGGATCTTAGCATACCAGATGTCAATAATATGGCTGGTTGTCCTACCATTTCTTGTTTCTGTGCAGCGTCTAAAAGTGACTGCTGCATGCGTTCTGCAAGGCCTGGTTCAATGTTTGGCCCTTCTCCGCCTGTCGCCTGCATAGACTTATGCAACATCTGTTCCAACTCAGGCGCCAATGTTATGACAGGAATTTCCAGTTCAGGCCCAGAGATCTCCTGGACAATCATCCGTTTAAGCGCAATACGCACCGCGGCTGTCAATACCTCGGTATCATTGCTCTTATTGCCATACTCCAACAAGGTTTGCACTATTGTGCGCAAGTCACGTACCGACACCCCCTCGTTGAGTAAGTTTTGCATCACTTTAACCACAGAGCCTAATGGCATAATGTCAGGAATAAAGCCATCAACCAGCTTAGGAGAATGTTTAGCAAGCATATCCATAAGCTGTTGAACTTCTTCGTAGCCTAATAATTTAGCGGCATTGTTGCTCAGCAATTGGCTAATATGAGTCGCCACTACTGTAGCAGTGTCGACTACGGTATACCCTAATGTTTGAGCATGTTCACGTTGCTCAGGCGCAATCCACACAGCTTCTAAACCAAAAGCAGGATCGCGGGTTTCAATACCATCAAGTTTGCCATAAACCTGACCAGGGTTAATTGCCAATTCGCAATCATTCCTCACTTCAGCTTCACCAACCACAACCCCCATCAAAGAAATACGATAAGCATTGGGCGACAAATCTAGATTGTCACGAATGTGAACTGCTGGCACTAAAAAACCTAACTCTTGAGATAATTTTTTGCGTACACCTTTAATGCGGCCCAATAATTCACCGCCTTGTGATTTATCAACCAGCGGAATTAATCGGTAGCCAACTTCAAGCCCAATGGTGTCTACATGACGAACATCATCCCAGCTTAATTCTTTAGGTTCTTTGTCTTTGATTTCAGCAGGGCCTTTGGTTGCAACAGCTAACGCAGCCTGTTTTTTATCAATGTTCCGCTTATAAACAAAATATGCAGCACCTGCAGTAATAAAAGCGAAGGTTAAAAATGCCACATGAGGCATGCCAGGCACGATCCCCATGATAAACAATAAACCCGCGGCAATGGCTAATGACTTATGATTGTCAAACATCTGACTCATCATCATCTGACCCATGTCACCAGATTCATTTTGGCGCGTGACCATTAAGGCCGCAGCAATCGACAATAGCAAACCCGGTATTTGCGCAACCAGACCATCACCGATAGTTAACAAGGTATAAATTTCAACTGCACTCGAAAAATCAAGGTCGTGTTGCACTATCCCAATAACAAAACCACCTAAAATGTTGATCACTAGGATCATAATACCGGCAATAGCATCACCCTTAACAAACTTAGAGGCACCATCCATTGCACCGTAAAAGTCGGCTTCTCGGGTCACTTCAGCACGGCGAATACGCGCTTGATCTTGAGTCAATGTACCGGCATTTAAATCGGCATCAATGGCCATTTGCTTGCCTGGCATGGCATCTAGGGTAAAGCGGGCGCTCACCTCAGAAATACGCCCAGCACCTTTAGTGACAACAGCAAAGTTGATAATAATTAAAATCAAGAAGACCACTAAACCCACAGCATAGTTACCGCCAATGACCACTGAGCCAAAGGCCTCAATGACTTTACCAGCAGCGTCGCCGCCATTGTGTCCCTCAAGTAATACAATTCGAGTAGAGGCAACGTTAAGGGCTAACCGTAAGAGTGTCGCGACAAGTAGTACAGTTGGAAAAGCAGCAAAATCGAGTGGCCTGTCGGTGTAAATCGCAACGAGTAATACCACTAACGCTAACGCGATATTAAACGAAAATAGGATATCCAGTAGAAAAGGCGGAATAGGTAAAACAACCATACCTAAGGCAGCCAATACGAGCAAAGGCGTACCAATACCCTTAAACGTAGATGGTCTTATTTGTTTAAATTGCCCAAAAGCTGCTTTTGCATCCATAAAAGATGAACCCTTACTGTCAGTCTACGGCGTCAATGAACTAATAATTGACGCGAATAAACTGACAAAGCAAGAATCAAGCCACAAATAAATCCACTTGCAAGGCTAATATTTCAAATCATCTGGGATAGGTTGATTGTACGGAATAGGTTTGGGTTTACGCCCCTTACCTTTTTGATATTGCCTAAGTTGAAATACATAAGCGAGTACCTGAGCCACCGCAGTAAACAAGCCTTCGGGCACTTGCTGATCAATTTTAGTCGTATGGTAAATGGCTCGGGCAAGCGGTGGTGCAGAGACAATCGCGACGTTATGTTCACGGGCAATTTCACGTATTTTGAATGCGACATCGTCTACACCTTTGGCGACTAAAAATGGCGCAGATGAACGGGTAACATCATATTTTACTGCAACAGCATAATGCTCAGGGTTAACTACAATCACATCAGCTTTAGGAACCTCGGACATCATTCTGCGCTGCGCCATTTCATACTGCATTTGCCTGATACGGCTTTTTACTTCCGGTTTACCTTCAGTGTCTTTGTACTCGTCTTTGACTTCTTGTTTGGTCATTTTAAGCTGTTTATTGTGATTCCAGATCTGAAAAGGCACATCAATCACCACAATAAATAGCATAGAGCTGCACAGTAAGATAAACATCCACACCAAAAGATCTAACGCGTGATAAACATTACCGGGCAAGTGATCGTTAGATAACATCAAAATATCGTAAAAGTAGAAGCGCAATAAAAAATAAGCCGACAAGGCAACAACAGAAAATTTAGCAATGCCTTTGGTTAACTCAACGAGTGCTTGAGTACCAAACATACGTTTAAAGCCATTCATCGGGTTCATCTTGCTGCCTTTGGGCATAAAGGCTTTAACCGAAAACGACATACCACCCAACACAATATTGCCCAAAAAAGACACAAACGCCAACAAGGCTATAAAACTGAGCAGAGGCCAGGCAAGTTCGTTACCGACGACCCCCCAAACACGAAACATGGAGTTGGTATCAAATATTTGATCGCGCTCCATAGTGAATATTTGTTTCATCATGGTGTACAAACTGATGGCGATTGATGGTCCTGTCATGGCAAAACCCACCGATGCAGCAAGCAATACCGCTGCGGTGCCTAACTCTTTTGAGCGAGCGACTTGACCTTTCTCACGCGCCTGTTCAAGTCGTTTACTGGTGGGTTCTTCTGTGCGTTCTTGACTGCTGTCATTTTCGGCCATTTCCCCTCCTTAGAACACGATTGCTGCGTCGGTTTGACATTGAAGTAGTAACAAATCACACATTAACAACTGTGCCGCCTGCCAGACTTCATCAAAATGCGCCATGATGGGACCTAAGGTGAGCAACAAAATAAGCAAACCACTGACCATAGTTACAGGAAAACCAATAGAGAAAATATTAAGCTGAGGAGAGGCTCTAGTCATTACCCCAAACGAAAGGTTGATGAGTAGTAATGCAACAATCGCAGAGATAGACATGGTTAATGCCGACCCAAACATAAAACTGCCCCACTCTGCCAAAGCGCGATAATTGGCAATTGAAATACCCTGATTTGAAATCGGAATGGTTTCAAAACTGGCCACCAGCATTCTAAACATCAATAAATGGCCATCAACTGCCAAAAAAATTAAAGTAGCGAGTAATAAAAAGAAATTACTCACCACAGGAGTTTGCTCGCCAGAACCAGGGTCCACCATAGAAGCAAAACCTAAACTGGTTTGCATACCAATGATTTGTCCTGTTAACACAAATGTTTGCATTACCATTAACGTCACAAACCCCATCGATACACCAATAAGAATTTGCTGCGCAATCACAAAAACGGAACTAAAAGCGATAAGTTCAATGGCTGCAATGGGAGGTAACACTGGAGCGACAGCCATAGTAATGGCAACAGACAATAACAAGCGAACACGTGAAGGTGTAGTATTTGCCCCAAATACTGTCATCACCATTAACATTGATGAAATACGAAAAAACGGCAGAAGATAAGCTGCAATTGTTTGACTGATTTCATCAAACAAAATGTCCATATCTAACCTATTACCACAGGGATAAGGTTCACCATTTCAAGAAAAAAATCCATCATAGTTTGTACCAGCCAATGGCCTAAAAACATCAAGGCAAATAAGGTCACCAACAAGCGAGGTAAAAAACTCAAGGTTTGTTCGTTAATGGAGGTTGCCGCCTGAAAAACCGCCACGATTAAACCAATAAATAGGCCCGGCAAAATAATTGCCGACACTATCAGTACAATGACTGATAGTGCTTCTCTAAAAATATCAATGAGCGCTTCAGGAGACATAAATAGGCCTTATATGCCAAAGCTATTGGCTAATGTGCCCATGACAAGGCCCCAACCATCAACTAACACGAATAACATTATCTTAAACGGCAGTGACACAATCATGGGAGATAACATCATCATACCCATTGCCATTAAAATACTGGCGACCACTAAATCTAGCACTAAAAATGGCACAAATAACATAAAACCAATTTGGAAAGCGGTTTTTAGCTCGCTGGTAATAAACGCAGGGATCACAACACTCATTGGCGCCTGTTCAGGCGATTGAATATCTTTATAACCTGATATTTCAATAAAGGTTTGCAAATCTGTTGTACGCACTTGAGACAACATAAACGTTTTAATGGGCTCTTTGCCAACATCATAGGCCTGGGTGAGAGTCATAGTTTCGTTTACATATGGCTCAACAGCTTCGACATAAATTTTGTCAAACACTGGCGCCATAATAAAAAACGTCATAAACAAACTGATACCAATAAGCACTTGATTCGATGGGGTTTGCTGCAAACCTAACGCCTGCCTTAATATCGACAACACCACAATAATACGCGTAAATGATGTGAGCATTATCACCATTGCAGGAATAAAGCTCATTGCTGTCATAAGCAATAATATTTGCAAGGTTACAGAATACTCTGTCGCTCCGTCAGCACCTGTTGTTACAGTAACTGCGGGCAAGATGCCATCTTGCGCAAATACATCAGGGGTGACAAACAGCCCAACCATTGCAATGATGGTTAGCACCAACATACCGGTGTATTTAGTCATTACTGCTGTTCCTTGGCTTGTTTTAATCGACTCGCAAATGATGTTGTTGGAATGTCGACAGAATGGTCTAATTTATCAATAAGATTAATCTGTTGTGCTGTTACACCGAGCAAATATTGTTGACCGTTCACCTCAATCAACACCACTTTCTCACGTTGACCAATTGGGGTTACCGCAAGCGTTTTGACCACACCACCATTAGACGGAACAAGATTTAAGCGTTTAACGATATAAGCCAATACAAAGATTAGCGCCAATACCACAATTAACCCACCAATCATATTGGCTAGGGTTGCAGTATTAGACACTTCAGAAGTGCGGGTCAGTACAGCGGTAGTAGAAGCGTTAGGCACATCGGCATCGGTCAATGCTTGGGCCATCACACTGAGCATTGATATTATATTTGCCACTGTGATTCCTTGTGTTGTTAACGGCTAGCAAAACCAGTATCACACCAGTTTTGCTAACAATCATTATTTAAGCTTTTTAATCCGCTCAGTTTGGCTGATAACGTCAGTTAAACGAATACCAAATTTATCGTTTACAACTACTACCTCACCGTGGGCGATAAGCGTCCCGTTGACCATAACATCAAGTGGTTCACCGGCAACGCGGTCAAGTTCAACTACCGAGCCCTGGTTTAACTGCAATAAATTACGAATACTAATAAAACTGCGACCCACTTCCATTGATATGGTCACCGGAATATCTAAAATCGAATCCAGTTTAGCGGCTTCTTCCTTAGTAATTGGCTTAGAATCGTCAACTAATTCGTCAAGTTCAACTTGTTGCGCTTCTTCTAGGGCCTGCTCAGCCATTGCTGCTGCCCAATCATCACCCGTATCTTCTGTACTCATTTACATCACCTTATAAATCTGCAATATCCCGAGACTTACCTTTACGTGTCACCAGTTGTAGTTCTGATTTTACTGTTTCAGGTCGAGCTATTTTTTCACTGATTTTTAATGCTAAATTATCGCGTGACTTACCGAGTTTACAGCGATAAGTCGGTAAATCTTCAATTCGCATCAGAATATGTTCAGGTAATTCGATAGGAATAATATCACCTGCTTTAAACCCCATCACATCACGCAATGTCACTTCATGTTCAACAATATTGGCATCAAAGCCGACTTGAACATCCATAATTTCATCGCGAAGCGCTTGTGACCAACGCATATCGGTATCTTGTTTGTCACTTTGTACACCCGCATCAAGAAGCTCACGAATAGGCTCAATCATCGAATATGGCATAGTGATGTGAAAGTCACCTCCGCCGCCGTCAACTTCAATGTGGAATGAATTAATCACCACAACTTCAGTTGGACTTACAATGTTGGCCATTGCCGGGTTAACCTCTGAGTCTAGATATTCAAACTCGACATCCATGACCGGCGCCCAAGCATCTTTGTAATCTTCAAAAATAATTTTCAATAGTAATTGAACAATACGCCGCTCTGTTGGGGTGAATTCACGGCCTTCAATTTTGGCATGGAATCGACCATCGCCACCAAAGAAGTTATCCACCAATATAAACACTAAACGTGCTTCCATGGTGATAAGTGCTGTGCCTTTTAATGGGCTAAAACGCACCATGTTGAGGCTGGTTGGTACAAATAACGTATGCACATATTCGCCAAACTTAAGCATTTGAACGCCATTAATTGACACTTCAGCCGCACGGCGCATCATGTTAAACATGCTTATTCGAAGATGGCGGGCAAAACGCTCGTTAACGATTTCAAGCGTGGGCATACGACCACGGACAATTCTGTCTTGAGACGAGAAGTCGTAAGATCGCGCATCAGCACTACTCTCATCAATTTCATCTTCATCAACATCGTCTACACCATGCAGTAGCGCATCGATTTCATCTTGGCTTAATAAATCACTCACATCGTAGCCTTAGCAGTTAATGCATTTGGTTATTGCATCACAAAACCAGTAAACAGGACTTTCTCTACCACTTTTTTGCCCGTAACCGGTTGCAGCGTATTTTGCACATTAAGTAATGCTAATTGACGTAATTCGTCTTTACCTGCTTGAGTACTGAGTTTTTGCACATCAGCGCTACTAAAGGTTGTTAGCAATGCATCTTCAATTAAAGGAATGTGTTTTTTGGTTAAAATGCTGTCTTCTTCACCGCGCACCATCAATTGCACTTTAATCTCAACTAAACGCGCACGGTCTACACCGGGTAAGTTGAATAAAAAAGGCCTTGGCATACCAACATAATCAGCTTGTGCAGCAACGGCTGGCTCAGCAGTTTCAGTTTTAGGCGCATCAGGACTGTCGCTGTTAGCAGCTGGCTCATCAGAGCCCATAAAAAACCACGCTCCGCCTGCAGCTAATAGAATGACCACAAGACCAATACCACCAAATAACACCAATTTGTTCTTCTTTTTTCCGCCAGCTGCGGCATCTTCTAACTCTAATTCTTCTTCAGCCATAATGGTCCCCAACCAACAATGCGACTAACATGATGACAAACTCAATCACCCTTGTTATTAAAAAATTGTATTATCTCATATGTGTATAGGTTACCTGCTTAAGCATAATAATCTATAGCAGAATGTAAACTCCTTGATGTATTTGTCATCAAGCTAGCCTCTTGTGCTGATATTTCATCCAACTGTGCATCAGATGTGTGACCCTGTGACTCTGATTGCTCTTGTTGTTGATCTCGTCCCCCACCGCCTTGCGACACCTGGCTGTCTGTTAGTTGTAACCCTTCACTGGCAAGCATATCGCGTAAACGAGGGATAGCCTGTTCAACTAAATCACGGGTTTGAGATTGGGCAACGTTAAACTGTACCTGGGTTTGATCACCCTGAATTTGAATTTTAATCGTTAAATGACCGAGCTCTGGTGGATCAAGACGAATTTCAGCCTGCTGAATGCCATTGCTCACCATGGTGATTAATTGTTGCTTCATCACCGGTGAAAACTTCTGGATCATCTCCTGCATTTGCGCACCTGCCTCGCCTTGAGCTTGCGGCCTTAACGACAATTGAAATTGTGGTACGTCACTTTTATGTACAGGGGTAAAACTGCTTTGATTTTGAAGAGATTTGCTCTCAACCTCACTTGTATCGGAAAAAAACTCAAATCCGTCTGAAGCCGAATTAATGTTGACGGCCGACTCACCAACACGCTTTCCAGCAACAGAATCTAACACGACAGAAAAGTCAGCTTTTTCAAGCGATTTTACACCTGCTAGATCAGGCTGAATATTGCCATCAATACGACTTTTATCACCCAAAATATGTTGTGACTCAACAGATAAGCTTGATGTCATTAACGCTGCTGATTGTTGTGGATCATTTGCTGTTGGCTGCAATGCAGGATTCAGTTTTGCCGTGTTGCTCATATTCATGGCTTGGTTTGGGTTATGCACACTCGCGGCAAGCACATTGTCTAGCTCGCTTTGTTGGAGAGGATTAAGCACGCTACTGGCAATATCATCATGGGCTAACTCTGCCTGCGCTAATTCTGCCATCGCTAAAATAGATTCATCAATCACTGGAGCTTGTAAATTAAAGTCGCTAACTAGCTCGCTAAGTTCTTTTATATCAAGCGCTTGAAGTTCTTTAACTGAAAGTTGACTATAAGTGGTTAAACTGGATATTTGCTCAGAATTAAGGGTAGCGATGGCCTGTGAAGAGCTAGTAAAATGACTGTCTAGGTGGATAGTCTCTGTAAATAACTCATCGGCCTCAGTTGATGCTGAATCAGCAAAATCAATATTGTGTTGTTCAAGCGCGATTTGTTCAAGATCGATTTGCTCTAGCTCTATTGATGTGAGATTTAAAGGCTCAAGCTTTGTATCTATGACTTCAAGCTTTGTATCTACGGCTTCAAACTTTGTATTTATGACTTCAAGCTTTATATCTATGACTTCAAGCTTTGTATCTATGACTTCAAGGCCATTTTCAATGGGTTCCAATGTGAAGTTTTTTCCGATGTAATTGCCTTGCTTGTCAATAAGCGGCAATTCATTACCGTCACGATGATGGCGCTTCCCCAATGAGTCAGCCATATTCAGTTGAGCAAAAATCATCTCTGCATCAGTATTATCTTGCGATGATTCAGCACTTTCACTGAGTTCAACTTCAATATCTACATCTTCAATCTGTTGTTCTGCCTGCGCAGGAGCAAGCTCGTCTGCTGCAGGTTTAAAAGAGTTTTTTTGCTCACTCGCCTGATTAAAAACAGATAAGAATGACGTGTTTTCAACATCTTGCTTGCCAATCTTTGCACCTACATCAGCATTTTGATTGCTGTTGCTCAGTAAGATATTGCTCATCTGCTGCATAATCGGCTCCACTTATATCAGATCAAGTTTGGTGTGTTTTCATCACGCATTGGGCAGGCGACACAAATGGTGTTATCTAGCCTAACAGCACTCAAAATGGCAAATATACCCGCTCTGATCACTGTCACTTCCATGACGAATATTTTCATTAAAGAGTATTAAGCAATTTAAATGCCATTTACGCGAATGTGTAAGACAAAACAATATTGGCAGGAGATAGAAAATAACTAACTGTTACTTTATTTTGTTTCTAAAATACTGTTGCATGGCAAACTCGTCAGACATTTTTTGCTCGCGCTTAGTCTCTGCAATTAAGGCTTTATCAGCTTTTTTGGCCAACAGCATTTCAACCGCTTTGCGCTTTTGCTGGGTTTCTTGCCAGTGCTGCTGGCGATATCCAAGTTGCTTTTCGCCGTCTTTTACCACGGCAAGTTGTTGGTTAATCGCTTGATCGACTTGTTTAATAAATTGATGAAATTGATGATATTGATTAGCACGCAATGTGGTGCCAGTATGGCCTTCCATTTGTTTCATGTAATCCAAACGGTAGTTATTTAATGCATCAAGTTGTCCTTGACGCTTTTGCCTCTCAAATTGAGCGGCTTTTAATTGCAAAGCCGCTTTTTCTTCTGCGGCAACCGCTAATTTGAGTACAGTAACTAAAGGATCCGTTTTAGCCATACATTAACCCTGACACTGAGCGGCAATTTGCTTCAGCATTGTTTTGCTGTCGTCAAAACTCACTGGATCTTTAAAGCCCTGACGTAAAAACGCATTCATAGCAGGTTGTAAACGGATCGCGTTATCGATACGCGGATCGCTGCCTTGCGCATAAGCGCCAATAGAAATCAAATCACGATTTTGCTGGTATAACGAATACATTTGTTTTACCCGGCGCATGGCTTCTAAATGATCTGGACTTATCACCATAGGGGCAACACGGCTAATTGACGCTTCCACATCAATAGCAGGATAATGCCCAGAGTCAGCCAGTTGGCGAGACAACACAACGTGACCATCTAAAATAGCCCGCGATGCATCTGCTATCGGGTCTTGTTGATCATCACCTTCGGTGAGCACTGTATAAAATGCAGTTATTGAACCTTGCCCTGGCCCGCCATTACCCGCTCGCTCTACTAACCTAGGTAACTTAGCAAACACAGACGGTGGATAACCTTTAGTCGCTGGCGGTTCGCCAACGGCTAACGCCACCTCACGTTGCGCTTGTGCATATCGGGTTAAGCTGTCCATTAACAGTAATACGTCATAACCTAAATCACGAAAATACTCCGCAATCCGAGTCGATGTTTCACAGGCCCGCAAACGCATTAATGGTGATGTATCGGCTGGAGCGGCAACCACAACCGAACGCGCGCGGCCTTCTTCGCCTAAAATTTCTTCAATAAACTCTTTAACCTCACGGCCACGTTCGCCGACTAACCCCACCACAATAATATCGGCGGTAGAGCCACGGGTCATCATCCCTAACAGCACACTTTTACCCACACCAGAGCCTGCAAATAATCCCATCCGTTGGCCTTTACCAACAGTGAGCATTGAGTTAATGGCCCTAACACCCACATCTAAAGGTTCGGTGATCGCTCTGCGAGATAAAGGATTAATGTTCGGCCCATGGCGAGCAGCTTGTTGGTCTGTGTTCAGTGGGCCTAAACCATCTAGTGGTAAACCACTGCCATCGAGCACTCGCCCAAGCAAGGATAAGCCAACATGTAAACTCGATTGTTCACCTAGCGGCTTAACTCGTGCACCAGGTAATACTCCGCGAAGCTCTTCAATTGGCATTAAATAGAGTAGTTTGTCATCAAACCCTACCACTTCGGCAACCAATTCTCCTGCCATGGTTTCGATAGAGCATAAACTCCCTACAGGTGCGCGGCATCCGGTCGCTTCAAGCGTCAACCCCACCACGCGGACCAATTGACCACTGGCAACTGGGCGCACTGGCGATACTTTTTTATGATGAACAGCAAATTTATTCAGCAGCTGTTGTTGACGAGACGTCATCCGTTATCCTTAGCGATATCATCTTGCTCAGTTGCTTCGACAGCCTCATCTTGCGCAGCGTCATCAGGAAGGGTTGCATCTTGTATGGAGGTATCTGAAGCCTGCTCTTGTTCGGCGGCCGTATCAGGTTTTGGGGGAGTATGTTGCTCATTAGGCGCTAACGATACTGCAGACTCGGCATCATCTGCTGGTTCATTGGCTGTAGAGTGCTTATAAGCAGATAAATCTTCAACTTCAGATACTTGATAATTCTCAGTGCTCAATTTGAGATGTTGAGCATTTTTAGCCAGTTGATTTGCCTGTGCGTCTAATTCACCAAATACTTGCTCAATGCGCTGCTCTACGCGCAAGTCTACCGACGAGCGAACGCTTTCTATAACACAATCGCCATTGGATAATGTGGGGTCAATATCGATTTGCCATTGATGCTGCTCAAGCTGTTCAGTTGGATAACTGTTCGACACGATTTCGGCATCGTGCTGATTTAAACGAAGCTTTACCACTTGTTCTTTTAGCGGCAGGGCGTCAACACCTTGACGAAGTGCAGTTAAAATATGATCAGGATGGGTTTTTAATTCATGGCCAATAACGGATTTAGCTAATTGTATTGTCATTGCTAACAACTCAGCTTCAATCTCAGCATCTAACACAGACAATGGCTGTTCAAACTGCCTGATCAATTGTGAAAGTTGTTCTATTAATTGATTAACCGCCACTTCTCCGGCTTCAAGACCTTGTTGCTCACCTTGAGTGAAACCTTCAGAGTGGCCTTGCTCTAAGCCTTCTAATCGCCCTTGCTCTAACCCTTGTTGGTATCCCTCTTGTTTACCTTGTTCAAACCCTTCTTGTTCTGCCGCGGCTCTGATATCTTCAATTTGCGCCATGGTTGGCGGAGACATTGATTTTTCAGGTGTGGTGGGCTTTGCCTGGTAAGGTTTTGAAGATTGACCAAACATGTTAGAAGGCTCTTGGCTAGTATCCCGTGTAATATCAGGAAGCTGCCAATGACTGAACTCAACCTCATCATCGACACTGAGGACATTTTTAGACGATTTGGATTCAGTCATAATCAATCACTTGTATTGTTGAATAAATTAGCTATTGGTAATAACGGCAATCAATTGCTATAAAGCCGTTTGGGCTTCACGATTATAAGAACTCGTCGCCACCGCCACCGCCTAACATAATTTCACCACTGTCGCTGAGACGACGCGCAATAGATAAAATCTCTTTCTGTGCCACTTCGACTTCACTGATACGAATTGGCCCCATGGCTTCAAGATCGTCTCGTAATAATTCTGCAGCACGTTTAGACATATTGCCAAGAATTTTCTCTTTTAAGGCTTCGTCAGCACCTTTAAGTGCCTTCATAAGCACATCTTGCTGTACTTCACGTAACAAGGCCTGGATACCGCGGTCATCAACATCGATAAGGTTTTCAAACACAAACATCATATCTTGAATTTGCTGAGCCATTTCTTCGTCAGACTCGCGCATGGTTTCCATGATTTGACTCTCAATACCGGTATCGAGGTAGTTCATGATGTTTGCAGCGGCTTTTAAGCCACCCATTTTCGCCGCTTGAGCACCACCTTGACCAGCAAATTGTTTCTCCATAATGTCGTTCAACTCTTGCAGTGCAGCGGGTTGCACTTCTTCAAGATTGGCAATACGCATCATTAAATCTAAGCGGGTATTTTCAGGGAACTGGCTAAAAATCTCTGCAGCTTGATCGGGCTCAAGGTACGACAACACAATCGTTTGGATTTGCGGATGTTCGTTTTGAATAATGGTCGCAACTTGGCGGGCATCCATCCATTTCAACGAATCAAGGCCTTTAGCACCGCTGCCCATAATGATTTGTTCAATCAAATTACCGGCTTTGTCTTCGCCTAATGCGGCGGTTAATGCTTTACGCACAAACTCTTCGCTGTTAAAGCCAATTGAAGAGAATTTTTGAATATCATCTAAAAATAACTTGTGCACACCAATGACTTTTTCCTGGCCAAAGTCATCCATTGCCGCCATCGCCATACCCACTTTTTGCACTTGCTTAGGCTCTAGGTGTTTTAAAATCGAAGCGGCGTCGGCCTCACTTAAGCTGAGAAGCAAAATCGCGGTTTTTTCAACACCAGTCAATGACTCTGGGTCAAATGCTGCGGGTTTTGCTTTTTCTTTGTCTTTTTCATTAGCCATTGTCTTGTAACCAATTCTTAACTACTTGAGTGGAAAGCTCAGGCTCATTGGCCACGAGTGCTCTAATTGCTTTAATCATATCATCATCTTTATGCAAATTAGGTATTTGAATTGAACCATCATCTGCATAACTGTATTCAGCCTCTTTGGTATTAAGCATACCTAAGGTATCAGCAGCATATTGATCTTCAATTTCGGCCAACTCATGACCAGGACGTGTTTCGGCTGGCATGTCAGTGCCTTGTGGATTAGTCAGCTTTTTCAGCATTGGGCGAACCACAGCTAAAAACAACACTAAAATGAGCAATGCGCCTAACGCCAACCTAATTGCGCGCCAAAACCAGGGTTGCTCCCACATATCTGGCTCAGGTAACTCTTCAATTAACTGGTCCATAAATGGCACTGTTACCACCTCAAGTGCGTCACCACGTTGAGTGCTAAAGCCTACCGCGCCCTCAAGTAAACGACGAATATTGGTTAATTCTTCTTCGGTGCGTGGCACCCGCGACACTTGGCCATTTTCATCTACCTGACCCGGTTTAAAGTCAATCGCTACCGACACACTCACACGGCGCACCACACCAATTTGCTGGCGAGTATGGCTTATCGTTGTGTCTAACTCGTAGTTACGAGTCGCTTCTTTAGACATATCACCAGAAACAGTTGACGTCCCCGCCTCGCCTGCAACTTCTGGTATGTCTGATTCCATTGGCGGTTGATTGCTCAATGCACCAGGAATACCGCCAGAAGTTTGACCTGAAGAGTTACGTTCAATGGTCATTTCGCTTCTAATTGCGGGTAAGTCAGGTGAAAAGCGTTTCGCGGTTTGCTCTACTGCAGTGAAGTCCATATTGACATCCACTTGCGAGGTAAAGTTTTCTGGGCCTAAAATCGGCATTAAAATCGACTCAATTTTACGGCGATATTCTGCTTCTTTTTGTTGTACCAGTTCGAGCTCACGGCGAGCTCTCGCTGACGTACCATCCTGGCTACCTGAATTGAGTAAGCGGCCATTTGAGTCGGTTACTGTGACACGTGATGGTTCAAGCCCTTGTACTGCCGAGCCAACAATATCAACAATGGCGTCAATCTCTTCTTGGCCTAATCCGCCACGGCGCACATTAACAACCACAGTTGCACTCGGCTTTGAGGCATTACGGGCAAATACGTTCTCTTTTGGCAGGGCTAAAATCACTTTGGCACGGCTAATGCTTTTTAACTCTTCAATGGCGCGTGCTAAGTTTAACTCTTGGCTATGCTTTAAACGCGCTTGCTCCATTCGCTGGCTTACACCAAAACCACTGTCTTGACTTAAATAGTCATTTGTTTGAGTGCTGCTTTCAATACCTGCACGACTTAAGAGTAATTTCACATCTTGATATTTGTCTTCAGGTACTTTGACAACATCAACATTAATTTGATAATCAATTTGGTTTTTATCCAGTACATCAAGCACCTGGATCATTTCAGCCGTTTCCATTTTACCAAGCGGACGATATTCCGGCTCTTGCGCCCACATCATCACAAAAACAGCTAACGCAAGACACACAGCCAGCGCCAAAATCATGATCACCTGGCGCATCATGTCAGCCCCGCCGACGTTGCCCATTAGCCCAGACTTATTCTCTTGCTGGACTCCGGCGTCAACTGTTGAATCTGAACCTACCATTATGTCTGTGCTCACAATTTGTACCTGCTATATGTCTGATGTTTAAAATTACCTAGCGCTTAACACCCAAAGCGGCTAAACAGGCATACTCATGATTTCTTTATACGCTTCAACTAACTTGTTACGCACTTGCACTGTGGCTTCAAAAGCTACACCGGCTTTTTCACGGGCAATAACGGTATCTGATAGGGACACAGTCGTGTCGCCCATGTCTAATCGAGACGCTAAATTGGACGATGTTTGTTGCAATCCATTAACACTGCCCACCGCCTGCGATAATAACTGACCAAAATCGGCACCCGTGGTGTTATTGACTTGCTGCGTTAAGTTAGGAGCAATAGATGAACCAATAGAAGGGGCGATTTCGCCACGAAGCGATTGCATTTCTTGTAATAATGGATTGGCGCTGATCTGCATGATGTCACTCCCTTTCGTCGGCTTTTTGACGACAACAATAATCTTATAAGGAGTTAAAGCAATATAAATGCCAACATGTAAAATTGAAGGGAGTAATACCAACAAAAACAACTTATCGCATTAAATGCTGATAAGTTGTTTTTTTAAAATTATTTTAATCAGTAACTTAAAGTAAAACACGCGTGTATTACGCAGGTAGTTGAATACCCATATCACGCATTTTTGCCATTTTATAACGTAAGGTACGGGCACTAATGCCTAATTTTTCAGCGACTTTTTTTCGACTACCTTGACATTGATTTAAGGTTTCTAAAATAATCACATGCTCTTGTGCCTTAAGTTCATCACCTAAGCCCTCAACATCTGCTGATTTGGCATTTTCAGGTACATCATTTGCCAGTAGATTGACATCAGCAGAGTCAATAATAATATCATTAACACTTATCTCATCATTAACCCGCAAAATAAGTGCCCGCTGGATCACATTATCAAGCTCACGCACATTACCCGGCCAACGATGAGTTAATAAACGCCGACTGGCAGCCTCATCGAGTTTAGGCACTTCAGCCATATTTAATGCTTTAGCATGTTTAGCCAACAAATGGCGAGCAAGCGGTAAAATATCTGCCGGGCGTTGATGCAACGCAGGCCAGGTTAATGGAAACACGTTAATTCGGTAATATAAGTCTTCTCTAAACTCGCCCGATGCAGCCATGGCTTTAAGATCGCGGTTTGACGTGGCTAAAACACGCACATCTAACTTAATGGTTTTACGACCTCCTAAGCGCTCAACTTCACGCTCTTGCAATACGCGCAACAACTTGGCTTGTAGGCCAAGTTCCATTTCAGAGATTTCATCAAGCAATAACGTGCCGCCCTGGGCTTGTTCAAATTTACCCGGGCATGCTTGATAGGCACCGGTAAACGCCCCTTTCTCGTAACCAAAGAGTGTGGCTTCAAGCATGTTTTCTGGAATAGCTGCGCAGTTAATCGCAATAAACGGCTGACCATTACGTTGGCTATTTTGGTGAATATATCGTGCTAACACTTCTTTACCGGAGCCGCTTGGGCCCATGATCATCACAGAGGCATCAGACACAGCAACACGTTGTGCCAGCGCCAATAACGCTAAACTCTTGTCATCGGCCACCACAGGGTTGTCGTGGTTTTGTTTTAACGGTAAATAGCGAGAGACTTGATTTAGCAGCACTTCAGGCGCGAAGGGTTTGGCTAAATAGTCAACTGCACCAAGTTTCATTGCGCTCACGGCACTATTAATGGTTGCATAGGCAGTCATCAACAACACAGGTACTTTAGGCTGGTGTTGCTGCAAATAATTTAGCAAGCCCAAACCACCAATACCGTCCATTTGCACGTCTGAGATCACCATATCAAACTGATTTGCTTTTAATGCAATAATGGCCTCTTCTGCGCTGCTCACATCAACACATTCATAATGAGCTAATAAAAGAGTATCAAGTAATGCCTCACGTAAATCAGCATCATCTTCAACCAATAAAATATGTGCTTCAGCCATGTGTCACCTCCTGATGTTGTGCTTTTTTCCCATGGGGGAAAATCAATCGAATATGGCAACCCATACCGGGTTTGCACGATAGCTGAATTTGCCCACCATGATTACGCACAACAGATTGAACCACAGCTAACCCAAGGCCTGTTCCTTGACTTTTAGTGGTAAAAAACGGCTCAAGCACTTGCTTTTGCATCACAGGATCGAGCCCTTTGCCATTATCAATCACATCTAATAATAGGCCGACTGCAGTTTCACTTGCACAAACTTTAATTTTTGTCGCGCCTGCTTCAATGCTGTTCATCACCAAGTTATTTACTGCAGAACTTAACGCATTGGCGTTAGCTAACATACTTGAGTGTGACGTATCTTCCCACACTAACTCACATTGTTTTCTATCTGCTATTGGCTCACAACTGGCCATCACTTGGGTAATAATATCACCCATGTTAATCGACTCAGCCATACTGTCTTGACGACCTTTAGCCATTAGCAACATGTCATTAACTTGACGCTCTAACTCGTTTAACCTATCCACCAATTTAGACTGAAACTTTGTTCTTGCAGCCTCAGTTAATTTAGGGCTAGCTAAATTTGAGGCGTACAACAAGGCCGCAGATAATGGTGTACGCACCTGATGCGCTAGGGTTGCCACCATTTTGCCTAATGAAGACAAACGCTGTAAGTGTGATAAATTCTTTTGTAATAAACGGGTTTCAGTTAAATCTGTTATCACGATTAACTGCCCTGGCTCTGGTGCTAACGGCGTAATCGCCAATTTAACCCTACGGCCATTTTTAAGCGACACTTCATGGCCATCATCATCTTGTGGCGCAAATGCGCGATGAATAATGTCAAACCAACGAGCGCCCTGTAAAGGTCGGCCCAAAAGCTCAGTAGCAACAGGGTTAGCCAAGGTGACTACGCCATCGCCATCAATAATCACCACGCCTGACGGCATAGCCTGAAGAATATGCGCCATTTGATTAGACATATTGGCAGCCTTACTTGAATAAGCGCTTACCGCCGGCGTAAATACCGGCGCTTTAGCAAGCGCAATGCTTTGACGAATGGCACTGTCACTCGGCCGATAGTTTGGCCGAGACGCTGTATAACCTGTAGTAGTAAACGATGCTGTCATCGGCAACTCAACCTCCGCCATACGCGGATTTGATAACACTCGAGCTGAATACATGGCTACTCCGTCAAAAGAATTACATTTGATCAGCAAGATGCATTAAGTGTGCCAAGGTGAGGTTCTAGGGGCTAGGAACTCGCAGGCTCGCCAGAGAGCGGACTTCGTCCTTCTAGGTTCTAGGTTCTAGGTTCTAGGTTCTAGGTTCTAGATAGGGGCTGGGTCTTGCAACGAAAAAACACATCCGAAGATGTGTTTTATAAAGTTCTTGCAAAGCTAATGTTATTCTTTGCTCATGCCGTATTTGCGCATTTTTTCAACCAATGTGGTCCGGCGGATGCCGAGCATTTCGGCGGCGCGGGCGACGACATTATCTTGTTGCTCTAATGCCTGGCGGATCATGTCAATTTCGAGCTCTGCCAGTAAATCTTTAAGGTTTACCCCTTCTGGCGGTAATTCACTTGGGAAGCGGGCTTCAGGTAACTCTACTGGTTCATCATCATTAAAAATTGACGCTAACGCATCCCGTTCGAGTTGCTCTTCGCTGATTTCAACGCAGTACTCGGGCACCTCGATGTAACGGTATTTATGAGGTAAATCGTTTACATCTACTAAACCGCCTGGATAAAGAATGGTTAAACGTTCAACGAGGTTAGAAAGCTCACGCACGTTACCAGACCAGTTGTGTTCTTTTAAGGATTCTATCGCACGTTGAGTAAAACGCACTTTGCCACGGCCTTCATTAAATACCCGATTAACTAACTCGTGTAATAATAAGGGCACGTCATCACGACGCTCACTCAAGGCGGGCATTTCGATCGGGAAAACATTAAGGCGATAAAATAAGTCTTCGCGAAATTCGTTGTCAGCGATCATGGTTTCTAAATCACGATGCGTTGCGGCCACAATACGCACATCAGTTGCAATTGTTTTACTGCCACCGACACGCTCAAACACGCGCTCTTGCAACACACGTAATAACTTCACTTGCATTTGCAAAGGCATGTCGCCAATTTCATCTAAAAATAGCGTGCCGCCTTCGGCTAACTCAAACCGGCCTTTACGGGCAGATATTGCGCCGGTAAACGAGCCTTTTTCGTGACCAAACAGTTCGCTTTCAAGTAGTTCTGGTGGAATAGCGCCACAATTGACCGGAATAAACGGACCATCACGACGCTCAGATAAATAGTGAATGTTGCGTGCGACAACTTCTTTACCGGTACCAGACTGTCCTAGCACTAATACAGTTGCATCTGAGCCAGACACTTGATTAATTAAATGCCTAACATTAGCAATACCTTCACTGCGCCCCACTAAACTGCGGAATAATTTGGTTTGATTACCGCTGGTTAATGTATGTTCTCTTTTAGCCTGGCCAAAAACCTGACAAAAATGTAACAGTTCAGTTAATTGAGGGTAGTTAATCGGCTCTTCTATTTGCCCAAGCACATTTGATAAATGCACATCACTGCGGCCAAGCAACAGTATGGGCTGCCATGGCGCAACTGAGGCCATGTTTTTAATGCTGTCGTCAGAAAGCGTATTGTCGGTCACTATCACTACCGCGCGAAAGCGCGATTGCTCAATTAACGCCACTAAAGATTCATTAGAGACAACTTCACACTGCTCACCTAAGAATTCAAAAATGCAGCACAAACGAGTTACGCGCTCTGATGGGGTACCGACAATTAAAATTCTTTGTTCTATTTGCATCATTCAGAAGGCCAAAAGCTCTTGTTATAGGTTTTTACCCGGAAAAGTTACGCTGCAAAAAAGCAACAAAACTAAATACATTGTAGCCAAAAAACTGACAACATTGGCATTATTCTATCATTATTGCTAACTTTTATTTGCTCATCAGTGACATACTGCCAAGAAAAACGAAGCTTAGTAAAAGTCATCTCAACTCGGTACATTATAAGGTTATTAAACAGCTGATCACCTTGTAATTTGAGGGTTTAAAAGGCAAAAGGCTTGTGATTGCCGCTCAAATGCACATAAGTAGCCCAACCGAAATTAAACATGCCAAGACCAATGTTGCCATTTGCCTCACATTTGTACACATTAACCGGAGTTGCAGTTAAATATTGTATTATCAGCAGGTAAGAAGCAAGTAACAGTTACATTTTATCTACATCAAGCCACATTTTTAATGAAAATGTTGTTTTTTAAGTCAAAAAATTAAGATTTTACCCAAGTAGTGTAACGTAAATCACAACCGGTAACCTAATGGGTTAATTCAAGAGGTAGGCGCCAAACGCTAGATAACAAAAAAGACGCTAAGCGCCTTTTTGAGTTTACATACTGTATGCGGTAAATTGTATTCGATTACGTTTAGCTTGCCTCAGAGGTCAAGTGATGTTGGTCTTGCGGAATAGCATCCCAACCTTCTTTAATGGTTTTTAAAATCGACACCACATCGTCAATTGCTTGTGGGTCATTATTGACGTTAGCTTCCGTCATTCTCATTAGCATGAAGTCATAAAGCTGAGTTAAATTGCCCGCAACTTCAGCGCCCGCATCCATGTTTAAACTGCCATTTAACCCATTAACAATACCAATAGCTTTACCAATTAATAGTCCACGATTGGCAATGTCACCTTTTTCCATCGCTAGCTTGGCTTGAGCTAGGCGCTCTAAAGCACCCGCTAATAACATTTGAATAATACGATGTGGTGTTGCTACAGCCAAGTTGCTGTCAACAGAAACCTTACGATATGATTGCATTGAACCGCGCATATTTACACCTACCTATTTGAATCTATTGCTTTATAAACATTAATTTGGCGTTTTGTGGTATTGCCTGTCTGCAACAAGGATTGTCTAAAATCCATTATTTTTCGACTTCGCTTAATGAATGTCTGGGTCAAATCAAACTGTTGTTCAAGTACTTCTCTGTCAGTAAAATTTGTGTCAGACACTAGGGCGTGCAATAACTTTTGACGCGTCTCAATCAGTACTTGCAATTCTGATACCAAATCTGTAACTGACTCATCTTCTGGCTTAGATTTTTCAATTTTATCAATAACAAGCATCAACTTATTATTAATAGCATTAATTTCGGTCATTGAGTTTGCCAAAAAAACCTCGTTTTAATCGATTAGCTTTATCTATAGGTTGATATTTAAATCTATTTGCAACGCACACACATTGCAATTGCTAACTCACAAGCCCTTAATGTAACTTATCAATACTAGTTGTTATTCACCAAACCAGGTAAAGAGTCTAGTCGTGACTGTAAATCGCTTGAAGTACTGTTTAAGCTGGCCACAATCAAATCCATAGCATTATATTGAGCATAGAGGCGATCACTGTAAGCAGCCATGCGCGCTGCTAAAGCTTCGCGGCTATCGGTCAAGCGGCTTAACTGATCATCTAACGATGAATCACGGCTATCTAGAACACCACCAGATTTAACATAACCGTCCATTAACGATGACATTCTGCTAGCAAGGCCAGTATCTTCGGTACTGAACATTTCAGCTATGGCGCCAGTATCACTAGCAATCGCTTCTGTCAGTTTGGTTGAGTCAACTTCTAACAAACCTGCTGTAGTCGTTGTAATACCAAGGTTTGCGAGCATTTTATCGCCGTCAGAGGTGCTGTACTGGCTCGATAACATATTACGCATCTGGCTTTGAATACTGCGGGGTAACGAGTCACCTTGTAAAATACCTGCTTGCTCGGTATCGGCATCATAACTGCTTAAATCTTTAATGGTAGTCATAACGCTGTTGTAAGCTTCAACAAAGCCTTCAATTGCCGTTTTGGTTTTTGCAGTATCTTTACTTACTGTTAACGTGGTGGTTTTATCAATGTCGGCAGCCGTTAATGTTAACGACACGCCAGTGATACCCTCTTCAATGGTGTTTTCTTGCGACACCACTTTTACACCGTCAATATACACAATGGCATTTTTAGCCGGGGTGACTTCTGTCATAGTAAAGGTATCGGCTAAGCCGGTATTGCCATCAGTATCTGTTGCAGTCACGCTAATGGTGCTGTCTAGGCCTGTGGTTTTAGAGCCTAAGACTAATTGCGGGCCTAATTCGCCATTAATGATGGTGGCGGTAACATCATCGTTATCATCTGAACTGTTAATCTTGTTCATGATTTCAGTTAAGGTGTCAGTCGCTTCAACATCAATATTAAAACTGTTGCTGCCAACGGCTATGGCTAATGAGCCTGTACCAATTGTAGTAGCGTTATCGGCGACTACTGCCGTGCTCACTTTTTGGCTTTGAGCCAGCTGCTCCACTTTTACCTGGTAACTGCCCGACACCGCTGTTTCATCAACTGTTGCACTAAGATAATCTTTAGTTGATACAGCAACCTTTTGACTGCCAAAAGTATCAGCCTCCATTAAGGTGGCAAGTTTAGTTTGAAATTCAGACATGGCACTTTTGAGCGCACCTATACCGGATATTTTTGCAGTAATAATACCTTCATTAGCATCAAACTGGGCAATTTTACCGGCGCTTTCGGCATCAACCAACGCGGTCACAATACCGCTGATATCAATGCCTGAACCAATACCAACTGATGTTAATGCCATAATACCCTCTGCTTACAATATACGGTTATCGATAAAACTCATTGGTGTCACGGTAATCTTTACGGCTGTAACAAAAGTTACATTGTTATGTTCTTTAAAACTACACTTCAGTTTTCATTAGCAAACCAGTGACTTCGTTTAACTTTTTGGCAATTTCTAAGGCTTCTTCATTAGGCATTTGCCTAATCAACTCGCCAGTGGCGACATCAATCACCTTAACCACTTGTATGCCTAAATCTTCATCCACTTTAAAGGCTAAACCTTTTTGCATCATGCTCATGCTTTCAGTAATGTCATTTACTGCTTGGTTAAGCTCTTCTGCATCCACTTGAGTTGCTGCATTCACTTGCTCTGTGCTGCGGGCACTGTCAGCGGCTTTTTGAATGCCGTCGGCAGGTAAACCTAAATTAGTCGCACTAGACTGAGCATCTATCTGATTGCCCACTGGCCGACTCACTGAGTTGACTAAACCGTCTTTATGCAGATTACTGTTCGATGCTGTTACATTGACATCCATGATACACCTCAACTGACCTAATAAAACAAAGCAAATTTCACACCAGTTTTTAATTGCCTTGATGGTTAAATATTCCGTTAACTCGAACCATCAACATTAGGGTAAATATTACTTTATTTCTAGTTTTTAAAACATAAAAGGGAGTATCGCAAGCGATCCTCCCTGTCTGTTACCTTTACACTAGCTCATCGCTATTAATAGTAGTTGCTATATTGAGCGTCTATTACAGTAGTGACAATGCAGTCTGAGGGATCTGGTTAGCCTGAGCTAACATCGCAGAAGAGGTTTGCGATAAAATCTGCTGCTTAGTTAACTGTGCAGTTTCTGATGCAAAGTCAACATCCTGAATACGGCTACGAGCATCGGTTACATTTGATTGAATGTTACTTAAGTTACTAATGGTAAAGTTCATACGGTTTTGTACCGCACCTAAGTCTGCTCGTTGATCATCAATATTTGCAATAGCAGCATCAATCACATCAATCGCATTTTGAGCTCCACCAGCAGTGCCAATATCGATATCTTCGATAGTACTTAGCTTAGTTGCGCCTAATACTCCAGCACCACCACCGCTCAAAGCTCCTGTAGCAGTTAACGAGGCTGTTGCATACTTACTGTCAATGACGGCATCTGTAAAATCTAGATTACCCGTCACTGATGCACTTGCTTTTCCTAAAGTCGATATCCCTCCAGTAGCAGTTATCGCCGAGCCTGCGGATGTTGTTTTATCATTCTCTAACCCTTGGATTGTAACTGCAGCGCCATCAACTAAACCACCAGTTACTGAAGCGGATATTGACATATTTTCACCAGTACTTTTGGTGAAAATTACTGCTTCACCTGCGGCAGATTGCGTAGCAACAATATTCTGAGCAGCGAGGGTTTCAGCTGTTGTAGTATTATTCACAGCCGCCCATAATGCATCATTACTTTGAGCAGCTGTCGTGGTGCCTACTGTGGCATAGCTGATTTGAACCCCATCCACATCTAATGAAATAGCATCACCTCCTGTGGTGTTAGCACCAACAGAGACTGACGCTGAAGTTGACGCTTTTACACCAACAACACCTTCTGTGCTGTTGATTTGTCCAGCTAAATCAGCTGCACTCATACCATCTGTTAGTGAAATAGTTTTACTATTAGGGCCAGCTTGCATCACCAAGGAATCAGTAGCTGCAAATGTTTTTGTTGTTGTGCTTGACCCAGCAAAACCCGACAAAACAGAAGTCATTGATAAAGCTTTGCCTGAAAGGCCTATTTTATCTGCCGACACATTACTTAATGATACTGAAATAGTCTCATTCGAATTAGCACCGACTTGAAACGATTTAGTGCCAAAGCTGCCATCTATCAATTTTTGCCCACCAAAAGACGTTGTCTCTGCAATACGAGTTAACTCAGTCTGTAAAGAACTAATCTCTTTTTGCATCGACGCACGGTCTTCTGCTGAGTTAGAACCGTTAGCAGATTGAAGAGATAAATCGCGCATACGTTGCAAAATGTTGGTTGACTCACTCATCGCACCTTCGGCGGTCTGCGCCATCGAGATACCATCATTGGCATTACGCATTGCAACACCGATACCGTTAATTTGACTAGTTAAGCGGTTTGAAATTTGTAAGCCTGCAGCATCATCTTTAGCACTGTTAATACGAAGACCTGAAGATAAACGCTCCATAGACGTTTGTAAGCCACTGTTAGCACTATTTAGGTTACCTTGTGCTTTCATTGATGTGACATTGGTGTTTACTGAAATAGCCATAATTATTGCCCTCTACCTAACTTAAATAGTGCCTGTCAATTGTGTCAGGCAAAGTTTATTTTCTACATACACTGTAACGGCGTGGAAGAAAAAACCTTTAGGACAAATTTAGATTAATTTTGCAACTCCGTTTACTAACATAAAAATTCTTTGTAAATCAGTAAACAAAAACAGGCCTATCGGCCTGTTTGTAGTTGTATTAACTCTGTAAGGTTGATTATCCCAACAATGACAATGCTGTCTGAGGGATTTGGTTTGCCTGGGCTAACATAGCCGATGATGTTTGCGACAAAATCTGCTGCTTAGTTAACTCAGCTGTTTCAGAAGCAAAGTCAACATCTTGAATACGACTACGCGCATCAGATACATTTGATTGTATATTGCTCAAGTTACTGATTGTAAAGCTCATGCGATTTTGCACCGCACCTAAACTTGAGCGTTGATCGTCAATATTTGCAATAGCAGCATCAATCACATCAATCGCATTTTGAGCTCCACCAGCAGTGCCAATATCGATATCTTCGATAGTACTTAGCTTAGTTGCGCCTAATACTCCAGCACCACCACCGCTCAAAGCTCCTGTAGCAGTTAACGAGGCTGTTGCATACTTACTGTCAATGACGGCATCTGTAAAATCTAGATTACCCGTCACTGATGCACTTGCTTTTCCTAAAGTCGATATCCCTCCAGTAGCAGTTATCGCCGAGCCTGCGGATGTTGTTTTATCATTCTCTAACCCTTGGATTGTAACTGCAGCGCCATCAACTAAACCACCAGTTACTGAAGCGGATATTGACATATTTTCACCAGTACTTTTGGTGAAAATTACTGCTTCACCTGCGGCAGATTGCGTAGCAACAATATTCTGAGCAGCGAGGGTTTCAGCTGTTGTAGTATTATTCACAGCCGCCCATAATGCATCATTACTTTGAGCAGCTGTCGTGGTGCCTACTGTGGCATAGCTGATTTGAACCCCATCCACATCTAATGAAATAGCATCACCTCCTGTGGTGTTAGCACCAACAGAGACTGACGCTGAAGTTGAAGCTTTTACACCAACAACACCTTCTGTGCTGTTGATTTGTCCAGCTAAATCAGCTGCACTCATACCATCTGTTAGTGAAATAGTTTTACTATTAGGGCCAGCTTGCATCACCAAGGAATCAGCAGCTGCAAATGTTTTTGTTGTTGTGCTTGACCCAGCAAAACCCGACAAAACAGAAGTCATTGATAAAGCTTTGCCTGAAAGGCCTATTTTGTCTGCCGATACACTGTTTAATGATACTGAAATAGTTTCATTCGAGTTGGCACCAACTTGAAACGACTTAGTACCAAAACTACCATCAATTAATTTCTGCCCACCAAAGGAGGTTGTATCAGAAATACGGGTTAATTCCGTCTGTAATGCAGACATCTCTTTTTGCATTGCTGCTCGGTCTTCTGCAGAGTTTGAGCCGTTAGCAGATTGCAATGATAAATCACGCATGCGCTGCAAAATATTGGTTGACTCTTGCATGGCGCCTTCTGCGGTTTGCGCCATCGAAATACCATCATTAGCATTACGCATTGCGACACCGATACCGTTAATCTGACTGGTTAAACGGTTTGAAATTTGTAAACCAGCCGCATCATCTTTTGCACTATTGATACGAAGGCCTGAAGACAAACGCTCCATTGACATAGAAAGCTTGCTGTTCGCGCCATTTAAATTGTTTTGCGCTTTCATCGATGTGACGTTGGTATTAACTGAAATAGCCATATGTAAATCCTCTTCTTAGTTAAACGCCAAGACTCGGAGCTTGGCTAAACGGTTAATCATGTAAACTGTTTAATGTGTATTTTTAAAACTAGCGCCCAATAACTGTAGTTTTACAGCTAACAAGCCAGTTGTTTTGCGCTACAGTTTTTACGCTTAAGTTACTTTAAGCATATGCTTCGAACTACAAGCTGTTAATTTAGGGTCAATAGAAAACCATCATTAAAAGCCTGGGTAAACGTGTTATATATAATCAAACAAACTGAGCGTGCCGACTTTAGTAAACAAACTTGATACCGCATTAAGCGCTAACTGCTGTTTTTCAAACTCGGTAATCGCTGAGGCAAAATCTAGGTCTTCTAACTTCGATAATGCCGAGGTGTTAATAATCTTTTCGTCAGTGTGATTGTCGCTGTACTGTTGCAACACTTTTAAGCTGTTGCCGGTGTAGCTGCGCTGCTGACTCATTTGATTGACACCACTGTCTAAATTATTCAATAGTTGTGCCAACTCTGCTTGCCCTGCCGGAGTTTGTGTATCTTCGCCACTTTCAAATAAGGCGATAGCCTTGCTGAACGTATCGAAAATACTGACTTGTGCCACTTCATCAATGCTGAAACTATCGCCAGCTTGTGGCTCGCCATCGATATTAATAGCAATACCATTAACGGTGACCGGCTGCGATGCGTCAAAAGCCGCTACCGTGGTAACCGGGGGAACTGCACTGTCGGTCACTGAAACATTAAGCCCACCCGCACCGTCGTCGGCGAAACTAACGCTATAAGTACCAGGCGTATAGGCTGTCGAATCAATGATTTTGGCACTGGTCACCACAAAGTCACCTTGTTGTAACGACGAATAATTGACGCCATAATCACCCATTGCATTGGGCGCGTTCATAAAGGCGGCATCACCTGGGGTATTGGTGTTCACCTGTACGCCGGTGGCAATATTACTTTTACGAATACCTGAGTCGCCGCTGTAAACAATTTGACCGTTATTGTCGAACGCAAATGGAATATCGTTAGTTTTAGTGCCGCCAAAAATATAATTGCCCGACTCGTCTTTGGTGTTAGCGATGGACATTAATTGTTCAAGACTTTGACGCATGTCATCGGCAATCACTTGCCGCTCTGCGGAAGTCATGCTGCCGTTTGCTGCACGTAGTATAGATTCTTTCATGCTGGCGGCTAAATCATCGGCCTGGCCTAACTGGCTTTCGGTTTGTTGAACATGATTGGTGGCGTAATCGATATTTTTAACAAATTGATCGACCAGGGTGTTCCTTTGCTTAAGGTTATCAATCGCAATGGCCGCTACTGGGTCGTCGCCTGCGGTTTCGACTCTTTTACCGCTGGAGATCTGCCCCATAATGCTATTAGTGGCAGACTGCTTTTCTAAAATACTGTTGGTACTTTGCTGAAAAATTTGTCCGGTAGAAATTCTCATGGCTTATCTCCTAACGAACCGAGCTTAACAAGCTGTCAAAAATAGTTTGCGCGGTAGACATAATGCGCGCGGCGGCCTGGTAAGACTGTTGAAAGCGCAATAAATTGGCGGCTTCTTCGTCTAGGTTAACGCCTGACTCGCTTTGCACTCTGTCGTAGGCTTGCTGATAAATAGCCGTTGCCGAGTCAACTCGCACTTCTGCCGCTTTAGTTTGGCTACCAATATCTAATTTGGTGTTTTCAAATACGCTAGTTAAGGTGCCAGTGCCGTTGTTCATTAATTTGACGTCCGACAATTTGGCCATTTCAACTGCGTTGCTGTTATTACCTTCGGCAAAGGCGAGATCGAAAGTAAAGGTCTCTGGATTAACAGCGGTGCCACTAGTGCTAATGTCAAAGTCCATACCAAAGGCATTGATGTTGTTGTTGGTAATTGTGCCTGCGCCTAATGAAGTGCCAGCACTGTCAAATGCTTGATAAGTATTGGCGGCGGTATCAATCGCAAACGTAATTGATGAACCCGTTGCAGTACCCGGAAAACCGGTGGCGCTTGAGTCCATGCTGTTTAAGCTAATTGTGGTGTTGCCCGAGTTTTCTGAGTCAGCGGTTAAGGTTGGCCCTGCAGCGGCAATGCCTTTAGGGTCGGTCATGACGACACTGATACCCGTTGCAGCACCTGCTGTTGGGCGGATTTCAAATTTATCGCCATCAGCAATTGGACCATTTGCGATATTAATAGTAAAACCTGCACTACTGGTAAGTTCGGTGCCCGATAGTGTCAGGGTTGATACTTCACCGGTTTGATTATCTTTTAATGCATAGCCTGCAGCTGTGGTGTAACTTAACTCATAACTGCTACCAGATAGTGCGCCCACGTCGTCAATATTGACTGACAAAGCTACAGAACTGGTGTTAGTTGAATAACTGCCAGCACGGCCAGATGACATTAACGAGCTGTTAATATCGCGAAAAATATCACTGCCCACTTCGCCATTTAAATCAAAACCACTTGATTGCATTTGGTTAAAGGTATCGGCTACGCCTAACGCTAACTGGCCTAACTCGTTACTTGCTGGTATTAAGGTGTCGTCGCGATAATCAAACAAGGCACCTAATTGCCCCCCTAATTTACTTGGGTCAACAATTAATGTTTTATCACTAATGGATGCTGTTAGCTGAGGCTCTGCGGGGAACGGGTCGCCAGCCGTCACCCCCATGCTCATGGCCACTTCGCCCGACACCAACATAACAGAGCCACCAAGCATAATTGATTTAGCACCTGTATCTAATGGGATCACGTTCACTTGTGCGTATTCACTGAGCTCTAAGATAAGGGCATCTTGCTTGTCTAAAATCTCGTTGTTGTCTTGCTGCGACTTCATTAACTCTAGGTTAATGTTAGCCAGCTCTTTGCTGATTTCATTAATTCGGGTGGTAACTGACTCAATTTGGCTGTTGGTTTGCTTAACCTGATTATCAAGTTGCGATTGCATTTGATTAATATTGATAGCCAGTTGCTCAGCAGTACCTAAGGCGCTGCTACGAATACCTAAATCTGTTGGTAAGTCTGCCACGCTGTTAATGCTGGCAAAAAACTCATTAATACTGCTAGGCACCATGCTGCCTACTTGTGCGTACAACTCGTCTAGTTCACTGAGTTTTGAATAGGTGGTTTCTGCCGCGCTCATGCTGGTTTGGCCAATGCGTAACTCGCGCGCGGCAAACTCATTGTAAACACGTTTAACGTCAGATACATACGTACCTGTACCATAAAAGCTATCGCCAATACGTTGCGATTGTAACGTGGCCTGCGTGGCCGTTTGGCGGTTGTAACCTTCGGTATTTGCGTTGGCGATGTTATTACCGGTTACCCCAAGTTGAGACTGAGATGCCATAACACCCGTGCGTGCGATACTGAGTAGATCAATCGACATTATTTAGTCTCCAGGGGTAATACGGATTTAAGGCCTTCTTTTACCGACTTCATCACGTTAATGACCTTGTTGGCATATTGTGGGTCGGTGGCATAACCCGCCTTTTGCAGGGCACGAATAAACTGCGTGGGTTCTGCTGCCACTTTGCGGGCGTCTTCATAACGATCGCCTTGGCCAATAAACGACACAAAGTCGCTAAAGCTTTGTTCGAGGTCGTCGTACATTCTAAAGTCTGCTTTTTGCTGCACCGGGATGCCTTTTTCAAACTCTAGGGTGTTAACTGAGGTTTTTTCGCCCTGCCAACGTTTGTCGGCTTTAATATTAAATAAGTTGTGGCTCATTGTGCCGTCGTTACGGCGAACCACTTTTTGACCCCATCCGGTTTCGAGTGCAGACTGAGCAATTAACACTTCTGCCGATGTACCTAATGTTTTGGCGGCTTTTTCAGCATGCGGATATAACACAGAAATAAAATGCTGTGGGCTGGTAAATTCGCTGACTGGCTCACCTTTTTGCTTAAGTTTGTTGGTCTCTTGCGGCAAACTACTGCCAGCACTGATTGCAGCTGTAGTCGGTTTTGCAGTTTGTTTATCTGCAAATGATTGGCTAGCTAATTGCTCGCCACGTAATACACTGGCAAGTTGCTGTGGCATAGCCGACGCCATTTCGTTTTGGTTAATGGCATGATGTGACGTTGCCACTTGCTGTGCTGGTAAAATGCTGTCTAACGTGTCTTGATCAAGCTCGCTTGGCTGTGGCACAAACATGCTAGGGTTAACTTTGTTGTCACTGTCGCCACGTAATACCGACGCAGGCGTAACAGGGCTGTTATTAGGGTCAAGTTGTTGCACCATAAGCTCTGCAAGGCCTAGCATGCCTTTGTTTGACAAGTCGACCGACATTTGTTGGTCGCGCATTTGTTCAAAAAACTCTGTGGTTTGGCTGTTCATCGGGCTGTCTGACTTAAACGCGGCATTGGCATCACGCATGCTTTTCATCAGCATTTGAATAAAAATACCTTCAAATTGCTTTGCCGCTTCTTTAAGTGCCCCCTTCTCGTCTTTCTGGGCTTGGACACGAAGTGAATCTAGTCCTCCTAGATCCAGAAAGTTCGATGAATTTGACAGCTTTTCCATAGTCATACCGACAATTTTTAGATGATGATAAGTTCACCATGCAAAGCGCCTGCCATTTTTAATGCTTCGAGTATGGCAAGTACGTCAGATGGTGCGGCGCCCACTAAATTAACGGCTCTTACAAGCTCATCAAGGCTGGTGCCTGGATTAAACATAAACATACGACGATCTTTTTCTGACACATCAATCGTACTGTTGGTGGTTACTACGGTATCGCCGCCAGCTAGCGCATTGGGCTGTGACACTTGGGTGGCTTCGGCAATCGTGACGGTTAACCCGCCGTGAGTCACCGCAGCAGGCAATAATTTAACGTGTTGGCCCACAACTATGGTGCCGGTACGTGAGTTAACAATGACTTTGGCTGACTCGTCTGCTGGTTCTACCTCAATGTTTTCAAGGGTAGATAAAAACGACACCCGTTGTGATGCATCGCGCGGGGCACTTACTTGAATTGATGTTGCATCAATGGCGCGAGCCATGTCTGGGCCAAGTAAATCATTAATGGCGTCGGCCATGCGTTTAGCCGTTGAAAAGTCTGCACGGCGTAAATTAAATGTGAGGAAATCGCCACTTGAAAATGGGCTTGCCACACTGCGCTCAACAATTGCGCCGCTGGGTATGCGTCCAACAGTTGGGGTATTTTGAATCACTTGTGAGCCGTCTAACCCTTCGGCACTAAAACCACTCACCACAAGGCTACCTTGGGCAATGGCGTAAACGTTGCCATCAACCCCTTTTAAGAAGGTTTGAATCAGTGTTCCGCCGCGTAAACTTTTGGCTTCACCTAAGCTCGACACGGTAACGTCAAGGTTTTGACCCGGCTTAATAAACGCAGGCATGTCGGCATGAACAGCCACAACAGCCACGTTTTTTGAATTGGGTCTTACGGTGTCGGGTAAGTTAATGCCAAAGTTTTTAAGCATGGTGCGAAAAGTTTGCTCGGTATATCGAGTTTTTTCACCGGTGCCAGGTAAACCAACAACTAAGCCATAACCAATTAACTGGTTACTTCTTACGCCTTGAATATTGGCAATATCTTTAATGCGCTCGGCATGTACTGGGGCTGTTAGAATTAACAGCGACGTCATTAGCGACACCAACAATTTGATTTTCATGTATTACTCCTTAAAAAGGCCACCAGCTGCTCATGAAAAACGAATTCAACCAACCCACTTGTTGTGAGTCTGCAAATGTGCCGGTGCCACTGTATTGAATACGTGCGTTAGCTACACGGGTTGAATCTATGGTGTTGTCTGGGTTGATGTCCTGGCTACGCACTATGCCGGTAACGCGAATAAACTCATCACCGTTATTGATTGAAATCCACTTTTCACCGCGAATAACCAAGTTACCGTTACTAAGCACTTGCATAACGTTTGCCGAAATACTGCCATCGAGGCTGTTAGATTGGTCGGCATCTGCTTCGCGCTTGGTGTCCATGCTGTCGGTGTACCCGAGATCAAGCGGTATGCCATTAATTGACACATTTTTACCACCGGCATAAACCGGCTCAACGCTGAGGTTGCTGCCTTTAGATATTTCGTTATTGGCGCTTTTTTTAGCTTGAGTCGACTCTTTAAGCGTGACGGTAATAATGTCACCTACTCGATGAGCGCGAATATCAGAGTACAAACTCGACGCCTGAGTATCTAAATAAATCGAGCCTGTTGCGGCCACCTGTGTTGGCGGCGCATCTGGGTAAACTGGCGCATAATAAGGGTCATCTGCAATCGGCTTTTTAGGGGTTGAGTTACAACCCATTGCCAACAACACCACCGAGGTTAATGCTAGGTATTTAATCATGATAACTCCTTAGAGGTTCTGATTAACGTAAGACAGCATTTGATCAACGGCTGAAATGACTTTGGAGTTCATCTCATAAATACGTTGACCTTGAATTAAGTTGACTAGCTCTTCTGTCACGTTGACGTTAGAGGTTTCTAACGCACCTTGGCGAATTGACCCTAGGCCATCTTGCGATGCTGTACCTTGAATAGGCGTGCCACTGGCACCGGTTTCTGTGTAGAGGTTTTGTCCTAGCGGATCTAACCCAGATGGGTTAATAAAGTCGGTCATGGTGAGCTGGCCAATCACCTGGCTTTCTGCGGTGCCCGGTATTTGCACCGACACTTCACCTTCAGCAGACACTGTAATACTTGTCGCATCATCAGGGATTGTTATTGGCGGTTGTAATACATAACCAGAACCTGGGGTAACGATTTGGCCGGTATCATCTAGGCTGAATTGACCGTTACGGGTATAGGCTGCTGTACCGTCTGGCATTTGTACTTCAAAAAAACCTGAACCTTCAATCATTAAATCTAATGAGTTGTCGGTGGTTAACATACTGCCCTGGGTAAACATTTTTTGAGTCGCGACAACTTTAGTACCCGCGCCAATGTTTAAGCCATTAGGCAGTTTTGTATTGTCAGCACTGATACCACCGGCCTGATTAACCGTTTGATAAAGTAAGTCTTCAAACACCGCGCGACTTTTCTTGAATCCAACCGTACTGGCGTTAGCCACGTTGTTAGAAATCACCGAGATGTTAGTTTGCTGGGCATCAACACCTGTTTTACTTATCCATAACGCTGGAATCATAATAATTACTCCTAACTAATTCTCATCAAGGAAGTCGACGAGCGATCTATCTCTTCGGCGTTCTTCATCATTTTGACTTGCATCTCGTATTGACGCTGAATATCGATCATTGCAACCATTTCATGTACAGGATTTACGTTGCTGCCTTCAACCGCGCCGCTTTCTACTTCAACATTAGGGTCGTTTGGCGCATTACCACCCGCCATGAGACGAAACAAGCCGTCTTCGCCACGCATCATTTGATCATTACCAGGGTTAACCAGTTTGATCCGGGCGACTTCTTCAATCACCTCGGCGGTCGCACCTTGTGGCCTCACCGAAATAATCCCGTTGGCGGCAATTTCGACTTTTTCAATAGGCAGTGGTAATACAATTGGCCCTGCATCGCCCATCACCGGACGGTTGCTGCTGTTAAGCAGTAGTCCTGTACTGTCAAATTTTAAACTGCCTGCTCGGGTGTAGGCTTCGCTGCCATCAGCTGCTTGAACCGCTAACCATCCCTCACCTTTTACGGCAACATCAAGGTTGCGGCCGGTTGTGACTATTGGGCCACTTTCAAAGTTACTACCTGGGCTTTCAATCATTGAAAAAACACGGCTCGGTAAACCTTCGCCAAATGCCTGCATAGAGCGAGCTTGAGTCATGTCAGCCTTGAAACCGTCAGTATTGGCATTGGCAAGGTTGTTAGCGCGCACAGCCAAAGCGTTCATGCCTTGCTTAGCGCCACTCATGGCAACATAAAGAAATTTGTCCATTTGCTGCTCCGTCAAACTTTCTGCAAAAATAATATACATAAAGCAAAGCAAGCATCGTGCCAAAGGTATTGTTTGCGTTTTATTAGACTTAAGCTTTTGAATGTAAATAGGTAAAAATTAGACGCGTTGATAACGAACTGTCAAAAAATCAACAAAGTTGCAGCAAATAAATGAGAGGAGAATTTAACAGGCAAGGTGTTGCCGACAACGGCAACACCTTGTAGAGCGGTAACACTAGGTTAATTTTTTAGCGGATCTGCAACACGGTTTGGTTTAGTGTGTTGTTCACCTCAAGGGTACGCGAGTTAGCCTGGAAGTTACGTTGCGCTGAAATCAAATCAACCAATTCTGTGGTCAAATCGACGTTTGATTGCTCAAGTGCTGATGACTGAATACTACCAAACGTACCACTGTTAGCTTCACCTGCTAACGCTTCACCTGAGTCTAAACTGGCTTTCCATGACGTGTTACCCACCTGAGTTAAGCCTTGCTCGTTAGCAAAGCGCACTAACGCTACGCGGGCTAATGGCACGGTTGAACCGTTACTGTAACTTGCGGTGATTAAGCCATCAGAGCCAATACCTACGTTGGTTAAACGGCCAACGGTAATACCGTCTTGGCTTAGGGATGTGACTTCAAAAGGTGATGCATATTGCGTTGGGTTATCAAATCTGACTTCAATGGTTTGAGTGCCATCGGCGCCCGGATCCAATACTCCGGCACCAGTAGAGCCAAGCGTAACGGTTGTGATTGGATTTGGACTGCTACCAGTATAAGCACCTACGTCGTTAAAAGTGATCACCGAACCATTCCACGCGGCACCAGCTGAGGTTGTTGCACTAGCAGTAGCTTGAGTAGCGTCCGCTGCACCATCACCATCAGCGTCAATGTTATAGGTGCCGGCGCTATCCACACTTACAGGCTCTCCATCTACCGCATAAAATGCCACCCAGTTACTTTCACCTGTAAGTGACGCGTTAGTGGGTTTTACAAAATAAGTGGTCATAATATGAGACTCACCAAGTGAATCGTAAATGGTCACTGAGGTTGAGTTGTTATAAGTGTCTGAGTTATCAGGGTCAAAACTAGCTGGGTCTAACGCTTCATCACCCACGTTTAAGTTCATTTGCATTTCAATAAGGCTAGTTTTAACCGGGCTACCCGCAGTGTCAGGAATTTGGATAGGCTGGGTGGTGGTTAAACTAACCGAGGTTGAATTACCTTCGTCATCTACAGGGAAACCTTGTAAAAAGTTACCAGCGGCATCGACCATATAATTATCAGAGTCAACTTTAAACGCACCTGCACGCGTGTAAGACAAATCTTGTGTGCCCACACCAGAAGATGTGACAAAAAATCCGCCGCCACTAATGGCCATATCAAGCGAGTTACTGGTAAATTGTAGACTGCCTTGATGAAACTGTTGGGCAACCTGGGTGGTTGTCACCCCGCCACCAACAGCCGTTTTACTGTTAGAGAAAATCGAGTTGGCATACACGTCGGCAAATTCGGCACGAGACTCTTTAAAACCGACTGTGTTAACGTTAGCAATGTTATTTGCTGTTGTGTTTAAGTCTTTTTGCGCGGCAGAAATACCACTCAGTGCAATGTTAAATGACATAATTCACCTCAAAGTTTAATTCATAATCTACAAGTTTATTTCGTAAACCACAGATAATGTTAAGTTTCAGATACAGCGAGTACGTCAGATAACTTAATACCGCCGACACCGCGCAAATTCAAAATAGCTCCTGTTGCAGTGGTGCCTAACGACACACTACTCACATGAGCATAGGTAGATACGGCTAAATCTTGAGATTCACCGTCAACTTTTCCACTTGCCTTTATAGAGTACAACCCCTCTTCAACGGGCAAGCCATCTTTATCGAGTCCGTCCCAAGACACATCAATGTTACCGCCAGCACTACCATCGACAGTGAAGGTTTTAATGACCTGTCCGGTTGCATCTTGCACACTCACTGAAATAGTATCGATAGCAGAAGGCGTACTGATAACACCATTCATGCTTGAACTTTCAGCCGAAATGGCGCCAGTGTCAGACGGAATTAACACCTTACGGCCAACAAGACCAGATGCTTGTAACGCCTGACTTGAACTCATCACGGTATTGAGGTTTAAAATCTCTTCGTTGAGGTTTGAAATACCATCAACGGTTGAAAACGATGCCATTTGGGCAATCATTTGATCATTATCAACAGGTTCAAAAGGGTCTTGCATAGACAACTGCTGACTGAGTAAAGCAAAAAAGTCTTCTTGCTTTAGCAGTTGATCATTTGCCTCAGGCACTACGCTTTCTTCTGGTAAACGAATCGAATCTAAAAAAGAGTTACCGGTTATGGTTGTGGTGCTTTGTACTGAGCTCTTAGTGACCGCGCTTGTATTTGACGTACTACTAGAGACCTGCGGCAACGACTGACTGTAAGAATTAATTAGGCTCATAGCGGCCTCCTTGAAAAATCAAACTATTTACCCATTCTCAGTGTCTGTTGAAGCATCGACTTTGTTGCATCGGCTACTTGAACATTCATCTGGTAAGAACGCGATGCTGAAATCATATCGGCCATTTCTTCCATCACATTGACATTAGGCTTATATATAAAACCGTCACCATCGGCTAATGGATGGTCTGGCGAGTACTCTTTAATCAAAGGTTTATCGCTCTCAACAATGCCCTTGACCGACACGCCAGGAGATTGATTTTGTTGGCTACTTGCTTTGGCTAATTCTGCTTCAAACACAGGATGGCGTGCGCGGTAGGTTTTATCGACACTACTTGATACTGAATCTGCGTTGGCAATGTTACTGGCGGTGGTATTGAGCCTGACAGATTGCGCCGACATACCAGAACCCGAAACATTAAAGATATTAAATAAACTCATGATTAGTCACCTCGCAGTGCTTTACGCATGCCAGTAAATTTACTTTCAAGGAACCCTAAAGACATTTGATATTCGAGCGCATTTTGCATAAATGCAGATTGCTCTTTTTGGGTATCTACTGTGTTTCCATCACCTGTGTCAGGTTGTTCTGGCACTCGGTATTGCACGTGCTGTTGAGTTAACGATGTTAGGTCAAAGTGCTTTTCTGTGGTTTGGCTCATGCTCAAGCCCTTTTGATGAGAGCTTGCGGCCTGCATTGCTGATGCAAAGTCGACATCTCGCGCTTTGTAATGAGGTGTGTTGGCATTGGCGATATTACTTGAAATCACTTCTGCTCGTTGAGCACGCACGCCCAATGAATATTGGTGAACACCTAATGCATTATCGAAATTAATCGCCATAAAATTGCCTCCATCAGCTAACTGATAGAATTAAAGCAAAGGTTATGCCAACAATAAAAATAATGTGTATAAGGAGAGTAAAAACGAACATGCCGACGAACGCCGGCATGAAAGGCAAAGTAAACTATTATTTTTTCTATACTTTTTTCTGGTAGTAGATCCCAGGGTTACAACGCACCATGTTAAATTCTTCGGTTAAACCCGCAATAGATTCTGACGCACCCAGAAACAAAATTCCTTTAGGATTAAGTGCGGCAGCAAATTGCCGCAAAATTTTAGCTTTTGCCTCTGGTGCAAAATAAATCAGCACATTACGGCAAAAAATAATGTCGTACTTACCTAATAAGCTATAACTTTCAAGCAGATTGTGCGCCCTAAAGTTAACTAACCGTTTTACATTGTCTTTTACTTTCATGTTGCCTGACGGTAAAGCATCAAAAAACTGACGCTTACGCTCATCAGACAAACCACGAGCCAATGCTAAACTGTCATACTCTGCATTTTTGCAACGTTCAAGCATTGACGGAGATAAATCAGTTGCCTGAATAGTTGCCCCCCCCGGTAATGCACCAGGCTTACGCTGCTGATACTCTAACACTGTCATCGCTAAAGAATAAGGTTCTTGCCCTGAGGAGCACGCCGCAGACCAAATTTTTATCGGGCGACCCAGTTTACTGTATTCAGGTAGCAAGGTATTTTGCAATAAGTCAAAAGGGTAACGATCACGAAACCATAACGTTTCGTTAGTCGTCATTGCATCAATCACTTCGGCGCGCAGTTGTCTTTCAGTCGGTTTCATCGACTTTTTAACCACCTCTGATAATGATGGCAAATTATGCTTGCCCATCAGAGGCGCTAAACGGCTACGCACTAAATATTGTTTATTCTCGCCTAACACAATACCGCTGTGCTGCTCTAAAAACAGCCTAAATTGATTGTACTCTGCTTCAGCAAGTGATTTATCTGTCACATTATTATCCTAAAAAGTAAGCTTTAACATGCTTGCACTTTGTTCTCTGTCATTATAAACAGTTATAAGCTCAAATGTTTATTGACTGCAGCCGCTAATTCATCTGGATTAAATTTTGCAATAAAATCGTTTGCCCCTACCTTTTGAACCATCGCCTGGTTAAACACACCACTGAGTGAAGTATGCAAAACCACTTTAATCTTTTTCAGTTTCGGATCGTCACGTATTTCTGCCGTTAAGGTATAACCATCCATTTCAGGCATTTCGATATCAGAAATAATTAACGGGATCTCTTGCGACACATCATCCATTTCTGCGGCAATGCTCTTAAGTTTATCGAGTGCTTCTCTACCGTCTTTTGCCGTATCGATTTGTAAATTTAATGACTCTAATGACCTAATAATCTGCTTACGTGCCACAGCTGAGTCGTCAATAACCATAATATGGTAATGCTGCTCTCTATCTATTGTCAGTGTTTCGTTGACTTCTTTACTGATAGCCGTTTTAACCGGTGATATTTCATCAAGGATTTTTTCTACGTCTAAAATTTCTACTAGCTCGCCTTCAATCTCTGTCACCGCAGTTAAATATGAATAACGACCAGCACCTTGCGGAGGTGGCATAATTGATGCCCAGTTCATGTTAATAATGCGCTCAACAGAGCTCACTAAAAACCCTTGCACGCTACGGTTGTATTCAGAAATGATGATAAAACAATTTTCAGTAGAGGCCAGTGGACGGCCACCTGTCGCAGCACTCAAATCAATTACAGAAATTGTTGAGCCACGAATATGAGCAACACCTTTAATGAATGGGTTTAATTTAGGTAACGTAGTTAATGGAGGACATTGCAGCACCTCTTTTACTTTAAACACGTTAATACCAAAGCGTTGACGACCATTAAGCCTAAATAGCAGCAACTCTAATCTGTTTTGCCCAACAAGTTGGGTACGTTTATTGACTGAATCTAAAATGCTCGACATAACACGGCCTTGTAGTTAACTGTGACCCAAAAGGATAAATTAGTTGTTTAAATTATAGTAAACCAAGTTTTACTGTAATTGATACTTTGTTATTAACACATTTTACCGACAACTAACACAACGTAAACATTGCATGGCTGCCAACTAAACCAACATGCCTTGCCACAATAGGCATACAACTTGCTTAGATAAACTCACTAGACCATGTGGTAGTTTTTTGACGGAGGGTAATGAAAATGATTCGCCGCCATACTAACCAGTCATTAGTTTACTCAATACGTTCACATATTGTGTGTATTTATCGTTTTTCAAAGTATAGGTGTATTCTGGCAAAACAAGCTAGTATCTTCATTATGAAAGTATTTTTTTTATGTTTTTTGTGCATTCTCTCGCTTTCTTCATCGGCAATGGCTAATGAGCAAGCTGTTGCTCCTTCACTATCGACCATTTATCAATTAGCTAAAGAGGCGGTGGAGAAAAAAATTGATGTAGAGTCAAATGCTAAGGTCGACATTACCCCACAAAACCTAGAAGGTCGATTAACTCCACCACGATGTTACCCTCCAATATCAGTTGAGCTCGCCAGTGATAGAGAGATCAGCAGAAACAATACCGTAAAAATAGGTTGTAACACCCCAGATTATGACTACCCCTGGCAAATGTATCTTTCAGTTAGAGTGGATGTGCAATACCCCGTCGTGGTCGCCACACAATTACTGGCACCCAATGACATTCTCGACAATCAACATTTAACCATTATGTTTGTTGATCAATACAGTTTGAAAGGCCAGTATTTTTCAGATGTTCAAAGTTTAATGGGTTCACGCGTTAAGCGCAGAGTCGCTAAAGACTCCCCCATTACAGATAAAAATTTATGTTTTGTATGTAAGGGCGACATGGTGTCCATTTATGCAAATACTGCAAACATACAAATCAAAACCCTAGGTGAAGCCTTGCGTGATGGCAATATTGGCGAAGCCATTCGAGTTAAAAACAATCAAAGTAACAAGCAATTAGAAGCTGTTGTAATTGCCGTTGGCGAAGTTGAAGTAAGAATGTAAAATAGGCTAAAGTTTTTTCCTAGCACGCCGATAGCAAGATAAGGAAAACCTGATACATTACGCTGGAGCCTCAAATGGCAATTGATATTAAAAACAATACTGCGACCAATACACAGATGCGAACAGCACGTGACACGCAGTCAACTTCGCAATCAAAGACTGAAGCGCCTCAACAATCGGCAACACCAGTTAAAAACGATTCGGTAAGTATTACCTCTCAAGCTCAACAGCTGCAAGGTGCTCAAGCCAAAATGGCAGCATTACCTGAAGTTGACCAAAAAAAGGTCGCCGAAATTAAACAAGCTATATCAGAGGGTCGCTATAAAGTTGATCCTGAAAAATTAGCCGCTAACATCGCTAGTTTTGAAGCTGAACTGAGTGGCTTATCATTCGATAAAGAGTAGCCTAGTCCGTTACTCTTTATTGTATTTCAATTTTTCTTTATCGGTGCCTTATGGCATTGTGAAGAAGTGTTGATTACATAAATCTAAGAGTAATATATGACCAACTTAATTGTACTACTTGATGCCCAACACCAAACACTGACGCAGCTCAAACAACTTATCACTGAAGAAAAAGAAGCATTATTAAAGCAAGATGCAGACAAGCTGCTTACACTTGCTAAAGATAAAATGCAACGAATGAGCCTACTTAAGGCCACCGATGAAAAGTTAGCTGCTCATCCTGAGCAAGACAAACTCACGTCATTACCTGAATTTGTTCAAAAAGTCGAAGCCGCTAAAGTTTTGCTTGCCGAGTGCAAACACATTAACACTCAAAACTCTAGCTTAATTGAGCACAATATCGCCACCATAAACCGCTTAGCCCAGGCATTACAAATCAGCCGCAATGCAACAAGCCTGACTTATAATGACAAAGGCAAAACCTCGACTATTTCAACCTTAGGTAACGACTTTACGGCCTAATAAATTCTAGAGGCCTTGGTACTAAAAACAGCCTTGCGCGCTGCGCTGCTAGGGCGCTTCGCGGCTAGAAACTATAACAGCTCAAGTCGCGCAGAGTATCTTTTAGTTAGTCATCCGCTCTAGAACCTAGAACCTCGCAGGACGCAGTCCGCCCTAGAACCTAGCAATTGATTTACTGCGCTAACATATCTTGTTTTAAACTGTCTTGTGCAGGGTTATCGCCCAACCAAATTTTTAATAAAGCCTGACGAAATGCTTCTCCGGCAATGTCACCTTGAACCCGGCCATTTTTTAAACTGGTAACACCCTTGCCCTTTTGGGTAATAAAGGTAAATTGATCGCCTTCAACAATCTCGTCGGCAAACAATTGTGTAAAGTGTTCAATATCCTTTTTAATAGACCCAATATTATTATCAGTGGCTGAATCGAAGCCTTCTTCAATAGCTGTGCGCATTTTGTCAGACGTAATCATTGAAGAGGTAATGGTTAACTGAATAACGGCGATTGGTAACTCAAGCACGGCATCTAACTCTTGTGCGCGAGCAGGTAAATATAAACTGCCGACATAAAGGTCCATAAAAAACTTACTGCGAATACCTGCACCATTGAGTAATAAAGAGTGATCTGCAAAAGTCACTTCGTCGGCAACATTAACTTCAGCAACCATTTTCGCCTGAGCAACAACTGGCAAAAACACAGCAAACGCGAACCCAATTAATTGATTAAGTTTCATATATTCTCGTTACAACTAAAAATTTTATGTTTTCGGTGGGATAAAAGCGCCTTAAAGGCGACAAAGGGGTTAGCCACGCATGCCCAATTTAAATTGGCCGTTTTGCTCAAACATCAATGCTTGTTTATGTTTTGGCGCCATTAAAATAGGGCCGTCATCAAAAAACAAAAAGCATTTCCAGTTGCGCACAAACACATCCCAACGAGTTTCTAACACTTGATATTTTTCATAACAAAAATAAATCACAGCATCATCTGGCCATTGAATGTGTTCTAAAATGGCTTCAGGCAGTGCATTATCATGAGAATCCCACGCCGACTGCCAATGTTCAGTTGCACTCCAGGCATCTTGCTTTGCTGGCCAATCGCCTTTCTCAAATAGCTCTGCTCGGCTGCTTTTATTGCTTATCCACTTATTCCAGACTTCCATGGCACTTTTATCAGCCAATGGCTTAATCAACGCCTTGTCAGCATCTGCTACAGGCAAATCTTTATGGTTAAAAATCCACTTACGTTTATAAAGATCAAATGGAATATATGAGTGTGACAAACAACTGCTCCTGGCAAACTAAAATGAGATTGCAATTATAGCGTTAAAACGAGGTCAACTGCGATAGAGCAACAGAGAAAATAAAGACAAAGATTTTAATAAAACAAAAGAAGATATGGTCTCCCCACAGGTGAGTTTGGTTGAATTTAACCAAAGTCAACCAAAATCAACTAAATGTTATTTATCAACAACTTTAATCGATAATTGCATTTTTGACATTAACCAAAATTACTGTAAATTAGTCACGGCGTTTTTCAAGGTAGTTGTCGCCACCACAGGGTGTGAAGGTATTTCTTGGGGTGTAAAAGTACCGTCACAGGGTGCGACGGTATAGATTTATAACCATTTATATTTGTGACCAGTAGCTACGAGGTTTTGTTTTAACCTATTTTTCATTTCATCACTTGCCCTAAAATAAACAGATTTAATATCATTATCGTAAGCGTCTTGGCTAAATCCTCGTTCTTTTGCTTTGTCATACCACTCATGGCCTAAGTCAAATTCACCCGTTGAAAGATAAACAGCGCCTAGCAAAGTACATGGCATGAAATTTAACGGTGTCACTTTATGTGCTTCTAAACCAAGTTTAATTGAATTCACATAATCCTTTAAGTCTCTACAAACGCCACCGTATGTGGTTAATAAAGCAGATTTTAATTTCTTTTCATTCTTAGGAATATTAAACGGATATGACTCATCTAACGCTTTTTTTATTTTGGTCAGTACTTCCGCTTTTCTATAAGCAGCACTGGCATTAACCAATTCCCAAGGTCGGCTTTTTTGTTTCCAATTTTGAAAATGTTGATGAGCTAACTGAAGGTAATACATTTTATCGATAAGCTCTGAAATAATACCTTCACTATTTAACCATTTTTTTTCATCTAGACTGATTTGTCTTCTCATTAGTTTATTTAAAAGCTTTTCAGCATGAGAGTTTTTCGGAATGTTTTTTACACCCAATTTAGGAAAGTCAGAAAAATGCTTTATCCTTTCAGCTTCAGCCTTTTGTATAACTCTTAATCTTTCAGATTCTATAACTTGTCTTTTTTCTTCTAAATCATGTTGTTTTTTAGCTTCTATAGCCTCCACTTTTGATTGATATTGCGCCTTAATATTTTTGATAACGGTTACGTTAGCAGTTACGGAAAGCTCGCAACCATTGTCCTTAAGCCTTTTTTTCACTGAAATTTTTAACTGAAGTAAACCAAACACAATGTGTTTTAGCTTTTCTTCAATTGTTTTATGATTATTAAGATTTGCGAATAAAGCTAGTTCTTCTGAACCAAATGCACTTGATAGTTTTTCCATATCAGCACCTGAAATTCGTAGTGGATCACTCGTAACCTGTTGAAGTAGAGAGTCTGTAAAAGTTCGATAATTGGGGTAAATATCTTCAGGAAATAATGCTCTAGCTTGAATAATCTTTGCTTTAAACATATCCGTTGAATGTTTATCAACCTGTTGCTTAGTGTTTTGTACGCTTTGTACTAATCGTGGTTTATTTAAAATTTCGGTTGTAGCTTTTGACTTTTTAATCTTCTCAATTTCAATCTTAAAGTTCGTTTTGTTTTTAGTTACTTGAACCTTATCAAGCTTTACGTTGTATTGTGCAAAAATCAAGTCAATTACAGCGTGATTTGAATCATCTAATAGCTCAACACCAAACTCAGCTAATCTTTTTTTCACTTCAACTTTTAGTTTTAGAGAACCGAGCAATAAAGCATCAACCTGCTCGAATAAGGTTTCTTTTTCCACCACTGATTGAAATAGCTTATGAGCGGTTTTACCTAATCCTATAGACAAGATCTCTAAATCTCGCTCAAGAACACAAATTTTGTCTTTATTAAGCATTCTAATAAATAGATCAATATAAGCTCTGTGTGTTGGATATTGAGGTTTTGGAAAAAGCAATTTAGCTTGTGAGGTATTTTTAACCACAGTAAAAATCCATTTTATTTAGTTGATTTAATATGCTTGCTCAGCCAAGAGTTGATTGTTCAGATTGCTTGGTAGGAAGAAGTAAAAGAATAATTGATACTCTCCTCAAAACTTAACACTTTCTCAGCAATAGCTTGCGCAGCTTGATGCGGGTTAGCATAATTTTTCTGAGTATAAAACTGTATAGCAAAAGCTTCTACTTTATCTTTTTTAGCATAACGCTTATCTCGACCTGCTTTTCCAGCTTTTGATGAAGCTTCTGCATAACCTTTATGTTTTGTTATCTCTGTTTGAAGTGACTGATACCCATCATTAGCATCGATAAATTGACGTTTAGCAAATAATTCAAACAATAAATTGGCTTGCTTAGGCATACCAGCCATTTGACAAGCTATAGCACCATGAATAAGCTCAGCACTGTCTTGTGGAATCGCATTTAGAAATGTGAGAGCTTCACTACCTTCTTCACCAAATGCTTCATGTAAGTTGGCAGCATTGGCAAATTGTCTGATCTCATTAATGTCATCACATGGCTCTGCGGCAATTGACTCAAATAATGATGTAAAAATATCTGCGCCTTCAAGCTGTTCAGTCTCAAGTATTGACTGACTGTTATCAACTTTCGAAAGCGCTTTGGCTAAAGACTCTTCATTAGTGCCTTTTGGAAGAAAAGGTCTAACGGCTGAATCTTTTTGAGTGAGCATGTCGAATGACTGTAAGCTGGCTAAAAAATCGGCTTTCAGCTTTTGATTAGCATGTTCTGACGAATTTAAAATATTAACCATTTGCAACTTCAGCGCTTCAGGCATTTCGGTTAGAAGTTCTTCTAACTGATTATCGACTTCAGACTAGTGAGGTTTAGTTTGTAGGTTAGACTCTTTCTTGAGGTTCATTACACAATACTTCCATGTTTTAGCTTTAATAGAAAACTATTGGAAATACGTTTAAATGTCCATGATTGAGTTCAAACTATCGAAAAGCGGAGTTTTGAAGAATGCTTAAAAAAAAATTCCAAAAAAGTGGTTTCCAGAGGCGGCACATAGGCGGCACATAGGCGGCACAATTTTTGACTATTTTATTAAGTTATTGATTTTAAATATAAAAATAGGTGTTATGGTCTCCCCACAGGGACTCGAACCCCGATCGGCCGCTTAGGAGGCGGCTGCTCTATCCTGTTGAGCTATAGAGAGACCCTGTGATTATACTGAGTTTAAAATTGATTTAAAGCCTTTAAATTTAATTGCTTAAATCTTAGCCGAGTTAATGACGTATACGGATAATATTTACCACATCTTCAGCTTAAAACGGCGTTAATGGTCTGCTAAACTCACTTAGATATTATTGATGATTAGTTTTTAATCGCAATATCGTTCACTTGAATATTATCTGCTGCATCGATTCCTTCAAATACAGCTGTTGCGCTGTCTTCGCTAACTTGCTCTATTACTACACTTGCACGACTTTTACTGGCGATGGGGCGCATAGTGTTTAGGCGATCGGGGATATTTTTTTGCAGCACAATTTGGAACTTATCACCCATTTTTACACCATTTTTACGACCAAGATTAATGATTAATCTGTCCCCTTGCCTTGCTATTATTTGCCCTAATAATGGTCTGCAATTTAACTGGTTATCAAGCGTTAACACACTTTGCTGAAAGATCTCACTAATGGCCTGGCCATAAGATGAACGCCAAAAGCGTTGATTAGCTGGTGATACCACTTCTTGTTTTTCAAATTCCCACGGCGCTGATGTGGTAAAGGTTTCGGTCCAGACCACTTCGCCACTAATCGCATGGTAAAGCGTCATTTTTATCATAAACTGCCTTTGTGGATAGTCTTCACTCAAACCAAAAAACCGACTTTCTGCTGGCTCTGTTGAAATATCAATAATATCTGGCTGCAATATATACTGACTTTCTGTAATTTCACCTAACCATGTGGGAATGCGATACCCCCTGAAGTTAACAAGCTGGTTGGTGTTATCAATTTTTTCATCGGCATGGACGCGAGCAAAGCTATGTCGAGATTGTGAGTTAATCACTTTGCCCAATTGCAGCGTTATTTGCTGTTCGAAATTAGCTAATTGCCCATAGCGCAGTTGTTCTCGTTCTTGCAGGTAAGATTGCGGCAACATAATTGAAGCTTTTAATAATTGGCTTTTGCATTGAGCATTAGGTTCGGGTTCTGCTAACTCTAGCTGTAACACCACTGTAATGGTGTTCTGGCTGATCATTTCACTCATTAATTCAACATTGTTTGCTGTGCCCATGCGCTGCATTTGAAAGGTGTCTTGAGTGAGCCGCCCCTGGTCGATTGACTGCTCGCTCGAAAAATTAACTCCAGCCTTTAAGCTGGCATAATTTAACGCCTGACTGATTGCATCTTCGCGGGCTTTATCGATATCGCCATTGACAATTTTAGCCCTGCCAGTGACTTCAACCTGCTCAGCCAAAGCGGCAGGCACCTGAAATAAACTCATCAATATCAACACGACAAGGGCTAGCTTGTGTTGGCTGGTAACAGGTTTTTTAAAGTAAATTGGCGCCGGCATACGATATCCTAATGTCAAAAAGTCGTCAGTTTTGCCTTCTTTTAGCATATAAAATGAATCAACTGACGCGATATAATTTAGTAAGCAAAAATTGCGCCACTGCTGAGTGCTTTGTTTGTTGGTTAAATCTAGTAAAGCTTTTTAGCCCAGTGCCGATAAAGGTTTATAGCTTAATAGCGGCTTGGTCGTGGCGCATTATAACTAACAGAGCCGTTGGGTATTTTCGGCTTTTACGCCCGACATGCTATCGCGAGCACCGGCGACACTCTTTAAGGAATCATCATGATTAATAGGCTTATCCCCACTACGGCAGTGTTTGCGATGCTGACTATCGCAGCATGTAGCCAAACGCCTAACCCGGCAAATAATTTAGCGTTTAACAATAACGGTAAATACGTCAAAGTGGCTGATGAAAACGATGTCTATCATGATCAGTTGGTTTACGATATTCAAGCCGCTGGATTAGCGCCAAAAGGCCAAATTAATGTGTGGGCCGAAAAACTGGTCAATGAATTAGTTTTACAAAATGACGCCTTACGGCCTGATCAACCCCTGCTGATCACAACTCCGGTACTGGCTAATAATTTAAATGCGACCAATGAGCTAGCCTTACAATTACAGCAAGGTTTATTGGCGGCGTTTCATGCGCATGAATTTAATTTAGTTGATATGAATGTTGCCATCAGTTTGCGTGCAACTGAGCAAGGCGAATTTATGTTAAGCCGTAATTGGGAATTATTGCCATCAGATCTGCCCGTGTCACATGTATTAGTGTCTACAATGACCATGACCCCTGAAGGTATAGTGTTTAATGGTCGGGTGGTTAACGTAACCAATAACCGTGTGCTATCTGCAGTGCAATCTTTTGTTGCGGCGTCGAGTTTATCTGGATATTTACAAGAGTCTGAAATTATCGAGTCTCGTGATGGCTTGTTATACCGTCATGAGAAAAAAGGCGACAGCCGTTATACCGTATTAGGAGAAAAGCTATGAGGACACTCATATTAACAATGATGTTGGTGTTACTCAGTGGCTGTGTGAGTAAAGATAAATATGTGCAGTGGGAAACGGAGGCGCCAACATCCTTCCCGACTTTAACGGCGGTAGGTTATGCCCCATTAGCCACTCAACCAAGCCCTGAACCATCGCACCGTATTTTAATGGCAATGCAGGCGTCTAAAATTGCAGCCTATCGTGAATTGGCTGAGCAAGTTTACGGCCAAAAAATTTCAGCGAATAGCGATGTCAGTGAGTGGTTATTAACTGACGATAATGTTAAGTCAAGCGTGAGTGGTATTATTCGCGGTGCGAAAGTGGTGAAAACCTATCCTTCTGGTGAGTTTTATGTCACTGAGTTAGCGTTAGACTTTAAGCAAGTGTGGCAATTGTACGAACAACAAAATCGCCCTAAACGGGTTAAAGACGTCACTTATTTTTAAAGCATATGATTGATAAAATGCCGCTGATGTCAGCGGCATTTTTTATTTTATAAGCTGGACTAAATATAGCTTAACACATTAATTTAAAAAGCTAATTTAAACGCTAGCCCAAACGCGGCTTGGTTTTCAATGTCTTCGGTAACATCGGGTTCACTAAGCTCCATTTCGCCGCCAAAATAGTAACCGGCATAAGCATTGACACTCACATTGTCGGTCGCTTTCCAGCCTACACGAACAAAGCCCACCCATTCGTCAATCTCGATGGTTTGATCATCATCGGCAATTAAAAAGCGTTCAGTTCGTTTTGAGCTACCAATACCAAAATCAATATCAGGCTTATATTGATAACTCAGTTCTAAACCTGCTGGGCCACTAAAACCGGCTTGAGACGGGTTAGCTAGCACTAACTTGTCGTTGATTTGCCAGCGCACGGCTAAGTAAGGTACGGTGCGTACTTCTGAAATGTCATTCAAATAAGCCACGCCTAACCCAAGCATATTACCTGAGTTAAAACGGTACATGCCCGATGCAACAACACCGTAGCTTTGCGCATTTGACGATGAGGCGGTATCGGCATAGGCATATTGCAATTTAGGAGCAACTATAAACATCCAGTGATTATCTGGCCGGTAAGTTAATGATAGCCCGGCACTGTATTGATGTACGGTTGACCAATCCTGTTCGCTTAAACGTAACGGCGTTGCCTGGTTAATACGCCAGTCGTAATCATGGTTATCGTAGCCGACACTGGCGCCAATTGACCATTGTCTATTTAACGGCATGGCTGCTGAAAAACTGGTTTTCCACGCATCTCGCTGTAATTGATTTTCATCCCCCTGCCCCACATTAGCCGTAACCGCAGAAGTACGCGCAACAGTCAGCGAAAATGGCGAACGTTCAGGTGCAGCTAAGGCCTGTTGGCTGAGTAATAGCCCTGGGATTAATAATAACGATTTAATCGATAAACTCAGTGTATTGCGCGTAAAGTTAGAGCCGTTAAAAGACGTCATAATCATGTGCATCCTTTCGAAATAATATGGTGTGTAGCATAAACTGTCTGAACCAATACTAATTAAGTAATACTTCAGTTCAAATCTTATGCATTATTTTATTGCAACCTTATGCGCCCGCAAGAACATCTCTGCGGTATCTTGTAGATATTGCGGCCTGCTTAACAATAAATGCTCGGTTTCTAACGCAAGTTCAAGGCGTAACTTAAGCTCGCCAAATAACATTAAACACAGCCTTACAGCACTGTCGTGTGGATTTTCGAAGTAATATTGGCCATGTTGATTCACCTTGGTAAGGTAATCACGAATTAATCCCAATATGTGCTTTGGCCCTGCGTCGTAAAACAATTTAGACACCTCTGGGTGGGTATCGGCTTGTGCGACACAGGTTTTAAATACTGTCATGGTGTCTTTGCTCACAATTAACTCACCAAATTGTTTGGCAAATAGTAATATCACCCTTTGGGGATCACGAGCATCAGTTAAAATATCACCAGTGAGCTGATGTACAACACATTTAGAGTCAATGGCTGCAACAAATAAATCATCTTTAGAGCCAAAATGCGAGTACACAGTTTGTTTGGAAACCCCCGCATGTTTAGCCACCTCATCCATGCTGGTAAGTGGAAAGCCTTTTTGGCAAAACAATTCCATTGCCGACTCAAGCACTTGCATTCGCTTTTGCTCACTGCGACTTAAGTTGGCCTGTTCATCATTATTTATGCCTGAAGTATTTTCTGTCATGTGAAATCCGTAGGTTAACCCTATTGCAAAGTTCAGCATCGATATTTTTCGATATCATTAATTCATAATACCCAAAAATAGACTAGTCAGTCTAGTTTTATAAAATTAGACTACCGAGTCTAGTTAACAAATAAATTACATCTTACGGTATGGTTACAGGTAACACCTTAAGCAGAGCGCGAGATGAGTCATCACCTGATTAGATATAGTTTTAAAGGAATAATTATGTTTGCAGTTAGCACACTTGCGCAACGCCTTAGATTCTGGGTTATCGGGATCAGTATCTTCGCATTAAATGGTTGTGGCTCTGAAGTTAAAGAACATTCGCAAACCGTTGAGTATCAATCGGTTTTAACTCAGCCATTAGTGCTTAATGATCGTTACCAAAAAATACAAACTTATACTGGCACAATTCGCTCAGCAAACACCACTGGCATTGGTTTTGAACTGGCGGGTAAACTCAATAGTATTGCCGTAGATAGCGGGGATGTGGTCAAAAAAGACCAACTTTTAGCGCAATTAGACACCGACTTGTTAATTGCCGAAAAACAACAACTCGAAGCAAGCCTGTTACAAACTCAAGCAGATATCGACTTGGCAAAAAGCACCTTAGCACGCACACAAAAGTTAAAAACGCAAAACTATGTGTCGGCGCAGCAACTCGATGAAACCCAACAACAGGTTATTAGCTTACAAGCCAATCAAAAACGCATTGAAGCCAGCTTAACTGCGGCAAAATTAAAAATTGAAAAATCAACCTTAGTCGCCCCATTTGATGGTGTGATTAGTCAGCGCTATCACAACCTAGGTGAAGTAATAGCCCTTGGCAGTGCAGTGTTTAATTTAGTGGGTAGTAGTCAACCTGTCGCCTACATTGGTGTGCCAGTCGATATTGCCCAGCAATTAACGGCGCAGCAACATGTCGATGTGCGCGTTGGCAAGCAAACGTTTACCGCTCAAATTGCCGGGATAAGCGCCGAGGTAAACCCAACAAGCCGCACAGTGCAACTGAGGATCCAACTGCCTGAATCAGCAAGGGCAATCAATGGTGAAATTGCTTATTTGGTTTATCAGCAAGATCATTTCGTAGCAGGTTATTGGGTACCAATGTCAGCATTAACCGATGGCGTGAGAGGTCTTTGGAATGTGTATGTTGTAGTAAAAGATGATGCACCACTTTATAAAATTGAACGCAGAGATGTTGAAATCATTTACACAAATGAACAGCAGGCATTTATTAAAGGCGCAATACAAGCTAACGAGCAAATCGTCGTAGATGGGCTACATAAAGTCGTTGTTGGCCAAAATGTGATATTGGCACAAAATACTCGTGGGGAGGCGCTATGATTAAAGCGTTTCTTGAAAATGGTCGTTTAACCAGTTTATTTATCGCACTGTTAATCGTTGCGGGGCTTGGGGCGATATCGAGCCTGCCGCGCACTGAAGACCCGCACATTACCAACCGTTTTGCTTCTGTTATTACTCAATATCCAGGCGCATCTGCCGAAAGGGTTGAAGCACTAGTGACCGAGGTGCTCGAAAACCAATTACGTCGTTTAGAAGATTTAAAACTGGTTCAATCGACTTCAAGACCTGGTATTTCAGTTATTCAGCTCGAATTAAAAGATACGGTTACAGATACAGATCCGGTTTGGTCGCGCGCGCGCGATTTGCTTGCAGACAGCAAATACTTGCTACCCGATGCGGCTCAAAATGGCATTTTAGATGATCAACTAGGTTACGCTAGCACTGCCATTTTAGGGCTTGTGTGGGCTGATGACTCACCTGTTAGAGCCGATATTCTCAATCGCTACGCCAAAGAGTTACAAAGCCGCTTACGCCTATTAACCGGCACTGACTTTGCCAAACTCTATGGCGCACCAGAAGAAGAAATACTCGTAGAGCTGGACGGCAATAAAATTAGCCAGCTTCATCTCACACCTGCCAGTATTGCTGCCATTTTATCAAATGCAGACAGTAAAATTTCAGCAGGCGAAATTAATAACAGCCAATTTAGAGCCCTAGTTGAAGTGTCTGGCGAACTTGACTCGCAGCACCGCATCAGGCAAGTGCCGTTAAAAGTTGATGAATATGGGCAAATTATTCGCCTTGGCGATGTTGCAACTATTACTCGCCAAAGCAAAACCCCGGCAGGCAGCGTCGCCTTAATCGATAGCCAACAAGGTATACTGGTTTCTGCGCGTATGCTCGACAACAACCGAGTTGATATATGGCAACAACAAGTTAACCGCACGATTGAGCAATTCTCTGTCAATTTACCCGCCAATATTAAGGTGCAATGGCTGTTTGATCAGCAAGGTTATACTCAAGATAGATTGGGTGATTTAGTGGTTAACTTACTGCAAGGTTTTATTATAATCCTTGTGGTATTAATGCTTACTTTAGGGCTGCGCAATGCCGTAATTGTTGCAATATCACTACCGTTAACAGCATTGTTTACCCTAACCTGTATGAAATATACCGGGCTGCCTATTCACCAAATGTCGGTAACAGGTTTAGTCGTGGCCTTAGGCATTATGGTCGATAACGCAATCGTCATCGTCGATGCCATTGCCCAGCGGCGCCAACAAGGCATGACGAAACTTGAGGCCGTCACTAAAACCTTACACCATTTATGGCTACCTTTAGCGGGCTCAACCATCACCACCATGCTGGCTTTTGCTCCCATTGTATTAATGCCAGGTGCTGCCGGTGAGTTTGTGGGCGGCATTGCTATTTCGGTTATGTTTGCCCTGCTTGGCTCTTATATAATTTCTCACACGATTATTGCTGGCCTTGCGGGTCGTTTTAGCCGCAGTGAAAAACCAAGCGCATGGTATCAACAAGGAATGGCTTTTCCACGTATCAGCCAGGCCTTTACCGCCAGCTTGCATTTTGCGCTTCATCGTCCGTTATTAACTGCAATTGTCATCGGCATTTTGCCTGTAGTAGGCTTTTTTGCCGCAGGTAAAATGACAGAGCAGTTTTTCCCGCCTTCAGATAGAGACATGTTTCAAATAGAGGTGTATTTAGCGCCACACGTGAGTATTGAAAATACGTTGGCACAAGTGAGGCTTATCGACACCAAGCTACAAAAAATAGATGAAATACTCGAAGCCTCCTGGGTCGTTGGAGGTAACACGCCATCGTTTTATTACAACCTCACTCAACGCCAGCAAGGGGCAACAAATTACGCTCAGGCGATGATTAAAGTGACCGATTTTGTTGCCGCTAACAAGCTTATTTTGCAATTACAAAAAGAGCTTGATATCGAATACCCACAAGCACAAATACTGGTGCGCAAATTAGAACAAGGCCCACCATTTAATGCCCCTGTAGAGTTACGCATTTATGGCCCTAATTTAGACACATTAAAAGTATTAGGCGAACAAGTGAGAGGCATTTTAAATGCCACGCCTGATGTTATTCATACTCGTGCAACTTTAAGCTCTGGTGCGCCTAAAGTGTGGTTACAGGTAAATGAAGACGCCAGCTTAATGAGCGGCTTGAGCTTAAGCGACATTGCCAACCAAATACAAATGGCCACTACTGGGATTATTGGCGGCAGTATTTTAGAGCAAACAGAATCACTACCTGTACGAGTCCGTTTAGGCGACTCTAGCCGTGAACAGGCAACCCGATTAGCCGAAATAAACTTGGTCTCGGCATCTGGATCTGGAATTCCACTATCGGCATTATCTTATAATGAAGTCAATGTGAGCCGCGGTGCAATCCCACGCCGTAATGGTGAGAGGGTCAACACCATTGAAGCCTACATCACCAGTGGCGTACTGCCGGCTCAGGTGTTAAACGATGCAAAAGAAAAAGTTGAACAACTAGCACTTCCAGCAGGTTATCATCTTGAAATTGGTGGTGAAAGTGCCAAGCGCAATGAGGCTGTGGGTAACTTGATGTCTAATATTGTGCTTGTGGTAACCCTACTTTTGGCCACTGTTGTACTGTCATTTAACTCATTTAGATTAACAGCCATCATTTTGCTTAGTGCATTCCAATCGGCAGGATTAGGCTTGCTTGCGGTGTTTGTATTTGGTTATCCATTTGGGTTTACCGTTATTATCGGTTTGTTGGGGTTAATGGGATTAGCCATTAATGCTGCCATTGTGATTTTAGCTGAACTTGAAGATGTACCCGATGCCAAGCAAGGTAATATTAGGTTAATTATCGATACCGTTAGCAGCTGCGGGCGCCATATTGGTTCAACCACCATCACCACCATTGGCGGCTTTTTACCATTAATCATTGCAGGCGGCGGTTTTTGGCCACCCTTTGCCATCGCCATTGCCGGCGGTACTTTATTGACCACAATGCTGTCATTAATGTGGGTGCCAGTAATGTACCTGCTGCTGATGAAACCGCGAAGAACAATTCTACAAGGAAAAGCGGTAACGAGTTAGCGGTAACAAGTTACTCATAATAACTACCAAAAAAAAACCGCTTTATCACTAAAGCGGTTTTTTGTTACTGATGGGCATAGTAGAAGATTAATCTTCGCTTTGACGATCCATGTTTTCAGTATTTTCAAGCCATAACGCATTGATGATACCGAATGAACATGCCAGTAATACACCTAAAATCCACGCAAAATACCACATAGATATCGCTCCTTAAACTAGTAAAGTGACGTTTTATTGTCTTCAATAAACGCACGATTTAAGCGGCCGTACATCTTGTAATAAGTCCAAATGGTGTAACTTAATACCGTTGGTACGAAAATAATAGCCGCAAATGTCATCACTTTTAACGTCATTTGACTCGCTGTTGCATCCCACATGGTTAAGCTCACATTAGGCTCTAATGATGATGGCATTACAAACGGGAACATGGCTGCACCGCAAGTCACAATCACACCAGCAATAGCAAGCGAGCTAAACAAGAATGCAAAGCCACTACGATTAAAGCGACTAGCTAAAATCACTAAAATTGGCATTAACAAGCCCAATACAGGGAATAACATGGTCACTGGATATTTGTCGTAATTGGCTAACCAAGCACCGGCCTCAACAGCAACGGTTTTGGTGGTAGGGTTTGATTGGCCAGCTAGGTCAAGCGTTGATGTAATCACATAACCATCAATGCCATTAACAAGCCAAACGCCTGCAACCGCAAATAGTACAAACAGTAAACCACCACATATTTGCGATGCTTTAGCACTGCGCACACGTAACTCGCCTTCGGTTTTCATTTGTAACCAGGATGCGCCTTGCATCATAAACATGGTAACACTGACAAGGCCGGCTAATAATCCAAAGGGATTTAACAAGCCAAATAACCCGCCGTGATAAGTTGCACGTAGGTATTCGTCAAAGTTAAATGGCACACCTTGCAGTAAGTTACCAAATGCAACGCCAATGATCAGTGGTGGTACAAAACCGCCAACAAACAAAGCCCAATCCCAGGTTTTACGCCATTTTGGATCTTCAATTTTAGAACGATAATCAAAGCCAACAGGACGCATATAAAGGGCAAACAGCACCAACATCATTGCCACATAAAAGCCAGAAAACGACACTGCATAAACCATAGGCCAAGCAGCAAATAAGGCACCACCTGCGGTGATAAGCCAAACTTGGTTACCGTCCCAGTGAGGGGCAATGGAGTTAATCATAATACGGCGTTCGGTGTCGTCTTTACCAATAATCGGTAATAACGCGCCAACACCCATATCAAAGCCGTCGGTGACAGCAAAACCGACAAATAACACGCCGATTAATGCCCACCAGATAAATCTTAATACTTCATAATCAAACATAATCAGGTCCTCCGATTAGGCATCTTGGGTTTCAAAGTGATAACGACCAGTCTTTAAGCTACTTGGGCCAAGACGTGCGAACTTGAACATTAAGAAAGCCTCTATCACCAGTAAAATGGTATAGAAAACCGTAATCGAAATAATACTGAACCATAGATCAGCTGGCGTTAAGCTCGATGCCGACATAAAGGTAGGTAGCACTTCTGAGATGGTCCAAGGTTGACGGCCAAACTCTGATACAAACCACCCTGCTTCAATGGCAATCCAAGGTAGCGGTAAGCTGTATAGTGCTGCTCGCAACACCCACTTTTTCTCAGCAATTTTATGACGTGTGCTTTGCCAAAACGCAGCAGCAAACACAAACAACATAATCACGCCACAACCCACCATTAAACGAAAACTCCAGAACATTGGCGCTACCGTTGGAATAGAGTCGAAAGAGGCCGCAATGATTTGCTCTTCTGTCGCATCAACCACGTTATCTGTGTAGCGTTTTAGTAAGAAGCCATAGCCTAAATCGCCTTTTGTCGCTTCAAATTGTGCACGAGTTTCAGGGGTTTCATCACCTGCACGCAGTTTTTCAAGTAACGCATAAGCCACCATACCGTTACGAATTCTCACTTCATGCTCTTTAACAAGATCTCGTATTCCTGTTACTTCTTCATCTAAAGAACGTGTTGCAATAATTCCCATTAAGTACGGTATTTTAACAGCATAATCTGTGTGCATGGTTTCTTGATTAGGGAAACCAACCGCAGTAAACGCTGCTGGTGCGGGTTCTGTGTGCCATTCAGCTTCAATTGCCGCTAATTTAACACGTTGAACTTCACCCACTTCGTATCCTGATTCATCACCTAATACGATAACCGATAAAATCGCCGCCATACCAAAACTGGCTGCAATGGCAAACGAGCGACGAGCAAAGGGTAAATCACGGCCTTTGAGGATGTAGTAAGCACTAATCGAGAGAACAAACATTGCTCCAGCTACATAGCCAGAAGCCACTGTATGCACAAACTTAACCTGCGCAACAGGGTTAAATACCACTTCGGCAAAGTTAGTCATTTCCATGCGCATGGTTTCGTAGTTAAACACTGAACCAACGGGGTTTTGCATCCAACCGTTTGCAATCAAAATCCACAATGCAGACATGTTAGAGCCAATAGCCACTAACCAGGTTATTGCAAGATGCTGACGCTTACTAAAACGATCCCACCCAAAGAAAAACATACCCACTAAGGTCGATTCCAGGAAGAATGCCATCAATCCTTCAATCGCCAATGGCGCACCGAAGATATCACCAACATAATGCGAATAATAAGACCAGTTAGTACCAAACTGGAACTCCATTGCTAAGCCAGTAGACACACCTAGGGCAAAGTTAATACCGAATAACTTACCCCAAAATTTGGTCATGTCTTTATAAATCTGGTTATTAGTCATTACATAAACTGACTCCATAATGGCCAGTATAAAGGCTAATCCCAGGGTAAGCGGAACAAATAAAAAGTGGTACATGGCTGTCAACGCAAATTGAAAACGCGATAGCTCAACAACCTCTTCGATAATCATTGGCGACTCCTTACTTCATTCAGTTCGACCAAATGCGACACGGCAATAAAGCATTGCCAAATTGATGATATTGTCCCAGAAATATAATTTGCAAAGTTGATTAACTTAACAATAAAAGTATTCAATAAACCCAACAACTTATGATTTCAAGTCCATTCCTAAACCTGATATATCTTACGGTAAATTGATTGAAGAGATCATGTTTTTTAATTAAATATGTGACCTTCATTAGATTTTTTGCATGAATATTTTTTAGCGCTTTAATATCAACAGCTTATGTTTTTCACACTTGTGCTACAACGCATAAAAAAATCATTTTTGTGACGTTCACACAACCTCTTTATGCCCAAAAAATCAACATTAATGCAAATTCGCCCCTCCCCACCCTCGCAAGAGGTATTGACAAAAAAAGTGCAATTGCTAGGAGCTGCGGATCTTTCGAGTTTGTTTTTGCAGCGAATTGTTGGTCATTACACACATATAAAACCGCGCGGCAGAGACTTTGAGGTGCTGTTATTCGACATAAAGAGTCGATAACGCAGTAAAAATGGCCAACACACGCAGCCAGCGTGGATTGGGCTAAAAACGCTTACTCTTTGTTGAATGAACCTTTGTTGAATGACGCTTTGCAAATAAAGCATTACTTAGATTACTAGGCAGTGCACCTAGTACCGCGATAAGAAGGCGTGTCACTCGAACAAAAGTCAAACAGCAAAAATCAACAGCCCGTTAGGAATGATGACTTACCATAATAAAAGTGACCAAACATAAAGACCAACCCAATGTGTTAATACGTCGTTAAAAATCTCAATGTATTTAATTCGCGATAAAAACCATTTATCTATAAATAATCAATCCATAAAAACAATATCCATAAATATCAGCAATTTAAAAAAATCAACAAAACAAACCTAATATTACAAACGGAATAATGCATAAATAAAACTAATCTAAAACATCATTTTTTCTTGTTTGAGTGCAAATAATAACCACCGTATAATTATTAAACAGTTAAGAACACGAATATCCTACTGCGTCGTAGTCTTAATCCCCCCCAGATCCCCAAAGAGATAGATATGACGCTATTATTTGAAAATATTGCCAATTTATATAAACGTGCCTTTTCAGACATGTTTACCGCCAAAGAAACTAAATAACCTGAGTTAGTAAGTTACGGTTTCGCGCGTTAGCGCAATTTAATACATAAAAAGCCCCGCAAGTGAACACTTGTGGGGCTTTTTGATCTCGTTATTGCCGATATAAAAAATGGCGACCCAATTGAGCCGCCATGTTGATTGACCTATCAGCTATAATCTTAGCCAATTTTTACCCGCGCATTACGGAACATGCGCATCCATGGGCTGTCTTCGCCCCAGTTGTCTGGATGCCATGAGTTGGCAACGGTTCTGAATACACGCTCAGGGTGCGGCATCATAATGGTCACGCGGCCATCGGTTGTACAAATACCAGTTAAACCATTTGGCGAGCCATTAGGATTAAGTGGATATTGCGTCGCAATTTGGCCGTGGCCATCTACATAACGTAGTGCAATGGTGCCTGAGGCTTCTGCTTTAGCTAATGCTTGTGCATTGGCAAATTCAGCTAAACCTTCACCGTGTGACACAGCGATAGGCATACGAGAACCCACCATTCCTTCGAAGAACACTGACGGAGTTTGCTGTACTTCAACCAAACTGAAACGCGCTTCAAAACGCTCCGAACGGTTACGCACAAAGTGCGGCCAATGCTCGCTACCTGGGATGATTTCTTTTAGGTTAGATAACATTTGACAACCGTTACACACACCTAACGCAATGCTCGAATCACGCTCAAAGAAACGGCTGAATTCATCACGTGCACGGTTGTTAAACAGAATGGACTTAGCCCAACCTTCACCGGCACCTAAAACGTCACCGTACGAGAACCCACCACAAGCCACTAAACCTTGGAATTCTTCTAGGCTAATACGGCCCGATAAAATATCAGACATATGCACATCGCGGCTTTCAAAACCTGCGCGGTCAAATGCGGCTGCCATTTCAATGTGCGAGTTAACACCTTGCTCACGTAAAATAGCCATTTTAGGCGCTGCGCCTTTTAAAATATAAGGTGCAGCAACATCTTCATTCGGGTTAAAACCTAATTTAACGGTTAAGCCGGGTGCATCAGCAATTTGCTTAAGCGCAAACTCTTCTGCAGCACATTCAGGGTTATCACGAAGTGCTTGCATGCGATAGGTGGTTTCTGACCATAACGTGCGTAGCGCAGTACGGCTATTTGTATAAATAACGCGCTCGCCATCGGTAATAGTGATTTGATCAACTGCTTGTAGGCCGCCGATCTGATGACACGTCACACCTTTAGCGATGAACTGTGCCGCAATGGCATCAGCCTGCTCGCTGCTAACTTGGATAACTGCACCTAATTCTTCGTTAAATAAACGCTCTATGTCTGTGCCTTTTAACGCGGCTAAATCAATTTGCAAACCCGTATTACCGGCAAATGCCATCTCAACTAAGGTTGTAAACAAACCACCGTCACTGCGATCGTGATAAGCAATTACCGACTGCTCAGCCACTAATTGCTGCATGACTTCAAAAAATCCTGCAAGGTTAGCCGTGTTATCCAGTGTTGGCGCAATATCACCAAGCTCACTGTAAACCTGTGCTAAACAAGACCCGCCTAAACGGTTTTGGCCATTGCTTAAATCCAGCATCAACAATGTGCTATCGCCTTTATCTGAGCGCAGCTCTGGCGTAATCGTTTTACGAATATCTTGTACCACACCAAATGCGGTGATGATTAACGACATTGGCGATGTAACGGTTTTCTTAACGCCGTTGTCTTCCCATGCGGTTTTCATCGACATCGAGTCTTTACCCACAGGAATAGTAATGCCTAGTGCTGGGCATAAGTCTTCGCCGATGGCTTTAACCGCTTCATATAAACCAGCATCTTCACCTGGGTGACCTGCTGGTGACATCCAGTTAGCCGATATTTTAATGCGTTTGAACGAGCCAATATCAGCACCAGCAATGTTCATAATCGATTCAGCAACCGCCATACGGGCAGAGGCATCAAAGTCTAACAATGCTAACGGTGTGCGCTCACCCATCGACATGGCTTCGCCAGTGTAGCTGTCATAGCTTGATGCAGTGACAGCGCAATCTGCAACCGGTACCTGCCAAGGGCCAACCATTTGGTCACGATTCACTAAACCAGTCACCGAGCGATCGCCAATGGTGATTAAGAAGGTTTTGTCGGCAACAGTGGGTAAAGTCAAAATACGTTTGACCGCTTCGTTTAAGTCAATTTTAGACTGGTCTAACGCTGGCGATACCGCTTTAGCCGATACCACATCACGGCTCATTTTCGGTGCTTTGCCTAATAATACTTCAAGCGGTAAATCGATTGGTTTGTTATTAAAATGGCTGTCGGCAAGGGTTAAATGCATTTCTTCAGTCGCTTCACCGACTACCGCAAATGGAGCACGTTCGCGGGCACAAATATCGGCAAACTGTTGTAGGTTTTCAGGTGCTACTGATAATACATAACGCTCTTGTGACTCGTTACACCAAATCTCAAGCGGGCTCATGCCAGGCTCGTCTGATGGCACGTTACGTAAATTAAACACCCCACCACGATTACCATCATTCACTAATTCAGGGAATGCATTTGATAAACCACCTGCGCCCACATCATGAATAAACTGAATAGGGTTCGCGCTGCCAAGTTGCCAGCAACGGTCGATGACTTCTTGACAGCGACGTTCCATTTCAGGGTTTTCACGTTGCACAGAAGCAAAATCTAAATCTTCACTTGATTGGCCAGATGCCATTGAAGAGGCCGCGCCGCCACCTAAACCAATGTTCATTGCCGGGCCACCTAATACAATCAGCTTAGCGCCAACGGTGATTTCGCCCTTTTGCACGTGCTCTTCACGGATATTACCTAAACCACCGGCAATCATGATCGGCTTGTGATATCCACGCACTTCAACGCCATTATGGCTCGATACTTCTTGCTCGTAAGTTCGAAAATACCCAGTCAAGGCCGGACGACCAAACTCGTTGTTAAATGCCGCGCCGCCTAATGGGCCTTCGAGCATGATTTCTAACGGGGTAACGATACGATCAGGTTTACCGTATTGACCTTCCCAGGGTTGTACAAAGCCAGGGATCTTAAGGTTAGATACCGTAAAGCCATTTAAACCTGCTTTAGGTTTAGAACCACGACCGGTTGCACCCTCATCACGAATTTCACCACCAGAGCCGGTAGCAGCACCAGGGTATGGGCTAATCGCGGTTGGGTGATTGTGAGTTTCAACCTTCATCAATACATGCATAGGTTCAGTGTGGTAGTTATACACACCGTCTGGATCGGGGAAGAAACGCCCTGCAACTGAGCCTGTCATTACCGCAGCGTTATCTTTATAAGCCGATAACACATAGTCAGGTGTTACTTCAAAGGTGTTCTTAATCATTTTGAACAAAGATTTAGGCTGTGCTTCGCCGTCAATTGTCCAATCTGCATTAAAAATTTTATGACGACAATGTTCTGAGTTAGCCTGAGCAAACATCATAAGTTCAATGTCGTTTGGATTACGTTTTAAGCGGACAAAGTTTTCAACTAAATAGTCAATTTCATCATCGGCTAATGCTAAACCTAACTTAACGTTGGCAACTTCTAGAGCGCGACGACCTTCAGCCAAAATATTGATGCTGTTAAACTTGGCAGGTTCTGTACGGGCAAACAGTACGCTTGCGTCAGCAAACGTTGGCAATATCACTTCAACCATGCGGTCGTGCAGTAAACCTTGCAATTGCTTTTGCTGCTGAGCCGTTAATGTGGCTGATTCAACATAGTAAGCAATACCACGCTCTAGACGTTTGACTTTATCTAGGCCGCAATTATGAGCAATATCAGTCGCTTTAGATGACCAAGGAGAAATAGTACCTGGACGCGGGGTAACAAACAGTAACGCCCCTTTAGGAGCATGCGATTCAATCGCAGGACCATAGGTAAGAATCGTTTCTAGCTGTAGACGTTCATTATCATCAAGAGATTCAGTCAAATCAGCTAAATGCACATATTCGGCATAAATTTGCGACACAGGAAGCGATGCGTTTTCGCAAGCCTCCATGAGTTTTTGAACTCTAAATGCAGATAGTGCAGGGGCTCCGCGAATGATTTCCATCACGTCTATTCACCTTATAATTTATATAGGAGGGTCAGAATTGGCGCTATTATAGGGAATTGCACAATACAAATCACGTTCAAGCACAGGTGAAAACAGTGTTTCCTGATAGGGAAAATATCCCGCGGGAATAATGCTACAGTGGATAACAGGCTCACTTTACAATCGAGCACAAACCCGCCAGCTTTAGCTGCTTTTTTATACAAGCCTAGGCGTTTAGGAAAACTCCTGATAAAGTATGCGAAAAAAAACACCAACTCCCTACATATTTAAAGGCTATTCGACAGGTATTACACTCGTTTTTCTCGTATTACTCTCGTGAACATTAACGATACAACTTAAGATAACCAGTTAATAAATATGATCAAAACCTTATTTATCATTTTTCTTTTAGGCATATTGAGCGCTTGCCAACCAGTTGATATTCAACAGGTAGATATTGCTGCGCCCGCCCCTAAACGCACTGTCCTCAAGGTGGGTACACTTTATGGACCTCAGATTTACCTTAATTCAGAGTTAGGCGAAACCGGCTTTGATTTCGAAATGGCACAACGTTTTGCTGATTATTTATCCGTGCCGTTAGAGATGATCCCCTATACAGACAGGAAAGCTTTATTTAAAGCATTAAAAAATAACGAAATCGACATTATTGCTGCGGGTATTGCGAAAACCCCTAATCGCAGCAAACAATTTAAACTTGGGCCGACCTTATATAAAGTCAACCAGGTACTGGTATATAAAGAAGGCACGCCAGAACCCAAAGACATTGGCACCCTGTCTGGCGAAATAACCGTAATGGCAAACTCATCGTCGGTTAATACCTTAACTCAACTGCAAAAAGACCACCCAGAACTCATGTGGAACCAAGTTGACGACAAGGATAACGAAGAATTATTCGCACTGGTTGCCAAAGGTAAATTGAACTACACAATATCAGACTCAAACAGCCTGTTAATTAACCAACGTTTTTTACCTGAGTTACGAGCAGGAATGATTTTAGAAGAAAAAATTGAGGTTGTTTGGCTGTTACCGCCCAAAGACAGCGACCGTTTAATGAGTCAGCTTTTAGCCTTTTGGCATAAAGAGAAACGTGCCGGCACCCTTGAGCATTTAAACGAAAAATATTTTGGCCATGTGAAACGTTTTGATTATGTTGACACTCGTGCCTTTATCCGCGCTATTGACAATATTTTGCCTGAATACCGCAGCATGTTTGAAGAGTACGCAGGTGATTTAGATTGGCGTAAGCTCGCTGCCGCCAGCTATCAGGAGTCGCATTGGAACCCTAAAGCACGCTCCCCCACTGGCGTACGTGGCATGATGATGCTAACTCAACCTACAGCTACCTATGTGGGTGTCGATAATCGTTTAGACGCAGAGCAAAGTATTCGCGGTGGAGCATTTTACCTCAAAGACATGATGGATCGCTTATCAGAATCGATTCCAGAATCGCAACGAATTTGGTTTGCTTTAGCCGCTTATAATATTGGTTTAGGCCATGTGGAAGATGCGCGCAAATTAACAGAGTCAATGGGAATGAACCCTAGCGCCTGGCGTGATGTAAAAAAGGTATTGCCCCTGTTACAGCAGTCTAAATATTACAAACAAACCCGCTATGGCTATGCCCGTGGTAGTGAAGCGGTACACTATGTTGATAGCATACGCCGATATTACGACACCTTAGTTTGGGTTGATAATCAAACTAAACAAATGGACGTGATTGACGAAAGTGATAGCATGGAGATCATCGCCGAAGAGGTTAACATTAATACCAATGTATCGGCTCAGAAACCCTAACTGCATAAGCGGAAAATAAAAATGATGACCCATTAACAGTTATCTCTTGTTATTGTGTCATCATGTAAAATGAGATATCAGCTTACATTCAATACAACCAAGAATGATTTAAAGGATACCGGTATGAGAAGAAGAGCAATAAGCAACACTATGTCACGTCGTCGCGTCATGCTAAAAGTACAAAAAAGCCGCATTTTAAATCGTCAACGTGCCCATTTTTTATTGGTTCAAACTGAGAGCTAATTTAAGTTTACTCACTTTGGGTTCACGCTAACGGCTAATCCTAAAAAGCCTTTAATCAGTTTGCTGTTTAGCTAACTGTTTAAGGGCTTTTTTTTCGGCTCGTCTGCGCTTAAAAAACGCACTGAGCTGCCCTGCACACTCGTCAGCTAACACTCCTGAAGTAACGCTAAGCTGATGGTTAAATACAGGGTGTTGTAATAAATTAATCACGCTACCTGCAGCACCAGTTTTTAAATCATCGGCACCATAAACCACTCGCTCAATTCGGCTATGCACCATAGCACCGGCACACATTGCGCAAGGCTCAAGAGTGACATACAAGGTTGTCCCTAACATGCGATAGTTTTCGAGTACCTTACCCGCCTGGCGGATACACTCCATTTCAGCGTGGGCGGTTGGGTCGTGGTTTAAGATACTTAAATTAAAGCCACTGGCAATCATCACCTCATCTTTAACTAATACCGCGCCAACGGGCACCTCACCTTTTAACTCAGCTTGTTGTGCCAATTGCATTGCTAGGCGCATCCATTGTTGATCAATGGCGAGTTGAGCACTGTCGACAACATCAGAGGAAGTATTAGGTGCTAATTCAGTTAAACAATCAGCCTTTGGAATATCAGTCATGCAATTAGCCTAAATAACCAGTCTACGCGGCTATTCTAACAAATAAAAAAGACGACGAGGCGTCTTTTTTATAGAACCAGAAGATTAATCCGCTTGGATTATTCCCACTCGATCGTCGCCGGTGGCTTACCCGAAATATCGTACACCACACGAGAAATACCATCGACTTCATTAATGATGCGATTCGATACACGCCCCAAAAAGTCGTAGGGTAAATGAGCCCAATGCGCGGTCATAAAGTCGATAGTTTCTACCGCACGTAGCGACACAACCCAATCATATTTACGGCCATCACCCATTACGCCCACAGAGCGAACCGGTAAAAACACGGTAAATGCCTGGCTGACTTTGTTATATAAGTCAGCTTTGTGCAATTCTTCAATGAAGATAGCATCAGCGCGGCGTAATAAATCACAGTATTCTTTTTTCACTTCACCAAGCACACGCACACCAAGACCAGGCCCTGGGAACGGGTGGCGATAAAGCATGTTGTAAGGTAGGCCTAGCTCTAAACCAATCTTACGCACTTCATCTTTAAATAACTCGCGTAGCGGCTCAACTAAACCAAGCGCCATATCGTCAGGTAAACCACCTACGTTATGGTGCGATTTAATCACATGCGCTTTACCGGTAGCACTGCCTGCCGATTCAATCACATCAGGGTAAATGGTACCTTGAGCTAACCATTTTGCATTAACGCATTTTTTTGATTCTTCGTCGAAAATCTCAACAAACACGCGGCCAATAATTTTACGTTTGGCTTCTGGATCGGCAACGCCAGCCATTGCATCGAGGAAACGGTTTTCAGCATCAACATGAACTATGTTTAGTCCAAAATGATTACCAAACATTTCTAATACTTGCTCGGCTTCGTTTAAACGCAATAAACCGTTGTCAACAAACACGCAGGTTAACTTGTCGCCAATGGCACGGTGTAAAAGCATAGCCACAACCGATGAATCAACACCACCAGAAAGACCAAGGATCACTTCATCGTCGCCAATTTGTTGCTTTAAACGTTCAATGGCATCTTCAATAATAGATGAAGGTTTCCAGTTAGCTTCACAGCCACAAATGTCTAGCGCAAAATGCTCAAGCATGCGTTGACCTTGACGAGTGTGGGTCACTTCTGGGTGAAATTGTACGCCGTAAAAACGTTTTTCTTCATTCGCCATTGCAGCAAAAGGACAGGTTGCCGTTTTAGCAACAGCCACAAAGCCTTCTGGGATCACCGATACTTTATCGCCATGGCTCATCCATACATCAAGTAATGGCTTGCCTTCTGCGCTTACGGCATCTTCTATGCTTTTGAATAGTGCAGAAGTGGTTTGCAGTTCAATTTGAGCATAGCCAAATTCGCCCTCGCCCACGCCTTGAATCACTTTTCCGCCAAGCTGTTCTGACATGGTTTGCATACCATAACAAATGCCTAAAACAGGCACGCCTGCAGTAAACACGTATTCTGGTGCACGAGGTGAGTTATCAGCGGTTACGCTTTCAGGGCCACCGGCTAAAATGATGCCATTAGGAGCAAATTCACGAATTTGAGCTTCGCTCACATCCCAGGCCCATAACTCACAATACACGCCAATCTCGCGAATACGACGGGCAATAAGTTGAGTGTACTGAGAACCAAAATCGAGGATCAAAATCTTATGATCATGAATATTAATCATGGGTAACCTTTACAAATTGATTAAATGCCATGGCCAATACATTGGCCATCATGCGTGTAACAAAAGGGCGACAAACGTCGCCCTTGAGGTAATTATGAACGATAGTTAGGTGCTTCTTTGGTAATGGTCACGTCATGAACGTGTGACTCGCCCATGCCAGCTGAAGTCACTCTAACAAACTGTGCTTTTTCATTTAAATCTTTAATGGTGGCACAACCTGTTAATCCCATACATGAACGTAAACCGCCCATGTGCTGATGAATGATTTCTTTTAACTTACCTTTGTAAGGTACGCGACCTTCAACACCTTCAGGCACTAACTTGTCAGCGGCGTTATCACTTTGGAAGTAACGGTCTGATGAACCTTGAGCCTGGCCCATTGCGCCAAGAGACCCCATACCACGGTATGATTTATACGCACGGCCTTGGTAAAGTTCTGTCTCGCCTGGGGCTTCTTCAGTACCGGCAAACATAGAGCCCGCCATAATACATGATGCACCTGCAGCTAATGCTTTAGCTAAGTCACCAGAAAAACGAATACCACCATCGGCAATGACAGGGATACCTAACGCAAGCACGGCTTCTGCTGCATCTGACACCGCAGTAATTTGCGGCACACCAACACCAGTTACAATACGAGTGGTACAAATTGAACCAGGGCCAATACCCACTTTAACCGCGTTAACACCCGCTTCGACTAACGCAAGTGCACCAGAAGCGGTAGCAACGTTACCACCCACAATTTGTAAGTCAGGGTATTTAGCACGAGTATCACGAATGCGTTGTAACACGCCTTCAGAATGACCATGTGATGAGTCAATTAATAATACGTCTACACCGGCTTTAACAAGGGCATCAACACGCTCTTCGTTACCAGGACCGGCACCAACTGCTGCACCAACACGTAAACGACCTAACTCGTCTTTACAGGCATTAGGTTTACGCTCAGCTTTTTCGAAATCTTTTACAGTGACAAGGCCTTTAAGTTTAAAGTTATTGTCAACCACTAAGACTTTTTCAATGCGATGAGAATGCATTAACTTTTGCACTTCATCTAACTTGGTGCCTTCAGTTACTGTCACGAGACGATCTTTTGGGGTCATCATGTCGGCAACGGTTTTGCTCCAGTCTGTTACAAAGCGTACGTCACGGCCGGTAATAATACCCACAAGTTCGTGTGCATCATTCACCACAGGGTAACCAGCAAAGCCATTTCGCTCAGTGAGTAAACGCAGGTCGGTTAAACTTGTTGCAGGAGTGACTGTAACAGGGTCTTGTACTATCCCCGCTTCATAGCTTTTAACTTTGCGAACTTCTTCGGCTTGTTGCTCAATACTCATGTTTTTATGAATAAAACCTAAACCACCTTCTTGCGCCATTGCAATAGCAAGACGTGACTCGGTGACGGTATCCATCGCGGCAGATACCAGCGGAATATTCAATTCAATCTTGGTGGTTAAACGTGTTTTGAGAACAGCGGTATTAGGGAGTACGGTCGAGTGGGCAGGAACCAACAACACATCATCAAAGGTTAGTGCATCTTTCAGTAAACGTAGCATGGCAACATCTCCCTAGTAAGTAGGATTTGAGGTGAAATATTGCGGCGAGATTATACCTTGCATATTACGGTTGGTAAATGGAAAATAGATTTTTATTACCTTTAGAATGAGAACATTCATGAGTGCCACAAAAAACAATGTTTACACTGTTTCGCAATTAAACGGCGAAGTCAGGCATATTCTTGAAGGTCAAATAGGTAAAATTTGGTTAAATGGTGAAATATCAAACTTTTCTTCGCCCAGCTCAGGCCATTGGTACCTCACCTTAAAAGACAGTCACTCGCAAATTCGTTGCGCCATGTTTAAAGGCCGTAATCAATCTGTACGCTTTAAACCCGTTAATGGCCAGCAAGTGTTAGTTAAAGGTGCCATCAGTGTTTACGAGCCTCGCGGCGACTATCAGCTGCTATTAGAGTCTATGTTGCCTGCTGGTGACGGACTATTAGCGCAAGAATTTGAAGCATTAAAGTTAAAATTGGCCGCAGAGGGTCTATTTGCCACAGAAACAAAGCGCGCACTGCCAAATAATATTCAACGTATTGGAGTGATAACCTCAGCCACTGGTGCAGCGCTTCGAGACATTTTGCACGTATTAGCAAGACGCGACCCATCAATTGAAGTCATTGTTTATCCAACCCAAGTACAGGGCGCAGCGGCGAGCCAGTTAATTTGTCAGGCTATCGCCACCGCAAATCAGCGGCTTGAAGTGGATGTACTACTGCTCACTCGTGGTGGCGGTTCATTAGAAGACTTATGGTGTTTTAATAATGAGCATTTAGCCCATGCCATTTACAATAGTGCCTTGCCGGTGGTGAGCGCGGTTGGCCATGAAATAGACACTACCATCAGCGACTATGTTGCAGACGTGCGCGCCCCGACTCCTTCCGCTGGTGCAGAACTCTTGTCTAAAGACAAAGGCAACAAAGCCGAAAAGCTCATATTATTGCGAGCCCGCTTACAACAAAGCATGAAGCATTATCAGTTACAACAAAGTGGGCGTTTAAATCAATTAGTCCATCAGCTGCAACGCCATGAGCCTCAACGTAAACTGCAACAATTTGAACAACGTTTTGATGAAATGCAAATGCGTTTAGAACATGCCTTACAGCATAAGCTCAGTCGCTTAACTATGCGCCACCAGCAACTGCATAACCGTCTGCAACAACGCTCTCCGGCCAGCACATTAAATCTGGAAAAACAGCGCTTGCAGTACTTAACTGAACGATTTAACGACGCTAGCAGCGACTACTTTAAGCAAGCAGCATTACGGGTAACTCAAGCCGCTCATATGCTTGATACCGTCAGCCCACTTGCCACATTAAGCCGCGGCTATTCCATTACAAGTTTCAATAATCAGGTTATCGATAAAGCAGAACAACTAAATAAAGGTGATGTGATCTATACTCGCTTAAAACACGGTGAAATCACCTCGACCGTGACGAAAATATCAGGCCCGAATACCTAAAAGCCAAAAAGCCATCTTGCGATGGCTTTTTGTTTAATCAATCTCTAATCGAATCAATACACGATTATCATTATCGAGGCTGAAACGATTGTCACTGGGTTACTTACCCAAGGGAGTTAATACTATCTCAACACGGCGGTTTTGAGCTCGGCCCTCAGCACTATTATTGCTCGCTATCGGATTGGCTTCGCCCATGCCCGTTGACGACACGCGAGAACCATTTACATTTTGGCTAGTGATATACTGCGCCACTTCACTGGCACGCACTTGCGATAAACGTAAATTGTATGAGTCTGAACCTGAGCTGTCGGTATAACCAATCACGTTTAAGCGTGTATCGCTGTATTCTTTAGCAACCAAAACTACACTGTTTAATACCGATTTAGCGCGCTCGCTTAGTACAGTTTGATCAACTGCAAATGTCACTTCGTTTGGCATATTAAGAATAATATTGTCACCACTTCGCGTAACACTCACCCCGGTAGACTGTAGCTGCTTGCGTAATTTGGCTTCTTGCACATCCATATAATAACCAATACCACCACCTACGGCAGCGCCAGATGCAGCACCAATTAATGCGCCTTTACCGCGATCTTTTTTACTTGAAGAAGCCACTCCTATTGCTGCACCACCAATGGCACCAATTATGGCGCCGTTTGTGGCTTTAGCATTTTCAGACTCGCCTGTGTAAGGATTAGGTAATTGACAACCAGACAACAACAGTGCCGAGGCGATTAAAGAGCTGCATAACAAGGATGCATTAACGTTCACTAACATACATTCTCCTAATTACTTATTTAATAAGTAAAAAACAAAGGAAGCTTAAAAACGCAATTCTACCCTATGAAAAGGCAAACATTTCGTTATTTTTTGTTCATCAAACTACGACGTATCCAGGCAAAAGTGCCCAATAAACTTAAGCTTAACCAACCTAATGCACCACCGTGAGCCTCTTCTACGTAAACTTCTTCTACATATACAGCGTCACGATCGCTACTTTCAAGTGGCAAGGCATACAAGCTATCTAGCTCATCACTACTAATGGTCGCAACTGGGTCGGCATAACCTAACTCGTATAAATCAATAAGCACATCATAATGGTCGGTTTGATATCCGGTAGCTAATGTGGTGAGCACTTCATAATCATCAAAGCTAGAATCGGCATTCAGTGTAAATACATCTGTCGAGTAATAATGGATCCAGGGTCCACCGTTTTGGCTTAAATATAACTCTGCAAACACATCCGCTTGAACATCGCCACCACTACTATTGATGTCAGCGTCAAAGGTCACGCTAAAGGTTTGATAAAAACCGTCGTAATCGTAATCTTCAAACAAACGCGTTTGAGCGTCATAAAATGAAAAGTCATAATAAATCACTTGGTTTTGTTGTGCTAAAGCGCGTTGTTGCTTACTGGCTTGTGTCGCAGCCGCTTTTTGATGTAATGCCATGCGTTGCTCACGGGTCACCTTGGTGCTGCTATCTGCCTGGCCCGTAAGTAACTGAGCTTGCTGATGTAACTCAACAACTCGGGTTTGCACGTCATTGTCACTACTGACAGGCTGCGTTAACAGCCTTGACTGACTAATCGCTCCTCCAACCTGACTTGCAGACACTTCGGCACTACTTACACTCATTGAGCTCAATCCCAAAGCACAGGTAACACATACTCTTAACCCTAGTTTAACGGGATTAAATGAGGGTTTAATATCGCTGGTGTTATTTGAATATTGATTCATGGTGATTCCTTACAACCTAAATGTTGCAATCATTAAAACCCACTCAAAATGAACACAAGCTGAACATGAACAAACAGTTAATATCTCGCGCTATCTTATCGACATCCCCTTATTGTCATTCAGTTAATGTTCATCTGTGTCTGGGTATACTGAACTAGGTAAATTTGCACCCACTCGCAGCGCAATTTATTAAGTAGATGTTTCTATATATAAAAGGATCTTTTACACTGGTCGCAATGAGGTAAATAGGATTAACACTATGCAGCGTATGCTCAAGCTCAACGCCATTCTTTTAGGCTTAATGTTAGTGATTTCATCACACAGTGTTGCTGGCACTTCGCTTGTGGCAACCTCAAGTATAGTGGCACCTTTTCAGCTTGTTCCTGGCCCAAAAGACAATCGCCAAAGTAAAAATTTAGTGGTTTCCAGCGCCCAGCAAGCTATACAAATTGCCAAACGCAGTTATTCGGGCAAGGTATTAAAAGTCCAGTCGAGTAGCGTCAATGGCAATCCGGGATATCGAGTTAAATTACTCACCAATGATGGCGTCATTTTTTATGTTTCTGTTGACGCAACTAACGGCTCTGTATCAAGGAACTAGCACATGAGATTATTACTGGTTGAAGATGACTTAGCCCTGCAAGAAAACGTTAAACAGCATCTTATTAATGCGCAATACACGGTCGATGTCGCGTCTAATGGCGAAGAGGGATTGTTTCAAGCCCAAGAGTATCAATACGATGTGGCCATCATTGACGTAGGCTTGCCAAAGTTGGATGGCTTGTCGCTAATTAGCCAACTGCGCGAACAAGATATTAGCTACCCCATTATCATTTTAACCGCTCGAGACAGCTGGCAAGATAAAGTCATTGGCCTTGATGCCGGTGCAGATGATTACCTAAGTAAACCGTTTCAGTTAGAAGAATTAGTTGCGCGCATTAATGCACTTATCCGCCGCTCAGCAGGTAAAGCAAGCCCTGTGATTCAAAATGGTCCTTTTAGCATTAATACCCGCAGCCTCGAAATTAAAATACATCAGCAAGTCATTAATTTAAGCGGTTCGGAATACAAACTCTTTGAATACCTTATGCTCCACCCAGGGTCTGTGCATTCTAAGAGCAGCCTTATTGAACATATATACGATCAAGACTTTGACCTAGATTCAAACGTGATTGAAGTGTTTATTCGCCGCTTACGTAAAAAGCTCGACCCAGACAATCAATATCAACTGATAGAAACCTTACGTGGCCAAGGTTATCGTTTACGCCAGTTAGGACAAAATGAATAAGTTACTTGGTTCTCTCAAGGTACGCATCGTCGTTAGTGCATTACTGCTTATTTTAGTGTTGTTACCTATCATTGGCATCACAGTTAACAACGCTTTTGAAACCCAAATTAATGTCGCGGCCAAAAATCAACTAAAAGCCTATGTGTATTCTGTTTTAGCCATGGCTGAAGTTGAAGAGGGTGAACTGCAAATGCCAGAACACCTGCTCGAAAATCAATTTAATGTCATTGGATCTGGGCTTTATGCGTTAATCACCACCAAAGATAATCAGCTACTTTGGACCTCCAACTCCTTTTTGGGCTTAAATATGCCAATGGATTTGCCCAAACCGGCCACTGGACGCAACAGCTACGGCAACATTTTAATTAATGACAATCCACAATTAATTTATAGCTACAGTGTTAGTTTTGCCACCAGCGAACGCCCGTTTACCATGACACTGCACATCATTAAAAATCAGCATGAATACCAACAACAAATCACACAATTTTCCAATACATTATGGACCTGGTTACTCATCTTAATGGCACTGTTATTAAGCGTACAGTTAAGTTGGTTATTATGGACGCTAAAACCTTTAGGTAAATTCAGTCAAGAACTCAGCGCCGTAGAGCAAGGTAAGTCAATGCAACTCAGTACCGACTACCCCATTGAGTTACAAAACGTGGCCAAACAGCTCAACACGCTACTGCAAACTGAACAAAACCAGCGCAAACGCTACCGCAATGCCCTCGCCGATTTAGCCCACAGCCTCAAAACACCTTTGGCGGTGATGCAAACCCAGGCAAATTTAAATGACACGTCAATAGAACAAATTAATCGCATTAACCACATTGTGGCTTATCAATTAAAGCGTGCTCAAAGTGCTGCAGGCACTGGTTGGCATTTAGGGGTCAGTGTCGATGACATCGCTTCGCGCTTAGTGAGAACCTTAGGCAAAATATACCAACAACAACATCTTAATATTGACTATCAAGGTGATGTTAATGCCCGCTTTAAAGGCGATGAATCAGATTTAACCGAAATGCTCGGTAACGTTTTAGACAACGCATGTAAAGCAGCAAACAATCACATCCTCATTCGGGTTAAGCAATTACCAAGCAGCTTACAAATAAGTGTTGAAGACGACGGTAAAGGAGTACCAAAAGACAAACAGCAACAGATTTTTGAACGCGGTATGCGGGCCGATACTTACGAGCAGGGCCACGGTATAGGATTAGCCATTGTGCGAGATTTAGTCGACAGCTACCATGGCACCTTAACGGTGCAGAGCTCTGACACTTTAGGCGGTGCCAAATTTGAGTTTGAGTTTACTCATTAACCTCAATTCTGAACTTATTGTCGATTCACCTATTTTATAACCCACTAAAATAATCGCTAAAAACATTCACTCATTAATATCGCTTTCAGCTTATGTTCATCTTCAGCTCGCTATGATGAGCTTAACAGTCATCAATGACACTGGAGTTAACATGAAAAAAGCCATTCAAACACCCGTTAAAGCACTATTCGCTTTAGCCTTGGTTTGTATGCCATTTGCAAGTGTACAAGCCGCACAAACAACTGAATCGAATACCTACAGCGTAGCCGATGATGCGGTAAGTGATGCTGAGTTGGCACAAATGCTGGCCCCCATTGCGCTCTATCCAGACAGTTTGCTAACCCACATCCTGATTGCGTCAACATACCCGCTTGAAATCGTACAAGCTCAGCGTTGGTTAGTTAATCAAGGCAATCGCGATACCAAGCAAATTATGGCTGAAGTTGAATCACAAGACTGGGATCCAAGCGTAAAAGCATTGGTGGCTTTTCCTAATGTGCTGGAGCGTTTAAACACCGATTTAGTCTGGACCCAAAACCTAGGTGATGCGTTTTTACAAGACGAAGGGCGCATGCTTGATACAATTCAAGCATTAAGACAACAAGCAGATGAAGCCAATAACCTAGCCGATCTTGAACAGGTAAAAGTTTCACGGGTTGAGCGACGCATTATTATTGAGTCTGTAAGACCTGAGATTGTGTACGTGCCTTACTATGACAGCCGCATAGTGTATGGTCACTGGCGCTGGAACCGTTACCCACCGGTTTATTGGCATGCGCCAAACTATGTTCATTACCGCCCAAATCACAGTGCAATAATTTGGGATAGCGGTGTACGCATTAGTTTTAACTTCTTCTTTAGCGGGTTTCATTGGCATGACCGCAGGGTAATTGCAGTACCGGTGCACAAAAACTACCGTTACTACACACCACGTAGAATCAGTTACAGCCATGGTGCACAGCACTGGCAGCACAAACCTAAACACCGTAAAGGTGTGGCTTATCGCAGCCAGGTGATCAGTAAACGTTACAATGGCCATTATGAAAAACGCAATAAGCCTGTGAGCTATTCACATGAGCCTAAACGTCAACAAAATCATGAGCCACGCCATGTGTCTTCTAAACATGCTGTAATTAACAATAATGAGCCACGTAAGCACATTACCCACAGCACCAAACAAGACAATCGCAACGAACGAGTCGTTGTTAAAAATGTGAGTCGTAACGAACCCGTTGAGCACAAAAGCGCCCAGCTAAAACGTGAGTTGAGCCAACAGCGTCAACCGGTATCGCAAGCAAAGTCGTTTGAACGCAAAAGTGAGCCAACAAGATCTACTTATAGCCGTAACAATGAGCCGGTGAGTCGCCAGCAAGAGGTTAATAAGACAACAGCAAAGTACGAACACAAACCGGCAAGCCAAGCGGTAAACAAGCCACGCAATCAAGAAATTCAACAAGTACAGCGCAGTACACAAGTTGAAAAGATGCGTGAGTCACAAGCTAAGCCAGTACGTATACAACAGGACGTTAAACAACAGCGCAGAAACGAGCCGCAACAGGCGTCACGCTCTATGAGTCAACAACGGGATAATTCTGCCCGCCAAAACAACCATTCTCGCGAAATCAAGCCATCACGAGAAAGGCAATAACTAGAAAGGCAATAACGATAAACCCAACCAAGAATGAGCAACTTTTGTTGCTCATTTTTATACCCAAATATAACGCCATGGCTACAACTGTAAAGTAACCTTAAGCCCATGGGGATCAACGCGCTCAAAACACAACTCACCTTGATGTAAACTCATAATATGCTGACAAATAGACAAACCAAGCCCCGCACCTTGAGCTGTGGTTTCATCGGCACGATAAAAACGATTTTTGGCTAATGCGATTTCTTCTGTCGTCATACCACAACCTTGATCAATCACTTCTATATAAGAGTGCGATCCATTGTTAAAAGCGTTAATGGTAATTAACGACTCTACAGGGCTGTATTTACAAGCATTTTCGATAATGTTTTTTAACACTAACTCAAGATAAAACGGATCAGCATTGATGGTCATGTCAGCAGGAATATCAATGCTCCATTCATAATCAGCAATAATATGTAATAACTGATTAATGACATTGTCGACCAAACTTTGCAGCTTACAGTCTGAACGATTTAACACCTCTAATGCATCAACACGCGACAATAAAAGTAGCTGCTCTACGGTGTGATTTATTCTGTTTACCCCCTCACCGATGGCATCAATATATGGCAAAGAGATTTGTTGTACATCCTTGTTTTGTGCCGATAACACATCAACTAAACCATCACTGTGTAATTTAATAATGGCTAATGGCGTTTTAAGCTCGTGAGCCGCATCTGCACTAAATCGACGCTCGCGCATCATGGTGTCTGCGATCCGTAATAAATAGCTGTTGAGCGCTTTTTGCACTGCGGCTAACTCACTGGGCAATTTAAAGTTTATTGGAGTAAGATCTTGAGCGGGTCGCTTATCTAAATGACGCTCGAGTAATTTGAGTGGTTTGAATAAAAAATAGGTTAGCAGCAACATAACAAACATCATGATTGGCGTAATAATTAATGGAGAATGCCATGTGTTACGAACAATAAGAGAGACCAGTTCCTGCCTTACATCATCGCGTTGAGCGGTCACAATCCAAACTTGATGTGGTTGTGAAAAAAAGCTGTAAACATGCCACAAATCACTACCTATGTATCGCGTATCATAACCTTGAGTAAAGTGGGTTAATGTTTGCTCGCCTGAGCTGTCTGAATAAGCAAGTATTTGCCCTGTAGTCGATAACAGCTGGAAAGAGAGCTTATGCTCATAAGATAGGGTTATCGGGTTGGCTTGTTCAGCAAATGTTTCAATATTGGAATCAGCAACATGAAACAAAATAGGTCGTTTAACTAACTGTTCAAGTTCCTCTTCGGTTAACTGATTAACATAAAACTGCTCAAGCACTTTTGCCGTTTGAACCATTTGCGCATCAAACAGTTCTTCGACTTCGTGCATTGCATCTCGAGAGCTTAATATGCTCGAAAAAGTCACAGTGAGCACAATACCCAACAACATTAGCAAACTAAACAACAAACGAAGAGAGAACATATTTTCCTGTTAAACTGACAATTAATGCCTACTACCAAGCCCGGTTAAAAATAGTAGCGTGGCGGTCATATCGTTAAATACCATCATTCTAATAAAGAATTAGATAGTCTCCGTTAAAATATAGCCAATTCCCCTTACCGTTTTAATTAATTCTGTGGCCATTTTTTTACGCAAATGATGAATATGTACCTCAATTGAGTTACTGCCAACCTCATCCCAACCATAAGTTAACTGTTCAAGCTGATTACGAGTCAACACACGCCCTGCAGATTGAGCAAACTCTAAAAGCAATTGATATTCACGTCGTGACAATGTCACTAACTCGCCACGAAAATGCACTTCACAGCGAGTAAAATCTATCTCTAAAGCGCCATAACGAAATTGATTATTGTCTAAACCATGTTGACGCCTAATGATCGCCCTAAGCCTGGCAACTAATTCCCTTACATCAAAAGGTTTGCTCAGATAATCGTCAGCGCCTATATCTAAACAGGCAAGCTTGGTATCAAAATCAGTATTGGCAGTTAACACAATAATAGGTAACGATACGCCGCTGCGACGCCATTGTTTTAACAAATCTGCACCATTACCATCGGGCAAACCCAAATCAAGAATAATAGCGCTAAAGTCTTCGTTACTGAGCGCAGCCTGAGCTTGTTTATAAGAAGGTAAATGATCGACCTGAATCCCCTCTTTTGCCAAACTCATTACCACACCTTGAGCTAATAATTTATTATCTTCAACCAGCAATACACGCATATGTTGTTACCCTCGAAACACCTTAAAATCGACACCTTGCTGCTGTAAAAAATCTTCAGCTTGCGCGCCTTTGAGCATCGACATAGTCGCTAACATCCCCGCCATAACGCAATTGGGCGCCAGCACTGTCACCGATAATGGCGCCTGCTCTACTGGGTAACCATTTTTAGGATTAATAATGTGTCCATAACGTTTACCTGCCACTTCAATATAGCGACGAGTGTTGCCACTGGTCGCTAAAGCACCTTGTCTAATAGTCAAAAGCGCAGCGGCGTTATCAAGTTTATGAGGGTTTTCAATACCCACTTGCCAACCATCTTTGTTTATAACAGGGCATGCTATGTCACCGCCAAAGTTAACCAAAACCGCATGAGGCCAGCGCTGAGCCAATAACTGTGCAGTGCGATCAACAGCATATTCTTTCGCGATACCACCAAAGTCGACACTCATGCCTGCTGGCATGGTTAAAGTATTATTGGTGAATGTGATGCGGTTGAAACCGACATGGCTTAAGGCATCATCTATTTCAGCCTGTTCGGGAATTCGATGCTGCCCTTCAAAGCGCCATAAAGCCATTAATGGACAGGCACTGATATCAAATGCCGTATCACTTAACACATAACACTTTTCGGCAAATTGAAGTAAATGCAGGGTTTCAAGGTCAATTAATCGGCTTTCTCCTTGTGCATGGTTTAAATGCCAAACAGCATTGCCTTGAATAAATCGACTGAATTTTTGCTCTATCCGCCTGGCTTCATCATAAGCCAGGGTTAACATTTGCTTTGCTACATACTCATCACTGACCTGCATTAATATTTCACAGGGGCTGGCCATGGCAGTAAATGAGCCCAAAAAGCCCCAAGGACGAGGCTGTAAACTCATCGCTGTTGGGGCTGTTAATTTGCGACTTATCGGTTTAGTCAAATTAACTTACTCGTATTTGCTAAGTCATTCATCTTAGAACGAATAACTCACTTGAGCCACAATTGCCTTTACAGAAGGAAACAAATCATATTGTTGTAACTGCCCAGGCAATACCGTGCCATTATTGTCAGGATTTTGCTGGTAATACTCTAAACGATAACTCATCTCATGGCCGTTAGATAATCGTTGACCAAATTTAACCCCTACAGTGTATGCGGTCATGTCACCAATACGATAATCGGCACTGGCATATTCAGGTAAATCTTCACCACTGAGCAAGAAAGGTTGATAGAACTCAGCCGCTTGTTGTTGGTAATACCGTAAATGCAATTGTGCATACATGGTCGGACTTAGATTATAGCGATAATGTGTTTCTAGAGTATGTGACTGAATATCCCAGTCGTCAGTACTGTATCGATATGAAAAATCAACCACACCTGAATCAAGAGCCCCTTTAGTCATCACAAATACACTGTGTTTCAACCTAGAGTCTGGGCGATTTTCATATCGATATGCCTGAGTTTGACCGTTGAGATCGACTTCACTGAGTATTTTATACGGGTCTGTCATGTAACCAGACACGCTTGATAAACCATAATTGGCTTGCATTAACCAATTGCGATTCAAAATTTGAGTGACCCCAAACATAATATCGCTTGTTTGCTTTGTATCATCACCGCTTAAACGGGTTTGATCAAATGCCGCCTGATAGTCTGCATCACTTTCATAATTGTCTCTAAATACCATTTGCGACATTGCCATAGGGCGGCCACCAACTGGATCAACGATATCGTTGGTAAACGCAGCCGATAATGACAAAGTGGTATTATTTTTATTCAAACTACGTTCAAGACCCGCGTTAACACCCATTGACAGGTAATCAAACTCTTTCGAAGCATAAACGCCAACATTGGTAGTCCAATCTTGATTTAGCACTTCTTGCCAATTAGCACTTAACTGAACCCGTGTGTCATGGAAAGTATCATCTAACGGTGTATCACCTGCATTAATGGTGTACTCACCTTTGCCTGATGGGCGAGTGAACGTTTGACTTTCTGCTTGCGCCACAGCACCAGATGCAGACGCTCCGGTTAAGCTGTCGACAACAATTTTCATGTCGAGCAACGATGTATCGCCAAATGCTTTTTGCACATTGCCAATAGCTTCTGCGGCTTGTACACGGTCTTGCTCACCGTAATACATTATCGCGGCATCCACCTTCCAATCATCTTGGGTTAATTGAGGATCAGCGGCATACGCCTGCTGACCAATCAAACTGCAACTCGCAATGGCTAACGCACTGGCGATATGTTGTTTTGATGTTAGTTGCATCCACAACCTCCACCCGCTAGCGAACGTCCACCACTGGTACCCTCTTTGCTAAAGTAAATATGATCATCTAAAGCTAAATCGAGTTTCTCACTGTTTAAGGCCATGTCTGCTCGGGCAAATTGATCTTTCTCCCATGGTTGAACACCAAGGCTTGAACAGCCTAGCAAACCACTTGCGATCGCAAATGTCACTGCGATCTTAACTAACGGACGATAACACACAGTTGTCATATGTTTACTCCTGTAACAACACTTGAATTTCTTGCTCGTAGGCTGGAATGTTTTCTTCAAAAAATCCGACATGGGTTTGCACTAATTCACCTTGGCGATTAAACAAAAAACTGCTTGGCATTCCTTGTAAATCATAGGCTTTCGCTACATCGCCCTCTGGGTTAAACCGTAAATTAAATTGTGCTGGTAACTTACTAAGAAACTCACGAGCAAGCGCAGTATCAACATCAAGATTGATGGCTACCACTTCTAAGCCTTGTTGTTGATATTTGGCTTGCATGGCATTCATCCAAGGAAATGATTTACGACATGGGCCACACCATGAGGCCCAAAAGTCAACATACACAACCTTGCCAGCAAATTGCTGTAAGCTGACCGATTGCCCTTTACCATCTAACACAACGTGGTCCAACGAAGGTGCGCTATAAACCGCAGAACTCATTGCTATCGTTAAAGTAACAAAGGCATTTTTTAGGTTAACTACGTTTGAAAAAAATTGCTTTGACATCATATTTACACCCAATGACTAGATGTGAGACACACTAGGCCACCAATCTTAAGGTTTACTTAAGCAACAAAAGCAATTGCTCAAAATAACCAAGCATTAGCCACCAATCATTTTCGACACTAGGCCTTTATTTTGGCCGTTCTCGGCCAGTAAAATGCCCGCCAAATGCAAACTAATAAATGGAATGAAGTACCACAATGCCAGCTTATGAATTGTTTCTGCTTGATGTTCTATGGCCTCAGGCCCAAATTTAACTGCCAACCCAGTAATCACCGATAAGGCAACACCGGCATAAAATAGCCAATACACCCAGGCTTGAAATTTTTGTTTAATTGTCGCCTGAGCTGAAAACGCAGACTGGTAATGCAGGCCAAATTTACTCATGTACGCAAAACGAGCAACAACTAAAACGCTTACTGCATAGCCAAAATAAATATGCCAATTAAACATTACCCCACGGATCCCTTTTGCAATACTTACAGCTTGTTTATCGGTGATCATGATATCCATATTGGCTAAGCCTTGAGTGATCACGGCTGCCATATGATTTTTTTCCATCCACCCGAGGCGTAACAGCACTGTGAGTAACATCACCATCATGGTTAGGGCTAATCCCCAATGCAGCAGACGATGGAGTAACGGAAAATGAACTTGAGTACGCATATAAACCTCGATAGATTAAGATAACCACAGCATTATTGCCCCGTAACCTTAACAATCACTTACGGTTTATGGTTTTATGCTCAATATGGCTGAGCGACAAGATGAACTTAAAAGGGATGTATGAATAGGACGTTATCATGACAGAGTTTTTCAAACGAACTCAAAGGCTTGCATTATTTACTGCTGGCTTTGGTACATCGCTAGGTGGACTTTACACTGTTGCGCCTCAATGGGCTTTGGCGCAGTTAAACCAATTACCCTATATTGCTAGCGACACGATATTTATCCAGCATTGGGGCTTCTTGGTGTTGATGATGGGATGCAGCTTTTTTATTGCGATATTTCGTAATGACTGGATTATCCCAGTGTTTTGGGTGGCATTAATTGAAAAATTATTTTTTGTCAGTTTAGTTATTGGTTATTCAAGCCAACCTTTTACTAATGGCTTTTGGTTATCCATGGCAATGGACAGTGTTATTTGTCTGTATATTGCGGCTTATCTATTAAGCTTTAGGCAGGCGAAAACGAATACGCTCATATAGTATCTACAGGTTCTTTACGATCACATTTTTTGCAGTTAAGTTGCATGCCTAAATGTTGCTCACGACCCCGCTCTGTTGTGATCCATTCACGGACAGTCCAGGGTGGATCATGACGTACATGTTGAAAATGCCCACATACAAGCTCGGCAACCCAAAGCTGTTCTTCATCTAGGTGGTAACCAACTATTGGCTGATGCATGCATTTCTCTGTGTATAAAAAAGCCTGAACGAGTCAGGCTTTTTTATTAATTATCGCTATTTTTTACGGTCACGAATATGGGTCATTGCACGCTTACGACGGCGCTCTTGCCCTAAGGTTAACTTTTCTGTTTTACCTTCAAACGGGTTAGCGCCTTCATGGAATCGTAATTGAATTGGCGTACCAACCACTTTTAACGAACGACGGAAATAATTCATCATATAGCGCTTATAAGAATCTGGTAGCTTACTCACCTGATTACCATGCACAACAACGATCGGTGGGTTGTAACCACCAGCATGAGCATATTTGAGTTTCACGCGGCGACCATTAACTAAAGGCGGCTGATGATCGTCTTGTGACATCTGCATAATACGGGTCAGCATTGACGTACTAACACGGCGTGTAGCACTGTCGTACGCTTCTTCAATTGACTCATATAAATGGCCTACGCCAGTGCCATGCAGTGCAGAAATAAAGTGAATACGCGCAAAGTCGATAAAACCTAGACGGCGATCTAACTCACTTTTTACGCGATCTTTTACAGCTTGATCAATACCGTCCCACTTATTAACAGCTATCACCAATGCCCGGCCAGCGTTTAAGGCAAAGCCAAGTAGGCCTAAATCTTGTTCTGCAATACCTTCTCGAGCATCAATCACTAATAATACAACGTTTGCATCTTCAACTGCTTTTAAGGTTTTAATTACCGAGAACTTTTCGATAACCTCATGCACTTTACTGCGACGACGTACACCGGCTGTGTCAATTAAGACATACTCACGGCCTTCACGAGACATAGGAATATAAATACTGTCGCGAGTAGTGCCAGGCTCGTCATAAACCACAACACGCTCTTCACCTAAAATACGATTAATCAGTGTCGACTTACCCACGTTAGGCTTACCAATAATGGCCAGCTTAATGGGTAAATTTTGCAAACGTGTTTGTTCAGCTTCTGCTTCTTCTTCGGTATATTCGCGCTCTACTTGCTCACCTTCTTCGTCAAGCTCACGCTCAATGCCCATGGCTTCTGCATAAGGTGTGAGTGCATAATCAATCATGTTGGTCACACCACGGCCTTGAGCCGCAGCCATTTGGTAAACTTCACCTAGGCCTAGAGACCAAAACTCACCACAGGCTGAGTCTGCGTCGATACCATCTACTTTGTTAGCCACCACAAAAGTCACTTTGTCACGGCTGCGTAAGTGTTGCGCGATAGCTAAATCTGCGGCAGTTAAGCCCGCGCGAGCATCGGTCATAAATAACACGACATCCGCTTCTTCGATCGCGGCTAATGACTGTTCAGCCATTTTAGTTTCGATCCCTTCTTCGGTGCCATCAATACCGCCGGTATCAACAACGATAAACTCGTAACCCGCCAAAAAGGCACGGCCGTATTTACGGTCACGTGTTAAGCCAGGAAAGTCAGCGACTAACGCATCACGAGTACGTGTAAGACGATTGAATAATGTCGATTTACCGACGTTTGGTCGCCCCACAAGGGCCACTACAGGGATCATGATTTTGCCTCTAAAAAACTTTTCAATAAAAAGCCCCCGGAACGCTTCCAGGGGCTCTAGTGAAGATATTATACCTTAATTAATGCAGAAATGATCCTAAGACTTATTCCGCACTGGCGTCAGTATCTTCCTCAACATTCGCTTGCTCACTGCTTAAGGTGACTGAAGCCAGTTTACCGCTTCGACCCTGAACATAGATTTTATCATCAACCACTAATGGCTGAGCAAATAAGCCGTCACTGTCGACTTGAATTCGGCCAACTACATCACCGTTATTACGGTCAATAAAATGTAAATAGCCTTCTAAGTCACCAACCACTAAATAATTGTCAATCACTGCTGCCGCTGTCAATTGACGATTTTTAAGGGTTGAGTTACTCCATAGTTCTAAACCATTACGACGGTCTACAGAATAGATGCGACTACGGTCATCCACTAGGTATAAGCTTAAACCCGCTTCGGCAAGATCGTTAAAACTTGAGTATTTACGCGACCAAATTATCCGACCACTACGAAGCTCCATCGACACTAGATTACCGTTGTAACTTGCCACATAGAGATTGTCACCCAAAATTAATGGCGTCATGTCAACGTCGGCCATACGGGTAAACTCATTACCGCCACTTGGAGTGAAAACAGGTTGTTCCCACGCAGCTTGGCCATTGTTTTTAACCACAACAGCAACTTTACCGTCAGCGGTACCCACAAAAAAACCACCCGCTTCATAAGCGGCTGACGAGGTTCCGCGCAATGTTAAGTTAGGCAGTTGGCTTTCATATGTCCATAGCTTTTCACCGCTATCAATATTAAAGCCTTCAAAAGCACCTTTAGCGGTATTCACAGCAACAACATCTTCGGCAACAGTAGGAGTAGACAGTAATTCACCATTGGCTTGAGATGACCACAGTACTTCACCCGTTGCTTCATCTAAAGCAACCAATAATCCAGTTTCGCCACCTACAAAAACTTTGTTACGAGCGGCAGTCACTCCAGCAGCTAAACGCATGCCTTTGGTTTTTGTTTTAAGCTTTTGCTCAAATACATCGTTAAAGTTTTGCGACCATAACTCTTCACCTGTTGCTTCATCAAACGCAACAACCACACCACTGCGATCTGCAACAAATAACTTGCCATAACGCACGGTTGGACGAAGTTGCGAGTAATAATCACCTACGCCTTCGCCTACATTAGTGTCCCAGCTGATCTCTGGAAACACGGTTGCTTTAATTTCAACTAATTCACTCACAGGCTCTTCTTCAACATCACTTGAAGAGCAAGCAGATAAAAAAGCAACACTCAGCCCAACGGCAAGCAGATTTTTACACCACGACTTCATTGGCTAATTCCTTATGCCTTGTTTAGGTTGTCTAGTTTCATTGTTAGCGCAGGACTGGTTAACGCACCGCCATTATCTACTGCTGCTTGATAAGCTAACTTGGCTTTATCCAAATCACCTTGACGCACTAATAAGTCGCCTTTTAATTCTTCACGTTGCGAAGCAAACGCTGTGTCTGTCACCTGCTCAAGTGTTGCAAGTGCTACACCTAGATTGTTTTGCTCAGCTTGGATGCGTGCTAAACGAATGGTTGCAATCGTCTCTATACCTGAACCAGGCTTAGCTGCAATCACTTTGGTTAACGCAGTTTCGGCTTTGGTTAGATCACCGGCATCAACCGCAGCTTTAGCCACCAATAACTCAAGCAAAGCTTGATATCCAGCTTGGTCGTGCTCAGAGGTAAAGGTTTCTGCTTGCGTTAAAAACGCCGCTGGGTTGCTCGATTGCTCTGCAATTGATTGAAAAGTCTGAGAAGCTTGTTCAGCTGACTCCACTTTCATGGCTGAATATTCATTCCAACCATATAAACCACCTAGGCCAACCACTGCACCTACGATAATAGAAACACCATAATCTTTTCCGAACTGCTTGATAGCATCTACTTGTTGTTCTTCTGTGCTATAAATTTCCACTTGCACTTCCCCTTTTAAATCAGTTCTGCAATTTTAGCGACCAGTTCAGTACGGCTCACTAATTGTTGTTCGTTGTTGTTGCGTAAAGGCTTAATAGCAACTTGTTTGTTAGTCACTTCGTTTTCGCCAATAATCAACGCATATTGAGCACCGCTTTTATCTGCGCGCTTCATTTGTTTTTTAAAGTTACCACCACCACAATGACTCATGACTTTAAGCGTTGGTAACTGTTGACGCAACTCTGCCGCCACTTTAATGGCTTCAACGACGCAATTATCACCCATTGCGGTCACGTATACGTCGACTTCAGCAGCTATATCACTGGTTAGCCCTAAGGTTTCAAGCAGTAATACAATGCGCTCTAAGCCCATTGCAAATCCAACCGCGGGTGTATCTTTGCCACCAAGTTGGCCAACAAGACCATCATAACGACCACCGGCAAGCACAGTGCCTTGAGACCCTAAGCTTGTGGTTACCCACTCAAAAACTGTGCGGTTATAATAATCTAATCCACGCACCAAGCGCGGGTTGATTGTGTATTGGATACCAACCGCGTCTAAGAGTTCACATAAAGTTGAAAAATGTGTTTTCGACTCTTCACCCAAGTAATCCATTAAGTTTGGCGCATCGGATAAAACCGCCTGTACTTGTGGGTCCTTGGTATCCAATACCCTTAACGGGTTTGAATACATACGGCGTTGGCTGTCTTCATCTAAGATGTCTTTGTGCTGTTCTAAAAAGGCAATTAATGCATCGCGATACGCAGCACGCTCAGCGGGATCGCCTAAGGTATTTAGCTCTAGTGCTACATGCTCTTTAATGCCAAGCTCATCCCATAAACGAGCTGACAACATTAACACTTCAGCATCAATATCAGCGCTGCCAATCCCGTAGGTTTCAACACCAAATTGATGAAATTGACGATAACGACCTTTTTGAGGACGTTCGTGACGGAACATAGGACCCATATACCACAAACGTTGCTCTTGGTTATAAAGCAAGCCATGTTCATTGCCTGCACGTACAGTTGAGGCGGTTCCTTCTGGGCGCAATGTTAAGCTGTCGCCATTACGGTCTTCAAAGGTGTACATCTCTTTTTCGACGATATCGGTTACTTCGCCAATTGAACGTTTAAAGAGATCGGTGCTTTCAACGATTGGAGTACGAATTTCACTGTAACCAAATGCGCTCACAGATGAACGCAATACTGCTTCGACTTTTTGCCAAATGGGGCTTTGAGTTGGCAGAATATCGTTCATTCCGCGAATTGCTTGGATTTGCTTTGCCACTGTTACTTGTCCAATTTCAAATTAGCTTGCACTAATAAATGTAAATTTACCCGCTCAAACTATGCGTAAGCATAACGAGCAAGTTAGAGAATTATTCTGTTTTGTCGGCTATTTCAATACGGTTAGCTATCATAGCGGCTTTAGCACGAATTTTGGCTTCAAGGCCATCAACAATATTGTTGTTGTCAAAACGCTCTTTTTGGCGCACACCATCGTCGTAATAACCGCTCTTTGCATGACCGCCCGTTAAACCAATATGAGACACTAACGCCTCACCAGGGCCATTAACCACACAACCTATGATTGACACATCCATCGCGGTTGTTACATCTTCTAAACGACGCTCAAGTTCATTAACGGTTTGAATAACATCAAACTCTTGACGTGAGCAAGATGGACACGCAATAAAGTTGATCCCGCGGCTTCGAATGCGCAGCGATTTTAAAATATCAAATCCCACTTTAATTTCTTCAACCGGATCGGCCGCCAACGAGATACGAATCGTATCACCAATGCCCTCGGCTAACAGCATGCCTAACCCGACAGCAGATTTAACCGAACCAGAGCGCATTCCACCTGCTTCAGTAATGCCCAAATGCAGAGGTTGACGGATTTGCTTGGCCAGTAAACGGTATGACTCAACCGCTAAAAATACATCAGAGGCTTTAACGCTGACTTTAAATTGGTCAAAGTTCAACCTATCTAAAATATCCACGTGTCGCATTGCAGACTCAAGCAAAGCTTCTGGCGTTGGCTCACGGTATTTATCCATTAAGTCTTTTTCTAGCGACCCACCATTAACACCAATGCGAATAGGGATATTTTTATCACGAGCACACTCAACTACACTGCGAATGCGTTCTTCATTACCTATATTACCCGGGTTAATGCGTAGGCAATCTACGCCATATTCAGCCACTTTTAAGGCGATACGGTAATCAAAATGAATGTCGGCAACTAATGGGACTGTCACCGATTGTTTAATGATTTTAAATGCTTCAGCAGCTTCCATTGTTGGCACAGAAACACGAACAATATCTGCACCGACTTTTTCTAGCGCTTTAATCTGAGCAACAGTGGCAGCAACATCAGTGGTTCGAGTATTGGTCATCGACTGCACAGCAATCGGTGCACCATCACCAATAGGCACATTGCCCACATAAATACGAGTGGAAGGTCGGCGAATAATTGGGGATTCGTTATACATGCAATTACACTCTACTGCTAGTTGCTAAAGCCTATTCAGCTTCAGGCAGGGTTAATCTGGCGACTCTACCGTTGGCAAACTCAGCCAGGCTGATTTTGCTTCCGTCAAGGCTAACATTGGCTACTTGTGGTGCGCCTAAAATCACTTTAAAAGGTTTTACACCACGCACTTCAACCGTATTGGCAGCAGTTTTTACACCATCAACTAGTACTTTACCATTAGCATCAATGACGTTTATCCAGCAATCGCCTGTTAATTCAATGGTCAATGTACCTTCTGAGCTTGTATTAGCAGAGGCACTATTTGTGCTAACAGGTTTATTGTTACTCGCTGAATTAGCCGCCGATGATACCGACTCAACACTTGGTTGATTGAGGGTACTGGTTGGCGCAGGGTCTAGCGTGCTTGTAGTTAATTGATTCGTTACCGTTGAAGCGCTATTAGGCACATCAAGACTTGTTGCTGTAGGCGTATCACCCGTAACTAGGGCACCGGTTGCTGGAGCGGCTACTTCTGTAGAGGCACCATTGTTAGTTGACGTTATCGCTGAAGCCGCGTTATTGTCCTGGGTAACTTGGGTGTCAGGTTCTGCTTGTTCATCCGCAGGTCGAATAATTTGTTGTGGCTCTGCCATGTTAGTGTCTGCAGCAATTTCTTCTGCCGTTGGTAGCGAAACGTCAACATCAGTTAATAATGACGACTTTTGTACCCACCAAAGCACCAACATCGCAATCAATATGGTCACAATTAAGTAAGTCACTAAATTAAGACGGCTATTACGAGCCTGATGGGTGGTTTTGCGCGAAAAGCTTTGCATTGCCGGAGGGACAATTTCGGGCAATTGATGATTTAAACATTGCTGTATTTCACTGTTGTCAGCATTGACAAAACGTGCATAGTTTTTAACATAACCTCGAACATAAGTTGTCGAGGCTATATTGTCAAAAATGTCTTTTTCAATATCACTGATAATGCCTGGTCGCAAATGCAGCTGTGCTGCAACCGCTTCAATTGACAGCCCTTTCGCTTCACGAGCCGCCTTTAAAATAGCGCCAGCGGTAACAACATCTTTTAACAATGCCGCTTTTTCAGCGTCTTGTTTTACTTCGAATTCTTTAGTCATTAATTCAAGTTAGCTCTATAATTTTTGGCTTGTGGAGATGCAGGAAACTTCGCAATTAATAAAATGCCAAATCGTTTTACGGCTTCCGGGTTATTTGCCGCCTGCTCAATCTTGATCCCTAAGGCTAAACTTTCTGCTGATTCACTAGCAACTCGATGGTATCTTGCGAGTTGTTCGCGCGCATCGCCGTAGTCAGCCTCTTCCATGGCTAACTCGGTTAATTCTATTAAGGTTACTTTTCTTCTTTGGTCATACTTTAACGCCATATTAAAATACTGTCGCGCTTTTTCTTTATTACCGGCTTTACGGCTACATACACCTAAATTTTCATAACTTGAGGCTGTACGGGTGTATTTAGGCGTATTAATCGCGGCTAAAAACATGGTTTCAGACTCAGAATATTTTTGTTGCTGACACAAAAATACACCAAAATTGTTTCGTGCATCTCCTGTCGCATCACTAAGCCCTATTGCACGTCGGTATGATTCTTCTGTACGCGCTATATCCCCTACAGTTTGGTAATAATAAGCCATAGCCACATGCACTTCGCTCATGTCTGGGGCATATTCTACGGCTTTGTTTAAATTATATTTTGCCTGCTCGCTATTACCGCGATTTAAATACGTTAACCCAAGTTGCATACGCTCACGTGCAGCGCCTACCTTGTCAAACTTACGTTCAGCAACTGGGGTATCGGTTCCACTATAGGTGCGCTCGGTTACACATCCGCTAACCGACAGCGCCACAATAGTAATCGCTAAAACTTTTTGCAATCCGTGCTTCATTTATAAGCCTATTATCTATACAAACAAAGAGTTAATCCATTGTGACTGAAATCTGGTTTTGTTGCATTTGTTTTTTTGCTAAACGCTTTGTTCTATCACGAATATCACCCGCTAATTGACCACAAGCTGCATCAATATCATCGCCACGAGTTTTACGAACAATAACCGTTAAACCGTACTCCATCAATACTTTAGAAAAACGGTCTATGCGAGAATTCGATGATCGGCCATAGGGCGAACCCGGGTATGGATTAAACGGAATTAAATTAATTTTACATGGCGTGTCTTTCATTAGCTTAGCTAACTCATGCGCCTGATCTGTACTGTCGTTGATATGATCGAGCATCACATACTCAACTGTCACTCGGCCACGGTTGGCGTTAGATTTCGCTAAATACCGGCGAATACCCGCTAAAAACTCTTGTAGCGGATACTTTTTGTTTACAGGCACAAGAACGTTACGTAATTCATCATTAGGGGCGTGAATACTCACAGCCAATGCCACATCAATGGCGTCGCCAAGTTTATCTAAGGCAGGTACAACACCAGAGGTTGACAAGGTCACACGACGTTTAGATAAACTAAAGCCAAAGTCATCTAACATAATATCCATTGCAGGGATCACGTTAGCAAGATTGAGTAAGGGCTCGCCCATGCCCATCATTACAACGTTCGAAATTGGGCGGTCGCCTGTGTCTTTGTGAAACCCTAAAAACTGCGACACTCGCCAAACCTGGCCCACAATTTCAGACACGCTTAGGTTACGGTTGAACCCTTGTTGTGCGGTAGAGCAAAAAGTACACTCGAGTGCACAACCCACTTGAGAAGACACACATAATGTCGCGCGGTCTTCTTCAGGTATATACACAGTTTCAACTTCTTGGCCTTGGCCGACATTGATAGCAAATTTAATGGTGCCATCATTGGATTTTTGAAAACTTGAAATTTCTGGTGCAACAATTTCACATTTAGCGGCAAGCTTAGCTCGCAACACTTTGTTAATATTGTTCATTTCTTCAAAGTCACTGACGCCAAAGTGATAAATCCACTTCATTAATTGATCGGCACGAAACGGTTTTTCACCCATTTCGCTGAACAACGCTCGCAGTCCTTTACGATCAAGATCTAATAAATTGATTTTTTTCACACTCATCCGCCTAACCTCAAAAAACACCAAAACCTGCAACAGGGCGGCAAATTATACAGGTAGCATGGTGTTTTAGCCAGTATATCTAAATTAAGCGTCGTAGGTTTTAATACTCATGTTCTTTCGCCATAAAAGTAGTTGGTTTTAAGCGTTTTGATGACCGCAATTTATGCTCACCAGATAGCGGTAAAAAATGATGATAACAACAGCAAATGCCTTAATATAAACAAGTGATTTCACCTAACGATTAACATAAGTTAACTTAATTAAAATACAGAGAAAATTTCAGATTATATTCACAATGCTTGTGATATTCTTGCGCTGGGCCATGTGGCCTGCCATGAGGAAGTATTTACTTTCACTGTATGATAACCCTTTTATTAATTGTATTTTTTGCTATATCCATTTCATTTTTATGCAGTATTTTTGAAGCCGTGCTTCTTTCCGTCACGCCAAGCTATATTGCTAATCTAAAAGAACACTCGCCAAATATTGCTGCTAGATTGCACAAGCAAAAACAAAATATTGACTCACCATTAGTTTCAATTCTCACACTTAACACAATATCCCACACTATGGGTGCATCTGTTGCTGGCGCACAAGCCGCCATCATTTTTGGCAGTGAAATGCTTGGTGTGTTTTCTGCAGTGCTTACTTTTTTGATTTTGTTTTTTTCTGAAATCATCCCCAAAATTATTGGAGCAAATCACTGGCGAAAGTTAGCGCCTACGGTATCGCTATGCTTATATTGGATGGAAAAACTCACGTTGCCATTAATTTGGTTGTCGCAAAAAGTCACAGGGTTATTAGGTAAAGGCGATAAAAATTTATACATGCGCCAAGAATTGAGCGCCATGAACCAAATGGCTAAAGACAGCGGTGAGCTCAGTGAGCACGAATCACAAATACTGACCCAGATGTTGGCAATGAAAGACATGCCTGTAAGCCACATTATGACGCCACGTACAGTGATTTTTAAATTGCCAACCAACATGACAAACCAACAATTTGTTGAACAACATTTGAGCAGCCCGTTTACTCGCGTACCTGTTTACCAAGACGATAGAGACAACGTTATCGGTTATATCAATCGCAATGACATTATTTTACATGCCAGATCGGCCCCGCAAACAGCGATTGGCGATTTTGTCAAAAACCTGCTGGTTGTTCCCTCATCCGTAGACGTGTTGCCTTTGTTCCAAACCATGATTAAACGCAACAGTAAAATAGCTCTCATCGTTGATGAATATGGCTCAAGTGAAGGAATTGTGACCATTGAGGATATTATTGAAACGTTAATTGGCCTAGAAATTGTTGACTCAAAAGACATTGCCCCTGATATGCAAGCCTTTGCCCGTAAACTCTGGCAACGCCGCATTGAAAGCAAGGGGCTGGTCATTTACGCTGACGCCGAAACCAATTAGATCACAGCCTTAATAATGATTAGCCTCTCCCTATTGCTTGGGTGAGGCTATTTGTTCAACGGATGACAGCGTGATGCCCGATACGTTAAGATAGTGACATTACACAGAGGGAACTAATGCAAAATTCTTATCGTTTATCCATCGCTCATATCAACGACACACATTCTAACTTTGAACCAAGCCCCGTCCAATTTTCGTTAACGACAAACCAACAAACCTATAAGTTGGAAGGACATTCTGGTGGTTATGCTCGTTTAGGTTTTCAAATAGAGCAGGCAAGAGCGCAAGCTGCATTGCAGCAAACCCCTTTTTTATTTTTACATGGAGGCGATAGCTTTCAGGGCACCTTGTATTTTCGCGAATTTCAAGGCGCCGCTAATGCTCATTTGCTTAATTTACTCAAGCCTGACGCCATGGTTTTAGGCAATCATGAAATTGATGCTGGTAACAGCCCAGTTCAAGCTTTTTTGAATCGGATTAATTTTCCAGTACTGGCCGGCAACATGGATTTAAGCCATGAAGATAGACTAAAAACGGGCAGATTATATGGTCACCCCATGCTGTACGATTTTGATGACACCAGCGAAACAGCTAAAGTGTTAATTAAGCCCTTTCACGACAAAAAAATGGCCATTATTGGCATCACCTTAGATCAAATGCGTTTAATCGCCCGCCCCGATCCTGACACCCATTTTGTCAATGCGATTGATACCACGCGAAAAACCATCGCCCGTTTAACACAGCAAGGCATTAAGCACATTATTGTGTTAAGTCATTTAGGGTTAGATCAAGACCGCGAATTAGCCGAGCAAGTAGACGGCATCAGTATTATCATTGGTGGCCATTCACATACGTTACAAGGTCAAATGCGTGATATAGGCCTGAGCGATATCCCTTATGCCGAAACCATTAATAACACTCCTATACTGCATGCGGGAAAATATGCCGAAACACTGGGTTTGGCCGAGGTAATATTTGACCAACACGGCACTGTCACACAGCTTGTGGGTAATAATTACTTTATGCTCGATGACAAAATAACCGTAACACATGCGGTTAACCACAGCACAGTTGACATCACTACCTCTAACCTACTCGTTAAGCAATTATTTGCTCACCCAAGTATTAGGGGAGCCCAACACGATGAACATATACATCAAGTGATCCACACTCAATATCGACCATCTTTGGATGCATTAGAAAACCAAATATTAGCCCATATTCCCCGCGACTTTATCCATACTCGATTACCGAGTAAACACTTGCCTCACGGCAGTGAAATTGCACCTTGGGTTAGCAGAAGCATGTACAAATCGGCTAAACGCATAGAGCCTAATATTGATTTTGCATTACATAATGCTGGCGGTGTCAGGCAGTCTTTAAACAAAGGCCAACTGTCTTTAGCTGATGTAGTAGGACGTATTTTGCCCTTTGAGCTTCCACTCACCCTGTATCAAATTATGGGTAAATACATTATCGAAGCACTAGAATCATCGATTAACTGCGCCACAAATAACGGCATTATGGGAACAGGAGCCGGAAGCTTCCCCTACCCTTACGGACTGCGCTACTTTTACGATGGTAAAAAAGCCAAAGGCCAGCGCATTACTCAAATTGAAATTTATAAACAAGATGCCTGGCAGCCCTTACAGGAAGATAAACTGTATATTGGCGTTTCTAGCGCTTATACCGCAGCAGGTAAAGAAGGTTACGATGCCTTATTACATGCTCACTGGCAGCAACCTATTGAGCACCAAACGCTGCCAGAAGCCTTTGTTGACTTTGTTAGCCAGCACGGACATTTAATTGGCGGGCAACTTTTTGCGAATGTTCACTACATTAGCCATCGTGACCCCTAACTAAACCGACAGTGATAATATGGGGTAGATCACAGACCCCATCTTCCTTACATGCTTAAATGCTGAAGTAATCCCTTGAGGATCTCTTTTAAATTGTATGACAGGACACTATATGAAAGCTAAATTGATTGCGCTTGCTGCCGCTACCACCCTAGCATTAGGGATTTCTTCTGTATGGGCTCAAGGTGCATTACATCAAGGTGAAGTACTCGACACCATGAATGGCGGTGGGTATACCTATGTGCAGATTAAAGAAGCAGACAAAACATACTGGGCTGCAGGGCCACAAGCACAGGTTAAAAAAGGTGACACGGTTGAAGTGACCGAACAAATGTGGATGACCGATTTTGCTAGCTCAAGCTTAAATAGAACATTTGATAAAATCATGTTTGTGGGCAATATCAGTAAAAAGTAGTTCTTTAAAACAGTAAAAGTCGACATAATTGACCAATCATTAAGATTGGTCTTTTTTATGGAAAACTCCCACATACTGCACTGCCGCATAGTTGATTTTTCACCTCGCTTTGCAAGCGAAGTGAGCCAGCTTTACCACTCTGCCGTACAGCATATTGACCACCCAAGATACCCACAAGCTAAATTAAACGCTTGGTCAGAAGCGCCTCGCTCAACTAAGTTTTGGCAATTAAAATACCAACGCAATAAAGCCTGGCTCGCGTTAAATCATCAAAACAAAGTAATAGGCTTTATCAGTATCGAAACCCAATTTAAGCATCAAGGCTATATAGACTGCCTGTATGTTGCCCCAACACATCAACATCGTGGTATTGCTCAGGCACTGTTTCAACAATTAGTGCAATGGGCTCAACAGCAAGACTACCCCCAACTAACCGTTGACGCGTCATATTTATCTAAAGGATTGTTTGAAAAAAATGGCTTTACGCTAAATCACGTTAGTTACCAGTTAAAACGCGGCCAAACCTTCACAGGGTTTTACATGCAAAAACAACTAACAGACTTAGCAAATTAGGAGTAAACACAAAACGGCAATAGGTCAGTTCGCACTGCTGGCAAAGTGAAATTATCGTTTCAAAAGCGGTTGTAACATTTCTTCTAGGCCATTGAGTTTAACCTCGTACATCAAGGCTAACTGTTCACCGAGCTTCCCCTCTGGAAAACCCTTTGCATGAAACCACACCAAATAAGGTTCAGGTAATTGCAACAACTTACGCCCGGCATACTTTCCAAAAGGCATCGTTTGATTAATCTTGTTGTTCGTGCATCAGCTAGTCCTTAGATCTATTGTTAATGGATTTTAACACACGCATTTAACGTTTTAGCCAAGGGGATTCTTCATATTCATTATATCAATTGGCTATATCAAACAAGTTAAATAGAAATATTAGCAATATAACATTCAGTGACACGGCAGATAACACCACTGACATCACATCTCTCATTGCTGTTAGTCATCAAAAAAACGCAGTAAGTAATTATCATATTTAACTTTTAAGTAACATTGACACCTCAAATTAATGACTGTCAACTTTCTGCCATTTTGAGTATTTGCGTCAATAAAAAAGCGTACTGACAATTACAAAAAAACGTCAAAAATCAGCTAATTGACGAAAGCCACACAACAACATACAGTTATATTAAGCACAAAATTTGGCCATGGTATGCCCTACTGTTGCCCGATATAGAGGACAATGTTGATGATTATATTAGTCGGTGGAGAAAAAGGCGGCAGTGGTAAAAGCTGCATAGCGCAAAACATTGCGGTTTTTTTAACTACAGAAGCTCACGCCAGTGTCATTATGGTAGATTGCGATCCCCAGCGCACCACATCAGATTGGATCCAGGCACGCAATAATAACCCAGATTTGCCAACCATTAACTGCGTGCAATTATATGGCAAAATTCGTAATGACTTACTAAGCCTAGAGCAGCACTACGACTATGTCATTGTCGATTGTGGCGGTCAAGATAACCTTGCCCTACGCGCTTCAATGTCGGTCGCCTCACATGTACTAATGCCATTAAGACCCAAGCGCCGTGATTTAAAAACCGTTAGCCACATGGACGATATTATCTCTACTTGCTTAATGATAAACCCAAAAATGCAAGCATCTTTTGTCATTACCCAATGCCCGAGTTTACCGAACCAAGCGAACCGTATTACAGAAGCGAAAGAAGTATGCCGTACATACAACGTTAATGTACTTGACGCGATCAACTACAGTAGAAATATTTATGACGACAGCGAAGAATCTGGATTATCGGTGTTCGAGTTAGAACCTAAGGGTAAAGCAACAGAAGAAATGCGCAGCATTGCCTGCGAATTACTAGGCATAACAGATGCAAAACAACTAATTGAACAACGCAATAATATCACTAACGTGAACACTTTGAGAGGAAATTATGGGACTAGCCGATCTCAAGAAAAACGCTTCGTTATGTAAGAGCGACCGCCCCATTGCGATTACAGTAGATGACTTTATTGCCGCAGCCGACTTGTATGCAGCAGGGCTTAACACGCGCTCTTCGGATTGCATTAACGCCATTGCCAAGCCAACCAACGTAGTGGATTTTTTACAGAGAAAATATCAACAGCACAATACCATGACGCAAACATCGCCTGTGCCCAAAAAGCCATACAAGCGTTGTACTTTTACCTTAAGTGAGACTGCTATAGAACAACTAACAACATTGAGCCAAACAGGACAAGTAGCAAAATCCAAGCTTATTAGGCAACTCATAGCACATTATTTTTCACTAACGCCTGAACAGCAAAAACGTATCGACGCAAATTTTAACGACTAAACTCAACTCAAATTTACCGCTTTTACAGTCTATCCCCACCCTTTGCTGGCAGCAAATTGAGCCATTTTATTTGTATGCCAGTATTTTTCTCCCTTGCTTGAATTTAACCCAATCCTCCCCCATAAAGAGTTTATGGCTGTTATCATTAGGAAAACCAATGCTAGCGATTGTACTTGTCGTCATTGTGTCACTATTAGCGATCGCATGGATTGGCACTAGCCGCTGGCGTAAACAGCGGCAACGAAAACGCATTACCTCTAAGCCCTTTCCACATGCATGGCGCGCAATACTTAAAGCTCGTTTTCCATATTTTAAAGCCATGCCAACCGATCTACAGTTACAGCTCAAAAAGCACATCCAGGTGTTTATTGAAGAAAAGCAATTTGTGGGCTGCAATGGCTTTACCATCAATGACGAAGTAAAAGTAACCATTGCCGCACAGGCCTGCTTATTGTTGCTTAATCGCCAAACAGACTATTACCCCAAATTGAAACAAATCCTTGTTTACCCCGCCGCGTTTATTGTTGAGCAAAATCGAACTGATATGGCTGGCGTTCAATCGACCCAACGCAATATTTTACTAGGTGAGTCTTGGGAATATGGCAAAGTAGTATTGTCATGGCACAGCACATTGGAAGGCGCCGCAGATCCCTTTGACGGCAGTAATGTTGTGATCCACGAATTTGCACACCAACTGGATCAAGAAGATGGCAGCGCTAATGGTGCACCACCGCTTCGCGACATCACGTCATACCGTTCATGGTCGCAAACATTAGGCGAAGAATTTAAACAACTTCAGCATTGCGCAGCTCACCATAAACCGTCATTATTTAATTATTATGGTGCCACTAATCCAGCAGAGTTTTTTGCCGTGATCAGTGAAACGTTTTTTGAACGTCCAGTTGAGTTTTACCAGCAACACCAAAAACTGTATCAGGAGTTAAGCCAGTTTTATCACTTAGATCCAATGCATTGGCACTAACACTTAACTAAATTGAATTGAATTGAATTGACACAAAAACAACATCAATAATCTAAGGGACACTATGCAATCGATTATTCACCGACTTGGTTTTATCGCTATGTTAGTCACTACAGCTGCGGCATTTGACTTACATGCAGCACAGGCTAATGCACAAACCCCAGACCAAACTGAGCAAAAAAATATTGCCGTGAGCGAGCATGTGAGTTCAGAAAGCCAGGCTGTTATTAACGATCTTAACCACAAAACAGACTTGGTCGATAGCCAGGGATTATCAGCAGAAAACAGCCAGGCCGTAAGCGCAATACTCAACAAATTACATGAAAGTGCAGCTGTCGCCGACTGGAGCACCTATTTCAGTTTATACCATCCACAGGCGGTATTTATTGGCACAGATAACTCAGAACGGTGGAATATGGTTGAATTTGAGCGATATGCTAAACCGACCAAAGGTTGGCGATATGAGCTTCAATCTCGCCACTTATTACAAATCGATGATACGATTTTATTTGACGAGCAATTGTATAGTTCAGCGTATGGCGTTAGCCGTGGCACAGGCGCGCTAGTTAACACAGAGCAAGGCTGGAAAATAGCTCAATACCATTTAAGTTTTCCAATCCCTAATGATAAAGCGAAACGTATCACCAGCTTAATTATGCAGTAGTAATACAGTTGCAAGGCAATAAAAAAGAGATGGCCATTAGCCATCTCTTTTTTATTCACGCCCTAACATCAGCTCATCGACACGGTAAAACACACATTCGCTAACTGACAAAAATGAGTAAAGCTGTCGTTATCTTGTTGTTCAAAATGCCGACTACTCACATGCCGATCGGCATAAAATAACCCGAGCACTTTAGTACCGACAGTCAGTGGTGCGATTAAAAAACCAAACGATGATAACTTCTCGACTAGCGCATCGTCTAATTGAACTTTGCAGTCCTGCGACGAAGGCGCGTTAACCCAAATACTTCGTTTTTGTTCAATACATTGGCTAAATACTGATTGGGGATCATTTAACTCAATCACAAACGCTTGCTTAAGCATTTCTGCATCTTCGCCCATCATAACTCTAGGCTGAAGCAATTTACGACTAGGTGATAATAATAAAACCCCGCAACGGTCGACACCAACGCCCGTTAAAATACCTTCTAGGGTCGCTTGCATAATTTGGTTAAAGTCTGTTTTAACGACAGCATATTGGGTTAACTGACGTAACTTGCTAAGTTGATAGCCTTGATCTGTCTGGCGTATTAACACACCTTGCTCAGGCGAGCTGTCACTTTCGAGTAAACAAGTCGTATCCGGTAAATAGGACACTATTGCTTTGGCACCATAAGCGACCGCCAATTTTTGTGTATTCTCACTGCAATGCATGACTCGTTTAGTCATTTCTTCAACATTCACATCAATTAACTCTGCTGCCTGCGTGAGGTATTTTTGCAATTCTTTTGGGTTAACATCAGACTGAATTAACGCTTCAGACAACTTATCGGCAATAAAAACACAGCGAATTTCGGGCATACGTTCATCGGGTTGCAAAAGTGACTTTTGCAATACCTCACCTAAGCCCCAACTGCGAGCAATACCTTGGGTAAGTTGCAAAAATGAGGCGCCCAACTCAGATCGAATAATAAAATTTTGCTCCGTTTTATCGGTCACGCTGACTAATTTACGGTCAAGAGAATCGGTAAACTCTCCCCCCATACTCCAAAAGGCACTTTCACCAATTCGATATAACAACGAGGCAATAAACACTTCTTCGCGTAACGCATCGCCTCTGCCATTCATCATCATTCGCGCCAGCATAGCCGCTTGAAACGACTGAGCCATGAGTTTTAATAACCGCTGATATACGCCTTCAGACAAGTGTTTATTTTCTAGCAAGCTGGTCAATAGTTTGGCGGTAATACAAATATTGCGGATAGTATCAAAGCCTAGCACCACCGCTGCGCGGCTCACTGTTGAAACTTGATTAATCCCCTTGTTATAAATAGCACTGTTCGCGACACGTAAAATACGTGACGTGAGCGCATTATCATGCATCACGCTGCGGCCGAGTAACGCCATAGAGGACACATCATCTTTTGCTAACTTTTCTAAGCTTCGAACCGTTGAACATAACGCGGGCATTTCTTGATCACTGATGCGTTTAGTCCAGTAATCAGCCCCTTTTGGCTGTGTTGTGGGTTTCAAGAATTAACCTAACTGTAACAAGTATTGATTTGAGTATACTCAATTTTATTCAAACATTGCTTGCTGTTTTTTTTTTATTGTACGCATGTCTAAAAAAAGATTGTACTTTGAACGTTATTGATTGCTTTTTGAACCACCAATAAAAAAAAACGGCTCAAATGAGCCGCAATCACAATGATGTGGTTGGAAAGCTTACGGGTAGGAAGTACCCAATAAATTAACATCAACAACTAAGCAAAAGCTTATGATCTAACACATTGGATAAAAATCCCGTGCGACCTGTAGGTGAGTCGCACGGGGTTACAACAGCCACAAAGTGGCCAAACTTGTAAATCGGTAAAACTAACATTTAAAACTGTTCTTCTTCAGTTGACCCTGTTAAAGCCGTTACCGAAGATTTACCACCTTGGATACAGTTAGTCACCTGGTCAAAGTAGCCTGTACCCACTTCTTGCTGGTGCGACACGAAGGTATAGCCTTTTTTCGCTGCCGCAAATTCAACTTCTTGCACTTTTTCGACATAATGCTTCATGCCTTCACCGCGCGCATAGTCATAGGCTAAATCGAACATGTTGTACCACATGTTATGAATGCCCGCTAACGTGATAAACTGGTACTTGTACCCCATGTTTGATAGCTCTTGTTGGAACTTAGCAATCGTTGCATCGTCTAGGTTCTTCTTCCAGTTAAATGAAGGAGAACAGTTATAAGCCAGTAATTGGTCTGGATATTGAGCATGAATTGCCTCAGCAAATTTTTTCGCTTCTTCAAGACATGGCTTAGCCGTTTCACACCAAATTAAGTCAGCATAAGGTGCATAGGCAAGGCCGCGAGAAATGGCCTGGTCTAACCCAGCTTTCACACGGTAAAAACCTTCACTTGTACGCTCACCCGTCACAAAATCACGGTCGTACTCGTCACAGTCAGACGTCATTAAATCTGCCGCATTGGCGTCAGTACGCGCAATAACAAGCGTTGGTACACCACTCACATCAGCCGCTAAACGTGCAGCAACCAGTTTTTGCACCGCTTCTTGGGTCGGTACTAATACTTTACCGCCCATGTGGCCACATTTTTTAACAGACGCTAATTGGTCTTCAAAGTGAACACCTGCAGCGCCAGCATCGATCATCGACTTCATCAATTCAAATGCGTTTAATACGCCACCAAAACCGGCTTCTGCGTCAGCAACAATCGGTAAAAAGTAGTCAGTGTAGTTCTCATCACCTGGGTTAACTTCTTTACTCCATTGAATTTGATCTGCACGGCGGAACGAGTTATTAATTCGGCTAACAACAGCAGGTACTGAGTTTGCTGGATATAACGATTGGTCTGGGTACATAGTGCCCGCTAAGTTTGCATCTGCCGCAACCTGCCAACCTGAAAGGTAAATGGCTTCAATACCCGCTTTTGCCTGTTGAACCGCTTGACCACCAGTAAGTGCACCTAACGAGTTAACATAGCCTTTTTTAGCACCGCCGTTGACCAGCTCCCACAATTTAGCTGCACCACGTTGTGCAATGGTGTTTTCTGGAACGATAGATCCCCGTAATGCCACCACTTCTTCAGCTGTAAAAGGACGTTTAACGCCTTTCCAACGTGGATTTTCAGCCCAGTCTTTTTTAATCGCATCAATCTGTTGCTGGCGAGTTAATTGTGTCGTCATAATGTCACTCCTTCCTGAGTAATTAAGTTGGCAAAGTCAATCGATTCAACCTTGCGCTATGTTTGTATATAAAAGGGTTAAAAGCCGTCTTTACGCCGTTAACAATTCGTAACCAGGCAAGGTTAAAAAGTCGACTAACTCATCTGAGGTTGTGATCTGTTCAAACAATGCAGCTGCCTGAGTAAATTGACCGGCGTTAAAGCGTTCGCTACCGAGCTCTTTTTTCACATTGGCGGTTTCTTCTTTGAGCATGTCTTTGAACAAAGCTTTAGTGACTAATTTGCCATTCGATAAACTCTTTTGATGTTTAATCCACTGCCAAATCGATGTACGCGAAATCTCTGCTGTTGCAGCATCTTCCATCAAGCCGTAAATGGGTACACAACCATTACCCTGGATCCAGGCCTCAATGTATTGCAGCGCGATACGAATATTGAGTCTCATCCCTTCTTCAGTGCGCTCACCAGCACAAGGCTCTAATAACTCGCTGGCTAAAATTGGCGCATCTACATCGCGGGTTATATGCAGTTGATTGGTTTTATCGCCACCAATGTAATCATTAAAAATCTGCATGGCGGTATCGGCTAAACCAGGATGTGCAACCCAGGTACCATCATGGCCATTACGCGCTTCTAGCTCTTTGTCACCACGCACTTTTTGCAATACTTTAGCGTTGGTGTCTTCATCTTTAGCCGGAATAAACGCAGCCATACCGCCCATGGCTAATGCGCCACGCTTATGACAGGTTTTAATCAGTAAACGTGAGTAAGCACTTAAAAACCTAGTGTCCATTGTTACTGCCTGACGGTCTGGGAGTACTCGGTCAGGGTAATTTTTTAAGGTTTTAATGTAGCTAAAGATATAATCCCAACGGCCACAATTAAGTGCGACAATATTTGAGCGAAGTTCATATAAAATCTCTTCCATTTCAAATACGCCAGGGAGGGTTTCAATTAAACAGGTACATTTGATGGTGCCAGGCTTTAAGCAAAAACGTTCTTCAACAAACGCAAATACTTTTGCCCACCAACGCGCTTCAACATGGCTTTCTAACTTAGGAATATAAAAGTATGGCCCTGATTTTTTTGCTAACAACTGGCGATAGTTGTGATAAAAATACATCGCAAAATCAACAAGAGCGCCAGGCACAGGGGCACCTTTATAAAGCACATGCTTTTCAATTAAGTGCAAACCACGAACACGAGCAATTAACACTGCTGGATCTGGGTTTAACGAATAATGTTTACCCGTTTCTGGTGCAGTAAATGAAATATCACCGTTTACGGCATCGCGCAGGTTAATTTGCCCTTCAACCACTTTTTGCCAGCTTGGCGCTAACGAGTCTTCAAAGTCTGCCATAAACACTTTTACATTGGCGTTTAGGGCATTAATGATCATTTTGCGGTCTACAGGACCTGTTATCTCGACTCGACGATCAGTTAAATCTTCAGGGATGCCACGGATGGTCCAGTCACCATAACGAATAGCACGGGTTTCAGGTAAAAAATCAGGTAATTCACCCGCATCAATTCGCGCTTGCTTTTGCTTACGTTTAGCCAACAAATCTGGTACTTCTGCCGCAAACTTTGCACACAAAGAATTTAAAAAGGCCACAGCACCGGTATTGAACACTTGCTGCTGACCTTCTATTTTTGGGCCAACAAAAGTAATGTCGGTTGTTACCGCATCATCAGTTGTTGTTTTGTTGTATTGAGCTACCAATTGTTCTGCCGTCATAATATGGATCCCTAAGCACTGCATTTTTTTATTGATCATTATCAAAGTGACAACTCAAACATCTGCACTAAGCGTTTCTTTGCTTGTTACTTACTTTGGTTCCACAAGCTTTGGTGCAACATGCGCCGCTTTGAGTGCGTCGGCTCATTTTTAAATTGTTCTTGTTGTCTATTTGTTAAATCACAAATTAACACTTTCAAATGTTTGTTTCGTACTAAAAACTAACCAGAAATGTTTGTAATTGCAACAGTTTGAAATTGACCAAACCCAATATTATCCGTGCTAAAACACCTGAGTAAATTGGTATGACCAATAATACAAAAGCATAACAAATAGCTGTTTTATATGATATTTTAATTTTAGAACTTATACTCTAAATGTTGAACTTAAAATTCATCTTACCAATTTACCAGTAAACAATAATGGTAAAATAAGTTGTTATAATATTACATGGTGTAATATTTAATTTACACAACTTTAGTCTAAATATATAAGTCAAACAAATTGGCCACGTTTTGAGCTTACCTCTAGGGAAAGCAATTATAATTAATAAAAACATATGGATAACATACTTCGAAAACAGCCTTGATTCAAACAACCGTTTAAATACTACGTTGACGTAAACGTAAGAAGAAGGAGCGGGTTTAGGCTTAAAAACGTGAGTTACGTCACCCGATCAACAAGGGCTGACTAATTGGTTTTTTTGAAAAGAAATGCAATTTTTTTCAAAAAACAATAACAAAATCTCTAGGTTGGTGCATTTCAATGGTAATTAAGGTTCTAAATGGTGCATATCAGTTGGAGTAGAAACTAAAAAAAACGAGCCTGGTGATCTTTGCTGGTTGAATGTTGTTCAATATAAAACGGATTAAGCGCAGCGAACAATTGCCACCTCTACCCCCTTAAGAATGTGTGATCAGATATTGCGTAGAAAAAGTCGTTTAGAATAAGTCAGAAATTGCAGCAAACTCGTTGTTCTACTTTCAAGATGTCGAGTAGAGAAGTTATAGCCGATGTGGATCCGTAAGAATGATCACATTTTTTTGCTGATTAGTATTAAGCTGGATCAGAGGGGGTATGAGGTGCGAATGAATTGTCATAGCACACAACACAATTTCGGCCATTGTGTTTTGCACGGTAAAGCGCTAAATCTGCACGTTGGATAAGAGGGTCTAGACTAAGATCGTCCTTGTTTGCATAGCTCACGCCACCGCTAACGGTAATCGCAAACTCATGACCAGAGTAACGAGTATTAATTTGCGATACTTCAATGCGTATGCGCTCTGCAAATTCCATGGCGCTAAGCTTATCAATTTTCGGCATAAAGATGGCAAACTCCTCGCCACCCATGCGGGTAAATATATCGTTTGGGCGTAATAACGCTTCTATCACCGCGGTGAATTTTTTAAGTGCCCAATCACCTGTAGCATGACCAAACTGATCATTGATATTTTTAAATAAGTCCAAATCCATTAACAACACACAAAATGGCTCTCTTGCAGTTTGTGCTTCTATAAATTCGTTTTCGGCCAACTCCTGGCCTGTTCGGCGATTAAAAATACCCGTTAAACCATCACATTGCGCTTGTTTCATAAATTGGTTACGTTGCATCCATGCTGAAATAAGTAACAGTAATAATCCAACTGAAACGCCCACAAGTAAGGTTGAAAACATGATTGATGAGCTCTTTTCTTTCATAAAGAGATCTTTTTGTTGCATCAATAACTCATGATCCTGAATTAAACTGGTGTTTTCTCTGTTTTTTTCAACACTGTCAAAACGAGCCATTTGATACGCATTTTCCTTTACTTTTTGCTCGTTTAAAATCTGCAAGCTCAGCGCATTTGCCACCACTTGGTATTGATAAGCTTTATCAAATTGCCCGCGTTTACCCGCCACCAACGACAAAGCTTCGTTAGCCCGCTTTTTCACTAAAAGATTATTGGGCGCTAAGGGCAACTCATTCACTTTTCCAGCAAAAAATTCAGCCTGTTGAAACCTGTCTAAATAAAAATACGTCATGCCTAAATAAGAGTGTATTTCATTAATTTCAACCTCAAATTTAAACTTTTGATATCCTTCTAATGCGGTTAAAAACAAGCTTTCAGCTTTAGGATATTCGCCCTGCTCAAATGCAACAATGCCTCGCCCTTTAACCGACATAACAGCAATAAGTGGAAAACCTTGTTCACGGCAATATTGCTCTGTTTCGGTAAACAAACTAGATGCTTGTTTAAATTGCTTTAAACGCAAATTGGCCACTGAATAATAGAGCATTGAATAGCACTGATTTTTGGGGCTTTTGCCTTGATTCAGCGCCATGGCTAACTGCGAAATTCGTAACATTTCATCATAAGCCTCTAGCTCTAAATACACATTTAAGAGTCGATTATAGGTAGCAATTTTAATACTATTGTCTTGATAACTTTGTATACGGGCCAGGTTAGTTTCTAATTGGCTAAAGGCTTTTTTATAATCCTTAAGCCCGATACTCACCGTGACTTTATACAAATAAATCCGGGTTAAAATGTCATCTGGTGGATTAAAAGATAGGGCTCTGTCTAACGCGTTATCAGCCTCACTATATTCAGCCAAATATATGTGTTTAAGGCTCATTAGCATGTGTAAACGGCTTTTTTGTGTATTTGATAAAGAAGGCTCAAGCGCTAGCACTGAATGGAGTTTAGCAATGGCACTTTGAGTATCGGTATGCATAAAGTTTTCGGCAAGATCAAGCTCTGCATCCATTTCATCTGCATAAGATAGCGCCGCACTAACGATGAATAACACGGCAAAAAACCATTTTATATAACAAACTTTCAAGGTATTAGCCTAATTTGGTGTCGTGACAATTTGAAACATTTGCATTTCATCGTCTCCAGCTAATTGTCGGATCAGCGCTTTGTCACCTGACATCACAGCAGCGATTTCAGCATCGGTTATGCCATTAGCCCTCATTATGCCTTCAGGATCTTGTAAATATGCTTCTAATAAGGCTGAGTCGGTCCCTAATTGAGTAAAAAATTGGCTTAAATTAGACATTTTATGTCCTTATATTTTAGTTTTTTGTCTACCAAACATCATATTATCCGAGATCTGTTTCTGTTATCGCTAATTTAGCTAACATGTCATAATTTAATGACAATGCTTTACTCGGTGGTATAAGTAAAGTACTGATTGTGGTTAAGGCTACATGGACTAAATCAGCCAGTTTCACCCATTCAATTCTGGGGGCGTGAACCGCTAAATTTGCCGCTTCATAAATCGCAACTTTATGCTCAAGGCTGTACCACTGGCTTAAATGATCAACCAATAACTGGATTTTAGCCTTTGTGGTGCCAAATTGAGTTAAGGTGTACTCCCCCGCTAAGGCTATTTGCCATAATACAAGATGCGCACTAGTGTCAGGTTGGTGCAAGTACAACATAAACTGGGTTGCTTCGTAACTTTGATGGCCACAACGTCCAGGGTCTATCCCTAAATCTGCCCATAAACATGCCTCTGCAGACACCCCTGGAAGCATTTTTGCTGTAAACCCTTCAAGGCGAGCTTGCTCAATGGCCATATGCGATACGCAGGAGAACACACCTGGATGGCCATACAAAGCGCATACCACTTTTTTATTGGCGTTAACTTCAGTGATTATCACGTCAACCATTTGCTGATAAGTATCACGCCGATTTTTAGTTTCACCATTCTGAGCATAATAAGGCTGTAATGAACGCACATCGTTATTGAGCGTGTGCAACCATCGTTGGGCAAAACCATCTGGCACCAACGAAAACACCACATCAGCACGCTGAATGTAACTCTCACTGAGTTTACCTATTTGCCCGGCCAGTTGGATCCCCGTGCCGACAAAAATTAATTGGCCGGTTTTTGCAGGATCTAAAGAGGATGAAAGTGGCTTGATTTGCATGGTTGCATCTTCTTATTGGTGCTTGTTTAAAAAACTGAGCATTCAAAAGAACACTCGAGTTAACCCTTTGATTAATGTTCATGCTACCGTTTAAATTAAACACTTTAATGACTATTTGCCAACATTACTACTACACAATTCGGTAAAGCCACTTGTATTGATCAGCACAACTTAGCCTAGTTGGAGCCTTTAAAACGATGAACAAATTAATATAAAATCAATAGATACTAAATGTTCAGCAGGCATAAGTGCTTTGAAACAGTGATGAGTATAATTGTGGCAAAAAAGGTTGAACGTTCAATTTATTGGCAAAATAACGGAACTAACTCCTCGATATTCACTCAAAAACACAACATCTTATCATCGGCCCTTGTCAGCATAGGGACAGCTTGGGTATGATGACCGACAGAATTTAGGAAGTAGCGCAGACAATGATAAACAAAAAACAAAGTCTTACCCTTGTAAGCGCAGTAGCGCTTTCATTATCTATGAGCGGATGCAGTGTTTTCGATTGGCTAATTTACAAGCCTGATATTCCGCAAGGTAACTACATGGAGACGCAACAAGTTGAAAAACTTCGCATCGACATGACCAAAGAGCAAACTGAATACATTTTAGGTCGTCCTGTTTTACGTGACAGCTTTGCAGATGACACTTGGTATTACGTTTACCATTTCAAAAGTGGCCGAAATGCCAAAATCACTCATAAAGAGTTAATTGTTCATTTCACTGACAATAAAATATCGAGTGTAAAAGGCGATTATGATTTAAGCAGCGAGTTTTATACTCCGCTTGAGCTTAGCTCTTTACCTTCGGTAAGCGAGGCTGACTTAAAGCCGTTACTGCCAGAAGAGCGCCCAGATGCAAAACCATTGGTTGAAGAAAACCGCCCAACGTTAACTAATCAACCAGAACAAACCAATGAGCCTGGTTAACCGCTAACCGATGCCAACAAAAAAAGCAGAATCATTTGATTCTGCTTTTTTGTTATCAATCACGCTCAAGATTAACTGACCTTAGCACCGGTAATTTTATTTATCCGGCCTTCATCTTTAGCTTTTTCAGCTCGCTTACGGCGCACATCTTTAGGATCAGCAATCAATGGTCGATATATTTCAACCCGCTGGCCAGGTACGAGTACTTCATCATGTTTTGCCACACGGCTAAATACACCCAATTTGATGTCATCAAGATTAATTTCAGGAAAAAACTTAACCATATTACTCTGCACTACTGCGTCAATAAAAGTCGTCCCTGGAGCAACCATAACCGTGATGATTTTTTGCTGCTTAGGTAATGCATAAATAACATCAACTGCAAATTTTTCTGTTTCACTTGTCACGATAAATTACCTTTGCTCTGTCAGTAAATGCCATCACCATCGATGACATAAGATCTTTAAAGATTTTTCCAAATGCCATATCAACCAACATATTTGAAAATTCAAAATCTAAATTAAACTCAACCTTACAGGCATCTTCTGTCAGCGCAGTAAACCGCCATAAACCATGCATGTATTTAAAAGGACCATTTTCAAGTTCAAGTGTAATGGTTTCAGCGTCAACAACTTGATTACGTGTAGTAAAGGTTTTACTGATCCCAGCCTTACTTACATCAACCGATGCCACCATGGTTTTGCCGTCAAATTCAAGTACCTTCCCCCCAACACATCCGGGTAAAAAAATATGATACGACTCAACATCATTGACTAAATCATACATCTCTTTAGCACTAAACCTAACCAGCATACTTTTGGAAATTTTGGGCATCTGACATCACTATAAATAAAACAATTAGCCGATTTTATCACGTTAATCAAAAAAGGCATCCGCCAAGGCGCTAAATCTCATGGTTGATAGCACAATGGGCAATAAACTGGGTATAATCGTTGAAATATCATAAATCTCCCCCATATCTCTTATATCAATGGTGTAAATTTATAACATTAATATAATAGCGTTTATTAAATGGGCTAACTGCTGACTGTCTGCTTACGCAAAGAGCGCCATAGCGACAATCACAACGGTAAATAGAATGGTAAAAAAGAATTCAAAATCAGCAAAAAATGCCCCAGCAACTATCGCACGAAATAAACGTGCCACGTTTGAATACCGCATCGAAGACAAAATAGAAGCGGGATTGCAGCTTATGGGTTGGGAAGTCAAATCCATACGAATGGGCAAAGTAAACTTAGCTGATTGTTATGTATACATAAAAGAGGGTGAAGCGTTTATGCACGGTTGTACTATTCAACCGCTTAATACCGCGTCAACCCATGTGGTTTGTGATCCAATCCGCACTAAAAAACTCCTATTAAAACGCAGCGAAATAGACAAATTAGCAGGTTTAATTGAGCGTCAGGGTTACACTTTAATACCGCTATCCATGTACTGGCGCAAAGGCGCTTGGGTAAAAGTAGAAATTGGCCTAGGTAAAGGTAAAAAAGACCACGATAAGCGTGAAGACACCAAAGAGCGTGAGTGGAAAATTGAAAAAGCTCGCGTGATGAAAAAAGACAAAGCCAACGGCTAGTTTTATTAATAGCCCTTTGAACTACATCAATTTATACGTATACAAAGGCTATTTCGCACAGATTGTGAACAAACGATTATAATTTGTTAATGGACACTAGGTATTCGTCAAACAACACGTTATGATTAACTTAATTGGGGGCGATTCTGGATTCGACAGGATTCACGAAACCCAAGGAGCATGTCGAGGGGCGGTTGGCCTCGTAAAAAGCCGCACCGTTATAGTTGCAAACGACTCTAACTACTCTCTAGCAGCTTAGGCTAGCTAGCCATCAGCCACACGTTTAGCACTTGGGCAGTGGATTTTGATGGTCACCTTACATTGTGCTAGCGAGGGAACTCCGTCCGGGGGTGAACCGCGAAACAGTACCGGACTCACCAAGTAGCATCCTGTCTTTCGGAGACTGCTTGGTTAAATAAAAGAGAGACTAAACATGTAGCGCCGAGGATGTAGGCTTTCTGGACGCGGGTTCAAGTCCCGCCGCCTCCACCAATTAAAACAAGGGCTTAGCAGCAATGCTAAGCCCTTTTTCTTTGTAAGTGGCGGCAAAATGCCCACAATGAGGCGGTTAATTTAATCGTCGTCCCAGCAATGCTTTTAGCCAGGATCCAGGCGTTTGCTTTGTACCTGTGGCAGGCTGTTGATTAGATTGAAGTTACGGACTTACCCAATCGGACCAATACGACTTGTTTTAAAAAATTGAATTAAAAACATAAAGTAGATTAAAGTATCAAACTTAAGGACAAAGTTAGGTAACCTCGAGCACAATCATCAAGTGCACCATTTAGGGAAGAAAAAGCCGTTCAATAGCATGTGCCCATAAGCTCCCTTTTTAAAGTTTACTCTGACGCAACTAATTATGGTAGATGAATCAGTGACACAAATTGTTGGCAAGGTCGCTGCTACGTTAAAGCAAACCCCAATTAGTTTAATTCGACCTAGAGGCTATAAGGCCTAAATTTAACACAACACAAGGAAGTGAATATGACAACAACACTAGATAAAGACGGCCAACCATATAGCCGTATGAACTTTAAAGGTAATAAACAAAAAGCACTTTGCTCATTAAAAGGGCTGTTAACAGGCATCGTCTGTGATACAAAATTAAAGCCAACCGAATTACTATTTTTGAACGCCTGGTTAAAAGACCATGAGTTTTTACATGATGACCCTGATTCGGTTGATTTAATAGATGCGCTAGAAGATGTACTTGAAGATGGCATTATGACTGATGAAGAACATGAAGATATTTTTTGTTTAGTTGAAGATGTGATTGCTTATAAAGAGTTAGATAACTCTTGTTGTAAAGACCATGTCAATGTTCTTTTAGGTATTTTGAAAGGGATTAGTGCTGATGAAGAGATTAATGAATCAGAGGTGTTATTTCTAGAAAAATGGTTATCAAGCAACCCTGATATTAGTGATGTTTGGCCTGTACCACTGTTAACTACCAAAATTGCCGAAATACTGGAAGATGGCATTATCACCAGTAAAGAGCGAGCAGAGCTTTATCAGTTAGTCAATTTAATCACCGGTAATGACTTTAATGAAACGGGTGATGCTTCTGACAACCCTACTCAGCTGTTTGATATTGTTGAAACTATCACTCATAAAGATTATGGCTTCTGTTTTACTGGTAAGTTTAGAAGTGGCACCCGCAGCGATATAGAAACAAAGGCCAGTAACCTAGGTGCTATCGTTATTAAAAAAACACCTACCCTCGCAACACACTATGTCGTAGTAGGTTCGCTATCAAGTCGCGATTGGGCATATTCAAGCCATGGACGTAAAATCGAGCTGGCTAAAACTATGCAGGCCAAAGGACACAAGATTTATATTATTTCAGAAGATCAGTGGTTAGCCGCTATTTAACTTTGATGAAACGTTATTTACTAATGTGGATGTACATTGTAATAAGTCGATCGGTGTCTTCGATAGTGTTCAACACTTTGAACCCATGATGTAGATATAGGTTAATTAACCTAGCATTATCTTCACATTCTAAAATAATGGCTCTACCGCCCACTAATGTTCTGACTTGATCAATGACAGAGTACACTTCGTCAAGAATGTTTTCTAATGCTAGTGGGTTACTTTTGACAGTGTAATTTTTGGCTAGTTGACCGATAAGAAACACGCGGATACGCTCTACATCTTTACGCATACCGTCGAGTTTTTTTATCTGAGCTTTAGGCACATCAAATCCGCCTAAAAACAATTCTTTAAATGAAATTGAAAAATAAGCCAATATAAAACCAGTTTCGTCATCAAGAATTAAGTATGTTCTGGATTGATCGCTTTCTTCAAACCGAATAGCTTTGTTAGGTGAGCGTATAAATTCTTCTACGTCGGGATTTTTAGGGCAGGTAAAATCAGAAAAGAGCTTGGAAGTTTCTTCTTTCCCAAACTCTTTTAACAAGTCTCCAAGGTGGACAACCGTTGTCTTAATAAGCTGATTCCTTTGACTTTATCTTTTTTATAATCACGTACTTTTACAGTAACCACATGCGGGTTGTTAAAGTCGCTTTTTAATTGTTGTACACTTTTTCTATCAGTAACAACAAAATCTTTGTTAAATGACGCAGTTGCCATAGCTACCACCTCTTTTGATTAATATTGCTTCAAGGTCAATATTGACCTGTTCGTCAATTATACAATTTTGTAAATCAAATACAACCTTTTGTGTCGATAAGTGTTGTACAGTGTCGATGGTGCACAATGTGAAACCTTAAAACTGTTTAATCTTGCGTGTAGGAAATATTTTGTTAAGAGATTCTTGTTATAGCTTCACTAGTTCATCTAGTACGGGGCACTCGAGACTATTACATGTGAGTAGCCAGCCCATAAATGGCGATGGAAAGCCATATGGCGCTGCTGATAGCCCTCTTTTTTGGAGGGCTTTGTTATTTTTACCACCCCCAAAATATCTTCATCCCTCAAAATGATCATTGATAGGTCTTTATGTCAGTTAGAAACCTAAAAGACGGTAGCGACAAACCTTGGATTTGCGAGTGCTATCCTAATGGTCGTGATGCTAAACGCATCCGTAAGAAGTTGCCACTAAAGGTGAAGCGACAGCTTTTGAACTGTACACAATGAAAAAGGTGGACGAAAAACCGTGGCTGGGTGAAAAATTGATAATCGTAAATTATCGGAACTGATTAAGCGTTGGTGTGAGTTACATGGCCAGCAACTCGCACAACCTGAAACCCGTTTAAGAAAGTTACAGTTAACCTGTCATGGTATGGGGGATCCCGTTGCCAGCAAGATAACCATTAACCACTTTGCCAATTATCGACAAATGCGACTGGATGGTGAGATAGAAGATTTTCAAGGTAAAAAATCCAAGGTTAAGCCAAACACGATTAACCACGAACATGCCTATTTGAACGCAGTGTTTTCTGAGTTAAAGCGCTTAGGCGAATGGACTCACCCTAACCCGCTTGAAGGTTTACCTCAGTTTAAAATTGAAGATACTGAACTTGCCTACCTTTACCCTGAAGAAATACCCATAGTATTAAAAATTTAGTGGGGTCTAAAAATTTAAAAAATTAAATTTAGTGGGGTCAGGGTAAACTTTTATAAAAACACTTCAATACTTGTCCCTCAAACCAATTTCTGTCCATATATGAGTTAAATCTTTAAATAACAAACAAGGTTGAATCGAAGATAGCTATACGGCGGATGTAATCGCGGCTATGACCTTCGAAAACATGGATGTTTTCGTAGAGCGCCCAGGGATGGGTTTACCGCGTGTCATAGAAGTGATTTCATTGAGTATCGTTGCCTAACATCTTATTTTTGTTTGAGTTAATAGCTCTATCTGGCCTATTTCCATTGGCCACTCTTGATCTCGTTTGGCCTAAATCATAAAAAGCAAAACACCTGGATCCCGGCTCAAAAGCATTGCCGGGACGACGTCCTATTTGGCCGCGCAGGGGGGGATTGCTGTCTCAAGTGTTAGTGGCCGAAGACCATAAAAAGCAAACACCTGGGTCCCGGCTCAAGAGCATTGCCGGGACGACGTGAGAGTTAGGACGATATTAAAGTTAGGTGCATAAGACAGTAGCTAACATGACTTTGTCAAAAAATACGCTAGATCTTTCAATTACAAACACAAATACAAACAAGGTTGAATCGAAGATAGCTATACGGCGGATGTAATCGCGGCTATGACCTTCGAAAACATGGATGTTTTCGCAGAGCGCCCATGGATGGGTTTACCGCGTGTCATAGAAGTGATTTCATTGAGTATCGTTGCCTAACACCATAATTTAGTCTTATTTGAATTTTTATAAATTTTCCATCCCAAAATGCGTTAGATAGCATCTAAAGTAGCGACTTACTCTCATTTGACACTCATACTTGGTGTGAGCGAAGGGCCACAACGTTAGTGGCCGCAGGCCATAAGTGAATAAGCAAAAAGCAAACACCTGGGTCCCGGCTAAAAAGCATTACCGGGACGACGTGAGAGTTGGGACGACGAGAGTAGAGACAATTAAAAGTAGCTGACAAGTATTTATCAAAAAATACGCTAGATCTTTCAATTACAAACACAAATACAAACAAGGTTGAATCGAAGATAGCTATACGGCGGATGCAATCGCGGCTATGACCTTCGAAAACATGGATGTTTTCGCAGAGCGCCCATGGATGGGTTTACCGCGTGTCATAGAAGTGATTTCATTGAGTATCGATACCTAACACCTTAGTTTCTTTGAGTTAAATGTTATAAAACATCCCTATCCTGAAATGCGTTAAATCTTTCAATTACAAACACAAATACAAACAAGGTTGAATCGAAGATACCCATACGGCGGATGTCATCGCGGCTATGACCTTCGAAAACATGGATGTTTTCGCAGAGCGCCCATGGATGGGTTTACCGCGTGTCATAGAAGTGATTTCATTGAGTATCGTTGCCTAACATCTTATTTTTGTTTGAGTTAATAGCTCTATCTGGCCTATTTCCATTGGCCACTCTTGATCTGGTTTGGCCGAAAACCATAAAAAGCAAAACACCTGGATCCCGGCTCAAAAGCATTGCCGGGACGACGTCGTATTTGGCCGCGCAGGTTGGAATTGCAGCCTGAAGTGTTAGTGGCCCAAAACCATAAAAAGCAAACTCCTGGATCCCGGCTCAAGAGCATTGCCAGGACGACGTCGTATTTGGCCGCGTAGGGTGGAATTGCAGCCTGAAGTGTTAGTGGCCGAAAACCATAAAAAGCAAAACACCTGGATCCCGGCTCAAGAGCATTGCCGGGACGACGTCGTATTTGGCCGTGCAGGTTGGAATTGCAGCCTGAAGTGTTAATGGCCGAAAACCATAAAAAGCAAACTCCTGGATCCCGGGTCAAAAGCATTGCCAGGACGACGGGAAGGGGTTAACAAGCTTTTTTAAATTATCAACGGTTGCTTAGTACACTGATTTAATGAGGCGGCAACTACCCTGACACAGGGGGGAACTGGCGTCCATCAAAAATCCCCGGTGATATTGCTATCAGCGGGGATTATTATGCATCGGGCTTTAGCTCATTTGTTGCTAAGCTAAAGTCACTCACTCAATCGCTTAGCTTTGTTTTTTAACAAACTGCGATTTCAGCATCATTTGGCCGTTGCCATCAACTTTACAGTCAATGTCATGATCGCCGGCGACAAAACGGTTGATAACTGCTTTAGTGCCCACTTTAAGCACCAGTGACGTGCCTTTCACTTTAAGATCTTTAATTAAAGTGACTTTATCGCCTTCTGCTAACAAGTTGCCCACGGCATCTTTTAAAATAATGGCATCTGGGTCAACCACTTCTTCATTTGGGTTCCATTCATTAGCGCATTCTGGGCAAATTAATAACGTACCATCAGAATAAGCGTAAGGAGATTCACACTTTGGGCATGGCGGGATGACATCACTCATAAATTCATTCTCTGTATATTTAGCTTAAATAAAACAACACTGAGGTAGCAATATATTGTTCTAAAAGCATTTTCGATTGGCATGAGATGGTAATGACAACCACCCCACCTAGATTGTAATAGTATTATAATGTCATTATCACAAATTAACTAGCCTAGGCCGCAAAGTGGTTTCACTATTTGGGACTAAAGACGATGAATTAGCTTTTCACTTGTGGGTTGGGTCGACCTTGATTGTCACCAAAACTCACATCGTGTTTTTCAAGGTATTCACGAATAAGCTGACGCGTGACTTGAGATGGCGTTAAATCTTGTGCGGCGCAGAGTTGTTCAAATGCCTGCTTTTTTAGCGGGTCCATTAAAACAGTAAAACGGGCAGTTTTGTTTTCCACTGGTGATGACCTTTAATTGCAACATGATAATTTGATTATAATGCAGTGATAGGTTAAAGGCCATATTTCACAACCGATATTCAAGGGTGCTTAGCAATACAAGTCGCATCGCTAAGCAAAATTACAGTGGCAGTTTATGCCATGCTGGCTAACTGTTGTTTAAGCTCATTAAAACTCGGTCTGGCGTTTAAGTTAGCATGCAAGCAATCATGCACTAATTGATGTAACGCTTCTGCCTTAGGGCTAACAAGGTGATCAATCAGATTAAGCATATCTTCAATCATGTAACCCAATGCCCTTACCTCAATAGCTTGCATTAACCCACGACGCTCTGGGCTAAACTGCCTTAAGTTAGATGCGGCGCCAAAGTCACCAAATAGCACATTGTCTTGTTTGTTTATCATGGTGTTATGAGCATAAATATCACCATGGCTTATCCCATTTTGATGTAAATGCGCCAAAATATCGGCCATTTGAGTCGCGATTTTAATGATACATGACTCACTAAAGCGTGTGTTTGGCTCAAAGGTATCGCGGCTGCAGGTTTGCAGCGAAGGTGGCAAACCTAGGTTGGCGTAGTCGGCAGGAATAAGCTCCATGACTAGCCCCAACTGCTCTGGCTGATTAATCTGAGCCACCACATTGATTAAATTTGGGTGTTCACCAGCACTTAAACAACAATCGAGCTCATCTGCAGGATAGCCATCACTGGTTACCATACCTTTAAATAATTTTATTGCCACATCGTTATCGGCAAGTGCAGTTAACGCAGCAGGCAGTAACTCAGTATGTAATCGTGCCTGGTATATCAAACCAGAGGCCCCCTGCCCTAGCAGCTTACCTAGCTGGCACTGGGATAATTTAACAATAGGGACACGGGTATTTTCGCAATGCTCTACATGGCTAAATGCATTTCCGGAAAAAGCCAGCCATGCCAAATTAGGCAGGCTAAATAACCAGTCCGGTAACGTGGTAAGTTGATTGGCAGACAAGCGAATTAATGCAAGTTGATGACAATTTGCCATGCTCTCCGGCAGTGACGTAAGTCGGTTACCTGCAAGCGCGAGCTTTTCAAGACGATAACATTGACCAATACTGTCTGGCAGTTGCACTATCTGATTGTCGGTTAAAATTAACCAGCGGGTTTGTTTTGGAATTGATGCTTCTGACACCTGTTTAATTTGATTAGCCTTAAAGCCAATCATCTCTAAATTAGGGCATTGACCTAATACATCCGGTAAATAGGTAAACTGGTTGTTCGACAAAAACAGAATTTTAAGTTGATGTAAATCAGCAAAATTGTCAGGAAGCGACGACAATTGATTGTCGGTTAAATCAAGCACTTCTAACGTATCTGCTAACTCAAATAATTTAGCTGGGAACTCACTCAGTCCTTGCGCGATTTTGACTCGTGTTTGTCCGTGCAATAAACCATCATTGAGTTGTTCTAGTGTGTGCATAACGCTTCTCTGTACCTAAAATTGCCGACATAGTAATAGACTGCACTCAGGGAGACAAATTTATGGCAAAAAAAGACCACAGTAAAAACTGTGGCCAAGACGGATGCTAAAAACACAAATTGGGGTTGATTATTTAGCGCTACTTAGTGTCTCTAATGAGATCACAAAATAGTTTCCTACAAACGCCTACCAGCACTCAATATAGAGCCTATAGGCAAACAACAAACTTAAATCAGTTCGGCTAACATGCTTTCGGCATATGGCACCAGTTCGACACCATCGCGTACTTTAGCCACATAGTCTGGGTTAGCAATAAATGGACGGCCAACGGCTAATAAGTCAAATTTATTGGCCTCAATAGCTGCACTACCTGTTTCAGCGCTATAACTGCCTACACCCACTAAAGTGCCTGTGTAAACACTGCGCATGTATGCAGACACACTGCCACCTAAATAATCAAATTGCATTGAGTCATCAAAAATACCAGCGTGTAAAAACGCTAAGTGACGCTTTGATAATTCGGGTAATAGGTAATCAAATACGGCGCGGTCACGTGAATCGCCAGCCATATTAAAGTAGGCACCAGGAGATACACGCAGGCCAGTACGATCAGCCCCAATACGAGCAATAACGGCATCGACAACTTCAAGTGCAAAACGAGACATGTTTTCAGGCGTTTGGCCGTATTCATCATCACGACGGTTGCTGTCATGATGTAAAAACTGATCAATTAAATAGCCATTGGCACCATGGATTTCAACGCCATCAAAGCCGGCATCGATTGCATTTGCAGCCGCTTGAGCATAATCGTTCACTAACTGTTTAATGTCTTCTAACGTTGCCGCTTTTGGTGTTTGGTAAACCAATTCACGCATTCTTGGCACGGTACCTTCAACCGCTTGTGCAGAAGCTGATAACACCTCACCCCCACCAAAAAAGTGTGGGTGAGCTACACGGCCGGTATGCCAAAGTTGGGCGAAAATTTTGCCACCATTTTTATGCACTGCATCTGTAACCACACGCCAGCCATCTATTTGCGCTGGAGTAAATAAACCAGGAGTGTTTGGATAACCTTGACCATCAGCACGAATAATCGTCGCCTCGCTAATAATTAAGCCAGCCTCTGCACGGCGCGCATAATAATCGGCAATTTGCTGAGTCGGCACTAAGTCATTATCAGCCATACAACGCGTTAATGGCGCCATTAAAATCTTGTTTGATAGTGTTAGGGTGTCATTGAGTTTGTAAGGTGTAAATAAATTGGCCGTCATGTGACGATCTCCTTTATTGAATATGCATTCAAGAATATTATTTATTGAACATACATTCAAGTATTTTTTGAATACTCGAATAAATTTAGTTAGACTCAGACGATATGAGTTATTACGCTTCATTGTTGACCAAAAGTAGCCAAGTATGAGACATGCTGAATTTCACAAAGAAAAAGTTTTACGTGCTGCTATGTGTACCTTTTTGGTAAACGGATACGCAAAAACTAGCATGCAAGATCTCACCAAAGCGACAGGGTTACATCCTGGGTCAATTTATTGCGCATTTGACAATAAAAGAGGCTTATTTATTGCGGCAATTGAGCAGTATCAACAGGATCGGTCTCAACAGTTTGAGCAACTATTTGCCAATGAACATTCTGCTCTAGATAATCTGAGCCGTTATCTCGCATTAATTGTGCAAGAAGGATTAAGTTGTGATGCCACCCAATCTTGCTTATTAACTAAGTCATTAAGTGAAATGGGCGAACAAGATGAACAGATTAAGCAAATAGCATGTAATTTTTTGCAGTCATGGCATCTGGCTTTAGCGCAAGTATTTGAAACAGCAAAACAGCAAAAGCTAATTTCAGCACAAAGCAACAGCCAATTTTTAGCGCAATATTTGGTCATGGGGATTTATGGTTTACGAACCGTTGCCAGCACACAACCTGATATTGACGTGCTGCAACCTTTAGCAGACAAACTGCTTGCGGATTTAATCAGACAATAAAAAAGACACGCTAGTGTCTTTTTATTGATTGCAACTCACTTTATGTTTAACAGGCAGTGATTAACCGACAGTGCGCTGCGAATATACTCGCTCGCCTAATGCGTTTAATATTTTGCACTCCCCTTCAAGTACCGCGATAATGGATTTACCACGACGAAATGACTCAGGGATCATCACTCGACCCGTTTTGCTCACCTCAAGGTCGGTTAATACGGCATTATACATTTCAAGACCAGCGGGAGCTTCGTAAAACAGTACAGTGACTGTTGCACTCTGTGCTTGACCTGCATCAGCAGATTCAGATTTCATATTTGGACTCTCATTTCTAGCATACTTAGTAAGTGTAGAAATGATATTGATACTTGTAAAATACCAACATCAACTCAGAATAAATGGCAATAACCTCAGGCAAGCGCCCTTGAGCATTACCACAGAGAAGTCCTTTCTCTTTGATTTTTATTATTGGCAGCAAACGATACCATATCGTTAAATTGTATTACCGATCACCTGCACTTGAAACATAAAGTTAACACATCTGATGTGTAAATATTAGTATTTCGAGCAAACTCACATTGCAACACACAGCCCGAAATGATGACAGTTATCGCGTTATCAGCAGTATTTCAACAATATTTATGCTCTACACCTAAACACATCTGCTTATTCCTGCTAGAATCGGCGACAATTTTACGACTTCCATTTCCGAAATATAACGAGATCAAGATGGGCAGAGCATACCAAAACCGTAAAGAATCAATGGCTAAGACAGCAGGCCAAAAAACTCGACTTTATTCGCGCTACGGTAAAGAAATTTACATTTGTGCCAAACAAAGCGGTGTTGATCCTGATGGCAACTTAGCGTTACGCAGCTTAATTTCACGCGCCAAGAAAGACCAGGTGCCAGCACACGTTATTGAACGTGCAATTGAAAAAGCACGTGGCGGTGGTGGTGAAGATTACGATACTGCACGTTACGAAGGTTTTGGCCCTGGCGGTTGTATGGTGATTGTTGACTGCTTAACTGACAATGGTAACCGCACATTCACTCAGGTTCGTCAGGCTTTTGTTAAAAATGATGCCAAATTAGGCAGCCCAGGCACTGTAGGCCATATGTTTGAACATCAAGCCGTATTTGTCTTTAAAGGCGAAGACGATGAAGCCATTCTTGAGTTACTGATGATGGCTGAAATTGATGTTACAGACGTTGAATTAGAAGACGGCATGATTAGCGTGTTTGCACCTATTACCGAATTCAACAACATTAGAACCACGTTAACAGAAGCCTTCCCAGACATCGAGTTTGAAGTTGAAAACTTATCGTTTGTACCACAAACAATGACAACCGTTAGCGGTGAAGACATTGAAACGTTTGATAAGTTTATTGCAGCATTAGAAGACTGTGATGATGTACAAAATATTTATCACAACGCTGAAATTGACGAAGCATAAACAATTTAAAGCAACAAATAAAAACGCAGCCATTACGCTGCGTTTTTTATTGAACTAAACCAAGTTAATCACGATTAACGTAGGTCCATCTCTTGTACTTTTTCGTATGCGATTTCAGGCGCGGTTACATCTGGCTTATCATGTAAATCAGCTTTTAATTGGCCTTTGCGGTGTTTCAATGCTGCATCTAACTTTTTAGCGGCACTGCTAATGGCTGGATACATAACTGCGTTGTTACCTTTTGCAGCAATTCGAGTACCTTCATAATTGGTACGAATTTCAACATCAAATTCACCATGCTCTTTAGCAATGATGATATCTAGCGAAATAAGCGTTGGGAAATGGCTAGCGATTTTTGCGAATTTTTCTTCTACGTGTTGTTTGACAGTATCAGTAACATCAACATGGTGACCAGAAAGATTTATTTTCATAGATTGTCCTTAACAGAATTTTACTTGCCAAATTTATCGCGTGGTACAAATGCATGCTGACATAAATAACAGACTAGTACAAATGCATGCTTACATAATTAGACATGGGGCATGTGGGTGAAATCACAAGTGGTAAAATCATAAGTGACTTTGTATCACCGGCAATTGTGTTTAAAACCAACTCGAATGGACTATGTCAAATCGACCTAACCCTTACATTGATTAAACATCAGATTACTGTTTAAGTATAGACACATTTTTAACGATATTGGCTGCAACTTTTAGGCAGATCGCTTAAATGGTGATAAAGCCATCAACTTTTACTCAAAAGCAGTTAATTTATAAATAAATATGCCGATTTAAATTTTTTTTCATCGTTAAAATTAAGTCGAATTAATGAATAATAGGACTCAAAATGGCAACAAAACACCTCCAAATTGACATAGTGTCAGACGTAATGTGCCCCTGGTGCATTGTGGGTTATCGTCGTCTTGAACAAGCATTAAGCCAATTTGACGACCTAGATGTGACAGTACAATGGCACCCTTTTGAGCTCAATCCATCAATGGGACCAGAGGGCCAACATTTAGGCGAGCACATTGCAGAAAAATACGGTTCAACACCTGAGCAAAGCGCACAAAACCGTCAACGTTTAACCCAAATGGGAGCCGACTTAGGGTTTACGTTTAATTTTTCTGACTCATCACGAATTTATAACACCCTACTTGCCCATCAATTACTGTATTGGGCGGCTGACTCTGGCAAGCAAACTGAATTAAAATTGGCCTTGTTCAAGAGCTATTTTACCGAGCAGAACAACCCAGATAATATTGAGGTGTTAGTCGATGCGGCCACCAGCGTTGGGCTAGATGCAAATGAAGCCCGCGAGGTATTAACTGACAAACGTTATGAAAAAGCGGTCAAACAAGAAGAGCAATTGTGGATAAGCCGCGGTATTCAAGCTGTGCCAGCCATTGTGTTTAATCAGCAGTATTTAGTGTCCGGCGCTCAAGAGCCCGCCACCATAGCAGAACTTATTACCAAGCTCACTACCACAGCGGCTTAGCCTATCCCCATAACATTAAACACAAAACCCAGCGTGAGCTGGGTTTTATCAGTAAATGCTGGTTCGTTAACGCCAGACCCTAGTTTATTTTTGTCACCATTAATGTCGGCGATTCAGCACTTGGCCCAGTTACCGTAAAGCGATAAGTACCAGCTGTTGGTGCACTAAAGTGCATGTTAGCGCCTTTTTTAGCTAAGGTTTTTAACATGCCTTCTGCCACTATTTCATCACCGGCGATGGCACCAAAGTCAACTGTTGACCAGTCTGACGTCGCGATTTTAAATTCGTGATCACCTGCTGTCAGGGCAATATCAACATGATAAACCGACGCGCCCTGATAAACCAACATGTCTACTTCGCCCCAGCCGTTCATGCCGCCGCGCACATAAACCGTGTTTCCAGCAAACATGTCCGTTTTGTCAACACTCAACTGCGGCGCATTACGATTACTCATGTCAAAAGTGAAGCTATACATAGCATCAGAAGCAACATTAACACTGAGGTTACCACCTTTTTCAGCCAATGCTTTTTCAATACCAAGCTGAACGCTTCCGTCAGCATCTAAACTACCGTAATCCACCGTACTCCAGTCGCTAGAGGCAATTTTAAAACCTTTAACGCCAGCGGTTAACATGATTTCAGCGCGGTATAAACTGCCACCTAAGTAGACCATTTCATTATCTGTTGACCAACCATTCATATCACCGCGTAAATAAACCGGGGTATCAACAAAAGGCTCTTCGTTATAAACCGATAATACTGGGTTGAGCTTGTCGGCAGCATTGAGCGAGAACACATAGGTTGCATCACGGCTGGCGGTAAAGGTCATATTAGCCCCTTTTGCTAGCAGTAATTCTTCAATGTTTTCTTCAACAACGGCAACGTCACCTGATACCGCACCAAAATCGACGGTGTTCCAGTCTGCTGAGGCAATTTTAAAGTTATAGCTATTGGCGGTAAGCGAAATAGCAAGACGGTATTCACCATTGCCGACATAGGTTAATTTATCTACTTCACCCCAGCCGTTCATGTCGCCACGCACAAAGATATCCGTGCTGCCAAATGGCACCACATCGGGAGCGCCTGCTGTTGCGTTAGCTTTTAACCCCTCGCCTTGTGTGTCGCCCTGCAATTTAACAAATACGGCGGTGGTGTATGCCGGTACAGTAAACTCTCCTTTGCCATCACCTTGTGTAAAGCTGGCGTTTTGCACCGCATTATCAATAGACATTTGTTGAACTGCATGCAGGCTAAAACCGCTAGCAGTTGCAATAGCCTGAGTTTGCTCTTGGGCTGTGCCATTGATTATCACAACCATGGCATCCACATTAGGATCGATGTCGGTTAATCCTAGGCCATCGTCAATGCTCATGGCAATCACGCCTTGCTTTTGATTTTTACCAATATTATGAAATCCCACCCGGTCGATAATATCTTGTGAGGTGGTTAATCTGAACAATTTGCTGTTTTGTCTAATCGCCAAAAACTCATTGAATACCGATGAGGCAAATTCAATTTCAGAAGCTGATGCTGCCGCATTCGGATTAGCCGAAATTCCGCTAATGACGCTCCATTTGCTTTCGTTGTCTTGCGCAAGCGGTAAGCCTACGTTCCAGTTATTGCTGGTTTTGCTAAAGTCGACCCAGTTAAACCAGTCGCCGGCATCATAGGTGTTTCTGTCCATTGATTTAGAGCGCAACATATCGCCGCCCATTTGTAAAAATGGAATACCCTGGCTCATTAATGGAATTGTTGCTGCAATATTTTGCACTCGCACGCGATGTTCAAGTGATAAACCCACATCATGTTTGTATTGCAAAATATCCCACAACGTTTCGTTATCGTGCTTAGACACATAATTGATGCTGTCTGCAGGATCTAATGCGTAAGCCGTTGGTTGGCTGTTCCAACTAAAGCTACTGCCTTTGGCTGAATTACCATTAAAGTCTTTTAACACGTAATCTTGTAAGTTACCGGCCATTGATAAGCGTAAGGTATCTTGATCGCGTAAATAGTCATCTTTTTTGTCGGTGGCAAATAACGCCCCGCCACGAACGGCCTCGCGAATGCGATCATTAAAGGTGCCAACGTCTGTCCCCGCCATATTCGCCTGAACAGCTTGCTCAAATAAGCGGTTGTCGGCAACCTCGCCAAAATTCCAACCTTCACCATAAAAGTAATTATCAGGATCTAACGCTTGCACCGCTTCACGGGCGGCTAAAATACTGCTTTTAGGCATGTGACCCATCACGTCAAATCTAAAGCCGTCATAGCCGTATTCTTTGGCTAAAATAACCAAAGAGTCGCTAACAAACTTATCCATCATGCGGTGTTCTGTGGCGGTATTGTCGCAGCAGGTTGATGTTTCAATTTTACCGCTGATCTCGTTATATCTGTGGTAATAGCCCGGCACCACTTTATCAAACACTGAATTGTCCCACAGACCAGAAGCACTGGTGTGGTTGTATACCACGTCAAGCACCACGCGTAAGCCAAGCTCGTGTAATGCTTGATTCATTGCGCGTAGTTCTTTAACACGAGCAGTGCCCTCAGAGCTCGATGCGTAACTGCCCTCAGGCGCGATAAAGTGATGCGGGTCGTATCCCCAGTTAAAACCGTCATAACTGCGAAGTGCACCCACTAAATCTTGTGCATCTGCAGAGCCGGGTAAAAAATCAGCTAATATTGACGCAATTGTGGCGCTTTTATCTTGAGTTTTACAGGCATTGGCAGAGTCATTAATTTGCGTACATAACTTGCCTAATGTGTCGGTGATTTCGATACGCTTAGTGACATCTTCTTCGATAGTGGCGATATCTGTGGTTGGCAATACATGAAAATGCGTTACCCCAGTTTCGGCCAATTTGCGTAAATGCTCAACCGGAGCGCTGCCTGTCTCGGTAAAGGCTAAATACTTGCCTCGATTAGCCTCAGAGGTACTTTCATCTCTTGCGCTAAAATCGCGAATATGACCTTCATAAATAACGATATCTTCTGGATTTTCAACGGTCATTACAGTGTGACCGTCCCAACCTTCAGGTTTTAAATCATCATCACTTAGCTTTATAAACTGGCTGTATCGCCCATTGGTAGACACGTTAAGTGAATAAGGGTCGGTTGTTTCTAGTGTTTCGATTTTTTTTGATACCGGGTGATACACGGTCAACTCATATCGGTAATATTGGCGGTCTAAGCTCATGTCGCCGCTATATGACCAAATTCCCGTGTCGTTATTTAAGTTCATTGCATGAGTGGTAGTGAGTTTTTTAGTGCTGTCAAACACCTTTAAATTGACTGACTTTGCGGTAGGTGCCCACACATTGGCGCTGATAGTGTTGCCATCATAAATGACCCCAAGCTCTGCCTCATCTGCGTCATTTTCACCTTGGGTGTACAAATCATCGAGCACTTTTGCCACTTGCACATAAGTTGCTGCAGTAGGTTTATTGTCACTGTCATAAGCTACCAGTACCAACTGCTCTTTCGCCATGGCTTTGGCTTCGTCAGCGGTAAAGTTAGCCTGGTACGCCGGCCATGAAGCCAAATGAGGCACTAATTTTTTTTGTGCATCGCTTAACTGAGCGTCAAGCAGTTCAACTTGCATGCCACTTATATTGCCATCGTTATCGGCCTCAATACCAGCGCTAGATGAGTGATGTAATACAAATTTCGCAACACCATCGCTAGGCTCATTCCATACAAATGTGTGTTGATCTAACCAGTGCGCACTGGCACCGTCGATAGAAAATCCAACATCTAAAATAGGATAATCATACACATCGCTTTCACCATGAATGGTAAAGTTAGTTCGGTTAAATTGTGCTTCAGGGGCACTATCATCCTCATAGGCTTTAAGGCTCATGGTTAAGTCAGAGTCGCCCAATGCTTTGCCTGAACCCTCAGTGCCAATATGGATAATAAAGTTTGCGCAATCACTGTAACCGTCTTTTAAATTAATCACCCAATACGCCCCATAATTGGGATCGATACCATCAAACGGATGACCATTTGCCCAGTCGCTTGAGTCAAATGGTGGTGCATAGGCATCGCAGGTGTCGTTGTTCCAGGTATGGAGTTTATAGCCTGGGTAATTGGGGTTACTGCTGCTGTTGTCTTTATCTTTAATTCGGTTGTAATACAGTACAGCCTGGTTAGGCCCAGCCAACACCGTAGGAAGGGGTAAGTCGGGGTTATAACCTACAATACAACTTTCGTTTTTCGCATCAGGAAACTTAGGGGCTGGGCAACTCAATGCCGGTGGTGCGACGCATTCGGTACCGGCTGCATTTGGTACATTAGGTACGTTACAGGTTAGTAACACTTCGCCTGGGGATGATGAATCGCCACCACATCCCATTAATGTGACAACACTCAGCGCCAATACACTTAATGTCGACATTGTTGATTTAGTCATCATAGCTGACTTCTCCCTATCGCATATTGCCCTTTGGCAATGAGATGATTTTTAATTATTGTTATGAGTAATAAACCTGTCTGTTGTTTACATGGCATAGGTGAACCCCAGATAAAATTGGCGGCCAAAATATTGTAATGTGCCGGTTTTGTTTTGATTGCCAAAAAAGCTCTTTGTCGGCTCGTCGGTGAGGTTATTGACTTGAAATAAAAGACCTAGGCCGTCGTTAACTTGGTAGGAGGCTTGATAATCGATAACGGTTTCGGCGTCAAAGTTCACCACTTGCTCGTTAATCGCTACCTGCTCAGAAACAAACTCGTCTCGATACCTTGCACTCACACGGGTTTCGAAACCTTCATAACTGTAAAATAACGTCGCGCTGACAACATTATTTGATAAACCTGGTAGGTCTTGCGTGCTTGTATCACCGCCTAGACTGGTAATGGATTGCACTTCAGATTCGGTATAGGAGTAACTGGCATTAAATCCAAGTCCCGACCATGCATCAGGCAAAGAGGCAAAAACCTGGGTATATGCCAGCTCTATCCCACGAATATAGCCGCCTTCAGCATTGTTTACAGCAGTGGTATAAGTGCCATTCGTTGTCGCAATTTGCTCACCACTGACTTCGTCGACTATGTAATCAGGTACGTTAAAACCATTTGCTTTAAAATCGAAGTTTTCAATGGCGATGGTGTCGATAAACGAGTCAATATTCTTATAAAACACCGCGGCAACAAAGGCGCCTTCGTCAAAGTATCGCTCGTAAGATAAGTCATACTGATCAGCATAAAACGGCATTAAAAATGGATTGTTGGTGCTGGAACCGTTAATTTTTCCATCGTCTGACACTGAGGCACTGATATCACCCGCTAATCTGTTAATTGGTGGGCGAGACATGACTTTTGCTGCTGCGAAACGAATTTGTGAGTCGTCGGTAATGGCAAAGTTTAAGTTAATTGAAGGGAGGTAGTCGGTGTAGCTGACACCCTGCACTGTTGATACATAGTTTTGGTTAATAATACCAATACTGTCAGCAATGTTTTGTGCACCAAGATTAATGTCACCATCTACATTTTGCAGCATAGTCGCTGATTGGTCGGTATCGACCATACGAACGCCAATATTACCCGTTACAGGCAAACCGCCTATCTCGGTATTGATATTGGCCATAACATAAGCAGATATCACCTCCTCATACACTTCACCGCTTTGCAGCACACTCCAGGAGTAGTTAGTGGTATAGCCTTGAGGATCAACAACGCCATCAGCATTACCCCAGGTTTGTACCGGTTGTGGAATACCATTAGGGAACCAGGCATTTAACGCTGCGTCCAAATCGATGGCTAAATAAGAGGGAAAATAGCTAAAGTCTCCTTGCCAATCAACAACGGTAGTCATGTCTTCGGTGAGTTTTAGTGGCGGCTCTGATTTTGAGAACGCGCCATCGTTACCGTATTCAAATACCGAGCGGTCGTTAGAATAAGTCCGGTCTGAAAAACGGGCACCAAATTCAATACTCGAGATAAAGTCAGTATTTAAATCATAGGTAAAATCGATACGGTATGCTTTCATTTCATCCTCATTCACAAAAGGATAAATACCGTATTTACTCACCATAACTCGATTGATATCAGAAAAAGCATCGGCTTGATTAAACCCAACATCAGGTAAATCTAGACCATTGAGCAAATAGCTAATCGACACATTTTCATCAAATATTGGCGTTTCGGCATTGGCGTCAACAGCAACATTTGACCACAACAACCCGTTACGAAAATCGCTTTTGGCTGACGATAACGATACATCAAGGTTGACATTTAACCTGTCGGTAACTTGCCAGTCGGCATTAACACCAAAGCTGTTTACTTCGTCAAAGTCTTGGTTGTCGTCGTTAACAATCTCAACCCGTGTATAACTTTTAGAAGTACGATTAAATGTTCCCCCAATCATGCTGTTGCCATCAAACACTGGGTTAGCAACACTGGCATTGCGGCCACCTAATTTAGCCCTAAACCCACGCGCAAACGACTCACTGTCAAAACGCGACATAAACGCATCGGCTTTAACCACAAGATTGTCAACTGGAGCCCATTCAATGGCTCCCATGTAGCCATTTCGAGTTTCAACACCACCTAAGTGCTGCATTTCAAACCCTTCACTGATGTATTCAAAGTCAGGATTATCGATGGGGCCATTAGTGTCGTTTGCTAATCCATCAAGCTCTTTAGAATCGTTGTAGGCTAAACCTATAAATTGAGTGGCCACGCTGGGCTGTTCAAGACGGGCATAACCGACCGCAATCCCTAGGGTGTCTTCTAAAAATTTACCTTGATAAGAAAAGCTTAAGCGGCTGCCATATTCTTCTGCGCCAAACACTTCGCTGGCACGATCGTTATGCATACCACGGGCATTAACCACAAAGCTGTGGTCTTTATCAATGCTTAGCGGGCTGACCGTTTGCAATTCAACGGTACCGGCAACGCCACCTTCAATAAGCGATGCTTTAGGCGACTTATATACTGCTGCAGAGCTAATTAATTCGGAGGGGTATTGGTCAAACTCAATGCTGCGAGAACCGCTAGTAGAAACCTGCTCACGGCCATTTAAGGTTGAAAATACAAACCCGCCAGACATACCACGTATGTTAATTTCGGCGGCCTGCCCACCGGTTCTTACGGCCGAAATACCTGGCAAGCGAGTCAGTGCATCTGCCATTGACACATCGGGTAGCGCGCCTAAATCATCTGAAGATAATTGCTCAGATACCGTGTCACCAAAGCGTTTTGAATTAAGTGAATCAATTAAACTGCGGCTGTAACCTTTAACCAAAATACGTTCAATAGGCTCAGCGTCTGCTTCATCTGTTGTCTGGTTGGCCGTGATATCCGTTGCATTTGTCACGGGCTTATTCAATTCAATACTTTGTTTAGTATCGGTTGGCTGTTCAACCTTATCATTAGCTTTTACCGCTTGAGGCATAAACATCACACTCAGACCGGCGGCAACTAACGCTAATGTTAAGACATTGGGTTTGCTTTTAAGCATTGGTTATTCCCTCACCATCTCGTTTATTAGTGATCCAACACTCAGTTTATTCATGCTGAAGATGCTAAATATTGGACATTTATTATTCGGATATACTAGTCATCTGCCTGAATAATACACAACACGATGCATACGTATTCATAACAAATTGATAACATATACTTAATTGCAATACCCACACAAAAACAAAGCTAACCATTGATTTTATACGAATTTTTACTTTTTGAGATTATTAGCCGTGTCAGCAATCTCATTGTAAAAATGTCATTCATTATACTGAGAGGGTAAAGTTTAATGATTTGTAGCAAATACATGGACTTTCTGTTGCGCTTGGTGTTGAATCAATGACGTTGTTTCAATTTTATTTAGCCAGATACGTTATGGGCATTTCATTGATACGACATGGTTATACGCCATATTCATTTAGTTTTAGGAGTACATAATGGGGTTTAAAACGACGGTAAATTGGCAATCTTCACCCAGTGAAGAGGGTGAGTTTAATCGTGACCATCAGGTCAAATTTGGTACAGGGCAAACTATCGAAGCATCATCAGCACCTGAGTACAAAGGCAATGCTGAAAAAGTGAATCCTGAAGAAAGCTTATTAGCGGCATTGTCGTCTTGCCACATGCTGACATTTTTAGCGATTGCCCATTTAAAACGACTGCCTGTCGCCAGCTATGTCGACAATGCCACAGCGGATTTAGGTAAAAATGAAGCGGGTAAAGTGGCGGTAGTGAAGATGACACTTGAGCCAACTGTCACCTTTGCTGAAGGCGTTGAAGTCGACCAAGACACATTAGAAAAAATACACGAAAAAGCACACGCAAACTGCTTTATTGCGAACTCAATTGCCTGTGAAGTTGAAATTAAAACAAGCTAAAAACCTATGATGAAGCGTTAGTTTTAGCGCCAATCTCATCTGTGTTATTAATAAAAATGCCCCTACAAACCAGTTTTGGCAGGGGCATTTTTGACTTGAGCTAATAACCTTGAGCGAACTCCAACACTACTTTGCTTGGATGTCGTCCGCTTTACCTGTTTTGGGCATAGGTAAACTTTGCAAAGGTGTGATAGGTTGCTGTAACAGCTCATCTTTTAAATAACTCATTGCCGCCTCAAGCTGGGCATCGTTACCATTAAAGGTCGCGTAAGGTAAGTTATCCACTTCAATGTCTGGTTCAACACCATGACCTTCAACAATCCAACGTCCATCGATAGCATATTGTGGGTATTCAGCCACTCGAGCCATACCGTTATCGGTCACTGCGTTTCGTCCCGACAACCACACACCGGCACCAGCCGTTTGCTTACCTATAATTGGCGCAATATTCAGCGCACGAATACCCGCAGAGAAGGTTTCACCGTCTGAGTAAGTCATTTGATCGGCCAACACCACTAAATGACCTCTAAACGTTTGCTGCATATTGGCATGAGTACTGCCATGAGTTGGCTGCCAAAATGCCCATGCACGACGTAATAACTTTTCAATAATCCAGCTGTCAATGTTACCGCCACGATTACGGCGAACATCAATAATGAGCCCGTCTTTGTCGTAATTGGTATAAAACTCTCGAGCAAAACTTTCAATATCGCCAGCGCCCATGGCATACAAGTGCAGATAACCAATATTCCCGTTTGATGCTTTTTCGACTTTAGCGCCATTGTGCTCAACCCAGTCAAGGTAGCGTAACTTGGCATCTGTTGCCGTGTCGTGTGGCGTCACCACTGTGTTGTGCGTGCTTTTGCCACGTTGTAATGAAATTAACACTTGTTTATTGCCTTGGTTACGCAGTAATTGTGTCACATCAGCAATGTTAGCCACTTTTTTGCCATTAATATGAGTAATAATATCGCCTTGTTTTGCATCAACGTCGATGCGAGCTAGCGGTGAGCCAGACAAAGGTAACTCTGGATCTGTTTGATAAATATGGCCTATCACCACGCCTTTATCCGTTTGCGTTAATCGTGCGCCTAACGCTGCGGCTTTCGCTGCATCTTTATCTTGGTCAATGTCACCACCACGCACTTGTGAGTGCAGTGAATTCAACTCCCCCATCATTTGCACAAAAATATCATTGAGTTCATTGCGGTCGGTGAGCCTGTCGACCAATGGCTGGTATTTTGCTTTGGCGGCTTGCCAATCAACACCACGCATTTTAGGGTCAAAAAATGAGTCGCGGTGCATTAACCAGGCGTCTTCAAAAATCTGTTGCCATTCTTGTTGCGGTGAAATGCTTAACTGCCATTGATCTGTGCTCACTTTAGCGTTTGACACATCACTGGGCAGTTTATCGCCGGCATCGACAATCATGATGTTTTTAGGATCTGATTTTTTGCGCAGCATAAGTTTGCTGCCATTTTTTGCTAATGCGTATTGACCAACATCGTCGCTAAATGTGTCTACTTTGGGTTGTTGTGCATCAAACTTAATTAGCTTTAATTCGCTTTTATCTTGGTTGCCATCCAGTAAATACAGCTTGTCTTTGGTGGCCGTTAAACTGGTGTAATTGCCTGCATCAACCGGAACTTGCCACAAGCGTTGAGATAGTCCGTCCCACTCCACTTTGGTTTTCATGGCAGTGTCTTGATCTTTTGATTCTGTTTTTTTATCGCCTTTATTCACCGTTAGCTCTGTTGGTTTGGCAAATGGAAACGCCGCTTTAGCCTCTAGCGCGATGGCAAAAACTTGGGTGCGTTTGTCAAAAATAGGCCCCATATTTCTATCGCCCCAAGGCGAACCTGGATTGGCTTTAAACTCGCGGTTAGACAAGAAATAAAGCCATTTACCGTCATGACTAAAGCTGGGTGAAAACGACTCGTATTTGTCTGTGGTTAAGGTTTGCGCTTTAGACTCGTTAATGGAATACAACACAATTTGAGGGCGTTGTTTGCCAATTTCAGATTTGGTTAACGCTAAAAATTGGCTGTCGGCAGACCATTTAATGTCTTGATAAGGGCCTAACCCCTCACCATTTTCGATAATTTTTTGGTTGTTGCTGCGAGTTAAATCCAGTAACCATACATTGCCCATATAGTCGTCGTGCACTAAATAGCGGCCATTGGGTGATAACGATAAGCTGGTACGTAAGGTGCTACCATCTTTGGTTAGTTGTTTAGCCCCTGCTGAGCCGTCTGCTGGGTATTGCCAAATTTCTTGTTCGCCAGAGGCATCACTAATGGCATAAACCCATTTGCCGTCGTCACTTAATAGAGCATCACGAAGTCTACTGTTGGCCGGTGAGTCTATTTGTACCAGGCGACGACCATCGTTACTGGCAATGGCCACATGGCTGCGAGCAGTAATCACCACATTGTCACCTTGATGAGCAAACACAGTCGAGGTGGCGTATTCCATTGGATCATTAACCCATTGCTCACGGCGGTGAGCAAAGTCACTGGTGAGCTCAATATCTAGGGTAGTTTCGGCCATGTCGGCTAAATTGAGTAACTTAATGTCGGCGCCTTGTTGAAATACAATGCGGCCATTGTCTAGCTGGGCATCGCGCACCTGCCATTGGGTGTATTGGGTATGCTGTTTAACATTTTTGCCCTCAAGACTCATTGACCAAATGTTGTCGTTACCGGATTGATCGCTGACAAAATACACTCGTTGTTGCCATAGCATCGGCTGTTTTACAGAGCCTTCATGAGCCGTGGTTAATTGCTCTGCTTCTTGCTTGCTGCCCAGTTTATAACGCCAAATTTCACCTTTGGCGCCGCCACGATACACTTTGGCGTTGTCACCACTCACTTGCAGGCCAAATTGAGTAAAGTACACATACTCGCCTTTATCATCGATGACGCCTTCAACGGCGTCGGCTAATGGCAGATCAGTAACGGCTAATGTTTGCGGGTTAACGGTTTTGAGCACCCAAAAGTTAGCAGGACCAAAAGCATTGTCGGTTGAATATAAAACGTCACCTGCAGCGGTCCAACCTTGCAGGCGCACTCGGCTATTTTCAAAACTGACTCGCTTGGCCACACCGCCCGCAATCGGCATCACATACACTTCGTTTGCGCCTTCATAATTGGCGGTATATGCCACCCACTTGCCGTCTTTAGAAATTGTGGCATCGAGCTCTTCAGCGGTGAGGCTAGTTAAACGGCTAGCTTTGGTTTGATTAAGCGTTGTTGTCCACAAGTCGCCTTCTGCAGTAAAGACTAGCGTTTGGTCATGCAGTGCAGGCGCGCGGTAATAGCCTTGATTTGAGGCGTGGGCGAAGATCATTGATGAACAGGCTAAGGTGCCTAAAGCTAACATGCAATGCGTTACTGAGCGGCGAAGTTTCATGTGAGGTATTTCCTTTGTTTAAATCTAAGGCCTTATCATTGTTTGTTCACGTTATCAGAGTTATGTCATTTTTTGCAGCGTAAAAGTGTAACGAAAAACGGCTAAGCATTATGCGCTTAGCCGTTGGGAGAGAATTACTGCGAGGTGAGCTGCACTTTAATTTTTTGATATTGCTCATAAAGCGGATGCGCTGGGCTCAAAAGCTCAGGAAAGCGTTGCTCCATGGTGATCATATAACCTTCAGCCTGCTTGATTTTATTGTCTGCCATTAACGCCTGTAATCGCGCAAAAGCGGCTTCTGCGGTATCAAGCTCTATAGTACCTTTTGAGGGATTTTCGAGTTGTTGCTTCATCAGTTTAAGCTCTTTTTCTTGCTGGCGTATCGGCAAAGCTGCGGCCTTTCGCTGCGCCGCTTCAGCGTCGGCAACCTTTTTAGTCGCTTGGGCTTGCTGTTGTGATTCTGCTAACGCTTGTTGAGAGCGGTTCTGAATCGGTATTTTGTCGCTAAATGAGCTATCGGTTAAGACTTCAACACTTGCAGGCGCCGCCATAGCCTGTTCAGGCTTTAAGCTGTCGGCTGATATAGACATGCCTTGTGTTTCATTCAATTGTGCCTCAGCAACATCTGCCGACATGTCACTTGTAGATAGTGGCATCACAGTTTCAGAGTCAAGCGATTGAACGTCCATCTGCTGTTTAGGCAATCCTTTTTCAAGGTTGATCCCAGCTTGCTGCTGTAAACTCGGGCTTAAAATAAACAAACCAGCCACTAACACGACTGATGCCGCAGTTGAAAATAACCAGGCATTGCGACGCCACATAGCAGGCTCGCCTTTATTGTTTTTAGCCACAGCATGGCGGGCAGACTTTGCTTTTGCCAAAATAGCCTCGTCTAATTCTGCTGATGGCTGTTCTAGCGTTTGCTGGTGATAAGTTTGTTTGATTTCAGTTTGTAGTGCAGTGAACGCTGCATCATCTTGTTGCTGAGCCATTAGCTTGTCTCCTGCAATTTATTGGCAATGCATTGCTTAATACTCTGATAAGCATAACGAATGCGACTTTTGGTTGCTTCTAAGGTCACATTGGCAATATCGCTTATCATTGCAGCCGACATGCCCATTTCAATATTGAGTAAAAATGCTTCTTTTTGCACCGCTGGCAAATCGGCAATGCAAGACTTCATCATATTAAGCTGTTGCTGTTGCTGTAATTGTGGCTCTGGCGCCTTGAGGTTATCAGCTTCAATGCTATCCATTTGCTGCTCATCGGCCAGTGGGTTGATGTTATCGAGTGGCTTAACCACTCGCACATGATCAATTAGCAAGTTATGAGCAATTTTATACAGCCAGGTGGTAAATTTAGCCTTTACCTGATATTGAGCCGCCGCATTAATCACCTTACTCCAGGTATCTTGGTATAGGTCTTCTGCCAGTTGCTTGTCATGTATTTGGCGGACAAAATAACGGTACAAAGGGCCTTTATGTTTACGATATAACGCTTCGAATGCCGTAATGTCGCCGGCTTGATAGTTGAGCATGAGCTGCTCGTCACTGCCGACTTGTGGCACTAAATTGTCATCCTTTGGTTGTGCATCCTTTTGCTGTGTGAGTGTTGACACCATTTTATCCTTAATGTGGGTTAACCTGCTGAGCAATCTGGCTTGATGGTCGCGCCTGCATAGGCTGCATCGACAACACCTTGGCAGTTTTTAATAGTTGTACAAATTCATGACGATAGCCAAAACGGTCTTGGCCCATTGCGGATTCGGCAAGTGTAATTAACTTAGCATAATCAGTATCGTGAACATAATGATTATGGTTGAGTAATTGACCAAACCCCGCCACTGCAGCGGCAAAACGAAAGTCATCACTGGCTTGGTGCAAATGGCTTAATTGCTGCTGTTTAGTAATCGGGTAAGTTAATAATTGACTGGCTTGACCGCCAATGGCTTTATAGCGCAATTTTAAAAAAGCCACTTCATCACTAATGGACCTTGCTTTGTCATCGTGCAGCGTTGTTGAGGCGCGATATCTAAGCGGTTCAATCAACTTATTTTGGCTATCGTTATAGCGTAACTCGTAAAGTGCAGTGACATTGTGGCCGGCACCAATCTCGCCCGCATCAACGGCGTCATTGTTAAAGTCGCTGCGATTGAGCATTCGGTTTTCGTAACCAATTAAACGGTATTCAGATACCACTGCGGGATTAAATTCAATTTGCACTTTGACATCATGGGCAATGGTTAACAATGTTGCGCTAAGTTGGTCCACTAAGACTTTACGCGCTTCATTTAACGTATCGATATAGGCATATTGACCATTGGCTTTATTTGATAACTGCTCCAATAGATGGTCATTATAGTTGCCTAAGCCAAAACCTAATGTCGACAAACCTATTCCTTTTTGACTGTGCGTGGCGACATAATCAACCAGCTGTTGATGGTCAGTCATCCCCAAATTAAAGTCGCCGTCGGTGGCTAAAATAACCCGATTAATGCCATGTTCAATAAAATGCTTTTGCGCTATTTGATACGCCAACTGTATGCCCTGGCTACCATTGGTGCCGCCTTGCGCGTTTAACTGTTCTAGTGCGTGGCTGATTGCAGCAAAGTCATTGCCCTCCACCCCATCAAGCACCACCCCACTGGCACCAGCGTAAACCACAATCGAGACTTTATCTTGCGCCGACAATTGCTGACTGAGCATCAATAGCGCCTGCTTTAGCAAAGGTAATTTATCGTTTGACGACATTGATCCCGACACATCTAACAATAACACCAGGTTGCTGGCACCAAGTTGGTCTTTGGCTATGTCAAAGCCTTTTATGCCAATGCGTAATAGCTGCGTGTCTTGGTTATAAGGCGATGGTGCCAATTCAGTGGTGACATTAAAGGGCACGTCGACATCACTTGGCGCGGGGTAATCGTAGCTAAAGTAGTTAATCAGCTCTTCCACTCGCACACTATTTTTAGCAGGTAATTGGCCTTGATTAATTAATCTGCGGGTGGTGCTGTAACTGCCGGTATCAACATCAATAGAAAAGGTTGATACCGGTGTTTCAGCGGCAACCATATTGCCGTTTTGCACCACAGTAGCAAATTTATCTTGATTTACCTGTGCTGAATTAACATCGGCCGATACCTGTGCATAAGCCATTGCACTTTGCATTAATTTGGCCTGGCTTGGATTTTGATACTGTTTTACTGTGCGATTTACTGGTATAGCAGCGATTTCTGCCGTTTGTGGGCTTAGTTGATTGTCGCTCACGGCCCGTTGACTTTGACCTTTTGAAGTACTTTTTTGCTCTGCTAAGCGTTCGGTTTTCATGGGTTGTGCGTGGTTTTTTACTTGCTCAGGTTCATCATTTGACTCTTGTGCGCAGCCGCCGACCATAATACCGCAGAGGGTTAACGCCAATAGACGATAGTTAAATGCTTGCTGATAATCCTTCATGTTTGTGCCCTTTTTAATGGATGTGTTATATCGCTATTAACGAGCCCAAATATAAAAAGGGTTATTTACATGGTATTTTTTTGCCATTTATGAATACAACAAAAGAGTTTTCGTTTTTAGAAACTGAGTGTTAGCCTCATGAAACACTGAACTAAAGCCAATTGCGCGTGGGTTATGCTATTATCTAGCCCCTTTTTTACCGCCTTAATATTGAGGTTAATGACTCGAGTTCTTTTCGCAGTACATTAACAAAATATACCAATAGAATAAGTACGTTAAGGAGTTAACATGCAAGCCCTAGTTGCTGTTGTGATGGGTTCGAAAAGTGATTGGCCGACAATGGAAGCCGCCGCAGAAATAATGGATAAGCTACAAGTGCCTTATCATGTTGAAGTTGTTTCAGCTCACAGAACGCCAGACAAGCTAATGGAATTTGCAAGTTCTGCTGCAGATAAAGGCTATAAGGTCATTATTGGTGGCGCAGGCGGCGCAGCCCACTTACCCGGCATGATCGCCTCTAAAACACGTTTGCCAGTGCTCGGTGTGCCAGTACAAAGCAAGGCGTTATCTGGCATGGACAGCCTATTATCAATAGTACAAATGCCTAAAGGTATTGCTGTGGGCACTTTAGCCATTGGTACGGCAGGCGCATTTAATGCAGGCTTATTGGCGAGCCAAATTTTGGCGGTCACCGACGCTGATTTAGCCGCACGTTTAGACGCATTTCGTGATGAGCAGACTCGCGCTATTCTTGATAATCCCGATCCGAGAGAAGACTAATGACTTTGCCAAAAAATCTTTGGGTATTGGGTGATGGTCAATTAGGTGCCATGCTCAGCCATGCAGGCCAGCCACTGGGCATTAATGTGCGTCCGGTTGATATTATGACCCCAACTGATGCGCAATTGCCGTTACTGGCAGACGACATCATCACAGCTGAACGTGAACAGTGGCCAGAATCGCAACTGAGTTTGCAATTAAGCCAGCACCCACATTTTATTAACGGCCCTGTGTTTGGCCGTTTAGCCGACCGTTTTACTCAAAAAAGTCTGTTAGATGAATTATCGGTAGCCACTTCGCCGTGGCAACTTGTCGATGACAATACCCGTACCGACGCACTACACAGTGCTTATGGTGACCGAGTATTGTTAAAGCGCCGCACTGGCGGTTATGACGGCAAAGGTCAACACTGGTTAAAACAGGCTGAAACAACCACGATTCCTGATGATTGGCGCAATGAAGCCATTGCCGAGCAAGCGATTAACTTTGATGAAGAAGTATCGTTAGTGGGCGTACGCACCCAGGATGGACGCTGCTTGTTTTATCCGCTAACACTTAACCTGCATCAAGATGGCATTTTAATGGCATCAATTGCGCCACTGAGCCGTTTAGCACCCCTGCAAGCTGAAGCTGAAACCATGTTAAGCAAGGTGATGAATGGCCTTAATTATGTGGGCGTGATGGCAATGGAATGCTTTAGAGTTGGCGAGCACTTAATGGTTAACGAGCTTGCACCAAGAGTGCATAACTCAGGCCATTGGACCCAGGCAGGCTGTCATATCAATCAGTTTGAACTGCATTTACGCGCATTGTGTGATTTACCTGTACATCAGCCTCAGGTGAACTTTCAATGTGTAATGGTTAACTTAATTGGTGTCGACAAAGATGACCGCTGGTTAAGCCTGCCAAATGCAGAGCTATTTTGGTACAACAAAGAAGTGCGAGTTGGCCGCAAAGTGGGCCACTTAAACTTGTCTGTACACAACAAATTCATGTTAGATGACAGCATTAAACAGCTTAAAGATTGGATGCCAGAGCAATACCAGGCACCGCTAGATTGGATTTTGGCTGAGTTTGCATAACACATCTGATTAACGACAAAAAAAGGAGCTATAGCTCCTTTTTTGTTATAAAAACATTATTAACCTGCTCACCACCAAGATGAGTCTAAATCGTCTTTGCATTGACCATACTGAGCAGCATAGCGCCTAGCACGCTGATCCACTTTGTTAGCCACAGGTATTAACCACGCCTTAGCTTTGTAAGAGCCGCGTTTATAGCCGCCCCAACCTTCGTGATAATTTAAATATTGGTTTTTTGCATCCCACTTGGACACACCGTTTATTTTATGGGTTTTATAAATATACCAGCCCATAAAGTCCATGGCGTCATCAAAGTCACTGCGGCTTGACCAGCTATTTCCTGTCTCTTTAACGTAATCATCCCAGGTCATATTTTTAGCTTGTGCATACCCATAAGCGTCACTGGCCCTTCCCGTTGGAATAAAGCCTAAAAAATACTCCATTGGTGGCGCAGCGTTGTGCCTAAAGCCGCTTTCTTGGTACATCATTGCTAATGGAACATGTACAGGAACGCCCCATTTTTCTTGGGTGTCAACGGCGGCATCGTACCAATCATCGTGTTCTTCAAAAATAGCGCAGATATTATCTGGTTGTTGCGGTGGAGAGGTGGCACATCCTGACAGTTGCAGTAACAAGATAGAGCTAACAACAGCTAAAAAACGCTTCATAACACCTCGGATTACACGTGAGGCTAACGGTTGTCGCTAACCCAAAAACAATTAAGGCACAGAGGTAAACAACGCCCTCAACAGCCTAAGATGATACGATGAGTTTTACATCAATAAGCCGTTAATGCAATTAAGGTTATGGCTTCATTTCGCATTCATGTACCTCAGTTTGCCAAATAATGGGTTGCCAATATCCTTGATTTGAACCGATATAAATACGATCAGTATTAAACTGGGCTGCAATATGGTAACGCTGATCTGCGCTAACATCGACAGTAAGCACTTTCACTTTACGCGCAGCCAATGATACTTTGAGCTCTGGAGCGTTGATTAATTCAGCCACGGTAAATTCATGCTTGCCTGGAGAGAGTGGGTAATTGGGTCTCGATATAACCGGAACGCCGTCAAGATGAGTCACCACTACACGGTAAAGCTGGGCACTGTTGTCGGGCGCTAAATAGCTCGAAACAGTACCACAACTAACACTATCAGCTGGCGCAGATGCACAGCCATGCAATGCAGCAAGTGACAAAAACATTGCCAATTTTGTCACTCGTTGGTGTCTAGATAACACTCTGCCAACCATGCTTACTTTGCCTCAAAGGTACCCGCTGGGACAACATCTTTAAAATACTGTTTTAAAAATTCACTAAAGGTATCTTGCGGCAACTCTTCTATGTGTTGCTGTTCAATTAATGATGCTTTAGCTTCGTCAACATAGCTCTTTTCTACGTTTTCGCTTAATGGGTAATGGGTTAAAAACGCATGATAATCGTCAGCAAGTTGCTTAACCCAAATACTATGATCAGTACCTTTAACGACCACTTCGTGGATCACACGTCCAGACAAGGTTTTATCCGGATCATCTATTGCTTCAGCCCAATGAGCCAATGCAAGTTGATAAGCATGGCTGTCTTCGCCATCAAGTAATACCGCAAGAGTGGATAGCTCAGCAAATAACTCGTGCATCCACTCTTTTAAACCAATGGCTTGGCCATGACGTTGTAATGTTAAACCCGGTTTGCGTCCTTCAAGCACGACTGCTTTTAAGTTTGCTGCGATTTCAGCTTCGCCTTCGGCATCGGTATCTTCTGAAGGTGACAATAAACAATGTAATAAAAATAAGTCGAGGAAACGTACCTGAGTAGCATCAATGCCAACTGGGCTAAACGGGTTAACATCTAATGCACGAACCTCTATGTACTCCACACCTGCACGTGCTAATGCTTGCGATGGTTTTTCGCCTTTTTTCGTCACACGTTTTGCGCGAATTGGCGCATAAAATTCATTTTCAATTTGTAAAATATTGCTATTAAGCTGACGGAATTCACCGTCGACATTCACCCCAATTTGGGCAAATTTTTTCGACGGCATTTTAATCGCAGCGCCCACACCCTCAAGGTACTCAGGTAGTGAGTTATAGCTAATATTTAGGGTGTCTTGCTCTTTATTGGTGTAGCCTAAATCACTCATGCGCAATGAGGTGGCATAAGGTAAATACAAAGTGCCTTTTCCGGTTTTTTCAAACTCAAAATCAACTTCTTGATCTTTAATAAACGATCCACATAACGCGGGGGATGATCCAAATAAATACGGTAATACCCATACTAGGCGGCGGTAGTTGCGGATGAGCCCAAAATAAGATTCAGAGATAAAGTCTTCAAAAGTAATGCTTTTACTACAGCAAGCATTGCCATTGCCGTTAGCAATTTTGTCGTCATATAAACGTTGCCATAACTCATTTGAAACCGAAAAGTTAAAATGCACCCCGGCAATAATTTGCATTAACGCGCCGTAACGGTGGGTTAACCCTTTACGGTACAGAGTTTTCATTTTACCGGTATTAGAATTGCCATAACGCGCAACAGGGATATTGGCAACATCGCCCACATAACAAGGCATGCTCACTGGCCACAGTTTTTGGCCATTAAGGTTGCGCACTGTGTAGGCATGAGTTTGGGTTAACCCCTCGAGCAAATTGTCGATATTGTGATTTACTGGGGTAATAAATTCGAGCAATGCTTCGCTGTAATCTGTGGTAATACGCGAGTTAGTTAGGGCTGAGCCTAATGCTTTTGGGTGTTCGTCTTGAGCTAAATGACCTTTTTCGTCAATACGCAATGCTTCACGTTCAATACCACGTAACATGCCCAATAATGCCTCACGGCCTTGAGTGTCGCTTAAGTGTTCGACTTTTTCATTGAAAGACTTCAATTTATTACTCTCTTTTATGGATTCGCATTGCGAGTAAACAGCTAGACCTGATAATAAAGGATATTGTTACTAATTTCGCAAAAAATGTATCACTACGTCAGCTAAACATCGTTAAATAAAAACGGCAACACGTTACGGTTACCGTTCATTAGATCTAAGTCATTAAAATGGTTTGTGTAATCCCTAAACAATCTAACCTCAACTTACACATTTAAGAGAAATTTGGTACCGATACAGTTTGGTAGATTACATTAAAAAAGCCAGCTAACTTAGGGTCTGTTGATCTTTCGTGATGGCTTTTTAAGCAGCATGGTAAGGCGTTATAATTTGTTTCGCCAAAAATAAACGATAACTCCATACCATGCCGAGACTAATGCTAACTGATAAGTGGTGGCAAAAGCTACTTCAACTGATGAAGAACACTGGCCGCATCTATAATAAATCTGAACATAGAATGACCTTTGAAGGAATTCTTTACCGCTTGCGAACAGGAGTTCCATGGCGTGATCTTCCAACAGAGTTTGGGGACTGGAGCACTGTTTATCGTCGCTTTAATCTGTGGTCTAAAAAAGGCCTGTTAGATATACTATTCAAAGAGTTATCAAAACTTTCCGATTATGATTGGGTGTTTGCAGACGGCTCAATAGTCAAAGCTCATCAGCATAGCGCAGGAGCTGCGACACCAGATAATGAGTGTATTGGAAAGAGTCGCGGCGGTAACTCAACGAAAATTCATTTGGTCGTGGATAGCGGTGGATTACCAATCTATTTCGAGCTATCAGAAGGCCAGAGAAATGATATTGCTCGTGCCGAGAGTCTTGTTGACCACCTTAAGGAGGTCAACGTATTTATCGCTGATAAAGGCTATGACAGCGACGCTTTAAGGGCATATGTCAATTCTAAAGGTGGCAAAACCGTTATACCGAAGCGAAATTATGGGCAAGATATCGACAAAGAAAGCATGGATTGGTGTCTCTACAAGTATCGACATTTGGTTGAGAATGCTTTCGCGAGGATAAAGCACTTCCGAGCAATATCAACAAGATATGATAAGTTAGCAAGAAATTACGCCAGTATGGTATCACTGGCGTTTACTATAATGTGGCTGCCGATGTATTGTTGAATAAAATGTGTACAGCAAAGATCAACAGACCCTAGTAAGCTGGCTCATTTTTACAATATGAGGTTAACACTGAGTTATTTCAAGTACCAGAGTTAACCAAAGCGTATCAAGTGTTCAACTACTCGGCAAGTGTTACTGTTTCAACTTGATACCCCAGAGCACGTAAACCCGGCTCAACACTCACTTTATCTCCCACAACCAGCATAATCATATCGTCAATATGCAATAACTTATTTGCCAATTGATTGAGTTCACCTATTGAAACGGTGTTAACGATTTCGTCTTGTGTTGAGGTGAAATTTTGATCAAGCTGATAACGTTGGATCATCCGCAAAAAGCCGGCTTTTTGATACGGCGTTTCATACTCAAGTGCCTGGCTTTGAGCGATTGAGTTACGCATAAAATCTAGCTCATCTTCTGTCATGCCTTGCTTTTGGTATGCGGTTAACTCTTTAACAAATTCAACTAAAGCCTCTGCGGTTACATCACTACGAACACTTGCATAAGCCATAAACTCGCCAGCGTCTTCAGAGCCATTAAACATGGTTCTTGCTCCGTAAGTATAGCCTTTATCCTCTCTAAGATTTAAGTTGATACGGCTATTAAATGCACCGCCCAATGGGTAGTTCATTAGGTATGCTTTAAAGTAATCGCCCGTTGCATCATAAGTTAACGAGGGTTTCCCTATGGTGATAACAGATTGTGCTGCACCGGGTTTATCAATCAAATAAACGGTGTTTTTAGGATGTATTGGTGCTTTAGGCAACTTAGCAACGGCAATAGCATCGCCTTGCCATTGTGAAAACACCGAGAGTTTAGGCAGTATTTGTTGTTGATTTAAATCCGACACAACCACCATTTGCGCATTACCTGCCCGATATTGCTGCTGATAAAACTGCTTTACATCATCTAAGGTGATTGCCGATAGTGATGCGACCGTACCACTACTGCTTACTCCCATTGGGCTTTGACGCCCGTAAAGTAATTCATTAAATCCGCTACTGGCAATATAGTTAGGGTCTGATAATTGATGCTGTAGGCCTTGTATAGCTTGTTGTTTTACGCGATCAAAATCTGCCTGTAAAAAACCAGGGCTAAATAAGCGCTCCTCAACCAGTGCTAATGTGGCATCGAGGTTTTCAGTTAAACTAGACACCTTGATGTAACTTTGAGAACTACTCGCGTCAAAACTAATGGTTGAGCCTAGCATGTCTAATGCACCAGCAAGCTCCTCACTACTGCGTTTACTGCTTGATTCGTTAAGCATAGATGCCGTTAAATTGGCAACACCAGCTTTATCAATTGAAGCTAAACGACTGCCACCATCAAGATAAATTAACAGCTCAACGGTTGGCGTTTCGTTGCTTTCTGTGCCCATCACGCTGATGCCGTTCTCGAGCTTGGCTTGCCAAAGTTGCGGCACAGTTAATAAAGGTGCTGCTGAAGCTGTTGGCATTATACTGCGATCAAAAGATGACTTAGCAGCCGCGGTGGTCGTTAAACCGGTAACGGCATCTTGCGCTATTGGCAAGGTTTTAGGCTTAAAATTATCTGCATGGGCAACTAACTGTGTTTGCCCTTCAGGTACCACACTCATCACCACCATAGGTTTGTTTTTTATGTAGGTATTAAATACCCGCATAACATCGGCTTTGGTGACGTTGGCATATCGCGCTAAATCCGAGGCCACCATGTCTGGTTTACCATAAAAGGTTTGGTTGGCTGCTAATGTCGACACCTTGCCTTGCACACTTTGCATGCCAAAAATAGTGTCGGCTTCAAACTGCACCTTCACTTTTTGTAAGTCGTCATCGGTTACGCCACGTTGCTCAAACTCAGCGATGGTCTGGTTAACTTTAGTTTCAATGTCAGCGAGGTTGCCGCCTTTGCCCGGGTTGGCAACAGCATATAACGACAACTGACATGCAAGCTCCTGACATGGGTGACTGACTCCGGCTTGTACTGCAAAACCTTCTTTAACCAAATTTTTATAAATAAGTGATGTTTTGCCACCCCCTAAAATATTGGCCAGCAAGTCGAGCGGGGCTTCATCTTGGTGTTGCGCATATACCGTTGGAAAACCGATATAAAGTAACGGCAAATGGACTTTGTCTTCCATTGAAATATAACGGGTGCTATCTAAGGTGACTGGCGTTTTTTCATCTGCTTTAACCTCTGGGCCGCGCGGAATTTCACCAAAGTATTGATTAATCCAGGCTAAGGTTTGCGCTTCGTCAAAATCACCGCCAATGGTCAAGGTGGCATTGTTTGGTCCGTACCAGCGCTGAAAGAAATGTTTAACATCATTTGCGGTGGCACGGTCTAAATCTTCTGGCCAACCAATCACTGGCCACGAGTAAGGGTGTCCAGCAGGATACAGCGCTTGATTAAAACGTTCATTTAAACGGCCATATGGGCGGTTATCAATGCGCTGTGCACGTTCGTTTTTCACCGTTTCACGTTGCACTTCAAATTTTTTGTCGGTTAATGCCGGCAGTAAAAACCCCATGCGATCAGACTCTAACCAGAGCATTTTTTCAAGTTGGTTACTAGGAACAGTTTCAAAGTAGTTAGTGCGATCTGTATTTGTGGTGCCGTTAAGCGTACCGCCAGATTCTGTGACGACTTTAAAGTGTTGTTCATCTTCCACATGTTGTGAGCCCTGAAACATCATGTGTTCAAATAAATGGGCAAAACCACTGCGCCCAGCTAGTTCACGGGCTGAGCCAACGTGGTAAGTCACATCAACATGCACTAATGGATCTGATTTATCTTGATGTAAAATCACCGTTAGGCCATTTGCAAGTTGATATTTTTTATAAGGGATACTGACTTGATTTTCTGTTTGAGAGACAGTGTCGACTAAACTCACACCTTGAGGTAATGCCGAGAGTTGTTGTACTTCGTGGGCACAGCCTGCCAATGCAGCACTAATGGCACTGGCCAACAACCATTTTTGTAAATGTAATTTCAAAATCGAGTCCTTCCTTTTAACAAAGCGACTAATGCCCAATGAACTTGTTATGCATTAGCTGAGTAAACCGAGATTCATTTTATATTGTCACACCGACATAAAGATGAAAACAATCACACTGTAACGTAATATTTTTCCAACAAATATCAGTAATGTTGAAGCCACCAGAGGCCACTTTAACCAGCCTGCAAGCAGACATAACACATCTCCAATTAGCGGTAGCCAAGATAATAACAGCGCCCACATTCCATAACGTTCAATCCACTTTAAGGCTGTTTGGTGAGATTTGCTCTGGATGTCTTGCGGATTTTTAGCTAACCGCCCTGCACGCCCTAAACCATAACTGGTCATTGCACCTAAAGTATTACCTAGCGTAGCCATTAATAACAATTGCCACCACGTTGAGGGCGCATCATTGAGAAACGCCACCAGCAAAACTTCTGATCCGCCGGGTAATAAAGTGGCCGCTAAAAAAGCACCCGAGAACATCATCCACAAACTTGTCATGACTTATTTTATCGTCTCAAAAAAGAGGTTATGGGAAAGGTGGTCATAGCTTCGACCTGCAAAAACCGCTTTTGTTATGGGTTTTGGTTAAAAAACAGTAAAAAATTTAAAGTTATAATAACAAAAATACTTATTCTTATAAGTTATAACAAAATGACGTTGTCTGCTATCAGTTCAGTTCATACAATGCGATTAATATTTATTAACCTTATGCGGAATGACTGGACGTTTTGTAACGCCACACGCCGCTATTTAGCCCATTAATATGCCATCCACTAGGTATTACAGCGTGGGCTTACACTTGGAATTGACATGATACTGCAAACGCTCAACCGTATTCCGTTTTGGCAGAAAGTCGTTGCTGGTTTTGTTTTAGGAACACTCACCGGCATAGGCTTAGGTGAGTCCGCCATCATATTAAAACCGCTTGGTGATTTGTTTATTAGCGCCATAAAAATGCTGGTTGCCCCACTGGTATTTTGCGCCATTGTGGTCAGCATTACCTCGCTTGGAACACAAGGTAATTTAAAACGCTTAAGCTTTAAAACTCTGGCCATGTTTATGCTTACTGGCACAATTGCTTCGTTTGTTGGCCTCGCAATTGGTAGCCTAATTGATATGGGTGGCAACCTGTCGTTAGCCACAAGTGAAGTGCGTGAGCGCGACATTCCCGGCTTTGCTCAAGTGCTACTAAACATGATCCCAGTGAATCCATTTGCATCGTTGGCTAATGGAAATGTACTGCAAATTATTGTGTTTGCAGCATTAGTCGGTATTGCAATTAATGCTGTGGGCGAAAAAGCGCTGGCATTAAAAAATACCTTTGAAGCTGGCGCCGAGGTGATGTTTCAGTTAACGCGCATGGTACTTAAGTTAACCCCTATTGGTGTTTTTGGTTTAATGGCCTGGGTTGTTGGCGAGTATGGCTTAAGCACGCTGTTGCCATTAGGTAAGTTTATTATGGCAATTTATATCGCTGCGCTAATCCACATTATTTTTGTCTACGGCGGCCTTGTGAAATTTGCCGCGGGGTTAAGTCCTTTACAGTTTTTCCGTAAAGCCTTACCAGCTCAGGTAGTAGCATTCAGTACTGCATCTAGTTTTGGCACTTTACCCGCCAGCACTCGCTGCTCAGAATCCATGGGTGTGTCTAAACGTTACAGTGCGTTTGTATTGCCATTAGGCGCGACCATGAACATGGACGGTTGTGGCGGTATCTACCCTGCTATTGCAGCAATATTTATTGCGCAAATTTATGGTATTCCTTTAGACATGACCGATTACATGCTGATTGCTGTGACAGCAACAGTTGCTTCTGTGGGTACGGCTGGCGTGCCAGGCAGTGCAATGGTGATGTTAACTGTCACATTAGGCGTTATTGGTTTACCCCTTGAAGGCATTGCCTTTATTGCAGCCATTGACCGTATTATTGATATGATCCGCACCGCCACTAACGTTACCGGCGACATGATGACAGCTGTAGTGATTGGTAAAAGTGAAGGCCAGTTGGATGTAGAGCAATTTTACGCAGATGACGTAAACACAGCGCAAACTCAGGCTGGCTCTTAAAAGTACTTGTAACACTTAAAAAAAAGCGAGCATCAATTGATGCTCGCTTTTTTGTAATATTACAGGTTAAAACTTAGCGTTTGCCCAAAGCCATACTTTGTCGGCATCCACTTTACCCGCACCAGCATCGCCAGCAGAATAAACCGCGTACTTGACGCCTACTGTATAGTTTTTATCGATTGGCAGTGTGAATACTGCATCAATCTCATCACCTAAATCGTCCACTGTTGCGCTTGATTCATCAGCTGTAAAATCATGGTACATTAATGCCCAGCTACCGCCTACAACACTGCCGCCAATTGACACATAAGTATCAACTAGACCTTGTGCTGGTGTAGCTAAAAATTGATCTGACCAACCATTAAACGCATGTAACGTAGCAAGTGGTGTTGCAAATCCATAAGCGCCATCATCAGACCCTAGCACTTCATAACTTAGTTTTACGGTTAAGCCGCTAAATACCACCCCAAGCTCACCTAACAAATAGTCTGCAGAATATGATGTGGTTGCGGTGTCGGCATCTTGAGTGGCGTATTCTGCGGTATACAGCAATTTAATGTTGTCGATGTCTTTTGCACCTGCAAAACGAACACCGTAAGTATCAATCCCATTGTCGACATTGGTATCTTCTTCGAGCAAATATCCGTATGCACTCAACTTACCCAACGCCAAATTGTACGATGCATTAATGATGTGATCTTTTGCATCGATATCTTTTACTTCGGCAAAGATACGATTGCGTTTGTATAAATAACCATAATCTAAGGTTAAGGCATCTGCTGCATATTGCATGGTGACAGCATCAAATGTTTGACGGTCTTGGCGCCAACCCACAGGGCCAATAAAACGTTGATTATCAATTGCAATCACTTGGCGTCCAGCTTTAGCTGTAAAGCCATCATATTTATATTGTAAAAAAGCCTGATCTAGCTCAGTTGTTTCTGGATCGGCAATCACAGAATAATCAGCATTATTACCGTTAGTGTCATTGTAATCATTTACGCCAGCAACACTGCGCGAATCTTCAAATTCAACTAACGCTGTAAAGCCATTATAAGCCGCTGTCGCTAAAGTTAAACGAGTGCGTAAAGTTAGCGCATCTGCATTTTCTAAGGCATTGTCTTGGTCAACTGACTCATAACGTAAATTTAAATCAACATTAGCACTACCTTGAGTCACGGCGTCAGCAATTGAGGTAACTGAAGTGTCTGCGGCTGTCGCATTGCTCATCGCAAATAATAATGAACAAGTTAACGCTGATAAGGCCATTTTTTTAGTCATGGTTGAATTTAGGCAAACCTTACCCACAACTTGACTAGCAAGCAGTTTTTTATTCATCTTACATCCCTTATTTTTTAAGTTATTTACACGCGTTAAAGCGTAATCGCACGACCAGCAAGTTAACTGCTGATCACTTTAATGGCTTTATGACTTGTTTGTTGTGACATACCCTGCATTTTAGATGCTTGTTTATTTGTAAAAGATTGAACTTTGCGTTGCTTCTCATACAAAAATTTAAGCACTTCAGAACGCAATCGGTTGTATTCGGTATCTTGAGCTAAGGCTAAGCGGTTTCTGGGACGTTCAAGTTTAACTGATAAGATTTCACCCACAGTTGCTTCTGGTCCATTGGTCATCATGACAATTTTGTCAGACAACAACACGGCTTCATCGACATCGTGAGTAATCATAATCACGGTATTATTGAGCTGGCTCTGAATTTCCATCAGAGAGTCTTGCATGTGTGCCCTTGTGAGCGCATCTAGCGCGCCAAAGGGTTCATCCATGAGTAATACTTCTGGTTGCATAGCCAGTGCCCTAGCAATACCGACTCTTTGCTTCATACCACCAGAAATCTCCCCCGGACGTTTGTGCATTGCATGATCCATGTGAACCAATTGCAAATTGTGTTCAATCCACTGCTTCATTTCCGTTTTGCTCATTTTGCCGGAAAATACCTTTTTCACTGCCAGTTCAACGTTTTGGTAGGTACTTAGCCATGGCAGTAACGAATGGTTTTGAAACACCACAGCTCGCTCAGGCCCGGGCTCTTTCACCTCTGCATTTTTTAAAATCACCCCACCGGAACTGGCTTGATATAAACCTGCAACAATATTTAATACCGTTGATTTTCCGCAGCCTGAGTGGCCAATTAATGACACAAACTCGCCTTTATTAATCTTTAAATTGACATCCTTTAGGGCTGTAAATGATCCTTTAGGCGTTGGAAACACCATGTCAACGCCGCTAATTTCTAAAAATGAACTCATAGTGTTTTCCTTATTGGTCCCACGACACCCAGCGTTGTAATGCGAGAATACCCCGGTCGAGTAAAAAGCCGATAAAGCCTATCACCACAACAGCAGCCATAATCCGAGCTAATGAATCAGAACTGCCGTTTTGAAACTCATCCCAAACAAACTTACCTAAACCTGGGTTTTGGGCTAACATTTCAGCGGCAATTAATACCATCCAGGCAACACCAAGGGATAAACGCATCCCGGTAAATATCATTGGGATGGAGGCAGGTAACACAATTTTTTGCACATGGGTGATAGCCGATAATCGCAGCACTTTACTCACATTAATCAAGTCATTGTCGATGCTCGACACCCCTATTGCGGTATTAATTATCATCGGCCACACACTACATAAGGTGACCGTTAGCATTGAATTAATAAACGATTTAGACACCATAGGATCTGGCGACACATACACCGCACTCACCACCATTGTGACCAAAGGCAGCCAGGCAAGTGGTGATACCGGTTTAAAAATTTGAATAATAGGGTTGATTGCCGCTTGTAAACTGCGGCTCAGCCCCATCCAAATACCTAAAGGGATGGCGATAACGGCTGCCAATATAAAGCCGCTCATCACTGTCACTAAGCTAGTGACGATTTGATCCCAAAAGGTTTCTTTACCCGTGTAGTTGCGGATTTTGACTTCATAGCTGGGATCTTTTGCCAACCTAGCCGCATTTCGCTCATCTTGGCGTTGATAAAATGCCTGTGCTTTTTCGCGTTCTGTGACATGCTCTGAGTACAAGTTTTCAAATTGCTCAACCACAGCCACAGGACCAGGAAATTTCCCTAGTGAGGTGTCAATACTGTTTGCTGTCACGGTCCACATCACTAAAAAGATAGCAATGCCAATAAACGGTAATAAGATCACTTTACTTAGTTCAGATATTTTTAGCATAACAGCTGCCTTTCGACCTTGTTCAAGTAGGCGATTAGGGGCAATCGATGTAAGACTGTTCATCTAGTACTCCTTTGGTTGTTACAATTTATCGCCTTGCTTTAAACCAATCGTAAATGAATTGATATAAGCATTGGGCTGAGTACCGTCATAGGTTAAATTGTCAATAAAGTGAGTTTGTGGCGCCTTGAAACCCGTTTCTTTACTAAAGTCTGGAAACGCACTGGCAGGGATTAATTTATCGTCTATCAAAGATTTTGCAGCTTTAGCATATACCCAATCAACTTGAAGATGCGGATTGTAACATCTGAAAATTGTCATTGATCCGCGACGTCAAATCGCCACCCATTTCCGGCAGTGTTTCTTTAAAAAATTTTGATAGAGCGGCCCTAAATTCGCGCTTACTTTTGAAATAAACGCTGTTTCTGGCATGCTCATTCATCACCTTCCACAGCCGCTCTATTGGGTTCAGATTTGGGCTATAAGGCGGTAAATAATGCAGCTCTATCTTAAGCAAATCGGCCATTTCTTTGACCTTCTTTGAGCGATGATAACCTGCGCCATCTAAAATGAGATGCAACGTGTGAGGTGGTGGATATTTCTCCCTTAACACCTCAAAAAATTGAACAATACTGTCGCCATTAACATAGTCATATTCGTTAACCGTTGCGTTAGCGATATCATCAAGGTCAATCGCACCAATCAGATTGATACGTGTCCGACTACCAGTGGTTTCAACGGGTTTATCTTGTCCTGTGCGGATCCAGCCATGCGATATTTTTGTCGCTTGGGTAGGATGAACTGCGTCGATAAAGAGAATAGTCGAATCCTCGCCACAGCTGGCTTTAAGGTTTTCATACTGCTCAACAAAAGCCTGTTGCTTTGCTTCATCAAACTTATGCGGCACACCTTTAGGCTTTTTGTAGCTAAAGCCATTTTTATGCAGCCACTTGTGCATGCCAGCGACAGTATATTTAACACCGAACTGCGCTAACACATAGCCGACAATTTGATGGTTATGCTGGTAAGTATGGGCAGTTAAATGGGTAATTAACTCCGCCGTTTGCTTAGCGGATAAATGGCTTTGTGAGCCGCCATTTTCAGGCTTGAGTTTATCCGACAAGGTATAGTCTGCAAGATGTCGCAGCACGGTGGATTCGTGAATGCGTAGCGCTTGAGAAATCATAACCGTAGACCAGCCTTCTGAGGTAAGGAGGACGGCTTTGATGCGATCACGAACTCGCCCATCGCGCGCTTGAGCATGCTGGGTTTCGAGCTGTTTCTTCTGGTCATCGGTGAGGTATATTTTCATGAGGTGTAGCATGATCCTGATTTGAAATAAAATCAAGCACCTTCAATGATCACCGGTATAGATATCTGGACGGTATACCTTTGTGGCAATATCTTTGTACCATTCATCTGACTGATCTTGCTCAATTTGCCCCCAACGGCGCATTTGAGTTAAATACCAAATGGCATCTGAATAGTAAGGATAAGTGGCGTTATGTCTAAAAAATACGTTGAAGTCTGGTACTGAACGCTTATCGCCTTTTTCATATTCAAAGGTGCCTGTCATGCTGTTGGCAATCACGTCATAGTCTGCCCCAACGTAATTAGGTTGCGATAATATTTTTACCGCTTCTGGACGGTTACCATTGTTATTGTCATCTAACCATTTTGCAGCTCGAATAAGTGCGCGTGTTAAGCGTATTGTGGTGTTTGGGTATTTTTCAGCAAACTCAGCAGTAATGCCAAAAACTTTTTCAGGGTTATCTTTCCAGATCTCATAATCAGTGACGACAGGTACCCCAATACCTTTAAACACCGCCTGTTGATTCCAGGGCTCTCCAACGCAGTAGCCATTAATCGTTCCCGCTTCTAGTGTCGATGGCATTTGTGGCGGCGGCGTAACCGACAAGAGCGCCTGTGCATCGATTTGCCCTGACGTATCACCCTTGTGCGGTGCGTAAAATCCTGGGTGGATACCTCCTGCGGCTAGCCAATAACGAAGCTCGTAATTATGAGTCGACACCGGAAATACCATCCCCATATTAAAAGGCTTACCTGCGGCTTTAAATTCTTCTACGACAGGTTTAAGCGAATCGGCTTTAATCGGGTGAACTGGAAAACCATCAGGCTGCTTTGCAATATGAGGCTTCATTTTGGCCCACACATCATTTGATACCGTAATCGCGTTACCATTCAAGTCCATTGAAAATGGAGTAATAATATGAGCTTTAGTGCCATACCCTATAGTGGCAGCAATCGGCTGACCCGCTAACATATGCGCACCATCAAGACGGCCATCGATGACGCCATCAAGCAAGACTTTCCAGTTGGCTTGTGCTTCGATGCTGACGTACAAACCTTCTTCTTCGAAATAGCCCTTTTCATAAGCAATCGCGATAGGAGCCATGTCAGTTAATTTAATGAAACCAAACTTAAGTTCTTCTTTTTCTGGGTAGCCCACTTCTGCACTAACAGAACTTATGCACAAGCTAGTACCTATTGTTATCCCTATGATGAGCGGTTTTAGTAAATGCTGTGTTACCGATGTTGTCCAAGTCATGTTAATTCCCCATTGATGAAAATTGGCCACAAAAAAAGCGCCCGGATATCCATAAAGGAATATCTCGATAGCGCCTTTGCTAAAAATTAGTTTTTACACGTTACATATCAATAACTTAATGAAATTAATGCAACTATATAACTCTTATAACGTGTATTGTTTAATATTCATCATTCGTGCCAACCTTTTAACACACTGATTTAATTTAAATATTCACAAACTCGCTCACAGGGTGTAATACCATAATAGTGCAACATTACAACTATAACGCACCAACATGTTCCAAAAGAGGTATATCAAAAAACAAAAAGCCAGTGCGTTGGCACTGGCTTTTTTAATCAGTAAAACTACCTAAATATCAATTTATGGTTATATCGACACTTGTTGTTAACCAAGTACCGCAAGCAATACCCCAGCAGCAACGGCACTGCCGAGTACACCAGCCACATTTGGGCCCATCGCATGCATCAATAAAAAGTTTTGGTCATTAGACTCTAAACCGACTTTGTTAACTACCCTTGCAGCCATAGGCACTGCTGAGACTCCTGCTGCGCCTATTAATGGGTTAACCTTTCCGCCAGAAAGCTTACACATCAGCTTTGCCATGAGCACTCCGGCAGCTGTTCCGATACTAAATGCCACTGCACCTAGTACTAAAATACCGAAGGTTTCAATGCGTAAAAACTGATCTGCGGATAATTTAGAGCCCACTGCGAGCCCTAAAAATATCGTCACAATGTTGATTAATTCGTTTTGCGCTGTTTTAGACAAACGATCAACCACACCCGACTCTTTCATTAAATTACCCAGGCAAAACATCCCGACTAAAGGCGTTGCAGCTGGCAAAAACAGAATGGTCATCCCCAATACCATTAATGGAAATATGATTTTTTCTTTTTTGCTCACTTCACGCAGCTGCTCCATTTTGATGGCGCGCTCCGCTTTGGTTGTCAGCAATTTCATTATCGGTGGCTGGATCAGCGGTACCAGTGCCATATAAGAATATGCGGCAACCGCAATAGCACCTAACAATTCTGGCGCCAGCTTAGAGGCTAAGAAAATCGCGGTTGGGCCGTCTGCACCACCAATAATGGCAATAGCAGCTGCATCTTGCATGGTAAACGCAAAACCAGGTACCGCATTAAGTGCAATTGCGCCTAACAAGGTGGCAAAAATACCAAACTGTGCCGCTGCGCCTAATAACAAGGTTTTAGGGTTGGCAATTAATGCACCAAAATCAGTTAATGCACCAACACCCATAAATATCAGCAGAGGGAATACTCCAGTCTCAATTCCTACGTGATAGGCAAAATAAAGTAAACCGCCTTCTTCTGTAAAACCTGCATTTGGAATATTAGCTAAAATTGCACCAAAACCAATCGGCAACAACAATAGTGGTTCGAACCCTTTTGCAATAGCTAAAAACAATAACAAACATCCAACTGCCATCATCAGCAGTTGCCCACCAGAGAAATTTGCGATCCCCGTTTCAGACCAAAAGGCCATTAATCCTTCCATTTTGACCTCTTATGCTAATGCAAGTAATGCAGAACCGACATTTACACTGTCGCCTTGCTTCACCGCAAGATGGGTTATCACGCCATCTTGTGGAGCACGAATTTCAGTTTCCATTTTCATCGCTTCCAAAATAATTAACACCTCGCCGGTTTTAACCGCTTGGCCATTATTTACGAGCACTTTAAAAATATTACCTGAGAGAGGCGCTGACATACTGCACTTAACTTCACCGACAGGTGCTGGAGTTGCTTGCGCTGGTGCTGCACTTGCTGCACTTGCTGCACTTGCTGCAACGGGTGCGGCAGTTGGAGTAATTTGGCTGATGTCGCCACCTTCACTCACTTCAACTACAAAGCTTTGCCCCTCAACGTTGACCGTATAGGTTTGTGGCCCTTTGTCTGCTTTCACTTGCAAATCGTCCGCACTCGGCACAGGTTCAAATGCATCTGGATTGCCGCGATTTTTTAAGAACTGCAAACCAATTTGATTGAAAAGTGCATAGGTCATTACATCGTCATCTGATTCAGTGGCTAACGCAAAACCTTGCTCTTTGGCCTTTTCTGCTAATTCTGTGCGCAATTTATCAAGCTCTGGAGCAATTAAATCTGCAGGGCGACAGGTAATAGGCTGTTCGCCTTTTAATACGCGTGCTTGCAGTTCAGCATTAACCGGCGCTGGCGTTGCGCCATACTCACCTTTTAATACTCCTTCGGTCTCTTTAGTCATCGACTTGTAGCGCTCACCCATCAATACGTTAATCACTGACTGAGAGCCAACGATTTGTGATGTGGGTGTCACTAAAGGTAAAAAGCCAAGATCTTCACGTACCCGTGGGATCTCTTCAAGCACGGCATCCATTTTGTCTGCTGCGCCCTGCTCTTTTAATTGGTTTTCCATGTTGGTTAACATGCCGCCCGGCACTTGAGCACGTAAAATACGTGAATCAATTCCTTTTAATGCACCTTCAAAACGGACGTACTTTTTACGAACATCTCGGAAATAAGCGGCAATTTCTTCAAGCAACACCATGTCATAGCCGGTAGCTCTGTCGGTATCTTCTACCATAGCAACAAGCGTTTCAGTGGCGCTATGACCATAGGTTTGGCTCATTGATGATATCGCGGTATCTAAAACATCGACTCCTGCCTCAATAGCTTTTTGATAGGTTGCCGTGCTTAAACCTGTTGTAGCATGGCAATGCATTGAGACCATTAAATCGGTTTGCGACTTTAAGCGGCTAATGAGCTCATAGGCTTGCATAGGCTTAAGCAAGCCAGCCATGTCTTTAATACATAACGAATCTGCGCCCATGTCTTCTAAACGCTTAGCCATATCCACCCATGTATCTATGGTGTGCACTGGGCTTGTGGTAAATGAAATGGTGCCCTGGGCGTGTCCACCAACGTTTTTAACCGCTTTTACAGCGGTTTCAAGGTTACGCACATCGTTCATTGCATCAAAAATACGGAACACATCCACACCGTTGGTATGAGCGCGCTCAACAAAACGAGTTACTACATCATCGGCATAATGACGGTAGCCTAAAAGATTTTGCCCACGCAATAACATTTGCTGCGGCGTATTTGGCATGGCTTTTTTTAATTCACGAATGCGATCCCAAGGATCTTCTCCAAGATAACGAATGCAAGAGTCGAAGGTCGCTCCGCCCCAAGACTCAAGTGACCAGTATCCAACTTTGTCTAACAAAGGAGCAATCGGCAACATATCGTCAATACGTAAACGCGTTGCGAGTAGTGATTGATGGGCGTCACGCAGTGCGACATCGGTTAATGCTAATGGCTTACTCATAATGACTCCAAAATTATTTAGCGCGGTATTGATGTATCGCAGAGGTGATTGCTGCCACTAACTTAGGATCTAAGCTAGTCGCTTGTGCTGTACGAGAAGGTGCTTGCGGTGCAGCAATGTCTGCTACCGGTGCAGGAAAAAGCTTTGCAACAATGCCAATACCTACGATTAAGATACTTAAAAAAGTAAACACTAAGCCCATGCCCATTATCATGATGCCCAGCGCATCCGATAATTGCTCAGATATCGATGTCATGTTTCCTCACTTTTTATCAAACAATTAAAATCAGCAGATTTGAGCAATATGTTTTAAATCAATGCGATATGGATATTTATCCCGCAGTTAACTCTCAAAAAAATCACACATTGCCCCCAACATTAACAGCAAGCTAATTAAGCAAGCATAAATATTCAAATCAAACGTCATTCAACACCGTGGTTTATCTGAGTTAAACGGCTTATTTAAACACGTCAAACCCAAAATCTTGTCACAAAATATAAACAAAAAATGACTACAATACTATCCTTTTGTAAATTGGTCTTACCATAATAAACGCCCAACATCGGTGCAGGTTAATAAAACCCAAAATAAACACCATAAAAATAAAGATTCCACAATATCCAAGCCTTTTTTTACTGATACACAATAAAATCGTTAAAATTAACGATTAAATAACATAACAACATGGTGCACATTAATTTCTACTCAAGCCAACAAATGTTTATTTACTCATTTTATGTGAATACAAATCCACACAAACTCTGTGTTGCCCCTTTTTAGTCCCAGGTATCATTTAAACACTCGTATGGCATGATCGATTTGTAAACAGAATAGTTAGGCCAAAAGGCATTACAGAGGGCAATAGAGCATAAAATGAGGGTAATGTAGGTATTAGCTGACGCTAATTGGAACTGTTGATTGGGAAGCACTAATTTGAAGTGACAGTTTGAAGCGCTAATTTGAAGTGCTAAATTGAAGTGCTAAATTGAAGTGAAAGTTTGAAGCGATAGTTTTGAAGCGGTAATTTGGATCTGTAGTTGGAAGCGCTAAATTGAAGTGAAAGTTTGAAGCGATAGTTTAAGCGATAGTTTAAGCGGTAGTTTTGAAGCGCTAATTGCTGTGAATACTCATACCAATGCTTCAGTCGAGGCAAGTGCAACAATTCGAACTTTAATTTTATCCATAAAAAAACGCCCTGTAATTATACAGGGCGTTTCTATTATGGTGCGCGTGGGAGGATTCGAACCTCCGACCGCCTGGTTCGTAGCCAGGTACTCTATCCAGCTGAGCTACACGCGCAAAATCGGTACAACATGCCAATCAATATTTTATCGTTACTATTATAGCTAATAGACAAAACAATGAATGGCGGAGAAGGAGGGATTCGAACCCTCGATGGGAGTTAAAGCCCATACTCCCTTAGCAGGGGAGCGCCTTCGGCCACTCGGCCACCTCTCCGCAAAAATGGTGCGCGTGGGAGGATTCGAACCTCCGACCGCCTGGTTCGTAGCCAGGTACTCTATCCAGCTGAGCTACACGCGCGAAATTTGGGATTTACATACATGAATGGTGCGCGTGGGAGGATTCGAACCTCCGACCGCCTGGTTCGTAGCCAGGTACTCTATCCAGCTGAGCTACACGCGCATTCATGGTTATTGCATCATAGTAAATGGTGCGGATGGGAGGATTCGAACCTCCGACCGCCTGGTTCGTAGCCAGGTACTCTATCCAGCTGAGCTACATCCGCATCGTTTAACTATGGTAAGAAATGGCGGAGAAGGAGGGATTCGAACCCTCGATGGGAGTTAAAGCCCATACTCCCTTAGCAGGGGAGCGCCTTCGGCCACTCGGCCACCTCTCCGTTTTCTTGGCGCACATATTACTGTTTGACGAAAATAAGTCAAACCCTTTTTAGGAAACCTATCTTCATTTGAACTGTTTTTAATCACATTGAAGATAATAGCTTCAAAAAGGCCCGAAAACTGTATTCTTTTTTACGAATATTATTTTAAAAGCCTATTTGACGATAGGTTAAAAAACACAGGTTCTTAAAAACAAAAAAGCCAGCACAAGCTGACTTAGTTAATATCGGACAAATTAGCCGAAATTAGTAGTTTCCACCTTCAGAAGGTGAATCTGACTTCTCAGATTGAATACGTTGGTAGATCTCTTCACGGTGCACAGAGACTTCTTTAGGTGCATTAACACCAATACGCACCTGATTACCTTTAACACCTAATACAGTAACAGTGACTTCGTCACCGATCATTAATGTTTCGCCTACACGACGAGTCAAAATTAGCATTCGATTGCTCCTTTAGTTCAATCTGCATAACACGCTTTGTCCGTAATATGCGTTTATTATAAGGTCTGCGCTTAATAAAATCATAGTATCTATTTAAAAATACATCTGCTTATAAGGCATTATCTATTCGGAAGTTCTAAAGCCCAATGAAAAACATCTACCAATAAGTGATAAGTCACAAATTCATCATATTTGAACTAAGCACTGTATTAAATAAATCTAAACAGCAAAACCAATAACAAAACGACAGGAGTAAAACGTTACAGACCTTGTGTTAACACACGAATTTGCAATCACCATTTTACCCAAGCAATCCCTTTTACGCTTTTTACTGTTAGTGAGTTACTTCACTATGCCAAATCTACTGATGGCACTCAAGTTATAAAGCTGAATATCTTAGACTTTATGCCTTAAGTGCCAATTAACGTGCAAATTTACATATTGGTTAGCTCAATCGTTCAGCAATCCAAGGCTCAACAGACGCTAAAGCAGCTGCTAGGTTCTCTGGTTGAGTACCACCCGCCTGCGCCATATCTGGACGACCACCGCCCTTACCGCCCACTTGCTGGGCCACCATAGCAACCAACTCACCAGCTTTAACTTGCTTGGTTAAGTCGTTACTTACACCAGCAATTAAATTTACCTTACCGTCTTTTGCTGTACCCAGTACGATAATAGCCGATTTAAGTTTTTGCTTTAACTCATCTTGTAAACCACGCAGTGAACCTGGATCGACACCTTCAAGCATTTTAACCAGCACTTTCACACCATTGACATAAATAGCATCACCGGCCATATCCGCACTTGCTGCAGCCGCGAGTTTATCTTTAAGTTGCGATAAATCCTTTTCAAGTTGCTTCACTTTATCTAGTTGTGCTTTTAATTTAGCCACGACTGACGCATTATCAGATTTTAGTAATTGCGCGGCTTCATCTAACATGGCTTGCTGCTGAGCAACGTAAGCAATAGCTGCTGCACCCGTTACGGCTTCAATTCGACGAACACCGGCAGCAATACCACCTTCAGTGGTAATTTTGAATAAACCAATATCACCCGTACGTCCAACGTGCGTTCCACCACATAATTCGATAGAGAAATCACCCATTGTTACCACACGGACTTGATCATCATATTTTTCACCAAAGAGTGCCATCGCACCCTTTTCTTTTGCTTCATCGATAGCCATTTCAGCTGTCTTTAACTGATGATTGCGGCGAATTTGTGTGTTAACTAATTCTTCAACGGCTTTTAACTCAGCAGGTTTTACCGCTTCAAAATGTGAAAAGTCAAAACGTAAACGCTCTGGGTTTACTAACGAGCCTTTTTGCGTCACATGCGCGCCTAATACCTTACGCAACGCTGCATGCAATAAATGAGTCACAGAATGGTTTAGCTGAGTACGGTGGCGTAATTTTTTGTCCACTTGTGCTGACAAGGTCTGCCCAACCACTAATTGGCCTTGAATCAATTCACCTTGATGCCCTGTAGCCTGACCAAACTTTTGTGTGTCGTTTACTGCAAACTCGATACCTTGTGCAGATAATACCCCTTGGTCACCAACTTGACCGCCTGACTCAGCATAAAATGGGGTATTAGCTAACACCACTATGGCTTTTTGACCTGCAGTGACGGTGTCGACCGCTTTACCATCAACATATAAACCGGTTATTGTCGACTCACCACTTAGCTCAGTGTAGCCACAGAACGCAGTTTCAGCATCAATAATTAAATTGCTATTATAGTCTGCACCAAAGTTACCCGCGGCTTGTGCCCGGCTTCTTTGCTCGGCCATTGCAGCTTCAAAACCGGCTTCATCGACATTGATATCACGCTCGCGACAAACGTCAGCAGTTAAGTCGACAGGGAAGCCGTAAGTGTCATACAGTTTAAATACTGTTTCACCATCTAGCGTGTCACCTTTAAGGCTGTTTAATGCACCATCTAAAATAACAAGGCCACGCTCTAAGGTACGAGCAAATTGATCTTCTTCAGCTTTTAATGCTTTTTCTACTATCGCTTGCATGGCTTTTAAGCCGTTTGCAGCATCACCCATCACGTCAATCAGCGTTGGTACTAATTTATAGAAAAAGGCTTCTGTAGCCCCTAACTTGTTACCATGACGCACGGCACGGCGGATAATACGACGCAGCACATAACCACGACCTTCGTTAGATGGCATCACACCATCGGCAACTAAAAACGCACATGAACGAATATGGTCAGCTATTACACGTAATGATTTGTTTTCTAAATCAGACACACCGATAACGTCAGCCGCTTTAGCAATTAATTGCTTAAAAATATCGATTTCGTAGTTTGAATGTACGCCTTGCATAATGGCTGCAATACGTTCAATACCCATACCGGTATCAACTGACGGCTTAGGAAGTGGTAACATTTCACCGTCTGCTTGACGGTTATATTGCATAAATACGATGTTCCAAATCTCAATAAACCGATCGCCATCTTCTTCTGGAGTACCTGGGCGACCGCCCCAAATGTGATCGCCATGATCATAGAAAATTTCACTACATGGACCACATGGTCCTGTATCACCCATTTGCCAGAAGTTGTCTGAGGCAAATGCAGCACCTTTATTATCGCCAATGCGGATCATGCTTTCTGCTGGCACACCAATTTTTTGAGTCCAAATGTCATAAGCTTCATCATCAGTTTCATAGATGGTGACGCATAAACGCTCTTTAGGCAGCTTTAAGGTTTCAGTTAAAAAGGTCCAAGCAAAACGAATGGCTTCTTCTTTGAAATAATCGCCAAAACTGAAGTTACCGAGCATTTCAAAAAAAGTATGGTGACGTGCGGTATATCCCACGTTATCAAGGTCATTGTGTTTACCACCGGCACGCACACAGCGTTGTGACGATACGGCACGAGTGTAGCTACGTTTATCCATACCAAGGAACACATCTTTAAACTGATTCATACCTGCATTGGTAAATAACAGTGTTGGGTCGTTTGCGGGAACGAGCGAGCTGCTATCAACAACCTGATGTCCGTTATCTTCAAAATACTTTAAAAAAGCACTTCTTAACTCTGCTGTAGTCTGAAACATGAAATGGTCCTGAAGTAGAAAAATACATAAGTATCCAGCTTGCCAAACAAGCCAGTAAATGTAGGCATTATATACTGAATTTAACGAAAGAAGCGAGACGAGCGAACCGATTATGATTTGAAGCAAAATCGATTGAAAACCAAGATTGATGTGTTCAGAAATCTGCTTGTTGTTATACCAATCAGCAACCTCTGTTCACTCATTTATACTGATTATTACGTATTTAAACCCAATCAACCTGATGATGGTCAACCTCAGTAAGAACTTATCTGAGTTTAGACATGGTGTGAATTAACGATATAAGAGCAAGCCGAGGGTCTGTTGATCTTTCAAGATTGTTTTTGCAGCGAATTGTTGGTCTTTTATACAAGGCAGAGACTTTGAGGTGTAGTTATTCTACATAAAAAGTAGATAACGCAGTAAAAATGGCCAACAAACGCTGCCTGAAAGGTTCGGCTAAAAACGTTTTACTCTTTGTTGAATGGATATTGCTTAGATGACTAGGCATCAATCCATTCGTCTCGATTAAAACGTTTTTAACTCGAACAAAATTCAAACAGCAAAGTTCAACAGACCCTAAGGTTTGCTGAAGAAATAAAAAATCGCGGTGCAGATGCCTGCTACCGCGACTTACTTAATTAGGTTTAACACTTTTTAAAACTTAATAACCTAGTTTAAAAAACTTCGCCTGTTTCAAAATCAATGTTTTCATCGCCGTCATCAGCACTTGACGCGCTAGCAGCACCGCCTGCAAGTAGCATGGTACGTAATGTTGCATCAATTTCAGCAGCAATAGCTGGATTTTCTGTTAAGAATTTACCCGCATTGGCACGGCCCTGGCCAATTTTCTCACCTTTGTAGCTATACCATGCACCGGCTTTATCAACAATTTTGTGCTGTACACCTAAATCAACCAATTCACCAGTACGGTTAATGCCTTGACCATATAAAATTTGGAATTCAGCTTGTTTAAAAGGAGCTGCAATTTTGTTTTTTACGACTTTAACGCGAGTTTCGTTACCAACAACTTCATCACCTTCTTTTACTGCACCTGTGCGGCGAATATCTAAACGTACTGAGGCATAAAACTTAAGCGCGTTACCACCTGTAGTGGTTTCTGGGTTACCAAACATCACACCAATCTTCATACGAATTTGGTTAATGAAGATAAGCAAAGTATTTGATTGCTTAAGGTTACCTGCAAGTTTACGCATTGCTTGGCTCATCATACGTGCCGCTAAGCCCATGTGAGAGTCACCGATTTCGCCTTCAATTTCAGCTTTAGGTGTAAGTGCAGCTACTGAGTCAACAATAATGACATCGACTGCGCCAGAGCGTGTTAACGCATCACAAATTTCCAATGCTTGCTCACCTGTGTCAGGCTGTGAACAAAGTAGGTTATCAATATCTACGCCTAGCTTTTTAGCATAGATAGGATCTAATGCATGCTCTGCATCAATAAAGGCACAGGTTTTACCTTGGCGTTGAGCTGCTGCAATCACTTCAAGTGTTAATGTGGTTTTACCTGATGATTCTGGTCCGTACACTTCAACGATACGACCCATTGGTAAACCACCAGCGCCTAACGCTACGTCTAACGAAAGTGAACCGGTAGAGATAGTTTCAACATCCATTGTGCGATCTTCGCCCAATTTCATAATTGAGCCTTTACCAAATTGTTTTTCAATTTGGCCTAAAACGGCGGCTAGTGCTTTCTCTTTATTTGGATCAACCTTCATTGTAAAACCCTCTTAAGGCATTCAATACGTTTAGTAAAATGCAATTTGTATTTAGGTGAAATGTTGTAACGCATCTCAATATGTCCACCAGTATACTGTATAGTCATACAGTATCAAGTGCTGTGGGTATTTTTTTTTATGTTGCGTTAATTTGCCTTTTTACATCAATATTTTACCCAGCAATCAATTTTTATTAATAATTGGTTGATACCCCGATGATAAAAATTGTTAAGATTAGCGCCATAAAGAACCACATCTCAAGATAGATAAAAGTGAAATGTCCATAATGACTGCAATTGATACCAGTGATTTAGAAAAACATACCCCTATGATGCGACAATATTTGAGCTTAAAAGCCGCTCATGCTGACATGTTGCTCTTTTATCGTATGGGTGATTTTTACGAATTATTTTATGATGATGCAAAAAAAGCATCTGAACTATTAGGCATTTCATTAACCGCTCGCGGTAAAAGTGGCGGTGATCCAATTCCTATGGCGGGTATTCCTTATCATGCTGTGGAAGGTTATTTAGCTAAGTTGGTGCAAATTGGCCAATCAGTGGCTATATGTGAGCAAATTGGCGATCCGGCAACCTCTAAAGGTCCCGTTGAGCGCCAAGTTGTACGTATTGTTACTCCTGGTACATTAACAGATGAAGCCTTATTACAGGAAAGGCAAGACAATCTACTTGCAGCACTTTACCAGGGTAAAACCGGCTTTGGCTATGCCACTCTCGATATTTCATCGGGCCGATTTGTCATCGCCGAACTCCCAACTCGTGAAGCATTAGAAGCCGAACTCCAGCGCACTCATCCTGCTGAATTACTGTACAGCGAAGATTTCACCGACATGTTGTTAATTAACAATATGAAGGGAATACGCCGCCGTCCAGAGTGGGAATTTGATTATGATACCTGCGTTAATTTACTCCTTAATCAATTTGGCACCAAAGATCTACATGGTTTTGGCATTAGTGATGCTCGCTTAGCATTACAAGCTGCAGGCTGCTTAATGCAGTATGTTAAAGACACCCAAAAAATGGCGCTACCGCACATTAATTCAATTGTGCGATTTAACCAGTCTGAATCAATCATTTTAGATGCCGCTACTCGCCGTAATTTAGAGCTAACACAAAATCTATCTGGTGGACGTGAGAATACCCTGGCTTGGGTGCTAGACAATACTGCAACCCCAATGGGTAGCCGCATGTTACAACGTTGGATCCATGAGCCACTTCGTGATCGTCATGCAATTCAATCACGCCATAGCGCTGTAAATGAATTAATTGAACAAGACCTTTACCATACTCTTCATGAACAACTCAAAAGTTTAGGCGATATTGAGCGCATTATGGCCCGCCTAGCACTGCGCAGTGCAAGGCCGAGGGATTTTTCACGTTTAAAGCAAGCGTTAGCATTATTGCCGTCAATTCAGCAAACATTGTCTCAATGTCAACAGCCACAAATGATGACATTAGCAACCCAATTAGGCGAGTTTCCTGAGCAACATGACCTGCTTGAACGGGCCATTATAGATAACCCTCCAATGTTAATTAGAGATGGCGGGGTAATAAAAACGGGTTACCACGAAGAGTTAGATGAATGGCGTAAACTCAGTGAAGGTGCAAATGATTATTTAGTTGAGCTTGAAGCCCGAGAAAAACAACAAACCGGTATAAGCACATTAAAAGTGGGCTATAACCGAGTGCATGGTTACTACATAGAAGTGAGCCGCTTACAAGCTGATAGAGTGCCGTTGAGCTATCAGCGTCGCCAAACATTAAAAAGTACAGAGCGCTATATTACTCCTGAGCTAAAAGAATACGAGGAAAAAGTCCTTTCAAGCCAAGGTAAAGCCTTAGCACTTGAGAAACAACTGTGGGAGCAACTGTTCGATTTATTGTTACCTAAACTGCATGAGTTACAAGCTTTTGCTACCGCAGCAGCACAGTTAGATGTATTGAGTAACTTTGCCGAACGTGCACAAACACTCAATTATGAATGCCCGCAAATGACCAATGAGATTGGGATCCATATTAATGCAGGCCGCCACCCCGTTGTTGAGCAAGTCAGTCAATCTGCATTTATCGCTAACCCTGTAGACTTGTCGCCATCACGAAAAATGCTGATAGTTACAGGCCCTAACATGGGGGGTAAGTCGACTTACATGCGCCAAGTGGCATTAATTACTCTAATGGCTCATATCGGCTGTTTTGTGCCTGCTGGCTCGGCAAAAATTGGCGAGGTAGATCGCATATTTACCCGTATCGGCGCCTCGGATGACTTGGCGTCAGGTCGTTCAACCTTTATGGTGGAAATGACTGAAACCGCTAATATTTTACATAATGCCACAGCAAACAGTTTGGTATTAATGGATGAAATAGGCCGCGGAACCTCAACCTATGATGGTTTATCGCTTGCTTGGTCAGCTGCAGAATATCTTGCTAAGCAAGTCAGTGCTCTGACGTTATTTGCGACTCATTATTTTGAACTTACCCAGCTGCCTGAATTATTGCCCGCGGTGGTTAATGTTCATTTAGATGCCATTGAACACGATGATACTATTGCATTTATGCACGCAGTACAGGAAGGGGCAGCAAGTAAAAGCTATGGTTTACAGGTCGCGGCTTTGGCTGGTGTTCCGAATCAAGTCATTAACGCTGCCAAGCATAAATTGCATCAACTCGAAAACCGCGATATTACTGCGACCGAGCACATACCTCATCAAGTAAGCATGAATTTACTTACGCCAATGCCTGAGACCTCTCCTGCACTGGATAAATTGGCACGAATAAACCCCGATGACTTTACCCCAAAGCAAGCATTAGACCTATTGTATGAACTGAAAAAGCTAGTAAATTAATCATAAAATTAACCATATAAAAAGGACACTAACTGTGTCCTTTTATTATTTATTGCATCAGAAACTCATGTAAATTTAAGTGGGTATTAGTCTCTAAAAAGCGCTTCAACTGACAACCCTTGAGAACCCAATAAATCTTTTAAACGTTTTAATGCTTCAACCTGTATTTGACGAACACGCTCACGGGTTAACCCAATTTCAGCACCGACGTTTTCTAGTGTTGATGGCACATATCCTAATAAACCAAAACGTCTTGCCAATACTTCACGTTGTTTGGTGTTGAGTTCATTTAACCAACCTACAATTGAGTTAGATAAATCTTCGTTTTGCACTCTATGATCAGGTCCAACTGAATCGTCGTCGGCAATTACATCCAACAATGCTTTTTCATTGTCGCCTCCAATGGGTGAATCAACAGAGGTAATTCGCTCATTCAGTTTCAGCATACGACTCACGTCGCCCGTTGACACATCGAGTTTTTCAGCAATTTCTTCAGCTGTGGGTTCATGATCAAGTTTTTGCGCGAGTTGCCTTGCTGTGCGCAAGTAAACATTAAGTTCTTTTACCACATGAATAGGAAGTCGGATCGTGCGAGTCTGATTCATAATGGCACGTTCAATAGTTTGCCTAATCCACCATGTAGCATAAGTTGAGAAACGGAAACCGCGTTCAGGGTCAAACTTTTCAACCGCTCTTATCAGGCCTAAATTGCCCTCTTCAATAAGATCGAGCAAAGCTAATCCGCGATTGTTGTATCTTCTGGAAATTTTAACGACTAGACGTAAATTACTTTCTATCATTCGGTTGCGAGATTTTTCGCAGCCTTTGAGGGCTTTACGTGAAAAATAGACTTCTTCTTCTGCAGTAAGCAGCGGAGAAAAACCAATTTCACCTAAATATAATTGAGTGGCATCGAGATTTTTTTGTAAGTCATCTTGGACTTTTTCTTCAATTTCGAGTTGCTGTACCAAATCGCCATTTTTGGTTGCAACCTCTTGTGGTTGTTTAGCTAGATCGACAATTTGTTCTGCTGAAGCAGTACTGTTTTTGCGGCTCATAATTGCTCTCCCAAACCTAATATGTGATATGTAATCTACTGCACTGCTTATCCTCCGTTATTTATATTGCTAAACAATTACTGTTTAGGTAGATATCGTAATGGGTTGACTGACTTACCGTGATAACGCACTTCAAAGTGAAGCATCACTTGGTTTGTCCCTGTACTGCCCATTTTTGCAACTGTTTGCCCTGCACTAACATATTGCTTTTCTTTAACCGTTATCGTATCTGCATGAGCATAAGCACTTAAAAAATCATCATTATGTTTGATAATTACTAAGTTGCCATATCCCCGAAGCGCATTGCCCGCATATACGACTCTCCCATCTGCAGCGGCTTTTATGACATCACCGCGATTGCCAGCAATCTTAATTCCTTGATTACCTTGCTCAGATACCGAAAAATATCCAATGATTCGGCCTCTGACTGGCCAGTGCCATTGCTGAACTTGCTGTGGCAAGTTAACAACTGGTCCGCTTGCATTTTGGTTAATTTTTTGTTGGGTAGTTGTTACAGAATACGCAGGCTCGACTTTGTGATCAAGATCTTTTTTCGTTCTGTCTGATACGACCAGTGGCTGGGGCTTTTCGCTAACAGCTGGCTTAATTATTTTTAAATCAGAACGATTAGAAACTGATGAATAAGGTTGAGTGACAGCCTGAGTTTGTACATTAGACTTGTTGGATTGGGCTGAATTAACCTGTGTTGCTACAGAACGATTTGGGCTGGATAAATGAATAATTTGCCCAGGATAAATCGTATATGGTGCCTGTAAGTTATTGTCTCGAGCAAGTTCAATAAAATGTCGCCCAGCTCCCCAAGCTATTGAGTAAAGAGTGTCACCCTTTTTTACTCTATATTGATGAGTGTTAAGCGAACCTTTGTGGTAGCGAGGACCGTGATTTTTTGATGATAAACTTTCAACCGGCGCAGGACGTTCAGCTTGAAAGCTACATCCTGTGAGCATGATTGCTAAGACCAAACCATTTGGCCAACCGCTATTCATCAAACAATGTCCTTAAGGAAAATACACAGGGAAAATACAAACAAACGTTATTCTACACGATAATCTATATTGCGCAGACTTACATGAAGCAGAAGTCATGTATTTTAGGCTAATTCACCATTGATTAATGGTACAAATTTAACAGCCTCTATTATCTCTGAATGGAATTGAGTCCCTATTCGAGTAATTTTTAGCAGTTGTTGGGTGTCTTCTCCAACCGGAATGATCAGCACCCCTTTATCAGCAAGTTGCTCAAGTAAAGCTTGCGGGACCGACGCCGCGGCAGCTGTAACCATAATACCGTCAAATGGGCCTCGGTTAGACCAACCTTGCCAACCATCACCGTACTTAAATGAAACATTGTGCAAATCGAGTCGTTTAAGTCGTTGTCTAGCCTGGATTTGCAATGCTTTAATGCGTTCAATAGTAAACAACTGCGGAATAATTGATGCCAACACAGCAGCTTGGTAACCAGAACCGGTACCAATTTCGAGTACTTTTTGCGGATTATGTTGTAGTAAAAGCTCGGTCATACGCGCAACAATATATGGCTGGGAAATCGTTTGCCCCTGCCCAATTGGAAGTGCGGTGTTTTCATATGCTTTGTGAGCTAGGGCGTCGTCAAGAAATAACTCACGCGGTGTATTCGCAACTGCGTGCAATACCGCTGGGTGGCGGATCCCTGCATCAGACAACTTTTTTGCCAAGTTTATTGCTGATGTTGAAGCTACCCTAGTCATATTTTTGTTACCCACTCAGCTAATCCGTGTAGTTGATTATATGCGGTTAAATCTACTGTTAACGGTGTAATTGATACATAACCTGCCGCAACGGCACCAAAATCGGTACCTTCACCGGCATCTTGTTCACGACCAACTGGCCCAAGCCAATAAATATCTTTTCCAGCTGGATCTTGGGTTTTTATCATGCCTTCGGCTTTATGTCTTGCCCCTAAGCGTGTGACTTTAATTCCTTTAATTTGCTCTAAAGGCAAATCGGGGACATTGACATTTAATATTTGATCGCTATTTATCGGGTGTGCTAATAACCCCTTTACAATTTTAGCCGCATAAATAGCAGCACTATCATAATGAGTTAACGACTTTCCGACTAATGAAATCGCGATTGCAGGTAACCCTAAAAAACGCCCTTCCATTGCGGCAGCAACCGTACCGGAATAGAGAGTATCATCTCCCATGTTGGCACCTGCATTAATACCGGAGACCACAATATCGGGCTCTGCTGGGCATAACTGCCTGATCGCTAAATGGACACAATCAGTTGGTGTACCATTAACGGAAATATAACCATTTCCTAAGTTATTAATTCTTAATGGGTTAGTCAAGGTTAATGAATTACTCGCGCCTGAACAATTTCGATCGGGTGCGACGGTCACCACTTGAGCAAACTCACTCAAGGCTTGAGTTAATGCAATAATGCCTGGGGCACTTACACCATCATCATTACTGACTAAAATATTGATCATGACTTACGACTCGTTATTTTGTTGTGATTCTTCTAATAAACGCTGGGCTTGCTGTTCTGCCACCATTATTTGTCTTTGTTGTTCTTGAACATCTTGGTAATCAGCAAGTTCACGCAAAACAGATGTCGCATAGCTACCTGCAGGTAACATAAACTCAAGGGTCAACACATCGGCATCAAATTGCCATTTCATTCCTTGTGGTTCAAGTAACAAAGGTCGTCTTTCTTGGCTTAAACCGGCATTTTCAAGCCCAGACAAATCATTTGCATAATCGGTTAACGCTGCCATTTCGACTTCAAGAGCGGTCTCTTTAGCCAAAGGAGTTCCTCGCCCCCATAATGGTGCAGACAATTGTATGTCTTTTTCAGCAAGGCGCTGGTTAAGTACATCGTCCCAAGCATCAACAGTAAAATAACTTTTACTGCCAGCAAGCATTACACAGTCACCGACTAATGGTTGTGTTTGATGTGTGGCTAAACGATGAGATGCGACCAGGTTAAATATGTTTGAACGAACAGCTGATAAATACATACTGCGTTTATTGCGATCTTTAACATTGCGGCCGCCGTTTAGCATTTGACGCCCCATCACTAGGTTTTTGCCATCATGTCCAAAGCGTTGTTCGCCAAAATAGTTAGGTACTCCGGTGGCAGCAATATGCGTTAACCGAGACTTAAGGTCTGCAATATCGGTAATATTGCGCAAGGTCAATACAAAACGGTTTCCGAGCAATGCACCTATTCGTAATTTCTTGCTGTGACGACTGCTCGATAACACCGTGAGCTTATCGTTATTTAATTGCGCCCACTCAGGAGTTTCTTTACCGGGTATACGTACACCAAACCACTGCTCAGTAATGGCATTTTTATCTTTTTGCCCTGCGAAGGTGACTTCTTTTGGATGCACTTTTGCAAACTTGGCAATTATTTCAGCGACATATACTGTGTTCAAGCCATTTTTTTGAATATGCAGCATGTGGTGTTCGCCTTCTCCTGTTGGGGTAAAAGGCAAAATTTCTTTGACAATAAAATCGCTATTGTGAGTACGTAAATCGGCTTGGCTTAACGGTTTACCCAAAAGGTAATGTAATTCGTTCATCTGATACAGATTCTCTATATTATTAACGCGATTGGCTTACCATCAGTACCACAGCTTCAACAGCAATACCTTCTTTACGCCCTGTAAAACCCAATTTTTCAGTAGTAGTGGCTTTCACATTGATGTTATCGATATCCGTTTGTAAATCGTCACTTAAACATAATCGGATTGCTTCAATATGCGGCGCCATCTTTGGCGCTTGAGCAATAACTGTGACATCCAAGTTGCCAATAACATACTGCTTTTTACGTGCGAGTAAATAGCAATGCTTTAACAATTCACGGCTATTAGCACCCGCAAAGTTAGCGTCAGTGTCAGGAAAATGCTTACCGATGTCGCCTAGCGCCATTGCTCCGAGAATAGCATCACTTACGGCATGTAACACCACATCACCGTCAGAATGGGCGATTAATCCAGTTTCATATGGGACAACTACGCCGCCTAAAATAAGCGGCTTATCACCACCAAACTTATGTACATCAAAGCCATGACCAATACGTATATTCATGATAATCCTTGTAATAAGGTTTTTTTACAATGTCATTGTTGTGCTTGCGAGATAAATAAAGCGGCAAGTTGCAAATCATCAGGGTGAGTCACTTTTATATTATCAACACGGCCATTAACTAAACCAGGACGAACCCCTGCCCATTCCATTGCACTCGCCTCGTCAGTAATACTCACTTTCGCGGCTAACGCCTGAGATAAATTGCGATGCAAGCTTGTTATAGGGAAAAATTGCGGTGTTAATGCATGCCATAATAAAGCGCGGTCCACGGTACTTGTGATTTGACCACTGGCGTCGCTACGCTTCATGGTGTCACGCACAGGTGCGGCTAAAATTGCACCTTGGGGGTGTTGTTCCACTGAACCAATCAATTTGTTGATATCTTCATGACGCAAACAAGGTCTTGCTGCATCATGCACTAACACCCATGCCTGAGGATTAATAGCTAACGCATAATCAAGTGCTGCAAGTACAGAGTCAGCTCGTTCGCCACCACCTATAACAAGACTCAGTTTGGGGTGTGTTGCTTGGGGTAATTGTTTGAAATGCTGATCTTGTGGGTGTAAAGCGACGATAACTTGCGAGATATCTGTATGAGATAACAGTACATCGAGTGTATGTGCCAAAATACTCTGTTGACCAAGCATTAAATATTGCTTTGGTTTATCAGCCCCCATACGACTGCCAATACCTGCAGCGGGAACAATGGCAATAATGGATTTAGGGTTGTTTTGCATAGTAAACCAGTCTGAAAATAATTATAGCTAGTTTAACGCACATAAGTTGCCACACGTTAAACTATGGATTGAACGGTTGTTCGCGAGAATCGGTACCGATAACACGATAAAATGTTTCGCCTTCTTTGACCATGCCAAGTTCGTTTCGGGCACGCTCTTCAATGGCTTCGGTGCCACTTTTTAAATCAATGATTTCTTCTTTAAGGATCTGATTGCGAGCCACGAGTTTTTCGTTACTCTGCTGCTGCGCTTCAATTTGGGTCTGCAGCACGAAATATTCAGATAAATTGTTATCCCCAAGCCATAGTCGATATTGCAATACAGCCAGTAATCCAATCATTAGTAATATTAATTGTTTCATAATATTAAGTTACGTTGTGTTAACCCTTAAAATGTATGTTGGATATAGTACAACAAAAAAGGCCACCTAGTGGTGGCCTTTTTTAAGCTATAGCAAAAATTTATGCTTGGCCTTTCACTTCTTTTAGACCATTAAATGGCGCTTTTGCACCTAATGCTTCTTCAATACGAAGCAATTGGTTGTATTTTGCAACACGGTCACTACGGCTTAAAGAACCCGTTTTGATTTGACCAGCAGCAGTACCAACAGCTAAGTCAGCAATGGTTGAATCTTCAGTTTCACCGCTACGATGAGAAATCACAGCAGTGAAGCCTGCATCTTTAGCCATTTTGATTGCTGCCAAAGTTTCAGTTAATGAACCGATTTGGTTGAATTTAATCAGAATAGAGTTTGCAATACCGTTATCGATACCGCGTTTTAGGATTTTAGTGTTGGTTACAAATAAATCGTCACCCACTAACTGAATTTTGTCACCTAACAATTTAGTTTGATGAGCAAAACCATCCCAATCAGATTCATCTAGACCGTCTTCGATAGACACGATTGGATATTGATTTACAAGATCTTCTAAGAAGTAGTTAAACTCTTCTGAAGTAAATTGCTTACCTTCACCTTTAAGATCGTAAATACCTTCTTCTTTGTTGTAAAACTCAGAAGCGGCACAATCAAGAGCAAGAGTAATATCTTTACCTAGTTCATAGCCGGCATTTGATACAGCCACTTTAATCGCAGCAAGTGCAGCAGCATTTGACTCTAGGTTTGGTGCGAAACCACCTTCATCACCAACAGAAGTTGAATGGCCTTGTGATTTTAATACTTTAGCAAGGCTGTGGAATACTTCTGCGCCCATGCGTAAAGCTTCACGGAAGTTTTTAGCGCCAACAGGTTGGATCATAAACTCTTGAATATCAACACTGTTGTCTGCATGTTCACCGCCATTGATGATGTTCATCATAGGCAATGGCATAGAGTACACACCTGGTGTGCCATTTAAGTCAGCAATGTGAGCATATAATGGAACGTGCTTTGCAGCAGCTGCAGCTTTGGCAGTGGCAAGTGATACGGCTAAAATTGCATTAGCGCCAAATTTAGCTTTGTTTTCGGTGCCATCTAAGTCAATCATGATTTGGTCAATTTCAGCTTGAGCCAAAGCATCTTTACCTTTTAGGGCTTCAGCAATTGGACCATTAACCGCAGCAACAGCGTTTAATACGCCTTTACCTAAATAGCGTGCTTTGTCGCCGTCACGAAGTTCTAGCGCTTCACGACTACCAGTAGATGCACCAGACGGTGCAGCAGCCATGCCTACATAACCGCCTTCTAAATGCACTTCTGCTTCAACGGTTGGGTTACCACGCGAATCCATAATCTCGCGACCAATCACTTTAATAATGTTAGCCATAATATCCTCGTACTGTGTCAGTAAATTAAAAAATTTGATAAAAGTTAAAAGCCAATAACAATAAACCACTCATTAAGTATCGATATTGCCGATTTATTGGTATGTAACTTTCAGTTTAGTAATTTTATTCTATCTAGGCTTAGGATAAATCGAATTGGTCTTAGCTTCAACTTAGTTTTAACTTTGACAAGGTATCCGTAAGACGATTATTTGATCTAACGCATACATCTTAAACAAAAAAGCCGCTAATGCAGTAACATTAGCGGCTAGCGTCAATTAACTTAAGTCACGTTTTTGGTACGCTGCTGATGCAGCTATAAACCCTTCAAATAATGGGTGTCCATCACGTGGCGTTGAAGTGAATTCTGGGTGGAATTGACCGGCAACAAACCAAGGGTGATTTGGTAATTCGATCATTTCAATTAATTTACGATCTGAAGACAAACCACTAAACACCAAACCGGCTTTTTCAAGACGCTCTATGTAGTTGTTGTTCACTTCGTAACGATGACGGTGGCGCTCAACACAGGTTGTAGAGTTATATGCAGTTGCCGCTTTAGAGCCTTCTTTTAAGTGGCATAATTGAGCACCTAAACGCATAGTACCGCCTAAATCAGAAGACTCATGACGTTTTTCAACATCGCCATCTTCGTTAATCCATTCGGTAATCAAGCCTACAACAGGATAAGGTGTTTGCGAGTTAAATTCAGTAGAATGTGCGCCCTCTAGACCCGCTACATGGCGAGCAAATTCGATTAGCGCAACTTGCATACCTAAACAAATCCCGAAGTAAGGCAGGTTATTTTCGCGGGCAAATTTCGCTGCAAAAATTTTACCTTCAACACCACGCTCACCAAAACCACCTGGTACTAAAATACCATCTAAGCCTTGTAACACTTCTTCGCCTTTAGCTTCAACGGTTTGTGAATCAATATATTTGATATTCACAGTCACGCGATTTTTTAAACCCGCATGCTTTAATGCTTCGTTAACTGACTTATAGGCATCGGGTAGTTCGATGTATTTACCCACCATACCAATGGTCACTTCACCATTAGGGTTGGCTTCTTGATAAATTACGTTTTCCCACTCAGACAAATCAGCTTCGTTACAATCCAAATGGAAACGCTTAATCACTAAGTCATCTAAGCCTTGCGAACGTAATAAAGCTGGGATTTTATAAATACTGTCTACGTCTTTTAAAGAAATAACAGCGCGCTCTTCAACGTTACAGAATAACGAGATTTTAGCTTTTTCGTTGGCAGGAATAGCACGATCGCCACGACAAACCAATACGTCTGGCGCAATACCAATAGAACGTAACTCTTTCACAGAATGCTGTGTTGGCTTAGTTTTAACTTCGCCTGCGGCACCTAAGAATGGCACTAAAGTTAAGTGCATAAATAAGGTACGTTCGCGTCCTAGCTCAACACCTAATTGACGAATAGACTCAAGGAATGGCAATGATTCAATATCACCCACTGTGCCGCCAATTTCTACGATTGCCACATCGTGGCCTTCGCCACCTTCAAGCACTTTTTCTTTAATCGCATTAGTAATATGCGGAATAACCTGAATGGTTGCGCCTAAATAATCACCACGACGCTCTTTACGAAGTACTTCTTCATAAATACGGCCTGTTGTGAAGTTATTGCGGCGGTTCATTTTAGTGCGAATAAAACGCTCGTAGTGACCTAAATCGAGGTCGGTTTCAGCGCCATCTTCAGTCACGAATACTTCACCGTGCTGAGTAGGGCTCATGGTACCTGGATCGACGTTAATGTATGGGTCCAGTTTCATAATGGTTACATTGAGGCCACGAGCCTCTAAAATTGCTGCTAGCGACGCCGCTGCAATGCCTTTACCTAGTGATGAAACAACGCCACCAGTAACGAAGATATACCTTGTAGTCATGCTGAACCTGAGAAAATGTGTTGGAAAATACGTGCTTGTAAGAAAGCACTAGGACGGGGCGATAGTATATCAAAGCCACTGCGATTCGACAAACTTAAACACGCTAATTTTGGTTTAATTTGCCTTTTCGTCTTGTTTGACTTTGTCCCAGTAGCTATCTAATTCAGCTAACGTATGCTGCTCAATGGCTTTTGTGCTGTCGGCAACATACTGTTCTACGCCTCTAAATCTTCGCTCAAATTTGTTGTTGGCTTGGCGTAAGGCTTGTTCAGGGTCGACCTTTAAATGCCTGGCTAAATTGACCACCGCAAATAATAAATCGCCCATTTCGTCCTGAATATGTGCCTGAGAATAGGTGGGGTCATCCTGACTCTTGTTCACCTCAACAAGCACTTCATCGATTTCTTCATGGATTTTTGCCACCACAGGCTCAAGTTCGGCCCAGTCAAAGCCGACTTTTGCCACCCTGTGTTGAATTTTACGTGCACGAGACAACGCGGGTAATGCATGTGGAATATCATCTAATGCGGAGTGAAGTTGCTTTTGTTGGCGCTCATTGGCTTTGAGTTTATCCCAAGCTTGGCTTAATTCTTGGGTATTGGTAATCGAGCCGCTCACTTGTTCATCTGCTATGCCAAACACATGAGGATGGCGACGGGTTAATTTATCGCTGATGCGTTCAACCACGGTTGCAAAGTCAAACATGCCTTGTTCCTGGCCAAGCTGGCAATAAAACACCACTTGAAATAACAAATCACCTAATTCATCGGGTAATTCCTGCCACGCTTTACGCTCTATGGTATCGACCACCTCATAGGCTTCTTCTAAGGTAAAGGGCACTATGGTGGCAAAGTCTTGAGCAAGATCCCAAGGGCAGCCAGTTTTTGGATCGCGTAATTGCTTCATAATCTCTAACAATGATTGCATCGGTGCCACATTGATATCCTCATATTTTACCCTGCACTAAAATTAAAAAGGCACCTGGATTAAGGTGCCTTTCACATTGAATGGTCTTGTTTACATTACAGTCTACGAGACTCAACAACCCCATCAACTTGCGATAATTTGGCAATAATGCGTGACAAACCGTCAAGATTATATAGTTCAAGTTCAAGCTCAACTGTCGCGGTTTGAGTTTTCACATCAGAGGATGAACTCATTGCCATGACATTAGACTTTTCTGCGGCTAATACCGTGGTTAAATCGCGCAATAAGCCGCTGCGATCATGAGCTAATACTCTTACTCTTATACGGTATCCACCTGAATAGTTCTCACCCCAAATAACATCAACGCTGCGTTCAGGATGCGCGCGCATTAGCTCTTTAACTTGTTCACAGTCACTTCGATGTACTGAAATACCACGGCCCATAGTGATATAACCAAAAATCTCATCGCCAGGTACAGGCTGGCAACAACGCGCAATATGGCTCATTAAGTTGCCTACACCGTTAACCTCAACCTGGCCTTTACCGGTTTTTTTAGGTTTGTGGGACGCTTTTTTAAGGATGTCTTCGACTAAATCTTCGTCAGTATCTTCAACTTTACGCACTTTCGTTTCGGTAAAGTTCACCACTTGATTTAAGCGTAAGTCACCACCACCAATAGCGGCTAACATATCATCCATGCTATTGAGGTTAAAACGCTCTACTGCAACTACAGCATCTTTAATTTTTAATCCCACACGCGACAACTCAGACTCGAGCATCTCTTTACCCGCAGCAATATTTTTGTCGCGATCTTGCTGTTTAAACCAATGCTGTATTTTAGAGCGTGAACGAGACGACTTGATATAGCCTAAGTTAGGATTTAACCAGTCACGTTTAGGGTTAGGCGTTTTTGATGTAATGATTTCAATACGTTCACCCGTTTCAACCTGGTAGGTAAATGGCACAATACGGCCATCAACTTTGGCACCAATACACTTATGCCCCACCTGAGAGTGAATATAATAAGCAAAGTCGAGCACGGTCGAGCCTAAAGGTAAGTCAACGACTTCACCATTAGGGGTAAACACATAAACTCGGTCTTCAAATACCTGGCTGCGAACTTCATCTACAAGGTTGCCGCTTTCGGCCACATCTTCTTGCCACTGTAAAATTTTACGTAGCCAGTTAATTTTTTCTTCATAACCGGTTTGTTTGGCGTTACCCGCACCTTCTTTGTACTTCCAATGCGCAGCCACACCAAGCTCAGAGTCTTGATGCATGGCTTCGGTTCGGATTTGAATTTCAACGGTTTTACCCTCTGGGCCAACCACTACGGTATGTATTGATTGGTATCCATTAGGTTTAGGGTTGGCGACGTAATCATCAAACTCACGTGGAATGTGGTGCCATAGATCATGCACTACGCCTAACGCGCCATAACAATCTTGTAATCGCTCAGTCACGATCCGCACTGCACGTACGTCAAACAGTTCATCAAACTTAAGATCTTTACCCTTCATTTTACGCCAAATGCTGTAAATATGCTTAGGGCGGCCATAGACTTTGGCACGGATCTGGTCGTTGTCTAGACGTTGCTGTAGCTGAGAAACAAACTTTTCAATAAATACTTCGCGATCAACACGTTTACCATCAAGTTGTTTGGCAATATCTTTATAAACGGTTGGGTGCAAATAGCGAAACGAGATGTCTTCAAGTTCCCATTTTAGCTGCCCAATACCTAAACGGTTAGCTAATGGCGCGTATATATCGGCAATTTCACGGGCCAATAATACACGTGTTTCTTCGTCGGCATTTTTTACCGCGCGTAGTAAACATACACGCTCGGCAAGCTTAATCACCACTGCACGTACGTCTTCGACCATGGCCAATAACATTTTGCGAATGTTGTCGATTTGCGGTTCGGCATCACGCGAGTTCTCACTCACTTTTAGCGCGCCTATGGCATTCATGGTCACCACACTGGCGACCAGTTTTGCTAAATTATTGCCATATTTTTCAGCTAATTGTTCGTCGTTTAAAACACCCGCCTCATGCATTAAAAACAGCACTGCTGCCTGTAGCGTTTCGATGTCCATGTTAAGGGGCGCTAAAATCTCGATCATTTCACGAGCACGCGCAAGCAATTCGGTGTGAGCCAGCTTATTTTTGACCGGTAAGGCCTCAACTTGCTGGATCAACGCTAATAGTGTTTGAGCATCGTCTTTATCGTCAATATAACGGGCGACCCACTCATCTAATTGGAATGCTTGCGTATTAAAATGTGCTTCGCGAACAGATACCATGAACCCTTCCTTAGCCGCATGACCGACTTTTACCCACCGTCACTTCGCTGATTCATGGCGAAATGAAGGAAAAACGACAACTGAGTACGTTATCTTGAAGCCCTAAATACGTTTGTCAATTCAAACATGTTTAGTTGAACAAATTTATAGCATACCAGTTGATAATATTGAAAAAACAACACCTATTTACCCAGCTCAAACAAGACCATTGCCTCGATATGATGGGTTTGTGGAAACATATCAACTAAACCGACTTTAGCAATGCGATAACCGTTCGCTAATAATACACTACTGTCACGGGCTAAACTGGCCGGATTACAAGATACATAAACCACCTTTTTGGGTTGCATTTTTTGCAGCCATTGCAGGCTTTCATAAGCACCAGCTCTGGCTGGATCAAGCAACAGCTTGTCAATTTTACCTAGCCAAGTTTGCTCAGACAAATCAGCACTCAAATCAGCATGGTAAAAGCTTACGTTAGTTAATTGGTTATCGAGTGCGTTTTGTTTTGCTTGCTCAACCATTTCAACTACACCTTCAACCGCAATGACTTGTGCCGCTTTTTTCGCTAGCGGTAAACTAAAATTGCCCACTCCGCAAAACAAATCAAGGATCCGCTCACCAGATTGAGGATCAAGCCAAGCTACAGCTTGTTCAACCATGGCATGGTTTATCACACCATTAACCTGAACAAAGTTACCGGGTGTAAACGAGCATCGTACGCTGTTATCAGCAAGTAGGTAAAACGGTAACGTCGCGTCACTTTCGTTGGAGGGTAATGCTGGATAAAGCTGAGTTAATTGGCCCGAGTCATCTTGCAACAGCATCGTTAATTGGTACTTTTCAGCAAAACCACTCAACCAACGTAAATCTGAATTAGGTAAGGTTTTCGTTATCCTTAGCACAGCAAAACGGCCATTGTCAGCTTGGGTTAATTCCACATGGCCTAAACTGGCTTTGGCTTTTAACTGGTTTAAATTGACCGCCAACGGTGTAATAAGTTCAGACAAAGGCTCAGCAAGCACCGGACATTGGTTAATTTCAACAATTTTATTGCTGTTTGCAGCACGAAAACCCAACTGTAAGCGCTGAGTGTTTTTGTCAAATACGGTTGCGAGTCTCGCTCTACGGCGATAATGCCAGGCATTATCAACAATGGGTGTGGCAACAAGGTTATCTGTAACAGTTTCAGCACTGGATAATTTAGTAATCAAATCAACTAATGCCGTTTGCTTATGGTCGTGTTGAGCCTGATAGTCCATGTGTTGTAAATCACAACCGCCACATTGCACATAATGCGGACAATGTGGGTTAATGCGACGAGTAGATGGCGTATCAATCTTGATTAATTTTGCTTTGGCATAACTTTTCTTTTGCTCAACCAACTGCACGGTTGCGCGCTCGCCAGGTAACGCGCCAGGGACAAATACAACCTTACCTTGATGCTGAGCAATACCTGCACCTAGATGATCTAACTGAGTGATATCTAGCGTTAGCTTGGCCGATAATTGTTTAGATTTGTTTGGTTTTTCTTTGAAAAATTGTGCCATTTCGGCCTCAGATGTCGAATAAAAAACTAGTCAAGAGTGCGCTGTTTCTGGCAGTCTAGACGCAATAATAGCGATTTAGCATCAGGAACACACCTAACAGCCATGAAAAGTGCCAACAATATGACCAACTACAGCCTGCGTTCTTGGGTTCTGGTACTAGCGTTAGCGCCCACGATTGTCGTGGGTATTCTACTTGGAAGTTATTTCACGATAAACCGCTTTTATGAGTTAGAAGACACCTTAATCATAAAAGGCAGCAATATTGTTGAGCCTTTGGCCATTGCCAGTGAGTTTGGCATCATCAATCAAGATCGCGATTCGACAAAACGTCTTCTTGCCGCCTCTCAAATCAACAATGCAGCGTTAATTCACTCAATAGCAGTTTTTGACGCTGAAAATCAGTTATTTGTGACATCGCACTATCACAAAGACTTTGAAACGATGCGCTATAAAAAACCGTTAACCACTCTAACAGCAACAGAAAACGAAACGATTGGCGACACCATGGTTATCAGGGTGCCCATTATCTCTCACACAGGGTTGGAATCGTTACTGTTGAGTCGTTTAAATAATGTTAACGACAAAAACCAAGATACGCCGCAAAGCCAACATACAATCGAGCCGCTTTACAATGACCAGCAGGAGCAAATCCTTGGTTATATTTCTGTCTTACTTAACAAAGAAAACGCCTTATTAGAACAACATCGAGCGGCCATTGCAGCATTTATTATCGTGTTGATTGGGGTGCAATTTAATTTATTTTTCACTTTCAGATTAGTCAAACATGTTAACCACCCTATTACCGAAATGGTTCGAGTGGTGGCCAAAATTCGTGAGGGTAAACTCGATACTCGCCTTGAAGGAAACTTAATTGGCGAACTTGATTTACTCAAGCGAGGTATTAATGCCATGGCCGGCTCCTTGTCTGAATATCATGACGAAATGCAACAAAATATTGATCAAGCCACGTCAGACTTAAGAGAAACCTTAGAGCAAATTGAAATTCAAAACGTTGAATTAGACCTCGCTAAAAAACGCGCATTAGAAGCTAGCCGAATTAAATCTGAGTTTTTAGCCAATATGTCCCATGAGTTACGTACGCCACTTAATGGTGTCATCGGTTTTGCAAGGCAATTGTTAAAAACCCCGCTACACACAAGCCAACTTGACTACATTAAAACCATTGAGCGCAGCGCAAGTAATTTACTGGGGATCATTAACGATATTCTTGATTTTTCTAAACTCGAAGCGGGTAAAATGGTGCTTGAGAAAATGCCGTTCGCGCTACGTGAAACCTTGGCTGAAACCTTAACCATTATTGCCGGTAGCGCCCAAGAAAAAGGCATTGAGCTCGTTATCGATATTGATAGCAATGTCCCCGAAAGTGTCAGTGGCGACGCGATGCGAGTTAGCCAAATCATTACCAATTTAATGGGGAACGCGATTAAATTTACCGACATAGGCAGTGTGGTATTAAAAATTCATTTGGTGAGTCAAGAAGATGACAACATCACCCTAAGATGTGAAGTGATTGATACCGGTATCGGCATTGATGAGAGTCAGCAAGAATATTTATTTCAGGCATTTGGTCAGGCAGATTCTTCAATATCACGTCGCTTTGGAGGTACAGGGTTAGGCCTGGTGATCACCAAACGCCTAATTAACCAAATGGGCGGCCAAATTGGCTTTACATCTGCGCCTAATAAGGGGTCAAATTTCTGGTTTATACTCCCACTTGGGCTCAGTCAATTTGAAATTGGTGAAGTACTACCGGTTAATGTTTTGCAGCACAAATCAGTGCTGTTATACGAACCACGAGAATTGTCTCGCGATACATTAAACCGTCGTTTAGTTTCTTGGCAATTAATCATCACCAATGCGACCAACCCCGAAAACTTAACCTCAGTACTTAACAGTAAAAACAGCAAGTACGATTATATTATTATGAGTTGCCATGGATTTGTTGATAACGATGAGCTCATTCATCTATTACAGCAAGCACGACAACATACTGACTGTCTGGTGTTGTTACACGATTGCCTCGATCAAGATGTGATAATTAATGTACTAAAAGCCAATGCCGATGTGCTGCTTAATACCCCCATAAGCGACTTAACGTTAGCGCGCCATTTAATTTATCCGCCAACGCCAGTCTCCCTAGCAAGCTTACCTGAAGCGCCGATTATACCTGACTCTCAACGCATAAAAGCGTCAGTACTTGCAGTTGACGATAATAACGCTAACCTAAAACTTATCGACACATTACTAAAAGAGTTAGTGGTTAATGTTGTTACAGTGAACAATGGAAATGACGCGATAAAACAAGCTCAAGAGCGAGCATTTGACTTAATATTTATGGATATTCAAATGCCTGGTATCGACGGCATAACCGCCACACAGCAAATTCGTTCAATGTCGCTTAACCGCAATACCCCCATTATTGCGGTCACTGCACATGCTATTGCTGAAGAGCGTGAAAAAATACTCGCTTGTGGTATGGATGGCTTCTTGCCAAAACCGATTGACGAAATGTCATTAAAAGGCGTCATCAATCGCTGGGTAACTAAACCTAAATTTACCCATTTTGATAATCAAATAATCAATTGGGATTTATGCCTAACTCAAGCCAATCAAAAGCCTGATTTAGCACTAGACATGCTTAAAATGCTTGTCAACTCCATTCCTGAAACCGTTGAAAATATTAACCATGCTCTGACACAACGCGATGCCAGCAGCCTGCTACAAACTGTACACAAGCTTCATGGTGCTACATGTTATTGCGGTGTTCCTACCACACAAAAACTCTGCCAAGCTATTGAGTCAGGGTTAAAACATAAAATTGACATCGATGATCTCGAACCTGAAATACTTGAGTTACTTGACGAGTTAACTAAGGTAGAATCAGCAGCAAATCAAGTGATAAACCAGCTATCAGTGGATATTCCTAATGACCAGTAAACCCGGCTTTTTTAAACGTCTTAAGGCATTGTCTTTACCGCAAAAACAGCTTTTTGCAATCGCGCTATGCCAACGCATGTTACCTAATTACAAATTGTTTTCAGAAGTATGTGAGTTCGGTGAGCCTCAGGTTCTCAGTACAGCATTAGAGTTATTATGGCAAAGCCAGTACGATAAAAAACTCAAGTTTAACATCGATGTACATTTGCAACGTCTTGACGAAAATACGCCCGACCCAAGTGATTTCGAGGCCTATGGCGCTTACCCTGCAATGGATGCAGCCGTTGCTGTTGCCACATTAATGAGTGCAATAGACAGCAAAGTTGAAGAAGACATTACCAATATCAGTAAGTTGTCATCAAGTACCGTCGCCAACTACATTGAAGCCATCAGTGATGATTCATTAATGGATGAAGAACTCGATGATTTTGTGTTTTCACACCCGGTTATGGAAGAGGAAAAAGAGCTTCAAGCCATGCTACTTGATATTATTGAAGCCAATCCTGATATTACCGCTGAGCTGGTTAAAGGTTTACGAAAGGATATTATTGACGCAGGCGTTTCAAACATCGGGATTAGCGAATAACCAAGGCATTTTATTTCAGTCAACAGCCTCTTAACCCGAGTTGAGCTTAATCAGAATAGCCTGAGTCATTCAGGCTTTATTTAGTGTTAAACGATGAAAAAAATTTTCTATCAAGGGTTCACTTTTACTAACTCAAACGGTAAAACCGATAATTGGACACTAGTAATAGGTAACCAAGTTAGAGTTGGTTCACTATTCGAATTAAGACGCCAAGTGCACTTTTTTACTGAATTGGGCGTTTTACCGCCGCCCAAGATCACTAAATAATGCAATAAACTATTTTATCCCCCGACCAAACTATACTGCCAAGCCACTTATCCGTTTATAAAGTGTTAACTTCAGCCTAAGTCTAATTGCATCGGCACTATTAAAAGCAGTAAAGTGATAACATTATCATTTTGCTAAGGAATTGCGAGGGATGTCGAGTATTCTTACCCCGCTAATCGCTGTTTGCGCCATTATGCTGCTTGGCAGCATCGTTCAAAAATTGAGAGTACTGCCAGCAGATACAGATGTGGTCCTCAATCAATTTGTCTATTACGTGGCTTTTCCTGCCATTTTACTCATCGTTTTGGCAGAAACCCGGATAGAAGATATTGCCCAATGGGGGTTTATTGCCGGGTTTAGCTTAGCCATGATAATTACCTACGCCTTAGTGATTTGCCTGTCTTTATGGCAAGCTCCCAAGCAGCAAGCAATCGCGGCAATGCGCGCACTAAATTCCACCTTTGGCAATACGGCATTTATTGGTATTCCGCTAATGAGCTTGCTTTTTCCAGGCAACAAAATGGCCTTAGTTGCCGCAGCCATTGCCAGTTTATTATCTGTGATTATGTTCGCCTTTGCCTTAGTGTCAATTGAGCTGGCCAGTAGAAGCAAACAATCTAATCAGCCAGCAATATTGATAATGGTAAATGCGTTAGGAAAAAATCCAATAGTGCTCGGCAGCGCCATAGGTATCACATTATCAGCCAGTCAAATTAACCTACCAGATAGCTTTTCGCTTATGTTGCATCAAGTTGGCAACACCTCAAGCCCTTGCGCGCTTTTTGCTATTGGAATGGTTTTGGTCAAAGCATTACGACAACAAACAGGCAGTAATCTATTTACCGCAGGTTTAATAACCGAGCTTAATGTCATTAATCTACTCAAGCTTATTATTCAGCCACTCATCGCCTTTGGTTTACTTACCGCATTGGGTGTTGAAACTCAATGGCTAATCATGGGAGTAATATTGGCATCACTGCCTACCGCGGCAAGCGTTTACTTACTAGCAGACCGCTACCAGGTACACGCAAATGTGAGTGCACAGGCAATTTTATATGGCACCTTAATGACGTTTATCACCTTACCGATAATAGAATCTTTATTGAAAACTTATGCTTAAGTAATGTACACATCAAGAGTAAAAAACCAGCAACGATAATTTTCTGCCAACCACTTTACTGTATAAAAAATCAGTATATACTGTTTATCAATACAGTGGTTTGTGGTGTTATTGACAGGAACTCATTATGCTTTGCCAACTCAGCATTAACAATTTTGCTATCGTACGTTTTTTAGAACTCGACTTTAAAGCCGGTATGACAAGCATCACCGGCGAAACCGGTGCAGGTAAATCGATTGCAATCGATGCTCTGGGGTTATGTTTAGGTAATCGCAGTGACGCCAATACAGTAAGGCCAGGTGCAAGTAAAACCGAAGTCAGTGCTCGCTTCACTTTACATGATGTTCCATTGGCTAAACGTTGGCTTGAAGACAATGACCTAGATGCTGACGACGAATGCATTTTGCGCCGCACAATCAATAATGATGGCCGGTCACGTGCTTATATCAATGGCAATCCCGTACCTGTTACACAGTTAAAAGCCATTGGGCAATTATTAATTGGGATTCATGGCCAACATGCACATCACGCCATGCTGAAAAGTGAGCATCAATTAAGCCTGCTCGACAGCTATGCCAATCATAAATTATTGTTAGACAATGTCAGCGCCAGTTACATGCGATGCAAGCAGGTTGAAAATGAGCTTAAACAACTTGAGCAAGCGCAACATGAACGTATCTCTCGTCAACAGTTGCTGCAATATCAGGTCGAAGAACTTAACGAGTTTAACCTAGGCATAGAAGAATTTGACGAAATAGAACAAGAGCACAAGCGTTTAGCCAATGGCACAGATTTAATAGAGCGATGCCAGGCTGGATTACACTTGCTCACTGAAAGCGATGAAGGCAACATCGAATCACTATTAAACAAAGTCGTCACCATAGCAGAAACTCTTCAAAGTTATGATGAATCACTTACTCCAATTAGCAGCATGCTAAATGAAGCGCTTATTCAAGTGCAAGAAAGCGCCAGTGAAATCGAAAGTTATTTAAGTCGCTTAGAACTCGACCCTGAGCACTTTGCCTTTCTTGAAAAACGCTTATCAACAGCAATGCAACTCGCTCGTAAGCATCATGTGAGCCCAGACAAGCTGGCGTTACATCATCAAGAATTGATGGCCGAATTAAACGAGCTTGCAGGGGATGAAAGTAAGCTTGATGAAATAAGAATGCAATTAGAGGCCAGCAAAAAAGCCTATTTAGCCAGTGCACAAAAACTCAGTCAAAGTCGCAGTCGCTACGCTAAAGAATTAGATAAGTTAGTCACTCAATCGATTCATGAACTCAATATGCCTAAAGGTAAATTTAGCATTCAAGTGAATCATGACCCTGACAATATCTCCGTTAACGGCTGTGATAGTGTCGAATTTATGGTAACAACTAACCCGGGGCAACCTTTACAACCCATTTCAAAGGTCGCTTCAGGTGGTGAATTATCACGCATAGGCTTGGGTATTCAAGTAATAACAGCTAAAAAAGTGGCCACTCCAACACTAATATTTGACGAAGTTGATGTGGGTATTTCAGGTCCAACAGCATCTGTTGTTGGCAGAATGCTCCGCAGCCTTGGAGAATCAACTCAGGTGTTGTGTGTAACCCACTTACCGCAAGTGGCAGGTAATGGCCACCAGCATATGTTCGTCAATAAATTTAATAAAGCCGGTAGCACTGAAACCACCATGCAAGCATTAGATAAAGATCAGCGGGTCAATGAGCTAGCACGTTTATTAGGTGGCGATGTGATTACTGAAAACACCTTAGCCAACGCTCGAGAGTTATTACAATAAAGCTGATGATTTATCAAATGCCAGCAACATGTTACTATTGTGTTAAACGGACTTCACGGATAAATAATGTTGATGACTTTTCTCAAAATAATAGGCGTGCTAGTTGGCTTAATCAGCAGCTTATTGGTATTTGCCGTTGTTTGCTTAGTGGCAATCAACGCATCTGACAGAACAAAATCGCCAAATACACTATTCGTAGACAGCTGGCTAAAACAACAACCCGTTGCATCGAGCGTAAACGGGTTTGAATATGCCAAAACTATCGTTGGCACTACTGAAGATAATGCATCGCTTAAACAAAAATCATTGTTGGCCCTGAATACAGAAGAAGTTGAGTTAACCCGTGGTTTTAAAACCGCTTGTTATCAAACTGATATCGTCACATGTAATCAATTTATAAATGATAACGATACTTATATTCAGGATGTTGTAGGTAAATACAAGGCTGAAATAGAGCAATACAATACTTTATTAAGCATGCCTGATTGGCAAGAAAGTGAGCAGTCTCTGACACATCAGAAGCAAATCCACTGGAGTAAACTTTTTCAACTTAGAGATTTAAGCATACTGGCAGAGGCAAAAGGAGTTAACGCTAATGCAAGTATAATCGATATTGATGGTGTTACAGCATTCTTAGATAGAGACGCTCATTTTTGGAATAATGTATACCACTCTTCTCGCTCGTTAATGACTCATACTATTGCCTATAACATGCTCAAGTTACAGTTAAACCTGGCTAACTCTATTAGCCCTGAAAACAAAGAATTTTCGAAAAAAGTTAGCACCTGGCAATCTCCTTTCATATTAACTCAAAGCGACTTTAAGCGAATATTTTCAGGTGAATGGCTCTTTGGTCACAACGCCATGCTGAAAATTGTAATGCAAGCTAAACAGGATACTGCACCATTTTACGAACAATGGTTAGCTGACATGTTTATTAAACCCATTGATGATGATAATTTACGCGCTGAATATTTCGTCAACATGGTTAATGCGCCTGTATCAACCGATGCATCACTTATGCTTAAAAAGCCAGAATATTGCGATAACGACAATAGCTTGATGCAGTTATGGCAATTACGCTATAACCCGATCGGTAAAGTATTAAGCTGCACATATTATGAAACAGATCTTAAGTTGCGCATCGTCAAAATGAATAATGAGATTGAACAACTACGCAGCAATTTAATGATGACTCAATAAATTTCAGTATCATTAAGTGTGCAAACACAAGGATCAAATATAAAAAAAGAGCACATTGCGCTCTTTTTTTATATTTGGTGTTATGGTATTTAAAGCAACGTTATAAATAATAAACCGCAAGCTGCACACCCATTAATGCAAATATACCAGCTAAAACATCGTCAATCATAATCCCAAAACCACCATGGACTTTTGCATCTAACCAACGAATTGGCCAGGGTTTAATGATGTCAAAAAATCGAAATAATATAAAACCAAGTAGTAACCACACAAAGCCTACTGGCGCGGCGATCATGGTGATCATCAATCCAACCACTTCATCCCACACAATTGCACCATGATCATGAACGCCCATATCTTTTGCGGCCTTACCACAAATATAAAAACCGGCAAGCATGCTGAGCACAGTGATCATCAAGTAGGGAGTTAAACTTAATTGTTGCATTAAGAGCACTATAGGTACGGCTGCTAGGGTGCCAAAAGTACCAGGCGCTTTGGCCACTTTCCCGCTACCAAAACCCAAAGCTAAAAAATGAATAGGGTTAGCAAGAGACAATTTTTTTACAAATTTATCTTGAGTAAATAGTTTCATAGGCCTTTGTTAAAAATGCTCAAAAACGCGAGAAACAGGAATAAAAGCCTTGCCATCATCGACAAACTTAAGTTTATCACCAGCACATATCTGGCCTATTTTGACAAACTTAACTCCAGCGTGAATAAGCGCTGTATCAATAGCACCGCGTTGTGATTCTGGCACAGTGAACAACAGCTCATAATCTTCGCCGCCAGTTAACGCATAGCTTAGTGCATCTTCGCGGCTCAAATTGGCTTTTAACGAGTTAGATAATGGGATCAGATTAACATCGATAATCGCCCCCACTTTGGAGGCTTTAAGCACATGAGCAATATCGGACACTAACCCATCAGACAAATCGATTGCACTGGTAGCTAAGGTTCTCAATGCCTGCCCCGCTAACACTCTTGGTGTGGGGTAATAATGGCGATTTATCAGGTATTCTTTATCTTCTGTGTATACAGATTTTACGCCACGTAGCACATCTAACCCTAACGCGGAGTCACCCAATGTACCCGTAACATAAATCCAATCACCATTTTTAGCCCCCGAACGAGTTAATGCAGTGCCCTTAATCACTTGGCCATTAATGGTAATGCTTGTGCTACGCGGGCCCCGGGTCGTATCTCCACCAATGAGAGCGATACCATAGTACTCTGCGATCTCAAATAAACCCGTACTAAAGCTAGCTAACCAAGACTCATCAACACTTGGCATTGTTAAAGCAAGGGTAAACCAGGCAGGCTCGGCTCCCATGGCCGCAAGATCAGAAAGATTCACAGCCAAAGACTTATAACCCAGTGCATGGGCAGGCATGTCTGATAAAAAATGGACATTTTCTACGAGAGTATCACATGAAATCGCAATCGATTTGTTGTCTGCTGGATTAACCAAAGCACAGTCGTCGCCAATGCTGAGCTCTACATCGCGTCTTTTTTGGCCTTTATTACGAAAGTAATGTTCGATGAGTTGAAATTCTTTCACATTCAGTTTGGTTCGGTAAACCGACCACCTTAATTTAGAAACAATTAATAGAAATGAAAAACGGTATCCGAAGATACCGTTCTGGTATTACTTATGTTTCACTAATTTATCTAGCAAGCCATTTACAAACTTGTGACTGTCGTCGGCGCCAAACGCTTTCGCTAATTCGATACCTTCGTTAATTGCCACTTTAAACGGCACATCTTTACGAAAGGTCAACTCATAGGTTGCCAAACGAACGATTGCTTTTTCAACTGGTGAAACATCTTCGAAATCACGATCTAAATGTGGCTTCAACAAATCATCAATCTGTGCAGTTTTTGACGCTACACCCGACAATAACTCGCGAAAATAAGCAACATCTACGCCGTCTGTGCTCTGTTCAGTTAAAAACTCATGTTCTACATCAGCAACATTGTTCTTACTTAACTGCCATGAATAAATGGCTTGAACGGCTAAACGGCGGGCCTTACGGCGCTCTGAAGGTTTCATACTTTTCCTACTATTACAGCTGTTGTTCTAGTTGTTGCAGTACATTAACCATTTCAAGCAAGCCAAGTGCAGCTTCGCCGCCTTTATTACCTGCTTTAGTACCTGAACGCTCAATGGCTTGTTCGATGGTATCTGTCGTTAATACACCAAATGAAACAGGTAGGTCATATTCTAGAGCAACTTGCGCAAGACCTTTGTTACATTCGCCGGCAACAAAATCAAAATGAGGAGTACCGCCACGGATCACTGCACCGAGTGCGATGATGCCGTCAAATTTGCCACTTGCAGCAACACGTTTTGCTGCTAGCGGTAATTCAACTGCGCCAGGAACACGCACAACAGTGATGTTGTCGTCACTTACCTGACCGAAACGCTTTAATGTGTCTATTGCACCGTCAAGCAGACTTTCAACTAAAAAACTATTGAATCGCGATATTACGATCGCCACTTTGGCATTTTTCGCTTCGATATTACCTTGAACTACGTTCATTCTATCTTACCTAAATTAGCTAAAGCACCCGGCTCGGGGCAAAAAGAGGCGCTATGATATCACAGCCATTAGCCCTGAGCGCTATGCAATTAATGAAATTGTTAAATTTACCATAGACCAAAATTATTCGGCTATGTAATCAGTCACTTCTAAACCAAAACCTGACAGTGAATGGTAACGCTTTGGCGAACTTAATAAACGCATACTCGTCACGCCTATACTCGCTAATATTTGTGAGCCTACGCCAACACGACGTGAAGTACCTTGCCACATTGCTGGCGCAGGTAGTTGCCCATTGTCTTCAGCTTCAAACGCTTTAACTTTTGCGAGCAAATCACTGCTGTGTTCTTGATTACCCAGTAACACTAAAATGCCGCCCTCAGCTGCAATGCGCTCCATGGCTTTTTCTAATGGCCAACTGCGCTTTTGGTCACGCTCAGAGTGCAATAAATCGTTAAAGGTATTTTGCAAATGCACACGTACTAAACAATTTGGCTGCACATCACCTTTAATCAAAGCATAGTGTAACTGATTATCTATCGTGTCTCTAAAAGTCACCATAGTAAACTCACCAAAACGAGTCGGTAATTTACAGGTTGCTTCTCGCACAACTGTCGTTTCGTTAGTGTTACGGTATTCAATCAAATCAGCAATAGTGCCAATTTTAATGCCGTGCTTTTCACTGAAGATTTCTAAATCAGGTCGGCGCGCCATGGTGCCATCTTCATTTAAAATTTCGACTATCACCCCCGATGGCTCGCAGCCTGCTAAACGAGCTAAATCACAACCGGCTTCAGTGTGACCTGCACGCGTAAGCACCCCACCTTCTTGGGCCATTAATGGAAAAATATGACCAGGTTGCACTAAGTCTGACGCTTTGGCATCTTTAGCAACCGCAGCTTGCACGGTTACAGCGCGGTCATGAGCAGATATCCCAGTGGTAACACCTTTAGCGGCCTCAATAGACACCGTAAAGTTTGTTGAAAACTGGGCGTTATTGTTAGTTACCATCAGTGGCAAATTGAGTTGCTGACAGCGTTCTTTCGTCATTGTTTGGCAAATGAGTCCACGGCCATAGGTTGCCATAAAGTTGATTGCTGCTGGCGTCACTTTATCAGCGGCCATGATCAAATCGCCTTCATTCTCTCTGTCTTCATCATCCATCAAGATAACCATTTTACCTTGACGAATATCTTCAATGATTTCTTCTATGCTATGTAGCGCCATTGTCAGACCTTTAATTATCGATTTATAGTATTTGAATATGTTGGGTACAGGTATTTACATCTAGTTAGCGTAAGAAACCAGATTTAGCGAGCAGCTCCATTGTGACCCCAGATGTGGGCTCATGATTTGCCTCAGGCTGCATTAACCGCTCTAAATATCGGGCAATTAAATCCACTTCAATATTAACCTTATCGCCAACTTTTAATGTGACTAATGTGGTTTCGCCCGCGGTATGAGGCACAATGGTTAATCTAAAACGGTGACCATCGACTTCGTTAACCGTTAAACTCACACCATCGATGGTAATTGAGCCTTTGTGTGCAATATAACGACTTAGCGCAACAGGCGCAGATAACCAAAACTCAAGCGCCTTACCTCTGTAAGCGCACTGCTCAACGGTGGCAATGCCATCGACATGGCCGCTGACCATATGTCCGCCAAGCCTAGTTGAAGCAGTCACAGCTTTTTCAAGGTTTACTTTTTGACCCACCTGGTAATGGCTAAAACCCGTTAACGCAACCGTTTCAGCGGATATGTCGGCAACGTAACCATCAGGTAAACACGCCACAACTGTTAAGCAAACGCCGTTAGTTGCTATGCTGTCACCTAATTTCACATCGCTTAAATCCAATTTACCACTGGCAACGGTTAAGCGAATATCGTTCCCTTTACGATCAATTTTACGTAATGTACCAAGGGCTTCGATTATCCCAGTAAACATAATGACTCACTTTTAACGTTTATACTTTGCTGTTGCTCAGATTTTTAAGTTTGGCTACAACGAATTAATAGGATTTATTATATCTAAGGATATAACGCTTATCTTGTCCAACGTGGCGCTCATCAATTAACTGCAATTCAGGGGGTTGATCCATTGCGGTATAATCGGGTAATTGCAGCATATTACGCCCATGACTGCCCAGTAACTTAGGCGCCTGATAAAGCACAATATCATCCGCTAAACCTTGCGAGACAAACGCGCCCGCTAGCGTAGCTCCAGCTTCAACTAACACTGAGTTTGCCGTTCTGCCTAAATACGTTAGCAAGGGCAGTAACGGGATTCTACCTGACGAGTCACACTCTAAAACTAAAAAAGACACATGCGCTGGTAATGTCGCTTTGATGTGTGCAGGATAATCACACCCTGACACCAATAATATTGGGCTTTCAATTGAAAAAAGTTGCTGATTTGCCGTTAATCTCGCGCGGCTATCTAGTACCACTCGAAGAGGCTGAAAAATCTCATCTGGAGTATGTCGGGTGGTTAATTCACCTAATGATTCAAAGCGAACATGTAAACTCGGATCATCAACTAGCACGGTTTCAACGCCGGTAATTAACGCACAATGACTGGCACGATACTTTTGCACATCTGCACGAGCTGCAGTGCCGGTAATCCATTTTGACACGCCATTAGATAACGCCGTTTTTCCATCTAAACTAGCAGCCACCTTTACCGTTACCCAGGGTAAACCTGTTTTCATGCGTTTCATAAAACCAAGGTTTAATGCATATGCTTGATCTGTGAGTAAACCGACATCCACTTGAATACCCGCCTCTCTTAGCATGGCGATACCACGCCCAGAAACTTCTGGGTTAGCATCGGTCACAGCCACCACAACTCTGGCAACCTTGGCATTAATTAATCCCAATGCACATGGCGGCGTACGGCCATAATGACTACAAGGCTCAAGTGTGACATAAGCAGTCGCACCTTGCGCGGTTTGGCTTTTATCATAAAGCATCTTAAGCGCATTAACTTCTGCATGACCTTGACCCGCTCGTTGATGATAACCTTCGCCGATAATGTGGTCATCGCGTACAATTACGCAACCGACACAAGGATTGGGCCGAGTAGTAAACCGCCCCTTTTCAGCCAGCTTAATTGCTCGGCTCATCATTTCTATATCAACACTAGACCAGTTAGACATGGTTGTTAACCTCGTTTACTGCCATATATATCCTGTAGAAAATCGTCTAAACAGAAGAGCATGGTCTTACATATGTGATTATTTTTGTAGCTTGGCAATAGCCTCACCAAATTGCGAGACATCTTCAAAAGCGCGATAAACCGAAGCAAAACGAATATAAGCCACTTTATCTAGCGTCATTAACTGCTCCATCATCAGATTACCAATCATTTCAGAATCCACTTCACGCTCGCCAGTTGCGCGCAGTGTTGATTTAATCTTAGTAAGGGCTTGTTCTATCTCGTCAATTGATACCGGACGCTTTTCCACTGCTCGCAACATACCGCCACGCAGTTTATCTTCATCAAACGGCTGTCTGGTGCCATCACGCTTTATCACTCTGGGCATCACTAATTCAGCCCCCTCAAACGTGGTAAAACGTTCATGACATTCGGTACACTCCCGGCGACGGCGAACTTGATGGCCATCGGCCACTAATCGAGAATCGATAACTTTGGTGTCGGTCGCGCTACAAAAAGGGCAATGCATTGAACCTCCTGCAGAAAACAAAATGGCCGCTAAAAATTAGCGGCCATCAAAGTTTATCCTATTTGTGGCATAAGGTTAACCTAAACCTCAACACCTAAAACAATAGTGATTAACCGTATACTGGAAACTTAGCACACAATGCCAACACCTGGCCTTTAACGCGCTCAATAACAGCAGTGTTAGATGCATCATCTAAAATGTCACAAATCCAGGTTGTCAGCTCTTTTGCTTCAGCTTCTTTAAAGCCACGGCGAGTAATGGCTGGTGAACCAATACGGATACCCGATGTAACAAATGGTGAACGAGGATCATTAGGCACTGAGTTTTTGTTAACGGTAATGTTGGCACTGCCTAACGCCGCGTCAGCTTCTTTACCGGTTAAATCACGACCAATTAAATCAACCAACATTAAGTGGTTTTCAGTACCACCTGAGACGATTTTATATCCGCGAGATAAAAATACTTCAACCATGGCTTTGGCATTTTTAACTACTTGCTGCTGGTATACTTTAAACTCTGGCTCTAATGCTTCTTTAAATGCTACTGCTTTACCCGCGATAACATGCATTAATGGGCCACCCTGGCCACCAGGAAATACTGCAGAGTTTAACTTTTTGTATAACTCTTCATCGTCAGCAGCTGAAATAATAATACCGCCACGAGGGCCAGCTAAGGTTTTATGTGTGGTAGAAGTCACAACGTGTGCGTGTGGCACTGGCGTAGGATAAACACCTGCAGCAATTAAACCGGCAACGTGTGCCATATCAACAAATAAATAGGCACCAATTTTGTCGGCAATTTCACGCATTCTTGCCCAGTCAACAATACCTGAATAGGCAGAAAACCCGCCAATCATCATCTTAGGTTTATGCTCAATGGCTAAACGCTCCATTTCGTCGTAGTCAATTTTGCCAGACTCGTCGATACCATAAGGAATGATGTTATAAAGTTTGCCAGAAAAGTTAACTGGAGAACCATGGGTTAAGTGACCACCGTGTGCAAGGTTCATACCCAATACAGTATCACCTGGCTGCAACAACGCCATGAATACAGCACTGTTTGCTTGTGAACCAGAATGTGGTTGCACGTTAGCATAAGTGGCACCAAATAATTCTTTTGCACGTTCAATGGCTAATGTCTCAACTACATCAACGTATTCGCACCCACCATAGTAACGCTTACCTGGATAACCTTCAGCATACTTGTTAGTTAACTGAGAACCTTGCGCTTCCATTACACGTGGACTGGTATAGTTTTCAGACGCAATTAGTTCAATGTGTTCTTCTTGACGACAAGTTTCATCTTCAATGGCTTTAAATAATTCTGGATCGTAATCCGCAATATTCATCGCTTTTTTCAACATGGTAGCTCCAACATCAATATCTTTATAGTAGGGTTGCGGCGTATTCTACTCTGCAACGATGATGATTCACAGTAGAAACAACATGAAATTCACTGTGTTCTGAATACAAAACGATTGATGTTAATTCTTGTCTCGGCCTTTTATAACCCCATTAAGACGGTAAAATTATTTCCGGCAATCCCCTGTTGAGTTCAGCCAATAATACAGTAGAATTATCGCTATCTTTGTTGACAACTAGACAGAATAAACATGGCTCAATTTGTATACAGCATGCTTCGTGTGGGTAAGATTGTTCCACCGAAAAAGCAAATTTTAAAAGACATTTCATTAAGCTTTTTCCCCGGTGCCAAAATTGGTGTACTCGGTTTAAACGGATCAGGTAAATCAACACTATTACGCATTATGGCGGGTATTGACACCGAGATTGAAGGTGAAGCACGCCCTATGCCTGGGCTTAAAATTGGTTATTTACCCCAGGAACCTCGTTTAAATGAGCAGCAAACTGTGCGTGAAGCCATTGAAGAAGCGGTAAGTGAAGCAAAAAATGCTTTAACACGCCTAGATGAAGTCTATGCCGCATATGCTGAACCTGATGCTGACTTTGATGCACTAGCTAAAGAGCAAGGCGAATTAGAAGCCATTATTCAGTCACAAGATGCTCATAATCTTGACCGCATTCTTGAACGTGCAGCAAACGCACTTCGTTTACCTGAATGGGATGCAAAAATTGAAGTGCTTTCGGGTGGTGAACGTCGCCGAGTGGCAATTTGTCGTTTATTGCTTGAAAAACCTGAAATGCTGTTACTTGACGAACCAACCAACCACTTAGATGCTGAGTCAGTGGCATGGTTAGAGCATTTCTTACAAGAATATACCGGCACAGTGGTAGCCATTACCCACGACCGTTACTTCTTAGATAATGCTGCGGGTTGGATTTTAGAACTTGACCGCGGCGAAGGTATCCCGTGGGAAGGCAACTATTCATCATGGCTTGAGCAAAAAGATGCACGTCTACAGCAAGAGTCCTCTACAGAAAGTGCACGTCAAAAAACCATTGCTAAAGAATTAGAATGGGTTCGCCAAGGTGCGAAAGGTCGTCAATCAAAAGGTAAAGCCCGTATGGCTCGCTTTGAAGAATTGAACACCAACGATTACCAAAAGCGTAACGAAACCAACGAACTGCTTATTCCACCAGGACCTCGCCTAGGCGACAAGGTCATCGAAGTTACCAACCTCACCAAGTCATATGGTGATCGAGTGTTGATTGATGATTTAACATTCTCGGTACCTAAAGGAGCAATCGTCGGTATTATTGGTGCTAACGGTGCGGGTAAATCAACATTATTTAGAATGATATCGGGTGCTGAGCAGCCAGACAGTGGTTCAATTTCTGTCGGGGAGTCTGTTAAAATTGCTTCAGTTGAGCAGTTCCGTGATTCAATGGACGACAAAAATACCGTATGGCAGGAAATTTCTGGTGGCCAAGATATTATGCGGATCAACAACACCGAAATTCCAAGCCGTGCTTATGTAGGCCGTTTTAACTTCCGTGGTGGCGATCAACAAAAAATTATTGGTACATTGTCAGGTGGTGAGCGTAACCGTGTCCATCTAGCTAAATTGCTACAGGCTGGCGGTAACGTATTATTACTCGACGAACCCACCAACGATTTAGACGTTGAAACCTTACGCGCATTAGAAGAGGCACTATTAGAGTTCCCAGGCTGCGCTATGGTTATCTCGCATGACCGTTGGTTCCTTGACCGTATTGCTACTCATATCCTTGACTACCGTGATGAAGGTAAAGTGAACTTCTATGAAGGTAACTACACCGAATACTCAACATGGCTTAAAGAAACATTAGGCACAGACGTAGTAGAACCACATCGTTTAAAATACAAACGTATTAGCAAGTAATAAAGCGACAACCTTGTGTTAGCTTAAAACACAAATCACGGTCACAATGAAAAACAAAACAGAGACGATTCGTCTCTGTTTTGCTTTATCAGACTGATTTTCGTTTATATTTATGCCATTTCAATATAAACTCGTTTTTACATCTAAAAGTGTCAAAAATTTGTCAATTTATTGTGAGCGATGCACCACAATCTGTTTGTAAAGCAAAAATAACTTCAGTATTATAAATTATTAACGGATTATTTTGCTCTGCTGATAACACTCAGCGCATTACAGAGTGTCGATGGTTCCAGCTTGTAAAGAAATATTATGGAGAGATCAGTGAGATACGGTTCAATTAGCCTTGCTTTATTGTGCTTATATGCAAGCAATTCATTTGCGGCACTCGAAGTCATCACCAGTTCAGAACAACAGACACTAAACCAAATCGAAACCGAATATGATATCGATAGTTTGTTGATAAATGTGAATGACAAATTCTCTCAACTCAACAAAAAAGCCTATGACGTCGAAGGCCTGAAAAAGACCATTGCATCAGAGCAACTTCGTTATGATGCATTAATTGAAGGTTTACCTCAGGCTATTCGCAGTAAAACAGCCCTACCTGACACTTACAAGCAAATTGAAGAGTCAGTTATTTTGGTTGATGAGTTAACCCTAAAAGCGGAAGAAGACAGCAAACGCCTTGAAACTGAAAAAGTCGAAATCTTGTCTGAGTACGAAAAAATCAACAAACAACGTGCAAGTAAGAGCCAACAGTTATTTAAACTAAAAACGGACATTACTAATCGATTAATTGCTGATCTATCAAAATCAAGCAGTACCCTTCCGGTCAATATCAATGGCTCAACAGAGTGCTCAAAATATCAAACAATTGCCGCGTGTTTAAAAGAATCACAAAGCAGCATTGTAAGCAATACTCGTAACGAATCGCCTTTTTTAAACGACAAGAGCGTATTGTTATCTTATGAAGTCATCGACGCAAACATGAACATGAGAGGCGATTTGAACTATAAAGTGGCGATGAAATTTAAGCCATCTTATAACAACAAAATCGACGAAATGTTAAATGAAAAATTAGGGTTGAAATCAGCAATGGTAACGTTAGTCAGTAACGTACCTGCAGACTGGTTTGTTAACGGCGTAAAAATAGGTACAGGTAAAAAGCTGTTCCACGAAATTCCGCTAGGCAAGCATGGCATTTTAGCCTCTTACCAAAACCAAGACCAATCGAGTGTAGAAAATATTGAAGGCAATGGAGTATTTAATTACAAATTCTCTAATGTCAGCGCCCCTAAGAAACCCGTTACTAAACAACCTATAGTGGTTGCTGAAGTGCCAAAAGGCATTCTTAAGCCCTCGGCAAAACAAGCACAGCAACCTGAAGTTCAAAAACCGAAAGCCAAATACACGCTGTTTTCTGACCAAACTAGCATTAAGTTAAGTGACGATGATGCTAAAAAAACGTCAAATGATAAAGGCTATGAATATTTTATGGGTGTATCTCCAGCCACTAAAAAACAGAACATAGAGTTTACTAACGAGCCTATTGAAAAATAAACTCGCGTTTTGTTATCTCGTTATTGAGCCAGTTAAAGCCATATCAATTGATATGGCTTTTTTTATATTCACACAAACACAGTTCATGACAACGGGTTCAACAAAAACCTATTAGCGCCTTGTTACAAACAAACTAAAAGCTTTACATTACTTTACGCTTAATTTTGCTCAATATAATTACAATATTCGTAAAAGCTAACACACCCTAAGCGGATCCCCGCGCATTGCTTATAGAGATCACCCAAAATGATAAACAAACATGGCTTGAATACTTTTTCAGCAGCCTTAGTGATTTTTACCACCAGCGTATTGAGCACCCATGCTTATGCGGCACCTCAGCCACAACGAGCCGAAAAAATTGTCCCAGTGGTGACTTCAAATGTAGAGCAACATGAGTTATCTCAATCTATTACGCTTATTGGTAAATTAGCCGCGACTCATTCCGTCATGATTGCGCCGCAAGTGGACGGCAAGATAAACAAAATTGAAGTGACATCTAATGAGCATGTTAATAAAGGCCAGGTATTATTAACCCTGGACGACAGCAAAGCGAAAGCCAGTGTTCTTGAAGCACAGGCATATCACAATGACGAAGTACGTAAACTAAACGAATTTTTAAAGCTGATTAACGTTAACGCCATCACCCAGACCGAAATTGAAGCCCAAAAAGCCAGTGTTGACATAGCCCTCGCCCGCCTGCAATCTGCTCAAACAGACTTGGCCTACCACACCCTCACAGCACCTTTTAGCGGTCATACCGGCTTAATTAATTTTAGCCGCGGTAAAATGGTCAGCATGAATGAAGAGTTATTGTCATTAGACGATTTGTCAGTTCTGCAATTAGATTTACAGGTGCCCGAGCAATATTTAGCCCAACTCAGCACAGCCATGCCGGTCAGCGCAACAAGCCGAGCATGGGAAAATGAACAGTTTACAGGCAATATTATCGCCATAGATCCCCGCGTGAACGAGCAAACACTTAACCTTAAAGTTCGAAGCCAATTCAATAATCAACACGGCAAATTAAAGCCAGGCATGATGATGTCGGCAACCCTCACCTTCCCAAGTGTTTCAGCGCCAATCGTGCCAGTACAAGCGTTAGAATACTCAGGAACAAAACGATTTGTATACGTCATTAACAAAGATAACATCGCCAAGCGCACCGAAGTGGTATTGGGCGCGCGAATTAAAGATCAAGTATTGATTGAGTCTGGAATTAATATTGGCGATCACATTGTGGTTCAAGGCTTAGTGAACATGCGTGACGGTGTAAAAGTGAATGACCTTGCCGGCCAAAATACGCCTGAAAAAAACAGCAATGCAGCCTCAATACAGGAGCGTAAATAATGTGGCTAAGTGATACTGCTGTAAAGCGCCCAGTGGTTGCCATCGTCTTAAGCTTATTGCTTTGTGTGTTTGGTATGGTGTCATTTTCAAAACTTGCCGTTAGAGAAATGCCCGACGTACAAAATCCTGTGGTTACCGTTATGACCACCTACAGTGGTGCTTCGGCAACCATTATGGAAAGTAAAGTAACCAAAACCCTCGAGGACGAGCTGACCGGGATAAGTGGTATTGATGAAATCACCTCAACGACCCGAAATGGCATGTCTAGAATATCCATTGAATTTGAACTCGGTTGGGATTTAACCGAAGGGGTTAGCGATGTTCGTGATGCGGTAGCCAAAGCACAGCGCCGTTTACCAGATGAAGCAGATGACCCCATAGTGTCTAAAGATAACGGCACGGGCGAACCTTCAATCTATGTCAATTTAAGCTCTGAAAACATGGACCGTACTCAATTAACGGACTATGCCCAGCGCGTATTAGAAGACAGGTTTAGTCTTATTACTGGTGTCAGCTCCGTCAATATTTCTGGTGGGCTGTACAAGGTCATGTATGTCCAATTAAAACCACAATTAATGGCTGGCAGAAATGTCACCACCAGTGACATTATCAGCGCATTATACCGGTGATCATTGAAGGTGCTTGATTTTATTTCAAATCAGGATCATGCTACACCTCATGAAAATATACCTCACCGATGACCAGAAGAAACAGCTCGAAACCCAGCATGCTCAAGCGCGCGATGGGCGAGTTCGTGATCGCATCAAAGCCGTCCTCCTTACCTCAGAAGGCTGGTCTACGGTTATGATTTCTCAAGCGCTACGCATTCACGAATCCACCGTGCTGCGACATCTTGCAGACTATACCTTGTCGGATAAACTCAAGCCTGAAAATGGCGGCTCACAAAGCCATTTATCCGCTAAGCAAACGGCGGAGTTAATTACCCATTTAACTGCCCATACTTACCAGCATAACCATCAAATTGTCGGCTATGTGTTAGCGCAGTTCGGTGTTAAATATACTGTCGCTGGCATGCACAAGTGGCTGCATAAAAATGGCTTTAGCTACAAAAAGCCTAAAGGTGTGCCGCATAAGTTTGATGAAGCAAAGCAACAGGCTTTTGTTGAGCAGTATGAAAACCTTAAAGCCAGCTGTGGCGAGGATTCGACTATTCTCTTTATCGACGCAGTTCATCCTACCCAAGCGACAAAAATATCGCATGGCTGGATCCGCACAGGACAAGATAAACCCGTTGAAACCACTGGTAGTCGGACACGTATCAATCTGATTGGTGCGATTGACCTTGATGATATCGCTAACGCAACGGTTAACGAATATGACTATGTTAATGGCGACAGTATTGTTCAATTTTTTGAGGTGTTAAGGGAGAAATATCCACCACCTCACACGTTGCATCTCATTTTAGATGGCGCAGGTTATCATCGCTCAAAGAAGGTCAAAGAAATGGCCGATTTGCTTAAGATAGAGCTGCATTATTTACCGCCTTATAGCCCAAATCTGAACCCAATAGAGCGGCTGTGGAAGGTGATGAATGAGCATGCCAGAAACAGCGTTTATTTCAAAAGTAAGCGCGAATTTAGGGCCGCTCTATCAAAATTTTTTAAAGAAACACTGCCGGAAATGGGTGGCGATTTGACGTCGCGGATCAATGACAATTTTCAGATGTTACAATCCGCATCTTCAAGTTGATTGGGTATAAATACCGAAAACCTTGAAACACCTGGCGGTGAAGTTCGTAACGACACCACGGTCATGTCTGTTCGAACTAAACGCTTATACTTTAGCCCCGAAGACTTTAATTACCTCGTCGTGCATACAGCGCCAGATGGCACTCCAATTTACCTTAAAGATGTAGCGAATGTTTTTATTGGCGCCGAAAATGAAAACTCTACCTTTAAGAGCAATGGCATTGTTAATCTCAGTCTCGGTATTGTGCCTCAGTCCGATGCCAATCCATTAGAGATCTCAAGGCTGGTCCAACAAGAAGTCGACAAAGTACAAAGCTTTTTGCCACAAGGAACAAAACTTGTCGTCGACTATGATGCTAACGTATTTATTGACCGCTCAATTAACGAAGTCTACAACACACTATTCATTACCGGGGTGTTGGTTGTACTGGTGTTGTACATTTTTATTGGCCAGGTTAGAGCTACATTAATCCCAGCGGTAACCGTACCCGTATCATTAATTGCTGCATTTATTGCAGCTTACAGTTTAGGCTATACCATAAACTTGTTAACCTTGATGGCGTTAATTCTAGCCATTGGTTTGGTGGTTGATGACGCCATTGTGGTGGTAGAAAACATTTTCCATCATATCGAAAAAGGAGAAGAGCCTTTATTAGCAGCCTATAAAGGTACCAGAGAAGTCGGATTTGCGGTGATATCCACCACACTTGTCTTGGTAATGGTCTTTTTACCTATCTCATTCATGGATGGTATGGTCGGTCTTCTGTTTACCGAGTTTTCAGTCATGTTGGCCATGTCGGTGATTTTCTCATCGCTCATTGCACTCACACTTACTCCTGTAATGGGCAGTAAACTCCTTAAAGCCAACGTCAAAAAAAATCGCTTTAATCAATGGATCGATAATGGTTTTGCACGCTTAGAAACAACCTATCGCAACATGGTGGCTTGGGCGCTTAAGTGGCGTTTGGCAGCCCCGGTGGTGATAATATCCTGTATCGGCGGAAGCTATCTATTGATGCAACATGTGCCATCGCAACTCTCGCCTCAAGAAGATCGTGGGGTGTTATTTGCCTTTATCAAGGGCGCAGAAGGCACCAGCTATAACCGTATGATTACCAATATGGACATTGTAGAAAGCAGGTTAATGCCGCTGTTAGGTCAAGGGGTTGTAAAATCATTTAGTGTAGAAGCACCCGCCTTTGGAGGCCGTGCAGGCGATCAAACAGGCTTTGCCATTATTCAGTTGGAAGATTGGGCAGTTCGAGATACCGACATAAAACAGGCATTAGGCTTAATCAGCCAAACCTTAAAAGATATCCCCGATGTAATGGTAAGGCCTATGTTGCCTGGTTTTAGAGGTCAATCGAGTGAGCCTGTACAATTTGTTTTAGGCGGTTCTGATTATCCAGAATTATTTAAATGGGCGCAAATTCTCCAACAAGAAGCCGATGCAAGTCCTATGTTAGAGGGCGCAGATTTAGATTATGCAGAAACCACACCGGAATTGGTTGTTAGCGTCGATAAACAACGCGCTGCAGAATTAGGCATTAGCGTGTCAGAGATTTCAACCACGCTAGAAATCATGCTAGGCGGTCGCAGTGAAACCACCTTTGTAGAGCGTGGTGAGGAATACGATGTATATCTTCGAGGCGATGAAAATAGTTTTGATAGCGTTACTGATCTCAGTAAAATTTATTTCAGAAGCGCTAAAGGCGAATTAATCACCTTAGATACCGTTACTCACATTGAAGAAATCGCCTCACCACAACGCTTAAGCCACACCAATAAGCAAAAATCGATCACCATAAAAGCCAATCTTGGGGCTGGCTACACATTAGGCGAAGCGCTAGACTTTTTAGAGCAACGTGCCGTCAGTTTATTACCTAGTGACATTTCTATTGCCTATACAGGTGAGTCAAAAGACTTTAAAGAAAATCAATCAGGAGTCTTAATTGTATTTGGACTAGCCATACTCATCGCCTACCTGGTTCTGGCTGCACAGTTTGAAAGTTTTATCAATCCTGCAGTTGTGATGTTTACAGTACCAATGGGGATTTTAGGGGGCTTTATCGGGTTGTTTTTGACCAACCAGGGCCTAAACATATACAGCCAAATTGGCATGATTATGCTTATCGGCATGGTGACTAAAAACGGCATTCTCATTGTTGAGTTTGCCAACCAACTGCGTGACCGAGGCCTACCGCTTGATAGCGCCATTATTGATGCATCAGCCCGTCGTTTACGCCCCATTCTAATGACCGCTTTTACCACGCTTATTGGTGCAATTCCGCTGATTATGTCTACGGGAGCAGGAAGCGAAAGCCGTATTGCCGTGGGAACTGTGATATTCTCCGGCATGGCATTTGCCACGTTTGTTACCCTATTAGTGATACCAGCAATGTATCGCTTAATCTCAGCTTCTACGCATTCGCCAGGATATGTTGAAGCCCAACTCAATGACGCCATTGCTGCGCAGCAGTCACAGCAGCCATAATTAACACAGGTGTAATAATGACCAACCTTGCAGTATTTGTAGACGTACAAAACATTTATTACACCTGTAAACAGGGCTTTGGGCGATCATTTAATTACCGCGCTCTGTACCTGCAATTAACACAGCGCGGTCACATTAATCATGCAGTTGCATATGCCATTGCCCCCGCTGACGACGGTCAGGTTAAGTTTCAAGACGCGTTAAAGCACATTGGGTTTACCGTTAAAACTAAACCATATATTCAACGAAGCGATGGCTCAGCCAAAGGCGATTGGGATGTGGGGATCACTATAGACATGCTAGATATTGCGCCGCAGGTTGATGAGGTCATATTATTGTCTGGCGATGGCGATTTTGATTTACTTCTTAAAAAAATTAACCAAAGCAGCCAATGTTACACCCATGTAATTAGCGTTGAACGATTAACGGCCAAGTCTCTTATTGATCAATGTCAGAAATACACTCCCATAGACAACACATTATTACTTTAAACATTTGATCAAAAGCGTTAATTCAGATACAACTTAGCCACTGTTTTTTACGATATTCAATCCTGTATGGTTAAGTATTTGAATAATCTAAGCCATGTTTACCCAATAAAAGGTATGTCATGTTTTTCCCTTTACACAAAGTAGTCAATTGCCTTTTAGGATTAGCGTTGTCATTTACCCTGGTATTCTCAACCAATGCCAAACAATATCAAATCGAACGCCTGAATGTCGCTAATGGTCTACCGTCTACGATGGTAACAATGATTTACCAGCAAAAAAATGGCTTCATGTGGTTTGCAACAGATGCCGGCGTGAGCCGCTATGACGGGCAAGAATTTGTTAACTTTCAGTTTGCGCCAGGTACAAATAGACACATTTCAAATAACTTTGTCACCGACATTATCGAAGACAGCCTGGGCAATATTTGGTTTGCCACTGAAGATGGTTTAAATCAACTGAACCTTATTGATGAACTTAGTATCATCCCGCTTTCGCAAACCCACTTTCACCAAAATACCAACTGGATAATGAAACTGTACCAAGATAATCACCACAATTTATGGGTGGGTACAGGCAGCGGATTACAATTTAAAGCACAAGGCTCAGAGCAATTCATTTCAATTCCTTTGTATATCGACTCAAAAAACCAGCCTGTAGAAACATCGATTTACAGCATTATGGCAGACAAACAACACAGGTTATGGGTTGGCACTGATTACGGCCTCGCCGTCATGGAGCCAGGCCAAAATAGCCTGCAGTTGTTTAACACCAAAACAGCAAAGTCTTATCAGTCAGCGTTTAATGCCGCCGATATTTTCAAAGATTATTTTCTCACCAGCGAAATAGACCCAAACGGACAACTTTGGCTTGGCACCCAACATTCAGGGTTAATTCATTTCAATCCAGATACAGGCCAGTACCGTCAATACGCAACAACAAGCCAGCAACACGCAGGCAATGACAATCACGATAAGCACAATGATATTCCAAGTAACTACGTGACAAGTATAGCCATCGACACTTCAGATCATATTTGGATTAGTACTGACAAGGGTGCCGCTGTTTTATCAGTTAAACATGGTCTGTTTGATCAAATTAAATCGCAAGCATTTAATGAACACACCATACCAACAGACTTTGTCGACGATGTATTTATCGACTCATCTGGGCTTGTGTGGTTTGCAACCAGTCAAGGAGCCGCTTATTACAGCCCACTGACGCAACCAAGTAGAATTTACAAACCATTAGCCACCCATTCTGAGCTATCTGGATCCAATACCTATGCGATTAGTATCGACACTAAAGGCAACGCATGGATAGCCAATAACCAGGGGCTTGATAAAATTAATACCCAAAATAAAACCGTAGTACTGTCGCCTTTTACAACAGCCAGTGACACAAGATTAACGGGTAATATTTGGAATGTTAAAGCTGACAGCGCAGACAATTTATGGATTTCACATTCTCATGGTGTGAGTTATTTTGATAATCAAACTCAACAGCTCAGTCACTTCAGTAATAAGCAGGGTAATCCTTACGGTTTCCCAGACACAGACTTCTACACTGTCAATCCAGATAACAAGGGCAATGTATGGATAACCGGCTATTTAGATGCTGGAGTTATGCTATTTTCGCCAACCCAAGGGCTTTTAAAGCATTATTTTAATGACAATAATAATCTGTATACCTCAGGTGGCAATTTCACATTCGACTCACTAATCGCCAATAATGGCGAACTATGGCTTGCTACCACCAATGGCATTTTTATTATCGATCCCCAATCAGACACGACCACTCATTTAAGTTTAGGTAATGAGCGAGAAAATATTCGCATTGGCGGAATTTATCAAGATAAACAAGGGGTTTTCTGGGCGGCAACCCAAGGGCTTGGGTTAGCAAAAATAACCCCAACGCCCAATGCAGCAACGCCATACCACATTGAATATATTACGCGAAAACAAGGCTTAATAGACAATAGAATCAAGGCTGTCACGGGTGATGACCAAGGAAACCTTTGGTTAACAAGCCGGCATGTATTAACCAAATACGTCATAAAATCCAATCGTATGACCGATTACCCAAGTGCAATAAATGACGCAAACTTAACCTTCAATGAAGGGGCAATTGAGCTTAAAAACAACCAATTACTTTTAGGCACCAATAAAGGTGTTATTCAGGTTGATACCCAACATATTAGCCAAAATAATTTTATTGCGCCGGTGCATATTACATCCGCAAAAATCGCTAATACCACCTACACCCAAATTAATACCAATAAACTGATTAAAGCCGCAAGTGTCGCTTACGATAATAATATGATCCAATTCTCGTTTGCTTCATTGGACTATACCGCACCACAACGCAATATCTACCGCTTTAAATTGTCGGGGTTTGATAAAGACTGGACCACCACTTTGCAACCCAACGCAATGTACACTAACCTTGCCGCGGGAGATTATGTGTTCCAAGTCCAAAGCACAAACAGCGATGGAATGTGGAGCCCACAACAAGCTGAGTTTGCATTCACTATCAAAAAAGCTTGGTGGTTTTATGCCTTAATCGCCTCAGCTGCAACCATCTTACTGGTGGTTATATTGTTTATTATCTCTCGCGTTAAGCAAATGAAAGAGTTAAGTAACAGGGCTAATTATGACAGCCTCACAGGGCTTGCAAATCGGTTTAACTTTAACCAACAATTGTCATTACTGGTCAATAATCCACAAAAATCAGCCGCCATTGTGTTCATCGATTTAGACCATTTCAAAGAGGTTAACGACTCGATGGGACACGATATAGGCGATGAGCTCATTATCCAGGTTGGCAAGCGCTTACAACACTGTTTAAAACAACAGGATGTACTTGCCCGTTTAGGCGGTGATGAGTTCGCATTAATCATTCAATACGAACCTTCAGAAGATGAAGTTAATCAAGATTTAGTCAATATTATTGAGCGGATCAGAACATCACTGAATGCTGGTTATCAAATTAATGAACATTGGTTACACAGTTCAGCCAGTATTGGTGTTGCTTGCTATCCTAACGATGGCACTGATGCAAAAACCTTGTTAAAACATGCTGATACCGCTATGTACGCTGCAAAACAAAATGGTCGCAATGGCAGCTACTTTTTTAATGAAAAACTGTCAACTGCACTATTAGAGCGGCTACTGATTAAAAACCAATTAAATAATGCATTACCTGCTCAACAGCTTGCGGTGTACTACCAGCCCAAATGTTGCGTCACAACACAGAGCATTTTAGGCTTAGAAGCCTTACTAAGGTGGGATCACCCAACACAAGGAATGATATCGCCCAATCGATTTATTGATGAAGCAGAAGACAGCGGCTTGATCATCGAAATTGGCTTATGGGTATTAAAACAAGCCTGTGAACAAGGGTATCAGTGGTATCAACAAGGTATTTTACAAGGAAATATCTCAGTCAACATCTCGCCGTTACAACTTTCACAGCCCAGCATTGTTAACGACATTGCCAATATTTTACAGCAAAGCCAATTTCCCGCGCACATGTTAGAACTTGAAATCACTGAATCTTTATTAATCAAAGACATCAAAGCCGCCAAAGCAGTGCTAAATCAATTAAAACAACTTAGCGTCCGTATTGCCCTTGATGACTTTGGCAAAGGCTATTCATCACTTAACTATTTAACCCAATTTCCTATCGATACATTAAAAATCGACAAAGCATTTATCAATTCAATGCTCCCCAAAGAAACCAGCAATATTGTATTAAAAAACATTATAAGACTTGGTAGTGAACTTGAATTAGATGTGATTGCTGAAGGCGTTGAAACTCACGCACAACTCATCAAGTTAAAACATTATCAATGCAAAATTGTACAAGGCTTTTTGTTTAGCCCAGCACTAAACCCTGCCGGAACTGAAAACTTACTGTTACAAAACAGCATAATGAATGACAAATTAGAGGCCGCCTATCCTTAACGGCATTTATCTCTAATCAACTATCAAACAGGGTTATGCTGCTTAGGCAATATCATAGGGTGGCTATATAAAACCAATTTACCCTTAGCAGCAAATATCACTTTAGTCATAAAGATGTTACTATGCGCTTATCAAATTAGGAATATAAGCAAAGGATGATATGTTGTTGATTGGTTGCCCAGCAAGCCTCCCGTGTCGTTTTATCTCTCGTTATTGCACTCGTGTATTATCCCAAGTCGTGCGTTACTTTTTGGCCATCATTTGTCTTAGCATGCTTTCTTACTCACTTACAGCAGCACCCTTAAAAATTACGTTAGCCGCTGAAGACGGTTGGCCCCCTTTTGCCGATGAGTTTGGCAGTGGTATATCTCATAAGCTAATACAGCAAGCATTTAAACAGGTCGATGTAGAAGTCTCTACCATCGTGGTGCCATATACTCGTGCACTGATCATGACAGAACGAGGCACTGTAGACGGTGCGTTTAACGTCACCAAAGAACAAAGCACAGTAAAGCGATTTGTTTTTGGTAATGTGCCTTTATTTACAGCCAATGCATCATTTTTTTTCGCCAACTCAAAAACGGTAGACATCAACAACAAGTGGCAACTCCCTGTTGGCAGCCTTGTGGGTATTATTGACGGTTACGAATATGGTGATGAATTACTGCAATTAATTGATAAGCGTCAACTGAAAATTGTGAAAGTAAACAGCCAACGACAACTCATTAACTTGCTGCTAGTAGACCGTATAGACACGGCGATAATGTTCGACCTAGTCGCAGATATTTATATTGAACAGATGGGTGTAAAACAAGATATTAGCGCCAAGTTCAATAACCACACTAGCGAAATATTCGTCGCGTTTTCAAAACATAACCCTCAAGCGTCTCAACTAAGCTTACTGTTAGACAAAGGCTTACTGCAATTAAAGCAACAGGGGCATTATCAACAATTACTTGTGCCACTCGATTAATACATCATCAAGGTCATAGTAAAATGAGCGCAACTGCAATATCGACTAAAAGTAGCCCTGAACATATCTTTAAAGTACAAATATACTATGAAGATACTGACTTTTCGGGCGTGGTATATCACCCTAATTTCTTAAAATATTTTGAACGAGCCAGAGAGCATGTGATTGGAGCAAATGTACTCAACGAATTATGGCAACAGCAACAATTAGGCTTTGCCGTATACCGAACCGACATGGTATGCCATGAAGGGGTTGAGTTTGCAGACATTATTGAAGTGAGAACCCAGTTTTATTTTGAAAGTAAGTTTCGTACTGTTTGGCAACAATCGATTTGGCGCCCCAACGCCACTAAAGCCGCAGTGACTGCAACCATCGAAATGGTATGCATGAACCAAAAGCGACAGCTAGCTGCCATGCCATTACAACTTATTGAACGCTTATCGCAAGAAACCGGTATCACTCAAAAACAATGATTTAACTGCGGATAAATACACTCAAACTCATCTGCAGTGGCCGGTTTTGCAAAATAATCCCCCTGAATGGTATCAACACCAAAATCCCGTAAGGTATTAAGCACAGACTTAGTTTCAACTCCTTCTACTGTAACCTCAAAACCTAAACTTTTGGCCAGTTCAATACTGGTTTTAACTATCTGTTTAGCTGCACTTGAGGTTTCAAAATCCTTTAGAAATGCTTTATCTATTTTAACTTCATCGACGGGCAAAAATCGTAAATAAGCGAGTGATGAATGACCTGTGCCAAAGTCATCAATTGCAATTTTTAATCCGATAGCACGCAGTTGATTAAGCGTTATGATAGTTTGCTCTAACGACACCATTAACGCACTTTCAGTGATCTCAATAATAATACACTCGGCAGGAACACGGTATTGAGCCAATATTGTGGCCACGTTATTAGCCAACTGAGGGTTATCAAGATCAGTCGGAGACAAGTTAAGCGCGACATTGACGAATAGCCCCTTGTCACGCCAGTTAGCTTGTTGCGAAATAACCGCCTCTAATACCCACGAACTTAATAAATCTATCATGCCGGTTTGTTCAGCCAGAGGAATAAATTCACTCGGAGATACCCATCCTAAACCTTCATGTTTCCAACGGATCAGCGCTTCTACTTGCTGACATAAACCACTTTTAATATCGAGCTTAGGCTGATAAACCATAAAGAGTTGCTGTTGCTTCAACCCTTTTGGGAGCCCATTAATAATCAATAATTCACGGTACTGAACTTTATCATCGTCTTGATCATAATAAGCGATAGGTTGCTTTAAGTTTTTCGCTTTTTTAAGTGCTAAATCTAAACGTCTGAGCATTAAACTCACATCAGCATGATGCTCAGCTAATGACAGCACGCCCAATTGTATTTTGATACTTATAGGTTGAAGCTCAATTTCAAATGACATTTGTAAGTCATTTTTGATCTTGAGTAACTGCTCATGAGTGATAGGTTGAGGAAAAAATAACAGAAACTCATTGCCATTCATTCTGGCGATAAATAATGGTTTACAGCTTAAATTTTCTAATCGTTTAGCAAACGCTTTAAGCAATTTATCACCAAATAAAAAACCGAATAAATCATTTACAAACCTAAACTGCCTTATATCAACCAGCACAAGCATTCCTGCATGAACAGGCATTCTGGCCAGCATTTTACGTTTAAAACCCACTCGATTGGCAAGACCGGTTAACTTGTCTCGTTCGGCACTAAAAAGGCTTGATTGATGTAGCTGTTGAAGTACTTCAGCAAGGGGCTGAAGTGATGATGGTGCTTTAAGCGTGAGTTCGTCTTGGTTTAAAAATTGCGATTCTAATGAGTGAGCTAACTGGTGTATCAATTTTTGCTGACGCCAATACACAAATGCCATTATGCACACCAGGCTAACAGCTAAAAATAGCAAAAGTATCAGCAGACTATTCATTCAAATATCATCATCAACAGGTTAACTCTATATCGCTTTATCAGTGAGTTTATGCTTAATAGAACATATCGACGACTCACTGCATTCATTATCGTCGATATTTTTGCCATTGCTGAGATAATTCAGTAATTAGTGTCTATTCATAACTTTGTTTTATTGAATGGTACATATCAATAAACTCATCACTGGCTAAGTCCTCTGGCGTCACTGGCAAGCCCCTTTGGGCAAACACACCAAGTCGCTCCTCTAATTCTTCACCTGCACGTAACTCGCCAGTATAAAACGCTGCCGAGCGAATAAAATCAAGGTATGTGACTTTTTCTGGCATGTAATGCAAGTCAGCCCAACGTTCGACCACTTCCATCACCTCAGGGGCAAAGTCCCATGTTTTTAATACAGCGCGGCCGATAGGCCCTTGCATTTTGCGCACAAGACTGCGTAACTGTTCAATTTTACTGCAAAGCTCAGGGTGAATTTCGGCTTCGGTTAACACGGGTAAGGCACCAATATTATGCACCAGGCCTGCTAAGGTTAAGGTTTCACGATCAAGTCGCTTCGTTGGATTACGTTTATTGTAGATTTCTAGCATGGCACAAGAAGATGCCGTAACTTCAATTGAGGTTTTCCACACTTCATCCATCACTTCCCATACCATTTCATTGGTAGAGATAAACAACTGCTCCATGGCAACAGATGTGGTAATAGATTTAATTTGCACTAAACCAATACGATTAACGGCGGCACTGATGTTTTCTGCTTTATTACCGCGAGAATACAATGCACTGTTTGCCACTTTAATAATACGGGCGGAAATGGCAGCATCTTGACCAATAACATCGCCAACCTGCTTGAGACTGGAATCCTTGCGCGCTACCACCTCTTGAACTCTCATAGCCACTTCTGGCAATGTTGGTAACACCAACGCATCGTCTTTAAGCTTCTTTAATAATCCAACCAAGAGTTGATGTTCGGTAGACATGCGCTCTCCATAAAAAATAATGATTTACTGATGCCAAGATTATATACCCAAATGCATATTATTTGCGACGACTCAAAAACCCCCAAGTCAATTAATTCGCATTTTTGAATATTTGTGATGCACTCCCCACAAAAGTACAACCCACATCACATTTCACAAGGCTATATTTGTACCCACTAATGTCCTTAAGTAAGCTTTCACCCCCTATCGATGTCAACCCAGATGTAAACCGAGAAAACTATGTTTAAACCTGAATTATTATCCCCTGCTGGTACATTAAAAAATATGCGTTACGCCTTTGCTTACGGCGCAGATGCGGTCTATGCCGGCCAACCACGCTACAGCTTACGGGTGAGAAATAATGACTTTAAAATGGAAAACCTCGCCACAGGGATTGAAGAAGCACATGCATTAGGGAAAAAACTGTATGTTGTCAGTAATATTGCGCCGCATAACGCTAAACTTAAAACTTATATAAATGACATGGAACCGGTTGTTGCCATGAAGCCTGATGCGCTCATCATGTCAGATCCAGGGTTAATCATGATGGTACGTGAGGCATTTCCCGAGCAGGTTGTGCATCTCTCTGTGCAGGCTAATGCCATAAACTGGGCATCGGTAAAGTTTTGGCAACAACAAGGCATTAAACGCGTTATTTTATCTCGCGAACTGTCATTAGATGAAATAGAAGAAATTCGTCAACGCAGCCCAGATATTGAACTTGAAGTGTTTGTCCATGGCGCATTATGCATGGCCTATTCTGGGCGGTGTTTATTATCTGGTTACATCAATAAACGTGATCCAAACCAAGGCACTTGCACTAACGCCTGCCGCTGGAAATATGACGTGCATCCCGCAACACAAACTGAAACAGGTGACGTTATCGCCCTCAATCCTGAGGTACAAATAGAAACACCCACATTAGGCGCTGGGCAGCCAACGAGTGAAATTGTGTTATTACAAGAAGCCGGGCGCCCGGGCGAATACATGCCGGCATTTGAAGATGAGCACGGCACCTACATTATGAACTCAAAAGATTTACGCGCCATTCAACACGTAGACCGTTTAACACGCATGGGCATCGACTCATTAAAAATTGAAGGTCGAACAAAGTCATTTTATTATGTGGCTCGCACCGCGCAATTATACCGTCAAGCAATTGAAGATGCCGCTGCAGGTAAAGACTTTGACCGCACCTTAATGAGTAATTTAGAAGGCTTAGCTCATCGCGGCTATACTGAAGGCTTCTTACGCCGTCACGTACATGACGAATATCAAAATTATCAATACGGTCACTCAGTCAGTAATAGCCAGCAATTTGTGGGTGAATTTACAGGTAAACGAAATGAACAGGGCCTTGCTGAAGTTGATGTTAAAAATAAATTTTCGGTAGGCGACAGTGTTGAGGTCATGACAACTGAAGGTAATTTTGTTATCACTATCGAATCATTAGTGAATCGAAAAAACCAACCAATAGAGGCCGCGCTTGGGTCTGGGCACTTTGTATTTATGCCTATTCCAGAGAACATTGATGTAAACAAGGCCATGTTAATGCGTAATTTACCTGAGGGTGTTGATACTCGAAACCCTCACCAACCAGGCTAATTTAAATGGCTTTAATCATTGACGATAGCTGCATCAATTGCGACATGTGTGAACCCGAATGCCCTAACGAGGCAATAACGATGGGGGCAGAAATATACGAGATTGATCCGGCATTATGTACCGAATGCGTTGGCCATTATGACAAGCCAACCTGTGTTTCGGTTTGCCCTATCGACTGCATTGATCCTGACCCATTGCATGCTGAGTCTCACGATGAATTGCTAGTTAAATATGCCGCCATTACGGGGCGGTAACCCCCCCTAAACGGCGCGATGCGCCGTTTTTATTGTTATATGGGTTATTTAGCCGTTTCAGACCCTAGGGTTAATGCTTGTAACATACACGCCAACTTGTCTACTGTTAACTTTATTGGCCTTGGCAGCGTATCAAGCTCTATTGATAACAACATATTTTTCACCTCAAGGCCTAATTCAGTATCACCTTCAATACGCAGTTTGCGTTGAAAAAACAAGGTATCCGGATCTTCTTTAGCCGCAGCGACTAACAAGAGTTCAGGCACGTTGGCGCTAAAAATCACATTCGGATTAGTCATTGGCAAAGCCTGAAGTTTGCTATCAAAGGCCACTTGAAATTGCAAATCAATGTCGTCAACACAAATGCCTACAGATTTATCTTTTAAAAACACTAATTCACCTGCGCGAAGCTGCTCCGACAGAACTAAATTAAGCATTTGAGTAATCAAAGACATTTTCAGTTTGTTTGGTACGAGCGCTAACGAACGTCGGCTAAACTGTGGGGCGATATCTAAAATAAATCCTGATAAACGTTGTTGTAATATTTGAGCCATTAAGGGTTCCTACCTGCAAAAAGCGCCATTTAGCAAGCTAGTTTACTGGCAATTTATCAAGCGAAACCTGTTTTAAATCAATTCATGTTAACTCAATCACATTTACACTCCTGTTCTTTTAAAATAATGAGAGCATTAACATGGAACTCTTATGCCCAGCAGGTAATTTAGCCTCGTTAAAAGCAGCCTTAAATGCGGGTGCCGACGCGGTATACCTGGGACTAAAAGATGACACTAACGCACGGTCATTTGCAGGGTTAAACTTTTCGGCAGAACAGCTAGCACAAGCCACTACGCTAGCTCATAGTCAAGGTCGTAAAGTCTTTTTAACGATAAACACCTTCCCTAAACCGGGCCATGAACAACGCTGGTATCAGGCCGTTGATTTAGCTGCGAAATTGAATATGGATGCACTTATAGTGGCAGATTTATCATTATTAAATTACGCACATCAGCACCATCCACACTTGCCTTTACACTTATCTGTACAGGCCAGTGCCACCAATTTAGGGGCGTTATCGTTTTATAAAGAAGCATTTAACATAGAACGAGCCGTACTGCCTCGCGTGTTGTCGATTAAACAGGTAAGGGATCTTGCCAAAGTTAGCCCAGTAGACTTAGAGGTATTTGCGTTTGGCAGTCTATGCATTATGGCTGAAGGTCGTTGTCATTTATCTTCGTACGTCACCGGGCAATCTCCTAATACTGGCGGCTCATGTTCACCTGCTAACCACGTTCGTTGGCAAGACAGTGGCACTGATAAATTAACTCGATTAAATAATGTGTTAATCGATAAAGCACAAGCACATCAGCAACTTGGCTACCCCGTTGTGTGTAAAGGTCGCTATGTGGCGCAATATGATCAAGACGCCAAATATTTACTCGAGTCCCCCACCAGCTTAAATACATTAAGCCTGATACCGCAGTTAGCACAAGCGGGAATAGCGTCACTTAAAATTGAAGGCCGTCAACGAAGCCCAGCCTATGTTAGCCAGGTCACTCAAGTGTGGCGCAGCGCAATAGATACTTATCTGGCAGCACCTAACGAGTTTGCAGAACAGGCTCAATGGTCACAGGCATTAGCCAAAGTGTCAGAAGGGCAAATTACCACATTAGGTGCTTACGAGCGCCAGTGGCAATAAAAGCGATAAGGACAACAATGAAAATATCTCTAGGACCTATCAGTTATTGCTGGTCTAAATCCGACGTAGAAACCTTCTACCAGGCTGTTGCCACCAGCAATATTGATACCGTTTATCTCGGTGAAACGGTATGCAGTCGCCGCCGCGAATTAAAATTTTCTGACTATTTAGCGTTAGCCAATATGCTTAAGTCTCATGGTAAACAAGTGATATTGTCGACCATGGCATTAGTCGAAGCGCAATCAGAATTGCATGAATTAACACGCGCTATCAATAATGGTGACTTTTGTATTGAAGCAAACGATATGGCCGGCGTGTATTATGCTCACCAAGCCAAAGTGCCTTTTGTGTGTGGCCCGACAATTAACAACTATAATCGCGCCAGCTTAGATTTATTGCACCAAAAAGGCATGTTCCGCTTTGTTATGCCATGTGAACTGTCAAAAGATTGGCTGCAAGCAGTGATCAACACAGACACGAAACCCTCATTCGAAATAGAAGTGTTAGGACACGGATATATGCCATTAGCGCATTCTGCTCGCTGTTTTACTGCCAAGCATTACCAGTTACCAAAAGACAGTTGCCAAACCATTTGCCAACGACACAGCAAAGGCTTGTTAGCACAAACTCAAGAGTCACAACCTCTATTAAGATTAAACGGCATTCAAACTCAATCAGCGGCACAGGTAAATCTGATAAACCAAATACCCACCATGATCAATATGGGTGTTGATTACTGGCGGATTTCACCCAATAAACTAGCCGATATTGCGCTCGCAGACACCTTAACCAACTTGCTTAATAAGGCTCAATTCAATGATCTAGCACAAGTTGCTATCACGAACACCCAATCCAAAGACTGTAATGGCTACTGGTTAGGTTTACCGGGAATGGATTACAACCCACAAGCCAATAACGCCTCATTTTAATCGACGTTAGTCGTGTGTGTTACGTCTAATTTGTATCTATTTGAGCAATGGTTCAGCAATGCTGATCAGGCCATAATGCTGAACCATTTAATCTTACTGTTGAGTAAAAAAACAATTCAAAAACAACTAGAAAACAACCCAATAACAGAAGCGCAACACAATGATTAATTTGACGTTTATCCATCTAGTCATTAAAAATCCAAATGCGTATATCTACCCACATTTAACAAATATCTATTCGTTTAAGTAATCATTTTACATACTGCAAATAAGGAGGTAACCTTGCCTCCCTAAAAAGCACAATTGAATGGACATTCATTTAGCGTCCATCTACAACAGTGGTCTTGCCCTTTAAGCCCACTTTAAAGCACATACGTAAGGTGTATTTAACGTGACACACAAACAACATAACATTAAAACAATTCTTACCTTTATCGTCCCATCACTGATTGGTCTATTACTGTTTATGACGCCTATCAGTGTTGACGGTGCAATTACCATCCCAATTGCGATTATTTCTAAAGCACTACAAACCAGTCTGGGCAGTTCAATTCAGTTAATTGTGGCTGGTATTGTCGTATTTATGGCTATAGCGTCTTTATTAACTCGCATAGTTAATCCTCAATTTGTCCGTAAGAATCATTTTTTACGCACCTTGTTAAAAGTGAATTTATTCTGGCTGGTCACCCGGATTTTGGGCGCAGTATTTATTGTCATGGTTTACTTGCAAGTCGGCCCTGAGATGATCACGTCGTCTGCAACCGGAGGACTGGTACTCAATGACCTAGTCCCAGTGTTATTTTCAGTATTTATTTTTGCCGGAATGCTATTACCACTTCTTTTAAATTTCGGCTTACTTGAATTTTTTGGCACCTTGTTGACCAAAGTAATGCGCCCCATATTCAACCTTCCGGGTCGCAGCGCAATCGATTGTATGGCTTCATGGTTAGGAGATGGCAGCGTTGGTATTTTAATGACCAATAAGCAGTATGAAACTCGTTTTTATACTGAAAGAGAAGCAGCGGTCATTGGCACAACATTTTCGGCTGTATCAATTACATTTAGCCTTGTGGTGATTTCGCAGGTCAAACTTGAACATTTATTTGTGCCATTTTACCTGACCGTATGTTTAGCCGGATTAGTGGCAGCAGTCATTGTACCTAAGCTTCCGCCATTATCATGGAAAAAAGACACCTACATTGACAACACACCACGACATGACGACGATGAAAGCGTACCAAACAATCATGGGGTATTTTCATGGGGTTTTGAGCAAGCAATGCAAAGAGCATCTTCAGCTGGCGGTGTTAAGCATGTCTTAGTTGAAGGGGTCAAAAACGTTGTTGAAATGATTTTTGGCGTCATCCCTGTGGTAATGGCCATTGGCACAGTGGCATTGGTACTTGCTGAGCATACCCCCTTATTTAATTACCTCGGCATGCCCTTTATTCCGTTGTTAGAGTTATTGCAAATCCCTGAAGCGGTCGACGCATCAAAAACAATTGTTGTTGGTTTTGCAGACATGTTTATCCCCTCTATTTTAGCCAGCTCTATTGAGTCAGATTTAACCCGTTTTGTGATAGCGGCATTATCTGTGACCCAATTAATTTACATGAGCGAAGTGGGGGCATTACTGATTGGTAGTAAAATTCCGGTTAACTTTTTTGAACTTTTTGTCATATTTATCTTACGCACCTTAGTAACATTACCAGTAATCGCATTAATGGGACACTTACTGATATAAGCCTCACAGCATAACAGATAGGTTAAATCCCCTGAGGAGCGCAACGCGCTCCTTTTTCGTTTAAAAAGCCAGCGAAAAAGATAAAAATCAAGTATGCTTAATGCATAACAACATACTCATTGGCAACGGGCAGTATCCCGTTATTATAAATTCATAAGGGTACCCCATGGACGACAGACGTAAGTTTTCTCGTATCTTATTTGCTGCTAGTGCTTATATTCAGCAAACCGAACAAACTTGGCGCACAAAAATTTTAGATTTAAGTCTCAATGGGGCTTTAGTTGAACTACCAGCAGGTTACACCGGGCAACTTAATACCATTGTCACCTTAGCATTTGTGTTGCCAGACTCAGACATTGAACTGCAAATGCAGGCGGCCATTGTTCACAAAACCCCAGAGCACCTTGGGCTTAACTGTGTGCATATTGACCTTGAGAGTATTACTCATTTGCGCCGTATTATTGAACTCAATTTAGGCGATGCAGAGTTGCTAGACCGTGAGCTTAATTCACTCGTGACACCAACGCCTTAGCGTTTAATTGTTACTTTTTCAGCAATAAAAATGGCAAGCTTTTAAGCTTGCCATTTTGTTATATTTCCTTGAGTGATAACAATCAGGGTAAATAAGTGATTAGAAATTGCATAGATAAAATCGCTTAAAATAAGACGAAATTGCAGCGATCTCGTTGTTTTATCCTCAAAATGTCTAACGACGTGATAAACGATATTAACCAGTAAGCATGAGTACATTCTTTTGCTGCTCGGTATTAATTAATCAACTCAAGTAATTCATGAATGGTTTTTACCGGGGTAATTTTAGCTCCTAAGCCTTCCATTGACTTATGGTAATTGCGATAAGGAATAAAAATCTCGGTAAACCCGTGTTGCGCCGCTTCTTTCACTCTCGGTACACCACTATCGATAGGCCTTACATCACCGTTAAGACTTAACTCCCCCATAATGCAGGTGGTACGCGGGACAACAAAGTCATTTAAACTGCTCAGTAACGCCGTCACTAATGCCAAATCGATACAGGTTTCAGACTCATCGATTTTCAACCCCCCCACAATATTAAAAAAAGTATCATGGAAAATTTTAGTCTTTGTGTGTTTGCGTAAAATGCCCGTCAACATTTTAATCCGGTTCATATTTAACCCTACACACACTCGCTGAGGAAATTCTGACTCCGTCTCTGTGGTTAAACATTGGATCTCTAGCAATAAATTGCGATTACCTTTACGAATACAGGTAATAGTAGAACCTGGCGACTCAGTGGTCGACCCTGACAAAAAGATCTCGCTGGGGTTATCGACACTCAGCATACCGCGCTCGCTCATGCGAAAAATACCCACGGTATCAACATCACCAAAACGATTTTTATTCGCCCTTAAGGTTCGAATTTGACCATCGTTGGTATCGATATGTAATAACGCGTCAACAATATGCACTAAGGTTTGCGGCCCTGCGATTTCGTTATTTTTATTCACATGAGCAATAATGAACATGGTAACGTTATTTTTTTTACAATATTGGGTAAATGCTTGCGCTGCGGTTTTCACTTGAGAGGGAGAGCCTGGGCTACCATTCGCATTATCGGTAATCACTGCCTGAATTGAATCTATAACCGCAAATTTTATTTGCTTAGCTTCAAGCTCTTCAATTATCGACTCAACGCTGGTTTCAGATAATAAATATAAATTATCTTCGTTATAGTTAAGCTTTAAACGATTTACTCGATTTTTAAACTGGGACAGTGACTCCTCAGCAGTACAATAGAGTGATGCTGTCGACTGCGACATACGTGCAACTAAATCCGACAATAATGTGGTTTTACCCGCACCAGGGTCGCCTGAAATAATATTCACAGAGCCCGTTGTAAGCCCACCACTGAGCACTCTGTCAAGCTCACCAATTCCCGTTAATCTTTTTTCAGCCTCAACGGACTCAACATCATTGAGCTTTTTAGCTCCGCCACCAGACGCACCGGCATACCCTAATACCGCCGGACGCGACGCGACGGTTTTAGTACTCGCTAAACGAACCTCAACCAAGGTATTCCAGGCACCACAACGACACTGCCCCTGCCAACGCGGATAATCCATGCCACAATCGTCACAAACAAATGCCATTTTTGGAGCTTTAGCCATATTACTTCCTACTATTTTACTTATATACTCAACATCTTGCGATAAAGAGGATGTTAGATAAATCGACCAACACATTAAAACAAAACGCAGTGATTTACTCTACATCAATGGAAATGGACAAAAGCAAGGTTGGCTGATTAAATAAGTTAATAAAATGAGATAAATAACAACGATATTTATCTTGAACCTTGCCAATAGTTACAATCTTGTTCAAACTGATTGTTAATTAGCGTGTAACAACTGCTAATTAATAAATAGACTAACCATATTAACTTACAGAGTATGGATTAGTAATGAATAATGCCATAAAGAACAGCACTTTCTTGCCGATACTATGTCGATAAGACTCACTAAATAGACGACAAAAAACAACAAAAATGAGTTTAGATAACCACAGTGCATTAATTGAACAACTAAAACCACTCTTGATGGAGCCTGATTTTCAGGACATTTTTGAGCGGCTGACTGCTGATGAGTCAAATTCAACCCGTTTTTTATTAAAAATGGAGCTTAATCGTATTTCATCACAATGCACTCGTATTATCGACTTACGCGACAAAACTGAACTCCCCTGTGAAGAAGTTGTGATTGCCAACCAGCGGCACTTTTTGGACGAACCAGCAAAAGAATCACTCATTAACGCCCTGCCTTTGTATCGTAACAAATACACCTTAGGGGTTTACGAACAGGTTGTAAAAGCGCACAAACTACGCCGCTTAAAGCTGCGTAATATTGAACAAGAAGACATCCTCAACCAAGAAAACCCATATTTAGTCCCTGGTGTTGTACTTGGCAGTTATTTTAACCGTTGCGAAGAACGGATGAATTACAGCATACGTATTGCTGTGACTCAATCAAACCTCAATGAAATTAGCGGTGTGACCCTGGATCTTTCCGTTGGCGGTGCACGAGTAAAACTGCCCGTTAAACATCATTTAGACCCAGATAAGCCCATTAAACTCAAACTGCTTGAGCTCAGTGAAGAGTTCTACATTGATGATCTACAACATGGAGTTGATTATCAAATAGTAGACATACAAAACAAAGATGGCCACGCAATTTTAAGGCTTAAACGGTTAAGTGGTGGTGATGCGTTAGACAAACTGCTAACCAAAGTTATACGAAGTTATAAATTTCGCTATAAAGTCGATGTAAACGATGTCATTGTTACCGCAACTGGCCTAGGATATGAACGCCATTACTTGCCATTGCTTACACATTTACCCTTATATGTCACACTCAAAGACGATGTACCACACATTAGCTACGAATTGCTTGGTCGCGGCAACCAACCAATACAACACTACTTTCAAGATGAAAATCACGTCAGCCAATTACCCAGCTTTATCAATACTCGACGTCTGACTCAGCTCCTCAAAAATAACGCAGACACGGATCATAATCTGCTCTTTAGTTTTACCCATAATGCACAAGGTAAGCTGCACTATTATTCAGCGACATTAGCCGAGTTAAAAGCCACCAAAAACCTCAATTTATTTCTTGGATTTGCTGCAACTAAAGCCAGTTGGCGGGTTTTTAAATTAATTGCTCAACCTATTGATCATAATAAAAACTATAAAACCTCAACACTCCCGGGCGATGATGCTCGTTATAGTGCATTAACAGAGCAGCAACTCGCCCAGTTCAGTCATATTTTACAGCTTATTGATTTAACCAATGAAGAAGTTCGCCGAGATTACCAGCAATGGTTTAACAAAGAAGACGTCAATGGACTAAAAATTTTTGCTCAAGCCAAAGTAAAAAACCACAGCATTAAAAAAGTGTCGATGCCATTTAGTGAACGTCGTCATGAGGCACGATTTGCCTTTAAAACCACAGTAGTCATCCAGCAAGGCGATAAAACAGCCACAGGTATTACTCATGATATCTCTAGCCGAGGATTACAACTGATACTGGAGCACGCAGTTGATTTTACAGAGCCAGCTCAAGTTACGTTATCCTTTCCAAGGCTTCAGGCCGCTGCTGGCAAAACCAACTTATCAAATTTGCCATACCAACTGATCCGCAGCCGCATGAACGGCCTCACATTACACTTAAGTGCATTAGTTGGACACTCCCCCCATGAAGGGGTCGAGTTTTTAAATAAACTTATCGCCCACAACAAACAAAAGCTAGAGCAATTATCTGACAACGAAGGTCAACTCAAAGAACTGGCTGATGGCCTAAAGAACCTATTTATGCGCCAATTGCCCGGCGTGCCTTATTTTATAGAAAAAACAGTCAAATCAGCCCAAATGGCGTGCATTGGTATTGGCACAACCACAGATGAAATAAGCCATTTGTTCGCACAAGACACAGATCAAGTGTTGCAATACAACTTAATGCCTTTGTTAGATAATAATGTGTTAAAACAACAAATCATTGACCCCATAAAATCAATGAAACCCAGCCATGATATGGATTTTTTTGAAGTATTTATCCAATTGGTACGCCAACCAAGGGGCACAGTGCAAATAAAGTGCATACTCAAATCGGAATTAGGCGGTAGAGACAATCAAATAGCCTTTATTGAACAAAGTAAAAAAGTAGGCCGATTTATGGCATTAAGAGTCTATCGTGGTGCCACAGATAAGCCCGACATGAGTTACATTCGACGTGAACTAGAATACATTCATATTCATGCAAACCATCGAGCAAAACAGCTCGAAGAGCAGCTTTGGAAAGTTATCGGTTCAGGTGAGTTACTGGATATTACTGCCGAAGTGGAAATTCGTTATCCCAGCCTTCTCATGGTCGACAAACCTAAGTAACCTGAACGCTGGATAACAACTTAGCTTACAAGGCTAAATACCAGTTTTTAATCGCAACAAAATGATCTTGTTCAGCTTGTTTATTGGTTAACATGCCAGCATGGTCATAATCAAATAGGTTACCTTGCTCTTTAGACAAAAGCGTATACTTCACTTTACCTATGCCGCATTCAGCAATCATGTCACGCACATCAGATGGATTACCTAGCACACGGTCATTTTTACCGGCAATAAACCAACTGATTGGCCATTGAGTATTAGTGGCAGCGTGACCATAATCAAATTCATCATCATGATCAACCCAGTCTCCCCGAACCCAATCAATGGTTTGCAATAACGAGGCGCGGCTTTCATTATCCATTCCGACACGAAGACGATGGGCATCTAAATACCCTTGTCTTGATACCAAAAATGGCGCTAGACGATTCCAAAAAAAATCGACCATGAGCCACTTTCTAAACGAGCGTACTTTTATCGTACGTTTAGAACCAAAAGTTAACAAGGAGGCGACACTGTGTTGTAACTGGCTAAAGCGCGTCAAGCTACTGGCCATTAGCACACCGCCCCATGAGTGTGCGCACCAATGCACCTGACTTACTAATGGATGACGCTGCAAGATAAACTGGTGCACCAAAGGTAACTGTTCCCGAATGACCTCCCCTTGACCTAACGCAAAATCACGGTGAATTTTCGGCTCACTTAACCCGCGACCGGCAGTATCCATCACATAGACATCAAAACCAGCCCGGGCTAAAAAACAAGCAAGCCCTCGACCTGAGTCACTGTAAAAAACACGGCCATTGGACATGGCACCATGTAACATTAAAATGGGAATATTGGCGCCATTGGCAGTAGTAGGAGCAATATGCCTTATGTGTAAACGACCGTCACGATAAGGAATAAAAAGCGAATCTTGTTGAATATCAGTGTTCACAGTTGGCAGAAATAATAGAAATTTAAAACTAAACTATCATTACTGCCAACAAATACAAACAAATTAGAGCAAAAACTTAAGTGTTATGTTGGGCTACCAAAAACATGACAAAATCTAACGTCAAAGTCTTAATCCAGCCACACCCATAGGTCTGATCGCAACAATTAAGCCTGCAAGCAAAATACTAGCGCGCGTAAATCAAGACGATCGATAGCTGCATCTGCAGCAGCAACAAGCTTGGGCTTAGCATGAAACGCCAATCCTAAATCAGCAGCTTGGATCATAGGAATATCATTGGCGCCATCACCTATAGCAACACGTTGTCCTGACGCAATGCCCCATTGCAGCGCCGAGCGCTCAATGACATTGGCTTTGTATTGTGCATCAACAACCTCTCCAGTGACTTCGCCAGTCAATTTACCGTTGATAACCACTAACTCATTCGCATAGGCTGCATCTAACCCTAGCAAGTGCTTTAGATGCTCTACAAACGGAATAAATCCGCCTGATGCAACCACAAGTTTCCATTGGTGGGCTTTAAGCTCTGCAACCATAGATTCTATACCGGGCATTAAAGGTAAGCCGTCGCATAATTGCTTAATAATTGCAGCGTCTGCTCCTGCTAACTTAGCCACTCGCTGCCTTAACGATTGCTCAAAATCTAATTCGCCTCGCATGGCACTGGCTGTTACGGCTGCAACTTCATCACCGACACCGGCCATTGCAGCAAGCTCGTCAATACACTCTATTTGAATGGCGGTTGAATCCATGTCCATCACTAATAACCCCGGATGATTCAAACGTGCCAAAGGCTGCTGGATAAGTACTATCTCAGCGGCAATATTTTGCGGAAAAGCAGCTATCCACTCATCAATTGCGACTTGAGCTGACAACTCAAATCCTAACAAATCATTTTGCCGTTTAAGCTGCGCAATATGCATATTGATTGAAATGGAACACAGCCAAGCTTCAATATCAGCAGAACAATGTGAGGAAAAGATAACCCGACAACGGTAGGGTAAATCAGATTGCAAACTTATTGGGTACTCAGGCTCTTCATAACGATATAACACACGGCCCTGATGCTGATAAGTCTCACAAGCCTCTGAAAATAACCAATTTAGTAAAACATTTTCACCTTGTTGTTGCATCAATACGGCCTCTTAGTATGTTCCGACTATCTACTGACAAATTTTTCGATTAGTATAGCTTTTTGATGATTCTCTGTTATTGGACTACCGCTGAGTGTTACCTAGTTACAACGATCACCCTAAATCAGCATCCAATTAAATAGAAAAAACACTGAGGATTAAAGTGATTTTTGTTAAAGGTCTTAAGAAAAGACAAAAATTTAGCCGGATAATACAAATTGTTATCGCGATTTCGCTCATTTTTGGTCTTATACATTTATGGCAAGCTAGCCTTAGAAATGGCCAAAACTTGCTTAACTCACAAACTAAAGTGATGGCACGTTTACTGGCTCAACAAGCAGCAAATGGTGCAGCACCAGCAATGTATTTACAAAATGATGAGCAACTTCAATGGTTAGCGTCTGCATTAGCCGCTGATCCTAAAGTGATGTCAGTTAACATATATAATTCTCAAGGGGTAAGACTGGCTTTTGCTCAAAGCGTGTCTTTTGAAGACTTAGAAGCCGATTCAGACGCGTTAAAGGGCTTATTAAAGCCATACCCTCCTTTAATCGAAAATGTGATTCAAGATGACAACAACCTAGGTTATGTAGAAGTTCGGCTAAACCTTGATATCTTTTTTGATGAAATTAAAGTGTTGCATGAACAAAACATGGAATTACAGCAGATGATGTTAATTGTTGCTGGTTTCATCGGTTTATTACTGTCACGTGCATTATCCTTTAAACGTGCCGATTTTGATCGCAGAAAATCGCAAGCAAAGTTACGTAAAAAGCCTAAAAGGATCGCGTTAGTGTCAGGCAGTGAAAAAGCAGAAGATAAAGACGAAAAAGAAGATAAAAACTAATACCAATTCCACTAATTATCTGGTCATTCAGCGGGAATTCAGTGCCTTCTAGGCAAGTAATAGGATTGTAGGCATAGTTGCTCTACGTCAAAATACTATTAAGCAGCATAGAAGGCACAGAAACCCGCCTTGTAGGAGACGCTCAGACAGTCCATTTCTTTGTTGCATTGCTTTAGAAGGGAATAACCATTATTTCAACAATGCGCCTCAAACTGAACAGTCTGAGCGACTCTGATTGGTCACATAATTAATGGAAATGGTATAACACAAAATATAAAAGGGACGCTTTTTGGCGTCCCTTTTAATCATCATCTGTATGATAGTGTTAAACAGTACTGATTATCGTACTATTTATAGTTTACAGTGTTAACGCTGCATCCAAAGTCATGATAATCATGTCATTGAAAGTCGTTTGACGCTCATCAGATGTGGTTTTTTCACCCGTACGGATATGGTCAGATACAGTCACAACACATAATGCTTTAGCACCTAATTCGTGCGCAACACCGTATAAACCAGCCGCTTCCATCTCAACGCCTAGTACACCCATTTTTTCCATCACGTCAAACATTTGTGGATCTGGTGTGTAAAATAAATCAGCAGAGAAAACGTTACCTACACGGATTTTAGTGCCGTGAGTTTTAGCAGAGTCAACCACTGCGCTCAGTAAGCTAAAGTCAGCAATAGCTGCAAAATCGTTATCTTTAAAGCGTAAGCGGTTCACTTTAGAGTCAGTACATGCACCCATACCAATGATCACGTCACGTACTTTTACATCAGTGCTAATTGCGCCACAAGTTCCTACACGGATTAAGTTTTTAACACCATAATCTTTAATAAGTTCGTGAGCATAAATCGAACAAGATGGAATACCCATACCTGAACCCATTACCGAAATACGCTTACCTTTGTAAGTTCCTGTAAAACCTAGCATGTTACGCACATCAGTCACTTGCTCAACATTTTCTAAAAATGTTTCAGCTATGTACTTAGCACGTAATGGATCGCCAGGGAAAAGCACTGTTTCAGCAAACGCACCTTCAACAGCATTAATATGTGGTGTAGCCATGATATAACCCCTATGTTTCTATTTTATTTGGTCTTGCTTAATAATGTGTGCAGTTTAGCAAAAGCATTAACTTTTATATAGAACCGTCGTTTGAAAATGTGACTAATTAATAAAAGATTCGCCATAACTCATAGGTTCTAACTTAAAATAACTCGCAATTGACTGACCAATATCAGCAAAAGACTGACGGCGACCTAACGATCCTGCCGGTAAACCTGCTCCATAAGCCAGAACCGGTACACGCTCACGAGTATGCTCAGTACCTACCCATGTTGGGTCGCAACCATGATCAGCGGTAAACACCACTAAATCATCTGGCTGTAATATGGCAAAAAGCTCAGGCAAACGAGAATCGAAATACTCAAGTGCTTTAGCATAACCGGCAGTGTCACGACGGTGGCCATAATGAGAGTCAAAATCAACAAAATTTGTGAATACGATAGTGTTATCACCCGCGCGTTTTATCTGCGCTAAAGTTTCGTCAAATAGCTCCTCAAGACCAGTAGCTTTAAACTGCTGAGTAATGCCACTATGAGCATAAATATCAGCAATTTTACCAATACTGACCACTTCACCACCGGCCGCTTTCATCTTATCAAGCACCGTCGGCGCAGGAGGAAGTACAGCATAATCGTGTCGATTACCTGTGCGAGCAAAATCAGCTGGGCCTGTGCCCACAAATGGACGCGCGATAACACGACCAATGTTGTATGGTTCAAGCTCTTCGCGGGCAATTTTGCATAAATTGTACAGATTCTCTAAACCGAATGTTTCTTCATGGCAAGCCACTTGAAATACTGAGTCAGCAGAAGTATAGAAAATAGGCTTACCCGTTTTCATGTGCTCTTCACCCAATTCTTCAAGGATTTGAGTACCCGACGCATGACAATTGCCCAAAAAGCCATCTAAGCCTGCACGTTTAAGAATTTTATCTGTCAATTCTTTAGGAAAGGAGTTGGTTAAATCACTGAAGTAACCCCAATCATATAGCACAGGAACACCCGCCATTTCCCAGTGACCGCTTGGAGTGTCTTTACCTGAGCTCAGCTCGTCGGCATGGCCATAAGCACCAATCACTTCAACATCATCACTGAAACCATCAGCAAATTTACCTGTGCTTTCAAATCCCGCATGGCCTAAACCTAACTTTGCTAAGTTAGGAAGTTTTAGCAGACCTTGACGACCAATATCGGCTTTACCTTCTGCACATGCTTGAGCAATATGGCCAAAGGTATCAGAACCGACATCACCAAATTTCTCAGCATCGGTTGCAGCGCCAAGACCAAATGAGTCTAGCATTAAGATAAAAGTACGTTTCATTATGTTTTCCTTTATAAATCTGAAGCGCGAATATAGCGATAAATTTCTGGCGTCTTTTCTGGCGCGCTATCTCTCACTACAATAGCCTGTTGCACTGCAGCTGCAGCTTCAGCAAAGGCGTCTTCAGACTGAGCATGGATCATGGCTAACGGTACATCTTTGTTAACTTCTTGACCCAATGCGCAAACTTGAGTTAATCCGACACTGTAATCGAGTGCGTCACCAGGCTTACGGCGACCACCGCCTAAGGTAACTACAGCTAAACCAAGCTCACGGGTATCCATTTGGTAAGCAAAGCCGGAAGTATTGGCATAAACAGGGCGAATGATTTTCGCGTGAGGTAAATACTTATCATATGCCTCAACAAAATCGGTAGGACCGCCTAAACCAGAGACCATTTTAGCAAATGCCTCTGCCGCTTTACCATTATCTAATACAGCGTTTAGTTTATTACGCGCATCGGTTTCATTCTGTGCAATACCGCCCAAAATAAGCATTTCTGCACATAATCCCATGGTGACAGCGTATAAACGTGGGTTACGGTATTGACCGGTTAAAAACTGGATAGCTTCACGCACTTCAACAGCATTACCGGCACAAGATGCCAACACTTGGTTCATGTCAGTTAATAACGCTGTGGTTTTAGTGCCTGCACCGTTGGCAACTGCAGTAATACTGCGGGCTAATTCTTCTGATGCTTCATAAGTTGGCATAAACGCGCCACTACCCACTTTGACATCCATAGCTAACGCATCAAGACCAGCTGCCAGTTTTTTCGATAAAATTGAAGCGGTAATAAGCCCAATAGACTCAACAGTTGCCGTGTTATCACGAATAGAATAAAAACGTTTATCTGCAGGCACTAAATCGCCAGTTTGACCGATAATGGCTACTCCAGCCTCTTTAACGACTTTGCGGAAAAGCTCACTCGAAGGTTCGGTTTGATACCCAGGAATGGCATCAAATTTATCAAGTGTACCACCGGTATGGCCTAAACCACGTCCAGAAATCATCGGCACATAACCACCGCACGCAGCAGCCATAGGGCCAAGCATTAGGCTGATAACATCACCTACACCACCGGTACTGTGCTTATCGATAATAGGACCGTTTACACGCAATGCATCCCAATTTAAAACCGTGCCAGAATCACGCATGGCACTAGTCAATGCAATACGCTCATCCATATTCATGTCTTGAAAATAAACCGCCATACCAAAAGCAGCAATTTGCCCTTCTGATACTGTATTGTGGGTGATTCCGTTAACAAAAAATTGAATTTCGGCTGTGCTTAGCGCTTCGCCATTGCGTTTTTTACGAATGATTTCTTGAGCAAGAAACATAATACGTCCCCTTTTAGGCAACCCATCACCTTTAGGATCGCCATTAATATAGGAATACTATCGTATGATAGTGTCTTTAGATGACGCGTAATACGCCACCTAAAGTGAAAATAAAGCCTAACAGAGCTCTGCTAGGCTATTGCCATTAGTAACCAGAAGTTGCTTTTGGCGCTTCAGTCAATTCTAGCGTGTGCAACAAGCTGTTTAACAAGCTTGATGCACCAAAACGGAATGTTTGTGGTGTAACCCAGTCGTCACCTAAAATACGCGCCGCTAAGCCTAAAAACTCTGCTGTTTGAGCAGCATCACGTACGCCGCCTGCTGGTTTAAAACCGATGTTACGGTTTTTCTCACTGATGACAGTTAGCATAATTTCAGCAGCTTCTAGCGTCGCATTAACTGGCACTTTACCCGTAGATGTTTTGATAAAATCAGCGCCAGCATCAATTGAAATTTCTGATGCCTTACGGATTAATGCAGGATCTTTTAATTCACCAGATTCGATAATCACTTTTAAAATTGCGTCTTCACCGCACTCTTCTTTACAGGCTTTCACGAGTTCGAAACCAACGGTCTCATTACCTTCCATTAATGCACGGTATGGAAATACCACATCCACTTCATCAGCACCGTAAGCAACAGCTGCACGGGTTTCTAATACTGCGATAGCAATATCGTCATTACCATGTGGGAAGTTGGTTACTGTGGCGATTTTGATGTCTTCACAATCAAGTTCATTTAATGTTTTACGTGCAATAGGAATAAAACGAGGATAAATACAGATTGCGGCAGTATTACCCGCAGCAGATTTAGCTTTGTGGCATAACTCAATCACTTTTTGGTCGGTATCATCATCATTTAACGTCGTTAAATCCATTAATGAAATGCCAAGTTGCGCCGCTTTTTTTAAATCAGTCATAATTGCTCTCCGAAACGAAAAATCAAAGTCGATAAATTTTGTTCAGGCAACACTATAGCTGGCTATATGATTATAATTATGGCCGGGCCTTCAGTATTGCCAGTAAATCTTGCTGCTATTTACTAACCTAAGTATTCAATCTGATAACGAGTACCACGACTTGAATCCTTGAAGACCGGAAAAGATAAAACAAAGATATTTGTTTCAACTGTTCCGCGAAAAATCCTTTTTAGCGCGTAAAAATAAAACTTTGTAGAGTACAAACTTTTATATAAAAACACTCTTGTTAGACAATGATTTTAAATGAAAGTTCGATGTTACTTTTATTATAAAATATGGAGCCGCAAATGCGGCTCCAACAGATTCACTATACCAATCTTAGAACTTGTAAGTTGCAGATAGGTAATGTGACCAACCAGTAGATTCTAGGCCAACCAATCCGCCTTCATCTTCAAGTAGGTATACGTCTTTGAAGCCTTTTAAGCCATAACCAAGCGCGTAACGATCTGAATGCCAGTATAGACCAAAGAAGATGTTACCACCGCTTGAAGTCTTAGGAACGAACATGTTGTCGTCTTCGTCAGCACCAAATTGGTAATCGATATAACCTTGGAATGATAAGAAGCTCTTGTTGTCGAAGAAGTAGAAAGGCTTGAACCAGTTAGCTGAGAACTGATAACCGTTCCACTCTTTAGCGTTCATGTCGTAGTAACCATAAAGGTTCATACCAGTCTTGCCTAACCAAGGTACGTTTACGTCTGCACCAACACCCCAGAATGTAGAGTTAACGCCTTCGCCGTTAAGACCATCCCAGTTGAACAAAGTTGAGAAATATACTTCTTGGATTGGGCCAAAAGATAAATCTTTACCAGTAATCGCATCGATAGAGAAACGAGGATTGAACTTCATGAATATTTTACTAGTGCCTGAACCTGGGTTTTTGTCACCATTGTCAGTAGATTCATTTGCTAAGTTGAACACATCAACATAACCATAAAGATCAACAACACCAGAACGACCACCAAACTCCATTTCTAAGTAGTTATGTTGATCGCCAGATGCTGGGTTATCAGGCTTTTCACCGATAGAATACATCGCATTAAACTGCAACCATTTATAATCAGTAGCGTGAAGATCTGTACGATCTGCCGCGAAAGTATTACCAGAAATAGCAGCAACTGTTGCACCCGCTAAAGCTAACATTTTTACATTTTTCATCATCAACCCCATGTATATTATTTAACTATCTTCTTGGATAGCACTTCTTTTTAATCATTCGTATTTTACCGTTACTGATATAAATCTCAATATTTAATCGATAAAAAACGAATACAAAATTCTTTTTTGTGAACAATGTCGCGACTTTTTGTCTACACATTATTAACAAACAAACTGATGAATACTGAGCAGCGGCTTTAATACATCCTCTTTGTACAGTATTCAACTAGCCTATAACTTCGCATCGGAAATGGTGGATTAACACAAAAATCAATAACAACGTCTTACAAACTGGGCCTTTAACATTGACTCACTAAAGACCCAGTGATTGAGGTTTTACCCTCTAGATTAACTCTTAACTTAGATAGCTAAGAATAGACCGGCTAATGTCGCGCTCATTAAGTTAGCTAATGAACCAGCGATAACAGCACGGATACCTAATTTTGCAAGGTCATGGCGACGTGAAGGAGCCATAGCACCTAAACCACCAAGTAAGATTGCAATAGAAGATAAGTTAGCGAATCCACACAATGCGAAAGAGATAATCGCTTTAGTACGATCTGTCATGACAGCTTGAGTTGCTTCAACTAACACACCGCCATCGGCAATATCTTTTAGGTATGGAGCAAAGTTCAAGTAGGCAACGAATTCGTTAACAACAATCTTTTGACCGATGAAAGAACCAGCAACTAATGCTTCGTTCCAAGGTACACCGATTAAGAAAGCTAAAGGCATGAAAATGTAACCAAGGATAAGTTCTAGAGTGATACCCTCTAAACCAAACCAACCTGTTACACCACCGATGATACCGTTGATCATAGCGATTAAGCCTACGAATGCGATCAACATTGCACCAACGTTAATGGCTAGGCTCATACCAGATGAAGCACCGCCAGCAGCAGCGTCTAATACGTTAGCTGGTTTATCTGGGTCTTCTGGTAAGTCATCCATTTCGTTGATAGCGGTTTCAGTTTCAGGGTGCATCAGTTTAGCCATTAATAGACCACCTGGTGCCGCCATGAATGACGCTGCAACTAAGTATTCAATAGGAACACCCATTTGCGCGTAACCGGCTAATACAGAACCTGCAATAGAAGCAAGACCACCCACCATAATGGCGAATAGTTCAGATTGAGTCATTGTCGCAATAAATGGACGAACAACTAAAGGCGCTTCAGTTTGACCAACGAAGATGTTTGCGGTTGCAGACATAGACTCAGTACGGCTTGTACCTAATGCTTTTTGTAAACCACCACCGATAATACGGATGATCCACTGCATGATGCCTAAGTAGTAAAGCACTGCAATTAAAGAAGAGAAGAATACAATGACGGGTAATACGTTAATGGCGAAAATAAAACCAACTTTGAAGTTAGCTAAATCACCAAATAAGAAGCTGATACCACTTTGTGCGTAACTAATCACACTTGATACAGCGTCAGATACACCTTTCAGAATATCTTTACCGATTGGAACATATAATACGAAACCAGCGAAGAATGCTTGAATAGCTAAAGCACCACCAACGGTACGTACATTAATTGCTTTTTTGTTAGTTGATAGTAAAAAACCTATCGCAAGTAGGACGACCACCCCTACTAAACTCATTAAAATATCCATTAATCATCACCCTTTTGTTAACAGTTTTTTTGAATGTTGTTAACTCACCTAATTTCCGTTGATGATTATAACTGAGCGTGAAACGAAAAGCGTCGTTTTGATCAACTTTTTAGAGTTTAATTTCAATCTCTTAAGCAATAAAACTCAACATTACGCAACTCGTTTCAAAAAAAACAATTAAAGCTCAAACAGTTGCACAGTATTTTTATTAAACTGTTCTAATATACAGACAGTCTCATTTTTCTTTAAAAATGAGATTTCGGACACAATTCGACTTAATATTAGTGGGGTATTACGTGTTTTAGGTTGATCAAAAGGGCTCATACTGGGCGAATCGGTTTCCAATAAAAAGTGTTCCAATGGTAATTCGGTCACTGCTTGGCGAAGCTTTTTCGCACTAGGATTGAGCAATAATCCACCAACGCCTAATTTAAAGCCGAGATCTATATATTGCTCGGCAATTTGCCGATTACCATAAAAACCATGTATTACCCCGCCACGCTCTAGCCTACATCGTTTCAGAAGAGTGATTAATTCTTGATGAGCTTTCACCGCATGTAAAATGACAGGTAATTGGTAAGTTTGCGCTAGGTGTAATTGTTTTTCTAATAACAACAATTGTTTATTTGACCAAGAGTGTAATTTATCTAAACCACACTCTCCAACTGCCACCAAACGCTTATTTTCCCTATATTGTTGCAACATAGCGTCAAGCAGAACAATAGCTCGGTCAATCTCATCTGGCACATACCAAGGATGGATCCCAAGGGCGAAATACCATTGATATTTATCGGCGATGTCTAATTGATGCTGCCATTTATCAGCAGCAACGCCAGGGATAATCACAGATGAAATGCCCTGTTTGCTCATTTCAGCAACAAGCTCGTCTCGGTCCTGATCAAAATCAGCCATATCCAGATGTGCGTGGGTATCGATCATATTGCATCTACTATTATTATGATTAGCGCTAAACTAGCACAAAATACATTGGCACGATAAGCGCAGCTTTAAATAGAAATGAATCGAACATTGAACCGTGCAAATCTTGTCAATATTCTATAAGTACCGATTATTTATCTTCACCTCACACAACTATAAGAATTACTGTGACAGGCCCCTTAAAAACACAATAAAAAAGGCGGCAAAGCCACCTTTTTTACATTAACTCAACATAAAACTTAACAACTAGTGTTCACGTGTCTTAGCAAACTCAATGTCAGGGTAGCGTTCCATCGACAGGTTTAAATTAACCATAGTCGGTGCAATATAAGTTAAGTTATCGCCACCATCGAGTGCAAGGTTAGCACTACACTTGCGACGAAACTCTTCAAGTTTACGCTCATCTTTACAGTAAACCCAACGGGCAGTACTGACACTAATGCCTTCGTAAATCGCTTCAACGTTATATTCGCTTTTTAAGCGTCCAACAACCACTTCAAACTGAAGAACACCAACAGCACCAACAATTAAATCATTTGAGTCAATGGGCCTAAATACCTGTACAGCGCCCTCTTCAGATAACTGCACTAAGCCTTTTAGCAATTGCTTTTGTTTTAATGGATCTTTTAATCGAATTCGGCGGAACATTTCTGGCGCAAAGTTAGGCACGCCAGTAAAACGAATTTTTTCGCCCTGGGTAAATGTATCGCCTATTCGCATGGTACCGTGATTGTGCAGACCAATAATATCACCAGGATATGCCGCTTCAGCCCTGTTTCGATCACCCGCCATAAAGGTTAACGCATCACTCACGTTAACATCTTTACCAATACGCACATGATGCATTTTCATGCCTTGTTCATATCGACCTGAACACACTCGCATAAATGCAACACGGTCTCGGTGCTTAGGATCCATGTTTGCCTGAATTTTAAAAATAAATCCTGAAAATTTCTCTTCATTGGGCAACACTTCACGGACATCAGTTTCACGGGGTAAAGGTTTTGGTGCCCATTCAACAATACCATCGAGTATATGATCAACACCAAAGTTACCTAACGCGGTACCAAAATACACAGGTGTGAGTTCACCTTTTAAAAATGCCTCTTGATCAAAAACGTGCGAAGCTCCAGCCACCAACTCCATTTCATCACGAATATCTGAAGCATATGATCCAAGCGCTTTATCTAATTCCGGGTTATGTAAACCTTTAATAATGCGCTCTTCTTGAATAGTGTGTCCCATACCACTTTGGTACAAAATCACTTCATCACGTAAAATATGATAAACACCTTTAAAGTCCTTACCTGATCCAATAGGCCAGGTAATAGGTGCACAAGCCATTTTTAAAATGTCTTCAACTTCATCCATCAACTCAATCGGATCACGAATATCACGGTCACATTTATTCATAAATGTCACAATAGGCGTGTCGCGTAAGCGAGTCACTTCCATCAGCTTAATGGTTCGGTCTTCAACACCTTTAGCAGAATCGATAACCATTAAACAAGAATCTACAGCGGTAAGAGTACGGTAAGTATCTTCCGAAAAGTCTTCGTGACCAGGTGTATCAAGTAAGTTGATAAGTGCGCCACCGTATGGAAATTGCATCACAGACGTAGTAATCGAAATACCACGGTCTTTTTCCATTTCCATCCAGTCAGATTTAGCGTGTTGACCTGACTTTTTACCTTTTACCGTACCGGCTTTTTGTAAAGCCTGTCCGAATAATAGTACCTTTTCGGTGATGGTGGTTTTACCCGCATCGGGGTGCGAGATGATAGCAAAGGTCCTTCGCTTATTGATTTCATTAAGAAAATCTTGGTTTGCCATGTATAAATTCTTTTAGTTTGTACACGGATTTGTACACACTTTTGGAAGTACTCTCTTTTCAGTTCTTCGCTTGTCAAATCCGTCGTGTTAATCGTAATTGGCCGCTATTTTCGCTGATCTTGACTTTATAAACAATCAATGGTTATCTAATCGGTTACCATTTACTCTCAGCGTGCACCAATGCTCAGTTGTAGCTGTTTGCAATCGTTGCTTCTTCAGCTAATGAACAACTGTGGCTAAACCACAAATTCCTTCGCTACCAGAAATCGATGATAGCTTGTCGTACTACACCGATGATGGTGCAGTTGCCGTTGATCGGTATTGCAGGGTATTGCGGGTTCAAAGGTTTTAGATACTTCTGTTCACCATCAATAACCAACTGCTTAAAGGTTGCTTCTTTCGAATCATCCAAACGCGCAACAACCAATGAACCTGAAGAGTAAGGTAACTCAGGATCAACAACGATCACTGCCCCCTCAGGTATGGATTTTTTTCCGCTTGGATTTTCCATACTGTCGCCTTTTACGCGAAGTGCGAAACAACCCTCATGTGCTTTCCCAGTGACTTCACGCCACTCCTCAGCATCTTCATGGGCAAATCCCTCCGCTATTTCAGTCCAATCACCGGCCTGAACCCAGTTAATGAGAGGAATTCTTCCCTTAATGTCAGGCCCAACTTCTACATTACCGACCCCCAAGCCAATCTCGCCATCACCTGTGGCGAGCCAATGAGCATTCACGCGAAGCGCCTCCGCGATCTGCATGGTGTAACGAGACCTAGCCGATTTACCAGAGCAAATCTGGCTGATCGACTGCTGTTTGATACCAATGCGTCGAGCCAACTCAGACTGAGTCACCCCAGTAAGCTGCAAGGCATGGTTTAGTCGTTCGGATAAAGTTTTCATAAGCCCGTATTCTACAAATAAAACTGTAGCCTTTCAACAATTTTAACTGTTGACTTATCTACAGTTTAAACTGTAACATTCAATCTTGTAACAGTTATTATTGTAACAGGAGACGGTATGGAAGTGTTCAACACGACACAAAAACATCTCCGCCGTGCCATTGACTTGGTCGGCGGGCAATCAGCATTAGCACGAGCCATCAACTCAAAACAGCAAAACGTCTGGTTTTGGTTGAATAAATCAGGGCGTGTTCCCGCTGAATTCGTTTTACCCATCGAACAAGCTACGCAAGGACAGGTAACCCGATCCCAGTTAAGACCGGACATCTACCCCGAATGCCCAAGCGAGCTGAAAGCCAGTAACCAGTAGGATTAAGGGCAAGTAATGGTCAGCATTTTACGTAAACACAAAAGCGAGTACCTCCATGCGTGATTATGGCAAGGTCTATACCCGCTTTTGGCTAAAGCAAAATGTTTTGTCCTGGAGTGACTCAGCGAAGTTGCTAGGACTGTACTTGCTTACATGCCCGCATTGTAATTTGCTTGGCTGCTTTCGACTGCCGATTGGTTACGTTGCTTCTGACTTGAACTGGGATGAGCAACAGGTTGCCAAGGCGTTAAGTGAGTTAGAACAAGATCAGTTCCTGATTCGTTGCGAGGAATCTGGTTGGACTTTGATTCGAAGCTTTCTGAAGCACAACCCAATCGAAAACCCAAACCAAGGTAAGGCAGCCTTTCGGTTGCTTAAAGATGTACCTGCCGACTTCATTGGTATGGCATCGCTTTTGAAATCTCTTGCCGCTTTTCAAGCTCGGCTACCAGAAGAATTTTCATCATTGTTTATGCCTGATGGCAACCCGGTAAGGGACTCTCAACGGTCGGATGACTCTGAGAGAAGCAATAAAGCAACAGTTAAAACTGTTGACCACATACAGTTTGAAGACTTCTGGGATGTACAAATACGCAAAGAAAAAAAAGCGAAAGCCAAAGAAGAATGGCTACGCATGGGCCTCAATGAAGACCATGAACTCGCCTTGGAAGTGCTAACACGCTGGAAAGAGCAACGAGACAACCGATTGCAGTATCAAGATCGGACTAAGACCCCTATGCCACATAACTGGCTTTTAAACCGGCAATGGGAAGACGAGTACGTTCGCATTGATGAAGTACAGCAATCATCGACGAGCCTAAAGAGCAGCAATCACCAGTTGAACATTGAAGAAAGCAATCGCCGCATTGCTGAAAGCTGGGCCGGACCAGGTATTCGGGAGGTTCGTTCAAGTGCAGGAGGTTGATAAACGCGAGTTTGCTGAAGTTTGGGGAGCTGCTTGGGCCATGTATGGCAAAAGCGTATCACCACAATTGCTATCCATCGCATTTGAAGCCCTTCGTGCTTATAGCATTGAAGAAGTGCGAATCGGTCTGACTCGGCATATTCAATCACCGGATACTGGGCAATTTTTTCCAAAGCCCGCTGACGTCATCAAGCATATCGATGGCAACTCGGGTTCAAGAGCCATGGTTGCTTGGAACAAAGTTGACAAGGCTGTTCGTCAGGTTGGCGCTTGGACATCCGTGATGTTTGACGATGCGCTTATTCACCGCGTTATTTCAGACATGGGGGGATGGGTTGAACTCTGCAAGGTAGATGACAGGGAATACCCCTTTAAACAAAAAGAGTTTTTAACACGCTACCAGGCTTACTTGTTGCGGGACGAAGTGGGTGAATACCCAAGGCTATTACAAGGTATTGCAGACCATCAGAACCAGCAAAAAGGATTTGATATGCAAGCGCCGGTTGCCGTGGGCGACTGGTCAAAAGCAGCACAAGTTTATACAAGAGGCATCACCGACTTTAGCGCAGTGCCATTAAAAAGAATAAGCCCGAAAGCCATTCAGGCGCTTCTCGGAAATCAATTAGAGGACAAAAATGAAAACGATTAAATCAAAAACCATTGCCCTAGTGATAGCCATGTCCGCAAGCACTTCAGTTTATGCGTTTCCGGGCTATCAGTGGGAAAAAGCAGCACAAAGCGTTGGTATTGATCCAGTCATGCTCTACGCCGTTGCCTTGGCTGAGTCGGCCTCAAATCGAGGTCTCAACATGACCAGTCCATGGCCATACGCAATTCGCAATGGTTCAAACGCAACCTATGCCAAATCTAAGACAGAAGCAGAGAAACTGTTAAACCAAGCACTGCAAGAGACTGAAAAATATCAGCTCGATATTGGCCTAATGCAAATCAATTTGCATTGGCATGGGCATCGAGTGAGCTCAGCAGCGGAACTGCTAGACCCCATCACCAACCTTACCGTCGGCTCAAGTATTTTGGCCGAAGCAATCAAGTCTTCACCAAATGATTTAGAGCTTGGCATAGGCCGCTATCACAGTTGGAACGAAGAGCGTGCACGCTGGTATGGGCAAAGAGTGCTTTCTATCTATCGCAATATTTTACATGAACTGGAGGTCCGTCAATGACAACCAATCAACAAGACTTCTATCAATTAAATTTGGCGTACCTACACGCAGCACGAGAATTAGCGCGAATTGATCCGCAAGAGGCCGTCTTGCGCTTTGGACTTACACGCGACGTGGTTGATGCTTTGATTAATGCTGGTGTTGATGACCTGCAACGAGTGGCGACCTCATCATTCATGCTGTTTCAACCAAGGGGTAACCAAAGCCAACTGATTGAGATGGTGAAGAGCAAAGGCACAGGTATCCCAAGAATCGCTTATTTATTATCAACCCTAAACAACAAGGGGGATGCATGATTGATAACCTGTCCAAAAGTGAGCTGTTTACCCGAGCCTCGCTACTTATTAAATACGGATTTCGAACAACCATTATCGCGCTCGATACTGGTTTGCCAATCCACATTATCAGAAGGCTTCACAAAGAAGTGACTGGCAAATCACCTTGTCCTGGTCAATTACCTGAATCTGATGCCATTGTTAAAAGCAGAAGAGCCTTAGTTGAAGGCTCCCTGCTGATGGCGCTTTATGTCAATATTGGTGGTGATAATGTCTACAAGCAACTAAATATAGATGCTTTGATGAAGGCTTATGATGCGTACTTGGTTGCAAGAGAAGAAGCAGATCTTCCTGCTGAGATCCCCTGGAAAAAACTGACCATCAATGAAGGTTGGGTTCTAGCTCGTGATTTAAGATCACAGCTTGCATCCTTACACCGGTGTCGATGCGGCAGTCTGTATTTGACGGTATCACAACAGCGCATTCAGCTTAAATGCCCTGTGTGTGAGATTATGGCAGAGCAAACCACTAGAGCACTTTTTGAGAACTAACATGCTGATGCATGATTTGATTGTGCACCGCCCGTGCACTTTGAGAGTACTAAGATGACAAACTTACTTAAATCTTTACCAGCACGCTGCTGGGTTATATCACTGGGGCTTTTTCTGGCGACTTTGGCTACGGCTCATTTTTTCCCATCAGAAATATTAACAGCATCAGCCAAGTTAGCGGCTTTACCATTTCTGTTCTGCACCGTCGTTTTTTTCGGCTACTTGGGATTCAAAGCGACCTGTAACCCCATCGGCCTAATAGCCATCATCACGATGCTTTTAGCAATCGCATACTGGCAAGCGAGTTGGACAATTGTTGGTTTGGGACTCTTTTTCATAGCTATTTGTACTGGAATTAGATTCTTGAGCAGCCAAGTTAAAGATTCGGGTAGAACTTTGAGCATTGAAGAAAAATGGTATTGGTATAAGCTCCATTCGTTTTTTGATGGCTTTTATCCAAGGTATCCCAAAAAGCCAAAAAAATAGCCAGCCCACCACAAGCCGGCTACCTTCTATTTTCAGTTCCTTCCTGATGCCTGGTTATAGGCTCTAATATCGATCAAGTTGTTCTGAGCATAATCTCCCGCAAGGGATGCATTTGAGATCACCGCTATCTGCTTATCCACAAATGCTTTATCTTCTTCGGACACACTGTCAGGGATGTAAGCGCCACTCTCATCCTTTTGACGATAGTCATTTAGCATTTGCTCCCTTAGATCAAGCATTTCAGGCGACCAACTCGATGAGTCTTCAGAGTTGAAAACGCGCCCCGCCAAACCTTCATTGAAAGCTTGAGCGAACACTTGACTTTGAATCGGGGTCAATCCCATTCTCTGCCCTTCGCTGTATGCTTCCTGTTTAAAATCATCGGCGTACTGTTCTAAGAACTCACCATATCGATTGTTAACTGCCGCACCGAATGCCCCAGCCAACATGGCTTCAGACTTAGTACCCCAGTTTACTTCGGAGGCATACTGCGAACTCGATCCACTGTATGCATCATTAAACGCCGTCAATGGGTTTTCCAAAGAGGTTCCGGCATCAACGGCTGCTTTTAACCCATCCCATGTTGATTTGCTGGCCACAGTTGCATTGTGCAAGAAACCTCGTGAGCCAGGTTCTGCAAGTGCTTGCTCCTTGTAACTCTCATAGTCTTCGCCAAAGTGATTCAAGGTATGCAGTGCTGCATCAGTATGCTTGCCACTGAAGTCACCAATAGCACTGGCGCTGTTGAAGAACATTTCAGCACCAGAAACTCCGCTATCATCAGCCATAATGCGAGATCGCCACTGAGAGCCAGCTTCACTGTTTAGTCCAGATTGATAGGTACTTGTGTCAGAAACTACGGTCTGTTGGGCTTGTTGTTGATGCGCATTTAGTTGTCCATCAACACCAGACAAATTAGTTTGGTAAGCCGATTGAGCTGCGTTGAACTGAGTTTGAACAGTTGCAGCATCCTCGTAGCCGCCCAATACACCGGATTCAACTTGGCTTTGAGTGCCACCAAAAGTAGGTGCAGTTGATGACAAGCCTTCATTAGAGCGTGGCTGAATAGATCGTAAATCGGCTCCGGTAGCCATGGCCATAACAGTCATTGCTGCTTGATAGTCATTGTCTCGTTCAGCGGGCGTCGAGGAGTTGCTATAGGTTAAAGATTCCATAGCTGCGGCCACATACGCCTGATTATCATCAGGTAGCAAGCGCTGATACATTGGAAGGTTTTCACGTAATCGGTTACCTGCTTCAACATGCTGGTTCATATAGCGACCTAAATAATCCATGACTTCAGGATTATCCGCTGCTAATCGAGTTAACGTCGCACCATCCGTGTTCCTTTGTCCTGATAGACTGTAGCTGGCCTGATCAAGCTCACTAAAGCGGTTTGATGCCGTGATAACGTCTTGTGCTGAACTCTGAAGTGACTGATAGTCTTGATTAGACAACGACATCTCAACGCCAGAGCGTCTTGAATCTGAAAGGTCCTTAACCATCGCATCGCGAAACTCAGCACGTCGTGAATCACTTGATGCCAAGCTTCGCATCTCCCCAGTGAGCGTATTTGCGGTCGTAGATCGAGAACTGCCCTCTGATGACTCAACTTGGCCACTAAAGTTACCACCTAAATCCAAGCCTGCTCGTACCCTTGATAGTTTTGGTACACGAGATGAGTCTGGCTTATCGACTCCTGGCAAGTTGCCCTGTGGAGAATCATTGCCGCCAGTACCAAGAAGCCTTCCAAGAAAGCCCTTATCAGCAACTTCTTTCTCACCGGGATTAGTAATAGTTCCATCGCCACCGACCCTTAGGCCTCCCGATAGCACGCCCGATACCAAGCCACGTACAGCGTCTTTTTTATCGTCTCCGAAACCATACCGTGTTTGCAGGTCATCAGTAACCTGATTAACAACGGCGCTAGATGCGGAATTCGAAGAACCGATCTGACGTCCAACCGAAGAAAGGTTGTCGTAACTTAGCTTTTCACCAAAAGTTCGACTCATGGTATTGCCAACTTGACGGCTAAAGGCTTGAGTTGCCTGAGTCATGGATTCTTTTGCAGAACCGACCATTGAACCCACCGCATTTCCGACAGAGAAACTGCTTAGTAAGTTTGACGCACCGGTCATTGCAGAACCTGTGAGGGCTGAATTTTGGAACATTGACTGTGATTGCATCACCGGGGCATTTTTCGCGACATCTGGACTTGCCATCTTTTCATCAATGGCATCACCGTTTTGAAGACGTCCAGCCAAGTGGGTAGCGGTTATTGCTGAGCCATACACGAGCATGAGCGAAATCGCCGGAACACTCGACGCCAACATGCCGCCAGTAGCTATCCAGGTTTGCAGCACTGAATCCATCTGCATCATCCCAGCAAAAGATGGCACTTCTGTACCTGCAAAGGCATCAAGAGCCGACATTTTCCCAGCAACGGTTAAATGGATATATAGGTTAATGATGGCCATGACAGGCATCCAAAGTTGAATCCAAAGCAGGATTAACAAGTACTTCCCGGCCATTCGCATCCCGATTTGGCCAAGGGCAATCACAAAGGCCATCAATGGGGTGATGGCGTAAATGAAACCCTCAAAAAACGTCATCATCGGACGAACGATACTTTGGAACAGGGTCTGCTCCGCCGCCCATTGCGTATTGCGCTGCTCAATCGCTTGGTTAACCATCACGGCTGCGGTGAAAGCTTGATCATCCATATACTTGCCCGTCACGCTTTGCTCATAAATAGGCAAAAGCACCGACGCGGTCATGTACTCTTGGGTGTTAACCGAAGCCAAACCAAGGTTATTCAGTGCATTTCGGATCACGTCATCAGTATCCGTTGCTGACGAAGTCCCCAATGAGGCTGACAAAACCTGTTTAAGCCTTGGAATGAAGGTTGATTCTGTCATGAGTTTCAGCTGGCTATAGGCATCGGTGCAGTCCAAATCGCTACTGCTACCACTTAGCATGATGCGCGTGCCATAAATGCGCGAATCAAACCTAATCGCAGTCATCGGGTTAGGATCACTTAGCACCTGATCTAGGTTCTTTTGGCCTATGTCGATGCCAATCAAGGTGCATTCTTTGATGTAGTTAAACCACGATTGTTCGATATCTGAGCCACCGACACGATTTGCATCACCCAACCCAGAGCGATCCATCACCTGTTTTCTCACTTTAATCAGTGACTGTAAACTGGATGCAAAGCCGTATTCCGTCATGGCGGGAGTTGAGAACGCCGTTTCAAACAATCGCGTGATTTGAAAGCCAACAGTCGAAATCGTACTGCCTGCGGCAGCAACACCGATGGGCACATTATCAACCACTCGAACTTGTCCCGTGTACGCATCCTCAATGCTCACTCGGGTACTGGGTCCAAACATGGTTGCAAAGACTAGCCATGAGACTAAGACGTGTTGAAAGTTAATCCCACGACCACCTTGCATTAAGGCCTGAACAGAGACCATCAATACCCCAATGAGCAAGCCAATGCGAACCATTGAAGTAAAATCGCCTGTACCAGTGATCATCGCGACAGCGTTCAGGACCTGCTCTAAAAAAGCCGAATCCCCGATGGAATAGATTTCCCACATGACCTATTCCCCCAGCGCCGTAGATTTAACGGTGTAATAACGCTGTTTGCGAATGGTCTGAATCACCTGGTTAAAATGCGCCAGCAATTCTTGCTCTGAGCCGTATCTTCGCTGCAACGCAGCGTACTCCTCATTGATTTGGCGACGTGCACGTTCAAGGTCTTCGGTTAACAACTTCGCATAGGCATGATCTTCCACACCAGATGTGCTTCTAGCTGCGTTGAGCATGTCTTCAACCAATGCCCGGGCCATCTCAACAGCAATAAATGGCGCAGCTCTTGAAGCAAACGACCTAGCAGCCCCTTCATTTAATGCTGAAAGTGTTCGAATCATGCCGCCAATGCTTGCAGGAGCCGAGGTCATAAAAGCCTTTTCGGTGGTGCTAGCTGCCCCAGTATTCCGAGCAAACTTAAATATAATGCCGTTACTAGAACCTGTACCAAGAAGTAAATTTTCGACCTGAGTTGATAACCCGGTTAGGGTCACGTTAGCGATTGTCGGATTTAGACAGCCGTCTTGTGTCACTGTGTCACATCGGTACATAGCGACGTTACCGCCATGAATTAGATGCTCAATAGTCACTTTATTGCCATTCAGTCTGGTCAGTTTTGGGGCTTTACCTTGACCATCAGCCGCATTCGCTAAATCACCAACGATGATCGAGCCAGTCACCGACATAACCGCTTCAAGAAAACGATCATCCCCCGATGCAAACCAGCTTGATGCCGAGTGACGTTTCAGTGCTCGCCAGACCAAGTTACCTTTAATCGTTTTGTTCACATCAGATGCCGCGACACTTGAAGCATTCTCATAAGGGTTCTTACCGTTGGACTCACTCCAACTGGTAAAAACGTCTCCAGCCCCTTTGAGAGAGCTCAACATGCTGGCTTCTGTTTGCCCCTTCTTACCAAAAGCAGCCAGAGTATCGTTCACGACTCCCTGAGCCATTTGACAGGAATTGCCAAAATATTCGTTCAACTGCTGGATTTTCTTTTGCAGTGTCTCCATGTGCTGGGAGCATTTCTCACACATAGCACTGAGCGCCAATTGGAATGCGTACCCCTTGGCATTTGCCGCTACAGAGCGAAGTAATTGAACAAACTGATCCGCGTTAACAAATGACAAACTTCCAGCGAACATATCAATGCCGCCACAACCAGCTTGGAATGACGGAGGCACCATAGAGACGAGGTTTTCGTTCATGATCCTGTTACGAACAACAACACTTCCACCAGATATAACGCCACGCCGCTGACTCTCGAATACACCAGGCGCAGTGGTGTTGGTCATTGAACCAAACAACTGATTCATCTCCTGTTGCAAGCTTGCTTGGCTCATAGATGAAAAACCAATCGCACAGGCGATTAGCGATACTTGGAATACTTTTTTCATCGTTATAACCCTCCTTGTGCACGCAGATAGCGAACAAGGAACTCAGGGTCCTGTAATATTTTTTCGTTAAGCTCTTGGGCTGACATCGCGAGTGAAACGCCGGGCTGAACAGGTCTGGTGGCATAGTAAGTTTGATCGTCAATCCAACCGGCTTGATGGGCTGCAAGAATGATTCGATTATTGAGCTCATCAAGGCTCATTGCGCCCTGGCCAATCGGAGTGATGACATTAGGCGGGTCAACTAAGAAAACCGCAGGAACAGTCGTAACGGACAAGGATTGAGCTTGTCCTGAATCGACTTTGTAATTTGGAAATTCTCCACTTGGTAAAGGCAAGCCATCGACAGCAATAGCAAACACCTCGAAACCGTAGTTCAAAGCCATGGATTCGATGATAGGCGCTTGAGCATGGCAATAAGGGCAATCCGAACGATAGAAGAAGAACAAGCCAGCCCGTTTTGCTACTTCACCTAAAGCAACATCCCGTTGAGCGCCAGCTTCTCGATCCATCCGATTGGCAGCATAGGTCGCCAAGGGTCTACGACTGATTTCATCCAAAACAGGATCGCCCATGACAACCTGCTGACTAACATCAGCAAACTGTGAGCCCTTATCCATCATGACTCGCTGGAGATACAGATAGGCTCTGACATTCTCATTCGTCGGCTCATCAATTGCCTTGTCCATGAACGACTGCATGTGCTCTCGGAACCAGGCAGCACTGAAAGGCTTTAGCCCGCTCTGACTCGACTCTGCTGCACCTGATTCCGGCTTTATAGGCTCTTCATCCTCCGCTGGCTCAGGAATGACCTGATACCAAAACCAGCCTTCCTGACCACGCTGATAGAATTGCCCATCACTAGCATGGGCGGGCAGGATGAATAGAAAGAAAATAATGATTGGGATGGTCACCCATAGGATGAACCAAGGGAACAAGGGGGTTCTCATTGTCAGCTCCAGAAAATTTCATAGAGCTAACATGCTAATGATCCCGGTAAGAGCGATTGGCCAGATAGATGAATGAATCGTGTGTTTTTCTGACTAGCTGTTGTGACCAGTAACAACAGCTAATTTTAACGAGCCAAATTTATGATTGGACCGCTTTGAGCGAAAAGCTGACATTAGCGTCAATAAAATGAGCATGGTTTCATTTTGCACTTTAATAGTGATTAAAGTGCAGCTTTTTAACTGAAATAGTAACAAAGCGTACACCTTGTAAAAAAATAGGTAAATCAGGCACTGCTGTAACCATTTTTGTGGGCGACTAACATTTGATACACAATGTATTCTGAAAAATTCTTAATCAAGAACAGAAAAACCATTGCTATAAATGATAAAAGTACCTAAGTCTTTCTTTTCGTAATACCGTGCTCAAAACAAATTGTTTATCTCGGCGCAAACATGATCACTGCCATGCCTGCGAGCATTAGCACCACGCCAGCCAGATCCCAGCGGTGTGGTTGAATGCCATCTACTCCCCACAACCAGACTATTGCTATTGTTACGTATACTCCGCCATAAGCCGCGTAAACACGTCCAGCAGCCGTTGGGTGAAGCGTTAACAACCAGGCAAATAATGCCAGACTGATTGCAGCAGGTAACAGCACCCAGGCTGAAGCTCCTTTTTTCAGCCACAAGTAAGGCAAATAGCAACCGACAATTTCTGCTATTGCAGTAATGATAAATAAACCTAACGTTGTAATGACGGTCACTTCACTGCACCTTATCCGGGAATTCATCCCGACAATGTTCTTGTGTTAACTCCAGTTCTATCGTGGTATGTGCTAAATCAAACTGCTCCAATGCGTTAGCAATACGCAGCTTAATATCGGCATAATGGTTTGCAGTAAATGCCTTGCTGGCATTGGTTACCACATGTGCGGTGAGTACATGATGTTCACCATCAAGCGACCAGAGATGCAGGTGATGAATGCTGTCTAACTCATCAATTTTCAGCAAAGTATCTTGGATTTCATTTTGCAATTTGCTATCTGGCGCGGCTTGCAGAAATAAACGCGCAGTTGTGCTGAGGTTTCGTAAAACATTAACCAAAATAAATAAGGTGAAACCAATAGAAAGCAAAGGGTCAAGGATAGGCCAATCCACAAATTGCAGCACAATAGCCACAACCAAAACTGCAACCCACCCAAGAACGTCTTCAAGCAAATGCCAATTCAGCACTTTTTCATTCAGTGTATTTCCTTTGCTCAAGCGGTAAGCGGCAAAGCCATTGACTGCAACACCCAGCACAGCTAAAGCCAGCATTCCCTCTGTCACTGGCATTACCGGGTTAGCCAGCCGCGGTATTGCCTCAGTCAGTACCCAAACCGATCCGGCAATCAATACCAAGCCGTTAATTAAGGCGCCAAACAATGACAATCTGCGGTAGCCGTAAGTAAATTGTCGGTTTGCAGACTTTCGGCCAAGCCGGTTCAACAGCCATGCACTGCCAATAGATAAGCTATCACCCAGGTCATGCACTGCATCTGCCATAATTGCTGTGCTGTTGGTTAACCAACCGCCGATAAACTCAATTAGGGTAAAACCCACATTAAGAAAAAAAGCCATAGCGATCCGGTTGTCGCTGTCGTCTTTGATATGTGAATGGTTGTGCTGGTGCATTAAGACTCTCCTATTTATTGCTGATAACAACTTAGTTGGTTTGACTAACGGCTTCATTCAGTTGTTTTAAAATACCACAGTGCTCTACCGTGCGCTTCGAGTTGCAGCTAAGACGTAAAGCCTTTAGTTGTTTATTAAGCTGCGTTAAATCCGCTATGCGACGTTCTACCTGTTCGATATGCTGTTCAATCATCTGATTGACATCATCACACTGCGACATTGGCGAGTCATTCAAACTCAGTAACTGACGAATTTCTGCCAAACTCAGATCTAAACTCCGGCAGTGTTTAATAAATAGCAGTCGCTCGATGTCGGCCTGATCATAGAGACGAAAATTGCCATCACTACGTATTTTCGCCGAAAGAAGCTGCTCCTTGTCATAGTGACGGATAGTTTGAACAGAACAGCCGGAGATTTTTGCCAGCTCACCAATTTTTATTATCATGCTGCGGCCTATTGACTCTATAGTTACTATAGACTTTAAACTATGTTCCATAACAACCCAAGGTTTATCGGTTATGAATCCAAAATGCTGTTCCAATGATAAGTGTAGCGAAACGGGCAACAGTGAAAATAGCGCCGTTGATGCACCTGATAAGCATGCAAAATATGCCTACCTTAGTGAATTTAGGGTGCCTAAAATGGACTGCCCTGCCGAAGAGCGTTTGATCCGTATGGCACTGGAAACAGTTGAGCCTGGTGTTCTGTTACAGTTTGATATCCCACAACGGCAGGTTCGCGTTTTTCACACAGTTAATGCCAATGAAATTACACCAAAAATGCACAGCTTAGGGCTGGGCGCATCGCTGACAAAGACCGGGCCGGTGAAACACGAAGAGGTAACGCAGGCCAGACAATCCACAGCATCAGGTTCGCAGCGTGAGGGGTTAATTTTAAAGTGGTTGCTGGGCATTAACGCGGTGATGTTTGCAGTAGAGTTTGTGACCGGTTGGCTGGCCCAATCAACCGGGTTAATAGCTGACTCTCTGGATATGTTTGCCGATGCAGCGGTATACGGGGTTGCGCTATACGCAGTCGGGCGTAGTAGCAAGGTTCAATTAAACGCCGCACAGCTTGCCGGCTGGCTGCAATTGGCTTTAGCCTTAGGGGTGATCAGTGAGGTGATACGGCGCTACCTGTTTGGTAGCGAGCCTGTGTCGACGTTGATGTTAATTATGGGCGCTATTGCTTTGGTTGCTAATGTGATCTGTCTTTCGTTAATTCATCAACAAAAAGAAAGCGGCGCGCATATGAAAGCCAGTTGGATTTTTTCTGCAAATGACGTTATCGCAAATGCAGGGGTGATTTTGGCCGGATTATTAGTCACCTGGACCGGGTCACGCTATCCGGATCTGGTAATAGGGTTCATCATTGGATTAGTTGTACTCAATGGTGCGCGCAGGATTTTACAGCTAAAAGCGTAGCTTGTTGTTAAGTCGCAATAGCGCTACCATAGCGCTAACTTACTGAGGGATTTATGTTAGGTCGTACATCAGGCTTATTATTACTGTTGCTGACTATGCTGAATCATGCCGTGATGGCCTGTGATGCGTTAGTTATGCATTTGCCCGATCATGCCCATACCTACACTGACCTGCAACATGAACACTGCCACTCAGATACCCTTTTCGACGTAAGCAGTGAGCAAGTCACTGCACATAACGTTGAACATAACTCTGAGCATGATACCGACGAACACAGTAATCATGCTCATGTCACCTGCTATATCGCTTTTTTTCAGGGCATGGAGGTGCTTAACTTCCGTGACAGCGTTATAGCCGCTACCCAACCAGGGTTAAACCTCATTAGCTATCGCCCACCGGTGCCGCCGCCAAAAATCTGATCCTGCTTGTTTATCTTTTTTTATTAACGATTAACTTTCAGGAGCATACCCATGCGTATGACACTAATGCTGCCAGCAATACTGGCGGCGGTATTTTGCGCGCTTCCGCTACGTGCCGAGCCGCAAACACTGACATTACAACAGGCAATAGATAAAACGCTGCAACACAACCCTCAGCTGCATCAGTTTAAATTTACGCAACAGCGTCTGTTTGCAGAGCGTGATTTGCAAAGCCTTAAACCCGGTTATCAACTCGGTGTAGAGCTTGAGAATGTTGCGGGCACCGGAGAGGCCAGAGGGCTGGCCGGTGCTGAGCTGACAATCGCCTTATCTTCCGTGATAGAGCTGGATAATAAAGCTCAATGGCGCGCTGCGGTAGTAGACGCCAGGCTCAATACTCTTGAATGGCAGCAACAGGCGCAAACCCTGGATGTGCTGGCAGAGCTTACCCGCAATTATATTAATCTATTGGCCAGCCAGCAGGAATTGACACTGACAGAAGAGGCCGTAGCGCTCTCAGAAGCCCTGCTGCAAAGCGCTGAAAAACGTGCTGCCAGCGGTGCCTTGTCAGATGCTGAAATCATGCGGGCAAAGGCGCAACTGGCGCAGGTTCAGATCGGGCGGGACGCCCTGTTGCAGCGCATTGAGCGGCAAAAAATAGCCATAGCACGTTTTTGGGGTGATACCAGCGCCAACTTTAACGTTGTGGCAGGTAACTTGTTTGCTTTTGGCCAAAGCCGCCCTTTTGCTGAGCTGTATCAGCGGCTGCAACAATCGCCGGCGTTAACCATTTTTGCCTCTGAACGTCGGTTAAAAGACGCTGAAGTGCGACTGGCACAAAGCCAGAATCGCGCCGATCTGAGTTGGCAGGTAGGGGTAAGACGCTATCAGGCCAGTGATGATACAGGCCTTACCTTTGGTATCTCAGTGCCGTTATTTGCTGAACGTCGCAATAGTGCAGCCATCGAAGCTGCGCTGGCAGAGCGAAACAATGTCGAGTATCGACAGCAGGATAGCTTACTGATCCTGCATGAACGCTTGTTTGATGCGTACTCGCAACGACAGCAATTTATTACCAGTCACCAACAGTTGGCGCAGTACGTGATCCCCAACCTGGAACAAGCGCTGGATCTTACCCGTGATGCATACCAGCGCGGGCGCTCAAATTATCAGGATTGGCTTAATGCCCAGCAAGAATTGTTGCAGGCAAAAAGACACTTACTGGAAACCGCCACTGCGGTGCTATTGAGCCAGGCGACGATTGAACAGCTTACCGCCGAGCCGGTAACGCAGTAACTGACAAGATTATTGCCCCGCTGCCGCACTTCATTAACTGTGCGACGTGGCAAACAGAACATACAGGAAGATAGCATTATGAAACCACATGTAACACTGGCAATGTTTATTGCAGCCTGGCTGATGCCGATGCATGTAATAGCCGCCAATGAGCAAGAACAAGCTCACGTCCATGCCAAAGAACAAGCGGTAAAGCCGCAATCTGACACTAAGAAAAATGAAGAGCACAAAAAACATGAAGAACACAATGAGCATGAAGGGCACGACGAAAACGACGAGCATGAACACAACGAAACCCTAAGCAGCCGCATTAGTGATGATATGGCTACGGCAGTTAATATTGTCACAGACCGTGCTGACAGCCAGCGATTACGCCAACATCAGGTTGTTTATGGCAAGCTTAGCGCTGATCCAAACCGCATCAGCCATGTTAATGCCCGTTTTCCCGGTATTCTTACCTCGGTGAAATTCTCGCTGGGTGACAGCGTAAAAGCAGGCGATGTACTGGCCGTTGTCGAGTCAAATGAGAGCTTAAATACCTATACCATTAAAGCGCCAATTGACGGCGTTATTATTCAGCGCAGCGCCAATGTTGGTGAAGTCGCACAGCAGCAGACGCTGTTTAGCATTGCTGATTTTGGCGGCCTGTGGGCAGATTTTCGCCTGTACCCGTCACAACAAGATGCTGTCGCGACAGGACAAAAAGTGGTCATTATGGCCGCTGACACTGAGATTAACGGCGTAATTGCGCATATCATCCCATCATTAACCCAGCCCTATCAACTGGCCAGAGTTAAGCTGGATAACCGTGACGGTAAACTGTCGTCCGGGCAATTGATCGAAGGTGCTGTGATAAGCGGTGAATTCAACGTTGAGCTTGCCGTTAAAAAATCGGCCATTCAAATACTGGACAATAAAAGCGGAGTCTTCGTAAAAAACAATAGCGAATATGTCTTTACCCCATTGCAGCTTGGCCGTAGCGACATGGATTATGTCGAAGTGATTGCCGGTTTAAAGCCCGGCCAGTGGTATGTCACGACAAATAGCTATCTGTTAAAAGCGGATATTGAAAAATCTGAAGCCGAGCATGATCATTAAGGGGGCACTATGATTGAATCCATGTTGCGCCTGGCTATTGCGAGGCGGTATCTATTTTTAACGCTGACACTGTTGATTATTGCCATTGGTAGCTGGAGCTACCAACAGTTACCGATTGATGCAGTGCCGGATATTACTAACGTTCAGGTGCAAATAAACACGGCGGCGCCAGGTTATTCGCCACTTGAAGCAGAGCAGCGTATTACCTATCCGGTAGAAACTGCCCTGTATGGCTTACCCAATTTAAGTTATACCCGCTCATTGTCACGCTATGGCTTGTCACAGGTAACGGTGGTGTTTGAAGAAGGCACGGACATCTACTTTGCCCGCAATTTAATCAACACCCGGTTAAGCGCTATCAAGGATATGTTGCCCGAGGGCATAGAGCCTGAAATGGGCCCTATTTCAACCGGTCTTGGTGAAATCTTTATGTATACGGTGCAGGCCAAGCCGGGCGCGCTGCAACAAAATGGTTCACCTTACGATGCCATGGCACTGCGGGAAATCCAGGACTGGATAATAAAACCTCAGCTGGCACAGGTTAAAGGTGTGGTGGAAGTAAACAGCATTGGTGGCTACAACAAGCAATACCATGTGTTACCCGACCCACTGAAACTGCTTAATTATGGCCTGAGTATTAAGGATGTTGAACTGGCCCTGCAAGCCAACAATGACAACCGGGGTGCCGGTTATATTGAACGTGAGGGCATGCAACTGCTGGTACGCTCGCCCGGTCAGTTAACCTCTCTGGATGACATTGCTAATGTCATTATTACGCAATACGACACCATACCGGTAAAGCTGAGTGACGTTGCCGATGTTGCCATTGGCAAAGAGCTGCGAACCGGTGCGGCAACCCAGGATGGTAAAGAAGCTGTGCTGGGTACAGCCATGATGTTAATTGGTGAAAACTCACGCACAGTGGCACGCGATGTCGCGCAAAAGCTGGAGCAGATCAAAAGCTCTCTGCCAGAGGGTATTATTGCTGAAGCCGTATATGATCGCACCACCTTAGTGGATAAAGCCATTGCAACCGTCAGTAAAAACCTGCTGGAAGGCGCATTACTGGTGATCGTAGTGTTGTTTATCCTGCTGGGCAACCTGCGGGCGGCGTTAATCACTGCGGCGGTGATCCCGCTATCAATGCTGATGACCATTACCGGCATGGTACAAGCCGGCGTTTCTGCCAACCTGATGAGCCTGGGTGCGCTGGATTTTGGCTTAATTGTTGATGGTACGGTGATTATTGTCGAGAATGCGGTTCGCCGCCTGGCGCAGGCACAGCACAACGGCCGTATCCAACCGCTAAAAGAGCGCTTAAATACGGTGTATCTGGCAACTGCAGAGGTTATCCGGCCCAGTTTGTTCGGTGTGGCCATTATTACTATCGTGTATATTCCTATTTTTTCGCTGACCGGTGTCGAAGGTAAAATGTTTCATCCTATGGCAGCGACTGTGGTGATGGCCCTGTTATCCGCTATGGTGTTGTCGCTGACCATTGTGCCTGCCGCTGTGGCGGTGTTCTTAAATGGTAAAATCAGTGAAAAAGAAAGTGCGGTCATAAGAGGCGCTAAAACCCTGTACGCACCGCTATTAGCGCTGGCACTCAAATTTCGCTGGCTGGTGATTGGTTTGGCCAGTGCTCTGGTTGGTGTGTGTCTGTGGTTGGCGACCACGTTGGGGGCAGAGTTTGTGCCTCAGCTTGATGAGGGCGATATCGCTTTACATGCCATGCGTATTCCGGGCACCGGCTTAGAACAAGCCGTTGCAATGCAGGAAATTCTGGAGCAGAAGATCAAAACCTTTGCTGAGGTTGATAAAGTGTTTGCCAGAATTGGTACCGCAGAAGTGGCGACCGATCCGATGCCACCCAATGTGGCTGACAACTTTGTGATATTAAAACCGCGCAGTGAATGGCCCAATCCGGATAAAACCAAAGCCCAATTGGTCACTGAAATGGAAGCTGCTTTGGCGACATTGCCGGGCAATAACTATGAATTTACCCAACCTATTCAGATGCGTTTTAATGAACTGATTTCCGGTGTACGAGCAGATCTGGGTATTAAGGTATTTGGTGATGATTTAGATCAGCTGGTTACAAGCGCTAATCAAATTCTGCAAGCCGTCAACAAGGTGCAAGGTGCTGCGGATACTAAAGTGGAACAAGTCACTGGTTTGCCAACCTTGTCGGTGATCCCCAACCGAACTGCGCTTGCCCGTTACGGCTTAAATGTGGTTGAACTACAGGACTGGGTATCAGCGGCAATTGGAGGTACGTCGGCCGGTATTCTGTATGAAGGTGACAGACGCTTTGAGCTGATTGTGCGCTTGCCGGAAACCCTGCGTCGCGATCTGGACAAACTGGCGGTGTTGCCGGTGCCATTACCAAATGGGGACTTTGTACCGTTACAGGAAGTGGCTACCTTAGATGTGTCGCCTGCGCCGGCGCAAATTAGTCGTGAAAATGGCAAACGCCGGGTAGTGGTAACCGCGAATGTGCGCGGGCGAGACCTTGGTAGTTTTGTAGAAGAGGTAAAGGCCCAAATCAACCGTGACGTTACATTACCAGCCGGTTACTGGCTGGACTATGGTGGTACTTTTGAGCAGCTGGAGTCCGCCAGTCAGCGCCTTAGCATTGTGGTGCCTGTTACGTTGCTGCTGATTTTAGGTATTCTGGTGATGGCTTTTGCGTCATTTAAAGATGCGTTGATTATCTTCAGCGGTGTGCCGTTGGCGCTCACCGGTGGTGTGTTGGCCTTGTATTTGAGGGGTATGCCTTTATCAATCTCTGCTGGCATTGGCTTTATCGCCTTATCAGGCGTAGCGGTGTTGAACGGTCTGGTGATGCTGAGCTTTATTCGCGATCTCTGGCGTGAGAAAGGTGACTTGCTGTTAGCGATAACGGAAGGCGCGCTTACCCGGTTGCGCCCTGTGCTAATGACCGCTTTGGTCGCGAGCCTCGGTTTTGTGCCGATGGCGATTAATATTGGCACCGGTGCTGAAGTGCAGCGCCCGCTGGCGACAGTGGTGATTGGCGGTATTATTTCGTCAACCTTGCTGACATTGTTGGTATTGCCCGTGTTATATCATTGGGTGCACAAAAACGATAACCGCAAACAGCAAACGGAATAATCATTAACCTGCTTCGCTGCAGCATTGGGCTGCAGCGAAGAACGTTTTGGCAATAGTATGGGTGTTTATGCTAATACGATTAAAACGATAACCGCGTAAATAGTCAGGCGTATTAAGACATCCCGCCAAATGGGGCTGTCAGCTAGCAAGGGTTGCAAGTCAGCTGGCAAGGGCACTGGCTTTAAAGCAGAGATATTCGCGCCTCCAGGATTTCCCCTTGGAACCCAACCAAATATAAAACCCGGAACCGTTGCTATCAAACGGACGATCTGACCAATAACCTCGCGATTATCATTGCGTTTAAGCCCAATTCGTAACATCTGCCAGTGCGTCGCTATGTGCGGTATAAAATATCTCTGCCCTAAAATATGCGCTCTTTCAAGAGACTTAAACGCATTGTCTAAATCATTGACTTGTTCAGCCTCCATGGCTGAGCGCATACTGATTTGGTACTCATGTTTAATTTTTTTATTCATTTACTATCACTAAGATAATGAGTCTGCGAAAGAAAAGAGCAATCCTCGATCGCTAAATAAGAGACGCGAAGCATATCACTGATTATTAAATTAAAGCTTAACTTAAGTGTACTCTTTAGAGACTACATACATTAGATAATGATAAGACATAGATTCTATTCTGCACTTTAATGTGCATTAAAGTGCAGATCTTTAACTGGAACAGCGACAAACTGCATACCTTGCCACTAACATAGTTAATTTCGATATTGCTGTCACTATTTTAGTGAATATTAACAATATGTAAAACAACCTTGAGTTGTGATTGATTAAACTAGTAATGTCCGCTTTTGGCACATAAGTAATATTCATAAAGTGCGAATACTACATTAGCTTACTTTACTGCAAAAACCGTAACCAATGTCTTCATTGAGTCACCCGTAATCATAACAAAGTACATCTTGCTCTCCACGTGCTGCCAGAATTCGGCCTCTTGTGCATATTTTTTTGCTTTTTTAGTAACGACGCTTTCTGGTAACTCGGCTTTAGTTAGCGCAGAACATAACAGCTTTGTGCACAAAGCCTTCCAAGGATGCTTAGGTACACCGTCTGAAAGCCTTTCCACAAACCGTTCCAGTGCATGACGAGTCACCACGACAGGTCCAATGTTCGGAACGTTGATGACCTCATCGATTTCTCTCACTGTAGCATTATCGACGCTGTATTCTTCGAAGGAATGTGAGAGCCAATCGTCCCGTTTCTCTACCGAGATCTGTGCTTCCTGGTATCGAGTAAGCAAAAACCTAGTCAGGATGTACAGTGAATGCTGAGTTGAGCGTTGTTTCTGTAACTTTTTGATGGCTCCTTTACTGACTCGGATTTGAAGCCCATTGCCGCTTCGGTTACTGCCCATCACTTCTTTCACTGACAAGAGGTGATGAATAGCATAGAGCTCAGCTGCAATTGGCTTTTGCTGCTCAGGTAGCTTGTCGTATTGCTCACCTAAATTGACCTTTAGCTCGCCACCTCTTCGAATTCCGGTCTTCCAGTAAACCGTAAACTCACCATCAATCTGCTTTGTTAACAGGGTTAATACCATCATGTTTATTTCTCCTATTGGTTATCTTTTTTTCATTCTCCATGTTTTTTCAAATATGCAAGGCGCAAAAAAAGGGGCCGAAGCCCCTTGGATCAGATATGAACTTTCGGAAAGCCCATGGCACCGTAAACATTCAGCACATCATTCCAATCCCAACTTTTCACGCCAAGTGACGTTGGTATCGGAGGGATCAGGACTTGTGTCAGAATGCCTTTCTGCCAGGCTTTTTTCTTGAGTTCATTCGCTGCATTCAGGCCGGTCTCAGAGAGATCGTGATCTGCCCAGATGTACAGCATTTTCACATTACTTGGTGGTTCAAACCTAGCCAGTAGCGTTGCATTCACAACCGACCAACATGTTTGTCCCGTAGCTCTGGTAACCGCTAGAGCTGTTTCGATGCCTTCAGAAACACCTAATACTCCACCAGGTTCACCTATCGGAATGGCACCTCCAGTGATTGCTCTGTCACTTGGTATCGGCATCATCTTTTTAGGCTTTTCAACCGGCGCTTTGAATCCATCTTCACTTAGGTAGATCCGATGAAACGTGGCCGAACGCCCTTGCTGCGTAACGATTTTACCTAGCAGCGCTGGGTAGCTATCGATAAACAGACCATCTTCATCATGGTAAGGCAAGCTTGGATGAAACCTCAGCACCGAATCCCATTCAGGACGAAGCCGCGTCACAATGCCACGACGATGCAAGTAGTTCCAAACTGGTTGCGCACGAGTATCTGCAAGAGATAGCGTTTCTCCCCAGGTTTGATTCAAGCGATGGATAATCGCTTTGTCCTCGTCCTGCTTTCTAGCCTTCCAATCAACAGCGTTACGCGTTACTACCCGAGAAGGTGCTTGTATTTGTCCGGGTTGAATACCAAGAACTTGGCCAATTGCTTCAATAGACTGAGCAAAGTTCCACCCATTAATCCAAGACAACAGTTCAAAGCCATCATGAAAGATACCACAGGTATTACAAACGCCACCACCGGTATATTCAGCATCTTTGAAAAGCCTAAAGCCATCACGACCGCCATGAACAGGACAAGCCACATGACGGCCTTTTCGAGCAATAGCGGCATCAAGTTCTGGCACCAATGCCGCTAATACTTGAAGCCATTGATCGTTAAGATATGGCCTTACTGTTTCAATTTGTAAAGGTAACGCCATATAACCTCCTTAAGTAAAAAGCCGACTCCTACCACTGGTGGTAAAAGTCAGCTTGGGTCCTGCATTAAGCCGTTTGGTTAATGCAGGAACGTTAGTCAAGCTGGATACCATGTCGTCTTAATAGCCACATGATGGAATCACGAAGCACATCAGGATCGACAACCGCAGCCATCGCGCAAACACGAAAGCAAAATGGCGCTAATTCGTCATTTTTAATCCACGACAACACATCCTTTCGCAACCGAGTACTGACACGGCCATCCAGCAATACTCGGATCGCATCCAATAGAATGCCTTCGCGTAACTGCCAGATTTCCGTGTCAGACCAAGTGACTGGGGCATCATCAAACTCAAATAGAAATTCGAGCTGTGATGATGTGTGTTGATGGGACTGCTTTTGTGATGTAGGAGAATGGGCAATGCGCCCATTCATTAAAGATAACCGCGTTCGGCAAGCGAAACGCAGCCCTCGGATGCGACCACAACATGGTCAAGCGTTCGAATATCAACAAGTGACAAGGCGTCACGGAGTCGATGAGTGATGCGTTTATCAGCTTCACTAGGTTCAGGATCACCCGATGGATGGTTATGAACCAGTATCACTGCTGCCGCATTAAGCTCTAGCGCACGCTTTGTTACTTCCCTTGGATACACGCTCGCCGCATCTAAAGTGCCTTTGAACAGCTCTTCAAATCGAATAACGCGATGCTTTGTATCAAGAAACAGCACTCCAAAGACTTCGTGCTCATACTCGTGCATCAGTGTTTGCAGGTATGAGAACGCCGACGATGGCTGTTCAATTTTGCGACCTTTACTCAATCGACCACGAGCAAGCTTGAGCGCCATATCTAATATATCGGCTTCGGTCACCTGCTCAGGAACGATGTAAGTACCGGCTTCTTCGCCAGCTAAGAATTTTTTGTTTTTCATAGGAGTCTCCAAAAAAACGGAGACGAACCCATGCCCAGACGGGGACGGAATCGTCCCCGCAGGGTGGTAAAATGGATGTGGTTACTGAATTAACAGTTGTTGTGTTACTTCGAATAACTCACGCTTTAGATCTTTGACGTCGTTAATCACGATGCTTTGTGGAAAGAATCTCTCAACACTGCGTGTTTGAATCCCTATTCCCAGCAGCTCAAAGCCACTTCGTCTGCACCGGTCAACAATGTCATGCGTAGCAGCCCAATCATCTGGGTCACCATCCGTTAGCACTATCATTAGCTTTCGCTTCTGTTTTTGTGCTAACAAACTGTTTGCAGCAAACCACATCGCTTGTGCCATAGGCGTACAACCTCGTGGTTTTTGGTCAAAACAGGCGGCCCGATGTCGAACCGATTGCTTGGGCAATAACGCGATAGAAACTTCCTGATGAATACCAGGAAAATAACTGACCGCAGGTACAACACCCGGTATGCCTTCCAGTGCCATGGCCAAAGCCAAAGCAGCTTCATTGGCAACATGAAAGTACTTTCGATTACCTTCGCCAATGGGTTTACCCATTGAACCCGATATATCGACCAGCAAGTGCACAGCAGCATTAGGCGCAATGCGAGGTTGCCTTTGAATAAACAATCTCGACTCACCTGCTTGTGAAGCGGCAAGACGATGGGTTGCAACTCGAAGACCGTGCCTTTTGACATGATTCCGATTGTCCTGACTGGACTGAACCATGCCCCTAAGTCGGGCTCGAATTTGAGCAGACTCCGACGCCGATAAGGTCAAAATAGCCTCATCACCCAACATTGCCTGCTCTGCTTGGGGCAAACTGAGTGGAGTGACGCCCTGATGTCCTTCAGCTTGTTCCGACAACACTTCTGCCACTTGTGCAAAGGTATCGGGTTCAAACTGAGCGGCACTGGCCTCTAAGGCTTGTCGCAAGTTGTCAGCTTGATCAGAGTTATCAGAATCACCCGTTTCAGCAGCATCCCCTGTTGCAGACGAACCTGTTTCCGGGGTTTGACTGTCACTACTGCTATTGCTGTCATTACTCGAATCTTGTCCAATGTCATTACCGCTATCAGCATCCGACTCATCCTGTGGTGGACGAGATTCTTCTTCCAACATGGCAACGATGGCATCGACAAGTTTCAGCACTTCACCTGTAGACCCTAAGCTAGGCACTGCTGTCAGCATGGCGCTTAACCGGCTCATCGCTGCGGCAGGAAAGAGTTGTCTCACTCTTTCATCAACTGCTTGATACAAAGGCGTCAGCGCTTTCTGGCCCAGAAAATGGCATCTCAAGCGGAACAACAACCAGGCTTGCAAGTTAGATGCAGGCTCAAGCTGTTCAGGTACACACATTTGCTGAGTGTCTACCATGTACTCAATCACTTGCGAAATACTGCGCCGGGTTCCGGGGTAATCCTTTGCCAATTCGTTTTCAATGCGAACGTCCTCAATGATATTGAGAAGTGCCTTACGGATCGGTTTGGACGACGCCTTCTGCACCATGTCAAAATTGGTATGCCGAATATGCGCCGCTTCATGAGCCAGATAACCCCAAGCTATCTGTTGATAGTGTGGGTCGTCTGGGTTTGCTGTTGGGATCACAATCCGCTCACCATCGGTAAACGCATCTTGTCCTTGAATAAGCACCTTCACACCAAACTTTTCGCCATAAGCGGCGGCAACGATTGGCAGTGCATTTTTTAATGGATGATTCATGGGAGTCTCCTAATCATTAGGGGGAATACTCCCTCAGCGGGAGCGTTTCCCCGCTGGGAATATGGATGTTTAAACCTGTGCTTTTAGCTTATCCAGGTCGTATTTTTGACCTAACCAAGCCACCAATTGAGCTGGACTCTCGTGCTGCTCAAATGACGTTTTAAGCTGGTCTAAACTCAGGATGTCATCCAATGTCAGACCGTACTGATCTTGTAACTGAGTAGACACCTCGTGTTGATATTGCAGCCAGGCCCGCTCAAAAGCGGTTTGCTGCAATGCCATGTTTGGAACAAATACCATGGCCGTTACCCAAGCTCCTTGTTCGTCCGCATCTGCGATCAAAACAGGATTCTTGGGGATCACGACACTATGTGTTGAGTACGACCGTTGTACTAACGTTCGACAACACGCCACTTCTGGTATCGATTCACTTTCAACCGCATCAGTCACACCACGAAAATGTGCTTCAAACTGGTTCAGTTGGCTGGGGTTATGGATGGTTGATTGCATAATTTCCTCTTACATAGTTCAGAGGACATGCGCCCTTCAGGGCAACATGCCCTCAAGGACGTTAGAAATAAAATGAGTTTGGTACAGTCGAACCAAGGTTTGGTCTGACGGTTGGTTGTGGTATTGCACGTAAGTTATCTACCTGAGCAGATACTGGCTGTGCGGGTTTAGGTTCAGGTTTGGGCATCAGTTGTCTGATATCCAATTGACCTTCACCGTGCATTCTCATCTTGTCTGGATCAGACAAAATTAAAATGGTCGCCATCAGTTCGTGATAGAGATTGTCTGTCACAGGGCCGGTCTTCGGCAGACGAACAAATAAATTGTCCATCGCTTCAACCATCGGCTGAACTCGATGATCCAGGAATGACAAACCATCCAACTTGTCTCTTAACCGTTTGAGAGGGTTAAGGGCTCGCTGACTGATTTGATTCTTACCTGCAACGGAGCGCTCAAACAGTTCGTTGGCATCACGAGCTACCTCCCTAAAGAGGGTGTGCCCCATGCCATTGACCTTGTCATCTAAGCCGCCAGCTTGTTCAGCCGGTTGCATTCGATAGATGGCATAATCGAACTGAAGCCGTTGTTCCACGTCTTCGATCGGTGACAGCGCACGCCGGATTGCATCTGCAAATTCCGGGTGTTTTGCAACCCAGTCAAAAGTCACCTGATCATAGTTGTCCAAGAACAACTGCTTGCACTGCGCAAACTCCTGACCGATCCGGTCAAGCTCTGGAACAATCTGATCAATTCGGTCTTCAGGGACGGCATAGCCACCTAAAAACCGCACACCGACTTGCTCACACAAGCGCTGCGCTTCTTTCTTAAGCCTTTCAAAGTTCGCCAATGCCTCTGGGTCGCAAATTTTTTTACTCCCTAAGCTGGCAACATCCTTCGGTGGAAGTTGACTACCATTGGCTAATCGGAAATCTTCAGGCCTTAGTTTTTTTCTACCGCTCCAGATGGAACAGTCGATGTGACAAATCAAAAGTTTGTCGAGGGTTTGAATACTCATAGTGCATCCTCATGCGAGATGGGGACGCACCACTCCCAGCAGGAGCAATGGCCCCCGTTTGGGTGGTAGTAGTTGACGCGCTAATGGCAACATCACTATCAGAAATAGTAATTTTGCGAATCAGGCGACGATTGGTTGAGATCGATTTTCGCAGGCATTAAGTCCAGTGCTTCAGCAATCGGGCGAACCCGCTCTAAATCACTGCCTAGCAACCGCAATACATCTTTTTCCAACTTCAGTTGGTCGGATACTTCTATCCCTTCAGGACTCGCTACTGTGAGCGAACACAGTGGTGGTAATTGACGCTTAAAGGCCAGTAACAGCAACAATGGCCACGGGCCATCATCCGTGTTAACAATGCCAGCGCCTTCACCTGACACCATGCTGATTTGATTGGTACTAGGTAATCCGCTTTTGCAAAACCCTAATGACCATTCTCCAATCCTGACCTGGTTATCATCAATAACAGCCAAGCCATAGACTTCAAGCAGCTTTGCCATATCGAACAACGCTTTTTGCGCCAGCGAGATTTGGCCATTGACGTCCTTGCGAGTACGAAACTCCCAACTGACGTTATTGGCGCACGCGACACTATCTAGCGCATTTGAGAGTTCAAATGACCGCCCTTGATGATCAATGCCGACTTGTCCAACAAATCGATAACCCTTGTTGATTTTCTCATTGATTCTTCGGTCTGCTTCTGCGTTAGGATCAGTCGAGTCAATCAATCGCTGCTGCGACAATTGACCTGCTTTTCCAAACCGAACTTCAATCTCCTGGGTATCTGATCCAACGTAAATGGCCCATTCTTTGGCTGTCCCATCAGAATGACTGTAACGGTAAAGAGCAAAGCACTTTTCCATCATCAATCCTCCCAGTGGTCACCGAAGACATCAGCTGCAATACGGTGAATGGCTTCTCGTTGCTCCAACTCAGCACGAGCCGTCAAAGACCGAACCAGTGCATATTCCACTGCGTTAGGAGCGCCTTTAAAAGCAAGTGTTAACTTTGCCCAGCGCACCAAGGTCCGAGTGGACATGGTGATACTAAGCTCAGCACCGCCATCCGCGCCCCCAATAAAAAGACGACGAATGTCACCAGCCACTTTCACCATTTTTTGGCGAAAGACTTCTGGCAAGCCTGGCGCAACGTTCTCCAGAATGGCTTCCTCTACAGAAGGCTCTGCATAGGTCGCTTCGATGATTCTAAAGCGATCAAGAAAAGCCAAATTCTGTTGAAGCACACCTTGATACAAGCCCGTCTGGTCACCGCTGCCCGCACTGTTGCCGGTTGCGATAAAACGAAACTTGTTATGTGGCATGATGATCTCACCGCCATTTTGTGCGATGACCAACGGGGCACCTTCCAAAATGTCATTGAGTCCAGCCAGTTCAGCAGGCTCAGCAAGATCCATTTCATTAATGATAAGCAAATGGCCATGCTTTACAGCCAGTGCTAGTGGTCCATACACAAAGGTCATGTTGCCATTAACCAGCGTGTGGTGACCGATAAGATCGGACAACTCCAATCGACCATGTGCAGTAATTTGCTGAACAGGCCAATTCAATCGAGAAGCAACTTGGCAAACTAGCGAAGTCTTACCGCATCCCGTGGGGCCTGTAATATACAAACCGTCACCGTCTGGGTGAGACAAGAACGCCAAAACGTCACGTAAGTCTTCTTTTCTAAAAACATACTCGTCCTTGCGAACAGGAATGTTTGGATGGGTAGTGTCGGCACTAAATCCTTCCAGAACGAAAGCATCAGGAGCCGGGACATTAAACGCTTGATTCACTTGAACCAAAAATGGGGATTGTTCAGTCATGGTAAACCTCATCAGTTTTGACGAGGCCCCATGCCCCAACAGGGGATGAAGTCCCCGTCGGGTGGTGTGTTGATTGTGGTATGGCTGTGTATGTAAGAGTTCAGCTCGCTCTATCATTCGTACCCACCATTGGCTACGAGTGAAACTGCTTTCTGATGCACTCGATGTAAGCGCATGAGAAAGGAGCCGAAATCGGCTCCAAGTGAACGTTAAAAATAAAATGAGCTCGGCGAGTCACCTGGCAGAACCAAGTTCTCTTGCTCAAGGCTGATTTTGATTGGTGTTTCAACGGGCTGCTCTGGCTTATTGGTGCTGATACGCAACCGCTCTTGTGGCGCTTTTCGGTAAGCGGCTAAAACCTGTTCATCCAGCTCGCCTAATTTATCGGTGGCCAATTGCTTATAGTCCACCGTGCCCGCCATCATGTAGCGGCTGAGTTTGACCCCAGCATAGTCGGCATGAGCGTAGTTACCCATCATGGCGACCAATTTTGACTGAGCGTCTCGCATTTCCTCTTTCAAAGATTTAATGTGATTTTCCAGTCGGACCACTTCGGCATGTGCTGAGCAATACTGCCGAGACAGCGATGTCCAGCGGTATTGGGCTTCACCCTTGGGAACAAAACAATCTTGTTCAGGGCATTTTGACGGTTCTTTTTTGGTCTGTACTAACTCCCAAAACTGAAGCGCTGTTTCTTGCAACTCAATTAAGAACGCCGAGTCTCGTTGTATTTCAAACTCAATCAGTTGATCCTCAAAATAGAAAACTAACCAACCACGCGTGCTATTGGCGACCAGTATTTGATGCTGTACCTGCACCCAATACAACTGGTACGCCTCGCTTTGTTCTCTGTGAGCTTGCACATCCTCAAAAACTGACTGGCAAGGACATTTCAGTTCAACAGGTTCGCCCGCATCGTTGATGCCATCAAAACTGGCTCGAAAGATTGCGTTATGATCGGCTTCTGCACATAACGGCAGAAGAAAGTCATTATGCGCATTCTCAAATGCTCGCCTTGCTTGAGGCTCCAACCGAATACCGCGAAGCACATTAGGATTATTCGACAGGTCTTCTGGTAATACGAATCCGGTTTTTTCTGCCCATAATCGCCAAGGTGTTTTGTAGGGTGAACGCCCCATAATAATTGGGGCTTCAGATGCCGTAACCCCTGCAATGCGCCACTGGTGCCATGCAGGAGTACGTTGTGATAGGTCGATAACCTTCATATTGCCTCCTTTGAGGGGAGACTCCCCCGAAGGAGAGTACTCCCCTTCAGGGTTAAGTAGTTACTTTGCAGCTTGTGCTAACGCTGTTTGGTGCTGAACAACACTTGCTTGAAGCGAATCAATTGCCGCTTTACCGGCTTGAATCGAACCTAAGACAAGGGCAACAACCAATACCAAGCGAAAAAGTGAGGCTGATTTAGTCATGGAAGATCTCCAATAAAAAGACGAGACCTTCCCCCTGACGGGAGAATAATCCCGCCAGGGTTAGTAAAATGAATGCGTGGCGCTAAGAAGCTAAAGGCTGTGTGAGCGCTTTGGCTGCCTGTTGCTGTGCATTAAATATTTCTTGTTTCGCAAACGTCAGTTCAACACCCTGAAAATGTTCATTGGCATATTCCAATGCACTATTCCATGCGTTTGAAGCTTCCGCCCGCTCGATAAGCTTGTAAACAAGCCCTCGGGTTCGATCATCAACTTGCTCGGGTGGAATCACCGATGGCTCAACAATGTGTGTTGCTTGGCCTTCGATAATTCGCTCCGCTTCGTCTTGATCGAAAATTCCCACAAAGCCAAACGCAATGCGGGAACACTGGATCATGGATTTATGTCTTAGCATTCGCTTAGTGTGCGTCTGCCATGGACCATCTACACGGTAAGGGCCATTTTTTCCGTTACCCTCAAAAGGCGGTCGATAGACTTCATCCAGGTATTCAGTGATTTTGACTGGGTGCGAACGGTCGCGCCGGTAGATGATGCATTCCATCCATTCTGGGCATTCTTTCGCACCATCCAGTGAGACTTTGTTTTCTGAAGTCTTAAACTCCATGCCATCAAACTGGTCGTGTTGATTGATGATGCGAGACCATCCATCGACACCTACCACTGGAATAATTCCAGCTTGCTTATCAGGGAACGCAAAAATCTCTTTGGTGAAAGGGTTCAAGCCGTACTGATCTGCAACCACCAAGAGCGCCATCATCTGCTCATTGGTCGGTGCACTACCGTCACGTTGCTTAAATGCTGTTGCTTTTAGGGTATCGAACAGTTTGTTTGGATCGACACTAAAGCGCTCAGCAAAGCGTTGGATTAGCTTTGGTTTTTCCATTTTGGACTCCGACAATCAAAGTGGGAGTCTGCCCCTGACGGGAAAGTACTCCCGGCTGGGTTAAAGCGTTATCGCTCGGTTAAAATCTGGTTCAGGATATGTTTGTGCCCAATTAGTTTGGGAGCCCGCATCATCCGCCGCTGATGGCTCAGATGCTTTGTTCACACTATCAAGAAGCAGAAACTCGTCCGCATCCACTTCGGTCAATCGATGCTTAATGCCATCTTTCTCCCATGAGCGCGTGCGCTGAGGCCCTTGAACAAATAGCTTCGCTCCTTTTTGGATTAAATCTTTTGCTCTTAGCCCTAACTTAAATCCACCACGATCTCGAAAAACGACCCGATGCCATTCCGTATGCTCTTTGAGCTCATTGGATTGACGGTCGCGCCATTTCTCAGAAGTGGCCAGCGAAATGCTGGTCACCAAATCACCTGATGGATAGGCTCGCGTCTCTGGCTCAGAGCCAACGTAGCCTATGAGTGTTACTTGGTTTTTCATGATGTTCTCCTCGTCTTAGTTGAACTCTGTGCACACAGTTGCTTCTACCCGGCTGGGCAAAGAAGACTGACGACGCAGATAGGTTGGTATTTCGAGTAAAGCCATGTCGTACTGATGTGGCTCTTTGTAAAACGCAGATGTCAAACGGGGCATACCAGGAGCTTTAGGCACTGCCATTGGACGACGTTTTGGTGTTGGTGTGAGCAATCGCTTGATTTGAGTAAGTACAAATCGAAACGGGCGCACGCTTTGACGAGCAAGCAATCGCAAAAGCGACCAGCTCAGTTTTGCAAGCAACATAATGCCTGCGATTTGGATAATAAATCCGAAGATATATTCCATTGGTGACTCCTTAATTTGGTTGTGAAGGAGTCACCCCCAACTGGGGAGGACTCCCCCAGTTGGGTGGTGAAAAGGCGAACCGCAAGGAACGCATGGTTGAGCATGTAAAAACATGCAGGCTATTTGTTTAAGGAGGCTAGCTACCTCTTAGTACCACTGAGAAAAATCAGCGGCGGGCTTCCGTTGAGCTCATGCTCTTCGGCGCAGATATCACTGAAACAGATCAGCAATATTTGATAGTCAGTGTAACCGTCTTATCCAGACAGGATAGTTAGAAAGATGCTCAATTCTTCCACCTAGCTGAAAGGCCATTACCGCACAGAGGATTAGGCTAGGGACTGATTATTGTCATATCAGGAGCAAAATCTTATGGCCCAAGCAAAACCCAATTACTCAAAACCCATCTTTGAACAATCATTCACAATTAATAGCTTACAGGCGCAACGTGTCGTTGACCGTGTTTTTAGACGGACGGTCAGTGCGCTTTACGGAATCGATGTCATCTTGCGCATCATTGGCGATGAGAACGAAATTGATGAAGTGGAACAGATCATTAGCCAGTTGATCGAGGATTGCGCTAAGGCGGTAGACAACGAACAAGCTCGTTTGGACAAACTGATGGAGTCCAACGGTATCGATGAAGTACCTGACTACACCGACCCGATTACCTTCAACGCCAAAATCAGCTCGCCTCAGGTTGGCCAGTTTGTCGGCTTAGTTCGCAAACTCGATGCGTTGATGATCTCAATGGACACACTCTGGTTGTCTAGCGTGCTTAGCAACAAGCAACGTGTTGATGGCAACTACGCATGGCAACAGCGCATTATCAAACTGGCTCGACGCATTATTGATATCGAAATTCGAGCACGAAAATCAGCCCAAGCTAAGGGTAAAGAAGCAGAAGTTGAGCAAGCGGTGCCGTCAACCGATGACGATATCACTGAAGAGGAAACAGATAACCCCGCCAACTAGCCAACTAGGCTCCCATCAACCAGCCCCTCTCGAAGGGGCTCTTCATCTTGCTGTATTTTCTATCAAAATCATTGTATTAGACCTAAGGAATCATTGCTGCACGAAATTCATATCGCTACAATTTTCCAACTGAAAAGCTAAACACATGCTGATCGTAGTCTCTAAAGCTATCTTCAGATGTAAGCACTACGGCAGTGCAAACATAATAGCTTTTCTGCCTTCCTACGCTTAAGTTTAGCCATTTTCCAATTTTATCCCTGTTAACAGCGGTAAAAGAACCACATAGAGAGCGGACTCCTTTCGGGTGAATAGGTTGCCAATCATTGTACCAGAATGATGAGAAGCCAATATTGTCATCACCGACGAAGTAACCAAATCGACTGCCGGAAGAAGATCCAATAATTTTTTTGCCTGCAATATTACATTTAGGGGTGTAGAGTCCCCTCGATTCAAGATCAGAGTGCCAATGACCATATCTCATAAATGGGTATGCAGTACTCGCTAATACAGTGACTTCAGACTTTTCACTTTCAGCAAACTCATATGACAACGGCTTATCTAAGAGGTTACCTACTGTTAGGCACCCAGAACGTTCCTCTATTTGAATGTTCGCTTCTTGCTCTAATTCCGTGATGACTTTTACAACAGTTAAATCAACCCAACGCTCATCATCAAGCTTAATAGGCAATGAAATTGCTAACAGGTCAAGAGTGTTATCTTCTCTTTCAAAATTCGCCAACGCATCTTCAACATAATTAATCAAATTATCCCTATCGAGAGAACTATCTTCCTCCCATTCAGGCAGCCATTTTGGCTTTTGAGGTAGTAATCCCATATACGCAGGCTCGATAGGTAGTGCCGGTATCGATAAATGCTCTGCATAAGAATCGGGCATACCGAAAAATTGCTTTGCGACTTCTATTGTTCTCAGATATGCAGAACGACCACGATGGCTTGCTTGCGTATAAAATTGCCCGGTAGCTCTTTGTCTATCACTACCTAGAAAGTAATCAATAGCAGTTCCCGAAGAAGGCTGATATTCGAATGTAGTGTTCCATTCTGATCGGTAATGACTAGTAAAGGGTAAACCGGTTCTTCGCTCTTCTTTTTTCAACCATGAATTGTACAGTAGAGGTACATGGCTTCCCTGGTAATATTCAAATCGATTATTTCCATTATCTAGACTAACAAAAGGATAAAATGGATAAGAATACTCCCCGAAATCCTCTGGAGTTGATATTAATTCCGAGAGCATTAGATCAGACAGTGTGGACCTTGCTTTGATATATTGGCCCAGATCATTTGGGCAAACATACCCCTTAGACTTTGCAATGAAAAATACGCATAACACTTCTACGCACTCAGATTCCAGCTTTCTATTTGCTAAGTCTTCCTTCAACAACTCCTCAACTCTTGGGTGCTGAGCTATTAAAAGCAGTGAAAGCTGGTCTAGTGCCCAAAGCTTAATAGAAGGTACCGGGAGCTTCAGCCTTGAAACTAAAATTTTAACCAATGCTTCTTCGAGGGAATCATCCTGACGCCAATCCCAGGCCGGCGCAGTAAGTTTAAGGTTACGAACGTCATCTTCCAGCTTTTCAACCATCGCTAAAGTAAGTGCAAGCGCTTCATCTTTCCTACCACTATGAGAAAGTAAAAAGACTAACTTGTCGTTGGGAATAATTAAGCTGCCAAGCTTATCCTTCCAGTTATCTAGCTGTGATGTTGTTAGCTTTATAAACTCATCAATCCTTTTAGGATATTGCTCTGCAACGACTTTAAGCCGGACAATACTATTCTCAGCCCGCTCGTACCAATCAGACCAACCGCCCATTGCTTTATGAGCTGCAACCAAAAACCAAAAGGCTTTTGCTTTGCCCTCTAACTTTTTGACACTGAAAAAAAGGAGATCTAACAGGTATCGTTTGTCACCAAAACGATCAACAAATGTCGATACTTGTGGCATTAAGTGCTGTAATAGCTCACTCTCTTTACCCTGAACACACCAATATTTGTACCAAGTCTTCCAAAATTCACCAGTACTGTATTTACCTTTGAGCGCCACAGTCAACTCTTCAAACTTGTCAGGCGGATAATCCGATGGTTGCAACGTAATCTTTTCATCTAGCTTATCAGTTGATGAACGCTTATCTTCAGCCATGTTTTGAACTGCAATACCAAGCAAGTTCTCTATTTCATCACTGATATGAATGGCCTGTGAGTTTTCTTGTTCAACCTTTTCTCTGAGAATTTGGTAACAGTTTGAGTGCAAACCTGTCAGATATAAATGTTTAGTTATAGGTGAAGAAAAGTCACACCTTTCAAGCAATCTTAGAATTGTCTCTTCAGCATAATACCATTCGCCATCACTGAGCTCTTGCTCATAAACTGAAGCCGCTGTTTGTGGGTTTAATCTTGCCAATAATGAAGATATAGAGTGCTTGGAGTGCCTAGTTTCATCCCCGTCTGTAAACTTGGATATATTGAAAACAATCGGAGATATCCGCTCTAATATTTCCAGAGCAGAATCTGGATCAGCTTCGGAAAGGTATTCCACAGCTGTCAAAACATCAAATATGGTGGGATCTTTGTGATGCCCGTAACCGAGCACAAAATCCCATGTTTTTTTCATACACCTTTCAAAAAGGGCTAGTTTATCGTGTTGGAATGCTATTTGAGCGAGTTCAAGGTAAGCATTAGAATTCTCAATTGTTTCTTCTAGCTCATTTAACTGTCGATCCTCTTCGAGTTCAATGAGTAGTACAACTGCATCATCGTCTAACAGTCTGAGACCTAGCTCCTTATACCATAACCGAAGCCAGTCAACTCTGACTACACCTGAGTCAACAGTGTTCTCAAGTTCATCACGCGTGATTTCTGACTTGGTTGTTATCAGGTGACAATCGGCAGCAATTTCAATCCAATCGCGCTTAAAATTTATGTCAGCTCGTCGTGTGTCCCATTGGTCCCCATCCAATATTGGTTCCGAAGGAAACATCGCACAAACTACGTCAAAGTTTAATGTATTCCCTGCTAAAAGTTCATTTGCAATCCAATCTGAAAGCTGATTAAGCAATGCATAATGAGCTGACACATCCGCTCGATCTGATGTTGCACTAACTGGTAACCAAGAGAAGTCGCCTCCCGCACTTAACCTGATACAAAGTGAAGAAAAAAACCAGCTATGATAACCGACAGTCTTTTCAACTTTGAAGACTGTTGCCGACAGGCCATCAAAAAGGTGAGTCTTAATACTGGCAAATTTTTTCTTAGAGAATATATCTAGAAATTGAGATAACGTCTGTGAGGAAAAAGCGCTATATTCTGGCCTACAGGCAATATCTGCACCCTCTATAATGCTTAATCTAATTGCATCGAGTTCAATTTGACCGATATGATTTGAATTACTGGGTAAACACTGCCAAGCCCTGAAGAGCAGACCCAGCTCTTTTTTTGTACGGCATGCACGTCTAAAACTAGCCACATATCCATCGGGCCAATTAGAGAAGTTTCCTCCTTCAAAAATCACATCGTAGTTAAGGCTGTCAGTTAATACTCCTGCTTTTATCAATACAGCAGCTTCAGCTTCGTTATCTTGAGAGTGTCGTGAAGACAAAAGTTTGGTTTTAGCCCGATATCGATCAATAGCCTTCTGCGATAATAACTCTGCTTGTTCAACTGCCCCTCTATACCATAATGCAATTGCCAATATGGATAATTTGGTTGGTGAATACTCGTTTTGTCCTGATATTAATTCATTTATAGATGCTTCATCAGCTAATATAAGGGAAAGCGTACTTAAATTATTGGGGTCCCAAGTCTGGAATTCAGGTCCATTTATAAGCCGGGTTTTTAATGCTCTATGGCTATATGCTTCAGCATACTCAAGTTCTTCAAATGCATATGTTTCAGCTTCAGATAATAGCCTTATGCATGATTTGACGGGCATGCCAGTAATAAGTTTATCAAGTATCCAGTCCCTTACAACGCCTTCTCGTAATTCGGATGTGCTGCCCATTCGAGCTAAACAGGACCAAAGCCAATTATCCTTGAGATGAATAGGTGCGCTTAATTTTAGCCATTCACACACAGATGGCAGCAAGGCACTTATTCGTTCTTCGTGTTCTTCCTGACTTCTAACAAACACAACCAAGCTTTCATGAAAAGGCCTTACTCCACAAAGCCCTTCAGACAGCATGTGTGCAACGGCATCAACGCTCGGAGCATATTCATGAATATCTTTGACAACGGAACCAATCGCCTGTCTCGGCCATGCAAATTGAAACCCACTACAAAGGTGAAGAACATCCTTTTGTCTATAATTGAGGTTACGCCAAAGCTCGGAATAGTAAGTAGTAATATTGCCATCGGAGCATGGAGGAAGCTTCTCAATTTGCCAAGAAGAAAGTGCTAATCCATGATGAGACAGATACTCAGATGAGTAGATTACATGCAGAGGATAGCCATTTGTAGCTTTTAATAACGCGCCAGCACTTGTCTGAATTTCTTCATCCACATGATCCTCATGACAGTTTAAGAATAATCGACCAGATTCAATATGAAGTTTTAAATACTCGTATATCGAATTTCCAGACATTTCAGGCAACCAATGCCAATCATTCTTAGGTGAATAAGTAAGTAGTGTGTGAGGGAGTAATTCATCGTCAACTGGTTGCGTTCCAACAAGTATCACTAAGTTATCTGTTGTAGGTAGCAATTGCCTGAAGGTTTCGTCCAATGGCTTTTTATTTTTGGCATTGTCTCGCCAAACATGATCCAGCCCATCAATTAATACTAAAAATGGTTTCCCCTTGTCTTTGTAATAATTTGCGCAGGTTACCAGTGCGTCACGCAGGTTTTCAGGATGGGATGTACTTGCATTTGCTTCTTTGTGAAAACTATTGATTTGATGTAGCAGCGATTCAGCGACGATTCTTGGGCTTAGTCTGTCTTCAGTTGTATCCCCCAACGATAAGAAATAGTGATGACGTAATAGCGGAATTTCCTGATCTTCCAATTCTTGACACAAAAACGATAGATACGTACTTTTTCCAACACCAGGCTTGCCCGTTAACGTAATGACTTCGCCGTCCGAGCTACTAATACGAGCAAGTAAATTTTCGTGAAAATCTGAATTTGGGAGGCAATAATCCTCAGGCACAGAGAATATTTCAGGTATGGGCTCCGGTCTTTTTGGTGATAAAACTTCTCTAACATGATGAAGATAAATCCAACCATTTTCTGGGGGATTATTCTGAAACATTGCCCATTCACGTGCTCTTGCGACAAGCCGCTCAACGCCTGTATCGTCGGAAAACTTCAAAAGCTCGGCTCGAACACTACGCTTTATCGTAATGTAGTCTCCATCACTATGTTGGACGGTCAACTTCGAAAAAAGAAACATAGCGGCTTCGTGGCTTCCTAATTGTCGGATAACCTCTTGTTGTGAGTCACCATCAACCTGATTAAAGTCTATTTTGGAACCACGCAGGCAGGACTCCATAGATCTATCCGGCCGCTTGTTGGTCAATAGAACTACATCCCCAAGCTTTTCAGCAGGCACAGCATTAATAGCATCGTAAAGCTTTTTAAGAATGGAACGAGATCTAGCTGTTTTACCTGAGATTTTTAACAACCAATCCCACGTAAGGCAGTTTTCGCCCTTCTCAGGGGAGGGGGTAAATTTAACTTGCCAAAAATCTTGAACGCCATTTGGTCGTTCACAAACAACATCATCTATGCCTTCAGGTGTTTCATTGCCATCCGTATCGGCTTCAAAGGCCACCCTGACATACTGAGAAGGGCTATGAAGCCATTCCGCAAGCAGTTTTACGCCCTGCAGCGTCTGATAATCATAGCCTGTATAGATAATTGCTGATTTTTTGACTTTCATGGTATGCGGGCACAACTTTGTCACTTTTCCATAAGATCAGTAGTTTGCCATCTAATATCAGCTTGCCCAATATAAACTTATCCGAAATCGAGTGTTTTTAGCCATAGAGCTAACACACTTTTGTCCAAAAATGAGTTTGTCCGGCTGTCAGTTCCTTGCTCATAGTTTTCAGTCCGAAGAAGTCCAATCCTATTCGAAACTGTAAGACAGATATGAGCTACTTCACATCTGTTGCAAACTAATCGCAACACATATCAATACATATTTATTATTCTTATATGCTCTATTAGCCCAGTTAAAACGGAGCTAATAGAGGCATTTCTTTTAATTATTTCCTGAGATTTCTTCCGTCGCCTCCTGACGCAGTTTCTGGGCATCCATTCCGTTTATCCTTTCAATAGCTCTATCTGCGGCACTTTGACGGTTTCCATCCACGTTTAGCGTACTTCCTGAGCCAGTGAGTCTTTCCAGATCCAGTGACGGTACTTCGGGTAGGTTGCCTGTTATCGACAAGATACCTATCCATTCATCGAGATTGACTTGGCTCCAATCTACCTGGTTTAACTGACTAGCGGTCAAACCTTCGCAGTTTGGTGACTTTGCACTGCCCCAGCCAAGGCCCAACTGCGGACGCACTTGCTCTTGAATGATCCGTGAAAGCGGCGAAGTAAAGCAGCAATATGATTGCCGTTTCTCAACACATGCACCTAAGAACTTAGACTTGCAGTAAGAGCCCACATAGTGGCAACTCTTCAATACCCGCTTAGCGTTCATCTCAAACTCACTCTGCTCACATTTCCAGATAAGCTGAATGAGGATCATGGTGACTGAATAAATCATGTAGGCCGTCATAACCGTACTCAGAACCGCGCCCGCAGCGCCACCCAGCGCAAAGTTACCACCCGATACAACACCATCGGCTCCAACCGCGCCACCAACGTTACTAAACAGTGCCGATTGCGCCCCCGAACCAAAGGTAGAGCCTACCCACTCAGCCGTTTTGTTGGTCAACACCTGCATAAAGCCAGTCGCAGCTTGCTCCGCTCCCGCGCCAGCAGCCGTTGATGGCCCAGCCCCCATGAGAGAGTCCCATGCAGACACAAAAGGCTCTTTAACCGCACTCCAGGTACTCGTGATCGGTTCCCTAAGCGTATTCCACGAACCATAGATTGCAGAAGACGGATTCATGGCCATGACTGCCGTATCAAGCTTGTTAACCGCCACTATCATCGTGATGTAGTCCGATAACGACACGCCACTTGGCTTTTCACAGCAATCCACTATGCCGCCAACGGCTTTTTTGCACTGGCCAGCATTACCTTTAAAGACCGTACACTCGACGTTATCTTGGCCATCAGCTCCCGTACATGACATATCATTGGTCATAAACTGCGCAGCATTGAGCATCGCAGCGGCCTCTGCAAAGTTAGCCTGCTTGATTGACTCTGGCTCTAAACAATCTGTGCCCATACAGCGAACTGGCCCCTCACAGTTGTATTGAGTTTCCATTCGTGCATTTTGCACTTCAACGCTTTGTCCGCAGTCATACACCAAACTTTGGATATAGCAGAAGCCTTCATGACCAGCCCCGCCTTCAGTGCATTCGGTTCTGACGTACTGGCAGGCCGGGTTTTGCTCTAGCGCGGCACACGTATTGGTGGTTGTGTTTTGTCCGTTATTGACGATGGTTTGTGTATTACCATTGGCATCTACCCAGCTATCTGAGCTGCCCATGTTGAATTCTGGATGAGCAGTCGAAGCATTGTAGGTCGCTTTTGCCCTCCAGCATGAGAGCCCCAGTCCATCAGAGCTGCCACGACTGGTTAAATGAGCAGGAGACGAAACAACCGTCGGATAAAGGCTTCCAAGATTGGCCAACTCGCCACTACCAACTGTTAACCCGTCGATTCGTTTTATGCCCGTATCCAAACACTGCCACTGCACCGCAGTGAACTGATCCGTTTGCATCAAGCATTGGTCTATGCCCGGATCACTTGATTGATGAACAACGTCTTGCTCTAAGTATTTGCCAGAGAAGGTCAATGAAGCGCTCAGTTTCGCAGGAGCCAAACACTTCTGAACTTCTCGGCTGCAAGTGTCGAAATCGACTTTGTTCCAGCCGGATTCACATCTGGAACGAGTGGCTTCCTGAGGTTCATGCCACGAAATAATCGACCCATTAACGACCTTGCACAATGAGCCAACCAAGGTTCCTTTTGGACAGGTCATTTCAGGGTACTTAATGGACGGTTTCGTCTCTGTGACCGCTTCTTTATTGCCCGTCAGTGAGAGTGTCGTTTTCCAACCATTTGCCTTTGACGGCGACTCGGTGATTTTTATCTCAGTATTTTGATTATCAAAAATCCTCAGCGTAGCGTTTCCAGTTTGCATAGTACTGCTGTGCTGTGGAACAAAACTGAGCGTTTCGGAGCTAAAGCAACCACGCTCAATGGACCAGCTTTGTTGATGGGTTTCAGCGGATACACGTCGCTCTAACTGACACTGAGTAAGCGTGCTGATCTTCTCGCACACCTGGTAATCCGGTACATGCTTGGTTTCAGTAAATGGCGTAATCGTCTGAGTAGGCTCACAGGCTTCAAAACTACTCGGCATAAGATTGGATACCACGCACTTTGGATCGCTGGTTTGCAATCCACAGTCATAGGTATCGGTAAAACGAATGCATTCACCTTTATCATTGGTCTCGGCACATTCTGACGACATGAAGCCACAGGAAGGGTTCGCTTCAAGCACATGGCAGGCCTGATTTTCAATCCCCTTATAGCTTTCGTCATCCACACTCACTTGTACACGCCGACACAAAGGCGATATGCCAGCCACAGGGCTTGGGGCAAAGTAGGATTCACAAACTGAAACACCATTGACCACCGTACATCCGTTGGTTGAAGACGGCTGATCCGTGCATTGAATGCTGTAGTCTGAAAACTTCGTCGGGATATCCGCTGCTTGTTCGATACAGGATTGTGGCGACCAACTATCATTCATCACCACCTTGGTTGGATCAAAGCGCACCTTGATGCGTGCATACCCCTCACCACTACCCGTAACCGATACGCGAATTTTTACCGGCACTTCTAAACCGGACTCTACCGCTTTTAGCTTGGCCGTTAGATCGGTATTAGGATTGCGCTCCCAACTGGTACTGAGCTCGCAGCGACCTGCCGTTTCTGGTGGAAAATTATTGTTCGGCCCAGACCAGACTTTCTGATCACCAAGCCACACTTGCATGTAGTCATCCCATTTGGCGTACTCAAGTACGGCTGAGGTAATCGCATCGGGGTTCACGACTTTGAGTGTGATGGCCTGTTCGAACACTTTACAACGGCCACTCCAGTAGTTGTCGCCAATTCGCCCTATCCAAACCTCAAGACAACCCTCACCACAAGAGCGAAGGTTCATCGGCCCTGAAACATGCTCAATGATGCCTGCTGTGTAATCGTGAGTAATAGTGCAGCTGTTAACCGCTGTATTGAGCCTGTCACATTGCTGGTAATTTGGGCTGCCTTCACCTTGAGACTCACAGCCGGGGAAGCTTTGGGTTAATAGATTGGGGGCAGTTTGAACCGCATCGGTTAATGCCCAAAGCGGATCATTGACCATATCTGGCCGCGACCTGTCTTTGATTTGCTGTAGCAAACGAAACGCTTCACCCGTAGCGCCACTTTCGGATGCCATGCTCTCTTGGCGCTGCGTCCCCAATTGATTCATACTGGCATCAGAGCCATAAACGCCCGTTAAGACATCCAATGAGCCCTGATCCATACCAGGGAAAAGCTCTTGTAAGTTAATCGTCTCATTACCACTGCCATTCGGCACCGACAATGTATTGCCATTGAGTGCGGGCATCGTCCAGTTTTGCAGCAATTGCTTACCTTCCTGTTGTCCGCTTAGGCCGGATTGGCGCTGCACATCAGCGGCCACACCATGTAAGGGCAAGCACGCCATAGTGATAGATAAAATACCCGCTAACACTCGGGTAAAAAATGTTGGTTTCATAGTTAACCTCCCGAGTTACAGCAGTCTTGCCAGCGCCACAAAATGTAGAGCGCATCTTCACCGGCACCGGGGATCGTGCGCCACTCTCCCCATTTCATGGTGCTTTCACCGATGGCATGCGCACTTTCAGTTTCCGGTACAGGGAAGAACATACTCATCTTGTATTGGGATTTCGGCAGCATGGGTTCGATAACAGGTCGGCATAGCGCACTGTTCCCCATTGTTCGCCTTGCAAGACCACGCCTGTGTTGAGCCGCGATTGCTCGCGCTGCTAAATGGCTGGTGTTTTCTGCTAATGAGCCAAAGGCTAAGGTGTGGCCAGATAACGGGTAGAGATGGCCCCAACTGCCAGCACACCAAAACAACTGGTCGATGGGTTTACCAAGCGTTGATGAAGCAGCGTCAGCGGTACAAGCAGATATAGCCAATGGATTGGCAACGGCAGCCGCTTCAGGCTGAGTAAAAAAGGCCAGTTCATCGTTCAGCCATGTTGGGTCCAATTCCGACAAATACATCAAGTCAAAGTCCATGTAACCATCAGCATTGCAATTGCCATCCATGAACAAATCGAGCATGACCAAAAGCGGAAAGGCGTAATAATGGTAATGGTAGAAAGCGAGATCACCGGTATCGTATTCACCTTCGCCATGACCACCTTGCAGTCGTCTATCACCTAACGGTAAACGAATCCCTCCCAGGGAAGGCGAACAACCTGGCGTTCTGACCAGTTCAATCAGACGCGCTGGCTCCCACATGCTGGTAACAATACCTGGCCTTGGCACACCTAAGTTGTCTTCACATAAGCAAAATGACTTGTTTGATGCGCCGCTTGGGACATTGCCAGAGCCAAGAGGAAGACCGGCAACCCGGATAGGAAAAATGCATGACCAGCAAACATCCGTCAGCAACTTGCCGGACAATAACCCCGCGTCTGGGCAAGTCAATTCGGCTTTTGCAGGAATAGATGCGCCCAGGACAAGCATGACAACGAGAGTCCGCATCAGACGATACGTATTATTGAGTTTTTTCATGAACAAGCTCCTTTGCTGGAATTTCTTCTATTTCAAACGCGAGTCCCTTTGCTTGAACAAACGAAGGGGTGACTTGCAGATCAAAGCGCTGCTTTAGCGAGGCATTGAGAAGGTAAACCGGACTGTCCAATGTCTTTTCGAGCGCATTGAGGCTATTCCAACCTTGTGCACGGTCGAGCTGCGTGGTGATAAGCGTAATGCGGCGCAGTGTCCTATCTTGCGTCTCAAGCCAATGCGCTACTGCGTCCACTTCTTCAGCGTTCGACGCATTAAACACCACAAGCTGCTGAGTAAACGGCAAGGCTTTGAGCGGGTTAATACGCGTTCCTGCTGGGATCAATGTTCGGCCATTGGCATCCAATAGTGGCCGCTGCATGACGATGGTTGGATCAACCATTCTTATCCGATACTGCGTGGCTTTGGCTAAGTCAGTAAATGTTTGGCGAGACCAGAAGCGCTCAATGGCTTTTTTCTTTAACGCGCCCAGGTCAAGCGACTGTAAACGCTGCATCGCCACTTGCATCAAATCCGGTTCTAAAATGGAATGAATAGGACCGCGTTGACCCAATGAACCGGTATTGCCTGTTTCAATTTGACGCTGCAACCAGTCCTTGCTGTAAACCCCTAGTGCACTTGCAGTCACCTTGTCATCTTCTATGCGGAAAATGGCAGGCACGCTAGTCACCCGCCAGTGCACAAAGGCTTTCGGATCGATTCGAACCTGAGGAACAGGATCAAGCCCCGTCATCAGCATATGCCAATCACGGATAGCCGCCCCCAAGGTCTTTCCTTCAGGAATTCCCCGAAACAACACAATAGCGCCGGTAGCACTGGCCTCTTTAAATAGCTGCTTCAGTGAGGAATCCCCCAGTGAGGACGACGCAAATATCAACCATTCATCGTTGTGTTTGAGCGACGCAGGTTGTTCAATCGGTGAAAAAGGCTCGATAAATTCAGATGAACCATCCACAGCACTTTGTAAAATGCTGCGGCTCATTTCGACGATCTTTTTGTCCTCGTCAGACAACGGAAAAGGCTCTTGTGCCCAGGACACTTGAACCCAAGCCAATGGAGCAACCAACAAAAATAAGAGGCATAGTCTTCTCATCATCCACCTCCTACCAAAGCGGCCAAGCGCGACCGACAATCTGCTCGCGCTTAACGGCATTCCAATAGCGGGAGTCGAAACTCGTTGCAGCCTCGCCGGAAAACCAATATTCGTTTTCTTGCAGCGTCAATGAGCGGCTAAACTGTGATTCCGCCATACCAAGACGCTGGGCTAATGCCATGCCGGTAGAGACTTCAGCACCGTTCACCAGCACATACTCAGGCGTCACATTAACTTCATCCCCAGGCATCCCTGTTAGGCGTTTAAGCATCCGAGTACCGTCGTTATATAACGGAGCGAGTCCTTTTGAGTGGAAGGCATACAAACCATCCTTAACGGGCTCTTTATTCCATAGGTCAATCAGATATACCGTGGTATCAGGCAGGCAGCGCTCTTGCTGGGTATCAATACCTATTCGGTAGCGCATGATGGCGTAGGTGCCTACCAAGGCCATGATTAACGCAAGAACAGTCAACCGGATGAGATAAGGCCGCCAAGGCATTCTTTTACGGAGTATCTGCATGAGACACCTCCTTTGAGCCTACTGGCACAAATACGGAATCATCAGCACCCACCACCGCTTGGGCATCCAGCACGATAAAACCGGCTGCTTTTAGCTTTTCAATTTGCTGATTGGTCTGAAGCAACCTGGATTCGATGTCTTGTTCGCTGGCATTGGGGCCCAGTGACAACACCGCCTCCCCAAAATCCACGACTGCAATGGGCGTACTTAACGCCAACTGGCTGTGGATGGGGTCGAGTGTTTTCATTAAGAGCCAGCTGGTCATTAAACCGCTACCAGCAACAGACAAAGTAATAGAGGCCATAAATGGCCAAAGCGTGAACTTATTCATAGCCTCGTTCCTTTAACAGCTGGGAAATGGCATCAGCAACAGAAAGGCCTTTGCGCGTTAACTGCTTAATCGCGTTTACATCTTCTGCACGGGACGAGTACAACAGCTTGTGAAACGGATCGACGATGAGGCGGCCAATCCCGGTGCCCATCTCGGTAATAAAGAAAATTTCGGAATAGACACCCGTGACGGTATGAACCGTTTTCAGGTATTCATAACCGCCTTCACCTAGTGGCAAGCGACCTTCTTTTTTGAGTGCGTTGATGGTTTCAGCTTTTTGGCCAAGCAGGTACATATTGGCCGAGTTTTCAGCGATGGCTTTACCTGTTGGGCTGTCATACAAATCGTTGACCGACTGCGTTACTGTTACAGCACTGCCACCATATTTTCGAAATCGACGGTAACCGGTTTCGATGAACTTACCGACATCACCTTGAGTCAGCAGATCCCAGGCTTCGTCGATGAACACAATCTTGCGACGATCACGCTCACCTAAATACATCTCTTGTTGGATTTGGTAGATAAGCTGAAGCAACACCACTTGTTGTAGGTGCTTGCGCCCCTTGAGCTCTTCTAACTCCAAAACAGTGAAACGGTTTTTGAAGCGAATATTGTTATGACCATTAAAGAAGCGGCCATATTCGCCCTGTGTCGTAAACGGATAGAGCTGCTCACCCACGTCCTGCACACGTCGGTCTTCATGATTTTTTAAAGCCTCTGCCACATCATCAACCAACATGGCACGACCTTTTTTCTCCCACAGTTCACGGGTCTGACGCTTTAGGTTGGCCATCTGAAAATCGGTTAATGACTGCGTTGGTGCGGCCATTGCGGCCAATAACCCAACCAGTACATCCGCTTCTTCGTCATAGTCCTCAACGATTTCAAACGGATTCAAGCAAATACCACTGTCCCGCCCGAACTGTAAGAACTCACCGTCATAGACTTCACACAGTTTTTCATAAGAGCGGCCAACATCAATCACCCAGCATTGCCCGCCTTCAGATAAGTAGGAAGAGATGATTTCGTTCACCAGGAAAGACTTACCCGACCCTGATTGCGCCGCGATGCAACAGTTGTAATTACTGCCAGAGTCATAAAGGGACACACTCATGATTTGGCCATTACGGGAAACAAAGTTAATCACTGGCGTGCCCGTGCCTTTCCAATCCGCAAACAAAGGCAACAGAGGGATCACATGCCGTGTCGCCATGGTCTTGAATCGAAACAAGTCGTTCATCGCCTGGCGGTCAGCACCAAATGGCAGGGCATTCAGAAAAATGGGCAAACAGAAGTACTTGTCTTCCATCAGCTCAAATCCGAGTTCTTTGAAATAGGTTCGAGCATTTGAAACAGAGCTGATGGACGCCTCTTCCGTCGGGGAAAACAGCGTTAAGGTCATATTTGCCCGAATAGGACGATCACCTTCTTGCAAGGCTTCAAAAAGAACATCGAACCCCTTTTTCTTGGCTGCCAGCACCGGCACAAACTTGAGCATCGGGCCATAGGCCTGATTGACCGCCCATTGACGCTTCGTCTCTAGACGAGATCGCATCGCCTCAGCTGAAGGAAAGTGAATGGTGACATTCAGCAAAAAGCTTCCGCGTAAACCGCGACTGCCCGTCATCATATCGCCCGCAAAACTTGCGGCATGACCAAACCAGATCCGCTCAGGCAAGCGCTTAAACGATAAGGTTTTAACTCGGTAATCACCCAACATCAGACCTTGGCTATCCACTTTGATAGCTCGGTCATAATCCAACACTTGCTCTCGAAGTGGTTTATCTGCCTCACTACGGATTGGTGATGGATTGCGCCAAGAAGCATCTTTTCCCCAGTTAAGCTGCGCACTTAATGCCGCGAGCCAGTTTCGGTCAGTCATCTCCGTGACGCGAAAACCAACCGTTGCCAGCGCTTGCGAGAAAGAAGCCCGAAGCGCGGATGCTCTACTCAACTCACGCTCCGTCGGTATAGGATTTTCCAAAGGCAATTTGCAGGTGACGATCAGTTGAAAGTTGCGTACCTGAGTCTGGGTCGATTCTTCTATCGGTTGAACCGTGCCCCCATCGAGAAAATCCGCACGTTTGCGTATCGACGCCCTAAGCAATGGATCGGATTGACGATGCCGTAAGCCCATCATGCGCTGAAGGTCGGTTTGAATATCAGGGGATGCGTACAGACCAAATTGCAGCAAAGTGTCTTTTGGCCAGTCGTTGTTGAGTAGAACATTAACCCTGTCTGCAACAGACTCATCACCACCCGGCAATGGGTCACATAGAAAACCAAAGCCAACACTCTGGTCTTCCATGAAAAACAGTTGCTCATCGTCTGAATAGGCCAATACTGGCAATAGCTCAGAAGCGCGTTGCCCTGAATAAAGAGAGGCTTTCATTAACGCCCCTCCAACCAAGCAGAAAGATCATAAGGACGGCCTCGGCTGATGCGACCATCATTGGCGACGATGAAAGGCACACCTTGAATGCCCAGGATTTGAGCCGTCACCAGGGTACGCTGCATTGGCTCTAAGTTGCAGGCATCATCCTGTTCTAGGTTACCAATCCGGCCATTGAGCAATGCATCGGTGGCCGCTTTCTTGTCACGCGCACAGCCAAGCTGGCGAACCTGACGCTCTGAATCAGGACCAAGCACTGGCACAGGGAGAATTTGGAAGGTGTATTCTTTGGTTAACGGTAAGGCTTGCTTCAAAAGCTCATGGCAGTGCGGGCATCGTGGATCAACAAAGACCACCACTTTCTTTTTGCCTTCGCCCAGCGTCAGTGGGTTCAAATCATCCATTTTTAAGCCAAGACGACTTAAGTCCAGCGTGTTTCCCGCTTCACGAATCTCTTCAAGGCTGGTAAGCGGCTTTTTCGACCAGGCATCATAGAGCGTGCCATCAATGACGAACCGGCCACTGTCTGACATGAAAACAATACGGCCATTGCTTTCGACCGCTTTCATACCCGTGACAGGTAAAGAAACCATGCCGTCAATTTTGCCAACGGGCGACACTTCAGACACAGGTTCAGCTTGAACAAAAGGAGACAGCGCAAGCGCCAGAATAAATGGAGATAGTTTTCGCATGAGGAGTCCTCGTTAATGTAAATCGAGGCTCCAGTCTATGCAGTTGTCCTATGTGGACTCGGTTAGATAGATTGAAGAATTGAATACCTTACTAAATAGCTGCTCCGAAGTGTAGATCACCTGCGAAGGTGAACTCAGTGTTGAATGAGCGATCAGATAAGTCTCCAAACCGCACTTTACAGAAGCACTTGGTGGTTTTGAAACCGCCCCCTACAGGTAGATTTCGAGAGGCCTTCTCTCATCAGAAATACAGATCCAAAAGGTATTAACCTTTTGTTCGTGGCACACGCCAGCACAACACTTTGATTTTATCGCGCTGTTTTTGGTGAACAGGAATAATGCGCCACTTACTAACGGTAAATCGGTGTCACTTTCGATAATCGCGGCAAGGCCGTTGATGGACTTTCTAAAATCGACACTTTCACGATACAGATAAATCTCTAGTGAGCTCAGCATGCCTTTCATGATAGCGCACCGATGAGTTCAGCCAGGTTACTTACTGGCGTGCATTGGGGATTGCGCAGTTCGATATCATTGACGAAGAGTGTCATGTTGGCGGTTGCCACTTGGGCCTGATACTGAGTTATCTTTTCAACGACTTCTGCTCTAACAAAACCTTGAGATGCGCCAGTGTTGTTGAGTTGCTGGCGCTTGGCAGAGAACGTTGAGGGATTGAGTTGATTGAGCTTACAAAATGTGAGTGTTGATAATGAACTCGATTCAGATTGCTTGATTAGCGTTTGCCATTATTGGTTGGTGCATCGTTTGCCATTTTAAATCTCCTTATGGTTGGAGACTTGATCTTATTCTGCGTGTTAGGTGATTAGAATGCGCGGTTTATGAGGCGCTTACGCTCGATTTGCAAGTTCGTCGAGGAAAGCAGATATTCAGAGTAATAAGGCTCTGTTTTGCCGGAGAAATACGATTTTGCATCTGGCTTATCAACCTCCCGCGGGAAACCTACTAAGCGGATGATGTTATGGCAATCTATCGTTGTCGCTGGCAGGTGAAGTTGCGATTCAAAGAGTTGAAATCCCATACAAACTTGCAGAAATTTATGGCGGCACAGAAAGCGATTGTAGATGGTTTGGTATGGTCAAGCCTGCTCGCTCTGATCATTCGGCGAAGCGTCTTTCTTCAAATCATGCCATCAGTCTAGCTATTCAAGGCCGCCAAAAATGTGGAAATTTGGCTGTTGCCGATCTTGAAAGCATCAGCCAGCACGCATGGTCAGAAATAGCGGAGAGGATAGATTGGGCGACCCGTTATATAACGAAGAACGCCCAAAAAGCCCAACAGTCAAAAGACAAACAAAACATCACGTTAGATGGGATACTGCATGGGCTTAATTCTTAAGGTCCAGTCTATGAATGAATGCCCTGAATGCGAAATTTAAAGTTGCCTCATTCAGGAGGCAACCGTAAAAGGAAAATACTAATCCCGAGGAGGGAAGCCTGCTTCAATTAGAGCATAGGAGACCTTTTCAACTGATAATGAAGTTTTTACCGTCACCTTACGAGTCGGAGGATCAGTTAAAACTGTAGCCTCTGGGTCTATATCCTTAATTGCTTTAGTTACCGTCCGGGCGCAGCCCCCACATGTCATATTTTCTAAATGAAATTGCATTTATATACCTCCAGTTTGGTTTGAGTACTTCTGATTGTAGGGCTTTCCACTGTTGTAAGGTCAAGGTCTAAACTCATTTCACTCTGATATCTTTTCACTAAAGATTGACTATACTTTCTGCGTTTTTTCTTAATGACAGATTTCTTACTATAACGTAAAACACCGGCGTAAGTAGTAATCCAAAGAAGGTTACACCAAGCATACCGGCAAACACTGCAATACCCATGGCGTGACGCATTTCTGCTCCAGCACCACTAGCTAGTACAAGAGATATCACACCAGCAATAAATACAAGAGAAGTCATCAAAATAGGACGCAAACGTAAGTACGCTGCCTCGAGTACGGCCCCAAGCGGTGATCGTCACTAATTCTCCTGAGTCCTTGCAAAATCAACGATTAAAATGGCATTTTTTGCGGCCAGCCCGACTAAAACAACGAAGCCAATTTGAGTATAGATGTTATTATCACCGTTTAGATCCATATACCGCCAATTGCAGAAAGGAGTGCCATTGGTGCAATAAGCAGCACAGCAAATGGAAGCGACCAACTGTTGTACTGAGCGGCAAGAATCAAGAATGCAAAGAATACCGCCAATGGGAAAATATACAGTGCGGAATTGCCCGCTAATTTTTCCTGATAGGTCAGATCAGTCCATTCGTACGCCATACCTTCAGGTAGATTTTCCTTAACTATTTTCTCAATAGCATCTGTAGCCTGACCAAAAGAATATCCTGATGCAGTACCTCCCGTAATATCAGCGGATGGATAGCCGTTGTATCTCATAACGCGATCAGGATCTGAAGTTAGTTTGATATTGATCAATACTTATAAAGGGATCATATCACCAGCAGAATTCCTGACTTTCAATAATCCAATATCGTCTGCCTGCATACGGAATGGGGCATCAGCTTGAGTTATTACACGGTAGGTACGGCCAAATCCATTAAAATCATTGACGTAAAGCGATCCCAAATTTACCTGTAATACATCAAAAATGTCGGTCAAAGCTACCCCCTGAGATAGTCCGGATCTGCTCCAGACTGATACCTAATACTTTGCAACTTAGTATAAGCTGCAACCGCTCAACTTGCTCCTGCCTTTATTGCCTTTAGTTGTTGCTATAACGATCAGGAGCAGGTAAAAGACCCTGAGCCTCGTAGAACCCAGGGAGTCCTCGTTAGCTTTGCAAGCTCGCCGGTTTTCATACTCATCTACACACGCATGGAGGCGACTGCCACCATGCGTCATTTCTTGGTACGAATATCCAATACCAGTGCCAGTAGGGAAAAACTAACTATCGACTCGCTTGCGCCACACCACTTGGTGTGCTCTCTGTCCACCCGCCTCCCAGAGCCTTGTAGAGCGCGATAAGGTTGCTCAACCGAGCCAGACGCGTACGCACCAACGTCTGCTGCGCGCTGTACAGCGTACGCTGCGCGTCAAGCAAGGTGAGGTTATCGTCCACACCTTCCCTGAAACGTTGCTCGGCCAGGTCATACATGCCCTGACTAGCAGCAACCAGGAATTGCTCTGAACGAATCTGCTCATCAAGTGTTCGCTTGCCGGCAAGGCCATCAGCCACTTCACTAAAAGCAACTTGAATGGACTTCTCGTAGTTGGCGATCTCGATGCGCTTTTTTACGTGCGCCACATCCAGATTGGCGCGCAACGCGCCACCCCGGAAAATAGGCACCGTAATCTGCGGCAAGAAGCTCCAGGCGCGCGAACCCGATTCGAAGAGCCCATCAAGCGATGCGCTTGCCGTCCCCGCCGAACCCGTCAAGCTGATGGTGGGGAAGAAAGCGGCTCGCGCTGCTCCGATACTGGCGTTGGCACCCAGAAGTACCTGCTCGGCCGCGCGCACATCCGGTCGGCGCACGAGCAACTCAGAAGGTAGGCCACTGGGCAGTTCGGTCGGCACGATGCCATCCGGCAGCACTATGGCTTTGTCAAGTTGCTGCGACAGCTCAAGCGTCAGCGGCTGGCCGAGCAGTAGCACTAGCGCGTTTCGGTCTTTGGCCGTTTGACGTGTGTAGTCCGCGAAGTTGGCCTCGGCTGTACGCAGTACAATTTCCGAGCGGCGCACGTCAAGTTGCGTGGCATTGCCAGCCTCGAACAGTTGGGCAGTAAGTTCATGCGAACGCTTTTGCGTGCCGAGCGTCTCGCCTGTTAACTGCAGTAACTCCTGGTCAGCCCGCAACGTGAGATAGGCGTTAGCAACCTCAGAGATCAAACTCATCTGCGTCGCTATGCGAGTCTCGTCCATAGCCAAGTAGGAAGCCAGCGCTTGGTTGCTGAGGCTGCGGATACGGCCCCAGACGTCCAGTTCCCAGGCAGCGGTCACCCCAGCAACCTCGTAACGACGCACGACGTCGGCAGCGCCGGTGTTGCTGAGATCGGCTGGCAGTCGTTCTGCGGCCCCTCTGCCGGATACCCCCAAGTTCGGGAGCACCTCAGCGCGCTGAATGCGGTACAGTGCCTGCGCCGCCTCAACGTTGAGCGCAGCTTTGCGCATGTCGCGGTTGCTCTCCAGCGCGATACCGATCAATTGTTGCAACAGCGGGTCGCGGAAGAAATCTCGCCAGCCGATATCGGCCGCGTCCGTGACTGGGGCCTCTGGCGTCGCTTTCGCCGGTTCTGCATAGGCCGCGCCCGAAGGATATACTATATCAATCGGCGCTGGCGGCCGATCGTACTTGGGTGCCATGGAACAACCGGCTAACGCTATCGCGAAAGCTACCGGTGCCAAGCTCTTGGCAGGTTGTGTGAGTGCGAAAGGTTTCTTCATCTCAAAATTCCTCCTGGCCGTTATGCTTGTCGCTCATACCGACGCGGGCTTGACTGGCTTCACGACGCAACGCCAGCTTGCGCACTACGACGTAGAACACCGGCGTGAGCACCAGACCGAATGCCGTCACGCCCAACATGCCGGCGAACACAGCGATACCCATTGCGTGACGCATCTCGGCACCCGCTCCACTCGCGAGCACCAGCGGTATCACGCCAGCGATAAAAGCCAGTGACGTCATCAGAATCGGGCGCAGCCGCAGCCGCGCCGCTTCAAGCACGGCCGCCAACGGATCGACACCTTCACTCTCCTTGGCACGGGCAAACTCCACGATCAGAATTGCATTCTTGGCTGCCAGGCCTACGAGCACCACGAAGCCAATTTGCGTGAAGATATTGTTGTCGCCGCCCGTAAGCCAAACACCGGCGATCGCCGAAAGCAACGCCATGGGCGCGATCAACAGAACAGCGAATGGAAGCGACCAACTGTTGTACTGAGCTGCCAGGAACAAGAATGCCAACAGCACTGCCAACGCAAAAATGTAGATGGAGGTGTTGCCAACCCGCTTTTCTTGGAACGTCAAGTCAGTCCATTCGTAGGTCATGCCGTCCGGCAGCGATTCGCTCACGATCTTCTCGATCGCGGCAGTAGCCTGGCCAGACGAATAGCCCGGTGCTGGTCCGCCGCTGATGTCAGCTGATGGGAACCCGTTGTAGTGCATCACTCGATCGGGACCGGAGCTACGTGAGATCGTCGCGATCGCGCTCAACGGGATCATGTCCCCCGAAGCGTTCCGCACCTTCAGCATGCCAATGTCTTCAGCCTGCATACGGAACTTCGCATCGGCCTGCGTCATCACTCGGTAAGTTCGGCCAAATCGATTGAAGTCATTGACATAAAGCGAGCCCAGATTGATCTGCAGCGTGTCAAAAACTTCGGTCAGCGACACACCTTGCGACTTGGCCTTTACGCGGTCGATGTCCACCTGCAACTGTGGAGCATTGGCCTGGAAGCTGGCCAACATGTTGGCCAGCTCAGGCGCTTGCATGGCTTTGCCCATGATCTGACCTTGGGCCTGTGCAAGTGCGTCTGGCCCCAGGCCCGCACGGTCTTCGATCTGCAACTTGAAGCCGCCCATTGAACCCAGGCCAGGCACCGGTGGCGGAGGAAAAATCCCGACGAAGCCGTCCGGTATTTGACTGAATTTGCCCATGAGCCTGCCTTGAATGGCGAACGCCGACAACGACGGGTCCTTTCGTTCGTTGAAGGGCTTGAGCATGGCGAACACCAGCGCGGTGTTGGGCTGATTCACTGGGCCGTTGAAGGAGAAGCCGGGGAATGCCATCACGCTTTCGACGCCAGGCTCGGCAAGCGCGATCTTGCTCATTTCCTTGACAACCGCGTCGGTGCGGTCCAGCGAGGCACCAGTCGGAAGCTGGGCGATGCCCACGAGGTAATACTTGTCCTGTGCGGGCACAAAGCCGGCAGGTACCTTATGAAAGCCCAGCCACGTCAACCCCAGGAAACCGACATAGAGCAGCAGCACCACAGCACTTCCGCGAACTGCGCGGCGCACGCCTCCGACATAAGCATTCGAGGCGCTGTCAAAGAAGCGGTTGAAGCGGCGGAAGAAGCCACCAAACAGGCCGTCGATGAGGCGCGTGACTCGATCGGGCTGGGCCGCGCCATGATGCGGCTTGAGCAGGATGGCGGCCAGCGCGGGCGACAGTGTGAGCGAATTGATCGCCGATAGGATGGTCGAGAACGCGATGGTCAGCGCGAACTGGCGATAGAACTCGCCTTGCAGCCCAGACAGGAACGCCGAGGGAATGAAGACCGCCGCCAGCACCGAGGTGATGGCCAGGATCGGGCCAGTAACCTCGTCCATGGCTTTGAGCGCTGCGTCCTTGGGCGACTCGCCAAGTGCCATGTGGCGCTCCACGTTTTCTACCACGACGATGGCGTCGTCCACAACAATGCCGATTGAGAGTACGAGGCCGAACAATGACAGTGTGTTCAACGAGAAGCCGAACATGTGCATTACGGCGAAGGTGCCGACCAGCGAGACCGGCACGGCGATCAGCGGGATGATCGACGCTCTCCAGGATTGCAGGAACAGCACCACCACGATCACCACCAGCAGAATCGCCTCTAGCAGCGTGACCGCTACAGACTGAAGCGAGGCCCGCACGAAGACCGTAGGATCGTAGGCGATCTTGTACTCGATGCCCTCTGGAAAGCTTGCTTGTAGACGATCCATCGTCGCGCGTACCGCGCTAGACACATCTAGTGCATTGGAGCCAGGCGTCATCAGGATCTGAATGCCAACCGTGTTGCCGCCATCAAGTTGGGCGCGCATGGTGTAGTTCTCCGCACCTAACTCCACACGTGCCACGTCGCGCAAGCGTGTAACCTGGCCGTGGGTGCCAGCCTTGATGACGATATCGCCGAATTGCTCTTCGGTGGTGAGACGCCCGAGTGCGTTGACGGTGACCTGAAAGGCAGACGAGGCGTTAGGCTGCTGACCGATAGAGCCGGCCGCAACCTGCACGTTCTGCTCCCGAATGGCGGCGACCACATCGCTAGCGGTCATGCCACGAGACGCAACCTTTTCGGGGTCGAGCCAGACCCGCATCGCGTACTCACCCTCACCACCAAGCAACACGTTGGCGATGCCCGGCAGGCGTGCCAGTTCGTCACGGACGTTGAGCATCGCGTAGTTGGACACATACAGCGGGTCGTAACGATCCCCTGGCGATAGCATGTTCACAACCATCAGGATGTCGGGCGCGGTCTTCTCAGTCACAACGCCGATGCGTTGGACCTCGGGTGGCAACCGGGGTAGCGCACGCGACACCCGGTTCTGCACCTGGATTTGCGCGATATCGGCGTTGATGTGTTGCTCGAAAGAGATGGTGAGCACCATCTTTCCGTCCGTGGACATCTGGGACTGCATGTACATCATGCCTTCCACGCCGTTGATGGCTTGCTCTAGCGGCGATGCCACGGTGTCGGCAATCACTTGCGGATTGGCGCCGGGATAGCTCGCCGTGACCTGTACCGTTGGGGGGGTAACCTGAGGGTACTCGCTCAGTGGCAACTGGAAGTAGCTGATCGCGCCCGCGATCAGCATCAGCACCGAAAGGACGATTGCGAAGATAGGGCGGTTGATGAAGAAACGGGGGAAATTCATTTGCGAGCCTCCGCTGAGCCAGCTGCGCTGTCAGCCTTGACCTGATCGGCCCCAGCCGCCCCAGCGGCCTTGGCAGACTCCGCAGGGACTGCCGGGGCACTAGCCGCAGTCTTAGTCGCGTCGGGAGCGCCGGCGGCCGGTGCTGCCGGCCCCTGCATGGGCACCATGCGCGGCGTGACAGTCATACCAGGTCGTACGAGGCCTTTGATTATGATTTTTTCGCCACCCTGCAGGCCACCGTTTATAACGCGCAGACCGTCGACTACGGGACCCAGCTCAATCGGACGATACTGAGCTTGGTTGTTTTCACCCACGACCAGAACATAGTTTCGGCCTTGATCGGTGCCAACCGCTTGGTCGTCGATGAGGACGGCCTGCCGAGAGCTTGCGGTGGAGAGCTTGGCCCTCGCAAACAGCCCAGGCGTCAGCCGTCCATCAGGGTTGGGGACGACCGCGCGAGCGCGGATCGTGCCGGTACTTCTATCAATCGCATTGCCGACGAAGTCGAGCACGCCCTTGTACGGAAAGTTTCTGTCAGTGCTCAAGCCTACTTGAACGGGCAACGAAGCATGAGTCCCTGAACCAGGTCTCGAGCGGCTCACCACATTGACGTAGGTTGCCTCATCGATGTCGAAATAGACGTGCACAGGATCGATGGACACGATCGTGGTAAGTAGCGTGGCTGCTCCTGCACCGCCGCCGCTGACCAGGTTGCCCTCGGTCACCAGCACTCGGTCCACGCGCCCGGCAATTGGTGCCGATACCCGCGCGTAGGACAGGTCGAGCTGCGCCGCTGCGACTGTGGCCTTTGCCGCCTGTACCTGCGCCTGACGCGCATTGCGTGCGGAGACTGCATCGTCATAGGTCTTCCGAGACAGGGCGCCAGTGGCAACAAGCCGCTCGGCACGATCAAAGTCGGCCTGAGCCTGACTGGACAGCACCTCAGCCTGCCGCAACTGCGCCGTGGCGGTGTCGAGCGCGACTTGGAAAGGCCGTGGGTCAATCTGGAACAACAATTGCCCCTTGCGTACCAGACTTCCCTCGGGCACGCTCACCGCGTCGACGGCCCCCCCCACACGCGAGCGCAACTCGACCACCTTCGGTGCGGCCAAAAAGCCGGTGAACTCAGTTGACGGCGTGATTGTGCGCGTGATGGCCTCAGCCACAGGCACCTGCGGTGCCATCGGTGCGCCAGCTGGTGGTGCTGCTGGTTTACTTTCATCCTTGCCATCTCGGGCAGCCACCGCTATCCCCCCGACGGCCGCGATGACGCTAGCTACCAAAATGATCCTGATTTTTTTATGCATGGAAGTTACTTTTTTATTACGGGGCTTCGGTCCATCCGAAGCGGTTCGCATATGTTTCTAAAGGCTAGCCCTTACAACCACGTCAAGGTCAAGCCTTTTTCGATGACCATGACGAGCATGGGACTGGACTACAAGCTCTGGAACCTTCCGGCCTCCCGGTGAACGCATGAGATGCAGTTACGGCCGAAAGGGACGCATCTGAGCCCATTATCCACGTCCGATCATCCCATCTATTTAAACTCGTTGTTCTAAAGGCATTCGTTTATCGCCTAACATCGATGTTTTCGGAGATCGATTTACAGATGAAGATATGGAAGGGCTTGGCGCCGCAACAACGGCAGTTCAAGCCCTCTGCAATACCTCAATGGGCATCCTGTACGGACACAGAGCTTTGATGACCTCCGTTCTGGCCATCGGCTGGCTCTTGGGCACCCTTAAAGCGGAGTAGGCGCAGCGCATTGAGCGTGACCAAAGCGGTGGCACCGGTGTCGGCCAGCACAGCAACCCAAAGGCCAGTGATACCCAGCACACTGGTGACTAGGAACAGGCCCTTGAGGCCAATGGCGAACACTACGTTCTGGTGGATGTTGGCCATCGTCGCGCGGGACAGCGCCACCAGGTGCGCAACGTCCGTGACGCGGCTCTTGAGCAGAGCAGCGTCTGCGGTCTCTAGGGCCACGTCGGTGCCGCCGCCCATGGCGATCCCTACATCGGCGGTCGCCAAGGCCGGCGCGTCGTTGATGCCGTCGCCGACCATCGCCACCTTCGCGTCGCGCTTCAAGTCGTTGACCAGGCGCAACTTGTCTTGCGGAAGCAACTCACTCTCCCACTCGATATCCAGCTTGCCGGCGATGGCCTGCGCAGTTCTCCGATTGTCACCGGTGAGCATGACCGAGCGCACACCCATCGCCTTGAGCTGGGCCACGCCTTCGCGGGCGTCACGGCGAGGTTCGTCACGCAAGGCCAACAGGCCCATGACATTCTTGCTTGCTTCGTCGAACAGAACCACCACCGTCTTGCCACCATCTTCCAGCTTGGCGATTTCCTGCTGGTGCGCGAGGGTCAGCGTGGCCATCTGCCCTGCATGGACGGGCGATCCCACGGCTAGCTTGCTGCCGTTCACGGTAGCGCGAACTGCCTTGCCCGGGATAGCGAATGCTTCGGTGGCTTGTGGAACCTCCACATCGAGGCTCTTGGCGTGGGCAACGATTGCCTTCGCCAACGGGTGATTCGATCCAGACTCGACGGCGGCGGCGAGCGCCAGTACCTGTTGCTGCTTGGATTGCCCGAAAGGCACGACTTCAGTGATGCGCGGCTTGCCCTCTGTCAGCGTGCCAGTCTTATCGAAGGCGACTGTGCGAACGCGACCAATGGTTTCCAAGGCGTTGCCACCTTTAATCAGCAAACCTCGGCGAGTAGCAACAGCCAGTCCCGAGGCAATGGCCGCCGGCGTTGACAAAACCAAGGCGCACGGGCACGCGATTAGCAGCAAAGCAAGACCACGGTACAGCCAAGTGCCCCAATCACCACCCATGGTAAGCGGGGGAACCACGACGATCAGCGCCGCGATGGCCATCACGGCCGGGGTGTAGTAACGGCTGAACTTTTCGATGAAGCGTGCCGTCGGCGCCTTGGAGGATTGAGCTTGCTCGACGAGCTGGATGATGCGCGAGATGGTGTTGTCCGATGCAGCCTTCTCAACCAGAACTTCAAGCACACCGTCGACGTTGATCGAGCCGGCAAATACGTCATCGCCACCGGCCTTTTGACGCGGCACGGACTCCCCTGTGATCGGAGATTCATCGAGACTGCTTTCGCCGCGGAAGATCTTGCCGTCAGCGGGCACTCGATCACCCGGGCGCACCAAAACCCGGTCGTTCACGCTCAGGGAGGCAGCGGGCACTTCGCGCTGCCCACCATTGGCGTCGAGCAAGACAGCAGTTTTAGGCACCAGAGAAGCCAGCGCTTTAATGCCGGCGCGGGCGCGGCCAGCGGCCACACTTTCAAGCAGCTCGCCGACCGCGAACAGGAACACCACAGCAGCGGCCTCCTCGGCCTCGCCAATCACGAGCGCGCCCAGCGAGGCGACAACCATCAGTGTTTCGATGGAGAACGGGGAGCCAGATATGGCCAGCGCGAAGGCTTTGCGCGCGAACGGGAGTACGCCAGCGATCACGGCAGCGGCGAAGATCCATTCGGCATAGCCGGGGATAAATTGAGCAACTGCATAGGCCGAGCCCATGAGAGCTGCTAGGCCCTGCACATGCTTACCCTTCTTCGTCTGCCACCAGCGTTGAGTGATAGCTGAGGGCACGCGGGCAGGCGCGGCAGGCGAGGATCCATCAAGGCGGCGCACGTCGGAGACGCCGAAACCCAGGCTTTTGATGGTCTTCTCGATGTCGCCAATATGTGTAGGACTTCCAGACGCGAGCGTCAGCTCAAGCGTTTCTGCCGTGAAGTTGATGCGGGCATCTGATACGCCCGCCATGCGAGCAAGAGCCGTTTCAATCTTGCCAACGCAGCTCGCGCAGTCCATGCCTTCCACGTGCATCGAAACGTTGGGTGGGTTACCAGGGGGCTCGCGGCGAGCGTGTGAGGTGTGATCATGTCCACTGCAGGAGCCGTGTTCATGCCCGCCGTTTGTCTTTTGCGTGTGGCCGTGCCCATGATCACCGCCGCAAGCGTGACCATCCTTGTGATCTTCGCTGTGGTCATGTGCATGGACCGATTGGCGCGATACGGCCGCAATCGAGAGCGACGACACTGGCAGTTCTTCCACACCGAACCCCAAAGTTTTGATTTTCTTAGCTACATCGCGAGCAGTGAAGCGGCTTTTCAGATTGCGAGTCAACGTCAGCGTTTCACTAGAAAAATTGACTTGCACGTCCGTCAGCCCATCCATTCGGGAAAGGGCCTTCTCGATTTTGCCGACGCAGCTCGCGCAATCCATGCCCTCCACACGGAAGCTCAGCTGCTCCCTAGCCTTGTCCTGGTACTCCGTTATTTCCCTTGTCATATCTACCTCCAAGTTCTCTGAACACTTTGCAAGTTAGGTTCGCCGCACGCCGCACATACTGCTTAAATATAACAAACACATGAACATACATCCATGTGTTAATCATTAAAAAAGAAGGCTGTTGTCCTTCTGTTTACGATCGTCTGTGGTTGTGGCGTGCGGCGTGCGGCGCACGTGCTTACAGTTTCGACACATTTTCAAAATGCAGATTGAATTTTAGCACACATATGAAGATATGTTCAATTATTTAATTCATGAAGTTAGCATGGTTAATTTCTACGCTCACGATGGGGGGGAGTGAAAGCTGGCGTCGGCTGATGAGGCCCAGGGGATTGAGTGCGGTCAGATTCATACAACCGTCACCCAAACATCACGCATGGGCGAAGTCGCGCTTACTCAGGACTGGGATGGCGCATTACAGTTGCTGACGGGCTGGCACCTCTCTTGCGCAATCGCGAAAATGCCCAGCAAAAAGTAGGCATCTTTGCGTTCGACGCAATTCGCAATCATTCCTCAGAGAAGTGACAGACCATGTCCTGAAACACTTGACTGATGTGCTCATCCGCGATGCCGTAGAAGATATGTTTCGCCTGACGTTATCCACGCACAAGTCGAGCTCCACGCAGGAGCCGCAGATGATGACTGACCAAGAATTGGGATAGATCGAGCGTTTCTGCGATGTCGCCCACCGCGACTGATCCGCGCATGCACTGTAGCAGGATCTTCAGGCGCGATTGATCTCCTAACAGGAGAAAAGTCTCAGCGAGAACAGCGACGTCACTATGAGAGAGCGCCAAGAGCTCTGGGGCCGAACGCTGAGCATTGGTGGCGCAATTCTGAGCATTGTCGCCATTGGCGTGTTTTCGAGAAGTCATGGATTTCTTGTCCCTGAGCTGCCAGCACTACGCTGGCTGCAGCATCAGTGTTGATGACCCGGGACGGAATGGTCGTGCTTATGACCCTTTTCATGGCTGTGGCTAGTGTCATGCTCATGTGGGGTGTGCCCTTGCGGCCCACCTGTCGGCTGCAAGCTGCAAAGGTTCTTTTCACCAGGAGAGTTCCATTCGATCCCGACCGTCACGTGCTCGATGCCAAATTGCTCTCGAAGCACCACCTCTACGCACTTGACCACGGTGCGCGCTTCCTCAGCCACACTAGGGCGAACGTGCAGCGTGGCCATCGTGCGACCAGAGGTAAGCTGCCATACATGCACATGACTGACGGCCGCCAAGCCAGGCACCGCGCCCATCAGGCCTTGTTCCACCTGCTCCGGAGAAGCGTCCTCGGGCGCACCTTCGAGCAAAATGTGGATCGATTTCGCCAGGAGCTTCCAGGCGCTGCGCAGGATCAGGGCTGCCACCAGCACCGACAGGATGGGGTCAATTGGCGTCCAACCAATGAGATAGATGACCACTGCAGCGACGATGGCACCGACCGAGCCCAGCAGGTCGCCCATCACGTGCAGGATGGCCCCCTTCACGTTGACGTGATCGGTCTCTCCGCGGGTCATGATCCACAACACCAGAACGTTTACCAACAATCCAAGCACGGCGACGATCATCATCGGGCCGGCAAGGATGGCGGGCGGAGCTTGCAGTCGCTCCCATGCTTCATAGGCGATCCATGCCACGATCACAAAGAGCGTCACAGCGTTCAGGAAGCCGGCGATGACCTCGAACCGAAGGTAGCCAAAGGTGCGCTTGCTGTCAGCTGGTCGGCGCCCGAACCGGAATGCCGCGTATGCCAGAGCCAGCGCTGCTGCATCGGTCAGCATGTGGCCCGCATCGGCCAGAAGGGCCAGCGAGCCCGACAGCACGCCGCCGACAGCCTCCACGATCATGAAGCCGAAGATCAGGAAGAAGGACAGCAAGACCTTGCGTTCGTTAGCGCCGGTCACTTTTGGAGTGTGGTCATGGTCGTGACCATGTTCATCGTGCGATTGGGACATCAGGGCCTCGCGCAGAAATTAGGTGGTTGACTGTACGTAAAATATAATACATGAACATATGTTTATGCAATGTATTTTTAGCAAACCATACTAAGGACTGCGAAAGATGAGTGGCGGCGATGCGGCTATTTAGTACGCCTATCCTCTTGGCCACACCCTGTGCAGGTCGTCCACAATCAGGTCGTGATGATGTTGGCCCAGATCCAAGTGCTGACGCAGATAGAGGATGACCCGCCGGAAGGTTCGGATGGTCGTGAGCCAGATCGGACGGGGCGCTGGCTGGCCAAAACCGCAGCGCGAGCACCACGCAGGAAAGCGCCTGAAAACATCTAGGAGATTTCAATCATGGACACGAACTTCGACGTCATCGTCATCGTCATCGTCATTGGCGCCGGGCCTGGTGGCGACATCGCAGCGATTCGCGCCGAGCAGTTAGGCATGAATGTCGCCTGCGTCGATGCCTGGAAAACCAAGGAAGGCAAGCCTACCCAAGACGGTACATGCAACAACATCGGGTGCATCCCGTCAAAGGCGCTGCTGCAGTCGTCCAAAAACTTAGACCAAGCCAAGCACCACTTCGGCGCGCTCGGCATCATGTCCACGGGCGAGCTACGCATGGACGTGGCTGTGATGCTGGAGCGCAAGAATCAGGTCGTGAAGTCGAGCAACGAAGGCAAACTCTATCTGTTCCGAAAAAACAAGGTGCAGTTCTTAAACGGTCTGGCGTTTATGACTCGGGCCGCCGTCGGCCTTGAACTGGATGGGCGCGGAGCCGTCGTGGTGAACGGCGAATGGCGCACCAGCGTGCCCAGTATCTGGGCCATCGCCGATGTGGTGCGCGGCCTGATGCTAGCGCACATGGCAGAGGAAGAAGGTGTCGCTGTGGTCGAGCGCAGAAGGTGTCGCTGTGGTCGAGCGCATTGCAGGCCATCGCGGTCATGTCGATTTCAACACGATCCCCAACGTCATCTACACCAGCCCGGAAATCGCCTGGGTAGGCCGCACCGAGCAGCAGCTCAAATACGCGGGCGCAGCATATCGTAGCTGTACATTTCCGTTCATGGCTAACGGTCGCGCGCGTGCATTGAGCGAGACAGCGGGTCTCGTCAAGGTGATCGCAAATCCTACGACAGACGAAATCCTCGGCGTACATGTAGTCGGCCCGCAGATCAGCGAACTTGTGGCTGAGGCGGTCATCGCGATGGCATTCAATAAGGCCTCACTTGCGGTCGATAAGCGCGCTGAACTTCTGATTGATCAGAATTGGACCCGCATTCATCTCATTGAGTGTAGCCGCGGGCGGTCATACGGCCCCAGCTTGTAATAGATCGCAATCCGCATCGCAACGAGCGCTTCGCCCGCGGCTAATCGTCGTTGTGCTCTTCGACGATGTGAGTGGACATGTCCAGCAGCACTTGGTTCACATGCTTGTCGTCCACCTCATAGAAAATTTGCTTGGCCTGGCGCACCCCCTTCACAAGGCGGGCTCCACGCAGCAGCCGCAGGTGGTGACTGACCAGCGACTGCGAAAGCTCGAGGGATTCCGCGATGTCCCCAACCGAGGAGGAACCCTTCATGCAGCACAGCATTATTCTCAACCGAGACGGGTCGCCCAGTAGGCGGAAGGTCTCGGCCAGGATCGTAACGTCATTCTGTGACAAAGAAGCCAGATCGTCGCTTGCACCGCGGGGCGCGTTAACTTGTTTGCGTAAAGTCATTTCTCAAAAATTCCAACTCTCGAACAGCTACTCATGCCGTTCAGAATTAACGAGGCTGCGATAATTTGATCGCACTCGCCGACAAAGATCAGGAGACAGCCTGCGAGCCAAGGCGCGCCGCGTCTATGCGCAGCGAAATCGTCCAAACCAGCAGCGCTCAAAATAGGGCTTAACCTTACAACATAGTAACCCTCAAGTACCCTGTATGTCTAATTTCAATTTTGAGAAGACACCTTGAGCATGCCATTAACAAGTGCTGGTCGTGCCACCGTAGCAGCGATCAGCCTGCCCATCGAGGGCATGACCTGCACGAGCTGCATCGTCCGAATCGAGTGCGCCCTGACCAAGGTGCCTGTCTCTTGATCACATCTCATTGATCAAGAGACTTGGCTAACAGGTAACCTTCAAGGATGGTTTGTGGTAAAACTATCCTTCCCATAACCGCTCCCTGCCGACTCGTCCCGTCCTTTTTGAATCAAACCAACCCACTAATTTTCCGAGACTTATACAAACCCAATAAACACTTGGAGTTCGCTTCGGTACTTTTTTCTTTTCGACTTTTGACCACAGCAGCTTCCAATCACTCACAAACTTACTTGTTAGCACTGATTAAATAAAGTTGACTTTAATCATATGAATTTTAATAAATTAAAAATCAGGCCGCATGCGACCTCATCCTGACGACAAAGGTCTAGCTTTCGAGCTAAACTGCGTATTCCCACCCATGGCGATCACCTAATAACATTGAAGGGAGTCGAAAGTTTAAGGGCAGCTTTCTATGTCCTGCAGATGGGAAGTATCCGCGAGGTAGAGAGCCTTCAGTATTGGGCAGTCGGGTTTTTCATTTCCCGCGCAGCAAGCAGAGAGTGTGGTAAGAATTGATGCCATACGTTGAAATTCTTCAATTTTTAAGGTTAAATCATTAATATGAGATTCAACTATACTTTTAACATCTGCACTCTGACGCGAATGATTTCCCCAAAGAGAAAGTAACTCTCCTGCCTGTGACAGAGAAAAACCGAGATCTCGACATCGACGTATAAAATGTAACTTATAAACATCGGCATCTTTGTAGATCCGATAACCAGCCTCTGTTCTGGAGACTGATGGTATTAGCCCAACCTCCTCATAGTAACGAATCATTTTCGCCGAAACTCCCGATAAGCGGGCTGCATCACCAATGTTCATCTTCACCTCCCAAATGATTTTTACTAATACTGTAGTTAGCTTTAAGTAACATAGTTTCGGGTAACATTTATTGAAGGAAATTTCCTAATCCATTGAACCAAGTAACCATTAACCTGTTCCCAAAAATCTCACCAGCCCCCACCTAACTTCAGGTTAAACCTTCCCCTAACCGGAAGGTCAAGAGAAGTCGATAGATTTTTTGTATGATATTAAAATCTTGATCGTTTAGATTTCCCACATGGTTTAATAATAAATAATTCTTAAAGTTCAAAAATAAATGCCGACTTAATTCATCTGACTCCACTGATCATCTAGTGTTCAAAAAATTATCTACCCATTGAACCATTGCTTTAACCAAATCATCATCATATGCGATGTGCTGACCATGGCGCTGTTCTGGCGAGGGCAGCCTCAAGGTGTCATCGTTCATACTGATAGTTGGACCATTGCAGTTTTGAGAGTCAAATTCATTTATTAGAGATCCGATTGCATTTCGAGCTCTATCGAGTGATTTTGCTTCAATGAGTTCAGCAATAGTAAAGAGCACCATAATCATCGCAGCTTCTGGCCACTGTCTAGAATTAAGGCCCATAACTGCCATATACATCCCCTTATTTCTTTTTAATCAGTTTTTCCTCTACAGGACAATCCATTTGCATAATGCGGATTTCAGTTCGCCCCCCCCAGATTATTTAATCTTTGTAGGCGCAGCCGCGCAACAGTCTCCACTAAGGCCATGATCATCTTGATCATGCGATTTCTGGTCATGGTCATGGCCACAACCTTTGTAAGTAGGCTTATCATGATTTAGGTCTTTTTCAACATGCGAATGGTTGCAATCATTATGAACATACAAATGACCATTCGCCTTGTTCAATTCGCCTGATTTCTGAATCTTGCCTCCCACAACCAAGCTTAATTTTTAAATACAACTAGCAGCTTCCTTCCTACTAGAGTTTTACTTTTTTGCGGGACCACTTGCCCAATATGTTTACTATACTGACTACTGAAGACCCTAATCTAACTACAGAGTCAAGTTCAAACGAGGGATATATGAAAATTGGTGAGTTGGCGCGTAAAGCAGGCTGTCCGGTAGAAACGATTCGTTACTACTAGAAAGAAGGTCCACTGCAGGCACCTTTACGAGACATAGGAAATAATTATCGTCACTACGACAAAACCCGTCTTGAAAAACTACTATTCATCCGCCGCTGCCGTTCTCTCGATATGACCCATGAGGAAATTCGCGCTTTGCTGTTAGCAATCAATAATCAGGGTAAAGAATGTGGCCCGATAGATGCAATCATCAACGCCCACCTAATTCACATTCAGCATCGAATCAAAGAATTAGTAGCGTTAGAAGAGCAACGTAAGGAGCTGAATGCTTTTTGTAGCGCTGACCGCAGCATAGATAAATGTTGCATAGTCCAAAAATTGACAGCTGATGAAAGTGATAGCGATCTTTCCTTAACCGCACCAACCAACCATTTAGGGGGGCATTAGTGATGCCACGCGCTTGTTTAAAATGAAAAAAATGTGATGGTGTTAAAACTGCGTAGTCTTACACCATTATGGGCCAATTTAAAGTACTACATTTTGCCGCTCAGCTTATCTCCAGAGCGGCGCTGTACCGCTCCTCCTCGGTTTACGGTGCGGGCTTTGCCCGAAGCATTGGTTAATGTCCTAAGAATAGGACATTCTGACCGCTCATCCCCAGCACAACTCCGGATTAAAACTCGTAGTTTCTCAGTCATTTGACGTATACTTTCCATACGTCGTTCTAAGTCAGCAATGTTCTCCTGAGCCAGGCGTTTAACATCAATGCTCTGGCGAGATTTGTCATTCCATAACGTAAGCAAGCCTTCTATATCTTCCAGAGAGAACCCGAGATCTCGGGCACTACGAATAAAAACCAATCTATGAACATCATTGAGAGCATACTTACGATAACCTGACTCCGTACGCTCGGAGGCAGGGATTAATCCAATTTGCTCGTAATAACGAATCATCTTGGTGGATATTCCTGATTTACGCGATGCTTCTCCGATATTCATAAGCCCACCTTGTTAATGCTCAGCGTTAATGCTCAGCGTCCTCAACCAAAGGAGGCTGGAACCGACGCAGACGCAATGAGTTTCCCAGAACGAACACGCTTGATAGCGCCATCGCCCCTGCTGCAAAAATTGGAGAGAGCAGTATTCCATAAGCTGGGTATAGCAGTCCTGCAGCCACTGGAATCAATGCTGCATTGTAAGCAAATGCCCAAAAGAGATTTTGTCTGATGTTACCGATTGTTGCCTTAGACAATCCAATAGCATTAGGAACTCCCTGCAAGTTTCCTGACATTAAGACAACATCAGCTGACTCCACGGCTATATCTGTTCCTGTACCAATTGCAAGTCCAATATCTGCAACTGCAAGTGCCGGGGCATCGTTTATCCCATCGCCGACAAAAGCAACTTTACCGTAATTTTCTTGCAGTCGACGCACCGCTTCAACTTTGCCTTCAGGTAACACTTCCGCAACCACTTCATCAATATCTAATTGTTTAGCAATAGCCTGAGCTGTATTCGCATTGTCACCGGTAATCATGGCGACCTTGAGACCAAGCTGATGTAATGCCTTTATAGCTACTGGAGTACTTGATTTAATAGGGTCAGCTACAGCAATAATTGCAGCCAACCGACCATCTATAGCAACATAGAGAGGTGATTTCCCCTCATTCCCGAGGCGTTCAGAAATCCGGGAAAAATACGTTACCTCCAATGCTAACTCACGCATAAATCGATCAGCGCCTACTTCTACAAGGCTCCCTTCAACAGTCGCTCGTACTCCCATACCAGTGATTGAATCAAACTCAGTAAGCTCTGGCAGTAAAATGCCGTCTCCTTCTGCCGACTCAACAATAGCGCGAGCAATAGGGTGCTCAGAACGTGATTCAACTGCGGCAACTTTTGCTAATACCTCATTACGTTCAAAACCCTGAGCTAGTTCCAGATCTGTCATGACTGGACGACCTTCAGTCAGAGTTCCGGTTTTGTCTACAGCAACAACTTTGGCATCTTTGAGTAACTGTAGGGCTTCTCCCTTGCGGAATAAAATTCCCATTTCTGCACCACGACCTGTACCAACCATGATAGATGTCGGTGTCGCGAGTCCCATTGCACATGGACATGCAATGATTAGCACTGCCACAGCATTAACCAATGCGAAAGACAGGGCTGGTGATGGACCAAATACTAACCAAATCAGGAATGTAAAAAGTGCTGCCAACATCACAGCTGGAACAAACCACAATGTCACTCTGTCCACAACAGCTTGTATAGGTAACTTTGACCCCTGGGCCTGTTCTACCATCCGTATGATTTGTGACAGCATTGTCTGACCACCAACCGCAGTAGCACGCAACCTCAGTGCTCCTTTCTGGTTCACAGTCCCTCCGACAACTCCACTGCCAACGATTTTTTCCACTGGTATAGGCTCACCAGTTATCATCGATTCATCTATAAAACTGGTACCTTCACTTACCTCTCCATCGACCGGAATCCTTTCTCCCGGGCGAACTTCGATAATGTCTCCAAGCACAACGTCTTTGACAGGAATATCATTCATTACGCCATTACGGAGCACGTGCGCCTCCTTAGCCTGCAAGCCTACTAAGCGTTTGATAGCCTCAGACGTTCTCCCCTTAGCTCTCGCCTCCATAAATCGTCCCAAAAGAATGAGAGCGACAATCACTGCAGCAGCTTCGTAGTACACATTAACGGTACCCTCAGGCAAAAGGTATGGTACAAACGTAGCAACCACAGAATAACCAAAAGCAGCAATAGTCCCGACAGAGACCAGTGAATTCATGTCAGGAGCAAGCCGCGTAAGAGCAGGAATGCCTTTCATGTAGAATCGACGACCTGGAACCACTAAGACTAACAATGTCAATACAAACTGGACGTACCAGCTTTCCTGGATCCCAATGGTATTCATCACCCAGTGTTGCATTCTTGGAATCATGTGAGATCCCATTTCGAGAACAAATACCGGCAGAGCCAGTGCTGTTGCAATAACTAAATCTTTCTTTAATAAAGCCTTCTCTGCGTCCTTTCTTACTTCAGACTCATTACTGACCTGATTTTGGGTATCGATGACACGGGCTTCATAGCCAACTTTTTGAATAGCAGATATGAGATCGTCTATGCCAGCCACTCCGCGAATAGTTGCCCTCTCAGTTGCAAGGTTAACCGTTGCCGCCTTTACACCATCAACCGCTAAGAGTGCCTTTTCAACACGGCCAACACACGAAGCACATGTCATACCTTGCACTGAAAGTTCAACGGATGTTACAGGAACTTCATATCCTACCTTTTCAATTGCTTCGATTAACTTCAGTCGATCAACAGGAGCTTTAAGATGAATATCCGCCAGCTCAGTCGCAAGATTGACACTTGCGTTTACGACGCCTTCAACTTTGTTTAAAGCTGCTTCAACTCGTCCTACACAACTTGCACAGGTCATACCCTCAATAGGTAAGCTAACCCGGGCTTCAGCATTGCTGGAGAGCTGGTTTTTATGAATGCTCATGATGTATTTCTCATTGTTGGTTCAGATATTAAACAGTCTAGGGCTTACCATGATGGGAAGGTCAAGCGTATTATTTTTAACCTCATGAACACAACAAATGAAGCGCCATCATTCCTGATATTCATCCAGCTGTTTGGTAGTGTGTAACTCTAACTCAAAAGAAACGAGCGCCTAAATCTCAAAATATCAGGCTAGTAGCCTGTTTGAATGTGCTCCCTCAAGAAAAGCCCCGCTAACTGCCTTTTGCAGTGGCGGCGCTAGCATTCTTTTCGGTATTCATGGCCGCTGCTTGTAATCAAGCTAAGTGAATGGGAAACCTATTAACTGAAACGCCGTCATGGTAATCGGGGACGGGGTGGGATGACGCCCAAGCCGTCAGAAATCTGGCCGCTTGGGCGTTTTTTATTGTTATAAGGTGCCCAGTAAGACGGCGCTGATTGCTGGAACTGTTGTGCCAATGACTTCTTGAGTGCTGGCAACGACAGGTAAAGTTGCAGACATAACACTTTCAACGACTGTTGGCGTATTGTAGAGACCCATACCGCCACCAATGCCCAAGGCAAAAGCCATCAAGCTTTGGCGAGCGATACCGCCCACAATACCCACCAGAACCATGGCTCCCGCTACGATCCGTCCCAAAGTACCTTGGGTCCAGTCTTTTAGGGTATCCCACACATCGGTGAAAGCATCACCACCGGTGCCCGCAAATGAGGGCTCCGAAATCATTAACGCCATCAAACCAAACGCACCAATGGTCATTAGGCGCTGAGTTTGAATGCTGCGAACTGCATTTGTCATTCGTTAGTTTCTCCGTAGATACTCAAGTTATCGCGCTTACCATCAGCTCCCGCTGAGGCTGAATCGCTTTGAGTCTGAAGTGGACGTAGCACTGGCGAAACAGTTCGAGGTGCTGACACCCCAATATCCCACCGGCGCGGTTCAATTTCGGTAAACACGTAGCTGGATAAATTCAGATCTCCACGGTCATCCTCCCAAGGCGCAATCCAAATTCGCATCACCCTTGAAGGAATGCGAATAGGTGCAGATTGCTGCGTCTCAGGTAATGCTGGATGGCTCAACAGTCCTGTTTCTAAATCAGATTGTGAATACCCAGAGGGAGAACCAATTCGAGTCGCCACAGCATCAATCGTCTTGGGTGCAGCGCCATTACTGGTAAGCTCATAGACTTCACGAGCGGATAAACAGCGCACACCGTCAGGCATACCTGGGCATCCATATTCACTACTCCCAATACCCAATGAACTACAGCCAGACAATAAGGTTGAGCCGACTGCCAATAAAATTAATCCAGCTTTAGACCACTGTTTTGGCTGGTGCTTTGAGTTGTTCTGCATTGATGTCGTCATGGTTAACTCTCCTCTGGATACACATCTTATTGTCTGAAACGGACTTCGATCGGTTAGCAACATGCAGGATTTTTTCATCTTCTTGCACCTCCCCCTTGCGAAGTGGCCAACGACAACGAGGCACCACGAGTGACTATGACTTCAATTTTCCTTGCAGCGTCTACCTCAATGACTGGGAACATATTTTCAGCCATGTCCAAATAGAACTTGGCCACTCGATCCAATGCTTTACCGGTGCCTTTAATCGCAGCGCCTTGTAATGCTTCTTGGCTCATGACTTGCTGGTACAGCTGAGTATCACCGGCATTACCCGTCTGAATCGTCGGAACAGGATTTACATCAAATGCGCCAGCCAAGCCCTGAAGGAATCCGGCCATCATTGACTTGGCCACCAGCTGGCCTTGCTTCGACACTAATCGGCCTCGAATACCGGCTTTGCCGTCTTCTCCCACGGCATAAGAATCCAGTCGCGTTTCAATGACGCCACCATCTTCTCTCACACATGAAATGGTCTCGCCTCGCAAATAAGCACGCTCAGAGCTCAAATCACCGTAACCTGCGGCGATCAAGAAACACTCTTTGATATCCGCTCTAAATCGGTTGGGTAAGATGGCTTCCTTTTGAATCCTCAGCAATGCAGGAAAAGGCTCGCGTCTTGCGGACTCGTGAGTAGGAGCATCCAAACCTGTGATCAAAGTACCCGAGATAATGCTGCCCGCCGGTAGATACAAAGGCGGCGCTTCTTGCACAACAACCTCTGGTTCAGCAACCACTTCAGGCTCAATCATACGAATCGTGATTGGCGGCAATGGAACATCTCGTGCTCGTGTACCTTGGCCATTGGCTGGCTGCTGATAGAGCGGATCAGGCAGCGGCGCATTGGCAAAATAGTCGTCTGGGTTAGACGGCAGAGGCTTTTCGTCTTTGGGTAATTCCATGGCAGATAAAGGCACTTCAAAACGGCTATTTGTGCCTTCAACTGCTGCATCACCTCCTGCGCGAACATCATCAAGTTCCGCTCTAAGGCGGGCCAGCTCCGCATTGACTTCACTTGGTATGGAAGGCGAGCCTGGGCTTAGCCGTCCTGAATCGACGTCACGACGCAAACGCTCAACTTCACGACGTAACTGTTCATTGCGCTCACTGAGTAGTTTTACGTTCGCAGCCAAACTATCGACCCCAACATCACGAGTATTGGTATCCGTAAGAATGTGCCGGATCGTTTCCTGTCGGTTCCGACTACTTGAGCCATCATCAGGATTAGGTGAAAACACCATCACCATAAGAATGAGACCACCAGCAATACCAGCAACCGATAGGCCACGCTTCATGTTCGGGCTCATTTGTTCCCATTGTGCTTTCATCGTTATTCACCTCCCACAAGAAGCGAAGGTCGCTGACTTTCCACCGCTTCTTCACGATGATTGCGAACAACCACATACAACTCAGTCTTTTCACCCGGCAACAAGATATTGCGAGGCCAGTAGGCGCTTGCCACTATATCTGGTGCATGACAGGCTATTTCACTGGCTTCTATCGGCTCATCGGCAAAGCTTTCAACCAGTCCTACATAGACGGTGAAGTAATGTCCCGTCACAATTTGCCCCTGCTTAAAACCAAACTTTAAGCCTGGCTGAAAACATTTCGGGCTTGTGTCAGTTTGGCCAGCTAAACGGATGTCATAGCCTTGTGGTAACTCATTTAGTGCAAGGCGTCTGAGTAAATCACGTAAGCTATCGACGTATGGCTGAGCCGTTTCCCAAGTGGCTGCTTTTCGGTTCACGACGCCCTTAATAGGCCACTGCTGACCATCAATAGCTAAGGTGATTTCACGCGGTGGAATACGACGAGGTACTAAGGTGACAGATAACGCGGGCGCTTCCTGACCTGGCGGAGTGATGTAAAGTGAAACCGGTGATTCTTTGTCCGTGGCCACATATACAACATTACCCTTGATTTGCGTCTGAGCATCACTGGTTGTTCTCACCTGAGGCGATTCAAACGGCGTCACAATCCGATTCAGATGACCAAGTGCTACAGGGATCAGTTCATTAACCCCCGGTGTCATCAGTAGCATTGTTGGCGCATCCCTTGAAACCGTATTGCTTTGAACCGGTGGATTTGCAGTAGCGGACTGCTTCATCACACTGGCTGGCACAATCGGCAATTCCACGTCTGCATACGACGCTTGAGACAACAGGACGCCACTCAAGCTCATTGCGATTAAGCTTGGTGTCATCCATCGACTAATTTTGGTTCGCATCATTCACCCTCCGGTTTTGCTCTTGGGTCAACTTTTCACGAACGCGCTTCGTTCTAGCTTGCCCCTCATACGTATCCATCCAACTGAGCTTTGGACGGTATTGCTCAATATCGATGTCAAACTCATAGGTGCGAGTTTGGCGCTGTTCATCTCCAGATGGTCCAGAGACTAAGGAATAACCGGTCACAAAGACATGGCCGGTTTCATACTCATACTCCACTTGTCTGGGTTGGAATTTGAGCGTGACTCGGTCTTCGCGGATTTGTCTTGCCTGAATCTCCAGTGCATCGACCACTTGCTGGTACACCGCTGGAGAAAGTAGCGGCTCAATGGCAACCCGGATGAAAGAAACATTACCCGGCGTCACGTTGCCCATAAGCTCAGCCAGGTAGAGTCCCCAGGATTCAAGGTAAGGTTGAGTGGCTTGGTTTCGTGACACTTCAGCCGTTTCAGACAAAGTTGGTGGTTGAATGGCTACCACGGTATTGCGAGAAAATGCCGCAACCGCAAGCAGCAAGTTAGATAGCACCAGCACTGCAATCAGGAACCGTTGCCATCGGTTCTCTAATTGCGTGCCTTGCCATGATTTTAAAAAAACGTCGAACTTCACGGCAGATAGCTCCTGATAAATGGGTTAGGGATCGTCTTGGCTTTGGTTGGCAACAGTCCAGCCCAGTAGATGGCGTGAAGAATAAAACCATCTGGGCGACCATCACGAAAACGCCGATATAGCTTGGTTGTCACCAACCCCAACAGGCATAAAACCAAGGCATTACCGGTAAAAATGCCGATCACTAGCCCCAACAGAATGGGAGCCATCTCATCGGCACTCCAAAGCAGGAAGTGCGGCGGGTCATCGATATAGGACGGAATACTCACAGGTTCCATAGTCACTCCTCGTTGTTTGAATTGAGAAGTGAAGAATGCCCCGAAATAACTCAGGGCTGTGGTCAGGTAGATATCGAATTCTTGAAGGTTTTGAACTACCGAGCGCTAGTTCATCTGTTTTAGGGAGGTGGTTGTCTTAGAAATTGATATTTCTGACATTTGACTTATTGATTTGCTTAGTCAAATCGTAACTGGTTAACTGAGCAACTATCTGCTCTGAAACACCTAAATCGTTTGCAATATCAAAAATCGAAATACCCAAATGCTCGTTAAGCTGATCTATTGCAGCTGATAAAAGCTCTGGCTGTTCCATTGGTATTTGATCATCTAAGTCTTCTGTTTTCGATTGACCCGATTTATTCAAATAAACATTGGCGGTTCTGTACTGTTGCGACGAAATTAACCCAAGATAATTAGCTCGATAAATTATTGCTCTCGCACTGACACGCCATCTAAGTTTCAATGCAAAGATTTTCTCCCACCTGATTCGAACTGGTCCCACACATTGAGGAAACTCTTTCAGAAAAGCCTTACGTGGAAAAAGAAACGCACTTGCAAAAGCATCAGCTTCTCTCTCTGTTTTAGCACACCCAGTTTCTACACCTTGATGCAAAACCAAATGGCCACATTCATGCGCCAAATCAAAGCGCATTCTACAGCAGCTTTCCTTCGCATTATTTCTTACTATGATGGGTCTTTTTCGATTCATTGATAACGCATCAACTTTATCTGAAACACCATCAAAGCAAGTGATTACAGCGCCATTATTCTCCAGTACTCTTACCATGTTTGTAACTGGTGCATCCAAACCCAAACCCCAGTTAATACGACATTGCTCCGCAGCTCTTTCGATAGCCTCCGCACTCAGGTCTGATTCTTCAAAATCAATAAAATTGGCAACAGGCAACTCAAGATGATCTTCAATAATCTCAACTAATAGTTCAAAAATGGTGCCGAGAGCCAATACTCGATTTGCAAGTCCAACTGGTGTTGTTTTGCGCTTGCGAAAGTGGCATTGCTCATACTTAACATCATTTTGTGGTTTCTTAAAAAAGAAATCACTTTTCACTTTTAATACTTCAGCCAATGCCAAAAGCAGGTCTTCAGCAGGTGGTTTAACACCTGCTTCAAGCTGATGTATAAACTGACGACTGACCGCAACTAACTCACCAAGTTCTTGTTGAGTAATTCCGGCCATCAATCTCGCCAGTCTTAGTTTTTCACCAAAAAATTCGTTATTCATGATTTACTGCATTTTTCGACTTTTTCTTAATTTTGATTTTAGAAACAGCCGATTCAAGTTCAACACCATGAGAAACATTCTCATCAGTATCTGTTATTAACGTAACCTTAGAATTCATTGGCACTTCCCAGTTGACTACAATTTCACCAACATCGCTATAACCAACGAAAAAGGCGCGATCTACACATTTAGTTTGATCAGTGCTCAGAACAAAAAACCAAATGATCTCTGACGGACTATCTTGTGTTGAAAATAACTCCATTTGCATCATAGCTTCGTGGGAACGTATCAGTTTCCCTGATGGGAGTTTGTCAGGCTGACCTTTCCAGAAACGAACTGGAACGTCAGCGATACTAAACGTAAACCTCCCTTTCGGGGTCAGTATCTTAAGCCAATCAACTTCAAGTGACTTCCTTACTAAATGTGTACAACAACACTCGTAGGACCTTATGCCCAATGATTTATTGGTGTCACCCAAATCTCTGTTGTGTAAATCTACAACATCTGCTCGAACATCTGCTAAAAGTTGAGCAACTTCAATCAGCTGACTTTCTTTAAAATTAGGGTTTAGTGTCATCGGTGTGTTCAAATTTGTTACCTCAGGTAGTAAAGCAATAGGATTAGATACCATGGACAATAATATGCTAATTTTAAAATTTGTCAACCTACAACCAACTTGTTAACCTTAGACTAAAATGTAAACTAAATCTTCTTCTGCAAGTGACTTAACGCCAACCCCGCCATCAATGCCAAACCGATGATCAGCGACGGCAACACCACCGGTGGAATAGCCAGCGGGGCGAACAATCCCATAAACAGCAAAATGACACCTGAGCCCAGGATAATCATGCTGTAGCGGTGAATGATTGGGCTCGAAAAATCAAAGGTTGTCTTCTTAATCTTCCAGGTCATCAAGCCGTCCCACAGCGCCGGTAACATGAGAATAAGCGCAAAGGGCAACCAGACCATCAGTAAAGCAAATCGAGTGAACACTTGGTACAACACATCAAAAAATGCCTGAATACGGTCTTCTACCCACACAAACCAAAAGCCTCCCATGTTCTCCATCCCTTTAGAACGCTGTCGTTGCTCTTCAGTGGGGATTAGAAAATCACGCACAGATTGCTCCATCTGCGTATCCACAATCCATGACTGATACCAGCCATGGCTAGTTTGACCAATCCAATAGCTTGTTTGTGCGCCCAATTGGTTTTGGAGCATCTGCTTCTCTTTACTAATGACCCGGCCAGTCCAATCACCGGGCACTAACACACCAATGGCAATAATCTCTAGCATCAGTGCCAGACACAGTAGCCAAACCGACTTATGCTTGCTCATGCCAAACATCCTCTTCTACTCGGGCCAGCATGGCAGCAACGGTTGGCGTCATAATCCGAGCTTTAATCACTTGTTGAAGCCGCTTTGTCGTCGTATGGCCACTGACATAACGCACGTCGATGCGTCCTTCAGCCAAATACGCCATCCGATTTGGACGATTACGAATCCAGGTGTGGAAATACACACCATCTACGGCAGCCCACTCGAAATGGTCAGGATCACGCAGGCGAATCCCCGTTAAAGCACTGGAGGCAGTCCAGGTCAGTGTCTCAATAAAATGCCAAAGGCGTACACTGTCATCATCACAACTGACTTCTTCATAACTGCCCAAGCCATTACACAGACACAAATCAAAGATGGAATGGCCATCTAACGTGAACGCATCTGTTAAATAGTCCGCCAAACAGTGCACTGAGGCCAAAGCATGAGGCCAGTCGGTTTCAAGCAGTCTTAAGGTTTCCTTGAACTGGAGGTTATGTTGCTGCCACTGAGCGAGCATTTCTTTACTGGTAAGTGTTGTCATTTTCAGACAGATAGAATGATGCATACAGACTCCTTATGCTGCCTGTGTAGAGCTGGTTAAAATAGGAATGCGACCTTTGATCACGCGGCCACCTGAAAGCTTGGCGATGTACTCTAGGTTGGGGAGCTGGCCTAATAACTGCGGTGGAAACATATCGCCTTCTTCCTCCATCAAGCGTTCGCCATGATTGCCGGTAAACAACGCGGGGCTGTCCGAGTTGGACGACATACCTTGAGTTTGCATGATGTACTGCAACCGAGTCTTAGGCAGATTGTCAGTAATATACTGCTGCGTTTCGGCGTCCATCACCCGAAGGGCTATCAAGTTGTTGATGTTACCTAACACCTGGCGAGCCTTAGCTTCACTGCCTGTTCGAGCTGCAAAGTCAGCAAAGGTCTGAGTAGCAATCACACAACGCATTTTTGCGCCACGGCCTTTGTTGAGCAGTTGAATGAAGGGATCGTTGACGACTTCAGCCGCCTCATCGATGAAGATATTTACGGGACGATTTTCAACACCATAGTTATAGCGGTCACCGGCCACTGCGGTGAGATCGGATAAAAGCAACGAACCAATGGCGCTGCCAACCATGGCGTCGGTCAATGAATCCAATCCAATATAGGCCACTTGGGCATTGTTGATAATACGGCCAGAATCCGTAATTAACCGGCTGTCATCCACATCGTTTGCAATCGGTGATAGCAATGGACCTAGTTCACTTGATGTGAGCATATTGAGCACCGGCATTAGTGAGGCCACCATCTTGGAATAGTGGGTTCTGTCATGCTCAAACATACTCAATAGCCCCTCTAAATCAGTATTGGCGGCAACGGGCTGAATGCGTTCGTAGTAAAAAAGCAGCATCGCCATGGCTTGTTTAGCCAAGGTGTTGGCCTTTTCGGTAAAGCGTTTAATCTCCACACTAAAGTTCGGATATACCTGCTCACCCCAAGCCGTGACGGCTTTTACTACCAAGCCTTCTGGACCACCTTCCAAGAATCGTCTCAGTGTTTTCAGATCAGGACGTTGTGACGTAAGCAACAGACCTTGCACTATGTTATTCAGTGCCATTTGACCAAAGGCTTTAAATGGATCAGCACCGGTTTCGGATGGGATTAAGGCCGCAATTCGGCTAGCAATTTCAGTACCCCGGTTAAAGTTCCTCAGGGGATTAAGTCGTACTGAATGCTCTGGAAAACCCGGATGAAAATACACAAAGCGCTCAGGACTACCGGCGGCAATACAGGCTCGCTGTGCATTATCCTTAAGTTCTTTGTCTCCCTTGGGGTCAATAATAATCACGGCTTCATTGCGCAAAATGGCCTGGGTGATCATCGCATCAAAGCATCGGGTTTTTCCCGCACCGGTCGTGCCGACAATTAAGGTATGCCCCTCAGTGTGACCAACTGGCTGGTACACATCTTCTTCTTTGGGCTCGACACCATGAATCCAGGTCGAACCCATTTGTTTGCCGTGACCTTGGTTAAGCAAGGTTTGCTTATCCCTTTTTAGAATTTCATAAGCGCGTTGGGCATGACGTTGATCCCACTCAAAGCCATACCCTAACCACAATTCATCAGGATGTTTTGCCATCACCTTTTGCAAATGCGACAGCGCCATAAATGCCAATGGTTTGCCTTTTAGCCCCTTCTGCAACTTATAAAGACGGTAAGCCTCAGGCAGGCGATACAACGCCATGCCCGAGGAAATCCCTGTCATCCACCAAAATGGCTCAGGTGGTAGCTCAGTCAGCATTTCTGCCGCAATCGCCCCAGTGGCCCCAACCAGCCAGCCTGCTGCTGCCATGGCTTCATAGTTCGTGCGCCAAGGCATCTCGTATGCGTTTTCTTTCATTCATGCTCCGCAAAATAACCGTTTGCAATCGCTTAATTTCAAAAGGATTAACGTTTAGCGTGAGCGGTAAACAAAACCGTTTCCCCCTCATCAAACTGGCATTGGTCACTGGCCGAGATCCCCCGAAGCAGCTGCCCGGCTGGAATGCCATGCTCATTGGCGACTTGGCGTAAGGTTTGAATCGTGACGCGAATACCATCGGCACTATGATCCACGTCTGGGTAATCACCATCGGTCAGTAAGATGGGCAAATCTTTCACAAAATTAACCATCTGTTGCCGCTGCGCGTGTTTAGGGTCGGTACTTGACTGCGCATTGGCCGCAATCGGCTTTTGCTTTCGCTCCGTTCTTGTGGCGGGTTCTTTTGCTTGGGCATTAGTTGTCTTAGTTCGACTCGGACGCTGTAAAGCCTCTTCGTTCTGAATTGCTGCCGCCGGCTCTGTGTCTTGTTTGGAGATGTCTATCAGTGAAGTAAGCCCTTTAGAAATCGATACTTTCAGCGGCAACCCTTGCTCCTGAACGCCACCTTTCGTAGTCACAGTTCTGGCCTTTCGTGTCGGGTTTGCGGGATCTAATTCAAGCCAATCTAATCGACTGAGTTCAGCAAGCAGTTTTCGGGGAGCACACCAATGTCTTACGGCATCGGGATAGCGGATCAGTATCTGTTCATCAACCATAACCAACGCACTACTGGCCTCTGGGAGCCATGCCAAAGATTCAGGCAGATTCAATGCTTCTGCATCGTGCTGGTTTACGTTATTTGAGATAGCGCCATCATATGAGTTGTTAGGCTTTTCACATCCATCACCTGGAGCATTTTCATTTGCCTGGGGGTTATTAACATCACTGGCAAGACGAAGTTCATCATCTTGTTCGGACGAGTTTGTCGATGGCGACTCAGCCGAATTGCCGTGTTCGATTGATGATGACCCTTCAGGCAAGTCTGAATGCTCACTGGAGCGACTCTGAGGTTCTGCTTGTGTTTGCTGCGTTGCTTCCCACTCAGATTTGTTAAACAGTGTCACACCACTTGGTACATTCGAGCTGAACAATAAATCGGCCTCAGATATATGCAGCATGGGTAGCCAGATTGGCTTGTCGTCTTTGATCAGCACTTCAGGGGCAAGGCTTTCGTATCGCTCATTTGAGGCGGATTTAGTGGCCAATCCTCGCTCAATAAGGATGTCCGCAAGGGTATCGGGATCTCTTGGGATGCCCGGTATCTTGTCTTTGGCCAACAGCTCAATGATGTCCTTAGCCGCGCTTTTCCAAACCAGGTAAAGATTGGTTAATTGATCCGATTTTCGTATCCAAACTCTGGCGTCTCGCTGATTGACCAGCCATTGCGAACTGGCAAGTAATCGCCTCATGGCATCAAGTAGATAGCGTTCAACTGGGACACCAAGGGCATTGTCGTCAACGGAAATTCGTTGAGCTTTCAGGTCTCGCTGGACACTGGTTTGGTCAGCTTCAATAACCAATTTAGACAGGACATGCTCGGGATCGGTATTGCCAATTGCCTCCAGCATGGCTTGCAAAATCTCAGGGCCTGGCTGGGTTAACCAGGCGAGCAACTCTGGTGTCATCACCCGGTTTAAAACCAGAATTGAAAATTGCTCGTGCCGTTTGCACCGTCCGTCGCGCCAGCGAATGAAATAGCGCTCAATGCTGCTATTTGTGGTCCACTGGGATAATGTTTCTAAAAAAGGGTTCCACTGATAGCGTCCATCTTCGTCTGTAATGGACAAGTCTGAAACAGGCTTACCAATATCATGGAACAAACCGCCAAGAGCCGCCGCAACACGCCACCTTGGCTCTAGCTCTTTTTTCTCAACTGGAGTGCCACTGGCAACAAAGATGATCCCTTCAGCTGCTTGTGCCGCCCAGAAAGCAACTTCCAATGAATGACGTAATAAACCGCCAGCACCACTGTGATGATGATGCTCAGAAGCTGGCAACAAATGAACATAAGCAGCAAGATGGTCAATGCAGGGCTGAATCAGACGTTGAAAATCACGCTGGTTAAAGCCAAGTACCTGGCGCAGTTTGGCAATTAGCTCGTCTTGTGTGGACTGCAAATCCTCGGGTGAGGCAGCTGGCAACCCCTTTAGGAATGGCGGGTAGCGTGGAATTTCTGCATCCAGTTGCGATGAAAGCTCTGGTAGTGCTTTGGTTTGAAAAAATAGGTTTTTGAACATAGTGAACCTCCGACACGATAGTGTGAAGGTTCATAAACTCACCGGCGGTGAATTAGATGTAAAAGAACCGCACCTATTTGACTAGGAAGTGGCGAAGCAGTTTTGTCTTAATTGAAACTAATTTTGCAAAGGTTTCCAACTTTTAGAAAAGCCAGCGCTTTTCGAAGTTGGCGCATTTGCTGGACGTTTCATTTTCACAGTCATAGGAAATGGGAAATCGACTCCTAACAACAACGCTTCTCCTTGACCCAAGACAGGGAGAAAAGATGCTGAACGTTGATCAATAGCGCCAACAGCCTTTTTTACAATTTCTTGGTCCAGCTGATTGGTCAACCTATGCACAATAAGTGTACCAATCTGACTTAAAACATCTTCAGGAATGTCACGTGGTCGCTGAGTAGCAATGATGGTATTTAAACCATACTTTCTACCTTCTTTAGCAATATTCCCAAAGGCATCCAACTCAAACCTGTTCGTTTCTTCACCAATTCGCTTATTGAGAAATTGATGAGCTTCATCAATAAATACTAATAGAGGTGCACCATGATTTATTGCACCTTGCCTGGCTACAGATAACAACTTTCTACCAATGGCATTAACAAGTATTTCTCTTGAGTTTGCTTCAAATGGAACTTCAGAAAGATCTAATCTCAGCACATTATTGCTACTTATTGGCGAACAGAAATCATCAATAAGATTAGGTAATGTCTTCAATTTATCATCCGGGTCAATCATCCATTTTAAATTTGGGTTGTTTGAATAGGCTTTAATCCGAGCTATCAGGTTTAAACAGTGGCCAACATCATTATCAGCTCTACCGCCCCAAATAGTGGGGTTAGGATTATTAGCATTACCGCCATTTGGCCACACACACTCGTTTACAATCTGATCAGCAATGTATTTAAACATCCATGGAGCTGTCTGGATAGAGCTATTCATAGACAATAGAGCAGCTTCGTAAGGAGCCTTTGCTTGGCCAGATTTGTTCAAAAGATAATTTGCATTGATATCAAGGCCATGATTTTGTTGCTGCCAAAATTGCCACACTATTTTCTGACTCTCGATAGCAGCCTCCAGTTTAGGCGCTTGGCTTTGCGCTGAAGGCCTTAAAAAGGCTCTAATATCTGAGTCTGTAAACTGCCAATGTGGAAAAGTTAACTGATTAAATGGAGTTGCTTTTGCATGATTTCCAACATAGTAACTGTCACAGCCAAGTGACTCATATTCCCCCGTAGGGTCAATAATAATTGCTTTGCCTCCGGCCTTAATCACTTGCTCGATGATGTTTGTCATCGAGTAACTTTTCCCGCCACCTGTTGCTCCTAAAATAGCGCAATGGCGTGAAAATAATTTTTCTGGGGTAACGTGAACAGTTACGGACTCATCATGCGGAAGTGAGGCTAACGGTAAATGGATTTGGCCAGGCTCCTCATTTTGTTTACCTTCAGCGATTATTGATACCAGATACGGGTGAGCTGAATATATTTGGCTACCTAATCTCGGATGCTGCTTAATTCCTTTGTAGTTACGACCATTAGCTGGGTTCAAACTTACCAATAATTGAACAAGTCCAATTGGATGATTTTCGGATGGTTTATCAGCCAAACCGTCAACACTTAATCTCTCTCCCCCCTCAATCCACACTTTCACTAAGCGCCCAAGTATCGCTGTTTCACCTATGTCGATGAATACAAATTCATTTACTTCTCCAGCGGCTATTCGATTTCCGAATGACCAACTGGGCTCACCAGATCCCGCTTTAGATAAGTTAATGATAAGCTCGGTTGCGGATACGCTAATGACGCTACCAATCCGTCTTGTTGGATCGTACGGGGAAAACCAGTTTTTCCGTTCCATGAATAGTCTCCCTTATTTAATACTCGCTGTGATTTTCTCAAATGCTTTGAAAAGTTCATCTTCGGGAGTTGTTGATCTTCGTTCAGGTAGCAGACTAGAAAACTGTTTAAACGTTGAATCCATTATCGCGATTCTGCCATCCCCATGGTCAATAGCTGCCATTAGCAGATTTCTAATCTCATTATTAAATGAACCCGTTACACTGAATGGGTCTTTCGTTGCAACCATAAGCATAAACTCAGGGTTAGTCCTAAGCGCCATAGTTAGCGCATTATTTATATGCTTATCATTAAAACCAAAACCTAGGCACAATACAGCCGTTTTTGGTTGTTTAACTACTTCCAAAAAAGAAGTCATCATATCTAAGTAAGGAGAATCATAAGATGTCTGATATTTGCTACTGCTTGGATAGATAAAAACAGGTTCACCAATTTTGCTGTCAGCACCTAGCTTTCTAACTCTGCCGTTAAATTTTCTCCAGTCCACAGAGCCATGCATCTTGTATAGCTGAACCACATTGGATATGTATGCGCCTTCACTACTCTTGGAGTGCCCACGGTTCACTATGTCATATTTGAACCACATAGGATTAAAAAAAGAAGGGTTAGAAAACTCAAAACCATCAATAACAACAAAACCAGTATTTGATGCAGCGTGCTCAAAAGCCAAGTCATAATTAGTCGTGAAAAGTTTAAGTCGTTGTTGCTGAGCACTCCTCCTACCTACTGCACGCATAAATTTATCATGATTAACCCAGTCTGATTCAGGGATCGATTCAGTAAAGCTAGTTTTAGCTAAAATTATGTTTTTGGCTTGCTCAAGGAACTTACTTACTTGATTAATTCTTTGATTTGAAAGGTTCCCAACGGCTAAAGAGGAATCGCATAGAGACAATAATAGTTCAATGTCAGGCTTTGCATCTCCGTTTTCTTCACGATGTTTTTGAAGGGCATCATAATTTGTTGCCTTCAAAACCAATTGGAAAAGATTCTCATCTGCTTTTTTACAATAGTCCCAAAGGTGCCACATACTTGGAGCGATAGGCGCTTTGTTCTGCTGAGAAAGCTTATTAAATGTTAAAGACGTGCCTGAACCAGCCAGTATGACTAAGTTATCAGTATCTAGTACTTTATTGACAAAACGAAAAAATGTGGCCAGCTCGTCATCTAAGTCATCATTAGAAAGATCAATTTCGATTGGCTCTCTCTTCGAAGACGCGGAGTTCCTTTTTATATCTGATGACAAAAACCTTACTATGTTTTCATTTTCCATTTTTTAATTCACCTTCCACGTAAAAGATAACCAGCCTAGAAATCAATAAATTTCAGACACTTGCGCTATTTGACTTCGCTCCTAAACAGCACGTAATAACACTTATATCTGCCCACCCACACCTTTGAATTTTTCAACAAAAGCGGCAATTTTCTGAAAAACCGTTTGCTTCTGGGTTCGGTACTGTGGGTTCAATGGGCTAAGTTTGGGCAGCGCCTCATTAAGTGCAGTGCCATTTTCAGAGGCGTACTCACGTTTGAGTGATGACGCAATATAGCGTTTGGCAGCATCGATATTGAGCTTTTCAGAGGCAATAATGGCATCGGCTTCGCGCTTCTGCTCCGCCTGGGCGAATTTGAAGAAAGCGTCGATAATGCTGGCTTTGTCATTGATCTCATCTAGGTTTGTCTGGTTAATAAAATCAACCACCAAGCTTTCTTTCGCTCTATTGCCAAGGCTACCGCGGATCATACGACGAACTTCTTCAATCAAGCCTTCTTTGCTCTTGTTCTTCTTATTGTGATCAAAAATAAGCTCAAGAATGTAATCGAGGTTTATTTCTTGGGATTTAAGCAAATCAATTTCAAAGACCACATCGTCCCAGTCTACCGTTGATTTATCTTTGTCCTGACCTTCTTTATCGCGTCGCAACCAGTCGCGGGTATCGTTGTAGGTAGAGCGATAATCTTGAATAGCACGCTCGCTTGGCATATCGATGGTTTGCATTGCCTCGATGTCAGCATCGTCCAGATAGTACTTTGACTTGAACTCTTCAACAGCTTGTTCATCACTGGTATCTAAGCTTTGCAGCGCTTTTAATCCAGCAAACTCATCGTAGTTTTGTAAAATATTTTCTGCTTTTAGGTATTCACCAAACAGCTTGGCAAATTCTTTTTTATCTTGTTCTTTTTCAATATTTTCTGGGTTTGGAAAACGTTCTTGCAGCTCTTTTACGATATCAACAAAACCTCGACGCGCTTGGCCAGTAGCAATATCGTTAAAACCTTCCATGTATTCTTTGTAGCTCTTCTCCAACACCACGTTTTTGGTGTTTTTGTCACCAAACAAGGTGATAGCATCAATGGTTGCCTGTTCCAAGTCCCTGAAGGTAACAATATTGCCAAAGGTCTTCGTTGCATCATAAATGCGATTGGTACGAGAAAACGCCTGCATCAAGCCGTGATAGCGCAAATTCTTGTCAACAAACAAGGTATTGAGCGTAGGCGCATCAAAGCCCGTTAAAAACATCCCCACCACTATGAGCAGATCTATTTCTTGATTCTTCACGCGCTGGGCAAGGTCACGGTAGTAGTTCTGAAAGCCATTACTGTCCACGCCATAGTTAGATTTAAACATGGCGTTGTAATCGTTAATCGCGGCGCTCAAGAACTCTTTTGCGCTGCTGTTCATGGCACTGACTTCAAAACTCTCATCTAAAATATCACCAATGGCGTCCTGCTCTTCATTGGCAGCAAATGAGAAGATAGTCGCTATGCGCAGAGGCTTACTCGTGGGTCCATTTTCGGCCTCGGCCTGCAATGTTTTGAAGGTTTCATAGTACGCTTTCGCTGCATCAACACTACTTACCGCAAACATGGCGTTAAACCCTTTGGCACCAGAATAGGCTCGATGCGTTTTCTGGTTAAAATGGTTCAGAATATACTGCGAGATTTCACGAATGCGCATTGGATGTAAGAACGCTTTTTTGTTCTCCGCCGCACTGAGCTTCTTATCATCCTGCTCAGTCTCAATGCTCTTAAATTGAGGACGAACATCGTTATAGTCCACTTTGAACTTGAGTACTTTTTCATCACGAATGGCATCAGTGATCACATAAGTGTGCAACTGCTGGCCAAACACGCTGCCCGTGGTTTCAGCACCCAAGGCGTTTTCAGGGAAAATTGGCGTACCGGTAAAGCCAAACTGGTAGTACTTTTTGAATTTCTTCTTCAGGTTTTTCTGCGCTTCACCGAACTGGCTTCGATGACATTCATCAAAAATAAAGACCACTTGCTTGTTGTATATCGCTAAATCGCTTTCACTTTTGATTAAGTTATTGAGCTTTTGGATTGTGGTGACGACAATCTTGTTATCGTCTTTATCCAGGTTACTCTTAAGCCCTGCGGTACTGTCTGAACCGTTCACACTATCAGGTGAGAAGCGCTGATACTCTTTCATCGTCTGATAGTCGAGGTCTTTTCTGTCCACCACAAAAAAGACTTTATCTATAAAGTCTAAATCGGTGGCCAAACGTGCCGCTTTAAAGCTGGTGAGTGTTTTTCCTGAACCGGTAGTGTGCCAAATGTATCCACCGCTCTCGGTGTTGCTCCAGTTCTTAGCGTTAAACGCGCTCTTTATCTTCCATAAAATGCGCTCAGTAGCCGCAATTTGGTAAGGGCGCATCACGAGCAAGGTATTGCTTACGTCAAACACAGAGTAACGCAAGATCACTTCAAGCAGCGTCTCTTTCTGGAAAAAAGTGGCGGTAAAGTCTTTTAAATCCTTAATCAGCGTATTGTCTGACTTCGCCCAGTTCATCGTGAAGTCGAAGCTATTTTTGTCTCGCTTAGTTGTATTGGCAAAATAGCGCGTGTCGGTGCCATTAGAGATCACAAACAGCTGCAAGAACTTGTACAACGAGTTCTCTGCATTAAAGCTTTCTTTGCTGTAGCGATGTATTTGGTTAAACGCCTCACGGATTGCCACACCACGCTTTTTAAGTTCGATTTGCACCAAAGGCAAACCATTGACCAAAATCGTCACATCGTAACGGTTGGCATGGCTTCCCGTTTGCTCAAACTGCTTAATGACCTGCACTTTGTTGCGAGCAATGGTTTTCTTGTCGAACAGGTAGATGTTTTCTATATGGCCATCATCAAAGACAAAATCAAAGATATAGTCACTGTGCACCTTGCGAGTTTTATCAAGAATATTATCGCTTGGGGTATTTAAGTATTGCTCGCAAAAGCGAGCCCACTCGGCATCGGTAAACTCGACTTTATTAAGGGCTTGTAGCTGCTTGCGTACATTCGCCAGCATGGCGTCTGGCGTCGTTAGCGCAGGTAAATACTCATAGCCTTGGTTGCTTAGGTCCTGAATCAGTTCACGCTCTAAATCACTTTCGCTCTGGTAGCTTTCACTTACCTGCGTTTGCTTTGTGTATTTGTCTAAGACAATAAAATTATTTGATTCTGCAATCGGCTTTGTTGTATTAGTCATTCTGTGCTCCTTGCAGTTTAAAACCATAATTATTTAATAGATGTTCAAGTAGAAACTTAACAATCTGCTTCTCAGGTTCGGTAGGTTCTGCAACTTCTTCGTTTGATAATGAACGATGACTATAAAAGTGCATCACTCGTTTGGCGTATAGCTCGCGGCTTTCGGGTAATAACGCTGTCCAATCTGCGTACCCCAAAAATGCTGCGACTTTCTCATAAAGATTGCGCAGCAAATTGAAGTGAAAACGCTGTATTTCATTGTTCGTAATAGCTTGTTCAATCAATTGCTTGATATACAAGTGATATGAAAAACTGGTATTCGCGCCACCTTTTTTTTCTTTTAGATCAAAGGTCCCATCTTCAAATCGTTGCAATAAGTAGCAGATTTTCGCATTAAGCTCATTGTGTAACACATTGTAAAATAGCGGATTATGTGTCGATATGATAAATTTAAGCTTCTCAGATTTGCTTAACTTGATTAGTTCAGCCAAATTAACTGCAAGTTCAATTAAATGGTTTTCATCTAATGAGCTGACGGGGTCATCAATGAACACATATTCTAACTGATTGAAGCTCTCATCATCCTCTTCATCAGGATTATTCATGACTCTAACAACTTGCTCTAGAAGCCCATGGAAAATACTCCAGACAAAATTACTTTCTTCGCCCTTAGATATTTTTACATGCTGTGCTCTTTCCGCATTTCCTCGCTCAAATGAAAAGGTTACTTGAGTAAAGTCTTCATTAAAATGAGGCGTCAACTTCTCGTTGCTATAACGCTGAAACAACCTGGTGATATTAGGCTCTTGACCTTGTACTTTTAATATCCAATCGGTAAACGTATTGGGTTGGATTTTTAGCTTCGGCTCTGCATCAGCATCTAAGTCGTTATCCCAGTAAAACAAGTCTTCCGTAAACGCGTTGTAATACAAAATCTTGTGGCGGGACAGTGGCGCTTGCTCTGCACCATCAAGATCATCCAGTCCATCTTCCTTTGGCGCGATAATCTCTTTAAATTCACGCGACAAACGTGTTTTACCTGTACCATTAAAGGCATAGATTAACTGCACCTTTTTATCGGACGCGTGCAACAACTCTGCTATTTCCGTTAGCGTTTTACTCATTAAGCTGCCTCATCTGAATGAGATTTCGGGAAGCTCAACAACAGGTCACGATAATACTCGTATTGCTTTTGACGTAACTCGATCTCGCGAGGGAGACCTTCGGTGATGGAGTTAGTTAACAGCTCAAATTTATCGAGCAAAGCCACAATGCGCTCTTGCTCCGTAATTGGAGGGAACGGAAGCTTTAAGTTCTGAAATGTACCCAAGTTTATATTGCTTTGTGCGCTCCCTTGACCTTTTTCTTCTAGCTGCGTTTTGATTGAGGATAGTAAATATTCAACGTAACTTGAGCTCGTTTCCTCAGAATTTGCAACGAAACCAATAACACTATCAGGAAAACATGCATCAAAGCCCAAAATAGATGTTTCTGCAATATTCGCGGCGATAGTGATACATAGTGTGCCTTTAGGCCACAATTTACTCTGCTTTAAACCGAGTTCACTATAAGTCTGGCTGTACTCTTGAATAGTATGAGCTGCATTTCTGATATCACCCGTTTGAATAAAGGGTATATCACCTCCATACAAACTAGGATCATTTCTAGGTCGATGTTTAGATTTTCCTCGACCAAAATCTAAAGCCACTTCACCCAACGTCTTCCACTCAACTTCGCCATCTTCAAAACTCAACAGCTGGTCGCGGTAGTAGTTGTATTGTTTTTTCCGCATGTTAAGCTCGGCGGTCAGCTCGGCGGTCATGGCGGTAAATGCGTCCAGAATGCGCACTATTTCAGCTTGTATTGCCAGCGATTTTTTGGGGTTATCTGGGCATGGGATGGGGATTTGAAATCCCTCTAGCATTGGCTTTCTTATTGAAATTGATGTTGCGCCAACACTTTTCATCAAAATATATTGCTTAAATTTTGAAGACATAAAGTGGTACAGGAATTTTGTATCTAGAACATCACTCGTAGCCTTTACTCTATAGGCCCTTTGATGCAAAGCATATTTACCTTCTACAAAATGAAATATGTCTCCGATCCCTCCTTCTCCTGGGACTACAATCGCTTTTTCATCAAATTGGAAAGTATTTGATCTCAATATATTTTTTGAACGAACATAGAATGGATATTCACCATCTTCAGTCTCATCTTGCCTATTTGACTTACCAGTGCCGATTTCTGCTAAATTCCCTAATGGCAGCCACTCAACATCTACATCGCCCAAGAGTTTCTCTAAATAGTTCAACTGAATCATGCCTCAAGCTCCTCACCCTCAATTTCCGCCACAATGGCGTCAATTTCAGTACGAAGTTGATCGATTTTGCCGACTGTGGTTTTAAGTTCGGCATTAAGCTCTGCAATATCTACTAACTCGCGATTGTCTTTCGCTTCTACATAACTGCTTACCGAAAGTTTGTAGCTGTTGCCTGCGATAACATCCAAATCTACAGATTTAGCAAAATGGTCCACGTCCTCTTTGCTGGCAAACACCTTCATAATTTGCTGAATATGACCAGGATTTTTTTCGTCGTCGTTGTCCGTTAAAACGTTGTTATTGGTTTCTTTTTTAAACAAACCACTGGCATCGATAAACTGGGTGGTGGTGTCGGTTTTGTGTTTAGACAGCACCAAAATATTCACCGCAATGGTGGTGCCAAAGAACAGGTTAGGTGCCAGTGAAATTACCGTTTCCACATAGTTATTATCTACAAGGTATTGGCGAATCTTTTGCTCAGCACCACCACGGTAAAAAATACCGGGGAAGCAGACAATGGCTGCACGACCTTTGCTTGATAGGTAACTTAGTGCATGCAGCACAAAAGCAAAGTCGGCTTTTGATTTAGGCGCGAGCACACCAGCGGGCGCAAAGCGGTCGTCGTTGATTAGGGTTGGGTCGTCGCTACCAATCCATTTCACCGAATAAGGGGGGTTAGAGACAATGGCATCAAAGGGTTTGTCATCTAAAAAGTGCGGTTCGGTTAATGTATCACCCAACTGAATATTAAACTTGTCGTAGTTAATATTGTGCAAAAACATATTCATACGCGCCAAGTTATAGGTGGTGTGGTTGAGTTCTTGACCAAAAAAGCCATCTTCAATGATATGCGCATCAAAGTGCTTTTTGGCTTGTAACAGCAACGAGCCCGAGCCCGCCGCAGGGTCATAAATTTTATTCACACTGGTTTGGCCGTGCATGGCCAGCTGTGCGATCAATTTTGATACGTGCTGAGGGGTGAAAAATTCACCACCGGATTTACCCGCATTCGCGGCATAGTTTGAAATCAGGAACTCGTAGGCATCACCGAATAAATCAATTTGGTTGTCTTCAAAATTACCGAAGGTTAAACCGGCCACGCCTTTTAACACCGCAGCTAGGCGTTTGTTTTTTGCCTCTACCGTATTGCCCAGGCGATTACTGGTGGTATCAAAATCCGCAAACAAGCCCTTGATGTCTTTTTCTGAATCATAGCCATTAGCTGAGTTTTCGATTGCCGCAAAAATTGCTGCCAAATCCGTATTTAAATTTTCGTTTTTGTGTGCATTAGCCGCCACATTGCTGAACAACTGGCTAGGGTAAAGAAAATAGCCTTTGGTTTTAATGGCATCTTCTTTAGCAAACTTGATGTTTTCGTCATCGTCAGACATGGCAGCATAATTAACGCTCTCATCTCCGCCTGTGATGTAGTTGACAAAGTTTTCACTGATAAAACGGTAGAACAGCGTACCCAGTACATATTGCTTAAAATCCCAGCCATCCACTGAGCCTCTTACATCGTTGGCAATCGCCCATATTTGGCGTTGAAGTTCGGCACGTTGTTGTAAACTTGTCATTTGCTAATTCCTGATTTTAATTCGTCATAATTCGTTTATGGGTTGCGCAATGCTCACTGTCGTCGAACATCATTCGTTAAACCCTGGAGCTAAATTCAAATTTCCGACCCCGTAGAGTGTCGGAGTATTCTTTAACCAAAGCTGGTATTCAGTGCCTTGAAGGCTGTGTGCTTTGGAACAATCCACATGCCATTGGCGAAGCAAATACCCAGCGGTTGCAGCTCTAATCTCAACCTTTAAAACACCACCCGTCATGCCATAATCCAGTTCAATCGCTTCACTGTGCTCTATGCGTGGGTGTGGCACTAACTCCAGCTCAACAAATCGGTTCCATTGCCGGTCTTGGGTTTCGAGCTCGGTTTCAGATAAAGTGGAGTCTTCAAGCACAACCGCTGCTTTAATTCGGGTCAGTACAAAGTCTCGAAATTCACCATGTTTGCGGTCAAAACCACGAACGTGCCAACGCAGGCCATTATCCACCAGCGTATGCGGCACAATTTCCCGCGTTGTTTCACCGCTCGATAACGATACATAGGTGATACTCAAGGCTTTGCCTTTGTGGATGGCCTCGGTGACTTTCGCTACTATCGATAAACTCGGCTTGTTAAGGTGATAAGGCGCTTCACAAGCCAGAGGTGGTTTTACCTTTCCAGTGAAGCCATCTCCGTAGCCTTGGCTAATGGTTGCCAGAGTTCTCACAACGTCGTAGTCGAACAAGGGCTCAAAAGCTTCACCACGCTTGTGCAACTTGAGCTTTTGGTCATACTCAATGTTGCTTGGCGCAAGCTCTCTGTACATGGTGAAGTCTTTCGTTGCTTGTGTTGGCGCTATACTGAAACGCTCAACCAAATCAGCGCGTACCGCTTCTCCCTTGAATAACAAGGTAAAGTCGATATGCGCAATACGATCACGGCTAGCTTGAGGTAGTTCTTCTAAAAGCGTTCTAGGCTTGCTTCCAGACAGATCATGTTTATTCAGCTTCATGCAACCTTCATCTATTCAACATCTAAGCATTGTGGAGACTTGATCTTTCTGAGATAAGCCGCCGGATCATGCAAGCCTTGGCTGTCTGTCCCTAGTCCAAGCTTCTTTAATAACGCACTTTTGAGATCTCGACTATGCTCGCCAAAACAAGGGGCATTAGTTGTTTCGTCAATTTCTCGCAGCAAAGCCAATACACCCGAATACGCAAGATACTTTTCTGTTTTGGTTGCATTTTCATTGCTAACAACTTGGATCAGCTCTTCTAAAATAGTGAGCTTTGATAAAAGCTCCATTGATGTATTCATGCGCCCCCTATAGAAACCAACTCCACCTTGTGTGGTTGCTCACAGCAAGAAAACAATTTGAGTTATACAGCCTAACTAAATTTATTAGGTATCATCCTATCACAAATTGTTTTGTAGGGAAGACTAAGCGGCAACTTTTTGATCTGGATTACAATTGCCGCTGAGTCATGAGCGTGAAGACCTTGTTTTGTGCCAATGCTGATAGCCGCTATCAATGCGCTACCCGAACCAGTGGCACCACGATGTTACCGCGATGAGAACCCCCTTTGTCCGACTCTGTAGGCATCAGGGCTCGTTGCTCACTCTCCCGAATGCGCCTGGCAACTTCTGCCTGAGCTGGTAGCAATGGCAACATCCCTTCAGCAATCGCGTCTGGGGCAGACTCTTGGCCACAGGACATCAAGTGCTTCCATGGATCTTTAAGAAAGCGCTCGAACGTGATGCCAAATTCAATGATGCGGGCAGAGACGAAGATTTCGCCCCAGTATTCAATGTAGGTGTCTTGGTACATGGAAAGATTCCTCTTGTTGGTTATATACCCTTCCTACTTGCAGCCGCAGCGGTGTTACCTGCATTCGCTCACCCTAATCACATAGAAGATCTATGCTCATGGGGACTCGCTCACTTGCCGCCTAGCTGCAACACCAAGTAGTTTGGGTATAACGTAAGTTCACTTTCCATTTTCCAGAAGTTTTCAAATATGCAAGGGGCTATGATAAAGCTTTAAATCGATTGCGGGCATCTTTGTAGTCATAGTGGGCATGTTCTGAGCCACGATGATACAAATCATCCAGGTAAGTTTGTTCCAGCGGCAACTCGTCTTCGCTGATTTCGCGCCACCAATGTTTGTTGGCACCTTTAACACCGTCATGCCAGCGGTAACCACGCTCTTTTAAATAGTCCTTTACGTCAAACGGCGCACCAAACGCACGAACTAACACAGTTCGCCTGTCTGCTTCAGACAACAAGTTTGCAACGGACTCGGGCAACAAATGAAACAACCAGGCCATCGCCAAACAATCGGTTGCAGCTCGGTGTCCTTCATAGAACCAACCTAAGCGAAGCAGCAGGTACTCAAGCTTTCGACTTTCAAAACCCAGCGCCTTCCAATCTATGCCACTGGCTGAACAGGCCCAAGATAGATGGCCTAATGCAGCAAACCGCTTTTCAAAGAAAGGACGATCAAACTGCGCATTGTGTGCAACCACCAGCGGATCATCGGATAACCAACTCGCTACCAGTGAATCATCAATGTGCTGGCCTTGCACCATCTCATCGGTGATACCGGTTAACTCGGTAATCAGATCGGGGATTGGCTTGCCGGGATCTTCATACAAGCTGATCACATCAACAATCGACACAATTCGCTGAGCAGAGGGGCTGTAAAGCACCTTAACCATACCAAGCTCAATAATGGACTCATCATCGGCAGACAGTCCGGTTGTCTCTGTATCGAGCAGCACCATTGGCTGTTCATCACCGACCATAGGAGAAAGTTCAAGTGGCCAGGACTGCGGCTCACGCGTTAATGGAATACGCTCCAGCAATCTAAAATCTTCTGGTCTTTCTGGGATATCCGCGAGGCGCTCTAGCGGAAATGGCGCAGGGGCTCTTGTCATTGATGGTTCCTCTTCAATTCTATTGTTCGCTTTAGGTGATTTCACTGTGCCACAGGTTTTTCTAAATGCACCTTGGATACCTAAGCGTTTTTTTAATCTTTCTACTGGGTGAACCCATGTATGAAGGCTTTGGCTAAGCCTTTCAGAAAGCCTTAGCTAAACCCTTTAGGTAACCCTTACCGATACCCTTTACGTATGGCTTAGCCAACCCCTTTTCAAACGGTTGCAAAAGGCTTGAACTGAGTTCGACTGAGCATTTTAATGGTGCTCCTAACTTCGCTTTAAGCCAGTAAATTCAATACAAAGCAGAATTTTACTAACTGTTTTTAAACCCTTTGCAAAGGGTTCAACAAGCCTTGTCTGACGGTTACTTGACCCATGCGTTAACCAGTAGCAGTAACAGGATCAGTAACAGAAACAAGAGCAGTAGGCAGAAGCAGTATTGTCCAAGCCTTGCAGGCTTTGACGAGGGCGAGCGATCACCCACATCAAGCTTTTCAACACAAAAAATAAATCACCGACAACACAGCGTCTTACTCGAACAACTACAGTTTTACCTACAATTTTACTTGTAGAAATCAGCATAGCATTAGATACTGTATAAACAAACAGTATCAATTGTGATTTTTCGAGGTTCGTCATGAGTGTCTCGCTGATAGGCCGTAGCGGCGCACTTGCCTTCATCAAAGCCAAGCGCCTTCGTATTCCATTGTTTATGGAACGTGTTTCTGCTGGTTTTCCCTCACCAGCGCAGGATTATGTTGAGCAAACGCTCGACCTCAACGAGCTGTGCATTAAGCGACCGGCTGCAACGTTCTTTGTGCGTGTTGAAGGTGATTCAATGATTGATGCCGGGATTCATCCAGATGATATTTTGGTGGTTGATCGCTCTGTCCAAGCAGAACACGGTGACATTGTCATCGCTGGTATCCATGGTGAACTCACGGTAAAGGAGCTTCAACTAAGGCCGTGCGTCATGCTGCTCCCAAGAAACCAGGTGTATGAGCCCATTCATATTCCTGAAGGGACAGAGTTAGAGATATTTGGTGTGGTCACCAATGTGGTGCGAAACATGCGACGCAAGTCGTGACTGTCCCATGCCTGTATTTGCCTTGGTGGACTGCAACAACTTTTACGCCAGTTGTGAGAAGCTGTTTCGTCCAGATTTAAAAAATACGCCGGTTGTGGTGCTGTCCAACAATGACGGCTGCGTGGTTGCACGGTCGCGTGAAGCTAAGTTACTCGGTATTAAAATGGGCGTACCCGTCTTTCAGATCAAATCTGAAATGCAGCGCCATGGCATTTTGGCATTCTCGTCTAACTATGCGCTGTATGCGGATTTAAGCAGTCGAGTGATGCGCACTTTGGAAGAGATGGCACCACGAGTAGAGGTTTACTCCATTGACGAAGCGTTTTTGGACTTAACCGGTATTGAGTCTGCCATATCCCTTTTCGAGTTCGGACAACAAGTGCGAGAGCGCATAGGCCACTGGATTGGGATCACCGTCAGTGTAGGCATTGCACCGACTAAAACACTCGCCAAGCTGGCTAACCATGCCGCCAAAAAATATCCGGCCACTCAGGGGGTTGTAGACCTGACCAATCCAGATCGGCAACGTCGATTGCTCGCATTAGTCCCTGTTGATGATGTTTGGGGCGTTGGTAGACGGCTTTCTAAGCGTTTAAATGCGTTGGGTATCACCACAGCCTTAGATCTCGCCAATGCCTCTCCTAGAGCCATCAGAGACCAGTTCTCGGTGGTTTTAGAGAGAACCGTCAGAGAGCTCAATGGTGAGTCGTGCATTGAACTTGAAGAGTTCCCGCCAACCAAGAAGCAAATCGTCTGTAGCCGTTCATTTGGCGCAAAAGTAACGCAATTTGAATTGTTACGTGAGGCCGTATGTGAATACGCAACCCGCGCCACTGAGAAACTACGCAAAGAACAGCAGCAAGCCAAAGTGATGACCGTGTTTATACGTTCCAGCCCCTTTAAGGACAACGAGCCGCAATACAGCAACTCCGCATCGGGCGAGTTGTTGATACCCAGTTGCGACACGCGGGATTTTATAGAGCTGGCCAGTCACTTAATCAAGCGGATATGGAAGGATGGTTTTCGTTATGCCAAAGCGGGTGTCATGCTGTCTGACTTTTACGATCCAGGCATGTTTCAACCAGGACTATTCGATGACGTATCGACCCGCTCTAATAGCCAACAGTTAATGTCTGTATTGGACACCATTAACCAAAGCGGTGCAGGAAAGGTTTTCTTTGCTGGACAAGGACTCAAGAAAGATTGGTCGATGAAGCGAGAGCATTTGTCTCCCGCCTACACAACACGCTGGGACCAGTTACCGCGAGTGCGGTAATGCTCCCTTCATTTGCTGTTTGAGTTTTCGATAATGTGGAGCGTACGCTGAGGGAACGGAATAGTCAGACCAGCTGCTTCAATGGCTTCTTTTACCTGCTTATTCAAATCCCAATAAGCTGACCAATAGTTTTCATTGGTTGCCCATGCTCTCAACTGAATGTTTACTGCACTGTCGGCCATGGACGCAACCATTACCTGAGGCGCTGGTTCCGACATCAATCTTGATTCATTTTCTGCAACACCTTGCAATATTTTAAACGCGTCATCTATGGAGTCTGAATAGGAAATTCCCACAACAATATCCATCCGGCGTTTACCATTACGGGTGAAGTTTTTAATATTATTTCCCCATAAGACGCTATTCGGTGAGGCAATATACAAACCATCGATGGTTTCAAGCACTGTAGTGAATAAGTTTATCTCTTTAACTGTCCCTTGAGTTGAACCAAACTCAATAAAATCACCAGATTTAAACGGTCGAAGTATCAATAGCATGATTCCAGCCGCGATGTTGCTAAGCGTATCCTTAAGCGCAAGACCAACTGCTAGCCCTGCGGCACCAACTAGAGCGATAAGACTCGCGGTATTTACCCCAAAGATGTCTAAAATAAATACACCGCCGATGACATATACCGCGTAACTGGCTACGGTTGAAAATATTGGTATCAGGGTCGCGTCAACTTTTTTCAACTTAGAGTTAGTGTCTTGAATCGCTTTGCGCACTGCTCTTGCAATAAGTGAGCTTGCCACCAAAATAACAATAGCTAAGATTAAATTATAACCAAGCGCTACTATTGTCTCTGAATGATTTTGCCAAAATTGAATAAGTGAATCTTTCATATCTCTCTCTTTCATTGTGCGCATGTGAGTTGAGTCCACATGCACATTTAATACTTTTTGATGTCGTGATCAAATCACAGAAGAAACTAGCCAAGTGTTGTAAGCACAAAATGCGATTAGCAGACCTGCGCCTTCCAATCTGTTAATCCGTCCAGCGCCACGAAATCCATAGGCCATAAATAGCAAGGCGATTGTCAAACCCATCATAACTAACCAGTCGCGAGACATAACCTCGGAAGACATACCTGTAATCGGCGATATAACGCCCGCGATACCAACGACAGCGAGTAAGTTAAACATGTTAGAACCCACCACATTGCCAATAGCGATATCATGCTCACCTTTTCTAACTGCAATAATGGATGCTGCTAATTCAGGGAGTGACGTGCCCAAAGCAACAATCGTTAAGCCGATAATTAAATCACTAACACCCAGTGCCTCTGCGATACTCACTGCTCCCCAAACGAGTACTCGTGAACTCACTATCAGAAGAATCAAGCCAATCACCAGCCAAAAAATAGCTTTTTTGATAGGCATCTCGTGCTCAACCAGTTCTTGATCCATTTCACTTTCTAATTTATCCCCTTTACCTCTCATAGCAGAGTAAATACTCCAGCCAATTAAGGTAAAGAACCCCACCAGAAGAAGAACAGACTCAAAACGTGTTAGCGAGCCATCCCAAAGGAAATAACCGAGCGCAGAACTAATAAGCTATAATAAAGGGATCTCTTTTCTGACTATTTTTGATTGCACCAATATTGGGGTAATAATGGCTGTTAACCCTAGAATTAAACCTGTATTGACGATATTCGAGCCGAGCGCATTACCGAGGGCTAAATCTGGATTGCCATCAATGGCCGCCATTGCAGAAACAACCATTTCAGGTGCAGACGTACCGAAACCAACAATGACCATTCCAATTAGCAATGACGGCATGCCAGCATGTTTAGCAGTAGCAGCAGCACCTTCAACGAAACGGTCAGCACTCCAAACCAATAGAATGAAACCACCTAAAATGGCTAAAGAAGCAACTAACATTAGACGACACTCCCATTTGTAAAATGGTTTTTGTTATCAAAGGAGATGCAGTTTGGAAGTTGTTTAATGGCTTTACTGAATGAAAATTTACGAGTATTTCCACTGGCATAAGACGCCAATCGGTTGATCGTAATAACGATGGTTAGCTGTGACATGAGTATTTCCTTGGGGTGGTTTAGACAAAGGCAAACGAGACTCTCCACCCCGAGAGCGCCATTTGCCTTAAGTCTTGTCAATCCAAGTATGGACATAACCGCCACGAACTGCTGTTCGGAGACTGTTGACGGTTATCACAGTAAAAACTGAGAGACTACTCCCCTAAGGTTAGAACTGAATGATATAACCATTTATAGCTATTTACAACTTAGCAATAAGCGTTCACTCTGCGACGCAGCATGTTGAGCTTATCAACCTGGCGTCGAACATCACTGAAGAATTCTTCTTTCTCCATGGCCAGCGCTAACTCCCATTCTTTGGCTAGACCTTGGCAGTCCAAAAATGAGTATCTCAGCTTCGTCTTTGAGATACGCAGACCCTTGCTAAAGACAACGCGCTTGCCTCGTTGACCGTGAAAACTGTTGATGTACCACTCAATGCCAAAGCCATACTTAAAGTCTCTGATACGGACACCAAGCAGCCCCCAATCTTTAAATGGCTCATTTTCACGAACCTTGTAATGGGTAACCCAAAAGTCATCAACTTCAGCTCGTGCCAGTGCTTTTAGCCTGTCTGTTTCTTGCTGAAGTAAATCTGATACCTCTGCTTTCCATTGTTCATTGACGATTTCTACCAAACCAATTTCCCCATCCAATTAACCCCAAAAGCCAAAACCACTATCCGTTTGGCTTTTGGATCGAAACGCCAAACGTAAAACTGCCGTAACAATCACTGTTTGGCGTCTCGATATAAATCAACTCGCGCAATCCCATACCTGACAAGGGATACAGGCCGATTTCACTTAAAAACACCTAAAAAGACGTATCGCCATGAAGATACAAACCGTTTGGCAAGTTCAGGCCAGAATGCAAACGACGTTTGGCGTCTCGATTTTTTGGGCTAGGTAACCAGCCGCCAAACAGAGCCTATTCTCATACTTTTGCGAAAATGCAATAGGCAGATAGATGAAAGGATTTGTCACCTTTCTGCCCACCGCCAGTGCACCGAATCCTGATAATGACATTTGAGTGAACCGCCAGAGCACTTGGAAATGCCCAAGCGTGAACAGCGCAGTTGATTGAAAACCGTTAGAGCACTTTGAGTGCACAGGAGATAAGTATGTTTGTACTAGGCGTAGATATCGGTTACTCGAACCTGAAGCTGGCTATTGGCCAATCAGGCAGTGAACCGAAAACCATTATTCTGCCTGCGGGTGCCGGTCCTGCGGATCGTATGCCGGAGCGTATCGGTGGAGGCGATGATGAAACTTGTTTGTATGTCTCTGTCGATAATGAGCGTTGGGCCGCTGGTGTGCCTGCTGGACGCCTTCAAGGCTGGGAACGAGAGCTTCACCCGGAATATCCCACCACAAAAACCTATAAAGCGCTTTTTCATGCCGCCTTGTTAATGGCTGAAACAGAATCCATCGATTTGGTTGTCACTGGATTACCGGTTTCCCAGTTTCATGAACCACAACGTAAGTCTGACCTTGTACAGCGCTTAAAAGGTGTCCATCAAGTGACGCCAAAGCGCAGCATCACCGTTCATGACGTCAAAGTGCTGCCGCAGCCTGCCGGTGCCTATATGGATCTGGTTCAAACAGGTGGAGATTTGGGCTTGATTGAAGAAGGTCGCGTCGTCGTCATAGATCCCGGCTTTTTTTCTGTTGACTGGGTTGCCCTTGAGGCCGGAGAAATTCGCTACAGCTCATCAGGAACCAGTCTTCAGGCAATGTCCGTGCTACTGGAAACCATTGATAAGCTGATTTCGGAAGATCACGGTGCCAAAGTAGGTATGGATCGACTTGAAAAAGCCATGAGAACCGGCGACTTGCAGGTGCTGCTGTTTGGAGAAAAGGTCGATATTTCACCTTATCTGAATGCTGCCATGAAAAAGGTAGCGCCTGTTGCTCTTACAGCCATGCGCCAATCCATGCGTGACGAAAGCATCAATGCGGACTTGGTATTGATCGCCGGAGGTGGAGCCATGGCTTATAAGGAAGCGGCCAAGGAGATTTTTTCACGAAGCAAGATCATCGTGCCGGAACAGTCTGTTTTGGCGAACGTCCGAGGCTTCTGGTTTTATGGGGCCTGATTATGAGAGTTGTCGTCAACATTCCCCCAGGGAGCCACCCTGAACTGCTCAAAGAATTAGAAAAGACGCCGCCACGGGAACGCGCTGAGCGTCTGCGGATGCTGGCCACCTTTGGGTTAATTCACATGAGCCAACCCAATCTATCCACGACATCTGTACCGGTGGATGGTCTTGCACCAGATGGTGAAGTTACTTCTGAGAGTACAGCGCCAGAACCCAAAGCAGAATCACGTAAACAATCATTAAAATCAAAACTAGGGCTGGGCTTATAACATGGCGTTATCAGTTAGCTGGCTCGATGCCAGGTTAAATAAAGAAGCAAAAGAAACCGTAGTAAAAGCCGACCGAGATGGGCTAAGTGCTCGGGTATCGCCCAAGGGCAAAATTGTTTTTCAGTTTCGTTATCGTTTCGATGGCAAGCAACAGCGGGTAGACATTGGTACTTACCCACTTATGAAGCTTGCTGAAGCCAGGAATGAGCTGGATAGGTTAAGGGCAGTACTTGATCAAGGCCGAAACCCCAAGCTCTACCTACAGCAGGAACGGGCTAAGTATTCTGCCAATCAAAGCTTCGAATCGATTTTTCGAGACTGGATAGACTCTGCCGGTAAGCAAGGGCTAAAGGAGAAAACGTGGCACTACCAAAAACGCAGCAGTGAAATATATTTGCTGCCCCGACTTGGCAAGTACCCATTAACTGACATCAATGAATTGTCCTTGCGAAACTGTCTTCGTGAGGTTTCGGAGTCGTCCCCTTCAAACACAGAACGTCTGGTGTCTATGCTGCACAAGTTTTATGACTGGCTGATTGATGAACAAATTTTGGAAATTAACGCTGCCGCTGGGATCACAGCAAAAAAGGTTGGCGGTAAGAAAGGAAAACGAACTCGGGTGCTAAATGACAACGAGATCAGGATACTTTGGCGCTATTTGCATGAGTCAAAAATCACTGAGAAGAATCGCATCTACATAAAACTGCTTCTCTTATTGGGAGGGCGCAAGGGCGAACTCATTCAAGCTGAAAAGCATCACTTTGACTTGCAATCTGCAATGTGGACAGTGCCCATAGAGATCCGCAAACAAGGTGAGAAAATTGGAGCGCCGATCATGCGGCCATTGATTAAGCCAGCTATTGAGCAGATTGAACTAGCGATGCAGATGAGCAAATCAACTTACTTGTTTCCCGCGAACGGACAAGAAGAGCTTGCCACAAATGGCTTTGATACCACTATTCCTAACAATGTGAAAATCTGGGCTCGCAGATCGCTTGGTATTGAGATGGAACACTGGTCTATGCATGATCTTCGAAGAACGATGCGAACGCGAATGTCTGCCATCACGACGCAAGAAGTTGCCGAGTTGATGATTGGCCACAGCAAAAAAGGGTTGGATGCTATCTACAACCAATATCAGTACCTGGATGAAATGCGTCATGCTTACGACGTTTGGTATCAACAGCTAGAAACCATCATCGAGCCGACAGGCTTTCCATTCAACTGGCGTTTCGGACAATAAAAGAAAGAGGCTCAGTCCTCTTTCTTCTCATACTCTTCTAGGTCTTCAATGTGCCACAGCTTGTTTCGTGTATTTCGGTTGATACGAGGTTGCGGCAAGCTGCCATCTTTTATTCTTCGCCAGAGCGTCGTATAGCTTATGTGGTAACGAGCCATCACTTCGTAAGATGTTAGAAAAGGGGTTACCTGGTGCGCTACTGCTGTCATCTGCATTCTCCTGAAAATCAATGTAAAGCTATCATCGCCTGATTCATCACTAGTTGATGGTCAGAAAGATGCATGATTTGTTCAGAAGATCAGGTCCATACAAATGAACTTTTAGGACAGCAGGAAAGCAACCGTTAACCAATTCAACCGGCAAACAATTAGAGATAATCGCGAACGTCTTACCATCATTTCTCGATTTTTAGCAGGAAAAATATAGGTAAGTTTTGGCCAGAACCCAGTAACCACAAGGCCTACAGCTAGGTTTGTGTCATGGAATTTGGCTAAAAACGGTAAATATGGTGATTTGTACTCAAGTTTGTACACACTTTCCGAGGTTACGTTTGAACATCATTGAAAAGCAAAGAAACGAGAAAAAGACAAAAAGCCTTTAAATTCAGTACGTAGAGATGTGATTGTGGTGTGCAATGAAAGGTGGTTTTAAGCGTTGAAAGGCTGGGCGGCATCAGGGTGCGAAATGATGGCGAAGGTACGACGTTTGTCGACCTCAACGTTGTTGCCTGACATGTTAACCTTGCACTAGCCGCTAAAAAAGGCGCAAATTATAGCGCCTATCGATAGAATTGGCTAGGCAAACTGACGTTTAGCCTTTAGTCGATGATTCCGAAGCCTGTTGAATTAAGTTTTTCATCTTGGCTAATTCAATTCGCGCATATCGGTGCTCAACAAAATCATAGATGTTTGTCGCTAATGTTAAACGATAAAAGTTAGCCGCTTGTTGATATTGACCATTAGAAGCCGCTTGTTTTGCAAGATAAAAATACGCTTCACACAAACGTTCGGCATATTCTTTAGGTTGTGTTAACCCCACTTTAGCCGCAGCAAAAACTTGCTCCTGGCTCATCTTACCTAAATAAAAGTCAACTAAAACACTCGCCCAATCGTCAACATTAAGTTGTTGGCGTTGCAATGCTAAATCCGCTAAAGCTTGAGTTTTATCAACGGCTGATGACATTAAATAAAGCCATAACACACGATAACCATCTGTTGGATCTCGCTCATAGAAAGCTTGCATGTCTTCAACAGCTAATTGATATCGCTCACCGTAATACAAAGCAATTCCACGATTAAGATAAGCATAATCGTAACCGGGAGATAACTCTAACACGCCATCAAATGCCTCATAAGCGCTGTCAAATTCGCCTTCTTGGGTGTAATAAATACCTAAAAAATTATAAGCATCTGCTAAATCGGGTTGGAGTTTAATGGCTTGATGAAAATCAATTCTACCGAGTAAGCGTAAACCGACGCTGTCGTAAATCACACCGCGGTCATAATGAAAACGCGCACGTTGTTCGTCTGTCAGCTCCATTGTCGCTAAAATTTCATTTAGCTTCGCTAATGTGACTTCCATTTTATAATCAGGCATCACGGGAGCAACAATCATTTGCCCTGAAGTTTCGTTATTCGAACCTTGCGTTGCAGCGCAACCTGACAACAACATACTTACACCGACAACAACGGCAACAACTGTGGTGCGTAGTTTACATTCCATCCGCTTTACCTTATCAGGTTTCATTAATATTCAATATCATAGCAATCTGGTTATCTAAGAGCTATGGACTTGCACAGATTATTTTAATAAACATAAAAAAAGGAGATCAAATGATCTCCTTTTTTGAGCCGCTAAACTTGTTAACCTAAATTACTCAGCACTTTCTTTTGTCTGAGCTTCTTTGATTGACAATCTTACGCGGCCTTGACGATCCACTTCCATTACTTTAACCGTAACGTCTTGGTTCATCTCAAGGTGATCTGACACGTTTGCAACACGCTCATCACTGATTTGTGAGATGTGTACTAAACCGTCTTTACCAGGAAGAATGTTAACAAACGCACCAAAATCAACGATGCGAATAACCTTACCATTGTAAATACGACCTACTTCTACTTCAGCAGTGATTTCTTCGATACGACGGATTGCTTCTTTAGTCGCTTCACCGTTTGACGATGCGATTTTGACTGTACCGTCATCATCTAGTTCAATCGTAGTGCCGGTTTCTTCAGTAAGCGCACGAATAACCGCGCCACCTTTACCGATTACGTCACGGATTTTTTCAGGATTGATCTTGATGGTAGTAATACGTGGAGCATGGTCAGAAATATCATCACGATGTGAACCAATAGCCTGGTCCATTACATTCAGAATATGAACGCGAGCGCCATAAGCCTGCTGTAATGCGATGTCCATAATTTCTTTAGTGATACCTTCAATCTTGATATCCATCTGCAGAGCAGTAATACCGTCACGAGTACCCGCAACTTTGAAGTCCATATCACCTAGGTGGTCTTCATCACCTAGAATGTCAGAAAGAACAACGAAGTCGTCGCCTTCTTTAACTAGACCCATCGCAATACCAGCAACTGAAGTCTTAATAGGAACACCAGCATCCATAAGCGCTAACGAAGTACCGCACACAGAAGCCATAGAGCTTGAACCGTTAGATTCGGTAATTTCAGAAACCACACGAACGCTATATGGGAACTCTTCAGCTGAAGGCATTACCGCGTTAATACCACGCCAAGCTAGTTTACCATGACCAATTTCACGGCGCTTAGGTGAACCCACCATCCCCGTTTCACCCACAGAGTAAGGAGGGAAGTTATAGTGCAACATAAAGCGATTAGTACGCTCACCCATGATGCTGTCAATCTTTTGCGCATCACGCTCAGTACCTAGTGTACAGGTAACAAGTGCTTGAGTTTCACCACGGGTAAATAGTGCACTACCATGTGTACGAGGAAGAACGCCTGCTAATACATTTAGCGCGCGGATCATGTCTGGCTCACGGCCATCAATACGTGGCTTACCACTGATAATACGACCACGAACCACTTTCTTTTCTAGGCTGCCAAGTAAATTTTCTACTTCACGTAAATCAACATCGGCATTTTCTGCTAATAAAGCAGCTTTAGCGGCTTCTTTAACCACACTAACTTGAGCATAACGGTCTTGTTTAACTTCTATTTGATACGCTTCAGTTAAACCCGCTTCTGCTAAAGTTTTAATTTTAGCAACCAGTTCTTCATCTTGAACTGGCGCAGTCCAATCCCATGTAGGCTTTCCTGCTTCTGCTTTAAACTCGCTAATGGCATTGATTACAACTTGTTGTTGATCGTGACCATAAGTTACAGCGCCTAACATGATTTCTTCAGCAAGTGATTTCGCTTCTGATTCAACCATTAATACTGCACTTTCAGTACCGGCCACCACTAAGTTCAAATCACTCGAAACAAGTTGATCAACATTAGGGTTTAATAAATATTCGCCATTGACATAACCAACGCGAGCCGCACCAAGCGGACCACCGAAAGGAATGCCAGAAATAGCTAACGCAGCAGAAGTACCAATCATCGAAATTATATCTGGCTCGATTTGTGGATCAACAGAAACCACAGTGATGATAACTTGAACTTCGTTTTTAAAACCGTTAGGGAATAAAGGACGAATAGGACGGTCAATTAGGCGGGCAATCAGAGTTTCATCTTCTGATGGACGGCCTTCACGCTTAAAGAAACCACCAGGGATCTTACCGGCAGCATATGTTTTTTCTTGATAGTTAACCGTCAAAGGGAAAAAATCGCGGCTTAAATCCGCTACTTTTTTACCGACAACAGTAACTAATACTGTGGTATCACCCATGCTTGCTAATACTGCGGCATCTGCTTGACGCGCGATAACACCTGTTTCTAAGGTGACTGTATGTTGACCATACTCAAAACTCTTTACAATTGGATTCACGTGACCCATTCCTTAATTTAATGACCTTTAATTGCGCGCACAAGTATACTTCAATTGGGCTGAATAGTTAAATAGACACAAGATGGAGAATGAAAAAAAAGTAAAAAGCGTGCTTTAGCAGATAAATGCACCAGCGCCACAGCATAAACACTTGTACAAATCGCCCTCTAAGCGTTACCCAATATACGTTGACGTTTTAACTCAAAAATACTGGTAGCTAAAGTATAAAAATCGCATATTACTCTATTCACACGCTTGATATTCCACGCTGTTGAGCACTGACATAAGCTGATCAGGAAAAAATACGCCCATCTTTTGATAATATAAAGGCTATGTAGTTCAAGCTTTAGTCGTATTGTTAATGACAACCGTAGTGAATTTGACTAAAGTTAACTAATTTATAACACCTGTTAACGTAATAAATGGGTTAAACGAGACACTGAATCGAACATGTATCATGATATTATGATATTATGATGCCACGTCATTATTGTGTAATCGATTCAGTCATTAGCCATTAATTGACACATTAATACTCACGTTCACACATAGCAACTCAATTAATAGCTAACGTAGTATACAAAAACAAACACATAGTCACTGACAAGACACGGAAAATGACATGACGGCCAGTTTTAAGTCTTTAACATGGAAGCAAACAAACCTAGTGGTGTTTACCGCTTTGTTTTTCGCTATTGCTATTTTTATTGTCGAAATAGCCATTCAAGTCATTTCAACCAAAAATCTACTCAGTGACGCTCAACAGGAGTTACTTAACTCCGTCGAACAAACCACCACCAATGCGGTTTGGTCGCTCGATGATAAATTAGCAAGCCAAACTCTTGAGGGCATTATTAAAGTCGACAATGTCGGTTCAGCGGTTATTGAGCTCGATGATGGCTCATTATTTGTGACTATTGCTAACCCTGTTGATGCATCTTCAACAGCTTACACAAAATTAAGTCAGCGTTTGTTTGGTGATTTAAGAGAGATTTCCAGACCCTTATATCGACCTTTTTACTTTGAGGGAAATCAGCAACAGCAACTTATTGGTACGCTCACTGTATTTTACGATACCCAAAAACTCACCAATAAATTATTTAATCAACTTAGATTAGGCTTAATTGCCACCTTAGCTCGCGCCTTGCTATTGACACTTGTACTAAGTGTTGTGTTTCACCGTTTTCTCACCCAACCTATCGCCCGCATAAGTGAAGCGATAGATAAAATTGATCCTGATTCGCCTGATGAAAACTTATTGCCAATGTCGCAGGCACACAAAGATGATGAACTGGGACTGGTAACGAGTAAATTTAATCAAATATTATTGCAGTTTAGCCAGACCCAAAACAAATTACGTAAAATGGCAACGCGAGATCCCCTAACAGGCTTACCAAACCGCACCTTATTACTTGAAACACTCAATGTGACAATTCAACGTTCACGCGTACATAAGCGCCATTTTTCATTGTTATTTATCGATTTAGATCGCTTTAAAAACGTCAATGACTCGCTTGGACACGCCTTAGGCGATCAATTTTTAGCTCGTATTGCCAGAATATTAGAGCGCGTTGTTGGTGATAGAGGGAGTGTTGCAAGACTTGGTGGAGATGAATTTGTCATTTTAGCTGATGAAATTCAAACACCTGCGCAGGCTGCTGATTTTGTCGATAAATTACTCATTCAATTAAATGCCCCAGTGCAATTGAACGAACATGCTATTCACCCTGCGGCATCAATTGGTATTTCGATTTACCCGGAAGATGGCGAAACAGCGGAAGATTTAATCCGCCATGCAGACATTGCCATGTACAGTGCTAAAGCAGCAGGCTCAAATCAATGGTCTTTCTTTAAACAACAAATGACCGAACGCGCAGCAGTAAGACTTCGCACAGAAGCCTCCTTGCACGACGCCTTAAAAAACAATCAATTTTTACTGTATTTTCAACCTAAATTTGACTTAAACACTCACAAAGTTGTTGGATGTGAAGCCTTAATAAGATGGCAAAAAGACGGTCGATTAATCAGCCCAATGTCGTTTATCCCGGTAGCTGAAGAAACCGGGATCATTATTCCTATCGGACGCTGGGTAATAGAGCAAAGCTGTAAAGTGCTTCGTGAGTGGCAACGCAAATACAATTACGCGATCCCTATTGCAGTTAACGTTGCATCGCAGCAGTTTGCTGACGCAAGTTTAATACCCGACATCAAGCAACTTGCTATTCGATACCAGATTAACCCTGAATTATTAGAAGTCGAAATAACAGAAACCTCATTAATGAACGATGTTGAGCAAGCCATTGTAAAGCTTGAACAGCTAAAATCTGCGGGCTTTGGAATAGCCGTAGATGATTTTGGCACTGGCTATTCGTCTTTATCTTATCTTCGACACTTACCCATTACCACAATGAAAATTGATCGCGCTTTTGTTAATGACTTACCCAAAGACAGTGCGATTGCATCGACTATTTTAATGCTAGGTCGTCAGCTAGATTTGACCATCGTGGCAGAAGGTATTGAAACAGAAGAACAACTTGAGTGGTTAAAAGATAATCAATGCGAAATCGGTCAGGGGTTTTTCTTCAGCCAACCCTTGCCATTAGATGAGTTTGAACAAAAATACATCATGTCAGAAACTGCAAAAATCGTTCGTATGTAGCACTTCAATAGCCTTTTACCACATAGAATTGAAAAATGGATATCATACCAATTCCAGCAATTATCTGGTCATTCAGCGGGAATTCTGTACCTTCTAGGCAAGTAATAGGATTGTAGGCATAGTTGCTCTACGTCAAAATACTATTAAGCAGCATAGAAGGCACAGAAACCCGCCTTGCAGGAGACGCTCAGACAGTCCATTTCTTTGTTGCATTGCCTTAAAAGGGAATAACCATTCTTTCAACAATGCGCCTCAAACTGAACAGTCTGAGTGACTCTGATTGGTCACATAATTAATGGAAATGGTATCATACTAATCAGCACAAAAATGTGATTATTCTTACTGGTTAAAACCACTTATAACGTCGTTAGAAATGTTGAAGTTAGAACAACTAGCTAGCTGCTATTTCTGCCTTACTAAGCGACTTTTCCTGTGCAATCTCTGAACACTTATTTATCCTGATTGGTATCAGTGCATCACCGTTTTTTCATTGCTGGTATATGACAAATTTTAGACAATAAAAAAGGAGGCATCGGCCTCCTTTTTTACGGTTTAATCATTTACAGTGTAAATGATTTATCGAATTAACGACGTAAACCTAACTTCTTGATCAGAACAGCATAACGCTCTGAGTCAGTACGCTTTAAGTAAGCAGTAAGCTTACGACGAGCGCTAACCATGCGTAATAGACCACGACGTGAGTGGTGATCATGGATGTGCTCTTTAAAGTGATCTTGAAGGTGGTTAATTTGAGCAGTTAACAAAGCTACTTGAACTTCAGTTGAACCGGTATCGTTTTCGCCGCGACCAAACTCAGCTAAAATTTTTGCTTTTGCTTCAGCACTTAGTGACATGTGTTTCTCCAAAAAAGTAAATGTATCTCTAGCCGATCACTAACTCAGCCAGAGCGAGCGCGATATTCTAACGATATTAGAGAATAACCGCAATAAAAAAGCGCATAAACCTGCTCAATTAACGTATTTAAAGGTCATCGCTTTACTGAGCGGTGTCATGCATCACAATAAGGCGTTTGGGCGCTAACAAACCATCATCATTCATGCTGCCAATTCCCACAAACTTACGCTCATCACCAATGGTAATGCGCACTAAACAGTCTGGTTTTAATCCAGGAGCCTGAATAGCCTGCCCTTGCATCACATAATACAACATGGTGTCAGGAAGATTAATCTCGGGGAAATTAGCAACGGCAGTATCCATAGGTAATAACAAAGGATCGAGTAAGGTTTTTGGCGCTATATCTTGTTCTTGAGCCTGGGCTAACAGCGCTTCTAACTCTGCCAAACTGACCATTTTATCATAAGGATAATCTGCAACCTGAGTGCGGCGTAACATAATGACATGAGCACCGCAGCCAAGCATTTCACCTAGATCATCAATGATTGTGCGAATGTAAGTACCTTTAGAACAGTGAATATCTAAGGTTAATTCGTCACCCTCAAGCTTAATAAAATTAAGCTCAAATACCGTTATAGGACGCGATTCACGCGGTACTTCAATCCCTTCACGCGCATATTTATACAAGGGCTGACCTTGGTATTTTAGCGCAGAATACATTGACGGAATTTGTTGAGTGGTTCCACGAAATAACTCAAGTTTTTCATCAAGCAGAGCTTGGGTAAAATTCACTGGACGGGTTTGCACAACCTCACCGTCTGAATCGCTGGTATCGGTACGCTCACCGAGCTTTGCTGTCACGAGGTAACGTTTATCGGCATCTAATAAATGCTGAGAAAACTTGGTCGCCTCGCCTAGGCAAATCGGTAGCATTCCGGTAGCTAATGGGTCTAGCGCACCGGTATGACCAGCTTTATTGGCATTAAAGATGCGCTTAACTTTTTGTAAAGCAAAGTTAGAACTCATGCCAGTGTCTTTGTCGAGTAATACGATCCCGTCAATGAAGCGGCCTTTTGGGCGACGAGCCATTAATCTTGCTCCTTGTCACCGTCAACAGACTCGTCGCTATCTGGCGTTGGGTCATATTGTTGTTGCTTTGCTTTATCTTTATTAATCACTTGCGTCACTAAATTAGACATACGCATGCCTTCGACTAATGAACTGTCATAAACAAAGCGCAGTTCAGGCATTACGCGTAATTTCATACGTCCTGCCACTAATGTGCGAATATAAGGCGCTGCAGCACTCAGTGCATCTACTTTTTGCTGAACAAGTTCGATGTCTTCTTCAAAAAAAGTAACAAACACTTTTGCGTAGCTTAAGTCACGTGAAACGTCTACGTCGTTTACGGTAACAAAACCAATACGAGGATCTTTCATATCACGCTGTAACACCATGGCAAGTTCTTGCTGGAGTTGTTGTGCGATACGACGTGTACGACTAAATTCTTTTGCCATAATGATATGCCATAACGTTGGATATACAATCAAAAAGGGCGGCTAATGCCGCCCTTCCAATGGTGCTTATAAGGTGCGAGCTATTTCGACTGTTTCGAAGACTTCAATTTGGTCTCCTACACGTACGTCATTATAGTTTTTAACGCCGATACCACATTCCATACCGTTACGTACTTCTTGTGCATCGTCTTTAAAGCGACGTAATGATTCAAGTTCACCCTCGAAGATAACCACGTTATCACGAAGTACACGGATTGGTGCACTGCGCTTAACAAGACCTTCAGTAACCATACAACCGGCAATAGCACCCAGTTTAGGCGACTTAAACACATCACGAACTTCAGCAAGACCAATAATTTCTTGTTTGAACTCCGGTGCTAACATACCTGTCATCGCAGCACGAACTTCATCAATTAGATTATAGATGATGCTGTAATAACGTAGGTCAACACTTTCTGCTTCAATGGTCTTACGTGCCTGTGCATCAGCACGTACGTTAAAGCCAACTAAAATAGCATTAGATGCAGCGGCAAGTGTTGCGTCGGTTTCAGTTAATGCACCAACGCCACGAGCAATAATGTTCACTTTAACTTCGTCAGTCGACAGGTTAGTTAATGAATCACAAATTGCCTCTAAAGAACCTTGAACGTCCGCTTTAAGTACGATGTTAAGCTCTTGTACTTCACCTTCTTCCATGTTTGCAAACATGTTTTCTAGCTTAGATTTTTGCTGACGAGCTAATTTAACATCACGGAACTTACCTTGACGGTATAATGCCACTTCACGTGCTTTACGTTCATCACGAACCACGGTAGCTTCATCACCTGCTGAAGGCACACCTGAAAGACCTAAAATCTCTACAGGAATAGACGGACCAGCTTCAGTAATGGCTTTACCGTTTTCGTCTTTCATTGCACGAATTTTGCCGTACTCTAGACCACATAAAACGATATCACCTTGGCGTAAAGTACCTTCTTGAACCAGGATAGTTGCCACAGGGCCACGACCTTTATCAAGTTGCGATTCAATCACCACACCTGCTGCCATGGTATCGCGAACGGCTTTAAGTTCTAAAACTTCAGCTTGAAGCAAAATACCTTCTAATAGCTCATCGATACCTTCACCCGTTTTGGCTGATAGGTGAACGAACATATTATCTCCGCCCCAATCTTCAGACATAACGCCGTGCTGTGAAAGCTCACTTTTAACGCGATCAGGATCCGCTTCTGGCTTATCCATTTTGTTAACAGCGACGATTAATGGCACGTTACCAGCTTTAGCATGTTGAATCGCTTCAATAGTCTGCGGCATCACACCGTCATCAGCGGCCACAACAAGAATAACGATATCGGTTGCCTTAGCACCACGAGCACGCATCGAGGTAAACGCAGCGTGACCTGGAGTGTCAAGGAAGGTAATCATGCCGTTTTCAGTTTCTACATGGTACGCACCAATATGCTGTGTAATACCACCGGCTTCGCCAGCAGCAACTTTTGCACGACGGATATAGTCAAGTAGCGATGTTTTACCGTGGTCAACGTGACCCATGATAGTTACAACTGGTGCACGGGACTCTAACTTAATATTTTCATCACGGTCTTGAAGTACTTGGCGCTCTAATTCGTTTTCACGGATTAACACCACTTTATGACCCATTTCTTCTGCAACCATCTGGGCAGTTTCTTGGTCAAGTACTTGGTTAATCGTTACCATTGAACCCATTTTCATCATTTGCTTGATGATCTCAGTGGCTTTAATTGCCATTAAGTGAGCAAGTTCAGAAACGGTTACAGTTTCGCCAATACGTACATCGCGCGTTACCGCTGCTGCAGGTTTGTTAAAACCATGAGCCATTGATTGAGGTGCTGTGCTGCGGTTACGCATGTGTTTTTCACGGCCGTCACGAGCATCTTTACCACCACGTTTTTTATTGGTGTTTTTGTTGCGCGCACGACGACCACGTTTTTCATCATCAGCATCTGAACTGTCTTCAGCAGCGCGAGCTACTTTGGACGTTGTAATATGGTGATCGCTGTTCTTTTCAGCATCTAAACGTTGACGTTCTTCTTCAGCCCAACGCTTTGAGTTTTCTTCAGCTAATTTACGTGCTTTTTCAGCCGCTTTTGCTGCTTCTTCTTTCTGCTTTTGAGCTAACGCAGCTTCTTGAGCTGCTTTTAAGCGTTCAGCTTCAGCTTTTGCTGCTACTGCTTCAGAATCTGTGGCTTTAGGAGCTTTAGGTTCTGTCTTGGCTTTTTCTGATTTCACTTTGGCTTCTGCTTCCGCTTTTTTCTTGGCTTCTGCCTCAGCTTTTGCTTTCGCTTCTGCTGCTGCTTTAGCTTCTGCTTCGGCCTTTGCTTTAGCTTCCGCTTTAGCTTCCGCTTCAGCTTTGGCTTTTTCTTTCGCTTCTAATTCAGCCTGTTTAGCTAAATCAGTATCATCTCGTTTAACAAAAGTACGTTTTTTGCGTACTTCTACTTTAACGTCTTTAGATTGTCCGCCTGTGCTGGCAACACTTAATGTTGACACAGTTTTACGCTGAAGCGTCATTTTAGTTGGAGCAGTATCTGCACCATGCTGTTTTTTTAGAAATTCTAAAAGTTGCTGTTTTTCTTGCTCAGAAACAGTATCTTTTAGCTGTTTCTTAATGCCAGCATCAGAGAATTGTTCGATTAAACGCTCAACCGATTTTCCCACTTCTGCTGCTAATTTTTCTACACTTGTATCTGCCATCAATTAAATCCCCCTGTTGATCGACTTATGCTTCTTCGCCAAACCAACAGATGTTGCGGGCAGCCATAATAAGCTCACCTGCTTTTTCTTCTGTTAATTCTTCAATATCAATTAAATCGTCAATACCTTGCTCGGCCAAGTCTTCTAAAGTCACTACGCCTTTGCTCGCAAGAACATAAGCTAAATGTCTTTCTAATCCTTCCAATGCTAATAAATCATCACTTGGCTCTGCACCATCTAACGCTTCTTCAGTAGCTAGTGCTCTTGTAGAGATAGCAGCTTTTGCACGTTCACGTAATGCCGCAACGATTCCTTCGTCAAAGCCTTCTATTGCAAGTAATTCAGATTCTGGCACATAAGCGATTTCTTCTAGTGAAGTAAAGCCTTCGTCAGCCAGTACCGTTGCAAAATCTTTATCTACATCCAGTGCAGAAACAAACAATTCGATCACTTTAGCACTCTCGGCCTGGTGCTTCTTGTTCATGTCTTCTACTGTCATTACGTTCAGTTCCCAACCGGTTAGTTGAGTCGCTAAACGCACGTTTTGGCCATTACGACCAATAGCCTGTGCTAAGCTGTCTGCTTCAACAGCAATGTCCATAGAGTGGTTATCTTCGTCCACAATAATAGACGCAACATCGGCAGGCGCCATGGCGTTGATCACATATTGAGCAGGATTATCATCCCACATCACGATATCAACACGCTCACCACCTAATTCATTAGATACCGCTTGAACACGTGCACCACGCATACCAACACACGCACCAATTGGGTCAATACGACGATCATTTGACTTCACGGCTATTTTAGCGCGAGCACCTGGATCACGAGCGGCACCCATAACCTCAATCATTTCGTCGTAAATTTCTGGTACTTCAACACGGAACAGCTCAACTAACATATCAGGCTTGCTGCGTGTTAAAAATAATTGCGCGCCACGCGCTTCTGGACGAACTGCGTACAACAATGCACGAACTCGATCGCCTGGGCGGAATGATTCACGGCTAATTAAATCTTCTTTAAATAACACGCCATCCGCGTTGTTACCTAAGTCAACCACTACGCTTTCGCGAGTGCTTTTCTTAACAACACCAGTAACAATTTCGCCTTCGCGTTCAATAAACTGTTCTACTACTTGTGCACGCTCAGCTTCACGCACTTTTTGTACGATAACTTGCTTTGCAGTTTGTGTAGTAATGCGATCGAATGCAACTGAGTCGATTTGATCTTCTACGTACTCACCAGGCTGAATGTCTGGTTGCTCAAAACGAGCGGCTTCTAGGGTAATTTCACTGTAAGGGTTCTCTAATGCTTCACCCTTATCGTCAATCACCATCCAGCGGCGGAACGTATCGTAGTGACCGGTTTTACGGTCAATTGCAACACGAACTTCGATATCGCCTTCGTATTTTTTCTTGGTTGCTGTCGCTAAAGCAATTTCTAGCGCTTCAAAAATTTTCTCGCGCGGAACGCCTTTCTCATTGGAAACCGCTTCTGCGACTAGCAGGATCTCTTTATTCATTTGGTCTTGCCTCGTTCTTCACCTGAAACTATCAAAACTTAGCGATAATGTTGCCTTTGCGGATGTTATCCAAAGCAACAATCAAGTCTTTACCATCAACTTTGATGGTGAGCATTTGCCCATCAACACTAGTGATGACGCCTTTTAAATTACGACTACCCGCAACTGGCATAGTCAACTGTATTTTCGCATCTTCACCGATGTAAGCAGCATACTGCGCAGCTGTAAATAACGGTCTATCTACTCCAGGAGAAGATACTTCTAATGTGTATTCTGTAGAAATCGGGTCTTCAACATCCATAACTGCGCTAACTTGTCGACTGGCTTCTGCACAATCTTCAATGTTGATGCCATTCTCGTGATCAATAAACACACGAAGAATTGAATGACGACCAGCTTGAACATATTCAATGCCCCAAAGTTGAAAACCTGAAGCTTCAACCGGAACCTTTAACATTTCAACTAGCTTGGATTCTATTGTTGCCAAAAATGACCCCCAAAAAAAACAAAAAAAGGGCTAAAAGCCCCAGAGCAACCCGTTAAAAATCACGGATATTTAAAAGTCCATATAACAAAAAACCCCGTAATCACGAGGTCATTTTATTATAGAACCTGTAAATTGTTATTGAGTTTTATATTAAAACTCAATAACAAGGAGCTGGTTGCGGGGGCCGGACTTGAACCGACGACCTTCGGGTTATGAGCCCGACGAGCTACCAACTGCTCCACCCCGCGTCAACTGCATGCAAGTATATTGATTTACGTCATATCTTGCAATAACTAATCAAACACAATCCCTAGTTTGTTAGTTATAATTTGGTGCCGAGAGCGGGACTTGAACCCGCACGTCCGTTAGGACACAGCCACCTCAAGGCTGCGCGTCTACCAATTCCACCACCTCGGCGTCACCTGGTTTACTAGTCAGGAATTTTCGTTTCTGACTGTTCGGTTTGCACAGGCGCTTCATCAATGATTTGCTCTGCTGCAGTACCTAAATCTTCCCATTGATCGTTTTGCTGTGTGTGATTGGCACTTAAATTACCAATCACTAAACTTAATGCGAAAAAACCTATCGCTAACACAGCTGTAGAACGGGTTAAAAAATTGCCTGATCCACTTGAGCCAAATAAGGTGCCTGAGGCACCGGCTCCGAAAGATGCGCCCATGTCGGCACCCTTTCCTTGTTGAATTAAAATCAATCCAACCAAACCAATTGCAACTATCAAATAAACAACTATAAGAACTTCGTACATATTATTACGCGCTCATCGCTATGGTACATAAACTTAAAAACTCAGTAGAGTTCAAACTTGCACCGCCAATCAAACCACCATCAACATCAGGTTGGGCAAATATATCAGCCGCATTGTTTGGGGTAACACTACCACCGTAAAGAATTCTAATATTTTCTCCAATAAATGGAGACACTTCAGAGAGGCGATTGCGAATAAACGCGTGAACTTCTTGAGCCTGCTCTGGTGTAGCGCTTTTACCTGTCCCTACTGCCCATAATGGTTCGTAGGCGATAATTGCGTTATCAAACGCCATAGTACCGTTTTTTTCTATGACTATGTCAAGCTCTTCGGCTATCACTTCAAAAGTGCGTCTTGCTTCTCGAGCTGGACCTGATTCACCAACACACAATATTGGTGTTAAGCCATGTTTTTGTGCTGCAGCAAATTTTTCTGCCACAATATTACTCGTCTCTCCGTACATACGGCGACGTTCGGAATGGCCGATAATAACATATCGACATCCTGAATCTTTTAGCATCTGCCCAGATATTTCACCTGTATAGGCACCAAAGTCATGCTGACTAAGATTTTGTGCGCCCATTCTTACAAGTGCACCATCTAAAGTCTGCTTATTGGCTTCAAGCAGTTGCCTAACGCTTTCAAGATAAATTGAAGGCGGGCATAAAACCACTTCAGCGGAATCATTTTGGAGCTTTGAGGCAAACTTCTTAAATAGTTCTTCTGCTAATGCAGAATTACCATTCATCTTCCAGTTGCCAGCTACCATAGGACGTCTGAGTGCCATCACGGTCTCCTTTGAAAGCGGCGAGAATAATAGCGAACCACTTATCAAGTTACAATAGCTAAAAGGGGAATATTTCAGTTTAATTGTCGAAGCGCTTACTTTTTAAGCGCGATTCGACATTGCTGTATATTCAAATAATTAACATGCTGCTTTTACCGCCTCAGCAATGCTATTTGCGTGTGCAAGTACTTGTGAATGATCATCTCCCTCGACCATCACTCTGATTAACGGTTCGGTGCCCGATTTACGTAGCAGCACCCGACCGCGAGCTCCCAATTGAGCTTCAACCTCTTTTTGTGCCAATTTTACCACGTCGAAATCAAGTGGATTATTTGTACCTTCAAAGCGAACATTAACGAGAACTTGAGGCAACATTTTCATTGGTTCGGTCAGTTGCTCTAACATTAACCCTTGTCTTCTCATTGCTGCAAGCACCAAAATACCGGCAATAATGCCGTCACCTGTTGTGCCATGATCAAGATTTAAAATGTGACCCGAATTTTCACCCCCGATACGCCAGTCATGCTGTTTAAGCATTTCCATAACGTAACGGTCGCCAACATTTGAGCGAACAAATGGAATATCAAGTGCTTGCAAAGCTAAGTCTAACCCTAGGTTAGACATTAGGGTACCCACTACGCCGCCTTTTAAAATACCACGTTTTTGGGCATCTACGGCTAAAATATAAAGTATTTGATCGCCATCGATAACTTCGCCGCGACTATTTACCATCATAATGCGATCGCCATCACCATCGAGGGCAATACCTAAGTCAGCTTTCTCGGCTAAAACGGTTTCACAAATTTTAGCCATTGAGGTCGCCCCCACTTTATCGTTGATATTTAACCCGTTTGGTTTATCTCCAATGGCAATAACATCTGCACCTAATTCTCGAAATACATTAGGGGCAATATGGTAAGTTGCGCCATGGGCACAATCGACGACAATTTTTAACCCTTCGAGCGTATGCTCAGCAGGGAAATTACCTTTACAGTATTCAATATAACGTCCTGCTGCGTCATCAATACGACGAGCTTTACCTAATAAATGTGACTCAACACACACAAGCGGTTTTTCAAGCTCAGCTTCAATTTCAAGCTCAATGGCGTCATCAAGCTTGCTTCCATTTGTTGAAAAAAACTTAATCCCGTTATCGTAATAAGGATTATGTGACGCGCTAATCACTACGCCGGCTTCTGCTCGAAAAGTTCTTGTTAAGTATGCAACGGCAGGTGTTGGCATAGGGCCGAGTAACAACACATTAAGCCCTGCTGCTGACAATCCGGCTTCAAGTGCTGATTCAAATAGATACCCTGAAATACGCGTATCTTTACCAATAATCACCTTTTGAGTGCCATTTCGTGACAACACACGCCCTGCAGCCCAACCTAATTTTAACGCCAGCTCAGGGGTCATTTTTCCGTCACCCACTTTACCGCGAATGCCGTCTGTTCCAAAAAATTGTCTTTGCTTCACAGGTCCCCACTTAAGTGATCCACTTGGTGATAACTAATATGATGATATCAGATGCTTAATGACGTCGAATTCAATAAGCTATTTTATAACTGCGCCATGGTTGCAGACATTACTTTCAGTACATCTACCGTTTCTGTAACATCGTGTACTCGAATAATCTGCGCGCCTTGTTGAGCTGCAATCAAAGCTGCTGCAAGGCTTCCGGCGAGCCTTTGTTCTGTGTCTCGGCCCAGTAAATTACCGATCATGCTTTTACGTGACATACCAACCAATAAAGGCAAATGAAATTCATGCAGTTTTGGCAACATGGCCAATAGGCGGTAATTATGCGCTAAAGTTTTACCAAAGCCAAAACCTGGATCTAAAATTAACCGTTCACGTTCAATGCCGGCAGCTTCACAGTAAGCAATGCGCAACTCGAAAAAAGCTGTAACGTCGTCGACAACATCTTCATAAATGGGTGCGTTTTGCATTGTTTGAGGGTCGCCTTGCATATGCATTAAACAAATGGGTACATCTAGTGATGCGGCCATGGCTAATGCTCCTGGAGCTTGCAATGCGCGTACATCATTTATCATGTTTGCGCCGGCATTCACTGCAGCTTCCATCACTTCTGGCTTGCTTGTATCAATCGATATCCACACATCGTGTGTTTTGGCGGTATATTCTATAATTGGGATAACACGTTCAAGCTCCTCGGCAACAGTAACTTCAGCTGCACCGGGTCTTGTCGACTCACCGCCAACATCAATAATTAAAGCTCCCTGTGAGACCATATTATCTACATGCTGGCATGCCCGTTCAAAACAAGTAAAGGCGCCACCGTCGGAAAATGAATCTGGGGTGACATTCACTATCCCCATAACAACTGGAGCGGCTAAATCAAGAGTTTTATTGGCATGAGTTAATTGGAACACGAGTTATTTCCTACATAAGATTAAAACAAGAAAACCCCTTTCGGGGTTTTCTGTATTCACTAGATTATTTATTTAGCAGGTGATTCATCTGCTTCATTAATATCTGGTTTCGGTGCTTCTTCTGGTTTTTCTTCTTCAACTTTAGGCGCGTTATTTCCGCCGCCCTTATCATCAGTCGAATCATCTACTTGCCAGTCAGCTGGTTGACGTACTTCACGGCGATTCATTAAATCATCGATTTGCAAAGAATCAATCGTTTCATACTTCATTAGGGCATCTTTCATCGCATGTAAAATATCCATATTTTCTGTCAACATGGTTTGAGCACGTTGATAGTTTTTATCGATAAACATTTTGATTTCAGAGTCAATTAATGCGGCCGTGTCACCCGACAGGGCTTTTGACTTACCCATGCTGCGTCCTAAGAAAACTTCGTTTTCTTCTTCAGCATACAATAGTGGCCCTAACTTGTCAGAGAAGCCCCACTGAGTCACCATATTACGGGCAATCGATGTTGCGTATTTAATGTCTTGCGATGCACCAGTAGACACTTTATCACTGCCATAAATAAGCTCTTCAGCTAAACGTCCACCATAAGCCACAGAAATTTGCGACTCTAGCTTGCGGCGGCTTTGGCTAATGGCGTCTGCTTCAGGTAAGAAGAACGTCACCCCTAACGCGCGGCCACGAGGAATAATCGTCACCTTGTGAACAGGATCATGCTCAGGTACTAAACAGCCTACAATTGCATGTCCTGCTTCATGGTAAGCCGTCATTTCTTTTTCAGCCTCAGACATCACCATCGAGCGACGTTCTGCACCCATCATGATTTTGTCTTTAGCACGCTCAAACTCTTCCATACCCACTACACGGCGATTACCACGTGCAGCAAATAGTGCGGCTTCGTTAACTAGGTTGGCTAAATCAGCACCAGAAAATCCAGGTGTACCACGGGCAATAACACTGGCTTTAACATCATCTGACAATGGCACTTTACGCATGTGCACTTTTAAAATCTGTTCACGACCACGTACATCAGGTAAGCCAACAACCACTTGGCGGTCAAAACGACCTGGACGAAGTAATGCAGAGTCCAATACATCAGGACGGTTAGTCGCTGCAATAACGATAATACCTTCGTTACCTTCAAAGCCATCCATTTCAACCAACATCTGGTTTAATGTCTGCTCACGTTCATCATGACCACCACCAACACCGGCACCACGTTGGCGACCTACAGCGTCAATTTCGTCGATAAAAATAATACAAGGCGCTGATTTTTTAGCTTGTTCAAACATGTCACGTACACGAGATGCACCAACACCGACAAACATTTCAACGAAATCAGAACCAGAAATAGTAAAGAAAGGCACTTTTGACTCACCAGCAATCGCTTTAGCAAGCAACGTTTTACCCGTACCTGGTGGCCCAACCATTAATACACCTGTTGGAATACGGCCGCCTAATTTTTGGAACTTAGTAGGGTCACGTAAATAATCAACTAGTTCTTTTACTTCTTCTTTTGCTTCGTCACAACCAGCAACATCGGCAAAAGTGGTTTTGATTTGATCTTCGCTCATCAATTTGGCTTTACTCTTACCAAACGACATAGCGCCCTTACCGCCACCGCCTTGCATTTGACGCATGAAGAAAATCCATACACCAATCAGCAGCAACATTGGGAACCACGATATAAAGATTTGGGTCAGGAAGCTTGATTCTTCAGCTTCTTGGCCTTTCATGGTGATACCTTTACGGTCAAGATCGTTAATTAAATCTTGATCATACATAGGCATAATTGTGGTGAACTTTTCGCCGGTACGTTTAGTCCCTTCAATCGTCCTTTGGTCGCTTTTTATTTCAACCGTGTTGATTTGACCATTTCGAACATTGTCCAAAAAGGCTGAATAATCCATCTTCTGCGAATTCGAAGAAGAGGGGGAATAACCCTGAAACACTGACATCAGCACAACAGCGATGACAACCCAGAGTATTAAATTTTTTGCCATGTCACTCAAATTACTAGACCTCTTGACAGTCCTGCGATTATTAACGTTAGACTACTACAACTTGTAACCAGTCGCCACTAGATAGACTTCTCGAGAGCGCGCTCTAGAGGAGTCTGGTTTTCGGGTTTTCACTACTTTGAATGCCTCTTTAACTGTTTTCATGTACTCGTCAAAGCCCTCCCCCTGAAAGACCTTAACAGCAAAACAGCCATTAGGCGCCAACACCTGGTGACACATATCTAGTGCTAACTCCACTAAATACATGGCTCTTGGTTGGTCAACAGCATCCGAACCACTCATGTTCGGTGCCATATCTGATAGTACCACATCCACTTTATCTTGCCCTACTCGGTCAAGCAATGCTTGTAATACTTTGTCTTCTCTAAAATCACCTTGCAGAAAATCAACTCCCACAATAGGATCCATAGGTAAAATATCGCACGCGATAACTTTACCTTTATCTCCTGCTAATTTAACCGCAACTTGTGACCAACCGCCAGGGGCAGCCCCCAAGTCAACAACCGTCATGCCAGTTTTAATTAAATTATCTTTTTGTTGGATCTCTTCTAACTTAAATGCAGCACGTGAGCGTAACCCCCGTTTTTGCGCTAATTTCACATAGTGATCATCAAAATGCTCTTGCATCCAACGAGTCGAGCTCGCCGTACGTTTTTTGGTTACCATTTAAATTCCGCAACGATTCAGAGTTACATAAGCCTTATATAAGGGTAGAATACTCGTTTTTCAACAGTAACTCAGCAAAAGTTGGTACAAATGAACTTAACAACCAAACAAAAACAGCATTTAAAAGGTCTGGCGCACAGTCTAAAGCCAGTGGTGCTGCTTGGTGGCAACGGACTGACTGAAGGTGTTCTGGCTGAAATTGATAGCGCTCTTACACATCATGAATTGATTAAAGTGAAAGTAGCCTCTGCGGACAGAGAGCTAAAAAATGCCATCGTTGACGCCATTATACGTGAAACCCAGTCTGCGAAAGTGCAACTTATCGGTCATGTATTAGTTCTCTTCCGTCATTCGCCAGAAATGAAGATTGCCTTACCTAAAGCCAAAAAATAGTAAAACATTCATCATCAAAAAGCCGCTGATTTTAGCGGCTTTTTTATGAAAAATAATTAATCGACTGTTTTTATGGCGTATCAGGTAAAGGCGCTATCACATAATGTTCAGCCTTTAACCCCAAAAACTCAGGTAAAGTAGCACCAACCGATACCGACGACCAAGTGCCGGTTAAAATTCCGATAAACATCGCTATTGAAAACCCCTCTAAAGGAGTGCCGCCCATCATCCACAAGGCCACAACTGTGAGTAAAGTTGTTCCCGATGTCACCATGGTACGAGAAAAAGTAGACTTTACCGCTAAATTATTAATATCGGTAATATTCCATTGTGGTTTGGCAATGAGTTGCTCGCGTACTCTATCAGCAATAATAATGGAGTCATTAAGCGAATAGCCTAATATGGCTAAAATTGCGGCAAGTACTGTTAAATTAAACTCCATTTGGCTCAATGCAAAAAAGGCCAGCACAAACACCACATCATGGACTAATGCAAATAGTGCCCCAGATGCAAGACGCCATTCAAATCGATAACTTAGATATCCCATGATACACAGCATAGCAACCAATAAAGCGAGTCCGCCTTGCTCAACAAGCTCTTGCCCCACTTGCGGCCCAACAATACTACTATTAAGCACGGTAATATCACTGTTTAATGGTGCTAATACTGTTTGTAAGTGTGGACGCTGATTTTCATCAGCAATATTGGCATAGCGCAGCACCCAACGACCAGGTTCACTGGCAGATATCACACTGACCTCCTGTTGGTAGGCTGCAGTCATTAATGGTTGAATTTCACTGGCGCTAATACGTTTATCTATTTGAATTTCGGTGACGACTCCGCCGGTAAAATCTAACCCCCAGTTAAATCCTTTTACGCCTATAACGGTTAATGATAGCAACATCAATACTATTGATATCAAGCTTGATGCATAACGCCATTTGGTTAAATAACCTAACCCCTGTGAAGAATCGTTCATTGTCTTTGAATTCATTGTGTTACACCTTAATAGCGCGACGAGTGTCACGGCCATACACTAAATTAATGATTGCACGAGAGGCAAAAATGCCAGTAAACATACTGGTTAATAACCCTAACCCAAGCGTTAATGCAAAACCTTGAATAGGCCCATTACCAATTGAAAACAACACTACCGCAGTAATCATTGTGGTGAAGTTAGCATCTATAATGGTTGAAAAAGCGCTGTCAAAACCCACATCAATCGCACTGGCAAAACTGCGCCCCTCCGCTAACTTATCTTTAATACGTTCAAAAATAAGCACGTTAGTATCAACAGCCATACCGACAGTAAGTACTAACCCAGCTATGCCTGGCAAAGTCAGTACAGCGCCAGGAATAAGTGCCAGTAAACCAAATAACATCACCATATTGGCAACCAATGCAACGTTTGCAACCCAGCCTAAACGGCGATACCAACATGCCATAAATAACAAGGTTACTGCCATGCCAAGTGCTAAAGCGGCAAATCCGTTAGCTATATTTTCAGCGCCTAAACTTGGCCCAATGGTTCGCTCTTCTACAATGGTTACGGGAGCTGTCATAGAACCGGCTCTTAGCAACAAAGCGAGTTGTTGCGCCTCTTGATGCGAACCCGCCCCCGTAATCTCAAATTTGCTGCCCAGTTGGCTTTGAATCGTCGCAACACTGATAATTTTAGTGACTTGCTGAGCTTGGCCTTTATCATTTCGGCTGTATTCGCTGTATGCGGTTGCCATGGGTTTGCCAATATTGTCACGAGAAAACTCAGACATTAATTTACCGCCAGTGGCATCTAAACTAATGTTGACTTTTGACATGCCAAAATCACCCACTGCAGCTCTGGCATCGACAATGTGTTCACCACTTAGCACTGGTCTTCTTGACACATATACAGGTTTGTTCAATTCATCTTTTAGCACTAAAGCATTTACCGATCCGGTTTCGGCCACTGGGTAAAAAGCCAGACTAGCTGTTGCACCAATGACATTTTTAGCCGTGGCAGGATCTTGCACCCCGGGGAGCTCAATACGGATTCGGTTTTCACCTTGACGCTGAACTAATGCTTCTGTGATCCCCAACTCTTCTATTCTGCTGCGCATAATTTGTAAGTTTTGTTGAACCGTTAAATTAGTTAGCTTTAATTGCTCATCGTCACTTAGTACCACGCTAAGAGTGTCCTGTTGCCCACTCACCTGCCATAAAGGATATTGTTGAGATAAAAATTGTCTAATTTGCCCTTTATGGGCTTGTTGAGATGTTTCAATATGGACTTCTGCACCAATGCCTTGTCGAACACGAACACCGTTTATGTGTTCTTCGCGAACAAATTGTTTTACCGAATCACTGACCATTACGGCTTGATTTTGAAAGACTAACCCTAGATCCACATCAAGCAAAAATTGAACACCACCGCGTAAATCTAGGCCAAGTTTAATCGGTGCAAAGCCCATGTCTAGCAACCAATTTGGCGCGGCAGGGTATAAAGCTAATGTCACCTGGGCTGTGTCAGAAAATGATTTAGACAGAATATTTTTCGCTAAATTTTGCTGTTCAGCTTGCGCGAAAACAACCAGAACATTTTGTTGCTGTTGTTCAATGCGCTTACTTTTTATTCCTGCATTATTTAATACTTGATAGACCTGTTCAGATGACAATGTATTCGGTTTTTTAGTGATTAATTGCACCGCGGCATCTTCACCATACCAAGATGGCAAGGCACTGAAAAAAAGGATTACCAAGGTGACAATAAGCACCCAATACTTCCAAAGCGAATATTGATTAAGAGATTTATTTAATGGTTTATTACTGATTATTGATGTCATAACACTTGCTCTCACTACATCATGACGCTCTCGTCATGATAGAAATATATAGCGAGCGATTAAAATGCGTATTGCCGTTTTTCGCCCACAATAAATATCATTAGCCTAGCTAATGAAACGTGTAGTCAAAGAAATGCTTTTAGCAGGTATGAGCGTGCACGAAGAGTAAGTTTGATTCTTTCCAAGCGGAAATACGTGAAGGACCTGAAGTTGCTGATAATACCCAGTCTAACTGTGGGCTGAAATTAATTTGATAGCCAATTTCCAAGCTTGGAACCGGCGGTGAAACAAACTCATAGGCTAATAGATAATTCGGGTTAACTTCTTCAGGTTGATGCTGAGCAAGGTTAATATAACGCGCAGAATATGTCGGTACATAATGGATGTCATTTGAAGTAGGTTGCGGATTAATATCTGTATTATCACTGTCAACGCCAACATAACCTAATAATGTTGTTTTTATATCTATTAAGCCAGGATTTCTCACAACATTATTTGCAGTGGTATCAACGCCAAAACTATCAAGATTATTAACCTGATTAGCTTTAGTGGGTAAATCGCAATTAGCCAAATTCTGTGAGGGTGTTACCACACAATCACTCAATAAAACGGAATTAATTTGCGGCATACTGAGTTGAGCCGTCGACATGATTAAGACACGACCATTGATAAGGAAGAGTGACCCCAACCCTACAATAAGTAACATCATTAATATACGAGCCCAAGGAAACGTCATTTATACCTTTATGCATTAGCCTAGATGTGCATTTTCATTAAACTACCTATTGTTTTAAGTTGATAAAACAATGGGGATGTAACGATAATGTAACGAAACCCGATAGTAGCGATACCATAGTTAATACGCAAATGAATTCTTATACATGTAACAACAAAAAACACTTACTGTCAGCAGTAAGTGTTTTTATTCGATGGCAGGTTATTATCAGCGCAGTAATTTGTCTAAACGACAAACAACTAATCAACCTAGATATATTTAACAGATATGATTTCGTAGTCAGTTAAACCACCTGGGGTGGTAATTGACACTTCATCACCTTCACTTTTACCAATTAAGCCGCGGGCAATAGGTGAGTTAACTGAAATAAGATTTTGTTTAATATCTGCTTCATCATCACCCACAATGCGATATGTCATTTCAACATCAGTATCAATATTTAAAATCGTTACTGTTGTACCAAAAATCACTCGGCCAGTATTTTCCATCGTTTTAACGTCGATGATTTGTGCATTTGAAAGCTTGCCTTCAATGTCACGAATACGGGCTTCACAAATGCCTTGCTCTTCACGGGCGGCATGATATTCAGCATTTTCTTTTAAATCACCTAATTCACGTGCTGATGCAATGGCTTCAGTAATTTTTGGACGGCGATCAAATTTTAAGATCTCTAATTCTTTACGTAGTTGATCAGCACCAACTACTGTCATTGGAACCTTACTCATAATGTCTTTGTCTCCTTTAAAAACAAAAGCATCCCGTGTTAGCTAATGCCAACACAGTGAAAAATCTATTGGAAATACGCAATCGAGTTTGGCTGCGTCTTTGGGATGCATCTCTTCGATGATTGCAGACAGCTTACCTAAGCTTTTAACGACTTGCTAGTGATCCATCATCAAAATGTCATAAAAAAGGTCGCCAATTGGCGACCTTTTAATAACGCTTTATGGTTTAACTAACTATTCGCTTGTGAAGTTCTTGTACTGAACTCACTTTTACGCGGTCATCGGCAGCATGTGCAAGACAAGTTGCAAAGGCAGCGTTCAGTGTAGTGGTGTAATTTACTTTATAACGAAGTGCACCACGGCGAATTTGACGAGAGTCTTCAATTGCTTGGCGACCTTCGGTGGTGTTGACGATATAAGTGTATTCACCGTTTTTGATGCGGTCCAAAATGTGCGGACGGCCTTCATGTACCTTGTTCACCAAGCGAGGGTTAATACCTGCTTCACCCAAGATAATGGCAGTGCCGTGAGTCGCATCAATTTCGTAACCTAATTCAATCAACTTAGAGGCTAAGTCTGCAACACGTTTTTTATCACTGTTACGCACAGATAATAAAGCACGGCCTGATTTTGGCACTTCTGACGTCGCGCCAAGTTGCGCTTTTGCATAAGCTTCTGCAAAGGTATCACCCACGCCCATCACTTCACCAGTAGAGCGCATTTCTGGCCCTAATAATGGGTCAACACCTGGGAACTTATTAAACGGTAATACCACTTCTTTCACCGAGAAATAAGGTGGAATCACTTCTTTAGTAAAGTTTTGCGACTTTAAGCTTTGCCCCGCCATAACACGTGCTGCAATTTTAGCTAACGGTACGCCTGTGGCTTTAGAGACAAACGGTACGGTACGAGCAGCGCGAGGGTTAACTTCAATCATGTAGATTTCGTTATCTTTTACTGCAAACTGTACGTTCATCAAACCAACAACACCCAGCTCAAACGCAAGTTTAGACACTTGTTCACGCATTCTTGCCTGAATATCAGCGCTTAACGTGTAAGGTGGTAATGAACAACCAGAGTCTCCAGAGTGAACTCCTGCTTGTTCGATGTGCTCCATGATGGCACCCACAACCACAGTTTCACCGTCACACACAGCGTCAATATCCACTTCAATCGCATCGTCTAAGAAATGGTCAAGTAACACTGGTGATGCGTTAGATACTTTAACGGCTTCGTTGAAGTAACGTAGCAAGTCTTGTTGGTCGTATACGATTTCCATCGCGCGGCCACCCAACACATAAGATGGACGAACCACTAACGGATAGCCAATATTTCCAGCTTCAATCACAGCACTTTCAACTGTAGTGACTGTCGCGTTTTGTGGTTGGATCATGTTTAAACGTTGAATCGCTTGTTGGAAACGCTCGCGATCTTCTGCACGGTCAATTGCATCAGGGCTAGTACCAATAATAGGCACGCCTGCAGCTTCAAGGGCGCGGGCAAGTTTCAATGGCGTTTGGCCACCGTATTGCACAATCACACCTTTTGGCTTTTCGATACGCACAATTTCAAGTACGTCTTCTAAGGTTACAGGCTCAAAATACAAGCGGTCAGAGGTGTCATAATCGGTTGATACCGTTTCAGGATTACAGTTAACCATAATGGTTTCGTAACCGTCTTCACGCAGCGCTAATGCAGCATGAACACAGCAATAATCAAACTCGATACCTTGGCCAATACGGTTTGGACCACCACCTAACACCATGATTTTGTCACGGTTTGAAGGGTTGGCTTCACATTCTTCTTCGTATGTTGAGTACATGTAAGCTGTGTCTGTCGAAAACTCAGCAGCACAGGTATCGACACGCTTATAAACTGGGTATATGTCGTAACGATGACGTAGTTTACGTAATTCAGAATCACTAACGCCTAGCACATCAGCAAGACGAGCATCAGCAAAACCTTTACGCTTTAATTTACGTAAAATGTCTTCGTTTAAACCAGACATGCCTAACTCAGCCACTTTGGCTTCATCTGCAATTAGGTCTTCAATTTGAATCAAGAACCAGTGATCAATATTGGTCAGCTTGAAGATTTCATCGCGTGATAGACCTGCACGGAATGCATCAGCAATGTACCAAATACGGTCACAACCCGGCTCTTTAAGCTCAAGACGAATGCGCTGTAAGCCTTCTGCAGACTTATAATCAACGATTGAGTCAAAACCATTACGACCCACTTCAAGACCACGAAGCGCTTTTTGTAACGATTCTTGGAAAGTACGGCCAATGGCCATGACTTCGCCTACTGATTTCATTTGCGTGGTTAGACGGTCGTTTGCACCGGCAAATTTTTCAAAGTTAAAGCGCGGAACTTTGGTTACAACATAATCAATTGCTGGCTCAAACGACGCAGGCGTTTTACCACCAGTGATGTCGTTGCTAAGTTCATCTAATGTAAAACCAACCGCTAACTTAGCTGCAATTTTGGCAATAGGGAAACCCGTTGCTTTAGATGCCAATGCAGATGAGCGTGATACACGCGGGTTCATCTCAATGATCACCATACGGCCAGTATTAGGACAAATACCAAACTGCACGTTTGAACCGCCCGTTTCAACACCAATTTCGCGCAGTACTGCTAATGAAGCATTACGCATTAATTGATATTCTTTGTCGGTTAGGGTTTGTGCTGGCGCAACAGTAATCGAGTCACCGGTGTGTACGCCCATTGGATCAAAGTTTTCAATTGAACACACGATAATGCAGTTATCGTTGCGGTCACGAACCACTTCCATTTCGTATTCTTTCCAACCAATTAATGATTCATCAATCAATAATTCGTTAGTTGGTGACAAATCTAAGCCTTGAGAACAAATTTCCTCAAACTCTTCTTTGTTGTAAGCAATACCACCGCCGCTGCCACCCATAGTGAAAGAAGGACGGATAATACATGGGAAACCCACCATGTCTAATACGCCATAGGCTTCTTCCATAGAATGAGCAATACCAGCACGCGGACACTCAAGGCCAATGGCTTTCATTGCTTTATCAAAACGGCTACGGTCTTCGGCTTTATCAATTGCGTCAGCCGTTGCGCCGATCATTTCTACGTTAAACTCTTTCAGTACGCCCATTTCTTCAAGCTTGAGCGCGCAGTTTAATGCGGTTTGTCCACCCATGGTCGGTAGGATCGCATCTGGGCGTTCTTTAGCAATAATGTTGCGTACAACTTCCCAGTGAATTGGCTCAATGTATGTAGCATCGGCCATTTCTGGATCTGTCATAATGGTGGCTGGGTTAGAGTTAACTAAAATTACTCGGTAGCCTTCTTCACGAAGGGCTTTACAGGCTTGAGCACCTGAGTAATCAAACTCACACGCCTGACCAATTACAATTGGGCCTGCACCTAGGATAAGAATACTTTTAATATCTGTACGTTTTGGCATTGCGTCATCTTCTCCCAGATAATTACTTAGCGTGCTGACGGTAATGTTCAATAAGCTCGATGAAATGATCGAACAGTGGCGCGGCATCATTTGGACCAGGGCTTGCTTCAGGGTGACCCTGGAAACTAAACGCTGGCTTATCGGTTAAGTGAATACCTTGAAGTGATCCATCAAATAATGATTTATGCGTCACTTTAATGTTGGCTGGCAATGTCGCTTCATCAGCAGCAAAACCATGGTTTTGGCTGGTGATCATTACATTGCCTTGCTCAATATTGCTCACTGGATGGTTGGCACCGTGGTGACCAAATTTCATTTTTAAGGTTTTAGCACCTGACGCTAAGGCAAGTAACTGATGGCCTAAACAAATACCAAATACCGGCGTGTCGGTTTTTAAGATTTGTTGAATAGCTTCAATCGCATAGTCACAAGGTTCTGGGTCACCTGGGCCATTTGAAAGAAATACCCCATCTGGGTTCATCGCTAATACGTCTGCTGCAGAAGTTTTAGCGGGTACAACTGTCACATCACAACCACGATCCACCAGCATGCGCAAAATGTTGCGTTTTACGCCGTAATCGTAAGCAACAACCTTGTATTTAAGTTCAGACTCTGGTGTATCAGAAGGTAAACCACCAACTAATTTCCAACTGCCTTTACGCCACTGATAAGTGTGGTCAGTAGTGACTTCTTTAGCTAAATCCATGCCTTTTAAGCCAGGGAATGCTTTTGCTTCCGCTAAGGCTTTTGCTTCGTCTAGGTCACCCACCATAATACAACCGGCTTGAGCACCTTTTTCACGCAAAATTCGAGTTAGTTTGCGAGTATCTATGTCCGCAATACCAACTACATTATTCGCTTTTAAATAATCGCTTAATGATTGTTGATTACGGAAATTACTCGCCATAAGCGGTAAATCACGAATGATTAAGCCACATGCATGAACCGAATCCGATTCTGTGTCTTCATCATTGGTACCTGTGTTACCGATGTGAGGATAGGTTAATGTTACTATTTGGCGTGAATATGAAGGATCCGTAAGAATCTCTTGGTAGCCAGTCATTGAAGTGTTAAATACCACTTCACCAACAGAAATACCGGTAGCACCAATTGCTGTGCCAGAGAATACGGTTCCATCTTCGAGTACGAGTAAGGCAGACTGTGTCAACGCGACCTCCAGAAAAGAGCCAAGCCACTGAAATTATGTGTTTTTATTTTGCACTAAGATACCAACTTCCGCTTTATTACGAAATTTTGACAAATTCTGACGATTATATAAGAAATTGGTTATAGCGTCTATATTAAGCAGGATTGTTTTCAAAAAAAAACACCAATCAATGGTGTTTTTTATTGTCAATGCAACCCAAGCACTTGTTGCATGTCATACAGACCTGCATTTTGATCTGACAGCCAATAAGCGGCTCTCATCGCCCCATTAGCAAAAGTCATTCGACTCGATGCTTTGTGGGTAATCTCTAACCTTTCACCAATATCTGCAAACATAGCAGTGTGTTCACCGACAATATCACCTGCACGGACGGTCGCAAAACCAATGGTTTTTGGATCGCGCTCACCTGTGATACCTTCACGGCCATACACAGCACATTGCTCTAAATCGCGGCCTAAAACATCGGCGATAACTTCACCCATTTTTAGTGCTGTACCCGATGGGGCATCTTTTTTATGGCGATGATGTGCTTCTATTATTTCGATATCGGTATAATCACCCATTACATGTGCAGCTAATTCAAGCAGCTTCCACATTACGTTAACGCCTACAGACATGTTTGGCGCAAGTACAACGGGTACCTGTTCAGCATAGGCACTAATTTGCTCTTTTTGAGCATGGTTAAAACCTGTTGTGCCTATCACAATGGCTTTATGGTTTTTAGCACACCAATCAAGATGAATAATAGAAGACTCTGGAGAGGTAAAATCAATCAGTACATCAAAGTCGTTAACCACCTGTTCGAGTGAATCAGTGATTGCCACATTCATGGTGCCTACACCAGCAAGCTCACCCGCATCAACGCCAACAAGACTTGAACCTGCTCGCTCAACCGCAGCACCAAGTATAATAAGCTCTTGCTGTTTAGCAGACTCTATTAACGTACGGCCCATACGGCCACTGGCACCCACTACAGCAATTCTTACTTTGGCTGTCATAAACATCTCCCAGTGTTGACCTAAAACAGCGTATACAAAAACGCCTAAGTTAACTTAGGCGTTTTTAATGTGTTAGATAATATCCAACAACTCAACTTCAAATACCAAAGCTGAGTAAGGCGGGATTGAAGCACCCGCACCACGCTCACCGTATGCTAAGTGATGTGGAACATACAATTTAAGCTTAGTACCTACAGGCATTAACTGTAGCGCTTCAGTCCAACCTGCGATAACGCCAGAAACAGGGAACTCAGCAGGCTGACCGCGAGTCACAGAGCTGTCAAACACATCACCATTTAGGAACGTGCCGTGGTAGTGAGTGCGAACAGTTGAATCATATGTTGGCTTTTCGCCATCACCTTGTACTAATACTTCATATTGAAGGCCTGACTCAGTTACTATCACACCATCACGCTTTGCATTTTCAGCTAAAAATGCATCACCTTCAGCACTTGCAGCAGCGGCAGAGGCTTCTTGTGCTTCTTGTAAACGACGGCTAATTTCAGTAAAAGCAACTTGTAGCTCTTCCATTGTTACTTGGCTTTCTTTACCGGCAAATGCATCAGCAAGACCAGCTTGAACAGCAGGGATATCAATACCTTCAAAAGAATTTGCAGCTAGTTGCTCGCCCATTTGACGACCTACACCGTAGCTTGCATGCTGTTCCATAGTGCTGAACAAATCTGACATAATAAAGTTTCTCTCAATAATTCATTAAAAATTCGCACGAGAGTTTATCACAATAATCTCCTCTCATGTTGGCAAAAAACGTTATTTAACTTGAGCAATTTTACACTCAGTCAAAGACTGTTTTCTTGCCTGTGTATAAAGCGGCATCACTTGAATTTGAGCCGCTTGTAAATCTTCTATGCGATGACTGTGAGAAGGATGGGTCGACAATAACTCAGGACCTTGCGCTCCCCCTGCTTTAGCCATATTTTGCCATAGTGTAATACTTTGAGCAGGATTAAACCCCGCCTTAGCCATCAGTTCAAGCCCGACAATATCAGCTTCAGACTCTTGGCTTCGGCCAAACGGTAAAATAATTCCCACATTAGCACCTAACCCCAGTGCCGCCATGTATAAATCTTTATTGGCTACACCAGATGCGCCAATTGCAGCATCGGCTACTTGCATGCCAAGACCCGTTAACTGAGCGCGCGACACTTGCTCGTTTCCATGTTGCGCTAACACATGAGCCACTTCATGGCCCATCACAGTCGCTAATTGATCTTGATTGGTCGCCACTTTTAATAAGCCGGTATATACCCCAATGTGCCCGCCAGGTAGAGCAAATGCATTGACTTGTTCTGACTCAAACAACACCACATCCCATTGCTGAGATTGATCTGGCAGTACATCGATAATACGTTTTGCTACACAATTGACGTAATCAGTTTGGGCTTTATTTTGGCTAATCTTTTCATTTTGTTTCATGGTCTCAAACGACTGAGCGCCCATTTGTTGCATTTGCGCATCAGAAAACAACAAGGTTTGTCCACGTCCAGTCGGCGATTGGTTATTAACACAACCTGACAATAAAGTAGCAGCCAAAAATGTTAGTGCAACAGCTTTCATCGTCTCTTCCTTTAACAATAAGTGACTAAACATAATCCATAACTTAGTTTATTTTATACTAATCTAGATTACGAGTGCATCATTTGCACAGGCTAAACTAACGTGTCGGCTTGCGCTTAGCAAAATCACTCGCACTGCGTTTATTCATGGTGCGGCGGTTAGCTTGTTTATCGCGCGGTGCGCGTTTACTGCTACCGCTTAAAGGCTTATCTGTCACCGCAAAACCAGCAAGTTCATTTAAAGGCAAAGCTTGAGTGGTTAAGGTGTTAATTGCCTCCAAGTAAGCCAATTCTGAATGACTCACCAATGACAACGCCACACCAGTGAGCCCTGCGCGAGCAGTGCGGCCAATACGGTGCACATATACAGATGCTTGAGCGGGTAAATCGAAATTAATGACCACAGGTAGCGCATCGATATGAATGCCGCGCGCTAGCACATCGGTAGCCACTAATACGCTAAGCTGTCCCGATTTGAATTGCTCAAGTGTTTGACTGCGCAGCACTTGCTCTTTGTCACCGTGAAGCGCAGCGGCTTTGACACCTGCTTTAAGCAGTTTTTTACATAAGGTGTCGGCATCAGCCTTTGCATTGACAAACACCAACACCTGTCGCCATTGATGTAAATCGATTAAGTGGATTAACGCTTGCGCTTTGCTGCCTTTATTGACGTGATAAACGACTTTCGCGATATCATCAACCGCACTATTAAGTACCTGAGCTTCAATACGCACATGTGTTGCAGACAGTATTTGCTGAGCCAATTGAGTTAATACAGCTGGCATGGTGGCCGAAAATAGCACTCTTTGCCCCGCAGGCATCATGGCTATAAGCATTTTAATATCATTAATAAAGCCCATATCCAGTAATCTATCGGCCTCATCTAGCGTCACGCTTTGCACATGGGTAAATTCAACCACGCCTTGTTGCACTAGTGCTAGTAAGCGACCCGGTGTCGCCACCAGCAAATTGGCAGGAGTGGTTAATCGTTCAATTTGGCACTCAATCGCTTCACCGCCACATGCATGCTCAACACGTAAACCAAGCGCTTGTGCTAAGAGGTTGAGGTTTTGAGCAACTTGTACAGCTAACTCTCTCGTGGGAACAATCACAACCGCCGATAAAACCGATGTTGAATGCTGGCTAATACGTTGCAAAATAGGTAAACCATATGCATAGGTTTTACCACTACCAGTTTGCGCTAACGCCAACACATCTTGCCCTGACAACACTGCAGGTATGGCTAATTGCTGGATACGACTAGGTTCGATAACTGCTTCTGGTAATGCAGCTAATACCTTTGGATTGAGCGAAAAAACTGAAAATGCCATGAAGATACCCCATAGTCGCGAATACAGATAATATCTATTCCATACCCCCAACAAAAAAGGCTGCTTACCGCAGTAAACAGCCTTCCAATGATGCGCAAATTAGCGTTATTAACTGTTTAGGTCTTGAAAGAACTTTTTAACCCCATCAAAAAAGCCTTCCGCTTTTGGGCTGTGCTTTTTTGATTCGCCAGTTAGTGTGGCTTCAAACTCACGTAATAGCTCTTTTTGCTTGTCGTTTAAGTTCACCGGCGTTTCCATAACCACTTTACACAGTAAGTCACCTACTGCATGGCTACGTACCGATTTAACCCCTTTGCCACGCAAGCGGAACATACGTCCTGTTTGGGTTTCGGCAGGGATCTTAAGGCTCACTTTACCGTCAAGTGTAGGCACCTCAATCTCGCCACCTAACGCGGCTTTACTGAATGAGATTGGCACTTCGCAGTAGAGGTTGTTTGCATCACGGGTGAATATAGCATGTTCTCGTACACTGACCTGAACGTATAAATCACCTGGAGGCGCACCGAATTCACCTGCTTCGCCTTCACCAGAAAGACGAATACGATCGCCGGTATCAACACCTGCAGGAATTTTAACAGACAGTGTTTTGCTCTTTTCAACACGGCCTTCACCATGACACTTACCGCACGGATCTTTAATAATTTTGCCGCGTCCATGACAGGTAGGACAGGCTTGTTGCACAGCAAAGAAACCTTGGCGCATTTGTACCTGGCCTTGGCCATGACAGGTGCCACAAGTTGTCGCTGAGCTGCCTTTTTTAGCACCGCTGCCATCACACAGATCACAAGCCGCCAATGTTGGAATTCGCAGCTCTTTGGTTAAGCCACGCACAGCTTCCTCAAGTGATAACTCAAGGTTGTAGCGTAAGTCGCTACCACGAGCAGCTTGACGTTGACCACCACGGCGTCCGCCACCAAAAATATCTCCAAATACATCACCAAAGATATCGCCGAAATCACCATGACCACCGCCATGACCACCACGATTAGGATCAACCCCTGCATGACCAAACTGATCATAAGCGGCTTTTTTGTCGCTGTCGGTTAATATTTCGTACGCTTCTTTAATTTCTTTAAAGCTGGCTTCTGCGGCTTTATCTCCAGGGTTACGGTCTGGGTGATACTTCATCGCTAAGCGTTTGTACGCTTTTTTAATTTCACGTTCACTGGTGTCACGAGAGACACCAAGAACTTCATAATAATCACGCTTTGACATAGTGTTCTGTTTCTCGAAGGTATGAGTAAATTGTTAAAATCAATTTATACAAACGGGCGTGTGAGGATAGCCCCAACGCCCGCTTCAATGGTAACTAACTGAAATTGTTAATTACTTTTTGTCGTCTTTCACTTCTTCGAACTCAGCGTCAACAACATCATCAGCAGGCTTTGATTGGCCAGCATCGTGTGCTTGACCTTCTGCGCCGCCTTGAGCTTGTGCTTTAGCTTGTGCGATTTCCATTAACTTAGCCGACGCTTCGATTAAACCTTGAGTCGCGGTATCCATTGCTTCTTTATCTTTGCCTTTAATAGCTGTTTCTAAAGTGGCAATCGCTGCTTCAATTTTCTCTTTGTCGTCGCTTGGTAAATCATCACCCGCTTCTTCAACTTGCTTTTTGGTTGCATGAACTAAGCCGTCTGCTTGGTTACGCGCTTGCACTAACTCTTCAAACTTAGCATCTTCATCGGCGTGAGCTTCTGCGTCACGTACCATTTGTTCCACTTCTTCATCAGATAAACCAGAAGACGCTTTAATGGTGATGTTTTGTTTCTTACCTGTTTTCTTGTCTGTTGCAGACACATGTAAGATACCGTCAGCATCGATGTCAAATGCCACTTCAATTTGTGGTTGACCGCGTGGCGCTGGCTCAATGCCTTCAAGGTTAAATTGACCTAAAGACTTGTTAGCGCTTGCTTGCTTACGCTCACCTTGTAATACGTGAATGGTTACCGCATTTTGGTTGTCGTCAGCAGTTGAGAACGTTTGGCTCGCTTTTGTCGGGATAGTGGTGTTCTTCTCGATAAGCTTAGTCATTACGCTACCCATGGTTTCAATACCAAGTGATAGTGGCGTCACGTCAAGTAATAGTACGTCTTTTACATCACCAGAAAGCACACCAGCTTGAATTGCAGCTCCTACGGCTACGGCTTCATCTGGGTTAACGTCTTTACGTGGCTCTTTGCCGAAGAAGTTAGTAACAGCTTCTTGTACTTTAGGCATACGAGTCTGACCACCAACTAGAATCACTTCGTTGATGTCTGATACTGATAAGTCTGCATCAGCTAGGGCAACTTTCAACGGCTCTAAAGAACGTTGAATTAAGTCTTCAACCAATGACTCTAATTTAGCACGAGTAATTTTAACCACTAAATGCTTAGGACCTGTTGCATCAGCTGTGATGTAAGGTAAGTTAACTTCAGTGTGGTTAGTGCTTGAAAGCTCGATTTTTGCTTTTTCAGCTGCTTCTTTCAAACGTTGCATTGCTAAAGGATCTTTACGTAGATCTAAGCCTTGGTCTTTTTTGAATTCATCAGCTAAATAGTTGATTAAACGGTTGTCAAAGTCTTCACCACCTAAGTGAGTGTCACCATTGGTCGCTAATACTTCAAATGTTTGGTCGCCGTCGTTGCTGTCGATTTCGATGATAGAGATATCGAATGTACCACCACCTAAGTCATATACTGCAACAATGTTGTCGCCTTGCTTTTTGTCAATACCGTAAGCTAACGCAGCCGCTGTTGGCTCGTTGATAATACGCTTAACGTCTAGACCTGCAATACGGCCAGCATCTTTAGTAGCTTGACGTTGTGAATCGTTAAAGTAAGCAGGAACGGTAATAACCGCTTCAGTGACTTCTTCACCTAAAAAGTCTTCTGCCGTCTTTTTCATTTTTTTCAAAATTTCAGCAGACACTTGAGGTGGTGCCATTTTGTTACCACGCGACTCAACCCATGCATCACCATTATCAGCAGCGATAATTTTGAATGGCATAATGTTCACGTCACGTTGTACTTCATCATCTTTAAAACGACGACCGATTAAACGCTTAATTGCAAAGAAAGTGTTTGCTGGGTTAGTGACAGCCTGACGCTTTGCTGGTTGGCCGACAATAGTCTCATCATCGGTATAAGCGATGATAGAAGGAGTTGTACGATCGCCCTCTGCGTTTTCGATTACGCGTGCTTTGCCACCATCAAGGACAGCCACACAAGAGTTTGTCGTGCCTAAGTCGATACCAATAATTTTGCCCATGGGGTCCTCCAGAATTGACGCTATTACGTCACTAATATGTTATTTGATGTTGATATGGGGATGAACTACGTATTTTTCAACCTTTTGGTTGGTTATTTTGTGGTTCACTTTTCACCACTCATATCAGCCTTGATACCTATATTGGGACGACAAATGGAATTACAAGGGGACGGATAAAAAAATTATGTTATAAACAAAATACCGCATTTGCCTTATTAACCAGTGGATAATAAATGGGCCATCGCCACTGACAGTAAAGCGTGCCATTTTACCGCTAAATATTTGATAAAAAAAACGATCAGAGTTATAACAATATACAAGCTTAAAAGTAGATTTAATGCTGAGGATGTGAGGCAATGGGACTGCCAAGATGGAATTTCAGTGATAGCACTGAACGTAAAATACGGATTGTTATTTTAACAATTGTTGGGGTAATTATGGCCTATGAGAAATGCTATGGCGTCAGTTTAACTCAATACCCTGCAATGTATCTGTGTGTATTTGCATTAATTGCAACCCTATTGACCAATGCCGTGCAGCGTCGTTATTTCACATTTGTCATGGAATACGCCCAAGCTTTTCGCATTGTCGCAATTTTAATGACCTGCGCATTTTTCATTATTTGGTTAATGACCACTTACGAACGTTTTACCCTTCCAGCTACGCCAAGCCACCTAATTTATAATTTATAAGCCGTGATTGCACAAAAATAAGGGCGCAAATTTGCGCCATTATATTAGTGATGATTAATATGCTTTATTGCCTACTGGTGTAATCTCCCCAGGCAAGCCACTTATAAGTTGTTAATGCATCAAGCGCCATGGGCCCACGGGCATGCAATTTTTGGGTACTTACCGCCACTTCTGCTCCTAAGCCAAATTGAGCGCCATCGGTAAACCGAGTGCTGGCATTAACATACACAGCCGCTGAATCAACTTGATTCATAAAATGAGCTGCAGCGTGTATATCATCGGTTAAAATGGCCTCAGAATGGCCACTTGAATATTGCCTAATATGCTCAACCGCAGCATCAATATCACTGACCACTTTAATCCCTAATGTTAGCGATAACCACTCGGTAGAAAATGACTCATCATGCGCTGGTGTGACATCAAACCCTAAGCCATCTAAATAAGGTAATGCTTTGTTACAGGCATGAAACCGAACCCCAAGTGAATGTAAATGTGAGGCAATGTTGGGAATAAACTCTGCAGCAACACCTTGGTGCACTAATAAGGTATCTAACGCATTACACACGGTTGGACGTTGTACTTTAGCATTGGCTATCACATCAATCGCTCGTACTAAATTTGCATGTTTATCAACAAATAAGTGGCAAATCCCAATGCCGCCTAAAATCACTGGAATGCTTGACTGCTCTGCACATAAGCGTTGCAAATTTTGCCCACCACGGGGAATAATCATGTCGACATATTTATCTAAACGCAGTAAACCACTAACAATACTGCGATCTGGCGAGTCGATAAGCTGCACAGCATCTTGAGGTAACTGTTGAATCGCTAAAGCAGAACGAATAATGTCACTTAACACTTTGTTTGATGATAAGGTTTCTTTACCACCTCGCAAAATAACTGCATTGCCCGTTTTAAGGGCTAATACAGCAATATCGACTGTCACATTAGGGCGAGCTTCATAAATCACTCCAACCACCCCTAAAGGCACACTGCGACGAGTTAAACGCAATCCATTATCAAGAACACGACTTTCAGACTCGTTACCGACAGGGTCGGCAAGTGCTATTACATTATCAATATCGGCAATAATCCCGGCTAATCGGCCTTTATCAAGCATTAAACGATCGATCATGGCCTCAGTTAAGCCGTTTGCTTTAGCACTCGCTACATCCTGGGCATTAGCTTGTAAAATGTCATCTGTACGCGCAGCCAATTGATGTGAAATCTCAACAAGCAAAGCCGATTTTTGCCTTGCTGACAATGAGGCTAATATAAAGCTTGCGGCTTTTGCACGCTGTCCAAGCTGGGTTAAATACTCTGTTTCGTTGGCAGACATTTACTTATCCTTAATTATCGAGAACAACCATATCATTACGATGAATAACTGCGTCACCGTAGTCATAACCCAACAAGGGTTCAATGTCATTTGAGTGTTTACCACTAATTTTAATTAAATCGTTGGCGCAATATCGGCTCATACCTTTAGCCAACACTTTTCCTTTTTGATCAACGATTAACAAGGTTGCACCACGTTCAAACTTACCTTCAACAGCCACGATACCTTTTGACAATAAGCTTCGGCCACTTGCTACAACAGCCGCTGATGCCCCAGCATCGATAACCACTTTCCCTTGAGTTGCAGGGCCAGCTAATATCCATTGTTTTCTGCTTTCTAATGGGTTTTCAATCGCACTAAAATGAGTACCTACCGACTCTCGTGCAGCGACTTTAGCAATCACATCTGGGAGATGGCCTGAAGCAATCACCACCTCAATACCTGCACGGCGAGCAATGTCAGCTGCCTCTAATTTAGTGGCCATTCCGCCAGTGCCTAACCCTGATACAGAACCGCCAGCCAGCAAACGCAAACTGTCATCGATATTAACGACTTGTTTAATTAATTGCGCATCAGGATTGGTGCGAGGATCGGCATCAAACAAGCCTTTTTGATCGGTCAATAAAATCAGTAGATCAGCATCACATAACAAGGCTGCTCGGGCAGATAAATTATCATTATCGCCAACTTTAATCTCATTGGTCGCCACTGCATCATTTTCATTAATAATTGGGATAATGTTGTTTGCCAGCAGCGCATTTAGCGTATCACGCGCGTTAAGATAGCGTTCGCGATCTTGCAGATCTGCACGGGTTAATAACAACTGCCCTACATGCAATCCATAAATACTAAACAGTTGTGACCAGGCTAATATCAACTGACTTTGCCCCACGGCAGCTAATAATTGTTTATTGGCCATAGTGTCGGGGAATACGGGGTAATGAAGGTGTTCACGTCCTGCGGCAATTGCACCTGAAGTACACAACACCACTTCAACACCTGCACGCATTAGCATGGCCATTTGCCTTGCTAACTCGACCATATGTGCTTTATCAAGCTTTTTACTGCCCGATGTCAACACGCTTGTACCTAACTTTACCACCACACGCCGATAACCCATGACTTCACTCAGTTAACTATAAATATTCGAATTATTTTTATACCCAATAACGTCCATAATTCATAGTGAAAGCCACTAATAGAGGGCTTTTTTTATATTTAAAGCACAAAAAAGGGGCTAAAAGCCCCTTTGCGGTATAATCACGCGTTAAGCACAGCTTAAAACGTAAATTAAACGATTATTAACCATAAATAAATTTAATCAAAAATAATGCAGCAACCACAAGCACACCAGCATTAAGATCTTTAAAACGACCGGTTAATAATTTAATCATAGCGTAAGAGATAAAACCAAGCCCGATAGCATTAGCAATTGAGAAGGTTAATGGCATTAATAAACAGGTTACCACCACAGGTGCAGCTTCTGTTAAGTCATCCCACTCTACATTGATTAAGCCAGACATCATTAAAATGGCGACATAAAATAATGTGCCAGCAGTCGCATAAGCGGGAACCATGCCAGCTAAAGGTGAAACAAACAATGCTGCTATAAACAATAACCCAACAATAACCGCGGTCAATCCGGTACGACCGCCAGCACTCACACCGGCTGTACTTTCAATATAACTTGTTGTCGTCGATGTCCCCAATGCAGCGCCAGTTATGGTAGCAACACTGTCGGCAGTTAACGCACGCTTCACCCTTGGTAAACGGCCTTTGTCATCAAGTAAACCACCACGTTGAGCCACAGCAACCAAAGTGCCGGAGGTATCAAATAAGTCGACAAATAAGAAAGCAAAAACAACCGACAACATGCTCACTTCAAGCACGCTTGAAAGATCCATTTTCATGAAAGTTGGCGCAATAGATGGCGGCATTGAAACAAGGCCGTTGTATTGCACATCGCCAAATAGCAAACCTAATACGGTGACAATTAAAATACTGAAGATAACCGCAGCTTTTAAGCCGCGCTGTACCATGGCGATAATCAAAAAGAAGCCTAATGCCGCCATCATCGCAGGGAATGACGTAATATCGCCCATAGTGACTAAAGTGGCAGGACTTGCAACCACAATACCAGCACTTTTTAAGCCAATTAACGCTAAAAATAAACCGATACCAGCAGCAATACCAAAACGAAGTGACATTGGAATACTGTTAACAATCCACTCTCGGATTTTCACTAACGATAAAATCAAAAAGCACACACCAGACATAAACACCGCACCTAATGCGGTTTCCCAGCTGTAACCCATCTCACCGACGACGGTATAGGTAAAAAAGGCATTTAATCCCATTCCAGGTGCTAGTGCGATGGGATAATTGGCTAATAATCCCATAATTAAACACCCCAACGCAGCGGCTAAGCAGGTAGCAACAAATACTGCACCGTGGTCCATTCCTGCATCAGCTAACATCATTGGGTTAACAAAAATAATGTATGCCATGGTTAAAAAGGTAGTTAACCCGGCAACAGCTTCTTGCTTTAGGCTGGTATTGTTTTGCTTTAATTTAAATAATTTTTCTAACATGGAACAAGGTTCCTTGGGTAAGGGTTAAGTATAAGTAATTGTTTTAAATGCATTAGGTGGGGGTTAAGCTAAATAAGTAAGCTGTCACACAACACAATAAAGCAGTATAACGGGGTCATAAAACCAACAATGTGAAGTTATGCCAACTTTAAGGTGGGGGATTATAATTATTTACAGCACCGATAGCTACAAACCGTCTTTTTATTCAAAGATTTCAGTTTTTTATACAGCGAATTAATAAATTTAAGGCAAAAAAAAGCCTACTCAATAGAGTAGGCAGACATGTTACAAGCATCCCATATGGGGAAAGGAAAGCTAACATCACTTAACGTGATGTGGCGATAAATTAACTAACTTACCACCTTGTCTAAAACGTCAAACGAGACGAACAAAAGGTTGATGGATATTAAAGCGACTTTAAGAGGGTCAATTCTTAAAGTTTCATGGCGAAAATACCGCCACGTAAAACTGATACATCAGCAAACCAAGTGTTTTGCCAATAAATTTTGCCGTTACCTGTATAAGACATGGTCTTCTCCTGAATAAAAGTTAAGTTGCATAAACCTAGTAAAGCTTGGCTCGGTTCCTTGGAACGTACATTTCTCAAATCCGTTGAGACAACTTGTCACTCAGATCCTTGGAGGCTATATCCATCCTGGATTAACTAGAGCCGACAATCACACTGCTTGCCGACGAAAAGAATTATACAAAACTGTAATTTAATTACAAGTATTATTTGATTGAATTCACAAAAATGTCATTAAAAGTTATTTAATTACCAATTTGGCACACTAAAACTATGTGTTATTATTGTTAACAGCTTGTGACGCAAAAATAAAACTGATACAAAACAATTGATTAAACCAAATCCTTATCACAAAAAACCAAACTGTAATAAAGCAACCAAAGGGTTAGCCGTTGGCTTGCCATAAAGAGGATCACCTTCAACAGCACTACCCGCGATATAAATATGAGTAAATGCCAGCTCAGATTGGGCTAATCCAGAAGCTTTTAAAAGAAAAGCCGCTGGATATTGGTGACCGCGAGCAGTAATCGATGACGGGCCATTATTAGACGACACAACATCTGCAGCACCATTTTTATCAGCCACTTTGTCAAAATCTTCTGGGCGTAGGCGAGACACTTCAAACGGCTCTCCCCATTGCTCGCCAACATCAGCTAAAGCAACTGCTATGCCTTTTTGTTTAGCCACACAATTCTCTACCAATGCTGTATAGCCGCCATAAGCTCGAACGACATGGCCTGTTAGCGTTGCAACTGAAAATAACTGAGGATTCACTTCATGCTCAGCTTGACTACGCAAATGCGATAATAAATCGGCCAGCACAAGTCGACCCTCGGCATCAGTATTACCAATCCGCACTCGCACTCCTGCATGGCTTTGTATTATTTCATCGGTAACAAAAGCATCGCTACCAATACTGTTTCTCACTAGCCCTAACTCTGCCACCACTTTAATGCCTTTAGGTTTTAGGATAGATAGCGCCTTCATTAGTCCAGCAACGGCTGCCGCGCCGCCTTTATCGCGGCTCATTCCAGCCATAGAGCCTGCAACTTTAATGTCTGCGCCGCCCGTATCGTAAACAACGCCTTTACCAGCAAATAATAAAGTTTTAGTTATAGTACCTTCGCCAACATATTCTAGTTTTACCACTCGCGGGTGATGACGTTCCACACCAAATGAGCTGCGACCTACCGCACTTAACAATGGATAATCATGCTTTAGTTGCTCAAGTTCATCGACTACCGACACCGTTAAACCGCTACCAGTAAAAGCATTGACACAATATTGAGCAAAACCAATAGCAGACATGCGTTCTGGTTCTGTGCCACAAAGATCACGAGCCAGCACTCTTCCTGACTCGGCAGCGTTAATCAGTAAGCTATGAGTATCGCTATTGAGTAATCCTATGGCGCTAAAACTTGGGGCTAATGATTTCGCTTCTCTTGCTTCTAGTGGTTGCCATAACTCTTGGCCACACGCCAGCGCTGCGACTTGCTGCGCATTTTTAAACCGAGAGTCACTCAAACTAGGTACAACAAGCAATGGCTTACTGGCTCCAGCCGCTTTTGCAATAGCAATCCCTTCTCTGGCCGCTTTAGCAAAAATTCGCACATCATTGTATGCATCATCAGCGCCTACAACTGGCGAAATAATTAAACGCCCCCCCGCTAAACCTGGCGCTAATAACAAAGTCGCACTTTTACCGACGCGCAGATCGATTTGACTAGCATGGGCTGCCAGTAAATTAATTTCATCCTGCTTAATATCAGCCAATCTTGGTGCTACGACCACAACGGCGTCCCAGCCCTCCCCTTCAAAAATGGCATCGTCATTTGTTACATCGATAAACGGCACTTGAAATGCCTGAGCAATTTGATTTGTTTGAGACATAAAATTCCTTATTCACGTTTAAAATTGCGGGTTCATAATTATTTACAGATTTATGATCTAAACCTTGGCAAATTGGTGCGCCAATATCAAGTAACGCCACAGAATATGTTAAAATACACGCCGTATTATCCGATTGAATTCTTCTTAGAGGGCGTTTCGTGACTGCATTAACTCAATTATATCCTCAGCCACTATGGCAATGGTTCGAACAAATTTGTGCAATTCCACATCCATCAAAACATGAACATGCGTTGTCGCAACATATTCAACAATGGGCTAAAGCACAAGGACTTGCCGTAGTTGAAGACAAAGTCGGTAACCTTATTATTCGTAAACCTGCATCGGCGGGAATGGAAAATTGCAAAACCGTGGTGCTACAAGCTCACATCGATATGGTGCCACAAAAAAATGCCGACAAAGTGCATAATTTTGAAACCGATCCAATCGAAGCCTATGTTGACGGCGACTGGGTTAAAGCTAAAGGCACAACATTAGGCTCAGACAACGGTATTGGTATGGCTTCAGCATTAGCCGTACTTGGCAGTACTGACATCAAACATGGGCCACTCGAAGTATTACTAACTATTGATGAAGAAGCTGGCATGACAGGCGCCTTTGGTTTAGAAGCCGGCTACCTTGATGCTGAAATCTTAATTAACACAGATTCAGAACAAGAAGGCGAAATTTACATGGGCTGCGCCGGTGGTGTTGACGCGCAAATCAGTGTACCCATGTCTTGGCAAGCGCCAGAGCATAGCAATGCCAGCTTTTCACTAACCTTATCAGGTTTAAAAGGTGGACACTCCGGCGTTAACATTCATCTTGGCCGCGGCAATGCAAACAAACTTCTAGCTCGTTTTTTGTTTAAATACAGTGATGAATTAGCTTTAGAGTTAGTGAGTTTTACAGGCGGTTCACTTCGAAATGCCATCCCACGCGAAGCCAATATTCACTTTATGTTACCAACCGAGAATATTGACGCGCTAAAGCAAGCTGTAGCTTCGTTTCAAGCATTAGTTCGTGAAGAGTTAGCGGTAGCAGATCCTGGCATGCTATTAGCACTTGCTGATATTGATGCTCCAACAAAAGTCATGGGCGAAGATGCACAAAACACCCTGATAGATTTACTTCATGCAAGCCCCAATGGCGTTATTCGTATGAGTGACGAAATAGAAGGTGTGACCGAAACCTCGCTCAATGTTGGTGTCATTAGTACCGAAGATGAAAGTGTTGAAGTGCTTTGCCTTATTCGTTCATTAATTGATTCAGGCCGAGAAGAGGTCGCAGGCATGCTTACCGCCCTAGCTAACCTGTCGGGCGCAAGTATCGACTTAAGCGGTGCTTACCCTGGATGGAAGCCAGACACAAGCTCGCCTGTAATGGCGATTGTACGTGACACCTACAATGATATTTACAAAAAAGATCCAACCATAATGGTTATCCATGCTGGTCTTGAATGTGGTTTATTTAAAGAGCCATACCCTCACATGGACATGGTATCGATTGGCCCAACCATTCGTTATCCACATAGCCCAGATGAGATGGTAAACATTACAACTGTGGGCCAATATTGGGAGCTACTACTAGCCGTATTAGCACGCATCCCAGCAAAAGCTGCATAAATGGGTTATTTATTTTAACGTTAGCAATACTAGCAATAAAGGCGACAATGATGTCGCCTTTATTGTATACCCAATCAACTAGAAGATACGTGTTTGAGAGCTTCACCGTGTTTTCAATACTAGCCGCGTTTATTCTTTGTTATTGATTTTGGAAAGGGAACAACCATTACCTACAATCAATGCCTTGCCTAAACGAGTGTAAACTCTTGCTGAAATCGCTAGGTCGATTGGGTATAAATACAAACATCTTTAAAACTGTAAATCCAGTTGGGTAATTTGATGGGTATTAACATCTGAATTATTTGTTGTTATGTCAGCTAGGCCAACACTCACACCCAGTAACCGAATACCTCGTCCATGGCTTCGCTGTAAAGCTTGTTGCAGTAACTCATGAAACATATTGATTGAAATTTCATCACTGCGATGTTCTATCGTGGTTTGTTTAAAATCATTAAATTTCAATTTCACCACCTGCTTATGAATTTTACGTTCTTTAGCACTTCGATGTACCCGAGCGCTCAATTCTTGAATAAGTTGCGGTAAAACTTGATGGCATTGCTCTAGGGTAAAAATGTCTTTAGCCAATGTAGTTTCAACACCAACTGATTTACGTACTCTGTGAGGGCTAATTTGCCGAGGATCAATGCCTTGAGCACGCTCAATCAATACGCGGCCAAATTTACCAAAGGCATCAATCAATTTAGCTTGGGGATACTGCTGTACGTCATAACAGGTGGATAAGCCAATATCAGCCAGTTTTTTAGAGGTTACTTTACCCACGCCAGGGATTTTACTCAAAGGTAAGTCCCTTACAAAGTCGCTGATTTGGTTGGGAGTGATTACAAATTGGCCATTGGGTTTATTTAAATCTGAGGCAATTTTGGCTAAAAACTTTATTGGCGCGACACCAGCAGATGCGGTTAACCCTGTAACGGCAAAAATCTCATCACGAATAGCGCGAGCGATTAAAGTTGCACTGCCCTGGTGGGCATCGCAATCAGTCACATCGAGGTAGGCTTCATCTAATGACAAAGGTTCGACTAAATCAGTGTAGCGATGAAAAATCTCACGGATTTGTAATGAAACAGACTTATAAACATCCATGCGCCCCGGGACTAACACCAAATGAGGGCACAATTGAAGGGCCTGATAACTGGACATTGCGCTTCGTACACCAAAGTGACGAGCTTCATAATTGCATGTACTAATCACACCACGGCGATCGCTTCTGCCGCCAACGGCAATGGGTTTTCCCCGTAACTCAGGAAAATCACGCATTTCCACAGCCGCAAAATAACAATCCATATCAATGTGAATGATTTTACGCATTATTAAACCATCACTGAATATTTAAACTAATCACATGTTACTGTATATAAAAAAGGGCTATCCACTTAGCACAACCAACCACTATATATTGTGGTTATCGATCTTTAATTGATTGGTACGTTATCGGCTTAGAACGCACTGCTTGTTCAAGCAGCCTGTAGAATAATAATCCCCGAGAATCTGACTTTCTTCTGTTGAAGCGAAATGTAAACTCATCTAAATAATAATCAAGTTGCTTAGCCTTTACCGCGCCTTGATATGTACCTAAAAGCCATCTTTTACATAATGATGAGACTCGATGTACCCCAGCCATTGTTTCATGTGCAGGTACAGATGAACCTAAATGCACTATTCGGTTATGCTTATATCCTTTCTTGTCTATTTGTTTGTATGCTTGAGAGCCATCACTACAAATTGTACTACCAGGTTCAATTACATCTTGAATGAATTGATGGATATGTTCTTTAGTTGCACTTTCCACTTGCCTTAAACGTATCCGACCAAATCCAGAGGGTGATAGCAGCTCAACAGCGACCAAAACTACAGCCTTACGCTTACCCTGTTGATTTTTAATAGATGATTGCGGAACGACGCCACCTATTAGTGTTTCGTCAACCTCTACGATGCCGGATAACTTATCCCTTTCAGGATCAACCATGGCATGTCTTAACTTGTGCATTAATGACCAAGCGGTTTGATAACTCCCAAGACCTAATAGCCTTTGAACTCCAAGAGCGCTGACACCATTTTTTTGATTTGTAATAAACCAGACCGCAGCAAACCAACTTTTCATGGGGGTTCTTGTTTTGTCAAAAAGTGTACTTGATGTTACTGAACACTGAGAACGACAAGCATGACATTTTAACTTGCCATTACTTAACTGATAAGGTGATTGATGGCTTGAACAGCTTGGACAAATGAATCCGTTTGGCCAACGAAGTGCGTAAAGGTAGCTGATGCAAGATTGTTCATCATGAAACCAATCTACAAACTCGTCCCAACTTGTAGGGTAATCAACGCCAGCTTTTAATAAATACGATGAAGTTTTCATTACTACATATTGACACTGGTGGCGCTAAATGGATAGCCCTTATATAAAAACAGTATTCAATCAATCAGACACAAAAAAGCCCAAACACAGTTGGGCTTTTGATTACGTCGCATATAGCAATAAATTACATTTGCTTTTGTAGGTAGTTTTGCAAGCCTACACGGTCAATTAAACCTAATTGCTTTTCTAACCAGTACATGTGATCTGATTCAGTATCATCTAGCAACACTTCTAAGATTTCACGAGTTTGGTAATCGGCCTTTTCTTCACATAACTTAATCACTTTACGTAAATCGTTTGCGACCTTGTATTCATACTCTAAATCGTTTTTAAGCATTTCTTGCACATCTTTACCGATGTTTAATGCTTCACGACTAGCCACATCAGGTGTGCCTTCAAGAAATAAAATACGTTGAACAAGTTTTGCTGCATGTAATTTTTCGTCATCAGACTCATGCAAAATACGGGTATATAATTCGTTAAATCCCCAATCTTCGTACATATGAGCATGAACAAAGTACTGGTCCATTGCAGATAATTCGCCAGTTAACAGTAGGTTTAGGGCGTCGATAACTTCTGGATTGCCTTTCATGATAAATCCTATTAGTCGTTAATTTGTGATTGAAGATAGTTTTGAATACCGGTTTGGACGATGAGCCCTTGTTGTGACTCAATCCAATCTAAATGTTCTTCTTCGTCTTCTAGTAAATCCTCAAGCAGATCACGGCTAACGTAATCTTGCTCAGTTTCACACACAGAAATGGCTTCACGTAAAAGGCTTATCTGCTCGGTTACAGCTTGTAAATCACAGCTGAGCATTTCTTCTGCATGCTCACCAATACGTAACTTATCTAATTGCTGCAGATTAGGTAATCCTTCAAGAAACAATACTCGTTCAATCAGGTTGTCAGCATGCTTCATGTCTTGAATCGACTTTTTATACTCTTTTTCATTCAGCTTTTCTAAACCCCAATGCTTAAACATACGCGCATGCAAAAAGTACTGGTTAATTGCTGTCAGCTCGCAGGTGAGCACGCGATTAAGCTGGCTGATAACTTTAGGATGACCTTTCATAGTATTGTCCCTTGATAAAAAGTTTGATCTCGATCAATTCACTACAGAATAGAACAATGTAGAGGCAAAGGCAAATTTTCCTTTAATTTCACCAACTTACAATTGATAACCATTATCATTATAACTAAGCTTTGTAACTCTACTGTATTAAACTCGCATAAAAAAAGCCTTCATAATGAAGGCTCTTTACATTGTAAGCTATAAAATGATACGCAATACAAATTAAATAATTCTGTTTTGATTGAGCATGTCTTTGCGCTCTTGCTCTTTTTGCATGCGCAACTTACGCGCATCACATGGGTCATCACAGTCGCATGCTTTTTCAATACCGAGCACACCTAAACCACCACAACTGCCTTCTACCGCTTTCTTTTTCACGATATAACCGACAGACATCAACAAGAAAAAAATTAACAATACCACAAATGCTGCAATAAATGTGCTCATAACCAACTCCAATTAACATATTCTAGGCAGGGCTTAAGCATTAGCAAACCCTATTCCAGATTATTTTACATATGCCTTAAATGCATCACTGTAATGGACCTTAAAACCTTGCTCCTGCTTTTCAATCAGCATTATTGCTAAATTCTTTTCTTTAGCAAGTGCCAACGAAGCTTGTGTACCTAACACCATCATGGCGGTGGCATATCCATCTGCGGTCATACAACTAGAGTGTAGCACGGTTGCAGAAGCAAGTTTATGCTTAATCGGATATCCGCTACGAGGATCAATTAAATGTGAAAAACGTTCGCCATTCTCTTCGTAAAAATTACGGTAGTCACCAGAAGTCGCCATCGACATGGTTCCTGGCTCAATAACTTGCTGCACAGCTTGACCTTCATCAGTGGGTTGCTCAACAGCAATGCGCCAGGCAACACCGTCTGCTTTGGTGCCTTTAACATTTAACTCGCCACCAATCTCGACCAAATAACCACTGGCATTGTATTTATCTAAAATTGCAGCAATTTTATCCACACCAAAGCCTTTAGCTATTGATGATAAATCAACATACAAATCGGCATTATGCTTAGTTAACATCACCCCATCTATCGATAATTCATTAATGCCCATTTTAGTTTTGGCGGAGTCGATTTGCGCCTGAGTGGGTACCGATGTTGGCCGCTTATCAGGACCAAATCCCCATAAATTAACCAATGGCCCTAAGGTGATATCTAGTGCACCATCGGTTTCTTGGTGTAGACGTATACCCTCATTAATCACTTTAAGCGTATCGGCAGACACTTTAACGCTTTGCTTTACCTGCAACTGATTAAACTTTGATAATTCCGAGTTTGGTCGGTAAGTGGACATTTGCTCGTTAACGACTTCTAGCGCCATGTCTATTTCGGCTTGCAATAATTGCGCTTCTGGTAGGCTATCGTTAGGCACAACTTTTACATGGTAAGTGGTCCCCATTGTGCTACCAGACAAAGAAATAATAGGTTCAGGTGAGCTACAAGCGCTCATACCAACCAACAATAACGATGTTAACAACAACTTAATAGCATTTACGATCATGTCTAATTTCACTGGTTAAAATCAATAAAAAAAATTGCAGCTTGCAGACTCGTGATTTAACACCCTGTCTGCATTGCTGCAATTTCATGACTTACTTGTCAATGTAATGAGTTAACTCATTAGCCACCGAAATCATCGAGTAAGATGTTTTCGTCTTCAACGCCTAAGTCTTTTAGCATACCAATTACCGCTGCGTTCATCATTGGAGGTCCACACATGTAGAACTCACAATCTTCTGGCGCATCGTGGTCACGTAAGTAGTTCTCGTACAATACGTTATGGATAAAACCAGTGTAACCGGTCCAGTTATCTTCAGCTTGCGGATCAGATAACGCAACATGCCACTTAAAGTTATCATTTTCAGCTGCTAGGCCGTCAAAGTCTTCAACGTAGAACATTTCACGCTTAGAACGTGCACCGTACCAGAAGCTCATTTTACGTTTTGATTTAAGACGCTTTAATTGGTCAAAAATGTGAGAACGCATTGGAGCCATACCGGCACCACCACCAATAAATACCATTTCAGCATCGGTATCTTTAGCGAAGAACTCACCAAATGGGCCTGAAATTGTGACTTTATCGCCAGCTTTTAAGCTCCAAATGTACGAAGACATTTTACCACAAGGTAGGGTTAAATTACGTGGCGGTGGCGTAGCAATACGCACGTTCAACATAATAATACCAAACTCTTCTGGGTAGTTAGCCATTGAGTATGCACGAATGGTTTCTTCGTCAACTTTAGACTCTAATTTAAAGAAACCAAAGTGTTCCCAGTCGCCACGGTATTTTGCTGGTACATCGAAATCAGCGTATTTAACATGGTGAGCTGGCGCTTCAATCTGAATATAACCACCGGCGCGGAAAGGTACAGATTCACCATCAGGGATTTGCAGCTTAAGTTCTTTAATGAACGTTGCTTTGTTATCGTTAGAGATAACTTCACATTCCCATTTCTTGATGCCGAAGATTTCTTCGTCAAGTTCGATTTCCATGTCAGATTTAACGTTAACCTGACAAGATAAACGACAGCCTTGACGTGCTTCACCTTTACTAATGTGATCAAGTTCAGTAGGCAGAATATCACCACCGCCTGATTTAATGTGTACACGACACTGACCACATGAGCCACCGCCACCACACGCACTTGATACGAAAATACCGTTGTCAGCTAATACGCCAAGTAACTTGCCGCCTGCGCCAGTTTTAATTGCTTTATCTGTGTCACCGTTAATACCAATAGTGATATCACCGCTTGCAACTAGTTTTGACTTAGCGAATAAAATCACTAACACCAACACTAATACAATCACAGTAAACATACTCACACCTAGATATACATCTATTGGAGTAGATTCAAGAATACCCATTCACTTATCCTTAAAGGTTCAAATTAATGCGTCGTCTCAATGCTTTTCTTAAAGAGAAACACCAGAGAATGACATGAAACCTAGAGCCATAAGACCTGCGGTTACAAAGGTAATACCTAAGCCACGCAAGCCATTTGGCACGTCAGAATATTTCATCTTTTCGCGAATACCGGCTAGCAATACAATTGCCAATGCCCAACCAATACCAGAGCCGATACCAAATACCACGCTCTCGCCTAGGTTGTAATCACGTTCTACCATGAAAGATACTGCACCAAAAATCGCACAGTTCACGGTAATCAAAGGTAAGAAAATACCTAACGCGTTGTACAAAGGTGGAAAATATTTGTCTAACGCCATTTCCAAAATTTGTACAAGTGCTGCAATCACACCGATAAAGGTGATGAACTTCAAGAAGCTCAAATCAGCATCAGGCACACCAGCCCAAGCTAAAGCGCCAGGAGCAAGTAAACCTTGATAAATAATTTGGTTAGCAGGAACCGAAATAGCCAGTACCACGATAACTGCAACACCTAGGCCCATCGCAGTAGTTACTTTCTTAGACACAGCTAGGAAAGTACACATACCTAAGAAGAACGCTAGCGCCATGTTTTCAATGAAAACGGAGCGAATTAACAAACTAATATAATGTTCCATTGCGTTTACCCTTTTGCTTCAACTTGCTCTGGCTTATAAGTACGGATCAACCAAATCAAACCACCGATCAAGAAGAACGCACTTGGTGGAAGCAGTAATAAACCGTTAGGCTGATACCAACCACCGTCAGAGATTTTGCTGAGGATTTCTACGCCAAATAATGAACCATTACCAAATAGTTCACGCACAAAACCAACTGATAACAAAATAGCACCGTAACCTAAACCGTTACCGATACCATCCATAAAGCTCATCATTGGGGGTGTTTTCATAGCGTAAGCTTCTGCACGGCCCATTACGATACAGTTTGTAATAATCAAACCAACGAATACCGATAACTGTTTAGCAATCCCGTATGCATAAGCTTGTAATACTTGGTCAACCACAATTACCAATGAAGCAATAATGGTCATCTGTACAATAATACGCACGCTACTAGGAATGTGATTACGAATAAGCGAAATAAACAGGTTAGAAAACGCTGTTACCGCCGTTAACGCAATCGTCATTACTAATGCTGTTTCCATTTTACTGGTTACAGCAAGCGCACTACACACACCCAAAATTTGCAGTGCAATTGGGTTATTGTTAATAATCGGTCCGGTCAGAACCTGTTTAAGTTCTTTAGCGTCAGCCATTAGCTTAACCCTCCGTTGCGTGCTTTAGCGATAAAGCTTGCAAAGCCTTCTTTACCTAACCAAAACTGCAATGAGTGTTGAACACCGTTACTGGTTAAAGTTGCACCAGAAAGTGCATCCACACCATGTACAGAGCTAGCCACTGCAGGATTTTTAGTTACGCTGATAGCTAAGTCGCCTTGAGCATCGAATAACTGTTTACCTTTCCACAATGCTTTCCATTTTGGATTTTCAACTTCACCACCTAAACCCGGTGTTTCAGCTTGGTCGTAATACACTAAGCCTTGAATCGTGTTTAAGTCAGCTTCTAAAGCCAAAAACGCATACATGGTCGACCATAGGCCATAACCATGAACAGGTAGAATAACGCTGGTTAATTTACCTTCGTCATCACGAACTAAATAAACAACGGCTTTATCAGCTACGCGCTTAATTGAAGCGATGTCGTTTTCAGGGATAGAAGACATGCTTGTGTCACGCGATGCTTTACGTTGGTCGTAAAGATTCGCATCACCTTCTGCAAACTCACCGGTTTTTAGGTCAACTAAACGCGCTTCAACATACTGATTATACTTGCTCAGAATGTCTTGCTTTGTCACTTTACCTTCTTTGGTGTTGATTAAGCTTGCCGCTTCAAGAATGTACTTTTGCTTATCGAGTAGCTTATTTTCTTGCTGAGTTGGTTTTAAAACAACCGCAGCAGTCGATACAAGCACAGAACAAATAAGACATAAGCCGACAACAACAAATAGCGTTCTACCGAACGAATCTTTATTACTAGCCACGAGCAATCCTCCGCTTGATATTTGCCTGTACTACGAAATGGTCAAATAAAGGAGCAAATAGGTTAGCAAATAGGATAGCTAACATCATACCTTCAGGGAATGCAGGGTTAATCACACGGATAAACACAACCATTGCACCGATTAAGAAACCGTAAGCCCATTTAGCAGTATTAGTGAACGAGGCAGAAACAGGATCTGTCGCCATGAACATCATACCGAAAGCAAAACCACCAAGTACCAAGTGCCAGTGCCAAGGCATAGCAAACATAGGGTTAGTGTCGCTGCCAATGGCATTCAACAACATTGAAATCGCCACCATACCTAACATCACGCCGCCCACAATACGCCATGAAGCGATGCGAGTGTAGATGATGACCAAACCACCTAACAAAATAGCAAATGTAGAGACTTCACCAACAGAACCAGGAATAAAGCCCATAAAGGCATCTAACCAGTTTGCATTTGAGCTGTAGTCAAAAGTACCTTGTGCCGCTTGGCTCAATGCTGTTGCGCCAGAATAGCCGTCGGCAACTACCCATGAGGTATCACCAGACATGCTTAATGGGTAAGCAAAGAACAAGAAAGCACGGCCTGCTAAGGCTGGGTTTAAGAAGTTACGCCCTGTACCACCAAAGATTTCTTTTGCTACAACCACACCAAAGGTGATACCTAAAGCCACCATCCATAATGGGATAGTAGCGGGTAAGGTTAAGGCAAATAGTACAGAGGTGACGAAGAAACCTTCGTTTACTTCATGTCCACGCACAGAGGCAAACAGTACTTCCCAGAAACCGCCGACAACAAACGTCACTGCGTATATCGGTAGGAAGAAACAGGCACCATAAAACATCAAGGATGCTACGCCTGAATCAGCGCTAAGCTGTGCACCCAATAGTTCAAATAAGCCAACTTGCCACACATCTGGAGTACCAAAACCGGCTGCCAGAGCAATTTGCGCTTGTAGGCCTACGTTGTACATACCAAAAAACATCGCTGGGAATGTACAAGCCCAAACCGTAATCATCATACGTTTTAGGTCAAGGTTATCGCGAACATGGGTTTTACCGTGGTTCACTTTACCTGGAGTGTAGAATACAGTAGCTGCCGCTTCATAAAGGGCATACCACTTTTCGTACTTACCGCCTTTTTCAAATTGCGGTTCAATACGCTCGATAAAATCTTTCAAGCTCATTAGCCTTCCCTCTCGATCGTATCTAGACAATCACGTAAATATGAAGCGTAATCATACTTACCTGGACATACGAACGTACACAATGCCAAATCTTCTTCATCTAACTCTAATGCGCCTAAACGAGCTGCACCATCAAAGTCCCCAGAGACAAGGTCACGAAGTAGCATAGTAGGTAAAATATCTAACGGCATCACGCGTTCGTAGTTACCAATCGGTACCATTGCACGATCAGAACCACCCGTACTGGTGGTCATGTTAAACAAACGTGATGGGCTTAGGTGACCTAAAAATGCACGAGTGATAGAGAACTTGTTGGCACCTGGCATTGCCCAGCCAAACAATTCTTTTTCGGTACCTTCTTCAAGTACACTCACTTGCTGATGGTAACGACCTAAATAAGCATGAGGTCCAACGGCTGTGCGGCCACTTAATACCGAACCAGACACAACACGTACTGCATCACCTACGGTTTCATTTGCAGTAAGTTCAGCCGTGCTTGCACCCAATACAGTACGAACTAGACGAGGTTGTTTTGCACTTGGACCGCCAATAGCCACTACACGCTCAGTGTTTAACACACCTTGGGTGAATAACTGGCCAATCGCAATCACATCTTGATAACCTACATGCCATACACTGCGGGTTGCAGAAGCTGGGAGAACATGATGAATGTGGGTACCCACTAAACCTGCTGGGTGTTTACCCGCAAATTCTTCAACTTGCGCGTTAGCTGCAGGGATATCAGCACCTGACGCTTTACATAGGTAAACTTTACCTTCAGTTAATCGTGCTAACACCTTAAGGCCATTAGCAAAATCGTCTTTATGTTCAGCGATGACTACCACAGGATCGGCAGCAAGAGGTTGAGTATCAATTGCAGTAACGAAAATACCAGCAGCAGTAGCATCTACAGCAGGCACTTTACTGAAAGGGCGTGTACGCAAAGCGGTCCACAAACCTGATTCAATCAGATTATCACGAACTGCCTGGCCGTCTAACGTGTCTAGTTTATCTGCATCATATTGAGCAAAAGTAACGCTATCGTTACCTTCTACAGCAATAACTACAGACTGAAGTACACGTCTTGCACCTCGGTTGATTTCTAATATAGTACCACTGGCTAAAGCCGTATATTTAACGCCTAAATTCTTTTTATCTTCAAAAAGAACCTGGCCTTTTTGCACTTTATCGCCCACTTTGATCTTCATCGTTGGACGTAAGCCAATATACTCTTCACCCAAAGTAGCTACGTGTCTAATGGCTGGGCCATTATGGATAACTTGCTCTGGTCCGCCTGCTATAGGCAGTTCCAATCCTTTCTTAATTGTAATCATATCCACAAGCACTACGTTTGAAGGAAAGACAATGCGCCACGTTCCGCTGCAAAAACAAAGTATTAACAAATACTTGCCATTTGAGCTGGCGCAGATTTAATACGAAAATGCGATCGCAATCACGCTGGTCGCGCGCATTTTACCGTAAATATGAGACTATCGCCACGAAAATTATAGGTGTTTTCATACCTATACCTTAGTCGAACGATAGAATTTAACTCGAGCTCACTGTATAAAGTAAGTGTTTGAAACCATCACGACAAATCTTCAATTTGACATACTATAGCATTAATATTTATCGAAATAATTTTATCTATCTTGTCATCCAAAAAAACAGCAACTCACGTTTTAGTACGCTTGAGTTGCTGATATTGTTTTATTTATTGAATAAATTTCAGTGAGGCAAGACTTAGAAACGAGCTTGATATCCAATATAGGTTGTCATTTCTGATTGAGCCTGACGGCCAGCTACTGTTCTACTTGCCACTAAGGTTTCGTCAAATAAATTTTCTACACGCAAATACACTTCATGCTGCTGAGTAACCTGATAACTCGCAGCAAGATCGACTTTCCACTGACTATCAACAGCACCAAAGTCATTTAGATTACCTGCATATTCTAATTCTGACTGGTATAGCGCCTGTGCTATTACAGAGAGATCCCCCACAACAACACCAGAACTTAACGTTAATTGCTGTTTAGGTACCCAAGGTAACTGAGTATCACCATCAAAACACCCATTGTAACTTGAGCAATAACCAACATCAGACTCAGCTTGGGTGTATTGATATTTTGCTTTTAAAGGAATGGAGAAACTGTCAAACATCAAGCCATATTCAACAGAAAAATCAAGACCGTTTACCGTTACATCCTCAATGTTTTCTTGCAATGTAATTTGCTCAACACCACAAACCATACCAAACATACAACCTACATGTTGATTATCATAATCATGCATATAGGCGGTCATAGCCAACGCTAATGAGTCTTGCTTGTAAGCTACGGCTAATTGATATTGCAATGCTTCTTGCGCTTTTTGCTCAAGGTTTCCAGCTGATGCTGCAGTCCAAGCTTGTTTAGCCTGTGCTGCTGCAGACCAGCCCCCAGCGGTATAAGCCACTTCAACTGAAGGCATCCAACCATCGTCAGAGAAGTCTGCAGACACCAGATCATAATCATCACTGACACTACGAGAAACGCTTACATGCTCATACCCTAACCCTAAATTGACTGACAATTGGCCATAGTTGAGTTTGGTATCTACCGCGGACAAAAATGAAGAAGCATCATCTTTGTATACCGCAATAGCGGCATTATCACTGGCTGACGTTAACGATAAGTCTTGACCCCACATCCAATCTTGGTTGCCTAACTCCATTTCAGCTTTATCAGTATGATAACGAGCACTGTATGTCACTTGATGCTCACCATACATACTCACGCCTTTGGTTTGCACGCCAAATCCAGCAAAATCGTTATCTTTAGTTAATGCACCTAAGTTCATGCCGTCTGTTGTTGGGGTGATTTCAAACGCCGCAATCTCACTTAACAAAGCATTACTTATCGTTTGACCATCAACAAACATCATGTCCGCTGTTTTTTGTGAATAGGTTTGATAATAAAAATCGGTTGCGACTGTTGACGTTTTCGACAATAACAGTTTATGCGCTAACACATAGCGTTGGCGCTCACCGTCAGTAAAATCAATATTTGCAGCAGCATAGCGTTGATTTGGGACTAGCTCAAAATCAGTGTTGGTTAAACCGAGCGTACCTTGCTGTGTTTCTTGGCTAGAGTACTGATAACTGAATTCTGTGGTTTGTTTATTTCGCGCCCCTGGTAGGCTATCAGCATCAATCTTGAACATAATATCGGTTTGTTTGGTATCAGCATCTTTATCTAATGCATAACCCACTTCATCCGATGCCGATTGATAATCAAGGGCCAATAACATGCCGTATTCTTTAGTGGTACCGCTAACGACAACACCACCGCCATAGTCGGCGTCATCATTAACCTCAACATTAAACTTACCAGCATATTTTTTATCACTGATCGCAACAGACTGATATTCAAGTTTACCAAAAGCAGCTTCTGAGCCATCGACCACACTAGTCATGCCAGACAGGGTCGCACTTTGTTGTTGCTGTAAATTGGGTTGCAATACTAAATTTTGGCCAGAATATGGCGCAGGAGAAAAGAAAATACCATCTTGCATGATTGCAACACCGTCAGATACGCCACGATGCATTAACTCAAGGTTAGCTTGAGAAGCGCCAGGCAATACAGTTGCACCAGTTAGACCTATGGCAATATCACTTTGGCGATAATGAAATTGATGTTGACTTGATTGCGCTATATCAAGCTGATTATTTGCTTTATCAATTGATTCAGTAACGGTTTCAGCAACAGCTTGAGTTGAATGGCAAGCAAAAAAGACGGCTGCCGCAATGACTGACAAGCCAAATGGATGGTTAGACATGTTTATCTCCGTATATGTGTCTGGTCGTGCAAAATACAATATCTCTTATTATGCTCGATACAATAACGGTTTCAGTGACATAAAAACAGCATACTGATAACGTTTAATCCATAATTTGGCGATTTAATAACAAAAAAAGCGGCCTAAGCCGCTTTCTAATGCTAAATAAATGTTTATAGATTACCTAAAATTTCATCGCTTAGCTTTAAATCATCATTTAGGTTAACACTTACACCAGCAGCAATAATCATTCGGGCAATGTCTTGTGCTTCCGTTAGAGAATGCATTTCGTAAGTACCACATTGATATTCATTCAACTCAGGAATGTCTTTTTGATCAACCACATTAGTCACATCAACCATAGCAGCAAGCCATGCATCGGCAACGGCACTTTCAGACGGCTGACCGATCAAACTCATGTAAAAGCCTGTACGGCATCCCATTGGCGAAATATCGATAATTTCAACACCGTTACCATTTAAGTGATCACGCATAAAACCGGCAAATAAATGCTCGAGCGTATGAATACCGCGCTCGCTTAAAATGTCTTTATTCGGCGCGCAAAAACGCAAATCAAACACTGTGATTGCATCGCCACTTGGGGTGCTCATGTGTTTTGCAACCCGCACAGCAGGAGCATTCATGCGAGTATGATCTACGGTAAAACTGTCTAATAAAGGCATTGTTCTCTCCAGAATATAAAGTTAATTGGCGATGTTTCAGCTCAATATCTAAATAATATCACTATTGCGGCTACGCTACAGCTTGTGTGTGCATCATTTTATTCAACATGGTTTAAGGCAGCTTCTGTATAGTTAAAGTAACGTTTAACAGACGCTTCATTCGTTAGATATGCCTGTAATACTTTAGCAAATAATGGATCTTTAGCAGCCTCTTGCGCCAACACCTCATCTCGTGCATTTTTTAACGCAAAAATCACAGCGTCTGGAAACGGCTTAACCGTCACGCCATGTTCATTAATCAGAGTGTCCATTGCAGATATATGGCCTTGGGTGTAATCGTCAAGCATATCTTGATTCACCGCACGAGCAGCCACTTTAACAATCATTTGTAAATCATTTGGTAATGCTGCAAACGCTTGCTTATTGATTAAGAATTCCATGGTTGAACCCGGCTCGTGCCAACCGGGATAATAATAATATTTAGCCACCTGATTCAGCCCTAATGGTAAATCGTTATAAGGTCCAACCCATTCGGCGGCGTCTATCGCCCCGGTTTGTAATGCGCCATATAACTCTCGACCAGCCAAAGCATCAACTGGCACTGCACCCAACTTTTTGAGCACTTCACCGCCAATGCCTGGCAGGCGCATTTTTAGCCCTTTAAAGTCGTCCGGAGACACAATAAGCTTATTAAACCATCCGCCCATTTGCATGCCCGTATTACCTCCAGGTAAAGGTAAAATACCGAATGGTTGATAGACCTCCTCCCACAACTCTAAACCGCCGCCATAAAAAAGCCATGCGTTCATTTGTTGAGCGGTTAATCCAAAAGGAATTGAAGAGAAAAACTGCGAAGCCGGGGCTTTGCCTTTCCAGTAATAAGCAGCGCTGTGCCCCATTTCTACCGTGCCAGTGCTAACACCATCAAAAACAGATAATGCCGGCATCAACTCCCCTGCACCATAGACATCAATTGATAAACGCCCATTAGACATTTGCTCAACTAACTCAGCAAACCGCTCAGGAGCCATGCCCAAACCTGCAAGATTTTTGGGCCAAGAAGTTGCTAAACGCCACTTAATCACTTGATGTGGTATCACAGATGATTCAGTAACAGGCGTCGACATAGGTGGTTCTGGTTCACAACCTAATAAAAAAACTAACCCGATTACCCAACCGGCCTGTTTCAGCATACCCATGATAATATCCTTAGTTTTTAGAGCATAATGGTTGCTCTACATCATAAAAATCAACCTCATAGCGACAAGAACAATGCTTTTAGTAACCGAAAAATTAACGAATGCACAAGCGTTGACTGACGGTAAACGAGCGGTGAATACATCACTGCGTCAAATTTAATAAGAGCGATACTCGTTGCGCAAAGTATGAACGGTTTAATCTGCATATCGCATATTTTGCACCATGTTAAGGTTAATTTAACATATTCGTCACATCTGGCAACGATTGCACCAATAAAAAAACCTCACTAACTTGTGAGGCTTTATCGTTTAACGTACTGATTAAATTAATTTTGTTATCTCAAGCTGAACGTTGATATTAGTGAATCTCAGCGAGTGTTAACCCCTATCCTTTGCAGTTAGGTGTTCTTGGTACCGCATCTAATGACTGCCATTCAGCTTCAGTGTAAACATTAATTGATAAGGCATGTACACCGCTTGCTAGTTCATCTGCTAATGCTTGATTAACTAAACGATGGCGAGCCAATAAACGTTGCTCGTTAAACAGCTCGCTGACAATGACTACTTTAAAATGGGTTTCTGAGTTAGGCGGCACATGATGACGATTACTTTCATTAATCACCTCAAGGTGCACTGGTGCAAAGGCTTGACTCAATTTATCTGTAATGATTTGTTCGACAGACATAGTGATACTCTTGTTAATTCATATCAATGAAACCGAAGGGTACTGGTTTGCACAATAAAGGTCAAACAAGCAAACCAAAACTGATTAGCAGTGCACAAAATATGACGTGCCAAAAAATACCAATCGCTTTATTAACAAGGCCAATCGGCCATGTCGACACCATCAAGTTCGCTAACGAGCTGAATGCTATTTTGCTGCAAAGCCACACTGCCAAGCCAGGCTTTAATAAACTGACCTTGAGGATCAAATATCTGTTGCTGCTTGGCGAGGTTAAACCGTCTAGATCCTCGAGGATCTGCGCCCACACCAGCTAAATATTGCCAATTACCCCAATTAATTGCTACATCATAATCGATTAATTGTTGCTGAAAGTAAGCCGCCCCGTAACGCCAATCACATTGCAATTCATGAATTAAACAACTGGCCACTATTTGTCTTCCACGATTAGACATATAGCCTGTTTGATTTAACTGCGTCATTAATGCATTTACTAGCGGGTAAGGAGTGGTTGCCGTTTTCCATGATTGCAACCGCTTGGCATAAAAACTGGTTAAAGGCTTTTTGCCCGTTATCCCTGCAAACCAAAATAGTTTGTTGTTAAATTTATGTGCATACCAATGAAAATATTCGCGCCACAATAACTCATATTCAATCCATCGAGATGACTCATTAGCCCCATGTTGCGATTCAAATTCGTGTAATCCAGACAACACTTGTCGAGCAGATAAACAGCCATTAGCCAACCAAGGAGAAAACTTAGTTGAGTGCTCCCATCCAGCGAGTTCGTTTCGCACAATTTTGTAACTGTGGGCTAAGTTTGATGCAAAATAACTTTCTAATTGCAGTTTGCCTTGTAATTCGCCGCCGCTAAAGACATTACTAAGCATATGTGTTTGTGGTAACCAATCAGGATAAGTGACCCATTTTTGTATTAATTTATCTTGTGACTTTAGAGCAACCATAGGCGGCAACCAAGTGACTTCATCTTTCACTGCTTCAAAATGGCTGTTGTTCACTAGTTTTCGAAATTGGCTAAAGCTAGGTGGCAGTTCATCTAACTCAAAAGGAAGTTGCTGTGAGCTAAACAAGGTTTGGGTAGTAAATGTTGTAAATTCAGTATTTGAATCGCACTGTTGTTTAATCGCTTGCCATTTGGCGCGCTCATCTGCACCGCCATGGTCGCTTCGGTAAACTCGCGTAATATCATGAGTGTTAATTAAATATGGTAAACACTGCTGCGCCTGACCATACATTATATGCAGTTGCTGACCATATTGACTCAGTGCCTCGTCTAACGCTTGCAACGACTCAAGTAAGAATTTTAGCCTATGTTTCCCCAAATACTGTGCTTGGTATTGGGCCTTTGCAAACCATTGTGGCTCAATGCAGTACACAAGCATAAGCTGTTGAGCATTTTGGGAAATATCTGACAAAATGGCATTATCTGCTAAACGAAGATCATCGCCAAGCCAATAAAGCGCCTTAGCTTTTTTGGCTGAGGACGTCGTATTACAGTCAGTTAAAGGTTGAACGTTTGCGTTACTCATGTATGACAGCCCTTATCAGGTGTTTTATACCTCATTGATACGGTAATAAACGGCAATAAGGTTCAAAACAGGCTGATTTTTATCGTTAACTGGACTGAGATTAGCGGTAGTATTGAGGGGTAATATGCCTAAAGGTAAAGTTAATCCTAGGCTCGGTCACTTTAAGTCGCTTTGGTAACGCGTGTTGCCAATCTTGCTGCATACCTGGATGCATAATCAACAAGTCACCTGACGCCAAAGCAAAACTCACTTTAGTTTGTGTTTTTTTATGGCGCACAACAAAGTCTCTACAGGCGCCAAGCGTTACAGAAGCAATAGCAGACCCTGCTACAATTTCAGGTTCATCATCACTGTGCCAGCCCATACAGTCTCGCCCATTAGCATAACAATTTACGAGTACTGAATTGCTTTGTAGTTGATGGTCAGTAAGCAATTTTTGACGTAATCGGCTCAGTACCTTAGGCCATGGCAAGGCACTAATGTGCAATTTAGAATAATGATAATCACAACCTGGATCGCCAAACCAAGCTTGCGTACGCGGAATGAGGTGCTGTTTACCAAAGACCTCAATCGACACTCTTTCTAGTGGATAATGAGTGACTTCATTTAGTAACAACTGTTGCTGTTTACTGGACAAAAAACCTTTAATCCAGGTCACGGGGGGCGTTACTGCGTGATGCCTATGACCATTAACATCCAAGCTACTTTGTGGTGCGTCAAAGTCAAACCCTTGTTGCCAACCTGACAAGTTTGCCTCCTTAGTATTAAAACCAGCGTTTTAATTTAGCAATCCACAAACCAGATACGACAATTGATGCCATTATGATCAATATTGCATAATAACCATATTGCCATGTTAACTCTGGCATATGTTGAAAGTTCATCCCATAAATACCCGCGATGACCGTTAGGGGTAAAAATATCGCCGTCACTAAGGTTAAGGTCATCATCACCCGATTAGTTTTATGGGCACTTACCGAAATAAAACCATTAATTAAATTACTCACCAGACCTTGGTACAAACTGGCACGACTCGATAAACGCTCAAATTGATTATACAAATAGCTTAACTGTTGATAATCAAACTCAATATGTTTTTGCGCTTCATTGCCTAACATTTGTTGCAAGAGTTCTTCATGATAGGTAAACGAGCGCTTTGCCTTTTGCAACTTACTGCTGTAAGCCAGTAGTTCTGCAAGTAAGTCGTCGCTTGATGCATCAAAAATCTCATCTTCTATGTCATTTAAGCGTTCTTCTAATGCCAGCATTACCGCTAAAAAATCTGTCACAATTTGGCGCATGATCAAAAAACATATCGAGCTCATATTTTGTGATTCAATGCTACGTTTATCATTTAAGCGCTCAATAACACTATTAACACTCATAGAGGATGCCAAATGCTGAGTAATTAAAAACTGTTGATTGACGTGTATCAGTAAGTGACTTCGGTCGAGTAAAAGATACGATTCTCGCGCCTTTAACTCATGAGTTAATAGGTAAGTATGATCACTATAAAATTCAATTTGAGGAGGGTGCCGCTCTCTATGAGCGTCATCAAAATCTAGGTTATCAATACCAAACTGAGGGTTATCTTGAAAAAATGCTCGATTATTCGGTCCATTAATATCTATCCATATTAAATGGAGTTCAGGATCATATTGCGCCATCAAATCAGCGTCACCAGATGATAACAACAGCCCTTGAGTATCAAATAATAAAATGCGAATGGTCATAATAGACTCAGAATAAACAAGATTAACACTCAATGTCTAACACGCTACGCCCTGACACTCACCCTCTTCTATCACTGATTGTATCAGTTGAAAATGGCTGCTTACCCATGCGCTGCTAATAGGCCCCCAAGTTGAAATACGATAAAATCCCTCATTATGTCGCTGACCATGTTGAATAAAATCAACTTGAATACCAATATCAGAAAAAGCTGAAATAGCATCCTGCAAGGTTCGCCTTGGCATGCCTGTTAACTTTTGTAAGCTTAATAAATTATGTTGTTCTTCATCGAGCAAATGCGCTAAATACAGCTTTCTTAAGAAGGCTTTTTGCGACTTACTGGCCTCACTAAGCTCAGAAAACATCATGATAACGTCCTATAAATAGTAGCCCTTAACTTGAAATTACTGCATGTGTTGCCCTGCATGCAAGTAATATCAACAGCTAAGCAATAATCAAACTGCGGCTTGAGATAAACATTTACAACCTTGAGATCGCAAATTGCCCTAAAACCATGGCAGTATGATAAGGATACGGTAACAAAGGTATAACATAATAATGAACATGGACCCGACACAAAAAAGCCAGCCTTTAGTCGCACAAGCCTCAGATTCAACAGCTGAGTCTGCGGCAGAGTTAAATCATTATCAACATGGCCCAAAGTTAACCCAGGTACAATATACCCCTTTAGCCGAATTAACTTTGCAAGCCGTTGATGCTAACTACCCTAAATTACTGTTGATTATTAGCATCACCATCGCCGTGATAATCATGCTAACCCTAGGCATTGTCAGCCAAATTGCCCTCAACATCCCAATCAATGTAACCTTATCTATATTAACTGCTTATGCTTTGCTTGCATTGATTATCATTAAACTTATCCACCTAAAAGCTAAGCGGATAAGCTATGGGGTATTTGAGCATGAACTGGTATTGCGTGAAGGGCTGTTTTGGGTATCCACAACGGCATTACCTTATACCCGCTTACAACATGTTAATGTATCTCAAGGCCCACTAGAGCGAAAATATCACCTTGTCACATTAAAATGCTTTAGTGCTGGCAGTGGCGTAGCAGAAATTGACCTCCCCGGCCTCAATGCTGACCTAGCCGAGCATCTTCGCCAGCATTTATTGGTAAAGGCAGCCACGAGTCATATGCCACAAAAAAGTGCTGCAATGCCAGACTCGCAAGCTCAGCAAAACAACAACTCAGAGCATGTAGACGAGGTTCGCCCTCATCATGAATAATCAACACAATATGACACCCCAAAATGTAAATATTGCTGATAATAGCCATCATTTTGCGGAGCAACTCACCCACTGGCAGGCATTATCGCCATGGTCAATTATTACTTATATTTTCAGCACCCTTAAAGGCATTCTTAGCAATGGATTTGCAGTGATACCCTTAGTGTATACGGGCTGGAAACAAGGATTTGATGCCCAATGGTTCATCATGGCTGTAGGTGCATTAATCATCCTTGTGAGCATTGCTGCCACCATAGAATGGCGAAAATTTCGTTTTCGTTTAAATGGCGAACAACTCGAAGTAAAACGTGGGCTTTTTTTTACTAAAAAAGATGAAATTCCATTAAGCAAAATCCAAAACATTCGCTTTGAACAACCCTTTTATTTTAAACCCCTATCACTAGGCACGTTAATCATAGAGACGGCCGGCTCCAAAAACGATGAAGCGCAGCTTGCCGCACTAGATACCTTACAAGCACAAACACTTAAACGCTTATTACTCAATTTAAAACGAACCAGTCATACACTTAATGAGTCCATAGAAAGTGGCGAAAATAAAGATACCGAGTCCGTAACTCATACACAGTCATTAATAGAAGATGACTTAGCTGAAAATGACTCAAAACCCATCGTTCGTAAATCATTTCGCGATTTATTATTGTTTGGTTTTTATCATAATAATTTTATTTGGTTTGCCGTTATTGCAGGTCCCATCGCTGGCCAAATCGATATGGAAAAGATATTTGACTCACCATTAGCCAAACAATTTTGGCTATGGATTGAAACCCAAACCCATCAAAACATTGGCTTACAAAGCTTATTTTTTATTCTTGGCGCACTGTGTTTATATGGACTCTTTTCGCTTATTTCGATTATCGCCGCCGTATTAAAATATTATCCTTATAAACTCGACAGACACGACGACACCTTACAACGCAGTGGCGGCATAATTTCACATCAACAAGATGCATTAGCCATCAAGCGGGTACAACTTATTCATGCCCAGCAACCTGCTTTAGCGCGCCTATTTAAACGTTGGACCTTATATTTTAAACAGGTCAAAGGCCAAGAGGTTGAGCAAAAAACCAAGCAACATATGCTTATACCCAGTGTACAACCCAGCGAAGTTGAAGCCATATTAACAGCCATGCCAAAGCTCAGTGGCGGCGCCAGCGCTTTACCAAATAAGTACACACAAATCCACATCAATTGGTTTACAAGAAGAGCACTAATACCACTGGCAATCGCAATTTTGATATCAATAATTGGCGGGCTCAATGGGCGCAACTTACACTTTTTTGAAACCACCTGGCTCATCACATCAGTGATTATCGGTTTAATGTATTTACGCTATAAGCATTGGGGATATGTACTGCAAGATAAGGTGATTTGGCAGCACACAGGTTTATTAGGCCGGCAATGGAAACGCATTGCTTTTGACAAAGTACAGCATGTTAAAATTACCCAAACTCAAGGGCAAAAACGGGCAAGGCTCGCTTATGTTGAAGTCGGTCTTGCCAGCGGAAGTGTGGTGTTTCCTTACATTCCAGCGCATATTGCAGATCAAATCGTATCACGCTCACTGCATTCGGTGAGTCGTAACTCGCAAAACTGGATTTAAGTAACCTCAACTCTGGATAAGAGATGTATTGATAACGATATAAATCAATAGATTGACTAAAATCCACTGTCAAGCTTGTGATTTGTTTTGCTAACAAGGCGAATTAACGCGTCAATAGCTAGCCTATTGCAAGTTAATTCAACGCAGTGAGGAAGGCAAAGGACTGCTTGAAAGGCGTTTGTTATCCAGAGCTGAGGTTAAGTAAGCACGATAAACTAAAGGACAACCATGGATATCAGCTCTAACGACATCATTGATTTGTGGTTTAAACAAATAAGCCTCAAACAATGGTGGCTAAAAGACGGTGAGTTTGATGCTTTAAATTCAAAGCTTTACACGATGCAGCAGTAAAAGGGGAGTTATACTCGTGGCGCAAAACGCCTTTAGGTCGTTTAGCTGAAATAATCGTATTAGATCAATTTTCCCGCAACATTTACCGAAACACCCAGTGTGCATTTATTGCAGATGCAACCGTGCTATCTCAAGAAGCGGTTACCCTTGTATGCTTAACACAACTCCCGCCACAACAAGCGCTATTTTTAATCATGCCGTATATGCACAGTGAATCAACATTAATTCATCAACAAGCATTACCACTTTTTGCTCAATACGACCCAAACAATCTAGCGATTGAACAAGATCATCAAGCGATTATTACTCAATTAAAGCTACCCTCACCGTAATGCAATTTTAGGACGCACCTCAACCCCAGCTGAAATCGCCTTTCTAAATGAGCCAGGTTCAAGTTTCTAGAGCCTGTTGTGGTGACTTTTACTTAACCACTAACACTGGGCATTTGGCTTTGTTTGCGACTTCTTCAGCCACATTATCATGTAAAAAGTGAGCAAGCCCAGTTCGACCATGGCTTGCAATCACCACCATACCAATCTCGTCGCTATTCGCTTCGGCTAAGATTTCTGTAATTGCATCACCACGACGGATAACCGTCTCGATTTTTAAATCGGTTTTTAACTGAGCCAGCAATTCATGCATTTGTTTCGCTGCAGCGTCTTCCATTGATTGGGCCAATTCTTCTGGCGTAATAGCAAGTATCATATAGTTTTCATCACCAAGAGGTTGATCGACTACATGTAAAATACGGATGCCAACATGATATAAATTGGCCATTTCAATGGCATATCGTAAAGCATGTGACGCCGTATCAGAAAAATCTGTAGGCCATAAAATATTTCGTGTACGCATTTTGTTATCCTCCTAACACGTGAACAACAAAAGAGTGAATTAACCACTTACTCCTTTACTGCTAATACAATCAATTTGACTCTATTAACATCCTTCACTCCTCTTATATTTAGTGTAGACATGAATACGTGACTTTTTAGTGATCACAATCAAATCCGTGTCTAAAACTTGCATTTGTTCAAAATACACCCTAAAGTCAGACCGACTAATCAGTCGGTTTATTGTGTTGTATGATTGCAAATCGCTACTTATTACACTTGTTTTAAGCTACATGGCGCAAACAACCGACTCAAACAACCCGCCGGAGAACAATATAATGAACATGGCAGTTGAACAAACCGTAAACTCACTCGCTCAATTACTTGACTTACAACGAAGTCGGTATCTGTCAAATCCGGCACCGAGTTATGAGTCTCGGGTAAAAAAATTAACTCAACTCAAACTCGCATTGCTTGATAACCAACAAGCAATCATCAATGCGCTTAATCAAGATTACGGTCACCGATCATCGAATGACACCGTTATCTCTGATATTTTGCCTTGCGTTAACAATATCAATTACACCATAAAACACCTTAAGTCATGGATGAAACCCAGCCGTCGCCATGCAGGTATGTTGCTCTCACCGTCTAAAGTGTCAGTGCAGTATCAACCATTGGGGGTGATTGGTATTATCGTGCCATGGAATTTTCCCATCATGTTATCTATGGGGCCGTTAGTAACCGCTATTGCCGCCGGTAATAGTGCCATGCTTAAAATGTCTGAATTTACTCCAGAAACAAATACCGTGCTAAGGAAATTATTGGCCAGTATTTTTGACACATCTGAAGTGGCCATCGTTGAAGGTGAAGCAGAGGTCGCCGCTGAGTTTTCATCTTTAGCGTTTGATCATATTTTGTTTACCGGCTCAACTGTTGTAGGTCGTCATGTTATGCGCGCAGCAGCCAATAACTTAACCCCTGTCACCTTAGAGTTAGGTGGTAAATCACCGGCAATTATCGCCCCAGACATGCCCATAGAAACAGCCGTTGAACGGCTCATTTTTGGAAAATGTTTAAATGCGGGTCAAATCTGTGTCGCACCTGACTATATACTCTGCCCAGCCGACAAAGTAAGTGAGTTTATTGAAACTTACCGCGCTAGGTTTAACAAAATGTACCCAGACTTTGTTAACAATCAAGATTACGGCAACGTCATTAATGACCGCCAGTTTCAACGCTTATTGAAAGTGCTTGACGATGCTAAAACCAAAGGTGCAAAAGTCGTGTCTGCAACAGATGCCCCTATTTCGTCAAATAATAGAAAACTAGCCACGCAACTGATCACCGACACAACAGACGACATGTTGCTATTGCAAGACGAAATTTTTGGGCCACTATTACCCATTATTGCCTATCAAGACATCTCTGAAGCCATTGGCTATGTTAATCAAAGAGACCGACCTCTAGCACTATATATCATGAGCTTTGATAACAAGACCCAACAACATATTTTACAGCAAACCCATTCTGGCGGTGTCTGCATTAATGACACTGTATTCCATGTGGCCGCAGACGATGCGCCATTTGGCGGTATTGGTCCCTCTGGCATGGGACATTACCATGGCAAAGAAGGCTTCTTAACTTTTAGTCACGCAAAAACAGTGTTAAACAGTGGTAAAATCAACACCGGCATATTTGTCCACCCACCTTATGGCGGAGTCATTCAGCGACTATTAATGAAGTTTTTCTTACGTTAACCTCGCGACTGCCCACAATGAATCAGAATCATTGTTGGGCAGTTCATCACGTTCAACCACAGGCAGTTTGACTTAATGAGCAGTAACTCCACTACCACAGATAAAAAGCAAGCCATTTTAGACGCAGCGCTGCAACTGTTTGTCAATAAAGGCTTTAATGCAACATCAACCGCATCTATTGCTAAGGCGGCGGGCGTTGCTACGGGCACCTTGTTTCATCATTTTCCGACCAAAAACGACATAATGAATCAAGTTTTTTTAGCGATTAAACAAGAGTTTGCAGATAATATGGTCACCAGCACTCAGTTTAGTGGTGACATTGAGCAAGATGCCTATACCCTATGGCAAAAAGCTATCGATTGGGCCATTGCGCAGCCACTTAAGCAATTGTTCTTTTTACAATATTCAATGTCTGCCGATATTGATGTGACGATAAGAAAGCAAGCAATGACAAGTATTTTAAGCTTTGTCGTTGAGTTAATTGAGCAAGGTAAACAACAAGGCATTATTGCCAATTTCCCCAGCGAATTATTACTCGAAAATTGTCATGGTCAGTACTTAGCCACCATTCGTTTTTTTACCGACAACCCACATTTAGGTGGAGATAAAATCCATCGTGATGCTAGCTTTACTTTGTTTTGGCATGCAATGAAAGCGCAATAGAATTGAAATTGGGATCAATCATCTAAACTAAAATCAGCTAGGTCGACATCATCAACCGAGTTTTGCTTGTCTTCAAAATCTAATTGAGGAGTGTGAGCCATTTGCTGATTAAGTAATTCTTGCTGTCTTGCTTTATGCAGAGTAAATTGACGACGTTTTTTGCGCTGCAAGCATAAACGAATGACATCTTGCTTTTGTAATTCACTAAAACTCATCCAGTTAAAGCGTTCATCCCGGCTTCTAAGGCATCCCAAACAATATCCGCGACTGTCAGACTGACAAACGCCAACGCAAGGGCTGGGCACGGCAAAAAAACTTAACTGTTCCATAATTAGTGAGATTAACTCCAGTACATAAATGCAGACTATTTATTGATATGCGATATATTGATATAAGCTTCGCAATGTTAAGGCAAACAATCGAAGTATACCGGTGATCATTGAAGGTGCTTGATTTTATTTCAAATCAGGATCATGCTACACCTCATGAAAATATACCTCACCGATGACCAGAAGAAACAGCTCGAAACCCAGCATGCTCAAGCGCGCGATGGGCGAGTTCGTGATCGCATCAAAGCCGTCCTCCTTACCTCAGAAGGCTGGTCTACGGTTATGATTTCTCAAGCGCTACGCATTCACGAATCCACCGTGCTGCGACATCTTGCAGACTATACCTTGTCGGATAAACTCAAGCCTGAAAATGGCGGCTCACAAAGCCATTTATCCGCTAAGCAAACGGCGGAGTTAATTACCCATTTAACTGCCCATACTTACCAGCATAACCATCAAATTGTCGGCTATGTGTTAGCGCAGTTCGGTGTTAAATATACTGTCGCTGGCATGCACAAGTGGCTGCATAAAAATGGCTTTAGCTACAAAAAGCCTAAAGGTGTGCCGCATAAGTTTGATGAAGCAAAGCAACAGGCTTTTGTTGAGCAGTATGAAAACCTTAAAGCCAGCTGTGGCGAGGATTCGACTATTCTCTTTATCGACGCAGTTCATCCTACCCAAGCGACAAAAATATCGCATGGCTGGATCCGCACAGGACAAGATAAACCCGTTGAAACCACTGGTAGTCGGACACGTATCAATCTGATTGGTGCGATTGACCTTGATGATATCGCTAACGCAACGGTTAACGAATATGACTATGTTAATGGCGACAGTATTGTTCAATTTTTTGAGGTGTTAAGGGAGAAATATCCACCACCTCACACGTTGCATCTCATTTTAGATGGCGCAGGTTATCATCGCTCAAAGAAGGTCAAAGAAATGGCCGATTTGCTTAAGATAGAGCTGCATTATTTACCGCCTTATAGCCCAAATCTGAACCCAATAGAGCGGCTGTGGAAGGTGATGAATGAGCATGCCAGAAACAGCGTTTATTTCAAAAGTAAGCGCGAATTTAGGGCCGCTCTATCAAAATTTTTTAAAGAAACACTGCCGGAAATGGGTGGCGATTTGACGTCGCGGATCAATGACAATTTTCAGATGTTACAATCCGCATCTTCAAGTTGATTGGGTATATATTAAGGTTATACTAATTGAGTTAATTTTGTACATTATTACACGTTTTAGGAGGTCATATGACAACATCAAAGCGTTTCGTGTTAAGGGAAAACCGCCCAACCTGGCACTACCTAACACTCATGATATTTAGCTTATTTATTCTCGCTGCCTGCGCGGCAAAACCCAAACAAGATTATGATGTTAATTATGATTTCTCAACTTTGAAAACCTTTAGTCAATTAACCTTAAAGCAAACTGATGACCCACTCACAGCCGACAGAATCAATGACGACATCAAGCAAACATTACTTAACCAAGGTTATATTTACCAGGCAGAAAATCCAGACTTTCTAGTTAATTACGCCTTTGTCACCCAAGACAAAGAAAAAGACTCAGGGCTCTCAATTGGTCTAGGTTCAGGTACATGGGGCTCGGGTGGTGGCATTGGAGTTGGTACCAGTATAGGTATTCCGATTGGCAGCGACACCGCTAAAACACAAACCATTCAAATTGACATTATAGACCCAACAGACAAACGCTTAATTTGGCGTGGTAATAGTCAATATCACTTTGATCAGGGCGGCGAAGAAAAAGCCCAAGGAATAAATCAAACCGTAGTGGCTATATTGGCGCAGTTTCCACCTAAAAAATAATCGTTTATGGCCATTGAGTCACCCAACAACTCTCTGGCCAACTCCCAAAGATAAAATATCTATTTAGCAATTAGCAGCCTCGCGGTAAACTAGCCTTTAAACTACATTATTGATTAGCGCTAATGACCACCGAAACCTATAACCAAGCCATACTCACTTTAGCACTTGCAGGCATAGAGGCCCTTAACGCCTCAGCTTCACAACACAAGGCTACTCGAACCCCAGCACAAGAAAGCCATTATTTATGCAATTGGATGGTCGAGTCATTAAAAACAAAACGCTTTTCTAAGTTAGTCGCCGACGATTTAACAACCTGGATCCGTCAAGCCCGAAGTCAAGGTGCTGGGGCGCAACTAAAGCGCTTATTGACCTGCATTGCAGATCAATACCAACAAGCTAATAACAGCACAGTCGCAACCGGTGAAGGGCTTAAAAATCTATTAGTTGAATTAGCGCAACAAGATTGGCTAATCATCACAGATACCGATATAGATGCTAAACTTAAGCTAGACAGCGATGGGCAATCAAGCCTTATCATCGCTAAAAAAGAGTTCGAACAACACATTGTAGATGACGTGATTATTAAGCCTATTTCAATGTACATACGTGGGGATGAAACGCTCGTTGCAGCACTTGCACTTAAACAGGGAATGTTACTGAGCCAGGGAAACAAGAAAACCACCTTAATCAAACACCACAAAACATATACATTAAGGCCAAATAACCAACATTCTAGTTTGTGTTTACTGTGTCTTGAACAATATTAGGTATGATTGACAAAACCCAATTTAATTTCGTCGTAGGCGTATGCTGAGGTACTACAATGAAAAGATGCATTATTGCTGTAATTTATTTTGTATTGTGCTCTTTTTGCTCACCGGTCAAAGCTGAAACGGTCCTCAAATACAATGTCAACGGCTCAAGTAATTGGGTTCCTTATTACATTGCTCACTCTCCTGATAATCCAGGCATTTTAGGTGAGCTAGTGCCACTTATACTTGCCACCGCAAACATCAAAATTGAAAAACATAACTTTCCTCCCAAACGAACCAACTATGCATTAGACACTGGTTTATTAGATTTCGATTTTGTTAGCCCAAGTTGGTTTCCAAATGACGATTTAGGCGAACTATTTGTCCAATCATCGCCGCTTCTTATCATCCAAGAAAATATTATTACTTTAGATGAACATGCCAAAAACTGGCAAAATATCGACCAACTCAAAGGCAAAGAAATAGGCACCGTTAGGGGATATTTGTATCATGATGACGCAAATTTCACCCGGGTAGATTTCATCTCAGAGCGCGAGCTCATAAAAGCACTGTATAAAGACAGAGTAAAAGCAGCTATATCAGGTGACTTACCCGCATTGTACTGGGCAAAACAACTCAACAGCCCTATTACATTAGCGGCCGTCCATTCTAAAGGTCAGTTAGTCATGCGCCTTCGCAAAGAACACGCAGCATTATTACCCCGTATTAATGCCGCGATAGACGAGCTGCAATCAAATGGCACCATCAAACGCATTATCGACAAATACACCAAACAAGAAGTCTTTGAGCATTTAGCCCAATAACTTTCTCACCTGAGATTTAAAAAGGGTTAACGCTATAACCTTCTTGAGCTAATATCGCATGGGCAGTCAATGCCGATAGCGCCATATCAACACCAGGAAGCAATTCTTCAGACGTGATGCCGTAGTAAGCCGCAGTTTGACCACATACATAAAACTTTACACCTTGCTTTACTAGCTTAGCAACGAGGTCAGCATTGGCATTATACTTATTGGCATTTAACATTTGATAATATCTGGTCTGGGTCATATCACTTGCAGCTTGTCCATGCACAACCATTGCCAGAGATATGTCTTCTAATTTTACCCCAGCAGCCACGTGCATATTAATAAAACGCGCCAGGGTATCAATACTGCGGTTTAACTCACCAGGTTTAGCGGCTGTACCTAAATCAAAAGCCACTTTAAACTTCATCCCTTTGGGGATCACTAAGCTGCTATTCACTTGTGCAACCTTGCCATAATCTTTAATGACGGTGCCAGGCTTAAATGCCTCAATACCCGCCGTTGCCATAAAAGATGGGCAAGCAAGCACACTTAATAACGATATATAAACTGCTCTTGTAGACAAAAAAGGTAAATGGATTGCCATTGTGTTGATGTTCCTTCTAACAATAAATAGCATTAGCCAGCTAAAGCAAATGAGTAAAACATAGCACTGTAGCATAGATAAACGTGTAGATATTTAGTTAGTGCTTGCTAACTTAGGGTTTTGTTTAACAACATGTTATTGGTTAATTTTACCAGTCATCAACGCTACTCACCTTTAACGCGACAACAAGCAGTAATAACACCAAGCCAATAACCGCCGCCAGCAGATCAGGTTGAACATGTTTTTTATGTAAGCATATTAGGGCCTAGATCGCGAAGCATTGCGGCAAAAGATAAACGCTTTTAAACTCGCACAAGATTCAACCTGCAAAGACCAACAGACCCAAGTATAATCGCAGCTCGAATAAACCAAAGTAACTGATTATTAATATGCTTATACGTCCGATTTGCCCAACCGACTGGCCAAGCATAATGGCAATTCAGGCTCAATGCTATCTTGACCTAACGCCAGAGTCTTTAGCTGTAATGCAAAGTAAATGGCAAGCGTCTCCTTCAACGTGCCTAGTCGTTGAACAAAAACAGCAAGTATTAGCCTATGCCCTAGTGCACCCATGGTTACGAGGTGATGCACCTTCACTGGATTGCGAAATATCATTACAAGCATCTTCTAGTTGGTACTTACATGACATGGCCATTTCACCAAAAGCGCAAGGTATGGGAATAGGCAAACAACTCATTACCCACATACTTAATCAGGCGCATAAATTAAATATTGAAGGTGTCGGTCTTGTTGCAGTCCAAGGTGCCAACACTTACTGGCAGCAACAAGGATTTAAGCCACATGAAACATCAAAAAAATTAACCCAATCGCTTACCAGCTACCCCGCAGATGCTTGCTATTTATATTTAGACTTACAACGCCAAATGACTCAATGCTAAGCTAATAAGCATAAACAGTTAAGCTAATAAATTATCAATCTGCTTGGCGTTAGGCCACTTAACATGGGACAATTATTACCTATACGCAAGATGGAACCGCTTCACTCTTGCCGCTGGGGACTGTACCGCCTTATCACTAACACCAAGGCATGACCCCTTATTCAATGCGTTACAATAATGTTAGGAGTTCGCCATGGCGCGCCAAGTGATATACACCTTCAAAGGTCAAACAAAAACGATCCCGTTTAGCTACGACATACATCACGACCTTTATGAAGCAGCAGCCGAAGCTGAAGGGATTGATTTAAAAAAATTTCTCGCAATGGAGCAACAAATAGCATTAACCTCAAAAAAAGGGGCTAAGGCCGAAAAAGAATTTCGTAAAAGCGAATTTGCACGCTTTGGTTTCACCAGCATTAAATTTGTTCGTGAAGACGATGAAATTTAACCCAGTATCTGTTTAAAGGAATACCAATGTTAAACACTGAACACGCCAATTTTCCTCGAGCCAGTTTTGTTCGCCGGTTTGGTGCAATTGTCTACGACTTCATGCTTGCTGTGGCGGTATATATGTTCGCTGGTGCTATTGGGTTTGGCTTCTTTTTTGGGCTTCAAAGCAGTGGCGTAATTTCATTAAACGGGTTTGAACACACGTCAGATTTATTAAATAACACACCGATTTACCATGGTCTTTACCAGCTTTGGTTAACCTTATGCGTTGGCGGTTTTTATGCCATATTCTGGAGCCGAGGCGGACAAACCCTAGGCATGAGGGCATGGCGCTTAAAGGTTCAACATCCTAATGGGCAAAACCTCAGCTTTATCACAGCTTGCGCTCGCATAGTGTGGTCATTGTTAGGTGTAGGTAATCTGTGGATTTTAATCAATAGCGACAAACTTGCCCTGCAAGATAAAATGACCCGCTCAGAAGTGGTGGTGCTATCGGTAGAAGCCAATCAAATGCGCAATTGGCACGGCGCTTAATTTAACTCAGCAACAAAAACGGCAACCCCCTGAGTTGCCGTTTTTTTATCGCTTAACCATTACTTACGAATATAATGCATCGCCAAAATGGTAAATAAAATACTCGGTGTCACTGCACCCACAAACGCAGGTAATTCATACACAATACTCATTGGGCCAAAAATTTGATTGCTGATATAAAAACTAAATCCAGCGACAACCCCCAATAATACTCTCGCCCCCATGGTTACCGTACGTAATGGGCCAAACACAAACGACAAGGCCACTAACATCATCACAGCAACAGTGACAGGCTGCATAATCTTACGCCATAGCGCTAGTTCATATCGACTTGAGTCTTGTTCATTCACCTCTAAATAATCTAAATAATCCAGTAAGCCTCTAATCGACAACGACTCAGGCTTAACAGACACCACACTTAGCTTGTCTGGTGTTAGTGACGATGTCCAAGTATCTTTATCAAGATGTTCTCTTATTACTCGCTCATCTTGAACATAAGTCGTCACAACACCAGAGAGGTGCCAAACATCATCAATAAAAATCGCTTTATTGGCATGAGTAACATCAGTTAAAGCTAACTCATCATCAAAACGGTATAGACTGACATTATTAAGCATATCGATGCTTTGAACTTCGCCAATATTAACAAACATATCACCGTCTTTTGCCCAAATCCCACGATGAGACTTAATCAAACTGCCACCAGACACTTTAACGGCCTGTAACTCTTTAGCACTTTTTTCTGCTGCGGGGGCGCCCCACTCACCCAAAACCATCACCATGATCATGAGTGGGATCGCTGTTTTCATTGCCGATTGAGTGATCTGTAAACGCGACATACCTGATGCCTGCATCACCACTAATTCAGAATTAGAGGCCAGCATCCCCATGCCAATTAAGGCGCCAAGTAATACCGCCATCGGGAAAAACATTTCAACATCACGAGGAACTAAAAATAAAACGTAAATGCCCGCATCAATTAACGTGTAACTGCCACGTCCCACTACACGTAACTGATCAACCCATTTAATAATGCCCGACAAACCAGTTAAAATAAGCAAACATAACGCAGACGTGCTCACAATGACACGAGCAATATAAAAATCTAAAATTCTCATGCAGCCACCTGCTTACGTTTAAATAAGCCCAGTAATTTTTTACCTGATGGTCGCTCTTTAATTAGTAATAACAAGCCTAAAATCAATGCACAGGCGTGGATCCACCACATACCTAAATACTGAGGCACAACCTCGTCTTGCAATGCTTTACGCCCCGCGACCATCAACCCAAAATAACCTAAGTACAATAAAATGGCCGGGAACATTTTGGCAAATTTACCTTGACGAACATTAACCCGAGCCAATGGCACCGCAATTAATGTCATTAACGGGATCGCAATAGGGATTGCTAACCGCCATTGAAATTCTGCTGCGGCTTCTGGGCCAGGCGTTGCCAATAACTGCTCTACTGGCAGAGCAGACAACTTACGTCGACGCTCATCGACCTCCTGCTCCTTGATTTCCATCTTATAACCACCAAACTCAATAACCTGAATATCAAGTGATTTTGGGCTTCCTTGATAACGTACGCCTTTTTCAAGCTGCAATTGTTGGCTACCAATATTGTCCTCTATTACTCGACCTTGTTGGGCAACCACAATATTAGTTAGGCCGTCTTCGTCTTCAGGATCGGGAAGCTGAGCAACAAACACGTTATTAAGGGTATTGTCTTTATTTATGCGTTCAACAAACAACACTGCACGGCCATTTGGGCTGGCCTGGAACCGCCCTTGAGTTAATGCAGCGAGTCCGGCTTCAGACTGGGCTTTTTCTAATACTTGATTTTGACGTTCTTCGGCCCAAGGCCCCACATATACCGACAAATAAGCCGTAAAGATCAAGTTGGCAAAAGCCACTAATAGGGTTACACGCGTAACATACCATTCGCTCACCCCAACCCCATGCAGTACCACCATTTCATTTTCGGCATACATGCGCCCGTGGGCCAATAAAATGGCCAAAAAGAAACTTAAGGGTAATACTAATACTGTTAATTGAGGCAAATTCAGCCCCAACAGTGTTATGACTAAAGAAGCAGGAAATTCGCCGTCAGAAGCGTCTGCTAGCACGCGCACAAATTGCTGACTGATAAAAATAGTTAACAGTACGATTAGTACTGCAAATTGCGCTTTTAAAACTTCACCAATCAGGTATCTAAATACAATCACAAGTAGGATCCGGTGGCTAAACTTATCTTTTTACTGGTATCAGAGCAACTTTCATGTAAACTGTCTACTTTCAGCAGTTTTGCTAGTTTTCTGACCAGCGCGGAAGGTGCATTGGGGTCTTGGTTAACATTTATTTTGGCTGTCAAATTTTGCCTTTTTTTAGTTAATAATCCCAAACAGTTAACACCTTTTCGTTGATTATATGCCAGATGGCCTAATGCAAACATTATCTAATAAATATAAAAATTTGTCTTTAAGAATCTAGGAGTGCTCATGGAGTTTAGCGTAAAGAGCGGCAGCCCCGAAAAACAACGTTCAGCGTGTATCGTCGTTGGCGTTTACGAACCTCGCCGTTTATCTGGTATCGCAGAGCAATTGGACAAAATCAGTGAAGGTTATATTAGTAACCTACTTCGTCGTGGTGACCTTGAAGGTAAACCAGGACAAATGCTGCTATTGCATCATGTACCAAACGTATTGAGTGAGCGCGTGTTATTGGTTGGCTGTGGTAAAGAGCGTGAGTTAGACGAGCGCCAATACAAACAAATCATCACAAAAACCATTAGTACGTTGAACGAAACAGGCTCAATGGAAGCAGTATGCTTCTTAACTGAGCTGCATGTCAAAGGCCGCGACACCTATTGGAAAGTACGCCAAGCCGTTGAAACGACTCAAAACAGCTTGTATTCATTTGACGCCTTAAAAACCCGCAAGGGTGAAACTCGCCGACCATTGCGCAAAATGGTATTTAATGTACCAACACGCCGTGAGCTCACTATTGGCGAACGCGCAATTGAACATGGCGCATCTGTTTCTGCGGGTATGCATCTTTGTCGTGATGTGGCCAACATGCCGCCTAACATTTGTAACCCAGCATATTTAGCGTCTCAAGCTCGCCAAATGGCTGAAGTGTACGAAAACCTTAAAGTGACTACCGTAGGTGAAGAGCAAATGGCCAAGTTGGGCATGAACTCATACCTTGCAGTAGGCCGTGCGAGCAGTAACGAATCGATCATGACAGTGATGGAATACCAAGGTGCAGTTAACAGCACAGAGAAACCCATCGTACTTGTCGGTAAAGGATTAACCTTTGACTCAGGCGGCATTTCATTAAAACCAGGCGAAGCCATGGATGAAATGAAATACGACATGGGCGGCGCTGCAGGTGTCATTGGCACTATGAAAGCACTGTGCGAAATGAAGCTACCTATCAATGTAATTGGTGTATTAGCTGGATGCGAAAACATGCCATCTGGCAATGCATATCGCCCGGGTGACATTTTAACTACCATGTCAGGCCAAACCGTTGAAGTACTTAACACCGACGCTGAAGGCCGTTTAGTGTTATGTGACGTATTAACCTATGTTGAACGCTTTGACCCAGAGTTAGTTATCGACACAGCAACCCTAACAGGTGCGTGTGTTATTGCTCTTGGTAAACATGCTTCAGGTTTATTTAGTTCTCACAACCCACTTGCACATGAGTTACTTAATGCTGGTGAGCAAAGTGGCGACCGTGCATGGCGTATGCCATTGTGGGATGAATACCAAGACATGCTAGACAGCCCATTTGCCGACATGACTAACCTTGGTGGTCGTCCTGCGGGTTCTATTACGGCGGCGTGTTTCTTGTCTCGCTTTGCTAAAAAGTACAACTGGGCACATTTAGACGTAGCCGGTACCGCTTGGAATAGTGGCGCCAATAAAGGTTCAACTGGCCGCCCTGTTCCTATTTTAAGCCAGTTCTTAATTAATCGCGCTGGTGTCGATATTAGCGAATAATCTGTAATTAAACGCACATTAAAAGGGTAAAGCGCTGCTTTACCCTTTTTTATACCATTTCCAATAATTATGTTTTACACCCCAAACAAGCTTAAATATTGAACAGCAAGATTAATCAGTATAAGCTAAGAGCACATTAAATTATCTCTAACCATTTACTAACTGAGCTTAACGATCACAAGGATTTGATTGCATGGTATCGCTTAATCCAAATACAAAACTGACCACTCAGGAAATGATTAAGTGAAACTTCCTTTAGTGAACATGTCAGTGTACATACCTAAATGTAACTGCCTCGACGCGTTAATGTCGTCGTTAACCTCAGCGGTTATGTTAGTGCTTATACTAACGCTAGCCTTGATGCCTCCACCTGTATTTGCTCAAGCCGATGGACACATCCGCTTTATTACCCATTCATTACATCCTTTTAGTTATCAACAAAATGATCAGTTAACGGGCTTCTCTGTTGAACTCGTTAAAGGCATGGCTCAAATCAGAGGAATGCAAGCCAATATCGAACTACTCCCATTTAATCGCGCATTTCAGAACTTAAAAACACAGCCCCAAACGGCATTATTTGTTATCGCCAAAAGGCCTGAGCGAGAAAACGACATGAAATGGGTAGGCCCAATTATCACTAGTGGTGTGTATTTTTATCAAAAACGTAACTCAGGGCTAACATTAAAAGAGTTAACCGATTTAAAGCGCGTCTCTAAAATTGGCGTGGTACAAGGTAATGCCGACCACACCTATTTAGAAACGAATGAATTCTCAAATTTAAGTACCGACAAATCGCAAATCCAATCATTGAAAATGCTCAATCATGGACGGGTTGATGTTGCCCCAATGAGCGAACTGGTGATGCCATTTTTGGCCAAAGCAGCCAATATTGATGTAAACACCATAGAGAAAACACCCATTAAACTTTATGATTCAACTTTGTATATTGCCTTTTCAAACGACACCAATGATGAAACCGTCGCACAATGGCAACACGCATTTGATCAATTAAAAGCATCTGGCCATTATCAAACACTCTACCAACGATACTTTGCATCTCAAGTCCAATAATCCAGCTTAAGTCATCCCCTAAAAATCGAGCATAAACAATGTTTAACTTGTTAAATTAAGTAAAGTAACCATTATATTGTTTAGCGTCTACATGGGGTTAAGATGAACCAAGCCAAAGCCCGCAGCAAACAAGGCAAAGGACTGTTTAATTACTACATTTAGCCTTTTTATACCCAATACCCTCTACTTTATTGCATTAAAGTCATTGAAATGGATATTCAGATGAAAGCGCTAAAAGTCATTATCATTACCATCGTCAGCGCGTTAGCCCTTTATGGGTTAACGGCAATTTTATTGGGCTTTCTACTCAGCTCCATGTGCGGTAATACCGTTTACACCGAATCGCTATCATTAGATAACATGTACAAAGCTGTTATCTTTGAACGAAGCTGCGGCGGCGCTTCTGGCCATTCAACCCAAATATCAATCATAAAAGCAGATGAGCAACTGTGCGAAAACTGCGCGGGCGATGTGCTTGTGGCAGACGGCCACCCTAACGACAATAAACTCAACTTAGTCTGGTTAGAGCCACAAGATTCTGACAACCAACAACTGCAAATTCATGTTCCTGCTGATCTTACAAATGAGACAAAAGAAACCAGCTGGTCTTCTTGGTTTAACAGTATCGATATTTCATATCATGTAATTGATCAATATCCATTAACTTGCGAACAAAACCCAAAAGCTAAAGCGTGTCAATTCATAACAAATGATCAAAAATTGATTGAAGTGTTAAAGCAATTTAAAGACTTTAACGATCACAAAGCTCTTGCTGTTGCTGTTAGCGAGAGTGGTCATATTCGCTATGGCTACGGTTTTGGTTATGACACAATGCTAAAAGCGCAACGCAGAGCATTAAAAGAGTGCACCAAAGGCACAAGCCCTACCCATGTAAAATGTGAACTAATTCGCTAAGGGTAGCTAATGCAAATGTCATATAAATCGCAGAACCACAGCCATTAACCCGCAAGCGATTTTAGTGTAAACTCGTGGCCAACTTATTAACCGCTAAAAAGCTGCACAACATGACTCAAGCCTTGTTTTACCTTATGCCTGATAATCATAATCAAATGAGTGCATTAGATGCGCTTTATTTGGCTGCCTGCCGGTTAGCAGAACAACATTATCGCCAGCAAAAAACCGTCTATATTCATTGCAAAGACAAACAACAAGCCTATGCAATTGACGAGTTACTGTGGCAATTTGAGCCAAACGCCTTTGTACCGCACAATTTAAAAGGTGAAGGCCCAGTAACAGGCGCGCCTGTTGAAATTGGTTTTGACACCCTAGGGCCAAATAAAAGTCGCCAAGTTCTGATTAATCTTGCAGACCAAATGCCCACTTTTGCGGTAAACTTGCCCCATATTATCGATTTTGTCGCTAATGACGATGAACTCAAGCGCATTGCCCGCAATCGCTACCGTCAATACCAAAGTGCCGGCATCACACCTAGCACCCAAGCATTAGCAGAATAAACACTTAATTTAGATAGAGAACATAACGCTCCTATGGAAAAAACATACAACCCAAAGTCTATCGAACAAGCCCTTTACCAAAACTGGGAAGAGCAAGGTTACTTCAAGCCCCATGGTGATGAATCACAAGGCAACTACTGCATCATGATCCCGCCACCGAACGTAACCGGTAGCTTACACATGGGTCATGCATTCCAAGACACTATCATGGATACCCTCACCCGCTATCAACGCATGAAGGGTAAAAATACCCTTTGGCAAGTGGGTACCGACCACGCTGGTATCGCCACGCAAATGTTGGTGGAGCGCAAGCTTGAAGCCGAAGAAGGTAAAACACGCCACGATTTAGGCCGTGACGCCTTTATCGATAAAGTCTGGGACTGGAAAGCACAGTCTGGCGGCACCATCACCAAACAACTTCGTCGCATGGGCGCCTCAGTTGATTGGGATCGCGAACGTTTCACCATGGACGAAGGCTTATCAAAAGCGGTTCAAGAAGTGTTTGTGCGTCTTTATGATGACGAATTAATTTATCGCGGCAAGCGCCTAGTCAACTGGGATCCAAAGCTGCACACCGCCATTTCAGACTTAGAAGTTGAAAACAAAGAAAAGCAAGGCCACATGTGGCACTTCCGCTATCCTTTGGCACAAGGTGCGCTCACGGCCGACGGTAAAGACTACCTCGAAGTTGCCACAACCCGCCCAGAAACCATGCTAGGTGACAGTGCAGTTGCTGTGCACCCAGATGACGAGCGTTACCAGTCACTCATTGGTAAATTCATTCTATTGCCTATCGTTAATCGATTAATCCCGATTGTTGCCGACGATTATGTCGACATGGAATTTGGCACAGGCTGCGTGAAAATCACCCCTGCACACGACTTTAACGACTATGAAGTAGGTAAGCGTCATGCATTGCCTATGTACAACATCTTCACTTTAGATGCATCGGTACGTAGCTTTGTTGAAGTGATTAACACCGACGGCACGCCAAACAAAGACATCGAAATGGCCTTACCAGAGCGTTATGTTGGCCTAGACCGTTTTAAAGCCCGTGATGCAATCGTTGCTGAGTTTGACACCCTAGGTTTACTTGAAAAAGTCGCGCCACACGGCTTAAAAGTGCCTTATGGCGATCGCTCAGGTGTGGTGATTGAACCATTACTCACAGACCAGTGGTACGTGGCCGTTGAGTCTATGGCTAAAACCGCCATCGAAGCGGTTGAAACCGGCGAAATCAAATTTGTGCCACAGCAATACGAAAACATGTACTTTTCGTGGATGCGCGACATCAACGACTGGTGTATTTCACGCCAGTTATGGTGGGGACACCGTATTCCAGCCTGGTACGACGAAAACGGCAAAGTGTATGTTGGTCGTAACGAAGCAGAAGTGCGCGCCAAGCATAAGCTTGCCGACTCAGCCGTACTGCGCCAAGATGATGACGTATTAGATACCTGGTTCAGTTCAGCGTTATGGACATTCTCAACCCTAGGCTGGCCAGACAATTTAGAAGACTTAAAAACCTTCCACCCAACAGATGTGTTGGTGACAGGTTTTGACATCATCTTCTTCTGGGTTGCCCGTATGATCATGATGACCATGCATTTCATTAAAGATGAAAACGGCAAACCACAAGTGCCTTTTAAAACCGTTTACGTGACCGGTCTTATCCGTGACGAAGCCGGCAACAAGATGTCAAAATCTAAAGGTAACGTACTTGACCCATTAGACATGATTGACGGTATTGAACTCGAAGCGCTAGTTGAAAAACGTACCGGCAACATGATGCAGCCACAGCTGGCCGCAAAAATTGAAAAGAGTACCCGCAAAGAGTTTAGCGAAGGCATTGAAGCGCACGGTACTGACGCATTGCGCTTTACTTTAGCTGCAATGGCATCAACCGGTCGCGACATTAACTGGGACATGAAGCGCCTAGACGGTTACCGCAGTTTCTGTAATAAGTTATGGAACGCATCACGCTACGTGCTGATGAACACAGAAACTCAAACCAACCCAGACAGCGACGAAGCTGGCACACCACTTGATTGCGGCCAAATCTTAGTTGACGGCAAACCAGGTGAAATGGAGCTGTCATTAGCCGACCGTTGGATTATTGGTTTATTCAACCAAACCGTAAAAACCTTCGACGACCACATGGCCGCTTACCGTTTCGACTTGGCAGCTAACACTTTATACGAGTTCACCTGGAACCAATTCTGTGACTGGTATTTAGAGCTCACCAAGCCTGTAATGCAAAGTGGCAGCGAAGCGCAAATGCGTGGCACACGCCATACATTAGTCACAGTGCTTGAAAAAATGCAGCGTTTAATGCACCCAATCATGCCATATATTACCGAAACTATTTGGCAGCGTGTTAAGCCGTTAGCCGGCGTAACCGGTGACACCTTGATGTTGGCCACGTTCCCAACCTATCAAGCTGATCAAGTTGATGCCACAGCAATGGCCGACCTTGAATGGGTTAAACAAGTGATTGTGGCAGTACGTAACATTCGCGCTGAGCTAAACATTGCCCCATCTAAGCCACTTAATGCGCTGGTTCGTGGTGTAAGTTATCAAGACCGTATTCGCCTAGAAGCCAACCAGGCTTTCTTTGCAAGTCTTGCCAAGCTTGAAACCATCACAGTGCTTGAAGAAGGTGACAGCGCGCCAATGTCGACAACCCAGTTAGTGGGCAATATGGAGCTACTCATTCCAATGGCCGGCTTAATTGATGTAGCTGCCGAAATGGCCCGTATCGACAAGCAACTAGAAAAGCTAGCGCAAGAAATTGCCCGTATTGAAGGCAAATTATCTAACGAAGGTTTTGTGGCCAAAGCCCCTGCCGCCGTTATTGATAAAGAGCGCGCAAAAATGACCGACTTAACTCGTGATATTGAAAAATTAAACGAGCAAAAAGTTGAGCTGGCTAAAATAGAAGCGTAATCAATTAATTACATTGATACTAAAAACCAGCGATGTGTCGCTGGTTTTTTTATTTTATACTTATAGCAAACTTTAATATCCCATTTTGCGTTTTTGCTGTATAAGCTTGCGCCAATATCATCATTCTATTTAATGGGTCAAAACCATGTCTGATAAATTCTTTTTTAAAGGTCGCAGAACCCCAAAGCCAGCCTATGGCGAAAGCGGTTATAACACCAAACGAGCGACTAAACCGGGTACTGAAATTTCACCGTTAAACCTCACGGTGCAAACTGAAGATCGCAAAGCAGAAGTTGCCACCATGGTCGCTGAGCACAAGCTATTTGCTAACATTACTGTTGATGCCGATAAAGCCGAGAACATTGTTGAGCTAACAGGTTTACTGAACAAACCTAAAACCGTTACGTTTGACGCAAAACCTAACCGTAATGATGTATGCACTTGCGGCAGTGGCAAAAAATATAAAAAATGTTGTGGCGCCTAAATATCGGCTAAAATGCACAGCAATTGACAATAAACAAAGCGGATCTCACGATCCGCTTTTTGTTTTTTGGATATTTTCCCTCAACTTAGGTAGAGTGTCTTGCGTTAACTCAACACACAATAATAAAGGGTGACTTATGAGCACTAATTCGCATTCAGGCAACGACCTGAGTGAAGTAAAACAACTGGGAATGTGGGCATCAATCACTAGCCTCGGTTATATTTTTTGGCTGGTCGGCGGCATGGAGCTGGTTGAACGTATCGCCTACTATGGCGTAAAAGCCTCTGCCGGTTTATATGCCAAATCCCCCGTATCTGAAGGAGGTTTAGGCATCGATTTGCACGATTACGGCATCATCATTGCTGTATGGGCTATGCTACAAACCTTTATTCCAGTATTAACTGGTGGTATTTCCGATCGAGTTGGCTACAAAGAAACCATTTTTGTATCAACCATCATTAAAATCATGGGCTATCTCACCATGGCGTTTTTCCCAAACTTTTGGGGATTTTTAGCCGGAGCCATGTTGCTTGCCGCAGGTACAGGGGTATTTAAGCCCGGTATTCAAGGCACATTAGTGTTGTCGACTAAACGCGAAAACACCTCAATGGCCTGGGGCATATTTTACCAGGTAGTTAATATCGGTGGATTCTTAGGGCCATTGGTTGCTGTGCATATGCGTCAGTTATCGTGGGACAATGTGTTTTATGCCTGTGCAGCCATCATCTCATTCAACTTTTTGTTTTTACTGGCTTATAAAGAGCCAGGTAAAGATGAACGTTTAGAACGTGCCAAAAAAATAAAATCTGGCGAAATCCAACAAGAAGCATTATGGAAAGACGCATTAAGAGAACTTAAAAAACCAGTCGTGATTTACTACATGTTGGTATTTGCAGGCTTCTGGTTTTTATATAACTCGTTATTTGACGTACTGCCTATTCATATTGCCGAATGGGTTGATACCAGCATTATTGTCACCTCATTATTTGGCCCAGAAGGCACCAGCAACGGTATTTTACAATTCTGGCTTGGCCTAAATAATGAAGGGACTAAGGTCATGCCAGAAGGCATGTTAAACCTTAACGCCGGTATGATCATGACTACCTGTTTCTTGGTGGCTGCATTTACTGCCAAGTACCGTATTACCACCGCCATGTTAGTGGGTTGTATCTTAAGTATTACCGCTATCATGCTGGTAGGCGCATTTAATGCTGCCTGGATGATTGTATTGGCCATCGCCATGTTCTCTTTCGGTGAAATGATGATTAGCCCAAAGAAAAACGAATTTATGGGTAATATTGCCCCTGAAGGTAAAAAAGCCATGTACCTAGGCTTTGTGATGTTACCGCAAGGGATAGGTTGGACTTTAGAAGGCTACTTTGCCCCTAAGCTTTACCAAATTTATGCCTCTAAAGAGATTATCTCGCGTAATGAATTAGTCAGCCGTGGCATGAGCCAAACTGATGTTGATGCGATTCCACAAGGTGAAGCCTTTATGCGTTTAGTCGATTTTACCGGCATGGAAGCACAACAATTAACCCATATGCTTTATGAAGCCAATAACATTGGTATGGCATGGTACATCATTGCTGCTATCGGGATTATTTCGGCTGTGGGTATCTTTATCTACGGTAAATGGTTATTGACCATGCAGCGCCAACAAACGGCAGCGTAACCGCTAATAGCACTCGATTAGCACCGCAAATCATCAATTCCAAGGGAGGCAGCAATGCCTCCTTTTTGTATCTACGATAAAATGGCGATCACTCTTGAGTCTAAAGCTAGAGTCTAGAACCTAGAGCGCTACGCTGCTAGGACGCTGCGCGGCTAGAATCTATAAAGTCTTAGAAGCAAAGCGACCTAGCAGGACGAAGTCCGCTCTAGCAGCGAAGCGACCCAGCAGGACGAAGTCCGCTCTCTGGCGAGCTTGCGAGTTCCTAGGACCTAGGACCTAGAACCTAGTACCTAAGCCCCAAAAGCCAACACCTGGGTCCCGGCTCAAAAGCGTTACCGGGACGACGTAGTACTCTAGCAGCGTAGCAACCTAGCAGGACGAAGTCCGCTCTCTGGCTTGCGAGTTCCTAGGACCTAGGACCTAGGACCTAGAACCTAAGCCCCAAAAGCCAACACCTGGGTCCCGGCTCAAAAGCGTTACCGGGACGACGTAGTACTCTAGCAGCGCAGCGACCTAGCAGGACAAAGTCCGCTCTAGCAGCAAAACAACCCTAGCAGGACGAAGTCCGCTCTCTGGCGAGCTTGCGAGTTCCTAGGACCTAGAACCTAAGCCCCAAAAGCCAACACCTGGGTCCCGGCTCAAAAGCGTTACCGGGACGACGTAGTACTCTAGCTGCGTAGCAACCTAGCAAGACAAAGTCCGCTCTAGCAGCGTAGCAACCTAGCAGGACAAAGTCCGCCCTAGCAGCGTAGCGCCCCTAGCTACACCGAAAATCAAACAAAAAAAGAGGGCGACATTGCTGCCGCCCTCTTACTTAGTTTCTTATGTGATGATTAAGAAATTGTATTTTGTATTAACCTAGTGAGCCACAGTTGAATGCACTGTATCAATACCGTAAGTTTTACCTTCAGCATGACAAGTTGCACAAGACTCTACAGGTAAATCAGCAGTAGTATCTGGTTCACCTTCAACTGTTGCACCATTCGCTTTAAAGTGAGCCAGTGCTGCGGCATCAGAGTGAGCGTGACAAGTACGGCATGACTCTGCAACTGGAGAGATAAACTGAGTACCAGCAGAATTAACCGCAATAGCACGTTTACCTGACGCTAAACCACCATCAGCAGCAAAGATATTCATGTCGTCTTTATGACAAGCTGAACATTCAGTCGCAACAGCAGGGTAACCTTGGGTTTCCATATCTGAATTTAAGTTAATTGCAGGGAAACCACGGTTATCGTCCCATAAACCACTGTGGAAGCGGTGAGAAACAGTCATTAAGTCGCGGTTGTTGTAAGTTAAATCATCAATGGTTGCAAATACAGGTTCACCATCGTCATTAACTTCATCTGTTTTGTATTCAACAGTAACATGGTAAGAACCACCCCATGTGTTGTTATGACAACCCATACATTGGTCAAAACGTTCGTTACCATAGTGTTTTGCAATGCCAAGAGAAGTATGACAAGTGCTACATTTCGCTTCATCTGCGGTCACCATTGATGGCACACTTTGACGAGCAATGTTAGCACCAGAACCATCTGCATTAGCTAGATTCCAGTATTTGGTGTCCATAGTAACTGCAACATATTCAACAGCATATTGGTCTTCACCGCTGGCATCTTGACAGGCAACTAATTTAGCATCTGAATCAGCACACACCGAGAAGCGAGGCGTAATTGCGATAGTTTGACCAGCAACATTAAAGTTAGCCACTTTAGTCACCACAAACTTACCACCAGATGAAACTACACCAGATAGGTTTACAGAAGTACCCACATAATAAGTACCATCAGCGTCAACTGTACCTGTTTTGATTTCGTCGTAGTTTGCATAATCTGCAAAATCGAATCCATCAACAATTGGAGAGCCATCAACTGTTACATCAAATGTAATTGTCATTTGGTCTTGCATTACACCGCTTACATCAACTGCATCTTCAGCATAAACCACATTGCTTACGGACATGACAATTGAATCAGTCGTCATTGCACGTACGCCGACATTATGAGCTTGCATAGGGCTTAAACTACCCGCACCATGACAACCAGAACATACAGCGTCACTCGCAGGAATAATGCCATTATGGTTATCACCCGTGGTTAAGTCGACATCAACGTGACAAGACACACAAGCTTCAGCATAAATGTTATCGTTCCACTGAGTACCGTTATCATGACATGCTGTACACTCATTTAACTCAGATGGGAAACCAATTTCACCAAACATTTCTTTGGCTTCGCCAGTGAGTGAGTCTGCAATTTGATGTCCCGCATGAATGGTGTGGATCATGGCATTGAAATTAGCGTTATAGCCTTTTTCAGGATCATCTTGTCCGCCCGCATAGGCTGGGTTATGGCAAGCCACACAGTTTTCCACTTTTTGATAATTATGGTGAGCATCAATATTAGCAATACGCATGTCAGTATCAGCGTAACCATCTAATGAGCTGTGACATTTAATACATGCCGCATTCGACACAGAGTCTTTTTCAGAAACAGCTAGCTCACCCGTTGCAGGAATAAAATCTAACGGTGTTGATAAAATTTTATCGCTGATACTTGTTCCGTCTGCGTCTACTACATCATAAGCACGAATAATTACACGAACTAAATCGTTAGCATCACCGTCGGTTAATACGACGGGCGCATTACCTTCGTGAGTCCAAGAACCAGTATAGGTACCAGGATTAGCGGTATCTTCAGCAAGCGTACAGGCATTAACCACAGAGCCATCACGCGCTGTCGTGCTACCGGTTAAATTACAGTACATGCTGCTGCCAAAATCATTGGCTAAAGTATGACTGGTCCATAACATAGGAGCGCCAGTATCAGTGGTATTTTCTGATTGGCTCATCACATATAAAGCCACTCTTTCAAGCCCAGAAAAAGGAACAACTTTGTTACCTGTACCGATCCCAGAAACAGTAAACTTAATGCTAAATGGATCGCTACCCACCACCACAATATCTGCTGGGTCGAGCGTTAAATTGAAGCCATATGCATTTTCTACGGTTGTTACAGTCAATGCAGCAGACGTACCGTCAGCACCATCTACTCCGTCAACGCCATTAACACCATCAACGCCGTCGGCGCCATCGGATCCATCCGAGCCACACCCTGCAATACCAAAAGCTGCAATAAACGCTGCAGCCAGTAAAGTTCTATTATATTTTTTCATCTTAAATCCCCCGATTTAGATTTGTAGGTCTTACACATACAAAATATAAGGAATTACGCCAAAATACCCGTGCGAGATAGTAAAGCTGTGACGATTGGTTGCAAATTCGTTAACAGAAATTTGCAGTTTTATTATCGGATATACTGATAGATGAAAGGGGGAATTTCATTATTTGCAACCCTAAAGAGGTATTTGAAAAGACAGAATAAATCCAGTTGTGGAAACCAATCAACTACCAACCCCAAGCGATTGATTTTTATCAAGTTAAAATATTATCCTGCATGGTGGTTAATAAGACATCCTTGTCCGTTCGTCCATTGAGATTTTGAATCCGCTCACATTATTATTGAACGAGTGATATTGATTATCATTTGCTTCACATCTGTAGAATATCTGCGGTAATGCTCTGCTCGTTCAATTAAACAGTAATCCGGCATAGGCATCACAGAATTAAGCCGGGCAAACTCTGAGGCGGCTAATCGCTCAACGCGCAACTGGGGGATCTGGCTTGCAAAAGAACCCTCATTACAAATCGTTAGCGCCAAACTGTCCAGGGTAAGTATGTGCCAATACCAATCTTCAAGTTTTTTAACACATTCAATATCTTCTAACGGTAAGCCATGTGTTTGGCAATACAGTTCTAGTGGATCGATACGATTGTTAAAACCTCGACATTTCAAATACACAATAGAGTGTTGGATCACATCCTCAAGTGTAATTTCATCGGCATTATCCCATACAGAATGTTGTTGCTTACCCACTAAACACAATGACGTGACACGGCCAATAGTGTGCACTTCTAAACCATGGGCATCTTGAGTATCAAACCCAATGCCAAAATCCAACTCACCATTATAAATCAGCTCTTCGGTGTCACTCTGCCAACTGTGTAACTTGACTTTACCTATCGTATCGCGAGGACACTGGCTTAAGGCAATGGCAACACTGGTAATAATACTTGGCGATACAGCCACATGTAATATTGACGTTTGTTGGTGACTAGACTTGTCTTCGGCTACACGCTCAATTTGCCCAATCATGTCACATAGCTGGCACACAGGCTGATACAAACGCTCTGCCAGTGGCGTGGGTTTTAGACCTTGTTGGCGACGAAAAAACAGCTCATCATTAAAGATGACCCTTAGCGAGGTCAGGCAACGACTGATTTTTGGAGCAGAAACAGCTAACTCTTTAGCGGCGCAATTAGCAAACCCAGTTTCATAGATAATCTTAAATACCAGCAAACTAAACACATCAAGCTCACTGACTTTTTTCAATGCTTGAAAATTCACATGTCACCTATGGCCTATTGAGATGACCTTAAATTAACATGTTGCAGGTAAGAAAAAGTTGATCTAGTGCTGAATAATGCAATCAACTTCAGCTTTTGTTAATGAACGAAACTGTCCGGGTAACAGTGTGTTATCCAGTACGATTTCCCCTATAGACACTCGATGCAGGGCAACAACAGGATTACGAAAACGGCCAAACATGCGTTTTATTTGATGGTACTTTCCTTCACGCAACACCACTTTGGCCTGGTGGCTCGACAAGATGGTAAGTTGCGCAGGCAAAGTTGTAATGCCCTCGTATTCAAAATACATCCCTTGTGCAAATGCCTCGATATAGTCATCACCAATAGGATTGGCCAAAGTAACAATATATTGTTTGGCCACTTTGTTTTGTGGCGCCATTAATGCCGCTGACCATTTCGCGTCATTGGTCACCAATAATAACCCCGTTGAATGTAAATCTAGCCGCCCTGCAACATGCAGCATGTCATGGTCAACGCCCGTTAATAAACTCAAAGCCGTTGGGTGTTGTTCATCAATAGTTGCACTCACTACCCCATCGGGTTTATTAAGCATAAAGTACTGTTTTTCATACTGGCGCAACACCACCCCGTTACATTCAACATGCGTAAATTCATCAATTTGCAAATCAGGTGACTTTGCCAACACACCATTAACCAATACTTTATTATCAATCAGTAAATTACGGACCGCTTTTTTCGAAATCTGTAACGTACGGGCGATAAACTGGTCTAAGCGACCTCGTTTAGACACCATAAAACCTCATAAAATAGAGTGATACCATTTTGGGTAAGAATACCTTATTCTGTAAAAGGACTACACAACTAAGGAGTAACATGCTTTCGCAACCTGGCAGTACAGATTTGCGCCCAGACATGAGCACTGCAGAACTTAAGCAGGCAATAAAGTCACTGGATCAATTTTTACAAGATAACATTTTTCAGAGTGCGATTAATGACACGTTAAACAAGCGTTCACAATTTTTTGATACTCTCCTTTGCCAACGTTGGCAATCACTTGGTTTAGATGATCGTCACATTTCACTCAATGCTGTTGGCGGTTATGGCCGGCAAACCTTGCACCCCTTCTCCGACATTGATATTTGTATCATTCACGACGGTGAACTTAGCGCTAACGATGGCGCAAAAGTCAGTGAATTTTTAACTCAGTTATGGGATATTGGCCTCGACCTCGGCCATGCAGTGCGTAGCTTAAAAGATACCTTTCAAGCCTGTAAAGACGATGTCACCATTGCCACCAGCCTGCTCGAAATTCGCCATTTGTATGGCAATAGCGACCATCAACAACAAGTGCTAACCGCGCTATACGGCCAAGATTTATGGCAAAGCCAGGCATTTTTTAATGCCAAATTGAGCGAACAACAAGAACGCCACGCCAAAGCACAAGGTACCGCATTTAGCATCGAACCCAATTTAAAAACCAGCCCAGGCGGCATTCGTGACATTCAAACCCTCACCTGGGTGGCTCGTAAACATTTTGGTGTGGCAAATATGCAATCACTGCGTCGCTTCGGTTTTTTAACCAACGACGAATACGCCGAGCTAATGGAATGCCAAAACTTTTTGTTTAGAGTGCGCTTTGCCCTGCACCAGGCCGCTCAGCGCTCCGAAAACCGCTTATTACTGCAATACCAAGCTGAAGTCGCCAAACTAATGGGCTTTGGTGACAGTGTGTCCATCGGCGAAAGCGGCAGTATTGCAATTGAAAAAATGATGCGTCAGCTTTTCAGGGCAATGAAACGCATTGGCGAATTAAACAAAATATTAATGGCCTATTTTCAACGCGAAATCATCCCAGAGCTCAATCCAGTTATTATTGCCATTAATGACAACTTTGAAATTGTCGACCAGTACATTCATGTTCGTGATGAAACGGTATTTATTGACCGAACTCAAATCATGGCGTTATTTGAATTTATAGCCATTCACCACGACAAAATCATCGGCATTACTGCAGAAACACTGCGCTTATTGCGCCAAGTTAGACGCCGCCTCATGGGCGACTTACAAGACTTTCAACGTTGCCGCGAGCAATTTAAAGCCATTTTTGCCCACCCAGAAGGCATGGGGCTGGCCATTACCTTAATGCACCAACACGGTATTTTGGCATCGTACCTGCCGCAATGGCGTGAAGTGGTTGGCCAAATGCAATTTGATTTATTCCATGCCTACACCGTCGATGAGCATACTCATAAAGTATTGAAAAACATTTATGCATACAGCAAAAATATAAAAAGTCTTGATAAAGATTTAGCCTTAGCGGCAGACATTTACCAAAAAATGTCCAACAAATCTAACTTACTGTTTGCAGCATTATTTCATGATTTAGCCAAAGGCCGTGGTGGAGACCACAGTGAACTAGGCGCAGTAGATGCGAGCATGTTTGCCAAATTTCATGGCTTAAAAGCGTCTCAAGAAGCACTAATTTGTTGGTTGGTAGAAAACCATCTATTGATGTCAATCACCTCACAACGGATGGACATTTACGATCCAGACGTTATCAACACCTTTGCAAAAAAAGTCGGCACCCTAACCCGTCTCGATGCGCTTTATTGCCTCACTATTGCAGACATTCAAGCCACCAATGATGATTTATGGAATGACTGGAAAGCCTCATTGTTGCAAGATCTGTATTTTATCACCCGTAAAGCGTTGCGAGGTGGTTTTGAAAACGTTCTTCAAATCCGCACCCTTGTGCGCGAGCACAAGCAAGAAGCGCTTAACTTGCTCAACTGCGATACAGACACCACAAACGATATCAAAACCTTATGGAAGCGATTACCCATTGCCTTTTTCAGCAATGCTGAAGCCGATGATATAGCTAGATACACACAGGCAATGCTGCAACACAACCCAGTACCAACAGAAGATAATCAGTTTAATACATTAATTTTACTCGATGATGCCATTGTAAAAGGCTGCAGCGACGTATTTGTGTATACCAAAGACCGCCCTGGATTATTTGTAAAGCTGTTTAACACTCTAGCGGCACTGCGAATTTCAGTAAAACAGGCTCAAATTGCCCGCACAAAAGACGGTTATGTGGTTGAGTCATTTAAGGTGCTCGATTTTGACGAAAAGCCCATTACCAGTGCCCAGCGCCGCAAACAAGTATTAAACAAATTGCATCAAGTGCTAGACAAAGGCTTAGCGTTGCCAAAAAAACGAGCTTCAAGACGTCACCAAAGTTTTGATAATCATCCTACAATTGAATTTTTGCACTCACGTAAATCAACACGCTCTTTAGTGAATGTGTCTGCACTGGACACCAGTGACTTTATGGAGCAAATTGCCAGTGCATTTCGCTTACTCGAACTCAATATTCACTCAGCCACCATCAGTACGGTTGGTGAACGAGCAGATAACGTGTTTTCATTATCAAATAAAGAAGATAAACAGCTCACAGCAGAAGAGCAGCAACAATTATCTGTGGCATTGGTCAGTTCAATTACAGGTTAATTAGGCCGGTTTGCTTCAAGCTTTGAGCAAACTGGCGACTATGCGATAATCTTGGTAATTCCATTGCAGTCATAGGTCATCATGTCATCAGCTTTTAATTACACCGCAGAGTATGTGCTCGATAAAACCTACTTTGAAGAATGCTTTACTCAGTCGGTAAATACCGCTCCCAGCCTAAAACAATACAGCAAAACAGCTATATTTGTAGTGATTGGTTTGGCCATTTTAATGCAAGAAAGTATTGGCCAATTACCTGCCAATACAAAAGAAATGTATTACTTAGGCTACTTTTTTATTGGCTTAGCCGTTGTCGAGTGGTTAAGCATTCGTTTTAAAAAAACCTGGTGGTTATGGCGGCAAATGATCAGTAAAGCCGCTGGCGATACAGTTACATTAGTCGTTGATGATAGCGGGATCCACAGCAAATCGACTCATGTAAATCAACAGATTTTATGGACCGATGTGTACCGCATCACCCAAACCGACGCAGGCTTTTTAATCGCCATGCAAAAAAGCACCACTTATTTGTCTAAGCGTTGTTTATCACCAAGTGCCATTGATTTTATCGCCAGTAAACAGGCCTAGGCCAATGCTTTAGCGACACGCAGTTTTATGTCGCTAAGCAAGTCTTTTTCAAACCATGGATTGCGGCTCAACCAAATATTATTGCGAGGGCTTGGGTGGGGCAACGGTATATAGCGAGGCCCAAAGCTGTGCCATTGTTTTACCGTTTCGGTGAGCGTTTTAGGTTTATTTATTAAGGAATTCCTACCAAGGTAATACTGCTGAGCATAATGGCCTACCAACAAAATCAACTCTACATTCAGCAAGCGCTGCAATAATAAATCATGCCACCTAGGCGCACATTCCGATCGAGGCGGTAAATCACCCGATTGACCTTTTTTAGCTGTAGTCGCAGTATAACTCCCAGGATAACAAAACCCCATTGGCATAATGGCAACCTGCTTAGCATCGTAAAATACTTCTCGGCTTACGCCTAGCCATTCACGTAACCTGTCACCACTGGCATCATTAAAAGGAATACCCGTTTCATGCACTTTACGCCCAGGCGCCTAGGGTCTGTTGATCTTTCAAGGTTGTTTTTGCAGCGAATTGTTGGCCATTTCTACAAGGCAGAGACTTTGAGGTGTAGTTATTCTACATAAAAAGTCGATAACGCAGTAAAAATGACCAACAAACGCTGCCCGAAGGGTTCGGCTAAAAACGTTTTACTCTTTGTTGAATGGATTTTGCTTAGATGACTAGGCATCAATCCATTCGTCTCGATTAAAACGTTTTTAACTCGAACAAAATTCAATCAGCAAAGATCAATAGACCCTAGCCAATTATCAATATTTTTGCTTGAGGATCGAGTTGCACCACAGGGCGAACACCATCAGTTAATGACGCCGCACAAAGTTGACATTGATTAACTTGGTTGAGTAACACCTCAAACTCGGTCATAACATTATTACCTAAATCGATTTAGACACTACCCAAAGGAACTAAGCTACAGTAATATTTGTCAAAATAACAAAGTTCTCCCAAGAAGGAACAATTATGTCAACATCTATTACCCTTTCTCGCATAGCCATTGCTGCCTTATTTACTAGCGGTTTAGCCTTAAGCTTCAATGCAAGTGCGCTGCCTCAAGCACCAATGAAAGACATCGTTTCGTTAAAAGAAGCCTGTCAGCAAATAGCGGTAGAAGATCAATTACCTGAAACCGAAGTCGCTGCATTTTTACTTGACTGCGTTAACGATCAGCTTACCGAAATGGGCTACGAGCGTATCGCCAGCCTAGACGCTCCCCAATAGCAAACTCGCATTAACTCACAGCCATAAAAAAACGCCAACAAGGCGTTTTTTATGGTTATTACAACGTTTATAGCCTTTAAAAAGCCTGGCAAAATATCGCTATCGACGCGCCTATCGCCACAAACCAAGATAACGACCGCATTGTGCTGTAATCTAATAAATACAACACATGGTACACCACTCGGGCAACCACATGGACAATGGCCAGTAATGCCACCACATCGGTGACATTATTGGTCACTAATGCCGTGAGCACAGCCACCCCAAACACGATTAATGACTCAAACGCATTTTGATGCCCTGCAACGGCTCGCGCGCCAAAACCGGTTAATTGCGCTTGCTGCGCGCGCGGATGGTTGTTGTCATAACGGCCTAACTTAGCCATCGCCATCGCAACAGGCACTTTAGCGGCATATGGCAATAACATAGCTATAAGTAAACAAATCAAAATCGTGTGCATGGTATCCCTTCATTTTTGTGAGAGTTAATTAGTCCGCATTAACGGCGTTTTTAATCTTATACCATTTCCATTAATTATGTGACCAATCAGATAATTAGTGGAATTGGTATTAACATCGATTACGACGTCTTCAGCTATTTATGTAAATTATAAAAAATCAATACTCAATGAAATCGCTTCTATGACACGCGGTAAACCCATCCATGGGCGCTCTGCGAAACCACCCATGTTTTCGAAGGTCATAGCCGCGATTACATCCGCCGTATAGCTATCTTCGATTCAACCTTGTTTGTTAAAAGAACTAACGCATTTCTGGACAAAGGCATGTTAGCTACTGTCTCATGGTCCTAACTTTAATATCGTCCTAACTCTAACGTCGTCCCGGCAATGCTTTTGAGCCGGGACCCAGGTGTTTTGCTTTTTATGATTTTAGGCAACGATACTCAATGAAATCGCTTCTATGACACGCGGTAAACCCATCCATGGGCGCTCTGCGAAAACATCCATGTTTTCGAAGGTCATAGCCGCGATTACATCCGCCGTATAGCTATCTTCGATTTAACCTTGTTTGTTATTTAAAGATTTAACGCATTTATGGACAGAAAATGGTTTGAGGGACAAGAGTGTTTTTATAAATGTTTACCCTGACCCCACTAAATTTTGACCCCACTAAATGTTTTCACTAAATGTTTTTACTGTGAAGGCAACCAGACTTTGACACTTAAACCGCCTTCTACACGGTTTTGCATACTAATTCGGCCACCGTGGGCTTCGATTATTTCGCGGCATAAAGGTAAGCCAATACCAGTACCCGACTGCTTAGTTGAATAAAACGGTAACAAGGCTTGCGACAATACCTCGGTCGACATTCCGCTACCCTGGTCTTCGACTTTAACCAATAACCCGTTAACGGGATGAGTTACTTCTTCAAACATTAACGACACTGTGTCGGCCTTAGCGCCAGACTCGTGAGCGTTTTTAAGCAGATTGATAAAAACTTGCTCTAATTGCACTGCATCTAGCTCGATTGGCATCGTAGGTAAAGGGGATAACAGGTTAAATGGATATTGCTGCGCTAATTGCTGAGTCATCTTAGCCCAATCAATCAAGGTTTTTTGTGGCAGCGGTAATTTAGCAAACTGTGCATAATGAGAAATAAATTGGCTAAGGTGTGTGGTGCGGTTTTCGATGGTATCAAAAATTAATTGTAATTTAGGGTTATCTAAATGCTGAGTTAAATGCTTACCCGAGTTAACCATAGACGCAATGGGCGCCACCGAATTATTCAGCTCATGGCTAATAATCCTTATCACCTTTTTCCATACGGCCACTTCTTGGCGGTTAAGCTCTTTTGTGAGCTGTTTGAGCAAAATTAAATGGTGTTGTTGGTTGTTTTGGGTAAAGCGCCCACGTGAAATATGCCAGGTTTCAACATCACCACTGTCGGCATGGCTGTCGCTTACCTTGCCACCCTCAATCGAAAACAGCCCTTCTTGCTTAACACCGATCAGTTAAGAAACTGATCGGTTGACAGCAAAAATGATCCTACGAAAATGACTCCTTCTTTTGAACGGAGTTATTTTTTATGCTGTCTAACTGGCTTATTGATACTGAACTACTTGCTGCCCCCGAAGAACTCTCTATCTTTCAAAAAGAATTGCCATTGGAATGGATTGAACAGGCGTTAGAGCTAACCAACAAAGCAAGTATTAGGCGCAGAAAACTTCCTGCAGAATTAGTCGTTTGGCTCATTGTTGGCATTGGCCTCTATCGAAATCGTTCCATCGCCGAAGTCGTCTCGAAGCTCGACTTAAAGTTAGTTGATAAGCTGGGCGAAACCGTTGCACCAAGTGCTATCCCGCAAGCCAGACAGCGACTTACAGCCGCTCCCCTTAAAGCCCTTTTTAATATCACTTCTAAACACTGGTGTCATAGGGAAGACAGCCAAGATACATGGCATGGTCTTCAGTTATTTTCTGTTGACGGAACGACATTTCGATGTGCAGAAAATACCGAAAATTCAGAGCATTTTGGCTATATCAGTAATCAGCATAGGAAGCAGTCCGTATACCCAGTAGCCCGCTTATGCGCACTCATGTCATTACGAAGTCGTATGATAAGAGATGTAAAATTTGGTCCGTGTAGTAAAGGCGAAATTAGTTATGCTCGAGAGCTAATTGAATCAGTTCCAGCTAATTCTCTCACTATTTTTGATAGTTGTTACTTTAGTGCAGATCTTATGACAAGTTGGTGGGGAGTCAACCCAAATAGTCATTGGCTTACTCCACTCAAATGTAATACACGCTTTGAAGTTATCGAGCAATACGCTGATAACGATTATCTAGTTGAAATGCCAGTATCACCACAAGCGAGAAAAAAGAACCCAGAGCTACCTGAAAAGTGGCATGCAAGACTAGTGACCTATCAAGAAAAATCCCAGGACAATCATATTACAGGTGTGCTGAGCTCATTAACCAATACAAGCAAATATTCCTCTCAAGATATATTAGATGTCTATTTCGAACGCTGGGAGATAGAAAATGGCTATGGAGAAATCAAGCAATATCAACTTGATGAGAGTATTTTACTAAGAAGTCAGACCGTTGAAGGCGTTTATCAGGAGATTTGGGGAATGCTGATTGCGTATAACTTGATCAGAGTTGAAATAAGCCAAATCGCTAAAGAGGCAGAGGTGTCACCATTGCGGATTAGCTTTGTAATGGCGATGCGTTATATACAGGATGAGTTGATGTGGTGCGCAATTGCTTCGCCAGGAACGATCCCTAAAAAGCTCAAAGCAATGAGGGAAAACGTTAAACAATTTATCTTGCCCAAAAAACGAAAACGGCCCAAAAGTAGGACCGTTCGAATTAACAAAACTCGCTATCCAGTTAAGAGAAGAAACTCTTAACTGAATGGTGTTACCCTTCTTGCTCGCTTTTTAACGCAGCTTTTAATGTGTCGGGCAACATGACCGCCAGTTCAGGTAGCAGCATACCTTCTATCTTCACGCCCTGATGAAATAAATGCCTGGCAGCACCATTGGCATAAATAATCCGCTGCGAATCGTCAATTAATAACATCACATTAGGCGAATTTTGGATCACCTTATCGAGCATTAGCTCACGCTGATAAATAAATTGACGTTCACTGCGCAGCTTTGTTGACGCTTGGTTGTATAGACTCACTAGCGCATCTAATTGTGGCTCGCCGTAAGAATGCAACGACACGCTAAAATCATTATCTTTAAAATTAAGTAAACCGATTTCAAGTGCTTGCAAGCTATCGCTTAATCGTTTTGTTAACCAGGTTGTGCAAAAATAGCAGACTACCAGCATCACAATCAGCGCTAACCATAAGGCGGTGTCCCCCAGACTAAACCACACCAGCGCGCCACAAAGTCCCCCTAGCAGGCAACTAAGCATATTGGCTAGCACCAGTTTAGTTCGCAGCGACAACATCATGATTTTGTATCTCGAATACCAAATTTATCCATACGACGATACAAGGCCTGACGGCTTAAACCAAATGACTTAGCCACTCTGGCAATAACACCATTATGCTGAGTTAATGCTGCTTCTATTTGCTGTTTATCGGGCTCATTGATTAAGGGCGCATTATCTTGTTGTTCAACTAGCGAAGTAGAATAAGATTGGCTTTCATGATTATGACTTGACCCCGCTTCCATTTGACTTGTAGGCAGGGGAATTAAGCCAAAATCATCAATTGTTAATTGTGTTGACTTAGCTAGCAATGCAGCCCTTTTACAGGCATTTTCTAGCTCGCGTACGTTACCAGACCAGCAATGATTAATTAACGCCTGCTGAGTCGATTTATTAATAATAAACTGCTCACCCATAAAATGGGTTACCAAGGGTAAAATATCGTCTTGGCGCTGTTTTAGGGGTGGCACACTGAGCTCAATTACGTTTAAGCGATAATATAAGTCTTCACGAAAACGTCCATTAGCAATGTCATCGGCAAGATCAGCGTTAGTCGCACTAATCACGCGTACATTCACTTTGCGCGTTTGATGACTACCTAAACGTTCAAACTCACCCGTTTGTAGCACCCTAAGTAGTTTAACTTGGCCAGACAAGGGTAAATTGCCAATCTCGTCTAAAAATAATGTGCCACCATCGGCGGCTTCAAAACGACCAACGCGAGTTTTATTCGCTCCGGTGAATGCCCCTGCTTCTGCACCAAACAGCTCAGCCTCGAGTAAATCCATTGGTAATGCACCAATGTTCACTTTAATAAAGGGGTTGGCTTTTAACGGTGAATTAGCCTGTAAAATATCGGCTATTTTGTCTTTACCCGCGCCATTGGGGCCCGTGATCATCACTGATACATCTGAGCGGGCGACTTGCAATGCAAGGTCAACACAACGCTGCATGGCGCCGCTGGCAAATACTAAACCGCATAAGTTTGCGTCATTAATGGCCGACATACGGTCACTGTGGATTCGGCTTAACTGATGGTTTTGTTGAGACAGTCGATAGATAGACAATAAGTTGCTTATACTGTTTAGCAACTTGGCATCATCCCAGGGTTTGCCCATGTAATCGGCAGCGCCCGCTTTAACCAACTCTACTGCGGTTTCTAACTGGGTCCAGGCTGTCATCAAAATAATGGGTAAATTGGGCTGTAACTGACGCAAGGCATAAAACAGCTGTTTGCCCTCTTCGCCCGAGGTGGTATCACGGCTAAAGTTCATGTCTTGAATGACTAAACTGATCTCTTTTTTGCTGACAATATCCATAGCCGCTTCAGGTGAATGACAAAAAATAGCATGGTAATCATGCAGCTCAACCATTAACGCTAACGCTTGGCAAACAGCATGATTGTCATCAACAATTAAAATAGTATCCATTAGAGTAGGCTTTAGTCCATTTAGGTTGTCGTAATTCAAAAACAGGATATTATATTCATTAACAATAACATGACAGAAGAACTCACGGTCATGTTATTGTTAAACGTAAGCGACGCAGTTTAACAAATTACACACTGCGCGTTGCCAGAGCAGGTGAAATATTTGCCGCTTTAGCTGCCGGTACGATCACCGCAAGCGTTGTCACCACCAGCAAACCAATTACAGACAGAATCGGATAAATCACAGGTACCATAGGTAAGCTGTAAAGCGACATTAATTGCTGCCCAAGCACTAATGCCAACATGCCACCTATCACACCACCGACAATACATATCAAATAGTTTTCTACCATAAAGTATTGAATAATATCGCGCTTGCGCGCTCCTAGTGCTCTACGTGTGCCTATTTGTTTAGTGCGGCGTTGAATATTAAACATCACCATACCCGTTAACCCTAGCGCAGTAATTAATAACAGTAACACCACCATAATACTCAATACGGTCGCCATTAAACGATGGTTACTGTAGCTTCTGTCCCGCAGCTCAGCCACGGTTTGAAAATTATCGAGAACCCTATTTGGGTTTTCAGCATGAAAAGCCTTACGAATGGTCTCTTCCAACCCTTTAATATGTTCAGGTAAAGCTCGTACCATGTATGATTTGTTGCTGCTACTGCCACCAAAATCGATATTCTGAATCACACTGTATTCAAAGTTTTCATGATCGACCCAGGCACCTTGTAACTTATCAACGACACCAATAATGGTCACGGTTTGCGTACCTTGATACATGGTTTTACCCAGTGGAGATTCATCCCCCCAAAAGGCTTTAGCTAAAGGTTGCGACACCAATGCCAACATGCCACTGTCATCCAGACCGGTATTAATTTCGTCGGCGCTAAAGTTTCTACCCGCAATTAACTTGGCTCCCATCACATTTAATAAATGCTCATTACCTAAATAAAAAGCAAAACCTGGGGTACTTTTAGCAGTATCTTCATCAGGGCCATCTACATATCTATCCATCCAACCGCTGTCGCTTAACGGCAACATATTGCTGTAGCTGGCATCAATAACATTGGGCAAAGATCGTAAAATCTGCTGATCGACTTGGTTTTGCTTCATGTTATCGATGCTTGGGTCAAAGTTATACACACTAAACGTCAGTATTTGTTCTTCTGCATAGCCCGACTCACGCTGCATTAACGATAATCGTTCATTAATAATGAAACTGGCATTTGCGACTATCGCAACAGATAAAATAATTTGTAATAACAATAAAATAGGGGAACTTTTACTGCGCATTAAACTGGATAAAATCGGCTTGATATGTAACATAATGATGTCCTTATTAAATCCATTATTGTGCTTTTAAATACACACTCGGTTTAGTGCGGCACACAACCCATGCTGGGTAGATACCCGCTATTACCGCAGTAGAAATAGCAATAAGCGGGGTGATAAACCACATACTCATATCAAGCCCTATCAAACTTTGGTCAACTTCAAAATAAGCATGTAACGCAGTTAACGAACCGAAGGCCCATAGCAAACCAACTACTCCACCAATAAAACCAATCATGCTAACCTCAACCATATACTGACTAAAAATTTGTCCTCTGCTGGCACCAATGGCACGTCTAACTCCCACTTCAGGCGCACGCTTTAAAAACTTAGTCAGTAACAATCCAAGAATATTCACCAAGCACACACTTAAAAACAGCAGGCTTAACCCAACGAGTATTCTGGTATCTTTAGGCACAACATTGTTGTCTTCAAGCCACTTTTCTACATGGCTAATTTGCACCAACTCTGAGGGCGTTTTGGCTGAGTCGGTAAAACGCCCCATTGTGCGTTGTTGCTCAACATAACGGGTTAACCAAGCTAAATAGCTTTGTTTTTGCTCTTGATTGCTAAGCTCGGTCCAAAATTGAATCCACACTTTTTCAGAGAGTAATCTGTCGTTATAGGTCAACATTGGTTCAAATTTCCAGCCACTGGTGTTTCCCCATACATCGAATTCTTCTTGAGCAGTTAACGAAAAAGGAATAAAGATTTCTTCTGCATCATTAAAAGCACCATTAAGCGGGTCGTAATATTTAGGTTGCGGATTCCAGTCTTCAATTACGCCAACAATTTGGTATGGCTTACGGTCTAAAAATACCGTTTTACCTACACTGTTTTTACCTTCAAAAAAACGTAAATTGAGTTTTTGGCTAATCACTACTTGATACGCAGGGCGTTCATCAACGCTCACATCCCAATAGCTGCCGTATAAAAATGGCACCGAAAAAATCTTAAAAAAGTCTCTATCTGTCACCCTAACACTTTGCAACACTGGCTCAATTTTAGGGTTGTCAGACTGCATCGCCAAACCAGTACGAAAGGTTGCAGCTTTGAAGCTCAGCTCATTGTTATTACGCAAGTTCATAGCATCTGTGTAGGTCATATTTGAGCTAAACTCATCCCAGGTGTCTAACCCTTGGCTCCATAACTGCACCGAGTTTATCACCTCACTGCGATCGCCCGCGGGGTTATAAGACATGGTTTTATATACATTAAGAGTCGTAATAGTAATACCAATACCAATTGAAATAGCTAACACCATTAACATGGATAACATCGGCGTTTTACGAATGCTTCGCCAGGCTAAATCGCAATAATAAAAAAACATGATGTTCCCCTTAACGAGTGCCAGTTGCAGCAGGTTGGTACATCGAAAAATCACACACCTGACCATCAACAATTTGAATATTTCGCTGAGCTCTACGGGCCAATTCAGGGTCATGGGTCACCATAATAATGGTGGTGCCTTGCTGATTAATATTCTCTAAAAGCTCCATCACCTGGCGCGCCATTAAGCTGTCTAAATTACCGGTTGGTTCATCGGCGAGTAAAAACCGTGGCTCCCCCGCTAACGCTCGTGCAATCGCGACCCGCTGCTGTTGCCCACCAGAGAGTTGCGTCGGTAAATGCTTCATTCGCGCACCTAAGCCGACTTGCTCTAAAGCTGACTCTACTCGGCGCTTACGCTCGCTGGCATTCATGCCCCGATAACGTAGCGGCACTTCAACATTTTCGGCTAAATTAAGATCGGGAATTAAATTAAACCCCTGAAAGATAAAACCAATTTTTTCATTACGCACTTTAGCGCTGTGGTTATCACTTAAATTAGACACATTCACCCCATCAAGGCTGAACTCTCCGGTGGTAAAGCCTTCAAGCAGACCTGCAATATTCAAAAAGGTGGTTTTACCAGAGCCCGATGGGCCTGTTACTGCAACAAACTCGCCTTCATTCACTTCAAGGTTAAAGTCACGCAGCGCATGGGTTTCAACTAAATCCGTTTTAAATACCTTGTTGATATTTTTCATCGATAACATATTGGCTTCCTTGGTTTATTCGGTTGTTGCATTCCAGAGCTTCTACTGCGAATGTCTTATTAGGCTGAATTCGAATACTTAAATTGAATGCTTAAATTGAATGGGGCTAAAACTGCAGCTTAACCTTAAGCATGTCGTTAATATTAATGTGCAAACTAACCGCTGAATTGATGTCTATTAATCGCGTGCTGGCATGGCTGCTGATATCAATTATCTGCAAACTAACTGATAACCAATCTGTATTATTATCAATGCGATAACTAGCAGCCATTGCCAAAATAAATAACGCCACTAGCGCAATAAGCTGTCTACGTTGAATAAAAGTCATAGAATGTCCTTACTCAGTTGAGTGTCTATTAATCTGTTTATCGAATTTGAATGGTAGGCTCATTTTTAAAGGTTTCGGTGCCAGATATCACCCAAACATCTCCTTCTTCACCGCCTTCAATCACTTCAACCTGGCTCATACTGCGTGCGCCCAATTTGACGTTTTTTTTATGCGCGACCGCATCGTTAACGTGATACGCCACTTCGCCACCAAGGTTGAGAAAGTCGCCGCGTTTAACCATTAATACATTGGGTCTGTTTTCCAGTAACACTCTGGCAGACAATCGTTGATTTTGACGTAACGATAACGTGTTACTGTTAGCAAAACGCACTCTGGCAGTCACTTCGCGATTACGCACTTCGGGTGAAATAGACGACAATTGGCCAACCACATTTTCGCTACCAAAACTGAGCTCAACATCCATGCCTAACCCCAGTTCATCGGCATAAGACTCAGGTACAGCAAGCTCTGCTTCAAAAGCGGTTAAATCGACCACTGTTAAAATTGGCTGACTAGCACCAATTCGGGCTTTTTGTTCCACCAGCCAATTACCAATAATGCCGCTAACCGGTGCGATAATATTAAGCGCATTCGCTTGGCGTGTGAGTTCACTCACCACTAAGGCCTGACGTTGTACTTCAAGGGTGCGGTTTTTAATTTCAAAGCTGAGGGTGTCGCGCATCAGCTCAACTTCTTGCTGGGCGTGTTTATGCAATAATTTGGCTTTATGTAGGTCATCTTTGCTTTTTTCAAAATCGATTTTACTGATCAAACTCGACTCAATCAGTTGATCGCCACGACGGCTTTCACGATCTGCGGCTTCTAAATCCACTTTGGCCATGTCTAAAATCTGGCTAACACGCAGTTGCTCACGGCGGGCATCTAATTTAGCCCGCTCAAGGCTGCCTTGCATACCTTCAAGTAATGATTGCTGTTGCTGCAACTCGCTTTGCAAACGTGGGCTTTCAACCTTCGCCACCACCTGCCCGAGTTCAACCTCATCACCCGGTTGGCTTAATAGCGTCACCACGCCTTCTTCAGTGCTGTATAAAATGGGGGCATTGGCGGCGACAATTTTACCGGTAGTAGCAATGTCACGCACCAAGGTGCCACGAGTAATGGTGGCTAAGCGTAAATCGGCACCATCGACCGAACGCTGGTTACTGTCATGACTAAAACTCGCCCACACCAACGCGCTCATCAAAATGGCGCCGCAACCTATCATCAAAGGCAGGCGCAATTTACGGCCAGCGGTAGGTGTAACGACAGTATCTTGGCTACTTGTGTCTTTAATCATCTCAAATCCTTAGGTAACACGTTGACAGCACGTACTACGTCACGTTTATATCTAAGATATAGCACAAGCTATGCCAATAGTTATTTATTGTTATTTTTCATAACGATAATAATAAAACAAGAGAGCCGAACACGTTAAAAGTGTCCGCGGACAGCGTTAAAAACTGTCCGGTAATGGGGAAAGTGTCCGAGCGGACACTTTGGATTACTTTGTACTTATGTACTTTTTGTACCTATGGCCTGCGGCCACTAACGCTTAAGGCTGCAATCCCCCCCTGCACTGGCCAAATAAGGTGTCGTCCCGGCAATGCTTTTTAGCCGGGACCTAGGTGTTTTGTTTTTTATGGCCTGCGGCCACGAATGCTTGAGGCTGCAATTCCCCCCCCTGCACTGGCCAAATAAGGTGTCGTCCCGGCAATGCTCTTGAGCCGGGATCCAGGTGTTATTTTTGCTTTGAACATTTGTGCAGGATTTGCTGTGAGTGACTCTGCTTTACTGCTTTATTGTCACACTAGGTAACGATACTCAATGAAATCACTTCTATGACACGCGGTAAACCCATCCCTGGGCGCTCTGCGAAAACATCCATGTTTTCGAAGGTCATAGCCGCGATTACATCCGCCGTATAGCTATCTTCGATTTAACCTTGTTTGTTATTTAAAGATTTAACGCATTTATGGACAAGGCTTGAGAACTACCTTCTCGTCGTCCCGGTAAGGCTTTTGAGCCGGGACCCAGGTGTTTTGCTTTTTATGGTTTTCGGCCACGAATGCTTGAGGCTGCAATTCCACCCTGCGCGGCCAAATACGGCGTCGTCCCGGTAATGCTCTTGAGCCGGGACCCAGGTGTTTTGCTTTTTATGGTTTTCGACCAAACCAGATCAAGAGTGGCCAATGGAAATAGACCAACTAGAGCTATTAACTCAAACAAAACTAAGATGTTAGGCAACGATACTCAATGAAATCACCTCTATGACACGCGGTAAACCCATCCATGGGCGCTCTGCGAAAACATCCATGTTTTCGAAGGTCATAGCCGCGATTACATCCGCCGTATAGCTATCTTCGATTTAACCTTGTTTGTTATTTAAAGATTTAACGCATTTATGGACAAGGCTTGAGAACTACTTTCTCGTCGTCCCGGTAAGGCTTTTGAGCCGGGACCCAGGTGTTTTGCTTTTTATGGTTTTCGGCCAAACCAGATCAAGAGTGGCCAATGAAAATAGGCCAACTAGAGCTATTAACTCAAACAAAAATAAGATGTTAGGCAACGATACTCAATGAAATCACTTCTATGACACGCGGTAAACCCATCCATGGGCGCTCTGCGAAAACATCCATGTTTTCGAAGGTCATAGCCGCGATTACATCCGCCGTATAGCTATCTTCGATTTAACCTTGTTTGTAATTTAAAGATTTAACGCATTTCTGGACAAGGCTTGTTAGCTACGTTGAAGACTCTTATATGTAAGGTACAAAACTTATTAAAACGTGGCGTCAGCATCCAAGCTGCTGTTGCTTGAAGTATCACAAGTAAAGGCCCTTGGCGTAGCTCGAATACACCAGGAATACAGCAAGCACGGAGTAATGAGTATCTGAAGAAAGCAGGATTATATTCACTAAGAGATGGATGGATCGCAGTTCACTCTCAAAACCAAGAAGCGAACCAGAAAGTGAGTTAGGTCATTTCTTTAAAGAGAGTAAATTAACCGCCCTCGGCAACATGCTCCTGCGTTGTTCTACCTCCTGAATCTGACCGCCATGGATTGCGGGAATGCCATGTTGATGCCTGGAGCATCATTGGCCATTCAGTCGTGTGCGGAGCCGCATGCAGAGTGGTGTGGGGGCTGGAGGCTAGATACCTCTAGCTAACTGATTACAAGTCTTTTTCAATTTCTTTACCATGCCAGACTCGAAGAATAAAAATAGTGTCTTCACCTAATAGATACCTCACTGTGTAATTAGTGATGAAAAGATCTCTAACTTTTTCTGGATCTGGTGACCTTTGAACTAGCAAGCCTATTTTAGGTAAAGCCTTTAGATTTTCAATGCCTGCAATTAATCGATCAGCAACTCGTTTAGCAGCATACGGGTTGTTAACTTTGATGAACTCTCTAAGCCGAACCAAATCACCAATTGCCTCAGGTGAATACTGTATATTCATAATTTAGGAGGCTATAATTCGTCTTTAGTTCCCCAGCTTTCTAGCCATGCAGTAACTTCATTGCCATTTATAGCTTTACCAGATTTTATTGAGTTTAAAGCTTCTAGTGTATCTTCCCAGCGTGACTCTTCCATTGACTGCCGTTGCAAAAACTCTTTAATAGCTTGATTTATAATATAATTTTTAGATCTATCTAGTTTTTTCGCTAAATGTTCTAGAGGTATTTCAACCTCAGAATTTAGACGGATACTTGTAACACCCATATGCCACACCTCTATTTGTATTTACTTGTACTACATTTTAGTACAAATTATGAGGCCGAGTATAACTTGTAGCGAGCCAGTATAATTACTCGTTTTCAAACTTATTTTGATTAAAAAACAAACAATATCTGAGTTTATATTTTGATTCAATTGTTTAGTGGTGTTCAGATTATTATTTCACAAGTAGTTTTGTTGTTTTTTCAGTCCGTTTGAGGGGAATTAAGGCGGGTTTGTCGCGTTTTTGAGGTAAAAGGGTATCCCCTTCATATTGCATCGCGTGTTGTAGCTTTTCTATGGCTAATACTGTACCTCATCATTTGAATACTCTGTTTAAGACAATATCTTTATACAGCGTCATCGAAGACAAAGTGCCTTATTTTCGTTGTCGTTTCTTTCGTCGTAAGTCTCGAGCCATCGCGTCTGTCGTCGGATATTTGGGTAGCACTAACCACAAGGCAATATAAGCGAATACGGGAATGGCAAAAAATAGACTAGTTAACAAAAATGCTAACCTAATGCTGTTTTTTCGTAAATGATAATACTCAGCAATACCTGAGCATACTCCTGCAATGATTGCAGATTTGCCACGTGTTAGTACTTTTATATCGTCTAGACTTTCCATGTCACCTCCAATTCGCGGTTAACGTTTTTTGTATTCATGCTTTAAAATGTTTGCAGAGTTTAAATCACTTATTGGACTAGGCCGATAAGTAACTTTTTTATTGATCATATGATGCTTTACCCTTTACTCGGGTGTGGGCGAAGCTCAACGACGTTAGTGGCCGCAGGCCATAAAAGCAAACACCTGGATCCCGGCTCAAAAGTATTGCCGGAATGACGCCGTATTTAACCCTTGCAGGGTGGAACCTTGCGATCTTATTTCAAACGAAGCTTGAACACTCTGGAGTGGCCGTAGGCCATAAGAAACCGTGCCCAAACTCATCAGTTTTACCATTTACCCTCTTACTTTATCCAACGCCTCGCAAACTGCATTAACGCCTAAAATGGCTCTTGGGGTTGCGCGGTGGAGTAAATCTGCATCGAACTGGTAAATATGCTGTTTTTTAACTGCGGGAAGCTCTGGCCAATCGGCCCAATTAATGCCTAATACGTTGCCTTCATCCTGGCTTTGTAAAATCACTTCAGCACCAGTGAGTAGCACATTTTCGATGCTAATTTGTGGGTACTCACTCGCAGCGTCATAAAACACATTTTCACCATGACACACGTCAATCAAGTTTTGGATCCAACTGCCTTTCGCCACCGTCATCAATGGGGTAGACCACAATTGATAGAACACTTTTACCACTGGTTTAGCTTGGTTTTGCTGTTTTATATCTGCTAATTGTTGACGATAATCATCTGCAACTTGTTTGGCCTTAATTGAATGTCCTGTCAATTTACCAAGCAGTTCAAGGTCGCTCGCGACGTCAGCTAATGTTTTAGGATCGCTATTTACAATGTTAAAGCCTAAACCTTGCAGTTGCTTAATGTCTTCCATTTTATTGCCGCTTTGCCATACCACAACCAAATCGGGATTTAACTCAATCACTCGCTCTATTTGCACCCCGTATGAACCGCCAATGCTGGGGATTTTTTTGGCTTGTTCTGGGTAATCAGCATAATCAGTTGTAGCGACGATAGAATCACCCGCGCCAATGGCAAAGAGCATTTCTACACTTTGAGGCGACAAGGCAATAATTCGTTTAGCTGGTGACACTGCGGGGTTGTCTACAACAGAAATCTCATTTGCATACGCTGTTACCGACACAATTCCTGTAAAAATTAGCGTAATTGCCAGACTTAACGAATAAAATAAACGTAACAAAACAATATCCTTACACAACAAAAATGGGACGGTATAACGCCTTAAATGGCTTATTCGACCAGTGTATCTGGCCAGCCATGGTTATCAATATAATTAACTAAATTTTTAGGTCGATAATTGTTGTCGTTCAACCAACGGGTTTTTACCGATTGGTGCAATAAAATCGGTACTTGCTGTGGGTCTAGTTTGCGAATAAAACGTTTTTTAATTCGATAAAAGCTACGATATGAATCATGAATCTCCGCCATCGCATTCGGCAATAACCTATCGACTAAGTGTGGTTCCACGGTTAAATTAACGGCTCGAGCTTGATTTATCATCCATTGCAACGAAATGTCAGACAAACTAGTGCCATCAGTATTAGGGGTAATACTCCCACCAATGTTGCTATGCGCACCCGCAAACCACACTTGTTGAATATCTATGCTCGTTCGAGGCGCCCAAATAGTCGGTTCAAAATCACTTCTATGTTCATCTAATGCTAAAGCATGACGCGCCACCTTAACATTGCGACCAAGTTTGGTATCGTAAAACTCGTCTTTATCTTCAAATAACCCTAAAAATGACACCGGGATCCCCATGGCCCCCACAGTGTCCCAAACACCGACAAACGCCACTTCGCGCGATGGATGTGAATGCTGCTGCCTAAACTCAACCGAGCGCTCACCTTCTGGTGAAAACGGTTTACTCTTCATTTTATAGTGGTCAAATGCTTGTTGAATCAATTTGGCATCTGGCCTAATCACAATACCGCAGTTATTAATTAAGCCGCACAAACAGCGCACAGTGTAAGCGCCGCGACTAAAGCCAAACAGATGGATTTCATCACCAGGGGAGTAGTTTTGCACTATGTAACGGTATGCATCCATAATGTTTTTATGTAAACCACGGCCAGTTGCACCGCCAATCATAGCGTCATGGTATGAGCCAATCCCCCAGTCATAAAAAACCTGCTGCGGCACGCCATCACCACCTAGCGGTTTAATCGCTCTGGCAAGTTTGAGCACATTGGTTGCATGATCTTTTTCAAGATCCTTTTCAGGCCGATTCCATGTACCATCGGCACAAATCACAATACGTTTTTTCATCACAGTCCCAGCTCCCTGCCTAAGTCGTCCAGCCATAGTCATCTTGCTATCACTATAGACTAAAAGCCTATTTGAACACGCCTGAAAATACTCAATACTCGTCAATGAACTCTCAGCAAAAGGAATCGCGATATGTTAACCGCAGAGCAAAGTGTACTGATGATTGTTGACGTGCAAGGCAAGCTTGCCCAAGTGATGCAGCAATCTGAACAATTACATCAAAAACTGGCTGTATTAATTCAAGGGGCACAACTTTTTGATATTCCAGTTATTTGGCTAGAACAATTGCCTGACAAGCTAGGCCACACCAGTGAAGACTTGGCACAAATACTCTCAAAAACCACTCAGCCTATCGCAAAAGAGCACTTTAGCGGTTGGCATTGTGATGAGGTAAAGCAACAACTCAACACATTAAACCGTCGCAATGTTATTTTAGCTGGGATAGAAACCCACGTGTGTGTTTACCAAACCTGCCAAGATTTACTCGAGCACAACTTTACCGTGCATGTGGTGAATGACGCGGTGTCATCAAGAGAATTAGAAAACAAAACCCTTGGAGTACAAATGATGCTAAACGATGGCGCAAAACTCACTAACGTTGAGTCGCTATTGTTTGAGTTACAACATGTGGCCCAAGGCGATCGCTTTAAGGCATTACTCAAACTGATAAAGTAGCCATATAAGATCGGTGTGGGTATGATGTAAAAAATATAACAATAACATCATACCGCTATGCACCAATTTGATCGGCCCATTATTATTTTATCCGCGCCACGTTCTGGCAGTACCCTACTGTTTGAAGTGCTGTCAAAAAGCCAATCGCTGCATACTATTGGCGGTGAAAGCCATGCATTGATTGAAACTATTCCTAAACTCAATATTGCCTATCGTCAGTTTAGCTCCAACGCCTTAAGCGCAGACGATATTGACGAAGCATTACGTAACCAGCTACAACAACGCTTTAGTGATGAGCTGCGAGACAGTAAAGGCCAAAAGCCTAAAACATCACCGGTTAGGCTGCTTGAGAAAACCCCAAAAAACAGCTTGCGAGTTGATTTTTTTAACGCACTATTTCCAGATGCCTTATTTATCTATCTAGTGCGCGAGCCAAAAGAAAATATCAGCAGCATTATGCAGGCCTGGCGTTCCAATAAATTTGTCACCTACCCTAATCTTCCTGGGTGGGATAAACGCCACTGGTCTTTGTTGTTGCCGCCAAACTGGCAACAACTTAATCAACAACCGTTGCATAATATCGCAGCATTTCAATGGCAAGCGGCGAATGATGCCATTATGAGTCAATTGCAAAGGTTGCCATCTAAGCGTTGGTGTATGTTGTCGTATGACCAGTTAATTTCTCAACCTGAACAAACAGTTAATGCACTATGTGAGTTTGCTGGTATTGAGTTTGACCCAGATTTAGCCAGCATATGCAGCCAACCTTTACCGCACTCGCGCTACACCATTACCACGCCTAAAGCCAATAAGTGGCTAGACAATTATCACGATATTGAAAAAGTGTGGCCGACCATTGCTGATACACTTAGTCGTATTAATCAGCAATTAAGCGCACACGGCTACCCCGTTTTTGAATCACAATGGCAACAGCATGATATAGCGCCGCCACAACCTACGGTTAATGTTGGCTCTGTGCCTCGTAATAGTCCTTGCCCATGTGGATCAGGTAAACGCTTTAAACAATGCCATGGTGCGTTAAGTTAATAAAAAGAGAGTCATATAATGAAGTTACCTCATGAATTTTATCAACTCCCTTATCACTTTGATGTGGCGACACTCATTGAAGAAATCAGCCAATTTACCGAAGACGATTGGGTAACCCACCATGAGGGCTTTAAGGGTAATTCGGCCATTCCGTTAATCTCGGTCAACGGCGAATTTAATAACGACTTTAAAGGGCCAATGAAACCAACTGCGGCCCTTGAAAAATGCCACTACATTCAGCAAATACTAGCCTCGTTCGGAGAAGTGCTTAGCCGCTCACGCCTAATGCGTTTAGCGCCAGGCGCACAAGTGCCATTGCATTCAGACATTAATTACCATTGGTATAAGCGCGTTAGAGTGCATATACCTATTACCACCACCGAACAGGTGCAGTTTTACTGCCATGATAAGCAAGTGCATATGGGCGCTGGAGAGTGTTGGATTTTCGACTCGTGGAAACTGCATAAAGTTGAGAATAATAGTGACCAATATCGGGTTCATTTAGTGATTGACCTAGCAGGTTCAAGTGCATTCTGGCGTACAATATTTCAACACTCACGGTCAATTGCTGATATATCATCTACACAACTCAACAAGCAATTTATTGGGGTTAACCCAAAAGCGGCAACCACCTTTGCTACAGAGCAATTTAATGCGCCGATTATCATGCCTATTGCAGAGGTGGAGTTTTTAACCAATGAGCTATTAACAGAAGTGAAAAGTAATCCGCAAAATTCTGAGGCCGAGGTCACTGCATTTTCATTCGTTATCGCTGAATTTATCGCCGATTGGCGCATACTTTGGTTACAATATGAATCCACTAAAACGGGTTGGCCACGCTATCATGCACTACGAGAACAAACCATGATAAAAGCAGTGCAGTGTGCAAAAACTCTGCAACTTAGCCACTCTGGCTCAGCCTTAAAAGCCTTTGAACAACTCGTCATTGTTGCCTGCATGAATGTAGAGTTAAGTGACCAGCATACTCTTGCCAAACAAACTGTTGCGGCCCCCAAAAATACCTCTAGCTCAGCACCTGTAAACGCTTCGTCAACCGCACCTATAATTGCTCCACCATCACGCAATAACCCGTGCCCATGTGGTAGCGGTGAGCGTTATAAAGCCTGTCACGGAAAGCTAGCTTAAATTCAATACATTTCTTATCCAGAGTTGAGGTTAACATTAAGCAGAAATGGCGCCATGAGGCGCCATTTCTTTCAGCTAGATTTAAGTTACGCAAAAAATTGCAATGCAGCTTTATTGGCAATAACCTCTAGCTCTGCAATTTGATCAGGTATAAAAGCTTTATACTTGTTTGCTTGGCCTATCGCTTTAGGGTTCATCGGTTGCCTCACCTGGCTGGCACTTGGCGTTAGTACGGCACGTTCTGACTCATAAAACGTAAAGCATTGGGCTTGTGTGGTGAGCGCACAGTAATCCAATATTCGCTGAATTTGTGGCTCAGGATCTTGTACTAATTGTTCAAAACAAACATGTAATATCTCATTTGGGTACAAGCTATCCCAATGTTTCATGATGTCTAAATAGTGTTGCCAATAACTTGAAATCCCAGCGAATGAATACGAATAGTCGTGGCCAAAGCTAAAAAACTGTTTAAACACGCTCAAGCCATTGTCTACGGTGTTACGGACCACGTTAATGATTTTAGCTTGAGGAAATAACGTTTTAATTAACCCTATATGTAAAAAGTTGTTGGGGTTTTTGTCAATAACATACGTTGGACTATCAGAAAAATAATGATTAATTTCTGCTAAATAGCGCTGACGGAACTGCTCAATATGACGGGCAGAAAGCTGACTTAGATTTGCATTGTAGCCCCCTGACATATCCATTTGCAGCGCGAATCGCTCCATAAACGGTAGCTCATCAGTAGCGCCTACTTGAGTATGACACGCCAAAATTTGCTCAACTAATGTAGTGCCAGAGCGAGGCATGCCAACAATAAAAATGGGGATTTGTTCACAGCTAGGCAATTCATTAATGTGTGGTGAGGGCGTATGCCCAAGTAGCGACAGCACAATACTGGCAAACTGAGTGTGTTTAAAGGGTCTATGTTGCGCCATGATTTGGTTAGCCAACAACATAGACTCACAGGCTTTATCTATTTGTTTAGTTTGCTCGTAGGCCTTGCACAAAGCAAAATGCACTAGCGCTAAGTTTTGCTGACTTAGCGATTCGTTAATGGCATAACCTTGTAATAAGGTTAAATCATCATGAGTGAATCGATATTGCTTTAAGTCCGCTAGACTCCAATACCCCACCCCGACTTGTGTTGGGTTTAATCGGTTATATTGATGGTAAAAATGAGCCGCTTTTTCGGTATCGCCTTTGGCTTTATAAATATGCCCTAAATTAAGCTGTACCGCTGGGTCGGTAACATTATGGGCAACACACCATTTAAAACACTGTTCAGCTAAAGCCATATCGGCCACTTTTGTGGCAACTAATCCAAGTTTATAGCGAAATTTAGCCGTGTTTCCTTGTGTGTGAATCAATTGCAGCAAATATTTTTTTGCTAAAAAGAAGTCTTGTTTCACTTCAGCAATGGTCAACAATCCCGTCAAAACAGGAACCGCTCCTGGCTCAACTGCAGCAGCACTTAAAAAGTAACCTTCAGCCTCAGAATATTGCTGCTGCTGTAAATGAATTTGGCCTAATAAACATAATGCACCTATATGTTTATCATCACGTTTAATCACTTTTCGGGCGTACATTCTGGCAGATGATAAATTTTTAGATTGAAACAGCGCTTCCGCTTGGCTCAAATATTGTTCAATAATACTCAAACTAGGGTCCTTATTTTTATTTTGCTCACCCAAAGAACGGCTTAAATGCCTCAACTTTCAGAGTAACATAGAAAACAGTAAAAATTGACCACACAACATGGACTATTTGAACGAAATACCCCATCGATGCGTACAATTAACTATTCGCGCTATTGCTGTAACAAAGTGAGTTGTAATGAAAAATAATGAAGCCAAAGTACCAACCGGTCGATTTTCTCGTTTAACTAAAATGGGAGGGCTTGCTTCTCGCCTTGCTGGCAATGTATTGCTTGAAGGCGCAAAGCAATTTAGCCAAGGTAAATCGCCGTCTATACAGCAATTGATGATGACCCCTACCAACATAGGGCATGTGGCCGATAAGCTTTCGCAACTTCGCGGTGCAGCCATGAAAGTAGGCCAAATGCTGTCGATGGATGCAGGCGATCTCGTGCCGCCAGAGCTAGCAGAAATACTCGCTAAACTACGTTCTGATGCTAAAGCCATGCCACACAAACAGCTCACTCAGTTGCTAGTTCAGCATTGGGGGCCTGACTGGTTAGCGCCTTTTGCCCAATTTGAGCTTCACCCTTTTGCCGCGGCATCAATTGGCCAGGTGCATTTAGCATACTTAGATACTGGCGAAAAAGTAGCGATTAAAATTCAATACCCAGGGATCCGCGACAGCATAGACAGCGATATTGATAACGTCGCCAGTTTATTAACAGTCTCACGGCTCATCCCTGCAAACGTCAAGCTCGATACCTTACTCGCACAAGCAAAAGCGCAGTTACACAATGAAGCCGATTATCAATTTGAAGCCGAGCAAATTGCACTTTACCAGCAACAACTAGGTGACAGCTCAAACTTTATTGTACCTAAGGTGTACCAGCAATTGAGCAACAAAAGTATATTGTGCATGCAGTATATAGAGGGGGTTGCCATTGAGTCGCTTGTAAGTGCACCGCAAGACGTCCGCGACTCAGTAGCCAGTGCCCTAATGGAGTTATGCTTTAAAGAGCTATTTTGTTTTCAACTGCTACAAAGCGATCCTAATTTTGCCAATTTTCAGTATCAAGCACAGAGCCAAAAAATAGTTTTACTCGACTTTGGAGCCACCCGCGCCATTAGCGACACCTTATCACAAGGTTATATGCAACTAATGCAAGGCGCGATTGCCCAAAATAAACAACAAATGGCGATGGCTGCACAGCAAATAGGCTTTTTTCAAGATGAGATAGACCCGCAACAAAAACAACTGATCATCGACATTTTTTACCAGGCCTGTGAGCCATTGCGCACCCAAGAGGCATATCACTTTGGCGAAAGCGACCTAGCAAAAAGGATTACTCAGGCAGGTAAAGCCATGAGCACACAACAAAATGAATGGCATACACCGCCAACCGATGCTATTTTTATCCATCGTAAATTAGCAGGTATGTATTTATTGGCGGCAAAACTTAACGCCAAAGTGAAGGTTAATCAGTTGTTTTTAGATGTAACGCGCTTAAGCAAACACAACGCCTAGCGCTATTAACACCCTATAACTTGCTACTACACTGCAATTGCCAAGCTTAACAACAGGACGCCCTATGCTTATCGGTAATATTACACGGCCATCTCGGGTTATTTTTTGGGTGTTATGTCTATTTAGCTCAAGCACTTTTGCCCTTAGCGCAGCGCAAAACTCAACTCAACAACTCACTAAGTCGATTAGCCAAACTGCTGAGTTATCAGTGTCATTGATAGCTAAAAATGTGTATTTACATAGGTCGTATAAAACCGTTACCGGCTTTGGGTTAGTTGAATCAAACGGCCTAGTGGTGGTGCAAGGCAAACAGGCGTTTATTATTGACACACCCTGGACAAATAGCGATACCGCTAAGCTTGTTGATTGGATTACCCAGCAAGGGTTAACCACTGTAGCGAGTATCTCTACCCATTCCCACGAAGATCGTGCTGGCGGTGTGGGTTACCTTAATAGCAACGGCATTGCCACCTGGGTATCTAATGACACACAGGCCATATTAACGGCAAACCAACTGGCCACAGCAACACACACATTTGCTGCTAATAAACACATTTTGCAGCCTCAACTCATTGAAGTTTATTATCTAGGTGCAGGACACACGGTCGACAACCTAGTGGTTTGGCTGCCAAAGCAACAAATATTATTTGGCGGCTGCTTAATAAAATCATTGAGTTCACGCACTCTAGGCTATACCAGCGAAGCAGACCTAAAACAATGGCCTGTGACAGTGGCAAAGTTACAAGCACAATTTACTGAGGCTAAAATGGTTGTCCCTGGGCATGGCAAAATCGGTGATTCTACACTGCTAAGTCACACCATAGAGTTACTGTCATACGAGTCTCACGCCAACACTGATTTAAAAATGCAGCATTAAAAACCATACAAAAAAACAGTCGTTAATTTATAGTTCAGTTGAACTTACACAAGGAGAGTTACCATGTTTAGTCACGTTATGCTCGGCGTTAATAATATTGAAACGTCAAAAAAATTCTATGACGCCACTTTAGGCGCTTTAGGCATCGCCCCCGGAAAAATTGACCCAAAGGGACGTTGCGTTTACATGACGCCAACCGGCATCTTATTATTAACTAAGCCAATTAATGGCGAGCCAGCATGTCACGGTAATGGCTCAACCCTTGGTTTTGCTGCAGAAACCCCAGCATTAGCCGATGCATGGCATGCTGCGGGCGTTGCCAATGGCGGCACAGCCTGTGAAGACGCGCCAGGTGTGCGTTCAGCCCCAGGGATGGACTTATATCTAGCTTACCTTCGCGACCCAGATGGCAACAAACTGTGCGCTCTGCACAGAATGTAATTAATCCCAATCAGCATAAGAATGTGATTACTTATTAATTCTGATCGGTATAACCTCAGTTAACTCCGTTCAGTTAGCGTAAAGAATGATGGCCTGCCTCATCCACAGGCAGACCATCACTTTAATCTCTGATACAGATGCATTACAGACTACGAAGGGGTAAAATAGCCGCCTTTTTGTGTTGTGAGTGTATGTAATGACTGTTAACGACCCATGTTTTATCTTTTTTAATGACAGCATTGCCCATCACAGCTTACCAGAGTCTTTTACTTTTCCGTTTTACTATCAACCTCACCCTATTTGTATTCAGGCTGCCGAGCAGCTGCAACAAACCATGCTTGAAGTTAATCCATGGCAACATAACTTTGGATTAGACAGTAGCACCGATTGCGGTATGGTCATCGGTAAAATGTTTGGTGTGTTGGTGGTGAAAAATACACAAGGGCAACTTGGCTTTTTAGCGGCGTTTTCAGGCAAATTAGCCGAGCAAAATATCTTGCCGCCTTTTGTGCCGCCGGTGTTTGACATGCTCACTCAAGACAGCTTTTTCAGCGTTGAAAACAAACAGATTAACCAAATTAACCAGTTACTCCACCAGCATGAAAGCGCCCCGCTACTGGCCAACTTAACCACGCAGTTAACTCAGCAGCAACAGCAAGCAGAACGTGAGCTTGAGCAACAACGCAACGCAATTGTCGAAGGCCGTAAACAGCGTAAACAGCAACGCGAGCAAGCAGATACTGCATTAATACAGGCCGATATCAGCAGTGATGAGCATAAAACCTTATCAATTGAGCTTAGCCGTCAAAGCGTGCTGCAAAAACATCAGCTCAATGCATTAAAGCAGCAATGGCAAAGCCAAATCACGGCAACGCAAACCCAGCTAAATGAGCTGCAACAACAAATAAAACAGCTTAAGCGCCAACGCAAACAACTGTCTAACAGCTTGCAAAAAAAGCTGTTTGCACAGTATCAGTTTTTAAATACCTTGGGTGATGCACGAGACTTAAACGATATATTTAACGATGCGCCAAACCATTTGCCGCCTGCGGGTGCTGGCGAGTGTGCAGCGCCCAAATTATTACAATATGCGTTTAAACAACAGTTAACGCCTGTCGCCATGGCTGAATTTTGGTGGGGCGCATCGCCAAAATCAGAAATCAAACAACATCAAAATTACTACCCTGCGTGCCATGGCAAATGTCGACCTATTTTAGCCCACATGTTGACGGGCATGCAGGTTGACGCCGACCCATTACTGATTAATCCAGGTAAAGATCTGCCCATTGATATTATTTACCAAGATGAAGTGATGGCGATTATTAATAAGCCTGCTGAATTATTATCGGTACCCGGTAAAAACATTATCGACAGCGTGTTTAGCCGTATGCAGCAACAATTCCCCAATGCCACGGGGCCGTTGATTGTGCACCGCCTTGATATGTCTACATCAGGTTTAATGGTAATTGCACTCACCAAAGAGGCTAATAAAAATTTACAGCAACAGTTCATTCAGCGCAGCGTAACCAAGCGTTATATTGCGTTAATTGAAGGTGTGCCAGACCAAAATGAAGGCGATATTAGTTTGCCGCTGAGGGTAGATTTAGACGACCGACCTAAGCAACTTGTTTGTTATGAACATGGTAAGCATGCACAAACCCATTGGCAGATTTTTAAGCGTCAAGGCCATCGAACGTTGGTGCATTTGTACCCTAAAACAGGCCGAACACATCAATTACGCATGCATTGTGCCCATCACGATGGCCTAAACATGCCAATTGTCGGTGACGATTTATATGGTATTGCCGCCAACCGCTTGCATTTGCATGCTCAATATTTAGCGTTAACGCATCCTGAGTCAGGTGAAGCAATGGTATTTGAAGTAAAAGCGGATTTTGAATAATTCAATAAGAGCGATAAAAACAATAAAACCGATATTGAGCTAACAATATCGGTTTTTACTTTTTAATTACAACGTTAGTTATAACAATTGAATGGCTTTTTAGAAGTTACTTGGACGTTCTTCTAAATGCATCTGTTCAACCAGACCTTGGCCTGTACGTTGCTGATATGCAGACTCCGCTTGTTGCATTCTAGTACGGCCACTATTCACTAGGGCTTGGCCCTGTTCAGTTTCACTTTGACCTTCAGCTAGGTTAGTGTTGCCATCTTCAACAAGCTCTTTGCCGTCAACATAATTTTCATCGGCATCTTCCCAGTCGTCAGCGATGTCATCTAATCTGTCAACAATTGCAGCTGCACGTTTACCATTTTGAGCACCTGTTAACGAACTTGCCATAGATTGAAATGCTTGACGTTGTTTTTGGGCTTCTTGTACGGCTTGCGCCATCAATTTTTCGCCTTCACGAATTTGAGCATTGCCTTTGTCCATTGCTTTGCGACCATCAGCAAGTAATTCTTGGCCTTTTTTAACGTCCTTTTGACCTTGCTCCCATTGCTGAGATAAGTCGAGGTTCTTTTCACTTTCGGCTTTAATTTTAGAAGCAAATGTGTTCTGAGTTGAAGAACAACCTGACAACCCAACTACACCGGCGTTTTTCAAGGTAGTTGTCGCCTAAGCTGTTAAGCTGCTTCTTTTTTGTTCTCTGGGTTTAACTCCACCTCACCGATTTCATCCCAGTTTCTGGTGCCATTTGACCAGCGGTTAGGGTTAATTTTTTGCGCTTTTTTGTATAACTCACGGCGTTTTGCCAATATTGCTTTATCTTCACCATGATGACGTTGTGCGGGTGTCACGAATTTGATACGACTATGTCTGTGCTCATTGTTGTACCAATTCGCGAAGTCTTTCACCCAAGTTCTTGCATCTTCAAGGCTTTTAAAGCCTTCACTTGGCCAGCGGTGGCTGTATTTGACCGTGCGAAACAGTGATTCCGAGTACGGATTATCATTGCTGACACCTGGACGACTACGAGAGCCTATTACTCCCATTTCAAGCATCTTGGACTGCATCGTTAAGCATTTCATCGGACTGCCGTTATCTGAGTGCAATACCACGTTTTGTTTAACGCATTTCTCAGCCCAGAGAGTTCGCTCAAGCAACTTTGCAGCATAGTCACCTGATTCACTATCATGAACTTCCCAACCCACAATTTTACGACTGAAAATGTCGATTATCATGTAAAGGTAGAAAAACCGTCCAATCACTGTTGAAGGACAGTAGCTGATATCCCAGGTCCACACTTGATTTGGTCCTGTCGCTGTGTACCCCCTAGGCTTAGCTCGGCTACCTTTAGGTTTTTCTTTTCCTCGATGAGTGAGTTGGTTGTTGGCCTTCAGCACACGATAAAAGCTTGATTCAGAAGCGATATATTGCCCATTATCTGCCAGCATTGGTACTATCTGGCTTGGCCCTAAATTAGCGTATTCTTCTTGATTACTGATAGCTAATATGGCTTGCTGTTCTTCCTCTGTTAGCTTATTTGGGGGCTGGGGTCTATCCGCTATAGGTCTTTTATCACCGATGATTTCACCGCCTTCTTGCCAGCGCTGTAACGTCCGTATAGACAAACCAATTTCTTCACAGGCTTTCTCTTTTCTTGCGCCTGAGGTAACGGCATTATCAATCAAGGATGTGTAATGCAGCCTATCTGAGAGTGAGGTTAACTGTCCTCGTCTTCCCCCCAGTAGGCATTTAACTTTTTTCTTAACACCAATAATGCCGCGGTTTCAGCTAGGGCTGCATCCTTACGTTTTAACTCTTTTTCTAGCTCTTTAATTCGCTTACGGTCGGCTTTTCGCTCTTGGGCTAATTGCTTACGCTGCTGGGCTTGTGTTTGATTGCCTGCAATACAGCTTTGCTTCCATTCTTTAACTTGTTCAGGGTAAAGCCCTTTTTCACGGCAATACTCACTTAACTCAATTTCGCTTAATGCTGACGTTTCTAAAACAATTGAGAACTTTTGCTCTGGTGACCAACCATCTAAATTATTACTCTCTGCCAAACTAGAACCTACTTTTAAATACTTATCTCGCCATGAATACAAAGTAGATAAGTTGATACTTTCTAGCTTTGCGAATTGGCCTAATGATAAGCCACTTTCAAGGAGCTTTCTAATGACGGCTTGCTTATGCTCTTCTGGATAATGCTTCATTCATAACTAACTTACCGCTCCCTGTTTTATTTTTATGAAAAACTGAGGCGACAACTATCCTGACACAGGGGGACACCAACGACTAACAAACTACAAAGTACTGTTTTCATTTAACGCCTCCATAATACGGGGGTAGGAACGGCGCAATTAAACAGCCTAGTAACAAAAATAGCAAGTACTGTTTTTCATTAATTCTTTTTAATAAAACCCAGCAGCCTCGCGGTTTAGCAACTTTTGCTAATAAAAGCAAATGAGTAAAAAATGGGCCCATTATAAAGAATGAAAAAATAAATTTTACAATAAGTTAACATATTTTTTCCTGTTCTGTTTTTTTCTTCTAAAATGGCAAACTAAACATCCGACTGAGTCGTTAACTTTTGATTAGCTGATACAAAAAATTATTTACAGCCTCCTGTTTGGCTGACAATTTACTGCAAACCAATTGTTTTATCTTCTGATTTACAACTTTCAAACTGCTCAAATCAACTGGATAATTTTGATGTAGCGGCTAGGCCTATTCTTTTAAGAGGAAGCAGCTGTTGGTTTCCTATTGGTGTTGTGCGGGCGAAGCGCCACGACGTTAGTGGCCGCAAGCCATAACCTAAACAAACTTCGGGGCATAAATGAATTTCATGTCTAATCAACATACCCTAATGAAATCATTGATAATTTCGTTGCTTTGTTCTGCGACAAAAAAGCCTCTGCCCATAAAATGAGAAGAGGCTCAATTGTATATTCGACGTTCTACATCACATCAAACAACAGCAATTGTCACTGGAAGCAAAGAGTGACATCCTATTAACTCAAACAAAAATAAGATGTTAGGCAACGATACTCAATGAAATCACTTCTATGACACGCGGTAAACCCATCCCTGGGCGCTCTGCGAAAACATCCATGTTTTCGAAGGTCATAGCCGCGATTACATCCGCCGTATGGCTATCTTCGATTTAACCTTGTTTGTAATTGGAAGAACTAACGCATTTCTGGACAAAGGCATGTTAACAACTGTCTCATGGTCCTAACTTTAATATCGTCCTAACTCTAACGTCGTCCCGGCAATGCTCTTGAGCCGGGACACAGGTGTTTTGCTTTTTATGGTTTTCGGCCAAACCAGATCAAGAGTGGCCAATGGAAATAGGCCAGATAGAGCTATTAACTCAAACAAAAATAAGATGTTAGGCAACGATACTCAATGAAATCACTTCTATGACACGCGGTAAACCCATCCCTGGGCGCTCTACGAAAACATCCATGTTTTCGAAGGTCATAGCCGCGATTACATCCGCCGTATGGGTATCTTCGATTTAACCTTGTTTGTAATTGGAAGAACTAACGCATTTCTGGACATTTCTGAGTTACGAATGCCATCAGTGTATGCCTTGTTCGCATAAATAAAAATATGGGAAAATTCTATATCAGTGGCCAGTTTTAGTGAACCACTATAGATTTCAGTTTTGAAAAATATGGAAAATTCTAAACATGTGAAGTAATGGTGATTCAATACGGCCAATATTTATCGGCCGCTACAAATATTGATTGTTACTAGAGCGAATTTATCACTTATAATTGCACTATAATGGCTTTCTTATTTGCAAATTGATAGATTTCTAATTCCATGAAATTAAATTGATAACACCATTCCCCATATATTTAAAAGTGATTGTCACTATTCCACCTGAGTTATTCATATTTAATAAAGACTCACACAACGCTGTATCTTCACACTCAAATGATTGACTTAAAAAAAAGTACTCACCATCATTCATATGAATTGTTGAGTCAAGAAGTTCAACATTATCAATGACGTACTCCACACCCAATTCATCTTCAACCGATGAGTTGATACTAACCAATGAATACTGTTTACTTGAAGCGTCCGCAGAAGGTGAGCCATCCTCATTGACTTCGACTGTAAGCTCATAAGTATACCCCCACATATAAGTAAAGCCTTCAATTTCGTCATAAAAGAGCTTGCCATCAGCCAAAACGCAAAGCATTTGATTTACACCTGTGCACGGTTGCATATAAGAAGCTATGGAGGTTGACTGTTCATATGATGAAGCGTCTTTTTCGTCTGAATTGTTACAAGCTGACGCGAACATAAGGCAAACAAAAAACAAAAATGAAAATGAAAATTTAGATTGCATAACACTAATCCTTTAGTTTTATTGGATATAAATAAACATAATTATAAATTTTTATATTAGCAACAAAATAAAAACAGTAAATAGACGCAGATCACATCTTGGTAACAAAATTTTTACATATGTTACTATCTTTATTTCTAATTAAATTTCTGAATAAAAACCAATTTCGGACTTTTATTGATTGTAAATAGGATCGAAGGAATGAAATTATTTAACTATTTAATCTTATCTTCATGCATTACACTGTCACTAAACTCACACTCGAAAACGTATGATATATTGGTAGAAGGCGCCGATGAAAATAATGTGTTGGTTCACAAAACTCTAACAGTTGAGAGATCAAAAGGTGAATATATTTTTGAAGGAGATATCATTGTCACTGAGCATATTGAAACTCTAAACACTCCAACTCCTTATTCCGTTATCATTAGCGGTAGTCAATATAGATGGGATTTGGGTGTAATTCCTTATACCATTTCAACAAATTATAGCACCAGTCAAATAAATTCAATTCTTCAGGCGATGAGTGATATAGAAGATGTTTCAGGTGTTATTTTTGTCGAACGCTCGAATCAAGCGGACTATATCTCTATATACAAGGGCTCAGGTTGCAGCTCTCAAGTAGGGAAGCGAGGTGGCTCTCAAAATGTTAGTTTAGCAGATGGTTGCTTTAGCGGCGGAACACCTACACATGAACTCCTACATGCTGCAGGCTTTTGGCATGAACAATCACGGGAAGATCGTGATTCATATATTACAATTAATTGGGAGAATATTATATCCGGGAAAGAGCACAATTTTGAACAACATATTTCTGATGGGGAAGATGTTGGCCCCTACGACTATAATTCTATAATGCACTATCACTCGACCGCTTTTAGCTCTAATGGTCAAGCAACTATTTCGAGAAATGACGGTATGTCTTCTCTAGGTGGTTCTGTTATGACTTCGACAGACATTTCTACTCTTCGAGAAATGTACGGTTATCTTCAAGAAGTTGATTTAAACGTAAATTACCATTATTGCTACGGCGAAAACTCTCTCAATTGGGCATCATATAATGATGATGCTGATTATTATGAGATTCAGATAAATTCAGGGTATGCGTTTTCAAACTTCGCAACAACTACAAATAAAGCATATCAAGTAAGTGTTAATCAAAATACAGAGTTCAGAGTTCGAGCTTGCAATAATGAGGGGCAATGCTCGAAGTACTCTAACAGCGTTACAGCCAAATATGCATCAGTTTGTATGTGATTTAAATAGTTGAAAATTGGCTGAATTTTAAGTGAAGACTAAACATTCTGGGCTTTCTGGCTTGGTAACTTAACTAAAATTCAGCCTATCTAACTGCATCGATTCAACATCAAGTAATATTTCTATAGCATAGTCAATTGGAAAGTTAACTTGAATCAGGATTAATATTTTGTTATCCATTCTTGCTGTTGAGACTGTATCCATAGATAGACAAGCCACTGTATTATTTAAATCGTCACAGAAATAGTAAACACTTTGGTGCATTATCTGGAGTGGACCTAGTTCAATGGACACTCTGTAGCATTACTAAAATTAGGCCAACAGGCCAGTATCAAGCAAATCTAATCTAGGCATGCGAAACAAGCTTTGGGGCAAAGATTTGCCAGTAATAAAACCGTTGCCTTTAGCTGATAAAGTAGCCCTAGGTTGTAGGGCCATTTAATATTAGCAATCTGTACTTTCTGAAAGTAAGAGAGCATCTTCTAATTCAACACCAAGATATCTTATCGTATTGTCTACCTTTGTATGACCTAGTAAAAGTTGAACTGCTCGAATATTCTTTGTTTTTGCATAGACAATAGTCACCTTGGTTCGCCTCATAGAGTGGGTTCCATATAGGTTCGGATCTAATCCCAGATCGGATGCCCATTTCCTAACAATGTATCTATAGTATGAGTAGCTAATCGACTGTTGCTTTAATCTAGGACTGGGGAAAACAAAATCGCTTGCGCTTAACGATGCAAGCAAGATCCATTTAATCAGACTTTGTTGGGTTCTTGACGTGATTTCAAACTGAACTTCAATGTCAGTCTTATGTTGGATATGCTTAACTCGATTAAATATCCGGTCTTGAGAAGAAATATCGCATACTTTCAAAGGTAATAAGTCGCTCGCCCTAAGTTTGCTATCAATTGCCAAATTGAGCAGTGCTAACTGCATCAAGTTGCTCTCAATCTCAAGTCTGGTACGAATTCGCCAAATTTCTTCAAGACGAAAAGGCTTTTTGACACCACTTCGTTGCCCACGGTTTAATATGACCATGATGACCTCCTTTTTGGTTGCTTGGTCATCACGATTATAGTTAGTGGAATTTGCACAGAAATAATTTAGATCATGGAGTCTAATTAATCTGACATTGATTAAAAAAAGTATGGTAATCAGATATGCTGAGCTTTTATCTCTAAGGAACAAGGTTAAACAGCTTCGGGTAGAGAAAGAAATACTAAAAAAGGCCAGTGCCTTCTTCGCGAAAGAAATGAATTAAAGTTTCGGTATATTCGAAACAACCGCTCTCAATTCAAAATAAAAACAGTTTGTAGGGAACTGAAAGTCAGTCGCAGTGTCTATTATGACTGGCTAACGAGACCCGCTAAGATTATTAGCGAAAATTAGCTAAACCTATACCAAACGGCAAAGTGTCTTTTCAGGCGTAGTCGTAACAGCTTAGGCTCACGTCAGCGCTCTATTATGCGTAAGCTTGGCTTAGTCGTGACTCAGCGGCAAGCTTATAAAGTAACGACGAAGCGAAAACACAGCGACAGTGTTGCAGGTAATGCTCTAAACCAAAACTTTAAACCACCGCAGCCTTGCCTAATCAGGTTTGGGCGGGTGATGTGACGTGAGCTTACGGCAGCATGGCGTGACATAAGTAATAAAGCAAAAAATCTGGTTTCTTAAATTTCAGGCACGGCAATACTTAGGCCACTGGCCCAAGCATTGCTTGATTATGAGCGGTTTATTATTGGTATTGGTCGAGATAATTCCAAGGTAGGTATTTTTCAGGATGCTTTTTTGCATCATCCGCATCTCGTTGCAGTCGCGTAAAGTAATCAAATACATTGATGCCTGCTTCATTGCCTGTTGCTATCATCGACGTGATAACATCGCCAATGTTCGCACCGAGTAAGCTTTTACGAAACATCGCATTTTTTCTATCTCGCACCACTATTTTTAACATCGATTCTATGCGGTTATTATCTATTTTTACCCCTTCGTGATGGCAAAATAAACTCAGCCCGTCATAGTGTTTTAAAAAATAACGGATAGCTTTGCCTAGACCGCTATTTTCTTCAATGCTTTCATTAGTAAAGTGCTTTTCACCCCAACTTTTAATCGCTTCAAGTATGGGTAATGAATGTTGCTGATGGTACTCAAGTCGCTCGCGTGCGGTGAGTTCACGTTCAATGGTTGTCTGTTCATTGCGCCAAACTTCACCATAGAGTGTGAGTATATTTTCAACCTCTTCGGGGAAATGATTAATGACATCGACAAACTGGCGCCTTGCATGGCTATTACAAAGTGATGTTTCAACCTCGCAAGTACTTGGCTGATTACTGGCGAGCGCATCACTCATTAATATCGGTGCGACAGTGACTTGTCGTTTGTAGAGTATGCGGTCGATAAACTCACCTGCGTGCCCAATATTGGTTTCAAATAACACAATATCATGGCCCGTTTTTAAGCTGGCAATCACTCCTGATGTATAAACACCTGAGCGCAAGCGTGTTTTCTCGCTATTACGTACTTTCTTTTCAACTGGCTTGGCGTCAAGAATACGGTGGGTGGTGTCATCTAAGTAATAGTGCTTTGCATCGCCAGCCAACTCAAACAAGTGCTGGTAAACAGGATAAATCGCATCACAGACAAGCTCTACTTGGTCAAACACCGTCGACGCAGTGATGTTGACGCCCAATAGCTTTTGGATGTTGCCTTGACGATAAAAAGGTAGCCCTGCAAAGTATTTATAAATCGCCATTAACGCACGCGCAGAGTAACCATATTTTTGATGACTATTACCGTCATGTAATACTTCATCGGGCAGGTTTGCCGTGAAATAGGCACCACACGCATTGCAACGCAAGCGCTCCATAATATGTTGCTCTGGGGTAAAAGGCGTTTGCCCTGTAATGCGCAACAAACTGCCAGGCTCGACTTTATAGACCTTACCTTTCAAACATTCTGGGCAGCTATCCCCTTTATTTACTTCGTTTAACGCATGTTTGATGATAACCGGTTTGACCTGTGTAAAGTCTTCATCCTGTGTTTTTAGTTTTTTACTTTTCTTGCTGGTTTTTTTCTGTGCTTTACACAGGTCGCTTTGTTTTTCTGATGATTTTTCAATCCCAAGTAACTTACGTAATTTATGCACGGTGATACCGTGGTCAGCTAGCTTGTTTTGTGTTGTTGTTAATGTCAGTAACGCATCAAGCAATAACTGATAATCATCAGCGCTAAGCGCAAGATTATTTTCTTTGGCTTCAATCACTCGCTTGATTAAATCATCGAGAGATTGTGCATCGATATCGTTAAAAGGTTTTGCCACAATAAGCCTTTTGCCTGCGGGAATAAAAAAGAGGATGGAGTATGATCCCATTTAAAATGAAATCAAGCGGTTATTTATAATGGGTGGTAATTCCCGCTGAGCAATTGCCGTAAATGTTTGGCGTCCACGGACGTCATGGCACTATTAATGGTTGGCCAGCCAGAGAACTTGCCCTTAGATAAACGCTTTGTCATCAACCAAAAACCGTTATTTTCATAAGCGAGTGCGCGCACCATGGTTTTGTTACGATTAATAAAAACAAACAAGGTACCAGAGCGAGGCTCACAATGAAGGCGTTGTTTACACAGCGTAGCTAACCCATCAATGCCTTGACGAAAATCAGCGGGCTGGGTAGCAATCAAAATGTCGCTATGACGGGTTAAATGGATCATGATTTTATGGCCTCAATTAACTGAGCAAACCGTGTTTCGCTGACTTCGCCAGATACGGCTAAAGAATTGCCATTGTTGAACTTCAGGGAGATAGAAAGCGACTCGGTTATCGGCGTTGCATTGGGTAGTGAAATAAAGTGATTGGATACATCACTTGATGAGTTGGCGGTAAGCCAAGTATTGAATTGCTCATGACTAATACGCAACTTTTTAACAATGGTTGTTTTTGAATAATGCGGTAAAAGGGCGATCGCTTGCTGGCGCAAATTTTCAGGGATTGCACTACCTCGAGAAGGTTTATTGCTTCGCCACTGTTCAAAGTTAGCGAGGGTGTTAAGGAGTTTATCTGGCATCATTGTGACCGGGTTGATTTAGTTACAATGATTAAATCAGGTTAATTGAAATAAGTTGAGCTACGCTGCCGTAAGCTCACGATGTGACCTATTTAATAACTAATCAAGGATGGTTATATCTGGCGATTGTGATGGACTTAAACTCTAGGCGCATAATCGGGTGGGCGATATCAAAGCGGATGACCGTCAGTTTAGTTGAGCGTGCGTTACAAATGGCCTCAACGCTTCGTCAACGAGGTCAGGGGATACTGTTTCACAGCAATAGAGGCGCTCAATATACGAGTAAAAAATTTCAAGGAAAAGGCATTATAGCTTCGATGAGTGGTGTGGGAGCCTGCTTGGATAACGCCGTTATTGAGCGCTTCTTTGGTAGTTTGAAGAATGAACGGCTGTTGAATGTTGTGCATTTGACACGAGAAATAATGAAGCAAGATGTTGAACAATACATTAGGTATTACAACCATGAACGGTTGCATACAAAGCTCAGTGACTTAACACCAATCAGCTATGAGAAATTACAAAGTCAGGTGTCCGGTTGTGCTTGACCAGAATAGTCTTTCATATTCACTGTATATAGACTGCTTTTGGTCTGTTTTCTAAAAATACATTTCTATAGTTTTTTGTATTATGAGGATACATTATTGATTTTTAAAATCATGTATCCTCATACTTTCCTTATCCTTAACGCTCTAACTCTATGGACTTAGCGGTAATAATTCCTTGAGCACTCACGTGACCTTTCACTTTTACTTGGTCGCCTGTAACAACTATTTTCCAGAATTCGTCAGCAGGAAGTTTGTCATCATTAAATTCAAATTCAGTGTTTGAGGTTATCAAAACATCATGGCCTGAAACGACTAGCGTCTGGTCTGAAATATCCTCAACAATTCCTCTTAATTCAGTACGGTGCATACCTTCATCGGAGTGATCATTGTCAGATTCGTTTTCTTTTATTTCAACTTTAAATGCGACAAGAATACCATCAAGGACTTGACCTTTAACTTCTACCAGCATGCCATTTTGCAGTTGTTCAAAAAATGTTGCTTGGGTGACATCGTCTCCATCAGTACCCTCAAACAATGTATTTTCATTGGTACTAACGTTCACGCCGACAATATCAAAACTAAAGTCTATAATATTACTTACAGTGCCTTTTAACTCTGTATCATTATCATCGCCTTCATTTTTACGCTCCATTTTTGTTGCTATATTATTGCCTTCATTATCAATAAAGCCTTTTATTTCAACAAAATCGCCAACGGTTAAATCAGCTAAATCAAAAAAACGTTCGCCTCTATCAGATTCATCTTTCATCTTTGTTTGGTTGCTAATTTCAAACACAACGTCAAGTACGGTCACTGTACTTAAATCTAAATCAACTCCTTGTATAGCACCTTCTAAATTTAAGTTAGTTCGTTGATGAATGCGGATTTCTTTTGCCAGTAAATCACCAGTGGCATTATATTCCCCTTTAATTTTTACCCGCACGTTTAACATTAAAGAATCAACTGAACCATGTTCAAACTCGGTATTTTCATCAGTAATTACGTGAATGTCATTAACAATGAAACTACTATTTGATTCAAAACTCGTGATAAATCCTTCGGTATGTTTATCATCACCGTCTTCATGCACTTCTTTGCTTTCTTTGAGTTTTATTTCACTCACCACAAATATATCATTGGCTAATGCTGAAGATAGGCCCTTAACACGTACTTCTTGATCCTCAGCCAAGTCTGCTTCAACAAAATCGTCGAATACTGCCGAACTATAATCAATTGTTAGACTACTTAAAGTGAACGTTTTATTAACAGTGTCTAGCATTTCAACCATGCCTTGCACTTTTAACTTGGTAGACTCAGTTTCTTTTTCAATTCTTGTCGCGTACAAGTTACCATCTGCATCAAAAAAGCCACTGATTTCGAGAAAGTCTCCGGGTATAAGTTCGATGAGTATGACATTGTCCAAACTGGTTAAATCGTCAAACAAAATGGTTTGTCCAAGCACAGACAAAGAATTGCCAATTAGATCGATACTATCAAGCGGTCCTTTTATTTGTTCATCATAATGAATAGAACTAGCGTTACCCGTAGTCCCGTCTTCATTTATTTCACCATTGAGCGTAATAATCATACCAATCTGTAAATCGGTTTCACTTGCTCCTGCATTATCATCGGTTGAAACCTCTGCGGAGTCGGTTTCGTATTCAACACCATTAACAAAGACACTACCAAAACCAGTAATAACTCCCGTAATTTCTGTTGTAGTAGCGCTAGATGTAGGTGGGGTTGGTACAGTAGGATCGGGTGGGGTTGTTGGATTTGTTGACGAACCACCACAACCAGCAAGTATTGATGTGATGATGAGTGGAAGAATATATTGTTTTAACATTTTTTTATCCTCAGTAATTAATCATATGTAAAAAATATGTGAAAATTTTTTATTGTGATTGATAACTTTGGAAGACGGCTATTTGATGACTAAATAAGAAATTTAAAATCACTTTGATAGACTTTCTTCGTAAAGAAAATAGCAAACTATCATTTACTCTAGGTAATCAACAATTCACTACGATTGTTTTGTACTCATTCGATTAAGTATAGAACAATTTATCAACATGATCAGATTATAAGTCAACCAACTTAACCAATCAATGTAGTGGTCAACTTAATTTGGCCACGGCTTTAGAATCTAACCAAAACCTTCGCTCTGATCCATTTGGGCTCAATCCAGCCCGAACTCAGTCATTTTTAGTTTCAAGAATTCAGCTTGAAAACCGTCTTTTCTGTATGCACAGGTAAACCAAATCCGTTGCTCACTATCAACATCAAAGCCTACTGATGTGGCTGAAATGAGAATTCTCATGATGCTCGTGCTTTAGCACAGACCAATATTCAAAATCCACTCTTTCAGTAGCATGTACATTTAAGGCCAAAGCACTAACTAATATCAGAAGCAATGCTTTCATTTTCTCCCCCCTTACATTTCCTAATAAGAAACCCCTAATAAGGTTCAATCATTAGTAATATTAAGTCAAAAAGTTTCTTATGAAATTGTTAGTTTTTACAGATCTAAGTAGGAATGGGGCAAAAGCGAGTTAGTAGTTAAGCTCTAGATAATATAACTTGCAATACAAGCCCAGCAAAACTTCTTACTGTTAATCTAAGCAGTCGGACTCTTAAGACACCTTCATTGACGGACTCTGTTATATTTAAATATGCTAATTCGCTGCATATTTGTTATTAAAGCTTTAGGAGTTAACGAATGACTACTACCCAAGTTTCCTTTGAGCAACTAAAACTCAAATTAGGGCATTATTTTACAGCCGAAGAACAAGATTATGTATTTCCTCTCTTACTTGCGTGGGCAGGATGTTCAGACCAGGCCATATTTTGGTTTAATAATGAGCTAATACCTGCATTTGGGAATATTTCAGCGTTAAGTTTTTGCGAAAATGGGCACACTAAGGCTTTTATCGAGTACATTAAGTCTGCCCAGTTGGGCGGTTATGCTTAAGATCGATTCTATTTAAATTTGATGTATCTTAGTTGGGAGAATGATTACAATTGTCGATGGAAGCAAGCCTGACATACGCCTCTTTCTGCTTTCAATAACTTAGCTAAAAATATAAGCATACTCTGACATAAAATGTACCCATTGACTGACAAATCAAAAACCTAATATTACTGCCTTTTCGGCAGTTTTTTTGAATTTGTCAGACTATGCTTCAATAATCATTCAATTTATTGTTTTTATTAAGCTTATAAAAACCCCATTTACTTCAATTACCATTTTTATGTCAACGTATAGGTTAAATTTGTCAATGTATGCTTTCAGCGACAATTAATAAATCAATAATCAAACCCAAGTTGCGCTTTAATGCCATCATTAAACGCGTGCTTTATCGGAGTAATTTCGCTGACTGTATCAGCTAATTCAATAATGTCGCGGTGACAAGCGCGGCCAGTGATAATGACATGCTGCATGGGTGGGCGATTTTTTAACGCCGTTAATACTCGCTCAAGCTCGATATAGTGATAACTCACCATGTAGGTTAACTCATCAAGCAGTACCAAGTTAACCGTCTCATCTTTCAGTAATTTTTCGGCTTCAACCCAGGCTTCCATTGCAGCGGCGGTGTCTTTTTCTTTATCTTGGGTTTCCCAGGTAAAGCCCGTGCCCATGACATGAAACTCAACCCCTGCACCTTCTAATAAATTACGCTCGCCACACGCCCAGGTGCCTTTGATAAACTGCACCACGGCCGCTTTATGCCCATGACCAACCGCGCGCGCAACGGAGCCAAAACCCGATGTCGATTTGCCCTTACCATTACCGGTAAGCACTAACAAAATACCCTTTTCATCTTGTGCTGCGGCAATTTTTGCATCAACTTCTTGTTTTACTTTTTGCTGACGCGCTTTATGGCGTTGTGCTTTAGTGGCATCAATTGCCTTAGTTTGCTCAGTTTTTTGATTATCGGTTGTCATATCTGTGTTCCTGTCAGTGTGCTCATATCCAAGTGCGCTTTTATTTAGGCAACAATACGCATGAAAGGCTATTCGTAGATCGGATTGTTGTGCAATTGGGTGTACATCGAGTGCAAGTGCAATGAAATGTTATTGCTTTAATGTAAAAGCAAGCCCGCAACCACCAAAGTCACTCTGGCAGCCTCTTGCGCAACGGCTTGAAAAACAGCCTGACTTTGCAACACATTTGCAGCTAAATTCGCCCATGGGGCTAAGCCTGAGCCCACATTTTACTGACGACAACAGACTCACCCCGCAATACATTGAACAATAACGATTTTTCACTGCCAACTGTTTAGTTCGACATCTAATAAATAGTTAGAGAGAGGTAAGTTGAAGCAGTCAATCAAGATGGCTTGTTGGTGTAATGCCCCGTTGCGCAAACGAGGCATTACACCCTGCTGATGCTTAATACGTGCAGGCATTTCAGGGGCTAGTGCAGTTGCAGTTGCCACATCAATACCCAACAACAGCTTACTGGGCGACACATTGCTCAGCGTACCGTTTTTTACCACTACGCGCACCGCCCAGCACCAAATGGTTCATTAGTTTAAACCCACCGCTAAAATCACTAAATAACAACACACTTCACTGATTTGCTGTGCAGCCCCTAATGTATCACCGGTATATCCGCCAATTTGTTTACGGAAAAAACCGCCCAACAAAATGCGCACCAACCACAAGGTAATAAACAGTACAAATGCCGCCACACCATTAAGCCATAGCAATACAAAAATGCCACTGGCGATTAAAATAAATAAATCATTTAAGTGTTGGCCTTGTGCTATCGGTTTAGGATTACTTGTATTTTCGTCGCGAACATATTGCTCACTAAAAATCAGGCTAGACGCTACAACCCGGCTTAATGTATGACCCGCAATAAGAGCACTTACCGCAGCCATTGGGCTGTATAACGCTAGCTCAACCAATAACTGCCATTTAAGCAATAACACCAAACCTAATGACAAGGCACCATAACTGCCCAATTGCGAATCTTTCATGATGCGCAGCTTGTCTTCCACCGTATGACCGCCGCCAAACCCATCAGCCGTGTCAGCTAAGCCGTCCTCATGGAATGCACCGGTCACTAGCACTCCAGCTACCATGGCCAATAAAATTGCGATGCTAGCAGGTAAAATGAGTTGCGCTAACCAAAACACTAACGCACAAATTAGCCCAATAAATAAACCGACTAACCCAAAATATCGGCTGGCCTTATTCAATTTATCATTATCTATGACTACCCAAGATGGTGTGGGGATCCGAGTAAAAAAACTCATCGCCACAAAAAATAAATTTAACTGCCGTAACCATTTTATATCGCCAGACATTTTGATCCCTTAAACCACATTATTAACGCCAGCATCAGCAACACTGGCCATTTGATGATAAAAATTCATTGTTGCCTGAATAAGGGGTAAGGCTAATGCAACCCATCTACCCTCTCCAAGCCGTAAACCCAACGTCAGCAAAGGTGTTGCTTGCCGTTGTTGTAACATTCTTTTGCGCCCTTGATCTTAGAATCATAAGCAAAGGCTGAATAATCGCTTGATTGTGGGGCTAATTTTACCGCAACTAACGCCGCAGCAGTAGCGATAAAACCCGCTATCAACAGTATTATTTTTTGTTCAGCCGCCAACCTTGTACACTTGCAAAACTGCCCAAATTTGCTTTAACCGCTTCTGCCAAGGTAATTTTAGTACGATGCAATTTAGTAGCTTGATTAATTAATTGTCACTTTTTTATTCACATTACATCGTCAATGCTTAACGGGAATACAGATGCATTGATTTATCACTGTGGCAATCCCTCTTAACGACAGTAAATTCTGTAATCAAATACTGCAAAACAAACACAAAACTGACGACAAAGACATTAACGCGAGATGGAATAAAAGGTCGTACATGCTCGTCATTTTCCTTGGCACTAAAATCAGCGGCGATGACGCAAAATAAATAAAAAGAACACACTGCCAAGTGCTGCCGTAATAATGCCCACGGGTAATTCTTGATTTGTTAACAAACAACGAGCAACAACATCAATCCACACCATAAACAAGCCGCCCACTACCGCGGTTAATACCATCGGCTGACGGCCAGAAAACAATAGCCTGACAGTATGGGGGATCATTAATCCAACAAAACCAATACCACCACAACTGGCCACCAGCACGGCTGTAATTAATGAACATAATAGCAGCATGCTTAGCCTAAGCTTAGCAACGTTTACCCCCAGGGTATGTGCACTCTCATCACCGGCTTGCAACGCCATAATTTGCCGCTTAAATGCCAGCATCACCAATAAACTTATCGTCACGGTTAAACTCGGTAGCCATAATTGCGCCCAACTGGCTTTAGCAAAGCTGCCTAAACTCCAAAACAGTACCGATGCAGCGGCTTGTGGGCTTGAAAAGTAAAGCAGCAAACTGGTTAATGCACCAAACAAAAATGAGGTAGCCACCCCCGACAACAACATACGCTCAACCTGACTAGAACGGCCAAAGCCTGACAACACAACCACAATAAGCACCGATAAACTGGCACCGATAAATGCTCCCAACGGAAGGCTTAGCATCGACCATGACCACCATGCATTGTCGCCTAACATTGACACCTGTAATACTCCGTCAAACCATTGAGACAATAAACCTGATTGACTAAACAACGAGATCACTAAAACCGCACCAAATGACGCGCCAGAGCTAATACCAAATAAATAGGGGTCGGCCAGAGGATTTCGAGTTACGGTTTGCAATACACTGCCAGCAATCGATAATCCCGCCCCAGCGACAAACGCCAACACAATACGCGGTAAACGCAGCTCTAATACAATACGTTGATTTAACGGACTAACCTCATTTGGGGCCAAGCCGTTTGCGGTAAACAAAGACTTAAACACGCTTATCACATCTGCAAAGTGAATATTAGCCGCCCCAAAACTCGCCGCAAAGATTGGAGTTAATATGGTGGCGAAAATTAAAAAACCGACACAATAGTAATAGCGATGTTGAAAAGCATTAATCATGATTTATCTCCTCTTTATTAGAGGTTTGATATCCATAAAAATAACTAATTAATGGCTTATGGTGTTGAGGATGTGAATTAACCTCGCAACAAACACCAAACACATCACTGATTTGGCGTTCTGTAAGCACCTGTGTGGGGTGTCCTTTGGCAATCAATTTCCCTTTGTCTAGCAGCAATAACTTATCACACATGGCACTGGCCAGGTTCAAATCGTGAATAGACGCAATCACACTGATACCGAGTGACGCAACCAATTCTAAAATTTGAATTTGATAACGAATGTCTAAATGATTGGTGGGTTCATCTAAAATTAATATCTGAGGTTGCTGAACAATAGCGCGGGCAATAAGCGCACGTTGTTTTTCACCGCCAGACAATTGCTCATAGGGTTGATGGGCATGCTTAATTAGCCCGACTTTACTCAATGCCTGCTCAATGAGCGCTTTGTCATCTGAGGTGGTTGCATCAAATAAACCTTTATGTGGCGTTAGTCCCATAGTAACCAACTGCTCTGTGGTGAGGTCAAAATAATGCGGAGTGTCTTGTTGCACTACAGCAATAGTGCGAGCTAACGCCTTTGGCGAATAAGCGGTTAAGTCTTTACCAAACAAATCAATATTACCGCCGCTGGGTAATATATAACGGTATAAACAACGTAATAAGCTCGACTTACCAGCCCCATTAGGCCCAATCAACCCCAACATTTGCCCTTGAGGTAAATTAAAATGAATGTCGGCTAAAATAGTTTTACCTTCAACTTGCCAAAAAAGATGATTAACATCTAAAACAGATTCAGACATGCTTCACACCTCGCCATGCCTGATTAATAGAAATACAACGCAACATACTCACTCCCCTAAGTCACCCGCTTAGGTATGGTTTTTAAGGGCATTTCAAGGCTGGTATCTGACTTATGAGCAAAGCCATTGCTCATTTACAGTTGCGGGCACAGTTTGGGCTTATCCCAATTCCCAATACCTTGAATTGCATAACGATTAAGGAGCTGTCATTAGCCCGGTTTGAGGCCAATACAATGTAAAGCTAACCTTGAATTGAGCATTATTTTCATCATGTTGCGCAGTATCTGTATCAACATGACTTGTTCAATAAACATCAAGCAATATCAAGTAACATCATAGCAGCATAGGTGAACGCCAGGTTAGCGAATAATGCATCTCTGAGCACCGCATTCAATGCATCGCCATCAAATAACACATCTAGTGACCATGAATGGCATGGGGTTCAAGCTCAGCCTGTTGCTATTTAGCTCGCTTCATTTAATTCAGCCTTGCTCTAGGAGTCTACATTCGCGTATTATGGACGTCTATACGTTTATATGTCTAAAATACCAATTCAAAAGATAATCATTTAGCAGAAAATCATTTCACTTAACAATGATTTTATCGCCCTACTCTTATCAAAATGGGGGTATGCTTATCTCAAACAAGGTATTTGCTACAAAGTGATAAAAAGGTAACTGTTATGGCGAAATCGACTTCTCACAGTCAAACACTTAAACAACTTAACGCATTGTTAGCAGAGCGTATTGTGATTTTAGACGGTGCAATGGGCACCATGATCCAAAATCATAAGTTGCAAGAAGAAGATTATCGCGGCGAGCGCTTTAAAGATTGGCATTGCGATGTTAAAGGTAACAACGATTTATTGGTACTCAGCCAGCCCGAGCTTATTAAAGCTATTCATGTTAAATACCTGCTCGGCGGTGCCGACATTATTGAAACCAACACCTTTAATGCCACCACCATCGCCATGGCAGATTACGACATGCAAGCCTTGTCTGCCGAAATTAACCGTGAAGGTGCCCGCATCGCTCGCCAAGCAGCTGACGAAGTGGCCGCACAAACCGGTAACCCACGCTATGTTGCAGGGGTACTTGGCCCCACTAACCGCACCTGTTCAATCAGCCCAGATGTAAACGACCCAGGCTTTCGTAATATTAGCTTTGATCAATTAGTGGAAGCCTACGTTGAATCAACCAGCGCATTAATAGAAGGTGGCGCAGACATCATTATGGTCGAAACCATATTTGATACTTTAAACGCCAAAGCCGCTTTATTTGCCATTGAAACCGTATTTGATCAAATTGGCGAACGTTTACCAGTGATGATCTCGGGTACCATTACCGACGCATCAGGCCGTACATTAACCGGCCAAACAACCGAAGCCTTTTACAACTCACTGCGTCATATTAAGCCGTTATCGATTGGCCTTAACTGCGCCCTTGGTCCAAAAGAGCTGCGCCCTTATGTAGAAGAGTTATCACGTATTGCCGAATGTTATGTGTCTGCCCACCCTAATGCGGGCTTACCTAATGAGTTTGGTGGTTATGATGAAACCCCAGAAGAAATGGCCGAGGTCATTATTCAATGGGCAGAAGCAGGCATGCTTAATATTGTCGGCGGCTGTTGTGGCAGCACGCCAACGCACATTAGTGCCATTCGTGAAGCGGTATTACGCCATGCACCGCGTACGCTACCTGAGATCCCCGTTGCTTGTCGTTTATCGGGATTAGAGCCATTAACCATTGATCAAAACTCATTATTTGTGAACGTCGGCGAGCGCGCCAACGTCACCGGCTCTGCTAAATTTTTACGCTTAATTAAAGAAGAAAAGTTTGAAGAAGCACTCGATGTAGTGCGAGAGCAAGTTGAAAATGGCGCGCAAATCATTGACGTCAATATGGACGAAGGCATGCTCGACGGCGCCGCGTCGATGACCAAGTTTTTAAACTTAATCGCCTCTGAGCCAGATATTTCTCGCGTACCGATTATGATCGACTCATCTAAATGGGACGTCATTGAAGCTGGCCTTAAATGCGTGCAAGGCAAGTCGATTGTTAACTCAATTTCGATGAAAGAAGGCGAAGAAGCCTTTATTAAACAAGCTACATTAGTGAAACGCTATGGCGCTGCGGCGATTGTGATGGCGTTTGACGAGCAAGGCCAGGCAGACACTCGCGCCCGTAAAACCGACATTTGTACCCGCGCCTATCGCTTATTAGTCGATGTAGTCGGTTTTGCGCCAGAAGACATTATTTTCGACCCAAACATTTTTGCTATCGCCACCGGTATTGATGAGCACGACAACTATGCCGTCGACTTTATTGAGTCCATCAAAGACATCAAAGCAACTCTGCCACATGCAATGATTTCAGGTGGTGTGTCTAACGTTTCGTTCTCGTTTAGAGGTAACAACCCAGTACGTGAAGCCATTCACGCAGTGTTTTTATACCATGCAATTCAAGCAGGTATGGACATGGGGATTGTTAACGCGGGCCAATTAGCCATTTACGATGACATCGATAAAGAGCTAAAAGACAAAGTCGAAAACGTGGTCCTTAATCTGCCTTGCCCAGTGGCCGACTCAAGCAACACCGAGCAGTTACTCGACATTGCCGAGCAATACCGCGGCGACGGCACGCAAGTGGCCAAAAAAGAAGACTTAGCCTGGCGTAGCTGGCCCGTTAAAGAGCGCCTGTCTCATGCTCTGGTTAAAGGCATTACCGAATTTATCGACGAAGACACCGAAGCTGCGCGTCTTGAAGCCACCCGCCCACTTGATGTGATTGAAGGGCCATTAATGGATGGCATGAACGTAGTTGGCGACTTATTTGGCGCCGGCAAAATGTTCTTACCGCAAGTGGTCAAATCAGCCCGGGTAATGAAAAAAGCCGTCGCCTATTTAAACCCGTACATCGAACTTGAAAAAGTCGAAGGCCAATCGAACGGCAAAATCTTGATGGTTACCGTAAAAGGCGATGTACACGATATTGGCAAAAACATTGTTGGCGTGGTGCTGGCGTGTAATGGTTTTGAAGTATTCGACTTAGGTGTGATGGTGTCGGTTGAGAAAATTCTCGAGGCGGTAAAAGAGCACAATATCGACATTATTGGTATGTCTGGATTGATTACCCCAAGCCTAGATGAAATGGTCCACAACGTGAAAACCTTCCACCGCGAAGGCTTAACCATTCCAGCCATTATTGGCGGTGCAACCTGCTCTAAAATTCATACCGCAGTGAAAATTGCCCCACATTACCCACACGGTGCCATTTACATTGCCGATGCTTCGCGCGCTGTGCCTATGGTGTCAAAACTGGTTAATAATGAAACCCGCCAAGCCACCATTGACGAAACCTACGCTGAATACGACATTATGCGTGAAAAACGCCTGTCGCAAACCAAACGTAAAACCATCGTATCGATTGAAGCGGCTCGTGAAAACCGTTGCAAACACGACTGGGAAAACTACACCCCATTTACGCCTAATGTACTTGGGCGTCAGGTGTTTGATGACTATCCGTTAGAAGACTTAGTGGAGCGCATCGACTGGACACCCTTCTTTAGAAGCTGGGAACTACACGGCCATTACCCTGAAATTTTAAACGACAACGTCGTGGGCGAAGAAGCGCGTAAACTGTTTGCCGACGGCAAAGCCATGCTAGAGACCATCATCAAAGAGAAATGGTTAACCGCCAAAGGCGTAATTGGGCTATTTCCTGCCAATACGGTTAATCATGACGACATTGAACTGTATACCGACGAAAGCCGCACCAAAGTTGAAATGACCACTCACCATTTGCGCATGCAGCTTGAACGTGTGGGTAACGACAACTTTTGTCTTGCAGACTTTGTTGCGCCAAAAGACTCAGGCGTTGCCGACTACATGGGCGGCTTTGCGGTGACTGCAGGCCATGGTATTGACGAGCACGTAGCGCGCTTTGAAGCTAATCACGACGACTACAATGCCATTATGCTCAAATGTTTAGCAGACCGTTTAGCCGAAGCCTTTGCCGAGCGCATGCACGAACGTGTTCGTAAAGAGTTTTGGGGTTACGCTGCCGATGAAGTCTTAGACAACGAAGCGTTAATTCGTGAACGTTATAAAGGTATTCGCCCAGCACCGGGTTACCCAGCATGCCCAGATCATACCGAAAAAGGCTTGTTATGGGATTTACTCAAACCCGATGAAACTATCAATCTTAACATCACTGAAAGCTACGCCATGTTCCCAACCGCAGCGGTTTCTGGCTGGTATTTTGCCCACCCTAAGTCACGCTACTTTGGCGTGACTAATATCGGCAAAGATCAGGTTGAAGATTACGCTAAGCGTAAAGGCATGACAGTAGCAGAAGCCGAAAAGTGGCTCGCGCCAGTGCTTGACTATGATCCTGAATAAAGAGTGACCCTGAATAAAGAGTGATCCTGAGTAAAAGTGACTCTTTGTTGAAAGTGATCTTGAGTAAAGAGTGATCCTGAATAGACTTTGATTCACCTATCATCTTGATGATGCATTTAACGCATCATCAAGATGATTTATCAGCCACTCCACTTACTCGTCTTTTTTGCAGGCATTGTTTAACATTCCCACCCGACAGAACTCCCATACCCCAATAGCTTATTGATAGGTGCTGCCATTGTGCTTCAGCCATCCACCGATATGCTGCCCGCGTGGATCGTGGTGAGTCCAATGAATAACCCCGCCTTTATTATTAAACTCATACACACCATAAAACTCGACGGTATCGCCAACATTAAGGCCATTTATGCGAGGGGCTAAATCGATATTATGGGCAACGAGTAAAGTGCCACCACTGGCTATTTTTAAAATAAACCGCTGATGACGACTGCCTTTAAGATCATCTGACAGTACTTTTATCACATTACCAGAACCCGCTACTTGAACATTACTTTGTCGATTATCAATGGCACTTTGTAAGGCGCTATGACTGGCACTAGTACTAGCACTAGCACTAGCAACGGTATCAGCCGCGAAAACGTTTTGTACTATTTGTGTGGTTTGAGCGTTTTTGTCTAAATAGCCAAATAACGCGATGCCGAGTAAGCCAATGAGCAGTATTTTTTTCATTATTATCAAATCCCTTGTGATAACAAGCCAAGTTTTTCTTGTTCTAAAATCTTACTATGTTGAATTAACAACAAGTCTAATACCTCAGGCGATAAACTAAAAATTTGCACTACATACTCACCAGAACTTGAATGGGTTGCTTGCTCACCTTCATAGGCAATGTGTAAGCCTAATCGCTTTAAGGTTTTCTGATCATAACTAAATAACTGCGCGTCTCTTTTATCGTGTAACCCCGGCATCATGCCTATCACCGTCACAATCTGATTCACCTTTACCTTGTTGAAAAAGTCGAGTTCAGCTTGACGCCATTTCGCAATAAATTGTTCATCTTTTATGTTAGATTTATCAACTTGATTTTTGGATTGCTGTAAAGATAAGTAGAGTGGCTGCAATGCACCGCCATGCCAACCTAGTAGGCCACCTTGTTTGACCATAACATCATTACTGGCAGTAGCAATATAATTAGCACAAGATGATGCGCAGACTTTGTCTACAATCACCTTTAACTTGTATTGATAAACCAGCTCACCAAATCGAATGCCTGCGAATACTTCACCGCCACCACTATTGATGATCAGTGATTCTATTTTTGTTGGGCTGTTAGTTATAAGCTGTTCAAAAGAGCCGACATTATCAGCGGTGATTTCACCACTATAAACAATTGTGTTTGCTGAGAGTGGATCAATCACCACACTGAAAGGTTCAGGCTGGCTTGCACATCCAGCTAAGGTGAAAAGTAAAACAACAAGTAAATTACGCATTCATATTCCATTATGATGTTGAGTTAAAATAAATTATCACGAAAAACTGCTTTAGCGTAAATTGATAAACATTAAAAATAACCCGTTCGGTTATTAATATTATGGGCAACGAGTAAAGTGCCACCATTGGCAATTTTCAAAATAAACCGCTGATGACGACTGCCTTTAAGATCATCTGACAGTACTTTTATCACATTACCAGAACCCGCCACTTGAACATTACTTTGTCGATTATCAATGGCATTTTGTAAGGCGCTATTACTGGCACTGGCACTGACACTGACACTGACACTGACACTGACAACGGTATCAGCCGCGAAAATGTTTTGTACTATTTGTGTGGTTTGAGCGTTTTTGTCTAAATAGCCAAATAACGCGATGCAGATTAAGCCAATGAGCAGTATTTTTTTCATAATTATCAAATCCCTTGTGATAACAAGCCAAGTTTTTCTTGTTCTAAAATCTTACTATGTTGAATTAACAACAAGTCTAATACCTCAGGCGATAAACTAAAAATTTGCACTACATACTCACCAGAACTTGAATGGGTTGCTTGCTCACCTTCATAGGCAATGTGTAAGCCTAATCGCTTTAAGGTTTTCTGATCATAACTAAATAACTGCGCGTCTCTTTTATCGTGTAACCCCGGCATCATGCCTATCACCGTCACAATCTGATTCACCTTTACCTTGTTGAAAAAGTCGAGTTCAGCTTGACGCCATTTCGCAATAAATTGTTCATCTTTTATGTTAGATTTATCAACTTGATTTTTGGATTGCTGTAAAGATAAGTAGAGTGGCTGCAATGCACCGCCATGCCAACCTAGTAGGCCACCTTGTTTGACCATAACATCATTACTGGCAGTAGCAATATAATTAGCACAAGATGATGCGCAGACTTTGTCTACAATCACCTTTAACTCGTATTGATATACCAGCCAGGGCGACCGCATGAGTGATTAAATTTCAAGCAAACTGGTAAATCCTGCCCTTAACACTTCTTCTAAATACTCAGGTTTCATCCATGCTCGTTTTTGTTTCATCGGGATGCTTCCCTTAGATGATTCTGAGCGGAGCATATTTAACGATAGTTTGCGTAATAATGACCAATTCTCTGCTGCATGATTTTGATAAATCTGGCAATGGTCTTCACCCATTGAAGCATCCAAAACCCAGTGTAAACTGTTTTCGATAAACCAGTGAGAGCGCACTGCATCTGCAAATTTCTGCTCTGGTAATTCTGCCGAACTTATATAATATCGATAGGTTAATGCCCCCTTACCATTGCAATGTCTATAGCTCATCGCCATGCCAATTGAACGTAAACCCTGCCATTCACTAAAGTCACCTTCAAGCTCATTTGCACTAAGTACATGATAAGCTCGCGCTTCAACTCTACCGTGTTTGTTCTCGATAGCTAGCGGTGATAAAGGGGCTTGGCGGACTGAGGAAAAAGCCGACATTATCGCGTCATGCAATGATTTTTGATTCGATTTTACAGCAAGTAGATAATCACCATCTTGCTTAACTATTTGTGCGGCGATTGACTTCTGACATCCCATTGCATCGATGGAAACAAGTTTTTCTCTTATATCTAAGAGTCGCAGCAAATCAGGAATGGCGGTGATTTCGTTGGATTTGTCACTGGTCTTTAACTGACCCAGCACTAACTTATTTTCGCAAGCAAATGCGTTGACCATGTGTATCGTTGATAAACGGTCATTACGATGATAAGAACGCTTTAACGTTTTTCCATCTATCGCAATAAGTTGGCCATCACTTGCACTATGGACGGCTTGCATCCATTGCATGAAACATGCACTAAACTCATCTGGGTCAATACGAGAAATAATTCGAGCAATCGTATCATCAGCAGGTACACCTTCCTTTAAGTAACCGTGCTTTTGAAACCACGCTAGATGACCATCAGCATAACAATGTATATCTGCCCAACCCTCAGCGCCTGCGATGACGGCACATAAGCTCACAAATAAGATATCCTCTAAAGGATATGTCACCTTGGCCGTTTGGCGCTGGTCGATGATGTTACTAAAGTGGCTTGTGAAGGCTTCGATATACATGCTTATACTCCTGAAAAGAGAGTATAAGATCACGAACGCTGTATTAGGTCAAATAAGATTTAATCGATAGCGTATTTTGTTTAAAAAACGTTCGCGATCCCACCCTGCAACAAATGGCACTTATAATAAATGACTCGAAATTATCTTTGATATTTCCAACATTGAAGACTTACCCGTGAACTCAAATTTTACCTTGCCGATGGCCGAGAAGTAGATTTCTAATTCAGAATCAAGATCAAACGTGCCTGACGTTTCGATAGAATAAGCCACAATATTTTTGTAAGGCAAAGAGGTAAAATCTTTTTTACTGCCCGTAATACCTTGAACATTAACCGCGATAATACGCTTATTAGTAAACACCACCCCATCACGCATCGTTTTGTAGGCGTCGACGATTCGCTCATCATCTAACAGCAACTCTGTCACTTTTTCAGCAAAGTCAGGGTTTTGCTTAAGCTTAAAAAAGCCTTTATTATTAAAATCTATCATAAAACATCCTTTTTATATCTAAAGCCCGCATTTAACAGAATAAATTTCTGACGCAGACACATCTTTTTATACAAAAACTTAAATAATATTTTCAAAATATCTCTTCAATCATGCCACCCATGACTAAATCGTGAGAAATAACTGAATAACTCTTTTAATATCTCTTCAATCATGCCACCCATGATTAAATCATGAGAAATAACTGAATAACTCTTTTAAAAATGCCACCCATAATTATATCTAACAACATAACGCCTTTTGATTTGAGTTACCAACATTGGTTATTCTTTTCTCAACAAACAAAATCAGCAAAATTATTCACTGCAGATCACTTAACATGTACAAAATCAGATATTTGGTTAAACACTTCACAGCAGAAGGACTTGATAATGATCAAGTATCAGATAAGATGTTCTAAGGAATGATATTAGAGCTTAAGCACACAGCCAGCGCTGGCAGTTTGAAGCACCTTGTCGTCGTTTTCGATCTAAATGCTCGCAATATTCAGTTAATGCGGGTAATGCACCAACGGCACCTTTGAATAATGAACCAAATTCAGTAGTGATTTTAAGCCAATTTTCAGCAGGAATATTGAGTCTATTTAAGATATCTTGGCTACTTGAGCTTATCGCGCCATGCTTATCTTCTCGAATAATTCTGCCAGTGTCATCAACCAGTTTGATGTAGTCTTTGACACTGAACATTAGCCCATTAGTCATGTTTAAATGCTCATTACCAATAAAGGGTAATAATTCGGTTGGTTGCTCACCTTTTATCGCTGAATTTATTCGGCGTTGAATGCTGGTGTAATCAGAAGTTTCAGGAGTAGCGGCCACATTAGCGCGGATGGGGTTTAAATCGACGTAAGCCATACAAGCTAATACTGCGGCCTCATCGAGTAATGCCTGAGACTTGAATCTTCCTTCCCAGAAACGACCAGTACATTTATCTTCTTTATTGGCCATTCTTGCTATTGGTTCACTGAGGGAGCGCATAAACCAGCTAATATCAATTAAACGTTTACGATATTCTGTAATGCACTCATCAACTGTTTGAAGTTCAAATTGGTTAAGGTCTTCACCTTTAAGATACTTTTGAGTTAGCAATGTACCCTTAAAGCCTTTGTGCCACTGAATCAGCACCTCTTTATCTGACCATTGTCTTGCTTTATCTGGGTCGACCTTTAACACCACATGCAAATGGTTACTCATCACAGCGTATGCACAAATATCAATAGCAAAGATCGTCGCCAACTCTAGAATGCGTGAATCGACCCACTCGCGTCGATGCTCAAAGTTCTCGCCTGTCGCATGATCAATACCACACAAAAAGGCTTTACGGACTACACGCGAACAGCAGTGATAATAAGGTGTATCTTCTAAGCTCACGATAGTTTGTCTGGGCCTCGCCATCATTCATTACCTGCAAGTATATAAGGATACTTAAAGACTAGACTAACGATTAAATATTCGCCAGAAATCTTGGGTGGCCATGTTTAGGAGAAGTATCCAAAGACCTTGGGTGGCCATGTTTGGGAGAAGTATGCTTAAGAGGAAAATTAACATGGTTTCCTCTTATTTTTATGTGATAAGCGCTACGGCCTTCATGGCCGTAGATTATAAAAAGGGAAAGGTTAGCAACCTGTGGTGACGGCTGTAATCTCTGGTTCACCTGCACTCTTCCAGTGGTATTGGAAATAACAATTGGTTGCAATCACTTGAGCCGATGTGGGCTGTGCGATATCAAGCACCCCTTGAGGCGCTGCGGCAACAACATAACTGCCACTTAACACAAAAATTCGATACGCCCATTCATTCATGTCCAAGCCTGCCGCCTCAAAAATTTCAGATGGCGTGGTGTAGCCCGAATTAAAACCACTGCCACTGGTATTCGCAGCTGCGGCCCAAGGTTGATAATTACTGCCTTTCACACCAGAAAACTCAACCGTGTCAGTCATCGCACTGCCTGAAGTTAAGGTTTTAGTTTTAAATAATGTCACTGCTGTTTTAATTGACCCAACAGCCCCATTAATCGCTGATATGTGGGCATCAGTCTTTAAATTGATAAACTTAGGCGCTGCTACAACAGCCAAAATACCTAATATAATAATAACCACGACCAACTCAATCAGTGTAAATCCTGTTTGGCGTGGAGCTGCCAATTTATTCATACTGCGATACAACCTCAATACCCATTAACGATTAATGAGCCATAAAATCATTAGATTAATTATTCTAATTCGATTTTTACACATAATCATCTGAAATCATCAATAAAAACCACATAATAAGACATAAACTAATGGCTGTAATTGCATCAAAATAACTGAGTGTTTAGACATAACTGTGGAATATGTTGTTTGATTTACGCTTTTTCGGGGTTAAAAATCACGGTGTTTTTGGGCTTTTTAGGTTCGACATAAGCTTGATAACGGCCAGGTTTATGATTAATCGCAATCAACACATTAAGCATAGCGGCGCCCATCACTGACAGTAGGACCACTTCTATTGGGAACATCAACAACGATGAGCTTAAAATAATAGTGTCTATTAATAAGCCAAAATTACCGGCGCGAATTGAATGCTTATTTTGTAAATACAACGCCAAAATACCTAAACCGCCTAAGCTTGATTTATGCCTAAACATAATCAACATACCTACACCTATCAACATTCCGCCTACCGTTGCAGCAAATACAGGATAGACATTATCGATATGAATAAATCGCGGCATGTAATCTGTCATAACCGAAATAATCGATACAGAAATGAAGGTATTGATGGTGAAACGCTTTGACAGCTTGGTCCATGCAAGAAAGTAAAATGGCAGGTTGACGATAAAAAATAACACACCAAAACTATAAGATGATAAGTGCATACCAATAATCGCAAGCCCGGCCGTACCGCCTGTGAGCAATTGATTACTGTTATAAAGTGTTACACCTAAAGACACCATTACACCAGCACAAAACAAAGCCATAATGTCTTCGTAAAATCGATGTGTTGGGAACTGCATGTTATGTTTATCCTTCTTTAACTAATGTGTTTATACATCATTTAAACTGGTGATGCGCAATGCAACAACACCTAGAAGGCGCGCAGTTTACAGAAATACAGTCGATTTAATAGTGAATAAAAAAAGACAAAAGTTGAATAACAAGCCAATAATGTATAAAAATATTTACACATAGAGTGCGAAAGTAAACAAAATGATACAGCGATGTGACTTATCAGGTAAAAAGCACGATAAAACTTTGCTTAAGCACACAGTTAGGGGATGAACTGCGATATACATGATGAGTGTAAAAACATTTGTCGTGTTTGATCAACAACGACTCAATATACCAGCCTTGTAAATGAAATCATTCAAATAAAGCTAACTATAAACTTGATGAGTTTCATCTATAAAAATGCAGAATCTCCAAAGTAAAAACCTATAAAAACCGCAAGATAAGTCAAAATAAAAACCAAACCTAACAATAGCCACTAGCAAGAGTTAAACCCTAAGTCGCCAAACTTCAAAGGCTTCTTGGCACAGTTGCTCTCTAAACTTAGGGTGGGCAATATCAATTAGCGCACGGGCACGTTCTCTTAACGATTTAGCGCGTAAATATGCACAACCATACTCGGTAACAATATACCGGTGATCATTGAAGGTGCTTGATTTTATTTCAAATCAGGATCATGCTACACCTCATGAAAATATACCTCACCGATGACCAGAAGAAACAGCTCGAAACCCAGCATGCTCAAGCGCGCGATGGGCGAGTTCGTGATCGCATCAAAGCCGTCCTCCTTACCTCAGAAGGCTGGTCTACGGTTATGATTTCTCAAGCGCTACGCATTCACGAATCCACCGTGCTGCGACATCTTGCAGACTATACCTTGTCGGATAAACTCAAGCCTGAAAATGGCGGCTCACAAAGCCATTTATCCGCTAAGCAAACGGCGGAGTTAATTACCCATTTAACTGCCCATACTTACCAGCATAACCATCAAATTGTCGGCTATGTGTTAGCGCAGTTCGGTGTTAAATATACTGTCGCTGGCATGCACAAGTGGCTGCATAAAAATGGCTTTAGCTACAAAAAGCCTAAAGGTGTGCCGCATAAGTTTGATGAAGCAAAGCAACAGGCTTTTGTTGAGCAGTATGAAAACCTTAAAGCCAGCTGTGGCGAGGATTCGACTATTCTCTTTATCGACGCAGTTCATCCTACCCAAGCGACAAAAATATCGCATGGCTGGATCCGCACAGGACAAGATAAACCCGTTGAAACCACTGGTAGTCGGACACGTATCAATCTGATTGGTGCGATTGACCTTGATGATATCGCTAACGCAACGGTTAACGAATATGACTATGTTAATGGCGACAGTATTGTTCAATTTTTTGAGGTGTTAAGGGAGAAATATCCACCACCTCACACGTTGCATCTCATTTTAGATGGCGCAGGTTATCATCGCTCAAAGAAGGTCAAAGAAATGGCCGATTTGCTTAAGATAGAGCTGCATTATTTACCGCCTTATAGCCCAAATCTGAACCCAATAGAGCGGCTGTGGAAGGTGATGAATGAGCATGCCAGAAACAGCGTTTATTTCAAAAGTAAGCGCGAATTTAGGGCCGCTCTATCAAAATTTTTTAAAGAAACACTGCCGGAAATGGGTGGCGATTTGACGTCGCGGATCAATGACAATTTTCAGATGTTACAATCCGCATCTTCAAGTTGATTGGGTATATAATGCACATGCGCACGAGTGGTTACAACGCCAGCCCCTGGCGATAATACCGTAGCAATCCGCGAGACAGTGCCGTTAGCGGCTGTACTAGGAAGAGCAATAACAGAACGACCGCCTTCCGACAACCCAGCCCCACGAATAAAATCCATTTGCCCGCCTACGCCAGAGTATATTTTTGTGCCTAACGAGTCGGCACAAACTTGGCCCGATATATCAACTTGTAGTGCAGAGTTAATTGACATCACATTAGGGTTTTTACGAATTATTGCCGTGTCATTCACCTGTTCAATATCCATAAAAATCACTGACGGGTTATCATCGACAAAATCGTAAAGCCGTTGGCTACCGAGTGCAAAACCGGTCACGATTTTACCTGGATGCACCTTTTTAAGGCTGTTATTTATCACCCCTAACTCAACGAGATTTAGCACACCGTCAGAAAACAGCTCAGTGTGAACACCTAAATTTTTATGCTGTGTTAAGCACGACAATACCGCATCAGGAATAGCCCCTATGCCCATTTGTAAACAGTCACCATCACGCACTAATTGAGCAACATGTTGACCAATTGCTTGGCTGGTTTTATCACTTGAGTCGATTACATGTTGCGGCAGCGACTTGCTTTGCTCAAAAACCGCAGCCAACTTGTTGTAGTGAATAAAGCCATCACCATGAGTGCGGGGCATTTGAGGATTGATGTGGGCAATAATTTTACCCGCCACCTGGCAAGCGGCGAGTGTGGCCTCAACCGAGATCCCTAATGAGCAAATACCGTGTTTGTCTGGTGGCGACACTTGAATAATCGCCGTATCAATTTTTTGCTCGCCAGAGCGAAAGAGTTTTGGCACTTCAGACAAGAAAATAGGCACATAATCGGCATCACCTTGTTGTAAAAGCGCACGGGTAGGTGCACCACCAAAAAAGCAGCGATGACGAAGATGTTTTTTTAAATTTGGGTGACTTAACGACTCAGCATGCTCAGTGTGTAACTGCAATAACGTTAAATCATGCTTGGTAAGTGCATGCTCGGCTAATGCATCAAGTAACAAGGTTGGCGTGGCTCCCATAGAATGTGTCCATAGGGTTTCACCACTTTGTATTAACGAAACTGCTTCTAACGCACTTTGGCAAATAATGGGTGTCATCGATATAACTCAAGGTAATTAAGCTATTTACAGTGTAAGGAGGAACATCAAAATTTAATAGTTTTTAGCACCAAGATGGGCGGAGAAGATCCACAGTTGAGATTGGTATCAATCAAATGAATTATTTGAGAGGTCTGCCACAGAGTCCTTATTAGCGCGTTTTATCACAGATGCAATTTGATCGTTAATGCGATCTTATGAGCAAGGAAAAATTAATCACAAACGACATATAAATATGTCAGCAACACCTAACAAAACACTGTTGGCTCGACAAGTTAGTCTACGCGAATATAACGTGGCTACGCAGGCAAAGATAACCTAAACATAACCACGTAAACACCACTAACTTACTGAAACTGATTACCTCACCTTAAAAAATATCATTTAGGTCTTGGATTGCGTCAATAACCATACCTGTACCAATACTTATTAATAAAAGATCAGTCCCTACACGCACAATCTTCTGTCCTTCTGGCGTACGGCCTATTTGTACAATCAGCTCAGATGGCACATCGTAATAAACTACATCTGCAGGCAAAACATGACCTTTTTGCCATTTTTTCACTTTGCCGGGCGCTATGCAGCCATTGTTTTTCTTTGCTAATCCTGGTGGACAGTTTTTAGCTTTACTCTTCGTTTGGTAGTAATTATGAATGATAACTTGGCGGTCATTATTAAAAAATACCTGATCATTACCTTGATCATGTTTATGTTTTTTTTCATGCTTTTCAGATTGCTGCTTACTTTGCCCTTTAGATTCATTATCTTTAGCAACACTGGTATTTACAGTGCACACCAATAGTAAACTCATAAGCAAAAACGGAAGTAAATGGCGATTCATATCGTTTATCCTGTTGATAGTACTTGCTCTTTCACGGTAAGTTTGGCGCTTTTTCTAGATTTCACAACGCTACAGCGGTTTATTTTTTAGCAATAACGCCAACTGAGAAAACAAAACCCCAGCCCAACCGTGCTGCATAAACTGACGAATATTTTGATGATCGCTACCCTGAGGTGTGGCAAGCACATCACGATAATGCTCACCAAATAAGGTTAATGTTTGCTGCTGTGTTAATTGCTGAATTTGCCCAAAAGCAAACACTTTACAAGAACCTGAATTTTGCCCAGCATCATTTAGTTGATCGCCATTTTTAAAAGCACTTGGGGTAAAGTCGTAATTCGCATCAATCAAGGCCATGGTTTCTTCAAAACGTAACTCATGTGCACGTTCATCTAACGTTGCAATAAAACGGCTTACCTGTGTTGTACTCATAACAATTGTCCTAAGGTTTATTGTAATTGAAAAACAATAACAAAATAGCGTCTGTTTCTATAGTGAAAAAGTCTTAATCCTAAGCCTCTTGCGCACTCAACAGCCAAGATCACTCCAGTTTCATCGCGGCAAAATCAGGCCTCTTTAACGTATCTAATATGCTGTATAAATAAATCACCACTAACGACATCAACGCGCCAATCATAAACAGCCAAAAACCGCCTAAATTATCCAAAATAATCCCGCCGCCCAAAGGCGCGAAGGCAAAGCCAATTTCATAAAATGAAGCGGCTCCAAAATATGCCCCCCGTAAATGTTTGGGCGCCAATCTGTCAATGTGAACATTCATAGTAGGAAACAAAATGGTCTCGGCCAAACTCATCACAATAATGGCACCTATCCAGCCCCAAAATAATTCTATGGGGTTAAGAGCCAGCCAAATCTGCGAACAGATCAGCAACATCAAGCCAAATTGAATACGGTGAATTAAACTGTAAGCCGCCATTATCCTTAATAAAACAAACTGAGTTGAAATAATCACCAGGGCATTGGTAAAAATCATCGCCGAGATCAGTGTCAACAATTCAGGGGCATCTTCACGGGTTAAATATTGAATTAACGAGCTGTCCATTTGCGCATAAATGAACATGCATAATATATTTGCCACAATTAGGCATTGCAGCAATTTATCTTGGCGTAAAATGGTCATAATTTGCTGGCGACTTACCATTGCTGGCTTACGCTTAACAGCAGATGTTGCATCGCCCATAGCAGGGATAAGCAGGTCGGGAACCTGCTCTGTAAAAGTTGGCGCCATTTGACGAGCTTGATGCCTAAACCCCCAAAATAGTAGGCAAATCAATATCGCAAATGCAGCTGCGGTAATGTAAAAACTTGATTGCTTTCCCGTGAGTCCAAGCCATACCCCCAGCATAGGCCCAACCGCACAGCCCACATTGACCACAAAATACAATGACTGCATTGCCAGCTCGCGGGTTTTAGGGTCATCAATCACATCACCAATGGTTGCCGAGGTAAGTGGCCGCCACAATGATGTGGCAATTGAGCACAAGGTCATCACCACCACATAGCCTTTCACGCTATCAACTTGAGCCAACAACGAAAAAGAGATGATGTATAGCACCCCAGTAAGGTACATAAGCTTATTGCGACCGATGCGATCAGACAAAGCGCTACCAATAAAACTAGTAAACACTGAAATAAGCGCGGCACCCGACAACACTAACCCCACTTCAGTGGCGGTTAATGCAAATTTTTCATATAAGATGACAGCCAAAAATGGCCACACCATAAAATAACTTCCGCGGGTAATAAATGAGCCAAACAACAATATCCACATTAAACGTGGAAACTGTTTAAATCGTGCTATCGAGACATCGCTATGCACTTTTTGTCCTTAAAGAGTGAAGCAGTATTAAGCTGAGTCTGTTGAGTACCCATTGATGCATTAATCGCATAAAAATAAATAACATTGAGCCGCGCCAAATAGGGCGTATTAACAATATTAACGCGTAAAATTACAAATGCCCGACTTTCACTAAAATCAGCGTGTCTTGTTCAACATACGGGTTATGCTGACTTAAATGCGGGCTGCGGATCCAGGTACCTGCAGGATAGCGGCCAAACTCATCAATAAACTCACCGCTGATGACGTAAATTTCTTCACCACCAAAATGACGATGCGGTTGAAAATGAGTTCCAGCAGGCCACATTACTAGTGCGGTCGACTCTGTACCATGCTGATGCAATGGCATTACCTTTAATTGACCATGCCCAGGCAGCCATTTGGCGCTATGAGTATCAATGTTCACTTGTTGCGAGTCAGTAGGTTGAAACTGATGCAACTTAACCAATAATGTACAACCGCCTACACTAAATGGCGCATGGACAACCCCCTCTGGATTACGTAAATACGTACCGACACCGTAATCGCCCGTTTCATCCGAAAACACCCCATCGAGCACTAAAATCTCTTCACCTAATGGGTGAGGATGAGAGTTAAACTTAGCGCCAGCCTCATATTTAACAATACTGGTCGCATGGCCTCGCTCGGCCTCTTCACGCGCAAGGCGTTTACGAAACACACCTGGTGCGGGGCTTTTTTGCCACTCAAGCTCATGAGTGTTTATCACCACTCGCTGACTAAAATCCATGTTTAACATGTTAACCTCCCACTCTTTCAATCGTTGCAGTGTAAGGCTTTCACTATCAATAAAAAAGTAGGTACTTTTCTGTAGTTTGCCGGCCTAATCATTGATATTGGCCATATCAGCAAGTTGACGGGATTGTTAATAAAAAAAAGCCCAGTCAGTAAAATGACTGGGCTTTTTTGCTAATCGTCGTTAAATTCTGTTTTGTTGCGCGGCTTGACGCTGTTTTTTGTACGCTTTTGCCGACTCAGGGATTGGCGTTGTTCGTCCTGTTTCTAGCCAATTTTTTAATCGGCTCGCATCTGCCATATGGGTGTACTTACCAAATGAGTCCAACACCACAAACGCCACTTTACGTTTATTCATTTCAGTTAGCATAACTAAACAGTGCCCAGCTTTGTTAGTAAAGCCTGTTTTGGTTAAGGCAATATTCCAATTGTTTTTAAACACCAGCTTATTGGTATTTTGAAAATCTAACGCATAGCGAGGCGACTCAAAAATCACATGCTTTTTTGGGGTAGAACTAAGCTTGCCTAACATGGGGTAAGTTTGGCTTTCTTTTAATAATATAATCAGGTCATTGGCACTTGATACGTTATCAGGAGATAAACCTGTTGGCTCGACATAATGGGTTTGTTTCATTCCAAGTGCTGCCGCTTTGTCATTCATTGCGCGCACAAATGCTTTAAATCCACCAGGATAATGATGAGCAAGCGAAGTCGCAGCACGGTTTTCAGACGACATTAACGTCAATAACAGCATTGTCTCTCGAGTCACTACACTGCCTAAACGCACTCGCGAATACACATTGCGCATTACAGGTGAGTCGGTGATCTTAACCGATATTTTTTCATTTAAGGGTAATTTGGCATCTAACGTCACCATCGCTGCCATTAATTTGGTAACCGAAGCAATTGGGACAGGTTGATGAGGATTACTGGCATACAACACTTCGTTGGTGGCTAAATCAACTAACATAGCGCTACTTGAGGCTAATTCTTGTTGTGGGCTACCTTGTACTGCTGTGGCTGCAAAAGATGCAGAACTGCTTAACGTAGTTGAACACAATAAAGCACAGGCTAAAAAGAAACGGAGCTTCATGACTCTCACTTGAAAAAAACAAACCTTATAATGCATTGAGTATACGATAAAGGCTTAGCTCAACAATAGATAAATAGTCATTATGAATGGGTTTTTAGTAATTTTTTTGCAAGTTATTAACACAGATCAAAGCAAAAGCATTAGCTATGGCTAATATTCATTCGTTTCAGCAACCACAGCTTGTTCGACAACGTTAATTGATACATGACTTAATTCCCTTATCGCCACACATAACGCTTTTTGTTTACTTCATGTTAAGATTAAATCACGCGATAAAAAAGAGAGTGTAAATGGATATTAACTTACGTTTTTTAAATAAATTGAGCCAATGGTTCAATACACTTCGCGCCCCAAAAGCAAGCCTTAAAACTGAGTCAGATGACGCACAAAATGGGCTGATTTCACTGTTAACTATCGCCAATCAATATCAAGGGCAAGCAACCCCAAAAAACCTTGATAGCACAGTGTCATCCATGCCTGTGTTCACAGAGCAAGGCTTCATTGGCCGCAGTTCCCAAATAGCGCAACTCACTGACGTGATTAATTTATGGCGTAATCATCACGGTGAAATAAGTGCCATTGTAGCGCCCTCAGGCGCAGGGTTGTCTACATTATTAGGTCAATTACCTAGCCTAGTGCAATCTAACAGTGTTGAACCCGAAAACCCAGAATCAACAGCGAAACCCTTGCCTAAAAATGGGCTAATCATGAGCTTTTATCTTGCTCCACTAACGGCAAGCGACGCAATTGCAAATGTGTGTTATTGCTTTGGTATAAAGCCACCCACAACGCTAACAGACACCAGTATTACCGATATTATTTTCGCCATCAACCAGCTACCTGCACAGTTAATTGTTATCGATGATTTACACAAGCTGATGCTGAGGATGATGGGCAATGCGCAAGCATTAGTGACCTTTGCCACCATAGTAATGGAAACACGCAAACATCACTGTTGGATTTTGGGTTGTGAAAAATTTGCCTGGCAACGACTCAGTGCACAATATCAAATTACCCAATTTATTAAGCACGTTATCACTGTCGACTATTTCAGCGCCAAAGAACTGGCCAGCATACAAACAAAACAGTTGGTCAACCTAGGGTTAATTAGCAAAGACGATACACAAGTCGCTCCCCCTGCAGAGCATCGTCTTGCTAAAACATCATCTAAAAACTCTCACTCAGCACATGAAACAGATGAAGCCGTGAATCCGTTTGATGATCAACTAAAGCAGTTGCACACCATCAGTCAGGGACATCCGACGCTCGCAATATTATTATTGCAATATTCGTTTCAACAACAAACCAATACTGAGTCGAGTAACGGCGACAGCAGTACACACTGTATTTGTAAAATCAATTCATCGGCATTGCAGTTGTGTCAAGACAATGACTTGTTTTCATTGGCTGAGGTATACGTTCATGGCGGATTGCGGGTCGCACAACACGCGCATATTTTTGCCCAAACAATTGAACAAAGCAGTTTACAACTGGCTTACCTGGCACGTCAGGGCTTAATTATTGCTCAATATTCACAACAAGACTTTGCCCAGCACTTTTATTTTATTACACCTGCATTATCAAAAATTATCGCCAGTCACCTAGTCAATAACAATAAACTGTTTAATTAAACGAGGCCAACATGGACGACTCACGCGAAGCTCTACAAGCATTTCTAGCCATCATATCGTTTGACCGAATTGCCAGCATTATCTTGTTGTGTCTGTTTGCCTGGTTATTGTTAGTTGCTATCGAGTTTTTATTAAACCAATTAAGCAAAGCACTGCCTAAATACCGCTTAATTTGGAATAGAGCTTACCCATTTGTGCGTTTATTTGTGTGGTTGTCGGTAATTATTTACTCCATTGTTGGCATCATAAACCCTCACGAAAACCTTATTCTCGCCGTGGTTGGCTCTATTAGTATTGTGGTGGGATTAGCCACTCAAGAACCCGCTAAAAATATGATTGCGGGCTTTATTATTATGATTAATCCGCCTTATCGGGTGGGCGATATGGTAACTCTAGCAGGCCATTACGGCGAAGTAATAAAACTAGAATGGAGCGTCACATGGCTACGTACATTTGACGACAACACCATTATGGTTCCTAACGCTGAAGCGTTAAAAACAGCCGTGTCTAATGCAAATAGCGGTGCCCTAGATGAAATGGTCGTGGTTAAATTTACCCTGCCTATCCATGTTGATCACAAAAAAGCCATTGCACTTGCAAGGGAGGCAACCCAATGCTCTCCTTATACTTTTTTAAATAAGCCCATCATAGTTAATTTAGGCAATGACTTCTCGTTTGGCCAATACCAACAAACCATTACCGTTAAGGCTTATGTAATGGATGTAAGGTTAGAAAAAAAATTCATCAGCGACATTAACATAAGGGTATTAAGCGCATACAAAAATGCACATTTTTATGATGCATAGCAAATGCCTAAACACTAATGTGCGCTATAATCGCGCCAATTCAATTAAGATTTCTGACTATCAAGCAACAGGAACCACATAATGACACAAGATGAAATGAAAAAAGCAGCAGGCTGGGCAGCGTTGCAATATGTCAAACCAGACACCATCGTCGGTGTTGGCACAGGCTCAACCGTAAATCACTTCATTGATGCGCTTGCCACGATGAAAGACGACATCGAAGGCGCGGTATCAAGCTCAGAAGCATCAACCAAAAAACTCAAAGAACTCGGCATTGAAGTGTTCGACCTAAACAGTGTTGACTCTATTGACGTATACGTAGACGGCGCAGATGAAATTAACGACCGCATGGACATGATTAAAGGCGGTGGAGCGGCATTAACTCGCGAAAAAATTGTTGCAGCCGTGGCTAAACAATTTATTTGTATTGTTGATAACACCAAACAGGTGCCTATTTTAGGCAACTTCCCTTTACCTGTTGAGGTTATCCCTATGGCTCGCTCTTATGTGGCACGCGAGTTAGTTAAGCTAGGTGGCGACCCAGTCTACCGCCAAGGCGTTATTACCGATAACGGTAACGTGATTTTAGATGTTTACAACATGCAAATTTTAGATCCAAAAGTCATGGAAACTAAAATTAACGCCATTGTTGGTGTTGTCACTAACGGCTTATTTGCAAACCGCGGCGCAGATGTATTACTCGTGGGCACACCAGACGGTGTAAATACCGTTACCTTGTAATTACCCCGCATACTTTCAAATAGCCTCTGCTATTACTTAAGAATGGTGAAAAATGGTGAAAAATGGCCTCGCAAATTTGCTAGGCCATTTTTTTAACTGCTATAAGCCTTAAATCACCATCTCTCCAAGGTTGTTCACGGTGTCAAAAAATTCTGGCATTCGCTATATATCCACACTGAAGAAAAAACTTTACCTCCATATAAACCTTTTACCGACTTGCACCTGTCAAATAACTACACAATCATAATCGACAGTTTGGAACATTAAGGATGCCGGTATCAATCAGCCAAATTCACAGCCAATAAATCACCTTGCGCAGCTAGACGACAATCAACTTGTCGCCATTGCAACCACCGGGTGTCAGCAGGCCTTTGAACAACTGTATCGCCGGCACCATCAGCGAGTGTACGCCATTTGTTTTCGGCTCAGTGGCCAATCCAGTTTGGCTGACGATATGACCCAGGCATGTTTTATTCGCTTATGGAAAAAGTTGGCGCAATTTAACGGCGATAGCCAATTTACCACCTGGCTGCATCGATTATGTGTTCGCCAGGCTATAAATGATCTCAAGGCACAACAATCGTTATGGCGACGCTTTTTACCTGCAGAAGATGTCGCCCATCAAGACGTGCCAAGCGTCGAGTTAACCGATCATCATTTGCTCGACAAATGTATCGCCAGATTACCGCAACGAACCCGCATTGTGTTTGTGTTATGTGCCATTGAAGGTTATCAACACAACGAAATAGCAGCACTGCTGAACATTGCCGTCGGCACCAGTAAGGCGCAATATCACAATGCCAAACATTTACTACAGGAGATGCTTGCATGAGCGCTAAAAAGCATGACCTAGACCATTTAATTGGCACGTTACCAGCTGAGATTGCGCCAACCACTGACTTATGGAATGGCATACAGCCACACTTAACGCCGCCACAAACGCATCATAACAGTGTCGTTCGCCCTCTATTAGCAACCGCTGCAACACTGGTAGTGTGCTCAATATTATGGTTAACGCAATGGCGCGACCATCCAGAACCAACTCAGGTGCAAACGGCAAATGTCAGCATGGCGACAACAGGCACTGCTGCTTCAATTGAAGTCGATAATCACTTAATAGACTTGATAAACCAAATTGCCCAAACCCATCAAAGCCAGCTAAATGGCTTTATAAGCAATCAATATACCGTGAGCTGGCAGTTATCAGCAGACCAAAATGAACATATTCAAACTGACATTGCCAAGGCGCTTGCAGAGCTAGAAAGTGCCTCAGTTCAAGTGCAAGCAGCCTTAATCCAACAGCCGACTAACCAACAGCTTTGGCAATTATGGCGCTGGATAATGCAGCGTCAAATCACCTTATTACAACAAGGGCAAAAATTGCCTTTTACCCACACACGCCCATCACAAGGAAATACCCTATGAGCAGCATTAAATACGCATGGTTAGCACCACTAATGGCCATAAGCGCTTTTACCATGGCAGCAGAGTCGGTCGACCAACAACAAGATATTGCAGCTAACCCCAACGTCAGTATCAAAGTACAACGTGGCAATGTGGCGTTTGTGAGTTGGGACAAAAACAGCATCCAAGTTAAAGGCGAACTTGATGAACTAAGCGAAGGCTTTATATTTGATGTAAAAGACAATTCAGTCGTGATTGAAGACAAGCTGCCGCGCAGTTATCAAGGCAATAATAAACAAGGCTCACAACTGACTATTTATTTACCCACACAGCTAAATTTAGACGCACAAGGCGTATCTGCCGACTTTGCCCTGTCTAAACTCGGCGGCCAAATCGCCATCGCATTAGTCAGCGGTAATATCGAGGCCAAACAACTGAGTGGCAGCAACAAGTTGACCACGGTATCGGGCAACATTAATAGCGAACAATTAAGCGGAAAAATCAATCTAGAAACCGTATCAGGGGATATAAACGACAACAAAAGCCAGGGAGAGGCAGAATTTAGACTAGTCAGTGGCGAATTAGAGACTCACAGCGACTTTACACAAGTGAGCATTGATCAGGTTTCTGGCGATATCGAGGCGACGCTAAAGCAATTAAACCAGATTAATCTGGTCACCATCAGTGGCGATGCAAATCTCAACCTCGGCACACAGCTCAGTAAAGGCAATCTCGAAACCATTAGCGGCAACGTAACAATGGCTTTTAACGCTGCTCCCAATATTCATTTTATGATAGACGGCGGCCCAGGCGGCAAAATTGACAATCAATTAACAGACGATAAACCGTTAAAACAAAAATACTCTTCAAGCCAAAGTTTACAATTTAAAAGCTTATCAGGAGACGGCCAGGTCAATATCAACACCATCAGCGGCCGCATTAGCGTGAAGTAATACCATTACATCCGTTGACTAATGCCATACAGTAAAATGCCCAGTGACATCGCTATCGCTGGGCATCGCTATCGTTAGGCATAATACATGACACTAATATCGCTGAGCAACGCTGTTACAGATTAAGATTAACCTTAACGAGAGTTCGCTTAACCAGGCTAGCATTACTTTACTGAATTCACTTCATCATCGGTTAAATAACGCCACTCACCTGGTGCTAAATCAGCATCTAATTCAATACTGCCTACCGCTTCACGGTGCAGGTTAATCACTTTATTGCCAACGGCAGCAAACATGCGTTTTACTTGGTGATACTTACCCTCACTAATGGTTAAACGCACCTGAGTCGGCGTAATAATATCAAGCAATGCAGGCTTAGTGAGTCCTTCTTCATTACGCAGTTCAATGCCGTTCGCAAACACCGAAATCAAACTGTTATCGATAGGATCGGCAAGCTCCACTAAATACCGTTTACCACAGTCTTTCTTGGGCGAAGTAATTTTATGCGACCATTGACCGTCACTGGTAATAAGCACCAAACCCGTGGTATCGGCATCAAGTCGCCCCGCAATATGTAATGTGTCGACTTTTTCAATGTCCATCAAACTTAATACCGATGGGTATTGCTCATCAATGGTTGAGCAAATGGTATCCACGGGTTTATTCATCATCACATAACGCTCACCCACAATGCTAATAGACTGCCCCTCTAAGCGCACATCCATATGTGGTGACACCTTAAAACCAGAATCTTTAACCACCTCGCCATCACAGGTTACATCACCACGATGCAGGGCTCTTTTGGCCAATGAACGGGTTAACTCGGTACTTTCACAGATAAATTTGTCTAAACGCACAATACACACTCACTTTTTGATAATGGCGCTATTATGCGACCTATTAAGGTTAAATAGAAATCAATCCACGCTTTTTTTGCCCTATACGTAATTTTTAGTTACACATCCCCTTACCATATCAGGCAAAAACGACCAAAAGTGCCTTGTTTTATAGGCAAGTAAGGCCGTAACATAGTCTTCACAAAAAATCGTCAGCGATGTAGGTGATAAAATCACCACAAAAAATGGTAAGCACAAATTCCCATTTTAAAGCTAACGACATAATAAAAATACAATATGCTCACACGCCTGAACCCGAGGCGCCTAAATTTAAAGCAAAGGAAACACAATGAAAAAATTAGTAATTGGAGGTTTATGTGCCTCGTTAATTGCAGGCCTAAGTGCTTGTAGTTATGACAAAGCCGTAGTCGCCCCAGCAGCAGACGTGGCCAAAACAGCTGCAGCCGTTGCCGTTGAAAAAGCGCTTACCTCAGGCATTACTTTTGACAACATCGACAAGTCAGTTCGCCCTCAAGACGACTTTTACATGTATGTAAACGGCGCATGGATGAAGAATGCTGAAATCCCAGGCGATCGCACTAACATTGGTGCATTTTATGACTTACGTGAACACGCTCGTGATGATGTTAAAGCCATTATCGAAGATTTAAGTGCAACCTCTGATTTAGCAGACGGCACTGATGAGCAAAAAGTGGCTGACTTATATCGCTCATTTATGGACGTTGAAACCTTAAATAAACTAGGTATTGCACCAATCCAGGCAGAGTTAGACAAAATTACTGCATTAAAAGACAAAAACGAATTAACCGCATTTTTTGGCGAAAACCAAGCCAACGGCGGCGGCACTCCATTAGCATTCTATGTTGAAGTCGATGCCAAAAATTCTAGCCGTTATGCCACGCACATCTGGCAATATGGTTTAAGCCTGCCTGAAAAAGACTACTATTTTAACCAAGAAGAGCGCTTTGTTAGCATACGTAAAGCCTACGTTGAACACATTGAAAAAATGTACAACCTAGCAGGTTTACCTAACGCTAAGGCTAATGCAGAAGCCATTCTTGCACTCGAAACCCAAATTGCTGAAAAGCATTGGGACGTAGTTGAAACCCGCGACAGCACCAAAACCTATAACCTATACCAGGTTAAAGACTTGCCTACATTGGCACCAGAGATTAACTGGGATGGCTATTTAGCAGCTGTGGGTGGTGATAAGCAAACAGATATCATTATTAACCAACCAAGCTATGTTCAAGGGTTAAGCGAAGTGATCAAGAACAACAGTCTTGATAGCTGGAAAAACTACCTAACCTGGATGACCTTAACTCACAACGCGAGCAACATGTCTGAAGCATTAGACAATGAAAACTTTGCCTTTTTCTCTAAAACCTTAAATGGTCAAGCAGAACAAGAGCCGCGTTGGAAGCGTGGTGTGAGCACAGTAAGTGACACCCTAGGCGAAGTAGTAGGTAAAGTGTACGTTAAGCGTCACTTTGCTCCAGAAGCAAAAGTTCGCATGGAGCAGTTAGTTGAAAATCTTCGTAGCGCTTATGGTTCAAGCATTGACTCACTCGACTGGATGAGCGCAGACACCAAAGTAGCTGCAAAAGACAAATTAGCTAAGTTTAACCCAAAAATTGGTTACCCAAACAAATGGGATGACTACAGCAAACTCAGCATTAAAGCAGATGATTTAGTGGGTAACGCTAAACGTGCAGCTATATTTGAGCACAACAAAAACCTCGCTAAATTGGGTCAACCAATTGATAAAGACGAGTGGCACATGACGCCACAAACCGTAAACGCTTACTACAACCCAACCATGAACGAAATCGTGTTCCCTGCTGCGATTTTACAACCGCCATTCTTTAACCTAGAAGCGGATGACGCAGTAAACTACGGTGGTATTGGTGCGGTGATCGGTCACGAAATGGGCCACGGTTTTGACGACCAAGGTGCTAAGTTTGACGGCGAAGGCAACTTACGTGACTGGTGGACAGAGTCTGATTTAAAAGCATTTGAATCAAAAGGCAAAGCCCTAATTGAACAATACAACGGCTACCAAGTATTTGACGATCTACACGTTAACGGAAGCCTAACATTAGGTGAAAACATTGGTGACTTATCAGGCGTAACCATCGCTTATAAAGCCTACAAAATGTCACTTAACGGAAAAGAAGCACCAGTAATTGATGGCTTAACTGGCGACCAACGTTTCTTTATGGGCTTTACTCAAATTTGGCGAGTAAAAATGAAAGAAGAAGCCATGCGTAACCGCGTAGCGACTGATCCGCACTCACCAGGCCACTTCCGTGCACTTGGCGCATTGTCAAATATGCCTGAGTTCTATACCACTTACGACGTGAAAGAAGGCGACAAAATGTACATCGCCCCAGAAAACCGCGTTAAAATCTGGTAATCAACCATGTAAAAGCTGACCTAGGTCACACTTACACACAACAAGGGCATCGTTTGATGCCCTTTTTTTATAACAAAATAAATTAAACCACTGATATATATGTACATACACCCATAATCGCTAACCATATCCTCGGTATAATTAAACCTTGTTCATTTAGCCCCTATTCAGCCAAAAAACGGTAAAGTGGTTCCACAGACATTACGCTGGAGCTATTCAATGAATAAGTTATTTCGTACTTTTTTTATCTTCTTAATTTTACTGTCTACCCGCGGCGCAATTGCTCAACCCAATGAGATTAAATATAACAAGCTCGACGAGCCCTCAGACTTCAGCCAAAAATCACACAATGACATTGAGCAATTAATTAACCTAAGCGAGCAAACCACCGGGCTTGCACAACAAGACACTCAAAACTTAGACAGCTTAATGGCACGGGCTCCAGCAGCCCAGCAAGAACTAATCGAACTGCTCACGCATATCAACCAAACCAGCTATACCTCTGCGATTATTCCTGCAACCAAAAGTTATGCTCGCGCAGCCCAAAAAGTGCAATTAAAGTTTAACGGCGATGCCAGCCTATTAACCGATATCGCACGTGCAAGTGTGGTCGCCAATGATGTCAATAGCTTACTAACCAGTTACCAACAATTGCGCAAATCGACCGATGTCGTGCAGTTAAAAAACCGTTTTGCTGAGCCAAAAACCTCAGGGTATCGCGACTTAAACGTGCTGGTAAAACTCCCAAAAAGCCAAATGGTGGTTGAGGTACAGTTTCATTTAAATGATATCGCCGAAATTAAAAGTGGCCCAGAGCACCAGGTATATGAGCAAATTCAAGCCATTGAACTACATGCCAAAACAGAGCAAAGAGCATTAAACGACATTGAACATGCCAGTATTGCTAAATTGCGCCAAGATTCACATAAGCAATATCATAAAGCCTGGTTGTACTATAAACGCCAAAGCGCTGCGCCATCGACTCAAGCAGCTTAACCACTCCCATGGCTTACCGTTTCCACCCTTTAGCGCTCATTGAGCGCTTTTTTTTATCCGAAAAAACTCAGTGTCTTCCACATCTGCTATACTCGCGCAAAAGAGCTTCCTGCCGGACATAGACATGAACGAAATTATTGATCAATTGCAAGAATTAAGCGAAACTGTACCCGTTCCGCTTGAGCTGCCCACATTTGAACAAATTGTTGAAGTTGAAGAACAAATTCTTATTGGCCTACCCAATGATTTAAAAGAATACCTGCTATATGCCAGTGACGTAATTTACGGCACCCTAGAGCCCGTCACCGTTGCCGATCCATACTCACACACCTACCTACCAGAGGTCACCAGTTATGCCTGGTCAATTGGTATGCCGCGCGACCAAATCGCCATTTGTCAGGTTGGCGAAAGTTTTTATTGCATCAATGAAGAAGGTGAAGTGCAGTTTTGGGAAGATGGCGACTTTAGCGAAGAAGGCTGGGAGTCACTGTGGGATTGGATAGAAGATGTTTGGCTAGAACAATAACCAAACGGCCACCACGCCAAAAACATACACAATATAATGAATACGAGAATAAACATGTCTAAAAATACTGGCCTGAACGCCATTGAAATGCAATATTTACGCTTATCTTTGGGCCTAACCACTGAGCAAGTTGCTAGCATCACAAGTACCACTCACCAAGACGTATTAGCATGGGAAGCCGGTGAAACAGACACGCCAGTACCTGTGCAAAAAAAGCTACTCGACATAGATGACATCATCGAAATGCAAGTACTCAACACCACAGACGGCATTGAAGAGCTGTTCAAAAAAGAGCCTAAACGCCGTTTAGCCTTTGTGGTATACCCAACTCAAGCGGTTTACACCCAGTATAATCCTGAGTTTTTAAGCACACTGCCATTAACAGAGCTCTATAGCACAGCAGCATGGCGCATTAAAAAAGAGTGTAAATTAGTACTTGAGGTTGACGTAAGTTTAGTGGCACTTGATGCCGAAGCCTATAAAGCTTACCGCGCAGACAACGGCATGAGCGAGAGTCGTGAAAGCCGTGCAAAATGGGCTGCAACTCAATTAGTGTAACGTTTAGCTACGCCATAAAATAAAAAAGGAAACCATAGGTTTTCCTTTTTTATTGGCCGCTAAATATTGGATGTAATCCGCTTAATGTAATCCAAAGGTCTCACGTAAAATACCTGCTATTTCAATAGCATCTGCAGGTTCTCCCCAAGCATTACCATCAACCGAATTATTGCCTGCACTACCATCTACATTGACATCAAAAAACACAGGGATACAGCTAGGTTGTATATCAATACTGCCTAAATGTGCGCCCCAATCTTCTATATCTAATAGGATTATGACAATCTGTTGCATCACACTTTGCGCACCTTGTTGATGCAATACAACAAACATATCTTGGCAAGGTTCACACCAAGGTGCTGATAAACAAATCAATGGTATTCTGCCTAACGCTAAAGCATTGTTAGCTTGTTCTGCCACGCTATTTTTCAACGATGTTTTACTTACCTCAAGAGGAATAATCATCACGCCAGATTGAGCAGTATCTTGTTTTAAAATTGGGTAATCTGTCGGAAATTCACTAATTAATCCCTTCTCAGTCGCCATCGCTTTGGCTTCATCAAGCGACTTTTTCACCGCTGCGGCATAATCATCGGCTATGTGCCGAATAGCTTGTCCATTCATCGATAGCCGCTTAAATAACCCGAGCGTATTGTCGACATCTTCATCAGCTACGACAAAACCGAAATAGGTATCGCCATTTTCAATCAAAATAAATGATCGCCCAAATTGGCTCAGCCATAAATCAAATCCAGACAAGGCATGCAAACAGGCAGAGTCGGCCAGCAAATCATCTTTACCGCGGTCATCATCAATGAACTCGCCTAAATCTAACGTTTTTGCAATAGCCTTGGCTTGCCATAACACTTCATTATGATCGCGCACATCTACTTGTAACCATACCCACTGCTTTTGGCCATTTAACTGCGCATCTAATGATGACAACACATCATGAAAAGCATCCTCAACGCCATGCTCAACTAACTTAGGCTGAATTTTGGCCCAAAGCTGCTGACGTAACATTAACGGTAGTGGTGCAGCAATCAGTTCGAATAAACACTTGCTGTCATCAATAAGCTGAGAGTTACCCCTGCCGATAACTTGATCGCGATAACGCTGCCAAGCAGTAAACGAGGTAGATAAGTAATCGTATAGCATGACTTTATTTTCAAGAACGCAACGCGGTGAATGATAATCACTAGGAAGGTGTTCAACGTCTGCTTGAGACAGCACAAAGATAATTGGGTGTTCATCTTCATTATTTGATGTTTTAACATCACCTTGTACATCAATCAGCACTAATTGCCATTGTTGTTGTAGCTCAAATAAGTAATCGGTTAACCCTTTAGTCAGCTGAAAAACAGTAACATCAATACTCGACACGTTTTCGTCGGCCGCGATGCTAAATAAAGCACGACCGCCGTCTTCATGCTGATAGTCAAAACGCCTTGCTTCAACGATATTAATATTTTCATGCGCCGACAGCATACTGGCTAACTCGTCACCATTGCGATAATCAACTTGATGATGTTTAAAGGCAAATAGATACAAACTAAAACTCATTGCACGACTCCTCCATGATTAAGCTCAAGACCATGTTCTACAAGTTTGACTGTGGAAAATAATGTGTCACTTGAACTCACAATCATACTCGCCTGAAGTTAAGTGCTGCACAAGTAATACCACTGCAAATGATGGTGTTATTTTTAATTCAACAGATTAAAACCAATAAAAAAGCCACATTCACTTATCGTGTAATGTGGCTGATATTTATCTTATAACGCAGTCATTAGAAGTTCATAGAGACTTTAGTATAAATGAAACGTCCTAGTGGGTTATGTACGCCCATTGCGTAACCGTAAAGGTCGGCATCACCATCGCCAATAGCAAATGATGGGTCTTCATCAAACACGTTGTTAACACCCACAGTCAACTTAACCATGTCACTAAAGCGATACGAACCAGACATATCCACTAACAATTGCGAGTCAACGGTACGAGTTTGGTTGTAGTCTTCAAACTCACCAATGTAACTTAGGTTTAGGTTGGCGGCAAAGTCATCCATCATCCAGTTAGTTGTTGCTAACCAACGGTGCTCTGGGTACTCATACTCGCCAGTGTAATCAATCGTTGTGCCATCGACTTCTTTTTCGAAGCTGATTAAATAGCTGTACTCTAAACCAAACTTAACATCGCCATAGCTATTTAACTCAAGGCCATAATGAGTTGATAAATCAAGGCCTTGAACCTCTTGCGAACCAATGTTAACAAAGCCTGAGTTGATTACATCAATCGTACCAAAGGTTTCACCAGCTTGTGGAGCATTACGCACACAAACAGTACTGTTTTGGTCACCACAGTGCTCATCATAAATATCTTGGTTTTGCAGTGAGTCAATTTTGTTATCTTGAACAATATTGAATAAATCAAACCCAATATCAAATTGCTGACTTGGTGCCCAAATCATACCCACGTTCCAAGTTTCAGACTCTTCAGCCTCAAGATCGGGGTTTCCTGCAAAGATAAAGTTGTAATCTAATAACTCACAATCAACGTTGTCAGCGGCACAGCGATAGCTATCAACTAAAAAATCACTCTTTTCAGATGGGCCTAAACCGATTTGCGCAAGTGAAGGAGCACGGAATCCAGTTGACCAAGAACCACGAGCGGTTAATTCGTCACTAATACCCCATTGGAAAGCAATTTTAGGGTTAGTAGTTGAGCCAAAGTCACTGTAACTGTCGTAACGGCCAGCAAGTTGTAACTCAAAGTTATCAGCAACAGGGATAGATAACTCAACATAAGCTGCATGTTGATCGCGTGAACCAAACGCCGAAATGGCCTCAGTACCAAAAATCAAACCACGTTGGAACTGCTCATCCGGAATATCGCTAACGCTTTCTTCACGGTATTCAGCACCAGCGGCCATCATAATATCGCGATCGCCAATAGAAAATGCATGACCAGAAATGCTGGCATCATAAGAGGTAATGTTCGACTCACCTTGTCTAACTAGGCTGGTTGTAATACGGTCAATCACATCTTGTGAGTTAATGGTGCCGCCAAATGGGTTGTAGTTACCAGCATCAATCTCAGCTTGTAGGTAATCTGTTCTTACCCAACCTTGCGAACGGTCACCTGTTTGGGTTGATTCGCTGCGGCCACGTTGAGCTGACACTTCCCAGTCCCAATCGTTTACCACACCGCGAAGACCAGCAACAATACGCATAGTATCTGACTCAATATCCCAACGACGTGCGCCAGCATCTACCGTACGATAACGGCCAATATCAATATCTTGTCCAAATGGGTTATCTGGGTGGGTACCTGGAACGGTTAAACCGGCATCTTCATCTAACGGCGTTGGTGCACCGCCCGCTTCAGAGGTGTTGTGCTGTACCGACAACTCTAAAAATGCCGTTAAATCTTCACCCAACATATAATCAAATTGACCAATAGCTCCAACACGCTCAGCCGTTGGGATGGTTAAATTGTATGGGCCGTAATCAAACAAACAACTACCACTTGCCGTTGCGCTGTCGGCTGGGCAATCAGGGTCAATGGTTTTTACGCCATTTACATAGAAATACCCAGGGAATCCGCGTGATGAACGGTAATCTTCACCACCATAAGGTGATTGATTAGCAGTACCAAAACGGCCCATGTCTTCGGCAGACAAAGTACCGTTAGTAAAATAATCTAAAATAACTGATGCACTACCTTTATCAGCTTTTACGCCCCATACAAGGCTTGCTGTGGTTTCGTCATAACCTGTGCCGCTGTCATCGCCGTAGCCTAGGTTAACTTCAAGACCCTCAATGTCTTTTTTCAATACAATGTTAACCACACCGGCAATAGCGTCAGAACCATAAATAGCTGATGCGCCATCTTTTAAAATATCGATACGCTCAATGGCAGACACTGGAATATTGTTAATATCAACAAACGAGTTTGAAATACCTTCAGCAAAGGCACTTGCACCAACTCGGCGACCATTAATTAATACCAATGTCGCATCAGGCCCTAAGCCACGTAAACTGATAGACGCGCCACCGTTTGCGGTAGAGTCTTGGCTGTTACCACGAGTAGAAAATGCGCCAGAGCCGTTAGCTGGCATGCGCTCAAGTAATTGCTGTAGGTTGTCAAAGCCCATGTTAGCAATGTCTTCTTTGTTTAACGATTGTACTGGCGAAGGGCCTTCAATATCAGTCCGTTTGATACGAGATCCCGTCACTTCGATACGTTCAACTTTTGCCTGTGCTTCATCAGCAGCTTGTGCAACAAGTGAAATAGGGGCTAAAGAAAGTGAAACAGCGATAGCGCAAGCGCTGCGTAATAGGTTAGGTTTTTTCATGATCATCCTTAACGTTAATTTATTGTTTTATATCCATGACTACTGCAAACTGCGGTATCTAAATTACCGCATACGACTTTGTTGGATTTTTTATTTGCATACTCAAGTTAAGTTATATTTTAACAATGTCAACACATTGTCAAAACAAGGCCGTAATGTAAATGTAACCAAATACTTAATCAAGAATATTTAAGTAAAAAAAGTGAATTTTAATTCTTACCTCAAGAAGGCTTTATGGCAGACGAACAGCAAGTTAGTGCACACTTTCATGCAAACCTAGGCCTATACTGGCTGGTGTCTGGTGCAGTGTTTTTTACCGTCAGTATTGTTGGCATTCCCTTGTTATTATTGTGGTTTCCTTTGGGTTTATGGGCAGTCAGACGGTATATTGCCAACATGAGCGCCGAATTAACCGAACAAAAACTCATTGTGCGCAAAGGATTATTAACCCGAACTGAAAACACCATACCTTTGGATAAAATCACCGACATGGCGCTGATTCAAGGCCCTTTAATGCGCTTATTTGGCATACACAAGTTAACCGTTGAAACCGCAGGGCAATCTGGTCATGGTGCATTAATTAATCTGGTAGGTGTATTTGATGTGCAGGCATTTAGAGAGCGGGTGTTATATCAAAAATCATTATTAAACCAGCGCAAAGAAAACGTTTCGCAGCCACCCGCTTTAGAGGCTTTATTAGTGGAAAATCTACAACAAATAAACGCCACGCTATTGCGAATAGAACAAGCATTAACCTCTAACCAAAAACAATAAGCATTTGCTATTTATCATGAATCACAACAAAAACTCCATTTCATTTTTTGCACAAATGCAGAGTCTTTTGCAAGCAACCGGCCCTGGTATTTTAATGGCAGCAGCCGCCATTGGGGCATCACATCTAGTCGCATCGACACGTGCAGGGGCTGAGTTTGGCTGGCAATTAGCCTGGCTAATATTGTTGGTCAACATTCTAAAATATCCCTTTTTTGCCGCAGGCGCTCGCTATACCGCCGCAACAGGGGAAAGCTTACTCCAGGGTTACCAAAAACAAGGCCGAGGGTATTTAATGCTGTTTACTGGGTTAAACATCATAGCCGCTATCGCCAGCACAGCAGGGGTATGCATGCTCACGGCCGCCATGCTAACTCAGTTTATTCCGCTCTCAATTGATGTATTAGCCCTAATCGTATTGCTGAGCTCACTGGCGTTACTGATATTTGGCCATTACAAACTGCTCGATAAACTCACAAAAGTGATTATGCTTGCCCTCACGCTCACCACACTCATCGCCGTTGCATTAGCATTTAATCACCAAACCGGCTTTGCTACGCCATCGGTCAGTGAATCCCCCTGGCAATGGGCTTATGTCGGTTTTTTAGTGGCAATGATGGGCTGGATGCCAGCCCCAATTGAAGTCAGTGCCTGGAACTCCTTATGGCTCGTTGAAAAACGCAAAAGCCAAACCGTAACAGCAAAACAGGCAATTTTCGACTTCAACCTAGGGTATGTCACCACCGCAATATTGGCGATTGTGTTTTTAGCCCTGGGCGCATTAGTAATGCACGGCAGTGGTGAGCGCTTCTCAGATTCTGGGGCGGTATTTGCCTCACAACTCATCACCCTCTATAGCCAGGTGATGGGCAGCGAAACCCGCTACTTGATTGGAATTGTGGCGTTTTTATGTATTTTTAGCACCACAGTCACTGTTATCGATGGCTACAGCCGCACCCTAGATATGGGCTGGGAATTATTAACTAGCAGCCATTCACAACGCAGTTACTTAACCCCTATCATGCTAACGGTAAGCACATTAGCATTATTGCTGATTTTATTTTTTAAAGGCGCGTTACTGCCACTGCTTGAGTTTGTGATGATCCTAGCCTTTATGACCACAGTGATTTTTGCCTGGTTAAACTTCCGCTTAATGGTGAGTGATAACCTCCCAAAACAACATCGCTACGGCTCAGCAATGGTGGCACTATCCTGGCTTGGCCTAGTGTATTTAGTCGGTTTTGCCTTACTGTTTATTTATTGGTATTTAACAAAGTGATGTTTTTAAAATGATGGTTATAAACCGCGTCAAACAAAGGTTAAAGCAAGCTGCGGTATTACTCAGCCTAAACCTGTTACCTTTATCTGCCTTGGGGTTAACCCTAACTAATGCCGATGTGCAAACAATAGTCGATCAGGGCTCAAGACCCTTTACAGGCAATATATTAATCCGCGACAGCCAGCAAACTTATGTCGACTTAGCCAAAGGAGAAGGCATTCACGCAGACAGCCGCTTTCTCATTGGCTCCATCTCTAAAACCATTACTGCCACGTTAGTTATGCGCGCGGTTGATCAACAAAAATTATCATTAAGCGATAACATTAGCGATCACCTTAATATCACCACCAAACAACCAATCACTGTCGCGCAATTACTTAATCACACCTCAGGCATACTCCCGCCAACATCTACGGAGCAACATGCACAAATGCAATTTACACCGGGCAGCCAGTTTAGTTACTCAAATTACGGCTACAAACTGCTTGGCGATATACTGAGCCAGCGCTATCAAATGCCCTACTCTGACCTGGTAAACCAATTTGCTAAGCAATATCAGCTCGATATAAGCGCTGACGTAGGTGAAATCACTGAACTATATGCAAAGCAGCCACGACTCGTGCCCGGATTGATGGAGCAGCAACAGCAACAAGTGCTGTTAGATGAGCTCACCATAGATAATGGCTTAATTGCTTTTGGCGCCATGCAGGCCACTAGCCAAGGGATTGCTGCATTTATTTCAGGCTTACCCCAGTTTTTATCTTCTGCCAGCATAAAAGCAATGACATCACCTAATGCCAAAAGGCCATATCGATGGGGCGAACTTGGTTACGGGTATGGTTTACAAATTAGCCAGAATGCAGGCCTGGTTGAATACAGCCATACAGGTTACCTGCCCGGCTACATTAGCCTGATGCTCTACTACCCACAAACGCAATTAAGCGTCGTGATTTTAGAAAACACCTCATGGGACCTAAACAACATGGAGCGCGTATTTGGTTTGCATGACAAAATCCGCCTGGCCATAAGAAATCAATTAAAAACTGACGAATAATCTGACGCTTCGCACATAACTCGTTATAATAGTCATTCGTCACTTGACCTAAACCAAACATGCGCAGCCGCGCCAGAGAACCTTATGATTAACAATGATATTCTTCGCCGTATTCGTTTTGTGTTTGACTACTCAAACGCCAAAATGATTAACATTTTCAGCCAAGCTAATACCGAAATCACCTCAGATCAAATTATTGCCTTACTGAAAAAAGAGGACGAAGAAGGTTATCAAGCGTGTAATGACAAATTAATGTGTCAATTTTTAGATGGATTGATTATCAATAATCGTGGTCTAAAACCCGGTACTGAAGTGCCAGCACCATTAAAGCAATTAACCAATAACTTAATATTTAAAAAATTACGCGTTGCCCTAGAAATGCGTGAAGAAGACATCATAGCCACCTTAGCCCTAGCCGATTTTGCCATGTCAAAATCTGAGCTTGGCGCACTATTTCGTAACCCTGACCACAAAAACTATAAAACCTGCGGCGATCAAGTGTTACGTAATTTTGTAAAAGGGTTATCGATTAAACATCGTGGTAAGTAATATACAGTAACCTTATTATATTAATGCGTAGCTTAGGCTGCGCATTTTTGTTTCTGATATTTGTCACTCATATTTGTCCCTAGGGATATGCATCAGGGTGAGATCGCGAACGTTTTTTAAACAAAATACGCTATCGATTAAATCTTATTTGACCTAATACAGCGTTCGTGATCTTATACTCTCTTTTCAGGAGTATAAGCATGTATATCGAAGCCTTCACAAGCCACTTTAGTAACATCATCGACCAGCGCCAAACGGCCAAGGTGACATATCCTTTAGAGGATATCTTATTTGTGAGCTTATGTGCCGTCATCGCAGGCGCTGAGGGTTGGGCAGATATACATTGTTATGCTGATGGTCATCTAGCGTGGTTTCAAAAGCACGGTTACTTAAAGGAAGGTGTACCTGCTGATGATACGATTGCTCGAATTATTTCTCGTATTGACCCAGATGAGTTTAGTGCATGTTTCATGCAATGGATGCAAGCCGTCCATAGTGCAAGTGATGGCCAACTTATTGCGATAGATGGAAAAACGTTAAAGCGTTCTTATCATCGTAATGACCGTTTATCAACGATACACATGGTCAACGCATTTGCTTGCGAAAATAAGTTAGTGCTGGGTCAGTTAAAGACCAGTGACAAATCTAACGAAATCACCGCCATTCCTGATTTGCTGCAACTCTTAGATATAAGAGAAAAACTTGTTTCCATCGATGCAATGGGATGTCAGAAGTCAATCGCCGCACAAATAGTTAAGCAAGATGGTGATTATCTACTTGCTGTAAAATCGAATCAAAAATCATTGCATGACGCGATAATGTCGGCTTTTTCCTCAGTCCGCAAAGCCCCTTTATCACCGCTAGCTATCGAGAACAAACACGGTAGAGTTGAAGCGCGAGCTTATCATGTACTTAGTGCAAATGAGCTTGAAGGTGACTTTAGTGAATGGCAGGGTTTACATTCAATTGGCATGGCGATGAGCTATAGACATTGCAATGGTAAGGGGGCATTAACCTATCGATACTATATAAGTTCGGCAGAATTACCAGAGCAGAAATTTGCAGATGCAGTGCGCTCTCACTGGTTTATCGAAAACAGTTTACACTGGGTTTTGGATGCTTCAATGGGTGAAGACCATTGCCAGATTTATCAAAATCATGCAGCAGAGAATTGGTCATTATTACGCAAACTATCGTTAAATATGCTCCGCTCAGAATCATCTAAAGGAAGTATCCCGATGAAACAAAAACGAGCATGGATGAAACCTGAGTATTTAGAAGAAGTGTTAAGGGCAGGATTTACCAGTTTGCTTGAAATTTAATCACTCATGCGGTCGCCCTGGGATATGCATTCAAACAACACACTTGAGTCAACTGAATAAAAGTACAAGATAAAAAAGGTGATTTTAGTCACTTAACAGACCACAAAAAATACCAGACGTGATAATCTATAATGATAAATATTTTAATAACGATCAAATACGATCTCACACATTAAGGTTCCCCATGGACGATAATAAACGCCCCCTATATCTTCCTTTCGCTGGCCCTGCGATCCTTGAATCACCACTGCTTAACAAAGGCACTGCATTTAGTGAAGAAGAACGCATTTACTTTAACCTCGAAGGCCTATTGCCTTGGGTGATTGAAACCATCGACGAGCAAGCATCACGCGCTTACGATCAATTCAAAAGTTTCAACAACGACCTTGATAAGCATATTTATTTACGCAACATCCAGGACACCAACGAAACCTTATTTTACCGTTTACTGCGTAATCACATCAGCGAAATGATGCCGATTATCTACACCCCAACAGTAGGCTTAGCCTGTGAGCGTTTCTCTAAAAACTATCGCCGTAACCGTGGGTTATTTATTTCTTACCCAAACAAAGACCGCATTGACGACATTTTAAATAACTCTACTCGTCATAAAGTGAAGGTGATTGTTGTTACCGACGGCGAGCGTATTTTAGGCCTTGGCGATCAGGGTATTGGCGGCATGGGGATCCCCATTGGTAAATTATCGCTTTATACCAGCTGTGGTGGTATCAGCCCTGCATACTGTTTAGCTGTTACCCTAGACGTGGGCACAGATAACCCGCACTTACTCGAAGACCCAATGTACATGGGCTGGCGCCACCAGCGTATTGGTGGCGACGAATACGCAGAATTTGTTGAAGAATTTATGCAAGCGGTGAATCGTCGCTGGCCAGATGCGTTAATCCAATTTGAAGATTTTGCACAAAAAAATGCCATGCCATTGCTTGAGCGTTACAAAGATCAATATTGCAGCTTTAATGACGATATTCAGGGCACTGCAGCCGTTACCGTTGGGTCATTGCTAGCCGCTTGTAAAGCCGCTAACAGCAAATTAAGCCAGCAGCGAGTCACCTTTTTAGGTGCCGGCAGTGCCGGTTGTGGTATAGCCGAAGCCATCGTGGCGCAAATGGTTGCAGAGGGTATTAGCGACGAACAAGCTCGCTCGCAAGTCTTTATGGTAGACCGTTGGGGCTTACTACTGGACAACATGCCTAACTTATTGCCATTTCAGCAAAAGTTAGCTCAGCAAAGCAAACGCGTAAACACTTGGGACAACTACAGCGATAACATTTCATTACTCGATGTTGTCAACAATGCCAAACCAACCGTATTAATTGGCGTGTCTGGTGCACCTGGGCTGTTTACCGAAGAAATCATTCGTGCCATGCACAGCCACTGTGAACGCCCGATTGTGTTTCCATTATCAAACCCAACAAGCCGTGTTGAAGCCACACCAAAAGACATTTTGCACTGGACATCTGGCCAAGCATTAGTGGCAACAGGTAGCCCATTTGAGCCCGTTGTGGTTAATGGTCAAACCTATGAAATTGCCCAATGTAATAACAGCTTTATTTTCCCGGGTATTGGTTTAGGCGTACTCTCATGTGGCGCCAAACGCGTGTCAGATGAAATGCTTATGGCGTCTAGCCAGGCATTATCAGAATGCTCGCCATTGGGTAAAAGTGGTACCGGCTCGTTACTGCCAAAACTTGAAGATATTCAAGAAGTCAGCAAATACATTGCCTTTGCAGTAGCCCGAACCGCCATTGACCAAGGGTTAGCACTGCCATGTACCGATGAGCTGCTAAAACAATCGATAGAGGCCAACTTCTGGGAACCAGAATATCGCCGCTATAGACGCACCTCGTTTTAATTAATATTAAGCGCCTTAAAACAAAAAATCCCAGCTAGGCTGGGATTTTTTATGTTTGCTTACAATGGTTAAGTAAACATTAAGCCGACATTACCTGCTTAAAACTGTTAAACATTGAGCGATCTGTACGGGCTTTTTTAAGCTTACGAATGCACTCTTTAAGCGACTGCTCAGCTAAACGGCCAAATACGCCATCGTATTCATTGTTTTGCATTTCTTCTTCAGAATCGGCACTGTCTGCAATTTCTTGCGCAACGCGGCTAAGTTGCATCCACGCATTGGCAATATAAAAACCATGAAACTCAGCTTTAGTCATTAACTTTTGTGCACTACCTGGTAAAGCATCCCAAGCTTGAGCAAACACATTGGCATTGTCTGCTACCAACTCATTAAATAAGCCTTCGTAAGCCTCTAATAGTGTTTCAGGTAATTTGTCCATGGGTAACACTTTATTAGCCACATTATATGAAATTTGCTTTGCTACTTTTTCATATTCTTGATCAACTTTGCTCATGATACTCTCTCTACTTTAGCAATAATTTACATGATGTTTGGCCAACGCTCAGGCGCTTGTCTGCCAACTCTGCAAGGCTAGGTGAATAAAGCCAAGTGTATATACCCAAACAACCTGAATACGCAAAACCTCGTATCGTCAAGTTGATTGGGTATACAAACCAACATCACAAAGGCGTCTTTATACCCGGGTGTTAAACCGAATGCAAACATGCTTTAGCGTCACAATGACTGCCCAGCTAAGGTGTAACAAAAAATCAACATCCATGGTTGCATAGCATTGTTTGTATACAAGACATTTGTTTAAAAAAACGCTAATCTAAACAATAATAATTAAAATGAGACTCAGTCGCTTTGTTTAAATCAATATTCTCAACAATCATTTATTGCCTAATAGTGCTGTTGTTAATAACAATAACTGGCAAAGCAAATGCCACCCCTAGCGACAACCCGCGGGCGGATGAAATTTATCGATTGTTTGACAGTGGTGAATTTTTACCCGAAGAAAGAGTAAACAAGCTACTAGCAGAGTATAAAAATACATTAGCTGCCAACGATTCAATTAGGCAACAATTACACATTAGATTAACTTGCTGGAACTTACCCGCAGACACCCCAGAGCAACTCAACGCAGCGGTAGATTATGCCAATGAGTACCTCAAGATTTACAGCCAACCTAGCCCATCACTCATTCAGGTAGACTTACAATATTGCAAAGCGTGGCACTTGCATTACCTTAACAAAAACAATGTGCTTTTTGACGATTTAAACACCGCTATCGAAAATGCCTATTTACTAGAAGACCCACGCCTAATTGCCGATGGCCGCAGTATTCGAGGCACCATTTTATCTTATAAAGGGCACTTTTCTGCCGCACTAGAAGATCTCATCACAGCACAAAATCTGTATGACACACTCAATACCCCTTATTGGGCCAACGTCAACTTAGGCGAGCTGGCTAACACTTACCGACGCTTTGGCGATGCAAAAACAGCGCTAAAATACCAATTAAAAATTGAACAGTACTACCGTAAAAATAAGCAATTCTTTGCCGCTATACAAATTAATACCGACATTGCTTATTCACTTGAAGAGCTCGGCCAATATCAGCAAGCCATTGACAGATTTAAACAAAGTCATGCATTTTGGCTTAACGAAAAAGAACCCGCAGCCGCGGCAAACATGTCTGTAAACATTGGCGGTAACTTAATTAAATTACGTCGCTTTACACAAGCACAAAAACAACTCGAACAAGCCGAAAAGCTCATCACATCAAACAATAATGGCAGTTACGGCTACTTAAATTTATATCTGGCTGAAGTTCATCATCAACTTGGTCAGCACAAAATCGCGTTAACATACACCCAAAAAGCACAAAGCGCATTTAGAGAAAGCGAAAACACTCGGGGCCTTAATCAAGCCTTAATGCTAACAAGCACAATCTATGAAGCGTTAGCGCAATGGTCCGATGCATACTACTCGTTATCTGCGTATGTTAACTCACACCTAGCACTCGACAAACAATCCATTTCAGATCGCAACGCAGAAATGCAAACTCGATTTGACACAAACAAAATACAATCAGAAAACGAATGGTTAGTACAACGAGACAAAGACAAAGAGCAGCAACTACAAATACTGCAACGCAATGAACAAATGCAAATTATTATTATTGTTCTCGTGGCCATTATTTTAGCCATTGTATCGGTATTTGCATACAGACAAGTTATGCGAAAACAACAATTTAAAGCTTTAGCATTAACCGACGAACTAACCAACCTATCAAACCGTCGCGACACCTACACACAAGGCCAGCGCTTTTTAAAAACGGCCAAACAGTCTGGTAAACCCTTTTCTATCATTTCATTTGATGCAGACCACTTTAAAAAAGTGAATGACAATTTAGGCCACGAAATCGGCGACAAAGTACTCATCAAATTAGCCTCAATTTGCTCAAGTATGATGCGCGAAACCGATGTGGTAGGCCGAGTAGGCGGCGAAGAGTTTTTAATTTTGCTTCCTAATATCGACAAGCAACAGGCAATCGACATCGCGACTCGTTTAATTGACACCATCGCCAATTATGATTGGTGCCAAATTTCGCCTAACTTAGTGCAAACCGTCAGTGCCGGAGTGGCAAGCTACAGTAACGAAACAGAATTATCCCCCTTATTACTCAAAGCCGATAAAGCGCTCTACTCAGCCAAAGCTGCTGGCAGAAACTGTGTCAAAGCCGAGTAAAACGCGTATAATTTGCGGCGAGTTTACTAAATGACAACACCATGACAGCCACAACCCCAGCACCAAACACCGCAGCTACGACTATAACAACTGAGCCATGCCCATTAACACAGGCCCAGCTTGATGCACTTAGCAGACAAATAAAACACTGGGGAAAAGCGCTTGGCTTTGCTCATATCGGCGTGGCCGATATTGACTTAAGCCAACACGAAGCTGATTTACAAAGCTGGTTAAACAAAGGCTATCACGGCGAAATGAATTACATGGCCAGCCATGGGATGATGCGAGCAAGACCTCACGAACTCCACCCAGGCACCTTAAGAGTCATTTGTGCCCGAATGGATTACCTGCCACCAGATGCAGGTTTTGCCTGTAACTTAACCGACCCCAACCTAGCCTACATCTCGCGATATGCTGGCGGTCGCGATTACCATAAAATGATCCGCCAACGGCTCAAAAAGCTTGGCGATCAAATCACCGAACACTGTAAAACCTTAGGGTTTAATGACACAGACTTTAGGCCATTTGTCGACTCAGCCCCCGTACTAGAGCGGCCATTAGCCGACAAAGCAGGCATAGGCTGGACAGGTAAACACTCGCTGATTTTACATCCAGATGCAGGCAGCTGGTTTTTTTTAGGTGAGTTACTCGTAAACTTGCCACTGCCTTTAGACATCCCAATCAAAGAAGGCTGCAACACCTGTGTAGCCTGCATAAAATCGTGCCCAACCAATGCCATAGTCGAGCCTTACGTGGTCGACGCGCGCCGCTGTATATCGTATTTAACCATCGAACTACAAGGCGCCATTCCTGAAGAATTTAGGCCGTTAATAGGCAACCGCATATACGGCTGCGACGACTGCCAACTCGTTTGCCCGGTTAACAGCCAGGCACCAGTAACAGCCGAAACCGACTTTCATACCCGCCCAGCACTGATCCAGCCAGAACTCATCACGTTATTTAACTGGTCAGAAGCGCTTTTTTTGCGCCAAACCGAAGGCAGCGCCATTAGGCGAATAGGCCACAAACGCTGGCTACGCAATATCGCCATAGCATTAGGCAATGCCCCAGCAAACCCAAATATCATCAACGCACTCGAGCAACGTAAACACAGCGACGAAGTCGACGACATGGTACTCGAACATATCGACTGGGCCATAACCCAACAAAAGCAAAAAGCGCCACAAGAAGCACTTTCACGCAAAACCCAACGGGTTATAAGAGCAATACAAAAAGGCCTACCAAGAGATGCATAATGTGTTAAAACTCAAGAATCTTTTTGAGTAAAATTTAATTTTTTAGGCTGCCTATGCGGCAGTGAACGATATTGCATTGGGCGATTACGTGCCTTTTCGTTTCTGAGCTGCCTGTGCGGCAGTGAACAGTTCTTACTTAAAGAGGGTTTCATAATGGAATTTCTGAGCTGCCTGTGCGGCAGTGAACCATAATCATTTCCTCAAATTCCCAGTCCCTCTTTTCTGAGCTGCCTGTGCGGCAGTGAACTTTGAGTTCTAGCCCTAAATCCTGGTTATTGATTTCTGAGCTGCCTGTGCGGCAGTGAACGTTACCAAGCCAGCAGTATGGATAGTCAACGATTTCTGAGCTGCCTGTGCGGCAGTGAACTATGGCGTACCGCGCATGGTGCGTGACGAACATTTCTGAGCTGCCTGTGCGGCAGTGAACCATGAGCCGATGGAAGTATAAGCAATTAATAATTTCTGAGCTGCCTGTGCGGCAGTGAACCTGTATCTTCACCCGTCACACTTCGCATTAAATTTCTGAGCTGCCTGTGCGGCAGTGAACCTCTGTAACCGCTTGCAGACTTTAGTGCTTGATTTCTGAGCTGCCTGTGCGGCAGTGAACTAAATCGTGCAGAAATAATAGATGATGTAACTTTTCTGAGCTGCCTGTGCGGCAGTGAACTGGATGTGCTTGATGTAATCACTGGCCCGATTTTTCTGAGCTGCCTGTGCGGCAGTGAACTCGACATAGTCAGTTAATTCGGTGTTGCTTACTTTCTGAGCTGCCTGTGCGGCAGTGAACCTTCTATTTCTGACAAAGTTACAGAATTAGAATTTCTGAGCTGCCTGTGCGGCAGTGAACATATAAATGCCGTCGTCGGTGATTTGTGACCATTTCTGAGCTGCCTGTGCGGCAGTGAACAGGATCAGTCGGTGGCTGACTAATAAACACATTTTCTGAGCTGCCTGTGCGGCAGTGAACAGACTTTGCAGCAGTATGGGCCAAAATAGACATTTCTGAGCTGCCTGTGCGGCAGTGAACGGTGAGGTGATCCCTATGCGCCGCGCTTACCATTTCTGAGCTGCCTGTGCGGCAGTGAACCAAAAAGCCACGTGCCAGATACGAATGATAGTTTTCTGAGCTGCCTGTGCGGCAGTGAACAGTCTCCCCAAATCCGCATAATACTTGCGAATTTTCTGAGCTGCCTGTGCGGCAGTGAACTTGAAGTCGGGTGTTATTGGGTTATTAGTGAGATTTCTGAGCTGCCTGTGCGGCAGTGAACTGAAAATTAGCATCGGATTTAAATAGCTAAAATTTCTGAGCTGCCTGTGCGGCAGTGAACGAGGTTGCGTATTGATTTCATTTTTATCTCCATTTCTGAGCTGCCTGTGCGGCAGTGAACTGGATTTGCGCGACCAGCTTCACACTCTACGATTTCTGAGCTGCCTGTGCGGCAGTGAACTCTCGCAAACGTCTTGCGCACTTGCGAATTGCTTTCTGAGCTGCCTGTGCGGCAGTGAACCACAAGAAGCAGACCAAGGCGAGCTACTTAAATTTCTGAGCTGCCTGTGCGGCAGTGAACGCATATTTCAAAAACCCCTAGAATACCCAAAATTTCTGAGCTGCCTGTGCGGCAGTGAACAATGAGCGCGATAAGGTTTACCCGCTTTTTGTTTTCTGAGCTGCCTGTGCGGCAGTGAACGTTGCTCGACTTTATGGAGCTGATGATGTTCATTTCTGAGCTGCCTGTGCGGCAGTGAACGGTAATGTCACCGCCAACCGCCCCGCCAATATTTTCTGAGCTGCCTGTGCGGCAGTGAACTCCTATTGAGCATGAACAAGGCTTCCCATTGCTTTCTGAGCTGCCTGTGCGGCAGTGAACTACTTGATATTGCCTTCACGCAACCGGTTGATTTTCTGAGCTGCCTGTGCGGCAGTGAACGCAATGGTCGGCCTGTTGATTTGGCTCTTTCTTTTCTGAGCTGCCTGTGCGGCAGTGAACTACCCTCATTCCACCAATCTTCCTGCTCCTGATTTCTGAGCTGCCTGTGCGGCAGTGAACATCGGATTGCATGGTCGCAAATTTTGAGAGAATTTCTGAGCTGCCTGTGCGGCAGTGAACTTACAACAGATGTATTACCATCACTTGCTCGATTTCTGAGCTGCCTGTGCGGCAGTGAACTCATAAGTAAAATATGAGTACAACACTTGACTTTTCTGAGCTGCCTGTGCGGCAGTGAACTTGTCTATCTCGTTAAATGTCAGACTAGCAACTTTCTGAGCTGCCTGTGCGGCAGTGAACTTAAATTCGCGGTTTGACTGCGATAACGAATTTTTCTGAGCTGCCTGTGCGGCAGTGAACCCTGCTGAACGAACGGTAGCGGGTTTGAATAATTTCTGAGCTGCCTGTGCGGCAGTGAACTGTTTGTATGGGTCGTAACCGTCTAGCATTGCTTTCTGAGCTGCCTGTGCGGCAGTGAACACTGAATTTGTTAGTGAGCATTCAACATTTGCTTTCTGAGCTGCCTGTGCGGCAGTGAACTTGCATTTAGTTGTTATTTCATTCGATAATAATTTCTGAGCTGCCTGTGCGGCAGTGAACCATAAGTCGTTGTTCATCACTCACCAACCTTATTTCTGAGCTGCCTGTGCGGCAGTGAACATAATCGTTTTAATGATAAACTAGCACTCTACTTTCTGAGCTGCCTGTGCGGCAGTGAACATAACGGATTCTCTCTGTTAATTTCATAATCATTTCTGAGCTGCCTGTGCGGCAGTGAACAATCCATGAGATCGCCTATATACTCGTTTTCTTTTCTGAGCTGCCTGTGCGGCAGTGAACTAAAGCCAATCGAGTTTGCATAATCGCTATCATTTCTGAGCTGCCTGTGCGGCAGTGAACGCCACCCTGTTTTCGCTGTGCAAGAAGTGCTTTTTCTGAGCTGCCTGTGCGGCAGTGAACATATTTCCACACAAGTAACCGTTCTTGCTGATTTTCTGAGCTGCCTGTGCGGCAGTGAACCATCTAAAGCAATTTAGGGACGCTATACCAGATTTCTGAGCTGCCTGTGCGGCAGTGAACCAGACACCTTTATAGCCTTCTATCTTTTTAGCTTTCTGAGCTGCCTGTGCGGCAGTGAACTTGAAATTCGAGCTGTTCTCAGCATTATCAACTTTCTGAGCTGCCTGTGCGGCAGTGAACCGGTAAACCGATTTTTAGCGGGAAAACAATCATTTCTGAGCTGCCTGTGCGGCAGTGAACCAACTCATTACTCGAAGGATCAAGCTTGTAGATTTCTGAGCTGCCTGTGCGGCAGTGAACTCATCAAACCACTCTTTAAAGCCAAGAAGATCTTTCTGAGCTGCCTGTGCGGCAGTGAACTAGAGTTGTGTAAGCGAGTGCATGAACAGTCGTTTCTGAGCTGCCTGTGCGGCAGTGAACGAATGCCGCCACTTTTAACCCTTTAATTGCCATTTCTGAGCTGCCTGTGCGGCAGTGAACGTAAGCAATATCACTAGGCGCTTGCTCTCTGCTTTCTGAGCTGCCTGTGCGGCAGTGAACGTGTATCGCCAGTGTAAAACGATTTGATTACTTTTCTGAGCTGCCTGTGCGGCAGTGAACGCTCTAAGTTTGTAAGGCTTACTCTTCTAGAATTTCTGAGCTGCCTGTGCGGCAGTGAACTCGATCAAGTTCTGAGCGCTCATATCTTTGATTTTCTGAGCTGCCTGTGCGGCAGTGAACATGCAACTACAGCAAACATAAACAATTTAATCTTTCTGAGCTGCCTGTGCGGCAGTGAACTGGCTATACGAAGGGAGGGTTGGTATCGTAGATTTCTGAGCTGCCTGTGCGGCAGTGAACTTACTAAATGCATTTGAAGCACAGATCAATGCTTTCTGAGCTGCCTGTGCGGCAGTGAACTTCTGGATGGTAAAACTCGCCAATCTATTTCATTTCTGAGCTGCCTGTGCGGCAGTGAACGCATATGAAACTGTGATGTTAGAAAAAGTGAATTTCTGAGCTGCCTGTGCGGCAGTGAACCGTTACCGAGATTAACAGATACTAATTGTGTATTTCTGAGCTGCCTGTGCGGCAGTGAACATTTCAGACCCGTCATCAAGTATGGCTTTGTTTTTCTGAGCTGCCTGTGCGGCAGTGAACTATACCGATGATGAGGTTTCGCTTATATTTGATTTCTGAGCTGCCTGTGCGGCAGTGAACATGAGCATATATTCAGAAAGCGCACACCTAAATTTCTGAGCTGCCTGTGCGGCAGTGAACTTTATACATACGAATTTGATTCTAATTCAGATTTTCTGAGCTGCCTGTGCGGCAGTGAACTTTATTTGCCTTCGCCAAAGCACGACCCATTATTTCTGAGCTGCCTGTGCGGCAGTGAACGCAAAACGATTCAAGGAGGTATTATCGACTAATTTCTGAGCTGCCTGTGCGGCAGTGAACCAAGACTCCCCATTACCCCAGCCAATGGCAAATTTCTGAGCTGCCTGTGCGGCAGTGAACAATCCATTGGGATGCCAAAAGTGCTCTGGACTTTTCTGAGCTGCCTGTGCGGCAGTGAACATACGTATAGGATTTACGTATGAATCATTGAATTTCTGAGCTGCCTGTGCGGCAGTGAACCTACCAACGACTGAGCTCTCAGCATGATTTCATTTCTGAGCTGCCTGTGCGGCAGTGAACATTTAAGTCTTGAGGCTGTCGGTAAGTTGGCATTTCTGAGCTGCCTGTGCGGCAGTGAACAGTTGGTACTTGAGTCATACTATTTCCTTTATTTTCTGAGCTGCCTGTGCGGCAGTGAACTCATCGTCAGACACCCACACTAACCGGTTATCTTTCTGAGCTGCCTGTGCGGCAGTGAACTCGACGTTAAGTCAGTCGTGAACAACCAATCATTTCTGAGCTGCCTGTGCGGCAGTGAACCTAACGACCCGCGTTGTACTGCTGCGTTATGTTTTCTGAGCTGCCTGTGCGGCAGTGAACATCACGCCAACATTAGCGAGTCAGTTTGAAACTTTCTGAGCTGCCTGTGCGGCAGTGAACGGTATTTTATGCGCCCATGTGTGGGCATGGTATTTCTGAGCTGCCTGTGCGGCAGTGAACCGAGCGCGTACGACGACATCAAAGACCGTAAATTTCTGAGCTGCCTGTGCGGCAGTGAACCAGGGGCTTGACACTGTTTGGTATCGCTCTGATTTCTGAGCTGCCTGTGCGGCAGTGAACTCAGCCAGTTCAGGACGTCCGTGTCTTTTATTTTTCTGAGCTGCCTGTGCGGCAGTGAACACATTCACCTTGCATATAATTAAACAACTCGATTTCTGAGCTGCCTGTGCGGCAGTGAACATGGCCGTAATCTTTATGGAAAGGGTTCTAACTTTCTGAGCTGCCTGTGCGGCAGTGAACACTTCTGTTGATTACTATTCATGTAATCAACATTTCTGAGCTGCCTGTGCGGCAGTGAACTGCTCAGCAGCTTTGTCATAGATACGCCAATATTTCTGAGCTGCCTGTGCGGCAGTGAACTCGGTTCGAGTGGTTCTACATTGCTGCGACCATTTCTGAGCTGCCTGTGCGGCAGTGAACATAACGGAGTGGATTAACCTCCAATAGTTTGATTTCTGAGCTGCCTGTGCGGCAGTGAACTGTAGTCATTGATCATACTCCAAGTACTTATATTTCTGAGCTGCCTGTGCGGCAGTGAACTAAGCCTCTCCTGTAGCTCCCTTTCTATACAATTTCTGAGCTGCCTGTGCGGCAGTGAACTTTACAATTGCGTTAATACGTGAATACGAAAATTTCTGAGCTGCCTGTGCGGCAGTGAACCTGAGCGTCTCGAATTATTTAATTATATACAATTTCTGAGCTGCCTGTGCGGCAGTGAACGATCTTGCCATCCGGCCGTCAACTGCCTGTTTTTTCTGAGCTGCCTGTGCGGCAGTGAACTTTCGCTTCGGTTGCCCACACATCAAATAAATTTTCTGAGCTGCCTGTGCGGCAGTGAACGGTTAATAGTTGATATTGAATTGCAAGATAATTTTCTGAGCTGCCTGTGCGGCAGTGAACACATAGAGTATAATGACAAAGATAGTGAGTACTTTCTGAGCTGCCTGTGCGGCAGTGAACTGATTCTGCACGATAATCACTATAACCAAACATTTCTGAGCTGCCTGTGCGGCAGTGAACAAGATAAAGACTTGCTGAAAGCACGTTTAAGTTTTCTGAGCTGCCTGTGCGGCAGTGAACTTTATTAACAGTTAAGATTGAGGTCAATATAATTTCTGAGCTGCCTGTGCGGCAGTGAACTGATTGATTAGTATTGATATTCTAAATGGATATTTCTGAGCTGCCTGTGCGGCAGTGAACCGACAGGCTTAAGACGGCCGAAGGCAAGATTATTTCTGAGCTGCCTGTGCGGCAGTGAACATGGCCGTAATCTTTACGGTAAAGGCTCTAACTTTCTGAGCTGCCTGTGCGGCAGTGAACACTTATAAACTCAATTGTGATCACTCAATACATTTCTGAGCTGCCTGTGCGGCAGTGAACACCAAAGGATATAACAGAAGCCTCTTTGGTACTTTCTGAGCTGCCTGTGCGGCAGTGAACTAAAAACTCACAAGGTGATGAATATATATTGTTTTCTGAGCTGCCTGTGCGGCAGTGAACGGGTTTAATTAACTGGTTTTACACTTTAGACATTTCTGAGCTGCCTGTGCGGCAGTGAACGCAAACAGTGCGACCGAGGCGTATCTCGGGTTTTTCTGAGCTGCCTGTGCGGCAGTGAACGACAGAGCTAGCAAACCATTTATTCGATGTGTTTTCTGAGCTGCCTGTGCGGCAGTGAACTGAAATACTTATCGCAATGTGACGACGTGAACTTTCTGAGCTGCCTGTGCGGCAGTGAACCTACTACTGGAAGTAATAACACTGCAATAGGTTTTCTGAGCTGCCTGTGCGGCAGTGAACGGCACGCCGTCGACAGTGACGTTAACCGTTAATTTCTGAGCTGCCTGTGCGGCAGTGAACCGGTTTGTGACATGATGAGTCGGCGTGAAATGTTTCTGAGCTGCCTGTGCGGCAGTGAACTGAGGCTGCACGAGCAGAGCCAATTGAGAGTATTTCTGAGCTGCCTGTGCGGCAGTGAACATAAAACGGGTCTTTTAGTTCTTGACGAATTATTTCTGAGCTGCCTGTGCGGCAGTGAACGGTACACGATAAACACGAGCATTAATAGAAAATTTCTGAGCTGCCTGTGCGGCAGTGAACTTCTGCTCTGATATGTCATCTAGGGTATACTCTTTCTGAGCTGCCTGTGCGGCAGTGAACTTTCAATCACTTAGTAACCAACTATTATCAATTTTCTGAGCTGCCTGTGCGGCAGTGAACAATAGAATATCAACATAAAAATAAGTTACAACAAGTTGTTAGGTTAAAAATTACATTTTAACCTTATAAAAAACACCTTGTTGTAACTCATTGTTTTACTGTTTAATTTTTAAAGAGCGAAAATAAAGGGTCAAAACCAAGGAATTGTTGCGGTTTTACTTAGACCATAAGAGTCGAAAACGCCCTCTACAGACTTAACTTTTATATCGCTAAATTCAAAAAATTTTCGATGTACTTGTCCGGTTGAACTACTAAATAGATCTAAGTATGGATTATCAAGTCCTTGGCTTAGCATTTTTATTTTGTAGCGCTTCTCACCTTCTTTATCGATACTCCCGCGTGCTATTAAGCGCCTTAATTTCGCCTTACTTAAGTTACTTTTTTTGTCAGAAATAATTCGAAACTGAGCATGTTCTGGTACAGTTAATATGTCGCTAATATGACAATAGCCACTTAACGCACCCAACCAATCAAGCCCTTGTAAATCATTGAGTATGCTTGTATTCGCGTGAATCCGAAATACCTTACCCAGTTTGATATTAACTTGTGGGAAACTGATACCGATTTGATTGGTGTTGAGTTTTACCAACGCTTTATGAAACTTAGTAAATATTTTGCTACTGAGTTCAGCTTCACTCATTTCAGCATCAGGCTTTAAACGCAGTTCAAAATAAGCATCCATACTTCCTCCTAAACACGAATATTTGAAACATATGCAAGGCCTTTTTTACCCAAGTAAAAACTCGACACACCTGCATTTTCTATAAGCTGTTTGATTTCTAGCCCTTTCTCACGATCAACATCAATAATGATCTCTAATTGGCCACTGGCTTTAGTCATTTGCAGTGGATCATCACCATTAAATCGTGATTTTCTAAAATAGGGATTTCCCCATATATTTTTAGGTTTTCCAGTTGTATATCTATTCATAAAATCCCGCCTTCCATTATAACCTCGCTTGGAAAAGCCACTAATACACCCTTTTGAACTTATTGCAGAACTCATGTCAAACCTTGAGCCCAACCTAGCAAGCTGCAAGTAAAGTGCGGCTGAATAGAGCCGGATTAACTTAACCTTCCCATTATTTTCAACATACGGGGTAGAAACTTTATCAGTAATCAACTCAGGAAATTTTAAAGTTAGATATTCCGTTGAACTCTTTATTTCATCTATATTTTCAACAGCTTTGACTTTATCAATTTCATCAATCAAATCAGCGACAAACAAAGGTTCTAAGACAGTCTCTTCTTTCACAACAAAGTCTGATCTCAAAATAAACTTACAAAGATCAAATTCATTAAGTTTTAATACCCCCCAAAACTCTCTTGAGTAATCTGAACTAAATATAGGGTCTGACGCTTTTACCATTCCAGTAAAAGATTGCTGATCCTTACTGCCTTTCATATTACGAATATAGGTTATTTCGCTTGTAAGTTGTGGTTCGTCAATAAAACTGATTTTTTTCTCCAAGTTCTCAAAATAATAGCCACCATACATTTGACTGCGGGCTTGATAAAGTTTTCGTTGATCTCCAATCAACCTATTTAGGATACCCATAATAGTGTCTAGTGTGTTGTCACACACCTTAAAGTTACCTTCCGTTTTAAGGCTGGTCATAGAGCCTAAAAACTCTCTACCATTTTTGGGTAAAGCTTCATTATTTGAGCCGCCTAAAAATGAGTTCCGCCAACAAGAATCATAATCAATGGTAATTTTCATATACCCGCCTATTTTGCATAAAAATATTGGGCATATTGGGATTGTGGATTAGTTACGATTTCGGATTCGTCACGTTTAATACGCATCATTTTATGGCTATCGTTATAATCTACCGTGATTTCATCAACATACATATAACCTTTCGCTTGACGAATACTCAAATCGGCTATACGGGACAGGGTATGCTCAATAATTGCTTTTATTGCGTCGTCATTGAGTAAAATTCCACATTCGCCTTCTTCGAAAATAGTGCCTTTGCGGACATAATTACCGTGAAATGTAGCGATTGGATTTAATGATGGGTTTAATGATTTAATAAACTCCTGCACTGTTTCAGCAACTTGTTCGCCTTGACCTTCTTTGATTATCATACTGGCGCGGTCAAACTTGTTATCTAATGAGATAAATTGCAATTGCTCAATGCTGATAGAGCCATATGATACATATTTAGTATCGCCAAAAGTCGTTTTTGAAAAGTGAGAATTACTCTTTTTCTCATTACCCTTTTCGTCTAATTCTTTAGATTTGGAACCAGAACGCCCCATTTGCTCAAAGTTGCCATTTCCAAGCTGGTCAACAAAATCTTCAATTAATAATGGGCTAGTTCTTTTACACTGACTAGAAGGGACTACATAACCACGTATTAAACCTGTTATGGACGCCAGTACCTTTTCAAGATTCTTTTCTTTGGCACTATGAAGATCATAAGCTTGATCTTTAAACAAATGATGGCGGATGCAATTCTGACTGATATATAAAGGCGTTTTTTTGAAGTCTATTTCTTCTGGGTCTTTTTTTAACTTATATCCTTTCTCACTTACCTCACCTGTTAAATTCGTGTAGCCCCGTAACTTTGGCAAACTATGATTATCAATAATTTTACCATCACTCTGTAACGTTGTCGGCCCATTCCAATTTACAACACCATGACCGATTGCTTTAATTTTAAAATCAACACTTTTAATCCCTGTTACTTTTTCCATGATTTATTCCTCATCTTCTGTGGTTTGGTTAATTTGTTTAATTGACATTGCGCCTATTGGTTGTTTATCACAAATAGCGTAATAAATAGCATGTGGATGACGGGCACTCTCGCCGCCCACTTGTAGTAAATCGTTGGTGGTGTAGCTTAAATAAATCGGTAATTCAGGATCTCGTGCTTCGTTTAGTAAAATTTTATCCGTGAATGACTTGGCCACTCCGCCCATAATGTTGTGGTGCTTTTTAAACATGTGAGACAATAAATCTTTGTCACTTTGTCCGTAACCACAGATGGCATTGGTGGAGTAAGTAAGATTGTCGATATTACTATCATCATCTAATGGCATTGAGTAAGCATACTGTTCAAGGTATTGATACTCAGACCCGCTTAAATCAACAACGGCCATTTGCACAAAGCGGTTATCACCACGCAAGGAGCTTTTACTAATTTTACTGCGCTTTTTATCTAAGGTTTTTTTCGGTGGGACAGTAATAGGATCAATCACTTTATGGTTTATCTGTTGCACGCTATTTTTGAGTGCTGCGACTAAATCGTTCTCAATAAATTTTCGGCTAGCTTCAGTATGATGAAAGGTGAAATACAGCTGATATATCTCAGGTAAGGTAAAGGTTTTATCCGCTAGTTCATTATTTAAAAATTGATACCATGCGCGTACTGAGCTCAGTACATACATTTTGCCAAGGAACCCCGCGGCAGGGCTTTTGCCTTTTCCATTTGCAATGGACTCAGGTACCGCTAAAGCGTATATATTCACATCATCATTTTCGCCAAAACGATCTAACCGACCTAAACGTTGTAAGCAGTCTTCTGCATTGGTGATTTCGGCCACCATGTAATCACAACTGATATTGAGTGATGCTTGGACAATAGGACCACTACGCAATACTTCAAATTTACGAGTGCCGCCGCGTTTGTATGATTCAAATACTTCTTCAAACCATTTCTGCTTGTCGCTTTTAATAAATTTGGAATGCAGTAGTACTGCATTTTCATTATGTTGATTGGTAATGTAAGCATTTTGAGCGGTTAGTGCCATATTGCTAATGACGAATGTACAGTCACTTTGTGGAGTAAATAATGGGTTGCGGTTATCAAGCTTGGTATCATCAAATATTTTAAAATCAAGTTGGTACTGGCTTTGGTTAAACGATGGCATTTCTATGATGTCATCGGGATGAATACCCAATAACTCTTCAACAAACACATAATGAGGAGTGGCTGAAACTAATAAGGTGTTTGCTTGTTGTGCCTTGGCTTTTTTAGCCGCAATCAGCTCGGCAAAAAGCAAGTTAAACGCGGGCATGTTTACGTATTCATGAAACTCATCAAATACCACATGATTGTTTAAAAAATCGATGAGCGTATTAGCATTGGTGTGGCTGATAACAGAGCCTAAAATTTGATCTATGGTGGTTATCACAACATCACCAGAGAAGTTTTCACCTTCAGGGATCGGATTATCCCAATGATTATGAAATTTAAACTCACCAGTGTTAATTTCAATAGTGCTATTGGGCAAGTATTGCTCTGAGGTCAACTCATAAAATAAGCCTTGGCATACTTGCACCCGTGGACATACCCAAATAATTCGTTTTGCGTCTTGCAGTTTTGCCCACTCCAGAGCAATTTTGGTCTTACCACTACCAGCAGCCCCCGCTAACACTGCCACATCTTCTGCGTTAGTTAACTGCCTTGCAATATAACTTTGCTTTTTACTACGGTCGCTGTTGGGGAAAAATGTACTTAGACATGTATCAATATCACTACTGAGCGAGGATTCAACATTAAGTAGCTCGGTAACAAGAGAGTTTAATGTATGTTCAAAAATAGCAGAGTGTAAATCTTCAGCACTTAACGCAGATACTTTTCGGTCCGCAGTTATCAAGCAAGCTCGAGCAATGTTATTTAACGCGTTTATTTTTACATTGCTATTATTGGCTGCGACTGACTCCTCAACATCGTATTCTTTGTAGCTAGGTAACGGTGGCGCATCGGGTAGGCTAGCCTCTAGTCCTTGAGCAACATCCATTAGAATGGAGTTTTCAAGCAAGCTATTACTTGAGTCTCGGTACTTTTTATCTATACCAATAACATGCTTTAGTAACGTTTGAGCTTGCGCTATGATATCAACCAAATTACATTCTTTCTGATTCGCCGCCCATTTTTTGCTGATGTCTTTATACGAATCAAAACCACTTTTTTCTTTTCGAAAAGGTTTAGCGTGATGCCAGTAAACGGCATGTTTAACAGAGCGTTTATTACTCGGGTTTAATAATGTCAGTGATGGACTATCAAGCAAGTGATAAAGTAATAACGATACCTCATTGTGCCTAGGATGTTTATCAAAGCTAAATTTTGTATCGTCAATATGCTGGCCATCTTCTGCAACAAATGCTTTCTTTTTTGGGTTAGTGACCCATTCTTGGAACTTGGGATCAATTTTGCCTAGATCATGCAAACAACCCGCTATAAAGTTCATGTTTGAAAACTGTGGACTATCTGGAAACAATTGACGATGTAATTGCTCAGCCACATAACCTACGGCAAATAAGTGTTCACTAAGTGGCTGTAAATGGGTGTTGGCATACAGCACACCTTGTTTGGGTTTATCTGTTACTACATCCATAAAAACCTCTTTTTCGGTCGTATTCACTGGCACTATGCCCTGTTCATTAAATTTCAATCTATTCCCTACGACCCACAATAACTGGCTGCGTGAGCGGCTTCTGATCCAGTGGCAACTCACAGCCGTGCTGCGGCTGGCGGTTTTACGGAGCATTTTTTTAACGGTAATGAGGCCATCTTCGGTGATGATGGTTTGCCAGGTGTTGTCGCCTATGCGATTAGCAAAGGCATCAAGCACTCTGCGTGTCTTGGCTAGGGCGTTTTTTTCGCATTGAGAAACAAAGGTCACCATCATAGATTTTGTGCCTCGATGTCTTCTAACGCATGGCCTTGCAGCGCGGCCTGTTTAACGGTATTGAACATAAAATCAAGGGCTTTGTGGTCGGTAAAGGCTTGCAATATTTGCTGGCGAAACTCTTGTTCGGTGGCATTCTCTTTAGCGCAAATAAAGGCCCATGGCAGTACTAGCGCATCTTTTATTAAGTCGGCAACATCAAATACCAAGGCACCGCGACGGGTTTTACCGTGCATAACGGCAAAACCATGAGGTATGCCTAATACCCATAAGCAACTGGCAGCGAGTCCATAAGCTAAGTAATTGCCGTGATTTAAAAAATCATTGGCTTTACTGGTGCTATTTTTATCTGGCTGATGTTGGCGGCTAAATTCAACGGCATTGGTATTGTTGGCGGCAAATTTATACAGGGCTTTAGTAAGTTGTGCTTCGGTGAGTAATAAGTCGGCTTGTTTTTTCGCGGCATCTGTTCGGGTATGAAACACGGCCAATGCGCCTTGGATTTGCTCACTTGACACCTCAAAACCTTCGGTTTTTAGCTCGCGATCTTTTTGCCACACCGTTTCTAGGTAGCTAATACGGGCCAGTTGAAAAGCTTTGGCAGTAGCGAGGCGTTTTTCATCGTCAAACCAAAATTGCATCCAGCCATGTAGATATTCAGTAGGGCGATATTCACTTTGCGGCGTTAACCATTCAATTTCACAGGCCATGTACAGCGGTGTGCCACCGCCACCAGCAAAACCAACGAGCACCCCAGCCTGTGCCAGCATGCGCATCGCAGCTTGAGTAATAGATGTACCATTGCCTAACAGTAAAACTGTGGTATTGGCGATTGGGATATTAAAGTATTGATTCTCATTTTTTGCCTCTGTGAGATAAAGCACGCGGCCATCTTTTTGCATGACTCGGCAATACTCCAAGTAGTACATATTGGCGCGTTTTGAGTGCAAAATTGTTTTTAAATCTGATGGGCTTAAGTCGTCCATATTCACCTCGTTGTGCTCTGTCCTTGCACTGTATACCGTTTAATATTTGCTCATCTATACTGTTGTTTTACACAGGTAAAGTGAGTTTACTGTCGGGTCAATTTTGTTAGTGGTTTTAAGGGGTTTATTTATTTCCCGATTAAAATAACCACTGTTTTATGTCATTTTGGTTTACAAGTTCCCATTGTTGCGCCTCGGGTGTGCCGTGGAGCATTTTGATATTAATTTGCATTTCGTGGAGTACGTAGCTGGCTAATGCTGCGCGTGTGTGAATAACTAACTGGCCGTTACTTAGCGGGTAGTCATTCATTAACACGGCTTTTTGTGCAGCGGTTAAACGATGATCTGGCTCGAGTATGATGTTGATGAATGTTTGCCAGGCGTTGTCGTTGCAACTTGGGTGCGTTGAGGTATCTAGTAATTCAGCTTCGCCTTTAAAGCGGCTTAATACTAAGTCTCGATAAGCTTGTGACTTTTCGCAATACCCTCTGATGTGCCACCTAAGCCCTGTATTAACAAAGGTGTGCGGGTGAAAAATTCGACCGTCGTTTTCTGGGTTAGATAACGATACATATTGAACATCGATGCGTTTTTGTTGCTCTATGGCGGCAACAAGGCATCGTATTATTTGCACAGATACGATGCGATCAGGTATCGATACATGGGTGACACGTGGTGATTGATAGGTTTGGTCGAGAATAGTGTGGGTTTCATACCAGTGTAAAAATTGGCTGAGCTCACCAGAAATATAGTGCGGGGTAAACGTTTGTGCAGGGCAATACCCCTGGTCTGTTTTTAACAGATTATGCGGGTGTTGAAGTGTGTATTGTTTAAAGTCGTTGTATGCCTGCTGGCGGCTGATGCCAAATTGCTGCATAAGCTGTTTGTTGCTTATACTGCCTGACCACCATGCCAACATTTCTATAAATAGAAAGCGTTTATAAGACAGATCCTTTGCCATTCACGTCACTGTGTTTGTTGTGTCCTTAAAGATGTTATAAATCGCTTTCTAGTTTGGGTCAATACTATTATCTGTAAATGCAAGTAGATACATTTCACCCTCAAGATTTACAAGGCTAACTCTCTAAAGTAAACCCCACTTTTATGGTGACCTGCCAATGGGCAACTAACCCTTCTTCTAGATGACCGCGGGTTTCTACGACTTCAAACCAGCGTAAATGCTTTAGGGTTTTATTGGCTGACGCTATGGCATTTTTAACGGCGTCATCTGAGCTAATGGGTGATGACCCTACAAGTTCGATAATTTTGTATGTGTGGCTCATGCTCGGCTCCTGTTATTTATCTGTTAGCACCTGTCCTCAGTATAGTATTAATACCATTGCGCGTTAGTAAATGATCTCTCAGCGACTTATTTTTTGCCTATTAAACGTAACCTCATGTTTAACCTAGTAAAGCCTTTGCCTGACGATAATTCAATAACTGTCAATCTTTAAGATTCACCCACCCCTTTCATTAACTAAAATTAATAGTTAAATATGTAAAAAAACTCATACAGGCGTCTGGACGTCTAGAAGTTTATTGTGGTACTCTGCTGCTATGCAACAGAATTGATTTCATCAGCTAGTTGAGCAAGATTCATGTGGAGAGAAAATGATAGAGCTTAGACACCTTCGCACCTTGATGGCGTTAAAAGAGAGTGGCAGTTTGGCTGGTGCGGCTAAAAAGCGGTTTGTAACCCAGTCGGCGCTTTCTCATCAAATTAAAGAGTTAGAGACTCGTATTAACTCGGCTATTTTTGTGCGTAAAAGTAAACCGTTAACTTTCACTCACGAAGGTGCGCGACTACTGAATTTAGCAGAAGAAATCTTACCTAAGGTGATAGCCACTGAGTCTGATCTTAAACGGGGTCTTGAAGGGGAAAGCCAACAGCTTAAATTGGGCATTGAGTGCCATAGCTGTTTTCGTTGGTTAATGCCGGTGATTGAGCAGTTTAAGCAACATGCTCCTGCGGCGCAGATTGATATTTCAAGCCGTCATTTGTTTGATTCGCTTAATGCATTAGAAACGGGCGGATTAGACATAGTGTTGACCTCAGATCCTGTGCCTGGTCACAGTGTGGCATATCAACATTTGTTTGATTTTGAAGTTAAATTAGTCACAGCAAGTGAGAGCCCATTAGCTAAAAAGGCTTATGTCACCCCAACTGATTTAGCAAAACAAACGTTAATTAGTTACCCAGTACCCTTAGCTCGATTAGACATCTACAAGCACTTTTTAGAACCCGCAGGTGTTGAGCCTGGTGAGCAAAAACAGTGCGAGTTAACCTCAATGTTACTGCAACGAGTGGCCTGTAATGATGGCGTTGCAACACTACCGACTTGGTCAATTCGTGAAAGCCAGGGGTTAAGTTTAACGGCAGTAAAATTAGGTGCAGAAGGACTAAAGCGCCCGTTATTTGGCGCTTATCGCCGCGATGCCACCAATGCTAATTTGATCCAAAAGTGGCTTGAGCTTGTTGCAAGCGAAGGCTTAGCGTTACAGCGGATTAATCAATAAATTGCGTTTAGATAACACACGTCGAAGCACAAGTCCTGCTGAGTCAGGATTTTGTGTTTGACGTAAGTTATGCGCAACCATGAACTCTACTCGTAAATCATCGTCTAGCCCTAGCGATTCAAACGCCTCTAAAGACAGTTTTTGTTGCTGCTGTTCTATTAACGATTTAAGCACTTTTAACGATACAGGTCTGGGCAACTCAGCGTTTAAATAGGCAAATGCTGTTAATGCAATAACCTGCCCAAACACACTAAAAAGCGCTAAGGTTTGCACTTCATCTGCGTCAACGTTTGTGCTTGCGCCAGCGTCGTTATCTTGGCGTAGTAATTCTATACAATCTTGGGCAATTGCTTCATTTAACGCCCAGTAACCTTGCACTAGCTTTTTGTAGGGTTCGGCTAGCTCATCTAGGCGCTCTTTTAAGTAAAACGAAAAAGCGTAACGGTAAATGTTCACCTGCCCTAGGCGGATTAAGGCATCTTTAACACTGCGGCTTTTGGTAGACACCACACCGGCTGCTTGAGCCGTATTGCTGCGCTGCAACAGGTGCGCTGCAAGGGCTGGGTCGGCTGAAACTGTATCAATTACAATACGAATATCGGCTTCGTTAATTAGCGCCTTTTTTAATGGGATCAAAATACCACGACGACCAATGACTTGTTCTTCATTGCCAATAATAGCTTGAACTTGAGTCAGTACTTGTTGTTCAAGGTTTGTCATATGCATCAGTTACCTTAGGTGAATGATTCATTAATTTAACGATATATCAAAATGAAAGCCAGTAATAGTTACTGGCTTTAATGTGCATAACGTTGGCTTTAGCTTTTAAAAGCGGTAGCCGGCAGTGATCCTAAATGAGCGACCCGTACCTGAGTAATAACCGTTGCCATATAAAGAGTAATAGCCTGTTCCAACATAGTCTTCATCGGCGACATTGTCTACACGCACGCTCGCGGTCCATGCATCACGATGATAAGTTAATGCTAGATTAGTCAGTACATAGCTGTCGAGTTTATCACCGGCATTACTATTATCACCTTCCATATAACGATCACCTGTGTATACGGCTTCTACAAAGGTTTGCCAATTATCGGCAAAGTCGTAGCTCATAAACGCTTTGCCTGAGTGCTCAGCCACCCATGACAATGCTTTACCATCGTTTTCGCCTTGGGTAAATTCAGCGTCGATATAGTCATACGATGCCCCCATTAACCAATCTTTAGATAACTGCACTTCGTAACTGGTATTGACACCAAAACGGCGAGACTCGTCGGCGTTAATGTTAGCACCACCACCATATGGGCCGTCGGTGCGGCTAGCGTCATAAACGATTTCGTCTTCTAATTCGAGTTGATATGCATTTATTTTTAACATTTGGGTGGCTGTGGTGTAATCCCAGCCGGCCTCGTATGAGCGACCTGTTTGTGGGTCTAATCCTTGCACATCTAATGGCGTGTATGCTTGCTCATCGACTTTAGCAAAACGGAAGTTATCATTTGCGCGAACATAAAAACGATGCTCAGCACTTGGGCGATAATTAAGCCCAAGTTCAAGTGCGTGAGCGTCGTTGTCGAGCTCGATGCCATTGCTGTACAGCAGTTGATCCGTTAAATCATCGCTGACCTCAGAATAACGGCCACCAACAACATAAGATAAGCTCGATGTTAACGGCACACTGGCCTGTACATAGGCGCTTTGCATGGTTTGTTGGTTATTGCGTTGTAGATACAGGGTGTCAAAATCTGCTTCGCCGCGGCTCACATCAATCCCTGTTACTAGGGCAAGTTCGCCATTAGGCAGTTGATAGTGTGCGGTTGCTTTTGGTGAAAAACTCAATAAATCACGCTCAATGCGCCCTGCACTGCCATACAAAAAACTGTTTGTTGCGCTATCTGAGTAGGTTAAATCAGCACCAAGCGCCCATACATTGGTGAGCTGGTATTGGTAGCCACTGCGCAGCGCTGTGGTGATTTCATGCGCGTATTCGCCCGCAGAAAACGAGGCCACCTGGCGAGGGTTATCTTGATATTGTGCAAGGGTTAATGCACCTGGTGTTTGGCGATCATTATCATAATGGTTTACCTCAATGAAAAAGTCTTCAACCTCTGTTTGGTACTGAATACGGCCTAAAATTGAGCCGGTTTCATTTTCATTGTTGTCACGATAATTATCGCTTTTGTTATAGCTACCCGCTAAAAAGTAGCGCCAAGCCTCATTTATTGAACCAGAAACATCGCCTTTGGCTTCATAGGTATCAAAACTGCCGCCACTGACTTGCAAGCCGCCTGCGGTTTCGGTTGGCGCTTTGGTGATAATGTTAATCACTCCGCCTACGGCTTGATCGCCATATAATACCCCTGCACTACCAGATAAAATTTCAACACGTTCAATTAAGTTAAGCGGAATAGACTCAACGCTTGGTGCTGAAATATCGATATTATTGAGTCGACGACCATCAACCAAAATTAAGGTGTTGTTGACCGCTTGTGAGGCCGAAAAACCGCGCATTGAAAAAACTGCACCAGAATTGTTATCAGAAACTTGTATCCCTGACTGGCCACGGAGTAAATCGGTTAAATTATTGGCGCCGCTCATTTCAATGTCGGCTGCATCAATAACGTTTACATTGGCAGCAATATTAAGCGGGTTGGTTTGATTACGACCGATAACCACTATGGTTTCATCCATGGTTACGCCAGACGCTGAAGATTTGACTGATGTAGGTGCGGCATTAGCATTAACGCTAGTGGCACAAAAAATTGCACTTAATAATAGTGCGATTGTAGTTGGTTTAGTACCCATTTACCTTTAACTCCTAAAAGGAAAAATGGGGCAGTAGCGCCGCAATATTGAGCACCACTTTAGGGGGGAACACTCTGTTTGAGCCCCCTAAAACGGCATAACATCACATCTCGAGATCTGCCCACCGAAATCTTCGAAATCACCTTTATGGCCGGTCTCCGGACTGAGGTTGCGGTACTTAACTGTACACTCGAGCGAAGATGGATTTTCATCAAGGCTCTCACCAATCACCGTTGCGGGGGCAGTACCAGACTTTCACTGGTTTCCCGATTCTCCAATTGAGCTAATAACACTCACCTTGGCACCGTAAAGATTGACTAAACGTTTAAATATAAAATAAAAATGGCTTCATGTAGCACAGCCGTAAACACCGGCAGGATTATAACGGAATAGTCGTTTAGCTGATAGGTTAAAAGCAGGAAAACAACGCGCGTATTATTCACGTTAACAGCGTTAATGCTCTGCCATAAAATCGCGATAATTGCTTTGGGTAATAGGCACTGTATCTTTGGTGAACACCGCGGTACGAATCGACTTATGCACCAGGTATATGTTTTCATTATCGCTGATAACCGTAAAGTAGCCCATTTCACCACGCGGGCTGGTAATGTAAGAGGCCGATACCACTGCTGAAGCATTATGGATATTGGGCATACTGGTGCAGCCTAATAATCCGTGCACGGCTTCATAACCTTCTATTTTCATGCTACCTAATGGTTGGTAAATCACTTCGCCCTGGCAATGTTCTTTGTAGGTGTCGGCCATTGAATCTAAAAATTCTGCGGGTTCAATGTCTTCTGCAAGCCCATTAAATCCTTGCATGCACATTAGGTTAGACCAATCATTTAGGGTTTCGTTGGTGGGGATAAATTCGGCCATGGTCATGTCGCCGCGTTTTTCGTCAAACGCCAACTTCCATGAAAGAGGAGGTAAAAAGCCGAAAGTTTTAGATACTGTGGTGAGGCGTTTTACATCGCTAGACATAACAAGCACGCCAGATGAGTCACTTTGAGGTTCCAAGGTAACCAATGCTGGTGAAGATGCGTACGCGGTGTGAGGCAATAGACTAGCTATTCCTGAGCACCCCGCGTAGCAGATAAATGCTGCGATTTTGTTCATCCCAATAACATCCTTGCAAGGAATTAGTGTGTTTAAAAATCATTCTAATTAAGTATATCCTATCCTGAACATACCGTAATTAAAACATATCCATAACATTTAGCTATTTCTAGCCGAGCATATCTGTAGCATTTACCTATTAAAGCAGCATTTAGTTGAAGTCGTCTTCGTCTTCTTCGTCAACGATTTCGTCTTCATCTACAGCAGATTCTGCAGCGATAGCAGCCGCTAAGCTTTTTGCCTTAAGGTGTTTTTCAGTTTTACGCTTGTTACGGTCAGCCTGCTTTGACAAAAAACCTTGTAAAGCCTGTTCGCCCCATGCAATGGCTTCTGCTTCTGTGGCAAAACCATCTTGGCTTTTAGACACTATGGTTTTTGTCGCTGTCATACGACGAGTGATTTCGGTTTTCCACGTGTTTTCAACTTGTGTTACACGTAAACCATACTTTTTGCTATCGCTCATAATCTTTTCAATCCTACTTTGGGTATCACGGGACAAAACCCATGAAATTTCAGCCGCGCAGTGTACTCGATACTCACGAGTTTGGGCAGCTATTTTGGTTATTTTTAACGCTTTTTTGTGATGGCGTTATTGCTGCTTCACTAACTGGTTAGAACCGACAATCATCATTTCACATTTGTAGCAGTCAAACACCAGTTTTAACTTATCTTTACCTACATCTAAAAACATTGGCTCTGCTTTAATGCCTTCAACTTCTTTAGGGCATAAATTAAAGCTGTAACGCAAACAGTGTTTAGTAACCATTAATGGCGCGTCATGCAGTACGGTGTTTTTTTCGTAGGTGTCTTCGATTTGAATAACACCATGTTGCTCGTAAAACGATTTGGCTTTTTCGTTGGCCACGTTAGATAAAAAGCTCAATGCTTTTTGTGGAAAACGGGCCGTTTTATCATGCACCCAGCGCTCAGGACGTTGATAAGCGGCAACCCTTGCGGCCATTAATGCGCTTACTGCATCGCGGCGAAGTTCGTTTACCATTGAGGCCGGTAAAAACCACATTTGCTCGGTTTGTAAGTTAATTTTATTGAGTACAAAGTCACTGTTACCTAATTTGCCTAATTGCTTTTTAAGGTTGTCAGCGGTTTTAGCTTGATCGTTTGCAGGCGCTTTATCGCAGGCGAGCGTTACGGTTGCGCTAATATTATGCACATCGGTAATGGTTAATCCTACGCCATCATCGGTATCAAAAAACTGCATATCAACGGCAATTTTGCGGCTTGCTGAGTCTTTGTTTAGTGTGGCTTCAAATTTATGGTCGAAGTTACGAAACATCATTACACCGACTTTTAAATCTTTTGGCACCTCAGTTAAAAACAGAGTATTGCCGTCGGCACGATTAACACGCAAACCAGACAACTTGTCGTCTGACAAACGCTGAGTTTCGTAATGTTCAACGAAGTAACATAAGCCATCACCGTTGTTAAACTGAATGTCTTTGCCGCTCTCTTTGGTGTCAATTTTGATAAAGTCTTTACCGACCTGGCTAATGCGACCGATTTTTTCGCCAATAAATTTAGGCGAGCTAAAATGCTCAATGGCTTCGGTGCGCTCGTTAACAAAGTAATCAGTTTTACCGCGGTTAAAGCTTTTATCTGGGTCGGGCGTAAAATTAAACTCGCAGCGACCATGAGATATAGATTCTAAATCATTGCGTTTGGCAATAATGGCATCTAATTGCTGACGATAATGCGCTGTGACGTTTTTAAGATAGGTAATGTCTTTTAAGCGCCCTTCAATTTTAAACGAGCTAATACCGGCATCGATTAAGGCTTCTAGGTTATCGGTTTGGTTGTTGTCTTTAAGTGACAATAAATGCTGGTTTTCAGCTAATACATCACCGTCACGCGTGGTTAAATTACACGGTAATCGACACATTTGTGAGCATTCGCCACGGTTAGCACTGCGGTTTGAGTACGCGTGGCTTAAATTACATAACCCACTGTAGCTTACACATAAAGCACCATGAATAAAGAACTCTAGCTTCATTTTAGTGCTGGCGGCAATATCACGAATTTGCGGAATGTTCAGCTCGCGAGCCAACACCACCTGCGAAAACCCAACCTGCTCTAAAAAGACGGTTTTTTCAGGGCTGCGGTTATCGGTTTGCGTACTGGCATGCAAAGCAATTGGCGGTAAATCTAGCTGTAAAACGCCCATGTCTTGAATGATCAAGGCATCAACGCCGGCTTCGTAGAGTTCCCATATGAGTTTTTGCGCTTTTTCTATCTCGTTGTCCATTAAAATGGTGTTTAATGCCACAAACACCTGGGCATGGTAACGATGTGCAAACTCAGCCAGGCGAGCAATATCTTCAACACTGTTACCAGCATTGTGACGTGCGCCAAACGCTGGGCCACCAATATAAACTGCGTCAGCACCATGACGGATAGCTTCAATGCCGTAATCAGCATTTTTGGCTGGGGCTAGCAGTTCAAGTTGGCGCTTTACAGGTGCCTCTGGGGTAAACAATTCTACAGAAACCATAATGTTAACTAAATTTCGCTCAATTCTGATAAAAAAGTGCGCCAACATACTGATATTGTCTCATTGACATTAGTATGTTGACGCACTCGCATTGTTTTGTATTTTAGCAAACTTTAAACAAAGTTCTAAGTAAAATCGTGTTTATATAAGCCACAAGCTTGAGATAACAATGGGGCTTATAAAAACAGGTCTTGAATGTTTTTAAAGTCAGATTTGCCTTCGGCGATTTCTTTAGGATCCAACCCCGATACCTCATGCGGAAACACTAACCAGTCTTCAGATGAATGAATAAAATAGTCAGGTTTTAAATCCACTTTGGTGTTTTTAGGTTTGTAATAGGGACAAGCTATGCGAATGTCGTTGGGTACGTTTAAGCGCATGAACTTTTTAAGCTTACCAATCAGTGCATCAATACTGCGGCCCGAGTCAAACACGTCATCAACAATGAGCAAGCCATCGCTGGCATTAGCATTTTCAATAATATAATGCAGGCCGTGCACTTTAATGTTTTTATCTTGCTTGTCGGTACCGATGCCGTAATAAGATGAGGTGCGTACCGCAATGTGGTCAGTTTCGACTTTTTTAAAGTCGTAATACTCTTGCACAGCAATACCAATTGGAGCTCCGCCGCGCCAAATACCAACTATAAACTGAGGTCTAAAACCACTGTCATACACTTGCGCAGCCAGTCTAAATGAATCTTCTAAAAGTTGTTGTGCGCTAATATAGTGTTTATCGGTCATTACTGAAGCCCCCTGTTAATTTGTTGTCGGGAATTTTATACCAAATAAAAATATCTTGCCTGTAAGAATCAAAATTAATTGATCAAAGTCTTAAATGGCTGATTTAACGCAACAGTTTACAGCCTAAATATGACCAACTTCCCCTCCCATAGTTGGTAATATCTGCTTGTCATTCACGGGGGCTATGGCATAGTGTTTTTTAACCATTCGTTAACGATATCGCCAGTTTAGGATGAATTAACCGTTATGTTGCTCGACAAAAACTTACAAAATCATTCACAAACGACCTTGTCTGATGCGGCATCCGCTCGCGAACTCAACGCGCCAAAAAGCGACAATCCATTGATTTGGCCTGTATTAACCTTATTAAAATCCTCCAATCAAAGCTGGAAAGTGCACCATTTAGCCAGTGAGTTGCAAATTAAAGGCTTAATGCATGACCTTGATCCATTACCAGAAAAGGATCTGTTTAAGCGTAACTTTTTATTAATGAATGCACTCTACGAATTACAAGATATGTTAATGCCAAGGCAATGGTTGCAAGTAAAAGCCATGGATATACAAATTTTTAGAATTATTCCGGCTAACGCTGATATCGAACATGTTAGAGACGGCGCCTTGCGTGATTACTACCTTGATTGGAGTAATTACGATGCCAGTGTCAATGTGGTGCGCGAGATGTTGGAGTCGTTCTGGTCAAGCTATCAGCAATACATTGGTGTTAATGTTAAATTAATGAACAAGGGCCATGCGTTAAAAGTGTTTGAGCTTGATGAAACGGCCACCGACAGAGAGATCCGTAAACAGTGGCGTAAACTCGCCCTTAAATGGCACCCAGATAGAGACGAAGGTGATGTGGAGCGATTTCGTCAGGTATGCGAAGCCTGGCAAACGCTTCGAGAATAACCGTTATCACTGAAGTTTTTTTCGTAAATAACAACTCGATCACACTAATTTTCCCGTTGCGGCCGAGCATTTATGCCATCATTAGTTAACGCGTTTTCAAGTCAATTATCTCCGTTTTGAGGTTTTCATGTTTAAATATTTAGTTTTAGCCGCCACCTTAGCGATGACTCCGATCACCAGTTTTGCTGCACAGTTTGTTGAAGGTAAACACTACACTCAAATATCAAATATCATGGTACCAACTGAGCCAAAAGTGACCGAGTTTTTCTCTTTTTATTGCCATAACTGCTTCAATATGGAAAGCCAGTACCTACCAGAAATCAAAAAAGGCTTAGACAAAAAAATCGCCTTTGACACTAAGCACGTCGACTTTATGAACAGTGATTTGGGTACTGAAGTGATGCGTTCTTTAGCGGTAATTCACGAACTCGATAACAAAGAAGCACTAAAAATTGCCATGTTTGGTGCTATTCAAGGTAAAGACAATAATGCTGGCCATGATCATAGCGCTGCAGGCCATGAACATAAGTCGCTGATTAACAGCCGTGATGACATTAAAAAGGTATTTGCCGACTTTGGCGTTGATGCTAAACAATATGATGATATTGCCGACAGCGACGCAACCGATAACAAACTCAGTTTATGGCGTCAGCAGCAGGTCATGTACGCAGTGCAAAGTGTGCCTGCTTTTATTGTTAACGATAAATACGCAATTAACTTAAATGAAATGCGCACGCTCGATGACATTATTGGCTTGATTAACTATCTAGCATTAAAGCAATAATTAGCTTCAATAAATCAATAAAAATGGCTATCTGATGATAGCCATTTTTTTTATCTACTTTGCGCTAAGTTTTAGTATTAATTCTTGAGCTTTATACCTAAATCATGGCTGATTCGTGTAAATAGCGTAGCTTAATCTTGGCAGAGTAATGCTCAAGCCTGTCGCGCTATCATTTATCTCAGGCTGTTGCTGACCCCAACTGTGAAGCAACCGATAAGACAATGCCGCACTGGGTAATTCTATGCTCTGTGCTTGCTCGCCACTATTTAACACTATCAAGATTTCAGCACCGGTTGCTTTATCAACGCGCGCAAAGGCAAACATGGGTGAATCGGTTTGATAAAAACGGTCTTGATACTCACCACGGCGCAGTAAAATATGCTGCTTTCGTAACACACTCAATTGTGCAATGGCCTGATATAGCGGGTGTTGAGTGTCAAAGTTATCGTTTGCGGTAGTGGCCTTTGTGCCTAATAAGATATTGTCATTATAGCTAGCCACTTGTGAGGCAAACATGTCTTCTCGTGCGTGTATATCATTGCCATCACCAGTGAAGCCCTGCTCATCACCATAATAAATCACTGGTATGCCACGAGATAAAAACATAAATGCATGCGATAAAATACTGCGTTGCAGTTTGTCTTCAGCTGGCATATCTGGGTTAGCTTGGTTAATAAAATACCCCGTACGCCCCATGTCGTGATTACCTAAAAAGGTCATTAACAAATCAGCCTGGCTGTCGTGGTCTTGATAAAGACTGTCTTGGGCAAATAATTGCTGGGCTAATTCTGGGCTTTTTTTACGGTAGAAAATATCTGCCGCAGCTTGCTGAAATGCAAAATCGAGTACTGACGGCAGCTTGCCCTCAGTAGTGTACAAGCTTAATACTTTTGGGTCTGGTGCATAGACTTCGCCAAAAACATGAAACTGTGGGATGCCCTGTGCTTTAGCAAAATTAACAATTTCTGGGCTAAAGGTTTGCCAAAATGATAAATCGACATGTTTAACCGTGTCGATCCTAAAACCATCTGGCTTAAATTCTTTAATCAAATTTTGGTAAATCTCAATCATGCCACTTAGCACTTCTGGGTGGGCAGTGTTTAGGTCATCGAGTCCATTAAAATCGCCATTTAATGAACTCTCGCCTTTAAAGGTACTGTCGCCCTGATTATGATAAAAACGTGGATCATTTAACCACTTTGGCACCTTAACTTCGGCCTCGCCTGCTGGAATAAATGGCGTGTATTTGTCACCTTTTGCGAGTTGATCTAACGATTTATATTCACATTGTGTATTGGGAGTAATAAATTCGCCCGACGCTTGGTGACACTCTTGATATTTGATCACATCAGCGGTGTGGTTAGTAATAATGTCGAAAAATACTTTAATACCACGTTGATGCGCTGCGTTAATAAGCTGCTTTAAATCGGCATTACTACCAAAATGTGGGTCGATTTCAGTAAAGTCGACAATCCAGTAGCCGTGATGGGCAATGCCGTCGGTTTGAATGGCTTTATTGCGCAATAACGGCGTCATCCAAATGGCTGTAATGCCGAGGTTTTGTAAGTAATCGAGTTTTTGCTCAATGCCAGTTATGTCGCCACCATGAAAGCCGCGAGGATGAGTTAAGTCCAATCCACCCGCCGATATTTTGTGGCTTAACGAGCCATTATCATTGATGCTGTTACCGTTATAAAAGCGATCGGGCAACACAAAATAAAAAATATCGTCGCGTACATCTCGATGTAAATAATCTTGGTAAATATCTGGCGCTGTTTGCCCTTTGAGCTCTGCGTTACCCGATTTTACATCGGCAAGGTGCGGAGCATGTTCGGTGTCAATGTGCGACGGCTGACAAGCGGATAGCAGTAGAGCTGCTGTAACAAGTGTGGCTATTTTTGTATCCATACGGCCTCTTATAGTTATTATTTGTGCTGATTAACGGGTAACACCCTATCGATACAGCAATAATTAAGGTAACTCTTGTCCCTTAGCGCTGACATACAATGCGTACCAGTGCTCACGACTTAGCGATACGTTTGCAACTTGCGCACAAGCCTTAATGCGCTCAAGGTTAGTGGTACCAATAACGGGTTGAATTTGACTTGGATGTAACATCAACCAACTGAGTAAAATGGCTTCTGGGCTGACACTATAGTCAGCGGCTAACCTTGCCACAAGTTGGCTGGTTTGCTTTACCGCTGCAGAGGGAGTTGAGCTTGCATTGCCCGTGTAAATCCCCTGGCATAAACTGCCCCAGGCCTGAAGCTGAATATGATGTTGATTGCAATATTCGATAGTACCTGCGGTGAAATTAATGTCTTTACCATCTTGATTACCAGCATAAACGGTTTCGTCTACCCAGGCATGTTTTTGCAAGCTCATTTCAATTTGGTTGACCACTAAGGGCTCATCTAGCACTCGTTGTAAGGCATTCATTTGATGTTGCTGCATATTAGACACACCAAGAAAACGCACTTTGCCCGCAGCCTTAAGCTGATGAAATGTCTCTGCAATTTCGGTTACTTGCATTAATGGATCTGGTCGATGAAGCAGTAAAACGTCGATATAGTCTGTGTGTAATTCAGTTAGGCTTTTTTCAACACTGTGGTTGATCCAGGCTGAGGATAAATCGTAACGTTTAGGCCCCTTGTTGTCTTCAAACCTAATGCCACATTTAGTTTGCAAATAAAGTTTATCGCGTAGCGAAGCTTGCTGCTTTAACACTTGACCAAAAACGGTTTCGGCTTTGCCAAAGGTATAGATGTCGGCATGGTCAAAATAATTAATCTGGTTATCTAATGCGGTATCAATAACCTGGTGAGCTTGTTTAATATCGTCAGCGCAAATAGCGTTATTGTTCCAACCGCCACCTAGGCCCATGCAGCCATACACGAGTGAACTGACGTTAGGTAATACATTTTGTAAGGGTAAACGAGACATGTTAGTGCTCTTATTTTTGCATTGGTGACTGATAGTTTATGAGATGTAGAATAAAAATGAAGAGCAAAAAACAAAATCATTGTTTGATATAGCTACCAATTAAAGATTACAGTTCTTTATAAATTACTATCTTGAGTGAGTACGCATGAGTCGAGAACACAAAAAATTTGAGCGATTATTTTTGTTCAGTGAGGTGGCTAAACAACTTAGCTTTACCGAAGCGGCAGCGACATTAGGGATCTCAAGAGGCTACCTTTCAGAGCAAATAAGGCAACTCGAAAAAGAGATGGGGCGGGCATTACTCATCCGCACTACTCGCAGTGTTAGGCTAACAGCTCAAGGTGAAATGATTTTAGCCAGCATGAGCCAGGTAAAAGCAGACTTACTGATGCTTGGTAAACAAATTCGCCACGATAATGAGGATATTGTCGGGCGGATCCGCATCACCGCGCCGAGCCAATTTACCCAACGATATTTATTAGACATTTGCCACGAGTTTACTGTGCGCCATCCACAAGTGCATTTCAGTATTGATTGCAGCTATACCTTATTTGATCTGGCCAAAAACGATTTTGATCTGGCTTTTAGAGCCACTCAAAATCCACCACAAAATATGGTCGCTAAAAAGTTATTTGATTATCAGCAAGTGTGCTGTGCGGCGCCTGAGTATCTTAAAAAAGCGGGCATTCCTAATAAAATTGATGATTTACATCAGCACCAATGCTTAACGTCGGCAGAACAAAGTCAGTGGTGCTTTAGCAATAAAAACATCGCCATTAATAGCTTTATGAGTGTCAACGATAATCATATGCTAAAAACCCAAGCCTTACTGGGTAGAGGAATTATCTTAGGTCCTCATTATCTTGTTGATAAAGAGTTACAACAAGGCACATTGCAGGCAATTTTGACCCATGAAACCATGAGCCAATCGGCCACTTATATTGTGCATCCGCAAATAATTAATCAGTCAGCCAGATTGAGCAGCTTTATTAAATTTACCCTTGAGTGGTTTGGAACAGCGTAAATTAGTCAAAAAACGCTCTAATGTGCAGCAGTGCTAATAAGCAATGCACAACAATAAAACCAATAAAAGCATGAACAAAAACAATATGGTAATGACGCCATGCTAATGCATTTACAGGCTCTGCTACAAACCATGCAACGCCGGTCATTGCCACCAGCAGTAATATTATAACGCCAAGCCCTTCTATAACGCTGATTAGCCCTTTACCGCCAGAATGAGGTAATTGGCCTCGTAGCAACCCACGCACATCAGCCAGTAGTGGTTTAATATCACGCGTTAACCAGGGGAAAAACAATCGCCATTGCCCGCCGTTACATACTTTGATCAAAAATAGCACGGCCAATATGGCGGTCAACAGGCCGCCATAAACATGAAATAAATCCCAAAAACCCGCGCGATCGGTTAACTGTCTGCCAATGAGTATCCAGGGACTGGTAAAAATCAACAACAAAGACATCAATAACACTAATGCATGTAATATAGCCTCAACACCTTGCCAAACGCGCTTTATGGTCATTACTTGGCCTCAATCATTTGTTGGGCAAATTGATCCACTTTACTCCAATCAGTAAATTCTACTTTAGTGTTGGGATCGGTCGGGCCTTTGGTTATCCACATAATAAAGCGAATGATATTACGGTCCATGGCACCATAACCTTGATAATCTAAATTACCACCAAACACTTGTAGTAGTTTAGGTTGCCACACACTCTGACTTAAAAACTGCTGCATATAGGTGTTTGTTTCTGGGGTGTTTTTAAGCGGTTTACGCGCCACTAAACTCACCGAAAAGAAGCCACTGGGTTTGCTTTCTAGCTCTGCGCGGTGATCGGCAATAAATTGATATAACGCAGGACGATGCTTACCGTGGCGAATACTGGCACCAATAAAGACTTTATCGAACTCGGCTAGCTCGGGCACCTCTGATAACGCTGCTATGGTGACTTGTTGCTGCTGGGCTTCTAGCTTGGCTTTAAGGTATTGGCAAATTTTTTGAGTGTAACCATGGACACTGGAGTGGATCAGTAAAATATGACTCATGCTGACCTCAAATCGAATCATTTAAAAGTAATACAATATCTTAGCCCACTGAATTAAAAATTTACATGAAACTGATCACGCGATAGAAATCCATCCAGATACTGATGTGAGACAGATAACAAAATACCCTAACAGATAAACTGCTAGGGTATATCGTAATGCTAGGGTCTGCTAAGTGGATTATAACGAACGTAAAAACACGATAACTTGATTACGCTCATCTTGACTGAGTTCCATAAAGTCATCGGTTGATTGCTGCGCTTCGCCACCATGCCATAAAATAGCTTCTTCTAGTGTCGCAGCCCTGCCATCATGTAAAAAGCCAGCTTGAGGGTTAACGGTTTGAGTTAGGCCTATCCCCCATAATGGGCGAGTGCGCCACTCATTACCGTCGGCTAAAAAGTCTGGGCGGCCATCGGCCAAACCCTCGCCCATGTCATGTAATAACATGTCACTAAATGGATAAATCGTTTGGCCTTTTAAACTGTCACTCATGGGTAAACCACCAATATCGCCTGAGGTTTTGGTCACAAATGACGGCGTGTGGCAACCGCGGCAATTGAGTTGTTCAAACAGTCGAGCACCTTCACGAACATCACTATCGTCAACATTGCGTCTTGCTGGCACGGCTAATGTTTCGGCATAAAATACCACTGAGTCGCTAAACTCAGCACTGGCCTCAGGCTCGCCATTGGCGTCTTCGCCAGTATCAATAAACCCGGTTCGCGTTAAATAAGAGTCGTGCAAGCTGGTGCCTGCGACACTTTCATCGGGAAGCAGTGGGTTAGTAATACCAATATCACCGCGTAAAGCACCCAACGATTGCACCCGTACACTGGGGGTATTTGCCTTCCACCCAAAGCGGCCCAAAGACACTGGGGTTTCGTCACCTTGCTGCGCTTTTATCGCATCAAATACCCAATTTGCACGGCCTGAAATGCCGTCATTGTTACTGTCGTCAGCATCGACATTTGCCAGAATACTTGCCTCGGGGATGGCTTCAAGTAACCCCAAACCAAACACTGGCATGCCATTACGCCATCCCATTAACACATCGTCTTGCAATAAGTTAGAGGTCACGTTTGCACTTTGTTTTGTTTCACCCGGCGCATCATAAGGGTTTTCAACGTCGAAAGTCGGCTTTTTAAGGCTAACAACAACGCCGTCGGCATAAGTAACATCATGACGTTCATAAGATAAATACACATCAGCCTGCCCAACAAACGCATTGTCTTGCCAATCGGCACGGGCTTTTAATACCCCTCGATGAAAAAGTTGATCGCCAAAATCAGGCACTTTTATTGGGGCGCAATATTGATTGTCTGCTGTACCAATAGTGCAAGGTTGATCGGCCGCTTTGCTTATCCGCAAAAAAATCCCCGCTGAAGAATCAAGCTTAACTCGGGTTTCATCTGCCGCTAAAAAGGGCGTAGAGTTTCGACCATCACGTTGATGACACGAATTACAATCGGCGTTGTTAAACACAGGCCCTAAACCGTCCAGCTCAGGATGTTCACTATTAGGTGCGGTAGTAAATGAGGCTTCAAAGTTTGCATCGCCTTCTAAATGCAGTTCGAGCTCTGCTTCGGTTAAGTTTAATGACGGCGTAGAAAAACCATGACCAGAGTTACTGGCATCAAAGGTTGTGGTATCACCGCCTAAGGCGATGACATCCGTATAAGATGGATAACTCACTGCGGGTGTTGTGGGTGCCGCACTGTCGTCGCCACTGCCGCCACACGCCGTTACTGTTAGCCCCATCAAGGCTAAGAAATAATAAGGTTGTTTAGCAAAATACTTCATTACAGGTCCACTCAAAATTTATCACGCTTAATCTATTATTATATTTTTAAGCGGTTACGATGATATATGGCCTGCACCTTGGTGCAGGCCAAACAAACAGAGGTTATGAATTCCACTGAGACAATAAGGGCAATACATCAGACTCTAGCGAAGTCTGTAGTGTGCTTAATGCATCGACAGCTGCTTGCACTCGTACGCGTCCTTCTTCATCTAAAATGGCTTGGCGAAATGGCATATCAGTGGTGCCTGAAATGGCTTGAATCTTACTGATGGCATCTTCAATTTCGCTCGCCACTCGTGCTGACAATTCGGCATCTGCAGCGGCAACAAAATCAATTAAACCTGTTTTATCGGTTGAGTCAGTAAACTCGCCTTGATAGACATTACGCACACCAATGATGTTGTCGGCAAAATCGGTTAACGAGTTCCAAGAATATTGAGATTCTACTTTTGAGGTGTCCGCTGTTGCTAAAGACTCACCAAATGGGTCAGCAATTTTACCGTTGCCTACCTCATCAACAATGCCAATCATGCCGTTAATTAACTCTTCAATAACCGCAAGCTCAGATGAATAAATAGCATTGTTAGCATCACCTGGGGTTTTAAGCAGTTCGGCATAAGGTAATGCATTGGTGTCTTGTGGGTTGTAACTCACTTGCCACGCGTCATCAAGTTGCACGGCGTAGTCACGAAATACCTCAGCAAGGGCAATCAAATACTCACGCTCTTTGGTGGTCAAGTCAGCAATCTGTTTAGTATTGCTATTTACCCCATCACCAAATAATAGGTATTCCATGGTGTGGAAACCTTGAACATCATCGTTCCAAGCTTTAATGGTGTCGGCATCAAAACCACTGCTGTTATCAAGCTGAGTTTGTAAATCTGTGGTATTGAGCGGCCAGCTGTCTAGATGCGGATCGATACTTAACGAGTCTACCGGTCCAAAAATATGTGATTCACCTTGCTCCCATGGCTGTCTCGCGGCTTTCCAAGCATTTTGTGCGGCTACCAAATCGGCCTGTGATGTTGAGGTTAATAAGGTTTGTGTGGCTAATAGCAGCGCATCACCTTGAGCGGCTAAATCAGCATATCCCGCCACAATCACATCATCAGTAATATTGGTGATCATCTCTGTTGCCGCAAAGCTAAAACCGACCGTTGGGGTTTGGGTATCGTCACTAGAATCTGAACCAGAACCACCACACGCAGACAATGTTGCCACTAATGCTAATGAGATGACGGTGTAGTTAAAACGCATAATAAAACTCCATTTAATATATTTAGGTAGTACGAATTGAAAGTAAGAGGGTTTACAACGAGAATTGATATCCAACACCTAACGCAAAAAAGTTAGTATCTGGAATGCTGGCAACGGCTACCTGATGCAGGCCGCCTTCGGCTTTAATCACAATTTCGGGGATTGGGAAGTAGTTAATACCGACACTGCTCCAGGTATTTTCGTAACGCTTAGTTGCGGTGCCTGTTTCAACGGCCATGAGTGGGTTGGAATAATCGATATTGGCAAATACGGTCATAGGCAAATCAAACCATTGGTCGAGTTTAACCCCTGCCTCAACAAAGAACGACTGTGACTCTGAACCCAATTGTGCGAAGTTGCCCGGCTGTAAACCTGGGGTAGTTTTATTGGCCAAGGTAATGGCATCGGCATTATCTAGTGTGCCATATAAATATTGGCCTCGAAGGATCCATGGTCCTTCAACAAATGCACCCGCAACAGAAACAATGCTAAGTGCGCCATCAACATCTAACTTGTTACTTTTATGTCTGTTACCACTGGTATTACCAAAGTAATACGCCACGCCGACGGCACTGCCGGTTTTAAAATTGCCGTAATCAAGACGACCCGCAAAGGCTAAATCATCAGTGTTGACATGTTCAAAGCGTTTTTGATGGCCAGAGGCAACCCAGTCATATGTGCGGAAGTATTCAGAATTTAAACCACTGACAACCTGAGCCTGATAATGAAAGTCGGCAATTTCACCATACACGCCAATGCCATTTTCATTCCATACGGCTGGCATCATTGCAGCTTCACTTTTATGGCGTTGCACGGTAAAGTATTGATTAGGCTTGTGTAATATACTCGTCAAACCTATAGGTAAATGGATGTTACCAAACTTAATGCCAAACGCTTGGCTTGGCCGGTAGCGGATCTCTGCTTTTTCAACCAGTACTTCACCGCCAGCTTCCACCTCAGACTCAAACTCGCCGAACTCATCAAAGCCGTCATATTCTAATGCGGTACCCGTGCCACCATGTTCATACTCAATTTCAACTTCCATGCTCCAATGATCGGTAAACTGGTATCCAAATTCAGTCACAATACGCTCAAGATCAGTGCGGCTACGTCGTTCGCCAGTGGTATCTTGCACATTGTCGAAATATTCGTCACTAGTGTAATTAGCCGTACCATAAGATTTAAAGCTAAACCGGCTTAAGCGATCATCCGCCTGACTGACTTGCTCAGACACTTTACTAACGTGCTTTTCCACCTCAACATTATTTTGCTGCTGTTGTTTTTGCTCTGCCGCTAGTGAGGCTAATTGCTGTTTAAGTAACGCGATTTCTGCTTCCTGTTTGGCAATGGCTTTTGCTAACGTTTCAGGATCTGTTGCTGCGTTAGCACTGGACATTAAACCCAATACGCCTGCGACGGAGACCGCCAATAAAGTTAACTTTCGATTCATCTATCTCTCCAACAAAACGCATGTTGCGTTAACAATTTGTAAAAATCACAAACGACAATAACGCAATTAGAAATGATTCGCATTAAAATTTACATTAGCCATATCAATTTAATTTACACTAAATTACATTTAACTTAACAACTGGCCATTTTGCGCCACAGTACAACAGTTAACCTAACCAACTAATAAATAATGTTTTTATACATGTCATCGCCGAAAAACAGCGCTATATAGTGAGTGATCATCACAAGTGAATGCGGAGTATTTACTGCACCTAACTCGTTTTTAAGGCTGTGTTAAAAAGTTATCCGGAGTGTTGAGCTCATATTGCTGATATATTTACAGTCCCCTAAACAGTAAACTTTCACTTTGCGGTCGCTGACGGTATTGTGTATTACGCTGAAGGTATGATGGCTTGCTGTTAACTACAATTTGTTTGACCAACAGTGATCAATCACCAATAAAACATTAAAAATAAGTTCAAGTGAGAGTGCGATATGGCTGATATCGATGTAATGGAAATGCCCGATGACAATGCACAGGTGTCTGCGCGAAAAAAAGCGTTATTACTTGGCCGCGTGATTGGTTTAGCCAGTGAAGATGACTATCGCCCGTCAACGGCTTCAATTGCGGAACGTGCCGAACACCGACAACGTAAACAACTCAGTCAACATCAAGCAAACCTTGAGAGTATTTTTGCACTAGCGCTCAATTACACGCCGTCTGATGTGACCGGTATTGAACTCGATCCAGACTGGCGCTATCAGTATTTCCAAATGGCAGAGCAAATTCATAATCGAAAAATGCAAGATTTGTGGGCGAGAATTTTAGCCAGTGAAATCGTTAACCCAGGCAACTTTAGCCTGCGTACTTTAGCCGTATTAAAGCAGCTGACTTTACGTGAAGCGCAAATATTTGAAAAAGCTCTCGGGATGTCGGTCAAAATCAATACCGAGCCCAGATTTAAGCTATTAAGTGGATATAGAGTTAATGGCGGGCTGACACAGTATTTTCGCAAACACAATCAAACCAATTTTGGCTTGTCGCAATTTGGTTTGCCTTATTCAAATATTTTAACACTGGTCGATGCGGGGATTTTACATAAAAGCGAATTTGAAACAGGGCTGTTAACCCGTAATGAAGATATACAACTCAATTTGTGTCATGCCAACATTAACCTAAAACCCAAAGGGCAGCACTTATTGTTTACTTATTATCGATTTACCACGGTAGGAGATGAGTTGTGTCAGCTAATACACGCCAAAAATGATCTCGACTTTATTAATGCAATTAAAACACTGTTAGCCAGAGACTTTTCTATTAACGGTTAACGTCTTCGTAAAGGTGCGAGTATTTAGCTTTGTGTTGATTAAATAAAAATTGCCTTAGTATTTGCCGTGATTCGCCTTCGGCGCTAATTTTAGCCGCCATGATGCCGTTTTCAGTTCTCACTGGCTCAAACTCTAACTCCACATGGTTGCCATTAGGCAAAATAAGCTGTGTGTGCCTTTGTGATTGAGTATCAAGCTCTTTAGGCACCTTGATAGTGATGCCAGAGCTAGAAAGAGACAATACCTCAACAAACTTTGAGGTTTCATTGTCCATCACCTTTACATTTTTTAAGTCATCGATTCGCCAACTGCGTTCAACGCCACGCATATCAACCACTTCTGGCGTGCCTAGCTCAGGTGTAAACTGGCCAAATTCATCTTGTTTTAACTGCAACGGAAACCACAATCGGTAATAGCTGATTTCAGCCAATAAAGTGAGTTTGGCATTACCCAGTATATGAGACAGTATTTGAGGGATTTCAGTGGCAACGCTTAGCGAGTGTTTAGTGAGTACATTATCCGCAGAATTGTCAGACTGCTCTGGCGAAAATACATCGCTAAAGTAAGCTAATTCTTCATCAGATAACGTTGCCATGGATAGTCCTAAACAAAAGTTTTAATTGATGGTGCATTCTAGCACCTTAGTATTAAACAGAACAAATTTTAGACAGCACATTTACCTGCTTTTACCGTGTAAATGAATTGTTTATTTTTTAAACACAAAGGTGAACCATGTTCACCTTTATGTTGATCAAAAAAGCGGCACAAACCGTCGGTTAATTTTCAGCTTCGATTTGTAATGCTTTTTTAAAGGCATTATGAGTTAATAATTGTTGGTAGTATTTGGCAATATTTGGGTACTTTTCAAACTCACCGTTTTGGCCAACAAGCTCAGTGATAAATGACATCATAATATCTGCCCCAGACAGACTGTCGCCCACAAGATAACGCTTACCATCTAGCCTGTGATTAACATAACTGAGCACTTTTGCCGTTTCTGCATCAGCATACCCCCCAATAAAGCGGGTATCTGCACCTTCCATTTTGACAAAAATTTTCAACAATAACGGTAGTGCGGCCGAGCTTTCGGCAAAATGCATCCATTGTAAATAATCAACATAATCTGCACTGCCTTTGGCTGGCATTAACTTGTCCGCGCCATGGGTTTGGATAAGGTATTGTGTAATCGCGCCCGACTCGGCAATGGTAAAACCGTCCGCCTCAAGCACAGGTGATTTACCTAACGGGTGGATTTTTTTGAGCGAGTCTGGCGCTAAAAAGGTTTTAGCATCTCGTTGGTAAGCAACTAACTCATACTCCACACCGAGCTCTTCTAATAACCAAATAATGCGTTTTGAACGTGATTTATTTAAATGATGTAATTTAATCATGTGTCATCCATTCCTATTATAACAACCAGTTTAATGGGCCCAACGACCTATCATTGAGCACCATTTTTATCCATTCTCTGAGCAGCAAACGTGTATTGTTGTCACTGCTAAACGTGCATTAGAGCTTGATTGACCAAATAATTGATGTTGAGATTAGTTAAGTAGCGCCAACATTTTTTCAGCGACGAGCTCTGAAGATGCAGGGTTTTGACCGGTAATAAGTTTACCGTCGACAACCACATATGGGTGCCAATCATCACCTTTTGAATAAACTGCGCCATTGTGTTGCAGCATATCTTCAACTAAAAAAGGCACGACATGGGTTAACTGTACAGCGTCTTCTTCGCTGTTGGTAAACCCGGTGACATTTTTACCTGCAACCAAAGGTGAACCATCTGCTTTTTTAGGGTACTTAAGCACGCCGGGCGCATGACACACAAGCCCAAGTAACTTATCAGCCTGGTAACATTGCTCAATCAGTGCAATTGAATCTTTGTCGTTGGTTAAGTCCCATAAAGGCCCATGGCCACCAGGGTAAAACACGGCATCATAATCAGCAACATTGATTGCCGCGAGCTTGTGAGTGTTGGCCAATAATGCTTGCGCTTTTGTATCGCCAGCAAATCGGCGGGTTGCATCAGTTTGAAAATCGGCTTCATCACTTTTAGGGTCAAGCGGCGGTAAGCCACCTTTTGGTGATGCTAAAACCACTTCAATGCCTTTATCTGCAAATGTATAATAAGGAGCGGCAAGCTCCTCTAACCAAAAACCTGTTTTATGGCCTGTGTCACCAAGTTTATCGTGCGAAGTTAATACCATTAATACTTTCATTTTGTGTCCTTTATTTTGGTCAATATCTGGCTTGAGGTTAATTGTCACGGTTAATGATGTAGTTGCTTGTGATTAGCGCAAAAAATAGAATCGAAAGTGACTTAGCTGTGCGTATGCTTTGTTAACTCTACTCAATAACAATCAAAAAACCATGTCGACTTGTACATAAAAACAGCATGGTCTTTAGTGGTATATACAAGTACACTACTGGAGTCCATTATTAATTCTTAAGCCGTGTTGTACGAAAATATGACTTAGGTTGATCAGATTACATTAATAACCATTTTGAATCGCTGAGCGTCAAATTATGAATGAGCATCCACCTATTCGTCTTAATAATCAGTTTTGCTTTGCCGTTTACTCTACTTCGCTAGCAATTATTCAACTCTATAAGCCTTTGCTTGAGTCTATTGGGTTAACCTACACCCAATACTTGGTCATGCTGATTTTGTGGGAGCAAGACGGCATAAGTTTAAAAAGTGTCGCCACACAACTTGGCCAAAAATCTGGGGCTCTCACGCCGGTAATTAAACGTTTAGAATCCGACGGCCTACTCAAGCGGATCCGAATGACTAATGACGAACGTAAACTGTGTTTACAATTGACTGATTTAGGTCGAGACAAACAACCACAGGCGCAAGCGATTCATAACAATATTGTGGAGCAATGCGGAGTGAGTGTAGAGGAAATGGATCAACTTAAGTTGTTGCTCGATAAATTTAAGGCAAAATTGGTTGATCACATTGATTTTTAATCGTCAACGTTGGCAGCACAATTCTTACTCACATCATAACAACAATACATTGCGCACACGTTAAATTAGCAAATATTTAAGTCGGCATTTTGCTTTTAATGCTTTACGTCTAGGCAACATTAACGCTATTTCGGCCGACATGCTTGGACAAATAAAGCGCCTTGTCTGCACGAGCAAACATATCGTTAAAGGAGTTTTCATTGTTCTGTAAAGATGAAACCCCAATACTAATAGTGATGCTAGGCAAGTCATCATCTTCAGCTTTATGGGTTTGCTGAGCAAGCCTAAGTCGCTCTGCAAGCTTAAATGCGGACTCGATATCGGTATCGGGTAATAAAATAGCAAATTCTTCACCACCGATCCGCGCTAAGATGTCGGTTTCTCGGATATGTTTGTCACAAATCGAAGCGACTCGTTTTATCACTTCATCGCCCACCAAATGGCCAAAGGTATCGTTTACGTTTTTAAACAAGTCGATATCGATAATCATCATGGATAAAGGGCTAGAGATACGCTTTGCTTTAGTAAATTCATGTTCACTAAACACACTGTATGAGCGTCGGTTGTATAAATCAGTGAGTGGATCGCTATTCGCAAGCTGCTCAAGTTCAGAGCGTAAATTGAACTCATCGGTAATTTCTGTCGAAATACCAATTAATCCAATCAACTTACCTTTTTCATCAAATAATGGCTGCTTTACCTCATGAAATACTTTATGTAGGCCATTATTATCAACAAAAATATCATCAGACATTTTTTGTTGCTGTGATAAGACGTTGCGATCATTGCGTTGCAAAATTTCAGCAACAACAGGAGAAAAATAATAATTATCTGTCGTCCCCTTTAACTGCTCTAGGGTTACGCCAAAATAATCTAAAGTGAGTTGGTTACCATATACATATCGGCCTTTAACATCTTTTACATAGATGTATGCGCCAACTTGATCGAGGATTTTTTCGTAGGAATTTAATTGTTGCTTTTTTGCCCGAGCTTTTCGATTTTCACTTAAATTAACGGCCAACAGCAAGGCAACTAAACCTAGCAACACCGCCAATAACAACACAATATTATCAATCGACATAAGCATTCCTTAGCAATAATTCACATCCGTGTGTGCTCACTATTTTGCTACAACATAAAAAGGCGTTGATTATGGCTTGACAGTAAACAGTACTCTATACGCACAACGGTCAAGTATGTGAAAATTGCCAGTAAAAATCAAACTAATAATCAACTAAATACACAAAATTGTTTGCTTTATATTAAATCAGGCAGCAAGCTATTTTGCTGCCATCAAAAAATACCATTAACCTTTATAGATAACTCCGGCTTTCATCACAAAAGGCACACTCAATAATGAGTCTATTTGCTCAAGAGGATTCGTTGTTAATCCTATAATATCGGCTTGTTTACCCACCTCTAATGACCCTAAAGAATCAGACATATCAATCAATTTTGCCGCGTTAATGGTGGCACTTTTCAAAATGTCGCTGTTGCTCATTCCAGCTTTGCTCATTAATACCGCTTCTTTGGCGTTATCACCATGATGCGATACCCCGCTGTCGGTACCATAAGCAATATTGACTCCTGCTTTGTAGGCAGCGGTAAAGTTTTTCAGCATATCGCCGCCGACTCTTATGGCTTTGGCTTTAATTGCTGGTGACATAAAATCAGCACCGGCGGCATTGGCCATCGCAACCACTGTGTCGCCTGCTAATAATGTTGGCACTAAATACGCGCCACTTTGCTTCATTAACTTAATGCTTTCTTTGTCGGCATAACTGCCATGTTCAATACTGTCGACTCCAGCACGCAACGCTGCATTAATTCCTTGCGCTGCATGAGCATGGCTTGCCACCTTACGACCTAGTGCATGGGCGGTTTGAATCACCTCACGCAGTTCATCGTCATCCATTTGCTGACCAGTCCCCGTATTAGTGTCAGATAATACTCCACCAGTAGAGGTGATTTTTATCACGTCAGCGCCAAATTTAATTGCCCTGCGAGTCGCTCGGCGGCAATCATAAGGCCCATCACAAATGGTTTTAGAGGTGTATTTATCCAGTAAATCAGGGCTCATGCCATCAACATCACCATGTCCCCCGGTTACCGACACACCACCTGATGCAATAATACGCGGTCCATCTATCCAGCCTTTATTGATACCGTCACGTAAAGCATAAATTTGCTCAGGTTTGGCGCCTAAATCCCGTACCGTGGTAAAGCCTGCAAGCAAGGTCTTTTTAGCAAAATAAACACTTTGCATAGCGACATCTGCATCTGACATCCGTAATGCCTGGCTGTCATTTTTAGGCCCAAGTTCGCCTTGTAAATGCACATGCATATCCATAAGACCTGCCATCACAAAACGATTTTTTAAATCGACAATTTCAACGGTGTCTTGCGAGGTAGATATCGGCCCTGCTGTATAACCGCTCTGAATTGCACTAATGACGCCATCGGTTATCACTAGAGTTTGTTCTACTAACGGGGCTTTTCCTGCAACGGTTAATAAGGTACCCGCATGGATAACTTTAATGTCTGCAGCATTAGCGGATACAGACAGTGCGATACAACTCAAGGCGAGCGCAGTAATGTAATGATTTTTCATTTTTATAATTATCCGAATGTTAAAGTTCTACACTGGCAAAAAGGCTGATATGTTACAAGTATTGATATGTTACAACTAATAACAAACTCCCCCTTAAATGGCACAAATTGATCGCGGAGTTGATAATAAAGAGAAACGACATAATGAAAATTGCCATCTTTGGTGCGGGGTCGACAGGCTGTTATTTAGCAGGACAACTTTGTTTATCTGGTTTTGATGTCAGCCTCATTTGTAGACCAGCGATGAAGCAAACCATCCTCGCAAATAATGGTATTACCATAAGCGACTATCAAGGTTTATTAAAAACCGTTATGCCTCAGGCCATGATCACAGATATAGAGCAAGCGCCAACAGCATATGCTGCGTTTGATGTCATCTTTGTTACCTTAAAATGCCATCAAGTCAGCAGTATCGCCAACACCTTAATTGCCATCACCCACAGCAACAGCAGAATTATTTTTATGCAAAATGGTCTAGGCAGTTTCGAAACCATCAAAGATGCTCTGAGCCATTGCCATTTACTGCAAGGCATTACGCCCTTTAACGTTTTACAACAAGCAAGCGGCCGATTTCATAAAGGCACTGAAGGCGTGTTCACCTTTCAACAAAATAACCACACCCAAACGATACAAGCAGCTATGCAAGCACAAGGGTTTGGTTGCGATCTTTACCAAAACATAACACCTGTAATTTACGGTAAACTCTTGTTAAATCTCAATAACGCATTAAATGCGATTGCCGATCTCCCCATTAAACAACAACTCAGTCAGCGAGCGTGTCGCTGTCAACTTGCTGGAGCAATGAAAGAATGGTTAGCCGTGTGCAAAGCCGCTGATATAAAGTTACACCAATTCACCAAAGTAAAACCCCAATGGCTGCCAGTGATTTTATCCTTACCCGATATGCTGTTTAACCTGTTAGCCAAACAGATGCTCGACATTGACCCGCAAGCACGCTCATCAATGTGGGAAGACATTCAAGCCAAACGCAAAACTGAAATTGAATATATTAACGGCGCGGTAGTGCGTTTAGGCCAGCAATATGGCGTTAAAACCCCAGTGAATAGCGCTATCGTGACGAGCATCCATCAGCTAGAACAATCAATTTAACCCTAGTTTTACATGTGAACATGGTGACCAATATCGCATGTAACAACGTTTGAGGTTTACATCGACACCTAAAATTAATGTTCATTGATGCACTACATTGATGCGCTATTGTGATGAGTAAGCTGTTGTTTTTGCATATAACCGGCATACGCAATAAGCAGCCCTGCCCCTAAGTACATGGTTAAACTGTACACGCCAGCAACCACAGCGTAACTTGGCATTTGCAATAAACTAATGCTAATCAGCATCGCCATAGTCGAGTTTTGCAAACCAATCTCAATGGCCAACGTTAAACCATCTTTATGGCTCAGCGACAACCATTTAGCACTCAACACACCAATTAACATGGCGCCAAAGTTTAGCAATAAGCAGGCAATAAACACTTCGTTAAAGGCTTCAACAATAATGGCATGTTCCTGGATCACCACCCCGGCGATCATCAAAAGCAAAAACACTAATGCAAAACGCCTAAAGTACACTTCAACCTTAATGGCCCACTCTCGGTAATAACGGCGCACAAGCATACCAAACACAATGGGCAGTAACGTTATCACTAACAAGCCCAAAGAAATGCTGGTTAACGACACATCAATGGGAGCGCCATTGGCAAAATAGCCAACAGCAAATTGAATCACAAAAGGGGCGGTAAACACACAAACGATACTGCTGATGGCGGTCAGACTCACCGACAAGGCTAAATTGGCTTTGGCTAAATGGCTCACCACATTAGAGGTAGTGCCTCCCGGGCATGCGGCTAAAATCATCAAACCTATCGCCATCGGTGTCGAGAGCTCCATGGCTAAACAAATCCCCAGCGCGAGTAAAGGCAGTGCAATAATTTGCCCCACAAACCCAGTAACAATGGGTGCAGGTGTCTGCCAAAGGCGTAAAAAATCAAATCGCGTTAAACTCAAGCCCATACCAAACATGATAAAGGCGAGCGCAAGTGGCAGCAAAATTTCGGTAATAATCGAACCTGTCATAGATGCATCCTTGCTCGCCAAGCCAAACGGCTTAGCGAGTGTGGTATTAAGCTATCAGCTATAGAGACTAATCTAAAAAGCTGTTGTCTTGTGCTAGTACCACTTGATACATAGGTTGGAAATTGCCCCAGGTCACGAGATCAGATCCATTCATTTGGCGGGTTTTAGTGGCAATATCATGGCCAATAAGTTTAAGTTCTCCAGCCGCTTGTGCCAGTAACTGACTGTGACAGCAACTGTCTAGCATGACAAAATTTGCCGTCGCGGCATCAACAGACTTACCGACAGTTAATAAACCATGATTTTGTAAAATAACCGCAGCATGGCCTTGTAGTGCCTCGGCAATCATATCGCCTTCAGACAAGTCAGCCACCACACCGGTAAAGGTGTCAAATACGCTGTGGTTTTCATAAAACATGCAGGCATCTTGCGAAATCGGCTTAAGCAGCTCGCCTAATGCTGAAAATGCACGGCCATAAGTGGTATGGGCATGAGCCACCGCATTCACATCAGGTCGAGCATGGTGAATACGAGAATGAATCGCAAATGCGGCATTATTAATCGGGTGCTTGCCCTCCATAATGTTGCCTTTATGGTCAACTCGCACTAAATCAGATGCTTTAATTTTAGAAAAATGCACTGCTAATGGATTAACCCAAAAGGTGTCTGGGTCAATACAATCACGCAGGGTAATGTGGCCTGCTAAGCCTTCGTCAAACCGGTAATGGGCAAATACCCTAAAGGCTGCGGCTAAACGCTGCTTTTCGTATTGCTGTTGCTGTTGAGGAGTGTCAAATTTAGGCGGTAATGGCATAGGGTATTTGTCGGTACCGATAGTCATTTTTTTAATTTGTAATGCTTCTTGTGCTGTTGTCATGTTGAGTCTGCTTTTATTGGTTTAGTTTGACTTTAATTTAACCAAGCCTAAAATTAATTCAAATGATACTAAATCATAGATAACTATAAATATGCTGCATAGTACAATTGATCTAAACTTATTTCTCATCATGACTACTGTCTACCAACAAGGCAGTATCACCAGCGCTGCTAGCAAGTTGCATCTAACACAACCCGCAGTAAGTCATGCCATCGCTAGGCTGCGTGCCAAGTTTAACGACCCACTGTTTGTGCGTCATGGGCGCAAAATGATACCCACGCCCCTATGCCAAAAAATTATTCCCGATGTGCTACAAGCCATGGACTTGCTCAATCACACCCTATCAACCCCAGCCAATTTCGATATCCAGCAACACAAACGTGAAATTAAATTGGGGTTAAGAGACATATTAGAGTCGATGTTTTTTCCGGTTTTGGTGCCCGATTTACTCAACAATACACCAAACCTCACCTTAAACAGCCGCCAAATTAAACGCACTGAGCTTGAACCATCATTGGCCCAACAAACCTTAGACATTGTGATTGATGTGCTTATGCCCACCCATAAAGACATCAGGAGTAGTTTGATTTGTCACGAATCATTCTCGCTAGTTTGCCGTAAAAATCACCCAATATTGCAGCAACTTACCCTAGATAATTACGCCACTGCATCACATGCATTAGTCAGCTTAAAAGACTTTACCATCGACACCGTCGACATGGCGCTCGCCACTCAGGGCATTACCCGCAACATTGCCTTGCGCTGCGAACACTACTTTGCCGCCATTAATGTGGTGAGCCAGTCAGACATGATCATGACCATGCCAAATAGTTACGCCATGTTGTTGCAACAATCTATGCCTATTGTGGTATCACCCTTACCCTTTGAGGTACCCGATTTGGCGGTGCACATGTACTGGCACAAACAAGCCGATGACGACCCGGTGAATCAATGGATAAGACAAAAGCTCTTAACGATTTCAGCGCAATTGTTTGACTAAAAAAATAAAACCCTTTTTAGGTTTTGCCACGTTTACACAGATTAACAGCACGCATTTAATCAACATAAGCGTACACACCTGAGCTAGCAATAAGAAACCGCGGAGTTATTAATGAATAAACTATTACTCACCAGCCTCATTTCAAGCACATTTTTTGCCTTAACCGCCACCAGCAGTGTAGCGACAATACAAGCAGCTGAGCTTAATTTTGCCCACATTGAAACGGTAGGCACCAGTACCATTGAAGCCGCAGCAGATATGGCGATTATTAATGTTCAAGTATCTATAGAGGCAGGCGGCGCTAAAAAAGCCAAACAAAAAGCCGACGAGGCCGTCAGCCAATTTATGCAGCGTTTGCTTGACGCCGGTGTCGACAAAAAACACATCCAAAGCGCTAATTTACAACTTAACCCTCAGTATGAATATGTACAAAATAAACCGCGAAAATTGACTGGCTATAGCGCAAATCGTCAAATCACTGTGACGGTCATTGAGCTCAGTAACTTAAATGAATTACTGGACAGCGCGCTAGTTGAAGGCATTAATCAAGTCAATAATATTGAGCTTAAATCAAGCAAAGAAGCCGAGATGATGGCCCAGGCTCGCCAGGCTGCGATAAAAGACGCTAAGCAAAAAGCAGAGTCATTAGCCAAGGGATTTGGAGAACAGGTGGCGGGGGTATGGCAAGTAAGGTATTTTCCAAGTCAATCTCATCAGCCAGAAATGTACCGCGCCAGCATGAAAATGAATGCCGATGTTGCGCAAACTTATCAGCAAGGCCAAGTAACGGTTAGTGACAGTGTCGAAGCGATATTTAGGCTTAAGTAGCACAGCAACATACACAGACAGGGCCTAGCTGGGCGAGCCCGTTAGTTCTGTAAGTGAGAGTTTGAACGACATAAACCCGCCATTTTACTGTCCATAATCATAAACAATGGTGAAAAATTGTGACTTAGCAGGTCTTACCATCGCTATTTTCATATTCATAACGCAATGTTAAATATGAAATAAATTCAAACATGCTTTTTAATTACCACAAAAATGATCTAAATCACGTCTGAACAACCCCTAGCCAATTAAACTGAATTTATCAACAGTGGGTGCAGAAACAACACCAAGGTTATCAAACGCAACCTGCAGAGCAGCATATCCACGCTAAAAATCTCCGCTTTTTGCAGCTATAACTGAGTATCGTCCAGCTTGTACGCCCCATTTAATGCAGACTTAAAAAGGCTTTGTAATGATTGACATCACCATAGACGGCGTAACCCTATCACTGCCTAAAGCAGATAGCTTGCTCAAAGCAGCCACCGATGCCGGTATTAACATCCCTAGCTTGTGTGACTTTTCCCACAATCAAGCCAAGCAACACTGTAACTTGTGCCAAGTACAAATCAAAAACCATGATGGTAGTTTACGCTGTGCTCGTGCATGTGAAACCGCTCTAGAAACAGGCTTAGATGTGATTACCCAGTCGAGCTATTTAAGTAAAGTGCGCCAGCAAGCACTTAACGACATCTTAAGCGACCACTTTGCCGACTGTGAAGCACCATGCCAAACCGCCTGTCCTGCAGGTGTAGATGTGCAATCTTACCTTTACCACATTGGCAAGGGCGACCATCACGAAGCCGTTAAAGTCATCAAACAAACCTTGCCATTACCCTTATCGATTGGCCGTGTTTGCCCGGCATTTTGTGAAGCGGAGTGTCGCCGAGGGCTAGTTGATGAACCTGTCGCCATTAGGCAACTCAAGCGTCATGCTGCTGATTTAGACTTAAATGATCTTGAGTCTTACGTACCACCCAAAGCACCCGCGACCAACAAGCGCGTCGCCATTATTGGTAGCGGCCCAGCAGGTTTAACCGCAGGTTATTATCTGTCAAATAACGGCCACGATGTCACCATTATGGAGTCTGCCCCAAAAGCAGGTGGCTGGCTGCGTTATGGTATTCCCGAGTACCGTTTGCCCAAAGCGATTTTAGATAAAGAAATTGAACTGCTGACTCGCAACGGCCTTAAGATTAAAACGGGCTGTGCATTGGGCCGCGATACTAACTTAACTGAGTTAGTGGCTAATTATGATGCCGTTTGTCTGGCCATTGGCGCGCAAAAAGCGGTGCCAATGAACTACCCAGGTAGCGACTTACAAGGCTGCTATTTAGGTGTAATGCCGATCGTTTAAGCGACTTGAACGATCTTTTCTAGGCTTCATAATCGGTCTTAGATTTATTTCTGAGGCCGATTTTTTATGTCTGAATTTTCTTTAGAGTTACAAGCGACTGCTGAATTGCATTTTCCAGAGTCAATCGACTCATTTCGCAAAAATATCCCTATCGAATGGGTATCGGAAGCCGTTAATCAAACAGGCCGTGCCGCCGTCAGAAAGAGAAGATTCCCTGCTGAACAAGCCGTTTGGTTGGTACTTGGGATTGGTTTGATGCGTAATCGTTCTATTAGCGATGTTTGCGATAAATTGGAATTGGCTTTTCCTGATTCAAAAGGCGATTTGCCCCCCTTAGCCACGAGCAGCATTGTTAAAGCTAGACAGCGCATTGGTTATGAACCATTGCGGTACCTATTTCACACCACGGCAACTCACTGGGAAGCTGAAGGACAGTCAGACTCAGTCTGCGGTCTTAAGCTTCTTAGCGTTGATGGCACTCAATTTAAAACGCCAGAAACTGAAGATAATAAAAAGTTAGGCTACGCCAGAGGTAAATCAACATTCCCCTCGGTCCTTGCTGTGACGCTCATGTCAACACGAACGCACCTCATTTCTGATGCCGCCTTCGGCCCCATAACAAACAGTGAAATATCTTATGCTCAACAACTTGTAGGCTCAGCCCCAGATAATTCTTTGACTCTTTTTGACCGTGGTTTCATGTCTGCAGAGCTTTTTGAATCATGGCGTGGAGCAGGAGCGAATACTCACTGGCTCACACCAATAAAAAGCAAATTTAGGTACGAAGTTTTAGAAGAATACTCAGAGCACGATAAACTGATAAAAATGCCTGTGTCACCTGATGCAAAAAGAAAATATCCTCACCTTAGGGATAGTTGGCAAGCTCGTTTGGTGCTTATTCCTGTGCCTAAAGGAGAAATCAAAGGGTTTATAACCTCACTAGAATGCCCGATTACCTACCCATTGAAAGATATCATTAACGTTTATTGGGAACGCTGGGAAATAGAGCAGAGTTATGGTGAACTCAAGCAAGGTCAACTGAATAATCAAGCCATTCTTAGAAGCCAAAAAGTCGAAGGTATTTATCAAGAACTATGGGGAATCTTAATTTCTTATAACCTAGTTCGATTAGAAATGAAAAGGATGGCAGAATCTCATGACGTAGAGCCATTAAGAATAAGCTTTATCAATGCATTAAGACTCATTCAAGATGAGTTCCTATGGTGCTCAGGACGGACACCTGGAACGATCCCTAAAAAGCTGCAAAACCTTAGGGAGAATGGAAAGCGATTAATCCTACCAAAAAAAAGAAAGCGAAAACCATTTCCAAGACAAGTGCTATATAAAGCACCACGTTACCCCTATAAGAAAAGAGCCGCTCACTGTTAAGCGAGCGGCATTACTATTTAGGTGTCGATTACTTACGCGATTATTGCACCGACAAAAAATTAATCACAGGTAAAAAAGTGGCCGTCATAGGCGGCGGAAATACCGCTATCGATTGTGCCCGCACCGCACTTAGAGATGGCGCCGATGTCACCCTAATCTATCGTCGTAGCCCCGAAGAAATGCCCGCCGAACCTTACGAAATCCACGAGGCTGAAGTTGAAGGGGTTAAGTTTCATTTTCTGACAAATCCAATCGAAAACCACAGCGACAACCAGGGCCGTGTCTGTGCCGTCACTTTTGAAAAAATGGCATTGGGTGAGCCAGATGCATCAGGCAGACGTTCGCCTAAAGCCACTGGCGAAACCTTTAAAGAAGCCTTCGACACAGTGATCCCTGCGGTATCTCAACAAGTCGATTTAGACTTTTTAGAACAACCCGAAAATCAAATAGACACTGGCCACATCGCTCTGAGCCGTTGGCATACTTTCTTAGGGTGTGAGCAAACCATGTCTGCTGGGGTTGAAAAACTGTTTGTTATTGGTGATTCTCGCACCGGCCCTGGCACAGCTGTAGCCGCGGTTGCAGACGGCCGCAAAGCCGCTGAAGCGATTGAAGGTTTACTTAAAGAAGGCTTAACCTGCCATTTAGAGCCACAACAATTTAACTCACGTAAAGCAAAAAAAACCGCATCGTTAGCGGCAAATACTTATCCTGAATTATACCCAGACACCTCGAAACGTCCGCGTTTAAAAATGCCCGAGCTAAACCAACTCATACGCACGGTTAACTTTGCAGAAGTTGAACTCGGTTTTAAACCAGATAAAGCAATGCAAGAAGCACTGCGCTGCCTAGAATGTGCCTGTCAAGCCAACACAGACTGTAAATTACGCGACTATGCCACCGAATATAAAGTCGATAGTAATAGTATTGAACAGCCCCGCGCCCGTAAATTTAAAGTCGATAATAGCGCCCCGTTTATCACCTTTGATGCCAATCGCTGCATCAGTTGTGGTGCCTGCGTTGAAGCTTGCCATCAGCAAAGTGGCCATAATGTGATTAGCTTTGCGCCCAATAGTTACCAAGCACTACCCGATGCAGCCGGCACAACAGACAGTCGCCGAAATGCACCACGCGTCGGCTTTAGCGCATCAATGAACGACAGCGATTGTGTGCAGTGTGGTAACTGTGTACAAGTGTGCCCAACGGGTGCATTAGTCGATGCCAGAGATAAAACTCAAGGTACACACCGAGCGCTAACCAAAACCTCAACAGTATGTACTTATTGTGGTGTGGGATGCCGGGTTGAGCTTCATGTTGATCAAGCCAAAAACCGCGTAATGCGCGTCACTGGCGACAACAACTCACTGGTTAATGAAGGGATGTTATGCGTAAAAGGCCGCTCTGGTTTTGACTTTTTAAACAGCCCTAAGCGTCTTACCACACCGTTAATCCGTAAAAATGGTCAGTTACAACCGGCAAGCTGGAGCGAAGCCATTAACTACATTGCCGAGCAACTTAAGCCGATTAAAGAGGCCGCTGGGCCAAGTAAATTTGCCGCGTTATCTTCAGCAAAATGCACCAACGAAGAAAACTATTTAATGCAAAAGTTTACTCGTAGCATTATGGGCACTAACAGCATCGACCACTGCGCAAGATTGTGTCATTCATCATCAGTTGCAGGCTTATTCGACACCATTGGTGGTGGGGCAATGACCAATGATATTCCAAGCATAAAAGAATCTGATGTTATTTTTATTATCGGCTCAGATACCACCAGCGCTCACCCTATTATTGCCTCTCACATTAAACGTGCTGTCAGCCAGCATGGTGCGCGCTTAATTGTCGCAGACCCTAAAAAAACCACCATAGCAGACAGCGCCACCCTCTATGTCTCCCATAAACCCGGCACAGACGTGATGCTGCTCAACGCTATCATGCAGCAAATTATTCTTAATAATTGGCAAGACCAAGATTACATTGATAATCGGGTTGAATATTACGAATTGCTTAAGCAAGAAGTGCTCAAACCTGCTTACAATCTTAAAAATGCGGCATTACTTACCGGTGTCAGTGCTGAAGACATTGCCAAGATGGCAAAAATGATTGGTACCGCAACCAAAACGGCCATGTACTATGCAATGGGGATCACCCAACATACCACCGGCTATGACAACGTAGTCTCGACCTCTAATTTACAATTACTCTGTGGCAACATCGGCGTGGTCGGCGGCGGATTAAACCCACTGCGTGGTCAAAGTAACGTGCAAGGCGCTTGTGATATGGGCGCGTTACCCGATTTTTATCCGGGTTATCAAAAAATTAATAACCCCGCCAATAACGCCAAATTTGCCCATGCATGGGGTAACAACTCATTGCCTTCGACACCCGGTTATGCCGCTACAGAAATCATGCATGCCATCGTCAAAAATAAAATCGATGCCTTGTATATATTGGGCGAAAACCCAGTACTGAGCGACCCAGATCAGGCCCATGTGATTGCCGCACTCGAAAAAATTAACTTTATGGTCGTGCAAGATATTTTCTTAACCGAAACCGCCCAAATGGCGCATGTAGTATTGCCTGCCAGCGCCTTTGCAGAAAAACAAGGTCACTTCACCAACACCGAACGCCGAGTACAACAACTTCGGGTAGCATTAACCCCACCGGGTGATGCAATGCTCGACTGGCAAGTCATCCAAATGATCGCCAATAAACTCGATGCCAATTGGCAATATCAAAGCGCCAAGGATATTTGGCACGAAATCAACCAAGTTACCCCGCAATATCAAGGCTTAACTTGGCAACGTCTCGAGCATAAAGTGGATGGTTTGCAATGGCCATGTTTTGATGAGAACCATCCCGGCACACCGGTTTTACATAGAGAAACCTTTTTACGCGGTAAAGGCCGCATGATCCCTGTCAGTTATCAATTCCCTGCCGAAATGCCCGATAGCGACTACCCACTAATCTTGTCTACAGGGCGTTTATTGGAGCAGTTCCATACCGGCACCATGACCCGTAAAACCCCTGAGCTTGATATTAAAGGGGCGCCAAGAGTGATGATTTCGGTATATGACGCCGAGCAACTTGGGGTGAAAAATGGTGATATGTTAACCCTCAGCACGCGCCGAGGCGCCATTGAAATCGCAGCTTTTGTTACTAAACGAGCGCAAGTCGGGGTATTATTTTTACCCTTCCACTTTGCCGAATCTGCCGCAAATAAACTGACGATTAATGCATTAGACCCTATTGCAAAAATCCCTGAGTTTAAGGTGTGTTCAGTTAAAGCAGAAAAGTCACAACACACACTGACAGTGGCATAGTTTTAATTATGAACGAAAAATGCCTCGTCCTAATTAGGACGAGGCATTTTGGTTTTGTATCACATTACAGTTAACCATTATTTACACTAAAAACGATTAACGATTATCCATTAACCACTGTTGGCGCGATCTCGATATCTTTTTTAAGCACAAGCACAACCAGGTAAACCAAACCTAAAATAGGCACTATCGATAACCCTGCACCAATCACACCAGCTAAAACCGGCGTTTGCGTTTTACGACGACCTAAGTAATAACAAATACAGCCCATAATTAACGCAAAAACAATAATCACTTGCCCAACCAAAGTTGCATTAACATCCATTTACCCTCTCCTTATTAACCAGATACAGCAAGCTCGCGCTTAATATTTAACATTAATATTACATCCATATATTACCCACAGTAAAGTGAAGTATTATTTTTACTAAACAGCGATATTATCGATACGGTTAACTCTTACCAGTGACGCACTAAACTTGCCATTTTGCTGAATTATCGGTAGTTTTAACCGCATTGAAAGACGTAAAAATAACAACAAAGGATTACGAATGGGAAACATACTTTGGGTGGCCTCTTACCCTAAATCGGGTAACACTTGGGTACGCGCGTTTTTAGAGAACTACATTCAAAATCAAGATCAGCCTATCGACATTAATACGATGCACACCATTTCTACAGCCGAATCAGCAGCGCATCGTTATCAAGCTTATTTACCAAAAGATAAAGCCGCAACCACAGAGCTTTCCTTAGAAGAAGTCAGTGTTTTACGCCCTCAAGTGCAAGCCGACATCGCCCATCAAGCACAAGGCACCACATTTGTAAAAACCCACAACTATTTAGGCGAGTACAACGGCCAACCATTGCATAACTCTTCTGTTACCTCTGGGGCGATTTATGTTGTGCGTAATCCACTCGATGTGGTGATTTCGATGGCTAATTACTTTGATTACACCATAGATGAAGCCATTGCCTACATGGCAGAAGAAATGACAGGTACCCCAAACGAGGCAGCGCATGTTCCACAAATTATTACCTCGTGGTCGATGCATGTATCGAGCTGGACAAGCGACGATACCTCAAAGCTCATTTTACGTTACGAAGACATGCTAGATGACCCTAAAAAAGCCTTCCGCAAAGTTGAGTCATTTTTAGGTTTAAAGAAAGATCCTGCAAGGCTCAAAAATGCCATTAAGCATTCATCATTTGCCCAATTAAAAGCTCAAGAAGCCAAACGTGGATTTGTTGAAAAGCATGAAAATGCCAATGCCTTCTTTAGAAAAGGCGGTAAGCATCAATGGCAATCACAGCTCTCACCAGAGCAAGTCAAACGCATTGTTGATACCCATTACGAACAAATGAAGCGCTTTAAGTATTTACCTGCTGGGATGTAACTTAAAACAGCTAATATAAAAAACGTCCTATTGCCGCTGCAATAGGACGTTTTTATTAGGTTCACCACCTACGGCTAGCGTTGCTTGCGATAAGCCATCACTAACAACACCACACCAGTTAATAAAAATGGCAAACTTAGCCATTGGCCAGCACTTAACATCGACTCATGGTAAGCAGCCTGGCTGACTTTAACGCTTTCTATCGCAATACGTGCACTAAATACCGACACTAAAAACACCCCAAAAATGGCACCGTGTTTTTGCTTCATATTGGTGTATTTGTATATGGCGTAAAGGCCAATAAAAATCACTAAGTACGCGAGTGACTCATACAGCTGCGCCGGGTGGCGCGGCAACATATCAACCCGTTTAAAAATAACGCCCCAAGGCTGAGTGGTCGGCTCGCCTAAAATTTCAGAGTTAGCAAAGTTAGCCATACGCACAAAAAAGCCAAATATTGCTGTTGCTATGGCTAGACGATCAAGCAAAAACAAAAACGGCAGTTTCACTTGGCGTTGATAATAATACAAGGCCAATATGGCACCTAAACCGCCACCATGGCTGGCTAGACCGCCCTCCCAAATAGCTAATATTTTAAGTGGATTAGCAAAGTAGTAAGCAGGATCATAAAAAACACAGTGGGCTAAGCGTGCACCAACAATAATACCCACAACGCAATACACTAATAAATTATCAAGCGACTCAAGGTCTAAGCCTTCTTTTTTATAAAAGTGCTTCATCACTTGAAAACCCGTCGCAATGGCTAGCGCAAACAGTGCACCGTACCAATGTACAGTTAATCCCATAAACGAGACCAAAACAGGATTAAGATCCCAAACCAAGTGTTCCAAATTTCCTACTCCAAATGAATGCTATGCGTTAACACATTATGCTAAAACAACTTAACCACAGATGATACGTAACTGTAGAGAAAGTTTCATCAATCTGAGTGAGGTAAATTAACAATGAGGCAGTAAATAAGGTAACATTTCATGTTATCGATGCTAAACATCCAGATTGTTAGAGTTAACCCAATTAATGACCAATAAAACCGAATTCCATATTGATATCCTTGAGCAAACTACGGATGCCATTGAGCTTTTGGCGCAAGCAAGTGGTTTAGGTAAGCAAGTATTAAAAGATGCCATGCAAAAAGGCGCTATTTGGCACAGCCATGGTAAACAAACCAACCGTATTCGGCGGGCCAAAAAACCACTGCAAGCGGGCGATAAACTGCACCTTTATTACAATCAACACATACTCGATGAACAAGTCACACCTGCAGAGCTGTTATTTGATGAAACTGACTACAGTGTATGGTACAAGCCTTACGGCATGCGCTGCCAGGGGTCAAAGTGGAGCGACCACACTACCATTAATCGTTTTGCTGAGCTAAACATGCAGCCACAGCGCAATGCATTTATAATTCATCGTCTTGACCGTGCTGCCACAGGGCTATTAATTCTCGGACACAGTAAAAAAGCCACTGCCGCTATCGCTAAATTATTTGAAACGCGCGCATTAGAAAAACACTACGAAGTAATTGTTCACGGCAAGTTTTCCAGTGAAACGGTACAAATTGACACCCCTGTCGATAACAAGCCAGCGCTGTCTCATGCAACATTAATCACTTATCATTCAGGGCTCAATCAATCTAAAGTGCAGGTCAAAATCGACACGGGGCGAAAGCATCAAATTCGCATTCATATGGCCAGCTTAGGCCATCCGGTGGTGGGTGACCGATTACACGGCGAGGCTGATAACACTTCGCCCGACCTTAAATTAACCTCGTGTTATTTTACGTTTAAGTGCCCGTTAACGGCTAAGCAAAAAGTCTTTGAACTGCCTGAAAAGTATCGCCCCCAATTTGCAGAATAATCTGCAATACAGCCAAAGCATTACACCACAAAACCAGGACGCTATTTATGCGATTACTCTTTAGTTTAATAACCTTGTTAATTTGCACAAACACATCTGCCGCCACATTACTGTTACCTGACAATGCCAATACGGTATTGGTAAATGGTGTTGCTACTGAGCAGCAACAAGTTGCCTTAGACATCAACACTCCACAGGGGCTGCAACAAATCGCCTTTCGCTATCATGCCCGCTTTAGAGATCAAGGTAGTCAACATAGCTTTAGCTCAGACGTAATTATTTTGCGTTTTGCCGCGAGTGACCAAGACTATCAATTATCACTACCCAGCATCCGCTCACAAAGCAGTGCGACACAATTTAATCAACAACCACAGATAACCTTAACTAATCAAGCAGGCCAAGCAATTGAGTTTACGCAAGATAAATTGATGAAATCAGGCCTTCAAATAGGCCGTGACTTTGAAACTGAAATAGCTAAGTATAATGCCTCTGGCGCCATCGCAGCCTGGAATGCAGCCTCTGTTGCACTCAAGCCGACAGCGACAACTAACACAAACGCATCGGCAATAGCAGAATCTACAGCACAAGAACTGCATAAAACAGATGCCGTAGTAGATCAACAAGAAGTGAGTAATATGCTTGATTACTGGTACCAAAAAGCAAGCCCACAAACTCAAGCTGAGTTTAAGGCCAGAATAAATCAGTAATGCGCTTTTTATTGGAGGTGTAAAGGGATATATCGCTTTTTATTAGGCGCAAATATCGGCAAATGTCGCATTGAGTAGGCGTTGTAAATCATCGGGTTTAAGTGAAATATCTAAACCCCTTTTGCCGGCGCTGACATAAATGTGCTCAAATTGCAGTGCAGAAGCGTCAATCACCGTGGCTAAGCGTCTTTTTTGTCCTAATGGGCTTACGCCGCCAAGTACATAACCGCTGGAACGCTCAACCGCTATTGCCTCAGCCATATGGGCTTTTTTAGCCCCCGCGGCTTTGGCCATTAACTTCATGCTCAACATCGAAGACACTGGCACTACTGCCACCGCTAATTTTTGATTATCAAGGCTCACCACCAAGGTTTTAAAGACTTGCTCGGCTGGCAACGCTAATTTTTGTGCAGCCTCTAAGCCATAGGACTCGCTACTGGCATCATGTTGATACTCGTGCACCTTAAAATCAATCTTGTGCTTTTTGGTTATATCAATGGCTGGGGTCATAACCACTCACTTATGCAGAAACTAGTTTTCTGGGCTGATAAAAATGTAAATAACGCATACAAACATAACTGACAACCACAGTCGCAACAACTAATTCAAACTCAGCTAAACCTCGCACCTGGGCAATATATTCTGCGCCAACATCCATGCTTTGCATCCAATCTGCCACTTTAAATAATGCCGTAGCCCCTATCACCATCGGGAAGGTAAATGCAGCATAACCAGGGCTAAACGGTAAACGCATCAGTTTAAAAAATGATAAATAAATAATGCTAGTCATCAACACACCAATACCAAATAACAAACCAATAATCACCGGTGACGGCTGTGAGCTAATGGTTAAATAGCCTGCTAACGATAAACTTGCTGGCGCGGCTAAAACGGCTAATGTCGGCTTAGCGGCATCTGGCACTTGCTCGGTAAACATTAGCCGATAAATCATCATAGGTAACATCACCGCATAACTTAGCATGCCAAAAACAAGTGCCGATTGAGCCACCCACATTAAGTGCGCATTGCCCGAAAAAGACACATCGGCAACCACTATCCCAATCGGCGGAATAAACCAACTGGGTATCATTTGGCATAATGAAAACTGCTTACTGCGATGATAAATAAACCCGACTAAAAAGCTGATGTGCAGTATGACCGCAAAGCACCACAATAAATCACCGGCCATGGCTGAGGCATAACCCAGCGAATTAGACACCACCATCAATGCCATGGCAAAAGTCGGCACCACACTGCCCACCACAGGATGGGCAACATCCTGGCGCAGTAGATCATGATGTAATACAAATTTACTGGCTAATATCAGCAATAACACACTGGCAATCGCGGCGCTAATCCATTGGCCATAGTGTTGTAAATCAACAGCGTTCTCCCAGCTCCAGCCTAAACTGGCAATACCTAACGCTAGCCCCGCCATAGGTGTAGGCACACCGACTATTTTTCGTTTTACTCTGTTTACCATAACAACCTCAACGGCACTGTCCGCGACATACCGTTATATTACGCTTGCACTTTGTTTACATATATCCAATTATATAAAACACATGTTCAGAAAAACTAAACACCTAGCCCACTATTATTTACCCAAACCAATATTATGAATATCTCACTCAAACAACTTAACGTGTTTAGCAGCATTACACAGCACAACACCTTAACAGCCGCAGCCGAGGCTTTGTATTTATCTAAGGCGGCTGTGAGCATGGCGCTCGCTGAATTAGAAAAGCAGTTGGGCCATCCGCTGTTTGACCGGGTCAATAACCGCTTAATTCTCAACCAAGAAGGTCACAAGCTATTACCACTTGCTGATGAGCTGCTTAGTAGAGCAAATAACATCAGCCAATTGTTTGATGCAGACCACGCTTTTTCAGGTCAGTTGAAAATCGGTGCCAGTGATACCGTCGGTAATCATGTGGTTCCGGGGTTGCTAAGCCAATTTAGGCAACAATCACAGCATTTTTCGCAAAGCGTGGTGATTTCTAACTCACGATTAATTTGTCAAAAGCTGCTCGATTACGAGTTAGACATTGGCCTTATTGAAGGTAAAAGCCATCACCCAGAATTAGTTGCCCATCAGTTTAGTCACGATCAAATGTGCATTATTGCTGCACCTCATATAGCTATAAGTCAGCAAACGCAATGTGTATTTAGCGATTTAGAACAATCACAATGGGTATTACGCGAGGCGGGCTCAGGCTCAAGGGAGTTTTTTTTACGCACTATTGCACCGCAAATTGAGGCTTGGCATGAGGTGTTTGAGCTCAATACCACTGAAGCGCTTATTAACAGTGTCGCGGCAGGATTAGGTTTAGGGTGCTTATCGACGTTAGCCGCGCAGTACGCCATTAATGATGGCCGAGTCACTCAACTGCAATTACCTCACAATAATAATACGCTCAATATGCAACGCCCCTTTTGGCTAGTAGTGCACAAAGACAAATACCACAGCCCGTTGTTAACAAGCTTTATTGCCTTTTGCCATCAATGGGGTAATACATAATGCGCGTAGGGTTCTCGTTCTATGATTTATGGCCTGCGGCCACTAACGTCGTGGCGCTTCGCCCATTGCAAAGAATAAGACTGTAAGGTTTTATTTGGCTTCAACATGGCATTCACTTACCGACACGCACTAGTACATCCATGTAGCTCGACCGACCCGTCCGTGGGTCGGACGGTCGGCTCGCAAACCACCATGATGAAGCTGTAAATGTTTGTCTTATCTGCAGCTTTTAAAGGCTCAGTTTAGTGAAAGACATGCGTTGCACAGAATAAATTTTATCGTGTATTACATTTCCCATATCTTAATCGGTCAGATGTGCGTGAAAGGCCATAGCCAGCTCACGTATCCTTTTGTAAAAAGCCTTCAACGACCCCAAGTTCTAAGTCGAATTTGCACATTTGAAACTAATACCAATTCCACTAAAGCTTGTGATCCCACTATTGCTTGAGCCATGGCTATAACGGTGAATTGACAAAATATCCTTGGTATCCATCAACTTATTATCAATTGCTTCCAGCTAATTTGGCTAAATAGATTATACTTTAAAAAAATATTGCCACCCATTTTTTGGAAAATAACTTTACCCGTTCTCATTGTGAGACATCGTCGATGTGCTCAACTCATCATTTTTTATCAATATGGCTAAAATATTATCGTTAAATGAGTGGTTTATTCATCATTTGCAGAATTCAACACAGCAGAGGACCTTGATATCAATCAAGCATAAGAAGAATTGTAATTTGATTGGGGATGATCAACTATTGTGGGTGGCCATATTTATTGTTTACAGTTATATGCTTTGCAATAGGCGAGGCGCCACGACGTTAGTGGCCGCAGGCCATAAGTACAAAAGTACAAGCAAACACCTGGATCCCGGCTCAAAAGCGTTGCCGGGACGACGACAAAGCAGCTAACAAGCTTCTATCCAAAAATACGTTAGATACCTCAGCTTGAAATGCCTAAATTCAACTCTGAACTTGAGGCCGTTGAAGAAAATGACGTGAGCTAGCCATGGATGGCGAGCTAGCTTTAGAGGGGAAGGGACGCCCCATCTGAAGCGTTAGCATTTTCGAATAAGGCCAAAGAACACTCAGACGAAGTTAAAAGCTGGATCTGACCACGTCGCGAAATTATCGCTTTTCAGATAATTTTGATGTGGCGGCTGGGAGTTCCAAGAGGGAACAGCCGTTGGTTTCCTCTTGGTCTGGTGTGGGCGAAGCGCCACGACGTTATTGGCCGCAGGCCATAAAGAACAAAACACCTGGATCCCGGCTCAAGAGCATTACCGGGACGACACAGTATTTGGCCGCGCAGGGGGGGGATTGCTGTCTCAAGTGTTAGTGGCCGAAAACCATAAAAAGCAAAACACCTGTGTCCCGGCTCAAAAGCATTGCCGGGACGACGTTCAATTAACCTGCATTAGTTGGTCATTTACGACCCTAATCTGCAATGTGTGAAGCGCCACGACGTTAGTGGCCGCTGGCCATAAGTACAAAAGTAAAAGCAAACACCTGGATCCCGGCTAAAAAGCATTGCCGGGACGACGAGAAAATCGCTAACAAGCTTCTATCCAAAAATGCGTTAGATCTTCCAATTACAAATAAGGTAGAATCGAAGATAACTATACGGCCGATGTAATCGCGGCTATGACCTTCGAAAACATGGATGTTTTCGCAGAGCGCCCATGGATGGGTTTACCGCGTGTCATAGAAGTGATTTCATTTGAGTATCGTTGCCTAAAACCTCAATTTAGTCATATTTGAATTTTTATAAATTTTGCATCCAAAAATGCGTTAGATAGCATCTAAAGTAGCGACTTACTTTCATTGGACACTCTTTCTCTGGTGGGCGAAGCGCCACGACGTTAGAGGCCGCAGGCCATAAGTACAAAAGAACAAAAGAACAAAAACAAACACCTGGATCCCGGCTCAAAAACATTGCCGGGAAGACGTTCAATTAACCTGCATTAGTTGTTCATTTACGACCCTAATCTGCAATGGTCGAGGCGCCACGACGCTAGTGGCCGCAGGCCATAAGTACAAAAGTAAAAGCAAACACCTGGATCCCGGCTTAAAAGCATTGCCGGGACGACGATTAAATTAACCTGCGTTAGTTGGTAATTTACGACCCTAATCTGGTGTGGGCTAAGCGCCACGACGCTAGTGGCCGCAGGCCATAAAAAAGAGTCCCGGCTCAAAGTAATGCCGGGACAAAGTGAGGGGGTATATTTAACCTTTTGCCATAAACTAGTTAAAACGGGGCAAAACTATCCAGTGCAGCCGTTGGTGTTGTCCAACGTTCGCTTGCATCTATGGCTGGTCGCTTAGCACCTTGTGGTGGTATTTGGCCTCGGTCGCCATATAGCCACAACACAAAGTTAGTGCGCTCGCCACTTGTTATTGGCTGAGCAGCATGAACCACATTGCCACGGTGGATCATCGCAGTACCTGATTTAAAGGTTAAGCTATGTTTTTGCCCTGAAGCCAAATCAAAAAAGTCGACCGCAGAACCGGTAAAGGCTTCGTCTGGCAAATTTAAGTTAATGTTTAATGTGACCGCCGATGCATCCGTATGAGGACGAATAGAGCTGTCAGTATTTGGCTGATAATGAATCGAAAAACCAAATGTTTGCGTGTCGTACCCCATAATTTCAGGAAATAGCATCCGCGCGATTGGGCGCATATAAGTATTTAACATTTCACGATAAAATGCTTGGAAATTTGGTGCGGCAAGGTAGCCTTCTGAGCGGCTGTCGAGCATAGCACCACGGCGATTAAGCACAATGCCATAAGGTGGACGCAATGGAATTTGTGCATCCCATACGCGCTCTAAATATTCACGCAAATCCGCTAGGCGCTCAGGGTCGAAAAACTGCAACTCAAATACACCAGGTGCCACTTCTTGCAGCAGCTCTTTAACTGCCACTTCTTTACTTGGGTCTTGCCATGCTTGAGTGACCGCATCACGTAAACGTTTATCAAGTAATGAACTGTCGAGTGTAAGTAAGATATCTTGCTCGGATTGTTGCCACTCGTTCCAGGCATCACTGAACAATGCTTTATGGGTATGCCAAAACTGATGTACTGATGGATCGCGGCGTAACATGGCTTCTCTTGACGGTAATGCAATGGCACGCGCTTGCTGTAATTGATTAAATGACATAATGAGTAACACTCCTATTCTGTGGCTCGATGATCACTATCACCTTGCGAGGAGCTCAATTTATTACATCTATTTACATGAATAAATAACACGTTCAAGCAAACAGAATTAAGATTTTATTTATAATAGCGTTAATATAGGCATTGGTTTTAACTGTTTTTCTAGCTCGAACTCCATTACTCTTGAGCTTTCAAGGTGTTAACTACCACCTGAGACAATGCGTCAAATGCACGGTGAACAGACTCAAATAACCCAATAATATTGTCGAACTTAGGATTAGCCAGGATTGTGCCTGTGAGTAATTAACCACATCAGAGTAAATTTGGGGTATCTATACCCAATCAGGATAAATAGGCGATCAGAGGTTGCGTAGAAAATCGCTTAGAATAAGGCAGAATTGCAGCGTGCGTGTTCTACCTTCAACATTTCTAACGACGTTAAAAGCGGTTTTAACCAGCAAGAATGATCACATTTTTGTGCTGATTATTAATTAGTATAAATGCGCTTGCTAGCCGGCAGGAGTCAATAGCCTCATCCACTCATCCGTATTCGCTAAAATGAATGTTTTTATCTGGTTATCTGTAAACGTTAACTCAATGGCATCAGTAGAGAGAGGTAAAATCCCAGCACCTTTGGCCATAGATTTTTTAACCTTGATGATGTGAGAGAGTTCAAATGTGTATGGGCCAAGGCCAAGCTGTTTATTGTATGGTTCGAAATTGATATGTGATGTGGTCAGAGTGAGTTTACCATCTGACTTAGCAACCCCAGCTTGCAGTGTTGTTGTAACAGACTTAATTACATTTTCCATGTCATCCTCCTCAAAGCGCTAAAGCTTGATGTGTTTGCGTTTCTCACAAAGCTTCTGGTTTAACGTAAACCCGCATTAAATTCTGACACACCTCACCGAAAACATATACTCTTTTGAGCTGGTCGCACGGCGGATTTCAGTTTTATGCGCATTCCACCACGAGTATGCAAGTGTGCGAATAATAGCTTGGTTATCGGTTGCACTGGTTGCGGTCCAAAACTCGGTGTACGCCCCCTGTGTAATGTAAAACCCGTTCCATTTAACGCCTGCAGGTCTTGCAAAAAACTGCTGTTTATTGACTAGCGATGGTTCGAATGTAGTAAATAGCCCATCAGCTTGAGTCTCTTTTAACTGTAAACCAATATTCTGCTCACCGCCGCGCCAACCGTTTTTGTGCACCTCTGCTTCAGGCATGCCTAAGGTGCGCTCTAGAACTTTCCAATCTTCATCGGTGGCAACTCGCCAGCCCGCAGGGCAAAGGTTTCGTTCATCTGACACATCATGCCAGTTGTACAAGCGGCCGTATGTTAATAGGTTTGCCGCATCATCATTTGGCACTGCGCCCGAACGTACTGCAGAGCCATCTTGAAACTGAGTGCTGCGAAGGTTTTCAGCAAGCCAAACTTGATCGCCAATACTCACAGTGCGATACACATTACCTTCTCTGTCTTGAACTGTATTGTCGAGTTTATGTAACTCGCTGTTGATACCGCTGGCCGATGCCGCTGTTGATGCCATGACCATGCTTACTCCTATCGATAAGATGAGTTGTTTCATAATGAGTCCCCTGCTTTACCTTTAAGCAGACAACTTTAACGCTCAAATCAGTATCAAACTAGGCGATATACTGTCTAAAACATGCCTATTTGTATCAATGTGCGATTTTAGCTTCTAACTCGAGTAAGGGGGTTGAATGACTCCATTGCTTAGGCGACTTGCCATACATACGCTTAAATTCTCGACTAAATTGCGACGAGCTGACATAACCTACCTTCATCGCAGCTTCACTGACATTCATACCGGTGGCGATTCTCATGGCAGCATTGTTAAGGCGCATCGATTTCATAAATTGAATAGGCGACATTCTGGTGGCTTGTTTAAATTTACGATGAAAGACCGCCCGGCTCATGCCCACTAACGAGGCTAAATTATCTATGGTGACATTTTTATCCAGGTTAACAGATAAATAATCAATAGAGCGCGCAATCTCATTACCCACACCAAACGCCCGTCTGGCTGAAATCCCTGCGTCCCCTTTTAATACGGCGTAGTACAGCTCTCGCAATCGGCTTTCGCCTAGTATTGAGGCATCCGAGGTGCCATCAAGTTGCAATAGTCTCAGTAGCGCATCCGCAAAGGTGTCATCCCAGTTTGCAAGAGAAAGCCCTTGTGGCTGTGTGCTGCTTTTAGGTTGTTTAATGGTACCAATGGTATTTTCCATTTCGATAGCAAGCTCTGTCATTACTTTAGTATTCAGTGAGATGTAAACACCCAGTAGTGGCTCATCGACTGAGGCTTCTGGCGTGCCTGCCTCTACGGGCAAAGAAACGGTGCAACACATGTACTGGCTGTTGTCGTAGATATACCTTTCGCCTTCAAGAATCGCCTCTTTTTTGCCATTCAAAATGACGATGATGGTGGGATCATAAACCGCTGGCGAGCATGGAATGGCCTGAGTGACCCTGAACAAACTGACCCCTTTTATACTGGTTTCAATCATACCCTCACCAGTAATGCGTTTTTCGACTAACTGCTTTATTTTTTGTCTCATCACTTTTACCTAAAAACAAAATTGATACAAATAGGCATATTTTAGACACTAATACGCCTATTTTAAGCCAAAATTGAGAGATATAGTACATTCAAGATAACGATACTACCGCAAAAAGCAACATGCAAATGAATTAACGGTGATATCGCAGGGCATCACAACACAGGTAACGATTATGACAAATATGCTAACAAAACAATTTGGTAAAAAAGGTTGGACCCCAGAGCGTATTGGCTCACTTAAGGGGAAAACCTATGTGATCACTGGCGCCAACAGCGGCGCAGGCTTTGAGGCATCTCGCATTTTGCTGAGTAAAGGTGCCAAGGTTGTGATGATGAACCGAAACCCTGATAAGTCAGCAACGGCCATTGAGGCGCTAAAATTGTCTCTAGGCCAGCACATTGACGTAAGTTTTATTCAGGTCGATTTAGGTGAGCTAGGCTCGGTGCGCACTGCGGCAAACGAGTTACTTAACTTAACGCCGTCAATCGATGCGCTTATCTGTAATGGCGCCATTGCACAGGTAGCAAAGCAACAAATAACCGTTGATGGTTTTGAAAGCCAACTCGGGGTCAATCACTTTGGTCACTTTTTGCTTTGCGGGCTGTTGTTTGATCGTATCAATGAGTCAAAGGGTCGCATTGTGATGGTGGGTAGCAACGCTTACAAGATGGGCCTTAAGCGCATTAAATTTGAAGACCTCAACTTTGACAACAAATACACCGCTTGGGACTCATACGCACAAAGTAAACTGGCACAAATGATGTTTGGTTACGAACTACAGCGTCGTATAAAAGCGGCAGGCAAAAACGTAGAGGTACAAGTGTGTCACCCAGGCGCTTCTCGCACAAACTTGCTAAAAGATACTGCCAGTACATTTAACAAAATTTTATGGGCGGTGATGTCTCGGGTTATAGCACAATCTGCAGAAAAAGGCGCATGGCCAGAGGTGATGTGTGCAACAGAGCAAGGGCTGCAATCGGCTGCGCTTTATGGCCCGACTAAACGCGCCAATACTGTTGGGCCGGTGGATCAAAATAAACTCGATAGCATCGCACTTAATCAAGACATGGCAGCCAAACTGTGGACGCTATCGTTAGACAAAACATCACTAAACTGGTCGCTTTAATCTAAAAACGATCGCATAAAGCGCTTGGAGAAAGTGATTTGCACATGTCTTTCAATATGTTTAACACCATAGTGCTAGCCATTGTCACTGTGTTTTTAATGGCTTGCGCATCACCTAATGTCTATAACGATCTTAATGCCACTTCACCCAATATACATACACAGCATAAGCTGGGCATTGCTTTTGGTGGTGGCGGTGTGCGCGGCTTTATGCATTTGGGGGTGATAAAAGCGTTAGAAGAAGAAGGAATAAAACCCGATGTAGTCAGTGGCACCTCTGCAGGCTCCATCGCCGCCATTTTATACGCATCAGGAATGAGCAATAATGCGATGCAAGCGGCCATTGAGGACATAGAAATGTCTGATATTGCTGATTTTGTGTTGTCGTCAAAGGGGCTAGTTAACGGCAAAAGACTATCCGATTGGGTTAACGCACAAGTGGACTATGACAATCTTGCCGATATGCCGATGCCCGTTGCGGTTACCGCAACCAACATGACCACACACAAAACGGTGATCATTCGCTCTGGCGATCCGGGCCATGCAGCACAAACTTCATCAACGATCCCGGGAGTGTTTATTCCGGTTGAGCACCAGGGGGATATTTTGATCGACGGTGGGGTTTTCAGTGTTGTGCCGGTTTATGCTGCCAAAACCTTAGGCGCCAAAAGGGTTATTGCTGTCGACATTTATTGTCACAACCAAACTCAAGGCCAAAGTGAAACATCGGCAACTCAGTTAACCCTCGCCGTATTTAGAATGCAAAGCTGTAGACTGTCGAAGCAAGAAATAAAGAGCGCAGACATCATAATAGCCCCAACTTATGAACCCAATGGCAGTGCAGCATTTGATGATAAAGCCGCTGCGATTCATGCTGGTTACACGGCAACTAAGGCAGTGATACCGCAGATAAAAGCATTACTCTTAAATTAAGCATTTGTGATATTTACATCGATATAGGTTTCAAGAGACGTAGCTCATGTTCAGCGAACGATAAAGATCAGACCTAATAAAGCACAAAACAGGCCTTTTTGGCCTGTTTTGATTAAGCATCCACTTAGTAAGCAACACTTATACGTTGGTTAATATGCTTGGCATTTTCGGCTTCATCAACCATGGCTTTAGCAAAGTCCACAACGGAAACGCGGCTTTGACCTGCGGCATCGGTAAAGAATTCATCACCGCCCAAACGATATGGTGCTTCAGACTCACCCGGGAAAATCATTGCTGCTGGGCTAACAAAGGTCCAGTTTATCGCAGACTTGGTTGCACGAAATGCTGCTAATGCTTCACCTTGCGCAATGGCTTCAGCCTTGTATTCCTCAGGAAACTCAGGTGTTGATACCAACGTCACCCCTGGTGCCACTTCTAGGCTACCTGCTCCACCAACCCACAATAAACGTGGCGAGCCTGCTTGCGGTAAATATTGCAATAACTGAGCTGCAGTTTGAGCTACAACGTCATGATTTTGTGCTGCACGGCCACTGACCGAGGCGATGACCACATCAACATCAGCAAAAGCAGTTGCAACGTTTTGTGCTGTCATTTGAGTAATATCAAGGGTTCGCACGTTAATATCTTGGGTCACTTTGCTGGCGTCACGAACAACGGCAACCACGTCATGACCACGACCAATCGCTTCCTGGGTAATTGTGCCACCAATCCAACCTGTTGCGCCTAATACTGCTAGTTTCATGTTTTGTCTCACTCTATTAATTAACGATGGAGCCAGTTTATAAGCAATCATTAACGAGATAAATAACACCTATTGCGCATGATTGTTTCAAATATAGACACAAACGAAACTATATTTTCCCACCTAAAAGCAATCTAAACCCCGAGTTAACACGTATCTCATTACTCATTCAGCATGAGATTTTTGCCACCATGGCCGACACGACCAAACAAGCTATTAATATCGTCTGGTTTAAACGCGACTTGCGTTTGTCTGATCACCAGCCGCTTGTCGATGCGTTTAATCATGATTTACCCTGTTTGCTGATTTATACCTTTGAGCCATTTATGTTAGCCGACGCCCATTACAACGAACGCCATTGGCGTTTTGTGTGGCAGTCATTGCAGGATATGAATCAACAGCTAAATCGATTTAAAGGCCAGATCTACATCTTTGACCTGCCGATCATCGACCTGCTGCAAGCGTTGCATCAACAGTTTGAAATAAAAAATATTTATAGTCATCAAGAGATAGGTTTGCACAACAGTTTTGAGCGCGATAAAGCCGTAGCACACTGGTGTAATCAACAACATATTCATTGGCAACAATCCCCCACAGGCGCCGTGGTTCGAGGGCGTAAACATCGCATTGCCTGGGATCAACATTGGCAACAAGTCGTGAACAGCCCTATTGCGATCCCTCAATGGCAGCAATGCCAGATACAAACACTCAATCACTATCAAGCTCCCACGCTTGATGATGCCATCACCACCCCCAATGACCAGTTTCAATCTGGAGGACCTAAGGCGGCCAGAGCAATACTGAACAGTTTTTTGACTCACAGAGGTAAAAACTACCAGCGCAGCATTTCTAGCCCGAGCTTAAGCCGTACTCATTGCTCACGCTTATCGCCGTATTTAGCTTGGGGAAACATCAGTTTAAAGCAGGTATATCAAGCCACATTAACACGCTACAACGAGGCTAAAAATACAAACAAGGCGTGGAGAAAACCCTTACTCGCCATGATGTCGCGCCTGCACTGGCATTGTCATTTTATGCAAAAATTTGAAAGCCAATGCAGTATGGAATTTACCCCAGTAAATCCTGGATATCTTGATTATCCCTACCGCACTGATAGCCAAGTACAACATGATCTTCAGCGCTGGGCAGAAGGCCAAACCGGCATTCCGATTATTGATGCCTGCATGCGTTGTTTACGCCAAACTGGCTACATTAACTTTAGAATGCGCGCCATGTTGGTTAGTTTTGTGACCCACCATCTTAATATTGCTTGGCAACATGCAAGCTTACCTTTGGCTAATTATTTTCTCGATTTTGAGCCAGGTATTCACTACCCACAACTGCAAATGCAGGCTTCTGTCACAGGCATTAACACCATCAGACTGTATAACCCCATTAAACAGTCACAGGATCAGGACCCTAACGGTGAGTTTATTCGTCAGTGGTGCCCCGAGCTTAACAACTTACCCAATGACTATATCCACCAGCCATGGTTACAGCCGCCCATGGAGGCGATTTTTAACGACATCGTTCTAGGCCGTGACTACCCCGAACCTATGATTGATTTAACTGTGGCATCACAAACTGCCCGCGATCGCTTATGGTCATATCGTGAACAACCACAAGTTAAACAACATATTGCGGCAGTGTTAAACCGCCATGTGCGTCCAAAAGCCAAACGTACGAGCCATCGCCATGACACATAAAAAACCTCATCTGCCACACAAAGTCTGCGTTGTGTGCCAACAACCTTTTGCCTGGCGTAAAAAATGGGCTAAAGACTGGGAAAACGTTAAATATTGTTCTGAACGCTGTCGCCGGCACCAATAATTAAAGGTAATGACTATGCTTTACACACAGGCTTCACCAACATTGCTGCCGCAAACCACCACATTAAGACTCATTTTGGGCGACCAACTTAATGCATCGCACAGTTGGTTTAAGCAAGTTAGCCCAAATACAGTGTATTTGATTGCCGAACTAGGCCAGGAAGCCACCTACACCACTCACCATGTGCAAAAAGTTTGTGCCTTTTTTAGCGCCATGGCCGAATTCGCTAATGCCCTAGCTAATTGCGGCCACCAAGTGATTTACCTTACGCTAGATGAGACACAACACTACCCAGACTTGCCTGCATTGCTTGAGCACATCATTACCAGCAAACAGCTCACGGCATTTGAGTACCAACAGCCAGATGAATATCGCCTAGCACAACAGTTAGCTGAGTTGGCCTGGCCAAATGTGACCAAAAACAAGTATGACAGCGAGCATTTTTTATTGCCGTTTGACGATATCAAGGCGCAATTTGCACCTAACAAACACGTTAAAATGGAATTTTTTTATCGGCGTATGCGCAAACGCTTTAATGTGCTGATGCAAGACGATGAGCCTTTAGGCGGACAATGGAATTTTGACTCGCAAAACCGCGAGCATTTTAAACAACAAGACCTCGCCGACATTCCCTCGGCTTTATTATTTGCTAACGATGTCAGCGCTATTTTAGCCCGGCTAAAACGGCACAATATCAATACGATTGGTAAAGCACAAAGCCAATTATTGTGGCCGGTTAATCGCCGTCAATCTAGGCAGTTACTTGATTATTTTTGCCAGCACTTACTCATTCGTTTTGGGCGTTTTCAAGATGCGATGACCGAAAACAGCCGTGCCGATTGGAGCCTATATCATTCACGCCTTTCATTTGCCATTAATACAAAAATGATTTCTCCCAGTGAAGTAATTAATAAAGTGATTCAATACTGGCAAGCCAATCAACAAGAAATATCACTCACCCAAGTTGAAGGGTTTGTGAGGCAAATACTGGGCTGGCGTGAATATGTACGCGGTATTTATTGGGGCAACATGCCCAAATATGCCACTAAAAATGCCTTACAAGCACAAAGGCCATTGCCAAACTATTTTTGGACCGCCAACACCAAAATGAATTGCATGCACCAAGCCATCAAGCAGTCACTCGACTATGCCTACGCTCACCACATTCAACGGTTAATGGTCACGGGTTGTTTTAGTTTGCTTGCGGGGCTACATCCAGATGAAGTAGACCAATGGTATTTAGGCATTTACATTGACGCCATTGAATGGGTCGAAATGCCCAACACCCGCGGTATGACTCAATTTGCCGACGGCGGTATTGTCGCCACGAAACCTTACGCCGCCAGTGGCAACTACCTGAATAAAATGAGCGACTATTGCAAAAGCTGTCATTACAATGTCAAACTCAAAACAGAAGACAACGCTTGCCCATTCAACAGTTTATATTGGCACTTTATTCAGCGTCATCAGCAACACTTTAACCGTAATCCACGCATGACGATGGTGTATAAAAACTGGCAAAAAATGGATGAACACACCCAACAAGCCATTATTAATAAAGCCAATAACCTGTTGGAAAACATAGAAAGCTTATAGCCATTGGCTGTCGAGATAGGACGATGTGATGGACAAAATATCTGCAATACGCAGCTTTGTTGAAGTAGCAAGCTGCGGCAGTTTTACCCAGGCGGCGGAGCAACTGGGCTTAAGCCGATTACAGGTTTCTCGGCACATAAAAGAAGTTGAGCAATGGCTGGCATTACGCTTACTGCACCGCACTACACGCCGAGTGAGTCTTACCTTGCAAGGTGAAGAGGCGCTTAATTACTGCCAACGTATTTTAAGCGAAGTCACCGCCATGGAGGCGCGCGCCCACAGCCACAATACTGAACTGGTTGGTACAATTAGAATCGCCTCTCCTATCGGCCTTGGACAGCAAAAACTGTACGATGTAGTCGAGGCTTTTTGCCGTCTTCATCCTCAGGTCAATATTCAATTATTACTGTCAGATAATGTCTCGCAGTTAGTCAACGACAGGGTCGATATCGCTCTGCGTTACACCCACCAACCAGATGAAAGCTTAATTGCTAGACGTTTAATGCACATCGACAACGTCATCTGCGCCTCGCCAGACTACTTGGCGCAACATGCCGCCATTTTGGCGCCTAATGATTTGCTACAACACAATTGCTTACGGCACTCGAGCCAACAACGTTGGGAGGTTATTGCCGACTCACACTCGCATTTATTGGATATCTCAGGCAATTTACAGGCTAACGATATGGGCGTATTAATCAATGCTGCTCTGCGTGGAAATGGCATAGTGTGCTTGCCTACCGATTTGGCAAACCATTATCTAAGCCGCGCTGAACTAATCGAAGTTCTGCCCAATACCACGGCGCCGGGTAAAACTTTATGGGCGGTATATCTGTCACGCAGTTACCAACAAACCGTTGTTAGAGCCTTTATCGACTTTACCGCCAATGCCTGGCAGCAAGATATAAAAAAATGGCAAGGCTCATCCCGTTAAACAAGCGTATCAATTAACAGCTGTTGTAATTGCTGTGGTTTATCAAGGCTTGCATCATGACCACAGTCTTCCAGTTTGTGTAACTGAGTGCGATAAAACAGTGCTAATTGCTCACTGCATTTAGGATGGGCGAGTTTGTCTTGATTACTCACCACCACCACAACCCGTACCCCAGTTAATTTAGGACACTTAAAACGCGCCGAGGCATAGAGTTGGCGTAAGCCATTACCAAAAGAGGTGTGACATTGCTGGCGCAGTTTGCTCCAGGCAGTAATCACTTGAGGATGTATTGCTGACTGTTGACTGGTAAACCTTAACACTGTGGCCTCTAACCAGTGATACGGTTTTTGGGGGTGGCTGCCCGATACACGGTTTTGTATCGCATTGGTCAATACCTTTACTAACGCGGCCAGTAATCCTCCCACTTGAAAACGCTGATACCAGGGCGATAAGTTTGCCGCGCTACTGTTAATCAGTACAACTTGCTTAATTCGCTCAGGATATTGAGCCGCCAAGGTTAAAGCCAACATGCCGCCCATCGACAACCCCACCAGTAGCAATGGCGAATGCTCTAAAGGTTTATTTTGGGCGATTAAGGCGGCGTCTATTTGTTGCCAAACTGCCGCGCAGTAATCTTGCAGCACCATAGGGCTCTTTTGTTCGGCCAAGGTGCCATTGCCAGGTAAATCCACGCATATCACATTAAACAAAGAGGTGGCGGCTCGCTGGCTCAATCGCTCATCAAAGCCATACCAATGGCGACTGTCACGCATAAGCCCTCTTAATAACACGATGGTAGTCATGATTTAGCCTTTTTTAGACCAAAAACGATTAGCTTGTTGCGTCAAGTGTATCAACTGTACGGGCGTTGTCTGCTCAATAATTTGAGCGTAAGCGGCATCAATCAAAAACTGCATTAATACAACATGGCGGCGTAAAATACGCTGATGGCGATGGGATTGCTGTGGATTAAAATAACCTGGAAAGTTAAACAGTTGACGCGGATTTTTACGCACCCATGCCCAAGAGCCCATTTCTAAAGTGAGCGGAATTAACGGTTTTTCACTCGAGTTAGTGGCCACTAAATAGTCCCAAATATCACCATGAGTGCGATAAAATTGGCTTTGCGGCGCTAAACGATAATGCCCATGATGAGGATAGCCTGACTCAAACAACTGCATTAATCGATATATGTAGCCCATACCCTCAAATGGTTGGCGTGTATGCGCATGGGGAAACCACACATGGTCTAACAAGCCAAAACCAGAATGGGCATCAAGCGCAATCACGCTGCTACTTTGGTGCTGTAGTTGTTTGACGTAATTAACAAGTGCTTCGGTTTCAAGTTCCATCCCTGCTTTGCCTCGATACCAGGGCAGTTTTGGCGATATGCGTTGCCCACCGACTAAAAATGTCACGTCCTCGTCAGAATCAATCGGCGCATTACGCATTAAATCAACATTATTACCGTTGCCACGGCTGCCACGTAAAAAACCCACCGGATTCGCCACAGGCACAAACGCTAAGCGCACATGTTGCAACAATTGCTGTAAATGCGTGTCCCAAGGGAGTCGATTTAATAAGCTGGTTAAAAATGCCAACACCACTTGAGCACCAATACGCTCTAAACCGTGAACGCCCCCCACAAATAACACTGTCGGACAGTTTTGTTGTTGCTGACCAAGCTCAATGGCTGTTACCGATAACTTTTCACCTCGATAATATAAATCGGCTAAAGATTGATGCCTAAACAGGTGCTGATGCTGGGCAATTAATCGCTTTAACGTATCGATTTCGAAACAATGCTCAAATGAAAATTTACCCATTCATCCTAATTCACAGGCCAAATAATCGTCTTAAGTTAACTCGTAATTAAGACAACTTGATGACATAAGCACCTAACCCATTTTTGCTAAACAACTGAGTTACATCATTTACAAAAATAGAACAAAACAATATAGATCAAAGAATTACAAAACAGCAGGCCTTTATCGTTCGAGCTCACAACACTCATAACACTCACTATTTATCATGTACCGAGTTTCATTCATTTACAGGAATGTATCCATGAGCACAATAGAATCGATAACCTTAATGCTGGCATTAGTTTATAGCACCAGCTTGCTTTATTGGAGCGGCAAAAAATGGGGCGCACTGATCAGCGGAACATTATTAGTTGGCGCCACCCTTGCGAGTTTTTTTTGGCCTTTACTGTTAACTTTATTACTTTGCGTTTTGCTCGTAACCCTTATAGGGCAGTACCAACCAGCCTTTGCCACAGCCGAAGGTAGGCCCAATACCATTAGAGAGTTCAGCCAACATTTTTTTGCCCTTTCAATGTTGTTAGTGGGTGTACAGTACGCCATTAACGCCGGGCTTTTGTACGCAGGTGAAACGCCCTGGTTAATGCGACCCGATGTAGGTGACGCCTTTTTACCCATTGCAGGCGGCATTGAGTTAAAAGCCATTTTAACCTTAGGATTATGGGACCAAAACCATCCAGCTGCCGTGGTGATGCTCTGTGTGGTATTGCTTACTGGCGTGCTGTGTAAGCGTGCATTTTGCGGTTGGGCATGCCCATTAGGATTAGCTGGAGAGTATCTTTATAAACTCAGAAAACGCGTTATTAAAGCAGAGCTATTACCACCAGCATGGTTAGATTGGCCATTAAGAATGCTTAAATACCTATTATTGGCCGCGCTATTGGCTTTAGTTATTTCAATGCCGTCAAACAGTATTCCACATTATTTATCAGGTAATTATCACAAAGTCGCCGACCTCAAAATGGCTGCATTTTTCCTTATGCCATCAATGGTGGCATTAATCTGCTTTGGGATGATTTTTATGTTAGCCGCCTGGCGCCGTCAGGGATTTTGTCGTTATATTTGCCCATATGGTGCACTACTTGGCTTAGTGAGCTTTTTAAGCCCGTTTAAAATTCGCCGAGACAGCCAACATTGTTTAATTGAAACAAAAGGCATGAAATGCGACAAATGCACTCGAGCCTGCCCGGCTAATATTTCGGTGCATACTCAAAAAGATATTCGCTCAGATGAATGCCAGGCCTGTATGCGCTGCGTATCAGCCTGCCCTAAAAAAGAGGCATTACAACTTAGTACTCGCAACGGTATCAAGCTGTCTACTAGTGGGGTATTAATTATCTTACTGACGGGGATGTTTATGTTGCCGTTGTTTGCTTACGTGGGTGGATACTGGCACAGCCAAACACCTGACAACATCAAAATGGAGCTTATTCAAAAGCTCGACCGTATCGGGCATTAGCATCCAAAGCGTTTTCAACAACGCTCACTAAAAAGACAATAAAAAAGGCTGCAAATTGCAGCCCTTTTTATATCAATCATTTACACAATTATGCAGCGGGTGCCGCTTTACGTTTGTTATGTGCAATCAACAAACCAATAAAGGCGACCACACCAACAGCAACACCAACAGGCTGGCTTAACTCTTGTGGTAAGCCAAAACCAATACCGGCGGTCATAATGTACGACACGGTTACACAGGTACCAATAATGGCAGGAATACTCACAATCCAATGAATGGTGCCACGGTCAAAGAGGTACTTAGTCGCTAACCACAATACGCTGGTAGACAACAACATGTTTGAGAACGCGAAGTAGCGCCAGATAAGCGTAAAGTCAATTTTTGTCATAAAGTACGCAATGATCAATACAGGTACTGCCACTAATAAGCGGTTAGTCATGCTTTGTGGGATCTTAAACGCATCAATAATGGTAAGACGAAGCGATCTAAACGCAGTATCGCCCGAGGTAATTGGGAATACAGCAACCGCAATAATCGCCATAATACCACCTGCAACACCTAGGTAAGTGGTGGCCACTTGGTTAACCACCATGCCAGGACCGCCTAGCGCAAGAATCTCCTTAAGCTCAACATAACCACCAGGAAACGCAGCAATACCAGCCGTAGCCCATACACATGCCACAATACCTTCAGAAACCATTGCACCATAATAAACAGGGCGCACGTATTTTTCGTTGGTTAAACAACGCGCCATAATCGGTGCTTGAGTTGAGTGGAAACCACTAATTGCACCACAGGTAATAGTCACAAATAATAATGGCCATACTGGTAATCCATCTGGGTTAGGCTCTAACAAGTCATTGTTGTAATGGCTGTGGTCAAAATAAGCAAAAACGTCGCCAAACTCAGGTAACTGAGGTGCATTAATCAACAATGCCACTGCTATAGACGTGGTCATTACAATCATTAGCAAACCAAAAAATGGATATAGCTTGGTGATAATCTTGTCAATTGGCAATAATGTTGCAAAGAAGTAGTAGGCGAGAATCACTAACACCCAAAAAGTGTTGCTAGCAAAAATAGTGTCTTTAAAGTAGTCAAGGTTACTTAACAACCCCGCTGGACTCATGATAAATACTACGCCAACAAAAAACAGTAGCATTGCAGTAAATACCAACATGGCGGCTTTAAAGTAGATGTTAAAATAGTGACCGGCGATTTCAGGTAAGCTTTTACCGTCTTCTTTGATACTCATTACTCCAGAGAAGTAATCGTGTACCGCACCACCTAAAATGTTACCCAACACAATCCACACTAGCGCAATCGGGCCGTATAACGCACCTAAAATAGGGCCAAAAATAGGGCCAACACCAGCCACGTTTAAAAATTGAATTAAAAACGCTTTTGCAGGGTGAACAGGCACATAATCAACACCGTCGTTAAACCGTGTCTGCGGAGTGGGTAAGTTAGGGTCAATACCGGCTTGTTTCTCAACAAACGGACTATAGAGTTTGTATGCGAGCAATAACAGCGCAATACAAATGAGGAAGATCAGCATGGTTTTATCATCCCATTAATTATAAATATAAGAATATAGGGCGAGTTTGTTGCACTTGTTTATATAGGTCAAGCAAGACCGTATTATACCAAAGCAGGGGTTGCCAAGCTCAACAGCTTATGAAGCCTAGCAATTTGGATACATTAATGTGACTTAATCAGAGGCTTAGTCAACTCATCATTAAAAAACGACCCATCATTTATGGGTCGTTTTTAGTCAGTTTTATCACTCGTTATTTCGTTGGAAACTCAGCTCAGTGGTCGATTCAAGCGATGCTTGAATGTCTACCTCGGTAAACAACAATGGCCGAAGTTGTTTTTGAGTCGAGTAAAACTCACTTTGATCGTTAAAGCTTGGACTTAATGCATTACTTGATTGCGAGTAACTCAATATGCCCTTAGCAACCGGCCCATCATCGGTAAAGCTGACCGTCATCATCCAACTTGAACCATAGCGAATTTGATAACCTTGCGCAGTTAACCCCGACGAAGCCGCCTTACCTGATAATACATCCATAACAGCGGCATAACTATGCTGAGGAATTAATGTATCGTCGCCCGACAAGCTGGTCGAAAACACATTAAAGCCACCTTCAGCGTTATGGCTGCCCGGCCAAGGTAATTTAACCCCTGATGCGCTGCCATCTGGTAGCGACTTTTCAACAAACTGCACTTCCCCAAGGCTTGCATCAACACTAAACCCTGCGGCTTCTAGGTTAAGCGCTGCATGAGCTAAAGCAACGAGCGCGCTACCATCGCTGGCAAGTGTGTTGGGTGTAGAGGCAGCATTGGTGTAATCAAATGCCTGAGTCAACATGGTGTCTTGATTAAATTGATGAGCAAACTCACGAATTAACGCCCCGCCGACACTGTCGTTATCTTGTTTACCATTCCACGCAGTTAGCGCCGCGCAAGATGCACTAAGATCTTTAGACAAGCTTGCACTAACAACAACAGGCGTGTCACCTTGTTCAGCACATTGCGCTAATAAATCAGCAAGTACTATCTCAGGTAAATAAGCACGGTTAGACAACAATGCGGTCTCTAATTCAGCTAACGAAAACTTACCGTCATCACCAGCAGCATCATCCATTAAGGTTAACCCCATACGAGTTCGCAACGATAATTGACCGCGCTCAGGTCCGTATAACGGTGAGAAATTTTCTAATGGCTGCGATAAGTTAGTTGACCAAAATGAATTATTGGAGTTTTGCACAAAGTCAGTTCGCTCAAGCTTGGGTGCACGCTCATATGGCATAGGTTCGCTAAAACTAAACGTTGAGGTGTTGCCCGGCAATATGGTAAATCCCGCTTGGGCTTTAGCCGCAATGATCTCTGGGGTGGTTTTAAGGACACCGATAATAAAATCAGAAAAACCCGGCACCGTTGAATCATCAATATAAAACGCATTACCTTCTTTGTCGGCATACATGGTGTTATTAAAAATCACGCCATCATAATCTTTAAAGGCTTGCTGAAACTCATCAAGATTGCTGGCACGGTTCATGGCTAACCAATGGTCAAGCGGATCTTTATTCGCCATATTGGCATCTTGGATCATAAACGCCTGGCCGTCATCCCAGCCAAAGGGAGCTAACGCAGGTGGCGCTTCAACCATTGGGCCTTTAGCTGTGGTGTATATGTCTTTTTCAGCAACCAGCATTCCCGCCGCACCAGCATTGACTAACACCGAAACGGTTTCTTTAGTGATTGGCATGGCTTCGCCGTCGAACATGTATTGCAATCTGTCACCGGCCATCAGTTCAAGGTTGTACATCACAAAATGCTCAGCAGTTGAAAAGGTATGCGTCCAGGCAACATCTTTGTTAAAACCAATATTAACCAGGCCAGGCATGCCGACTAGCGATCCGCCCATCACATCAATTTGGCCAGGAATGGTTAAATGAGACTGCCAAAAACGTAAATTACCAGTATGCGGAAAATGTGGATTTCCCAATACCATGCCTTTACCATTTTCGGTTTTATCTTTGCCTAAGCCCCAGCCATTGGAGCCTAAATCCCGAGGATTGGTGTCAGGTGTAGTGATATTTGCCGCTCGAGCTATCAGTTTGCGGTTCATGTCGCTAACAAAGGCCGTTTGCACCGATGAGCCCGCTGGGCCAACAATGCGCGGTAAGTATTCTTCGCCATCGCCAGGGTTTGCATAAAAGATTAAATCTAAAAAGTTAGCCGCGCCCGGTAGCAGCGCGACCGAAAATAAATAGTTAGCTACATCAACCCCAGTGATGGGTTTAACCCAAGGTTGGCCGGCGCAAAAAGGCTCAGCGGTTTGTTCACCGGCTTCAACGTCAGCTAAAAATTGATTGTAGCCGGCGCTGAAACCTTCCATTAACGCGCGCGAGTTATAACTAAACTGGCTGTATTGCGTTTCAGCAAGCTCTCTGATTTTTAATGCTTTGTAGGCAAAGTCAGAAATTAAGTTGCCGTTATCTTCGCTGGTGGGCAACCCCGTTGAAAAGTCGATTGAGGCATGCGGGCCAAAATACATTGAACGCTCAGAATTGGCTTTAACAAAACCATCGGCCATAACACAAAGATTATCTTGCGCTTGAGCGTAACCACTACCAAAGCCCAAGCTTTCTAAATTGTCTGCGGTAATATGCGGTACACCATATTGGGTGCGGCGGATCTGCGCCTTAAGCGCGCCATTTGGAGCAAAAGCTTGCAGCAGAGGTGTGACTTCGGGTTCTGGTGTAGGTTGAGTGGTTTTTGTGAAATCGGTATCGTCGCCGCAACCGACAATAAACATTGTCGACGCCATGCCCATCGCGAGCAGGAGTTTATTGAAATCCATTATTATTATCCTTGTTGTTACCCTGTATTTGGGGATCCTTTATGTCTCAATTCAGAACAATATTTGTAGTCACAACCCCAGTTGTCACCACTAAAAATATCAACATAAATACAACAAAGACATGAGTGATATTTAAGCAACCAATTAAACATCTGTCTATATGCAGAAATAATTACATACAATTTATCTAATGCTTTAAGAGTAAACCACAACAAGGAGTAGAGCCTTGTTTGCTATAAAGTTAATGATTTAGTTATCAAAGTAGCGATAAAGTAGTTACCAAGCAGTCATAAAGTAGCTATAAAGTATTACACCAATGCAGCATTCTTCTTTATCTCAAACAGTTAACTGATACAATGCAATAAAAAAGCATTATAAATTTAAATAATCACGTTAACCGCTACAACAGCTGCTTCTAAAGCTAACCAGAGCTTAACAATAAGTGCATTAAGGGTAATACATTGAAGATGGTAAAAAGATTACTAATAGGGTCTCTGCTCGTGACACCTTGCGTTATCGCACAAGAGCCTCTTAGCAACCTTGACTTAGACCTAGATTCGTTAATGGCAATGGATGTACAAGTCACTTCGGCAATGAAACGAGCCCAATCCGCATTCGATACCGCATCTTCTATTTATGTGTTAACCAAAGAACAAATTACCCGTTCTGGTGCAACCTCGATCCCTGAGGCACTCAAAATGGTCCCAGGGCTTGCGGTTAGGCAACTTGACAACAACCAATGGGCAATTACCTCTCGCGGTGTCGCTTCACGGTTTTCAGCTAAATTATTAGTCATGATAGATGGCCAAAGCTTTTATACCCCTAAGTTTGCTGCCGTATACTGGGAAACCCTAAATGTGCCGCTATACGACATTGAAAGAATTGAAGTCATACGTGGTCAAGGTGGCTTATTGTGGGGCAGTAATGCCAACAATGGGGTCATCAACATTATTACCAAAAACAGCATAGATACTCGAGGCCTGCATGCAGACATTAGCAGTGGTAGCCAAATAAACCATGATGCTAATTTGCGCTATGGTGGAGATCTTGGCAATAAAGGCAGTTTTCGTGTTTATGGGCATGTAAGAGATGGTGATGAGTCAGACAAAGGCATCCATCTTGAACCAGCTGACTTTACTGAGCAACATTCTGCTGGGGCACGATTTGATTTTACCCCAAGTGATGAATGGTCAGGGTTAGTACAGGGTAATATTACTGAGTCGACTTTAGGACAAAACTTTCGTGGCGTAATTGACGAAACCAATCGCAATGTGTCTTTTTCTGGCCATTTAGATCGCACTGACTCGCGTATTATGGCTCGTATAGAAAACCGCATATCAGACGATGCAAACCAAATGCTACAAACTTCCTGGTTAAAGCAATCGGGCAGCCAAACCTTTCTTCAAGAAGATTTTTCATCATTTGATGTCGATTACCAAATGAACTTTTTGTATGGCGATCTTAAATTCGATTGGGGATTAAATTACCGCTATAACGATATTTTATTCGCTGAAAGTTCCTTTGTACGCAGCGATGGTGGTTACAACACTTTAGAGCAATACGGCGCGTTAGTTCAGGCACAATATACCCTTATCGACAATGAGTTAGACGTTATTCTTGGCGCAAAAATTGAGCATAACGATTTAACCGGCTGGGAAAACCAACCCCTAGCAAGATTGGTCTGGAAATTACAGCCAAATCAGGTGTTATGGACATCAATATCTAAAAGTGTCCGTGTGCCCTCGTTAATTGAATTTAACGACGACTTTACGATTGACGGCCAACGTGTAGAAGAAGTGTCACCCATTACCACTGGCATTGACATGATAGACAAGTACTACATTAAGACATACCTAAACGGTAACAATAATGTTAAGTCTGAAGAGTCAGTATCATACGAGTTAGGCTATCGCTTATCTCAAGGCCACTGGGGCCTAGATGTATCGCTTTACCATACCGAAGTGAGCGACGTATTAGCGGTTGAAGTTGATGCAAACGCAGAGCAATTTTTACCGATTTTTGCCTTATTACAACAGGGCGAAATAGAGTTAGCGATGCAAAGCCTAACGACGACATCAATAAACTTTGATTTAGTGTCAAATGCCGAGGTAACCACTAATGGTGGTGATATTATTTTAACCTGGCAGCCCTCAGACATATTCAATGCAGAGCTGGGCTACAGCTACAATACCTTTGACGATAATTTAGCTGAAAACACATTCAGGGCAATTGGATACGATTCAACAAGCCGTCAATTATTTGCCAAATCAGACATCAAACTTTTTGAGCAACACCGTCTCTATGCGTTAATACGGGTTGAGAATAGTGATGCTTACAATGTCGATAATTACACTGCACTAGACTTAACTTGGCAATGGGCTTTCCATAAAAACTGGTCAGCCGCGGTTATGGGTAAAAACCTGTTTGCTGGTTCACACATTGAGTACAACAATACGAGAGAAACATACACCATACCCAATTACATCGATGAAAGCGTCACTTTTAAATTAACAGCGAAGTTTTAACTCACGTAATGCTAAAGATAAAACGAGTATTTATGGTGTTGATGCTACCGTTTTTGCTTATGTTAAGCCAAAACGCGCATGCTATTGACACCGAGTACGCACTCAAAGCGGGGTTTTTATATAATTTTGCGCGTTACAGCGAATGGACAAACTCGCCCACAACATTGAGCCGTTTTTCACTTTGTAGCCCCGACAGCAATTTCATCGACGTCGCCAGTACGGTATTAAAAAATAGAGCCGTCAATAACACTCCCATTACAACACTCACGGTATCTTTAACCGAAACCGACTTAAACCAGTGCCAAGTCCTGTTTATTACTTCAGGTACGCTAACGTTATGGAACAACGCATCATTAAACGAGCTAAAAAATGTGATGATTGTTGGAGAAACAGAAGACTTTATCGCTCAAGGTGGACAAATACGGTTCTTTTTATCCGGTGGTAAAGTTCGTTTTGAAGTCTCACCCGAAAAGCTTTTATCAGCCAACATTACCATGAGCTCAAAAGTGTTGCGTCTTGGTCGAGTGATGGAACAATAATTCGATGAAATCATTACTACGCATAGACACAATAAGTAAAAAAGTATTATTGATGCTAATGAGTGTGGCCATAGTATCGACCGTCTCTGTGGCGTTAGTTTTTAGTGCTTATGAGCTGAACTCAGCAAAACGCGAACAAATCGAAAGCCTTGAAAGCGTATCCAACATGCTGTCGCCCAATATCACCGCGGCATTATTATTTGACGACCAAGACACCATTGCCGAACTAATCAAACCGGTATTATCACGATCAGACATTGTTTTAGTCTCGGTAACGAACATTAACGGTGACGTTTTAGCCGAATCGACTGCGCCAAACATTGATAAAACCAGTTTGAATGAAACAAGTAACGTCACCAAAGTAAGCACCCTTTTAACATTAGACAACCAAAAATATGGTGAATTATCCATCACGGCCAATGACAGTTATATTAAGGATAGAATTCAATTTTACGGTAAATTTTTGCTGTTATTGTTGCTTTCCACCTTTGCGCTGAGTCTCTTTTTGTCACTAGTATTACGTCGAATATTTTTAAGCCCAATTTTATATCTTGCAGATACGGCTGATAAAATCACCAAATCAAACGACTATAGCCTACGGGCAAAACAGCACTCAAAAGATGAAATAGGCCAACTAGCAACTTGCTTTAACAGCATGCTAGACACCATAGAACAGCGAGATATTTTACTAGAAAGTCAGGTAGCATTACGTACTAAAGAGCTCGAAAACGCCAACACTCAATTGCATGAATATGCCTACCAAGACGGTTTAACCGACTTACCAAACAGACGCTACTTTTATAAAAAATTACAGTCACTAATTGATATTGATAATATGCAATTTGCATTAATTTTTATCGATTTAGATGGTTTTAAAGAAGTAAACGACACATTGGGTCACGATTACGGTGATCTACTTTTACATCAAGTGGCAAAGCGCTTACGAAGTTGTGTACGAAGTAACGATACCGTTGCCAGACTTGGCGGTGATGAGTTTACCTTGATCATTGAAGGTATCAACGATGTTGAACGTGCCAGTGATATTGCCCAAAAAGTAAAACAAAGCCTCATGCAATGCATTAGCATCAATGGCTCTAAAGTGTATGTGACTGGGAGTATAGGGCTAACCTTTTACCCAACCGATGGCCGTAGCGTAGAAGACTTAGTCAAACATGCCGATCAAGCCATGTACTTATCAAAAAGCAAAGGCCGCAATCGCTATGAGTTTTTCTCTTACGTGATAGAAGAACAAGCCATTGAAAAACGTCGAAAACTAGAAGAGATCCGCGTTGCACTTAAAAAAGATCAGTTTGTACTATATTACCAACCCATTTTTGACATAGACGGCATCAATGTTGGCAAAGCAGAAGCCCTCATCCGTTGGCAACATCCACAGCTCGGGCTTGTGGGCCCAAATGAATTTATTCCACTGGCAGAACAAAATGGATTAATTGAAGACATAGGGAATTGGGTAAGAGAGCAGGCGATAAAAGATGCTGCCCACTGGTTTAGATTAACCGGCAAAGTGACTCAGGTAAGTGTAAATACATCACCTTTGCAAATCGATCACGCCGGTAAATGGGTCGATGAGTGGCTGGCAACGTGTAACAAGTTCGGCCTACCTAGAGATACCATGATCATTGAAGTCACTGAAAATACCTTAATGGATCCTGACTCTCCTATTCAGCAGCAAATGCATCGATTAAATCAATATGGTATCGACATCGCCATTGACGATTTTGGTGTTGGCTATTCGTCTTTAGCCTATCTTCAAAGGCTAGATATCGATATCCTCAAAATTGATCGCTCGTTTATTCAGCACATGGAAACCAATGAAAGTAGCATTGCCTTAGTCAGAGCGATTATTACCATGGCCAGTCACTTAAACGTAAAAGTGGTTGCCGAAGGTGTTGAAACCAAAGGACAACACCAAATATTACAGCAATTATCGTGTGATTATTTACAAGGGTATTTGTTCGCTAAGCCTATGCCTGCTAAAGACTTTATACAAACTTACATAAAGCCTTTAGAGGCACAACATAATCCATTAGTTATCGATTAACATCAACAACCACGCGGCCTCGCACTTTACCGCTCATCAAATCATTCGCCACAGTTTGCGCTTCAGCCAAGCTCACTTCTTGAACGATATCATCAAATACTGATGGTTCAATAATATCGGCCAAACGTTGCCATGCTTCTACTCTATCGGCAATCGGACGCATTACGCTGTCTACACCGGCAAGGGTAATACCGCGTAAAATAAATGGCGCTACACTCGCAGGTAAATCCATGCCTTGAGCCAAACCACAAGCAGCAACAGTACCGCCATATTTAGTACTGGCACATACGTTAGCTAACGTGTGACTGCCAACCGAATCGACCGCACCAGCCCAACGCTCTTTAGCTAAAGGACGACCGGGTTCTGAGAGCGTTGCTCTATCAATAATCTCGCTGGCACCAAGCTTTTTAAGGTAATCGCTTTCATCGACGCGACCTGTAGACGCAACAACGGTATAACCAAGTTTAGCTAAAATAGCGATAGCAAAACTGCCAACCCCACCATTAGCGCCGGTCACTAAAATGTCGCCTTTATCTGGCGTGACACCATTTTTTTCAAGGGCGATAACACACAACATCGCAGTATAACCTGCGGTGCCAATCGCCATTGCTTCACGAGGAGTAAAGGCACTCGGCAGAGCAATTAACCAATCACTTTTTAAACGTGCTTTTGTCGCAAGTCCACCGCAGTGCACCTCGCCCACGCCAAACCCATTTAGTAACACAGTATCGCCAACGCTAAATTTATCGCTGTCGCTTTGCTCAACAATACCAACCAAATCAATACCTGGCACCATAGGAAAACTACGAACTACAGGGGCTTTACCTGTTATTGCAAGCGCATCTTTATAGTTTAAGGTGCTATATAACACCTTAACAGTGACATCACCTTCAGGCAGTACAGACTCATCAACAGACTTTACTGTAGTGCGGTAACCTTGATCATCTTTTTCTATTAACATGGCATTAAACATGACTTACTCCTAATTTAGACCGATCGTCTATTAATGGTTAACATTTTTAATCAGATTAAAACTCATTGATCTCGTCGCAGAGTCATAACGCTATCATTCTGTATTTAGCTATTTAGGTAGTGCTGCAATAAACAAATCGCAAAAATTATCCAGGGGGGATCCATTTTCCACTAACTTTGCCCGGCTTACTGCGCCTTCCCAGGCAACCCAAAAGTTTTCTGCTAACAATTGGCAGTCTGCATCGGCCGCAATTTGCCCTTGTGCAGCGGCATCAGCAAGGCAATGTGCTAAGCAATCTTGCCAACGTTCAAATATAGCTATCAACTGCGGTCTGAAGCTTTCAGGTAACATACCAACCTCCTGACCTAAATTACCCACTAAACAACCACGTTTAAAATGGTGACGAGTCATACCCGCTTTAGCGTCTGCCACAAAATGACGGATCCGAGTTAATGGGGCTGTAGTCTCATCCTGTAAATGAGTGGTTAATTTAGCCAAAAAGTAATCGGCATAATGTTGTAACACAACCTGCCCAAAGGCTTCTTTACTAGCAAAATAATGATAAAAGGACCCCTTGGGTACGCCAACCTTTTTTAAAATAGGCTCAATACCTGACGCGGCAAATCCATGCTCTGTTAATTGTTCAAGGCCACTGCGGATTAATGCAGCGCGGGTATCTGGATTTTCTCGAGATACTTTTGGGGGCCTACCTCTTCGAGGTTTTGTATTGGGTAAATTCATTAAACACATATTAGACCGAGCGTCTAATAAATAGCAATATTGAAAATGAAAAATCATGCAATGGTGCAATAAAGCGAACCGTTTCGTGAGTAATCTGCATTTCAATCCTTACAAACTAACACACAGATCACAGTACCCCATAACATGCTGTCAACCTCCGCACAATGGTTTGATGTGTAATCAATTTGCTAAAAGGAAACAATAACGATTAAGCCAAGGTGCACCGTACATAGCAGTAACAAAAGTGCTAACGTCATACTTAACCGCAAATCAATTAAGACCATAATGAAGCCAGCAACTTAAGCAATTTTGTTGTAAAACCCCCATTTAACAGCCAAAAATCTATAGATGTAAAAAATTCATTTATAAAATTTAATCAGGCGCTTGCCCCTACAGGCTATGGGATCTGAGCTAACTCGCCCCCCCTAACTTAACCCCAAACCTGAGGTTCAGGGCGTTTTAGATTGGAATCTAACAGGCAAACAGTGTTATTATAGTTAGACCACTAACTAAATTAGTGGTTTTTTTATTGCTATTTTTTAACGATTTATTGCAAACACACCTAAATTTACACGCTCAGGAGGGCACAATGTCAGCAGACATTCAGACGGAAGAAAATCTCATTACGCAAATTTGGCACAAAACAGTCTTAAAACTGAAAGATGCGACCGAATTACTGTGCTTATTTGCCATATTAAGTACCTATCTCTTTGTCATGTTGAAACCTAATGGGATTCAAAATAACAAAGCGTTAGAGGGCCAGTAGTTCATGCATTATTTAACCTATGTTTCATTAGCAATTTATTTTCTGGTCATGCTTGGCATTGGATTGTTTGCCTATAAACAGTCTACCAGTGATGTATCTGGATATATTCTTGGCGGCCGTAAGGTTAGCCCACAGGTTACAGCTCTTTCAGCTGGCGCCTCAGACATGAGTGGCTGGATGCTAATGGGCTTACCTGGTGCGATGTTTTTAGTGGGGTTTGAAACCATCTATATTGCACTTGGTTTATTAATTGGTGCACTGGTGAACTACCTTATTGTGGCACCTAAACTAAGGGTATACACCGAAGTCGCAAACAACGCACTCACAATACCTGAGTTTTTTGCTAAACGTTTTCATGCACCTAATAGCAACGTTCGTATTATCGCCGCGGTGATTATTGTCATTTTCTTTACTTTATATACCTCAGCTGGTTTAGTGGCTGGCGGTAAATTATTTGTTTCAGCATTTGACTTAAATTATGAGCTTGGGCTAGCCGTGACGTTGGGCGTGGTTGTTTCATACACTTTACTCGGCGGCTTTTTGGCCGTGAGCCTGACAGACTTTGTTCAGGGCTGCATTATGTTTGTCGCGTTAGTTTTGGTGCCTGTAGTGGCTTACCAAGAATTTACCACAGCAGACAAAATGATGAACTTTGCCTATGAATCAATTCCGCATTTTTCTGAAGGCATGCAAAACGTCACCCTTTTAGGATTAATTTCGAGTTTATCTTGGGGTTTAGGTTACTTTGGTCAGCCACACATTATTGTTCGTTTTATGGCGATCCGCTCTGTTTCAGACATCAAAATAGCACGTCGTATTGGCATGAGCTGGATGACAGTAACCATCGTTGGCGCACTGGCAACAGGCCTTGTCGGCATTGCTTACGCTAATAAGTTCGACATGAAATTAAGCGATCCTGAAACCATTTTTATCGTATTTTCAGAATTACTGTTCCACCCGATGATCAGCGGCTTTTTATTAGCAGCAATTTTAGCAGCAATCATGAGCACCATTTCATCACAGCTATTGGTGTCTTCAAGCTCGCTAACCGAAGATATTTATCGCGTGATCTCAAAGAAAGAAGCCACTGAACAAGAAATGGTGAAAATGGGCCGTTTCGGGGTTGCTGGCGTTGCAGTTGTGGCCAGTTTATTAGCGCTTGATCGCTCAAACAGCATTTTATCATTAGTGAGTAATGCTTGGGCAGGATTTGGCGCAGCGTTTGGTCCCTTAATCTTATTTAGTCTATACAAACACAACCTCACCCACAAAGCGGCCATGGCTGGTATTGTCTCAGGTGCTGCTACAGTTCTATTTTGGATATATGCCCCTGTCCTTGCCGATGGCAAAGTATTATCGAGCATGATGTACGAAATGATCCCAGGCTTTATTGTCAGCAGTGTGGTGATTTGGGTCACGAGTGCTATTGATACTGAACCTTGCGAAAAAACAGTTGATACCTTCCACGAAGCCGGCCGCGTACTAGCTGAGCAGAAATAATCGAGAGAATATAATGTCAACGTCACATTGGAAACGCATTGTCGTTAAAGTAGGCAGTGCACTTATTGCGCCTCATCAACAGGGGTGCAGCAGTCATTATCTATTGGGTATTGCACAATTTATTGCAAATTGCCGCGCTCAAGGTTGTCAGGTGGTACTCGTGTCATCGGGTTCGGTTGCAGCCGGGAAACACCGCTTTGCTGATGTAGAAGAGCTCAGTGTACCGCTGAAAAAGGCAATGGCTGCTGCAGGACAAGCTGACATGATGGCCACTTGGGACAAACTATTTGATTTCCCATCGGCACAGCTACTAGTTACCCACGGCGATCTTCGGGATCGTGAACGTTATGTGAGTATTAAAGAAACCATTTTTACATTATTAGACCATGGTTTACTGCCAATCATTAATGAAAATGATGCCGTTACAACTGACAAATTACGTGTCGGCGATAACGACAATTTATCTGCGATGGTTGCTGCGGCCTCTGATGCTGATGCACTTATTATTTGTTCTGATGTAAAAGGGTTATACACCAAAAACCCTAACTTGCATGACGATGCCAAGTTGATCAAACAGGTAACCGATATCAACCCAGACATATTTGCAATGGCTGGCGGTGCAACCAGCAGCGTGGGTACTGGCGGCATGCGCACAAAAATACAAGCAGCAGAAAAAGCCATCTCACACGGAATTGAAACCATGATTGTTGATGGTTTTGATGCAGATACGTTTAACCAACTGCTAAAAGGTCAAAACCCAGGAACCTTATTCACCCCGTATGACGAACCAATGCAAGAACACTTACATTGGATGACGCATACCTCTCAAGTACAAGGTGAGTTAATCGTTGAAAACGATTTCAACGCAGACCTTGAAGAACAAGATACGCAACTAACAAGTGACGATGTAGTCGCCGTTAAAGGTAACTTTTCCGTTGGAGATACTGTTTTAGTGCGCAAAGGCGATGGCACTAAATTGGCAAAAGCCAAATCAAATTACAGTAGTTGCTTACTTCATTTTATATCTGATCAAGATGACCGCGAGTTTGCAAATAATGCACAGCAAAAAACCGGGCCCTTGATTTCAGATAAAGACATCGCCATTTTGGAGCAAATATGAGTTTAATTAAGACGTTATCTCAAAACGCAGCCATTGCAGCGCAAACATTAGCAGTGGTAGATGAACAAGTGAAAAACACCATTTTGCTTGATATGGCAAAGGCGCTTCGCGCTCATAGTGATGAAATTATTAAAGCCAACTTACTTGATTTAGCCAATGCACAAAGCGCCAATATGGGCGCAGCAATGTTAGATCGCTTAACGTTAAACAATGAACGTATTGAATCGATGGCTGCAGGTATTGAAACCGTAGCATCACTGCCCGATCCAGTGGGTATTCAACGGGATTTAGGTGACAGACCCAATGGCTTAAGTATTCGTAAAATGCGCGTTCCACTTGGTGTGGTATGTATGATTTATGAAGCGCGCCCAAATGTCACTGCCGATGCCGGTGCCTTATGCTTTAAATCAGGTAATGCGGTCATTTTGCGTGGCGGTAAAGAAGCGCTGCACTCAAGTAAAATGATTGCCTCTATTTTGCAAAAAGTGCTCGAAGTATATCAGTTACCACCAGCGCTCATTACAGTGGTACCCGATCCTGATCGCGGCTTAATGATGGAGCTGATGCAGCAACGTGACTATATTGATGTCATTATTCCACGTGGCGGTGAAGGGTTAATTAACTTTGTCACCGACAACAGTAAGGTGCCAGTAATTCAACACTTTAAAGGTGTTTGTCATTTATACATAGACAAAGAAGCCGATCTTGATATTGCGCTATCACTGCTACTTAATGGCAAAACCCAACGAACAGGCGTATGCAATGCACTCGAAGGTTTGATTGTGCATAAAGACATTGCAGGAGCATTTTTACCAAAAGCGGCCAACGCACTAGCAGAGCATAACGTGAGAATAAATGCCTGCCAGCAAGCAAAAGCGTATTTTGACACCTGCAATGTGATGGGCGATGACGATTTTGGTCAAGAGTACCTAGACCTTGAAATCGCCATTAAGCAAGTGGATGACTTTGACGGTGCGATTAATCATATCCGTCGTTTTGGTAGCCATCACACTGAAGTGATTTGTACTCAAAATGAATTGACTGCAGCACGCTTTCAACGCACTGTTGATGCCTCTGTAGTGATGGTGAATGCATCATCTCGCTTCTCTGATGGTAGCGAGCTAGGTCTTGGCGCTGAAATTGGTATTGCCACCAGCAAATTACATGCTTACGGCCCAATGGGGCTTGAGTCGCTCACTACTGAAAAGTATCTGGTGAGTGGTGTTGGCCAGGTGCGCGCATAACCCTATTTAGCCAATGAACAAAAGCTGATTAATGCGAACCGGTGAAGGGGTGATAACCCTATAACAACTCTTTTTTAATCAGCTTTAATATAAAGGTCTCTCGTTCTATCGAGAGGCCTTTTTTGTTGCTATTTGCCATGGTGTCGAGGTTATGTTGAATCGCGGCATCAATATCCATCCAAACGGGCACCATGCCATTATTGATTTCATGGGCTTCAAATTGGGGCTCAGCGAGTTCGTCAGCAATATTGCATACATAGCAGTAAGACAGCATGTTTACCGACTCAAAGCCATCTCTGCGCTATGGGCGATACTCTTGATATAAGCCAAACGGAATGATATCGCCCACCACTTGCGCGCCGGTTTCTTCTTGTAACTCGCGAATTAAGCCCTGCTCTATATGCTCACCATCATCAACACCGCCACCAGGCAATGAATAGTCATGATAGCGTTGGGTATACAACATCAATATCTCATTACCACGCAGCACAATCGCTCGCGCCGCTAAACGCGTTAGCATGGTCGCTTGAATATTTTCGATAAACTCTTGAGGCGTATCAGGATGATAACTAGTAGTTAAATGGCGCATAGTATTTGAATTGAGACTTGGGGGGTTAAATCAAAAAACGCATCATACGTTGCTAGGCTCTGCGATTCAACAATCAGGCTTGTTGAACCCGAGATTGCTTCTCTTAAGTCTTAGTCGTCACAAGCCCAATGACAAAACTAATTGAAAGCAAGCGAATCCTGGGCGACCAAAAAAGCCCTATCGGTAAAACCGACTACCACACCATGGGCGCATGCTTTGACGTGCTTGCACTGAGCGAAGCGCAATAAGACTTCCCCCCGAAGCATAGCCGCCTAAGTAAATACAAATACTGTGGCGGCTATTTTAAGGTTTATTCGTGCTCAACCGCCTGATAATACTTGCCATTAATCCGCTCAATAATTTGCGTTGCGGTTAAGTCATGTACCACATTTATCACTGTTGATGCGGCATCAGTAATTGCCCCTATCACCACTAAAATCGGGATCACCTCCATAGGTAGCCCTAATGTCGTCACAATAAAAATCTCACCTAAAAACGCCCCACCTGGCACGCCACCAATCACAAAGGCCGACAACACCGAAATCAAAATGGTCAGCATAAATACGTCGGTAGTGAAATCGAGCCCTAATAACGAATAGATAAACACAATCTTTAACGCGGTAATTGCAGCGGCGCCACCTTTGTTTAAATTAACCAGTAACGGCAGGCTAATTTCAGCAATCTGCTCATTCAAGCCCATCTTTGCGGCACTGCGAATGGTCACAGGCAAAGTGGCTAAAGATGAACTGGTGCCCAAAGCGGTAACGGCAGGCTCAAGCATGTGCTGCCAAAATTGTTTAACTCCTTTTACCCCACCGCCAATCCAGGCATATAGCGTTGACCCCACGGTTAAATACAGCGCCATGGCAACAAAGAACAACCCCACAGCACGGGCAAAAGTGCCCATTAATTCTGTATCTTGGCTGGCCATGGTGGCAGCAAAATATGCCCCCAAGCCGATGGGGGCAACATACATTAAGATTGAAATGACTTTCATAATAACCGTATTCACGCTATCTAAAAGCCGACTGACTACCTGGCCATCTTCACCAGATTGACCAATGGCAACACCGCCAATCACCGACATGATGATTAACGCTAAAATATTCGACTTAGACAACAGCCCAACAAAATCATTGGTGGTTAATAAGCTCACAAAATCCATACTGCCTGATGCCGCATCGACCGTATTAGCCAAATCTAAGGTCACCCCCTGAGCCGGATCGTAAGCGAGCGCTAATAGCACGACGCCAACAGATGGCACAATCGCCATCACAATCGACACCGCCATAATCGACACTAATAAGGCACCTAACTTTTTTAAATCTGTCATATGAGCAATCGACGACATCACGCTCACTGCCACTAATGGCACGATGATCATAAACAGCAAATTTAAAAATATTTGCCCAATGGGTTTGAGTTTAATCGCCCACTCAGGAAACAAGCCTCCAAATAAGCCGCCAATTAACAGCGCACTTAATAAAATGATCGACGAGCGATAAGCACGCAAGCTACTGAACATATGATTTCCTAACATCAGATAATTAAGCCCTACTCATTTAAGTTAAGGCATTCAACAACACCGTTGCTTTAAAATATGGCACACAACCCATGAGATACCAATCGAAATAAATTCATTCACTTAGCCGCCCATAAAAACCAAATAAAAAAACCAATGCTTGTCAGAAACATTGGTTTAATAAAAGCATGAACGAGTTAAGAGCTGAGTCAATCTCGTTAAGTCGATCGACCTTTAGACCTTACATTCAAAATTGAAGCTTGCCTTGTTATCGAGCAAACCGCTGTTTATGCTTACTTCCAAGCAAATGGTTTAAATGCGTCATCTGTTGGAGTATGAGCAACATGGTTTGTGTAGTTACTGATCACTTTTTGTGACAGGCCTAAAATGATTTCTAACACTTGTTGCTGGCCGTAACCCGCGGCATAAAAGGCTTCAAGTTCAGCTGCCGAAATATTACCGCGGTTACGCACAATGCTTAATGTCGCATCGTGTAGCGCCTGTAATTTAGCATTAGGCAAGGCGGTTTTGTTACGTAATGCTTGAGTGATAGCTGGGTCAACATTCATTGAATTGGCAATCGCAGTATGCGCAGGAACACAATAAGTACATTCATGCTCAACGTTAATGGTTTGCCAAACTACAGTGAGTTCTTCTGCGTTAAATGACGACTCTGAAAAAGCCTGATGCAACTGTTGATAGGCCTTTAATGTGCTGGGTGATTGGGCTAATACGCCAAACAAATTAGGTACCATACCCATTTGTTTTTTAGCACCCTCAAGCATGGCTTTGCTTTCTTGCGGGGCGCTTTCTACGGTATGAATAGTAAATGAAGTCATCATGATCTCTCTTATCAAATATTAATTAAGCAACAACACTGTTGAATTGCGTTAACTATACAATAAATTGAACAATCGCTCAAATACATTCTGAACAATCGTTCACATTTAAATGTACAACAAAGAAAGAATAAAAATTAAGCGATATACTTCAGTTAATTAAAACAAAAAACATTCAAATAGGATAAGTAAGGCTTAAGATATCGAACCCTGTATTACTGAGTTAATCTCCATCTTTACACTTCTTTAATTGAACAATTAATTGAGATTAATTATCATTGCCGCCATTTCTATTTACTATCATCACAATATAAAAGCACAATAAAATCAGCTTTTTGTAATGTAATTTGAGCAAACAACATGAATATGGTTTCGGCACTAAAATGGATACATAACTGGGTCGGCTTTACTATTAGCATTACAATGTTAATTGTACTGACAACAGGGGTTTATTTAGGCAGCGTAGATTTATTAAAACGCACTGACAGTTTAGGGCAAACCTTTGTCCCGCTAACCCTAGAACAAAAAGCCGAAACGTTAGCAAGGGTGTTTGAGCGATACCCTGAAATGAGCACGGTACGTTTTCCCACAGAATACACCCCTTATATTCAAGCCACTGCGCGCGGTAAAGCCATCGCATTAGACAGCGAGTTAAACGAGCTTGCTAGCCGCGCTTCATTCGACCTACCTTTTTATGAAACCGCCTTTTGGTTGCATCGTAATTTTTTAATCGACAACGGCGGTAAATACATCAATGCTTGGGCCTCTTTGGCTGGCGGTATTGTCACATTAATTGGGATTTATTTATGGTGGCGAGTGCGTAATGGCTTTCGCTTAAAACAAACATTTCCTAAAAACACTCGCTCAAGCAGTTTGCTTAAAAGCCACATTCAATTAGGGCTGTTTGTCTCAATACCGTTATTTATATTATGTGTTAGCGGCTTTTTAATTACTTACAACAGTTTATGGACTGGGGCGCTAAATCAAAAGCCTGTTGCTCAGTCGTTTGCGGTTAGCCAGGGCAATGATTGGTTAAGTCAGCTCACTAACGCCCAACAGGTGTGGCCAAACTCAGAATTAGTTTCAGTAAGCAAGCCACGCACTAAGCCAGGGAAAAAACCAACCGCGGCCCCTCAAGGCGAAAACCAAAAACCAAAGGCACAAATGTTTACGATTCAATTTGATGAACATCCAGGCGTTTGGTTAAGAGAAGCCGACCGCATTAGCATCAACCATACTACGGGTGTTATCGAGTCGGCATTAAAACACAGCGACAGACCATTATCGGGCAGGGTTGCCAGCTTTGTACGCCCACTTCACGATGGTCTGAACATGCCAGCCAGTTATGTGGCATTAATTACGCTTGTGTCATTGATTGGCACCGGCATTTTATCATTCAGCCTAGTGACATTTTGTCGCCGCACTTTTGGTGGTAAAACGAAAAAAACGGCTTAACAGCAGTATCGCATCAAATATATAGCACCCAATGCAGTGTGAAACAGTCGCACTGTATTGAGTATCGCTACCGCACATCATCTTCGTCTAAATCCCGTATAAGGTCACCACAACGGCGCCGCCAAGGCCAACATTGTGTTGTAATGCCAGTCTTGCACCTTCTACCTGCCTGTTACCTGCTTGGCCACGTAAATGCCAGGTTAATTCGGTGCATTGAGCAAGCCCCGTTGCTCCAATGGGATGGCCTTTTGACATCAAACCGCCCGATGGCCCAATCACATACCGACCGCCATAGGTGTTGTCACCATCGGCAATAAATTGCGCTGCACCACCTTCTGGGCAAAGCCCAAGCGCCTCATAAGTAATCACCTCATTTGGGGTAAAACAATCATGCAACTCAATCACATCAATATCATTTGGGCTAATACCTGCATCATGGTAAACCTGCTGAGCCGCTTGTTGAGTCATGGCCTTACCAACTGCATAAATGGGGTCTTGCCACGATATTTCGGTGTCGGTTGCCATGGATTGTGCAAGTATTTTTACCTGAGAAGCAATACCATGTTGGCGAGCAAATTGTTCACTACATACTATGGTGGCAGCTGCGCCACAAGTTGGCGGACACGCCATTAAGCGCGTGAGGTAATTGTCGTATATTACTTTATCGTCGAGCACTTGCTGATAAATGAGTGGCGAAGAAAACATCGAATACGGGTTATTAATGGCATGTCTACGTGACTTTTCAGCCACCTTAGCAAAGATTTCTGCGCCGACATGGTATTTGTCCATATAATGGCGCCCTGCCGCGCCAAAAGCACGTAATGCAATCGGCCCCTGTGGTGCATTAAATTGTTGTAATACAGGATTAAGCCGCTCGAATGGGCTTTCTCTGTCTTGCCAGTGTGAACCTAACGCACCTGGCTGCATTTCTTCAAATCCAAATGCTAATGCACACTCAACCTGACCAGACAACACTGCTTGGCGAGCCAAAAACAACGCCGTTGAGCCACTCGAACAATTATTATTGACGTTAATAACAGGGATACCGCTTTGGCATACATCATAAAAAGCGTGCTGTGCGCAGGTACTGTCACCATAAATATAGGCACCATAAGCCTGGCCAATGGATTTAGCATCAAGCCCAGCATCGGTTAATGCAAGCCTTATTGCTTTAGCCGCCATAACACGGTAAGGCTCATGATGACCCGGCTTGCAAAAGGGGATCATACCTACCCCAGCGACTCTTACATTTGTCATACTTCCCCCTAAATACAGCGACTACGCCACCTAAATCATCACACTTAGCAATGCTAACCTCAGCTGTGACTAACCCAGTAAACAACATGTAAACCCTTACTAAAAACGTTAGTCTGTCGTTACCAAGGTAAATTTTCGTGTCACTCGTTAGCCTGTTGCCAATCAAATTAACCGGGTAAAAGGTTGTTTGATGCGCATTGACTATCATTATCTGAGATTACCTACTTATTACATTAACCTAAACCACAGGTTAATATCATGTTAAATCACTGCTAACCACCCCGCACCAAAATAAGGCGCTGGTGCACCGTGTTAGTACCATTTCGATATATTCCACTAAATTCAGGCCCATTTTCAGCACAATAACGCTTACTTATTGCACAACGATCGAGCATAAACAAAAACATTTCAGCAACATTTTCATACATTTGCACCATAAACGAACGAAACTTGATAATAATAGCGAAAAAACGGAATGGCTTTTGCTTTAGTAAGCACATGAATTCCCAAAGAGAATCCTTACATGGCGACTGAAATGAACAATATTAGCGATGCAATTGGTGTGATTGCACAAAGTGCGAACACTTTATTTATCTTACTTGGTGCAATCATGGTGTTAGCCATGCACGCTGGCTTTGCTTTTTTAGAAGTCGGAACCGTCAGGCACAAAAACCAAGTTAATGCTCTGGTAAAAATTCTTACGGACTTTGCCTTTTCAGCCATAGCTTACTTTGTCATTGGTTATCAAATCGCTTATGGCAGCCATTTTTTTGTGAGCGCAGAAACCTTAAGTGCTGACAACGGCTATCAATTAGTTAAGTTTTTCTTTTTGCTCACCTTTGCTGCAGCAATTCCTGCCATTGTTTCAGGCGGTATTGCCGAACGTGGCAGTTTTAGGCCCTTCTTATTTGCCTCAGCCATGATAGTGGCTTTTGTTTACCCCTTATTTGAAGGGATTATCTGGAATGGTAATTATGGCTTTCAAGCGTGGTTAGAGAGTCAGTTTGGCGCTCAATTTCATGATTTTGCAGGCTCAGTTGTGGTTCATGCTATGGGTGGCTGGCTAGCCTTGGTAGCAATCTATATATTAGGTGCTCGCCGCGGCCGTAAACCGGGTATCGCGTTTGCGCCCTCTAATATTCCTTTTTTAGCATTAGGCTCATGGATACTCGTTGTGGGTTGGTTTGGCTTTAATGTGATGTCAGCACAAACACTCGATGGCATTAGCGGTTTAGTCGCAGTAAACAGTTTAATGGCCATGGTGGGCGGCACGATCATCGCGCTGATAGTCGGTAAAAACGACCCTGGGTTTATCCATAACGGGCCACTTGCTGGGTTAGTGGCGGTGTGCGCCGGTTCTGATTTAATGCATCCTGTCGGTGCATTTATAGTCGGCGGTGTCGCTGGCGGCTTATTTGTGTGGGTATACACAAAATTACAACGTAGCAGTAAAATAGATGACGTTTTAGGTGTGTGGCCATTGCACGGTTTATGTGGTGTGTGGGGCGGTATTGCAGCAGGCATTTTTGGCCAGCAAGCATTGGGCGGCCTTGGCGGGGTAAGCTTAATGTCTCAATTAGTCGGTAGTGTTGCTGGTGTTGTTGTCGCATTAATGGGCGGTCTAATCGTTTACGGCATGGTAAATAAAATCTCAAGCTTACGTTTAAGCCAGGAACATGAATTTATTGGCGCTGACTTAGCCATTCATAAAATTGGCTCAACTAACTCAGACAAGTAACTCAGACAAGTAACTCAAATCAGCGAGTAAAAAAGGCAGAATCGTATTCTGCCTTTTTTACGCCTCACCTTAAGCAATTCGAACCCTCCACAATCACCGACATAAAGCCCTCTGCTAAAAGACAATAAATCAATAACATTAAGCCTTTGTCACAGCAGCTAAATACCCCAAAAAACCATCCGTTATTGAACCAGACGCCAGTACCTTTAACAGCAATAATAATATCTGGCTTAAAGCGCAAATTTTCATTGCAAAGGATTTGGTCAAACCCTAGTATACACAACAAAAATCATACAATTAATTTACATTCTAAGAATGTATTTTCACAACATTGTGCAAGGATGAAAAATGTTAACGAAAACCCGCTCCTCGCTCGCATTTGCGATTTTATTTTCTCTTTCGGCTTGTGGTGGTGGCGGAGACTCTTCTGACACATCCAGTGAAACACCCGATAATCCAGCAGGCACCAGCTCACAGTCTGATATTATTAAAAACGCCAATAACTATAATGCTATTGAGTTAGAGAACGCGGCATCGCAATTAGTCAGCGCGCGCTACACTGGCAGCAAATCATTGACGACATTAACCCTCGCAAATACCCAACATGTGTTTAAAAAAGTGGTTATTGGAGAAGGCGTTTTACTGCCTAACTTACATTTAGAAGAACTTGATTATAATGTAACCAACTCTGGAAAAGTGGATTTTACTGCCCAATGTTCGACCTCTGGCAGTATCAAATTTAAAGGCCAATTAAGCAGTCAATTTACAGGAAACCTTGCCGTAAGTTACAATAATTGTAGCGACGGCTATAGCAATAATGTCAACGGTAATATGGCCTTTTCGCTAAAAACTAACACAGACAGCCAATATAATTTTAGCTTTAACTTTGACAATTTATCTTGGAAAGAAGGTAGTCTCACAACATCGCTCACTGGCAGCTATGGAATTAATAGCCAAGAAACCCCCAATACAGATCAATTCAGCAACAGCATCAAAACCAATCTTCTTTATACTTACTCAGGCCAAACACAAGCACTTTTTCAGGTAACTCAAACTCAATCCTATCAAAACAACCAATTTAATTGGGTCATTTCAGGGGCTTATTTTCATAGCACCTTAGGTCAATTCAACATATCGACCAATGCTTTAGATGGAAATTTAGAACAAGGAAAGATCATCGTTAAGGGCACCAATTCGTCTACGCTAGCGTTTTTAAATGGCCCGGTAAAATATACCCAAGATACAGACAATAATGGCATTGATGATGTAGGTACTTACTTTGCATCTGTTAATGACTTAATCACCAATAATTTATCAAATAAACCGCTTGTTGATGTGGCTAAGATGTCATTACCGCCAGAAGTTTATGCGCCAAGCGGTAATAATTATCAGTTATATACAACAACACCACTGACTGTGTCACCAGGGCATTATTTCGATCCAGATAACAGTCTTGATCAACTCACTGTCAGTTACCGCTGGTATATTAATGGCCAGCTAGTCAGCGGGCAAACCAATTACATTCTGCCAGCTCACATTGCAGTTTATGGGGATGAAGTTAAAGTGGCAATGGTGGTTTCCGACGGTATTAATACAGTTGAGAGTGATTATTTTTTCTTTACCATTAACGACTCACCCGCACAATTTAATGCCGTTAACCTACCTAACCACATACAATCTGGCCAAACTGTGCAATTTAGTGCATTGCTCACTGACCCAGACAATATTGATCCGGCTAAAATTGGCTCGTTAATTTCAGGGCCTAGTGGCGCGACCATTGACAGCCAGGGACTTGTTACTTGGTCAGTCGGAAATGACTATCTTTTCCCCTTACAAAGTGTCGACTTTGTTTTTGCTCTTACCGATTCCAATGGCAATATCCTCGAATCTGCATCGGTTTCACTCGATGTAAACGCAGATAAACCTTTACCATTAACTCGCTCAGGAATTGAAGTCCCTCGTAACGAAAAATCAATGTGGGTGGGAGATTTTAATGGTGACGGTAGCAATGAACTGGTGTCGACTGATAATAATAACAGGGTGTTTATTTTAACCGAACAAAATGGCAATTACGTACAAACCTGGTTTTATCCATTTAAATTAGCCACTAAAGGCACCATACAACAAGTGTTGGTTTTTGATACCAACAAAGATAATCGTGATGATATTGTGCTGATTACAACACACGGTATTAGCGTGATTAACGATCTCAATGCGTTGTCATACGAACTATTCTCGACTGAGGATACGATTTTCAGCGCAGCAATCGATGATATTGATAGTGACGGCATTCCAGAAATCGCTTATTTGCATGCGCGAGGGGTGAATGCTTATGAGACGGAATCTCTACTCAGTGTTATCAGCATGTCTGCGCCATCTAATGTATTATTTTCGGTCAACATTGATGCTCAGAAAGTCATTTTTGCAAATGTTGATCTGCAACCTGGTCTTGAACTTATTACCAATAGCGGTTTGGTTTATGATACTCAAACTTGGCAAAACAAGTGGGCTAACAGTACACCATTCGGAGATCGAGTCCTGACTACCGGTGATTACAACGGCGATGGCGTTAATGAGATTGCCGGGGGGAATTACTGGTCAACGGTCAGTATTTACTCTGCTATCAATAAATCGCAATTAGCTACCGTTGAAGTATCTAATACTTGTTCAATCAATACCATGAATTTAGATAATGACGCCGCCGACGAATTAGTGGTGGGAGAATGTCAGTCTGGAGAAGTGCATGCTTATAAGTTAACAAGTAATGAGCTATCACAAATATGGTCTCAATATACTCCACACTCTAGCGTAAGCGCGTTAACTGTCGGCGACTCTGATAATGATGGTGAAGACGAACTTCATTGGGGCGTTGATACAATGACCACTGCCGAAGATCGTTTGCTTGTGGCTGATATTGGTATCAATACCATCGACATTAAACAAAACCCGTCTACCGTTCAATTAGATTCTTTTAGCAGTGCAGGTTGGTCAACTATCACTGATAATGATGAAAAAGCCGTATTCTTTGTACCGCAAACCGCAAACGGCTATCAAGGCAGTCGAATCCTGACAATGGCAGCTGATGGATCTTACCAATTAAGTGAGCAAATATCCTCAAACTGGGATAGGAGCTTCCATGCCGTCACCACTGATTATAACTACGACGGCTTTGGCGATTTACTACTGCCAACAACAGAGTATTACGACGGAGGGATGGGTGTCATGCAGTTATTTGACTATAGCTTCCACTGGCAATCTACCACCAGCAGTCAATCTGATATTGGCGCGATTAAGGCATTTGATATTAACCAAGATGGTTTTGAAGATGCCATTTATGCCGACGGCAAGACACTCAAAATCGTTAATATTGACGACCAAAGCCTAATTGCCCAATACAGTTTTGAAAGCAATATTACCGACTTTGTCATCAATGAAAAAACCGTGATTGTGGCCCGAAATAATACCGTAAGCCTACTAACACTAAACACGAGTTCACTGTCAGAACAATCGTTTATAAATCAAAACTGCCAGTATTTGACGTTAATAAACCTAGATAGTGACACACAACAAGAACTGATGTGTATTAACACTGATCATTATGAAAATAACAGCAATATCTATACATACGAAATAGCCAACTTAACCCTTGTTGAAAAAGACACTAGAGCCATCAAGCGTTCAATTTTTGGCATTGCTATCGATGAAACCACCAGCAGTAACCAAGGCTATTTTGTCGCAGTTCAAGTCGGGCAAGCATACTTCAGCGAAGAAGACACAGATTATCATATTGAAAAACACGATGTTAACAGCAATGTTATTTGGAGAAGTCCAAGTTTAATTGGTGAACCATCTGAACAAGGGCTTAAAGCACGTTACTCTACTGCGAAGGGATTACAGCTGATGTTGTCGACAAACAAAGCAATGTATCTTATTCATTAATCCTAGGACAATGCAGCATCAAAACCATTAAAAAGGCAGAATTTCGATTCTGCCTTTTTTGTTTAAACGGTATTCGTCTTGATTAAACCTGGGGAGATCAATGCTTAGGCTTAACCCCATTTTTAACCATATCTTGCCCGCTTTCAAAAATTTCAGGGGTAACCCAGCGGCCAAGTAAAAGCTTATGGTTATCTCCAAATACCGCAACAAAATGACGGCCATCAGCGTTACTGGTGGCCATTCCCACGCCTGTAACGCCCTGCAAACCTAAACCGCCCTTTTCAACCAAAAGTAAAAAGCGTTCTAAGTCAGCTAAATTATCAATCACATCATTTTCAATATTCATTTCTGTTCCTAAAAACAATTTGCACAATCTTGCACAATATCAACTAAAAATGGCGGGTACTTTAGCGCATTAACTCGTAATAATCTTCACTTTATCGTTGGCAGTTTCACTATTAACACTACTTTCACTTTCGTGATTATCTCAATTAAAACTGTAAAGTGAGATCAATTAACTGTGCATCGTCATCGTATGAATCAAAATTAATCGACAACATCACAGTCCCTTTTGTCAGCATAATATTATCAAAATTATCTTCTGCGTTTGGGTATCGCTCCAACAATTGAGATTTGATAGCGGGCAAGTTGTAACTGGCAAGCACTGCGTTAAATTCACTCATCGTTTGTGCGCCAAACATCGACTCGGTAATTTTGATTGAATTGACAACCCCCTGGCTATCAAATCCCAATAACACATTGCTATTCACCAGTACTTTGGGGCCGTTATCTGTCAATTGGATTTGGTTGATGAGCTGTTGTGGTTGCAAGGTATAAGCTTGCTTAAATGCTAATGTCAGCAATGTTGTGATGTCGATATTATCAAAATTACCAAAGTTAACTTTATACTTATCGGTTGCTGTTAACGGTAAAACCGCAAAGCTGTTCAGGCGAGAAACCGCCTCTTGAGACACGTTTTCTTTGTAGTCTTCAAAGGTTAATAATAAGCGACTATTTTTACCTGCAATACTATAGCCATCCCCGTGCTTTTTAAGGGGTAAATGCGCCTTAACACGATTAAGCTCATCACCTTGATGCACTTGATCAGCAATCACCCAATTATCACTATCATAATTTTCACTTAAGGCAATTTGGTTTTGACCATGACCATTTAATAACCCTAAATCCTGAGTAATCATTAATACACGACCGTCTTTAACCACAAACCATAAGCTACGTCCGTAGCCATAAACAGTTGCGCCATTATCCAGTTGCAACTGAATACTGTGAGGGCCTAATGCTTGTTGTAAATCATCAACTGAACCACCAATGTGAACGCCATAGGCACTGTCGGTTGTAATAAGCGCATCAGGTGCTTGGTGTTTTTGCGCTTTTTTTAACAGATTGCCTTCTTCTGCCATCGTCAACTTAACAGTGGTTTGGGTATACGAAACCGCTTTACCTTCGCTGTTATACGGTGTGGGGTCGCTGCTAAGTTGCGTGTCGTCACACAAATTAACGTATTGTGCAGCGGTAATCACATGGATTTGTTTGGTATCGGATTTAACCCGGTTACTGTCATCTTGCAGATCAAGACTGCGGTCAATGCCGCCTACAGTTAATCGATCAATAATAACTGCATCCGCGCCAGCAGCTGCAGCTTTATGCTGTATTTCAACTAAGGCTTGCTTTACATATGCATCACGATGGGACAATACATCACCATGAGAGGATTCCAATAAGTCAGGGTCAATATCGTAAACCATTTTATCATTGGCAGTATCGATAGTTTGCGGACTACAAAGAGGGTAAAAATCTAAAATCGGCGGTAATTTGGCGGCAAAAGAAGCAGGGCTAAAAGCCACTAAACAAACAATATAATGTGAAAATTTCATAAACCTTCCCTGAGTTAAATCCGTGTTTTTTTATTGCAATAACACTTAAAAGTCACTCTACTTTTTATAAGTAACTTAAGACCCCTAGCCTTTATAAGTAACTTAAGTCAGTCTACCTTTTATAAGTAACTTAAGTCAGTCTACCTTTTATAAGTAACTTAAGTCAGTCTACCTTTTATAAGTAACTTAAGTCAGTCTACCTTTTATAAGTAACTTAAGTCAGTCTACCCTAATCTGAAATCTGAAATACGATGGCTGTAAACTCATCTGTGTTATTTGATCTTAGCGGATGAAGTAAAGCCAATAAATTAAACCCGCCTTATCCTTTCGTCATTTGTCACAATTTGCTCTATATATCCTTTTTCTCTGCACAATTTTTACACCTTTGAGCAGTAACATCTTTTTAACTATTTTATTTCAGTGATTCAACTGAGACCTCACTACGTAAAAGATAAAACTTAGGAGAATTTGATGGTTAGCAGTAATCATATCCCCCCTGCTAATAGACGATTTAACCAGTCTATTACTTTTCTACTTGCACTTATGCTCGGCAGTTTGCTGATGCTTACCGGCTGTGGCGGCAGTGACAGTGATACCGATACGACAGAAACGGTTTCTAGCACAGACACAACAGTAACTGATACCAGCACAGATACTGATACTGAAGTTGATGATGCTGATTTTGAAGCGACAGATTGGACTGACGAAACTCACAGCAACGATGTCGACCCTAACTTTGATGAAGTCTTCAGTGACACCGAAGTAAAGCGAATTGATATTGTTGTGACCGAAGACCGCTGGGAAAGCATGCTCGATAACCTTACAGACCTATACGGTACCTTTGGTAAAAGCAGCTCAAGCACCTTAGTCGATGATGACGATCCTATTTTTGTGCCTGCAGAAGTGTTTTATAACGGCACGCAATGGTACCGAGTCGGCATTCGTTTTAAAGGTAACTCATCACTGCAATCCAGTTGGCAGCAAGGTATTTTAAAATTGGCCTTAAAGCTCGACTTTGACGAGTTTGAAGATGATTACCCACAAATCAAAAACCAACGTTTTTACGGTTTCAAAAAGTTTAGTTTAAAAAATAACTACAACGACGAGTCAATGCTTCGCGAAAAAGCCGCGGCGGATGTATTTAAAGACGCAGGTCTTGCTGTGTCTCATACCGGTTTTTATACCCTGTACATCGACCATGGCGACGGTCCTGAATATTTTGGCGTATACACTCTCGTTGAAGAAGTAGATGACACGGTAATTGATACCCAATTCTCAAGCGACGAAGGTAACTTATATAAGCCTGAAGATGATGGCGCCATGTTTGTTGAGGGCTCTTTTAACCAGGACGACTTTGAGAAAAAAACCAACGAAGATGAAGAAGACTGGTCAGATATTGAAGCGTTATTTACCGCACTTCATGATGACACCTACACCAGTGACCCAGCAACCTGGCGCACCAACCTAGAAGCGGTATTTGATGTAGACGTATTTTTAAAATATTTAGCAGTTAATGGCATCATTCAAAACTGGGATACATACGGGAGAATGCCACATAACTACTACCTATATAACAACCCAGAAACCTCAAAACTAACCTGGATCCCATGGGACAATAACGAAGCATTTCAAGATGGCAAGCTCGGTGGCGCTTTGGCGTTAGACTTCTCAGATCTTAGCTCAAGTAGTTGGCCGCTGATAGCAAAAATCTACGCAGATGATGTGTATCGCGCTCGCTACAACGAATACTTACTCGAGGTCATTAGCGATGCATTTGAAACCAATAAAATGCAAGCAAAATACAACGACTATTCAGCACTGGTTGAAACCTATGCCACATCTGAAGTCTCTGGCTACACCTTCTTAGAAAGTGACAGCGATTTTTATAATGCTGTTGACGATCTAATCGAACATGCAGAAGAACGCGCCACAGCTGTTGATAATTATTTAAACACTCAATAAGCCCATTTATTACAGGCTATATGTAAAAAAGCGGACCAAACAGATTAACCTCTGATGGTCCGTTTTTATACTATGGTAATAAAACACATACACCTCAATAGCCTCTAGTTAATCCCCATAAAGCTTATTGGGGGTTAGCAAGGCTACAAAACATACCCAGCAATTGGCTTCCTATAAAAGTCAAAGTAGCAATCAATAACCATCACAGTAATAACCAAGACTGACTCTCACTTCATACATCAACCAAAGCCCGTTTCAACCTCAAGCAAATTCAGCCAAAACAAAGCTAGGTTAGCCATAAAAACACAATTCGCATCGTGCAAAAAATAACCAGCTACACTTACCGGTTACATCTATACTATTTTAAATAACTAAAATGTTATCTCTATCGGATTGTTTTTTTATACGTTAAAAGGAATTGCTAAGTTTTCATGATGATACTCAATGATAAAAAATTGGTTAACCTCATAAAATACACCCCAAGTATTGTCGTCGGATTTTTCGCTATTACAGTCAATGTCATTATCATTAAAGACAATCAAGACAAAGCCAATGCAAGTATCCAATCCCTTCGTGACGACATTATCGAAAATAATAAAAACACCATAAAACAGTCTACCGACAAGGCATACGACTATATTTTGTATAAAAAAAGAGGGGTTATCGATGAGCTAAAAACCTTGTCTCAACAACGCGTGAATGAAGCACACGCAATAGCAATGAATATCTATAACAACAACCAAAACAAACCCCAAATGACGGTCACAAAGTTAATCACAGATGCACTGCGACCCATTAGGTTTTATCAAGGACGAGGTTACTTTTTTATCTTTCAAATGGATGGAGTTAACATACTGCATGGACTCAAACCCTATCTTGAAGGCGACTCAGCCTGGGATGCTCAAGATCTTCGGGGAGCATACATCCTAAGAGAGCACATAGCCTTAATAAAACAACAAAATGGAGAAGCGTTCTACGATTGGTGGTACCAAAAACCGGGAGAACCTGTACAAAAAGAATATCAAAAAATTGGATTCGGCAAGCATTTCGCGCCCTATGACTGGTTTATCGGCACGGGAGAATATATTGCCGATATTGAAAACGATCTAAAAGAATCATTGCTAAAATCGGTTATTGATTTTGAACACACTGAAAACCAAAGTTTATTTATCATCGACACTCAAGGCAACATACTCGCCAATGGGAACAAACAACATAATCTGGCATTGTTAACCCAATCCAACGCTGCGTTAACGCAAAAAATCGCCTCAGAAGCTATCACACAAGGCAGCTTCATGGCATTAAACAAACAAACGGCTAACACAACCAATAACAGCAAAACAGAAATAGGCTATCTCAGAAAAATTGAAGGCTGGGACTGGGTCATTGGATCGTATTTTAATGCTAGCCATGTCAATAGATACATCGAAATAAAACAACAAGAAGCGCAAGCACTTAATCAAAAAAAACTATTCAACATCATATCATTAAGTGTGTTTTCAACTCTTTTTATGGTGGGTGTGTCGCTTATAGTCAGTAGCTTAATTACCCGTCGCTTTAATCGCTTTCAGCAACGTATTGAACAGAACATTAATGCACTGGAAAACTCAAAGAAAAAACTGCACTACAGTGCATTGCACGACGCATTAACAGGCTTGGCAAATCGCTCTTTATTGATGGAAAAAATAAATGAAGGCATTAAATCTGCAAAACTACACAATCAACTCCTTGCCGTTGTGTTTATTGATCTTGATGACTTTAAAAGAGTGAATGACTGCAATGGTCATAGCGCAGGCGACGAATTATTAAAATCTATTGCCCAAAGGTTTAAGCATGCGTTTGACTTAAACGACACAGTGTCACGCTTTGGAGGTGACGAGTTTGTATTTTGCTTCCCACAACTTAACCATATTAATGAAGCTTATTTAAAAATCGAAAAAATACAGCAATTATTTGAAGATAAATTTATCATCCATGGGCACGAAATAAAGACCCAATGTAGCATTGGCGCCAGCATGTACCCAGCTGATGACCATCATGCTGAAGGCCTTATTCATAAAGCAGATATAGTGCTCTATAAATCTAAAACTGAACTAAAAGGGAGTACGACTTTTTATCATCATCAGTTAAATGAAGAACTGCAATACAAATATTTACTCGAAAACAAGTTAAAAGATGCGCTCAGCAATCAGCAAATATTTGTGCTTTACCAGCCACAAATAGATGCCACAACTGAGAAAATAGTCGCAGTAGAAGCACTCGCAAGGTGGGGACATCCAACCCTGGGCACCATTTCGCCGACTGACTTTATCGGTATTGCTGAAGAAATAGGGCTCATTAAACCAATAGGCTTATTTGTATTTACTCAGGCCTGCAAAGACATACTAAGCATTTCTCCTAATGGGCCAAATGCAATTAAGGTGTCAATTAACATTTCGCCCAATCAGCTTATGTCAGCTGATTTTATCGAATCAATGACTCAGATTACCGATGAAATAGGCATACAACGTTGCAGAATCACCTTAGAAATAACCGAAAATGTCATGCTAAATGAATTAGGGAAAACATATAACGTTTTAACTGAACTGAAAAAACGCAATTTTTGTATCTCACTCGATGACTTTGGCACCGGATTTTCATCATTAAGTTATTTAAATATGTTGCCCTTCGATGAATTAAAAATAGACAGCTGTTTTATCAATAACATTACCGTGAATGAGCAAAGTAAAACCCTGGTTAAGTCTATTTTAGCCATAAGCGATGCATACAAAATGATCACTGTTGCAGAAGGTGTAGAAAGAAAAGAGCAACTCATTTTGCTGCAATCTCTTGGTTGTCATTTAATCCAAGGCTTCTACTTTGATAAACCTTTAACCTTAGCTCAGCTGCAAAAAAAATTGCCTAAAACTTAATCTTCATCTTAATCAGTTAAAACCACAGTGAATAACGCCACCTACCAAGCTTTTTCCTGCTAATTGGCTATCAACAAGGTCATTAAATAACCCGAAGGCCAATCTAAGTGCAATAAAAAAGCCCTAAAAATTAGGGCTTTAATTTGTGAATCAATTAACGCTACTTAGCCGCGTTAATTTTACGCGCCTGATGCAGCTTTTTATAACTTTCAATCAAGCGTAAGTGAGGCTCAATACCTTCAAGCTTAATGCTGGTTTTAGTCAGACCATAAAAACGTATCGTACCGTTAACCGAGCCCACTACGTTGTCCATCACCTCTTTACCAAACATGCGGGTAAAGTTACCGATAAAGTGCTCAAGTTCTAACTCTTCATCGAGGGTCACTTCAAGCACAGCATTGACAGCTTGATAAAACAAACGGCGTTGTACCGTATTGTCGTTAAACTGCAAAAACTCTTCAACCAATTCAAGCGCGTCTTCGTGCTCACCTAGTGCCAAATAAATCAAAATCTTTAACTCGATAATGGTTAACTGGCCCCAAACGGTGTTTTCATCAAACACAATACCAATCAAAGTTGGGATATCGGTTTGATTATCTAATTGGCTTTCTTCTAGACGGTTTACCAACTTAGACAGGGCTTTTGTGCTTAACGAATGCAGATTTAAAATATCTTCGCGGTAGCTAAGAGCCTTGTTGGTGTTATCCCAAATCAAATCGTCCACTGGGTACACTTCAGAGTAATCAGGTACTAAAATACGACATGCTGATGCACCTAAATCAGTAAACTCAGCAATGTACACTTCGCGGCCCATGTCTTCTAAAATACCAAACAGCGCGTTAGCTTCTTGCTCGTTAGTGCCACTAAAGTCCCATTCACAGAATTCATAATCAAATTTGCTGCTAAAGAAGCGCCAGGAAATAACCCCTGTTGAATCAATAAAGTGCTCTACAAAGTTTTCAGGCTCAGTTACCGCCATGCTATTAAAGGTTGGCTTGGGCACATCGTTTAAGCCTTCAAAACTGCGACCTTGTAACAGCTCAGTTAAGCTACGCTCTAATGCTACTTCAAAGCTTGGGTGTGCACCAAAAGAGGCAAATACACCACCAGTACGCGGGTTCATTAAGGTAACGCACATCACCGGGAACTGCCCGCCTAATGAAGCGTCTTTAACCACAACAGGGAAACCCTGCTCTTCTAGGCCTTTAATACCAGCCAAAATACTGGGGTACTTCTCTAACACTGCCATTGGCACGTCTGGCAGCACAATTTCTTGCTCAATAATTTGACGTTTTACTGCACGTTCAAAAATCTCAGACAAGCACTGAACATGAGCTTCTTGTAAGTTGTTACCCGCACTCATGCCATTACTTAAAAACAAGTTTTCAATCAAGTTAGACGGGAAGTAAACCGTTTCACCATCTGAGCGGCGCGTGTATGGAATCGCACAAATGCCGCGTGCTTTATTACCTGAGTTAGTGTCAATTAGGTGCGAACCGCATAACTCTTCATCTGGGTTATAAATATCCAGGCAATATTCATCAAGTAAGCCTGTTGGCAGCGCGTCGTCGCCTTCAAGCGCAAACCATTTCTCATTTGGGTAATGCACAAACTCACTGTTAGCGATCTCTTCACCAAAAAATTGATCGTTATAGAAAAAGTTATTGTTTAAACGCTCTATAAACTCGCCTAATGCCGAGCATAATGCGCTTTCTTTTGTGGCACCTTTGCCGTTGGTAAAACACATAGGCGATGCGGCGTCACGAATATGTAAAGACCATACGTTAGGCACAATATTACGCCACGATGAAATCTCAATCTTCATCCCAAGATCGGCTAATAACCCAGTCATGTTTTGAATGGTTTGTTCAAGCGGTAAGTCTTTACCTAAAATATAGGTATTGCTGTCACCATCGGGTTGCCCCATCAACATCGCATTGGCGTCTGAATCTAGGTTTTCAACGGTTTCGATTTTAAATTCTGGGCCAGTTTGCACCACTTTTTTAACGGTACAACGGTCAATAGAGCGTAAAATACCTTCACGGTCTTTATCCGAAATATCATCTGGCAACTCAACCTGAATTTGAAAAATTTGGTTATAGCGATCTTCAGGATCAACGATATTGTTTTGCGACAGTCTGATGTGCTCAGTTGAGATATCACGGGCTTTACAGTACACCTTGATAAAGTAAGCCGCACACAATGCAGACGAGGCTAAAAAATAATCAAAAGGACTTGGGGCAGAGCCATCACCTTTGTAACGAATAGGTTGGTCGGCCGTAACGGTAAAGTCGTCAAATTTGGCTTCGAGTCTCAAATTGTCGAGAAAATTTACTTTGATTTCCATTGAATATGTCCACAGTCGTGCACAGCCGAACGGCCAGCTTGTCTAAATTAGGGGGAATTATCGGTGTTTTTGCCGCAATAGTCTTGGGTTAATTGCCTAAAAGTGCGTAATTACTCCAATTGTAAACAATCAGCAATGATTCAGTGTTAATTACGACGTTAAAATCTAACAACACGGAAATAGAATGGAGTGACATGTAATAAATAAAAAAGGCTACTCCATAGTTAGTAGCCTGGTTTTAACTAAATAAACAGACACTTAAGATTCTTCAGGAAGTCCTACATGCATATGGCCAGCTTTATAATCAATGGTGAGAACAAAGTGTTTAAGAATATCGAACCCAACAAGTCCTTTAATATTTTTGCCTTTAATGCGCGACAAATCACTTCTATCTTGACCCGAGATGAACTCAGTTTGACCATCTGCAGGTACACTAGATTGAACGTTTTCGATAGTAAATGGACCGAACTTAACTTCAGGTAAGCGAAAGTTATCTATATTTGCTATGTTATTAACACCATAACCTGTACCAGATTGAGCACCATACAAGTTTAACCAATCAGAGTCAGTAGCCAGAGTTCGTTTTAAAAACAAACCACTATTATTACCAGTATCTAATATAAGCCAAGCGTTCTTTTCGCCATTAAGGTTTACTTTCACAATTGGTTGCCCAGTTCCTCGATCAATTTGCATTTCAATGTTTTTGAGCTTTGCTAGATCAACTGAATCACGTTCAAATAATCTTAAACGGTTATTTGGATAATCAATTTGGAAAATAAATTTTTCGAGCAAGCCTGCACCTAATAATAACTGCACCTCATGATGACCTAAACGTAAACCAACCAGTTCATCTAACTCTAGATCAGCACCAAATAAATTGGCTTTAACATTGTTATAAAGTTGGCGAGTTTCGGTGCCATAAACACCTTTAATATCGACTTTGCTTCCCTTAGAAAACTCAAGCTTATTTTTATTAATAAAGCTGATATTGATCGCATTAACTTGAGAGCCGCTGTCTAATATAGCCTTACCTTCTACACCATTAATCGTCACAGGAAGATTAATGTGACCATTAATCACTTCAAAATTAACCCAATTGGATACACCATAAGAATGAAAAGATAACAGAGATACAGCAATTAACGTGAGTGATTTTAACAGTGAAGAACGCATCGATTGTCCTTAATCTAGCCAACAAAATAAGCACAACAATTTATTAACAAAACTATTCAGTGTCAAACGTTTAATTCAATAAATAAGTATAAAAATTTAGAAATTAGGAATTTATGATACTTATATAGACAGTGTATAGAGGAGAATCATACACTGGACCTTAAGCATTAAGTCTGACATAAATCCCATCTAAGGTTATGTCTTCTTTAGATTTTCTTTGCTGTGACTTTGGAGCGTTTCTTGTTATATAGCAAATCGCCCAGTCTAGCTTTTCTGTTATTTCTGACCAGGCTCGATGACAGATACATTCAAAGATAGGCAGTAACCAAACGTCCACATTTTTTGCAGCTTTGAACAGTGAAACTGAGGGCATTATCTGAAGTGCGGTACTGCGCCTGATGATAACTGCCAGCAGACTGGCCCAGACTAGGCCGTCAACTATCGCTTTTTGCGCGGTAGCAAATCTCTGCCAGTTTGTATGTGATTTCAACTCTTTGAACAGCAGTTCAACCTGCCAGCGGCAGCGATAAATCGCCATAATATCATCGGCTGAGTAGGCCTCTGTCGGTAGGTTTGTTAACCAGATACAAAACCGCTTTTCTTCAGCGAACCAACGTCTTACAACTCGAAACTCCTGTTTGCCTCTGTGGACTTTGAGGTCAAGAATTTCAGTGCGGTTGGTACGGCGCGTTATGTCTTTGAGCTTCATTCCAGCTAGCTTAGGAAGAATGCGGCCCTTGCCATTTTTAGCTTCTACAACCCTTGGATTGAGTGACTTTGCACCCCGAACAATATAGAAACCATTATGACGCTCCACATCGGCAAAAAACTCGAAATCAGGGTATCCCGCATCAGCCAGAAGTAGCTTGTTTTTCATCTTAAATGGCTTGGGAAGATAGGCTCTTTCTGAAGCCGTATCAGCAGTTATCGTCATCGCCGTCGGGTTAAAGGTTCGTAATGACATGGTCATATGGCACTCTATCGCAGCAGGATTGCGTTTAAAGCGGCTTGGGTAGACATCGGCTAACGCCTTGTGAACATGAAATGAACTGCCATCTTGAAGCAGAATATCATCAAAGCAAGACAGCTTCTTCGGAAGCTGAGCACATTGTTGGCGGGCAAATTGAGCGATAGCCAACTGTACCAGTTGCTGCATAAAATGAGGAAAGGCTTCCTTACGGAGCTGGTTGTGGAAGGGCTTGTAAGCCACATTATCATTTTCAGTCAAACACATACCATTGAACTGACGATGCAAGTCTGCAATGGCATGGCAGTTGCCTTTACTCAACGCAGATATCAAGCTTGGGATCAGTATTTCCGGCAGAATAGACCGATTTCGTTGAATAAACCCCGTGCGCTTAGCCGTTTTTTGAAGGATGTTTGCATTGAAGAATTGCATAAACTGCTTTTTTAAGGAGATAATCGTCATCGGCTTTATTTATTGCTCATGGTAGTTTGTTTGGCGACAATTATCAGATCATAAATAAGGCCTTTTTTCTACCTAAAATATAGCGTTATCGCTAAAGATCCTGTCTATGAGAGGAGAATAACAATAAATTATTGAAAATTCACATCACTGTTTTCGCTCAGCTTCACGCATCACCAATAAAAAGGTTAAATACATCTTGGTCGGCAAAGACAAAATCATGCCAAACGCCACGCACATTGCGCTAATAATAATGCCGGTAACCCCCATCTCGTCGATGGCATCATTAAAATTGTGAAGATAAATGCCAATAACAATCAGGATAACGCCAGTAAAAATGCAAGTTTTCAGCAGTAATATCAACTTGGTATCGGTCATGGTTGCCTCAACATAATGTGCATTAAACACCGCTAATATAATGAGGTAATCTAGACAAATTGGTGTTGATATTGATCAAGTTAACTAAAAACATAGGCTGCAAAATTAAAAACATTTGAGCAACAATAAATCCTCATTGATTTAACCTTTGAAATCTATATGATCGCTTAATCTAGATGCATCATCAGGCAAAAAATAGCCCTCCTGAGCTTCTAGCTGACTTAAAAAAAGATCCCCCCCCAAACTACATAGCCGCCCGAACTTCGGGTTAAATAATAAAAGGATACTTATTATATGAAACAATTAACGTCGGCATTTATATTATTGTTTCTTCTTGGCTGCGGCGGAGGATCCGAGTCCTCAAAAGACAGTACTGATACAAATAATGGTTCAGCCACCGGCACTCAAGTAGACCCACTAGCTGACCAGGGCGGGATTAAGCTTTGTTAAATCTTTTAACCAAAGAAAATCTCGCTCCTAAAATCGCCATTCCATGCTGCCTTTCTTATTTTGGTTGGTTTACTGGCTTTTAGTGGATGCTGCTCTAAAAGGTTCAGCACGATACGCCTAAATAGCGCCATTTTCTTCGCGTTTTCACGGTCACCAATCCTTGAACAGTCTTCCCTAAAAGTGAGGAGAGTAGACCGCTGGAACTTCCCCAGCGGCCCCTCGCAGAACGGTACGTGAGCCTCTCGACTCATACCGCTCCCATTAAACCATCGACCCTCTCATTCCTGCTCGCCAATGGGCAAACAAGTAACGATGAGTGCGGGCAAGGTTTTCCATAAACTTACCGGCTCTCGTTTTGCGTCGTTGAAGTTTCTTGTACTTGTGCCTCGCCCACCAGATTAACGCTTTGTTTACCTCGCGGAAGACCCTGTACAACTCAGAACGACAGAAGCTGCCATAGTAGTTTATCCAACCATTGATGATTGGGTTGATCCACCTGGCTATTTGCTCAAGACTTAAATCTGTTCGCTTTCGGATACCTAGCATTCTAATTTTCTTTATCATCCCTTTTTGAGCATTTCTGCTCGCTGCGGGCGTAAAACTGATAAAGATACCCTGTGTTTGTCTATTCCGACAAAGACGTGGTCTGAAAGTGTACCCTAAAAAGTCAAAACTAATGTTCTCGTGCTTACCTTTTCTTGAACCATCTTTGCAATACGCAATTTTGGTTTTCGTTGGGTGAAGCTCAAGCCCACAGGCTTCAAACCTCTCTTTAAGCTCTACTAACATTTGTTGAGCTTCCTTCTCACTATCACAGTGAACAAGCCCATCATCTGCGTATCGACACCATTTAACATTGGCATGATTCTTTTGCATCCATTTATCAAAAACATAGTGGAGAAATAAGTTGGCTAACACTGGACTAATGACACCACCTTGTGGCGTCCCTTGCACTCGCTCAATTATTTCACCATCCGCTTTTATCATAGGCGCTTGTAGCCATCGCTCAATATACAGCAGCAACCATTTGCAACCCGTATGTTTGCGTACTGCTTTCATTAGCAAATCGTGTGAAATGTTGTCAAACAGCCCTTTTATATCAAATTCCAGAACCCAGTCGTGATACCAGCAGCGTTTTCTTGTCACCCGCACTGCATCTATCGCTGATTTCTTTGGTCTATAACCATATGAGTCATTAAGAAACTCAGGTTCAACCAAAGGCTCAAATGAAAGTCTCGCTACCATTTGGGCGATACGGTCTTGGATCGTAGGGATACCGAGTATCCGCTCACCACCTGATTTCTTTGGTATCGCCACAGCTTTAACTGCGGGTGGAAAATAGCAACCAGAAGACATCCTATTCCAGATTTTATAAAGGTTGTTTTTTAAGTCTTTTTCAAAATCAGCCATTGATTGCTTATCAATGCCTGCGGCTCCTTTATTCGCTTTTACTAATTGATAGGCTTTAACAACTTGCCATTTATCAATATTGAATCGATGTGCATTCATCAAGATATCTCCTCCTGCTTAACAGTTGGATATAAGATGAATACTGTTTAACACGACCCCTTCGCTCCACATTCATTACAAATGCTTCTTCACTATTACAGGTCGTTCCGCCCCAGTGCCAGACATTGGTACTCTCATACTTACCATTTTAGTGATTTGTATTTCTCCCTTAACATTCTGACGACTGGTTCCCACAGTTCCTGAAAAGAGCCTGAAAATGAGATCACGCCCACTTTACACCGGACACCACTTACACAGCCTTCGGAGCAACCTGTAAATTTATCACCAGTCTTAGACGCTACTGGCTTTTGATGTCGAGTCTTTGGTTTACGATGCGTCATCATGGGTTCGATAACTCGTCTTCTCATTTCTCACCTGAGCATTTAAATATGCTCGTTTCTTCAACGCTCACCACGAACACTCTTAATATTCGCAGCTTGAAGCGGTTTGAAGCCAGCTTCCGACAGCAGACTTCGATGGGCCAAACCATCATCTCTTCTCAAGCTTAGCCATAAGCTTTTAACATATCCTTATGCTGCAAACCTATGTGCCTGTGGCACACCGTCAAGCACCCAGTGTTGCTGGTTTTCGATGTGCCAATGCTGACGCACTGCTTTGGCTGCAAGTTCGATGTCCAGAGGTAAAGAACTTAAGTAATAATCCGTATTTATGGTGGTAACACCTTTAAGTGTTCGTTGACGCTCAACTGCTATGAGCGACTTGGCTGATGGCCACTTTTTTGCGAGCGCCTGCGGTAGCTTTGCTGGAATTTGAAACGTCGTGCGACGCTCTTTACGGCCATGCCCCTTGTCATCCGCTTCGACACTCAATATGTCGACGCCGTCGTTATCCCAGTGAGGTTGGAACTGCATTTCTATGGCCTGCCTAAGTAGAGGTTGGTTGCCTTTTACCTGAACAATATAGTCGCCTTTAGCTTTGATGATTTGTTGAAGCGTTTCCCGCTGGCAATGAAGTGCATCAAAGGTTACAACAGCGTCTTTAATGTCTAACATGTGCAACAGCGCTTGAACCGTTGCGATTTCGTTACCTTTGGTCTGTGTATCTTGCTGATAGAGCACGATACCTTGTTCGGTATCAAAGGCCGAAACGAGGTGTAGCGCATTTTTTGCGCCATGTTGATTAACTGCACCCCGCAACGTTTTACCGTCGATAGCGATTAATGGCTTGGATGAAGCCTCTCTTAAGCTATTTGCCCAACGAAAGAGCGTTAACAACAGTATTTCGTTATCGATAACTTTAATGATCCGGGCAATGGAATGCCGAGTCGGGATCCCTTTGTCAAAATCTCGATGTTTACGTAGCCAAGATAGGTTCTCGTTGCCAAATTCTTCAATAGCTTGCCAGCCATCACAACCTGAAGCGATAGCGGCTAAAACAAGAAAAATAATATCAACTAAATCATGGTCTAGGTTGATGTGAGAGCGAGGGTCTTCGATAAGTTTCAAGTGTTCAAATAAGGACATGGATTAGGTTCAGTAGATTAACATGCCTGATCAGATCATGCCGATACGAAAAAGTTCCCTACTGTTAACAAAGTATGATCCCGCCCTGACTAGCTGACTTAGTTAACATCGAAAAACGCTATACAGGAAAAACCACACCTGCAGCAATTAATTCTGAATCACTGGGTATCGTTTTCGAATACATTGCTATGTTTACTCCCGAGTTATTACCGAGCTTTAACGATGAGGAGGGGCAGTTAGGCTCTAATTGTGCTGAAGGAGGAAAACTCAGCATTTCTGATGGCAAGAATGCTAATGAGAAAGTTATTACGTTTAATAACTGCACCCAAGATGGCATGACAACGAATGGAAATGCGACGGTCAGAGCAAATAAATTTTCTACTGATGGCGTGCTCATCGACAGCACTATTTTTTTTGAAAATGTACAATTTACTAATAATCTAGGCAGCGGCACTCTGGCAGGAACAGCACAAAACATCGAACACAGCACTATTTGCCCTAAAGTCGAATCGATTTATAACTTGCTATTTACTGACACACAAAGTGAAGAACAACTATTATTTTCTAACTTCTCGCATTACCGTACAGGTAGTAAATCCGTACTCTGTAGTTCAAATAATGGTTTTACTGTTAGAGGTAAAATATATGATTCAAGTGCCGGTCTATGGACGATTAGTACAATCACACCATTTCAATTAAAGAGTATGGTCCCTACACTAAAAGAAGCGGGACAATTACTTATAACAGGCAACAATCAAGACAAAGCAAACCTAACAATCAAGTATTATACCGAAACTCGCGATGGCCTTACGTCTAACTTTAGTTTTTACGATATACATCTCAACCCAGAAAGTGATAACCAACACTATATTTTTCTATCCGAATACCTTACAGACAGCATGCTATTGTCATTTGAAGATGATGATAACGATGGTTTAACCAACAATTGGGAGTTAGCATTCGGATTAAATCCAACCAATCCCAATGATGCTTCATTTGATTTAGACAATGACGGCTACAGCAATTTAGAAGAGTATTTACACTACGGCCACCCTAAAAACGCTACAATTAAACCTCGTATTGCAGATATCAGTGTCACGGTTCAACATGAAACGAGTCATTATGGCCAAGACATCGTTGCCACAGCTTTGATTAACAGCAACATTAACTCTGCCATGAGCGCAGAATTTGATGTGATTTATACAACCGAACTCCCAACGACGTTTAATTCAGGTTATTATGAAAACAGCAACTTTTGTCAGGTAGCCGTAAACGGCTTGAGCTTAAGTTGTCATTTTGATGGAATACAACCGGGACAAACCCTAAGACAAGAAGTCCACCTAGAGGCAGATAAACAAATTATTGCCGAAGTAAACAGTACCATTACCGCGTCAATTCAATTCTCAGGGCATGACACAGAATTAGCAAACAACACCGCATCAATACAAATAAGTCGACGTCCAATTGATGTGACTTATCAACTTGTTGACGATAAAGATACCATTTATTCAATGATGCTTGAAAACTCAACTGAAGAAGTCGAGTTTTCATTTACTCAGCAAGAACCCAGCACAGACAGAGTAGAAGGTGTACGTGTTTCACTGGATGTGCCAAGCTTTACCAGCATTAACACAGCACAATGTTACAGTGAAATCACTAATGAATGGTACAACTGTTTATTTAACAATGAGTTAATTTTTAATAACAATCAAACTCACTACATGGTGAAGATGTCGATAGCAGGTCTAAGCCAAGGGCAAGGCAAACTGGGGTTTAACGTTAAAAGTGAAACCACTCAAGACAGTATTATCGGACAAGCACAATTTCCAGTAATCATTGGTAAATCCAGCCAAAGTATTCAACAGCAAATTGACTCTGCCATTGATGGGGCAAGTGTAATGGTACCGGCAGGGATCTATCTTGGTAAGTTAGATTTATCAGAGAAACAAATCATACTTACAGGAGATAACAAAAAATCATATCTTTATCATGACTTTGGTAGTCAAAGCGCAGCGCCTTTTGATCCAAGCATAAAAATCGGGAAGCAAAGTTCAATCGCTAATTTTACCTTAGCAAACCATTTTATCTATGTTGATAAAAGCGGCGGCAATATTTCCAACAATACATTTGATGCAACAAATGTTCATTTAACAGCTGCTCACATCACTAATGCAGGCGAGCTCTATTTCCAACAAAACAAGCTAATTGGCTCATCACTTAATGCAGGGTATGCCAATAGCTACACAAAAGACAGTTACCACTGCCCATCGATACAATCGATTTCCTACGAGGCAGGATCGTCGCAACTGCATATTATCAATAATATTTACTTGGGAAATTTAGTATCAAACCCAAATTTATATTTTGGATGTAACTTTATTGAAGCCACCTCTAAAGTCGAGATCGAAATGAATAATAATACCTTGTTAGGTTTGGGTACAGCACTCAAACTAAGCTATGGTGATACACAAGAGCTAACTTATATTATCGAAGCAAATAACAATATTGTTTCACAATCTAGGCTATTCATTAGTAATACTGACTATACCGGCTTTTACTATCAGCTCAGTGAAGAGACTAACATTACCCTGGCCAACAATGTGCTCTATGACATTGCAACTTTGTATGAAAACCTATTTGATATCGAAGTGGAAGTAGGCACAATAACCGCAGACCCATTATTAGATGCAACAGGTTATCCATTAAGTAACTCCCCAGTGATAGATGCTGGTATTGCCTCTTCACTAATCAACGATTTTTATGGTTTACCAAGACCAATCGATGGTGATAATAATGGTTCAAAAGTAATCGATATAGGTGCTGTCGAATACAATACTAATTAATAAAACCAATCAGGATAAATAAGTGATCAGAGATTGCGTAGAAACAACCGTTTAGAAAAAGCCAGAAATTGCAGCGAGCGAGTTGTTCTACCTTCAACATTTCTAACGCAGTTAAAAGCGATTTAATGATCACATTCTTGTGCTGATTGGTGTAATACCATTCCGCGAAAAAATGTGATCTAATTGCTATATCCGTTACTCACCTTTTTTAGCAATGAAACAACACACCAGTTTCGAATTAATCAGGCTATCCAAGCAAACAGCAGATGCCCGAATGCGTTTGCGATTATTGGCCGTAGCACACTTTCTTGAGGGAGCGAATAGAACTCAAGTCGCTGCTATGACCAAGGTCAGTCGTCGGATTGTGAATCAATGGATCAGCAATTATTTAAGCCAAGGTCTAAGTGGTATTGAGAGTAAAAAGTCTTCAGGCAGACCACCGCGATTAACAGACGAGCAAGCCAAACAGTTAACCCTGATGTTGACAGAGGCTGCCAAATCAGAGGTCGGTGGTAGACTCACTGGTCAAGATATACGACGCTATATATTGAGCGAGTTTGGTATTTCGTTTCACCTCAATCACGTCTATAAAATACTTTATAAACTCGGATTTAGCTGGCTTTCTAGCCGTTCTAAACATCCGAAACAAGATGTTGAAGTCATGGAGGCTTTTAAAAAACTTCCCCTTGTCAACGATCGTTGACATCCCTGTTTTTGTGTCGCCGGCTGATGTAGATATCTGGTTTCAAGATGAGGCGCGTATTGGTCAGCAAAATACCACCACCAAACTTTGGGCTGAAAAAGGTACCCGTCCGCTCGCAGTGAGGCAACAGCAATTCGAGTATGTCCATCTTTTTGGTGCGGTTTGTCCGAGAAACGGAGCAACTGAGGCCTTCATTTCACCTTACATCAATAAAGAGGTAATGCGACAACACTTGGGACAAATTTCCTTGGCGACATCAAGCGGGCGCTATGCTGTCGTGATTATGGATGGCGCGAGTTGGCATGCTAATGATATTGCAGATGATTTTGAGAATCTATCTATCGTAAAGCTACCGCCTTATTCTCCGGAATTAAACCCAATTGAGCAAGTGTGGAGTTGGTTGAGGCAGCATAAGTTAGCTAATCGTTGCTTTGAAGGTTACGAGTCAATAGTTGATGCCTGTAGTGAAGCGTGGAATGCATTCATTGAAGATAAAGAGCGTGTGAAAAAAATGTGCCATCGACAATGGGCAACAATGATCACTTAGTTATGCGGAATGGTATAAGTTAATAGAACAGAGGCCATCTTTAACACGATTGGCCTTTTCTATTGCAACCCGATATGCAGAGTAGACCAATAAAAACCATATTGGCATCAATATTTGTCAAAAAGAAACAAGCCAAAATACAGGCAAAAAAAAGCGCAAACAGTCGCTAGACTATTTGCGCTATCTTACAAAGTAAGTCTTACATAGCTACTACGTTAGCAGCTTGTGGGCCTTTTTGGCCTTGCTCAACTTCGAAAGATACTTTTTGGCCTTCAGCTAAAGTTTTGAAACCTTCTGAAGTGATTGAACGGAAGTGAACGAACACGTCAGCGCCGCCGTTATCAGGAGTGATAAAACCAAAACCTTTATCTTCGTTAAACCATTTTACTAAACCAGTAGTTTTAGACATGTTGTGTCCCTTATAAATTTAAATTAATCAATCTGTCGCGAAAATGCGATGCGCTCAAGTTTGAATTATTGAATGGCACGATGAAGCTAAGGGAAACACAGAGGATAACAACGAAAACGCAGAGATTCTAAGGCTTTTCTTTTACTTGATGTTCATTAATAACTCTGAATGTCAGAGCGAAGATGATATTACATGAGTTTTAAATATTGTAAAGCATTTCTTTAATCGACTCAGATAAATACTTTAACGGCTCAGTTTAGGCTTACCTTATTGTTGACATAAAACCACCAAGCGCTGACAAAAAATGACTACACGTCGGCATAAAACGCGCAATACGCGCTTGCGCCTGCGTGCATTGCGTCGCTTGCATCAGCTCCCCTAAAGTGATCCCTGGGTTTTGATTAATTAACCGCAACAATTTGGCATCGAGCGGCTCTAACTTATCGCTGTGATGACTCAATGCTGTCTGAATTTTTTTAGTTAAATAGAGTAAACCATCATCATTTAACGCTTGCAAACACACCACAAAAGCCTGAATGCTCATAGCCTCACCCCCTAACACCCAATGACGAGAACGACGAACACGTTTAAGGCCACACTGGTATTGCTGCGCAATCGCTTTGGCTTGTTTGGTTTTTTCGCCACCAATACGATGAATTAACGAGGGTAAATTGATTGTAATCTCACTGGCTATACCACTCAACACTCCCCTCCTTCTGTCGAAAACACCTGACACCATTAAAAACAAACTTCTTATACACCCATACACATATCATTGCCAAACTAAGCCTATTTATGCGTTATAATGCCGCTCAACATAATGCACAGCCTAAGTGTGATTGAACAAATACAACGAGTTACGCCATGAGCCCAGAACGTTTTGCCCGCATAAACCAAATGCTTGATAACCGCCAAGTCGACCTCACTATCTGTCTTGATAAAGTACACATGACCAACAACATCGCCGCGGTGATTCGTTCGGCTGATTGTGTCGGCATTCATCAAATTCATGCGGTATGGCCCGACATCGAAATGCGAGTATCGGGTAATACCGCCTCAGGCAGCCAACAATGGGTGAGTACGATTAAGCATTATACTTTTGCAGAGGCGCATCAAGCCTTTAAAGCGCAAAACATGCAAATACTCACCACCACGTTTTCAGACACCGCGGTTGATTTTCGCGACATAGACTACACCCAGCCTACCGTGATTGTGATGGGTAATGAGCGTGATGGCGTGAGTGATGAAGCCATTGCTGCAGCAGATAAACACATTATTATCCCTATGCGCGGTATGGTGCAATCGCTCAATGTTTCGGTAGCTTCAGCTTTAGTGATGTACGAAGCCCAGCGGCAACGCGAACAAGCTAATATGTACGGCACCCGTAAGCTTGATTATGCCTATTGCCAAAAAATGCTGTTTGAACAAGGCCATCCGGTTTATGCCAAAGCGTGTCGTCGCAAGCAAATCCCCTACCCAACCATTGATGACCAAGGCCAAATAGTTGCCGACAAAGACTGGTGGGACAGAATGCGCGCCCCCGACCCACAAGCATTAACGATATAAACGACTTATCGCCAATGATTGAATGTTGGCATTAAACTCATTAGGATCGCTACATCTACACGCCAACAAGAATCAACACCATGACCACTGAGCTTTACTTTATCTTTGACTCGCACTGCCCTTGGAGCTACGCCACTACGCCATTAGTCAACGCATTGCAGAATGCTTACCCAAATATGACAGTGCACTTATTACATTGCGCACATTACATTGGCAGCGACAGCGCAGGCGAAGAACAAATACAAGCAGCGGCAAAGGCCAGTGGAGTCAAATTTGGCCGTGAGCATACTCGCTATGCAAATAGCCCTAAAAACTCAATAAAAACGGCTAACCTATTAGCCTGGATGCAAGACAAACAAGCTAACAAACAATTGCCATTACTCAATGCATTACAAACGGCACATTTTGTTGAAGGCAACCCATTTAGCAACAAACACGACTTTAATGCCATTGTAGAACAGTTCAAATTATCGCCAAACAATAAAGTGTTTAGAGACGAATTAACTACCGACGCAGAAAACATTTTAGAAGGCATAGCAGAAATTCAACAAGTGATTGGCACAACCAGCTTTCCAGCACTGATAATGACAGTTAACGATAACGCCATTTTTATCGACCACTCCAAATACCTCAAAAAACCGCAAGAGGTCGTTGCAGCCGTTGAAAAAGAAATCGCAGCGATTAAGCAAGCAAAACATTAACCTGTATTGCTGCAAACAAAAAAACCACGGTTATTAGCCGTGGTTTTTATGTATTGCTCGCCTCAACATTTAACTTTGCACTTGCGAGGCCAATATCCAAATCGCTAAGGTAAAAAACACCAACCCCATAAATTTATTTTGATAAGCACGAAATTTTTCACTGTTTAATAATGGTTTACCCAAAATCCCCACCAAGGCCACCAGCAATAAGTTAAACGCTAAACCCATTACATTGAGCAATAAGCCTAACGCTAACATTTGCTCACCAGAGCTGGCACTCAATTGAGTTGACACAAATTGCGGTAAAAACAACACGAAAAAGATCAACGCTTTCGGGTTCAGTAAATTGCTCATTACCGCACGGCGATACAACAGTTTTGCCAGGTTATGTTGCGCAGCAATTTCAGGCGCATCAACCGAATCACTGCGGATACAATCCCACGCCATTTTAAGTAAGTAAGCACCACCTAAAACTCGCAATAACTCTAATGCCATTGGGTTCATGGCCACCAACGCCGACACGCCCATAGCAGCAAGCAAGGTTAAAATAAGGCCAGAGGTTGCATTACCAAAGCTGGCATAAACACCCACTTTGCGGCCATAGCTTAAACTCGAACTGGCAATCAGCAACATATCCGGGCCAGGAATTAACAGTAACGCCACAACAGTCGTTAAATATAAAGGCAGTAATGCCAAATCAATCATCATAAATACACAAATAAGCAGCTAAAACACGGCGCGGATTCTACAGCCATTGAACATGAATGAAAGTCATGATGGCAGCCCTTAGGCTTTTAAAGGTGAATAACACTGGCAGGGATTGTTTACGGATAAAGCTTATCGCACAAACATCAAGCAAAACCTAAATAAATCAAAACAATAAAAAAGGCTAACCCATCTGGCTAGCCTTGTTTGTTAACACCTAAAGCGCTTACTTATAAAACGCTTCAATCGTACCTTTAACCGTCATTGTAAGCGGTTGGCCGCGACGGTCTAATGCTTTACCCGCAGGCACTTTAACCCAACCTTCACTGATGCAATATTCTTCAACATCAAAGCGCTCTTTACCATTTACTTTAATGCCAATATCAAATTCAAAAATCTCGGCAATATGGTGCTTGCTGCGTGGATTAACGCTTAAGCGATCAGGTAAAGCAGGTTTAGCAGTCGTGTCGTTCATAGTGATATTCTGTAATTAATAAAACGTGCGTTATTGTAGGCAATAGCAGCACGATGCTCAATAGCGGCGATCATAAATGTGAACCGCTTTGGAGCTACTACAAGGTTAAACGCGATAACTGTTTGATTTATAGTCACGATAGCTTTAGGTTACTATAAAGCAATTAGGAGGAATTCATGTCGACGTTGTCAAAATACATTAAGGGGACGGTATTAGCGATAGTCACTATTACAGTGATTGTTGTAGCGCTCAATTGGCAAAGCGCTAACCGCTTATACAGCGTCATTAGCCTGTTTGACGAAGCACTCATCGTGAATAACTTTTCTCATATGAAGGATGTGTTTTTCAACAAAAAAATCGTTGCGCAGGGCCAACCATCTCCATTTGCAACAAACCCAACTCCCTTACCAAGCTCCTTTAATTATAGAAATAACACCACCAGTACCGAATCATTTCTCACTCGCAGGGCTACTACCGCATTACTGGTACTCAAAGACAACAAAATCACCTTTGAGCAATATTATCTAGGCACCCAAAGTGACGACCAACGTATCTCATGGTCAATGGCCAAATCATTTGTGTCTATCTTGTTTGGTATGCAAGTCGATGCTGGCAACATATACCGGTGATCATTGAAGGTGCTTGATTTTATTTCAAATCAGGATCATGCTACACCTCATGAAAATATACCTCACCGATGACCAGAAGAAACAGCTCGAAACCCAGCATGCTCAAGCGCGCGATGGGCGAGTTCGTGATCGCATCAAAGCCGTCCTCCTTACCTCAGAAGGCTGGTCTACGGTTATGATTTCTCAAGCGCTACGCATTCACGAATCCACCGTGCTGCGACATCTTGCAGACTATACCTTGTCGGATAAACTCAAGCCTGAAAATGGCGGCTCACAAAGCCATTTATCCGCTAAGCAAACGGCGGAGTTAATTACCCATTTAACTGCCCATACTTACCAGCATAACCATCAAATTGTCGGCTATGTGTTAGCGCAGTTCGGTGTTAAATATACTGTCGCTGGCATGCACAAGTGGCTGCATAAAAATGGCTTTAGCTACAAAAAGCCTAAAGGTGTGCCGCATAAGTTTGATGAAGCAAAGCAACAGGCTTTTGTTGAGCAGTATGAAAACCTTAAAGCCAGCTGTGGCGAGGATTCGACTATTCTCTTTATCGACGCAGTTCATCCTACCCAAGCGACAAAAATATCGCATGGCTGGATCCGCACAGGACAAGATAAACCCGTTGAAACCACTGGTAGTCGGACACGTATCAATCTGATTGGTGCGATTGACCTTGATGATATCGCTAACGCAACGGTTAACGAATATGACTATGTTAATGGCGACAGTATTGTTCAATTTTTTGAGGTGTTAAGGGAGAAATATCCACCACCTCACACGTTGCATCTCATTTTAGATGGCGCAGGTTATCATCGCTCAAAGAAGGTCAAAGAAATGGCCGATTTGCTTAAGATAGAGCTGCATTATTTACCGCCTTATAGCCCAAATCTGAACCCAATAGAGCGGCTGTGGAAGGTGATGAATGAGCATGCCAGAAACAGCGTTTATTTCAAAAGTAAGCGCGAATTTAGGGCCGCTCTATCAAAATTTTTTAAAGAAACACTGCCGGAAATGGGTGGCGATTTGACGTCGCGGATCAATGACAATTTTCAGATGTTACAATCCGCATCTTCAAGTTGATTGGGTATAGACATTGAAAAAACCGTCGGCTTTTACTTGCCAGAACTTGCTAACTCCGGTTATGGCAATGTCAAAATTAAGCACGTGTTACAAATGTCATCAGGAGTTAAGTGGAACGAAGACTACCTGGATTTTTACTCAGACATAAACAAAATGGGCCGGGTCCTCGCTATCGGCGGCTCGTTAGATCACATGACCAGTGAGTTGGTTAATGAGTCACCCCCAGGCAAAGTCTTTCATTATGTCAGCATGGACACCCATGTGATTAGCATGATCCTCAGGCGTGTAAGCGGACAATCGTTAGTTGAACTCATTCAACAAAATCTGTGGAATACCATCGGCATGGAAAGCGATGCATTTTGGCTCACCGATTCCCAAGGTGCTGAGTTTGCTTTAGGTGGCTTAAATGTAACCACTCGCGACTATGCCCGCTTTGGCCGCTTATTGCTTAATAATGGTGAGTTTAACGGCAAGCAAATCGTCTCTGCACAATGGATAAAAGCCGCCACCACGCCACAAGCCGAATACCTTAAACCACAAGCCGATAAGTTAGGTTACGGCTACCAAATTTGGTTACCGCCACAAGCACAGCAAGGCGAGTTCTTTTGTGTTGGCGTATACGGGCAATACATTTACGTAAACCAACAACACAATGTGGTGATTGTAAAAAACAGCGCCGATTTAGGCTTTCTTGATGCGTTAAATTCAAAACACGAAACCATCGCCTTTTTCCGCGAAATTGTGGCGTCATTGGAGTAATGAACATCAACTAAATACCCCTCAACGGGCAGCTGTGCAAAACTCAATTAACATTACCACTAAGCAGTTATACTTATTGGTTTTCTCTAAATTCAGCTTCAATATTTTCAAGCAAAGTTAAAAATGTGAGCAAATGCTCTCTCATCGCTTTTTCAGCCGCCTTTTCATCACCAGCGATAACGGCATCGATAATTGAGTTATGCATTCCCGCTGGGTGAATTTTATCTGTGTCGGGTTGAAACTTACTGGTAATAGAGCCCACCAACTGAATCAGTGATTTATCAATAGCCGTTAAAAAGCGGTTATTACACATATCAGCTAACAGATAATGAACCTGGCTTCTTAATTTAATGGTTTGAGGATATTGCAGCGTTAAACTCTCATTATCATTCGCCTCGAGCAATAATTTAGCATGCTCAGGAGTACAGTGTTTTGCCGCAAGACCAGCAACAATGGGTTCAATATGTAAACGCGCTTGGCAGATTTCATTGAATGACATTTTTCCTAAAAAAAACAAATCATTACAATCAGAGCTCAACCGTTCAAATGTCATTTCTTTTACAAAAGCACCGCCAGTAGCCCCTTGTTTAATCACCACAAGCCCGCGTGCCTCTAATGATTTTATCGCTTCTCTAACAACGGTGCGACTCACGGCAAATGTCTCGATCAACTCACGCTCTGAAGGCAGTTTATCACCCGCAGAAAAACGCCCTGAGAAAATAGCTTCTCTAAGCTGATTAAAAACTTCATCAGATGCCTTTATCTGTTTGATTGGTTTGAAGTTATTCAAATTACGTCCTTACACTGCATTATCATCCGATTGTAACACAGCGCTATCACCAAAGAGTACTACTGTTAAACCTAAAGCGGTAAATATAACCCCCCTTTAAAAAACAATAGATTAAATAACTTCGCAACCATCTTTACTCCATCACCAACTCCTGCTAGGAGCCCTACTGTTTCACAAACTGCTTAATTAAGCAGCAAGTCACAAAATAATTAATTTTGCGTATAGCAGCAAAAATTTAACAACTAACTCTTATTGTGAAATGTTATATGTCATACATTTAACATATCGGAGGTGGAGAGTAAAAATTAGTCATGACTAATAACAAATGCTTTATCTACTTTTTGAACAAACCTACTTAAGTCAGTAGAAAACAGTCGTTCTAAGCGGTTATGACCGGGTTCTATATCAAAGTCTTGATGACGGATCTGCCTCGAGCCGTGAGGGGTAAAGGAGTTTTAAAATGAGTAAAAATGATTCAAACAAGTCGAATGAAATCGACCAATATACCCGCAATGTCCTGCAAAATGGGATTTCACGACGCAGTTTTTTAACTCGTGCCGCTATGGGTACTGGCGCCGTCGCTTTTACAGGTCTTACTGGCAGCATGGCCACAGCCTCAACAGATGATTGCGTTAAAACGGCCAAGAGCTCAGATGGTGGTGCAACGCTCGAATTCATGCCAAAACCGAAACCAATTTCTGACAGAGATATTGTTTCAACTCAAACATTTGATGTCGTTGTTGTTGGTGCAGGTGCATCTGGTGTACCCGCTGCGTTATCTGCTGCTGAAAACGGCGCCAAAGTAGCGGTATTACAAAAGCAAGCCATTGTGGTTTCGCAAGGTAATACAGGATCTGGCATCGATTTAGCCAACAGTGACAAAGCCGCAGTAGAAGCCATGGTAAACCGCTTAATGGGCGACAGTGCCCACCGCTGTCACCCTGAACTCGTGAGAGAATGGGCATACAACTCTGGTGAAGCCGTGTCATGGGTGATCGACCGCGCTAAAAAAGGTGGCGCACAAATCGTTGACCAAGGCACTAAAGTGCAACATGGCATTCATGGAGTTACCGAACATAAACTTAACTTTGTTACCTCATATTGTGGACCTAAGCCTTACACCACAGGTGACGGCATGCGTGCTTTAGCTAAAGTGGCAGAAAAAGCTGGGGTTAAATTCTTCTTCAACATGCCAGCTCAGCAACTTGTTCAAGATGACTCAGGCAAAGTGATTGGGGTTATCGCCCAAGACCGTGACGGTAAATACCACAAATACATGGCCAAAAAAGGCGTGATTTTGTCTTCAGGTGATTACCAAAACAACGAAGCAATGTGTAACTTCTTCATCCCTGATTTGAAAAACTTTGAACGTAAACAAATGGATCGTACCGGTGACGGTTTCTCAATGGCATATTGGGCAGGCGGCGTTATCGAACCAATTGGCCACACCAAAATGCTCCATGACTTTGATGCAGGCCCTGCGTCAATGTGTGATATGCCGTTCCTTGCCGTCAACCGCAAAGGTGAGCGCTTCGTCAATGAAACCGTTGCTATGTCACTGATGAACAACTACCTACGTGATGAAGAAAATGCCGGTCACTACTCGCAAGTCTTCGACGCGAACTACATGGAACAAGCAGCCAACTGGCCAGGCAAACTCTACTCGCCTGAGCAGATGAAAATCTACATGCCAGAAGATCCATCACCAAAAATTGGCGTTTACGAGTCTCAAATTAATACCTACTCAGCCAATACCTTAGAAGAGCTCGCAGTCAAACTTGAATGCGACCCTAAAACCTTCGTTGCCAATGTGAAGCGCTACAACGATCTGTGCAAAACCGGCAAAGATGATGATTTTGGTAAGCCTTCAGCAAAAATGCTGCCAGTGGTAAAAGCACCTTTTTACGGCATTCATCGCCGCATGCGCATCTCAACCTTGTGTTCAGGCATGCTCGTGGACAAAAACCATCAAGCACTGGATGCAGACGGCAACAAAATTGGCGGTTTATTTGTTATCGGTAACCTTGGCGGTGGCTTCTATGGCGGTGTCGACTACCCACTCACCGTATTCGGTTTGTCATTAGGACGTTGCTACACATTTGGCTACTTAGCAGGTAAGTACGTCGCTAAATTATAAAACCAAAAAACAAATAAATGGCTGCCAAACCTTTGGCACCTTTTAAACAGAATGATGGAATAACATTATGAAAAAATTAACACTGCGCAACATCATGCTTTGTCTTGCATTGAGCTTTTTTGCAAGCAGTACAATGGCTGAAACACCCGCATTACTCGACCAAACCCATGCAGCTAAAGGGCTCAAATGTGCCAGCTGCCATGGTAACGCCGAACATCGCGAAGCGGTCACTATGACCAAATGCATCAAATGTCATAACACCGAAAAGTTGGCTAAAAAAACCAAAGATGTAAAACCAACAAACCCACATGAAAACCGCCACTTTGGCACCGAAACCGACTGTGCGAAATGCCACAACGTACACAAGAAGTCTGAAAACTACTGCGGTAGTTGTCATCTTCGTTTTGACTTTGTCGTTCCGTAAATAGTTCACGCTTGCCGATATTTAGACCATAACAAGTAAATACGAAACAGGATGAGAATGATGAATATTAAAACTAAATTACTGCCGCTAGTCGTAGCATGTCTAGCCGCCAGCCCAGCTTTTGCCTCTGAGCCTATGGCAAACATATTTAATGATGGCAGCTTAAAAGGTCAATTCCAACTTTTTGATTTTCAACGTAACTTTGATGGTGATAGCACAGATAGACAAGACACCTCTTTCGGTGGTTTATTCTACCTGCGTTCAGGTGAAGCCAATGGCATCAGTTTTGGCGGATCATTTGCGTCAGCAAACCCAATATGGGAGTCAAACAACGATGGCCTTTACGGTCTTGTGGGTGGTGGGGCACCTGGCTCAGTTGTCGAGCGTACCGCTGTTAACCGTTTACAAGAGTACTTTGTCAGCGGCAATTGGTACGACACACAAATCGTGGTAGGTGCACAAGAGTTACGTACCCCAATGATGAACCCATTCCCATTACGCGCAATTCCGTTCACCTATCGTGGTGCTAGTATTAAAAATACCTCGATAGAAAACGTCGCAATATCAGCACTGTACATTACCGATTACATGGGCTGGACAGACGAAGAGTTTAATAATGTATCAAGCGGGATCCGCAGTGAGTTTGCTCGTAAAGGTGTTATTGTCGATGTTGAAGATAACCCAATTTATGCCCTAGGCTTAGACTACAACCTGCCAATTGATTCAGTAAAAGCCAAAACAAGTCTGTGGTACTACACCATGGAAGACGTATATAACCAGTACCATGTAAAACTCGATGTCAGTGGCGAAATGGGCGCGGCTAATTGGTACTTTATACCGTCTTATCTTAAACAAGACTCAACAGGCGAACTCGACCAAAGTGCTGCGCAATTTGACACCTACCAGGCTGGATTCCACCTTGGCATGAGATGGAACGGATTTGATGCCACAGTAAAATATGTCACCACAGGTGACGGCGACGTAGTTGCGCCATTTGGCGATGAAAAAGTCATCATCCAACAAGTGGTTCAATCAGCACGCGCTAACGAAGATGGCTACGGCTTACAGCTTGCTTATCAATTTGCACCAGATTCTGCATTAAGTGGCGTTAGCACTTATGTTAACTGGGCAAACTATGAAATTGATGGCGACTCGAGCCAAGACATCGACGAAACCGACTTTTCAGTGGTGTACGATCTAGCCAAATATGTTGACGGTTTAAGCGTACGCGCACGTCATGCCATTGTGAACTACTCAACAGGTGACGACTTAACCGATACGCGTTTCTACGTTTACTACAAGTTCGCAATTTAATCTTCGTAACAAAAGCTTACGCAGCTTTCATTAAGTAAAGGGCCACCGCTCCCGGCCCTTTTACTTTTTGATTGACTCTCAATTCGCAAAAAGGATTTCCCGTGAAACTTAATACAATAGCCGCCTCTATTGCCATGACGCTTGCGCTAACAGGCTGTGATAGTGACGAAAAAGACACAAGCCTACCCATTTTAACCGCCGCCCAACCTGCCACATTAATAAACTGCACATCGCTAGTTGATGCTTTTAACTTTGACGACACTGAAATCACCTCAGCGTTGATGGTCGATGCTGGTGAGATTAACTACGATGATCGTGGTGAGATGTTTAAATCACCCGCCCACTGTGTACTAACCGGAAAAATGGAACAGCGTTTAGGCAAAGGACTACAAGGCAGTGAAACTCAAGAGTATGCCATCGGTTTTGAAATGCGCATGCCAACCGATTGGAATGGACGCTTTCTCTACCAAGCTAATGGCGGCTTAGACGGCCGAGTAAACAAGGCCGTTGGCCGCTTCATGAATACGGTTGATTATAATGCAAGCGCACTGAATAAAGGCTTTGCCGTAATAAGCTCCGATGCTGGTCACGAAGGGTACGGCGAGCAATATTTCGGGCTCGATCATCAAGCACGCATTAATTATGGCTACGGTGCGGTTGAAAAACTCACCCCAATGGCAAAAGCTTTGATCAACGACGCTTATGGCAAACAACCCGACCGTTCTTACTTTGCTGGTTGCTCTAACGGTGGCCGCCACACTATGGTTGCTGCAACACGCTTTCCTGAGATGTACGACGGCTATTTAGTTGGCAACCCAGGCAATGACTTGCCTCAAGCCGCTGTTGCACAATTATATGGTGTACAGCAATTTGCAAACTTAATTCCTGCTAATACACCTTTAACAACTGCCAATGAAATTAATGCCGCCATAGTCAGCACTGTCACCGCGCAAGAATATACATTATTAGCTAATAGTGTCAGCGAGCAATGTGACGCTTTAGATGGCGCAGCAGACGGGATGATTAACGACCTTGTTGGCTGTCAGCTTGCATTTGATATTGACAGTGACGTGCCACTTTGTACCGCTGAGCGTGATGGAACCTGTTTAACTGCCGAGCAAAAACAAACGCTAGGTAATATTATGGCAGGACCACAAACCTCAGCTGGCGCAGCACTTTATACAAGCTTCCCTTACGATTTGGGCATAGGTGCCAGTGGTTGGGCAAGTTGGGAAATGTCAGCCGCCTTTAGCCGCGATGCAGGCACAGTAGCAACAGTGTTTTCAACACCTCCCGTTGAATTTACCGACTACAACACCCGTGGCGATGCTGGGTTAATTGAAGCCTACAACTACGCTGTGAACTTGAACTTAGATGAAGCCCAAGCCGCAATCAATGCAACGACCAGTGAGTTCCCTGAATCATCAATGTCATTTATGGCCTTAGGTGGTGAAACGGACTATGACGTATTACGTGAACGTGGCGCCAAAATGATCTTAGTGCATGGTACTGCCGACCCAGTATTCTCTGTGCAAAATACCATTGACTGGTACAAAGCTGTTGATGAAGCTAATGCGGGTAATGCTGATGAATTTGCCAAGCTATACCTTATTCCAGGCATGAATCACTGCGGTAATGGCCCAGCAACCGATCAAGTCAATACGATTTTAGATGACATCGTGGCTTGGGTAGAAACAGGCACCGCACCTGAAGCCATCACCGCCAATGCGCGCGAAGCCAATACTGAGCTGCCAGACAATTGGACTAAAGACCGCTCTCGCCCATTGTGTCCATTCCCACAAATAGCCACATACAATGGTTCAGGAGACATAGAACTCGCAGAAAGCTTTAGCTGTGTGGCCCCAGAGTAATTCCCCCAAGAAAATTACCCTCGCTCCACGACACAAAATGGGTTGCCATATTCGGCAACCCATTTTTTATCCAATAAACATCATCAAGTTAAAGCTAGCAAGCGTTTATGGTTGTAATAGCAAACGCTGGCACAGTTTGACAAAATCAGACGATGTTACAATCCCTAATACCTTATTGTGTTCATCGACCACAGGTAAGCAACCCAGCTTATTATCTATAAAATATTGTACAACAATGGTTAACGGCTCATCTAAACCAAGCTTTTGCACTTGGGTATCCATCACCTGTGCAATGGGCGTATAACGCTCGCGTCGTTCTAACGCCCCTTGGCCATATTTGTTGAGCATGGTAAGCACAGTCGCAATCATCTTTTTGTGGGTGAGCATCCCCATTAACTCTCCGCTAGTTTCTGAAATCACCGGCAAATGGCGCACATTGCGGGTTTGCATCAACAAATGCGCATCTTTAAGGCTAGCCTCATGACTAATACAAAAAGGATTGGGGGTCATGATATCGCTCACTTTCATGGTATTACTCCTATGCCTATTGATGATTAAAGATTAGCCAAACTACAAATAAATACCAGAAACCATGGTCTTAGAAACAAAACGAAACTAGCGTTTAAGGGTAATACGGCCAAACACATTGGCGTCGATAAAGCCTCTGTTTTTGTCTCCGTTAACTGGGGTTATCTCATGAGACCCCATAAAATGCTCTCTTACTGGGCTGCCATCGTTGTCGCAATAGGCGAGCATAAAACCGATGATTTTATTTGGCGTGAGCAATAAAGGCTTGTCTTCCTGGCCTTCTTTAAAGTCATTAGGATACAGCTTAATCGCTACCTCCCAAATCACATTAAAAGGCGCCTCACTACTTCGCTGCCACCGACTATTTACATGCGAGGTATACAGGTGAGCTTGTTTGTCTGGGCCGTAATCTGCCGCCTGATTGTCTAAGCCAATATGGTACGCAAATGCACTGTGGTTAAACTGATGATTGCCGCCTGAGGCATCACTATCAATAAACACCTCTAAGGTGTCATCATCCCAATAATTCACCGTTGGGTCGGCATGGGTGTCAATCAATACATCGTCGGTAATTTCAGCTTGTAGATACAAATAATGCTCATCCCACAGTAACCTATATTTACCGCTAAAATCACTCGCAGAATCAGGCAATACTCCATCCATTAAATACGGCATAGTCTGCCACTTAGCTTGCTGCCATGCAGGGTCAACAACACCATCAATCTTGATAGGCGTCGCAGTATAGTTAACGTCCATAGCGAACAGCGACTGGCTACTAAACAGTAATCCCAAAGCAAGTAACGAATATTTCATAAGGCTCTCTATTGATCGATTTGAGACAGATTGGCTTAAACAGATATAGAACGCAATCATAAATCAGACCCACGCTTAAAAGCTCTGCATCAAGAGCCTGAGTTACACGGGCCCGACAATCTTGCCCAACAACCTGGTCGGTACATCGCAGGCTAGCTTTACTCTAATACCACTGAGACATGACCACAAAAAAGCCCTAATCTTTGCCAGATCAGAGCTTATTTATTTAGCCTACATAAACTCAGAGCAAGTGTTAACGCTAAAGACTAACCTGCTTTAGCTTGAATTCGATAAGCATGTAGCAAAGGTTCTGTGTAACCAGAAGGCTGGGATTTGCCTTTAAAAATCAAGTCGCATGCCGCTTTAAAGGCGATGCCGTCAAAATTAGGCGCCATATTAGTGTACAGCGGATCACCTGCATTTTGAGTATCGACCACCGCAGCCATTTTTTTCAACGCCGCCATTACTTGTGCTTCACTGCAAATGCCATGCTCAAGCCAATTAGTTAAATATTGCGATGAAATTCTCAAGGTTGCTCTGTCTTCCATCAAGCCGACATTATTAATATCAGGCACTTTTGAACACCCCACGCCTTGATCAATCCAGCGCACTACATACCCTAAAATACCCTGGGCATTATTTTCGAGTTCAAAAGCAATTTGCTCATTGGTGAGTGTTACCCCTTCAGCAAGTAAAGGAATGGTTAACAAACTGTCAATGCTAGCACGTGGGCGTTGTTTAATTTGTTGCTGAACATCTGCCACATTAATTTGATGATAATGAATAGAATGCAGCACGGCACCATTTGGCGACGGCACCCACGCTGTGTTTGCGCCCGCTTTAGGGTGAGCCGATTTTTGTTCAAGCATCGCTGCCATTTCATCTGGCATTGGCCACATGCCTTTACCGATTTGAGCACGACCTTGTAAGCCACATTCAAGCCCAATATCGACATTCCAATCTTCGTAAGCACTAATCCATTTTTGCTGCTTCATTACCGATTTAGGCACAAACGGGCCCGCTAGCATGGAGGTATGCAGCTCATCTCCTGTACGATCAAGAAAGCCTGTATTAATAAACACGACGCGATCTTTGGCAGCCCTAATGCACTCTTTTAAATTCAGTGTCGTTCTGCGCTCTTCATCCATAATGCCGACTTTAATAGTATTACGCGCCAGCTTGAGCGCATCTTCTATCTTAGCAAACAGGTCACAGGTAAATTGCACTTCTTCAGGGCCATGCATTTTGGGTTTTACAATATTCACCGAACCTTTGCGGCTATTACTACGGCCATTATTGTTACCTTTAAGGTCGTGCATCGCAGCAAGCACAGTGAGCATGCCATCTAGTATTCCTTCAGGCACTTGGTTGCCATTTTTATCCAACACAGCATCAATGGTCATCAAGTGGCCCACATTACGCACAAATAGCAAACTTCTACCGGGTAACGTCACTGTTTCTATATCTGCACTCTGGTTAGCATTAGCAGCGGTATAGACGCGATCATCGTTGAGCTCTCTTACAATCTCTTTGCCATTTTTAGTCAACGAGGCAGATAAGTTACCTTGCATCAAACCTAACCAATTGCGATAAACTTCAACCTTGTCTTCAGCATCCACTGCAGCGACAGAATCCTCACAGTCCATAATGGTGGTCACTGCGGCTTCAACCAGCAGGTCTTTAACACCAGCGCGATCGCTGCCACCAATAACACTGCTTGGATCTATTTGGATTTCGATATGCAGACCATTGTTAACTAACAAAATAGCACTTGGTGCATCGGCACTACCTTGGTAACCCACACACTTATCGGTTTGGGCTAAAGTTGTAGTCGAGCCGTCAGTTAATTGCATCCGCAACACACCCGCGTCGATGTAATAACGAGTCACATCAGCATGGCTACCTTTTGCTAAGGGCGCAGCGGTATCTAGGTGTTGTTTGGCAAATGCGATAACTTTATTACCGCGTACTGGGTTGTACTGTTTAGTTTGCTCCGCGCCATCTTCTTCAGATATCGCGTCAGTGCCATACAGTGCATCATACAAGCTGCCCCAACGAGCATTAGCAGCGTTAAGCGCAAAGCGAGCATTTTTTACCGGCACCACCAATTGTGGCCCCGCTTGCGCGGCAATTTCATGGTCGACATTTTCAGTGCTAATTTGAAAAGCCTCACCCTCAGGCACCAGGTAACCTATTTCAAATAAAAAAGCTTTATATTTTGCTGGGTCAAAATCTTTGCTGGGATGGTCAATATGCCATTGATCTATTTGCTGTTGTAGTTGTTGTCTTTTTTCTAACAGCTTCGCATTAACGGGAGAAAATTCATTAACAATGCCCTCAAATTTTGCCCAGAAGGTTGCTGAATCAATGCCAGTACCTGGGCAAATTTCACTATCAACCAATTGCCACAACTCTTGTGCTATGTGTAATCCACCTACTTGAATACGTGCTGTCATGTAATATCCCTACCTTATTTTCTGTGCGTTGACCGTAAACTTAGCCTTAAATCATTAGCTATAAATCACAAGCGCAAACTCATTCCACTGTTAACAGCTTACTCTTCATACGCGGTAATTCTTTACTCTATATCAAAGTTATCTCATTTATCCAATTTATGCTTATTATCATCACTATTCACCAAGAATATGGCTAAATGGTGTTTTTTGGTTAATTTACAACATATACGTAACTAAAAATCACAATTACAGTAAGATTAAGCATCACCTCTATTTATCTCTTCTGCGGTTTTAGTGATAAGTTGCCGCATCCATTGATGTGCCGGATTATGTTGAAGCAGAGGGCTCCAAGCCATAGTCAAGGCAATGGGATGAATAATAAAAGGCGGCGGAACAATGCTCACCCGTTCATTATTGATATGATGACGTGCCATCTTACTTGGTATGGTTGCGATCAAATCTTGTTGCTCAGCCAACAAACAGGCTGCTTGATAATGGCGGGTAAAAACGGTGATCTGGCGCTTAACACCCATTCGCGTTAATGCTTCGTCAACCCAACCCAAGCGCTGAACATCATCTGGGTTCATCCCTACCCCAACACCCATACCCGTTTTACTCACCCACACATGCTTAGCTTTTAAATAACTGTCTAACGTAAACTTCTTTAAAACAGGATTACCTTTACTAATCAAGCAACTAAAGTCATCACTCCACAATACTTTTTGATGAAATGATTGCGGAATACTGTCAAAACGGTTGATCACCATATCGACTCTTCCTTGTTCTACATCAGGGAAACTGACATCACTTGGGGTCATGATATCTAAAATAATGTTGGGGGCTTGAGTACGAAGCTTGGCAATAAGCGGCGGAATTAACGTCGCTTCAGCATAATCACTTGCCATAACACGGAAGACTTTATCGCTTTCGAGTGGATCAAAATGGGCACGCGGTTGCACGGCTTTTTCCAGCCCAATAATCAGCTCACTAATAATGGGTTGTAATTCATTTGCACGTTCGGTCGGCGTCATCCCCTGACTAGTGCGAATAAGTAAAGGATCGTCAAACAAGTTTCGTAAGCGTTTTAGGCCGTTACTCATTGCAGGCTGGCTGATCCCAAGTTGGTCTGCAGCTTTAGTCACATTTCTTTCACGCAGTAAAACATCTAAATAAACAAGGAGGTTCAAGTCGATACGAGATACATTCATATGGTGAATACTGAAGATAGTAAGCATAAATTAGGTTTATTTAACCAAATCTGACTATTATTTTCAACGTAATCAATCGCCGCTAATCCATTTTTTAAGGAATAAATACATGACTCACTACAAAAGTAATATCGATGAAGCTGCTACCTTGATTAATTCTGAAGGTAGTGCATGGAATGCCATCAACCCAGAGTCAGTCGCTCGTATGCGTCTACAAAATCGCTTTAAAACTGGGTTAGACATCGCAAAGTACACTGCTAAGATCATGCGTGAAGACATGGACAACTACGACAAGGACTCATCGCAGTACACTCAGTCTTTAGGTTGCTGGCATGGTTTTATCGCCCAACAAAAAATGATCTCGATTAAAAAACATCTTTTAACCACCAAGCGTCGTTACTTATACCTTTCAGGTTGGATGGTCGCGGCACTGCGCAGTGAGTTTGGTCCATTACCTGACCAATCTATGCATGAAAAAACCTCTGTTGCTGCATTGATTAAAGAGCTGTACACCTTCTTGCGTCAAGCTGATGCCCGTGAACTAGGTGGCCTTTTCCGCGAATTAGATAATGCCAAAGAGTCAGATAAAGCTGCGATTCAACAAAAAATTGAAAACTTCGAAACCCATGTTGTACCTATTATTGCCGACATTGATGCCGGTTTTGGTAACGAAGAAGCCACTTATTTAATGGCAAAACAAATGATTGAAGCCGGTGCTTGTTGTATTCAATTAGAAAACCAGGTGTCAGACGTAAAACAGTGTGGCCACCAAGACGGTAAAGTCACCGTTCCACATGTTGAGTTTTTAGCAAAAATTAACGCAGTTCGTTATGCATTTTTAGAACTCGGTATCGATGACGGCGTCATTGTTGCGCGTACCGACTCATTAGGTGCAGGCTTAACGCAAAAAATTGCTGTCACTAAAGAACCAGGCGATTTAGGCGATTTATACAATAGCTTCCTTGAAGTTGAAGCCGTTGATGCTGCAAACCTTGAAAACGGTGATGTGGTATTTAAGCAAGGTGGCAAACTGGTAAAACCGGCTCGTCTACCAAATGGCTTATTTAAGTTCCGTGCTGGTACGGGTGAAGAACGTTGTGTACTTGATTGTATTACTTCACTACAAAATGGCGCTGATTTATTGTGGATTGAAACTGAAAAGCCTCATGTATCGCAAATTGGTGGCATGGTTAACGAAATCCGTAAAGTTATTCCTAACGCCAAGCTTGTATATAACAACTCGCCATCGTTTAACTGGACGCTTAACTTCCGTCAGCAAGTATTTGATGCAATGAAAGAAGCAGGACAAGACGTTTCAGCTTACGACCGCGCTCAATTAATGAGTGTTGACTACGATAGCACTGAGCTTGCTATCCAAGCTGATGAAAAAATTCGTACCTTCCAAGCTGACTCGTCACGTGAAGCAGGTATTTTCCATCACCTTATTACACTACCGACTTACCATACAGCAGCATTGTCTACCGACAACTTGGCTAAAGAATACTTCGGTGACCAAGGTATGTTGGGTTATGTTGCCAATGTTCAACGTAAGGAAATCCGTGAAGGAATCGCCTGTGTTAAACATCAAAACATGGCTGGTTCAGATATAGGTGATACACACAAAGAGTACTTCTCTGGTGACCACGCGCTTAAAGCGTCTGGTAAAGACAACACAATGAACCAGTTCTAAGACAGCTTCTATAGTCTGATTTTATAACTGCTTGTGTAAAAATTGATTAACCCAAATAGTGACTAGCTTAAGCGATGTTTTTGAAGTGAACATCGCTAACAGCGAAAACTAAACCCAAAAGGCCTGCTTAAAATAAGCAGGCCTTTTTATGTGTAGTATTAGGGTAAAATGGTTGTTGTAAAGATAACGCTTATCGCAACAGGCTAACACAACGAATCCTGCACTTCCTTTACCGCAAATGATTAAGATATATACTGCAATAATTATGGGTGTCTATATTATTTCTCTATCATTTACTAATGTGCTTGCGCCTATACGGTTACTTAATGTTATTTCATAATCTTCGATGAGAACATCAAAAATATTACGTATTTTCTGTGCCGCGGTTTCAGTAGCTGACGGCTGAATTATAAATTGTCCTGTATTACCTGCTGCTTGGAAAATTGCATCCAAGCGCTCTTGAGGAGACATATGATTGGAATTGCTGGCGTTCAAACTGGCCAATGCTGAAGTGGCTGCTCTACGGCTCCATTCGGTATCAGTCATTGTACTAGGTTTAGGATTGGCAACCTTATAAGCGTGGATTGCAGCATCGTATTCAGATTTAATAACCAAAGCTTCAGCTTGTAAATCCTCGGCCAGTTTTCTGTCACTTATTCCGAATCCATTTGATAATATTTCAATTACATTTTTCAAAACTTGAAGGTTAAAGCCTACTCCCATGGTCGGTATACCTGCACCATCCAAATAAACCTCGGGGTTTTCATGACCACCTTCTTCTAACTGCTTAATCAACTCATAACGCTGATTTTCATATAGTGTCTGTGCTGAATTCGTTGGCATTTTTATATCCTTATAAATTTTTAAAAACAACTACTGTTAGTTTTCCATTTTTTTGTATGAACAAATTGCTCTTGTACTGACTAATTTATTCTCTCGAAAACCTCTTGGCTCGTAAATTTCTACAAGAGATTTACTTATCACTGCGCCGTAGACTCTACCATCATAAAAAAACGGCTCACCAGATTGGTTAGCATAGGACTTGTGAGTTGAAATAAAGCTAGAATCAATATTTAAATGCTTTTCATCATAAACATATGAAGAATAAGCTGCGTAGTAACGTGGCGCTTGTAAGCATTCATCCGGATAATCTTCAACTAACACAGATTCTGTATTACCATCATTATTAAAATCTAAACGCGTTATTCGGTAGCGCTTTCCTTTTTCTAGCCTTATTGCTTCATCTAAATGCTTTTGATAACTATCACTCATGACCATTCTTGCTTGCACATTAATACGCAGACCTAGCCCCTCTGGTGCAGGCTGTAACTTAGGCAGGCGAAAGCCTTTAAATTGCTCATCTGCTACAAGACCACATTGCAATGGTTTATCCACATTACGCTCTAGATAAGCCTTAAAGTCTTTACAAAGTTGCAAATTTGGATTCGAGTGGTCCTCATAGACTTCTGCCCAAGAAAATGATGAGCACATACTTGCTGAAATGATTAACAGAATAGATTTTTTCATCTATGATGATTCCTTTTGAATTACAGTCGAAAATAATTAATTTGTAAATATAGCGTTTTAATAATATTTAGCGCTCACGCGCCCCTTCACTAACTCCACGCATCAACGGTGCTAATAAAAACTCCATTAATCGGCGGGTTCCAGTTTTAATCTCAACCGTGACTGACATGCCCGGTTTTAGTTTAACCCACTTGCCATTGACATTGATTTCATCGGTTGCTAATGACGCTTTGAGCGGAAACAATAAGCCGAGCTGTTCATGCTCCACAGCATCAGCAGAAATGTCAGTGACTTCACCGTCTATTACGCCGTATTTAGTAAATGGAAAACTGTCGATTTTAATTTCCGCAATTTGCCCGATATGCACAAAGCCAATGTCTTTATTGAGTAGCCCAGCTTCGACTTCTAATTGCTGGCCACCATGCTCACTGATAGGCACGATTTTTAATAGCTCTTGCGCGGGTGTGACGATACCGCCAATGGTGGCAATACTTAGCTCTTCAACCACGCCATCAACGGGGGAAATGAGCACCCTTAACCGCGTTAGACGGTTTGCTTTGCTCAGCTCTTGCTTAATGCTTTCACTCTGTCTTGTCAGTTGGTTAATTTCTTGTAAGGTATTACGGCGCGCTTCTGACAGATAGGCGTGGAGGTTTTGCTGAGCAGAGACGATGCTTGCGGTCATTTGTTCTACATTGGCACGCTTCAATAACAAGGTTTCTTCTTGGTCAATACGCTGCTGTTTTAATTCTAAATATTGATTACGCGATACGGCCGAGGTGCCCAGCAACGCGTAATAACTTTGTTCTCGTTCAATCACTATTGGCATTGTTTTCTCTAGGCGACCAACATCTATCAGCATCGACTTTTTCTCCGCCGTCAACTTGGTAATCTCACTGTTAAAACTGTTTAGCTTGGACTGATATTCTTGCCAAATACTCTCCAGTAACAGACGTTGATTAATGGGTAATTCTGAAGTGTTAGATGTGGCAACCTTGGGTTCAATAACGTTTGATAAAGTCTTGTTTGATATAGCGTCGTTTGAAGTAAAGGAATCCATTTCAGCATGATTAATAACAGCAGCATTATTAACAACAGAATCTAACTTAGCTAAAAATGCTTTGTGACGGGCTAAATCTTCAATATATCCTTGCCATTCACTACTAAATCTGTCGGCATCGGCTTGACTAGAAGTGTTATCGAGTGCGATGAGTTTCTCACCAGCTTTAACGTACTGACCTTCTTTAACAAAAATCGCTTTAACCACGCCGGTCTCTAGTGGCTGAATAACTTTCACTTGGCCACTTGGCACAATTTTGCCCTGTGCTATGGCGATAATGTCAATCTCAGCCCATGATGCCCATACAATCAACGTGACCATTAAAGCCATAATGATCCACAACAAAGATCGACTCCATTTAACCGGTGGCGCAGCTTGGATCTCAAGCGCGGCAGGCAAAAAGGCCAGTTTTTCTTTTGCTAATTTACGATGGGCAAGCTTAATTGCTTCTTCTGTTTGAGGCTCAGGTTGATGAGACATTATGACCATGCACGTTAGGTTTATTTTGTACAATGGGATGTATCGGCGCTTGCGCAATTGGTTTAGCCGTTATACCTAATCCATGGTGGTTTTGCAACGAGTTAAGTTGTGCGTATATTCCACCAAATTTAATTAGCTGTTGATGATTACCTTGTTCAACTAGCCTTCCTTTATCTATCACCATAATACGATTAGCATCTTTTACCGCGGATAGCCGATGGGCGATAATAAATACCGTTCGACCTTGACTGATACGGCGCATATTAGCTTGAATAATACTTTCTGATTCATAATCAAGGGCACTGGTGGCTTCATCGAAAATCAGTATTTTAGGGTTAGTGACTAATGCACGTGCAATAGCAATGCGTTGGCGTTGACCGCCTGATAATGACGAACCTTGTTCACCAATCACAGTATCGTAGCCTTCTGGTAATTCTAAAATAAAATCATGGGCACCACTAAGTTGCGCCGCATTCACCACTTGCTCCATTGGCATACTAGGGTCAACTAGGGCAATATTTTCTCTAACGGTGAGGTTGAATAAAAAGTTTTCTTGTAGAACAACCCCTACTTGCCTGCGAAGCCATGCAGGTTCAACCATGGCCAAATCAACACCATCAATAAGCACTCGGCCTGCTTCGGGTACATATAATCTTTGTATTAACTTGGTTAAGGTACTTTTACCTGAACCTGAACGGCCAACAATACCAATCACTTCACCGGGTTGGCACTCGAAGCTGATATTATTGAGTACCGGAGCCCGGTTGGGGGCATAACGAAATAACACATCGTTAAATATCACTTTTCCCTTTATATCAGGCAAGGTGGCACGATTTGGGTTATAACCAGGTTCTGATGGTGAGTTAAGTACATCGCCTAAACGTTGTAATGAAATATTTGCTTGTTGAAAATCCTGCCATAGATTAACTAAACGCATAATGGGCCCACTTACACGCTGAGCCAACATGTTAAACGCAATGAACTGCCCTATGCTTAACTCTCCAGAAACTACCGCAATAGAACCAAAATAAAGCGTTAACAAGCCGCCAATCTTGTTAATGTATGCAGCCACTTGACTGTATATATTGTTCAAGTTACTCGTTTTAAAAGAGATGTTAACGTAATCTGCCAGCTTATCTTCCCAGCTATTACGAAGTTGTGGCTCTACTGCCATGGCTTTAATGGTTTCAACACCATTGACTGATTCGACTAAAATAAATGGGGTCAGAGTAAACTTAAATTTCTTAGCTATACTTTCAAATAAATGGGGTCAGAGTAAACTTAAATTTCTTAGCTATACTTTCTAGTTCAAGTCACTTTGAACATGGAAGTTACACATGCCAAGATCCCCAAGAATTTGCCCTAACGGCATTCCTCAACATGTTATTCAACGGGGGAATAATCGCCAAATTTGTTTCACTTCTGAACAAGATTTCAAAGCCTATGCTGGTTGGCTAAAAGAATACTCACGTAAATTTCATGTTGAAATTCACGCGTGGGTATTCATGACAAATCATGTTCATTTACTTTGTACTCCTCAAAAAGCCAATGCTGTTAGCCTTATGATGCAATCACTTGGCAGACAATATGTCAGATATTTTAATTTCACATACAAGCGTACTGGCACTCTTTGGGAGGGGCGTTTCAAGTCTTGCTTAGTGCAAACCGAAGAATACTTAATCCAACTATATCGTTATATTGAACTCAACCCTGTAAGAGCAAATATGGTTAATGACCCTGCTGAATATATATGGTCGAGCTATCAAATCAACGCCCTAGGTAAGGCCTCTCAGCTTTGTACTCCACATCAGGTTTACCTTTCAATAAACCAAAACCCCCAAGCAAGGCAATCATCTTATCGGGCTCTATTTCAACATCAATTAGATGAAAAAATGATTAACGATATTCGTCAAGCAACCAACAAAGGCATGGTAATCGGTAGCGACACATTTAAAGACCAAATAGAAAAACTAACAGGGAAAAGTATGCATCCAAAAAAAATGGGGCGCCCTTTTAAGACAATAGAATAAAGTTTACTCTGACCCCACTTTATCAGTGCCGTTATAAGAAGTACCATTTCTCCATGCTTCTAATATCTGAATACCTTGCTCTTGCTCTAAAGAAAGAGTCCCCCCAAAAGAATGAGTTAACGCAGAACGGATTTGGTCAGCCTTATGAGCCCTTAAATTGAAACCATATCCTATCGTTGGGATACCAGCACTATCATTATGTACTAAAGAAACTGCGTCGCCCCCTTCAAATAGAGGTGCATTTTCTTTTCGTTTTAGCATGTTATCTCTAGCAGCTATATAAGTTGTAGCAGGGTTACCCGCAGCATCATTTAGCTCAGTATGATCGTTATAATTGTCATGTAAATTCCCTAAAGACATATGTAATTCCTTTTAAATTAATAGGTTTTAAATTAGTTAGTTACGATAAATTTTGATTCGAAAAGGCATGCGGGATAAACATCACTAGAATTACCCAAATGCATCACCGCCACTTTGATTGGTGAATTTTCTTTTATTACGGAACGAGTAGCTAGGATGTAGTAATGGCCAGCAAATCCTATAAATTCATATATCACTTGCGACCCTAGCGTACTTACAAAATCACCAACTTTTAATCCATCAAATTCTTTCCATTGCCACAAAATTTTGGAAACATTATCCAATTCCCGCTGTTTCATCATAAACTCACCAAAACGGGAAAAGTTTTTAGTGTTATATGGAATCGAAAGCACGTAAAAAGAATGCACCCAGATGCTAGATAAATAACTAGTGTTACGGTAAATAAACTCATCAACTCCATCCTTATTCAAGTCGACTACTAATTCTTCAACACGGGATGAGTTTGAATTCTTTCCGCTCATAACTTTTCTTGGAATGTTTAGGTCCGTTTGTATCATCATTTCAGGCAGACCTAAGTTGACTAGCCCTCCTTCTTCGTCCCTAAGTCTTTCCTTATTTTTTAAATAACCATGCTTTCTAGGTTTATTAATACTCGCTAAAATGTTTTCACATGTGTCCTTATTTATTGAAGACTCAATAAGGTAGAAAGAGTTCGCCTCTCTGAATTTTGTTAACTCCATTCTAGTTTTAACAGAAACTGTATTTACATCCACCTTATACTCAACTTCAATGTCTTCCGCCGAATAGGCATCGAAACTCCCACCGACATAAAGAATGCAACAGAAAATCTTGCTCAAATTGACTATTTTTTTTCTTTGAGTATCATTCATAAATATCATCTTCCTTGCATTGTTTATTCAAACCTAACGCTCACGCGCCCCTTCACTCACACCTCGCATTAACGGCGCTAATAAAAACTCCATTAATCGCCTAGTACCCGTTTTAATCTCTACCGTGACTGACATACCCGGTTTCAATTTAACCCACTTGCCATTAACGTTTATTTCATCAGTCGCTAATGACGCTTTGAGCGGAAACAATAAGCCGAGCTGTTCATGCTCCACAGCATCAGCAGAAATGTCAGTGACTTCACCGTCTATTACGCCGTATTTAGTAAATGGAAAACTGTCGATTTTAATTTCCGCAATTTGCCCGATATGCACAAAGCCAATGTCTTTATTGAGTAGCCCAGCTTCGACTTCTAATTGCTGGCCACCATGCTCACTGATAGGCACGATTTTTAATAGCTCTTGCGCGGGTGTGACGATACCGCCAATGGTGGCAATACTTAGCTCTTCAACCACGCCATCAACGGGGGAAATGAGCACCCTTAACCGCGTTAGACGGTTTGCTTTGCTCAGCTCTTGCTTAATGCTTTCACTCTGTCTTGTCAGTTGGTTAATTTCTTGTAAGGTATTACGGCGCGCTTCTGACAGATAGGCGTGGAGGTTTTGCTGAGCAGAGACGATGCTTGCGGTCATTTGTTCTACATTGGCACGCTTCAATAACAAGGTTTCTTCTTGGTCAATACGCTGCTGTTTTAATTCTAAATATTGATTACGCGATACGGCCGAGGTGCCCAGCAACGCGTAATAACTTTGTTCTCGTTCAATCACTATTGGCATTGTTTTCTCTAGGCGACCAACATCTATCAGCATCGACTTTTTCTCCGCCGTCAACTTGGTAATCTCACTGTTAAAACTGTTTAGCTTGGACTGATATTCTTGCCAAATACTCTCCAGTAACAGACGTTGATTAATGGGTAATTCTGAAGTGTTAGATGTGGCAACCTTGGGTTCAATAACGTTTGATAAAGTCTTGTTTGATATAGCGTCGTTTGAAGTAAAGGAATCCATTTCAGCATGATTAATAACAGCAGCATTATTAACAACAGAATCTAACTTAGCTAAAAATGCTTTGTGACGGGCTAAATCTTCAATATATCCTTGCCATTCACTACTAAATCTGTCGGCATCGGCTTGACTAGAAGTGTTATCGAGTGCGATGAGTTTCTCACCAGCTTTAACGTACTGACCTTCTTTAACAAAAATCGCTTTAACCACGCCGGTCTCTAGCGGCTGAATAACTTTCACTTGGCCACTTGGCACAATTTTGCCCTGTGCTGTGGCGATAATGTCAATCTCAGCCCATGATGCCCATACAATCAACGTGACCATTAAAGCCATAATGATCCACAACAAAGATCGACTCCATTTAACCGGTGGCGCAGCTTGGATCTCAAGCGCGGCAGGCAAAAAGGCCAGTTTTTCTTTTGCTAATTTACGATGGGCAAGCTTAATTGCTTCTTCTGTTTGAGGCTCAGGTTGATGAGACATTATGACCATCCACGTTAGGTTTATTTTGTACAATGGGATGTATCGGCGCTTGCGCAATTGGTTTAGCCGCTATACCTAATCCATGGTGGTTTTGCAACGAGTTAAGTTGTGCGTATATTCCACCAAATTTAATTAGCTGTTGATGATTACCTTGTTCAACTAGCCTTCCTTTATCTATCACCATAATACGATTAGCATCTTTTACCGCGGATAGCCGATGGGCGATAATAAATACCGTTCGACCTTGACTGATACGGCGCATATTAGCTTGAATAATACTTTCTGATTCATAATCAAGGGCACTGGTGGCTTCATCGAAAATCAGTATTTTAGGGTTAGTGACTAATGCACGTGCAATAGCAATGCGTTGGCGTTGACCGCCTGATAATGACGAACCTTGTTCACCAATCACAGTATCGTAGCCTTCTGGTAATTCTAAAATAAAATCATGGGCACCACTAAGTTGCGCCGCATTCACCACTTGCTCCATTGGCATACTAGGGTCAACTAGGGCAATATTTTCTCTAACGGTGAGGTTGAATAAAAAGTTTTCTTGTAGAACAACCCCTACTTGCCTGCGAAGCCATGCAGGTTCAACCATGGCCAAATCAACACCATCAATAAGCACTCGGCCTGCTTCGGGTACATATAATCTTTGTATTAACTTGGTTAAGGTACTTTTACCTGAACCTGAACGGCCAACAATACCAATCACTTCACCGGGTTGGCACTCGAAGCTGATATTATTGAGTACCGGAGCCCGGTTGGGGGCATAACGAAATAACACATCGTTAAATATCACTTTTCCCTTTATATCAGGCAAGGTGGCACGATTTGGGTTATAACCAGGTTCTGATGGTGAGTTAAGTACATCGCCTAAACGTTGTAATGAAATATTCGCTTGTTGAAAATCCTGCCATAGATTAACTAAACGCATAATGGGCCCACTTACACGCTGAGCCAACATGTTAAACGCAATGAACTGCCCTATGCTTAACTCTCCCGAAACTACCGCAATAGAACCAAAATAAAGCGTTAACAAACCGCCAATCTTGTTGATGTATGCAGCCACTTGACTGTATATATTGTTCAAGTTACTCGTTTTAAAAGAGATGTTAACGTAATCTGCCAGCTTATCTTCCCAGCTATTACGAAGTTGTGGCTCTACAGCCATGGCTTTAATGGTTTCAACACCATTGACTGACTCGACTAGAAATGAATGATTTTCTGCACTGCGTTGAAATTTTTCATTTAATCGCTTACGTAAGGTTGGAGTAATAATTAAAGACAGAGCAAGGTAGAAAGGAATAGTGCCAATAATTATCCATGTAAGTAGTGGTGCGTAATAAAACATGACTCCGAAAAAGACAAAGCTAAAAAATACATCTAGCACAACCGTTAACGATGAACCGGTTAAAAATTCGCGGATACTATCGAGCTCTTTCACTCGAGCAACCGTATCGCCTACTCTACGACTATTGAAGTAAGCTACCGGCAATGACAGCATATGCTTATATAGCTTACTGCCTAGCTCAACATCTACGCGATTGGTTGTATGCGAAAAAACATAAGTACGAAGCCCGGTCAGTATCACTTCAAAAGTGATGACAATAAAAAAGCCAACGGCAAGCACATCAAGCGTAGTCATGCCTTTATGCACTAGTACTTTATCAATTACCACTTGGAAGAATATAGGGGAAGCTAACCCAACTAACTGAATGAAAAAAGATGCCATAAAAACATCGTTAAAATAGGATTTGTATTTAATCAGTGCGGGAATAAACCAGGAGAAACCAAATGTAGCACTTTCTGTCATAACACCACTGATTAATGAGCTACGTTTTGACAATAGTAACAAATCACCATTCCAAAACTCGTTAAGCGCATCGAAAGTATAAGTAATAGGACTAGTCAGGGCGGGATCATACTTTGTTAACAGTAGGGAACTTTTTCGTATCGGCATGATCTGATCAGGCATGTTAATCTACTGAACCTAATCCATGTCCTTATTTGAACACTTGAAACTTATCGAAGACCCTCGCTCTCACATCAACCTAGACCATGATTTAGTTGATATTATTTTTCTTGTTTTAGCCGCTATCGCTTCAGGTTGTGATGGCTGGCAAGCTATTGAAGAATTTGGCAACGAGAACCTATCTTGGCTACGTAAACATCGAGATTTTGACAAAGGGATCCCGACTCGGCATTCCATTGCCCGGATCATTAAAGTTATCGATAACGAAATACTGTTGTTAACGCTCTTTCGTTGGGCAAATAGCTTAAGAGAGGCTTCATCCAAGCCATTAATCGCTATCGACGGTAAAACGTTGCGGGGTGCAGTTAATCAACATGGCGCAAAAAATGCGCTACACCTCGTTTCGGCCTTTGATACCGAACAAGGTATCGTGCTCTATCAGCAAGATACACAGACCAAAGGTAACGAAATCGCAACGGTTCAAGCGCTGTTGCACATGTTAGACATTAAAGACGCTGTTGTAACCTTTGATGCACTTCATTGCCAGCGGGAAACGCTTCAACAAATCATCAAAGCTAAAGGCGACTATATTGTTCAGGTAAAAGGCAACCAACCTCTACTTAGGCAGGCCATAGAAATGCAGTTCCAACCTCACTGGGATAACGACGGCGTCGACATATTGAGTGTCGAAGCGGATGACAAGGGGCATGGCCGTAAAGAGCGTCGCACGACGTTTCAAATTCCAGCAAAGCTACCGCAGGCGCTCGCAAAAAAGTGGCCATCAGCCAAGTCGCTCATAGCAGTTGAGCGTCAACGAACACTTAAAGGTGTTACCACCATAAATACGGATTATTACTTAAGTTCTTTACCTCTGGACATCGAACTTGCAGCCAAAGCAGTGCGTCAGCATTGGCACATCGAAAACCAGCAACACTGGGTGCTTGACGTCACTTTTAGGGAAGACTGTTCAAGGATTGGTGACCGTGAAAACGCGAAGAAAATGGCGCTATTTAGGCGTATCGTGCTGAACCTTTTAGAGCAGCATCCACTAAAAGCCAGTAAACCAACCAAAATAAGAAAGGCAGCATGGAATGGCGATTTTAGGAGCGAGATTTTCTTTGGTTAAAAGATTTAACAAAGCTTAATCCCGCCCTGTAGGACTAGTGCTAGCGTCAGTTAAGTCTTGGACTAAGACTTCGTCATTCGTAACCTTGACGATAATGAAAAAGTGACCATCAATATGTCGCGCTATAGCGGGTAATACATGGTCGGTAAGTTTATCTGCTGTATCGATAATAAACTTAGCTTTAAAACCAACACTTTTAGCCGCGCGAATTAAATTAATATCCGCTAATAGCGTCTTATTTTCAGTACAATCATTATGTTGAAATTCACGAAGTAAAGCGCTTGGCTCTGCGGGGATTTGGTGAAAACGGGCAATCAATGCTAAGCATTGAATACCTGAGTTGAAATGGCTCGACATCTAATTCCTGAGTCTTTTTTCTGTCCTTGAAAGCCGGCATGTTAAAAAATAATAATTTAAATGTAAAGGAAAATAACTATTATAAGTGTGTTGATTTTACTCACAGTGACTCAACATCTGAAACGAGTACTAATTGTCCCTATTTTTTGATTTCATTTTAATCTTATGTTCAATGCACCTTTAGATGCTGATAATCTGCTTATTATCATTAACTTACATTACAGAAAGTAAGTAAAAGAAGGCGGTGATAATGTACCCTTCAATAATGATTAACACACTTTGGGGCAGAAATGTGTTGTCCATGCTAACTTGAAAATGGACAAAAGCTTGTTAGGGTTAAATTTTTATAGGTGGCTATACGCATCAGGGAAAGTATGGCAATCGGATATGCGGTAACGCCCAAATTTAGCGCGGAAAGCCGCGCAGCGGGTTGACGTCGCAGCCAGAGCTGTTTGCTGGCGATAAAATTTGTTTGTTATGCATGTGGCAATTGAACCCAGCCAAGCAAAAGCAAAGCCCCATATGTCAACACGCCACCACAAACAGCAATAAAAATTAAACCTGCGGGTTTCTGATACCAACTCAGTACAACAGGTCTTTGATGCTCAAGCGCCGCTAATGCAGCGTTAACCCTAGGGATTAAGGTGTTCGGTGGTACAAACTGACTTTGGCAATTAAGCAAAAATGTTTTTAGTCTATTGTATTCAGCTAAAGTTAAATTTGGCTTAGTAGCATCAGAAATGGCTTGTTCAACATCTTTAATTAGCAATTCATCTACCCTCTTTGCGCGTTCAACTTTTGCTGTTTTTAACTAAAATCGTAACTTGATGATATCCCTCTAAAGAGGCTGCGACTTTATCTGTTACATCATGAATTTCATGGCTGACACTCAAAACAACATAGTCGTGCAGAGCTTGATGTCCTGTTAATTTATCTTGGTGCGAATAGAAAGATATTTTCTCTCCTGGCGTGGTATCGCACTTAAAAGCGTTTGGTAGCAGGCACCATCATTATTTTCTTGAATAATCGCACGAATCTTGTTCATTTAATCATCTCCTTGATTTATCGACATAACGCCCGCATTTTAGGCTGGGTTGGAGCGCTGCGGGAACCAGTCTGACAACATGCGCTTGTTAAGTTTTGTCTGCATTTGAGACAAAGTGATCATAATATTTACGCGCATCTTCCTCTGGCCCAAGCGCTACATCAATAAGCATTTGAAGACTCCAAACCGGGCCTGGAATTACCTGCTCTAAGTCTAGGTTCTCGGGATACGCTTCTGGATTTATTGCCATTTCTAAATTTTCAATCCACCAAATTTCTATTTTTCGTAATAGCGCGATCATTTCTCCAAATGCTTCAGCGACATCAAAGTCAACACCCGATGAGGCAAACGTAAGCATTTCGTGTGCCAAAGTATTACGGCATTTTTTAATATGCTCAAACCTCTCTATATCCTTATCATCTACTGCATCCATATCTTGTAGCCACTTTAATGATGCATAGAGAGGACTTCTGTTAAGGGAAAGCACCTTTTCTTTATATTCAGAGCTAACAATCGTTCCATTTTCATCAAATCCATCTGTAAAAAAGCTCTCTATTTTTTCGATAATGCTGCTCTTGAGCATTTCGAAGGCCATCGAAAATATAGAAGCTGTAATAATATTTGTTTTAAGCGTCTCGGGATGAAGTGTCCGTTCCCATGATGCTTTCACTTTTTCATCCATGAGCGATCTCGATAAAAAACTTAACATGTTTATAGCGAGCGAATCGGTCGTTTTTCTCCCCCCCTAACGCTCACTTATCTTAAGGGTTATTAGTAACAAAGTTATTAACCTATTACTACATATATTAAAAGTTGATAGACCTTTTTTTCCCTTCAGACAAAAACGAGCGATTGGGTCGTTTTCTTGAATATGCGATCACTTAAGCTATAACTGTATATATATCTAGTACTTTGAGAGCATAGCTCAGTGCTCAACACATTAAAAAATATTAGGCGTTATTGCAGTTTTCAGGCGCATAATTTTCTCTAGCCAGCACGTTTTGGGGCATAAATGGGTTAACCACCTAGCCAATTTGGGGGCAAAATCCTGTAATACATCACCATCCTCGCTAGGAACTTATGCGAGGTTAATTATGACTTTCCAAGATAAGGATACAAAAATTCACTAACTTCTCTTGAAGCGACACCGATATCCACTATTATGCCCTCTTTCTCTAGAGCATAAAGACCCTTTCCATTGTTCCTTTCATCAGGATCTAGGATAGCAACTACAACTCTCTTAATTCCTGATTTAATGATTACAGAAGAACATGCCGGAGTTTTGCCAACAAATGAACATGGCTCAAGAGTGACATATGCAGTCACTTCTTCCATAGGGCCATCATAAGCACTAATCGCTTCAACCTCAGCATGGTTGCCACCAATTCTTTGTGTGAATCCTTCGGCAATGACTTGCCCGCCTAGAACGAGAACGCAACCTACCGGAGGATTTGGTTGGCACTCAGGCAGAGCAGCCCGAGATACCTCCAATGCTTTAAGCATAAATGCCTTGTCTAGATCCATCTAAAGTATCCTTTTAAACTTTTGGTATACATTAACAAATCTATGCCAAAAGTGGTGTAATAAAGTTGAGTTCACTAAAGAATCAAACAAGGAATGGGGCAGAAATGATTTACCGACTAAGTAAATTGTAGATAAGACGGAATCAATAAAAAAGCGAACCACTCGGTTCGCTTTTTTGATATCTAGTGATTCACAATCTTAATTGAATTCACAAACTTAATTGTAACGCTCACAATCTTAATTGTAGTTTTACACTAAGCAGCAATTATTCGTAGTCAGATAGTGGGACGCACGAACACATCAAATTACGATCCCCATACACATCATCGATACGATTCACCGTTGGCCAAAACTTATTTGCTTTAACCGCTGCCGTTGGGAACACGGCCACTTCACGGCTGTATGGGCGTGAGTCAAACTCGCTGTCCATAATGTCTGCCATTGTGTGTGGTGCATTGTGCAGTGGGTTGTTGTCTTGTGGCCACTCGCCTGCTTCTACTTTGGCAATTTCGCCGCGAATAGAAATCATGGCTTCAATGAAACGATCTAGCTCAACCTTAGACTCAGACTCTGTTGGCTCAATCATTAAAGTTCCCGCTACCGGGAAACTCATGGTTGGGGCATGGAAACCGTAGTCGTTTAGACGCTTTGCAATGTCCATTTCGGTTACGCCTGACGCTTCTTTTAGCGGGCGTAAATCGATAATACATTCATGGGCGACGCGATCATTTCGGCCAGTGAATAATACTGGGTAATGGGCTGATAGCTTTTTCATGATGTAGTTAGCGTTTAACAATGCCGTTTGGGTTGATTGTTTAATGCCTTTAGTGCCTAACAGCTTGATGTACATCCAGCTGATTGGCAGGATGCTGGCGCTACCATATGGTGCCGCTGATACAGCACCGTTATGGTCGCTTTCGCGCCCAGGTTTTACCACTGCATGGCCGGCAACAAATGGCGCTAGGTGAGCTTTAACACCAATAGGGCCCATACCTGGACCACCACCGCCATGCGGAATAGCAAAGGTTTTATGCAAGTTTAAGTGCGATACGTCGGCGCCGATAAAGCCAGGTGATGTTAAACCAACCTGTGCGTTCATGTTGGCGCCATCTAGGTACACTTGGCCGCCATATTGATGGACGATTTCGCATACTTCACGGATTGATTCTTCGTACACACCGTGGGTAGATGGGTAGGTGATCATGATGCACGATAAGCTGTCAGCTAACTCTGACGCTTTTGCGCGTAAGTCTTCTAAATCAACGTTACCTTGCTTGTCACAGGCGGTTACAACAACTTTCATACCGGCAAGTTGTGCCGATGCTGGGTTGGTGCCGTGAGCAGATTGTGGGATTAAACAAATGTCGCGGTGTGCGTCGCCGCGAGACTCATGGTATTTTTTAATCGCTAATAAACCAGCATATTCGCCTTGTGCACCTGAGTTAGGTTGAATACATACGGCATCGTAGCCAGTAATGTTAACCAAATACTCAGACAACTCATTAATTAACTGAGTGTAACCTTGCGCCTGATCTAGCGGGCAGAATGGGTGCATGTTGGCAAATTCTGGCCAGCTCACAGGTAGCATTTCTACGGCGGCATTAAGTTTCATGGTGCATGAACCTAACGAAATCATAGAGTGATTTAAGGCCAAATCTTTGGTTTCGAGACGTTTTATGTAACGCATCATCTCGGTTTCGCTTTGGTAGCGATTAAATGTTGGGTGGGTTAATACCGCATCTTGACGCTCGAGCGCTTGCGGAATTGACTGGCTGCAATTAGCAACGATGTCGGCATCAAGCGTGGCAACATCTAAACCGTGGCCAGCACCTAAAATAACGTCAAACAACACCGCGATGTCTTCACGAGTGGTGGTTTCATCTAGGCTGACACCAAATACACCGTCTGCATCTATACGTAAGTTAACTTGTGCAGCAATGGCACGGGCGTTAATGGCAGCAATGTCGGCACCTTTAACACTGATGGTGTCGAACCATGTTGTGTTTGCTAAGGTTAAACCTTTTGCAGTTAAGCCTGCGGCCAAAATATCGGCAAAACGATTAATGCGTGAGGCAATGGTTTTTAGACCTTGTGGGCCGTGGAATACTGCATAAAACGACGCCATGTTGGCCAGTAAAATCTGTGCGGTACAAATGTTTGAGTTGGCTTTTTCGCGGCGAATATGTTGCTCGCGAGTTTGCATGGCCATACGTAAGGCTTTGTTACCACGGGTGTCTTTTGATACACCAATAATACGGCCAGGCATTGAACGTTTGTGCTCGTCACGGGCAACAAAGAAGGCCGCGTGTGGTCCGCCGTATCCCATTGGTACGCCAAAACGTTGCGCACTACCAAATACCACGTCAGCGCCCATAGCACCGGGTGATTTAAGGAGCATAAGCGACATGATGTCGGCCGCCACAGTCACAATAACTTTGTTATCGCGTAGCGTGGTAAACAACTCGGTGTAATCGGTAATTTGGCCGATACGGTTGGTGTACTGGAACAAAGCACCAAATAATTCGTAATTTACAGCTTCATGAGCAGGGCCAACGACTACGTCAAATCCAAAACATTCTGCGCGAGTTTTCACTACGTCTAATGTTTGTGGGAACACGTCATCTGCCACAAAGAAAGTGTTGGCTTTTTTAGCTTTAGACACACGCTTAGCCAATGCCATGGCTTCTGCCGCTGCGGTGGCTTCGTCGAGTAACGAGGCTGATGCAAGGTCAAGACCGGTTAGATCCATTGACACTTGTTGGAAGTTTAAAATGGCTTCTAGTCGGCCCTGGGCGATTTCTGGTTGATATGGGGTGTAAGCAGTGTACCAACCTGGGTTTTCGAACACGTTACGCAAAATAACGTTTGGCACCTGTACGCCGTAGTAACCCATACCAATATAGCTTTTAAACACTTTGTTTTTGTTTGCTATATTGCGGATGTAAGCGATACCTTCGGCTTCGCCACATGAGTCACCAATGGTGAGATCTTGTGGTAAACGAATTTTGCCAGGAACAGTTTGCGCGGTTAAGTCTTCTAACGACTCAGCACCAATAAAGTTGAGCATTTCTTGTTGCTGCTCAGCATTTGGGCCAATATGACGGGTTAGAAATAACTCGTGTTGTTCTAGTTGTGTCAGGGTTTGCTTGGTCATGTTAAACCTTGTTCCAAATCGACCAGTTATGGCGGTAGGGCACAGAACTGGATTAGGTGAAAACGTGTAATACGTAACTAACCCGCTAAGGGTTTATTCATACTGCAAACGCTTGCCGTGAGTGGTTTCTTTGAGCCACTTACTTTGTATAACAAAACGACAATACGTTAAACGCAGCACTTTTATCGTTATATAACAAAGAAGCTCCCAAGGGAGCTTCCTGTGTTATTGGCGATTATTCTTCGTCAATCACTTCTTGGTAGCCGTCAGCATCTAATAATGAATCAACTTCTGATTCGTCAGATGGCATCACACGGAAGAACCAGCCGTCGCCGTAAGCATCGCTGTTAACTAGCTCTGGAGAGTCTTCTAATGCTTCGTTTACGGCAATCACTTCACCCGAAATAGGTGCATAGATGTCAGATGCCGCTTTAACTGATTCTGCTACTGCGCAATCTTCGCCAGCAGTTACCGTGTCGCCTACTTCTGGTAATTCTACAAATACCATATCACCAAGAAGTTCTTGAGCATGCTCTGTAATACCAACGGTATAGCTACCGTCGTCTTCTTGACGGATCCATTCGTGCGAAGATGCATATTTCAAGTCTGCTGGAATAGTGCTCATTGTTGTTGTTCCTTTATCTGATGTTCTAGTGCTTAATCAATAAATTCTTTTGGGGTAAACGACAACCCGACTTTAGTCAATAATGCATTGTTGCCTGTAACAATGCACAATAAACAGCATTGCTAAAGCTTAAAAAGCTTGTTTGCCATTACGTACAAAGCTCGGTGCGATCACTTTTACTGTAACGCGTTTTTTACGCATTTCAACTTCGGCTGTCGCACCAATACCACTTGGTACACGAGCCATGGCAATCGAGTAGCCTAATGTTGGCGAAAACGAACCGCTAGTAATAACACCTTGGTGCTCAACACCTTCTGCATCGGTAAAGAACACAGGCATATCATGGCGTAAAACACCTTTTTCTTCCATGACCAAACCGACTAATTTTTGCGTGCCTGCCGCTTTAATTTCGGTCAGTGCTGCACGGCCTATAAAATCACGTTCGCTTGGCTCCCATGCCACGGTCCAGCCCATGTTTGCTGCCAATGGGTTGATTGACTCATCCATGTCTTGACCGTATAGGTTCATGCCGGCTTCTAAACGTAATGTATCACGCGCACCCAAGCCACATGGCTTAACGCCTGTATCTAGTAGTGCTTGCCATAGGGCTTCTGCTTCGGCTTCTGGCACAATGATCTCGTAGCCTGCTTCGCCAGTGTAACCGGTGGTAGCAATAAATAAGCTGCCTGACTGCACGCCAAAAAATGGCTTCATGCCTTCTAAGGCTGCGTTTTGGTCAGCGCTGAACACCTGTGCTGCTTTCGCTTTAGCGTTAGGGCCTTGTACGGCTATCATGGCAAGCTCTGGACGCTCGGTAACCACAACATCAAATGCTGCGGCTTGTTTGTTTATCCAGGTTAAGTCTTTGTCGCGGGTAGCGGAGTTAACCACTACACGGTAATGCGTGTCGCTAAGATAATAGGTAATAAGGTCGTCGATGATGCCGGCGTTTTCGTCTAGCATGCCGCCGTATAAAGCTTTGCCTGGTACGGTGAGTTTGGCAACATCGTTAGCAAGTAACTTACGTAAAAAGGCACAAGCGTCATTGCCGGTCACGTCAACTACTGTCATGTGCGATACGTCGAACATGCCCGCATCTTGACGCACAGCGTGGTGTTCTTCGATTTGAGAGCCATAGTTAATTGGCATTTCCCAACCGTGAAAATCAACCATTTTGGCTTTTGATTCTAAATGCTTGTTAAAAAGTACAGTTTTGCTAGCCATTATTATCCCTTTTTTTGAGGCCTTTCTTGTGTAGGTCTTTGATAAAATGCGGTCAAAATTATACTCCGCAGACCTGTTTTGTATACAAAAAAATTTTCTAATCCGACGACTATCGCATTAGTTTAGCTAATCCATTGCTGTAATTTTTTTACACATCTTTTTACAATAAACTGACTGATTTAGCTGTATTGTCTGATATTAAACAAGTTTCTACATTAGCTATGACGAAATTGATCCACGACAAAGTTTAGGTAATGTCATTTTGTTACCCATAGCCTGTTTGATGAACACTGTTTTCAGCCCAGCGACATTATCGACCAGCGTTAGACCAATATCACGAATGGCTTTTTTAAGTGGGTGACTGCCTGCAAATAATCTTTTAAAGCCTTCCATAGTGGCAATCATCTCCATGGCATCTGCTTTGCGCCAGCGCTCAAGGGCGCGCAAATGGCTATATTCGCCCAAATCTTTGCCCTGTTCATGTAACTCGGTAAGGGTGTCGACAATACTGGCGGCATCTAAAAAGCCAAGGTTAACCCCCTGACCTGCTAACGGATGAATAGTATGTGCCGCATCACCGGCTAATACTAAACGGTGGCGGGCAAAGTGACGTGCATAGCGCATGCGCAATGGGAAAGACTGACGATCGCTTTCTAGCTGGCACACACCTAAGCGGCCGTCGAGTGCCGCAGTTAATGCCTTGCCAAATTCGCTATCATCTAATGCTAACAAATGCGCAGATTGCTCGGGCGACACTGACCACACTATTGAGCATAAATTAGCTTCATACAGCGGCAACATGGCTAATGGCCCGTCAGGTAAAAACGCTTGCCTTGCCGTTGCGTCGTGGGCGAGTTCTGTGCGCACAGTGGCAACAATGGCATGGTGGCCATAATCCCAAAACGTTAATGGAATACTGCATTGTTGGCGAACCCATGAGTTAGCGCCATCTGCGGCCACAACCACGGCTGCGCTTACGTTGTCACCATTGGCTAAGGTTAGCCAGGCTTCACGCTCGCCAAAGGCTACACGCTCTAGGCGTTGGTCTTCTAGGTGAGTTAGATTGCTAATTTCGCTGGCACGTTTAGCAAGGGCGTAGCTTATAGCGTCGTTTTCAATAATTGAGCCTAAATAGGTTTCACTAATGCTGTGAGCATCAAATTCAATTTTGCCTAATCCGTCTTTGTCCCACACCGACATTTTTTGATACGGGCTAACACGACTGTCGTCCAAATATTGCCATGCTCCGAGGTTTTCCAGCAGTTGCTGGCTCGCTTTATTAATGGCACTAACACGTAATTTAGGGGCGCCGCTCACAGCCTGCGTGGTGCCAGCATCAATCACCACCACATTAAGGTCTGCATTGGCTAACCCTATGGCGGTTGCAAGCCCGACCATTCCCCCGCCAACAATGGCTACATCATATGTTTGGGTAGAAAACATGGTTAATCCTTACCTTAATTGAGTTAACGCCAACCCATGGCAGTTTGTGCAACAGGGCGCTTTAGTGGCGGCAGCCAAGACAGTAAGCGCAGGCCTAAATTACGCCCTGCAACTAATGGCCAATGTTGATTTGAAAAACCACGGACTAAAAATTCAATGTTGCGCAGTGTGCTGTCACGATCGCGTTGTCTTGAAGCCAAATATTGATGTATTAGCTGGATATTACCCAAATCAACCTCACCTTGGGTTTGAGTCAGTGCGGTTTCAATCACCTCGAGTAAACCAACAACATCACGTAATCCTAAATTGAACCCTTGCCCCGCAATAGGATGTAACGTTTGCGCGGCATTGCCCACAAATATGCAGCGGTGATAAATAGGTCTTGGCATGTATGACAGCGTGAGTGGGTAACTGACTCGTTGGCCTACATCAACAAACCGACCCACTCTGTGGCCAAAGGCGTGTTGTAGTGCGTCTAAAAATACCGTTTTGTCTGCCTGTTTTAGCTCATCGGCTTGAGCAGGCGATACAGCCCACACTAATGAAAAGCGTGATTGTGCGCTTGCCACAGAGGGCACCGATTGCATGGGTAATAATGCTAAGGGGCCTGTTTGGGTAAAACGCTCATAAGCCCAATGCTGATGAGGAGCATCGGTGATGACATTAGCAACTATGGCCGTTTGCTCAAAGTCGACCTGTTCAGTGGTTTGGCCTAAATGCTGGCGTACCACAGAGTGAGCACCGTCGGCCGCCACCAGCAATTGGCAATGCAGTTGACTGCCATCATCTAACGACAATAAGTGGCCATTTTGTTGGGGCTGCAAACTGGTGACTTTGGCGGGGCAAAATACATTAACCTGAGACTTAGCTAACTCGTCGAATAACACTTTACCCACTCGTGCCAGCTCAACCACCTGCCCGAGCGCGTCTAATCCTAATGGTTTAGCATTTAGCTCGGTCATACCAAAGTGGCCGCGATCAGACACATGGATGTTTTCAATCGGGGTACCTAAATGCTTAAGCTTTGACCAAATACCTAATCGGCTTAACTCAAAAATAGACCCATGCGCTATGGCAATAGAGCGGGCATCAAACCCTGGGTGGTTGTGGTCGGCCACGTGGGCTTCGATTAAGGCGATACGCAGCGTGCGCTTAAGGGATACTGATAATTTTGCTAACCCTAGGGCTAGTGTCGCCCCAGCCATTGCACCACCGACAATGGCAATGTCAACGGCGTTTACTTGAGTTGAATGCTTTGCTGTAGTCATAGGCTGCGCCGCTTTTATCACTGCTGTAAATTAATGGATAATCGATGAGTTGTCGGTGTCATTTAATGGCATGTCTAGGCCAAACTCTGAGTAACATAAAATGGCCGACATTCTGACAAACTCTTGCAGCTCAATGTAAGCGGTTTCTGATTCTTCATCATCGCCAACATCAAATTCAACCTGAGCTATTTCAGCGAGATCTTTAATTACTTCGCGAACGTCTGGCGACGATTTTGCTAATTCAGGTTGAATAATTGCAATGCCGGTTAAAAAGCTTTGAGTCCATAACGCAAGTGCCTCAACGCGATGGCTGAGCGACACCTCTTCTTCTGGCAGTAATAAGGTAAAACCAAATTCAAAATCAGCCAAACGAGCCACTGTGTCTTGATAAAGTTCAGCAATTAATTGCTGCAAATTTGCCTCTAGCGGTTGGCCGTCGTTCATTAACTCGACTAGGGGTTTTAACCACGCGAGATTATCTTGTTTTACACCACCACATATAAGCCCAACAAGTGCGCCATGCACTTCAACAGGGTGCTGACCAATTTCGGCCGCATCTAAGGCTTTTTTTAGATTTTCGATACATAATGAAGGTGGGGTTGCCATGGTTTATTCCTAATAGCGCAATATCAGTCTCAATGCTAGCAGAGTTAGTATCATGCTCCAAATACTAGCGCTAATTGTGGTCAAATTTGTGAATAGTCGCAGTCGATTTGTTCACTCAAACAGCAAATAGCTAAAAACCCTTGCTGTTGCCTTGCGCTTTTAAATTCAGCCCTATATAGTTCGCGGACTGACTAAGGATTGGGGCGATATTATGAGTAACAGCGCTGTTGATATAACCCTTTTAGGGCGCACCTACTCTATTGGCTGTCCGAAAGGACGTGAAGATGCATTACGCACTGTTGCCAGAGAAATTGAAAACCAACTGACTACCTTAAAGTCACGTACTAACAATTTAAGCCGTGAAGAGCTGCTTATTATGGCCGCACTTAATATTGGCAATGAGTTGTACGAAGAAAAACAAAAAAACAAACAGTATATGGCGCAAATGGATGAGCGTATTTCGTTGTTACAATCAACATTAGAGACATCGTTGATTGAACGAAGCCGCAAGGATGACTAAACTAAGTATTCAGGATTAAGCGTAGCTTAGTTCTACCCTGTTTTGCTCCCTGGGATATGCGCGAGTTGGCTATGTCCCTGTGCCGATATTTACAAACCCAGGGTGAATGCTTTCATTGACATTGTGCATGCTCGGCTCGTATCGAGAAGCCTTAGGAAATGAACATTTACCCGCCTTGAACCTACGGTTCAAGGGCTACGCCGGCAGCGGTATTTTGGGGAGCATCCTAATTTTATGACCATCACACGTTTTATGACTAACACAGACAACCGTCCGGTTACGTCAACCTCTTCGGCAAGTATTAGCTATTTTGCCAGCCCTTCTGAGTTACAAGAGCCGCTGTTTGATAGTACCAACATGAGCCGCGATAATATTCGTCGCCATGTACGCCAGGAGCGCAATAGTCTTAGCCCGCAAGAGCAAACTCAATTTTCGTTAATTGCCAGTAGACACATGCTAGCTGAAATCCAGACGCAATCGGCACAACATGTGGCGCTATATTTAACCCATGACGGCGAATTAGCCACGCAAAAATTAATTGATGCATTATGGGAGTTAAACATCAATGTTTACCTGCCGCTTATCCATCCATTTTGTAAAGGCCACTTGTTGTTTGTGCGTTACGCACGTGACTCAGTGATGGTTAAAAACCAATACGGTATTAGCGAACCTAAATTGAATGTACAGCATGTGATCACCCTCGATAAGCTCGATATGATCATAACCCCCTTAGTGGCATTTGATCATCACGGAAACCGCATGGGCATGGGCGGCGGTTATTACGACCGCACCTTAGCACACGTAAAAGACAACAAACCATTAGCCGTTGGTTTTGCCCACGACTGCCAAGAAGTGAGCCAGGTGCCTACCGACTTTTGGGATATACCGTTGCCGGTGATTATTACCCCAACGAGACGATTGGCCGTTAAGTGACGAGTTTTTTTGATCATAAAAAGCCCCATCAATACACGTTATTGATGGGGCTTTTTAGTTAAATGATTAGACTAAAAATAACCTTACACAATTGCCTTATCAAGTGCTTGGCTTACATCGGCAATAATGTCGTCGATATGCTCAATACCTACCGAAATACGCACGAGATCTTCTGATACACCGGCTTTGGCTAGCTCTGCACCGCTAAGTTGGCGGTGAGTGGTACTGGCAGGATGACAAGCTAGCGATTTAGCGTCACCAATGTTAACTAAGCGCAGCACCATTTGCAGCGCATCAATAAACTTACCACCCGCAATTTTACCCGCTTCTGCATTAGCAGATTTAATACCAAAACTGATAATGCCTGACGCTTTACCGCCAGTGATTTTTTGGCATGTGGCATTGTATGGACTGTCTGGCAGAGCTGCGTAATTGACCCAGCTGACACTTGGGTGTTTTTGTAAAAACTCTGCAAGCGCAAGGGCGTTACTGCAATGACGTTCCATACGAAGACTTAAGGTTTCGAGCCCTTGCAGCAGTAAAAAAGCGCTTTGTGGCGACAAGGCTGCACCGGTATTACGCAGTGGCACAACACGGCATCGGCCAATGTAAGCGGCAGGGCCAAAAGCTTCGGTGTATACCACGCCGTGATAAGACGGGTCTGGCTCATTGAGGATTGCAAAGCGTTCTTTATTGGCAACCCAGTCAAACTTACCTGAATCAATAATCACCCCACCAATAGTGGTACCGTGACCGCCAATGTATTTGGTCAATGAATGAATAACAATGTCGGCGCCGTGATCAAACGCGCGGCATAATACTGGGGTAGCCACAGTATTATCTACAATCAGTGGTACACCATGCTTGTGGGCAATATCAGCCAGACGCTGTAAATCGACGATGTTACCGGCAGGGTTACCAATCGACTCACAAAATAGCGCTTTAGTTTTATCGTCAATTAATGCATCTAGGCCGTCAAAGTCATCAAATGCCGCCATACGCACTTCAACGCCCTGGCGTGGCAGAGTATGAGCAAATAAGTTATAGGTACCGCCATACAGTTGGCTAGTGCTAACAATATTATCGCCTACTTGAGTGAGAGCTTGAATCGCATAGGTAATGGCTGCCATACCCGATGCCACAGCCAGCGCACCAATACCGCCTTCAATCGCCGCTAAACGTTGCTCTAATACACTGGTGGTTGGGTTCATAATGCGGGTATATATGTTGCCTGCGACTTTAAGGTCAAATAGGTCTGCACCATGCTGGGTATCGTCAAAGGTATACGAGGTAGTTTGATAAATCGGTACCGCTGCGGCTTTTGTTGTGGCTTCGGACTCGTAGCCATAGTGTAATGCCAGTGATTCCAGCTTCATGTTTTCTGCAGACATAGTGACTTCCTCAAGATAAGTGCGAGTGTGGATATTGTTTAATATCCACACTACCAACTAGCCATCTAGAAGTCTATAGTAAATTCGAACATGAGTTGCTGCACACCTTATAATTTGAAGATTATTGACGCCTATTTTAACTGCCTGCCACCGTCGACAGCATAACTGCGGCCAGTAACATAGTGGCTGCCTTCGAGGTAATCAATGAGGCTAATAATTTCATTATTACCGGCTTCTTTAGGCAATATCGCTTTTGCTAGCGCTTTGACTTTATAGGCATCATCGTCATGTTCGTTAAATAAAATCATTGCCGGGGCAATGGAGTTCACTTTAACGTGCGGGGCTAGCAAACTGGCAAACGACAAGGTCATATTATGCAATGCCGCTTTACTGGCAGCATAAGCAATGTGCTTTTTACTGCCCTTTTCAGCAACATAATCTGTGATATGGATAATATTGCTGGCACCGATATTGTCGTCGTACGTTTCAGCTGTCGCTATTAATAATGGCGCTAAAGCGAGGTTGATTTGATAAGGCGCCGAAACATGAATTTGCATCATACGTGTCATGGTGTCGGCTGGGCTTAAACCGCTGTTGTCTGGCAACCAGTCTGAGGCGTTGTGGATAATAGTATCAAGACGATCATGATGCTGATTGATGTGAGCAATAAGTTTATCAATCGCGGCGGGGTCGGTTAAGTCGCACGAATGTAAACTGGCTCCAAGTTTACCTAACTGCTCAATGCTGTCGTAATGAGTGCGATAAGTGCCAATAACATGATGACCCTGGGCTAAATAATATTTGGCTAGAGCATAACCAATTCGCTTGCCTACACCGGTTATCAGTATTGTGCGTTCCATAATATTCTCTTTATCTTTTAATTGAAGACTTGGTACTTATCATAAGCAAATTAAGTGCTTATGGTAAGTATTTATCATAAACGTTAAGGATTAAACTTTTTCATATAAAAATGGCCTCAACTCGGGGACGTGTTGAAGCCATTAAATAAATTGAAGTAACCCGAATAACATTACGCTAAAAATTCAGCACGACTCGCTGGATTCGCTTTAAAGCAACCGCCAAGCGCAGTGGTTTGGGTGCTTGATGAGGTGTCCATAATTCCGCGGGATTTAACGCAGTAATGGGTGGCATTAATGCTCACTGCAACGTCTTCTGTTTCGAGCAAGGTTTGCAGCGCCACTAAAATTTGCTGGGTCAGGCGCTCTTGCACCTGTGGCCGCTGAGCAAAAAAGCGCACTATACGGTTGATTTTAGATAAACCGATAATGTTACCTTTAGGAATGTAAGCCACTTTTGCTAAGCCATCGATGGTAATAAAGTGATGCTCGCAGGTGCTCACCACACTGATATTGCTAATTTTCACCATCTCTTCAACGCCCATTTTATTGTCGATTTGGGTGATTTTAGGAAAGTTAGCATAATCAAGGCCAGAGAAAATTTCGTTGACGTACATTTTAGCAATACGGTGCGGCGTTTCAGCTAAACTGTCGTCGGTTAAGTCAAGCCCAAGCGTTGAGACAACTTCTGTCATTAAGCCTTTAATACGCTGATATTTTTGCTCGCTGGTCATGTCACTTGGCACAAGCGGCGTTTCAAGGCCGTGGGCGACTAACGCCTGTTGTACTTTTATTGCTTCAGCAGACAACTCGGCGCGAGTTATGTCATTAATGGTGGTCATAATAACATCCTTAATCTATAGGTTAACTGCGGTACTCTAAAGACAACGAAACAGAGTCGGCAAAACGCAGTGCATGGGGTTTATCGATAGTCACTCGAGCTAACGTTACGCTTGGATGCTCTCGGCAAATATCGAGTACATCTGCTACCAGTTTTTCGAGTAATAAAAATCGACCTTCTTCTACATGCTGAATCACTTTTTTGGTGATTATCTTGTAGTTTAGTGCATCGGCAACATCGTCGGTTTGAAACGATCGATCTGCGGGGTAATGAATTTCAATATTGATCACCACATCTTGCTGTTTTTCGCGTTCGTCTTGGTTAAAACCAATAAAGGTGCGTAAACGTAAATTAGTGATATTAATGATGGCTTGGCTTAATGGCATTATTGAGCCCTAGTGGATTGTTTTTAATCTATACGCCATGACGAAATAAAAAGATCATAAATCTTAAACGATCAATGCGACTGACAATAAAGGTAAACTAGTTAGGGTTCTGATGCGTATAATCGACATAATCGTTACACGGGGTTAATAATGGAACTGACTATTTTTTACGATGGCACCTGCCCACTGTGCCTTAATGAAATGCAGCAACTTAAGCGTTATGACAGCTTAAACCGCATTGGTCTTGAAGACATTAACGCAGCAGATATTAATCACCGATTCCCTGAGTTAGATGTAGAGCAAGCCAACACCATATTGCATGGCCTGCAAGCCGATGGCAGTTGGATTTATGGTTTAGATGTTACCGCCAAAGCATGGGGCTTAACCGGTAAACACGGCTGGGTAAAACTGCTACGTCTGCCAGTGATTAAACCTGTTGCTGACTTGGCCTACCTGGCTTTTGCCCGTAATCGCTACCGCATATCTTATTTACTTACGGGGCAAAAACGTTGTGATAACGGCAACTGCAAGATTAAATAAGGGCAAAGCGCATGAGTGAACCAACGTCAACCAAGACTATAATTGTAATTGGTGCATCATCCTTTATTGCCAAGGCGTTTATCGAGCAAGCCTGTAATCAACACGCAAAGCAGCCAAACTTACCTGTCGCAGAGTCGTTACAAATCATTACCATTAGCCGTCAGGCCAGCATTAAATTGCCTGAACTAACAGACAATGAGCTAACAGACAATGAGCTAACAGACAATGAGCTAATGGGAAGTATTAACCACCAGCACTTTAGCTGTGATTATCAACAAGCCTCAATAGAACAATGTGTTACCGACATTGCGGCCATTGCAGGCACAGTGACACGCATAGTGATGTGTAATGGTATTTTGCACAGTAAAAACCAGCACATCAACAAAAAAGAGCCTGGCTTAATGCCAGAAAAACGCATAGAAGATATTAATGCACACTCGTTAGAGCAGCTCTTTTATGCCAACAGTATTGTACCCATGTTATGGCTAAGCGCCCTCACGCCATTGTTGTCGCAAGCGCGCCACAAAGTCAGCGGTGAGCAAAAATGTGTTATCAGCATATTGAGTGCCAGAGTCGGCAGTATTTCAGATAATCGCCTCGGCGGTTGGTATGGTTATCGCGCCTCAAAAGCAGCATTAAACATGCTCATTAAAACCACGGCAGTAGAATTTGCTAGACGCCTTAAACGCGTGAAGCTAATTGCGTTTCACCCCGGCACCACCGACACGCCATTATCAAAACCGTTTCAAGCCAACGTACCTCAAGGCAAGCTTTTTACCCCAGCCTTTGTCGCCAACCAACTTCACCAGATTATGGACAACAGTGAGCCCGATGGCGAAGCCAGCTACCTCGACTGGCAAGGCGAGCCAATTAACTGGTAGTAGCTCATTCATCTACATTCCAAATTGACAAATGTTATATGGTACTAAGGTGCCAATTAAATTGTGCCTAAATTACTTTACCCTGAAAGTACTAAATTGGATTGAGGAACCGATACTATGTCGACGTTACACACGGGACTAAAAGGGAAAGTAGCACTGATCACCGGCTCAACAAGCGGTATAGGCTTAGCCACTGCACATGTACTGGCTGAACAAGGTTGCCATATCGTATTACATGGTTTGATGACCCAAGCTGAAGGCACGGCATTAGCCGCTGAATTTGCGACTAAATACCAAATAAATACCTGTTTTAGCAATACCGATTTAAGAGACCCTGCCTGTATACATGAGTTTATGGACGCGGCCGTGGGCCAATTAGGCGCTATTGATATTTTAGTCAATAACGCAGGCATTCAACACACTCAAAATGTGGCCAACTTTCCGATTGAAAAGTGGAACGACATCATCGCAATTAACTTATCTTCTGCCTTTCATACCATCCAAAAAGTTGTTCCAGCAATGAGTAATAAACAATGGGGGCGAATTATTAATATTGCCTCGGTACATGGCTTAGTGGGTTCAGCAAATAAAGTGGCATATTGCGCAGCAAAACATGGCATTGTGGGCTTAACCAAAGTGGTGGCAATTGAGTGTGCAGAGCAAGGTATTACGGTTAATGCTATATGCCCAGGTTGGGTTGATACACCGCTTATAGGCAAACAAATTGACAGTATTTCAAGCGGCAAAAACCTCAGTTTTGACGAGGCTAAATATCAATTGGTTACCGCAAAACAACCCTTACCAGAAATGCTAGCACCAAGACAAATAGGTGAGTTTGTATTGTTTCTTTGTAGCGGCGCTGCAAAAGGCATTACCGGCGCAGCATTACCCATGGATGGTGCCTGGACAGCACAATAAGCTTGGGGTTATTGATTTTATAGCAGGCAATCTCATATTAAGTGTTAGCCCTTATTCATATCGATAAGGGCTTTTTATTGTCAAAAACAACTGGCTGTGGGTACTGCAGTTAAACCTTGGCCATAAACTTAGCGATGTAAAGGTAGGTTTTCATGCATTCATCTTTAACGAGATCGTGCAGTAACATGTAGGCGTGGATCATGTCGTCAAGCGAATGATGCTCAACATCAACACCAACTGCAGTTAACGCCTTAGCATAAGCTATGCCCTCATCACGAAGTGGGTCACAGCCGGCTGTAAAAATAAGCGTTTTAGGTAACTGCGCTGACATCGGCCCTAATAAAGGTGAAGCCTGTTTGATGATATTGGCATCAGTAGATTGAAAATACTGTTCGAAATACCATTTAATACGCGTTGTTTCGAGTAAAAAACCAGTGCCATTACTGTCTAATGATGGGCTAGTTAATGTGTAATCGACACTTGGGTAAATGAGAATTTGTTGATCGATGTTAATCCGTTTATCAGTCAAACTTTTCATGCTTAAACTGGTGCAAATGGCGCCACCAGCACTGTCACCAATGATAGTAACCTTGGGCAAATACTTAACATCATCGAGTAAATCTGCGTAATGAATTAATGCATATTCGCAATCATCGATACCCGCTGGATAAGGATATTCTGGCGCCAAGCGATACTCAACAGAAATCACCACACACTGAGCAATACTGGCAAGGTGGCGGCAAATGGGGTCGTACAACTCTACGCTGCCACACATATGCCCACCACCATGAAAATGCACTAGCACAGGCAAAGCCGTGTTTGGGGCTGGGCTGTATACTCTTACGTTAATACTGCGGTCTGTTAAGGTAAGCGTTTTATCTGCAATGTAAGTCACCGCTGGAGAGTCACTCATTAACCCGCTTAGTTTGTTTAAGTTTTCCCGCAGTATACTTGGGGTAAATTGGATATTATTTTGCTTAGCCAAGGCGATATTACTATTTGCCTGGGCCAGAAAATCAGTCAACTTAGCAGACACAGTGCCTCTCATTATTATGACTCCTTAGGTTTACCCGTTTCAGGTAGAAAATAACTGCCTACAAATACCGTGCCGGTAAGCAAAGTAATCATCAAAAATGAACTGGTGTAACTGCCGTCATTCATATCCACTAACTTGCCAAATATCCACAAAACAATAGTCGACACGAGATAACTCATCGACCAGAACAAACTAAACACCACAGTAATTTTTTGCCCTGTCATCTGCGGTAATTCATGAGGAATAGACACTAATGCGGTTATCGGGAAAAAGATAAAAAAGCCTAATACCATCGCACATAAAATTTGTAACCAAGGCTGGGAGCTAAATGACAAACCTAGTACTGTAATAAAAATAATCAGCCCGCTTAAACGAATAATGGGAAGGCGCATTGGATTTTTTCGGCTGTATAACATCCCCGCTATGGTGCCGACAATGCCAAAACCAATCACCCACTTACTTTGACTAATACCCGCTTGCGGATAAAAAGTGAATAGGCAGATATAAAACGACAGCAGCCCAGAATAGGTAAACGCGTAGAGCCAATTAAATTTGTCTTTTAACCCGTCCATATAGCCATATTCTGCGGGTTCTGATCCTGCTGCGTGATTAACCTCAGCCGGAGAGTCAAACTTTACTAGCAGCCACAGAATGGCAAGTACTAAACTGGCAAGCGAAAACAACACCAGGCTACTTTTCCAGCCGCCGGTAATGTCATTAATACTGGTCATGCCCCACAGTACAATCGCAGTGCCAACGTTAAAAGCCACCGCATTTAAGCCATTTATCAACGGGCGTTCGGCAGGTGCAAACCATTGCATCACAATAGGATTAAAGTAAACAATCATAAAAGCGCCACCTAAGCCCATTAAAAATCGGCTTGCCAATAGCAGCTCGTAATGGGTTGCGTAAGGGGTAACAATTCCGACCACAATTAATAATGAGGCGAATAAAAAAGCATACTTAACCCCCACTTTAACCGCTAAATAAGCGGCGCCAAACGTGCCGACAATTTTGGCTAACGTTACCGCACCACTTATAAAACTGGCAGAAGCTAGGCTATCAATATGCATTGAAGCCATTATGTTACTCATGCTGGCAGTCCCGCCAACCCATGCCATCGCAAAGAGCACATAACTGGTAAAAACCAAACCTTCAACCAAGTATCTATGGGTTATGTTCATAGGCGTAATCGGTACCTTCATGACTGTATCGTATGCTAATCATGTTATCTGATGGATATGGATAAATAAGTACTACCTTAGTTCACCGCATTGCTAAAAATCTTTATCAAACAGGGCGTCTAGTGTAGTTTCGCAAGAACACACAATAAAAAATATTGGGGAATAACTTGCAGGCTTGGTTATCTATTGATGCATGGCTGATCAGTTTGATCTCGATTGCTTACTTGGCAATGCTGTTTGTGGTTGCGCAATGGGGGCAGAATCAGGCGGTAAAAAAAGTCAGCCAAAAACCGTGGATTTATAGCTTATCGCTTGGCGTTTGCTGCACCTCTTGGGCATTTTACGGCACGGTTGGACAAGCGGCGACGACTGGTGCATGGCTGGCGCCCATTTATATCGGCTCGATTATTTGTTTGGTCTTAGCCTGGCCAATGCTCATACGTACATTGCACATCATTAAAAGCCAAAACCTCACCTCCATTGCCGACTTTATTGCGTGCCGCTTTGACCGCTCACCTAAACTGGCGGCTAGCGTCGCCATAGTGTCATTACTGGGCACGATTCCTTACATTGCCTTGCAATTACGAGCTATTAGCACCAGTTTTGATTTACTCACCGGCACTTTTCAGTCAGGCATTAGCACCGCATTTGTTGTTACCATTGTGCTGATTATTTTTAGCGTGTTATTTGGCGCGCGCCAGCTCTCTGCCAGTAAGCATAATCATGGCTTAGTATTAGCAATTGCATTTAGCTCTATTGTTAAATTATTGGCCCTGACTGCGGTTGGGATTTTTGCCACTTTTTACCTATTTGATGGTTTTGGCGACCTGCTCACTAAAAGCCAAAGCCTTGAACAAACTACTCATTCAGATTCTATTTATCTTATTGTGTCACAGGTTATTTTAGGGGCGATAACCATGTACGCCTTGCCACAAGAGTTTCACATGATGATGATTGAAAATAATCATGACAAGGAACTTAAATCGGCTCGTTGGATGGTGCCATTATACCTACTCCTCATTAATATTTTTGTTCTGCCCATCGCGCTTGCAGGGCAATTGAGTTTCCCAGGCGGCAGTGTAGGTGCTGATACTTATGTATTAACATTGCCGCTATTTTATCAGCAGGCTTGGCTGGGCATATTGGTTTATATTGGCGGGCTCGCGGCAGCCACCGCTATGGTTATCGTAGCGGCAATTGTATTAAGCACCATGATATCTACCGAAATGTTAACGCCATTACTATTACGACTATCAAAATTTAGCTCGCAACAAACGCCGCAGTTATCAGGAATTTTATTAAATTTACGCCGTGTTTCGATCGCGGTGATTTTACTGTCAGCCTTTGCATTTGAGCGATTTATTGATCAACAAAACCACCTAGCCAGCATCGGCTTACTTTCATTTGTGCTCTTATCTCAATTTGCGCCAGCTGCAATTGGTGCCTTATATTGGCGAAATGCCACCACTCAAGGGGCTTTTGTGGGCTTAATTATGGGCAGCATTGTTTGGCTGTATACCTTACTGTTGCCGGTGACATTCCCAGATGCGCATTGGGTTAAATTTGGCTTGTTTGATATTACATGGTTAACTCCAACAGCCTTATTTGGATTAACTAGTCTAGACAGTATCAGCCACGGAGTATTTTACAGTTTAGCGGCAAACATCGGCTGTTTTGTGATCATTTCATTATTAAAAGAGCAAAGTGTTGGCGAGGTATTACAAGCAGATTTATTTGTAAATAGAAAGCCTGTGCAGTCAGAAAGGCATTTGTCGATTGATGATTTAGCCAGTTTGTTAAACCGTTTTATTAATAAAGATGAAGCCGATGCATTATTAACAAAAGCAAAGCAACTTAGTGGAAAACACCAGCAGCAACAATTGGTTGACTATACTCGTTTAAAATTATCTGGCGTACTTGGTTCAGCATCAACTCGTATGGTAATGAATGCCGCATCTCGAGTGCAACACGTGCCACTTGAAGATGTAGTGAGCATTGTTGACGAAGCTAGCCAAATTTTTGAGTTTAACCGAGAGCTGCTGCAATCTGGAGTGGAGAACATTGAACAAGGCATCAGTGTTGTCGATGCCGACATGCGTTTAGTGGCCTGGAACCAGCGCTATATTGAACTGCTCGATTACCCACAAGACTTTGTTAAAGCCGGTTTGCATATCGAACAATTAATTCGCTTCAATATCGATAGAGGGATTATTGTTGGCGATGAAGCTCATCAATTGGTAGAGAAACGCTTAACGCATATGCGCGGTGGCAGCCCGCATCACTTTCAACGTACCATGCTTAATGGCAAAGTATTAGAGATCCGTGGTCAAGCTATGCCAGGTGGCGGTTTTGTGAGTACATTTGCTGATATTACCGCGCATATTGAAGCCGAAAAAGCGTTGCAATTGGCTAATGAAACACTCGAAAAGCGCGTAGAAAGTCGCACTCAAGAACTGGAAAAAGCCAAAGCCGAGGCCGAAGCCGCTAACAGTAGTAAAACCCGCTTTTTAGCCGCCGCCAGCCATGACTTAATGCAGCCTTTTAATGCCTTAACGTTATTTACCGATATGCTAAAGCAACGCGTTAAATCGACTGAATTACAAGATTTGGCTAGCAATATTGAAGAGTCATTAAACGTTGTTGAAAGCCTATTATCCGACTTAGTGGAAATATCACGGTTAGACAGTAAGTCGCTCAAAACCGAGCAAAGCCAATTTGCGATAGATGACTTACTCTCTACCTTAGTTAATGAATTTAACGCCTTATCTATTCAACAAGGTATTGATTTTAAATATCAAATGTCGTCGTGTTTTGTTCAAAGCGACCAAAGGTTGTTGAGGCGAATTATTCAGAATTTTCTATCCAATGCGTTTCATTATTCACCCTCAGGCAAAACAAAAGAGCAAGCAGACCATCAGGGTAAAACAACAGCGTTTATACCCAAGGTGCTCTTGGGCGTAAGGCGACTAAAGCAGTCAATATTAATACAAGTTTGGGATAATGGCCCGGGGATCCCGCTTGATAAACAACAAGCGATTTTTACTGAGTTTGAACGCTTAGAATTAACCCGTGAAATCCCTGGGTTAGGTCTAGGATTAGCCATTTGCGATCGTATCGCTAAATTGCTCAATGTAACAATATCGCTACATTCTGAGATTGGAAAAGGCACCTGTTTTAGTGTCGAAATACCCCGAGTATTACAACAACGAAAACCACTTAGGGCTCCTGAGATAACATCGGAAGACGAGATTAACAGCGATAGTATCAACGTTACCGTGTTGGTTATCGATAATGACGACCTGATGCTTAAAGCCATCTCATCCTTGCTCAGTGGTTGGGGATGCCAAGTGATTACGGCTAAAGATCAATCCAGCGCGATACAACAATTAATAGTACATCCACAACCCAAACTGATCATTGCTGATTATCATTTAGAGGATGATAAAAATGGTGTCGACCTAGTAGAATATATACTGGCCAATCATCTTAATGACAACAACAAACCCACCTGTATTATTTGCTCTGCCGACCCGTCGGAGTCCGTAAGGCAACACACCAGCAGTGCCCAGTTTAGTTTTGTACGTAAACCGCTTAAGGCAATCGCGTTAAAGCGGATTATTAAACAATTACCCCCTGAATAATTCATACAACCAATAGATTAATGGCCACAAAAAATGCCTCACTGAGAGGCATTTAGTTTTAGCATTGAAGCTCTTAGCCGCATTTATTACTTTTATAGATTATGCTTACGCCTCTACTTGCTGGTTTTCAGTTGAGGTAATCATTAATTGCTGAAATACCAAGCCCGCTTGCGTGCGATTATTAATTTCGAGTTTGAGCAAAATCGCTGATACATGTTTTTTTACTGTGGTTTCTTTAATGTTTAAGTCATACGCAATTTGTTTGTTTAATCGACCATTGGCAATGTTAGCCAGCACAGTGTATTGCTGCGGCGTAAGTTGAGCTAATTGCTTTGCTAATCGTTGATGCTCGGCTGCGGTGTGTTGATCGGCACTGATATTGGTGTGTTCTGGCAGCCAAACTTCTCCTTCGAGCACAGTGTCTATCGCTGCAGAGATTTGGGTTAAGTTGGCCGATTTAGGGATAAATGCACTGGCGCCGAAATTGATAGCTTTACGAATAATTTCAGGCTGATCGTCAGATGACACCATGATAACCACAATGTCTGGAAAGTGATTTTGTAATAACGTGAGGCCAGTAAAACCATCGTTTCCTGGCATGTGTAAATCAATAAAGATAAGCTCGATATCTGGGTGCTGCTCCACTAAAGCAATTAACTCTTGAAAGTTTTCCGCCTCAAGCATGTGTGCATCGTTGACACTTTTTTGCACAGCTTGAGTAAGAGCGGCACGAAATAATGGATGGTCATCTGCAATGGCAACTTTAATTTGAGACATTATGACTCCCTTACATTGCGTTGATATTATTATTGATATTGTTATGGTTCATTATAGATAAGCAATAAAAACAGAATAACCGGTTCTTATGAGACCGGCTATTCTTATCTAACCTAATGTGTTGGTTCCTCAATAAATGACCACAATGTTTAGAACGTATAGCCAACCGTTAATGAAATAGTCTCTGGATCACCATAGTAACCAACTAAGGTATTATCGCCGCCGAGTCCAGGGGTAAAGTCGCCATCGCCTGTTGGTGTAACAAAGGCGTAGTTACCCACCAAATACTCTTCATCTGTGACATTTTTCCAATGTAACCCAGCATTCCAATGACCATCATTGCTATACCAATTTAGACCAAAATTAAGCAGTCCATAACCATCTTGGCTCAGTAAGTTATCCACGACCGCTAAATCGTAATCACTGCGGTAATAGTAATTACCGTTTAGGATAAAGCTGCCAATATCTGATTCAATATTGTAGCTAAAGCCTAGGTTGGCAGTGGTATCAGGGGTATTAGTAATGGTGTAGGTATCGCTAATATCAATTTTAGTACCCTGAGCGTCGTAAGAGATGACCTCATCAAATGACGCATCAATTAAACCGATATTGGCAAACAAATCCAGTGATTCAGTAGCCGCAAATTCAACTTCAAGCTCAAGACCTGTCGCGGTTGATTTACCGATATTACCTAAACGTTGATTAAGATCAGAATTATCTTCGCCCGGTAACACTGTCACAAACTGTCTGTCTTTATGATCGAGATAAAATGCAGCGGCATTTACACGAAGATTATCGTTCCACTCACTTTTAAAACCTATCTCATATGAGTTAACCGTTTCAGGATCAACCGCAGGCTCGGCGCCCGTTGCCCTTGGGTTAAACGTGCCCGATTTAAAGCCTTGTGAGTAGCTGGTGAATACCATCAAGTCATCATTCACTTGATACTCTAGACCCACTCGAGGATTGAATTTAGACCATGTTTCTTCATCGTCGAGCACTTTAGGTATTTGCGACTCAATTAAGGTGTCATCACGCACAAAACCAGGATACCAGCCGGTTTCAGGATAAATACTATCGAATATTACACCATTGTATACCGTGGCTTCTTTAGATTCGCGGGTGTAGCGGCCGCCTAATGTCATCGACAGTTTTTCGGTAAAACTGTATGACCCTTGCACATAAGCGGCGTAGCTTTCGCTATTATTACAACCGCTAACCTCACGAGTTAACCCACCAAATGCTTTAAAAGCTTCTTCTAAAATCGCATCAAAAACGCCACAAGAGTCACCATCAAAATAGTAAATACCAGAGACTAAATTGAGATTGTCACCAACATAGTTCACTTGAAACTCTTGGCTAAATTGCTCATCTTCATAAATAGCCGGCACATCGAAAATACGTAAGCTGGTATTATCAAAATCGATGTTGGTGAGTGACTCGCCTTCACGCTTAGCGGTAACTGATTTCGCACTCCAATTCTCATTAAAATTATATTCAACCGTCGCACTCCAACCTTCAGTTTCAACCTTGTTCCATGTCGGCATACTGGTGTAAGAGTCGTATTTACTGTCTGGCACAGGGGCATCGGTTAATAAACTAGGAAGCAGTCGATAACCTCCTTTTGAATTAGAATCATCTTCGGTTTTATCGTAAGTAAATCGCATAAACAGGTCGTCTGTAGGGGTGTACTCAACACTTAACCGCCCTGCCATTACATCCTTGTTATAGTTATCGGTATCTTGGTCATCTAATGCTGAAGTCTTAAAATCTCCAAAGCCATCACGATTTAAACTTGCAAAGGCAAAACCGACGTAAAGTTTGTCATCGACAATCGGTAATTGACCCGCAATTTTGGCATCTTTTTGGCCATAACTACCCACTGTGCCTTTAAGGCTTAACTCTCCGTCACCAGACATTTTTTTGGTGACATATTTCACCGCACCGCCAATGGTATTTTTACCATACAGCGTGCCTTGAGGCCCACGTAACACTTCGATTCGCTGCACGTCGAGAATGTCTAACACCGCACCTTGCGGACGGGCAATATAAACATCATCTATATAGATACCCACACCAGGCTCATAGCCCCACAATGGGTCTTCTTGGCCAACACCGCGGATAAAGGCTGTTAGTGTAGAGTTAGTCCCTCGGCTTGATTGCAATGTGGTGTTGGGGGAAAACTGCTGAATTTCTGTCATCACGCTGATGCCATTTTCGGCTAACTCTGTGGCACTAACCGATGTCACCGCTACTGGCACATTTTGTAAACTCTCCACTGTTTTACGTGCGGTCACTTCAATGCGTTCTAGTACAGGTTGTTTATCGCTCCTGTTACTGTCATTTTCTGCGGCTATCGCATGCTGAGCGGTTAACACTGACGAAATGGCTAAAGCAATGCAGCTCATTTTAATCGTATTCTGTTTCATACAGGTCCCCGTTGTAATAGTTATTATTAATGGTTTTAATTACTGCAAATTCCGATTAACAACTCATTTTTCTTATTGGTTTATTGACTGTTATTTGTTCACACATTGACTGTATCGCATTTTCAAGTTTATTGAATCGGTACTATAGTAGTATGCGTTTTGCTCTTTTCTCGCCAAACAAATAAAATGAAAATACAATTAAAAATAAACACTTAAATATAAAAATTAATTAAATACCCCAAAATTTGATGACTTCATTAATGCTGCTGATCGGTGCTTTAAGTAAAAAATCACTTTGTTCACCGCCATGTTTTATGTCTGGATTAACGGCAATGCCGTGACCAAAACTGTTGATCGTAACGAGTTCGATAACAGTATTATTTTGATTATCTTTCCAACGTGAGACGCTGTAGCCAGATCCATTGGTGACTGTCGGCTTAGCATTAGATTGAGTTAGCACTTGCCATTGAGAGGCCAGCATTTTCGCATTGTTTGCACTGACGACATTGTCACTGTCCCCCGTCCAAATACTGAGTGAAGGCCAGCGTGTTTGTTTAGGATGTATTGCTTTAGCAAATTGGGCTAATTCTTCAACTGACTGCGCAGGCCCTTGTTTCATACAAGAGATGGCTTTAATCAAATTGTCGGCGCAGGGATAGGGTAAGCCAGCGATGACCGCACCGCTTTGAAATAGATTGGGGTAATTGACGATTGCAGCGCTCGCCATAGCACCACCCGCTGATAACCCGATAACATAAACATGTTTTGCGCCTAGTTTTTCTTGAGTGGCCAGTATCATGTTTTTTATCGATAACATTTCACCACTGTCTATTTGTGTATCTTGACTTGCAAACCAATTAAAACAAGCCTTTACGTTATTGTCATAGCTTTGTTGTGGCACTAAAACCGCAAACTTATTCGCTATCGCTAATGACGTTAATCCGCTTTTGTTCGCTAGCTCAACACCATCTTGAATACAACCATGCAGTAACACCACTAAAGAGAAATCTCCTGTTGGAGAAGTATTTGAGGTATCAGTCGCGGGAAGATAAAAGCCTGTCAGCTCACCGGGATTATCACCAAAATCAGTGAGTGGGGTGTAATGCGTGTCGGTTGCTTGAGCCGACTGAATCGAAAAAATCCAACCCAGTAAAAGCAGCGGTAGCGTTAAGCTATTTTTTTTATTGCTCATTTCAGCGATTTCCAAATTTAACATATTAGTAACTTGCAGAATTTTGCGTAAAACAGCAATGGCACTTTAGATCCACATAAAAAATAATGTCGGTATGTCAATAAGGTAAGGTATTAATCTAAGACTTTGGCGCTTTGTAGGATTGTGGTTGTAGACAATGTGAAAAATGAAATGGAAGTAAATCGAGAGGCTAACTATTCTGTGTTAGGTTTTAGGTATTAGGTGTTTTGAATAACAAAAACGCGAAGCCAAGGCTTCGCGTTTTTTTGCATAGCTTTGTTAATTACTTAACAAATTCAACGCCTAATTTAATGTCACCTTTAAGGGTGTCTAGCATTGCATCACGAGCGTTAGCTTCAAATACGCTGATTTCACCGTAAGGTAATACTTTTTCTACGCCGTTTTTGCCAAGTAATACTGGCTGTGCGAAGAATTCAGCGTGCTCACTGCCGCCGTCAACATAGGCGCATTCAACAATGTTGGCTTCGCCTTGTAGACCACGTACCAATGATAAACCAAAGCGACATGCTGCTTGGCCCATTGATAATGTTGCGCTGCCGCCACCGGCTTTAGCTTCAACAACTTCAGTACCCGCGTTTTGAATGCGAGTGGTCATTGCTGCAACTTCTTCATCAGTGAAAGTCACACCTTCAACTTGAGAAAGTAGTGGCAGAATCGTCACACCGCTGTGGCCGCCGATAACGTTCACTTTAACGTCAGCAACGTTTAAGCCTTTAAGCTCAGCGATAAAAGTTTCGCTGCGGATAACGTCAAGAGTAGTAATACCGAATAAACGGTTTTTGTCGTAAACACCGGCATTCTTTAACACTTCAGCAGCAATGGCTACAGTGGTGTTAACTGGGTTTGTAATAATACCCACTAATGCTTTAGGGCAAGTAACTGCCACTTTTTCCATTAGGTTACGTACGATGCCAGCGTTGATGTTGAATAGATCTGAACGATCCATACCAGGCTTACGCGCTACACCAGCAGACATTAATACTACGTCAGCATCAACTAATGCAGCCGTTGGGTCTTCACCAGCAAAACCTTTTACTTCTACGTCTGTTGGGATGTGACTTAAGTCAACCGCAACACCCGGAGTAACAGGAGCGATGTCATATAGAGACAACTTTGAGCCCGCAGGCAGTTGAGTTTTTAACAGTAAAGCTAGAGCCTGGCCGATACCACCAGCAGCACCTAATACAGCAACTTTCATAATTATCTCCATCAATTTATGCAGTTTGTGACATTGATCTAAATTGTCGTGGCGTCACATTACTGCATAGTCACAATAATTTCAATTATACGTTAGTGGACAAGAGTAAATAAGTGAGCACTAATAAGGTTTACGCTAAGGCCTGAGCATGAATAATACTCAAGGTTATCCTCAAGGCAGAGTGAAATCCCTTATCAACATGACCTCTTTTTATTCGCTACAACCAGTCAGTTTTTGTGTATAAATATGCACCAGCTGTTCGATTTAGCCTTTAAACAAAGGCACAATAAGCCATTGTTGCCCGTGCAGTGTTTACTTACTCAAGCCATCAACCCCATTAACACTGATTTTATCCCATGAGTTTGCTCATACGCTCTTACGAAACGGTGTGATATTGGCGTACACTAAAGCTGCCACGAACGAATATATAAAAATTCATTAACGATCGCGGCATTCCTCAATGTCCAATTATTTGCGAGAATTTCATGATAATAAGAGCTGGCCAACACGCCGATTTACACGCCCTAGTTAATTTTAATCAAGCCATGGCAATGGAAACCGAAAACTTAACCCTAGATAAAGACACACTGACCAAAGGAGTCGAGGGGCTATTAACGCACCCTGAACGCGGGGTTTATTTAGTGGCTGAAATTGACGGCGAAATTGCAGGCTCATTGATGGTCACTTACGAGTGGAGCGACTGGCGCGCCAGTAATTATTACTGGATCCAAAGTGTGTATGTACGCCCGCAAAACCGTCGCCAGGGCATTTATGGCAAACTCTACCAAGCAGTGAAAGACTTTGCCGCAGCCAATGGTGGCACCGCAAGCTTTAGATTATATGTTGAGCATGATAATAAAATTGCTCAAAAAACCTATGAGTCTCTTGGCATGCAGCAAAGCCATTATGTGATGTTTGAAGAAAATACCAAGTAAAGTGTTGCCCCTAACTAACCAAACTCTTTGTCAGTCTTAGGTTCTGACGCTAAAGCGCATCATCACGGGCGCGTGATCAGTACTGTCACTGTCGCGTTCATAATCGGGTCGAACAAGGTGCCTGTCGAAGGTTTGATAATCAATAACATGCGCCAAATTTTGCTGTTGAGTGGGGTTAAACTCACTCGACACTAAAATATAATCAAGTACAGATCCTGTGTTGCCGTAATAATGAGTGGGTTGTCTTGCAAGGTGTGGTTCATCATCTATGATCGATGCCGATTCAAACTCATCTTGTGCCAATGTTGCGTTACATTTGGTTGCGGCTATAAACAATTCATAACTGTCGTACAAACTGCTTTGATGCAACTCTGACATTAACGCGGTCTCGCTAAGTTTAGCTAATTTCGGGTCTTCAATATCACTGCGAAACACCCGCAGCTGATTATTAAAGGCCGCTAATAACTCACTGCCCAGCGTGTCATTAAAGTCACCCATTAACATAAACGGATGCTGAGTTTGCTGACGACGCATTAACATTTGGTGGCACAACAATGCTGACTCACTGCCTCGTTGTAAACTCGACGCCCACCGCCCCAGCACCTGGCGTGCTACAAAGTCTGGTGCGCCGCTAAGGCCGCTCTCGCTAATGTCGTCGCGGCTTACGCCACTGCGCTTTGACTTAAGATGGATAACATAATAATCACAAGGGCCAAATACGGGTAATTCAATCGTAGCCCTCAATGGATGTCGACTAAATGCAAAAGTATCAGCTAGGCCTAATTGAGCGACCCATTGCGGATCTGGGCTAACATTCACAGCATCAACAATCGGGTATTTAGAAGCAATCGCCACCACTGGGCTGCGGTAAACATAGTCGCTAATCACTTCTGGCTCATCTAAGGCCACAAAATAGTCATACCCTAATGATTGGGTCAGTTTAGCTAAGGCATCTGGGCTAAACACCTCTTGAAAACCGATAATGTCTGGTTGACTTTGTTCAATAAAATCACTCAACCAGGCACACTTTTTTTGCCATTGCTTGTCGCTGTAAATGTTTTCAAAGTCATAAAACGCATAAGGCGGTTCAATAAAGTTAAATAAGTTAATGCTCACCACATTAAAGCTAAGCTCTTGGGCTGCAGGTGATGATCCATCGTTTACGTTTAACATATGTTAATCCTAATAAAACCTCATACTAGGATACTGATTTGTGTGATAGAACGCCATGAATAACAAGACTCAGTTTTAGCTCATTAAGCGCTTATATTGGTCTGTTGAGCAAATCAAAAATAAATTGAACCGAATCCCAAAAACTCACGTAAAAATAATCAGTGAATGAATAAAGGTCCATGATTAACCTTCAATACATTCGTTGTCAGTAATTTAGACCCGATTTAACCCTATGCATGAAAGTGTAACCAACCTCCGTAAGACCCTTTGGCTTATCCCTCACCCTGATAAGCCATTTTTTTACGGCGAAATTCACCGAACCCAAACGAAACAATACTGCAGAGGGATCAATGATGTTAGCCTTTAACACTGATAAACTGTGTAAACACACCTTGACCAATAGCGCTATTGTCGCGGTAATCTTGATGAATTCGGCTAATGCGACGAGTGAGGACACTATGTTATTTCATTTTGCAGACAAGAATCACTTTGAACATTGGCAGATCAATAATGACACTGTGATGGGCGGTGTATCACAAAGCCAAATCAAACAGAATCAACAGCAAGAACTGTTGTTTACCGGTAATGTGTCGTTAGACAATAACGGTGGATTCGCATCGACAGAGTTTCGGTTTAAGCATCAAATATCTGCTGCATCAGCACTCACTATTGCAGTTAAAGGTGACGGTAAGGTTTATCAACTGCGTTTAAAAACACCTAAGCTGTCTTATGGTGAAGCCTACGTTGCCAACTTTACTACCCAAGCGGGTATGCTTACCAAGCATACTTTTACAGTAGAGGATTTTACGGTTAGCTTTAGAGGACGAACGGTAAGCAATCCACCAGCATTAAGCTTGATGGATGTTGATCGTGTTGGTTTTCTTGTAGCACAAAAGCAGCAAGGCCCTTTTGCAATTGAGTTACACTCTATTGCATTCGATGCTCAACGCTAATCTTTTAATATGTAAGATAAAAAGGCCAAAAATTGCAATCACCTTATAAAATTAAAGGCATTATTTTCGACTTAGACGGCACGCTAGTTGAGTCGAGTTTAGACTTTAATTTAATACGCCAACAAATCGGCTGCCCAGAAGGTATAGACCTACTTAAATACGTTGATGAATTGAGCTGTCAAACCAGTCAGGCTCGTGCCAACGACATTATTATTGAACATGAATACCAAGACGCGATAACAGCCAAACCGATTAAAGGCATGGCCGAGTTAATTTGCGCGATTGAAGCTGCAAAACTGCCCACAGCCATTGTCACCCGCAACAGTCTTGTGGCCAGCACAATGAAAGTAAAACAAAATGCTATCGCCATTGACCACGTATTAACCAGAGAAGACTACCCGGCAAAACCTGCACCAGATGCACTATTAGCAATTGCAAACCAATGGCAAATTGCCCCTGAGCACATTATGTATGTCGGTGATTATTTATATGACATTCAAGCCGCCAATAATGCCGGCATGATTGCCTGTTTAATTACACACGGTGTTGAAAGCCGCTATCAAGACCTTGCCGACATTGTGATTGATGAGCTCAACCAATTACTGCCATTTATCCAGTAATCTGGTGCTAACGTCGTAGCCAAATAGAGAACCGCATGAATCGAATTCACCCTAAGAAATTACTTCACAGCAAATGGACTAAAGTTGAGGTGGTTAATAAGCTTAAGCACTTTAGCGTTACCAAAGTGGAATATGATGAGCAACAAAATGTGATTGAATGCATTATTCGCGCAGAAATGAATAACGCTGAATTTGCTATCGAATGGCGCGATTTAAAAGATCCACAGCAATGGAAAATAGGCTGGCAATAAAAAGTGACTCGCCATGAGTCACTTTTTTAAGCCCAAAGCCTACATAGTTAATATTGGCTTATTTAACATTCTTTTATCTAATATTGAATACTGAACCTTCAATTCTAAATTGAAGAGTCTCTAAGCCCCAGTCAGATAGCATAACATCACCTATGCGCAAGCTATCGCCTTCACTGCTACAACCCCACATTTTAGCGCATGTTTGCCCAGGGATATTTGAGCCAGTGCCTTTTGATGTGTCTGGGATCATATGATTCAATTGAGCGATGTGAGAGCCAAACATGTTCTCAAACGTATCCATCGTCACATCTAGCGTTTCCATTTCACCTTCTGGGAACACTACCGCCGCAGTTTGTTCAGCTGCCCCTCCCTGCTTAGGTGATAACGTCACTACATCTTTTGCAATTAATGCATACAATTGCGTTAGAGGCAGATCTTTCGTTTTTTCATGCAGATAAAGTTGTTGACCAAAATCTCTAGCAGCATAATTTTTTTCTTCGTAAGCTCGTGCAAGATATTGGTCTGCCTTGCCCATATCCTCTTCGACAATACCACCACCTAAATACATCTTACCCAATAAGTATGATGATTGAGCATGGCCCAATTTTGAGGCATATTCTAAAAATTCGATACCTTCGTCGACATCTTTAAGGTGAGTGTCTTGCAAATACAAGACTCCAGCTTTGTATTTAGCATCCAATACAAATTTACCTGCACGACGATACCATTTTAATGCCATGTCTAAATCTTTATCAGTACCATATCCGGCATAATAAAACTCACCTAACATTGCCATTGCCGATGAATGACCACGTTTAGTCAAAATGCGGTAGGCTTTAAAGTATTCAACACATTCCGCTGTTTGACATTCAGGCAACTGGCTGGCCTCACCTTTGTATGGCACAAAAATAAGCAGACTCGCGATTAAGCTAAAAATAATTGTTTTATAGTGCATTTTGCTAATTCCTTTTAGTTAACGATTTTCTACTATCAGCGCCAAAGCTTACGTTGTCCATAGTATAAAAGGGTTAAAAAACAACCTACGAATACCCAAATGCAACAATACATTAACACTACGCCAGTGTTTATCTAGGTTTGCTTAGATTGGTTCAACGTTTAAAAATTTCAAATTAGCTAGCCTTAAAAGTCGCTTCAAAAATACATCACAAGCCAACAATTACAGTCTTTTTGACACGAAACAGTCATAATGACACACAAAAAGAATGTCTTAATGACACACCAACAACAAGCCGACACAAAAAATTAATATTTAAAATCAGCACGTTAAATAAAAATAAAAAGTTGGCACGTCTTGTGTAATGTCAGGTTATCTGTATCAAAATGACTTTGTGCTAAGAGGACTTATGAGCAAAAACAAACTCACCGGCATTGCACTGCTAATCGTGCTAGTCGCTTCTTTTACTGTGTTACTCAGTTTAGGAAGTGGCATCTATCGAGAAAAACCACCCATTCCAACAGCCTTTACTGACACTAATGGCCAACCTATTTTTACTCAACACGATATTGAACAAGGCCAGTTAGTATGGCGCTCAATGGGCGGACATCAACTAGGCTCAATTTGGGGTCATGGCTCATACGTGGCACCCGACTGGACTGCAGACTGGTTACATCGTGAAGCACAAGCCTGGCTGTCTATTACGGCAAAAGAACGTTTTAACCGCGATTTTGCTGATCTTGATACTGAGCAACAAGCGGGGTTAGAAAAAGCCCTTAGAAATGATATTCGTCATAATACGGTGATAAAAGGGGCTGAAGACAAGACCTATGTTGCACTGTCAAATACGCGTATTGCCGCCATTAACCAGGTGATGCAACATTATTTGTCATTATTTGGTGACGACCCAGAATTAAGCTCACTGCGTGAACAATACGCCATGAAAGAAGGCACGATAACCGATGCCGAACATCGTGAGTTATTAAATGCTTTCCTATTCTGGGGCGCATGGGCCGCGGTAACTGAGCGCCCAGGTTATGATTACACCTACACCAACAACTGGCCGTACGACCCACAAATTGGCAATTTACCCACCTCAGACAATATCGTGTGGTCAATATTAAGTGTTATCACCCTGATTTTAGGTGTAGGGATGCTGATTTGGCATCACGCCAGCTGTAAAGAAGAGTCGTTACCTGAACCCGCGAAAGAAGATCCGTTATTTCACACTAAACCAACTGCATCGCAAAAAGCAGTAGGCAAATACTTTATTACCGCTATTGGTCTGTTTTTACTTCAAATATTATTGGGAGGCGTGACCGCGCATTACGCAGTAGAAGGCCAGGAGTTTTACGGCATCGCCATCTCTGAAATCTTACCTTATTCGGTTACGCGTACCTGGCACACCCAGCTAGCCGTATTTTGGATTGCCACTGCATGGTTAGGGACAGGGCTTTATATTGCACCAGCATTATCTGGTTATGAGCCGAAGTATCAACGCCTTGGCGTTAATGTGTTGTGGGTGGCTTTAGTTATTGTCGTTCTAGGCTCTATGGCGGGTGAATGGTTAGGCGTCCAGCAGTATTTTGATCTCGACATGAACTTCTTATTTGGACATCAAGGCTACGAATACATTGATTTAGGCCGTGTGTGGCAAATCCTATTACTGGGTGGTTTATTAATTTGGCTTGCATTAGTTACGGCTTCAATGCGTCCGGCACTTAAAGTCAGTAACGACATGCAACCGGTTATTTGGGTGCTGTATGCCTCATGTGTTGCTATTGGTTTGTTTTATGGTGCAGGCCTATTTATGGGCAAACACTCAAACCTTGCAATTGCAGAGTATTGGCGCTGGTGGGTTGTGCATTTGTGGGTAGAAGGCTTCTTTGAAACCTTTGCCACCTCGGTTATTGCATTAATGCTAGTTCGCTTAGGCTTAATCCGTGCACGCAGTGCCAACGGTGCAGTATTGTTTTCTACGGTTATCTTTTTAACCGGTGGCTTAATCGGTACCCTGCACCACTTGTACTTTACTGGCACTCAAACCTCTGTGATTGCATGGGGCGCGATATTCTCGGCCCTTGAAGTGGTGCCTTTAGCCCTCATTGGCTTTGAAGCAATGGAGACCTATCGCTTACGTAAAGCCAGCCCTTGGATGGAGCGTTATCACTGGGCCATTATGTTTTTTGTTGCCACCTCATTTTGGAATTTAGTAGGTGCTGGGGTATTAGGGTTCCTAATCAACCCACCAATCTCGCTGTACTTTATTCAAGGCTTAAACACGACGGCTACCCATGCTCACGCTGCATTTATGGGAGTATACGGCATGCTCGGCATGGGGCTGATGCTATTCTGCTTACGTGGATTAACTGGCAACATGCAATGGAACCATAAATACCTTAAAGGGGCATTTTGGACGTTAAACCTTGGCCTTGCTGCGATGGTCTTTATGTCGCTATTGCCTGTAGGTATTGTACAGTTCTTTGCCGCTATCGATCACGGTTACTGGTATGCGCGCTCACCTGCGGTTATTCACAGTGAGTTAGTTGAAAACCTCGTATGGATGAGAATGTTCGGCGACATTATCTTTAGTGTTGGTGGATTATTGATGGCAGCGTTTTTATTTGATTTGATCAAAAAAGCCATTAGTAGCAAGAGCGCTAAAGCGAAGCAAACCGTCGCATTGGCATAACACTATAACCGAGTAATTAACTCACAAAAGGGCCCTTTTATGAACATAGCGGCCCTTTTGTGATCATGATAACTACGCAACCCTTGTTGTTATTTTTACACTTGTCATAATGACAAGTATGTAGTTCATCTCGGAGTTTGCCATGGCATTGAGTCAGACAGATTTAACTCGTATCGCGCTTGATATCACTGCAAATTTATCAACTCACGATCGATTTTCACGTTTATTAACCACGCTCAGAGACACTCTCGAATGTGATGCCGCTGCGTTATTGTCGTTTCAGGGCCATCAATTTACCCCATTAGCCATTGATGGTTTAAGCGCAGACGTACTGGGTAGACGTTTTATTATCAATGAACACCCAAGGCTTGAGGCCATTGCGCGGGCCGGTGATGTGGTGCGCTTTCCTGCCGACAGCCAATTACCCGACCCTTATGATGGATTAATCCCTAATGTGGATGGTGATTTAAAAGTACACGCCTGTGTGGGGTTACCACTCTTTGCTAACGATCAACTGATTGGAGCATTAACTATTGATGCCCTTGACCCCAATAAATTTGATCATTTTACCAATCATGAATTGCGCAGCATAAGCGCCATAACCGCCGCCTCACTTAATAATGCTTTACTGATTGATAAACTTGAAAAACAAGCCAATAACTTTGCTCTTATCAACAATAAAACCAAGGGGCAACTCGATACTGCCACTGAGATTATCGGCCAGGACGATGCATTTTTAGCATTACTCAATGAAGTCAATGTTGTCGCTGCAACTGAACTAAACGTATTGATTTTAGGCGAAACGGGTACAGGCAAAGAACTCATCGCCAAAACCGTACACCAACACTCACCCCGCGCAGATAAACCATTGGTGTATTTAAACTGCGCCGCATTGGCAGAGTCAGTTGCCGAAAGCGAATTATTTGGCCATGTAAAAGGGGCTTTTACCGGGGCGATTAGCCATCGCAGTGGTAAATTTGAAGTGGCTGATAAAGGCACATTATTCCTAGATGAAATAGGTGAATTGCCGCTTAATTTACAAGCGAAATTACTGCGAGTATTGCAGTACGGTGACTTGCAAAAAGTAGGCGATGACCGCAGCTTAAAAGTCGATGTACGCATCATTGCTGCCACCAACAAAGATCTAAAAAGCGAAATACTCGCAGGTCGCTTTAGGGCCGACTTATATCATCGTTTAAGTGTGTTTCCCGTTGTGGTACCAGCGCTTCGAGAGCGACCTAAAGACATTCATTTGTTGGCCGGCTTTTTTATTGAGCGCTATCGCCAACAATTACAGCTAAATCATTTAGGATTATGTAGTGACGCCTTAGCATTACTCAATCAGTACGATTGGCCAGGAAACATTCGTGAGCTTGAACATGCCATTCATCGCGCGGCAGTACTCGCAAAATCAGCGGGCATACGAGATGGTATGTGCACCATACAAGCGCATCATTTTGAATTTGCTCCCCAGGGCGAAAATCACTTACCGCCAACACCCCAAAACACGATTAAACAATCAGCTTCGTCTAAAGCTCAAATGAACTTACGTGATGCAACCGAACAATTTCAAGGCCAATATATCCAACAAATTTTACGCCTTCACAATGGAAATTGGGCCGCAACAGCACGAAGCTTACAACTTGATTCGGGTAACCTGCATCGCCTAGCGAAGCGCCTGGGATTAAAATGACTCAAGTGCAAAAAAATCAGTTGAAATATTAGGCGTAATAAGTGAGGATGCGCGCTATTCAATAGTCAAGCTTTGTAAGATATTGTAGTCTGACTTAAATAACGTCTATTTTTAGGAATGATACCCCCCTTATGATAAATTCGTTACGCACAGCATTCGCCGCCGCGTCTGCAATAATATTAAGCTTTTCAAGCGCTGCTGTTGAATACCGTTTACCGGCCGATGGCAGTAGTTTAGTGGGTGAAAACCAATATTATGTGGTGCCTGAAGAAGGTAAACTAACATTAGAGCAAATTGCTGCAGAATTTCAATTAGGCTTAACAAACCTTATCGAAGCCAATCCTGGTGTTGATCCATTTTTACCAAAACCAGGAAGTACGTTAATTATTCCTCACCAATTAATTTTGCCAGACACCAAGCGTGAAGGCATTGTGATTAACTCTGCCGAAATGCGCCTATATTATTATCCAAAGGGTAAAAATATCGTTGAAGTGTTACCTATTGGTATTGGCCAAATTGGCCGTGACACGCCAGAAAACTGGGTAACCACAGTTCAGCGTAAGCGTGAAAGACCCACCTGGACACCAACTGCCAACACTCGTCGCATTTATGCTGCAAATGGTATTACCCTGCCCGCAGTATGGCCTGCTGGTCCAGACAATCCAATGGGCTTATATGCATTATATGTAGGTAACTTATTTGCTATCCACGGCACAAATGCCACCTTTGGTATTGGTTTACGTGTGAGCTCTGGCTGTATCCGTTTACGCGATGATGATATTAAGCATTTGTTTGAAACTGTGCCGGTTGGTACTCGCGTTGAGTTTTTAAATAAACCGATTAAAGCCACAGCAGAGCCAGATGGTAGCCGTTATATTGAAGTGCACGAGCCTTTGTCAAAAACGCAAGAAGAGTTTGATTCAAAAGAGCCTGTGTCATTAACCCTAGACCAAAAAATGACACGTTTCCTTGCTCACCCAGAAACGGATTCAATGACATTAAAACGTTCATTAGAAACACGTAGCGGTATGCCTACGCGCATTAACCCTTAGTTGCCTTCACGCTAAATTTGGCATCAAAAAAGGCTTGAATAACGCTGCAACACAAACGTTATTCAAGCCTTTTTATTTTGTTCTACTTTGTTGATAAAGACCTTAAGGTTTATTCGGCGATGTTGCTTCTCTTACTTCGGCATCTATCGTTTGCGTTTCGCCTAACACCTCGCTGGTTTGTTCTAATGCATGCAAATCTTCCATCGCAGTATTGACATCAGTTTGCCCGGCATTGATAAGCTCTTCATGTTGCTCAACAAAAGCATTTTGCTGCTCAACGTCTTGTAATAATAACGTGGCATCATTTTCGGCATCATCACTCGAGGTTGTCGGGTATAGGCTCTCTTGGGTCGCCAGCGTTTCAGTTGATATATTTTGCGGCATAAATACTGAGCTTATTTGTGGTAAAAATATCACCCCAGCCACAATAACTGCACCGGCAAAAGCAGCGTATGCCCATTTAGGTGATGAGGATTTACTGTTCGAACCCACTATAGATGGCATATTCTCAGAGGCATCGATACCTGCTGCCGGCTCAGGAAGAATACCGGCTTCAGGCCCTTTGGTACGCATCCCAATAAATTGGCCGCCATCGTAAATTTCCATGTGGTGACTCGACACTTCACCATCGACTAGGCCTGAGCTGACAATCACTAATTTGTTACAATGTAACTTACCCTTAAACACGCCAGAGACGCGAATTTCTTGGCAAAAAACCTCACCTTCTACTTCGCCGCCAAAATCGATACTAATGTGATGGCTTGAGTTAATCTGGCCTTTGGTTTTACCTGCAATAATGGCAGGGCCGCTAATCGACATATCGCCCTCTAAAGACATGTCGGCACCTATATAGGTTATCCCCTTCTTTTTATTATTCATTTGGCATCCTTTTAGGGTTAATAAATTGTTACAGGCAGCCGCAAAGCTTAAAGTAAAAAGCCTTCATAATAAAGCATACTATTTATGCTATATTACCTAGATCAACTATTTGCCTGTCGTGTTATGCCTGTATCATTATGCCCTCATCTTCTCCTAAAACATTGTTAACCCCGCACCCAAATGCTTTGGAGCACAATACATTCGTTTTGTCGCCATATCAGGCATACCAAAAAGCATTAAACGAAGGCCTTAAAGCTGACCCAGCCCAGCAACAAGCATTACTGGCATTAGAAACGCTATATCAGCAACATATAACCACAGCCTCACCAGTAGCTGGGGTATACATGTGGGGAGATGTAGGCCGAGGCAAAACGTTGTTAATGGACATGTTTTACCAATGCGTTAATCAATATCATTGCAATCATAAAGCGCCGATATTACGCCTGCATTTTCATCGGTTTATGGCCATGATCCACCAGCAACTTAATCAAACATCTGGGATTCGCGATCCCCTCTCCCATATTGCCAAACAGATTGCCTCTCAATATCAAATCATTTGTTTTGACGAATTTTTTGTATCCGACATTGGTGATGCCATTTTACTGGCTCGACTATTTGAAACGTTGTTCCACTCAGGCGTAACTCTGGTGGCTACATCCAACATACCGATTGTCGATTTATACAAAAACGGTTTGCAGCGAGATAGATTTTTAGCCACGATTGATTTATTGCAGCGCTTTACCCAAGAAATCCACCTCAATGGCGATAAAGATCATCGGATGGCCCCGCAACGTTCACGCTCACAGAGCAACCCGCAATTGACAGAATTGTCTTTACCCTCTCAGGATAATGCTAAAGATATATTTAATTTTATAAGTCAACATCTTGCACAACAACACACCCAGCAGGAGAGCAATAAAACGCTGACCATTTGCGGGCGAGACATCGTCATACAGGCACAATGCGGTCAATTGGCTTGGTTTGAATTTAGTGCACTTTGCCAAGGCCCAAGATCGGCATTAGATTACATAGAAATCGCCAGCCAGTTTCGGTACATCTTATTAAGTAATGTACCCAGGCTTGGCGGACAAGTACGCAGCTGGATAAGAGCCAGAGGCACAGAAGATGGCGCACTGGCAACGGCAACAGGAGAGCGACAATTAGCTTACGCCAGTGAGGACGATCCTGCTCGCCGTTTTATTAGCTTGGTTGACGAACTGTATGACCAAAAGGTTATGTTGATCATTCACAGCCAATGTTCATTAGATGAGTTATATCAAGATGGTGCACTGTCATTTGAATTTAGACGCACCTATAGCCGCCTAACAGAAATGAAGCATTGGATGCTAACAGCTACCATCAAATAGCAGCACTAAGTTAGCTGATAATTTTCAACATCACTAAACCGACGTAAAAAGTTGTCTAGCGCCTCATTAGACGGATACTCAAACTGATATTTATTGTGAAAAAACACGGTCAAACTCACTTGTGTATCAGACAACACAATGGTGTAACCATCATGGTCAGTTTGTGCTGTTATGCCACATAAATAATAGTCGTTTCCAAAGACACTTTTTTGGGTATCATCACTTTTAGCGGTGCGTTTTTCACCGTATTGAGTCACTTTATTAAACACTTTTAGTGCACGGTGAATATCAATTTCATTTTTCATTATGTACATCCTATGAAGATCAATAAGTAAACAATACGCCTGCAATATTAAAACTGTCCAATATTGTCATAAATAAAGAGTTAAAACATTTCCTTTTAACGCTTCAGCAAGGCAAAATCGGCCAACCTTATAAGCTGCGGAATAACCAAACGATGCCTGATATTGTGATTGCTTTTTTTGCCCTTGGCCTGATTGCTGGGCTGATTAAATCAGATTTAAAAGTGCCCAAAGCCACCTACGAAACCTTGTCTATTTTATTAATGCTGACTCTTGGCCTTAAAGGCGGTATGGCATTACACGGTGAAACAGCCAATTTAGCAATATCAGAATTGCTTGCCGTAATTGCGTTAGGCTTTATTACTCCACTGAGCTTGTACCCACTTTTACGAAAACTCATCAAATTACCGCAAAAAGAAGCCATTAGTATTGCCGCGCATTATGGCTCTGTAAGTGCGGGGACCTTTGCAGTTGTCATGGCTATGGTAGATAAGTCTCAATGGCCTCTTCGGCCTGAAACCACATTATATTTAGTATTATTGGAGCTGCCCGCCATTATCATCATGTTATGGCTACACCGATACTTGCAAGCCAAAACGGCAGGCAACGAAGTACACTCCTCTGCTGGCAGTATTTTACACGAGGCTCTAACCAGTCGCGGTGTCGTATTATTGTGTGGTGGTGTAGTCATAGGTTGGATATATGGCACCACAGGCATGGCACCATTAACGCCAATGTTACTCGCTGGCTTTAAAACATTATTAGCGTTATTTTTACTAGAAATGGGTATTAGTACAGCCAAAGTATGTTTTCCAATTCCTTACAAGCAATGGCGGTTACTGATTTTTGCTGCGTTGATACCATTTGTATTAGCATGGGTGGGGATTGGCTTAGGTATTGCTCTAGATTTACCTTCAGGCAGTATTTTAGTGTTAGCAGGGTTAAGCGCCAGTGCTTCGTATATTGCCGCACCTGCTGCAATAAAAGCCGCAATACCCGATGCAAATATTGGGCTGGCAATGCTGGCATCTCTTGGCATTACCTTCCCAATTAACGTACTCATTGGTTTGCCTATTTATCAAATGTGGATTGAGCAACTCTTGATGTAACAGCCTCAACCATTAAGGCCTACTGAGTATAAGCAGTAGGCCTATTTATAGCGCTGAGTGCTAAACTAACATGAGCGTTTATCGCAGTTTGGCATCCTGTTATGGCTGTAAAATCTCATTATATATTTCAATCACAGCGTTAGTTTTTTGCTCAACTATAGAGTAAGGCAATTTACCGGGTAGTTGTTGTAACGTCAGTTCATGGTTTTCATCACGCAGCCAGCAATAGGTTTGTGTTAGATGTTGCGCATGCATGACAGGAATTAACTCTAAGTCAGCTAACACTTCAAAAATTCGCACGTTATCAGACCATATGGTCAACTCGTGATGCTCATGAGCATGCGCCAAAACCAGATACTGAGCAATAAACTCAATGTCAGCAATGCCGCCGGCGCTTTGTTTAAGATCAAACTGCCCTGGTTCGACTTGCAGTAAATGATCGCGCATTTTAGTACGCATATCGCGTACCGTTTTTGCAAGCTCGATTTGGTCGCGCGCTTGTTGCAAAATTTGCCCGCGCACTTCGCTAAAGCGCCCAGCCAATGTATTGTCGCCAAACACAAAACGAGCTCGCACTAGCGCCTGATGCTCCCAAGTCCATGCTTCGGTTAATTGATACTGACCAAATTGTTCGATTTCGCTTACCAATAAGCCTGAGGCGCCTGATGGGCGCAAACGCATGTCTACCTCATATAATTCCCCTGAGGTGGTGCGAGTAGCAAATAAATGCACAATACGTTGAGCCAGTTTTAAATAAAAATGACTGTTATCTATTGAGCGCTCACCATTGGTGCTCCCTGTACCACTGTGACCATGCAAAAAGACCAAATCTAAGTCAGAACCATAACCCAACTCAATACCGCCAAGCTTACCGTAACCAATAACCGCAAAGCCCATGTTAGTTGGGCTTGTGCCTTCTGGCACGCCATGCCTAGCGGCAACTTGATGCCATGCCTGCAGTACCACTTGCTCAATAATCGCCTCAGCTAAAAAGGTTAAATGATCGCTCACTTGCATCACAGGCAACACGCCTGTGACATCTGCCGCGGCAATTTTTAGCTGTTGCGACAACTTAAATTGTCGCAATGCTTCCATTTGCTGCTCCATGTCATCTTCAGGCACGCGCAGTAAATATTGACGAAGCTCGCTTGGGTAATCATCAATAGAGGTAATGTCATATAACTGCGATGGGTCAATGAGTTCATCAAGCAACATTGGAAAATTAGCTAATTCGCGTGCAATCCACGGGCTGGCACAACATAAACTTACCAGCTGTTGCCTTGCGCCTGGGTTTTCACATAGCAATTCTAAATAGGTTGTGCGGGTTAAAATTTTATCCAACACATTAGATACAGGCTTAAATGCTAAGCTAGGCGTTGACTGATTAAATAACTCTTCCAGCAACTTGGGCATGAGTTTATCTAAGGTTTCACGACCACGAGGGCCGATAGAGCGTTTAGCCACAGTTTGACGCCAATCGCTTAACATAGGCCATAGCGCTTCATCTTCTATTTGTTGCTCTTGCAGAAGCGTTGCAGCGTCTTCATCTTGCTGAATATTCCAAAACAAAGATGACCAATGATCATTGTAATCTTGGTTATCGCTGCCACCGACTGTGGCATTAAAGTGGCCGTGAATAGTGGCCATTGCATCATCAATTTGCTCGCGCAGCTGTGTTTCGTCATCTAGCTCAAGCGGCACGCACAGTCGTTGCCAATCAAGATCATTATTGGGCAATGTTTGCGTTTGTTTGTCATTAATTGCTTGAAGTAGGTTTTCCACTCGGCGCAGTAGAATATAACTGTGCTTTAACTGATCAACGGCTAAATATTCTAATTGCCCCAAGCTGTATAGGGTATCAATAGCGCCGAATAAACTCTGTTGGCGCAGCGCTGGCTCGCGGCCGCCGCGAATGAGCTGAAAGCTTTGCACCACGAATTCAACTTCGCGGATCCCACCTGCGCCCAGTTTAATGTTGTCTGTTAATTGTCTGCGCCTAACTTCCTGGGCGATTAATTGCTTCATTTTACGTAATGACTCAATGGCCGAAAAGTCGATATAGCGTCGATAAACGAATGGACGTAACAAGTCATGCAATTCGTCGCAATAAGCATTCCATGGCCCCAACACGCGGGCTTTAACCATGGCGTAACGTTCCCAGTCGCGACCTTGTTCTTGATAGTAGTCCTCCAGGCCACTAAAACTAACCACTAATGGGCCACTTTCACCGTAGGGACGCAGGCGCATATCAACGCGAAACACAAACCCATCCACGGTCACTTGATCCAAAATATTAACCAAGCGCTGACCCATTTTGATAAAAAACTGTTGATTGTCCTGGGTGCGACGACCGCCCACGGTTTCGCCATGCTCAGGAAAAGTAAAAATCAAATCGATGTCGGATGAAAAATTCAATTCACGCCCACCAAGTTTGCCCATACCTAAAATAAGTAAAGGCTGCGGCGTTCCGTCAGGGCTAGTTGGCGTACCAAATTGCTTGCACATGTCTTGATACACCCAGTCTCGGCCGGCAATAACAAGAGCTTCTGCCAAAGATGACAAATCAAGTAATGACTCTTCTATTGGGGTGTAATTTAAAAAATCGCGCCAGGCTAAACGTACCATGTGCAGATTACGATAACGGCGTAACACCGATTTAGCCTGTTCTTCTTGGGTGATGTCTTGCAATAATACGTGCAGTTCACTATCAAACTCATTGCGTTCCACATTATTCAACAAGCCATCAAAGAGTTGGAGGATCCATTGAGGATGACGACATAATTGCTCTGCAATATAATCACTTAACGCAAATACCGACATTAACTCTTGCTGTTGATCTTTGGACAATGCGGTTGTCGCTTCAGGCCAAACTTCGCAAAGTCTTAACCAGTAACGATCTGCGGTTTCTAATAACGCTGCAGATAACATCTTGTTACTTTGGTTTTGCATGGCAAAAATATCCCTAAAGAAAATGAAATGTTGGACATATTATGTCGTGAATGCTATATCTAATAATTAGTCTATTGATGCAGATTAATATCATTGACATCAAGATTACTATAACCTGTGTCATATTGAATTAGCACATGAAAAAATCTACATTTTGGAGAAAACATGGTAGGTCACCTCCCCCGTGTACTCATATTGATAACCGTAATGATGATTGCGCTCACCTTAAGTGGTTGTGGCGATGACAGGCCTGAGCAAATTGCTAAATATCAGCAATTGACGCAACAACGCCTTGAATTGCTATCAACCTCACTTAACGATAATCAATTGCGTAATGCCAATTTGCTTAAGCAATACACCAGTATTTTAGCTAAAAGCCAACCTGATTTACGCCCACTGCTTGATGAATTAGCCAAAGATGCAGGCACTGAAGGGCCAATGTTTCAATCGTTGACTCGTCGATATAAGGATTTGAGCAATAGCGCTAATTTTGTTGATTTAGACCAACAACTGGCCGAAGCACAAAACATCTATCAAGCCGCCGACACCAGCTTATACAACGACATGTTATCGGACCCGGTAAACGTGGTGGCCGACATGTCTAAAGGTCAATTAGCCCGTGTGAACGCCATTAGCCGTGAAACTGAGGCATTGGCAAACGGCACGGATGGCACAGAACCGGGTAGTCAATTAGTGGGTAACCCAGCTTATGGTAGCTGGCAAACTGGCTCAAATGGCATGTCTTTTTGGGCTTGGTATGGCATGTACGCCATGTTTTCTAATTTTACGCGCCCCATTTATTACGATAACTGGTCAAGCCGTCGTGGGTACAGCTACTACAACGATGTAGGACGTTATCGCTATACCTCGCCAAAACAGGCCACTTCACAAGCCAAAACTTTCGAACAAACTAAAAAGCGTTTTGACAGCCAGGGTAAACGATTTGATAGCCCATATGCTAAAACTCGTACCGGCTCTACTACTTTGTCGCGCCAAAGCACCAGTGCGCCAAAACCGAGTAGCACGACTCGCACGGCAAGTTCTAGCAGTAAGTTTCGTTCAAATTATTCTAAAGACAGCAGTTTCCGCAACTCAAGCAGCCGCACTAGTCGCGGTGTTAGCCGTGGTAAATAGGTAAGGACTCCCCATGACATTTTTTCAAGAATATGGCTTAACTCAACCTCTGGCGATCATCTTAGTAATCGACTTGAGTATCGCGATTGTGCTGTTGGCATTGATGCGTTATTTGCAAGGTTGGAGCATTAAAGTGAATAGCAGCGCCGAACTGGCTGAACGCGACAATTTTGCCTTTGGTATTAGTACTGCAGGCGCTGTTGCAGCATTAGGTATTGTGCTAACGGGTGCGATTACTGGCGAAGCGGCGCCATCGTATTTAACCGAGGCCATTGGCATGTCGGCTTATGGCTTGTTTGGTTTAGTACTGATTAAACTAGGGCGCTTTTTGCATGACAAAATCGCGTTGAACGAGTTTGCTAAAAACGCCGAAATTTTAAAAGGCAACGTGTCTGTTGCCGTTGTTGATGCTGCCGCGGCCATTGCCACAGCCATTATTATTCGCGCTGTATTGATGTGGGCAGAAGACATCACAGTAAACACCTTTATTGCTATTTTTAGCGCGTTTTTAATTTCGCAGTTAATGCTAGTACTGCTAACTCGCTTACGCGAACAGCGTTACGCGAAACGCAATCAGCAAGCCTCAATGCAACAGGCATTAGCTCAAGGTCAAACCGCTTTAGCACTGCGTCACAGCGGTTACATGATTGCTATGGCATTAAGCTTTAACGCTGCCAGCCACTTTATTATTTATCAACCGACGGGCTATGTCAGCAACATCATTGGCTGGTTTGTGTTCTCATTGATAATGTTAGTGGCCCTGTCATTGCTCATTGCTTTAGTGAAAAAACTGGTTCTAGCGGGCATTAACTTGGCAGAAGAAGTAGAAAAGCAGCACAACATTGGTATTGCCGCAGTAGAAATGGCCATCAGTATTGCAGTTGCACTGATTTTAACGGGGTTAATGGCGTAATTTATGACAACCCCTTTGCTTGAGTCTAGCCCCCACTCTTCTGCCCATGGGGGTGCAGAGCAAAGCGCCCCAGTATCTCGTAATGTGTCGTGGTTTGACGATGCCCTGCTATTGGGCATTATGGCGGCACTTGCGGGATGCGGTCTTATTTATGAATACCTTTTGTCACACTATGCAGGGCGTATTTTAGGTGCGTTAGAAGCCGCCATTTACACCATGATTGGCTTAATGATTGTGTCTATGGGTGTGGGCGCGTTTGCAGCGCGTAAAATAAAATGTGCCTTTACCGGCTTTGCCATGCTCGAACTCACCGTGGCTTTGTGTGGCTCGTTTGCGATTATCATTACCGCAGCAGTGATTGGCTTTGGCCAGCAACTGCCACTGGCCATTGCAAACACCCTTGGCTTACCACCAGACCATATCCCTAACGGCGGCTTTATTGCCAGCTTGCAAACCTTAAGCGAATACCTACCTTACGTTTGGGGGGTGTTGCTGGGGTTAATGATTGGTATGGAAATCCCACTTATTGCCCGAGTACGACAATCGTTATCTGACGCCCATTTGCTACACAATGCTGGCACCATTTATGGTGCCGATTACATTGGCGCAGGTGTCGGCGCTGCCATATGGGTCGGGTTTATGTTAGCCATTGATATTCAATTAGCGGCAGCATTAACCGCCAGTGTAAACCTATTAGCAGGGCTTGGGTTTATCTGGCGTTTTTGGGCACAAATTCGGCATGTTAAATTATTATTAGTTGGCCATATTATTGCCAGCGTTGTTATTGGTTTACTGGCAGTAAAAGGCCCGAGTTGGGAACAGCACTTTAATAACCTGCTGTATAAAGACAAAGTGGTTTATGCCAAGGCTACTCGTTTTCAACAACTTAACTTTACTGAGCGGCTTCGTGGCGGTGGCCTTACGCCCGTGTACAACCTATACATCAATGGCCGTTTACAGTTTTCTAGCAGCGATGAACACATCTACCATAGCTTTTTAGTGCACCCAACATTGGCAGCCAGCGCTCGCCACGACAAAGTATTAATTATTGGTGGTGGCGATGGTCTTGGGCTCAAACAAGTGCTCAAATGGCAACCTAAAGCGGTGACCTTAATGGACCTAGACGAGGATTTATTAACGCTTTTTAAAACACCGCCCGCTGACATGCCGGCTCATTTAAGTGAGGCATTATTAACGCTCAATGGCGATGCATTAAACGACCCGCGTTTAACCTTAGTAGTCGATGACGCCTTTAACGGTGTCGATAAATTACTCAGCCAGGGTGAAATGTTTGATGCCATTATTGTGGATTTACCCGACCCAAGCCATCCCGATTTAAATAAACTGTACTCTGATTTATTTTACCGAAAACTCAACGAGCTGCTCAGTGCTGACGGTGTCATCACAGTGCAATCAACCTCACCGTATCATGCGCCTAATGCGTTTATTTCGGTGGGTAAAACCCTCGGCGCAGCCGGTTTTACGGTAAAACAGTACCATCACAATGTACCAAGTTTTGGCGAATGGGGCTGGAGCATTGGCACTAAGATGGGTAAAAATCCGCAACAACGATTAGCTGCCATTGAAGAGATCCCGGTGCCTGAAGACTGGCTAACACCAGGACTTATTCAAGCATCATTTGAGTTTCCGAAACATTTTTACGACGATATCGATAATATTAAGGTCAACGAAATTGGCTCATTACAGTTGTACCATTACCATTTATCGGCCTGGTCTGAAAACGAAGTAATTAATCTTTTTTAATTGGAACAGATAGCACTTGACATATTATGTCTGGATGCTATCTTTACTCACAGACATAATATGTCAATTAAGGACGAATATGAACATACATACTATTGCAAGCCACCTGAACGGACTGTGCGACCAAAGCCAAACCGGCTTTCAGTTTGACTGCTATCCCATTGATGGCGATGTTGAAGTGTTACAAGTGAATGTTGTAGGCCGTGAAGAAATCCCGGTGTTTGTATCGGTAACTGACAACCAAATATTGTGTATCAGTTATCTGTGGGGCGAAAACGAAGTAAACCAGGCCCGCCGCGCTGAAATGTTTGAGACCATGTTAGAGCTCAACATTCCAATGCCATTATCTTCATTTGCCAAAATTGATGATAAGTACGTGGTGTATGGTGCGTTATCAGTGCAATCAAGCATGATTGAGATTGAACAAGAATTAGCAGTACTGTCAGACAATTGTCTGGAAGTTATCGACGAACTCGTCGAATTTTTAAACTAAGGAGCCAATTATGGGCATTCTAAACAAGATTCTTACAGCGTTTCGTGGTGGTGCAACTGAAGTTGGCCAAACTATCGTTGACGCTAACTCAACCCGTATTTTTGAACAAGAAATTCGTGATGCAGAAAAGCACTTAACTAAAGCTAAGCGTGAGCTAACAGACGTGATGGCCAAAGAAATGCAAGCGAGCCGCGAAATTGATCGCCTAAAGCGTAGCATTGCTGAGCACGAAGGTTATGCCACCCAAGCGTTAGACAAAGGCAATGAAGCATTAGCCATCGAAGTGGCTGAAAAAATTGCCCAGCTTGATGAAGAATTAGCCGAGCAGCAAACCGCTAACGATAGCTTTAGCTCGCACGCAGTACGTTTAAAAGATTTAGTGAAAAAGACCGAACGTCAATTGTCTGATTACCAACGCCAATTAACCATGGTTAAAACCACTGAAAGCGTACAAAAAGCCACTGCGACCATTACTGACTCGTTTGCATCTAGCAACTCTAAGTTACTTAATGCTAAAGATTCTTTAGAGCGTATCAAGGCGCGCCAGCAGCAGTTTGATGATCGCTTAAAAGCATCTGAAACCTTAGCTGAAGAAAACAGCGACAAGTCTTTACACGCTAAGTTGGCTGAAGCCGGTATTGGCGAGCAAAAGTCTAACGCTAATGCAGTGTTAGATCGCATTAAAGCACGTAAAGGTTAATTGCGATGGGATTTCTTAGCGGCCTTTTTGGCAAAAAAGAAGCCCCGAAGCGCCAGCTTGACCACCCAAATAAACTGCTCAAGGGTGATATGTTAACCCTTGATGACAGTTTTGCTTTGCCCGCGCAACTTCGCGGGCAACAGCTAAAGGTTGAAGCCATTCATACCTATGAATACCAGCGCTCGCAGGTTTGTGAATTCTTATTACGTGGCCATAGCGGCACCGCAATCTTTATGTCTTACATTCAAGAAGACGAGTCTTACCTGAGTTTTTCAATCAAAATCAATCGTGCCGATGTTGAACAACTTTTTGACCTTGATGCCTTTGCTGAAATCTTTGAAGAGCCTGGTAAAGCCACTTTAGTGACCCAAGCTTTATCTGCAGAGCTTGAAACTGAGTTTGGCCAATGGTTGAGCGATGAATACCATCAAGTAGAATTTGCAGGATTTGGCTATTTCCATCGACAAGATTATCGTGGTTTAACCCCGCCGCAAGATGAAAATGGTGACAGAGGAGAAGGTTTTGAAGGCTATTGTCTAGTCAATGATCAAGACACTCATGCTGTTGATATTGAAGTATACGAAGGCGGAGACACCGAAGTTATGTTGACCTTATATCGTCCATTAACCGATATTAGAGACTACTGGCCGGCAAGCTGATACGTAGGAGATAACGTTGTTATGAGCTCAGGTAAACCGTTACCCGATAAATGGCTTAAAAACCAACAAGCCGCAAAAGCCACGCAAGTGGCTTTTGATCTAGATGAAAAGTTTCAATACTCCATCCGTAAAGCCGCTTTAGATAAAGGCGTTAGCCCGTCTGATCAAATACGCACCATCCTCGGATTATCTGTATCAAAACGGCCCAAACGCCCTAGGCTCACCGTATCGTTAAGTGGTGAAGACTATGTATTATTAGCGCAAAAATACGGCTTAGACAGCGACGCTCAATTAGAGATCAAAAAACGTGTGCTTGATGATTTAGTTCACTTTGTCGACAAAAAATCATCAACGTAAAACCACTTATGGTTTATGTCCCTTAAAAACGCACAAGGGGCTGTTGATCTTTGCTGGTTGAATTTTGTTCGAGTTAAAAACGTTTTAATCGAGGCGAATGGAGTGATGCCTAGCCATCTAAGCAAAATCCATTCAACAAAGAGTAAAACGTTTTTAGCCGAACCCGTTGGGCAGCGTTTGTTGGCCATTTTTACTGCGTTATCGACTTTTTATGTAGAATAACTACACTTCAAAGTCTCTGCCTTGTATAAAAGACCAGCAATTCGCTGCAAAAACAACCTTGAAATATCAACAACCCCGATACTCGCGCCTTATGCGTTTTTTGTTATGATAACGTTTATAAATTAATAACAATGAACCAAAGCAGGCATTTATGTTTGAATCTAAACGTTGGACACTCAAAAATGTCGATGGTCCCAGCCCATTTGAACTCGCCATGATGGTGTTGTCATTGGTATCGGTAGTGATTGTATTAACAATTACTTTTGCACGTTTAGATCCCGAAACCAATAAAGTACTACTGTATATCGACACCAGTATTTGTATGATTTTTATGAGTAAGTTTTTTCATGGCTTATTCAAGGCCCGCAACAAAACCTACTACCTGCGCCATCACTGGATTGATTTTATTGCCAGTATTCCGGCCATTGAAGCACTAAGAATCGCGCGAATATTTCAAATTTTACGAGTTATACGATTAATTCGCATGAGTCGCTCCTTGATAGTGCCGCTATTACGCCAACGAAAACAAACGACTCTTGCAAGCTTGCTCGTGGCCATGGTGTTAATTTTAGCCACGGCGTCAGTGCTCATTCTGCTGGTCGAAAGTGCCGAACCGAATGCCAATATTCAAACCGCTGAACAAGCTGTTTGGTGGGCGCTGGTAACCATATCAACTGTGGGTTACGGTGACTTTTATCCCGTCAGCACCATTGGCCATGTCATTGGTGGATTGGTGATTATTAGCGGCGTGAGCTTTTTCGGGGTGATTTCGGGTTATATGGCATCGGTGTTTGTTGCACCTGATGAAACCGAGCGCCAAGAAGAGCAAGAGGCAAAAGAAGCTCACAAAGAACAAATCAATAGTAAGCTTGAAGCAGCCCTTGAACAAATGCAGCAAAATCAATTACAAATGGAACAAAATCAACAACAAATGCTGGCTGAAATTACCAAGTTAAGACAACAACTCGATAAGCACTAACAACATCGTTAACGCGCAGCACATAAACAAAAAAGCCCAACGTCGACAAGACCTTGGGCTTTTAATTAATGGCAGAGTAACTTGCTAACCACCCACCAGCTTTTGCCACCAAGATAAGGGCTCACCACAATTAGCTGCGGGCCGATAACTGGTTTCTAATGCCGGTAAACCAATAATATTGTCGCAGTTGCCTTGTTTAGCCATACCTGTGGTTCGGTCAAAGTAGCCATTAATCACCCCATTAACAGGCACCATGCGTAAACTTAATGGTGGACGTTGCTGTAAAAACGCCTGATACACAGCCATTGCACCGCTACTGCCATATAAGCCCGTTTTACTGTTGTCATCTTGCCCAACCCAAATCGCTGCTACATTTCGCTCATCAAAACCAGCAAACCAGGAGTCACGACTATCGTTACTCGTGCCCGTTTTACCTGCTAATCGCACCCCAGGGAAGGCTGCGCCTAATCGTTTAGCGGTTCCTGAGCGCACCACATGATTCATTGCATATTGCACTAAATAGTCGGTGGCTGGCGCAATGGCTTGCGAGCTCGGCGCACGGCTAACATCTAACGCCTGATTCTGGCTGTCTAGCACAGCGGTAATCGAAGTTAACTTACGGTAACGCCCCTCATCAGCCAAGGTTTGATAAACCTGAGCAACCATTAATGGCGAGCCATTTACCGCACCTAAAAGCATTGATGGATAGGGCGATACAGGCTCTTCCCAACCCGATTTTTGCAAGGTAGACACAACATTATCAACACCAACAGCTAAGCCAACATTAACTGTAGGTACGTTCATTGAATCTTTAATCGCTGTCAATAAAGGGACTTGGCCACTAAATTTTTTATCAAAATTGTTAGGCGACCAGGTTTTTCCTTGCTCGTTTTTCAAGGTTATCGGTTTATCGTCAATGGGGGTCGCGAGCGTAAACTTATCGCTTTGATTTAATGCACTTGCATAAACAAAAGGCTTAATGAGCGAACCAATTGGACGACGAATTTCAACCGCGCGGTTAAAACCTTCGTAACCAGGCACCTTATCACCCACCATTGCCGCAATACCGCCGGTATACTTGTCGGTAACCACCATGCCAACTTGAATATTTTTAGCGCGTTTATTCAATGACGCCATGGTAGATGACACTGCTTTCTCTGCTGCATCTTGCGCCATTGGATCGAGTGTGGTGTAAACTTTTACCCCAGATTGTTGCAGTAAAGAGTCTCCATAGCGGTCACGTAACTCTTGTTTTACCACAGCAAAAAATGCCGGTAGCTTTTGATGCACAGACTTTTGTGCACTGCGTAATCCCAGCGGCGACTCAGCTGCAGCTTTGTATTGGGCAACGGTGAGCTTATCGTTTTCCATTAATAAGCGCAGCACTAAGTCACGACGCTCTTGAGCACGTTCAGGGTATCGCCAAGGGTTGTAATAAGACGGCCCTTTAATGACTGCCACTAAAAACGCTTGTTGTGACAAGGTTAACTCGCCCACCGGCCGGCCAAAATAAAATTGTGAGGCTAAGCCCATACCATGAACGCCACGAGCTTTGTCTTGGCCCATGTATACTTCGTTTAGGTAGGCTTCTAAGATCTCATCTTTGCTGTATCTAAAATCAATAATCAACGCCATTAGGGCTTCACGTACTTTACGCACAATTGAGCGTTCACTGCTTAAAAAGAAGTTCTTGGCTAACTGTTGGGTTAACGTTGACCCTCCTTGCACTGTGCGCCCAGCACTAATGTTAACCATTGCGGCTCGGGCAATCGCCAATGGATTAACCCCGTGATGATCATAAAAACTGCGATCTTCAACCAAAATAAGCGCATCAACAATACTCGAAGGCATTTCGGGAGTTGGCACAAATAATCTGTCTTCGCCATCCCCAGCAATAATCCGGTCAAGCAATACTGGTTCTAAATGAAATACAGCTAACTCGCGCATATCAGACATGCGCTTAACAGAGCTGACACCGTCTGCATCAAAGCTTATCATCACTCGTTGCTCGACTTGATTACCCTCAGGGTGTAAAAAAGGACGACGCCATAATTCAATACGAGTACTCGATGCAGAAAACTCCCCCACTTGGCGAGGGTTAGCCACTTTGCGATAACCGAGTAATTTAAGCTCGGCCATCAGTTGCGGATGGTTTACCGCAGCGCCAGGGTACAACGCCATTGAACGACTGAACATTTGCGCTGGCAAATGCCACTTTTGACCCTCAAACTTTTTCGCAATAATTTGATCTAAATAGATCGCATAAAATGTCACAACAGCAAGCCCGACTAAGGCAAGTTTCCAGGTTAATGACCATAACGATCTCCACCATGATGTTGTTTTTTTAGCACGAGGTTTCTTGGTTGTTTTTTTTGTCATAAATCTTCATTCGTTTAATGTTGCACAGTAATCGATTCGCCTTAACTCAGATTCGGCTTGTTTATAAACCGGGCGTTTTCTTTTTAGTAAATTTGGTCGCTACGGTGTTTACTGGGTCGTCGGGCCATAAATGCCGAGGATAACGACCACGCATTTCTTTTTTCACTTCGACATACGGCCCCTGCCAAAAACTGGCCAGATCTGCTGTAACAGCCAACGGCCTGTGCGCTGGTGACAATAACTCCATCGTTACCGTCATTTTCCCCTGCAATATACTTGGGCTTTGCGCTAAACCTAATGCTTCTTGTAAACGCACACTTAATAAAGCTCGACCTGGTTCAGCAACGCTATGGTAAAAATCACCATTGGTGTCGAGCGGCATTTGGTATTTTATTGGTGCTTTGGTACCGGTTGCCATAGGCCAATGTGTTGGCACTAATTGATCAAGTAAGCTTTGTTGTTGCCAACTTAAACGGTTTTTCACTAACCCATAAGCATCAACTTTAGCTAAAGCGGCTAGCGAGTTAATTTGCTCAATATATGGTGCCAACCAATCAGCTAAGGTGGCCATTAAATGGGTATCAGTCAAACAGGGCCAATCATGTTCTGGCGCATAAAAACGCGCTAATTCGACGCGGTATTGTAACTGGATTAAAGCATCATCACGATTAAGGATTGTTAACCCTTTTGCACGAACCTGCTCGAGTAATGCAGCCGTAATGTCAGCACGTTGCGGCGCAATGCCCGTATCAACTTTAATAATAATCTGGCCAATTTTAGTGTGTTTTTCGGCAAAAAATCGCCCTTTGGCGTCATCCCAACCACCTTGCACCTTGTGGGTGACAAGATCACTTAACTCATCATCAAATAACCGCTCATCTAACCGAGCGGCTAAATACACTTGTCCGGCATTACGGCCTTGAGTTTCTTGAAAGTCAGCAACCACTAACCAAGGCTCGTGGGCAAGGCTGTCATCTGCGGCAATCACCACACCTGTACCGTTACTGAGTAAAAAGCCATCTTGCCCACGTGCTTTGGCAATACGATCGGGGTAAGCGAGTGCTAACAAATAACTGATATCACGGGTGGAAGCCTGGCGTATCGCATCTTGTAATTGCCCTGAAATCCCTAACGCTTGTTGCCATTGACCCACTTGCTGCTTAATCTGCCCATGCAAAGCTTCGGTTAAGTAATGATGGATGTCGGCGCCTTTTTTAGGCAATGATCGCGCTTCAATAATCCCAGCCAATATACAGGCTAATACGCACAGTTGCGGCTGAGATTGCTCATTGGCGAGCTGTTTAGCCTTAAGCAACATATGAGCCAAACGAGGGTGACAACCAAGCGCATACGCATCATGCCCGAGCGAAGTTAACTTTCGCTGACTGTCAACCAATGCAAGTTGCTCAAGTAACTGCCAAGCAACTTGTTCATGAATGGCTGGCGGGGCTGTAAGTAACGATAATTCATTAAGTGATTTTACGCCCCAACTGGCGCAATCCAGTGCCATAGCGGTGAGCTCACTGAGGCTAATTTCTGGCTCGTCAATCTTACGCAAACGCCCATGCTCTTCTTGGCTCCATAAGCGCACGCAATAACCCGGCGCTAACCGCCCTGCACGGCCACTTCGCTGCACGGCAGATGCCTGACTAATGCGTTTAAGCCCTAAACGCGTCACACCGGTTTTAGGGTTAAAACTGGCTTCACGGCGATAACCACTGTCGATAACAATCGTTATCCCTTCAATGGTTAAACTGGACTCAGCCACGTTGGTCGCCAGTACAATTTTACGCTTACCGGGTTCGGTTAACCCAATGGCCCTATCTTGCTCTGCTGGACTTAAATCGCCATATAAAGGGCAAATAAGCCATGTTGGATCTAAGCGCTCAGTGAGCATGCGAGCAAGCTTATTGATTTCACCTTTACCGGGTAAAAATGCTAAAACACTGCCGAGTTGGTATTCCGTTAAGCTGGTGTCATTAACCGTGTCATTTATCACTTTTGCCATGTGAACCAACCAAGGTTGCTGCGTCGGGCAAGGTTGGTATTGATGTTGAACCTCAAAACTACGACCTTGACTACTAACATGCTTTGCACTTGGCATTAAGTTGCTCAGTGGCAAGCCAGACAAGGTTGCAGACATGGCAACAATGGTTAAGTCATCTCGTAATGATTGTTGCACCTCAAGCGCGAGAGCAAGGCCAAGATCGGTAGGTAAATGACGTTCATGGATCTCGTCAAAAATGATCACATCAACCCCAGTCAGCTCAGGATCGTGCTGGATCATCCGAGTTAAAATGCCTTCGGTAACAATTTCAAGTCGAGTATGTTTACTCACTTTTGTGTCGCCACGAACTCGATAACCCACATTTTGACCAACCGCTTGGCCTAACTGCTTAGCAATAAATTGCGCCACATTACGCGCTGCAACTCGTCTTGGCTCCAGCATGATGATTTTGCCGTTAATTTCAGGCCAGGCTAACATGGCTAAGGGCAACGCAGTGGATTTACCTGCGCCCGTTGGCGCTTCAAGAATGATTTGCGAATGCGCATTGAAAGCGCTGCGGATGTCACCTAACACCTCATCAATGGGCAATGCGGTCAAACCAAGCGAATGCAATGGGATTGAGGTGTTAGATTTAGCTGTGTCAGATATGGTCAACGGCTTTTACTGTGGCTGATATTTTATGGCATATTTTATACTAATAACGCTTACATAGGTATCAGCACCTAGCGGTGTGTCATGCCAAGTGCTTTTCTCTCTTCTGCACTAACAACGCTAACAGCATCAGTTAACCAGGGCTGACGGAGTCCGTTGTCAAGTTCAGTGAGTCGAGTGGGTTTATTAATGGCGTAGCCTTGAGCGTAATCTACACCTATGTTTCTCAAATATTCGCCAATGTCTGTATTTTCAACAAATTCAGCTATCACCTCAAAATGCATGTCTTTGCCTAGCTGGCAAATAGCCGAAACAATCGCTTTGTCATTTCGATTACTGCAAAGATTGACCACAAACTGACCATCAATTTTAACATAGTCGACATCAAGACATTTGAGATATGCAAAACTTGAAAAGCCTGAGCCGAAGTCATCTAGAGCCAATTTACAACCAAAAGGTTTAAGTAAATCTATCAGTCCTGTGGCTTGTTCTAGCTGACTAACTGCAGCGGTTTCTGTGATTTCAAAACATAACTTATCTACCAGTTCTGGCTCAACCATCAGGCGCATCTCAAGCCAACTCATAAACTTTTGATCAGCGAGCGACATTGCTGATAAGTTTACAGACACCATAGACAATTGCTGCCAAATCGCTAGGTTTTCTCCGCCCCATTTTAGCAAGTTATCTATCACCCAACTGTCCACTCGCGGAGCTAAATTGTATCGTTCTGCTGCAGGCAAAAACACGCCAGGAGAGACATAAGTGCCATCGCTTTGCACCATGCGCAGTAAAATCTCCATATGAATACCACTTTCTTGTTTATTAAGTGGTTCAATCAATTGGTAAAATAACTCAAACTGATTTAGGGCTAATGCGCCTGCAATGTCGACAGAGGCTAACATCTGGTTATACATAATGTGCATTTGCGGGTCGTCAGGATTATAAAAATGCCAGCGATTGCGACCATCTTCTTTTGCTAACTGACAAGCGGCATCGGCTTTACTCATTACGCCATAAATATCACCATCGGCATAATCAACTTGAGCAATACCAATACTGGCACTGACATTATGTTTAATGCCTTTCCACACAAACTCATGACCAAACAATTGTTGGCAAATTCGTTTAGCCACTTGCTGCGCGGAAGACTTGTCAGAGTAATGCATTAACAATCCAAATTCATCACCACCAAGCCGAGCCACAATATCGCCTTTACGCAGTAACTGTTTTAAACGTACAGCGACTTGTTGCAATAATTGATCGCCAGCTTGATGACCGCTAAGATCGTTAACAACTTGAAATTGATCGAGATCGAGAAAGGCAATACAGGCAGGAATATGATCTTCATCGTTTAACAGGTTGTCGAGCATGTTCTCAAATTGCACTCGATTAGGTAGACCTGTTAACACGTCAAAATGAGAATGAAATGAAAGCTCATCCGCTAAACGGTAACGCTCGGTGACATCTTCAATCATGAGCAATAATTGTTGCTGGCGGTTCAACGCGTGACAAAAACTAAACTTATACCAATGATTTTTAGCACCATTGCGCAAAGGAACTTCACACCAGGCTTGACGCAAAATACCTTCGCGAACGATATGCAAGGTATCATTGAGCAAAGGGTGGTCTTCCTCACGCAATACATCAAATAAATTATCGCCCGGTTTTATGGGTAAAATACTTTGCCAAATGTCATTTTGCAGCACAACCACATTGTGTAAGTCAATTAACGCACACGCCAGTGGCAACAACTGAAACAGCTCTTGGTATTGCTTGTCTTTATTATCAAGCACAACAGCTAATCGCCTTAGCTCCAACGCTGACGCTAATTCATAAGCTGTGTCATCAAGCAATGTATGGACGGCGTCACATGGGGGGCGTTGGTCTGTAGTGTTTTGCTGATCGTTAATACACAAGGCACCTAATATCACTTTGACATTACCCACTTGTAACACAGGGCTAAGTGCAAGATGTTGACAGTCGATGTCTAATGATAAAAATGTTTGTAATAAAGGTACTAATAACGGCGCCGACTCGAATAGAGCTTGATTATCATCTTCTGCGCAATAACCAATAGCCTGAGTGTTTTCCAGCAAAGATTTACAGAGCTTTTGATGACGGCTGACAGCTTGATTAAATCGCTCGCCAACATCAGATGATGCAGCAAAATGACAAGCACATTGCTGTTCAGTGGTGTCGATGATGTCACTGTCTGGAGCAAACAAATTGTCAAACTGACTCGTCAAAATAAATGCACCACTGCATTCGAGTCGATTACAGACAATTTCAAGAGCCCGATTGAGCAGCGCTAATACCGAAGTATTATTCCCTTCAATAGGTCCATTTGTAAAAACACTTTTCAGTAGTTGTTGTGTGCTATCTGCCATTCATCAACTCAATAAAGGATTGCAATTCAATTTGCATAGGGATAAAACATCATGACGTTTTCGCTATATTCACTCACCACATTTTAGGTGTGGTGGGCATTGGTAACTCAAAATTCATTATGGCAAAAACAGCTCATAAATTAAGTGTAGTTTGACAACAAATAATAAACGACATTTATTTATATCATGCTGTATTAATAATCTATTCAGGTTAGGGTTTCAACCCGCCACTAATTAAGTTATAGCTAATGTACATTTACTCTCATCGAAATGTATTTGCTCTTTGTGAGTAATAAACCCACTCATCAGCATAAACATATGCGGTATTATATGGGGTTGACGCACTGTTAACACCCGAGAGCAACCTCAGAAAAAAGCTCAAATTACACATTAACCCTAATTTTTAACTTCAGTAGATCGGACCAGTTGATAAAGTCTTAGCGAACTCAAAATCACAATTTATCAGTTTGTCAGCAAGTCAATCACGGTAATTCAAGCATAATAGAACCAGTGTAGCCCAATAACCTTAAATCTGGTTAAGAGATGCATTGATAACTTACAAATCAATACGTTAACCACGACCTACTTTCAACCTTGTCATTTGTTTTCTAACAAGGCAAATTCACAGGCTCTAGTCTTCTTATCGTAAACGAGTGTCGCAGTTAGACAGACAAAAGACTGTTTAAAAAGGCGTTTTTTCCAGCGTTTAAATTAACATAACCAATTTGTTCATATTGCGACGTAGGCCAACAAATAGTATTTAGCACCAAAAACCTTGTTAGTCAGTCAATACTGGCAGTACTCTTTATTAAATACTCAGCAGTATGGGTTGTTAGAGTAACAATTCCATTCGATCGCCCCTAAAATTTGATTGCATAAGCCTGATAAAAAAGCCGCTAACAATGAAGACTCATTATTAGCGGCTACATTTAAGCCGATACATTATCGACTAGTCTTTTAATAACTCAGCAATAGTAAGCACACCGTGAGTGGTAGCCCCTGCTGCCCAAAGCGCCGACGCAGATGACTCAAACGCAGCGGCTAAATCAACATGCAACCAATTAGCTTGAGGTGACACAAAGCGCCATAAAAAGCCCGCAGCATTTGATGCACCACCCGCGCCACCACCTTTAACAGGACGGCTATTTGCTGTGTCTGCATAAGCCGACGGACACATGTCTTTGTGCCAAGGGTCTAACGGTAAAGGCCATACATTTTCAGATACTGCAGCGGCGCATTTTTGAGCCAGTTGCAAAGTGGCCGTTTGTGGCGAAAAAATCGCATTGTAATTTGAACCTACCGCCATTACCGCTGCGCCAGTAAGAGTTGCAGCATCAATAATTAATGGCGCCCCTGTGTCAGATGCAGCTTGCAGCCCATCAGCTAACACTAAACGGCCTTCTGCGTCGGTATTGACGATTTCTACCGTAGTGCCATTTTTGTAAGATAAAATATCACCTAGCTTAAACGCTCTGCCACTGACTAGGTTTTCAGCACAGCATAAAAACAGTTTTACTCGCTTATTTAAGCCCGCTTTCATCGCTAAACCTAATGCTGCAGTCACCGTTGCTGCGCCGCCCATATCGCACTTCATGGTGAGCATACCTTCAGATGACTTTAAGCTATAGCCACCAGAGTCAAAGGTAATCCCTTTACCAACTAAGGCAACAGAAACAGGCGCGTCAGCCGCAAGTGGATTAAAATCTAGTTCAAGCAATGCAGGTGGACGCTCACTACCGCGACCTACGGCATGAATACCAACCCATTTTTTTTCTAATAATTCTTGGCCTTCAACAATGGTAAAACTCACCTTGTCGCCACCAATGTTTTTCAACCAGTCAGCAGCTTGTGTAGCTAACCCAACTGGTGACAGATCTTCAGGGGTATCGTTAATGAGCTTACGAGCAAATTGGGCCGCTTCAGCACGTTGAGTTAAGGTTGCTTGATCAGCATCACTGCCACACCAGCGGACTTCATATCCCGCTTTTGCAGTTGCAAAACCTTGGGCAAATGCCCACTGAGAATGAACGCTCCATAAATCACCGGCTAACTGCACAGCATTGACACCTTGATTGCGGATTTTTCTTGCCGCCATTTGGATCTGGCGCAACTCGTCTGTACCAGATAAGTGAATCAAAGTTTGAGCACCTTGATACGTCACATCAGCCTTGCCCCAATGGGCTGCAGGAGCTTCAGTGGTGAGCGTTACCGTCATAATATCCATAATGATTCCTTGTTGTACGCCAAATGGCGAAAATACCCTAGCCTTCATACAAGCTAATGGCAGTAGTGTAGACAAAACATAATCGATAAACCAAGCTAAAATTTGTTAGCATTGTTGTAAATAAACCCATGACAGATTGATACACATGCAATTTGATCCCAAACTTGAAACCGGTGTTCTGTTAAAACGTTATAAACGCTTTTTAGCCGATGTGGCACTGCCTGATGGACAGGTAATAACGATTCATTGCCCCAACACTGGCTCGATGAAAAACTGCCTATTTCCTGGGCAGCAGGTCTGGTTTTCAACCTCAGATAATCCCAAACGAAAGTACCCACACACATGGGAATTAATGCAAACCGATCAACAACATTTGATTGGTATCAATACTGGACGCGCTAACGCGCTAGCTGAAGAGGCCATCAATCAGCATATTATTACTGAACTGCAAGGATATGACACTCTCAAGCGTGAAGTAAAATATGGCGATGAAAATAGTAGAATCGATATCTTGCTCACGAGTCAAGAGCGTCCACAGTGCTATATTGAAGTGAAAAGTTGTACCTTATTAGAAAACCAAGTGGGTTATTTTCCAGATGCCGTCACAACGCGGGGACAAAAGCATCTACGAGAACTAATCCACATGGTCACACAGGGTCACCGAGCCGTATTATTGTTTGTGGTACAGCACAGTGGCATAACGTCAGTAAAACCCGCGCGACATATCGATCCACACTACGCAGACTTACTTGAACAAGCCGTTATGAGGGGAGTTGAAGTGTTAGCTTATAAAACAGCACTTTCACCACAGGGAGCTCATATAATAGAGCCCTGTAAAGTGATGTTATAAATAAAAACACTTAAATACTCAGTAAATAATTTGCCTAGCTATAGAGTTTCTGGTATAGATAGCGGCCGTAAAAATAAGACATAGCGGCCGTGAATTAAGACGCCCTTAAAACGCAAAAGATGACAGGAGATGCGTTATGCCTGAAGGCACTAAAAAACTTGGCGTACTCGCTATTGCTGGTGTAGATCCTTACCAGGAGTCAGCTGGTGAAGAGTACATGAATAGCAAGCAAAGAGGTCACTTCAAACGGATCCTCGAAGCATGGCGTAACCAATTGCGTGAAGAAGTCGACCGTACGTTAACTCACATGCAAGACGAAGCTGCAAACTTTCCTGATCCTGTAGACCGTGCAGCACAAGAAGAAGAATTCAGCTTAGAATTACGTGCTCGTGATAGAGAACGTAAACTGATCAAGAAGATTGAAAAGACATTACAGAAAATTGAAGAAGACGATTTCGGCTTCTGTGATTCTTGCGGTGTTGAAATCGGCATCCGTCGTCTTGAAGCTCGCCCTACAGCCGATCAATGTATCGATTGTAAGACTCTTGCTGAAATCAAAGAAAAACAGATGGCGGGTTAACCCGTTATCCGATTGGGCGAGATGTTCTCGCCCTTATGTTTTCTTGCATGTAAAAACCACAACATAGTAGCGTGTTATTCATCTGGATAGCGTCTGTGCTAATTTAGCGACTAAAAAATTCACCGCTATGAGCAATTCTCAATACATTGGCCGTTTTGCGCCATCACCGTCAGGGCCGTTACACTTTGGTTCTCTAATCGCTGCGTTAGGCAGTTACCTTCGAGCGCACAGTCAACAGGGTCAATGGTTAGTTCGTATTGAAGATATTGATCCACCTCGCGAAGTAACAGGTGCAAGCGATAACATACTGCGCACACTTGACGCTTATGGTTTGCACTGGCATGGCACAGTTTTATATCAACACCAGCGTTATGATGCCTATCAAGAGCAAATCGAGCAGTTAATCCACCATGACCAAGCCTACTTTTGCCAATGCACCCGCAAAATTATTCAAGCTATGGGTGGCGTCTACGACGGCCGTTGCGGCCAATGCTACCCTCGGCTAACCCAAGGAGCTATCCGTATTCGTAACCAGGCAAAAGTCGAAAGCTTCACCGACTTACTGCAAGGCAACGTGACTGTAGATAGCCATTTTGCAACCGAAGATTTTATCATTAAACGCAGCGATAATTTATACGCTTATCAACTGGCGGTAGTACTAGATGATGCTTTTCAAGGCATTACAGAGGTGGTTAGAGGGTGTGACTTATTAGAAGCAAGCTGCCGTCAAATCAGTTTATTCAAACAGTTAGGGTTTAATACACCAGCCTGGTTACATTTACCCTTAGCCTGTGCAGAAATAGGCTTTAAATTATCAAAACAAAATCATGCACCCGCTATTGATACAAAGCAGCCACAAACGAGCATAAACGCCGCGCTCTCATTTTTAGGCCAACCCACGGTTGACCTCGACTCAGTAGACATTATGCTGCAACAAGCGGTGGCACAATTTAGCTTGCCAGGGATCCCTAAACAAAAAGAAATCGTACTAAAAAGGTCAAACGTGGCAACTTAACAAATAAATGCAATTAAACGGGGGCATTAAGGGCTTTTAGCCACTTTGCAGATATACTCATTGCCTCACATTTAATGTATTATACCCGCCAGATTTTTAATCAATTTATTCTAGTATCACGAGGTGTATTATTTTTCGCCGTATCAGCCAATTCTGTAAACAGCTATTTGAAGACAACAAAGTAGCTCCAGCCCTTGAAGCGCCCCTTCAAGAAGATGGCTTACGCCTGGATATCATCTCCAGAGATGGTCACTCTATCTCACGTCGCCAAATAAGTGAAAATGCGCTAAAGGTGCTTTATCGTCTTAACAAATCAGGTTACAAAGCCTATTTGGTTGGCGGCGGTGTGCGTGACATTTTACTGGGTTTACAGCCCAAAGATTTTGACGTCGTAACCAATGCCACCCCTGAAGATATCAAAAAGCTTTTTCGTAATTGCCGGTTAGTTGGCCGTCGCTTCAGGCTTGCCCACATAGTGTTTGGTCGCGATGTTATCGAAGTCGCCACCTTTCGCGGCCACCATGGTGAAACTGACGATAAAATATCAAAGTCGAATGCCGAAGGCCGTTTATTACGTGACAACGTCTATGGCGAAATAGACGAAGACGCCGAACGCCGCGATTTCACCATCAATGCATTATATTACGACATTAGCGACTACTCTATCCGCAGTTATGGCGGAGGTATTAACGATCTTAATGCGCGCACGATCAAACTGATTGGCGATCCTGAAACACGTTACCGCGAAGACCCAGTGCGCATGCTTCGGGCGGTTCGATTTGCAACCAAACTCGACATGCAAATCGATGAAATCACAGCTAAGCCAATAAAAGAGTTAGCACCACTACTTAGTGATATTCCTGCCGCGCGCATGTATGAAGAAGTCTTAAAACTCTTTTTTGCAGGCAAAGCTGAAGCCAACTATCACATGATGCAACAATTTGGTTTGTTTGAGCCGCTTTTCCCACAAGTGAGTGCATTAATAAACGAATCACCTAAAGGTCATGCGGCCAAAATGCTGCAAGCCGTAATGAGCAGCACCGACTCACGTGTTAATCAAGACAAACCCGTCACACCGGCATTTTTCTACGCAGCCATTTTGTGGTACCCACTAAAGCAACGCGCTGATGATATCGCTATAGAAAGCGGTTTAAGTCATTACGATGCTCATGTTGCTGCCATGGGTGATGTCATGGAACAACAATGTCGCACCATTAGTATTCCACGTCGATTTAGTACACCAGCTAAAGACATTTGGCAGTTACAACTTCGTTTAGAACGCAGCCAAGGAACTCGCGCCTTTAAAATGCTCGAGCATGCTAAATTCAGAGCCGCTTACGATTTATTATTACTTCGTGGCGAAGTTGAAACGGGCAATATTGCAAAAATTGCTGATTGGTGGAAAAGCTTTGTAGAAGCCGATGAAACAGAGCGCGGTAATATTGCTAAAAGTGGCAGTAAAACGGGTAACAGCCGAAACCGAAATGCACCACAACGTAAGCGTCGCCGTAAACCGGCTGCAAAAACGAAACCCGCTGCTGAGTAGCCATGGCAACAATCCAAGTCTATGTCGCTTTAGGGGCAAATTTAGCTAATCCGACACAGCAACTCGACGCTGCGGTTGCTGCACTTTGCGCGATCGCAGTTGACGATTCATTGCAAGTGTCGAGCTATTACCACTCAAAACCTATGGGTGACGTGGTACAGCCTGACTACGTCAATGCTGTAGCTGGCTTTAAAACCACATTGCAGCCAATTGACTTACTCGACGCATTACAAGCTATCGAGCAACAGCAAGGCCGAGTGAGGTTGCAACATTGGGGACCACGTACACTGGATTTAGATTTACTGCTTTATGGCCAACAAAATATCAGTGTCCCTCGACTCACTGTGCCGCATTACGGCATGAAACAACGCAGTTTTGTACTCATACCGCTAGCAGAGATTACACCTACACTCACACTACCTTGTGGTACCAGCCTTGAAAGCCTGATTAGTGTGACAATGCGCGATGAATTGCAAAAACTTATCGAGTAAAGTTGATCTTAACTCGCAGCACATTAAGCTCAATTTTTAGTATTTCAATTTTTTTAAGAGTCTACTATGTCAAAAGTCACCAGCTCAACCTTAATCAAGTTCAAAAAAGAAGGCAAAAAGTTCACCGCACTAACCGCCTATGATGCTAGCTTTGCCGGTGCATTTGATAATGAAGGCGTAGACGTACTGCTAGTGGGTGACTCTCTTGGCATGGTTTTGCAAGGCCATGATGACACTCTGCCCGTAACGGTTGCCGATATTGCTTATCACACTGCATGTGTTAAGCGCGGTATTTCACGCGCGTTATTAATCGCTGACATGCCATTTATGAGCTATAGCACGCCAGAACAAACAATGACCAACGCAGCAATGCTAATGCAGGCAGGTGCCAATATGGTTAAAGTCGAAGGTGGGCATTGGTTACTTGAAAGCGTAAAAATGCTGACTGAGCGCGGTATCCCGGTATGTGCGCACTTAGGGTTAACACCTCAATCTGTGCATGTGTTTGGTGGTTTTAAAGTACAAGGACGCGATGCAGAAAATGCGCAGCGCATTCTTGATGAGGCTAAAGCCCTGCAAGCCGCTGGCGCACAATTATTAGTGGTTGAATGCATACCACCACAATTGGCTAAAGCCATCACCGAAGCTCTGACCATTCCTGTCATAGGCATAGGCGCAGGCGCTGACACAGACGGTCAAATTTTGGTAATGCATGATGTGTTAGGTATTTCAAGCGGCTACATTCCTCGCTTTTCTAAAAACTACCTTAAGCAAACAGGTGAAATCCGCTCAGCAATTAGAGCCTATATTGATGAAGTGGCTAATGGCACCTTCCCTGCAGAAGAACACACATTTAACTAACTTTTTTGCTGCATAAATAGCAGCGTTAACATCCTATTTTAGAGTAAGGTTCGACAATACCATGATTACCACTGCGGCAATTTCAACCATTCGTGAACAGGTAAAAGCGTGGCGGTCAAAAGGCGAAACAGTTGCTTTTGTACCGACGATGGGCAATTTACACCAAGGCCATATCACCTTGGTTAACGAAGCTAAAAACCGTGCAGATCACGTAGTGGTATCTATTTTTGTTAACCCAATGCAGTTTGGACCTAAAGAAGATCTAGACGGCTACCCTCGCACGCTAGAACAAGACAGTGAAAAGCTGGTAAATGCTGGCGCAGAGCTGTTATTCACTCCAACGCCAGAGATTATTTACCCTAAAGGGTTAACCAAGCAAACTTACATTGAAGTGCCCAACATAGGCGATGAGTTGTGTGGTGCCAGCCGTCCTGGTCATTTTCGTGGCGTTGCAACCATTGTCGCCAAACTGTTTAATATTGTTCAACCAGACATTGCCTTGTTTGGATGTAAAGATTTTCAGCAATTGTTAATCATCAAAACCATGGTAGAAGATTTATCAATGCCAATTGAGATTATAGGCATTGATACTATTCGCGAAGCGTCGGGCCTAGCAATGAGTTCACGCAATGGCTATTTAACTGAAGATGAAAAACACAATGCTGCAGCACTAAAGCGCGCAATAGATCATGTGATTAATGCAATTCAGCACAATGAAGACCCACAACACGCCATTGCGCACGCATTAGAACAACTCAAAAAAGCAGGTTTTACCCCTGATTACTTTGAAGTTAGAAACGCTAACACACTCGCTCAAGCCATGCCCAACGATAACCAACTTGTGGTGATTGCGGCAGCTTACCTAGGTAAAGCACGCTTAATTGACAATGTGTCATTTTCTCGTCACCCCGAATAACAATCAAAGGCTGAATTCATTTTAATTTCGCTAAGTTGATAAAATAAAAAACAAAGATTGTTCATTTTTATCAAAAATCAATTGTCAAAAAACTGGTTTTATCGCTAAACTTGACCCATATTTGATCAGAAGTTGCATCACCACTTCATTGGGCTGTTTCTCCAAGTTGAGCAAATAGAGTTCAACTATAGTGAATATCCGGTAGCGTGAATGGCGAATGTCTTACTTGCGTAAGATAAAATTGTGCTAATCTGCTCAATTAAATCAAAGTGTTTATCACAGTGTTAACAAATGCGTTTTCAGACACCGGCAGGCAAAAAGTCAACGACGTTGAATGAAAACCAAATGAGGTATGATGCAACAAGACAAGGTGGTCAGTTGCGGCATGGGCACAGTGATAAACAGGCTAATTTTAGTCTTAAAATCAAAAGATTATAGCAAAAGGATGTGTGGCCGTATGGCAAAAAGACTGTTATTCATGTTGTTTGCATTGAGCACTTTTGGTGCTCATGCTAATACTATTTACAAATGCATGAAAGACGACAAAGTCGTGTTCAGTCAAACCGTTTGCCCGCAAGAATTTCGCCAACACAAAATCGAATACCAACTCGGGATCACCACTGAAGTCGATTCAGACAAACGTGAATTAAAAGAAGATCCACTCAAAGCGCTACTCAATAAACAAACTATCTCCAAAGAAAAACTGCTCCAGCTCTTAGATGCTGAAATCTATCGACTCAAGCAAGAAAACAGCTATTTTGAAATTCTTCGTGCGAGTGAAATTCAAAAGTTGGATCGTAAACGTTACTGGCAAACAAAGCCTAAAGATGATCCAAGTTATGGCCTTGAGCTACAAGAGATCACCGAACGCTTTAACGAATTAACTAAAAATAACATTAACGTTATTAGAGTGTTGAATCAGCATAAAATGAAAATCTCTGCTGAAACCCCTCCAGATGAATACATGAGCAATTAACAGGGAGCTCATTGGCCCTGTTAAATTTAATCTGGCTTAAACACACCTATCATATTGCCGCTGGCTTTTTTCGGCACTTCAATATCCGTTTGTAAAGCCCGGTAGTCGCAGTCTGTACACTCAACAGTTTCGATACCGTTTTCTTTAAACAATAAAATACTGTCTTGAGCACCACATTTAGGGCATTTAGCGCCAGCTACAAAGCGTTTTTTTATTTTGGTCATCATTTACTCTACGTCAATTTACCTATTAAACTGTATACGACTATTTTGCCCTATTAGCCTTGTTACGTCCCGCGATTGTGGGAAAAAATTTACAAATACGCTATTATCTACGCCATTATTCTCAATTCAATATTCAAGTTGTAATTAATGATCAACATTAGCCAAGCTCAATTAATTCGCGGCAGCAAAACCCTTCTCGATGACACCTCCCTAACCATCTACCCAGGGCATAAAGTGGGATTAGTTGGCGCGAATGGTACCGGTAAGTCATCTTTGCTCGCGCTAATACTCGGTCATTTACACCTTGATAAAGGCGACTTTAGTTTGCCTGCAGGCTGGCAAATTGCCACCGTCGCGCAAGAAACACCAGCGCTTGATGTCTCTGCACTCGAATACGTACTAGATGGCGATGCTGAGTTTCGTCAACTTGAAGCTGAACTCAATCAAGCTCAACATGATAATGATGGCAATGCTATCGCGCTCATTCACGGAAAAATTGACGCCATTGGTGGTTATGCCATTCGCGCACGCGCTGGAGCATTGCTTGCCGGTTTAGGCTTTGGCGAAGCAGAACAAAGCAACCCAGTTAAAAGCTTTTCGGGTGGCTGGCGTATGCGCCTTAACCTTGCCCAAGCACTTTTATGTCGCTCCGATCTATTGTTGCTCGATGAACCAACCAACCACTTAGACCTAGATACCATGTACTGGTTAGAAGGCTGGATTAAATCTTATCAAGGCACGTTAATTCTTATCAGTCACGACCGTGATTTTATAGATGGTATTGTTGATGAGATTGTTCATGTTGAAAACCATAAGCTCAATTTTTACAAAGGCAATTACAGTGCCTTTGAACGTGTAAGAGCAGAGCGCATGGCGCAGCAACAAGTCGCCTATGAACGCCAACAAAAAGAACGCTCACATATGCAATCGTTTGTTGATCGTTTCCGTTATAAAGCCAGTAAAGCCAAACAGGCCCAAAGCCGTTTAAAAGCACTTGAACGCATGGCAGAGTTATTACCATCACAGGTTGATAACCCTTTCCAAATGGCATTTAGAGAGCCAGAAGCTCTGCCAAATCCACTTGTGGTCATGGAAAACGTCTCTATCGGCTACAATGACAAAACCATTTTACAACAAGTACAGCTTAATCTAGTACCCGGTGCCCGTATTGGTTTGTTAGGGCGAAATGGTGCCGGTAAATCAACTTTAATTAAACTATTATCTGGCCAACTGCATGCAAAAACGGGTAAGTACCAACCCAATCCAGGGCTTAATATTGGTTATTTTGCTCAGCATCAAATTGAGTTTTTAAGTTTAGATGACTCCCCCTTACAGCACTTAGTTCGCCTGGCGCCTGCCAGTACGCGCGAGCAAGAGTTACGTAACTTTTTAGGTGGTTTTGGCTTTAATGGCGACATGGCACTTGCCCCTGTTAGACCATTTTCTGGCGGTGAAAAAGCCCGTCTAGTATTGGCATTGTTGGTGTGGCAACGCCCTAACCTGCTGTTACTCGATGAACCCACCAACCACTTAGATTTAGAGATGCGTCATGCATTAACCATGGCGCTGCAAAGCTTTGAAGGTGCCATGGTAATTGTATCCCATGACCGTCACCTGTTACGCCTAAGTTGCAGCGATTACTACTTGGTTGATCAAGGTGTTGTAAAGCCTTTTGATGGTGATTTAGATGATTATCATCAATGGTTACTCGACGCCGCAAAAGCTGCACAAGCCAATAATAAGAGCGAGGCCCAAGCAAGTGCTGGCGATCAAATTGACAAAAAGCAACAAAAGCGCATTGAAGCAGAGCTAAGACAAAAAACCTCACCACTTAAAAAGCAACAAGCCAAGTTAGAAACTCAACAACAAAAGATCTCACAACGCTTAGCAGAGTTAGAAACAGAACTGGCCGATGGCAGCTTATACGAGGCTGAAAACAAAGCAAAAATGACTCAAGTGCTTAATGAGAGAACCCGTTTGACCCAGGATATGGACGAAAGTGAAATGAACTGGTTAGAGCTACAAGAACAAATTGAAGCAATTGAACAAGCTGTTCAATAATACCCACTTTGACTTTGGCGTTTAACCATAAACGCCCAAGGAAACCCAATGCCTACCACACTCAATCGCCCGATGTTCGACCGCACATTGTGGCATCAATGCGAACTCGCTTACAGCCAAAAGCCAAGCGCTTATATCCAGCTGCAAGATAGTTATCAGGTTAATGTAAACATATTACTTTTAGCACAATATCTTGATAAACATGCTTTTATGTTGTCTGTAGAACAATGGCAAAGCATGCTAAGTGTTATCGAAAAATGGGAAGACTCAGTACTAGTGCCTTATCGTAAATTACGCCGTATCGCCAAAAAGCATTTGCCAGAAGATGACTATCAAAAAATGCTTGAAGTCGAATTGATAATGGAGCGAAAGTCACAACAGTTACTATTACAAAAGCTGCATTTAATAAACGGACAACCTCTCACGACAAGCGCAGGAATAAGCAGCAATGTTAATACCTACTTGAGCATTTATGGATTAGATGACAGCGCCATCTAATCCTACCCCTGAATTAAAATTTCGGCATTGTTTATTTTGCTGTCAGCTTTTTCGCTAAGGCTGTCGCATTACGAGCCACAATGCCATAAATAGACAATTGTGGGTTAGCACCAAGGCTCGTCGGAAACACTGAACCATCCATCACCGACAGGTTTTCTAAGTAATGTGAATTGCCAAAGCTATCCACCATGGCTTGGGTTTTATCTTCACCCATGGCACAACCGCCCATCACATGCGCAGACGCAACAATGGTTTTAATTAATCCTAAATCAAGCTGGTTAATACCTTGCTTAGCATCATTCCAAGAATCGAAGAAACTCAGTCCGTCATGCATTGGCAGCACTTTTTTGGCGCCTGCTGCAAATTGTAATTCAGCCATCGATAAAAATGCACGGCGCGCTGCTTGCCAAAAACCGTCAGTTAACGGGTAATCCAGTACGAAACTGTCATCGGTTAAGCGTACTTGTCCACCTGGGCTTTGCTCATTAAAACCGTCGCGGACCAAGGCAATAGTGACTTGCATTTGATTAAAATTGGCCATTAACTGTGCATGACTCACACCATAACCTATGGTCTTTGAAGCGATCAGCACGGGGTGAACAGGGGCAACTTCAAGTTTATATCCCAAATCACCAACAGCGCCATCGCGCCAAACAAACTCATCAGAATAAATCGATTGCGGTGCACCGCTATGGCCATTAATTTGTTCTGCAAATAAACCACCAGACAACAAAGACGGATGCAAAAAGGTTTTACCGAGTTGTTTATGGGGATCTGGAGTATTAGAACGCATCAAAATGCTTGGGGTATGGATAGCACCAGCACTTAAAATATAATGCTTTGCACTAAATGTAATCTGTAAATCTGTTGGTTTAAATCCTTCACTCATGGCTTGTGCGGTAAGGCCAACAACCTTGTCACCTTTATAATCAAGCTTAACCACTTTTGCCCGCGATATTAAGGTCGCGCCATGTTCAAGCGCCCCAGGTATGGTAGTCACCAACATAGATTGCTTAGCATTAACTGGGCAGCCCATTCCGCAATAACCGGTATTCCAACACCCTTTAACATTACGTTTAATGACGGTGTATTCCCAGCCGAGTTTTTCACACCCCTGTCGCAGTGCAGCGTTATTTCGGTTTGCTTCATATTGCCATTGCTCAATATTGAGCCTCTGCTCCATTTTTTCAAACCATGGCTGTAACTCAATTGCAGACAACCCCTTAACAGATTTAGCCTGCTGCCAAAAATCCAAGGTCGGTTCGGGGGTACGAATAGAGGTTGTCCAGTTGATGGTAGTTGACCCACCCACTGTTCGCCCCTGAAATATACTGACACCTTTATCCGCTGTTTTTAATGCTGCGGCCTGTTGGTATAAATTAGGGTATGCATGACGCTCCTCCATGTCAAAATCAGTGGAAGATTTTAATGCGCCGCCCTCAATCATTATCACTTTCAGGCCAGCTTGCGATAAAATTTCAGCGGCAGTACCGCCACCAGCTCCCGTCCCCACAATAACCACATCGGCCTCAAAATGACGGTTCTTTTGCAATGTGCTGGCATCAATATGATGCCAGCCTGAACGTAACCCAGTAATAATAGGATCAATAATAGCCAAGAGAATACTCCTTCACACTGAGTTAATTTTAAGGGCTAACCAAAAAAGTTGGCTTAGCATAACGCAAGTTTCCCCAATGTTCAGGACAAGCATAATAACTGGCCATAATAAGCTCACGCAGCCCTGTGTAGGCTACTTTTAGCATATCGAGAAAGTTGAAGCGCCAAAACTCTAGCATATCGATTAATTGCTGAGGTTCACGCCCTAATAACGGCGTCATACTGCCACTAAGCAACAACAAACCCAAACGGCCTTCAAGCAAATCTAAGAGCTCCATTAGCTCATCTTGTTGGGCTTGCGGTAAATGGTTAATTGATTGCGTAATAGCATCTAAAGTGCGATTAATGGCTATTTCTCTGTGGCTCGGCACCTCAGGTAAACTGCCATCGAGGAAAATAGGGATGAACACACTAAAAAGCACACGATGATGAACATCATCAGGCGTGGTTGTTAATGTTGGCGAATACAGATTAACGCCAAGTGCTAGTGCAGCTGTTCCTGCAAAAGCACCTGTGAGAAAGGTACGTCGCTTCATTTACTTCCCCTTAGGGTTATTGTTGTCAGTAATTTTTATGTGCTAAAGTGGCATGAGCAACATTTAAACACACGTTTAAATATTCACAAACTATTGCAGAAATATGCCTTCTATGAACAAGATGTTTTCTCCACCATGGTGGGCAGCAAGTCCCCACATTCAAACGATTCTACCGTTTATTTTTAAAGTAGCCAAACCAGCAACGTTTAGGCAAAGACAAGAATTACCCGACGGCGATTTTATTGATTTAGATTGGTTAGGCCAAGCACAAAACGGTGAACCTATATTAGTCATTCTACACGGGCTTGAAGGCAACACAGAATCACACTATGCACGCAGAATACTGCTTGAGGCTAAAAAAGCTAAAATAGCAGCTGTTGTACATCATCATAGAGGATGCTCAGGAGAACCTAACCGCTTAGCACGAAGCTATCATAGCGGCGACGTTGACGACCTAGCATATACCTTATTGCAATTGAAACAATACTACCCAGACTCTGCGCTCTATGCTGTGGGGTACAGTTTAGGTGGAAATGTGCTGGCCAAGTATCAGGGCAGCCTGCAGCAAAATAATTTACTCGAACGGGCTGTAGTGGTGTCGGCGCCGCTAACTTTAGGCGCCTGCGCCAAACGCTTAGAAAGTGGATTTTCAACGGTTTATCAGCGTTTTTTAATTAAACGTTTACAGCGAAAAATGCTCGATAAAATCAATACGGCAAATCTCACAGAGCAAATGCCCATCACCAAAAAACAGCTTAAAATGCTCAATACATTTTACTTGTTTGATGACAAAGTCACGGCACCGTTACACGGCTTTACAAGCGCTCACGACTATTATGAAAAATCGAGCGGGATAGCCTATTTACAATATATCACTAAACCGACATTAGTTATCCATGCGCAAGATGATCCCTTTATGACTGACGATGTGATCCCAAGCAAAGATCAATTATCGCCCATGGTTGAATATGAACTCCATCGATTTGGTGGACATGTTGGCTTTGTTGAGGGCGGCTGGCCCTGGAAACCCCAATTCTATTTAGAAAAGCGAATAATCACCTTTTTATTGGCCAGCATCAATAAGCCGTTCACCCTCAAAGACACGCATAAGGAGTAACCATGCTGGTACCATACGATGCATTATTGTCATTACCGCAAGAAACGCTACAAGCAATGATAAAAGAGTATTTACTTTCGCAACTTGAAGATGGCAGCTTTAGTGACGTAGATGAGCAGCAACTGATAAATGCCACTGAACGCTGTAAGATTGCATTAAAAAAAGGCGATTTAGTAGTAGAGTATAGCGAAGAAGATGAGTCGATAGCGATCCGTCAACGAGAGCATGTTGCTGCGAGATTTAATGATTAAGCTGCATGATTACGCAATAATTTGTTATAAATATTAACATTATCACCCGTGAATAATTGACCCAAAGGTGATGATTACCGTATAACTAATGGCTCGATTTTCTTTGGTGAATCACAAACGTAGGCAAATATCATGTCAGCAAAACACCCTATTATTGCTGTAACCGGTTCATCTGGTGCTGGCACAACGACCACAACGACTGCCTTTACGCACATATTCAGGCAGCTTGGTATTAACGCAGCATTTGTTGAAGGCGACAGTTTTCATCATTTCACCCGCGCAGAAATGGAAGTATTAATCCGTAAGTCGCAGGCTGAAAATCGTAACATTAGCTATTTTGGTCCAGAAGCCAACAACTTTAAAAAACTCGAAGAGTGCTTCATTAGTTACGGTGAGACAGGTAATGGCCAAACCCGCAGTTATTTGCATACCTTCGATGAGGCAGTGCCTTTCAACCAAATGCCAGGCACTTTTACTCAATGGCGAGATCTCCCAGAAAACACTGACATGCTTTATTACGAAGGCTTACATGGTGGTGTGGTCACTGACGACGCAGACGTAGCAAAACACGTTGACCTACTCATTGGGATGGTACCTATTGTCAACCTAGAATGGATTCAAAAAATCATTCGCGACACCACCGAGCGTGGACACAGCCGAGAAAAAGTCATGGGCTCTATTGTGCGCAGTATGGATGATTACATTAATCACATGACGCCGCAGTTTTCACGAACCCATATCAACTTTCAACGAGTCCCAACTGTTGATACCTCAAACCCATTTAGTGCTAAAGACATTCCAAGCCTTGACGAAAGCTTTGTGGTTATTCGTTTTCGAGGCATTAATAACGTCGACTTTCCTTATTATCTTAATATGATCCAAGGCTCGTTTATGTCTCGCGTTAATACTCTTGTGGTGCCGGGTGGGAAAATGTCGTTAGCCATGGAACTTATCTTAACGCCGTTAATAAAGGACTTATTAGATAAGCGAATAGAATTGCAAAACATCAATGATATCAAGCCTAGTTAAGCTTAATTTAAGTCAATAACACTACAATTGTTTTATCGTGATTTCAGACGAAATAACGGCAGTTGATGTGCTTGAGCGCTAATTCCCCCTATTTTCTGTTAGCGTATCAAGCACATCAGCGAAAACTCACTCAAACCTCTTCATCGCACTCTTGTCTGTTAAACCATTTTGGCTTTACTACATCAATGGAATAATTTCTCGATATGCTTGGTTATTTTGGTACTGCTTTAATCGCATAATAAACTCATCACTGTGCGCCAGATCTGGGTTGTGTTTTAATGCTTGAATGGCTTTCTTTTGTGCATCAATGGCTGAGGTAAAGTCACCTATTTCAGCATAACCAGCAGCCAGATTGTCTAATACGGTTGGGTCATTTTGATTTTGCTCTAAAAGCTTTAGAGACATAGACACTGCCCTCGAACCATCGCGATACTCTGCCTCTGGACACGTTGCCAAAATCCACGCAACATTACCAAGCGACACATTATCACCAGCTGCATTAAATTGGCTCATCGCTTTACCGCAGTTACGAATGACCCCATCACCACCAGCAGAATAAATAAAACCTAAGCGAAAATTAGCCCATTTATCTCCCTGGTCAGCCATAACCAAATACCATTTTTCGGCTAGGGCTAAATCGCGGGCAAATAATTTACCTTCAAAGGCCAAATCGGCAATAGTTTGCTGCGCTTTAATATGATTTTGCGCCGCGGCTTGATTAACCCAATCCAATCCTAACTGGGTATTTTGACTGACAAATCGTCCAGATAAATGCATTAAACCTAATAAAAACTGCGCGTCTACATCACCTTGTTTCGCTTTTATTTGAATGTGCACCAGCTTACTGGCAGCCAAAGACTCCACTGTGGGGGGTACATAAAATGAATAAGCAGGTAAACTTAACACACTCACTGCCAACAGGCATGCAGCCCTTACTATTTGACTCAATCTGTTCACGCACACCTCTACAACAATCAGTGTTATTAATCACGGGTATTTAATAACAGTATCTAACTCGTCTATCCAATTCAATAGACACCCGCGTCAGCCAATAATTCAATCGGTTAAGCGACAAAAATAAACACAATATGCTTAGGCAAACAAAATAAAAGCTGACCTTGATCACAAACAAAATAAATTTAATCTAAAATTTAACAGGTTAATATACACTACTGACACTTCTAAATACGATCTCTATCAAAGTTTTTACGATTCGAATCGCGTAGAATGCTTAATTAGACATTACTTACTTTCATTTTTAATCAATCGAGGAATATCGTATGGCTCTGATTGGTAAGCCAAAACCTGACCCAACATTAGAATGGTTTCTTTCACATTGTCACATTCATAAGTACCCAGCGAAAAGCACGTTGATCCATGCTGGTGAAGACTCTGACACGCTTTATTACATCGTAAAAGGTTCTGTTGCTGTATTGATCAAAGATGAAGAAGGTAAAGAAATGATCCTCTCTTATCTAAATCAAGGTGATTTTATCGGTGAACTGGGTTTATTCGAAGAACAAGCTGAACGTACAGCTTGGGTTCGTGCTAAACAAGCATGTGAAATTGCCGAAATCTCTTACAAAAAGTTCAAACAGCTTATTCAAGTTAACCCAGAAATCTTAATGAAGCTTTCTGCCCAAATGGCATACCGCCTACAAAGCACAAGCCAAAAAGTGGGCGACTTAGCCTTCTTAGACGTTGCTGGCCGTATTGCACAAACATTATTACATTTAGCAAAACAACCTGATGCAATGACTCATCCTGACGGTATGCAGATTAAAATCACCCGTCAAGAGATTGGTCAAATCGTGGGCTGTTCACGCGAAACCGTTGGCCGTATTTTAAAAATGCTTGAAGAGCAAAACCTGATTCAAGCACACGGTAAAACTATCGTGGTTTACGGTACACGCTAGGGTCTGCTGGTCTTTGCTGGTTGAATTTTGTTCGAGTTAAAAACGTTTTAATCGAGACGAATGGATTGATGCCTAGCAATCTAAGCAACTCTTTATTTCAAAGAATCATTTAACAAAGAGTAAAACGTTTTTAGCCGAACCCTTTGGGCAGCGTTTGTTGGCCATTTTTACTGCGTTATCGACTTTTTATGTAGAGTAACTACACCTCAAAGTCTCTGCCTTGTAGAAATGGCCAACAATTCGCTGCAAAAATAACCTTGAAAGTTCAACAGACCCTAGGACATTTATAAACGCTATTTAAGCGGCAATAATGTCTACTTCAGCTTGATTTAAGCCAAGATATTTAAAGTGGTGTTCATACTCTGAACGCCACTTTTTTTATTTGGGAGCGAACATGAATAGCTTGTTCATCGCCACTATCAGCTTAATGGCCTTATCCATTGACCAACAAGATATTCCTGTTAATGAATTCCCACTTGATCATGATAAAGTCCAAAAATTAGTGACTTCTGGTAATATACGCCCATTAGATGATTATTTGACTTGGGTGTCGCAGTATTGTGATGGTCAGCTTGTTGATGCTCAGCTTTATCAATATCAAGATAAATGGCGCTACGATTTACAATTTAAACTCGCACAAGGGCATGTTATTAACCTGCAGTTAGATGCAGTCAACGGCATGAAAAATCCATTACAGCAATTACCGAGCGAATGTACTAAACATGAAACTGCTACTCGTTGAAGATAACCCATTATTGGTCGCTGAGCTTGAAAAACAACTTAAGCAAGCTGGATATATCACAGATGTTACTGATAAAGCGGTAGAAGCCGATTATCTTATGAGTGAAACCGATTACGATTGCGTAATACTGGACATAGGTTTACCCGACGGAAATGGACTCTCACTTGTGACCAAGTGGCGTGAGCGCGGAGTGAATACGCCCGTTATCATGCTCACAGCACGTAGTCAGTGGCACGAAAAAGTTGAAGGTTTTAACGCAGGGGCTGACGACTACCTTGGCAAACCCTTTCATGCGCAAGAGCTTTTAGCCCGTATTCAGGCGTTAATCCATCGCGCTCATGGCAGAGCAAACTCATCGTCCAAACAGCTGTGTTATGGCGGTATTACGCTAGATGAAAACGAGCAAAAGGTGACGGTTGGTGAGCAAGAATATGAGTTAACTTCAATGGAGTTTAGGCTGCTGAAGATTTTCTTAATGTCGCCCAAAAAATTACTGTCTAAGTCTCAACTTACCGATAAGCTTTACCAATTTGACGATGAAAAAGAAAGCAATGTGGTAGAGGTATATGTTACCCATTTGCGTAAAAAACTCGGTAAAACCACTATTGAAACCCGCCGCGGCCAAGGGTATATCTTTCACGGTCTAGCCCAATGATGTCAATTCGCTTTAAGCTCAGTCTGTGGCTTAGTGGTTTGATTATTATCGCAACTCTGATTGGGTTATTTTTGTTTGAATCCATGTTAAGAGATGCTTTTCATGACTCGATTATTAATCGTTTAGAAGAAGATTTAGAACACATTATCATTGCAACCCGTCTTGATGATGGCGAATTAGTTATCGATCAAAATCAGTTATCCAGCTTTTATCGCCCAGCCTATTCTGGGCGTTATTTTCAGCTAAATCTGCCAAATAAGACCATTCGATCACGGTCATTATGGGATGCTGAATTACACATCGTTAATTTAGAATCACAACAAAAGCGTGTATGGCAAGCCAAAGGCCCCAAAAATAATGATATGCAACTGCTATCAATTGGCATTGGTGCGCCCAATAGCAATAACACTGCAACCTTAACGGTTGCACAAGACCTCAGTATTGGCCGCAGAGTATTTAGCGAAGTCTTTGGCACCAAACTGGCAATTAATATTGGTATGTTATTAGCCATGATAGCCGGTATTTTCATCATTTTGCGTCAATCATTTAAACCGGTAAATCAAATTCAGGGAGCGCTAGCAAAACTTCGCGAGGGAGATATAGCTTCATTAGAAATTGCCCAAATACCAGCAGAAATCCGCCCGCTAGCAGAAACCTACAACCAGCTATTAGATTATACCGCTAAGCAAATTGAGCGAAGCCGAAATAACCTAGGTAACTTAAGCCATGGGTTAAAAACACCACTGGCGGTGATGCAGCAACAGGTCGAGACCTTAGGGTTATCTCACCCAGAGGCAGCATTAGCAATGCAACAACAGTTAGATTTAGTACATAAAATGATAGAACGAAAACTTGCAGCCGCAAGAATTACCGGTGATATGCTACCAGCGGCACAATTAACCGTTCCAAAAGATTTTGACAGCTTAATTAACACCTTACACAAGGTGCACCATAATAGACAAATCCATTGTACAGTAACTAACCCCGATCAAATCAGCAGGATCCCCATTCATCGTGAAGATGGTATGGAGCTATTTGGTAACTTGCTAGACAATGCATTTAAATGGGCTAACGCTCAGGTGAGAGTGTGTATTGAACAAACGCCAAATGGCGAAATATTGCTGCAAATAAAAGATGATGGAAGTGGTGTTGAACAAGACAAATTAGCCTTGTTGACAGCCAGAGGGACACGCCTAGATGAAGCCACCATGGGCCATGGGCTGGGGTTATCGATCGTAAAAGAAATCTGCGATCAATATGGGTTTACTTTACAATTTAGGCGAAGTGACTCTCTTAAAGGTTTAAGTGTCAGTGTACTTATGAGCCAATAAAACAACAATAAAAAAGGCCTAATTGATCACCCAATTAAGCCTTTATATGCATTCAAGACTTTACATCATTGCGTTAGTGCTTTCAAAAATCTTATCTGCCGAGGCAGCAACAAACCCAGTGTATAGCTTGCCGTTTTCCATTGGATAACGTCGAGCAAACTCGTAAAAACAACTCGGGATTTCAGCATCGCCATCAGTAAAATTAACGACCACTTTATCAGCCATGGTAGATGATTGCTCTAGCAACACCTCTGGCGTACCTTTAATTTCGCCGCCTGAAGTATTTAATACAAAACCGGCATCTTTAAGTGCCTGGTTAACATCTTCAATGCGCTCAAACTGCGGTAAATCATTGATCGAAACCGTAAAGTGGTTGGCACGGTACCCTAAAGCTGCAACCCATGCTGCATATTCGCTTTCAGCTAACAGTGATTTATAGGTTGCTTTATCTAATTCCCAGTGACGGCCAGAATAGATAAAGTTATCTGCAGTTGTGGCCGCGACATCCACTTGCTCAATCAAGCCCTGGATAGTTTTTTGCAGCTCTGGGCTAAACTCTTCTACCAATAGCTCAGAAATAAACACCTTAGGTTGTGTAGGATCAGGATGTTCAAAATGCTTAGCCACCAGCTTTTTTTGTTCAAACTTATAATCACCGCAATCTACATAGCCAATAGATGTGAAATGTTTTGCTAATACGCTTAAATTTACCTTTGCGATATTAAACGTGCGCAGTGCAATATGATCATTAATGATCGCCGCACCATGGCCAAGCAATTGATGGATCTTTGCCGCAGAGGGTGTCATCTTAATATAGTCTTGCCATAGCTCAGCAAACAAAGTATTTACGTCAGTATGCATGGTTAAATCCTTATAATAAGGCTGGTAATATCGCTTAGACATTACCAGCTTGGTTCATGCGATTGATTTATCGACTAAATTGATAAACCCGGGCTTAAAGTGGCTGGTAAACTGACGTTGTCAGCTTCCATTGACGCAACAGGATAAGCACAATAATCCGCGGCATAAAAAGCACTTGCACGGTGATTACCCGATGCCCCAACACCACCAAACGGTGCTGCACCAGAAGCTCCCGTGATTTGCTTATTCCAATTCACAATACCCGCACGAATACGCGCTAAGAAATAATCATAATCTTCACGACTGTCAGCAAGTAAGCCAGCAGACAAGCCATATCGAGTTGCATTAGCTAAATGAATAGCTTGGTCAAAATCGCGGTATCGAACCAACTGTAAGAGCGGGCCAAAATATTCTTCGTCTGGTAACTCAGCAATGTTCGTCACATCGATTAAACCTGGTGTAACCATACCCTTACCAGTTTCAACTTGTGTCAACTCAACTAACGACACGCCCCCAAGAGATTGCAATGTAGCTTGTGCTGCAACCATACCTCGAGCAGCGGTTTCTGAGATCATTGAGCCCATAAACGGCTGTGGTTGCGCATTCCAGGGGCCCACCTTAATTTGCTTAATAGCATTAACAAGCTCAGCAATTAATGCATCACCTTGGGCGCCTTCTTCAACATATAAACGACGAGCGCAAGTACAACGCTGACCAGATGAGATATACGCAGATTGAATAATGTCATGCACTGCGGCTTTAGTGTCAGTGACACCCTTGACGATAAGTGGGTTATTCCCACCCATTTCTAGGGCTAATATTTTCCCCGGATGGCCTGCATATTGCTGATGTAAAATGTGACCAGTACGCGAACTACCGGTAAAGAATAACCCGTCAATTTGCGGGTGAGAAGCCAGTGCTTTACCGGTTTCAACTTCACCTTGCACTAGGTTAACCACCCCTTTTGGCAAACCGGCTTTGTCCCAACACTTTAACATCAACTCTGCAACTTTAGGTGTGAGCTCAGAAGGCTTAAATACAACCGTGTTACCAGCAAGCAATGCCGGTACAATATGGCCATTTGGTAAATGACCAGGGAAATTATAAGGCCCAAATACCGCCACAACACCATGTGGCTTATGACGCAATACCGCGCGTCCCGCTGGTAAGTCGCTAGTTTCTGTCCCCGTACGTTTGTCGTGCGCTTTGGCAGATAACGCAATTTTGCCAATCATAGCACCCACTTCAGTGGCCGTTTCCCATTGTGGCTTACCGGTTTCTTGTGCAATTGTTTCAGCGATTTCGTCTTTATTTGCTTCTAGTTGTGAACGATACGCTTCTACAATAGCTAGGCGGGCGTCATAGCCCAGCATAAACCAATCAAATTGCGCTGCACGAGCAGCATCAACCGCAGCATTAACTTGATTTGGTGTAGCGGTTTTACCCTGCCAAATCACCTCTGCATTTGCTGGGTTGCTTGAGTTAACATCATGACCTTCACCAGCTAACCACTGGCCATTAATATATTGTGTCATTTCTTACTCCTACATTGCTAAAACACGGATCTGCTCGCCATCGCTAACCAGTAAACCAGCTGCAATTTCAGGGCTAAGCACAACATTATCGTGTTCGTCAGAGACCAACAGTTTTGCCGCTGATGCACGATAATCAGCAAGCGATGTGTTGGAAATAATAAATTGGTCATCTGTGTGAGGCATTTTGCCCACAGACACAGTTAATAAGCGGCTCTTCTTAACTGAGCGGATTTCACTCAAGGCACACTCTACCGTTGGACCACCATCAAAAATATCGACATAATTGCGGAACTTAAAGCCTTCGGCTTGTAATAAACGCAGTGCCGGCTTAGTATTTTTATGAACTTCACCAATCACTTTCTGCGCTTTTTTAGGCAGCATACAAACATACACAGGGTTGCGAGGCATCATTTCAGCCATAAAGGCTTTTTTGCCTAGGCCGGATAAATAATCTGCTTCGACAAAATCAATGCCTAAGAAATGATTTTGTAACCATTCATAAAATGGTGAGTCGCCTTTTTCATCACTCACGCCTCGCATTTCTGCGATAACTGTTTCACCGAAACGCTTAGGGTGTTGAGCTAATAATAAAAAACGCGAACGAGATAACATGCGACCATTATTGCCTTTGCGGTATGCATCTTTTAAAAACAAGGTACAAACTTCAGCAGCGCCGGTATAGTCATGACAGAGTGTGAGCGTTTCAACTTCATTACGCACAGCGATTTGCGACGAGTGATAAACCTCGGTACCTAAACGGTAATGATAAAAAGCATCTTGCATGCCGACGGCAGCTTCAACACCACAAGTACCCACAACTTGGCCAGTTTTGGTATCTTCAAGCACCATTAAGTAGCCTTCATCAAAAGGCTTATCAATTTGCTTAGTAAAAGATGCTTCTGCCCTAGCTATCTTTGCACGCAATAACTCTTCGTTAACGGGTAAAGATGTGAAACCGTGACCAGACTCAACTGCGATACTATAAAGTGCATCGTAATCACTAGCACGGATAGGACGTATGATTAACATCTTAATCTCCTCATTGCGCCACTAGGTTTGCACGCTGGAGAGCTCCCCCTCCAACGCTAACCAATGTGACGAACCCAAACAACACGAGTACCTGCAAGGCAGGTACTCGTGTTGTTCATTAACCTGCGACTACTTTTGCTACAGCACGTTCAAAACGTGCTAAGCCTTCTGTAATATCAGCTTCAGGGATCACCAATGACGGAGCAAAACGCACCACATTTGCACCTGCGATTAAGCTCATTAAGCCTTCAGAGACTGACGCAACTAAAAAGTCACGGCTACGGCCTTCGTATTTTTCGTTTAATACCGCACCAAGCAACAAGCCTTTACCGCGCACTTCACTAAAGACGTTGTACTTAGCATTAATGGCCGCTAAGCCATCGCGGAATAACTGCTCACGGTGTTTAACACCATCTAATACTTCTTTGGTGTTCACAACATCCATGACCGCGTTACCAACAGCACACGCTAATGGGTTACCACCGTAAGTAGAACCATGAGTACCCACTTTTAAGTGAGCAGCAATTTTGGCTGTTGTTAACATTGCCGCAATGGGAAAGCCGCCGCCTAAAGCTTTAGCACTGGTTAAAATATCAGGCACGATGTCAGTACCCATGTAAGCAAATAGCTCACCAGTTCGGCCAACACCGGTTTGTACTTCATCAAAAATAACCAATGCATCGTGTTTGTCTGCTAAACGACGCACGGCCTTTAAAAACTCTGGATCACCATTAATAATGCCACCTTCGCCTTGGAGTGGCTCAAGCATAATGGCACAGGTTTTATCTGAAATAACGGCTTCTAATGCTGCAATATCATTAAATGGTACGTGGGTTATGCTTTGTGGTTTAGGCCCAAAGCCGTCAGAGTAAGCAGCTTGACCGCCAACGGTTACGGTAAAAAATGTGCGGCCATGGAATGCTTTGTCGAAAGCGATAATTTGATCTTTATCAGCACCGTGATTATCTAATGCATAACGACGGGCTAATTTAAGTGCAGCTTCGTTTGCTTCTGCGCCAGAGTTGGCAAAATAAACACGTTCAGCAAATGTAGCGTTAACTAATTTAGTGGCTAATTCGAGCGCTGGCTCGTTGGTCATTACGTTTGATAAATGCCATAGTTTTTCACCCTGCTCTTTTAAAGCTGACACTAACGCTGGATGACAGTGACCCAAACAATTAACTGCAATACCGCCAGCGAAATCGATAAACTCTTTGCCTTCTTGATCCCATACTCGGCTGCCCGCTCCACGAACAGGGATCACGGCTGCAGGCGCATAATTAGGCACCATCACTTCATCAAATTGGGCACGGGTTAGATTCATTTCTAGACTCATTGCATTTTATCCTTCAGGTTAATTGCGACTTAAAAGCCGCTGTTTCCGCGGTTTGCTTTATATTCTGTAAGTGCATTGGCGGAAGCTTGTGTTATTTATGGGACATTATTAGCGAAAATGTGATCAAAATACCAGTTCTGTACAATTAACTTCTGCAACCGTTGCCACTGTTATGCATAAAGATTGAAAAATATGACCAAAAAAAGCGTTTATTCGGGGGAATGCAAGCATAAATAGTCATAAAAAAAGTTATTTGGTTGAGTTTTGTGTACCTATTCATCAAAAGTGAATAATTACACAATTTTAACATTTACCTCTATAGGGCGATCTAAACACTTAAAGTAAATCAAGTTTACGAAAATTTTGCGCTTTTAATCGCAGTAATTCTTGAGCAGAAAACTCGTAATAATCAAACATGATCCGTTTTTCTTGTGGGTCAATCAACTGCTGCTCTTCTAATAACAGCACTTTGGCATAACAACTTGCTTTGGCCACAATGGCTGCATCAGCAGACAATTCAGAAAAGTGATAATCATGATCAAGCTCTTTTAACACTCGTGTCATTGATGAATCTTCAAATTTGAGTAAATTAAGTAATTTCCAATTCAAAGTATGAGCATGTTGCATGACTTGTTCGAATATCGACTCTGCAGGAAAATCGGTGGCCATAATGGCATCATAAACCTGTTTGTCTCGACTATGGCTTGCCTCACGTAACCAGGTTCCCCACGTTTTATCAAAAATTCGTCCACTTTGGCTAAGCATTATTGACGTGGAAAACTGATACATTAATGAACAAGTATAGGTCAAACTCGGTTCTTTATTGTGCAACACAGCTAGGGCTTGCGCAGCGATGGCACTCATGATGCTATAGCGCCATAACTTTCGAGTAATCCAAAGTAAATTGGTATTGCCTGATGGCAGCCAATTACGCAAACAAAAATAAGGAATTAATAATCGTAGATTTTCTAAACCAATATAATTCAGTACCAATTTTATATCGGTAACTTGCACATCAGAGTTTTTAGGTCGTCTATGCCTCGATGAAGGGCTATTAATTAAATTAATTAAATCACGACATAGCCAGCTATTGTCTTCGATAATTGGTCTTAAACGATTTAAATTAAGATCTGAACTTAACAAAAGATCTAACAGCAATATTTGGCTTTCTGTGATACCAGAAGAATCAATAATCAGCTGCGGAATCGCCAGTTGATGTTCAATTGTATTATTGACGGTATGTGTTAAGTGGGTAGAGACCTCAAGATAAATTTGGCGCTCTTGCACTTGCTTTTCAATGCGTAATTTCAGTGCTTGTCGTTCAATATCAAGTTTGTTAGCACTTTCTTCTATTTCGGCATTTAGCTCATCGAGCATTGAGCTCATAGGCTGTTTACCCACAATAAGCTGATGGTAGAGCCTACGCTCTATTTCAATGACTTTTCCGGGTCTAACACCGCCTGCGACTGATATTGCCACTCAACACATTCCTTAATTTTAATTTGAGGTTAATCATAAAAATTAAGGCTCTCCAAAGAAAGCCTTAATGCCATTTTATTTACTAAATTGGAGCTTGATGGCTATTTTAGTTCTTGCTCAAATAATTTATAGATACGACGATACTCATCTAACCAGCTTGATGGCTGCACAAAACCATGTGGCTCAACGGGGTAAATAGCCGTTTCAAACATCGGTTTTTCCAGCTCAATTAGGCGTTGCACTAGGCGAACACTGTCTTGAAAAAACACGTTGTCATCTAACACACCGGTCATAATCAACAATGGTTTTTGCAACCCTTGAGCATGTTCTATCGGCGAGCTACGCTCATACGCAATAGGGTCGATATCAGGCGTATTTAAAATATTGGCAGTATAGGGCGCGTTATAATGCGCCCAATCGGTTACAGGACGTAACGCAGCGCCTGCTTGGAATAATTCAGGCTCATTAAACAATGCCATAAACGTTAAAAAACCGCCGTAAGAACCACCATAAGTGCCTACTCGCTGATTATCTACGTTGGCGTTTGTTGCAAGCCAGGCAACGCCATCTTTTAAGTCTTCAACTTCAGGATGGCCCATATTGCGATAAACCGCAGTACGCCAATCGCGACCATAACCTTTAGAACCACGATAATCCATGTCCATCACAACATAACCTTGTTGAGTTAATAAGTTATGAAACATAAATTCACGAAAGTAGCCTGAAAAACCATAGTGGGCATTTTGTAAATAACCAGCGCCATGGTTAAACACCACCGCAGGGTACTTATCAGCCTGTTTCGCATCAAAACCTTGTGGCAAATACACTCTAGCATAGATCTGGCCTGCGCCATGATTTGAAGGCACCGCGACAACTTGAGGTGCTTGCCAAGGATATTGCTTAAAGTCATTACTAGTGTAATCAGTCAACTGCTTGATTTCGCCACCAATGGCTTGAACATAAAGTTCATTAGGGCTAGTAGCCGTTGTGGCTGTTAACAATAGCGCACTACCGTCTGGGCTTAAGCTGTAATCTAATGTACCAAACCATTGGGTTAGTTGCTCATTTGTACCTGAAGCAATCTCAACTCGATAAACATTGTAAATCCCAGGATGTTCTTTGTTTGCTCGGTAATATAGGTGTTTTCCATCTGGTGACAAGGTCACATTATCGACCACATATTTACCGCTGGTTAACGCGGTTTTATTGCCTGATGATGACTTAACATACAGGTGTGAAAAGCCTGATTCTTCTGATAAATAGTAAAAAGTATCTGTGCCTGTTACCCAACCAAATTGGTTGTAATTATAATTAACCCAGGCATCATCATGTAAGCGATGCTCGGTGATAAGCTTACCTTTTTGCAGATCGACCCGCGCAATCCAGCGATCTTTATTATCAACCGCTTCAAGCATGACCAATAATTGATTATCGGTATCACGCCATTGCATCGCACTTTGGCTCCACTCCCAGTCTTGCATAAGCTGAATTAATCGTGGTGCATTTTCACTTTTATAGGTTTTACCTTGAGCTTTGGCATTTTCGGCCTTAACACTGGCCAGCACATCTTCATCGAATCCGGTTAACCCTTCAATCGTAATATCTTTTTTAGTGCGTTCAACAAGATCAAGTAACACTAATCGTTGGCCAGGAAAAGCATCTTCAGCAACACGCGCTCGGGCGGGTACCGCATCAACGTAGCCATCTTTACCTAAATAATTAGGCATGATGTCGTGTTCGGCGCGCCAACTGTAGTTTTTGTCGGTTAGAGCAAGCATCACATATCGACCATCTGGCGATAAGCTCATCTCTGAAATCACTTCCGAATCGCCAAGGTACCAGGGTTTTGCAGACAGTGTCGGGTCCGCTTTTTCTAATAACCCGCGGTATTGTTCTCGTTTTTTGTCATTTGTATGCTGCAACGCTACATAATCTATCAATCTATGCTGTTGCTTAGCGATATAACTGCTAGGCTCCTGCACACCTTTTGGCTCATTGCTCATTTCAATTGCAGCAATTTGTTCTGTCATGCCAGTAGCCTGGTGTAAGCGGAAAATATTGTTACCTTGCCAGTAAGCCAAATCACCATTATTTAAAAACCGAATACCATCAATCGCCATATTCTGACGCGTGATTTGAGCTACATCCCCTGTTTGGAGATCTTTTATAAACACGTTACCTTGATAAATAAATGCTTTTTTCGATTTAGCTTGATTAATCACACCATGCTGCTGGTCTGCTAAATGCAGCAGGGATAGGTCGAGTTGGTTAGCCTCACCGGCTGAAAGACTTTGCTGATAATAATCACGAACAGGCGACTGATGAGCTTGACGACTAAAATACACTGACTGACTGTCGTCACTCCAATATGCACCTTGGGCCAATATGCCCATCCAATCGGGGTTAGCCATAATTTGGTTTAAGGTGAGCGGTTTCTCAGCTCTCGGCGGTGTAACTAATGGCACAGAAATATTGGCCGGCGAAGAAATACTTGTCGCTGAGGAAGAAATACTAGGGGTTACTGGAGAGGTCGAATTGGTTGTAGTTGCACACCCGCCCAGCATGGCTAATGAAACTGCACTAATGGTAAAATGTCGCAAAAAGCTGTTCATGTTCATCCTTTTTATTATTGTTAGCGCTATTTTACGCCCTATTATACCAATTCCACTAATTATCTGGTCATACAGCGGGAATTCTGTGCCTTCTAGGCAAGTAATAGGATTGTAGGCATAGTTGCTCTACGTCAAAATACTATTAAGCAGCATAGAAGGTACAGAAACCCGCCTTGCAGGAGACGCTCAGACAGTCCATTTCTTTGTTGCATTGCCTTAGAAGGAACAACCATTATTTCAACAATGCGCCTCAAACTGAACAGTCTGAGCGACTCTGATTGGTCACATAATTAATGGAAATGGTATTATACTTAAGAATGAATGGTGATGAACGCAGAAGTTGTAACATAAAATACCTAGTGTCTGTTGATCTTTGCTGGTTAAATAACCTTGAAAGATAAACAGACCCTAATCAATGACCAATAACTCACGAGCTATTGCTGAAGAAAATTAGCAAGTAACTCATGCCCTTGCTGAGTTAAAATAGATTCTGGATGAAATTGAACGCTGTATATACGTAAATCTCGATGACTCATGGCCATAATTTCCTTGCCATGTTGTGGATCATCAAACCACGCATCTAGTTCAAAACCTGGTGGAATATCATCAATCAGTAGAGAGTGATAGCGAGTAACCTGCAAAGGTAATGCGAGACCTGTAAATAAACCTTGTTGATGGTGTTGAATTAAACTGGTTTTGCCATGCATAACCCGCTTAGCTCGGATAACATTTGCCCCAAACACTTGCGCGATGGCCTGATGACCGAGACAAACACCTAAAATAGGGATTTTTCCGGCAAAATGCGCTATAGCCGCAAGAGATATACCCGCTTCGTTTGGAGTGCAAGGACCTGGAGATATGACAAGGTGGCTTGGTGCTAATGATTCAATTTGTTCAATCGTTATTTCATCATTGCGCTTAACAATAATCTCTTGCTCAAGTGTTTGGAAATACTGAACAAGGTTAAACGTAAATGAATCATAATTATCAATCATCAATAGCATTATCGTTTCTCATGACTTTTTTGAGCTTAAAAAAAACCAGCCTTGCGACTGGTTTTTACCCTAACATAAGTTAATTACTTAACCACAGTTAGGTGACTTCTGCGTTTTGCTTTATCGTCAGAACTGGTCGACTTAGTCGTCTCAGGCGTTGTTGAAGGTTCTTCAACTGACTTCATCGATGAAGGCACTGATGAAAGTTCATCATGTTCATCTTCGATCATGTAAGCATCTTCCATATCAAACACCGTGCCAGCACCATTTTCACGGGCATAGATGGCAACAATAGACGCCATAGGTAAAAACACGTTTTGCGGTACTCCGCCAAAACGCGCATTAAACTCTACAGCATCGTTTGTCATGTGAAGATTAGCCACAGCGCCAGTAGCAATGTTAAGTACGATTTGACCGTCTTTAACAAATTGCTGTGGAACTTGGGTACCTTTAACAAAAGCGTCCACGACAACATGCGGCGTTAAATGGTTATCCATCAACCATTCATAATAGGCACGCAACAAATACGGACGATTAGGTGTTATTGGTTTCATTACATGCCCATGCGCATTTCGCGCTCAGCCTCAGTAAGCGATGCTTTAAATGATTCACGTTCAAAAATACGTGTCATATAAGCATTAATTTCTTTTGCTGTACGAGGATCTAAGTTAATACCCAATACTGGTAGACGCCATAATAATGGGCCTAGGTAGCAGTCAGATAAACCAAACTCTTCGCTCATAAAATATGGCATTTCAGCAAACACCGGTGCTAAAGCGACTAGGCTTTCGGTTAACTCTTTACGAGCTGCATCAGCTTTGTCACCTTTACGTATACGCTCAACAAGCGCATACCAATCAGTGTCGATTCTGTGCATCATCAAACGGCTTTGGCCGCGAGATACCGGGTAAACAGGCATTAATGGAGGATGCGGAAAACGCTCATCCAAATACTCCATAATAATACGAGATTCATACAACACTAGTTCGCGATCAACTAACGTTGGCACTGAGTTGTATGGATTGACTTCAAGTAAATCTTCAGGCATTTCACTTGGGTCTACCTGCAAAACATCAACGGTAACCCCTTTTTCAGCCAATACGATACGTACTTGGTGACTATATAAATCATCGGCACCAGAAAAAAGTGTCATGATAGAGCGCTTGTTGGCAGCAACAGCCATTGATACCCTCCAGAATCTTAAAAAAAACAAAACAAACGAGGGGCTAAGCCCCCCGTTTACAATATGCGGATAATGTATAATAACCGTTATTGATAGCTAGTGTACATCTTTCCAGTACTCTTTCTTCAACAAATACGCAATGATGAAGAAAATAAACAAGAATCCAAGTACCCACACACCTAAAGCTTTACGCTCTAATTGCACAGGTTCTGCAGAATAAACTAAGAAACCCGTGATATCACGAACCGCTTGGTCATACTCTTCAGGCGTCAGCTTACCACCAGTGGTAACAAAAGTGCCGTCTTCTTGTTTAACGGCAAGACCTTGTAAATCTTGCAATACATGTGGCATACCCACTAATGGGAACACTGTGTTGTTTACGCCAAATGGACGAGTCTCATCAGCATAAAAACCTTTTAGGTAAGAATATACCCAGTCTTCACCACGAACACGAGCCACTAATGTTAAGTCTGGAGGCGCAGCACCAAACCACTTAGCAGCATCGGCTGTAGGGATGGCATTTTCCATCAAATCGCCGATTTTTGCATCGTTAAGAATGTATTTACTACGCATATCATCGGTTGATATACCGATATCAGTAGCTACACGCTCATAGCGTTGGTATTGAGTACTATGACAACCAGAACAATACTGTTGAAATAAACCCAAACCACGTTCTAATGATGCTTTGTCATGTAAGTCAACGTTAGCGCTTTCTAAGTGAACATTATGCCCACTTGCTGCCATCGCCAAAGATGGCAACAAAGTAACTAATGCAATTAATAACTTTTTCATTAGTGTGTCACCCTCGTTGGTACTTCTTTTGTTTTCTCGTTTTTACTGTAAACCCATAGGGCTACAAAGAAACCAAAGTAAGTGAAAGTGAAAATACGTGCCGCAATTGTTAGCTCAGGAGTCGCCGGAACCACACCTAAATAACCAAGAATAATGAACGACACAGAAAATTGTGCAATGTTGATCTTGTGGATCATGCTGCGATAGCGAATAGACTTCACTTTACAACGATCTAGCCAAGGCAGAATAAATAATACTGCAATCGACAGACCCATACCTATTACACCCAATAACTTATCAGGAATCGCACGTAAAATGGCATAGAAAGGAGTGAAGTACCAAACCGGCGCGATATGCACTGGTGTCTTCATTGGGTTAGCCGCTTCAAAGTTTGGCTTTTCAAGGAAGTATCCACCGCCTTCAGGCATGAAGAACAACACATAACAGAACACGATTAAGAAGCCCGCTACACCCATAATGTCTTTTACAGTGTAATAAGGGTGGAATGGAATGCCATCAACTGGCCAACCGTTCTCATCTTTGTTCTTTTTAATTTCAACGCCGTCAGGGTTATTTGAGCCCACTTCATGCAGTGCGATTAAGTGTAAAAACACTAACACAACTAACACTAATGGAAGCGCAATAACGTGTAATGCGAAGAAACGGTTTAATGTTGCACCTGAGATAACATAGTCACCACGGATCCACAATGTTAGGTCATCACCAATAACAGGGATAGCACCAAACAAAGAGATAATTACCTGTGCACCCCAGTAAGACATTTGTCCCCATGGAAGTAGGTAACCCATGAACGCTTCAGCCATTAACACAAGGAAAATCAACATACCAAATAGCCATAAAAGCTCTCTTGGTTTTTGATACGAACCGTAGATTAAACCACGGAACATGTGTAAATAAATGACGAAGAAAAACGCCGACGCACCCGTAGAGTGCATATAGCGTAGCAACCAACCGTACTCAACATCACGCATGATGTATTCAACTGAAGCAAATGCGCCTTCAGCTGTTGGCACGTAATTCATGGTTAACCAAATACCGGTAAGTAGTTGGTTAACTAAAACTAAAAGTGCTAATGACCCAAAGAAATACCAAAAGTTGAAGTTCTTTGGTGTCGCATATTGACCCACGTGACGGTTATAAGTCGCCGTCATTGGGATGCGCGCATCAATCCAATCAATAATATTCTTAACCATTACGCCGCTCCCGAGTCTTCACCGATAAGCACGGTAGCATCATCGACATATTGATGAGGCGGGATCACAAGGTTCAATGGTGCAGGAACACCCTGGAACACACGACCAGCCATGTCGAATTTAGAACCGTGACAAGGACAGAAGAAACCAGATGTTACACCTTCAACCTGTTCACCAAATGAATCAGGTAAATAAGTAGGTGAACAACCTAAATGAGTACAGATACCGACTGCAATGAAGAATTCAGGTTTAATAGAACGTACAGGGTTTGCTGCATATTCTGGTTGCTGCATTTCTTCTGAAGCAGGATCGCGTAATTGACCGTCTAAAGATTTAAGATTCTCTAGTACAGCTTCTGTACGACGAACGACCCAAACCGGTTTTCCGCGCCATTCGACACGAATTAACTGACCTGGTTCTACTTTACTAATATTTACTTCGACCGGCGCACCTGCAGCTTTCGCCTTGGCGCTCGGATTCCATGACTTGATGAAAGGAACCGCTACAGCGACGGCACCAGCACCACCTACTACGGCGGTTGCGGCTGTCAGGAATCTGCGACGTCCGGTATCGACTGGCGCATTGCTCATCCACTTATCTCCCAGAGGGTGTTGGAATTTTTATATTTCAATACTTTAGCGAACCAAAAAGGTAGCACGCTAAAATCATAGTTTGAGGCGGTGCTCATTATAGCGAAAAATTAGAAGCAGATCATAGTGAAAACACTCATCTATGTTGAGGATATTCACTTTTTTTTCAAAAAAGCATATAAATCAGCATGTTTTTGACAATCAGCCGAAACAAAATAATAAAAAAACACTACTGATTCTTATAGCTAATCAAATGCTTATATACTTTTTACTGCCAAAACTAATTAAAGCCGCAAGTTCTGATAAAAGAAACTGATAATATGAAAAACTGAATTTGAATTGCAGATACAAAAAAGCTCAGAATAAACTGAGCTTTTTATCATTTATTGACGTTTAAACTAACTTAGGGTTATTTACCGTCTGAAGATTTCATATATTTAAAGAAATCACCTTCAGGCTCTAACACCATCACATCATTTTTGCCGGCAAAACTTTCTTTGTAAGCTTCTAAACTACGTAAAAAGTTATAAAACTCAACGTCTTTACTGTAAGCATCTGCATAAATCTTAGCCGCTAGAGCATCGCCTTCACCACGAATAGTTAATGCTTTACGCTCGGCTTCAGCAACTTTTACTGTGACATTTGCATCAATCGTCGCGCGAATAATTTCAGCTTGCTCTTTACCTTGCGCGCGATGCTCTTTAGCAACAGCTTGACGCTCTGCACGCATACGTTGGTAAATACTGTTACTCACATTCGCCGGTAAGTTGATTTGCTTAACACGCACATCTACCACTTCAATGCCAAGATTTTCGGCACTTTCAGAGGCGTTTTGTAATGCATCAGTTTGCAATTCATCACGTTTACCCGATACGATTTCTTTAATCGTACGACGACCAAACTCAGTACGTAAATCGTTGTTGATTTTTGCTTGTAACAAGCTTTCAGCGTTGGCCTTAATACCACCATTAGTTGAAAGATAATACTTTTCAAAATCACGAATACGCCATTTAACGTATGAATCAACCATTAAGTCTTTCTTTTCAGAAGTCACAAAACGATCTGCTGCGCCGTCTAGGGTTTGAATACGCGCATCTAGATAACGTACTTTATCTACTACAGGGATTTTAAAATGTAATCCTGGCGTAAATACTTTAGTGACGCCATCGTCTTTAAGGACCTTACCGAAACGAGACACAATAGCGCGCTCACCTTCGTTAACTACCATTAGCGATGAAAAACCAACACCTAAAATTACAACCAAAATGATCAGAGCAAATCTACCCATGATTAGTTCCTCCCTTGGCGAAGACGCTCTTCGCGGCTGAGACGCCCATCAGACGACATACTCGTTATAGGTGTATTTACGCTGTTGGTTGATACTGAGTTTACATGGCGTTCAACTTCAGGTTCCGCTTCTTGACGTGAACTGTTAGTCGCATCCATCAGCTTATCTAAAGGTAAATACATCAAGTTGCCATTATTTTTAGCATCAATAAGCACTTTATTGGTATCAGACATCACGGTTTGCATTGCATCTAAATATAAACGATTACGTGTCACTGCTGGTGCAGCTTTGTATTCAGGTAGCAGTTTTTCAAAACGAGCCACTTTACCTTGAGCTTCTAACACTTCACGTTCTTTATATGCATTTGCTTGTTGAACCATACGTTCAACTTGACCACGAGCTTTAGGCTCAATTTCACGGGCATACGCTTCGGCTTCACGAATAAAGCGCTGTTCATCTTCCTGAGCAGAAATAGCATCGTCAAATGCATCTTTTACTTCTTCAGGTGGACGTGCTGGTAAAAAGTTAACGTCACGGATTTGTAAGCCTAGTTTGTAAGGCTCAATAATACGCTCTAACTCTTTCCATGTATCACGACGAATGGCATCACGACCAGTCGTTAAAATGTCGTCCATGCGATTGTGACCAATCACATAACGCAGTGCACTATCTGTTGCTTCTCGTAAACTTTCGTTTGCTTCAACAGCACTAAACAAATACGAATAAGCATCTGAAACGCTGTATTGGACAACCAATTCAACTTTCACTACGTTTTCATCAGACGTCAACATGCTGCCAGAGGCAGGTATTGAACGAAACGTTTCTACGTCTACGGTATACACTTCATCAATGAAGGTGGCTTTCCAGTGCAAACCAGAACTCACTTCACCAATATGTTGACCAAAACGAAGTAACACGCCACGCTCAGCTTCTTTAACTGTGTATAAACCTGATAACCCCCAAATAATTAGGGCGATAACAGCAAACACAATCAATATTGATGCGTTAAATGGTTGGCCAGATGCGGAGTTACCGCCCTTACCCCCAAAACGTTTTGATAAGTTTCGAAACACTTCGTCGAGATCTGGTGGCCCTTTATCGTTACCACCTTTATTTCCCCAAGGGTCTTTATTTCCCTTGTTACCGGGCTCATTCCAAGCCATTTAGCACTCCATAATTGGATGAAATAAATGAGATTAACAAGTGACGTCTATTTCTGAAGATTCAAAAATAAATGCCTCTAATTCCCCCTGACTCTGTTTAGCTAACCGACGCCAATCAGCATCGGATAAACGAACAGATAAAATACAGTTCCCCAGATCGTCATAGTCTTTCTGCTGTATTGCATCCAGTCGATAAAACTGGCCAAGATAATGCCCTGCCGATGCGGGTATCTTCAAAGTAAGCTCGCGGATTACCTCACCGATTAACTCGGTAATCGCTTTTAACAGCAAATCAAATCCAATGCGTTTTTGAGCAGATACCCAAACTCGTTCAGGTTTTCCGTCTTCACCGTAATCAATACGGGGCGCAAAATCTTCAAGCAAGTCGATTTTATTGCATACAACTAATTGGGTGATTTCATCAGCATCAATTTCTTTGAGTACACTTTGTACCTGGTCAAAATTTTCAGCCATATTTTCATCAGCACAATCAACAACATGCAACAGAATTTCTGCTTGACGAGTTTCTTGCAAAGTCGCTTTAAATGCGGCGACTAAGTCATGCGGTAAATGACGAATAAATCCAACGGTATCAGCTAAAATAACCGCACCGTCAGGCAATGCTAACTTACGTAATGTTGGATCTAACGTAGCAAATAACTGATCAGCGGCGTAAACATCCGAAGAAGTCAACGCGTTAAATAGGGTCGATTTTCCCGCGTTGGTATATCCCACTAATGATACAGTCGCTAAGTCGCTTCGATTACGAGCACGACGACTTTGCTCACGCTGTTTGTCTACTTTCTCGAGACGACGATTAATATTTTTAATCCGCCCGCGAAGTAAACGACGGTCTGTTTCAAGCTGGGTTTCACCCGGCCCTCGCATCCCAATACCACCTTTTTGTCTTTCTAAGTGAGTCCAACCACGGATTAAGCGAGTTGACATGTGGCGCAGTTGCGCTAGCTCCACTTGCAACTTACCTTCATGAGTTCTTGCTCGTTGAGCAAAGATATCAAGAATTAGCGTAGTTCTGTCTAAAACACGACACTGACAAACCATTTCAAGATTACGTTCTTGAGCTGGGCTCAAAGCATGATTAAAAATCACGACATTAGCTTGTGTGGCCGCTACCATTGCTGCCAATTCTTCAGCCTTACCTGTACCGATAAAAAATTTACGGTCCGGTGAGCGTCGACTACCGGTTATCACTCCTACAGAGCGAGCACCAGCGGACTCAACTAAAAGCTGTAACTCAAGTAGATCTTCTCGACGTTCCTCGTCAGAAAAGTCGATATGAACCAGTACCGCTGTTTCACCCGCTTCATAACGATCAAACAAAAAGTATGTTCCTTTTCAATTATTCAGCAGCGCCGTCTTCACTATGGCTTGCACCCTGATGACTAGAGACATTGAATGGGCGTGCTGGTACGACTGTTGAAATCGCGTGTTTGTAAACCATTTGGCTTACTGTATTTTTAAGTAGGATCACAAATTGATCGAATGATTCAACCTGGCCCTGTAGCTTAATACCATTCACTAAATAGATAGAGACTGGTACTCGCTCTCGACGCAATGCGTTCAAAAATGGGTCTTGTAAAGATTGCCCCTTAGCCATTTTAATTTCCTTTTTTATTTTAAAATATATTGAATTAAGTTTTATTGTTTAGTTTTAGTATTATACAGCAACGGCTAATAAGCTAGCGGCTTTGTCGCATAAGCGTAACTAAATTCCCTTCCACACCACTTTCAAGCCACTGTAAATCAGGCCAACTCCTCAACCATGTTAATTGACGTTTGGCCAATTGCCTAGTAGCGGCTGTAGCTTTTTCGACCATAGTCGCATGATCAAATTCATTATCAAGGTATTGCCAGCACTGCCTGTAACCTACGCAACGCATTGATGGCAACTCTAAATGTAAATCACCACGGGCTTTTAGCGTAGCAACTTCATCGATAAAACCTTGCTCAAGCATGATATCAAAGCGCTTGGCAATTAAGTTATGTAATACTTTTCTATCATTGGGTGCAATTGCAAATTGCACTACATCATACGGCAAAGCAGCCGACTTTGTTTGCGTTAACTCAGTCATTGTTTTACCGCTGATGCGATAAACCTCTAACGCCCGCGATAATCGTTGCGGATCATTTGGATGAATCCGTTGTCCGGCAATGGGGTCAATTGCACACAACTCTTGATGTAATGAATCCCAACCCTGTGCTTCTGCCTGTAACAGAATTTGCTGTCTTATGGCCTCATTTGCACTGGGCAAAGGCGATAATCCATCTAACAATGCCTTAAAATACATCATTGTACCACCAACAAGAAGCGGTGTTTTACCCTGGGCAATAATATCTTCAATTGCAGCAAGCGCATCTTGGCGGAAATCTGCTGCAGAATAACTTTCACTCGGGTCAAGGATATCAATCAATCTATGTGGTGCAACGGCCAGCTCTTGCGCCGATGGCTTTGCAGAACCGATATCCATACCGCGATAAATTAACGCTGAATCAACAGAAATAATTTCGCAATTATATTGCGTTGCCATGTCGATAGCTAATGCCGTTTTGCCTGAAGCCGTAGGCCCCATCAAAAAGATCACTTTCGGCCTGTTGATGTTATGCACGTTAATTATCTTTCATCCAAGTTTGCCAAGGTAATTCAGTGGCCTGGGCATAAATAGTTTGCTTTGTCTGCTCATTTAAACAACAAAATTGCTGCCATATACTTTGGGCTGATTCAAATTGCACCACACTTTGTTTTGCTAACCAGCCAGCTATAGCTGTGTCGTTAGGTTGCTCTAATGCGATCCAATGTAATAACTCAGGTATAACAATTGCCAATTGGCTTTCCCTCAAATATGGGGGCACTTTTTTAATTATCAACTGTTGATAACGAATACTTAGTTCAATACCCATTTGGCGCAATAATAGATCACGATTGACTATTGTGTCGTTCCAGTCGGGATCGGCAGCAATAGCCACTGGCATCAATAAAGGTTGAGCAACTAAACCATTAACCAACTTAGCAGTAACCTCTGCTTTTCTCACCGCCATTAACACCAACGAAAATGGCAATAATGATAAGGTATCATCTTGGCAGATAACCCAATGTGTTCCAGAAAGCAGCGGTGGCATACTCGTTTGCAAACTGGCTTCACCAATCTGTTTTTCAGGCCGTTCTGACGGTGTTTGCAGTAGCTGACCATAATTTGTTATTGCCGCTTTAGTTGCAGCAGAATGTGCAGTTGCAACAGGCTTTTTATCATAATTTGGCTTAACTGCAGCTGAAGAACCAGCAGAAAATAAACTATTTTTTCCAGGAACATACATAGTGCCGAACTGGCTGGCACTATTTACCGTGTGCTGACGCTGCGGTGGAGGTATTGAATCACCATGAGATAGTGAAAATACCGCTTTAGTTTGGCTAGAATGAATTATAGGCTCATCATTGTCCTCACTATCAATAGCCTCAGCTATTTGAGGTTCGACAAAATCCAATGCAGGCATTTGCGATAGAGCCGATTGTATAGCTTGCAAAATAAAGTCATGAACATAACGTGATTGATGAAAGCGCACCTCGTGTTTTGCAGGGTGAACATTAACATCCACCTGATGAGGATCTAGCGTTAACATCAATACATAACCGGGTTGATGTTCAACACCCTGCTCTGCAAATGCCTGTTTTACTGCATGATTAACCAATCTGTCTCTCACCAGCCGGCCATTTACATAGAAATAACTGGTGTCTGTTATCACGCGATCATGAGGCGATTGTAAATAACCACTTAACGATAACCCATCGTGCTCACATGCAATACTTAAGGCTTGATCGGCAAATGCACGGCCACAAATTTGCGCAAGCCGTTGTTGGCTTTGTATCTCGGTATTGGCTGGCCGATATTGGCGAATCACTTTGCCATTGTGTGTTAAAACAAAATGGATATCACGACGTGCTATTGCGATACGTTTGAGCCATTCGTCAATATGAGTAAACTCAGTTTTATCGCTTTTTAAAAATCGACGTCTTGCAGGTGTATTAAAAAATAAATCCACAACTTCAATGGTTGAGCCTTGCGGATGCGCAGCTGGGGTTACTTTTACCTCCATTTGCGAACCTTCGGCGTATGCCTGCCAAGCTTCTGACTGCTCGGCGGTTTTAGACGTAAGCGTTAATCGTGATACCGAGCTGATACTTGCTAACGCTTCACCACGAAACCCAAAACTTAAAATCGCTTCTAAATCATCTAGGGTATGCACTTTAGAAGTTGCATGACGCGACAACGCTAAGGCCAATTCTTCTTTGGCTATTCCTGCACCGTTGTCACGAATACGAATAAGTTTGCTACCACCTTTATCGATATCAATATCAATACGTGTGGCACCAGCATCTAGGCTATTTTCAACCAGCTCTTTAACCACAGACGCTGGGCGCTCAACCACTTCACCGGCGGCTATTTGATTAGCTAATTGTGGAGGAAGCAGTTGAATTGCCATATTAAGCCCTAGGGATAACTAATGTTTGCCCAATACGAACCACATCAGACTTTAAATTATTGGCTTGCTTAAGGCTACTAACAGAAACGCTGTAACGCTGAGCAATAATTGACAATGATTCACCACGTTTTACGCTGTGCTTAATGCTAGATGAACCAGTTCTTTTAGCCATTTGGGTGTCCGCTGGCGGATTATTTTCAAAATAACGCAGCACCCCTTTATAAATGGCATTGGCAAGCTTTTCTTGGTGGTTACCATTAGATAATAAGCGCTCCTCACCAGGATTTGAAATAAAGCCTGTCTCAACTAATATTGACGGGATATCTGGTGACTTAAGCACGGCAAAACTAGCTGATTCAGGTTTTCTTTTGTGCAAATGGGTGATTGAGCCTAAATCACGTAAAATATCACCCGCGACAGAATGACTAATAGCCATAGAGCTGTTCATCGACATGTCGAGTAACGTCATCGCTAGATACTGTTCGCTGTCGGTATTCTGAATAATTTCGCCCGCTCCGCCTAGCAGTTCAGAATGTTTTTCTTTTTGCTCTAACCAACGACCAATCTCACTGTTTGCGCGGCGCATAGATAACACCCAAACAGACGCACCGCGAGGTTGAGGCGAAGTAAATGCATCTGCATGAATTGATATTAACAAGTCAGCTTTACTGTTACGAGCCAGCTCAGAGCGTTTGTTTAAATTAACAAAGTAGTCACCACTTCGAGTCATCACCGCACGCATACCAGGCGTTGAGTCAACTTTACGGGCTAAGCGTTTAGCTATTTCAAGCACAACTCGCTTTTCATGCATACCTGATGGGCCAATAGAGCCGGGATCTTCACCACCGTGCCCAGCGTCTATTGCAACTATAATATCTCGAGAAGATTGATTAGCCGATCGGCTAACGACCTGCTGCACTGAAGATGAGCTGCCTGTGGCGTCCTCCAAATCAACCACCAATCGATTACCGTATGGTGCCGTAGGTGGCAAGGTAAACAGGTTGGATTTAACTGGCTTGGTTAAATCCATCACTAGGCGCAACATCCCTTTTCTAGGAGGAGTGCTAAAGCGTACTTTTTTTATAATACTGCTGTTGTTGGCAATCGTGTCTAAATTGAATCTTGAACCCGCATCTTCGATATCAACCACTAAACGATGAGGGCCCGTTAAGCTAAAACTGTCGTATTTTGGGGCTTGAGTTAAATCAAATACTACCCGCGTTGATTCTGGCGCAGCCCAAATACGCACGCTATCTAATTGATTTGCAGCCCAACTAGCATTGGGTAGCAAAAGTAACAGCGTGGTCACTAAGGTATAGAAAAATGTATGTTTTAAATTCATTATTATTTTATTTTATTTAAAATTGCCTGCCCAGCAGGGGATAACGCTTGTATTTCGACTTGTCTTTGTGAGTCTTTATATCGCAAATGCAAATGGATGTCAGCCTTAGGTAGCAAACCATGACCATTGTCAGGCCACTCAACTAAACAGACGCTTTTGTCAGTAAAGTAATCACGGATACCCATAAATTCTAATTCTTCAGGATCGCTCAATCGATATAAATCAAAATGATATACATCTAGATCAGGTAACTCATAGGGTTCAACCAAGGTATAGGTTGGACTTTTTACTGCGCCTTGATGACCTAAGCTTTGAATAATCCCACGGCTAAACGTAGTTTTACCCGCACCTAAATCGCCAGTAAGATAAATAGTTAGAGGTGGCACAATCCACTGCGCAATTTGTTGACCAAGGGCAACAGTAGCTTGTTCATTTTCAAGGGTTTTAAGCAGTGATGTCATCTAGAAAGTCAGCTTCCGCATAAAAGAGTTACAAGAATGCTAAATATACCAGAACTTACCTATTAACTCCCACTGTTATGGCGGTTATTTTTTGTTAATAAAAAAAAGCCAGCTATTGGGGATAGCTGGCAAAATCACACTTTAGGAAGATATCTTACAATTTAAACCGTTCGATTAAATGTCATCCATACGAATTGTGCTATGAACAAGGCGTTTTTGTTGTGTTTGAGCCACACGAACTAGGTCCATTAATGCACTTTTTATTTCATCTGTTGGGCTGCTAAGTGCCGTTTTTTCCAATAATGCAATTAATCGGTTTTCTAAATCCAGATGAAGCTCAAGCACCTGATCTTCATGCATGTTTGCTGGCAACGTGGCCTCTGCACAACGCTTTGAAAAATCTTCGAAAGTAATGTCTTTATACCAAGTGTTTAATATTCTTTCAGGTGCATCTTCAATGTAGCTTTCAAGAGTGTCGTATATATGTCTCTGATGTTGTTGAAAATAAGTCAACATCATTTTTACGCGTGAAGAGTCTGCATTACGATCCAAGCGCTTATACAATTTTTCCATATCAAGGTGACATTTAGCGACATAATCTAATAGCTCGCTCAGTTGTTGAATACGCATAGCACTTACCTCGTTTAAAGCTCTAACAGCTTAGGAAAATTTATCTTGGGTTGATTATTGAATATCTCGAGCGCAATTTATTTGAGCAATGTCATATTTTTTGTTCTCTAAAAGCTTCTAATTTAGAGATTCATGAAGAAGTGGGCGATAGATCACGCGTTTTGTTAGATGGACTGTCTTTTTAGATGAATAAACAGAAATAACGCATATAACGCTGACTCTGAAATGCTATTACTGCTCATCGATAACCGATGTCGCTGTTATCTCTTCTAGCTTGGAAAAAGATGGGTATCGACTCTTATAATTAACTCAACTGAGCTAATGTCGCAAATCGCAAAGTTTAGTCATTTTCAAGCTGGAGATTTTAGAGTTTGAGATTTGAAGCAATAAAAGTGATTTGGAGCGACCTTCTCTTAACAAAGAGAGGTTCGAACCGATAACCTATACCTTGGAAAAAGATGGGTATCGACTCTTATAATTAACTCAACTGAGCTAATGTCGCAAATCGCAAAGTTTAGTCATTTTCGAGCTGGAGATTTTAGAGTTTGAGATTTGAAGCAATAAAAGTGATTTGGAGCGACCTTCTTTTAACAAAGAGAGGTTCGAACCGATGACGCTGTTATCTCTTTTAGCTTGGAAAAAGATGGGTATCGACTCTTATAATTAACTCAACTGAGCTAAGTGTCGCAAATCGCAAAGTTTAGTCATTTTCGAGCTGGAGATTTTAGAGTTTGAGATTTGAAGCAATAAAAGTGATTTGGAGCGACCTTCTCTTAACAAATAGAGGTTCGAACCGACAACCTATACCTTGGAAAAAGATGGGTATCGACTCTTATAATTAACTCAACTGAGCTAATGTCGCAAATCGCAAAGTTTAGTCATTTTCAAGCTGGAGATTTTAGAGTTGGGGATTTGAAGCAATAAAAGTGATTTGGAGCGACCTTCTCTTAACAAAGAGAGGTTCGAACCGATAACCTATACCTTGGAAAAAGATGGGTATCGACTCTTATAATTAACTCAACTGAGCTAATGTCGCAAATCGCAAAGTTTAGTCATTTTTAAGCTGGAGATTTTAGAGTTTGAGATTTGAAGCAATAAAAGTGATTTGGAGCGACCTTCTCTTAACAAAGAGAGGTTCGAACCGATGACCTATACCTTGGCAAGGTATCGCATTTTCTAAGAGCGCAACTGAGCTAATGTTGCATTTCAAACTAGGGAAGTGATTTGGAGCGACATATCGGGTTCGAACCGATGACCTATACCTTGGCAAGGTATCGCTCTACCAACTGAGCTAATGTCGCAAATCAAAATCATATTTGGAGTGACCTTCTCTTAACAAAGAGAGGTTCGAACCGATGACGCTGTTATCTCTTTTAGCTTGGCAAGGTATCGCTCTACCAACTAAGCAAATCTAACATCGTCTGTAATTTGGAGCGACATATCGGGTTCGAACCGATGACCTATACCTTGGCAAGGTATCGCTCTACCAACTGAGCTAATGTCGCGTACTGTTTGCTTCATTGGTAACAATCAACAAGGTATCGTCTTTCTACCTGTGCCAACTGAGCTAATGTCGCATTTTCAAATTACCTGAAATTTGGAGCGACCTTCTTTTAACAAAGAGAGGTTCGAACCGATGACGCTGTTATCTCTTTTAGCTTGGCTAAGGTATCGCTTTACTAACTGAGTCTAACTCGCATCAACTAAAATTTGGAGCGACATATCGGGTTCGAACCGATGACCTATACCTTGGCAAGGTATCGCTCTACCAACTGAGCTAATGTCGCGTACTGTTTGCTTCATTGGTAACAATCAACAAGGTATCGTCTTTCCACCTGTGCCAACTGAGCTAATGTCGCGTACTGTTTGCTTCATTGGTAACAATCAACAAGGTATCGTCTTTCCACCTGTGCCAACTGAGCTAATGTCGCATTTCAAATTTTCAAATTTCATTTTTACTTTCTAGGCTCAGAGTTTGGTGCTCTGTAGAAAGTTGAGGCCGCATTATAGGTAAATTTTACTACGCTGCAACCCCCTTTTTTAAAATATTTGTTCGATTGGTTAAATTTTAAATACTTCTTTGCGATAAAACTGCAATTCTGCAATCGACTCTTTAATATCTTCGAGTGCTTGGTGGGTATTTTTTTTGCTAAAGCCATTCATGGTTTCAGGGTTCCAACGACGCACTAATTCTTTAATGGTGCTTACATCGATGTTGCGATAATGGAAATACTCTTCAAGCTCTAACATATACTTGTTTAAAAAGCGGCGATCTTGACCAATGCTATTGCCACACATAGGTGATGCCCCTTTCGGCACATACTGAGCTAAAAATTCAATGGTTTGTCTAATAGCGTCTTCTTCTGTGCATTTGCTGGCACGGACGCGATCAATTAAGCCAGACTCGCCATGATGTTTTTGGTTCCAATCGTCCATTGCTCCAAGCACCTCATCACTTTGATGTATCGCCAATACAGGGCCTTGGGCAATGATATTCAACTCCTGATCAGTCACCAAAGTGGCAATTTCAATCACTCTATCGACATCAGGTTCTAAACCTGTCATTTCTAAATCAACCCATATTAGGTTATTCGCATCAGCAGCCATTTATGTCGCCTTATGTTATCTATTGCCTAAATTCAGGCTTTTTTATAAAAGAATGTGTATCATACTGTTTTTTTGAGACACAAAAAAACACCTATTTAATGAAGATAAGCCTGTGAGTAAAAAGAAACCCCTAAGCCAAGGTCAATTGCGCCGAATGCGAGCCAACCAGACTAAGCGACTCAAACGAAGCGACGATAACGACGCACCTGAATTACAGGACAATTTATTAGGCCCTGAACAATCTGGCGTTGTGATATCACGTTTTGGCCAGCACGCCGACATTGAAACCAGCGACGGCATAGTGTCACGCTGTAATATTCGCCGTGCGGTAACCAGTTTAGTCACAGGCGATAACGTTATTGTACGTTTAGCCACCGAGGTACAAGCAGGTTCAAGTATTGGTGGTATTGTTGAAGCTGTCCACCCCCGTAAATCTTCACTCACACGCCCAGACTTATATGACGGCGTAAAAATTATTGCGGCCAATATTGACCAAATTTTAATCGTGTCATCTGTATTACCCAGTTTTACCACTCAAATTATTGACCGATACTTAGTTGCATGTGAAGACACAGATATTCCGCCGATCATTATTTTAAATAAAATTGATTTACTTAATGATGACAACCGCGAAGAAATCGAACAAGCCTTAGCGCGATACCAAGCTATTGGTTATCCCGTATACCGCGTCAGCAGTCATACGGGTGAAGGTGTAGAAGACATCAAAGCATTATTAAACGAAAAGGTCAGCGTATTTGCAGGCCAATCGGGTGTTGGTAAATCATCACTGATTAATGCGCTGATGCCAGAAGCTGAGTTATTAGTTGGCGATGTGTCAGATAACTCAGGCTTAGGTCAACACACCACCACAACAGCAAAATTAATCCATTTTCAAAGTGGCGGCGATTTAATTGACTCTCCAGGTGTTCGAGAGTTCGCGTTGTGGCATTTAGATGCCACTCGAGTGGGTTGGTGCTTTATTGAATTTAGAAATTTTTTAGGCACATGTAAATTCCGTGATTGCAAACATGGTGATGACCCAGGTTGTGCATTACGTGATGCGCTAGAAGCCGGACACATTACTCAAGACAGATTTAACAACTATCATCGTATTATTGCCAGTTTAGATGAACAACGTCATGCAAGACATTTTCGTGCTATTGACGAATAATAGTCACTAGAAATAAGGCTATCACTATGATGCAACAAGATAAAACAAAGGGAAACACATTGGACTCAATTAAAATTGCTTTGCAATATATGCTGCCAAAACACTTTTTATCACGTTTAGTGGGTAAATTTGCGGCCGCACAGGCAGGCTTTATCACCACAGCTGTCATTAAATGGTTTATCAAACAATATAAAATTGATATGTCTGAAGCTAAACAACCAGCCCCTGAAACGTATAAAACCTTTAATGACTTTTTTACTCGTGCATTAAAGCCAGAACTTCGCCCGATTAACCAAGATGCACATATTATGGCGCATCCAGTCGATGGCGCAGTTAGCCAATGCGGTCCAATTGAAGCGGGCAATATCTTTCAGGCCAAAGGCCACAGCTATACTTCTGAAGCCTTGCTTGGCGGTAATAAGGATGATGCGGCACGTTTTGATGGTGGCGATTTTGCCACGATCTATTTAGCTCCAAAAGACTATCACCGTATTCATATGCCGATCACTGGCACCTTGTCTAAGATGACTTACGTTCCAGGAGATTTATTTTCTGTAAACCCCTTAACCGCTCAAAATGTTCCCGGATTGTTCGCCCGTAATGAGCGCGTTGTAGCCATTTTTGAAACCCAAGCTGGCCCTCTTGCCATGGTACTTGTAGGTGCAACCATTGTTGCCAGTATCGAAACCATTTGGGCTGGTACAGTGACCCCACCTGGTGGCAAACAGGTATTTAGCTGGGACTACCCAACCACAGGACCTGAAGCCCTTACCTTAGAAAAAGGCGCTGAAATGGGCCGGTTTAAACTTGGAAGTACTGTGGTTATGTTGTTTGCTCAAGATGCAATTGAGACATTTGCTGATGGCGTAGAACCTGGCGAGACAACACGGATGGGACAGGCATTTGCTAAATTAACGCAGGCATAATCCGCCCTAAAGTCCGCTGAACGTCATAAAGCCGTATTTTGTTAAGATACGGCTTTCTTTTTTAGCAGCTTGTAGCCTAGAGGTTAAACATGACTTTATTTCATATAATTTCAAACAAAAGCCATGGGTTATGACGCTTTAAAACACTAAAAAAATAGAACATATTTTAGTAAATTTGTTACCATTGCCAGACTCCAACTTGAGCCTAGTATTATGTTACATTTAACGTCTTTTTTACTGTGTTTTATTATTGCAAACATCGTGTCGGTGCCAGGTTATGCAAACACGCCTGTCACACTCGACAAACGTCTTGGACTTAATACTCAAGCAAACAATCAAGCATTTGATATTCAAACACAGATAACTGAACTCGAAAGCAGTATTAACGAGCTAAAAGTTGAGCAAAAAACATACAACAATATTGAGCGTTCACACAGCGAAACCAAACGGTCGTTAAACCAACAATTGCGTGATGCCCAAACCACTCTCGAACTTGATGCCGATATCGATCTAGATCAGCAGGCGTCTATGGCATATTTTCACCTTTCTGAATTAAAAGAAACTGAGTCATATTTAACCCAACAACTCAGATTAATTACCCAACGCCAAATCCAATTACCTGACTTGATTATCCAAGCCGAAAACGCATTAAACCAGCACAATAAAACTCAACAAGCCCCAGCCGATACGCCACTTGGCAAACGCAATATGTTGCAAGCAGAATTACTTGCTCAACACATTACAACCTTGCAAGCAGAGCGTTTAGCTAACCCCAAACAGCTCGAAATAACCCAACTACAGCAACAGGTTAATCGGCTATCATTAAGCCAGCAAGAACGCTTTATTGAGTTAATTAACAAGCATAATATTGAGTTTCGTCAGCAACAAACCGCCGATACAATAGCGAATAATTTAATTGATGAACAAGAATTAGCCGATCCGTTATCACAAGAACTGAGCAAAGCTAACCAACAATATGCCCAACAATTACAAAACTTAACCAGTGAGCATAATTCGGTTATCGAACGCCAACAACGGATTGAAAAACGATACCAATCTCAAAATACGCAATTGTCTAACGTACTTGAGCAAATCACTTGGGTTAAAACGAACTCCGCTTTTGGGGATCGTTTTTTGCAAATGCTTCAATCGTTACCTAAACCACCAAGCCTAGATAAACTGCAAACAGAGTTAGCTGATGCCAGACTAAAACGTTATCAGTTAGAACAACAACAAGCATTAAACGCACAGCAACTTGATAATCAATCACAATACAGTGAAACCCAAATAAAATTACTGCAATCTCAACAAGTATTGCTAGAACAACTGCAACAAGGATACGACCAATACTTAGCCGAGTTTGCCAAATTACGCATTGGATACGAGCAATTAATCCAGTTACACCACACACTAAAAAACACCCTTAATGAACACCTGTTTTGGGTGCCTAATGCGCCTAGAATTGGCGCTTTATGGCTAATCGATTTAACTCAAAGCAGCTTATGGCTGGTACAACCTAGCCAATTAAAAGCCATACAACAAGCATGGACGAATCAAAGCGACTTATGGGCCTGGTGGGGCATTTTATTATTGTGCTGTTTAATGGCACAAGACATGTTAACGCCAAAATTTAAACATGCCATTGGGCGTTACTCCGTGTTTGTGGGTAATGTCACCCAAGATAAATTCAAATACACCATCAAAACACTAATCATCAGTACGGTTTATGCCTTGATAAAACCATTACCAGTCATTATTGCCGGAGTCATTTTTATGCGCTCCGAACAAAATGTGGTTTACGCGCTTGGCTCTGGTATTACGGCAATTGGCATTTGCTACCTTATTTACCGTTTTTTCTATTTATTGACCGTCGACAAAGGGATTTTAATCAGTCATTTCAGACGCCCAAAAGATATTGTCCAACAAGCACAAAAAACCATGGCATCGTTTGTTGCTATCTCAGCCCCTTTGATAGGCTTAATGGGGTTTACTGAAGTACTCGACACATCTCTGGTACGTAACAGCCTAGGCCGTGGAGCATTTATTGTATTTTGTATTGTGCTATTTATGCTCTACAAAGATGTCATGGTGTTAATGGATAAATATCGCAAAGGTAAACCCAATGCGAATAACTTGGACGTTGTGCAAAAATTAGTTTGGGCTACTCTGATTATCACCCCGATATTTAGCGCTATATTAGCCTGTATTGGTTATTACTTTACTGCGTTTCAACTCTTACTCCAGTTACAAATTTCCGTGCTCTTAGGGTTGGGATTTTTACTGGTTTACCAATTAATTAAACGGTGGATGCTGATAGAACGCCGCCTTATTGCTTTTGATCGAGCAAAAGCAAAACGTGCTGAACGCCTAGCCCAACGTGAAAGAGGTGAACTGAATAATGACCCAATTGAAACCTACGAAGAACCCATCGTTGATTTAGAAACCATCTCTAGCCAATCTCTAGGGCTGGTGAGATCAATTTTAATTTTAGCGTTTTTTGCCAGCTTATTAGGTATATTGGCGCAAACTCATACGGCTGTATTTTCATTTTTAGATGGCATTACACTGTGGACCACCAGCAGCACTCTCAATGGCATTGAACAGCAAGTTCCAATTACCTTAAAGTCAGTGCTATTTGGTATTATTTTGGTTGGTTTTTCAGCCGTTATTGCTAAAAACCTACCCGGATTACTCGAGCTAATGCTATTGCAGCGCCTTGATTTATCACCCGGTACGGGTTTTGCTATTACCACTGTTAGTAGCTATCTAGTGGTGTTTTTTGGCATGCTGTTTGGGTTTTCAACATTGGGAATGGAGTGGTCTAAATTACAGTGGTTAGTGGCTGCACTCTCGGTCGGTTTAGGTTTTGGTTTACAAGAAATTTTTGCTAACTTTATCTCTGGTCTGATTATTTTATTTGAAAAACCCATCCGCATCGGTGACACAGTGACCATTAGAGATCTCACTGGTACCGTCAGTAAAATTCAGATCCGCGCGACCACCATTGTCGACTGGGATCGCAAAGAGATCATTGTGCCAAATAAAGCCTTTATTACCGAACAATTAGTAAACTGGTCATTGTCAGATCCCATTACTCGCGTCATTGTCAAAGTATCGGTATCTCGCGATGCAGATCCAACCAAAGTAGAAATGTTGTTACACCAGGCTGTACGTGAATGTGATTTATCACTAACCATTCCTGAGCCCGAAGTCTGGTTTGCCGGTTTTGGTGCACATACTCAAGACTATGAAGTACGCTCATACGCTAAAGACATGTCTGCTCGCTGGCCCTTGCGGCATAATCTTCACAAACGTATAAGTAAAAAGCTAAAAGAAAATAACGTCGAACTTGCTTACCCTCAAATGGAAGTGCATTTAAATCAGGGTAAAAAAGAATCCACAGGGCTATTTAAAGGCTAATTAAGTAGGAGTTGCAATGCTTGTATTTGCTCATCGTGGTGCCAGTGGCTACGCACCTGAAAACACCTTAAAAGCTATGAGTAAGGCTATCGAGTTAGGGGCGAAAGCCATCGAGCTCGACGTGCACTGTGTCGCCGGTGAGTTAGTGGTTTTTCACGATCGCCGCCTTGAAGGCAAATCGAGCGGTCATGGCCTTATCCACCTAAGTACTCAAGCTGATTTAGCCAAGATAACTGTAGCAGGCGAACCGATCCCAAGCCTGTGGGAATTACTAATCCTCCTAGATACCCTCACGGGCGGTGATTGTATCGTTAATATTGAACTCAAAGGTGTCGGTTGTGTTCCCCCTTTTGTGGCTATGTACCCACACATTTTGGAAAAACTGCACTTTACTCCACAACATTTGCTTATTTCATCGTTTAATCATTTATACATAGCTCAGGTAAAGCAACAACTGCCTCAGGCTTTTGTCGCTCCACTACTAGGCGGTATTCCCTTAGATTTAGCCCAAGTGGTTACCGATATAGCAGCTTACTCCCTTCATCTTGATGTTGCGTTTGTTAGCCAAGCCATAGTCGATGACGCTCATCAGCGTGGAGCTAAGGTATATGTGTATACTGTCGATAACAGCGATGATATTCATGCATTAAAAATGATGGGGGTTGATGGTATTTTTAGTAATTACCCAGACAAGGCGATTGCTACCGCCGCATTACCACTGCCCGCTCAAACACAAATATGGTTTGACTGACACTAAGCCGCCCACTTACCATTTATATTAGCTAAGCCCATGGTTGTGCGCCCCCGCGCTGTAAAAACCACTCACTGCAGACATAATACCATTTCCATTAATTATGTGACCAATCAGAGTCGCTCAGACTGTTCAGTTTGAGGCGCATTGTTGAAATAATGGTTATTCCCTTCTAAGGCAATGCAACAAAGAAATGGACTGTCTGAGCGCCTCCTGCAAGGCGGGTTTCTGTGCCTTCTATGCTGCTTAATAGTATTTTGACGTACGACTGCATGGATGCAGGAGGTAGAGCAACGCAGGAGCAGTTGCCGAGAGTAACTATGCCTACAATCCTATTACTTGCCTAGAATGTACAGAATTCCCGCTGAATGACCAGATAATTAGTGGAATTGGTATAAGTACTTCTGCCCTTGCTTAACATCGTAATATTCTCGAACAAGGTTAGCCGGGTTAATGCAAGCTCATTGCTGACATGTATCAACATCAAAAAATATGAGAAGCAGATCAAAGCGTATTAAAAATGATCAATATAATGACAAAAAGTAATTGCCAATGATAACGGTTTTCATTTAGAATTAGATTACATTGTTAAGTTATGATTTTTTGTGTGATGAGGCTTCTTTATGTACGTTTGTCTTTGTAATGCCATTACCGATTCTCAAATCAAAGCAGCTGTTAGCTTAGGTGACAGTTCATTGGCAGATGTAAAGAAACGTTTAGGCGTAGCAAACCAGTGTGGCAAATGCGCACGCATGGCCAATGAAATTATTCAAACACAACTTGAGTTTGAACCTAATTTTTATGAAGTAGCTTAATTTTTATAAGCCGTATCGCATAAAAAAATGCAGCTCCTAGGGGCTGCATTTTTTATGGCATAACATTAATTATTACACTCAATTGTGTTTATCTAAGATAAACACAACCTATTCTTCGGTATTTAACATATCCTCTTGCGAGCCATCTTCTAACAAGGGTTCAACGTCTACACTATCAACACGCTGTAATCCTCTTGGTAATTTAGCCCCACGACGCCCACGCTCACCACGATAATGCTCTAAATCGCTTGGTTTTAAGGTTAGCTTGCGCTTGCCTGCCCACAAGGTAACTGCAGTATTGTGCGGCACAACATTCAAATGCAACAGTAACTCTTCGCGATTTTTAGCTCGCTCGGTCGGAATGCCAATGATTTTATTACCTTTACCCTTAGATAACTGAGGTAACGCATCGACACTAAACATCAACATGCGCCCTTCTGAGGTAATGGCCAGCAAAGACTGTTCACTGCCTTTATGAATAAGCTTAGGAGCCAATGCCAGCGCATTAGTCGGCAAGCTCAATAACGCTTTACCTGCCTTGTTCCGGCTAACCATATCTGAATAAGCACAAATAAAGCCATAACCCGCATCGGTCGCCAACAAGAAAAATTGATCATCGCTGCCCATTAGCACGTGCTGCATGGTCGCACCAGGAGCCATATTAAAGCGTGTGGTAATCGGCTCCCCTTGGCTTCTAGCTGAAGGAAGTGTATGGCTATCGGTTGCAAAAGCACGACCTGTGGAGTCTATAAATACAGCGGCTTGATTGCTTTTACCCATTGCACTACATAAAAAGCTATCTCCTGACTTATAAGATAAGCCTTCTGCATCGATATCATGTCCTTTTGCACAACGAACCCAGCCTTTATCAGATAACACAACAGTTACCGATTCGGTTGGAGTGAGTTCTTGCTCAGTTAAGGCTTTTGCATCAAAGCGTTCAATGATGGGTGAACGGCGGTTATCACCATAAGTCTCACCATCTTGAAGTAACTCTTTTTTTACTAAGGTTTTTAAGCGGCGATCAGAACTTAACAATAACTCTAGTTTGTCACGCTCAGCGGCTAACTCGTCTTGCTCTGTCTTAATTTTAAATTCTTCAAGCTTGGCTAAATGGCGAAGTTTTAATTCTAATATCGATTCAGCTTGCTTATCAGACAAGTTAAAGCGTGCCATGAGCTCTGCTTTGGGCTCATCATGAAAGCGAATGATTTCAATTACTTCATCAATATTTAAAAACGCGATCATCAACGCTTCTAAAATATGTAACCTTGCCAATACTTTATCTAAACGATATTGCAAACGACGAGTCACAGTACTGACACGGTACTCAAGCCATTCCGTTAATAAGGTTTTTAAGCCTTTAACTTGTGGTCGTCCGTCTAAACCCAGCACGTTTAAGTTAATCCGATAACTTTTCTCTAAATCGGTAGTCGCAAACAAGTGCGTCATTAACTGTTCACAGTCAATGCGGTTTGAACGCGGCACAATCACTAAGCGAACAGGGTTTTCATGATCAGACTCATCACGTAAATCAGATACCATAGGCAACTTTTTAGCCTGCATCTGGCTGGCTATTTGTTCTAAAATTTTACCACTACTGGCTTGGTGCGGCAGAGCAGTAATCACAATTTCGCCCTGCTCTTCACTAAATACAGCGCGCATTTTAATTGAGCCTTTGCCACTCTCATAAATCTTAGCAATATCAGCTTTTGGGGTAATAATCTCGGCTTCAGTTGGATAATCAGGGCCGGGTACAAACTCCATTAAGCGTTCAAGCTCTGCCTTGGGATTATCTAAAAGCTCAATACAAGCAGACACTAATTCACGTGCGTTATGAGGCGGAATATCTGTTGCCATACCCACAGCAATACCGGTAATACCGTTAAGTAAAATATGCGGCAGTCTTGCGGGTAAGGTTTTAGGCTCTTTCATGGTGCCGTCAAAGTTGGCGCCCCACTCCACGGTACCTTGGCCTAATTCAGACAATAAAACTTCAGAGAACTTAGATAATCTGGCTTCGGTATAACGCATTGCCGCAAATGATTTAGGGTCATCTGGTGCACCCCAGTTACCTTGGCCATCAACCAGCGGATAACGATATGAAAAAGGCTGTGCCATAAGCACCATGGCTTCATAACAAGCACTGTCACCATGAGGATGGTATTTACCCAATACATCACCGACTGTACGGGCCGATTTTTTATGTTTAGATTGCGCAGAAAGGCCCAGCTCGCTCATGGCATAAATAATACGGCGCTGAACCGGTTTTAAGCCATCACCAATGTGTGGTAAGGCACGGTCCATAATGACGTACATTGAATAATTTAAATAAGCCTCTTCGGTAAAGCGCCTCAAGGGCATTTGCTCTACGCCATCAAGGCTTAATTCAATCGAATCACTCATTTAATTAGATTCCTGTGATTGTTCGGGTGCGTTATAAAACAAGCGGTAAACATTACCTTTTAAGTCATCTGATATATACATTGCCCCATCGGGTGCATTGATAACATCAAACGGACGGGCGACGGGAAACTCTCCATCTAAAAAACTCACCACGGTTTCACGTTGATTAATGTTGTCATTCTTTACATCAAGCATGACGATTTGATAACCCACTTTACTCGACCGATTCCATGAACCATTTTCTGCCACAAAAAGATTATTTTGGTAACGTTCAGGAAATTGCTCTCCACGGTAAAAGCTTAACCCTGTAGGGGCTACATGGGCAGGTAATTCGAACTCAGGCGCAACCACATTCAAGTTTTTAGGCTTATCGTAGGCAGGCTCTACCACGTCACGACCATGCAAATAAGGAAAACCAAAATGGCTGCCTTTAACGTCGATCCGGTTAATTTCATCAGCAGGAATATTATCCCCCATCCAATTGCGGCCTAAGTCTGCAAACCAAAGTTTTTTATTATCTGGAGACCAGTCAAAACCGGTCACACTGCGTAAACCGAATGCAACCTGCTCGCTGGCGCCGGTATCAACATTAATCGCCACAATACTGCCAAAAGGTGATGAAGCTTCGCATACATTACAAGGTGAGCCAATAGACACATATAAGCGACCATCGGGCCCAAAACGCATTGAGCGCGAGTGCTTTTTATCTAAACTAGGCAAATTAGAATACACTTCACGGGCTCGACTAGGGCGACGTAAACGAGACTCTATTTCGTCAAATCGAATAATACGATCTTCTTCAGTCACATATAATGAACCATCATGAAATGCTAATGCCTCTGGGTATTCTAATCCTCGAGCAATGAGATAACGCTTGTCAACTTGACCATTTTGATCACTGTCTACCAGCGCATAAATAGTACCGCTTTTTTGTGAACCAACAAATAAGGTGCCATTGTCACCCAGCGTCATTTGTTTAATATCACCCAGGTCCGATGCATACAGACTAAGCCCAAAACCTTTAGTGACCGTAATCATCACCGACTGGGATGCCAGTGCAATTGATGCAGGAAACACGCCTAAAAGCATTATCCCTAGAAAGGTAAATTGATTGCCCAACTTGAAATAAGATCGAAGTCTGAAATACTGCATGTTAATTCTCTATTGCCTTATCTTAATATCGTTATTGGCATTTAACTGCGTGTTAAAGTAATGCTAAATCACCTTTGCTTTCTAACCAATCTTTTCGATCAGAGGCACGCTTTTTAGCGAGAAGCATATCCATCAGCGACAACGTTTCTTCGGCATCATCTATGGTGAGCTGCACAAGACGACGAGTATTAGGATCCATCGTCGTTTCACGCAGTTGTAATGGGTTCATTTCACCCAACCCTTTAAATCGGGTCACTTGTACTTTGCCTTTTTTATTTTCAGCGACTAAACGATCTAAAATGCCGGTTTTCTCTGCTTCGTCTAACGCATAATAAACGTCTTTGCCAATGTCGATACGAAACAGTGGTGGCATGGCAATATACACATGGCCTTTTTCAACCAGTACGCGATAATGTTTTAAAAATAATGCACACAACAAGGTTGCAATGTGTAAACCGTCTGAGTCTGCGTCGGCTAAAATACAAATTTTTCCGTAACGTAGCTCAGAAATATCATCACTGTCGGGATCGCAACCTATTGCAATTGAAATGTTATGAACCTCTTGCGAACCCAACACTTGTGATGCATCCACTTCCCAGGTATTTAAAATTTTACCTCGCAGAGGCATAATTGCCTGAAACTCACGATCGCGCGCTTGTTTTGCACTGCCCCCCGCTGAGTCACCTTCCACTAAAAAGAGTTCGCCGCGCATTGGATCTTGGCCACTGCAATCAGTTAATTTACCGGGTAAAGCTGGACCAGAAACCACTTTTTTACGGGCTATTTTTTTGGCTGCTTTTAAGCGTCTTTGTGCATTAGTAATACACATATCAGCCAATTGCTCGGCGAGTTCAGTATTTGAGTTTAACCACAACGAAAACGCGTCGCGCACTATACCAGAGACAAAAGCAGAACTTTGACGACTAGAGAGTTTTTCTTTGGTTTGTCCGGCAAATTGCGGGTCTTGCATTTTGATAGACAAAATAAATGCAGCACGATCCCAAATATCATCGGGTGATAATTTAATTCCCCGAGGGATCAGGTTACGAAATTCACAAAACTCACGCATTGACTCAAGCAAACCTTGCCTAAAGCCATTAACATGAGTACCACCTAGCGGTGTAGGAATAAGGTTTACATAACTTTCATTGAGGCTTTCGCCGCCTTCTGGTAACCAGGTTATAGCCCAGTCTGCGGCTTCAAGCTCGCCTTTAAAACTACCAATAAAAGGTTCTTCAGGCAGCATCATCGAGCCTTTAACAGCTTCTTGAAGATAATCAGTTAAGCCACTTTCATAAAACCATTCGTGCACTTCATTTGTGTGCTTATTGGTAAATTTAATCCGCAACCCAGGACACAATACCGCTTTAGCACGTAATAGGTAAATCAGCTTACTTACAGAAAAATTAGGTGAATCAAAATAGCTAACATCAGGCCAAAAATGCACACGAGTACCGGTATTACGGCGCCCACATGTCCCCGTCACGGTCAGTTCTTCAACTTTAAAGCCATTTTCAAACGCCATATCGTACACTTGTGCATCACGGCGCACGGTAATCTCAACTCGGGTTGATAAGGCATTCACCACCGAAATACCTACGCCATGCAAACCGCCCGAAAATTGATAATTTTTGTTTGAAAACTTACCGCCAGCATGCAACTTGGTAAGAATAAGCTCTACCCCGGGAATACCTTCCTCTGGGTGAATATCAACAGGCATACCACGGCCATCATCCGTGACCTCTAACGAATTATCGGCGTGCAGTATCACTTCTATTTTAGTTGCGTGACCAGCCAGTGCTTCATCGACACTATTATCAATTACTTCTTGCCCAAGATGGTTTGGTCTGGTGGTGTCGGTATACATACCAGGACGGCGCTTTACCGGGTCAAGTCCATTAAGGACCTCAATAGCATCTGAAGTATATTGGTTGGTCATAATCCACACATTTGGAGTTAAAAGGAGCCAAAGTTAGCTCAAATTGATCGTTGTTTATAATGTAAAACGTTACAGCTGAATAAAACGACAAATTTTGTCTAATAGTTGTTCATAGCCGACAAAACTGTGGTCACCGCCGGGCTCTAAATGTAATTCGCAGCTGTGGTACTTATGTAATGCTTGCCGATAATCTAACACTTCGTCGCCAGTTTGCAACAGCACTAGAAAACGATCTGGATATCGAACCACTTGCGTATCAAACTGAGCCACATCATCTCGATGTTGTGGCAAGACCTGATAATGCTCGTTGGTATAAGGATTATATTGAGGCCCGATAAACTGTTCAAATAATTCGAAGGGTTTTACCGCAGGATTAACCAAAACGGCCTTTCCGCCATAGGTTTCGGCTAAATACGTTGCAAAATAGCCACCTAACGATGAACCAATAAAACGCAGTGCCTGCCCTTGCGCTTTGGCCTGTTCAGTTAATTCACATAATAGTGTCATTGCCGCATGTGGCGAAGAGGGCAATTGCGGTTGATGGAACGCGACTTGAGGATAATGTTGTTTTATATACTGAGCGGTTTGAACGGCCTTATCCGACTGCGGAGAACTATTAAAACCATGTATGTAAAGCAGCATATTTCCTCGCGAGACACGACAGTTAAATTAGTACCCACTCGCCTCGTTATCAGGTGAAAATCGATTTCCAGGCACACGGTACACGTTAGTACGAATGCTACCATCGCCAGCTAACTCCAGCAAACGATAACCGGGTTGCAGGTGGTCTAAGGCAAAATAAGGTGAAAGTGGCTTAAATTGAATACATGTAGATGGGGTTGCCATTAATGGAATATCACCATGTGGCCCAGTATGCAACTTATCAACCTGTTGATGAACATGTCCCCACAACACGCCTTTAACTTGCGGATAAAGGCTGGTTCGGGCCAAAAAGTCAGCGCCATTCATCATGCAATGTTGATCAAGCCAAGCACAATCCATAACAATAGGATTATGGTGCATCACTAATAATACGTGCTTATTGGGATACGCTTTAATGGCAGCATCAATCAATGCAAATTGTGGCTCACCCATATATCCACCGGGTTTACCACGCACGGTAGAGTCGAGCATTAAAATAATCCACGCGCCAATCACAATCAGCTGTTGCCCAAACACATGCTCACCCTGCATACGAATCGCCATTAAACGCGGGTCATCATGATTACCAGGTAAATAATGGCATGGCAGATTCAGCGCCTCCACTTTATCAACAAAATGTTGATAAGACTCTGGCGAATAATCTTGGCTAATATCACCTGTTGCAAGTAACAAGTCAGCTGGATATTTTGTTGCCATAAACGTATTTAATACGGCTTGAAGGCTATTAGTAGTATTAACCCCTAAGAGCTGACCCTGAGGATCGGCAAAAAGGTGCGGGTCAGTCACTTGGACTAACCGCACAGGTTCATTCGCGGCAACAGAATAATGTACTGCGTCTTTAAGCACTAAAGATCCCTAATACAATAAAAATTAAATAATCTAAGATTGGCAAGCCACTCTCCTAACACCAATCTTCAACAGCTCTTCAAGAAATGCATTCACCTGAAACTTCTCATCACTATGATGCATATGTATATTAGGATAATCATACACTGGCTTTAAGCGATAAATCTGTTGGCTAGTTAACACTTCTGCTAATTGGGCGTCATGGTAGATACGAACAAGTGCTTTTGGGGATTTAAAAAAATGTCCATTTGGTATAGGGCGAGTAATTTCGACTAACTGAGTGTATTTAGTGTTTTCTATAATATTGACCAAAAGCGAGCCAAATTCACCCTCAACTTGCCAAGGCTCGTTGAGGTTAAATTGCTCTGGTAACCATTTTAAAATATGTGCGTAATTTCTACCGCATACCGCCAAAAATGCGCTGACGTTCGGTTGATATTTTTGCTTTTTATTATGGTTCGACACAGTCACTCAATCTTTCCTATCTGCAAATCTTTGTTTCTAAAAAGTTAACATTGTTCACGAATCGTTTGGTAATTCAGCATTAACCACTGAATACCTAATACAGTAGAGGCGTTGTCAATACGGCCATCATTTACCCAATCATAGGCTTGTTGGCGGCTAACGACATGCACGCGAATATCTTCATTCTCATGATCTAACCCATGCACACCAGATGCTTTCGTGGCATCGACATGACCCCAAAACAAATAAAAACGCTCGGTAGTGCCACCTGGGCTTACTAAGTAGCTGTTTATTGGCGTTAAACTTTGTAATGTTAAGCCTGCTTCCTCGGCAAGTTCACGGGTGGCGACTTGTTCAGGAGATTCGCCCGGCTCAATCATACCTGCCACTAACTCAAGAAGCCAGATTGATTTAGTAGTTGCTAATGCAGGAACCCTAATTTGTTCAATTAATACCACTTCATCACGAATAGGATCATAAGGTAGTACCACAACAGCACTGCCGCGCTCGAACACCTCACGGGTCACCACTCCACTCCAACCACCTTTGAATAATTTATGCTTAAAAGTGTATTCATCTAATTGAAAAAAACCTTTATACAGCACTTTTTTAGAGATAAGTTCGAAATCAGAACTTGCATCAAATGCCGACACTTGGAGATTGTTTGACATACTTTTCCTTGCAGATTAAACAAACGCTTAACATCAGCGTATTTTAATAGGTTAAATCACATCATTACCGAGATAAAAGCTACCGCTGTAACGTATACAAACGGATTAAAAAAAATAAAATCTGTTACACTTCAAATTTGACTTGAAAAACAAAAAATCAATACTATTTAGAGTGCATGGTAGATATAAAAATAGTGCACAATGCAATTGGGTAATGCATTTGGTATTGTGAAGTATTTTTACAACATTGAGCACTTAAAACATCGAGCACACAGCTTTGACAGATTGCCACGTTAAGATTGCTTTACTATCTACCCTAACCTTAATCGTGCAGCATGACCAAATTAATCAGTTATTTAACACCTCTCTATGATGAGGCAATGTCTAAAAAGGGCAGCAAATGAAATTCAAAATTGGATCATTATACGCAGCATTAGCATTCGCTATTGCAGCTCCAGCAGCACAAGCTGACGATTTATTACAAATTTATCAGCAAGCACTGACTAGCGACCCTATCGTATTACAAGCAAAAGCGCAGCGCGATGCATTATATGAAAGCATCGAAGAAAACCGCGCGCCTTTACTGCCAACAATTAGTGCTAATGTTGGTTATGCCAAAGCGTGGAACGACCCGACAGTAGACACTGACGGATTAACCGGTGGTGTTAGCCTTAGCCAAGTCATATACGATCATAGTGCATGGGTTGGTTTAAATTTAGCTGAAATGGCGGCATCACAAGCCGATTCTGCTTATGCATCAACATTGCAATCGCTAATTACTCGTGTAACCAGCGCATATTTTGATGTATTAACCGCTAAAGATAACTACGAGTTCCAAGGCGCAGAAAAAGCAGCTATCGAGCGTCAACTAGAGCAAACTAAGCAACGCTTTGCAGTAGGGTTAACGGCAATTACTGATGTACACGAGGCGCAAGCACAATATGATTTAGCCTCAGCACTCGAAATTTTAGCCTTAAACACCCTAGATAACAGCTATGAAGCTTTGCGTGAAATTACCGGCATAGATCATAAATCGATTAATGTGTTAGACACAAACCGTTTCTCTGCGGGCGCACCAATGCCAGCTTCTTCTGCAGAATGGCTAAAAATGGCTGAAACCAACAGTATTGATTTAATGACTCAGCGCATTGCCAAAGATATTGCTAACGAAACCATCAGCCTTTACAAAGCAGGTCATATGCCATCGTTGAGTTTATCTGCAGGATATAACAAAGGCGTAGACCAAACCCCTGGCCCTGATTATGACAACACCAATATCGGCGTAACGTTAAGCGTGCCACTATTTGAAGGTTTCGCAGTGTCTTCGCAAGTTAAGCAAGCTCAATTTGCATATGTAGAAGCAAGTGAGTTGTTAGAACAGACTCACCGCAGTGTGACCAAAAATGTTCGTAATAACTTTAATAACGTTACGGCGTCTATTAGCTCTATTAAGGCATATGAGCAATCGGTAATTTCATCTGAAAGCGCGTTAAAAGCAACACAAGCTGGTTTTGAAGTCGGTACCCGTACGATTGTAGATGTACTAAACCGTACTCGCGACTTGTACGACTCTAAGCGCCAATTGTCTGATGCTCGTTATGGCTATATAAAATCAATCCTAGCACTTAAACAGGCTGCTGGTACATTGAACGAAGATGACATTATATCGATTAACAATGGATTAATTGCCCAGCAGTAATGGCTTGATTAACCATAATCGTAAATAAAAAAACCGCCAATTTGGCGGTTTTTTAGTGTACATTTTAACTTAAAAACGCAACTCAATACCTGCAAACGCACCTTTAAACTGAGTGTTTTGCGACACATCAGAAAAATCGTTTACATCAAAATTAAAGTCACGATATCCGACACGTACCAAGGTATCAACCGCAAGGTTATCAAACTGCCACCCCAAACCCAGGCCGTAGTCATAAACGTTTGACTCATCAACACCAAATAACACATCTGCAAAACCAAACAGTCCTAAACCTGCAACGCCAACCTGGGCACTGGCATAGCCCATAAACACACCACTGTCTATGTCAATTAGCTCAGGGTGGCCGGCATCGGCAACGGTTAATGACCCATTCATTTTTTTGTAAGCAGCACCAAGATCAACAGACACTAAATCGTTGTCTAAAATCTCGTAGTAAAGTACAAAGTCGGTATTATTAAGCTCATTGATAACCGACACCTCACCTTCAAATGCATTACCATTAAATGTAAAGTCCACATTATCTAGGTTTGCACTCGATTCAAGGCGATTTTCAAGGATTTTAATATTAGGCACAAACGGTAAAGGATGCTCAACAGCAATCCACACACTGCCTTGTGACGAGTCATCTGAAAAACTGTGCCCAACGCCATCGTCATCATTAAATGAATTAGTCGTATCTGCGAGCCAATAATCAGCGCCAATTTTAAAACCTACAACATTTGCCGCATGCGCCGATGACATGCTGAGTAACCCCACAACGGCGGTGGCAAGAAGCGTCTTTTTCATCTTTATCCTTGAGAAAGTAAGTTAGTTAAATCAATAACCGCAGCATTAGCACGCGAAATATAATTTGCCATCACCAATGAGTGGTTAGCCACTAAACCAAAACCATTTCCGTTAAGCACTATAGGGCTCCATACGGTTTGCTGGGTTGCTTCAAGTTCGCGAATAATTTGGCGCAGACTCACCTCAGCATTCTTCTTTTCAAGCACATCAGCAAAATCAACCTCAATCGCACGCATAAAGTTTAATAAAGCCCATGCAGAACCACGGCTTTCATAAAATACATCGTCAATTTTCCACCAGCTCGTTTTAATTTCACTGCTCGATAAACCCGGTGTAGATTGACGTGCAGAGCTGTCGCCTGCTAAATCGGTATTAAGTCGTTCTTGTCCCACACTTGCCGACAAACGTTGCGACATACTGCCTAAACGTTTTTGCACTTCTTTAAGCCATTCGTTCAAGTTGTCTGCACGAGCATAAAATTGAGCATTATTGTTGTTAGCATCACTAATCTTAGCGCGATAAAGTTTCAGTAATTTTATCGCTTCACGATACTCGCCTTCAGCGCTAGGAACTAACCAACTGGTGTTTTCAATGTTTAACTTAGAGTGCGCAGCAAGCAAATCATTGTCTGCAGTAGACTGAGATTGTGAACGGCTAAATTCTTTACGCATAATTAAGGCTAAATCACGCACTTGTTCTAAAGCACCAAACTCGAATGCGGGCATGTTATCCATCATAAGTGACGGTGGCATAATATCATTTGACAACCACCCACCTTGTTTATCAAGCAGTGCCTCCATGGTTAAAATCAATGAGCTGGTAGTACTGTAACCGACAATTTTTTGCGTATTATCTGTTTTTGCTGAAATAGGCTCAATGGTGTCAGGTTCAAAACTCCACCAAACGCTAATCACATAGAGCACTAACGAAAATATCCCTAGTACGCCTACTATTTTATTCCTTGAAACTTGCATCAATATCACTCCTTAATGATGGTGATGATGGTCTGCTTGTTCACTACGTTGAGCAGCCTGCTTTAAGACAGGCAACTCAATAATAAGTTGCTGACCATCTTCAAAAATTAATTCTAGTGGTACTTTATCATCTACCACCAATGGGGCCGTTAACGACAATAACATTATATGGTCACCGGTAGGTTGAAGACTTAACGAACCATGAGATGGGATTGAAAACCCTGTAACCTGGCGCATTTTTACCATGCCATTTTCTTCAATAATCGTATGCAACTGTGCCTCTTTGGCTACGCTAGTATTAACGCCAATCAAAGTGACTGCATTTGCAGTATGATTTTCTAACGTAAAATAAGCCGCAGTATTGGGCACACTCGCAGGCATTGCTCTAACATATCCATCAACAAGAACTACGTTAGCTGATGCTGCGAATGACAATGATGATAACACTAAAAAGTTAAACAGGTGTTTGAATATTACTTTCAATGTCTTAAACTCCATGTAAACCCCACTCGCATTCACTATAGGAAGTCACGAATGAGTTATATTCAGGTAAGAGATGATCAAGGTGTACGCATCATCAGTTTTAATCGTCCAGAAAAACGTAACGCCTTCAATCTAAAAATGTATCAGCAGTTAACAGAATACCTGATCCAAGGCGAAGCCGACAATGACATTCGTGCCTTTATGTTTCATGGCACAGACGATTGTTTTACGTCAGGTAATGATATCGTAGATTTCCTGCAAAGTGGTGCATTAGATGATAATCACCCAACAGTTAAATTCTTGTTTTGCTTGGTTGATCTAAAAAAGCCTGTGGTTGCGGCTGTAACCGGTGCAGCGGTAGGGATTGGCACAACATTATTGCTCCATTGCGACTTAGTATATGCAGACAACAAGGCCAAATTCCAAATGCCTTTTGTCAATTTAGCTTTAGTACCAGAAGCAGCATCAAGCATATTACTACCATCGATCGTAGGCCAGCACAAAGCGGCTGAACTCATTTTATTAGGCGACACTTTTGATGCCGAAACCGCAGCGCAATTAAACTTAATCAATCGTGTTGTTCCACACAATGAGTTGATTGATTTTAGCCTAACACAAGCAAAAAAATTGGCGGCCCAGCCACCTTTATCCATGCAAGCATCAAAACAACTTTTACGTCATAATCGAGCTCAAGTAAAAGCTCAAATGAAATTAGAAATTGTACAATTTGCTCAGCGTTTACAAAGCGATGAAGCTAAGCAGCGATTTAAGGCTTTTTTAAATAAATAATCATCTATGCTCACCCCTCTACCTTCCGGGGTGGGCATTAAAAACGTGAGGTTTTTTGGCTCATGACAACGGCCACAATAAAATATGCCGCTAAGCTAATACCTGGATTGGTGATCACTAACCCCATCGTCACAACGCGGGTCCACAGTAATGACCAGCCATACTGCTTTGCTAAATTAGCAGATACACCGCACACTATCCTTGCTTCATCTTGCAATCGACTCATTAAACGACTCATCGTATTCTCCTAGTTTAAAATTGATAACAAGATTGATGTTAGTCACTTGCTTATCAGTATACTCATATTGATTATTGGATTCTTAAGCTTGGTCATTAATGTTAGGCCATTCGAGCTGGCTGACTAACATAGCAAAAAATGCAAAACTGATTACCGGCAATAATAGCAACGACATTAATGGCAGCACCAAGCCCAAATTTAACAGCCAATCCATTACTTATTCTCTGCAGTTTTTGCTGCAATGGCGGTGTTGTTTTCTTCGGTTCCAACTAATGACACTTGCGCCAAACTTGAATTGACCTCGTAAACTTGCTCAGCGATTTGAGTTTGTAACGACAACAGAAACTCTTGTTTAGCCGTTGAAATCATTTCTTGGCTCGCTTGAGCGATGTTCTGCTCAAGTGAATTAAGCGTATTGCTCAAAGAAACCTCATCCGCTTGTGCTGAAACACTTGCCGTAACGAGCACTGCGGCAGCAACAGATAATTGAACAGTACGACGAACGATATTTGAAGTTAATGTAAACATGGTGGCATCCTTTCTTGTGTTGGTTAATGGCAACTAAACACCCGTCTAGTTGATTACACCATGGGTATTACAAGCTACGTGCCAACTTTTAAAAAACACAAAAAACCACTGATTTACCTAGCTATTATTTAAGCGCCCACCCTTTTTTAATGAACAGGACTCACGTACAAAAAACCAACAGGTAGTAAAAATAACCACCAAGTTGGTTAAAATGACCAGTACGTTTAATATCAAAATTATTTACAGGTAAAAAAAATGTCTGTGGAAGGATTAACACTAAAAAAGCGCCTAAATTAAGGCGCTTGGGGAAAAGAATACCTATTGGGATAAAACGTACTAAGCCTGTGACTCAGCAAGAGCCTGGGGCTCAACAAATTCAGCGGCTTTTAAAACCACATTGATATCAGCATTCGGCTTGTGGGCATTTTCACTTAAATGGCGTCGCCAGCCACGCGAACCCGGTAACCCTTGGAACAAACCAATCATATGACGAGTGATATGATTCAAACGACCGCCTTGAGCCAAATGCGCTTCGATATAAGGCAGCATTTTCTCAATCACTTGCTCACGAGTAATGATAGGGCTGCTTGTACCGCATAATTGCTGATCTACCTGAGCCAAAATATACGGATTTTGGTACGCTTCGCGCCCAACCATCACACCATCAAGCTGTGCTAAATGCAGTTGGGCTTCCTCAAGGGTTTTAATACCGCCATTAATACTAATATTAAGCTGTGGGTAATCTCGTTTAAGCTGATACACGCGCTCATAATCTAACGGCGGGATCTCACGGTTTTCTTTCGGACTCAAGCCTTGCAACCACGCTTTACGCGCATGAATAGTAAATGCAGTACAGCCTTTTGCATTCACGATTTCAATAAAATCTGTTAAAAATTGATAACTGTCTTGTTCATCAATACCAATGCGGGTTTTAACGGTTATGGGAATATCAGTAACTTGCTTCATCGCATCGACACACTGAGCAACTAGCTCAGGCTCAGCCATTAAACAGGCACCAAAACGACCATTTTGCACGCGGTCAGACGGGCAACCTACATTAAGATTGACTTCATCATAGCCTCGCTCAGCAGCCAATTTGGCACAAGCGGCTAAATCAATAGGATTAGAGCCACCTAACTGCAAAGCCAACGGATGCTCTTCATCGTTATAAGCCAAATAGTCACCCTTGCCCTGCAATATAGCCCCAGTGGTGACCATTTCAGTATAAAGCAGTGCTTTAACTGACAATAAACGTGCAAAGTAACGGTAGTGGCGATCCGTCCAATCCAGCATAGGTGCTATAGAAAAGGTGCGATCGAGCGTGTCTGGCTTTGGTGTAATATTCACTGAATTATTTATACTCATAATCTACGGCATTGATAAACACATCTTTCGACAGTGTTATTGAATCGAACAACAAATGTTAATTATTACTACGGAGTGTAACTGATGATGGGTCAATATGATTGTGACCTAAAATAGTCTCTTTTGCTGATTGAGCTGATTATATCACTAACCCATCAACGAGAAACACCATCAATTTTTACGCTAGATTTGGTCAGTAACCACAACTAAACCATGTAAGATTTTTTAACCTCTATTCATGTAGCTTGCAAAATTGAAGCTTTCAAGATTGTATTCAATCAAATATTGAGCCACCAACACTAAACCGCCGTATTAAACTATCTGTGCCAGTAATGTCGCTTTCAATTTCATTTTTGTGTTCTAAGCTTAAACCTGTATTTCAGTTTACTGATATAGTGTACATTAATGCTAATAAGCTGATGTGATCATGCTTAATGTGTCTATTGCAGTTTTGAATGTAGAAGGATTGTTTTGCCTATGAACGTTGAATTCATCAACCCATTTCTAGTTTCTTTGATCAATGTGATATCAACAATGGCAACAATGGATCTCAAGCCGGGTAAACCACAATTAAAAAATCATGATCTCGCTAAAGGTGATGTTTCTGGGTTGATTGGGATGGTGGGGCCTAAAACTCGTGGCTCGCTGTCTATTACTTTTGAGCAATCCTTAATTCTTGAAATAATGAACAAAATGTTAGGGGAAAAGCCTGACACCATTAATGATGAAGTAACAGATTTAGTAGGTGAAATAACCAACATGGTTACTGGAGGCGCTAAAAATTTACTCAGCGATAAGGGCTATGATTTTGATATGGCAACTCCCGCTGTCGTGTCTGGTAAAAACCATACCATTTCTCATAAAGCGCGTGGTAAAAAAATTCTGATGCCTTTTACCCATGACCACGGTAATGCTTTTATTGAAATCTGTTTTGAAGATGCGCAATAGCCTAATGAGCTATGCGAAACAAAAATGCCCAAGACACTGAAGTACCTTGGGCATTTTTATTTATTTATATTTATATTTAGTCGAGTAACTCAACCACAACTCTTGGAGTGAGCTTAGTCACTAACTCATATGCAATTGTGCCGATATGCTCAGCGACTTCTTCTACCGCTAAAGCTTTCCCCCAAAGTTGAACACTATCTCCCACATTGTCTTGCGCATCGGCACCAAGATCGACAGTTAACATGTCCATCGACACACGGCCTACAATAGGGACACGGCGGCCATTAATCCAAACTGGGGTGCCCTCTGGCGCGTTACGAGGATAACCATCGCCATAGCCAATGGCCACAACACCTAAACGGGTATCTTGTTTGGCTGTCCAAAATGCGCCATACCCTACGCTGTCACCCGCTTTATGATCGCGTACTGCAATCAAATTAGACACTAATTCCATTGCTGGTATAAGTCGATGATTAACGCCTCTATCACCCACTACAGGTGAAATACCGTATAGCGCAATTCCCGGTCTAATCCAATCTGCTTGGCTTGTTGGCCAAAATAACGTGCCAGCAGAATTGGCTAAAGTACGGTCGCCGTCGAGGCCATCAATAAGCTGCAAAAAGGCGTTCATTTGGTCTTGCGTCATCTGGTTATCAGGTTCGTCTGCACAGGCAAAATGAGTCATTAAATGGATGGGTTTAGCCACTTGTGGGCAGTGAAGTAAGCGTTGATACACCTTTTCAAACTGATCCAAAGTAAATCCAATCCGATGCATTCCGGTATCAATTTTTATCCACACGGTAACGGGCTTATCCAGCTTGATGGTTTCGAGCATGTGCAATTGAGACTCATGGTGAACCACGGTATCAATATTATGAGTAACTAAAGTGGCCAAATCTGATTGACGAAAAAAGCCTTCTAATAAGAGTAGTTTTCCTTTCACTCCACCTTCGCGTAATTGCAGCGCTTCTTCTAATCTAGCTAAACCAAACCCGTCGGCGCCACCATGGTATTTCCCCACGCTTTGGACATAATTTAAAATGCCTACGCTTTCAGCCACATTTAATAAACCATGGCCATAACCATTGGCTTTAACCACAGCCATAATTTTACTTTTGGGTGCAATAAGACGCAGCTGTGCCAGATTACTTTGCAAAGCACAACGGCTGATTTCTGCACGAGGAAACGGTTTCAATAGAGTGCCTTAATTAAACAATAAAAACATAACCCATTTGGCTAGCCCAAAAAGTCATATATCGCTAACGGAAGATCATAAACAACCATAAAATATAATTAAATACAGGATAATAAATAATTAATCTTCCTCGAATTGAGGCCCTGCATAATTATCAAACCGTGAGAATTGCCCCTGGAATACCAAGCGGACACGACCAATAGGGCCGTTACGCTGTTTACCAATAATAATTTCAGCGGTGCCTTTATCTTCAGAGTTGTCGTTATACACTTCATCGCGATAAATAAACATAATTAAGTCGGCATCTTGCTCAATAGCTCCCGATTCACGTAAGTCTGAGTTAACCGGACGTTTGTCGGCACGTTGCTCTAACGAGCGGTTAAGCTGCGACAAAGCAATAACCGGGATTTCGAGCTCTTTGGCGAGCGCTTTTAATGAGCGCGAGATTTCTGAAATTTCTAACGTACGATTATCTTTTAACGAGGGTACCTGCATTAACTGCAAGTAATCGATCATAATCATCGACAAGCCACCATGCTCGCGTGCAATACGTCTAGCACGGCTGCGAACTTCGGTAGGCGTTAAGCCTGAACCATCATCAATGTACATTTTGCCTTGCTCAAGCATAATACCCATGGTTGATGACACGCGCGCCCAATCCTCATCATCTAATTGGCCCGTACGAATTTTAGTTTGATCAACCCGGCCAAGTGAGGCCAACATACGCATCATAATCTGTTCTGACGGCATCTCGAGGCTGAAAATAAGCACGGGCTTATCTTCATTCATTGCGGCCTGTTCGCATAAGTTCATCGCGAAGGTGGTTTTACCCATCGATGGACGTGCCGCAACGATAATTAAATCGCCTGACTGAAAACCTGCGGTCATTTTATCTAAATCGTTGAAGCCACTCGACACCCCAGTAACCCCATTATGTGGGTTATTATAAAGCTGCTCGATTTTATCAACGGTTTTTTCAAGAATGCTTTTGATGTTTTCCGGCCCTTCATTGGCATTGGCACGCATCTCAGCAATTTTAAAAACTTTGGTTTCGGCTAAATCAAGCAAAGCGCTTGAATCGCGCCCTTCAGGGTTATAGCCGGCGTCTGCAATTTCATGAGCGACCCCAATCATGTCTCGCACAACCGCTCTCTCACGTACAATATCCGCGTAAGACAAAATATTGCCGGCACTGGGGGTATTTTTTGCAATTTCACCTAAATAGGCAAAACCGCCAGCATCTTCTAGTTGGTCTTCAATTTCAAGTTGCTCAGAAACGGTAATTAAATCAAGCGGCTGGCCTGACTCCATCAACTTTTGCATTGCGGTATAAATCATGCGATGTGAACGAGAATAAAAATCTTCAGGTACCACCGCTTCAGAAACACGGTCCCACGCTTCGGCGTCGAGCATTAAGCCGCCTAAAACGGACTGTTCAGCTTCAATCGAATGTGGTGGCAGTTTTAATGCATTGACCTCTGCATCTTTTTGCCTATTTCTGGCTTTAAAAGCACCTTGTTGTGACATTCACGCTCCCAATTTACAACGACTTTATAAAATATGGTATAACACCGTGTCTAAGCTTTATTTGCTGTCATTTAGAATGAAAACGACGACTCAGTCAACGGTTAATCAATTAATACATTAAGGAAAATACATGCGTATTGCACTTGTTGCAGCATTAGTGCTGACATCTTGTTTTGCTCTTGCTGATGAAGGACAGTGGCAGCCTTATCAAATGCTGTCTATAGCCGACAAATTACAACAACGTGGTATTGATATTCCAGCATCACAGTTAGCCGATTTAGGTCAATACCCGATGAATGCCGTTGTTAGCTTGGGCTATTGTACCGCCAGTTTTGTGTCGCCCCAAGGCCTAGTTGTCACAAACCATCATTGTGCATATCGCGGGATCCAATATAACAGCAAAAAAGACCATAATTATCTCGCAAATGGCTTTTTAGCTAATACCCAGGCAGAAGAACCGTCGGCAGGCCCCAACGAACGACTTTATATCACCGAAGAAGTCACCGATGTTACCGACCAAGTCATGGCAAATTTAAGTGATGACCCGTTAACGCGTTTTGAAAACATTCAAGCCAACAGCAAAGCATTAGTTAAAGCATGTGAGGTCGACAGTAATTACCGCTGCGAAGTAGACAGTTTTCATCATGGACTTGAGTATTATCTCACTAAAAAGCTCATCATTCGCGATGTACGCTTAGTCTATGCACCACCAGAAACCATTGGCGGATTCGGTGGAGACATTGATAACTACGAATATCCTCGCCACTCTGGTGACTTTACCTTTTTACGGGCTTATGTTGGCAAAGACGGAAAACCTGCAACCTATAGTAAAGACAATGTGCCATACCAGCCTAAAAGCTACTTAACAATCAATGCTGATGGCGTTAAAGCCGGTGACGGTATTTTTGTTGCGGGCTACCCAGGCTCAACCAGCCGCTATAACCTCACGAGCGAACTGCAATTTGCCAGCGACTGGATGTACCCTACATTTGCAAAACGCTATCAATTACAAATTGATACCATCACATTTATGGGCGCAGTTGACAAAAGTATTGCATTAAAATACGCCGGTACTCTGGCCTCTATGTCCAACCGCATGAAAAAGTATAATGGTTTACTCGATGGTTTTAACGCCACCGATATTGTCGGTATTAAACAACAGCGTGAAAACGACTTTTTAGCATGGCTTAAACAAGATCCGAATGCCAATCAAAATATTATTAGTGATTTAGAAGCATTGATTGCTGAACAGCATCAACAAATGCAAACCCATTATTATTATAAAAATGCCCTATCGAGTGAACTGCTTAATGCGGCGAGTAAATTGTATCGATTAGCGCAAGAGAGAAAGAAACCTAACGATCAGCGTGAGCCAGGGTATCAACTTCGTGACATGAAAATGTTTAAAGCAGAGTTAAGACGGATCAGTAGTCGCTTTGATCCTGCGGTAGACAAAACTCTGTGGTTGCAAGATTTACAAGCCTACGTTAGACAACCAAATAAAAATGAAGTGTTTGACAAGGCGCTCAGCATTACCGACAACTTTGAAGCCTTAGAAGCAAAAGTCGAAGCCTTATACGCGTTAACTGAACTAAAAAGTCAATCAAAACGCGTAGCCTGGATGACCAAAAAAGCCATTGACTTTGAAACAAGTGAAGACCCATTTATCCGATTAGCGGTTGCCATTCATGACACAAATATGGCATTAGAAAAGAGTGAAAAAATTCTAGAAGGTAAGCTCTCATCTGCTCGCCCAGAATACATGAAGGCAATCATTGACTACTACAAATCAAATAATTGGCCAGTATACCCTGATGCAAACAGAACATTACGTATTACTTATGGCATGGTAGATGGGTACCTCTCTAAGGATGCAATTTATAAACAGCCATTCACCCGCCTTGAAGGACTTGCAGCAAAACATACGGGTAAAGAACCCTACAATGTCCCCACTAAATTACTCAACGCCATAAAATCAGATGATTTAGGCAAGCACCGTGTCGCATCGGTTTATCGAGACTTCAACAACTGTCAGTTTATGTCTTGCTTAGACAAGCCTGCTGATTTCAATTCTGTACCCGTTAACTTTTTATCCAGTGCAGACACCACTGGTGGTAACTCAGGCTCGCCAGTATTAAACGGCAAAGGCGAATTAGTGGGGCTTAACTTCGACTCTACCTATGAAGCAATTACCAAAGACTGGTTCTTTAACCCTACCATTACTCGAGCGGTACATGTCGATATTCGTTACATTTTATGGATGATGGACAAGGTTGACCATGCGGATAATCTTATCAAAGAGTTACAACTAGATGATAAATCCCATAGCATGCCAACGAGTACTGAAAGTGCAGGCTCAGAAACTAAGCTAAATGAACCAACAGGTTTAGCGCCTGAGTCAAATACCGACGCTGTCCTAGAGTCGACAGAAAACGCGACCGGTGACGCCTTGGAAACGCCGCTAAACAGTGAAGAGCTTGAAGTTCCACAAAAAGTATTAGAAATTGAGGCTGAAGCTAAGTCTTTAAATACCGAATCACATTCTGATACTCAGGACATCATAGATGAAGATGTTATCGATGAGCCAGCCAACACAACGGAGTCTGAAAACCCACTACCAACTGAAGCTGAATTGCCATCTGCAGCCTTATTAGACTCGTCAGTTGACACTAAACAACAACCTCTCAACACAACACCAGCAGAGACTCTTCTTAATAATGATGAATATACATCAGACAATACAGAGGATGTTACCGACAAGGCGACAAATGAGGCTTTAAGCCCAACATCAGCGCAAGCCTCTCAAGCGGCAGAGAACGCTACAACACCAGCTAATGTTGAGCCTAAACCTGCGAGCAAGCAGTTACCAAGCGAGCCGGTAGCAAGCGAGCCGGTAGCAAGCGAGCCACTAGAGAGTGCTGTTGCTGAAGATAACCTGACTAACATTAGCAAATCTGTGCCTGAAACAGAAAATGTTACCGACAAGGCGACAAATGAGGCTTTAAACCCAACATCGCCGCAAGCCTCTCAAGCGACAGAGCACGCTACAACACCAGCTAATGTTGAGCCTAAAAATGCGGCGCCTCAAACAGTAAGCGAGACGCCATTAAACGAGCCACTAGAGACTACTGTTGCTGAGGATAACCTGACTAACATTAGCAAACCTGTGCCTGAAACAGAAAATGTTACCGACAAGGCGACAAATGAGGCTTTAAGCCCAACATCAGCGCAAGCCTCTCAAGCGGCAGAGAACGCTACAACACCAGCTAATGTTGAGCCTCAAAATGCGGCGCCTCAAACAGTAAACGAGACGCCATTAAACGAGTCACTAGAGAGTGCTGTTGCTGAAGATAACCTGACTAACAATAGCAAACCTGTGCCTGAAACAGAGGATGCTACTGTTACCGGCAAGGTGACAAATGAGGTTATCAACCCAACATCGCCGCAAGCAACAGTGCCAAAGGCTGTTACAGACGCGAATGACGCTCTTAAACAAGAACTAAAAACGGTTACAGATCCCAAAGAGGAAGACACACCACAAGCTGTAGTTGATCAAACCGAATAATGCTCTGCAATGCAAAGGTCAGCAAAATCAACTGACCCTAGCTAGGCTATTTAAGCAACTCAACAAACTTGTCTGATCTTACAATATTACCGATCAAATTTTGCACCGCCCCCATATAAGCCTCTGCCGTCTGTTTACAGGCGGTATCTGCAATAAAACCACTTTCAAATTCATACGCTTCAACCATATTTAAGGATGCGCCATTTGATGAGTTTAAGGTTAAATCAATATTCCACTCCCCACCGGTTAAGCCTTTACTCGACGAAAAAACCAAAGAGTTCAAGGTACCGGTTAACGTCACTCTTGGCGAACTGCCATCATTATATAAATCAGCCACTTTTAACTCATCAGCAAAAGCTTCGCGGATATACTGGGCAAAAGTCACTTTATCCGGCGGAGCAATTGGGCCCGCTCCACGACACTGGCTACTCATTTTTGCTGGATCGGTAAAGTTTCCAACAGCAATATCACCCAACTCGATTTTTCTTAATGCTACAGTGTTATCAGCATCGATGGAGTAACGCGGTGGCGTAAAAGTAGAACAACCAGTAAGCGCAGAGATACACAAAATAGATAATAAAAACGTTTTCATTTTAGTCCTTTATTTAACTCAATCTAGTTGAAGGAGCTTGCTTTGAGCAACACTTTACACGCTTTTAAGTAAGGTATTGTGGTTGGTAATGATTATTCCCTTTCCAATATAGCTAAATTAACAAGTGCCAAACCATAAACACGTATAAACTTAACCTTTGGAAGTTTCACAGTTTTCCCTGATGTTACATCAAGAGCACTATTTCGCTAATTTATAAGGTACTTAACATTACCGAGCCAACGCATTTAGCATTAAAAACACGGTGAAGCTCTAAACATGCGTCTTCAGATTGATTGAATATTATTGTTATGAGTATGTAAAAACATGAAGTTAACAATCTATAAACTAAAACGCAATCCCTTTGAAATTTATAATCTAATACCAATATTAAACTCTGCGGTCTCTGAGTATAAACGTGATAATCACCCAAAAAAAACACCGCCCTGAGGCGGTGTTCTTTTTGGAGCTAAAGGTAATTAAGCTTCTGCAACAACAGATACTTTAACTACAGCTTTAACTTCAGCGTGTACTTGTACTTCAACTTCGAAGTCACCAGTAGTGCGTAAAGCACCTAAAGGTAAACGAACTTCAGATTTAGCAAGTTCAACGCCAGCTGCAGTTACTGCATCAGCGATGTCACGGTTGCCAACTGAACCGAATAGTTTACCTTCATCACCTGCTTTAGAAGCAATAACAACTGATTCTAATGCAGTTAATTTTTCAGCACGAGCTGTCGCAGAAGCTAATTCAGCAGCTAATTTAGCTTCTAATTCAGCACGACGAGCTTCAAATACTTCAGTGTTTGCTGCGTTTGCTACAACTGCTTTACCGTATGGTAAAAGGAAGTTACGAGCATAACCAGCTTTAACAGAAACTTGATCGCCTAAGCCACCTAAGTTTGCAACTTTATCTAGCAGAATAACGTTCATTATCAAATCCTCTTTATTCGATTAGGAATTAATACTGCAATATTACTGATGTAAATCAGTATATGGCAGTAGAGAAAGATAACGAGCACGCTTGATAGCGCGAGCTAGTTGGCGTTGGTATTTAGCACTAGTACCAGTGATACGGCTAGGAACAATCTTACCGCTTTCAGTGATGTAGTTCTTTAAAGTAACGATATCTTTGTAATCAATCTCTGCAACACCTTCAGCGGTGAAACGGCAGAACTTGCGACGACGGAAATAACGTGCCATTTTGACAGTCTCCTAAGTTTTCAATTCGACATTTTCAGCATGCAACACTAAACGGTTTTGACCATTTCGTCCTTGTTGTAGTGAAAGAAACCCTTCAACTTCAACTTGCACACCTGCTTGTAATTTATCTGTAACGCTATTAAAGCGTGGGCCACTTAATATCACCTGTATAATGCAATATACGTTTCGTAATAACTCTGCTTCATAACGTTGTGACTTATGCTCTACCGTAATAACCGTATGGTTTATCCCGCTAGGGCTGTTTAATTGTTTGGTCCGGATAACCGTGCCAGACAAAGTTAAGTGGTTATTCACAGAAAAAATTATTCAGCGTTTTCTTCAGCGCTTTCTTCTTCATTGCTACGGTCATCAGAAGATGAACGACGTGAATCACGTTCGTCTCTTGCTTTAGCCATAGGAGAAGCTTCAGTAACGGCAACTTTAGTGCGCATTACCATGTTACGCAGAACAGCGTCGTTGAAACGGAAAGCTGTTTCTAACTCTTCGATAGACTCTGCAGTTGCTTCTACGTTCATAAGAACATAGTGAGCTTTATGTAGGTCTTGAATTGGGTAAGCCAATTGACGACGGCCCCAATCTTCTAAACGGTGAATTGTACCGTTAGCAGCGGTGATGGCACCGGTGTAACGCTCAATCATACCTGGGACTTGTTCACTTTGATCTGGGTGAACCATAAATACGATTTCGTAATGACGCATTTATTGCTCCTTACGGTTAAGTAGCCTCTTTTCTGGCTCAGTCAGACCAATGTGGAGGCAAGGAACGAATTAAAGTGACTGATTTGAGCGCGCGATAATACAGAAACAGAAACAGAAACTCAAGTAATAACTCTCTTTTCACCAAACTTGATTGCAGGTATGATGTCGGCAGTCAAAAACCTTGCGTTTACGCCATCACAAAATAAAGCAATTTAATGATGACCATGAAAAATCTACTTACCACATGCTTTCTCCTCTTATTATCAGCTCCGGCATGGGCGTTAGTTCCACCTGATTATCAAGAACCTGACACCAGTTTTAACGCAGAAGTTGAAGCGGGTTTACAGCTCAACAGCGGTAATAATGAAACCAAAAACTTTAACGGTCGTACATACCTTACTTACGACTCGCTCAAAACTAAGCAAGAAGGGACAGTAAAAGTCTACTATGCCGCCGACGGTAGCGAATCAACTGCTGAAAAGTACGAATTATTTTTGCAGTCTAACTATAAATTAGACCGTGGCTATGTTTTTGGTCGTGGTGAATTTACCTGGAATGAATTTGGTTCATATACTCGAGTCACAACAATTTCAACGGGTTATGGTTTTGACTTAATTAAAAATTATAAAACCAAATTAAGTCTTGAAGCGGGCCCCGGTTATCGTTATGACCAGCCTCAAGCCAGCACCGAAGAGCCTTTTCCAGATGAAAACCGTGATGTCATTCTCCGTTCTGCAGCAAAATACACAGTAAAATTGCAAGAGTACACCAGCTTTAATGCCGATGTAACAGCTGAAACAGGTTTAGACAATAACACCTTAACCCTTGATATGAGTTACAAAAATACCTTTATTCAAGATTGGGCATTTAAAATTGGTATGAACATCAAGTACACTGAGGTAGTTCCTGACGACAGTAGAAATACCGACACAGTGACAACATTCAACTTGTTATATACGTTTCAATAATGATTCAACACAGATGAAATGAAGCGAAACAAGACATTCATTCGGTAAGTGAATATGCTTTACTGAAATTTTAGAGGCGCAGTTATGGACAGCCCACTACGCAGTTTTGCATCATTGTATAGCACCACATTTTTAATGGTGCTGGCTGCAGGTTTACTCACCACCTATTTAGGTTTAAGCCTAACCAATATGGATGTACCACAAATATGGATAGGCGGCATGATGTCTGCCTACTATATTGGTTTGGTGTGTGGCTCTAAAGTAGGTCATAAACTCATTGCCCAAGTGGGCCACATACGTGCTTTTGTTGCTTGTGCAGGCATAGTGACAGCCTCTGCACTGGGGCATGCACTCATTGATAACTTAACCGTTTGGTTGATACTACGCCTTGTTGTAGGTATGGGCATGATGTGTCAATACATGGTGCTAGAAAGCTGGTTAAACGAGCAATCAGAAACCAATCAGCGCGGTACCGTTTTTGCAAGCTACATGATTGTCTCATACTTAGGCTTAATGGCAGGTCAAGGTGCCATTAGCCTGTATCCAGAGCTTGGTATTGAACCTTTACTGTTAATTGCCATTTGTTTTGCGCTGTGTATTGTGCCGATTTCAATTACTCGACGAATTCACCCTGAGCCACTGACTCCTGCCCCGTTAAAAATGGGCCACTTTTGGCAACGCGCACCACAAGCGTTATCAACGATTGCCCTAGGCAGTATGATAGTAGGTTGTTTTTATGGTCTGGCGCCGTCATACGCAACAGCAAAAGGGATAGATCCTGAACACGTTGCGATGTACATGTCATGCACTATTTTGGCTGGCTTATTAGCACAATGGCCTATGGGTAAACTGTCAGATATTATTTCTCGCAGCCTACTGATCAGAATAAATTGTACATTGTTAGGCATATTAGTGTTAATTATTACTCTAGTGCCATTTCACACAGTTTATTCGCTCATTCTCACCAGCTTGTTTGGCATATTAGCATTTACGCTATACCCATTAGCCACCGCATTAGCCAACTCTCGAGTAGAACAGCATGAGCGAGTCGGACTATCAGCTACCATTTTAGTCACCTTTGGTATCGGCGCCAGTATTGGGCCGCTCATCGCATCGGGACTCATGCAGGTAATGGGCGATCAAATGCTTTATGGCTTTATGGCAATTTGCTCCTTTACCTTACTCGCTAGGTTAATATGGGTTAATCAGCGCCAAAAAGCAGAACAGCACTCTAAGGGTGATTATGTTATGGCGGGTGGTGACTTAGTAAGCTCACCTTTAGCGGCATCACTAGATCCAAGGGTCAATGTTGAAATGGTAAACGAGCAGATGATTTTCCCTGCACAGGATGCCTTTGATAGACTTGACGAGCCCCTAGATGATGGTTCTGAAGACGATGAGCAACCCGATTATGATTCGGCATATGCACATGACGACGAAGACACTGCCGATATCGATCTTGAAGATGTTGATAATGAAATAAGACGCCGATAACCAAATAAAAAACGGCGATATCACATCGCCGTTTTTATTATCGCTATTGGGTACTGTTAATACTTAAACACTAAGACGTTGTCTTACCGCTTCAAACAAACAAACCCCAGTCGCAACAGATACGTTCAAACTAGACACACTACCCGCCATAGGGATCGACACTAATGAATCGCAGCTTTCACGCGATAAACGACGCAAGCCTTTATCTTCAGCGCCCATAGCAATCGCTAATGGGCCTGTTAAGTCAGCTTGATACACGTTACCATCAGCTTCACCTGCTGTGCCGACAATCCACACACCTTTATCTTGTAAATGACGCATGGTGCGAGCAAGGTTAGTCACTTGAAACAACGGAATGATTTCGGCTGCGCCACAAGCCACTTTGCTCACGGTTGAGGTTAAACCCACTGAGTTGTCTTTGGGTACAATTACCGCATGCACACCGGCGGCATCAGCATTACGTAGGCAAGCCCCTAAATTATGTGGATCTGTTACCCCGTCTAAAATAAGTAAAAATGGAACCGCTGTGTTTTCTAATAGTGCATCTAAATCATGTTCAGTTAGCGCTTTAGCCGCTTTTACACGAGCAACAATGCCCTGATGTTGAGTACTAGATGCTTTTTCATCTAACACTTTACGCGCAGCACGCTGCAAGGTAATGCCAAACTCTGAAGCGCTATTAATTAATGGCATTAATCGTTCATCATCACGGCCTTGCAACAACCATAATTCAATCACACGTTCAGGACTGTTTTCTAATAAGGCTTTAACAGCATGGATGCCAAAAATAGTATCTTGTTTTTTCATTTAATTACTTTCTCTTGCTGCGCTTGGCAGGGGTTTTCTTTACTGTAGATTTGGTTTTAGCAGCATCCGAGCCTTTGGTTTTGGGTGATGACTTTTTCGCACCAACAGGCTTTTTAGCGACTGTAGATTTATCACCTGAACGACTTTTACGCGCTTTGGGTTTATCCGACTTTTTATTAGATGAATTGCTTGCTAATTTTGCGCCTTCAAGGTTAGCACGCTCGCGAGCGGTCAGCGGTTTATTGCCTGTTCGTGGTTTTTTGCCACGGCCTTTACCACTATCACCTTCCATCAACAGGTCAATTTGACGGTCATCTAAATTCACGGCAGCAACTTTAACCGTCACCTCATCACCCACTTGATACACTTGACGAGTGTTTTCACCAATTAAACGCTGACGCATTGGATCAAACTGATAGTAATCACTCGCTAAGCTTGAAATATGAACCAAACCATCAATAAACAGCTCGTTTAAGCGAACAAACAAGCCAAAGCTAGTGACTGAGGCAATAACGGCATCAAATGTGTCGCCAACATGATCTTGCATGTACTCACACTTTAGCCAATCGCTCACATCACGAGTGGCTTCATCTGCACGTCGCTCTGTTGTTGAACATTCTTCACCGAGTAAATCGAGTTCTTCAAGCTGATATTGGTAGCCACCGTCTGATGTCCACTTATCTTTAATTTCACCCTGTTCTTTTGCGAGTAAATATTTGATCACTCTATGCAATATTAAATCAGGGTAGCGACGAATTGGCGAGGTAAAGTGCGAGTAGGCTTCTAAGGCTAAACCGAAGTGCCCTTCGTTGTCTGGCGTGTAAATGGCTTGGCGCATTGAACGCAACAGCATCACTTGTATCAGCTCAAAGTCCGGCCTATCAGCAATCTTTAACATCAAGTTTTGATAATCTGTTGGCGTCGGTTCTAAGCCACCATCCATGCTCAAACCACGCTCAGCAAGAAACTCTTTAAAGTTTGCCAGCTTTTGCTCAGACGGTGCTTCGTGCACCCGATATAACACTTCACCTTTGTGCTTTTTAACAAACTTAGCTGATGCCACGTTTGCCAAAATCATGCATTCTTCAATAATTTTATGTGCTTGATTACGAGCCCTTGGAACAATTTTTTCAATTTTACGTTGTTCATTGAAAATAAACTGAGTTTCCAAAGTTTCAAAAGCAATAGCTCCACGTTCAGCGCGGCGCTCATCTAACGTAAGATACAAGGACTGTAAGCACAATAAATGCGGAAACAATGCTTCATGCTCAGGAGCAATAGGCCCCCCTTCAAGCATTGCGGCGACCTGAGTATAGGTAAACCGAGCATGAGAATGCATCACAGCAGGGTAAAATTTAGTACCCGATAATTTTCCAGCGGCAGAAATAGTCATCTCTGCAACCATGCACAAACGATCAACATGCGGCTTTAATGAACATAAACCATTAGAGATTTTTTCCGGCAGCATAGGGATGACTTGTGACGGAAAATACACTGAATTACCACGAGCTCTAGCTTCAATATCTAGGGCCGAGTCGGTTCTAACATAATGACTCACATCAGCAATCGCAACCCATAAACGCCAACCACCACTTGGTTTGACTTCGGCATAAACCGCATCATCAAAGTCACGGGCATCTTCACCGTCAATAGTCACCAGAGGTAAGTGGCGTAAATCGACGCGACCTTCTTTGTCAGAGTCAGGCACTTCGTCTGGAATTCGCTTAAGCTTTTTCTCAATCACGGCAGACCAGGTGTGTGGTAAATCGTAATTACGCAGTGCAATTTCGATTTCCATGCCTGGCGCCATCGTTTTCCCAAGCACTTCAGTCACTTTAGCTGCAGCTTTAACAAAACGGCCTGGACGGCGGGTGAGTTCAACTACAACGACATCACCGGCTCTTGCACCATTACGATCGTTGTTATCGATTAAAATTTCTTGAGTGATGCGGCGATCATCGGCGATCACAAAGCCCATGCCACCATCGACATGATAACGCCCAACTAAAGCAGCCGTTCGTTCTTGTACCAAACGAACAATACGTGCTTCACGGCGTCCACGACGGTCGGTACCGGCTTTTTGTGCCAAGACTTTATCGCCATGAAAATACATCAGCATATCGCGATTATTGATAAACAGGTCGTCACCGCCTTCGTCCGGTTTAAAAAAACCAAACCCATCGCGATGACCTATTACGCTGCCTGATAATAAGTCCATTCGCTCAGGTAAGCCGTAGCTTTGTCCGCGAGTAAACACTAATTGCCCGTCACGTTCCATGGCGCGCAAGCGTCGACGGAGCGCCTCTAAAGGTTCTTCGTCGGTAATATTAAGCGCTTCGGCAATTTTATCGCGGCTAACAGGAGACTTTTGCGCACGCAAATACTCTAAAATGTACTCGCGGCTAGGAATAGGGTTGTCGTACTTGTCTTGCTCTCTCTCAAAATGAGGATCGTTGATCATTCAATTTCCAAATAATTCGCTCCATTCTATGGAGCCTTAACGTGTATACAGCTGAGACTGCTGCGCCCTGGCCACAATACTGGCGGGCATTTTTGCAGCTAACACCTGCAATAAAGATGACGCTTTTTTCTGCTGAGCATCATCATCAAAAATACTGTTATATAACCAATGATAACCCATTTCATAGTCAGTCGGGCTACCGTAACCCTCACCAAACAAACGCACGAGCATCATTCTGGCGTCTAAATGGCCATTTGCTGCAGCAGGCAATACGTATTGAACTGCACGGTCAGGGTTTTTCAACACTAGTTTACCGCGATAATAGTAATCCGCCAATTTAACCATCGCTTCTGAGCTACCTTGCTCAGCTGATGTTTGCAATAACCTCATGCCTCTTGACGGATGTGCTTTAACACAAACACCGTGATTGAGCATCTCAGCCCATAAAAATTGATATAAAGGCTGCTTTAACACTTCAGCTCGGGCTTCGATATCTTGTACTAATTGGCACTCATCTGCCTGTACGCGCTGTAAATATTGATTTGATTGAATAAGTGAAATCAGTTGTTTATCGCTATAAATATCGACAGCCTCAGTCAACGCAAAGGCATTTATAGAAAGCAGGCTTAAAAGAACTAACGATATACGCAACATAAGAATTCTCAATAACACTATGATGACTTATCCATCGGCAGTATAGCGCATTTCTTGAATCGCACATGAACCCAATTTATATTTTAATCATCACAACGGCAAATGCACGGCGATAAAAAAAGGCCGCTTAGCGCGGCCTTTTAGTCTTACTTGAACGGATTAACCAAAATCATGGTTTCATTTCTATCCGGACCAGTAGAAATAATATCAACTGGCGTTTCTAAAAGCTCTTCGATACGCTTGATATAATTGATTGCCGCTTGAGGTAACTGCTCAATAGAGGTTGCACCAAAAGTGACTTCACTCCAACCAGGCATGGTTTCATAGATTGGCTTAACCATCTCATAACCTTCAGCAGCTAAAGGGGTTACCTTTGAAACTGTACCATCAGGATATTCATAACCAACACAAATTTTAACTTCTTTTAGACCGTCTAAAACGTCTAATTTAGTTAAACAGAAACCGCTTACGCTGTTAATTTGAACAGCACGGCGCATTGCCACTGCATCCAACCAACCTGGACGACGCTTACGACCTGTTGTTGCACCAAACTCTTGGCCTTTTTCTCCGATGTAATCACCGATTTCATTGGCAAGTTCTGTTGGGAACGGACCTGCACCAACACGTGTGGTATATGCTTTCATAATACCAAGCACGTAATCTAAGTGACGAGGACCAAATCCTGAACCTGTAGCAACACCACCGGCAGTGGTATTTGATGAGGTCACAAAAGGATAAGTACCGTGGTCAATGTCCAACAATGTACCTTGTGCGCCTTCAAATAAAATTGGCTCACCAGCTTTGCGCGCAACGTCTAACATTTCTGTTACGTCAGTACACATGCTCTTTAGGTAATCAGCAATCGCTAATGCATCATCTAGGGTTTGCTGGTAATCAACCGCTTCCGCTTGGTAATACTCAGTTAGCATAAAGTTATGATATTTCATAACTTCTTGTAACTTAGTCGCAAATAACTCTGCATTAAATAAATCACCAACGCGTAAACCACGACGTGAGATTTTATCTTCATATGCAGGGCCAATACCGCGACCAGTAGTACCAATAGCTTTATTACCACGCGCTTTTTCGCGAGCGATATCAAGTGCACAATGGAATGGTAGAATAAGCGGACATGCTTCAGAAATAAGTAGACGCTCTTCTACAGGTACACCGCGCCCTTTTAGCATATTGATTTCTTTCATCAATGCATCAGGAGCCAGTACAACACCATTACCGATAATACATTTTACGTTATCACGTAAAATTCCTGACGGAATAAGATGAAGAACGGTTTTTTCACCATCAATCACCAAAGTATGACCGGCATTGTGGCCGCCTTGGTAACGAACTACGTATTTTGCCTGTTCTGTTAAAAGGTCGACAATCTTACCTTTGCCTTCGTCACCCCATTGGGTTCCGAGTACGACTACATTTTTGCCCATTATTAGCTGCAACGTCTTGTGGTATAAAATAGAATTTTAACAGATTTTAGGGGGTTATAGGCAAGTATTTTATTAAAAAATAATCAATAAAACGACACCTGCGGTAACAAGACTTCCACCTAAGCGTCTGAGAACATTTTGCTTTTGTGTAGAAAGCTCAAATAAATATTTTTGCCATTTGTTAGGAAAAAGTAATGGCCCTAGCCCTTCAATAATTAAAACCAAGCCAAATGCCGTCATTAATAATTCTAAACTCATGCTAATACCTCAAATATAAAAATGTTGGCCATCTTAAGATCGGCTTATTGATATGGATTATGCACAAAAATAAACAATTTATTCAGCTTAATTTTAGGTAATAAAAAACCCAGCATAAGCTGGGTTTTTTGAATCCAATAAACGAATTAACGCTTAGAGAATTGTGGTTTACGACGTGCTTTACGTAGACCAACTTTCTTACGTTCAACTTTACGAGCATCACGGGTAACAAAACCAGCGGTACGTAATGTAGGACGTAAAGCTTCATCTAGTTGCATAAGTGCACGGGTAATACCGTGACGAATTGCACCAGCTTGGCCAGTAATACCACCGCCTTTAACTGTTACATAGATGTCTAATTTTTCAGTCATTTCAACTAACTCTAATGGCTGACGAACAACCATACGAGCAGTTTCACGACCAAAGTACACATCTAAAGGACGTTGGTTTACGATAATATTGCCACTACCTGCTTTAGCGAAAACGCGAGCTGTAGATGTTTTGCGACGGCCAGTGCCGTAGTACTGAGTTGCAGACATTTGCTTACTTCTCCCGTTTAGATATCAAGAACTTGTGGTTGTTGTGCAGCATGGTTATGTTCTGCGCCAGCGTAAACTTTAAGTTTACGGAACATAGCACGGCCCAAAGGACCTTTTGGTAACATACCCTTAACTGCTTTCTCGATGATCATTTCAGGCTTGTGAGCTTGAAGCTTCTCAAAGCTGATTTGCTTAATGCCACCAATGAAGCCTGAGTGAGAGTAGTAAATCTTACCAGCAGCTTTATTACCAGTTACAGTCACTTTTTCAGCATTGATAACGATGATGTAATCACCAGTATCAACGTGTGGAGTGTATTCTGGCTTATGCTTGCCACGTAAGCGAGTTGCGATTTCAGTTGCGATACGACCTAAAGTTTTGCCTTCAGCGTCAACAACGTACCAGTCACGAGTTACAGTTTCTGGTGTAGCAGTAAAAGTCTTCATTATTACAAAAACCCAAAGTTAATTTTCTGTCTCACATGCTGACTGCCGGTTGCAATCAACACAAAATTACCGATTCTTGCCCCTTCGAGCTCGAATATTGGTTTCTAACTTCCGCCCAGATAGGCGGTTAACGCGGGCAGGCCGCAGATTATACGCAAAGAGAACCTAAAGATCACCTGCTTTTTCAGAATATTTTAAATTAATTACTCGAATGACATTTACCAGTAATTTACCCATGAAACTTAGTATTAGGGTAAGTGTTCTAAGGCTAGGTAATCTCTTGATTGCATTTCAATTAAACGAGAACGACAACGCCTAAACTCAAAAGTAAGCTGACCATCGGTATAAATATCTTCTAATTTAATTTGCGCTGATACGATCAATTTTACGTTACGCTCATAAAACTCATCGACCATGGCTAAAAATCGCCTAGCGATATCATCACCCGTTTGTTGGGCACCCATTTGCTCAATACCACTGAGCAATACTGTATGGTAAAGACATGCAATTTCCATATAGTCACGCTGCGAACGTGGACCATCGCACAAGTCTCTGAAGTTAATCAGCAAAACGCCCTGTGATTGTTGGCGAATTTTAATAGCACGCCCATCAATATCAATCGCGGCGGTCTGCACCTCTGATTCTGGCGCTAATTGGGCAAAATAATGCAGTAAATTAATATCTGCTTGCTCATCAAGTGGATAGTGATAAATCTCAGCCTGCTCTAAGGTACGTAAGCGATAATCAATACCAGAATCCACATTCAGAATTTCACAATGTTGATTAATTAATGCGATTGCAGGTAAGAAACGAACCCGCTGCAAACCATTTTTGTATAATTCGTCTGGTATGATATTTGAGGTGGCCACCAAAGCGACACCATGCTTAAACAATTCTTGAAACAAAGTGCCTAGCAACATGGCATCGGTAATATCAGAAACAAAAAACTCATCAAAACAAATGACCTGATATTGTCCAGCCATTTTCTTTGCAATGCTCACAAGTGGATCTTGCACGCCTTTTAAGCCGTCAAGTTCATGGTGGATTTGATGCATAAACCGATGAAAATGCGCCCGTAATTTACGTTTTCCAGGCAATGCATCATAAAATGTATCCATTAAATAAGTTTTACCACGCCCAACTCCGCCCCATAAATATAACCCTTTCACAGGGACAGGCTTTGTTTTTACGCCGACTACAGAAAATAATTTGGACAATCCCGAAGCCGGTTTATTTGCATTAATGAGTTCATCATAAACACGTTGTAATGACTTAACTGCCTGCTCTTGGGCGGCATCATGTGAAAAATCTTCTCGGGTAAGGTCTTGCTGATAATGCTGCCAGGGGGTTAACTGCGACACGATAAAGACTCTCTTACATCAATTAATTGCGGCGATAATAACATTAAATAATCAATACGAGTAACCGGCTTAAACGATCAAATTAAGCTTTGTTAATCAAAATGGAACTAACAATCTGTGCTTTACTCTGAATCATTAACTCAGGATTACCGATTTTATTTTTACATTTAATTGGCGATGTCAATTCATTAGTCCGCCAAACCTAATTCCAAATTGATTAACGATATTTAACTTTGAAATCATGCTTTCAATCCCATATTTTGTGTATAGAGTTGAATGCATCTAGGAGCTACCTAAACATGAAAACAAAATTAAGCTTACTTTCTGCAGCATTATTAACAGCATCGCTAACTATGTTTCCCGCAGTGTCTCACTCTGCGATCCCTCAGTCAGTTGATGGTCAGGCACTACCAAGCCTTGCACCTATGTTAGAACGCACCACTCCTGCTGTGGTGTCTGTTGCAGTATCTGGTACCCAGGTTTCAAAACAACGAGTACCTGATGTATTTCGTTATTTCTTTGGCCCAAATGCACCACAAGAGCAAGTACAAGAACGCCCGTTTAGAGGGTTAGGTTCTGGGGTGATCATCGATGCCGCTAAGGGTTACATAGTGACTAACAATCACGTGATTAATGGTGCAGATGACATTCAAATTGGTCTGCATGACGGCCGTGAAATAAAAGCTAAGTTGATTGGGGCCGACAAAGAGTCTGATATTGCCTTGCTGCAAATCGAAGCCAAAAACCTCACCGCAATCAAACAAACTGATTCAGATAATATTCGAGTTGGTGATTTTGCAGTGGCTATTGGTAACCCGTTTGGTTTAGGGCAAACAGTAACATCTGGTATTGTCAGTGCTCTTGGCCGCAGTGGGTTAGGAATTGAAATGCTAGAAAACTTTATTCAAACAGACGCTGCAATTAATAGTGGTAATTCCGGTGGGGCATTAGTCAACTTAAAAGGTGAGCTCATTGGTATCAACACCGCAATTGTGGCACCTAATGGCGGTAATGTTGGCATTGGCTTTGCCATTCCTGCAAACATGGTTAATAACCTAATTGAACAAATTATTGAGCATGGCGAAGTTAGACGAGGAGTGTTAGGGGTTTCGGGCCGAGATCTTGATAACGAGCTTGCCAAAGCATTTGGTTTAGACACTCAACACGGTGGTTTCGTTAACGAAGTCATGCCCAAAAGTGCAGCCGATAAAGCGGGCATAAAAGCAGGCGACATCATTGTGAGCCTTAACGGGCGCAGTATTAAAACATTCCAAGAACTCCGTGCCAAAGTGGCCACTATGGGCGCAGGTGCAGAAGTTGAGTTTGGTATCATTCGCGATGGAGATAAAAAGACCATCAAAGCGACGCTAGGTGAAGCCGATAAAGTAGAAGCAGAAGCTGGCAATGTGCACCCTATGTTGCAAGGGGCAACGCTAGAAGACACCAAAAAAGGAATTGAAATCACCGAAATTGCCCAAGGCTCACCAGCTGCAATGAGTGGTTTACAAAAAGGCGATTTAATTGTGGGTCTCAATCGCAGCAAAATATCGAGTTTAAAGGTATTAAAAGAAGCATTGAAAGAAAATCAAAGTTCTGTGGCACTAAAAATACTGAGAGACAATAATTTACTCTATCTAGTATTACGATAGTCGCTCATGGTTTAACAGCATGGCGATCCACTGTCAGCTGTTGCGTTGCCAATCTTGAGGTGACAGTGAGTGCAATATAAGTTCAACAATTAAGCATCGATGCCCTAGAGCACCGATGCTTAATTTTTTAAGCTATGTTAGTATAAGCCTAATTTTCTTCAACAAATCCTAGGCCATGAACGTTAAAGACACATGTATCTATATAATAAAAGCTGTGGTATTTGGCCTGATCATGGCAGCTGTATTTTTAGTTATCACCTCTTTATTGCCTAATAATTCTCTCAATACTGGCCTGTCTAACGTACACAACGGCGGCTCAGAATTGTCTTTTGCTAAAGCGGTACGTCGCGCAGCACCTGCTGTGGCGAATATATACAGCCTGAGTATCGATCAACGTAATCCATTAAATTCAAGTTCACTGCAAGGTTTAGGCTCTGGTGTGATCATGAGTAAAGATGGTTATGTACTGACGAATTATCACGTAATCAAAAAAGCCGACGAAATCGTTATCGCGCTTCAAGACGGGCGAAAATTCACCTCTGAAGTAGTAGGTTCTGATCCAGTTACTGATTTAGCCGTCCTTAAAATAGAAGGTGATAGTTTACCTATTGTCCCTTACAACCTAAATAACCCTGCTCAAGTCGGCGATGTCGTACTCGCCATCGGTAATCCTTACAATATTGGCCAAACAATTACCCAGGGCATTATTAGCGCTACCGGCCGCAACGGCTTAAGTTCAGGATATTTAGACTTTTTACAAACAGACGCCGCCATTAATGCGGGTAATTCTGGCGGGGCATTAATTGATACCAGTGGTGAGTTGATAGGCATCAACACCGCAGCATTTCAAGTGGGTGGAGACAGTGGCGGAAATGGCATCAGTTTTGCCATTCCGATTAAATTAGCCCATAGCATTATGGATAAGTTAATTAAACATGGCCGCGTGATCCGTGGGGCATTGGGTATTTCTGGCGAGCCTTTAAATCCTGTGGTTGCACAAATTCTTAATCTGCCCGACTTAAAAGGTGTGCTGGTAACAGGCATAGATCCTGATGGCCCAGCAGCCCGAGCACGGTTATCACCAAGAGATGTTATTACGCAATATAACGGTGAAGATGTCCCCGGTGTTGAAATGTTGCTAGACCGCATTGCGGAAACGCCGCCAGGTACCAAAGTGATTATGACCATTATTCGCGAAGGTAAACAACAATCATTGCCTGTCATCATCGCTGAAAAAGCTAACGATCTAGATTAATACCAACCAACAAAAAAGCCATTCATTACACAATGAATGGCTTTTTTATGTGAGCTCAACTTAAGTAAAATAAAAAATTATTTCACCCGAATGACTTCAGCACCAAGGCCCTGGAACTTAGCTTCAATATGCTCGTAGCCACGATCTAGGTGATAGATGCGATCTACGGTTGTAATACCATCAGCCATTAATCCTGCAATCACTAGACTGGCTGAAGCACGTAAATCAGTTGCCATAACTTGAGCACCGTTTAAACGTTCAATACCATGAATAATACAGGTATTACCTTCTAATTCGATATTAGCCCCCATTCGGCTCATTTCAGGCACGTGCATAAAACGATTTTCAAAAATCGTTTCGGTCACTCGGCCAGTACCTTCAGCAAGCGCATTTAACACACAAAATTGAGCCTGCATGTCAGTCGGAAACGCTGGATAAGGCGCGGTTTTAATATTCACAGCTTTAGGACGCTTGCCATGCATATCAAGCTCAATCCAATCTTCACCAGTAGTAATTGTCGCACCTGCATCTTCAAGCTTTAATAATACAGCCTCTAATGCACTAGGATCTGCTGACACACAACGAATTTTACCGCGAGTTACCGCTGCTGCGACTAAAAATGAACCGGTTTCAATACGATCTGGCATCACACGGTATTCACAACCCGATAAACGCTCTACACCTTCAATGGTCAATGTTGCTGTACCAACACCTGAAATTTTAGCGCCCATGGCAATTAAGCAATTGGCTAAATCAGTCACTTCTGGTTCGCGGGCAGCATTTTCTATAACGGTTGTTCCCTCGGCCAAAGAGGCTGCCATTAATAGGTTTTCTGTAGCACCTACACTGACCATATCCATAAAGATATGTGCACCTTTCAGGCGACCATCAACTCGCGCTTTAATGTAACCTTCTTGCACTTCGATTTTTGCGCCCATTAGCTCTAAACCATGCAAATGCAAGTTCACTGGTCGTGCACCAATGGCGCACCCACCAGGCAAAGACACGTCAGCAGTACCATAACGCGCCAGTAGAGGTCCTAATATAAGGATTGAGGCACGCATCGTTTTAACCAGATCATACGGCGCACAATACTCATTTAAATGAGTTGTCGAAATACGCACCCTGCTGTTTTCAAGTTGTTCAACTTCAGCACCTAAGCAACGTAGGAGTTCACAACTGGTATTAACGTCGCGTAAATTAGGGACGTTAGAGACAATAAAATCTGTTTGGGCTAGCACACCCGCCATTAAAATTGGCAACGCGGCATTTTTTGCGCCAGAGATCACTACTTCACCAGCAAGCGGTTTGCTGGCTTTAATTGTTAATTTATCCACTGTGAATCTCAGTATTACATGTTGAAGAGTTTTTCACGCTTCCACTGGGTCGGCGTAAATGTTTTAATCGTTAGTGCGTGCAATTCGCCACTGGCAATCTGCTCTGACAATGGAGCATAAATAGCTTGTTGTTGCTTGACTCGGCTAAGGCCATCAAAGCATTCTCCAACGGCTACTACTTTATAATGGCTACCATCTGAAGTGACGTGAGCCTCTGTCAACGACAAAGCCTCAGTTAATATTTGTTCAATCACCTTGCAATCCATGAAATCTATTACCTTTACTCTAAAGCTGATGTGCAAAACCATGACTTATCAATCATGGCTTACTACACTAATTTTGGCCAAAAAAAGCATCTAAATCATATAGCTCTATCATTTTCATGAGCTGTTCACTGGGGTTAACCAGCTGACGATATGGGCTTTTATCTTCTGTGCCAGGATGAGTTAATTTAACTAATGCCAGTAATAACGCTACGCCAGCACTGTCTACGTATTCTAAGGCGGCCAAGTCTATCACTTGGGTTGAAGCAGTAAACAACTCTTGGCGTTTAGGCCATAATTGTTTGACTTCAACCTGAGTTAATCGACCGCTCACAAAGCATTGTTGCTCTTGTTGAGTAAACTTAATCACGCTGCAGCTGCTTCTTTTTCGGGTTGACGGTCAATTTTCTGCTTAGTTTTGTCGTTCAACATTGAGATCACCGCTTCGATACCTTGTTGACGGATCAAGTTTGAGATCTCAGATTGCTTTGACGCAAGCAAACTGACGCCTTCGGCCACCAAATCGAATGCTTTCCAGGTATTGTCTTTCAAGCGACGAGCTTTAAATTGAACTTTAATCGGTGGACGGCCTTTTTCGATAATTTGTACGTTAACTTCGACTATTTTTTCGTTTTTAAAATCGGTCGCTGGATCAAACTCAACCGCTTGATTGGTATATTCTGTCAATGCTTGCGCATAGGTTGCGACTAAATATCCCTCAAATGCTTCAACAAAACGGTCACGTTGATCTGGAGTGGTGTCGCGCAAATATTGGCCCATCACTTTATAAGCGGCATATTTGTAATCAACGTATGGCATTAATTCTTCATTAACAATCACTTTTAAGTGACTTAAATCGCTATCAATTAACGCTCTATCTTGCTTAAAACGATCAAAGGTTTTATTCGCAACTTGTTTTATCATTTCATACGGATCATTGGTATTGATCTCGTCATTAGCCGCTATTGTGACAGAACTCATAACAGCGCTACCCACCAAACATAAAGCAATTACACGACTAAAAAGTGCTTTCATTATATAGCTCCTATTTATTCTTTAGACGACATGCTGTACAAAAGCTGGCCGATTAAATCTTCTAAAATTAATGCACCACGCGTGTCATGAACTTTATCACCATTAGCAAGCATAGCGATATCATCGTCCATAAAGCCTGGAGTTAAACCTATAAATTGTTCGCCAAGTAGGCCTGACGTTAAAATGGCTAAACTGCTTGTTTCAGGGAACTGATCATAACGTTTATCCATAGTCAAGGTGACTACCGGGATCAACTTGTTAGCATCAAGCGTAATGTCAGTCACACGCCCCACCACGACACCGCCGACTTTCACCGGTGAACGCACTTTTAACCCGCCGATATTATTGAACTCGGCCACTAATGTATAAGTTTGGTCATTTGCTTTCACTTCTACATTGGCAACGTTAAATACCAATACACAAAAAGCCAATAAACCAGACAATAAAAACACGCCTACAAGTAACTCAATTTTCCGTGTCAACATACTCTTAAACCACTTCAATTAAACTAAACAATGAAAAAACCTTAATTTCCGAACATGATTGCAGTGAGCAAAAAGTCCAGCGCTAAAACAGCTAAACTGGCCTGCACAACGGTTGATGTTGTTGCACGGCTAATACCTTCAGGATTTGGTTGTACCTCATAGCCTCTATACAAGGCTATCCAGGTCACAACAACTCCAAAAATTAAACTTTTAATCAAACAGTTAACGATATCTTGTTCCCACTCTACAGACGCTTGCAGAATAGACCAAAATGCACCGCTATCGATTCCTTTCCATTCAACACCGACCAGATGACCACCAAAAATACCCACTAGGCTAAACATAAGCGCCAGTAGCGGCATACTTATCACCCCAGCCCAAAAGCGAGGTGCAATAATTTGCCTTAATGGGTCAATAGCCATCATTTCTAAACTTGATAACTGCTCTGTCGATTTCATTAAGCCAATTTCAGCCGTCAATGCAGAGCCTGCTCGCCCAGCAAACAACAAGGCTGCGACAACTGGTCCTAATTCACGCAGTAAGCTTAGCGCAACCATTGGGCCTAAACTCTCTTCAGTGCCAAACCCCACCAAAATATTGTAGCCCTGCAACGCCAGTACCATGCCAATAAACAAGCCCGATACCAAGATGATCACCATAGAGCGAACACCGAGCACATAAATTTGCTTGGTAAGTAATGGTAAACCTTTTTTAATATTAGGCACCCTAACAATCGCGCCCCACAACATCAAACCAGCACGGCCTAAACCAGAAACCATTTTTAATGCGTTTTTGCCCATATTGGCAATGTTATCAATTACGCCCACGCAATAACTCCTTTTGATAATCCTCGGCAGGATAATGAAATGGCACCGGACCATCAGGTGCGCCTTGGATAAACTGAATTAACTGCGGGTTGTCAGACAAACGAAGTTGCTCTGGTGTTCCGTGAGCAATCACTTTTTTCTCGGCGATAACATAAACATAATCAGCAATACCTAATACTTCATCCACATCATGAGAGACAACAACAGAGGTTAGTTTTAACGTATCTGACAGCTCACGGATCAATTTAACCAACATCCCCATAGAAATAGGGTCCTGGCCAGCAAAGGGCTCGTCATACAGAATCATTTCTGGCTCAAGCGCAATCGCACGGGCTAACGCAGCCCTGCGTTGCATACCGCCAGATAATTCGTTTGGCATCAAGTATGCTGCCCCACGAAGCCCAACGGCTTGTAATTTCATTAACACAATTGTACGAATAATATCTTCGGGTAAACCAGAATGTTCTCGCAAAGCAAATGCAACGTTATCGAATACATTAAGGTCGGTAAACATGGCACCACTTTGAAACAACATACTCATACGTTTACGTAGTTCAAAGAGATCTTCGCGCTTTAATTTATGAACATCATGGCCATCAAATAAAATTTGACCGCTAGTAGGTGTAAGTTGCCCACCTATCAATTTAAGTAAAGTCGTTTTACCAATTCCACTCGGCCCCATAATTGCCGTCACTTTACCTTTCGGTATCGATAACGAAATGTCTTTATAAATCACTCGTGAACCATGGCTAAACGCCAAATGGTTTATTTCAACCAAAGGGGAATTATTTGAATTACTCATATCAGGCATCGGTGTTGTAGAGATAACAGCCTTCCTTAGAAGAAGATGAAGCGCAAATTGTACTGTAATTGTCCATTAAGCTACAACTATATCCATATAACCAATGCTCATTGCTCATACAATTAATGTGCAATGCTTTCAATTTAGTGAAAATCCAGCGAAAATGCCCGCTAATTACTTACTATTATAGGGATCACATGCTAGTTAATATCTTAATGTTAATTGCAGGCCTTGCAGTGTTAGTTTGGAGTGCTGATAAATTTGTTTACGGCGCAGCGGCATTTGCACGTAATTTAGGTTTACCCCCCATGCTCATTGGATTGACTATTGTCGCAATGGGTAGTTCAGCCCCCGAAATGTTTGTTGCGGCAACTGCGTCAATGGATGGTATGCGCGATACGGCTATTGGCAATGTGTTAGGTTCAAATATTGCTAACATAACATTAATTTTAGGTCTAACCGCCTTACTGGGTGCAATCAGTGTCGGTTCTCAAACCCTTAAACGTGAAATACCTTTAATGTTAGCCGCAACTGTTTTTGCAGGTTATAACCTACATGATGGCTTATTAACTCGTACTGAGGGCATACTGCTCGCGATACTATTTGTTGCAGTAATGGGCTACTTCATTTGGCAAGCCACTGGTAATAAAAGCCCAGACGCAATGGATGAAGAATTGGAATCAGAGATCCCTAAAAACGTCCCAACCTTTCATGCTATCATTTGGATAATTGTTGGTATCATATTGTTACCACTATCAGCAGGTTGGATGGTTGATGGCGCTGTAGGAATTGCAAAATTTTATGGCTTATCAGATTTAGTCATCGGGTTAACCATTATTGCTGTTGGCACCAGTTTGCCAGAACTTGCAGCTTGTATTGCTGGAGTATTGAAAAAAGAAGACGATTTAGCCATCGGCAATATCGTCGGTTCTAATTTATTTAACATTTTAGCGGTACTTGCCATACCAGGGCTGATTGCACCGGGCGTGATCGATGCACAAGCTAGCGGTAGAGATTTCTACATGGCATTAGGTACAAGTACAGCATTAGCCGTTTTAGTGTTATCAACAGGCGCCAAAAAGCAACTAACCCGTTGGCATGGTGTCCTATTATTAGTCACCTTTATTGCGTACCAAATTGCTGTGTTTCAATCCCATTAAGTTGGAGCATAAAGGTTAAGTATTAAACAAAAGAGAGACACGCATGGTAGATCAAACGCAGTTTCGCCTATGGGGCCGCAAGGTCATCGATATCGAGAAAGCAGCACTGGATAATTTATACCAATATGTTGACTCAGTTGAATTTGCTCAAGCCTGTGATCTTATTTTGCAGTGCAAAGGCAAAGTCATTGTTATGGGCATGGGAAAATCTGGCCATATTGGCAATAAAATCTCAGCCACTTTTGCCAGTACAGGAACCCCAGCGTTTTTTGTACACCCAGGCGAAGCCAGTCATGGCGATTTAGGCGCACTCGATAAAAATGACATAGTACTTGCTATCTCTAATTCAGGCGAGTCGAGCGAAATTTTAACCCTACTTCCAGTGATACAACGAATGGGGGTGCCCGTAATTGCCATTACCGGTAAACCTGAGTCTAATATGGCACGGTTAGCCAAAATCCATCTTTGTATTGAAGTAAAAGAAGAAGCTTGCCCACTTGGATTAGCGCCAACCTCCAGCACAACAGCCACCTTGGTTATGGGAGACGCATTAGCAATTACCTTGCTGCAGGCCAAAGGGTTTACCCGTGACGATTTTGCCCTATCTCATCCGGGTGGCGCATTAGGCCGTAAATTGCTATTAAAAGTTGAAGATATTATGCATCTCGGTGAGCGTTTGCCCATCGTAAGCGATGATATCTGCATTACTGAGGCGTTATATGAGATCTCTAAAAAAGGCTTAGGTATGACGGCCATCGTTGATAAATCCAACACCCTAGTGGGTATTTTTACCGATGGAGATTTACGACGCATCATAGATGCTGAAGTCAACTTACGCACCACCCCTATTTCGCAAGTCATGACCAAAAATTGTGTCACCAGTCCAAGCGGCATTTTAGCAGCACAAGCGCTGCAAATTATGGAAGCAAAAAATATTAACGGACTGATTGTCGTAAACCAACATCATCAACCTATCGGCGCACTCAATATGCTCGATATGGTTAAAGCAGGAGTTATTTAACCATGTCAGACACAATGATTCATCAAGGATTTTACGGCCCCATCAGCGACGATATTTGGCAACGTGCTAAAAAAATCAAACTGCTGATTTGCGATGTAGACGGCGTTTTTTCTGACGGCAGAATTTATTTAAGTAATGCAGGCGAAGAATTAAAAGCATTCCACACTCGTGATGGTTACGGCGTACGCTCCGCACTCACCAGCGGTATTCATGTTGCCGTGATCACAGGTCGTAAATCCAAAATTGTTGAAACCCGCATGACAGCTTTGGGTGTGCAACATATCTATCAGGGTATTGATAATAAATTTGAGCCATTTGAAGCATTATTGTCTTTATATAATGTCACGCCCGACGAAGTGGCCTACATTGGTGACGACATGGTTGATTTGCCAGTAATGAAAGCGGTGGGTCTTGCTGTTTGTGTTGCAGATGGTCACCCCTTTGTAAAACAACATTGCCATATGACCACCAGTATCAATGGTGGCCATGGCGCTCTGCGTGAGCTCACCGATCTACTCCTCCTCAGCCAAGACAAATTTGCTGGCGCCCATGGTATGAGTATATGAACAGAGTCACCATAGGGATTACTGCTTTTTTTGGCCTTGCACTTGCGCTGTACTGGCAAACACAAGTGAAACGTAGCGAAATGGATGCGATTCAAGTTGTGGGTGTCGAACGCCCAGACTTTATCGCTGATGACCTTAAAACGACCGAATTCAACGCGCAAGGTTTTATAGAAAGTAAAGTGACTGCAAAACACATGGAACACTACGCTTCGAGTGACATCACCCATTTTACAGAGCCAGTTTATTTAATTTACCCAGAAAATGGCAAAGCCCAATGGCAACTCAGCGCAGATAGAGGTCAATTAAATAAACAAACCAATCAGGTCAGCTTAGAAAATAATGTTATTATCGACGCCATAGATATCGAAGAGCCTTTACAGTCATTAACAACGCAAGCTGTCGCCCTTGATTTATCAACCATGATAGGCAGTTCACAAGATATGGTGTATATCAAAGGTAAAGGGTTTATGATTCAAGGTTTAGGCCTACATGCTGACTTGAATTCGCAAAAATTATCGCTACTAAGCCAAGTAGAAGGAACATATGAGTCACAATAAACGACATCGCGCCAATGCCGCTGTGCTATTGAGTGGTTTACTTTGTATGCTGAGCATGCCAGTAATGGCCAAACAAGGTGATCTAAAGCAAGAGCTAAAAATTGCTGCGGTGAGCCAGTCTGCCGACATTAAAAACAATCAAATCGTCTTTAACGGCCCAGTTACTGTTGTGCAAGGTACAATTAACATTAATGCCGATGAGCTACGCGCTTTTACACCAGAAAATAGCGCGTCAAAACGCCTAATCGCCACAGGCAAACCAGCAACGTTTTCTCAAGAATTAGATGATGGCAAAATCGGTACAGCCAGTGCTAACGAAATCAGCTATGACCTTGCCACAACCACGCTAACCCTAACCGGTAATGCTAAACTCGACCAAGCTGGCAGCCAGGTAACGGGCAACCTGATTAAATACAATATTAAAGCCCAGGAGCTCATCGCTGAAAGCACGGGTAAAGGCCAAGATCGTGTTATCACCATTATTCAGCCTGAAAACTTCCAAGACGAGTCAGCACCTAAACAAAAGCTGCCCGAGATCCCAGTTAACAAGCAGATTAAACCATGACCCAAATTACCCTAACCGCTGAAAACTTAGCCAAAAGCTACAAAGCTCGCCAAGTCGTAAAAGACGTAAGCTTAACTGTTAAAACGGGGCAAATAGTAGGTTTATTGGGCCCAAATGGCGCCGGTAAGACAACAACGTTTTATATGGTTGTTGGATTAGTTAAAAGCGATAAAGGCCGTATTTTAATCGATAACGATGATCTAACATCAGATCCAATGCACCTAAGAGCCCGCAAAGGTATTGGCTATTTACCGCAAGAAGCCAGTATTTTTCGTAAACTCACCGTGCATGACAATATCATGGCCGTGTTACAAACGCGCAAAGAACTCAGTAATGATGAGCGCATTGAGCAGCTTCAACACCTTCTTGAAGAGTTTCACATTACCCATATTCGCGACAGCCAGGGTATGTCGTTATCGGGTGGTGAGCGTCGGCGTGTAGAGATTGCCCGAGCATTGGCTGCCAACCCCAAATTTATTTTACTTGATGAGCCCTTTGCCGGTGTTGACCCTATCTCTGTTATCGACATTAAAAAAATTATTCAACAGCTTAAAAGCCGTGGTTTAGGGGTACTTATCACCGACCATAATGTGCGCGAAACACTTGACGTATGCGAGAGAGCTTACATTGTAAGTCAAGGAAATTTAATTGCAGAAGGCACACCTGATGAGATCTTGAGCAATCAACAAGTTCGAGCTGTGTACTTAGGTGAACAATTCAAGCTATAGTTAAGTGATAAGTCTTTTAACCTATCTAATTCATTGCGTTGAACGATACCGAAATAGCGTTATATGACACCGACGTATGTGGCAATCCACTACAGTTATCGAAATTATTATTTTTATGGAAATCATCTAGGGATAAGCGGTAAATGAAAGCGTCACTCCAACTTAAAATGGGTCAACACCTAACTATGACCCCTCAATTGCAGCAAGCCATTCGCTTGCTGCAATTATCTTCATTGGAGCTACAGCAAGAAATCCAACAAGCATTGGACTCAAACCCACTGCTTGAAATAGAAGATGAATTTTCTCAAGCCAAAGATCCATTAAAAGAAAGCCGAGATCAATCAGACACCGACTTCAGTGACAATAGCAATGTCAGTGTAGAAAAAGACACTTCAACCGTCGACACCACTGAATCTATCAGTAAAGAAACCATGGACGATCTCCCCATGGATACCACATGGGATGAAGTCTACACCGCATCACCCATGTCTGGTTCAGGCAGCGCCAGCATGCGTGACGACGATATGCCTTTTCAGGGTGAAACCACCGAAGGGTTATATGAACATTTAGAGTGGCAAAAAAACTTAACCCCGTTTTCAGACACCGACCTTGCCATTGCAACAGCCATCATTGATGCCATCGATGAACGCGGCTATCTCACCCAAAGTACAGAAGAAATACTAGAAGCAATGGGCGATGAAAGCATTGAACTTGACGAGGTACAAGCGGTACTGAAGCGGATCCAACATTTTGATCCCGTAGGTGTAGCTGCGCGCGATCTCAGTGAATGCCTACTCATTCAGCTAGCTCAATATGCCGACTCAACCCCACATATTGATAATGCGCGCATGCTTATCAAAGACTATTTAGATTTGATTGCTGGCCGCGATTTTAGGTTATTAATGCGTAAAACTCGTCTAAAAGAAGATGAACTACGCGATGCGATTACCCTCATTCAGTCACTTAATCCTCGTCCAGGGTTATTGATTACCGCAACTGAAGATGAATATGTCATCCCTGATGTCACCGTGTTTAAAAAGAACGGTCGTTGGGTTGTTGAATTAAATCCAGACAATATGCCCAAAATTGGTGTTAATCAACAATATGCGGCCATGGCACGTAGCAGCAAAAACCCGTCAGATACCCAATTTATTCGTGGGCATTTGCAAGAAGCAAAATGGTTTATCAAAAGCCTTGAAAGCCGAAATGATACCCTATTAAAAGTAGCCAATTGTATTGTGCAATTCCAACAAGGGTTTTTCGAATACGGCGAAGAAGCCATGAAACCCATGGTACTAAACGACATTGCAGAAGCAGTCGAAATGCACGAGTCGACCATTTCGCGTGTCACGACACAAAAATACATGCACACCCCACGAGGGTTATTTGAACTAAAATACTTTTTCTCCAGCCATGTCAGTACTGACGATGGTGGAGAGTGCTCATCAACAGCAATCCGCGCCTTTATTAAGAAGCTGGTCGCTGCAGAAAACCAGAAAAAACCACTTAGCGACAGCAAAATGGCAGAACTTCTGGCAGAACAGGGCATAAACGTTGCTCGTCGTACGATTGCAAAATACCGTGAGGCAATGCTAATCCCGCCCTCAAACCAACGTAAGAGTCTATAATTTTACTCAACAATGGAGATGTGTAATGCAAATCAATCTATCTGGGCATCATGTTGAAATAACCGAATCTTTACGAGAGTACGTTCAGGAAAAATTTTCAAAGCTTGAACGGCACTTCGATCAGATCAATAATGTTCACGTTGTGCTCAACGTAGAAAAGTTACAACAAAAAGCAGAAGCAAAAATCAGCCTAAAAGGCGGAGAAATTTTTGCCATGTCAGAACATACCGACATGTATGCAGCAATAGACGCCCTGATAGACAAGCTCGATCGTCAGGTAATTAAACACAAAGAGAAGTATACAAAACACTAACGATGGAACTTTGTACCATCCTGCAGCCGGAATGCACCACCTGTGCCACACCGGGCAGTAAGAAAAAGGTACTGGAACTTATCAGCGATATCGTCGCTGCCCAGTACCCGACCCTATCTTCGCAAGAGGTTTTTGAAAGTCTCCTCGCGCGGGAAAAAATGGGTAGCACAGGTATAGGCAATGGTATCGCGATACCTCATGGCCGATTGACAACAATCGATCACCCTATTGGCATTTTTATAAAATGTGAAGAGCCAATCCAGTTTGATGCTATCGATAAACAGCCTGTAGATATACTGTTTGCTTTGTTAGTGCCAGCCGATCAGTGCCAGCAACATTTAAGTACCTTGTCATCAATGGCGCAAAAGCTCAGCGACAAACAAGTACTAAAACAGCTTCGTAAAATCCACGACTCAACTGAACTCTATCAGGTAATCACCGCATGAAACTCGTCATCGTATCTGGGCGGTCTGGCTCAGGTAAATCTGTCGCCTTAAGAGTGCTAGAAGATTTAGGTTATTACTGTGTTGATAATCTCCCGTTGCCACTTATCGGCACGTTACTGGCGCAATTAAAAGGCAGTAATGACTTGGTGGCCATCAGTGTCGATGTTCGTAATATTGCTGAACAAGGCAAAGTGTTACAAGAGCAGCTGGCGATGCTACAACCTGATACCGAGATAACCAGTTTCTTTTTAAACTCCAGCGACAAAGTTTTACTTAAACGTTACAGTGAAACTCGCCGATTACACCCGCTATCAAAGAATCAAATTTCGCTTCAAGAAGCCATCAAGTTAGAAGGCCGCTTATTAGAACCTATCGCCAAAATTGTCGATCACTATGTTGATACATCTGCATTAAATATTTACGAGCTTAGTGACCAAGTAAGACAAATATTGCTTGGCAGTGTAGATAAAGAATTAGTGATTAATTTTGAGTCCTTTGGTTTTAAGCATGGTATGCCCACCGAGGCTGACTTTATGTTTGACGTGCGCTTTTTACCCAACCCACACTGGGAAATTGAACTAAGGCCTTTTACAGGTCTTGATGAGCCAGTACAAGAGTTTCTTGGACGTCAGCCGTTAGTTAATAAGTTTATTTGGCAAATCGAAAATTTATTCGAGACCTGGATGCCACACCTAGAGCGAAATAATCGCAGCTACTTAACGATTGCAATTGGCTGTACAGGCGGGCAACATAGGTCAGTTTATATTACCGATCAACTGGCAAAACGGTTCAGGCAAGGCAGTAAGCACACTGTTAATGCACGCCATAGAGAGCTAAATATTAACGAAAATAACCCTTAGCCCTCGCGGAGCAGCAACAATGTTAGAACGCCAAGTCACTATCTCAAATAAATTGGGTTTACATGCTCGTGCAGCGACAAAACTGGCCATGTTGGCCGCAGACTTCAACGCCCAAATCACATTAATCCAGGCAGATAAACAAGCCAGTGCAGCCAGTGTACTCGGGTTACTTATGCTAGAAAGCGGAATAGGTAAAATGATCACAGTGACAGCCACAGGCCCAGACGCAGAAGCCGCTTTAGACGCTGTGTGCAACCTAATTAACGACAAGTTCGACGAATGTTGCTAAAGCCAAACGCTAAAACCATTAAGTGCTTATTGCGTGGTAAGTTTAACCTCATGATATATAAGGTTAGTATGATTAACTTAATAAAGCCTGTGGTATAAATAAACAAAGATCTTTTATGTTAAGCGGGTTCCAATTCGCACATCTTATACCATCAGGCTAAATAAGTGATCAGAGATGGCGTAGGGAAAATCGCTTAGAATAAGGCATAATTTGCAGCTAGTTAGTTGTTCTACCTTCAAAATTTCTAACGACGCTATAAGCGATGTTAACCAGTAAGAATGATCACACTCTTGTGCTGATTGATATTGGTCGTTCACCAGTAATATTGCCTATGCAAGCAATACAGCGTCATTTCTAAGCCCGCAATCTCTAAGCTCACATTATCTAAGCCCGTAATCTCTAAGCCCGCAATCTCTAAGCTCGCATTACCTAAGCTCACATTATCTAAGCCCGCAATCTCTGAAAACGTCCTTATATTGTCATTAACGTGACCTTTTATTGCCATAAATACCAGCCATACTGCCCCCTCAATTGATACCAATACTTTGTGGTTAATCGATCTGCTCACCAAATTAGTGCAAATGCACCAATTAAATCAGAGGTCAATTTACCCAAAAACACGCAAAAATCAGTAAGCAATTGATATTAATCAATAAAAATATTTTAAAAAAGTTGGCACGAGCTTTTCATATAGAGCTATATACCTACTAAGTAGTAGTTTGTTTTTTAAGCGGTCCATTGTCAGTTGTAGGAGAAAGCGATGAATAAAATAAACCTAGGTAAAAATATCCAATCAGCAAATCACATCGTTGCCAAGCTGGTTGAACAATGCCGTCAAAACATTTTTTTCTTAGCGCATCTTGGTTGCAGCCAATGGGACGAAGTTGAAACTCGTTCGAACAAGTATAAATAAAGCGTAAGGAATGAATCGTATGAATACTTCAACTGCCAGACAATACCCAGCAGACTTTCAACATCAAGTCATCAACGAAGTTAAAGTGCACAATCGCCTGTTATCTGACGTTGCCAAACAATATGGTGTTTCTGCTAAAACAGTTTACAAATGGGTCAAATATAGCGAAAACCATAAAGCTGAAAATCGCGGAGCCATCATGTCAGAAATCGCTCTTTTACAGCAAAAAATTACTCAATTAAGCCAACAACTACAAACAATGGCAAGCTAAACAACAACCGTTTTGGCAAGGATGTATGACAGTGCTATCAGTTTGTTCCCCAGCAGACTGATAGTACAAAGCAAATAGCAACAAAAATCATACTAATAATAAGCGCACAATATCTACATCCTTGCCGCTTTATTTGCTTTACCGTAAGTTGCACCGTTGCAACGAGCATAACAGTTCAGGCGTTATTGGGTCCCCAGACTCTATATCCAATAACGTCATTTTTATTCAAGTAGACAAAGTGTGATTAGTACAACGCTGTTCTACCTAAGTTATGGCAAGGATGTTTGAACGTATTATCAACTCGCCCCCAGCACGTCGATAACACAGCAAAGCAGACTAATAACAATAAGCGCACAATATCTTGCATCCTTGCCGCTTTATTTGCTTTACCGTGAGTTGCACCGTTGCAACGAGCATAACAGTTCAGGCGTTATTGGGTCCCCAGACTCTATATCCAATAACGTCATTTTTATTCATGCCATAGGCTGGATTGAGTTTACGTTACCACTCAAATCTTCTTAGAAAGTTAAGGTGGCTTAAACAAAAGTGTAAACAAAGCACAGACAATGCAAGCAAAAGCCCCAAAGCAGGATGCTGTGGGGCTTTATTTTTCGTGATATGGCTTGATTAAAATTGTTGTGACCCGCAGCGAGTAAACAATCTAAACAAGGTTCGCTGCAAAAATATCCTTGAAAGAGCTATCCCAAAACAACAGAGGTCTCGGCCCGATTTCGACGTTATCAAACCGTAAGTTGTATCTAACTTTATTTTACTAATACTTTATAACTAGCTTTATCGATTGATATTATTCATAAAATCAATTTTTGCGGTTATATCTCTACCAAAAGTTGTTACTATTACTACAATTAACCATACCTAATATTGATTGACAGTAATTAATGGCTAGAGTCCCTAATATGCGTGTCTTGGGCATTTTCTTCGTCAGCATACTCAGTTATGTTGTTGCCTGTGATCACGCCACCAAACCAAACACTAAAGCGGCTAAATCCGCACCACCTATTACCATAGCGGTGTCGAATACGCCCTTATCAGCTCCTTTTTTTATAGCTGAAAAAATGGGTTATTTTACCGAGAATAATCTCAAAGTAGAGCTCGTTAGATTTGATGGTGGCGTAAAATGCTTTGACGCATTAATCAATAAAGAAGTTGATTTTGCAACAGCTTCAGAAACAGTGGTCATGTTCAATAGTTTTCAGCGTACAGACTTTTCAGTACTAGCCAGTTTTGTTGAATCAGACAATGACGTTAAATTACTCAGCTTAACCCCAGAAAAATATCGCCAGTTTGATCATCTCGCGGGAGCTCGGCTTGGCATTATCAAAGGCAGTGCCAGTGAGTTTTTTTTAGACAGTTTATTGATCATGTATAACAAAACTCACTTACCCATAACACGCGTTTACTTAACATCAACTCAACTCATGCCAGCGTTGCTTGATAACCAGGTAGACATTATTTCGGCTTGGGAGCCGCTTGGTTACAACATATCGGAACAAATTGAACAATCACCTGAAATTATAAATAGTCGTGGTCTATATCATCTTTCTTTTAATTTAATTGGGCTTAAACAGTCCAAAGTTGATACCAACCGCAAACTAGCATTATTGAAAGCCATCAGTGATGCCACTATTTACATTCATAAACACCCAAAGCAATCTCAAGAATTACTCAGCCAAGTTCTAGAAATACCATCGTCACAACTCGAATATTCATGGGCAGACTATACTTTTAGACTCTCACTGAGTAACGCCCTTTTTTCTAACATTCAAACCCAAAGTCAATGGGCCATTGATAACCAATTAGTGCCGAAAGAGAACCGTGTCGATTTTAGACAAATATTTGATCGGCAATTACTTGAAACCTTCAACAATAAAGAGGCCGGCTGGTAAGTTATGATGTTATCAAAGCGACTTAAACTCACAGCAATACTGTGCTCAATGTTGACATTAATTGTTGGCTTGTCGCTCATTCAGGTTCATAACTATCAACAACAAATTTATCGACAACTCAACTTTTCAATGAAGCTACAACTGAGTATCGACAGCCTACGAAGCCAGTTATGGCTATACCAAGAATATACAGATAAGCAAGGGCTACAAGAACTCAACAATCGCCAGGCTGAATTGGCTGCAGAACTATCACACGACATCGATTGGGATTTACAACAAAAAATTATCATCCAAAACCTCAACAGACTTAATACCAATGTAAGGGCACTGATTAACGCGCAAAACAATAATCACAATGCACATGTCGACGAATCAGTAAAACTGACAGCAGAACGTTTATTTAAAGCTAAATACAGCATGGTTATTGAAGAAATGACTGAAGAGATGTTTAACTTGCATCAACTTTCAATCAAACAAGCCAAAATTAAACAGCAATCATTATTATGGTTAGTTGGAGCAATATTATTACTGTTAGCAGGGCTCATTACTGTATGGTCATTTATGACGCTAGCCCGATTTAGAAGTGGTCTACATTCATTAAATCAGGGTATGGAAGCACTCGCATCTGGCGATTTAACCAGTCGGATAGTATTTAGTGATGATGACGAGTTGTCTGCATTGGCCAGTAATTTTAATAATATGAAGTACTCATTGACACAAATTACGGTCAAAAAAGACAGCTTAAAACAAGAAGTTGATCGACAAACCCGTAAGCTGATAGAGCAACAAGATAGGCTTGTTTTTTTGGCCGAACATGACGAGTTAACCGGTATATATAATCGACGGGCATTTATTAAAAAAATAGACAATGCCATCGCCAGAGATTTACGCTCAGATGATCAAGCTGCATTATTATTTATTGATTTAAATAAATTTAAACAAATTAACGATACCTTGGGCCACAGTGTTGGAGACGAGGTAATCGTTACCCTCGCTCAGCGTTTAGTAAACAACCTAAGAGTAACAGACATAGTGGGGAGATTGGGGGGAGATGAATTTGTTGTGTGGCTGGATTTACTTGCGGAGCCTGTAAATATTGATCAAAAATTAACACTTCTGCTAAACATTATAAAACAACCAATTGATATTGGCCCCCACACACTACAAGTAGGAGCCAGCATTGGCATTAGCGTGTTCCCTAAACATGGGATCAGTAGCAGAGAGTTGATTAGCGCAGCCGATACGGCCATGTACCAAGCCAAAGCAGACAATAGTATTGAATATTGCTACTTTGCAGGTGATCATGGTGTCTCAGCGTTAGCTAATTCGTAAGTTTGAGTATTCCAGTCAAAATAATATTCTACACCTTGCCACTCATACACAGTGCCGCTTGCACGCTGAATAACTTTGGCATTCTCAGGCAAACTACTTAAACCACGCTTCACTTGGGTGTGAGTGGTAATTTGTTGCGGCGCCGAAACAACCAAAGTAGCACTAACGGGCTCCTCAACCACTCGATGACGCACAGTTGGCGCTATATTGATAGCTCGGTAAGGATACAGAAAAGGATCGTGGCGAGTATAGTCATCCCACCCCCAGCGATAACCATAGCGAGTATTAAAGCTATTATTCCAGCCAATCCCAATATGGGGCCCAAAAGCACTATTGATACCCCAATGAGTATTCCACCCTACATTCCAACGCCAAGGGTCACGATGGCGAGTTCGATGTTCACTGTGGCGCCGACCATCGTGCTGCTTACCCACAGAATGTGATTGCCGATCTAACTGCTCATAATGTAAAGGCTCTTTTGCATTAACGGGCGCACTCACACTCGAAAATATGCAAGTACTCGCGACAACAATACTCAGTAATAATGCGGATTTATCTGTTTGCATCACCCACCTCAACATCAACTTAAACACATTTCATTTTACGCTAAGTCCAGATAAAGTCGATATCCTCCATTTTGGCTTAACCCTAAATTAGAAAAATGCTATAGTGCGCGCCATACAGGATTTGATGTTCAGGCGGTAAACATGAGTTTTAAGGACTTACGCAGCTTCATTGACCATTTAGAAGCAAATGGCGAGCTAAAACGTATTAGCTACCCGGTTGACCCTTATTTAGAAATGACTGAAATTGCTGATCGCGTATTGCGTTCGGGTGGTCCGGCGCTGCTATTTGAACATCCTAAAAATCATACCATGCCGGTATTAGTTAACTTATTTGGTACTCCTAAGCGTGTAGCAATGGCCTTAGGCAAAGACGATCCGCTGGCTCTGCGTGAAGTGGGCGAGTTATTAGCTTTTTTAAAAGAGCCAGAACCACCAAGTGGCTTTAAAGACGCAATAGCTAAAATCCCCATGTTTAAGCAAGCATTAAATATGCCGCCTAAAACCGTGCGCAACCCGCTTTGCCAACAAGTAATAAAAACAGGTGATGAAGTTGACCTAACGGCATTACCCATACAACACTGCTGGCCAGGCGATGTCGCCCCACTGGTAACCTGGGGATTAACCATCACCAAAGGTCCTAGGCAAAAAAGACAAAACTTGGGCATATACCGCCAGCAACTCTTAGGCAAAAACAAGTTGATTATGCGTTGGCTAGATCACCGTGGTGGCGCCTTAGATTTTAAAGATTTTAAACAACAACACCCGGGCGAACGCTACCCTGTAGTTGTGGCATTAGGCAGTGATCCCGTCACTATTTTAGGTGCGGTAACACCTGTACCAGACTCCATGAGTGAGTACGCATTTGCAGGCTTATTACGCGGCGAGCGCACTGAAGTGTGCAAAGCCATCAGTTGCGATCTTGAAGTACCCGCAACCAGCGAAATTATTTTAGAAGGGTATATTGACCCAGACGAAACCGCTGAAGAAGGCCCATATGGCGATCACACGGGTTACTATAACGAAACCGACTCATTTCCGGTCTTTACAGTCACTCATATTACTCACCGTAAAGACGCGATTTACCACAGCACCTATACAGGACGTCCACCCGATGAGCCAGCTATGTTAGGTGTGGCGTTAAATGAAGTATTTGTACCTATTTTACGCAAACAATATCCTGAAATTGTCGACTTTTACCTACCGCCAGAAGGCTGTTCGTATCGTATGGCGGTTATCTCTATTCGTAAACAATACCCAGGACACGCAAAACGAGTAATGATGGGCGCATGGTCTTTTTTGCGTCAATTTATGTACACTAAGTTTATTGTTATTGTTGACGAAGACGTTAATTGCCGAGACTGGCAAGACGTCATTTGGGCCATCACAACTCGCATGGATCCAACACGTGACACCATGCTGGTCGATAACACACCAATCGACTACCTTGACTTCGCCTCTCCAGTGGCGGGGTTGGGCTCTAAAATGGGCTTGGATGCTACCAACAAGTGGCCAGGTGAAACCACACGTGAGTGGGGAACCCCCATTGTGATGAACCCTGAAGTAAAACAAAAAGTAGATCAAATCTGGGATGAACTCGGCATAGAAGACAGACCAACACTTTAGGATACTGCACGCTATGCAGTGCATCAATCCAACCACAAGTGATCCTGATTACATGCTATTAGCTATAATTAAGTGTTTGATAAAAATTTAAAAAGGGCTTAAAGGACGTTAGATGAAAACCATTCGTTGTCAAATTGAAAAAGTCACCCCATTTAATGACGCTGTTTATCAAGTGTTGCTAAAACCAGAAACCGCCTTCGACTTTAAGGCTGGTCAATACTTGTGTGTAGTCATGGGTGAAAAAGACAAGCGTCCTTTTTCTATCGCTTCTGCACCTAATTCAGAGTTTATCGAATTACATATTGGTGCCGCAGTAAGTGAAAGCTACCCAATGCAAGTAGTAGAGCGCCTACAAAGCTCAACACATATTGATATTGAAGCGCCAGCTGGTGAAGCATTTTTACGTAGCGACAGCCACAGACCCCGTATTTTAATTGCTGGCGGCACGGGTTTTTCCTACATAAAAAGTATCGTTGAGCAGCAAATTGCCAACGGCGAAACCGTCCATACAAAACTATACTGGGGTTGCCGTAACGAAGATGCCATGTACTACCAAGAAATTGCGCGCCAATGGCATGCTGAACACCAATGGTTAGAGTTTATTCCGACAGTTGAACAAGCATCTGATACCTGGCAAGGTAAACAAGCTAACCTGCTTGAACAAATTAAGCAGGATTTTATTAGCTTAAACGGTTACGACATTTATATTGCTGGCCGATTTGACATGGTAGGTGCTGCACGCGAAGTATTTCGCGAATTAGGCGTTGAAGAAGCCCACTTATACGGCGACGCATTCGCATTTATTAAATAAGCACTAACCATTGAACGCCCAAAAAAAACCGGCAACCCTTGTCGGTTTTTTTACGACAATTTATCAATACCCATTCAAGTTGAAAATGGGGTAATTATTTACAATTAAGGTAGCCCAATGAGACTCAGCCAATTAAGCCAACCTATTTTTGATCATTTGTACCGCGACATTTTTGAGTTTCGCACAACCTTTGATTTACCCGTTAACGACCCAGCTAGCCTAGATGACCAAGCCGACACACTACACACCTCACTTATCATTGAAGAAATGACCGAACTGGCAGAAGCAGATTCTAGAATTGAACAAGCCGACGCCATTGTAGACTCAGTGTATGTGCTAATGGGCCGCCTAGTTCACTTAGGTGCCTCTCAGGTAAGCGATCGCATCGAGATAAGCTACCTTATCGATTTACTTTTAAACGTAGCCAAAAACCGCGAAATAAACTTTATTCAATGTTGGGACGAAGTCCACTCTAGCAACATGAGTAAGGTTTGCCGCACTGAGCAAGAACTTAACGAAACTATCGCCCATTATGCCAAGCAAGGTGTTGAGATTGTTGGCAGCAAAAAAGGTGAGTTTATTATTGCTAAGTGTGCCAAAGACGTTGAAATGGCAGGCAAAGTAGTTCGTCAGGGCAAAGTGCTAAAATCAGTCTATTATCGTCCAGCAGAGTTAACCTCCCTCGTGCACAGTTAACCCACAAAACATGCGCTGTAACCAGCGCATGTTTTATCGTTAATTTACATTAAGCCGCAATAGATAATTTACTTTGTTTGATTGCAGTAACTAACTTATGCGGCTCATCAACACATAAATGTATCTTACTGATTGGCTCAGGTAATTGCCCCATACCACCGTGATAAATCACCGGACGGGTTAAGGTAATGGTAACATTGCTTGATCCGCGGCCAATCATAATTGATTCAGACTCATCTTTATGTAACTCGGTTGATCCTTGTTCTTCAACAAGATTAATATCGCCAATATTGACCAGCATAAATCCCCATAAGGAATTATTAATCACGAGATTATCTCGCATAAAATACAAGGAGTAATATCGTGACAATCGATGATTAGCCACAATAGACATTAAGGTATAGCCGATAATGCTCGAGACAATAATGGCAGCCCACTCGCTCCACGATACCAATAATAAATAACTGCTACACGATGCAACAATACAAGCGGTTAGCATAAGCCACACATGCCACCGCGCGGCACTATTGAGGTTAATATTGGCAATTGCTGGCGGATGATTGCGGGAAAACCACGGAATAGAATAAAACCAGTTTGTTGCTTCACTAGCCATAATAAGCGCAATGGTTAAGCTTTTTTCATCACCTTCACGATAGGTCTCAACTGCGCCGACTCTTGGGTCGCCTTTAAGCTTACGCACCTTTAATAACCCACGTACCACACTCACAATTAAATACAGCTCAATCACCAGCAACACGGCAATAATCGGGTAGCGCAACCAAGCAATAAACTCAAAATAATGAGCGATTTCAGCAGGAAAACTTAACCGCGCCACCAGGCTGCTTAGACTGAAAATAACAATCAACTTCCACAGTTTTTGCGCCCCCTTGTTAATAATGCAATACCAATAACTTAAAGGTAGCAGCACAAAGTACAGTGCAGAAATAAGATATAGCGACCACTTGTCAACATCGCTAGCTAACGTCTCAGGCGTCCAGTTAACACCTAATACAAAACTCAATATCATTAACACTACAAACACTAACCGATACTTCACTGTCGCTCTCATGCAATACTCATCCTTGGCTCTTCAATCACATTAACGTTAAACATTGATATTGGGGCAATGCAAATTTAAACAAGTTGTTAACACTAACTTAACAACAAAGATCACCACTGAGGAAATTGATTACTGTTTAAGTTGTTACAGGAAATGACCAATATCTAATGCTTGGGCTAATCAGCCCGTTTAAATAACCACGATAAACCGTGAATAGCCGTCGTTGGAAACGCCATTGAATGATCGGCTTCTGGGATCACTAACAATTTTGGTGTTAATGTGCCCGCTTTGGCAGAGGGGTGAGAATGAAGTATTTGATAAAATGCTTGTGCATCTGCCACCATTTGGTGGTTATCGTGTGTATAAGGCGGTCTTTCTAATTCGCCAATACCCACAAATATCTTCGCGGATATCGCTGGTATTTGGCTAAAGTCTTGAATAAATCGCTGGAGCAATTGCTTATTGTCAAACCATAACGAAGGGCTACCCAACACATAGTTGGTAAATAATGTAGGTTGCTCCAGTAACACATAAGCACCAAATAACCCGCCGAGCGAATTTCCCATAAAGGTATTTTGCTGGGCATCAATACGATAAAAATGCTCAACAAAAGGCATTACAGTGTCGCGTATAAAGCGCAGGTGTCGCTTTGCCTCCCCCGTATTAAGCTTCCAGCTAGGGTCGTGACTAGGTGTATAATCGCGGATCCGGCTTGTCGAATCTTTACTGTCCTTTTGATAACCAATTGCCACCAAAATAGCTTGATGCATCACATTACTGTTCATCGGAAATCGCGTCGCACCAGACACAACTTGCATACTGTACATGCCATCGGTCATGTAGATCACAGGATAATGATGAGCGCTATTGTGCTGATAATCTTTAGGTAATTTAACCATCACCTGATAATCACGGTCAGCATCTTTAAGAATAAACTGCTGGGTACGAGGAATATTAACCGCAGCAGCCGACGCATAAGCATCGGCCCATTGGCTTACAACTTGTGATTGCACATTGTGGTTATTTTCAGCACTAATAACTGAACTATAAAGTGATAAATAACTACAACCTAACAAGCCAACTATTGGGTATAGCGCACTCATCTTACTCATGTATTTAAGCCTAAATCAGTAAGCGTTAAATGAGGTAATCTAGCGATAGTGCGATAAACAGTATCATGCCAGCCCAGTTGTTATTTAAAAATGCCTTAAAGCAAGGGGCTCGTTCACGGCCGTTGATTAATGTTTGCTGGTATACTGCAAAACCAATAAAACCGACAATACCTAAAGCGTAAACCACCCCACGCTCGGCCATTAACCCAGCCATCACAAAACAGCCTAAAGCCGCTAATTGAAATAAGCCAATAATGTGCCGATCAAACCGGCCAAATAAAATGGCGGTAGATTTAATCCCCACCTTTACATCATCATCTCTATCAACCATGGCATACATGGTGTCGTACGCTACAGTCCAGCACCAGTTCGCCATAAATAGCCACCATGCCTCAGCAGGCACTTCACCCAATTGCGCAGCGTAAGCCATGGGGATAGACCAACTCCACACTATGCCTAAAAACATTTGCGGCATGTTAGTTACCCGTTTCATAAACGGATACATAATGGTTAATATAATCCCAACAACCGATAGCTGCACCACCAGCGGATTTAGCCAAAGTACTAAGCTAAAAGCGGCCAATCCCAACACTACAAATAAACTAAGCGCCTCTTTAGTGCTTACTTCACCTGACACCAAAGGGCGCATATTGGTGCGCTCCACATGGGCATCTAAATTACGGTCGGCATAATCGTTAATAATGCAGCCATTGGCACGCATGATCACCACACCCACAATAAAAATAACCAATACCGTTAAGTGAGGCATCCCTTGCGCAGCCAAAACCAATGCCATTAAACAAGGCCACAGTAATAACAAGGTACCAATGGGCCTATCTATCCGCATTAACCGTGCGTAAGCACGCAGTTTTTCTTGCATTGACATCTATGTCCTATCTCCATGATTTCGCATGTTGACGATTTAACAACGTTCTAATTTGGCTAGTGACACCAATAGCCATTTACTGCCAAAATCCACAAAATTAACTTGCACGCGGCTTTTTTCGCCCGAGCCTTCAAAGCTAGTCACCACGCCTTCACCAAACTTAAAATGCTTCACTTTAGAGCCCACTTTATGGCCGGTATCATTAAAACCGTGTGCTTTTGTGGTCGCGGTAACAGCCACTGCACGAGCTGGAAAACGTTGACTGATTGATGGCGCCACCTGAGCGCGAATACGTATTTGCTCAACAAATTTTTCTGGGATTTCATTAATAAACCGTGATGGACTCGCATAGTCTTCACGACCATAAATACGACGAGACTCGGCATAGCTGATGTACAATTTTTGCATTGCGCGAGTCATACCCACGTAGCACAAACGACGCTCTTCATCTAACCTATCACCCTCATCTAACGCCATTTTGCTCGGGAACAAACCTTCTTCAACACCCGCCATGAATACCATTGGAAACTCAAGCCCTTTCGCTGAGTGTAATGTCATCAGTTGCACAGCATCGGTAAATGCATCCGCCTGACCTTCGCCCGCTTCTAATGCCGCGTGAGATAAAAAGGCATTTAACTCGCCCATATCCTCAAGCTCTTCAGGCATTTCAAAGCTACGCGCAGCAGTAACTAATTCGTTTAAGTTTTCAATTCGCGCCTGAGCTTTCTCTCCTTTTTCAGCCTCGTACATTGCGCGTAAACCTGAGCGTTCAATCACGCTATCAGCCATACGATACAACAACATGTCAGCGGTATCTGTTCGCAATTGGACAATCAGCTCCATAAAACCACGAACGGCATTAGCGGCACGGCCAGCTAATACTTTTTCTTCAAGTAAACGCACACTGGCTTGCCATAGCGTTAACTGATGTTGTTTGGCCGTTGAGCGCACAATATCCAATGTACGATCACCAATGCCCCGAGCAGGTGTATTCACCACCCGCTCAAAAGCGGCATCATCGTCTTTGTTATTGATTAGACGCATGTATCCCATCGCATCTTTAATCTCTTGGCGCTCGAAGAAACGCAAACCACCGTATATACGGTACGCCAAGCCTTTATGTAAAAAAGCTTCTTCTAAAACACGTGATTGAGCATTTGAACGGTACAAAATAGCGCAATCACTTAAATTACCGCCTTTGTCTTGCCAGTCACTGATCCGAGCAACAATAAACTTAGCTTCGTCCATTTCATTAAAGGCGCAATAAACCGAAATGGGTTCGCCATCTTTATCTTCGGTCCATAATTCTTTACCTAAACGATCAGGGTTATTGGCAATTACAGCATTTGACGCATTTAATATATTCGCTGTTGAGCGATAGTTTTGCTCTAATCGAATGGTTTGTGCACCCGGGAAGTCTTGTAAAAAACGGTGCAAATTTTCAATTTGCGCGCCGCGCCATCCGTAAATAGACTGGTCATCATCACCCACAATCATTACGTTGGCCGTATTGCCCGCTAATACACGGATCCACGCATACTGAATCGCGTTAGTATCTTGAAATTCATCCACCAGAATATGCCGAAAACGCTCTTGATAATGAGCTAACAAATGCGGTTTATTAAGCCATAGCTCATGAGCACGTAATAGAATTTCAGCAAAATCGACCAAACCGGCTCGGTCACAAGACTCTTGATACACCTTATAAATATTCAGTAAATTTTGCTCAATAGGAAACCCACCCGCATCTATATGCTTAGGGCGTAATCCTTGGTCTTTTTTACCGTTAATGTAGCCTTGGGCCTGGCGAGGAGGATATTGCTTCTCATCTAAATTAAGGCTCTTAAGAATACGTTTAAGTAAGCGTAACTGGTCATCAGAATCAATAATCTGGAAGGTTTGCGGCAAATTTGCGTCTTGATAATGGGTGCGCAGTAAACGGTGAGCGAGACCATGGAAGGTGCCTATCCACATCCGTCCCATATTGGTGCCAACGACCTTTTCAACTCGCTCACGCATTTCTGCTGCCGCTTTATTGGTAAACGTTACAGCTAAAATTGAATATGGACTTTGTTGCTCAACTTGCATTAACCATGCAATTCGATGGGTTAACACTCGGGTTTTGCCGCTACCGGCACCCGCTAACACCAACATATTTGAAAGAGGCGCGCCAACAGCCTCACGTTGCTTATCGTTTAGGCCGTCTAATAATGATGATACGTCCATTTTTCCTCCCAGAAATCTGCGAGGCATTATATATCAATCAACGTTTGAAAGCCGTACATTAGTTTACCTATTTAACTTACCTCTAACTTAGTACTATCAAACACATTACGTATCTTACCTTGGCGTATTAACCGCCTAAATTGACAATAACATTGCCGAAAATTACTATACAAAATAAGACACTTACTTAGGCTGACATATTGAACATCAAAGATTTAGAACTGTTTATTACTGTGGCAAAGTTAGGTAGCTTCTCCAAAGCAGCTAAAGCACTCGAGATGCGTCGGGCATTAGTGAGTCGCCGCATTGCAGACCTAGAAATACAACTCGGCGCACCGCTTTTTACTCGTACAACAAGAGTGATGGCTTTAACCGATTCTGGTAAACGCTACTTAGCCCAAATCACACCGTTAGTCAGCCAACTGAATCATGCAGGTGATGTTTTTAAACATCGCCACGACAATGTGCAGGGCAAACTCAGAATTGGCTTACAACCCTTTGTTGATAAGTTAATAGACAAACACATAGCCAACTTTGTGCATAATTACCCACAAGTACAACTCGAAGTGTTTATCGTGCCTGGGCAGCATCAAGATATAAAGCGCTTAAATTTAGATTGCATGATTAACGCAGGTGAAGTCAGCAAAGGCAATATTAGCAAACAAAAGCTCATGACATTTGAGCGAAAAATGTATGCCAGTAGCTTGTATTTAGAAAAGTCATCAGTCATAGAAACCATAGACGATTTACACTATCACTCATTACTTGGTTACCGTAATGCCGAAGGTGTTTTAGAGCATCATTGGCATTTTCAACACACTAATGTAACGGCAAACTACAAGATTATTTGCAGTGATTACAATTCGCTTTATCACTTTTGTTTAGGTGGCGCAGGTATCACTTTATTACCACAAATTATTGCAATCGATGCGGTAGAGAATCAACAACTCATTAATGTGTTGCCCGAGTTAAGCGCAGGCTTTACCGACATTAATATTTTCTCACCTAAAGACGCCGCGCTTTCGGGCGTTGCTAAGGTATTTATTGAACACCTCTGTGAAATGGTTAACTAAATTACAAAGGGTCAGCAATGCTGACCCTTTAAACAAAGCTCAATCAACAATAAGATAACCCATTGTGAGCTACTCAGTATTATCTCTGACTATTTTTTATCGTCCTTCAAGCCAATACTGTCCATCCAGTATTCAAAGTTAACTAAATTACCCGGCAATACAATCCGACTGTCTTGCTTGCTTAATCCATCGAGTTGACGCATATATTGCTCACCAAGTTGCATACGCAATGCACTTTGACCACCTTCAGCTGAAATAACCACAGCCAAGCGCTCAATAGAGTCAGCGGTGGCTTTTGCTAAGGTTAAAATCTCTTGTGCTTTACCTTCAGCTTCGTTTATGCGGCGTTGCATTTCACCTTCTGAGCGGTTAATGGTTTCAGCCATAACCCCTTCTGAGCGGTTAATTTTACTTTGCTTATCCCCTTCGCTCTTTGCCAATAACGCACGGCGCTCACGCTCTGCATTGACCTGCATTTCCATGGCATTTTTAACGGTTTCAGGCGGGGTAATATTTTTAATCTCGTAACGATGTACCCTAATCCCCCACATAGAACCTGCCTCATCTAACACTTCAACCACTTTTGCAGAGATTAAATCACGCTCTTCAAACGTGCGGTCAAGATCTAAAGTACCAATGACAGATCGCGTTGTAGTTTGGGCTAACTGAATCGCAGCATATCGGTAATCGGTAATGCCATAACTGGCTTTAACCGGATCGGTAACCGATATATAAATGACTCCGTCCACTTCAACATTAACTTCATCACTCGAAAAACATTCTTGCGGTGGCACATCGATTGTTTCTTCTTTTAAGTCATGAATGTAAGCCACTTTATCAATAAATGGGATAAGCGCATGAAACCCTGCATCTAAAGTACTGTGGTATTTACCTAAACGCTCAACAATATATGCAGATTTAGTTGGCACTAAACGAATAGATTGAAATAGTTTAAGAACAAAAATGGCAAAAATAACACCCCAAATCACCATTACAATAAAATCAGTATCAATTTCATTAATCGACATTAGCGTGCTCCTTTCGCTGATGAATTGTTAACGGCATGGGTGACTTGCTCCATCCCTTCAAAGAAGCCTTCAAGCTTTGCCATTTCAGCAGGTACAACAGACACTTGAGACTCAGATAAAATTTTACCTACCTGGCCGATAAACTGCTCTTTAAGCAACATGTTCATGGCATCATTGCCACCATTAATGGTCAAAGCTTTACAGATCATTTCCATGCCCTGGGCTTTTGCGTTGGCAACAATGGTAATTTCCTGACCAGTACCAATAGCTTCATTAATCCGTTTTTGTTTTTGGCCTTCAGAAAGATTAATGGCTTCTTGACGCTCACCCTGCGACATATTAATCATTGCCGCCTTTTCTGCATTGGCTAAAGTAATTTCAGCACGTTTACGACGCTCTGCTTCCATTTGTTTTTCAAGGGTATGGATAACATTATGCGAAGGGGTGATATTTTTAATCTCATAGCGTAAAACCTTAATACCCCACGGATCAGAAGCTTTATCGATTTCACGGACTATCGATTCGTTTAAGCTGTCACGCTCAGAAAAAGTTTGCGACAAAGTTAATTTACCAATTTCTGAACGCATGGTGGTTTGAGCAAGGTTAACGGCTGCGCGGCGGTAGTTTTCAATACCATAACTGGCTAGTTTTCCGTCCATTACCTTAAGGTATACTAAGCCATCGACCTCTAGCTGAGTGTTATCTTTTGAGATACAGCTTTGCGGCGGTACATCTAATACCTCTTCGCGAGTGTCGTGTCGATAAGCGACTCTGTCCACAAAAGGCACTAAAAAATGAAACCCTGGAGATAATACAGTACGAAACTTACCTAAACGCTCAATAACATGCACCTCACGCATGGGCACAATAAGCATCAACTTATACAAAATAAAAATAATAAATAAAAATCCAATGGTTAACACAAACATACGCACTCCTTTTTATAATATTACCAATCCCTAAACGATCATTTTTACCGTTACACCGAGTCAATAACGGGTTCAACCACAAAGCCGATATTATCGCGGCATATAATTCTTACTTTGGTACCTACTTTAATTTCTGTACCGTCACCAAGTGCGGTCCAATCAGAACCTAAACAATGAATGCGCCCAGTTTGTTGCCCAGGGCCTATAACCTCTTTAACGATGGCTACCTGATTATACAAATCAATCTCTTCATCGGTATTTGCCACATGCGCATCCCCACCAACTAGGCGTTGAGTTACATGCCGAAAACTAAGCAAAAGCACCATTGAGGCCATAAACCACAGGGTCATACTTTGCACAAACCCGTCAATAATACCGAGCGCCAATGACGATGCGACGATAATACAAGCAGCGCCAAGCAAAATGACAATCCCACCCGGAACAATAATTTCCGATATCATTAATAACAGTCCCAGCACTAGCCAGACTGCAATCGGATTAGAAAGCTCCATAAATCCTCCCCATTAAATGAGTATGCTCTGCATTTACTATATCAGTTGCACCGCCTTAATGCGACATATTATGTCAAAGAATACGAAAGGCAAACTCACTAAAATTCAATGACTGTTAACATAACAGTATCAACAATTTAGTCCAATGTTTCACATCACATCGACACAGTAAAAAGTGTAAAATTAGATTTTTCTGTCTACAAAACGCTGAAATCTGCTTATGTCGCTTTGTTTTGATTGTGCTGATTATCATTTTTGAATATATTGCGCCCCATTGTGCACCATCGAGAATAATAAGCATGAAATGCTGATCTCGATAGCATCAGATTGACCATGACTTTGGCAACACAGCCAACTTGACTATCCGGAACAAAAATGAAAAAAATCTGTATTTTAGCAAGCCTCGCCATTGCTCCAAACGTTTTAGCAAGTGACCTAATTCAATGGTGGGATGCTAGCGCGACTGTCTTACACGGCACAAATTATGATCTTGCCCCCTCTGAAAGACAAACTACAATCACATTAGAAACAGCAGGTGGTTGGACTTACGGCGATTGGTTCGTGTTTCAAGACTTTATTAACTTTAATGGTAATAATGGTGGTGAAAATAACACCACTTATGGTGAAATATCTCCTCGCTTTAGTGCCAGTAAAATCCTCGGTCAGTCTGTAGGTTTTGGTAAAGTATCAGACGTGTCGTTAGCACTTACTTATGAGCAAGGCGAAGGCCCAGTAGAAAGCATGCTTTATGGTGTAGGGCTTGATTTTGACGTGCCATTTTTCACCTACTTACAACTTAATACCTATCGTAGAAATGCCATTAGCAACGGTAACATCAGTGACGGTTGGCAGTTTACTCCTGTGTTTAGAATTGACATGCCCGTTGGCAAGGCTAACATCATTATTGATGGTTTTATTGATTGGGTATTTATTGCAGACAACAATGGCTACGATGAAAACCTGCACTTCAATCCGCAAATTAAGTACGATTTAGGCCAAAGTTTGTTTGGTGAGCACAAAAAGAACACATTACTCGTGGGATTTGAATACGATTACTGGCAAAGTAAGTATGGTGTTAATGGTGTTGACCAGAACACATATTCTATTATTGCTCAATATCATTTCTGATATTAATCAATATGATAAAAAAGGTGCCTAGGCACCTTTTTACTTTTTACGCTACAACACAAGCTCTAAAGAGCATGGTTTGCATTATACTAACAGCATTACGCCAATAGTTTTTTCGCAGCGGCAACTACAATAGAAACTGCACTGACTTCAGTTTTCTTCATTGTAGCTTCATCCGGAATTTCTTGTTGTGTACGGTTAACAATAACACCCGCTACACATGCAGCACGCCAGCCTTGAGTTGCACACATAGTAAATAGTGTTGCAGACTCCATCTCATAGTTCAGTACACCCATTGACTGCCATTCTTTCATCGAACCAACATAGCGCTGAGTTACACGACCAGACACAGTGTCGTAACGTTCTTGACCTGGATAGAAAGTGTCAGAAGAAGCTGTAATACCAATATGAGGCTCAACACCTGCGTCGCGGCACGCAGCTACCATAGCGGTTGTACAATCAAAGTTTGCTGCAGCAGGGAACTCAAGTGGAGCAAAATGTAGACTTGCACCATCTAAACGAACTGATGCTTGGGTTACAATCACATCGCCCACATTAACGTGTGGTTGAATAGCGCCTGTAGTACCTACGCGTAGGAAAGTTCTCACACCCAGTTGTGCTAACTCTTCAACCGCAATAGAAGTCGATGGACCACCAATACCAGTAGAACACACCACAACAGGCTTACCATCTATATAGGCTAAGTAACTGGTGTATTCACGATGGCTAGCAAGAAACGTCGCGTTCTCCATAAGCTCGGCAATACGCTTAACACGCTCTGGATCACCAGGAACGATTGCTAAGGTTGCACCATCTAACATTTTTTTGGTTAATCCTAAGTGAAATACATCGGACATTTTGAAAACCCCTTTCATTTTTGAATATTAAATTCTTATATCCCAGACTTTAACCTAGTCTTTAGGAGGATAAGGTTAACTTGATCACATATAAATTCATAATAGTTAATATTGTTTCGTTAAATTATTACCAATATTTGACCAGAACCCACATAAACCATGGTCTTGATCATAGTTTACTGCCGCTAAAAACAACAAAAATTTTATCTAAATCAAAAACCATTAACGTGATTTACATCAAATTAACCTGTTGAAAAATGCAAGCCTTTCCTCTAAAAACAAAAAAGGACGCTAAGCGTCCTTTTTCTTAGTAAGGCATGATTACAAATAGTAATCTTTTAATGGTGGGAAACCATTAAAACATACGGCAGAGTATGTCGTGGTATAAGCACCAGCAGTTAACCAATACATACGATCGCCAATGGCTAAGTCTTTCGGTAAGCCATAGCTGTAGTGTTCATACATAATGTCGGCACTATCACAGGTTGGGCCAGCAATAACACACTTATCTAACTCACCTTTACGCTCAGTGTAGATAGGAAACTTGATGGCTTCATCCATGGTTTCAATTAGCCCTGAGAACTTACCTACATCGGTAAATACCCAGCGCTCTAACGCTGTATGGGATTTACGTGAAATCAGAACCACCTCAGACACCAATACACCGGCATTTGAAATTAATGAACGGCCAGGTTCTAAAATGATCTCAGGTAACTCATCACCAAAATCTTCTTCTAAGAAGTGCTTAATCTGCTGTGCATAAACACCAAGCTCATTGGTTTTATCCATATAGTTAGCAGGAAAACCACCACCTAGGTTGATCATCTTAAGCACAATGCCGTGTTCTTCTTTTAAACGGTCATAAATGCTTTTTACTTTCCCAATTGCCGAATCCCACGCGCCAATATCACGTTGCTGAGATCCAACATGGAACGAAATACCATGAGGTTGAAGACCAAGCTCTTTTGCTAATACAAGTAAGTCATAAGCCATTTCATTTTGGCAACCAAACTTTCTTGATAAAGGCCAATCAGCTGTATGTGTGCCTTCAGTTAAAATACGCACATATACTTTTGCGCCGGGTGCTTCTTCTGCAATCATACGTAAATCAGCTTCCGAGTCAGAAGCAAACATACGCACACCTTGCTCATAAAAAGAGCGAACATCAACGCGCTTTTTAATGGTGTTACCATAACTGACGCGGTCGGTTGACACGCCAATTGAAGTCACCATTTCAAGTTCATAAATTGAAGCGATATCAAAGTTAGATCCTTTGTCTCGCAGCAATGTTAAAATTTCTTTGGCTGGATTTGCCTTAACCGCATAATATACGTTTGCGAAAGGAAAATTCTTAACCATGTCATCGTATTGTTTCGCAATGATTTGGGTGTCAATAACTACAAACGGCGTTGGCTTATCTTTAGCAAATGCCTCAATGCGGTCAAACGTGTCCTTGTCATAATAGTCTGCAACATCAATCGATTGAAATTGGCTCATTAGGCCAGTGCCTCCTGTTAGTTGGGCAATTAAGGTGCGTTTACAGGGTTGTAAAAACATGCGCAGTAGACGATATTTTTAACCAATACGCAACGAATTTTTATGCAAAAACTCTACTTTTTTATTCCTGCATATATGTCATTAAAACTCAATAACCTATTTAATTTAGTCAACAAAATTAATGCAGAGTTCAACAACCTTAAAAGTATAGACACTGTTAATAAAAATGGATTTAAAAACAGCGAAAAATTTATTAAAGGCACCAGCATTTTTTGTTTTACGGCGACTAGATTAACACAATTATCACATTTACTTTAGGCAAAAAATAAAAAACACAGCCAAAGCTTGCTTTTTCACCCCGTGTCAAAAATTGATTAAGTGGTTGATATTAAAAAATTAAAAACCATCCACGTTGCTTTACCTTTAATGCAAATGAGAGCATAAATAAACGAATCTATACCTTGGACTTCCAAAAAATCACCATAAAAAGTCAAGCACACTTTACACGCTATCACGCTGCCCTATTAGTTGACATTATGACAACCAAACACAACTTGCCGATTTACTTGTTGTCTCTAGCGTCAATACGATCGAAACGGGTAAGTTTGATCCCAGCTTGCCTTTGGCTTTTAAAGCTGCACGCTTGTTTAAATTCCCAATAGAACATATTTTTGAAGACGAACACTAATCAGGTACATACCTAATCAACTGGAAGATACGGATTTAAGCGCATCTTCAGGTTGCTTGAGTATTACAACCCCCGTTGCCATTCGTGCCGTAACGGAATCATCCCTTTCAATGCTTGTTCAATTTGCGCAATAAGTAACGGTTTGTCTTTGCCTAGCACACCTTTAAGCACCAAATAATTTGAGGCATGATCAGAACGAAATATCGTTTTATTTAAGTTAAGGTGGCTCAACAGAGTGTGCATTTCATTAAGCAGGCCGACTTGATCTGGCAGCACAAATTGACCATCAAATGCATTGTCCATTCGTTGTGTACCTAGCGGCAATGTCACTACTAGTGTTGATAAATAGTCAGGTTGTGCGGCATTCATCAGTGCGGCAGATGCTATCGCATGTTGCTGAGACAATTTAACCCCACCAAGCCCCATTAAAATCATTACCGACGATTTGATCCCCGCTTGTGATATTTTTTGTAACGCAGCTAACGAGGTGGTAAAGGTTTCGCCCTTGTTGATACGTCTTAAGACTTCATCATCACCACTTTCGCAACCGACATACAAAATAGACAAACCAAGTTGCTGCAGCTCATATAATTGCTCAACGGTTTTGTTGGTTAAATTACGGGGTAAACAATAACTGCTGATCCGCGTGACTTGGGGTAAATGGGTGTTAATCAGTTCACAGATGGCTTTTAATCGATTAAAGGGCAAACTCATTGCATCGCCATCGGCTAAAAACACTCTTGTAAAAGCGTAGCCCGACTGGGCTGCCGTTATAATATCTTGTTCAATTTTATCCAGTTTTTGTGCTCTAAATTGTTTTTGTGGTTGCGTGTACATATCGCAAAAACTGCATTGATTCCAACTACAGCCATTGGTCACTTGTAATATAAGTGACTTCCACTCTGAAGGAGGCCTAAACACTGGTTCAATATAATCAAGCATGCAAGGATCCATTATTCTAACCAAGTAAATTGTTAACTGACCAACAAAATGAAGATTTTTTATACTAAAAAGGGATAAAAAACTTTCAATCGAAAGTTTTATTGCTATAGTAATTCTAGCTAAAAAAGCAACACGTTATAAACCCAAACGCTTATGTAAGCATTGATATTAATTTTTTAAGCTGATTATAAACTTAGGTATAACAATCATGACTCAAGTTGCATATCAACTAAATGAGCGCCGTAACCAGGAAGCGATCAAGCACGATGAACACTGGGATTTAACCACGGCTGATCAAAAGCTGGCACTCTATGACTTACATCGCTTTGGCTATCGATTACTGTTTGTGCGCCACTTGCCCACCGGGCCTGTTGCTATCATCAGTCAGCAAGACGACATTGCTGCGATATACGCTGATGGCGAAGTCGACCTTCGCCCTAAAATTACGTTACGTAACATGCATTAATAAAAACTACACACATGTAGGTTTTATTATTAGCTAAGATTTACGAGTCAGTTTATATACCGCTTCATTTAACCAAGGGACTTGCTTATTCACAAAACGTGGATTGTCAGCCAATACGTCGACACACTCTAATAGTTCAACCTCAAAATAGGGTGCTAAATGAGTTTCAACCCAATCTGGACTAACAGCAAACGGTGGGCCTTTGAGGGTGTCTTGTGGGTAATCGAGTGTAATTAATAAACCACTCACACTAGCAGGAATTAACTTAGCAAGTGCATTTGCATATTGCTGGCGCATGGTCTCTGGCCAGGCAATCAACGCTGCTCGGTCGTAAAAACCGCCAATTTTTTTAGTAATATCGTGGGGTAAAGTAAAAATATCACCTTGATAAATACACACTTCATCTGCGCTAAACAAACCATGTTCACCCACATTATTAACTTGATACGTTAATTGATTGTAGGTAAAAAATTGCTCAACAGCCAGTGGGTTTAATTCACAACCTAACACCCTATGACGCTGCTCTGCGAGGTAACACATATCAAGTGATTTACCACATAAAGGAACAAAAACTTCAGTTTGTTCTACCAAGCCTAATTGCGACCAATACTTCACTAAAAATGGATTGACTTGTTGCTGGTGAAAACCAATTTGTTGTAATTGCCATTTTTCATGCCAAAAGCTAGGTTCCATGTGTGTCTCTTTTGTCTAATTACCTAAATTGCAGGTTACTTTAAAGACTAAAAAAAACAGATGCAACTACTCAGCTTTGGCTTTACCGTCTAGGGTTAATTGTACCTGCCTTAACCAACGGCAATTTTCGCACTGACATTTACGACGAGACATATGATGCGGACTCAAATTTGAGTCAATAAAATCTACCGCAATAAGTAATTGCTGCTTGAGCTCATCGACTGATTTCATTTCAAGTGCGACCATTTCATCATTATGATTAATCCACAGGCACTCTTCTCCTTGATGACAGGTAATACATTCTTCATCGCTGTGATTGAAAAATACTGCATGTGGGCAGTGAGTGACTTCCATCGATTGTAAAATACGGGCTCGAGGAAAAGTAAATAACTGAATAAGCTCTGCTTTATCAATATTCGGCATGGTGACCTCTGCTAAAAGCGTTAAATGATCTTATGGTTAATACTACCTAGAGTAAATTGATTTTGATTTGATGTAGGTCAAGATTTACATATCGTCTTTTTTTAGCTAGGGATCGAATTTTTTTAGCTAGGAAGCGCTTGCCGCACATAGGCGAATCAAGGTTTAATGAAGATAAACGAAAAGAGGAATCACTTTGCAAACACCACAGCTGCAGCACTTTTACATCAATGAAGAGCAGTCAATCTACTTACTCAGTGCCAATGATGCGCGTAAGCACAAAGCGTGGGTGCGTTTATGTAAACAACAGCTTAGTAAATTGGGATACCAACAAATTGAATTTATTGGTAAAGGTGCCTATGGTTTTGTGTTTGCAGGTATAAATGAATTTGGTCAGTCACATGTGTTTAAGTTTTCGCGCGTTAACTTACCACAAAGCGTCCAAGATAGGCTTGAAGAAGAAGCTTATATGCTCAGCCAGGTGAAACACCCAAATGTACCCAGTGCAATTAAATTTGAACGCGTTGGTAAGCAGGGCATCTTAGTGATGGAGCGAGCCATTGGCGAAGATCTCGATAAAATTTGCCAGCGCTTAGGTGCACTTCCACCGGTTATGGTCGTGAGTATCGCCAGGCAACTCGCCAATATTTTGTATTATTTGCGCAAGGGCAAACCTTTAGTTCACGGCGATATAAAACCCTCAAACTTGGTTTACGACATTGAAACAGACAAACTGTCGTTGATAGATTGGGGGTCAGCCGTGTTTGCGCAGCGTGATGAGCATAACCGAGCAGTCGATGACAACGTCATGTCGTTATTATCGAGTGACCAACAACACACAAATGCTCGCATGGGAGATGTGTATTTTATTGGCGAAGAACAACTTAGCGGAGCATTATCTACCCCAAGGTTTGACGAACAGGGCGCAGCGGCAACCTTATACGCTTTGGCGTCAGGGCAAATCAGTCGTTTTGGGACTAAAGTTATCCCAGCAACCAGCATAGGCTTACCAATCGAACTGGCTAAAACATTAGATGCCATGCTGTGTGACGATGCAGAACGCCGCAATCTTGCCGGAGACTACTTTTTAACGAGTCTTCGCCACAGTCATCGTATGCATTTACCCATATTGCCAGAACCGCCCTTAGTGCCCGACATTCCGGTTTGGGTGCAACCTAGACCTAAAATCGTTGAGACGGTGAGTTATAGTTCGCGTAAGTCTTTTTTAAAAGAACACAACACTCAAGATCCTATCGCCAAAATGGATGATGTACAGTTAGAAAAATATTACCGCAATTTTATGGCTGGCATGGGCGACACAGAAAAAGGATTTATTGCCGCCGTAGGGAGGATCGCTCAATACCCAATCGTAGGCGGCCTTGTTATTCATTGGCAAGAATCAGGCGTATTTATCGACTCAAACCTCGCAATATACGACCCAAACTGTAAGGCTCCGCTCACGCTTGCGGTTAATAATATGGTGACGATGGCACGAGGTATTAAACGCATTGGTGTATTTAAAGCGTGTTTTTTTAATGCTAAAGACACCCTACATTTAGAGCGTAAAACCGCCGAGCACGAATATAAAATAACTGGTGAGTTTCAGCTACCTTTTGAAGTAGGAGATGTCCCTACCTTGGAAGATAAATCGCGTTTGCATTCCTACTTTGAAGATGGAAAAGATCCTGAAGAAAACCTTGAGCTACCGGCAGAGATCATGACAGAGCTTGGCGGGTTAAACCAAATACATCATACTGGTTGTATTATTTTTGAAGCATTACCCAACCACTTAAAAATACACAGTTATTTGCGCTTACTTAACCCACGCAAGCAGGCCGCTTTCAGAGCATGTCTTGACCGTATTATATCCCACGCTAATAAAATACAAGGCCATGGAATTTCAGGGTTTATGAAACTGCCTTATCGCAACACTCGCCAATTTAGCCATCTCGATCGAAGGGCAGATCGCTTCTACCCAAAAAATCCTAAGGCGTTCGATCAACAAGAACATAAAAAATAACAATGCGACTTTTATCGGCCGCATTTTAACGATTTATTTCTGGTTAAATTGGCGATCCAGGAGGCATGGTTGCAGGCTCATTAATGAGCCTAAATTTAGCATTATCCAAACCTGTAACAATCCCTTTATGCAACCAATCATAATGTGCTGATTGATAGTCACTGCCACGGTTACTGCGACGCTTTAGTTGCTTCACAATATAGTCAAATCGCGCTGCTAACTGAGCCTGAACTTCAGGCGCTGTTTTTACATTATGATAAGCCGCTAACATTGCATCGACCACCACGGCATTAACGCGCATTTGTATCGCTAACTCTCGGCCGTTGGGCAACTCTTGATATAGACTTTTTGCAACCAACTTGTCGATCAATTTGACCACCGACAGTTGAGAGCGGTCTTCCATGTAGGCTTGATTCACTCGATTTAAACGTTCAGGAGTCAACAATAAAGTCGTAATATGACGGCTCATCATTTCTGCCATCGTGACGGGATCGATCACCACCCCAAGCTTGGATGAGAAACTTTCGCGAGTTTTGCGGTAATTACCCGCTTTGGGCACCAATACTTGTAGCACATTGGCTGGCATTATTAAGCTGCTACTTTGTAAGCTGCCTAACAAACCATCTAACGCATCAAACTGTTTTTTAGGCGCAACATAACTCCAACGAACCCCAGAACCAACCTGCTGATAGCTATAATCAGTACCACCAATCCATTTAGCAGCTGCCTCAATTTGGTAGCGGGTCAGCAAATAGATTGGCACAACAACATCTGCTAATTCGCCATTAGGCTCACCCGTTAACAATGCATCAGAATTAAACTCATTTAGCGCTTTTAGGCGAACGCTCTCTAAACGTAATAATTCCGCCACCGCATCGTTACCACGATCCCATAAACTGGCATAGGCATGGCTAGCACTGGCTTGACGAGAATCTGCCTCACCAATATATCGAAAGCCTTTTTCTAGTGACGATGCCAGCAACGTTTGCGCTTGTGCCGCAGACCCATAACCATAAGCAATGGTGTATTTATCCCACTCTCCAATCCCTTCGCGATAAGGCTGGCTAATATCAATTTTCTCAGCTTCAATGCTAGCGTAAGGATGTGGGTAATCCATCACAGATGCATTGTCATTGGTCGACGCGGCAAAGTTATGGTCTAAACCAAGGGTGTGACCAATTTCGTGGGCAGACAATTGACGAATACGCGCAAGCGACAATGCCATTGCGGCTTCACTTGCGGCTTCTCTGTCTGGCCAGCCTGCGGTTAACCCTCTGGCAATAAGATGATCTTGGCGCACCCGAAGGCTACCTAAGGTAACGTTTCCTTTAATGATTTCTCCAGTACGCGGGTCGGTCACCGCAGCGCCATAAGACCAACCGCGCGTCGCACGATGCACCCATTGGATCATGTTGTAACGCACATCTTGCGGATCGGCCCCTTCAGGCAATAATTCCACTTTAAAACCATCAATAAATCCTGCTGCGCTAAACGCATCTTCCCACCAGCGCGCACCGGCTAACAATGCACCTCTGATTGGCTCAGGCACACCAGGATCAAGATAATACACAATGGGCTTTACGACTGGGCTGGGCGCGTCACCTGGCACCTTTTTTTGTAATCGATGCTTTAATAGGTGGCGTTGAACTAAGGGCTGATCAACAGCAGTTGAGTAGTCGATGTATTGATCTGATAAATAGCCGCTCATTGGGTGGTAAGCACGCGGCTCAAAACCTTCATCTGGCAACTGTATAAAAGAGTAACGCAATCGAACCGATAAAAACTTACCATCTGGCGTCACTTGAGCCACTTGCTCTCCGGCTTTAGCGGCATTAAATGTCAGGTTAACATCAACGTCAGCATTACGCTCAAACGATTTAATACCCTGAGGTAAAATAACAGAGCGAGTTGAGTCTAGGTGATATTGCCCTTGCTTTGTTGATTCAAGTACATCGGCAACACCGTGTAAATCGTTAATCACTAGGTCATTAATAGCCACAATGGCATTTTTGCCTTCAACTAATTTACCGCGCCACAAAATAGACTCAGCAAAGGCTTGAGTGACAGCTTGTTGCTCTGCGACATTTTCGCTTGAAGCGCGATAATCGGTGTTCAGTTGTTTGAGGATTAAATAAGGGCCATGTTGCTCAAACTGTACCATGCGTGTCCGCCCTAGTTGACCGCGGTCTAAACCGATATCATTAGAACCCACACCATGAGGTAAGCTGGTGAGCATTAAAAAAGGCTGATTGAGTTTATTGGCCTCAAGATACAACTGACCGGCCTGCTTATCATAAAACAGATTGATAAAGCCTTTAGCTGCTTGTGCTTGCTTAATAATGTGTTGTGCAGGATCGCTTGCGGCAATCGCAGCCTCTGAAAGCAATGTTGCCGGTGCGATTGCCAGCAAACATGCCAATGAAATACTGCGATGCATCATAAACTATCTCCCTGTGATGAATATCCTAAAAGCTAAAAAATACAGCAATCTAACAATGTATTATTAATCATTTATTGATGACTATTTTTATAAGAAATCCAATGTGACAATGTTTCAAATAACTCAGTTAACACAATGGGCTTGGTTATGTGCGCATTCATTCCTGCCGCTAGACTTTTTTCGCGATCGCCAGACATAGCGTGTGCGGTCATGGCGATAATCGGCATTTGCTCTTTGCTGTAACGCTTACGTAACTCTGTCGATGCGGTTAACCCATCCATCACTGGCATTTGAATATCCATTAACACAGCATCAAAGGGTTTTGAGTCAATAACATCTAGCGCTATTTGGCCATTATCGGCAATGACAACATCATATCCTGCACTTTTAAGCAGCTCTGAGGCCACCTGCTGATTAATAAAGTTATCTTCAACTAATAGTACCAAACCTGCATGCTGGCTCGGCTCATCAGTTTCAATTGTATTGTTCGAGTTTAACTTAGGCTCTGTTGCAAAAGCATTGATAATTTCATCAAATAAATCAGAAGCTTTAAATGGTTTTTGCAATATGGCATAAACGCTGTTTTTAGCCAGTTCAGCATCCAGTGGCTCAGCCGAGTACGCGGTCATCAGAATCACTATCGGTCGTTTAGCAATAATGCCATCACGTACCATGTCATCTAACCCTTTAATCACATCGCAGCCACTCATCTCAGGCATTATCCAATCAAGCAACAGTAGATCGATTGGTTTTTTACGCAAAATATCGAGCGCTTGTTGGCCGCTATCTGCGGTGTCTACCCCAAAGCTAAAGTCTTGCATTAAGGTGGAATACATCTGCAAAGCACTTGGGTTATCATCGACAACCAAGGTAGTTAAGTTATTGAGCTGCTCTGGCACCACAAGTGGCTCTATGACCTGTTCTTCGGCTATTTCGAAACTAATGGTAAAGCTAAATGTGCTACCAACACCGACTTCAGATTCAACCTGCATAGTGCCACCCATCATCGACACTAAATGTTTACTAATAGATAAGCCTAAACCAGTACCACCATATTTACGTGTTGTTGAGCCATCGGCTTGAGAAAACGCATCAAACAACATGGCTTGTTGATCTTTATCTATGCCAATGCCTGTGTCGCGTACCCAAAATTTCATCGTGATCCGATCATCACGCTCACCCACATCCTCACAACCAAGTTCAACTTCGCCTGCTTGGGTAAACTTCACTGCATTAGACAATAAATTAACTAACACTTGGCCTAAACGTAGCGGATCGCCATTCAAAATTAAACCCGCTGTTACAGGCGCATACAATAGCAACTCAACGCCCTTTTCCTGGGCTTTTATTGCATTGATATCAATAACATGATCGAGCACTTTGTCTAACGGAAAAGCAACTCGTTCTAATTCTAATTTGCCTGCTTCTATCTTAGAGAAGTCCAAAATATCATTAATAATGCGTAATAATGATTGGGCCGAAAAACTCGCTTTATTAAGATAGTCTTGCTGCTGAGCTGTTAACGTTGTGCGCTGTGCCAGCTGGACCATACCAATAATCGCATTCATGGGGGTGCGAATTTCATGGCTCATGTTAGCCAAAAATTCACTTTTGTACATATTGGCTAACTCGGCATCTTGCTTGGCTTCTAACAAGGCGACTTCATTTTTCTTTTGTTTGGTAATATCTTTATGTGTGCCCAAGATACGTTTGCTTCGTCCGTATTCACTAAACTCCACCGCACGCCCACGCGACAACACCCAAGAATATTCGTTATCTCTACCCAACATTCTAAATTCTATTTCGTAAGCACCTTTTGGGTTCTCTACATATTGCTTGCGATACAACTGCACACGTTCGCGATCATCAGGATGGAGTAACTTATCAATTGAGGCCAATAACGGCGGAAAATCATTCGCCCGATAACCTAACATCGAGTAAAAAGCAGGGTTACAAATGATCTGTTCAGAATCGATATACCAGTCCCATAAGCCATCTTCTACCGCATCCATCGCCAGGTGATAACGCTGCTCTGACATACGTAACTCTTCTGCGGCATCATGTTCTTTGGTGATATCACGCCACACTGAAATTAATCCTAATAACTCGCCTCTGCGGTTATAAAACGGTAATTTTAAAGTGTCGAATAATATAGATTTGCCTTCAACGTTAACTCGCTCCGGATAACGTACCGTTTGTTGCTGACTAAGCACTTTTTGGTCTTCTTCGCGAATGGTCTCACCTTTTTCGGGGCTAACAACTTCAGACGAGGTTAATCCAATAATCTCGTTTTCGCTGTAACCTAGCATCCGCTCAGCCGACTTGTTGCAACCTAAGTATTTGCCTTCTTTATCTTTAAATACAATCGCTTCAGGAATAGAGTCAATAAGCGAACGAAGGAGTGCATATTCGCGTTCACGCCGTTCAGTAGTTTCACGCAAGCGCTGTGTCCGTCTTGAAACAAGGTTATCAAGGCGCTTATTTTGCTCCGCTAAATGATGAGTATATTGACGGTTTTCTTCAAAAATGCGGCTTACCAAAGCAAACCAGGGCTCCCAACCCGGCGTGATTTTTTGTGGCGGCCTAATCGGTTCTTGTGAACAAGCTTCTAAATGAGTAAGCAATCTTGACGCAGGACTAACAAAAGCACGCCGGGTTTGCCAATGCACAATGGTGACCAACAAAGACAACGCCAAAACCACCAATAAAAAACTCAGCTGTAACTTGTCCCACGAATCTTTAAATAAATCATCTTCATCTTGTAGGTATAACAGGCGCCATGGCGCGTTATGTAAAGCGACTGAATGTATGTAATAGCCATTGCGTAAAATCCCCTCATGGGCATCGAATAGCTCTGATTCAGACAAAGAGTGTAATGCAGCTGGAATACGCTGGCTGATGTGATACACCTTATTCAATTCATTTGAGTCAAAATCACTGTGCGACAAAATATTATTTTGCTGATCAAGTAAAATCACCGTGCCTTGCATTTTAAAATAAGTACGAATTTGTTTATCAAGTGACGACAAGGTCATATCAAGGTTAATCGAACCAATAAACTCATCTTGCAAATACACAGGTAAACCAAGGGTAGTAATTAAGCCCTGATGAGCCGAGTCAATATAGGCTTCACTCCAAAATACGCTTCGCTGCGGGTTCATCGCAGGTGTAGAAAGTTGGAATTGCTTTTTGTTGAGCAGCTCATCCCTAAAGCGTAAGTCGTTATCGCCCCAAGGATAAAATGACATCATTCTGCGTTTAGAGATGTAATAAATTGATGAGGCTTTTGGCGCAGCTTCTTTAGCAACAGGAAAAGACAGCGATAACTCAAACAGCATTTCAAGTTCTTGATAAAAACTGTCAGAACGCTCACTTAACGAGCCTGCACCGGTAATCCGCCCCATGTTGGTAAAAGGCACGTTACTATTAGCGTAATTTGGCTCTAGGGTGAAATATTGGCCATCTTCGTTAAATCGCTCGTATTGTGGCAGTCTGTCTTTGCGAACAAATTCACCAAGGCGCAAATGATCAACGGCAACATCTCGCAAACTTTTAACCGCACGAATACTCGATTCAAGGAGCAAGTCAATTTGTAACACATGCCGAGCGACTTGTTCTTCACGCTGCTGAATTTGTTGCTCTTTTTGGCGCTCAAACATCATTCCGGCCGATAATAAGGCCATTACAATCACCCCAATATAAGTGTAAAACACCGCCTGGTTATAATTGCGTTGAATGGGAGATTTTAGTTGTAAATCTTGCTCAGTTGGTTTCATTAACAACCCTTGATACAGCGAAAATAATGCGCTGTCGAACCAATAACACCAAAAAAATAGGCAACAAATAAACGAATGATTATGATATCAGGAAGATACGCTCAAGCACATGTAATAATGACCGATTAATGACTTGTCCAACCTCAGAATCGGTAATGTAATAATAGAATAAAAAAAGATAAAAAATAAATAAGGTTACCAAGGCAACCTTACTGTCTTAAAGATATTGTCACTGAACACTGCGCTATTGTTATAAATGCTCTTCAGCAAACTCAGCTAAGCGTGAACGTACCACGCCATTTAGGTAAATATTGGCACTGCCTTCAAAATCTTTAAATCGCTCCACCATGTATGTTAAACCAGAGGTCACAGCAGTTAAGTAGGTCGAATCAATTTGCGCTAAATTACCACTGCAAATGAGTTTAGTCCCCTCGCCCATTCGGGTGATCATGGTTTTTATTTGCGAGGCTGTTAAATTTTGGCACTCATCTAAAATAACCACTGAATTTTGGATAGAGCGCCCACGCATAAAGTTAATCGACTTAAACTGAATATTGGCTTTTTCCATAATGTAATTCACGCTACCGCTTGGGTTAACATCATGTTTATGTAGCACCTCAAGCGTGTCGGTTATTGCGGCTAACCAGGGCGCCATTTTCTCCTCTTCGGTGCCAGGTAAAAAACCAATGGACTCAGCAATTTCTGGCGTATTACGCGTCACAATCACCTTATCGTACATTTTACGCTCAACCACCAACTCCAAGGCTGCCGCCATGGCGAGTAACGTTTTACCGCATCCTGCTGGCCCAGTTAAAATAATCAACTCAATGTCGGGATCAAGCAGAGCATCAAGGGCCATGCCTTGGTAAATATTTTTAGGTTTAACCCCCCACGCTTCATGATGTAACAAACGATCACGGCCACGATCGATAATCTCTAGGTTTTTATCTGTCTTACTGGCAATCCTTGCACAAAAGTCTGAACCTTCATCAATAAGATATTGATTCAAGTAATAGTTTTCACTTCCCAAATGTTCCAAAGGCACCTTGTGTACAGTATGTCGACCTTTTCGCTCAGTCGATACCTTATCGACATTTTGCCAAAAATCACCGGAAAATTGATAAAACCCTTTAGCTAAGAAGCGAATATCATCAATCAGCTGATCGGTGCGATAATCTTCAACACGCTCAATACCGGCTCCTTTAGCCTTTAAGCGCATATTGATGTCTTTAGTGACAAGAACGACTGTGCGTGGCGAATGAATTTTTTGTAAATGCAGTGCGGTATTAATGATGCGGTTATCGTTATTGTCACCGGGAAGTGAGCCGATAATAAATTCAATTTGATGGTCAGGAAATATGGATAAATGGCCAGAGACTTCGGTGTGTTCTTCGCGGGTGGGTAAAGCAACGCCTTTTAAAATTTGCTCCGGTGTTGTCGGGCCGCCAAGAATATCCTCCAATGCTCGTATGGCGACTCGAGCATCGCGACTCACATCGCGCTTTCGGTCCTTAATGCTGTCAAGTTCCTCTAAAACAGTCATCGGGATAATTACGTCATGTTCTTTAAACGAATATATCGCTAAAGGTTCATGCAGTAACACGTTGGTATCCAGTACAAACAACTTTTTGTCGTTTAGTTCCATGGCGCCTCCAGTGTGCTCTCAATCAATTGATGTCAATGTATCGACTTAAACGCTTAACATAAAAGGATAATTTACTTCATTATTGAAAACAGGCAGTCATCTTTAGCAACCGACTTACCTAAAATAACTATGACATTGGCTGCCCAATAACTCAATAAAATATTCACGCCTTATTACCCATAAAAGGTTAGCAGCCCCTAAACACTATGACGTCAATGTGACAGCCAAATGTCACTTTGTTGTAAAAACACCCAACTAACAGATAAATCGATGCTAGAATTTCAATCTGCATGGGTTTGGTTTAACATACGCCCCCTTTTTGTTTCCCCCGCTTCAAATAGAGAATAAAAGATGCCTTTTGCTTTAGGTCAACGCTGGATTAGTGATACCGAGTCGGAGCTCGGATTAGGAACCGTCGTTCAAATTGAAGGCCGCATGGTTACGCTGCTGTTCCCTGCCACTGGAGAAAACCGGATGTTTTCTCGCAGTGAAGCCCCCTTAACTCGGGTTATCTTTAACCCTGGAGACACCGTTGAAAGTGGTGAAGGTTGGAGCATCACCATCAATGAAGTTGAAGAGAAAAACCAACTGGTGATCTACCACGGTATCCACAGCGACACTCAAGAAAACGTTAGCCTGCGCGAAACAATGCTCAGCCATAATATTCGTTTTAATAAGCCACAAGACCGCTTGTTTGCAGGACAAATTGATCGCTTAGAGCGCTTTGGTGTACGTTACCAATGCCAGCTATTACGCCATAAACTAGCCACATCAGATTTACTGGGGCAACAAGGCCCGCGTGTTGGTTTGATTGCTCATCAGCAGTGGATTGCCCACGAAGTTGGCCGTCGTTATGCACCGCGTGTATTACTGGCCGATGAAGTCGGCTTAGGTAAAACCATTGAAGCGGGTTTGATTATTCATCAGCAGTTATTAACCGGTCGTGCTGAGCGTATTTTAGTTATTGTGCCAGACACACTGCGCCATCAATGGTTAGTTGAAATGCTGCGCCGCTTTAACTTGCGTTTTTCTGTATTTGATGAAGACCGCTGCGTTGAAGCCTACGCTGACAATGACAACCCGTTTTATACTGAACAATTGATCATTTGCTCACTTGACCTACTGCGTAAGAAAAAGCGCCTAGAGCAAGCCTTAGATGCAGATTGGGACTTAATGGTCGTCGACGAAGCGCATCACCTAGAGTGGTCTGAAGACGCACCAAGCCGCGCCTATCAAATCGTTGAGTCATTAAGTGAAGTGGTACCGGGTGTTTTATTACTTACCGCAACGCCAGATCAATTAGGCCATCAAAGCCACTTTGCGCGTTTACGTTTGCTCGACCCTGATCGTTTTTACGATTACGACGCATTTTTAGCTGAAGAGTCAAGCTACAAAGACGTCGCCGATGCTGCAGAAGCATTAAGTAAAGACAGCAAATTGCCCGACAGTGCGATTAATAGTTTAACCGAGTTACTCAGCGAAAAAGACATTGAACCAAGCATTCGCTTAATCCAGTCAAAAGATGTCGATAGCGAGTTACAACAAGCGGCCCGCCAAGAGCTATTACAAGAGTTACTCGACCGCCACGGTACAGGCCGCGTACTTTACCGTAACAGCCGCGCCTCGGTAAAAGGTTTCCCTAAGCGTTTCTTTAATGCCTACCCGCAAGAAATGCCAGAGCAATACGTTACCGCCGAGCGGGTTAATGCCATGATGGGCAGCGCGAAAACAGCTCAGGCTAAAGCAATACAAGCCCTAAGCCCTGAAAAGCTTTACCAAGCCTTTGAAAACGACAGTGCCAGTTGGTGGAAGTTTGACCCACGCGTAGATTGGTTAATTGAATTTTTAAAATCGCATCGCAGCAAAAAAGTGCTCATCATTGCCAGCCAGGCAGAAACAGCATTAAGCCTTGAAGAAGCCTTACGTACCCGCGAAGGGATCCAAGCCACCGTATTCCACGAAGGCATGTCGATCATTGAGCGTGATAAAGCCGGTGCTTACTTTGCCCAAGAAGAAGGCGGTGCACAGGCACTAATTTGCTCTGAAATCGGCTCTGAAGGACGTAACTTCCAATTTGCAAGCCACTTAGTGCTATTTGACTTACCGCTCAACCCAGATTTACTTGAGCAGCGTATTGGTCGTTTAGACCGAATTGGCCAACAAAACGATATTCAAATACATTTACCCTACTTACGCGACACAGCGCAAGAGCGTTTAATGCGTTGGTATCACGAAGGGCTTAATTCATTTGAATTAACCTGCCCAAGTGGTCATGTTCTGTTTGGTGAATTTGCCGATGAACTCATCAACGTGCTCAGCAACGATGACGAAGATGCCATGGTGCAATTACTTAACCATACGCAACATCGTTATAAAGAACTCAAGCATGCCATGGAGCAAGGCCGTGATAAGCTGCTCGAAATCAACTCGCATGGTGGCGAGCGTGCTAATGCGTTAATCCAACGCTTGTCAGACAGCGACAACGACACCCAATTAATTGGATCAGTGATCCGTTTATGGGACATTATTGGTGTTGATCAAGAAGATCGCGGTGAAAACTCGATTATTTTGCGACCAAGCGAGCACATGATGTTCCCTACGTATCCGGGGTTACATGAAGACGGTGTCACAGTCACCTTTGATCGAAATACCGCCTTGTCCCGCGATGATATTGCGTTTATTTCGCAAGAACATCCATTAGTGCAAACAGGTCTAGATTTAATCACCGGCTCAGAAACTGGTACCACTAGCGTAGCCATTCTTAAAAACAAAGCACTGCCTGCAGGCACATTGTTTTTAGAACTGATCTACATGGCTGATGCATCGGCACCTAAATCAACACAGTTGTACCGTTATTTACCGCCTACGCCCATTCGCGTATTGCTCGATAAAAACGGCCTCAACATGGCCGATAAAGTCGATTATGCCAGCTTTGATAAACAACTCAGTGCGGTTAATCGTCATATTGCCAGTAAGCTGGTCAATGCATCACAGCCAATATTGCATCCGCTATTTGCAAACGGTGAAGAGCATGCAAAACAAGCACTTGGTGATTTAGTCACCAACGCTCGTGCTAAAATGACCCAGCAATTAACCGGTGAGCTTGAACGACTTGAAGCGCTCAAAGCCGTTAACCCGAACATTCGCGAAGATGAGCTAGACTATATTCGCAATCAAATGGTCGAGTTAACGGGTTACATGGACAATAGCCAATTACAGCTTGACGCCATTCGCATGGTATTAGTGAGCCACGTGTAAACACTTTGATGACAAGATAATATTTAGTGCTTTGATAATGCCCTGTTTTCAGGGCATTATTGTTATTAAATTATGGGTTGTGCTTGCCGTGAGTGAGGTTTTTGTGAACATAAAACATGTTTGCCATATATTCATTATCATATTAGGAATGTGGGCACTGGCACCAAATGCAAGTGCCCAGCAAAAATATGCTCATGTAAACAGTAATGAAATAAAATTTATTACGATCGATGGTAAACAATCTGAAGTACTGGTGCGTTCTTGGCAAAGTAAAAAACAATTTGGTTCTGTCACTATAGTTGGCCCATCTGACACCAATGCTGACGCTAACGGGCTGGCTAGTTATCTGCGCACACACATTAACCAACGTGGCTGGGCCAGTATCAGTTTAACACCAGCAAAAGGACTATATCGACCAAACTACGCCACTAAACCTGAAGATATCAGCCAAGCAGGTAATGAACAAATCACCGTTAACACCAACAAAAGCACGCCTAAATACACGTCAGAACAATTGCTCGAATTACGTAATTTTCAGCAAGCCTCGCTAAGTGAAGCAATCAACCAACTCGGCTCAACCATCAGTTTATTTCCTGGTGCAAATATTCTGGTCGCCATTGATGACAGTGCAGGCATGGTAACTAATTTACTGTACGATAAAAAAATTCCAATACCGGATGTGTTTGTGGTTGTGAATCCTTACCGCGAATTTGAATATTTAATCGATCCTCAAAGTCAGCGCAAATCCATTGCCGAACAACTCGTAACAATGTCACTGCCGATCCTTGATATACAATCTCGCGATGCGCACCCCATTTCAATAACCGAAGCCTCAACGAGGCTGAATTACAACCAAGTCAAGCCTGCGCGCTATTACCGCCAATATCAAATGAGTTTAGACTTTACAAACCAAAGTGGTTGGGAAGAGGCGCTTAATCAAATTGAAGGTTTCTCCAGAACAGTTATTGGCAGGTAATGAGTCATGTAAATACTGAGTGAAACACCTCAACTCATCTGCTGAGCCGAGGTTATGCCATAGCATTACCACCAGGACTGCCTAGACTGATAGGCTTTATCAGGATTTTTGGTTTGCCTAATTGCGGCGATGACACGGTTTTTACCCGCCAACAATCTAATTTGACTCAATGATTCGCGTGCTAACAAACAGCGAATCGACCCCGTCCAGCTTTGATTAATACAGCGCTTTATTGCCGCATTTGCATCAGGAGAGGTCAGCATAATTTTACGAGCTAACGTCACAGCGGTTTCATAAGGCGTTTCACAGACTTGACTGATCAAACCTAGCTCAAGCGCTTGCCCTGCTGTCAAAATGTCTGCAGTGTAAGTCAGTAATAACGCTTTATCTTTAGGCATGACTTGCCGTAAAGCCACTAAACCCGCCATATCAGGGACTAACCCCCATTTCGCTTCCATAATCGATAATTTACAATCAGGACTGGCAATACGAATATCTGCACCAAGGGCAATTTGTGTACCACCTCCGTAGCAGCAGCCTTCGAGCACCGCAATAACAGGGATAGGTAAACGTTGCCAACCAATAGACACTCGTTGCGCCAAATTGGCATTACCAGGAAGCCATTTAAATAATAACTTCATCGCTTTGCTCGGTGAGTTAGCCACACTTTTTACATCTAACCCTGAACAAAAATTACCCTCAGCACCAGACAAGATCACAGCATTAACACCTTTATCGCCCCTCAACTTTTTTATCACTTTATCAATGGCAACAAACATATCGTAACTGAGTGCATTAATTTTACTTGGGCGATTTAAACATACATGCGCAATACCATCTTCGATACTAAGCTTGATCAAATCCTTTTCCATATATGGGTTCCGTCTATCTGGTCAGTCCAGTTTTTAGGTTAACATATCTGGACTATCTGTCGAATAGTAATAACATGACAAATAAACGTCATTGGTCAAAATATTGCCACGATGTGAATGGCTAAATGATGCAAACAGGCTATTTTTGAGTACATGATTATGTATTTTGTTATCGGTAAATCGCCTTTTATTGAGAGTTAGCACGCACTCTGTGTTATAAAATTGTTTTTTTACAGTGCTAAACTGCCAATATTATTAACAATTACGTATAATGAATATTCAAATAAAAAGCACTGTAAAACAGTCCTAATAACGATAACGCCTCGCACCACTCGCGACAGCACTTAAGCGTGCTTTTCCCTAAAGGCGAACAAGGAACACCTGTCACAATGACCATACCAATATTGATATGTGATGACTCAGCACTAGCCAGAAAGCAAATGGCACGTACCCTACCCAAAGACTGGGACGTTGAAATTAGCTACGCCACCAATGGTGCAGAAGGCCTTGATGTGATCCGCGCAGGCAAAGGCGAAATCGTATTTCTTGACCTCAATATGCCAGTAATGGACGGCTACGAAGTGCTTCAAGCTGTTCAACAACAAGATCTTCCTGCGTTGATTATTGTGGTGTCTGGCGACATTCAAATAAAAGCTCATGAACGCGTAAAAGCCCTTGGTGCACTCGACTTTATCCAAAAACCAGTCAGTGCTGACGCCATCAGTAATATTTTACAAGAATATGGCATCTTAACGCTCACTCAAGGCAATAAAACCGAACAAACCCCAATGGTTAAAGTTGATATGCGCGATGCATGTCAAGAAATTGCCAACGTTGCGATGGGACGAGCCGCCGATTTATTAGCTAAATTACTCGATGTATTTGTGTTACTTCCTATTCCTAACGTTAACGTATTAGAAGTTAGCGAGCTTACCATGGCATTAAAAGCCACAGAACGCAGTTCTACAGTATCAGGTCTTTGTCAGGGTTTTATCGGCGCGGGCATTGCCGGTGAAGCGTTGTTACTCTTCCATGATTCGAGTTTTGAAGACATGGCTAAACTAATGGGATTAGAAAACCCAGATGACATCAATACCGAAATTGAAGTCATGATGGACACCGGCAACGTGCTCATTGGCGCTTTTTTAAATGGAATATCTGAGCAGCTTGACATGAAATTCAGTCAAGCACATCCAGTGGTGCTTGGCAGACATTGTAGTGTCAATGAGTTAATCCACGACAATTCAGAAAAGTGGCAGCGCACACTCGCGATGGAAATTAACTATCGTATTGAAGATTACAATATTCAATGTGATTTGCTGCTGCTGTTTACTGAAGACTCAATCCCTACGCTTAACTACAAGCTTGGCTACCTACTCGACTAACGCTGGATAATTTATTATGTCTAATGATCAAAGCGCGATGAATGAACTTCACTGGCTAATCGACATGGTGCAAACCATTGAGGTAGGTTTAGTTGTACTTGATCGCAACTATAATATTCAGCTGTGGAACGGGTTTATGGAAAACCACAGTGGCGTGTCACCTAACTCGATTAAAGGCGAGAATCTGTTTGAAAAATTTCCTGACTTACCTAGCGATTGGCTAAAGCAAAAAATGGAGTCGGTATTTGTACTCAAAAACCGCACCTTTATCAGCTGGGAACAGCGTCCGTACGTGTTCAAATTTAAAAATTATCGCCCCGTTACCGGCCGTGCTGATTTCATGTTTCAGAACATTACCTTACTACCACTGGCTTCATTAACGGGTGAAATCACTCATATCAGCATTATTGTGTACGATGTTACCGACATCGCAGTCAACAAGTTGCAATTAAAGTCAGCCAATGAGCAATTAGAGCAACTAAGTCAAACTGATGGACTAACGCAATTGCACAACCGCCGCCATTGGCAGCTGTGCATGGAAAAAGAGTTTGAGCGCCATTCTCGTTACGGTGACACATCATCGCTTGTGATGATTGATATTGACAACTTTAAGCAGGTTAACGACAAATACGGTCACCCAGCTGGCGATAAAGTGATTCAGCATATTGCGTATCTGTTAAAACAGTCATTACGTGAGACAGATTGTGCAGGACGATACGGCGGTGAAGAATTTGCCGTTGTACTGTCAAAAACCACCGCAGATGAAGCATTATTTTTCACCGAACGTCTAAGAAAGCGCATTGAAGAGTCAGAGATTGCGTTTGAAAACCGCTTAATTAAAGTCACTGTTAGCTTAGGCATTAACGATCTTAGCGTGCAAACCGATAACAGCTCTAATTGGTTATCTGGTGCCGATAAAGCCTTGTATATCGCAAAACAAGAAGGTCGAAATAAAAGCATCGTGTTTAAATAACGTAAATCTAAAATGCAAAAAGCTCATCCTAGATGAGCTTTTTGCATTTAATACTTGCTATTTATGTCGGTATTCCGACATTGAGCAGTTCGTTCAATTAGTGAAAAGAGTCTGCTATATCTTCGTCGTCTTCATCATCTTCGTCAGAATCAGCTTCATCACCGACAAAGTAAGTCCCCCACCCGTCGTAATCAACTTTTTGCTTAGCAGCAAGTTGAATTAATTGCTCGCACGCTTTATCAAGTAATGGCGTTTCAAGTTTATGATAGGCAATGGCGTCAAAACAAAAAATCACCGAGCCATCATCTAGCTCCATTTCTTCAGCATCGTTAACTTCAAAACCAAGCTTAAAGGCATCTACAGCGGCTTTTTCTAAACGATCAAAATTGGTCGCCGAAAAATGATGTTCAATCGTATATTCCGCATCAGGCTCTGAACCATCAGCAAGTAAGGCATCAACAATTTCGCGGTTTTCTGCAAATTGCTCTTTTAACTGACGCTCAACAGACATGGATTACTCCGTTAATAACATAAAAATTATTGTCAATTATACCCAAAGTTACACAAGTTGCGAACTTATCAACTCAGGTTACTTTTTAGCGGCTTGACTCAAAACTAGGGCTTCCTCGTTGAGTTCAGCAAGCCTTATCGACATGGTTTCATGTACTTTGGCACAAAAGGCTTTAACATCATTTTTTGTTAATCCTTCTGTCGGGATAGGCTCCATCATCTCAACAATCACCACACCATTATCCCAACGATTTAATTTTATTCTATTCTGGCAAGATGCTAACACAGGTACCACGGCGACTTGTGCAGCGATTGCAGTATGAAATGCCCCAACTTTAAACGGCAATAAACCACGACCACGTGAACGGGTTCCTTCAGGAAAAATCCACACAGACAATAACTTCGTTTTCATTTTTTCGACCGTTTTCGCCATAGTGTCAAACGCGCTATGACGATTTTTACGGTCAATTAATATATTGCCAGACAACCAATAAATCTGCCCAAACAGTGGCATCCAAGCCAAACTTTTTTTACCTAAACTTACCGTACCTTTAGGCACAGCCGAAGTGTGAGTAAACAAATCAAAATTATTTTGATGATTGGATAAATAAATACAAGGCTGTAGTTTTTCACTAACAGGTTTGCTCCTAGTGATCACTTTAATGCCAAGCACACGGGCAACAGAGGAGAAAATTTTGGCGATAACATGCACATTATCGCGATGCATTGGTCGTATAAGACAAAAAACAATTGCAAATACAAAGGCTAAAAATAATAGCACGGCGAGAATGATTGAACGGGCAACTAGCAGCACAGCATACTCCTGCAAAATAATTGGCGACAGTATAACGATGCAGGTCTAGGGACTCAAATATTTTGTTTACATATGTACGCTGAAATACCCTGCCCTGCTATACAGGGCAGAATAACACGATTTATGTGACAGCCATGCGACATTCAAAGGAGCGAAGAATATCGCAATGGCAAACGATGCAATATCAAGACGATGATTTACGCCACTGTAGTACGAAACTTAAGTAACAGCCTAAACACCAATGCGCTGATTGCTAGGGTAGCGACAATTGCGGCACCACTTGGTAGATCATAATTTGCAGACAATAATAAGCCTGCTGCATAACCCACAACACCAACCGCATAAGCCAAAGCCAGTTTATATTTACCCAAATATTTATTTAGCGCTAATGCCGGTAATATTAACGTGCTGAACACTAAATACACACCAACAAGCTCTACCGACAAGGTGATCACGATAGCAAATAAAAAGTAAAAACTGGCACCGTCGAGAATATTGGGTTTAATGGCAATTAACCCCAATATCGCAACAGACACAACGGCAGGCAGCACAAGCTGAGACCAACTTACCCACAAAATCTGCCCAGACATAAGCTGCTTTAACAACTCAGCTCCATGAGGGTCATTTGCCAGCAAAAGCATTGCCGCGACAGCGCTTAGTACATAAAAGCAGCCTATCATGGCTTCTAACTCATTGGTGAGTCGTTTAGCCATCCAGGCAATCACAGCTGCGCCAGCAAGCGCAAACAATGCCGGCATCCAGATGTGAGCAAAAGGCAGCTCTTCAACCCTATGGTCAATGTGAGAGACTATCGCCCCGAGTGCCGCCACTTGCGCTATCGCCAAATCGATAAAAATAATACCGCGCTTAAGCACTTGTCTGCCTAACAACACATGGGTTGATAACACCAGCAAACCGGCGGCTAGCGCAGGCAATAATATCGACAGAAGCTCAGCATTAAACATCGGCTTATTTCACCCCATTAAGCAGAGCAAATAAACTATCAAATAAGCTAAACAAATCTGTACTTTGCTCATTACCACCTACAGACATTGGCAACCTCACAACAGGAAGATTAGCGCGCTCACCGAGCCATTTTGCACCGCGATCATCTTGATAAGATGACACAATTACCGCCATCACATCACCCTGCTCTGCACGGGTCAAAAGGCTGGCCAAATGCCCGCTGGTTGGCGCCAGGCCAGGTTTAGGTTCAAGGTCGGCAACTTGCTCTATACCAGTCCAGTTAAATAAATAACGAAAACTCGAATGATAAGCGATGACCTTTTTACCCACCAAACCCTTAGCTTGCTCTTGCCACTGAGGGATTTTGGCCTGCCAGCGTTGGCTAAAATCAGCCAGTGATTGCTGATATTCGCCACTGTTTTGCGGGTCGAGTTCACTCATTTTAGCCGCAAGCGCTTGAGCAACGGTTAACATTCTATCTGGGTCTAGGTGTAAATGCGGGTTACCTTTGGCATGTACATCCCCCATAGAACGATCGACTTTTGTTAGCTTGTCTAACGTTTCAACGTGTTCAGATGCAAAAAACAGCCCTTTATCCGTTGACTTAACCTTAGGGTTAGATGCTTTCATTTGCAGCATAGGCAGCCAGCCGATTTCTAAATCGGCACCGGCACATACCACCAAATCGGCTTGGCGCATTTTAGCAATTAAGCTTGGACGTGCCTGCACTTGATGTGGGTCTTGCATTGCCGTTGTTGCTGAATACACATTTGCCGACGGCGCTAATGTTTTAGCTAGGGCGCCGTATTCTGCTTCACAGGCAAATACATTAAGCTCCGCTTTTGCTGTCGCGGTAAACAGCAGCGGCAACATGGCCGCTGCTAAAAGCAATTTAGAATTGATGCGCACCGTGAGCTCCTAAAGACATGACATATTGCAGAGTAACGATATTATCGTCTTCAAAACCATCAAAATTGGTCCCTTTTTGATGAGTATATTGTAAACGTACGCTTGAAAAATGACTGCTATGCCATGCAAGGCTAATGTCGGTCTCTTTTAATGTTTGAGCATCGAGATGATCTTCATGAATTTCATAAGTATCAATTTGTCCGTATCGCACGCCTGCTGACCAACTTGGAGAAAACTGATAAACACTACTTAAATACCAGCCTTCATGGTAATCACTATCACTGATTTCATGGTCATGATCTTCTTCATCAGCGGCATCATCAATGTGACCCGGTTCTTCGCCAAATATATCGGTCACTCTAAAGTATTCACCACTCACTGTGAGGTTTTGATACTTGTAGTTACCATTTGGAGCCCACTTGTAAACAAAGTCAGCTATAAAGGTGTTTTCACCAGTGTAAGACGCGCTATGGCTATGGTCATGTTCATCTTCTTCAACCTCTTCTTCATCTTCGTGCTCTTCAGCATAAGTTAAGCCATTTTCATTACGTAAGTAACTTAAACCTAGCTGCCACGAACTCTCGACACCAATATCGCCACCAATTTTAGTTAATGCGGTATAAACCCCAACATCGTCAAAATCGCGCTCACCATGTTCATCTGCTGCGCGTAAACTGTCACCAGCAAAAGCTTCTAGCCCCATAGTCCAGTAAAGATCAGTTGGCGCTACATAATTTAAGCGAATACCATCATCAAAATAATGGTTCCCTAAAAAGGCACGGTAAGCTGCAGGACGTTCAACAAAAGCATCAGTGTGTAAATGTTGGTTATTTAAATAACCAATATCAGATAAAAAACGACCGGCACGAACAGACAAACCACTCGGTAATGCTAGGGTTTGAATAAAAGCTTCTTCTAGGTTTAATTCTGTTTCGCCGTCGTGAGATTCCACAATGGTAGTGATTTTACCGTAGAACATCTCATCAATATTGGCACTTAATGCTAGCTCTGTTTCACCTAAACCAAAGCCTTCTGCACGTTCTGCCATTGGGCGTTCACCCGTTTGATAATACCCGTCTAATACGGCACTAATATTGGGGTTGGTTAAGCTAGAATCTTCAGCCAACACAGAATAAGAACTAACGGCACAGGCCAGTGCCAATAAAGAAACGCGAGTGTTTAACGCAGACATAATATCTCCAAAATACAACAAGTTGCCGTTATCCGGATTTCAGAAACCGGTAAATAACGGAAAAAATTAATGATAATGTTGGACTAACGAGATAAAGGAGGGGCGCGACTTTGGTAATAAGCTTGAAATGCGCTAACAAAACAAGGCAATAAAAATTGCTGACGTTCAAAGGTTTGCTGACTTGCAATAAACACAAGCTCGCTTGTAGGAATGGCTTTATTTAACTGATGCTGATGAAAACACAAGGTACAATGATTTTGCACCCCATCATCAAGATGACGGACTGAGTGCGCAGACGCAGCAATAGACAACACAATCAAAATGGCACTAAGCCAGATTGTGATAATTTGTCTAATGTGAATGCGAGAACTCAACAACACAACTCCGTCTGGTTTACTATCTGTAGCAATAGTGTAAAAGAGCTAAGCGCAAATGCAACAACTAGATTGTGACAAATCATGACATCTTGCTTAAACACTGGGCTTTTTTATAGTTAAAGACCCATTTTAAGATACACTTAAGCTGTGACTTTTAGCATGTATATCCAAACAATAAAGGAGCACATCATGGCACGATTTATTCGCGAAAACATTGGCATCATTTTAGTCATGGCTATTGTCGGCATTGTGGTATTGGGCGGGATTTATTATGTAGAATCATCCCTTGAAAGTCAGGTTATCGTGGTTGATTAATCAACTTAAGCCAGCAAGGTTATTCATTAGTGGAGTTAACACCATCATCTGGCGCTTCAACCATTTTTAAATGATCCATAATGTGCGATAAACACACCACAATCACCGCCAATATCATTAACGGAGTGGTGATATGTGCAACACCCTCAACAAAATAGGCCACTAGAGCGGCAGTCACACCACTATAAAATCCCACAATTTTAGTAACCGACAAGCCTTTATTGTGCCCAAGCCAGGCGGCACAATGTGGGCATTGAACTTCAACAGATAACCCTTTGCCGCGGCTATTAGTAACCTTAGCAATTGAAAAGTGTTTGTAGCAATGAGCGCATTGCAGTGCCATGTGATATTCCGTAAATCAATAATGGCGCAAGTTTAACAAATTCCCTTCAAAATAGCAGTGCTGCAGCATAGCTCCAACCATGATTTTCTACTATCATCATCGCAACTTAGCCTTATAGGACTCGCGAAGATGTTACGGACTTTACCCACTTTAATTGTATTCATGGCCTCACTGTTATTAACACCTTTAGTTATTGCGCAAGACACGGCCGTTGTTTCTCAACAAACAACCAGTACGGCAATCGATCCACAAACGCTTAATAAAATACAGTTGCTGCAACAGACCATCGAACACGACACTCAGTTGTTAGCTTCAGTCAAAGGCGAAATACGTACCATAACCGAATACCGAATTAAAAATAAATCATCAGAATTACGTGATGAAATAGGTAAATTGATCACTTCGGCTAACACAGAAACTCAATACCTAATCCCCTTAGTGCAGTCGCAATTGGTGTTTTTAAGCCAAGTAACCGATTATTTAGATGCCGATCTTATGTTGCTCAGTAGTCAATTAGGCGGTGTCGATGACAGCCCAGTCATCACAGCAATGTCTGAGCGTGAATTTGAACGAGATCATTACCTAAAGGCAACATTAATCACCTTAACATGGGCAGAAACTTTAAAAATCGATGTTTCCTCTCAAAAACAAACCTTTACCAAGTTAATGTTGCAACGAGCGGATCAATTTGACAGCTTAGTTAATTACACCCAAGACCAACTACAAAAGGCAGTGGCAGAGGCCGCTGCGGCTGGTGCTGATATCAGTACCGAACAAAAAGCAAAAGTACTTACTTTAAAAGAACGCTTAAATAAAAATAGCTCTAGCTTAGCGGTGTCAGCTTCAATACTTGAAAACTTAGGTCAAGATGTCTCACAAATTAAACAAACGTTATTTAGTGTGTCAGGAGATATCACTCAGGATGTATTAAATTTTAGTGTTGCGTCTAATTTACTCCAGGGCTGGGCCAAAGTGATCAAAGATCAAACCATCAATAACGGCCCAAGTCTGACCTTTAAAATATTGGTGTTTTTATTTATTGTGTTTCTCACCAGCTTAGTTGCCAAAATTGTTACTCAAATTATCGCCAAAACGGTACGTGCATCCAAATTACAATTTAGTCAATTATTACAAGACTTTTTCATCTCGCTATCCAGCAAAGTCGTTTACGCCTTAGGCTTGTTAATTGCTTTATCGCAACTAGGCTTCGAACTAGGCCCGTTATTAGCAGGCTTTGGTATTGCTGGCGTCATCATTGGTTTTGCATTACAAGACACGCTGTCTAACTTTGCCTCAGGAATGATGATTTTAATTTATCGCCCCTTTGACGTTGGCGACTTAATTAATGCCGCTGGAGTAACAGGCAGAGTTAGCCACATGAGTTTGGTATCAACTACAATAAAAACACTTGATAACCAACGTCTTATTGTCCCAAATAATAAGATTTGGGGCGACACGATTAATAATATAACCGCAGAGCAACAACGCCGTGTCGACATGACGTTTGGTATTAGCTACAGCGACAATATCGAGCATGCAGAAACCATTTTAAAAAGCATTGTTGAGCAGCACCCAAAAGTACATGCCCAACCTGAACCCATTGTAAAGCTTCATACTTTAGGCGAGTCATCAGTCGACTTTGTTGTTAGACCTTGGGTAAAACCAGATGATTATTGGGAAGTGTATTGGGACATTACTCGAGCAGTTAAAATGCGCTTTGATGCCGAAGGGATTAGCATTCCATTCCCACAGCGCGATGTGCACATATATCAAAAATAATCTCGCCACATTGGCCACAAAAAAAGCTCAAGTCACCGACTTGAGCTTTTTGTTACCAGTCAAAAACTATAGGTAAGTAACGCTGCCCTGCAAATGTGGCCTGCGGCCTTTCACATCACGCATCTCAAAACGCTTACCATTTTCAATACTTTCAAAAGCAAAAGTCACTTCAGATGGCATAAATACGGGCAATTTAAATTCAACATCAACTTGAAAAGGCTTATCGCCAATAAATTGCATCAACTGAGATAAGGCACGTGCTTTAGACCACATCCCATGAGCCAATACGCGCTCAAAACCAAAACGCTTCGACAATAATGGATGTAAATGAATAAGATTATAATCGCCTGACGCTTTTGCGTAACGTCGGCCTAAATCTTCGGTTAATTGCCATTGCTGCACATCACTCCATGCCATTTCAGACGCTTTAGGAGGACGCGCACGACGACCGGGAGCATCGATACGATACAAATAAGTCGATAAGGCTTGCCATACTAATTCATCTGCCACAAAAACCTTAGAAACCAAATCAAACTCAAGTCCTGAGTCTGTCTGACGACTACCAGAAAGCTCACATTGTACGGTTAAGGTTTCATTGACAAGCACAGGTCGATAAACACTAATACTGTTTTTTAGGTGGATCATCCCAAGCAACGGAAACGTCACCGCTTTATGAGTAAAAATAGTGGCATGCAATCGAAATGCCCACACATATAAATACGTTGGCGGTAATGTCACCCCGTCAAACTCAAAGCCACATACCTCAGCATATTGGCGAATTTTTTCTTGCGTCAACATCACATTTGGCGCCTGCACATACATCTTCGGCAGCGGTTGTTTATTCCAGCCAGGCTTACGCCCAAACAGAATTTTGCGATACAAAGATAATAGCGAAGGCATTGCTTTTAATTCGATAGCGTAGTCGTGACTCACAATCTAATACCCTATATAGGCAGCAAAATAAGCTGCAAAACAGTTAATCGAACATTATACCTTACCACAGATATTGTTACTACACCGCTAATGGTTAATTGCGATTAATATTGACGGTGACGACACTCGATTAAACTCATTTACTGTGTTGATGACAATAAAACCATTGATGATTTATCTTACCTTTTTTAACCTACAATGAGACAATTATGCCACTCTCTTCCATAACGTGACGATACCGTGCAAGACAAAAACTTCGATAAACTTAGCCTTAAATTTGCGCAAAATATTTATGGCACAACCAAAGGCGAAATCCGTGCGGCGGTGTTATGGCGCGATCTTATTCCTGAACTCGCTAAACTGGGTAAGCCACGTTTACGGATTTTAGATGCCGGGGGGGGATTTGGTTTTTTAAGCCAAAAGCTAGCAGCTTTAGGTCATGACATTGTGCTGTGCGATATCTCAGAGCAAATGCTTACCCTGGCCAAACAACAAATAGCACTTTCAAAGACTCCTTTATCCATCGAATTGGTGCATAGCCCAATCCAGGCATTAACCGCTGCCGAACATGGGCAATTTGATGTCATCCTGTGTCACGCGGTTGCAGAGTGGCTAATCGATGCTAAAACGACACTTCATGGACTTCTCGACATGCTCAAACCAGAAGGCTTGTTTTCGTTAATGTTTTACAACAAAGAAGCATTGCGATTTCATAGCCTTGTTTCGGGCAACTTTGACTATGTAAAACGCGACTTCCAAGTAAAAAAGAAGGTAAGACTCACTCCTACACACCCTCTGTACATCGAGGATGTGCGACATTGGCTAACCCAGTGGCAATTTACCCTGGTGGCTCAATCTGGAGTCCGTGTGATTAACGATTATCTCAAAAAACAGTTACCCGCCGATTTCGACACTCAGCAACTGATTGAAATGGAATTGGCCTATTCGCAACGCGAACCGTATTTATCCCTTGGCCGTTATGTCCATTTTTTAGCGCAATCGCCGGCACAATCACAGGTTTGAAATGTGCTCAATCCACTAACATTGCAACACGGTGCATCGAGTAACGGTAGCACCTTGTTGCCTGAGTAAATCAGGAATAGCCTGCTGACCAACAATATGCCCAGCACCGACAACAATAAACAGGTTTTTATGCGTTTTAGCCTGCAACAACTCCATTATTTTGTGAGTCATTGAATGATTACGCTGCCACAACAATTTCGCTAGAAACTCGTCAGAGTCACCAGCTTGCGACTCCATAATCGAGGCCAAAGCTTTAGCGTCACCTTGACGCCAAGCGTGAATTAAATCGAGCATTTCAGCGTCACTTGCGTTAATGGCTTCGTCAAGCATTTGTAATTGCGTTGCCGTTGAAAAAGATGAAATCAATTCAAACTGAAACTGAATACTTTCAAGCTCAATCAAGTCTTTATCTTGTTTATTAGCGGTAAAATAAGCATCAACACCTTGTTCTGCACTGTAGCCAAGCTCGGCATAACGACTAACACTAATTTGCGTCGACTGTAACCAAGGGGCGTAAGGCGCTAACGCCTGACACATGGCTTGATGAGTCTGACAATACACCCGACGAGTTGCTTCTACATCCGGTGCGATGTCTGGCGATAGTGCACCGTATTGCTGCAACATTGCCCCCGTATCTCCCTGGCTAATATCAGCCTCCACGACCAACGCATCAGACTGTTTAAAAGCAGATTCAATATGCTGCGCTAAAGGATAGAAATTTGGTTGACCAATGTGAATCGACCCTAATAAATAAGCCTGCTGCTGTTGATACTCCACTTTATAAAATATTGGCGAATCTAACGCCGCAGCAGGGAGTGAGACCAAACCCAACATCGCAAACGCTATTGTGTAATAGCTTTGCAGTAATTGACGATAACCAACATTGATAGCAAAATTAAACCGACTTTTCCTTGTTGCCTGCATAGCAGCTCCTTATAATTGTTTTATTGTTTACCCATGCACCATGAGGCACTAATGCCGTATACCAACGTATTTCTACAGATAAAAGAAAACCTGCAAATAGCTTATAGACAAGCCATTGATTCTGATGAGCGTTTAGACGAATTACGCAAAGCTGGTCACGGTAAGTTTGTGGCGATCTTTACTGAAGATCAAGGTTTTACTGAAAGCAGCAACCGTTTTTTGCCTTACGTACAAGAACTGGTTGCCGAATTTGATATCATGCAAAACAGTACTCACGTTGCCCCTGAAACACTCGAAAAATTTGTTAAAAAGCTGGCTACCCTGCTACAAACGTTACAAGTGTTTAAGCTCTCAAAATAAAGGCCAACAAGCATCATAACCGCTGAAGTACTCATCACTCATTGCGTTTATGATGTCATCGTTGGCGCTGTTCCCCTCACGGAGGGGAACACTTATCACATTTCACGTATTGCCGATCGATCCCACCGTAACTGAAATCTTTTTGTCATAATTTCGCCATAATATTGCCTGCCTCAGTAATACTATCGTGCACAAAGCTGCACGAAATTCAACATTGGCAATGCTAAGAGGCCTTAATCATGATCGCACCACACCTTGCCAACGCGCTTGAAGACATTATTGAACAACAGTCGATCGAGGCAGTATTTCAACCCATCTTTAATGTATCAACCAACCAACTTCATGGCTTTGAAGCACTCAGTCGCGGACCAAAAGACACTGAATTACATTCGCCTTTTGCATTATTTTCAACCGCAGAAAAGCAAGGGAAACTAAGTGAACTTGAAACCTTATGCCGCAATATTTCAATACATGCGTTTGATGCGAGACAACTTAACGGTAAATTATTCATTAATATTTCACCTAAGGCATTATTAGACCCAAACCATCCTAAAGGCATCACATTACAGTTAATCAAACAGCTCGGCATAGCCCCTAACAATGTAGTGATTGAACTGTCTGAGCAATATCCCGCAGACGACATTGATTTACTCAAATCATGCTTAAATCATTATCGTAATCAAGGTTTTTTAACTGCGATTGACGATCTTGGCGCTGGTTATTCTGGACTGCGTTTATGGTCCGAACTCGCACCTGATTATGTCAAAATTGATCGTCACTTTATTCATCAAATCGACACAACAGCTGTAAAGCAAGAGTTTGTACGCTCCATTGTCGAACTTTGTCAAAATCTAACATGTAAAGTGATTGCCGAAGGCATAGAAACCAATGAAGAACTCACAACCTTAAAACAATTAGGTGTGACCTATGGTCAAGGCTACTTTTTAGGCAAACCTGCTATTCAGCCTCAACAGCACTTTACCCATGACCAACCCAGTGTGATTTATCAGCCACATACGCGATACTGCGACACAGCAGAAAGTTTATGCATAAATGCAGTAACCGCTTCATCAAATACTCGGCTAAAAAAGCTCAGCTTACAATTTTCAGAGCAACCCGCATTGCAGGCCATTGTAATTGTTGATAACGACCTTGTGCTAGGCCTTGTCAATCGCAGTGCATTATTAGAATTATTTAGCACCCCATATGGCCGCTCACTTCACGAAAATCACCCAGCTCATATCGTCATGGATACTGAAGTACTACAAATAGAAGCTAATGAGCCATTAATCAATGTCAGCCAATTACTGACGTCAGATAGCGTTAACAACGTCGCACAACAATTTATTATTTTGCGTCACCAAAAACTTATCGGCATAGGTCACACAAAAGACTTGTTACAGCGGATAACAGAACACAGAATAAAGATGGCACGGCATGCAAACCCACTCACAAACTTGCCTGGTAACGTCCCCATACAGGAAGAACTTAAACGCCTAAAACTGCAAAATAAATCGTATTATTTAGCCTATTTAGACTTAAGCCACTTTAAACCCTATAACGATGTTTATGGATTTTTTCGTGGAGATGAAGTCATTCAATTATTGGCCCAATTATTACTTCCACATCAAAGCGATCAATGCTTTGTAGGCCATATTGGTGGCGATGATTTTGTAATGATAAGCATGCAAGATGATACGTTATTAACATGCCAAAGTATTATTGAACAATTTGAACAACATAAAATAAGTTTTTACCAGCACACTCATTGGCAGGCTCAATCCATGTCAGCTCATGACCGTCAAGGTCTTCCTTTTCAATATCCTTTGGTGTCATTATCTATTGGGGTGTTACCGCCCCAAATTACTCAGCATGCTACCGAGCATGAAATATCAACGCTAAGTGCCCAAGCTAAAAAACTTGCCAAAAGCGCTAGCAATGGGCTTTATCTATATGAGTAAAAGGCAAGGTTTATCAAAAGTAACCATTGCCTATAAAAAGTAACCATTGGTTATAATTTAGGTTCAACGCTCTTTTTCAACCAATCGTTAAACAAGGTCGTTTCATATTGGAATGGTCTGTCGTTTAAACGGTGCGAGTTATACATAAAGCTCATGTCGGTAATCTTCTCATCACCAGCAAGGATCACCTTATCGCCTTCATTAACGGTGTAACTAAACGTCGCTCTTGGTGGGTATAAATCCTTTACAATACGTAAATCGCCAGGCGTGGCACCAAAGGTTGGTCGCATATCACCGGCTAAATCTAGGTTCGTCACTTGCATATGCAAGGTTTGCCCAGGCTTAAGTGATTTTTCAGCCTGTTTGTTAATGTTTTTAGTAAGGGTGTCAAATAGGCGAGTCTCAAAACGAGATTGACGTTCGGTTGACGTTTTTATATCACGAAAATCCTTTGGACTTTGCCATTCAATTTTTACTACGCCAGCTTCAGTTATAGGATTAGGCTCAACGGCATCTTCAGCCATTGCGACTGGAGCCACAAATACAGACGCTAAAAGTAAATATTTTATATTCATAATTAATCTCCAATATGCCAACACGTTATCCCTATCAATGCCAATGCCGTAAATAGTGCAGTTGAAAAGCGATAGAATAACCTTGATATATCCACTTTAACGCCAACAAGCTGAACCAAGCCTTAACAGAATGGAGATTAAATGTGACACTTAAAATGGAAATCGAGCGCTCAATAAAGGATAGGTTTGGCGCATTATTTTAGGCTTAGTACTGAATTTTTTACCCACAGGCGTGTGTTGTCCTGACGGCACAAAAGGCAACTCTTGCCCTGTTCTGTCCTCATATATTTGCCCTGCGATAAGATCATAATCTTCCACAAAAGGATAGGCGTAATCGTCAACAAGAGGCCATTGGTCTAGTTCGCCCAAAATGTCAGGATTGGCTACTATTTTATCGTACCATTGCGGCCCTAAAGACAATAAAAAACATCTAAATTCAGTAAAAGCATAGTCGCTATCGCACCCAGCAATAATGTAAGCCGCCCCCCAGATTGACCACAAATAACTGCGACGCAATTGTTGACCAAACACTTTATCAAATGCTTTAAGCGACTCATCATCTAACACTTGTAACTTATCACGCAATTGTTGCGCAATTTCATCAGAAGATTGGTCAGGTTGTACACGTGTCACCAAGGCCCAAAAATCAGTTTCTGTCATCAAAATATACCCACATAGCGTGTTTGTGCGATATTCTACCTCAAAATTTCTCGCCAGATGACCAATATGAATCAGATAGTTCAATCCAACATGCCATTGAGAGTAAAAATACTCGTGGGATTGTATGCAATACTCACGCTTGTCGCTTTTTGGCGTATGACCACATTTTATGCTTTTGATTTGCTCACATTAGGTGTACTGCCGCTGTTGTTTGGCATCTTAACTCGAGCTAAATGGACTAAAGTCGTGCTGTTTTGCTACGCAGCCATACAAACTCTTGGGCTTGCCGCAATGACCACGACAGCGATTATTGCTTATCAAATAACGCCAAATGACGTAAACCTAGCATTTCAAGGTTACAATGTTCCGCTAATCCCGCTGTGGGTTCTGCTCGCCTCGCTGATAGGTTTTCAATGGTGGGTTGGATTATCAAAAACCACCCACGTTTATTTAGCGTCAAAACCATCTTAAGTGGCTTAACGGTGGATTATAATCAATGAATACCTTTAGCCCACATGTCCAACACAATAAAAACAACAACACAAAAATGGAACATTAATTATGGTAAGTTTATCTCCAAGCGAGCTGTCCATCTTATTAGTTGAACCCTCTGAAACACAAAGAAAAATTATTATTAACCGCTTACACCAAGAAAAAGTCACCAGCATACAAACGGCGGCCACGATAACCCAAGCTAAAGAGATCATTCAACGCCATAAACCTGATTTGATTGCCAGCGCTCTACACTTTGTTGACGGTGAATCTACAGAGTTATTGCAATACATAAAAAACACTCCAGAGTTAAGCGATATTCAATTTATGTTGGTCTCGAGCGAATGTCGCCGTGAGCAATTAGAAATATTTAGACAGTCTGGTGTTGTGGCGATTTTGCCAAAGCCATTTAACGCTGAGAATTTAGCCACAGCGCTCAATTCTACCGTAGACTTATTGAGTAATGATGAGCTCGATTTAAGCCATTTTGATGTACACAACATTCGAGTATTAGTGGTCGATGACAGCCGAATGGCTCGCAATGTTATTAAGCGTACTATTGGTAACTTAGGCATGCAGGATATCACTGAAGCCGTTGATGGTGAGCAAGCGATTAGCTTGATGAAAAACAACATGTACGACCTAGTTATCACCGACTACAACATGCCCTCGATAGATGGATTAGCCCTTACGCAATACATTCGTAACGAAAGCCAACAGTCTCATATCCCTATTCTCATGGTGTCATCTGAAGCAAACGACACTCACCTAAGTAATGTATTTAGCGCGGGCGTGAATGCATTATGTGACAAACCCTTTGAGCCGCAATTAGTTAAGAAAATTCTCTACCAATTACTCGAAGAGTAAATGACTTCGCAAATATGACGAATGATTTTGGCTTATTTTGCCCTAAAACCATTACAGATACTGAATTTATAAGATAAAGTGCTTTTAAACCTGCATGGCTTGTGGCATGTTAATGAGGTTTTAAAAAACACTTCTATGGAAAGCAGAGAATACCAATATGAACAAAAGTGAATTAATTGCAAAAATCGCAGAAAATGCAGAACTGACTAAAGCTGAAGCTGGCCGCGCACTAAAATCTTTCGAAGAAGCGGTAACTGAAGCCATGAAAAATGGTGATAAAATTTCTATCGTTGGTTTTGGTTCATTTGAAACCACCCAACGTGCTGCTCGTACTGGCCGTAACCCACAAACTGGCAAAGAAATTCAAATCGCAGCAGCGACAGTGCCTAAGTTTAAAGCGGGTAAAACATTAAAAGACAGCGTGAATTAATCTCGCTTATTCTTTTAAACGAAAACCTCCTTGTGGAGGTTTTTTTATGCATAAAATTTAACAAATACCAACAATTCATACCGTTTATAGCTTTATGTAAAATCATTATCAAAGATCCCTCATTGCACAAAAAAAGTGCAACACTGCATCATTAAGCCGCAACCGCTTTGCTGCAAAATGTAGCAAAGCACATTAAATCACTGATAAATAAAGACTAAAAAAAGTGGCACGCGATTAGCTAACTAGTGTTTAGACAAACCGACATTGAGTATGTTTAAACCATAAATAAATGACTCAGTGACAATAAAACATTAAGGGATGAAGATGAAAAAATCACTATATCAAGCAATTGCGTTATCAACAGGTTTACTATTGAGCGGCAGTGCCCTTGCTGAAGTCACTGGCAACATTGGCGCGACATCTAACTACTTATGGCGCGGCACCACGCAAACCAGCAATGAGGCAGCGATTCAAGGTGGTCTTGATTACGCACATGACTCTGGTTTTTATGCTGGAACTTGGGCATCTAACGTCGATTTTGGTGACGAAACCAGCTACGAATTAGATTTTTATGGTGGTTATGGTGGCAACTTCACAGAAGATTTAACTTACGATGTAAGTTACCTTTACTATGCTTACCCAGATGCGGGCGCGAGTATTGATTTTGGTGAAATCGCCATAGTATTAGGCTGGAAATGGTTAGACGTAGGCTACTCTCAAGTGGTTAATGCTGATTCTGATGTGTCTGGCGCATCAGACGAAAAAGATTGGAGCTACTTACAAGCTAACGCAAGCTTCCCTTTAACTGAAAAACTGAGCTTATCGTTCCACTACGGTTACTCACAAGGTGATGTTGTTGAAGACTTATTTGGTGACACCTACACGGATTACAATGTGACATTAAGCGCAGAAACAGATATTGGCACAATATCGTTTATGGCGTCAGATACTGACCTACCAGACAGCGATGCTAAAATTGTTTTAGGCTACTCATACGGCTTTACGCTGTAAGCTATCTTACTGTTTTAAAATAAAAAAATGCCATTGTTAACCGCAATGGCATTTTTATTTAAGCGATTATCATCACACATTTTTAGCAAGAATAAAAAATAATGCTAAGCTCAAAATGAAAGGTAAAAAAAGCTGCCCACAACAGTCAAAATAATTTACTTTTCTATTGGTATGTTTTTAGTTAGAAAGTGCTCATTGAATTTGTTTCGTTTTACCATTCAACTTGAGGGTTTCGTTATGGCTAATCTTACAGATCGAGTGCCAGATGACACAGAAATTGACGCGATGACTTCACCTAGAAACTCAAAATCGGCAGAGTCATTACAACATAAACGTCAAATCAAACGCAGGTTAGAGGACTTTCTCGAACAGGCGCAATTACGCAAAGCAATTGGCGATGACGACTTTTTCTAGTCATAAAAGGGATAATAAATTTATCCCTTTTTAATTTAATGCCACAACGCATTAACCTAACAACTCACGCATCAAGCTAACAGACACATGCTATTTAGTGCTTTTAGCGAATTGCGATTTTGATATCAGGCAATATTTTTAGCTGTTTTGCTACCCTGTCTGTTGGCTTGTGTTTGGGTAAGCAGTAACTCCGCTTTTGCGCCTAAATACACATAAATCCCCAAGCCAACTAACAAGCCAACAACCGCTAACATCATCAAAATTGCAGGTTCAATATATTGTTTTTCACCCAGTGACGCTTTAAACATAGTAAGCAGTGCCTCAATCGAAATCGCAATCAAAATTGTCGAAATAAATCGCGTGATCGTTCTGCGAGTCGAGCTATGCCTAAAAATATCTTTATGCATTAGCACTTCTTCTTCCAAAATGGTCTTACCCAAATCAAAAATAGCCAGTGCCAGGGTTAAAAAAATAATAATACCAAAGGGCTGCAAAGGGTCGTACCGAGCAGACGCCTGACTAAAAAGCGCATAAATATCTAACGTCACTGTCCACATTAATACTGTCACCAATACAAATAAACACAGCACGATTGCGGCATAAATACTTTTGAAAAACGGCGACATTTTACGCCGAGCACTGTCGCCCATCATAAACTCGATTAAACGGGTTAAATTGACATCAATCACTACAATACCAGCCTCACCACTTGATGATGTTAAAATTTGCGAGGCCGACAAACATAATCCACCGCCAGCATTAGACAAATAAGGGCGTGTAATATGAGCGGTGTTCGCCTCTGAAAGCTGGGTAAAATAAGGACGTTGACTCCTATCGGCTTGTTTTCCGTTATTCAGTAGCTTAATTTGTTGGTTTACCACACTAATATTAGGACTAACCTGTATTCCTTTTTCATCAAGTAAATAAATTAACTCCACAAAAGGATAACTGACTGCCATATCTTCAAACACTTTTGCAGATACGGGTTTATCGAATAAATTCACATCTCCCACACCGACCAAAATCGACTCAAGAAGCTCGTGTACCAGGTTTTCATATTCATGGTAGCGTTCAATAACGCTTAAATAACTCATTGCAGCCATATGCTTTCCTTTTTATCAACACGACAATCAAACAAAGCAGTTTTAGTGCCAAAAAGTATTAATTAATATTTACAGTTACTTAAGTAAAACATACAGCGATATTCTGCGACCTAAAAATTCAGATTGCACCAAACTAGGGCTAGGTTGCTTGCGTTTTTTTCATTGCAGTTTTGTGAACAACATCTGCTAATATAAGTAAAATATCAGGTATATAGATTAGGAAAAGACAATGTCTGAGTCTTTATTGCGTTATCAGCAAGATATTCGTCGTTTTTCTGATGAATTAATTCGTATCCAAGCACCGATTAAAATTTTAGATTCGATTAAATGGCCAAAACAAATTGAAGATGACTTCTTAGCAAAACAGACTAAAGAACTACCTAAAGTCAGCAATGATTTCTATCAATCGATTCCACTGTCATTTAATGCCGATCAAACACAAAGTGATTTACAAGGCCTAAAAAGTGCCATTGAAAAAGGCCTGGGTAAGCGCGATAAATTAGGCAAAATTTTGTTGGCTAATATTGACCAATACCGAATCGTAATTGATATGCTGCACAATCGTGGCAACCCTACCTTTGGTAAACTCAGCCAAGAACTCTATGGCAGTGCAAGTCATAAATTGCATGGTGATCGACATACACTAAGGCAGCTTGGCGACAGATTAAGCCATATATTTTCATTACCCGCAGCTCGCCATATGAGCCAGCGTCACCCCAAAATTGTTACAGCTCCCGAAGCTGTAGAAGTGCTCAGCGAGCGCTTAGTGAAGTATTTTCATAACGATGAAATCCACGTTAAATTGAGTGATGGTATAGCCTCAGATGCTGCGGTGGGTGGCGATACCGTTAAACTCAATACCCGCGCCATGTTTAGCGAGTCAGATCTTAATGTCTATGAAGTCCACGAGGGATGGGTTCATGTGGGCACCACGCTAAACGGCCGTGCTCAGCCACATGCTACCTGGCTTAGTGTCGGATCGCCCCGAGTCACCGCGTCACAAGAAGGCTTGGCCGTGTTGATGGAAATGCTCACGTTAAGCTCAAACCCTGGGCGAGCGCGGCGAATTAGCGACCGCGTTTCAGCGGTTGATATGGCAGAGCAAGGGGCCGATTTTATTGAAGTCTACCGCTATTTTAGAAACCTTAACTTAAGCTCAAAAGACAGTTATCGTGTTACTCAACGTGTGTTTCGCGGCGGTATGGTCGGTGGCGGCAGCTTTTTTACTAAAGATATTTCCTATGTGCGAGGCTACGTTGAAAACATTAACTTTATCCGCAGCGCAATAAGCACAGGCCTGCCAGAACTTATCCCAATGCTATTTTTAGGCAAGCTCGCCATTGAAGATATTCCGGTACTGTATCAGGCATTCCAAGAAGGCATCATCGCCAAACCGAAATATTTACCGCCAATGTTTGAAGATATTAGCGGGTTGTACGCCTGGTTTGGTTTTGCTTCAGGCATTGGCAACATCGATCTTAAAGGGGTGCAACGACACTTTGCACGTCAGTTTAAAAATGTGGCCCCTACAACGACGGTCGATTTATTCGAAGACTCTGAATTTGATAACAACTTCGAATAAGTAGTATTGGCTAAGTGTGCTGTACATCACACTTAGCCTGCTCATCAAACGTATAATGTAATCATATCCTTGTATGAGGTCGCTATGAAACATCTGCTATTTGTTGGGTTAATTTTTAGCTTAGCGCTCATCAAGGGTTGCACACCAATTGAGCCCGATGAAGCGCTTGGTACATTAGAACGCGACCGAGTGCTATTGCGTGCAACAGCGGCAGAAATCATCACCGCCCAGCCGATCAAAAAAGGCATGCAGATCAGCACAGGTGATTTATTAGTTCAATTTGATACACACAAACAAGCCGCACGTTTAGCTGTTATGCAAGCCGAGGTAGTAAAAGCACAGGCCTATTTATTAAAGCTTACCAATGGTGAACGCCCAGAAGATATTGCCAGTGCTAACTCTGCCCTAAAAAGTGCCAATGCAGCCAAAATAGAAGCGCAAAAGTCATATCAACGCACAGCCAGTTTATTAACGAAGCGTTTAGTGAGTGAAGCCGAACGCGACCGCGCATTAGCCCTTCGAGACAAAGCCAATGCCGAATACGATGCCGCAAACGATCGATTAACCATTTTAATTAAAGGCGTTCGCCAAGAAGATATATTTCAAGCCCAGGCAGCATTAGATGCCGCGAACGCCAATTTACGTTATGAGCAACAGGTATACAGCGACTTGAGTATCCGCGCAACGCGCAACGGGGTCCTAGACAACCTACCTTACAATGTCGGCGAGCGCGTCCCGCTCAGTGCGGTAGTTGCGGTAATTCAGGCAGACAGCGCCCCGTATGCCAGAGTGTACATTCCTGAGCCTTACGCCGCTAAACTTCAAATCGGTCAAGCCTTGCCAGTAAAAATTGACGGATTCGATAAGCCATTTGCCGGTAAATTGCGTTGGATGAGTACAGAACCTGCATTTACACCTTATTACGCCCTCAATCAAAGCGACCGTTCACGACTAGCTTTTTTAGCCGAAATAAATTTAGATGACTCAGCACGCGATCTTCCGACTGGTATTCCTGCTCAAGTAATTTTACCGGCACCAAAATGAATCACACAACAGACCCGCAATGGGTAATTAAGGCTGATAATCTTACCAAGCGATTTGGCGACTTTATTGCGGTTGAGTCTTTAAATCTGTACGTCCCTAAGGGCCATATATATGGATTTTTAGGCCCTAACGGCTGTGGCAAATCCACCACCATTAGAATGCTAACAGGCCTATTAACGCCAAGTGAAGGCAACATCAATGTAATGGGATTAGCCATTCCTAAGCAAGCCGAAGCGTTGCGCCATAAGATAGGCTATATGACGCAAAAATTTTCGCTTTATGACGATCTCACCGTCAAAGAAAACCTGCAATTTATTGGCCGAATTTACGGCATAGACGCCCAAGAATGTAAAAAGCGCATTGATCAACTGCAAAGCACTTATAAGCTCAACCAATACCAACATCAACTTGCTGGCACCCTAAGTGGCGGCCAGCGGCAACGGCTTGCACTGGCCTGTGCCTGTTTAAACCAGCCCAAATTATTGTTTTTAGATGAGCCCACATCCGCGGTCGATCCACAAAATCGACGTGATTTTTGGGAGCAATTATTCGACTTGTCTGAACAAGGCACCAGTATTTTGGTCACCACTCACTATATGGATGAAGCCGAGCGCTGCCATAAAATAGCCATTATGGAAAAAGGAACAATTAAAGCTGACGACACACCAAAAACGTTAATGGACAATATCAATGCTCACGTAGTAGAAATTACCACAACGGATTTAAGGCAATTAAAACAAGCATTAAGCACGTTGGCAGAAATACAGTCAGCAGCACAATTAGGCCATCGGCTTAGAGTATTAGTCAGTAAGCACATTAACGACCCTATCTGTTGGGTAATGCATCAATGCCAACTGCACCATCGCCCGCTTCAGCAGCAAGACATCCGCCTAGTCACGGCAAACTTAGAAGACGTGTTTGTCAGTCATACCGGACAAAACCCCAACCTACACAAACAGGAGGGTTAATTGCATGCTACACACCATACGCAATAGTTATATGCGGATGCTTGCCATCACAACCAAAGAAATTAAACAGCTGAGTCGTGACCGCATCACCTTTGCAATGGTCATTATGATCCCGCTGATCCAATTATTGCTATTTGGTTATGCTATTAATACTGATGTGCGAGCAATCCCCGTTGCTATTGTTGATCAAAGTGACTCGGCTGCAGGAAGGTGGATAGTAGAAGCCATTAAAGTCACTCAAGTTGTCGATATCAAAAACCACTTCACGACAGCAGAACAAGCCCAGGCAGCCATTCGGCGCGGTGACATAAAAGCCGCGTTAATTTTACCCCCCACCTTAACGGCCAAAATGGCCAACAATGAACCCATTGGTCAATGGATTGTCGATGGGTCGGACACCATGATAGCCGGTGCGATTAAACAGCTCAAAAACATGTCACTCAATGATATTATGCCCAGCATAAGTAGCACTCAATCTCGGTTTGAAGTCAGCCTGTTTTATAATCCTGAACAACGCTCTGCGGTCAATATTGTACCTGGATTGATTGCCGTGATCCTGACCATGACCATGGTGCTATTTACATCATCCGCCATTGTGCGTGAAAGAGAGCGCGGCAATTTAGAATTGCTGATCACCACCCCAATTAAACCGCTTGAACTGATGATAGGTAAAATTCTACCGTATATTGTTATTGGCCTAGTACAAATGACCATTATTTTAGGGCTAGGTAACCTTATTTTTGCAGTGCCCATCAACGGTGCCATCTGCCATTTATTGCTCGGCACATTATTATTTATCACCGCGAGTCTCACACTAGGTTTAATCATTTCAACCATTGCCAAAACTCAGCTTCAAGCCATGCAAATGACCATTTTTATCCTACTGCCCACAATATTACTGTCTGGATTTATCACCCCATTAGAAGCCATGCCAACCGCAGCACAGTGGATAGCAGAAATATTACCCGGCACCCATTTTATGCGGGTCATCAGGGCAATCGTGTTGAAAGGCGCGACCTTAATGGACCTTATTGACGATATTATCTGGCTCGTTGGGTTTACCTTGATAGGGCTAGGGGTGGCTGCAAAACGCTTTAATAAACGATTAGATTAACCTCCTAATACGCTGATGTTTAGGAGGTTAGCAAAGTAAAGCTGATGTTGACGGGGGGGTAATTAAAAATCTCTATTAACAGAATAAGCTTCGCCGTTACATTCTATATAAACGTTACAAGACAAATCTGCAAGCCGGCCACATTGCTTCACCACAATACCATTACCGCCACGCTGCAAAACCTGTAATTTGAGTGTTTTTACCATCGATGACAGACTGGGTAAATAATCTAACTTAGCCGGATCTAGTGAGTTTTCACAATATGATGTTGTCACATCACCTATAAATTGAGCTCTCAATCTCGACAATTCTTCTAAAGTATATGTGTCCACTTTACCCACTTTGACACTATCCAATGCAACCTCGCCGGCATTGGTTTTAATAGACAAATTAGCGCAACCAGATACAAGTAAAATCGCTAACACAGATGTACCCAATGCGGTAAAAAAAACTTTATTCATATTAAATCCTTTTAAAAAAAAGCATGCTCATCACCATAATGAACATGCTTAACACTGAGTATTTATCGGGGATCTGTTACCCTTTTAAGATGCATTTCATCTCTAAAAGTTCAACAGCCCATAATTACCAACACATTAGCTTTGCGCTTTTAAGGCACGCTGCTTAATAAAATACTCTCTTGTTAAACTAAACACTATCGGGCTGAGCAATACTAATGCAATTAAGTTAGGGATCGCCATCATGGCATTTAATGTGTCGGCTAATAACCAGATAAACTCTAACGAACTCACCGCACCTAATGGTACAACTAAGGTCCAAATTAAACGAAATGGCTTAACGGCTTTCTCACCTAATAGGTACTGAACGCACTTTTCGCTATAAAAGCTCCACCCTAAAATCGTAGTAAATGCAAAAATAGCTAAAGCAATTGCCACAATATAATTTCCCATAGGCAATGCATGCGAAAATGCATACGAGGTTAATGCCGCACCATTTTCACCCGAGGTCCACGCACCGGACACAATAATGGCCAAACCGGTAATAGAACACACAATAATGGTATCAATAAATGTACCTAGCATGGCCACTAACCCCTGCTTAACAGGATTGTTGGTTTGTGCTGCCGCATGAGCAATAGGCGCACTACCCAAACCGGCTTCATTTGAAAACACACCACGTGCAACACCAAAACGAATTGCAGCCCACACTGCTGCGCCAGCAAAGCCACCTTGAGCAGCAACCGGGTTAAAGGCACTTTCAACAATTAACATAAAGGCTGCTGGCACCTGGTCGGCATACACCACTAACACAGCAAGCCCTGCTGTGATATAAAACACTGTCATTAAGGGGACTAATTTACCCGCAACCTCAGCAATACGTCTAATGCCGCCCATAAGCACAGCACCCACAAGTAGCATAAGCACCACACCAGTTACCCAGCTTGGCACATTAAAATTGCTGCTTAACGCATCGGCTACAGAGTTAGCCTGTACCGTGTTACCAATACCAAAGCCGGCAATAGATCCAAAAATAGCAAATGCAGTACCGAGCCATGCCCACTTACTGCCTAACCCATTTTTAATGTAATACATCGGGCCGCCAACATGATTGCCGTTAGCATCTGTTTCACGAAACTTGACCGCCAATACGGCCTCAGAAAACTTGGTCGCCATGCCCACAAGAGCAGTACACCACATCCAAAATAATGCCCCGGGGCCACCTATAAAAATTGCCGTTGCAACTCCGGCAATATTACCTGTACCAATGGTTGCAGATAACGAGGTCATCAATGCATTAAACGGGCTCACATCGCCTTTTTCACTGTCGTCGGTCACCTGACGGCCAGACCACAATAATTTAAAGCCTCTGCCTAACTTTAAAATCGGCATCAACTTAAGCCCAATAGACAGGAATAACCCTACCCCTAAAATCATCACCAGCATGGGGACACCCCAAACAATGCTGTTGACCGTGCTGATAATACTTGTGATTGCTTCCATGAAAAACCTCATACAGAGTAATGATTTATGCCCAAAGGTATTGTTATTAGTATTATTGTTTTATTCGTTATTTTTATGATGATTTCAGCGGCCCAACCCCGCCACCATAATGCAATCTTTTAGGTTACCCCGATTACGTCGACCAAGGCAACCTAAGACAATAAGTTATGAAACATCTTCAACTAGCAATAGGTTACGGTTTTTCCAACACCACTTTTAACGTATCTAACCCTTGCTGCAAATCAGCACCAATCATGGCTTCAAAGTCGACAAATAAAAACATCAAGTTCATGGGGTAATCCATATGACCACTAAACCCCCAATCCACTTTGGTTTGCTGAGCATTCAGCTCTTCGGTCGTCATGTATGCGGGCTCTGTTGCTTCAAATGGCGAAATAAAGCGTAATTCAAAGTCGATTCGCTTACCTTCATCAATGGCAATAATCTCTTGCTCCCCAACCCCAACATCGGGGTTTTCACTTGCCCAAGCAGACACAAAACCGACCGTGGCATCTGTGCCTCGATAGGTTTTAACCATTTCGGGGTCCATTTGTGCCCATTTACTAAAGTTATCTTGGTTTTTAAGATGCTTCACATAGTCAAAAACCTCAGCGACAGGCTTGTCTATGGTGACGGTGCGGATTACGGAGTAATTAGTTTTGATAAACAACGCGGCGATAAAAGGGATGGCGATAACAACAGCAAGCCCTAGGAGAATTTTTTTTAACATTATTATTATCCTCAAATTATTGAGGTTTTAGTATACCTAGCAAGCAGTTGTAAACAACAAAAAATTAACAATTGAACGCATACGGGGAAAGACGCATTGATTAAGGAATAAAAATGTCTACCGCAGACGATTGAGCCACCGAGCATTGCGCTATGTCTGCTAAACAGGCAGCACAGACGCACTGTTCAGAACCAATCACCTTATCAGGGTGCGCCTCAACATACTGTTTAACCAACTCAACGGCATGATAAGCAGTGTCAACGCACCAACAACGTGAAATATCTTGTCCCGACGCCATTGCACAGGCATTTCGTTGCTGGCAAATCGGGCAAAGGCTTGCAAGCTCGGTCATACATTACCCCCAATAAGACTGCGCTTTAAAGCATACACCAAAAATAAAAAAGCCTTCTGTAACCATGCTACAAAAGGCATTAAACATAAACACTATTGCTCATTAAATTACTTTGGACGAACACCTAGCGTATGGCAAATCGCATAGGTTAATTCTGCACGGTTAAGGGTATAAAAATGAAAATCCTTAACACCTTCACGAGCTAACACTTTAACCATATCAATTGCTACGTTAGCACCCACTAATTGGCGAGTACCAGGATCATCATCTAGGCCGTCGAATTGACGATGTAGCCAATTTGGAATAGCCACATTGGTCATATCAGCAAAACGTTTGGTTTGTTTAAAGTTGGTCACAGGCAAGATACCCGGGATAATTTCAACATCGATGCCCGCTGTTACGCAGCGGTCACGAAAACGCAAATAAGATTCAACATCATAAAAAAACTGGGTGATCGCACGGTTAGCACCCGCATCAATTTTTTTCTTTAAATTAATCAGATCAGCTTGAGCATTACGAGCATCGGGATGCACTTCTGGATAGGCTGCTACAGAAATATCAAAATCGGCAACAGAACGAAGTAAGCGCACTAAATCATTAGCAAAACGTGTAGGCTTAGGGCTGCCCTCTGGTAAATCGCCACGCAAAGCAACAATGTCTCTAATACCAGAATTCCAATAGTGCTTAGCAAGCTCAATCAGTTCTTCATCGCTTGCATCAACTAGAGTTAAATGCGGCGCTGCAAGTAAGTTTGTTTCTTTTTGAATCCGCTCAATAACACCATGAGTACGGTCTCTTACACCAGAGTTCGCACCATAAGTCACTGAAACGAACTTAGGGTTTAATGGCTCTAAACGACGAATAGAATTCCATAAAATATCTTCCATTTCTGGTGTTGAAGGAGGAAAAAACTCAAATGACACATTAATATCATTTAGCTCAGACAAGCTCTGATTTAACGACTGGGCATGTTGCGCGTGATGAAAAGCCATTATGTATTCCTTCAACTTCTAATATAAAAACTTGGAGTCTATACCAAGCAGCTTAAATGATATCGCCAACTTATCATTTAGCCGTTTGGACGTCTATATGTCCATATACTAGTTTAACTGCATACTAAGTCAAGCTAAAAAAACCACCAATGAAAAGATTTAACTTTCCTTGTCGTAAAAATTCAACTATCACTAGCCTCGAAAAACAAAAAAACGACCTTGAGGTCGCTTTTTATCTTATTAACGCTATTTGATTGACTGCAAACTTACAGATTTAAAATCAATATATTAAATGATTTTAATTGTTTATTCGTAGTCTGAGGCGTAAGTCTCTTCATAGGTATGAGAGTAAAACTCGAATAAGTTACCAAATGGATCTTCTAGATAAACCATTTTTGCTGGTTTACTGTCGTCTTCAGGGTGGTAACGCATAATGTCCATACGTACCTTGCCACCATACTGCTCGGTACGCGCAATAGCGCCTTCAAAGTCATCAGTTTGCAAACAAAAGTGGAAAATACCAAGACGAGTAAAATCAACAATATGACGTTCTTGACGATCAACCATTTCAAATAACTCAACACCAATTCCATCGGTTGTCACTAAATGTGCAATATTAAAGCCTTTAAACCCTTCACCAAATACAGCAATACACATTTTACCAATAGCTGTTTTGCGCTCTTCTAGCACCTTGGTATTACCCATAACCACTCGTAAGCCCAGCGCTTTGGTATAAAACTCAACGGCTTTATCCATATCGCCAACCATCAACCCTACATGATTCATTTTCATAACTTACTCCTAAAACACTCTTGATTAATTCATCATTTGTTTCGATAGAGTCATGTTACGGTACACCTAGTATTAATAAAAATTATCAATTTTTATTAATTTGATAATTTTTATTAATATGTAAATTACGTTTATTCCGTAGTTAAGCTCAGCAGAAAAGAGAATATTAACGAGAATAAAGCCAATTGAGTGTTATAGGCGCCATATTTGTAAGATTATTGCTGCTTCTGTCTTTCAATTTCGAGCTCGATTAATAATGCACAATGAGCATCATTTGCAGCATACTTTTTCTGGTGTTCATGTAGAGGGTATATTGACCAATTTGATTGCTGAGCACTTTTAGATAAGCGTTGTTTAAATAACATTGCGACCGCAACTCGAGCACCAACACGTTGCTTAACATGGGCAAAACGCATCACTTTTAACGAAAGCTCTTCGGTATTAACTAGGCTAATTCCAAATTTTCTCAAGAGAATTTTTTTGTCTTCTTTTAATCCAAAGCCGACTTTTTTTATTTTAGGGTCAGACAGCACGTCACTAATGTCAGTAAAGTGTTCATAAAACTGAGTCGGAAATAAAAACACGTTAGATTGGGTGGCAATTTGAATTAAATGAGGCCCATCACTTACCTCACCTTTTATAAAACAGGGTTTACTCTCGGTATCAAAGCCTAAACAGGAATGCTTTTTTAACTCTGCTACGGCACTCATTGCATCAGCTTTAGTGGTAATAACGATGACATTCTCAAGGCCAACCCCATCATAAAGCGGTAACTCACGAATTTGCGCCTTTGTTGGCCTTTCCATTGGATATCCTTTAAATACAAAGCCGCACTATGAATAGATAAAAAAAAGACCATTTGGCATGGTCTTTTTTATCGTACTACTCTTGCAGTAAATCCTTACAAATATGCACTAGGTCGGATTGCACCGCCGCAGCTGTCACCTCACGCCCAGCGCCTGGGCCACGAATAATCAGCGGGTTTCCTTGGTAAAAGGCACTGCGAATAACAAACACATTATCCCCAGGTGTTAAATTTGCATAAGGGTGATGATTATCAACCCACTGTAAACCAACCTCAGCTTGCAACTTACCCTCAACCCGATCTAAAGAGGCAACGTAACGTAGCACTTTATCTTGTTCTGCAGCCGCAGCATATTGTTGCAACAAATCATCATCAAGCTCGCTAATTCGTGGCAAAAACTCTTCTAGCGACAACTCTGCTAACGCTTTTGGCACCAATGAGTTAAGTGTAATGTCATCAAGCTCAACGGCCAGACCAATTTCACGAGCTAAAATAAGCAATTTTCGCTGCATATCTCGACCCGATAAGTCATCACGAGGATCAGGCTCTGTAATCCCTAAACCGCGAGCCTCTAATACCAATTCAGAAAACGGTTTGCTGCCGTCATAATTTTCAAATAACCAACATAAAGTACCCGAAAATATGCCGCCAACGGCTTCTATTCGATCGCCACTGTTACGCAAATCGTTTAACGCATGTTGAATCGGTAAGCCCGCACCACAACTAGCGTTATAACGCCAAAACAATCGACGATTGCTAAGCTGTTGCTTTAATTCACGGTAAAAAGGTAGTGGGCCTGAACCGGCCAACTTATTGGCACTCACCACATGAATACCGCGGGCAAATAACTCTGGGTACTGCAAGGTTAATGTTGCACTGGCGCTAATGTCTAATGCCACGATTTCATCACAAGATAACTGCGCGAGTTGCGCAAATAACTTGTCATAATCCCACTGTGTACCGTGTTGTTGAAAGTCTTGCTGCCAATGATTAAGGTTAATGCCGTCATTGGTAATAAGTGCTTTTTGAGAACCCACAACACCAATAAGCTCAACAGTTGCTTCTAATTCACGATCTAACGTTGGGCTGGCACGTTTAAATAAATCAATCCAGGCCTCACCGATATTGCCAACACCAAGCAGTAGCACACCAATTCGCATTTTAGGGCCAGCACAACGACGATGGACTTTTTGAGTTAATAAGCTTACCTGTGCTTGTGGCACTAGCGTGACCAAGCTAAGCGAGTCTTGATAAATGGGTTTCGCATCACGGCTTAATAATCGAGCAAAGCTACGTCTAAAATGATGCGCATCTGCACTGACTAACGCAACTAATCCCAAATCTGTTTGTATTGTTAACTCTTCAATGGCCCATTGTTCAGCGTGTTTAGTTAATAGGGCTTGTACTTGTTTTTGGCTTTCTAGGGTAAATGCCAATTCAAACTTATGCTGAGCTAATTCCCAATATGCCAGAGGGGTTAAACCTGCTGCATCGAGAAGACTTAACAAAGGAGCTAGATTGGTGTTCATTTTAAAACTAAACAGCACCACTTCATTTAAGTTGGTGACCACGGGGGCACTGGCTGATGAGCTTAAAGGAGCAATGAGCGTAAAGTCAGTGTGCGACGCATAACTTGAACGTACCGCTAAACTCACTTCGGTATTAAATAATGGTTGTAATGTGCGCGAGTGTAAAACAGGAGAGCCTAAGCGAGCAAGGCGATCTGCTTCTGCTAATGACATGCTTTTTAACAACTTAGCATCGTTGATTTTATTAGGGTCAGCATTAAACACCCCTTCAACATCGGTCCAAATCGTTACACGCTCAATGTCAGCTAAACTGGCAATTAACGTAGCGCTAAAGTCAGAACCATTGCGGCCTAGCAATAAAGTATCACCTTGGCGGTTGGCACAAATAAATCCAGTGATCACTAAGCGTTCTTGTGGGTGCAACGCTAATAATGCCTGAACTTTATCGCGCGACTCTTGCACTAAAATATTAGGCACAGCACCTTCGTCGGCAACCAAAATAGAGCATGCATCAACATGCGTAGCGGCTACGCCAGTTTCGCGCAGTAAAGCCGCCATTAATCTCGCAGACCAACGTTCACCAAAGCTCACAACCTGATTTAATTGATAATCGTTAAGCTGTGCTAACGACAATAGGCTAACAAGTTGCGACTTATCTGTAGATAAACGCTCACGCAAATCACGTGCCTGTTCATTTGACAATAATTGCTCAATTAATGTTTGTTGGTAACTAATTAATACTTGCAACTCTTCTTGCCAAAGTTGGCCGCTATCACGCAAACTCAATAATTTATATAAGAAGTTGGTGGTTTTACCGGCAGCAGACACCACCACAAGATCATCACTGTTACCATGAGTGAGCAAAATATGGGCAACACGGCGATAACAATCAGCATCAGCTAAACTAGAACCACCAAACTTATGTAAATGACCTCGCGCCATTGCGCACTCCTTAAACAACTACGACTTTTAAATGCGGCTGCTATTTTACTTTGTTTCTACAAAACTACAGCTAATATAAACGTAAATTAAGCTATTTTATTGCTGCTACGGCAGCTAAACCGGCGTTAATATCGGCAACTAAATCTTGCGCATCTTCAATGCCGACAGATAGTCTCAATAAAGTGTCTTTAATGCCAGCCTCTTGGCGTGCTTCTGCATCCATTGCCCTGTGGGTCATCGTGGCTGGAACGGCGACTAAACTTTCCACCCCGCCTAAACTTTCAGCAACACTAAACAAAGATAATGCTCCCAAAAACGCCACTACTTCTGCTTCGCCGCCTTGCAATTCAAAACTTAACATAGCACCAAACCCATGTTGTTGTTTTGCCGCAATTTCGTGACCTGGATGGTCTTTTAAACCTGGATAGTACACTTTAGCAACTACATCGCTGGCATTAAGTAGTGCAACAATTTGTTGTGCATTACGTTGATGCTCACGAATACGCACAGCAAGTGTGCGCAAACCGCGTAACGTTAAATAACTGTCAAACGCAGAGCCGGTTAACCCCAAGGTATTTGACCACCAATGTAGCAGCTCGCCTAATTCAGGGTCTTTAGCCACAACCGCACCACCTACCACATCACTGTGGCCATTGATGTATTTCGTGGTTGAATGAATAACAATGTCAGCTCCGAGCAATAATGGTTGCTGCAATATTGGCGATAAAAAAGTGTTATCTACTGTCACTAATGCGCCTACGTCATGGCAAGCACGGCTAATAGCTTCGATATCAACGACACGCAGTAAAGGATTTGACGGAGTTTCTAGCCATACCATTTTGGGTTTTTGAGCAATTGCCCGGCTTAATGCCTGAGCATCGGTTTGATCGACCACCACTAATTTAAATTGGCCTTTTTTCGCCAAATTGGTAAACAGACGGTAACTGCCACCATAGCAATCGTGTGGCACCACTAATAAATCATCTGGGCCAAGTAAACTGGTTACTAAGGTGATTGCAGCCATACCAGTACAGGTCACGACCCCTGTAGCGCCTTGCTCAAGGTTGGCGAGCGCATCACCTAAAATGTTACGTGTTGGATTACCCGAACGGCTATAGTCAAATTCGCGCGGATTTTTATGGCCATCAAACGAATAATTGGTCGACAAATAAATGGGTGGAACCACTGCTCCATGTTGTGTGTCTGATTCAATACCCTGGCGAACAGCCATTGTGGCGCTTTGATACTTAGTCATAATGACTCCTAAAAAATTTCGCAAACACACTCAAGAGATGTCTAGACGTCCAAATTTACCTAAGAGACCTGAGTTCGTCAACCAGTTTTAGCCATTTAGACGTCTAAACATAAAGAAATCTATTTGCAATCGTCAAGAAATAGTAGCAATAATTTGACTAGAGATTGTAAGGGGTTAAAATCTGCCCCGTATTTATCGTTAAGGGTAAGTTAATGACTGAATGGAATGGCGAATATATCAGCCCCTATGCCGAACACGGCAAAAAAAATGAGCAAGTAAAAAAGATTACGGTTTCTATCCCTTTAAAAGTATTAAAAGTACTAACAGATGAGCGGACTCGTCGTCAGATAAATAATCTACGACATGCCACTAATAGTGAACTGCTATGCGAAGCGTTTTTGCATGCATACACAGGACAACCATTACCAAATGACGGCGACTTATCAAAAGATGAGCCTGATAGCATTCCTAGTGAAGCGAAAAAGTTGATGGATGAAATGGGTATCGAGTGGGAAGAGCTCGAATAACACTTACGCTAATCAATAGACTTTGAAACTGCCCAAGAAGCAGTCATGTTTTTATAGAGAATTAAATGATGTCATTTATCGAACCATCAACGTTGATACTGGCATCAGTAATCGTTTTTTTTGGCGCGCTAACCCAAAGCTTAATTGGTTTTGGGTTAGCCGTTGTTGCTAGCCCCTTACTCTATATTGTTAACCCCCAACTTGTCCCCGTTCCCATCATTGTGATGGGATTTGCCATTTCAGCAATGACCTTATTCAGAGAACGCGGCCACCTGCAATTTAATGGATTGCAATATGCTTTACTGGGCCGAATACCCGGTGGATTTATAGGTGCAGGCTTATTACTGTTTGCCCCACAAGCCATACTCGGGTTAATTATTGCGGCCATTGTATACATTGCCGTTATGCTCAGTGTTTACAAAATTACCGCTCCAATTAACCGAATAAGCTTATTTATTGCAGGTATATTCTCAGGCATTTTTGGTAATATCGCCGCCATCGGTGGTCCACCTATGGCCATTTTGCTCGCCGGGCAAGATGCCAACCAATTTAGAGCCGCATTGTCAGCCTTTTTTGTGTTCAGTTCGCTCATTGCGTTTGCAATTTTAGCTGTCGTCGGCCTGGTTGAGATAAAACATCTGTGGTTGTCATTACTGTTATTACCATCCGTGATTGGCGGCTACCTTGTATCCGGCTTGCTCATTAACCATATCGATAAAAATAAAACCCGCATCGCCACATTAGTATTATGCAGTATCAGCGCAACAGTGCTCGCGATAAAATCCATGAGTGCGCTCATTCACTAAAGTGTTCTCATTGAATTTTTAGGGTCTGTTGATCTTTCAAGGTTGTTTTGCAGCAAATTGTTGCCCATTACTCATATATAACTGCGCAGCAGAGACTTTGAGGTGCAGTTATTCTTTATAAAAAGTCGATACCGCACTAAAAATGGCCAATAAACGCTGCCCAAAGGGTTCGGCTAAAAACGTTTTACTCTTTGTTGAATGACTCTTTGCAAATAAAGAGTTGCTTAGATGGCTAGGCATCAATCCGTTCGTCTCAATTTACACGTTTTTAACTCGAACAAAATTCAATCTGCAAAGATGAACAGACCCAAGTACGCCCTATCACTTCGTCAATGCCGAAACAATCGATCCTGATCACACCCTATTCATTAGATTTTTTTCAATTAACTTTTTTTCAATTAGATTTTTCTCATAGATCTGATCTACCTCAAATTAACACTACTCACTTTTAGGTAACATTGTTTACAGCAAAGAAATAGTAACTATTGCTAACGTACAACCTATAAAAAGCCCTAAGAGGATAAAGATGATGAACACTTATATGAAAGTTGGTATCGCGATCGCCATTGCATTATCTCTTGGTAGCCAGGCCATGGCTGCTGATGGTGGCAACCCTAAAAAAGGTAAACACCTTTATAAAAAAGAATGTAAAGCCTGCCACACTGCCAATAGCGAAGGTCCATAACTCACCCCAATGAGCAAAACCATGAGCCAATGGGATCGTTTCTTTACACGCGACAAGCATAAAGCTAAACCAGCTATTTTTGAGGCACTGTCTGAACAAGAACTGAAAGATATTCAACAGTTTTTATATGACCATGCGGCCGACTCTGACCAGCCAGCAACCTGCGGCTAAATACATGCTGACAACCTTTTTTAGATAAAAGCAGACAGCATTTAACAACCCAATAGCACAAACGGTGGGGCTTAGCCTCAGGGAACCTTACAACCAAAATTTGCTTATTTGATTAAATATCAAGCAAATATGGGGAGAAACATCATGAGAACACTTATCTCTATACTGGTCGCCAATGCATTATTTATGAGTGGTGCAAGCTTGGCTGCCGATAACGATGCACAAAAAATTGCTGAACTAGAACAACAACTAGCGGATATTTCTGAAGATTTAGACTATTTAAATTCACGCGTAGACAAAACAGAACGCCACAGCGCATTAGACAGATTAGAAATTACCGGAGATTTTAGAACTCGAGCTCATTCATTACACTATCAAAATGTCACTTGGAACCCAGCCATTAATGTTAACTTTTCTGATTTTGCCGCTAAAGCTATGGCAGGAGAGTTTGGTGATCCAAGCAGTGCAAGCTCGCCTTTAGGGCAAATGATGGCCGCCAACCCAGACTTAGCCACCGCGTTTCAAAGCGGCATGCTTCAGGGAATTATGCCAATGGCGTTAGGCACCCCCACACAGCAAGATATTAATAATGATATTTTTTACACAACACGCCTTCGTCTCAACCTTAATGCCAAAGTGTGGGACAACGTCAGTTTTGCAGGTCGCCTAACCATGTATAAAAGTTGGGGCGACTCTACCGGTGTTAAAGTGTTCGACTCTTGGAACTCTTTCACCATGGATGGCACCAGCAGCGGCAGCACAAGTGGTGACGAACTGAAAGTTGAACGCGCCTATTTCAACTGGAAAGACATCAATGGTAGTGGCGCCTATCTGTCGATTGGTCGTCGCCCCTCAACCTACGGCCCACCAAGCCACTACCGCGAAAATGAATTACGTGGCGGCACCCCTTCTGGCCACCTAGTTAACTTTAACTTCGACGGCGCAACCCTAGGTTATGATCTAACCGATATTACCGGCATTGAAGGTCAAACCGTCCGTTTTTGTTACGGCCAAGGCTTTGAATCACAATACGGCAACGGCGAACTCTTCGGCGACATTATCACCAAAGACACCCATCTAGGCGGATTTAATATCGACGTCCTTAATGACGGTAATCATTTCTTACAGTTCACCTTATTCGGTGCCAAAGATGTTAATGATGGCTTTACTGGCACCATGGCATTCCCCACGCAACTCGCGAGTATCTTTGCCCCAACCATGTACCAAGATATGCAAAAGTTTGAAAACTTTAATTTTGTCACTCGAGTACAACCTAGGGTCTGTTGATCTTTCGTGATGGCTTTTTAAGCAGCATGGTAAGGCGTTATAATTTGTTTCGCCAAAAATAAACGATAACTCCATACCATGCCGAGACTAATGCTAACTGATAAGTGGTGGCAAAAGCTACTTCAACTGATGAAGAACACTGGCCGCATCTATAATAAATCTGAACATAGAATGACCTTTGAAGGAATTCTTTACCGCTTGCGAACAGGAGTTCCATGGCGTGATCTTCCAACAGAGTTTGGGGACTGGAGCACTGTTTATCGTCGCTTTAATCTGTGGTCTAAAAAAGGCCTGTTAGATATACTATTCAAAGAGTTATCAAAACTTTCCGATTATGATTGGGTGTTTGCAGACGGCTCAATAGTCAAAGCTCATCAGCATAGCGCAGGAGCTGCGACACCAGATAATGAGTGTATTGGAAAGAGTCGCGGCGGTAACTCAACGAAAATTCATTTGGTCGTGGATAGCGGTGGATTACCAATCTATTTCGAGCTATCAGAAGGCCAGAGAAATGATATTGCTCGTGCCGAGAGTCTTGTTGACCACCTTAAGGAGGTCAACGTATTTATCGCTGATAAAGGCTATGACAGCGACGCTTTAAGGGCATATGTCAATTCTAAAGGTGGCAAAACCGTTATACCGAAGCGAAATTATGGGCAAGATATCGACAAAGAAAGCATGGATTGGTGTCTCTACAAGTATCGACATTTGGTTGAGAATGCTTTCGCGAGGATAAAGCACTTCCGAGCAATATCAACAAGATATGATAAGTTAGCAAGAAATTACGCCAGTATGGTATCACTGGCGTTTACTATAATGTGGCTGCCGATGTATTGTTGAATAAAATGTGTACAGCAAAGATCAACAGACCCTAGTGACGTCATTGGCGACATGTATCTTGGTGGCCTAGGTTATGCCTATGAATCAGATGAAGACATGAAATGGTTTGCCTCATTCGGTTGGACCAGAGCAGAGCCTAGCGGTAATACCGGTATGTTTGGCGGCATGCTAAGTGATGCCGTATTTGAGGCTGAGCTTAACAGCACAGGTACAGAAATCATTATGGTACCAACAGAGACTGTCGACAGCGATACAAAAGACGGTTATGGGGTTTATGTGGGTATGCAAATGCCAGCACCTTACGGCAAATTTGGACTTGAATATAACTATGGTTCTAAATACTGGAGCCCGTTTACTCAGGCACAAGACGACCCAATAGGCAGTAAACTAGCCACTCGCGGTCATGTGGCAGAAGCATATTATATCTTTGATATTAATCCAAAAATGTTTATCAAGCTAGCCGGTTTGTATTACGACTATGAATATACAGGCAGTGGTTCTCCTGTTGGCGCACCACAAAAAGTCGACGATGTGATTGCCGGAACGGCCTACTCAATGTTGCCAGTAGTAGACACCGCCTACGACATTAACGCATCACTGACCATCAACTTCTAACTTGAACTTCACATTGGCCCCCCTGAGTGAACGCTCAGGGGTAAGGACACACATCATGAGAACATTCATCGCACTGGCAGCGACACTATTGCTAAGCAGTAGCGCACAAGCTGCCTTTAATCATAAAGAGGCACTGCAAGGTCCCTTTACCAATGGCCCCGAGGTCACCAGCCAATGTTTAACCTGCCATAAAGAACATGCTGAAGACTTTATGAAATCATCTCACTGGACATGGGAACTGGAGCAAAAACTACCGGGGCGCACCGTAAAGCGCGGTAAAAAGAACAGTATTAACAATTTTTGCGTGTCAATTTCAGGGAACGAACCTCGCTGTACCAGTTGCCATGCAGGCTACGGATGGAAAGATTCAAACTTTGACTTTAAAGATATGACCAAGGTGGACTGTTTAGTGTGCCACGACACTACAGGTACATACTTAAAAGACCCCGCTGGTGCCGGCGATCCATTAGCCAAAGTCAACCTGACTCGAGTTGCGCAAAACGTTGGTCAGCCAGTACGTGATAACTGCGGCAGCTGCCACTTTTATGGTGGCGGCGGAGATGCGGTTAAACATGGCGATTTAGATTCATCCATGTCATACCCAGACAAATCAACAGATGTGCACATGGACACCGACGGTAACGACTTTCAATGCCAGGATTGCCACGTAACCGAAAAACATCAAATTACGGGTAATGCCATGGGCGTATCACCAGGCGGAGAAACCAAAATTGGTTGTGTAAACTGTCATGACGGCGCCCCACATCAAAACAAAAAGCTCAACACCCATACTGCAACTGTGGCTTGCCAAACCTGCCATATCCCATCATTTGCCAAAAATGAACCCACTAAAATGCACTGGGACTGGTCAACCGCGGGGCAAGATTTACCTGAAACAACCGACCAATACGGTAAGCACACGTTCATGAAAAAGAAAGGCAGTTTTATTTGGCAAAAAGATGTGCCACCACAATATGCCTGGTTTAATGGCAGCGCCGATGCATACATGGCTGGCGACAAAGTTGACCCAACTAAAACGCTAAAATTGGCTTACCCCTTAGGCGACATTAACGACCCTAAAGCCAAGATCTATCCATTTAAAGTGCATACTGGTAAACAAATTTACGACACTGAGCTCAATATTTTACTCACACCAAAAACCTATGGCGAAGGTGGCTACTGGGATAAATTCGACTGGGCCCTAGCCGCTAAATTGGGGATGGAAGCCAACCCAACCATGATTGAAAAAGGCCTTAAATACAGTGGAAAACATGACTTTATTGCTACAGAAATGTGGTGGCGCATCAACCATATGGTGTCGCCAAAAGAGGATGCATTACAGTGCAATGATTGTCATAACAAAGGCCAGCGCCTAGATTGGAAAGCCCTAGGTTACGAGGGCGACCCAATGAAAAACCGCAAAGGAATTAAACACGCCAAAGCGGAGTAATTTAAAGTGTAATCATCACTATTTTATCACCTAAAGCCAAACTGCCATCAAACTTGATGGCGGTTTTTTTTAATCACACTAACATTGCTGATAAGTCTAATCCCTTACATTGCACATCTTGCGCAATACCACTAATAGGATCGGTAAAACGTAATCGCTTTGCCAATAATTGCAAAGGCTTAGCAAAATTATCAGGCCCTTTAGGCTGTAACACTGGATAAAAGCGGTCATGCAATATCGGCATCCCCAAGCTTTGCATGTGCACACGTAATTGGTGGGTTTTCCCGGTGATCGGGCTCAGCTCAAATAAGCCCAAGCCTTGTTTTACCGCTACCAAACTAATTTCTGAATGGCTATTCGCCTCACCTTCTACTACCTGCATGGTAAAACTGGGGTTGGCTGCCACTATGCGGTTTTTAACCGTCCAACTAAGAGGTAACTTACAAGTGTTGTTGGCTAATTGTGTCAATATCTCAGGCGTTACTTTGGCAATGGCCTGATAATCTTTAGTGATGTTATCGTCTAAAAACAGTTGATGATAAGCGTGTCGCGTATATGGATTGACTGTCATTAACATCACGCCAGCAGTATCTTTATCAAGCCGATGGGCGGGCGCGACCGTCTCTATTTGGGTGGCGATACGTAATCGATGCACTAAACATTCGTTAACGTAATTACCTCCTGGCGTCACCGGTAAAAAATGCGGCTTATAAACAATAATCGTGTCATTGTCTTGAAAAAGGATCTGCTCACTAAACGGCACTTTTGTTTCAGCCTGCACCTCCCGATAGTAATACACTCTAGCAGTGGCTTGATAAGCCGTGTTTTCATTAATCAACTCGCCATTTTGCCAATGCACCTTGCCATCGTTAATGCGCTGTCGCCATACACTAGCGTCAATTTGCTTAAAATGATCGACTAAAAATGCAAAAACGGTTTGATATTGCTTTCCAGCCAACTCACCTTCACGAGGTAATACAATATACGAAGGTTGGGCTGCAATAGCAGAGGTGGTAGGTGAGGCTGGATCATTTGACATAAAAATGGGCAATACACGCTATAAACACAAGGATTAATCACCCTATATTAACAGTGTATCGCCCATGATGCACCGCTTACACATCGACATGAGATTTAAGCAGTTGCAATACAAAATCCATGGTTTTATGACAATTTGGCTGCTCGACTAACACAAGCTTGTCGCGATTATACATAGGTAACACCTCAAGCCAACGCTGACTGACCCATGAAGCATCTTCTAAATGCACTTGCGAATAGAGCTCAAGCAAGTCAGGATTCACTTGATAAAATTGCTCAAGTGCAGCGCTGATTATCTCAAATTCACCGGCGATCGGTTCCTGGCTCCAATTTGGGCAAGGTAATGCGCGAGCAATCCAACTACCATCACGTTGCTGTGCTGCCGATAAAATTTTAACCCGTTGCGATCCTTCAATCACAATACTGAGGCTGTTATCGGCTAATTGGTTAAAATCGATAATATTGCAGCGGGTAGCGCTGTGGTAACAAGGAAGTTCGCTGTTGGCTTTTAGTGCGGCAAATGCAAGGTGATAATGGCCCCTCAACACTTGAGCAACCATGCTTAAATCGCACGGCGATGCGATACGAATTTCGAGTCGTCCGCCGGGCAATAGCACGCCATCTTGAATTAATAACGCCATTTCTTGTGTTTGCATAGCAGCCTCCCACACCATAGGTGAAGTTACTGAACCAAAATCAAATCAATAGAATAAGTGTAGCAGTGGTCAATATTTCAACAAGATTAGCATCATTAAATAATGCTAACTGACGACATTGACCAACAACGACCTATTTAACTACCTATTCCATTAGACCTGATTTAGCCAGGCTGTATTACGTAAAACGACAAATAAGCGAGGTTTACTCAATGTTACAGACGTTCAATACGATCCATAATGTTACCCGAAGCCACAATTTCAGCAAATTCGTCGGCAAGCACCTGGCTTTGCTGCACACTTTGTTTCCAGTACGCAATGCGGCTATCGGCATCGAGGTTTTTAAAGTCTTCACGATCTGGAATTTTACCAAAGGGTAAACTGGCAATAAATTGCTTACTCGGCGCCAAAATAAGCCCATTATGATAGTTCGCTTTTGCTTTACGCCACAATAATGACTTATCAAACCAACCTGGGCTCATATAAGGATAAAAGTGCGGGTACAAACTCAAACCCGTTGCCGCAGGCAGGGGCATATCAAAATGATAATCGGTAATGCCACCATCGTAATAATGGCCTTTAGGCGAACCCTGCAAATCTTTAACTGGGTCAAGCAATAACGGAATAGATCCCGTCGCCAATAATCCATGACGAATATTATCTTCGGTTAATTCAACATGTTTTGTTGGCAAATCTTTTAAGCGTCTAAAGGGCGATGCATCATCTTTATGGCTTAAAATAACTCGCTCAAAATGCCAACCTAAACTTTTACGGTTAACAATATTGCTCACAGCCGCCATCGACAAGCCAACCATTAAACCAAATTTGGCGTGAATGCGGTTTAAATGGCGTGCACGACAAGCCACCATATGATGACGGATCAATGGGTTAGCCAAAATATCTGCGCCTTGTTGTTCACCCAAAATACCATCAACAATTTGCAGCACTTGCGCACTAACTTGCTCGCGCGTCGGCTTAGCCACATCGTAGCGTTGATTAATATAAAAATGCTCTAAACGTTCGTAGGCCGCTATAGGATCTTGCTGCGCCATACAGGCTAATCGCCACGCACCAGAAGATGCTCCCATTGTATAAAGGGGGTCTTCACGGCCTTGAAAAAATTCACTAAATAAATATTTATCTAGCCCAGCAATGGCAAGCCACTTAGGCCCACCTGAAGCTGCAAATAATTGAGTAAATAATGATTGTTGTAAGCCATTCGCTTCTATTTGTTCATAAGCGGTTGGTCCAGCAAGTAAACGTAATGCAGGCAATTTACAATCCTTCTTAATTTTATAATGCTGATATTACTGTAAAACTGTATGCTCTTTAGTTAACAAGCTATCATGTTTTTATGGTTTATATCTTACGGGATTTTTATGATTGTCGATACTCTAGCAAATCGTAACCTCTATACACAACTCAGCCCACGCTTAGCAACGGCACTCGCACACCTTGCAGAAACCGATTTTAGTCAACTCGAGGTAGGCAATTACCCGTTAGATGGCAAAGATATTTTTGTGATCGTTAATGACTATCAAACAAAGCCTAAACACACGCAACCGTTTGAAGCACACCAAAAATACATTGATGTGCAATACGTGGTCAGTGGCGAAGAAGAATTTGGTTATTTGCCTTTAGCAGAGCAAACCCCGTCTAAAGCTTATTTTGCCGACCATGACTATGCTAATTATGATTATGAATCGAATAAGCAAGACGCAGCGTTTATCCCGTTAAAAGCCGGTATGTTTGCTTTGTTTTTCCCGGGGGACATTCACATGCCGGGTACAAGCGACACGCCACAACAAGTGCGTAAAGTGGTTATTAAAGTTCGCGTATAGCAACGTCTTCATTTTACCTAGACGCTACATTTATTTTGCTCCAACATAATGATATTACGCTATGCTTAACACTGTTAGCTCAGTTTGAAATTAATCATATCGCGTCACAATACATGCCCTGAGCAACATTAAAGAAGGCCCCGAGACTCTCCGCTCGGGGCTTTTTTTACGATTTATTGGTGAAAAAAACGCGGTATTATTTGATGCGGTGGCCATTAATCCTTGTTAAAATCAGCACAACTTTATAGGAGAGTCTTTCAATGGCAATGTATGTAGTGGGTCACAAGATCCCTGATTCTGATTCAATCTGTGGTGCAATCGCATTAGCATATTTAAAAAACCAAATCGGCGAGCCTGCAATTGCAGCACGTTTAGGTGAATTATCACCTGAAACCGCCTTTATTTTAGAAAAATTTGGTTTTGAAGCGCCAGAATACAAAACCAGCTATGCTGGCGAAGATGTGTATATTGTCGACCATTCTGAAATCACCCAAGCGCCAGACGATATTGCCCAGGCTACTATCGTCGGTATTGTTGATCACCATAAATTGGGCGATTTAACCACATCTACTCCACTAGAATGTTGGATCCGCCCAGTGGGTTGCAGCAACACCGTCATTAAAATGATGTACGATTTTTACCAAGTAGAAATCCCAGCAAATATTGCAGGCATCATGATGTGCGCGATTTTAAGCGACACGGTTATTTTCAAATCACCTACCTGCACTACTGCTGATATTCGTTGCGTTGAAGCCTTAGCTGAAATCGCAGGTATAGAAGACTTTAAAGCAGTCGGTATGGACATGTTTAAAGTCAAATCAGCCGTTGAAGGCACACCAGCACGTGACCTTGTTATGCGCGATTTTAAAGACTTCAACATGAACGGAAACCTAATCGGTATCGGTCAATTAGAAGTTATCGACTTATCAGTATTTGACGACATCAAAGCCGATTTAGAAGCTGACATCGCCAAACTCAAAGCGGAAGGCAATCGTCACAGCGTGTTATTACTGCTCACCGATATCATGAAAGAAGGCTCAGAAATGTTAGTGATTTCTGATTCAGCTGACTTAACCGAGCGCGCTTATGGCAAACCAACGGTTGATGGCCGTGTATGGTTAGATGGCGTGCTAAGCCGTAAAAAACAAGTTGTGCCTGCACTGCAAGACGCATTTGCAAGCTAAATCGCGCAAGATTAACTACGTGTTAATCTAACCCGTGATGAAAAACAAAAAAGCTGAGTCAATCGATTCAGCTTTTTTATGCGTCACTTATCGGCTCTTAATAGCCCAAAGACCTAATTAGGAATATCACATGCCCACAACTCTATCGAAGGCTGCGCGGTGGTAGGCTCACCCACCCAGTAACTCATAGCATGACATTGCACTTTGTTATTGGCCGATGACACACACAGTTGATAATCTCCAGCCTCAGGAGTACGCCCAAGCCTTAGCGTAGGCAACAGCGGTAACTTAGGTTGATAGTGCCAACTACCATCTTTTAGCACTGCATCTGCGGGGATTTCCATTCCAGCACCACTGCCTTTCACTCTGGCCTGTTCAAGAATAAAACCGTTAGGCAAAATGCGATAATCTTCTGCCCAACGAATTTTTTCAATAGTATGAGTCCACGACAAGGTCATTTGCTCAGCAGGCACCTGTGCCCAAATGCTGCCTGCTAACCCCAAACATAGCCCTAGCATTAGTCTTCCTGCGCCAAACGCTTTAACTTACGAGCACGCCATGCATGTTGCAAAATAAACGCCAATGCTAGACAAAAGCCGATTTCATCACTTAATGGCGTAGCTAATATTAAGCTACCACCAGCAACAAAACCTAAAATACGCTCCCAAATATACAGCTTTTGTAATAAGTAGCCAGTAAACACTACGCCCCAAATACCAATGGCAACCGTGGCTTTTAACACCACAAACACGGTAGCAAGCACGCCGCCACCTTGAAGCATTAATGCAGGGTCATACACCGCCATAAACGGAATAATAAATCCAGCAATGGCAATGCGAATAGCCCATAAACTGATTTTTAAGCCTTTCTCTTTGGCGATGGGCGCTGCGGCAAAACAGGCCAATGCCACTGGCGGAGTTAAATCGGACATGATGCCAAAATAAAACACAAACATGTGCGACACAATTAATGGCACACCTAGGTCTAATAAAGCAGGTGCGGCGATTGAGCTGGTAATAATGTAGTTAGGAATAGAAGGGATCCCCATACCTAATACCAAACAGGTCACCATAGTTAACACCAACGACAAAAACAAATTGTCTTGGCCAATTGCCAAAATATAACCTGCAAATGTCGACGCAATACCAGTTAACGACACAATGCCAATAATCACCCCTACCAGCGCACAGGCAATCCCCACGGGCACTGAATGACGCGCTCCTTCAACCAATGCATGTACGCATAATGTGAGGGTTTCTTTACCGCCTTTCACAAACCAGCTCACCGCCACCAGCAGTGCAATAACGCAAAATACTACGCCAATACCCAATTGGAAAAAGCCTGCACACAACACACCTAAGGCTATCCAAAAAACAATCCGCATCGCCTTAGATGACACATTTAAAATAATCGCTGAGCCTAAAATAACAATCGCGGTTAATGCTAACCCCACAATGCCAGAAAACAGCGGCGTACGGCCCGAAAACAGCAAACCAATTAAAATAAACAACGGGATTAATAAGTACCAACGCAGTTTGATTGCCGCCCAGGGATCGGGGCATTGATCTTTTGGTAAGCCCGACAGTTTTGCGCGCTTGGCTTCTAAATGCACCATCCAAAACACTGAAGAGAAATACAGTACCGCAGGGATCATGGCCGCTTTAGCAATTTCAATAAACGGCACGTTAATGGTTTCAGCCATAATAAACGCCACCGCGCCCATAATCGGCGGCATAATCTGGCTACCCATACTGGACGTGGCCTCAACGCCACCAGCAAAAGCAGGGCGATAACCAAAGCGCTTCATTAATGGAATAGTAAATTGGCCGGTGGTCACCACATTAGCCACCCCAGAACCGGTAATGGTGCCCATTAAGGCCGACGACACCACTGACACTTTTGCCGGACCGCCCACCTTGTGGCCAAATAACCCCATGGCAAAATCGGTAAATAAGCGGATCATCCCGGCTTGTTCTAAAAACGCACCAAACAAAATAAATAAGAAGATATAGGTGGCCGACACATAGGTAGGTGTGCCATATAAGCCTTCAGTACCAAACGATAATTGGTTAATAATTTGGTCAACACCATAGCCTCTGTGCATGAGTTCGCCAGGCAAAAACTCCCCAAATAAACCATAAGCCAAAAACAAACCACAAATAATCGGTAAGGCTATCCCCATCACGCGCCTTGCCGCCTCAAACACCAGCACCACCAGCAAGGTACCAATAATCATATCGGCCTGAGTTAAATCACCAGATCGCTGAATTAAGTCAGCCTCAAATACCCATTGATATGCTGCGGTTGCCATACCCGCTAAACCTAATACCCAGGCCAAAGGTTGCCAGGGTTTGTTTTTACCCCATCCTGGATAACTGATAAACACAACTAGTAATAAAAAGCCCACGTGAACAGCGCGTAAAACCTGGGTTGAAACCGGATGAAACGCTGCTGTGGTTATTTGAAAAATAGAAAAAACCAACGCGACAAAAAATAACGCTTTTGGCCAATTACGTGTGTCGGCACTTAAACCTTGCTCAAACGCAGGGTTTGGGTTGATGGATGGATCGCTCATGATATGCCTCTATACGGACTACTGCTAAAAATCGGTATGTCTAAAAAACAACTTAGCGCTTGCTTGGTCTTAATCCAAACAAGCGCTAACAAAGTAAACTAGGCGTTACAGCGCATTGACTTCTTTGTAATAACGCTCGGCACCAGGGTGCAATGGAATGGGTAAGTTTTTAGTGGCTTTGTCTAAACTAATGTCTTGCGCTGCTGAGTGTGCAGTACCTAAACGCTCAAGGTTATCAAACATTAACTTGGTCATTTGGTAGGCCACGTCATCAGACACCTTACTGTGACTTACCAATAAGTTTTGTATTGCAACCGTACTCACATCTTCAGTTTGACCTTCGTAGGTATTAGCCGTAATCACCCCAACCTGATAAGCAGGGTTATTAATTTTAGCAACGACGTCTTCAGGGATCGCCACAAAGTTAATTGGCATTGTAGCGGCTAAATCACGAATAGCAGCCATACCAAGACCAGATGATTGAAGCGTTGCATCAAGTTGGCGGTTTTTAATTAGCTCGACTGATTCTGCATAAGGTAAAAACTCCACCTTACCCATGTCGTCGTAACTTAAGCCAGCTGCAGCAAAAATAGCACGGGCATTCAGCTCAGTTCCCGATTTAGGTGCACCAACCGAAATACGTTTGCCTTTTAAGTCAGCCAATGTCTTGATACCAGCATCTTTATTGGCCACGATTTGAATAAAGTTAGGGTAAGTTGAAGCAATAACACGAAGTTTTTTCAATGGTGCTTTAAAGCCAGCTTCGCTATCGCCTTCCCAGGCTGCAGACACGGAATCACCCAGCGCGAGCGCTAATTCACCACGGCCAGCTTGCAATAAGTTTAAGTTTTCAACAGAAGCTTTAGTCGCTTGCACTGAAGTTTTAGAACCTTCTATACCATTACTATAAAGCTGAGACAATGCCACACCGATAGGGTAATAAACACCACTCGTACCACCGGTAAGAATGTTAATAAACGTAGGTGCGGCCAAGACCGCAGTACTAATTGATAACGCAGCCGCAGCGCCGATCATACAAAAGCGTTTGGTAAGTTTCATCTGCAATGTCCTTATTTCTTATATGGTTATGTATATTATTTGTTGATACCGTAACACCGACCTTTAGTGTGATCTATATAGACTAAAGGCTAATACCGTGAGCGTAAGCACTATTTATTTCACGATTTCAGTCACTTCGCTAACAGTTCAAAAAATATCTATGAGTAAAAGCCAATCAAAAGCCTGTTTTTTATCCAACAGGATAAAAAAACAATCGAAGCTTGAGTATAGTCGGCTTATTAAAAAGCAATAAAAAAGGTGCCAACAAAATTGACACCTTTCATCATGGTTTTTGTGAGAGTAGATTTAGCAGTAAACCATGGCCTGTTGATTACATTCCCATGCAATTAGCGTAGTAAGTGACAGTGGCGGGCCAATCTGAAAATATCCCAATCACACCCACATCTTTGGCCAACACATCAACTAACTCATAGGTGTCACCTTCATTATCAATCGCATCTGCAATACTTTGATAATACCAACCACCGTTACCTTCGCTGAGTAATCCAGATCGCTCCAGCGACCATGCGATAATTTTTAGTCCTGCGGCATTAGCGGCATTGGCGTATTCAGACGGTACAATGGCGTTATTGTCATCTAAGGTGACTAACATCCACAATGGCGGTGCAATAATCTTCACGCCATCGGCGACCAGCGCGTCCATGCTCGGAGACCATGTCGCACTGTTTTGTGGGTCAAAACCTGCCATATCATAACGGTCGTCTAAATAAACCGACTGAGTAGCAAACTCTGGTGCGTTGGCAATCCAGTATTTCACATCATCTAAATTAAATGATTGCGGGAACACCTGCGATGCATCAACACCCGCAGCGGTGTATTCATCAAGCAATTTTTGTGCGTAATCTTGCTGGCTAAAACCATCAAACGGCATGCTTACATTGGCAGATTTAAGCTCTGGGGTCATTTTTACGCCCGCCGATTTAAACAATTCGATACTTTCGGCATGAGTCATTAAAGTACCGGTACCTGCATATAAATCTGTGCGCCAACTTGGGGTGCCATCCATAAACTCAGCCACTGTTGTCGCATTAGGATTAAAGCCGTCCATCTTGCCTTTTAAGGTTTTAAATTCAGCTAGGCTAATGTCGCTAGTACAGCAGGTGGCTGCTGCGCTAACACCGTTTGCAACATCGGCTGGCGTAAATGGCACCGAGCACTTATTGGCAAGTTCTGGTATTGCTAAAATATTAGTAGTGGTAGCTAAGTCGCACTGAGAATGACGACATACCAGGGCTTTGTCGTTGGTAAAAGTCACATCACATTCAACAATACCCGCGCCAGAATCAATGGCCGCTTGATAAGCTTCTTTAGTGTGCTCCGGAAACTGCATTGAGGCACCACGGTGACCAATAGAAAAGTCGCTACGGTAAAATGGGCCAGACTCGCATTGCGCTAATTGGGTTTTAAGCTCACCCTCTTGCATTTGGTCAACTAAAAACAGTGGTCTCGGGCCCACTTGCGCGCTGACACTTTTATCAACATCGGTTGTTGATGTGTTATCGCTGCTGTTACTATTACACGCTGATATACACACTACACTGCTCAATATTATCAACGCACTCAATACTGTTTTGCTGTTCCTTGCCATTCCATCACTCCTTTACTGTACCCGTTAATTTAACGTGACTGACGATGTGTTGCACCCTTTAACTCAACAAGTACTCGCCACTTATTTGAATGGCATAGAGTGTTGAGATGCCTTAGTCTATTGGTTGTATATGAATGAAATAATGAAGTTATATGACAATTAACACTTGAGGTCACCATGGCTAAAGCAACACTGTATTATGTTCACGACCCTATGTGTAGTTGGTGCTGGGGATATCGCCCTACATGGGACATGTTGCAACAACAACTTCAGCTACAACTGGCAGTGCAACTAAATGTCACCTACCTTGTTGGCGGTTTAGCGCCTGACTCATCAGAGCCAATGCCTGAGTCGATGCAGCAAATGCTTGAACAAACCTGGCAAAAGATTAGCCAGCAATTAGGTACCGAGTTTAATCACGATTTTTGGCGCAACGGTAAGCCGCGGCGCTCAACCTACCTCGCTTGCCGTGCCACTCTGGTCGCGCGCCAATACGGTCAAGAGCAAGCCATGGTCAATGCCATACAACATGCTTATTACCTAAATGCACGCAACCCCTCTGATATAGACATACTGTGCGACTTAGCAGCATCATTAGGTATCAATGCTGAGCAATTTAAGCTGCAATTATCAAGTGAGCAAATTGAACAGCAACTGCAAACAGAGATTCATTTTGCTCGCCAATTACCCATCCAGGGATTCCCCTCTTTAGTGCTCGTCGCCAACAATCACGCTTACCCCATAAAGCTTGATTATCAGTACTGGCAAACCAGTTTGGCAGACATTCAAACTGTATTGGCGAAGATTTAAGTGATGCTAGAGGGATTAGATTCTAGAGGTTGGGTATGGGATTCTAGGTGTTAGAGTCTTAGTGCTAGGCCTAAACTTGTGCAGGCGTTTCGCTTTAATTAGCAATATTCTATACTCTTGCTCGTTAAGCATCACGTGACACCTAACTTGAGGCAATGAATGACAGATCGTAAACGCGGTTTTTTCGGTTGGACATGGTACGTAACGTGGCGTTTTTTAGCGTTATTGGCGCTACTGTTACTGTTGCTCAGGTTTGTACCGCCACCCACCACCTCATTTATGCTGCAAAGCCATTACCCCGTGAGCCATCAATGGATCAGCATTGATGAAATACCGATCCACATACCACTTGCCATGGTCGCCTCTGAAGATCAGCTCTTCCCTCAACATTATGGCGTCGATTTTAATGCTATCAGCAAAGCGATTGAGCAGTACGATGACGGCCAGGGCTTACGTGGTGCCAGCACCATTACTCAACAAACCGCAAAAAATCTTTTATTGTGGCCAGGACAAAGCTTTGTACGCAAAGGGTTAGAAGCCTTTTTAGCGGTGGGCCTTGAGGCTATTTGGGGCAAAAAACGCATTTTAGAAGTGTACCTAAACGTAGCCGAATTTGGTAAAGGCATTTATGGCGTAGAAGCCGCCAGCCAATACTATTTTAATAAGCCCGCAAAGTACTTAAGTAATAAAGACGCAGCCAAACTGGCGGTATTATTACCCAGCCCACGTAATCGTAACCCAAACTACTTAACCCCGTATCTTAGCCAACGCGTTGTGTGGGTTGAGCGGCAAATGCGTCAACTCGGCATGGGTTATTTAACCCCTATTCTTAAATAGCCTGAGCTTAAAGAACGCCTCTTAAAAAGCACAAGATGAGCAATATATTGCTCATTATTCGATTTTTACTACAAAAATGAGCAATATAATTCTCAAAAAACATTTTTAGTGTCTATAATGAGCAATATAATGCTCATTATAGGTTTGTTATGAAAACGCTCACTATCCAAGCTTTGATACAACAACAATGGCTTGATATTGCCTCATTAACCCTAGTGAACCCTAAAAAAGGGCTAAGCAGCCAAACTCGATTAGGGTATGAACTAGACTATGCTGTTGATTGGTTAAACTACAATGATGAACATGCTTGTAGTTTAACCCTGCCAATACAGATCATGATTGAACATGAAGCAGACCGATGGTTCGGTTTTTTAGAAGATATTGCCCCTGCTGGTGCCGCTCGCCGTTATTTAGTTAACTATTGGGGAATTCAATTATTATCGCCTGCAGAGCAAGATTCATTTTTACTTGAAAAAGCAACCATTGCCCCTGTGGGTAATTTAAGAATTAAGCAATCTTTGCCTACTCTACCACCAGACTCAACGCTTCATCTTCGCAAATTCAGTGTTAATGATATCGTTGAGCGGGAGTCAAATTTTCTAGAATATGCTCAAGAAATGGGTGCGATTAGCGGTGGGGCGACTGGCGCCGGTGGCGAGGCTCCTAAACTATTGTTACGCGTTTCTGAGCAAGATGAAATATGGATTGATACTTTTCAAACCCAACACGATATCGCCGATGCACATTATCTAGTTAAGTTCCCCAGAGGGCGTAGAACACAAGATGATTGTGACATTTTACGTGCCGAGTATCACTTCTATCATGAACTCACAGCCATGGGGTTTAATACCATTAGTATCAAGGATATGAAGTTACTTGAAGGCAGTCGCTATCCATCATTATGGTTACCTAGATTTGACACTGCTTGGAATGGAAACCACTGGGAACGCTTCGGACTTGAGTCTATTTTTTCTGTTTTAAATGAACCTGCAGGGAGTTATCTCAATCATTTTATGGTCATTCGATCTGTATGCTCTGTGTTACAAAAGCAGTCAAACACATTTAATACAGCTGATTTTGTCTGTGAATGGTTAACACGCGATTTGCTAAATATCGCCTTTGGTAACTCTGATAATCATGGTCGTAACACGGCGCTTCTTAAACAGCCTAACAACATTTGGTTATCGCCTATTTATGACTTTGCACCGATGAAACTTGATCCAGAAAATGTTACTAGAACGACAAAATGGGATCCTCCTTTTGAAGAAGGTGGCGAATACCGTTGGCAAGCGATTACAGATGAACTCAATGATTTATGTCCGGGTGAAACGTCATTGTTAGCTCTCAAAAAAACAGCTGAGAAACTCGTTGGCTTACAGCAACGTTTACACGCTAGAGGCGTTCCCGAACGCGTTTTAGATGTCATTCAAGTTAAATGGTTAGACACTAAATTAGCACGCTGGGGGCTAATATGAACATGACAGCAGAACAACGTCAGTCTTTGCTGATAACGCTATTACAGCAACACTTATTAGGTGAGGTCAGCCAGGGAGAAATGCTAAAGCGCTTGCGAAAAGAGGTGCTGGGAATGTCTCAAACTCGCTACGCTGCGTTAGTTGGCGTCAGTCGGCGTACCTTAACTGATATAGAACAAGACAAGGGAAGTCAGGCACAAAGTATTATCGACAAAGTATTCAAACCCCTTGGTATGAAGTCTGGGCTGACGCCGATCAATACTCATATCGCCAAATACGTTATGACTGACACTAAGCAAGATGAAAGCCTTAATTAACAGGATTTGAGCCATATTTGCTGCTAGAATGCAGCCTTATTTCTGTAGGCTTTACGATAAAGGCAGGCTATGACCGTTCTTCTGATGACCCCTCCAATGACCCAATTGAATACGCCCTATCCGGCAACGGCGTATTTAACGGGTTTTTTACGCTCACGCGGCTATGAGGCGGTACAACGAGATCCTGCCATTGAGTTGTTTCTTGAAATGATGACAGCGCCTGCGCTGGAGGTGATCCGTCAGCATGTAGAAGAAAACTTTGAGCAATTTGAAGACGATGAATTGCCAGATGTTATTTTTAATTTTTTAGCCGAATTTGATCGTTACCACCTCACCGTTGAGCCTGCTATTCGCTTTTTGCAAGGCAAAGACCCAAGCCTAGCCATGCGCATTAACACCCGTCGCTTTTTACCCGAAGGCCCAGCCTTTGACGCCATAGCACAAATGGAAGCCGTGTCGGGCGACGTACTGCAAGCCGCTTTTGGTAACCTTGGCGTGCAAGATAAAGCTAAATACTTGGCAACGTTATTTATTAACGATCTGTCGAACGTGATCACCCAAGGTGTTGACCCTTACTTTGAGGTCAGCCGTTATGGTGAGCGCCTCGCCGCAGCTAACCCAACATTTGACGACCTTTACAACACCTTAACGGGTGAACCAAGCTTTAGTTCGGATATTTTAGAGCAGCTCGTTGAGCAATATTTAGAAGAAACCCAGCCAAGTGTGGTCGCCTTAACCGTGCCTTTCCCTGGTAATATGCTTGGCGCATTACGCATTGCGCAAACCTGTAAAGCCATTAATCCTGAGCTGCCTGTGGTAATGGGTGGCGGCTTTGTTAATACTGAGCTGCGGGCATTAAAAGACCCACGCATATTCGAATTTGTCGACTTTATTTGTCTCGACGACGGCGAACGTCCACTAATGACGTTACTTGAGTACTTTGAAGGCAAGCGCGAAGTCGATGAGCTAGTACGTACTTACTTTCTGGCAGAAGATGAAAACGGCGAGCCTTATGTTCATCTTAATCAAAATACTGAGCTGCACGACATTCCACAATCTGAAGTCGGCGCACCAATTTACGATGGTCTGCCATTAACTGAGTATTTGTCGTTATGCGAAATGCTCAATCCAATGCACCGCATATGGAGTGACGGTCGCTGGAACAAATTAACCATCGCCCATGGTTGCTATTGGCGTAAATGCAGCTTTTGCGATGTCAGCCTAGATTATATCGACCGCTACGATACCGCAGGCGCAGATGTTTTGGTCGACCGCATCGAGGCCTTGATTGCTGAAACCGGACAAACTGGTTTTCATTTTGTTGATGAAGCCTTGCCACCCAAAACCTTATTTGCTTTTGCAAAACGATTAATTGAACGCAACGTAGTGATCAGTTGGTGGGGCAATATTCGCTTTGAGCGCACCTTTAGCCCAGCACGCTGTCAGCTATTGGCAGACTCTGGTTGTATCGCCGTCAGCGGCGGCCTTGAAGTCGCGTCAGACAGATTATTAAAGCTGATGAAAAAAGGCGTCAGTGTTGAGCGCGTCGCCCAGGTTACCAAAGCATTTAGCGACGCGGGCATTTTGGTACACGCATATTTAATGTATGGCTTCCCAACGCAAACCGAGCAAGAAACCGTTGATGCATTAGAAATGGTGCGTCAGTTGATGCAACAAGGCTGTTTTCAGTCGGCCTACTGGCACCGTTTTGTTGCCACCGCCCATAGCCCAATCGGCATGAACCCGGAAGAGTTTGGCATCACCCTAGATCCACGCCCAGAAGTATTTTTTGCTGAAAACGATGTCGACTTTACCGACCCAACCGGCACAGATCACGACATGCTCGGCGAAGGCCTGCGCAAAGCACTTTACAACTACATGCACGGTATCGGTTTCGACCAACCCATGAGCTTTTGGTTTGACCAACCAGTAACACGCACCACAATGAAAAAAGACATGATATCAAAAGCCATTAGTAATTTTATTTTAAGTCATGAAGAGTAAATAGGCAGGCTTGGGTTAACCCCAACAGTCATTACCTGATTTCGTCATATTCCGGCAATGCTAAGACTCTGCCTTTACGGCAATGCTAAGATCCCGGCTCAAGGACGTTACCGGAAGGAATCCTGCTCTAAGCAGTCATCCTCGAGTGCTTTTATCGGGGATCCAGCTCTACGCCGTCATCCTCGAGTGCTTTTATCGGGGATCCAGGTGTTTATGCTTCGTCAAAAAAAGTAGAACCGTCTAAGTTCACTTTATTGGCGAACCATGACATTCACTCAACGACACGCAGCACTTCTTTTGAAATAAAAAGTCCTTGTAGCTCAGCCGCCCCGTCCATGGGGCGGACGGTCGCCTCGTAAATCAATCATGATTCACCTTATCGGCATAATCTTAATCTGCAGAAACTACAAAGCTCGGTCAAAAATTAACAATGGATGACACGATTAAATTCAACCGACAAACTTACGGCTCATTACCTAACGCTGAAAAATAATAAGGATAATGGCTTAATCAATACGATGAAAAAGTTAATTTAAGATACTGAAATATACTGTTAAAAAATTAGCAAAGAGGCTAATAGGGCTTACTGGCTACAGAAAATTAGCACATCAAACCGCGCATTTTCTAGCGCTGTTATTTACATAATAAAGAGTCATTCTCACGTGTTCGGGCTATTCGCGTTACAAAAGTACACTTAGGATAAGGACGCGGCTTCACACGGCCCATCCTTATTTGTTAGTTAGTTTGCATACCGCACAAATCACACGATTTAATTAAATTGAACATTTCATGCGATCTATTATAATCTAACTGTACCCTCAATTGAGAACTGACCATGCATACATTAACAGCGAATGATGCCAAACGAAATTTCGGCGAACTACTTTTAAGCGCACAACGTGAGCCAGTAAAAATTAGCAAAAACAGTAAAGATACTGTCGTTGTCATGTCCATGCGTGACTTTGAAGAGCTAGAAGCTATGAAAGTTGAGTACCTCAAACACTGCTTTAAGTCTGCGAAAGAAGACTTGGACAATAAAAACGCTGTTGATGGCGAAAGCTTTCTGAATTCGCTATAACTAACTTATGCAAAAGAACAAATACAAGCTAAGTAACTTAGCGCAATATCACTTGCGCAAAGTAAAAAACTACACTGTTGAAAACTTTTCTGAATTGCAGTGGCACAACTACAAAGACTCTCTGCTATCAGGGTTTCAAATGCTAGCTGATAACCCCGGTTTTGGAAGAAGCTGTGACGACATATACCCAAATGGCTTTTACTTCCCGATTGGAAAACACACTGCTTATTTCACCAAAGAACATGACTTTATCTTAGTCGTTGCTGTCTTAGGTCAATCACAGCTACCCCAGAATCATCTGAAATAACACGACTTTCACCCTAAAGATCATAACTGGGGCGGGATTGTATCCATACAAACTAAAACGCCCAATTCAGCTGCTCCGAAGGCGTCAGCTAGAATTGCTTGTTGAGTTGATATTGTAAATGGCTCACAGGGAGTGCCTTGATGAAAAACCATTTGCCAATGCGCCCGAATTGCGCACCCAAATGCCTTTGAAGTCATCACGGCTGCATTACATTTTCTGATAGTACTCTCAGTTCATAGTTTTGTTGAGTAAACTCTGGATTAACTTCATCTGGTATTCGGTTTAAAGCATCAGTTTTATAAAATGGAATGCCTGTGCTTGGAATTTCCATAAAATCGTCAGCTAATAATCGTTCTAGTTCTTCTCGCGAGGCCCTTACATCTGATCTTAATAAGAGTTGCTCAAGCTTTATTAGTTCACACTTTAAATTTTGCATTAACTCTCCAATCACCTTAACGCCTCAAACCGAGCATTTTCTAGCGCTGTTATTTACATAATAAAGAGTCATTCTCACGTGTTCGGGCTATTCGCGTTACAAAAGTACACTTGGAATAAGGACGCGGCTTCACACGGCCTATCCTTATTAGTTAACTGTATTCCTTACACCAAGCGAATTTCTAATTTTTTACCTAATGCAGAGGCAAAGCGTTCAAGGGTTGATAATTTAACATCATCTGAATGGTTTTCTATTCGTGATATAGCACTTTTTTGTGTCTGGAGCTTTGTTGCTAGATCGACCTGAGTTAATCCTGCATCTTTACGCGCTTCTTTCAACAAGGCACCAAATTTAAATGATTGATAACCTTCTTCATATCCGTCAGAAAAATCGATGTCACTTGCTTTACGGTTAGCTAAATATTTTTTTAAGTCACTCATATTATTTCCTCGCTAAATAGTCTTTACGACGGCTTTCTGCAATTTTGATTTCTTTTGGTGGCGTTTTTTGTGTTTTCTTTTGAAAACCATGATTAAGAACAACTAAGTTATCACCATCAAAAAAGCCTAATAAACGAAATATATTCCCACCAACTTGTACTCTCACTTCCCAGATATTGTCAGTATTAACCAGTTTTTTAAGGTATGTTGTTGGAATATTGTCCAATTCTTCAATTAACTGAAGTACCCAAGCTACTTTCTGCGCTTGCTTACCCGAAAGTGAATCTAAAAATTCGGCTATCGGACATTTACCGTCTTCGGTAGTATAAAAGTCTATATTTCTCATACACAAATGTTAACACCAATGTGAACTTTTGCAAGCTGGAATTTTTCGCTTTGTACAGTTAACACCTTAATCAGTCGACACGCTAGCGGTAGGCTGGATTGAATTGTGTACGCCCATCATGGGCATCAACGAATGAGGTGAAAGTCCTCTGCAGGGAGATCACCGTTTAAATAACATGCTGTTATTAAACGTTAACTACTAGCAAATGGAAATTAACAATGGGTGGTACGGTTATATTCTTCGGAATGAATCCAGCTCTACGCCGTCATCCTCGAGTGCTTTTATCGGGGATCCAGGTGTTTATGCTTCGTCAAAATAAAAGTAGAACCGTCTAAGTTCACTTTAGTGGCGAACCATGACATTCACTCAACGACACGCAGCACTTCTTTTGAAATATAAAGTCCTTGTAGCTCAGCCGCCCCGTCCATGGGGCGGACGGTCGCCTCGTAAATCAATCATGATTCACCTTATCGGCATTATCTTAATCTGCAGAAACTACAAAGCTCGGTCAAAAATTAACAATGGGTGGCACGGTTTTACTCTGATTAGGCCATTACTAACAAAAAGCTATTTTACGTTAAACGATCCTGTCGAATTGACATACAGCACCACTTCCGTTTTAGCATCAATCACATGTTTACCCTGTGTATCTGAGCTAAAAAAGCTGCTTGGCGTTAATGCTGTTAACGTTTTTTGATTATCCCATTGATAGGTTGCGCTGCCTTTTACCACTACAGCTTTAAGTGCACTGTCGCTTTCAATCGTGCCTTTAAAACCAGCAGGGAGTTTAACAAAACTGCCATTGGCGGCGTCTGGTTTGCCCCATAGGTAACTGATTTGGGCATTGCCCGCTTTAAGCCAGGTTGCGTCATCTACATTTAACCAAAACAAGTTGTTTTCAGACACGTTAATCGGACGTTCACCATTATCAAATGCTTGATCTACTGGTTTAACCAAATATGGGCCGCTGTCGATTTCGAGGTAAATAAGATTATCGTCGCCATTGGCGGCGGTGATATGGTTCTCACCGGCAGGTTGAGTCCAAAACGATCCGCTTGGTAGCCACATAGTATCGGCACCTGGGTCATCGTTATGCATTAAGCCTTCAATCACGATACCGCGGTAAGTGATGTTATGAATATGAGGTGGAGATGAAAAGCCTTTCTTAAACTTCACCAGCATTCCGGTCGCCACGTCTTTAGTACGGTCACCCCACAGATCTGCCGCTTTCGGGCTGGCGTCACCGCGTGCAGGATTAAGCATTCCCCAATCAATATTGTCGGTAGAAATAACAGTATGGTCATTTGCCATCACGGGTAAAGTCATCGCACCTAAAAGGCCTGCAATAGCGGTCATTGTTAATCTATTCATGAGTTACATTCCATCATATTAAAAGAAAAAGTGGTCTTGCTTTCATCGATGCATAAACAAAAATCAATTTATAACGCCTCAGCGATATTGGTATCTTAGCGGTAAATCGGTATGTGCATCGAAATAATGTAGTCATGATAGTCTTTTATATTTATTCGATAAACGGGGTAATCTTTAATATACTTTCGCGAAAACGTGGATAATCAGATAGCGTTTCGTATTAACATTACGTTGCAAAACTGATGCTCATTAAGCTGCTTTTGGAAGAATAGACATACAACAGGAAGATACATGAAGATTGCTGATTTACGGGTACTGCTTAAAATCGCAGAACTTCAATCTATCACAGCTGCCGCTAATCAACTCGATATTAGCTCTTCTGCTGCAAGTATTGCGTTAAAGCGTATAGAAAATGAAGTCGGGGTGCAGTTATTTGTGCGCACCACGAGGCAATTACGTTTGTCTGCTGAGGGCGAACGTTATCTTCCATTATGTCAGCAAGCACTGGATTTATTGCAGCAAGGCCAGTTCGCGATAAACGACGAACGTCAATCTATCAATGGCGAAGTGCGCATGGCGATGTCGTCGGAGATGGGCCGCAATCTTATGCGAGAGTTACTCAATGATGTGTTAGCGCACCACCCCGATGTGACTTTACGTCTACATATTAGTGATACCCAAGTTGATTTTTATCGTGATGGCGTTGATGTGGCGCTACGAGCAATGATCGCAGGCGCGGCAGACGAGTCGAATTTTTATGGTTTTAAAATCTGTAACATCCCACATTTTTTATGTGCTTCACCTCAGTACCTCGCCAAACACGGCACACCAACTAATCCAAGCGAACTCATGGAACACAATGCATTACTTTATAAGTTGTATAAAGTGACCCATGACAGCTGGTTGTTACTTCATGGCGACCAAGAGCATAAAATTAAGATGACCAGTAATCGGGCATGTAACGATGGCGATCTGGTGCGCCGCTGGTGTGTTGACGGTGTTGGCATTGCAAAAAAATCAGCTATTGATGTCGCCCAAGACATGCTAGCAGGACGACTACAAAGAGTGATGCCAGATTACCAAATCCCAGTGACAGAATTATGGTTAGTATTACCAAGCAGGCAGATGATCACACCCGCTATCCGTTTGATCCGCGATGAGCTAAAACAAAAAATTAATGGGCTGAGAGCTGAACTCGTTGAAAACCATATTCTAGCCGAACACGAGTGGCCAACAGATGAATCAATTGAAGGTTGATTTATCACTGTTCTGCATAGAAAATAGCGCCTAGTTAAAGTAATAGTTAAAGCAACTGTTAACGTGATCGTTAACGTAATAAATAACGCATAGGAACGGCAAAAAGATGATGACAAAATGGGCGATACGTTTTTTACAAATGGCCGAACTCGTAGCATCTTGGAGTAAAGATCCCTCCACCCGAGTCGGCGCGGTCATCACCGAAAACAATCGCATCGTCTCGCTAGGCTTTAATGGTTATCCTCACGGAATATCTGACAGCGCTGAAACCGATAACCGCGAAATGAAACTGCTAAAAACACTCCATGCAGAAGAAAATGCCATATTACATGCCAAGCGAGATCTTAGTAGTTGTGAGATTTGGGTAACTCACTTCCCCTGCCCTAACTGCGCCGCCAAGATTATCCAAACTGGATTACGCGCAGTACATAGCCCAAAACCCAACGACGATTTTCTGTCACGTTGGGGCGACAAAATTAAAGTCAGCGAAGATATGTTTGAGCAAGCCGGTGTTCAAGTCGATTGGATGCAAGTTGATTAACCCTACTTTTCAACGTCGTTCCGGCAATGCAGTTATTATCAATCAGCACAAAATGGTTAATGGGGTGCAAGTAGACTAATCCTATTTTTCAACGTCGTTCCGGCAATGCAGTTAAGCCGGAATCCAGGTGTTTGCTTTTTTTGTACAGCATCATAGAAACGGCAAAAGCGAATAAGGTCAAACCGTTCGATTAAACCGAATACTACTTAGAACAAGTAACAGACCCTGATTGTGACCTCAACAATCTCTTACCCTGACTGGTAAAACAAAGCAAGCATAGTTGCCGGACGCATACAATATAAATGAAGACTTTGACTAGGTTATACTTTAGTTTAGAACCCAACTAAATCCTGCCCCAAAAAAAACCTAATTCTTGATAATTATCAAGTAAATATATAAAATTAAAATAATGTGAACTATTTATAGATTCACTAGTTTAAAAAGTATTTATAGGTAAAACAACGATAGTTTTTTCAAGGATGTTTATGAAATATTTTATTGTACCGATCGCTACCATTATCTTCCTCTCAGGCTGCACTTCTGCTGATATATTAAGGAAACCTGGTGAAGTATCTAAACAAAGCCAATATGCACCTCAAAATGAAACACCTAAAGCTAATAATATTGGTATTATGCGATATCTAAACGAAGGTGCTGAATTCGTTAGAGAAGCAAGACGAGAAGATGCATATAAGAAAATGTATAACCTATGCAATGGCAAGTATGAGCTCGTAGATGAGGCCGATTCAGAAACAACACCTACAACCTTTATAAACGAGACCAGTACAGGTTTTACTGCTCAAACATTATCTTCAACATATACATATATTTATTTTCGGTGTACTTAGTTTTATCTGCAGACTGTATTCGAGTGTGCTTATATGTTAGCTAGCCTTTTTCTGTTTAGGTGACCACTACAAGTAGGGGCAGAATAAATTGTTGTTTTAGCTTAATCAGGCCCCTGCTAAAATCTAAACAAACAGATTTTCCACGACAAAGTCACCATTTGTAAAGCTGTTAAGGCAACCCATACTTATTCAATGAAATAATTGTTATAAAATAGCTATAAAGATATTGAATATAAGCGTAAAAACCAGTTATTGTTTCAGCAAAGAAGGAATGCGTTCAGACGACTTTTTTATGAAAGAGTTAGTCTGAAAGAATCAAATCAGGGATGAATCTATAACCACAGCGCTATCATTTACACAAAGCTATAGCACAGCGCTTATTCCCCCCTTGATCTTCCAAATAAACGATTGGGTAATTAGTTTATATAATAGGTAACGCTGACCCATTCACTTTTAACCCTGACCAAAATTACTTTAAGAGATATTTGAGTTAAAGCGAAGCAGAGAAATGATGAAAAAATCAACTCACGCCCCATTTATTAATAGTTATTTATTAATAGTTATTATCTTCCTATCTACAGGCTGCCAAAATAGCAAGAGTCAACAGAGTAGCACTACGCAAGCGTCTATGACGGTTGAAATTCAACAATCAGAAGAGCAATACGTAAAGCCATTAACCAGTACATTGAAAACGGCTACATCTCATCAAGATGCGACGGCTGAATATCAGCTAAAAAATGATACAAACACAGTTAGGAAGTCCTCAACACCGTCAAAACCAGCTGAGATAACACCAATAGAGACTCAAACAAAACCATTTATGGTTCCCGCAACAAAGATTAGACAACCGTTAGAAGAAAAATACGAGTTGCCAATTTCTGATCCAACGACAAAAGAGTACATGCCAAAAGATACCAAACAAATATCCACTGAAGCAGTGTCTACGCCATCGACAGAGTCTAAACCACAAGTTCCAAACACTAAACGACACCAAAGCTCAGAAAAACACGATGATGCATCTGAAACGACGCAAGTATCGAATATACCGCATGAACCACCATCGCTGCCAAAAATCATGCCTGACATACGAGCCCCGGATAGATACAAGCACCCCTTACAGCATGCTAATAAGATTATATTTATGCTGGGTGAAGATGATAATGGTCACTATCTCTATGGTGAAGGGCCACTTTTGACGGGTGCTCATGAAAAAATGCTGCGTTATATCAACTTTTATAAAGAAAGTGGTATTGAGCTAAAGCGTCTTATGCTCCACAGTCCTGGCGGGTTAGTGAAAGAGGGACTACTGATTGGCAACTACATTCGCCAAAATAACTGGACTACCGACAGTGATAAACATATGCGTTGTTATTCTTCGTGTGGTTTTATTTTTGCTTCTGGTGTAAAAAAACGCATTCAGAAAGGTGCTGAGATAGGTTTCCATCGACCTTATATTCCGACTAAAGAAGACACCCCTGAATTTATTAAGCAAGTTTATGATGAATATCAGCCTTATTGGAGTTACATCCAAGGGGATCATGCGCTCTATGATATTTTTATGAAACAGTATGGTCGTGACGATATGTATATCCTACGCTCCGGCACGATTAGCAAGTATATGCAAGTTGAGGTCTACTAATGGAATCAGTTCAGAATAAGCGCGTTTGGAGTACATTGAACTTAGAATTGCCGCAAGTAAAAAGCTTGTCAATTATGTTTCTCACCTTAATTATGGGCATATTGATTGTCATTTTTAATGTACAAGGCTATGGCAACTTATTCCCCGATGAAAAATGGTTTGGTATAGCAACCCCATTTGCTGCACTACTAGGCGTAACCGAACTTGCAGTGCTATGGTGGAGCTCTCAAGTTATTTATCATTGGCCTAGCACTAGTCGAATTTTAAAATGGGCACTAGGCGCAGTTACATTAGCTTTTTTCGCGTTAAGCTTCAGTGGTATTAACAGCTATCTATCAAATCTGGCAACCAAAGATTTCACTAACGTACAAATTGATAACGAATATAACCGTAATAATGAGCAACTAGTTGAGCAAAGTCGCAATGCACAAGCTGATATTAAGCAAGAGCTTGAACAGTTACGCCAGCAACGCAGTGAAATTATCTCAAGCATGGATCTTAAGAACCAGCAAATTAACCACGCCAATCAACTAGCCAGCGACCGCCGACTTAAAGCACTTGTATGTAATGACGTTCCAGACTGCAAGGCTGCTGTAGATAAATATGAAGACGAAGCAAATCGAATTAGTCAAGATCTTCAAAGCTTAAGTAATCAACGCAACAACCTAGATGCTCGTATCAACCGTAAAGAGGAAGAGTTAGATATTCTATCGAGTACAATCAATCAATCTTTATCTATGACAAAATATAACCGTGATAAAAATGCAGGCACACAAATTGCCTTTGAACAAAAACAAAATATTTATGCCAATATAGTACTAAAAATCACAGGTTGGTTCGGCTGGCAACCTAAAGATCCCTTTGGTGTTTTTATAAATTTCGTCTCAGGATTGATCTACCCAATGTATTTTCTACTAAATCTATATAACGCTCTAAATTCGCCTGAAAATTGTAAAGCTAGAGAAAAACGAAGAAACCAGCTGAGTGAAAAATCTTCGGTAACAAACAAGTTAATCCTTCGTTTAACACGACAACTCCGTGCACGACTATTACGTAAAAAACGAGAAAATGCTAAAAGACATTGCGTGCTTCAAGAGCAAAAAGATATTCGTAGCGTACTAATGATGCGATTAATTCGCTATTTTCGAGTGTGGGCTAATCGACGCACTAAAACTCGAATCAAAGAAGTTGAACGAATAGTTGAGATACCGACTATTGTCGAAAAGGAAGTTGATAAAATTGTTGAAGTGCTGGTTGAAGTTGAAAAACTAGTCGACAAGATTATTGAAGTCGAAGTTATTGTAGAAAAAACAGTGGAAGTAATCAAAGAAATCCCCGTTGAGGTGCGTGTCGAAGTCCCTGTTGAAGTAGATCGCATAGTTAAAGTTGACCAACAGGTCCCAGTTTACATTGATAGAATAAAAGAAGTCCCTGTGCCCTACTTTATTCCTGATCCGCAGATATTGGTGCACGAGCGCATAATCCCAGTTCCTGAAGGCATTACGGGCGAAGAACTTGAAGCAATACTTAAGGCGCAACCAATATTAAATCAAGAAGCTAGGACTCAACAAAATTCAGTACGTGCAGATAATCAGTTGGACACAGTTTCTCAGCCAAAAGATAAGCATGAAGTATTCAATTTTGAGGAAGCCCAGCATGCACAGCCTAGATCTTAGCTACTTAAGGCGTCATGAGATAGCCAAGCTTAATAAACCGAACAAGAGCAAAAACAAGACCAATGACAAAGCTACGAAAGTTGACGCTTCAGATAAACACCCAATCAAAATGGATATCCAGAACAATGCGTCCGATATTACTAAAAGCAACTCAATAAAATCTGAGCCTGTCAAAATAGTCGACCCTAAAGCCGAAAAAGAAGATATCCAAGAACAGATCAAAGTTGAACAAGAACGTAAACGATTAGCCGAAATCCAACTTGAGATAACGAAATTGCAAGATGAGCAAAGAACTGCTCAGCTGAATAGTAAATACAATTATGACCAACGCTATCAGGCACTCGAAAAACAGTCCAAAACAGATAGGGCTGCCCACATTTGGCAGTGGATGAAACGAATATTAATTGTACTATTTTTACTGCTGATGATTACACTACTCGCTCTTCTGCTGTTTCGAGTTTACAGGTGGACAGTGGAAGCCCCACTAATTAAAGAAGTCATCAGAAAAGTTGAAGTGCCGGTAGAGAAAAGAATTGAAGTTCCTGTTGAAAAACAAATTATTCCCGAGGAATGTAGCCAAGTTCGTCGCAATGGGAAAATATACATCAACTGTGATGGAAAAATTATTGATGGAACGCCCACTATAGGGGATGCAAAGATTAACGAAATCCCAGAATTATTAAATTAATAGTAAAGGAAGCCACATGAACACATCTCAAGGTTTTAACCTACTGTCCACCAGCATATTCATATGCAGTTTATTTTTCAGCGTGGAAGTGTTCAGTGCGGAGGTTTTGGGTGCGGAGGAGTTAGGTGCAGAGAGTACGGCAAATATCGACACCAGCAAACTGGGTGATATAAAAGCGGTTAAATTTAATAACCCACAAGTGATGACCTCGGGTTTACCCACAGAGCCGCAATTTGCACAACTTGCTCAAGCAGGTATCAAAACTGTGATAAACCTCATTCCTAACGACAACCCAAATGTATTAGCCAATGAGCAGCAGATTGTTACGCAACTGGGTATGAACTATCACAATATCAGTGTGGACTGGCAAAACCCAACCCAAGAGAACCTAGCGCAGTTTTACAGCCTAATGCAGCAATATGGCGATGTACCAGTACTAGTGCATTGTGCAGCCAATTACCGCGCCTCTGCCTTTTATTATTTGTATCAGACCAGCCAAAATACCGCGCCGTCAATGGCCGAGGCACTGACGCCCTGGGGCGACTTGCAACAAAGCTTTGCAGAGTACCCGCAATGGCAAAAGCTTATTGAAGAAGCAACTCAGCAATCGCTAACTCAATCGTCAGAGGATTAATAAGGCGACCGTTTTAGCCTAAATTTTCGTTAACATTAGCTTATCTGTCGTCTATAGCTCTTAAAAATAGCCGGATCCCAGATAACAACATTCGAGGATGACAGATTGGCGCCAAATATCTCACTGCAATGCTTAAAAAACCAAGTTTCAGCACTCAATAATAGCGGCTTAAAGTTATTCCCTGCCTGTAACTGTATCTAGGGTCTGTGCAAATACCGTTATCTACTGCAGCGTACTAGGCCCATTTAAGTCCATTTTATACAAAGGCGCTGGGATTTTCTCTGAGGTAATATAAATACTCTGGCCATCCTGGCTAAACCCAACAGCTTCGGCTTGTTTTAGTGCGGGCAGTGCAATCTGTTGTGGTGTGGTTGAAAACAAGCTTAACCAGTCACCTTGTGTGGTTTGAGTAAAATAAAACGCGTGGGTATAGGTTAATATCACCGCTGATAAACCATCTGCCGAGATATCCATTGCGGTGGGGGTTCCGGCAAATCCTGCCCAGGTATAAATGCTGACATAGTCGAGCACGGCTGTCGGCAATGGCGCTATCTCGCCTAACCGTTTGGCTTGCTGCTTAATTATTTGAGTAGATGAATTATTTGATCCACTTTGCTGCGCTGGAGCGATTAACGGCAGCTCGTATAACACGGGCGGCGTGTCACGTTTGGTCAGTAACAGTATTTTACCCTTGATGACATCGACTGCGACTGACTCACAATCTCGAGCCTCATCTGGGTAAGTAAAAGTCATACTCCAAACCGGTTGGGCCGATAGGTTTTTTTGGCCTTTAAGCAAGCTTAAATCGGGCTCTTTGATCAAATGTAACTGATATTGCGATCGCCTCGCCTGGTTATCACCCACATCGGCAATCAATAGGTACGACTCGCCTTGGTAAACAAACGAGGCAATGTCTTCCCAATCGGTATTGTTTACACCACGAATATTGACTGTGGCTAACTGCTGCCCCTGAGTATCGATAGCAAAAATTCTTGCGCTGTCGCCGCTGTCGTTGTGCACCCACAATATATTGTCATTAATCCGCGATACCGCTAGGCCGCTGGCTTCGTCAATAGACGGCGCAGTAATGTTGCCTGCTTGGCTCATGCCCGTTGGCATCGCGCAGGCACTGGTTGATAAGGCTAGGATTAAATATAAAAATACAGTAAGGCGGTTAAACATAATAATGACTGACTCAGGCTGCGACTGACAAAAGTAGCGGTATTCTAACAAATATGTATTAAAACGTATCGAGCAATCGTTAATTGTATGGCATTAGAATAAACAAAAAAGGCCACTTTCTTTGTTCCGAAGAAAGTGGCCGTGCACGTTTTCAGTGATTGAAATGATGAGTAAAAACCACTAAAAACCAGTACTCGTTTTAACCTTACTTATTCATGCATTTAGTACTCATAGCTAAACTGTAAGGTGTATTCTGTGCCAGGATCTTTGGCATACACTTGGTAGTTTTGCTGTTCGTACTCGGTGGTTTCACCTAAAAGATTCTTCGCTTTCAACTTGATCGAGGTGCTCAAAGTAGGGAAGAAAGTATAGGTAAAGTCCAGGCTATGAAATGGCTTTTCATACACATCGTCTAGGCCACCACGTCCACCGTAAGCAATGCGCTCACCAAATACGTTATACACTAATGTGGCACTATGGTAGCTGTCTGGCGAGTCGTAACTTAACTGCAAGTTTGCTACCCATTGCGAGTGCCCTGTCATACGGCGCGATTGGTTAGTTGGGTCGATTTCGCCGTTAGGCTCAATATCAATTTCTGAGTCGCCAACGGTTAAGTTGCCGGCTACAAAAAAGTCTTCCCAAATGCTGCCATCACTGCCTAAAAACTCAAGTTCTTGTAAAAACTCGGTTTCAACGCCAAAAATGTAACCAGACTGCGCGTTATAAAACTTAAGCTGACGTCCGGCTTCTGAAATACGTTGAATCGGCTCAATCGGCGCGTCCACATCTTTGTAAAACGCACCAACACTGAAGTTATTACCACTGTCTGAGTAGTATTCCCAACGTAAATCAAGGTTAAGAATGTCTGAACTTTTTAGCTCTGGATTACCAAAGAAATCAAAGCCAGTCACAGGGTCTTGGAAACGCACTGGCGACACTTCACGTAAGTCTGGACGCACTATGGTTTTACTCGCGCCTAAACGCCATTGTGTAGTGTCGGTTTGTTTCCAAGTTAATGATAACGATGGGAACCAACCGTCTTCGGCAATCACATAATCTGCTAAGTCGTAACGGCCGCCTTCATCTGAAATCTCGCCATCAGGGTCAATGGGGAGTGTGACGCGGCGAAAATCTTCATAACGCACACCGGCATAAACGCGCCAAACATCATCAAAGTCGATGTCCATGCTCACAAATACCGCATCATTTTTTTCTGCGGCGATGTAATCTTCGGTGTCGGTCGAGGCGTCTTTAAGCTCTAAATCTAATACGTCGTTAGTGATGTTGCTGTCTGAGAAAATATCATCAAAATCACCGGCTAAAATACTGCCGTTAGGGTCTGTCGGGCTTAAGTTAACGTCCAAGCCTAAACGACTCGCATAGCTTTCTCGAGTGCGTTCAAAGTATTCGTAACCTGTACTTAGCTTAAGCACGGCGCTGTCAAAATTAACGGGATACGTAAAATCCCAACCGTAATTTTGGCTGTCGTCTTGTAGGCGGCTGTATACATATTTAGGCGCATCTTGGGTATTAAGGTTACGCGATAACAGCTCGTTGTTATCGTCTAACACCACGTTATAAGTGTACGACAATTCATTAGGCGCGTAGCGCTCTGAGCGTGCATCCGAAAACTTCCAGTTCACTTCTGAGTCGTTTAAAAACTCAATAAAATGATGCCCTTTAATCTGATTACTGATTAATGTGCGCTCTTCATAGTCGATGTTATAAACTTGCAGCGCATTGGGTTCGTCTAGCGTATCAATGGTTTCTTCAATACCGAGTGACACATCGTCTGAGGTGTCTTGCAAGTATGTAGTGAAGGTTTCGATTTTATGGTTGTAGCCAATCTCTAAGCCAAGGTTAATCATGCCAGACACTTGAACAATAGAGTCGGTACCCACAACGTCTTTTTGGTTTTCTATTTGAACCTGGCTGCTGTCACCGTCTAATTCAACTTCACGCTTGGAGTAGTTTTCGGCTTGTTTTTTATACGACACCGCAGACAATGCACCAAAAATAATGTCGTCGCTTATGTCCCAACGGTCACCAATGGCAATATCACCACGCATTGCAGGGTCTGTGCTTTGGCTTTGCACTGTCATATCGCGATATAAACCAAGGGCTAATTCGCGGTTAATTGCTTGAGCAGATTGATAATTAACATTGCCATTAGAACCACTTACGATATCAATTGGGCTTATACCACCATACTGACCAATGGTGTCATTAATGTTGGTCGGCATAGAGCGGGTGCCATCATCTTGGCCTGTCCAGTCATCGCCACCACCGTTATAGGTGTAGCTGTCATCTGAGTCATTAGTGTTGTAGCGCCCGCCTACAGAGGCTTTAAAAAAGAAATCAGATGGGATGGATTTAGTACGAATATCCACATGTCCACCACCAAACGCGGCTGGCGCATTGGCTGACGCTGATTTTTGCACCGACAATGATTCAATAATCGATGCAGGAAACATATCTAAAGGCACAACGTTACGGGTTGGATCTGGCGATGGCACAGTGGCTCCGTTTAATGAAGTGCTTGAATAGCGCTCACCTAGGCCACGTACATAAATAAATTTACCATCTTTTAAGGTTAAACCTGTCACACGACGAAGCGCTGCGGCTGCGTCACCGTCACCGGTTCTTGAAATTTGTTCTGAGCCCATAATATCGGCTACAGCAATTTGCTCACGACGTTCTTCAGTGGCTTCTGATGCTGAGCTGCGTAAGCGCCCGGTCACTGAAATAACCTCAATTGGCTCAATCGGAATCACTTCACCAGGATCGCGTGCTGGTTCAGGTTCTTGCGAGTATACGGGGGTAGCTGTTAATAATGTCGCCGCAGAAATCACAGAGATAATGGCAAGGCTTAACTTATTAACGGTAAAACTCGGCTTGGTTTTCATACTTATACTATCCTGTATGCGGTTCAGAGATAGCCGCCCTTGCGAGCGGCTATTAATAGGTCACTGATTACTTAATCAAGGTGATTATTGTGGGTCAAAAGCCCAACCTTGACGCCAGTCAGTCTGGCCATCGAATGCACCAATATAGTTGGTTGATTCGAAGAAGCTGTCATCAGTACTTAAGTCTTTACCTGTTCCAAGAAGCGTTGTATCGGTTGCTGCTGGCATACCGTCGGTAATGCTCACAACTGATGTAGAGTTACCTTCCTGACCCATAAACCAGGTTTCAGTGTTAATGTCGGTAGTACCTGATGTTTTGAATGGCTCGTTACAATCAATGATTGAGTGAGTCATTACCAAGGTACCCGCATTCACGTTGTCAACCAGGCTTGATACTGAACCGTCTAGCTCTAAACACTCACCAGATTCAGTTTCAGCTGTGCTACCTTTACGGCCTTGTACTAGCACGTTATAAAGCTCACCTGCAGTACCAACACGTAACAAGATACCTTCGCCGTTGTCGCCACTCGCGTTTGCAGTGTCTGTGCCAGGTAAAATAGTGAAGTTAGCAAGCTTTGGCGCAGACACTGGCGTTGCCGCTGCACCTGAGCTGTTACTGTCAGCTTCGATACCACGGTTTGCGTTGCCATCTTCATGCGTGATGTACACAAACTGCGCTTTACCTGTCCAACCGTTAGTCCAGTCTAATGAGTCATCAAAGTTTTCAGTTAGGTAAACATACTTCATGTTAACCGCGCCACCCCAGAACTCTACGCCATCGTCGCCGTTAGCATGCACCTGGATGTGGTCAACTTGTGTACCGCTACCCACTGCTGCAAACGAGATACCGTTCATTTCTTGTGTGTCATTAACTTTAAAGCCTGCATACTTAACAACTACATAGCTAATTTGACCACTGTTATCAGCGTTGTCATTACCACCGTATGGGAAGTCACCTACCTCAAACGATGCATCACACGCATCTTTATCTGGGCATGTGTTTGTTAAGCCATTACCTAAAATAACCAAACCACCCCATTGACCGCGCTCACCCTCAGCACCTGCAATCACATCTTCTTCTGAAGTCATGATAATTGGGTAATCAGCACTGCCTTGAGCCATAATTTTAGAACCACGGCTAACGACAATGTAGCTGTTTGAGGTAGCAAACAACTTAACACCAGCTTGAATCGCTAAGGTTGCCGATGTGGTTTTATCTGCACCAACAAGTACCGCGCCGCCATCAATTTTGTACATCACGTTTTGACCGGCAAGCAATGTGGTATTGCTAAGCACGTTGCCTTCAAGGGTACAAATTAGTGTGACTGATGAGTCTTTATATAATCCTGCTACTGCATCTGATTGAGTTGTGCCAACCGGACAAGACGTCATTACAGGTAATTCAGCTGGTGTAGTATCTACATCGTCATGAATGGCTGTAGTCCAACCGGTAGTCCAGTCATTTGTACCGTCAAATGCGCCAATGTATTCAGCATCATCTAAACGAGCATCAAGGTTGCTTAAATCTGCTTTACCGCCAGTTAATGCAACTGATGAAGAGTTTGGCATGTAATCGTTAAGATCAGATGCGCCCACTAGGTTGCCATCTTGACCGGTAAACCATGCTTCAACATCTAGCGCTAACGTTGTACCCGCTGTAGCGTCTACTTTGGCATCTTTAAATGGCTCTACGCAGTCAATCAAGCTGTTTTGCATAGTTAACTCTGCAGTGTTTGCATTATTAACGGTGGCATCGTCGTTCACTTCTAAACATTCGCCCGAGTCAACATCGCCTTTAACCAACATGTTATAAGCGTGCGCGCCAGTACCCTTACGGAATAAAATGCCTTCAGCATCGTCACCGCCGCTGTTAGTGCCATTAGCTACCTGGATTGTAAAATTAGCCAGTGCAGGTTGTGACATCGGAGACGCTGATGCATCGCTATTGCTGTCGGCTTCAATACCACGGTTTGAACCGTTATCAGCCTGACGAATATAAACGTGTTGCGCACTACCTTGCCAACCGTTAGTCCAATCTAACGAGTCATCAAAGTTTTCAGTCAATACCACATTTGAAATTGAAACGTTACCGCCCCAAAATTCAACGCCGTCATCATTGTTTAAATGAACTTGTATATGGTCAACTTCGGTGCCTGCACCCACACCCGCAAAGCTGATACCGTTCATTTCTTGAGTGTCGTTGATTTTAAAACCACCAAACTCAACGCGCACATACTTAATAGAACCAGAGCTGTCTTCAGTGTCATCACCGCCGTAACTGTAATTTCCGACTTCAAACGACGCGTCACAGTTAGTTAAATCTGGGCAACTGTTAACAGGTGCATTACCTAACAACACTAAACCGCCCCATTGGCCAGCTTCACCCTCTTCACCTAAACCCGCTTCTACTGACGTAAACACGATAGGTTCTGCTGCGGTGCCTTCTGCCATGATTTTAGAACCACGGTTAATCACTAGGTATGAATCGCTGCTACCTAAAATTTTGGTGCCTGGCAAAATCGATAATTCAATCGAGTTTTCGTTATCACCACCCGCAATAACAGGACCATCTAATTGCCATACAACATCATCACCTAATACGATTAAGTCGCCATCTTGGCCACCGGTTGTAATGGTTGATGCCGCAGTAGAAGGTGCCAATGTGCCCGTTAACACCCAAACTTCTTTGCCATCTACTGTTGTTGAACTTTTAGTTGCAAAGCCACTGTATGATAATTCTTGTGCGCTTTGAGTTGGTGTAGTTGGAGTTGTTGGTGTCGTTGGGGTTGTGGTTTCATTACCTGTGTTGATATTGATATCACCACCGCAACCAGCAAGACCTAACGTGGCAGCAAGTGCTGTTGAAAGAGCAGTCAATTTAAAAAGGTTTTTCAGTTCCATTGTCATCTCCGAAGACGGATGTAAGCGTTTGTGAGTAAATCGGCTGGATGACAAGCTAATGGTTTAAAATGACAAAAAGACTGCGGCAAAATGACAATAACATTTCACTAACATTGCAGAAATATGCAAATCCAATGGTGATGCGGGTTAGCAGGAAGCTTGAGTAAAATAAATTTTTAACAAAAAAGAAAAATTAATAACATTGGTTGGGTATATGACACACTAAGCAGGGTTAAATCACACTGACAAATACAGTCCAAAAGCCAAAGGTTATGGCAACCACTCCTGCGGGCTTAAACCAGCTTACACCGTGTTTAGCGGCGCTAACTGCAAATCTTTTATGGTGTTTTTCTGTCATAAAAACCAACACAATAGCAACAATAAACAGTAAGTTACCAATAAGTTCAAACACCAATGGATAAGCCGTGTTATGGGCATCTAATAATAAAGCAGCGCCAATAGCAAGGCGTGAGATTATCTCAAAATAATGAAAATAACGCTTTCGACTAAACTGCATAATAGCATCAGCAAAGGGCACTGGTTTTAGTAACATAAACAGCCCAAAACAAACAATGCTAACACCCCAAACACTAATTAATATGGCCATGTCGAGTCTGCAATCAAATAAATTTAAGCCATATTAACACCGAACAAATGTAATAAAAAAGTTAATTAAAAACGGTGTAACGCATTAATACACGGGCGAGCAGCAAAAGAAGTAAGCTATTGCTAATTAATTCTACAAGGGTTAATACGTGCATAAAGATTACACATTTACACCGTTAGTAAAAACGCCGTTAGCATAAACATTATGAACAGCTATTAGCTCAGTCAACAAACTGATGGGAAACTCGCTAACAATCGATAAATAAATATTAATAAATGCTCATAAAACAAGTTTAAGGTAACTTTAATGCTAAACTGGCTATAAAATACAATCTTACTCGCCAAGGAGTGCCAATATGCCGCTAGATATTATTATTTTAGGAATATCGATCCTTATCGCTATCGGCATTTTACTCCACCACCCTTCTAAAACATTAGGCTTGCCATCATTACTGATTTTTATGGGTGTAGGTTTAGCTTTTGGCAATGGTGAGTTTGGATTTGTTTACGATGATCTACAATTAACATCGCTAATCGGAACCCTTGCTTTAAACACCATAGTGTTTGTTGGTGGCCTTAACACCCCCATGAAAAACATTCGCTTTGCCTGGAAGGAAGGCGGCATGTTATCGACGTTTGGGGTTATTTTTACAACCATCATTTTTGGTTTTATCTTGAGTGCTTTACTCGATGTCAGCCTCATTACCTGCATGTTATTTGCTGCCGTGGTGTCATCAACCGATGCCGCTGCGGTGTTTTCAATTTTGGAGTCTAAAAAATTAAAATTAAAACAGGGCACAGGCACAGGGTGAGATCGCGAACGTTTTTTAAACAAAATACGCTATCGATTAAATCTTATTTGACCTAATACAGCGTTCGTGATCTTATACTCTCTTTTCAGGAGTATAAGCATGTATATCGAAGCCTTCACAAGCCACTTTAGTAACATCATCGACCAGCGCCAAACGGCCAAGGTGACATATCCTTTAGAGGATATCTTATTTGTGAGCTTATGTGCCGTCATCGCAGGCGCTGAGGGTTGGGCAGATATACATTGTTATGCTGATGGTCATCTAGCGTGGTTTCAAAAGCACGGTTACTTAAAGGAAGGTGTACCTGCTGATGATACGATTGCTCGAATTATTTCTCGTATTGACCCAGATGAGTTTAGTGCATGTTTCATGCAATGGATGCAAGCCGTCCATAGTGCAAGTGATGGCCAACTTATTGCGATAGATGGAAAAACGTTAAAGCGTTCTTATCATCGTAATGACCGTTTATCAACGATACACATGGTCAACGCATTTGCTTGCGAAAATAAGTTAGTGCTGGGTCAGTTAAAGACCAGTGACAAATCTAACGAAATCACCGCCATTCCTGATTTGCTGCAACTCTTAGATATAAGAGAAAAACTTGTTTCCATCGATGCAATGGGATGTCAGAAGTCAATCGCCGCACAAATAGTTAAGCAAGATGGTGATTATCTACTTGCTGTAAAATCGAATCAAAAATCATTGCATGACGCGATAATGTCGGCTTTTTCCTCAGTCCGCAAAGCCCCTTTATCACCGCTAGCTATCGAGAACAAACACGGTAGAGTTGAAGCGCGAGCTTATCATGTACTTAGTGCAAATGAGCTTGAAGGTGACTTTAGTGAATGGCAGGGTTTACATTCAATTGGCATGGCGATGAGCTATAGACATTGCAATGGTAAGGGGGCATTAACCTATCGATACTATATAAGTTCGGCAGAATTACCAGAGCAGAAATTTGCAGATGCAGTGCGCTCTCACTGGTTTATCGAAAACAGTTTACACTGGGTTTTGGATGCTTCAATGGGTGAAGACCATTGCCAGATTTATCAAAATCATGCAGCAGAGAATTGGTCATTATTACGCAAACTATCGTTAAATATGCTCCGCTCAGAATCATCTAAAGGAAGTATCCCGATGAAACAAAAACGAGCATGGATGAAACCTGAGTATTTAGAAGAAGTGTTAAGGGCAGGATTTACCAGTTTGCTTGAAATTTAATCACTCATGCGGTCGCCCTGGGCACAGGCACCATTTTAGAGTTTGAATCGGCCACAAACGACCCCATAGCATTATTAATGGTCATTATGTTAACCGACTATATCGTGAGCAGTGCAGAGGGTGCACCTACGGCATTATCTATAGCCTCAAGCCTAGGGCAGCAAATTGGTGTAGGAACACTTATTGGCCTTATTATGGGTAAATTAGCCGTTTGGGCGCTAAATAATATCAAACTACCAGAATTTGGACTTATTCCTGTATTTATTTTGGCAACATTTGCCATAACAGTATCCAGCACTGAAATTTTAGGCGGCAACGAATTAATTGCGGTATACATTGCAGGCGTCATCATTGGTAACTACTTAAAAAAAGGTGCAGAGGTGAGCAAGCACTTTTTTAATGGCATATCGTGGCTAGCACAGTCATTAATGTTTATTATTTTGGGTTTGCAAATCTTCCCACAGCAATTAATACCTGTCTTTACTGTCTCATTATTGCCAGCAATATTACTAATTGTGGTCGCAAGACCGTTAGCCGTTCAACTTTGTTATTTGCCCTTTAAAAAAGCCAATTGGCGCAAACGATTATTTGTGTCAATGATTGGTTTAAAGGGAGCAACGCCGATTGTTTTTTCACTAATCCCTGCCGCTGCGGGGGTTGAAGGGTCACGTGAAATGATCCACATGGTGTTTTTCATTGTGCTGATTTCGGTCATTGTGCAAGGTTCAGCCATCGAGCCATTGGCCAACAAACTCAAACTAAATTTACAGCCCAAAAAGCCTGATATCTAAAACGTCAACAACCTTAATTGATCAGATTTTTAGCTTGATCGATATGCACCAAATACAAAAAAGCCTCAATCAAATGATTAAGGCTTTTATCAACGGGTTGCGCACTAACGCTTATTTAAATACGCAATGTTTAGCGTAATCAGCGGCTTCGTTTGCTGTCCAATCACCGCTTTCTTTTTCTTTCATTTGCTTACACCAAGCATCGCTGCCCACTTCAGGAGCACAAGCCGTTAAGCTAAGGGTTAATAATAATGCGCTTGACGCAGCAACTAATTTTGATAAAGACATAAATAAGCTATCCTTTTCTATTAAATTTCGGAGTTTGTTGACCCTTTACGGTATCAGCAAACCATAAACTAACACTTTGAACGTTTAGCAATCCACGCAATAGCATCTTGTTTTTGCGATAACGGAAACCATGCTACCTCACCTTGCATAAACGGCCCCATTAAACGTACTGCATTGCCCACCCAATCAGGGCCGCCAACAAACACTAGTGCATCAAATTCTGGTAACTGTACTTCACCACTGCCGGTTAATGAACCAAAGTCCCATCCTTCGAGCAATACATCTGCCTCAATATACAAACACACTTGTCCCCAATCTTTACGATAGGCACGAATAGCTGGCTGCAAACGAGTACGGTAATCAGGCGCAGATAAACGGCCACTAACAAATAAACTAATAACACCCTTGGAAATATCGGGGATTTGACACAACATAATGCTAACTCCAGCCTTATTTAAAGGCTATAGAACAGGCTTTATACGGTGATGCTATCGTGTAAAGCAATAATGGCGCTCATAATAGCAAAAGTCTGCAATTGATGTAATCACTCCACGATTAATCCGTCGTTGAGTTAATGTTCATGTGAAGCAGCGCCCAAGCTGACAAATGCCCGCCGCTGAAATCTATGTCCAATTACGGTATAATGAGTTGATATTGAATAAATTAAAGGGGACAACCTCAACCGAATGATACAAATAACTCAACGAGTCATATTGCAAGATAACGAAATTGAATGGCAGTTTGTTCGCTCAAGCGGCGCTGGCGGTCAAAACGTTAATAAAGTATCAACAGCGGCCCAGCTTAGCTTTGATATTGCCACATCGTCTTTGCCTGAATTTTATCAACAAAAGCTATTAGCAAAGGCCGATCACCGCATTACCAAAAGCGGAAAAATCATCATTAAGTGTCAGCAATCAAGAAGCCAGGACTTTAATCGTCAAACCGCGTTAGAGCAATTTATTGAATTGGTAAAAAGCGTCGGCATTGTACAAAAAGCCCGTATTGCAACCAAAGCCACCAAAGGTAGTCAAACTCGCCGTATTGAAGCGAAAAAACAACGCGGTGCCACTAAAGCAATGCGCCAAAATAAAACCGGCTATTAATGCATTTTAGCCGTTAGATGAACATTTTTAGGTTTACCACGCGCACATCTTCAGTAAGAATGGACTCACACGTTTTATTGCCCACACCACAGGAAGCACCATGAGCAGCACTGCCAAAATTTTAGTGATTAACGGCCCAAATCTAAATTTGCTTGGCCGTCGCGAGCCGGGGCACTATGGCCACCAAACCTTAGCCACAATTGTGAGCGATTTAACCGAAAGTGCTAATCAGCTTGGCGTTGAGTTAGCGCACATTCAGTCAAACGCTGAATACCAACTTATTGATGCCATACATGCTACTGATGCCCAGTTTATTATTATCAATCCTGCTGCATTTACCCACACCAGCGTAGCCTTGCGTGACGCAATACTCGGCGTTGCGATTCCGTTTATTGAAGTGCATTTATCAAATGTGCATGCGCGCGAGCCTTTTAGACATCATTCGTATTTTTCTGACAAAGCCCAAGGGGTTATTTGCGGCCTAGGCGCACAAGGCTATGATTTTGCCCTGCAAGCGGCGATAAAATACCTAAAAGAGCACAACAAAGGATAAAGTTTGAGTAAGCTAAAGGCCGATATCAGCATTATTTATAGCGGCATATTCAGCCAGTGGGACAGCCAGAGTGATGACTTGCCACGTTTTTTAGAGGCGACTGTTCACGTCCCCGCCGTTATTGATACTGAGTTTGGTTTTATTGCTCGGATCAAAAAAGCCAAAAACCAAGTATTAACCTACTGCATATATCATCCAGATATTCCAGACGACAATGGTCATGTGAGACCACCATTTGATGGAGAGGTTTTCATTAAAGAAAACGATTGGCGCTTTTACTTAGGCGATTGCATTTGGGCACCTGTGAGTAATAAGCTTGGTAACTGGCGAATGACACTTGAGCTCAATGGCAAAATTGTTGCCGATAAAACCTTTAAGATATATCTGCCCGAATAAAAGCTCTATCGATAATCACGCCGCCACATTTCAGGTGATTGTTTGCTATACTGCGCGCAAATTGCCCCGCCATTATCGAGTGTCCATGTCTATTCAAGCTGTTTTAACTGATGCGTTAGCGAAACGCGCTGCTTTTTTTGAGCACGCAAAGCAACATAATACCGATTGTTATCGGGTATTTCATGGCACTGTAGAAGGCGAAAATGGCCTTAATATTGACCGTTACGGCGATGCGTGGTTAATCCAAACCTTTCATCAAACTTTAACAGAACAACAGCTTGAAGCTATATCAAGTGTGCTGACCGCTCATGCTGACTTTCATATTGTTTACAATGATCGCTCAGGCAGTCACTCACGTGTCGCTAACACCAGCGGCAATGAAGCCCAGGATTATGCTCAAACGGAACAAGTTATCCGCGAAAACGGCATAAACTTTACCTCTAAGCTACGCCACGAAGGCCAGGACCCTCTGCTATTTTTAGACATGCGCATTGGTCGTGAATATGTATGCGATAACAGCAAAGATAAAACGGTACTCAACCTGTTTTCGTACACTTGCGGTATTGGTATTGCCGCTGCTATGGGCGGTGCGCGTAATGTAATGAATGTCGACTTTTCATCATTTGCATTAGCCGCCGGGCAAAAAAATGCCGAGTTAAATAAGGTTACCGATGTATGTGAGTTTGTGCAAAGTGATGCGTTTCCGGCGCTGCGTCAATTAGCGGGGTTAACGGTTGGCGGACGTCGTAATCAAAAACTGCCTAAATACCCAAAACTGCGGGCCATGCAATTTGATTTAGTGTTTTTAGACCCACCACGTTTTGCCAAAAGTGCTTTTGGTATTGTCGATTTAGTCAATGATTACCAAGGTTTATTTAAACCTGCTGTGTTAACCACTAAAGCAGGCGGTAAAATTGTGTGTTGTAACAATGTCGCTAAAGTGGATCGCCAAACATGGTATGACAGCCTAGTACGCTGCGTTGAAAAACAAGGCCGTAAAGTCACGGCAACACAGTGGTTAGAATGCCATCAAGACTTTCCTGCATTTGATGATAATCATCCACTAAAAATTGTCGTGCTTACTATAGATTAATCGACACTTCATCGATCATTTATAATCATTCAGCCACCCAAAAGGTGGCTGAATAGTTTTGGTTAATCAAAAGTGCTTACGACATTGCCACGATTTGTGGGTTACCCGCAGCGCTCGTCGCGCTGTAATTACGTGCATCTAAACTGGCAAAGGTTGTGTCTAAAATGGTATCGACGTATTGCCAATCGCCGCGTACTTCATCTGCCGTAAAGCTTAGCAACAAATAACCCCGGTCTTTTAAGTTGGCATATTTAAGATCGCTCACTAAGTCCACAATTGCCGCTTCGGTTGCTGGCATTTCAGCATCAGACAAACCTAAGTAATATTCAAGCCCTGGTGATGACACGGAGCTAGTGGCAAATTCAACGCCTACGGTATCGCCATTGGTGTCTGTTAGCTCATTAGCCCACGCATTATGAGTGTCTCCAGCAATAACCACTAAATTGTGATTTAACGATTTCGCTGTGGCATATATTACTTCGCGCTCATAGGCGTAACCATCCCAAGCATCAAGATTGTATGGAATCGATGGCAATTGTAGTAACACCATCACCTCTGGGGTCAACTTGTCTTGGTTAGCTTGCAGGTAAGCCAGTTGTTCAGCGGTTAACGTGGTATCGCCTGCTTGTGCACGAGCAGCTAATACCGCAATACCCGCGAGCTCAGCAAATTGTGGAATACTCATTTGCTGAGTCGCAATAGCAGCAGGCAATAACATTTTACCCATTAACACTTGCTGCCCCAGTACCTGCCACTTAGCAGTAGACTGCAACAAGGTTTGCTGTAGCCATAACAATTGGGTTTGCCCCAATAAAGTACGATTGGTGTCAGTGACTGCGGCTAAAAAATTATCACTATCAAAGCTGCCCGTTGTTGCGTCAATGTAGTCGCTGTACTCTAATTGTTTATCGCGAGCCAGCACACGAGTATCGAGCATGTGCAAATCAACCAAGTTACCGTAATTAAAACTTCTGTAGATTTCTTCATTATTCCCTTCGCTCCAAGGCCTAATGGGTAGCCACTCAAAGTAGGCTTGCAGTGCAGCAGCTTTGCGTTGATCAAAATCACCTTCATCGTCGTTATGATTTTCAGCGCCGTCTTTCCAGGTGTCGTTAGCCACTTCATGGTCGTCCCACACGGTAATAAAAGGCACTTTGGCATGCAGCTTTTGTAAACTACTGTCACTGCGGTACTGGCTGTAACGTGTACGATAATCGGCTAATAGAAACAGCTCACCTTCAGGCAAGACTTCACGGCCTAATGCAGCGGCATTTTCGCTGGCGTATTCACCACGAGCATATTCATAAAGGTAATCGCCTAAATGCACCACAGCATCTAAATCATCTCGCTGAGCAGCCATTTCGTACACATTAAAATAACCCGCTGGGAAATTAGCACACGACATCACCGCAAGCTTAACTGAGTCAACACTGCCCTGGGGTAACGTGCGGGTTTGACCAATCTCAGATACGTTTTCACCTGCTTTAAAACGATAAAAATATTGCTGACCTGGCGCTAAACCCACCGCATCAACTTTAACGGTATAGTCACGACTGTCATTGGTGACGGTTTGTCCATTAGTCACCAAATCAGTAAAGTTACTGTCGGTGGCGACTTCCCATGACACCGTTATATCGCCTTGTATATCAGGCGTAACGCGCGTCCATAAGATCACGGCATCAGCTGCAGGGTCGCCACTGGCAATACCTTGTAAAAACTGACCAGAAATAACCTCATCGTCATCACTATTGCAGCCCATTAGTCCGTAAGACACCACAGCAGCACCAACACCTTTAGCTGACATAGCCAAAAAATCACGACGAGTGACAAACCGTTTCATATCATATCCTTATTTTTATCGTTAACGGATGGCCATGATTTGCACGGCCTAAGAGGTCTAATGAGCGGTTATTGTGAGAGTGTTGAGTGACATTACAGTGACAAAAGCATGACAAACCCGACTTGCCTGCAGCCTTAATAATTGTCAAACCAAGCCTGCTGATGTAACCCCCCTTTTTATAGGCGAAACAAATTAACTAAATTAAATTGTGCGCAATATAGTTGCATTTTATTTTTTGCTTAGTTATAGTGAACACAATTAGATTGCGCACAACTTAAACTGTGCGCAACTTAGAATATTTTACTTTTACACGAGGTTTACTATGTCAACGTTATACACCACTTCAGCAACCGCATTAGCAGGCCGTAATGGTCAAGTTTCTACCGACGACAAAAAAGTCGACTTACAATTAAGCTACCCAAAAGAAATGGGCGGCAGTGGCGAGTTTACTAACCCTGAACAATTATTTGCCGCAGGATATGCAGCCTGTTTCTCAAACGCAATATTGCACGTAGCAAGCCAAGGTAAAGTGGCCATCAAAGCAGCTCCCACCACAGCAACGGTAGGCATTGGCCCCAACGATAATGGCGGATTTGCACTTACAGTCGCCCTTGCGGTTGAACTTGATTTAGACCAGCAATCAGCAGAAAAACTGGTTAAAACCGCGCACCAAGTTTGCCCATATTCAAATGCAGTACGTGGCAACATTGATGTAAAATTAACTGTAAATGGCCAAGCGATTTAACCCAAAAGATTGCGACATTAGCCAACAAAAAAACCAAGACGCGAGTCTTGGTTTTTTGCTGTTATTTATCGTTTAGGTTATTTAACCTGAGTTCGGGATAAGGGAAGATCTTATGTTATTTAAAATCAACACGTTACCCACTCTCACTTTCAAGCTTGTCATTTGTTCTGCTAACAAGGCGAATTGACGCATCAATAGCTAGCCTATTGCAAGTCGATTCAACGCAGTTAGCAGGGCAAAGGACTGTTTGAAAGGCGTTTATTATCCCGATCTCAGGTTATTTATCTTTAAGCATATTAAGCTTAGCTAAATAATTGCGCTTACTGGCGGGCATGTCAGTTAACGCTATCGCCTGTTGTAAAATATCTTGTGCTTTTTTATGCTGCCCTAAACCAACGTGAGCACGGGCAAGTGCATAGTATGCAGGATGAAAATACGGTGCACTGTCGATAAATTTTTCTAAAAATATCACGGTAGTTTTATAGTCTTTAAACTCGAGCGCTTCAATGCCCAAACTGTAATAGCTGTATGGATTACTCGACTCTATTGCTAACAAATGTTGATTAATCTTCTGTGCTTCCGCGGTTCTAGTTTGCAATTCCAACAACAAACGATAATTGCTTAAAACACTAATCGAATTTGTATTATTAGCTAAAGCGTAGCGATAAAGTTTTTCAGCCGTGTGTTCATCGCCTAAACGACGGTGAGCAATGGCCATCATATTGATTAATGCCTCGTAATCTGGGGCCAGCGTTAACCCTTTATTGAGCAGTAAAAACGCTTGTTGATATTGTTTCTCAAGCATGGCATCTGCCGCTAAATTACGATAAAACATCGCTAAAAATTGTTCTTCCGATACGATTGCGCCCGTTCTATCAAAGCGATCGGGGAAATAATCAATCACCGTCGCCAAGCTACCACTCAAAAAGTGCCCTTCAGGTTTTTCATCGTACAAAAATATACGAACATGATCCGAGGTCACTAAAATATCAGACGTAATATTGGTCAATATTGGCGCGGCATGCACTACTTGAAACACCGTATGCACGTTAAGCTCTTTTGCTACCGAATAGGTTAATAGTGCCAATGCCATACAATTACCAGACTGGTTTTCCCAGGATTCTGTACTGGTATAATTTTGCCCTTCGTAATTAAAATTCATCATTTTATGATTGATAAATGCGGCTACTTTTAATCGGTTTGGTAATGCTTTAATGCTGTCCCTCAATACAAAAGCCGCTAACTCATCTCGCTGCGATAAGGTTAAATGCGTTAAGCTCGAAATGGCGGGTACATCATTAACCTGCTCAGCTGACACTAGTGAATAATTAAACGAAGGCAACGTCGTTGATTGTTGGTTATTGGCAGGATGCAGTGAACAAGCACTTAATAACACGGTCATAAGGCACAACATGATATTGCGCCAACTCAATAGCAGATGACTTGATAAGGGCATTAACAACATTCCATGTAGTTGATTCATTGCTTAAATATGCAACAGATATCCCTCTATGGCAAGGTTGTCTATCTTAGTCCCTATAACGATTACGATTCTTTAATGCTCATTAAAATATCGAGTGCGCGCAGGCGATGTTTATGGCTGTATAAATCGTTAGTAAACATCACTTCATCTACGCCAAGCTGTTCAACAAACACTGCTAAACGATGTTTAATGGTCGCAGGGCCGCCGCAAATAGATAAGCTTAAAAAACTATCGACATAGCTTTTTTCTTGCTCACTCCACAACCCATCCATACTATCGACAGGCGGTTTTAACCACATTTCTTGACCACGAATAAGCGCTAAAATGCGTTGTTTTGAAGTGGTGCTAAGGTATTGCGCTTCAGCATCGGTAGGCGCTGCCACTAACGGTAGCCCAACCATCACATAAGGTTTGGCGAGCACTGCTGACGGGACAAACTCACGGCGATATAACGCAATAGCCTCAGATAAAAACCGTGGTGCAAAATGGCCCGCAAACACATACGGCAAACCACGTTGAGCCGCGAGTTGCGCACTGAATAAACTTGAGCCTAATAACCAAATCGGCACATTGGTATTTTCGCCCGGAATAGCTCTTACCGCTTTAGTCTGCCCTATTTGGCGAGCTTCACGTGGGCCAAGCAATGATTGCAGCTCACTGACTTCATTCGGAAAATGCTCCGCCCGCTGGGTATCACGATTAAGCGCTAAGCTGGTTACCGGATCACTGCCCGGCGCACGGCCTAGGCCTAAATCAATTCGGCCTGGGTACAAGCTAGCTAAGGTGCCAAACTGCTCAGCCACCACAAGCGGTGCATGATTAGGCAACATAATGCCACCCGCACCCACTCTAATGCGCTCTGTGCCACCCGCAATATAACCGATTAAAATCGAAGTGGCCGAGCAAATAATGCCCGGCATATTGTGGTGTTCGGCAAGCCAAAACCGATTAAACCCCAAGCTTTCTGCATGCTGGGCATAAGCTAGACTGCCCTGCAATGTTGATGACACTGTCGAGTCTTCGCGCATTGGCGCAAGTTCAAGTAACGAAAAAGGAATATCTGCCAATATTGACATCATGGCTCCTTATTTGAGGAATAAAAACCAACTTAAAAAGCTTGTAGCATCTCTGGAGTGAATTCGTCTGTGTCAACTGTAAAACCTGCAGCTTCAATAGCTTGCTGTAGTTTATCCAGTTCATTATTGACGTTTGACATGGTTAAGGTGTTGTTGTCTAACTCGTAAACCAATGCCAAACTTTGATAATAAAAACTCAATACCACCAAAGCATCACGGTTATTGTCTTTGGCCGCTTGTTGCACCGCTTTGAGTTTACGGTAAATTTTGTTTTGCAGCTGCTTAAGTTGCCACACGTAATACACTTCATAAAACTTGGGCTTTTCACGCAAGTTACGCACCAGCAGGCTGCACACCATTAACGCCAAAATAACCCCAGTAAAGTTTAGATGAAAATTCCCAGTAGACTCGGCACCAGGTAATGGCTTAACGCCAAAGAAATAAATCATTAACTGACCGAACACCAACGACAAAATGGCCAGTATCACCACTAAGCCAATCTGCACCTGATTGTTAACCGAACGGTACTGGCTTTTATCTATTTTAACTAACTTCATCACTCTACTCGCCAAAACACACAACAAATTAATGCATAGCTTAACGCGCCCTAATGGGAGAACAAAAGAGTAAATCGCTTTATATCAGAATAAAAAGGCACAAGCCCTTAAATCATCAATCATTTAAGGGCTTACCGTAATTACAACAATGAGCTTATCAATCTACTTGTAACCCAATTTAGGGTTTAGCTTAATTACGGCCTGCCATTACGCCGCCATCAACATCCCAAATTGCGCCCGTCACCCAGGCCGCATGTGAAGACAATAAAAACTTTACGCTATTGGCAACATCAACAGTTGTACCAATGCGGCCGATAGGGTGGAATCCATTAAAACCTGCTAATGCGCTTTCAACGTCATTAGGCTCAATAAAGGCTTCATAAATAGGCGTGTGCACTACCGCTGGCGACACGGCATTAACACGGATATTATGCTCTGCTAATTCCATCGCCATATGCTGAGTCAGTGCATGTAACCCCGCTTTTGCCATAGAATAAGCACTCGATGGAGTTGCTTTAATGGCTTGCTTCGCCCACATAGAACCAATATTAACAATGCTGCCACCGCCATGCTTAATCATGTTTCTGGCAACCGCTTGCGAAATTACAAACATCGCTTTGTTTAGCTCCATATAGATGTCGTAGTCACTCAACAGATGCGCTAAAAATGGCTTAGGGTTGAAATAACCTGCTGCATTAACTAAATAATCAATACTACAATCCATTGCATCAATCATTTCAACCACACGTTGCAGATCTTGCGCATTGTACAAGTTTGCTTGAACGCCACTGGCCTCGCCCAATGCTGATAACTGCGCAACCGCTGCGTCGAGCTTTTGAGTATTGTTACCCACAATAATGGTAGCGACACCTTGAGTAATTAATTGCTTAGCGGTTTCAAAACCAATACCACTGCTGCCACCAATAATTAATGCCGTTTTTTGGGTTAAAGTTGTCATTTGTTCACACCTAAGTTACGAGTAAGTGTGATAAGCTTATTGATAAACTATCTGATTGAATAGTAAGTACAATTTAGTTCCATAGGTACTTTTAGGTACATATTGATGAATACAAAAGAAAAATTATTTTCACGAAAGTCTGCACCCGAAAAGTCAGCCCGTATGGTCGAAACCATTTACGGCTGCAAATGGTCGTTAACCGTATCAGCTGCTCGCTAATAATATTAATCGTCCCGGTGAGATGGTTAAATCGGTTGATGGACTCAGCACTAAAGTGCTCAATCAATGCTTAAAAAAGAACCTCGAATTCGGGATTTTAAATAAGATAAATTATCCCGAAATTCCGCCTCGGGTAGAGTATGAGGTGACAGAGTTTGGCCAAAAATTTATGCGGATTTTAGACGACATTGAAAAGCTGCAAAATGAAATTGATGCTTAACCCGTAGGCTAAGCATCATCAGTTGAGTTCAAGTTAATTAACCTTTTAAGTTTCAGATGTGTCACTGGCGGCATTAAGCCATACAAACTCTGGCAATGCGGTTAAATCTAAGCAATCGCCCCACTGAGCAATGGCACTACTTTTGGGTTGGGTTGCCTCATCTTGATTAAGCGCTTCCATTAATACTTGTTGCGCCTCAGGCTCACCATGCACCAATATAATGGCAGGTGAATCTTCAAAGTGATGATACCAACGCAACAACTCAGCTTGGTCAGCATGGGCAGACAAACCGCCAACGGTGTGAATACGCGCAGCCACTTTGACACTTTGGCCATGAATGGTCAGCTCTTCTGCGCCATCCACCAATAAGCGCCCCGGAGTGCCTAACGCCTGATAACCACAAATAATAATGTTGGCTTCTTTACGCCATAAATTATGCACAAAATGGTTACGAATACGGCCGCCATTACACATACCGCTCCCCGCAATCACAATTAATCCTTCGTGTATGTCATTAAGTGCTATCGACTCTTCTGTGCTGCTTACAAACTCAGCACACGATAGTAATGGATGATTGCCGGGCGACATCCGAGTGAAACGCTTAAAATCATCGTCCAATATGGGGTAATTGTTAACGTAAACCTCAGTAGCTTTAATCGCCATTGGACTGTCTAAACAAATACGCCAACGCGATAAGTCCCATTCTTTGGCATATAAATGGAACAAATACAGTAATTCTTGCGCACGACCCACTGAAAAAGCGGGGATTAAAATATTGCCGCGACTTTGGTTAATGGTCGCTTTAAATATCGATTTAAGCTCCACTAGTGTTTCATGCCAGCTGCGGTGTAAACGGTTGCCGTAGGTACTTTCCATTAGCACTAAATCAGCTTTGTCGACAAAGGTTGGATCACTTAATATCGGCATGCCTGCACGACCTAAGTCACCACTAAAAACTAGTTTTTTCTGTTCTGGCTGTTGCCCTAGCCACAACTCAACTATCGCCGAACCGAGAATATGCCCCGCATCCGACAAGCGTACTTCAAGAGCGTCTGCCACTTGGACACGCTGGCCATAATCGACCACCACAAACTGAGCCAATACCTGCTCGACATCTTCTTCAGTAAAGAGTGGTTCAAGTGCTTCTAAATCATTTTTAACACGCTTTTTATTTTTTCTTTCAGTGTCGCGCTCTTGCAGCATTGCCGCATCACGCAGCATGATATTACATAACTGCGCGGTGGCTCTTTGGGTGTAAATGGGGCCTAAAAACCCTTGCTTAACGAGACTGGGTAAACGTCCTGAATGGTCAATATGCGCATGGCTTAAAACCACGGCATGAAGCTGGGCAGGATCAAATGGGAAAGGATCATGATTGCGCAACTCGTCGGCTTTTCCGCCTTGAATTAACCCACAATCTAATAGTACCTGCTTGCCATCAATAGTCAGCAAATGGCAGGAACCCGTCACTTCTTCTGTCGCTCCGAAAAACTGTAAAGTCATTTGCATAAAATCACCTTTATCGCAATGAGCCATAAACTAAGCGTATGACATTTTCAGAATTAAATAGCGATCCACATCAAATAAACGACTAAAAATCCTCACCCAAAAATGCTACATAAAAAATCATTTTTAATGCATAAAACACCAATTGTTAACATTCACCCACACTGCATAACCTATTGTTAACACTTATTTTAACTAAATCATTGATGATTAATTTTTATGATCAATATCGCCATTTTGAGCATATTTCACTTTGTGAGTCGATAAAGGTTTTGCTACTCTCCGCTTCTTCAATGGAAAGATGTATTAATGGACTAAGCTGTGCACATACACTGGACCTTAAGCATTAAGGCCTGCAAAAACTCCATCTAACGTTATGTCTTTTCTAGATTTTCTTTGTTGTGACTTTTTTGCGTTTATTGTTATATAGCTGACCGCCCAGTCTATCTTTTCTGTTATTTCTGACCAAGCCCGATGACAGATACACTCAAAGATTGGCAGTAGCCAAACGTCCACATTCTTTGCCGCTTTGAACAGCGAAACTGAAGGCATGATGCGCATCGCAGTGCTGCGTCTGATGATAAGTGCCAACAGGCTGGCCCATACTAGGCCGTCAACTATCGCTTTCTGCGCGGTGGCAAATCTCTGCCAGTTTGTATGTGATTTCAACTCTTTGAACAGCAGTTCAACCTGCCAGCGGCAGCGGTAAATCGCCATAATGTCATCGGCTGAGTAAGACTCTGCCGGTAAGTTGGTTAGCCAGATGCAAAATCGTTTTTCTTCTGCAAACCAACGCCTTATCACTCGAAATTCCTGCGTTCCCCGCAGGGCTTTTAGGTCAAGCACTTCTGAGCGATTGGTGCGACGCGTGATGTCTTTAAGCTTCATTCCGGCAAGCTTAGGCAGTACACGGCCCTTGCCATTTCTAGCTTCAACTATTCTTGGGTTGAGTGACTTTTGCCCCCGAAAAATATAGAACCCTTGATGCCGTTCCACATTGGCAAAATATTCGAAATCAGGATAGCCCGCATCAGCCAGAAGCAGTGTATTTTTCATTCTAAAGGCCATGGGGAGATAGGTTCTTTCTGAAGCGGTATCAGCACTTATCGCCATTGCCGTGGGGTTAAATGTGCGCAATGACAGGGTCATATGGCACTCTATCGCGGCTGGATTACGCTTAAAGCGGCTTGGGTACACGTCAGCTAACGCCTTGTGAACATGAAAAGAACTGCCGTCCTGAAGCAAAATATCATCAAAGCCTAACAACTTCTTCGGAAGCGAAGCGCATTGTTGGCGAGCAAACTGAGCGATAGCCAGCTGAACCAATTGCTTCATAAAATCAGCAAAGGCGGCTTTGCGGAGCTGATTATGAAAAGGTTTGTAAGCCACATTATCATTTTCTGTCAGACACATACCATTAAACTGACGATGTAAGTCAGCAATGGCATGGCAGTTCCCTTTGCTCAACGCAGAGAGCAAGCTCGGTACCAATAGTTCAGGTAATACAGCGCGATTTCGCTGTATAAACCCTGTGCGCTTAGCCATTTTTTGAAGGATGTCTGCATTGAAGAATTGCATAAATTGCTTTTTTAAGGTGATAATTGTCATCGGCTTTATTTATTGGTCATGTTGATTTGTTTGGCGACAATTATCAGATCATAAATAAGGCCTTTTTTCTATCTAAAATATAGGTTTATTGCTAAAGATCCTGTCTATGAAGCTGTGCATACTCAAACAACGAGACAAGAAATGAAAATGAATAAAACTTTAGTTGCAGCGTTGATTTCTAGCGCACTAATCACACCTTCGGCTTTAGCTACCGAAATTTTTAAAGATGATGTTAATGCCGTTAGCATTGGTGGTTTTGTTGATGCTCGCGTCATCAATACCCAAGGTGAAACTGAAGTCGTTAACGGCGCGTCACGCATTAATTTTGGGTTTGCTCGCCAACTACAAGATGGCTGGAACGCATTTGCAAAATTAGAGTGGGGAGTTAACCCTGTCGGTAGCACAGACATTGTTTACAACAACCGTTTTGAATCAATTCAAGATGAGTTTTTTTATAACCGTTTAGGCTATGCAGGTCTTGCACATGACACCTACGGTAGTCTCACAATTGGCAAGCAATGGGGTGCTTGGTATGACGTGGTATACGGCACAAACTACGGTTTTGTGTGGGACGGTAACACTGCTGGTGTATACACTTATAACAAAGATGACGGCGCAGTAAACGGTGTAGGTCGCGGTGACAAAACCGTGCAATACCGTAACAGTTTTGGCGACGTGAGCTTTGCCGTACAAGTGCAGTTAAAAAACAGCGAGTTTTATACTTGCGACTATGAAGATATTACCCAAGATGATTGTGAAGCGTTATGGGAAACAGGCTCTGCAGAAGCACAGCAGGTTGAATATAACTACACTTACGGTGGCTCGGTAACTTACCAAGCAACTGACAAGCTTGTGTTAGCCGCAGGTGTTAACTATGGTGAGTTTGATGTTGAATTTGGTAACGGCACTAACTCTACCGCTGAAGACATCATTTACGGTGTAGGGGTGACCTGGGGTAACTTCGATCAGTATGGGTTTTATGGTTCGGCAAACATCAACAAAAACGAAAACCACGACACTGACAACATTGGTCGCTTAATTGATGAAGCCGTTGGTGTTGAGTCGTTATTCTCGTACATGTTTGAAAATAACATTCGTGCCTTTGTGTCGTACAACATCTTAGATGCTGGCGATGATTATGTGATTCAGCCAAACTACAATGCTGATCCAGAAGACGAATTTAAGCGTCAGTTTGTGGTGATGGGGCTACATTATGTATTTAACCCAGAAACCGTTGTGTATTTAGAAGTACGTCGTGATTACAGCGACTTTACAAGCAACGATAAAGACCAACAAGCAAGAATGGAACTGTCTGAAGACGACGGCGTAGCTATTGGTATTCGTTACACTCTTTAATGTGACGCAAACTGAATGATATGACTTAGGTTTTATCGTTTAACTGCAAATTAAAAAAGGTTCGACAGCGATGTCGAACCTTTTTTATTGGGATGAGTCTTGCGAAAGGCTCATCCCAGATAACTCAAGCAAAGCCAGTTAAGCCACCGTTGGCTCATCAACAATAGTGACTTTTTCAACCACGATTGGCTCGCGCGGCACATCTTCATGGCCGGCAATAGTGGTGGTTTTTACCCGCTCAATTTGATGAATCACATCCATCCCGGCGGTCACTTTGGCAAATACAGCATAACCCCAACCCGCATTGGTTGTGCCTGTATGGTCTAAAAAGTCATTATTGGCCACGTTAATAAAAAACTGCCCAGTTGCTGAATGTGGCGCATCTGTTCGCGCCATGGCTAACGTACCTATCACATTTTTAAGGCCTTTATTCGCTTCATTGGCAATAGGGTCACGAGTCGGCTTTTCTTTCATTTTGGCCGTTAAGCCGCCACCCTGAACCATAAAGCCTTTAATCACCCGATGAAAAATTGTGCCTTCATAAAAGCCATCTTGGCAAAATTTTAAAAAGTTTTTTGAGGTAACCGGTGCACGTTCCATGTCCAGTTCTACAGTAAAATCGCCAAGGTTGGTGCTAAAAATAATCATAAAATGCCCACAAGGTTAAAACAATAATAGCGACCATTATAGCCGCTATTAGTGTTATCACGTTCGAATTTATTGCCCTGTTTTTTGATTAAATAAATCCATCGCAGATTTTGTCATAGCACGAACGCCCGTGCGGATCGTGAGTGAGTAATCAGGTGCAAACTGGCTAGAATGCAACGATGGCAATGCTTCACCCGAGTCAATACTTGCCTGATATTGCTTAGGGTTTACGCCGCCAAGCCAAAACAATGTAATGGGGCGTTTTTCTGGCGTGAGGCCATATAAACCAAAGTCTTCACCCGCCATCACAGGTGGTGCAATAAGCACATTGTCACTGCCAAGCTCGGCCTCAATACTGGCTTTAACCATAGTGGCTAATATTGGATCATTATACGTTGATGGAATAGTTTCATCGTCATGCACATACACTACTGGCGCTAACTCGTCAGGCAAGCCAGCACTCATCGCAATACCGGCGGTAATACGTTTAATCGCAGCAATTTGTTGCTCGCGTACTTCAGGGTTATATGAGCGCAAGGTAAGCTGTAGCTTTACTTCATCTGAAATAATATTGTGTTTTGAACCCCCATGAATCGACCCTACCGTGACCACATTGGGCTCTAACGGCGACACTTCGCGGCTCACTATCGTTTGTAATGCCAGAACAGTGCGCGCAGCAAGCACAACAGGGTCAACCGTGGCATGCGGATAAGCCCCATGGCCGCCTTTACCTTTAATGCTAATATCAACCGAGTCGACATTAGCGAGTGCATAACCGCTTACCGTACCAACCTTGCCCGCAGGAATTGACGCACTCACATGTAACCCAATAATGCTATCGGGCGTGGGGAACTGGCTAAACAAACCTTGTTTAAGCATGGCTTTAGCGCCACCGCCCACCTCTTCTGCCGGCTGGGCGACCATCATTAACGTGCCCTGCCAATCAGCTTTGTGCTTAACCAACTGCTCAGCTGCACCAATAAGGCTGGTCATGTGAATATCGTGGCCACAGCCATGCATAATGCCCACGGTATTATTGTTAGCATCAACTGTGGTGACGGTTGAGGCATAGTCTTTTCCGGTTTGTTCAACAATCGGTAGGCCATCGGTATCGGCGCGGATCATCACCACCGGCCCCTCGCCATTTTGCAATATACCTACCACACCATAACCACCAAAATTAGCCGTCACCTCAAAGCCAAGTTGCTTAAGCTCAGCGGCCATACGCTCGCTGGTGGCTTTTTCTTGATACGACAGCTCAGGATGCTGGTGCAAATGCAGATAAAGCTTTTCAAGCTTAGGTAAAGCTTGAGCCACTGACTGATCAAGCTTGGTATCAGCAACAGCATTCAATGACAGTGACGAAGCAGTAAGCGCAAGCGCTAATAAGGGATAAGCAAGACGAAAGCGGGTCATATTATTATTCTTAAATGTCGGGAATTGAATATGTTAACCTAGCGTTTTAACGACATCATTGCCAATACATAATAAAAAATAAGGGAACCCAATGAAGGTGATTACCGAAACACCAAGGCTCATTATTCGAGAATTTACCCTCGCAGATGCCCCCGCAGTATTGCACTTTAATACCCCGGAGCAAGTGAACCGATATACTGGCGATGCAGGCGTGTGTAACACGTTAAGTGATGCCGAAAACATCATTCGCGATATTTGGCTGGTAGAATACAAGCAATATGGCTTTGGCCGCTGGGCAGTCGTCGTAAAAGACACCAATACAGTGATTGGTTTTTGCGGCTTTAAAAATGAAACCCGTATTAATGCGGTCGATATAGGCTATCGTTTACACCCCGATTATTGGGGCCAAGGTTTGGCTACCGAAGCCAACCAAGCTTGTATTGATTATGCCAAAAAGCATATGGATTTAGACATTGTTTATGCTGATGTGGTTGACGCCAATAGTGGTTCAATTAATGTGGTAACTAAGTTAGGCATGGTTTATCACTCACAGTATCAAGAAGGCGAATTTACCGTTAATCGGTATGTTATTTCACTCAAAACTGGCAGTTATGGAGATAACGCTTAGTCGAAACACGTTGCGACTATTAAGCCATTAAAATCGTATATATTCTCTAATTAAAAATCCCTTAATAGAACCACTATTAAGGGATTGTTAGTATTTGACCATGTCGAATGAGTCGTTACATTTTGAGCTGCACATCCGAGGTAATTTTAGTTGAACAGGCCAACACAAAACCGGCGGCGATTTCGTCTGCGGTTAATGCCATTTGGCTGGTAGATGTTACCGTACCCGAGATAACCTGACATTTACACGCACCACATACGCCAGAGCGACACGCGGCAATAATCGGTAATTTTTCAGACTCTATGCCTTCTAATAAGGTTTGATCGCCCGAGAGAGATATGTCTTTATCACCAATGCTCAACATAAATTGCTCGGTTGATGCCCTGCCCTCTGTTGCCGCTTTAATACCCATTGCGCTACTGTCACCAAAGCTTTCTTGATGAAACTGCGTCATATCAAACTCAGCTGCTTGCAGCAGTAATTTTACTGCTGCCATATAAGGCTCTGGGCCACACACAAACACCGTGCGCTGCTGATAATCGGGAACCAATTTAGTTAACGCCTCTAGGGTTAACCGCCCCGTCGCACAACCGGTTTGCGCATATTTGTCAGTAAGCTGGTGCTGGTTGTCAGCGGACTCAAGCACATAGTTAAGATTAAACTGTTGGCTGCGTGATGCCATTGACGCCATAGCATCGGCAAATATCACATCATCGACACTTTTAGCGCTGTGTACAAAGGCAATATCACTGTCGGTGGTGGTATCGCATAACCAGCGCGACATAGAATGCATGGGGGTTACGCCACAACCTGCACTTAAAAACAAATATTTGTCGGCAACAATATCAACCAGGTTAAACACCCCATCAGGGCCAGTAACCGTGACCTCATCACCCACATTAAGCGACTGCGCTAAGTAATTAGACACTACACCACCAGCAATTTGTTTAACTGTCACAACAAGTGAAAAAGGCCGCGAAGGTGACGATGATATCGTATAGCTGCGATAGGTTTTAACACCGTTAATGTCGAGTTTAAAGGTAATAAACTGCCCAGGTTTAAAGTTAAATTTAACCGGTGTTATCCCCTGAAATCGAAAGCTCACCACATCATGAGTTTCGTTCCATTTTTCAACACAGCGCAGTTGCACCTCTCCTCGTTGCCAGCTGTCGGCTGCCAACAGTGCTTGCGGCAACACGCTAGCGGGGGCAACGTTAACTTTAGGCTCACTCACAGTTGGAGCCTTTTTTGCGGTTTGAGCTGAAAGCGCTTGTGAAAAAGAAAAACCTAAAGAGGGGATACTACTCATTTTGATACCTTTAACGCAGTAAACAATAGAGGTGGCGATACGCATTGCGCCTTATCGCCTTTAATAGATATCGTGCAGTTAAGCTCACTTAACTGCACGATGTTATGGCTGATTACGCCACGTTTAACATTGCTTTTAAGTCAGATTCAACATCTGTTGTTGTGCGCAAACCAAATTGTTGCTCAAGAATGTTAGCAAGATTTTCAGTTAAGAAACCAGGTGCACTTGGGCCAGTACGAATGTTTTTAACCCCAAGAGAAAGCAAGGTTAACAACACCACAATCGCTTTTTGCTCAAACCATGACAACACTAGGCTCAACGGTAAGTCGTTAAGGTCACACTCAAAAATATCTTTTAACGCTAACGCTAACTGAATCGCCGAGTAAGCGTCGTTACATTGGCCCACATCTAATAAACGTGGCACACCATTGATATCGCCAAATTCCAATTTATTGAATTTGTACTTACCACATCCTAAGGTCAAAATGATGGTGTCATCTGGCACTGATTTGGCTAAATCAGTAAAGTAGCTACGCTCTGCCTTATCGCCGTCACAACCACCAATTAAGAAGAAATGCTTAATTGAACCGTTTTTAACGTTTTCAACAACCGTTGGTGCTGCTGCCATTAATGCATTGCGCGCAAAACCAATGGTGATCATGTGAGGGATTTCATCATAAGCAAAGCCTTCTAGCTCAAGTGCTTTGTTAATCACTACGCTGAAGTCTTCACCTTCAATATGAGTCACACCAGGCCAGCCCACAATGCTACGAGTGAAGATACGATCAGAGTATTCGCCCACATTTGGGTCAATAATACAGTTTGAGGTCATCACCACGGCACCCGGGAAGGTACCAAATTCTTTTTGCTGGTTTTGCCAAGCGCTACCATAGTTACCCACTAAATGCGGATACTTTTTAAATGCTGGGTAAGCAAGTGCTGGCAACATTTCACCATGGGTAAATACATTAATGCCTTTACCTGCGGTTTGTTCAAGAATAAGTTCTAAGTCTTTCATGTCGTGGCCAGACACTAAAATGGCCTTACCTTTAACAGACTTGGTATTCACTTGTGTTGGTTCTGGGTGACCAAATGCAGTAGTTTCGCCTAAATCTAGCATCGCCATTACGCGATAGTTTAATTGGCCAATTTGCATTGCAGTGGCAAATAACTTGTCTGCATCAACTGAGTCTTCACCTAAAAACGCCATAATTTGATGGAACTCAGCCGCAATATCCACATCAGTTTGGTCTAAAACGCGAGCATGCTCCATATAAGCCGCCGCGCCTTTTAAGCCATACAAACATAATAAGCGTAAGCCTAAAATGTCTTCATGCACTTCACCGCGATTAAGCAATGCAACTGGTGCTTGGGCTAGAATCTCAGGCTTAGAAGTGGCAAGTAGTAGTTCGCCTTGTGCGCTCACTATTTCAGGTTCAACGCCCTTACCTTTACAGGCTGCAATGTAAGCCGCTTTTAATTGGTCGCGATACGTTTGCGCCTGATAAGCGTAATCAATTAAGCGTTCATCATCGAAGTTTACGTTAGTTAATGTGGCAAAAAAGGCTTTTGGCACAAAGGTGTCAATGTTGTTGTCTACAATGCCAAACTCACGGGCTTTAACGGCATAAGCTGATACACCTTGAAGCATGTAAATTAATAAGTCTTGGATATCAGACGTTGACGCCAACTTGCCACACATACCTTGCGAGTAACTACAGCCATTGCCTGCGGGTGTTCTAATGGTTTGCTCACATTGCACACAAAACATAACTCTACTCCTCAAATTTAAATCATGTATAAATTTTACATGTTATGAATAAGTTTACTCTTTACTTTGTAAATCGAAACCCATTTTTGATGCTAATGTTTCGTTTTATGAGCTATATCACCTTTAGCAAACACTAATATCAATATGGCTATCAATTGGCGCTAGCCGGCTAAAATACCAAAATCACTTGTTTTTTCTGCACATGATGATGAGTAGAATCTCACTTAAAATAGTTTCCATTTATTGATAAAAAGCACGTAGACTTAACGAATTAGTGACTATCACACAGGATGAATAGATGAAAACCAAACTCAACACGATAGCATCTGCCCTCTTTCTATTACTCGCCCCTACGGCAATGGCAGCTGATGTTGCGGTGATCACTTTAGATAATGGCGCACATGTTCGCCTAAAAGACGACTTCACCTGGGAATACATCATTACAGAAACCGTTGCCCAACCCATTAGCCCAAAAGTCATTGCGCCAGATAGCCCAGGGGCGATGTCTCCTGAGGCCAACGAGAAAACAGCCAATGCCGCCGCAGTTGCCCCGTCGGTCACTTCACTTGCGACTCTGGGCACACAAGAGCAAGTCGCCAAGGCAACGGTTACCAGCACAGAAGCTCTTACAACACGACTTACCGCAAACGCTATGGCGCAGCCAGAGTTACTCAGCAGCACAGCCAAAGATGGCGTAAAAATCACGCTGGCCAGTACCCAATGGAAAGGTGATAAATTAGGGCTTATATTTGATTTTGACAGCACCAGCGACGAACACATTACCGTGGTAAATGTTGAAGCCAGTTTTTTTAACGACCAAGGCAGTTTAATTAAAACCGAAACCATAGAAGCATGGGAAGCCATTTTCCGTATGCCTGAAACCTATCTACGTAAAGGCCAGCACCGCCAATCGCCAATATTGTGGATTGAAGGTATTAACAAACAGCAATGGCAACAACAGCTCATCAGCTTAAAAATTGTTGAGATTGAATCGCGTTAGTAAAATTATTTTTAGCTGCTGCTCAGGCAAATGTTAAAACAAAAGCCCAAATGAAATACCAATTCATTTGGGCTTTTTAAACATAAAGCACTGATTATTTAATTCAAAAGCTCATGATCTTTAGGTAATTGCTTACTAATCCACAAGATCAATTTATGTTTACGGTTAGGGCCATCATCTTTGTCTTCAGCTAATGGCTGTATTAGCTTATCTTGCACTAACAAACGGTAAATACACTCCACCTTATCTTTAGGTGAAATCCCTTTACCAAAATCATCAAAGCCGCGCTTTTTCGCGTAGCCTACGCCAATCTCCATTGCGAGCTTGAGTAATTGGTTATCATGCTTACCGGTTTTCATCTGTTGCCCTCATCATGCCTTTTATCCCTTTAAACTACGCGAAAAAACCGCCATTGCCACGCAAGTTTGCTCTAAAGAGTCCTAAAATCTAACAAACATCACCATTGGTAATTTTAGTTACAAAAATTATGTACCTTTCCCCCCATAAATCTAGGCGCTTGGGCGTAGGCTTGTTATTGTATATGGCTAAACCAAACCGCTAAGTGTGAACAAATATGAGTTTGGTGTTATTTAATTCTGTTTTTATTTCAATGTTTAGCGCAACAAATAATGCTGAACCAGCATAAAAACATTTCAAACGGGCGGAGCCCAAGGATATTTCAATGCGTAAAACCCTTATCACCACTGCCGTTAGTGCAGCATTAATGCTCAGTGCATGTTCAGAGCAATCAACAGACACCGCCATGGCAAGCAAAACCACCGCAGAAGCAACAGCAACAACAAAAACGACTGCCACAACAGAAAACGTACTGTTAACACCAAGCCCATTACAATATATGGCGCCGCAGTTCGACAAAATTAACACTGCCGATTTTTTACCTGCGTTTGAGCAAGGCATGCAAGAGCACAAAACAGAAATTGCAACGATTACTCACAATGCCGACGCAGCCACATTTGAAAACACCATCGTTGCACTTGAAAAAACCGGCGCGATTTTAGACCGCACACAACGGGTATTTTTCAATCTTAATGGCTTAATTTCAGATGACGACTTCATCAATGTTGAAGCGCAAGCTGTACCAAAGCTCACCGCTCACATGGACAACATCTACCTAGACGAAACGTTATTTGCTCGCGTGCAAGCCATTTACAACAACAAAGCGACATTAACAGGCGAAGACTTACGTTTAGTTGAAATGTATTACGACCGTTTTGTGCGTGCAGGTGCTGAGTTGTCGGCAGACGATAAAGCCAAAATGCGTGAACTAAACGGTGAACTAGCAAAACTTGAAACCAGCTTCTCACAAAACGTATTAAAATCATTTAAAGACGACGTGATTATTGTTGAAGACAAAGCCATGCTTGACGGCCTATCAGACAATGACATCGCATCATTAGCCGCTGCTGCAAAAGCAGCAGGCAAAACCGGTTACATGATTACCTTAGTTAACACCACAACCCAACCATTACTGTCTAGTCTTAAAAACCGCGACCTACGTAAAAAGCTTTGGGAAACCTCAGCCTATCGTGCAATGGACACCAACTCACCATTAAACATTAAAATTGCCCAGCTACGTGCAGAAAAAGCCAAATTATTAGGCTACCCAACATGGGCCGCCTATTCTACAGGCGACCAAATGGCTAAAAGCCCAGAAGCAGTATATGGCATCCTTGATGACCTAGCACCAAAAGCCCTGGAAAAAGCCAAAATAGAAGCGGCAGACATTCAAGCTGAAATCGTTAAAGACGGTAAAGACTTTACCCTAGAGCCATGGGACTGGGCCTATTACGCTGAAAAAGTACGTGCAGCAAAATATGACCTGGACGACAGCCTTGTTAAGCCCTACTTTGAAATGAACACCGTACTCACCGACGGGCTGTTTTTTGCCATGGAGAAACTCTACGGCATTACCTTCAAGTCACGTACCGACTTACCTGTATGGCACCAAGATGTAACCGCATACGAAATCTTTAACAAAGACGGCAGTTCACTAGGCTTGTTCTACCTTGATATGTACGCCCGTCCAGGCAAACGTGGTGGCGCATGGATGGACGAATTAGTTAATCAGTCATTCTTAAAAAATACCAAACCTGTAGTATACAACGCGCTTAACGTTCCAAAGCCTGCGCAAGGCCAACCTACCCTGTTAACCTTTGACGAAGTGAGCACTCTATTCCATGAGTTTGGCCACGCCATTCACGGTTTATACTCACAAGTTAACTACCCAAGCCTAGCGGGTACATTAACGGCACGTGATTTTGTTGAGTTTCCATCACAAGCTAACGAAGACTGGAGCATCGACCCTGCCGTACTAGCAAACTACGCTAAGCACTACCAAACAGGCGAGCCGATCCCTGCTGAGTTACTGGCTAAAGTATTAAAAGCACACACCTTTAACCAAGGATTTGGCACAGTTGAATACCTAGCCGCTGCACTGCTTGATATGGAATGGCACTCTATTCCTGCTGGCACTGAAATCACCGATGTTGCCGCCTTTGAAAAACAAGCATTAGCCAAACACGGTTTAGACTACGGCCCAATTGCACCACGCTATAAAACCACCTACTTTAGCCACAGCTTCGGCGGCGGTTACTCAGCGGGTTACTACGCCTATCTATGGACAGAAGTGTTAGCGGCAGACTCGTTTGCTTACATGATGGCCAATGGTGGACTCACCGAAGAGAACGGCCAAAAATACCGTGATGCTGTATTGTCAAAAGGTAACAGCCAGGATCTTATGCAAAGCTACATCGACTTTGCCGGCAAAAAGCCCTCAACAGACGCGCTATTAAAGCGTCGTGGTTTAGTGCACTAGCACGATTTGTTATCTCAACCTCTACCGCCCAATTTGGCAGTAGAGGTTACTAACAAATGCAGTAATAAAAACAGAACGCACCAAAGCAAACCGTGGTAGAAGCAACATATTCAATCGCATTAAGCAGAGTAAAAGAGTAAATATTACGCAAACGTAGTCTTTTTTGAGTGATATTGCACATTTGTTGCGCCATCGCACACATCAAGGCTTTACATTTTCGTCAATACCCTTATTATTCACCGCGTTCGGAGGGATGGCAGAGTGGTCGAATGCACCGGTCTTGAAAACCGGCAACGGTTTACCCCGTTCTAGGGTTCAAATCCCTATCCCTCCGCCACATTCAAATAAAAAGGCCTTATCGAAAGATAAGGCCTTTTTATTTGGGCGAAAGATAGGACTTTGAACCCATGGGTTCCTCTTTATTACAAGCAAGCTATCCCTCCGCCACATTATAAAGTGAAAAAGCCATTGATAATCAATGGCTTTTTTGCTTTCTAGCATTTGAAAAATCATATTCTCAGACCAAATACGGATGACTGAGACATATGTACCTATTTCGAGCCACAAATTGTACCTATTACACCCGCATGGTGTTGCCTGCTTATCTGCGTGATAAAGGCTTCTCTGCCGACATCAAAGTATCCCTGCTCACTAAACAGCGCTCCATCGCTATAGGCCGTAATCTTGTCGTTGCGGGTATCTTACGGCCATTAATCAGCAACTTAACCCCACAATCACAGCCAGATGCGTTTAAAGCACACGTTAATCAATTGATTAATGATGCCCGTGCAGGCTTTGTTGGGGCAACAGAAACGCTTGATGAAAATGCCAAGCCTGTGCGGGAAATCATTCAGTTTATTCCCACTCGACCAACGCAATTAGCACATAATAGTGCGACATATGACAATTATCCCTCACCAACAAACTTGGCATTCTCAAATAATTCGAGTAGTAAAAAGCAAACAAATTCAGTCGCTAACGTCACATTAACTGATGCGTTGATTAAGTTTATTGCGTCTAAACAAAAGCAGTCTGTCTCAGTGTTAACGGTAAAGCAGCTTAATCAACGTATAGGCCACTTTATTGAAAGAACCCACCTAGATGATGTATTCGACATAACCAGCGCTGAGGCGATGGAATACAAGGATTGCTTACTTGAAGAGGGCAGAAGCCACAAAAGTAACAAAGACTACTTAGCTGCGGTGTCGCAGTTCTTTAAGTGGTGCAAACTGATGCGCTACACCACCGCCAACCCGTTTGATGAAGTGAAACTATCAAAGCCAAGCAATCAAGCAGGGCATGACCTAGCGCGCCAACGCTGGCAACCAGAGCAACTAAAACACGTACTGCAATCACAAGACTTTATTGATAAGCACCCTGACTTTAAATGGATAACACTATTGATGCTCTATCACGGTCTAAGGCCTTCAGAGGCTTGTCAGCTACACAGCAATGATATAGCCGTAATCGATGGCATAAGCGTCATTCACGTGACTAATGAGGGCATGAGCCAACAACTCAAGACAACTCAGTCAAAACGAACGGTTCCGCTACATCAAAAACTCATTGAGCTTGGTTTTATTGATTTCGTTCAAACCATTACTGACCGAACATCAAAAAGCTGTCAGTTAAAAAATAGTCATTTAACAAACAGCCCGTTATTTCATTATCAACCCAGTAGCGATGGTGTTTGGTCGCACAGATTCTGCCGTGAGTTTGGCAAATTACTCGACCAACTTCACTTTGTTGCAGGTAAACGACCTACAGCATACTCATTCCGTCACACCTTTATTGATGAACTGAAACAACTGCAAACAGAAGAGTCGATGGTGGCACAGCTTGTTGGACACGTTTATCACAACATCACCTATGGACGATACGGCAAGCAATATGATGTGAAAACACTCAAACCAGTGGTGGATAAAGTCAGTTACACATTGAATTTATTTCTACCAGTATAAGAAGTGGGATTATATGAGAGGATTTTTGCTGAAAAGATAAACCGTAGAGCGTTAATCATGACAACAGTCAGTAAATCCTGAGTGACTTTATACGCCAAAATTTGCTCTCACAGCGGCAAAAATCGACTGAGAAATGATGAAACGTACCCGCGACATCATTTCTCAGCCGCACTTATCAAATCCTACGGGCGAAAATCGATAATACATCTTGCTGAGAAATCGAAATTTCACCTTTTTTCGTGTTAATTTCACGCTCATTTCACGTAACTGTTCACTTAAAGAATGCAATTTAAACCGCTTCGCACTCAGTGAGTGCGAAGCCAAAACAGCCCACTTATTAAGTGGGACTACAACGTAACCCGGTACGCTCCTATCCCACTTTTTGTTCCAAAAAGGTCGGATAGGAGCTACGGGCAAGGGGAGAACCCCTTAACCCCAACAGCCACATGCTGCGCATGTGAAAAAGTCAAAAGAGTGAAAGATAAAATCAGCTGGGACACTTTTATATGGTACGCACTGTTTTTATGTACAGTTATAATGGGATTTCATCGATTTACAACTAAAAAACGATTTAAAATCGTTCTTTAGTTGTATCGTATTAAAAATAGAAAAATCGTAATCATCTGATTTTATTGGCTTTAATTTTTAGTGTACTGAGCCAAAATTCTACTTTACGCGCAACCTCGGTTTGTTTTTGTCTGTTAGGCACAATTAATTGCTTTACTTCAATAAGATAGCAAATGTAGGATGATATTAATCAATAACTTAAACGGCCGACTTTAAATTTATTTGGCCCTTTAATAAGCTGTTGAGGCTGTAGAATTACTCATTTTACAGAAAAACAGCCTTTATTATGGGTTCCAAATGCATTACCTAGTGTTTTAAAAGGGTTTAGGATTGATTTCAGGAGCTCGTTTTTTAATTGAATTTGGCTGTTAGAGTTATTCTACAGTCTCGTTATATTTCAAGGAGGATTAGTGAAGCATTTAGTTTTAGTTTTTTCTTTTCTGGTTGTTGGCTGTACCAGTTTAAAAGATGCTAGTGAAAGCCGCCATAATCCTGAAGTTTTTGTTGGTATAGAAGATGGAAACCTGATTTATCAAGGTGAAATAACTGAAACATCAAATAATGTGATTTTTTCATTGTTTAGGGCTGCTGAATTCAAGCCAAACCGACTGATTATTTCGAGCCAGGGCGGTGAGATTGGTGCCGGAATGAATTTAGGTCAGTGGGTTAGAGATAATAATTTGGATGTTGAGGTCACAAGAGTATGCGCTTCTTCTTGTGCTAACTATGTATTACCAGCTGCCAATACGAAGTACTTAAGAAAAGACTCGATTCTGATATGGCATGGTAGCGCTTGGCAATCCAATTGGCATGTCGATCAAGAGCACCGTGAAGCTTTCAACACTTACATAACTTTAATGCGTAAAAAGGAAACTGATTTTTACGCAGATATCGCAGTCGATAACCTACTAGCTACTTACGGCCAGTCTAAATTTAATTTCTTGGACTCCACTCTGGGCTTTTTTGGTAAAGGAACTGTTGGTTTTGATTACTCTAAAGCTGATATGAAAAAATTTGGACTAGTTAATATTGTACTCTTAGATGGCGAATGGGATTGGAGAAAATATCGGCCTGATAGATCAAATCTGGTTAAGCGTATCAGGGTTGACGATGATTTTGAGTTTAAGCTTCGTAGATTTGAAATATAACAAAAAAATTTTATCACCAGCAAAAGGCGCTGGCTGCGACGTCAACCCGCTGCGTGGCTTTCCGCGCTAAATTTGGGCGTTAATCATTGACAACCTACTCAATAAATATTTAAATGTCATATATCAACTACGAATGTTCACTATCTGAGATGTGATTTTACGATTAGTTATTGATTATAATGAATTTTAATTTTATTTTGTGGCTGATTTCTTGGGTTCAAATCCCTATCCCTCCGCCACATTCAAATAAAAAGGCCTTATCGAAAGATAAGGCCTTTTTATTTGGGCGAAAGATAGGACTTTGAACCCATGGGTTCCTCTTTATTACAAGCAAGCTATCCCTCCTCAAGATTTAAGACCAAATGCCAAATCGACAAATCTAAGGCCTTTTATTTTGGCAAAAGATAGGGCTTTAAACCCACAGGCTCCTCTTTATTACAAGCAAGCTATCCCTCCTCAAGATTTAAGACCAAATGCTAAATCGACACATTTAAGGCCTTTTTATTTGGGCGAAAGATAGGGCTTTGAACACACGAGTTCCTCTTTATTACAAGCAAGCTATCCCTCCTCAAGATACACAACAAAATGCTAAATCGACACATTTAAGGCCTTTTTATTTGGGCGAAAGATAGGACTTTAAACCCACGGGCTCCTCTTTATGATAAGCAAGCAATCCCTCCACAAGATTTAACTAGAAATGTCCAACTTTATGGGGTCACTTCAAATTGATGAGGCTTTTTTGTTTTGGCGAAAGATAGGACTTTGAACCCACGGGCTCCTCTTTATTACAAGCAAGCTGTCCCTCCTCAAGATTCAACTAGTAAGGCATCTAAAAGATAAGGTCTTTAGATGCGTCGAAAGATAGGGTTTTAAACCCACGAGCTCCTCACGCGCGCACATTTATACCAATCCTTGCAATCAACACCGAGCGATTTACGCCGTCAGATTGATAGCGCATTGTTAAGCGCAACTTATTGTTTTACTGTAGACAACATAAGATAAATTACGCAGTTGATACCGATAACGGCAAATACATGACGTTTTACACATAAAGGGAAATAAAATGTATAAACACACTTCAATATTGGCACTTGCTATGGTGCTGCTAATGGGTTGCTCTGGCACTGTACCCACCTTAGGGGTCACCGCCGGAAAATTAACGCCATGCCCAGATTCGCCCAACTGCGTGAATAGTCAGCAATCAACTACAGATGAAGAGCATTATATTGAGCCGATTGCGTTTAGCGGCTCGGCTCAACAAGCTCAAGTCGGCCTATTGCACGTATTAAAAGCGGCAGAGCGAGCGAGTATTGTGGTGGTAGAAGATAATTATATTCGGGTTGAATTTACGTCGCAGATTATGCGCTTTGTTGACGATGTTGAGTTTTATTTTCCGTCAGCTGAGTCAGGTAACATCATGATTCAGGTAAGGTCAGCCTCACGTGTGGGTCACTCAGACTTTGGGGTTAACCGTGAACGAATTGAACAGATTAGAGCCGAGTTTAACGCGTTACCGCAATAATAGACTGCAACATTAAAAAGTCGCAGTACCAAGCCGCTTAAGCAAACTGGCTTTGTAATGCCGTAGCTCTCCGCGATTTAGGGTTAATGGCTATGCCTACGTGATAAACGTCAGCATAGCCATTTGTATTTTATGAGCGTTAAACCACTATTCCGCTAATTTGTCGGCCAACAGCTCAAGTCTATCCTGGCCCCAAAATGGCTCGCTTTGATACACGTAGGTCGGCACACCCAACAAGCCTTTTTCAATCGCAGTCGCAGTATTGGCTTCGTATATCGTTTCAATTTCACTCGATGATGCCTGTGCAATAACCTTATCTGAATCAAGTTGCAATGATGTGAGGATCTGGCCGATCAATGCCACATCGGCAATGTTTTGCTCTTTTGCCCAACATGCCGCCAGCATTTGCGCGACAAACTCGGCGGGGTCTTGTCCCAGTTGTTGGAGCGCAATAGTACATTTGTCGGCCAAGCTTGGGTCTGCTGGGAAAAAAGCCGGATGAAGCGTAAGGGGTAATTGGCGTTTTTTAGACCAGCGCGCTAATTCAATTAAACGATAATCTTGTCTCGCTTGCGGACGTTGCTTTACCGGTAACACGCCTCGCTCGGCAAACAGTTTGCCAAGTTTTATCGGCTTATAGTCAATGGCGGTGTGATGCTCTGCCGCAATGGCGGTAAACGTATGGTGACCTAAATAGGCATAGGGAGAAAAGCTAGTAAAGTAATACTCAATGGCAGTTTTCATGTTTCGCGTTACCGATTAATAAAAGTGATAAACGTGATGGTTTGATAGCGCTTTATAAACCATAGATTAACCTTATCCTGCAACGTTTGATACTGTCTAGCAATGATTTATGAACAAATGTTCTAGTTTATTCATAAAGTCAGTATCAGTCCTAGGGTCTGCTCCTTGAGGCTCTTCAAAAAAGTATTGCTGCGGTTGAGTAAGCTTAGTTTTACTCCGCCAACAAAGGCGCTAAAACAGTTAACTCACCATCAATAGGCTCGTTAATGGTTAACCCTAAAATATCCGCAATGAGTGGATATAGGTGAATATTATCGGCCTGGTCAATATGTTGTTGATTAAATGCAGGCCCTTGAGCATATAACACTGTGTTCATGTCGCTGATAACATTAGCATCATAGCCATGTTTACCTGTTACTCCTGCGCGCGCATCGGTACTGGTAATGTAATGTTGGTTGCTGATGAGTACTGCATCACCAATCGAAAGATTATCGCTAAAGTGTAAATTGGCAGGCACATCGTCACGGCGATAAAACTGCAAGCCTGGCACTTTATTAGCTAATAAGGCTAATGCGTCTAAATCTTGTTGCTTGTTATCGCCAATGGCAGTGACTAACGAAAAAGCGGCGTCGTTATTAAAGCTAAATTTATCTTTTAATGCTGGAGCTTCATCAAACAGTTTGTCGGTATACATTCGTGGAAATTTCGCCACATTGGTCATGCCATGATCAGAAGTAATAATCACGTTCACTGAAAATGGTAATGCCTTAATGCCTGCAAGTAGCTGCCCTATGGCCTGATCAACTTGGTTAACCGCTTGGCGAGTTTGGCTAGAATCTGGGCCGTGAATATGCCCTGCAGTGTCAACGTCTGAAAAGTATAATGTTACAAATTGGGGGCGCTGATCTTGCGGTAAATTAAGCCATTGTAATACCTGTTCAACCCGCTGATTATTTGGGGCATCGTCATTATAGGGTAACCAATAATCTGGACGCTGACCGGCAATTTCCGCTTCTGATCCTGGCCAAAAATACGTCGCACTTTTCATACCTTGTTGGCCTGCCAATGACCATAAGGGGACGCCTTGATAAAAACGTCCGTCGGTAACGGCTTGCTTTATATTCATTGCATAGGTTTGCTGCAATTTTTGATGATAAAAACGATTGGCAACAATACCGTGATGCGCAGGATAAAGACCTGTGACTAAAGTGATATGGTTAGGAAATGTCACCGTTGGAAACGATGGTTTAAATTGAGTCACCTGAGCGGCATTGCGCGCAAATTCAGTTATAAACGTTGGCTTATGCAGTTGGGTGTAATCATGACGGTATCCATCAATAGACACCAATAACACATAAGGTTTTTGGGTTTGTTCAACCTGTGGGTTAGCCAATGCACTATTGATGCTAAGCAATAACCCACAACCAAATAAACCACTAATCAATAAACCTAAAGTGACTGTTACGCGCATGGAGATATCTCAATGAATGATTTTAAAATAACAATCATATCAATAGAATATGACAGCTTTATTGATTTAATAAGCTTTTTAGTTTAGCTGCTCTCTAAACTGTAAATACGCAGTAGTGATGGCTTGGGCATCTTCTACTTGAGGGTAATGCCCGAGTGTCGGCAGGGTGGTAACATTTGCATTGGGGATCAATTGACTGTAGCGATCGATCATATGCTGACCCGAGATCGGATCTAATGCACCCGCAATCAATTTAACGGGTACAGGGCTGTTCACTAGCGCTCCAACCCAACGTTGACGGTGTTGTTTACGTTGGGTCATATAGGTGATGATTTTGTGCATCACTGCAATACCATCATTATGGATTAACAATTGCCAAAGCGTATTGACTACTTCTGGCGTTGGCGGGGTTGCTGGGCCAAATATATGGTGTAAGTTGGCAGCAAATTTTGACTTGGTGATCCTTTTTGCCACAAAGGCCCCTATGGGCGATAACAATAACTTTTGAATCAATACCGGTTTGTGGGTTTCAGGAAATAAGCCGCCATTTAATAAACACACGCTGTTAATGTGCATTTTGCTGTCACCATCAACTTGTCTTGCAAGTAACTCTTGTGCAACAGTATCGCCGTAATCATGGGCTAAAATATGATATTCATTCACGCCTAACTTAGCTAAAAATGCCTGATAAATATCGGATTGTTGGCTGATTAAATACTCGCTATTTTTAGGTTTGTCAGACAAGCCAAAACCCAGCATATCAAGGGTTATCACATAATAATGCTCAATGAGTTGTGGCCACATACCTTCCCAATCCCAACTGGCGCTAGGAAAACCATGAATAAGCAATAATGCTGGCGCAGAGGAATTACCTCCAGTGCGAGTAAAAATTTGCTGGCCATTAAGTTGCTCAAACTGCCCATGTTGTTGCCATTCATCCAATGAAATCATTATGCTAATCCCTTTAATTATTGTGTTATTGGGGCCTTGGTATTTGCTCGTCTGCACAACACTCGTCTTGCAAAAAACCAATGACTGACTGCAAGGTATCATATTCTGTAATACAAAATAACGTTCTCCCTTCGCGGCGCTGCTTAATTAACCCCGCCGACACCAAGCTAGACACGTGGTGAGACAGTGTAGATCCAGGGATGTCTAGTTTTTGCTGTAAACCACCGACCGCAATACCTTGATAACCCGCGCGCACAACCGCACGGTAAATCATCAATCTTGTAGGATGACCTAATTCTTTCAATGCTTTCGCAATAAAATCGATATCCATAACGACACCTTAATGAAATTTATATTTCGATAATACTAGAAATAACTTTCCCTCGCTATCATTGAACTATATATTTCGACTATTCTAGAAATATAGTAAAATTGTATGGGTCACTATCATGTTGCAAGAAACCTTAAATATGTTTGTATTTTTAACCGTAGAATTAACCACGCTATTCTTATTGATTAGCTATTTAGTTGGGGTACTACAAACTTATGTGCCACCGCATAAAATTCAAGCCATTTTGAGCGACAAACACGGGCAAGGTTATATTATTGCTGGTTTTTTAGGAGCTATAACCCCCTTTTGCTCTTGTTCAACAATCCCCTTTTTAAAAGGTTTATTAAGAGCCAAAGCCGGGTTTGGCACCATGATGGTATTTTTGTTTGCCAGCCCTTTGCTTAACCCCATTATTATTGGTCTATTTACCGTAACCTTTGGGCTTAAGGTGACCTTATTTTATTTTGTCATCGCCATGGGGGTGTCGGTTATTGCAGGCTTTGGCTTAGAGAAGCTCGGCTTTGAAAAGTACATCAAACCAGAAGCCTACTTAGCCCCTGCAGCAACGGGATGTAAATCAGCATGTGGGGGTAAATCTGCCCCCGAAAATAAATGGAAAACCATTTGGCTAAGCACTTGGAGCGATTTTAAAAAAGTCTTGCCGTATTTAATTGGCGGTATTGCGATTGGCTCATTAATTTATGGTTTTATGCCAACTGAGTTAGTGGCTAAATATGCCAATAGTGATAACCCACTGGCGATACCTATCGCTGCCGTTATTGGTATTCCGCTATACATACGCGCAGAAGCGGTTATTCCATTAAGTGCAGCACTTGCGGCAAAAGGCATGGGGCTGGGTGCGGTAATGGCACTGATTATTGGCAGCGCGGGCGCCAGTTTAACGGAGGTCATTTTACTTAAAGCTATTTTTAAAAATCAGTTAGTGATTGCTTTTGTCGGTGTCATTATCTCAATGGCAATATTAGCTGGCTTTGCTTATCAGTGGTTGTTTTATACCAATTCCACTAATTATCTGGTCATTCAGCGGGAATTCTGTACCTTCTAGGCAAGTAATAGGATTGTAGGCATAGTTGCTCTCGGCAACTGCTCCTGCGTTGCTCTACCTCCTGCATCCATGCAGTCGTACGTCAAAATACTATTAAGCAGCATAGAAGGCACAGAAACCCGCCTTGCAGGAGGCGCTCAGACTGTCCATTTCTTTGTTGCATTGCCTTAGAAGGGAATAACCATTATTTCAACAATGCGCCTCAAACTGAACAGTCTGAGCGACTCTGATTGGTCACATAATTAATGGAAATGGTATTAAGTGCAAAACCCGCATGTATAGCTTGATGACTCGCCTGTAAAAATCCTGCTTAAATACGCTGCAACTTACCGCTCGCACCAATCGACTTGGTGTGAGTGTTATCAGCACCAATACAGCATTGCTCGCTGCACTCTTTGGCAGATTGTTATGTTTATTTCGCTAAACATGCTTGCTCAAGTCGTTTGTCGCAGTGCACTATGATAGCTAAATGGATATCGTAGCGGCCTAGCCAGGCCGATGATTTAATAGAGGCAACAATGTTAACCGACCCAATCTTTTGGCTTGTTGCCATACCTGCCGTGCTCATTACTGGCATTTCTAAATCTGGCTTTGCTGGCGGCGCAGGCGGATTAACGGTTCCATTATTAGCTCTTGCCATCAGTCCTGCTGCAGCTGCGGCGGTAATGTTACCGCTACTGGTTTACATGGACTTTTTAAGTGTCCGCTCTTGGTGGAATAAACAAAGTAATCAACAATTACTCATTTTATTACCCGCGGCCATTGTCGGTATTGTGCTGGCGTATTTATTGTTTGATCAACTTAATGAGCAGTATCTTCGCGGTATTTTAGGGGTTATTTCTTTAGGTTTTGGGATTTATGGATTAACGTTTGGTGAGTGGTCGCAGCGTAAACCGTCTGCTTTAATTGGCCGAATATGCGGCACGATTGCGGGGTTTACCAGCTTTGTTGCCCATGCAGGTGGTCCGCCACTCAATGCGTATTTAATTCCGCTGCGCTTACCCAAAACTCAATACCTTGGCACTGCAGTGATGTTTTTTGCCGTTGTGAATGTGGTTAAACTCATCCCTTATTCGATGCTAGGGCAAATCAATCTGGGCAATTTAATGGTGTCGGCAATACTAGCTCCCATTGCTTGGATTGGAGTCAAACTGGGTTTGCGGATCCAGAATAAATTTAATGAAAAACAATTTAAGCAGATCATTCTAACGTTGATGATACTGGTGGGTTTGCGTTTATTGTGGACCGCATTTATGCCGTCGTAATAAGGATATGTCATGAGCACTGAAAATCGATTTTTTTATGAACCCTGTAAAGGCCATGGCCTGCCACATAATCCATTAAATGCGATTATTGGCCCACGCCCCATTGGCTGGATTTCGTCGCGTAATGCCCAGGGGCAGCGAAACTTAGCCCCTTATAGCTTTTTTAACTGCTTTAACTACGACCCACCAATCATTGGTTTTGCCAGCACCGCCTGGAAAGACAGTGTGGCCAATATTGTTGAAACAGGCGAGTTTGTGTGGAACTTAACGACTCGCACGTTAGCCGAGCAAATGAACCTAACCTCAGCGGCCTTACCTCGTGGTACAGACGAGTTTGAATTTGCAGGGTTAACCCCAGTAGCAGGCAATATTGTCGCGGCAGATAGGGTCGCCGAAAGCCCTGTCAACTTTGAATGTAAGTTAACGCAGTGCATTCAACTCACTGATGCAAATGGTGATAAAATTGATACCTGGTTGGTGCTGGGTGAAGTAGTGGCTGTTCACATTGAAAAGCACTTACTCAGTGCGGAAGGCATTTACCAAACTGCACTAGCAGAGCCTGTGTTACGCGCAGGTGGCCCCTCGGCTTATTACGGTATTTCAGACGAGCAGCGTTTCGATTTACATCGCCCTACGCTGTAAACGCCAAATAATTAAGGCTACCAATGGTAGCCTTAATTGTCTTGATTATCCGCTCAAATAGATGATTAGAACTGGTAATGTAAACCTAATGCAAGTTGCTCGATTTCAGCATCAATATCATTAACATAGCCATATTCATCGATATCAAGATCACCTTTGCTCATATCGTAACTTAAACGAAGATTAAGGTTTTCGGTCAAAGCCGCATTTAGGCCAATGCCGTAAGTAAAGCCAATACCCGAAGCGGTAAAGTCATCATAATAACCATCAACAACAACCGCCATTGATGCGACACCCACTTTAGCAAAAACCGAAAATGTCTCATTAAAACGTGCAGTAAATGTAGGAGTAAAGGTCAGTGCGCCAGCGACAACATCTTCATAGTCATCACCTACATCGGCGGCAAAAAAGTTACTTTCCAAGCCAAACCAATTGTTAAACTGATAGCCACCGTATATCCCAAAACCCGTAGCATCGACAGAGCCACTGGCATCATCAGAACTGAGTTCTGTTTTATTGATTGCACCACCAATATAAAAACCGCTGTCATCTGATGTTGATAAGTTTGTATCAGTGTTGGCAAAAGCTGGAGTAGCTAAAACAGCGCACAAGGTTGTGGCGAGAAGAGAGATTTTGTACATCATTGTTCCTTAATGATATTAATAAAAAGCGCGAGCATAATACTACAAACAGCTTAAACGTAAATAGCTAATATCATTAATTTTTCACTGTGAGATATCGCGTTAACACATCGATTTATCTACCATTTAAAATCAGTTGTTCTCACAAAACACAAACAGCAAAAAGCCCAAGTGATCGCCTACATTAGGCTGCCACTTGGGCTATTTTAATCAATAAAGGCTATCTTAAAGGCTAATGCCTAATGCTTTTACTGTTTCGATATTGATGTACTTATCGGTTGGTAAATCATTATCTGTTTGGAACGCGTTTACCGCTTTAATGGTATCAACACCCACTACGCCATCAATCTTGCCAGGGTTATAGCCTTTTGTTGCTAATGCCTGTTGAAGATCGGTAATGGTTGAGCGAGTCATGTTGGTTTCACATAAAATGGGACGCCATTCCATGAAGCCATCTTTATCAATACGACTCAGTGACACGGTTTCAAATTCAGCAGGGATTTCAGTACGTAACTCTTTGGCTTCAGAAACCAGCTTAGTCACGTTCATCGTTTCATACTTAGCTTCAATGTCGACACGCTGAGTCGTCGCAGGGCTGACTACAACACGGCGGCTTACCGTTTCATATTCAGCTGGCGTAGCAGTTAAACAAATTTTATTACCGGTACGTGTCGTTTTTGGGTGTTCGTCGTTGTGCACTTCATGCCACACAAACTCAACATCAGCAACTTTTTGAGTCACTTGTACATCTTTATATTTAGCAGGTACTTGAGTGCGCACTTCTTTTGCTTCGCTCACTAACTCTTGCACTCGTACGGTTTCGTATTCTGCAGGTATCTCAACAGTGCGCGAAGTTGCAGGTGATACTAATACACGCTTGGTGAGCGTTTTATAAGTGGCAGGCACTTCGACTAAACACATGATTTCGCCAGTGGCTTCATCAATTTTTTGGATTGGACCCACACCCTTTTTCCAAATATTGTGGGCAGGTACATCGACCACTTCTTCGGTAACCGTTTCATATTGTGCAGGCACCTGCTCCATGCGGGTGCTGGCTTCTTTAACCAATATACGCTTTTCAACCCAGCGAAATTCTGCAGGAATAGTCTCGACAACGTCATAAGCCTCAGCAACTAATACAGACTCGCCCTTTTGCTCGTAACGTGCAGGCATATAATGTTCATGAAAACACATACCTGGGGTTGCGTTATTAAGGTTAATGCCATGATCTGTTGCAGCTTTTAGTAGCTCAGCACTGGCTGGCGCACTACCCTTACGTAAGTCGACTAACCATTGCTCACCTGCTTCACGAACTAACTTTTGCTCGGTAACTACGTCATACGTTGCTGGTACTGCAACCATTTTGTAACTAGCAGGTTGCACCTCAATAGTCTCAGTAACTTGTTGATATTGTGCAGGCACAATATCAACCTTTTCACTGGCCTCTTTCACCATTACGGTTTCGGTATAATTTTCGTATGTTGGCTCAACCCAAACACGGGCATAGCATTCACCCGGTTTTGCATTGGGCGGCAGTAATTCACCTTCGGGGCTGGCTTTCACGGTTAATGCATCTTGAGCTTGAGCCTCACGTTTAGCAACAGCTTTTTCTCGTTCTAGCAAGGCATTATTTCGCTGCTCAAGCTCTTCTGCACTATAAACTGAAACATTGGTTGGTTGTGACAAACTACTACATGCAGTTAATAAAATAGCAGCAGAAATTGTGCTTAGTTTGAAAATGGTTGTCCTTGCAGTGGCCATGATGACTCCTTGTTCGATTAGGCTGACTTGTCAACTAAATGTAACAATTTGTAAAAATTGCTGCATTTTTCCGCACAGGATATCGTCAAATTAATGACGATTCAACCTTGACAACAAAATCATCAAGACCAATACAAACAATAGCTTGCAAATAACTCTTGTTTATTTTGTCATTTTATTGTCACAAATACGGGACGATTGTTTGCAATTTAATACCAATGATTGTTAATAAAACGTTTAAAAACAACCGTTAAATTGATTATTAAAACGCCAGAACCAAATGTATGCTTGGGGTATTTTTTTGTCTTAGTGAGTGCTGAGAAAAAATCGATAAAAAAATAAATTTTTTTATATTCAAGACAAAAAAATATAAAAAGGCGATGTGAAATGAGTTTGTATTCAACCAAAGCTAGTCAATTGATGCCTAATGCTATACCGAAGAGGATATCAACAAGCACCATCACCAAATGTCAGTACTCAAACCAATAAAAGTAGGTTTTATATCAAACAATGATAGTTTGTTATACTGCAAATGAATTTAAAAGTAAGAGGCAACATTGAACATACCTGATGCCGCCGTGCCAGAGCCTATTTTACAGCGCATAACTCAGGCGATGGGCGCCAGTAAAGTAAGTCATATTGAACTTATTCAACCGCTTTGGGGTGGATACGGTCAACTGTTTAGGGCCTATTTACTTGGGCATTCTTTTCCTTCTGTGATTGTAAAATACATCCGTCTACCGCAATCTACAGCCCACCCTCGAGGTTGGAATACTCCATTATCACATCAGCGTAAATTGCGTTCTTATCAAGTTGAAGTGAATTGGTATCAAGATTACGCCAATAAACACTTACAAGCATTTAGCCCTTTACCTCATTGTTTGTGCGTTGAACAAGACTGCGATGAAACCTTACTGGTATTGCAAGACTTAAAAACGATGGGTTTTACTCAGATAAGAACCACTGCAACACCAAATACGATAAGAGCCTGTTTAACGTGGCTAGGACATTTTCATGCTCAATATATGTTTGTAACACCCACAGGGCTTTGGCCCGTTGGCACATATTGGCATTTAGATACTCGACCTGATGAATACAAGGCATTAGCCGAAGGACCTTTAAAGTCGGCGGCCAAGTTGATAGATAACACATTAAAGCAATGTCCGTTTCAAACCTTGGTGCATGGTGATGCAAAACTGGCTAATTTTTGCTTCAGTGAAGACAATCGAGCTGCGGCGGTAGACTTTCAATATATTGGCCAGGGCTGCGGTATGAAAGATGTGATAATGCTGCTCAGTAGTACACTGAATTTTAATGAACCCGATAGCGTCATTAATGATTATCTTGAGCATTATTTTACTGCATTAACAAAAGGGCTTACCGAGTTTACACCCCATATAAACCCACAAGAAGTTGAGCACGTTTGGCGGCCTTTATATTGTGTCGCCTGGGCTGATTTTCATCGATTTGTTAAAGGGTGGAGTGTTGAACACGTTAAAATAAATTCCTATACAGAAAAGCTTACCTCAAAGGCCATTGAGCAACTTTCTACTACATTTTTGATTAGTTATTGAGCAGTTAACTATTAATCACCAACGCTTATTGGCTAAGGTGTTTATTGACGACTAAAGTGTATTAACACGTCATTTTTAACATCCATCTGGTTAATCCACTCACACTTGTGAGTGCTGTGTTTCGCCTATATCCACTCAATAAGAAGACGGCATATGGAAAGTCCATTTACGTACATTTTGATCACCTTATTTTTTTCGAGTATTTTGCTGTCGATTATCTTTTTTATGACCTGGCAAACCATGGGAAAACAAAAGTACGCCTTGATGTTTTCATTGTCTTTTTTAGCATCAACGGTACTTTGGGCAAACAGTTTATTTAAAACATTGTTTTTATCACATAGCTTGTATTGGATGATTGGCTGTAGCGTGTCGATGTTGTCGGTAATATTAGGCACCTGGGGGCATTGCTTACGCACAAACACAAAGCTCCACCCCGCACTGTTGTTAGGCCTTGGTATTATAGGTATGGCATTAACCTACTTTTTTACTTTTATCAGCCCACATATAGGTTTACAAATGTCTTTGTATTTATACATCGACGTTGTACTGCTGCTGATCACAAGCGTAGTGATTATAAAACATCGAAAAAAATCACGGCCCGCTGAAGTTGGCGCATCGATAATGCATTTTGTATTTGCTGGGTGTTTATTTATTGCCGCAAGCATTGCCTTATCTCAAGGCAAAACAGTAGATACTGAAATAGTTAAGTTGTACGGTATTGTTAATTTTACCGCCTTGCCTGCCGCATATGTGGGTATGTCAGTATTTGTTATCTATATGCTGGCGTCTGATTTAGCCGAAGAAATGAAACAACTGGCAATGACAGATTTACTCACCAACTGTTTAAACCGCCGAGGGTTTTATATTCATGCCAAACAACACATGTTAGACCTTAAAAAGCTGGGGCAACATGGTTGTTTAATTTACTGGGATATTGATAAGTTTAAAGCTATTAATGATCAATATGGCCATGCAGGGGGCGATGAGGTTCTTATCAGCATAAGCCATTTAATTAAACAGCATGTCAAAAAAGATGATCTTATCGGCCGCATGGGCGGTGAAGAATTTGTGATATTAATTGGCCGTAGTAGCTATGAAGAAGCCCAAAATGTCGCAGAGCGATTAAGGACAGTCATAAATGACACGCCAATACAATTTGGTGAGCAACACATTAATGTCACCGCCAGTTTTGGCGTTGTTGAATTGGATGCACAAGACATTACCGTAGAGCAAGCAATTGATCTTGCCGATAATGCCTTATACAAAGCCAAGAGTGGTGGTCGCAATAAAGTGGTATTTAACCTTAACTCCAAGTAACTCGGTCATTGCTCCTAAATACTAAATTGTTGTTTTAAGATACTTCAATACGAATATTATCGCTTAACGTTTCAAGCTGAGACACAAGCAATGCTACAGTGACATTATCAGGTAATCTTAGCGTTAACTTAGCGCTGTAAACGGTTTTACCTAAACTGGTCACTTGCACACGGTAACACTCTTGATGATCTACACTGACTTCCAAATCATTTAAAATTTGGTTCATGTCATGGGTTAAACCAGAGCGGTCGTTACAATCTAAAGTCAATTTGCACTCTGTTGAATTATGAATAACCTCGTGTGCATACTCGGCATACACAAAAGTTAACTGAGAAAACTGCTGCTCTAAAGCATGCTTTAAGGCCATTTCTTTATCTGCATCAATCATCACTCGCATCATGGCAACAAATTGGCCATCGAGCTTAATCACTTTACTGGTTTCCCAACTGGCCCCCATATCGCGGCTCACTTGAGCCAAAGACTGCAGTAAATTAGGCTTTAGCGTGCCTAATACCGTGGTAATGAATTTATGTTGCATAGCGCCTCCATTGAGAAATACTCCTAACTACAGACTATATACCCCCTTAAACTTCGTCTGTGCACTAGGACACAATTTGCACAAAACAGTCGCGAATAACATAGGCTGATATTTCAGCAATGCCGTTGTTACAAAATAGTCATGAATGTATTTAGGTGAAAAAATTAATTAACCGAATGATAATTTTTGACAAAAAAATGCCCATTTTGGAAGCCATCACTAACTTATTGGATTATTGTTGCTAATGTCACAAGTTTGTTGGCAATCCCCATGGTTTAACCGGGTTTTAGGCACGGCCGAACACCCTGTTTTTGAGGGGTATCACATTAATGATGACAACTAGCGTTAAATCACCTTGTTGCAGAAGTTTTTTCTATCTAACTAATTTTAAAAGAGTTTATTATCAATCAAGGGTTTTATCGTTATCACCTCATACCATATAAAACCTAAGCAATTGTTTTAAAACAACTTTATTTTATTCCTTTTTGATTGAAATACTCACTACTGAATATTGCTACCTTAGTGCGAGTTATCTAAAATGCGCGCCTTGCCCAACAGGGGTACCGATTAACTTTTAGTTGTTGAACTTTTCCATAAGGGATCACGATGTCTACAAAATTTGCGAATCCAGCTCCGTTAGGATTAATGGGCTTTGGCATGACCACCATATTGCTCAACATCCACAATGCTGGCTACTTTCCAATTGATTCGATGATCCTTGCGATGGGGATTTTTTACGGCGGTATCGGCCAGGTTATTGTAGGTATGATGTGCTTTATGCGCGGCGATACGTTTGGCACAACGGCATTTACTTCATACGGCTTATTTTGGTTAACGCTAGTTGGGTTGATTTTAATGCCAAATATGGGCGTTGCAGCGAGCCCGGTACACTTTATGGGATGGTATTTAACACTTTGGGGTACATTTACCGCCTTTATGTTTGTGGGATCATTACGTTACCCACGCGCTAAGCAATTTGTGTTTGGTTCACTAACAATATTGTTCTTTTTGCTTGCCGCTCGTGACTTTACCGGTAACGAATTAATTGGCACAATCGCAGGTTTTGAAGGCATTATTTGTGGTGCCAGTGCGATTTATTTTGCTATGGCGCAGGTGCTTAATGCTGAATATGGCCGCACTATTTTACCTATTGGCGAATTAACTCAAGTAAAAGCCAATGTTGCACCACTAAAGGTTGAAGCTGAGCCAGCGACACTGCGCTCTGTAAACGCATAAATTGGCAATGGTGCGTTAAGCAAATAGTTAAGTTACATAAAGGCCGATGTATTAATTACATCGGCTTTTTTATTTTCTCAATGCACTAATCGACACCCGCACACCGTATTACTGGGTTGAAATAACACCACTGCGTAGTCTTTAGTTTCATCTCGTTCAAGTACCTGTACGCTTAATGAGTGCATGCCGCTTTTATTCAGATTAAGACCACTAATATAAGATAAATATTCGTAGTGTTCTGGCGTTTTTTGATCTTTTATTCCGGCGTATTCATTTTTGGTTGTTACCGAAACTGCAAACATTTGCCGCTCAATATCAACGCTGTCGACATGACCTGTCATTGCGATGGTACCCGCAGAATGTCCTTCTAAATCGTAATAACGATAGTTGATTTGTGCCAAGCCGTCTTTAGACACAAGATCAACGAGCAAGTAGTGATCGCTACCAACACCTGCCACACCATGGTTAAATAATTCTGAACTGCAACTAAGCATAAAGTTATTCGGCTTGGCACTTAGCTGATATATTGCCGCCATACACCCTAATAAGCACACCAGCACCACAATATTGATGACCCATAATCCTTTTCTTGTCATTAATTTGCCTCCAGCGATCGGGTAGCCTGCAGAGTTCGACCATTTGAAGTGCTGCAAATATTTAATTGTGTTAGCCATTGCGGCGTTACAAATTGCTTAGGTTGACGTAAATCGCTAATTTTTAAATTGCGGATAAGAGATTGACCATAATGATCGCCCCTTAACGTAATATTAAGCACTTGTTTGTCGTGCGATAACGATAAAAAAGCACGACTCCAGATTGTTACAGGGCACAACTGTAACCCTTTTATAAACTGCTGACTTTGCTCTATAAGGAGCTCGTTATTGGTTTTTGATGGCGAATATAAAATCATATCCACCTGTTGACCAGAAGGTAAGGTGACGGTTTCTAAACTCAATGGCAACGCAGGACTCAACTCTTTGCCTGTGTAGTTAAACCACCATAGGCTAGCCATAATGACACTGACAAGACAAATAGCCACCAGCAAACCAAGCAAAAGTGGTTTAGACCAGTTTCCCCGCAGACCATAGGAGACTTTACGCGCTCGATGATGTCTCAGTAAATATCCCTGCCCTTTTACTGTCTCTATAAGCGTTTCATATTGTGGCCCAAGAAAAGAGCGTAATGTAAAAATTGCTCTAGCGACTGAGGCAGAGCTTAACTGGGTATCATCTCCATGGCCTGACTCTAGTAAGGGTTTTGCTACCACTTTACCTTGGTACTCTACCAATAATGTCAACACATGTAATTCAGCCCGAGGAAGGTGCCACACTTCACCTGTGTCTTGATTTACCAAATCCCCTTTGCTGATATCGAACCTGCAATGGCCCAATTGCATTTTTACCGCCTCAATCATTAACACACACTTCGACGAATTAAGTGTATGCAAAAAAACTGATGAATACTGTGATCCTGATATCTAAGCGCTTTATTCCTTAGCAAAAGTAAGTGATTAAATTTACATTCTCAGCGATACGTGAATAAGATCACATAATTTAGTCCTTTTAAACTGCACAGATATTGCGATAAATATGCACAAATACAGCAAATAACGAGACTTAACTCACAAATACGTTTGTTTTTACGCAATATAGCCATTAAAAAATCGATGTAAAATCCTAGTTAACCACGATTGTTAAGCTATGATTTTTATCTGCTTTGAATCACATCTTTAATCATCCCATCGCTTATCGTTAAGTCATCAAGTTGCTAAGGCGTTTTTGTTAGCAACTCAAAAACTCCCAAATGGGAATACTAAAAATAAGTAAAGGGTGATTATTATGAGCATAAATAGACGTCAAGCATTAACACAAATTATTGGTATTAGCACCGCTGCCGCTGGGGCGACCTTACTCGGAACATCGGCTTTTGCAGCCACCGACGCTGATGGCAATTACCGTTTAGCACTCGGTGAACAATTAAAATATGCGCCACTCGATGCCATGGCAACCGCTAAGCTCGCCTATGAAACCGGCGGTGGCTGTATGCATCAAGTATTTCACGCCATAGTCACTATGTTGGCTGCATCAGCCAGTGCCGATGCCACTAAATTTGCCACCATTCCTACCGCACTTGCCGGATATGGTTGGGCTGGTGTAGTTGGTCAAGGCACATTATGCGGAAACCTTAATGCTGCAGGTATGCTAATCAATATTCTTGATGATATTAATGGTCAAAATAGTGCCATTATTGGTGCCTCATTCCGTTATTACGAAACTGAAGATTTACCATTATCGTCAGATGAATTTATTGCAGGTATTGGCTCTACTGCAGAAAAATCACTTGAAGTAGGTGCAACATCAGTGGCTAACAGTCCTTTATGTCACTCTTCTATCAGTAACTGGTCTGCGGCATCTGGTAAAGAGTTTTCCTTAAAAGGTGAACGCTGCAAACGCTTATCGGCCAGCATGGCTTATTACATTGTTGACCTCCTAAACCGCGCTTATGGTGGTGAGGATATTTCACTATTAGCCATCGCCAAACCATCAACTGAAGCGCAAGCTTGTCAATCTTGTCATGGTGTTAGCTCTACTATGGGTTCTGCTGCCAGCGTGAAAACAGACATGGAATGTACCACTTGTCATACAGGTCATTTCAATTAAGGAGCGCATCATGAAGATCACTTATCTTAGCGCCATTTTGGCCAGTAGCTTGCTCATTTTTGGCTGTAATAGCGATAGCGATGATGACGATATCGTTGTGGTTGAGCCACCCGTAGTGGTTGTGCCGCCCGTCGTTGTTGACCCCGTCAGTGAAGCGGTTGATGTTGATGAAGCATCTGCTATCACGATGAAGCTTGACTCATTTGATGCCGCATCGGGCGCATTAACATTTACCCTAACCGACGCTGACGGCAAAGCCATTACTAATGCCACTGATTATGACATTGCTTATTTTGGCTATCCTGATCCAGCATCACCGTCGATTAAACCTAAAGCCTGGAAACGCTGGCATGTCACTCAACGCTTTCAATGCGACCAAACTGACATAGACAATTGCGTTGGCTTATTACAAGAAACGGAGACTGAAGGACAATATACCTTTGACGCTACAGGCTTAGATCTTGGCAGTAAAGCCGCTGCGGGTGCGGTAGAGGTTTTCAAAGTGGCTGTACAAATTCATGGTTCTAATGCCAGCAATGACATCACCCTCATTGCAGCAGATGAATGATGATTTCCCCCATCCTAGTTAGGGTTACCGCCAGTTCCCCTTTTACTAGGTAATGGCCTCAAGCCGTAGGATCTCTGCTGCGGCTTTTTTTTAATATACCCTGCAAAAAAAGAGCCTCATCAATGAGGCTCTTTTCTATATGCGTATATACCCAATCAATTAACGTAATTGCTGCATTAAATAGGCATATACCATTGAAATAAGCTCTGCGGCTTGGGTGTTGTCAGCAGCACCGGCATGGCCTCCTTCAATGTTTTCGTAATAAAGCACGTCAATACCCATGTCTTCCATTTTTGCGACCATTTTACGTGCGTGAGCAGGGTGAACACGGTCGTCACGGGTTGACGTAGTAAAAAATACTTTAGGGTATTTAACCCCTTGTTTTAAATTATGATAAGGCGAATAGGTTTTAATGTATTGCCATTCTTTTTCAATGTCTGGATTGCCGTATTCGCCCATCCAACTGGCACCGGCCAACAGCTTGTTATAACGCTTCATGTCTAGCAATGGCACTTGGCATACCACTGCGTTATATAAATCTGGACGACGCGTAAACGCTGCACCCATTAACAATCCACCATTACTGCCACCTTGAATACCTAGATGCCCACTGGTGGTAATTTTGCGAGCAATTAAGTCTTCTGCTATGGCTTCAAAGTCTTCAAAGGCTTTATGACGGTTTTCTTTTAACGCGGCTTGATGCCATGCTGGGCCGTATTCGCCACCACCACGAATATTAGCCAACACATATACTCCGCCCTGTTCTAACCAGTTTTTACCTACTGTGGCTGAATATGCTGGCAAGCGTGACACTTCAAAGCCACCATAAGCATAAAGCAAGGTAGGATTGGTGCCGTCTAACTTAATGTCTTTAGCCATGACCACAAAGTAAGGTACTTTGGTGCCGTCTTTGGACTTAGCAAAAAATTGTTTGGTTTCAAATTTATCGGCAGCAAATTGCTGTGGCATGCCTTTCACTTTTTCAGCTTTTAAGCTTGCACCATTCACTCGATACAAGGTTGATGGTTCTAAAAAGCTAGTGTAATCAACAAAAAACTCATCGCTGTCGCGCTGAACATCAAACACACTTAAGGTGCCATTAGCCTCAAATGGAGCGGTGTCACTTTGCCACTCGCCTTTGTTGTATTGGGTATAGCGTACGAGTTTACTTTTAACATTGTCTAACCAGGTAACAAATATCGCACTTTTACTAAAATTAATTTGTGAGATAAATGCGCTCGCGCTAGGTGATACAAATTCACTAAACTCGGGCTGTTGTGCCATGAGTTTATCAACCGGAGTCGATACAACTGCACCTTGCTTAAAGGTTGCTTTATCGGTGACTAATTCGCTTTTCAGCTCAATGTATAACTGGCCTTTAAAATAACCTTTAATATCGGCATCTGCGGGTAACGGCAGCGCGATGAGTTTGTCGTTCTGATACACGTAATGCTTAGCGGTATAGAAAGTTAGGCTTTCGGTGATGATGTTAAGTGGCGTTTTGTCATCAAAAATAACGTAACCCGCTGAGGCTACCGATGCTTTATCACCTGTAAAAATGGTTTTAGCTTCAGATAACGGCGTGCCGCGTTTCCACAGTTTCACTACACTTGGATAGCCAGAATCAGTCATGCTTTTACCATCACCAAAATCGGTGCCGATAAATACTGTGTCTTTATCAATCCAGCTTACTATCGATTTTGCTTCATCGACCATAAATGGTTTTTGCGCTTTATCAACAAAGCTTTTGGTGCTGAGGTCAAACTCACGTATTTCAGCAGCATCAGCACCGCCGCGTGATAACGACACTAAGCAGCGTTCATTTTGAGGGTATTGGCAGTTCATGCCTTTATACACCCAATTAACACCCTCGGCTTTACCTAGGGCATCAATGTCGAGCACGGTTTCCCATTTAGGATCTGCTTTGGCGTATTCTTCTAGCGTGGTGCGACGATAAATACCGCGGGTATGGGTTTCGTCTTTCCAAAAATTGTAAAAATAGTCGCCAGTGCGGCTGGCATAAGGGATCCGTTCTTTGTTGTTAAGAATATCGAGGCTATTGGCGACTAAGGTATCAAAGCCTTTATAGCTTTTGATGTGGGTGGCAGACAGGTCATTTTGCTGCTTTACCCATGTCATAGGTTTAGCACCTTCAACATCTTCTAACCAAATAAATTTGTCTTCGTCTGCTTTAATCGGTGTTGCCATGGTCATCGCACTCGCTACGCATAAAGGTATGATTCGCTTAAGCATCTAATTATCCTTTTAGTTGTTTGCTCATGTATTTTTATGTGTTTACTTTATACCAATTAAGCAGATGTTCAATCGATAAGCTGCTACAAACTGTTACAGGAATTTATCTAGAGCAAATAGTGCCAATGTTAACGATTAAACAGTTATAGCCACGACATTTTTTATTTTTACCATCAGCACAGGCAATAACTTTGGGTATATAATCCCCACGACATTTTTTATTTTTACCATCAGCACAGGCAATAACATGGCTAAAACCGCAGCGGCACTTCACATTTTAGTAAAACACCAAACTCAAGCTGAAGACATTATTAAGCAGCTTAATAAAGGTGCTAAATTTGATGTATTAGCCAAAAAACACTCTAGTTGTCCTTCAGCTAAAAATGGCGGCAATTTAGGAGAATTTAAAAAAGGTCAGATGGTACCGCAGTTCGACAAGGTCTGTTTTACCGGCGAATTAATTACCCCACATTTAGTGAAAACCAAATTTGGCTGGCATGTCGTAAAAGTGTTATACCGCACCTAACGTTTGTAAGAAAACGCAGAGTGACAGTGAGTGTACGGCGATACATGCCCACTGTCATTGGCATTGATTAACAGTATTTATTGACGCAGTTTAATGTATAACTCGCCATCACGAATTTGAATATCTTCAACGCCATCAGCAAAGGTATTCCAAAAGCCTCTATCGCCAAACTCGCTCACCAAATTGACGTTTTTCATGTTACCTAGCCAGGCATTAGGTATGGGTACGCCCATCAGGCTCACTCCCACTAACGCCACAACGGGGCGGCGATTAACATCTAAACGAATATCCAAACCGGTATTCACCCGTAATATTTCACCCGCCATAATAGGAAAATCTTTTGGGATAGGGATCAGCATCGTTGCACTAGCCAGGTTGTCTGAAAAATCAATGGCTACCCGCTTGGCAAAATCAGGGTTGCGGCCAATCATAGAATTGACCTCTTTTTCGCTAAAACTCACCTCGCGATCTGCATCAAACTCCTGATACGCCTGCGGTGTTAATTCACCCGCGGCATTGTATTGTGCTTGCTTGTTACTCGAAGGCCTTACCTGTTTTGAAGTTGAAGATGTCCTAGTGTCTACCTGCCAACCTAACTGGGTTAATTTTTGCTCCAGCTGTTGCGATTCCTTTACGTTTAACGTGACTGGAGTTAAAGGTGACGGGAAAATATAAGTACGAATGACAAAAAACGTCAGCCCTGCGGTGACCAACACGGTAGCCAAAATAATCAGCAATAATTTAACGCCTGATGCGCCAATGTGTTTATAGCGTAAAGCTAACGAGTAATTGGATGATGCTCGCATTAACCCCCTCCTTTTATTATTTTGGGTTCAATAGTACTTCCCCGTGAAGCTAAACGGCAAATAAAACACCCATTTACTGCCGTGTAGCAAGCCTATATGTTGGCCCTATACCAGTATAAGTCGTTAAGCCAGTTAACAATTGTATAAAATTTGAGTTACAAACAAAGCGGGGTGTATTACAGTATATCCATCGAAAGTATGCCAACTGGCTTATTGAGTAAAATAAAGGATTATTTTAAATGCAGTTACCAAACCGCACCACGTTAATGCCAATGATGATTGGCACTAGTCTTCTACTCGCAGCATGTGGCGGTGGGGGCTCATCAAGCAGCGATAACGACAACACCTCAGGTTCTTCAAGCCCACAATGGGTACAGGGCACATTTGCTAACTACTCAACTTTAGCTAACCAATGTAGCGTACCATTGACACAAAAACTGTGGTTACGTTCATGGAGTAACGACACCTACCTGTGGTATGACGAAATCATTGACCGCGACCCAGCGCCATACAGCGTAGCCGAGTATTTTGATCTGTTAAAAACCAATGAACTATCTGACACGGGCAACGAAAAAGATAACTTTCATTTCTCGATGTCGACTGAAGAATGGGAGCTGTTGAACGGCTCTGGTGCTTCAGTAGGATACGGTATGGAGTTGAGTTTACGCCAGGCATCAACTGGAGTAAGCAGACAAGTCACTGTGGCATACAACGAACCCAATAGCCCAGCAAGTGAAGCTGGTGTGAGTCGTGGAGCGATAATCGTATCTGTTGATGGCGTTAGTGTCGCCAACGCGAACGATAGCGACAGTATTGATATCTTAAATGCGGGGTTATTTCCGAGCGAAAGTGGCCAACAAACGGTATTTATTGTGCGTGACCTAAATGCCCAAACCGACAGAAGCGTTACACTCACGGCACAAACTGTGGTGTCGACACCAGTACAAAATACTAAAACAATACAAACCGCAAACGGCAAAGTGGGTTATTTACAATTTAACTCACATATCGCAACAGCTGAAAAAGGCTTATATGATGCGATGACCACCCTAAGCAACGCACAAGTTGATGATTTAGTGATCGACATCCGTTATAACGGCGGCGGACTATTAGCCATTGCAAGCCAATTGGCCTACATGGTTGCCGGTGATAGCGCCACAGAAAATCATGTGTTTGAACGCACCAGCTTTAACGACAAATACCCCACCATGGACCCCGTTACAGGGCAAGCGTTAACACCCATGCCATTCATTAATGAGTCACTTGGTTTTAATACATCATTATTAAGAAGCGGCGTAACATTGCCTACATTAAACCTTAATCGTGTATTTGTACTCACAACCTCAGGGACATGCTCTGCCAGTGAAGCATTAATGAATGCATTGCGTGGTATTGATGTTGAAGTGATTCAATTAGGCGACACCACATGCGGTAAACCTTATGGTTTTTACCCAACAGATAACTGTGATACCACCTACTTTACGATTCAATTTAAAGGCGTAAACGACAAAGGTTTTGGCGAGTATTCTGACGGCTTTGTACCATCAACAAACCCAACCGTAGACAGCGAAGTACCCGGTTGCGCACTCGATGATGACCTAACTCATGCATTAGGTGATACCGATGAAACACTGTTAAGTGCTGCGCTCTATTACCGTGACAACAACAGCTGCCCAGCAACCGCTACGGCTATCGCCCGTGCACCGGCTAAAACAACCTTTATTGACCCAGGCTTTATGTTGCAAGACACCCGCAATCAAAATGTGTTGCAAAACAATCGCATTTTAACGCCGCTGGCTTCGGAGCAATAATGCTAAAAGCACTCATAGGACTTTTTGGTATTGTATTTATAAGCGGTTGTGTGGCGACAGCAAGCGAGGTAAACACCTCGCCACAAGCTGCAACAATAACAAATCCAAATGAGCAAACCCACGATGAGTTGCAACAAGCAATAGCAAGCTTGTTGGGCGCAAGTAGTGTGGTGATTAGCGACAATGCCTTTGTGCAATACAGCCAAGAGGTGATTGAACGCAAACAGCACAAAGATGCCAACGGGTTGTTGATAATGGGCCGCAGCACTGAAATACCTGATGCGATTCAGTTATTAAAACAAGGTGATGCTTGCTTATTACGCCATGTGCAAAGCACTAAAACGATTACGTTGTCGCAAGTCCACTGTAAGTTTGAAGACGCGCAATAGCAGCACTTTAAGTGTTGTAATATAAGCTCATCAATAACAAGGCCAGAACATATCCTAATATGTTCTGGCCTTTTTTTACGCGTTACTTCATTTCACTGCACTGTCACTTAACTTACTGCACAATAACTTACTGCATTGTAATTTACTGCACTGTCATTTACAGGATTGTCATTCATAAACGGTTAACTCACGACACTGTAATACCATTTCACGTTAATAAGTCACCTAACATAACAATAAAAACAGCTAGCCAGACGGATATACAATGCCAAGAATCCTCCACCTCAGAGGCTTGCCCTCAACAGGCTAAAACGTGATAAAATCTTGCCCTACTCACTTTTAACCAACAAGGTCATGCAATGAATCCGATTATTGCCATCTTAAAAGAACACAACATCAGCGATGCACAAATTAATGAGTTGTTTCAAACGTTAACTGAAAATCCATTTGCAGCAATGGCAACTATAGGCCAATTAGGTATTCCACCAGAAAAGCTTCAGCAGTTAATGGCCCTTGTAATGCAAAACCCAGCCTTAATTAAAGAAGCCGTAGTTGAGCTGGGCTTAGATTTCTCAAAAGTTGAAGCAGCAAAAGCGCAATTGCAAAAGTAGTTCCCATGCTCGTGGCTCAATAAAGAAAAAACGGCCAGAGTCTAAGCTTCTGGCCGTTTTTTGTTAAGTCGTTAAATTAACCTCACTCAAGCTCAAAAGCCGTTACCCAAGGTTTTGAGAATTGGTTTAATGCTTGGCGGATAAACTGGCAACGAGTTTGTGTTGCACTAATACATGTTGCTCTATCATCGCATCAATCACTGTAAGGCCTATACCAGACAGCCCGATAGAGGCCACGTCGATACTGAATTGAACATACAATAGCTAAAAATAAAAAAGGATAAGTCATGACTTATCCTTTCGCGTTTTTCAACCTACACGTGATCTTACATCACTGGCACTTTGTAAGGCATGGCGCCTAAGTAGTCTTTTTTACCCACTTCCACGCCGTTGTGGCGCAATATTGAGTAAGCCGTAGTGATGTGAAAATAAAGATTGGGGATCGCATGTTCAATGGCAAATTCGTACCCAGTTAAATACTTACCTTCCCAGCGTGGTTGAGACACATGCACGCTGTCAGCATGGCCAAAATCGGCCTCACTAAATCCGTCAAGATAAGTCAGCACTGAGGTAATGCGTTGGCGTAATTCCTCTAGCGTGGTTTCGCTATCATCGTGCTTGGGCACAGTGTCCATGTTACCCGTTAAACGTGCCACACCAATTTTTGCCGTGTCGCACGCAATTTGCACCTGGCGAATAAGATTAAATTGATCAGGGGCTAAGCGAGAATTTAACAGCACTGCCATGTCGACTTTTTTTAGTGCGGCAAAGGCTTCAGCTTTATCAAGAATATGAGTTAAATTGTTTAGCATTTTGCTAAATTGCACTACCGTTAGATCGTAAAGCATGGAAAATCCCTCCATTGGGGCTGCAAGCTGTAACGCGTTAGCAATACCACATTAGATTGCAACCAAATCAAATACATTTTTAGCCCGTATTAACCACAATAATCCCAGTCATCATCCAACACAATAACCGATTCAAATAACTCGCTTACAACTCATCAATACAGTTATTATATTACTGACAGAAAACAAAATGAGGAGCAAGATCGCCATGGAAAGAGGCACGTTAGTTCGTTGGAACGATGAAAAAGGCTTTGGGTTTATTAAACCTGAAGCGGGTAATGATCAAGATGTGTTTATTCATATATCAGCGTTAAAGCACATGGCTAGAAAGCCCAAGGTTGGCGATGAAATTGTATTTCATCGTGAAAACCAACCCGATGGAAAAGTCAAAGCCATAAAAGCCAGCATTGAAGGCGTCGCCGTTATTGCGAGCAGTCAACACCCATCAAAAAATAACACCACAAACTCGCCGCATAGACCCAGCCAAAGATATAATCATAGCGCCAGCAGCCCAATCCTTGGCCGTATGTTCATGATTATTATTTTTCTTGGTGTCGGCATTTTCGGCTATAAGCAATATGAAAAAATGACAGCGGTCCCTGTGTTAACCAATGCAGATATTGAACAAATGCAATGGGAGCCTTCAGAGCCAAATCCAAGCGCTAAAAACCTGCAACCACAATTTAGATGTGAAACCGGTAAAATACACTGCAGCCAAATGCGCTCATGTGCCGAAGCAACGTTTTATATCAATAACTGCCCAGGTACTGAAATGGATGGTGATCGTGATGGCGTACCATGCGAAAGACAGCATTGTGGTAACTTACGTTAATCGTTTACGCACGGTATTTATCAAATGTAAATTGTTCTGTGTAATAACGCCAAAACCACGCACAGGTAAAGAGCCTGTCTAAACTGGATAATAAAATCAGTCTAGCTCGCGTTTTGTACACACAAACAAGGCATTGCCTGAGGCTAAATCCCACGGGATAATCCTGTCATAATCATGTTCAAATATTTGCACGTCAAAATACGGGCTTAACAATGTTTGCAGCTCAGTAAAGCTTGTGGCGACCATAGCATGAGAGTCTTGCCACAACTGTGTGGCGTCAAACGGGGATTTGGCAATACTCAAGTTAAGTGCCTGCATGTCGCCTGTACCGCTGTAATACCAACCAGACTCAAACACAAACTGGCTACCTTCAAACTCGGCGCTGTGACGCACAAGAGAGTGATTATTGATTTGATGTTTATCGACCGAGTTAAAACAAAATAGTCCGCCTGGATTAAGCGCTTTATGCACACTGGCAATACAGGCTTTAAGCGCCTCGGTACCCGGCGAATAATGAATGGAATACAAAAAACAGGTGATTAAATCCAGTTTTTGTTCTACATAAAACTCTGTCATATTTTGCAAACTAAACTGCGCTTCAGGGCAACGACGCATCGCAATATCAAGCATAGGCTGATTAATATCAAGGCCACTGCTTTGAAAGCCTAAGTCGATAAAATGCCTAACATGCGGCCCAGTGCCACAAGCTAGATCTAAATGTTGTTTACCTTTATTGCCCAAAATTTGATGCAAGCGGGCTACGCTATTGCTTTGCTGTTGGTAATTAATATCACAACACATTAAATCGTAATAACCGGACAAATCGGTATAAAGGGCATTGGTAGACATAAAAAGGGATCGGTGACACAGGCAAATTTAGGGTGGCGCATCATATATTAATTTGCCCGCTTGAGACATCATTAATGTTTAAATACCCATCAAAATCTACTTAACCTCAACATAGTAGGCTTAACCATAACCACAGAGTCTCGTAGCGCAACACACTTAGCACACAAATTTATGCGTTTGATATTACCGTACTCATGCTTGGGAGTAACTCAAGGCTAAATACCCTATCCCAACAGCACATTTGTAATACAATATTATTGTAGTATTCTGGTTACTTATTTAGTCATGATCCTAAGGAGCCATTCAATGAGAAAGATCCCGCTGAGTTTGTTAACCACCTGCATGATCGCTGGCTCTGTCGCGGCTTCAATTGAACTTGATACCGCCAAACGCTTCAATCTTGATCCCACCAAGGCTCCGTCACAAAACTTTGATCTATCAAAATGGAAAATCACCTTACCGGAACTCTCGACTAAAAATGCAGGCAAAGCCTTAGAAATAAACAAGCAACAACTGCGCGATACCCAAACGCCTTACTCTCATCCGCAGTGGTTTTATACCGATAAAAACACCGGTGCATTAGTGTTTGTTGCGCCCAATGAAGCGCCAACCACGCCAAATAGTAAAAATACCCGCAGCGAACTACGCGCCATGTTGGCCGACAAATACGATGATCCTAAAAACAATTTCGTCGTGGCATCGCACCCCAATGCTAGTGAATATGGCGCTATTGGCGGGCAATTAAAAGCGACCTTGTCTGTGGACCAAGTGAGTTTTAGCGGTAATGACACAAAAAATGGTGCATTTGCTGTGGTGATAGGCCAAATTCATGGCTCTGACAACGAACCGCTTAAAATTGTTTATCGTAAACTGCCGGAGCATGAATATGGCTCTTTATCTTGGAGCTACGAGCTAAACCCAGAGCCAAAACTACAAGATGCTGTCGACAGTAACGGCAAAAAGCTTCGTCAAGATATTCGTCACAATGTGTTTGGTAAATTCAACCTTCGCCAAGGCGATGTCGATCCTAAAGATGGCATTAAATTAGGCGAAATCTTTGCATATGAAGTGAATGTTAAAGGCGACAGCATGACGCTGACATTTACCAAAAATCCAGGCAGCAACAAGCCAATAATAAAGACCTTCGACGTCAACCTAGCACAAGGGAATTACCAAGGTCACAAGGTTGATCTCGGTTATCAAAATGATTGGATGTATTACAAAGCAGGCGTTTATAACCAATGTAATACCAAAAAGAGCAGCTCAGATTGCCAATGGCGTGGCATGGACGCTGGCGACTACGCCCAAGCCAGTTTTTATCAACTTGAGTTAAAGCAATAATTTAGCCTATATAAACAAGAAGCCTGCTAATTATCAGCAGGCTTCTTGTTTAGCCAAGGTGACTATGTCGAACTTAACACACCTAGCGCACCCATCGCATTAGCTCATTTGCATCAATAACCGCAAGCTGCCTTTTAACGAGGTTGCCTGCTGGGTCAAATAAAAATAACTCAGTTACTCGTGCATTATGTTTAGCAATAAACGCCTCACCCTCTGGCGTTGCAATTCTAGCCAGCAAAAAGTGCACATTATCACCAAGATGAGCTCGCGCTTCGTTCATCTGTTCGGTTTGAGTGGTACCAGACACAAGATTAGGATCGTAGACAAACACAATCGCAGGTTTACCTGTACCGATTTTCTCAAGATCTGACGTAAATCCTTTAGGCATCAATGTTAACAACAGCCCAAACAATAACATTAATGATCCTATAATCCCTATGGCCATCCAGGGCATTTTTCTTGTTGGGTTAGTGTTTGCGTTATCCATAATATTAAGTCTCAGTTAAATGTTACAGCCCATACTCAATTAACACAGTGTAATCGCTCAACCTGAGGCTGAGATTAAAAAATGAGTCATATTCAACTCAGTACCTAACCAACAATAAAGTTCACAACACCACTTATCGTCAACCTAATGGTGGTGAGATACACTATGCGACAGACAAAGTGCAAATGACACATTATCTTGCTTGCCATAATTTGTCATCACAGTTAAAGTTTATTATCTTAATTGATTTGCCGTAAATGGCTACATTGCTTTTTTAGCGTATTTATTTAAAGGGTTAACTATTTTTATGGAAAGAATTTTTGAAAAGTTGATGTATGCATCGCGCTGGATCATGGCGCCGATTTATTTGGGATTAAGCTTAGTCTTACTCGCATTGGGCATAAAGTTCTTTCAAGAGATCTTTCATATCATTCCGATTATTTTCACCATTGCAGAAGTCGACTTAGTGCTCATAACCCTGTCACTCATCGACATCACCTTAGTCGGTGGCCTACTGATTATGGTGATGTTTTCAGGTTATGAAAACTTCGTATCACAACTTGATGTCGGCGAAAACAGTGAAAAACTCAGCTGGCTAGGCAAGATGGATTCAGGCTCACTTAAAAATAAAGTAGCCGCATCGATTGTGGCCATTTCATCAATTCATTTACTCAAAGTCTTTATGAATGCCGAAAACATCGAAAACGACAAAATCATGTGGTATTTATTCATCCACATCACCTTCGTGTTATCGGCCTTCGCCATGGGATATTTGGATAAAATTACTCGGAAGTAACCAGTAATACCCAAATAAAAAGCCCTGATACATAACAGCATCAGGGCTTTTCTTTATCGATTAGTACCATACTTTAGGATCTGCGTTATGATTCTGCGCGACATCAATACTAATTCCCAAACCATTAAGAATTTTGAACACTGTCGAAATATAAACATCATTGCCTTTCTCAACACGAATTAACGTCTTTTTGGTCACGCCACACAACATCGCTGCCACATCTTGAGTCAGTGCCGCGCTGTTTCTGGTTTCTTTAATGAGCAAGCCTAAAGATTGTTGATTAAGTGCTTGATTGAGTGAAAGTGCCATAATGTTAGTCCAAAGTGTACATTGCTACACTTTAGCTCTCAATGCTTGATATTTCAACAGCAAAGTGTAACAACCTACACTTTATAGTGGTTTACTTTTTTGCCACCACTGAAAGTGTAACATAGTACACTTTTCAGTACCTAAGTTGTTAAGCGAGCTAAAAGTGTACATTGTTACACTATACGATTGTTGAGTAATTTGACGGTTAAATGTAACCACTACAAACAGTGAAATTGCCCCAATAGATACATGAGCATCAATACCGCAAATATCGAAAACGACAAAATCATGTGGTATTTACTCATCCACATCACTTTTGTGTTATCAGCCTTTATAATGGGCATATCTGGATAGTGAGGTAGAAAGTTTGATCTGACCCTATTTGTTAATGGGTTAGACGTTTTTGCGTAGAATTAATTGATTATGCTACAGACAAGAGGACAAGGCGTCTTGAGCGACACGTAATCTTTCTACCTTTTACCAACCACTGATATGAACGAACAAGTAACGCAGTGATCCGTTGTTTAAAGGCATCAAGGGATGCTTAAATTGATGAAGTGGCATCACTCAATATTTGATTTAATGATCTCAGATCACCTAAATACCCTTGAATATTTGCATTTACCCATTCATCTTTCGAAATATCAGGCCAATTAACGCTTAAGTCAAAATAGAAAAAGAGCTCTTCAAAAAAGAATCTTTGCGTTCTTCCATTTCCCTCTCTAAATGGATGGATAATGTTCAGCTCACAAAAGATATCGGTGTTTTCTGCAATTAGTTCATGTTTTGAATCGAATCGTTCTAATAATACGATTCGAGAGAATTGTTTGTTCGCTTCAGCCTCAATTCTTGAACATGTACAAAAACGCGTATCCCCCTTAGAAATATCCACGGTTCGAATATCACCAGCCCAATGGTAAATATCTTGAAATAGTTGCTTATGCAGGCTTTGTAGATGTTTTAGGTTAAAGTCTTGTAACGAGGTAATTGTTGAAGAGTATTGACTATATCGAGTTGCAGTAAAGGCTAATTCGGCTTCGGCGAGGTTGCCATAGTCCTGAATATTAAGCTTGTTTTGAAGTACTTCCGAATCAGGGTAACAGTAACTGTCGTGGCTTACCCCATATTTATCCCGCATATTTATCCCGCATAGTTATCGCGCATACTTGAGTTTCAAATCATCAATCGATTTTCCGGCATTTTCTTTCTTCATAGATAGGCCTTCATAGCGAGAGCTCATTTCAAAATTGCTCATTTTCGGCGCGAACACTCGTGCGTTTTTAGGTGTTTTATCTTTTGTTGAATTTGCCATTATACCCTCCGCGATAACGCTTATATTATAACCTAGTTCAGCCTACTCTTCTACATAACCCAGTCTTTATCCATCGGATAAACGCCCTTAACAAAAAGCCCCGACACGGTTTGGTATCGAGGCTTTCTCTTTTTTTTTACAAGAAGTTTAGCTTTAGCTTTTAGGATTTCGACCAGCATAAGCATCTAACGCAGGAAAAATGGGCTTAGAGCAAGGCTTTTTGTAGCGACGTGTAGTGTTTTTCTACACGAGCTGCAAAGTAACGCCGCTATAACCCATTTTAACCAGTTAGAGTATATAGCGCAGAATAAATCGGGTGAGAACAAGGCGCTTTACCACGACGTTTAGCTTTCTTAAACGAGTGGTGAAGCAACGCAGTTATCATCGATTTAGACCAGCTAGATTACATCATGCCGCCCATTCCGCCCATACCACCCATGCCGCCCATATCTGGCGCAGACTCTTGTGGAATTTCAGAAACCATGGCTTCAGTGGTGATCATAAGACCTGCAATTGACGCTGCAAACTGTAATGCACTACGGGTTACTTTAGTTGGGTCTAGGATACCCATTTCTAACATGTCACCGTAGGTGTCGTTGCCGGCGTTGTAACCGTAGTTACCAGTGCCATTTTTAACAGTGTTAGCAACAACTGATGCTTCTTGGCCTGCGTTAGTTGCGATTTGACGTAAAGGCGCTTCCATCGCACGTAGGGCAATTACCACACCGTGTTTTTGGTCTTCGTTAATTACTTCAACGTCTTTAATTTTGCTTGCTACGCGAACAAGGGCTACACCACCACCGGCTACCACACCTTCTTCAACTGCTGCGCGAGTTGCGTGTAATGCATCTTCTACGCGCGCTTTTTTCTCTTTCATTTCAACTTCAGTTGCTGCGCCAACTTTGATGACTGCTACGCCGCCAGCAAGTTTTGCCATACGCTCTTGTAGCTTTTCTTTGTCGTAGTCAGACGTTGACTCTTCAACTTGTTGTTTGATTTGAGAAACACGAGCTGAAATCTGCGCTTGGTCACCATTACCATCAATGATAGTAGTGTTGTCTTTAGTGATGATAACGCGCTTAGCTGTACCTAAATCTTCTAGGGTTGCTTTTTCAAGCTCTAGGCCGATTTCTTCAGCGATAACAGTACCGCCAGTTAGAATTGCCACGTCTTGAAGCATTGCTTTACGACGGTCGCCAAAACCAGGGGCTTTAACAGCAGCCACTTTAACGATGCCGCGCATGTTGTTTACCACAAGCGTTGCTAATGCTTCACCTTCAACGTCTTCTGCAACGATAAGCAATGGCTTACCGGTTTTTGCTAGACCTTCAAGGATTGGCAATAATTCACGGATGTTAGACACTTTTTTGTCTACTAACAAAATGAATGGGCTGTCTAGTTCAACGCTGCCAGTTTCTGGCTTGTTGATGAAATATGGTGATAGGTAACCACGGTCAAACTGCATACCTTCAACAACGTCTAATTCGTTTTCAAGCGCTTGGCCTTCTTCAACGGTGATAACGCCTTCTTTACCAACCTTTTCCATTGCTGTTGCAATGATTTCGCCAATAGACTCGTCAGAGTTAGCAGAAATAGTACCTACTTGAGCAATAGCTTTAGTGTCGGCACAGTCTTGAGAAAGTAGTTTTAGCTCAGCAACGGCTGCGATAACCGCTTTGTCGATACCGCGCTTAAGATCCATTGGGTTCATGCCTGCTGCAACGGCTTTTAAACCTTCAACAACAATAGCTTGCGCTAATACAGTTGCTGTTGTGGTACCGTCACCGGCTGCATCATTGGCTTTAGAAGCAACTTCTTTCACCATTTGTGCGCCCATGTTTTCAAACTTGTCTTGTAGTTCGATTTCTTTGGCTACTGACACACCATCTTTAGTAATAAGTGGTGAACCAAAGCTTTTGTCTAATACAACGTTACGACCTTTAGGGCCTAAAGTTACTTTCACTGCGTTGGCTAGAATGTTAACGCCTGCAAGCATTTTTACACGTGCGTCATTACCAAATAAGACTTCTTTTGCTGCCATTTTTTGATGTTCCTTTAAATTTAATGATTAATTGGAAAGTCGAGTTGATGGGCGAGGCTTAGCCTACAACTGCCATCAGGTCAGCTTCTGACAGGATTAATACTTCTTCACCGTCAATTTTTTCTTTTTTCACGCCATAACCTTCATTGAAGATCACAACGTCGCCCACTTTTACGTCAAGTGGTGTAACTGTGCCGTTTTCTGAAATACGACCATTGCCTACTGCAAGGATTTCACCGCGAGTTGATTTCTCTGCAGCGCTGCCTGTAAGCACGATACCGCCTGCAGATTTAGATTCAACTTCTAAACGTTTAACGATAACGCGGTCATGTAATGGACGAATATTCATCTATGAACTCTCCTAATGATTTGATGCCCAAAAAACGAGGCTGTTGACTTACAAATAAGGGTTTTCCCCTCGATGCATGTGATATGGGGGTGATTGATCACAGATCCAAGGGGGATTTTAAAAAAAACTACACTTTTTTTAAGTCTGTTTTATTAAAGCGCTATTAATCCTGATAGAATTCGACACCTTTAAAACCCCAAGCCCTAGAGAATAGATGAAAGACAAACACGGGTTGCTTAGCGCTCCTATTGGTCGTGTGCTGCTTAATATGACCTTGCCAAACCTGATTGGTATTATGACCATTCTGGGCGGCAGTTTGGTAGACATCTTTTTTATTAGCCAACTGGGCACAGAAGCTTTAGCGGCAATCAGTTTTACTTTTCCTGTTACGTTAGTTATTTCAAGCATAGGTATAGGTATTGGCGCGGGAGTGTCAACCAATCTTGGCCGCTTAATTGGTTCTGGTCACGCGCCTGAAGCAAAAGTCTTTTTATTCGACACCCTGTGCATGACCTTAATCATTATTTGGGGATTATCGATATTGGGCTGCGTGTTTATGGAGCCTATTTTTAGCTTACTTGGCGCGAACGAAGCCAGCTTGCCGTTAATTAATGATTATATGTGGTACTGGTATTTAGGCGCGCCAGCCCTAGTACTGCTGATGGTCGGCAATCAAGGACTACGTGCTACGGGTGACACGCGTTCACCGGCTAAAATAATGATGTTGGCTGCGGTGGTAAATTTAATTCTCGACCCGCTGCTTATCTTTGGTATTGGCCCTTTTCCACGTTTAGAAATACAAGGGGCTGCCATTGCCACGACACTGTCTTGGATTGTGGCAATGTCGTTGGCTGGCTATTTAATTGTGATAAAACGTAAGCTGATTGAATTTGCCAGTTTTGATGTCGGCCGGTTTATATTGCACTGGAAAGCTTTGGCACATATTGCGCGCCCAGCAGCGTTAATGAATGTGATAAATCCTATCGCTAACGGCATTATCATGGCCATGCTTGCAAGGATTGATCACACAGGTGTCGCGGCGTTTGGTGCGGGGATCCGCCTTGAGTCAGTGCTGTTAATTGTGGTGATGGCATTGTCGTCAAGCCTAATGCCTTTTATTGCACAAAACCTGGGGGCCAACCAACCTGTCCGAGCCAAAAAAGCCTTATTGATGTCGTTACAGTTTGTGTTTGTTTTTCAAACCTTATTGTTTATCCCGTTGTATTTTAATGCCTCAGCCATTGCCCAACTATTTACTAATGATCCTTTGGTAATCGACTGGCTGAGTTTTTATGTGATGGTATTGCCCGCAGCTTATGGCCCGCTGGGCATTGTGATTATTTTTGCAACCAGCTTAAATGCCTACCATAGACCGTTGAGCTCTTTAGTGATAAATCTGTGTCGGTTAATGTTGTTAATGCTGCCATTTGCGGCGTTAGGGGCATATATAGGTGGCGTTAAGGGTGTCTTTTTGGCGTTACCCATCACAAATACGTTAATGGGCATTGCCTGTTATTACCTTGCTACTCAAATAAGTGAACCAAGCGATATTAAGCATACAGTTTCATGCACCGATAAGCGTCAGGATGACTCAATCAGTAACATTACGACAGAGAGCAACACGGGTTTATCGGCCACATCTAAGCGTGCAGACGCCTCTATTAATCGCTTGGTAGATTAATTTCACATTAACCTCAATGACAAGCTCTTGCCTTTGGCGAGTATCGATGACTTAATAAGATTCATTGTGACTTTTTAGCTCAGCCCAATACGTTATGAAAAAATCCATTTATGCCGCATTATTGTCGGCTCTGATTTGCCCTGGAAGCGGCCAACTTTGGCTAGGTAAAAAATGGCTTGGCTGGGGATTTATTAGTGTCAGCTTGCTGTGCATCATGGTGCTAATGAACCACATTATTAGCCGTGCACAAGTGATTGCCGAACAGATTTTGGCGGGTAATGTGGCTAACGATTTAAGCTCCATTTACGCCGAAGTCACTAAAGTCGCGCTGGACTCACAATCGGCTGAGTTATCGCAACTCACATGGCTGTTTATTGCCAATTGGACGCTCAGTATTGCCAGCGCATTTTGGCTTGGTGCCAAACAAGATAAGCAATTAAACACAAAAACAACCGACTAAATCAGGTTAAGTCGGCTGTTTTTGCATGATGAAGGGCTACTTTTTATCGTCTTTAGGCGCTACCGGTTCAACATCAATAATGTCATCATCGGTTTTAGCTTGCTCAATGTGATGGCTGCGAGGTTGCTCGTCTTTACGCTCAAAATCACCATCAAAGGTATTACCATTTTGATCAAATGGGTTTTGCCCACCAAATGGGCCCGATTGACCAAAAGGGTTTTGGCCTGGACCAAAACCTGCTTTAAATCCACCATTGGTCACCATGCGCAGCTGCATCCGCTTATACAAAAAGGCCGCGATGGGGGCACGAGTTAATGGGGTTAGTAATATTAAGCCAATAAAGTCAGTCACAAAGCCAGGAATAAGTAATAACACCCCTGCCGCTGCGAGCATCATGCCTTCTACAATTTCTTTGCCTGGCGCTTCACCTCGTGCCAACTTTTGCTGCACTGTCATTAATGTGCTTAACCCTTGGCTACGCACTAGCGACACTCCAACTACGGCAGTAAATAACACTAAGCCAACCGTAGTCCAAGAGCCAATAGAACTGGCGACTTCAATCAATACGTTAAGCTCAATAACCGGAATAAGTACAAATATTAACAATAAAATAAAAAACATATTGGCCTCTAATCATCGCTTTTTGCTAAAGTGGCGACTTAAAAATATTATGCCGATGAAACTTAAGTGGGGGTTATCGGGTCTGTTTTCAAGACTGGTCACGAATATCATCGCTGTTTAGTGAAAACTTAGCTAAATAAGCGTAATGTGATGACGCTTTAATTATAACGCCTTTAACTTAAGTAAACTTTAAGATTGTATATGTATAAACCTAAGCAACTCGTTATTTTAACCACCTGCCCAGATACTGAAACCGCAAAAATGATTGCCGGTGCGCTCGTTGATAAACAATTGGCAGCATGTGTTCAAATCGGTCAGGTCGTTGAGTCGGTTTATCGGTGGAATAATGACATTTGCCAGTCACAAGAAGTGCCTTTGCAAATCAAATGTATGGCTGAGCAATACAAGGCGATTGAGCAACTTGTGATCCAAATGCATCCCTATGAAGTACCAGAATTCATCGCCATGCCAATCACTAATGGTTTTGGCCCTTATTTACAATGGATAGAAGACAACTCACTATCATGAAAAAAATCGTTTCGCTTTGCCTCACGTCCTTGTTATTGATGTCATCAATGTTACTTGCTCCTTCGGCGCTCAGTGCCAATGCCTCAAGTAACACTTTTAGTTTTTTAAGTAGCGAACCCAAGCTCATGCCCGTTAATGAGGCATTTGCCTTTGATTACCAGCAGCAAGGTAATCAGCTAAAAATGAGCTTTGTGATTGCCGATGGTTACTATTTATACCGCGACAAATTACAGTTTTCGGCAGAGGGTGCCGTGATAGGCGATATTGAGCTACCACGCGGAAAAAACCATAACGACGAATACTTTGGCGACCAGGAAGTGTACTACTCGTTTGTAGAGATCCCAGCTGGGTTAAAACAAGCCAATGCCGATGCCGTTATTACCGTTACCTTTATGGGATGTGCTGAAGGTACATTGTGCTATCCGCCAACTAAAAATGAGGTAAAACTCCAAGCTGTTGCCGAAAATGACGGCATGATAACGGCTAAAAAAGTCATTGGAGCACCAGAGTCAACGGCATCATTACCGGCTACAGATACTGCAAAAGCGCCGATTACCCAACAAGATAGCCTAAGCCAGATGCTACAAAATGACAGCCTGCTTTGGACGTTACTGATCTTTTTTGGTTTAGGTATTGGATTGGCGTTAACCCCTTGTGTATTTCCTATGTATCCGATTTTGTCGGGCATTATTGTGGGTCAGGGTAAAAAGCTCTCTACCGGCAAAGCATTTACGTTATCAATGGCATACGTACAAGGTATGGCCATTACTTATTCGTTATTAGGTTTAGTGGTGGCATCTGCTGGGCTTAAGTTTCAAGCGGCGTTACAACATCCTGCTATTTTGATTTTCTTGGCAGTGATGTTTGTGCTGTTAAGTTTATCGATGTTTGGCCTGTACGATTTAAAATTGCCATCAAAATGGCAAGAAAAAATGAACGACATGTCGAACAACCAAAAAGGTGGCAACCTGATTGGTGTGTTCTTAATGGGTGTTATCTCTGGTTTAGTCGCCTCTCCTTGTACTACAGCACCGCTATCTGGCGCATTGATTTATGTGGCGCAATCTGGCGATTTAATTCAAGGCTTTTTGGCGCTGTATGTGTTGAGCATGGGCATGGGTGTGCCTTTGTTAATCATTGGTACCTCAGGCGGTAAAATATTGCCTCGTGCCGGTGCCTGGATGGATATTATTAAAACCATATTCGGTTTCTTACTGATTTCGGTATCGATTGTGATGATTGGTCGTATTTGGCCTGGTCTGGTGTCGGACTTATTATGGTCTGTGTGGGGCGTTGCGTTAACCGGCTACTTAATGCACCAAAACAAGCTTAGTGAGTTTAACTGGAAGCAAACGACCCGTGGCGTATTACTGCTACTGACATTGTTAGCTAGCTTCTCGTATGGTTTCCAAGCGCTTATGACAGGGTTAGGTCACGAGACACCAAGCATAACTAAAGCTGGATTAAACGGTGAAGGTCATGGTGAAACCAACCACTTTATTCGTATTAAGTCGCTTGCTGATTTAGAAGTTGAGCTAGACAAGGCTAGCATCAGCGGCAAAACCGTGATGTTAGATTTGTATGCCGACTGGTGTGTGGCATGTAAAGAATTTGAAGCCATTACCTTTAAAGACAACGAAGTCGCTAAACGTATGGACCAAATGGTATTACTGCAAGCCGATGTTACCGCCAGTGATGATATTGATATTGAATTACTAGAGCATTATGGCGTATTGGGGCTACCAACCTTATTGATGTTTAATCAAGACGGTGAGCAACGTGAAGATTTACGAGTAACGGGTTTTATGGGGCCAAAAGACTTTGCCGCTCATTTAGACCTGTTATTAAAATAACGTAAAATATTTTCTATTTAAAAACAGCATCTTTAGTCACTAAAGATGCTGTTTTTTGCATTTAATCCATTAAAGTCATCGAAAGTTCAACTTTTTCTTATACAATGTGGTTTTATATTCTTCATTCAAGGAGTGTTATGGAACCTGCAATTCTTATTATCACCTTACTGTGCGGCATGCTGGTGAGTCGAGTCGGTTTACCACCACTCATTGGTTATCTCGTCGCGGGCTTCGTATTATTCACATTCGGTATTGAAGACAGCAGCTTACCTATTTTACAGCAACTGGCTGACTTGGGTGTTACCTTACTGTTATTTTCTATCGGCCTTAAACTCGACATTAAAAGCTTATTTAAAGCAGAAGTCTGGGCAGGTTCGAGCTTGCATTTAATTGGCTCTATTATCTTTTTTGTGCCAATACTCAAACTATTAGGATTTTTAGGCATTGAGCAACTCGACGGATTTACGATAAATCAGTTGATGTTAGTGTCATTCGCGCTGAGTTTTTCAAGTACGGTATTTGCGGTAAAAGTGTTAGAAGACAGCGGTGATATGCAGTCGCTTTATGGCCGCGTAGCGATTGGTATCTTGATTATGCAAGACATCTTCGCGGTGATATTTTTAACCATTTCCAAAGGGAATATCCCCTCTGTTTGGGCCTTTGGTTTATTATTACTGCCATTTGCACGCCCGTTAATTTATAAAATTTTCGACCGGGTTGGCCACGGTGAAATGCTGGTGCTCTTTGGCTTAGTTATGGCATTAGTGGTAGGCGCATGGTTATTTGAAGCGGTAGGATTAAAGCCCGATTTAGGCGCACTGATTATCGGTATTCTACTGGCTGGCCACGCTAAATCATCTGAGTTAGCCAAATCAATCTACTTTTTTAAAGAGCTTTTTTTAGTCGCGTTTTTCTTAACTATTGGCTTAAATGGTTTACCTACGTTGGCCGACATTGGTTTAGCCACCATTTTAGTTGCCCTAGTGCCGGTTAAAATCATGATGTTTTTATATCTACTCACCCGCTTTAAATTGCGCTCACGCACGTCGTTGTTAGCGTCGTTTAACCTAGGTAACTACAGTGAGTTTGGTTTGATTGTGGCAGCCGTTGCTGCATACAAGGGGTGGCTACCGGCAGAATGGTTAATCATTATTGCCGTTGCCTTGAGCATTAGCTTTTTATTTGCCGCGCCGCTTAATAGCAGTGTCAGCAAAATTTATCAGCGTTATCAATCAACGCTCACTAAGCTTGAACGTCACCCATTACACCCTGAAGATAGACAAATTCGGATTGGTAATCCGCGCTTTTTGATTTTAGGTATGGGCCGCATTGGTTCTGGTGCTTACGATGAACTACGCGCTAAATATAACGGCGAAATTTTAGGGATTGAGCACAAGCAAGAGTTGGTGGACTTTCACCGCAGTCAAGGTCGTAATGTAGTGCAGGGCGACGCCAGCGATACTGACTTTTGGGAAAAACTCGAGCGGGCTCCAAATCTTGAATTAGTACTGTTAGCTATGCCAAATCATGTGGGTAATTTGTTTGCGGTCGAGCAACTGCATAAACTGAATTACGAAGGCAAAATTAGCGCCATTGTGCAATATTCTGAAGACGGCGAGTCGCTTAAAGAATCTGGCGTGCATACGGTGTACAACTTGTATGAAGCCGCTGGTGCGGGTTTTGTTGATCATGTGATCCATGAGCTGTTAGATTCGCCACCTGAATTAGTACCGGAATCTGTAGTTGTCAATGATACAGACGTCGACACTGTAGACACAGAGAGTCAGCCGGTTCAGTCGCCATCATAAAACTAATCAACCTTAAGCAGAGATCACACAACGCCTACACATTATTGTAGGCGTTTTGTTTAGCACACAGTATTTTCAATTTTAGTTCAGATAAGAAAATCTCAGTTACAGACACGGTAAAGTCATGCTATAACTCAAAGGTTCTTGTCACTCTTTAGTTTGGATTTTTTGAAGTATGTCTAACCCTGCTCAACGTGCAACTAAATTATTTGTTCAAACATTCGGTACCAAGCCTGACGAGTTATATCAGGCGCCTGGCCGAGTGAATATTATGGGTGAGCATACCGATTATAACGAAGGGCTTGCACTACCAGCAGCCATTAACTTTCATACTGTTATTGCGGTAAAACACCGCGACGATAATTTATTCCGTGCTGTTACCACTGCGTTTCCTGGACAAATTAAACAATGGCGCTTTGGTGAAGAAGGCTCTGTTGCCGCGGCTGATGACTGGACCCATTACCTAAAAAGTGTCACAGCAGCAATGAATCAATCGGGCTTGCAAGCAAAAGGGTTAGATTTAGCCATTGTCGGTGATGTACCACTCGGTGCGGGGCTATCGTCGTCTGCAGCATTAGAAATCGCCTTTGGTACTGCCATAAGTTATGCCAGCCAATTACATTTATCGCCATTAGCGATTGCTCAATTGGCGCAACGCGGCGAAAGCCAATTTATGTGTTTAGACTGCGGCATGATGGATCAAATGATCAGCGCCATGGCTGAACCCGATCACGCCCTGTTAATCGATTGCCTAGAACTTGAAAGTGAACCCGTACTTTTGCCTGAAGATCTCAGCATGATCATTATCGACCTTAAGCAAGGGCGTCAGGCATTTGTACAACAATTTGAACAACGCAAAAAAGAGTGTAGCAATATCACTCAATTACTCGGGCTCGATTCGTTACGCGACTGCTCATTACATTTATTGACCCAAAGTAAAGATTTACTCAGCGATGAGCAATTTCGCCGAGCACGTCATGTGATCACAGAAAACCAGCGCACCAGCAATGCCGCGCGCGCTTTACAGCAAAATAATATTGCCCGGTTTAGCCAGTTAATGGCGCAATCACAAATGTCTATGCGTGATGACTTTAATATCATCACGCCAGAAATCGACACCTTAGTGACCATGATTGCAACGCTTATTGGCGAGCAAGGCGGCGTACGCATGAGCGATGGCTGTGTGCTTGCATTAGTCAGCCATGATTTAAGCGATGATGTGATCAATTTGGTTGAAAACCAGTTCTTTACTCAAACCGGTATTGAAGCAACCATACACTTATGTTCGGCCAGTGGCGGTGCAGGACGCATCCGTTAAATTAACCAAAAAGAGAGGCGTAAATGGTACGTTTTAGTGTGCTTGAACCTTGGCAAGATCCCCGTGGTGGAGAGATTGAGCGGGTTAGAATTGATAATGGCATCATCGCACTTGAAGTATTAAGTCTAGGCGGGATTATTCGATCATTATGGACACCCGACCGCAATGGCGAACGCAAAAACATCGTCTTAGGTTGCGACAGCGCTGAAGACTATTTAACCCAACAGGCACATTTAGGTGCCATAGCTGGTCGTTACTGTAATCGTATTGCTAATGGCAAAATGGAATATCAAGGCCAACATTACTCATTGAGCGTTAACCAAGCCACAAACTGTTTACATGGCGGCAAAGAAGGCTTTAATCGCAAACAATGGCAATTAGGCACCTTGAGCGACGGTGTACGCTTAACCTTAAAAAGCCCTGACGGCGATATGGGATTTCCTGGCAATTGCAACGTGCAATTAGACTACCGTTTGGTTGGTAATAACCTATATGTAGAAATACTGGCCAGTACCGATAAACCTTGTCCAATCAGTTTAACGCAGCACAGTTACTTTAATTTAGACGGCAACCGCAGCCACACCAACACAGAGCACACCTTGCAGGTAGATGCTAAACACTACCTTACAATGAATGATGTAGGCATACCGACGTCAATTGAGCCGACTGCTGGCAGTGACTTAGATATGACAGTTACCACACCAATGTCGGTACAAACACAGCGCGCCGCTTTAGCAGCCACTAACGGCTTTGATCACTGTTATGTATTAGATAATCCAAGCGCAGACTTACAACGCTTTGGTTGCCTGGCAAGCCCTAATAGTGGTCGCCGCATGACGGTGTATACAAACCAGCCTGGGGTGCAGGTGTATGGCGCCAATTTTTTACAGGGCACTGTCGCGAAAAAACAACGAGTCCTTGTTGACCATCAGGCGGTTTGTATTGAACCTCAAATGTTGCCAGATTCACCCAACCAACCTAACTTGCCGGGGGCTAGTGCAGTTTGGGTGACACCCAATAGCGTTTATCACCACATTACTCGCTACCAGTTTGATGCCAAATAAGCAGCCCATAAAGCCAACGTTTAACGCCGAAGATCTCGGCCAAATTGCGGTTGGGGCTTTTGCCTTGTCGGTACCGATTGCGTTTTCAGAAGAGGCGTGGCGGTTATCGGCAAGCTTACCGACGTTAAATTTAGTGCTCGTGGTGGTCTTGTCGTTAGCCTTTATCACCCTATTTGCCTATCAGAGTGTGTTTCAGGCCAATATTACCAAACGCAGACGAGCCTTTTTACTGCGGGTTGTCGCGGCTTATTTACTGACATTACTCGTGGTGGGAATTGTGTTATTAGCACTGGATAAATTGCCGCTCATTACTGAACCAATCTTAGCATTAAAGCGCATTATTTTAATTGCAATGCCCGCATCGATGGGCGCCATTATTGTGGATAGTTTTGATAAAGAATAAGGTATTAATACAAAAACGAGCATAAAAACAAACGGCATAAAGAATCGTCATTCTTTATGCCGCTTTAACGTTTTGGGACCACAATCTAACAACCACGTTGGCGCACTTTACTGTTATCAATAACAATCATAAGTGTGCAATTAATCGTCTAGGTTATCGCCCATTTCGTCATAAGTATCATCATCATCGTCATCTGTATCATCAAAATCAGGTATATCGTCATCATCTGAATCTACAACTTCATCTGGCTCGGCCACGGGTTTGGCTTTGCGCGGTGGTGCCGTATCAGGCACTTTTGACAGGTCTATCCGTGATTGGTGCTTTAACATAAACTCAGCACGTGCAGCTTTCCAAGCATCTCCAAACTCAGCCATAGCGGCTTTTGCTTGTTCGTCATCTAAGTCGTGTAAATTAACTTTAACGATGTCTTCTACAAATTCAACAATGGTATTTCGCACAGTGTGGAACATGTAGATGCGCCCTGGTGACGCTGATGGTAATTGGTTATCATGAATAACGATAGCGTTACCTTTCGCTGTTCTTAATTCACCAACCCAAAGTTGTTTTTTTGCTGTGTTATACATATATGCTAACGCCCTTAAATCAACACATATACTAAAAATGATGCAGTGTTATGAGCAAAAATCATCTCATTGTGCACCACGATTAACTGTTCTGTATTTACGTGGGTATTTAAACAGAATATTTCTGAGAATCAATGCCTAAAACGATGAATTTTTCCCGTATCGTCATAAAAAAGCCCTTCTTTGGACAATTTTTTGAATAAATGCATTCATCATGACTAAAATTCATGGCGATTATTCAGCCTTTCGACCATATTGAAATATTTCATCCGAGCCGTGGTGTTATCGCACTGAGTCTCACTCAGTGGCAGGCAAGTGATATGTAGCACTGCATTAGACTCTCTTAATGGACATTGATAACAGGACAATAGCTTAAATAAATCAGCCTTCAAGTTTTTTACCTAAAAACTTTATCGGCATCGCACAATCTTTGTTAAATAAAATAACAATTCAGGGCATGCAACGCTGACAACTTCAACATAAAAAGACTCGCAACTCACATTATGACTTCGCCAATAAATCTAGCACTATTTTGCCTTTATGCTTGCCCGACTCCATTAACTCATGTGCCTTTACCACTTGTGCGAAAGGAAACACGCTATCGATGGGTATGTTCATGTCACCACTATTGAGTAATGGCCAAATGTGCTCGGCCAGACCTTGAGCGATTTGCGCCTTGTTATCGACACTTTGTGGGCGTAATGTTGACCCTGTCCACACCACGCGCTTTGCCATAATGCGGAAAATATCGATAGTTGCTTGTGGGCCGCGCTGCATTGCCACTGACACCATGCGTCCGTCGATAGCGATGGCTTTGAGGTTTTCATTAATAAAATCGCCACCAGCGATATCCATAATCACATTAACGCCCTGGCCATCAGTTGCGGCTAATATCGGCTCAACAAATTGCTCCTCGTTATAGTTAATCGCTACACAGGCACCTTGCTCAATACAGTATTGGCATTTTTCAGCACTGCCAGACGTGGCAAACACTTTTGCACCCAGACGGCTCGCCATTTGAATCGCGGTCGTACCAATGCCACCAGAGCCACCATGAATTAGTACCGTCTCGCCAGCTTTAAGCCCTGCACGAATAAACAAGTTTCCCCATACAGTAAAAAAGGTTTCAGGCAGTGCAGCCGCTTGCACATAACTGTAACCTGTTGGGAGCGGTAAACAATGTGCGGCGTAAGTGTTCACGAGCTCAGCATAGCCGCCGCCCGGTACGAGCGCGCAAACTTTATCGCCAACCTGCCATTGAGTGACATCATCGGCCACAGCAATAATCTCACCAGCAACCTCCAAACCAATAATAGGACTAGCTCCTGCTGGCGGCGGATAAGCGCCTACGCGCTGTTTAATGTCTGGGCCATTAACACCCGCAGCGTACACTTTAATGGTCACCTGGCCAGCTGAGGGTAAATCGAGGGTTGATTGCGTCATGGTCATCACAGTCGGCTTGCCAGGTTGCTCAACAGTCACATGAGTAAATTGTCTGTTATGTGTTGCCATAATTTATATCCTGATTTGGGAGTGAGCTAAGATCGAGTAGAAGGCGGAATTACTCCCACCTTCTATTTACGATACAGCTTTAAACCCTGCTAGTTCAACCAGCAGAGAATGAAAGTTGTTACTCTACCACCACGACGACCTCATTGCTGGCTGAGTTATAAGGTGACGCAGGATTGTCGGTATCCAGCGAGTCTCCTTCAACATAAGATTCAAAGTTGTCAGCAAATACCATATTATTTCCGGACTTATCCGAGTAAATAATTAAGTCATCAACCGTAAATTTAGCGGTCTCTGGTCGTACACCACTGTTGTCACCAAACCTGAACGAAACGTGCGTCACACCACCGATAGAGTTGTTATCTGGGGTAAAGCCTTCGGCGACAATACTCACGCCGTCCACTTCAACCGTCACCAATGGATTAACCTCTAAGTTGCCATTCGGATATTCCCAAGTGATAACAATGTCCATAAAGGTATCTAACAAGACGGTGGCCGCCGACGTATCGACACCACTTGGGCTTCGAACTTCAAAGCTATCATCTTTGATACGCAAATCTAAAATCGCGCCATCGTTATTGGTAGCAGAATTAAATAGCGTGATAAAGGCATCACCATCACCTAATTCATCATCTAAACGCTTAACAGATACCGTAACTTGACCTTGCGCCAGTGGGCCATTGCTCCCAAGCGCATAACGCAGCTCTCCGGTATCAGTTGCATCGGTATCAATAATAACGGCGACCTTATTGGCGCCACCTATATCCCCGCCAACACCGGTAATGGTAATCATCAGTTCAGCCGTTGTGCCGTCGACAGATTCAATAATGATCGTATCAGTTTCACGCTCACCACTAACCAGAGCCGCAATGATACTGTTGGTAGTATCAAGCAAGTAGGTCCAGGCGCCGTTTTCCAAAATGGCGAATTCGCCAAATGTGCTGGTGAACGAGGCTGGAACAATAAAGGCTTCGCCTTCATCCGGGTCAACAACTGTGACGGTTCCGGTCAATGCTTCAGTAGCATCACTTGAAATTGCCGCAGTCAAGTCAAAGAAAGCCGCTGGTGTCGGCTCGTCAGTGCCATTGCCAACATCAAATACCACAACCTCAGAATAGATCGCTAAGTTATAAGAGCTGCCGACACCATCCAAGGTTTCGCCTTCTGCGTAGCTTTCGAAATCATCTTCGAATACGCTGGTTGTGCCTGCAACGTCGGAATAGACCGCAATATCGTCGACATAGAAAGATCCAAAAGGTATCGTTCTGTCATTGTCACCCAATCTAAATTGAATGGCTTTAACACCATCGGCAAACCACTGATTAATATCAGTGAAATCGGGATCAACCACCGCCGCAGTAGAGAACGAACCACCACCAATCACTTCACCGTTAATGTTAAGGGTTAATTGCTCGGCGGCATCTAAATCCCAGGTAAGTTCAACGGTATAAAATTGCTCCTCCACAAAAGGAGCGGTAATCATCTCACCAGGATAAGCGGCGCTTTCTGTGTTTCTCACCAGGAAGCGAGGGGCAATGGGCATGCCATCACTGTCCGTTTGCGACCCTTGAATACGCAAATCAATTAACGCCTCACTTGAGCTACCGGAAGAACCATAAAGGGTAATGTAGGCATCTTTAACATTGCCATCACTGCCCAACGTTACATCTTTAGAAAACGACGCACTGAGTTTACCTTGACGTAAATTATTAACACTAAATCTAATTTCGCCAGTGTCATTACCGGTATCCGAAATCTTCACTAACTGTGTTAACGCTGCAATACGAATGACGATGTTGGCAGTGGTCCCATCAATCGATGCAATGGTCACCGTATCATTAACAGAATTACCAAGCTCCAGGTTTGCAACCGTTTCGTTGTCTACGTCTACTGTGTATGACCAGTCACCTTGTGCACTGATACTGAAGGTACCATAGCTAAGAGGCTCGTTAGTTTGTGCCAGAATTTCATCTTCGCCAAAGTTCGGGTCAATCACCGTGACAGAACCTGTTAACGGTTCGGTGGCGGTGTGTTGCACAGTACCGTTTAACATTCCTTCAATAATTGCAGCAACAGGGGTGTTGTTGTAGCCAATCGCAGATCCAATAATATTAAGTAAAGAGACATCAATATCATTGGCGATTACTGATACAGTTTGCAAATTCGTCTGGGCCGTCTCAAAGGCATCTAACAGGGTCTGTGAGAACTGCCCATCAGCTAAATCAGCAGCAATTTCAGCGATTAGCATAGCTATATTTTTGTCAACGTTGTCAGCATCAAGTTGCGACAAAAGCGCTAATACCGAACCATAGCGGTCAGCATCTAGTGCACCTGTAGCACCCAGTGGCACAGCGCCTACCTCCGTCGGTAAAACGGTTGTCGTGTCAAAACGGATCCCAAAGCGGGTATTTATTGCTTGAGCAAGCTCAGTAAATGCGCTCAAATCTGACCCCGCCGCCTGTACTGCCATTTCGGTCAAAGGAGACACGACATAAGTAGGAGCAGGCATGTCTGCGCTGCCTTCAACAACATTAACCACCGACCTCAATGCTGGCGCATCAAGCATTACGCCCGTTGACTCATCTTTGTAGGTACCGCCTGAACACGAGATTAAGCCCGTCCCTTCAAAATGAACGTCAGTAAAGGTAATACTGCCCATCGCATTGGACATTGCGAAGGCCTGAGCAGATGTTGCCGCTGCACCGGTGTCAGTAACGGCAAATATTTCGCAATTTGCGCCGCTCACCGGTCCTTTTACCACATTTGCTGTCACATCCAGGGTTGGCAGTATTATTGACGTCGATGCGCCCACACCTTCTGTGATATCAGCTTCATCTGTATATCTGGCTGACACGGATAGGATAGTACCTTCATCCGCCTCCGTAATAGTGTATGACGAACCGGTAACTCCGGTTGACCAGGCGTAGACCAGGGTGTCGTTTCGAATACCGTCTGCATCACTCACCGATGCTGAGAGGGTGGTACCTGCGATTAATGCCCCTCCGCTGATTGTGATACTCCCTCTGCTATTACCAGCCAGTTCGTTGTTATCACCACCACAACCGACCAAAGCGGTTGCCAGGATGATGGCAGTTAGAGACTGTTTAAACATGCTTTCTGCTCCTATTGGTCCAGTGCTAACAAGTTGCTTAGTACTGAACACAAATAATATAGGTAAATACGTGCGGGCTTTATCCTTCACCCGCATCTTGATTCAGAACTCTAATGAGTTGCTCAGTACTTCAAGCTGATACCAGCAAAAAGTTGCGGACCATAATCGTTAACTTCACCCAGGTTGCCCTGCACAAAGTAGTCTTGTGATTTAGGTGCACTAAACAGGTTAATCGCTTCCACTTTTGCCTTGAGATGTTTATTAATTTTGTATGATGCACGCGCCTCCCAGACACCGACTTCATCAACATAACGGAGTCGGGTCCCGTTGCTGGTGTAGGGCTGGAAGTATTCACTGCGATACTTGTAGATAAGTGCGGTATCAAAGTCGCCGATTTGGTAGTAGATCTGACCGCTGAAAACATGTTGAGAAAAGCCAGGTACTGAAGCCGGTGGCACAATACCCTCCGTTAACTGACGAGTGGTCCCATCTAAATCAGTAATATAGGTATCTCCATATAAGCTATCTTCAAACTCGAAGTCTGTGTCGGCGTAGTTGTAGCCCAGCTTAATCCCAATGCCACTGTCCCAGCGATAGGCCATTGAGGCCTCTAATCCATAAAGATTGCTTGAATTTTCCGTGGTAACCGAATTAGTAATCGGTAAGGTCACCGTCTGGCCATCAACAGTAAAGTCTTCCAGTACTGTCTGCTGTTGGAACCCACCCTGGAATTGTTTATAGTAGAGACTAAGCGCAAAGATCGAATCTTCGTTGGGATACCATTCCACTGCTACGTCATAATTCCATGACATCAGAGGCTTAAGATTTGGGTTGCCAGAGCCATTTACGCCAACAAATAAATCTGCCAACGAGGTTGGCGCCACATCATCATCTGTTTGAAATGTGCGGCTGTAACTCATATCACTAGGATTTGCCCGAGACATGCCCCGATAAATACCGGACCGCAGCAAAATGTCGTCACTGTAATCCACCACCAGGTTAAAGCTGGGGAGTATTTCGGTATAACCGCCGCCGCCAGTAATGGACTCTAAAGAATCGCCGGTAACCAGGCTCAGCACCCCTAATTCATTGGTAACAACATCAAAACTGTTTCTGAAACCAATTGACGTTACGTCGGTATCAACCAGTCTCACCCCAAAGTTACCGCGAACATACTTACCCAGCATTTCAGTATCGTAGTTGGCCATAATATAGGCCGACAGGGTTTTTTCAGTGACATCCTGAGTGCCGGTATTTTGATACTCAACTTGCGGATAGGCAAAATCCCCACCGACTGAATCCACCAGCGCTTGCGAAAAACAGACATTATCGTAAGTCGCCCATGATGAGCCAGTCCCACTGGAGACCACATTACCGCTACTGTCTATGTTGGTAATAAGATTACCGTCAGACACTGAGGATAAAAAATTGCTTTCAGGGAAATCGATCTGACAATTCGTCAACACGTCTAATGCGGATATTGCACTTTCATCCAGCAATATTTCAGTGCGTGAACCACTGCCCTGGTTGCCACCAAACTGCACATAAGACAGTTCGGACGCTCTCACGCCAGCTTGCACACTGGTGAACACATTACCGTCCAACTCATACTTAAAGTCCAGGCGTGCAGAAATAATCTCATTTTCACGCACACCTTCTCTGTCAATACGTGTGCGTAAGCTGTCTGTGAAATTCGTAATGTCAGTCACATCAAAATCAGTGACGGTAAGATTTGGGATGTACTCCCCCATATCCCAAGTAAAAAAAGGCCGTCCAGACGTTCTGCCCCGGTTAGAAATTTGCAATTCTTCACGTTTGGTTTGCGAGTAACCGAAATCGGCGGTGATCGTTAAGCGATCGCTGAAAAAATGTTCAACATTAAGGCCGAACCCACGATAGTTTTCTTCACGGGAATACTGCTCGCCGGCAGATTCAAAACGCTCTTCGCCTTCCCAGTGAAGAATTCCCCCTACGTCATTGGTAATAAGATTTTGACCGGTTACACCCGGCGTAACGTATTTTTGTAGGAAGAGTAAATCATGACGAGCTTCCGACTGGATACGATCCGAGAATTGCGCATCGAAGTTAATATCCCACACATCGGAAGGGCGATATTGTAAGGCAAGAAACACTGAGTCACGCTCATCGGACGTTTCGTTTTGTCGATAACTACTGCTACTACCGGTCCAAGCGTAAGGCGTACCGGCACTTTGTGCTTCACCCGTCGCGGGGTCAATAGCCGTCTGATAGCCCTGATTGCTGCTGCCACTCACCTGGTCTTCACAATCTCCGGCTGAACTTCGGAAAAAACCTTCATTGCTGTTGGTGGGATCGTTTAAACATGCCCACAAAGAAGAGCCGGTAGGGCTTGAACTGCGATATTCAGCTTCAGGCTGGCTGATATCCTGACGTTGCAAACCAAAAGAAACCCCTAAAGACTGATCATTGGCAAACTCAAATTGGTCAACAAAACTAAATGTAGCACGACCGCCAAGGTCTCCTTGTAATGAGTTGTCAATATTGCCCTCATCAGGGTTATAGTTCAGTTTAACTTCCCCTTGAACTTGCTGTTTGCCGTAGTCTAGAGGTTTTAGCGTTTCTAAGGTGATGACGCCGGCAACACCACCTTCGATCATTGATGCGTCTTGAGTTTTGTAAATAGCAACCTTTTGCATTAACTCCGACGGAAATTGAGAGAAGTTAACCGAGCGGTCACCACTTCCGTTCGTCGCTTCACGACCATTAATGTGCGTGGCGCTCAAAAAGGGACCTAAGCCCCGAATCGTAATTTCTGTCGCACCGCCATTCTCACGGTGAGACGCTGCCCCCGTTATTGACTCTAAGGCTTCCCCAATTGAAAGTGCAGGCAAATCACCGATATCTTCCGCAGATAAACCATCAACAACAGTGGTTGCTTCGCGTTTTATAGAAATTTGGTCTTGGATTGTTTTACGGGTGCCGACAACTCCAATCACTTCGATTTCAGCTGCAACGTTATCATTTTCTTTTTTAGGTTCATTGTTTATGTCCTGCGCATTGGCTGACAAAGCACAAAAATTGGCTAGAGAGGCAACTGCTGCCATTTTTACCAATCTTGCTACACGTGTAAGCCTGAATTGCCTCACTTGCGTGTGTGTATATCTAAAATTATCGAATCTAGGCCCCATATCCTGTTCTCCGTTATTATTTTGTTCGGTTAGCGTGAACTATTACTTTTAATTGATATCTTTCCGTTCGAAATATAACCAACTAAAACCAACATAGCAACAAGTTGTTAACCAATTAACTACAAAGTGACTTACCAATTGAAATAACCAACAATGGAGAGGGATGCCAATTACGGCCTGATAGGTGTGGGGAGCTTCGCAATAAAATACGCGCAATTGGTTAACCAATTGCGCAATGGCTGATACTGTTGCCCGAGGAGAAATTTAACTCAAGGTGCTAATAATGAAGATTATCAATATGATAGAAAGTTGCTTGCACATAATCTCGGGGATCGCCGCTGTTGTTTTGGTTATACACCCCCGCTTTAAAGTACATATATTGACTATTTCGGTGGTAACCACTTTGGCTCATATCCAGAGATTTAGTGATATTCGCTTTGCCAGGCCGAATAATAGTGACAAACAGCACAGTGCTTTCCACTGTAATTTTATAGCTAAACTTCTCGTTTAAACTAATGCCATCTTCGGGATCGGCTAGGGTGTGAGAGCGCGAGCCGATCATATTAACCCATACGTCATCACCGCCATTGATCTCGTGCGCAAAATAAATAGACCCCTTTTCATTATTAGGGAGTTTTCGGTAATAAAGGCGAATGGGCTCATCGTCGGTTGCATGGATCTGGCCAATAATCACCCTGCCGACTTGTTTCTCATCACCGGTTACCGACACCCTGTTAACGGCAAGCGTTGCTTCCAGGCTGCCTTCAACCGCGCCCGCTTTGCGTTTAACCGAACCGTGAGCTTGGGTAAATACCCAGTTATTCTTGGTGACACCTTGCGTCTTTATCTGAGTATTGCCGCGTCTGAGCATTTCGCGTAATTCAGTTCTGGCATATTTAGTATTGCTTGAGGTTTTGGCACCTTCATTAGGACAGGCAAACACCATACCGCCATCTTCTGCGGTGTAAAACAACGGTTTAAGCTCGAAGCAATTAGTCAGGGCCCGCTCGTAAACAATATCTGCTTTTTTATCTTTGTTAAGATCGGTTGGCAGAGTCAAACTCCAATCCAGCAGGTCAAAGTTTTCACAGGGCTTTTTCGCAGGATCCAAATGTGCAAAATTCCCAAGTAACACTCCTTGTGCTAATTCCTTATGGGATAAAGGAATCATAATATTGCTGCCACTCTCATCACTTGCATCGGCATAACTGACGAAAACGGCCAACAACATCAGGCACTGCGTCAACATACATTTTATTGTGTTCATTGTTGCTCCTCTTGCTCTACCAATACGATACTTGTTGGCATCTAAAGCATTGATTGGTCATTACTGAACCTTGCTTTTGAAGTGCTTGATAGCAGGCACTAGTGATGGCCAGCCAACTACTTAACCCAAGATTGATAACTTACCAATTGGCCAGACAATGAAGCTATTTAACTATTGCCAATTTGTCAACCAATACTTAATAGCATGGAGACAGCTTGCTTCAATGCTTGTAAGGTCAAGACTGGTATGATTGAAAGTAAACTCAAATCACTACTCGATTAGCATTTAAAATATATACGTTCTATGTCGACCAGTTGCTAAGAAGAGAGAGTGGAGATTTACGCAGGGTGTTCTATATGACTGATGTGGTTAAGTAAAACTGCACACAAACAGGGGATGTTTTTATGCTGCCATTTCACCCAAAGTTTGGTGGTGGTGCTTTGCTGACCAATATGCGCCTCATCTTGAAACCAGATATCTACATCAGTCGGCGACACAAAAACAGGGATGTGAACGATCATGTACAAAGGGAAGTTTTTTAAAATCCTCCATGACGTCAACATCTTGTTTCGGATGTTTAGAACGGCTAGAAAGCCAGCTAAATCCGAGTTTTGCACCCAGACGGCTCGCCATTTGAATCGCGGTCGTACCAATGCCACCAGAGCCACCATGAATTAGTACCGTCTCGCCAGCGTTAAGCCCTGCATGAATAAACAAGTTTCCCCATACAGTAAAAAAGGTTTCAGGCATAGCCGCCGCCCGGTACGAGCGCACAAACTTTATCGCCAACCTGCCATTGAGTGACGTCATCGGCCACAGCAATAATTTCACCAGCAACCTCCAAACCAATAATAGGACTCGCCCCTGCAGGCGGCGGATAAGCGCCAACGCGCTGTTTAATGTCTGGGCCATTAACACCCGCAGCATACACTTTAATGGTTACCTGGCCAGCTGAGGGTAAATCGAGGGTTGATTGCGTCATGGTCATCACAGTCGGCTTACCAGGTTACTCAACAGTCACATGAGTAAATTGTCTGTTATGTGTTGCCATAAAAAATTGTCTCGATTAAGTGTTATCGAAAAGCAGCAATTGTAATCAGATTGCTTCTTGCGCTACCAGGTCATTTACAAAACCAACATATTGATAAAACAAAACTAAGTTTGTCGTTTTTTTAACCATAAAAACGTTGCCTATATTAGCAAAACATTTACTATAGCCGCCCGTTCAAATATGGAGCTGCATACGTGTTAAAATACTGGTTAATTTTACTGCTTATTATCAGTAATCATTCCTATGCCGAGCCTGTTCGAATAGCATCAGACATTTGGTGCCCCTACATCTGCGAAAATGACACAGGTTATCTTGTTGAGCTAACAAAACGCGCATTTGAAATTCAAGGAAAAAAAGCCGTATTTGCTACCCTTCCTTATAATCGTGCACTTGTAGAACTGAAAAGACAAAATGTTGATGCAGTGTTAGCGTTAACCCCTGGTGCCATTGCAGATAATCACCTCATCCATGCTGACGTTATTGTGGGCTACAGCAGCAATGACTTTTACACCGCATCAAACAATAAAACGGTATTTGAAAACCTCGGCAACCTCAACAATACTCAACAAACTGCTGTGGTGAGTGGTTATGACTACGGCATAGAACTAAATGCTTGGTTACATGCGCACCCTAATACGTATTACGCATCTGGTGATGCGCCATTGGCCATGAATATCATTCGCCTCGTTAAAGGGCGGCACGATGTGATCATCGACAATAAAAATGTCATTGAGTACACTGCAAGTCAATTAAACTTAAGTCAACAACTGCGTTATGCTGGGACAATTGGCGAACCGGTCCCTTTATATGTTGGATTTAATCAATTAAATAAGGCCAATGCTGCCATTTTTGCTAATGGGATTTTGTTGCTAAAACAAAGCGGTGAATATCAGAAGATTATCGATAAATATAAAATAATTCCGGCCAATAACTCTCACAGCATTCACTATCAACGCGTGAAAAAATTTCTGCCGTCTGTGCATTAATAACTCTTCAACTCATTATGATTAAAAGATAAAACAAGAATCAAAAAAATAAGAATTTTTTTATATCAAAACTTTTTCATATTAATTAATTGAAATGTGCGCGATTGTGTTGAGTTACACCAACCGACTTCACTGGCAAAAATATATCCCGCAGCACATTTCATCCCAAAAAGCCTATTCGATAAGTCATGTTGTTACGACATCATCCAATGCATCGGTTAACGTTGAATACATTACACAATGAACGCCATCAGGCTTAAACCCTGCTTTAGCCAGGGTTTTGAGCGGCTGAAATTGAAAGTCTGCAAGCAACACTCGAGTATTGTCGTGTTTACACTTTTCAATAAATTTATACAGTGCCGATACGCCACCCGAATCGAGAATAGACACACCGTCAAAATACAATATCACGCCATCTTGGTTAGCACTTAAATGGGCTAACTCGCCAAATACCCCATCGGCAGCGGCAAAAAATAATGGTCCGTTAATTTTAAATACTTTCCAGCGTGGTGGCAGTTCAACATGAATGTGTTTTTTCTGCTCGCTAATGTCTTGCACTTTGGTCATGTCGGCGACTTGTTTCATAAACAGTAGCGAGGCCAAAATAATCCCGGCGCTAATCGCTATCACCATGTCGAAAAATATGGTCAGTAATAAACATACCATCAACACCAGTACTTCACTGACAGGGGCTTTTTTGACTAAGTGAATAATCTTGGGCGCTTCGCTCATATTCCACGCTACCATGATAAGCAGTGCTGACATGCCCGCCATCGGGATGTACGCCAAAATGGTGCTCAAGGATAATAAAGACACCAATACCACCAGCGCGTGGATCATGGCAGCTATTGGGCTTACCGCACCCGATTTATAATTGGCAGCAGAACGGGCAATGGCTGCAGTCGCGGTAATACCGCCAAAAAATGGCGTAATAATATTGCCGATCCCCTGGCCCAATAATTCACTATTGGCACTGTGCTTTTTGCCTGACATACCGTCTAGCACTACCGCGCACAGCAACGATTCAATCGCGCCTAACATGGCAATGGCAAATGCTGCTGACAATAAATCGCTAACTAATTGCCAAGTAAACGCCAATGGCATTTCACCTGATTGTGAGCGCAGCCAGGGCCACTCAAAATCGGGCAGCATTGACGGTATACCTGCACCGATAGAACCGTCGGCTAAGGTAAAACTGAAGGTTGAGCCTATCGTCGCCACATGAAACCCTAACAGGTTTAACATCAAAGCCACGATGCTGCCTACCACCACTGCGGGTAAATGCGCAGGCACCGCTATCTTAAGCTTTGGCCACAACATAAACACCACTACTGTGCTTAAACCTACCAGCAACGTCGGCCCAGAAAACCCCGGTATTGCCTGGGTTAAGGTGGCTACCTTACCCACAAAGCTTTCAGGCATCTCGTTAATGGTTAATCCAAAAAAGTCTTTTACTTGCAGCACAGCAATAACAACAGCAATCCCGCCGGTAAAACCTAACGTCACTGACTCAGGAATGTATTGAATAAAACGACCCAAGCGAAACAACGCCATGATAATCAGCATCACGCCAGATAAAATGCTCGCAAGTAACAGCCCTGATAAACCGTATTGATGCACAATAGGATAGAGAATGACCACAAACGCGGCCGTTGGCCCAGAAATGCTATACCGCGATCCACCTGTGAGTGGGATAATAAACCCAGCAATAATGGCTGTGTATAAACCGTATTGCGGTGCCACGCCAATGGCAATTGCTAATGCCATGGCCAGAGGAATGGCAATAATACCAACGGTTAATCCTGCTAATAAATCTTTAGTGAATGCATTGGCATTGTAGGGAGCGTCTTTTAAAGACTCTCGGAGCGCATGCCCGATACGAAGAGAAAATAAATGTGTGCGGTATTTCATTGCGGCGATCCCATAACCTAGTACGGCGTCAAGATACCCCTCATTATAGGCCGATTGCTCGCTAGCACAATCAAATTAAGTTACCACTTAATGATAATTTTATTATCATCACATGGTAATGAAATTAGAGTCAAACATCATAAAAAAAGCCACGCTATGTGGCTTTTATTCAAGTGACAATCTCGCTAACGAATAAAATCAATCGACACTTTACGGCCTCGATTAGTTTCTATGTTTTGATATTGCCAATGGTATTGGCTAATCAAACGAGTTGTTAATTCAAGCCCCAGGCCAAAGCCTAAATCCTCATTGCTGCTCGCGTAAGAGTCACATTGATTGATAATAACAACCTGATGACCAGACTGCTCAATAGTCACCAGCCCTTCTTGAGTATGTTGAAACGCATTACGAATAAGATTGGTCATAATGATGCGACATAAGGTGTTAGGTAACAGCTGTATAGACTCATCGGTGGCGATGTTAATTTCAATATTTTTGCCGTGGGTTAAATAGCGTAAATCTTGAACCAGTTGGCGAATAAGCTGACCTAAATGTACCTCATTTAGCGGCAAGCTTTTTTCTTCTTGGCGAGTTAACCATAACAGGGTTTCTGTTAAGTCTGTCATGGTGATCCCCGCACGCTCAATTCGGCTAACCACCTGTGCTTGTTTGTCTGTGGTTGCGCCTTTGCTGATCATTTTTTGGAGTAGCTCAGTATTCGTACGCACAACCGCAATGGGCGTTCGTAACTCATGACTGGCATAACTTAAAAACTGTTGCTCGCGCGCTAAGCTCTCTTGTACCTTGCTTAAACTGCTTTTGATAATGCTGGCGAGAGTATTGAGTTCGCTGTAGTGAAAATCAGGTGTTGTTTGCTCAAGTTGCTGAGTATTGAGCCCTTTTGCCCAGTTTTTTAACCTATCTACCGGCAACGTAACACGTCGCATAACCCAAATTAGCACCACAGAAAAAGCAACAATCCCTAGTACTGCGGTAATAAATATCATTAAAAAATACGGTGGACCACTGCGTTTAAATGCACCGACTTTATTACGATCAAAGACCATTGATACAAAACGAGTTTCAGTACCATAGGCCACTTTCATCGTAAAATAACCCGCATCTGGCGGGGTAATGAGATTACCGCCAATAATGGTTTTATGCAGCACATTTAATTCTGTTGGTGGTTCAAGCATAACTTGACGTACGTTTTCAGGCAGATCTTGCCAGCGACTTGCCACCGTAAACGACTCAAACTGATAAGGCTTTGCGTCTGATACATTTTGTTGCTGGCCCTGAGCATACATAGATACCCGCAAAGAAGAGTCCATACCGGCAATAAAGTAATGCAAGCTTAATGCAGACAAAATCAATATTGTGCCAATGCCAGTGACCAACATCGCAAGCAACACATACAGCCGAATACTGGGGATAATCTTCATGATGACTGGCTTTCCTTTATTGCAAAACCGTAGCCACTCATGGTGTGAAGTAGCTTGTGTTCATGGTCTGCGTCTACTTGTTTACGTAAATTAAAAATGTGTACTTTTAAACTGTTGCTGTCGGGTTGCTCATCGCCCCACACCATTTGCATGAGTTTTTCGCGTGATACCGGGTTTGGGCTAGCGCGCATCAGTACGGTTAAAATTTTTAATGCGGTTGGCGACAGTTTGAGTTCGCTTTGCGCTCGAAATGCCTGCTTTTTTTGCACGTCAATCACCAAGTTAGCAACAGCTAAACGCTGCACTTGGCCACTACGACGACGCGCTAACACCTTAATGCGTACAATCAATTCTTCCATGGCAAATGGCTTAACCAAATAATCATCGGTGCCATTGGCAAAACCGCTAAGTTTGTCGTCTAGGGTGTCACGCGCGGTGAGCATTAACACGGGCACATCTATGCCTTCTGCCCGAATAGATTCACACACTTGCAGACCATTCATTTTGGGTAAATTTAAATCCAAAATAATCGCGTCGTAATGGTTTTGCTGTATTAAATGAAGCCCAGCCAAACCATTGGCGCTGTGATCGCACAAGATATCTTCAAGCGCTAAATACTCGATAACCGCTGTAGCAAGGTCAAGGTCATCTTCAACCAATAATAATTGCAACTTATCTGTGGTCATCGAGCAAACTCCTTAGTGTTATACCGACGCTGTCACGTCGTGATTTGGGCGTAACTTATTCATGATATTGGCGATAAACTCTTTTGCTTCACATTGGATCAATAGCAATGACGGTGTCAAAATCAAGGTGATCACAGTGGCAAACAAAATACCATACCCAAGTGCCGCAGCTGCAGGAATTAAAAACTGCGCTTGTAATGAGGTTTCGCCTAACAGTGGTGCTAAACCTGCAAATGTGGTCACCGATGTGAGCAATACTGCACGTAAACGCCCGGTGCATGACTCAACAATGGCATCGTGTACCGACAAGCCCTCTTCTTTAATCAATTCATTAAAGCGCGACACTAGCAATAAACTGTCGTTTACCACCACTCCACTGAGCGCCAATATACCATTTAACGATAAAATACTGATGGTTAAATCATTGATCCAATGGCCTAAAATAGCTCCTACAATACCAAATGGAATCGCGGTCATAATGATCACTGGCTGCACATACGACTTAAGCGGGATCGCGAGTAAGGCATAAATCGCAATTAACGCCAGCACAAACATCGACTCAATTGAGCTTGTGGTTTCGGCCTGTTGCTCCGCTTCACCGGCAAAATTAAAGCTCACGCCAGGGTATTGCACTTCTAGTTGTGGCACTAACGTTTGCTTAAGTTGGCTCACTAGCTCATTAGAGGCAATTTTGTCTTTGTCTAATACCGCACTAATATACACTGCCCGCTGACTATCAATGCGGGTGATATTTGACGCTTGATAATCATTAACAATATCTGCCACATGGCTTAACGGCACTATGGTACCGTCGCTAGTACGCACATTAGCAAGCTTAATATCCCCTATGGTTTGACGGTCTTCGTCTGGGTATCGCACTCGCACTTTTACTTCGTCTTTGCCGCGTTGAAAACGCTGTACCACGCCGCCGCCAAAAGACTGCAATACTTGAGCCGACAAGGTTTCGGTATCAAACCCAAGCGCACGCCCTTGTGCGGTTAATTCAAAGCGATATTGTGGCTCACCTAAGTCTAGGTTGTTATCGATACCACTCACACCGTCCATGGTTTCAATAGCCGCTTTTAATGCCTGGCCTGCAGCAAACACAGACTCGGTATTACTGGCTTTAATCTCTACTTTAAAGTTATCAAGCATTTCTTTTTTGGCTAATACTTTTAACTTTTTAACCCCTTCCATTTGGCCAACGGCCTCGGTCCATTTTAGGGTAAATTCTTTTAGGTTATAGGGCGCATCTGTTGCTAACTCAACCTGTACCTGGCCAGAGTCACTACTGCTAGCAAGCACATGTAAACTTTTAAGATAACGAGCTGAATCATCGTCGCTGTACTTGGCAGACAGCTCAGCATCAACACGTTTTGCAGCAGCCTCTAAAGTGGTTAAATTTTTATAGGTTTGACCAAAGCTGGCATCATTTTGCGTCGAGAAATCAGCAACCGCAGTGTCGCCAGTAATGTCTGGGAAAAACGCCACCCTAACACTACCTGTTATTGGCATACCGGCCACCACAATAAACATGGCTATAAACACCATGACTACGGCATAACGAAAACGCAGTGCAAATTCAATTAATGGCTCATAAATCACTCGGCTAGACCACTTTAAACCGCTGTCGGCAGCATGTTGAATATGGCTAAACCATGATTTTTTAGCACGTTTTTTTGTATCAATATGGGCTAAATGAGACGGTAAAATAAACTTAGATTCCACCAGCGACAACATTAAACAAATGGCGACAACGGTACCAAACTGGGCATAAATTTGCCCTAGGCGCCCCTCAACATTGGCTAGCGCCACAAAGGCCACCACAGTGGTGAGTACACCAAAAATGGTCGGTGTGGCCACTTTTAAGGTGCCTTTTATGGTGTTGTCTATGTTGTCACCGTATTTTTGCCTGGTGCTGTAAACGCTCTCCCCCACGACTACGGCGTCGTCTACCACAATACCCAACGCCATAATAAAGCCAAAGGTGGTCATTTCATTCAGGGTTAACCCAGCAAAGCTATTGCCCATAAAAAACAAGGTACCAAAAAACACAAATGGCAAGCCTGCAGCAACCCAAAATGCCACACGAAGGTTTAAAAATAACGCCAAAATAATAAACACTAACGCAATACCGCTTAATGCATTTTTAATCAATAAGCTTAGGCGTTCAGTAATTAAGGTACTCTTGTCGTGCCAGGTGGCAATATTGACATTGTCGGGCAAGATATTTGAATTTTTCCACTTTTCAACCACTTGCTTAGCTTGATCAACAATATTAACGATATCGCCATTTTCGTCCATCACAATTTCTATGGCGCTCGAGTTAGCATTGTTATAACGAGATAACACAAAGGTGTCGTCGGCAAAGTCATCATTTACAGTGGCAATATCGCCAAGGGTTATCATTGACCCCTGGGTGGTAGTAATGATGGGCAGAGCCATAAAATCTTGTTGCTGATATGCCTGATCTGACACTTTTAAACGCACGGTTTTATCGTCGTTGTACAAGCTGGTCGATATTGAGGTGGCTGATTCTGCGTTAATGGCATTTGCAACAGACGCTAATGTTAACCCATAGGCTTGCAGTTTACCTTCATCGACTTCAATTGAAATCATCGGCTCTGCTTTGGCTTTAATCTCGAGATCATGAATTGCATCTTGGCTTAATAGATCTGACTTTAATTGCTCAGCTAATGCTTGCAATGTTGCGCGGTCGGCGTCGCCGTATATCTCAATCCATAGCGCGTGATCTTGCATACGCATTTTGTCGATAACCGGGTTTTCTGCTTCGCTAGGAAAGTTATAAATGGCATCCACATTGGTTTTAATGTCGGTCAGCAAGGTATCTAAATCATACGAGCTGGTTTTCTCAATAATCACACTACTGCCATTGGCATTAGAGGTTGAGGTGATGCGTTTAATCCCGGGGACAGTTTCTAAGGCATCTTCAATTTTAATTGCGATACCTTCTTCGGCTAATACTGGGTCGCCACTGTCGTAGGTAACAGATACAGTCACACGGTCTGGCTCTAAACTCGGAAACGCCTCTTTGCGTAAACTATTAAGCGAAAATAGACCAACAACAATGATGCCTATAAGCAATAAGTTAGCCGCCACAGAGTTTCTGGCAAACCAGGCTATTGCGCCAGTTTGAGTTGATTGAGTACCAAACATGGTTTACACCTCTACCTTAGCAAGCACTTTGGTGCCCACTTTAAAACTGCTTAAAGGTCGTTTAACAATTTGCATTTTGGCTGGCATGTCTTGCTTATTTGTCATCGGTGTCACATAAACAAAACCGCCTTTCTCGAACGCAATATTGGCAGCAGACTTAGCTAATAAACCGTTATCATCAACAAACCAAATATCACCTTGCTGTGAAATAGAAGACGAAGGCAATTGCCATAAATTGTCTATCGATTGGCCGTTAATCCGTGTTTTAACAAAAGTGCCGGGGTACAGATCAGATTGCTGCTCTAATGGGTTGTCGACCACCACAATTAATGAACGTTGGCGACTTGTTTGGGTTAAATGCTGTTCAACTCGCTCTATATAGCCGCGCCATTGTTTAAGACCATCGGCACTTTCTACCGTGACACCCCATGGCGTTTTAGCCAATTCTGCATTGTCAAACGCCGGTAAGGTTTGCCATTGCTGCTCCGATAAAGGCACGCTAACTTCGACTTCAGCCACACTGTATAAGGTGCCAAGCAGCGTGCCGGTTTGCACATAACTACCTGGCTGCACATCACGGCTAACCACTAAGGCATCAAATGGCGCGGTAATTTGGGTGTACGCTAGGTCTTGCTTGGCTTTTTTAAGTGCAAGTTTGGCATTGTCTAATGCAGCAGTTGCTTGGGCTAATTGTGGTGTACGTAATACCAGCGGTGACGCTGGCTCGCCAGATAAACCTGAACGCAGCCACTCAGCTTTAGCTTGTTCGCCTTCGCGTTGCTCCTCTAATAAATCAAGTTCTGCCTGCGCGACATCGGTTTGCGCTTGGGTTAATGCTTGCTGGTAACTGGTGTCATTAATTTTGCCTAGCACTGTGCCTTTTTTGATCACCTGGCCTGATTCAAATTGACGATCAATCAGAATCACTTTGCCACTCACTTCTGCGCTTAAGGTTAATTCAAAGCGCGGTTTGGCTTCACCAAAACCAATCACTTCTGCTTGATAGGCCTCACCAGTGGCAAGTACCACTCCAACTTGAGGAAGTAAGGTGGCGGGAGCCACGTTCTCTTGCGGTTTGACCTGAGCTTCAGTTACAGGTGGTTTTTTATTAGGCGCTGGCGGTAATTTAGAGGCGGTATAACCTAATGCTGCAAAAATGCTGCCCACAGACAATACAGTGACAATAACGTTCATACGGTTAAGTTTCATGCGGATACCCCTAGACCTAATGCCAGGCCTAAATCAATACGGTTAACAAGACGGTTATAAATGGTGGTGGCAAGCTGCGCTTCAATATCGTAGGTTTGCTGCTGCACTGTGAGTAAATCGAAAATATCAACCAAACCCTGGCGATACTTTTCTTCGTAACTCACAACACTTCGCTCAGCACTCATTTGTGCCTCGATTAAATATTGTTGCTGTTTAGCGAGTGAATACTCTTGGCCTACGCTGTTTTCAACTTCGTTGACAGCGTTAAGCAAGGTTTCTTGGTAAATCCAGTAATGTTGCTCAGTGGTTAAGCGTGCTAATTCGGCTTGCGACTTCAACTTTCCGCCTTGAAATATCGGTGCAGATAACTGCCCAAGTACACTCCACAGTGGCCCAGTAAGCAGTGCGTCACTTGGCGACTGCGCAACATCGGTTAAACTGGCCGATAAACTGATAGACGGTAACATGGCTTTATAAGCGGCATCGGTACGTAATGATTCTGCTTCGATATTATAAAATGCGGTTTTAATGTCTGGACGGCGGCCAAGATTTTGCTCACCAAGTACACTAATTGGGTTGATGACGGCTGGAAATTTCGCGGCGATATCGGCGGCTAACTCTTCACCGGTCCATTGCCCGGTTAACAAGGTTAAGTCGCGTTGACTTTGGGCAAGCAGCTCTTGGTAACTCGCTAATGTTGCGCGCGTACTAGCCGCGCTGGTATTGGCGTTATCAAGGTCTTCTAAACTGCCTAAACCTACACGATAACGCGCCATAATCAGTGCTTGGTTGTTTTCAAGTACCGCTAAACGTTGTGTTTCTATGGCCACTAATTGCTGCTGTAAGCTAATGTCTAACCAACTGCGCATCACATTTGCAGCCACTAAATCTTTGGCGCTTTGTAAACTGGCTTGTGAGCTTGCAATGTCTTTTAGGGCAGCATGACTGCTATTAGCAATTTTCTGCCATAAATCTAATTCCCAGCTTACGGTAATGTCGGTGGTGTAGCTGTCGTCACTGTCTTCTGTTGCTGAGCCACTAAAGCCCGCATCAACCGAGGGTAAACGACTTGCAGAGGTGATCCCGTGCTGAGCGTAGGCCATATTTAACGCCACAACGCTTTGCTGCAAACTCGGGTTGTTTGCTAGTGCGGTAGTAATAAATTGCTGTAATTCTGGCACGTTAACAAGGTCGGTTAATGTCGCGATAGCAACGGGTGAAGATGCTTCGGTATCACTTTGCTGTGATTCTGCCAATAGCTGCGCCAATAAGCGTTGGCTAAAATCTGCCTCAGTTTGGCTCGCCTGGTCACTATAATTGGCATAATCAACGCTGCTACAGCCTAAAAGGCTCGACACCATCAGCGCGAGCATTGCGTTACGTAAAGCCGGTTTTACCATCATAATTTGCGCCTTAAAACGTGTGTATAACACCATAATGGCACTAGCATAACGATGGGCAGGTTAAGGAGGGGTTAAGGTAAACACCTAATGCGCGATTATTGTCTCTAATCTTAGTAAGTAATAAGGGGTAAGTTTTACCCAATATGCTCTAGCGCTGATCTTTTGCCTATTGATTATATTTCTAATTTTTAAAATTTAACCTATTCTAGATTATTAGGTTCGCTGGCTGATTGTTACTCCAATTGAGGCTGTATGGCAAAAGCAAAAAATCACACAATGACTAACAGTATTGGCCGTTGGATGCTCTATTCAATGACAGTGCTTTTGATCATTGCTGGTACATGCTTTCTCTGGATTTCAACCCACCTAATCAATTCGCGTTTTGATAATTTTGATGTGAAATTTTACGAACAACAACTGGTGCGCGTGAACAGTGTCATTGAGCAAAATAATTTGGCCTTTGAAGCAAGCCTGATTGATTATGCCCATTGGGACGACACTGACCGGTTTGTTCGTGGTAATAATCCTACCTACATCGAGGACAGTTTTCCTCCAGAGGCACTTGAAAATATTCAAGTTGATGGTGTTATTGTGACTCATATAGATGGCAACACAGTCACAGCACCAGTGATGGCTCAAGCTGGCAGTTTAATCTCGATGCCTGAGGATTTATGGGCAGCGCTGAAACCAGTATTACCTTCGCTGATGTCGCCTAATCAATCGACCGTAACCAGTACGATTGTTTGGCATAATCATATTGGTGTTTTACTTTCTGGTGTCGCCATTACCAACAATTACAAAGATGCACCTACAAGCGGTTATTTGTTTTTTGTCCGTCTGTTAGACGATTCGTTTTTGACTATTTTACGCTCATCAGCTCTTGTGCCCTTTGATTTGATCGAAAGCCCAACTACGACACAATCAATCACGTCAATCGAGCATCAAAATGATGCTATGGCCCAATGGCACGCCACGCAAACATTGGCTGGGTTGGCTGCAAAAATACAGGTGCAAGGCGGGACTCACTTGCAGGCAGAACGGGACCTCACCTTCACATTATTACTATTTGGCGTAATAGGTGTAACCCTGGTATCACTCATTGGTCTTTATTGGATTGTATATTTTAAAGTATTAAACCGACTGCATATATTTTCGGACCTTGCAGACCAATATCGACAAGCGCCCCATTCAGCCGTTCGTTGGCCAGTTAATGGTCACGATGAATTAGACAATCTTGCACAGTCGCTAAATGAATTTATTTCCGAAGTGGAAGTTAGGCATGATGATTTGCATCATTTAGCACATCACGATCCTCTAACCGGTATAGGCAATCGACGACTATTGCACGCACAACTCGACATCAACATGCGCCAACACGAGCTCAATACTCGGTTTTCGAGCACATTACTGTTACTCGATCTTGATGGTTTTAAATTACTAAATGATGGCTTAGGCCATGCTGCCGGGGATTATATTTTAAAACTAATTGCCCAAAGAATGACTTCACTCGTTCGGCTTGATGACACAGTAGTTCGCTTGGGTGGTGACGAATTTGCTATTTTATTAGAAAACACCACACCAGAGGCAGCTCAACCGTTTGCAGAACACTTACTCAAGCAAATTGCAGAGTCGTTTGAATATGACAATCATAAACTCACTCTACGCGCATCCATTGGGCTCGCTTCGCTTCAATATACGCTTTCGAAAGAAGATGTGATTCGTAATGCCGATCTGGCCATGTATGAAGCAAAACGCAGAGGTAAAAACCAAGTTGTAGTATTTAAAGTGAATTTCCTTGATATCGTATCGCGTCGCATGCAGCTTGAACAAGCATTGCGAGAAGCCTTAAATAATCAAGAGTTAGATATTTGGTTTCAACCGATTTTAGATGCAAAAAATGGGCGTGTTATTGGCTTGGAAGCGCTGTCTCGCTGGAAATTAAGCAATGAACAAATTCCGCCAGATGAGTTTATCAGCATTGCAGAAACATCTGGAATGATCACAAAACTTGGCCGTCAAGTGTTTGATAAAGTCGGCGCGGCACTACAAGAATTGCGTGTTGAATACCCCGATCTGCAATGCAATGTGAACCTGTCTTTAAGGCAGTTTAGGGATTCAGACCTCACAGAAGATATTTTCCTGTGCCTTGCAAAATATCAATTACCGCCCTCGGCGCTACATTTAGAGCTTACTGAAAGCATGATTGCTGAATCCGAAACTGAAATATTGCCCACCATGCAAAACCTGGTAAGTCATGGATTTAAATTTCATTTAGATGACTTTGGTACAGGATACTCATCACTTGAGCGCCTAAAAAATTTACCCTTTGACACCTTAAAAATTGATCGCAGTTTTGTTGTACCGTTAAGGCAAGATGATCATGTTATGGTAAAAAATATTATCAATATTGGCCACGAATTAGGCATGAACCTGATTGCAGAAGGCGTAGAAACTGAAGTCGAAGTGAAAAAGTTACTTCAGCTAGGTTGCCATCACATCCAAGGTTATTATTTTGCACGGCCAATGCCCTTAGAAGAGCTAAAAGTCTGGCTGACAGAGCAAACACAAGCATTAGCGACAAACACACAGGCGAAAAATAGCGAGCTTAATAGTTTAGCAAGTAAATAAACATTACCCCCCTTTCAAACGCCGGCTCAGGGCGCTTTGGCTGATCCCCAACAGTTGTGCTGCCGCGGTTTGGTTATTAGCAGTGCGACTCATGGCTTCATCGACCAATGCCTGGTTCATTTGGGCAATGGTCGGCAGCTGTTTAGGAAAAATCATTCGGTCTTGTGGTGTCGCGGTTAATGATTTGTGTTCATTAATCGCTACCATAAAAGCTGAGGTATTAAGCGCAACACCATCACTTCTGCTTACTGCATCAAACACCATACTTTTGAGTTCGTGCAAATTCCCAGGAAAATCATAACTGGACAGTTTATTTGCTAAGTCAGTAGGTTGAATAGGTGCAGGCAACTTCATTTCTGTAGCAGCGAGCACAATAAAATGGTTGATTAACATTGCAATGTCCAACGGCCTTTCGGCTAACGTCGGTAACTTAATTTTATGAGTCCGCAAGCGATATAACAGATCGCTTCTAAACTTACCCGCTTGGTGAAGTTTAAGTAAATCATCCTGAGTGGATACCACAAATTTACATTTTACTGGGTAAGCAGTGTCACTGCCTAAAGGATAGTATTGTTTGGTTTCTAATAAGGTAAGCAGCTTAACCTGAGCATCGAGCGGCAAGGCATCGATATCGTTAAGGTACAGCACTCCAGAGCCTACTTGATGCAGCAAACCCGCAACAGCGTCAAGCTCTCCGTTGTGGTGATGATACAGCTGACCACACATTTTTTGCTCAAATATCTCACTGCTCATGCTGGCTAAATGGATACTTATAAAAGGTTCATTTGGGCTGAAGAGCGCATGGCAAAATTTGGCAAATTCAGTTTTGCCTGTGCCACTCGCACCAATAATAAGCAGTGGTTCAGCACTGCCAGACACGGCTTCAAGATAGCGAAATTGATCTAAGAGTTGCGGCTCGCAGGTTAAAATATTATTAAATGCTTGCGGATTGTCTAACGTTCGGCTTAAAAACTTTTCTTTAATATTAAGATAGTTACGCTCAAGACCAACCACCTCGAGTGCACGGCGAACTGTCCGAGCAAGATTGTCTACATTATCTGTTTTAATAAAATAATCATAAGCGCCATTTTTAATACATCGCACAGCGGTGTCGACTTCGTTAACCCCGGTAACAATAATGACTCGAGTATTCGGAAAATCACTGCGGATCATCGCCAGTAGTGCTTCGCCTGAATGAAATGGCATAGTGAGGTCAACTAATACGAGAGCATAATCGCCAACCTGTAAGCGGTTTTGTACCTGACGACTGTCAATGCAAGTGTCAATTTCGGCCTCAGGCACTAATCGATTTAAGGTAACCGCTAATGTGCGTAACCACGCAGCTTCATCGTCGACTAACAAAATATTTCGGGCAAGTTTCATTGGTTACTCTTTTGCTAAGGCAAACGTTAAGTGAATGCGGGTACCGTTACCCACACTCGACAGTATTTGCATTTCACCTTGATGTTCTTTAATAATTTTACTGCAAACAGATAAGCCTAATCCGCTGCCGCCCTCGTGGCGTCTAGTGGTAAAAAAGGGCTCAGTTATTCTTTTTAATGTGGCGCTATCCATGCCGCAACCATTATCACAAATGCTTAATATGGCAGTAGTATTTTGAATGCGGGTTTCAATTTCAATAATGCCTTGCTGTTCAGGACAAGCATTACAGGCATTTTGAATAAGGTTAATTAGCACCTGTTGTAACTGTTGAGCATCACCATTAATACAGGGGCGTTGCTCTGTTAGCTGGGTGATAACTTGATAAAATTTGGTTTGGTTGGCCGTTAAACGCAGCGCGACTTGCACCACATCATTAAGACACACCTGCGTATATTCATCGGCAATATACGGCATAGCATAACGCTTTAAGTCATTCACAATTCTGCTAATACGTTTAGCGCCTTCTTCAATAGAATTACAACTGTATTGCAACTCTTCTATGGCATTATTAGGCGGTAGCCCGGCGATTAACCAAAACGGATTTTGTTTTTGATAATGAATTGCTGCGGGTGCTAAATCTTTCATCGCTGCACTAAATAACGACACAGCATGGACGATAAGGCCAGTTGGGTTATTAATTTCATGGGCAATACCTGCAGATAACTCACCTAGCGATGCTAAACGACTGGACTCTTCGTTTGCCTGACGTAATCTGTGTTGCTCGGTTGACTCTTCAAGTAACATAACCACTTGGTCTTGGGCTATGGGATGAATTTGTAACTGCCAAAATTGCTGCTGATAACGCATATCTGCAATAAGCGATTTTTGGTTTAATAACACATCCATCACTGCGGTTTTAAGCACAAAAGCATCGTTGTCTATATAGTAAAACTCGTCTGAATCTAACAAATATATATTGTTGTCGTTACTCCATAAATGTTGTAACGCTTGGTTAACGATAGTCACGCCATTGGGTATGCCATCAAGCACAGATTGAAATTGTTGTGACAGTTCAGATATTTCAGCCTCAATCAGTTTACGTTGTATTAATTCAGCATCTAACGCTTTTGCATGACGACGCAAACTAGCACTTATAAACCCAGTGTAAATAAGGCCAGCCGCTGAAATAATGGCAACCACAATTGCCAGGGCAAATAGACGCTTTTCCGTAAAGGTTAAATCCACTTTTTCGCGCCCGGTGCCAAACCATTTATTGACCAATTGATCGTATTCGCCCGATAACTTAAGTTGTCTCAGTGCCTCATTAATTTGATACATCAGCTCGGATTTACTGCCATTGGCAACAAAATTGAATGCCCCGTAAATTAATGCATCACTTGAACTGCGCACCGACGGATACATTGGCATTAAGCGCCGCGCCACAAAGCTTTCGGCAATCACCACATCGACTTGGTTTTTAATCAGTAATTGAAATCCCGTCTCGTATAAATCAACATCGACCCGCTCAAATTTTTGTAGCTTGTCTGAGATGAATACATCAACAAAAGCACCTTTTTTTATCGCCACCCGTTTGCCGACTAAATCGGCCCAATTGTTAATTAACGCCTCATCTTGCAAGGTATACGCCTTAGCATGAGTGGCATAAATAGGGTCTGATTGCGCTAACTTACGGTCCATATTAACAGGGCTCACAACGGCTATCACATCAATGTCGCTGTTTGGATTGTGCACATCGGTGAGTAACTGCTGAAAACTCTTACGCCTAACAATAATGCGAGTGTTCGTCAGTTGACCAATTCTATCCATAAGCTCAACATTAAAGCCTTGATCAACTCCATTATTACGCCATTCTAAAGGGGCGGTATTTGAGTGCACACCAAAGACAATGCTGTCTTGCGCCAGCACTGGCAGAGTAAACAAAAAGAGCACAAAAAATATCAATTTCATGCGCCAATGTTACCGATTTAGCTTATTTGAAACTGTGCAGCATTGCGCATATGAGCAAATCAACATGTAATAAATACGTTTAACCCAAACTCATGATGACACTCAATGTGACCTTGCCCTCCATCTTCCTATGCAAATTTGCATATACCTCTTTATAGCTATGCGTGAGTGCATAGTTCATTTTAAATTTTGTGATTTAGCTGTCATTTCTGAACTCGATATGGGCTATTTCATTGCTGGTTTTAACCTTATAGGCAAAGCTTAATGTGAACAACAAACATAGCTGAACAACTCACAGCATTACAACCTATTGATAAAGTGAAATGACACACGCTTCAGCCTCGCTATAGGTTAGTTAACACAACCAAAAAGCTTCTGTCGTTACAAGGGTAAATCACCACTAAAGACTGGAGAGGGGAATCAAAATGAAAAAGATGAAATTAGCAGCATGCCTTGCCACACTAATGGGCGCAACAGGCTTAATGGGCAATGCAATCGCAGCTGACAACTTAGCTGAATTCCATGCAAAAAATCAGGAGTGTGATAGCTGCCATACCCCAGACGGCGAGTTATCTAATGACAGCCTAACCTATGAAAACGCGCAATGTGTGTCCTGTCACGGTACTTTAGAAGAAGTGGCCGAAACCACAAAACATGAACATTACAATGCACATGCCTCCCACTTTCCAGGTGAGGTCGCTTGTACCTCATGCCATAGCGCTCACGAAAAATCGATGGTGTATTGCGACTCTTGCCATAGCTTCGACTTTAACATGCCATATGCTAAAAAATGGCAGCGTGACGAACCAACCATTGCCGAATTAGCAAAAGACAAAGCAGAACGTCAGGCTGCACTTGCCAGTGAGCCAAAAGACACAGTTGATGTTGTAGTGGTTGGCTCAGGTGGTGCGGGATTCTCAGCAGCCGTAGCTGCCCATGACAATGGCGCTAAGGTGATTTTAATTGAAAAAGAACCGGTGATTGGCGGTAATGCCAAGTTAGCGGCTGGCGGCATGAACGCAGCCTGGACAGATCAACAAAAAGCCAAAGACATTAAAGACAGCGCAGAATTAATGTACAAAGACACAATGAAAGGCGGCGGAGAGATTAACGACCCAGCCTTAGTAAACATTTTAAGCTCGCACTCTAAAGGCTCTGTTGATTGGATGACCCAAATGGGCGCTGACTTAACTGACGTTGGCATGATGGGCGGTGCATCTGTTAACCGTTCACACCGTCCAACTGGTGGCGCTGGTGTAGGCGCTCATGTAGTACAAGTACTTTACGATAATGCGGTACAACGTAACATAGACTTACGCATGAATACCCGCGGCATTGAAGTGCTTAAAGACGATAAAGGCGCAGTTAAAGGTATCCTGGTAAAAGGCATGTACAAAGGCTACTACTGGGTAAAAGCAGACGCAGTTATTTTAGCAACGGGTGGTTTTGCTAAAAATAATGAACGGGTCTCTAAACTTGACCCTTCACTAAAAGGCTTTATTTCTACTAACCAACCAGGTGCTGTAGGTGATGGTTTAGATGTAGCCGAAAATGCCGGCGGTGCATTAAAAGATATGCAATACATTCAGGCCCACCCAACATTATCAGTAAAAGGCGGGGTAATGATCACTGAAGCGGTGCGAGGTAACGGTGCCATTTTAGTTAACAAAGAAGGTAAACGCTTCGTTAACGAGATCACCACTCGTGATAAAGCATCAGCGGCTATTTTAGCGCAAACCGGTAAAACCGCTTACCTGATTTTTGATGACTCTGTACGTAAATCACTGTCTAAAATTAACCAGTATGTGGGCCTAGGCGTAGCACCATCTGCAGACAGCTTAATGAAATTAGCTGAAATGGAAAACATTGACGGCAAAGCATTAACAGAAACCGTTGCGCGCTATAACAGCTTAGTTACCAGTGGAAAAGACACCGACTTTGATCGCCCTAACCTACCACGCGCACTAAACGAAGGTAACTACTACGCTATCGAGATCACCCCTGGTGTACACCACACCATGGGCGGTGTGATGATAGATACGAAAGCTGAAGTGATGAACGCGAAAAAACAGGTAATCCCTGGTTTATACGGCGCAGGTGAAGTCACAGGTGGCGTGCATGGCGCCAACCGCTTAGGCGGTAATGCGATTTCAGACATCATCACCTTTGGTCGCCTAGCGGGTGAAGAAGCAGCAAAATATTCTAAAAAGCACTAATCGTTCGAGTATTCACTGACTTGCGAGTATCAGTAAAGCCACAGCATGTTGCTGTGGCTTTTTTTGTTCAATAATATTTTTTACTGCGTTGCATAACTTCGCCAGAAAACACTATTTATTCAGTTATAAGCCCTTTTAAACTATTGCTGAGTCGCTACTAAACACTCAACTCCATTTTTTGTTGCTGGCGCCAATGCGACTCCATCACCGGAATAGTAAACCCGTAACACAACACCACAATTAACGGTTGGATTTGAAAGCTAAGTTCAGGCCATAATTGAAAGGCAATAACACAGGCAATGGTGCGGACAATAGCATGTACAATGGCAATTTTTTGCGCGGCGATCACGCCATGCACTAGCCACATTAACCCTGTTTGAATCGCTAACACAAAAGGGAGCGCAAGATAATTTTCCATAAAAAATGGAATGCTAATGCCAAAGGTTAAAAAACTCATTCCTACTGCAGCAAGAAACACATTGTCGAACCAATTACGATTAGCCGCTTTCTTAAAACCAAAGTCTTCCCCCGTTAGCTTAGAGACTCCCATAGCCAAATACACAATTGAGCCCGTACCAATAAATATAGCCATTACCATTTGCGAGGCAGGTAACATAAAGCTTAAAGCAAATAAAATACTCCAAACAATCATGCCAGATAATGGCATCGCCAATGCACGTTGTTGACGGTATTCAATTAACTGCTGATCCAATGATTTATATTGCATGATAAAGCCTCCTTGTTGGTATGAATTAATTATCAACAAAACACTCATTATGCAGTAGTGCACTTTGTCAGCAATCAAAGATGACAAATGTCACCTTAAGGCCTCATCGCTCTCACAGAACCATACGTACGAGCCTCGTGTACACAGTTTCTACAACCAACAAACTAGTTGACATAGTCAACATAAATACATATAGTTGACTTTATCAACATGAAGCACCATTTTAATCCTTCGAGAAACACAATGCATTCACAACCGATTTTGCCAATACCCAGTATCAGTGCAACGAAAACGCCAATAATCTATAAAGTTGCCGTTGTACTCGCGATGATGACCTTTATGGGTGGCTCGCTTATTGGCGTAATGACTTACATCAACCTAGGTTACAGCGACACATTTTTTTATGACTGGTTAATGTCATTTTTGTTTGCTGCAGTCACTGTGATGCCGGCAGGATTTATCTTAATGGCTTTGTTAACACATTTCGTTGAAAAATGGTTACCCAACACCAACGAAAAAAAGCGCAACATTATTGTCGGTTTATTTATGGCAATCACAATGGAGTCGGCAATGGCACTCTCTACCGCCATTAATAATATTGGTTTTAGCAGCCAAGCCTCATTGTTTAACCACTGGCTAGAGGCACTACTCGCCGCACTGCCACTGGGCCTAACGTTAATGATCATCACCTCATTAACCATCAAACCTAAAATTGAACGTTTTTTAAAAAGTTAGTCAGAGGAATTCCTCATGAGCAAAGATAACCAATACCGTATTACTGTTGAACATCTCGACGACACCCAGCAATGCCTTCAACAGTTACAATTTGAATTTCAAGACCGCGAAGATCTATTTAAACTCGTCGAAAACCTTAAAATAGGCAGCGAACTCCCCGATCGAGAAGCCGCTCGATTAAGTGTTGCATTGCGATTACTGGGGCCGTTAATGATACAAAACCGCAAGCATCCAATATTTGTTGAGTTTATGCCGCACTTTAAAACCTTTATGCAAAACTTAAAAACCACCATTAAAAGTGCACTAATTACCAATCAGAATAAATAAGTGATCATTCTTGTGCTGATTGATATAAGTTAAGCAATCAAGATGAAAGCTCAACAATACAATCATATTAAATAAAAAAGCCTTGGCATTAATGCCAAGGCTTTTCGTTAACAGCTTTATCTACATAATTGGATATACTGTAAATTAGAACGGAATATCGTCATCCCAACCTTCATCCAAATCTGGGGTGAAGTTTTGTGCAGGCTGTGGCGCTGGGCGTTGAGCTGGTGCATTTTGCGGTTGGAAGTTACCCTGAGGAGCCGCTGGCTTAGGTGTGTAAGCTGGCGCTTGTTGCCCTGGAGCCGACTGCTGATAACCACCTTGTTGTCCAGCATTAGGCTGACCCTGGTAAGTATTAGTATTGCCAGCAGGTGTAGCTTGGTTATTGTACTGAGGCGCACGTTGCTGAGGCGCTGCAGTTGGTGCTTGGCGAGCTGGCTGACCTTGGTTTGAGTTATAAGCGTTTTGGTTGGCGTTTTGGTTATATTGACCACCGGCATTATCACCAGAATTGCGGCTGTCTAGCATTTGCATTTCCATGGCGTTGATTTCGGTTTTGTAACGGTCTTGACCAGTAGCTTGATCTTGCCATTTGCTGGTTTGCAATTTACCTTCAAGATACACTTTCGAGCCTTTCTTTAAGTACTCGCCAGCAATTTCAGCAAGACGACGATACATCACAATATTGTGCCATTCAGTGCGCTCTTGCACTTGACCTTGTTGGTCTTTCCACGACTCACTTGTCGCTATAGTAAAGTTGGCTACGGCGTTGCCGTTTGGCATGTAACGAACCTCAGGATCTTTACCTAAGTTACCGACCAAAATTACTTTGTTCACACCACGACTAGCCATCGAAATCTCCTGAGATTTTATCTGTTACTTAATCTAAATTTGCTTAATCTGAATACGACTGAAATGATCTACACGATCTATTGTACAGAGCCTAACACAGCTCGGGCTTCGCTTAAATTGAATTTATCATCGGCCTTTAAATAAGCGACCTTTTCTTCAAGCACCACAATGGCTTCGACTACTCCGGCCAATTGCGATAACTCAGTGGCCATCACCTGGGCATCGTTTTTATCTTTTATATTGGCTTCAAGGGTATAACTTTTTAATAACACAGGTTTTTGCATGCCAAAGGTTAATAACAACCACACAAACATCAACCCAAGGGCCACAAAAAACACCCCAGAGGCGCCCACTAATTGATAAGCACCACCACCAAGCATACCACCACAAAAAGCACCTAAAAATTGGCTGGTTGAATACACGCCCATCGCAGAGCCTTTTTCGCCCACAGGGCAAAATTTGGCAATTAAGCTTGGCAGCGAGGCTTCAAGATAATTAAAGCCGGTAAAAAACAACACCACTGCTGCGCTTAACATCCAAATATTGTCAGCAAAAATACCCATAGTTGCTAATGACAACATCATAATCAACAGCGACAACTGAAACATGGTTTTGGTGTTATTACGCTTAACCCCAATAATGATTAACGGCACCATTAAAAAGAACGCACCAATAAACGCTGGGAAATACAGCATCCAATGTTTTTCTTTAACTAAACCGGCGTCCACTAAATCTAGCGGTAACGCAACAAACACCGCGGTTAACACCAAATGCAAAATGAAAATACCCGCATCTAAACGAAACAACTGTGGGTCTAACAGCATGCGTTTTAATTTAGTCGGAGTGGCCACTGTGTCGCCTTTGGGCGCCTGGCTAATGGGGTTAGGTACAAAAAACTGCACAATTAACATGCCTACAATGGCAAGCACTGCAGTTAATAAAAACAGCCCCGTTAGCCCCATATATTGCGCCACAATCGGCCCAACAAGCAGCGATAATGCAAATGAAAAACCAATACACATACCAATCACGGCCATCACTTTGGTGCGTTGTTCATCGCGAGTTAAGTCGGCAGCTAATGCTAATACGGCTGCAGCAATAGCGCCCATACCTTGAACCGCACGGCCAAATACCACACCATATATATGATCAGATGAGGCTGCAATTAAACTGCCAATGGCAAATAATACTAAGCCCGCCAAAATAACTGGCTTACGGCCGTACTTGTCTGACAAAATCCCCATTGGTATTTGCAATACTGCTTGAGTAAGTCCGTAAGCACCAATTGCAATGCCCACCCACAACGGTGAAAAGCCTTCAAGGTGCTGACCATACAACGCGAAGACAGGCATAATCATAAACAGCCCCATCATTCGTAAACCAAACACGCTGGCTAACGAAAACGCGACTTTTTTTTCCATACCCGACAGTCCATTACTGGCCATGCAATTGCCCTTTGAAAATGATTCGTAAAACGATTAGCTGCGCATATTATCACAGCGTAATAAATTAGCTCAAAAGGAAATCGTAGTTTGCGACCTATGCTTCATTTAGTTCATCATTTACTAATCTTGATCCTTATTTACTGCGTATAAACACCATTAATAACAAAATTGATCTGAAGTAGATCCATAACTGTGCGATACTGATCACCGTTTTGTTTACACAAGTCATAGAGCGAGATAGATGGATAAAATTGAAATACGCGGTGCCCGCACCCACAATCTGAAAAACATCAATCTAACAATCCCACGTGACAAACTCATTGTTATTACTGGATTATCTGGTTCCGGAAAATCATCTTTAGCCTTCGATACCCTGTATGCAGAAGGCCAGCGGCGTTATGTCGAATCCTTGTCGGCCTATGCGCGCCAGTTTTTAAGTTTGATGGAAAAGCCCGATGTCGATCATATCGAAGGCTTAAGCCCTGCCATTTCAATTGAGCAAAAATCAACATCGCATAACCCGCGCTCAACGGTCGGTACCATTACCGAAATCTACGACTATTTGCGCCTGCTGTTTGCCCGTGTCGGTGAGCCACGCTGCCCAACGCATAACCTACCTTTGTCGGCACAAACAGTCAGCCAAATGGTTGATAAAGTGCTGGCAATGCCACAAGACAGCCGCCAAATGTTGCTGGCACCTGTGGTAAATGACCGTAAAGGTGAGCACGTTAAACTGCTCGAAAGTTTATCGGCCCAGGGTTACATCCGCGCCCGTATTGACGGCGAAGTATGCGACTTGACCGATCCGCCAACATTAGATTTACATGTAAAACACACCATTGAAGTGGTTGTTGACCGCTTTAAAGTGCGTGAAGACATAAAACAGCGTTTAGCAGAGTCGTTCGAAACCGCATTAGAGTTGTCTGGCGGTATTGCAAAAATCGCCAGCATGGACGATTCAACAACCGAAGAATTAGTGTTTTCGGCAAACTTTGCCTGTCCGCATTGTGGCTATTCGATGGCCGAGCTTGAACCGCGCATTTTCTCGTTTAACAATCCGGCTGGCGCTTGCCAAACCTGTGATGGTTTAGGTGTACAACAATTTTTTGACCCAGAGCGGGTGATCACCAACGACGAATTATCATTAGCAGGTGGCGCGGTAAGAGGCTGGGACAGACGTAACTTTTATTACTTTCAAATGCTCACTTCATTGGCAGAGCATTACAAATTTGACGTTGAAAAGCCCTTTGCTGAACTCAGCGACAAAGTGAAAAAGATTGTCCTGTACGGCTCAGGCAAACAAAAAATTGCTTTTAAGTACATTAACGACCGTGGTGACGTGGTAGTGCGTAACCATCCGTTTGAAGGCATTTTAAATAACATGGACAGGCGTTACCGCGAAACCGAAAGCAACTCGGTGCGCGACGAACTGTCTAAATTTATTAATATGCAGCCTTGTAAAAGCTGTGGTGGCTCACGCCTACGCGAAGAAGCCCGCAACGTGTTTATTGGCGAGCTTAACTTGCCGCAATTAACCACCTGGTCCATTGGCGAAGCCAAAACCTACTTTGATACTGTCGCTTTTGAGGGCCAACGGGCACAAATTGCCGAAAAAATCTTAAAAGAAATCAGCGAACGTTTAGGCTTTTTGGTCAACGTGGGACTTAACTATTTAAGCTTATCGCGCTCAGCCGAAACCTTGTCGGGCGGTGAAGCACAGCGGATCCGGTTAGCCAGCCAAATTGGCGCTGGCCTAGTAGGCGTAATGTACGTATTGGATGAACCTTCAATTGGTTTGCATCAACGCGACAACGAACGTTTATTACAAACGCTTATTCATCTGCGTGACTTAGGCAATACCGTGATTGTGGTTGAGCACGACGAAGACGCCATTCGCCTTGCCGATCATGTTATCGACATTGGCCCTGGCGCTGGTGTACACGGTGGCGAAGTGATTTGCGACGGCACCTTAGACGATATTCTTAACTGTGAAGAGTCGGTCACTGGCCAGTATATTTCTGGCAAAAAGCAAATTCACATCAGCGACGAGCGCACGCCAATGGACCCTAAAAAAGTCATTGAACTATTTGGCGCATCGGGTAACAACCTCAAGGATGTCGATCTCACCATTCCAATTGGCCTGTTCACCTGCATTACAGGTGTGTCTGGCTCAGGTAAATCGACCCTAATTAACGACACCTTCTTTAAAATTGCCCATCGCATGCTAAATGGTGCCACGGTCGACGAACCTGCTCCTTATAAAAGCATTAAAGGCATGGAACAATGCGACAAGGTTGTCGACATCGACCAAAGCCCGATTGGCCGCACGCCGCGCTCAAACCCAGCAACTTACACGGGTATATTTACCCCAATACGTGAGTTGTTTGCCGGCACACAAGAGTCGCGTACCCGAGGTTATCAAGTGGGCCGCTTCTCATTTAACGTTAAAGGCGGACGCTGTGAGGCTTGCCAAGGCGATGGCTTAATTAAAGTTGAGATGCACTTTTTACCAGACGTGTATGTGCCTTGCGACTCATGTAAAGGTAAGCGCTATAACCGCGAAACCTTGGAAGTGAAATACAAAGGCAAAAACATTCACGAAGTGCTGCAAATGACCGTTGAAGATGCGCGCAGCTACTTTGATGCCATCCCATCAATTGCACGCAAACTGCAAACGCTAATGGATGTCGGCCTGTCGTATATTCGCCTGGGCCAAAGTGCAACTACCCTGTCTGGCGGTGAAGCGCAGCGAGTTAAACTGGCAAAAGAGCTCTCTAAACGCGACACGGGTAAAACCTTGTACATTTTAGATGAACCAACCACCGGCCTGCACTTTGCAGACATTCAGCTATTGTTAGATGTATTGCATCGTTTAAAGTCCCATGGCAATACTGTTGTGGTGATTGAACACAATTTAGATGTGATTAAAACCGCAGACTGGATTGTAGACTTAGGCCCAGAAGGCGGCTCAGGCGGCGGAATGATTTTAGCCACTGGCAGCCCAGAAGATGTTGCCGAGCACCCTGAGTCACATACCGCTCGATTCTTAAAGCCGATGCTTGCTATCCATAAGCAACGTGCTAAAAACAAAGTAAAAGTACAAACAAAAGCGAAAAAGTAGGCTTATGTTCCCATCCACCCATAACAAAGAGGAGTGCCAATATGTTCATGCCTCTTACTCGTTATCGGGTGGTTGGGTTGCTTTTATCACTCATATTAACCAGCGGTTGCAGCTCCCACTTGCCCGATTGCTCCTCCGCATTTACCACCACTTGGCCTGACGCAACTGAGCAAATACATCACGATATCAGCCAACTGGCTTCTGCTGAATTTCAAGGGCGTAAAACTGCTACATCTGGCTCTCACGCTGCGCAAACATTTTTGATTGCACGATTTAAGCAACTCGGGCTGACACCCTGGCACGACAGCTTTGCCATTCCCTTTACATTTGAACACCAATTTTCAACCATTACTGGCACTAATTTAGTTGCCACAATACCGGCAAAAGTCCCTTCACGACGTTGGCGGATCATCACGGCCCATTACGATCATTTGGGCCAAAAAGGCAGCAAGTTTTATCCAGGCGCAGACGACAATGCCTCTGGCGTTGCGGGTATGTTAGCCATTGCGCAGCGTTGGCAACAAGCGCCACTCAATGACATTAACCTGATGGTCGTTGCTACCGATGCCGAAGAGCCTGGATTATTTGGCAGTTATGCTCTGGTGGAGTTACTGAAAAATGACCCCATGATAGAAGTCGAGTTAAGCGTCAATTTAGACATGATTGGCCACCCTAATAGACGCAGAGCCATATACATGGAAGGTGAAAAAAACCTGCCGCTGTTTGAAACCATCAGGGCGCAACTGCTGCAAAAAACACAATTATGCATTCGCACACATCGCAGTAGTTTACTTAGCGGACGCTTACAAAAAACCGATTGGTTAAGAGCATCTGATCATTATCCCTTCCACAAAGCGGGCTATAAATGGGTATATTTTGGTGTGCCGCCACATGCGCAATACCACACCGAAGATGACACGCCAGACACATTAGACACCGATTTTATTGTTGCCGTGGTCGAAACCGTATATCAACTGCTAAGTATTGATAACCTCACGCAATCCCCCTAAACACAGAACAAACCCAATAATCGTTCACTTTTCAAACAATTAATAAACACTACAAATCAAGAATCAGGCCAATCTTAATGAATAATCGGCAAATTAATGTTTATTTTCAGTTTTTCCGTGGTCAAATCGCATACTTGCTGCTATAATATGCCCCCTTATCGGCGCGGGAAATCGACACGGGGTTGATTTTCTGTCTGTGAAACTTTAGCACGAGCTTCCGAACTTCGTGCGCATCCACAAGGCTACAACTCAATGTCATCCAATGAAAGAACTTTCCGCGAACTCGGCCTGTCTGAGTATTTGTTGCGTTCACTCGACGAGCTTGGTTATGAAAAACCAACGCCAATCCAGTCAGCCAGTATCGACCCGCTTATGGCAGGTAAAGATATTATTGGTCAAGCGCAAACCGGTACCGGTAAAACAGGTGCATTCGCCCTGCCTTTACTAAACAAAATCGACATGAAAATCAACGCTCCACAGATTTTAGTGTTGGCTCCAACTCGTGAACTAGCCGTTCAGGTTGCAGAAGCTTTTGGTAGCTATGCAAAACACATGAAAGGCTTCCACGTACTGCCGATTTACGGCGGTCAAAGCATGCAACAACAGTTAAACGCCCTTAAGCGTGGCCCGCAAGTGATTGTTGGTACACCAGGTCGTGTAATGGATCACATGCGTCGTGGCACACTTAAATTAGACTCATTAAAAGCATTAGTGCTTGATGAAGCTGATGAAATGTTAAAAATGGGATTCATCGATGATATCGAATGGGTACTAGAACATAAGCCAGCTAACAGCCAACTTGCGTTGTTCTCTGCTACCATGCCTGAGCAAATCAAGCGCGTAGCAAACAAGCATTTAAGCAACCCTGTTAACATCAGCATTGCTGCAAGCCACACGACTGTTGAGTCAATTGACCAACGTTTTGTGCAAGTTTCTCAACACAACAAACTTGAAGCGTTAGTACGCGTATTAGAAGTTGAAAATACTGAAGGTATTATCATTTTCGTTCGTACACGTAACAGCTGTGTTGAATTAGCCGAAAAATTAGAAGCTCGCGGTTACGCATCATCACCACTACACGGTGACATGAACCAACAAGCACGTGAGCGTGCTGTTGATCAGCTAAAACGTGGCAAACTAGACATTTTGATTGCAACTGACGTTGCAGCCCGTGGTTTAGACGTTGAACGTATTGGTCACGTAGTAAACTACGACATTCCTTACGATTCAGAAGCTTATGTACACCGTATTGGTCGTACTGGTCGTGCTGGCCGTACCGGTATGGCAATTTTGTTTGTGACCAATCGTGAAATGCGTATGTTACGCACTATCGAACGTGCAACAAACAGCCGTATTTCTCCAATGAAGGTACCTAGCCCTGAGACTGTTGCAGAGCGTCGTTTATCTCGTTTAGGTGAGCAAATCCAAGAAACCTTAAACGGCGACTTAGATTTCATGAAAAACGCCGTAGCTGAGTTATGCCAACAGCTTGAAGTCGACACCGACTTACTAGCGGCTGCATTATTACAACAAGTGCAGCAAGAGCGTCCGCTACAGTTACCAAACATTACTGAACGTCAACGTGATTCACGTGATGAGCGCAGTGATCGTGGAAGTGATCGTGGTGACCGCAATAGCGACCGTCCACGTCGTGAGCGTAGTGATCGCAGCAGCCGTCCAGCTCCTACCAGCTTTGGTAGCGCAGACACATTAAAAGATAACCCAGACGTTAAAATGAACCGTTATGTTATCGATGTGGGTCGTGAAAATGGCGTAGGCGTGGGTAACATTGTTGGCGCGATTGCTAACGAAGCTAACATCGACAGCCGTTTCATTGGTCAAATCCAATTATTCGACCAAGTAACTACCGTTGACTTACCAGATGGCATGCCAAAAGACATTCTTGCTCACCTTAAAAAGGTGCGTGTATGTGGCCGCCCATTAAATATCCGTGAAGCCGGTGATGAAGTGTTTGCTGATTCTGGCCGTGGTGCGCCACGTAAGCCTCGCAGTGACCGCCCTCGTGGTGATCGTCCACGCGGTGACCGTCCAGCTGGTGCTGAGCGTCGTCCACGTAAGCCACATGACAATGGCTAATCATTCATTTGAATGACACAAAAAATGGAGCCTAACGGCTCCATTTTTGTTTTCTGCTTTAATAGTAAAGACTCTAGAGCGCTACGCTGCTAGGTTCTAGAGTAATAGTGCGCTTGTTATCATTTCTAGCAAGGCGCAGTCCGCTCTTGCAGCGAAGCGACCCCTAGTAATAATCCTGATTACAGTACCGTCCTGAACGCTTTAGCCTGTTTGCGCTTTTGATACATGGGCACAATTTGCACCGTAAATACTGCGCATACAATCAATACAATGCCCATCAATGATAATAAATCGATATTGGCACTGCTAAATACCCCGCCCCACCAGCCTAAACTGACCACAAGTTCGGTCGCCGTAAAACTCAACACAGGTGTTAATGACAACATTGCACTCACTTGCGCCGTTGGCCAATAATGCATTGCCTGACCAAAGCAGCCATAGGCAATTAATGTATTAGCACCGCAAAATAATACTATCCACCATTGGGGTAATGTCATGGCGTCAAACTGACTAAAATCACTAAAGGGTGCCATGACCAAAATGCCCAGCGCATAAATAAAGAGCAATACATTGCTAGGCGATATTCGCTGGCTAACAGACTTTTGTAATAGCGCATAACTGGTCCACGACATCACCGAAAACTGCACAATCATAATACCGATTAGCACTTGCTCATCACGGGCTTGATCCATATCGAGTTGCGGATGGAAAAACATCAACATACCAAGGGCAAGTGTGGCAAAACAGCTAAGCTGAAAGGCATTAAAACGTTCTTTAAAAAATAACACCCCACCAAAAGCTAAAAAGAAGGGCGCAGTTTGAAAGTTAAGCTGTGCAGTGCCTGGGGCTAAGTAACTCAATGAATACACAAACGACACGTAATTGCACATCAGCAACACACCCGCCAATGTCAGCTTTACCCAAATAGCACGGGGAAGCCCAACAAATTGCCGTAGTGCGCCTATTTTCCATTGAATGAGTAACGTCACCACAAGCGCCATCAAAAAACGAAACCAAGTCAAGGTCACTGGGGTAATAAAACTGCCAGATAATTTTAGCGCTATTGGTAAAATGCCCCAGAAAAACACCGCAATAGAGACAAATATCAGCCCTAAACGGTTATTGGCACTTTGTTGTTCTGCTGTCACTGATATTTACTCGCACACGATTAAGGAGATAGATTTTGCCCGATAGCCAATACAAAGTCTTTACCAAGATGCGCCTCTAACACCGTTGATTGTTCGCATAACAAAAAAGGCTATTTCAGCATGCCCTTTTCGCGTGGCAAATCCAGCTAATACAGGTAAAATAGCCGCCATAAAAAACCTATGTGCCCTACTACCTAAGGAACACTCGCATGAGTCTTGCTGATTCCGTTCTTGCTGTGAACAATGATTTACCCATCCGTACCGACAAACCCGTCCACAGTGGCAAAGTTCGCAGCGTTTACTGGTTAACCGATACTGATAGCCGTCGCCTGATCCGCGATAAAGGATATGATGTCCCTGCAGACACGCCACTGGCCATTATGGTCATCAGCGATCGCATTTCAGCCTTTGATTGTATTTTTCATGGTGAAGGAAACTTGCAAGGCATTCCGGGTAAAGGCGCGGCATTAAATGCGATTTCAAATCACTGGTTTGGCTTATTTGCTGAAAACGGTTTAGCTGACAGCCATATTTTAGATATTCCACACCCATTTGTATGGATAGTACAAAAAGCCCGCCCAATTAAGGTGGAAGCCATTTGTCGTCAATACATTACTGGCTCAATGTGGCGCGCTTACTCAAAAGGCGAACGTGTGTTTTGTGGCATCACCTTGCCAGAAGGCTTAAGCAAAGATCAAAAATTACCTGAACTGCTAATAACCCCATCAACCAAAGGCATTTTAACCGGTATTCCTGGCGTGCCTGCACAAGATGACGTTAACATCAGCCGCAGCGACATTGAAGCCAACTACCAGGCATTCGGCTTTGAAAAGCCGCAAGATATCGACCTTTACGAAACCTTGCTCAAACAAGGCTTTAAAGTCATTTCAGACACCTTAGCCAAGCTTGATCAGGTGTTTGTCGACACTAAATTTGAATTTGGCTACGTGAATGACAAAAACGGTCAATCAAAACTGATTTACATGGATGAAGTTGGCACACCAGATTCGTCACGTATATGGGATGGCCCAGCTTACCGCGACGGTAAAATTGTAGAAAACTCAAAAGAAGGCTTCCGCCAGTTTTTATTAAACCATTTTGACGATGCCGACATTTTATTAAATAAAGACAGAATGCCTGAGCGTGAAGCGCTTGCACGTGATAATGACCTACCACTTGAAGCCATGATGAACGTATCTCGCACTTACACTGGTGTAGCTGAAAAAATCACAGGTCGCAGCATTGCACTGCCTGCGAACCCAAAAGCTGACATCATTAAGGTATTACGCGAGCAGTATGATTTAATCGATTAATCACTCGTATTTACCACAAATAACGGCGCCTTTGAGCGCCGTTTTTGTCAACAAAACATTCTAGTCACCCTTTCAAAAAAGTTATTCTTTACAAAACCCATAAAATGTAAATGATAATGATTTCTATTACGATCCAATGTATCATCCTGGCTAAACATAATTACTTATAACAGAACAAGGACTAGTTCATAGCCGTTGAAGATGATAACACCATGAAATTAAATAAAATTAGCTTGGCTGTACTCTGCGCCATCAGCTTAAGTCAGTATGCTATCGCAAATGAAACTGAAACCGAAAATCAAAAAATCAAAACCGCAAACATTGAAAAAATTGAAGTGAAAGGCAGCTATATTGCGGGTTACAACGCTCACTCCGCCAGTGGCGCCTCAAGATTAGACCTAGCCATCGTCGATATTCCACAATCCATCTCAGTTATTACCGACGCCCAATTACAAGACTTTCAACTCCACGACATTAATACTGCGCTTGACTCTGCAACCGGGGTAAACGTTGAACGGATTGAAACTGACCGCACCTATTACACCGCTCGCGGTTTTGATATCACTAACTTCCAAATTGATGGTATTGGTTTACCACTGACCTCAGGCAATAACCACGCCGATGAAGACACCGCAATTTATGACCGCATTGAAGTGATCCGTGGTGCTAATGGGTTAATGACGGGTGTGGGTAATCCGTCAGCCACCATCAACTTTATTCGTAAACGCCCAACCGCAGACAATCAACTAAGCGTAAGTGGCACCTACGGCAGCTTTAATAACACCCGCCTTGAAGCAGATGGCTCGGTGAAACTCAATGACACCTTTGCCGCAAGAGCCGTTGCGTTAACCCAAAGTAAAGACTCGTATTTAGACCGCTATCACACTGACAAAAATATCGTTTATGTCTTTTTAGAAGCCAATCTAAGCCAAGACACAACATTGTCACTCAGTCACAGTTACATGAACAACGATGCTACAGGTAATAACTGGGGCGCATTACCCTTGTTTTATACCGACGGCAGCGCCACCAATTACGATAGTTCAACCAACACGTCTGCTGACTGGTCTAATTGGCAAGTGGTTAAAAACAATACGGTATTAGAGCTTAGCCACCATTTTAATGATAATTGGCGCCTACGCGGCACCTATTCACACAAAACAACAGATGAAGACACTGAGTTATTTTATGTTTACGGTACACCAGACAAAGAAACCGAATTAGGTTTAACTGGCTATGGCAGTGAATATGACTTAGACGACCAAAGCGATTTAGTCGATATTTATGTAGACGGTAACTTCAGCCTATTTGCCCGCGAACATCAAGTGGTTGCAGGGGTTAACTATTCTAAAATGAGCTACACCGACAGCTCACTTTACGATTTCACCACAGGTAATGGCTTCCCAGCGATGCCAGATCTCAACACCTGGGACGGCAATACACCCATGCCCACATTTGCTGATGGTTTACGAGGCAGTGATGTCACCCGCGAGCAACAAGCAGCTTACTTTACGGGTCGCTTTAGCATTGTTGACGACTTACACCTTATTGTTGGCGGTCGTTACAACGATTGGCAGGCAGAGGGAGAATCATACGAGGTAGACCAACAAGCTGATTATCAACAGTTTATACCTTATTTAGGTGCTGTGTATAACATCACTCCAGAACTAGTGGCTTACGCCAGTTACACCGAAAACTTTGTCGCTCAAACAGAAAAAGACAGTGTCGGTGTCTTTTTAGATCCAATCACAGGCGAAAGCCGCGAAGTGGGTGTGAAAAGTGAGCTATTTAATGGCCGCCTTATTACCAGCCTAGCCTATTTTGATGTAAAACAAACCAATATAGCCATACTCGACCCTGACACGGTGGATTTGCCTATTGATATGCAAACATACTACGGCTCAGACGGGATCAGTAGCACAGGGTTTGAATTTGAAGTAGCCGGTGAGATATACCCAGGTTTAAATGCCAGCATAGGTTACACCGACTTTGATATTGAAGGTGACGATACCGTTGCAGCCTACACTCCAAATAAATTATTAAAATTTGCCGCAACCTACGACTTTGAAACAATCGACGGATTCTCTATCGGGATAAACATGCGCTGGCAAGACGATATTTCGCGCAGTCAAGGTGTCGTTGCCGCTGGGTTTGACAACGCAGGCGCTGAGATTATTACCGAGCAGGACGCCTATGCGGTAATTGATTTAATGGCTAAATATCAAATTACTGATCAGCTAGGCTTGGCGGTTAATGCTTACAATGTCGGTGATGAAAAATACATAAACAGCTTATATTGGGCTCAAGGCTATTACGGTGCTCCAGCTAATTACAGCGCAACATTAACTTGGAAAATGTAACCGACAACCCTGTTAGAGCATATTGCCACGCTATAGCTTAATAGAGGATAAAAAGGATGGCCAAATGGTCATCCTTTTTTATATTCGCCGAGAATACCCAAAGCTTTATACCAATTCCACTAATTATCTGGTCATTCAGCGGGAATTCTGTGCCTTCTAGGCAAGTAATAGGATTGTAGGCATAGTTGCTCTCGGCAACTGCTCCTGCGTTGCTCTACCTCCTGCATCCATGCAGTCGTACGTCAAAATACTATTAAGCAGCATAGAAGGCACAGAAACCCGCCTTGCAGGAGACGCTCAGACAGTCCATTTCTTTGTTGCATTGCCTTAGAAGGGAATAACCATTATTTCAACAATGCGCCTCAAACTGAACAGTCTGAGCGACTCTGATTAGTCACATAATTAATGGAAATGGTATTACAACCTAGAAAACAACCTTTATCACATAAATGAAATTGTAAACACGCTCACTACTTGATTAAAAAATAACTTAAACACACAAAAACAAAGTAAAAAATCAAATACTAAAAATACAAAAACTTAATGTAAAACAGTGCTTTAGAATAAGGTAAGCCTTAAGATAATTGTTGTAACATTTTTGGTTTATCATTTTACCCACTGACAATACCTGATTTTTGCAAGAGCCTGTTATTAAAGGTTTTTTTAACCAGACTCATTGAGTGAAGTCGCAACAACCATGCAACCACAATCCCTTTGTAAATCGTCAGCAAAATGTATTTTACAAGGATAAAAATTAACCAATAAAAACATGTTTGCAATTGAAGGTGGGTGAGTTTTCAGTAAACTATGATGTTAGCGACATCACATTAAAACAAGCGATACCGTAGAGGCTTTACAGCGTCAACTTAACGACATTAAAAATCAATAAACCCCTTAAGCTATTCGATTTTATGTCGATATATATCCAATAAACCTGTCAGATGCATAACATTGTGCATCATCAGGTATATTGAGTAAAAAGTTAGCTAGTTTGTTATTTTGGTCATAATAACTGTAGTTTGCACGGTATTTTAGTATCAAAATACTGTAAGCTAATCTACTATTTGCATTTATTGTATTTACCGATTTAGGTACCCTTGCTATGAAACAAGTTGATTTTAGAAGTATCGATAAACTCTTTATCAAAATGTCCATTAACGACAAATTTTGGACAATTTTCGCGCTGTTTCTTATCGTATTATCCAGCGTCTCCATCGGCAGCTATGTCAACAAAATTGATCAAATAGAGCAACAATCGGTACAGGTTTTAGAGCAAAAAGTTGCTGCAATGGTACAAGCGCTCGATACAACCGGCCAACTTGAACAGGCAGCAAGCCTTGGGTTGCAGGTTTCTAACCGCGCTCAAACCAGCTCTCGCTTACAAGATACCGTGACCGCGGTTTATGCGTCTGCTGGCCAGTATTACACCCTCAGCGAATCCGTATATAACCAAGAGTCAGATGCTAAAACAGCTGCAATGAACTCGATGCTATTGGCATTTTTATGGGTTATCCCATTTGCTATTGTGCTTTATTGGAACGCCACATTTATTGGCGGAGCATTGTGGGTACTGTGGGATACCACAGAAAAAATTGCTAAAGGCGATTTAACCTCACGTTTAGGCTTTCACCCTGGGCGCGACGAGTTTGGTACCATTGGTTGCGCATTAGATAAAGCAATGGACACCTTAAGTGAGTTGGTTATTGCGGTAAAAAACAACACAGAAACCTTACATGCAACATCAGATTCTTTTGCTAGCGATGCAGAACAAGGCGCAGAACAAATTGACTTGCAATACGCCTCTTTAGACTCTGTTGCCACCGCAATGGAAGAAATGACCGCATCAGCCGCTGAAGTGTCTAACATCGCTCGTAACTCAACTGAACGTGTTGAACAGGATTCTGAATACACTCGCCAAAGTTACGACAGAGCCAAACGTGCGATTAATGAGATCCAAAAGTTATCTAAATACATTGAGCAAACGTCTAACTCGGTCAACACGTTAAAAGTGAATGCAACCAATATTAATGAAGTGATTACCACCATTAATGCCATTTCAGACCAAACCAACTTATTAGCACTTAACGCTGCAATTGAAGCTGCTCGTGCCGGTGAAATGGGCCGTGGATTTGCGGTAGTAGCCGATGAAGTGCGCACCTTAGCAGGCCGTACTCAAGCTGCAACAGTAGAAATTCACAACATGATTGAGCTGCTGCAAAGCGAAACACTCAATATCGACAGTATTACTCGAGACACGGTTAAACAAGCACAAACCAGTAGTGATTTAATCAGCGATATTGGTACCGACATTGATGCCATTGCTGAGTCATCGCGTTCAATTATGGACATGAGCTTTCAAATTTCGACCTCATCAGAAGAACAAAGCGCTGTGGCAAACGACATCGCCAAAGAGCTTACTGAAATACGTCACAAATCAAATATCATCAGAGGGCTATCACAACAGTCGGCTCATGGTGTTAAAGACTTATCTAAAGCTGCAGCCAATTTAGGTAAAATTCTAAGCCGTTACCGCACCCAATAAAACAAGTTTTACCGTTATCATAACGACGTGGCATTAACCGATGTCACGTCGTTTTTTATTAGCCTGATGCCGAATTTTTACAGTATAATTTTCAACCACGATTGCTCTATACCTTTCGTGACTTTCAGGTATAATCCGCCAACATTTTTATGCCCATGTTATCCGTTAACTTTATGTGTGAGATCTTATGACTGTTGAAACATTTACACCCAAGCAAACAACCACGCTCGATATCCCAGTAAAAACTCTTGAGGCTAACAGCACAAGCATCCCAAGTACTGGTAATCGAATTGGTTTTGTTTCATTGGGCTGTCCAAAAAACTTAGTCGACTCAGAACGGATCCTCACCCAACTTCGCACAGAAGGGTACGACGTAACCAACAGTTATGACGATGCTGACCTCGTTATTGTGAACACCTGTGGCTTTATTGACAGCGCGGTACAAGAGTCGTTAGAAACCATTGGCGAAGCATTAGCTGCAAATGGCAAAGTGCTTGTAACAGGCTGTTTAGGCGTTAAAAAAGATGAAATCGTTGAACTTCACCCTAACGTGTTAGGCGTTACCGGCCCACATGCCTATGATGAAGTGCTTAAACAAGTGCACCTGCATGTTGAAAAGCCTAAGCACAATCCACTGATGGACCTAGTGCCTGATCATGGCATTAAGCTAACACCAAAGCATTACGCCTATTTAAAAATATCTGAAGGCTGTAATCACCGTTGTACCTTCTGCATTATTCCATCAATGCGCGGAGATTTAGACTCTCGCCCTATTGGTGACGTACTCGGCGAAGCCCAGCGCTTAGTCAACGCCGGCGTTAAAGAGTTATTAGTGATATCTCAAGACACGTCAGCTTATGGCGTTGATGTTAAACACAAAACGGCATTTTGGGATGGCATGCCAGTTAAAACTCACATGCAACAGCTTTGTGAAGAATTAGCCAAACAAGGCGTGTGGGTGCGTTTGCATTATGTTTACCCTTACCCACATGTGGATGACATTATTCCATTAATGGCCGAAGGTAAAATTCTGCCCTATTTAGACATTCCGTTTCAGCATGCCAACAAACGTATATTGAAGTTAATGAAACGCCCTGGTAGCTCAGACAAAGTATTAGAACGTATCGCCAAATGGCGCGAGATTTGTCCAGAATTAGTGATTCGTTCAACCTTTATTGTCGGCTTTCCTGGTGAAACCGAAGAAGAATTTGAAGAGCTATTAGACTTTTTAGAAGAAGCACAATTAGACCGCGTAGGTTGCTTTAAATACTCACCGGTAGAAGGCGCTAAAGCAAACGATTTACCAGACCATGTGCCAGAAGATGTTATGGAAGATCGTCTACAACGCTTTATGGCGCTACAAGCACAAATCAGTGCCGACAAGTTGCAAGCGCGCATTGGCCAAGAGTATTTAATCTTAATTGATGAAGTAAATACCGAAGGTGCAATTGGCCGCTCATACATGGACGCGCCAGAAATTGACGGTAAAGTGTATTTAACCGACGAGTTTGACGTGCAACCAGGTGATCAGGTTTGGGTACAAATTATTCACGCTGATGAACATGATGTCTGGGGCGTAAAAGTGGAAGATGAAGACGAATAAACTTCATAAGCCAGTGCTATAACGCGTTAACACATAAAAAAGCCGATATCATTGATATCGGCTTTTTCGTCTTTAAACTGGCTTAATTACTGTTTTAATACCGTATTAGAGACCAGCTTTAAGCTCAATTAGTCTAACGAAGTCAGTCTATGACCTAGTGCACTTTCTGTGTCTGGCGTTAAGACAAACGTAAAGTTACTACCACCACTGATACTCATTGATTCAGACTGATAAACCAGTGTTTGAGTACCATTGTCATCTTCATACACTATATTAATTTCATAGTCATCTTCAGGCAGAGTTGTGCTTTGCTGCTCAACAAAATCTAAATCCGTTAACGTGTACTCAGCGGTTTCAATGGTTTCTGAATCACGAACAAAGTACACAGTTAAGTCATCATAATCGTATGACAAGTTAATAACATCGACTTTGTATTCGTATGCGCGTGGACGTAAATCTTGAGTGATTACCATGCCTTTGACTGAACTGTCTTCTTTTTGATAAATCAGCACCGACTTAATGTCGTCCTGGTTAAAGGTTACCAATAAATTATCAAATAGCTTAGCGTCAGTTGTTGCATCTTTTACCGTGATACCGTAATCGTTAAACGACGTTGATTGGTAATCGGTAACTGCAAACGGTGAAACATCATATAAATATTGTGTTTCTTGCTTACTGGTAATATCAATATCAATGCTTTGAGTTTGCAAACCATTAAATACGCGATAATCAGCGGTTGCTTCTAACGCTGCATAATTATCAACAGTCGTTGTTGAATCAACACTGTCGATAGTCACTTTAATGTCACCTGCACCAAAACTGTTACGAATGATGAACTTGTAAACCGTTTCAGTGGTTAAATCCATGCTACCCGTTGTATAAATAACGTCTTTGGTGCCTGTTGTTGTTAGGTACACAATGTAATCGTCGGTATCGAGAATAGTTGAGTCGGTGTAAGTGCCGTATGAAGCACTGCCAATCATTACTGCTTCGTCAATGGTTTGGGTATCGAGTGAGATATACGCGTCAAACGTGCCTTCGTCAGTAGCAACGTTGGCAATCAAGACCTGCATTTTACTGTATTCGTAATCTTCATCCGCATTAAGCTCATCCATCTCATCACGGTTATAATTAATATCCAGTAATTGTGGATCAAGATAATCACCATAAAGCACAAACAAATGGTTATCGTCGGCGGCTAAATCAATGGTATCGCTGTAAACGGTAACAGTTTCGCCGTCTTCATCTTGACCATAAATCTCTAACTCTGCGCTGTCGACACTGTAACCATAACGCGGCATGGCATCAGCAAAATCAATTGCGGTATACGAGTAGTCATCTAACACTAACGATGTTGAAGTACTGTTAGGTGATGCATTGTAATATTGTACATAAGCAACATCGCTGCTACTGCTATCAGAACTATCAGAGCCACACCCTAATAGAACCGCTCCAACCGTTGACATAATTATCAACTGGCTTACTTTCTTGTTAAACATAATGACTCCATTAACCGCTTAGCTACATTTGCAGTATTATGACTCTTTGCATGCGTAAACGACTGTCAAGAAAGGTAAAGTAGATATATAAAACGTCAAGATTGCCTTTTTTGGTTATAAAAAGACCTCTTATCGGCCGATAAGAGGTCTAAATGAATACATTAGAATAAGCTAATTTAAATATGACTTACCAATTGGGCATGTGGCTTACGGTAATTGTAAAAAATTAGTTACCGGCGATTTTCATCTCGCTCAGTAAAATACCACCGGTACGAATTGATGAGCGCAGATCACGATCTTTACCCACGCCCTGAATGCCTTTAAACATCTCTTTTAAATTACCTGCAATAGTAATTTCTTCAACCGGATACAACACCTCGCCATTTTCAACGTAAAAACCCGCAGCACCACGCGAATAATCACCTGTGACACCATTAACCCCCTGGCCCATCACCTCGGTCACAATTAAGCCTGTGTTCATCGTATTAACTAAGTCATCAAAAGTCTGATTAGTATGGCTTAAGGTCCAGTTGTAAACACCGCCCGCATGGCCTGTATTGGTCATGCCGAGTTTACGTGCTGAGTAACTGGTCAATAAATAAGTGGCAAGTTGACCATTGTCGATAATACGGCGCGACTGCGTTGCGACACCTTCGCTGTCGTAATTAGCACTGGCCAACGCAGCTAATAAATGAGGTTGCTCTTCAATACTGAACCAATCTGGGAATATTTGTGTTTCTAATGCATCAAGCAAGAAACTCGACTTACGGTAAATACTGCTACCACTAATTGCACCAATTAAATGCCCCATTAAACCGGTGGCAATCTCAGGCGCAAACAATACCGGCATTTTAGCAGTGGCAATTTTACGCGCATCTAAACGGCTTAAGGTTTTATTAGCCGCCTGCTGGCCAACCGCCTCTGGAGACAATAACTCCTGATACTTACGGGCAACGGTATAATCGTAATCGCGTTGCATATTACCATCAGACTCTTCGCCTATCACTACACAACTTAAGCTGTAACGCGAACTGCAATACCCATTTAAAAATCCGTGACTATTACCGTACACTTTGGCGGCAGTGTGCGCATTGGCTGTGGCACCGTCTGAATTACGAATGCGGCTATCAACCGACAAACTGGCCTCTTCAGCCCGAATAGCCAATTGCGCTAATTCTTCGGCATCAATATCTTGTGGATGATACAGCTGTAAATCGCGAATATCTTGCGCCATTAATGCTGCATCAGCTAAACCACTAAATGGGTCTTCTGAGGTGTATTTAGCAATACCATCGGCCGCTCTTACGGCTTCACGGATGGCCTCTGGGCTTAAATCTGAGGTTGAAGAGTTACCTTTACGGCCATCACGATAAATGGTGATCCCTAATGCACCGTCTTTGTTAAACTCAACGGTCTCGACTTCTTTCTCGCGAGTAGAAACCGACAAGCCCTGCTGCTTGCTAATAGCGACTTCTGCGGCAGTTGTGCCCAGTTGTTTCGCGTACTCTAAAGCAACGGCTACGGCATCTTTTAGTGCCGATAATTCAGAATCAATTCTTGGTGTTGGTTCACTGGCGCTAGGCGCTGAAGAAGGATGAGAAGCCACAAATTTACTCTTTAATTAGTCTAATTGACGCTAGCATATCAAATTAAAAAGCCGATTGATAACCAACCCGATATCTTGAATAAAATCTGCATATTCAATGCCAAATAAATGCTATCATTAACCTATATTGACTCGAGGTTAAGACTATGAAGATTGTTGGCGATTCTGAACACTTTCAGCAGCCCTATGATAACGATGACGAATACGTCAGCAGAACTGGATTTAAAAAAGAAAGCGAAGAAGCTCAAGCCCTTGGCATGCGCCTAGTTGCCCTAAGCAAAACCCAATTAGATAAAATGGATCTAGATGAATTTCTTTATGACGCCATTTTAAAATCTAAATTGATCAAACAAAAAACTGAAGCATATCGCCGTCATTTACAATATATTGGCAAATTGATGCGTGGTTTTGATCACGAACCTATTCAAGCAGCACTAGATAAAGTGTTGAATAAGAATAATAATGAAGCCGCTCAGATACAGATTTTTGAAAAAATGCGCGAGCGTTTATTGACTAACGGTGACGATGAAGTTCAGGTGCTTTTGGATCAACATCCACATCTAGACCGTCAAAAATTACGTCAGCTGATCCGTCAGGCCAACAAAGAATTAGCGAAAGGGCCTGAGTCAAAGTCGTCAAAAGAACTGTTTAAGTATTTGAGAGCTGAAATAAAAGACTAACGTTTATTTACACATTATCTGAATAACAAAATAAGGATGTTGCTAATGCAGCTTGTAACAACGATACGTGCACTTTTTTTATCTCTTGCTTCAATATTGTTATTTACAGGTTGTAACGGTGCCGCAGACGGCACCGATTCAGATACATCAGATGACAGTTATAGTCTGTCGGTTAGCTACCAGGATGTAGCCAATGGCCAGTGTGATGCCAGTACCGACAGCTTAATATTTGATCTCAATGACAGTGTTTGTGTTGTTGCTAAACTCACATTAGGTAGCGCCAATGTCAGCGGTGCACTCATTGAATTTAGCACCACCAACGCCACACTCAGTAATGCCTCGGTACTAACAGACTCAAGCGGTATCGCCACCACCTTGTTGAGTTCCACCAGCACAGAAGCGGGCACGCTAACAGCGACCTTTAGCTCAGATGATGAAAGCATCAGTGCCAGCCGTAATTACCAATTTAAAGAATACACCACTACAACACCGGTAGAGGCGGTGAATTTCACGGTTTCAATTAGTGACAGCAACGGTGTAACTACCCGTTTTAATGTGGGCGATACGGTGCAACTCAACGCGCAATTAACCGACAGCAGCAACCAGGGTATTGCCAATCAAATTGTTACATTTAATGCCGGCAGCGCCACACTAACGCCCTCAACAGCACTGACCACAGATACAGGCATTGCCACATTAAGCTTTACCCCGACCGATTCTGAATTAGGAGCCAGTTTACTCACGGCCACTGTAGAATATGACGACACCACATTAACCAGCACTAGCGCTTATGAAGTGCTAGCCTCTACCGATGTCATTACTGACGACACAATAAAAATAGGGTCTTACAATGCCAGCGGTGAGTTTATTGAAAACGTACTAGGCACCACACTCACTGCTGATGCAGATGGCGAGTATACTATTAGTGCAGGTGGTACTTTTGGCGTTACCGCCACGTTAGTAACACAAGCAGCTGACGGCACCATTACCCGCCTGCAAAGCCCAATTAGCATTAGTTTTAGTTCAGATTGCACCACTAACGACAATGCAACCCTAGATTCTCCAGTCACGACTGTTGCAGGCTCAGCAAGCTCGACATTTTCTGACACCAGCTGTAGTGGCAACAGTGAAAGCACAGACACCATCGTCGCCAGCGCAACGGTAAATGACACCAGTTTAAGCGCCAGTTTATCGTTCGCATTAGCACGCCAAACATTATCAAATATTAGTTTTGTGTCTGCAGACCCAACGCAAATCCGCATCAAAGGTTCTGGTGGCACAGATACCACAGAATCCTCATTGGTAACGTTTTTGGTAAGCAGTGCTAATGGCCAGCCAGCAGCCCAGCAAGAGGTTGACTTTAGCCTCGACACCACAGTGGGTGGCTTGGTATTTTCTAATGGCGAGACTACTGATAGCAGTATTACTAATTCTGAAGGTCTGGTAAGTGTGAGAGTGCAAGCTGGTACTATTCCTACGCCTGTACGCGTAATGGCATCAACGACCGATATTGATACTGGCAACACCATTACCAGCCAATCTGAACAGCTCACTGTTAACACTGGTTTGCCGCAGCAATTAGGTTTTAGTATTTCAAGTTCAAACAGTAACCCAGAAGCTGGTGATTACAACGGTGAAGATGTCACCATTACCGTGTATGCATCTGACAGCTTTGGCAACCCAGCGCCAGACGATACTACAGTTAACTTTACAACAGAAGGCGGCCAAATTGAGCCTTCATGTAGCATCGTAAGCGGGAGCTGTAGCGTCACCTGGACATCGGCATCACCACGGGTGAGCGATCACCGCATCACCATTTTAGCTTACGCCCTTGGGCACGAGACCTTCTTTGACACCAATGGCAACAACATGTTTGATGATGAAGATGGTAGTGCAGTTGATGGCTGTTTAATTGGCACAACGTCTGAGCCCTGTAGCGGTAACGGTATGGACATAGAAACCTACCATGACGGTGGTTTTGTTGATTTACCAGATGCCTTTAGAGATGACAATGAGTCTCGTACTTACGATTTAGGTGAGCCGTACTTTAATACAAAATCAATCGACGAATTCCAAGAAGGTGACGATGTGTTTAACGGCCCTCAGTGCTTGGGCAGTTTATGCAACAGCACGGCCATGACAACCTACATCCGTAAAGCCTTGGTGTTAACCATGTCAGGCTCAACAGCCAACTTTACTGTAAGCCAAAATGGTTCAGTGATTACTGATTTTGATAACGACATTGAAGACATGGCCAATGGCGACTCAGCAACCTTTACCGTGGTATTAAGCGACAGTGCAGACCAAATACTCCCCTCTGGCACAACCTTGACGGTGAGCAGTAGCGAAGGTGAATTAACATTTGCGGGATATACTGTGCCTAATCGAAATTCAGCTGGCGGTACCGCTACATCGTTTACACTTAAAAATGAAGACACGCCAGGAACTAGCCTAATAACCCTAACGGCAACCACACCAAAAGGTGTAACTAGCACCTTGAATTTTTCGGTGACCTTGTTGTAACAACCCTTAAAAAACCTAAAGCCTGCTGAAATAGCGGGCTTTTTTTTGGTTGGCATTTGCTAATAAGTTGTTACAATATCGTCCGAAATACGGTAAAAACTGATATTTCAGTCTCCTATTGCGAGAAACATTATATAAACAGGGCTAGTTTATTAATACGAGAGACAGGTAATGTCTTTCGACGCAGACTAAGGAAAAATAATGCGCAAAACTCATGTGATTTCTATGTTAACTGCCGCAGTGCTTCTCAGCGCGTGTGCAGCTAAACCTCCTATCGTGGCACAAAATAAAACAGTTGTAGTCAATGACCAAACTATCATTTTTGGCGGCATTTACGACAAAGAAAAAAACAAACTGCAACTTATCGCCAATGGCGACGCAATCATGCAAGGTCGATTCCCTCCTATGACCCCAACCCAACACCTTAACGCCAAGCTAAATGGTATGGCTATTAAAGGCGATTGCTATTTTGGTTCTGTTTTAGGCGACCAAGGTGGTGCTTTTGGTGTTGTGGCCAGTATTGTTCAATCAACAAAAAACAGCACGGCTGACAAGTGCGACATTTTCATTGATGGCGAGCAGAAAGAAACACTCTATTTTTAAATAAACCAAGCCAATAAGTACTAGCCCTGCTTTATTTTTGATAACAAATCGCACCAACAGGGTGCACCAATGTGTCGACAAAGCACTAACACGACTCAAATGCTAAATAGTAAGCATTCCAACATATTGTTATGTAATAATTTTATAGCATGGTCTAAACTTTGCTGCATTCATTGCTATATCGTCTATCACCACTCTCGACCTATTGTCATGATTTTCATTAATCCTAAGGTCATTATTTGCTTTTGTAGAGAATTGAATGCTCCCTTTACATACCTCAATGCGCGGTTTACGGTGTTTTTGTGTAGCTGCCGAATGTTTAAGTTTTAAAGAGACAGCACAAAAGCTGTACCTTACGCCTTCGGCTGTTAGCCATCAAATAAAGCAACTTGAAGAAACCCTCAACCAAACGCTCTTTATTCGTCAAACTCGCTCAATAGCATTAACAGAAGTTGGCGCTCGGTTTTATCAGGCCATTGAGCCCATTATGCAGCAATTGGTTAATACGGTTAGCGAGTTTAATCAGTCAGATCGTATGCTTGAAGTGAGCATATCCATGCCTGAGTTTTTCGCCAGCGAGCTGTTTATGCCCAAACTGATTGGGTGGTCATCGAGTTACCCCAACATCAATCTAAAACTTGAAACCATTAAGTCTCGCAGTGATGTGATTAAGCATACAGACGTGTCAATTATGCTCTCAGGTAAGCAGCAAGCCAGTGACGATGTTTATGATTTATTTCCTATCACGTATATTCCGGCCTGTAATCCGCAACTCCACAGCGAGCTGTCCTCACAAGGCTTTAAAGCATTAACCAAAGTGCCGTTAATATTACATAAAGCTAGGCCTTACGCCTGGCACCAATGGGCCGAAAATATTGGGTATGATCAATTTAAACCTAAACAAATTATTCAATTAGACAGTATGTTCAGTGTCGCCCGCGCAGCAGAACAAGGGCTTGGAGTTGCGCTAATTCCGTTACCTATCAGCCAGGCATGGTTTGATAATCACACGCTTATATCCTTGTTCCCTCAGCCACTTTATAGCCACGACCGCTATTACCTGGTACGCCACACCAACGAGCAACATCGCCCCGAGGTGCAACTGCTTATTGACTGGATCCTTAAAAGCTTTCATGACGAAAGCCAGTAGTAACTTGAAATATCATAAGCCTTCTTTTGGCGTCGATTACGTTGCGTGTTCGCGGCGCCATTGAGTCTTTCCATGCGTACACAACACATAAAATGTGACACCACAACGAAAACAAAATACCTCTTAATGTATAGGTGAATTATTTTAATCCATTAATGCGTTTTTTATCGTTTGTCGCCTGTATTCCTTTTCACTAAAGTTCACCTGTAGCGCGGCGCTACAACAACTTAAAAGGAGCAAACCATGAAAAAGAGCATTGTTAATGGCCTAATCTGTGCCTCAGTATTACTTACCACATCAACAAGTGTGATGGCCGATATACAAGGCCAAGCGTTAAGCAGTACTGCATATAAAATGGTATTAATTGAAGATGTACCAGGTGTAACAGCATTGCAAGCTGGTAATGTAGAAGAAGGGCTAACTGCAACTCTGTCTGCAAGTAAATATACGGTTGACGACTATTCTCGCAACGTGAACTTATGCGCAGGTTACATTCAAATGTCTGACATGGAAAAAGCAGAAAAAGCCTGTAGCGCCGCCGTAAAAAGCGCTCGCACTCAAGTCGCTATTCCATCAATGTCAGTGCGTGCTTATGCATACAATAACCGTGGTGTGATGAAGCTTCTCAACAACGACAATTTAGGCGCATTAGAAGACTTTAAGCGCGCAGCAAAAGCTGACAGCAGCAGTATCTACAAGCACAATCTTGAACGCCTAGAAGCAGCATTAAACACAGCTCAATCAGGGGTGCTATAATTGGAGGTTGACCAAAAACCGTTACGGTTCACGTCAATCAACTTGATACCCTTTAGGGCCAATCACAGCACTCTCAATGTGATAAAATAGACAGGCGGAACAGTTGACTACCTGTCTATTTTTTTACCCTACTCGCTTAACACGTCACTTTTTATGCCAACCGCTTGCTTTTGTTTTTGCGCAACAGCCCAAATAGCAAGGCAAACAAACACAGCAAATAAAACCCAAAGTTGTAGCCACTTGGGTTGTACCGCAGACCACAGCGCACCGAGTTGATTTAACTCTAGCATTCCCATAATAGCCGGCACAGCAGGAATAACCTGCGACACAGCAACAAGAGGCTCTGGGATCAATGCGATGGGCCACACAAACCCCGATACAAAAAGTACCGGCATCGACATCAATAAATACAATTGGGTAGGAAAGTCACGCCGCTTAAACATGCAACTCAACAGTATTCCTAATGCACCTGTTGCTAATAAAAAAGGCAACATAAACAAAGCAACTTCGATAATAGTTGCCAAAACACTCACTTGATACCAATAAAAACAGTAACCCAAATAAAAACCACTAAACACGCCATACATGAGTAAAAATACACTTAATCGGGCCATCACTAACAAGCCTGGGCTAACCTGTTGCCAATAGCCTTTTTTGCGCCATTGTCCCGCCCCTAAAATGCCTGTACCAATTAACAACGTTTGATGCAAAATGAGTAAAAATAGCCCGGGCACCACATACGGGGTGTATCCAAGGCTTGGGTTAAATACAGGATTGGCATTAATATTAATTGAGTTAACACTTTGCTCTGCCAGCTGCGGATTTTGCCCCCGAGACAATAAACCAATAAGTTGCACATGTTTACTGGCATCAATTCCTGCTGCAACTAAGCCCTCTGCTACCGCCGAATAAATTAAAAAGTAACTGGCATCGCCGCCATAACTTAAGGTTGCCCCCTTACCTATTAATAGATCTCGCCTAAAGTTTGCCGGGATCACTAACAAGCCGTGAGCTTTGCCCTGGTTTACCCAAGCTTGGGCTTCATCAATACTGGCTAAGTTAGCCAGTATATGTATTTTGGCACTGGCATCAGCATGACGGGTCACTAAGCGGCTAAGCGAGGAATTATCGTGATCAACCACCACCACTTGCTGCTCTGTTGGCACCTGTTGCAAATAAGGAAGCGGATACAGTACCGAATAAAATAACACCCCGCCAAATAGCGTCACCGCGATGGCCTTGTCGGCCAAAATGGCTTTTACTTCAGCCAGCATTAACTGCCAAAAACTCATTGGCTCGCCTCCTGGTCGCTTATGGTGGTGCTCAATTGATTACGAGGCAGCTGTTTGGCTTTATGGGCTAACCACACAATCACGGGCACTAGCAATAAAAAGCCCCAATAGGAACCCATTTGTGCCACAACATAGGGTAGGTCGACACCATAGCTAATGACGCTTACATGAGAGTCAATGTAATGGCTCGATGGCATCACTAAGCGCCACCACTGAGCAAGCAAAGGCATATCATTAACCGGAAAGGTTATTCCCATAAATGCAAAGGCTGGAGCCAATAATGCCGTGCAAAAACTCACGGTACGCGCGCTATCTCGCATGGCCATAAAAATCACCAACACCAGTGTCCATAACGCCAGTAACATAGCAAATTGCGCCAGCACTAAATCAATCAACGCGCCAGCTGCTGGCAGGCTTAGGTAATGATAAAGCCACAATAAAATAAACCCGCTATGCAATAACATAATAGGGCTATAAAGCAGTATTTTGGTGGCAATAAGCGCCCCAATATTATGGGGTAAATAATAACGTTCTTGATGCAGAATCAGCTCTTTATTAAGGCTGTTCACAAACACCAACATCGCTAACAATTGCCATAACGCGATAAGAATGGGCGGCACTAAAAAGCCAACGTAATTGTTGTTACGATTAAACAATGCCGTGGTTTGATTAGTGATTGGCGTGAGGCTGACGTCAACTGTGGCTTTATTGGCCCCGTTAAGCAATAACCTTTGTTGGCCAATATGACTTAGACCTTCTGCCAGGCTCAACTGTAATTGACTAGACAGTAATTTACCCACTAGTAAAAACTGGCTGTTGTAGCGAATATCGATGGTGGGTTGATGCCCAGTAAGCAGATCTTTTTTTAGCTGATAAGGCAAGACAACCATTGCGTATACTTGAGTTTGACGCATGGCCTCAATTGCTTGAGCTTCATTAGCAAACGATTGCGGCGCAATCACTGAGTTGGCCAACAGCTGACGGCTCAGCATTCGGCTAATTTGGCTGTTATCCAGATCCACTAGCGCCACGGGCAGTTGCCGTGGTAAACCTGCACTAAACAACCACCATAGCGCCAACACACCAATCAGCGGAATATAGCTTATCAATGCGAGCTGCCAGGGAGAATGCCACAGTATGTTGAGTTCTCGCTTAAATAACTGTCTCATTATTAAGCCTTAAAATGTGGCTTACTGGTCAAGTTTGTCTAGACGAAATATGACCGACATGCCAACGCGTAAATCGGCTATAGGTTGCTTTGGTGTCAACTCGACCTCAAAGGTGCGCATATCAAAATCGTGGCCGCTTTCAGTTGAGCGCCAGGTGGCAAAGTTACCCATTACACTAATGTGCGACACCACAAAATCAACCTTTTGCTGCAGCGCAGGAATGGCCAAGGTTAAGGTTTGTCCTTGCTTAAATAGACTGAGCTGGTCTTCGCGCACTTGCATAACAGCCCAGGCATCTGACATATCAATAATACTCACCACAGGGAAGCCGCTCGGAGCAAGCTCGCCAGCTTGGAGCAATACATCACTTACTTCAGCTTGTTTTGGCGAGCGCATTTGGCTGTCGGCTAAAATGGCATTCACTTCTTTCACTGCACCTTCTGCCATACGGGTTTGGCCCGCAGCTGCGGCTTTGGTTTCACTGCGAGCGCCTTCTTCGGCCATTTGATACATGGCAAGAGCGGCTTGCTCTGTGTATTTTGCCGCTTGCCATTGAGTGTATGCTTCATCGCGTTTTTGCCGGGCAATCACGCCTTCGTTAAATAAGTTTTCAACACGTTGATAAGTGGTAAGGCTAAGCGCTGTCGCGGCTTGTGCTTTACGCCATTGCTCTTGTGCGGCGGTAACTTCTTGTTGTCTGGCACCATTATTAGCTTGCTGCTGCATTGCGTTAGCAGCATCTAATCCGCCTTGTGCTTGCATTAGTTTTGCGTCTAACTCAGGGCTACTTATGGCAAATAAAATATCACCTTGAGCCACTTTATCGCCTTTACGCACTAACACCTGCTCAATACGACCCGGGACTTTTGAGGAAATATTGTATTCGCGCGCCTCAATTTGCCCTTGCAACACCATAGGCTTGGGGGTAAACGCCAGCATAAGCCCATAGCCTAGCAGTAACAATAACAACAGCAATGCCAATACGGCGATAACTCTATTGGTCCGCATTTGAGGCTCCCTGAATTTGAGTTCGATTAATATAGTCGTCGACCTGACCACTTATCGCCATGACTTTGGCATAGGCCTGCATATAACGATATTGAGCGCCGAGCTGTTTGGTTTTTACCGCAGTTAAACTTAACTCGGCATCGACACGATCAATAGATGTGGATAACCCTTGGTTGAATGCTAATTCACGTAATCGAAGGTTTTCTGTGGCCAATGCAAGTGACACATCAAGCGCGTCAACCTCCTCTTTGGCTTGCAGCATTTGTCGGTAACTTTGATCAACCAATAAACTTAAATCTTGCCGGGTTTGGGCTTTGGTATACCGCGCTTGTAATAATGCACTTTTAGCCGCCAGCACCTTACCACTGTGGCCGTCACGGCTGATAAGCGGAACACTCACACCAACGCCGACCAGCCAGTTGGGCTCCACTTGCGAAAATAAACTGTCGTCTTCATACAAGGTGTAATTGCCGTATAAGTACACAGTTGGGTAATATCCGCCTTTTTCTAGGTCCACCAATCCGTTTGCTTGCGCTTCTTTGGCCTCAAGTAATGTTAACGCTGGGTGTTCACTTAAAGTGAGCTGACTTAACCGTGACAACGACGGTTGTTGCTCAAGCATAAATAAGTCTGTACTAGGATTCACCTTTGGTACATGCAGCATTCGCGCTAACGCGATGTCGGCCATTTCATATTGTCGCTTTGCCTTACCCCAATCCACTTTGGCGTTTTCGAGTGCGACTTGTGCATTGAGGCGCTCTACTTTGGCAATTTGGCCTTGCTGTTCAAGTTTTTCAGCGTGCGATACATGTAAGCTTAAGGAATCCACCAGCTGTTTTTGGGTTTCTGCTAACGTTTGCGTTACCGACACGGCATAGTATCGCTCAACTAATTGTAAAAATAACTCGCGTTGAGCTAGGGCAAACTCAGACTCTGACTCTGATACCTGTGCAGCATGGATCCCTTGAGCTGCAGTAATACGCCCGCCTGTGTATATCGGCCACATGGCTTGTAAGCTGGCCCGAAACACGTCTTGTTCGGTAAATGGGGTTACATACATGGAGCTTGGAATGGTGGCCAATACTTCAGTAACGGCACTGGGTAATGAACTCACATCGAGTGATGCAAGCGGATTTAAATCTTGTAAATCTAATTCAATGGGTTTTTCAAGGCGGGTGTAACTTCCGGCCACATTTAATGATGGATAATTTAACGCATCACCCGCGGCTTCTTTTGCTTTGGCACGATTAACAAGTTGATTTTTGGCCTGGAGTTGATCGCTCACGTGTAACAATTGCGACCAAGCTTGAGAAAAGCTCATGTTTTCAGCATACGCTACACTGGTATTGGCTAACGCCGTGATACTCAAAACAGCCAAGCCTAGCACTCGCGTTAAGCGCCACACATATCGACCCATACTATTAGCTACAATCATAATCACCTCTAGAGCTTTTGCTCTATTCCCTGATGAATTATACCCTGTATCGCGTTTTTTATCAGCCACCCATTGCACAAACTCACCAAAACAATATTCAATCAAAATTGATGAGTTTACATTAAACCCATCAATGTGCTGTTACCATTTCGATTAAATATCTAAACAATCACAGTTACTTAGACTTTTAAGTTTGAGGTGCATTATTAAAATATTGGTATTAGATTATGCGGTGCCGCCTACGGTTAACCGGTCAATTTTTAATGTGGGCTGGCCAACGCCAACAGGCACACTTTGACCATCTTTGCCGCAAACACCTACGCCTTTATCCAAGGCTAAATCATTACCTACCATTGAGATTAATCCCATGGCTTCTGGGCCGTTACCAATTAAGGTCGCACCTTTAATAGCTTGCGTGACTTCACCATCTTCAATTAAGTAGGCTTCTGAAGCTGAGAACACAAATTTACCTGAGGTAATATCTACTTGTCCGCCACCAAAATTAGGTGCATAAATGCCTTTTTTAACTGACTTAATAATGTCGGCAGGGTTAGTGTCACCCGCATTCATATAGGTGTTGGTCATTCGAGGCATGGGTAGGTGAGCATATGATTCGCGGCGACCATTACCGGTAGGCGCCTGGCCCATTAATCGAGCATTGAGTTTATCTTGCATGTAGCCTTTTAAAATACCATTTTCAATTAAAGTGGTTTTTTGGCTTGGCACACCTTCATCATCAATGCTTAACGAACCGCGGCGGTTTTCAATTGTGCCATCGTCTACAACTGTGACTAATGTTGATGCAACCTGCTTACCGATTTTGCCACTAAATGCACTGCTGCCTTTGCGGTTAAAATCACCTTCTAGGCCATGGCCAACGGCTTCGTGCAATAATACGCCTGGCCAGCCACTGCCTAATACCACTGGCATTTCACCCGCTGGAGCATCTATGGCATTGACGTTAACTTGGGCCTGACGCACAGCTTCACGGGCAAACTCAAAACTTTGTGGTAAACCGGCGTCATCAGTGGCTAAAAACACACTGTAGTCATGACGACCACCGCCACCAGCACTGCCGCGCTCACGTTTGCCGTTATCGTCTAAAATAACGCTGCAATTAAAGCGCACTAAAGGGCGAATATCTGCGGCTAATGTTCCGTCGCTTGCGGCAATCAATATCTCTTCATGTACGCCAGATAAGCTTACAACAACCTGAATAATACGGCTGTCCAGACTACGAATGTAGGCATCGGCTTGTTTAAGTAAATCAATTTTTTTAACTTCATCCATTGCCGCTATTGGATCGGCACTGTCGTAGAGTTTATGTGCGGTTTGACGTTTGAACGCTTGCACTTTATGTTGCTGACCGGCACTGGCGATGCCACGAGCGGCTTTCGCGGCGGCATCAAGTGCCACTGGAGTGATTTCATCGGCGTAAGCAAAACCGGTTTTTTCACCGCTAATGGCTCGCACTCCAACACCGCGTTCAATATGAAAACTGCCTTCTTTTACTATGCCATCTTCTAACACCCACGACTCATGGCGACAACCTTGAAAATACATATCTGAAAAATCAATATTGTGTTGATGAATGGTATTTAAGTAACCTTGCAGTCCATCTAAGGTTAATCCATCGTGCAATAAGCTTTGCTCTACTTGAGTTAAAAATGGCATTCAAATTCTCTTTAATTAATCACTAACGCGTTGTGCGAATGAGGTATGTAGCGCCGAGCTAAACAGGGGCTAATTGCGGCGCAATAAAACGGTTATGGCCAATAACAGGCATTTGTTGACGTATACGTTGTAGCTCACTGAGATCGACCTTAGCTTGTGCCCAACCGCACTCCGTTGCACGCTGGGCAATCACCCTGCCCCATGGATCAACAATCATACTGTGGCCCCAGGTTTCTCGGCTGCCTTGATTATGTTGCCCCCATTGGCCTGCGCCCAATAAATAGCATTGAGTTTCAATGGCTCTGGCCTGTAATAACACTTGCCAGTGCGCCTCGCCGGTTACTTTGGTAAAGGCAGATGGCAGGGCAATATAATCAGCCCCAGCTAAACGCAGCGCCCTAAACAAATCGCCAAAACGAATGTCATAACAAATGGCAAGTCCCACTTTACCAAAAGGCGTATCTATGACACACAAATGGTTGCCAGGATGAAAGGTGTCACTTTCACGATAGGTTTTAGTGCCATCGGCAACATCGACATCGAATAAATGCAGTTTATCGTAATGACCTAGGGTGACGCCATGATCATCAAAAAAATAACAGCGACTAAACACTCTGCCATCATTAGCACGCATCGGAATGGTGCCAGCAATAAGATACACTTGATACTGTTTGGCCATATTGGCCAACGCAGTTTTCAGCTCGCTTTGGTGTTCGCTACCGGCGTACTGCAATTGTTGACTTTCGTGGCCGCCAAACAACAAACAACATTCTGGCAATACCACTAATTGTGGCTCGTTAGGCTCTCGTGGTAATAACTTAAGCTGCGAGTCGATAAAAGCGAGGTTGGCTTGAACATCGCGGCTGCTCTGGCATTGTAATAAGCTGATTTGCATATTGTGCTCCTTGAAGCGTCACGACACTGGCGATGGGAACGCCTGAATCAACCTTGGGCGCTTCTGCTTTAGGTGTCAGGTTTTGCTGTTCTATATTCTGTTCTTTAGTCGGCATAGTCTGGCTCCCATCCGTTATGGTTTCATCGGGCCTGGGTAATATAGCCTCTGGAATTTCAATCTCTTTGCTTTTACGCTCTAATTCTTCAAGTTGAGGATTGTCCATGGTCCCTGTCACCCGAAAACGTATTTCTGAAATCACCTCTATCACTGGTTCTAACACTTTGGTCAGTGCAAAAGCGCCTAGACCCATGGTCCACGCACTGGTACTGAGCAATACCACGGTAGGCACACTTGAGGCCAGTTGCGGCACAAAACGGATATCATAATTAAGGCTTTGGGTGGTTAAGTCGGTAAAACCTCTTACTTTCATATTACCGGCTATGGCATCCATTTCTGTGTCGGTGGTTTTGACAACACCATTATCAATGGCTAAATTGCCGGTAAATGCATTGAAATACAGCCCTTGACCAAATACGTCTGAAAAGTCTAACGACAATTTACGCAATAATGAATCCAAACTAAACAACGAAAACACCCTGGCACCTTTGTCACTGATTTCAGATAAATACCCCTTGCCTATGTCAAACTTTAGCTGACCGTTTAAGGTATCAAGTGAAAAATGATACGGGGCTGCGAGCCACGACACGTTACCGCTTAGCATTAGTGGAGAATCTTTAAGCCCTGGATTAATACCTAAGGTTGTTGATAACTCATCAAATTTTTCTGCCTGAAGTTTTAGTTCAAACTCTGTGCTGTCTGCACCGTCTTTGAGTAACCATTGGCCATTTGCTTGCAAAGATAGCCTTGGTTTGGTCAAAGAAAGCGTTGTAAATTGATAACCTTGGTCGGTGGGCAGGCCTTGCAACATTAAGTGCCCCAAAGGCAGCTCATCAAAACTAAAATCGTCAACCTCTACGGCCAATGTAGGCAGTTGCATCACTATGCTAGCGTGTTGAATGTCATCAAGCTGTTCGTTTTGTGGTGTTAGCTGTTTTGGCGACGATAAGAAAAGTTTCTTTGCAGCAACCTTAATCCCCTGTTCACGCCAATTTGAGTATAAATCAATTCTGCCGTTAAACTGTTGTGAAATGGCATCAAAGCGCCATGCGCTGTCTGTCGGCTCAGCGTCAAATTGCAGTTCATCAAACGTTTGCCCCAGTACATTAAGTTGAGCCACATTGGCGTGGATCCCAACTAATGGCGGCAGCGCTGCTTGTGTAGTATCGTCAATTGCAACGGCTGAATTTGCTGCAATAATACTGGGTATTTCTGTGTCGGTTAAAATACGATCGCGCACTGATGAAGCTATCACTTCTGGTTCTGCTACTGCGCTAAAACGTTTAATCAGTGGCAGCCATGGCGCTAATTCTACTTTGGGTAAGTCGAGGTGTAGGTGGCCAAAGTGTTTCTTGAGTTTGTCGCCGACTTTAAATTGTCGCCCAACCATCACATCATAAAATGCGAGTTGTCCGCCATTTTCAGCGTTAAATCCGCCCCAAAACTCCACCTCGTTGCCAAGTTTAATGCTCAGCGATGATTGCTTATTATCGCCAATCAGATCGGCGCGGAGTTTTTTAGGTTCAATGGCGGCTTTGGCATAAGGGGCTGGTAAATCAAGTGCAACACCCAGCATGTCTGAATTTGCCGACACCTGTAAGCTGTATCCGCTTGGGTCAAAAACCATCGTTAGCGCACCATCCCACTCTAACTCGCCATGATACAAACCTGTCAGCGGATTTGTGAGCTCACTTGACAGGGTATCGAGATCCCAGCGCCCACCCATATCCACATTTAATGCAAAATGTTCGTTTTGCTTACCTGTAGCAACACTGAATGTTAAGGGTTGCTCAAACAGTTGTGCCGTTATGTCTTTAGCTTCAATTAATTGATTAACAAAACTCACTTGCCCAGATACGTTTTCCAACTCAAGGCCGGGTGTGGCGATATACACCGGATTATCCACTAAATTCACTAGGCCTTTTATCTGTTGTTGACCACCATGATAAAGCGGAATGGCTAAGTCCAGTTTAACGCCAATAGGCTGTTTAATTTGCACAACATCTAGTGTGGCTCCCACTGAGTCTTTAAGCGGCGATAGATTAATCACATCGGTCGCAGCCTGAGCATCGGCTGTAATGTCTGCCTCAACCTTTAATAACGATGTGTGGCCTAACTGAGGAATAGACACCCGAGCACCATCAACCACAACATTGCCTAACAAACCCTGGTCTATGCGCAGATCCATCAGGGCGTTTTCAAATAAAGCAGATAAGGTTAACTCGCTGACTGCAGGCCAGTTAGGTTGAAATTGAAACAGCCCGTCTTGCAATGTAAATGCGGCTTGAAACACACCGCTGTGATCTTGATAAGGATAGCCACTAAGCTCGCCATGCCATAGCACTTGAGCCTGTTCGACTTTACCCGATTTCAACGCGCCATTGAGGTAAGACACCAAAGCTGGGCTCATGGCCATTAATGGAAAATATCGGCCAGCATTGGCAACGTCAAAAATATCCATATTGGCTGCTAACGCTAAATGAGCTGTGTCATTTAACGCAATATTGACCCCTGCCTGTATTGCAATATCGGCATTACTTAAGCTGATGTTATCAATTGTAAGACGATGTTGAGCTAACGCGATACGGCCATTAATTGCCTCACCTTGCAATGCAAGAGGCTGACTAAAACTATCGCCAAAATCAAATTGGTAAGCTTGTTGCGGTAGTGCAAAATCCAGTTGGTTATTTGCCCAGGTTAGGGTGAGATCAATAGGGTTTAAACCGGGCACGGCTCCATAGGGTTGCCATTGTAATTGTTTTACCTCGGCGCTAACGATAAACGGTTGTTGTGGGGGTTTGTAAAACCTGATCGGCCCAATCGTTCCTTGTGGGTTAAGTTGTTGCCATGTATTGACTTGCGCTAAGCCTAAATCTGGGACTAGCGGCAACATGGGTTTTAATAATGGCGGTATAAGTTGATTGATATAACCAAACATTTCGCCGTTACGTGCAGCAAAAGCCATTGTTAATTGTGGCCAGGCCTGGTCATTTGTCGATAAGGCTAAATCGTGGCTTGCTAGTTTCCAACCGTCTTGCTCTGGCGTCCATTGTAAAACACCTGACTCAATGGCAAATTTTTGTTGGGTGTCACTATCGCGCCACTGCAACCAACTGGGTTTAAACACCAACATGCCATCACGAACTTTTCTATTGGCAAATGTCATCCAGGCATCAAGGTTGATGACCCCTTGAAACTCAATATTATCTAAATTGGCTTTTGCACTATGCTGACGAGAAGCCCATTCACCTAAATCCAGAGAGTCAGCAGAAACGTACAATTGCCCAGCAATAGACTCAGGTTGATAACCGTCGCCGCTAAGATCTATCTTAAGGATCAATTGCTCGTGTTTAGATTCAAGCTCATCAACATGGACCAAACCTTGTGCCTGATGGCGATTTTGACTGTTTTGCCACTCAAGGTTATCAATGTAAATTGGTCGGTAATCATGATCACGGCTAATGAGCTGTATTGAGGCATCTGTTATCGAAAAATGCCCTAACTGCTCCAATAACAAGCCATAGAGCCAATCTAAGTTAGTCGTGGATTGAGAGTGTTCTGCACCGTCTGCTATTTGATCAAGATTAATGGCAATACTCACACCATCAAATATTACGGTTTCAACTTGTGGGCTAAGAGTAAAAACAGATTGCCAAAAATCGAGCTTAATGTGGACATTCTCACTAATTACCGTGATCGGCATTAACTCTTGTGGCGGCAGGTTTAAGTTTTTGATGCTTAATGCGGGACCAAACGCTTGCCACTGGGCATTCAATTGATCCATTTGCACTTCTAGTTGGTACTCGGTATGTAAATAGTTAACTAATTCAGTACGCACTTCAGGAATATGGGGCAACAAACCACGAATAAGGCTAACAACCAGTGCAAATAGCACCAGCGTGATTGCCAAAATTTGCCAACAGATCCTGTTGATACTCATTGCCCGAGTTGTTGACACTACATCATCACCACATCATATTTGCTTTGAATGTATAAGGGCTCATTTTGCAGGCGGATACGTTTACCAATGTACACTTCAAGTTCGGCCAGCAAATGCGACTCATCACCACTTAAGCTCATATAAACTGCCGGTGAGCAATACAATAAAAACTCATCTGCTTTGTAGGCTCTGTTTAACCGAATAATTTCTCTAAATATTTCATAAGATACGGTTTCGACGGTTTTCATCGTACCGGTACCCTGACACGATGGACATTCACCACACACCACATGCTCAAGGCTTTCACGGGTACGCTTGCGTGTCATTTCAACCAAGCCTAGCCCCGAAAAACCACTCACACTGGTTTTAACACGATCAAGCGCCAATGCGGCATTGAGGCTTTCAAGCACTCGCGCTTTATGTTCATTATTCATCATATCGATAAAATCGATAATAATAATGCCACCCAAGTTGCGTAAACGTAACTGTCTGGCAATGGCTTGCGTGGCTTCGAGATTGGTATTAAAGATGGTTTCTTCTAAATTACGATGCCCCACAAACGCACCCGTGTTGATGTCGACTGTGGTCATGGCTTCGGTTTGGTCAATAATTAAATAACCACCGGACTTAAGCTCTACTTTACGCCCAAGAGCCCGCTGTACTTCATTTTCAACATCATACAATTCAAAAATGGGGGCTGGGCCTGCGTAATGCTCAATTTTGTCGGCAATTTCTGGCATAAATTCTTGAGCAAACTGCTGTAACTCAGCATAGGTACGACGAGAATCGACCTGAATATGGTCAAGCTCGGTGCCGACAAAATCACGAATAATTCGCACGGGTAATGCAAGATCTTGATACAGTAATGTGGCGCCTTTACGTTTACGACGCTCGCTAACTTTGGCCCACACACGGCGTAAAAATGCCGCATCTTGTGCAAGCTCGTCTTCACCTATATTTTCTGCTGCTGTGCGGATAATAAAGCCGCCATCATCGTCAACATAAGGCAGAGTGATGTTTTTAAGGCGCTGACGCTCTTCTTCAAGCTCAATACGTTGCGACACACCAACATGACTAGAGCCTGGCATAAACACTAAATAACGAGAAGGTAAGGTAATATCGGTAGTCAGGCGAGCGCCTTTAGTGCCAAGCGGGTCTTTAACCACTTGCACCATAATATCTTGGCCTTGGCGCACGAGCTCAGCGATATCGCGCACCACAAAGTTGCCCTTTTCAACATCGGCAACACATTCTGTGTGGGGAACAATATCAGATGCATGTAAAAACGCGGCTTTATCTAAACCAATATCCACAAAAGCAGCCTGCATACCGGGTAGCACGCGGCTAATTTTGCCTTTGTAAATATTTCCCACCAAGCCTCGTTTCATGCGACGCTCAATATGGACTTCTTGCAAAACACCGTGTTCAACCAATGCCACTCGCGCTTCTGTTGGCGTAACATTGATGAGCAGTTCTGTGCCTTTTTTACGTTGTGCTTTTATGTTCATAGGCCACCAGTATAGAGGTCATGCTCCAATCGTAATATTGACAGCAGTTGCACCACCGTATGAAGACCGATTAAAGCAAAAGGTTAAGTTTGCTGCATCATGCAGGCTAATAATTCTCGTGTTTCAACTAACGGTAAGCCCACTACAGCGGAATAACTACCCGTAATCGACTTCACAAAACAGCCGCCCAAAGCTTGAATGCCATAAGCGCCAGCCTTGTCCATCGGCTCACCCGAGGCGACATAGGCGTCAATGTCGGTGGCTGATAATGCACAAAAGCTTACTTGTGTTCTGCAAAGCCTGCTAAAAGTATGCTGACCATCGGTTAACGCAACGGCGGTCATCACCTCATGAGTATTACCTGACAACAAAGCTAACATTCGCTTTGCGTCATTCGCGTCTATCGGCTTTCCTAAAATCACCCCATTAAGCACCACTATGGTGTCTGAGCCGAGCACTTTGGGCTGGTTAAGTTGAGTCGTTAACTTAAGCCCAGCGAGGGCTTTTTCGACTGCTAATCTGCACACATAGTCTTCAGCTAACTCGTTAGCTTTAGGCGTTTCGTCAATATCGGGCGCCACAAGTTGGAAACTAAAGCCAGGAAAGCTAAATCCTGCTTGCGCCAGTAATTCTTTTCTTCTTGGTGAGGTTGAGGCCAATACCCAAGTCATGTTAATTCACTCATTTTAGGCATTAAATCAGGATAAAAACCCGTTTAACGTACTTTATACCGACGACGGATGTTGCGTAAAATCCAGAATACCCACCACCAAATAAACAAGCTAGATATCGCGGGTAAAAACATCGTTAAATCAAAAGGAGTTTCACCGACAACAACAAACTGTACCCAAAAGATCACCGCATGATAAACACAAATTAACCCAGCAATGACTAATGACTGTTGCCAGCGAGGATAGTTGCGTAGACGTTGACACAAAAGAACGACGATATAAATCACCAGCGATAACGCTAGTGAACGGATACCTAACGTTGCCCCTAGCAAAACATCGAGCATGACCCCAAGTACCCAAGCGGTTAAGATGCTATACCGATGCGGCAGCGCCATAGCCCAGTACACCATAACCATTAATAACCAATCCGGACGCCAATGCTCAACCATGCTAGGTAACGGCATAATTTGAAACATCATTCCAATAAAAATAGTTAGCCATACAACGAGACGACCATTAGCGATGTGCGCACTCATTGATTCACCTCACTAGACTGAGTTATTGGCTCTGATGAAGACTGGTTGTGATCATTTGTTGCCACCGGATTAACAGCTGGCGGGCTTTGAGTATTCGCTCCTGTTGGATCAACGACTGTCAGGTTTTGAGCGTTAGCCCCAGCCGGATTAACAGCTGGCTGATTTAAGGAAGCATTGTCACCTGTTGTTGATGTGGCTTGCGGACCAGTTGCTTGCTGTTCTGTTGCTTGCTCACCCGTTGCCTGAGATGCCGCTACATTTTTCTCAATAAGCTCTACTAAATCAGCCGGTAAAGTAAAGGGGGTTGTTTCATCTGGCCAAATTAATAACACATACCGTATACGATCTAATGCCGCTAACGGCTGCGCATTAATCACCGCATAACTTTGACCATCGTCGCGCGAAACACTAATGACACGTGCAACAGGGTAACCTTCAGGAAAGCGGTTACCCAAACCAGAGGTCACTAATAAATCACCGGCAATAATGTCAGTACTTTTGGCAACATGGCGAAGCTCTATTTGATCAATATCACCAGTACCATTGGCAATAGCTCTAACATCATTACGAGTAACACGCACAGGAATACCATGAGAGGTGTCAGACACCATTAACACTCGGCTGGTAAATTCGCTAACTTCAATAACCTGCCCGACAACCCCTTGCGCATCAACCACAGGTTGACCCACATAAACACCGGTTTGTGAGCCATGGTTTAACACCACAAATTGCCGAAAAGGATCACTGGCCACTTCCATTACTTCAGCAACCACTTTACGAGAGTCCATGTGAACAGGAGAGCCTAACAAGGCACGTAAACGTTCGTTTTCTTGGCGTACATGTTCAAATCGCTGCAAACGCTCTGACATCACCAATTGTTGGCGTAACAACTCTTTGTTTTGCAACTCAAGCATATTTCGGGTAGCAAAAGCCTCGGCAGACCAGTCCAGCATCACACCTGGCACATTGGCTAAATACTGCAAAGGGCTCAAAACTGAAGAGAGAGATTGACGAATAGGATCTAAGCGATGATTAGCGGCAAGCAAAGCCACCGACAATATAATTGCCAGTGTCAGTCTAAATTGATTAGAGACGCCACGAACGAAAATTGGTTTCATAAAGTGAGCGCGGCTTTATTAGCGTTATTTAGCGTTAATAAAGCCACAGTGCAGTTAATCATTAATTCTCTTCAGAGAACAAATCACCACCATGCATGTCAATCATTTCAAGCGCTTTACCACCACCACGAGCCACACAGGTTAGCGGATCGTCAGCAACCATCACAGGAATACCTGTTTCTTGCATCAGTAAGCGGTCTAAGTCACGTAATAATGCACCACCACCGGTTAACACCATGCCACGCTCTGAAATGTCTGACGCTAATTCTGGTGGAGATTGCTCTAATGCCACCATAACAGCACTCACAATGCCAGATAATGGCTCTTGCAGTGCTTCTAAAATTTCATTGCTGTTTAACGTGAAACTTCTCGGTACACCTTCAGCAAGGTTACGACCACGCACTTCTATTTCAAGCACTTCGTCACCTGGGTATGCGGTACCAATTGTATGTTTAATGCGTTCTGCTGTGGCTTCACCAATTAAGCTGCCATAGTTACGGCGAACATAGTTAATAATGGCATCATCAAACTTGTCGCCACCAATGCGCACAGATGAAGAATAAACCACGCCATTTAACGAAATAATGGCAACCTCGGTAGTACCACCGCCAATATCAACAACCATAGAACCTGTTGCTTCTGACACGGGTAAACCCGCACCAATTGCCGCGGCCATTGGCTCTTCAATCAGGTAAACTTCGCGAGCACCAGCACCCATTGCCGACTCACGAATAGCACGACGTTCTACCTGGGTTGCACCCACAGGTACGCACACAAGCACACGCGGGCTTGGGCGGAAAAAACTGTTGTTGTGAACTTGCTTAATAAAATGCTGAAGCATTTTTTCAGTCACATAAAAGTCGGCAATCACACCGTCTTTCATTGGGCGAATAGCTTGAATATTACCCGGCGTTCGGCCCAGCATTTGTTTTGCATCAGTACCCACAGCAGCAACTGACTTTGGTCCATTGCTATTGCGTTCGCCGCGAATGGCAACCACTGAGGGTTCGTTCAACACGATGCCTTCATCGCGAACATAAATAAGTGTGTTTGCCGTACCTAAATCGATCGATAGGTCGTTAGAAAAAATGCCGCGCAGCTTCTTGAACATGTATCAGGCCTGTATTCTGTGAAGTCAGAAGAAAGAAAAATCAGCTAACTTTATCAATGACACCCCTATTCTACAAGACCGAACAGGTTAACAATTGCTAATCTGACGTTTTTTTTTACAAAAGCATGTAAAAAAACGCCGATCGAGCAAATATAATCCTAAAAAGCGTAAAAGCGATGCTTTTTTATTCCGATTATTGCCCCACTTCACGCCAATAAATGATCCTATCATGACCGCGATAACGGCCAAAGAAAGCACTTGCCCTTGGGTCATAAAGTACTGTTGGGCTAGCATCATCCCAATTCCAATACCAGGTTAGCCAATCATCAACTTTTAACGGTGCCGTTACTTGGCCAAGATATGCATCAGAACCCGTATTTTGCCATAATAAGGTGAGTAAACCATTATTGACAAAACTACCTGCATCAGTGCGTGTAACCGTTTGACCAGCAGTTATGACTGGAGCATAAACTTCTGTGCCATCAAGGGGATCTGACACTTGAGTACAGCTGTCGCTGACATTTGTAATCCAGTTACTCCCATCCCAGTATTGAGCATACGTTGGCATACGTAACACTTCATTTTCAGGGCCAAAGGTATTGTCCATCACCACTCGGCCATGACGAAAATCGTGTGTTGAAATCAGTTTGGCGTTGCAAGAGCTGTTGTTGGCACAAATATCACTGCTATCGGCGCGCATATCTGGCGCATTAACAAATGCAATACCGGTATCGTTATCAGCAACCTGAACCCCAATGTCAAACAGGCCAAATGGTCCATCCACATTAGGCGCAACAGTACGACTAAAATTGGCCTGATAAGCTATACCCACACTGGCTTCACCAAGACTCCACGTGCTCGCGTCAATCGGTAATGCACTTAACCGACTACTTAAATTGACGCCGTTGTTATTATTCTCTCCAACTAAACTGGCCGTAGCTTTAGCAAAAGCGCCCTGATAATTTTGGGTAATATTGCCTACAGTATTATAAGCAGTGAGGGTCAGCGTTAAATCAAAGGGTTGATCCATATAGGTAAAACTACCGCAACTTGGCAACACACTTGAGCTGCTAACCGCAAAGCTGTCTGGCACAAAGCGGCCAATGCTTGCTGACTTGGCAAGCGGGATATCATAAAAGCTTGACCCTAAATAAGGGCTTGGAGGATTGGCGGTAAATGTAAACACGCCGACCTCGGTTACCGACTGAGTCACGGTATTGCTGTTAGTCGTTTGCGCTACATGGCTGTATTGCGTGGTACCAACAGCACCTAACACTCCGCCAGATGGCGCAACTAATTGGTGCCCTAAAACAATGTTGCTTTGGGCATAATTTGGTGTATTGATATTGTCGCAATAATTGGTATCAGCGTCAGACTGCCAGGCTTTTCCTTGAATAATTAAATCAAACGTTTCGCCTGCTTTTTTATATACATCACAACTGCTGTTACCGGCTGTACATTGTGCATTGCTATCTTGTGGGGTGATGCACAATCCAACAGGGAAGCTCACAAATGAATCTGAACCCAGCATCACCAACCCGGCTTCATCGCCAGTTCCGGTATATTGAGCATCGAGTTGCATATTGCCTGCATCAGGGTAGTTAACATCAATATTTGCCGTGCCAGTGGCGTCAAAATTTAAGGTAATGCTGGTTGCTGCCGAGCTTTGTTTGCCCACAGTAGTACTGTTAACGGTTATTGATTGGCCGTTAATTGGCGTAATGGGCTCCAGGTACGTGCTCCAAAAACTGACATCTTTACTTGTGTCTGCAAAGGTAGGTACACATTGAAGCGTATCATCTGACTTTTTCACAGCACTGATTGAAATATTACCCGTGGATTTGTTTGCTAGCTTGTCTGGCACATCAAAAATAAAGCCACTGTCGGCAAAGACTAAATCACAGTTTGCAGCCGTTGCTGAGCCGCCATTAATACGACAAAGGGTTTCACTAAACGCTTTGGTACTTGGGGTTGAGCCTGTCACATCAAGTGTCACAGTACCGGCTGTATTACTGCGTAACTGTAAATCTGACTTTTCACCACCGCTAAACGTAACGGTATTGCCACCCACCCAGCCGCCACCACCCGTAACCGTTACAGGGCTTAGGGTCGCGGTAACACTGTCATTAACCGTCTCTGTACAATCTGCATTAGCACAAGCTTTTATCGATAACGTTTTTGGCGTACAGGTTAGCCCTGTACCTGAATACGAATACTCAAAATGATCAATTTGCACACCGATGGGGCTAGATTTTAATGCACATATTTCAACATTATCAATTTCATGAATATTCGTTGCTCCGCCTGTAGACCCAGTTAAAGACAATAAAAAACTCTCAGGTAAAGCTGCCTGGCTTGCAAAAGACGCAGCATCAAATTCTGAAATAAGTTCAACAAATCCACTGCCGCTATCGCGTTCAACTTTGACTAATGATTGACTGGCAACTTGTGAGTCAACAGTAATACGGTATCGATGAGCCGGTGAGACATTATTGTCGTCAACAGTTGGCGATAAGCACTCACCACTCGTATTGGTGGTACCATTTGAGCAAGTACCACGTAAATAAGGGTAACCCGATGTGCCAGAGCCAGAGCCCCTAATGGCAACCGATTGTTGACGACGCCCTGGGCCACCAGAGCCACCTTCTCTTGAAAAGTTACCATACTCATCAATACCAAAACCTAACCAACCACCTGCAAAACCATCTTGATTTGAGCGAGCGCCATAACCTAATGGTCCTCCATAAGCGCCCGCTTGAGGGGTAATAGTGCTGTCTGATAATACAAAAGCAATACCATCGGCACCGGTGCCGTTATAAGCATAATGATCAAATTCGATGGTGACGTAATTGTCTGTTGCTGGAAATAGCCGTTGGAAAGTAGATGATGTTGCTTGATTTGTTACCGCTTGAGTCACTTGTAAACGATTACTCACAATGGATGGCGTAAAGCTGCCTCGACTATTGGAAACAACCCAATCATCCCCAAGATCTGTACGGTCAAAATTATCCGTAAAACATTGGAATACCGGCTCAACTTTTTCTAGCGCGACAAAACTGTAACTTTCCCAAACGTGGCTTCTATCATTATCACGAAAGTTATCTTCATCAATGACCATGCTCACTGTGCTGTTTGTTAGCACGCATCGACGCAGCCAGCCACCATCACCACCTCGGCGACTATTTTTACCCGCCACCAAGGTTGGTGGGTTGGTAAAACCGGTAAGAGATGTTAAATAACCGCACTGGTTGGCTACCGAATCTGTCCCACCAGAATTGAATGTTTGCGCCTGACTAAAATGATAATTCACATTATTACCATCTAGCACCAAAGTACCACTTCCTGATTGCACCGCTAAATATGCAATCTGTTCATTTTGCAAATTGTTGTTATCTAAGTCCCCAGGTTCACATTGGCTTGAGTTATTGCGCACTTCAGACGCATCCATCGCTAACTCAATACCATTATTTGTAAACTGGGAGGTGCTGGTTAACCAACAATTATTGTTTTGGGTTTGCAGTTGATTAAGCACCACATTTTGGGTGCTGGGCAAGGTAACGTCGACATATTGATTATTTGAACCAATTAAGGCTTTGTTTTGCAATACACTACCAGCAATTAATTGAGTCCCATTACTTAAATCAAATGTACCTGGCGTTACAGCAATCCAATGCACCTCAGGCATCTCTGTTTCAACGCTGTTGCCGGGAGACAGCGCGCGAGTCCAGGTAAACCCTGTTTCACTGATAGATGATAAAAATGCGCTTTGACGACTATCATTATTTGTATTGGTTTGTGCAATCGTTGGCATAACAAACACTAAAGGCTTCACGCCACTGACAAAGGGGGTATCGAACACCACATTTTTAGACGCCACACCAGTCGTAGCTAATGACTTACCATATTGAATATGAAATTCCGGCTGGGGGGTGACAATTGTACAATCTGGGACAACATCGATTAAATCTCCAGTATCAGCAAACGTCACCGATGAATTTCCATTCAAAATAATATTTTGCCCTATCACTGCACCTGTAATTTTTGCGGACCCATTTATGGTGACGGTACCTTCTGACACAACATAAGCATTTAAACTTGCCCCGCCTTCAATCTCAAACGCGCCATACAGATAAAATAATAACTTCTCAGGTGAACTTGCTAAGGTTAAATTTTTATGAACATAATCATTTTTAATAAAAAGGGACACGGTGCCTGAATCGGGGAAAATCAAACTAACACCATTGTTGATGTTCAACGTTTCTATCCAATATTGACCTGATGAAAACTCAATAGAACCTGACGAAGCGGATAAACTGTTAATTTTGTATTTGCCATTATCGGTCGTAAATACGATTTTTTTATCACTGCCATTGGCAACTGATACTGTGTCATATTGGCCTTCTGCAATGCTAATCGTTTCATTACCATAGACAGGTGGCCCCAAATCAACTGTACTGCTTGACTGACATTGAGCAAATTCGATTCGAGACGTCGGTAACTGGGCAAGAAAGTCACCATCTCGACAGACTTTAGAATTACCATTAGCACTTATACAGGAATCAAAGGAGCTATTACCACCTTGAGTGTAATTATAGGTGGGTAATTTACCACTATTTGGAGCATTGAGAATGGTGGCCGTATTTAAATAAATCGTGCCGCTTGTATTGTAATTATTCACACCCTCCTTAAACGTATCACTCCAATCTGCTAATACCGCCGTAGTGGGTAAAAAAGACATCATAAATACAGCTGTAATTTTAGCCAGCAAATAAGGTAGCTTAGATTGCTTGAATAGCTTGTAATTAATTCCCACGCGCTTCAACCTCCACTTGGCGACTGACCCTTAAACAGGTGGAAGTGCTCCCACCACCGCTACAGTCACCGGTTTGACAAACGGCCAAGCTATTAATACGGTATTGAGTCACGCTACCGACTGTCGCTGTATTGCAATTAATCGTAACACTGCAATTATAAAAACCAAGCGCATTTGCTGGCGGAGTCCAGGTAGGGCTGACATTCGCACACGTTGCTGGCGCACCACTTAACGGGAATAACTGCGCTAAAGCGGCATCTGCACCACTGTTAGCACTAAATAATGCTCTTGTTCCCCAGACTTCCATATTTACAGACTCATCAGCATCTCCCACTATGCGAATTAAACTAGCAGCCAGAAGAAACATCACGGTAAGCACAAAGATGCCAATAATTAATGCACTGCCTTGTTGAGAATGTTGGTTTAATTTATGGAACATTCATCACCTGCACTTGATGTTGATACTGGAACGTTTCACCGTTCACACTAAAAATGGGTTGCAAATGTACAATGGCATTAGTCATTAATGTTGCTGGTGTTAATATAATAGCAGGGTTAATCAATAGGGTATTTGTGACACTTTGCGCCATTAATACACCGCTCCCCATTGAGGTTGGCGATGGCTGACTAGCCTGATAGCCATAACCTTGATATAGACGTAAATCAATATCAGTACCATGGGATACAAAACAATAACTTAACGGTGTATCGGCAACAAATAATCGCTGTACTGGTGAAGCCTCACTAAAGCGTACTGTTTGAGTTAAGGTAATTGTTAACTCATCACTTGACTCTGCAACACTTTGAACGGTAAATCGTTTTGCTGTTGTCCCTTGAGGATTATAGATTTCAGCTAGGGTTAAAGGGTAAATCAGCACAGATTGGCCTGCGGTAATGCTTCGAATGCTTTTGATCGCCGTTAAAGTATTGCTTGCGGTTTGGGGCACAAACGGCGCCTCTAGGTAGGAAGTGCTAGCCGCAATAGGTAATAATTCAATACATTGATAACTGCCATCTGCAGCGGTCAATATACGCATACTGTTTGGCACAGCGCGGCGGATATCTCGGGTCATCCGCTCAATCCCAAAACGGCTTTGGCTAAGCACTTGATCGACCGAGCTTGACTCAACAAAAATACGCGTGCCAAAAATGACAAAACTACTCACCCCCACCACAATAATGCCAAGAATTAAAATGACCGTCACCATTTCAATTAAGGTAAATCCGGCTATTTTCATTGGGCGATATAAGCGCATCAGTAATTACTCCTAAGCGCTTGGTAAGTGATCACTTCGTTGCTAGGGGTTGTTACATCAACAGTAATTAACTTTTCTGCCTGAGTGGTTGTATCAAGGTAACTCACATTAACCGACACGTTAAAACCGGGGTAGGCTTGCGCATAGGTTTGACTTGAGTCGAGCATGCTACTGGATTCGCTTAGACCGTGATAATCGTCAACATCATTAAATGTGTCGCGGCTTTCACCGTCAGGCCCTAATACCGATGTGGCTGAGCAACTGAGACCCGTGGCCGCATTACAGGCAGGCGAGCCACCATTGGCATTGGTATTTTGATCATAACGCTTGCCCCAAATTTCATTCATTACCGAATGGGCAAGTTCAGCTGAACGCACTCGTTGTAAGGTTGCCGCTGCTCTATCCGCTTGAGGAAATAACATACTGGTTAACATAACAATACCAATACCTATAACCATCATGCCAATAACTAATTCAATTAAGGTAAATCCATTAAGCCTTACGGGGCGACGAAATCCGAGTTTATTGGGCATAAACATACCCCTCTGACTCCACCGCAATGGCAAGGGTTTCATCAGCCACTGCATTAAAGCAATGGCCAGAACATGCAGGGGAAATCATTCGCCCAAGGCTATCAAAGGTAATTGAAAACACCTTGCTAGTATTGCTCGATAAACTAATATAAGCATCGGCACTATAGGCTTGTAATGGTTCAACGCGATATTGATTAGCGCAGCTATTGCCTGTTCGGTCACTAAAATATCGCAAGGTATACCCGTTGGCATCCACATCAATTTGATAACACTGGTCGGTATTTTGAATGGCTTTAAGCTGCACGTATCTAAGTTCGCTAATAAACTCATTTCGTAAGGTGTAAGCACTAAAAGATGCACTCGACAACAGGCGTGGCAACACTGCAACAGCAATAATTGCGATTACAATAATGGTGGTGACCAATTCAACCAAGGTAAACCCTAGCTGCACATTACGCTGTTGACTCAAATTGATGACGCCCCCTTTTGCTACCTATCAATATTCCAACACGTTAAAAGATTAAACCGCAACAGTGTCAGAGACTTATACTAGCCGATCCAGTATGGCAAAAACAGCCAACATTGTCTGCTTATTTGTGAATTGACTTGATAAGCTGTGGCTACAATGGTGGTTTTTTTAGTTGATAAAAAACTCAAAAAAAAACCTGCCGAAGCAGGTTTTATTGATTGCTTATATTAACAACTCGTTGCCGCAGGAATCGCAGAAAAAACAGGTACGGCTGTCGATGTCGCTGGCGTATACGAGAAGAAGCAAGTTGATGGCGCACCATTTTGCCAAAACTTAACATTTGTAGTGCCAACAAAAATAGCCCAATCACCTGTAGATGTAACATTACCTGTTGTGACATCAGCAGTAAGCACTTGCGCACTGATCTCTAACGCACGAGTAAAGTTTGTACCGGTTGAACTTAAATAACCATAAACGGTACTGACATCATCAGTGGTTGCTGTTGTTCCATTAATATCAACTGTTTCTGAAGCAGACTTTTCTTTTCCAGCTAGTGCAGCCTTAGAATAAACCAAAGTATTAGCACCCTGAATAGACGCTTTTAAGCCATTCAAAGCAGAAACACGTGCATCGCCTTGCAAGTTAATAAACTTAGGCGCTGCAGTGACCGCTAAAATACCGAGAATAATAATCACAACGACTAACTCGATTAATGTAAAACCTTGTTGTTTTTGCATATAAAATAACCTCTTTAAAAATAAATCTTTGTCCATGCGAACATGGCGTAATCGACTTGGTTGTTAATGATTAATTGTTACTAAAGGCAACAACTTGCCCAGTACCAGGATTATATGTCACACCTTTAGCACCAGAAGTTGATAAATCTGGCGTTGGCGTTGGCACACCGCTTGTTTGATTTAACGTTAACGAAGCTACTTGATGATAAACGCATAAATCAAGGTTGTTCACTGTTGCGCCATCAATGCTGGTAGATGAACCACCCACCGCATTTTGAACACGTACAGTGTAACGTTGGTCGCTTGCATCTTGGTTAAATAACACGTTACGAGGTGCGTTTTGCAACACAGAATCAAACACCTCTTGGCAAGTAGCATTTGTCATCGCTGTTGCACTGGTATTGGTTGTGCCTGTTGGGAAACCAAAACGCGTATCAAGTGATACGGTCGTTCCATCGAGCACGACACTCGTATTGCTACGGCCATCAACTTCCCATTGAGCACGCACAAAGCTCACCGCAGTAGCTAAGCCACCAGCAACACCATCAACGCTCGCATCTTCTGCATCGTCGGTCACATTTAAAAAGCGTGGAATGGCTGTCGCAGCTAATAAACCCAAAATGACAATCACAATAACCAACTCGATTAATGAAAAACCTTGTTGTTTTAATTTCATACTACCTCACTCTTTTTAAATGCTCTAATAACAGGCAAGCATACTAATACAGTTATAACTTCCACAATATTAGCAGCTTATTAAAATTTTAACACCAGCGATAGTTTTTTTACTTATCTGCTGATAAAAATATCACCCGTCCTGTTAGCAATTGATAACTTAAACTTGCTTGATTAGGAGAGGCATACCGACACACCTTGTCTTGGTCATGGTAAACCACAGATAACGCTAACTCACTGGTTTGGGTTGCTAATAACTGTTGCCATAGCCGTCTGCAACCCTCGTCATCAAAAGTATCGACGATTGGCCATCCTTTAGCAGATAATTTAATCCAATTATCTGTGCCAATTAACTCTGCTTCGCCGCTATCAAGTGGCGCCGTTAGCTGTCCATTTTTTGACGTTTGTGATGTAGCATCACCCTCAGTACTTTTAAGCACATTTGGTGCCACATCATACCAAGACAATAACATTTTATTGGGTCTTCCTGATGTCAACCATTGGCTTCGTACCATAGCTAAGACATTCAAAAGCCGATTATGTTCAAATGCTAAACCTTGGCTGGTTAAATTAGGTTCAGTTTTAACATAACGCGCCCCTAATATTGCCAATATAATGAGTAACACCACAATGGCGATCATTTTGCCATACACTTTAAGCAAATCATCATCGGCTTTTTGCTGACTTAGCATAATGTTACCCAAAGTGTAATGAACATAGCGTGTTAACCACCTTTCACTACTTTTAGCATATCCCACATCGGTAAATAGATACCCAGCGCAAGGATCAGCACAATACCTGCCACAAAACCAATTAAAATGGGTTCTAATTTCGCGGTTAAATTTTTTAAATCGTAATCTACCTCACCCTCATAAAAGTCTGCTGCATCATTTAATAGTTGATCAATTTGGCCGGTTTCTTCACCCACTGCCACCATTTGCAGCACTAACGGAGTAAACAAATGGCTAGCATTAGACACTCTGAGCATAGAATCACCAGACTCAATACCACGGCGCATTCCTACAATCTTGTCATGCATATACGCATTGTCTACCGCATCCGCAACCAGACTGAGAGCCTGGGTCATGGGTACGCCGGCACTTAGCATCATCGAAAAACTGCGGCAATACCGCGACAAGGTAGAGCGCTCAATAATGGAGCCAACAACCGGAATATGCAGTTTCCACAAATCCCATTGTTTTTCGCCTTTTTTAGTATGATGCCAATAGCGGATCCCAACAATAACCCCAACGATGGTCACCAGCATTAACGCCCAATAATTCACAAATAGGTTTGAGGTTGCGATAAGTATCTTTGTTGCCCAAGGTAAATCGGCGCCAAAACGCGAAAACATATCGGCAAATTTGGGAATGACCATAATATTTAAAATAACCATGGCAACTGTAATCGCAATGAGTACAAAAATAGGATAACGCATGGCCGCCTTGATACGTCGGCGGGTTTCTTGCTCACGCTCTATGTAATGCGACAATTGAATAAATGCATCCTCTAATTTACCTGTATTTTCTCCAACGTGGATCATCGATACAAATAGCGAATCAAATACATCTGGGTGCTGGTTCATTGCAGAAGATAGCGGACGACCAGAGGTTAATTGCTCAGAAATATCATCCAGTGCTAATTTCATTCGCGCTGAATGAGTCGTTTCAGACAAACCTGCAATCGCTCGCAATATCGGAATACCCGAACGTGTTAGTGAGTACATTTGCCGAGTAAAAATTTGCAGCTCTTCTAGCGAGACTTTGCTTTGAAATAACGCTACCGAAAACGACTGTTTAGGCTTAACCTCTGTGAGCTCTAGGGGAATTATGCCCCGAGAAAGCAACACATCTGCTGCGGCGCTTTCATTGGCAGACTCCAGCTGCGCCGTAACAGATTTACCTTGTGCATTACGTCCACGATATTGATACGTTGGCATAACTAGGCCCCAATGTCTGGCTGGTTAACAAGATCAGTTGATAACGCCATATTTGACTCGCTGACATCCTCAAACAACTTAGCCACTTCTTCTAAGGTGGTTGTCCCTTGAAATAAATACTCCATCGCTGAATCCGCTAATGGAATAAAATTGGGGCTTCGAACGGCGGCTCTAGCAAAATCTTGTGGGTTACCAGTGCGCATCGCATCAATCATATTTTCATCAAGTTCTAGAATTTCAAAAATACCAATTCGACCACGATACCCCGACCCATTACAGGTTTGACAACCACTACCTACCTTAAACGTAGCACGGTTAATGTCTTGTTTAGTCACACTAGACAGCCAGCTTCGTTCAGCAGCGGAGGGGTGATAATCAACAGCACAATTATGGCAAACTCGTCTAACTAAACGCTGCGCAATAATCACTCTCAGTGCGCTAGCCACCAAATAACTTGCCGCCCCCATATCGAGTAAGCGCAGTGCGCTGGTTACCGCGTCATTGGTATGTAAAGTTGATAATACAAAGTGACCGGTTAATGCGCCTCGCAAGCCAATTTCAACGGTTTCTTGATCACGCATTTCGCCCACCATGATGATATCGGGGTCTTGACGAAGCGTAGTACGCAGCACATTTGAAAAGTTTAAACCAATTTTATGGTTAACCTGCACTTGGTTAATTCGCGGTAACTGGTATTCAACAGGATCTTCTACGGTGATAATCTTTCTATCTGGCGTATTTAACTCGCTTAAAATACCGTATAAGGTGGTTGTTTTACCGCTACCCGTTGGTCCGGTAACAAGTAACATGCCATGAGGACGTTTAATTTGTTTGCGAATGCGCGCCACAATATTTGGCGGCATCCCAGTTTCATCTAAGGTGCGTAAGCCTGTGGTTTGATCTAACAAACGCATCACCACTGATTCGCCATGATAAATCGGCATGGTCGACATACGCACATCAATTTTATGACCTTTAATTTCGATATGAAAACGGCCATCTTGGGGCATACGTTTTTCTGAAATATCCAGACCAGCCATTAACTTAAGGCGCAGCACCAAGGCCGAGGCAATATTGACTTCACTGAGGCTATTTTCATGTAACTGACCATCAATACGTTGGCGAATACGTAACACCTTTTCACCCGGTTCGATATGAATATCCGACGCGCGCATTTGCACGGCATCTTCAAATATCGACTGTAACAATTTAACCACTGTGGTTTCATTGTCGGCATCACCTTCAGTTAAGCTGCTGAGATCAAACATATCATCTGCGGCATATTCTTCTTCAAGCTTGCCTGCAATCTCAGCTATCTGACCCGTTCGGCGATATAAATTGTCAAATGCATCGAGCAATTGTTGCTCAGGCGCCACCGCAAGCATCAATTGTTTTGGGGCAACTAACAGTTCTAAATTATCAATAGCTTGCAAGTCGGCTGGATCGCTCATGGCAACCAAAACATGATCTACTGCATTTTCAACCACTAACGCACGGTAACGTCTGGCCTGTACTTCAGGCAGAATATTAACCACTTCAGCTGCGATGGGTTTGCGGCTAATATCAAGATAAGGCAAATTAAGTTGCTGAGATAAAAACTGAAGCAATTGGTCTTCAGTGATGCAATTTAAATCAATGAGAGTGCGACCTAGTTTTTTCCCGCTGTTACGTTGCTCTGTCAACGCTTGCTGTAATTGTGCTTCGGTAATGATTAGCTCTTGTACCAAAAGATCACCTAAGCGCATCTTTAACTTTGGTTTCATCGGTTTTCTCCTAGTTGAGCTAATCGGGTTTCAATAAAATTCATGGCGGTTGTCGATAATCCTTCATAACTTAAAGCAGAACGATAAGCTTGAGCTGCGGGGATATATTTTTGCTGAGAATCTAATGCGTAACCAAGCCCCATCCACCAGCGAGCTTGCGTTGACTCGACAAGTAACAAGCTGCGATAAGCCTGCTCTGCTAACACAAAATGTTGAGTGCTTTGAGCCAATTCAGTTTGAGCTACCCATTTATCTCTTGCCCAGCTTGAATCATCAGGAATACTCGCCAATGTTGTTAACGCGCTGTCATAAGCCTTTTCTTCTGCCTGGATCCGCGACAAAATCACATAAAACTCCCACTCTCGCGGAAACATACTTATGCCACTTTCTAATAAGCGCATCGCGGTTGTTGGGTTATTTTGCGCATAATAAATTGCCACTAGTTGCTTACGCGCCTTGTGTAAATTTGGCTGTAAAATAATGGCCTCTAAATAAAAGCTTGCTGCGTCATCTAGCTCTTGTGCTTTTTCAGCCTCTAGCGCTTTTCGATATTGCAATTGCGCCATTTGTGCTTTCGTGAGAACCACCTCTTTAACTGTCATATTACTTGGCGTCGATACCAATACGGGCTTTTCTACAGGAGGCTCTATCTCATTTTTTGTTGACGCAACAGCTTGCCCTTTAGGCGTACTTTGAGCCGTTAACTCTACTGTTGTGGTATCTGCCGCGCCCTTGGTTGACGCTTGCGCCGCCGTACTTATTGCTGGAACGGTATTTTGTGCATTGCTATCAAGTTTATCTGCCGGCTTAGCAAGCGTTTCATCGACCATGCTAGTTGACTGATGTTGAGTCATATCAGCCTGAGCCACAATCGATGAGGCTTGTTCATTAACCAATTGGCTTGGCATTGCCGTTTCATTGATTGCTACATCGGCCTCAGGCTCAGCCGCTACCGTATCTGTAGCTGCGCCGCTTAGCTTATTAACGTCATTAATAGGTGCTTGCGGTATTGATTGAGGCGCTAACTCTGCTTTGGCCAACTGAGGTTCATAAGGTGTCTCAGCCTGTTGATACGCTGAAAAACCAAACCAAAGCGCCGGAACTAGCAGCAACAAACCAAGACCAATGGCAATCAAAGGAAAACGCGATGGCTCGGCTTGATAATATTGAACTTGCGGGCGTACAAACTCCCCCGCTGACTGGGAAGATGTCGGTGTTGATTGCTCAGATTCTGGTTTTTGACGCTGCTCTAAATCTCGCAGCATTTTTATTATCACACTCATTAATGCTCACTTATCCGTGTCAACCACTCTGCGCCTACCTCTGTCAATCCCAGCGTTAGCATCAGTGTCAACAATAAAATAATCGCTAACATGCTCGCGCGCGAAAAACCTGTTCGCTCAGTTAAATTAATGTCTTCGGTGTCTCTTATTGCTGCACGGCAATGCTTGGTTAACACCTGCTGGCGGCCCTCTCCATAACATAACAATAAACTTTTATGAGCCAATATATTCACTAATCTAGGGATACCACGTGCTGCTTTGGCTAATAATTTAATATCACTTACGCCAAACAAATTTGGCCCTTGATAGCCGGCAATACTCAGTCGATACTGAATATAGGCCTGTATTTCATCCCAACTTAACGGGCGCAAGTGGTAACTAAAAGTAATACGTTGGCGCAATTGCCTAAATTTAGCTTGTGCTAGACGATTATCCAACTCCGGCTGACCAAACAACACCACCTGCAATAACTTACGGCTCTCGGTTTCTAAATTAGTAAATAAGCGTAACGCCTCAATACTGTCGTCGGGCAACGCTTGAGCCTCGTCTAGCACTAACACCACATGATAGCCCTGATGATTTAGCTCAAGTAAGCGTTCGTGGATCAAACGGGTAAGTTGCTGTTGGTCTAGTTTATTGGGTAACGAGAGCCCTAACTCGGCCGCTACGGCAAAGCGTAATTCTTTTGGGCTTAGGTATGGATTAGGCAAATAAGCGCAATGGTATTGAGTCGGCAGGTCATTCAATAATTTACGGCAAACGAGTGTTTTACCGGTTCCGACTTCACCAGTGACTTTGATAAAGCCCTCACCGGTCTCTAATGCTGTTTGCAACACTTGTAGCGCTTCAACATGGGGCGCTAAACCAAAAAAGAACCCGGTGTTTGGCGTCAACGTAAAGGGAAGTTGCGCCATACCAAAGTGTTGCAAATACATAATTAATTAGGTTCCAAGGTTACTTAGAAGGATACCAGCGCTCAATCAAATCTTGCGAACGCTTTAACTCATCTTTCCAAGTGTCGAGCCCTACCACTGTGGGCTTAAGTAAAATAATTAGCTCCGTTTTTTGTTTAGAACGACTGCGGCTAGTAAACGCTTCGCCCAAAAATGGAATATCTCCTAATACAGGCACTTTCGACACGGTTTCAATGTTTTCACTCTTCATTAAACCACCTATCACAACCACATCGCCTGATGCCGCCCTGATAACAGTGTCTGACTCACGGATCTCACTTTGTGCCAATGGTAACTCTAAGGTTGAGTCGCTAATTTGGATAACTTTGGTTTGCTCTTGTACATCAATCACCGAAGGGTGAACATGCAATAACACGTTACCGTTTTCATCAATTTGCGGGGTAACATCTAACGCAATACCAGAAAAAAACGGAGTAAGTTCAACCTCGGGAGTGGTTACTGTGGTTGTAGACGACACTGTGGTAGTCGACACATCGGTCACGAAATATTCATCATTACCCACTTTAATAACTGCTTTTTGGTTATTTGAGGCCGTAACACGAGGGCTTGAAAGCACATCGACATCACCTTGAGTGTCGAGCAAATTGATCATGGTGCTAAAGTCAGTACCTTGCACATTAATGGTTGTCACACCGCCGATGATTGATGAAATCGTATTGCCTAAGCCTTCACCGGCTGAGGTACTAAAATCAACGTTTGTATTACCAACGTGACCAAGCACATTATCCCATTGAATTCCTTGCTGAAAATCATCAGACAAGGTCACTTCTAAAATTTTAGCCTCTAAAATCACTTGGCGCTGCAAATGGCTTTCTGCTTTGTTTAAAAATGTACGAACCTGTCTTAATTCATTTGGGTACGCTCGGATCGTCACAAGGCCAGCCTGAGGGGTTACAACCACTTGTCGACCTCCACCGGTTTCGCCAATAATCGACACTACCGTTGCTTGCAGCTCACCCCAAAAGTCAGTTTTAGTTTTAGAACTGATAAAAGTGCCATTGCTGCTTTCATTGCTACTAGAATTACTGTTACTGCTCGAACTAGAGTTGGAGTTGTTATTGTTATTATTGCTACTACTTGAGTTATCGTTATCGTCTGAAATGCGCCCTGAACTCACAGACGTCAGCGACAAACCTTCACGCTGCATATACAGGTAATTAAGCGGATATGTTTCGGTTCTCATCCCTGACGGAAACACCCGCAAAATACGCCCCTGACGGCTTACTTCATAACCGTAAATATCTTCAACTACTTGCAAGGCTTCAGACAAGGTAACCGCTTTTAGTGATAACGAAATGCTACCTTGCACATCAGGGTGTACAGCAACACTCAAAGGTGTGTCTTTAACTAAACTTGGGAAAAACACACGGGCATCAACATTGTTAGCCGACACGTCAAAACGGCGCTCAGCAGGTAATGCCTTTGCCGATGCAAGTACATCACTGCCATTTAATTCTCGCTGAACTTCAGCAGGCATTGTTGCCGGTGGCGGCGTAACGGCAGCATTAGCTTGCGCCTGCGCTCTTGACTCAGACAACGCTGATTTTACTGTCTTAGGATCTGGCCTGTCTGTCGTTTGACAAGCAATCAAACACAGCGACATCAGAGGGGTAACATATTTAATTACTTTCATTTTTATTCTTATCCTATCGCTCTGTTATCGACTGAAATAACTGAAGTTTTCTACCATCTGACAAGGTAACACTGTCCTGACCTATAGCGGTAATACGCAGGCCAATACCACTTATACTGTCACCCACGGAGAGAATATTATTATTAATGACAGCATATGCACGCTGCCCATTTACAATGCTATTCAGTACCAAGGCTTGCTGGGAAACATGGCTGGCCTGGGGTGCGGTATAACCTTGGCTAGGTAACGTGGGATCGCGCAAGGTTTGTGCTTCAGCCTGGCTCACAAGCAGTATTATCAAACTACTTGCAGCAACAGCCAAAGTGGTAACACTAATGTTGTTTCGCAACACTGATAAAGTCCTTATTCACACTCAGTGTGTAAAGTTCTAATTGAACCAACGCATTTGGATGTGCTTCAACACGATAATCCAGGCGTTTCCAATAAAGTTTGTCGGGCATATTTTCCACTGCGGAGACAAACGCTAAAATCGCGAAAAAATCACCTTGAAGACTCAGCTTGATGCCATGGCTGAACAAATTAACCGAACTGTTATCGCCCATATCTAATAACGGCGTTGGTGCAATAGAAGCAAAGGATTTCAGCGTGACTCCTTTCACATTGCCCAATAAGTTCGCTAGTACCCTTGGCATATAATCCGCAGGCACCATATCAACCATTTGAGCGTCTAGTTCGGCGTCAACCGCTTGCATTTTTTCGTTTACCAGTTGCAAACGTTGCTGGTAATCCTTGTTAGGGTCTAACTGCAAACGCGCTTCATACAAGGCGATTTGTTGGCGTGATATGTCATTTTCTTGATGTAATGCTGTTAACTGTTTTTGGGTAGTCTGATGTTGTTTCCAAAGAGATTCCAAAGGTAAAAACAACAACATACCAACGACAACCACACTTGCTAGCGCAATTAAAATACGTTCACGCTGACTGAGCTGATTAAATTTTTCACACCAAGTTGCCCATTGTTGCTTCATTGTGAGGGCTCCTTGTCAGAGATTTGGCTGGTTAATTTGAACATTAGCGGCTGATCGTCACCTCTGTCCATCGTCATGGCAGAAAATGCATAACCCTTTAATGTCTCAGTGTTTTTCAATTTATCAATCCACAATGGCACACTCTGAGGATTACGACCGTAACCTTCAAACTCTACCCGTTGCGGCCCATTATCTTGCTGCACAATACTAATATGGCTCAGCCACACATTTGCATCAGCAACGCTGGCCAAGTCGGTCAGCATTGGCGAATACCCTTTACTGATTAGGTTTTGACGCTGGCTCAACTCATCTTTTAAGCGTATTTTAAGCTCAAGGCGTTGCTCTTCTAACTCAACTTGCGCCACTAATGCGCTATCGGGTTTTCTTGCGGCGATTTGTGCTTCTAGAGCAATTTTTTGATCATTTAATTGCACGTTGTCATGGCTAGCTTGCTGTTGTTTGGCCTGTAGTTGTTGTTGCTGCCACATCACTACTCCATACAACACAATAAAAATCACAACAAACAACCCCAACACCGACATAAGACGCGTTAAAGTTAATCGTTGCTGTATAGGTAATAAATTGTCACTGTATAAATTAACGCTGGTTTTTATCACACATCACCTCGAGTTAACTCTTGTAACGCTAACAGAGCCAATAAGCCACTAATACCATCATGGTTTGCGGCATGTACTTTTTGGTTAAAATTAGCGCCTAATAAATTGGCTAGCGCACTGCTGTCACCATCTGCGGCAATGGTAATTGAGGCCACGGGAGCTTGGCGAAGTTGGCTTTCGAAATAATCCATAGACCGCTGGACTTCTAAGCTTAAATTATCAGCAATTTGCTGTTGTAACTCTTGATATGTCGCATTGTTTAGCTGATTAAATCCCCGCACTCGTCGTTGCATTAACACTTCATCAGCCTTGACCACCATAAGCAGTAATTCCTGCTGCGGCAAATGCGCAACCATCATGTGCGCCATATTGTCATTGGGCAATATGTGCCTGAGGACTAACTCTTCAATGCTAATGCCAGCAATCGTTAAGCCGTTTACCTCACAAGCCGACACTATCTGCATCATTAATTCACGACTCGTCACAACGACATTCACTTTAGCGCTAGGAATAATGCTGGACTCAAAATAATCTAAATGTATATTGCCTACCGGTTCAGACACCATGTCTTTCACCGCCCAAATTAATGCTTGCGCAATTTCTGCTGGCTCCACATTGGGTTTATCTGCTTGTAAAAGTTGGTAATGAGCATAAGACAAGACCAATTGCATCCGCACATGGCCAAATTGATCTTTTACCTTTTCAAAGGCCTGGTTCCAGTTATGTTTTGTGACGGGAATTTGCGTGATTACATGAGTAGATGTACCTTTTTGGGGCTTACAGACCCACAATGAACTGTCGGCGACAAAAACACCGATATCACCCGTTGCGTTGGATGACTTCCAGAAGGCCAATTTACTCAACAAACCACTTTTCATTACGCATCCCATACTCACTAACGTGATAATTATTCTAGATTATTGGTTTACTATACGATGAAAAACTAACAAAAACCTAGTCTAAGCCCAAAATACTGAAGAAATGATGACTAGGGCGTGTTTATCTTTGCAGGTGAATGCTGTTCAAGATAAAAACGGATTAAGCGTGACCGGTGGATGCAGCCTTGCAATCTAAGTAACATTTGCTCAATAAAGCTAAATCCGTTTTAACCGCCCCTTCAGGCCGCATTTGTTGTGCATTTAATCTTTAAGTGACACCCAATAAAATGACCGACACTTAAGCTAACCAGCAATATAATGTTTTAATTTTGTTATAATAATAGCAATATAGCATACCTTTCTAAAGTAGAGCGCAATCGCAACATAAACAAGACTTTTTACATGTACAGACCAAGGTTTGATTATTTCTCAAACTAACGGTCAACAATTTGCTCTAAATACTCACCCTGAGCTGCACTTACACCTAAAATTTTCAATGTTTGCCATTCTTCAAAGCACTCAACCCCTTCTGCAATCACTTTAACTTCTGCGCGATATAAACCACCAATCAAACTACGAATAAAAAGCTGATTTTCAGACCGTTGATGCACCTGCCTCACAATTGAACGATGCAACTTAACCAAATCAAAGTGATACTCTTGGATATAATGAGTGCCAACAACATGCTGCCCAACATGATCTACCGCCAATTTTGCTCCCATTTTTTTCAGCATATCTAAGGCCTTAACCAACGCAGGATTGCTTTGATGTTTAACAATAATGTCTTCTGATATTTCAAAGATAAGCCTAGCGGCTAGAGGTCGATGCTCAAGCAAAGTAGATTGTATCCAACGCACAAATGCCCGGCTCACCAAGGTATCTAAACTCAAATTGATACAGTAAGTCGCCTCATTGTTAGGCATTAATCTAAACAATACTTGCTCGATTATCTGCCGTTCAATTTGCGGCATTAAGCCACACTTGTTGGCCATAGGAATAAATAAAGTCGCACGTACGTCATTACCTTGGTTATCGCGCGCCCGGCTAAATACCTCATAATGCAATACCCGATTATCGCTATCGACAACGGCTTGTTGCAGGGTAAAGAAACGTTTTGCTACTAATGCATTTTCAAGAAAACTGCGCCACCTAACCGAGCCCTTGGCAATTTCTTCATCAACTGCGCCTTTGTCATACATAAACCAGTTATTCACACGCTGTAGCTGAGCCGCACGCAGTGCCATTTCAGCTTCTTCAATGAGTTGAACTTGTAAATCACCAGCTTTAAAAAACGCGCTACCTAAATGCAAAAAGTTATCAGGGTTGCCCAAACCATAAAAAGGTAAGGCCAGGCAGGTTTTAAGCACTCGCTGAGCCAATTGATCTGCTTCTGCCAGCGATAATTGTGGGATCACAATAACTAATTGTTGATAACTACGGCGGGCAAAAATACTGTCTTCATATTGTGCTAACACCGAGGTGATTGCCTCAGTCGTTAAGGTAAACATTGCTTTTAAACCGCTTTCGCCTAACTCTTCTTCAACAAGATCCATGTCGTCAAATTCAATCAACATCAGCACGCCATGAGCAATCATTTTTTGATTATGACTTAATGCATCCAGGCGGTTTTGAAAAAAGATTGCATTACCAATTTGCGTTTGTTTGTCTAAAAAAGTGTCTTTACGAATAAACTGATCTAAACGCCCACGCTCTTTATGAGCATCATCTAAATCGCTCAACAGCTTTGTTATCGCTCGATTAATTATTCTGGGTTTGCCATTTGTCGACTGTTGCGTGGCTTGCGCTAAATTACCCTCTAAAATGAGCTTGCTGCGTAAAGCAAGTTGCTCAATACCATCAAGCTCGCGGGAATACCAACCATGACCAAAACGGACAAAAATACCAATCGCAATAAACCCCACAATCAGCGCTAGCCACTCAGACCAACCAAGGTGGTGAAGTGCAAAAGGCGGTGGCATGGTAAGTGTTAACAGTAAGCCATTTTCAAGTTGGTTCTGGTATAAGGTGAGACGATTTCTGGCCACACTGGGGGTTTCTTGATGATATTCATAAAGTATCTCCCCGCCCTGGCTCAGCGTAAAATCAACAGCATTATACGCGGACAGCACCGGAGGTAACCAAGTTGCAAATTGACTATTTGTCGACTGTTTACTGTGTTCAACCAATATGGTTTCTAACTCAGTCACTTTTTGTTGCTGAAAAGCATACGTGAGCTGTATAAAACTCATTACTGCGCAAAGAAGAAACACAAACGCGACAGCTGCTAATGAAAGTAACCAAAAACTGGTTATTTTTTTTGTAAGGATCTTGGTGAGTTTCATTTATCCGCTATCCTGCTGGATTTATTTTTATGGTCTAGAGCATGTTGATCGTTGCAGGTTGAATGTTGTTCGAGACAAAACGGATTAAACGCGGCGAGTAAATTGCCGCTTAACAACCTCGGATCCCTTTTTAGCCCTATCTTTCGCGGTAAAAACACCTTGAAAAATCAACACCCCCTAACTCAAATCCGCATCAGTATAACGATTGCGCTACAGAAGTTCACTGTTCGTTTAAGCCCATGTAATAAAAAAGGGGCTTTCGCCCCTGTTTACTTATCGTCTAGTTCGCATAATTCTTTAGACGTTATATTCGCTCGGCAATGTGGTGATTTTTGCTACGCCAGAATCGATTGCGGCTTGAGAAACGGCGCGAGCTACAATCGGAAGCAATCGCGGGTCCATTGGTTTTGGCAAAACATAATCAGCACCAAAGCTTAATGACGTCACTTTAGGGTAAGCGGCGAGTACGTCTGCGGGGACAGGTTCTTTAGCTAAATTAGCGATTGCGTACACTGCCGCTAATTTCATTTCGTCGTTTATTACCGATGCGCGTACATCTAATGCGCCTCTAAAAATAAACGGGAAACACAATACATTATTAACCTGATTAGGGTAGTCACTACGTCCTGTACCCATAATTAAATCCTGACGAATGGCATGAGCCAGCTCAGGCTTAATTTCAGGGTCAGGATTAGAACAGGCAAAAATAACCGGATTAGGTGCCATAAGGGCGATATCTTCAGCGGTTAACAAATCAGCGCCCGACAACCCTAAAAATACATCTGCGTCTTTAATCACATCTTGTAAGGTGCGCTTGTCAGTATTATTAGCAAACAGTGCTTTATATTCGTTTAAATCTTCACGACGAGTATGAATAACCCCTTGTCTGTCGAGCATGTAAACATTTTCGCGCAGCGCTCCACACTTTACTATCATGCTCATACATGCGATAGCGGCAGCACCAGCCCCTAAACAGACAAATATTGCATCATCAATTTTTTTTCCTTGAATTTCTAACGCATTCAACATCCCCGCAGCGGTAACAATAGCCGTACCGTGCTGATCATCATGAAACACAGGAATATTACAGCGCTTAATTAACTCTTGTTCAATTTCAAAACATTCTGGCGCTTTAATGTCTTCTAAATTAATGCCACCAAAAGTGTCGGCGATTGACTCGACAGTATTGATAAAGTCTTCAGTGGTGCGATGTTTCACTTCAATATCGATTGAGTCAATGTTGGCAAAACGCTTAAATAAAAGCGATTTACCTTCCATTACAGGTTTTGAAGCTAATGGGCCTAAATTACCAAGGCCTAAAATAGCTGTGCCATTAGAAATAACAGCAACCGTATTGCCTTTATTGGTGTAGCGGTAAGCATTTTCAGGATTAGAGGCTATCTCTCTAACAGGCTCTGCAACTCCTGGGCTGTATGCTAATGCAAGATCATGACTAGATTGAGCCGGTTTAGTTAAACATACTGCCGTTTTGCCTGGTACGGGGAATTCATGATAATCGAGTGCTTGTTGACGAATATCTGACATTGTATACATCCTGAAATGCGCGATTGAGTAAAATTGTGACTAGCATCTCAAATAGTACTGATAATGCTAACCGTCGAAACATTTTGTAACGATACGCTATTGCAGTGTTGATATAAATCAAAAAGTAAGTGATAGGATGTGTTGCCGAGCAAAATTTAGCTTAGGTTTTGTTAATCAAACTAAACGAACATGAATATATATAAATCAAAGAGTTAAAAATGTAGGAAAATAACAAGATTTAAGAGAATAAACGCTTTTAAGCAGCATTATTTGTTATTTATTTTGCTTAAATAACAATAAAAGGACTTTTAAGCTTTTTTGTATTGTTTATCACCAAAAAATAAGTTTCCACGACAGCACAATGTCTGCATCGGCATGTAAAAACAAAAAAGGCGCCCAAGGCGCCTTTTAACGTTAATTGCTAGGCAATTACTTTTTACCAAGCACACCAAAACGCTTGTTGAACTTGTCGATACGACCACCAGTGTCAACAACTTTCTGAGTACCAGTGTAGAATGGGTGACATGCACCACAAACGTCTAAGTGTAAATCTTTACCAACAGTAGAGTTTACTTTAATGACGTTACCACAAGTACAAGTTGCAGTGATTTCAGCGTAATTTGGGTGAATACCAGTTTTCATTGGAGTACCTTAAATTGAAGGCCATGTCGCTATCACAACCCGAAGTTGGACACCACATGAAGTTAATAACAATATGTTTTAGGCGCGAGATAATACAGTGTCTAACAAGCACAAACAAGTAGAATTTATAAACACTCGCCACTCAGAACATTATGATTGCCTTTGTTTGCGTTCAAGCGCTTCATAAGTCAGTTTATCTTTAGCCGCATCTTGGTACTTTAATAACACCGTATTTGATGGGCAATCTAAGTGGCTATCTGCCATTAATAGATAAATTTTCTGTTTATAAAATGCATCAGGGTTAGCATCGAATATCGCCAACATTGCCCCATAAACATTCGTGTTGAGTTGTTGGTGGTTACGCACAGCAACACGCCACAGGTTATCTTTTGGCAATTTATCTATTGAACACAGCTGCACATTTTGCGGTTCAACAATTTGCGATTTAACAACATTGACGCCATCGCTTACTGGAATGTCAGTGCTAATTCTGCTGTGGTCTACTAAATTTTCTACTGGTTTTTCAACGATAAGTGGCTCTTCAGCAATGACTTGAGTAGCGGCTTTGACCACTATTGGACCTCGGCCTTGCTGACTCGCCACAAGATTATCGAATGTGGCTCTATCGACTGCAACATTTTGGTACTTTACAAGGATGCTGGCAGGCGGACAACGCAACGAGCTTTCCATTTGTAACATGCTGATTTTATTTTGATAAAAAGCTTGTGGGTTAGCTTCATATAACGCCAACATTGCGCCATAGATATTTGAACCCCATTGTTTACGGTATCTCACCGCAATTTTCCACAATGAGTCATTAGGCTGCTTAAGAATATTACACCCTTCTAATAACTCCTGCGTTGCCGCGAGCATTGGGGTTTGAGCAACGACTTTGGTGGTTGTGGTTGGTACTGAGGCATTTATTGGCGTAGTTTGCACAGCAACCTTGGCTGGTGCGGCTTGTGCGACTATTGGCGATGACGCCGGAGACTTCATTTTTTTTATCGCAACAGGCTGATGATCGCTAATTGGAGAAACTGGATTAAACAATGGGACTGGAGAATATTGCTGCCATTTCGCGTTACGGTATTCTGAGACAATTAATGCCGCATCCGGATCGCGCAACTGCTCTTTGCCAGACAAAGTGAACACATCACTACCTTGCCTTTCAACATCAAGCTTTTCTAGCACAATACTATCTTGGTAAATCTGACGTAAATAAAAGGTCAATCGAGATAAATCATGGTGTTCAGTAACAACATTAACGGTTAATGTGGGTAATTGACCTTGTTTAAAAGCGGCTGTCTCAATACTAATATGACTGACTTCTGCAATTACCGCTGGAACATACCCCACAGCGAATAATGCCATTATGGCTAACACCTTTGCGCCTTTCATCAAATCAATCCTTTACTTAAAACCGGCCTCAAGACAGCGCAACTGACGCTGTAATTTCAGTGAATACAGACTTTATTATTGTTTTATCATCATCACGATAATATTGTTAAATTATTTACACATCGTCTTATTTTGTTTAAATAACCTGTATTAATGCTAGCAACTATATAAATTAACATTCACTGCTGCAACCAATTACTGACACTACAGAGTAATTACTCAATACTTTGTTCAACTAATCACAGTTAACTCGTTAATTTAGGCACATTGTGCTTTAAACGTTATTTCGCAGCATGTTTAGCCTCTATCACTTCAAACACTTCTTTATCTACTGCTTTATTGTCATATTGAGCCAATATTGCTGAAGACGGACACACCAAAGGGGCGTTTTTCAATAATAAATGAATTTTTTGCTTTGAAAAAGAGAGTAAATTTGCCTCAAATATTGCTAACATCGCACCGTATACACTGGTATTCCACTCATTTTTATAGCGTTCAGCAATTCGCCACAACGTATCCGAATTATCTTTAATTATCTGGCAATGACCCGATGTATTCTGGCGTGCAACTGCATTATCATCGGTTGTCGTTTTAGCTGCTATTGCAGTCTGCTGCGTGTTTTGCGGCGCGTCGTCAGCTGCCGTGACTAACTGAGTACTACCAAACGCTTTACTCTCAACCCGCACGGCACTAGCAAAAGACAACGGGGCGTCAAACAGGGCAATAACGGCTAATACCACTGTGTTACTCGCATGGCGCTCCATAATAATTACCTGGGCATTTGGGTCGGTAACCGTTTTAGCACCTGTGATTTGTAACAAAAAACGATTAATAGGCTCAACCGTTAACTCTTGTTGTTGCATCGCGCCATCGACTTTTTGGCGAAGATAAAAACTCAACTGTGACCAATCATCATTTTGGGCCACTAGATTAACTTTTAACAAAGGGGGCTGGTCCAGCTCAGATTGCCGACTATTAATGCTAACGTGATTAACCTGTGCCAATACTGGTTGAGCATTTGCCCATAAACCAAAGCTAACACACAAGACCATAATGAGTCTTTTACACATAACACTGCCCTATCTCTTTGATGACACTTAGAGGTAAACTGATAACAATCCCTAATAAATCAGATAATGTGAAGCCCTATGCCAATGTTTGTTGAAGTCGCCTTACCTGTGCCCTTACGCCAAAATTTTAGTTACCGCGTAAAAGACGAGCAACAAACAATAGTGCAAGTAGGACTGCGAGTAAAAGTACCTTTTGGCCGTCAACAACTGATTGGTTTAATCACCGCCATTACCGATACTTGTGATTTAGCACCGCAGCAAGTTAAATCTGTCACCGCTTTGCTAGATGATGCCCCAATACTGCCAGAGTCGCTATATAAATTAACGCTTTGGGCGGCACGATATTATTTTACCTCCCAAGGACAAATGCTCAGCCAAGCACTTCCTGTGGCACTGCGTAAAGGATTAGATGCAACACCACAAGCCATAGTGGAATATCACTTAACCGAACAAGGTCGCCAGGCAGAGCCAAGCGTACTTAACCGAGCGCCAGCCCAAAAAAAACTCTTTGAGTTATTGCTAGCAAATCCGCTAACCCAAGATGAGCTGACCACTCAAGCCTTAAGTAAATCAGCCCTTAAAGCATTACAAGACAAAGGCTGGATAGAACAAAAAAGTGCGCACATCACTCACGATTTAAGCTGGCGTCACAAGCTGCAAATGAACGAGTCGCCACACAAGTTAAATAAACAGCAAGCTGTAGCGGTTTCTGTGCTAACACAACAAAAAGGGTTTCATTGCACCTTACTAGAAGGCGTTACTGGCTCGGGGAAAACCGAAGTCTATTTAACCTTGCTCGAAACCATTTTAAAACAAGGCAAACAGGCACTGATTTTGGTGCCAGAAATAGGCTTAACCCCACAAACCATAAATCGCTTTAAACGCCGCTTTGAGGTAAACGTCGCGGTGATTCATTCAGGGCTCACCGACAATCAACGCCTGGAGGCCTGGCGACAAGCTCGCGTGGGCGAAGCGGCCATTATTATTGGCACCCGTTCAGCGCTGTTCACCCCAATGGCGTTTCCTGGTCTTATCATTTTAGATGAAGAACACGACAGTAGCTTTAAACAACAAGAAGGGGTGCGCTACCATGCGCGCGACTTAGCCGTTATGCGTGGCCATTTAGAAGACGTTCAAGTGGTACTTGGATCAGCAACACCCTCGCTTGAAACTCTACAAAATGCGATATCGGGCCGTTATCATCACCTTGAGTTAAGTGAACGTGCGGGGGTGGCACAAAAAGTAAAACAAGGCACCATCGATATTACCTCACAGCCCTTAAAAGCCGGCATGTCAGCATCATTAATTAACGAAATGCGCATGCACCTTGATGCTGGCAACCAAGTGTTGTTGTTTTTAAACCGTAGAGGATTTGCCCCAGCCTTGTTGTGCCACGAATGTGGCCATTTACACGAGTGCGATCGCTGCGATGCTTTTTTTACTGTGCATCAAGGCTTAAACGAAATTTGCTGTCATCACTGCGGCAATCAATATGCTATTCCTAAGCAATGCCACCAATGCGGAAGCACCATGTTAATGGGGCACGGTTTAGGCACAGAACAGCTCGAGCAAGAGCTGGTTAAGCTGTTTCCGCAGCATCCGGTTGTGCGTATTGACCGCGACACAACGCGCCGAAAAGGCTCCCTTGAGCAACAGTTACAAGGGATTTACATGGGTAAATATAAAATTTTGGTGGGTACTCAAATGCTGGCCAAAGGGCATCATTTTCCCGATGTAACATTAGTGGGTTTACTTGATGTTGACGGTGCATTATTTAGTGCCGATTTTCGTGCGCCTGAGCGATTTGGCCAGCTCTATACTCAAGTATCTGGCCGTGCAGGGCGGGCCGACAAACCCGGTAAAGTGCTACTGCAAACCCACCAAAGTGATAACCCTATTTTGCGCGACTTGCTGCAACGAGGTTATGGCGAATTTGCCCGCAGCCAGCTGTCTGAACGCCAACAAGCATTATTGCCCCCCGCTTGGCACATGGTGTTAATTCGTGCAGAGGCGCATTTAGCTCAAGATGCCGATGCCTTTTTAGCCCAAATAAGCCAACTCATTCCTCAGGATAACGAGCTTGAGGTTATTGGGCCCATTCCAGCGCCATTAGACCGCAAAGCCGGAAAATACCGCCGCCAGTTAATGCTGCAAGCCAAAAGTCGCCAACAACTTCAGAGCGTCTTTGAACAGGTCCTTAGCCAAATGGAACAACTCCCAGAAGCGAAACGATGCCGCTGGACGATTGATCGCGACCCACAAGATTTAATGTAATACCACAGTGTCATCATTACTTATAACCTCTGTAATACCGTTCATTTAGATTGTTATTCAGGTTTATGATAAAAAAACCAATATTTCCGCCAAAGCAGATAGCAATCGTACCCCATAAACGGCTAAAATACGCGGTTCCGTCATGTCATTCATTTAACGAGTTAGTGCAAGCAAACGCCCATGAAATCACATATTGAATCTTTACTAGAACAAACCCTCGAATCTTTTAAACAGCAAGGTATTGTGCCAGCTGATTTTCAAGCACGCATTCAGGTCGATCGCACTAAAGATAAAAGTCATGGAGACTTAGCGACTAACCTGGCAATGATGCTGACCAAAGTAGCCCAAAAGAACCCGCGCGAACTTGCCCAATTGATTATCGACAATTTACCGACGTCATCGCACGTTGCTAAAGTTGAAATTGCAGGCCCAGGTTTTATTAACTTTTTTATCGACGACAATGCATTAGCCAATCAACTACAACACGCCTTAAACGATGAACACTTAGGCGTAGCCTTACCGGCTAAACAAACTATCGTTGTCGACTATTCATCGCCAAACCTCGCCAAAGAAATGCACGTTGGCCATTTACGCTCAACCATCATTGGTGACAGCGTTGTCCGTGCGCTTGAGTTTTTAGGTCATAACGTGATTCGCCAAAACCACGTGGGAGACTGGGGCACGCAATTTGGTATGTTATTGGCATACATGGAAGAATTACGTGCCGCCAATGGCGAACAAGCGCAAATGGAATTGTCAGACTTAGAAACGTTTTACCGTGCAGCCAAAGTCCGTTTTGATGAGTCAAGTGAGTTTGCCACTCGTGCACGCCAGCTAGTGGTTGCCTTACAATCGGGCGACGAATACTGCAATAAACTGTGGCGTGAGTTTAACGACATCTCACTCAGTCACTGCCATGAAGTTTATCAGCGTCTTGGTGTGAGCTTAACCCGTGCTGATGTTCACGGCGAAAGCGCATACAACGCAGACCTTGCCCAAGTGGTTAACGATTTAGACGCCCAAGGTTTACTAAGCGAAAGTAATGGCGCTAAAGTGGTGTTCCAAGAAGAGTTTCGCACTAAAGAAGGCGAGCCATTACCGGTTATTATTCAAAAAGCTGATGGCGGTTACCTATATGCCACATCCGATTTAGCCGCCATGCGTTACCGCTCAAACGTACTCAAAGCCGACCGTGCCATGTACTTTGTTGACTTACGCCAAGCACTGCACTTTCAACAGGTATTTAGCCTAGCTAAACTGGCAAAATTTGTTCGTGAAGACATGTCTTTAGAGCACACAGGCTTTGGCACCATGAACGGCGAAGATGGCCGCCCCTTTAAAACCCGCTCAGGCGGTGTGGTTAAACTCGTCGACCTACTAGACGAAGCCAACGTGCGCGCGCTTGAACTGGTTCGCAGCAAAAATCCAGACATGGACGAGGCAACAATCACTGAAATCGCACGTGTCGTGGGTATTAGCGCAGTAAAATACGCTGACTTATCGAAAAACCGCACTAGCGATTATATTTTCAGCTTTGAGCAAATGTTAAGTTTTGAAGGCAACACCGCACCATACTTGCTATATGCCTACACCCGTGTAGCCGGTATTTTTAAACGTGTTGAAGACATCGACTTAAGCCAGGCAAAAATTACACTTGAGCACGAAAAAGAAAAAGATTTAGGCACTAAACTAGCCCAATTTGGTGAAGTGTTAACCCGCATGACCGACAAAGGTTTGCCTCATGTACTGTGTGGCTACCTATACGAGTTGGCCAGTGAGTTTTCAAGCTTTTACGAGGCATGTCCAGTATTAGCCGCTGACACCGAAGAACAAAAGCAAAGCCGTTTACTGCTATCGCAATTAACCGCTAAAACACTAAAAACAGGCTTGTCATTGCTTGGCATTGACACGTTAGAGCGGATGTAATCATGAGTCGTGACTACGCAAACCGCAAACCTAATACAAGCAAACCACGTAAAAGCCGTGCGCCACAGCGTAAAAAAGCGCCCACGGGCGGTTTTCCGTATCTGCCTGTATTTGTTGTGTTAGCGCTTGTTGCAGGCTTTGGTTACTTTTTATGGTCGATCAACGGTAGCTCTGAAACCCAAGTAACAGAGCCCGTGCAGCAACCCAAAAAGAAAACGGTAAAAGCTGAAGCAGAGCCAAAAGCCGAAGTGAAAAAAGTAGCTAAACCCGATCCAAATGAGTTGCCACCAATGCCTCAAGAAGAATGGACCTACCTTGAAGAGCTAGAAAACAAAGAAGTTGAAATTGATTTACCCGCAACGGGCGTAGTTTCTAGCGGCATTTATCAAATGCAGTGTGGCTCGTTTAGGCAAGAGTCACAAGCCAATGAAATGAAAGCCCGCATTGCATTTCAAGGTATGGAAGCACAGGTACGTCGCAGCGAAGGCGCCAACGGTATTTGGTATCGTGTCGTGCTTGGCCCCTTCCCGAGCAAACGCGAAGCGGAAACCAATCGCCATAAAATGCAAAAAGCAGGTATCAACACCTGTCAAATTTGGTTATGGCAATAACGCTTTTCAATCGACTAACGCGGTAAACTTTCATCAGCCCTGTTCACTTGAACGGGGCTTTTTTTATTGTGTCCTTGATATCTCTTCTTTTGGCCCCATATCCATTTTAATCATGAATCAACAATTGCATTCGTTGATGCATTAAAAGAGGATTTTCCGTGACTACTATCGTATCTGTTCGTCGCAATAACCAAGTTGTCATCGCTGGTGATGGCCAAGTATCTTTAGGCAATACCGTCATGAAAGGCAACGCTCGAAAAGTGCGTCGCTTGTATCATAATAAGGTGTTAGCTGGTTTTGCAGGCGGTACTGCCGATGCTTTTACTCTTTTTGAGCGCTTTGAAGCCAAGCTAGAAATGCATCAAGGCCATTTATTAAAGTCAGCTGTTGAGCTCGCCAAAGATTGGCGCACCGACAGAATGCTGCGCAAACTCGAAGCCATGCTCGTGGTGGCCGACGCAGAAGCCTCATTAATTATTACCGGAAACGGCGATGTGGTGCAGCCAGAGCACGACCTTATTGCCATTGGCTCAGGTGGCAACTATGCCCAAGCAGCCGCACTTGCACTTTTACAAAATACCGAACTCAGCGCCCAAGACATTGCAGAAAAGTCTTTAACAATTGCTGGCGACATTTGTGTATTTACTAACCAATTTAAAACTATCGAAAAGTTAGATTACTAATTCGAGCGTTAATAAAGGAACAGTTATGTCTGAAATGACTCCTCGTGAAATTGTTCACGAACTAGATTCACATATCATCGGCCAAAAAAATGCCAAACGCTCGGTAGCGGTAGCCCTTCGTAATCGCTGGCGCAGAATGCAACTTGAGCCAACGTTGCGCCATGAAGTCACCCCCAAAAACATCTTAATGATTGGCCCTACAGGTGTGGGTAAAACCGAAATCGCCCGTCGTCTTGCCAAATTAGCTAATGCGCCCTTTATTAAAGTCGAAGCGACAAAATTTACCGAGGTAGGTTATGTTGGTAAAGAAGTTGAGCAAATCATCCGTGATTTAACCGACTCAGCGGTGAAAATGACCCGCGAGCAACAAATGAAAAAGTGCCGTCATCGCGCTGAAGAAATGGCAGAAGAGCGTATTTTGGATGCGTTATTGCCAGCACCTAAAGATGACTGGGACACAGAAAAGAAAGATGACTCGAATACTCGTCAAATATTTCGCAAAAAGCTGCGCGAAGGCCAATTAGACGACAAAGAAATCGAAATCGATATAGCCGCGCCGCAAATTGGTGTTGAAATCATGGCACCACCAGGCATGGAAGAAATGACCAATCAGTTACAAGGGTTATTCCAAAATCTTGGCCAAAGCACCTCAAAACGCAAAAAGCTTAAAATTAAAGATGCCTACAAACAATTAGTCGAAGACGAAGCAGCAAAGCTGGTTAATCAAGAAGATCTTAAAGAGCAGGCTATTGAACTTGTTGAACAAAATGGCATTGTATTTTTAGACGAAATCGACAAAATTTGTAAGCGTGGTGAAAGCTCAGGCCCAGATGTGTCACGCGAAGGCGTACAGCGCGATCTATTGCCGTTAGTAGAAGGCTGCACGGTAACCACAAAACACGGCATGGTGAAAACAGATCATATTCTGTTTATTGCCTCGGGCGCATTCCAGATGTCAAAACCATCGGATTTAATCCCAGAGTTGCAAGGACGTTTACCTATTCGGGTTGAATTAGACGCCCTAACCGCCAGTGATTTTAAACGTATTCTCACCGAACCTAACGCCTCATTAACAGAGCAAATTATTGCGTTAATGGCCACAGAAGGTGTGACAATTGAGTTTACCGAGTCGGGTATTGAGCGCATCGCAGAAGCCGCATGGCAAGTAAACGAGCGCACTGAAAATATCGGCGCACGCCGTTTGCACACCGTAATGGAAAAGCTGATGGAAGAGATCTCGTATGACGCCTCTGAAAAGTCAGGTTCCACGTATGTGATTGACGCGAAATACGTAGACGATCATCTTGATACCTTGGTACAAGATGAAGATTTAAGCCGCTTTATTTTATAAGTGATTTAAGCTAAATCGCCTTTACTGGTATACGGCCTAAAGGCGAGTGTGAAAATCGATTTAAACCGACATCACGAATGCAAATGACAACAATAGGATTAACTGCAAAGTCGCGTATGATGATAATCTGCGATTTAGCGTTAATCCTTTTTTTCACAGGTATTCTCATGACTCAATCAACGCCAACCGTTACAGGCATTAAGCTTAAGCGTCAATCCAAGTTACTTGAAGTCACATTCGATAACGGACAAACCCACAGCATTAGCTGTGAAATGCTGCGAGTATTCTCCCCATCGGCTGAGGTACAGCGTCATGGCGACCCTATATTAGTGACTCACAAAAAAGCCGTAAACATCACCGCGATTGAGCCTGTAGGCCATTATGCGGTTAAAATTGTGTTTGATGATGGCCACGATACCGGTTTGTATTCTTGGCAAGTGCTATACAATTTATGCAGTAATCAAGCCGAGCTATGGCAGCAATATTTAGCCAGATTGCGGGCAGAAAAAGGTTCGCGCGAGCCACTGATTAATATGAATATAAAGTATTCGTAGCAGTAGTCGCGTTAACGCTTTGCGCTAATGATTACGGCGAATAAAATCGTGACGCCTCACCCACTACAGATTAAGGTAGTCATGAATACTGTAGACACATTTATTCAGTTGATTTACTAAAATCACTACTTATAAATTGTCTAAAAATAGTTCGGTTTGGGCATTAGCGGGATAGTAATGCTCCATTAACAATTCAGATGCTGTGATGTCTAACGGTGTGCCGAATGAGGTTAATGTGGTTAAAAAGCGCAGCGCTGTGCCATTAATAACAAAATCGACATAAATAAAAGGCTCAGTAGACACAATATGCGTTTTATCTTCCAATAAGTTAGCCACGTCAGGATATTGAGATAAGGACTGAATCAATTCGTCATGGCGTTTTGGGGCGTGCTGATCCTCGATACTCAGGCGTTGTAGCGTCGTGCTAGCCACTTCCTGCCAATTACTCATCACAAGACGCAGACCATTAGGGTGCATTAACCAATGAGCAATATTGTCGTGCAAAATAAATTGCTTGTGCTCTGCCGTGATTAAGCCGATTAATTTTTCAAAGCCTTTATTGCGAATAACCACATTCCAGTTCCAATCCACCACTATCGCAGGAAATGGTTCATGCCTAGCAACAATAAACTCAAGAATGCGCGCAACCTCCACCCTTTCAGTATCGCTTAATGGAGTGCGTACATAGTGTTCAGCAAAGCCTGCTAATGTCATTAATTCATTACGGTTTCTAAAGGGCAAATTCAACACTTCACACAAGTTAAGCACCATTTCTTTGCTTGGTTTAGCACGGCCCGTTTCAATAAAGCTAATATGTTTGCTGCTCACATTCGCCTCAAGAGCTAAATCCAGTTGACTCAAATGACGACCCTTACGCCAAAAACGTAACTGCTCACCAAACGTATTCATACTGATCCTTATTCATCTTGTATCCAATCATATTAACTCGATTTGTCGCGAGAACCATTACCACAGAGGTAATGGATTTTATTACCTCACGGTATCATTATAGTGACAACACACACTAAAGAGTAAAAGCGATGACGTATTTTAGGGCTGCATTATTATTATCATGGGTACTTATTATGAGCATAACGGCTTATGCCGTCGTAAAAGCTGGAATGAATTGGCCCGCCATCTATTTTGGTGATTTATTTGTTGGTCACCCTTGGCGTCAGCAGTTTAATACCGACTTTTTAATTCATTTGTTGATTTTATGTTCATGGGTGTTTTGGCGTGAAGAATCAAAACTGAAAGGCGCAATATATGGATTTTTGAGCATTATCATGGGCGGCATGTTCGGCTTTATATACATACTGATTGCGTCATACAAAGCAAAAGGGAATGTCAGTAAAATACTGCTCGGACATCACTTTAATAAGTGACTTACTGTTTAGTTCATGTTCAACGATAACATGCCACAACCTACTCTATCGAGAAGCAGCGAAATTATTCTTATCTGCAAAGGTTTTACTGAGCCTTTGCTTTTTAGCCATGGCCAATATTGCTAAATCAACTTTAAGTCCAGAGTTGATTTCTCCATTTTAACGTCAATATACCAACACATTTTTGCGGCAAAGTTTGTTTGGGTATGGCCTGCGGCCATAAGTATAAAAGTACAAGCAAACACCTGGATCCCGGCTCAAAAGCATTGCCGGGACGACGAGAATGTAGTTATCAAGCGTTGCGTTAAATCGTTCAACTACAAACAAGGTTAAGTCGAAGATACCCAAACGGCGGATGTAATCGCGGCTATGACCTTCGAAAACATGGATGTTTTCGCAGAGCGTCCATGGATGGATTCACCGCGTGTCATAGAAGTGATTTCATTGAGTATCGTTGCCTAGTGTGACAATAAAGCAGTAAAACAGAGTCACTCACAGCAAATCCTGCACAAAAGTTCAAAGCACAAATAACACCTGGGTCCCGGCTCAAAAGCATTACCGGGACGACGCTAGGACGTCAGAGTTAGGACGATGAGACTGTAGTTATCAGGCTTTATCCAGAAATACGTTAAATCTTTAAATAACAAATAAGGTTAAATCGAAGATACCCATACGGCGGATGTAATCGCGGCTATGACCTTCGAAAACATGGATGTTTTCGCAGAGCGCCCATGGATGGGTTCACCGCGTGTCATAGAAGTGATTTCATTAAGTATCGCTACTTAGCAGCTTAGTTTTTTTGAGTTAAATGGTATAAAACCTTCCTATCCAGAAATGGTAAAACAGAGCCACCCACAGCAAATTCTGCACAAAAGTTCAAAGCACAAACACCTCGATCCCGGCTCAAAAGCATTACCGGGACGACGCTAGGACGTTAGAGTTAGAGTTAGAGTTAGAGTTAGAGTTAGAGTTAGAGTTAGAACGATGAGACAGTAGCTAACAAGCCTTTGTCAAAAAATGCGTTACCAATATAAAATTTAACCAAACAAAAATGCCAGCATTTCTGCTGGCATTTTGGGTTCAACAATTAACTAATACAAACTTAAACCGCTGATTGGAAAATCACGCTGTCGGCTTTCTTAGTGTAAGAGTCGATTTGATCGAAGTTCAAGTAACGGTAAGTGTCAGCTGCTGTAGCATCTAACTCTTTAGCGTATTCTTGATACTCTTCTGGAGACGGTAAACGGCCTAATAATGCCGCTACAGCCGCTAACTCAGCAGACGCTAAGTATACGTTTGCACCAGTACCTAAACGGTTAGGGAAGTTACGCGTTGATGTTGAAACAACAGTCGAGTTTTCAGCAACACGAGCCTGGTTACCCATACATAGCGAACAACCTGGGATCTCGATGCGAGCACCGACACGGCCAAAGATTGAGTAGTAACCTTCTTCGGTTAACTGATCGCGGTCCATCTTAGTTGGTGGTGCAATCCATAAACGTGTTGGCAGTGTTTTAGCAAACTTGTCTAACATCTTACCGGTAGCACGGAAGTGACCGATGTTTGTCATACAAGAACCCACAAACACTTCGTCAATCTTAGTTTGCGCAACGCTTGATAACAGTACAGCATCATCAGGATCGTTTGGTGCACAAAGGATTGGCTCTTTAATGTCGTTTAAGTCGATTTCGATAATTTCTGCATATTCTGCATCTTTATCAGCTTCCATCAACTCTGGGTTTGCAATCCACTCTTCCATTGCTTTAATACGACGCTCAATAGTACGACGATCGCCGTAGCCTTCACTGATCATCCACTTTAACATTACGATGTTAGAGTTTAAGTATTCAATGATTGGCTCTTTGTCTAACTTAATAGTACAGCCTGCCGCGCTACGCTCTGCAGATGCGTCAGAAAGTTCGAATGCTTGTTCAACTTTTAGTTTTTCAAGACCTTCAATTTCTAATACACGGCCAGAGAAAGCATTGATTTTGCCTTTTTTCTCAACCGTTAGCAGACCCATTTCAATCGCTTTTAATGGAATAGCATGTACAAGATCACGTAATGTGATACCTGGCTGCATTTCACCTTTAAAACGAACTAAAATTGACTCTGGCATATCAAGAGGCATTACACCTGTTGCAGCAGCAAATGCCACTAAACCAGAACCTGCTGGGAAAGAAATACCAATTGGGAAACGCGTATGAGAGTCACCACCAGTACCAACGGTATCAGGCAATAGCATACGGTTTAACCAAGAGTGAATAACACCATCACCTGGGCGTAATGATACACCACCACGGTTCATGATGAAGTCTGGTAATGTATGGTGAGTATTCACGTCAACTGGTTTTGGATATGCGGCAGTGTGACAGAATGACTGCATAGTTAAATCAGCACTAAACCCTAAACAGGCTAAGTCTTTTAACTCATCACGAGTCATTGGGCCGGTCGTGTCTTGCGAACCCACTGAAGTCATTTTAGGTTCACAGTATTGGCCAGGACGAATACCCGTTACGCCACACGCTTTACCAACCATTTTTTGAGCAAGGGTAAAGCCCTTGTTTGACGCAGCAACAGCTTGTGGACGTACAAAAACGTCAGATGCTGGTAAACCTAATGTTTCACGTGCGCGATCAGTTAAACCACGACCGATGATCAATGGAATACGACCACCAGCACGAACTTCATCAAGTAGTACGTCAGTTTTTAGTTCAAATGTAGAGATAACTTCGTCAGTACCGCCACGCTTAACAACGCCTTCGTATGGGTAAATGTCGATTACATCGCCCATTTCCATATTGCTTACGTCAAGCTCAATCGGTAATGCACCAGCATCTTCCATAGTATTGAAGAAAATCGGGGCAATTTTACCGCCTAAACAGAAACCACCAGCACGTTTGTTTGGCACAAATGGGATATCATCACCCATGAACCACAATACTGAGTTAGTTGCTGATTTACGTGATGAACCCGTACCAACTACGTCACCAACATAAACAAGCGGGTGGCCTTTGGTTTTTAATGCTTCGATTTCTTTAATCGGGCCCACTTCGCCAGACACGTCAGGCACAATACCGTCACGGGCGTTTTTCAGCATCGCAAGTGCGTGCAACGGGATATCAGGACGTGACCATGCATCAGGTGCAGGAGACAGGTCATCAGTGTTGGTTTCACCCGACACTTTAAATACAGTCAAGGTCACTTTGTCGGCAAGTTTAGGACGGTTTAAGAACCAATCTGCGTTTGCCCAAGACTCAACGACTTGTTTTGCAGCAGTGTTACCTGCTTGCATTTTTTCAACCACGTCGTGGTACGAATCAAACATCAATAATGTGTTTGATAATGCTTTAACAGCCAATGGTGCTAAGGCTTGGTTATCTAACTGAGCGATTAACGGCTCAATGTTATAACCACCTTGCATAGTGCCTAACAGCTCAACGGCACGATCAGCTGATAATATCGGTGATTTTACAGTGCCTTTGGCGACTGCATCTAAGAATGCTGCTTTTACGTAGGCAGCTTCATCAACACCAGGTGGAATACGGTTTTCTAATAAGTCGAGGATCACAGCTTCTTCACCAGCCGGTGGAGTCTCAACTAATTTTACTAATTCAGCCACTTGTTGTGCATCTAATGGCTTTGGGACAATACCCACTGCAGCACGCTCTTCGACGTGTTTACGATATGCTTCTAGCACGGCAACATTCCTCTTTGTTTGACGCCTAACGGCGAAACTCAGCACGCTTTTCAAGGTGCTGATAATTCCACAGGTTCGGGCTTGAAATCCGACATTCAGTATACTACAGCTTTATAAAAGTATGAATCAGCTCACACTGTTAGAGGCATGAAATCAACTCGATTTATCAAGCTAATAATCAATTTAATGGCTTACGTTATTAATTAAAATTAGACAATAGTTTGAAACAGCCCAAAAACCTTTTAAATACATTTACTTACCAGGCACCCATCAATTAAAGTCTGCACCGAAAAATATCCGCTTTGATGATGAATTTTTTTTTAAAAAATCCATTTTAATTGCACCTAACCACTAACAACGTGATAATTTACGGCAAATAAAATACCTTTCAGGAGTCAAAGCAGTGTCAACCCAAATAGAAGCGGTTATTTTCGATATGGACGGAATTTTAATTGATTCTGAGCCCGCATGGCAGTTAGCCGAACAAACCGTATTAAACAGTTTTGGCCTCAACCTGACACTTGAAGAAGTAGAACAAACCACTGGACTGCGCATAGATCATGTCGTCAGTTATTGGTATCAGCGTTTTCCTTGGCCGGATTATGACAACAGTGCAACCGCAAATAAAATCGTTAATGAAGTCATTGCACAAATTAACGCGACGGGTGAGCCAATGCTAGGGGTGATTGACTCACTCGAAGCTTGCAAACAACTTGGCCTTAAAATTGGTCTGGCGACATCGTCATCATCAAAGATAATTAACGCTGTGCTTTCCAAACTCAATATTGGCCATTATTTTGAGGCGCTAGAGTCGGCAGAGAATTTGGCTTACGGCAAGCCGCATCCAGAGGTGTATTTAAACTGCGCCAAAGCATTGGGCGTTGCACCAAGCCAATGTATTGCAATTGAAGACTCATTTAATGGTTTAATTGCTGCCCGAGCTGCCACGATGCAAACCGTTGCAATTCCTGCACCGCATACCGCCAACCAAGCCAAGTGGGTAATAGCCCATCACCAACTTGCCGATGCAAGCCAACTGCCCGCTTTACTGCAAACGGTCAGCGCGTAAAGTCGACAATTTGTACCAATCAGGATAAATCAGTGATCATTTTTATGCTGACTTAGCCTCTCGCGCTGAGTGTGAAGCTTAATTAAACAAAAATGGCAGCCGAGGCTGCCATTTTGTTGCACTGCATACATTTTTAAAAGTTTTTACCTAAAAACAGATAAAATGCCTTATCGCCACGGTCTGTTACCCCTAGCCCCAATGCTGCTGGCCCCCAATCTGTATCGGTACCCAAATATAAACTACTGGCGTAAATTAAGTCATCGAGCTCCATCTCACTGCGCTCAAACCACACATTGCCGCCCTCTAAACTCACCCCCAAATACAAAGGTAAATCGGTAATGAGTACATCACGGCCTAAATCGTATTGGTAAATCACTGCACTGAATATTTTATGCGCACCTACAAGCGTATCTTTACGGTAGCCAGATAGATTCAAAAAACCGCCTAATTCAGCTACGTGTAAGGTAAAGCTACCGTCATTTTGAGTGGTTGCCAGTTCCACTTTACCCACAATTGCGTGATTTCCTAACTGCAGCGCACCTTTCCAGTCGGCTTCAAACTGCCAGGCTAAATCGTCACCAAATGGGTTGTCTGAACTGGTCACGCCGCTATAAGATTCATCCCTTAAGTAGCTGGTAAACGTAAAGCGATTACCTTCTGTAGGAAAACTAATGCTGTTTAGGGTGTCATAGGTCAGCTTTAAATAGGCGCCGGTAGAATGGTAATTAATTGAGTCTTGTGAGTCGACCTCACTTTTCACTTGGCCATCTTCACCAATAAAGCCTAATTCTATTAAACCGTCAGAATCATAATTGTAACCAATACCAAGCTCTAGTTGGGCGGCGTTATTTTCCAGCAATAAATAACTACTGTCTTGGTCGAGTAAATCCCAACTGCGCATTTGATATTGCACTCGGGCTAAACTGTAAAAAGTTTGGTCGCGATCAAGCGGTTGATAAAACTCCGACGCGACTAATTTACGGTACCCTAATTCAACTTCATTACGCCACTCTCCCCCCATTTGGGTTAAATCTGTCATGGTGTATGCCAAACTTAGTGTGATGGCAGAATCTAAACTAAAGTCATCTTCCCAGTTAAAACCCGCTTGAAAATAATTAGGTCCCCACGATTTAGCCCGAGTAGTAACAGTAATAATGCGGCCTTGCTCTACATCTTCAAACTCAGCATCGACTCGCTCAAATTTGTTTAATGCATAAACCCGCTTTAACGCAGCGGCTAACTCTTCTTTAGTTAGCACATCACCTTTGTTAATGCCTAATCGTTCACGCAGTAACTTTTCACTGACTTTAGATTGGTTATTAAAGGCAATTTTATAAATCGGCTTTTTAAGTGGGTCGATCCAGCGCAAACTTTGCTGCTTTTTATCGGCTTGATAAGCTAAATAGGCAGGCTCTTTTATGCTCAATTTTTTAAGTTTTTCTAATTGAATATTAGCTGCATCTTCCCCTAACTTTAACGCCAACGGCATTATCGAAAAGTCAGTGGTGCTTAATACGTCAATGGCAGGGCGAATTAAAATATCTCTTTCTGTCAGTAAGGTTTTTTGTCTTGCTGTACTAGCTTGAGTCAACATAGTTGAAAGCTGCTCAAGCACAGCCACTGTGCTGTCTAGCCTGTCTTGGCCAACGAGCGGTGAGCCTATATCCACGGCAATAACAATGTCTGCGCCCATGGCTTTTACCACGTCTACAGGCATATTATTTGCTATGCCACCATCTACCAATAAACGGCCGTCAATGATGGCTGGTTGTAATGCACCAGGTACGGTTGCAGAGGCCTGCATAGCTTGTACAACACTACCACTAGACAACACCACAGCCTCACTTGTTGCAAGGTCGGTTGCAACTGCTCGATATGGAATCGCTAAATCGTCAAAGTCGCCAAACTGCTCAACCAAATCGGTTGAGTGCCTAAGCAGTAACGACATGGTTTGCCCACGTAACAAACCACTGGGTGAGGTTAAACTATTGTTGTTATAGCCAACAGTTAGCGGAATATTGAATTGATCACGTTGTTGTTTATCACGGTAACTTAAGCTCTCGCGGGGGATGGTGTCAGAATACCCTTTAGCCCATTGACCATTGAGCATGATTTTTTCAATTTGATCAGCACTGTAACCCAGCGCAGACATGCCTGCTACGTAGGCTCCAATACTGGTTCCGGCAATATAATCGACAGGGATATTGTGTTTTTCAAGCACTTTTAGCACACCAATGTGCGCAGTGCCTTTGGCGCCACCACCACTGAGAACAAGACCAATAGTCGGTCTTTCTTTCACTGTTTTGGGTGCTGCAATTGCGGGCTGGATCACCACACTAAAACAGATAAAGCTCAGCAAGAAACAACCTAGCTGATTAAGACGCAAAATGGCTTGCATAAAATATCCCGCAATAAAGTAAAAACAACGCATTCTAACAAAGTATAACCTATTACTATCATCGTCAGCTCAGTTTTGCCTATGATGCCAAGCAGCACAAAAATGTGATCATTCCTACCGGTTAAGTGATTTTACATAAAAGGCCGTTCACCGAGCACACATCATCGATAAATAAAGGGTCCGGCTAAAAAACCAATTTAGCTTTGTTGGGCGAGTCTTTGGCTAAGCTTAAGCTGTTTAAATTGCTCGGCGACAATCCATTCGCCGCGCTTATTTATTGGTATTGTTTCATATGTTGTTCAAGTTCAACTTTGGGCATAGGTTTAGCGAAATAATACCCTTGAATAATATGACAGCCACGCTGAACCAGCTGCGCAAGTTGCTCAGGCGTTTCAACCCCTTCCGCAATCACCTCTAATGATAAATTTCGGGCTAATTCAATAATACTACTCACAATTGCCTGATCGGCCTGATTTTGGTCAATGTGGATCAAAAACGACCTGTCAATTTTAAGCGTATTCACTTTAAACGAGCGCAAATATGCCAACGACGAATATCCCGTACCAAAGTCATCAATGGCAACATCTACCCCAAGTTGCTTAAGCGCTAATAAATGTTGAGTGGCAATTTCTATCTCTTTCATTAACACCCCTTCAGTGATCTCAACTGACAGGCATTTGGCTGGCATACCGGTTTTTTGAAGCGTTGCAGTTAAAAAATCGATAAAGTCTGGTTGCCTAAAGTGCATAGCTGAAACGTTAACCGACACAAGGAGATCATGTTGAACTTCGCGACACCACTTAGCCCCATCAATGCAGGCTTGGGTGAGTACCCAACGATCTATTTCGACAATTAATCCGCATGACTCTGCAATACCAATAAACACGTCAGGGCGCACTAGGCCATCAACAGGGTGGCGCCAACGAATAAGCGCCTCAACGCCCGAGAGTCGATTTGTACTAACATTTACCTGAGGTTGGTAGTGCAGTTCAAATTCATTACACGCAATGGCTTTGTGCAGATCGGCTTCTAAACGTAAATGATAAAGAGCCTCGGCGTTACGCTCGGCTGAATAATATTGAAAATTCCCCCGACCTTCTTCTTTTGCATGGTACATTGCCAAGTCAGCATTTTTGATCAGCGTTTCTGGTGTTTGTTCATCACCAGACCAAATACTAATGCCTATACTGGTTGAGATAAAAAACTCTCTACCATAAAGTTTAAAAGGCATCTCTATTTGCTGTAATAACTGTTGGGCGGTGTGGTTAATCGTATCGATATCTTTGGCGTCGCGTAATAAAATAACAAATTCATCTCCGCCAAAACGACACAGCAAATGCTCTTCAGATAAGCAAGCTTGCAGCCGATTGGCGGCCTCAACCAGTAATGCATCGCCCATGCTGTGCCCATAGGAATCATTTACATGTTTAAAGCGGTCAAGATCTAAAAATAATAACGCCAATGTTTCGTTATTTTGTTTTGCCGTTTCAATAATTTGCCCTAATCGCCTAGAAAACATTGACCGATTAGCCAAACCAGTAAGCATGTCATTATTTGCCAATCTACGTAAGTGCTGCTCATTATGCTTACGCTCAGTAATATCAGAAAACACCACAACATAATGCAATGATTCGGCACTACTATTAGCCATGGTCGATACGTTCATCCATACCGGGCAGAGGCTGCCGTCAATACAGTAAAACTCACTTTCACCCGTCCAAAAACGCTCTTTATCAAACACGTCTTCTAAATCAAAGGGTTCTACCGTTGTTGCCACTAAGTCAATAAATGGTTTACCCACTAAATCACGCTGATGTGCGGCTAAAATTAAACTTGCAGCGGCATTGCTAATTTTGATGTCTTTATTGGCATCTAAAATCAGCATACCTTCTGAGGTGTTTTCAAATGCTTGAGCAAGTAAATTTGCCTCACTTTCAAGCATTCTTTGCTGGGTGATGTCTGTGTACATACCCGCCGCATGGAGCAATTGTTTGCCATTAGAAGCAACCTCAATCGCCCTTCCCTTTATGCGTAACCAGTGCCATTTGTTGTCATGTGAATTTTGGTAGCGATATTCAATATTGATCGAGTCTGTTTTACCTTTGGCAAAATCAGCCCAGGCCGCATCAAGGCGAAACTTATCATCTGGATGAACAGGAATATCTTGCAGAGCAATCCGTATAAATGGGGTAGAACCAAGCACCCCACCGCGATTATCGAGTGACAATATCTGAGAATCGTTATGCCACTCCCATAAATCAGAATCACTGCCCTTTAATGCCTGCTGTAAACGCTCGTCACTTTGCATTAATGCGGTATTTATTTGCTTAAAACGACTCACTTGGCGTTGTCTATATAACAAAAGCATCACGGCTAATAATAATAAGGCAAACAGTAACGCGCCTTTAAACTGTTGAGACTTCCACCAAAATTGTTTTACCTTAAAAGAATATTGAAATGGCTCACTGGTCCAAACACCATTACGCTTGTATAAGAGATCTAAGCTATATTCGCCCGCACTTAAGCCGGTAATGTTTATTTGAGATTGCCCCTCGAGCAATAAATAATTGCCCGCATCAGCCCCCTCTTTTGCCAATCGATATTGCAATGTCATTGGGGTGTCGTCTAAATAATCTAACATGGCAATCTGAAAGCTAATCAGGCTCGCACCAGGTTCAACTTGAGTTAATTGGCTAGGAATAAGATACACTGCAGTGCTGTCTTCATAAAAAACCGAGACAGATTCAAGAATCACTTTATCGTTAACGGTACGTGGCGCTAGTTTATCTAAATCAATTAACATGGCACCGTCTGGCGTACCAATAAAAAAGCCTTTTTCAGGGGCATAAAACTTGGCCGACTCATTAAATTCGTCCGAAATAAACCCATCTTTATGGCTAAATGAGCTAACCTTTCCTGTTGTCTTGTTAATTTTAACCAGTGCACTTGCACACCCAACAATATGCTCGGTGGCAGTGTCTTGTAAAAAGTACACGACCTTACAATCGATTTTCCATTGCTGATCCAGTGATTTAGTTGCATTAGTTTGGGTGTTGAGCTCAATAATCCCTTGTTGCGTTGTGCCAAGCCACAGTACGTTGGGTTCAACTTGCAATAAAGAATTAATCATTGGCTTATTTTCTAATTCACTAAATAAGCCTAACTGCGAATGAAAAACCCCATCAACGTCCACATAACCAAAAACTTTTCCTCCAGAGAGCCATAATCGGCCACGGCTATCCCGTAAAAAGTCACTGTACCAGGTATTAGTAAATTGAGTGTCGTCGCCAACCAACGGCTCAAGCACAAGATCTTTATTGCCATCTTGCCAATAATAAAGCCCTTTATTAGTGCCAATCCATAACCGCTGCGGCATGAGCTTGTCACGGTACAGCTTAACGATAACTTTACCGCTTAACGACTCTTTACCCCCACTCCAGGTTGCAAAATCAGTCCCTATGTTGGTATTTTTATTAACCACATACAGGCCGTTTGTCGTCCCTAATGCAATATGGTTTTCATCCAAAGAGGCAAGCGTGTATATGCTGTCGCTTATCTTGAGCCCTGCCGGGATTACGGTTGTCGACACTCCTTTACCCTCTACAACAGATAAACGACCATCAGCTCCAAACCATATTTTGTCGCCTTCGATGTAAATTGACCAAACCATTTCATTTGCCAATTTGTAAGACGATTTACTAGAGTACTTATCCAGGAGAAAAGCCGGTTTTCCGGCCACAACTGCCAAGCCATCGCCAGAACCACCGACCCATATTAAGCCATCTGCATCCACAGCAATATCATGAATATAGTCGATATTAGCTTTTTGTTTTAACTCATCTTTATAAACCAAAATCTGATTATTTTGCTGTTGCCAAAAGATTAAACCGCTGCGACTTGAAATCCACAAATCGCCATTGAGATCCTCAGTCATTTGCTCAACAAAATAAGGGATTTCATTTATGGCTTTTAATGTTAAAGAATCAGGAAAAACTTGATACAAACCATTTGAGGTGAGCAACCAAACTCGATGTTGCTTGTCTTGAAATATTTTTTTGATTAATCCGTTTTTATCACTCCACGGAAAACGCCCTAAAAAGCTGCCATCAGCATGATGAATTTGCAGCTCACTTTTAGTCGTAAACACATACTGGCCATTATGCAGTTGTAAGGCATTTATCCAGGCTAAATCGCGGTTTAAATGGTGTTTGGTCGATACACTTAATGACTGAGTTTCATCATCAAAATAGTATACTTGACCAGAATAACTGAGTAACAATAATTGGTTATCTAATTGTCTTTGGTAAGCAACAACTCGAATACTCTTATTCAAGTTGCTTACTTCATTGGCTTCAGGGTTAAGCAATAAGCGAAATTGATTATCAATGATACTGTACAAATACAATGACGATTGAGTACCAATAAGTAAGTGATCTGGGCCTGAGTTGATGACAGAGGTGGTTAGCTCATCGTCGAGTACCGAATCAAAACCCACTTTATCGATACGCCTAACCTTGCTATTACTGACTCGATATAATCCCTCTTGAGTCGCAAGCCATACATAACCATAACGATCAAAGCTGATATCTTGAATTCTTGCGTTTGCCAAACCATCTTTTGCGTTAAAGACACGTTGAATGATATCGGCCCCGCGCACAGGCATTGCGGCCAAAATAAATAGCATCACACAACTTATACAATAGCTAACCGCTCTAATCATAAAATTCGCTTAACCTTAACATGATAACCACAGGCAACTTGCCTAAAAAATACATCCAAAACAGGCATCACTCATTGAAGCCAGGATAATGCAGCAAAACCAAGACAATCATTTAATGTTTTAACATTAATAGCTTAACAAAGTCACCCGTTTAATGAGTCAGATGCATATCTGCGTAATATTTTATCGGTAATAAACAAAACGAATCTATAATTGGCATACCATATTGTAAGCAAGTATATGATAGATGGTGATTTATCCTCCTCACTACATCATCAATTTAGCTCGAAGAAAATAACTTATACCATTTCCATTAATTATGTGACCAATCAGAGTCGCTCAGACTGTTCAGTTTGAGGCGCATTGTTGAAATAATGGTTATTCCCTTCTAAGGCAATGCAACAAAGAAATGGACTGTCTGAGCGTCTCCTGCAAGGCGGGTTTCTGTGCCTTCTATGCTGCTTAATAGTATTTTGACGTACGACTGCATGGATGCAGGAGGTAGAGCAACGCAGGAGCAGTTGCCGAGAGCAACTATGCCTACAATCCTATTACTTGCCTAGAAGGCACAGAATTCCCGCTGAATGACCAGATAATTAGTGGAATTGGTATTATTTCACATCGTAATCATGGCTCCATTTTCTTGATTGTCCGCAAAAATAAAAAGTAGCGTTTGTTTATTAAAAAGTAGCAGGCTTACTTAATGATTTTGAGTACACAATATACTATTACTCACGAGGATTAACGCATCAACAATACCCTATCAAAGCAAAGGTCATTATTGAGCTGCCTAGGCTGAAGCTTAAAAAAAATATCAAAAAAAAGCACCCCAAATAAGGAGTGCTTTAATGTGTAGCGACTAACCGGTATTACTTCTTCTTAACCGCTTTTGGGTTAGGTAAATCAGTAATTGAACCTTCATATAACTCTGCGGCTAAACCTACTGACTCATGTAACGTTGGGTGAGCATGAATAGTTAATGCTAAATCTTCAGCATCGCAACCCATTTCAATCGCTAGGCCAATTTCACCTAATAATTCACCACCGTTAACACCAACAATAGCACCACCAATCACACGGTGAGTGTCTTTGTCGAAAATTAACTTAGTCATACCGTCGCTTGCATCAGATGCGATTGCACGGCCAGAGGCTGCCCATGGGAACTTAGCAACTTCGTAAGACAAACCTTGCTCTTTCGCTTCTTTCTCTGTTACACCAACCCATGCAACTTCTGGGTCAGTATAGGCAATCGATGGGATCACTTTCGGGTCAAAGTAGTGCTTCATACCAGCAATCACTTCAGCAGCTACGTGGCCTTCATGCACGCCTTTGTGTGCAAGCATAGGTTGACCAACGATGTCACCAATAGCATAAATGTGCGGTACGTTAGTACGTAATTGCTTATCAACATTGATAAAGCCGCGCTCATCTACATTAACGCCCGCTTTTTCAGCATCTAAAGACTTACCATTTGGCGCACGGCCAATAGCCACTAATACTGCATCGTAACGAACTGGCTCAGCAGGTGCTTTTTTGCCTTCCATCGATACATAAATGCCATCGTCTTTAGCTTCAACCGCAGTCACTTTGGTTTCTAGCATTAGGTTAAACTTGTTTTTAATCTTCTTAGTGAAAACTTGAACAATGTCTTTGTCGGCAGCAGGAATAACTTGGTCGAACATTTCAACCACGTCAATTTCACTACCTAGTGATGAGTAAACTGTGCCCATTTCTAGACCAATAATACCACCACCCATTACCAATAACTTACAAGGCACTTCTTTCAACTCTAGCGCATCGGTAGAATCCCAAATGCGTGGGTCTTCGTGTGGAATAAATGGCAATTTAATAGGACGAGAACCTGCGGCAATAATCGCGTTGTCAAAGTTAACGACTTTAACGCCATCTTCACCTTGTACTTCAATGGTATTTGGGCCGGTAAATTTACCTAAGCCGTTAACCACTGTCACTTTACGCATTTTAGCCATGCCACCTAAGCCACCGGTTAGTTGGCCGATAACTTTTTCTTTATAGCTGCGTAATTTATCTAAATCAATTTGTGGCTCGCCAAAGCTTACACCGTGAGCTGCCACAGTTTTTGCTTCTTCGATGACTTTAGATACGTGTAATAATGCTTTAGATGGGATACACCCCACATTTAAACATACGCCACCTAAGGTGCTGTAACGTTCAATAATGACGGTTTCTAAGCCTAGGTCCGCAGCACGAAAAGCCGCTGAATAACCTGCAGGGCCCGCGCCTAATACAACTACCTGAGTTTTAATTTCGTTACTCATGTTTTCCTCTATCCTTTGCTATTGACGGTGATACCGCCTCGTGGCCAGATCGTGTAAGCTGACCGCATTTTACACTTTGTTTGACACGAATCACAATCCTAGAAAGACGGATTGATTGGTATCACGCTGTAAACAAAAAAGGCTGCTTGAATAATCAAGCAGCCTATTGGTATTAAAGCACTAAGGTACGAATATCTGATAAGCACTGGTTCAAATAAGTAATGAACCTTGCACCATCTGCACCATCTATCACACGGTGATCGTATGATAGCGACAATGGTAGCATTAAGCGTGGGGTAAATTCTTTACCATTCCACACAGGCTTAAAGTCAGACTTAGACACACCAAGAATGGCCACTTCTGGCGCATTGACGATTGGTGTAAATGCTGTACCACCAATACCACCTAAGCTTGAAATGGTGAAGCAGCCCCCTTGCATGTCAGATGCAGTTAGCTTACCGTCGCGGGCTTTTTTCGAAACGACTTTAAGCTCGTTCGACAGCTCATGAATGCCTTTTTTGTTAACGTCTTTAAATACAGGCACCACAAGACCATTTGGCGTATCAACCGCAATACCAATGTTAACGTACTTCTTCAAAATTAAGCTTTCGCCATCTTCTGACAATGAAGAGTTAAACGTTGGATAGGCTTCTAATGCTTTAGCAGCCGCTTTCATGATGAACACTAATGGCGTGATCTTCATGCCAGAATCTTTCTTCGCTTCTGCAGCATTTTGCGCCTGACGGAACGCTTCAAGCTCAGTAATATCAGCATCATCCCACTGAGTAACATGCGGGATTTTCACCCAGTTACGGTGTAGATTAGCACCAGAAATCTTCTGGATACGTGATAATGGCTTAACTTCAGTTTCGCCAAACTTGTTAAAGTCTACTTTTGGCCATGCAAGTAAATTTAGCTCACCGCCGCCATTGCTGGCAGATTTAACCGCACCAGATTCAACTTGCTTAACTGCCGCTTTCACGTAGTTTTGCACGTCTTCTTTAACCACACGACCTTTGCGGCCAGAGCCTTTAACGTTAGCGAGGTTAACACCAAGCTCACGAGCCATGCGGCGAATAACAGGTGATGCATGGGCATAAGCACTGTTTTCAACAAAATCTTCTTTTGCTGCAGACGCCGTTTGCGCAGGCGCTGAGGTTGCTGCAACCGGTGCGCTAGCCACAGGAGCAGGAGCCGCAGCTGGCGCGCTACCCGCAACTTCAAAGGTCATAATTAATGAGCCAGTTGATACTTTATCGCCTTGGCTAACAATAATTGACTTAACGGTACCTGCAAACGGTGCTGGTACTTCCATCGCCGCTTTATCGCCTTCAACGCTAATTAAAGACTGCTCTTCGGCAACTGTGTCACCCACTTTTACCATTACTTCGGTCACAACTACTTCGTCGCCACCGATATCAGGTACATTGATATCCTGAACCGCGGCTGCGGTTGCAGCAGGTACTACCGCTGGAGCGGCTTGTGTTGCAGGAGCCGCAGCAGGTGCACTACCCGCGACTTCAAATACCATTACAAGTGAGCCAGTCGAAACTTTATCGCCAACGGCCACTTTAATTTCTTTAAGCACCCCAGCAAACGGAGCAGGGACTTCCATCGCTGCTTTATCGCCTTCAACGCTTAATAGCGATTGCTCTTCAGTAATACTGTCGCCCACGTTAACTAAAATTTCAGTCACAGACACTTCATCGCCGCCAATATCTGGCACGTTAACGTCTTTAAGCGTTGGAGCTGCGGCTGCAACTGGCGCAGCCGCTTGTGGTGCTGCCGCTGCGACTTGTGGCGCTGCAGCAGGCGCAGCGTCTGATTCAAAAATCATAATTAACGAATCAGTGGCCACTTTATCGCCCACTTTCACTTTAATTTCTTTCACGATACCGGCAGCAGAAGCGGGAACTTCCATTGCCGCTTTATCGCCTTCAACGCTGATAAGAGACTGCTCTACTTCCACCTTGTCGCCTACGCTAACAAGGATCTCAGTCACTTCAACCTCATCCGCACCGATATCAGGAACATTAATTTCAATTGCCATTTTATCTAGCCTCTTATGCGTATAACGGGTTTGTCTTTTCAGTGTCGATACCAAACTTAGCAATCGCTTGAGTCACAACCGACTTCTCGATTTCGCCACGCTTAGCAAGCTCGGCTAATGCGGCCACAACCACATAACCTGCGTTGACTTCAAAGTGACGACGTAAGTTTTCACGACTATCTGAACGACCAAAACCATCAGTACCTAATACTTTGTAAGAAACAGATGGCATGTAAGCACGTACTTGCTCAGCATAGTTCTTCATGTAGTCGGTTGCTGCAATCGCAGGCTCGCTGCCCATAACGGTAGAAATATAAGCTTGCTTTTCAGCCGCTTCAGGGTGCAGCATGTTGTAACGCTCAGCATCCTGGCCATCACGAGCTAACTCGTTAAATGACGTTACAGAGAATACGTCTGATGCCACATCATATTCTTCACTCAAAATCTGCGCCGCTTTACGTACTTCATTCATAATGGTGCCCGAGCTCATTAGCTGCACTTTTTTGCTGCCTTTGTGCGACTCAAGCTTATAAATACCTTTACGAATACCTTCTTCGCTACCCGCTGGCATAGCTGGCATAGCGTAGTTTTCGTTCATTAGGGTTAAGTAGTAGAACACGTTTTCCTGATCGCCATACATGCGACGAATACCGTCTTGAATGATCACCGCAACTTCATAAGCAAACGTTGGATCATAAGAGATACAGTTAGGAATCGTGCTGGCTTGAACATGGCTGTGGCCATCTTCATGCTGTAAACCTTCACCGTTAAGAGTAGTACGGCCAGCGGTCGCACCTAATAAGAAGCCACGAGCTTGCTGATCGCCTGCCATCCACGCCATATCACCTACACGTTGGAAACCAAACATAGAGTAGTAAATATAGAATGGGATCATCGGTAAGTTGTTGGTGCTGTATGAGGTTGCCGCAGCCACCCAAGAAGACATAGCACCTAACTCGTTAATACCCTCTTGCAATACTTGGCCTGAAGTCGCCTCTTTATAGTAAGACACTACGCCACGATCTTCAGGGGTATAAGTTTGACCTGATGGGTTATAAATACCAATTTGGCGGAACAAGCCTTCCATACCAAAAGTACGCGCTTCGTCGGCAATAATTGGCACAATGTTTTTGCCAATGCCTTTGTCTTTAAGCAAAATATTTAAAGTACGTACAAACGCCATGGTTGACGAAATTTCACGCTTTTGCTCTTCAAGCAGCGGTGTGAACTCTTCAAGTGCTGGCAGGGTCAACGCTTCAGTAAAGTTAGGTAAACGCTGTGGTGTGTAACCGTGAAGCGCTTTACGACGAGCATGTAAATACTCGTGCTCTTTTGAGCCTTCTTCAAGGGTTAAATAAGTGAGCGACTCAACTGCATCATCAGTTAATAAATCTTGTAGGCCCAAACGATCACGTAATTGTAGTACGTGAGTCATGTCCATTTTCTTCACTTGGTGAGCAATGTTTTTACCTTCGGCCGCTTCACCCATGCCGTAACCTTTAACGGTTTTAGCTAAAATAACCGTTGGACGACCTTTGGTTTCTTGGGCGTTTTTATAAGCTGCAAAGAGCTTAGATGGCTCATGACCACCACGCTTAAGCGCGAAAATTTGTGCATCGGTCATGTCAGACACTAATGCCGCAGTTTCTGGGTACTTACCAAAGAAGTGCTCACGTACATAAGCGCCATCTTTTGACTTAAAGGTTTGGTAATCGCCGTCAACGGTTTCGTTCATCAGTTGCAGTAACTTACCTGAGGTATCTTTAGCAATTAATGCATCCCAGTTGTTACCCCAAATCACTTTTACTACGTTCCAACCTGCACCACGGAATAAACCTTCAAGTTCTTGAATGATTTTACCGTTACCCATTACTGGGCCGTCTAGACGCTGTAGGTTACAGTTAATAAGGAAACATAAGTTGTCTAGCTTTTCACGAGATGCAAACGAAATTGCCCCGCGTGATTCAGGCTCATCCATCTCACCGTCACCTAAAAAGGCATAAACACGCTGAGCAGAGGTGTCTTTTAAGCCACGACCATCAAGGTACTTTAAAAAACGCGCTTGATAGATAGCCGACATTGGGCCTAAGCCCATAGATACCGTTGGGAACTGCCAAAACTCAGGCATTAATTTAGGGTGTGGGTACGATGGAATACCGTTACCATCCACTTCTTGACGGAAGTTATCAAGTTGCTCAGCCGTTAAACGACCTTCAACAAATGCACGGGCATAAATACCAGGAGAGATGTGGCCTTGATAATACACTAAATCGCCGCCGTCTTTTTCATTCGGTGCGCGGAAGAAATGGTTAAAACAGGTTTCGTAAAACGCCGCAGAAGACTGGTAAGACGCCATATGGCCGCCAAGCTCTAAATCTTTTTTCGATGCACGCAATACAATCATAATTGCGTTCCAACGAATAATAGAGCGGATACGACGCTCAAGCGTGGTATCACCTGGGTAGGCAGGCTCGTCTTTAGTCGCAATGGTATTGATATAGTTAGTGGTTACACCCGTTGGCATATCTACGCCATCTAAACGGGCTTTATCCAATACTTGCTCAAGAAGGTACTGAGCGCGCTCAACGCCTTCTTCACGTACCACTGATTCTAAAGCAGACAACCACTCGTTTGTTTCTTGTGGATCAATATCTTTTAGCAAATGTTCAGACATTGGTAGTCTTTCCTATACGTTTTATCTACTACGCCTGTTAAGGGTATGTAGAGTAGGTTTTATAATTGAATGAAAAGTGTCAGGCTAGGCGCGAAAAGAGCTTGGCCTATCCACCACTCTTTAAGCGGCGCAAACTACGCTGCAACCGACTGTCTTCTTCTCTTACTGATAGCATGACCTCTTCGATATAGCTTAAATGCTCGTTCGAAGCTTCACGTGCAGCATCTGGGTCTCGGCGTACAATCGCTGCCAATAATGCCCGTCTGTGATCACTTGCCATGGTTGAAGCCTCTTCGCGTCTGCTTAAAAGCTCCAGATTTTGTGCAACATTTTTATGCAGCACTGGGGTTAAACTTAATACTAAATGAAGCATGGCAACATTGTGTGATGCCTCAGCAACCGCACGATAAAAACGCACAATCGCATCCGCTTTGGCTTCTATATTGGTTGCCGACTCAACTTCAATAATTCGGTTATTAATGTTTTGCATATCCGCATCGGTACCACGTAATGCAGCAAAATACGCCATCATGCCTTCAGTGGCGTGACGAAACTCGAGCAAGTCGTACTGGCTTTCAGAGTCGTTATGCATTAATTCAACGATAGGATCGGCAAGACTTTGCCAGAGTTGTTCTTTTACATAGGTGCCACCGCCTTGACGGCGCATAAGCAAGCCTTTGGCTTCTAACTTTTGAATGGCCTCACGTAATGAAGGACGAGACACTTCAAATTGCACCGCAAGTTCACGTTCGGGAGGGAGTTTCTGGCCTGGCTGCAAACTGCCTTCAAGGATCATGCGCTCTAACTGCTCCATGATCACATCAGAAATTTTTGGCTGGGTAATCTTACTATAAGCCATCTGGCGCTCTGCTCCCTAAACAAGCAATTGTCAATTGGTCTTACCAATTAATTTGAGATAGCGCACTTTATCAAATCATACAGGCTGTGTCTAGTTATCAGCTTATAGACAAACCAGCTCAACTTTGTTTAAAACGCTTAATCAACGAGCATAACTGATATTTGCGTAAAAGGGGTCAGACCATTTACCCGAAAGCGCTAGAATCTAGGAACTAAAAACTAGAGCGCTACGCTGCTAGAAACGATAAAATCTCAGCAGCGAAGCTGTCCTAGCAGGACGCAGTCCGCACTCGCACCTAGAACCTAGCAGCGAAGCGCCCTTTGAACCTCGCTCCCAACTAACTCACAAAACCAAAAATGGTTAATACCGACACTAACGTTAATAGTAAAATAAAGTTACGCTTGCTTAATGCCAATAAGGCTAAAGTAGACTGCACACTTATCGGTGCATTGCCCGCCTCCGGTAAAGACTCTGCCGCCACCGCTGTTTGAGTCACTATCGTTTTGGCGTCACATTTAAGCCTCAATCCATAGGCGGTCCACATCCGCAACCCCGAATTAAATTGGCCACTTAATACATAACCAAAACTAAACACCCGGCTTGGCAGCCAATCAAGCAAGGCAAGTAAATCATTCACTAATGGCATATCAATGCACTGTTTAACCTTAAAGTCGCTAAAAAAACGCACAGTGCAATACAACACGGCGCCTGCAGGACCAAAAAAAATCAAAAACAATGCAACCGCACCATAATAACGGTAATTAATCCACGCCACGGTTTGACCCACTTTTTGGCCTAAGTCCTGCTCATCAACCACATCGATACATTCGCTGCAATCAAGTTGCCCAGCATAGCGATAACACGCTTGCACATCGCCACGACAAGCAGCCTGCACGTACTGTTTAAATACCTCGCGCAAATGTTGATGGCTAAAACAAATCATCGACACTAACACCCAAAATGCCAAGCTGAGTAAATCAAACAACATACCTTGCAGCAGTTGGCTCACCACAAACACAACTAAAGCAGGTAACAGCAACGCCATCACCACGCCAAACTCAGACGCTAGAGAATCTGCATCCCAAAATTGTTTATGGTAGCGATCCATCAAACAATCAAACTGCAATGAACGCGGCAACAATTTAAGTCGCTCTGCTAAAATCGCCACTAACAATGAAAATAACGCCATGAATATCCTTTTTTACCTATGGTCGACCGTAAATTGCCCATACTCAATAAAGCCATATCTACTCTATTCACGCGAGTTGAGGTTAGTTAACCCCTCGCCGCAGACACGGCCGCTTGATAACGTAACCAATCAAAGCTAACACCAGGGTCGGTTTTACGTCCGGGAGCGATGTCACAATGGCCCACAATGTTTGCTAACGTAATCATAGGATACTGCGCCATTAAGGCCAATGTTAACAGTGTTAATTGTTGATATTGCTCATCGGTATAGCCGCTTGTATCTGTGCCTTCCATTTCAATCCCAATCGCAAAATCATTGCAACCGCTGCGCCCATTAAAAGTCGACACGCCAGCATGCCAGGCTCTGTCATCACAACTGACATATTGCACCACCTCACCATCTCGGCGTATCAAAAAATGAGCAGACACCTGCAAACCAGCCAGTTCAGCAAAGCTCTCATCAGCATCAATGTCCAAACAGCCCTGAAACAAACCATCAATGTGTGGCAAACCAAAGCAACCTGCTGGCAAACTTATGTTATGGATCACCAGTAAGCTCACTTCGCTGTCTGGCCGTTGATTAAAATGGGGCGACACACACTTACGCGCGCGCTCAAGCCAACCGTTAACTAATACTTCAGTAGCCATAGCAACCTTAATTCAAAATCTACAAACTCAATTTAACACTTATACCAATTTTATACCCATCAATACCAATGCTAAAAAATGCCATTAGTGAGTGTCTGTCTAACACCTAAATATGGTAATCTTATATCAATGTTTTTTGGTAATTGACCGCGCCAGTAATGAAGCATCATTTTACCCTATCACGCTCTTTAGCAAGGACTTTGCTTATGTTAGAAAATGACATCCGCCACGCAGTAAAAACAGCACTCGATGAAGACTTAGGCCACAGCGCTCACAACACCATCAACGACATGCTAACGGCAGACATTACCGCACAACTCATTCCTGCTGACAAACACGTATCAGGCAGCTTAATCACCCGCGAAGACGGCGTATTTTGTGGCAAAGCCTGGGCTGAACAAGTGTTTAACCAACTCGGCGGTGAAGTGGTGCTGCACTGGCACGTAGACGACGGCGATCTTATTGTACCTAACCAGGTATTGTGTGAGTTGTCAGGCCCAGCACGCGCCATTTTAACCGGCGAGCGCACCGCAATGAACTTTATTCAAACCTTGTCTGGCACGGCCACACTCACCAAACATTATGTCGACAAACTCTCTGGCACTCACACCCGTTTACTCGACACCCGTAAAACCATTCCGGGTTTACGTACCGCGCAAAAATATGCGGTAACTTGTGGCGGCGGCAAAAACCATCGCATTGGCTTGTTCGATGCGTTTTTAATCAAAGAAAACCACATCATGGCCTGTGGCGGTATTTCTCAAGCCATTAACGCTGCCCGCGTGCTAGACAATACTAAACCAGTAGAAGTCGAAGTCGAATCACTCGACGAGCTAACCCAAGCGCTCGACGGCGGTGCCGACATTATTATGCTAGACAATTTCGACGTCACCATGATGGTCGATGCTGTCAGCATTAATCATCGTTATAAAGACAAGGGCCAAGGCGCAAAACTGGAAGTGTCTGGCAATGTAACCCTAGACACCCTAGCCACATTCGCCCAAACCGGGGTCGACTATATATCAGTAGGCGCACTCACTAAACACGTTAAAGCGCTCGACTTGTCACTACGCTTAAAAGCTTAATGATCCTAGGGGCTAGGGGATAGGTTCTAGGTTCTAGGGATAGGGCTAGGGATAGGGCTAGGGCTAGGGCTAGGGCACGACACTGCTAGATGCTATAAAAGCTCAACAGCGAAGCTGTCCTAGAAGCGCAGCGACCTAGCAGGACGCAGTCCGCCCTAGAACCTAGGGACTTGTATCTATCAGCGAAGCGACCCTAGAACCTAGGGTCTCGTATCTATCAGCGAAGCGACCCTAGAACCTAAGTTTTCAGCCCACTCAATTCCGTCATAAAAACACTGTAAAAAACGTCAAAAAAACGCCTTTGTTGCATTTTTGTCAAAAAAAGTAATACCACACCCTCGCATGTCAAAATAAAATTACCGTATAATGTGCCGAAAATGTGAAATTAGAGCATTTTTATACATTTATTTTTTATTTGTACGGTAAAACTATTCCATTTTATGGCAGTTTATACTAACGTTTAATGCAGGCGAGATGACCTTTCGGTCATGCACAGTAAGCCTAACACTGTAAATTTACGTAAAACTGTTAACATCTGGTCCACATTTGCAAATGTCTAGATTAGACTAATTACGCAAATGTTTAGCGCCACAAGTTAACATTTGCGTATTTGCTCTAGATTTACTGCTAAGCCGAAATGTTATTAACAAAATAACCTGCTAATATTATGTAAGTTAACGGGGTTATCGCAGGTGCAAGCTACACTTTAGTACTTACAGTCGCGGTAATCATGGCTAATCTAACTGATGTTAGCGCCATTAAAAAATCGTGGTTTTTAGTCACCCAGCTAGAACCACACAATTGTGCTTTACGGTTTTCGGCAATAGGAATGCCAGCGACTTCACTTAATACTAGCAATGAGTGAACCGCTATCGAGGATTGATACTACCAAGCCTAATTTACGGAGAGAAAAATGAAAGGTATCAACCAAATCAAAAACGCTAAGGGTTTTACTCTTATTGAATTAATGATCGTAGTCGCGATCATCGGTATTCTTGCAGCAATCGCACTGCCTGCTTATAAAGACTATGTGACATCTGCACAAGGTGGCGCTGCAATGAAAGGTATTACAGCATTTTCAACTAAAATCCAAACCTGTATCACTACTGGTATTGGTTGTACAGGTATAGGTGCTGAAGCCTCTAAGAATGCTAAGTTAGGTACAGTTGCCGATCCAAAAGAAAACACAGCGTCTTCCTTAGTATGGACTGAGCCTAAGTGTGTGTTAACTGCAAATTTTGATGCCAATGGTGGTGTTGCATTTACTATGGCTGCTGGCACAAGCGCTCAAACTGGCGATATAGATCTTTGCTACAAAGGCGCAAACTTGAAAAAACCTTAAGGGTTAATTTAGAGTTTTGATTTAAGTTGCTCAAGTTTATTAAAAGGGTAAATACTATATAGAATTTACCCTTTTTTATTGGTAATCATTTATTATGTCCAATACCGCTCTAAATTTAGGTTTATCAACTTTATTTATTCGTAAACAACTCCTAACAGAGGAGCAGATTACGGCTGTAATCTCCACATCAAGAAAAAATAAGACTTCGCTGGTTAGCTCAATTGTTTCGAGTAAATTATTATCAGCACGTGAAATTGCAGAACTCTGCTATGAAGAATACGGTACACCTTTATTAGATTTACATGAATTTGATATTTTAAACATTTCTGATGAGCTACTTAATAAAAAATTAATAAGTAAACATAAATGTTTGCCACTATTTAAACGTGGTAATCGCCTATATATAGCAACATCAGACCCAACTAATATAACTGCACTAGAAGACTTTCAATTCAGCCTTGGCTTACACGCCGAAGCGATATTAGTTGAAGATGATAAACTTAATAAAGTTTTAGAAAAAATTTTAGAAGAGGATATAAGTGGCTTAGGTCTAGAAGGTTTAGATGAAGATGCATTAGCGGGTATAGAAGTTACAGACACCTCTCGCGATGATGAACCATCAACTGATAGCAGCGACGATGCACCAATTGTTATCTATATCAATAAAATTCTCACCGATGCCATCCGTAAAGGCGCCTCGGATTTACACTTTGAGCCTTATGAAAAACGCTACCGTATCCGCTTTCGCATTGACGGCATTTTACATGAAGTATCAGAACCTCCTGTAAATCTATCTGGGCGTATTTCTGCTCGCTTAAAAGTGATGTCCAAGCTCGATATTGCCGAGCGTCGCGTGCCGCAAGATGGCCGCATTAAAATGAAGCTGTCGCGCACCAAATCCATCGATTTCCGTGTCAGTACTTTGCCCACCATTTGGGGCGAAAAGATTGTAATGCGTATTTTGGATTCATCCTCTGCCCAGCTTGGTATCGAAAAGCTCGGTTACGAAGATGACCAGCGCCAATTATATGAAGAAATGCTCGCCAAACCACAAGGGATGATTTTAGTCACAGGCCCCACTGGTTCAGGTAAAACCGTATCTTTGTATACTGGGCTTAACATTCTTAATACTGAAGAACGTAATATTTCAACCGCCGAAGACCCGGTCGAGATTAACCTCGAAGGGGTAAACCAGGTCCACATTAATTTAAAAGCCGGCTTAACCTTCGCATCCGCTCTGCGCTCATTTTTACGTCAAGACCCTGACGTAGTCATGGTCGGTGAAATCCGCGACCTAGAAACCGCTGAAATCGCCATTAAAGCGGCTCAAACTGGCCACCTAGTGTTATCGACATTGCACACCAACTCAGCAGCCGAAACCTTAACCCGTTTAATTAACATGGGCGTGCCCGGTTATAACATTGCCAGCTCAGTCAATTTAATTATTGCTCAGCGTCTTGCAAGGCGACTATGCCCAGCCTGTAAACAACCAGAAGATATACCCGCAGCAGAATTACAACGTTTAGGCTTTCAAGAAGCGGATATTGCCAAAGGCATTACCGTATTTAAACCCGTAGGTTGTGAGCTATGTTCGGGCGGCTATAAAGGCCGCGTGGGTATTTATGAGGTCATGAAAATGAGTGATGAAATTGCCCGCACCATTATGGAGGGCGGTAACTCACTGCAAATTGCCAAGCAAGCTAAACAGCAAGGTATGCGCGATTTACGCCAATCTGGCTTATTAAAAGTGATTCATGGCGTCACCAGTATTGCCGAAATAAACCGTGTCACCAGCTTTTAAATAGTCTAAAGTGAATAAGTTAACTGGTTAAATTCATTCCGATTTGCAGCAATGCTCTTAACTGCATTTTTTGAGTGAGAGCTCGATAATACAAGGACTTGGCTCTATGGCCACTGCAACAGCAAAAAGAAAATCTAAGACTAAAAAGCCAACCCAAAAACACCAACCTAAGGTATTCACCTTTGAATGGAAAGGGGTAAATCGTGATGGTGCTCGCACCTCTGGTGAGTTGCGTGGCACCAGTATTGCTGAAATTCGTACAGTTTTAAAAAGCCAGGGCGTCACCCCAAAAGGCGTACGTAAAAAATCAGCGCCGCTATTTCAGTTAGAGAAAAAGATCACCGCAATGGACATTGCCATGATCACCCGCCAAATAGCCACTATGCTCTCTGCAGGGGTTCCATTAGTAACGACGATTGAATTGCTCGGTCGAGGCCATGAAAAAGCCAAAGTAAGGGAGTTACTAGCGACCATTTTATCTGATGTGCAATCCGGTATTCCATTGTCTGATGCGTTAAGACCTCATAGACGTTACTTTGATGACTTGTACGTTGACCTAGTGGCTGCTGGTGAACACTCGGGCTCATTAGATGCAGTATTTGACCGGATTGCTGTATATCGTGAGAAGTCTGAGCAGCTAAAATCTAAAATTAAAAAAGCCATGTTTTACCCAGCCGCCGTTGTAGTTGTGGCCATTGCTGTTACAGCATTGTTATTGCTTTTTGTTGTGCCACAATTTGAAGAGATTTTTAAGGGGTTCGGCGCAGAACTTCCCGCGTTTACTCAGCTTCTTATCAATGTTTCCCGTTGGCTGCAAAGTTATTGGTACTTTTTTGCTATTGGCATAATTGCAGGAGTTTTCTTATTTGTAAGAACGCATAGAAACTCACAATCTTTCAGAGATATAATCGATCAATTAATACTAAAAATCCCTATTGTTGGTGAGATTTTACACAAGGCTGCTATGGCTCGGTTTGCACGCACATTAGCAACCACCTTTGCTGCAGGTGTCCCCCTAATCGATGGTTTAGAATCGGCGGCAGGCGCTTCTGGTAACTATGTATATAAAACTGCACTACTTAAAGTCCGCCAGGAGGTGATGTCGGGTATGCAAATGAACGTGGCAATGCGTACAACAGGTTTATTCCCAGACATGCTCATTCAAATGGTGATGATTGGTGAAGAATCGGGCGGCCTAGATGAAATGCTTAATAAAGTTGCCAATATTTATGAAATGGAAGTTGATGATGCTATTGATGGTTTATCGAGCTTAATAGAACCGATTATGATGGTGGTGATTGGTACGGTAGTAGGCGGTTTGATTGTCGGCATGTACTTACCTATTTTCCAAATGGGTAATGTTGTTGGCGGCTAATACTTTAATAAAATAAGAAAAAATGACTGAATTCATATCAACCTTTATCACCACCATGACCCAATACCCCTGGGCCTTTGTGGCGATTAGTTTTATTTTTGCTGCCACCATTGGCAGTTTTCTTAATGTAGTGATCCATCGCTTACCAGTGATGATGAAGCGTGAATGGCAAAGCGAATGTAATTACTATTTAAACGAATATCACCCTGATATTGTTAAGCAAGTAGGTAATGAACGTTTAAATAAACCCATTGATGAGTATCCGGCAAAGTACAATCTTGTGGTACCGGGTTCTGCCTGCCCAAAATGCAAAAGTAATATTAAACCCTGGCATAATGTGCCTGTTATTGGCTGGTTGTCACTCAAAGGCAAATGCGCCAATTGTAAAACACCAATTTCAGCGCGCTATCCTACTATCGAATTATTAACGGGGATTTTCATTGCCACCCTGGCCTGGCATTTTGGCCCGACATGGCAGTTTGTTTATGCCAGCATATTAACCTTTGTGTTAGTGGCGTTAACCGGCATTGATTTAGATGAAATGCTGCTGCCTGATCAACTCACCTTACCAATATTGTGGTTAGGATTAATCATCAACCTTAACGGTATATATACCAGCCCACAAGATGCCATTATTGGTGCAGCTGCTGGTTATTTAAGTTTATGGTCAGTGTTTTGGTTATTCAAACTCGTTACTGGCAAAGAAGGGATGGGCTATGGCGACTTTAAGTTATTAGCCGTATTTGGTGCCTGGCTCGGTTGGCAAATGTTGCCACTAATAATATTACTATCATCACTTGTTGGTGCAGTGGTCGGTATTTTAATGATCATCACTAAAAAGCTTAACAAGGGCAACCCAATCCCCTTTGGCCCCTACATAGCCGCAGCTGGTTGGATAGCATTAGTCTGGGGGCAAGATATTCTTAACTGGTATTTGAGCACCTTATGATAGCCACAAAGTTTGTAGTCGGCCTAACAGGCGGAATTGCCAGCGGTAAAACCACAGTAGCTAACCTATTTGCAGAATATGGCATTCAGCTTGTCGATGCTGATGTCATCGCAAGAGTTGTTGTAGAAAAAGGCTCTAAAGGTTTAGCCGCAATAACTGAGCATTTTGGCACGGCAATTTTATTAGCAGATGGACAGCTCGATAGAGCCGCACTGCGCAGTAAAGTGTTTAATGATGAACAGCAACGGCTTTGGCTCAATAACTTATTACACCCAATGATCCGCCAAACCATGCTAGAGCAAGTTAATGCATCAACCTCTGCCTATGTCATTATGGTTGTACCCTTGCTATTTGAGAATCAATTAGATAATTTAGTGAGTACAACTTTGGTGGTAGACATTTCTCCTGAGTTGCAAGTTTCAAGGACGATGAAACGTGACGGTGTTAGCCAGCAGCAAGTAGAGCATATACTCGCAAGCCAAATGAGTAGGCAACAACGCATAGATAAAGCTGATCACGTTGTCGATAATCAAGGAGATATTAACCTGTTGCGCAGTCAAGTTGCTCGCCTGCATCAACTTTTTTTACAACAAGCCGCCGAGTTATCTAATAAGCCTAATGACTGATTTAATTTACGAACAACCATTAAATGAAAAAATACGCAGTTATTTACGCCTAGAAAATCTGTCACGGCAATTACAAAACAACACACAACAAGACCAACATCATCAATGCTTTTACCCATTGTTTTCATTAGCGGAGCTTACTGAACGTTGCGATTACCGTGGTGAAGTACTAAAAGACATCGATCGCCAAATACAACAACTTACCCAAATCAGCTGTTTAGCTGGCTCAGATAGTGAGCAAGTTGATCAAATTATCCAACAACTTAATAGCCTAAAATTACCACTGCTAACACCACAAAGAATCGGCTGCGATCTTAAACAAGATAAGTTTATAACTGCATTACGACAACGATTTAATATGACGGGAGCACCCTGTAATTTCGACTTACCCCAGTTACATTTCTGGTTAGGACAACCCTGGGAGCAACGGCAGCAAGATATTCAAAACTGGTTAGCGCAATTTGAGCCCTTATTGGCCCCAATTTTGTTATTATTAGAACTATGCAGAAAGTCTGCAGAATTTAGTCAAATGCATGCTAAAGCAGGCTTTTATCATGGAGATACCCAACAGGCGCTTTCGCTTATCAGAGTTAAAATTAATGCCAGCCAACATTGCTATCCAACCATAAGTGGTCATAAAAATCGCTATGCTATCCATTTTGTTGACTTCAACTTACACCGTCACACCAGCTCTACTATTGAGTTCTCACTAGCAACCTGTAGCTAAACCATTTAACATCACCTCATTACAATGTAGATCCACCTTAATAAGTTTTAAAGTAAGGTCAAAGGTTACACTATGCCATTAACAGTAAAATGCCCTATTTGCAGCACATCAGTGCAATGGAATGCAGAAGCGTTATTTAAACCATTTTGCAGCGAGAGATGTAAACTCATCGATTTAGGAGACTGGGCAAGCGAAAAACATAGCATCCCAGTAAAAAATAATATCGATCCCGATATGATGGATGATATTGGATACGATGAAGAAGATTTTTTTAAACAATAACGCCAAAATCGCGAGAACAAGATGCAAAAAAGAGTACATGTCGCCGTTGGCGTTATCATAAACCAGCATAAACAAGTGTTACTGGCTAAGCGCCATGATCACCTTCATCAAGGTGGTAAATGGGAATTTCCAGGCGGTAAGGTAGAAGCAAACGAATCAGTAACCGATGCGTTAATTCGCGAGCTAAAAGAAGAAGTGAATTTAGAAGTAAACAGCACTACTGAGTTTATGGACATCTGCCACGACTACCCTGACAAGCATGTAAGACTCGACATCCACCTCGTCACCGACTTCAGTGGTAATGCCTCAGGCATGGAAGGCCAACAAGTAAAGTGGGTAGAAATACAATCGCTAAGCGAGTATGAGTTCCCTGAAGCCAATAAACCCATATTAGATAAATTACTTAATTTAATACCATTCCGCGAAAAAATGTGATCTAATTGCTATATCCGTTACTCACCTTTTTTAGCAATGAAACAACACACCAGTTTCGAATTAATCAGGCTATCCAAGCAAACAGCAGATGCCCGAATGCGTTTGCGATTATTGGCCGTAGCACACTTTCTTGAGGGAGCGAATAGAACTCAAGTCGCTGCTATGACCAAGGTCAGTCGTCGGATTGTGAATCAATGGATCAGCAATTATTTAAGCCAAGGTCTAAGTGGTATTGAGAGTAAAAAGTCTTCAGGCAGACCACCGCGATTAACAGACGAGCAAGCCAAACAGTTAACCCTGATGTTGACAGAGGCTGCCAAATCAGAGGTCGGTGGTAGACTCACTGGTCAAGATATACGACGCTATATATTGAGCGAGTTTGGTATTTCGTTTCACCTCAATCACGTCTATAAAATACTTTATAAACTCGGATTTAGCTGGCTTTCTAGCCGTTCTAAACATCCGAAACAAGATGTTGAAGTCATGGAGGCTTTTAAAAAACTTCCCCTTGTCAACGATCGTTGACATCCCTGTTTTTGTGTCGCCGGCTGATGTAGATATCTGGTTTCAAGATGAGGCGCGTATTGGTCAGCAAAATACCACCACCAAACTTTGGGCTGAAAAAGGTACCCGTCCGCTCGCAGTGAGGCAACAGCAATTCGAGTATGTCCATCTTTTTGGTGCGGTTTGTCCGAGAAACGGAGCAACTGAGGCCTTCATTTCACCTTACATCAATAAAGAGGTAATGCGACAACACTTGGGACAAATTTCCTTGGCGACATCAAGCGGGCGCTATGCTGTCGTGATTATGGATGGCGCGAGTTGGCATGCTAATGATATTGCAGATGATTTTGAGAATCTATCTATCGTAAAGCTACCGCCTTATTCTCCGGAATTAAACCCAATTGAGCAAGTGTGGAGTTGGTTGAGGCAGCATAAGTTAGCTAATCGTTGCTTTGAAGGTTACGAGTCAATAGTTGATGCCTGTAGTGAAGCGTGGAATGCATTCATTGAAGATAAAGAGCGTGTGAAAAAAATGTGCCATCGACAATGGGCAACAATGATCACTTAGTTATGCGGAATGGTATAAGTTGATAAATACTGACTTTGTATAAGCGGCGAAAAGCAATAATCGTTAAGCCACTAGCGGATTGCTGTTGTATCGACGCCGCCCATTCTTCATTTGTACGTGTAGCCATAATAACTCCTGATGTAATATTCAGTCGTTAAGATAAAGGCTAAATGAAAGCAGTTGACGACGTACTTGCCCAGACGCTTACCTTAGGCGTCTGTCATGGCCAGCTGCGGACAAGTCCTCCGCGTTCAACGAATTCACCAAGCTTCGCTTGGTTGGCGAAATAGTTTCACCCTACTCTCACATGAGCATATCGACCACACTGCTATCATGCCCATTCAACGCACAAACATTAGACGTAAAAAAGCCCGCTGCGTTAGCAACGGGCTTATTACTCTCTTTTCAGAGATAATTAGACGTCTGGAAATGACCTACTCTCACATGGGGAGACCCCACACTACCATCGGCGATACTGTGTTTCACTTCTGAGTTCGGAATGGGATCAGGTGGGACCACAGCTCTATGGTTTCCAGACAAAATTGTTTATTTAACGCCTTGGCATTAAATAATAATTCGAAAAGCTGATTTTTTTGAGTATTCTCACACCATTTAAGTGCTCTATTCTAATACTAAGTCGTGCTCCCTTCAGTACGACCTCCAAGGATGGAGGAAGTGCTAGAAAATGTCGGGAACATTTTCAGTAAAACCCATCTGGGTTGTATGGTTAAGCCTCACGGGTCATTAGTACAAGTTAGCTCAACGCCTCACAACGCTTACACACCTTGCCTATCAACGTAGTAGTCTCCTACGGCCCTTTAGAGGTCTTAAAGACCTAGGGATGACTCATCTTAGGGCTCGCTTCCCGCTTAGATGCTTTCAGCGGTTATCGATTCCGAACGTAGCTACCGGGCAATGCTATTGGCATAACAACCCGAACACCAGCGGTTCGTCCACTCCGGTCCTCTCGTACTAGGAGCAGCTCCCTTCAATCATCCAACGCCCACGGCAGATAGGGACCGAACTGTCTCACGACGTTCTGAACCCAGCTCGCGTACCACTTTAAATGGCGAACAGCCATACCCTTGGGACCGACTTCAGCCCCAGGATGTGATGAGCCGACATCGAGGTGCCAAACACCGCCGTCGATATGAACTCTTGGGCGGTATCAGCCTGTTATCCCCGGAGTACCTTTTATCCGTTGAGCGATGGCCCTTCCATTCAGAACCACCGGATCACTATGACCTACTTTCGTACCTGCTCGACGTGTATGTCTCGCAGTTAAGCTGGCTTATGCCATTGCACTAACCGTACGATGTCCGACCGTACTTAGCCAACCTTCGTGCTCCTCCGTTACTCTTTGGGAGGAGACCGCCCCAGTCAAACTACCCACCAGGCACTGTCCCTAACCCCGATAAGGGGTCCAGGTTAGAACATCAAAACTACAAGGGTGGTATTTCAAGGACGACTCCACTCAGACTAGCGTCCAAGCTTCAAAGTCTCCCACCTATCCTACACATGTAGGTTCAATGTTCAGTGCCAAGCTATAGTAAAGGTTCACGGGGTCTTTCCGTCTAGCCGCGGGTATACGGCATCTTCACCGCAATTTCAACTTCACTGAGTCTCGGCTGGAGACAGCGTGGCCATCATTACGCCATTCGTGCAGGTCGGAACTTACCCGACAAGGAATTTCGCTACCTTAGGACCGTTATAGTTACGGCCGCCGTTTACCGGGGCTTCGATCATGAGCTTCTCTTGCGATAACCCAATCAATTAACCTTCCGGCACCGGGCAGGCGTCACACCGTATACGTCATCTTGCGATTTTGCACAGTGCTGTGTTTTTGATAAACAGTTGCAGCCACCTGGTATCTGCGACTCCCAGCAGCTTAGAGAGCAAGTCTCATCACCGCCAGGAGCGTACCTTCTCCCGAAGTTACGGTACCATTTTGCCTAGTTCCTTCAGCCGAGTTCTCTCAAGCGCCTTGGTATTCTCTACCCGACCACCTGTGTCGGTTTGGGGTACGATTTCTACTAACCTGAAGCTTAGAAGATTTTCCTGGAAGCATGGCATCAACTACTTCAGTCCCTTAGGACTTCGTCATCAGCTCTCGGCATTACTCATTAAAGAGTGATTTCCCGGATTTGCCTAAGAAATCTACCTACCACCTTAAACGCGGACTACCAACGCCGCGCTAGCCTAGCCTTCTCCGTCTCTCCATCGCAGTTAGCAGAAGTACAGAAATATTAATCTGTTTCCCATCGATTACGCCTTTCGGCCTCACCTTAGGGGTCGACTCACCCTGCCCCGATTAACGTTGGACAGGAACCCTTGGTCTTTCGGCGAGGGAGTTTTTCACTCCCTTTATCGTTACTCATGTCAGCATTCGCACTTCTGATACGTCCAGTGTGGGTTACCCCTTCACCTTCAACCGCTTACAGAACGCTCCTCTACCGCGCACTTCTAATGAAATGCACCCGTAGCTTCGGTGGTATGTTTAGCCCCGTTAAATCTTCCGCGCAGGCCGACTCGACTAGTGAGCTATTACGCTTTCTTTAAATGATGGCTGCTTCTAAGCCAACATCCTAGCTGTCTAAGCCTTCCCACATCGTTTCCCACTTAACATACACTTTGGGACCTTAGCTGACGGTCTGGGTTGTTTCCCTTTTGACGACGGACGTTAGCACCCGCCGTCTGTCTCCCGAGTAGTACTCATTGGTATTCGGAGTTTGCAAAGGGTTGGTAAGTCGGGATGACCCCCTAGCCTTAACAGTGCTCTACCCCCAATGGTATTCGCTCGAGGCGCTACCTAAATAGCTTTCGAGGAGAACCAGATATCTCCCGGTTTGATTGGCCTTTCACCCCCAGCCACAAGTCATCCGCTCATTTTTCAACATAAGTCGGTTCGGTCCTCCAGTTGATGTTACTCAACCTTCAACCTGCCCATGGCTAGATCACCGGGTTTCGGGTCTACGCCTTGCAACTAAACGCGCAGTTAACACTCGGTTTCCCTACGGCTCCGCTATTCGCTTAACCTCGCTACAAAACGTAAGTCGCTGACCCATTATACAAAAGGTACGCAGTCACGGTCTCAAGTACCGCTCCCACTGCTTGTACGTATACGGTTTCAGGTTCTATTTCACTCCCCTCACAGGGGTTCTTTTCGCCTTTCCCTCACGGTACTGGTTCACTATCGGTCAGTCAGGAGTATTTAGCCTTGGAGGATGGTCCCCCCATATTCAAACAGGATGTCACGTGTCCCGCCTTACTCGTTTTCATCTATGGTTAGTTTTCATGTACGGGGCTATCACCCTGTGCCGCTGTGCTTTCCAACACATTCCACTAACACCCCATAGACTTAAGGGCTAATCCCCGTTCGCTCGCCGCTACTAGGGGAATCTCGGTTGATTTCTTTTCCTCTGGGTACTTAGATGTTTCAGTTCCCCAGGTTTGCCTCTTAACGCTATGTATTCACGTTAAGATACTCACTTATGTGAGTGGGTTCCCCCATTCGGACATCGTTAGCTCAAATGCTTGTTACTAGCTCGCCAACGCTTTTCGCAAGTTACTACGTCCTTCATCGCCTCTGACTGCCAAGGCATCCACCGTATACGCTTAGTCACTTAACCATACAACCCAAATGAGTTTCACTTGAGCCATATTGCAACTAACTGGTTTTTACTTTGATAATTCATGCACTTTCGCACACGAAATCGCCTTAGTTTTAGAATATTCAAGACACTTAAACAGTGTTTTGAGAACTCAATGTTTAATACACCACCTTATATAAAGTCATGCATCAAACGATTTGCAATTAATCACATGACAGACTCATGCAATTAACTACTATCAGCTTTCCAAATTGTTAAAGAACAACACTTAACCGGCTCGCGGTGTGTTTCACTCTACTTCCGAAGAAGTTAACAAGTAATCTGTGTGAACACTCAAGCACATGGATGTGCTGTGTGCAATAAACGCACGGATGCAGTTTATTGCCTACCAAGCATTGAGTTAGTCGTATAGGTAAGGAGGTGATCCAGCCCCAGGTTCCCCTAGGGCTACCTTGTTACGACTTCACCCCAGTCATGAACCACAAAGTGGTGAGCGTTCTCCCGAAGGTTAAACTACCCACTTCTTTTGCAGCCCACTCCCATGGTGTGACGGGCGGTGTGTACAAGGCCCGGGAACGTATTCACCGTAGCATTCTGATCTACGATTACTAGCGATTCCGACTTCATGGAGTCGAGTTGCAGACTCCAATCCGGACTACGACGAGCTTTGTGAGATTAGCTCCACCTCGCGGCTTTGCAACCCTCTGTACTCGCCATTGTAGCACGTGTGTAGCCCTACTCGTAAGGGCCATGATGACTTGACGTCGTCCCCACCTTCCTCCGGTTTATCACCGGCAGTCTCCCTAGAGTTCCCACCATTACGTGCTGGCAAATAAGGATAGGGGTTGCGCTCGTTGCGGGACTTAACCCAACATTTCACAACACGAGCTGACGACAGCCATGCAGCACCTGTCTTAGAGTTCCCGAAGGCACAATCGCATCTCTGCAATCTTCTCTAGATGTCAAGAGTAGGTAAGGTTCTTCGCGTTGCATCGAATTAAACCACATGCTCCACCGCTTGTGCGGGCCCCCGTCAATTCATTTGAGTTTTAACCTTGCGGCCGTACTCCCCAGGCGGTCTACTTAATGCGTTAGCTTGAGAGCCCAGTGTTCAAGACACCAAACTCCGAGTAGACATCGTTTACGGCGTGGACTACCAGGGTATCTAATCCTGTTTGCTCCCCACGCTTTCGTGCATGAGCGTCAGTCTTTGTCCAGGGGGCCGCCTTCGCCACCGGTATTCCTCCAGATCTCTACGCATTTCACCGCTACACCTGGAATTCTACCCCCCTCTACAAGACTCTAGTTCGCCAGTTCCAAATGCAATTCCCAGGTTGAGCCCGGGGATTTCACATCTGGCTTAACAAACCGCCTGCGCACGCTTTACGCCCAGTAATTCCGATTAACGCTCGGACCCTCCGTATTACCGCGGCTGCTGGCACGGAGTTAGCCGGTCCTTCTTCTGTAAGTAACGTCACAGCTAACGAGTATTAATCGTTAACCTTTCCTCCTTACTGAAAGTGCTTTACAACCCGAAGGCCTTCTTCACACACGCGGCATGGCTGCATCAGGGTTTCCCCCATTGTGCAATATTCCCCACTGCTGCCTCCCGTAGGAGTCTGGGCCGTGTCTCAGTCCCAGTGTGGCTGATCATCCTCTCAGAACAGCTAGGGATCGTCGCCTTGGTGAGCCATTACCTCACCAACTAGCTAATCCCACCTAGGTTCATCCAATCGCGAAAGGCCCGAAGGTCCCCTCCTTTCCCCCGTAGGGCGTATGCGGTATTAGCAGTCGTTTCCAACTGTTATCCCCCTCGACTGGGCAGATCCCTAGGCATTACTCACCCGTCCGCCGCTCGCCACCTCAGGAGTAAACTCCCTTGTGCTGCCGCTCGACTTGCATGTGTTAGGCCTGCCGCCAGCGTTCAATCTGAGCCATGATCAAACTCTTCAATTAAAGTTTTTTGTTCGACTACGTCGAACGGCTCAATGAATTCTACTGTCATAATTCGCTTCGCTCATAAGAGCTGACGAATTACTCACTGCATTTCTGCAGTGTCATATTTCTATGAACATTCTCATCATTGAGTTAAATTTTTTGATTGCCTACATTCCGAAGAACAAGAAGACAATTTCGAATAACTCAATACCTGTGAATGTCCACACAGATTTCTTGTTTAGATTGTTAAAGAGCGTTACTAATACCAAAAGAATCAATCTTTCGCTTAGTGGCCGTTGACGCTAGGTCGTTGGCTTGGGCTGCGTATTCTACGCTTTCCCATCTTCGCGTCAAGTGTTTTTTCAAACTTTCTTTTCGCTGTTGAATCCAATGTTTTGAAGCACTTGATTCAACCTAACTCGGTGATTGCTTTCGCTGTCTGCCGTGTCAGTGGTTGCGCATTATAGGGAGCTAAAACTTTAGTGCAAGCGCTTTTTTAATAAATATTTGATTTAATTTCTATACCTAACTTAACACCATACTAAGCACAAGATACACACAGATTTATCCACAATCATGAAGATATTAACCCATCTATGCTTATCGAGTTTTCGAATTACATTTTAATGCTGTACTGATATTAGCTCCCTTTTATGCATCAAAACGTAACCTAACAAGATGTACTCATTCACGCTAAACCCAAAAAACGCTATACAGCGGATCCGCTTAGTTAGTCTTTGCGATGTTTTTGCAAATTAATAATTGCATAGATGTCGCCAGTCGCTTAAATGCCAGCAGTTGAAGTGTTAATGATTGGGTAATTGATATCACTTGCCTTAATTAACTGTGCCAACAACCCCGGATATCGAAAGCCTGTTACCCTAGAATGTTAAAATAAGTGTTTTTGCCCTAACAATTACGAGGGAGTTATTGCCACAGCGCTTTTGTTCTGTATGTTTTCATCTCCTGCTCCAAATTTATCATTACGCAGGTATTTTTAGACACTCAGACCCTAATACCGTTTCAATTCAGTTATGATCGATTGAGCTACCATTCCAATGGTAGCTCATCGGTCTTTATTAATACTTTCAAAGAACGACTTTCTCTCGGCGTTCGGCTGATCAATTTGTCTGTTTCTAACTTCAAAATTGTCTGATGAACTGTTGGGGCTGAAACACCAAAGTACTTCTGGATATCAGCCTGAGCTGGCGGATACCCATTCACTTTGCTGTAATAATAAATGAAAGCAAGGTATTGGCCTTGCTTCACACTAAATGCGGAATTAATTTTTTTCTCTGTGGGGATCGACATTTTTAAGGCTTTGTGATCAATTATCGTCTTTGATAGATGAGAGTATCATGCCATGAATATCACTTACCTTGTAGAGTTGACCCAAGAAGAACTGCACACCTTAAAGACTTTATTAAGCAAGGGCCTACACAATGCCCGCTTGTTAAAACGAGCCAACATTCTGTTGATTGCAAACCACAATCAACACAGTGATAAAGATATTAGTCAGTTACTCAATACAGTACCTCAACTATTTACCGAACCAAAAAACGCTTCGTAGAAGAAGGGCTGAAGGTCGCACTCGCCGAAGGGAAGCGAACAGGGCAACCCAAATTACTCTCAGCTAATGAAGATGCAACATTAGTTAGCATTGCTTGTAGCGAGCCACCAGATCGTCGCGCTCGCTGGACATTATCACTCATCGCAGACAGATTAATTACGCTGACAGAGCTTGAAAGCGTATCGCTTGAAACCGTCCGTCAACGGCTGAAAAACAATGAATTAAAACCATGGCAAAAGAAGATGTGGTGTATTGGCGAGTTAGATAGCGACTTCATTGCGCAGATGGAAGAGGTACTTGATATTTATGCAATGCCTGCGGATGAAAAACATCCTGTGGTTAATTTTGATGAAGCAATGAAACAACTGGTGTCACATGTAAAACCGCCCAAATTAGCTTCGCCAGGACACTTAGCTAAAGATGATTACGAATACCCGCGTGAAGATGTGGCCAATATCTATCTGATGTATGATAGGCATAGAGGCTGGCGACATGCTAAAGCAACAGCAACCAAGAAACGAGAAGACTTTGCAGCGTGTATGCGGGATTTGGTTGATGTTCATTATCCTGATGCCGATAAAATCCACTAGGTTTTACATCATGGTTTGCCTTAATGAGCAGTGCCAAGCAGCACCGGATATCACTGTAATCTTGGAATTTAAAAGATAGGTGTAGTACCCTAGACGCTTACAAAGTTCTGATGAAAAGTACATTGCCAGACAAGCGATTAGCCAGCCTATTTTGAACAAGCTTAAAACCTGGCTTGAGCTGAACCAGCCCAATTTGGTGGGTAATACCAAATTAATAGAGGCGGTAAATACCTAGCGAATCAAAGGCCCAAGCTCATACGCTATGTTGGTGATGTGCGGCTTAGTATCGATAACAATAAAGTTGAACGCGAAGTAAAACCCTTTGTGATAAGTCGAAAAAATTGGTTATTTAGTCAGACAGCTAATGGGGCTCATGCTAGTGCAACAATTTACAGCATTGTGGAAACAGCAAAGGTCAACGGCTTAGTGCCATTTGATTACATCATGGCTTGTCTTAATGAACTGTGCCAACCAGCACCGGATATAGACAGCCTGTTACCATGGAATTTTAAAAGATAGGTGTAGTCGCCCAGACGCTTACTGTCCATTCAACACACAAACCTTAAACGCAAAAAAGCCCGTTGCGTTAGCAACGGGCTTTCATACTATATTAGGCGTCTGGAAATGACCTACTCTCACATGGGGAGACCCCACACTACCATCGGCGATACTGTGTTTCACTTCTGAGTTCGGAATGGGATCAGGTGGGACCACAGCTCTATGGTTTCCAGACAAATTTTGTTTCTAGGACACTTCACTAGATAATTCGTGGTGCTGATACCCAGAATCGAACTGGGGACCTCATCCTTACCAAGGATGCGCTCTACCGACTGAGCCATATCAGCAAAACTCTGTACTACGTCGAGCTTATTAGGCGTCTGGAAATGACCTACTCTCACATGGGGAGACCCCACACTACCATCGGCGATACTGTGTTTCACTTCTGAGTTCGGAATGGGATCAGGTGGGACCACAGCTCTATGGTTTCCAGACAAAAAATTGTATGGAACAAATTTTTAACGCACTTTAGTGCGGCCCGTTAGGGTCAAATACACGGATGTATTTGATAAAATGTCCCTATTTAACACTCAGTTGAGCATTAAATAATAATTCGAAAAGCTGATTTTTTTGAGTATTCTCACACCATTTAAGTGCTCTATTCTAATACTAAGTGCGTGCTCCCTTCAGTACGACCTCCAAGGATGGAGGAAGTGCTAGAAAATGTCGGGAACATTTTCAGTAAAACCCATCTGGGTTGTATGGTTAAGCCTCACGGGTCATTAGTACAAGTTAGCTCAACGCCTCACAACGCTTACACACCTTGCCTATCAACGTAGTAGTCTCCTACGGCCCTTTAGAGAGCTTAAAGCTCTAGGGATGACTCATCTTAGGGCTCGCTTCCCGCTTAGATGCTTTCAGCGGTTATCGATTCCGAACGTAGCTACCGGGCAATGCTATTGGCATAACAACCCGAACACCAGCGGTTCGTCCACTCCGGTCCTCTCGTACTAGGAGCAGCTCCCTTCAATCATCCAACGCCCACGGCAGATAGGGACCGAACTGTCTCACGACGTTCTGAACCCAGCTCGCGTACCACTTTAAATGGCGAACAGCCATACCCTTGGGACCGACTTCAGCCCCAGGATGTGATGAGCCGACATCGAGGTGCCAAACACCGCCGTCGATATGAACTCTTGGGCGGTATCAGCCTGTTATCCCCGGAGTACCTTTTATCCGTTGAGCGATGGCCCTTCCATTCAGAACCACCGGATCACTATGACCTACTTTCGTACCTGCTCGACGTGTATGTCTCGCAGTTAAGCTGGCTTATGCCATTGCACTAACCGTACGATGTCCGACCGTACTTAGCCAACCTTCGTGCTCCTCCGTTACTCTTTGGGAGGAGACCGCCCCAGTCAAACTACCCACCAGGCACTGTCCCTAACCCCGATAAGGGGTCCAGGTTAGAACATCAAAACTACAAGGGTGGTATTTCAAGGACGACTCCACTCAGACTAGCGTCCAAGCTTCAAAGTCTCCCACCTATCCTACACATGTAGGTTCAATGTTCAGTGCCAAGCTATAGTAAAGGTTCACGGGGTCTTTCCGTCTAGCCGCGGGTATACGGCATCTTCACCGCAATTTCAACTTCACTGAGTCTCGGCTGGAGACAGCGTGGCCATCATTACGCCATTCGTGCAGGTCGGAACTTACCCGACAAGGAATTTCGCTACCTTAGGACCGTTATAGTTACGGCCGCCGTTTACCGGGGCTTCGATCATGAGCTTCTCTTGCGATAACCCAATCAATTAACCTTCCGGCACCGGGCAGGCGTCACACCGTATACGTCATCTTGCGATTTTGCACAGTGCTGTGTTTTTGATAAACAGTTGCAGCCACCTGGTATCTGCGACTCCCAGCAGCTTAGAGAGCAAGTCTCATCACCGCCAGGAGCGTACCTTCTCCCGAAGTTACGGTACCATTTTGCCTAGTTCCTTCAGCCGAGTTCTCTCAAGCGCCTTGGTATTCTCTACCCGACCACCTGTGTCGGTTTGGGGTACGATTTCTACTAACCTGAAGCTTAGAAGATTTTCCTGGAAGCATGGCATCAACTACTTCATCACCTTAGTGACTCGTCATCAGCTCTCGGCATTACTCATTAAAGAGTGATTTCCCGGATTTGCCTAAGAAATCTACCTACCACCTTAAACGCGGACTACCAACGCCGCGCTAGCCTAGCCTTCTCCGTCTCTCCATCGCAGTTAGCAGAAGTACAGAAATATTAATCTGTTTCCCATCGATTACGCCTTTCGGCCTCACCTTAGGGGTCGACTCACCCTGCCCCGATTAACGTTGGACAGGAACCCTTGGTCTTTCGGCGAGGGAGTTTTTCACTCCCTTTATCGTTACTCATGTCAGCATTCGCACTTCTGATACGTCCAGTGTGGGTTACCCCTTCACCTTCAACCGCTTACAGAACGCTCCTCTACCGCGCACTTCTAATGAAATGCACCCGTAGCTTCGGTGGTATGTTTAGCCCCGTTAAATCTTCCGCGCAGGCCGACTCGACTAGTGAGCTATTACGCTTTCTTTAAATGATGGCTGCTTCTAAGCCAACATCCTAGCTGTCTAAGCCTTCCCACATCGTTTCCCACTTAACATACACTTTGGGACCTTAGCTGACGGTCTGGGTTGTTTCCCTTTTGACGACGGACGTTAGCACCCGCCGTCTGTCTCCCGAGTAGTACTCATTGGTATTCGGAGTTTGCAAAGGGTTGGTAAGTCGGGATGACCCCCTAGCCTTAACAGTGCTCTACCCCCAATGGTATTCGCTCGAGGCGCTACCTAAATAGCTTTCGAGGAGAACCAGATATCTCCCGGTTTGATTGGCCTTTCACCCCCAGCCACAAGTCATCCGCTCATTTTTCAACATAAGTCGGTTCGGTCCTCCAGTTGATGTTACTCAACCTTCAACCTGCCCATGGCTAGATCACCGGGTTTCGGGTCTACGCCTTGCAACTAAACGCGCAGTTAACACTCGGTTTCCCTACGGCTCCGCTATTCGCTTAACCTCGCTACAAAACGTAAGTCGCTGACCCATTATACAAAAGGTACGCAGTCACGGTCTCAAGTACCGCTCCCACTGCTTGTACGTATACGGTTTCAGGTTCTATTTCACTCCCCTCACAGGGGTTCTTTTCGCCTTTCCCTCACGGTACTGGTTCACTATCGGTCAGTCAGGAGTATTTAGCCTTGGAGGATGGTCCCCCCATATTCAAACAGGATGTCACGTGTCCCGCCTTACTCGTTTTCATCTATGGTTAGTTTTCATGTACGGGGCTATCACCCTGTGCCGCTGTGCTTTCCAACACATTCCACTAACACCCCATAGACTTAAGGGCTAATCCCCGTTCGCTCGCCGCTACTAGGGGAATCTCGGTTGATTTCTTTTCCTCTGGGTACTTAGATGTTTCAGTTCCCCAGGTTTGCCTCTTAACGCTATGTATTCACGTTAAGATACTCACTTATGTGAGTGGGTTCCCCCATTCGGACATCGTTAGCTCAAATGCTTGTTACTAGCTCGCCAACGCTTTTCGCAAGTTACTACGTCCTTCATCGCCTCTGACTGCCAAGGCATCCACCGTATACGCTTAGTCACTTAACCATACAACCCAAATGAGTTTCACTTGAGCTATATTGCAACTAGCTGGTTTTTACTTTGATAATTCATGCACTTTCGCACACGAAATCGCCTTAGTTTTAGAATATTCAAGACACTTAAACAGTGTTTTGAGAACTCAATGTTTAATACACCACCTTATACAAAGTCATGCATCAAACGATTTGCAATTAATCACATGACAGACTCATGCAATTAACTACTATCAGCTTTCCAAATTGTTAAAGAGCGGGCTTAAAAAAGCCAAAGATAAAATTTCGTTTATCTTTGGCATCTCTTGACCAATGCAGTAAATGGTGGAGCTATGCGGGATCGAACCGCAGACCTCCTGCGTGCAAGGCAGGCGCTCTCCCAGCTGAGCTATAGCCCCATTTACATGCAGTTGAGATTTTACGTTTACCTTCAATGAAGGTGTATTACCAAATCTTGTTAAATCAAGGCGGAGGATGACGACGTTTAGCTTGCTAAACGAGTTATCCGACAACGCAGAGTTAACGAGATTTTGGTGGGTCAGAGTGGACTTGAACCACCGACCTCACCCTTATCAGGGGTGCGCTCTAACCAGCTGAGCTACAGACCCATTTATACTTGTTTCTTCACTCAATCACTGCGTTGCTTTTCATTGTTCAGTCGTCGTGTAGTGTACTACACGTCCTTCTTCACGCTTCAAGCGCCTTGTGCTAGAGCGAATTAACGTCGTCTAAACAGACACGTAATTTCTCTTTCTTTCTATCAAGTAATCTGTGTGAACACTCAAGCACACGGATGTGCTGTGTGCAATAAACGCACGGATGCAGTTTATTGTCACCAAGTATTGAGTTAGTCGTATAGGTAAGGAGGTGATCCAGCCCCAGGTTCCCCTAGGGCTACCTTGTTACGACTTCACCCCAGTCATGAACCACAAAGTGGTGAGCGTTCTCCCGAAGGTTAAACTACCCACTTCTTTTGCAGCCCACTCCCATGGTGTGACGGGCGGTGTGTACAAGGCCCGGGAACGTATTCACCGTAGCATTCTGATCTACGATTACTAGCGATTCCGACTTCATGGAGTCGAGTTGCAGACTCCAATCCGGACTACGACGAGCTTTGTGAGATTAGCTCCACCTCGCGGCTTTGCAACCCTCTGTACTCGCCATTGTAGCACGTGTGTAGCCCTACTCGTAAGGGCCATGATGACTTGACGTCGTCCCCACCTTCCTCCGGTTTATCACCGGCAGTCTCCCTAGAGTTCCCACCATTACGTGCTGGCAAATAAGGATAGGGGTTGCGCTCGTTGCGGGACTTAACCCAACATTTCACAACACGAGCTGACGACAGCCATGCAGCACCTGTCTTAGAGTTCCCGAAGGCACAATCGCATCTCTGCAATCTTCTCTAGATGTCAAGAGTAGGTAAGGTTCTTCGCGTTGCATCGAATTAAACCACATGCTCCACCGCTTGTGCGGGCCCCCGTCAATTCATTTGAGTTTTAACCTTGCGGCCGTACTCCCCAGGCGGTCTACTTAATGCGTTAGCTTGAGAGCCCAGTGTTCAAGACACCAAACTCCGAGTAGACATCGTTTACGGCGTGGACTACCAGGGTATCTAATCCTGTTTGCTCCCCACGCTTTCGTGCATGAGCGTCAGTCTTTGTCCAGGGGGCCGCCTTCGCCACCGGTATTCCTCCAGATCTCTACGCATTTCACCGCTACACCTGGAATTCTACCCCCCTCTACAAGACTCTAGTTCGCCAGTTCCAAATGCAATTCCCAGGTTGAGCCCGGGGATTTCACATCTGGCTTAACAAACCGCCTGCGCACGCTTTACGCCCAGTAATTCCGATTAACGCTCGGACCCTCCGTATTACCGCGGCTGCTGGCACGGAGTTAGCCGGTCCTTCTTCTGTAAGTAACGTCACAGCTAACGAGTATTAATCGTTAACCTTTCCTCCTTACTGAAAGTGCTTTACAACCCGAAGGCCTTCTTCACACACGCGGCATGGCTGCATCAGGGTTTCCCCCATTGTGCAATATTCCCCACTGCTGCCTCCCGTAGGAGTCTGGGCCGTGTCTCAGTCCCAGTGTGGCTGATCATCCTCTCAGAACAGCTAGGGATCGTCGCCTTGGTGAGCCATTACCTCACCAACTAGCTAATCCCACCTAGGTTCATCCAATCGCGAAAGGCCCGAAGGTCCCCTCCTTTCCCCCGTAGGGCGTATGCGGTATTAGCAGTCGTTTCCAACTGTTATCCCCCTCGACTGGGCAGATCCCTAGGCATTACTCACCCGTCCGCCGCTCGCCACCTCAGGAGTAAACTCCCTTGTGCTGCCGCTCGACTTGCATGTGTTAGGCCTGCCGCCAGCGTTCAATCTGAGCCATGATCAAACTCTTCAATTAAAGTTTTTTGGGACATCGTCTCGGCTCAATGAATTCTGATTGCTTATCTCACCAAAGTGAAACAAGTCTTTTGTACATATTGCTATGAACATTCATCATTCTCACTTAAGAGAAAAACATTGAGTTTAAATTTTTTGATTGCCTACATTCCGAAGAACAAGAAGACAATTTCGAATAACTCAATACCTGTGAATGTCCACACAGATTACTTGATAAATTGTTAAAGAGCGTTGACCGTTTCAGTAGGTCAGGGCTGCGTATTTTACGCATTCCCTTTATGGCGTCAAGTGTTTTTTCAAACTTCTTTTTGCCGTTATCTCTGCTACCTCAGTAGCTTGATAACACTCACCGGTTTTTGCTTTCGCTGTCTGCCGTGTCAGTGGATGCGCATTATAGGCAGCTTCAGATTTAGTGCAAGCGCTTTTATGCAAAAAAATGATCTTTTTTCGATCTTTTAGGCCGTAGACTACTTAATACCATTCCGCATAACTAAGTGATCATTGTTGCCCATTGTCGATGGCACATTTTTTTCACACGCTCTTTATCTTCAATGAATGCATTCCACGCTTCACTACAGGCATCAACTATTGACTCGTAACCTTCAAAGCAACGATTAGCTAACTTATGCTGCCTCAACCAACTCCACACTTGCTCAATTGGGTTTAATTCCGGAGAATAAGGCGGTAGCTTTACGATAGATAGATTCTCAAAATCATCTGCAATATCATTAGCATGCCAACTCGCGCCATCCATAATCACGACAGCATAGCGCCCGCTTGATGTCGCCAAGGAAATTTGTCCTAAGTGTTGTCGCATTACCTCTTTATTGATGCAAGGTGAAATGAAGGCCTCAGTTGCTCCGTTTCTCGGACAAACCGCACCAAAAAGATGGACATACTCGAATTGCTGTTGCCTCACTGCGAGCGGACGGGTACCTTTTTCAGCCCAAAGTTTGGTGGTGGTATTTTGCTGACCAATACGCGCCTCATCTTGAAACCAGATATCTACATCAGCCGGCGACACAAAAACAGGGATGTCAACGATCGTTGACAAGGGGAAGTTTTTTAAAAGCCTCCATGACTTCAACATCTTGTTTCGGATGTTTAGAACGGCTAGAAAGCCAGCTAAATCCGAGTTTATAAAGTATTTTATAGACGTGATTGAGGTGAAACGAAATACCAAACTCGCTCAATATATAGCGTCGTATATCTTGACCAGTGAGTCTACCACCGGCCTCTGATTTGGCAGCCTCTGTCAACATCAGGGTTAACTGTTTGGCTTGCTCGTCTGTTAATCGCGGTGGTCTGCCTGAAGACTTTTTACTCTCAATACCACTTAGACCTTGGCTTAAATAATTGCTGATCCATTGATTCACAATCCGACGACTGACCTTGGTCATAGCAGCGACTTGAGTTCTATTCGCTCCCTCAAGAAAGTGTGCTACGGCCAATAATCGCAAACGCATTCGGGCATCTGCTGTTTGCTTGGATAGCCTGATTAATTCGAAACTGGTGTGTTGTTTCATTGCTAAAAAAGATGAGTAACGGATATAGCAATTAGATCACATTTTTTCGCGGAATGGTATAACTACACGATACACACTATTTACCCCCAAAGTTATCCACAATGGCTTTGTTTTGTTGATGTTTTACTGACAGTAGAAACCATAAAGGCAGCGTATATACGCTGCCTTTATAATTAAGTGGATTTGATAAATTAACTTAGTTTACCATGACACTGTTTGTATTTTTGACCTGAACCACATGGACATGGATCATTACGGCCAATTTTATCGCCATTACGAATGACAGTTTTAGGTACTTCTGGTGTTTGATCGCCAGTGTCTGTTAATGACTCTACTGCTGCATGTTGATAAGCGTGTTGAATTTTAGCTTCTTCTTCACGGCGACGTTGTTCCATTTCGTCAACATCAGATTGTGCTTGCACTTGTACTTTCGACAATATGCTAATGACATCATTTTTTAATGACTCGAGCATTTGCTGAAATAACTCAAATGATTCGCGCTTATATTCTTGCTTAGGATTTTTTTGGGCATAGCCACGTAAATGGATACCTTGGCGTAAATGATCCATTGCTGCTAAATGTTCTTTCCATAAGCCATCTAAGGTTTGAAGCATGACTGCTTTTTCAAATTGACGCAGTACTTGCGAACCGACCATTTGCTCTTTAACTTGGTAAGCTTGTGTCCATGAATTCATGATCCGTTCACGCAACGTTTCTTCGTGTAGGTCTTCTTCTTTATCTAACCATTCTTGAATCGTTAATTTGAGATTAAATTCATTACTTAGACGTTGCTCCAAACCAGGAATATCCCACAACTCTTCTAATGATTGTGGCGGGATGTATTGGTCAATCACACCTGCGATTACATCTTGCTCGATATTTTTGATGGTGTCTTCAATACTGTCGGCATCCATTAGCTCGTTACGCTGAGCATAGACAACTTGGCGTTGGTCGTTTGCCACATCGTCATATTCAAGTAGTTGCTTACGAATATCGAAGTTACGAGCTTCTACTTTACGTTGTGCATTTTCAATTGCGCGGGAAACCCATGGATGCTCAATCGCTTCACCTTCTTCCATACCTAGCTTTTTCATCATGCCCGATACACGGTCTGATGCGAAGATGCGCATTAAGCTGTCTTCCATGGATAAGTAGAAACGTGAAGAACCGGCATCACCTTGACGACCTGAACGACCACGAAGCTGGTTGTCGATACGGCGAGACTCGTGACGTTCAGTACCAAGAATATGTAAACCACCGGCTTCGATTACTTTGTCATGCTGAATTTTCCAGTCACTGCGAATTTTAGCAATTTGCTCGTCAGTTGGGTTAGCAAGGTTTTCGATTTCAACCTTCCAGTTACCACCTAACACGATATCGGTACCACGACCTGCCATGTTGGTTGCAATGGTTACTGCCCCAACACGACCGGCTTGCGCCACGATTTCTGCTTCTTTTTCATGAAACTTAGCATTCAATACACTATGAGGTATTTTGGCTTTTTTAAGTAAAGAAGCTAAAAGCTCAGATTGTTCAATTGACACTGTACCCACAAGTACAGGCTGACCACGCTCGCGACAACCTTGGATATCTTTAATGATTGCGGCATATTTTTCTGACGCGGTTAGATAAACCAAGTCGGCCATATCATTACGGACCATAGGCCGGTTTGTTGGAACAACTACAGTATCGAGACCATAAATATGCTGGAATTCAAACGCTTCAGTATCGGCGGTACCTGTCATACCCGCTAGTTTTTCATACTGACGGAAGTAGTTCTGGAAGGTAATAGAGGCTAAAGTTTGGTTTTCATTTTGAATATGAACACCTTCTTTGGCTTCTACGGCTTGATGCAACCCTTCAGACCAACGGCGACCAGGCATAGTACGACCTGTATGTTCATCAACGATAATCACCTCGTTGTCTTGTACTATATAGTCAACGTCTTTTTCGAATAAGGTGTGTGCACGTAATGCCGCATTAACATGGTGTAATAAAGAAATGTTTGTCGCAGAGTAAAGTGAATCGCCTTCTGCTAACATGCCTTTTTCAATAAGAAGCAGCTCGACCTTTTCCTGGCCACGCTCGGTTAAATGTACCTGTTTACCTTTTTCATCAATACTGTAATCACCTTCACCAACTTCGTCTTCGGTGTCTTCTTTATCTTGACGAATTAAGCTTGGGATAAGTAAGTTAATTTTTGTGTAAAGCTCTGAGCTATCTTCAGCTGCACCAGAAATAATTAATGGTGTACGTGCTTCGTCGATTAAGATTGAATCGACTTCGTCAATCAATGCATAGTGCAGTGGACGCTGAACACGTTCTTGTGGTGAAAATGCCATGTTGTCACGAAGGTAGTCAAAACCAAATTCGTTATTGGTACCGTAGGTGATATCGGCGTTGTACGCTTCTTTCTTCTCAAACTGGCCAAGGCCGGCAACGTTAATACCAACCGTTAGACCTAAGAATTCAAATAATGGGCGGTTGTTTTCGGCGTCACGACGGGCTAGGTAATCGTTGACGGTAATAACATGCACACCTTTGCCTGTTAAGCCGTTAAGATATGCAGGTAATGTTGCTGTTAAGGTTTTACCCTCACCGGTTCTCATTTCTGCGATACGGTTACTGTCTAAAACCATACCACCGAGTAACTGTACGTCGAAATGACGCATTTCAAATACACGCTTTGAGGCTTCACGAACGACTGCAAAGGCTTCTGCCATGATGTCGTCTAGGGTTTCACCGCTATCGAGACGCTTGCGAAACTCATCGGTTTTCGCTTTTAATTCGTCATTTGATAACTTTTCGTAATCAGCTTCTAATGCATTAATTTGGTTTACAATTTTTCCGAGACTTTTCAGGGTACGGTCGTTGCGACTTCCGAATACTTTTGTCAGTAGTTTGCCTAACATCTTTATCACTTATCTGTTGTAGGTTTGGCTCATTTGAGCGCATTAACCGTTAATTTTATTAACTTGCTTTGCGGTAGACGTACTTTTGTGGATCTATTTGCTGTTTACCACGCAACACTTCGTAATGCACATGGGGGCCGGTTGAACGACCTGTGCTTCCCATACTGGCAATTTTATCGCCTTTGGCAACGACGTCACCTACGTTTACTGACAGAGATTTATTATGACCATAACGAGTGCGAAGACCATTACCATGATCAATTTCGACTAACTCGCCATAGCCAAGCATGTTTCCTGACCATGTTACAACGCCTGCTGCAGTCGCAGTAACATCTGCCCCTTCTTTGCCAGCAAAATCAATGCCTTTATGCATTGTTCGTCGGCCTGTAAAAGGGTCATTTCGTAAACCATAGGGCGAAGATAACCAACCTTTCTCGATTGGTCGCCCTGATATATAACGTTCTTCATCTATATGGAGATTAGATGCTACTGTTTCAAGTAGGGATAACTGAACATTATTATTATCAATTCTGGAGGCTAGCTTATTCATTTCATCAATAAGCTGGCTTAATTCGACGCCATTACCTATTTCACTTAACCCACCGATGCCGACTTCTGCAGAGAAATCGAATTGATCATCAAGGAGGTTATTCTGTGCAACTTGCTGGCCGAGGGCTTCAAGTCGGGTAATTTTGGCTTGCATCTTTGCCACATGAGCAACAAGGGCTGCTAATTGGGTTTCGGTGGCGGTTTTGAGTTCAATCACTTGTTGCGTTTGCAGTTCACGTAGTTGTTTATTTTCGTCAACTTTAGCTTGTTGGCTTGCAAAGCGGTCTGTGTTGTATTGATATATTCCTGTGCCGGTGGCCATCAGAATAATAGGTAGAAGTAACCATCGTTTGCTTGGTTGCCAACGCGTTACGCCATTTCGACCTTGAATAAAAACTGTTACACTCATAGCCTAATTCAGCCATCTTATTATCATATGAAAAAGCCCCCTCAAGATCTCAGCAACTTAGTTCATGTGTCAGGGCGACTACCTGAACTTGCCGAGAAAGCAGAACTATTAAACAATCTGAATCAGTATGTAAAACAGACATTGAATGGTCCTGTGGCTGAGCAGCTTAAAGTGGCTAATCTCCGCCAGGGTGTTCTTGTTATTGAAACTACATCAGCAGCATGGGCTGCAAGAATAAATTTTCAAAAGCAGAAGCTATTACAACAGCTCCAAATTGACACGCTTCCGATGCTTACCGCTATTGAGGTAAAAGTCAATCCTGGGCTTGCATTATCTAAGCCGCAAGTTAACACCAATCAAAACAGGATTAGTGATACTGCAGCTCAACATATTGAGGCATTAGCTGAACATGTCGACGGTACACTAGGTGAAAAACTAAAACGGCTGGCTGCATTAGCCAGCCGTAATAGGCAATCTTAACCATTAAGCGTGTGCTAACGCACCCGGAACCATAAAGCTGACGGGGACATCGGCTTCTTTGTCGAAGCTTACTAATTCCCAAGCATCTTGCTGGGCAAGTAATGCTCGAACAAGTTGGTTGTTTAACGCATGACCGGTTTTATAAGCAACAAATTCGCCCACAATTGCGTGACCTGCCACATACAAATCACCAAATGCATCTAGAATTTTGTGCTTAACGAATTCGTCTTCATAACGCAGACCATCAGGGTTTAATACACGATATTCGTCAAGTACAACGGCATTTTCCATGCTGCCACCTAGCGCAAGGTTATTTGCACGTAGGTATTCAATATCACGCATAAAACCAAATGTTCTGGCACGACTAATGTCTTTTACAAACGCTGATGTAGAAAAGTCCATCACCATATGTTGTTGGCTACGGGCAATTTCTGGGTGAGCAAAGTCAATTTTAAAATTGACTCTAAAGCCTTTAAAAGGTTTTAGTTCGGCCCATTTGTCGCCGTCTTCAACACGCACAGGTTTGGTAATTTTCAAATATTTTTTAGGCGCCGCTTGTTCTTTGATCCCTGCACTTTGCAGTAAGAACACGAACGGGCTAGCACTGCCATCCATAATCGGGATTTCTGGTGCATCGACTTCGATAATCGCATTATCGATGCCTAAGCCGGCTAGTGCAGCAAATAAGTGCTCAATAGTTGATATTCTAATACCGGCATCATTCACTAGAGCTGTACACATAGTCGTTTCACGAACCATATCAGCCTTTGCTGGAATAGACACAGCAGGGCTTAGGTCGGTACGCTTAAGTACAATCCCGGTGTTTACTGGTGCGGGCATAATGCATAGAGTCACTTTATTGCCGGAATGTAATCCAACACCAGTGCTCTTCACCATTTTTTGAACAGTTCTTTGAAAAATCATTCAGTTACCCGTAAATATCAATATTAAACAAATAGTTGCAAAAACAGCCTAAGACCATCATGCAGAGCTGGTATGACATGCTACCATAAGTTTAGATTTTCACAAAAAAATCACTAACCCAGTAGCAAATCCGTGAACCGGCTTGCAAAATAATCTCTTTTACAACAGCGTACTCATTAATCACGCAAAAACATCACGTTTTATCCGAGTGTTAGTCAGCCTGCTTACGTAAGAATGCTGGAATATCAAGATAATCAGCATCTGGACGTTGAGAAGGTTGTTGCTGTGGAACCGCATTGCCTTTTGGCGTCGCATAGCTAGTTTGAGGAATCACTTCTTCAACTGGCTCTGGACGAGGCTCAATCGCAACTGGCTCTGGACGCGCAACTGGCTTAGACACTAATTGAATGTCCGGCTTTTTCTCTGCGCCAATACCTGTAGCAACGACCGTTACACGTAACTCATCGCTCATCTCTGGATCGATCACTGCACCGACAACAACCGTTGCGTTATCTGATGCGTAAGCTTTAACATGGTTACCCACAGTTTCTAGCTCTTCGATACTGATATCCATACCTGCAGTAATGTTAACCAATACGCCGCGCGCACCCGCTAGATCAATATCTTCAAGCAATGGACTGGCAACAGCGGCTTCTGCAGCTTCTTCTGCACGGTCATCACCTGTGGCAACACCGGTACCCATCATGGCATTACCCATTTCAGACATAACGGTTTTCACGTCGGCGAAATCGACGTTGATTAGACCTGGGCGAGTGATGAGCTCTGCAATACCTTGAACTGCGCCTAATAGCACGTTGTTAGCAGCAGCAAATGCATCAAGTAATGATGTGCCACGGCCAAGTACTTTCAGTAGCTTTTCGTTTGGAATGGTAATGAGTGAATCAACATGCTTTGCTAATTCGGCTATACCAAGTTCTGCGTAGGCCATACGCTTTTTACCTTCAAAAGGAAAAGGCTTGGTCACAACCGCAACAGTCAAAATACCTTCTTCGCGAGCAATTTCTGCCACAACAGGAGCGGCACCAGTACCGGTACCACCGCCCATGCCGGCTGCGATAAAGATCATGTCTGAGCCTTTAATGGCTGCGCGAATATTTTCGCGATCTTCTTCAGCTGCTTGACGACCCACGTCTGGATTAGCGCCAGCACCAAGGCCTTTAGTCACATCACGACCAAGCTGGATTGTTGAACCCGCACCTGATTTACGTAATGCTTGAGCATCTGTATTTGTGACGATAAATTCAACACCTTCGATGCTGTGTTTTACCATATGTTCGACAGCATTACCGCCGCCGCCACCGACGCCGATGACCTTAATCACCGCTTCGTCTGAATGAGTATCCATGATCTCAAACATTGTCTGATCTCCGTATGTCTGCGTTATTAAAATTCACCCTTAAACCAACTTTTGACCCGATTCAAAAAGCTGGTAACCCCTTGACGCTCAGGTCGTTCAAACTGACGTTCGATAACTCGCCTTGCGCCATAATGAAGCAAGCCTATTCCTGTTGAGTAAATAGGTTGATCCACATATTCGTACAATCCTTTAACTGGCAACGGCGATGCCACACGAACTGGCATACCAAATGTTGCCTCGGCAATGTCAACTGCACCTGATATGGAGGACGTACCTCCGGTGAGTACTATGCCTGCTGCAATTTGGTCTTCTAATCCACTATCTTGCAGCTGCTTGAGCACAAGCTCAAACAATTCTTGATATCTTGGCTCTACGACCTCGGCCAATGTATGTCTTGACATACTGCGTGAAGGGCGACCGCCTACTGACGGAACCTCGATGCTGTCTTCACGACTGACCGTTGAGCTTCTTGCACTGGCAAATTGCACTTTAATTTGCTCTGCATGTGTTAACGGTGTTCTAAAAATTTTAGCGATGTCACTGGTGACTTGGTTACCAGCCACCGGGATCACTGCACAATGTCGTAACGCGCCGTTGGTATATACAGCAATATCGGTTGTTCCACCACCAATATCGACAATGCATACGCCTAAATCTTTCTCGTCATTGGTCAATACCGAGTCAGCTGACGCTATCCCAGAAAAGACTAAGTCGTCGACTTTTAAACCACAACGCTCAACGCTTTTAGTGATGTTCTTTGCCATATCGTTAGCACAGGTCACAATGTGTGCTTTGGCTTCCATACGCATGCCCGACATACCAATTGGGCTTCTAATGCCATCTTGAACATCAATTGAGTATTCTTGTGGTAGCACGTGTAAAATACGACGCTCTGTCGGTATTTTTACCGAGCGAGCGGTATGGATTACATTATCTACGTCTTCTTGTGTGACTTCTTCGTCGTTAATGGACACCATGCCGTTTTCGTTTTGGCAAGCAATATGCTTACCCGAAATGCTTAAATACACAGACGACACTTGGCAGTCTGCCATTAACTCTGCCTGATCTAACGCTCGTTGAACACTGCGCACAATAGAGTCGAGATCGTTAACACCGCCTTTATCCATACCGCGTGACGGGTGGTTACCTAAACCAATGACACTAATCTCACCATCAGGTAATACTTCACCAATGATCACTGCGACCTTGGATGTCCCTATATCTAGCCCCACGATGAGGTTTCTTTCCTGATTTTTGGTCATTTATTGTCGACTCTCTGTTTTGAATCACCCCAGCCTACTGCAAACCCGGTATCGTAACGCAAATCAACGGTTGCAACTGGTTTATTACTTTGCTTCAAAGTAGGATACACGTTAATAAAGCGCTGTATCCGTGACATTTTATCTTCTCGCCCTAACTCAATTTCAATCCCGTTGGCTAATACTGCATGCCAGGCATAGCGGGGACTTAATCGTAAATTAACGAGGGTAAATCCGTTTATCGTCAGTAAATCATTTAACTGCTGAAAACTGGTTAATACTTCTTGTTCTGTTCCTTCCGGGCCAGATAGCATTGGCAAATTTTCGTGCTGCGCATGGGCTTGTGCATTAAAGACTTCACCATTCACATTCAACCATGCGCTATTATTCCAATGCGCTATTGCTTGCTGCTCTTGCAAAGTGACCTTAAATTTTGCAGGCCATTCTCGCCTTACAGAAGCATGATAAACCCACGGCAGCGCTTCTAATGCTTTTTGTACTTCAACAACATCTGCGCTAAAAAAGCTACTTTGCATTAACGATTGCAGCGCATTTTTAATCTCTTCATCAGTGGTGTAAATCCGCTCACCCTTAATGGCAACTGCTTCAATAGGCAGAGCATCTGCGTCATTAAGCAGGGTATGGAGCTGCATTCCAGCCCAAAAAACTGTGCCCAGCACACATAGTAAAAACAGCAAGCCGGTGCAAAAATACCAATTTACACGTGCTAGATTCTGTTTTAATTGGCGCCCTTTATCGCTCCACGACACCTTACATCCGCCTCTGACATAGTTCTGGGTGCTGCCCCAAAAGATCGGCCATTATATCGACCAATCCCTAATGATTAAAGCATGATTTCCACCCATGAAAATTGGTTGAAAATCAATCATTTCCTTGTTCTTCTTGCTGGGTTTTAAAGCCTAGTTCACTGAGCGCTAATTCTTTTGATAATGCTCCGATATTGCCTGCACCCTGGGTTAAAAATAAGTCACCTTGCTGCAATACATCCGGCAATACCGCTGCAAGTTGCTCTGGGCTAGCCACAAAAATGGGATCTATCTGACCGCGTAAACGAATTGAGCGACATAATGCCCGCCCATCAGCGCCAGGAATTGGGGCTTCACCCGCGGCGTAAACATCAAGAAGCAGTAAGCAATCAACTTGTGATAACACATCAACAAAGTCTTCATATAAATCGCGTGTTCGGCTGTAACGATGCGGCTGATACGCCATCACTAAGCGCTTATCTGGCCAACCTGCACGGGCTGCTTTAATTGTTGCTAGCACTTCACTTGGGTGGTGACCATAATCATCAACTAACATGACATTACCATTAGGAGTGGCAAATTCTCCTAAATGCTGGAAGCGGCGACCAATGCCTTCAAACTCAGCTAATGCTTGTACAATTGCTTCGTCGTCAATGTCGTCTTCAGTGGCTACGGCAATTGCAGCTAATGCATTGAGTACGTTATGTTGCCCTGGTAAATTAAGTACAATATCTAAATCATCTTTTGCATGGCGCTTTACTGTAAAACTTGACTGATGACCGTTTTGAGCAAAGTTAATTGCTTGCACATCAGCGTCTTCACTAAAACCATACGTGACAACTTGACGACCAATACGCGGCATAATGTCACGGATAACACCATCGTCAATACACATCACGGCAACACCGTAAAACGGTAAGTTGTGTAAAAAGTCGACAAAGGTGGTTTTTAACTTTTCAAAGTCACCACCATAAGTATCCATGTGATCAGCTTCAATATTGGTGATCACACTGACCATGGGCTGTAAATGCAAAAAGCTGGCATCACTTTCATCTGCTTCTGCAATCAAATAACGGCTAGTGCCTAAACGAGCATTGGTGCCTGCACTGTTTAGTAGCCCGCCAATCACAAATGTTGGATCGCGTTCAGCTTGACCATATACACTGGCAATTAAACTGGTGGTTGTGGTTTTACCATGAGTCCCAGCAATGGCTACGCCATGACGATAACGCATCAACTCAGCTAGCATTTCAGCACGGCGAACGATTGGAATGCGTAGCTCTTTTGCCGCAACAATCTCAGGGTTTTGCTGGTTAATTGCGGTAGAAACCACCACAACATCAACATTTTCAACACTCTGGGCCTGATGGCCAATAATAATTTTTGCACCTAAGCTATGTAGTCGTTCAGTCACGCTATTAACCGCAATGTCTGAACCACTGATTTGATAGCCTTCATTGACTAACACTTCGGCAATACCGCCCATGCCAGCACCACCGATGCCAACAAAATGAATGCGCTTGATCCGTCTCATTTCAGGGATCATGCTACGAAGTTGTGCGTATCTTTCTGTTTTTGTCATTTCAACCCTTTGTTGCAACTGAGGCACAAATATCTGCTACACGTTGAGTAGCATCTAACACTGCAACGCCTCTTGCTTTACGGCCCATCTGGGCGAGTTCTTCTCTATGTTCGGCAAACAGCTGCAATTTTTCAGCAAGATTGTCTGCATTTAAAATCGATTGTGGCAATAAAAAGCCTGCACCTGCATCAACCAGTACCGATGCGTTGACGGTTTGGTGGTCGTCAACAGCATGTGGGTAAGGCACTAAAATACTCGGGAGCCCTACCGCTGCAAGTTCTGATACCGTTAACGCACCAGAGCGACACACGACTACATCTGCCCATCGATAAGCGGCTTCCATATCGTCGATAAACTCGGCCACATTTACCGAGTCTAATTGCCCCAACTGTTGATAACTGGCTTTTACGGCAGTGTGATTGTTTTTACCCACCTGATGCCACACAGTTATTGAATGATGCTTACTTAAATGCGCCACAACAGACGGCATAACATCATTAAGCACTTTGGCACCTAAACTACCACCAACAACCAATATCCTTAACGCATCGACTTGTGCTGTTTTTGCGTGTTCGCCTAATGCAATAAGCTCTTGGCGAATGGGGTTACCCACCACTTCCACATTGGCGACATTATTGCCAAAGGTATTTGGAAATGCACACAACACTTTTTTAGCGATGTTAGACAGTAATTTGTTGGTCATTCCAGGGATGGCATTTTGCTCATGCAATACCACTGGCACACCCGACAGCTTACCCGCTACACCACCAGGGCCGCTTGCAAAGCCACCCATACCCAAAATAACATTGGGCTTAAAATCATTAATGACTGCTTTAGCCTGTATAATTGAGCGCACAATTTTAAACGGCGCTGCTAATTTTCTTATCAGGCCATTGCCACGCACACCTTTAATATCGATAAACTCAATATCAAACCCGTATTGAGGTACTAAGCGCGCTTCCATCCGATCGGCAGTGCCCAGCCAACGCACCTGCCAGCCTTTTTCAGCCAAATGTTTTGCCACTGCCAGCGCAGGAAATACATGCCCACCAGTGCCCCCTGCCATGATCAAAATGCGTGGAGAACGACTCACATTAGTATTCATTAATTTGTTCTCCCTTAGACGGCCTGCACAAAACTCAGTCGACGCTCGTAATCAATTCTCACCAAAAGCATTACTGCAGCGGTCATCACCCATAAACTACTGCCACCATAACTAATAAACGGCAATGTAAGCCCTTTTGTAGGCAACATACCAATACTGGCGCCCACATTTACAACCGTTTGAAAGCAGACCCAAATACCCACGCCATAGGCCACATAGCTTTCAAATGGGCGTTGCATCTTTAAACACAAATTACCTAATCTAATCGCGCGGATAGCCACAAAAAATAATGCAATTAGCACCATAATGATGCCTACAAAGCCAAGCTCTTCGCCTATGACAGCAAAAATAAAGTCGGTGTGTGCCTCAGGCAAATATGCCAACTTCTGAATGCTGTTTCCGAGACCTTGACCAAACCAATCGCCTCGACCATAAGCCATCAATGATTGCGTTAACTGATAACCGCTACCAAAAGGATCTTCCCATGGATCCATAAACGAGGTGACTCGTCGCATACGATAGGGTTCAAACAATACCAGCAGTATAAATGTCACTACGCCCAGTAGAACAAGAGCCATAAAGTCGATGATTCGGGCGCCCGCTAAAAACAATAAACTCACGGTGCAAACAAACAACACCACCACAGTACCTAAGTCCGGTTGTAATAAAATCAACACAGCAAATAGGCCGTATACTCCAATCGGTTTGTAGAATCCCTTACGGTTTTCACGTAATTCACCATGGCGCCGAACCAAATAACCTGCCATGTACACAATAAATACAAACTTGGCCATTTCAGCGACCTGAATACGAATAGGCCCAAGAGATAACCAACGCTTTGCACCATTTACTGAGGTACCAATAAACAACACGGCAACGAGTAAAACCAGTACGCCTAACATCAGCATGCCACTGTTTTTTTCCCAGTAACTGACATCAAACTTGAGCACAAAAAATGCAATAACAACACAGCCAACCAAATACAACACATGACGATACATAAAATAAAATGGATCGCCGGTCAGTTTGGTGGCTTCGGGCATCGACGCCGACATCACCATCACAAACCCAAAACACATCAAACCAATAATGGCGACAAGAAAACTGCGGTCATACAGCGGCATTCCTGGTTTGCTGTTATCCGACAACAATGACGGTAAAGCCCAATTCAAGCCTTGTTTAAACAGGTTGAGTTGTTGCTCGTTACTCGCCATCGGCTAACGACTCCACACATTGCTTAAAATCATCGCCACGGGCCATAAAGTTTTTATACATATCTAAACTTGCACACGCTGGTGATAACAATACAATATCGCCCGACGACGCTAACTCTGCGGCTTTAGCGACAGCTTCTGCCATGCTAGTGACCTGTATTGAATCCGCTTTTAACTTGGCAATTTTAGGACCATCACGGCCTAATGTTATCAGCTGAGTAATATTGGCTAAAGGCTCGGCAAGCGGGCTAAAATCGCTGCCTTTACCGTCTCCGCCAGCAATTAAATACAAATCACCAAGATGCGCATTCAACCCTTCTAATGCCGCGACGGTCGCCCCAACGTTCGTGGCTTTAGAATCATTGATGTAAGAAACACCTTGTTTAACACCCACCAACTCACAACGATGGCTTAAGCCAACAAAATGCTTTGCAACCTCAACCATCGATTCTTTATCTACACCACAGGCATAAGCTAGCGACATAGCAGCAAGTAAATTAGCGTGGTTATGGCTGCCAATTAATGAGACATCGATTAAATTCACTATCTCACTGTCGCCATGGAAAATCTTGCCATCACTTAGCCCCCAAGCGTCGCCTTCTGGCACACCTAAACTAAAATGGTTTTGATTCCTTGGTTCTAATGGATACGTCAACTCATCGTCTAGGTTGTACATGACAAACCGGCTTTGCGGATACAGACGTAACTTAGCTTCGCGATACGAATTTAAATCACTGTAACGGTCCATATGATCTTCACTGATGTTCAAACACGTGGCCGCAATACAATTTAACGAATGCGTTGTTTCAAGCTGAAAACTTGATAGTTCAAGCACATAAAACTCTACATCTTGCTCAAGCAAATCTAATGCCGGTGTACCAATATTGCCGCCAATCGCCACCGACATACCTGCCTGACGTAGCATTTCATAAACCAATGTTGTCACCGTTGATTTACCATTTGAGCCGGTAATTCCAACAACACAAGGCTTGCGTTCGGCCACTTCACGAGCAAATAGCTCCACATCGCCAATCACTTCAATCCCCATGTCTAGTGCGGCGCGCACTTCAGGGGTATCAATCGGTACACCAGGACTAATAATAATTTGGCTTGCTTGCACCAAATAGCGACAATCGAAGCCACCGGCAATTAATTCGATATCTGCAAACTCTTGTGCCAGTGTCTCTGCCCCTGGAGGATGACGACGACTGTCCATCACTAATGGCTTAATGCCCTTGGTGGCTAAAAAACGCACGACCGAAAGCCCTGTGGCTCCCAAGCCTAAAACGATGTGCGTGTACTTAGATTGCATAATATCTACCTTAAATAATTGCTTAGCGTAGTTTCAGCGTCGCAAGACCTAATAACACTAAAAACAATGAAATAATCCAAAAGCGCACAATCACTCGTGGCTCTGGCCATCCCTTTAACTCATAATGATGGTGTATTGGCGCCATGCGGAAAATACGTTGGCCACGCAATTTATATGAGCCGACCTGTAAGATCACCGATACGGTTTCCATTACAAAGACACCGCCCATTATCACCAACAAAATCTCTTGGCGAACAAGAATGGCTATAACACCTAATGCCGCACCTAAGGCCAATGAACCTACATCACCCATGAACACTTGCGCTGGGTAAGTGTTAAACCATAAAAAGCCTAAGCCAGCACCAACCATTGCAGTACATACAATCACTAGCTCACCCGCTAACGGTAAATGCGGTAAATGCAAATAACTGGCAAATTGCGCATGCCCAGACAAATACGCAATTAACGCAAATGCAGCAGCCACCATCACGGTAGGCATAATCGCTAAACCATCTAAACCATCGGTTAAGTTTACCGCATTACTCGCACCAACAATGGTGAAGTAAGCCAGCAAAATAAACATAAAGCCGAGTTGCGGCATCACATCTTTAAAAAACGGCACCACTAACTGTGTCTCGCCACTTATTGTCGAAGAACTGTATAAAAATATCGCTACCACTAGGGCCGCAATAGACTGTAAGGCATATTTCCAGCGTGCAATCAGTCCTTTAGAATCTTTTTTCACCACTTTACGGTAGTCATCAATAAAACCGATAACCCCAAAACTGCCTAAAACAAAGAGTGTCACTAATACATAACGATTAGATAAATCACCCCATAACAGCACACTGATAAAAATGCCTGCCAGAATAAGAATACCGCCCATGGTTGGCGTGCCACGCTTACTAAAATGCGACTCTGGACCATCATTGCGAACAACCTGGCCAATTTGCAGCATTTGTAAACGCTTAATTAAAATGGGGCCCCACCACAAACTAAACACTAATGCAGTCAACAAGCCCAAAATAGCTCGAAACGTTACGTATGAAAAAACGTTAAACCCGCTATAAAATTGGGTTAAATACTCGGCTAGATAAACCAGCATCTACACTAACTCCCCACGCCCATAGGCATTTAATAAACTGTCGACAACCCGCTCCATCGCGGCGCTGCGAGAACCTTTAACTAAAATAGTGATACTAGCTTCAACCTCTTTAAGGTGCTGTTGTAGTGCCGCTATCAATGTGTCTTGTGTTGAAAAATGCTCGCTACCAAATGCCTCACTGGCATGCACAGATAGTTGGCCGCAACAAAATAAACCTTCTATTGCTGCATTTTTCGCCTGCAAACCAACGCTGGCATGCAAAGGGGCAGCATTGTCGCCTAATTCGCCCAAATCTCCCAGCACTAAACAACGAAAACCTTCACGTTGTTGCAACCAATTGATGGCAGCACTGACAGACGAAGGATTTGCGTTATAACTATCATCAATTAATAGGATCCGCCCAAGATTATGGGGTTGCATACGCCCTTTAACCGGTTTAAGTAATGCAAAGCCTTGTGCAATGTAAGCGAGAGGAATATCAAGTGCTAAACACAACGACGCTGCGGCCAAGGCATTACTCACTTGATGTAATCCGGCCAGCGGTAATTGCACCCTCGCGTGCTGATTGTTAAACGTTAAAGTGAAATGGTAACAGCCATTCTGATCGGCGTTGATATCAATGGCTTTCACATCTGCCACCACACCTTCTTGACGAGAGAAAAGCAGCTGATTATGCCCCTGTGATTGCTGTTGCATGTATGGAGCATATTTATCGTCGGCATTGATAACCGCGGTGCCATTTTTAGCTAAATGATTAAATATTTCAGACTTAGCCTTGGCCACGCCATCAAGGGAGCCAAAACCTTCTAAGTGCGCACTACCAATATTGTTGACTAATGCCACTTGTGGCTGCACTAATGACGAAGTGTAATCGATTTCACCACTGTGATTGGCGCCTAGCTCAAACACGCCATATTTATCACCTTCGGTTAGGCGTAATAATGTTAACGGCACACCAATTTCATTATTAAAATTACCCGCTGTAAAAAGCACTTGGTGTTGCTGCGATAAAATCGTCGCCACCATTTCTTTTACGCTGGTTTTCCCGTTAGACCCTGTTAGTGCAATACTGATAGGGTTAACCAATTGACGCACCAAAGCCCCAATACTGCCCATGGCTTTTTGTGTGTCGGCTACCACGATTTGTGCAACATCAAATGGCAAAACGTGGTCAACCAACAACGCAACTGCACCGTTCTCAATGGCGGTGCTAGCAAAATCATGGCCATCAAAACGCTCACCCTTTAGGGCAACAAATAAACACTGACCGTCTATTTTGCGGCTATCTGTACTTACAGCGGCAATCATTTGGTCATTACCCACTAAAGCACCTTGTAAATGCTCGGTAATTTGGGTTAACGATAAGCTAATCATAATGCGTCCTTAGACAAAGCAAGTGCTAAAGCGCGTTCATCATAATCGATACGTTGGCCTGCAACTTCTTGATAGGTTTCATGGCCTTTACCTGCAAGTAAAACAATATCGTCAGGTTGTGCCAATGCTGCAACCTGAGTAATGGCACTAATACGGTCAACATGGGTCAGCGCTTTTTGTGGCTGGCTAATGCCTTGTAAGATGTCATCAATAATGGCTTGCGGATCTTCGCTGCGAGCATTGTCGCTAGTAATCATCACTTTGTCGGCATAGCGCTCAGCGGCTTGTGCCATTAACGGCCGTTTGCCTTTATCACGATCGCCACCACAACCAAACACACACCATAACGTGCCTTTGCAATGTACGCGCAATGCTTTTAACGCTTGCTCAATGGCATCTGGCGTATGCGCATAATCAACAACCAGTGTGGCTTTATTTGGCGCAGAAAAACGCTCCATTCTGCCGGCTACTGGCACGATAGTTGGCATTACAGCTAACATTGCTGTCATCGACATGCCCTGTAAATACAAGGCAGCAATGGCAGCGACTAAGTTAGATAAGTTAAACGCACCCAACAAAGGCGACTCGATTTGGGCTGATAATGTTGTTTGGCCATTTAATGCGGGATAATGTAACGTCGCGCTAACACCCGCGTCATGGTAATTCACCTTGGTACAATAAAAATCTGCACTCGTATCGCCAAGAGCACTAAATGAATAAATTTGTCGGCCAGCTAACTCAGCAAACCATTTAGCACCTGTTGTATCGTCGATGTTGATCACACCGTGTTTTACGCTAGGAAAATGAAATAAACGTTTTTTCGCTGCGGCATAAGCGTCCATATCACCATGATAATCAAGATGATCGCGGCTTAAATTGGTAAAGACAGCCGTCGCAAAAGGCACCGCTTCTACACGTCCTTGCACCAAGCCATGGCTAGAAACTTCCATCGCGCATACTTTTACGCCTTGGGCATTAAACTCAGCTAATTGCTTCATCACAGTTATGGCGTCAGCCGTGGTGTTACCGCTGTCGACCAACTTACCCCAAACACCGTTGCCTAATGTCCCCATAACAGCAGATTGATGGCCGAGTAAATTGACAATTTGCGCAATAATTTGCGTAACAGATGTTTTACCGTTAGTACCTGTTACACCAATTAACGCTAGCGTATGGGTGTGCGCTTCGTAAAACTGAGCAGCCACAGCCGACAGTTGCCGTGTTAACTGAAAAAAATGCACCAATGGCACTTTATATTGTTGTAAATCAACAACACCGTGCTCACTTGGGTTATCTGTATGTACCAATATGGCAGCTGCACCAGCAGCAACCGCTTGCGGAATAAACTGACGCCCATCCACCTTATAACCAGGTAATGCCACAAATAGCCCATCAGCTTTAACACTGCGGCTATCGAGGGTTAAGTCGTTAATAAACTCTGAACCGGCATAATGAAACCACGGTGCTAATAAATCATTTAATAACATTATGCTGCGCTCCTTGCGCAGTAGCTAAATGAATAGCCTCACGCTCTGAAATTGGCTCAACGTTCAGCATTTGCAATGCCCCAGACATAATTTTGGCAAAAGCAGGCCCCGCAACATCACCACCGTAGTACTTGTCACCTTTTGGCTCATTTATCACCACCGAAATGGCTAAACGAGGATTATGAACCGGCGCAACACCAGCAAATAAACCAACATAATCATCGCCATACCCACCAGCAACAGCCTTACGGCTAGTACCGGTTTTACCCGCTACAGGATAGCCGTCAATGTGGGCCTTTCTGGCGGTGCCACCCTCTTCGGTTACTCCTACAAGCATTTGCATAACATCTTGAGCAACCTGAGTTGAAATGACTTGCTCGCCTTTAGGAGCCTGTTTGAGTTTTAAAATTGATACTGGGTACAAAATACCGCCACTACCTAACGTGGCATACATGCGAGCAATTTGCAGTGGTGTTGCTGTAAAGCCGTAACCAAACGACAGTGTTGCTCGCTCAAAGTCAGACCAACGATTACGATCATGAATTAACCCAGCGCTTTCTCCAGTTAAATTGATGCCCGAATAGTTACCCAACCCCATAGATTGATAAGTCCCTAACAGCTGCTGCACAGGCATAGACAACGCCAATTTACTGATACCGACGTTACTTGATTTAACAAGGATTTTGGCTAACGACATGTCACCGTAATTGTTAGAGTCGCGCACTTGACGCCCGCCAATGCGCATCCAGCCAGGTGAGGTTTGAATAAGCTCATTTGCTTTAACTGTGCCCGCTTCTAATGCAGCAGCCACAACAAAAGGCTTAACCGTTGAGCCAGGTTCAAAGGTGTCGGTTAACGCGCGGTTACGCATACGATGTGTTTGTAAATTATCGCGCGCATTGGGGTTATATGATGGCGTATTTGCCATCGCCAATACTTCACCGGTATGCACATCAATCACCACTACAGAACCCGATGTTGCTTGGTACATTTCAGTGGCTCGCTTTAGTTCACGATAGGCCAACTGCTGAATGCGTTGATCGATACTTAACACCAAGTCATTAGAGCTCTCACCTTCTTGAACAATATCTAAACGCTCAACCACATTACCATCACGAGATTTACGTACCTTTTGTTTAGATGGCGTGCCCGTTAGCCAAGTGTTGTAAGTATTTTCAATCCCCTCAATACCCACATCATCAATGTTAGTAATACCGATTAATTGCGCGGCAATTTCGCCACTAGGATAATAACGACGCGACTCAGATTTAAGATAAATGCCGCCAATTTTAAGCTGTTCAATATAATCAGCTACGGCAGGAGTGACTTGACGCTTTAGATAAACAAAACGCTTTTTAGGGTTTCCCTTTACTTTACGAACCAGCTCGTCAACAGGCTCTTGCAACACGTCGGCCAACGCTTGCCAGCGACGCATGTCTTTAAATGCATTTTGATCATGAGCATGTTTAGGGTCGGCCCACACCGCACGCACAGGCACACTCACCGCGAGCATGTCACCATTACGATCGGTAATTAGCCCTCGTTGTACTTGATTACTGGTGGTGCGCAAAGTACGCATATCACTTTCTTGACGCAGTTTGTCTGGCTCAATAATCTGAATATAGGCCGCACGAGCAATCAAACTACAAAATAATAACAACACAAACCCCACCACAACGTATAAACGCCATGGGATCAGTTCGTGATTTAATTTTCGTTTTGCTTGTCTTGCCATAATCCCTATGCTCACTGAACTCGAATAATAATTTCGTCTTTGGGCAGCGGCCGAGCCATATTCAGTTCTTTGGTCGCCATTCGCGTCACACGGCTGTGTTCAGACTGCGATTGCTCTTCTAATAATAAATTGCGCCATTCAATATCTAACCTGTCTTGCTCTTGCAGCAATTGGTCCCATTGCGAAGTCAATTGCCGAGTGACATGGCTGGTATAAACCACCACAACCCCATTTGCCATCACTAACGCACCAAGCAGAACAACCCACTTATGACGCCAAAGGTCTTGCAACACTATGCGAGGTAAACTTAATGGTGATTGGCTCACATTAACCTCGAAACTTAGTAATCTAAGCGCTCTGCAACTCTTAATACCGAGCTGCGGGCACGTGGATTTTGTTCTAGTTCTGCCTCTGAAGGTTTCATCGCTTTACCAACAGCTTTTAACTTACGCGACTTGTTAATTTCAGCTTCTGTAATAGGTAATCCATGTGGCACGCTTTCGCCTTGACTATGACGACGAATAAAACGTTTCACCATGCGATCTTCTAAAGAGTGAAAACTGATCACTGATAAGCGCCCTTCTGGAGCCAACACAGTTAATGCCCCCTCAAGCGCCTGATCTATCTGCTCCAACTCGCTATTGATATAAATTCGAATCGCCTGAAACACACGCGTTGCTGGATGCTTGTTACGTTCTTTATTCTTAGTAATTCGTGCAATTAAATCGGCCAATTCTTTGGTGCGTAAAAACGGTGTTTTTTCACGATCGGCAGCAATGCAGCGGGCAATATGGCGAGCATTTTTTTCTTCACCATAGGTTTTAAATACCCATGCCATGTCTTCCACTTCTGCGCGTGCAATCCACTGAGCAGCCGTTTGACCTTGGCTGTTATCCATACGCATATCTAATGGGCCGTCACGTAAAAAGCTAAAACCACGTTCGGCATCATCTAACTGCGGAGACGACACGCCTAAATCTAATAACACACCGTTAATTTTGCCGGTTAATCCTAACTCGCCAACATATTCAGCTAATTGCCCAAAACCACCATGCACAATTTGAAACCGCGGATCATCAGCAAATTGCTTAGCAGCCTCAATGGCTTGAGGGTCACGATCGATTGCAATTAAGCGGCCGTTTTCGCCCAAATGGCTCAACACATGTCGAGAATGCCCACCACGACCAAACGTGCCATCAATATAAATGCCGTCACGTTGGATATTGAGACCATCTACGGTCTCATTAAGTAATACTGATAAATGGGCAAACTCTTGGCTCATTGGTTTTTTAACCTTTTTGGTCACTACAGTGAAAAGTTGGCCAGGCGTTCATTGCTGGCTAAATCTTGGCTTTGGATCAGGCTATTACCGTCATCCATTTGTTGCTGCCAAGCTGACTCTTCCCATAATTCAAATTTATTCAGTAAGCCCACCAGCATGGTTTTCTTTTCTAAACTGGCAAAACTTCGTAATGCCGGCGGGATAACAATGCGCCCGTGGCTGTCTAGCTCACAATCTTGTGCGTGACCCAGTAATTTTCGTTTAAAGGAGCGTTCAAGCGGATCGGTATCAGAAAGCAGCCTTAGCTTTGCTTCTATCTGCTCCCATTCATGTAATGGGTAAATCAACAAACAGGCAGATTCAATATCAACAGTAATGATCACAGTACCGGCATGTTCTGCACGCAAAGCATCACGGTATCTCGCAGGTATTGCGATCCGTCCTTTAGCGTCCATGTTAATTGCACTGGCACCCCGAAACACCCTATTACACCTCTTTTGTTAGCATTTGATCCACAATGATCCACTTTTTCCCACAAATGCTAAGTTTAGGGACTCTATGCAAGTGTTGTCAAGGGATGGACTGATATATTAAATCCAGACGCCAAGCGGGTTAGCAGCAAATTGATCTAAAACAGGATGAATAACAAATCGCCTGATAAAAAACAGCTTGAAATCAGGGTAAATGAGTTAAACCAGACACATAACGGTCATTTTATCGACGTAAATACAGAGCAATCGTTAATGTAAAGTGACTATATTGTGTTAATAATCCACCTTTTGATTGAAATACAGTATTAATGCAGGAAGATTAAGGGCTGTTAACACTAAAAAATGGTCGATTTTGATCATTAAATAATGTTAAAAAAACACTCCACCCTAAATGTAGCGCGTTCAACTATGCCAAATGGCCACACTCTTCGACGTTTACACCGTTGGTTTGCACTCGTTGCCGGACTCCAAATGGGGATATGGGCATTATCAGGTACTTACATGGTATTAATGGATATCGATTTCATTCGTGGAAACACCATCACCACACCACAAACGCCAAGTAAACTATCCGGCGTTAATTATCCATTAGCACAATTACTGCAACGGTATCCAGATGCCACTCAATTGCGTGTAAGCCAGCAACAAACGCAGGCATTTTATCAATTCAAATCACAATCACAGTTAATTATTCTTAATGCCGACACAGGCTTACCGCTTAAACAACTAACAGAACACCATGCTAGGCACATTGCCCTGAGTGCATATTCGGGAGCAGCAAACATTAAAAATGCATTTTTATTAGCAAAAACGGCCCCCAGAGAACTCAATCCCAATTGGTTGCCTGTTTGGCAAGTTAACTTTGCCGACATCAGTAACAGCAGTATTTATGTATCAGCCATTTCAGGCGATATAGTGACGAAACGTCACAACTATTGGCGACTTTTTGATGTGATGTGGATGCTGCATATTATGGATTACGATACTCGCGATAATATCCATAATAATTTGCTCACTCTTATGGCTTGCCTAGGATTACTCACCGCAGTTTTCGGCACTCTGTTACTGTGGTGTAGATTACGAAATAACAAGGTGAACCCATGATCCGCTGGCAACAACTGCACAAATGGCTTGGGTTATTAATAGGGATACAACTGCTGCTGTGGTTAAGCACCGGTTTGTTGCTAAATATTATCCCACCTGCTTGGTTTTCTGCTGATTTACACCTGCAAACTCAGCCGACGTCTGAACATGTTACATCATTAAACCAAGACATTAGGGTTTCGATAAATGATGTTGTGAGATTGTCTAGCAAGCCGCTAAGTGAAATAGAATTAATCACCATTGTCGACCGCCCAGCTTACCAACTCACCCAGTTAGATGGTCAGAAAATATTTATATGGGCTGACACCATGCTAACCACACACACAAACCAACAGGCATTAAGTATAGTGAGCCTCAGTGAGAGCCAAATACAACAAATCGCCCATGCAAGTTATCGAGGTGATGCTCCCCTAGAGCCTGCAAAAATACTTAACAATCCCACTACTATGCCTAAAGGCACATTGGTCATTACCGCTCGTGATGAAGTTGGTACACGTATTTTTGTTAATCGACACTCGGGTAATGTGATAGCACATCAGAATGATCGCTCTGATTATCAGCAGTGGTTATTGATGCTGCATTTTATGGATTACAACTCGGACAATGGTGTGAGCTTTAATCACGTTTGGACGCAGATTATGGCTGTGTTAAGTTTATTATTTGCTATAAGCGGTATCCGATTATTGTTACATCAACTGCGAAAGGGACACTTTTGGCCGCTAAGAAAAAACTCGGCGACGGTCAATCTCTATCACGCGGGTCAATTCATTGCACAACTCAATGGTCGCTCAGGTGTTATGCTCGACAATATCAACCGCTATGCTGGTCAAGGTAAAGGGTTAATCACCCAATGTGGTGGTGGAGGCCAGTGCGGTTTATGCGCGCTGCAGTACTTAACCAACCCGCCAGCCCCTAGCAAACATGACATTGCCAAATTAAGCGCACGTAAACTAACTCAAGGATATCGCCTCAGCTGCCAGCATATAGTCAGTAATGCAGACTTAGGCTTAAGCTCACACCAGCTCAGCCAGTGGTATGAAAATGACTCTAAAATGAATAAACAAACCTGAGCTCTGGATAACAAACGCCTTTCAAACAACCATTTGTCTTACTAACTGCGTTACTTGTATATAATAAAAAGACTTGTTACTAAAACAAATGACAAATTTGAAAGTAGACCAGAATTAACGTTTTGATTTTTAACATCATAAACCCATCTTTTATCCAAACTTCTGAATAACAACTTACAATGACTAAATTTTAACCATGAGGTGCCGATAACAAGTTATAGTAGAGGAAATATCCCAGATAGATTTATCAGCACAGGAGGGCCTGACATGAGTATCGACAGCATTTATGCCATGCTAGCAAGACCTGTGCGCGCGGTAAGTGAACGCAGAAGGATCGTTGAGCAGGTCAAAAACACTAGTGCTCTCAACGCTGATAGCCATGAGGCGCCGCAAACGCAACTCCCCCCTAAAATTCCCCACCAAACCCTTGTTGCCAAAAAAGCCCTTGTTCGCAAAGAACGGCGCGCAAAATTGCGCACCATCGACGACAAAAAAAATCTCGGCAGCCGCTTAAGGCGAATGACCACCGACGAGCGATTTTCCACTCGTGGAGAAACCGCCAGTCAGCATATTGATATAGAGGTGTAGCATTACGTATTTTATTGGGGTTGACTGTTTGGACTGACTTGCGCCACAGCTTGCTTCCACCCTGCATAAATTGTCGCCCTGTGCTCATGGTCCATATTAGAGGTAAACTCACGTTCGGTAGACAACATCGCTTTTAACTCATCAGTAGATTGCCAAACCCCCACCGCTAACCCTGCTAAAAAGGCGGCACCCATTGCGGTTGTTTCGGTCACAACAGGGCGTATGACTTTTGCTCCGGTTATGTCGGCCTGAAACTGCATTAAAAAGTCATTGGCAACAGCGCCACCATCGACTCGAATTTCTGATAGCGGCACTTCAGAATCTTTACTCATAGCATCCAGCACATCCCGTGACTGATACGCAATGGCTTCTAATGCTGCGCGTATGATATGGTTTCGATTTGCACCACGAGTCAAACCAATAATCGCGCCGCGAGCGTCTGCATCCCAGTAAGGCGCCCCCAAACCAACAAAAGCGGGCACGAGATATACACCATTGGTGTCATCCACTTTTTCAGCAAAATATTGGGTGTCGCACGCATCTGCGATTAGGCCTAACTCATCGCGCAGCCATTGGATCACTGCGCCGCCCATAAAGACAGAGCCTTCTAGGGCATAATTCACTTTAGCATCAGCACCAATAGCCACTGTGGTTAATAAACCATGTGTCGACTCAACAGCTTTCTCGCCAGTATTCATTAATAAAAAACACCCGGTGCCGTAGGTGTTTTTAGCCATACCGGGCTGAATACACAATTGGCCAAATAACGCAGACTGTTGATCACCTGCCATCCCCGCTACAGGTACATGGTTTCCTGCAAGTTCGGTGTAACCGTATATTGCACAAGAGGGTTTAATGTCTGGCAGCATGGCAGGAGGTATATCAAACAACTCAAGGAGCTCTTTATCCCATTCTTGAGTATGAATATTAAATAGCATGGTACGCGATGCATTGGTTGGCTCTGTCACATGAACCTCACCCTGAGTGAGCTTCCACACTAGCCATGTATCAACTGTGCCAAACAGCAAATCTCCAGCTTCGGCCTGTTCACGCGCACCGTCTACATTGTCTAAAATCCACTTAATTTTTGAAGCAGAAAAATACGGGTCTAATATTAGGCCTGTTTTCTGGCGTACCATTTCCTCAGCACCTTGTGCTTTGAGTTGTTGGCAAATACCTTGGCTCCGTCTACATTGCCACACCACCGCATTGCATATTGGCTTACCCGTGTGTTTGTTCCACACAATCGTCGTTTCACGCTGATTAGTAATACCAATAGCTGCAACATCATGTCGGCTTATGCCTGCTCGAGTTAATACCTCAACTAAGACTGAACTTTGCGATGACCAAATTTCCATTGGATCATGTTCAACCCACCCTGCTTGAGGATAATGCTGGGTAAACTCTCGATGCGCAACAGCAACAATATTCGCCTGGTGATTAAACACAATCGCACGAGAACTGGTTGTGCCTTGATCTAACGCGACAATGTATTTTTTAGCAACCATCTGATTTCCTATATCATTTTATTATGATTATTTTATATGATTTATCTGCTTAATTAGCCAATACTACATCCTACCTCGACACCTAAATTTAATGCAAGTATGTTTGCCGTTAATGACCATTTTTACATGACGATACAGATTAGGGATACTCCCACAACAACTCAAATCGTTGCCATAACGTATATTGCATTTGTCATAAAATAAAACGCCCCGCAGATGCAGGGCGTTTCAATTATTGGTTTATCGATTACATTTTATAGCTAAGTTGTAATCCAGTTAACCATACATGGCCGGTTGCTTCACCACTATAGCCGATTGATGCTAAACCAAGTAAGTCTTGAGTTTCGTCAATCGGCGCATCGCCATGCATACGAATATAAGTGACACCAAGATCGACACTGAGATTCTTAGACATTTGGTAGCCCGCTCCCATGCTAAACCATAGGCGATCTGAGTCAGGGATTGTAGTCGTACGATGCTCATCATCTACAGCTGTATTATCAAGCGCGATACCAGCACGTAAGGTTAATTGATCGTCAATGCTGTAAGTCGTGCCGATTGAGTAGCGCCAGTTATCTTTAAAGTTTTCTTCTTTAACAACGTCAGACTCAAGATCGCCAGTCGGTTTTACCTCACCAGGGAAATAAGCCACTAAACGCTCAAAGGTACTCCATTCTGTCCAGTTAACGCTGGCATGCACAGCCCAGTTTTCTGTTAGTTGGTGATATGATGCCAACTCAGCAAATGCAGGAAGCTCGATTGGTAGGTAACCCTCAATTTCAATGTCTTGCCCACCGTTGTAAACCACACCAGATACTGAACCGTCTAAATCGAGATCAACGCCACTGTGGTAGGCTAAACCAATCCGGTTGTTTGCATTAATTTGCCAACTTGCACCCGCTTTCCAGCCGTAACCAATGTCATCACCTTCCATCGATTTAAGCTCTGTGCCTGCCGCAGGCAATGCCGCTGATATTGTTGCTGGTACATTGGCTTTAATCGCATCAATCCAGCCAGGTGTTGTAGCGCTAACTTCGCCTTCACCATAAACCAAACGAAGACCAGCGCCCACTGTAACACTGTCATCAACGCGATAAGCGATATTCGGGTTAAATTCAACGGTGGTGATTGCGGTGTGGCTACCAAAAATAGCCGAGGCACTTGTGGTGTCGGTTTCAGTGGCTAAACCATAGTTAGAATTAACTGCAAGGCCCCAAGTCCAATTGTCATTGAGTTGATTAGAATAATAAAAGTTAGGTACAAGGGCATTGTCTGCCACATCGATTTCGTCAGCATCAATAACTACCGCATCTGAGCCTAACAAAGGAGAAGTGATACTCACATCACCTAACACATCGATATCTGGCATAACGTAAATGCCGCCAGCCGAAAGCTGACGACCTTCAAGGTAAGCTAACATCGCAGGATTACGTGCTTGCGTTGAGGCATTATCGGCAATAGCAGCTTCGCCTGCAAATGCGCGACCTAGGCCTGTTGCTGAAGATTCTGCAAGTTGAAAACCTGCTGCATTGACTTGAGTTGTTGCTCCAAATACGATGGCACTAATGGCCAAAGTTAACACTGTTTTTTTCATTATCATTCTCTGTGCTTAAGATCCATACTGCTTGAACCGGCCTTAAATAGAGTAAAAGCTCGATTCAAATGAGGCATCAGTTTACGGATCCCAACTCGCTTTGCAACAGGGGTTACCTTGCTAAAAGGGCTAAATAAGTCGATTTAAAACTGTGATCTAGTGCAATATTTTTAATTTTTATCTCACCTTACAACGTAAAAATAAAAATGACTGTACGCTCAAACTATCAAACTTATAGAAGTAAGTTAATTTAACAAATAAAAATAAACACTTAGCAAGTACTCATCCGAACGCTAGTTAACTTTTAAAACTGGGCGTGTCCACTTAATACCAAGATATAATGCGTGTTTTATCCAATTTCAAACATCAATAAATTTACAAAAAAAAATAAAAAAACCTCTCTTTGCCCGCAAAGAGAGGTTCTAAAACAGTAAATTTTCGCAACTTTAACGGCGCAAAATCCGTCAGTACGTGTTAACTACAGGTCAAGTTATGCAAACCATGCTGGGATGTTAGCTTCGTAATCACTGATGCTCTGTTCAAAAGACAAGGTCAACCCAATCGCATCTAATCCATTAAGTAATTTATGTCTTGCAGACTCGACCAAACTAAAACCAAACACCTTACCTGAAGGTGACGTGACGGTTAATGCTTGTAAATCGACGGTTATTTGTGCACCCTCGCTTGCTTCAACCTCATCCATTAGCTGTTGTACTTGCTCTGAAGGCAGCTTTACCGGTAATAAGCCATTATTAATGGAGTTACCATAAAAAATATCTGCAAACGTCGGAGCAATAATCACTCGCAAACCAAAGTCAGCTAACGCCCAAGGCGCATGCTCGCGAGATGAACCACAACCAAAGTTCTCTTGAGCGAGTAAAATAGAAGCCCCTTTGTAGCGAGGCTTATTTAACGCAAAATCAGGATTCGGTTGATCACCAGCATCGTCTAAATAACGCCAGTCATGAAATAAATGCACACCAAAGCCATCGCGAGTCACTTTAGACAAAAATTGCTTTGGAATAATCTGATCAGTATCGATATTGGCGCTATTAATGACTACCGCTAAACCGGTATGGGCAGTAAATGCTTGCATGTTTCTCTCCTATCTCGGTTTAGTATGGTTTACGGATATCGACAAAGTGACCAGCCACAGCTGCTGCAGCGGCCATTGCCGGACTCACCAAATGGGTGCGACTTCCACGCCCTTGACGCCCTTCAAAGTTACGGTTACTGGTTGATGCACAGCGATCACCCGGCTCTAAACGGTCATCGTTCATTGCTAAGCACATCGAGCATCCTGGTAAGCGCCATTCAAACCCGGCCTCAATAAAGATCTTATCTAAGCCTTCAGCTTCTGCTTGCAGTTTTACCTGGCCTGAACCCGGTACCACAATGGCCACCACCCCCTCAGCCACTTTACGATTTTTAGCATGAGCTGCTGCAGAACGTAAATCTTCGATACGTGAATTAGTACAAGAACCAATAAATACCTTGTTAATACTAATGTCGGTCATTTTAGTGCCGGGGGTTAAACCAATGTACTCTAATGCTTTTACCATACTGGTACGGTTAGTCATGTTAGGTTCATCTTGCGGGTTAGGGACCACACCATCAATAGCCACAACTTGTCCAGGGTTGGTCCCCCAGGTTAACTGTGGGGCAATATCTTTAGCCTCTAAAACCACTTCGGCATCAAACACTGCGTCAGCATCGGTTTTAAGTTGTGACCATGCGGCAACGGCTTGTTCCCATACGGCATCTTTGGGCGCAAACTCACGGCCTTTTAAGTAATCAAAAGTCGTTTGGTCAGGTGCCACCATGCCGGCTTTAGCGCCCATTTCAATGGCCATGTTACATAAGGTCATGCGACCTTCCATGGTTAACGCTTCAATGGCTTGGCCACAAAACTCAACCACATAACCTGTACCGCCATCCATACCTAGCTTACCGATAATCGCTAGTACAATATCTTTTGCCGTTACGCCATCAGTTACCTGGCCGCGTACTTCAACCTTCATGGTTTTGGCTTTTAATTGGCGTAAGGTTTGTGTTGCTAAAACATGCTCAACTTCTGATGTACCAATACCAAAGGCCAACGCACCAAATGCGCCATGAGTGGCTGTGTGTGAGTCGCCACACACAATGACTGTGCCAGGTAGAGTAATACCGAGCTCAGGCCCCATAACATGCACGATACCCTGGTTTGGGTGGTGAATGTCGTATAAACGCACGCCAAACTCTTTACAGTTTTGCGCTAGCGTTTCTACCTGTGTACGCGCCATTGGGCTTAAGGCATCTAAACTTGCGCTACGGGTCGAGGTATTATGATCCATAGTGGCAAAGGTTTTTTCTGGTGCGCGTAATTGACGTCCAGCCACTTTTAATCCACTAAAGGCTTGTGGTGATGTCACTTCATGCACTAAATGGCGATCAACATATACGATTGGCGCTTCACCTTCTGGGCTAGCAACAACGTGTGCATCCCATACTTTTTCATATAAGGTTTTACCTGTCACTTGGCTCATTTACACACCTTCTCTTATTGCCTGAGCGATAAAATCACCCATTTGTGCTGTCGATTTCGCTTCGTTGCGTTTATCTGCTGCTAGCAGTTCACCCGTTAGGTAACCACTTGCTAATGCTTTTGTTACCGCGCGCTCAATGGCACTTGCGGCTTCTTCTTGCTTTAAGCTATGACGTAACATTAATGCTGCTGATAAAATTTGTGCCACTGGGTTAGCAATGCCTTTGCCTGCAATATCAGGTGCACTACCACCGGCTGGTTCAAATAAACCAAAGCCTGTGCTGTTCATGCTCGCTGAAGATAATAACCCCATAGAGCCGGTTAACATGGCGATTTCATCTGACAAAATATCGCCAAATAAGTTTGAACATAACATCACGTCAAACTCGTCTGGACGACGCAGCAGTTGCATTGTCGCGTTATCAATATAAATGTGCTCTAAGGTCACATCAGGAAAGTCTTTAGCAACTTCTTCTACCACCTGGCGCCATAATACTGAGCAGGCTAACACGTTAGCTTTGTCTACTGAGGTCACTTTATTTTTACGGCCACGGGCGGCTTCAAATGCAATGCGCGCAATTCGGCTGATTTCGCGGCGGCTATAACGCATGGTATCAAACGCTTCTTCGTTCTCGCCCTCACCTTGGCGCCCTTTTGGCTTGCCAAAGTATATGCCACCGGTTAACTCACGCACACACAACACATCAAAGCCACGGGCTGATATGTCACTGCGAAGTGGCGACATATGCTCTAAACCATCGTGTAATTTTGCTGGGCGTAAATTACAAAATAGCTCAAAGTGACCCCGCAGAGGCAATAATGCACCACGCTCTGGCTGATCATTTGGTGGCAAGTGCTCCCACTTAGGGCCACCGACACTGCCGAATAAAATTGCATCTGCAGCTTCACACCCTTTTAAGGTTGCATCAGGTAATGGGCAACCATGGTTATCAATGGCGATACCGCCAACATCGTATTCGGTGTAGTGAATGTCTAGCCCAAAACGAGCTTCCACTTCAGTTAACACTTTACGTGCTTCAGCCATTACTTCCGGGCCAATACCATCACCCGACAACACTGCTATTTGATAACTCATACGCCACCTAACTCCCTTTCTTTATGGATCTGTTGTTTAAAATCAGCCACTTTATCTGCGCGGTACACTAGATTCATCACATGCACCAATGCTTGAGCAGAGGCCTCTACCACGTCTGTAGCTAAACCGACACCGTGGAACATTTGTTCGTTATATTTTGCGGTAATATCAACCTGCCCAAGTGCATTTTGGCCTTCGCCTTTTGCACTTAATTTATAATTGGTGATATTGATTTTGCGGTCAGTGGCACGGGCAATCGCATTGTATGCCGCGTCAACGGGGCCATTACCTGTTGCCGCTTCGGTAATATCTTTGCCATCAACGGCGATACGTACCGTGGCAGTTGCAACACCTTCAGTTGAGTCAGAGTGCACCATCATATGCTGAAGCGCATATTTATCGTCGTCTTGCGCCTGTGACTCCATAAATACCAATGCTTCTAAATCATAATCAAACACCTGGCCTTTTTTATCTGCTAGGGTTAAAAACTGCTCATACAGGCTGTCCATATCATAGTCGGTTGGCAAATAGCCCATTTCTTCCATACGGTGCTTAATCACATGGCGACCAGAGCGAGAAGTCATATTTAGGTTATTACGATTTAAACCTATACTCTCTGGGGTCATAATTTCGTACGTATTTTTTGCTTTTAACATACCGTCTTGGTGAATACCTGACGAATGCGAGAACGCATTGGTACCCACAATCGCTTTGTTAGCTTGAATTGGCATATTACAAAGCTGGCTGACTAACGATGATGTACGGTGAATTTCTTTGGCATTAATACCGCACTCTAAATTTAACAAGCCTTTACGAGTGGCCAAAATCATTGCGATTTCTTCTAACGAACAATTACCTGCACGCTCTCCGATACCGTTAATGGTACATTCAATTTGGCGCGCCCCCATTTCGACCGCGGCAATCGAGTTAGCCACCGACAAGCCTAAATCGTCATGACAATGTACAGAGATCACGGCTTTATCAATATTGGGGACACGGTTGAACAGTGTTTGAATAATGCCACCAAACTCGCTTGGAACGGTATACCCAACCGTATCAGGAATGTTAATGGTACGAGCCCCAGCGTTAATGGCAGCTTCAACCATACGGCACAAATTATCTATTGGTGTACGACCCGCATCTTCACAAGAAAATTCAACATCGTCAGTGAAGCGTCTTGCATATTTTACTGCACCGACAGCCATATCTAATACGTCATCAAATGAGCGTTTTAATTTACTTTCCACATGAATGGTCGACGTTGAAATAAAGGTATGAATTCGGAATTGGTCAGCCACAGACAAAGCTTGCGCCGCGGCATCAATGTCTTTTTCTAATGCACGCGATAACGCACACACACGACTGTTTTTAATGGTTTTGGCAATGGTTTGAACTGAGTGAAAGTCGCCTGGTGAAGACACAGGAAACCCCACCTCCATTACATCAACACCCAAACGCTCTAGAGCCAGCGCGATTTGTAGCTTTTCTTTAACGGTTAAGCTTGCAGCAAGTGCTTGTTCACCATCACGCAATGTTGTATCAAAAATTAAGACTCTATTGGACATCGAATTTCTCCATCGACCATCTTGTTTGTATTTCACCTAACTGCAAATATCACAACCGGCTCGTTTCAAAAGGGCTAAAAACAAAAAACCCCGCGACTATTAGCGCGGGGTTTGTGTAGGCTGAATGCGTTATTTCGCATGTAACACAAAGGACTCCGCGCAGTCTATGCGAGAGAGGAGTAGGAGTCCGAGTAAAATTGATTGTGTGTTCATGGTTTTAGTATTCACTTTAAACAATTTAATATTCACATTTAAGCAAACATTATTAAATATATATGCTGTAAAACTTTTCTATGCCTAATATTTAACGCGAGCAGGCGCTGCTGTCAACCCTAAATTACTCAACTTGAGAAAGATTACTAATGTACTAGTACTTCATTACAGCAAGTAAGCGATAATACTTCGTTGATTTACCTTCATAACCTATCTGGAACACCTAAGTGTGCAAGATCAAATTTTATCAATTTAACTGGCAACATCATTGATATTTTTGTGTAACAACACGCAAAAAATCGTATACTTCGAGCAATTAAATTTGAGAAGAAGCGATCGATGACGCGTGTGAAACCGGCTAATAAGAGTACATTTATTCAATTTACGAACTTTGTTTTTAGCTTATTCCTTTTTATCTTAGTTTCCCCTTCCTTTGCGATGCCATCACAAGAGCTATTGCTCAGTGAAGATATCATTCAAAGAACCCAATTACTCAGTGTGAGTGAGCAATTAAACGTCATCAATAGCATTAATTCGCAACGCTCAGAAGATGCAAACACCCTAATTACCGCACTTGAGAAAAAACATGCTCAACAACCTTTGGCCAATGCCGATGCTCTGAGACTGTCGCTTTTGCGTTGCTTTAATTTATTAGAGTTTGGAGAGTTAGACCAAGCTATTTCCTTATCCAAGCAAGGTGAGCTATCTGCAAGAGAATTAAAATATGATTCTGCAAGGCCTTACTTTATGTTGTGTGAGGCGTCGGCTAGGCAGACCCTTGGCCAAATGTTACAAGAACAACTTCTCACAGAAGAGGCTTTACGCCTTGCTAAACGTTATTCTGAAAAACAAGCGATTGTTAATAGTCTCTATTTAAAAAGCAGGCAAAACACTAGCCTTGAAAACTACAATCAATCAATTGAAGATTTGCGTTTAGCACTTGATTTATTTGATGAATCATTAGAACAATTTCAACATTGGTATTTATTACCTTTATCTTACTTAAAAGCTGAAATATCAAACGTATTTTTTTCTATGGGTGATACTGAAGAATCTCTACATTTTGCTGAATTAGCGAACTCAGATCCTTCTGCATTTGGAAAACTAAATTTCGCTTATGCCATTAATCTAGCAAGAATTAATATTGTTTTTAATAATAGAGATAAAGTCATTTTTTATCTCGCTGCTGCTGAAGCTGAAAATACTAAAAACACGGCAGAAAAAGATATTGCAATTGGTAACGCAATTCTTGCAGGAATAAACCTATATGTAGGTAATACTGATTTAGCAACTAAGCAAGCATTATCAAGCATTGAGGTACTAACCAAATACCAAGAACCACTTTACGTTATGCGCATTAAACGCACGTTAGCAAAGGTGTATTTTGCGCAACAAAAAGATGCACAGGCATTAGCACTGCTGCATGAGATTATTGAACAGGCAACCCAGGCAAAACAGTTTTCAGATTTAGAAGAGTTTAATCAAATTGTCAGTGAATATTACGCAAGTAAAAACCTATTTGAATCTGCCTATCATTACCAAGTTGAACGCTTTAATGCTGCAAAGCAAGCCAATAGTAAATTAAACAATGCTCATTTTATGCAGTACAAAGCGCAACTAACAGCGCAAAACGACACGCCTCAAACAATTGAAACCCCAACCATAAGCCTTGGACAAAATCTGGCAATCGCGGCTCTTATTATTTTGCTTTTATCTATCGGATTAGTGCTCTTTTTAATCAAAAAGCCTCTTATGCTAACCGATAACGATAAAGAGGAAACCCAAGAGCAGCGCATTAACGCTTTGCTCAATAATGCTAAACAAGGCCACTACCAACTCAGTATGTTGTTAGTGAATGTCAATCATATGCGTCAAGTGGACATGCCGCATTTAATGCAACAGTTTCAACACACGCTTCGCGAACAAGATCAGCTATTTCGCCACAATCTAGATGAAGTGATTATTTTATTACCACACACTTCTACCGAGGGCGCCACACGCGTCATGCATCAAATCGAACAAGTGTTAACGCAATGGCCAGCTGACAACAAAAAAAGTATCGGTATTGCCAACCTGCAATTACTGGATACATTTGAAGGATTAATGAAAAAAGCGGTGTTAAACCAATTAAGTAAAATGAAACCACAAGATACGTCATCAACTTAACCATTAAGCTGACGCGATAACGGCAAGGGGCTAAGCGCTAGCCCTTTGTAAGATAGTCACTAATTTCATCTAAAAACTCACCGCCAAATCTATCCAGTTTGATTTGCCCAACCCCGTTAACGGCAAGCATTTCACCAGGGCTGGTTGGGAGCATGGCAGACATTTCTGCAAGCGTGGCATCGTTAAACACCAAATACGGCGGGATATCATGCTGCTCTGCTAACTCCCGGCGCAGCAATTTTAATCGAGCAAATAATTTTCGATCATATTGTTGTACTGCTCGAGTCGTTGATTTGCGTTTAACATCAAGCAACTGAATTCTCGGCTCAGCCAACATCAAAGTCATTTCCGCTTTTAGAATAGTTCTTGCAGCAGGATTTAACCTAATACTTGAGCCTCTAGTAATATCCTGACTTGCTAACCCTAGATGGATTAACTGTCGCAGCACGCTCAACCAGTGTTCCGTCGACTTGTCAGCACCAATACCCCATGTAGTTAATTTGTCATGCCCGCGATCAATCACATTCGCGGCTTTAGAGCCCCGAAGAACATCAATCACATGATGAATACCAAAGCGTTGCTGTAAACGGTAAATACACGACAACACTTTTTGAGCATCTTCAGTGCCATCGTATCGCTTAGGCGGGTCTAAACAGATATCGCAGTTACCGCAGGGCTCAGATGCCACTTCGTCAAAATAGTGCAGCAATACTTGTCGCCGACAGGTTTGCGCTTCAGCAAAGGCGGCCATAGTATGTAATTTATGAAACTCCACCTGCTGTTGAGGCCCCGGTTCAGACTGTTCTATTAAGTGCCTTACACGCCCAATGTCGGCAGGGTCAAACAACATATACGCTTCAGCATCTAGGCCATCTCGGCCCGCACGACCGGTTTCTTGGTAATAGGCTTCGATACTTTTAGGGATATCATAATGCACCACAAAACGGACGTTAGATTTGTTAATCCCCATGCCAAAAGCTACTGTGGCAACAACAATATCAACCTGATCTTTTAAAAACTTATCTTGTACGTCTGCACGATCTTCCTGGCTCATACCTGCATGGTAAGCCTGGGCATTAAACCCTTGTAAACGCAGGCGGTCTGCCACCTCATCGACACGACGTCGGCTACTGCAATATACAATACCACTGGCGCCATTTTGTGCACTGACAAACTGACGTAACTGATTTGAAGCATTCAGCTTTTCTGCCACAGTGTAACGAATATTAGGTCGGTCAAAACTCGACAACAGTGTGTAAGGTACAATATTAAGACGCTCACAAATACTTAAGCGGGTGGCGTGATCTGCCGTTGCGGTTAATGCCATCAACGGAATATAAGGAAATTGAATTTTTAACTGTCCAAGCGCTGCATACTCAGGCCTAAAATCATGGCCCCATTGGCTTATACAATGCGCTTCATCGACCGCAAACATTGACACATCAACCGATTGCAAACGCTCCATAAAATCTGGGCGCAATAATCGCTCTGGCGATACGTACAATAGCTTAATTTCACCTGTATGCAGTTTGCGCAGCACCTCTGCACTTTGTTCGCGAGGCAATGAAGAATTAAGATATGCAGCCGACACACCACTTTGCAATAAACTGTCGACCTGATCTTTCATCAAAGATATCAGTGGCGACACAACAATAGTCACCCCCGGCAACACCAAAGCAGGCAACTGGTAACACATACTCTTACCGCCACCGGTAGGCATAATCACTAAGGTGTCTTGCCCCTGCAAACTGCGCTCAATAACGTCTCGCTGCCCTTGACGAAAATCACGATAGCCAAACACCTGCTGCAATCTTGCAGACAAGATGTCCTGCTCAGAGGTTAGGGAGTCAAGCGGCATTATAGGCGTCGAAGTCAGGTTATCCATTCATACTATGATGTCATTTAAAGGACGCCCATTTTAAAGCACTCAGCCAAAGAAGTCTTGGTGCAAAATACGATTGTCGATGATTAACACGCCATTGGTGATTGAGTATTGAGCACTTTAGGGTTAGATTAAATACTCTATGCGCGTTGAAAATAAATACAAAAATAATAAACACGACAAGGATTCCCCATGAGTTCATCAATTCAAGATCAGGTTTTACAGCAGGTTGCTGAGGTTTTTGACAAACATGTGCCGTTTCACAATTTACTCGGTTTAGACATAAAACATTACGACATCAATGGCGTTGAAGTCGTGATTAAAATGAAACCCGAGCTTATCGGTAACATCCACCAAAATATTCTTCATGGCGGCGTTACGGCAACATTGCTCGATGTTGTTGGTGGCCTTACCGCTTTTGCTGGGTTAGTTGCCAGCCGGGATGACTGGTCAATTGAAGAGTTACAACAACGCTTAACGACATTAGGCACCATTGATATGCGGGTCGATTTTTTACGCCCTGGCCGCGGAGAAGTGTTCACTGGTACAGGAACCGTTATTCGTGCAGGCAACCGGGTATCTGTTTGCAAGATGGAGCTGCACAACGAACTCGGCACTCACATTGCGTTCGGTACTGGTACCTACATGGTGGGCTAGAAAATACCCACACCGCCACAATAAAGTGACACATCTCGCAATAAAAGAAATCACTGAATAACTTGTATCATTAAAAGGGGCGACCTACAATCGCCCCTCCTTCGCTTTTACCAACGTAGATAACTATGCCTGATTTAGAATACCGTAAAGGGGTTTTTCTCGCGATTTGCGCCTACACCATCTGGGGTGTCGCCCCTTTGTATTTCAAGCTTCTCCACCAGGTTCCTGCCACTGATATTTTAATGCACCGTGTTATATGGTCGTTTCTGTTTATGGTTGTGTTAATGCAATTTATTGGGGGATTTAGTCGCTTACGTCTTATTCTGAAACAACCTAAACAACTACTGATTTTACTGTGTACTTCAATCTTAATAGCCGCTAACTGGCTGATTTTTATTTGGGCAGTTAATAACGACCACATGCTCGACGCAAGCTTAGGGTATTTTATTAACCCATTATTTAACGTGTTACTCGGCATGGTGTTTTTAGGCGAGCGCTTACGAAATTTACAATGGATTGCAGTCGCATTAGCCAGTATTGGAGTTTTGGTGCAACTGATTTCATTTGGCTCAATTCCACTCGTATCTTTGGCCCTCGCAGCCAGTTTTGGGTTTTACGGTTTGCTGCGTAAAAAAGTCAACATTGATGCAAAATCCGGTTTACTGGTTGAAACCGCCATTTTACTCCCCGCAGCATTAGGTTACCTGTTACTAACCTTAGACAGCTCACCCGTTAGCATGTTAACCAACAGTATCAACCTCAACTTACTTTTACTCGCTGCTGGCGTCGTTACTACTATCCCCCTTTTATGTTTTGCCGGTGCGGCAGTCAGGATTCCATTTTCTATTTTAGGCTTCTTTCAATACATAGGCCCGAGCATCATGTTCATTTTAGCGGTAAAGTTGTTTAATGAACCCTTTGATATAGAAAAAGGAATTACCTTTTGTTTTATATGGGCAGCACTGCTAATTTTTATTAGCGACATGGTATTACAACGTCAACGACGCAATGTAGCAGCCACTAAGCAAGCTCAATAAATTACCTTTTTGACCCTATTGCCTGAGCGCTTGCATGTAATTGTGCAAGTGCTTGCTCAGCATCAATGACACTTACCAAAATCAGCGTTTTTTCAGCTGTCGGTAGCATAAGTACCTGAGTAGGATCGGTTATCGATAATAGCGCCTTAGCCTTGTTATTCAGCGAAAACCAACCAAGTGAATAACCTGGTAGCCCCAATCCATTAGTACGCCATTTAGCCGCGTATTCAGGCTCGTTAATCAGGTTGATAATACGTGCTTGCGTAACATCGACATTGCTCATATCAAAGCTATTCGAATACAACGGAATATTCACCTGCAACTGAGTGTCATCCCACAAAATAGCGCTGCTAAACGATTGGTAGAGCGTAAATACAAACAGCCCCATTAGCGGCAACATCACACCTAAGGTGAGGTATTTTGCATTACTCGGGAGCGGCTTGATAAAGATAAATACCGTTAAAGCGAGTAAACCTAACAATAAAGCAATAACGCTGTATATCGCTCCAGAACCAAGTGGAGCTAACTCGATACTATTCATATATCTCCTTTAACAAACCCATTGTGCATTAATAGGTGATGACTTAGCAAAAGTGTAAAAGACCATAAACAAGACATATCACTGAATGAGTTTCCCATAAAAAATGCCGGATTAACCGGCATTTTTATTGTACGTATCAATGATAAGTTGAGCGGTAAAATTTTATAAATCGAGCGCTAAAATTTTTGAACGACGCTGATAGTTATACAACTGCTTTTTCTTGTTAGGTAATTCATCGACATCAACAATATTAAAGCCATGCTCTAAAAACCAATGAATACTGCGAGTCGTTAAGGCAAATAAACGTGAATAACCACGCACTCGGGCTTGGCCAATAATGTTATTTAATAAAATACTGCCACGATCAGCATCACGATAATCAGGATGCACCACTAAACACGCAAACTCACCAGCGTTATCTTCCTCAAACGGATAAAGAGCCGCGCAACCAATCACTAAGTTGTCACGCTCAACCAGCATAAACTGCTCAATTTCCATTTCAAGTTGCTCACGAGAGCGACGCACTAAAATACCCTGCTCTTCCAATGGACGAATAAGATTTAAAATACCGCCAATGTCACTAATGGTTGCACGGCGTAAACGCTCTGCACTTTGGGTAACAATTTGAGTACCAATCCCTTCGCGGGAAAATAACTCTTGTAGTAGTGCGCCATCGTCTAAATAGCTCACCAAATGACAACGTGGTACGCCGCGCCGACAGGCTTCTACACTGGCTTTTAAAAATGCCATAGTCCCAACTGACGCTATGCTATCTGGGCTCATGGTTTTAAGCATTTCTTCAACATCATCAGGCATGAGTTCAGCAATTACCTCACCGTTGTCGCCCACAATGCCATTGGTTTCACTAAAGCCAATAATTTTATCGGCTTTAAGCTTAATAGCCACTTGAGTGGCAACTTCTTCAGCCGTTAAATTAAAGCTTTCACCGGTCACAGACGCCGCGATAGGCCCCATCAACACAATGCCATTATTATCTAACTGACGACGTAAACCTTGAGCATCGATACGACGTACCTTACCACTCAAGCAAAAATCAACACCGTCATCAACGCCAAGTGGTTGAGCAATAACAAAATTACCACTTACCACGTTAATCTGTGCGTTTTGCATTGGGGTATTACCCAAACTCATCGACAACCTTGCAGTGATATCAAATTGTGTCGCACCTGCAACCTGCTTAATAATTTTTAAGCTATCTTCGTCTGTTATACGCACACCGTTATGATAGACAGGCTCAATACCCGCGGCTTTTAACCCTGCATCAATTTGCGGCCTCGCGCCGTAAACCAACACCACTTCAATGCCGAGTGAATGCAGTAAGGCAACATCATTTAAAATGCCACGAAATTGCGGATGCGCTAATGCTTCGCCACCTAACATGACGACGAAAGTTTTACCTCTATGTGCATTAACATAAGGAGCAGAATGACGAAATCCATCAACCAGTTCGGTGGTTCTCACAGGCAAATTCACCTCGGTATTAGTTTGGTGTTAGACACGCTTACAAAGGTTTCACCATTGTAAGCCAGAAATTTGTTAACCATTTATTTAACCATGCAATGCTATTGCATTTTAATTCACTTTTAAAGCATTTTATTTCACATTGGGTAAAAAATAGTTTGCAGGTTAAGTGTGAAAAAATCATTACAGCCAAAAAGTTAGTTTAACTTAACCGGCTATTTTGCTTTACGCACTTTTTATCGCTCAAACAGCATATTCAGTACAGTATAGCTTATTTTCTTTGGACATAAAAAAAGCCCCAATTAAGGGGCTTTTTTAAGATTCTAAAATCAATTACTTGATTTTAGCTTCTTTGTAGATAACGTGCTGACGAATTACTGGATCAAATTTCTTGATTTCCATTTTCTCAGGCATGTTACGCTTGTTCTTTTCAGTAGTGTAGAAGTGACCAGTTTTAGCAGTAGATACTAATTTGATCTTCTCACGATTACCTTTAGATTTAGCCATTTTCTATTATACCTTCTCGCCACGGGCACGAAGTTCAGCAACAACAACTTCGATACCTTTCTTGTCGATAATACGGATACCTTTAGTAGATACACGTAATTGTACGAAACGCTTTTCTTCTTCTAACCAAAAACGGTGGTTTTGTAGGTTAGGTAAAAAACGACGACGAGTCGCGTTTTTTGCGTGCGAACGGTTGTTACCAACCATTGGCTTCTTGCCAGTTACTTGGCATACTCTTGACATGTCAATCTTCTCCAAAACAAATTTTTAACGCTCGAGCATTAATGTGCCTCGTATGGCCGTCGCCCGAGGCACAAAGAGGGCGCATTTTATACACGATTGACCATATAAGATCAAGCAGTGTTTATACAATCCACCCTCGCTCGGCAAAGGAGACTATCTCCTGATCACCTACAACCATATGATCTAACAAAGAAACATCTATGGTTGCCAATGCATTTTTTATTCGCTCAGTTATTCGCCGATCAGCCTGACTTGGCTCAGCAATGCCAGACGGGTGATTGTGACACACTATCACCGCCGCTGCTTTTTTCTCCAAAACAAGGCTTACAACCTCGCGAGGATAAACCGAAGCAGAATCGATGGTGCCACGAAATAATTCTACAAATTGAATGACTCTATGTTGGGTATCCAACAATAGTAAGGCGAACACTTCATAGGATCGGTCTGCCAATTGTCTCATTAAATAGTCCCGAGTTAAATCAGGATTTGTCAAAATTTGTCCTCTTTGTAGATTTTCATGAGCAATTCGCTTAGAAATTTCAGCTGCGGCTTGTAATTGAGCATATTTTACCGGCCCAACACCGGCTAATTTGCACACCTGGCTTTTAGACGCGCTTAATAAACTGCGCAAACCACCAAATTGATTTATCATTTCTCGAGCTAAATCCACTGCATTTTGTCCAGCCAAGCCATTACGTAATATCACAGCGAGTAATTCGGCATCAGACAATTGCCCTGCGCCATTAAGTAATAACTTTTCCCTTGGTCCTTCTCCCTGTGGCCAATCTTTAATTCCCATGTAGGCTCCTTGCGCTAAGTAAGACACCATCACATCGACAGTTATCAACATTAGCTACCACAATGCTAAAACTGAGTCGTTGAGTGTTTTAAAACAGCTTGTAAGTCGATTACACAGTATGGTCGATATTTTTGATATTGGATCCACGCAACTTGTCACAGGTTTGTGATATTGTTAGCCGCAATGAGATTTGAGTCGGAAAAATGCACATCATGCTGACAAATAAAAAAGTATTACTTGGTATTGGCGGTGGTATTGCTGCTTACAAAAGCGCGGACTTAATCCGTCGATTAAAAGAGCGCGGTGCAGATGTTCGCGTCATCATGACCCAAAGCGCCATGGAATTTATTACCCCATTAACCATTCAGGCGCTTTCAGGCCACCCAGTCGCCTCTGATTTGCTCGACCCTGCAGCTGAAGCTGCCATGGGCCACATTGAACTCGCGCGCTGGGCAGACGTCGTATTGCTTGCTCCTGCAACCGCAAACTTAATTGCCCGCATTAATGCAGGCATGGCTGATGAGCTACTCACCACTACATGTTTAGCCACTAGCGCGCCAATTATTGTATGCCCAGCGATGAACCAACAGATGTATCAAAACATCGCCACTCAAGAGAATATGGCCAATCTAGCCCGTAAAGGCTTATTAATCTGGCAACCTGCATCTGGTAATCAAGCCTGTGGTGAAGTCGGTCCAGGCCGTATGCAAGAGCCCGTCAGCATAGCTGAGCAGTTAGTGCAATTTTTTGGGCCAAAGTCTTTACAAGGGCATAAATTATTACTCACAGCGGGGCCAACCCGTGAGGCAATAGACCCGGTGCGTTACATCTCTAACCACAGCTCAGGCAAAATGGGCTTTGCCTTAGCACAAGCTGCAGCAGAAATGGGCGCAGAAGTGACACTTGTTTCGGGGCCAGTCAACCTTGCCACACCAGCTGGTGTTAAGCGTATTGATGTTGAATCTGCACAGCAAATGCTCGATGCTGTAATGCAACAGGTTGAGCGGCATAATATTTTTATCGGCTGCGCTGCAGTAGCAGATTATCGAATTGCCGATGTCGCCGATCAAAAAATCAAAAAATCAGCCGAAGAAATGCAGCTTGCGCTGGTGCGTAATCCTGATATCTTAGCCACGGTAGCTCAGCACACAACACGACCTTTCACCGTCGGTTTTGCCGCTGAAACCAACGATGTAGAGCAATACGCACGTGGCAAACTCCAGCGTAAAAAACTGGATATGATTGCCGCCAACGATGTCTCTATTCAAGGCTTAGGCTTTAATGCCGATAGCAATGCACTACAGGTATTTTGGCAAGATGGCAGCCAACAACTGCCCGCAACAGACAAACTGACCCTAGCGCGCCAACTACTTACATTGATAGAAAAACAATTAAAAAAATCATGAAAACACCCATTGAACTAAAAATTCTCGACTCGCGTATTGGCAGTGAATTCCCATTGCCAGCTTATGCAACTCCCGGTAGTGCAGGTATGGACTTACGCGCAATGACCGACACGGCAATGGTTATCGAACCAGGCCAAACCGTATTAATTCCAACGGGTATCGCCATTCACGTGGCCGACCCAAGCCTAGCGGCGGTTATTTTACCTCGCTCAGGCATGGGCCATAAAAATGGCATTGTATTGGGTAATTTGGTCGGTTTAATCGACTCCGATTACCAAGGGCAGCTGATGGTGTCATGCTGGAACAGAAGTGATAAAGCATTCACACTCGAGATTGGCGATCGTCTAGCTCAATTGATGTTTGTCCCTGTTGTGCAAGCCCAATTTACCCTAGTGGATGAGTTTAATAGCTCAGATCGTGGAGAAGGCGGATTTGGCCATTCTGGTACCAAATAACCTTTCAAGTAGTCACTGAGCCAAGGAACACATCATGGCCGAAAGCCCAAAAATAAATCGTCGCGAGCATATTTTACAATGCTTAGCGCAAATGCTTGAAACCAGCCCAGGGCAACGCATCACAACCGCCAAACTGGCCGCTGAAGTGGGCGTGTCAGAAGCGGCTCTGTATCGTCATTTTCCTAGCAAAGCTCGCATGTTTGAAGGCTTAATCGAATTCATTGAAGACGCCATTCTGTCACGATTAAACCTCATCATGGATGAAGAAAAAGACACCATGACACGCTGCCAACTAGTGTTACAACTATTGCTAGTGTTTTCAGAACGAAACCCAGGTATTTCACGGGTGTTAAATGGCGATGCATTGCTAGGTGAAAATGAACGTTTACGTAGCAGAATAGACATATTATTTGCCAAAATAGAAACTCAAATAAAACAAATTCTGCGTGAAAAAACCTTACGCGAAGGCGTTGGCTTTAATTTAGACGAAGCCATACTCGCTAACTTGTTATTAGCATTTGCCGAAGGCAGAATTTCACAGTTTGTTCGCAGTGAATTTAAACAAAAGCCTACGCTACATTTTGATCAGCAATGGACCTTTATTCAGCAGCAATTGCTGAGAAGTTAACCAACGCTAGGGCTATATGCAATTGGTATGTAGCTCTAGCTTCCTCCTTATATCTGTTTAATCTCATTACAAATTTACCCACATCTCTTGCTCCCAAAACTCAGATAAAATACAATACCGTTACATTTTTAACATTTATTACACGGACTGTATTTATGCTGCGCATTTTATACCTCACTTGCTGTTTGTTTATTTTATTCACTACCCACACTTTTGCCTCCCCATCAATTAAAGATTTCAGCGCTGATTCTGAGTTTTCAGGCGTTAAAATTTCACCCGACGGTAAGCACCTGGGTGTGATCCTTATTGAAGAAGAAAAACGCACTTTACTAATTTTAAACCTTGAGTCAATGAAACCGACTTATGCAGTAAAATTCAGTGGTGATGAAGAAGTCGGTAGCTACTATTGGGTTAATAACGAGAGAATAGTATTACAAAAGCTCTATAAACATGCCCAACGTGAAGTGTCAGACTATTATGGTGAATTATTAGCTGTAAATTATGATGGCAGCAAATCAAAATACTTATTTGGTTATAATGGCGGAAGCTCTACAGGAACCAGTATTTCAAATAACGAAGCTATCCGCGCAAGTGCATTTGTTTTAGATACCCTAAAAGATGATGACAAATACATTTATGTCATGGCCTACCCTTGGAATAGGCAAAATTATGCATACACTCTGGCATACAGAGTAAACGTCTATTCTGGTAAACGTAAACGCCTTACCACCTCACCCATTGCCAATGCAGGCTTCCTTGTTGATAACAATGAAGAAATACGATTTAGTTTCGCCACCGATGATAAAAATAATGACCAGTTGTTCTATTATGAAAATGGTGAATGGGTTGATGCTGATAAAATTAAAGGCGGCCTCACCGATTTCTACCCGCTTTCGTTCACCGAAGACAATAAATCAATTTACGCTTTAGCAAATGGTGAAGGTTCAACACGCGCAATTTATGAAGTCGAACTCGCCACTGCTAAGCATAAAAAAATTATCCAGCATGACGTTGTCGATCCATTGATGACATGGGTAAGCGACCAAACAAACGCCCTTTACGCGGTTGAGTTTGAAAACGGCTACCCAGAGTATCGTTTTGTGGATACTCAAAGCGATAAAGCTAAAGCCCTGCGACAGTTAATGGATGCAATTCCAGATCACCGCATTCGTATTGTTAGCGAAACCGTCGATGGCGACACGCTTATAGTGATGGCGATGAATGATAGAAACTCAGGTGACTATTACTTATTTGACCGTAAAAAGCTTAAACTCAAATTCTTATTTGCTGAAAACGCAAAGCTAGACCCAAGCGAAATGTCAGAGGTACGCCCAATTAGCTTTACAAACCGTGATGGCGTGACCATTCATGGTTACTTAACGTTACCTGTCGGCATGAAAGAGCATAAAAACATGCCGCTTGTGGTTAATCCTCATGGCGGTCCACATGGTCCGCGCGACTTGTGGGTATTTAACGCAGAAAACCAACTGTTAGCACAAAATGGGATTGCCGTTTTACAAGTTAACTTCCGTGGTTCTGGTGGATACGGTAAAGCATTTGAAGAGTCTGGCTACTTATCTTGGGGCAGCAAAATTCAATACGATATTATTGATGCTACCCAATATGTTATTGACCAAGGCTATGCCGACAAAGACAGAGTGTGTATTTCGGGCGGCAGTTTTGGCGGCTACTCAGCACTCATGAGCCCAATGTTAGCGCCAGATATGTTTAAATGTGCTGTAGGCGTTGCTGGTGTGTATGATTTAGAGCAAATGTATAAAACCGGTGATGTACCTGAATCATACAGTGGTGGAGCATACTTAGAAGAAGTGTTAGGCACTGATATTCAACAACTACGAGCAATGTCACCGACTTACAACGTGAATAAACTAAAAGCCAAAGTGCTGCTAATTCATGGTGAAGAAGATGAGCGCGCACCAATAGAACAATATGAAGCAATGGCAAAAGCGCTAGAGCAAGCTAACTACCCTTTCCAAAAAGAAATTTGGAGAAAAGAAGGCCATGGTTTCTTTAACGCCGAAAACCGCGCTAAGTATTATGAAATCATGCTTAAGTTCATCAAAGAGAACTTAAACGTTAAGTAGTAATCGCTTAAGCGTTTAATCAACAAAAGCCGATACTTGACTAAAAGACTCGGCTTTTTTATTGCCTACAGTATTAATTTACAGCAAATCGCGCTATTCTCCTCGTCCCTTAGCAGCAGCTAAGCACGTTTTAACGTACACTTAAAAACAGTGATATAGAGTCGTTGGAGGATATATGGCACTCAGTGAAGCCGCAATTAAAGTACAAGCAGCACTAAAAGACCGTGGGCTAGAAACCCCAATGCTGCCAAAAACTTCCACGCCTGAACAACGTAAAGTTAAAATTGAACACCATATGCGTGAAATTTTGACCTTAATGTCACTCGACTTAACCGACGACAGCCTAGCCGACACACCACGCCGCATAGCCAAAATGTATGTCGATGAAATCTTCTCTGGGCTTGATTACGAAAACTTTCCCAAAATCACCGTCATTGAAAATAAAATGGGCGTTGATGAAATGGTGCGAGTGCAAGATATTAGCCTAACCAGTACCTGCGAACACCATTTAGTCACCATCGATGGCGTTGCAACAGTGGCTTACTTACCACGCACAAAGATCATTGGTTTATCTAAAATTAACCGCATCGTGCGCTTTTTTTCCCAACGTCCGCAAGTGCAAGAACGCCTAACCCAACAAGTGTTAGTGGCGTTGCAAACTTTGCTTGAAACAAAAGATGTAGCGGTAAAAATGGATGCGGTACATTACTGCGTTAAATCTCGTGGGGTCATGGACTCAACCAGCTCAACCACCACCACAGCGCTTGGCGGTATTTTTAAGTCTAACCCTGCTACACGTGCTGAGTTTTTACACCAAGTGAAATAACGTACTCGGATTACAAAAAGAGCAATAAAAAGCTGCATCAATATGACTATTGTGCAGCTTTTTTAATTTTCCAGTTTCAGCGGATCAGTTTGTCTAACTAAATAACCTGAGCTCAGGCTAAATACCATATTGCTCACGATATGCGCTGACGCTAGCAAGCTCAGCTTCCATGCCCGGCTTTTCAGACAAGTAACTGATTAAATCAGCAAGCTTAATAATCGACACAATTTGACAACCAAAATCGCGCTCAACTTCTTGAATCGCCGACAGCTCACCTTTGCCTTTTTCTTGGCGATCAAGCGCAATCAATACGCCTGCAAGTTGGGCATTGTGGGCGTTAATAATGTCCATCGACTCACGGATAGCCGTGCCCGCGGTGATCACATCGTCCACCAGCATCACTTTACCTTTAAGCTCGCTGCCAACCAAACTGCCGCCTTCGCCGTGGGTTTTAGCTTCTTTACGGTTAAAGCAGTAAGGAATATCCACATCGTGATGATCGCACAAGGCAACAGCAGTCGTAGTGGCAATCGGAATGCCTTTATAAGCTGGGCCAAACAACAAGTCGAACTCAATGCCAGAATCCATTAACGCAGCAGCATAAAAGCGGCCTAAACGCGCTAAGTCTTTACCCGTATTAAATAATCCGGCATTAAAAAAGTACGGGCTCGTACGGCCAGATTTAAGGGTAAACTCACCAAAACGTAATACTTGGCGCTCTAATGCAAACTCAATAAATTCGCGTTGATAGGCTTTCACGATTATTCCTCTTTCATCAAATTTTAGACTAATACCAATTCCAGCAATTATCTGGTCATTCAGCGGGAATTCTGTACCTTCTAGGCAAGTAATAGGATTGTAGGCATAGTTGCTCTCGGCAACTGCTCCTGCGTTGCTCTACCTCCTGCGTCCATGCAGTCGTACGTCAAAATACTATTAAGCAGCATAGAAGGCACAGAAACCCGCCTTGCAGGAGGCGCTCAGACTGTCCATTTCTTTGTTGCATTGCCTTAGAAGGGAATAACCATTATTACAACAATGCGCCTCAAACTGAACAGTCTGAGCGACTCTGATTGGTCACATAATTAATGGAAATGGTATAAAAAAAGGACCGTAATCGGTCCTAATTTTCAACAGCATATTAACTTAATGCGGCTTTTTGCACATCGACGATTTCGCGAATACTGTTTTTAGCCAGACCAAGTAGTTCAATTAATTCTTCATGGCTGAATGGCTCGCCTTCAGCAGTACCTTGAATTTCAATAATCTTACCGGTTTCAGTCATCACTACGTTCATGTCAGTTTCGGCAGCGCTGTCTTCAATGTATTCTAAATCACTGATCGCTTCGCCTTTGTAAATACCCACACTTACAGCTGCAATTAAAAACTTAAGTGGGTTGGCTTTAATAATACCCTTAGCACGGGCCCAGTTAAGGGCATCGACCAATGCAACACAAGCACCGGTAATCGCCGCAGTACGTGTGCCGCCGTCGGCTTGAATCACGTCACAATCGATAACGATGGTGTTTTCCCCTAACAACTTCATATCAACAGCAGCACGAAGCGCACGGCCAATTAAGCGCTGAATTTCTTGAGTACGACCTGATTGCTTACCACGAGCCGCTTCACGGTCCATACGGCTGTGAGTTGAACGCGGTAACATACCGTATTCAGCAGTCACCCAACCTTGGCCCTGGCCTTTAAGAAAACGTGGTACACCTTCAGTGAAGCTGGCAGTACATAATACTTTTGTGTCGCCAAACTCAACTAAAACAGAGCCTTCAGCATGTGCAGTAAAAGAACGCGTAATAGTAATAGGGCGAGTTTGAGCTGGTGTACGGTTACTTGGGCGCATGAAAAGTCCTGTAGTCGAATTCATATCAGATTTGAGCGCATATTATAGAGGTTCGCGCCGCCAGATGCCACGACAAACCCACCTATTCGTTATCGCTAACATCATTGCCCAACGATTTAAGTGGATATCATCCAAGATACAACACAAATCTCCGCACTAATCCTTTAATCACAAGGCCTAAAGCGGCTATAATCACCCCACATTTGCGTAATAACATAACAGGACACTTCATGATCCAAAGCATGACAGCCTATGCTCGTATCGAGCACAAAGCACAATGGGGCACCGCCTCATGGGAAATTCGTTCAGTCAATCAGCGCTACCTAGAAACCTACCTACGCCTACCTGAGCAGTTCCGCAGCTTTGAACCTGTCTTACGCGATCGCCTACGTAAACGCCTTAATCGCGGAAAAGTAGAAGTGAACCTACGTTATGAGCTAGCCGACAATAGCAGTAATGAATTACAGCTAAACCAAGCGCTAGCCAAGCAATTATTAAGCGCTGCAAACTGGTTAAAAGAAGAAGCCGGTCAAGGCGAATTAAGCCTTACTGATGTATTACGCTGGCCTGGTGTACTCGCCTCAGCCGAGCAAGACATGGACGCCATTGGCGCAGAGCTAATGACAGCCTTTGACAGCGCAATCGATCAATTTATCGAAGCGCGCGGCCGTGAAGGTGAAGCCATTAAAGACATGCTACTCACTCGTTTAGATGGGGTAATGGAGCAGGTTAATATTGTGCGCGAACACATGCCAACCGTCATGCAATACCAACGCGACAAGCTCACCAACCGTTTAGCCGATATTGCCGGTGAACTCGACCCAGCACGCATTGAGCAAGAAATGGTACTCCTCGCGCAAAAGCAAGATGTTGCCGAAGAAATGGACAGACTTGAAGCCCACGTAACAGAAGCCCGCCGTATCCTTAAAAAAGGCGGCAGCGAAGGTCGCCGTTTAGACTTTATGATGCAAGAATTTAACCGCGAATCAAACACCCTAGCGTCTAAATCAATCAGTGCAGAAATCACTTCAGCCGCAGTTGAGCTAAAAGTATTGATTGAGCAAATGCGCGAGCAAATACAAAACGTTGAATAGTGTCCATTTAGGTCCAAAAAGTAACATAGCCATTGTTTTAAAAGGATTTATCATTAAACTCAATCCATAGATGTCCAAAGATACCCACCACTTTCTCGAATTAACTGGTGGGTAATGTGGTGGGTATGCTAGTATCTAGTCAATGTGTAGTGGTGGGTAAAACACCCACCCTTATAATTGGCTGGAGAACTAGAGCTGATGGGAAAATTAACCGCAAAGGAAGTAGCAACAAAATCCAAGGGAGAGCCTGGTCGATTCGCCGATGGTGAAGGCCTGTATTTTGTTGTACCCAAATCCGGCAAAGCGTTTTGGATGCTCCGCTACACGGCCAACAATAAACGCAAAGAAATGACACTAGCCAAATACAGTGATCTTTCTCTTGCTGATGCTCGTGCCGACGCCGCAGTTAAAATGAAGCAGTTTCGCGATGGCTTAGATCCTCTTGTCGCTAAGAAACGCGCCGAACAAGCCGAAATTAAAACCGTCGATGACCTCTTCGCCGATTGGCATATCGGTAACGTTAAAAGACTCAAACACCACGAAATCCCCGAACGCATCTACCGCAAAGACATTTCGCCACATATAGGCACCTTTAACGTCAATAGCGTCAACGCTAGGGACATAAGAGAAGTATTGAATGCCATTGCCGCTACTGGCCGTCCAGCGATCGCTAACGACGCTCTGATGTATTGTAAACAACTTTTCAATCACGGTATAAAACTGGATCTGCTTGGTGCAAATCCAGCGAGTGCATTTTCTGTTACTGATGCTGGTGGCGTGGAAAAAAGTAAAGACAGAGCATTAACCATCGAAGAGCTCACTCAGTTCTTTAATACGGCACGAGACAACAAAGACAGCTTTAGCCGTGACAATTATCTAGCTTGTGCATTACTGGTGACATTGGGTATTAGGAAGTCTGAATTGGCAGAAGCGCCATGGAAGGAATTTGATTTAGAGAAGCAGATTTGGAACTTATCGAAAGAGCGCAGTAAATCAGGCGTCGGCATAGCTATTCCATTACCTGAAGTAGTCATGAACTGGATACAAGAGTTAAAGGTAAGAGCTTGTGGCTCTGAATATGTGTTTCCTAGCAGACGTTCAAGCAAGAACCCACACATGGGTAAGGACACCCTAAATCGTGCCATAACCAAACTCTTTGGTCATGAAGCTGGTAAAAAGAAGCAACCACTCAACGTAATGGGCGATATGGACCACTTTACCGTTCACGACTTACGCCGCACTTGTCGTACTCTACTAGCTAAGCAAGGTACGCTAGGGCATGTAGCAGAGCGTTGCCTTAATCATAAGCTTAAAGGTGTAGAAGGGATTTATAACCAGCATGATTATTTTGAAGAGCGTAAAGAAGCTATCACTACACTATCAAAGATGATTTTCTCAATTACATAATCAACACAGCCCTGCATACCTGAATAATAGATAAGCAGGGCTTAAAATTAAAACTCAGCCTCTAAAGTAACACTCTTGCTCCAGGAACATACCCACCAGCTTTTGCTATTTCTTGCTTTAACTCAAAAAGGGAGTCACTTGGCTGACCAAACCACTTGCGGATCTTTTCGATACACTCATATAAATGAAGTGAATTAATATTTCGAATGACAATTAATCTATCGTTAGCATTTACTTCACCAAAATATTTCTCGTCACTAAGTGAATCGTCATCAATATGAGCCCACTCCATGATAGATGAATGGGATAACTGTATTAAAAAGTGATAGTTCATATTTTCACTTAGGTACAATTCACAGCGAGCATCACTCCAATAATCTGGCATGTATTGCTCAGGCTTCAATTTTAATGTGCGGTATTCACTAAGTTTAATACCACTTTTATTCTTGCCAAATAATTCATCGACTGCGGAGGTAACTGGAGCGCTTTCTAGTGAACGGCTTTTCATTATCAATATACGCTGACCGGTTAATATTACCGGCTCTACTGGTATTTGAGGCTGAATATTTAATGGTTCTACACTGCCAAACTTAAACTCTGTAATGTCCTCAAATAGCTTTGAAAATATAAACATTAATTTGAAAGTTTCAAAATCCTTGATCGATAAGCCACCAATACTCAAAGATTTATAACCTGTATCATCAACATTCCACCATTGAAAGTCGTCTATAGGCCTGGTAATGAATCCATCTGTAGTTCTCAGAACATTTGAATATTTACTACATATATCCAAATATTCCTTTGATAAGAAAAACTCATTTAGCAGAGCCTCAATAGCACTCTCGGCGTTTTTCAAGGTAGTTGTCGCCTAAGCTGTTAAGCTGCTTCTTTTTTGTTCTCTGGGTTTAACTCCACCTCACCGATTTCATCCCAGTTTCTGGTGCCATTTGACCAGCGGTTAGGGTTAATTTTTTGCGCTTTTTTGTATAACTCACGGCGTTTTGCCAATATTGCTTTATCTTCACCATGATGACGTTGTGCGGGTGTCACGAATTTGATACGACTATGTCTGTGCTCATTGTTGTACCAATTCGCGAAGTCTTTCACCCAAGTTCTTGCATCTTCAAGGCTTTTAAAGCCTTCACTTGGCCAGCGGTGGCTGTATTTGACCGTGCGAAACAGTGATTCCGAGTACGGATTATCATTGCTGACACCTGGACGACTACGAGAGCCTATTACTCCCATTTCAAGCATCTTGGACTGCATCGTTAAGCATTTCATCGGACTGCCGTTATCTGAGTGCAATACCACGTTTTGTTTAACGCATTTCTCAGCCCAGAGAGTTCGCTCAAGCAACTTTGCAGCATAGTCACCTGATTCACTATCATGAACTTCCCAACCCACAATTTTACGACTGAAAATGTCGATTATCATGTAAAGGTAGAAAAACCGTCCAATCACTGTTGAAGGACAGTAGCTGATATCCCAGGTCCACACTTGATTTGGTCCTGTCGCTGTGTACCCCCTAGGCTTAGCTCGGCTACCTTTAGGTTTTTCTTTTCCTCGATGAGTGAGTTGGTTGTTGGCCTTCAGCACACGATAAAAGCTTGATTCAGAAGCGATATATTGCCCATTATCTGCCAGCATTGGTACTATCTGGCTTGGCCCTAAATTAGCGTATTCTTCTTGATTACTGATAGCTAATATGGCTTGCTGTTCTTCCTCTGTTAGCTTATTTGGGGGCTGGGGTCTATCCGCTATAGGTCTTTTATCACCGATGATTTCACCGCCTTCTTGCCAGCGCTGTAACGTCCGTATAGACAAACCAATTTCTTCACAGGCTTTCTCTTTTCTTGCGCCTGAGGTAACGGCATTATCAATCAAGGATGTGTAATGCAGCCTATCTGAGAGTGAGGTTAACTGTCCTCGTCTTCCCCCCAGTAGGCATTTAACTTTTTTCTTAACACCAATAATGCCGCGGTTTCAGCTAGGGCTGCATCCTTACGTTTTAACTCTTTTTCTAGCTCTTTAATTCGCTTACGGTCGGCTTTTCGCTCTTGGGCTAATTGCTTACGCTGCTGGGCTTGTGTTTGATTGCCTGCAATACAGCTTTGCTTCCATTCTTTAACTTGTTCAGGGTAAAGCCCTTTTTCACGGCAATACTCACTTAACTCAATTTCGCTTAATGCTGACGTTTCTAAAACAATTGAGAACTTTTGCTCTGGTGACCAACCATCTAAATTATTACTCTCTGCCAAACTAGAACCTACTTTTAAATACTTATCTCGCCATGAATACAAAGTAGATAAGTTGATACTTTCTAGCTTTGCGAATTGGCCTAATGATAAGCCACTTTCAAGGAGCTTTCTAATGACGGCTTGCTTATGCTCTTCTGGATAATGCTTCATTCATAACTAACTTACCGCTCCCTGTTTTATTTTTATGAAAAACTGAGGCGACAACTATCCTGACACAGGGGGCTCTTATCAGTTTTATAATTCAGGTTGTGAGGTGAAATCAAATCTAAGAAATTCAGATACAGATCTTCATTTTTTATGAGAGCTAATAGCTTCCTGTAAAAACGATTAGCAGTAGTACTTTCAAAGGAGTTAAAGAAATTTTCGATATCATTGTATAACTCGACCTCTAAGTAACGGCCAGGGTTTCTTCTTGGTGAACCGCAATACTCAACGATCTTAGTCATTAAGTTTGTAGATATGACCCCACTCCCACTTTTCATCTCGCTCACCCTAGACTCCTCAAGGCCCAGTGCTTTAGCCATATCCTTTTGGGTTTTATCTATACTCTTAAAATAAGTAATTGCATGATTTATCCAAAGAATAGTGTCGTGTTTAGTTAATTGTTCCATTTTTAGTCTCTGTAATTATCTGGACCACAAGTCTAAAATAACATCCGAAAACTGGTGAGCTTACGGCAGCATGGCGTGACATAAGTAATAAAGCAAAAAATCTGGTTTCTTAAATTTCAGGCACGGCAATACTTAGGCCACTGGCCCAAGCATTGCTTGATTATGAGCGGTTTATTATTGGTATTGGTCGAGATAATTCCAAGGTAGGTATTTTTCAGGATGCTTTTTTGCATCATCCGCATCTCGTTGCAGTCGCGTAAAGTAATCAAATACATTGATGCCTGCTTCATTGCCTGTTGCTATCATCGACGTGATAACATCGCCAATGTTCGCACCGAGTAAGCTTTTACGAAACATCGCATTTTTTCTATCTCGCACCACTATTTTTAACATCGATTCTATGCGGTTATTATCTATTTTTACCCCTTCGTGATGGCAAAATAAACTCAGCCCGTCATAGTGTTTTAAAAAATAACGGATAGCTTTGCCTAGACCGCTATTTTCTTCAATGCTTTCATTAGTAAAGTGCTTTTCACCCCAACTTTTAATCGCTTCAAGTATGGGTAATGAATGTTGCTGATGGTACTCAAGTCGCTCGCGTGCGGTGAGTTCACGTTCAATGGTTGTCTGTTCATTGCGCCAAACTTCACCATAGAGTGTGAGTATATTTTCAACCTCTTCGGGGAAATGATTAATGACATCGACAAACTGGCGCCTTGCATGGCTATTACAAAGTGATGTTTCAACCTCGCAAGTACTTGGCTGATTACTGGCGAGCGCATCACTCATTAATATCGGTGCGACAGTGACTTGTCGTTTGTAGAGTATGCGGTCGATAAACTCACCTGCGTGCCCAATATTGGTTTCAAATAACACAATATCATGGCCCGTTTTTAAGCTGGCAATCACTCCTGATGTATAAACACCTGAGCGCAAGCGTGTTTTCTCGCTATTACGTACTTTCTTTTCAACTGGCTTGGCGTCAAGAATACGGTGGGTGGTGTCATCTAAGTAATAGTGCTTTGCATCGCCAGCCAACTCAAACAAGTGCTGGTAAACAGGATAAATCGCATCACAGACAAGCTCTACTTGGTCAAACACCGTCGACGCAGTGATGTTGACGCCCAATAGCTTTTGGATGTTGCCTTGACGATAAAAAGGTAGCCCTGCAAAGTATTTATAAATCGCCATTAACGCACGCGCAGAGTAACCATATTTTTGATGACTATTACCGTCATGTAATACTTCATCGGGCAGGTTTGCCGTGAAATAGGCACCACACGCATTGCAACGCAAGCGCTCCATAATATGTTGCTCTGGGGTAAAAGGCGTTTGCCCTGTAATGCGCAACAAACTGCCAGGCTCGACTTTATAGACCTTACCTTTCAAACATTCTGGGCAGCTATCCCCTTTATTTACTTCGTTTAACGCATGTTTGATGATAACCGGTTTGACCTGTGTAAAGTCTTCATCCTGTGTTTTTAGTTTTTTACTTTTCTTGCTGGTTTTTTTCTGTGCTTTACACAGGTCGCTTTGTTTTTCTGATGATTTTTCAATCCCAAGTAACTTACGTAATTTATGCACGGTGATACCGTGGTCAGCTAGCTTGTTTTGTGTTGTTGTTAATGTCAGTAACGCATCAAGCAATAACTGATAATCATCAGCGCTAAGCGCAAGATTATTTTCTTTGGCTTCAATCACTCGCTTGATTAAATCATCGAGAGATTGTGCATCGATATCGTTAAAAGGTTTTGCCACAATAAGCCTTTTGCCTGCGGGAATAAAAAAGAGGATGGAGTATGATCCCATTTAAAATGAAATCAAGCGGTTATTTATAATGGGTGGTAATTCCCGCTGAGCAATTGCCGTAAATGTTTGGCGTCCACGGACGTCATGGCACTATTAATGGTTGGCCAGCCAGAGAACTTGCCCTTAGATAAACGCTTTGTCATCAACCAAAAACCGTTATTTTCATAAGCGAGTGCGCGCACCATGGTTTTGTTACGATTAATAAAAACAAACAAGGTACCAGAGCGAGGCTCACAATGAAGGCGTTGTTTACACAGCGTAGCTAACCCATCAATGCCTTGACGAAAATCAGCGGGCTGGGTAGCAATCAAAATGTCGCTATGACGGGTTAAATGGATCATGATTTTATGGCCTCAATTAACTGAGCAAACCGTGTTTCGCTGACTTCGCCAGATACGGCTAAAGAATTGCCATTGTTGAACTTCAGGGAGATAGAAAGCGACTCGGTTATCGGCGTTGCATTGGGTAGTGAAATAAAGTGATTGGATACATCACTTGATGAGTTGGCGGTAAGCCAAGTATTGAATTGCTCATGACTAATACGCAACTTTTTAACAATGGTTGTTTTTGAATAATGCGGTAAAAGGGCGATCGCTTGCTGGCGCAAATTTTCAGGGATTGCACTACCTCGAGAAGGTTTATTGCTTCGCCACTGTTCAAAGTTAGCGAGGGTGTTAAGGAGTTTATCTGGCATCATTGTGACCGGGTTGATTTAGTTACAATGATTAAATCAGGTTAATTGAAATAAGTTGAGCTACGCTGCCGTAAGCTCACGATCTAGTAGCGGCTGCAAACCTTTACAGCGGTCGTTGTAGACTTTGCGAATCTGCTCAGGCGTACTTGTTTTAAGCTTTACTAGCTCCGCATGATTAACCTGAATAGAGTCTTCTTGCTCCTTGCTTAAACAAAGCGCGTCAACATCCTCAACTTTGGTTTTGTCTGATAGAGTTGAGACAAAAGTAAAAACTTTACTAGCTGAACTGAACGTTGGTAAGGGAGTAGCCGTATTATACAACCTAATCTGGATGTCACTATCAGTTCGCACAAACTCACAGGCGCGCATTAACTGTGATAGCAGCTTCATTCCTGCAGGTTTGTATTCAATGGTGTCTTCACCAGAGATGTAGTGAGTCGCAGAGGTATTATCGAAGATGCGGATAGACTTTAGGTCTTCCCTTGCTACAGTCGATAGGCTCCAAGCAACATCATGTTGCTCTTGACCAATAACAATCGAAATTTCAGCGGCAGGGTCGCCAGTTTCTTCTTCATAAATATTAGGTAGAATTTTCGGAGTATTTCCGCGGGTAAGGCAGGCATTTTTTAGAATCTTTGCATAGCTAGACTTTCCAGAGCCATTGTCGCCATAAACTGCGGTCAGTCCGTTAGTTTCAAACTCGAGCAATGCATCAGATACAAGAGCTGAGACATGGCTTACTTTGCCAATACTTTTAAGGTTTACTGCATTCTGTTCTTTACCAAAGCCAGTTAGGTCTAAAGGTGTAATGTAGCCAGCATAGGATTCATCTTGATCTTTAAGACCTTGCTCCATCTTGGCAACCGCCAAAAGAAGCACAAAATCATCATCTCCTAGTTCGCCTTTCTCAGCTGCTAATTTAATGGCATAACGCCACCATAGATTTTTTTTTAACTTGTTGGCCCATCCAACTACGCTTCCAATCGACATATTAATCTCCATTTGCACAGTGCATCAGGAAGCTAAGCCTTTACTCCCAAAGAAGTCAACAAGTAGTGGGTAAAACATTGAACAAGATGATGTTTTATTGAGTTAAGGCCTACATGGACTAAATTAAAGACTTTGCCTAATATGTTTTGGGTTATTCCTTAAGTTGCCAAGTGGAAGTTTTACTTATTTCTATGTTAAGCATCGTAGTGCTTTATTCAAAGCTGCCAAAGAGATGCGACTGTTAATTACGTATAAGGATTAGATAGCCGAAATTAATTGATATGTGGGGTCAATATCCAGTGTAAGAATTTTGTTTACCGTACATTTCCTAATGCTGCTATTTACCTTTAGACCCTTTGCACTAACTGATTTATGTCCATTTCCGAGTTAAATAAACACATATCAGCTCCATCATAACCCAGGGCGAGTTCGTGAACGTTTTTCAATCAACTTAACACACGATTTGACGTTATCATTTAGCTATGATCTTATACTCCTTTTTTTCGGGAGCTCAGCATGCATATTGACCACTTCAAAGAGACTTTTCAAACCATAACTGACCAACGCCAAGGGGCTAAAGTGACCTATTGCCTTTTTGAGGTTTTGTTTGGTTCTCTATGTGCCGTTATCGCAGGAGCTAAAGGTTGGTTTGATATTCGAGAATACATACTTGGACATCATGATTGGTTTAAAAACAATAACCTATTCGTGAGTGGCATTCCTGCTGATGACACTATAGCTCGTATCATATCAACGATAGAACCAGAACAATTTCACCGGTGTTTTATCAACTGGATGTCATCGATACACACTCTTACCGAAGGCCAAGTGATTGCTATCGATGGAAAAACGCTTCGGGGGTCATACAATCGTCAAGACAGAGCCAGTACCATACACATGATTAGTGCTTATGCTTCATCAAACAAATTAGTACTTGGCCAACTTAAAACAGAACAAAAAAGCAATGAGATAACTGCCATTCCTGAGTTGATAAAGATGTTAGATATCAAAGGGGCTTTAGTGACTATCGATGCTATGGCTTGTCAAACAAAAATAGCCAAAACCATTGTGGAACAGGGCGGTGACTATCTGCTAGCGGTTAAAAGTAACCAGGGGAAATTACGCGAAGCGATAGTAAAAGCCTTCTCTTTCCAGCGCTCCAGCAATACGGACAAATCCACAATTGAACAGGGTCATGGGCGTACAGAGTGTCGCCAGTGCTATGTTATTGACAGTACAAACTTAGTCGGTGACTTTTCAAAATGGAAAGGGTTAAAAAATATCGTTATGGTTGAAAATTGTCGCCTTGAGAAAGGAAAACCAATCGAGCTTGAGTACCGTTATTACATCAGCTCTAAGGGGCTAAGTGCCGAACAAGCAGCGATAGCCGTTCGAGAGCATTGGGGTATCGAATCAATGCATTGGGTGCTTGATGTCAGTATGAGTGAGGATGCATGTCAAATCTACAACGCTCACGGGGCCGAAAATCTGTCATGCCTGCGTCATATGAGTTTGAATATGTTACGAGCCGAGTCGACCAAGATAAGCATTGTTGGAAAACAAAAGCGATGCATGATGAATCCATCGATGCTTGAAGCAGTCTTAAAGGCTGGATTTAGTAGCTCGGTCAAAATTAAGCACTCATGCGGTAGCCCTGCATCATAACCTTAGTTAATAATCTTATAAGTTTACTACTAATTATCACTGCTGCTATAGGTATAAATTAATGAGGCTCACTTTAAGCATTAGCACTAATCTAGTTGTACTTTATATTTGAGTCTGGCTGGTAGAATTTCATCAAACTCACAGTCAAGTGCATTAACTATTTTGTATAGAGTTTCCAGTTTGATGTTGACGCAACCTCTTTCCATTTTCCCGTAATTACCTCTTTCAATACCGACATATGCTGCAAATGCCTCTTGAGAATAGCCAGCATTAACTCTTAGGTATCTTAATTTATCGCCAAATTCAATTACTAAATCACTCACCTATCAACACTCCAGGTAAAATGATTAGATTTTCATATTGAGGTACAAGCCACCACGCCCTATAATACCCATTCAAGATAAATTATTAGGATCTGTTTTTGATGTTAGACCCATTCGTAGCTCAAATCATTAAAGCAGAAAACTTTGATAAGTTCACAACAAGTGATGTCCGCTCTGCATATTTTGCATTAAAAAAAGATCCCTCTTTGGATAGCGCAGAGATCAGAAGAATGATTTATGCAGAATTAATGAAGTTAGTAAAAAAAGGCTGGTTAGAGAGGAATATACAAAAGCAAAAGGGACAGACTAGATTCAAAAAAACAGTTCATTTTGATGCCACAAACCTTCCTGTTAAGCCTATGGCTTTATTACCTATTTCTGATATTGAAGGCATTGATAAACATAAGAAATTGAGCGCAAAACTAAACTACTATAAATCAGAACTATTATTGAGCTTAGGTGAATCAGAGGCATATAAAGAGATATACTTAGAGCTGCCTGATTTAGCTGAAGAGTTACAACCCAAGTACAATTTAGCGAGGGAAAATAGCACTAAATTGTTGGGGAAAATCAAGGCCATTGAAGCGATCATCGAACAGAGAAATATATGAGACTTAGACGTTGGCAAAATGCATGTATAGATTCGTCATTAAAACAATACCTTAATGGACAGTCTCATTTCTTGGTTTTAGCGACGCCTGGCTCAGGAAAGACTCTGATGGCCTCTGTTTTATCAAACCATCTATTGAAGAATGACCTTGCTGATTTAATCTTTTGTTTTTCCCCATCTTCGATAGTTTCCATGGATTTTGCTGAGTGCTTACAATTAAGATCGAATGAACGTTTTGACGGGCTAATTGGTTCAAAGGGCAGAGCTTATACTTATCAACATTTGCAGTACTTAGATGGTGCTTTTTGGGAGCTATTTGAAAAATATCGAGTATTCGTTATTTTCGATGAAATCCATCATTGTGCAGGATCTACTGTTGATAATGCGAATTCATGGGGAGAGCATATAATTCTGAACATTCAGAACAAAGCTCGATTCACCATGGCATTAACTGGCACGCCTTGGCGCTCAGATACGGCCCCTATCGTTTTTGCTAGCTCTATGCCTCACCAGATGGTGAAATCTCATGTGATTACGTCTATGGCCTTTATGAGGCAATTTTAGACGGTGTTTGTCGCGTACCTCAGATAATCGCTGTTGATAACAATCATATTTCAGTAATAGAAAATAATGAAACCGCCGTTTTCGAAAGCTTTGATGACCTACTGTCTAACTCCCAAATTGCATACCAGGACGTAATCGAAAATGATGATGTAATAAAACATATCATCACTTCGGCTAGTAAAAAGCTAGATTTTATAAGACTTGAAAACTCTAATGCAGCTGGCTTAATCGTAGCTTCATCGATAGAACAGGCCAATAGAATTTCAACATTAGTAAAAAAATGGCTTCAAGAAGAAGCTGTTGTCGCTACCTATAAGGAAAGTGACCCGACAGCCATTATTCAACGATTCAGACACTCAGAATCCAAGTGGATTATTTCTGTTGGAATGATTAGTGAGGGAACCAATATCCCTCGCCTACAAGTGTGTTGTTATCTCTCAAACATAAAAACTGAAATGTATTTTAGGCAAACACTAGGACGAATTCTTAGAGTTACAGACACTATTAATCAAGAAGCAATTCTTTATATGCCAGCGGAGCCCAAGTTGCTGGAGTATGCTTATAGAGTTAGACATGACGTGCCTGTTGAGGCTGATGTTGTAAAATTTGAAACAATGCAATCACTGCTTGTCGGCGATGAGACTAATAGTCAAAACAAAACTATTTCTCTGAAAGAACCTAGCATTGATTTGGCAGGCAAAGAAATTAAACTAAATGGTTTCATTGAAAACACTGATAGCTTGTTCGATGAAGATTTTTTATCAACTTCATATGACCAAGTGATGAATATATTCGGTCGTTTCAAACAAGAAACCATAGGTATAGGTATAGGGTTAGGATTAGATTAGGTGAGTTGAAGTAACTTTACTTAACCTGAACTCGAGATAAGAAGTGAACTAAACGCCCTCTTTATGATCAGATCTTTCGACCAAGAAGGATTTAATCATGCTGAGGGCGTATGAATAATTTAGTGGATATATTTTGTGATGCCGATGATTTTTGTGCTGTATTCATTCCGCAATGGAAAACACAATGCCTGACTGACAGCAAACGAAAACGTCAGCGCTCAAATAGAATGGACACGAGCGAAATAATGAACATTATCATACCATTCCACACATCCCACCACCGTGACTTCAAGAACTTTTATTCTGGTTATCTTGCTCGATTCTTTAAATCTGATTTTTCACATTTGCTCAGTTACAGTCGCTTTTTGGAAATAATGCCCACGACTGTCGTGCCATTGTGCAGCTATTTTTGTACCATAAGAAGCCAGCCAACAAGGATTGAGTTTATTGATTCAACGAGTATCAAGGTCTGTCACAACTTACGAATTCCAAGGCATAAAAAAGCTTATCGGGCTTCGCTAGCCGAGGAAAAGGCACGATGGGATGGTTCTACTAGTTTAAACTTCACCTAATTGTTAATCGCAAAGGCGGCATTGTAGCCGCCAAAATAACGCCCGCGAATGTGCATGACACTCAGCCTGTTTCGGGGATGGTGGTTAACTCAATGGATAAACATTATGCCGACAAAGGCTATATTAGCAAAGCACTGGCGAACGACTTACTCGAACAAGGTGTTACGATCGTCAATAATGTCCGTAAAAACATGAAAGCTAAAGCATTATCCCTATGGGATAGAGCGATGCTTTCACGTCGATTTATCATTGAAACCATCAATGACCAGCTAAAAAACATTTCACAAATAGAGCATACAAGACATCGAAGCGTGCATGGTTTTATGTTGAATATGATAGGCGGATTGATTGCCTATCAACTGAAAGAAACTAAGCCACAACTCAATATTACGAATGCTGAATTTGGCGCTATTGTTGTTATGGCTTAAACCGATCTCAGGTTACTTACTTCAACCTAGATTATTTATCATTATTCAACTTGATATTGTAACTTAATCAAAATTTTGAAGCAGGGTCTATAATAAATGTGACTTTCTGTGGCTTATCTTGAAGAGAACGAATGAAAACAGGTTGGGATTTTACGCTTGAGTAGTTTTTATCAACCATTTCGCAGTCATCTAAATGCTTGATTAAACTTTTTATAGCATCTTTGTATTTGTCTGGAACCCTCATCACGACGGTTTTTTCGTATTTAGTTTTTCGACCTGCACCAGTTCGAAATCCGCCATGTGTTACCTTGTATTCAGCTTTTTCTTCAGACATGTAAACTCCAAGTTTGATTTTGTTACATTATCAGGCTATCTTGAATAAGTTACAAAATCAAGAGCCTCGATACTTTTAATGATGACGGATAGCTTTACATGCTGTGAGGTTAGGAAGATTGAGACAAGTTTTTATGCATGGCTGTAATCCTTGGATTAGAATTGCACCTTCAACAGCGCTAATAAGTAATCGTCCCGATATGAATATTTTTCAATCTTATTATTGGGCTGAAATGTGATAGATAAATGAACTTTTAATACAAATCTTGAGCTTATTTTTGATTAACCTTGAAATACGCTTTCAAATGTACAGCACTATTAACAGGCTCTCTGACATGCAAAATATTAGGACTAACATCCAAGCTTTAAATAAACAAAATCCTGCACCTTTCTCAAATGACATCATCTATAACTACAGCACCTATTTGAGGAACAATGATATTTACCTTAAAGACGATAGAGAACACTACGTTGCCCCTATTCCGTTCGATCAAATAGTAGGCATCGAACAGATGTATGGTGATGACTCAACCTGGGGGCAATGCATAGAAGGACGATGGCTTAAGCGCCTGAAACAAAGACTTATAGAACTAGAAGACAACCCGCAGTATTATTTATCGGAAGTCGAACTGCCAAACCTATCCTTCATTAAGGTTGGAAGTAAGTACTTCATCAGCACAGGTAAACATCGCACGATTATCGCTAGATTTTTGTCCTATTTTAACCCTGAAGTGTTTAGCAACCGTTCTCCGTTTGAGTTTGCCAAGGTGACAGAGTGTTTTATTGACACCGAGTATGCCTCGTTTAAAAGGCGATTCGACGCTGTTACTGATAACTACCCTTCGTTAATATTTAAACTGCAACACACTACGGCAGAAGACGATCTGCATTTTCTACTTATCAGAGAAAATAGGGCCAATGGAAAATCCGAAGTATTCACTCGAGCCCAAGCCTACCAGGTACTTGACGCACTAGAGAGTCCATCAGTCAAAGAAAAATGGAATTCAGGTAGTGTGTATTACAACAGCAATATTTACTCGTTTATTCCATATCAAACCTGCTTTAAGGCTTTTTTCGGGCACCCTTAGAGCAAAAAAGTCAATCGAAAACCGTTGCTAATCATCGTTGTTGAAATCACTTTTGCCCCAAAACTCGTTTGAAGCGAAAAGTGATTTAATATGAGCGGGGATATTTGCGTCCGGCGAACTACGCCTTGCCTAGATCAACGCGCTCAGCGGCACCACTTTTTGCTTAGTGGGTGACGAATGCGGGTTAAGTTTTTAGCCCACGCATAAAATGTAGATAGGGTTAAGTCACTGGTTTTACAACATTCAGCTTTGGTTAATTCACTTTCAGTTTGCTGCTGAAAAATACGCTGCCAGTATTGTATTTTATCGTTTTTTGACATGATTGTTCGCCTAGATTTAGTTAGGAAATAATCATGCTAAATTTGAAAATTATTGGTATGTGGGATTAATTGATCGCTTACTTTTCATCTTTGAAAGTATTTCTAATCGCTTTTTGAATCTCTACATATTTCGTCTACGAACTCAAATTCCAGTGTTGTATGTTCAAGATAAAAAGGGCTAAGTCGTGTTGATATTTCATGCTTTATTGCCATATATTCTTGTTGATCAAAATAATGATTCACTACTAAATGAGCTGTAAGAACATGCCTTTCGCCGTCAAGGGACCACAAATGGAAATGATGAATATCTTCAATAAACTTCAATGTTGATAATTCAATTTTTATTTTTTCTTGAATGGCTTTCTCAGGTGTTGCTTGTAAAAACAGACGTATTGCAGTACGGAGGTTTTTTAAGACATTAAAAAGAACAAATAATGTAAATCCTATTGAAAGTATGGGATCAAGTATTGGGAGTTCGATATATATTAGGACGATAGCAACAATTAATACGGCTACCCAACCTAAGACATCTTCCAATAAATGCCAATTAAGTACACGTTCGTTTAATGTTTTCCCTTCACTTAATTTGAAAGCAGCATAACCGTTAACAATCACCCCCAATATCGCTAACCACAACATGCCTTGAGCATCAGGCATTTCTGGCGATATCAATCGAGGAAATGATATGGTTAATACCCAAATCGATCCCGCGATTAAGACAACACCGTTAATTAGCGCACCAAGTAAAGAAAAACGGTGGTAGCCGTAACTAAACGTTTCATCGCGACTTTTCTTGCTGAGTTTGTTTAATCCCCATGCGAGACCAATGGATAAACTATCTCCTAAATCGTGAACCGCATCTGCCATTATCGCGGTACTGTTGGTTAACCAGCCGCCAATAAATTCGATAATAGTAAAACAAACATTTAATATAAATGCCCAGCCAATACGACTTGAAGACATATCTTTAGGAATATGACTGTGTCCATGGCTAGCTGGGTGTTGATGTGAATTGTCGGACATTACTTTCTCCTATAAATTGATATCCCGCAGCGAATACCTACGGGATATCTAGTTAAAGCAAACAGTTATATTTATTTAACCAAGCAGCACTACCTTCTCATTTCTTCAATCCGACCTTTAGAAAACCAAGCATAAAGTACGGGAAGAACAAATAAAGTAAGGAACGTCGCAGTGACCAATCCACCCACAATGACTGTAGCTAATGGCCGTTGTATTTCAGAGCCAACACCAGTTGACATGATAATAGGTATCAAACCAAGGGCAGAAGTAATCGCTGTCATCAATACGGGACGAAGTCTTGATATAGCACCTTCGTAAACAGCTTGAGCAATACTTTCCGTACCTGTTTCAATGCGTAGATTAATCGCTTCAACCATAACCACACCATTGAGAACCGCAACACCAAATAAGGTAATAAAACCAATTGAACTTGGTACAGATAGGTATTGACCAGAAATATACAAGGCAACTATGCCACCAATCATAGCTAAAGGTAAATTAACGAGGATGAGCATGGCTTGACCCACACTGGCAAAAGCAAAATATAATAACAACGCAATAATGCCAATAGAAAGTGGCACAACAATAGCTAGTCGTTGCTGTGCTCTTTGTTGATTTTCAAATTGCCCACCGATATCAACAGAATAACCCGTAGGCAAATCAACCTTAGTTGCAATTGCTGCTCGAATATCTTTTACGACACTACCCATGTCTCGCCCTTGTACATTGGCTTGAATAACGACGCGTCGCTGAACATCATCTCGGCGAACCTGAGGAGGGCCTGATTCAATGGCAATATCTGCAACATCACCTAGTCGTACCCATGCACCTGTTGGGGCTTGTAGTCGTAAATCAGCAATAGTTTGTTGTTGATTTCTAAACGCTTTGTCTATCCTCAGATAAATATCATAACGTTCATTACCATTAATGACTTGCCCTACTTCGTGACCACCGATACCATTTCGCACTAACCTCATGACATCACCAATCGATAAACCATATCGAGATAATTGACGACGGTTTGGTCTAACGACTAACTGAGATTCTCCTGCTATTGGCTCCATCGCTACATCTCTTGCACCATCAACACCTTGAATAGCATTAACAATAGCTTGACCTTGCTGAGCCAGGACATCGAGATCAGCACCAAATAGTTTTATGGCTAACTGCGCTTTAACACCAGAAAGTAATTCATCTACTCTTGTTGCGATAGGTTGAGAAAAATTCAGTAGTAAACCGGGGAATTTCTCAAGTTTTACTTCCATTAAACCTTGTAGTTCATGGCGTGTTTTAGCGCTGGTCCACTCTACAACTGGTTTGAGACCAATATAGATTTCAATGTTACTCACTGGCTCAGGATCACCACCAATTTCTGCTCGGCCAATACGACTGGTAGCATAAGTAACTTCAGGAAATTCAAGTAATATTTTTTCCAGTTTAGGGGCAACTGAAAGCGCTGTCGCTAAACTGGTTGATGGAGCCATTGTTACACGTAAATTAATCGTGCCTTCTTCAAGCTCTGGTACAAATTCAGTACCTAAATTTGGCACTAAAAATAATGTACCAACAAGTAAGGCTCCAGCCCCTATAAGAACCACTTTCTTTGCATTCATTGCCTTTGTTAAACTACGACGGTAAAATTTTTCTAGCACACTAACGAAAGGGCTGGTTCGTGCTTTAAAACCTCGTTGAAACAAGTAACTAGCTAACGCGGGTACAACAATGAGAGACACGGCTAACGACGCAACCATAGCAATCATAATACTAATAGCCATCGGCTGAAATAGTTTGCCTTCAACCCCTTCTAAGCTAAATAATGGCGCAAAAACCACCATAATAATTGTTACTGCAAAAAATACTGGCTTAGCTACTTCTCTAGCGGCAATTTGTATACGTAAACTAACATCGACATCTTTTTCGACATCAAAAGGGTTCTCACTGTCATGCATTCCTTTATGACTATGTTCGTGACGACGGTCTGGCTGACTGAGATGTTTGAAAATATTTTCCATCATCACCACCGCACCATCGACCATCATACCAATAGCAACCGCTAAACCACCCAGAGACATTAAATTCGCAGACAAGCCATTGTAAGCCATGATCATTAATGCCATCCCAACAGAAAGTGGAATAGAAATAAGTACCAATAAAACAGCTCGAACATTCAGTAAGAAAAGTACTAACACGATAACAATAAAGATAAAAGCCATTATCAATGCTTCAGCGACCGTACTAACTGCTTTTTCAATCAAATCTGCTTGATCATAAATAGGTTCAAACGTGACACCTTTTGGCAGGGCTTGTTGAATAAGTGGTATTCTGTCTTTTATGCCATCAATGGCAACTTTGGTATTTGCGCCCATACGCTTTAAAACAATGCCGGATACAACTTCACCTAGAAATTTACTACCGTTAGTACCAACACGTTTACTCATGGTAACCGCGCCTTGTCTAATTTCGCTTCCAAACTCAACAGTTGCCACATCAGCAAGATAAACAACAGTACCTTCAATTGTTTTAACAGGGATTTGTTTTAGTTCTTCAATACCTTTTTCATCACTACTTAACCAACCAACACCTCGAATAATAAGTTGCTCTTGGCCTCTATCCATATACCAGCCTCCCGCATTGTCATTATTATCTTCTAATGCATTAGCGATATCTTGTTGAGTTAATTGGTAAGCAAGCAAACGAGAAGGATTAATATTTACTTGGTATTGTTTAACATTTCCGCCGAATGCTAAAACATCTGTAACGCCATCTACTGGCATTAAGAGTAATTTAACCACCCAATCGTTAAGGCTTCGAAGTGACATGCTGTCATACCCCGAGTCTTCATCAGCGAGCAATAAATATTGATATACTTGCCCCAAACCAGAAGTGTTTGGGCCAATTTCAGGTGTACCAACCCCTTCAGGGATCAATTCTTTTGCTGATTGCAATCGTTCAAAAACCAATTGACGAGCAAAATAAATATCGGTGCCTTCTTTGAAAACAACCGTAATACCAGACAAGCCTGTTTTAGAAATAGAGCGTACTTCTTCAACATCAGGTAATGCATACATTACGGCTTCTATTGGAAAGGTTATGAGTTGTTCTACTTCTTCCGAAGCCAAACCAGGCGCCTCAGTATTAATTGCCACTTGTACGTTGGTAACATCTGGAAATGCATCCAAATTCAAACGAGGAATAATAAAAAAGGCCGAAACCGTGAACGCAATCAAGGCAAGAATCACCAATAATCGGTTAGCGACAGACCAGTCAATCAAACGATTTAACATGTGTTAGTTCTCCAATTATCAGTTAATTAATGGTTATGAGCATCAAAACTGCCTTTGGCAATTTCCGCGGCAACATAAAAAGCGCCAGTTGTAACGACTTTAGTACCTGATGGCAAACCAAAAATTTCACGTGATTTTCCCAGTTGTCGTCCCAATTCAACTTCGACACCTTTAAATTCGCCATTTTCTTCAACAAACACCATCCAATCACCATCACTACCACGCATTAATGCTTCTTCAGGCACAGTCAGAACTTTTTTGTCCGTTTCAAAGGCAAAATAGACATCCGCAAATAAGCCTGGATGAAGCTTATGACCGACATTTTGAACCTGTAAGCGTATAATACGTGTGCGAGTTACTGGGTCTATGGTATGAGCTTTTTGAGTGATCGTAGCTATGTATGTATTGTTACCTACATTTACTTGCGCCTTTGAATTTTCAGGTAAGTCCAATTCCATTGATGGAGCTAAACGTGCTTCAACCCATAACGTATCTTCATCAGCCAACTCAAATAAAGTACCGCCCGATTCTATGCGTTGGCCTTGACGAAAATTATCAGATAATACCGCGCCAGAAGTCTCAGCGTTTAGAGTGTATTGCCCCAGTTTTTTAGTGTTGGTAGTCAAAGAGATAATAGCGTCAGTAGATAAGCCAAACGCATATAATCGTCCTAAGTCAGCCTCAAAATCGGTCTGAGCTTCTATAAAGCGTTTCTCACCTACCGCTTTTCGACCAAGTTTTTGAACCCTTTTCCATTCTGAATCAGCGAGCCTATAGCTGGCTTGAGCTTCAGCCATTGACTCACTAAATAGGGTGACTAACGGTTGATTGATTTCAACATGATCACCTAAAGCAACATGGCGTTTTAGTATCACTGAATCTACTCTTGGCGAGACTAAATAACTGGTATAATCATTAGCCTTTATCTCCCCTTGAGCATAAATACTGTAAGCCATCGTCTGAGGCTCTAGTACGGTTATGTTAATTTCAGCTAAAGTTAATTGCCCCTTTGAAAGTTTAACTCCCGCACCTTCTTCCTCCTCATTTTTAGCTTCATGTCCATGTCCATCATCTTTTTCTTCAACATGCTTTTCGTTTTTTTCAGATGATTGAACATTTGCAAATGTCGCAGTAGTTATGGTTGTTATTCCACAAAAAAGTACGGCCAGCGTTATTAATTTAATTTGCTTATTCATATGTTTTTTCCAAAATTGGTTCATTGACTATTAATTATTCAAATTACATTTAATGATCAAGGCTGAGATAATTGTTGGAGCACAGTCTTAATTTGCCCCACTTGTAATAGCCAATCTATTTGGCTTAATTGAAATTGACTTTGTAAGTCTATGCCCGCTTTAAGACCTTCAGCACGCTGTTGTAAAGCGAGTAAATACTCGGTAGTGCTCACATCACCGCTTTGCCATTGCTTTTGCAGCAAGTCGCCACTACGTTTACCTCTTCCATCCATCAATTGTTGCCAACGTTGATAGTTTTTTTGATAAGTGAGCAAGGTGTCGATACTTGATTGAATAGAAAACCGTTGTTTGCGCATAATGGAGAGAAAATTTGCTTCGGCAGCTAATGCTTGTTGATTCGCAGCTCTTGCTTGTGCTGAAAAATTGTTGCGAATGTTCAGAGGCATTGAAAGCGTTACTCCAAGCACATTGTCTCCTGCATTTTTACCTGCATTTATACCGATAGTAGGGTCCGCTTTAGCCTCCAACATTGACAGTTGAGCATTACTTTTAGCTATTTGCCACTGCGCTTTTGCCTCTAGAACTAAAGGATGTTGTTGAAGCCATTGAGGTGATAATTGATAATTGCTGATAGTCAAACCTTGCGCAGGTAAAACCTCTTTATCCGGCGTCCAATCCTGCAGTAGCTCCTTGACTTGAGCTTCAGCTTGTTTTAATTGAACTTGTGCTTTTGCGGTAACATTCAACATTTGAGATAAACTTAAAAAAGTAAGTTCAGCATCTACTTGTCCAAGATCACCTGCTTTTTGACGATCCTTAACTAAATCAAGTATGGTTTCCAACTGCTTTTCTTGTTCTTGAGCTATAAAAGCTTGCTTTTTAGCTGCTTGCCAAGTAATTAACGCTTGTAAAGCTTGCGCTGTCTTTTCTTGAACAAGAAAATCAAAGTGTTTGCTTGCTTGAGTTAAGCTAAAGTTAGCTTGTTGCTCTTTTGTTTCTCGTTTATCCCACCAATCAATCGTTTGATTAATGCCAATGGAATAATTATTAGCGTCACCTTCTCGCTCATAACCAGTCTCTAGTTCAGGATTATAAAGCGGTTGCTTGTTCCCTTCCGCATTTGAAAAAACAGCATTCATTTCTTCTTTGGCAGCAATAATATTTGGATGTTTGTTTATTTGCATTGACAGCCAAGACGTCGATGTTGGTTGTGCATTTGCTCTTTGTATATTGATTAACATAGCTAAAAACATACCGACGCATAGCATGGCGCAAATACTTTTTTTAAAAAATATTTTCATAAATTAAACTCATATTTATTTTGGTAGTGTTAACTGACGACAGTAAAATCGTAAGTAGACAAGAATATAAAGATGCTCAGCTAAAATGAGCTATTCAAATAGAGTTAACTTATAGGAGGGATTATTGGGTTATCAGAGTATGCATTAGCATATTGATATGAATATAGGTATTGATGAGTTACTAGTATATTGTGATCAATACTAGGTTTAGTTTGAGTCAAACATTGAGAATGAAACCCATGACAATGTCCACAGTGATGACAGTCCTCAACACTATGTTCACCTTCTATTGGTAATTCGTTATCAACTATTTGGCTATCATATTCGTGAGAATGTTCGGTTTGGATATGTTGTACATCTAATGTATGCGTTTCTTGTGAATTTGCAATAGCTACAAACGATTGTATTACAATCGCAATCGCTAATATTAAATTTAGAAACTTATTTTTCAAAGAAATAACCATCAGATGCACAAAGTTAAAGTAGAACATTTCTTATTGATTTCGTCAATTAAACTAAACTGTATTTTTAAAGACTGTTGTCGCTTAAGTCGTTAAACAGCTTCTTTGTATTGATCTGGATTTCTGCCAGTTTCGCTCGAAATCACAGTAGGTTTCACTAATTTATTCATGCTCGTTTCTTTTTCTAATAACTCTTGGTCGAATGATCGGATCAAGGAACGAGCATTTAGTTCCTTTGGGGAGCTAATTTCTTATCCGAAGCTCAGGTAATTTACTAAAGTTTGTCAAAGCTACTCCCTTGTACGGTTTCTCATTTCAGTTGATTATTTCCATAATCAACCAAGCAGGAATACCCCGATAGCAAGTCGGTTTGGGTACCACTAAAAAAAACATCTGCTCATCACAGACTTAAAATGTACTTCACCCCTTCGCAACGTTTAACTGCTTTTGACCGTTAACGTTCCATAAAACGCATTGTTGATGGTCAGCTTGTTTTTGTCCTCCACACCATTACAGGCTTTCACAGGCCAAGCTTAACTCACTACTACTACGGGGTCATCTGCCACCACACACTAAAATTGATCTTGGCTTTCGCCTTGACTCAATGTCTCCGGTCTATATCCGGATTCAGTGCCAGGCTTCCCCAGTTACTGCACTGACTCCCTGTTAACAATGCCACCCTCAAACACAGCTTAGGTCTGGCTGAGTATAGGACTTTGCGTTATTTTGCACGCTTACCCACCTCAACTGCCGAAGCAGGTTCACTTGCGTTGTGTACTGTTAACTTCCTATGGCTTCCTTCAGACCCTGTCGTTGACCAACAACGCCTTTGCGATTATCTTCCCCTCAGTAGGGTTGATCTGGGCATCTTTCAGCCTAGCGGGTTTGCCAGCTTCGCTGGGCAAAAAAAGCGACCACTCAATGAGTCGGTCGCTTTTTATTAGTTTCTAACTTTTCAGTTAGTAGCGATCTTTATGACTAGTTTCGAACATTATTTAACTTCCATAATAAATGAACACTGGGACACCATTACCCAAGCGATTCACATGATTATGCGACCATTTCAAGTTAACTAACTCAAGCTCTCATAATGTGTAGTAGTAAACAATTAGGATGATGGTGTTATCAATTGCCATTATGACCAACAGGCTTCTAAGTAGATAGTGCCGCCTTTAGACGCCTTGTTCTTATCCTGACTTAGTAAGAACAATGGTTGCGACTACTTCAATTAGAAGTAGTCGTTTGGCAATCACTATTTCATTACTTACCGCTTATTTAAAGCCATTACTCTCTGATATAGCAACAACCTCGCCATCGTCTTCAATTTTAAAAAATATTGTCTTTTTTGTTTGTGAATTAGTAGCACTCACTACATAGCTTCCCCCATGGGTGCTTACAATGTTCACATCGGCAGTGCTTATGCTTTCCCACGATGAAGGCAATTTGCCCACTTCATATCCTAAGTCTTTAAATGTCAATTTCTGTATTGTTGTTATTGTAATACCCTTGACCTTTTCATCGTTCATATGACTATGTCTTGAATGATCCATACTTTTCATTCTATCTACATGTGCAAATGAATCACTACTGACAAGAGCGCTACAGATCACTAAAATTAAAATTAAATATCTCATTTACTTGTCCTTATGATTTTAAACCAATCACTTTATATTGACCTTTAACCAGTAATTTAATGGTTACAGGGGTGGTAGACTTATTTTTCCAATACCAGCCATGAGATCCTGCAAAGGGGGCGGTAAAACTCCCTTTCATCTCATCAGACGTGGCAATAACATAACTCTCGTAATATCCAGTTGTATCTCCTTCTGGTTCGCCGTGTAGATCGAAGAACAATGCGTCTCCATCAGTTAGCCATTCATAGGTCATTTTCTCGTATTGCTGCATTTCAAACTTATATTCGACGCCTCTGCCTGCAGGCACAACAACTTCGATGCTTTGAAACTCAGTTGTACCTTCTACTTTTGCGCTTTCTGGTGTTGCCGGTTCAGCCGTTTGAGCCAATGCGGTGACACCTATTTTTTGACCAATACCTGTAGGATCGATATTGTATTCTGCAGGCAAAATAAGGGTGACTAACACAACAGCCGCTAAAACCGTTGCTGCTAAAGAAGCTTTAATTAGCGTGTTACTACTTACTGTATGTTGCATATATTTCTCTTTGTTATTAATTAATAAAGTAACCAGTCAATTGATAACCCATCAACATGACGCCAGCACTCATAAGTAGAGTATTTGTTAGTGTTGAAAACTGCTGAAATGATGGCCATTTACGCCAGACATTGATCACAATTAATATCACCACTAAAGCCGCAAACTGACCGAGTTCTACACCAATGTTAAATGCGACTAAATTGGTAAAGAGGCCTTCATTAGGTAAGTTAAACTCTTGTAATTTGGTCGCTAGCCCTAGGCCATGAAAAAGCCCAAAAATGAGAACAGCCCACTGCGTATTGGGTTGCCAATTGAAGCAACGTTTAAACCCACCTAAATTATCAAAACCCTTATACACCACAGACAAACCTATAATGGCATCAATAAGGTAAGCATTGACTTGGATATCGCTTAACACACCTAACAGCAACGTTGTGCTGTGACCAATGGTAAACATAGTCACATATATGAAAACATCTCGGCTTTTATATAAAAAGAAAATAACGCCAACTAAAAAGAGTAAATGGTCGTAACCAGTAATCATGTGTTTCGCGCCAATGTAAAGAAATGGCACAAACTGTACGCCGCTATTTTGCTCTAAAAAAGCTCTAGTATTGTCATCCACACCATGAGCGAGTACCTCAATGCTGATGATGGAGCAGCATATGAGGAGTGCAAACAAGCAATAGCTTGATAATTTACTTGGCATTAATTGACTCCAACGTTTCTGTTCTAATCAAAATCGTATCCTTATCTTTATGTAAAATTCGGTAAAGTGCGGGTATAACAAATAAAGTCAGTAGTGTTGAGGAAATAATCCCACCGATAACGACCATAGCTAAAGGACGTTGTACTTCAGAGCCCATACCACTATTAAACGCCATCGGGATAAAACCCAACGATGCAACAAACGCAGTGGTCATTACAGGTCGAAGTCGAGTTAACGCACCATCAAAGATAGCTTGGTGTAAATTCATGCCCTCTTTTCGTAATTCTCGGATAAACGAGACCATGACTAATCCATTCAAAATGGCAATACCTGACAACGCAATAAAGCCAACTGCTGCTGATATTGAGAATGGAATACCACTTAACATTAATGCAGCAACCCCGCCCGTTAATGCTAAAGGCACGCCAGTAAAAATGATTAATGCATCTTTGATTGAATTCAACGCTAACACTAATAAACCAATAATCATAAATAAGGTAAGGGGGACGACTATGCTTAAGCGCTGTGATGCTGACTGAAGCTTTTGATAAGTACCGCCATATTCAATCCAATAGCCTGCCGGAATATCTACATTGGCGGTAACAGCTTGTTGAATATCACTCACAAAGCCACCCAAATCCCGGCCTCTCACATTGGCTGTTACAACGACTCTACGCTTACCATTTTCGCGATTGATTTGGTTTGCACCATTAATCAGTTCCAATGAAGCAAGTTCTTGTAATGGTGCAGACTTGCCATTGCCAAGATGGATGGGTAAATATGCCAGTGCGTCGACATCGTTACGCAGTACTTCATCTAATCGAACGACAATATCTGAACGCCTATCACCTTGATAAAACTTGCCCGCAACGGTTCCACCAAGTGCAGTCGCTATTTGAGATTGCAATTGGGCTTTACTGATCCCATATTGCATAATTTTGTCAGCGTTAGGAATTATGGATAAAAGCGGTAACCCCGTAGTTTGTTCAACTTGCACATCGGCTATACCTTCAACCTGGCTAATGGCTGACTCTATTTCATTACCTAATGTGGTAAGAGTGTCAAAATCATCACCGAACACTTTGATGGCTAATTCAGCTCTCACTCCCGCCAGTAATTCATTAAAGCGCATTTGAATAGGTTGTAAAAATTCATAACGATTGCCAGGGATTGGCTCTACCAATGCCGCTAAATCCTCCACAACCTGCTCTTTAGTTTTATTGGGATTAGGCCATTGATCACGAGGTTTAAGAATAATAAAATTATCTGCCACACTTGGCGGCACAGCATCAGTTGCCACATCGGCAGTGCCTATTTTTGCAAAGACTCTTTCAACCTCTGGCATTTGCTGAATTTTTTCTTCTAACACTTCTTGCAATGCTATCGCCTGGCTTAATGATGTGCCTGGTATGCGTAGAGCATGCATGGCAATATCACCTTCATCAAGATTAGGCACAAACTCACTGCCTAAGCGGGTTGCTTGGTGGCCAAAAACGACCACTAATAACATCGCCAAACACACCACAATCCAACGACCTTTAAGCACCATATTTAACGCTGGACGATATAAATAAGCCGCACCGCGAATAATGGGGCTGTGCTTTTCTTTGATTGGTTTTCTAAATAATAATGCAATCATTGCTGGCACAAAGGTTACCGACAGTAACATGGCGCCTAATAGGGCAATAACAACGGTAATGGCCATAGGGTGGAACATTTTTCCCTCTACACCTTCAAGGGCGAAAATGGGTAAATACACAGCCGTTATAATGAACACACCGAATAACGCTGGACGGATCACCTCACGGGTTGCCTCAAACACTAGCTCTAAACGGGCTTTTAAAGGTAAAGGATGTTGCCCAGCTTGACTCAGACGACGCAGGCAGTTTTCAACAATGATAATTGCCCCATCCACTAACAAGCCAAAATCAAGCGCGCCTAAACTCATTAAATTGGCACTAACACCAACTTGAACCATACCTGTGACCGTCATTAACATCGCAAACGGGATCACTAATGCGGTCAAAAAGGCTGCTCTAAAATTGCCGAGTAAAATAAACAACACAACTACAACTAAAATAGCCCCTTCAGTTAGGTTTGTTTGTACTGTACTGAGTGTCTGATCAACTAACTTAGTACGATCGTATACCGCGGTAGCCACAATCCCTTGGGGTAAGCTTGCGTTAATTTGCTTAAGTTTCTCTCCTACTGCGTGAGCCACTGTGCGACTATTCTCGCCGATAAGCATAAATACCGTGCTCATTACCACTTCACGGCCATTTTGGGTAGCAGCACCAGTGCGAAGCCCTTTGCCGTCGCCAATATCTGCCACATCTTTTATGCGAACAGGTGAACCATCGATACTTTTTAGTACAATGTTGCCAATATCTTGTAAGTCTTCGGCTTGCCCAGGAATACGCATAAGCCATTGTGCGCCATTTTGTTCTATGAACCCTGCGCCTTGGTTTTGATTATTCTGTGAAATTGCGTCAACTACATCGGCCTGAGTTACACCAAACGCGAGCAGTTTTTGGGGTTTAAATGCCACCAAGATTTCACGTTCAAACCCGCCAATAGGATTGACCTCAACAACGCCTGGCACGCGCATTAATTGTGGGCGAATCGTCCAATCGTGCACAGTACGTAAATCTGTTGGGGTAATCTCAGAACCATCGGCATGGGTAGCATCAGGTAATGCATCCACGGTGAACATGAAAATTTCACCGAGACCTGTGGCTATCGGTCCGAGTTCAGGCTCAAGCCCTAGCGGCAGTTCAGACCGCGCGGCAGATAACCTTTCGCTCACTAATTGACGAGCAAAATACACATCGGTGTTGTCATCAAAAATAGCGACAACTTGTGATAAGCCATATCTTGACACTGAACGAGTGTAAGTTAGCCCGGGTAATCCAGCCAAAGCGCTTTCTAATGGAAATGTCACCCTTTGTTCAATTTCTAAAGGAGTATAACCAAGGGCCTCTGTATTAATCATGACTTGCACATTGGTGATGTCCGGGACCGCATCAATAGGCAACTTAGTAAAGTTCCAGCTACCCACAATAGCCGTGATTATCACGAGTACTAAAATGAGTACATTGCGCTTTATGGAAAAGCGTAAAATAGATTCCAACATAAACAGCCCCTAGTGATCGTGCGAAGCGCCAGACTTTTCAATGTCAGCTTTAATGATGTAACTATTATCAGTTACATAGGTTGTTCCTAATGCAATACCGCCAAGCACTTCAACCCACTCACCATCTTCTCTCCCTAGCTCAAGCATTCTAACTTCGTATTGGTCCCCTACTTTCGCATAAACGACAGTAAAGTCTCTGAAGCCTTGCAGACCGATTTTTTTTACTGCCAGAGGTACATCAATCGTCGCCACCTCAATATCGGCATTAACAAATGCACCATCAGCAAGGGCATCATGAGTGTTAGGTATTGATACCCAAACAAGTTTCGCCTGATCATCTCGTACTTTTTGTTCTATAAAATCAACCTTCCCAATAAGTGGAGTGTCATAACCTTCAACCTTTACGGTTACCGGAGTACCAACAACGACATTTTTATAATCGGCGGGATATACTGCTAGCTTGGCTACATATTGCGACGTATTGGTTAGGGTCAATAAGGTTTTTGACGCTGTTTGTTCACCACTATTGGCATACTGTTCAGTCACAATACCGTCGGCAGGAGATGTGATTTGATAAGGCTTAAGGCTTTCGTTACTTTCAACTGTCATCAGTGTCTGCCCTTGCTTTACAAGGTCGCCTTGTTTAACAAGTAACTTAGTGATCACCCCGTCAAATCTGGCGGATATATTATGTGTTGCACTTGCAGGTAACGATATACGTCCATATGCAGGAATAGTTTGATGCAATGTTCTAGCACCGACAACGTCAGTACCTATTTCCATTGCTTCAGCCACTGCTGGCTCTATACGAGTACGTCCTTCGAAGTTATCGTATTGCCAGCGATAATTTTTACCCTGATAGTTAGCATTAATGGTAACCACAAAAGAATGAGGCTCATAAATCTCTAAATCGCCACGTAAAAAGTCACCTTCGACACGAAAGTTAATATCATCCACCACATCGCCAAGACGAGTGAGTTTAATATTGAGATCAACTTGGTTAGGCGAGACAGGCTTGCCGGCATCGGTCATCCACACTCTAAACTCTGGCGGTACTCCTGTTTCAAAAATGGCAAGTTCCAAAGCAACATTGTCTTCACGCAACATACGACCTCGGTGTGGGCCTTTTTCTGGCTCAGCTTCTTGAACTTCAGGAGCAGATGCTGCTAATACCGAAAATGAAGTAGACACACTAAAGCAAAGCAGTATTGCTGCAGTCAGTGATGTAAAAATATTATTATTTTTCATATAGGTCTCACAATGATATGGATGCGCCGGTCAGGCGTTGAATTTCTATATGTTGCAAATGCAAACTCTCGTATGTATTTAACAACTCCGATTGAGCACTCAGTAATTCACGGCGAACATCACTCCATTGACTGTAGCTGAGTTGTCCAAGCTGATAGGCTTTAACCGCCTCTTTTAATGTCGCCTCGAGTGTTGGAATAATCGATTTTTCAAACGTATCGATAACATGCTTTGCGTGAGCGATTTCTTGCAGTTGCACATATAACTGTGAATCAAGCTTTTGCATTAGCGCAACTTGCTCAACAGCAAGCATTTCTTGCTCAGCTTTTAAGGTGGCTATCTTGCCTGCATTACGGTCGTTTGCCCCCAAAGGCACAGACACACTCGCAACAATGCCAAAATCATCTGTTGCCTCATAGCGACGTAAACCCGTTGTAAACTGCCATTGAGATTTAGCTTCAATTCGAGCAAGCTCCAGTTGTGATTGTGCTATACGTGCTGCGGTTGCAAATTGAGTGATATGCGGGCTTTTTTTAAGCTGCTTGAGTGCCTTATCCAAACTGGATAACGCAGGTAATGCAAATAAATTGCCATTTACTTTAAATTTTATACCAGGCTTTCCCCATAGCGACGCTAACTGATATTGACTCGCTTTTAAATCATGCTCGGTATCTTCAACTGCTAACTGCATTCTCGACATTTCAACTTCTGCCATGCGCATTTCAATCGTCGAACTTCTGCCGGCATTAACCCGCTCAGAAATCGCATTAAATACTTCTTTTGCCTGAAGCAATGCCATTTGATTAAGTTTCAAACGCTCTTGCTTCACCAGAATTTGCGTAAATTGCTGCGCCGTATTAGCCGCTAAATCCATACTGACAATTTGCCTATCAACATCCAGCTGCTCCATCGCTGTTTTTGCATTGCCAACACGGCTATTAATTTGCTCTTGTTGTAACAGCCAGGAATAGGTCAGTGTGGTTTGCATGTTACTTAGCCCGTTATGCTCACCTGTGCCTAAACCATCTTCAAAAGTCAGTCCAATTTGTGCTGGTTCAGCAATACCTGCTTGCTCTATTGATCCTTTTTGCATATTTGTCTTATGCAAAAATACCGCGATTTCCGGGTGGTGGCTTAACGTCATGCGAATAGCATCTTCTAAATAAAGTGGAGAATTTAGTTCAGTGTTGTCTTTTGCAATGACAGAAAATGCCAGGGTCGAGATAAACAAACCACACAAAAACCGATTGGCAATCGGTTTTTTGCCTGTAGTTTTTTCAACAATATTATTCATTCATAACCCTTATTTAATGGATGAAATAGGTTTCGATTAGATGGTGGAGGCTATCAACAGTTGATAATGTAAAAAATGCAGTAACAAGGAAGCATAACCCTGTAAATAACAGTTTTGCTGTTGATACCTGCTCTCTTGGAGAGAGAAGGTTTTCTACCCGTAAGGTAATTTGATCTTTACTAAAATGGCTGACCTGAACTTCTTCACAGCTGAAAGGTAACAGACGTTGTTTTTTGGCTACTGTAACTAACGTTTGTGCCACATCAAGGTTATCGTGATAGAGCGTGACAGCATAATCTGCTTGTTGTTCTGTTAATAATGTAAAATCTTGTTGTAAAGACCGACGAATAGGCTTCGGGTAAAGTAGACAGAAAAAAGCGAAAAGACTCTTAAATAATGGATCTCTTGCTCTAACATGTGCTAACTCATGTTGGATAATAATATCAATAGCAGATTGTTCAAGTTGTTGAAGTAATCCTGATGTAAGGTAAACCTTTGGCTTGAATAAACCGATGGTAAAAGCCGCAGGTATGCTTAATGAGATTGAAAAAACACTATCTTCATATTGACCCGCAATAGGCTTAACATCTGAAAGTTTAAAAAGATTGTGTATTGCGGTGGAATGACGACGAACTTGAATAAAGGAAATGTTAATTAACACCGCCAATACGACAGCTGCAATGATCAAAGTTAATCCATGCCAGCTTGTTAATATAAAGAGATCGATATGATGCCAATGTGCAACCTTTTCCATCCAAAGAATTAAGTATCCATTTCCTTGGCGAGGAAATAATATTCCTACGCAAAATAGCGCAATCCACCAAGGAGAAGTAACTATCAACCACAAAATTCGTTTTCGAGCGATAAAATCAAATGCATCTAAGCTGCTTCTAATCAACGGGACAATAGCAGATATTAATAGTGTAACGATAACAAAAGCCGTTATTGCAACACTAATCAAATTTAATAAAATCGCCACGTTACCTTCGAGCATCTTATGCTTGCCTACTACGTAATTTTCGTTGTGCTTCTATAAGTTTTTCCAATTCATCAAATTGAGCGTCGTCAAGATTAGCTGAAGATGAAGCAAAAGCTGCAATCAGGCTATGTTCGCCATCTTCAATAAAGTCGGCTGTAACATCTGTTATTAATGTTGCGATAAGTGATTCTCTATCAACTTTGGCGGTATAAAAATGTGCATGCCCTTGCTTAGTTCTACTTAACAAATCCTTTTTAAACAGTCGATCTAACGTAGTTTGGATCGTATTTAACGAATTTCCGCGAGCAGCCCCAACCCCAGCATGCACACGCTTTGCATCTGCTTCTTTCTCAGACCATAGGAATTGAAGCACTAACTTTTCTAAGTCACCTAATTGCATCAAATTATTCTCTTAACTATTTATCAATAGTATGACAAACCAAAAACCTATCGGCAATAGGTTTTTTGATTTTTATGAAAACAGAGAAATTATGACCTGGATAATTACAAAATATCTCATTACAGCTGCAATCATTGTTGCGGCTTCAGAAATAGCAAAACGCAGCGATAAATTTGGCGCACTAGTAGTTGCTCTGTAGTGGCTAAGTAATACTGGCCACCGCTTTAGATTCAATCTTGCAAATCAAGTGAAATTAGAAAATCTATGGCAAACCGAAATGTATTGGGGCAATAATGTCATAGAGCAATTAACGGTGCCACCCACACAAAAAATGCTCAAGCATTAGAGTTTTGAGAGAAAGTTAGTATTGATGAAATATAAAAGAGCTTTTGATCTAACGAATAAAGGGCAAAAGCGCGTGAACCCGAAGCTAACACAAATTGGCACTTTTAAGCTTGTGAACCAGACTAGGTAAGACTGATTCACTGCACGATTTAAGGCTAAATGATCAGAACGCTTGTTAGCATGACGTAGTTAGTCTCGTGAGATCAATGATTCCTAAAATCATCAGTTTTAAAGTAACCGTCTATCCAGCTGCTCATGGTCTGGCGACTGAGCTCAATACCGTATTGCTTGAACATCGCTTCCTCACGTTAGTTTTCGTATGGAAAACTCAAATAAATGAAGCTTGAATGATTTTTAACTCTAAATAATAAATGGACGTGTCAGTGATTTTACTCCATTAGTCACTATTGAATTACTTATAGTATGGCAAGCTATATATTGTAAGGGAGGTACTATTGATCAAGCTAAAGTCTTTTAGCTATGATAAAAGTTGGTCAAAGTGACTAGAAAACGGTAGCTATAAACCGAACCAATCAATAATATGGCTCCATATTACAAGACTAATCAAAGCACCAAAGGCAATGATAAACAGCCATTTAATCACTAGTGTTTCATTGTAAGTGAAGCTTTTGTTATAGCGGTCATGATTGCCCTGTTTCATCTTGTAATCTCTGAACGCTGTTATTACTTTGCCTAATACATGAACGATTAGCCATGAGTGAGAGGTTTGTTCGGTTGATTTATTAAAGAAATCATCTAATCTATTTTGTTCGGGGAGTTCACTAATGGGGGTCACTTCAATTGAACTCATATCAATTTTGTGAGTAGTTTGAAGTGAATCAAGTTTGGTTAAGTGCTCGTACAAGGATTGCTTATCAATCAAGGCTTCAGTTGTAAGCTCAAAAATATCAGAACTGTGTCTAGAACCTAATTTTTCACCGTATACAAAAGTAGCTTTTGGTTCATTATTCTGAGAGTAGCTAACGATAAACTTAGCATTTGATGGAATGGTGTACTCATAGTTGTTGGGAAAACTTTCAGTGATTCTATATGGCTGCAAGGCAGAAATTGTAGCAGGGCGGGATCATACTTTGTTAACAGTAGGGAACTTTTTCGTATCGGCATGATCTGATCAGGCATGTTAATCTACTGAACCTAATCCATGTCCTTATTTGAACACTTGAAACTTATCAAAGACCCTCGCTCTCACATCAACCTAGACCATGATTTAGTTGATATTATTTTTCTTGTTTTAGCCGCTATCGCTTCAGGTTGTGATGGCTGGCAAGCTATTGAAGAATTTGGCAACGAGAACCTATCTTGGCTACGTAAACATCGAGATTTTGACAAAGGGATCCCGACTCGGCATTCCATTGCCCGGATCATTAAAGTTATCGATAACGAAATACTGTTGTTAACGCTCTTTCGTTGGGCAAATAGCTTAAGAGAGGCTTCATCCAAGCCATTAATCGCTATCGACGGTAAAACGTTGCGTGGTGCAGTTAATCAACATGGCGCAAAAAATGCGCTACACTGTTTACATTTTTAACAAAAATACACATTATATGAGAAAAATTTTAGTGATTAATTATGAAGTACTTAGTGACTGGAGCTGCTGGTTTTATAGGAAGTGCAACGGTTAGAAAGCTCAATGCTCAGGGACATGAAGTGGTTGGTGTGGATAATCTTAACGATTACTACGATGTAGCGCTCAAACATGCAAGATTGCATTTCTCCGCACACCCATTATTTCGATTTTATCCTTTTGATATTTCGAGTAAAGAAGCAATTGATACGTTGTTTAAGAAAGAGAAGTTTGAGCGGGTTATTCATCTTGCTGCGCAAGCAGGTGTACGATACTCAATAGATAACCCCCATTGTTACGTTGAATCTAATTTGACCGGTTATTTAAATATATTAGAAGCTTGCCGCCAGAATAGAATTCAACACTTAGTTTATGCTTCTTCCAGTTCCGTTTATGGGCTAAATAGTAAAGTCCCGTTCTCTACGTCAGATCGCGTTGATCATCCTGTTTCCCTTTATGCAGCGACAAAAAAATCTAATGAGTTAATGGCGCATTGCTATTCGCATCTCTATCAAATTCCTACCACTGGACTACGCTTCTTTACCGTTTATGGATCATGGGGACGTCCCGATATGGCGCCTTTTCTCTTTACTAAGAAGATACTAGAAGGAGATACCATCGATATTAACAACAATGGGGATATGTGGAGGGACTTTACACATATTAACGACATTGTTGAGGGTATCGTACGGATTGCAGATGTCATTCCTAGCCCAAATAAGCATTGGAAGGTTGAGGACGGCTCACCCGCGAGTAGCTCTGCTCCTTTTGCGGTTTACAATATCGGACATGGTTCTCCTATAAATCTTATGGATTTTATAAAGGGGATAGAAAACCAACTAGGTATTGAGGCGAAAAAGAACTTCAGAGAGATGCAACCGGGCGATGTCTACCGTACATACGCCGATACTGAAGATCTTTTACAGGTAACCGGGTACAAGCCAAAGGTATCTATACAAGAAGGTATCGCTGAGTTTGTGTCATGGTACCGAGAATTTTATAACAAATAAGAAAAATGATTTTCTGTAGGTTTTTATTTACAGATAGCTTAAACAAGGTTAGAGCTCATGTTGCCGAGTATATCAGTCGTTATTCCAGCTAAAAATGAACAAGGGAATATAGGGAAGTTAGTTAAAGAAATTCATGACAGCTTGAAGGTTTATCCTCAATTTGAAATTGTCATCACTGATGATGGCAGTACCGATAATACCGTGCAGGAAGCGCTTGATGCTGCACAAGAGTGTGGTTGCGACTTGCAGATTGTGAGTCATGAGAAAAGTTGCGGACAAAGTACCGCTGTTTTAACCGCAGTTAAACATGCGAAAGGTGAGTGGATCATTACATCAGATGCCGATGGTCAGAATGATCCGTCAGACATGCCAAGTATGTTAGAGCTCGCCGCTCAAGTGAAAAAACCACATTTCTGTATTGCAGGCTACAGGGCTAAACGCTTAGATACTGCTTGGGTTCGTTTCCAATCTAAAGTCGCCAATACAATACGACATGCTCTGTTAGGTGATGGCGTACCAGACTCCGGTTGTGGCTTAAAAGTCATTCCTAAAGCTACCTATCTTCGATTGCCATTCTTTGACCATATGCACCGTTTTTTACCCGCGTTGATCAAATCCTTAGATGGTGAAATTGTGGTTCATCAAGTGGCACATAGAGACAGAGAAGCCGGCACTTCAAATTACAACGCTTGGAACAGGGCTTGGGTCGGCATCGTAGATTTACTTGGTGTCATTTGGTTACAACGACGTACTAAAAATCCAATGGTCAAAGCTGTAAGTAGTGTGAATAGCAAATAATGAAGTGGATTAAGCTTTTATTTCTCATTGTTGTTGGGGTACTGATTGCCAATCAGCTTGATAATCCTGTTATGGTTCATTTGACAGATAAGAACTGGCTTGTCGGTTACATCCAACAAAATGGTACGACAGGGAAAATGGTGGTATTCCTTTTCAGTGTCATCTTTTTATCTTTTAGCGGGCCAAAGCAAGCAATTGCATTGGTGTTTGGGTATTTATTCAGTATCAACTTAGGCGTTACATTAACATTGTTCGCTTGTATTTTTGCAGCGGCACTAAATTATTACTGCGCTCGGTTTATATTCGCAAACTGGTTATATCGACGCTTCCCGAACAAAATGATTAAGTTCAATTCCTTTGCCAGTCGTAAGCCGTTTTACAAAATATTGCTGTTACGGCTATTTCCTATTGGGAACAACGTTGTGACTAACGTCTTATCAGGTAGTGTCCGAGTACCTTTTTTCGCATTTCTTACTGCAAGTATACTCGGTTATCTCCCGCAAATTATTATCTTTGCACTTGTGGGGGCAGGAATTCAGTCTTCAAGTAACACAATGATATACCTTAGCATTTTCTTTGGTGTCATGAGCGCTATCCTCACAGGGTTTCTTTACAGAGATCATATTAAGAGCCGTGTTGAACTATTAAAAATGGAAGAGGAATTATGATACCCGTTTTCACAAAGTCTAGGTTAGCTTGTTCAGATACTTGCTAGGTCAGAACTAGAAAGCGTGGATCTGCGAAGACACGGGACGATGGGCTAATTCTTTAATCCCAGTAAGACTATCAAATAAGAAATTAAATGGATTTATTATCTTTATTATGATGTGAGTAACAATTCTATGTTAACAAATAACCCTAACCCTAACCCTAACCCTATTAGTGTCTCTAGTAAGCAATATTGGCTGCTAACATTTATCACTGCGCTGGTCTTTATAGCGGTAAATGTTAGTTTTAGGCCTATCTTACCTATAGATGAAACCCGTTATATATCTGTCGCGTGGGAAATGTGGCTAGATAAAAACTGGTTAGTACCACACATAAACGGAAGTCCCTATGACCATAAACCGCCATTTATGTTCTGGTTGTTTAACATCGTTTGGTCTGTATTCGGAACTTCAGAAACAGTGTCGCGTTTGGTGGTGCCAGTTTTTTCTTTGTTAAATCTTTTTCTCGTTAATCTACTGGCTCGGAAAGTTTACCCCGATTCAAAACAGGCACAAGTCTTGTCCCCACTCATATTGTTTAGCTTCTTAGGGTGGTTTTTGTATTCGGGCATGATAATGTTTGATTTAATACTCACGGTATTCTATTTGCTGGCAATATTGAGTCTGTGGAAATACTCGGAGTCGAACCGACCAGTATGGATTTGGTTCACCGGAACTGCAATCGGGTTTGCGCTGCTTACTAAAGGTCCTGTTATTTTTGTGCATTTTTTGCCATTTGTAATGTTAGTTCGTATTTGGCACCCTTCGCCGTCCAATATTAATAAAGCCTTTTTCAAAGCAGTACTTTGGGCTGTTCTTATCTCTGTCGCTATTATCTTAATGTGGGCAATCCCTGCCGCCATATCCGGAGGTGAAGAATACGCTAGAGCAATATTTTGGGGGCAATCTGTTGATCGAATGCAAAATTCTTTTGCTCATGCAAGACCATTCTATTGGTACGTGCTTCTACTTCCTGCTCTTTTATTTCCATGGTTGTTCTTAAGTGGTTTCTGGCGTAGCCGACCATGGGTGGTCACTGAACGCGGTGATACCTTATACCATTCCGCGAAAAAATGTGATCTAATTGCTATATCCGTTACTCACCTTTTTTAGCAATGAAACAACACACCAGTTTCGAATTAATCAGGCTATCCAAGCAAACAGCAGATGCCCGAATGCGTTTGCGATTATTGGCCGTAGCACACTTTCTTGAGGGAGCGAATAGAACTCAAGTCGCTGCTATGACCAAGGTCAGTCGTCGGATTGTGAATCAATGGATCAGCAATTATTTAAGCCAAGGCCTAAGTGGTCTTGAGAGTAAAAAGTCTTCAGGCAGACCACCGCGATTAACAGACGAGCAAGCCAAACAGTTAACCCTGATGTTGACAGAGGCTGCCAAATCAGAGGCCGGTGGTAGACTCACAGGTCAAGATATACGACGCTATATATTGAGCGAGTTTGGTATTTCGTTTCACCTCAATCACGTCTATAAAATACTTTATAAACTCGGATTTAGCTGGCTTTCTAGCCGTTCTAAACATCCGAAACAAGATGTTGAAGTCATGGAGGCTTTTAAAAAACTTCCCCTTGTCAACGATCGTTGACATCCCTGTTTTTGTGTCGCCGGCTGATGTAGATATCTGGTTTCAAGATGAGGCGCGTATTGGTCAGCAAAATACCACCACCAAACTTTGGGCTGAAAAAGGTACCCGTCCGCTCGCAGTGAGGCAACAGCAATTCGAGTATGTCCATCTTTTTGGTGCGGTTTGTCCGAGAAGCGGAGCAACTGAGGCCTTCATTTCACCTTACATCAATAAAGAGGTAATGCGACAACACTTGGGACAAATTTCCTTGGCGACATCAAGCGGGCGCTATGCTGTCGTGATTATGGATGGCGCGAGTTGGCATGCTAATGATATTGCAGATGATTTTGAGAATCTATCTATCGTAAAGCTACCGCCTTATTCTCCGGAATTAAACCCAATTGAGCAAGTGTGGAGTTGGTTGAGGCAGCATAAGTTAGCTAATCGTTGCTTTGAAGGTTACGAGTCAATAGTTGATGCCTGTAGTGAAGCGTGGAATGCATTCATTGAAGATAAAGAGCGTGTGAAAAAAATGTGTCATCGACAATGGGCAACAATGATCACTTAGTTATGCGGAATGGTATTATGTCTTGCCTTATTCGCGATTATACTTGTAATTTTTAGCTGTTTTAGCGGTAAACAGATCCATTACTTATTCCCCACTTTTCCTTTTGTCGCTGTTTGGATTGCTAAGCAAGTTGATTTAAGAAAATTCAAAACAGAGTTCGCTGTAGTCGGTATTCTCATCCTGATTGTTGTTTTAATTTTTGGTTCACAATTTTGGGTTTCAAAAGCGTTTCGAAGCGCAGAGATTACTGATTTGTATCAAAGTTGGGGAATTCTTCCTCTACTACTTATCGGTTTACTTTTGTGGAAAAAAACACTTCCTATCGATCGTTTGGCATTGAACATTGGAGCTCTACTATTAAGTTTATCTGCGCTATTCGCCAGTTTGTCTCCTGTACTCAAGAATGTTTACGACGTAACTGAGCCAGGTCAACGTATCCATCAACTGCAATCTGAAGGGAATCAAGTCTCATTTATAGGGAAATACCACAATACTTTTGGATACGCGGGAAAATTGGAGATACCGCTACATCTAGTACCATCCAACCAAGCAGAGCGTGATGCATTTTTGAGAACAGAGCCTGGTTATACTGTCTGGATTCAACGTCATGAATCGAAAGCGCTAGAAGAAAACGCGATATACACGACCCCTTTCCGTGGACAGAGGCTGTACGTTATCGAAAATAAAGAGCTCGAAAAAGTATTACAAGCATCTAAGTAAGCAGTGTAACTCAGTAAGGCAAGTTAGTGATGGATGATTGGGAGTTAAAGGTAATCTTTAACACGATGGATAACTATAAAATAGAGTTGGGTTCGTACAAAGATCTGCAATCAAACATACTGGCTGAGTGGCTGCTTGCAGGGTACACAAAATAGTTTAGCCGTTTTTCTCTTGTTATGTATGACGATGACGGAATGTTTTTGAACTCTAAATTGCTTTCGCATGAAGCGTTTAACCAGCTAATTATCAAATGCTACATTGATAATTAGCTGGTTAACTTGACCATTTTGCCACGTCACTTTTAATGTATGGTTATACGTATACAAACCTAACGATTACTTCTGAAGTATCAGAATTTTTAGGTGAGAAGATATTGTAACCATCCCTTATATCGATCATATTTTAAGAGAGTTTTCCTTATTTAACCGCTCATACAGTTTGGGCGGTAAATCATTCAGTGATTCATGTGGCCGATCATAATTATATTCTTCAATCCAACTATCTGTGATTTCCCTAACTTCAGTCAAGCTATTGAACAAGTAACTGTCTAATACTTCATTTCGATAAGTGCGGTTGAATCGTTCAATATACGCATTTTGCGTAGGTTTACCTGGCTTAATAAAATCTAACTTGATGCCGTGTTGTTCAGCCCAAATCTCAATTGCATGTGAGATAAACTCAGGTCCATTATCTTGTCTTAACCGCTTTGGATAACCTCGATAAGCGGCAACCCTATCAAGTACTCGTATCACTCGCTGAGCTGGCAAACTCGAATCCACTTCGATAGCTAAAGCTTCCCGATGATAATCATCAATGACATTAAATGTTCTAAACGACTTTCCAGAAAATAAGTTATCGCTCATAAAATCCATTGACCAGCATTCATTTGCCTTTCCAGGAACGGCTAGTGGCTCAGGCTCTCGAAAAGGTAAGCGCTTTTTGCCTTTACGCCGTAAGTTAAGCTTCAAACCACAATAAATACGGTACACACGTTTATGGTTCCATTTATGCCCTAGGAGCCGTAGTCGCTTAAATATCTTCCGAAACCCATAGGCCTTATGTTTCTCTGCAATGTCTGATACAGCCTCAATGATGTCATTATCATCGACACGTTTAAGTTGATAATAAAATGTGCAACGACTGATACTTAACGCATCACAAGCCAACACAACACCTAGGCCAAATTCATTAATGGCATAGTGGGCTAATACCTTTCGCTCTGCTGGCTTTATAGCTTTTTTTCAACAATGTCTTTGAGTGCCATGTTTTGTAAGCTGACATCCGCAAACATCTTTTTAAGTTTGGCGTTCTCGGCTTCTAATTCACGCATACGCGTTAAATCTGAGGCTTGCATCCCACCGTATTTTGATTTCCATTTGTAATAGGTGCTTTGACCTACATTATGTTTGCGACATAACTCAGGCACCGTGAGTGCGCCAGACTCGCCTTCTTTGAGGATATTGATAATTTGGCTTTCAGTAAAACGTGTCTTTTTCATGTGATTCTCCATTTGGTTTAGTGTAAATGGAAAACTCTATTTAAAACATTCTGACTTTAAGGGAGGTTACAATATTGCACATCAAAAGACGAACAGAGTTCATTCTGCAATAACTAACAACTAACATCAGGTTAACCCCGAATTCAACTGCGAAGTGCGACACTCGTCAATATCAAGCAGCCAATGCCATTTCTTTAAATACAATCGCTGGCTGCTTGAAGCCTAAACACTTTCTTGGTCGATAATTTATTCGCGATAGAGCGAATTCAATATCGCTATCCGTTACTGTTGTTAGATCGGTTCCTTTTTTCACATATTGCCTTAAAAGGCCGTTAGCATTCTCATTGGCTCCACGCTCCCAAGAGCTATAAGGGTGGGCAAAATACACATCAGCTTCCAACTCCTTTGCGATGGTTTCATGACCTGCAAACTCTCTCCCGTTATCTGCCGTGATGGTATGCACATGCTCCTTATAAGGCATGAGTAGCTCTATGGTTGCTTTGGTGACATCATCTGCTGACTTAGATGGCACTTTTTTTACCACGTAAAATCGTGTTTTACGCTCCAAAATAGTCACCATAGCCCCAGTGCCGTGTTTGCCTAAGACAGTGTCGATTTCCCAATCACCAAATCGCTCCTTACTGTCAACGATGCTTGGCCGAACATCGATAGAAACGGCATTCTTGATAGCGGGCGCTTTTTCTTTTTTACCGCGACGATACCGCTTGTGTCCTTGTCTCAAATGGCGATATAGCTTGCCACCCAAGCGTTTATCCTGTGCAACAAATCGGTAGATCCACTCATGGCTGACAGCGGCACCGACTTTCGTTAATACACTGGAAATTTGCTCTGGGCTCCAATCCGCTTCTAAAAGCAAGCGGATAAAATCAACACGCTCCTGTGGTATACGGTATTTACGCGCTGATGTGCGTTTTTTGATTGATAACATCTGGGCTTCGTTAGGACAATAATGTCTGCCCTTGCGGCCGCGTTTAAGCTCCCGGTATACCGTAGAGCGATGGCACTGAACAGTTTTAGCTATTTCAGAAACCGAAATTCCCCGTTCCAAAAGAGCCGAAATCTGATATCTTCTGCCCTCGGTCAACTGCTGATAATTCATGGTAGTACTGCTTGTTTCTTTGACGAGAAGAGCGTACCACTTTTAGCAGTTGGCCTCCTCTTCTACACCTTTCCATGAATGTCGCACTTATTATCTGAAATCGGGACTTTCCCATACCTGACTTAATCCGTATTTTGCTAAATTAAGTAGAAACTCTAACGAACTTCTGTCCAAAAGTGAGTTACAAAGAGATACGCTTTCAGTTGTCATAAACTGACAATTCTTAATTATAGTATCTAGGTGCCGTTCCGATTTGTCAGACTATGGGTACATTTTATGTCAAAGTATGGTTATATCTTTTCTGGAAATCATTATTGAAAGCTGGAAGTTGCCTATGTCAGACTTTGTTTACAGCGACACTCTGACTGGCGTGAAGAAGTTAAGAGGTATTGGGGTGATAAATCGTCTAAGTAAAACTTGATCAAACTCGTAATCTGCCGAGTATTATTCAACCATAATGCACGAAATTAATGTTCAACGTCCAAATTGGCACTTCAAACGCGCAAGAATGGAGTGTCGTGCTGATATTCTTGTGAAATATATCTAGGGCCGACATATTTAGGACACATCGTGAGTTTAAGCACTGAACAAGACGCAGTAACAAAGAGCTTGAAATACCATAACCTTGTTTTGGCACTGCCTGGTGCTGGTAAAACTCATACGATGATTTCATTCATCAGTAATCTGGTCGAAAATCCACTACATAAAGTAATCGCTTTAACGTTCTCCAATGCATCAGCTGCTGAAATGAAGTCGAGAGTAGGTAGATTGGTTAAGGGGCACAAACGTAAGCAAATCTTTGTGTCTACCTTTCATTCGTTAATTTGGAGTCAAACCAAAAAGCATCCAAACTTCAGTGGGCGCAAATTGTTAACGGGTTCGAGTGGTCAGCGAGTCACTAACTTTATGGGGTTCTAGGGATTTTCCCCTCTAAAGTAACATAAATCGCCATACTCACGATATCTAAAGGCATACAAAGGTGGGTTACTTCTCCAAAGTATGGCAAATTATGAGGTTAACTACCCCTTAAACTTAACGTAATTCCTATGGCTATAAAAAACGAACTCTCAATTCTTACCAAAGCTGAGCAGCTTGATCTATATTCTCCGCCACTATTAACCCTTGAACAGCAACGATTGTATTTTACGCAAAACGAGATCGAGTTAACAGAGTCGAAAAGCATTCGCCTAAGGAGCCATCGATGCTATTTCATTGCGTTATTAGGGTATTTTAAGTCTAAGCCTGTCATTCTTTCACCTAGCTTTAACCTCATCTTTAACGATATGCAGTTTATTTCAACGCAAGTTCAAGGAGGCAAAGGGCTCAGGCCTTTCAGCATAAATAAGATGCAGCGTGACCGTATTTATCAAAGAATACTGAGGCTACTAAACTATCAGAAATGGGAAGAAAGTCTGCACTTTGCGCCGTTGTACGATCATCTTGTAATGGTCGGCAAAGCTTGGCTTGAGCCTCGTTATCTATTCGATGCAGCCGCTGAATCTCTAGCAACTCATAGAATTGCCATCCCTAAATATACTGTCTTACAAAAGCTTATCAGTCGTGTTATCCAACAGGTAAAGAAGGGGTTAAATAATAAGCTTCGTATTCATGTTTCATCTGAACTACACGAATTTCTAAATACTATTATCGATGACAAAGATGGGCTCTCCTTAAGCCAGCTTCGAGCAGGTGCAAAAAGCGTTATGGTGACAGAGCTAAAAAAAGAACTGATTGTTTATCATCAGTTACAGCCTTATACAAGACAGATTGATGATGCTGTTAAGGACTTAGCCTTATCGTCTAAAAACCAACAACACTTCGGTGAAATGGTGGATTATTATGGTAGTAAACTAAAACGCTTTAAGCGTCCACAGCAACACCTATGGTTGCTGTGTTTTCTGACTCAACGCATACGGCAAAGCTTAGAGCGACTGACTGATGGTTTTATTCATCATATCCGGAAACAACAAGAAGCTGCGCATGCGTTTGCCCAACAGGCAGTGTTTGATTCATGGAGGTCAGCTGCGGACAATGTCACCAAAGCTGCAGAATTACTCCATCTGTTTGTTGATGACAGTATCGACGATAATCAACCATTTGCAACGGTTAGGCAACAAGCATTAAGTGTAATGAATAACCAAGATATAGAAACGCTATGCCTGTACTTAAAAAAGCAAAAACGCACAGTAGAAGAATATCAATGGCAATATTATGATGATCAAAACACCTTACTTGAACAGTTATTAAGGCCCGTGTTTCTATGTCTTGAATGCCAAGCAGGTAAAGGCTCAGAAGTATTGGTGACACAGCTCAGAACCACAAAAACAGAACTATTAGCAGGTAATACATTGCAAACAATGGATAGTACACTTATCCAACAAAAACATCGTCCATGGTTACTCAACAACGATGTTGTTCATCCACAGCGATACGAATGGTTGCTTTACCGTCAACTGGCTTCTCGGCTTAATGGTCGAATTTACTTATCAAACGTCACTAAATATCGTGCGCTAGAAGACGACTTAATTGCATCGTCAATACAGTCTGATCTATTGGCATCGTCAACGTTGGAAAAGCTAAAGCAGCCGATTCAGAAGCTACTGCAAGTAAAACAAATACGCTTAGCAACATCCCTAGAAGATGTTGCTCGTCACATTGATAATGGTGATAACCGCAATGTGATCATGAAGAGCCGAAGTGGCGCACGATGGCGACTGCCAGTTAAAGGCTCCCGATCATTTGTCAACAACCCCTTCTTTAAACAGATGATCCCCGTCAGTATTGCTGATGTGTTGCGTTATGTTGAACAAGAAACCAACTTTATGCAATGCTTCGCACACGTGCTGCCAATCCAAAAACAAGTAGGCGCCAATCAGGATGATTTATTGGCTATTCTCATTGCGAATGCGACACATCGTGGCGTATATGGGATGGCACAAATATCTGATCGCAGTTATGAGCATCTAAGCACTATACAAGCTAATTATATTAGGCCTGAAACCTTGCAAGAGGCAAGTGATATCATCAATAACGCAGTAGCGGCACTCCCTATTTTCCGTCACTATCACATCCAAGAAGACGTCCTACACGCCAGTACCGATGGGCAAAAATTTGAAACTCACCTTGAGACTTTTAAAACTCGCTACTCCTCGAAATACTTCGGCACCAACAAAGGTATTACGGCCATGACGTTAGTTGCCAATCATAGTGCGTTAAATGCCCGTATAATAGGATCTAATGAGCATGAGTCCCATTATATTTACGACTTACTACAATCTAATACTAGTGATCTTAAGCCTGACGTACTCTCAACCGACACCCATGGTGTTAATCATGTTAATTATGCCTTATTGGATTTATGCGGTTATAGTTTTGCGCCTAGGTATGCTCAGTTCACCAGTGTGATCAATGACCTATTTAACGTAACTGAAAGCGACGACGGAAATACGCATCTGGCGCTGAAAAAGCCGATAAAAATGAATGTGATTGAGGAAGGCTGGCAGGATATTCAGCGTATTGTGTTATCCCTTCAAGAAAAACGCACAACACAGGCATTGCTAGTACGCAAATTATCTGGTTATCCATCTGGACACCCTATATTACAAGCATTAACGGAATATAATAGGCTCATCAAAGCCCAATATTTACTTGATTATATTGATGATGCAAGTCTGCGCCAATATGTTCAACGAGCACTGAACCGAGGCGAAGCCTGGCATTTCCTCAGGCGAGCCATTGCATCGGTCAATCGTGACCAGTTCCGCGGAAAAAACGAATCAGAAATAGTCGTTTGGAACGAGTGTGCCCGTTTGACGGCAAATGCAATTATTTACTTTAACTCGATGATCCTAAGTCATCTACTACTGCACTTTGAAGACGTTGGTGACGAGGAAAAAGCTGCAATAACTCGACAAGTATCACCCGTTGCATGGCAGAATATTAATCTAAGCGGCACTTATCAGTTCGCTAGTAACCGCAAACTACCTGATTTACAGGAAATAACTAGGCCTATTGTTCAAAATGAAGTCTAAAATGAAAGGTAACCCAGCTCCACAAGCCACTAACTGCTTGGGTTATGGCGATTTATGTTACTTTAGAGGGGAAAATCCCTAGAACCCCTGATTTATAAAATCGCACCCCAGGCTTATATATTTTCTCAAGCGCTTGGGAAACCCGATTCGAAATCAAGCGTGAATCACAACTTGGCACTTCCATCTTCACGACAATTTGTTTTGAATAAACCCTATCATCATCGTGAGGTGAGTTTGAAGCGAACACCGTCAGTGCTTTTGTTAAGGAGCCTTGCTTTCTTAGCTTTCTAGCGACGGCTTCGGCATGACCGATCAAGGAGCGTCTTAATTCATCTTTGCACGTCACGCGCTCACCAAATGACCGGCTACTGTAAATTTCTTTTTTTGCTGGTCTGTGATCATCCCAACTCAAGCGAACTTCGCCACGTAACTCACGAACGGTATTTTCAACAAGTATAGAGAAACCTTTGCGTATTTCTTGCGGGTTGGCTTTACTCAAATCCCACGCTGTTTTATAGCCGATAGCTTCTAGTCGCTTTGACAGTTTTCCGCCAATTCCCCAAATGTCTGATAATGCCATTTGAGACAGTATGTTGAACCTTGATTTTTCATCGTTGATAACAGCAACACCGTGATAGCCATGTATTCGTTTAGATGCGTGATTAGCTGCTTTTGCAAGCGTCGGTGTTACACCGATGCCCACGCCAATTGGTAGCCTCACTTCTCGCCATACAGTGCGCCTCATGAGTTCCCCTAGCTCAAGCCATTGACTTTCGTCTTGAGCAGAGTAAAAGTCCCCAAAGTCCAAAAAACATTCGTCAATCGAATAGACGTAACTTTCCTTGGCAAACCGTGAGCAAGTCTCCATCATCTTATTACTAAGGTCCGCATATAAAGCATAATTTGAGCTTCTCGGCACGACACCCGCTTTATCTAATTCCTTTTTAATTTGAAAGTACGGTTTGAATTTGAGGGACAGACCTAATTTTTTCGCTAGACCACAAGCAGCAACGATGCATCCGTCATTGTTCACCGTTACACGTTTTACCCCCTAAAATGTTATGAAAAACCTTTCTAAATAAAGCCTGTAGCCTGCTTTGTGTAATTCTCACCGATATTAAGCAATAAGTTGAGAATTTTTTGATATGGGGCTCATGAATTCTCAACAATTAAGGTGAATTAATTAAGGTGAATTAATGTGATTACCAAGGGAGACTGTCGGTCTAATTACCGAGCGACTTTGTCGTAAATAGCATATCAGCCAGTTGTTAAACTGGCTATGATTTATGCCGATTCTTGCAACGCTTGCGACTTTTCAACTCTCAGTGCAGTGGTATTCATATTGTTTCTTAGCCACATGCTACGCACACCGCCTGCGCTAATATCAATACCGAGGGCTTCAGTCAGCTTGATGGCCACTTTCTGTTGACCAAGGTGGGGATGCTCAACGGAGAATTTTACGACTGCATCTTCGATGGCTTTATGTACACAGTTTTTATGCCTTATATCGGGAGTTTCTTGACGTTTTAAGGCATCAGGACCGCCTTGCTTAACCAGTCTTAAGTGTCGGTGAATAGTGTCTCGTGACACGCCACTTTGGCGTGAAGCTGCACTGATACTTCCAAGCTTTTTGATTAATGCTAATACCTCTAGTTTCTTTTGTACTGCTAAGTCTTCTGATTCAAGCTTACTTGGCTCATTTACTTCAGATACCTTGAGTTGCCGCCCTGCGAAGTGTGCGGTGAAGCCTTTCTTGCTGGTATTTCGGATCTCAATTTTCTGATTAGCTATGGAATGTTTTAGCGGTGAATCAATCAAATAGAACTTGTTACCGTAGCTGAAGGTGTGGTCATTGCGGATCTTACGATGGTCTTTAATGACGCAGATATCATCAAGGTTGGTGTGTTTCGATAATGGTGTAAATTCAGGCGCTTGCTTTGATTTCACTTGAATTCTAGACTGCCAGAATTGTGGGATGAATACATGTTTCAGGTATGCATTGGCACTGGCTATATCTTTAATATTGTTAAGCCTTAGCTCAGGTACAAGGCGGTCTTGAAATGTATCAAAGGCACGTTCAACACGGCCTTTACCTTGAGGCGAATTGGCGAAGATAATCTCAATACCCAATTCTTCACATGCACGCTGCATTTGTGAGAAGTTGCAACGCTTAGGGCCACCGAAGATACCCGCTCTATCCACGTACAGCGTTTTAAACACGCCCTTAGTTTCGATGCAATCGCGCATGACTTTCATGCAACCAGCGGTGGTTTCAGATGGGAAGAACTCTGCATGTACTTCACTGGTGGCATCATCAATCATCGCAATCAAACAATGCTTCTTATCGCCAAACCAACGATGGGGACTACCATCCATCTGCATCATTAAGCCCGGCGCTGCCATACGCTCTCTGCGTTTACGTACGATACCGCGCCGACGTTTAGCACGTTTTACATGGTGAATATCATGTGCCCATCCACGCAGTGTTTCTCGCTTTACAGTTATCTGTTCATTCACTTCAAGCTGCTCAGCCAAGTGCAGCAAATTCAAATCAAAATACTTATCTTTAATTAAAGATTGAACTGCTTTTTTAATTGACGCTGGTGTTTTATTTGGTGGTGACTTACCACTGTTACCATGGACAACAAACTGAATACCGACTTTCTGATATCTCTTTACATAGCGTTCTATTGAACGTCTAGACTTACTGAGTAGCTTAGCTGCATTGGCAATTGTTATTCTGCCTTCAACCACTTTGGCAATTATATCAACGGTTAGTTGAGCTTTAGAATCCATCACAATCATCCTCAACATGCCTCTAGTATTCAAAAAACAAGAACACTAACAAACATGTAAAAAAAGAGACCGACAGTTTCCCTTGGTAATTAGCAATTACGACAGAATTGCTTGGTAATTAAGATACGACAAAGTCGCTTGGTGTTAACAAATTAAGGTGAATTAATCTGAACTCAATCTTACATTTTCTATATACAGAGCTTGACCAAACCTTACAGACGGCTTCGTGCCATGTTCAGACGGTGAGCAGGAGTTATCTGACAGGCTGCTTAGAGCCTAAAAGAAGTTACTAAATTTAACTTGGCCGACCGTCTCCTTTGCCCAAGGAAGCGGACGTAGCGATTTATTGTGGTTTAGTCCCTTTAGAGCGATCTATAGTCGTTCAAGCAATCTGTATAACTTTAAACTATTTGATGTTATCGATTGGTATCCTAATGGCAGGTGATCCGACAAAGCGGTCTTTGTAGACTTTAGTGAAACGTAAAGCGTGCAACTTTTTTTATTCAATATCCATATCGATATTCAGGCAAATTCTCGGGGGCCTGAGTACAACTATCCAAACGACTAGCAGCATTTAATAGAACCCAGTCGACCCTATGGGCGAAGCCTAGATGCATCGCCTTATTTTTGTCAAAACAATCGGTAACCAGTTCATAATTCATAATGACATATCTCTGTGGTTGCGTTTTTTGCCATTCCCAAGCAGCAGCCAGTTGTTTTTGATGCTGTGTATGGTAGCCAAAATGAGTGATTGGGTAAGGCGAAAACAAAATAAACTGTTCAGAGAAATCCACAAGCGCCACTTCTGCATCAGGTTCGATAATGTTACTGACTTCTCGATATATGTTTTTAGGTGTTCGCACGTCATTAAGCAACTGATATCCCAAGGTACTGTAAACACCCCACAACACTGTGATAAAAATTGGCCAACTTTGCCACTTTTTACCTTTAAAACACCAAGCACAACTGAATATCCCCGCGCCACCAATTATGAGGAAAAACAGCCAAGGTACAATATTGTATTTATCACTTATACCAACAGTAAAACTAACCTCTGCGAAGCCTGCCAGTGCAAAAACAACAAATGCTGTAGACAGCAATCCTACGGTTGTCCATACCAGACTAACAAGCACTTTACTTTTCAATAACTGAGCAAAATACGGAGCCGTTATCAATGCCAGCATAGGCAACGCAGGCAGAACATATACGCCACGTTTACCTGAACTTAGACTGAAAAACAGTATCACCAGCATAATCCAACTAAGAGGCAATATGATCCTCGCATCTAATTGTTTAATCGCCTTGCACCAAGGCTTGACTAACCAAGGTAAGGCTAGACTAATGGGTAGCCAAAAAACGGGGATAACAGAGGTTAAGTAGTACCAAAAAGGTTTAATGTGGTGCCATGAATTGGCATACCGGGTCACAGTCTGTTTGAACAGAATATTGTCACGATACACTTCATATAATGGGTTTTGACTTTGCTCTACCCACCACAACATAGGTACAAACCAAAGGGATATGGCAAATAGCATGACCAGCGGCCCGAGATACCAAAACCAATGATGGCTGATAATGGGAGCCTGTGCATATTGCTTACCAGAAAGGCGCAACAAAATATAAGGTATTAGCATTAGCAATGGCAAAAAGCCGACACCTTTGGTTATTACGCCTATGCCCATAAAAAACCATGCCATGAAGTACCAGCGCCACTTGCCATCAACCAGAGTAAATCTGAGTAATCCGTAACAACCTAGGGTGATAAAAGCACACACCATGGCATCAATCTGCGCCGTTTTGGCCTGTAACATAAACTGGATACTAAAAGTGAGTAGTAGCCCTGCGATAAAGCCGACTTGGGTTGACCATAACTTACGCCCAATGTCGTAGACTAAAAATACGGTCAATAAGCCACTCAATGCTGAGGGTAGTAAAAAAGCAACAGTGATCGAATCGGTTACCCAATAGAAAAACGCAATTGACCACATAAAAATAGGCGGTTTGTCAGGATACAATTCTTGGGCTCTAGCAGGAAAAAACCATTGCCCTGTATCAACCATTTCCTTTGCCACCAAGGCAAATCTTGGTTCGTCGGCAGGCCAAGGATCCCGCAACCCTAACCCAACTAATATCAAGCTAGCAGTAATCGACATTAACCAAAATAGCGCATGGCGATGCTCAGAGGATATATTATAAAAATACTCACCCCAGCTATTATTTGGGGTCATTTATTGATTGCCTCATCTCGTTGCATATTTTCAAGATCGGCTAGCTCACTGTCATCAATCAAACTATCTGCTTTGTATTGTTTATAGAGCCTGACACTCAACAGACTTGAAATAACAAATAGCGCAATACTTAAAACGACTTTCCAAATAGATAGAACAATTACCCCCTTGCCCATTAAAGCAAAAATGGCCATTTGCGGCAGGTAACCAATCAAAGAGCCCAATACAAAAGACAGACCACTCACATGGCTGACACCGGCAACCAGATTAGTCACCAAATTATTTCCAATTGGCAAAAGCCTGATAACGATAGTTTTTGTAAAGGGGCTTTTAGCTAAGAAGCGGTCGATAGCGGATATTTTTTGTGGGTAGCGCTGTTTAATCTGTTTTCTTACTGCAAACCTCGCAAAATACATACTTAAAATACAACCCAAGCCTGCTGATAAAGTCGAGAGTAATGCACCGTTAACAAACCCAAACGCATACCCCCCAAAAAAAGCCAGCAATTGTCTTGGGCTTCCTAATGCAGTCGCTATTGCTCCGAGTCCCAAAAACAGCAACATGCCAGTGAACCCATTATTTCTAATGTGAGCATCTATCCAGTTTTCGTTAAATGACTGAAATACCATGTTATTGGCTACAATGGCCCCGCCAAATATGCAAATGGTCAATAAAATCATAGCCCGTTTCAACCATTTGACTCGAATCAGTGCAAGTAAACGTTCAGTCATGATCTTCAACTACAATAGAGGCTTTATAACGCCGCTGTAGCCAAATCACTCCCAACATATCAACCAAGCCCACACCTAAACGCCCCAACATATTGTATTTCGATTCCCCAAACTGACGATCTCTATGACTTACTTCCACTACTACTATTGTGCCGCCAATACGCTTAACCAGAGCCGGAAGAAAACGGTGAATATGATCAAAGTAAGGTAATGCTAAAAAGGTTTTTCGCGGGAATATCTTTAGACCACAGCCAGTGTCAGGGGTGTCATCACCAAGCAATTTTCTGCGTACACCGTTTGCGATCCTTGACTGAAAACGCTTCCAACGGGTGTCTTTGCGTTGTTTACGGTAACCCGCCACACAAAAATCTGAACCTTGTGGAAGTTTTAGTGCTTGTTCCAATAACAAAGGAATATCGGCAGGATTATTTTGCCCATCTGCGTCCAAGGTTACGATTAAATCACCTACTGCTTTTGATACGCCGGTTCGAACCGCACCACTTTGGCCAACAGAAAAAGAGTGTTTATAAGGCCGCATCTCTGGGGTCGTTTCGGTCTGCATATCCATCGCTTCTGCATAAGTGCCGTCATCGCTACCATCGTCAATATAAAGAATTTCAAAAGTTGCAACATCTCTCAGTGCAGCAACAATTTCATTCACTAAAGGTTTGACATTTTGTTGCTCATTTTTGGCAGGGATAACGATAGACAACATCAAGTGAATATCCATATTGAATAATAAAACAATAGCCTATTCTAATTACCTTAAGGTTTGCTTAAGTTGAGATAGATCAGATTAAGTTCTTAAATGATTCAATCTTGCCGCACTGAATGACTTTAGGATCAATTAAGCCCATCATTCCCAATCCAAACCAAGCACCGCCCACCGTCTGCTGATCGCTCCATTGACGTCAGTCAAGTTTGATTAATCGTATGATGATCTTTGGCTCAATATAGTCTGATAGTTCGAATTCTCTTATGACCGCTATAGGTCGTTAGCTCCCCTTTTGGGCTGCGAACTAGACTGACAATTTATCGCTAAAATCAGTTTAACTGAAGTGACTCTTAATGGTGGGTATTGGCACAAACTTCCCAGTCAGGCTTAACACTCGACTGTCCGGTATTAGGCTCAGAGCTGCCTGATTCAATTCCCAAATGACTACTTAGCCCAAAGACATTCTAAACCTCGTCCTTTAATTTAAAAGTGGTGCTAGAAGCAGTCATCGCCCACTATTTTCAAATTCCTAAAAATAATGAAGTATTTTGGCTCTTTTAATAACTGTAACAAAACTCTAAACGGAGCCATTTTTAAGAATGGCTGCTGCTCCAGAAAACGTAAAGCCTAAGTTATAACAAACATCAGTTCCAACTTTGAGAGATTTAAATTTACTCGTAACCGAATTAGACCTATGAAGGAAATGTGCACCTTTATAGCCAGAACTTTCTAATAGCGCATAGGTGTGCTCTATTTTGACCACTTTTCCAACTAGGTTGAGATTCTTGCCATTATGATCCTTCACAATTCCCCGCACTTTGTGTTTACTATCTGGGCCCATTGCAACCGTCTTTAGGCTACGGATCAATAAAAGATAATCATCATATTCATTGTTTATATAAAGCTGGCGAGCATACCAAAGTTGATTAATATGATTTGTATCCCCCTGCGTAAATGACCTCCTAAAATGATGTTCTGCTCCCAGACTATCCTCAGGGAAATGTTCGATCAATAGCATACCAAGTTTTGCATGAACGAGTTTGTCAGCTGGGCTAGAGTCCAATACTTTCGACAATACTTCTTTGGCCTCATTAATCATTCCTTTTTTTATATAGATATTGCTGAGGCTGGCAGCTAAATAGCTATTAGAATGATTACGGGCAAAAGATCTCTTAAGAGCATCAAACGCCCTTTCACTGTCGCTAAGCAATTTGGCTAGCTTAACCTCATCACCAAGTAGCATTTCATCATCTGGGTACTTTTGAAGTGCTTCTCGTAATGACTTCTCAGCTTTTCTTGTAGATTCAGTAATAAGTTCTTCGTCTTCATTACTTATTGCATCCTCCAGCCTCGATATTGCAACTTTCAATATTGTATCGTAACCATGAGAACTGGTTGATTGCGCACCTGTATAAAATGAAGCTAGCGTGTCAGCTTTATTATAATGTCTCTCGCGTTCTAAACCGCTGCTCTTAGAAGCCTTGATTAGCTCTAGCTCCGCTAACGTATGTTTAATCGTAGAGTTATATGGGCCGTGTTTTTGAGCGAGAAAAAGTAGTTCTTCAGCTTCGTTGTAATTCTGTCGTGCCGAACGCATGTAGAAAATAGCTTTCTGTTGATAGAAATAGTCATCGTCACCACAAATACTAAAAGCTTTCTTGTATATATTTTCTATCCGTTCCAAATCAGAGAATATTTCACTCAACGATCTGTATTTAATGAATTCTCTGAATGCAATCCTGTCCGCACTGTAACCAATATCAAGTGCTGACATAAGTGTTATCAGATTATCGTATCTATCTATTTCATGCTTCAAGGGGTTCTAGGGATTTTCCCCTCTAAAGTAACATAAATCGCCATACTCACGATATCTAAAGGCATACAAAGGTGGGTTACTTCTCCAAAGTATGGCAAATTATGAGGTTAACTACCCCTTAAACTTAACGTAATTCCTATGGCTATAAAAAACGAACTCTCAATTCTTACCAAAGCTGAGCAGCTTGATCTATATTCTCCGCCGCTATTATCACTTGAACAGCAACGATTGTATTTTACGCCAAACGAGATCGAGTTAACAGAGTCGAAAAGTATTCGCCTAAGGAACCACCGATGTTATTTCATTGCTTTATTAGGGTATTTTAAGTCTAAGCCTGTCATTCTTTCACCTAGCTTTAACCTCATCTTTGACGATATGCAGTTTATTTCAACGCAAGTTCAAGGAGGCAAAGGGATCAGGCCTTTCAGCATAAATAAGATGCAACGTGACCGTATATATCAAAGAATACTGAGGTTATTAAACTATCAGAAATGGGACGAAAGTCTGCACTTTGCGCCGTTGTACGATCATCTTGTTATGGTCGGCAAAGCTTGGCTTGAGCCTCGTTATCTATTTGATGCAGCCGCTGAATCTCTAGCAACGCATAGAATTGCCATCCCTAAATATACTGTCTTACAAAAGCTTATCAGTCGTGTTATCCAACAGGTAAAGAAGGGGTTAAATAATAAGCTTCGTATTCATGTTTCATCTGAACTACACGAATTTCTAAATACTATTATCGATGACAAAGATGGGCTCTCCTTAAGCCAGCTTCGAGCAGGTGCAAAAAGCGTTATGGTGACAGAGCTAAAAAAAGAACTGATTGTTTATCATCAGTTACAGCCTTATACAAGACAGATTGATGATGCTGTTAAGGACTTAGCCTTATCGTCTAAAAACCAACAACACTTCGGTGAAATGGTGGATTATTATGGTAGTAAACTAAAACGCTTTAAGCGTCCACAGCAACACCTATGGTTGCTGTGTTTTCTGACTCAACGCATACGGCAAAGCTTAGAGCGACTGACTGATGGTTTTATTCATCATATCCGGAAACAACAAGAAGCTGCGCATGCGTTTGCCCAACAGGCAGTGTTTGATTCATGGAGGTCAGCTGCGGACAATGTCACCAAAGCTGCAGAATTACTCCATCTGTTTGTTGATGACAGTATGGGGTTCTAGGGATTTTCCCCTCTAAAGTAACATAAATCGCCATACTCACGATATCTAAAGGCATACAAAGGTGGGTTACTTCTCCAAAGTATGGCAAATTATGAGGTTAACTACCCCTTAAACTTAACGTAATTCCTATGGCTATAAAAAACGAACTCTCAATTCTTACCAAAGCTGAGCAGCTTGATCTATATTCTCCGCCACTATTAACCCTTGAACAGCAACGATTGTATTTTACGCAAAACGAGATCGAGTTAACAGAGTCGAAAAGCATTCGCCTAAGGAGCCATCGATGCTATTTCATTGCGTTATTAGGGTATTTTAAGTCTAAGCCTGTCATTCTTTCACCTAGCTTTAACCTCATCTTTAACGATATGCAGTTTATTTCAACGCAAGTTCAAGGAGGCAAAGGGCTCAGGCCTTTCAGCATAAATAAGATGCAGCGTGACCGTATTTATCAAAGAATACTGAGGCTACTAAACTATCAGAAATGGGAAGAAAGTCTGCACTTTGCGCCGTTGTACGATCATCTTGTAATGGTCGGCAAAGCTTGGCTTGAGCCTCGTTATCTATTCGATGCAGCCGCTGAATCTCTAGCAACTCATAGAATTGCCATCCCTAAATATACTGTCTTACAAAAGCTTATCAGTCGTGTTATCCAACAGGTAAAGAAGGGGTTAAATAATAAGCTTCGTATTCATGTTTCATCTGAACTACACGAATTTCTAAATACTATTATCGATGACAAAGATGGGCTCTCCTTAAGCCAGCTTCGAGCAGGTGCAAAAAGCGTTATGGTGACAGAGCTAAAAAAAGAACTGATTGTTTATCATCAGTTACAGCCTTATACAAGACAGATTGATGATGCTGTTAAGGACTTAGCCTTATCGTCTAAAAACCAACAACACTTCGGTGAAATGGTGGATTATTATGGTAGTAAACTAAAACGCTTTAAGCGTCCACAGCAACACCTATGGTTGCTGTGTTTTCTGACTCAACGCATACGGCAAAGCTTAGAGCGACTGACTGATGGTTTTATTCATCATATCCGGAAACAACAAGAAGCTGCGCATGCGTTTGCCCAACAGGCAGTGTTTGATTCATGGAGGTCAGCTGCGGACAATGTCACCAAAGCTGCAGAATTACTCCATCTGTTTGTTGATGACAGTATCGACGATAATCAACCATTTGCAACGGTTAGGCAACAAGCATTAAGTGTAATGAATAACCAAGATATAGAAACGCTATGCCTGTACTTAAAAAAGCAAAAACGCACAGTAGAAGAATATCAATGGCAATATTATGATGATCAAAACACCTTACTTGAACAGTTATTAAGGCCCGTGTTTCTATGTCTTGAATGCCAAGCAGGTAAAGGCTCAGAAGTATTGGTGACACAGCTCAGAACCACAAAAACAGAACTATTAGCAGGTAATACATTGCAAACAATGGATAGTACACTTATCCAACAAAAACATCGTCCATGGTTACTCAACAACGATGTTGTTCATCCACAGCGATACGAATGGTTGCTTTACCGTCAACTGGCTTCTCGGCTTAATGGTCGAATTTACTTATCAAACGTCACTAAATATCGTGCGCTAGAAGACGACTTAATTGCATCGTCAATACAGTCTGATCTATTGGCATCGTCAACGTTGGAAAAGCTAAAGCAGCCGATTCAGAAGCTACTGCAAGTAAAACAAATACGCTTAGCAACATCCCTAGAAGATGTTGCTCGTCACATTGATAATGGTGATAACCGCAATGTGATCATGAAGAGCCGAAGTGGCGCACGATGGCGACAGCGCTACACCTCGTTTCGGCCTTTGATACCGAACAAGGTATCGTGCTCTATCAGCAAGATACACAGACCAAAGGTAACGAAATCGCAACGGTTCAAGCGCTGTTGCACATGTTAGACATTAAAGACGCTGTTGTAACCTTTGATGCACTTCATTGCCAGCGGGAAACGCTTCAACAAATCATCAAAGCTAAAGGCGACTATATTGTTCAGGTAAAAGGCAACCAACCTCTACTTAGGCAGGCCATAGAAATGCAGTTCCAACCTCACTGGGATAACGACGGCGTCGACATATTGAGTGTCGAAGCGGATGACAAGGGGCATGGCCGTAAAGAGCGTCGCACGACGTTTCAAATTCCAGCAAAGCTACCGCAGGCGCTCGCAAAAAAGTGGCCATCAGCCAAGTCGCTCATAGCAGTTGAGCGTCAACGAACACTTAAAGGTGTTACCACTATAAATACGGATTATTACTTAAGTTCTTTACCTCTGGACATCGAACTTGCAGCCAAAGCAGTGCGTCAGCATTGGCACATCGAAAACCAGCAACACTGGGTGCTTGACGTCACTTTTAGGGAAGACTGTTCAAGGATTGGTGACCGTGAAAACACGAAGAAAATGGCGCTATTTAGGCGTATCGTGCTGAACCTTTTAGAGCAGCATCCACTAAAAGCCAGTAAACCAACCAAAATAAGAAAGGCAGCATGGAATGGCGATTTTAGGAGCGAGATTTTCTTTGGTTAAAAGATTTAACAAAGCTTAATCCCGCCCTGGAAATTGTAGCGTTGTTGAGACTATCTAAAATTGGACTCCAGTAGTGCTTTCTTTGCTTTGTTACATACTTACCTTTGTTAGTCGTAAGAACTACCACACATCCCTTTCTCTCTTGAATCGCAGGGTTGATATTTACTTTGTAGTTGTTACAACCATAGAAAGATAATGGCTTGTAGTTTCGTACTAAAGTTTCGAATGGCCCAATCACGATTGGAGAGTCTTCTAAATCTTCCATTGTAATGTATATGTTGTTGCCTAGCCTTATATGTATCCCAAAGATTGCTTCAGACTTATCTTTCAGGTTTTGGATGACAATTTGATCAGGATATAAATCATTGTACAAGGCGCTATCAGTGAAAGAAACTGAACCGATAATTTTTATTGAGCGTTTCAACCTATACTGAGCAACAGCAAACCAAACCCCTAAAATGGCTACTAAAAGACTAAGTAATGCACCTATAACTGATACTACAATGCTTATAAACGTCAGAATATTTGAGTCTAAATCTTGGATGTATGGGGCAAGTGCCGTTGAGAAGTTTTCCATTAGTATTTAGAAAGTTGCAAATAATTTAAAAGAACATCATAGACAGGATCTTTAGCGATAACGCTATATTTTAGGTAGAAAAAAGGCCTTATTTATGATCTGATAATTGTCGCCAAACAAACTACCATGAGCAATAAATAAAGCCGATGACGATTATCTCCTTAAAAAAGCAGTTTATGCAATTCTTCAATGCAAACATCCTTCAAAAAACGGCTAAGCGCACGGGGTTTATTCAACGAAATCGGTCTATTCTGCCGGAAATACTGATCCCAAGCTTGATATCTGCGTTGAGTAAAGGCAACTGCCATGCCATTGCAGACTTGCATCGTCAGTTCAATGGTATGTGTTTGACTGAAAATGATAATGTGGCTTACAAGCCCTTCCACAACCAGCTCCGTAAGGAAGCCTTTCCTCATTTTATGCAGCAACTGGTACAGTTAGCTATCGCTCAATTTGCCCGCCAACAATGTGCTCAGCTTCCGAAGAAGCTGTCTTGCTTTGATGATATTCTGCTTCAAGATGGCAGTTCATTTCATGTTCACAAGGCGTTAGCCGATGTCTACCCAAGCCGCTTTAAACGCAATCCTGCTGCGATAGAGTGCCATATGACCATGTCATTACGAACCTTTAACCCGACGGCGATGACGATAACTGCTGATACGGCTTCAGAAAGAGCCTATCTCCCAAAGCCATTTAAGATGAAAAACAAGCTACTTCTGGCTGATGCGGGATACCCTGATTTCGAGTTTTTTGCCGATGTGGAGCGTCATAATGGTTTCTATATTGTTCGGGGTGCAAAGTCACTCAATCCAAGGGTTGTAGAAGCTAAAAATGGCAAGGGCCGCATTCTTCCTAAGCTTGCTGGAATGAAGCTCAAAGACATAACGCGCCGTACCAACCGCACTGAAATTCTTGACCTCAAAGTCCACAGAGGCAAACAGGAGTTTCGAGTTGTAAGACGTTGGTTCGCTGAAGAAAAGTGGTTTTGTATCTGGTTAACAAACCTACCGACAGAGGCCTACTCAGCCGATGATATTATGGCGATTTATCGCTGCCGCTGGCAGGTTGAACTGCTGTTCAAAGAGTTGAAATCACATACAAACTGGCAGAGATTTGCTACCGCGCAAAAAGCGATAGTTGACGGCCTAGTCTGGGCCAGTCTGCTGGCAGTTATCATCAGGCGCAGTACCGCACTTCAGATAATGCCCTCAGTTTCACTGTTCAAAGCTGCAAAGAATGTGGACGTTTGGTTACTGCCTATCTTTGAATGTATCTGTCATCGAGCCTGGTCAGAAATAACAGAAAAGCTAGACTGGGCGATTTGCTATATAACAAGAAACGCTCCAAAGTCACAGCAAAGAAAATCTAAAGAAGACATAACCTTAGATGGGATTTATGTCAGACTTAATGCTTAAGGTCCAGTGTATGAAAAGAACATATCAGTTATTAATGTATAAGTCAGCTATTACTGAGTACTTAATATGACTATAGGGTAGTAAGGCTCGATATCTGTGTATACCCTTCAGATTTGAATAATTTCGCTACTAGTCATTAGTGGTAATTATATATAAAATGTCTTGAGGCAGAAGTGCTTTAGAACGATTTTAACTTTTCAACTTATAACATATGGCGAAGTTCGAAAACACCGTAGACATTGCGAGGTCAGTTCTAAATAGGTGGCCAAATTAACTTGACCACTACAATTTGCAATTAAAACAACATCGTTAGGGAATTAAGCTTTATCAAAAATAAAGTTCGCAATAAATTATAACCGCTAAAAGCTATAAGAGAATTTTGTCCTTAAATCAGTAGCATCTTTTTGATTACTTTCATAATCCAATATTGAAAAATCAACTGATATACCGCAATTAGCTAGTTTACCATCAAATTGATATGCAAGATTAACCGTCCATTCATTTAAATCTTTTCCAACTATGGGATTGTCAAAAGATGTATAAAATAATTTACCTTTAACATTAGAGAGAGTAGTACCTACCCCCAGTTGATACGAATTTGTGCCCGCTTCAAATGCAGCAACTCCCGCAGTTTTAGTAGTTGCAGTAAACTGATAATAAGCTCCTTGACCTATGCCTCTAAAAACTCTATTTTCTCCTTCATTTCCTCCAGCTAATGTATAACCAGCGAAAAAATCTACTCCCCCCTGGCTAAAACCTACTTTAAAGCCCAAAAGATCATTATCAACTAGTTCATTTTTATCCCACTTAGTTTTGTAGTACTGCATCGCAATATAACTTTTAAAGTTAGTTGGCAATGTATACTCTACATCCGCATAGAGTGCTTGGACTTCATTTATTACATTTGCGTACTGTGAGTTAATTTTAACTTTTTTAGCTATCCGTTTATTAACTTGTGCGAAAAAGACGCCATCATTGCCTATTTTATAAAAGTCGCCAGGGGAACCAGAACCATTATAATCAAAATCAACAAATTCATTATCAACATAAAATGATTTATCTGTTCGAGTCTGATATTTAGTCACATAACCAATCGAAATATCAGTATCCTCAAAATGACTTGAAGACACCTGATACATTTCAAAAGACTCTTTTATTAATCTTGAACCTGAGTTAGCGATCAAGGGTGATGAAAAGTGTTGCCTACCTCCAGAAAACACCGTATCACCAAACTGATACCTCAAAAAAGCTTCCGATAATACAAGACCTTGTGCGTTTATACTGCCCGCAGTTCTATCATCATCATCATTGATGTTACTAACGTATGATCCCTGTACTTCTCCTCCCAATTTAAACCCATTAAACTCTGATGTATTAAAAGTAACATTACCACCATTCACCCAAATCGAGCTATTCTCTGCATTTGAATCGTCAAAATCTTGTTCGAAATAGTACGATTTCGCTGTACCTCCAACATTACCATTGTGTATCCATTCAGAAAAACTTTCAATATCACCATTAGAGAATGCATTATTACTCATTGCTAATAGCACCAAAACATATTTATTATATTTAAACATACAAACCTTATTAACGTTAAGTTACAAATAAGAAACCATATTAAGTAAAACTAAAACTAAAGATAAACAAATAAATTACAAACCCAATCGATAATACAAACTAGAGCATTTTTAACAGTGATCTATTTCACAACAAAAAATATCAAACCGACATAAACATTAATTTAAAATAAGACATAGGTTTAAAACCCAAGTTTAAAACTTAGGTAGAAAAATTAAAAAAGACGCAAGTTTAAAACCTGAGTTACAAACCTAGGAGAATAGAGCGTTAAAGCATATATTTAAAAAACAAAAAAACAAACGACCAAAAATATCAGGCCGATATCAATAATGTTAATTAGATCAATATATATAAAACCACAAACGTTACAATAAAAATAAGCGAGGCACGTTTAAATAAAAATATTTTATACACTATATAGGAAAACTCAGACCATGATTAAAAAACACATTCTATTAGCACTTATAGTTGCATTTTCAAGTCAATCATATGCTACAACGATAGATTCTGAATCATTCAAAAAGTTAGATTACAAAAGTGCTGTCACGACAGCTCATACACTATACAAAAATAATGATGGGATAATGATAAAAGTTCTACCCAACAAAATAGTTGCAACTTTCGCAGATGGAAAAAGTAGTTCTGTAGCTATACCAAAAGATCAATTCTTTCTTTCAATAGCTCCTTACATTAATAGTTCTCATCCATGTACTAATCATGTTTTAACAGGTTGTACCGGTGAGATAAAAAATCAAGTAATGAAAGTTGTCATGATTGATACTGATACAGGTGAAACATTAATAGACAAACAAGTCACGACACAACGGGATGGATTTATAGACTTTTGGGTTCCAAAAGATAAAAACTTAGCATTCAATATTTATCATAAAGCAAAAGACGGAAGCGAAAGAGTGGCGAGAGAGGTACTGTCTACTTTTAATAACGATAGAACTTGCATTACTACTATGCAACTTATTGAAATTTAATACTTTAATTCAAAATTAACATAAGACTGGAGTTATTCCGGTCTTTTTTTATATAAAAAAATGGAAATCCTTTTCCATAAAATATCATGCATTAACATGATCTGAGTCTTTGTGGTTTTCTTGGGAGCACCTACAAAGAACCTCAAGACAATCCCTTATCTGGTTGATGAAATTTTTATTAGTTACGACCAGTGCACGTGGGTTATTTTCCAATGACCATCCGCTTGTTTAATTAACACAAGCGTTTCCATGGTCATTGAGTCAATACTTTTACCTTTATATTCACCTTGGGCGTGACTTATTGACGTTGAAATAGCAATGTCATCTGTAATCGTTACTTGGTGTTCTTTTGGCGTTATGGTTAACCCTTTTAAGTAGGCCATATCTGCAAGCATGTGATGATTGGCATAATCCGTAAGTGAACGTTCTACTTTTCCACCTTCATAAATTTGCACATTGACAGCTAATGACTGCCTGACAATAGCCTCATTGCCCGTTTGTAATGCAACATGAAATTGTTTGACAACATTACCCGCGGCGGAATCAACACCGATAAACGCTTTTTGTTCTATAGGGTGAGTTTCATCACCATGGGCAAAGCTCAATGAGCTTTGTCCTGCGGACATCAGTAATATCCCGGTGGTTATGAGTATTGTTAAAGGTCTATTTTTCATTTTTATCTCTCTGTCAATTTATAGTGATTATCCAAGACTCATAGGACCAAGCACGCTCGAAAGTACCGCTGTTGTCGCTAATATCAGTACTGCTATTAATGCTTCTAATCCAATCGATTTTTGTAGTTTTTGTTTTGCAAATGATGGAGGCGCAATCGTTAATTTCGGTACTAAAACCAATTTATGCCATGCTGCTATAAGCAAAATGATAGCCACCAAACAGAGCTTGATGGTGACCGCGATACCAAAATCGGAACTGAATAATTCAGTGGGGCTATCAAACAACATCCACACCATTCCCATGCCTGAGAGCAACACAAGAATGACAATCACTATGCCTAAACGACCAAATGTATCCATGACATTTTTTATGACGATGTTGTCATCGGTGCTACATAATTTCCATAATGGATAAAAAGCGCCTATCCAACTGCCAATGATCAACACGTGTATCAATATCAAGCCTTGAGCAATCAATCCTAGTTCAGTGCTATGGCCAATAAAAGTAAACGTGACAGCAATTAACAGACTGCTGATAATGGCTAATACCGCAGAAAACTTTTTGATATAGCGGTTCTTATGTAACAGTAAACCACTAGCCACTAGCATTAACCCAAAACCGATTAAGCGCCAAAGCACAGTTTGCCCTACCTGGGTTGGCCACAGAAAAGCATGCATCTGCGCATCGAACATTCCCATCAAGCCGTTTTCAGCAAAAGCCCCTATTTGCGCAAAATAGTTGATACTAACGGCAATCAACCCCAAAACAGCACCTAGGCCGGTATATTTTGTAACGCTAATGCCGAGGTTCGGTTGGCCCTTAATGAGATATTGCATCAATGTGCCGCCAATAACGGCGGCAACACTAAGATAAATAACCCATTTAGATATCAACACCGATATGTCAAACACGGTTAATATCATGTTTACTCATCCACTTATTGATGTGCAGTGTGCTCGCTAGTCTCATGCTCCATTGTCATAGGCGTTGCACTGCGAGTGTTCATACCAGAGTTATGTAGCATAAAGCTCATGTTGCCTTTCATCTTATGACCGTCGTCACCCATGATCATCCAGTTAACTGTGTAATTAGCTGCGTTTAATGCTGGTAGGGCGAATGAAAATTCAGCTTGACTGGCCGCACTTGAAGGTAATGTTAACGGTACGCTTTGCTGCTTCTCATCTTGCATTGTTAATTTGACCAAACGTACCGGAGCCGTAAAGGTCAGTTCAAGCGTTGTTGGGGCTTGACTTAGCATGGCACCGTTAGCGGGCATAGAACTGCTCAGTCCGACATGAGCAAATGCTGAAGCACTCAGGAATAGACTTGTTACGACTAAAACGTTGTTAAATAATTTCATGATATTTCCTTTTATATTGTTTTTAACGATCGAAAACGGTTTACATAAATGATTAAATATTGGCTGAGCTAACATATTGGCACCAAGCTTATAACTCAGTGTACGAACGAGGTCTTAGAACCACGCTCTAAAACCAATAACAAACTGGGTTTCTTGTGTATCTTCCCCTTCATTTCGGCTGTATTCGGCGGTATTACCGAGTTTCTGACGCCAATCCACACCGATATAGGGTGCGAACTCTCTAACAATCTCGTATCTCAATCGCAGCCCTGCACTGACGTCAGATAAGCCAGAGCCTATTCCAAGTTCAGCATCGTCCTTACCAAATAAATTAACTTCTACTTCAGGTGTGAGTATCAACTTTTGAGTGATTAAGAGTTCATATTCCGCACTCAAGCGCATAGCCGTACGGCCTTGGTCACCTATAAATAAGGCCGCGTCAATATCAAAGAAATATGGCGCTAACCCTTGAACCCCAATCACAGCCCAATTACGAGTCGGCGTCGGTTTGATATCGGTTTTAATACCGAATTGTACATCCCAGTATGGTGCGATGGGCTTACTGTAAAGAGCCTGAATTTCAAGATCTTGCTTATCACTATTTGAATATTCACCTTCAGTTTTAAGCCACAACTTATTCAAATCGTAACCTAACCAGGCTTGTGCACTAAACTGGGTGGGATCTTGCGGATCCACGCCTTTTTCAAATTGATCCAGCATGACTTTTGTTAATAGAGGGTCATCATTACCGCCGGCAAACACAGCTGAGCTAGTCAATGTGGCGCTCAGACTCAACAGTCCCAAGGCCATTAAATTCGTTTTATTCATCTGTATTCCCCTTATTTCACCACGACTTTTCTGAACATGCCTGGCATGTGGAATAACAAGTGGCAATGATATGCCCATTGCCCTTTTGCATCGGCGGTGACTAAGTAACTGATCTTAGAACCCGGCTGAACTAATACAGTGTGCTTACGGGGAATAAAATCAGGGTCGCCTGTCTCTAACTCACTCCACATACCATGCAAATGCATAGGGTGAGTCATCATCGTGTCGTTCACTAAGGTGATCCGCAGTCTTTCTCCGTATTCAAACTCTAATGGCGCGGCGTCCATAAATTTCACCCCATTCACAGACCACATATAGCGGTTCATATTGCCGGTTAAATGCAGTTGAATTTCGCGGCTAGGTTGGCGTGTGTCGTAGGTAGGATGTAAGCCTTTAATGTCGCCATAAGTTAATACTTTGCGGTTAAATTGCTGTTGATGGTCACGCAATCCAATCCCGGGGTCGTGTAAGCCACTTTTTGGGGCATCGGCACGCATATCCACTTGTGGGCCGAACTCGGTGTCAATGTGTTTAATTTCATTGTTACTGCCAAAGCCTGCAAGCCCTAGTCCTGAGACTGTCGCTTTCGCAGCGTCCATTGCCATTTTGCTGTGTTCCATCCCTGACATATCACCGCCACCCATAGCCATCTTGCTGTGATCCATGCCTGACATATCACCGCCGCCCATAGCCATCTTGCTGTGATCCATGCCTGACATATCACCGCCGCCCATAGCCATCTTGCTGTGATCCATGCTTGGCATATCACCGCCGCCCATAGCCATCTTGCTGTGGTCCATGCCTGACATATCGCCGCCGCCCATGTCCATTTTGCTGTGGTCCATACCTGACATATCCATGTCACTCATATCCATGCCCATATCACTGTGGCCAAGGACAGGCCTTGGATCCATTGGGGGAATAGGAGCATGTAAACTGGGATCTGAGGTAAGGTTACCTACCGTAAAACCGGTGCGGTCGATACTCTGAGCAAAAATACAATAGGCATTATCAACCTCTGGCTCAATAACCACATCATAGGTTTCAGCAACACCGATTCGAAATTCATCCACAGACACCGGTTGAATGTTCTGACCATCACTGGCAACAACAGTCATTTTAAGACCCGGTATACGCACATCAAATATGGTCATCGCTGAACTATTTATAAAGCGTAAGCGCACTTTCTCACCTTGTTCAAACAACCCTTGCCAGCCCTGTTGCGGAGGATTGCCATTCATTAAATAGGTGTAAGTTGAACCCGTAACATCAGATATGTCTCTGTCACTCATGCGCGCGTTATTCCACATCGAACGAGCGTTCCACGTATTGGCTAAGCCATTTTTATCTACGTCAGAGAAAAAATCCATTACCGTACGCTCACGGTAATTATAGTAATCGGCTTGTTTCTTTAATTTGGCATAAATGTTTTCAGGGGCTTCGTCAGACCAATCAGACAGCATGATCACATAGTCACGGTCATATATGACCGGATCGGGGGTCGCTGGATCAATCACAATCGCGCCGAATAAACCGGTTTGTTCTTGATAGCCTGAATGACTGTGATACCAATATGTGCCACTTTGCTGGACGGTAAATTGATACTCAAATGTTTCACCGGGTTTAATGCCATCAAAGCTAAAGCCAGGCACACCGTCCATTTCGGTGGGTAAAATAATACCGTGCCAGTGAATAGAACTATCATGGTCGAGGTTATTTTTTACTCTTAAGGTGACTGTTTCACCTTCTTTCCAGCGCAATAACGGCGCGGGCAGCAATTGGTTGACCACAGTGGCCCGAGCAGATTTCCCGGTAAAATTAACCATTTTATAGTCAATTGATAAGTCAAACACTTTACCAGAAAGCTGGCTCAACGATTGGCTTAACGCATTGGCAAAGGCATTTTTAGGGAAAGGGATCGACATCAATGCCAACATGGCGGATGCACCAAACACAAAGCGGCGTCGGCTGTTGTTGGGTTCACTGTCTGGCGTTTGAATAATGGGTTTTATCATGTATTGAGATTTCATTGTACAGACTCCTCAAGAGAATTTACTTGGGCGTAAACCTGGCTACTACCATCTTTTTTCAACAGTAAGACTTGATATGGCATAAATTTATCTTGGTACTCCATACCAGGGCTGCCCACTGGCATAGCGGGTACGGTTAAGCCGATAGCATCTTTAGGAGGGGTGGCTAAAAAACGACTAATCAATTTTGCAGGGACATGCCCTTCAAACACAAAACCTTGAGATGACACTGCGGTATGGCAAGATTGCATTGAAGCAGGAATGCCCTTTGACTGTTTAAACTCATAAAGGTTGTTAATATTGTGGGCACTAACACTAAATCCACGCTCACTAATATGCGTTAGCCATTTCTCACAACAGCCGCAATTAGCATCTTTATAAACGGTGAGTAATGGCTCCGTAGTGCCGGGCTCTGCTGCACGGGCAATTAATATCCCTCCCATAGTTTGCAGAATAAAAATAGTACCTATGACACGAAAAAAACGAATAGAATTGCGATATAGAGCAGACATAATATTGCCTCCAAATCAAATTTCGTCACATTAAACAACGCGGTTTAATGTCAGTTTATTAACCAAAAGGTTAAAAAATTGAAACTACATGATTGGCTAGGACAGCTAGCAAAAAAAAGGCGTAACTGTGCCTATGTTAGGCAAATATTGGAGGACGGTATAAAGATGAAAAATACTGAGGCATTAGTGCTGAGGTAAACATTGTTGCAGCATTAACAAAGCTGACTTCTGATTTAAGCATTGGCATCGCCATAGTTAAAGCGACTGATAAACATGATCCGACAGGACAATGGCACGCTTGGGCGCAGCAACTATCATCCGCATCATCACTCATATCCATGTTCATGTTCATATCCATGTTCATGTTCATTTGCATACTAGCGTCATGACATGCTTTGCCATTTTCAGCAGGCATATTTGAAGTCGTCATTGAATTCATTGGCATAGTACCAGGCATAATCACAGACGCAAAAGTTTGACCGACAAACGTCAGTAAAACAAACATCATGATTAAGTGGATTCTACGCAAAATATATCTCCAATGATTATCAAATAATAGTAGTGAAAAATACTGCATTTAGCAATGAAAATTTATTTGAAAAACATAATTTAATGAAAATAAAAAAAATATGATAAAAATCAATCCAATATAAAATAACGATGCAATTTTTTATCTGCATCGTTATCCTAATCAACTAAATATTATCATTCCTCATGTATCAATTTAGTACGACGCCATAAAAAGAATACAACGGGGACAATTAATAGTGTCAGTATGATTGCACTAACCATTCCGCCGACCATTGGTGCAGCAATCCTACTCATCACCTCGGAACCGGTTCCAGTACCATAAAGGATAGGCAATAATCCAGCTATGATTGCTGCTGCCGTCATCATTACAGGACGTACGCGCATACCTGCACCTTGAATAACAGATTGAGTCAACTTTAGTTCATCAAATTTTTCTAGCTGCTGTGAACTATGATCAATCGCTTCTCTATAGGCTTGGTTTAAATAAACAAGCATAATGACGCCGATTTCGACAGCGACACCCGCCAATGCAATAAAACCGACTCCTACTGCAACTGAAAAATTAAAACCTTGTATATACATTAACCAAATACTGCCCACCATGGCAAAAGGCAATGTCCCCACAATAATTCCAACTTCAACAACATTGCGGAAATTCATGAACAATAAAATAATGATAATAAATAAAGTAAATGGTACTACGTAAGTAAGCTTTGCTTTAGCTCTTTCCATATACTCATATTGACCAGCCCAAGTAATAGAGTAACCGGCGGGTAATATCAATTTATCATCCACAACTTTTTGTGCTATATCAACATAACTACCAATATCAACATCCTCAATATCAATGTAAGCCCAACCATTAAGGCGAGCATTTTCACTTTTGATACCCGGAGGTCCATTTTCAATAATAACGTCCGCAACGTCACCCAAAGAAATTCTCAAACCTTGCGGAGTCACTATAGGCAATAAAGCTAATGCTTCAGGTGAATTGCGATAATCCTGAGGATAGCGTAGGTTAATGGGGTATCGCTCTAACCCTTCAACGGTTTGTGAAATACTCATACCACCAATCGCTGTGGCCACAACCTGTTGAACATCCGCTATATTCAAACCATATCGAGCAGCATTCTCACGCTGGATATCAACTTTAATATAACGTCCGCCTGCAACTCTTTCAGCATAAACTGACGAAGTCCCCTTAACATCTTTAAGGATTTCTTCTAACTGTTTACCAATTTTTTCAATTTCCTTGAGATTAGGTCCAGCAATTTTAATGCCTACAGGTGTTTTGATCCCTGTCGCCAACATATCTATTCGGGTTTTAATTGGCATTACCCATGCGTTAGTCACACCTGGTAACTTAACTAATGAGTCTAGTTCTTGTTTTAAACTCTCTGTAGTCAGGCCTTCTCTCCACTCGCTTTTGGGCTTAAGTTGAATAAACGTCTCCACCATTGTCAGAGGTGCAGGATCCGTTGCGGAGTCTGCTCGACCAACCTTACCAAATACAGTTTTAACTTCGGGCACAGTGTAAATTAACTTATCCATTTGTTGCACTAATTGGCGTGCTTTACCAATAGAAATACCAGGGTAAGTTGTCGGCATGTACATTAAATCACCTTCATCTAATGGAGGCATAAATTCACTACCAATTTTATTTAGTGGCCACACACCAATCAACAACACAAATAATGCAAATAACAGCGTTATCTTCGGAAACGCCAGTACTTTTCTCAACACAGGCACATATACTGCTGTTAAAAGTCGATTAACCGGGTTTTTGTGCTCAGGAAGTACTTTTCCGCGAATAAAGTAACCCATTAGCACTGGAACTAATGTTATAGCTAACGCTGATGACACAGCCATTGCGTACGTTTTAGTAAACGCAAGCGGTGAAAACATCCTTCCCTCCTGTGCTTCGAGGGTAAATACCGGTAAAAAACTAACAGTAATAATCAGTAAACTAAAAAATAAAGCAGGGCCAACTTCGCTGGCAGACCGAGCTACAACCTGCCAACGGTTTTCTGGCGTCAATGGCGTTCGTTCCATATGTTTATGCATATTTTCAATCATGACAATGGCGCCATCGACCATGGCACCAATTGCAATTGCAATACCGCCTAAAGACATGATATTGGCATTCAAACCCTGCAAGTGCATAATAATAAATGCCGTTAAAATACCAACTGGAAGGCTAACAATCGCCACAAGTGATGATCTTACATGCGCCAAAAAAACCATACAAACTAAAGCAACAACTAAAAATTCCTCTAGCAGTTTAAACCCTAAGTTTGATACGGCTCTCTCAATTAAGCCACTGCGGTCATAAACCGTCACAACTTCCACGCCCTCAGGAAGGCCCTTTTTTAATGTCTCTAATTTAGCTTTAACGCCATCAATTGTTTTTTGGGCATTTTCACCAAATCGCATCACAATAATGCCACCGACCGTCTCACCTTCACCGTTTAGATCAACAACGCCACGTCGCATTTGCGGTCCAGTCCCGATATCCGCAACATCTTTTAGCAGTAATGGGGTGCCATTATTGTTCACGCCTAATGGGATATTGCCGATATCCTCTTTATTCTCAAGATACCCTGTAGCACGAACCATATATTCAGCTTCTGAGAGTTCGACAACAGAGGCACCAATTTCTTGATTACCACGGTTAATCGCCATTTGAATAGCATTTAAAGGTATACCAAAGGCACGCAACTTATCAGGGTCAACCTTAATCTGATACTGTTTAACCATCCCCCCTAGAGCGCTCACTTCAGAAACCCCTGGGACAGTTTGTAATTCATACTTTAAAAACCAGTCCTGTAGACTGCGTAACTCACTAATATCGTGTTTACCGGTTCTATCTACGAGTGCATATAAATATACCCAGCCCACACCTGTTGCGTCAGGTCCTAATTGAGGCTTTGCATTATCAGGTAACGTTGAAACGACTTGGCTAAGATATTCCAACACACGACTACGAGCCCAATATAAATCGGTTTCTTCATCAAAGATGACATAGACATATGAATCACCAAAAAAAGAGAATCCCCTGACCGTTACCGCACCAGGCACAGACAGCATAGCCGTAGTTAAAGGGTAAGTGACTTGATCTTCAACTACTTGTGGGGCTTGACCTGGATAACTTGTTTTAATAATTACCTGAACATCAGATAAATCAGGCAAAGCATCAATAGGGGTATTTTTAAGTGAAAATAAACCCGCGCCGACGAGAATTGCACTGGCGAGCAAAACAAAAAATCTGTTTGCTACAGACCATCGTATTATTGATTCAATCATGGTTATTCTCCCATCTCCATTCCTGAATGATCTGCTTGATGTGTTGTATTAGATACATCATCAGTAGCTTTGGGATTGTGTATATTTACCACTTTGACCAAGCCGTCTGATGTTTTTTCTAATTCAATATGAAGCACAGCACCAACGGTAAATACAGAGAAATCCACACTGTCATCAACAGTAAAGTCCATGGTCATTTGTGGCCATTCCCATTCACTGACAGCTTGATGGTCCACATTAATCATTCGATGTGCAGCCATTAAGCTATTTACTTTTGCTTCTACCCAAGCCGTTTCTGGAGTGATGGCTTGAATATTTTCTTGCTCATCGTCAGGTGCTCTCATACGTTTAAGGTCAGAGGTTTTATTTGATTCAGAATCCAATAGGAATTGTGCTGACGAGACAACAACATCTCCGTCATACAGGCCTGATTTTATTTGAATTTTATCATCATCGAATCGCCCTAACGTTACTGCTACAGATTTATATTTACCTTCACCGAGGGCAAGTACTACTCGGTCTGAGTTTCCTGTTCTAATCACTGCTTCCCTTGGTAGCAGTAATACATCCTCATCACTTCGTGTTTTTATCGACACTTGTGCAAACATATTCGGTTTTAATGCAGCATTGGTATTATCGAAGCGCAATCTCACTTTTAGCGTTCTTGTTTTACTATCTAATGCGGGGTAGACATAATCGACTTTTCCTTGCCAAGATTGACCAGGTAAATAATCTAATTTCATTTCAACTTCTTGCCCAACTTTAACCATGTTTGCTTGACGTTCAAAAACTTCAGCTTCAACCCATACTTGTGTTAATGAACCAATTGAAAACATTGTCATACCCGGTTTTACAAACGAGCCCTCCCTTACATTCAAATTATCAATAACACCACTTTGATCAGCATAAAACGTAATATTTTGTTTGACTATTCTATTTTTTCGTAACGCTTTAATCTCCTCGCTTGGTATTAATAATGCTTTCAACCGAGCTTCAGAAGCTGTAATCAAACGCTGATCATTTCGATTTAAAGCTAATAACATTTCTTCTTGCGCATTAACTAAAGCAGGAGAATAAATCGAATATATAGGTTGCCCTTTAATAACCGGATCACCAGAAGCTTTTACATAAAGTTCTTCAATCCATCCTTCGACTCTTGGATTAATATGAATAAGTTGATCTTGATCATATTGAACATATCCAACTGTTTTAATGCTTGTTTGTAGTGTGCCAAACGTTGCTACGGATGTCCGCATACCAAGTTTATTAATCACTGCAGGTGATATTTTAACGGCACCAGGTCCAAAATCTGTCGAATCGGTGCCATCTTCGTATACAGGTATAAGATCCATACCCATTGGTGATTTCCCTGGTTTATCACTACGATAATTAGGATTCATAGGTGCGACCCAATATGATGGCTTAGCTTTTGCGCTGTCCTCTGAAGCTATTTCATTCTTCGGTGTATATAAGATTGATGCACTAATACCAGTAAGAATACCGATAACTAATATGCTGATCATTTTTAAATTGTTGTTCATTTTACTTCTCCATCAACATAAGATTTATGTAAGATGCTAACTGGACCCACATTGGGGGTAAAAAAATAGTTCAATTGAACTTTAAGTTTCTGTAAATCAACGTTAATAGCCAAAGCATCTAATTGAGTATTCAATTGAGCAATGAGGGAGCGAACGACTTCAGCGAAATCTCCCTTATCATTCGTGTAAGCCGTTAATGACGCATCTGCTTGATCTTGCATTTGAGGTAATAAAAAATCGTTATAGAGTGTCTGACGTTGTTCCAATTTAAGAAATTGCACTTTCGCAGTACCGTATGACGCCATCATGTTTCGAAGCAGTAACCACTTTTCTGTTTTAATTGACTCTGACTGAGAAATAGCGGCTTGAACTTGCTTATCTTGCTTTGAAGAAGTAAATATTGGTAAATCAAAACTCACACCTATTGACAACAAATCATCGCGAGAATTACCCATAGGATCATCGCCTCGATAACTATATCCAGCATTTACACCCCATTCAGGCTTATACAATTGCTTTGTTAACTCGACACCTTTTCGGCTTGACTCAATTCTTTGCTCCAATGCTGAAATGAGTGGATGAACAGAGAACGCTTCATACAGAGACTGTTGGTAATGTTGGCTATTTTCCTCATCGAAATAAAGATTAGGATTCGTTAGTTTAATTTGAGGAAGTATATTAGGGACGGTAAACGTCGAAAATAACAGCTCATAATCTTGTTCATGACCTATTCGATATTTATCAACAAATGCCTTACCAACCCATTCAGATAATTTCTGTTTAAACATATCTTCTTGCTGAGCCAAAACAGTCAGCTTATCTTCGAGACGGGTCACCTCTAACTGAGCACGAATGATATCCTGCTGATTAGATTTAACTAAAGCAGATGAATATCCTGCTTTTGCGACATCAGATAATTGTTCGAATAAGTTCCGATTACGCTCAATCAGTGCAATACTCTCTTGCGTTTTATATATATCAAACCAAATTTGAGCGGTGGTGACACTTAACTTAGCTCGTCTATCTTGTCTTAAAAATGGGTATTGCTCAGCCATTAACTCAAGTTGTTGTTTGCGTAAACTTAAGCTATCACCACGGGGAAACATTTGAGTGACACCAATGTTCAATTGAGTCATTGCTTCTTGTCCAAAATCAAAAGTGTTAATGGACAAATTCGCTAAACCAACACTGATTTTTGGATCTGGTAAGGTTCCTGCCGCGATACTTTCAGATTTAATAGCATCTTGTTGATATTGATTACTGACTAACCAAGGATCGTTCGTCTGAGAAAGATAAACCGCTTCTTCCAATGTTAATTTTTGTACTGGTCCTGCCGCATATACCGCAGCACTCATTCCAATAGAAAACATCACTACTATCAGAATAGATTGAGTGTATATATCACCCAACCTCTTGTAAATTAAAGACATAAAGCCTCCAAATTAGTTACCTACATTCGAATTAAATTCGAACAAAGTAATATCTTGTTAATTTATAAAAAAGATAAACGCATAGAAAAACGAGCGAAATTTGCTCAAAACTTTCCTATCTAACAAGAAAATATTGGAGGACGATATAAAGAAGAGTTATATTGTGGAGTCGTATTTTGAGTTAAACCTGATATAAAATGACTCAAACTTGAAATAGTGACTGACTGAAAAGTATCCATTTCAAGGGCAATTGAAAAACAAGTACCTATCGGACAATCACATTGACTATCACAACAGTCAGGAATGTCAGTGGTAGATGTTTTAACGGTATCGACATCTGATGTTAATTGGTGATGGCAAGCGTTAGTCGCAGCGATATTAACAGGGTTTGATTTACTTAACATTGAATTCATATCAGAGGGGCATGGCAAAATCACAGACGCAAAGGCTTGATTGACAAATGTCATCAAGATAAGCATCACTGTAATAATTCGCATACGACTCAAGATAAAACTCCAATATAATTAGTTGTATTAATGCTAACTTAACTTTACTAAATAATCATAGTTAACTGTAATATTTTTTACTATAAACTACTAATACTTGACGTAGATCACACTTCAAAAGATCTCACTAATAAGGTAATAATTACCGATAAAAAAGATCTTCTAATTTTCTTAACTGGTCTTGGTTCCTGGAACTTTATGGCAACAATGTGGTTGATGTTTTGCGTTATCTTTTATGTTTTGATCCACAAATTGATAGTAATTTACCTTTATATAGGTCCACCAATCATTATGAGTATCAGCACCATGCTTTCTGATAACTTCCTCAATATTTTCTAAATTGATATGACTGACATCATAGGTAAGATAAATAACTTCCGATTTTTCATTATAAGTCACGTCATCTATGCCAAACAGTTTGACTATATCAGTCTGTAATGTTTCTAAATTTTGATTATCAACTCCAGTTAATCTTAGGTTTCTGACAACTAAAGTCGCTTCTTTAACGCCCGGTCTATGTTCACAATCACTCATAATCTCTCTCTTAATCATTAACTCATCATTTATCTGAAGTTCTAGATAAAATGGCCAATATTCTAACCTAGACCGTAAACAGCTTAGGTTAGAATCAAAATATTGATGGCAAAGTTAAAAATGCTCATTTTAATACTGCTATTATATGCATCACTGATACCAAAATATTGAAAAGTACGCATAGATATCTAGTGTTTACTCAACAATCAATACACCCTTATACATTTGCATCTGGCAATGAAATGGATACTCACCTTTTTCCAGTGCCGGTAAGGCTATCGTCGTCGTTTTATCCAGCGCTAAATCTTGGCTAATCTCCAAGTCTGGTAGCAAGACAGTGGCTGAACATCCGGATTTATCTTGGCGTAAAAAAGTTATCTCTGTTGGTGTATTAGCCGAAATTTTAATTCGTGCTGGCGTATACACACCGTCTTTAACCAGTATCAATGTACTAGCGTCAACACTAGAATCGTTTGTCGGTTTATATAGCCAAAACCACCAAATGATAAAACCGATTAATGCGATACACAGTAAATTAATTAACATATTGAAGCTCCTAGTGTTCTTTGGCTTTAAACAAACGTAAACGGTTAGCGTTACTCACTACGGTAAGTGATGAAAAGGCCATCGCAGCGCCAGCAATCACTGGATTTAGCAAAATACCAAAAACAGGAAAAAGCACACCTGCTGCTAAGGGAATACCCGCGACGTTGTATATAAACGCGCCAAACAAGTTTTGTTTAATGTTGCGCAGCGTTGCTTTACTAATGGCTATCGCATCGGCTAAACCATGAAGTGATCCGCGCATTAAAGTCACATCAGCGCTTTCTATCGCCACATCAGTGCCTGTTCCAATAGCAAAGCCAACATCGGCTAACGCTAATGCGGGGGCGTCATTAATCCCATCGCCAGTCATGCCAACCACTTCATTTTGTTGCTGAAGTTCAGCTACTTTATTGGCTTTATCTTCTGGCATGACTTCTGCGAAAAAATCATCAATACCAACTTTTTTAGCCACTGCTGCGGCGGTCGCTTTATTGTCCCCGGTTAACATAATCACTTTGATGCCATTGAGTTTCAGTCTCGCAATCGCTTCAATTGAATCAGGCTTTATCGGATCTGATACCGCAATAATGGCCAGTAATTGCCCTGCAAGCGCTAAATACATTGGTGTTTTTGCATTTTCAGCTAACACTTGAGCCTTAGCTTCGTGAAGGCCAATATCAATGTGTTTGTCTAACATCAGTTTTAAATTACCAAATAGTAATGTCTGGCCATCCACTTCAGCTTCTACACCTTTACCTGAAATGGCATTGAAGTGCTCAGTGTCAATGGCTTCTATACCTCTATCATTCGCACTTTCTACAATGGCTTGCGCAAGTGGATGTTCGGAGTGACTTTCGATTCCAGCAGACAAGGCAAGTACCTGTTCTTCACTGTCGGCATTAACCAAAATAATATCTGTAACTTGCGGTTTACCTTCAGTAATGGTGCCGGTTTTATCTAATATCATGGCGGTTATTTTAGACGCGGTTTGCAATGCTTCACCGTTACGAATAAGCACCCCCGATTCAGCTGCCTTACCAACGCCAACCATCACTGACATTGGCGTTGCGAGACCTAGCGCACAAGGACAAGCAATAATTAATATTGTTGTTGCAGACACGATGGCAAATACACTTGACGGCTCAGGGCCAAAATTAAACCACACCATGGCACTGACTATAGCGATAATCATAATGGCGGGCACAAAGTAAGCGGCTATGACATCTGCTAAACGCCCAATCGGCGGCTTAGAGTTTTGCGCCCGTTTGACCATACTAATAATGCGAGCCAGTGCGGTATCCTTACCTACACGAGTGGCTTTAAATATGATTGAGCCTGATTTATTCAAGGTGCCAGTGACCACATCGTCACCTATCACTTTTTCAACAGGCATTGGCTCACCGGTCAACATTGATTCATCAATGGTGCTGTTACCTTCAAAAACCACCCCATCGACTGGAATTTTTTCGCCAGGGCGAACTTTTACATGATCATTAAGTAATACATGAGCAATATCGATGTCGAGGTCTTTCCCATCACGGATAACCCGAGCAGTTTTAGCTTGCAAACCAATGAGACGCTTAATCGCTTCAGAGGTTTTACCGCGCGCTTTAACTTCTAGTGCTAAACCAAGATTAATTAAACCAATAATCATTGCGGTCGCTTCAAAGTAAACATGTCTTGCCATCTCGGGGAACAATTGTGGAAATGAAACAATCAACATCGAGTAAACCCAAGCAGTACCGGTACCTAAGGCAATGAGGGTGTCCATATTGGCATTATGGTTTAAAAATGATTTCCAAGCGCCGATATAAAAATGCCTACCTGATATAAGCATAATTGCCAGAGTCACCACACCGACCAGTCCCCACACAGTTTGCTCTAATAGGGTTGATACCGTCATTTCGCCAATAAAAAGTCCATAAATCATCAACGGGATACCGACGGACAAGGCGATAATGGTATGGCGTAATAAACTTTTATAATGTTGTAAATCAGCCTGTTCTTTCTCGTTCATGGCATCTTCTGCCGACTCAGCCTGTATTTGAGTGGCATTATAACCAGCGCTTTCTACTGCTTTTATAATCAACTCGGCAGATGCGTTACCCGAAACAAGTACTGTTCTGTCGGCAAAGTTCATTTCGGCCGAATCAACGCCTTGCACGTTGTTAATCGCTTTTTCAATTTTGCCAACACAACTCGCGCAACCTGCGCCGAGGATATTGAGTTGTATTGTAGTATGGCCTGTTTTAGTCATCACTTAATCTCCATTGAAGCTTTATCAACATAATGGGGAACTCCTAATTCTTCTGAAACTATATCCTCTTGATTTGTATTCTCTATTAAATGGCAAATCATGTTTCCTGTGGGTATGTTGTCAGGCATTTGAGACCAATCTTGTATCGCCTTAGAAAGCTTACTTCTTAATTGCACCATTTCGTTGAACTGTTGCTCAGTTTCAAGCAGCTTTACTTTAATTAATTCGCGTACAAGTTGACATGCACTATCCCCAAGATCAGTCTTAGAAAAAATAACTTTAATATCTTCGACAGAAAAGCCTAAATTTCGAGCACTCAAAATAAATTGCATCCTCACCATATCTTTATGGTTGAATGTTTTATAACCATTATTGGGAGATTTGCTTGGATTGAGTAATCCAATTCGAGTATAAAAACGCACAGTATCAGCGGATACACCCAATTTATTAGCGAGTTGAGCCACTTTCATACAACCTCCAAACCATCATAAATAACTACGATAGTTCAACTATAACTCTGTGTGTAACACACAGCTCAAGAAGTATATTAGGTATTGATAGGGCGCTATGATAGCGCCCTATTAATCCAATTAATGATTCATCATTTTACTGTGTTGTTTCATAATGATAGACATTAACTCTGCATGGTTAACCAGCTTAACTGATTCGCCTTTTAAGCTAGCCGTGTCTATTGTGATCTGAGGGGAGTCGATAAATTTGCGAGCAGATTTTGTAGTGAAAATATCCTTAGCTCTAACCTGAATATCTTCGTTCTTAGTTAAATTCAAACTCCAATATAATGCATCAGATTTTACAAAATTAGTATCATCTGCTCCCGTTGAAAAAACGTCAAAAAACTGAAGTTCAAGTAAATGTTGACCAGGTTCAATGTCAATCTGCCCCTTATTAGTCACAGACTGACCATCAACTGAAGTAAAAACAAGATAATCAGGTAATGTAATAGTAGCAGCCATTGAAGCTGTACTAGCTAAAGATAAAAGTGTAATTGCGATAAATTTTTTCATGATAAACTCCAGATGCTTTATGATGCTCATAAGTAAACGAGCAACGAAAATCTTTATAAATTAATAGTAAGTGATTAATTAAAATAAAGAATTAAGCAATTGGAGGGGGATTTTGACTTCCAAGCGAAGCCGGAGTTGATATCCATAAAGTTGAGTTAACTTTAGAACTTGTGAATAGAGCATTAACTAAATTTGAATCTGATAACAAAACAAATACATTAGCGACTGCATGGCAATGGCTAATACAGTGGCTTGAATCTTCGGGACAACAGTTATCAGTATCATCACAATCATTGTCCATCGTAACTGAATGTGACATAGAGCTAGTTTGCATACTTGATTCAGACATTTCGCTAGACATAGCATTATTTGGCACTAATAACTGTGTTATTAATGTCAATATAACTGCTAAATTTAGCAAAATCTTAATCATGCTATTATACTCAATTTAATCATATGGACTACGTTAGCAAATTTTAGAATCAAATTCCATGATGTAAGTCACAATCCTAGGTCTATTAAGATATTCAACTTACAATTATTAAACTATTCAATGAATCCTTACCCTGACATAACACTGGGGAGATGCAGACCTGGGCGGGATATGTGCTCTGTACTATGTAGATATGCCCAAGGGATATTGCAGAGAGCACAGGACTCAGGGCCACCGCATGAGTATTTTATTTGTAACCGAGCTACTAAATCCAGTCTTTAATACTACTTTAAGCATCGATGGATTCATCATGCATCGCTTTTGTTTTCTAACAATGCTTATCTTCGTCGGCTCTGCTCCTAACATATTCAAGCTCATATGATGCAGGCATGATAGATTTTCCGCCCCGTGAGCATTGTATATCAGACATACATCCTCACTCATACTGACATCAAGCACCCAGCGCATCGATTCTATGCCCTAATGTTCTCGAACGACTATCGCTGCTTGTTCGGCAATTAACGCCTCAGAACTAATATAATAACGATACTCCAGCTCGATTGGTTTTCCTTTCTCAAGGCGACAACTTTCAACCATAACGTTTTTTTAACCTTTTCCACTTTGAAAAGTCACCGACTAAGTTTTTACTATCAATAACATAGCGCTGGCGACATTCAGTTCACCCATGACCGTGCTCAATTGCAGATTTGTCCGTATTGGACCAGCGGGGGCATTTGAACGAAAACCTACGGTTTTGAATCCTGTGGCACCCTCGTAACCGTAGGTTTTCGTTTGATAGCCGTTAATCCCTGTATTTGAGGTTCGGCTGCATTCGGCCGGTAAAAGCGTTGAAATTAGCCACAAAACCTATAACACATTGATAATATGTAGGAATATCAATATTCTTTTTCCACCTGACGTTTGTCGAATCGATGCTTCTCCTTGGCCTGCAGGGTCTTGTGGAAGAACCGACAAATTTGCCAAGTTTGCTCGTTTAGGGGCTGGCAACGATTTCTGCATTTGCAGCCAGACGATCAAAACACATCCATTAAATCGTTATAGCGAACTTTGAAGCTGTTTAAACTGCCCTTGGATCACTGCTTTTTCCTGAAGAATCACCTTATTCTCATCGGTCAGAAATGCCACTTTATCCTGGGCGGTTTTCAGTTCGGCTTTGGTGGTCTCCAGTGCGTGGGATAACACGGCCACTTGCTTATCGACATCTGCTTTCTGAGTGGTGAGCGCGGCCATGTTTTCCGACAATTGCTCATTTTTATGCTGGTATTCCCGGCACCTTGTCACGGCTTCTTCATACTCGTGTTCCTGGTTCTGGATATCTTCCATCTTTGCGTTCAAGTCGCTATTTAGCGCCGCATTGGCCCGTTTTAATTCATCGGCATTTCGTTGTAACTGCGCGTTGATGTCGAATAGCTCGGACGCTCTCGACTCAGTCTGTGCGAGCCGGTGTTGCAGATCCTGAATCTGATCATTTAACCCCTGGTTAACTATACGGAACTGTTCGCGCTCCTGCTGGCGGTCTTCGGCAGTGCGCTGCTGGTAATGTTCGAAATGATCGCGGATATCCCGGTTTTCCTGCTTGAGTTCGGCAACGCTTTCTTTCAATTCAGTGGTTCGTGCAAGAGCTTCATCCCGCTGGGACTCGGCTTTGGCCAGGCCGACACGGGCGTCTTCCAGGGACTTGTCTTGCTGGCTTTTTTTCTCAATAACACGTGATAGTTGGTTGTTCAGATCCTGTTGGCGAGCGGTAAGCTGCGCGATAGTGTTGCGGGCCTCGGTCAGTTCTTTTCGGAGTTCATCATTCGAAACCTTGAATTCGTCGCGAGCCTGTTCGATCCGATGGTCGCCCATCTGCTGCACCCGCTCATACAGGGACTTTACCACTTCGACGAGGTCGTTCGGTAGTCCACTGACATCGGCCGCCGCCCCATTGTCTAACCGCCAGCGTTTGAGCAACGGCGCGATGGTGCTTTTGCTGCCGGTGCCCAGGTGCTCGCGCACCCGGTCCACCGTGGGTTCCTGGCCGTGCGTGCTAATGGCTTCGGCGGCTTTGACAATATCGTGATAAGTGACTCCGGCACGGGCCATGGCAGGTTCCTCTCAGATTATTTGGTAATGTATTACGTAACACGTAATATAACATTATCTTTACTGTTTTCTAGGCTGCTTGAATATCAATTATTAACCAACGATAATCACACTTATCGTAGGTTAATGGATCTTGACGTAAATTTTCGACTTGTAACGCCGGTACATAGCCGCCTTTTGAGCGACATCGAAGGAAATCCTATTCATGAACAACAAACCGCCAAAACCGGCTAGCAACTTGCCATTACGTAATGAGGAATCGACCCTGATTGAACGTCAGGAAGCCGAATCATTGCGGCACTACCTCCAGGCAGCGACGTCCGACAACACGCGCAAAGCCTACCGCTCGGCCATTCGCCAATTTGAAAAATGGGGTGGTCGCCTGCCCTCGGATCGGGATACTGTCGTGCGTTACCTGCTGGCCAGAGCCGAATCGCTCAACCCCCGGACCTTGGATCTGCACCTGACCGCCATTAGCCAATGGCACCATTACCAAGGGCTCATCGATCCGGTAAGTGATCCGTTGGTCCGCAAAACCATGGAAGGCGTTCGTCGTACTCAAGGCCAACCCAAACGCAAAGCCAAGGCATTACGTTTGGAGCACATTGCCCAGATGGTGAATCACTTGCGGCAACTGCCTGACACCAAAAAGAAACAGCGGGATATCGCGCTGGTGTTGACCGGCTTTTTTGGCGCCTTTCGTCGTAGCGAATTGGTGGCCATTCAAATCGGTGATCTGGTGTGGGAACCAGAAGGACTTCTCATCCGGCTGTCTCGTTCCAAGACCGATCAACAAGCCATGGGCTTAGTGCGAGCATTACCTTTCGGTGCACCAGGCTGCTGTCCTGCTATGGCCATGAAGAACTGGATAGAATTGGCTGATATCAATGAAGGTCCGGTTTTTCGTCCCGTTAACCGTTGGGATAAGGTTCAACCCAAAGCACTGAATCCCGGTGACATTAATCAATTACTCAAGACTCTGGGCAACGCCTGTCAGTTCGATTTCGTGCCGGACTTGAGCAGCCATAGCTTTCGGCGTGGCCTCTCTACATCGGCAGCGAGGGAAAAAATCGACTTTGAGTTTATTAAGAAACAAGGCGGCTGGAAGAGCGACGCTACCGTATGGGAGTACATCGAAGAAGGACAGCAATTCACCAATAATGCCTCATTTATCCTCCTAGAAAAGTTGCAAGCGCTTATAGACAGTCAACTACAATGAAAAGCTGCCTTTGTAGAGATAGGGTAATGATCACAACAAATACTTTAGTGAACCCATGGCGCGGCTCAGTAGCGATAACACCAGGTATCGGTGCGTTCCTCGGCGAGTCAGGAGACAATAAGCCCCATAAACATTGGGCGCATCAAATCGCGATCGGTTTAGATGCAAACGTTGAAGTCATTTCCAGCGAAACACGGCACAAAGAAAAGGGGTTATGGATACCGGCTGGAGTTACTCATCAATTGATAATGGCCGAGGTACTGTGTATTTATATCGATCCAACCCATGATATTTGCAAAGCCTTGCTGCCTCACATAAAAAATCCGTTGATGCAACCCATTGGGACACTCCGTGAGGAATTCAATACGGCGTGTTTATCTCGCTTTACTGCCACGGAAAACCTTTCATTCGAACTGGAGGCTTTCGAGCGTCACTACCGGCACGATCAAACATCTGATCCAAAGAGCAGATTGAGCCACATTTTAAAAGCATTACATGCCGAAGCCATGGATGGGCGATCAATCTCTAGAGCCGAGTTGGCAAAGAAAGTTCGTCTTTCCCCAAGTCGTTTTTCCCACTGGTTTTCCGAAAGCACCGGCTTACCTTTACGCAGCTATAAAAAGTGGTTAAAACTATTAACGGGGTTTGAGTTATCACGCCAAATGTCACTCACTGATGCGGCAATTGCATCGGGATTTTCCGATCAGGCCCATTTCTGCCGGTCTGTTACCGAGGCTTTTGGTGTTTCCCCGGCAGTTATTCAACGGCTTTTGTCAGAATAAACAGCACTTTCGTTCAATGTGGCTACGTGTAAACATGAGATGCTGAACACTCTCAATCAGCGAGGAGTGTTAAAATGATTCGTAGCATAACGTGGTTGGTTAGGCTCCTGTATTTGCCGTTGTTTTTGCTCGTCGGAAATGGCGTCGCTATCTATCTTGTTGCCGAGGGTTACAACCAAGGTTGGCTGGTATTTTTGATCTTGGTATTTATAGGAATTTCCTTCGCCACCGAAAAACTGACACCCTATGATCGTGCGTTTAATGAACCGCAACAAGATCAGCGACGCGATCTGCTTCACGCCTTTATGAACGAGTCACTTAATGTTATTGGCGTTGCTGTACTCCCGTTATTTGGTGGCTTGCTGGTCTTGGCACCGATATGGCCTTCCGGGTGGCCGCTGGCTTTCCAGTTACTTTTGGCGATCCTCATTTCTGATGTTGGCATCACCCTGGCGCATTTTGCCAGTCATCGCCTCTCTTCACTGTGGCGCCTTCATGCCGTTCATCACAGCGTAAAACGGCTATACGGTTTTAATGGTCTTATGAAACATCCATTGCATCAATTGATAGAAACCGTCGCAGGAACGACACCATTGCTCTTTGTAGGAGTGCCACAAAATGTCCTGATGTTGTTGGTGGTTGCAGAAGTGCTTCAGTTACTATTGCAGCACTCGAACGTGGCGTATTTTACTGGACCGCTGAGGAGGGTTCTCGCAATCAACGCGGTGCATCGTTTCCACCACTTAAATACGGCAGAAGAAGGCGATGTGAACTTCGGGCTTTTTACCACCTTGACGGATCGCTTGTTGGGAACGGCTTATTTTGACTCTGAACGAACGATCTGTACTAAAGATCTTGGTATCGCTTCAACGCCGAATTATCCAGCTGACTATTGGCAACAGTTGATGCAGCCTTTTCGACGGGACAAGACATGAGGTTATTTAGTAATTGATAAATCCGAGAACACGCTCCACATGCCACAGCGGGAGCGTGTTCTCCACTTACCTCATTCCTTTGTTGTTTTCATGGTCGCTGTTATCGCCTTCATCATGAACTTGATGATTCCTACTACCTATGGTACTCACAATAAAAATACATACCCCTATGAATATCGCTGTATCAGCCAGATTGAATGCTGGCCAATGAGAATAGCTCCAGTGAAAATCAAGAAAGTCCACTACCGATCCACGCCATACACGATCAACCAGGTTGCCCAATGCACCACCAAGCAGCATCGAATAGCTCGCCGCTTCAAGCCGGGTTGGACGCCGCCGCATTGTCCAAACCAACCAAACCGATACGCCAGAGGCTAATGCAATAAAGAAATAGCGTTGCCAGCCACCAGCATCAGCTAGCAAGCTGAATGCAGCCCCAGGATTCATCATGTGTACGATATTAAGAATTGAGTTAATCTCCACGCGCTCACCGTACTCTATCGTACGCTCAACGGCATACTTACTCGCCTGGTCCATCAGTAATATCAAACCGGAAAGACACAGCCAACCACAAAAGGTGTTTGTCGGGTTAGAGTTCGCCATGAAGTTAATTTTCTTTTCCTCCAATCGGTAGCGCTTGCTCGACAGGGGTGACGTATACCCAACCGGATATGTTGGGTCCGATTTTCCCGGTTTTGCGAATGATGGTCGTCACCTCATCCACCTGATTGTCATCACAGACCAGTGATAATTGGACTTCTGAGATAACCACGCCAGCTTCGGCAGAATAGGCCAACTCCTGCTCGCCTAAGGGCTTTAAAGTCCCCTTGATGTCGAGTAATGATAGGTTTTTGTAGCCTGCGTCACGCAGTGCATCGATGACATCGGCGGATCGAACGTGGTGGATAAAGGCGGTAATTTGTTTCATGTAAATACTCCAAAAAAATTCGCTATTACTGTTAGATGGATCGCGGCAAGGGAATACTTGCCGCGATCCAGCGGGTATTACTCAGCGATCGGTTCGCCATTGTTATCAATCGCTTTTGGCCTTCGCCAAGCCAGTCGATAAAGGCCGGGAAGTACCAATAGAGTGAGTAACGTGGATGAGATAATGCCGCCGATAACCACCGTGGCCAGTGGCCGCTGGACTTCCGCCCCGGTGCTGGTATTGAGTGCCATCGGCAGGAAACCTAATGCGGCCACCAGAGCGACCATCAATATCGGCCGCAATCTCAACATGGCGCCGCCCAGAATCGCCTGCTCGACGGATTCACCGCGATTGAGCTCATCTCGAAAGGCCGACACCATCATGACCCCGGTCAGTACCGATACACCGCATAAAGTAATAAACCCAACACCGGCGGTAATCGAGAGGGGGATGTCCCGTAACCACAAGGCGATAACGCCACCGGTCAGCGCCAGCGGTACGCCACTAAAGACCAATGCCGCATCTTTTGCTGAGCCAAAGGTCATCATCAACAGTGCAAAAATCATCACTAGGGTAACGGGGACAAGCAGGCTTAACCGCTGCGTGGCCGATTGCAGTTGCTCAAAGGTGCCTCCATACTCCAGCCAATAGCCGGGCGGCAATTTCACCTGCTGCGCAACTTTGCCCTGAACTTCAGCCACAAAACCACCCAAATCACGACCGCGAACGTTCGCGCTGACAACCAGTCGCCGCTTGCCGTTTTCGCGAGAGATCTGATTAGGTCCAGGGGCCAGGGTGAGACTAGCCACTTCCCGCAGCGGCACGTAGCCGCCGTCTGGCAGCGGTATCGGCAAACGCTCCAGCGCGCGCAAGTCACCCCTGACGCGCTCGGCTACCCGCACCACTATCGAGAAACGCTGATCGCCCTCAAAGATCAGGCCGGCCTCTTCACCACCCGTGGCGGCGGCGACTACGTCCTGCACATCGGCGACATTCAAGCCATAGCGATACATGGCTGAACGGTCGGCATTAATGGACAGAATAGGTAACCCAGACACCTGCTCGACCTTAACCCCTTCGGCGCCCTTGATACCGTTCAATACCGCCGCGATTTCGCCGCCCGATTTCAGCAGTTGCGTCAAATCGTCGCCAAACACCTTGATCCCGAGATCGGAACGCACACCCGATATTAACTCGTTAAAACGCAGCTGGATCGGCTGACTGATCTCGAAGGCATTACCCGGCAATAATGATAACTTCTCACCGATTTCCTCCAGCAACTGCGCTTTGGTTTTGTCAGGGTCAGGCCATTCACTGTGATCCTTGAGCATGACATAACCATCGGAAATGTTCGGCCCCATGGGGTCACTGGCGACTTCAGCCGTGCCGACGCGCGAGAAGTAGGTTTTGACTTCAGGGATTTCCAGCACCGCTTTTTCCAATTGAAACTGCATATCCAAAGATTGAGTGAGACTGGTACCCGGTATTCGCAGCGCCTGGATGGCAATATCGCCCTCATCCAGATTCGGGATAAATTCCGTACCCATCCGCGTTGCCAGTGCGCCGACCAAAACCACAAAGATCAGGGCCGCAGACAATACGAGTACGCGAAATTTGAGTGCCCACGCCAAAACCGGGGCGTAAAACCGTTTGGAATGGCGAACAATGAAATTGTCCTTCTCCTCAATATGCCCCGTCATAAACAGCGCCACGGCGGCAGGCACAAAGGTAAGTGACAGCACCAGCGCAGACAGCAAGGCCATGATTACCGCCATGGCCATGGGCGTAAACATTTTGCCTTCCACGCCGGTCAGCGCCAGGATGGGTAAGTTCACCAGAATCACTACCAATACGCTGATCAAACTCGGTGTAAATACCTCGCGGGTGGCCGCAAACACCGTTTGAAAACGTTCGTCCAGCTTTAAGGTGCGCCCAAGGTGGTGCTGACGTCCGGCCAGGCGCAAAATGCAGTTTTCGACAATGATCACCGCGCCATCCACAATCAAGCCAAAATCGAGTGCGCCCAAACTCATCAGATTGGCACTGACCTTGGTTTGCACCATGCCTGTCATCAACATCAACATTGACAAAGGGATCACCATTGCGGTGAGCAAGGCCGCCCGCACGTTGCCCAGCATGACCAGGAGCACGACAACAACCAATATCGCGCCTTCCGCCAGGTTGGCCTGTACCGTGGCAATGGTTTTATCGACCAGTACCGTACGGTTATAAACCGGCTCAGCAATCACGCCTTCAGGCAGCGTTTTATTGATCTCCAGCAACTTGGCCGACACCGCCTGGGAAACCGTCCGGCTATTACCGCCCAACAGCATGACGGCGGTACCCAATACTGTCTCCTCACCATCGAGCGTCGCAGCACCGGTGCGCAATTCCTTGCCGAATCCCACCTCGGCCACGTCAGCCACGGTAATAGGTAAGCCGTCACGACGGGCGACGATGATTTTTTCGATCGCCGGGATGTCAGCTACCTGTCCGGGTGCGCGGATCAAATATTGCTCGCCATTTTTTTCAATATATCCGGCACCGATGTTGGCGTTGTTTTTCTCCAATGCCGCCACCAGATCGTCGAAGCTGAGCTGGTAGGCCAGCAGCTTTGCAGGCTCAGGGGTGATGTGGAACTGCTTTTCAAAGCCGCCAATGGTATTGACTTCGGTAACACCTGGAACCAGACGCAACTGGGGACGGATCACCCAATCCTGCAAGGTGCGTAAGGCCGTTGCATCATAGGGCTCACCGTTTTCTTGCAAGGCGCCCGGTTTTGCATGCACCGCATAGTGAAAGATTTCACCGAGACCTGTGGCAACGGGTCCCATAACCGGTTCGATCCCCGAAGGCATCTCGCTTTTCGCCTGCTGTAATCGTTCGTTGATCAGGTTGCGGGCGAAATAGATGTCCGTGCCTTTTTCAAACACCACGGTCACCTGAGACAGGGCGTAGCGTGACAGCGAACGGGTGCTCTCCACATAGGGCAACCCAGTGATGGCCAGTTCTACCAGGTAGGTAATGCGTTGCTCCACTTCCAGTGGTGAATAACCTGGGGCTTCCGTATTGATTTGCACCTGGACATTGGTGATATCGGGTACCGCGTCAATGGGCAGCTGCTGATAGTTCCAGACACCCAGGGCCCCAATTACCAGCACCAGAAACATCACCAGCCAGCGGCGCGCGATGGAAAATTGAATGAGTTTATCGATCATGGTGAACTCCTATTGTGGGTTCATATGACCGGTTAAAGCCGTGTAGGTGGTTCGACGTCGTAAATGGTGCCAAGAATACTGTTTTAGTGTCCATGTTCAGCATCCTCCTTGCCCAGCTCCGATTTCAGAGTAAAGCTGTTTTTGCTGACATACACTTCATCTGCGGACAGACCTGCCACCACTTCGCTTAGCTCACCGTCGGTTCGCCCCAAAGTCACTGTACGTGGTTCAAAACCTTCCTCACCCCGAACAAAAACGACAGGGTTATCCTCGACGATTTGCAAGGCTTCGTTGCGGATCACCATTGGAGCGGCTATTTCTGCGCGGGTGATTTGCGCGTTGACAAAGAGACCGGGTTTCCAAATGCCATTCGGGTTGTCGATCAAAGCGCGCGCCATAATGGCCTGATTACCAGCTTGGCCAAGCGGCGCAATATAGATGATTTTTCCCTCTGCGATTTGGGTCGAATCGAGACTGAGAATGCGAACCCGCTGGCCTAATTCAACCTGGGCAACATCCTTGGGAAAAATCGACAGCTCTACCCAAACCGTTGAGAAATCCTGTACTACCAACAACGGGATATCCGTAGTGTGCTCGCCAGCGTTTGCATTACGCTGGGTAACGGCACCATTGAGTGCGGATACTATCGAATAGGTTTTCAGACTTTCATTCGCTTCCACAGTCACCAGGGGTTCGCCTTTGCGAACCGGATCACCAACACTTTTTTTAACTTCCCGAATAACGCCGTCGAAGCGTGCCGTTACCGACTGTACACGCTCTGCGTTGGTGGCGACGACGCCATATACTGGCAAAACATCGCGGATGGTGCCCGAGGTAACGGTTGCCAGCGTAATGCCGGCATGTTTTATCTGCTCCTGGGTCAGCTCGACGTGGCCTTCTTCACCGTGCTCTTCCTCTTCTCCGTGACCCGTCTCGGCGAAAGTTTGTCCAGACAACAGGGTGATCGCAAAGCAACACGTAATTAGACGGATAAATGATTTTTTTAACTGGGTATTTGATTTCATTGTGGGGTTCCTGAAAATGTGTTGTCTTCGCCATACTGTGTCAAGGCCAAGGGCTCTGCTGTTAGCTGCTCAATTTCTGCACCATAGGTTAAGGCGGCTGCGGCCGCTTCGATCTGGGTGCGCCTGGCGCTCAATAATTCCTGCCGCGCGCTGACATAGTCGAGATACCCGTAGCGACCGCGTTGATAGGCCGCCTGAGTTTCTACCAGGGCCTGCTCAAGGGCGGGAATGATGGCGGTGCGCAGTGCCTCTACCGCGACAATGGCTTGTTTGCGGTTGTGAAAAGCCCGGAACAGTTGCGTGTGTAGATCCAGCAGCATTACATCGCGCTCTGCCAACACCTGATTTTTTTCGGCCAACGCGGTCGAAACGGCGCCGACATTTCGCTTGCCGGAAAACAACGGCATGCTGAAACCCGCTACCAACGCGGTGTCATCGGTTTCCTGCAAGCGACGAACCCCCACCGACCAACTGATATCGGCACTGGATTGGGTTTGAGCAAGGCGTATTTCTGCTTCTTTGAGGCGGGACTCTGCTGCGAATACTTCTATCGCAGGATTTTTTTCAACTTTGGCGTACAACAGGTCGAATGCCACGTCCTCGCCAAACTGGAATAGATCACCTTCCACTTTGTCAAAGTCCGGTGAGGTTACCCCCCACAGGGCAGACAACGACACTTTCAAATAAGCAAGCCGTTGCTGCTCCGAAAGCAAAGCGAGCTTCGCTTGCTCGGCAGCGGCCTGTGCCCGTTTGACTTCCGCCTCGGGTGTCGCTCCCGCCGTAGCCCGCTTTTTCACAATGCGTAAGCTCTCGCTCGCCAACTGGGCGGCCTCGCCAGCCAGGGTGACCTGCTCCTGTGCCGCTAGCACATCGACGTAACGGCGGGTGACTTCGCCCAATAAGGCCAAGGATTCCACCTGTCGGCTGGCATTGAGCACCGACCGACTGTGGGAGATTACGCCTTGCCGTGCCGCGCGCTTATCCCCCATTTCGATGACCGAAGACAGCGCAATGGTGAGTTCAGCACCACCTGCGCCGCTGAAGTCCCCAGTGCCCCCGACATTTTCAGCGTCAAATCCCAGCTCATACGCCGGCCTTAACCCGGCTGTTTCGGCCTGCCCTTGAAGGGCTGCGTAGCGGTAGGGAAAAACTTTTAAAGACGGGTTTTGTGACAAGGCGCGCTGCACCGCATTGGTCAGCGTGATCGTTGAGTCCCCAGGCTCGGCGCTAAGCCCCGACGAAGAAATGAAAAATAATAAACTGAACAGAATACATCGGCTTTTGATATTCCTCCGCCCCAAAGCGCCAGAACCCGGCGCAGTACGTATTGATAGCATATGGTAGATCCTACTTATTTAAGATAATTCAAACCGCGCGTTGCAGCGATAACGGCAACACAGAAAAAACTTAATCGGTAAAATCAGGCGATTGGAGGGCGGTACAGCGACGAGGATGGGGCCTCGGGAATGAGGGCTTGATAGTTGTTATGCAACGAATGTTTATGCAAAAAGTTTGAGTGAGTCAGGTTACCGGATAAATAGACATGGCAATGGCAGCCATGGTGATGGCAATGAAACAGATCGTCAGGCGCGGTATTTTGATCTGCAGGATCAATAACGGTCGAGCTATCCAGCATTGCCGATGATGAGCCATCGGAGGAATAAGGGGCTGTATCCGAATAATCAAGGGGATGAACGTCAGCCATAGCTGTCACTGATTGCAGTGCAATCAAGACTAACAGCAGATAAGACAGTGCTTTTCGACTCATAAACCGAATATAACCCCAATGAAATGGAATAGCCTGCGAAGCATACCACCTTTGATTGCGGAGTCAATCAACGATTGTCCCGGCGCCTTTCGTTTACCTGTTATCCGCCTGTCAAAGCGAGCCAGGTCGAGGATCTTTATTGGCGGTGTATCATAAGACGATTGCTTGTTGTTCATATTGTGCCCGGTGTCTCAGGACTTAAGTTGCAAGATGCGGCGCGCGCCATTCAACACAATCAAACCGATGATAAGGCCAATCACCAAGTCTGGATAACGTGAGCCCGTCCAGGCCACCAATCCACCGGCAAGGATCACCCCTAGATTGGCAATCACGTCATTGGCGGAGAAAATCCAGCTGGCTTTCATATGGGCGCCGCTATCCCGGCTTTTGGCAATCAACAGCAGACAGGTCACATTGGCCGCCAGGGCAACAAGCCCGAAGCTCATCATCAAAGTGGAAACCGGTTCACTACCCAATACCAATCGCCTTACCACCTCGCCCAAAGCGCCCAAGGCGAGAATGATCTGAAGCCAACCGGAAAAATGGGCTGCACGCAACTTCATCCGCACACTGTGCCCTACGGCATACAGCGCCACGCCGTAGACGGCGGCATCAGCGAACATATCCAGGGAGTCCGCAATCAAACCAGTGGATTGCGCCCACCAGCCGACAGTGATTTCAATGACAAACATGATGCCATTGATTGCCAGTAGCCACTTGAGAATGCCAGCTTCTCTTTCTGCCTCCTGTTTTGCAGACGCCTGCGCACGGGCGATGGACTCGCTGGCGACGGGCATTGTACTGACAAGTCTCGCGCCCAGACCGACTGATTGCATTCTTTTTTTAATAAGGTCAGCGTTATCACCATGGTAGACACTCACCTTGCGCTTGGGGGTATCGAATTCCAATGTGACTTTAGGATGCACACTGTCCAACGCCATACGGATCATGCCTTCCTCTGAAGGACAGTCCATCTTGGGGACATGATACTCACTAACAAAGCCGCCATGAGAAGCGTCGTGTACTTCGGCAATTTGGGGAGTGTTCTCCGTCGCGTTATTTTGGCAATTGCCACCGCATGTGGTCGTCATAAAAAACCCTTGTTCTATCCAAGGTGGGCAGTTTAAACTCTATAGTTACTATAGAGTCAAGCACAGAGATTGAATAAATGAAGATTGGCGAGCTGGCAAAAAAGACGGATTGCTCGGTGCAAACTATCCGTTACTATGAAAAAGAACAGTTGCTGTGCACGACACAGCGTAGTGACGGCAATTTTCGACTTTACGATGAAGCTGCTGTCGAACAGCTGCTATTTATCAAGCACTGCCGTAACCTGGATCTCAGTTTGTCCGAGATCCGCCAGCTACTCACATTAAAACGCTCACCGGGTGCGCAATGTGATCAAGTCAATCGCATGATGGATACGCACATTCAACAAGTGGAAACGCGCATTCAGGAGCTGGTTCAGCTGCGCGAGCATTTGAAATCACTTCGCCGCAGCTGCTCCAGTGAAAGGACGATCGAACAGTGCGGCATCTTGCAAACGTTAACCACTAATCAGCATCAGAAGCGGTAACACTTACGCGCTTGAAATCGGACGCCTGTGTTATCGGCGGTGATGTTGCGCGTTTTGATTTGGACAGTATTAAAAATACCAGGTAAACCAGAAGTACCGAAAGTTGCGCAAGCACGCCTTGCCAGGTGGATTTGACGCCAATCCAGTCAATCTCAAAACTCACAGGTAATGGCGTCATACCGATGATGGCCGCCTCCTGTAATGCCGACACAGCTTTGCCCATCAGGACAAATGCCAGCGCTAGCAGCAAGTAGGTGGTGGCTGAAAAGAATTTGGCGATCGGCAGCTTGACGGAAAAGCGAATCAACACCCACGCCAATATGGCTAACAGCAACAAACCGAGCGCAAAGCCACCACCAACAGAAGAATATTGGGTTGATACCGCCTGCGTTAACAGCGATTGATAAAATAATACGGTTTCAAACACCTCCCGGTAAACCGCCACAAATGCCAACGCCACCAGCCCCCACAAGGTGCCAGACTTAAGTTGGGTATCGACATGTTGCTGAATGTAGGCTTGCCATTGTGCAGCCTGGGTTTTGCTATGCATCCAGATCCCAACATAGAGCAGTACCAACGCGGCCAATAAAGCGGCAATTCCCTCCATGATTTCACGATTGGCACCACTGATCGTGATCAACGATTGAGCGGCGATCCAGGTGGCACCACCGGCAAGTAATGCCGCAATCCAGCCTATGTGGACATATTTAAGCGCATCCCGACGCCCGGTTCTTATCAAAACCGTCGTTAAGGCAATGATAACCAGCAATGCCTCCAGGCCTTCGCGCAACAATATGACCAGACTAGCAGTGAATAAAGTTCCTTCGGACAAGGTGGACTCTGATAACAAACGTTGTGCGTCATCCAACAAATGCCGCGTCTCCGCCATTAGCGCACCCAATTCTCCGTTTACGTCGGGGCGGCTGGTCAATTGTCGTAGTGCCATCATGTTGGACTCGATGGATTGGCGCAGTGCTTTGTCATGCGCATCGAGGCTGTTTTCAATCAGTTCAAAACCGTCCAGATAAGCACTGACGGCGAGTTCACTTGCGGTTGAAAAATCTCCCTTCTGATGCGCTTTTTGGGCGGCTTGAAGTCGATTCCATGTGATTGCCAAGGGATCTTGGGATGCCTTGAATAATGCCGAGGGGTTAGCGCGTAAACTCTCCAAAGCTTGTAGGGTTATATCAGGGCGTGCTGCTGCCAGTTGCAGTGGGTTGTGATTAATCAGCTGCAGTTTGGTAATATTCAAATCATTGTGAGCAGGTTCGCTGGAATGAAAAGCGAGTCCACCGACATAGAATGCCAGTGACCAACGCTCTTGCTCCGATAGCTGTTGAAAAGCGGGCATGGCGGTGTCGTCGATGCCATTGGTAATGGCGTCGTATAAACCCAAAATTGATCGATTTAATGCCCGCTCTTTATCGGTAAAGTCTGTGGGCGCGGGATCGAGTTGTGCTGCCAGCACGCCGTCACCCTGACCGGATACGCCGTGGCACGATCCGCAGTTAGTCTCAAATACCGGCTGGATTTTTTCTTGAGGTAACATCCGTTCCGGCAGGGATAATTGTGGCATCAATCCTAACAATGTGCCGCGTAGGCTGGCACTCATTTGACGGATCTCATCAACACCTTTCTTATCATGGATGGCCCTCTGCAAGGCCTTTGCTTGCACTGCGAGTGACTCTGCATCAGCAGTGGCGGCCAGCGAGCTCTTGCTAACAATCAGTTGTGAAAACTCCACCATCTCCTGATATTCATTGTCATTAATCACCTGACCGTCTTTCACCGCTTCGGCATAATCAACGCCTATGTATTCAGCGAGCTGTGCCAGTTGCCGGAGTTGAGTAACGTTGTCTGGGATCTCAGCTTCATTCGCCCCGGTAGATAGAGAAAGTGGCAGCATCAGAAATATGATGGCATGAAGGGTGGCTCGTTTCAGGCGTTGCAATAACAGTGGGTTCCTGCAATCAAACATCTCGGTGTTCTCTTATTCATGAATCGCTAATGATTATTGATCGCAATTGTAAACTCTATAGCAGCTATAGAGTCAAGAGAAGTATAAATTACAGTCGATTGGAAACCGTTTTGATAGAGGGGCTTTACCAAGGCTCGCTCCTTTATCTTCCAGAGATCATGACAGGTGGATTGATACTGGAAAATTATCGACTTAACCGGGTGAGTGACATGCAGATTTGCGAGGTCCAATTAACCGCCACAACAGGTTCCTGTGTCTTTATTGCCTTGTGAGAACTGTATCGGCGGGCAAGGTACCGAGCCATAGGAACAGTACACACAGCAGTCACCGAGCTTCGGCTTCAATAAAACATGGCACTGTTCACACTCGTAGAACCACTGGCAGGCGTCCGTGGGCATGGTTTCTGTTTTTTTATGGCCGCATTCGGGACAAGTCAGCTCGGACTGCAAAATCACCTCTGACATCATGGTGTTTCCTTTTTTACAATAGTTGACGGATAACCGGCATTGGTGGTCGCTTCGACCAATCTGTCAGCGTTGGTCAGAGAATCCTCAAAGGTCACTACGGCTTGCTTATGCTCATAACTGACCTCGGCTTCTATCACGCCTTGGACCCTGGTCAGCGCCTTTTTAGCCGTGATCGGGCACATGGCACAGTTCATGGTTGGCAGATCCAGCGTGATGGTTTGTGGCTTGGCCCAGGCCGAGAAGCTAGCGATGGTGAATACGAGACCGAGAATGATTTTCTGCATGGTTAGCTCCAGGGTGTTCATGCGAACAGAGGAATCCAGTGGGTACTGGTAACAAGAACCAGCGCGACGATTACCGCGATCCAGAAAACTATTTGCCGCCGTTTCGGAGTATGCGGCACAGCGCAGGCGGTTCCCGGTTCACAGGCCTCGACCGGTCGATGTATCTGCCAGCCCGCCCAACCGAACAACAGCATAACCAGCATGACGAATACGGGACGGTAGGGCTCCAGCAGGGTCAAATTACCAATCCAGGCCCCGCTGATACCTAGTGACAAGAGCAGGAAAGGCCCAATACAACACAGGCTCGCGCCGATGGCAGCGGTAATGCCACCGATGATAGGTAGCCTTGTGTTGGTGAATGACTCTTTTCCCGGCATCGCCGACTCCATTTTATTGACCTGATGAAATCAGTGTAAATGCCGTACCAAGGTACGGAGTCAAGTCCAATGCCTTTTATTGACGAGGATCAGGTTGGAGGGATTCAACAATAGGACAAGCCGCATTATCAGGATTGGTCCGACACTTTGTGACGAGTTCTTCCAACACCTGTTCCAGGCGGTGCAGATCGTTAATTTTTTCACGCACGCTGGCCAGCTTTGCTTCGGCCAGTTCCTGGACTTCCGAGCAATGCGACCCGCCCAATGACAGCAGGTTGTTGATCTCATCCAGCGTAAAACCCAGTTCCTGAGCGCGTTTGATGAATAAAATTCGAGCCAAGGTTGCGTTTGGGTAAGTACGGTATCCCTCCGCGGGTTTGGGTGGTTGACAGATCAACCCACGGCGTTCGTAGTAGCGGATGGTTTCGACGTTGACACTTGCTGCCTTGGCCAGCTGGCCAATGGTGTGATTTTCGTTCATGACCAGAGCGCTCCCAGCGGGATAGCATATAGATTGTCACCAAAAGCCGTCGTATGATCGCCATCGTATAGCAGGACACCGATTTTAAAGCGCTCGCCGGCCACACTTTGAAAGCGTTTCAAGCCGGTAAAATCTTTCGTGCTCAAGGTTGCCGCCGCTTTGACTTCAATGGCAAAACAATCGCCCATGGCGTTTTCAATGATCACATCGACCTCCACCTTGTCCTTGTCACGGTAGTGGTAGAAGTTCAAGGGCTCCTCGATCCACACCGCCTGTTTGCGCAATTCGTTGTAGACGAAGGATTCCAGCACCAACCCAAAATCACCTGGCTGTTTCAGCAGGCGCTCCCGATTGAGGCCCCGCACGGCGCACATCATGCCGGTATCAATGGAGTGCAGTTTGGGTGTTTTCACAAGGCGCTTATATTCGTTGGAATGCCAGGCCGGCAGCTGTTCCACCAGAAACAACTGCTCCAACAACGCCATGTATTTTTTGATGGTCAGTCGATCCAGCCCAAGTTTAGCGCCCAGTTCGGTCAGGTTAACCAGTTTCCCGGCATAAAAGGCGGTGAGTTTGAGTAACTTGGCCATCAAATCGGGGTGATCGATATGGGTCAGATCGCGGATATCCCGCTGGATCAATGTACTGACGTACTGTTGATACCAAGCGGTGCTTCGCCGCTCATTGGCACGTTGCAGAGGCTCGGGGAAACACCCCGTAATCAACCGTTGCAGTAGATGATCCCGCACACGAATGTCCTGAGCCGAAGGCGCTTCCTGGTTCAGTAGTTTGCTTAAAAAGCTGGGGGGTCGTCCGTGGATCTCGCATTCGGAAAGCGTTGTCAGGCGAACCGACTCCATTCGGCCGGCCAGGGAATCTGATAGCCGGGGCAATAACAAGGCATTGGCGGAACCCGTCAGAAGAAAGCGACCGGCTGTGCGTTGTTCATCCACAGCCTGCTTGATGGAGACGAACAGTTCAGGCAGGCGCTGCACCTCGTCAAGCGCAATTCGTTTCGGTGGCAGATTACGGATGAACCCGACGGGATCAGCTTGTGCAATTTCGAACTGGGCCTGATCGTCTAGGGTAATGTATTCCCAGTTTTCAGCGCCCATCTCACCAATCAACGCCTTCACCAGAGTGGTTTTACCGACTTGGCGAGGCCCCATCACAAAGACCACCGGGGTGTCGCTCAGCGCTTCTTTGACATTGATTTCAGAATAACGTGGGTACATAAAATAAGCGCTCGGCTAATTGATGGTTGAAATTCGTCTATTCGTTATTTTATTATCGTCTATTCGTGATTACAATGCCGTCTGATTGTTAGATGCGACAATGGCGACTCACGAATGTAAAAAAATCAATAAAAACAACGCTATAGGAGTAGTTGGCGTGACTGAGCCCAAGTGAGAACCCATGACAGCCAAAGAGCAGTTCTTAACCAACCAGCAGCGATACCAGCCGTTAATGCTGCCACAACGATTTTCCGAGGAAGAAATGGTTCGCGATTGGACGCTGAGCCGACGCGATTGCCAGGTGGTCAACAAGTACCGTAAGCAATACCGTCTGGGATTTGCTATCCAACTGTGCGCCATGCGTCTCTATGGCCGGTTTCTTTACCAACTCCATGATCTATCCTCCCGGGTAATCAGCTACCTGAGCAGTCAACTCGACCTCCCGCCCACGCTAACCGTGGACGTGCCCGAACGGGAGGCGACACTATTGGAGCATCGGAACAACATCCTCAAGTATCTGGGCTTTCAGCGGTTTGATAACAAAGCGGAAGCGGATCTGGACCGCTGGATTGAAGAACATGCTCGCCAGGGGCTGCTGCCGGATGAACTTTTTCACCGGGCAGAGCGCTACCTGCTGCTGAACCGTATTGTGTTACCCGGGCCCTCGACCATCGAACGGCAGATCATCCGTATTTGTAACCAGGTTCACACTCAGCTTTTTGAGCAGGTGTTTGATCAGATGTCCCCTGAACTGCGCGGTGCCATCGACGATCTGTTGCAAACCACAGACGGTAATCAGCGAACCTACTTCAACCAACTCAAAGAGTATCCACCGGCCGCCAAAATCTCATCACTGAAACGCTATTTGGAGCGCTATGACAATCTGGTGGCCACCGGCATTAATGAATTCGAGGAAAAGGTCATTGATACCGCTTTTCTTCACTACCTGTATCGACTGACCAAGCGCTACACCGCCAAGGACATGAAACGCTTCAAAGACCACAAGCGCTATGCCCTGATGGTGTGCTTCCTGTTAGAATCCCGCAAGATTCTGCTGGATAACCTGGTCAAAATGCACGATCAGTACATGACGGAACTGTGCCGACAAACCAGAAACAGTCACGACAAAAAGCACAAGGAATTCCGTAAACGCCAGAAGAAAGCCATCGATGCTGTGCTCGATACCACGCATGTTTTGCTGGAATGGCCGGAGGAACAGCCGTTGTACAAGAATGACTTATGGCAGCGTATTGACGAGAAACACTTGCTGGCCTCCATTGAGGATCTGCACATTTTTAAACGCCTGGAAGAACGCGGCTATTGCGATTTGTTGCTGACCCGTTACCCCAGTTTACGAAAGTATTTTTCCGACTTTATACGGTTACCGTTTGAAGTGGCGAAAGGTTCTGGGCCACTGATAAAAGCCATCCAGTTCGTCCGGCAGTTGGATGACGGCGATCTGAAAAAACTGCCGGAGAATACACCGACTGCGTTCATTCCCCGCGAGCTGCGTCGCAGCCTTAAAGATCAAACCGGCAACATCAATCGCAATGTTTGGGAAATGGGTCTTGCTCTCGCGATGAAAGATGCGTTGCGTTCCGGCGATTTGTATTTGCCACAGAGCAAACAGCATGTGTCGTTCTGGGATCTGACCTTGAACGAGCCCAACTGGGATGAAACCAAACACACTGTCTATACCGAGCTACAGCAGCCTTTGCCGCACGAAGTGCGTTCCGCCATTTCAACCCAGTTCCACGAAGCGGTGTCAGCAGCGCAAAAGCGTTTTGGACTGGATAATTTCGCCGAGATACACAATGGCAGGCTGAAACTCAAGCGTGACGACAAGCTGGACGTACCGGATAAAGTCAACCAACTGCTGATGGAGGTGGATCAAATGACGCATTACAGTCGTCACTTTGTCCCTATCCAGCATCACCAGTCACGACCCAAAAACTTTTACAAAAGCCTGATGGCTGCCATTATTTCACAAGCCACAAACCTGGGCGTCGTGTCCATGAGTAACAGCGTCAATGGCGTTACTGTCGATATGCTAAGGCATATCCTGCAATACTATATTCGCGAAGAAACCCTGGTCAACGCCAGTGCTGAAATTGTGAATCAACACCATGAGCTGCCGTTGAGTGCGGTGTATGGCTCCGGTACATTGTCCTCTTAAGATGCGCAACGCTTTAAAATCCGCGCCGACAGTCTCTTGGCTTCATACTATCCCCGCTATTACGGCTACTATGAAAAAGCCATCGGGATCTACACCCACGTATCCGATCAATATTCCGTGTTCAGCACCAAGATCATTTCCTGTAGCCCTCGTGAAGCCCTGTATGTTCTGGACGGCCTGCTGGAAAACAACACGATTCTGAAAATCCGAGAGCACACCACCGATACGCACGGGTACACTGAAATCGTCTTCGCCCTCTGTCATTTGCTCGGCTTCTACTTTATGCCACGTATTCGGGATCTGAAGGATCAGCAGCTATACCGTATCGACAAATCCGTCGATTACGGTGACCTCAACCATTTACTCACGAAAACAGCTGGTCTGTCGATCATTGAGGAGCAATGGGAATACATGATGCGGGTGGTCATTTCTCTGAAGCAGAAAACTGCGCCAGCACACGTCATCGTTCAACGGTTGACCAATAGTTCACCCTCCGATCGCCTCACCAAGGCCTTTACCAACCTGGGCCGGATCATCAAGACCGAATACATTCTGCGGTACCTGACTGACAAAGACCTGCGCCAAACCGTCCAGCGGCAACTGAACAAAGGGGAATACCGGCACAAACTGCCGCGCTGGATATTCTTTGCGGACCAGGGGGAATTCACCACTGGAGACTATGAGGAAATCATGAACAAGGCCAGCAGCCTCAGCTTTGTATCCAATGCCATTCTGTACTGGAACACGATCAAGATAAATGACGTGGTTGAGCAGCTCCGGCAGCAGGGGGAGGATATCGACGACAAGACCTTATCCCATATCTCGTTATTGCCCTATAAGCATGTGTTGCCCAATGGTACGTACTTTATTGAAGATGAGGGGAAGGGGTGATTCTTCGGAAACCTACGGTTACGCGGAGGGCCTGGGAGTCAAAACCGTAGGTTTTCGTTCAAATGCCCCCGCTGGTCCGTATTGTTGGTTTACTTGAAACTGTTTGCTGGAACGGTATATGTACAGGCTCTGTACAAAGTTTTAAGTAAATGCAGCATTTTAAAAAAAATACTCACATACAAGATCTTAACGTATCATCATTCCGTTTCAAAAACTTGATTTTGTTACTTTATCAAAATGAATACTGTCCATTAATCTGAGCTGAAGTAAGTGCAACAGTTTCTCTTATAGAGATTTCTGGTATATCGAGCTTGAGTAAGCCAACTTAATCACATCACACCGGATTGCAGCTAACGATCATCATTAGCTAGCTCATTATTGAAGAATATTACAGTGACTGGAACAAATTTTTATTATTACTTTATTCACGTAAGTTAACTTAAACACGAAGCAATCTTTTAGCAGTGAAGGACTACTGATTACACATTAAAATTCATGTTATTAATAAACGCTCCAATATAATACATGTTGTTATTGGACCATATGTATTGTAGAAGTCCTTAAAATCAATACTCATAGCATATATGTACATAAATAACTCCTCCTAAGCCATGTACCGGCACGACTAGCGTGAGCGTGGCGCTGCTTGAACATGGCTTAACCGTGGCCCACCAAGCGTTTACTAAACAAGCGTTTATGTTGGCCGATGCGGTGTCTGATGCGCCGTGTTTTAGCGATTACCGGCAGTTAGATGTGTTATTTCCCAATGCTAAATTTGTCTATTTAGATAGGCCGTTAGATAAGTGGTTGCCGTCGATGCAAATGTTACTGGGCCGCATGCTAGTGCATTTAGATAAAGACAGTGGCCGCTTTCATCCGGTGATGAAGCGCAGTTTTAATCATTGCTTTGATATATGGCGGGTTAAAGATGTGTTTGATGAAACGCATTTAACGGCCTGTTATCAGCGCCACCAGCAGCAAGTGTTTAGCTACTTTGCAGATCGTGATGATTTTATGGCGATTGATATCAGTGTGGCTGGTAGTTTAAGTACACTTTTGCAATTTATTGAGTTGCCCTTGCCTGATGCGGCAGCGCTGTCGCAGGCAAGCTTACCTCGAATAAGTTTTCCGCAGCTAAGCTTTCCACAATTAAACTTTCCACAGCTAAACATTGGCCGCAATGTAGCCAGCTGGGATGAGTATAAACACCCTAATAAAATCAGTGCGAATGCATCAGGCCCTGATAAACGTAAGTTTTTTGATTACCGCCTCGATTAATCTTTATCTTTCGCATTTTTGTTATCGCGCTTTTTCTTGGCCACGGTGAGCCAGTCCAGGCTGACACCCGAAATAGCATTAAAGCCTCGAATACGAAAAATAAGCGTAAGCAGCTCTGGCCTTGGGCGCGCTTTAGGCTCAACCGAACGTGGAATAAACCACAGAGTTACCAGTGTGCGCATGGTGGTTGAAACAATAAACACCACAAAAATGGGGTTATCGAGCCAGGTTTTTAAGCCTGTCCACACCAAAAAAGCCTCTGCATATGAGGCAATAGAGCCACCCACCATAGCGCCTACAAATACAAAACCAGCACTTAATGCTGCCTGTAATGCCGCGTAAGTCGCAAAGTCGCTGCGAAAAGGCCGAATGTCGTAAAGGTAGTTGGCTGTACTTAAGGTAAAGCCGCTCCAGGCAAAACCTGAAAATGCTTGAACAGCTAAAATGTACATATAATTATCTGAAAATAGCCACAATAAAGGCAAACCTGGTATTAAACAGCTGGTGATAATCATCACTAACCGGTTGCCGTATAAGTCGCTAAAGCGGCCCCAAAAACGCAAGGTGATAAATTGGGTAAAGATGGAAGCGACACTTGATAATACAAATTCAAAGTAAGTAAACTGCAAGTCTTCTAGCATGTACACCGCAAAAAACGGCGCCGAAATGGCGACCATGCACTGCATACCAGCAACAAACAAACTGTAATGACGGAAGGTTTTGTCTTTCCACGCTTGACGGAAGTTATATAAGGTTTGGTTAAACACCCCAGAGGCTTTAGCCGCTCGAGGTTCAGGGTCGTGCATTTGCAACAGCAACCAGGCGGAAACAAATCGCCCCATTGCCGCAATCGAAAACAGCAAGCTAAACCCAAGCCAGGCCATTTGCATTGAGTCGGTTAGGGTTAATATGCCGCCGCCAACAAAAAAAACACTCAGCGAGGCCATCATGGTTAAACGGGTGCGAGAGGCAAAAAAGGCCCCGCGTCGGCGCTGAGGGACTATCATGCCCATCCACGCCCGCCAATGGGGTTGGATTAAGTTAATAAACCCTTGATAAAGCACAGCTAAACCAATAAAAAGCCACACGGCATTTTCAGGCTGAAACGCGGCTAACGCGCCCATGCCTAATACCACACCGGCCTGTAGCCCAGCGCAGACTACAATAAATTGCCTACGGCTAAAGTGGCTCGCCAGCCACACAGACAATAACTGAGCCAAGGCGCCAAACAGTTGTGGTAATCCAGTCACCCAGCCCATTTGGCCTAAACTGGCACCTAAAAAAATCGCATACGCATTAAAAAAGTTATCACTGGTGGCTGTCATGGTAGACGATGCCACAGCCTCTTGCTGGCTGCGGCGCAAGGTACATCGAAGCCACGACAATCTGTCGCGACTGCGAGAACAAGGGTTATTGCTGCTAGACGAATGTTCTAAAGCCATAAATTATTGAGATGCACGCCATTGATAAGTGGTTAACTAACATTACAGATTAACGTCGCCAATTGACATTAGTGGCTAAAATTATGGCTGATAAATGCCCTGCTAACAATCAAGAATACTCACATGGTCAACGATTAACCTTGTAAGCTTAAGTGTGCACTTTGACAAGGTAACCGCATAATAAAACAACATAAAAGTGTAACTGAGTCTATCAAAATCACCTTTAAACTAATAATTATCTTGACCAAATTGAAACAAAAATTTTACATTAGTCAAATAATGAGTGCTATGGAAAGTGCTTTAATCTTTAAAGTGAGCATTGCCGCTTTGCTGTTCAGCTTAATGACACCTAGTGTTATCTCCTTCCATCAAGTCTTCATTTATACCAATGGTCCATTTACCCAATGCTTAAGGCACGCAAATAAGTGTTGATGTGTTTACTTTTTCTAAAAAAGCAAAAATAAAATGAAATTACCTTTAATAATCGGCTGTTTGTTTTTAACGGGATGTCAATCCACCCCATACGCAATCATTGATGGCAGCCAGAGTAAAGTCTCTGATGCTAACAATTACAATGTTGAAATTGTCGCTATTGATGGTGCATTTCAATCAGGCAAGCTGACAAAAAATATTAAACCGGGTTATCACACTATTCATTTAAGTACTACGGGTCCTCTGCGCAGCAGAAAAGCAATGTCAACGTTGGTGTATCCGCTGGTTGCTAAAGAATGTATGCGGTATGTAGTCACCGCACAACACGGTCCAGGTAATAAAGATGACTGGGAAATTAGAGTATTAGATGAGCGGCTTATTCCGGCATGCACGCCGTCGCCAGTAGAACCTGAAGTCGCGGTCGTCATCCCTGATTATGCTAAACCGACAGGCGATATTAGCTGCTTAGCCAAAGAGCAACTGACAAATAAAACGACGCCTGTAGCGCTATTACATTCGGTTGCAGCTTGCATTAAATCGCAAGATTATGATTCTGCAATTAGTGGCTACTTTTTAGCGGGTGCTTATGCTTACTTTGATACCTTGCGCGTGCCAAATAAGCCGTCACATGAGGTGGTTGAATTAATCAAAAAAGATTCTATTTGGACTTTGTCTGCCCTTGAGCAGCAAAACTTTGAACAAAAGTTAGCTGACTACTTAGGATCTGAGCAAAAACAAACAGCGTGTGGCTGGGTGGCTAGCGTTGGCGAACCTGATTACACGCCGCTGTATATGCTGCAACATCAGCCTAATACATCGGTACAGGCTGACATGACCACTGAATTGTCGTCAGAGATAAAAGACACATTGTTTAAGGCGACACTGACAGATTATCTTGGTTGTCCGCTACCATAGAGGCGCTAATACGTTCAGTGAGTAAAAACCGCCATTATTGGCGGTTTTGTAGTATGTCTTACTGGGCTTTTATAAATTCATAGCCGCCTTTTACGGCGCCCCAAACTTGCTGGTCGTTACTGTCAAAACCGCGATCCCAACTCACAATCTTATCTTTAGTCACCACCACTTCTGAGGTGGCATAACTGGCGCCACGTAATTGGCTTAAGCATTGTTTGTCTTTGGTTGAGCCTGCAAAATGTTGCTGCTGTGCAGACCAAGTTAAAAACACAGTACATCCTTGCCTTTCGATTAAATCCTTAGGGGTTAACTCACCGAGTGGGTTGGTAGATTTGTATGCTCCGGCATAGTGTTTGTCATTGCTAAAACCATAAACTTTACTGGCGAACTCAGTGTCTGACACTTGCGTTACCTGATATACCCGCTGACGATAAGGCTCGTCTAAATGGGTTGCAGCAGCTTGCTCGACATACAGCCAATTGCCAGGATCATTCGGCCACATTGCCGCCATATTAAGGTGAATATTATAAAACTCTTTGTCGGCTATTGATTGTTGTTCGCTGTCGAAGTGACCTTGCATCCATGTAAGCAGTAATTCTTTTTTATCGAGATGTTCAGTGTTATCAGCGAATACCGGAATTGAAGATACCGACGCGAGTAAGGTGATGAGAGCTATATGTGTGGCGGTTTTCATTGGAGGGTCCTTTCCTATTTTTTATCATGTTACTCAGCAATTTAACAAACAAGTTAATCGATAACAAAGCGTTTATTAATGGTGCTTAATACCAATTCCACTAATTATCTGGTCATTCAGTGGGAGTTCTGTACTTTCTAGGCAAGTAATAGGATTGTAGGCAAAATTACTCTCGGCAACTGCTCCTGCGTTGCTCTATCTCCTGCGTCCATGCAGTCGTCGGCAACTGCTCCTGCGTTGCTCTATTTCCTACGTCCATGCAGTCGTCGGCAACTGCTCCTGCATTGCTCTATCTCCTACGTCCATGCAGTCGTCGGCAACTGATCCTGCGTTGCTCTATCTCCTGCGTCCATGCAGTCGTCGGCAACTGCTATTATTCACCGCCCGCAGGAGACGCTCAAAGAGCACATCAGCTGTGGCAAATCGAGTAAGCATGGCACAAATAACAAAAGCCCTGTTGCTGAATACTACAGGGCTTCTTTAAAGACTGACTTGCGGTAAAATTACGCTTTTTTAGCCGCTATAGCCGCTTTTACCTGGTTAACTGCCGTACCACCTAATACATCACGTTTTTCTAAACACGCCTCGATGGTAAGGTTTGGATACACATCATCGCTAATTACTTTGGCAAATTTTTGCAACTCTGCCACGGTTAGCTCTTCAATTGGCTTTTGCTGGCTAATAGCAAATACTACTACTTCACCCACGACATGGTGCGCTTCGCGGAACGGCATGCCTTTAGCGACTAGGTAATCTGCAAGTTCGGTTGCGTTTGCATAGCCTTGTTGCGCGGCAACTAATGCTTGTGGGCGATTCACTTTAAGGCCCGACAATACTAAGGCGGCCATGTCTAAACAAATGGCCCAACTATCGACCACATCAAACAAGCCTTCTTTGTCTTCTTGCATGTCTTTGTTGTACGCCAATGGCAAGGCTTTCATGGTGGTTAAAATACCCATTAAGCTGCCATAAACACGGCCGGTTTTACCACGAATAAGCTCTAATGCATCTGGGTTTTTCTTTTGCGGCATTAACGATGAGCCTGAAGTGACTTCGTCTGCGAGCGAGATAAAGTTAGCTTCACCAGAGTTAAAGAAGATTAGGTCTTCTGCCATACGGCTTAAGTGCATCATGCTAATTGATGCGGCGCTGCATAACTCAACCACGTGGTCACGGTCTGACACGCTGTCTAGGCTGTTTAACGTTGGGCGGGCAAAATTTAATGCCGCCGCTAATGCGTGGCGATCAATGGGGTAAGCTGTACCGGCTAATGCGCCAGAACCTAGCGGACATGAGTCGGCACGATTAAGTGCATCTTGTAGGCGGCTAATGTCGCGCTCGTACATTTCAACATAAGCTAATGCCCAGTGGCCAAATGTCACGGGTTGTGCACGTTGTAAGTGAGTGTAACCCGGCATAACGGCGTCAACTTCGCGCTCTGCTAAATCAATTAACTCTGCGTGCAAGGTACCTAAACGAGCCAGTAATGCCGCACCTTCTTTTTTGCACCACAGTTTTAAGTCGGTGGCGACCTGATCGTTACGTGAACGGCCAGTGTGGAGTTTTTTACCTAAATCGCCCACTTTGGCAATCAGCTTTTGTTCAACAAAGCTGTGAATGTCTTCGGCGCCTGTGCTGATTATGGCTTGCGGGTCATTACCTACCTCCACCAGCAATTCGTTTAAGGCGGCTTTCAAATCGGTACATTCTTTTGCGGTAATAATGCCTACGCTGGCAATGGCGTCTGCCCATGCGATTGAGCCGACAACGTCTTGTTCAAATAAGCGATAATCCACTGGCAGTGAGTCATTAAATAACTTGAAAAGTGCACTGGTTTCGCCCTGAAATCTTCCGCCCCATAACGCCATGTCGGTATCCTCTGTGTTGAAAACTGTTTAAGAACTGGGTGTTCAATAATGTAGGTGTTAAGTCACCTGATTAGCGTTCAGGTTAACTATTTTCTTTCTTATAATGACTCTTTTAGATCACTCAAAAGTCATTATAAGAAAGGCGCTTTGCAGCGCCTTAGTCGTATTGGCGTAAACCTTATTTGGTGTTTAACGCACGAATACGGCTTGCTAAAGAGTACAAACGGATAAAGCCTTCAGCATGTTTTTGGTCATACACGTCATCTTCACCAAAGGTAGCGAAAGATTCTGAGTATAAGCTGTTTGGTGAACGCTTTTTCACTGCTGTAGCCTGGCCTTTGTATAGCTTAATCACCACATCACCGTTAACAGATTCTGCTAATGATTCTGACGCGGCGATAAGTGATTTACATAAAGGCGTAAACCAACGACCGTCGTATACTAGATGCGACATTTGGCCAGCAATTTGCTCGCGCCATGTACGGCTGGTTTTGTCTAATACCAATTCTTCAATGGCACGTAAGCCTGCAAACATGACGGTGCCACCTGGTGTTTCATAACAACCACGAGACTTCATGCCCACTAAACGGTTTTCAGTAATGTCGATACGACCTACACCGTGCTTACCAGCGATGTCGTTTAGCTTCATCAATGCAGCGTAAGGTGACAATGCTTCGTCATTAACATGAGTAACACGGCCGTTTTTAATGGCTAGTGACACATATTCTGGCTCGTTTGGCGCGTCTTCTGGGGCAACGGTTAATGTCCACACGCCTTTTGATGGCTCGTTCCATGGATCTTCTAACTCGCCACCTTCGTGCGAAATGTGCCATGCGTTAGCATCACGGCTGTAAATTTTAGTCGCTGATGCGCTGGTTTTAATATTACGCTCAGCAAGGTATGCAAGTAAGTCTTCACGGCTACGCATTTCCCATTCACGCCAAGGTGCAATCACTTTTAAATCTGGCGCAAGGGCAGCAAAACAACCTTCAAAACGTACTTGGTCGTTACCTTTACCGGTACAACCATGACATACCGCGTCTGCACCCACTTTACGGGCTACTTCAACTTGCGCTTTAGCAATAATTGGACGCGCCATTGAAGTACCTAGTAGGTAAGTACCTTCATAAATTGCGCCTGTAGCGATAGTTGGGTAGATGTAATCGGCAACAAATTCTTCTTTAAGGTCAACGATATGACACTCGCTAGCACCTGAAGCGATGGCTTTTTCATGTAAGCCTACGAGTTCTTCTTCGCCCTGGCCTACGTCGGCACAGAATGCGACAATTTCACAATTATCGTAGGTTTCTTTTAACCATGGGATAATGGCCGAAGTATCTAAACCACCTGAGTACGCGAGTACGACTTTTTTAACGCCGGTTTTTTTCACTGCATTAGACATGTTCAATTCCTACAATCAATCATTTATGTTTTTGTAAACGACATAACGCCATTGGCATTATCAATCAATTTTGTGACTAACTTAATAAGGTAACCAACACTGCATTTTGCGCATGCATGCGGTTTTCTGCTTGGTGTAAAATCAATGAACCTTCGCCGTCCATCACCTCATCGGTTACTTCTACACCGCGGTGTGCTGGTAAACAATGCATAAAGTATTTTGCACCGGCTTTTGCCATTAACTCACTGTTAACCTGGTAAGGCGCAAAACGTGCTTTAATGTCAGCAAGCGACGTATCATCACCCATAGAAATCCAAGTGTCTGTATAAATAGCATCATGGCCTTCAATAGCATTAATGTCAGCACTTAGGGTTAGCTTGCCGCCATTTTTGTGTGCCAACGCTTGCGCTTCGGTCACGATTAGCGCGTCGGGAAACGCGCCTTCTGGGCAAATCACTGTCATGGTTAAGCCTAAAATGGCTGCCCCATAGATTAATGAGTGTGTCACATTATTGCCATCACCAACATAGGCAAGTTTTGCCTGGCTTACATCATCAAACTGCTCTGATAGCGTTAAAAAGTCTGCAAGCGCCTGGCATGGGTGATACAGATCAGACAAGGCATTGATTACCGGTACACTGCCATGCTCTGCAAGTTGTTCAATGGTAGTGTGCGAGTATGTTCTTGCCACTATTGCATCGGCCCAACATGAAAGGTTAGTGGCAAAGTCGGCAACGGTTTCACGTTGGCCTAATGCACCATTTTGTTGATCTAGGTATAAGCAGTGACCACCTAATTTATTAATGCCAATGTCAAAGCTGACTCGAGTGCGAAGTGATGGCTTTTCAAATAACATCACAACGCTTTTACCATCTAAGGCGCGACGGTACTCAGCAGGGTTGCGCTTAATTTTTTTAGCCAGTTCGATAATAGCTAAAAGCTGAGATTGAGTTAACTCTTTGATCGACAATAGGTGCTGCATATACTACTACTCCATTAAGGTTGTATTTGAGTCCCGACGGACCCACCTTTTACTAAGGTTTTTAACTGTTCGGCGTCACGCCATGAAGCAACTTGCACAGGCTTGCCCATCCATTGAGCAACTTCTAGTGCGGCTTCTACTTTGACTTTCATGCCTTTTTCAATCACCCCTTGGGCAACTAAATATTCAATTTCGCTTTTGTTTAAGCTGTTAATTAGCTGGCCTTTGCCATCTAACACGCCAGAAACGTCAGACAATAAAACCAGGGTGCCGTTAACTAACTTAGCCAGTGCTGTAGCGGCTTGGTCTGCATTAACGTTTAGCATTTCACCTTGGCCAGAAATCGCAATCGAGCTGCAAATCGGCATCCAACCCTGGTTTAAAATAAAGTTTAAGTAGGTTGCATCTTTTGGCTCAACTTCACCGACTAAGCCTAAACGTTCATCTTTTATTTTGGCGGTTACCACATTGCCATCGCCTAGGCTCATGCCTACGCTAACAATGCCTGCTTTTGCCGCGGCCGCTTGTAAAATTTTGTTTGAAGTACCGGCAAGTGCTCCAACTACAATAGGGATTTGATCTTCTGGCGTGACGCGTAAACCGTCTAACTTAATGGTTTCTTTGCCGTTAGCAGTTAATTGCTCATCAACTAAACAACCACCACCATGAACTAGCAGCACTTGCTGACCCGCTGCGATCATTTCTGCAGCTGCTGTCATTAAACGTGCCATTCCCATTTCACATTGCAGTAATGCACCACCGACTTTAAGTACTAACACTGGTTTTGTAGCCATTATTGTTGTTCCTTTACTTATGTGACCTAATTACACACCAAAATGGATCTTGATGCATTGCAGCCCTTGGCTTGCAGCGCCTTTCATTAAATTATCAATTGCACTGGCAACGACTAAATAGCCGCTGTTGGCATCATACTTCCACCCCAGGTGACAATTAGGTGTATTAACCACATCATCCACTTTAGGAAATTGATTGTGTTTTACCGTTACGATGGGGGCGTTGTCGTACACGCTATACGCTTTGGCAACATCGGCCTCAGTTGTACCCGGTTTTAACTGCAGTGTAATCGTGGCCAAGATCCCACGCTTAAAATTACCTAAATGAGGTGTAAAAATAACTTCTTGACCTAAATGGGTGGCAATTTCGGGTTGATGTCTGTGACCTAATACACCGTATGGCGTTAAGCTCACTTCACAAAAACTGGTATGCAGCTGTGCTTTACGGCCTGCGCCTGTAACACCACTGACAGCGTTGATCACAGGATACATGTCAGTTAAGAAGGGCTTTAGGGGTTTTAGGGCGGTTAACGACGCCGTTGGGTAGCAGCCTGGCACAGCGATCATTCTGGTATTTTTAACTTGCTCAGCATTCCATTCAGCTAACCCATACACAGCTTGGGCTAACACATCTGGGTGAGTGTGTTCAAAGCCGTACCATTTAGGGTATTGCGCAACGTCTGCAAAGCGGTATGCACCACTGAGGTCAAATACGGCTAAGCCTTTTTTGTAAAACCAGGCCGCTAACTCCAAGCTAACTGAATGTTCAGTCGCAAGTACCACACCATCGGCCTGGTCTACGATTTGTTGTTTTGCTTCATCTGTTAGTGGAGAAAGCGTATAAGCCATATGACTGTATGCAGGGTACAAGTCGGCTAATTTACGCCCTTTGTCTAAACTGTTTTCCGACACATATAGACCTTGAACCGTTAAGTTACTGTCGGCATTAATCAACGAAGTAATTTGTGCGCCTGTGTAACCACTAGCGCCAATAATTGCGATGCTTTTCATAAGTTTTGTTTCTTTTGAGTAGTTAAAGACAAGAGTCAGCATAGCCCATTTAGACAAGGGACGTCTAATTTGGTGCTATCGTCGCAGGAAGTTCACGTTGATAATTGATATAGTGGTTTTAACTGTCAAAAAGCAGATATTTATTTTCATGTGCAGCGTTCAATTATTGGTGTCGGTTAATGCTGTTTGCTAGACTAACACACATTATTAATTATGCAATATATGTGAATAAGTATTTTACATGTAATTTTCTAGGATGGTCTATGAGTACATTACCTGATCTTAAAAGTTGTTTTACGCAGCTGATTGCAGCGCCATCGATTAGCGCACTCGAAGTTGAAAACGATATGAGTAACCATGCAGTTATCAACTTGTTGCAAAATTGGTTTAGCGAGCTGGGTTTTGAGTGTGAAACCCCAACAGTTGAAGATTCACGCAATAAACAAAATTTAATCGCGCGTATTGGCCAGGGCAGCGGCGGGCTATTGCTGGCTGGCCATACAGATACCGTACCGTTTGACGAGGGTCGCTGGAGCCAAAGCCCGTTTGAGATGATTGAAAAAGACAATCGTTGGTATGGTTTAGGCACCTGCGACATGAAAGGTTTTTTTGCGTTAGTGCTTGAAGCGTTAAAAGACATGCCACTGGATCAATTTAAACGTCCACTCACTATTTTTGCTAGCGCCGATGAAGAAACCACCATGAGTGGCGCTAAAGCGTTTGCCGAATCAAAAGTGGTTGCGCCTGATTACGCAGTTATTGGTGAACCCACCAGCTTAAAACCTGTCTATATGCATAAAGGCCATTTAGCTCAAGGGATCCGCGTTATTGGTCGCAGTGGTCACTCGTCAGATCCTGCTCGTGGATTAAATGCCATTGAAGTGATGCATAAAGTGATTAGCCAACTGATGAAGCTTAAACAGCATTTAAGTGAAAACTATCGCGAAGATGCCTTTACTGTGCCTTACCCAACCATGAACTTTGGCCATATACACGGCGGTGATGCGGCTAACCGTATTTGTGGATGCTGCGATTTACACTTAGATATTCGTCCATTACCGGGTATGGAGTTAGCAGAACTCGAATTAATGGTATTGAACTACTTAGCTGACATCAGCAAAGAGTATCCTGGCAGTATTAGCGTCAGCACCCTATACCCTGGTGCCGAGTCTTTTGCAGGAAAAGCAGATAACCCATGGACCAAACTGGTTGCTGAATTATCGGGTAATGAAGCAGAGGTTGTTAACTACTCGACAGAAGCCCCTTACATTAACAAGCTTGGCTGCCAAACCCTGGTACTTGGCCCAGGAAGCATTAATCAAGCCCACCAGCCAGATGAGTTTATTGGCCTAGAATACTTAACACCAACGGTAGAATTGATTAAAAAAATGATTTACCACGCGTGCATCAAATAGCTGTTAGTTTGGAGTTAACAATGTACGAGAAATGTAATATTTTTACGAAATAAAATTACAAAACACCCTACCAGTGTATTGACCAAATTAGATACGCTGGGTATTGTGATGTAAGAGATATTGGCAAGATCGTTCTTTTTTTCGGGAGTAAGTATGGCAGAGCAAACGGCAGATATGTATGCGTCACTTCGATCAAATGTGGGGCATTTAGGCCAGATATTAGGCGAGACAATGCAAAACCATTTAGGTGATGCATTTTTAGAAAAAGTAGAACAAATTCGAATTTTAGCGAAAAAATCTCGCCAAGGTGACGAAGCGTCTCGCGAGCAAATGTTGGCGTTATTAACTGCTTTACCAGACGAAGAACTGGTACCTTTTGCAAAAGCATTTAACCAATTTTTAAACCTAGCCAATATCGCCGAACAGTTTCACACCATCAGTCGCAACTGCGACGAATTGGTATGCGTACCTGACCCTGTAGAGCAACTACTTGGGCGTATGCTTGATACTGACTTAGATAAAAAAGACGTAATTGCATGCCTAAAAAACCTAGACATTGATTTGGTGCTAACGGCTCATCCAACTGAAATATCGCGCCGAACGTTAATTCAAAAATATGCCGCTGTAGTTGATTGTTTAACCGAGCAAGAAAACAGCCAACTAACAGATCGTGAACGCAGCCAAAGTACACTCCGTTTACGTCAACTTATTGCACAAATTTGGCACACTAACGAAATTCGCAATGAGCGCCCAACGCCAGTAGATGAAGCCCGCTGGGGTTTAAGCACCATCGAAGCCTCTTTATGGCAAGCCATCCCTGACTTTTTACGCCAACTTAACGATCAAGTTGAGCAAAAAACCGGTCAACAGCTACCCATTGATGTATCTCCTGTGCGCTTTTCAAGCTGGATGGGGGGCGACCGCGACGGTAACCCTTTCGTAACGTCTACAGTAACGCAAGAAGTGCTCGACCGAAATCGCCATGCCGCTGCAAGACTTTACTTAAAAGACATTGTCGCTTTACTTGGCGAACTGTCTATGGAACAAGCAAACGAAGAGTTATTGGCATTCACCGATAACAGTAAAGAACCGTATCGCGATGTATTGCGCAAGTTACGTTGTCAATTACGTAACACCATTGACTACCTTAATGCGCGCCTAGAAGGCAAACATCCTGACACGGATACCAACGAATTAATTTGGCATAAGTCTGATTTACAGCAACCGCTTGAGCTACTTTATAAAAGCTTATCCGACTGCGGTATGAAGCTAATTGCTAACGGTTTATTGTTAGATATTTTACGCCGTTTGGCCTGTTTTGGTATTCACATGCTGCGCCTTGATATTCGTCAAGATGCAACACGCCATAGCGACGTCATTGCTGAATTAACACGCTACCTCGGGATGGGAGATTACAATCACTGGGATGAAAACGAAAAACAAGCGTTTTTATTACGCGAGTTAACCAGCAAGCGTCCATTAATCCCGACCAATTGGAAGCCTACTGACGACGTTGCTGAAGTGGTGAGAACCTGCAACCTGGTCGCGAAGCAACCCGCTAACGCACTTGGCTCATACGTTATTTCGATGGCAAGTAAGCCTTCTGACGTGCTCACTGTGCTGCTGCTGCTCAAAGAAGCTGGCTGCACAAACCCTATGCGTGTCGTGCCATTATTCGAAACCCTTGCCGATCTCGAGGGCGCAGCAGCCTGTATGACAGCGCTACTGAACATTGATTGGTATCGTGGTTACACCAAAGGCATGCAAGAGGTGATGATTGGCTACTCTGACTCAGCTAAAGACGCTGGTGTTATGGCAGCGGCTTGGGCGCAATATCGTGCTCAAGAGCAATTGGTGGCTGTATGTAAAAAGGCCGACGTTAAACTGATGTTATTCCATGGCCGTGGTGGTTCTATTGGCCGTGGCGGCGGACCTGCTCATAAGGCCATTTTATCGCAACCACCGGGGTCAGTTGATGGCCGCATTCGTGTTACAGAACAAGGCGAGATGATCCGCTTTAAGTTTGGCTTGCCAAAATTAGCCGTACAAAGCTTAGCGCTGTATACATCAGCAGTAATGGAGGCCACATTATTACCTCCTCCTGAGCCTAAAAAAGCCTGGCGCGAATGTATGCAACGTATTGCTGAAGAATCAGTTCAACATTACCGTGGCATTGTGCGCGAAGAGCCTGATTTTGTGCCTTATTTCCGCGCGGCGACCCCAGAGGTTGAGCTAGGCAAGCTGCCATTAGGTAGTCGCCCTGCCAAGCGTAAAGTTGATGGTGGCATTGAAAGTTTGCGTGCTATTCCATGGATTTTTGCCTGGTCGCAAAACCGCTTAATGTTGCCAGCCTGGTTAGGTGCTGGTGAAGCATTACAAGATGCGGCAGAACGCGGCGAGCTTGAACTACTTCGTGAAATGGAAGACCAATGGCCATTCTTCGAAACCCGTATTTCAATGCTAGAAATGGTTTACACCAAAGCAGAGCCTAATCTCGCTAAATACTATGAGTCATGCTTAGTAAAACCAGAGTTGCATCATTTGGGTGAAAAGCTGCGTCAACGCCTCCAATTGGGTATTGATGCTGTATTATCGCTCACTCAAGCAACCGAGTTAATGTCGCACACCCCATGGAACCGCGAATCTGTTAAACTGCGCAACCCTTACATAGACCCATTAAACTTTTTACAAACCGAGCTATTAGCCCGTACGCGTAAAGAAGTGGAACCGTCTGCATCTGTTCAGCTAGCGCTTATGCTGACCATTGCCGGCGTTGCAGCAGGAATGAGAAACACTGGATGATAACCTTGGTTAAAAGCCTCGGACTTGGATTATTGTTGTTACTGACTGGCTGTGCCAGTCAGTACAGTATTACCGAGTCTGAAATCGAGCAATACCTTAACAACGACATGCATTTTGAAGTAAAGCAGGGGAACAAGTTAATTGGTGTGTCACTTAAGCTAAATGACATGCAAGTGGTACTTGGTGCAAAACCAAATACCATGGCGGTGACAGCCGCTACCATGATAACCGTTAACAACCCACTGATGCCGATCCATGCTAAGTTGAAAACCACGTTTGAGGCGGTACCTTGGTACGACAGCGAAACTAAAAGCATTTATCTGCGCCAGCTAGACTTAGTCAAAATTGAGTCAGAGCCGGTCGATATTGAACGCTATATTAGTCAGGCAACACCGCAATTAATGGGGTTTTTACGTAATTACCTTGAAACCCAGCCGGTGTACACCTTAGACACTCGCGACAGTAATCAAGCATTAATGGCCAAGATGACTAAAGAGATTGCGGTTCAGCAAGGTAAATTAGTGGTTAAGTTTTAACGCTTTAATTTTTTAGTTTTAATAAAGCACCTTTCGAGGTGCTTTTTATTGCGCAGAATCTTTTGAAATCTTTCATATTTATTCCAACTATCAAAAACTGAACATTTCCTAATCAATTAGAACCACGTACAATCATTTGGCAATATTGGAACTGCTCAATAATCATGGGATAAATAATGCCGTTAATGGATGACGTCACTAAGTTAAAAGCTCAGCTGGCTGAGTTAATCTCGCAGCAAGATCAGCAGCAAGCTGATGTCATGCAGCAGCTTGCTAAATTCAGCCAGCAACTTGATGCTTTAACCCAGCAAGTACAAGCGCAAACTAGCAATGAACAACCAAGTAACTTAGCCAATAATTTACTCAATCCAGTGCATGAAAGCTCTCCAATCGATTTAGCCAGCAGTATTGTTGCCGATAAACCTCAATATTCGACTTCTGCCTGGGAACGACAAACTGCCAACGTCAATGACTCAGTATCAACAGCATCCATAACAACACCCCAATCCATACAACCGATTAATTCACCGGCAAGACAAAGCGCACTCAGCGCAATGATTTCACAATTAGCCAACGCTATTGGTGAATTTAGCGCATCTGCACTTGCACCTCTTTCTGGGTTAACCGATCAAGCAAAGCAATTCTATCAACACTACCAAGCAAAAGGCTTAGGCCCTGTATTTTTGATGACCGTAGCAGGGATCATCACTCTTACCCTAGGCTTTGGCTACTTATTACAATTTTCAATTAACAATTGGTTGTCAGAATTAGCTAAAGCCTTATTTGGGCTTGGTGTAGCTAACAGTATTATTGCTGGCGGTATTTTTATTCGACATAAACGCGCTGGAATGGAAGATTTTGGTTCAGGGCTAGTGGGTCTTGGGCTTATTCTTAACTACTTGTGTTTGTATTTCCTCGGGCCTTATTTCAACCTTATTCCTGACACTGCTTGCTTTGGCTTATTACTGCTTAATACCTTACTCGGTTATGGTTTGTCATTTAAACTCGACACCAAAGTGGTTGCAATTATCGCCTTATTAGGCGGATCGTTGGCGCCATTAATGTTGCTCGATGGCGGGCAAGCTCCATTACTCTATTTACCTTACTTATTACTTATTGGCATTTGCTCTATGGTACAAAGCCATAAGTTAGCCTGGCCAATTTTAGTTGAAGTGACCGCTCTACTGCATATTGCCTGTATCCAAGTGCTTAGTGTGTTTATTCTATTACCATTTGATTCAATTGACTGGCAAATAGCCCTGACATTAGTCGCGATTAACGGGTTATTTTATCTCTACAGTATTGCCAGCTTATTATTTGTCATTAAGTCGTCACTGACACCACGTTTACTCGCGGTGCCTGTCGCACTCATGATATTTATCCTTTACACACTGACAGAGTGGAGCCGTTTTGCGGGTGAGTTATTTGCGGTAAATGCGCTTTTATGTACGTTATTGTATTGGGCCTTAAAACGCGACAAAGACATCAGCGCTCTAGCACTTGCTTTTGCAGGTAGCTTTGCCGGCTTTGCTGCACTCTTTTTACTCAGTGCTGAACTGATGGGACTCGTGCTGTTGTTAGAGGGATTATTGTTACTGTGGATAGGCTGCAAACACCGATTTAGTCCAATTAGAGCTGAAGCTTATGTGCTGTTAGTGTTAGGTATTATCAGCAGCTTTATTAATCTGCTCGATGTACTAACACAATCACATTACCCACAGCAAAGTATATTAAGTTATCAGGCATTACTAAGCCTATCGATGTTACTCACTTGCGCACTGACGTTTATGGCTCAAAAGCTTATTAGTCAGTATCAAATTGATTTAATGAAGTTTGATCGCCTAGCTGTTCACTTTATTCGCGAGCTGCTTGGTGTGCTTTACTCAGTAACTATCTTAGTTATTTGTTATTTTGTCTCTGATGAGTATTGGTTAAACACCCTACCCTTGATTAGCCTATTACTGATTTACATGAGCGCTAAACACACGCTACGCTTTAGCGAAGTATTAGCTTGGTTAGTGCAAATTCCTCTACTAGGATTAGTGATTGTAGGGATGGTAGATGCCAATAGCTTGAGTTTTACAGACCAAGCGATGAACGCTAAATTAGCTCGTATTGAGCTATTTATTGGACTGTTACTCGCTTATTATTGGTACAAAAAATATTATGTTAATGCCAAATTAATCCGCTTTGCATATTATGCTCAATTGCTTTGTTATTTGGCGTTACCATTACTGTTATTACCTAAAATCATGCGGAGTTATCCTGACTATATAGCTATTGCATTATGGTGTAGCAGCCTAGTAAGCCTAGGATTAGCTTACTTTGTTAATCACAAGAGTCTTCGCTATGAAACGCAAATACTGACTGTGTTAGCAATCATGATTACTACGGCAATGTGTTTAGCAGAACTATGGCAAGGATTTATCGCATTAGTTCTTGGTTTGTTATTTATTGGGTTTATAAGCTGGCGCTATGTTCAGTTATCAAAAAAGTGGCAACTAGCTACTTCGCTACAATGGCATATTGCGCCATATTATATGGCCCTGGTCATCGCAGTATTAAGCCAAACCCTCACTAGTCTAGTTTATCCCTCGTGGGCTATCACTGCGTTAGTCTTATGTGGATATTTCAGTGTGATTAGCGAACGAGATACACGTATCGGGCAGCATTTTAAACAAGCATTAGCACCAGGTTACAGCCTTGCGTATGCGGCTATTTACGCCTGTAGCATCTTACCCATTTTTTTTCACACAGAAACCCAGTTAGCTTTTAACCTCAATAACATGCTCATTAATGTAGCCGAATTGGGAGTATTAGCACTACTCGCAAGATACTTACTCAAACCTAGATTGGGCATTAGGGTGCACAGTAAAATTATCTCTCGTGTATATCTAACGTGGGCATGGCATGCGTTATTAGTCACCAGCTATGTGCTTTGGAGTTACCAATTCAACAAAAGTATTGCAGCACCGATGAGCGCAGTTTTATTAGTCGTGCACGCCAGTGTCGTCATGTTTATCAGCTTACGACCTCATCAAGCAAGCCTGATTAGATTAGCAACCTTGTTGTTTGCTTTTGCATGTATCAAAGTCATTTTTGTTGATATGGCATCTTTTGAACTAATACAAAAAATAGTTGCGTTTATGTTAATCGGGGTAATTTTACTGACTGTGGCTTACTTTTATCAAAAAGCAAAAAATAGGCAGTTAACTGATAGCGTTACGATATAGCTTGCCTACTTTAAGAGTAAGCAAGCTAAATGAAACTTATTTGGCAAATCGTGGAATTGATGGGTAATCGACAATAACGGCTTCTTCTAGTAATGCACGACGAAGCATATCGTAAGCTATTGCTGTGCTCATACTTCTAACTAGTTGGCGTGAGCGTTTGGGTAGTTTCACCATCTGGCTATACACGCCATGTTTAGTCGCTAATGCAATTGCAACCGTTCCGACCGGTTTATCATCAGTACCACCATCAGGGCCAGCAATACCACTAGTCGCTAATGCAAAATCACTGTCTAAAATGCCTCGAATACCTTGCGCCATCGCTTCAACAGTAGGGATCGACACTGCACCATGATCATCTAAAATCTGTGGATTAACGCCAAGCACTTTCACTTTAGACTCATTACTGTAGGTCACTAAACCATGATGCAAATATGATGAGCTTCCTGCAAAATCAATCAGTTGACTGGTGATCATGCCACCAGTACAAGATTCAGCCACACTAAGGCTGAAACCAGACTGATATAATCTATGGTGTATTTCGGCAGCCAGTGTTGGGCGATTCTCGGCTACAACAGCCGTACCCAGAACGCCTTTAACCTGTCGAGTAACATCCTGAAGTTGACGTATCGCTTTATCACCACGGGCAAAAATCTTAATCTCTATATGTGGCATTGAAGACCGATAGCCCAACTCAATCCCTTCGGGTAACGTTATATCAGACAAGGTATCTGCTAGAGATGACTCTCCATGACCTATTGTGAGCAGTTTTTCTAAAGCTGACTTTTGTTGAACACCAAATTCTTCACTAATAAAAGGGATAAATTGCTCCCTAATCATCTGTTTTAATTCAAAAGGTACACCAGGTGTGAAAAACAGCCACGCATTATTGAGCTTTACTCTAAAACCGCAGGCTGTACCAACAGGATTATCGACCATCACAGCAGATGCTGGTAACCATGCTTGTTTTAAATTACTTTTAGCCATCACACGGTTATTGCGCGCAAACCAATCTTCTAAATGTTCACGCCATTGAGTATTTTCAACAAGCTCTTCACCTTTCGCTTTTGCCATTGCTAATGCAGACATATCATCACTGGTTGGCCCCAAACCACCATTAACAATAATCACATCAGCATGCTTACTGCGCTCTTTAAATACAGCGATAAGATCATCAAGGCGGTCACCAACCGTTACTCTATGCTGCATCTCTATACCCAACTCCATTAAGGTATTAGCAACCCAGGCAGCATTGGTATCAACTATCTGGCCAGAAAGCACTTCTTCGCCTGTGCAAATCATTTCTAACTTCATTGTCATTCCTTATCCCAATCAATTGGCACTTAAGTTAGGGGAGCGATATAAGAATGGCAAGAAAATAGATCGATTTGGATTAAAATAACGCTTAGCTAAATGAATGGATTACAACTATCCAACATAAATTGGCCATCTCATCAATATTTGTAAAAACGCACATTGAACTTATTAATGACTTTTAAATTTCAGATACAAACAACCTTCTTTTAAATGAAGATGTATTTGGCAGAGCTAATGCTAATAGCTGCAAGAGTGAACCAGCGCCTCACCAGCGTGACAGGCCGGTATCTCTAATATAAAGCCTTAACCAACTGAACTACCGCTTTATCTTTAGTCTTTTCGCCCGTGTTAAATACGAAAAAGGCCTTTGCATTGCTGCAAAGGCCTTTATCTTAAGCTGGCGGAGCGGACGTTGCTTGCAATAAGAGTGAACCCGCGACCCCCGGCGTGACAGGCCGCTATCTCTATTAAAAAGCCTTAACCAACAGAACTACCGCTCTATCTTTAGTCTTTTCGTAACCGTCTAGCAAACCACACCTCGCATCATTAATCTGCCTATTTGAAAATACCTGCTCAATGATAAATTTGGAGCAGGTGATGAAAACATACAGAACAGCGGCACAGTGGCTAGGGTTACTTCAGCAGCGTAGCAATTTCAAAGGCACTAATGTTGAATTCTGCCAACATCATAATGTCTCGATTACCACTTATTATAAACAACGTGCTTTACAGGCTGAGAACCAGCAAAAAATAACCTTACCAAAGCGCGCTACATCATCACGCTTTATTCAACTAAAACAAACCACCACTGACGTCTGCGAGTACACTCATCAAAATGCACTGCAGTATGATACCCGCACAGGCCAGCTCATGCTTCCTGCCAATTTAGCAACGACCGATATCGTTACCATTATTAAAGGGCTAATGGCATGAAGATGTTTGTTGATGTGCCCACCGTTTATTTATGTGCCGATGTGGTCGATTTTCGTAAATCGATTAATGGATTAGCCGCCTTAGTGGAAGCAGAGCTTGAACTCCCAGTGCTCAGTGGTGCGCTATTTGTCTTTTGTAATAAAGGCCGTGACAAACTCAAATTGCTTTATTGGGATAATACCGGCTTTGCCCTGTGGTATAAGCGATTAGACAAGCATAAGTTCAAATGGCCCAAACTCATGTCACCCACCATGACATTAACCGAGCAACAATTACACTGGTTATTAGGGGGGTATGATGTCATTGGCCACAGTAAAATTGATATAGCAGGTAAGCAATTACTTTAATATTTGCGATCGATTGATGATCATCAAAGGATGTTCATTTAGCACTGGAAACCCGCTGGTTACGCCTTAAAATAGGCGTCATGAAAAATGTACTCGCCCTTCAACAGCGCATTGCTGAACTGGAAAAACTGCTCGAAAATGAGCGGCAATTATCTTTACAAAAAGATGCGCAAATCGCTGCGCTAGAAGAACGCTGGCGTCTGGCCCAACAAAAACAATTTGGCAAAAGTGCTGAAGGCTTTGTAGGGCAAGGCGAGTTATTCAATGAAGTGGAAGAGATTATTGAGGCCGTTGAGGCTGAGCAACAATCCATTAGCTATACCCGCAAAAAACCGGTGCGTAAGCCACTGCCAAAAGACTTACCCCGTGAGCAAGTTATCCACGAAATTGAAGATAAAACCTGTGATTGTTGTGGCGGTGAGCTACATAAAATGGGTGAAGATAAGTCAGAAAAGCTTGAGTTTATTCCAGCGCAAATAAAAGTCATTGAGCACATTCGGCCTAAATACGCGTGCCGTCACTGTGATAAATCCTCGACGAATACGCCGATAAAGCAAGCCTCAATGCCTGCAATGCCTATCAACAAAGGCATTGCAACGAGCAGTTTGCTCAGTCAGCTTATCACCAGTAAATACCAATACGGGTTACCGCTTTATCGCCAGGAAGCGATGTTCAAGCAATACGGTATTGAGCTCAGTCGCCAGACCATGAGCAGCTGGTTAGACAAATCCGCCACACTGTTTGCACCACTGGTGGAACGGCTTAAAGCCGAGCTGTTAACGCAGCCCACGTTGTTTGCCGATGAAACGCCATTAAAGGTGGTGAAATCCGATAAGGTGAACAGCTACATGTGGGTGTATTGCTCAGGTCGAGATTCACCTGAGCCAAACCATCCTACCCCCAATATCGTGCTTTACGATTTTCACAATAGTCGGGCGGCCGCCTGCGTGGTCAATTATACCATTCCGCGAAAAAATGTGATCTAATTGCTATATCCGTTACTCACCTTTTTTAGCAATGAAACAACACACCAGTTTCGAATTAATCAGGCTATCCAAGCAAACAGCAGATGCCCGAATGCGTTTGCGATTATTGGCCGTAGCACACTTTCTTGAGGGAGCGAATAGAACTCAAGTCGCTGCTATGACCAAGGTCAGTCGTCGGATTGTGAATCAATGGATCAGCAATTATTTAAGCCAAGGTCTAAGTGGTATTGAGAGTAAAAAGTCTTCAGGCAGACCACCGCGATTAACAGACGAGCAAGCCAAACAGTTAACCCTGATGTTGACAGAGGCTGCCAAATCAGAGGTCGGTGGTAGACTCACTGGTCAAGATATACGACGCTATATATTGAGCGAGTTTGGTATTTCGTTTCACCTCAATCACGTCTATAAAATACTTTATAAACTCGGATTTAGCTGGCTTTCTAGCCGTTCTAAACATCCGAAACAAGATGTTGAAGTCATGGAGGCTTTTAAAAAACTTCCCCTTGTCAACGATCGTTGACATCCCTGTTTTTGTGTCGCCGGCTGATGTAGATATCTGGTTTCAAGATGAGGCGCGTATTGGTCAGCAAAATACCACCACCAAACTTTGGGCTGAAAAAGGTACCCGTCCGCTCGCAGTGAGGCAACAGCAATTCGAGTATGTCCATCTTTTTGGTGCGGTTTGTCCGAGAAACGGAGCAACTGAGGCCTTCATTTCACCTTACATCAATAAAGAGGTAATGCGACAACACTTGGGACAAATTTCCTTGGCGACATCAAGCGGGCGCTATGCTGTCGTGATTATGGATGGCGCGAGTTGGCATGCTAATGATATTGCAGATGATTTTGAGAATCTATCTATCGTAAAGCTACCGCCTTATTCTCCGGAATTAAACCCAATTGAGCAAGTGTGGAGTTGGTTGAGGCAGCATAAGTTAGCTAATCGTTGCTTTGAAGGTTACGAGTCAATAGTTGATGCCTGTAGTGAAGCGTGGAATGCATTCATTGAAGATAAAGAGCGTGTGAAAAAAATGTGCCATCGACAATGGGCAACAATGATCACTTAGTTATGCGGAATGGTATAATACCAAACTGATAGAGGCGGCTAATTACCTGGCTAATCAATGGCACAAACTTATTCGTTATGTTGATGATGGCAGATTGAGTATTGATAATAATCGTGCAGAGCGAGCAGTAAAACCGTTTGTGATTGGCCGAAAAAATTGGTTATTTAGTCAGACAGCTAATGGGGCTCATGCCAGTGCCACGCTTTACAGCATTGTGGAAACCGCAAAGGTTAATGGCTTAGTGCCATTTGATTACATCATGGCTTGTCTTAATGAACTGTGCCAACCAGCACCGGATATAGACAGCCTGTTACCCTGGAATTTTAAAAGGTAGGTGTAGTTGCCCAGACGCTTACAACCACACTGTTATCATGCCCATTCAACGCACAAACCTTAGACGTAAAAAAGCCCGTTGTGTTAGCAACGGGCTTTCGTACTTATTAGGCGTCTGGAAATGACCTACTCTCACATGGGGAGACCCCACACTACCATCGGCGATACTGTGTTTCACTTCTGAGTTCGGAATGGGATCAGGTGGGACCACAGCTCTATGGTTTCCAGACAAAAAATTGTATGGAACAAATTTTTAACGCACTTTAGTGCGGCCCGTTAGGGTCAAATACATGGATGTATTTGATAAAATGTCCCTATTTAACACTCAGTTGAGCATTAAATAATAATTCGAAAAGCTGATTGCTTGAGTATTCTCACACCATTTAAGTGCTTCATTCTAATACTAAGTATTAGTAAAACCCATCTGGGTTGTATGGTTAAGCCTCACGGGTCATTAGTACAAGTTAGCTCAACGCCTCACAACGCTTACACACCTTGCCTATCAACGTAGTAGTCTCCTACGGCCCTTTAGAGGTCTTAAAGACCTAGGGATGACTCATCTTAGGGCTCGCTTCCCGCTTAGATGCTTTCAGCGGTTATCGATTCCGAACGTAGCTACCGGGCAATGCTATTGGCATAACAACCCGAACACCAGCGGTTCGTCCACTCCGGTCCTCTCGTACTAGGAGCAGCTCCCTTCAATCATCCAACGCCCACGGCAGATAGGGACCGAACTGTCTCACGACGTTCTGAACCCAGCTCGCGTACCACTTTAAATGGCGAACAGCCATACCCTTGGGACCGACTTCAGCCCCAGGATGTGATGAGCCGACATCGAGGTGCCAAACACCGCCGTCGATATGAACTCTTGGGCGGTATCAGCCTGTTATCCCCGGAGTACCTTTTATCCGTTGAGCGATGGCCCTTCCATTCAGAACCACCGGATCACTATGACCTACTTTCGTACCTGCTCGACGTGTATGTCTCGCAGTTAAGCTGGCTTATGCCATTGCACTAACCGTACGATGTCCGACCGTACTTAGCCAACCTTCGTGCTCCTCCGTTACTCTTTGGGAGGAGACCGCCCCAGTCAAACTACCCACCAGGCACTGTCCCTAACCCCGATAAGGGGTCCAGGTTAGAACATCAAAACTACAAGGGTGGTATTTCAAGGACGACTCCACTCAGACTAGCGTCCAAGCTTCAAAGTCTCCCACCTATCCTACACATGTAGGTTCAATGTTCAGTGCCAAGCTATAGTAAAGGTTCACGGGGTCTTTCCGTCTAGCCGCGGGTATACGGCATCTTCACCGCAATTTCAACTTCACTGAGTCTCGGCTGGAGACAGCGTGGCCATCATTACGCCATTCGTGCAGGTCGGAACTTACCCGACAAGGAATTTCGCTACCTTAGGACCGTTATAGTTACGGCCGCCGTTTACCGGGGCTTCGATCATGAGCTTCTCTTGCGATAACCCAATCAATTAACCTTCCGGCACCGGGCAGGCGTCACACCGTATACGTCATCTTGCGATTTTGCACAGTGCTGTGTTTTTGATAAACAGTTGCAGCCACCTGGTATCTGCGACTCCCAGCAGCTTAGAGAGCAAGTCTCATCACCGCCAGGAGCGTACCTTCTCCCGAAGTTACGGTACCATTTTGCCTAGTTCCTTCAGCCGAGTTCTCTCAAGCGCCTTGGTATTCTCTACCCGACCACCTGTGTCGGTTTGGGGTACGATTTCTACTAACCTGAAGCTTAGAAGATTTTCCTGGAAGCATGGCATCAACTACTTCATCACCTTAGTGACTCGTCATCAGCTCTCGGCATTACTCATTAAAGAGTGATTTCCCGGATTTGCCTAAGAAATCTACCTACCACCTTAAACGCGGACTACCAACGCCGCGCTAGCCTAGCCTTCTCCGTCTCTCCATCGCAGTTAGCAGAAGTACAGAAATATTAATCTGTTTCCCATCGATTACGCCTTTCGGCCTCACCTTAGGGGTCGACTCACCCTGCCCCGATTAACGTTGGACAGGAACCCTTGGTCTTTCGGCGAGGGAGTTTTTCACTCCCTTTATCGTTACTCATGTCAGCATTCGCACTTCTGATACGTCCAGTGTGGGTTACCCCTTCACCTTCAACCGCTTACAGAACGCTCCTCTACCGCGCACTTCTAATGAAATGCACCCGTAGCTTCGGTGGTATGTTTAGCCCCGTTAAATCTTCCGCGCAGGCCGACTCGACTAGTGAGCTATTACGCTTTCTTTAAATGATGGCTGCTTCTAAGCCAACATCCTAGCTGTCTAAGCCTTCCCACATCGTTTCCCACTTAACATACACTTTGGGACCTTAGCTGACGGTCTGGGTTGTTTCCCTTTTGACGACGGACGTTAGCACCCGCCGTCTGTCTCCCGAGTAGTACTCATTGGTATTCGGAGTTTGCAAAGGGTTGGTAAGTCGGGATGACCCCCTAGCCTTAACAGTGCTCTACCCCCAATGGTATTCGCTCGAGGCGCTACCTAAATAGCTTTCGAGGAGAACCAGATATCTCCCGGTTTGATTGGCCTTTCACCCCCAGCCACAAGTCATCCGCTCATTTTTCAACATAAGTCGGTTCGGTCCTCCAGTTGATGTTACTCAACCTTCAACCTGCCCATGGCTAGATCACCGGGTTTCGGGTCTACGCCTTGCAACTAAACGCGCAGTTAACACTCGGTTTCCCTACGGCTCCGCTATTCGCTTAACCTCGCTACAAAACGTAAGTCGCTGACCCATTATACAAAAGGTACGCAGTCACGGTCTCAAGTACCGCTCCCACTGCTTGTACGTATACGGTTTCAGGTTCTATTTCACTCCCCTCACAGGGGTTCTTTTCGCCTTTCCCTCACGGTACTGGTTCACTATCGGTCAGTCAGGAGTATTTAGCCTTGGAGGATGGTCCCCCCATATTCAAACAGGATGTCACGTGTCCCGCCTTACTCGTTTTCATCTATGGTTAGTTTTCATGTACGGGGCTATCACCCTGTGCCGCTGTGCTTTCCAACACATTCCACTAACACCCCATAGACTTAAGGGCTAATCCCCGTTCGCTCGCCGCTACTAGGGGAATCTCGGTTGATTTCTTTTCCTCTGGGTACTTAGATGTTTCAGTTCCCCAGGTTTGCCTCTTAACGCTATGTATTCACGTTAAGATACTCACTTATGTGAGTGGGTTCCCCCATTCGGACATCGTTAGCTCAAATGCTTGTTACTAGCTCGCCAACGCTTTTCGCAAGTTACTACGTCCTTCATCGCCTCTGACTGCCAAGGCATCCACCGTATACGCTTAGTCACTTAACCATACAACCCAAATGAGTTTCACTTGAGCTATATTGCAACTAGCTGGTTTTTACTTTGATAATTCATGCACTTTCGCACACGAAATCGCCTTAGTTTTAGAATATTCAAGACACTTAAACAGTGTTTTGAGAACTCAATGTTTAATACACCACCTTATACAAAGTCATGCATCAAACGATTTGCAATTAATCACATGACAGACTCATGCAATTAACTACTATCAGCTTTCCAAATTGTTAAAGAACAACACTTAACCGGCTCGCGGTGTGTTTCACTCTACTTCCGAAGAAGTTAACAAGTAATCTGTGTGAACACTCAAGCACACGGATGTGCTGTGTGCAATAAACGCACGGATGCAGTTTATTGCCTACCAAGCATTGAGTTAGTCGTATAGGTAAGGAGGTGATCCAGCCCCAGGTTCCCCTAGGGCTACCTTGTTACGACTTCACCCCAGTCATGAACCACAAAGTGGTGAGCGTTCTCCCGAAGGTTAAACTACCCACTTCTTTTGCAGCCCACTCCCATGGTGTGACGGGCGGTGTGTACAAGGCCCGGGAACGTATTCACCGTAGCATTCTGATCTACGATTACTAGCGATTCCGACTTCATGGAGTCGAGTTGCAGACTCCAATCCGGACTACGACGAGCTTTGTGAGATTAGCTCCACCTCGCGGCTTTGCAACCCTCTGTACTCGCCATTGTAGCACGTGTGTAGCCCTACTCGTAAGGGCCATGATGACTTGACGTCGTCCCCACCTTCCTCCGGTTTATCACCGGCAGTCTCCCTAGAGTTCCCACCATTACGTGCTGGCAAATAAGGATAGGGGTTGCGCTCGTTGCGGGACTTAACCCAACATTTCACAACACGAGCTGACGACAGCCATGCAGCACCTGTCTTAGAGTTCCCGAAGGCACAATCGCATCTCTGCAATCTTCTCTAGATGTCAAGAGTAGGTAAGGTTCTTCGCGTTGCATCGAATTAAACCACATGCTCCACCGCTTGTGCGGGCCCCCGTCAATTCATTTGAGTTTTAACCTTGCGGCCGTACTCCCCAGGCGGTCTACTTAATGCGTTAGCTTGAGAGCCCAGTGTTCAAGACACCAAACTCCGAGTAGACATCGTTTACGGCGTGGACTACCAGGGTATCTAATCCTGTTTGCTCCCCACGCTTTCGTGCATGAGCGTCAGTCTTTGTCCAGGGGGCCGCCTTCGCCACCGGTATTCCTCCAGATCTCTACGCATTTCACCGCTACACCTGGAATTCTACCCCCCTCTACAAGACTCTAGTTCGCCAGTTCCAAATGCAATTCCCAGGTTGAGCCCGGGGATTTCACATCTGGCTTAACAAACCGCCTGCGCACGCTTTACGCCCAGTAATTCCGATTAACGCTCGGACCCTCCGTATTACCGCGGCTGCTGGCACGGAGTTAGCCGGTCCTTCTTCTGTAAGTAACGTCACAGCTAACGAGTATTAATCGTTAACCTTTCCTCCTTACTGAAAGTGCTTTACAACCCGAAGGCCTTCTTCACACACGCGGCATGGCTGCATCAGGGTTTCCCCCATTGTGCAATATTCCCCACTGCTGCCTCCCGTAGGAGTCTGGGCCGTGTCTCAGTCCCAGTGTGGCTGATCATCCTCTCAGAACAGCTAGGGATCGTCGCCTTGGTGAGCCATTACCTCACCAACTAGCTAATCCCACCTAGGTTCATCCAATCGCGAAAGGCCCGAAGGTCCCCTCCTTTCCCCCGTAGGGCGTATGCGGTATTAGCAGTCGTTTCCAACTGTTATCCCCCTCGACTGGGCAGATCCCTAGGCATTACTCACCCGTCCGCCGCTCGCCACCTCAGGAGTAAACTCCCTTGTGCTGCCGCTCGACTTGCATGTGTTAGGCCTGCCGCCAGCGTTCAATCTGAGCCATGATCAAACTCTTCAATTAAAGTTTTTTGAGACAAAGTCTCAGCTCAATGAATTCTGATTGCTTATCTCACCAAAGTGAAACAAGTCTTTTGTACATATTGCTATGAACATTCATCATTCTCATTTAAGAGAAAAACATTGAGTTTAAATTTTTTGATTGCCTACATTCCGAAGAACAAGAAGACAATTTCGAATAACTCAATACCTGTGAATGTCCACACAGATTTCTTGTTTAGATTGTTAAAGAGCGTTACTAATACCAAAAGAATCAATCTTTCGCTTAGCGGCCGTTGACGCCAGGTCGTTGGCTTGGGCTGCGTATTCTACGCTTTCCCATCTTCGCGTCAAGTGTTTTTTCAAACTTTCTTTTCGCTGTTGAATTTAATGTTTTGAAGCACTTGATTCAACCTAACTCGGTGATTGCTTTCGCTGTCTGCCGTGTCAGTGGATGCGCATTATAGGGAGCTAAAACTTTAGTGCAAGCGCTTTTTTAATAAAAAAGGATCGCTTGGCGATCTTTTCACCAAAAACGATCCTTTTGAGCTTTTTAAATGTTTATTTGTCGGTTTATTGAGCTTTTTTATCGTTCGTGAGGAATTGGTTCAAATAATCTATTGTATTTTCGTCATCCCAATCTACATATGAACGAACATAGGCCACCAGCTCACCTTGTTCATTTAAAATAAATGTTGCTGGTATAGTGTCTAGAGGGAATACATCACGCAATTGTTGCTTAGGATCAAAATGAGATTCAAATGCAGATAAACCGAGATCAGCCAAGAATGGATTGACGACGTTTGAGTCAGCATCTATTGAGATAGGCAGTAACACAAATTGCTCATTATTGAGTGTTTGATTTAAACGATGTAATGCTGGAAGCTCTCTTACACACGGTGGGCACCATGTCGCCCAAAGGTTTACTACTATTACCTTGCCTTTGTAATGGCCAAAGTTAACCTGTTGTCCAATTGCATTGGTAAAGTCTACAAGCGCAATGGGAAACGGTTGCGGTAGTATATTTATTCGCTCAAGAGTTGACTGGGTGGCTTGCTTACTTTGTGCTTGCATACCTGGGTACGCATTTAATGTATTTGGCAAGCTTATCATCAATAAAGTAAATAAGATTGCCGCAAGCCACTTATTCATTGTTACTCCAAATGGTTATTTACTTAGACTTGCTCTTATTGAGTAGTGCATCGAGTTCTGCCTGCTGCTCTGGTGTAAGAGACACTGTTTCTGACGGCTGTATACGTTGCCTACGGATAAAAATAAAACCAATAAGCAAACCAAATACTAGGAGACCAAACGGTCCTAACCATAAAACATAAGTTTTAGAATCAAGTTTTGGCTTATACAACACAAAATCACCATAGCGGCTGGTCATGAAGTCGATAATTTCAGGATCTGACTTACCACTGTCTACCATTTTGTATACTTCAAGACGTAAATCTTGGGCGACTGGTGAATTTGAATCGACTAGGTTTTGATTTTGACACTGTGGACAACGTAATTGATGCGCCAGTGACAATGCCCGCTGTTGATTTTCAGTTGTTTTAAATTCGTATGTATCTACTGGTGTGGCTATAACTGACGCAGCAAATAATACACTGGCTAAACAAATAAATAATTTAGTGATGATGTTCATTAAGATGCCCCATCGGCTTTCGCTTCAGTTTGGAGTTGTTGGATCATTGGGTATAGCGTTTGTGTCCACACAGTTTGATCAATGGGCCCTGCATAGCGATAACGAATAATGCCATTGTGATCGACAATAAATGTTTCTGGGGCACCATACACACCCAAATCAAGACCCAACCTGCCGTCTTTATCAAAAACATTGAGCGTGTAAGGATCACCTTCTGTTTTTAGTTCCTTGATTGCTAGTGCTCGATCGTCACGATAATTGATTCCGTAAATAGGCAACAAATTACGTTTTGATAGCATCATCAAATACGGATGCTCATACTTACACGCTGGGCACCATGTTGCCCAAAAGTTAAGCATAGTGACTTTACCAACGAGATTTTTCTCTGTGATCATTTCACTTGCGGCTTCAAGTCGTTCAAGTTGGAAAGCCGGGATAGGCTTTCCTTCTAATGCTGAATCGAGCACTTTAGGATTAAGAAATAATCCTTTGTATAAAAACACGCCCATACCTAAAAAAATGACAAGAGGTATAAACAGTACAAACTTCTTCATAGTGTCTCCGTGTGACTATGCTGTCGCTAATTTTGCTTTTGTAGCTTCTTCTTTTGCAGTCTGTTTAACACGATAACGCTTATCAGATGCTGCAAGGAAACCACCCACCATCATAAAGATTGAGCCAAACCATAACCAACGAACAAATGGCTTATAATTAAGGCGGACAGCAAATTCAGTTAAGCTTATTGGATCACCCATTGTCACATATAGATCACGGAATAAACCCCAATCAATACCGGCTTCAGTCATGTCCATGGTACGCACATTGTATTGACGGCGATCGGGCTTTAGTAATGTGATGAATTCATCATCTTTATAAATCTCAATCTGTCCTTGTTGAGCAGTATAGTTAGGACCGACTACATTTTTGGTTTCTAAATATTTAAAGGTATATCCAGCCAATTCTTGTGAAACACCGGGTCCCATACGTACACTCTTTTCAATAGAGTAATTAGACACCATGGTTGCACCCAGCACAGAAACTGCAATACCCAAATGCGCAATAATCATACCTAGCTGGCTACGGCCCATTCTGCTGAGGCTAATACCACCTTCTTTAGGACTTACTATGTTATAAGCGGCACGTAGAGTAGACAACAGGATCCAGACGGTTGCAGCTACACCACACATAACCCAAGCATTAAACTCGCCACCAACAACAAATGGAACTACCACACCAACGATTAATGAGATGATTGCTGGTAGTAAAAGTTGTCTTTTAATTTCACCCGCTTTCGATTTTTTCCAGCGAATAATTGGGCCAATCCCCATAAAACCAAACAGTACAAGCACAATAGGCACAAATACGGCGTTAAAGTATGGCGGTCCAACTGAAATTTTACCCATGCCTAACGCATCGATTAGTAGTGGATATAGTGTCCCTAGTAACACAGTGCCTGCGGCTACAGTAAGTAGCACGTTACAGATAAGCAGCATGGTTTCTTTTGATTTAAGTTCAAAACGCGCAGGGCTACTCATTTCACTAGCTCTGAATGCAAACAGCGTTAACGAACCACCAACAGCAAGGCCTAGCAATAGTAAGATAAATAAGCCACGACTTGGGTCTGCAGCAAATGAATGCACAGATGTTAGTACACCAGAACGAACAATAAAGGTACCTAACAAACTTAATGAGAATGCAAAGATAGACAGTAAAACAGTCCAGTTGCGGAATGCGCCACGCTTTTCAGTCACAATTAATGAATGAACTAAAGCGGTTCCCACCAGCCAAGGCATAAATGATGCGTTTTCTACTGGATCCCAGAACCACCAGCCTCCCCAACCTAATTCGTAGTAAGCCCACCAAGAACCTAACGAAATACCACCCGTTAAGAATATCCAAGCAGCGAGTGTCCATGGGCGACTCCAGCGTGCCCATGCAGAATCAAGTCTGCCACTCATTAACGCAGCAATTGCAAACGCAAAACATACAGAGAAGCCAACATAACCCAAATACAGCATTGGAGGATGGAAAATAAGCCCAACATCTTGCAACATTGGATTTAAGTCTCGACCCTCTAATGGAATTGGAAAAATTCGTTCAAATGGGCTAGATGTTAATATCATAAAAAGAGTAAAACCAACCACAATCATCGCCAATACCGATAATACACGGGCCGTAAATACCTCTTCTAAACCTTTGCTAAATAGAGCAACTGAAGCAGCCCAGACAGACAAGGCAAATACCCAAAACAGTAATGACCCTTCGTGTCCGCCCCACACTGCAGCAATTTTAAAGAAAATAGGCAATTGAGAATTTGAATGATGTGCAACATATGCCACCGAAAAATCATCAGTAGCAAAGCTGTAGGCTAAAGTAATAACCGAGAATGTGATAAAGAAAAACATGCCGTAAGTTAGAGGCCAAGCATAACGAACAAGATACTGATCTTTTCGAGCTGAACCATATAACGGCACGCTAGCTAACAGTAAAGCAAAAGCTAAACCGAGAATAAGCGAGAAATGTCCAAGTTCTGGAATCATGGGTATTCCTTAGTCTAAATAATTAAGTGGATCTGAACAAACCACGGCAACATCAATCAATGCGTCAAAACTAATATACGCACATTAGCTTAAACGAATTTTAAATCATTTTAGAACTTGCTATTGCATCTGTCTGCCCTTTTCGTACAAAACTGGGTCACTAGTCTCATAATGGACAATCAACTGCGTAAAATGGATAGCGTTCTGCATGTGACCTAAACATAAAATGAAAGTTTCATTGAATTTACTAAACACTTTCAATCTGTGAACCAGTACGCAACTCTCAGGATTTAGATTCATATCTCCCGTATATTACTATTCAATTAATAATCTTTACGTATAATCAACATTCCAAGCACTGCGGTAATGCCGCATTTTCAGTTAACCTAAAAGTGAATATTGACACAATGACCACATTTTGGATTTTTATTGCGCTTGTCGTACTCATCGGCCTAATCATGATTTGGGTTCCTCACTTTCGCCAACAAAAGCTTCTTCACGCCGAAGAAGCTGGCGTTCGTAGACAAACGAACCTTGAGCTTTATGGTGAACGGTTGACCATACTCGAAAAAGAGTTACAAGATGAGCTATTAGATAAAGCCGAATTTGACGCACTCAAAAAAGAACTTGAAATCAACTTACTGCAAGATATGAAACAAGAAGGCGATGACTCGCTTGATGTGGCGATTAAACCTAAAAGTGCATTATGGCCTGCATTCATGACTGTCTGTTTACTTGCTATTTCAGGTTACTTCTACCAACAACTTGGAGCTTATAACGAACTGGCAAATCCACCCCAAGCCAACAACCCACATCAAGGAATGGATCCTGCGCAGATAATGTCGCAGCGAGTACAAATGATGGAAGCTCAAGTCCAATCTGAGCCTGAAAATAGCCAAGCCTGGTTTAGTTTAGGCCATGCATATGTATCAGCCAATCAATACGATAAAGCTGTAGCAGCATTTGATAAAGTGATGGCGTTAGTTGGTACACATGCTGAATTATTGGGCCCTAAAGCCACCGCACTGTATTATAAAGCAGGCCAAAAGATCACCCCTGAGATCCAATCAATTATTGACCAGTCTTTATCTTTAGATGCACAAGATCCCTCCACACTATTATTAGTTGGTATGGATGCTTTCTTTACTGCCGAGTACACTAAGGCAATTGAAGCTTGGCAAATGATCTTAGACAGCGACCGTAACGATGTTGATCGCACCGCATTAATGAATGCGATTGAGTCGGCTAAAATGCGTATGGGTGACAGCGCTAATACAATGCCAAATGACGAAAACCATAAAGGTATGGCGGCAGCCAATGCCAACACACTTGCTATTGAAGTGTCCATTTCAAATGAACTTGCAGACAAAGTAAGCGACACAGATGTCGTATTTATCTTTGCTCGTGCAACTCAAGGTCCAAAAGTGCCATTAGCTGCAACAAAAATTAACGCTGCAAACCTACCTGCAACGATTACTCTAGATGACAGCACTTCAATGGGCGGCGATATGAAACTAAGCTCCGTAAAAGAAGTGGAAGTCATTGCGGTTTTATCTAAAAACGGCAGTGTAAAACCACAAACAGGAGATCTAAAAGGCAGTATTGACGCTATTGCGGTTGGTAGCAACGCCAAGCTAATGTTAGATACTTTAGTACAGTAAGCACTAAGCTAACATCAGAAACACACACCCATAAAAAAACCGGCTATTAAGCCGGTTTTTGGTTTAGTCGAAAATTACTTAGACATAAACTCGATAGCTTTTTTGTAATCATCGTCAGTACAATCTGTACACATACCACCTGGTGGCATTGCATTTAAACCAGATTTTACAGAACCCACTAAGGCATCTAAACCTTTAGCTAGACGTGGTTCCCAAGCAGCAGCATCATGAACCTTTGGCGCACCGGCCACACCCATGCTGTGACATACTTGACACGCTTTATTGTAAATAGCTTCACCTTCTTGAGCAAACACATTCGCAGACAAAGTTAATGCAGCTACTGCAGTCATTGCTAACAATTTTTTCATGTTCAACGTTCCTAATTGCAAATATACAAAGCTTAACGCTGCCCTTGATTTAGAAGGCAGACTCTTTTTAGCAACACTAGATTACTACAAATAGCAAAAAAACTCATCTTTTTGTGATAACAATCTCAGCTTAGTCTCTAAATCAAGACAATCTGGCTAGTTCAGGTAATATATTAGTAATTGTTGAAAAAGTTCAATTGGTATCGTTTTTTTTGGAACCATATCAAATTGCTAGCACTTAGTCTGAGACAAAGCTAAACCGATAAATACCTTTGTGTTAATATCTTTTCGAATTCATCCTCACGCGTAAACAAGAGGGATAAGTGACCAAGTCAAATCAATCAAACGCATTGTTAAGTGCCAACGAATTAACCTGTATCCGGGAAGAGCGCATACTATTTGATGGACTCAGTTTTAATATCAACGCAGGTGATATCGTTCAAATTGAAGGTCCTAATGGCGCGGGTAAAACAAGCTTATTACGTATTATTGCAGGCCTATCTCGCCCATACGCTGGAGAAGTAAAATATGCCGGTGAAGATATCACTCGTTGTCGCGATGAGTTTAATCATGATTTACTATATTTAGGCCATTTAGCGGGTGTTAAAAGTGAACTTACAGCAGAAGAAAATCTTAACTTCAATTTAAGAATCAGTGGCTATGATAACTTTGATACTACGGCTTTGCTGGCAAAAGTTAACCTCGCAGGATTTGAAGAAGCACTAGCTGGTCATTTGTCTGCGGGACAACATCGGCGAACTGCACTAGCAAGATTACAACACAGTGATTGCAAGATCTGGATTTTAGACGAACCCTTTACCGCTATTGATAAAAAAGGCGTAGAAGAGTTAGAACAGTTATTTATGCAACACGCAAAATCTGGGGGATGTGTCATTTTAACCACACATCAAGATATGAGCATCATAGGCGATGACATACTACGCAAAATCACTCTTGACTATCGCTTTGTATAAGGTATCTGAATGAAACGAGGAATAAGTTATACCACGGCATTCATGACGCTACTACAGCGTGATCTACGCATTGCCATCCGCCACCGTGGTGACATTTTTAATCCATTATTATTTTTTATATTGGTTGTGACCTTATTCCCTCTTGGGATAGGACCAGAACCACAGGTATTAACTCGCGTAGCACCAGGCATTATCTGGGTAGCGGCACTGTTAGCTTCTATGTTGTCACTTGAGCGCTTATTTAAAGCCGACTACAGTGATGGCAGTTTGGAGCAAATGCTATTAAGCCCTCAACCTTTAGTAATTCTTGTATTAGCAAAAGTGTTCGCACATTGGATTCTAACAGGTGTTCCGTTAATTTTAGTTGCACCACTATTAGCTGTGTTACTGCATTTAGACAGCAATAGCTATGTTGCGCTGATGGCCACACTCGCGCTTGGAACACCGGTATTATCTTTACTTGGTGCAATAGGCGTGGCTTTAACTGTCGGCCTAAGAAAGGGTGGCGTGCTATTAAGTTTGTTGATTTTACCTTTATACATTCCAGTGTTAATTTTTGCGACCAGCGCAATTGACTCTGCAAGTATAAATTTACCCTACACCGGCCAGCTTGCGATTATTGGCGCGATGTTAATTGGATCATTAATTATGGCGCCATTCGCTATTGGCGCATCTTTAAGAGTGAGTACAAACTAAATGTGGAAATGGCTAAACTCATACGCTGATCCTGAGCGTTCTTATAAACTTGCAGGAACCTTTTTGCCATGGTTTGTTTGTTTGGCAATTGCGTTAATAGGTGTTGGAACGACCTGGGGTCTATTGTTTGCACCCATGGATTACCAACAGGGCGATAGCTTTAGGATTATCTATATCCATGTTCCAGCAGCCTCAATGTCAATGGCTGCCTATATGGGCATGGCAACCGCATCATTCATCGGTATTGTTTGGCAAATTAAAGCTGCAGATTGGGCCGCAGCCTCTATTGCGCCTATTGGGGCTGTAATTACGTTTATTGCTCTATTTACTGGTGCTGCATGGGGAAAACCTATGTGGGGCACTTGGTGGGTTTGGGATGCACGATTAACCTCAGAGCTTGTATTGCTGTTTTTGTATCTCGGGGTCATTGCGCTTTATGCCTCATTTGAAGATAAAGTATTGGCTGCGCGTGCAGCAGGCATTTTAGCCATTGTAGGGGTTATTAATATTCCAATTATTAAATATTCTGTCGATTGGTGGAGCAGTTTACATCAACCGGCAACGATCAAGATCACTGAAAAATCGACTATGACGGGTGACATGTTATACCCGCTTCTGATCAACATAGTTGGGTTTGGTATGATGATAGGCGCAATTACACTCGTTAGATTTAGAGCGGAAGTATTAGCCCGAAATGGTATGCGCCCTTGGGTAAGAGAATTGGCAACACAAGAGGTGTCTAAATAATGCAATTTGATTCAATGAGTGACTTTTTAAACATGGGAGGTTACGCCTTCTATGTGTGGTTAGCTTATGGTGTAACCTTTAGCAGTTTAGCCATTTTAATCATCTCTAGTGCACGTAGAAAGCGTAAAGTGTTAACAGAAATTGCGAGCAAACAAGCTCGCGAAGAAAAACTGAAAGAATCAAGAGGTAAAAAACAATGAACCCAAGAAGAAAGAAACGTCTTACATTAGCCGTTGCGCTAATTGCAGGTGTTGCTGCAGTTGCGTCATTGCTCTTGTACGCATTAAATTCAAATCTGAATTTGTTTTATACACCTTATGAAATAGTTAACGGTAAAAACGATACAGGTGTCATGCCAGAAGTTGGCCAGCGCATTCGTGTCGGTGGTATGGTTACGGTTGGATCAATGAAACGAGACCCAAATAGTTTACATGTAGAATTTGCCGTTCACGATTCAGCCGGTGGCGAAATTATTGTGACTTATGATGACCTATTACCGGACCTATTCCGTGAAGGGCAAGGAATTGTTGCCCAAGGGGTTTTAGTTGAATCAGGGAAATTAGAAGCAAGTGAAGTACTTGCTAAGCATGATGAAAACTATATGCCTCCTGAGGTTGCTGAAGCTATGGGGCAAAAACACGAAAAGTTAGACTACTCAGAGCAGAAACCATCTGAAGGTTATCAATACTAATATCGCCAACATCTAAATGACCTCTAAATGCCAATCACTTGATTGGCATTTTCATATCTGCTTGTCTGCTTGTCTGCTTGTCTGCTTGTCTGCTTGTCTGCTTGTCTGCTTGTCTGCTTGTCTGCTTGTCTGCTTGTCTGCAAAACGATAATAAAGCCGCTAATAAAAAAGTGAAATAAACTATGTTGTAATTACAATAAGGATAAATAAGCGATCTGAGATTGCATGGGAAAAATCACTTAAAATAAAGCAGAACTTACAACGAGCAAGTTGTTCTTTCAAAATTGCTAACGAGTTGTAATCGGTTTTAACCAGTAAAATAATCACATTGTTGTGCTGATTGGCATAACTATAACAGTGTGTGTAGTACGTATAAGGCAGTAGCAAACACAAGGCAAACAAATTATACGGCACTAAATAAGCAACAAGGGTAGGAACGATATTTTGTGTGTATTATCAGTCTAATACTAAACAATGGATCAATGTTAGATTTCAAACTTACCATTACAAATGATGAACTCTTTACACAACTTGTCGAACTCTCACCTGTTTGCAATGACTTAGATGTAGTCATAACAGCTGTAATTAGGTTAGTTGCATGCATGAAAGGAAAAACTTAGCTAAGGCTTTCTAAATTTACAGTGATGTAGATACAACACTAAAGCGGTATAAAGCACTGTGTAATCAAATGGCGCCCACCAGATGGATTCGAATAAAAATGAATATAAAATCTAAGACTAATAAACGCCAATCATAATATTGATGATCAACAAGGCTAGAAATAAGCATAAAAAAACCGAGCCTAAGCTCGGTTTTTAATTGAGTAATTAGAAATTACTCTGCAGCTTCAACTTCTACAGCTTCAGCAGCTTCAGGGCGTCCTACTAACTCGATGTAAGCCATTGGGGCTTTATCACCGGCACGTAGACCGCACTTAAGAATACGGGTATATCCACCAGGACGTTCCTGGAAGCGTGGACCCAATTCAGTAAATAACTTACCTACAACTTCAGCGTCGCGGGTACGAGCGAAAGCTAAACGGCGATTTGCAACGCTGTCTACTTTAGCTAGTGTTATTAGAGGCTCAACAACGCGACGCAGTTCTTTCGCTTTAACAGTAGTTGTCTTGATAATCTCATGACGAACTATTGAACAAGCCATGTTACGGAACATAGCTTGACGGTGACTGCTGTTGCGGTTTAGTTGACGACCACTCTTACGATGGCGCATGACCTAATCCTTATAACCTAAATCTGTACTAACCTGAGACTTATAGGTCGTCTGCTAAACTAGCCGGTGGCCAGTTTTCTAGACGCATACCTAACGACAGTCCGCGAGATGCTAAAACGTCCTTGATTTCAGTAAGAGACTTCTTACCTAAATTAGGGGTCTTAAGTAACTCAACTTCAGTGCGTTGTACAAGATCTCCGATGTAATGAATCGCTTCGGCTTTTAAACAGTTAGCCGAACGTACAGTTAGCTCTAAATCGTCGACAGGACGCAGCAAAATCGGATCAAACTCCGGTTTCTCTTCTACAACAGCCTGCTCAGTAACATCACGAAGCTCAACAAACGCATCTAGCTGTTCAGCTAAAATTGTTGCAGAACGACGAATTGCTTCCTCAGGATCGATAGTACCATTTGTGGTCATATCAATCACAAGTTTATCTAAGTCAGTGCGCTGTTCTACACGAGCAGCTTCTACATTATATGCAATGCGAGCTACAGGCGAGAATGAAGCATCAACCAACAGGCGACCAATCGGGCGATCGTCGTCTTCAGTTTGTGCACGAGCCGAAGCTGGCACATAACCACGACCACGCTCAACGCGGATACGCATGCTGATATCATTATTACCAGTCAAGTGACAGATAACATGATCAGGATTCATAATGGTAACATCACCATCATGTGTGATATCTGCTGCTGTAACAGGGCCTGTGCCGGACTTGCTTAATGTAAGCAAAGCCTCGTCTTTACCCTCGATAGTCACTGCTAATCCCTTAAGATTAAGCAATATCTCAAGGATATCTTCTTGTACGCCTTCCTTACTGCTGTACTCATGCAGTACGCCGTCAATTTCGACTTCAGTAACTGCACAGCCAGGCATAGACGACAATAGGATGCGACGCAACGCGTTACCTAAGGTATGGCCAAAACCACGTTCGAGTGGCTCTAGTGTAACTTTGGCGCGAGTTGAATTAACCTGCTCAATATCAACGAGACGCGGTTTAAGAAATTCTGTAACAGAACCCTGCATTGTGTCCTCTCTTGTTTGTTAGCTTTACTTAGAGTAAAGCTCGACGATCAGCTGTTCGTTAATATCCGCAGACAAATCGCTACGTTCTGGAATACGCTTGAAAGCACCTTCCATTTTCGCACTGTCGACTTCTACCCATGTAGGCTTTTCGCGTTGACCAGCCACTTCTAAAGCCGCTTTAATACGAGCTTGAGTGCGTGACTTTTCACGGATGCTTACAACATCATTCGCAGACACTTTGAATGACGGAATGTTAACAACACGACCGTTAACCATAACTGATTTATGGCTTACTAGCTGACGTGATTCTGCACGTGTAGAACCGAAACCCATACGATAAACAACGTTATCTAGGCGGACTTCTAAAAGTTGTAATAGGTTTTCACCAGTATTACCTTTTAAGCGTGCTGCTTCTTTGTAGTAGTTACGGAATTGCTTTTCTAGCACACCGTAAATACGACGAACTTTTTGTTTCTCGCGTAGCTGTAAACCGTACTCTGACAAACGTGGCTTACGAGCGCCATGTTGTCCAGGTGCAGCTTCTAGCTTACACTTCGAATCGATTGCTCTCACACCGCTTTTTAGGAAAAGGTCTGTACCTTCTCTGCGGCTGAGCTTGAGCTTAGGACCCAAGTATCTTGCCATGATCTTTCTCCAACTATCCTATATACGCAGTGTTATACACGACGTTTTTTAGGTGGACGACAGCCATTATGAGGGATAGGCGTCACATCGGTAATGTTAGTAATTTTATAACCAACAGCGTTCAGCGCACGAATGGCTGATTCACGACCTGGACCTGGACCCTTCACGAAAACTTCAAGGTTTTTAACACCGTAGTCTTGAGCAGCAATACCTGCACGCTCAGCAGCAACCTGTGCAGCGAATGGTGTTGATTTACGTGAACCACGGAAACCAGAACCACCTGAGGTAGCCCATGACAACGCATTACCTTGACGATCTGTAATGGTGACAATTGTGTTGTTGAAAGACGCATGGATATGAGCCATGCCATCTGCAACCTGTTTACGTACGCGCTTACGCGGAGAACGTGACGGAACTTTAGCCATTGTGGTTTACCTTCCCGTTACTTTCTGATTGGTTTACGTGGACCTTTACGCGTGCGCGCATTGGTCTTAGTACGTTGCCCACGAAGAGGCAGGCTACGACGATGGCGGAGACCACGATAACAACCAAGGTCCATAAGACGCTTGATGTTCATTGAAATCTCACGACGCAAGTCACCTTCTACAGTGTATTTGGCGACTTCTTCGCGTAGGATATCTATTTGAGCTTCGCTCAATTCCTTGATCTTAGCGTCTTCAGCAATTGACGTAGATGCGCAGATTGCTCTAGCGCGTGTACGACCAATACCAAAGATTGCAGTCAATGCAATGACTGTGTGCTTTTGATCAGGAATGTTAATGCCAGCGATACGGGCCACTATGCACTCCTTAAAGTTAAAGGCCATCTGCGAAAAGCCCGAAAGGATACTCGACAGACGACAGATTTGCAAACAATATTTTTGGTCAGCCCATTATTGAGCTGACCAAACTTCTTTCTTAGCCTTGACGCTGTTTGTGTTTTGGTTCAACACAGATAACGCGCACAACGCCACTACGCTTGACGATCTTGCAATTACGGCAGATCTTCTTCACGGAAGCTCGAACTTTCATTTCATCACTCCGTCAAAGTAATCTTATTTACCAAAGCGATCTAAGTTTGCTTTGTTCACAAGATTAGCTTTCTTCATCACAGACTCATATTGATGAGACATCATATGGGTCTGAACCTGAGCCATGAAGTCCATGATTACGACTACAATAATTAGTAGTGAAGTACCGCCAAAATAGAACTGTACTTTCCACGCAATTAACATGAACTCCGGAATTAAGCAGATAAAGGTAATATATAACGCACCCGCTAAGGTTAAACGTGTCATTACTTTATCTATGTAACGCGAAGTCTGTTCTCCGGGACGGATCCCAGGAATGAATGCACCACTCTTTTTCAAATTATCCGCTGTTTCGCGTGGATTGAAAACCAACGCAGTATAGAAGAAACAGAAAAAGATAATTGCTGTCGCGTACAATAATGAATACAGCGGTTGTCCTGGTGACACAGCTAAAGCGAAATCGCTTAACCATGACATGGACTCATTTTGACCAAACCACTGAGCCAGTGTGCCTGGAAACAAAATAATGCTGGACGCAAAAATTGGTGGAATCACACCTGCCATGTTCACTTTTAACGGTAAGTGAGTGCTTTGCGCTGCAAAAACCTTACGGCCTTGTTGACGCTTAGCGTAGTTAACGACGATACGACGTTGACCACGTTCCACAAATACCACTAAATAAGTTACTGCAAATACGATAACCGCGAGCAACAGTAGTACCAATACATTCATGTCACCTTGACGCGCTTGCTCGGCTGTTGAGCCGATAGCCGACGGTAAACCTGCAACGATACCTGCGAAAATTAAAATCGAAATACCATTACCAATACCGCGTTCGGTAATCTGTTCGCCTAGCCACATAAGGAACATAGTTCCGGTAACCAAACTCACAACAGCAACAAAGTAAAAACCAAATCCTGGGTTGGCAACTAGGCCAGGCATAAGATTTGGTAAACCTGTTGCAATACCGACAGATTGCAATGTACCCAACACAAGTGTGCCGTATCTTGTATATTGACTTATTTTTTTACGCCCTGACTCGCCTTCTTTTTTCAATTCAGCAAGTGCAGGATGCACAACAGTCAACAACTGCATAATAATCGATGCCGAAATATACGGCATGATACCTAATGCGAAGATAGAGGCACGCTCTAAAGCACCACCCGAGAACATGTTAAACATGCCAAGGATGGTATCTTTTTGCTGAGCAAAAAGCTCTGCTAATACAGCAGCGTCAATACCAGGAATTGGCACGAACGAACCGGCTCTAAAGACGATAATCGCACCAATCACGAACAGAAGGCGAGTTTTCAATTCTGATAAACCACCTTTCGCGCTTTTTAAATCAAGTCCTGGTTTTGCCATCGACGTATTATTCCTCGATCTTGCCACCGGCAGCTTCAATAGCTGCACGAGCACCTTTGGTTACCTTCAGACCTTTTACAGTCACTGGGCGGTCAATGGTACCTGAAAGAACGATTTTCGCAAACTGGATGTTGCGAGTAATAACGTTCGCATCTTTCAGTGCATTCAAATCGACAACATCACCGTTAACTTTTGCTAGTTCGAGTAAACGAACTTCAGCTGATACCAAAGCACGACGCGAGGTAAAACCAAACTTAGGTAAACGGATCTTAAGTGGCATTTGACCACCCTCGAAGCCAGGGCGTACACCGCCACCGCTACGAGATTTCTGACCCTTGTGACCGCGACCTGCAGTCTTACCTAAACCTGAACCAATACCACGGCCTACACGCTTAGGAGCAGATTTAGAACCTGCTGCTGGAGATAGAGTATTTAGACGCATTATCTTATTCCTCCACCGAAACCATGTAGTACACCTTATTAATCATACCACGAACTGAAGGAGTATCTTCAAGCTCTACAGTGTGACCAATACGACGCAGACCTAAACCGGTTAGGGTTGCACGGTGTTTTGGTAAACGACCGATGCTGCTTTTAGTCTGTGTTACTTTTAAAGTTTTAGTAGCCATGGTGCATTACCCCCGAATTTCATCAACATTCAGGCCACGTTTTGCTGCGATTTGAGCTGGTGACTTCATGTGCACCAACGCATCGACAGTTGCGCGAACGATGTTGATCGGGTTAGTAGAACCGTATGCTTTTGACAGAACGTTATGAACGCCTGCAACTTCTAATACGGCACGCATTGCGCCACCGGCAATAATACCGGTACCCTCTGATGCTGGTTGCATATAAACTTTAGAACCAGTATGGCGACCTTTAACTGGGTGATGCAGAGTACCTGCGTTCAACTCCACGGTTACCATATTACGACGGGCTTTTTCCATTGCTTTTTGAATAGCAGCTGGAACTTCACGCGCTTTACCATAGCCATAGCCGATCTTACCGTTACCGTCACCCACTACTGTTAGTGCTGTGAAGCTAAAGATACGACCGCCCTTAACTACTTTAGAAACACGATTAACTGCAATTAATTTCTCTTGCAGATCGTCTTTTTGCTGAGCTTCTAATTTAGCCATTTATAACCCCTTAGAATTTCAGGCCAGCTTCACGAGCGGCATCTGCTAAAGCAGCTACACGACCGTGATACTTGAATCCAGAACGGTCGAACGCAACAACAGCTACGCCCTTCTCGATCGCACGCTCAGCAACAGTTTTACCCACTGCTTTAGCCGCATCTACGTTTCCGGTACTCTTTAGTTGCTCTTTAACTGTTTTTTCAACAGTCGACGCAGCAGCTAACACCTTAAATTCAGGACTGATCACCTGAGCATAGATGTGACGCGGTGTACGATGTACAACCAGACGGTTCACGCCTAGCTCTTGGATCTTCTTACGAGCACGCAAAGCGCGACGTAAGCGAGATGTTTTCTTATCCATATCGCGTTACCTACTTCTTCTTAGCCTCTTTACGGCGTACAACTTCGTCGTCATAGCGAACACCTTTGCCTTTGTATGGCTCTGGTGGACGGTAACCACGAATGTTGGCTGCTGTTTGACCTACTAACTGCTTATCAACGCCTGTTAGGACGATTTCAGTTTGGTTAGGACATTCGGCAGTAACGCCTGCGGGTAGTTTATGTACCAACGGATGTGAGAAACCTAAAGTTAAGTCTAAGTCGGTACCAACAATCTTTGCACGGTAACCAACGCCAACTAATTTTAATTTCTTCACAAAACCTTGTGATACACCAACAACCATGTTGTTTACTAGTGCACGTGCAGTACCTGCCTGTGCCCAAGCGTCAACAGCGCCTTCGACAGGTAGAAACTTAATTTGTGCATCTTCGATAACAACATTAACCGCATTGTTGATTACTCGAGTCAGACTTCCTTTACCGCCTTTGACGGTTAAAGCCTGTTCGTTTTTAGTCACCTCTACGCCAGCAGGGATAGTGACTGGTGCTTTTGCAACACGAGACATTACTAACTCCTTACGCTACGTAGCAGATAACCTCACCACCCGTGCCAACTTGGCGGGCGGCACGATCAGTCATCAAGCCTTTAGAAGTGGACACGATTGCGATACCCAGACCGCCCATCACCTTTGGTAACTCGTCTTTACCTTTGTAAATACGAAGACCAGGACGACTTACGCGCTGGATAGTCTCAACGACTGGTTTGCCTTGAAAATACTTTAATGTAATTTCTAATTCAGGCTTAGCTTCATCTGCTACGGCGTAGTCAGTAATGAAACCTTCTTCTTTAAGTAATTTCGCAATTGCTACTTTTAACTTAGCTGAAGGCATCTTTACAGATACGTGGTTAGCAGCTTGGCCGTTACGAATACGTGTTAACATATCCGCAATAGGATCTTGCATGCTCATATTAGCTTACTCCGTACAAGTGCTTACCAGCTGGCCTTACGTAGACCAGGAACTTCACCACGCATTGTCGCTTCACGTAATTTAATACGGCTTAAACCGAATTTACGTAAAACACCATGTGGGCGACCAGTTTGATTACAGCGATTGCGTTTACGCGATGCGCTTGAATCACGTGGTAGTGCTTGCAACTTAAGTACTGCATCCCAACGATCTTCATCAGAAGTGTCTGGGCTGCTGATAGTAGCTTTAAGTGCTAGACGCTTTTCAGCATACTTAGCTACGAGCTGTGCACGTTTTAATTCACGTGCTTTCATAGATGTTTTAGCCATTATGCTACCCTTATTTCTTAAATGGGAAGTTAAAAGCGGTCAACAAAGCACGACCTTCTTCGTCATTCTTCGCAGTAGTAGTGATAACAATATCCATACCACGAATCTTATCGATTTTATCGTAATCGATTTCTGGGAAGATGATCTGTTCTTTCACACCCATTGCGTAATTACCACGACCGTCAAACGCTTTTGCGCTTAGGCCACGGAAGTCACGAATACGTGGAATTGCAATGTCAACTAGACGCTCTAAGAATTCCCACATACGCTCACCGCGTAGGGTAACTTTACAGCCAATAGGGTAGCCTTCACGGATTTTAAAACCAGCAACTGATTTACGAGCAACAGTTACAACTGGCTTTTGACCAGCGATTGCAGTCATGTCACGAAGCGCATGCTCCATAACTTTCTTATCTGCAACTGCTTCGCCAACACCCATGTTTAGGGTGATTTTCTCAATCCGAGGGACTTGCATGACACTGCTATAACCGAACTTTTTAGCTAGTTCAGCGACTACAGTCTCTTGATATTTATCATGCAGTTTCGCCATCGTTTACTCCAAATTACTTAACGAGTTCGCTGTTCGACTTAAAGAAACGGACTTTTTTACCGTCTTCAAATCGGAAACCAACACGATCTGCCTTGCCTGTGGCTTGGTTAAAGATCGCAACGTTTGATGCTTGAATCGGTGCTTCTTTCTCGATAACGCCGCCAGTCACGCCCAATTGTGGGTTTGGCTTCTGGTGCTTTTTAACTAGATTGATGCCTTCAACAATTAATTTACCAGTAGGTAGAACTTGAGAAACCTTACCGCGTTTACCCTTGTCTTTACCTGCTAATATTACTACTTCGTCTTCGCGACGTATTTTAGCTGCCATTTGAAGCTCCTTACAGTACTTCTGGTGCCAGCGAGACAATTTTCATGAATTTATCATTACGCAATTCACGTGTCACTGGGCCAAAGATACGAGTACCAATCGGTGCAAGGTTTGCGTTAAGCAATACCGCTGCATTCCGATCGAAGCGAATGACAGAACCGTCTGGACGACGTACGCCTTTCTTAGTACGGACTACCACCGCGTTATATACATCACCTTTCTTCGCTTTAGCGCGAGGAATTGCTTCTTTAACAGAAACTTTGATGATGTCGCCGATACCGGCATAACGACGATGAGAGCCACCCAAGACCTTAATACACTGAACTCTGCGTGCGCCGCTGTTACATGCGACGTCTAGAGTCGATTGCATTTGGATCATTTCAAGTGCTCCGCTATCGTTACTACACAATCCCACTATGGGAGTATATTTGAACCAAATTTAAGTAATAATTTACTCAAAAATGGCGCGCAAGTATAACACCACATTTTAAGAATGCATAGCAAAAAAAACAAACGGCCCCAAATACTGGAGCCGTTTACGTTATCCTAATGAAAATTAGGCTTTTGTTACTACTTCAGCAAGTGTCCAAGACTTAGTCTTAGATAGAGGACGACATTGACTAATAGTCACGATGTCACCTTCATTACACTGATTAGTTTCGTCATGTGCATGGATCTTAGTTGTACGCTTGATGTACTTCCCATAGATTGGGTGTTTCACTTGGCGTTCAATAGCAACAGTGATAGATTTTTCCATCTTGTTACTAACAACTTTACCTTGCAAAGTACGGATTTTATCAGACATTACGCACCTGCCTTAGAAGTAATAATGGTCTTAACACGTGCAATGTTACGACGCACTAGCTTCAACTGATTCGTTTGAGTCAATTGACCAGTAGCGTGTTGCATACGCAGGTTAAACTGCTCACGCAGCAGACCAAGTAATTCAGCGTTAAGTTCTTCAACGCTCTTTTCTCTTAGTTCGCTCGCTTTCATTACATCACCGTCTTAGTTACGAAGGTAGTCTTTAAAGGAAGCTTAGCTGCTGCTAAAGCGAAGGCTTCACGAGCCAACGTTTCAGAGACACCATTCATCTCATAAAGAACCTTACCAGGTTGAATCTGACATACCCAGTATTCAACGTTACCTTTACCTTTACCCATACGCACTTCAAGAGGCTTAGAGGTAATTGGCTTGTCAGGGAAAACTCGAATCCAAATTTGTCCTTGACGTTTAACATGACGTGTCATGGCACGACGTGCAGATTCGATTTGACGTGCAGTTAAACGGCCACGGCCGACTGCTTTCAAACCGAAAGTACCAAAGCTAACTTCAGTACCGTTCGCTAGACCACGGTTGCGGCCTTTGAACATCTTGCGAAACTTCATACGTTTAGGTTGCAGCATAAAAGTTTCTCCTATTTACCACGAGGCTTACGCTTAGGTTGCTGCTTAGGCTCTTCAATTGCTGGTACTAAACCGTCTAAAACTTCACCTTTGAAGATCCAAACTTTAATACCAATCACACCATATTGAGTGTGACTTTCAGCAGTTGAGTAGTCGATATCAGCACGTAATGTATGTAAAGGTACACGACCTTCACGATACCATTCAGAACGTGCGATTTCAGCACCGCCTAAACGGCCGCTCACTTCAACTTTGATACCTTGAGCACCAATGCGCATAGCATTTTGTACCGCACGCTTCATAGCGCGACGGAACATAACACGACGCTCTAACTGCTGAGCAATAGAGTCAGCAACGAGCTTAGCGTCTAATTCAGGCTTACGGATCTCAGCGATGTTGATTTGAGCAGTAGTGCCTGTGATTTTAGACACATGTGCACGTAATACTTCAACGTCTTCACCTTTCTTACCAATCACAACACCTGGACGGGCAGTGTGAATAGTAACGCGGATGCTTTTCGCTGGGCGTTCAATAACAATCTTAGATACTGATGCGGCTTTTAACTTTTCAGTTAAATATTGACGCACTTCCCAGTCGCTGTTCAGATTTTTTGCATAATCTGACTTATCTGCGTACCAGGTAGAGATCCAAGGCTTAGTGATACCCAGACGGATACCATTAGGATGTACTTTCTGTCCCATTGCTCTCTTCTCCTAGCGATCTGATACAACCACAGTGATGTGGCTGGTACGCTTCATGATACGATCAGCGCGGCCTTTGGCACGTGGCATGATACGCTTCATTGTTGGGCCTTCATCTACGAAGACGGCTCCAACTTTTAGCTCATCAATGTCAGCGCCTTCGTTGTGTTCGGCGTTTGCGATAGCTGAGTCAAGTACTTTTTTAACTAGTACGGCGGCTTTCTTTGGGCTGAAGGTCAAAATCTCAAGCGCCTTAGAAACAGGCAACCCGCGAATTTGATCAGCAACTAGACGGGCCTTCTGCGCAGACGTACGAGCAAAACGATGTTTAGCTAAAACTTCCATCTTATTCCTCCCGTATTAGCGCTTCTTCGCTTTCTTATCTGCAGCGTGGCCGCGATAAGTGCGAGTTGGTGAAAATTCACCAAGCTTGTGACCGATCATTTCGTCAGTTACGAACACAGGAACGTGCTGACGACCATTATGGACAGCGATGGTCAACCCAATCATATTAGGGATGATCATTGAGCGGCGTGACCAAGTTTTAATTGGCTTCTTGTCACCCGCTTCCATCGCTTTCTCTACCTTCTTCAGCAAGTGCAGGTCAATGAAGGGACCTTTCTTGAGAGAACGTGGCATGGCGAATCCTCTTACTATTTATTACGACGACGTACGATGTACTTGTCAGTGCGCTTGTTGCTACGAGTTTTATAACCCTTAGTCGGCACACCCCATGGACTCACTGGATGACGTCCACCAGAAGTACGGCCTTCACCACCACCATGTGGATGGTCTACTGGGTTCATTGCAACACCACGAACTGTAGGGCGTATGCCTCTCCAGCGCTTAGCACCTGCTTTACCTAACTGGCGTAGCATATGCTCGGCATTACCAACTTCACCAAATGTCGCGCGGCAATCTACTGGAACTTTACGCATTTCGCCAGAGCGAAGACGTAGAGTTGCATAAGCACCATCACGAGCAACAACTTGTACATAAGCACCAGCTGAACGTGCGATCTGAGCGCCTTTACCAGGCTTCATCTCAACAGCGTGCACAACACTACCTACAGGAATGTTGCGTAACGGCATTGCGTTACCAGTCTTGATGTCTGCTTCCAAGCCAGATTTGATTGCATCACCAGCTTTCATGCCTTTTGCAGCAAGAATATAGCGACGCTCACCATCTGCATACAGTACTAGTGCAATGTGCGCAGTACGGTTTGGATCGTATTCAATACGTTCAACTTTTGCAGGGATACCATCTTTGTCGCGTTTGAAGTCGATTAGACGGTAATGTTGCTTATGTCCACCACCTACGTGGCGTACAGTGATACGGCCAGTATTGTTACGGCCACCACTTTTAGTTTTCTTCGCCAACAGGCCAGCAAAAGGTTTACCCTTATGCAAGTCCGTATTCACCACTTTAACTACGTGGCGACGACCTGGAGAGGTTGGCTTACACTTAATAACTGCCATGATAATTCTCCTTTGCTTACTCAGCGCCGCCGACGAAATCGATGTCAGCACCAGCAGCTAAAGTTACATAAGCTTTTTTCCAATCGCTACGACGACCAACACGGCCACCGGTACGTTTAGTTTTGCCTTTGTTAACTAAAGTGCGAACTGAATCTACTTCAACTTCAAATAGCTTCGCTACTGCAGCTTTGATCTCTGCTTTAGTCGCATCGATTGCTACGCGGAAAACTACAGTGTTGTTCTTCTCAGCAACGACAGTACTCTTTTCAGAGATGTGTGGAGCTAGAATCACTTTTAGCAAACGTTCTTCGCGGATCATGCTAGCATCTCCTCGATTTGCTTCACTGCATCAGCAGTAACAAGAACAGTGTTGAACGCAATTAGACTAACTGGGTCTAGACCCGCTACGTCACGTACGTCAACTTTGTATAAGTTGCGAGCTGCTAAGAATAAATTCTCATCAACTTCAGCAGTAACAATTAGAACGTCTTCTAGGTTCATTGCTGCTAACTTAGCTTTTAACTCTTTAGTTTTAGGAGCTTCAACGCTAAATGATTCAACAACAACTAAACGCTCTTGACGTACCAATTCAGAAAGAATGCTCTTAAGAGCACCACGGTACATCTTTTTGTTAACTTTTTGGCTGTGATCTTGAGTTTTAGCAGCGAATGTTACGCCACCGCCACGCCAGATTGGGCCTTTAACACTACCAGCACGAGCGCGGCCAGTACCTTTTTGGCGCCATGGCTTTTTGCCAGAGCCAGTTACTTCTGCACGAGTCTTTTGGCCACGAGTGCCTTGACGTGCATTTGCAGCGTACGCTACAACTACCTGATGAACCAGTGCCTCGTTAAAGTCACGGCCGAAGGTAGTTTCGGAAACTTCAAGAGCGCTTTGCGCGTCTTTCAATACCAATTCCATTACTATCTCCTCAGACCTAAGCTTTAACTGCAGGCTTAATGATCAAATCACCATTGGTAGCGCCTGGAACTGCGCCGCGTACTAATAACAAGTTACGTTCAGCATCTACACGTACAACGTGTAAATTTTGAGTAGTTACTTGCTCAGCACCCATATGACCTGACATTTTTTTGCCTTTGAATACACGACCAGGCGTTTGGTTCTGACCGATAGAACCGTTCGCGCGGTGCGCCAATGAGTTACCGTGAGTCATATCTTGAGTACGGAAATTCCAACGCTTAACGCCGCCTTGGAAACCTTTACCTTTTGATTGACCAGTAACATCTACTTTCACTACTTCAGCGAAAATATCAACATTAAGCTCAGCACCAACTTCAATGCCTTCGCCTTCACCATCTGCAAGACGCATTTCCCATAAACCACGACCAGCTTCTACGCCGCCCTTGGCAAAATGACCTGCTTCTGCTTTAGTGATGCGATTGGCTTTTTTGGTACCAGTAGTCACTTGAAGTGCGCGGTAGCCGTCAGTTTCTAAAGTTTTAACTTGAGTAACTCGGTTGCCAGCAATTTCAATTACTGTTACAGGGATTGACGCACCATCTTCAGTGAAGATGCGAGTCATACCCACTTTACGACCAATAAGACCGATAGCCATCTCTCAAACCTCTTCTAAGGATCTCAATTAACCTAAGCTAATCTGAACGTCGACACCAGCCGCAAGATCTAAACGCATTAACGCGTCTACAGTCTTTTCTGTTGGCTCTACGATGTCAACTAAGCGCTTGTGGGTACGAAGTTCGTACTGATCACGTGCATCTTTATTAACGTGCGGAGAGATCAAAACGGTATAACGCTCTTTGCGTGTTGGTAGTGGAATAGGACCACGTACCTGCGCGCCTGTACGCTTAGCAGTTTCAACGATTTCCGCTGTAGACTGATCAATCAAACGATGATCAAAGCCTTTCAAGCGGATACGGATTCTTTGGTTCTGCATTGACCAGAGCTCCTAAAATGGACACATAAAAAATCACCCTCTAGCTTTTTCCTTTCTGGAAAAGCAGAGCGAGATGATTTAACCGTTCGACTCCCAATCGGAGTCGCTATGAAAATGAATAACCTAATTGGTTAAACATATATTTCGCTGCACATGTCAGCAAGTGGGCAATTATACAGATCTTAAAACGGAGATCAAGCCCATTGTGTAAATAGTCTTCAAAAAGAGTTTCTACAAACAATAGCGGCGCATTTTACACACTTTACTAACGATTGCCACTAGATTGTGTAATTATTTTGAAAAACAAAAAAGGAAGCCGAAGCTTCCTTTTTTAGTGTCAACTAAAGTCGCTATTACGCGATGATTTTAGCTACAACACCAGCACCAACTGTACGGCCACCTTCACGGATAGCGAAACGTAAACCGTCGTCCATCGCGATTGGGTAAATCAAAGTAACAACCATCTTAACGTTGTCACCAGGCATAACCATTTCTACGCCTTCTGGTAATTCGATAGTACCAGTCACGTCAGTTGTACGGAAGTAGAACTGTGGACGGTAACCTTTGAAGAATGGAGTGTGACGTCCGCCTTCTTCTTTTGATAACACGTACACTTCTGATTCGAATGTAGTGTGTGGCGTGATTGAACCAGGCTTAGCTAGTACTTGACCACGTTCTACGTCATCACGCTTAGTACCACGTAATAACACACCACAGTTCTCACCTGCACGACCTTCGTCAAGCAGTTTACGGAACATTTCTACACCAGTACAGGTTGTCTTAGTAGTCGCGTGAACACCAACGATTTCTACTTCGTCTGATACACGTACAATACCACGCTCAACACGACCAGTTACCACTGTTCCACGACCTGAAATCGAGAATACGTCTTCGATTGGTAGTAGGAATGGCTTATCGATGTCACGCTCTGGCTCTGGAATGTAAGAGTCTAGTGCTTCTGCAAGCTCAAGAATTTTGCCTTCCCATGCTGCATCGCCTTCTAACGCTTTTAATGCAGAACCTTGAATAACTGGTAAGTCATCACCTGGGAAGTCGTATTCTGATAGAAGTTCACGAACTTCCATTTCTACTAATTCTAGTAATTCTTCGTCATCTACCATGTCACATTTGTTCATGAATACGATGATGAAAGGTACACCTACCTGACGTGAAAGTAGGATGTGCTCACGAGTCTGTGGCATTGGGCCGTCAGTCGCTGCTACTACTAGGATTGCGCCGTCCATCTGTGCAGCACCAGTGATCATGTTTTTAACATAATCCGCGTGACCTGGACAGTCTACGTGAGCGTAGTGACGTGATGGAGTGTCATATTCGATGTGAGAAGTATTAATTGTAATACCGCGCTCACGCTCTTCTGGAGCGTTATCGATTTGAGCGAAGTTTTTAACTTCACCACCATAAGTCTTAGACAATACAGCAGAGATAGCTGCAGTTAAAGTTGTTTTACCATGGTCAACGTGACCAATGGTGCCTACGTTTACGTGAGGCTTACTACGTTCAAATTTAGCTTTTGCCACGATAAATTCCTTTCTTTTCAGAAGTGCTCGATTAATTCGAGCAATATAACATTAATGCCGTAACCAATATTAGTTACGAGATTCTATAATCGCTTTTGCAATGTTTTGCGGTGCATCTGCGTACTTATAAAACTCCATAGAGTAAGAAGCACGGCCCTGAGATGCAGAGCGCAAATCAGTTGCATAACCAAACATTTCAGATAGAGGCACTACTGCATGAACAAGTTTAACACCTGCGATGCCATCGTCCATACCTTCAATTATGCCACGACGTCGGTTTAAATCACCAACTACATCGCCCATATAATCTTCAGGTGTAGTTACTTCTACTTTCATACAAGGTTCGAGCAACGCCGGGTTTGCATCTAGCGCACCCTGTTTGAAGCCCATAGAACCTGCAATTTTGAACGCCATTTCATTCGAGTCCACATCATGATATGAACCATCGAACAATGTGACTTTCACATCCAGAACAGGATAACCAGCTAATACGCCGTTTTTCATCTGTTCCTGAATACCTTTGTCAACCGCAGGAATGTATTCACGCGGAATAACACCACCAACGACTTCATTGACAAATTCGTAGCCTGCACCCTCTTCGAGTGGTTCTAATCTGAGCCATACATGGCCAAATTGGCCACGACCACCAGATTGGCGTACAAATTTGCCTTCCACTTCCACTTTTGAACGAATGGTTTCACGATAAGCAACCTGAGGTTTACCTACGTTACATTCTACACTGAACTCGCGACGCATACGGTCAACGATAATGTCTAAGTGTAGCTCACCCATTCCAGATATTAGTGTTTGAGCTGATTCTTCGTTAGTTTCAACACGGAATGAAGGGTCTTCTGCTGCTAATTTTTGCAGCGCAATACCCATTTTATCCTGATCGGCTTTCGAACGAGGCTCAACGGCAATGGTAATTACGGGTTCAGGGAACTCCATGCGTTCAAGAATCACTTTGTGATCTGTATCGCAAAGAGTATCACCAGTTGTTACATCTTTTAGACCTATAGCCGCGGCGATATCACCAGCACGTACTTCTTTTAGCTCAGTACGATCGTTTGCGTGCATTTGCACCATACGACCAATACGTTCACGCTTCTGTTTAACAGAATTGTAAACCCCTGCGCCTGTCTCAAGTACGCCGGAATATACCCGGATAAAGGTAAGTGTTCCAACAAATGGATCAGTCGCAATTTTAAATGCCAATGCAGCAAAAGGCGCATTGTCATCTGATTTACGTTCAACTTCTTTTTCATCATCATCGATACCCTTGATTGCAGGTACATCGATAGGTGATGGTAAAAAGTCAACAACAGCATCAAGAACCGCTTGCACACCTTTGTTCTTAAATGCAGAACCACAGGTAGCGAGGACGATCTCGTTGTTAATTGTGCGCTGACGCAGAGCTGCTTTAATCTCGGCTTCTGATAGCTCACCTTCTTCAAGGTATTTGTCCATCAGTTCATCTGAGGCTTCAGCTGCTGCTTCCACAAGATACTCATGCATTTCTGCAGCTTTTGCTGCGAGATCTGCAGGAATGTCTTCATATGTGAATGTCATACCCTGATCTGTTTCAGACCAGTTAATGGCTTTCATCTTTATTAAATCAATAACGCCTTTGAAGTTTTCTTCAGAACCAATGTTTAATTGGATTGGCACACAAGTCGCACCAAGACGATTACGAATTTGTTTAATCACTCGGTCAAAATCTGCACCTGCACGGTCCATTTTGTTAACAAATACCATACGCGGAACGTGGTACTTGTCAGCTTGGCGCCATACGGTTTCAGATTGCGGTTCTACGCCTGATGAGCCACAGAATACAACTACGGCCCCATCAAGTACGCGCAATGAACGCTCAACTTCAATCGTGAAGTCTACGTGACCTGGGGTATCGATGATATTAATACGGTGTTCAGCGAACTGAGCTTCCATACCGCGCCAAAAAGTGGTTACAGCAGCTGAAGTGATAGTAATACCACGTTCTTGCTCTTGTACCATCCAGTCGGTCGTGGCGGCGCCGTCGTGCACCTCACCGATTTTATGAGACATACCGGTATAGAACAGAACACGTTCTGTTGTGGTAGTTTTACCTGCATCCACATGAGCAACGATACCGATATTACGATAAAGCTCAATTGGGGTTGTACGAGCCACTATTTATACCCTCTCAACTAAAACTTTTGGTTTTAGCAATATCAACAATATGGAGCGGGCAAAAGCCCGCTCCATTATATTACCAACGGTAATGAGCAAAGGCTTTGTTAGCTTCAGCCATGCGATGCACGTCTTCACGCTTCTTAACAGCAGTACCTTTGTTTTCAGACGCATCTAGCATTTCACCTGCTAGACGTAAAGCCATAGATTTTTCACCACGTTTGCGAGCAGCTTCAACTAACCAGCGCATCGCTAGTGCGTTACGACGCACTGGACGAACTTCACATGGTACTTGATAAGTTGAACCACCAACACGACGAGATTTAACCTCGACTGAAGGGCGAACGTTATCAAGGGCTGCTTCAAGGATAGTTAAATGATTTTCGCTTTTCTTTTCAGCGACAACATCTAATGCCTTGTAGATAATTTTTTCTGCAGTAGACTTTTTGCCGTCCTGCATAATGACGTTGATGAACTTAGCCAACAACTCACTGTGAAACTTTGGATCTGGTAGGATTTTACGTTGTCCTACAACGCGACGTCTTGGCATATCAATTCTCCGTATGCTTCAGGTATTTCCAAAACTGGAATGTCAAATAAATACTAGCTTGGCCTTACTTAAACGGGATACGTTAAGACTTAGGACGCTTAGCACCGTACTTAGAACGGCCTTGGCGACGTGTAGTCACGCCAGCACAGTCTAATGCGCCACGAACAGTGTGGTAACGCACACCTGGTAAGTCTTTAACACGACCACCACGGATGAGGATTACACTGTGCTCTTGCAAGTTATGGCCTTCACCACCGATGTACGAAGTTACTTCGAAACCGTTAGTTAGACGCACACGAGCTACTTTACGTAGTGCAGAGTTAGGTTTTTTAGGTGTTGTAGTGTACACACGAGTACAAACACCACGTTTTTGTGGGCACGCGTTCAACGCAGGCACATTAGTCTTTTCGACTTTTGGCGCGCGTGGCTTACGTACCAACTGGTTTACAGTTGCCATGTATAGCTCCGACAGTTGATTTAAACTCAACAATTAGGTGTGAAAAATCTATATCCCACAATGGTGGGACGCGGAATTTTAGAAAGGTAATGGCTGCCTGTCAAGAAATAGCCAACTTTTCGTGCAAATTCCAATAAAAAAGGCGCCATTGGCGCCTTTTTTTAACATAACGCTAACTTAATCTTGGCTACCAGCCAAATTTAGTAGATCCGCTAGGTTTTGTTCAGCTTCACTTGCTGTGACGGTTGCCACTTCAACGTTGCCTTTAGAGTTTGCAGATTTTGCACGCTCTTCATTACGCGTTTTATGGTAAGCATAACCAGTACCAGCAGGGATCAAACGACCTACGATTACGTTTTCTTTCAGACCACGTAATGGATCGCTCTTACCACCAACGGCTGCTTCAGTTAACACACGTGTGGTTTCCTGGAACGATGCAGCTGAAATGAATGATTCAGTAGCCAAAGATGCTTTGGTAATACCCAATAGTTCACGTTCATACGTAGCTGGCGCTTTACCTTGAGCAATTAACTCACGGTTAGCGATTTTCACGCGTGAAACTTCAACTTGCTCGCCTTCTAAGAACTCACTGTCACCTGCAGATGTGATTAAACACTTACGCAGCATTTGACGAATGATAACTTCGATGTGCTTGTCGTTGATCTTTACACCCTGTAAGCGGTAAACATCCTGTACTTCGTTCACAATGTAGTTTGCTACGTTGTGGATACCACGAAGACGTAAAATGTCATGTGCAGCTTCTGGGCCGTCAGCAATAACTTCACCACGTTCGACTTTTTCACCTTCGAACACGTTTAAGTTACGCCATTTAGGGATCATCTCTTCATAGTGTTCACCACCATCAGCTGGTGTAATCACTAGACGACGCTTACCTTTTGTCTCTTTACCGAACGAGATAGTACCTGAGATTTCTGCAAGAATTGCAGGCTCTTTTGGCTTACGCGCTTCGAATAAGTCAGCAACACGTGGTAGACCACCGGTGATGTCGCGTGTTTTAGACGATTCTTGTGGAATACGTGCTAATGCGTCACCAACGTTGATTTTCGCGTTATCGTCTTTCGACACAATCGCGTTACCAGGTAAGAAGTATTGAGCTGGTACTTCAGTACCAGGGATCATTAGGTCGTTACCGTCAGCATCAACTAGACGAATGGCTGGACGTAATTCTTTACCTGCAGAAGTACGCGCACCAATTTCTAGTACAACAACTGAAGACAAACCAGTTAACTCGTCAGTTTGACGTGTCATGGTTACGCCGTCGATCATGTCAACAAACTTAACACTACCGGCTACTTCAGAGATAATTGGGTGAGTATGTGGATCCCAGTTTGCGATAATTTCGCCTGCTGCCACTTCACTGTCTTCTAACTTCTCTAATACGGTACCGTAAGGCACTTTATAACGCTCTTTCTCACGACCTAGCTCATCGATGATGGCTAACTCAGAAGAACGAGACACGATAACGAGTTTACCGTCGATGTTAGAAACATGCTTAGCATTGTGTAGCTTCAGAGAACCCGCGTTCTTAACTTGAACGTTGTTTTCTGCAGAAGCTCTCGATGCCGCACCACCAATGTGGAACGTACGCATGGTTAACTGTGTACCTGGTTCACCAATTGACTGTGCTGCCACAACACCAATCGCTTCACCGTGGTTAATAATATGACCACGAGCCAAGTCACGGCCGTAACATGCTGCACACACACCGAAGTCTGTTTCACAGGTAATTACAGAACGTACAATCACTTCATCGATGCTGTGCTCTTCTAGCGTATTACACCATGCTTCATCAAGAAGTGTGTTGCGTGGTGCAAGTACTTCTTCTGTGCCTGGTTTCAATACGTCTACGGCAACAACTCGACCTAGAACGCGTTCACGTAACGGCTCAACAACATCACCACCTTCAATCAGCGGTTTCATTGTTAGACCATGCTCAACACCACAGTCGTCTTCAATAACAACTAAGTCTTGTGCAACGTCTACTAGACGACGTGTTAGGTAACCCGAGTTTGCTGTCTTCAATGCGGTATCGGCAAGACCTTTACGCGCACCGTGAGTAGAAATAAAGTACTGGAGTACGTTTAGGCCTTCACGGAAGTTAGCCACAATTGGGGTTTCGATGATTGAGCCGTCAGGCTTAGCCATCAGACCACGCATACCCGCAAGCTGACGGATCTGTGCAGCACTACCACGAGCGCCCGAGTCAGCCATCATATAGATGCTGTTAAACGATGCTTGTTTCTCTTCAACGCCGTCACGGTTAATCACTGTCTCAGATGACAGGTTTTCCATCATTGCTTTAGAAACTTTTTCGTTAGCAGATGCCCAGATATCGATAACTTTGTTGTAACGCTCACCAGCGGTAACAAGACCTGACTGGAACTGCTCTTGAATTTCAAGTACTTCAGCTTCTGCGTCGGCAACTAAGGTGTATTTCTCAGCTGGGATAACCATATCGTCAATACCAACAGAGGCACCTGAGATGGTCGCAAAACGGAAACCGGTATACATCAATTGGTCAGCAAAGATAACGGTATCTTTAAGACCTAGTTGACGATAACAGGTGTTCAATAGCTTAGAGATCTGCTTCTTACCCATGTTTTGGTTAACCAAATCATATGATAAGCCTTCTGGCAGAATTAACGATAAAAGCGCACGACCAACAGTCGTATCTACGATACGTGTGGCTTTAGTTCTTTCACCGTCATCAGCAATTGTGGTCTCAGTAATACGTACTTTAACGCGAGCATGTAGCTCAGCTGCACCAGTAGCATATGCTTTTTCTACTTCAGCAACTGAAGAGAAAGCCATACCTTCACCACGGCCATTAATACGCTCACGGCTGGTGTAGTATAAACCTAATACAACGTCTTGAGACGGTGTAATTACAGGCTCACCGTTAGCTGGTGACAGAATGTTGTTGGTTGACATCATCAACGCACGAGCTTCTAACTGAGCTTCAAGCGTTAATGGTACGTGAACCGCCATTTGGTCACCGTCGAAGTCGGCGTTATATGCCGCACAAACTAACGGATGCAATTGAATTGCTTTACCTTCAATCAGAACAGGTTCAAATGCTTGAATACCTAGTCTGTGAAGTGTTGGTGCACGGTTAAGCATCACAGGATGTTCACGAATCACTTCGTCTAATACATCCCATACTTCAGCCTGTTCGCGTTCAACCATCTTTTTAGCAGCTTTAATAGTTGTAGCTAAGCCACGACCTTCTAACTTGCCATAGATGAATGGTTTGAATAGCTCAAGTGCCATCTTCTTAGGAAGACCACACTGATGCAGACGTAAAGTAGGACCTACGGTAATTACCGAACGACCTGAATAGTCAACACGCTTACCTAGTAAGTTCTGACGGAAACGACCTTGCTTACCCTTGATCATATCAGCAAGAGATTTAAGCGGACGCTTGTTAGAACCGGTAATAGCACGACCGCGGCGACCGTTATCTAATAGCGCATCAACTGACTCTTGTAACATACGCTTTTCGTTACGTACGATAATGTCAGGCGCAGCTAGATCTAACAGACGCTTCAAACGGTTGTTACGGTTAATTACGCGGCGGTATAGATCGTTAAGATCTGACGTCGCGAAACGACCACCATCTAACGGCACTAATGGACGTAGATCAGGTGGTAGAACCGGTAATACTTTTAAGATCATCCACTCTGGTTTGTTACCAGATGTGAAGAATGCTTCCATCAGCTTAAGGCGTTTTGTCACCTTTTTACGACGGGTTTCTGAGTTGATTGATGGCAACTCTTCGCGCATTTGTTCGATCTGTTCTTCTAAGTTGATAGCACGTAGCAATTCTAAAACTGCTTCTGCACCCATCTTAGCTTCAAACTCGTCACCGTATTCTTCTAACGCATCAAGATACGTTTCTTCGGTAAGCATTTGGCCGCGCTCAAGCGTGGTCATGCCAGGCTCAATAACAACAAATGATTCGAAATACAGTACGCGTTCAATATCACGCAACGTCATATCAAGCATTAAGCCGATACGTGACGGAAGTGATTTTAAGAACCAAATGTGGGCAACTGGGCTAGCCAATTCAATGTGACCCATGCGCTCACGACGCACTTTAGTCTGGGTAACTTCTACGCCACACTTTTCACAAATCACACCACGGTGCTTAAGACGTTTGTATTTACCACACAAACATTCGTAATCTTTAACCGGACCAAAGATACGCGCACAGAACAAACCTTCACGCTCAGGCTTGAATGTACGGTAGTTAATGGTTTCTGGCTTCTTTACTTCACCAAAAGACCAAGAACGGATGAGATCTGGCGAAGCCAAACCAATTTTAATTCCGTTAAATTCTTCAGTCTTACTTTGCTGTTTAAGAAACTTTAATAAGTCTTTCACGTTTCTCTCCTGAAGGAGTTAAACCAGGTGCTTTGCTGATGCAAAGCACCCTTGGTTACCAAACATTGCTTAAGTGCGATGCTTACTCTTGGTCCAACTCGATATTAATACCAAGTGAACGGATTTCCTTCAACAACACGTTGAAAGACTCAGGCATGCCTGGTTGCATCTGATGGTTACCGTCGACGATGTTTTTATACATCTGAGTACGACCGTTAACGTCATCTGACTTAACTGTTAGCATTTCTTGTAGAGTATAAGCTGCACCGTATGCTTCAAGTGCCCACACTTCCATCTCACCGAAACGCTGACCACCGAATTGAGCTTTACCGCCCAATGGTTGTTGTGTTACTAAGCTGTACGAACCGGTTGAACGGGCGTGCATCTTGTCATCAACTAAGTGGTTCAGTTTGAGCATGTACATGTAACCTACAGTTACTTTACGCTCAAATTCGTTACCGGTACGGCCGTCACATAATGTTAACTGGCCTGACTCAGGTAAGCCTGCAAGAGCAAGCATTTGCTTGATCTCTTTCTCTTTAGCACCGTCGAATGCTGGTGTAGCAATCGGCACACCACCTTTAAGGTGAGTCGCTAAGCGCACAACTTCATCATCGCTGAACGAATTGATGTCAACACGCTGAAGCACGTCATCACCTAAATCGTATACTTGCTTGATGTAGTCGCGAAGTTCGGCAATTTCACGCTGCTCTTCAAGCATAGCAGTGATCTTGTTACCAATACCTTTCGCTGCAGCACCCATGTGAACTTCAAGTACCTGACCGATGTTCATACGCGATGGTACGCCCAATGGGTTAAGTACGATGTCTACAGGATTACCTTCTTCATCGTATGGCATGTCTTCGATTGGACAAATCTTCGAGATAACACCTTTGTTACCATGACGACCCGCCATCTTGTCACCTGGTTGAATAGTACGTTTAACGGCTAAGTAAACCTTAACGATTTTCAGTACACCTGGTGCCAAGTCATCACCTTGAGTGATCTTGCGACGCTTAATTTCAAACTTCTTGTCAAAGTCAGCTTTTAGCTCTTCGTGCTGTTCAGCTAACTGCTCTAGTTCAGTTTGTTTTGCTTCGTCGTCGATAACTTGAATTAACACGTCTTTACGTGGGATTTCAGCTAATTTAGCTTCAGAATAACCCACAGACAGTAACAAGTTACGTGCACGGCTCAATACACCTTCTTCAAGGATCTTGAACTCTTCACCTAAGTCTTTACGAGCTTGGCGTACGTGCATTTCTTCGATTTCAAGCGCGCGCTTGTCTTTTTCAACGCCGTCACGGGTAAATACCTGAACGTCGATGATGGTACCTTTTACTGAGTTAGGCACACGTAATGAGCTGTCCTTAACGTCAGAGGCTTTTTCACCAAAAATAGCACGGAGTAGCTTCTCTTCTGGGGTTAATTGTGTTTCACCTTTAGGTGTCACTTTACCCACTAGAATGTCGCCACCTTTCACTTCAGCACCAATGTAAACGATACCTGATTCATCTAATTTAGATAAAGCAGACTCACCTACGTTTGGAATGTCAGCAGTGATTTCTTCGCTACCCAATTTAGTATCACGAGCAATACAAGAAAGCTCTTGGATATGGATAGTTGTGAAACGATCTTCTTGCGCAACGCGCTCAGAAATTAAGATCGAGTCTTCGAAGTTATAACCGTTCCAAGGCATGAACGCGATACGCATGTTTTGACCAAGAGCCAAATCACCTAAGTCGGTTGATGGACCATCGGCTAATACGTCACCACGAACCACTGGCTCGCCAACGAAACAACAAGGACGTTGGTTAATACAGGTGTTTTGGTTTGAACGGGTATATTTAGTTAAGTTATAAATGTCGATACCGGCTTCGCCAGGGCGTAGCTCATCTTCATTTACTTTAACAACGATACGGCTTGCATCAACGTAGTCAACAACACCACCACGTTTAGCAGCAACAACCACACCTGAGTCAACAGCAAGTGTACGCTCAATACCAGTACCTACTAGCGGCTTATCAGCACGTAATGTAGGAACGGCTTGACGTTGCATGTTAGCACCCATCAATGCACGGTTAGCGTCATCGTGTTCTAAGAATGGAATAAGTGACGCTGCAACAGAAATAATCTGTTGTGGCGAAACGTCCATATATTGAACGTCAGCTGCACGCATAAAGGTTGATTCACCTTTATGACGACACGCAATTTGCTCTTCAACCATACGGCCAGTAGAGTCAACTTCAATGTTTGCCTGTGCAATAACATAACGACCTTCTTCGATTGCTGATAAGTATTCCACTTCATCAGTAATCACACCATCAACCACTTTGCGGTAAGGCGTTTCTAAGAAACCGTAAGAGTTAGTGCGTGCAAAACTTGCTAGCGAGTTGATTAGACCAATGTTTGGACCTTCAGGGGTCTCAATTGGACATAAACGACCGTAGTGAGTTGGATGTACGTCACGTACTTCGAAGCCGGCACGTTCACGAGTTAAACCACCAGGGCCAAGTGCAGAAATACGACGCTTATGCGTTACTTCTGATAGCGGGTTGTTTTGATCCATGAACTGAGACAACTGTGAAGAACCGAAGAATTCTTTCACTGCTGCAGAAATTGGCTTCGCATTAATTAAGTCTTGTGGCATAAGCTCGTTTAGATCGCCTAAAGATAGACGTTCACGAACAGCACGCTCAACACGAACTAAACCAACACGGAATTGGTTTTCTGCCATCTCACCTACGCTACGAATACGACGGTTACCTAAGTGGTCAATATCGTCGACTTCATCATAGCCGTTGCGGATTTCGATGATTTTCTTCATTACAGCAACGATGTCTTCTTTAGACAACACGCCATTACCTTCGTCTTCATCAATTTCAAGACGACGGTTGAACTTCATACGACCTACTTTCGATAAGTCATAACGTTCTTCACTGAAGAATAAGTTTTGGAATAAACTTTCTGCTGCATCTTTGGTTGGTGGCTCGCCAGGACGCATCATACGATAAATCTCAACTAACGCTTCTAAGCGGTTAGTTGTAGAGTCAATGCGTAATGTGTCAGCAATATAAGCACCGTGGTCAAGATCATTAATAAACAATGTATCAATGTTCTTGATGCCAGCTAAAGATAACTTAGCTAAATCTTCTAAAGAGATCTCGCTGTTAGCAGTAACTAATACTTCACCTGTATCTTCGTCGATATAGTCTTGTGCAGCATACTTACCAACAATGTAATCTACTGGCACTTCAAGCTCAGTGGTGTTGGTTTTCTCAAGTTGCTTAATATGACGCGCAGTAATACGACGGCCAGCTTCAACCAATAAAGAGCCTTCTGCATCTTTAATGTCATAGCTTGCAGTTTCGCCGCGTAAACGGTCTGGCACAAGTGCCATAACAAGTGAGTCTTTTTTGATCTTAAACTCAATACGCTCAAAGAATAAATCTAAGATGTCCTGAGTAGAGTATTCAAGTGCACGTAAAATAATCGTTGCCGGTAATTTACGACGACGGTCAATACGAACAAATAAAGCATCTTTAGGGTCAAATTCAAAGTCAAGCCATGAACCACGGTAAGGAATAATACGTGCGTTATACAGCACCTTACCTGAAGAGTGGGTTTTACCACGGTCATGATCAAAGAACACGCCTGGAGAACGGTGTAACTGAGACACAATAACACGCTCAGTACCGTTAATAACGAAAGTACCGTTATCAGTCATCAATGGGATATCACCCATGTAGACTTCTTGCTCTTTAATGTCTTTAACAGTACCGGCTGCAGCTTCACGGTCAAACAACACCATGCGTAATTTAACGCGAAGTGGTGCTGAATAAGTAACACCGCGGATCTGACATTCTTTCACATCAAAAACTGGCTCACCTAGCTTGTAGCTGACATATTGCAGCTCACTATAGCCAGAAAAGCTCTTGATAGGAAAAACGCTACGGAATGCAGCTTCTAAGCCGCGCTCACCCGTAGGGTCTTGATCGGTGAACTTCTTAAAAGAGTCTAACTGGATAGACAATAAATAAGGGATATCCAAAACTTTTGGACGCTTACCAAAGTCTTTGCGAATACGCTTCTTTTCAGAATAGGAGTAAACCATGGGTTTCCTCTGCTTACGAGATGTGACCAAGACTGAAATAATATAATTAAATCAGCACGTTTGCCCATCACCGTTGATGGCAAGAACCTAACCAGTAATCTCTGCTAGGGACTGCTAAAACTGGCGACAAACGGTGAATAAAAATCGCCTGCGCATAAAGCGCAAAAAAGGCCGACGGTTAAAAAACCGCCAGCCTTCACCCAATTGCTTGGGTGAGCAAGTAAGCTATAGCTTACTTGATTTCAACAGAAGCACCAGCTTCTTCTAATTCTTTCTTAAGCGCTTCAGCTTCTTCTTTGCTTACCGCTTCTTTAACAGCGATTGGCGAAGATTCAGCCATAGTCTTAGCTTCTTTTAGGCCTAAACCTGTAGCGCCACGTAGAGCTTTAATAACTGCTACTTTGTTGTCGCCGTGTGAAGTAAGAATTACGTCGAATTCTGTTTGCTCTTCAGCAGCTGCAGCAGCATCGCCACCGCCAGAAACTACTGCAGCAGCAGCAGAAACGCCGAACTTCTCTTCCATTGCTTCGATTAGTTCAACAACTTCCATTACAGACATTGCTGCAAAAGCTTCTAAAATTTGGTCTTTAGTGATAGACATTAGAAATATTTCCTATTGTTCTGAATTCAATTTGATTAAGCGGCCAACTTAAAATTAAGCGGCGTCTTGTTTTTGATCGCGAAGGGCGGCCAATGTACGAACGAACTTGCCAGCAGATGCTTCTTTCATAGTCATCATCAACTGAGCTAGTGCTTCTTCGTATGTTGGTAGTTTCGCTAAACGATCAATATCAGCTGCAGGGATAAATTCCCCTTCGAAAGCTGCACCTTTAACTTCAAACTTAGCATTTGTTTTAGCGAAATCTTTTAGAAGACGCGCTGCAGCACCTGGGTGCTCAGTAGAAAATGCTAGTAAAGTTGGGCCAGTGAAAGTTTCGGCTAGGCACTCAAAAGCAGTACCTTGAACAGCGCGACGAGCTAGAGTGTTACGTACTACACGTACATAAACACCGTTAGCGCGAGCTGTTTTACGCAAAACAGTCATAGCACCTACAGTTACGCCACGTGAATCAGCGGCAACTGCAGAAAGTGCACCTTTGGCAGCTTCGTTGACTTCAGCAACAATTGCCTTTTTGTCTTCGAGTCTTAATGCCATTGGCTTTACTCCTGGATTCTACCTAGGGATATCCCTAGAATTTACCAAACTAAGCACAACATGTACTTAGTTACTTACGGTGCAGATATTCCAGTAAAAAATTTTAGCTGGGGCCTGACACCGTCTACGCAGGAAATTAAGTTAACCTTACGATTGACACCTGCGGTCTTGGACGGAAGCTCATCTATTAACCAACAAACCTAAATAATTAGGCAAAAGTTAGGTAAAAGGAGCTTCAACCCACAAAGTGCGCGCATTATAGACTAATCCGCGCATTTTGTAAAATTACTTAGCGTCTTCCAAGCTAGCTTGGTCAACCGAAACACCTGCACCCATAGTGGTAGAGATGCTTACTTTTTTCACGTAAACGCCTTTTGCAACTGCAGGCTTAGCCTTTTTCAGTGCAGACACTAACGCTTCTAAGTTGTCTTTTAACTGTTCAGCAGTGAAATCCACTTTACCAATAGTAGTGTGGATAATACCGTTTTTGTCGTTGCGGTAACGAACTTGACCAGCTTTAGCATTTTTAACTGCATCAGCAACGTTTGGCGTTACTGTACCAGTTTTAGGGTTAGGCATTAGACCACGTGGGCCTAAGATTTGACCTAACATACCAACAACGCGCATTGCGTCTGGTGATGCGATAACAACGTCAAAGTTCATTTCGCCAGCTTTAACTTGTTCAGCTAAATCTTCCATACCTACAAGTTCAGCGCCTGCAGCTTTAGCAGCTTCAGCGTTTGCACCTTGAGTAAATACAGCAACACGAACGTCACGACCAGTACCGTGTGGTAGTACAGTAGCACCACGCACGTTTTGGTCTGATTTACGAGGATCGATACCAAGGTTAACAGCTACGTCAACACTTTCTACGAATTTAGCAGTTGCCAATTCTTTTAAAAGTGCTACTGCTTCATTGATGTCATACTGTTTAGTTGCATCAACTTTTTCGCGGATTACGCGAGCGCGCTTAGTTAGCTTTGCCATTATATTAGTCCTCTACTACCAAACCCATTGAACGTGCAGTACCTTCAATTGAGCGAGTCATCGCTTCAATATCAGCACCAGTCATATCAGCGGCTTTAGTTTCAGCAATTTCCTGAACTGCGCTACGCTTGATAGTTCCTACTTTTTGAGTGTTAGGACGGCCAGAACCTGATTTCAAACCAGCTGCTTTAAGCAGTAGGAAAGACGCAGGTGGAGTCTTAGTTTCAAAAGTGAAAGAACGGTCGTTATATACAGTGATAACAACAGGAATTGGCATGCCTTTCTCGAACTTTTCAGTACGAGCGTTGAATGCTTTACAGAATTCCATGATGTTCACACCTTTTTGACCTAAAGCAGGACCAACTGGTGGAGACGGGTTTGCAGCACCGGCTGCTACTTGTAGCTTAATATAAGCTTCAATTTTCTTTGCCATGTCGACATTTCCTCTATTTGGGTTCAAACGCATTTCGGCGACATGCCAATTTGCTCCCCTGAAAACAACGGGTGCGAATTATAATAAAATACGCACCCGCAAACAATATTTATTTTGTAGTTATTTTAATCAGCTTTTTTCAACCTGATTAAAGTCTAACTCTACTGGTGTTGAACGACCGAAGATCATCACAGAAACCTTAACGCGGTTCTTATCATAATCCACTTCTTCAATCGTGCCATTAAAGTCCGCAAATGGACCATCACACACACGAACAACTTCACCAGGCTCAAACATAACACGATGAGTCGGTGACTCGATGGTGTCTTGTAAACGCTGAAGAATAGCATTGGCTTCTTTATCAGAAATCGGCGCTGGACGATCTGAGGTTCCACCAATAAAACCCATAACACGTGGAATACTCTTCACTAAATGCCAGCTATCATCGTTCATTTCCATTTGGACTAATACATAGCCTGGAAAAAACTTACGCTCGCTTTTACGACGCTGACCCGCACGCATTTCAACTACTTCTTCCGTTGGGACCAAGATCTCACCGAAGTAGTGTTCCATGTTATGCATTTTGATATGTTCTAATAGTGTTTTTAGTACACGACCTTCATAACCTGAAAAGGCTTGAATTACATACCATCTTTTTTTCGCTTCTGTAGCTTCAGTCATTTTTAGATGCCTATACGCCAGTAATTAAATTGACTACTCGTAACAATACTGCATCTAATCCCCAAAGGACTAATGCAACCACACCTGTTGCGGCAAGTACGATAAAGGTAGTATTTAGGGCCTCTTGGCGAGTTGGCCACACCACTTTACGCACTTCAATGTGTGCTTCGCGGGCAAATGATAACGCTTGCTTACCCTTGATAGTTTGCAATGCAATAACACCTGCAATAGCAAAGGCAATAATTACCCCAGCAACACGAGCTACAACATTTGCATCTGCGTAAAATTGATTGCCTATAACAGCAGCAGCAATGAGCAATGCTGCCACGCCCCACTTAACGATATCCAAAGAATTACTCTGGTTTTCAGTATTTGTTGTCATCGGTTAATTCCGTTACTCACTACGACCTGAGCTTAACTTGGTAAAAACATATTTACCAAATCTGCATTTCCCGAGCTTTCCCAGAAAATGCATAAGCACAGGGTCAAAAATCGGCCATAGATTGTATTCTTATTCAGCTTTGTTCGCAACAATACAGGTAAAGTTAGCGTAACAATTTAACCAAAAAAAACAATTAATCTGTGATTTTTGCCAAAAACAAAAAAAGGAAGCCGAAGCTTCCTTTTTTAGTGTCAACTAAAGTCGCTATTACGCGATGATTTTAGCTACAACACCAGCACCAACTGTACGGCCACCTTCACGGATAGCGAAACGTAAACCGTCGTCCATCGCGATTGGGTAAATCAAAGTAACAACCATCTTAACGTTGTCACCAGGCATAACCATTTCTACGCCTTCTGGTAATTCGATAGTACCAGTCACGTCAGTTGTACGGAAGTAGAACTGTGGACGGTAGCCTTTGAAGAATGGAGTGTGACGTCCGCCTTCTTCTTTTGATAACACGTATACTTCTGATTCGAATGTAGTGTGTGGCGTGATTGAACCAGGCTTAGCTAGTACTTGACCACGTTCTACGTCATCACGCTTAGTACCACGTAATAACACACCACAGTTCTCGCCTGCACGACCTTCGTCAAGCAGTTTACGGAACATTTCTACACCAGTACAGGTTGTCTTAGTAGTCGCGTGAACACCAACGATTTCTACTTCGTCTGATACACGTACAATACCACGCTCAACACGACCAGTTACCACTGTACCACGACCTGAAATCGAGAATACGTCTTCGATTGGTAGTAGGAATGGCTTATCGATGTCACGCTCTGGCTCTGGAATGTAAGAGTCTAGTGCTTCTGCAAGCTCAAGAATTTTGCCTTCCCATGCTGCATCGCCTTCTAACGCTTTTAATGCAGAACCTTGAATAACTGGTAAGTCATCACCTGGGAAGTCGTATTCTGATAGAAGTTCACGAACTTCCATTTCTACTAATTCTAGTAATTCTTCGTCATCTACCATGTCACATTTGTTCATGAATACGATGATGAAAGGTACACCTACCTGACGTGAAAGTAGGATGTGCTCACGAGTCTGTGGCATTGGGCCGTCAGTCGCTGCTACTACTAGGATTGCGCCGTCCATCTGTGCAGCACCAGTGATCATGTTTTTAACATAATCCGCGTGACCTGGACAGTCTACGTGAGCGTAGTGACGTGATGGAGTGTCATATTCGATGTGAGAAGTATTAATTGTAATACCGCGCTCACGCTCTTCTGGAGCGTTATCGATTTGAGCGAAGTTCTTAACTTCACCACCATAAGTCTTAGACAATACAGCAGAGATAGCTGCTGTTAAAGTTGTTTTACCATGGTCAACGTGACCGATGGTGCCTACGTTTACGTGTGGCTTAGAACGTTCAAATTTAGCTTTTGCCATGGTATTGCCTCAATCCAATAGTTTGGTGATGAAAACACACATATAGTAAAAAATCCGATGCATAATATGTCATCGAATTAGGTTTATTTAGGAGTTAGTGTGACAGGCTGGTGCTGATAGGCAGATTCGAACTGCCGACCTCACCCTTACCAAGGGTGCGCTCTACCAACTGAGCCATATCAGCAATCAAATTTTGGAGCGGATGGCGGGAATCGAACCCGCGTTATCAGCTTGGAAGGCTGGAGTAATACCATTATACGACATCCGCGCAACCTAACATAGGCTACCTAACTACCTAGAAAAATGGTGGAGGGAGAAGGATTCGAACCTTCGAAGGCTGAGCCGTCAGATTTACAGTCTGATCCCTTTGGCCACTCGGGAACCCCTCCAGTAAAATGGTGCCGGCACCAAGAGTCGAACTCGGGACCTACTGATTACAAGTCAGTTGCTCTACCAACTGAGCTATGCCGGCATGTCATTTCGGGTTCGGATATTAGGTAAATGTGCTCAGGAGTGCAATAGATAAATGCGAAAAAACCTAAAAAAAGTTTCAAATGACGTTTTTTTAGTCGTGTTTTTTCAAAAAAGCACAATTTCTAGGCGAATCTATTCATCATAATGACAAATCAATAGCAAAGTATTGTCGCCTATTATTCGATAGTGTAATGTGCCTGACCAACCTAGAGGAATGGTTATGACTTCAATAAACTCAATACAAGACGCACTTTACTTTGCTTTTCAGCGTGAGCATTGGGCTGAATTACGTAAATCAGTGCCACTCACATTGAGCGAAGCAGAACTAGAAAATCTTCGAGGAATGAATGAAAAACTTTCTTTAGACGAAGTGACTGATATCTATTTACCTCTGAGTCGTTTATTGAACCTTTTTGTTGACTCAAAACAACAGCGCGGTCTTGTTTTGGGTAAGTTTCTTGAGCAAAAAAATTCCCCAAGCCCTTACATTATTAGTATCGCCGGCAGTGTCGCTGTAGGTAAAAGCACTACAGCACGTATCTTGCAAACACTTTTACAGCGTTGGCCAGAACATCCAAAGGTCGATCTGGTTACTACTGATGGCTTTTTATACCCGCTAGCAGACTTAAAGCGTAAAGGCTTGTTACAACGTAAAGGATTTCCTGAAAGTTACGACATGAAAATGCTAGTCGAATTTATTTCATCTGTGAAAGCGGGTGATAAAGAGGTGCTAGCGCCACTGTATTCTCATGTGACGTATGATAGATGCCACGATCAACACCAGGCTATTAGACAACCTGACATCTTGATTCTTGAAGGCCTTAATGTTCTGCAAACTGGCCTTGATACACCAATAGATACAAGACGCCCATTTGTGTCTGATTTTGTGGACTTTTCTATTTATGTCGATGCAGAAGAGTCACTGCTAAAACAGTGGTACAAACAGCGATTTTTACAATTCAGAAAAGGCGCATTTAGCGATCCAGAATCTTTTTTCCATCATTACTCAACACTCAGTGACGATGAAGCTAACGTAATTGCAGCAAATATTTGGGATACGATTAACGGGCCTAATTTACAACTTAATATTCAACCAACACGGGAAAGAGCGCATCTCATTTTACAAAAAGGCCCCAACCACTTAATGAATAAAGTGTTACTTCGAAAGTGAAGATAATGAAAGCCTAAAAGCTAGGCTTTCACAATGTAGCTTAACTTGCTCTTACGCTAATCTCACCACCCACATAAGCAGATATGCCTTGTTCGTTCTCAATCAAAATCGCACCTTGCTTATCTATACCGCGGCAAATTCCAGAGATTGAATTTGGCGACATCAGTAGAGTTATTTCACGGTTAATAAATAAATCGTTCTCATTCCATCGCGCTAAAAATGCGGATAAACCTTGTTGTTCAAATAACGCTAAATCATGCTTAAGTTGTTGATGTAAGTTAACTAAAAGCTGGGTTTTATCTGGCATGGTTGTCATTGAAGACAAATCATTCCAGGGTTGATCAATAAGCTCGCCCTGTTGTGCAGACATGCTCATATTAATCCCAAAACCAATAACCAACTCAACTTGCTCAACGCTGTGATGGTTAAGCTCTATAAGAATGCCAGCTAGCTTTTTATGGTCTAAATAAATGTCATTTGGCCATTTTAAACCTAAGCCTTCCACACCTAAATTCTGCAACGTTTTTACAATAGAACATCCAACAACCAAACTTAAACCACTTGCATATGACAAGTCATGATTAAGCCGCCAAAACAAAGATGCATAGATGTGATGACCATATGGCGATAACCATTGACGCCCACGCCGACCTCGACCAGCAGATTGATACTCGGCTATACAGATATCACCCGATGCAAGCTCTGCAGCATGCCCTAACATGAATTCATTTGTGCTTGTTATTTCATCAAAATAAAAGCAACGATCATCGATCGTGTTTACCAACGAATTTTCGTTAATCAACGAAATTGGGGTGGCTAGCTTATAACCTTTACCCTTAACGCTATAAATCTCAACACCGTAGTCTTTCAAGGCATCGATGTGCTGATTTATGGCAGCGCGAGTTATCGATAATTGTTGAGCTATAGCTTCGCCAGAAACAAAAGCAACATGACTGAGTAAAGCTAAAATTTGCCTTTTCCGTAACCAATGATCATTCATTAGATTTCAATCTCCCCGACCGCACCAATTATTCTTGGTTCAACTTGCAACGTGACAGAAAATTTTTCATTCACAACGCTAATAATGTGGCGCGCTAATTGGCACACTTGTTCGCCAGTCGCATTTTTCAAATTAACTAATACTAAAGCTTGGTCTTGATGGACAGCAGCGTCACCGACCCTAAAACCTTTAAGGCCAGATTGTTCAATTAACCAGCCAGCTGCTAACTTGTACTGACCATCATCTTGTTGATAAGCAACTAAATTGGGGTAATGATTTAATAGTTCTGAGTAGACAGTTGAATGTACAACTGGATTTTTAAAAAAGCTGCCCACGTTACCTAACACTTTGGGATCTGGCAACTTAGAACGACGAACATTGCATACACAGTCAAATATTTGCTTCGCTGTCACAGTAGATGGATCCAGCGATTGCAATGGACCATAGCTCAGTACTGGCTGCCAATTCTTTGGTATTTTTAGTGTCACTTGTGTTATAACGGCCAGATTTTTTAGCTCTTGCTTGAAAATTGAATCTCGATAACCAAATTGACATTGATCATTACTGAAAGTTAACAGCTGTTTTGTATCAAGGCGTAAAAACTCAACCTCATGACAATATCGATTAAACTCAACACCATATGCGCCAATGTTTTGTATTGGAGCCGCACCAACACTGCCGGGAATAAGCGCCATGTTTTCAAGACCGTAAATCTTATTGTTTAAACAAAACTCAACAAGATCATGCCAGCCTTCACCTGCTTGTACACATAAGTAATAAAACTTGTCATCATCAGTGACCTTAATGCCTTTTGTTGCAATATTAACAACAGCACCCAAGTAATTTGCAGTAAAAACTAAATTACTGCCACCACCTAAAATCAACAGAGGCTGTTTTGCATATAAACTATTACAGGTTTCAATTAGATCAACCTTTGACGTCACACTAATGAGTGAAGAGCAATGCTGCTGAAGACCAAATGTATTCAGTTCTGTTAGTGAAATCGGCATATGATGGTTTCATCTGTAAATAATAGGGCTATTGTACATGAAGTTAACCTGTGTACCCATCCCGAAAATTTAACAGACTAATAAACCAAATGTTTTGCGTTAATTATTTCACTCATTTGCCATGAGACTAGTCTGCTAGCGCAATAACCCTCCGTCCAACTTATAGAAAATTGAGGGTAAAGAGCTGCACGGTCCTCATGACCTTTCTCAAAATTTCACAAAAAATGATATTAAACATTTCATAATGATTTATGAAACATCATTGGCCTGTGTTTGAAGACATTTAGGTTCTAGCCTGCAGCAATGACGCAGACTCTGGTTAAACAACGCTTATTAACGATCTGTCATCATTACATTTGTGATACAAATCAAGATAAATATGTATTCAGAGATTGCATAGCAAAGATCGCATAGAATCAGACAAAAATCGCAACTAGCTCGTTGTTCAACCTTCAACATTTTTAACGACGTTATAAGCGGTGTTAACCAGTAAGAATGATCACTTTCTTGTGTTGATTGCCATAAATCCCATTGAGTAGGTTCATTAACGACTACGCCAGCATTGTCTCGCTAATCGTAGTTTTAAAGATTTTAATGATATTGTTGAGGAATGCTGTCGTGCATGGAATACATTCATTGAGTGCAAGGACAGGGTAAAAAGATTGTGTCACAGAGATTGGGCTAAACTGGGAAGTCTTTAATCGTAATTGGTATAAACCCCAGCTTATGCAATAACCAATAAATATGTGAATGGCTATACGAGACATCGTATTTTGAGGTGATAAATTCCTGAATATCCCGTGCGGTTAAGCGGCCACCTTTGGTGGAATGTGCCGCATCCTTAACAAACAGGTACACTTGCTCTTTCTGCTTAGTGGTCAATCGACTCTTTTTACCTATGCGAGGCTTGTCATCTAGACCAGCTAAACCTTGGTTCAAGAAGCTTGATACCCAATCATTCACACTTCGACGGCTGACATTTAAGCGCCTGGCGACTTCTGAGCGGTTATTAATTTGCATAAACATCGCAACGGCTAATAAGCGGATCCTCTTATTAGCTTTTTTCTCTTGTTTAGCGTAATTGAGTATTTCTTGGTAGGTTAACGTTTTCATGCATAAACGGGGTTGAATGTTGTGCTGTAATTAGATCACATTTCAATCATAATTGGTATTAGTTGGATAACCAGTCGTTCGTGAGCTTACGGCAGCATGGCGTGACATAAGTAATAAAGCAAAAAATCTGGTTTCTTAAATTTCAGGCACGGCAATACTTAGGCCACTGGCCCAAGCATTGCTTGATTATGAGCGGTTTATTATTGGTATTGGTCGAGATAATTCCAAGGTAGGTATTTTTCAGGATGCTTTTTTGCATCATCCGCATCTCGTTGCAGTCGCGTAAAGTAATCAAATACATTGATGCCTGCTTCATTGCCTGTTGCTATCATCGACGTGATAACATCGCCAATGTTCGCACCGAGTAAGCTTTTACGAAACATCGCATTTTTTCTATCTCGCACCACTATTTTTAACATCGATTCTATGCGGTTATTATCTATTTTTACCCCTTCGTGATGGCAAAATAAACTCAGCCCGTCATAGTGTTTTAAAAAATAACGGATAGCTTTGCCTAGACCGCTATTTTCTTCAATGCTTTCATTAGTAAAGTGCTTTTCACCCCAACTTTTAATCGCTTCAAGTATGGGTAATGAATGTTGCTGATGGTACTCAAGTCGCTCGCGTGCGGTGAGTTCACGTTCAATGGTTGTCTGTTCATTGCGCCAAACTTCACCATAGAGTGTGAGTATATTTTCAACCTCTTCGGGGAAATGATTAATGACATCGACAAACTGGCGCCTTGCATGGCTATTACAAAGTGATGTTTCAACCTCGCAAGTACTTGGCTGATTACTGGCGAGCGCATCACTCATTAATATCGGTGCGACAGTGACTTGTCGTTTGTAGAGTATGCGGTCGATAAACTCACCTGCGTGCCCAATATTGGTTTCAAATAACACAATATCATGGCCCGTTTTTAAGCTGGCAATCACTCCTGATGTATAAACACCTGAGCGCAAGCGTGTTTTCTCGCTATTACGTACTTTCTTTTCAACTGGCTTGGCGTCAAGAATACGGTGGGTGGTGTCATCTAAGTAATAGTGCTTTGCATCGCCAGCCAACTCAAACAAGTGCTGGTAAACAGGATAAATCGCATCACAGACAAGCTCTACTTGGTCAAACACCGTCGACGCAGTGATGTTGACGCCCAATAGCTTTTGGATGTTGCCTTGACGATAAAAAGGTAGCCCTGCAAAGTATTTATAAATCGCCATTAACGCACGCGCAGAGTAACCATATTTTTGATGACTATTACCGTCATGTAATACTTCATCGGGCAGGTTTGCCGTGAAATAGGCACCACACGCATTGCAACGCAAGCGCTCCATAATATGTTGCTCTGGGGTAAAAGGCGTTTGCCCTGTAATGCGCAACAAACTGCCAGGCTCGACTTTATAGACCTTACCTTTCAAACATTCTGGGCAGCTATCCCCTTTATTTACTTCGTTTAACGCATGTTTGATGATAACCGGTTTGACCTGTGTAAAGTCTTCATCCTGTGTTTTTGGTTTTTTACTTTTCTTGCTGGTTTTTTTCTGTGCTTTACACAGGTCGCTTTGTTTTTCTGATGATTTTTCAATCCCAAGTAACTTACGTAATTTATGCACGGTGATACCGTGGTCAGCTAGCTTGTTTTGTGTTGTTGTTAATGTCAGTAACGCATCAAGCAATAACTGATAATCATCAGCGCTAAGCGCAAGATTATTTTCTTTGGCTTCAATCACTCGCTTGATTAAATCATCGAGAGATTGTGCATCGATATCGTTAAAAGGTTTTGCCACAATAAGCCTTTTGCCTGCGGGAATAAAAAAGAGGATGGAGTATGATCCCATTTAAAATGAAATCAAGCGGTTATTTATAATGGGTGGTAATTTCCGCTGAGCAATTGCCGTAAATGTTTGGCGTCCACGGACGTCATGGCACTATTAATGGTTGGCCAGCCAGAGAACTTGCCCTTAGATAAACGCTTTGTCATCAACCAAAAACCGTTATTTTCATAAGCGAGTGCGCGCACCATGGTTTTGTTACGATTAATAAAAACAAACAAGGTACCAGAGCGAGGCTCACAATGAAGGCGTTGTTTACACAGCGTAGCTAACCCATCAATGCCTTGACGAAAATCAGCGGGCTGGGTTGCAATCAAAATGTCGCTATGACGGGTTAAATGGATCATGATTTTATGGCCTCAATTAACTGAGCAAACCGTGTTTCGCTGACTTCGCCAGATACGGCTAAAGAATTGCCATTGTTGAACTTCAGGGAGATAGAAAGCGACTCGGTTATCGGCGTTGCATTGGGTAGTGAAATAAAGTGATTGGATACATCACTTGATGAGTTGGCGGTAAGCCAAGTATTGAATTGCTCATGACTAATACGCAACTTTTTAACAATGGTTGTTTTTGAATAATGCGGTAAAAGGGCGATCGCTTGCTGGCGCAAATTTTCAGGGATTGCACTACCTCGAGAAGGTTTATTGCTTCGCCACTGTTCAAAGTTAGCGAGGGTGTTAAGGAGTTTATCTGGCATCATTGTGACCGGGTTGATTTAGTTACAATGATTAAATCAGGTTAATTGAAATAAGTTGAGCTACGCTGCCGTAAGCTCACAGTCGTTCTAAGCATCCCAAGCAATCTGATGAGGCTCAAGAAACCTTTAAAAAAACTGCAAAATAAAGCGATCGATATACTCCCAGTCCATGTTCCTTTTGATCGCGTTGATATTTGGTTTCAAGACGAAGCGCGATTTGGCCAGCAAAATACAACAACCAGACTTTGGGCTCCAAAAGGCTCTCGACCAAGATCGGTGAGGCAACAACAATTTGAGTACGCTTATCTTTTTGGCGCAATTTGCCCCGCAACCGGTGCAACAGAAGCCCTAGTTACGCCTTTTGTTAATCAAGATGCAATGAGGCAGCACTTGAAACAAATATCAGAAGCCACTGCAAATGACCGTTATGCACTAGTGATCCTTGATGGTGCGGGTTGGCATACGCAAGACGTTGCCGCTGAGTTTGATAATCTCTGGATACTGAAATTGCCACCCTATTCTCCAGAGCTAAATCCCATTGAACAGGTTTGGCAATGGCTACGCCAGCATTGTCTCGCTAATCGTAGTTTTAAAGATTTTAATGATATTGTTGAGGAATGCTGTCGTGCATGGAATACATTCATTGAGTGCAAGGACAGGGTAAAAAGATTGTGTCACAGAGATTGGGCTAAACTGGGAAGTCTTTAATCGTAATTGGTATAAGATAAAGGCTCAATGAAAGCAGTTGACGACGTACTTGCCCATACGCTTACGACCATTAAACGCACAAACCTTAGACGTAAAAAAGCCCGTTGTGTTAGCAACGGGCTTTCGTACTTATTAGGCGTCTGGAAATGACCTACTCTCACATGGGGAGACCCCACACTACCATCGGCGATACTGTGTTTCACTTCTGAGTTCGGAATGGGATCAGGTGGGACCACAGCTCTATGGTTTCCAGACAAAAAATTGTACGGAACAAATTTTTAACGCACTTTAGTGCGGCCCGTTAGGGTCAAATACATGGATGTATTTGATAAAATGTCCCTATTTAACACTCAGTTGAGCATTAAATAATAATTCGAAAAGCTGATTGCTTGAGTATTCTCACACCATTTAAGTGCTCTATTCTAATACTAAGTATTAGTAAAACCCATCTGGGTTGTATGGTTAAGCCTCACGGGTCATTAGTACAAGTTAGCTCAACGCCTCACAACGCTTACACACCTTGCCTATCAACGTAGTAGTCTCCTACGGCCCTTTAGAGGTCTTAAAGACCTAGGGATGACTCATCTTAGGGCTCGCTTCCCGCTTAGATGCTTTCAGCGGTTATCGATTCCGAACGTAGCTACCGGGCAATGCCATTGGCATGACAACCCGAACACCAGCGGTTCGTCCACTCCGGTCCTCTCGTACTAGGAGCAGCTCCCTTCAATCATCCAACGCCCACGGCAGATAGGGACCGAACTGTCTCACGACGTTCTGAACCCAGCTCGCGTACCACTTTAAATGGCGAACAGCCATACCCTTGGGACCGACTTCAGCCCCAGGATGTGATGAGCCGACATCGAGGTGCCAAACACCGCCGTCGATATGAACTCTTGGGCGGTATCAGCCTGTTATCCCCGGAGTACCTTTTATCCGTTGAGCGATGGCCCTTCCATTCAGAACCACCGGATCACTATGACCTACTTTCGTACCTGCTCGACGTGTATGTCTCGCAGTTAAGCTGGCTTATGCCATTGCACTAACCGTACGATGTCCGACCGTACTTAGCCAACCTTCGTGCTCCTCCGTTACTCTTTGGGAGGAGACCGCCCCAGTCAAACTACCCACCAGGCACTGTCCTTACCCCCGATTAGGGGGCCAAGTTAGAACATCAAAACTACAAGGGTGGTATTTCAAGGACGACTCCACTCAGACTAGCGTCCAAGCTTCAAAGTCTCCCACCTATCCTACACATGTAGGTTCAATGTTCAGTGCCAAGCTATAGTAAAGGTTCACGGGGTCTTTCCGTCTAGCCGCGGGTATACGGCATCTTCACCGCAATTTCAACTTCACTGAGTCTCGGCTGGAGACAGCGTGGCCATCATTACGCCATTCGTGCAGGTCGGAACTTACCCGACAAGGAATTTCGCTACCTTAGGACCGTTATAGTTACGGCCGCCGTTTACCGGGGCTTCGATCATGAGCTTCTCTTGCGATAACCCAATCAATTAACCTTCCGGCACCGGGCAGGCGTCACACCGTATACGTCATCTTGCGATTTTGCACAGTGCTGTGTTTTTGATAAACAGTTGCAGCCACCTGGTATCTGCGACTCCCAGCAGCTTAGAGAGCAAGTCTCATCACCGCCAGGAGCGTACCTTCTCCCGAAGTTACGGTACCATTTTGCCTAGTTCCTTCAGCCGAGTTCTCTCAAGCGCCTTGGTATTCTCTACCCGACCACCTGTGTCGGTTTGGGGTACGATTCCTACTAACCTGAAGCTTAGAAGATTTTCCTGGAAGCATGGCATCAACTACTTCATCACCTTAGTGACTCGTCATCAGCTCTCAGCATTCTCATTAAAGAGGTGTTCCCGGATTTGCCTAAGAACACTGCCTACCACCTTAAACGCGGACTACCAACGCCGCGCTAGCCTAGCCTTCTCCGTCTCTCCATCGCAGTTAGCAGAAGTACAGAAATATTAATCTGTTTCCCATCGATTACGCCTTTCGGCCTCACCTTAGGGGTCGACTCACCCTGCCCCGATTAACGTTGGACAGGAACCCTTGGTCTTTCGGCGAGGGAGTTTTTCACTCCCTTTATCGTTACTCATGTCAGCATTCGCACTTCTGATACGTCCAGTGTGGGTTACCCCTTCACCTTCAACCGCTTACAGAACGCTCCTCTACCGCGCACTTCTAATGAAATGCACCCGTAGCTTCGGTGGTATGTTTAGCCCCGTTAAATCTTCCGCGCAGGCCGACTCGACTAGTGAGCTATTACGCTTTCTTTAAATGATGGCTGCTTCTAAGCCAACATCCTAGCTGTCTAAGCCTTCCCACATCGTTTCCCACTTAACATACACTTTGGGACCTTAGCTGACGGTCTGGGTTGTTTCCCTTTTGACGACGGACGTTAGCACCCGCCGTCTGTCTCCCGAGTAGTACTCATTGGTATTCGGAGTTTGCAAAGGGTTGGTAAGTCGGGATGACCCCCTAGCCTTAACAGTGCTCTACCCCCAATGGTATTCGCTCGAGGCGCTACCTAAATAGCTTTCGAGGAGAACCAGATATCTCCCGGTTTGATTGGCCTTTCACCCCCAGCCACAAGTCATCCGCTCATTTTTCAACATAAGTCGGTTCGGTCCTCCAGTTGATGTTACTCAACCTTCAACCTGCCCATGGCTAGATCACCGGGTTTCGGGTCTACGCCTTGCAACTAAACGCGCAGTTAACACTCGGTTTCCCTACGGCTCCGCTATTCGCTTAACCTCGCTACAAAACGTAAGTCGCTGACCCATTATACAAAAGGTACGCAGTCACGGTCTCAAGTACCGCTCCCACTGCTTGTACGTATACGGTTTCAGGTTCTATTTCACTCCCCTCACAGGGGTTCTTTTCGCCTTTCCCTCACGGTACTGGTTCACTATCGGTCAGTCAGGAGTATTTAGCCTTGGAGGATGGTCCCCCCATATTCAAACAGGATGTCACGTGTCCCGCCTTACTCGTTTTCATCTATGGTTAGTTTTCATGTACGGGGCTATCACCCTGTGCCGCTGTGCTTTCCAACACATTCCACTAACACCCCATAGACTTAAGGGCTAATCCCCGTTCGCTCGCCGCTACTAGGGGAATCTCGGTTGATTTCTTTTCCTCTGGGTACTTAGATGTTTCAGTTCCCCAGGTTTGCCTCTTAACGCTATGTATTCACGTTAAGATACTCACTTATGTGAGTGGGTTCCCCCATTCGGACATCGTTAGCTCAAATGCTTGTTACTAGCTCGCCAACGCTTTTCGCAAGTTACTACGTCCTTCATCGCCTCTGACTGCCAAGGCATCCACCGTATACGCTTAGTCACTTAACCATACAACCCAAATGAGTTTCACTTGAGCTATATTGCAACTAGCTGGTTTTTACTTTGATAATTCATGCACTTTCGCACACGAAATCGCCTTAGTTTTAGAATATTCAAGACACTTAAACAGTGTTTTGAGAACTCAATGTTTAATACACCACCTTATATAAAGTCATGCATCAAACGATTTGCAATTAATCACATGACAGACTCATGCAATTAACTACTATCAGCTTTCCAAATTGTTAAAGAGCGGGCTTAAAAAAGCCAAAGATAAAATTTCGTTTATCTTTGGCATCTCTTGACCAATGCAGTAAATGGTGGAGCTATGCGGGATCGAACCGCAGACCTCCTGCGTGCAAGGCAGGCGCTCTCCCAGCTGAGCTATAGCCCCATTTACATGCAGTTGAGATTTTACGTTTACCTTCAAAGAAGGTCTTACCAAAAAATTTGGCTTGCCAATCATTTCTAATCAAGGCGGTTGATAGCGACGTTTAGTTTACTAAACGAGTTATCTTCCAACGCAGAGTAGGAAAGATTGGTGGGTCAGAGTGGACTTGAACCACCGACCTCACCCTTATCAGGGGTGCGCTCTAACCAGCTGAGCTACAGACCCAACGTAATTTCTCTTTCTTTCTATCAAGTAATCTGTGTGAACACTCAAGCACATGGATGTGCTGTGTGCAATAAACGCACGGATGCAGTTTATTGTCACCAAGTATCGAGTTAGTCGTATAGGTAAGGAGGTGATCCAGCCCCAGGTTCCCCTAGGGCTACCTTGTTACGACTTCACCCCAGTCATGAACCACAAAGTGGTGAGCGTTCTCCCGAAGGTTAAACTACCCACTTCTTTTGCAGCCCACTCCCATGGTGTGACGGGCGGTGTGTACAAGGCCCGGGAACGTATTCACCGTAGCATTCTGATCTACGATTACTAGCGATTCCGACTTCATGGAGTCGAGTTGCAGACTCCAATCCGGACTACGACGAGCTTTGTGAGATTAGCTCCACCTCGCGGCTTTGCAACCCTCTGTACTCGCCATTGTAGCACGTGTGTAGCCCTACTCGTAAGGGCCATGATGACTTGACGTCGTCCCCACCTTCCTCCGGTTTATCACCGGCAGTCTCCCTAGAGTTCCCACCATTACGTGCTGGCAAATAAGGATAGGGGTTGCGCTCGTTGCGGGACTTAACCCAACATTTCACAACACGAGCTGACGACAGCCATGCAGCACCTGTCTTAGAGTTCCCGAAGGCACAATCGCATCTCTGCAATCTTCTCTAGATGTCAAGAGTAGGTAAGGTTCTTCGCGTTGCATCGAATTAAACCACATGCTCCACCGCTTGTGCGGGCCCCCGTCAATTCATTTGAGTTTTAACCTTGCGGCCGTACTCCCCAGGCGGTCTACTTAATGCGTTAGCTTGAGAGCCCAGTGTTCAAGACACCAAACTCCGAGTAGACATCGTTTACGGCGTGGACTACCAGGGTATCTAATCCTGTTTGCTCCCCACGCTTTCGTGCATGAGCGTCAGTCTTTGTCCAGGGGGCCGCCTTCGCCACCGGTATTCCTCCAGATCTCTACGCATTTCACCGCTACACCTGGAATTCTACCCCCCTCTACAAGACTCTAGTTCGCCAGTTCCAAATGCAATTCCCAGGTTGAGCCCGGGGATTTCACATCTGGCTTAACAAACCGCCTGCGCACGCTTTACGCCCAGTAATTCCGATTAACGCTCGGACCCTCCGTATTACCGCGGCTGCTGGCACGGAGTTAGCCGGTCCTTCTTCTGTAAGTAACGTCACAGCTAACGAGTATTAATCGTTAACCTTTCCTCCTTACTGAAAGTGCTTTACAACCCGAAGGCCTTCTTCACACACGCGGCATGGCTGCATCAGGGTTTCCCCCATTGTGCAATATTCCCCACTGCTGCCTCCCGTAGGAGTCTGGGCCGTGTCTCAGTCCCAGTGTGGCTGATCATCCTCTCAGAACAGCTAGGGATCGTCGCCTTGGTGAGCCATTACCTCACCAACTAGCTAATCCCACCTAGGTTCATCCAATCGCGAAAGGCCCGAAGGTCCCCTCCTTTCCCCCGTAGGGCGTATGCGGTATTAGCAGTCGTTTCCAACTGTTATCCCCCTCGACTGGGCAGATCCCTAGGCATTACTCACCCGTCCGCCGCTCGCCACCTCAGGAGTAAACTCCCTTGTGCTGCCGCTCGACTTGCATGTGTTAGGCCTGCCGCCAGCGTTCAATCTGAGCCATGATCAAACTCTTCAATTAAAGTTTTTTTGAGACAAAGTCTCGGCTCAATGAATTCTACTGTCATAATTCGCTTCGCTCATAAGAGCTGACGAATTACTCACTGCATTTCTGCAGCGTCATATTTCTATGAACATTCTCATCATTGAGTTAAATTTTTTGATTGCCTACATTCCGAAGAACAAGAAGACAATTTCGAATAACTCAATACCTGTGAATGTCCACACAGATTACTTGATAAATTGTTAAAGAGCGTTGACCGTTTCAGTAGGTCAGGGCTGCGTATTTTACGCATTCCCCTTATGGCGTCAAGTGTTTTTTCAAACTTCTTTTTGCCGTTATCTCTGCTACCTCAGTAGCTTGATAACACTCACCGGTTTTTGCTTTCGCTGTCTGCCGTGTCAGTGGATGCGCATTATAGGCAGCTTCAGATTTAGTGCAAGCGCTTTTAATCACTATTAGATTTGAACGTTGATCTTTTGCTCATATCGCTTCTTTTTTGAGTTTTTTGCTCAAAGAAACCTCTTTAGCTAGATCACAAAATGGTAATTTCTGATATTAAAGCTAATTTTGAGCTCAAATTTTCAACAGCAGTCTGGTTTATCTGGCAAAATTTAATTACTATGTAACGGTTTTTAACAGTTATTTATCATTTTTATATTCATTAGAGATTATTTTATGCAGAAATCATTCGTGATTGTTTTGATTGCGGCGCTTCTTGGCGCTTTTGTTTTTTTTCAGTTTGGCGGTGCATCTTCTTCTGTAGCGTTTATTGCTGGTGTAGTTGTAGCAACGTTAATTTTTACTTTTATGCCAACAGGCTCAGCCAATTCTGCTGATGAACCTTATGTTGGTCCAACTATGACACTTTATGTAGGTAACTTGCCTTACCGTGTACACGAAGGTGAAGTGAAAGCGTTATTTGGTGAATATGGGCCGGTTAACTCTGTACGTTTGGTGCGTGACCGCAAGACAGGCCGTCGTAAAGGTTTTGGATTTGTTGAAATGTCTGAAGCTGGCGCACAAAAGGCAATGGCTAAACTTAATGACTACAGCTTCCAAGAGCGTACTTTAAAAGTGAGAGAGGCTAAGTCTCAAGAATCTTCTGATTCAGACAATAGTTAATTTGTACTTTTGTACTAAAGTGTCAGTTTAGCGAAATTGTTAGTCGGTTATGGTTACCAGCGAAAAATCACTAAAGCCATAATCGACTAATGCTGCTTTTAGCCCTTCTGTAATTCCTTTGGTAAAACACGTTTGTAATTGCTTTGTGCCGTCATGTTCTTTTGAAAGCAAAAATCTCACTCGCTTTGCTATTGCCTCACCCGAATCTAACAGCGTGACTCCTGCTCCTATACAATCACTGATCTCTTTTGCGATCATCGGAAAATGTGTACAGCCGAGTACTAATACATCTATATCGGATTCAATGATTGGCAAAAGAATTGCTTTTAACTGACTTTTGTCGATAACTTTGCCTGCAACATGTTGCTCAGCTAATAATACTAATTCTGATGTGCCAAACAATTCTACTTGGCAATCTCCAGCAAACTGATTAATGAGTTCCTGAGTGTAATCTCGCTTTACTGTGCCTGGTGTTGCCAGCAAGCCAATGTGTTTCTTTTTCGATAATTGTGCTGCAGGTTTGATTGCTGGAACAACGCCAACAATTGGTATAGTCAGTGACTGGCGTAATTGAGGCAGTACAAGTGTACTTGCTGTATTGCATGCCACGATCACTATACTGGCATTGAGACGTTTAGCTTGTTGAGTAATTAATGCAACACAACCGCGGATCAGTTCTTGCTCTGACAAGTTACCATAGGGCAATCGGGCATTATCAAACAAATAGCAGTAGTCATGCTGAGGTAGCTGTTTTCTAATTTCACTCATGACCGACAATCCGCCGATGCCAGAATCAAATACTAATATAGGTCCAGACAATATGGGCTCCAAAGATGAATCTGCTCAATATTAATGGTGATATCATTTTATCATTAGGCGCGTATTACTAGACATCAGCGTCATTTAGTATAATATTTGCGCCCTTTTTTATAGCTTTAGGTGGACAATATGAATTTAGCTGCAATGGATCCTAAAAACTACGATGCCCAATTACAACAAAAGCGCATCAAGCTTGAACAGGCCTTTGCCGATTTCAATCCACCAGCGCTAGAAATTTTTGCATCTGAACCGATGCATTATCGTATGCGTGCCGAGTTTAGAATGTGGCATGAAGGCGATGACTTATATTACTACATGTTTGATAAAGCGCTGAATGCAAAAGTGCGTTGTGACCAATATTTGCCCGCAAGCTTACTGATTAATCAAATGATGGCGGCATTAATTGCAGAACTAAAGCCTAATCCTGCATTACGTCACAAGCTATTTCAAATCGACTTTTTGTCAACGCTAAGTGGTGAAATCTTAGTATCACTTCTTTACCATCGCCAACTCGATGATGAATGGCGTGAGCAAGCTATTCAATTAAAATCTAAGCTGGCGACACAGTTTAATGTCAATATTATTGGCCGCGCACGTAAGCAAAAAATAGACTTAGACAAAGACTTTGTAGTCGAATCGTTAACAGTAAATAAGCAAACATTACACTACAAGCAAATCGAAAATAGCTTTACTCAACCAAACGCGAAAGTATCGGTAAAAATGCTCGAATGGGCGATTGATGCAACGAAGCAAAGCCAGGGTGATCTACTTGAACTGTATTGCGGCAATGGCAATTTCACGATTGCGCTTGCACAAAACTTCAATCGAGTCCTTGCCACTGAATTAGCTAAACCGTCTGTTGATGCCGCTCAATACAACATTGATATTAACAAGGTCAATAACGTTCAAATTATTCGTATGTCAGCTGAAGACTTTAGCGATGCGATGGCCAAAAAACGTCAATATCGACGTTTAGAAGGAATTGATTTAGACAGTTATGATTGCAACACCATCTTTGTTGACCCGCCTCGCGCTGGTATTGATTCAGAGACGTTAAAGTTAGTACAAGGCTACGAGCGAATTTTATATATTTCCTGTAACCCTGAAACCTTAAAAGACAACTTGCTTACGCTAAGCGAAACCCATGAAATTAGCCGATTTGCACTGTTTGACCAATTTCCATATACCGATCATATGGAGTCTGGTGTGCTGTTAGTACGTAAGTAACCTCAACTCATCGTAATTTGCTAGAGGGCGCATTCATTGCGCCCTTGTTATATCGGTAATATCAAAAACCTTAGGTACGATTGTCCATTTTTTGTTGTAATGCTTCTGCGCCCGTTGCCACCATGCGCAGCTGTAATACAAGCTGATCAGCTAATGCTTTACGTTCACTGCGTTTTAAATCTAACGCCGATGCTCCGGCATTAAACACTAAAATCACTAATGCCTCAGCCTGTGCTCTAGCAAGTAATGGCGTGCGGTTGGCTTGCGCTTCGGTGTAGTGAGCGAGTTCAGAAATAAAGTGTTCAATTTCACGCTCTACTGCTGCCCTAAATGCGGCAGATGTTCCTGAACGCTCATGTAATAAAATTCGAAATACGTTCGGATTAGATTCTAATACCTCCATAAAGGTATCAACTGAAATACGAATAACACTGCCACCCGCTTCAGCACGTTGGCGTCCTTTGCGCATCATTTGGCGCAAAGTTAAACCGCCTTCATCAACCATGGTTAATCCAAGTTCGTTCATGTCTTTAAAATGACGATAGAATGAAGTGGGAGCGATACCGGCTTCACGTGCTACTTCACGTAAACTTAAACTCGAAAAACTGCGTTCTGCGCTTAATTGATTAAACGCTGCATCGACTAATGCACGCCGCGTTTTTTCCTTTTGTTGTGCTCTAACACCCATTTACTCATCCATTCAGTCAATATTTAACAACAGATAATACCGTTTTTAATACAGAAACACAGCCCTGTTAAACTTGACCCAAGCCCATCGACTAAGTTAAATTAGCGTACAAATGTACGCTCAACTTGCTGTAACCTATTATTGGAAACTTATTAAATGAAAAAACCTCCAATCATTTGGCTTAATACCCTGCTATTTGCCATCACCCTAATTGGCGCCGTGGTGTTAATCCCTTGGCGTGGCTTCACCCATGGCTTTGACGGCATTGAATGGATTGCTTTTATTGTATTTGCTTACGCAAGTGGCTTATCAATAACAGCTGGTTACCACAGACTCTGGTCTCATAAGGCCTATAAAGCTCACCCCACGATTCGTTTTTTATATGCATTAGGTGGCGCACTAGCATTACAAAATAGTGCTTTGCATTGGTGCAGCGATCACCGTATACACCACAAACATGTTGATAATAATGATAAAGATCCCTATTCAGCTAAAATGGGCTTTTGGTATAGCCATATAGGTTGGATGTTACGTGAATACCAAGCTAGCCGTTACAGCGATTACAACAACGTACGTGATTTACAAAACGATCGAATCGTTATGTGGCAACATAAACATTATTTAGCGTTAGTGCTTTTGATGAACATTGGTTTACCGGCATTTTTAGGCTGGTTAAACGGTGACATACTGTCGATGGTGTTAATGGCGGGCTTGTTACGCCTAGTGGTTGTACATCACTGCACCTTCTTTATTAACTCTTTAGCCCACATTTGGGGTAAACAGCCGTACACAGATAAAAACACTGCGCGCGATAATGCCTTTTTAGCGTTGTTAACATATGGCGAGGGCTATCACAATTTTCATCATATTTTTGAAAATGATTATCGTAATGGCATTAAGTGGTGGGATTACGACCCGACCAAATGGTTAATTAAAACCATGAGTTGGGTAGGTTTAGCGAGTGATTTACGTAAAGTGCCGCAAGAGCGAATTGAAAGTGCACGCTTACAAATGCAACTATTACATGCGCAAAATCAAGTCGCACATTTACCAAACTGTGACGAACTCATTGAGAAGTTTCAAGCAGAATACGAGTTAATGAAAAAACACTTACTTGAATACTATCAAGCCAAAAAGAGCTTAATCGAAGCGAAGCGTAAACAGTTAGCAGACCACAACCTTAAGCAACAAGTGCAACAATTACGCAGCCAGTTTTTAGAAAGGCAGCGTCAATGGAAAAGTTTAACGGCTGCATACGCTTAATAAGCTGAACAAATTTAAAAAGGCCATCTTGAATCATCAAGATGGCCTTTTTGTTTATAGCGTTTCAGCTTTATACCACTTCCATTAATTATGTGACCAATCAGAGTCGCTCAGACTGTTCAGTTTGAGGCGCATTGTTGAAATAATGGTTATTCCCTTCTAAGGCAATGCAACAAAGAAATGGACTGTCTGAGCGTCTCCTGCAAGGCGGGTTTCTGTGCCTTCTATGCTGCTTAATAGTATTTTGACGTAGAGCAACTATGCCTACAATCCTATTACTTGCCTAGAAGGCACAGAATTCCCGCTGAATGACCAGATAATTAGTGGAATTGGTATTATTGCTCAAACTGGTTTGTTACTTGTTGTTGCAACGCCATACGATCAGTCTTATCACCAGCCACTAGCGGGGCAATATTTACCTTCACTTTTGACCAAAAACGAGTTGGTTTTGTTGTCAATGCATGTCCGCCTTTATGGCTAAAATACGAGCCCCACAAACCACTTAGTGCAAGTGGTATTACGGGTACTGAGTCACGTTGTAATATCTTTTCAATTCCTGGTCTAAACTCACCAATTTCGCCGTCTGGCGTTAAACGCCCTTCTGGGAATATACACACTAGCTCATCATTGGCTAATGCATTATGGATTTGCTCAAATGCATTTTGGTAAGTGGCTTCACACTTTTTAGGTGAGCAAATAGGAATGACCCCTGCATGCCTAAACACATATTTTAATATCGGGATTTCGCTGATGGACTTATCCATCACAAACCGAATCGGCCGCGTTGATGCTCCCATAATGATTAATGCATCAACATAGCTCACATGGTTGCTCACTATGATCCCTGCTCCTTGAGCCGGAATATGCTGCCTACCATTAACCTGAACTCGATACATCACATGGCTGAGTAGGTAGCTAATAAATCGTTGAGTAAACTCCGGCACTTGTGAGTAAACATATAACAATACAGCTAAGTTCATTATGCCAATCAGCATAAATAACTCAGGAATTGTCCAATTTAATACACCGAGTAATACGATTGAGAGTATTGCAGAGCCCACCATAAACAACGCATTAATAATGTTGTTTGCTGCGATAGCTTGGGCGCACTCTTGTTTTTCTGCACGGGTTTGAATAAACGCATATAAAGGTACAATAAACACCCCACCGCTTAACCCGACCAAAAACAGATCAACCATGACTCGATAATGCTGAGCGTTACTAATAAAAGACTCAAAGCTATACACAAAACCGGGTTCCATAGCCTGTAATGGAATTGCACCTATCATGTCGAAGCTAAATACACTGAGTCCCAATACCCCAAACGGCAATAAACCCAGTTCAACATGGCCAAAAGAAAATCGCTCACACACAAAAGAACCAACCGCAATGCCGACAGAAAACAAAGCTAATAATAGAGACACGACAGTGGCATCTGCATGCAAATGTAACTTGGCAAAATTAGGAAACTGCGTCAGGTAAGTAGCACCTAAAAACCAAAACCAACTGATGGCTAAAATGGCCATCCAAATTGACTTAGTTTCACGAGCCTTGTTAATACAGCGCAAGGTGCCTGAAAACAGAGAAAACTTATTAGGATTAAGCTCACCTTGTGCTGGCAAAGATGGGATCGCTCGGCTGGCAAGATAGCCTGCCATAGCCAAAACCGACACAATAATAGCAGCCCAGGTTAAACCATTTTCATTCGCTACCACTAAGCCCGCACTTAATGTACCGATAAGAATCGACAAAAAAGTACCCATTTCAACGAGGGCATTACCTTTGACTAATTCAGCCTCTGTTAATGCTTGAGGTAATAATGAGTATTTAACTGGGCCAAAATAAGCAGACTGACTCCCAGTTAAAAATAATAGTACCAACATTACCATATAGCTCTGGCTAACAATGGCCACAGCTGCTGTGGACATAATAATCAGCTCTAAAAGCTTTAAACGGCGGATTAATTTTGCTTTGTTCATGTTGTCAGCCACGATACCCGCATGAGCTGAAAACAAGAAAAACGGCAAAATGAACACCCCAGCGGCTAAATTGACAAACAAATTAACATCAATAGGTAAGGTATTGAGCTGACTGTAGGTCACCAGTAATAACAAGACATTTTTATAAAAATTATCATTTAGCGCCCCTAAACACTGGGTCACAAAATAAGGTAAAAAGCGTTTAGTTAATATCATACAAGCTCCCTGTGTTGCTTATACCAGCAATATATCCTTGTACATGACTGCACAACATAGCGTGTAAGTCATGGTGTGTCGCAAATAGTTTTCCATCCAAGGCTAAGCTCGTTAACCCATGAATACCGCCCCAAAGCACTCGGCTCATTAATTCTGCTTGCGCTTCATTAATGCCAGTAAAGCATTTACGTAATTGTGTCTCTACTAAAGCAAATAAGGATTTCACAATCATGGTGTGGTTTTCTGGCAAGGGCTGATCGTCTGGCATGGTTAATTCGAACACCAAGCGAAAACAGCTTTTATGTTGCAAAGCAAAATCACTATAAGCCATCGCCATATTTTTAATATTTGTTATCGGCTCCTGCTGTGTTGCCCCTTGCAACGCCGCAGACAAATTCACCAAAGTTTGTTCTGATACTGCCAATAATAAATATTGATAACTGCCAAAAATATTAATTAGGGTGCTCGGTACGTAGCCAATTTGACTCGCTACTTTTCGCAAACTTAAAGAATGAAGATTGTCATCTTGCAAATGCATGACCACGGCTTTGATTGCCATATGCTTAATTTGCTCATGAGTGTGCTCTTTACGTCTTGCCACTATATTAACCTAACATGAGAGTGCTTGATGAGGGATAAGCTAACAGCAAACAAAATAAAAAACAATGTTCACAATAATATATTTTACCGAACATAAAACAATGGCCAGATTGTTTAAATATCTAAAACACAAGATATTCTGCCTAATAGTGATTATAATTGCTGCTAAACATGCCGCCTAAAGATCATCCTATTATGTCTGAGAAAACAGTAAAATTAACCGAATACAGTCATGGCGCCGGTTGTGGCTGTAAAATCTCACCAAAAGTATTGAGTACGATTCTTGCCTCACAACTGCCCGTTTTTACTGACCCTAACTTACTCGTCGGTAATCAAACTCGTGATGATGCGGCGGTATACAAGCTTAATGAGCACACTGGCATTATCAGTACTACTGACTTTTTTATGCCTATTGTTGATGATCCTTTCACTTTTGGTCGCATCGCGGCTACCAATGCAATTAGCGATATCTACGCCATGGGCGGCACACCCATTATGGCCATTGCAATATTAGGCTGGCCTGTCAATGTTCTGCCTGCTGAAGTTGCACAGCAAGTCGTTGATGGTGGCCGTCAAGCCTGTGCCGATGCAGGCATAATGCTCGCCGGTGGCCACAGTATTGATGCACCCGAGCCTATTTTTGGTTTAGCTGTCACTGGCCAAATTCCACTTGAATTACTCAAACAAAATAACACCGCTAAAGCAGGCGATCGCTTATACCTTACTAAGCCAATTGGCATAGGTATTTTGACTACAGCCCAAAAACAAAAGAAATTACGTGACGAGGACAGCCACATTGCCCCGCAGGCTATGTGTCAGCTTAATAATATCGGTGTTGAAATTGCCAAAATTACAGGGGTGAATGCATTAACCGACGTCACAGGGTTTGGTTTAGCAGGCCATTTAATTGAAGTGTGCCAGGGCGCAAAATTAAAAGCCAAGCTAGCTTTCAATAACGTACCTTTACTGCCAAAGGTTGCTGACTACTTAGCACAAGGCTGCGTACCGGGCGGCACACATCGCAATTTTGATAGCTACGGTGAACACTTACCTGAACTAACTGAACACCAAAAAGCCATTTTATGCGACCCGCAAACCAGCGGTGGTTTATTAGTGGCTGTAAACGCAGAAAGCGAAGCTGAACTGCAAGTGTTACTGGCGAAAAATAATATCGAAGCGATATGTATTGGCTCTATGGTCGAGTTAACGCAGGTAAATGCTGACCAAGATATTCTTATCGAGCTTACTTAATGAGTGACATAATCCCAAGCTCTGAATATGGCCGGTTATTACTTGAAAATAGACCATTAATCGATGTTCGCGCACCAGTCGAGTTTACTAAAGGTGCTTTTCCACATTCGGTTAATTTGCCACTAATGCAAGATGATGAGCGCACTAAAGTCGGCACCTGCTATAAGCAGCACGGTCAAGATGCTGCCATTGCACTGGGCCACCAATTAGTCACTGGTAACGTAAAGCAAGCGCGAATAGAAGCCTGGCGCGCTCAGCTGTTACAACACCCCGAAAGTTATTTATATTGCTTTAGAGGCGGATTACGCTCAAAGCTATCCCAGCAATGGATAAAAGATGCAGGCGTTAAGGTGCCTTTTATTCAAGGCGGCTATAAAGCAATGCGCAGCTTTTTAATCGGCACTATCAACAACGCACCTCAGCAAACCAATATGTTGATTTTAAGTGGCATTACCGGCAGCGGTAAAACAGAGTTTATTCATCAACGCGCTGAAGCTGTTGATTTAGAAGGTTTAGCAAATCACCGAGGCTCCAGTTTTGGTAAAAATATTGAGCCGCAGCCAACGCAAATCAACTTTGAAAATAACCTTGCGATATCATTACTCAAGCATCAACAGCAGCAACATCGCCATTTACTGCTTGAAGACGAAAGCTATCTGATTGGTCGCTCAGCTTTGCCACACGCATTTTATCAAGCGATGCAACAAGCTGATATTGTATTACTCGACGAGCCAAGAGACATTCGTTTGCCTCGCTTACTTAAGGACTATGTCACCGATAAGTTGGCTGGTTATATTGTTAAGTTTGGTGAACAAGACGGGGTTGAAGCATTTAGCCATTATCTTAGCCAAAGCTTAACAGGTATTCGTAAACGCTTGGGCGGTAAGCAGTATCAGGAGTTACAATTGCTTGTTGATGAGGCTCTATTACAGCAACAAAATCAAAATGATGCCAGTAAACATCTCGATTGGATAAGTTTGTTGTTAGAGGTTTACTATGACCCTATGTATCAGTTTCAATTAGAAAAGAAACGTGATCGGGTTATATTTCAAGGTGACAGGCAGGCGATCCATCAATGGTTAGATACGCGTAACGCAATGTAAAAACGCCCTCGTGCGAGGGCGTTAGTGTTCACTCTTAATAAATATCTACTGAAATTTGCTCAATAACATAGTTATCGTAAAAACTTGATCGGGTTTTCAAATCAGCACGTTGTATTTCAGCTACTTTTGCACGGAACTGATTATATTGGGTCGAAGAGTGGCTAAAGTAACCATAAATCATTACCGATAAATTCGCCTGGGTAATTTGCTCAAATGGGGTTTGCAGGTTTGATGGCAAGTCTAAATCTGGAAAGGTGCCTTTTAACGGTGCTTCAATTGTCCAGTTTGCAACACTGCTTTGGCCAAAGTCTATCTGTAGCATTGTTTTACCTGTACCAATCCCCGTAAAATCATAGTTACTGGCATCATCTTCAGCAAAACTGTTTAAAATGGCATCAGTGCTTTGTAGCATTTTTTGTTGGTTTTGCTGTAACTGCACAACTTGTGTATCGTTAGGTGCTGTGACGCGATGACGGCGACTGGTGTAATAGTATATTTGGCCATAATCATTACCTCCTAATGACTCAAAATTAGAATAGGTAATAAAGTTATTAGCAAACAACTCTGGAAACACCTGCGCAGACATAGGCCATTGGATCCAATTGACACGACCATAATCTGTTTCAGAAAATGTTCTAAATTTTGGATCGTAGATATTTTCGTTTCCACTGCTTAATTCGGCATTCAGTACAACACCTTCATTAGCCTGGTTTTCAAAAATAGAGGGATCGACATATATGGTGCTGTTGTTGGCGTAATCCTTAACATCAATTTGTGCGGCATAAGGCGTCAAACCATCATCATAGCTAGGGGTTAACACGAGGTTAACTGGCGGTAAGGTCCCGTCTTGCTCACATACGTTGGCACTTGTGCTACTGTTGTTACCATCAATATAAACGTCATAGCCACTGTAGTTGGCTTTAACATCACTCAAGTCAAATTCGTAATCAGAGCAAACGCAGGCAGAATCGATATTAGCATTGCGTTCACCCACAATACCAATATCACCAGCAATTACATTCAATTTACTGTACACGAATAACTCGCCATTAATCTGTTGCGCATAGGAGAAGTGATAAGCATCAGATGGCCAGGCAATATCAAACTTACCTGTAGATGGAACTTTTGATTGGCTTAAAATACTGCCGTCTTTACGATGTACAATAATGTCTGCACCGACCGCAGGCTGTGAAACATCACATTGCGTTGCATAATAAACAATATCGCCCGTTAAGCGCCCATCAGAACTGCCGCCACCATTCGAAGATGAGTCATCGCTGTCGCTCCCGCCGCCACAACCCGCTAAACCGATAGCACCTATGACCCAAATAATCGGTGACAACGCTAAATACAGTCCTTTGTTTTTCATTTATTTCGCTCTCAAATAACACAGTGTTAACAATGTAAACACAATATTGATAGTGAAATACAAAAGCAATACGCCTTAAAAAATATATCCCTTAATAACAGCTTATACCTATCAGGATAAATAAGTGATCAGAGATTGCGTAGAAAAACTCGCTTAGGATAAGGCAAAAATTACAGCGAGCTAGTTGTTCTGCCTTCAACATTTCTAACGACGTTATAAGCGAAGTTAGCCAGTAAGAATGACCACATTCTTGTGCTGATATGGTATTAGGTTGTCAATAAAATATCCCAGGGTAAATCGGCACTGCCAACGACAATAAAGTTTGGATTTTCAAGACTCTCACGTTCGTTGTAAGTCATTGGCTGTAGATTGATATCAATCAAAGCCCCGCCGGCTTCTTCAATAATAATTTGTGCCGCGCCCGTGTCCCACTCACCTGTAGGACCTAAGCGCACATAGCAGTCTGCTCGACCTTCTGCGACTAAACAACTTTTTAAGGCTGCGCCACCCATAACCACCAATTCGCAATGATTAGGCTTATTCATTAGCTTTAACACAGATTGCGGATCTTGGCGGCGACTGACCGCTAAACGAATATGATCGGTTTCATTGCTTTTTAGCTGTTTACTGGTGATCCTTAACTCGTTTTTGCCATCACGTTTATATGCACCAAGACCAGCTATAGCGTAGTAACACACTTTTGTCATAGGCACATAAACAATGCCCATAATAGGACGGTTATGCTCTACCAAGGCAATTATCACCGAAAAGTCGCCACTGCCGGCAATAAACTCTCCAGTACCATCTAATGGATCAACGAGCCAATAACGCTTCCATGTTTCGCGCACGCTCAATGGAATATCGGCAGCTTCTTCACTTAAAATGGGAATGTCTGGGGTCAATTGTGCAAGTTGCTGACATATAATTTTATGAGCAGCCAAATCAGCCGATGTCACGGGCGTGTTGTCTGATTTTATCTCTCGCTTAAAAGAACCATTTAAATATATGTCGCGGATTTTTTCTCCGGCCTCTGTGGCGATACCGATAACTTGATCAATGACATCTTCTGGCTTCATTACTACTCCAATCGCTTTGCTCGATAAGGATGACCTTACAAGGGGTTAACAGTATGCTACCCCCTTTTGTGTCGCGGTTGTTTGCCTAAATTATTATGGCACGTAAATCGCGTGCCCTCGAACCAGGGTTGAGAGGCTTTATGCTGTCTCAGTGGTTGCTAAATATTGTTGCGTTAAAAAAAGCGCACTGACACTGCGTGACTCTGAAAAATTATTGTTTTCGAGTAACTGCTGCCAATCAGATAATGGCCATGGGATCACATCTATTGGCTCAGGCTCATCACCTTCTAATCGACTAGGAAATAGCTGTTCAGCAACAAAGATTTGCATTTTGCTTGAGAAATAACCCGGGGCAAGAGACAACTCTTTTAACAGCGTCAGTTTATGGCTGCCAAAACCAATTTCTTCTTGTAGCTCACGGTTTGCGGCTTGGGCGGCGGTTTCACCAGGATCGATTAACCCTTTAGGAAAACCTAATTCATAATTATCAGTACCGGCGGCGTACTCACTTGCAAGTAACAAATTACCCTCGTGAATAGGAACTATCATTACAGCCCCTCGACTACCGCCTTTCATTCTTTCATATTGACGTTCAACGCCATTAGAAAACTTTAGGTGAACCTGCTCAATTTGAAACAGTCGGCTTTTGGCAACGACTTCAGTGTGCAGGATTTCCGGCTTTTTATGCCGTTGTGTCATTGCAGCCCCATGTGACGAATTAATATAGACAAGTTACAATCTTACTATTCTAGGTATATTCTACAACCGGAATTTACATGTTTCCTTGGCATAAGATAGACACAGTGCTACTCGATATGGACGGCACCCTGCTCGATTTGCACTTTGACAACCACTTTTGGTTGCAATTAGTCCCACAACAATTAAGCCAATTACGGCAAATAAGTTTAGCCGATGCTAATGATTTGGTCACACAAGCCTATCACAATGTGGTGGGCACATTAGACTGGTATTGCTTAGATTATTGGCAGCAGCATTTAGGGTTAGATATTTTAGCCTTACATCATACTGCCGCTGATAAAATTAAAATCCGTCAAGACAGCATGCCTTTTTTAGAGGCACTTGCGGGCGCAAGCAAACGTCGAATTTTATTTACTAATGCTCACCCTCATAGTTTGGCATTAAAGCTCACTCACACGAATTTAGCAGAGGGTTTAGACGAGCTATTGTCGAGCCACGAAAGCGGCTACCCTAAAGAACACCCTGAGTTTTGGCATTACGCATTCGATAAATTTAACTTAACCCCACAAAGGTGTTTGTTTATTGATGACAGTGAAGTGATTTTAGCTGCGTCAAAGCGGGCGGGAGTGGGTTATCAATTAGGTGTAAGCAACCCAGACAGTAAAAAACCGCACACGGTATTTAAGCAGTTTCCTGCGGTGAGTGACTTATTGCATTCGCTCTAAATTGCTCAAACAAAAAGCGCGTAGATATTGCTATCTACGCGCTTATTTTTACTTTGCCACTATAGTCCAGGCACTACACCTTGGTAGTTAATAGGGTAATATCCTTGGCTATCTTGGCGACCTAAAAAGTGCAACGCGTCACGTAAATCTTGCGGTTGTGCGTCAGTTGGTTTTATTTTGGCGGTCACTTTTACTAAGTTCCCCTCACCTAACACGGCGGTACCTGTTAACCCTAAGGTATTTAGGGTTTCATCAGTTGCAAGTTGCAATTGACCGTCTAGGCAGCTAAGCCCCAATGCAATATTACCTAACGGATAAGCGCCAAATTGATTATTAACATCGGTGTTATTTAAAAACACCTTACCGCTTAATTGCTCACACCAAGGTTTACCTTGCTCTAACACTTCTACCATCAAACTCACATCACCAGTAATTTTGGTTTTAAAAGGTAATTTAGCCCCAGCAAGTAAAAAGCTATCTGGTACGTCAAGGCGAATATTGTTACCGCTTACACCCGCGAGCGACCAGGTTACGTTGCCTTTACCACTGACAGCAGTGGCGCGATTACCAATGCTAAAATCAATATTGGCTTGGCCGATAAACAACCCCCAGGGATTTAATTGCCACGAAATATGTTCTACTTGGCGCTCGTCGACACTGACTAATGCCGCCTTACCTTGCCATAACGTTCCTTCTACTCCGCTAATCACCGTATTGTTAGGCAAAGGAGCTATGCCGACTAACCAATTAGCGGGAATATAAGCAATGAGAAACACCAAATAAACGATCACGCCAATTAGTATTTTAAAAAATAAACTCACAAAAATTCCTTACTGTGATAGCTGAATACGTCTGACTTTAACAAAGCCAGCCACATCAGACTCGGCTAAATCGACACTGTCGAGTGTTAAGCCTTTTTGTTCGACTAAATCGTGCAAATAACTCAACAGCGCATCAAAGGGAACATCATCCATCCACAACTGTATCTTATCGCCTTGCGGCTGCATGCGCGTGATTTCGAGTTGATATTGACCCGCGGTTTGGTTAGCTATCGAGCTTAAACTTCCCCGTACCTTTGACTGTGCACCAGCCTGTTTTAAACCCGCAATTTTATTGGCAGTTTGCTTTACATAACTTAAGGTTTGCTGGGCTGCATTATGACTGCGCTCAGCTTCAATTTGGGCATTAGAAATGGGTGTCCAGATCCCCCAATAAAAAACACCAATCAACAAAACAGCGGCACAAAAACCAACTAACTGCTGCTCTCTGAGGGCGAGCCCTTGCCACCAAATACGCAAATTATTCATGCTATTTGCTCCTCAAGGTCAATGTACTAGTCACGTTTTCATCCGTACTGTTCATTGCGCCAGCGTCTAATTGATAATCTTTAGCAACAATCTCTTTAAACTGGTCAATCTGCGCATAATTTTGCGCAGTCACCTGCATGCGTAACTCGTTACGATTACTCTCAAAGCGTAAGCTGTTGGGTTTTAAATCTGGTACCTTTGAAAATGCAGGCTTTAGCCCTTCAAGCATTTCAAAAAACGCCGCGCCACCACCTTGACCTTGCATACTGCGTAAAGCACTGTCCATTTGCGAGCGCATATTTACAATACGGTTAACGCCAGGAACGGCTTGTTTAAAAATCGCTTCGCTTTGTGCACGTAGCTGCGCAGTGTCATTATTAAGCTGATGGATCAGCAAGCCTTTATTGACTAATGCCAATACAATTGCGAGCGCAAGAACAATCGCGGCATTTTTCCATATAACCAAATGCTTGCTGTATTCACGCTTAGGCTTATAAATGCCACTGAGTAAATCTATTGGTGCGTTTAGCACCCCTCTGGCGAGCACCATCATGGGCAAATCGAGTGGCTTATTTTCTAGTTGAACACCCTCGATGGCAATATCATCACTGTAGCTAGCCACATTGATTTCAGCATTATTGTTTCGTGTTGTCGCAAGTTTAACGAGTTGTGGCAATGCAAACGTTGACCAAGCTTTAGGCAAACTGATACCGCCCCCTTCAGATGTACGGATAAGGTATTCGCCCCCAAAACTCATCACCGCCCAGCGACATTGCTCTAATGGTAACGCCAAGCAGTCTGGCACTATGCGCTTAACTTTTAAGCCAGCCTCTTGTAACCACATTAGCCAGGTTTGCATTTGCTCATGGGCAACTGCAGCCACATTAAGCTGCTCACCTTCACGCGGGCCAACCACAAAATGCATCTGCTCAACATCTGTCGCTAGGGTTTCTTCGAGCATGTAAGGCAAGGCTTTTAATGCCTGACGCTGGCCTTTTTCAGGCAAGGCAATTTGTGTCAATGTCATACTGGCCGCGGGCACAAGTACATCAACAGGTCGATTGCCGGCGCGTTCAGCCAAGCTGCTCAGGCTTGCAGCATTAGCTAACTCTCCTGAGGCAATAATTTCTTGTTCTTGCTCTGACCAGACTAGCCATGAACATGGGTGTTCTGATGTTTTTCCTAATCGGATAAATAGCCGTTCAGACACTGTTATTCTCCACCGCACTCAATTCGTTAATTAACGTTTTGAGCTTGTTATTATTGTTGGCCACCATATTGACGGGTGAGCACTTCTAAATTGTTACCATTGCGCTTAAGTACACTATCCATTCTAAATATTGCATTGTCGACTTTTGCGCCTGCGTGTAATAAAAAATACTCACTGTCGACGACAAAACTCGACTTAAGATCTGCCTCAGCTTTAATACTGCTTAGAGACGAACTTTCCCAAAACTCTTCAATGGTACCGTAGCCATCTGCAGGGCGTTCATTAATGATGCTTTCAGCCTCACTAACTGACACTTCATTTTCTAACATTGCTGCAAGCAAGGCTGCTTGCTCAACTTTCACGGTATTTACATTTAATAGTTGCCTGCTGTTACCGGGTATTGCACACACATAATCGACAATATTTAGATACACATTTTGATTAAACCCTAATACTGAGCGAAGCTCACTACGATGTTGCATTAAGGTATTAGCCGCGCGATACGGTACGAGGCGAGATTCGTACTCGGCATCCTCTGCGCCGTAAGGACTCGATACAGTATCTGTATCGATGTAATCTTTAAGCGTATGTGTTAGTTGTTCTGCACCGAATTCATCTACGCCAAGGCTAATCAACAAAGATTGAAATTGCCTTGCAGCCAAGGACATTTTAGGTTGATTGTCTTCACTGCCGCTTGACGGCTCACCCACCGAATTAACGTTAAAACAGGCTCGCATATCTTCAATTTTACCGACAATTTCGCCATACTCAGCCGGAAAAACCACATTCGCTAACGCCCAATATTGCTGTAAATGCACTGTACCTTCGGCATCTTCAAAGTCTTGTTTAAGCACTTTCATCGCTAACTCTTCAGCCGACATGGTATACCAGTAGGCTTGGTCATATTGCGCCATATTAAGTGTTCGGCGCATAGACAACTGGTTACGACTGGTAATATTGGTGGCAATAATCACGACCAATGCCACAATCAACATAACGACAATAAGCGCAACACCTCGCTGCTTGTGGACGCCCATTAACTTGCATCCTCATCTTCTGAATCTTTTGAATCTTCTGACTCCTCTGACTCTTCTGAGTCTTTTGAATCTTCTGAATCTTTTGAATCGCTAACTGGCGCACCTTTGGGCAGTAAAAACCGTCGTTGAATTTTACCTAAGCCTTCAATGTCAATTTCCATTGCTATCCCTTTCGGCATAACGGTTCCATCTGCTTTGGTTTGCCATTTGTCATCAATAAAAAACGAATACTCAATAGACAACACGCCCTCAATCACCAAGCTTTTTAAAGGCTCGGCACCAACCACAGGCTCAGGATAGGGATAATACCAACGTTCTAGTCGTCCGCTTTGTACTACATAAGCAACCGATTGCACACTGCCTCTGGGTAACATGCCATCTGGATTTAACCAACCCAATCTAAAAAATAATAATGCCTGGGTGTCTGAATCGAGAATATTATCACCCGCTTGAAAAAACTGCTTACCACGATCACCTTCAAATGAACGAGGCGTACGAGCCACCATTTGGCCTAAATCGCGCTCTAATGCGCCAAAACCTTGTTGTAATGCCTTTAGCCGTATCGCAAAATCCTGCGTGACTTCATCGTTTTTCATTACAGCAGATAATACCGAGTTAGCCGCAATACCCAACATGGCAAAAATCGCGATTGCGATTAGCATTTCAAGTAAGGTAAACCCTGCAAGCTTAGAGTTTGCTGTGCACATAACTGCTTACCTGAGCCACAATTCGTTGATAGCGGTTGTCGTCGCTGACACTCACTGTAATCATTCTAAATTTGTCGTCTGTGGTTTTGACTACTTCTTGTCGCCAGTACCACTCTCGCCCCGCTAACTCAACTTGACCTTCTTTTTTACCAATATCGGGAAAATCACTGGTTAATCGAATATCAACCATTTGATTACTGGCAACCCACTGTGCCAATGTACGTTCTTCTAAAATAGGCATATTGGCCATTTGCTCACTGAGGCTTTTGGTCACTGACACCGCCGCAATGGAAAAAACAGCCAGGGCGACAATCACCTCGAGTAAAGTCATACCCGCATGCTTATTCAATGAAAAAATACTGGGTTTATTCATCAACGCGCCCTAAGGTAAGCCGGCCCAGTGCATCACCAACAACCAATACATTAACGGGTTTAAGCTCATCATTTACCGTTGTAAAATTAAGTTCAAATGGCGTCATCTCACCACTTGGAAACAATAAAATTTGCGGTTCAGGGTGTTTTTTCTTTTCTTCTTCGCTTTCTTCATCGATAAACGGTTCGTCAAACCACGACTCGTCTTGTTCATCTTCTTGTGTCAACGGCATGCCGTCAATCACCACGTCGAGCACGATACCTGGGGCCATTTGCTGAGTTGCCAGTAAACGGTCTTGCTCAACGGGCATCCATTTGCCTTCTTTATAAAACACAAATTGATATTCGTCTTCATCAACCACAATGCCAATAAATTGCCCACTGAGCACGCTTTCATCTAGCACCATTTCTGTCGCAGACATAAAGCGTTGCGCCTGTTTTTTTAGCGCTTGTTCTGGCCCAGCAACGTTCATAGAGATAGTGACTGCAGCAGCCACTAGCCCCATTAACAATGCGACCAGTAATACCTCAAGTAAGGTAAATCCGGCATGACGACGATGCATATTATTGGAAGTCTTGTAAATTCCAGCTGCCTATGTCGTCTTCAGTGCCAGCTTGTCCGTCTGGACCCGCGCTGAAGATATCAATTTTGCCATTTTCACCTGGGCTTAATAAAAAATAGTCATTACGCCAAGGGTCTTGTGGTAAACGTTTAACATAACCACCATCGCGAAAATTACGCGGCTCTGGCGATGATGTAGATTTTTGCACTAACGCATCTAAGCCTTGCTCTGTTGTTGGATAGATACTGTTGTCTAATTTATACATATCTAAGGCATTTTCGAGAGCCACAATATCTGAAACGGCTTTTTGTTGATCCGCTTTGTCTTTGTTGCCCATTAAGTTTGGTACAACCATTGACGCTAAAATACCTAAAATAACAATCACCACCATCACTTCAAGTAAGGTGAAACCGCGTTGTTTACTGTGTTGTTGCATTAAAGACTTCCTTCTAAAAATGACTCAAAAACATTGAGCTAATCGGCTTTGCTGAAAACTTAGCCACTGATTAAGTTATTTAATTCTAATATTGGCTGCAAAATAGCCATAACGATAAATAATACAACCGACGCCATACTCACCACCAGCATGGGTTCAAACACGCCCAGTGCAATATTAACGTTAGACTCAAACTCCCGGTCTTGATTATCTGCCGCACGTTCTAGCATATTTTCTAATTGACCACTCTTTTCACCAGACGCGATCATGTACAACATCATCGCAGGGAACAACTTAGTATTAGTCAACGCGGCCCCCAAACTGGTTCCCTCGCGCACGCGAGCTGTTGCATCATCAACCGCGGCACGCACTTTGACGTTTTGTAATACTTCACTCGCAATACGCATTCCATCAAGTAGCGGTACTGAACTGGCAGATAAAATACTCAATGTACGGGCAAATCGCGCGGTGTTTAAGCCTTTGCTAACTTTACCAATAACAGGAAGGTTAAGTAATGCCGTATCGTATTTCATGCGCATTTTAGGATTGGTCAGTAGTCGCTGAAACACAATCAGTCCGCCAAATATAATCAACACCACCACTACCCCCCAATGCTGAACAAAATCAGAGGCCAAGATTAAAAATTGAGTTGTGCCTGGGAGTTCTTGACCCATATGCTCAAACTGTCCAACCACTTTTGGGACTACAGCGGCAAGTAAAACCGCAATAACACCAATGGCCACCACAGTTAACACAATAGGGTAAATCATTGCTTGAGTGAGTTTTGACTTAAGTTGTTGGCGGCGCTCGGTATAGTCAGCAAGACGATTGAGTACCACTTCTAAATGGCCTGATTTTTCACCCGAGGCAACCATTGCCCGGTATAAGTCATCAAACACATGCGGAAACTCTGCCATCGAATCGGCTAAGCTGTAACCTTCAACGACGCGAGAGCGCACCGCCATAATCATATTGCCCAAACGCGCTTTTTCAGCTTGCTGGCCAACCGCTTTTAGCGCTTCTTCAATCGGTAAACCTGCAGCAACTAGGGTGGCAATTTGGCGCGTAATTAATGCCAACTCGGCCACAGAAATGCGCTTTTTAAACAGATTAGCTAGACTAAAACCACTACGTTGCGCACGGGCCTCTGTTTCATTAACAGCTTGAAGCTCAAGTGGCATGAGGCGTCTTTCACGCAGTTGGCTTCGAGCATGTCTAGCCGTGTCGGCTTCAATGACGCCTTTTTGTTGTTTGCCTTTGCTATCAAGGGCTTTGTACTCAAACGCTGCCATTGATTATTCCTCGCGAGTCACGCGTAACACTTCTTCTAATGTTGTCACGCCCGCTAATACTTTACTCATACCATCATGACGAATACTTGGCGTCGACTTACGTACGTATTTTTCAATCGCTAATTCGCCACGGCCACCGTGTATTAACTCCCGCACATTGTCGTCAACAATTAATAACTCGTGAATACCCGTCCGGCCACGATAACCGTTGTTGCCACACGCTTTACAGCCTTTAGCCCGGTAAATATGACGTGTATCGTTAGCCGTGATACCTAATAATTCTCGCTCACGTTCATCTGGTTCGTGGGCCACTTTACAGCTAGGGCACAAGGTACGAATAAGTCGTTGGGCCAACACACCAAGCAAACTGGAAGACACTAAGAAAGGTTCTACGCCCATATCTTGTAAACGGGTAATGGCACCGGATGCAGTATTGGTGTGCAACGTTGAAATCACTAAGTGACCCGTTAACGATGCTTGCACGGCTATTTGTGCAGTTTCAAGATCACGGATTTCACCAATCATCACTACATCAGGGTCTTGGCGCAAAATAGCCCGTAACCCACGAGCAAATGTCATATCAACCTTGGTATTAACCTGAGTTTGACCAATGCCATCTAATTCGTACTCGATTGGATCTTCAACCGTTAAAATGTTGGTATCTTTTGAGTTGATTTCAGTCAGACCGGCATACAGGGTAGTACTTTTACCCGATCCGGTAGGGCCGGTCACGAGAATAATGCCGTGAGGTTTACGGATTAATTCGTCAAACTGCTCACGAATATGGTCAGTCATACCTAACTGCTTTAAGTCCAGGTTGCCGGTATTTTTATCGAGTAAGCGCATTACCACTCGCTCACCATGGCTCGATGGCATAGTCGACACACGCACATCGACTGCACGGCCTGCTATACGCAGAGAAATACGTCCATCTTGTGGTAACCGTTTTTCGGCAATGTCTAAACGCGCCATCACCTTAATACGCGACACCAGTAACGATGACAATTTGCGGTTTGGCTTTAACACTTCTTTTAACACGCCGTCGATACGAAAACGCACAACAAGCTGTTTTTCGTAGGTTTCGACGTGAATGTCTGAGGCTTCTTCTTTAATCGCTTCAGACAGTAGCGCATTGATTAACTTAATAATGGGGGCGTCGTCATCACCTTCAAGCAAATCTTCTGTTTGCGGTAGCTCTTCGGCTAACGTAAACAAATCCATTTCATTGCCAATATCCTCCATGAGCTGCTGCGCCTCAGAAGAATTAGCCTGATACGCTTGCGTTAACTTAGCTTCAAACTTTGCCGCTTCTAGCTTGATTACGGCTAAATCAACCCCCGCATAACGCCTCACTTCTAGCATTGCATTTAACGGGGTGTTGTCGGTATAAAACAGGCAAAGTTGCTCTTTTTCCTTCGCCAAAACCAATTGAAAACGATGTGAAAATGCAAACGGCAGACGCTCTTTGCTGTTCGAGTGAAAAACCTCATCGCCTTCTACGACTTCCATAGCGACGTCACTTGATACTTGGGCTAACGGCTCTGTCATCGTACTATCACTCATTGTCTTGAGCCTTGTCCTTCTCTAAGCTTTCATTAATGATGCTTAAAGCGGCATCAGAGTCACGCAAATCGGTATCGAGACGCTGACGATTTTTATAGTGGTCAAGCATGTCATTCACTTCATCAGGCAAATAGGCTTCTTGGCTCCACTCTTCTAAAACAGGCACTTCAGTATTTGGCATAAGGTTAATGCCACGACCTTGTTGTTCAAGCTGCAAAGCTCTGAAATAATTGTATTTACGCCCAGCAATACCTTCCATTGTCATGCCATCGCGGATAATGGTTGGCTTAATGAAAATCATCAGGTTTTTCTTGGTTGTACTGCTTGAAGATGATTTAAATAACCAGCCTAAATACGGAATGTCGCCCAAGATAGGCACTTTTTGCACACTTTCCTGCACGTCTTCACTAATTAATCCGCCTAGCACGACAATTTGACCAGAATCGGCCATAACTGTAGTTGTTAATCGGCGTGTAGAGAAACTGATATCGACACCTGTGTTACCATTAACACCTGATACTTCTTGCTCAATCGTTAGCTTAACCGACGAGCCTTCGTTAATTTGCGGAACCACTTTTAGCTTAACACCCACTTCTTTACGCTCAACCGTTTGAAATGGATTGTCGTTATTTGAACTCGACGTTGACCCCGTTAGAATTGGTACCTCGTCACCCACAATAAATGAAGCTTCTTGGTTATCTAACGTGGTAATTGACGGTGTCGCAAGAATGTTTGAATTGGTATCACTTGATACCGCTTGAATTAACGCCGCAAAGTTACCTGTAGTCACGCCCCATGCCATACCATTAACCTTGCCTAATGCTTCGGCAATTAAGGTGTAGTCACCATCTGAGGTTGGGTTAGTCGTGGTAGTAGAGCCACCGTCTGAGTTAGTTACAGTAACCGTTGTACCTTCTTCCTCTTGCGCAGCTAGCACGCCGGCGCCGACTTCACTGATCGACGGACCAATGTTATTAAACTGAGTTAAGCCACCAGAAGTGCTACCCCATTGCACACCAAAACCAACGTTATCGCCTTCTGAAATTTCAACGATAATGGCTTCAACCAATACTTGAGCTCTACGAATATCAAGCTGATTAATGACGCTTTCTATGGTTCTTAACTGATCGGGTTCGGCACTGATTACTAACGAGTTAGTATCTGGATGCGCCATGATATTAATGTCGCTGCGGCGTTTACTGGAACTGGCGCCAGCTTGCGCAGCGCTGCTGTCTTTGTTTTCTTGAAGGTTTTGTGCAAAGCCTGTTAATACTTCCACCAGATCTTCAGCTTTTGCATAACGCAGGTAACGTACCTTTGTATTACCTGTGCTGGCTTGCTCTGCATCTAAACGCTGGATAAGTTCAACAACACGCTCACGGCTTTTCTCATCGCCACTGACTACCACCGCATTCATACGCTCATCGGCAACCACTTTTGGTGCCTGCCCTGGTAATTGAGCCTGGTTAGCACTTGAACGATACAAGGTGTCAACAATGCGAACTATCTCACCGGCTGAGGCATAGTTTAATGTCACGACCTCTACTGCAGTGTCTCCTTGCTTGTCTACTCGACGCACAATTTCAACCAGTTTGTTAACAACTGCGGCACGGCCTGAAATCATTAAGACATTGGCTTGGTCATAGTTAACCACGTTCCCGCCACCGGCGTTGTCGTTTAACTGACGTAATAAAGGCGCTAACTGTTTAGCTTCAGAGTTATAAAGTGGCACCACTCGAGTCACCATTTCATCGCCTAAACCTGGGGTGTTATCGTCGGCAACACGGATTGCAGATGTTTTGGCATCTTTGTCTTTAATGACCTTGATGACCTGGTTTTCCATTTCAACCACGGCATAACCGTAAACTTGCAATACGTTTAAAAAGAATTGGTAATATTGTTCATCATTCAATAAATCGTAACTACGTACGTTAATTTTACCGCGTACCGTTGGGTCAACAATGATGGTTTTATTGAGGTTTTTTCCAACAATATTAATAAACTCTTGAATGTCTGTGCCTTTAAAATTGGCAGCGTATTGCTCCGACCAAGCTATCGGTGCCGCCATCATGGCAACACCCGCTAGCATTCCAGCAATAATCTTATGTCGGATCCCTTTGTTATTCATTTTACTCAATCCTCTAACGCCAAATTATTCTGGCAAACTAAACATGATTTCGACCAACTGCCCTTCACGCTCTACCATGACAGCCATTTCGGTGAGCTCAGGCAATTGCGCCATCACTTCTAAAGCCTGACCCATCTCAGTCAGATCATACCCATTAATTGATTTGGCTAAATCATTCGCCTGAAAGCCTGCCTGATTAAACAAAGCAACGTCTTTACCAGGGTTTAAACGGTAGCCAGAAAGCTCTTCACCATTGCGCACAGGTGAAATAGATAAAAAGTCAGTTATTTTATTGGGGTCAGCTAACAACTCATCACGAGAATTAGACAGCTCTTGTGAGAAACGTTCATTATCGCGTTGATCAACTCGCTTAACACTTTTCTCTACTTTAGCCTGTTGTAACTGCTCATTAGCTTGGCTTTGAGTGGTGTATTTAAGCCCGTCAAGCATCAAGGTTTCATAACGGCCACCATTGGTGATAATAATTCTGTCGGCATAGACCTCTTTTAATGATGCAGAAGTGCCTTTAATTTTATCGCCGAGGCTGTATGTTTCTTGTTGGCCGCTAGACTCAATAACCGCGAGTCCTTGCTCCTCTGCAGTAGAAGCTACCACACCAGTTAATTGAATAGATAAGTTCGTTTTAGGCGCATCGGTAATTTGCTCAACAACCTCAGGTTTAGGTTTGTTAGCATTACCATCAACACGACCAAACAATAATAGATTACGTACACCAGCAAGCTCGATACGCTTAGCAGTGTTCGCAGAAACAGGGGATGGTTGCCAAGTCGCAGATTGCGATGACACAGGCATCAACCTCCATGTAATTTGTGCTGCCAAAAACAACACGACGACCAATCCAAACCAAAATACAGCAGCACTTAACGGCTTATGCGGCACTGTGGCGGCTTTGTTGATCAGTTTATCTAATAAATCCATATGTTATTGGACCCTCTATACGTCTTGGTACAGGTCTCTGTTCTAATTGTTGAAAAGTAAACTTAGCAGTCATGCTAACCTACAGAAGGTAAAGCAACAACCCTAGCGCATATCGATTGGCGAAACTGCACCAAATATGCTATGTTTGCGCGCACAAATGAGGGCCAATTTAACCCCATCAAAGTGTAATAATAATTACATTGTATGGCAGTTAGATTACTCAGTCTGTGAAATCATCCCTGTTTTGGAGGCCATTTGAATCAAATTCCGTCCGAAAAATGCATTATTCGGCTAGATAAATGGTTATGGGCGGCGCGATTTTATAAAACCCGAGCCATTGCAAAAGACATGATTAACGGCGGTAAAGTACATTACAACGGCCAACGGACTAAATCCAGTAAGAATGCAGAAGTCGGTGCAAAAATTCGTTTACGCCAAGGCAATGATGATAAAGAAGTGATCATCAAGTCGTTATCTGGCCATCGACAAGGCGCAAGTATTGCTCAAACCCTGTACGAAGAAACCCCCGAAAGCATTAGCAAACGCATCATAAACGCTGAAGCGCGGCGGCTAAATATTTTGAATAATCCGGCACCTGATCATAAACCGGATAAAAAACAACGACGGCAGCTTATGCGCTTTAAAGAATATTAAGCGGCTTACAAAGAGTTAAGAGAGTATAAATGAACAACGATATTTTACATCGCTATCTATTTGATAATGCCGATGTCCGTGGTGAAATAGTGCAACTTGAAAGCTGCTATCAAGAAGTGCTGTCCGCTCACGAATACCCAACCGCCTTAAAAAATTTACTCGGTGAACTGATGGCAGCAACGTCACTATTAACCGCAACAATTAAATTTACCGGTGATATCAGCGTGCAATTACAAGGTGACGGCCCCGTCTCACTCGCGGTAATCAACGGCAATAATGAACAAGTGTTACGTGGCGTATCACGCTGGAATGGCAACATTACCGATGATGCTAGCTTGCAGCAAATGTTTGGTAAAGGCTACATGGTGATTACCCTTACACCAGACGAAGGTGAGCGTTATCAAGGGATTGTATCATTAGATCACCTCGACCTAGCGGCATGCTTAGAAGAATACTTTAACCAGTCTGAACAGCTGCCAACCCAAATCAAGTTATTTGCTAATGGCAAACAAGCTGCGGGGATGTTGTTGCAAGTGTTACCCACTAAATCGGGACAAAATGAAGATTTTGAGCACTTATCAACGCTTACAGCAACCATTAAAGCAGAAGAGCTATTTACATTAAATGCACCCGATGTGTTACATCGTCTCTATCACCAAGAAGAAGTGCGTTTATTTGACCCTGTAGACGTGACGTTTAAATGCACCTGCTCGCGTGAGCGCAGTGGCGCTGCGATTAAGACACTCTCTCAGGCAGAAATTGAAGCGATTTTGGCGGAAGACGGCAAAATAGATATGGGCTGTGAATATTGTAAAAACATCTACTCATTTGACGCTATTGATATTGCAGCCTTATACGCTGGCAGTCACAGCAGTGACGCGCAACAGTAAAGAAAAGAATTACGTAATCAATTACAAAAAAAGCGCGTTATGCGCTTTTTTTGTGCCTAAAACCTGATAAAAACAAAACCCAACATTAAAAACTTTCAAAAAAATTACCAAACTGTTCGTTACCAAAGCCTCAACTTCAGTTACAATCGCCTTATTAGCTCAAATAGCCTGCGCGCAATAATAATACCGAGCTAAGTTAAATCGCTAAACCAATAATAACGATAAACACGACACCCGACCTAAAAGACATGGAGATCAACACTATGGCGGATTTATCACACCGCGTTCACCTTAACCCTACGACAGCACAGCTTGTAGAAATCGCGCTTCTTCGTGGAGAAGGTCAGCTCACCGCTAACGGTGCATTAGTGGCCAAAACAGGAGATAGAACAGGTCGTTCACCAAATGACCGTTTTATTGTAAAAGATCCAAGCACCGAAGCTGACATTGAATGGGGCAAAGTTAACCGCCCATTTGATGCTGGTAAATTTGATGCATTATGGGGGCGCGTAGAAGCCTATCTTGCTGATAAAGAGATTTTTATGTCTGAGCTTGAAGTCGGCGCAGACGATGACCACTACATTCCCATTAAAGTTACAACTGAATACGCATGGCATCAGATTTTTGCCCGTAACCTGTTTATCATTCCGACCATTTTTAACCGCAACAACAAAGACACATGGCAAATTATCAACGCCCCAGGTTTTGTGTGTGACCCCGAGCGTGATGGCACTAATTCAGAAGCCGCTGTAATCCTTAATTTTGCCGAACGTAAAGTCTTACTGGCTGGTTTAAAGTATGCAGGAGAAATGAAAAAATCCATGTTCTCTGTGCAAAACTTTTTACTCCCAGCGAAGGGCGTATTACCAATGCATTGCTCTGCAAACGTGGGGCACAATGGTGATACAACGTTATTTTTTGGTCTTTCAGGTACGGGTAAAACCACCCTTTCAGCCGATCCGAAACGTTTATTAATTGGTGATGACGAACACGGCTGGGCACCTGGTGGGGTATTCAATATCGAAGGCGGTTGTTACGCAAAATGTATCGACCTAAGCCAAAAAAATGAACCGGTAATTTGGGATGCAATTCGTTTTGGTACCGTGCTCGAAAACGTAGTACTTGATGAGCAGCGAGTCCCTAATTACAACGACACCAGCTTGACCGAAAATAGCCGTGCAGCTTACCCACTTGAGCATATTGCACAACGTAAAGTAGAAAACCGCGGAGCAGAACCTCACGCAGTGGTATTTTTAACTTGTGACGTTTCAGGTGTGTTACCGCCCGTCTCTATTTTAAGTAAAGAGCAAGCGGCATATCACTTCCTGTCTGGCTATACAGCCAAAGTGGGCTCTACAGAAATGGGCTCAACGTCTGCTATTCAGTCAACTTTTTCAACCTGTTTTGGCGCGCCATTTTTCCCGCGCCCTGCGGGGGTATACGCTGAACTACTAATGAAACGCATCGAATCATTTGGCAGCCAGGTGTATTTGGTTAACACCGGCTGGACTGGTGGCCCACACGGTGTCGGTAAGCGCTTTGATATTCCAACCACACGCGCGATTGTTGACGCCATTGTCAGTGGTGAATTAAAAGATGTTGAAACAGTACACATTGATAAGCTCAACCTCAATGTTCCTGTTGCTGTTGCTGGAGTAGACACTAAGCTGTTAAACCCAATCAATACTTGGAAAAATGCTGCAGAATACGACAAGTATGCACAACAATTAGCGCAAGAGTTCAACGATAACTTTGCCAAATATCAAGTGTCTGATGCCATTAAACAGGCGGGGCCTAAGGTTTAATCCTCACACTGTCACCTTAGATAAATAAGCCTAAAATCCCAACTCTGGTTGGGATTTTTTATTATGTGGCATCATATTAATCAAAGGGTAATGCTATGATGTCATTTAAGTTTAGCATCTCAACATCATGACCTAGAGGTATACATGCAGCGCAATTTGTTTTCTCGTTTATGGATTAGTCCTTTTTTATTGTTCTCAACCTTAACGATTGCAAATGAAAAGGTCGTTCAACAACCAACGATCGAGCAAGCAAATACCTTTATCAACGACAGCATATTACCGCCAATTCAAGCGTGGTCTGGTGCAAGTGAAGCCCTGCTGTTAAGTCCCGAACATCCTTGGGCAACCCCGTTTGAGCAGCAAAATTACCAGAGCACGCCAAACTACCAAGACACCATGGCATGGTTAGATAACCTGGTCGACAGCAGTGATTTATTGCATAAAGTCAGCCTAGGTAAAAGCCCACAAGGTCGAGACATATGGATGATAGTCGCCTCAGCGGAAGGTGCGCAAACCGCCAAACAACTGGGGCAAAATGGCAAAGCAACCATATTGGTTCAAGCCGGTATCCACTCAGGCGAAATCGACGGTAAAGATGCCGGGATGATGTTATTGCGTGATATAAGCCATGGCAACAAACGCACGCTACTCGAAAATGTTAACTTGCTATTTGTACCGATTTTAAGTGTAGACGCACACGAGCGTAGCAGTGAATACAATAGGGTTAATCAACGCGGACCGATAAACATGGGCTGGCGTACTACCGCCAATAACCTTAATTTAAATCGAGATTATGCCAAAGCTGATGCAATTGAAATGCAACATCTCATTCATGCAATCAATATTTGGCAACCCCATCTCTACATTGATGTGCATGTTACCGACGGAATTGACTACCAATACGATGTGACTTTTGGTTATAACGTTAAGCAAGGCTACAGCCCCAGCAGCTTTAACTGGCTAGAGAATATCTATCGCCCAGAAATAGAAGCCGCACTTACACAGCAAGGTCACATTCCTGGACCGCTAGTTTTCGCATTAGATAATACCGATATGGCAAAAGGAATTTCGCTGTGGAATCCTAGCCCAAGATATTCAAATGGTTATGGTGATGCTCGCCACTTACCCACAATATTAATCGAAAACCATAGCCTGAAACCATACAAACAACGTGTACTCGGCACTTATGTGATGCTCGAGCAAACGTTAAAAACCGTCGGCCAAAATAGCACTAAGTTAAAGTCGGCAATTAATGACGATAAGTACCGCAACCCAAGTCAATTAACACTGTCATGGCAAAGTGAACAACTTCCTGAAGGCATCGATTTTAAAGGCATTAACTACCATATTGAAACCAGCCCAATTAGCGGCGCTGATGTTGTACGGTGGACTGGCGAACCTAAGCTATATGCCAATATCCCTGTTGTTGCCAATACAAAAGCTGACGTCATAGTGTCTCGACCTATCGCCTACTATATTCCGCCACAGTGGAACACTGTCATAGAACGTTTATCACTGCACGGTATCCGCATGACTCGCATTGAAAAATCGACTCAAATCACCGCACAGCAATATCACTTCAGCCAACCTGTGTTTTCTAAAGCTGATTATGAAGGGCGTCAAACCGTTACCGCAAACACCATGAGCAAAAAGGTCACCGCGTCACTGCCTGCGGGAACCATGCGCGTGGCAACCGATCAGCCTCTGGGCGACTTAGCCATGTTGCTATTAGAACCACAAGCTGAAGATTCATTATTTTATTGGGGATTCTTCAATACGATTTTCACGCAAACAGAATACATTGAAGACTACGCAGTCGAGCCTCTTGCAGAAAAAATGTTAGCTGAAAGCCCCAAGCTACAAGCCGAGTTTGCTCAAGCACTCAAGGATCCTGAGTTTGCCAAAGACAGTAAAGCCAGATTACGTTGGTTTTATCAGCGCAGCCCATACTACGACACACACTATTTAATTTACCCAGTTCTTAGGGCAATGAAATAATTAAGCTAATGACATAAAAGCGCTACGGCGCTTTTATTGTTTTACAGCATCTATCCAGTGAATATAAGCTCTATTAGCATAACCATAAGGCAACGTTGGATTTTCAAGAGTGAAAATTTGGCTATGCTGATATCGACTTAACGGAAATGCTGGCGCAGTTGTTGCGTGGTGCCTAATAAATTCGACTAACTTGCCATTAGCAAGTAACGCTAACAACCCGTCGGTGAGTCGCTGCGCAAGGAGATGATTTTGTTTATTAACAAAAAAGTACATAGGCAAAGGATAACGCAGCATGATTGGATCATATACGACTAACGACTCATTCCCCACAACGCTCACTTCAGCATAAGCCTCATTAATCCCTCGAGGAAAATAATCACAACGTTGTTGCAATAGCATGGCATACATTAATTTAAATGAAATCACTCGTTCAACACGATAACCGTTAAACTCCAAAATATCTGAATCAGGCCATTGACTACCCTGGCAGGCAACCATTTTTTGTAATTGCTCAGCAGATGTAATCGCAGCAAATTCACTTACTCGATCACGAGAAATCACAGGCACACGATCGCCAAGTAACCCACCATCTAGCGGTATTGTTATCGCAAGATAATCACGTTCACGTTCGATGCTGGTTCCGGCCCAATACACATCTAATTGCTTATTTTTAAGCATACTAAAACCACGTGATTGCGATAATGATGATTCTAAAATAATCACCTTAGCAGGACCGTAATCAGCAGCCGTGACATCAAGCACTAAATGCAATAAATCGACATAATAAAGGTAGGTGGAATTATCTATTGATTGTGAAGGCTGGATACGTACAACATTCTCAGCACAAACTGGCGCTGACAATAAGCATAATAGCATCAACCAAAACCATAATTTAGCTACCAATCAAGTCGCATCCACTGTGAATAGGGTTAATAGAGTCTAGCCGTAAATTCGCTAAGTCACTAATGGACTTATTTGATATGATGAATTTTGTGTAACCAGTTGTATTTTTTGTTGGCGAGACATTTTTTTTATCGCGATTTCACGCTTTAATGCCGCACTACGGTCAATATGAGATTCTTGATAAACAAGCGTTAAAGGGCCTTTACCTTTTAAAAATTTGGCCGCTTTAACGCCACCGAGTTGATGCTCCGCAAAACGCCGTTCAACATTCGTGGTCACGCCAGTGTATAAATGAGAATTAGCACAACGAATAATATATACATACCACCCAGAAACGGGGTTAACTTGAGACATAAATGATAAAAACCTTAAGTATGATCATAAAACTCTTATTCCAAAAATGGCATACTAGCACTCAATAACCATAAAAATATCTTAGGTATACATTAAGGACGTTCAGATGCCACACAATCAAGATCCTTGCGCGCAACCGACATTATTGCATCCAGACCAAGCTATTGAACAATTATTAGCACAAGTTGCCGCAACGCAAGACACTGAACTGGTCACCCTCAACCACGCAATTGATAGAGTACTCGCCGAAGATCTAGCATCGAGCATCGATTTACCTCCCTTTGACAATTCAGCAATGGATGGTTATGCATTTAATTATGCCGATTTAGATAGCACAAAAACACACACTTCTCTCACGCTTGTGGGTAGCTCATTTGCAGGTCATCCATTTCAGGGAAAACCCCAGCCCAATACCTGTATTCGTATTATGACAGGCGCTCCGGTACCCGCGGGTTATGATACGGTACAAATGCAAGAGAACACACAAGCGAACGGCAACCAGATCACGATAGAACATCCACACAAGCAAGGCGCCAATGTACGTAAACGCGGAGAAGAATTACTAGCGGGCACAAAAGTATTACATCGAGGTGTCATAATTCGCGCCGCCGAAATGGGGGTTTTAGCAACGATAGGCATTAGCCAGGTACGAGTATCGCGTACATTAAAAGTCGCGTTTTTCTCTACCGGTGATGAATTACGCCCTGTCGGTAGCGAACTTGCACCAGGGCAAATCTATGACTCTAACCGCTATTCTATCCAAGGTTTATTAAGCAAAAGCAATGTGCAGTGGATAGATCTAGGCGTCATTCCTGATAATAAAGAAGCCATCCGAGGTGCGTTTAAAGAAGCAGCAAGCTTAGCAGATATGGTACTGACATCGGGAGGCGTATCGGTCGGTGAAGCCGACTTTACTAAACAAATATTATCTGAAGAAGGTCAAATAACTTTTTGGAAACTGGCCATAAAACCCGGTAAACCATTTGCCTTTGGCAAAATAGGCAAAGCCGTATTTTGTGGCTTACCCGGAAACCCAGTTTCGTCAATGGTGACCTTTTATAAACTGGTGTTACCTATTTTGCAAAAAATGCAGGGACTTAAGCCTACAACACCTTTATTTTGCCAAGCCACATTACAAACCGACATTCGTAAACACCCAGGAAGAGTGGAATACCAACGCGGTATATTAACCCGTAATGCCTCTGGCGAACTCGAAGTATCCATCACCGGGAGCCAAGGCTCAGGCATGTTAACATCGATGAGCTTAGCTAATTGCTTTGTGATTTTAGATCAATTCCAAGGCGACTTATCTAAAGGCAATACTGTCACCGTAGAGCCTTTTAACAGCGTGCTGTGCTAGGAAAATTATGCAGTCTGAAGACCAAGAAATATTAAGCGACAATGAAATGCTCCGCTATAGTCGCCAAATCTCCATCAAAGCAATGGATATAGAAGGCCAAGAAAAGCTCAAACAAGCCAAAGTATTGATCATCGGCGCAGGCGGATTAGGATGCGCAGCGAGTCAATATCTTGCCGTTGCCGGTGTAGGTGAAATAACTCTGGTAGACTTTGATACGGTTGAATTATCAAATTTACAACGCCAAGTTTTGCACTTTGATGAAAACATCGGCCAAGCCAAAGTTGACTCAGCCAAACAAACTTTAGCTCAACTTAATCCGTTAATTAGCATCAACGCTATTAATAAACTGTTAGAAGACGATGAAATCAATCAACTCGTTAGCCAACATAGTTTAGTACTCGACTGTACTGATAACGTTTTAGTACGTGAGCAGCTCAATCAAAGCTGTTTTGAGCACAAAACGCCACTGGTGTCAGCGGCTGCAATAAGGATGGAAGGCACAGTAACTGTATTTGACTACCAAACAAATACGCCCTGTTACAAGTGTTTCAGTGCGTTGTTTGGTGAGCAGCAACTAACCTGTGTCGAGTCAGGTATTTTGGCCCCTGTAGTGGGCATGATCGGCTGTATTCAGGCAACTGAAGCGATAAAAGTGATGAGTAAAGTGGGCAATGTTCTGGCTGGTAAATTGTTAATGGTCGATGCAATGACAATGGAGTTCAGGCAAATGACATTACCCAAACAACCGCATTGTAAAGTGTGCGGCAAGGGTAAATAACCCTAAAGGCAAGATGGTTATGTCTTTAGGGCTCTTGGCTTAAATGAGGCTCACAGGCCAATAAAGCTTGTTGAGCTAATCGCTCGCGCTCAGCTTTGGCAACGTATGGCGTTTTATTTGCCGCGTGTAACTTTGCGTTGGCCTTTTTGGCTTTAGCTTTAAGTGTTTGGTTAATTTTCTTTTTACGATTCATCGTGGGCTCACACCAAAACCATCATTATAGCCTTAAACAACATCAATCACTATCCATTCTCGCCGCGAGCTTATAAGTCCTCTTGCAACACCACCCATACCGCATGAATAAGACCCGGAATAAAAAAGAAAAAACACAGCAAAATATTGATCAACAAATCTTTGCCCATACCGTTTTTCAAAAACACCGCTAAAGGAGGCAGTAATATCGCAATGATAACCAATAATAATTTGTTTGTGTCCATTTTTCATCCTTATTTTGTTGCTTAATTTAGAGAATACAATTATAAAAATAGCAAAGGATACAATTTGTTAATAAGTTATTTTGTAACAATTAAATTAACAATGTTAAACCGAACATCATGGTTTATTGAATTTGCTTATTGATACACATGTTTGCCATGCTATAGCCTTAACCCAAGATGTGACTCACAACACCACACGTGAGGTACCGGTTGTGATGTCATTTAGCAACAATATAAGTGATCAAACATGCTGCCTCTATCGTCCCGCAGACGCTTGTTTCAAGATGTTGACAGGTCGATTGAGTATGTATCACTGCCAGTGTGCTATTGTAAAACCTTAACACGCTATTTGTTACTCATACAACAATACTGAACAGGTCATATGGAACATAGCCAAAGCATTATTTTTGTTCAATTTTTTTGTTTAATTGGTACAAGCTGTACCATTGCATGGGCAATATATGCTGGCGTGTTCAAAATTGCACCCAACGCAAGTTGGCGTTTCGCACTAGCCAATATCTGTACCGTCAGCGGGGTCTTACTCTACACACAACGCACCGATTCGATCAGTTACCTTTATTGGTTTATCGCTGACATGGCTGTATTACTGGGATTTGCGCTTGTACGTTGGGGCTGCCAACATTTATTTAAACAAACAACGTCTTATTTGTTCGACTTAGTACTGTTAGCCAGCTGCGCCTTGCTTATGCTACTGGTTCCGCCGTCGCTTGATTATGCCGTTTATCTTGTCATCGTGATGAGTATTACCGCAGCCATTCTCATATCACTCACAGGCCTTGATAACGCAAAAGCGTCTAAAAAACACATGTCTATGTCAAATGCGATATTGATTAATGTGCCTTTTTTAATCATGGGGGCGCTTTTTGTTATCCGCGCAATGGCCCTTTTTTACTCCCCTGAAGATCTCGCCAACTTATCGGCGGCTGATAAGCTAAATTCTCCAATGGTTATGTGGAGTTATATCATTTTATTGCTTCTGACCAATTTAGTATTATATGGCAACGCGCTAACTCGTTTAGTGTTTAAGGTCTCGCGTTTGGTTAATAAAGATCACCTTACAGGTTTGTGGAACCGTCACGCATTACTGGACAAACTAGACGAAGTGGATGCCTTATGGCAACGCAATGGCTCGGCATACAGCTTACTGGTCCTCGATGTCGATCACTTTAAACAGGTTAACGATACTTATGGTCATATGGCCGGTGATGCAGTACTTAAACATACCGCAATGCTAATGCAACACTCGCTGAGAAAAATTGATTTTATTTGCCGGTATGGTGGGGAGGAGTTTTTGATCATTTTGCCGTCAACAAATCACGAGGAGGCCATGTTTGTTGCCAAAAAAATCCAATCTCAAATCAATAACACCTCGGTAAAATGGAAACATCATGAGATCGCAATCACCTTAAGTATCGGCACTGCCACCTGTAAAAATCATATCAGCGTTGAACAATTATTACAGTTAGCAGATGAGGCAATGTACCTGGCCAAAAATGCTGGCCGAAATACGATTTGCACTAAAGAGCCTGAAAATCTCGAATTTAATTCTTCAAAGCATTAACACATCAAAAACACCATCTGGCTATTTTTTAGTAGGCCAGTCAAGACTATCTGGCTGTGACCATTGCTGATTAACTGATAGTCTGAACTGCTCATCATTAAACTCTTCACCGTCTATCGGTAATTGTTGAAACGCATACTGCTGACCTAAATAGTTAAAATGCAGACAATAAGCATGCAAATAACAGCGATCGCTTTCAACATGACCATAGAGTGTATCCCCTAAAATAGGGACGCCAATGCTCGCCAGTGCAACTCTTAATTGATGGGTTTTTCCGCTTAATGGTTTTAATAAATAGGCTCGTTTACCTTCACTAAGGCTTAAACAAAAAAACTGGGTGATAGCAGGGTTTTCTGTTGTGCGAAGTAACTTGTACATACTTCGACGAGATTTTGCCATATCACCAATAATCCAGCCTTGTTTCTTTTTAGGCTTACCTAATGCAATGGCCAAATAATATTTTTGTACCAAATGAGCCGTGAACATTTGAGTAAATACATTGGCGGCATGTGGGGTTCTTGCCACAATAAGCAAGCCTGAAGTGGGCGTATCTAGCCTATGCACCGGGTACAACTTATAGCCTAAATCAGCTTCGGCTTGAGCGATAACCCCTGCAGTGCCATCTTGGCTATGAAAATGCACATGGGGCGCTTTATTGATCACAATAAAGTCTGGTTGCTCACTTAGCAATTGATACATTGATGGATCCAATTCGATAATACCCGCAGCTAAAAAACGGGTTACTTAAAATGAATATTCACTAACAATCCTGGATGATTGTCATGTAATGAAATCGTCGCCTTATGGCGCGATAAAATGGCTTTAACCATCGACAAACCTAAACCTGTACCCTTGTAATGGCGACTGGGGTCGAGACGAACTAGGCGATCAAAAACACGTTCCTTGTCTTCATCAACAATACCTGGGCCGTTATCGCTAATTTGAATGTGCTTACCCCTTTGCTTAATGCTTATGGCTGCACCGATTGGTGAATACTTAATTGCGTTATCAACCAAATTAAACAACGCCTGAAATAGCAAATATTTGTCGCCATTAATCTGTACGTCATTCTCAAGAGAAATGTGTAACTCTTGTTCGCGTGATTCAGCTATAACCTCTGCCATCTCAAATAGATCCTGGCAAATTTGCTGTAAACTCACAGGTTGTAAGTCTAAGGTTTGCTGGCCTTCTTCAATGCGTGTTAAAGATAACATCGCATCAAATGTTCCTAGGCAATGATCCAGCTCTTCAAGTAATTCTGCACTGGCATCGGCTAACTCTTTGGTAGGTTTGTCGGCAAGTTGCTCAATCCCTATACGTAAATGCGATAGCGGTGTCCGTAAATCATGGGCAATATTATCAGTAACCCCGCGTACAGCACGAAGGTTTTGCTCAAGAGTATCAAGCACTAAATTAAACTGCCTAGCCAACATATCAAACTCATCCTGGCTGTCACTTACAGGCAAACGAGTTTCGTAATGACCAGCTTCAATTTGTTCACTCAAACGGTTGTATTCGACCAGTCGTCTAAGGATAGCTTTCGAGAAAATATACCCTAACGCAAGCGTGAGCCCTAATGTAAAGGCAACCGCCCAAAACGCTGCATTAATAAATTTTTCAATTAAGGTTGCTAGGTGATCGGTTCTCGTGGCAATTAACACAGGGCCATAGCGAGTCATCACTAATCCGCCCGTTAAAATATGCAGTTTATCTGGGCCACCAGTAAAAATGGGGAAATCTTTGGTTTCGGGAAGCTGGGGCATATTTTCTGGCAAAAAGGTCAATGCCCCGACCATGTCGACACTATTTCGCCAAGCAATTAACGCCGTTTTAGGATCGGCGGCGCGGATTTGCGCCGCAAAACTTCTACGATTTACGGTTAATGCTAATTGCTGATATCGCTGCATTTCTGCAGCAAGATGCTTATCAACCTGGTTTTGCTGTTCTATCACTAATTGTCGATAAAGGCTTAAAACCAACATCACAATCAAGATGGTGACTAACGTTGAGAAGATAAGCGTAATGCGCCATGCACTACTTTGATATGGCTTAATGGCCTTTGCAGAGGCGATAACCCGCACCCCTTACTGTTTCAATTAACTCGCCATGCCCTAACTCTTCAAACTTACGACGCAGTTTTGCAATATGCACATCAATGACATTGGTACGCGGGTCGAAGTGATAATCCCACACGGCTTCAAATAATAACGTGCGGCTAATCACTTGATTTGGATGCTCCATTAAATACTTAAGCAGCTGGAACTCTTTTGGCTGTAACATTAATTCACTGTCATCAAGCGTCACTTTTCGTGTGAGCAACTCCATTTTTAGGCCGCCGACTTCAATATCGGTTGCAGCGGGCTCAACAACATTGCGTTGAATTAACTTTTCGGCACGTACTAATAGTTCAGCAAATGCAAAAGGTTTGGTCATGTAGTCATCACCACCAGCACGCAAGCCTTTAACACGTTCATCAACGTGACTCAAAGCAGAAAGAATTAACACTGGGGTTTTGTTACCGCTGGTGCGTAATGCTGACAAAAGAGTCAGGCCGTCTAGCTTAGGTAACATACGATCTAAAATGAGTAAGTCATATTGATTGTGTTTGGCTAACGTTAAGCCTTCTTGACCATCTGTTGCGCTGTCTACCTGGTACTTTTGTGCAGTAAAACCGTTGGCCACATACTTTAACGTGGTGGCATCATCTTCAACCAATAAAATACGCTTAGTCATAGAGTCTTTAATCCCATTTGAGCAGAGGAAGTGGACGCAGAGTTTCAATATCGAAAGCAATGGTGTTTTTGCTGTCTTGATTGAGGAGTTTTAGTTCAAGATAACTAATGGATAAATCGTGGTCCAATTCCGCTTGCGTTAAGTATCCTTGTTGATCTTCAATCGCTAGTGCCACCAGTGCTGAAAATGTCATTTGCTTAGCTTGCAACATTTTGGCTGCATTCACAGGGCCAATGTCATCAGAACTATACACAGATGTCTTTTCGTTTAGCAGCACACCATCTAGTGCCCGGTATTGATATTTACTCATTTTACGCGTTTCTACATCCACCATAGAAATTTTGTAAACCAGTAAACCTTCCTCCACCTCAACATCAAAGTCACATATCGTGCCTTTATCTTGTTGCTCTAACTGCTTCATGACCACAATTGGCTTTAAAAAATCGCCATTGATCAATAAGGTATGCATTGATGGCGTTGCCATCACGGCACAAGGAAGAAAGCATATTGCCAATAGCAACCGAACCATCACGAGCCTCTATTTGATTGAAAACTTTATTACACCACTACTCTACCTAACCGCAGCCAAAGTCCCAAGAAATCTAAGATTAATAATTGATCATAAATGCCATAAAACAGGGCGTTATCGGCAATTATCAGCGCTAGGATGACGCATTTAAAATATGAATTTGTTCGGACTTTAATGCAATTGTTGTTTGCATTCCAACTTGCAGCCCCAGCTTATCGACTAAATGGGTTGGCACATCCGCATTAATCACCGAACCAATACCAATAATTGAGGCTATCACGCGTGATGATTCACCCATTACCAATACAGACTCAATCAACACATCGAGTTTATTTAAACTTTTACACAAACGGCCGCTACTAATGGCATTAAAGCGGATACCTTGATTAGGAATAACCCAACGAATTGCTTGTCCCTGTGAAACATGCGGTGAGCTGTCGCTTACAATTAACTTATCCCCTAGGGTAAACCAGGTCATATTCCGCGTAGCGTCTTGCTCAACCACCTGCCCATCAAAAATATTACGTAAGCCCATTTGTCTGGCTACGGCTTCATCATTGGGATGGGATAATACTTCAAAAGGTTTGCCCTGCTGTAACATTTTGCCTTGGCTTATCAGCATCATTTTATCGGCTAGCAATAACGCTTCATGAATGTCATGAGTGACCATAATCACAGGGATAGACAATTGCAGCTTAAGCCTTGCTAACTCAATATATAAGCGCTCACGGGTTTCTCGATCAACAGCGGAAAAAGGCTCATCAAGTAACAAAATTGAGGGCTCGCGTGCTAATGCCCTTGCTAAAGCAACTCGCTGGCGCTGTCCACCGGAAAGCTGTGTTGGTAACCTATCTGGCAGCCCGTGCAGATTAACCCGCTCTAACCAGTCTAATGCTCGCTGCTTTCGTATTGCTTTGGGCACATGATCAAGTCCAGCTATCACGTTTTCTAATGCCGACAAATGTGGAAATAAACCAAAATGTTGCGGCATGTAGCCAATGTGACGCTGTTGAGGCGTTAACGAAAGTGATGAGTTCGCATCAAACCACATTGCATCACCACATTTTATGTGTCCATGCTTAGGCGTGGCTAATCCGGCAATCATTCTTAGCAAGGTGGTCTTACCGCCACCCGATGGCCCAACAACCGCTAACACCTCACCTGCTTTGCAGGTAAAGTTAGCGACTAATGGTATCGGCGATGCTTGATTGATATGGCAAGTTAAATCAGCGCTGCGTGGCGCCATTATGGCCTCCTAAGCGCCGAGACATACTGGTAGTCAATGCCAAAGCACTCACAGCAAAAAGTAATAAAACCAACGACATCATCCCTGCTGAATCGAAATCGAACGCTTGCACGCTATCATATATCGCTATTGAAATGGTTTTTGTTTCACCGGCTATGTTGCCACCGAGCATCAACACAACACCAAATTCACCTAATACATGAGAAAAACACAACACTAAAGCAGTTAGCACCCCCGGCCAAACCATGGGCAATTCTATTTTCATAAAAATCCGCAAACGGCTCATACCGCAACAGGCTGCTGCATCTCGAATATCAATTGGAATGGTTTCATAAGCGCGCTGTATCGGCTGCACAGCAAATGGGATATTAACTAGAATTGACGCAATAACAAGACCCGAAAAATGAAAGACCAATTGTTGGCCAAACATCTGCTCTACATACTGGCCTATTATGCTTTGATTACCTAAACCCACCAGCAAATAGTAACCTATAACTGTCGGAGGTAGCACCAAGGGCACAAGTATTAAGGCTTCGACCCAGGACTTACCACGAAACTGAAAATAGGCCAAACCACGGCCAACCAATATGGCTAAGGGGATCAAAAAGACAACAGTAAAACAGCTCAACTTGACCGACAACCATAATGCTTGCCAATCCATTAGTCATGAGCCTCTAAAGTGTTAGGCAAGTTAAAACCAAATTCACTTAAAATGGCTTGCGCTTGTTGGCTTTGCAGATATTGATAAAAACGAGATGTGGTTTCAGAGGCATCAGGCATTAACGCCATACGCTGATTAAGGGGTTGATATAACTCATCAGGGATCACCACATAATGTGCCATTTTGCTAAATTGCGGTGCTAATACTAACGACAAAGGTACAATCCCCCCCTGAGTTGAGCCACTAATGGTAAATTGAGCCGCCTGAGAGGCATTTTCCCCAAATATGAGCTTGGGCTGAATCGCATCCCATAAACCTTTAGCTGTTAGTACTTCACGGGCACGTTCACCATATGGTGCATGCTCTGGGTTAGCAATAGCAAATCGCATTAGTTTACCGTCGGTAATCAATTGCTTTAAACCAGCAAGGTTTTCATCAAGTACTAACTCTGATTGCTTAGGTGCTGCAAGCGCCAAACGACCGATAGCGTAAACCACACCAGCGTCTTGGGTATAACCCGCCTTATGGAGTTGTTCAATATAAAATTCATCTGCACTTAGCAGCATTTCAAATGGCGCGCCGTGCTTAATCTGCGACACAAAATTGCCAGACGATCCATAACTAATACGAACACTTAATCCAGTTTGTTCTTCAAAATTATCGGCAATCTTATCTAATGCAAACTTAATATTGGCCGCGGCGGCTATGGCTGGCGCTTGCGCTGCGTGAGCAACCGAAAACAGGCAAACACAAACCATAATTAATGCGGTAATACCGCGTTGCCGTATCAGTAACTTCAAAAAAGACATTTATAGCAGACCCTATTTAATGAGCGTTATACCTGTTCATACAATCATCACCAGATTATTTTTGCCACATTTTAGCGGCTTGCTCATCGCTATCACGAGCCTCAACCCATTTACTACCAGCCTCATTGGCTTCTAATTTCCAAAATGGTGCTTTGGTTTTTAAATAATCAATTAAAAACTCACACGCAGCAAAAGCGGCTTTACGGTGTGCACTGGTCACGCCAATAAACACGATTTGTTCACCCAAGGCCATAGTGCCAACACGATGAATAATCGTCACCTTGTTTAGTGGCCAGCGCTCACGTGCTTGTTGGCAAATTTGCACCAACACAGACTCGGTCATGCCAGGGTAATGCTCAAGTGTTAAGTCAGTTACTGCACTGCCATCGTTAAAATCACGCACTTTACCAATAAAATTAACCACCGCACCGTCTTGGTTATCATTGGCCAATAAAGCGTATTCGTCAGCAACGTTAAAATCATGAGTTTGTACACGAACCTTTGTTGCTGTGTTCATGCTTAACCTCCTGTGACTGGAGGGAAGAAAGCCACTTCATCACCCGCTTTAACGGGAGTATCCCACTGACTAATGGTCTGATTAACAGCAACTAATAACTTATCTGATGTCAGCACTTTGGCCCATTTGTCATCGGTTGCCGCCAGTGCAGCACGTAACTCTTCTGCGGTATGAATATTGGCGCTACTGTGCTCCACTTTCGCGGTGCCGAGCAACTCACGGACCTGCGCAAAAAATAATACTTGGATCATAGTGGTCTCTCAATGCGTTTAATTAATAACAATAAATCCGTATACGGTTTACAGCTGGGCGCTAAAATGGCCTGATTTTCCGCCGCGTTTTTCAAGTAATCTCACCTGCGAAATAATCATGTCTTTTTGCACGGCTTTACACATATCGTAAATGGTTAACGCCGCCACTGATGCAGCAGTTAGCGCTTCCATCTCGACACCGGTTTTACCTGACAATTTGCACAGGCTCGTAATGCGAACGCGGTTATGTTCAGGTTGTGCTTCAAGTTCAACTTCCACTTTGGTGAGCATTAATGGATGGCATAACGGAATAAGATCTGAGGTTTTTTTGGCCGCTTGAATACCAGCGATGCGGGCCGTAGCAAACACATCACCTTTATGATGGCTACCACTGATGATCATAGCCAATGTATCTGGGGCCATTTCAATAAAGGCTTCAGCTCTGGCTTCGCGTTCAGTGACTGCTTTTTCAGTAACATCGACCATGTGGGCGTTACCGTCGGCATTAATGTGGGTAAAACGATGACTCATGATATGAATACCTTATCAAATAAAATTTGTAGGTTAGCAGTGCTAATTGCTCGAAGAAAGGTAACGACTAACCACCAATAGAGGCTAAGTGCTTAGTAACGCCTGTGATACCCTGATGTAGAAAATGAGTTTCTTTCTTTTGTGCTAATTGCCCATGTAAGCGAGTAATCAATTCATCTCGCTGTGAGGCATCTTGCAGCAAGTCGCGTAAATCAACACCACTTTCAGTAAATAAGCACAAATGCAGCTTACCTTTAGCAGACACTCTTAAACGATTACAACTGGCACAAAAGTTTTTGGCGTACGGCATTATCAAGCCAATGCGGCCTTGATAATCACTATGACTGAAGTTTTGAGCTGGGCCGTCATCTGCACTAGGCAAGTCGTATAACCACCCCTCTTGCTCTAGTTGCTGCTTAATGTCGACACCCGCCAAATGATGAGCGTTAAAATACTCGCGACCTAAACCCGTTTCCATCAATTCAATAAAACGCAGGTCAATAGGAGTGTGTTTTATCCAATGTAAAAAACGCGGTAAGTCTTTATCGTTTAACCCCTTGAGCAAGACGGCGTTAACTTTAATCCGCTCAAACCCAGCCTCGAGCGCAGCGTCGATACCTCGCATCACTTGGTCGAACTTATTTTCACCTGTAATTTGATAGAACATTCTAGGATCTAAACTGTCTACCGACACATTAATCCGACGCAATCCCGCGTCGTACCATTCTTTAGCATGTTGCTGTAAACGGTAACCATTGGTCGTCATTGCCACGGTATTTACGTTACTGGTATTAGCAACAATGCGCACAATATCGGTAAAATCTTTGCGAAGTGTGGGTTCGCCGCCCGTGATACGAATTTTTTGCGTACCTACCGCTGCAAAACCTGCAACAAGATTTTCAATCTCGCTGAGCGTTAAAAAAGTAGGCTTGCCATCTGGGCGATAGCCATCGGGCAGGCAATAGCTGCATTTGAAGTTACAAACGTCAGTAACTGACATCCGTAAATAATGAAAACGTCGACCATAATTGTCTTGTAACTGGGACATGTTAACCTTTCCAAGTGCGGGAGGTAAGTGCATTTCTTTACTCACCCCGGTGGCAAAATTACCACGGCTAAGTGTCCATATCTTTGACGTAGGACAAAAAGCTCGGAGAACCGTCAGTCCTATGATTATAGGCCTATTTATTGGTGAACAAATACCCCTTTAGGCGAATATCACACCCAAAAGGGCTAACTCGTTTATTATTTGTGACTCGACTCACGCAGATAAGATTGTGTTTGCTACTGTGACAAAAGCAAAAATTGCGGTAAGGTGAGTAAAAGGATAAACGATCGTTTAATTATCGTTATTAGAAAAACTAAAACCCGCGATGAACGGGATACTTGAAAGGTGAGAACATGGAACGCGAGTCAATGGAGTTCGACGTCGTAATTGTCGGTGCTGGCCCAGCAGGTTTAGCTACCGCTTGTCGTTTAATGCAAATATCAAAAGATGCTGACAAAGAAATTACCGTCTGTGTGGTTGAAAAAGGCTCAGAAGTGGGCGCCCATATTTTATCTGGCGCGGTTTTCCAGCCTGATGTGCTAGACGAATTGTTCAACGATTGGCGAGACTCAGACATACCGCTGAACACCAAAGTTAGCCACGACGAAATATACCTGCTTAACTCTGCCACTCAATCTCGTTTAATGCCAAACAGTTTAGTGCCAAAAACCATGCATAATGATGGAAACTACATTATTAGTGTAGGCAACCTTGCCCGTTGGTTAGCAAACCGTGCCGAAGCCATGGGCGTTGAGATTTTCCCAGGGTTTGCCGCCAGTGAATTACTGTTTAATGAAGACAACAGTGTTAAAGGTATCCTTATTGGTGATATGGGTGTGGGTGAAGATGGCCAACCCAAAGACAGTTACATGCCAGGTATGGAGCTACACGCCAAATATACTGTTTTTTCAGAAGGTTGCCGTGGTCACCTTGGCAAGCAATTAATCCAAAAATACCATTTAGACAATGGCAAAACCCCTCAGCATTATGGCCTAGGTTTTAAAGAAATTTGGAAAATCCCCGCAGAGCAACACCAGCAGGGTAAAGTAGTACATACAGGCGGCTGGCCATTAGTTGACGGTGCATCTGGCGGCGGTTTCTTGTATCACATGGAAGACAACCAAGTCGCAGTTGGGCTGATTATTGATTTAAATTACAAAAATCCCCACTTAAGCCCATTTGATGAATTCCAGCGTTACAAAACGCATCCAGTGATTGCCAAAGCCTTAACTGGCGGAGAGCGCTTAACTTACGGGGCAAGAGCCATTGCTAAAGGCGGATTAAACTCCTTGCCTAAAATGAGCTTCCCAGGAGGGCTTATTATTGGATGTAATGCTGGCACCCTCAACTTTGCCAAAATTAAGGGAACTCATACCGCAATTAAAAGCGGCATTATTGCAGCCACAACACTAGGCGAAGGGTTAATAGCGGGCTTAGAAGGCGGTAAAGATCTAGATTGTTTCCAACAACGCTTTGAAGAGAGCTGGCTGTACGACGAGTTATATCAATCGCGCAACTTTGGCCCAGCCTTACATAAATTTGGCACCATTGTTGGCGGTGCATTTAACTTTATCGATCAAAACTGGTTTGGCGGTAAGTTCCCTGTCACATTCCGCGACACAACCCCAGACTATGCATCAATGGGACTTGCAAGCGAATACAATAAAATTGACTATCCAAAACCAGATGGAAAACTCAGTTTTGACAAATTATCGTCAGTGTATTTGTCGAACACTTATCACGAAGAAGGTCAACGCTGTCATTTACACTTAAAAGACCAAAGCATTCCTATTTCGGTTAACTTAGTCAAATTTGACGAACCTGCACAACGTTATTGCCCTGCCGGCGTTTACGAAGTTGTAGAAGATGCCGGTGAGAAAAAGTTTGTCATTAATGGCCAAAACTGTATTCACTGTAAAACCTGCGATATTAAAGACCCAAGCCAGAACATTACCTGGGTAACGCCTGAAGGCGGCGGTGGTCCTAACTATCCAAATATGTAATTGAACCAATAGTTAATATCTTGACTATAGTCAAAAAAACGCACTTAAAAATAGGTGCGTTTTTTTTATATTATCGACTATCATTAGCCCCATAACATCACAAAGACCTACACCATCAACCGTTTTGTATATTAATGATCATACAAAATAACCTTCAATTTATTGCCATTGTGTCCGATATAACAAAGAGATACTTTTAGAGGCCGTTGTAGATGAATACATTTAACACCCTTACCATTAAGCAAAAAATCTTGCTCACGGTAGCTTTTGCTGTGCTGTTATCAACCATGTTAGTCGGGTTACTAAGTCAGCACAGTGCCAAACAAGTTGTTGAGCAACGTATGCTTGACTCCGAAATGCCAAGTTTAGTCATGCAAATTCGCAATGAAATAGACCTACAAATTAGCAGCCTGATCAATGCATCTGAACAACTTGGACATAGCCGAATGTTAGGCGCATGGCTTGAAGAAGGCCGCCCTGCCAGCCAAGAAAATCTCGTCGTGGCTCAACTAAAAGACATGCAAAATCAATTCGATTTAGTGCAAGCGTCTTATGCCGACCGAGACACAGGTGCTTACTACACCCAGGATGGATTTTTACGTATTTTAAATCAGCAACAAGACGCATGGTTTTTTGATTATCGCGCCAGCAAACAAGAGCGTATGTTAAGTGTTTACACTGAGGCTACTGGCGAAGTTAAACTGTTTGTCAGCTATCAGCAGCCTAATGGTCGCGGCATGGTTAGCCTGGCTAAATCGTTAGATGACATGGTGAATTTATTGTCTTCATTTAAAATTGAAGACTCAGGATTTGTCTATCTTATCGATGCCAGTGGTAACGTTAAGCTGCATCCTGACACCAGCAAAGTAGGCAAAGCTGCATTAGCTAACTTGTACCCTAATGCCAACACCAATGGCTTGCTAAATAAAAACGATTTTAATCTCGTAAAAGCCAACATTAACGGCCAAGACATGTTAATTGCGTCGAGCTACATAAAATCAATGGACTGGTATTTAGTGGCACAAGTACCCGAGGCAGAAGTGTTTGCCTTGCTTGAAGAATCGGCCTATCAAATCTTGATATGGACCATGCTCATTGCCGTAGTATTTATCGTCATATCTATTTCTGTTGCAGGCTCTGTGAGTCGACCGATTGCGCAAGTTGCTGAAATGTTTCGTAACATCGGCGAAGGTGAAGGTGATTTACGCCAACGTTTACCCGTAAATGGCGAAGATGAAATCGCGCAGTTAGCTCGAGGGTTCAATAGCTTTATCAGCAAAATTCAAGAAACCGTTGTTGAAGTTGCAGAAACCAGCCAGCAACTTGGTTTGTCGGCAATTGATGTATCAAATCAAGCACATCAAACTCTAGACGACAGCCATCTGCAAAAAGACCGTACCATGATGGTTGTGGCCGCCATTAATGAAATGGGTGCAACGGTAAATGAAATTGCCGCCAATGCCGCACAAGCCGCAGTAACGGCTCGTGACGCTGACACTGAATCTGTCGATGGCCAAAAAGTGGTGACCCGTGCACGTACAACCATCAACCAACTGTCTAAGGATGTGGCTCAAGTAGGCGAAGTGATTGAATCTCTAGCCACTCACACTAAATCCATTGGTAGCATTTTAGATGTTATCAGGGCGATTTCAGAACAAACCAATTTACTGGCTTTAAATGCAGCAATTGAAGCGGCTCGCGCAGGAGAAGCCGGCCGAGGCTTTGCGGTTGTAGCAGATGAAGTGCGAAACCTAGCATCACGCACAGCAGCATCGACCAACGAAGTACAAACCATGATCGATAAACTGCAATCAGAAGCCAGCCGCGCGGTGAGCGCCATGACACAATCGAGTAGTCGCTCAAAAGAAGGGGTTGCCGCGGTAGACGAAGCAAGCCAATCATTAAGCGGCATTAGCGAACGTATTGCCCTTATCAGTGACATGAATATTCAAGTGGCGGCTGCAACCGAAGAACAATCAACGGTAGTAGAAGACATCAACCGCAACGTAACCGAAATTAACGACATTACTCAACGTACATCTGACACTGCTCAAGCGGCTGCTCAAGCAAGTAAAGCACTAAACCAACTTGCGAGTCGACTCGATGTGTTGGTGGCTCGCTTTAAGGTGTGATCCTGAGTGCTTGCAACCTGCAAACACTCTACAGCTCGTAAATATAATAATGCCACTCATTGAGTGGCATTATTTTTATCACCTTAAGGTATTATTTCAAAAACTTAATCGACAGTGGATATTGATAGGCAATGCCGTCGCTGGCTTTGACTATCGCGATAATAGTACAAATAATATCTAATAATGCCAGTGCAACTAACAGTAATACGCCAACGCCCACCAAAATCAAAACCGCCGAAACTATCGCATAAATCATTAAACTCAATTTGAAGTTAAGGCAATTTTTACCGCACTGATTAGCAAACTCAAACTCGTCACGTTTCATCAACCACACAATTAGCGGACCTAATACGCTTCCAAACGGAAACACATAACCCGCAAAACTGGCGGCATGGATCAATAAGCCCATGTCTTTTGCTTGTTTATTGATTTCACCTGTCAATTCAGACATTCGATGTTCCTTATCATGCTGTTATTTTATATTCGTTATTGTCTAACCGTATTTTTAACTGGCTTTACCATACAAACGCATTGCCCAGTCTTCGATACTTTGCTGTGCCAGGCGGCGTTGCAGTGACTCTACCCAACTTTGCGCTAAGCCTTCACAAGCCAATAAAACTTGATACTGCTCGGCATTAAACTCGGGTAAAAAATAAATCTGCATTGCTTGAGCCACACTAATATCTGTTTTTCGCTCAATTAAATAGATACTGTCACTTGGCTTAATATCGCCTTCAGATAACACGCGGTAAAACCAACCACACATGCGGCTTTCCTGCATAGCCAGCGCAAATTTAGGATGCTCAAATTGTACATTAAGCTTAAAACAAGGCGAGCGAGGTTGGGTCACTTGCAAAGTAACATCACCAATTTGAACAATATCACCAATATTAACCTGGGCTTCGTTTAAGCCAACCGTACTGATATTTTCCCCCATCGACGGTGCATCACGAAAGCTAGACATTAAATCCCAGCGGCGATACTGACCATAATGCTCCCGAGGAAAATGATGTAATACGCGGTCTAAACCACCGTGATGTTTTGAGTCGGCTTCGCTGTTACCAACGACTCGGTCAAATAATACGGTTAATTGAGTGGCGGCATGCTTTTGGTTAATACCACTAGCTACGCCATGGTGCATCTGTACTTGGTCACCTAAATACAACCCAGATATACGATTTACCCACTTTAACTTCATCCCGCTCATCCCTGTTGACATATAAACACTTGTAGCAATATACCCAATTTTTAGGCAAAAAAAAGCCTTACTGGGGAGGAGTAAGGCGATAAATAAAATGGGAGATTGTACCGATGCAAAGTCACACTTGTGAGTTCAATCAATTACGATACAAATTGTGTTAGACGCAAGCATCATAAACATCAATGATGACATACGCATGACAGTTATAGGGGTTCGGCTAAAAACGTTTTACTCTTTGTTGAATGATTCTTTGCAAATAAAGAGTTGCTTAGATGACTAGTCAATTCGCCTCAATTAAATCGTTTTCAATTCGAACAAAATTCAATCAGCAAAGAGCAACAGCCCTAGGGCCTAGGTTACAACAAATAGTTTTTCAAGGCGTCACCAGGAATAGAGCTTTGCGTTGCCACTGCAAATGATGCCCATAATGCGCCTTCATGCATCGCATCTGTAATTGGCATTTTATGGCATAAACCATGTATAACACCTGCGGCATACGCATCGCCTGCACCTGTGGTGTCAACAACTTCGGCATACACAGCTGGTACATGTTGCTGCTCTTGAGCACTATATACAATCGCACCTTTATCACCGTCGGTCACAATAAAGTGCTGCAATGCATTACCCGCAATGGTTTGAGCAAACTGCCACGGCGTTTGGTTACAACGGCCTTGCATATCTGTAATTGAGGCTATTAATACATGGCATGGCCGCGGGCGTTGATCTTTAGCAAGCTGCGCAACAACCAGGCAATTAGGATTATGGTTCATGGCGTCTTGCGCCCATAACTCAGCACCATTAGCAGATGAGTTGATATAAAACGCATCCCATTGCAGCCAATCTGGTGCTGCGGGTAATTCAAAGATCGGCCGTTGAGGTCTAATAATGGTTCGCTCGCCATCTGGGGTCATCACCAGTAGCATTTCGCAAGTATTACCACTAAAACGATGAACTAGGCGACAATCTAAACCTAAAGTGCTCGCTTTTGCCAAAATCCAATCGCCAATATCATCACTGCCGACTTCGCTCACTAACGACACATTATGTTTAGCCCACACCAAACCTAAGCCGGTGTTTGCCCCACCGCCACCTAGACGTAAGCCACCATCTTGATAATGAAACCTACCACCGGTTTGTAAAGGTTTATCTAAACGTAAAATACGGTCACAGTTGATATTGGCAAGCAATAGAATATTAGCCATTGGGTCTTTCCAAGCATCCATTCGATTGGATAAGCTTACGTGAATTTACCTATATCTGCATCTAGCGATTGTCACAAAAACGTCAACCTTGAAATACAGGTTGGCGTATCTTGCAGCAATACGCGCAAAACCAAAGGCTACATGTCTAAATCGGTTAATGGTTGACGTAATTGAGCGCGAACATTGTCCATGCCAGAGTAAAACTCTTTCATCATTAACAGGCCTAACATTTTCCCGTTGTCGGTCACAATCAGTTCATCTGGATTGAGTGGGTCATTTTTCAGCGCCCCCATGGCTTTCATTGACGCCATTTCTTTAAATAAGGCAGTGTCTAAATTAACGTTAAAGGTATCGCGGAAATACTGGCGAGATAAACGTCCAGAGAACATACCCAGTAAAAAACGATATTGCATGACTTCTTTTAATTGGTATTTTTTCTGCTGCTCAACGGCCATACGCCCCTGCGCAATACGCTGTTGATATTTTTTAAGCGAAAAAGTATTCACGTATAAAGTGTCATTTAAGAAACTAAATGAACCCGACCCCACACCAAGGTATTCATCATAATCAATCACGTATTCATCAAACCCTTCATTATCGGTTTTACCGAACGCCCATGCAGACAGTTGGTTATACTGGCCTGTTAAACTATTTAAAATTTGACGGTACTGATTAACCATTTCACCATGAGGCGCGGCCAACGTCCCTTTCACGCTTTTACGCGTTTGGTGAGTAATCATCAGTGGATAAGTGGTAATTTGGCGCGGGTCGAGCTTAGATGCCATGTCAAGGTCGGCTTGAATAATGTCAGCACTTTGACCTTTAAAACCAAAAATTAAATCAACGTTGATAATCGGGAATAACTCTTTTGCCGCCATAATACGATCGAATGTTTGTTGTCCCGATCCAAACTTATCGAAGCGGTCAGTCATTTTTAAAATGCCGTCATCGAAACTTTGAACACCGATCGACATTCTGTCGACCAATCCTTTTAATTGCTTAAACTCAGGGTTTGCCAAGTGTTGAGGATCAGACTCGCAAGACACTTCTTTAATGCCTGGAAACAGGGTTTTAGCATGCTCAATTGTTCTAGCTAATTCGTCTTCAAGCACGGTTGTCGTGCCACCGCCGATGTACATAGACTCAAATTGATAACCTAACTCTTTTGCCATCTGCATTTCTTTACGCAGTGCAACAAAATACTCGCGCGCTTTATCTTCACGAAACAAAAACCGATGAAAAGTACAAAACGAGCACAAGGTATGGCAAAACGGAATATGGGCGTACAACATGTACTTTTTGCCTTCAACAGGCTTAGGCATGCGGTCGGTCGAAATAGTGTCAAGTCGCAAATTTTTATCTACATAATATTGCATCACCCGTTCCATTGAACTGATCATCCAATTGGGCACGGTAATATTGGCCTGGTAAGGTTTAATCAACTCCTGGCTGACTGATTGAATAATAGTAGACATAAAAAATCCTAACGAAATGAAGCCCTGAGAGCAAAACCATTGATAACAAGGTATTAAATACAAAAGCAATAGGCGGTAAAAATATCACTTTAGCGGTAGCTAAAATGTGAGGTAACTAGTAGTTATAAAAACTAACACAGCTCAAAAAGGACATTTGTTAAGCAGAACATGTTTTAGACACTGCTGTTGTGAACCAAGTCTAAAACATGGATGCGTCAAAGATAACGAATTGAAAGGTAATTATTTATACCATTTCCATTAATTATGTGACCAATCAGAGTCGCTCAGACTGTTCAGTTTGAGGCGCATTGTTGAAATAATGGTTATTCCCTTCTAAGGCAATGCAACAAAGAAATGGACTGTCTGAGCGTCTCCTGCAAGGCGGGTTTCTGTGCCTTCTATGCTGCTTAATAGTATTTTGACGTACGACTGCATGGATGCAGGAGGTAGAGCAACGCAGGAGCAGTTGCCGAGAGCAACTATGCCTACAATCCTATTACTTGCCTAGAAGGCACAGAATTCCCGCTGAATGACCAGATAATTAGTGGAATTGGTATTAGAACTGATGCCCGCATCAATTAGCGAAAAGGAAATCAAAAATAGACATTGCTGATCAGGATATACCTGTTGAATAAGGTGCTTTAACTCATCTAAAGGTAAGCTTTCTTGAGCGGCATGAAACTCATTGATATCGTCAAAGGCCAATGGCTCGACAGACAAAATGAGGATGTCGCAAACCTTGATATGGCTTTCAAGGGTATAAACCTCAACTTGAGTACCCGGCTGGTAATGACTTTCGCTAACATCACGGATAGTAATCGTCTTTTTCCCTGATGCCACTAAGGGTGTTAAAAACTCAAAAAAAGTGATTTTTGTAGGTGCATCTGCAGCCATAGTAAAGCCTTAATTAATATCGCAATATAAAGTCACATTATAACCGAGCAAATTCGCCAGGACTTTGCTCAAAATAGCGTTTAAATTCACGGCTAAATTGTGCCGTACTTTCATAGCCTACCTGAATAGATACCTCTTTCACTTTCATTTTCTGTAATTGCAGTAATTCTCTGGCTTTATTTAAGCGGATTTTTTTAACATATTGTATTGGCGTTGACGAGGTCACCTCTTTGAAACAGCGATGAAACGCTGAGGGACTCATATTCACAAGGCCCGCTAATGTATCAACCTCAACAGACTCACCATAGTGCTTATGAATATAACTCAGTGCTTTTTCAACCCGAGATAGACGAGTGTGACTTAACGACAAGGCATACAGGGGGGCGGCATTGGGTGAGTCGAGTAATCGATAAAGCAACTCTAGCACAAGTGCCTCGCCCATCACTTGAGCCTCTAGGGGTGACTGCAAAGCCTGCAATAATCGAATAACACTACAATCCATGTCTTCGGTGCTGTCGGCAATAAAAAAACCACTTTGGCGAGATTCATTTAAGTCTTTTGGAATTTGATGATGCTCGTCCATTAACCTAACGATGTAATTTAACTGCACCAGGTTAATATCAACCATCAAAACCAACACAGGCTCTTCAATACTGGCAAAGGTTTCGCATTCTACTGGAAGCGGCACTGTCATCACTAAAGAATGCTGGCGGTCGTAATCAAAGGTTTGATCCTCTATGTACACACGCTTTTTACCCTGACCAACAATCAGCACGCCCTGGGAATAACACAGTGGACCCCGTGAGGCGTATTGTGAACCGCGAAAAACACGCACACCTGATAGGTAGGTATCGTTAACCCCTTCTTTTGGTGCTAACTGCGCCATTAACTTAGCAATCTCGTTCATCGTACCACCTTGATCATATTCACTACACCGCCCGCTAAAAGCAATGTTACCAAAAAAGCAGTAAAAGGCATTATATTTATAAAATAAACCGCATTTTTAAACAAAAAAGGCAGGAATGCGCATGAATGAGACAGTTATGTGTATGTTTATTTTGACTCAAGAGGCTAATATAGACACATGATTTTTCCGTGCTGTTTACGTCACGTTTAACACCTAATGTTAAAGAGATTGGCTTAACCGCAATATGTTCTTGTTTTATCGCAAAACCAAAAGGCGCCAAATATGCTTAATTTTAACTATCGTAACCCTACTCATGTTGTTTTTGGTAAAGACCGCATCGCAGAGCTAGATCAACTTGTACCCGCAAATGCCAGAGTATTAATTACTTACGGCGGTGGTAGCGTGCAGCGTTTCGGTACGCTTGATAAAGTCAAAGCGGCATTAGGTAACCGCACAGTATTTGAATTTGGCGGCATTGAAGCCAACCCTAAATACGACACATTGATTAAAGCTGTTGAGGTTGCACGTAAAGAAAATATCGATTTTTTACTTGCTGTCGGCGGTGGTTCAGTCATGGACGGCACTAAATTTATCGCGCTCGCCACTCAGTTCGACGGTGACACAACAAGCTTGCTACACCACGGCTTTAACCCTGTTCCTGTGGCTAACGACAAAGTGATTCCGCTTGGTGTGATTGCCACATTGCCAGCGACCGGCTCAGAAATGAATGCCTTTGCAGTTGTGAGCTATCAAGGCGGAAAATTTCCAGTAAACCACCCTTGCGCCTACCCAACATTTGCCATGCTAGACCCAGAACTAACCTTCAGCTTACCCCAAATTCAGGTGGCGAATGGTGTGGTTGATGCATTTGTGCATGTGCTTGAACAATATGCAACTTACCCTGTTGATGCTCGTGTACAAGACCGTATGGCTGAAGGTATTTTACGCACATTAATTGAAGTTGGCCCTGTCACAGTCGCAGAGCCAACCAACTATGATGCTCGAGCAAACTTAATGTGGAGTGCAACATCTGCCTTAAATGGCATGATTGGCACAGGTGTACCGCTCGATTGGTCAACTCACATGATTGGCCACGAGCTAACGGCCCTATTTGATATTGACCATGCACAAACACTCGCGGTGATATTGCCGTCACTATGGCGCGTGCTAAAAGAGCAAAAACACGCAAAATTAGTACAGTATGCTGAGCGCGTGTGGGATATTACCGAAGGTGATGAAGCAAGCCGCGTAGACCAGGCTATTGATAAGACCGAAGCCTTCTTTAAGCAAGTAGGTTTACCAGTGCGCTTACGTGACCATGGTGTAACTCAAGCGCAACTATCTCAAGTTGTTGACGCATTAGAAGCCCACGGCATGACAGCATTATCTGAAAGCGGCAAAGTTGATTTAGCCACCAGCCGTAAAATTTTAGATATGGCGTGGTAAATAAAAAACACATCGGGTTAGGTGGCAAATCACCACCTAACCCGTTGTTTTAGCGTTCAATTAATATTTGAACGTTATCCATAGCACCCTAAAACCTAACCATTCATATCTGCACGCTAATTGACATAATGCAAGGCTCTTTAGCCTATCTATTCATACCCCCATCTCAACGGCTTTTTTAGGGGTAAAGCTACTGCCTATTGACGCAATAATCACTAAACCAATTGCGGCCCACTGCAGTACTGTTAGTTGCTCACTTAAAATCACAAATCCAGCCAATGCAGCAATTGCAGGCTCTAAACTCATCAATACACTAAAGGCTTGAGTCGGCATATTACGTAGCGCTACCATTTCTAATGAATAGGGCAACGCACTCGATAACACCGCCACTAATAATCCTAGAGGTAATACTTCCCAGCTAATTAATGCTAACCCCTGACTCACCGCGCCAACAGGCACCAAGACCACTGCGGCCACCGTCATCCCAAGCGCCACGGTAATACCACCAGATGCTTGCTTGCCTGTACGAGTGCCAAATAATATATAGCCGGCCCAACATGCTCCTGCACCCAATGCCATCAAGGCACCTAAAATATCAAGCCCTTGCGCACTTGATAAACTTGGCATCAACAGCAAAATACCCGTAATAGCACAGGCAACCCAAAACAAATCACTTTTTCGTTTGGAGCTAAATAAGGCAACGGCCAGAGGGCCGGTAAACTCAAGCGCAACGGCAATCCCTAAAGGAATGCGCTCAATCGAGAGATAGAATAAAATATTCATCCCACCTAAGCACAGACCATAAATAATAATACTCTGCCAATCCCGTCCCTTAGGCAAAGCACGCCAAGGGCGAAACACTAACCACAAAACAGCTGCGGCAAAACCTAAACGCAGTGCTGTGGTGCCTTCAGGCCCAATAATCGGGAAAAGTTGTTTCGCTAGTGAAGCACCCGACTGGATAGTGACCATTGCGAGTAAAACACTACCAATAGCGGTTAGTAGTACACGATTGATTTGCATAGATTAAACCTAAAAATAAACGCTCAGTGGGGGCATTCTACCTGAGCAAACGAAAACCCGGCAGCATTAAATCATTACATGTAAAGAAGTCATACCTTTGATATGCCATCGCATTAACGTGCATAAAATTAGAGCGTTTTAACAAACTCTATTTTACTGTTCTCAATTGTTCCATTATTTTCATAACCACAAATTTGATAACCACTTGAAATAAGCATGTGTAACATATTGGGAAATTGGTTCATGGATTTAACTTTAAGCACGTTAAACCCATGCGCAATAGCCCAAGCCTCTTGCTGTTGGCGCAATTGCGAAGCCACTTTCATCTTTCGATGCGCTGGTATAACGCCACCTAACCAGCTATAAAATTCAGTATCGTTAAGCGAGTAGCCTATCTTAAAACCTATCGGTCTGGCATTGTGGGTCGCCACTAAAATCAAACTCTGTTTACCTGCCAATCTCGCAACGATGTCGGCTTCAGAGGTGAGATGGCTAAACTCAGGTATTAACGAAAGTACCGCCACGATATCACCTACCTGCCCCTTAACAAATTGGTATTCCATTATGCCGCACTCCTATTTTGTACTTTCAGTTTAATAACACTTACGATCACAACGTTGCCATATCCATAAGAGCCTCTGTGCCCATCACCAACAAACCTATTAACTGCGGGCAAACATCATCACTCGCAACCATAAGCCAAATATTAGGGTCTGTTGGTCTTTCAAGGTTATTTTTGCAGCAATAATACTTGTTTGATAAAAAGGTATAAAAAACACCTTATTCGTTAGCCAATAAGGTGTTTTGTTCATAACATGCTTTTGTTGCTCATTACAAATTAGGCTGCACGTTAGGTCATTTCATCAAACAATATAAGGGTGATGTCGCTTAAATCGTACGGCTCAATCAGCTAGCGCTTGGTCAAATGCCTTTATAAATACTGGGTAGTTTTCAATTTGTGGCATATGACCTAAGCCTTCAAGTTCAATTAATGTTGAGCCTTTAATTAACTTGTGGGCATTCACACCCAGTGTTTTGTAGTCACCTAATGTTCTAGTGACCCCTTCTTTTAACCAGCCACGGCCAGGCCCAGTTTGATCTCGGGTACCAATGATTAGTATCGTTTCACTGGTGATTTGCGAAAACCTATCGACAATGTTTTCTGAGAATATTGGGCCATAGGTTAAGGCATTATTCCACGCTATCACTGGCCAATCATCGCCTGCAAGCATGCCTTGTAACGGCGCTAACAATTTTTCATATTCATTTGACCATTTACCATCATAGTAATTGGCTTTCTGGTAATTTCTGGCTTTATCAACACTGGTGGCGAGTTCATTTTTATAAAAAAAGTTAACGTCTTTAAATTGCACATACCGGCTGTAATCTTCTAAGCCAATAGGATTAATCAAAATAAGCTTATTTACCGCGTTTGGATAGTTAACCGCAAATGTTGTTGCTAACATGCCGCCCATTGAATGACCGACAAGATCAATTTTATTAATGTGTAAACTGTCGAGTAATAACTTAGTGTTTAACGCCAACTGGCCAAAACTGTATTGATAAAAGTCGGGTTTAGTGGATTTACCAAAACCGATTTGATCAGGAATAATCACTCGGTAGCCTTTCGCTAATAAATCGTTTGCAACCTGCTCCCAGTAGTAACCAGAAAAGTTTTTACCATGCAAAAGTACAATCACTTTTTTGGTATTTTTGTCGCCAATGTCCATATAACGCATGGCTAAATCGTTTTTTTGCGAATTAAAATTAAACGTTTGGACTTCAAAGGGATAATCAAAGCCATCTAACTCTTTATTGTAGCTGACAGGCTCTGCTGCAAAAACCGACGGCAACACCATCAATAGGCTCAATAATATTAAAAAAAAATCGAATCATACTTGCCTCACTCATAAAAACGATAAACTAACGAAAATGCAAACTACCAGCCAGTTATTGCTAATACAACATCGTTCTTTTCATCTATTACATGGCGGCGCAATATCAACACATGCAAGAAAATCCCACTCATGTTGCATTGATGCTTAGTTAGGCCAAGCAAGTTACGCCTCTTACCGGCAATAACAATCTGGGCCTCACATACCTTTACACACCTTACCACTTGTTAACTCACGTGTTTCGGCAACAAATTGTACGCGGTTCTAACGGTATCATACCCATATAATCGCTCAAGCTTACGTACAATAAAGTGGCCTCTTGCCATGTCTTGAAAGTGGTCAATAAACAAGGTGTTAATGATGGCACCACCAGCGGCGCCAATGGCCGGTATAGCTTGAGCCGCGGCCTTTTGAGTAACTTGTACGCCAAATTTTTCAGCAATATGACTGATAAGCTTAACCAAGAGCGGTGCGGTTTCATCGGTTATGCCTTTTTTAACCATAAACTCAGCGGCCTCGGTTACCGATTTAGCCAACGCTGCTCTCACGGTAAAATATCCAGACTCGCTGCTGTCGTCTAAATCACTGGCGCCGCCTAAAGCAAACACTTCTAAACAGGCCATTTTTGTCTCTAACGAGGTAATCAACTCACCTTCGCTACGGGCAATATCAGCTATCGATCGCAACATAATGGTAGTAGATACAGGGAGTTCAACGGCAATGGCTGTTAAGCCAAAAAAACCGCCCACGCCACCACTCACCGCAACACCTAGTTTATGCCAACGATTCGATGATATCTCACCGGGGCTGTCTTTCATGGTAAAAATAGCCGCTTCTGAGGCTTTCATTAGTGATTTTTCGGTGACCTTAGCGATATTTTTATTCCAGTTAGCAGGCAGTAATGCCAACCCTTTTTCAATTGGCGAACCTATAAAATTGGTTATTTTTACCGCCAAGCCTGGGTTTTCTAATAGTGATTTGGCAATCGCAAGTTCTTTGTGATGCAATTGAGAAATATTCAACGATTCTCCCCCTAACAACAGTGCTATGACGTCACAAAAAAATGAATATTCAAATAGTCATACAATAAAGTGAACCACTTTAATCATCAGTTTTCACGTTTTGGCTGACTGTTTTGGTATTTTTACTCACTATAGTCTGCATTTCTTGCTCAGTTTTGAGGCGACAAACAGCCAACTGACCTAAACGCATCGCTTTAATTGCCTCTAAAGGATCTTCACTCTGACGACCTCGTTGTGACATATCATAAGCAACACTATCATCAACAATCTCATCCATATTGTCATCAACAGACGTTGTATCATTTTTGGGCGTTGCCATTACAGCCTCTTTTATATTTAAGTCGTTTTAGTAAAAAATATCGTTTAAGCGAGCTAAACAGGTCATTTTCACCATATTTAATAACATACCTCTTTCTCTACTCATGAGGATAGCCTTTGATCATAGTCATATTAATCACACCGCTAAACTCACCATGCCGCAATCAGCCAAAACAAAAAATGCCAATAAAAAACACCTTGTCAGTAACCTAACAAGGTGTTTTATCTCTATCATGAACAAGTGGATTCGCACTTATTTTATAGGCTTACTCTTTGTATTTTAACGTGCCATCGGCTTTGATTTCGTCGTACCACACATTATGGTGCTGCGAAGCCCAGTTTTCGTCACAATAGCCAGATACCATACACTCCATACCACCTTCACTGAGTACGGTTGCCATCCAAATATGCACAATGGTAAATGCGATTAAAATCGTCGCACTAACACCGTGTATCAGCAAGGCAATCATTGACAGCTCACGAGGTAATTCCAGTGTTGGGAACACCAGCATAACGCCTGTAGCACTGATGCTTAGACCAAAAATAGCTAAGGTCCAAAACCACATTTTTTCACCCGCGTTGGCAAATCCACTGTCTGGATGTTTGCCTTTAAACGGACCAAAATTAATGTAGCCACCTACCACTAAAAACCATTTTAAATCATACATTTTAAAGGTTTGTAATGGCATCCATTTAATCACACACAACAACCAAGACACCATAAAAATGGGTCCAGACCAATCGTGAGTAAACTTACAAAATGCAATGAGTCCGGCCCATATTCCTTCGCCCACATAAGGCGCAAGAAAATGCCGTCCGAGCATAATAACAATGCCCGTTACCATTAGTGTGAGGCAAGATACTGCCATTATCCAATGTAACCACAGATCGCTTTTGTTCCATCGAAGCACCATTTTACCTGAAAAGCCTTTACTCAGTTTAGATGGACCATTGACTAAGTAAAACACTAAAAAGGCACCAAAAACCCCTATTACGGCTAAGCCGATTGCAGGTTTTAGGTAGGTATTTCGCAATGCCTTTCCTTCATTGCCGGCGACATTGATAAGTACATCGGCTTCTAACGCTTTATCTGTACTGTATCCCGGTTCGCCGGCTTTTACTGCACGCCAGAGATCTGCATCGCTGGATTTAGACGTTGCTTGTTGCTGGCTAGATTGTTCATCAGCGGCATACACCGGCGATGTGGCCAATCCTAATCCCATACACAGAACCAACAGAGCAAACATCCTGCGCAGTGATTTGTTTAACGTTAAAGTTAACATTGTCACTCCTTAAGTGGCTGCGAACTTAATCGCAGCCCATGCTCGGTTAGATCATTTCGCCTGTTTTAGGATTGTAGCCCCAAATCACATTTGGATTACCGCGTGTTGCCATACGTTGACGGTAAATGTCAGACACTATGCCTGCATCGCCCGCAAGTAACGCTTTGGTTGCACATAACTCGGCGCACATAGGTAATTTACCTTCTGCAATACGGTTTGAACCGTATTTTTGGCGCTCTGCATCAGAATGATCTTCTTCAGGGCCACCCGCACAGAATGTACATTTATCCATTTTACCGCGGCTACCAAATGCAGTCTTTTTAGGGAACTGCGGTGCACCAAATGGGCAAGCATAGAAGCAGTATCCACAACCGATACAGGTATCTTTGTTGTGCAATACTATGCCGTCTTCGGTACGGTAGAAACAGTCTGCAGGACATACGGCCATACAAGGCGCGTCGGTACAGTGCATACAAGCAACTGATATTGATGCTTCTCCTGGTTCACCATCGTGAAGTGTCACCACGCGGCGACGTTGAATACCCCACTCTAAAGCAGAGTCGTTCTCGTTTTTACAAGCTGTGACGCAACCGTTACACTCGATGCAGCGTTTGGTGTCACACAGAAATTTCATGACTGCCATAATGGCTTATCTCCTCATCAAGTGTTGTTAGGCTTTGCTGATCTGACACAAGCTAGACTTAGTCTCTTGCATCTGAGTCACAACGTCATAGCCATAGGTCATTACAGTGTTAGCTGATTCGCCAATAACGTAAGGTACCGTGCCTTCTGGGTAGTTTTTCTCTAGGCTCTTGCCTTCAAATACACCCGCAAAGTGGTATGGCATAAAACATTCACCTGCAATAACACGTGGTGTCACCATTGCTTTAACGGTGATCTTTGCCCCTTCTGGACTGTGAACAAACACGTCGTCACCATCACGTAAACCGCGATCTGCAGCATCTGCTGGGTTGATCTCGATAAACATTTCTTGCTGAAGTTCTGCAAGCCATGGGTTTGAACGGGTTTCTTCACCACCACCTTCGTATTCAACCAAACGACCTGTAGTAACCGCTAATGGGAAGTCGGTTGCAAAGTCTTTATCTTGAATAGACTTATAAAGTGTTGGTAGACGTGCAACCATGCGGTCTTCATAAGTAGGGTATTTAGCCACTAAATCACGACGAGGTGTGTATAGCGGTTCACGGTGTAATGGAATGTCATCAGGGAAGTTCCACACGATACAGCGCGCTTTCGCGTTACCGTACGGGATACAACCATGCTTAATCGCCACACGTTGGATACCACCAGAAATATCGGTTTTCCAGTTTTGCCCTTCCGCGTGTACTTTTTCTTCAGCGGTTAAGTCATCCCACCAGCCAAGCTGTTTAAGCATGTCAGCGGTAAACTCTGGATAACCGTCTTGAATTTCAGATCCTTTTGAGTAAGACCCTTCGGCAAGAATGTTGTTGCCATTATGCTCAACACCATAACGCGCGCGGAAGTTACCACCACCGTCTTTTACTTCACGGCCGGTACGATACAAAATTTGCGTACCTGGATGCTTCATTTCTGGTGTACCCCAACATGGCCAAGGTAGACCATAGGTTTCACCTTTAGCTGGACCGCCTGGTGCCTCTAACGAGTCAACATCAAACGTGCCCCAGTTTTCTTGGTGCATTTTCAATCGCTCAGGGCTTTGACCTGTATAACCAATGGTCCACATGCCCTTGTTAAACTCGCGGGTCACATCTTCTACTAATGGCTCTTCGCCATTGACTTTAATGTGCTTACAGAATTGCTCTGCAACGCCCCATTTTTTAGCCAACTTGTACATAATGATGTGATCAGGTAACGACTCAAACAATGGATCAATGACTTGCGTGCGCCACTGAAGCGAACGGTTTGACGCAGACACAGAGCCATAGGTTTCAAACTGAGTTGCCGCAGGTAATAGATACACGCCATCTTGACGTTCGTGCATAACACCCGCCATAGTTGGGAATGGATCGACAACGACTACGGTGTCCATTTTGTTCAGAGCTTCACGCACTTCACGGCCACGGGTTTCAGTGTTAACAGATTGACCCCAGAAGAATGCGAGACGAATATTGTCTTTTTGCGCAATCTTGGTTTTGTCTTCTAACACGCCATCATGCCAACGAGAACAAGGAATACCTGCCGAGGTTTGCGGATCTTGCCCAAGATATTGTGCCTGATCAAAACGGCCTTTAATCCAGCTTGGCTCGAGATCCCACACATTAGCCCAATGGTCCCATGCACCAGTTGTTAAACCATAGTAACCCGGTAAATTGTCAAACAATAAGCCAAAGTCTGTGGCACCCTGTACGTTATCGTGACCACGGAAAATATTGGTTCCGCCGCCTTCGACACCCATGTTGCCAAGGGCTAGCTGTAAAATACAGTATGCACGAGTGTTAGCGTTACCAACGTGATGCTGAGTACCACCCATACACCATACTACGGTGCCGGGTTTGGTTTCTGCCATCATTTTAGCAACACGATACATTTGCGCTTTAGGTACACCAACTACATTTTCAACTTCTTCTGGCGTATATTTTTTCACTTCTTCTTGGATACGTTCCATGCCGTATACACGTTGAGAGATGAACGAATCATCTTGCCAACCGTTTTCGAAGATGTGCCATAACAGACCATAAATAAATGGAATGTCGGTACCTGGACGAATATGCACATACTCATCAGACTTAGCGGCTGTACGAGTAAAGCGTGGATCAACAACAATGATTTTTGCACCGCGCTCTTTACCAATTAAAATGTGCTGCATCGCTACTGGATGCGCTTCACATGGGTTAGAACCGATGAACATCATGCATTTTGAGTTGCGGATGTCGTTAAACGAGTTAGTTTGCGCACCGTAGCCCCAGGTGTTTGCTACACCAGCTACCGTGGTAGAGTGACAAATACGTGCAGAGTGATCGACATTGTTAGTGCCCCACATTGCTGCTAATTTGCGATATAAATAAGCTTGTTCGTTTGAAAATTTGGCGCTGCCCATGAAGTAAACTGAATCTGGACCAGACTCTTGACGAATCGTTTCCATTTTATCGCCAACTTCATTAATGGCTTGCTCCCATGAAAGACGCTTCCACTTGCCGCCTTCTAATTTCATTGGGTATTTTAAGCGTTTTTCACCGTGACCATGCTCACGCAGTGCAGCACCTTTGGCACAATGTCCACCTTGGTTAAATGGATGATCGAATGCAGGCTCTTGCCCTGTCCACACCCCATTTTGTACTTCAGCATAAATACCACAACCCACTGAACAGTGAGAACAGATGGTTCTTTTCACTTCAGTTGGTGCGTTATGAGGCACATCTTTTGCCTCAGCTTTACGCATCATACCTGCACCAAGCATTGACGCTGCGGCAATACCACCTGTCGCCAAACTGGCAGACTTGAGGAATTGACGTCGGTTAAGACCTAAGCCAGACGTTGTTTTAGTCTCGACTGTGTCTGATTTGCGGGTTAATCGCATCACACACTCTCCTTTGTTATTTGCTTAACGAAGCATAGTAGTTACGAATATGCTCTGTTTCGCGGTAGTTACTGCCCGTAGGCTCCTGTGTAGACGGTTTAGTTACCTGAGCAAGTGCGGGTGCACTTACGCTAGCAACAGCACCTGCCGCACTGCCGAGCGCTAATGCTTTTAGCATTTGGCGACGACCCATGTCGGAAGCTTGCTTACTCATAATGTCTCCTTGTTAATAAAAAGATGTGGCCAGTTGACCATCATCCGGTTTAGTTAATTTGCACAGCTTGTTCTTCTACTGGATCTAAGTCAGCACTACCTGGACAATTCACCGGAATATTTAAACTTAACTGTTCAAATTCGTTAGCTTCGGCCGTAAAAAAGGCGTTAGCCAGTTGCGCAACCGCAACGTAAAACTTAGCACTAGGTGTTTTAGCCAAATTGTCGCAAAAGCGAATAATCCAGCTACCAATATGGCGTTGATAAAACGCTAATTGGCGATAACCTGGAGCTTCTAAAATGAGGCACCCCATCACTTCGCATAATGCGGCGACATGATCTTCGGGTTCTTTGACGTTTTCTTCGCGTTCAAACCCTAACTGCATTAAGTCACTGCGTAATGCGGCTAGGGGTTTGTCCATTAATGAACCCGTCATAAACCAACTGCCGTAAGGCATAATTTCACCGCTGCCTACACCTAAAAAAATGGCAAAATATTCATCTTCTAAAGTATCTGTATTACTTTTTTGTGCTGCTTGCTTCAATGCAACCCAGGCGTCGCTCATGGCGTTGCCGTCTTCGACTTCTATGTCTAAATCAGCTAAAAACTGTAATAACTCGGTACTCGGTTGGCGGCGCAATAATGCGGCCAATAGCTGATAAATATCTGCTCTTAATTGGTCGTTTTCGTTAATTTGTCTTATTGTTTCAGTCATAACAGATCTCTTATCGCAATTGCTTTTCTGGATCGTCAAGGATGTCTTCAAACATGTCTTTTACTCGGCAGTCGCCACACATTTTCAAACGCTCAATATTGGCGCTAAACGCACTGTGCGCGCCGACCATTTCTATCATTTTGTGCACCATGGATTGGGTGGCAAATTCGCTACCGCATCGTATGCATTCAAAAGGAGGTTCTTGTTTTAGTATTTGAACTTGCTGGCGCTGTTGGGTATTAAAGTTTATTTGAGCCGCTAAACTGATAACTTTTTCAGGACATGCTGCTTCACATAATCCACATTGCACACAGTCTTGCTCTGTAAATTTAAGCGCGGGGGTATTTCCGCCATCTTTTAATGCTTGAGTGGGACACGTGGCCACACACGACATACATAATGTGCATTTGTCGCTATTAATGCTCACCACACCGTAAGGGATATTGGCCAGCACTAATGTATTATCAACTGCGGCAGCCTGGCTGTTGAGATGGTCAATAGCTTGGAACAACTGACTGCGTTTAGGGTTATTTGTCGGCTCGAGTTTTGCCGGCTCCTGCACCATTGGCATAATAACAGGCCATGCAAGGCTAATTGCTAATGATGGATATAAATCGGTGAGATCGGCTGGGCTAATTAAGCGGATCCGCTGTGGCTGGCCCATTTCATCTAAAATACGATTCGCAAGTGCAAGTTCACCTTTTAGCATCTGGGTTAACGTTGGCGCGGTGAGCGGCGTATTTAAAATAAGAATCTCACGTGCGCCATAGGCGAGTGCGGTCATCCAATGATCTATACTGGCTACGGTTATTTCTTCCATTGCCACAGGCAGTACATCACCACTTAATTCGTCTGTAATAAACTGTGCACCAGCCTCATTGTCATGAAATAACACTACAGGAGCCGTTTGCGCTTGCAGACGAAAGCGACTCACTAGTTTTTCAAGATATGCATGTAATGATTTTGGGGTGGGTAAATCGTAACTTAATGCCCCTGTTGGACAAGCATTAGTACAACTGCCAGCGCCATGGCAAAGATATGGGTCGATTTCGATTTTTTGCGCCACACTGCTAATGGCATCTGCAGGACAAAAATTGAGGCAGCGATTACACCCATTTAAACCATGCTTGTTGTGTGCGCAAATATCATGGCTCACTTTTACGTATCGAGGCTTATCAAATTGACCGACTAAATCCGGAATTTGTGCTAACGCATCGGCAAGCAAAGCCTGATCTTGGCCAACATAAAAATACCCTGGAGGTAACATTTCTAGGTTAATGCTTGGGCTACAGCTTAAGTCGAGAACAATATCAAAGTGAGCTTGACGTATTGCTACCACACTTAATTCACTCACGCTGTGGTCGCTTTCTACCTTGACCTGAAACTGGCCTAAAAAGCCTTTAATACTGACTAACTTATTGTAATAACTTTCTACTTGAGTGGCGGCACTCATTACTGCTTCAAGATGGGCTTCATCCTGACTGGTAATGGCTTCATTAGCCAAAATGACGCAGCTGTTCATAGTGGACAATTTGTCCGCGGCCAATCGAGCAAGATCTTCTGGGCCAATAACTAGCACATTGCCCTGAGTGGTATAGCTGACGGTTGGCGGGATCAGATTTTGTAAAATCTGAGTATTCGCCATCACCTGCTGCCGAGCTTGTTTCAGCATTGGTTGGTTTTTTATTATGGTCATTGCGTTCCTAATATCGGTTTTTATACCTGGTTAATGCAGTGGCTCACTCCTGCAACTAACACTTTGTTATTCACATCAACTCATTAAATCGACTGACTGCATTCCCGATCCGTTATCAATAACATATTGAGATACAAGGGTCTGTTAGCCTTTAGCCTCATCACTGGCAAAAGCTTGCTCAAGCAGGTCATCATCCTGCACTTGAGCGTTAGCCGATAACGTTTCCGATTGCTGAGTAATGACTAACGACTCATCAACTTCTGTCGATTCTGTTTCACTGTTTATTTGGGTTGCCACTGCTTCATCACTAGCCATTTCGGCCTCAGAATCAGCAAGCAATTCATCTTCTGTAATCTTGGTTTTCTCAACCACATAACGAAACACTTTTCCGGCAAGTTCTGCTGATACATCGGCCGATAAAATCGGTTGATTGCTGTAATCCAGTGCATATTCTAATAAGCCATCAATGTGACCATACTGTGGTTGCTTCCAAAGTGCTCGTAATGCTGCAGCTTTGGTGGTCGGGTCAACATTTTTAGCCATGAAACGAGCAAAACTGCCACCCACTTCAATTGTGGTTGGATCAGGTAATGGCTCTTCTTCAGGACTTACATCCGGTAAAGTATCGTCAAGTTCTGCAGGCTCTGTTGCTTCGGATACCAGCTCAAGCGATTCACTATCCTTAGTATCAAGCGCTTGCTGCTCAGCTTCAGCGGCAACGCGTTGACGACGTAGCTCCCAACGACTCAGTAAGCCATCTTGACCACTCATTGCATACTTCCTGGACGGTTTGCACTTGGTCCTTCATTTTTACGGCGATTAACATGCTTACGACGGTGTGCGCTAATTTCTACTTCGCCATGACGAGTAATAAAGGCTTCTATCCAACAGGCAATCGCACTCGGCATAGGAATGTTCAACACGGGAGTATCAGACTCGAGGCAGCCGGCACTGACATTTTGATCCGCAGAAATAAAAGCTGGTACCCAGGAGCCGTCACTCAGCTGATCACACACTATGTATAGCGTTGGATTATCCATATCGAGATTAATACGGTAGCTACCACGCTGATCTTTATAAAGCTCAAGCGGAACGAGCACTGCATTTTCTGGCTTAGTTTGGGTAGCGGGCACCATGTGTTCGAGCTCCCAACGCACTGATGTCCACCGCCCAGTTTGCACTGACACTTTTTTAAGTGACACATACATAGGCCATATCTTGTCGTTATGTTGCATATTGATGCTGACCTCTGACGTTATTACGTGCCCAATAAGTCACGTATTGTTAAATTGCTTTAGCTAGTAAGAGCAAAATCGATGCCAACTAAAAAGTAAAATTTACTTTGAACTCGATCTCAATTTACCCGTTAACAATAGGACAATATGTCCACACTGCAATGCAGACTGGGACATTAATACGCGTAAAAAGTATTGAAATGCTAAAGATTTGCGCCAGATCACGCTTAAGTAAGATCTTTTAAGTTTAGGGAACAATAATTGCTATGCTAAACAAACGATGAAGCGATTCAATTGTGCCAACATCTTCAATAAAAATTCCCCTAGAGGCTTACCTATGACTCAATCCGCTTCGGCAACATCTTCAGCTCGCAAGCCTGTTAAATTTGTAAAAACAGCCACCCAGGTACCATTAACGCTTGCGGTTAAAGCCGTTGACGACCAAGGGGTTGTGGTTGATAAGTTTGTCGCATGTGAACGTCCGCTAACTGTGTATTTAAATTGGCGCCCCATCGTCACGCTCATGACCTTAGGCGCTAAGCCCGAGTCGTTGACCATTGGCTATCTTAAAAATCAGGGCTTTATTAGTGACTTAAGTTTGTTGGAGTCGGTAATTGTTGACTGGGAAGTGAGCTCAGCCGCAGTTATCACGCAGGAGGTTTCAGACGATATTGAACAAAAGCTGGCTGAAAAAACGGTCACATCTGGATGTGGGCAAGGCACGGTTTATGGTGGTTTTTTACAAGGTTTAGATAACATTTCATTACCTACGCCAGCATTAAAACAATCTACAATTTATGCATTACTCAACAACATCAATGCGTATAACGAAACCTATAAAAATGCAGGTGCTGTTCATGGTTGCGGCATTTGCCAGGACGATAAAATATTAGCCTTTGTTGAAGATGTTGGTCGTCATAATGCTGTTGATACATTAGCCGGTGACATGTGGTTAGATGAGCAAACTGGCAGTGATAAAATCTTTTACACCACCGGCCGCTTAACCTCTGAAATGGTGATTAAAGTTGCCAAAATGGGCATACCAGTATTACTGTCGCGCAGCGGCGTCACTCAAATGGGGTTAGATTTAGCCAAGCAACTAGGGATTACCCTGATTGCCCGGGCCAAAGGGCGACACTTTTTAGTGTATCACGGCAGTGAAACTATCGACTTTGATGCTCTTAAGGCAAACGCCACACCCCAGTAAGGTTTATTACACCCGCATGTTGGCCCATTGTTGACGTAAATCGGCAGGAATAAAACTCCACGCTAATATGCGAGTGATTTTGTTGCCTTGCGTCATTTCAATGGTTTTTACCTCTGCCGCATTTAATTGTTTGAGCCGTTGATAACACGGTTTAAGGTTGTCTGATTTAGACACCAATGAGGTAAACCATAAAACCTGGCTGGCATATTGTTTACTTTCATTGATCATGTTGGTCAAAAATAGCGATTCACCACCATCACACCATAACTCCGCTTTCTGCCCGCCAAAGTTCAACCTCGGATTAGTTTGTGTAACCGTTAAGCTGTGCGATGTTTTACCGTGTTTTTGCTGTTGGCTTTTTGCTAAGTTAGTGACTTTTCGCAATGTACCAGCAGCGGCTTCAGCTAACGAGCCATGAAACGGCGGATTACACATAGTGACATCAAAACGTTCATTTTCAGCAATAATCCCATGAAAAATATGTTGTGGATCCGGTTGTATTCTTAATTGCAAATTCGCTTTAATATTAGGATTGCTGTTGGCAATGGCCGCCACATTACTAATCGATACAGGGTCAATGTCTGATGCGACAAACTGCCAGCCGTATGTCTGAATCCCTAAAATCGGATAGATACCATTCGCTCCAGTACCAATATCGCAGACGCGAATGCTGCTCCCTTTAACCACAGCCCCTTTATGCGCTAATAAGTCAGCGATATAATGCAGATAATCAACTCGCCCAGGCACCGGCGGGCACAAGTATCCAGTGGGAATATCCCAGTTTTTTATCTTATAGTCACTGAGCAATAAGGCTGCATTGAGGCACTTTACCGCTTTAGGATCGGCAAAATCAATTGAGGGGTTTCCATAGGGATTTGCACGCACAAAAGCACTTAACGAAGGCATAACTGCAGTTAATCGAGCAAAGTCATAGCCATGTTGATGGGCATTACGGGGATGCAGTTTTTTAGGGGTGATAACGTGATTAAACGTTTTCTTTTGCTGTGTTGGCGAGCGCTTAGCATGCTGCTTGGCTCGCCCGACAGAATGTGAACGACTCATTAATCGTATAGGTATTTAGTAAATAGTAAATTAACCACTATCGCCTTACCGACTTCTTGTTGCATCAAGCGGTTTACGGTTTCATAGCACTCACGGCGAATCTCTTCACGACCAGATAACGATTTCACTTTATCTTCAGCCTGGTTTCCTAATATTTCAACAATAGCGGAGCGCAGTAGAGGATCATGGTGCTCTAAGCTCACAAGATCGTTAGGATCTTTAACCATCAACTCTACACTGATTTTCACAAAGCCTAGTTTTTTACGATTAGAAATGTAATTGGTGACAATATCAGGCTCGAAACCATAATAAGCATAATCTTCCAAACCTTCTTCAGCGGCGTGCAAGTTAAACGAAGCGCAACACAGCATAACTAACGTTAAAAGCCATTTTTTCATAATGAGAGACACTCCTAAAGATGTAACGTTAATTAAATCGGCCATGTTGTTCACACCTTGAGGTGTGTTTGGTCATTCATGACATGGTAGACTATTGCTGTTGAGGTATATTGTAACGAGTTTTAGATGAACGTGACCAGTGTTAGCTTTCCATATGGTGAATCAATTCATTGGTTTTCGCCAGAAAAAATACAATCATTGCCAGATAACCAACTAAAAGACTGGTTACTCGCGACAGGCAGTTTAACTCAACGCCTCAAAACTCACTGCACTCATTTTGAAGTCAAGGTCTTAGGGGAGCATTTACTCACGCCGCTTGAAGACGAATTTCCAAGCCATAATGAGCCAGTATGGATCCGTGAAGTATTATTGTGCCTGGACGGTACACCTTGGGTGTTTGCACGCACATTGATCCCGCAAAACATATTGCACACTCAAAGTAATCATTTTACCCGATTAGGCACACGTCCACTGGGTGAGTTACTGTTTTCTAGCCCCAATATAACACCTGGTTCTATTGAGGTTGCAAAATTTGAGACATGCGGACGTCTTGCAGCTCTCGCCACCAGCTTAAATCAACAAGTTAACTCTAGTTTGTGGGGGCGTAGACGCTATTTTAACTTGCACTGCTCACAACTTATCGTCAGTGAAATATTTTTGCCCGCTGCAGTTGAGCGCATTAATCATCTCTAAGACAGGATCCTATCTTATTTTAGGTTATGCACTGATAGGCCAAATGAACACTTCAGGCGAGTGACCTTAACAATTGTTGATAAATAACAACCTGAGTTAAAGACGCTACGGGTTATAAAAACAAACGCCCATTACCGTAATAATGGGCGTTTTGTTAATTACTTATCTTGTTGCCAGTTAAAGCGCTCTTACTCGTTGGCGATATACGCCGACAAAAGCCAGCAACATCATACTTAACCAACCTAAACTGCCACCACCACTGCTACTGCCTGTGTCTGTTGACGTTGTGGTCGGTGTTGTCGGTGTTGTCGGTGTTGTTACGGCAATGGTCACAGTAACATTTTGACTCACTGTTGATTCATTACCTAATGAGTCTGTCGCCACTAAAGTAACAGTATAAGAACCACTTTGAGTATAAGTGTGACTCGGGTTTAGCACTGTACTGGTTGCACTGCCATCACCAAAATCCCAAAGGTAAGTGAGTCCACCAAATCCTTGAGTAGAAGCGTTTGTCATGCTCACTGAAGCGTCGGTTTGGGTTAAGGTAAACGCCGCTAAAGGCGCAATCACAACTCTTACCGTTTTAGTTGCCGTAACCGTATTACCTGCACTGTCTTTAACGATGACACTCACGTCATAATCACCCGACTGTGCATATGTGTATGTTGGTGCAACATCTGTGCTCGTGGCATTATCACCAAAAGACCAGGCATAGGTATAGTCGCTTCCACCTGTCACCTGTGCACTAAAGCTCACATTAGCGCCATTAACCTGGGCAATGATATCAGCAGTAAGTGTCACGTCTGGCAATACGCTGCTGTCTGCTAAGGCAAATTCAAGCCTTGCTGTACTGCTATCGCTTGCTTGCTCAGTAACCTGCATAGTTAACCCAAGCTCAGGTAAAATCATGCCAGCTTGTGGTTTAAGTGGCGCGCTATAATCTCTGCTGTCATCAAAAAGTGATTCAGCATCTAAATGAGTGTCGCCTGTATAGGTACTTTGACTATACAAACTAAATGTTGCATCCCGTATCTGAACCTCTGTATCTCTAGTGCCTATGAGGTTTTGATCCGCATCGATCACACCAATCAACCCTTCACCAGGATGCTCTGACACATTGTTGTCGCTATAATTTAGGTTTTCTAACCATAACAATACACCGGGTACATACCGACTATAAACCAAGCCAGCATCAACACCTTGGTGACTGCGTAATTGCACAATATAGCGTTTTGCTTTACCCGGTAAGGTGTCGTCTATCCGACTAAATCCAGCTAAAGCCGCCACATCGTCAGCTTCGGCGCCGTCAATATAAAAAGCGTTGCCTTGGTTTGTTAACTGTATGTCATCAATTGCCATACCGTATTCATCTACGGCTTCATCAGTTTTGTACACCACACTAATTTGCACCGTGCGACCTGCATAGGCACTCAAATCAAAGTTCAAATCAACCCAGCTGTTTTCGCCTGTAGAACCGGCAATATCGCTAGACTTACCAGTAATGAAGTTTTTAATGGATGAGTTAACTGAATTACTATTGCTGGTATAATTTCCAGCGATGGCAACGCTATCAACTAATACCTGCACATAGTCATAATCTTCTTCGATGTCCCAATGTGCTTTGAAGGTTAAAGCAAGTGATGTACTTAACGGTAATGTCACGTCAAAAGACATGGCATTATTGAGCATATTGCCTTGTCCAGAATAATATTGATATTCACCAGTGAAAGGCGACTTAAAGGCAATATTTTCTGCTGGGAGCGCAATAGATAACTGGTTAACTTCGTCAGTATTAATGGCTTGATTTAACTGAAAAGTACTGCCACTACTGGTTAAGTCGGCTAATGAGATGTGCTGCTCCTTAACCCACTTTCCTTTATATTTTTGTTGTAAATAAGACTTAGCATAAGGACTAAAACCACTGGGTTGAGAGCCTGCAATACTCCCAGTCCAACTGCCACCAGACATTAATGACCATTCGCCAACAGGCGAACCATCGCCACTATTAGTTAGGTCATATTCATCGGGTAAACCTAAATCATGGCCAAACTCATGGGTACAGACACCTGCTGCGGCATCAATGGGTTGAACGGTATACCCAAACACTTTTAAGCCACGTCCAGGGATGGTATAGCCATTGGTTGTTGAGTCGACATAATATCTATGTGACCAAATCGCATCATCGCCTAAAACACCGCCACCAGCTTCTTCACCAATACTGGAGTGAAACAGCATCACATGGTCAATAATCCCATCGGCTTCATCATAGTTACCATCAATATCTAGGTCGTATGGATCTTCAATATCATAACTCTTGAGCTCAGTATCGCTCATCCCTTCAACCGCTTTCACGACAGCTTCTTTAACCAAATCAGGCACCGCGGTATCATCTTCGTCGCTGTTATTGCTGCCATAGAACGCCGCATTATTATCGGCAGTGACCCAATCTTGCACCTGGCCAGTAAAGTAAAAACTATTTCCCGACACCGCCTGAAAATACTGATAAGCCGATTGTAATGTTTGATTATTTGGGCCAGCAAACCCTGTTTCAGAAAACAACAGCTGCTGATAATGCGATGCAGGATAACTGCTGTAGTACATATCAGTATCACCCGCTGCAAGTTGATTAGCATCATGGGGTAAGTCAGGGAAGTCGACCAGCACAGCCAGTACTTTTACTGTTTTTGTAATATCTTGATCGGCTTGTACTGTGCTGTTAGCTGCAACATTTTGAGCACTTTTAGCGCTTTTTTGCGCAGCTTGCTTAAGGCGTACTTGCTCAGCTTTAACCTCAATCGCAGCCGGTTTAAATTTAGCATCACGGCCACGACTCACAAAGGCATCAATTGCGGCTTGTTGCTCGGCTTCACTTGCATCAGCTGCAAGCTCACCTCGCTTAATCAACCAATACAGCACTTGCTGCTCATTGATAAGCGCGCCATCGGCTGGCGTTCCGGTTTGAGGCGCAGCAAGGGCTACACCAGTTGAACATGCCAACAATAAAGCGGAAACGGCTAACCCTTGGTATTTAATAAATTTACTCATTACGACTTACCTGTATTAGGTTGAGGTTTGTGGCATTTCTCAAATGCTTTTTGGCGCTTAGTAATATAATCTGCGACGGTTTTATCTATTTGTGCTTGGTTCATGTCGTCAGTAATTAAACCTTTAGCACGTAGGTTTTCAATTAATTTACTCGGATCACGAATCGGTGGCATTGCATTTGGGCCACAATCTTTAATTAGCGGCTTAGCCACTACGGGGGCCGTTTCGGCTGTAGATTGATGCTGGCACCCTAGGGCACTAATACCAGCAAAACCCAACACAATAAGAATACGCTTCATAAACCACCCCCGAAACAATAATGACATGACATTAACAGCTGCAACGATGGTGTTACAATCAAAGTTAGCCATTCTTTAATGTAAATGTGACGGTTCGATTAAAAAATAATAAAAAGTCAGAGTATTGTTGTGTTTTAACATTACACCGTCGTGGCATTGATATAATTTGCGATACCATCAAGTAACATTTGAACTGATATCATCACCAACACCATTCCCATTAAACGCTCCACAGCAGTGAGGCCTTTTTCGCCAAGAATACGAGTAAACAATTTATAAAACATAAGGATAAATGCACTTAGCGCCCAAGCTGACACTAATGCTATTGTCCAATCTATCATGCGGCTACTATCAGTATGGGCTAATAAAATCAATGCGGCCAAAATAGACGGGCCCGCCATTAGCGGAATAGCCATCGGCACAATAAAGGGTTCTTCGCCAGCAGCGAGACCCGCTACACCACCAGGTGATGGGAAAATCATCTTAATTGCAATTAAAAACAAAATGATACCGCCCGCGATACTGACGGATTCAGAACGTAAGTTAAGAAAGTTCAATATCGCTTCGCCAGCGTACAAAAAAGACAACATAATAATTAACGCAAACAGCAATTCACGAATTAATACTCTGCGGCGCTTTTTAGGATCGATGTGGCGTAATATGGAAGCAAAAATAGGTAAATTACCCAGCGGATCCATAATTAGAAATAACATCACAGCAGCAGAAAAAATATCCATGAGCAACAATCTTTTGGTTGGTAAACAATGACGATATTGTATACCCAAAGCACAACAACAATCGATGAAATCACACAGTAATTCGTTACGTAGTGTACTCAAATGTTTACCCAATCAACCTGACAGGTTCAAACCTAAGTCACACTGACAAAATAAGTTTTAAGTAAATTTTTCAGCTTGAGCGATTCACACGCTACAACACAATCGAAAAATGTTATACTACATCGTTTTTTTTGATTGAACTTTGGATAACATGCTCTATCTCATCGCTAGCTGTATCGCATTATTATTTGGGCCACTTTTTTACCGTTATTTTTCATCGGGTAGTGGGCTACAAAAAGGCTTAGACGGGTTTATATTCGTCTCGTTAGGCGGGCTAGTGCTTATCCATATTTTACCTGAGCTTCTAGAACACGGCGGGTTTATTACGCTGTTTTTTGTCCTGCTAGGAGTTTGGGGGCCAACGGCCAGCGAAAAGCTGTTTCATCGTTACTCTACTGTTACCCATAATATTACCCTTTCTCTGGGTATTGGTGGTTTATTGCTCCATACCATTACAGACGGTGGCGCTATGGTATTGGCACAACAAGAAGGTAACTCAACACTACTCGCGTTAGGTGTCATTATGCACCGCCTCCCTGTTGGTGTGGCTATTTGGTGGTTGTTAAAGCCACAAGTGGGTACTCGCTGGGCAAGTGCTGTACTTGCAGCAATGATGATATTAACGTCTGTAGGCTACTTTGCAGGCGAGCAACTGCTTACTCAGTTAAGTCTAGAAAATACGGTTTACTTACAAGCATTTGTAACTGGTTCTATTTTACATGTGGTATTACACCAACCCCACGGCCACCAGCAAGAAGACAAACAAGGTAAATACCAATATCAAGCGGGTATCGGCAGTTTATTAGGCTTAGGCTTATTGGCATTATTGTTGTTAATGGATACCGGTGGCCACGAGCATGCACATCAAGACCATGGTTCAGAGCAATTTGTTAGCTGGTTATTAACTATTTCACCTATTTTATTCGCAAGTTATGTCATTGCAACTACTCGATTTGCATTGGGTTTACGACCGACACATCACTCATTAGCATTACGCTGGCTACAACGTCTTGCCGGGCCAGAAGCATTATTAATCTCACTATTATTATTGGGCCCGTGGTTTGCGTTATTTCAAACGCTAGGATTACTTGCTATTGGGACATTGTTAACCGTAACACAAGTTAAGATTACAGACCCACACCCAACCTTACCCGAGTCAGCATGGCGCTTTGGGTTTGGCCAATTAGTCGACCGAAGTGCGCCCTGGATAATACTCAGTTTAGTATTGGCCAATGTCATTGGTCATCCCTCTGTGCCATTAGAAAACCCTGCGCTTCAGGTATTTATTTTACTGTTAGTATTTTTACCCATGCGGTTTTGTAATCTAGGCACGGTGATTTTAGCCTTGGCGCTAGCGTACAGTGGTTGGAGTGAAATCGCAGTAGCATTTACCTTACTAGCGGCGCCGGTTGTGAGTATTGGTCAATTAAAACTGATGAACTGGAAGCAAGGTTTAATGTTAGGCGGTATCTTGCTCGCTGGTTTAATGGTGGCAGACCAGCTGTCATTAAGTTCAGCAATGACATTACACTTACCCGACACTGTAAATAGTATTGGTTTAGCGATCATTATATTATTATTTGGCGCGAGCTTATTAAGACTGGGACCGCGGCAGTTTTTAAGCCGTCTAATGATCAATATGAAATCGGCACCACACCATCATGATCATGTGAGCGGTCACTCACACACCACAGCTCATAGCCATTCACATGCAAAAGCAAATCATGCAGAGCATCATCATCCGCACAAATAACCAGTAAAAATCTTAGTTTATGGTTATGATGGGGTTACCGTCCGTTAACGAGAAACCCCATGTGCATTTTATTTGTTGCCATTGATGCCCATCCAGACTACCCGTTGATTGTTTGTGCAAACCGTGATGAATTTCATCATAGGGCGACCGAGCCGGCACACCGTTGGCCAACGTCACCCGCTATTTATGCAGGTCAAGATAAACTTGCCGGCGGAACTTGGCTTGGAGTGAATGAACTTGGCCACTTTGCAGGGTTAACCAATATAAGGGAAATAGAACAACAAGACGGCGTGCGAAGTCGTGGGGAATTAGTGGTTAATGCCTTATGTACGACTGATATCACTCCACAATGGTTAAGCGAACATGCTATTAACTACAACCCTTTCAATTTAGTGTTTCAACAACAGCAAAAACTGTATTGCTTTAACAGTAAAACCTTACAAACGACATTGTTGTCGCCAGGATTTCATGCGGTGAGTAATGGTGCACTAGACGATGTTTGGCCCAAAATGGCCAAAGGCCAACAAGCACTACAAGGTTACATTACCCAAACAGCAACACCAGATATTGAAGCTTTACGCAGTATCATGCTCGACACCTCGCAACCGCAAGATCAACAACTCCCTAAAACAGGTATTAGCCTTGAATGGGAAAGAAGACTCTCATCTATTTTTATTCAGCATGAAGAATATGGCACTCGGTCAACGAGTATTATATTGAAGCATCGTAATGGTCAAATCACATTCTCAGAAACTCGTTATGACGGTAAAGCACGAAATTTAGGTTCACAGCAATTTTTGCTTGGCTAACTTCAACATTTCACCAATGCAAACTGTGATATACACCTCATAATGCTAAAAACCTTACATAAGCAACCGCTAAACCGCGTGTATTTGCACAAGCAACATTCATTTTTACAACCTAGATCAAGTTAATTTGTTTACGAACATTGCATACTTCGCCTGTTGCTAATTTACTCCCGGAGGACACGCCTTGAAGCAGCCCACTCAGATTAGTTGGGATCAGTCGATGATCGAAAAATACAATTACAGCGGTCCCCGTTATACTTCTTATCCGACCGCCTTAGAATTCGATGACGCCTTTACTGAGCAAGATTTACTGACATCGATTAAAAATAGCAAAACCGACAAACTGTCGTTGTATGTGCATATTCCTTTTTGTGCCAAGCTTTGTTATTACTGTGGCTGCAATAAAATTATTACTCGCCACGCTCATAAAGCCGATCAATACATAGAATATTTAGCCGCTGAAATTATTAAGCGCGCACCGCTATTTAAAAATTACACCGTAACCCAAATGCATTGGGGCGGCGGCACACCCACCTTTTTAAGCCCAGAGCAGATTCTTAAGTTAACCGCGTTGATTAAAGAACACTTTAATTTTGCTGAAGTGGGCGAATACTCAATTGAAGTCGATCCACGAGAGATTGAACTGAGTATGTTAGATACACTAAAAGAAGCCGGTTTTAACCGGGTATCTATTGGTGTGCAAGACTTTAATAAAGACGTTCAAGTCGCGGTAAATCGCGAACAAGACGAACAATTTATTTTCGACTTAATTGCCAAAGCGAAAGCATTAGGGTTTGTATCGACTAACGTTGACCTTATTTACGGTCTACCGCTACAAACACCAGAAACCTTTGCTCAAACAATTGCACGCATTATTGAATTATCGCCAGATCGTTTATCGGTCTTTAACTATGCACATTTGCCATCACGCTTTGCGGCGCAACGTAAAATTAAAGATGTCGATATGCCATCACCACAACAAAAACTCGATATGTTGCATCAAACCATTGAGTCTTTAACGGGTGCCGGTTATCAGTTTATTGGTATGGACCACTTTGCCAAACCTAATGATGAATTAGCCAAGTTACAAAATGCCGGCAAGCTGCACCGTAACTTCCAAGGTTATACCACTCAGGAAGAATGTGACTTGTTAGGTTTAGGAGTGTCATCAATCAGCCAAATTGGTGATTGTTATGCACAAAACCAAAAAGACATTCGCCCTTATTACGAGTCCATTGACGCTAACGGGCATGCGCTTTGGAAAGGCTGCAGCTTAAACCGAGATGATGAAATTCGCCGCGCGGTAATTAAGCAAATAATTTGTCATTTTGACTTAGACATGGCCAACATTGAAGCCAAATTTGATATTCAATTTGAAAGCTATTTTGCCGAAGACTTGAAGTTATTGCAGACCTTTATTAACGACAAGCTTGTCGACATAACAGACCGCAAACTTACTGTTAGCGCGACCGGTCGACTACTTATCCGTAACATCTGCATGTGCTTTGATGTGTATTATCGTCAAAAAGCCCGCCAACAGCAGTTCTCACGGGTGATTTAACTCAGAGTGAATCATATATGACATAAAAATAGCCAGCATTTGCTGGCTATTTTGTTATCTACTTTATAAGGTTTAGCTCAAAATATTACAGCATTTACCATAGACTATTTAGCTTTTCTTGCGTACAACGCTTTACGATCACTGTCTGACAAAAAGGCCATCTCAACGCCATTACGTTGTAGTGTGGCCAATTGACTATCGCTAAAACCCATTTCTGATTTAACCACGCGATACTCATGAGCAATATCAATTGCGCTAACCCCTGGGTCATCAGTATTCAAACCAATTAGCACCCCAGCGTCTAAAAATTTACGTAGAGGATGCACGTCGTAATTTGCGACGGTTGAGGTATGTAAGTTGCTGGTTGGGCACGATTCAATACCAATACGATGTTTAGCGAGGTATTCCATTAATTTAGGATCGTGAATGGCATTAACACCATGGCCAATACGGGTAGCACCTAACACATTAATAGCTTGCCACATGCTTTCTGCGCCCGCAGCTTCGCCCGCATGTGCAGTGATTTGTAATCCGGCATCACGTACACGTTTAAAGTGTTCGGTAAATAAGTCGCCTGGGAAACCTAGCTCGTCACCCGCAAGATCCATTGCAACAATGCTGTCACGGTGCGCCAAAATGCCTTCTAGCTCTAAACGGCATTTTTCTTGACCAAATGAACGCGACATAATTCCAATGAGGTTAATTTGAACGTCGTGCTCTTTAACACCTGCACGAACACCATCAATAACCGCTTCAACCACGCCTTCAATGGGTAAGTTATGATTCATTGCCATATAATAAGGACTAAAGCGCAGCTCTGCGTAATCTAACCCTTGAGCTGCCGCATCGGCTACGTTTTCGTAGGCAACACGCTTAACAGCATCTAAATCCGCTAATACGGCAACCATCCAATCTAGCTTCTTTAAAAAATCAACCAGATTGTTTTCTTTACCTTGAATTTGCACAAAAGGCGCAAGCTCTTTAAGTGAATTAGCTGGCAGTGCTATGCCATGTTGGTGCCCTAATTCCCAAATGGTTTTTACGCTAACATTACCGTCTAAGTGACGATGCAAATCAACCAGCGGAATGGTTTTATCTATCATAATTAACCCCTATAAACGTACCCTGCCATTGGTTTGATTTTGTCGGTCAGAGAATAGTATTCAGTTTAACATGTATTTACATAAATTCTGATGACGATTGTTTTTTTCTGTTTTCGATCACAACAAAGTCACAACTCTGTTTACGATGTGTTTTTAGATAGAAATCGGGCATACTCTCAATAAACGAAGCCAACACTTTGCTACATTAAAGGACTTTCGATGCGCTTGCTGCTTTTACCTGCACTTTTTGTACTCAGTTTATCGGGTTGTCAATTTAACGCGGCACCTCAAGCTTTTGCTGAAGCTACTGCGACACAAAGCGAAGCCGAACAAGAATTACAAACCTTAATCGATAAAAGCTGGGCGCTCACTTTAGCGTATTCTCCAGAGCTTGCTGCAAGTTTAGGTAACAAAGATGCCGCTAGTAAACTCACCGACCTATCCCCAGAATCATTAGCACAAAAAGATCAGCAAACAAAAACACTACTCACACAACTCGCTGCGCTAGACCGCAGTAAGTTATCTAGTGCTAGTGTTATCAACGCTGATATGCTCCAAGCTCAACTGCAAAATGATGTCGACCTTTATCATTATCATGATCATTACTTACCAATCACTGCAGAAAGTGGCTTTCATGCCTATATCGCCTCCATCGCAAAATCATCTTTTAACAATATTGACGATTACCAGCAATATATTGCCAAGTTAGAAGGCATGCCACGTTATTTTGAGCAACAAACATTTTGGCTTAAGCAAGGCCTTGCTAGCTCAATAACGCCTGCAAAAGTCACCTTAAAAGGCTTTGAAGACAGTATCAGTGCTTTTATTGTCGAACCACAAAAAAGTGGCTATTTTACGCCATTCACTCACTACCCAGACCATTTCAGCGCTGCACAGAAAACCGCACTTACCCAACAAGGTCTTGAGTTAGTCACAAATACTGTATTGCCAATTTACCAGCAGTTTTATGACTTCATGACCCAAGAGTATATTCCAAATGCACGCACTGAAATAGCAGCTTCAGCACTACCTAATGGCCCTGCGTTTTATCAAAATAGAGTGAATTACTACACCACTGTTAACATGAGTGCCGATCAAGTCCATAAGTTAGGGCTTGAGGAAGTAGCAAGAATACGCGCCGAAATGGAAGCAATTATCAAACAAGTAAAATTTGACGGCAGTTTTGCGGACTTTTTACATTTTTTACGCACCGATCCACAGTTTTACCCAAAGTCGGCAGATGAGCTACTAAAGGAAGCCGCCTTTATCGCCAAAAAAGCCGACGCTATGCTGCCTAAGTATTTTGGTAAATTACCTCGAACGCCTTATGGTATTGCCCCCGTACCTGCTGAAATAGCCCCCAAATACACAACAGGGCGTTACTCTGGCTCAAACCGCGATGATGAGCCTGGCTATTATTGGGTAAATACTTACGCATTAGATAAACGGCCTTTATATGAGCTAGAAGCACTTACATTACATGAAGCCGTACCAGGACATCATTTACAAATTTCATTAAACAAAGAGCTAGCAGATTTACCCAACTTTAGGCGCTATAGCTATATTTCAGCGTTTGGTGAAGGTTGGGGGCTGTATTCAGAATACCTCGGGCTTGAAGGCGGATTTTATCAAGATCCATACAGTAACTTTGGCCGGTTAACTTACGAAATGTGGCGTGCCGCTCGCCTAGTTGTCGATACAGGCATGCATGCAAAAGGTTGGACTCGCCAACAAGCAATAGATTTTATGGCCAGCAATACTGCGTTATCAATGCATAATGTCACCACCGAGATTGACCGTTATATTTCATGGCCAGGACAAGCACTGTCTTACAAAATAGGTGAGCTCACCATTAAGCGTTTGCGTAACAAAGCCGAAGCTGAACTTGGATCTGACTTTAATATCAGAGCTTTTCATGATGCTGTACTTGAAAATGGTTCCATCCCAATGTCAGTATTGGAACAAATGATTGATAACTTTATCTCTGAGCAGAAAAGCTTATAAAATTTTATCACCCAGTTTATGTATCGCTATACAACATACAACCAATAACTAGCTGGCTTATATAAATGCATTACATGAAATTTTCGTCTGAACTCAAATTAGAGACTAGCGCCCAACGCAATTTTTGGCTTGGCGTAGTTCAAAGCCGCTTTAGTACAACAGATGGAATCACTATCGCTTATGCGACAGCCCAACATCCTGATAGTAACAAAGCGATAGTGATAAGTAATGGCAGAGTTGAATCATATATTAAATATAAAGAACTCATGTATGATCTGTACCAGCAAGGATTTAGTGTTTACGCCATCGATCATCGCGGGCAAGGTTTATCCGATAGGTTAACCCATAACCCACATCAAGGGTATGTTGATAAATTCACTGATTACACCAGTGACCTTAATCAATTTATCAATGAAATCGTTTTGCCAAATAAACATAAAGAACTGTTTATGTTAGCTCATTCAATGGGATGCACCATAGCAACAGATTATCTTCATCATAATCCAGATATATTTAGTGCAGCGGTTTTTTCGGCACCCATGCTAGGAATAAAGCTGCCTTTCGCTGAAAATATTGTCCGCTGGTTAGCGATGAAGCTGGATAATAGCCAGACTATCAATGGTAAAATAAATAGCCGCTATGTGTTAGGTGGCACAGACTATCAAGCTGTCAGGTTTAAACGCAATCAATTAACCCACAGTAAGCCACGTTATCAACAATATCGAAGGTTATTTGATGCTACACCTAAGGCTCAATTAGGTTCACCAACAAATCGTTGGTTATTAGAAGCAATGACAGCGGCACAGCAAAGTATTGAATACGTCAAAAATAGCCAAACACCTATTTTAATATTGCAGGCTGAGAAAGACAGCATAGTGTGCAACAAAGCGCAAAATCTCGCACTAAGCAATCACTGCCACAAAGTGGTTATTGAAGGTGCCTTCCATGAAGTCTTTATCGAAAGTGATAACATGCGCAATATTGCTTTGTCTCATACCATGGATTTTATGGCACAACACTCAAAGATAACTGGGTCTTAATCAATTGGATAATATCGTCTTTGCTTAAAGGACGACTGATAATATAACCTTGAAACCAAGTGCATTTAGCATGTGTGAGCAAATTGAGCTGCTGTTTGTTTTCAACTTGTTTTGCAACAACGGGTAAATTTAACTTTATTGCGAAATCGACCACAGCATTGACGATATTGAACTTCTCAGGATTATATTCAATCTCATCGATGTAAATTGCAGCAAGTTTTACTTGAGAAAACCCAATACCTTGAAGTAAATGAACCGCACAAGACCCACCGCCAAAATTGTCCATGGCAATATTCAAACCATAGCGCTTAAGTTCGTCTATTTTAGCTTTAGCGACATTAGCATTCACCACAAAAATATCTTCAGCTAACTCAAATTGTAACAAAGACGGTGAAATCTGTGCCGCATTAATCCGATTCATCACCACGCTAACGAAATGATCTTGGTGAAAATGCCGAGAAGAAATGTTCAACGACATTATAGGAATAACTGAGTGAGTCTGTTGTAAAGAGACTATTAATTCTATCACTTGATCTAGCGCCCACAATTCAAGTTCAAAAATACAATCGGTTAATTCTGCAGCAACAATAAATTTTGTTGGACTAATAAAACCAAAATGGGAATGATGCCAACGCATAAGCACTTCGACACTATGGAGTTGCCCCGTGCGGTCCACCACAGGCTGATAAACCAATGACATTTGCTGATTAGAAATGGCTTGTTTAAGTTCATTTTGTAATTTTAAAGGCTGAATTTGATTTTTATCTAACTGCGGTTGATAAATAGCACAACCGTTTGAAGTGCTTTCCTTTGCATGCTCCAGTGCACTGTCGGCTCGAGCTAATAGAATTTGTGGCTCGAGGGACTCTATTCCGTCAAAGACAACTAGACCTATTCTGGCATTTATAGATAAATTTTGGTCCGAAATAGCAAAACCACGACCAATTAACTGCCTAACCTCACTGGCTAAAGCTAATGCTCGTTTGTTTGCTTGATCTATTTCGCTGCCAAGGTTTTTTGCCAAAATTACAAACTCATCAGCACCAAGGCGAGCCACAAGGCCCGCACTTGAAAATGTTCCTGATAACCTAGCAGCAATCTGCATTAAAAGCCGATCACCTAATTGTCGGCCCAACGCATCATTAATAAGCTTAAAATTATCCAAATTTATCATTAACAATGCTGAAAACTGTCCTGTTTTTCGACTAAACACCTGTAAATCATACAACTGGTCAGCTAATGCTTCTCTATTAATAAAATCAGTTAAGCGATTATGGTTCATTTTATCAGCCGGTACTCGCTGACTTTTTACATCACCAGACACATCTGTAATGGTACCAATAATCCTTAAAGGCCTGCCCGTTTCATCCCATTCAACAATCTTGCCTCTATCGAGCACCCAAATATAACGTCCATCTTTGTGCCGCAACCTATGTACACTTTCATATTCATCATGTTGATTATTAATATAATTTTGTAATGTGTTTAATACTTGTTCTTTGTCATCTTTGTGTAAGCGAGATTCCCAAACAGAGTAATCATTGTCTAACTCATAATGCTGATAACCTAATATTTCTTTCCAACGATCAGAAACAAACACATCACCAGTGGCAATTCCCCAATCCCAAATACCATTTCGCGCTCCTTCAACCGCAAATAACCAACGTTGCTCTGCATCATTAAGACGCTTTCTACTTCGAGATAAACGAGCCTTGACACGATTCAAATAATCACGAAGATTATTGATTTCGGCTGAAACACAAACAATATTATTAGTGAAATCAAGATTATCTAGATTTTTTGCAGCATTACTGAGCTGGATTAGCGGTCGAATTAATATGAAATGAAGTATGATACAAAATAGTGTTAACACTATCGCACCCAAGCCCCATATCTCAATGAACCGCTTTAAAAGGCTTTCAGACGCTTCAGACAAAAGGTTGGCAATATCATATTCAAGATAAACAAGCTCAACTGTATTAGAGTAACTAAAACGAGAATTTGAGTTAATCGGGTAGTAAGCTTGAATCGAAAGGCGTTCGAAATTTACATTTAAATAAGGCTTATTGTTGGCGACCGCAGCACGATGCTGTGTCGCAGAATATCCCTCAAGCACATTTTGAGCATTACTATCACGCCAAATAATGTGATTTGCAAAATGAATCTCACTGGATGAATCTAAGATCACATAAGCCATCATATTCTGCTCTGTTGAAACAAGCGCAACCTCTTGTTCTATTCGATCAAAATCTTGAGAAGCAACAGCAGAATCAATTACATGACGCATACGAAATAAATCTTTTTGGATTTGCTCAGCTTGCTTTGATGCCAATTGCTCATTTAATTCAGCATGCTCATAAAAATACTCTCCACACACCAAACAAAGGTATAGGATAAAAAAACACAGAGGTACGAGTACTGATAATGAAAGCTTTGGTAAACGAGGCAAAATAAACCCACCCAATAAAATAGATAAATATATGCTAGCGGTAATCTTAGCAGTAAGTAAAGAAATAGTTATGAAACGCAACGACATAAACAAAACAAAAACTGTTTATTAATTAATAGTTTTGTAAACAAGATTGACGATACATAAAAAGACAACAAACCAAACGCAATACCAATTAAACAGGTTCATTAACGACTACGGCAGCATTGTCTCACTAATCGTAGTTTAAAGTTTTCAATGATATTGTTGAGCAATGCTGTCGTGCATGGAATACGTTTATTGTGTACAAAGGCAGGGGAAAATAGATTGAGTCTCATAGATAGGGCTAAACTGGGAAGTCTTTAATCGTAATTGGTATTAATGATATTGTTGAGGAATGCTGTCGTGCATGGAATACATTCATTGAGTGCAAGGACAGGGTAAAAAGATTGTGTCACAGAGATTGGGCTAAACTGGGAAGTCTTTAATCGTAATTGGTATTACATCATGGCTTGTCTTAATGAACTGTGCCAACCAGCACCGGATATAGACAGCCTGTTACCCTGGAATTTTAAAAGGTAGGTGTGGTTCGCTAGACGGTTACGTCTTTTCGCCTGTGTTAAATACGAAAAAGGCCTTTGCATTGCTGCAAAGGCCTTCATCTTAAGTTGGCGGAGCGGACGGGACTCGAACCCGCGACCCCCGGCGTGACAGGCCGGTATTCTAACCAACTGAACTACCGCTCCTTTAGCAAGTTGCTTACGCAGAATGCTAAATGCTTTTTAAGTCGCTAGTGTGTCACCACCAGGAGACTTGCTCTTTCGAGCATCTCTGTTGAGATAATTAGGCGTCTGGAAATGACCTACTCTCACATGGGGAGACCCCACACTACCATCGGCGATACTGTGTTTCACTTCTGAGTTCGGAATGGGATCAGGTGGGACCACAGCTCTATGGTTTCCAGACAAAAAATTGTATGGAACAAATTTTTAACGCACTTTAGTGCGGCCCGTTAGGGTCAAATACACGGATGTATTTGATAAAATGTCCCTATTTAACACTCAGTTGAGCATTAAATAATAATTCGAAAAGCTGATTTTTTTGAGTATTCTCACACCATTTAAGTGCTTCATTCTAATACTAAGTATTAGTAAAACCCATCTGGGTTGTATGGTTAAGCCTCACGGGTCATTAGTACAAGTTAGCTCAACGCCTCACAACGCTTACACACCTTGCCTATCAACGTAGTAGTCTCCTACGGCCCTTTAGAGGTCTTAAAGACCTAGGGATGACTCATCTTAGGGCTCGCTTCCCGCTTAGATGCTTTCAGCGGTTATCGATTCCGAACGTAGCTACCGGGCAATGCCATTGGCATGACAACCCGAACACCAGCGGTTCGTCCACTCCGGTCCTCTCGTACTAGGAGCAGCTCCCTTCAATCATCCAACGCCCACGGCAGATAGGGACCGAACTGTCTCACGACGTTCTGAACCCAGCTCGCGTACCACTTTAAATGGCGAACAGCCATACCCTTGGGACCGACTTCAGCCCCAGGATGTGATGAGCCGACATCGAGGTGCCAAACACCGCCGTCGATATGAACTCTTGGGCGGTATCAGCCTGTTATCCCCGGAGTACCTTTTATCCGTTGAGCGATGGCCCTTCCATTCAGAACCACCGGATCACTATGACCTACTTTCGTACCTGCTCGACGTGTATGTCTCGCAGTTAAGCTGGCTTATGCCATTGCACTAACCGTACGATGTCCGACCGTACTTAGCCAACCTTCGTGCTCCTCCGTTACTCTTTGGGAGGAGACCGCCCCAGTCAAACTACCCACCAGGCACTGTCCTTACCCCCGATTAGGGGGCCAAGTTAGAACATCAAAACTACAAGGGTGGTATTTCAAGGACGACTCCACTCAGACTAGCGTCCAAGCTTCAAAGTCTCCCACCTATCCTACACATGTAGGTTCAATGTTCAGTGCCAAGCTATAGTAAAGGTTCACGGGGTCTTTCCGTCTAGCCGCGGGTATACGGCATCTTCACCGCAATTTCAACTTCACTGAGTCTCGGCTGGAGACAGCGTGGCCATCATTACGCCATTCGTGCAGGTCGGAACTTACCCGACAAGGAATTTCGCTACCTTAGGACCGTTATAGTTACGGCCGCCGTTTACCGGGGCTTCGATCATGAGCTTCTCTTGCGATAACCCAATCAATTAACCTTCCGGCACCGGGCAGGCGTCACACCGTATACGTCATCTTGCGATTTTGCACAGTGCTGTGTTTTTGATAAACAGTTGCAGCCACCTGGTATCTGCGACTCCCAGCAGCTTAGAGAGCAAGTCTCATCACCGCCAGGAGCGTACCTTCTCCCGAAGTTACGGTACCATTTTGCCTAGTTCCTTCAGCCGAGTTCTCTCAAGCGCCTTGGTATTCTCTACCCGACCACCTGTGTCGGTTTGGGGTACGATTCCTACTAACCTGAAGCTTAGAAGATTTTCCTGGAAGCATGGCATCAACTACTTCATCACCTTAGTGACTCGTCATCAGCTCTCAGCATTCTCATTAAAGAGGTGTTCCCGGATTTGCCTAAGAACACTGCTTACCACCTTAAACGCGGACTACCAACGCCGCGCTAGCCTAGCCTTCTCCGTCTCTCCATCGCAGTTAGCAGAAGTACAGAAATATTAATCTGTTTCCCATCGATTACGCCTTTCGGCCTCACCTTAGGGGTCGACTCACCCTGCCCCGATTAACGTTGGACAGGAACCCTTGGTCTTTCGGCGAGGGAGTTTTTCACTCCCTTTATCGTTACTCATGTCAGCATTCGCACTTCTGATACGTCCAGTGTGGGTTACCCCTTCACCTTCAACCGCTTACAGAACGCTCCTCTACCGCGCACTTCTAATGAAATGCACCCGTAGCTTCGGTGGTATGTTTAGCCCCGTTAAATCTTCCGCGCAGGCCGACTCGACTAGTGAGCTATTACGCTTTCTTTAAATGATGGCTGCTTCTAAGCCAACATCCTAGCTGTCTAAGCCTTCCCACATCGTTTCCCACTTAACATACACTTTGGGACCTTAGCTGACGGTCTGGGTTGTTTCCCTTTTGACGACGGACGTTAGCACCCGCCGTCTGTCTCCCGAGTAGTACTCATTGGTATTCGGAGTTTGCAAAGGGTTGGTAAGTCGGGATGACCCCCTAGCCTTAACAGTGCTCTACCCCCAATGGTATTCGCTCGAGGCGCTACCTAAATAGCTTTCGAGGAGAACCAGATATCTCCCGGTTTGATTGGCCTTTCACCCCCAGCCACAAGTCATCCGCTCATTTTTCAACATAAGTCGGTTCGGTCCTCCAGTTGATGTTACTCAACCTTCAACCTGCCCATGGCTAGATCACCGGGTTTCGGGTCTACGCCTTGCAACTAAACGCGCAGTTAACACTCGGTTTCCCTACGGCTCCGCTATTCGCTTAACCTCGCTACAAAACGTAAGTCGCTGACCCATTATACAAAAGGTACGCAGTCACGGTCTCAAGTACCGCTCCCACTGCTTGTACGTATACGGTTTCAGGTTCTATTTCACTCCCCTCACAGGGGTTCTTTTCGCCTTTCCCTCACGGTACTGGTTCACTATCGGTCAGTCAGGAGTATTTAGCCTTGGAGGATGGTCCCCCCATATTCAAACAGGATGTCACGTGTCCCGCCTTACTCGTTTTCATCTATGGTTAGTTTTCATGTACGGGGCTATCACCCTGTGCCGCTGTGCTTTCCAACACATTCCACTAACACCCCATAGACTTAAGGGCTAATCCCCGTTCGCTCGCCGCTACTAGGGGAATCTCGGTTGATTTCTTTTCCTCTGGGTACTTAGATGTTTCAGTTCCCCAGGTTTGCCTCTTAACGCTATGTATTCACGTTAAGATACTCACTTATGTGAGTGGGTTCCCCCATTCGGACATCGTTAGCTCAAATGCTTGTTACTAGCTCGCCAACGCTTTTCGCAAGTTACTACGTCCTTCATCGCCTCTGACTGCCAAGGCATCCACCGTATACGCTTAGTCACTTAACCATACAACCCAAATGAGTTTCACTTGAGCCATATTGCAACTAGCTGGTTTTTACTTTGATAATTCATGCACTTTCGCACACGAAATCGCCTTAGTTTTAGAATATTCAAGACACTTAAACAGTGTTTTGAGAACTCAATGTTTAATACACCACCTTATACAAAGTCATGCATCAAACGATTTGCAATTAATCACATGACAGACTCATGCAATTAACTACTATCAGCTTTCCAAATTGTTAAAGAACAACACTTAACCGGCTCGCGGTGTGTTTCACTCTACTTCCGAAGAAGTTAACAAGTAATCTGTGTGAACACTCAAGCACACGGATGTGCTGTGTGCAATAAACGCACGGATGCAGTTTATTGCCTACCAAGTATTGAGTTAGTCGTATAGGTAAGGAGGTGATCCAGCCCCAGGTTCCCCTAGGGCTACCTTGTTACGACTTCACCCCAGTCATGAACCACAAAGTGGTGAGCGTTCTCCCGAAGGTTAAACTACCCACTTCTTTTGCAGCCCACTCCCATGGTGTGACGGGCGGTGTGTACAAGGCCCGGGAACGTATTCACCGTAGCATTCTGATCTACGATTACTAGCGATTCCGACTTCATGGAGTCGAGTTGCAGACTCCAATCCGGACTACGACGAGCTTTGTGAGATTAGCTCCACCTCGCGGCTTTGCAACCCTCTGTACTCGCCATTGTAGCACGTGTGTAGCCCTACTCGTAAGGGCCATGATGACTTGACGTCGTCCCCACCTTCCTCCGGTTTATCACCGGCAGTCTCCCTAGAGTTCCCACCATTACGTGCTGGCAAATAAGGATAGGGGTTGCGCTCGTTGCGGGACTTAACCCAACATTTCACAACACGAGCTGACGACAGCCATGCAGCACCTGTCTTAGAGTTCCCGAAGGCACAATCGCATCTCTGCAATCTTCTCTAGATGTCAAGAGTAGGTAAGGTTCTTCGCGTTGCATCGAATTAAACCACATGCTCCACCGCTTGTGCGGGCCCCCGTCAATTCATTTGAGTTTTAACCTTGCGGCCGTACTCCCCAGGCGGTCTACTTAATGCGTTAGCTTGAGAGCCCAGTGTTCAAGACACCAAACTCCGAGTAGACATCGTTTACGGCGTGGACTACCAGGGTATCTAATCCTGTTTGCTCCCCACGCTTTCGTGCATGAGCGTCAGTCTTTGTCCAGGGGGCCGCCTTCGCCACCGGTATTCCTCCAGATCTCTACGCATTTCACCGCTACACCTGGAATTCTACCCCCCTCTACAAGACTCTAGTTCGCCAGTTCCAAATGCAATTCCCAGGTTGAGCCCGGGGATTTCACATCTGGCTTAACAAACCGCCTGCGCACGCTTTACGCCCAGTAATTCCGATTAACGCTCGGACCCTCCGTATTACCGCGGCTGCTGGCACGGAGTTAGCCGGTCCTTCTTCTGTAAGTAACGTCACAGCTAACGAGTATTAATCGTTAACCTTTCCTCCTTACTGAAAGTGCTTTACAACCCGAAGGCCTTCTTCACACACGCGGCATGGCTGCATCAGGGTTTCCCCCATTGTGCAATATTCCCCACTGCTGCCTCCCGTAGGAGTCTGGGCCGTGTCTCAGTCCCAGTGTGGCTGATCATCCTCTCAGAACAGCTAGGGATCGTCGCCTTGGTGAGCCATTACCTCACCAACTAGCTAATCCCACCTAGGTTCATCCAATCGCGAAAGGCCCGAAGGTCCCCTCCTTTCCCCCGTAGGGCGTATGCGGTATTAGCAGTCGTTTCCAACTGTTATCCCCCTCGACTGGGCAGATCCCTAGGCATTACTCACCCGTCCGCCGCTCGCCACCTCAGGAGCAAGCTCCCTTATGCTGCCGCTCGACTTGCATGTGTTAGGCCTGCCGCCAGCGTTCAATCTGAGCCATGATCAAACTCTTCAATTAAAGTTTTTTTGTTCGACTACGTCGAACGGCTCAATGAATTCTACTGTCATAATTCGCTTCGCTCATAAGAGCTGACGAATTACTCACTGCATTTCTGCAGTGTCATATTTCTATGAACATTCTCATCATTGAGTTAAATTTTTTGATTGCCTACATTCCGAAGAACAAGAAGACAATTTCGAATAACTCAATACCTGTGAATGTCCACACAGATTTCTTGTTTAAATTGTTAAAGAGCGTTACTAATACCAAAAGAATCAATCTTTCGCTTAGTGGCCGTTGACGCTAGGTCGTTGGCTTGGGCTGCGTATTCTACGCTTTCCCATCTTCGCGTCAAGTGTTTTTTCAAACTTTCTTTTCGCGCTGAAGATTTCATTTTGAACCTTCAGGCTGACTCTTCATTGGCGTGAGCCGCTTGCCGTGTCAGTGGTTGCGCATTATAGGGAGCCAAAACTTTTGTGCAAGCGCTTTTTAATAGTTATTTGTCATTTTGGGCTTGTTTGCGGATAATTTAGCCTGACCAGCTAGTTTTTAAGCATTATACTGTCACAAACCATGAATATATAAGGATTGTTATGTCTACTAATGTAAGAACTTACCAAGGGATACACCCGAGTTTAGCTGATAACGTCTATGTTGATGAGTCAGCTGTACTTGTCGGTGACATAAAATTGGATCATGACGCGAGTGTGTGGCCTTTGGTTGCCGCACGTGGAGATGTTAATAAGATCCGTATTGGTAAACGGAGTAATGTTCAAGACGGCAGTATATTGCATGTCACACGTAAATCACCTTCTAATCCTGATGGGCACCCACTTATTATAGGTGATGATGTTACTATTGGTCATAAGGCAATGCTACATGGCTGCCAAATTGGGAACCGAGTCTTGATTGGCATGGGCGCTATCTTACTTGATGGTGCAATAGTAGAAGATGATGTCATTGTTGGAGCGGGATCTTTGGTACCACCCAACAAGGTTTTACAAAGTGGTTTTTTATACGTAGGTAGCCCTTGTAAACAAGCAAGACCTCTTACGGATGCTGAACGAGCTTTTTTACCGCAATCCGCTGATAATTATGTGCGCTTAAAAAATGAATACTTGGTTGATTTACAGCAATCGAGTTAATTGCCTTATCGAAATGGGCAATGTGTTTACGCCCATTTCACTTTTACTGCGTCAAATTAGGTTACCTCCTCTCAAACTATGATATTTTTACTTGATTAAGCTAAATGACTTTATATTATTGAAATCTCGGATTGATAATTTATTTTAGTAGTTGCTTATTTAGCCAACACCTTTTATTTAGTCTACATTTAAGCTGAACAAGCCCAATCATGTTCAATTGCCGCGATGTTTGTAATTTGTACAGATGATTTTTAACAAGGATGATTTAAGTGCGCTGGAACAACAAAAAGCGACATACACCCAATGTGCATATTGATATAAAGCAGCACCTATTATTGCTAATTATCCCGTTACTACTTATAAGTATTGTGACTTTTGTTTTTGTTGAAGCAGAAAATGCCTACTTGTATTTGCTATTAATTAGCATCGGCTATGTTACAAGTTATGCGGTTACCTATTATGTACACAAACAAAATATGTCACGCTTATGGCAGCATCTTGAACAGGTGGTTAGAATTAATGATACAACGTATGAATTAGTCAATTTATCAAGCCAGTATGATTCTGAAAAAACCTTTTTGGATGCATTATTACTAAAAGCCGTTAATGCTGTTGACGATGCAGAAATGGGCAGCATTATACTCGTTGATAATTTTGCTAACAGATTACAGTTTGAGTCTGTAGTTGGTTTAAATATTGAAACACTACGTACTATTAACTTCACTCTAGAAGAAACGTTTTTATATCGATTAACTAAAGGCCGTTTTGATAGAGCTGTTGTTATAAATAACATGCGCAACATTAATGCCCAAAGCACCTTAACTGATGATGAACAGTTTGTTTTGCTCAATGCTTCGACAAAACCCATTTGCTCTACTTTATCGAGCCCCATAAGAATTGATGGTGAACTTTATGGCATGATGAATTTAGACAGCAGTAAGATGGAAGCATTTGGTGAATATGATATTAATCTGGTTAATATACTCACATCTGAAGCTGCAAATGCGATCTCCTTGTATCAAAAGTCTAAAAAAATCGAAATCATGGCTAACTATGATGGTTTAACAGATCTGTATAACCGTAAAATGTTTGATGCTGCAATTTTACAGTGGCAACACACCCCAAACTTACCCAGCTATATTGTCATTCTTGATATGGATAATTTAAAACCATTGAATGATTTGCATGGTCATCAAACTGGTGATGCCGCATTAAAAACCCTAGCAATGTCTTTAAAATCGATGTGGCATCCTGATTTTTTGGTTGCTCGCTATGGTGGAGATGAGTTTGTTGCTTTATGTCGCGGGCCAGTGGAGACTTTAGAAGAGCAAATAAAGCGATTACAGCAAGAGTTAAGTCAGTTAACGCCAGCCATTCAGTTTAGCTATGGTATTGCACAATATCAGCAAAATTGGCAAAGCGCGTTTAAAATGGCAGACAATAATATGTATCAACAAAAACGCTTTAAAAAAGGCGATTGCAATGAATAAAAGAAGAATTAAAGTACAATATCACCATCATCATTAAACAGTTCTTGTTCTATTAACTCTTCTGCTTTTTCTTCTAAATCGAACCGACATTGCTCAAATGCATCAGCAGCATTGAGCTGATTAACAGCTTGCTGCCCACATAACTGACCAATAACACCAAAGCTAACAAAACAATTGATATTGACTCCCTGTTGCTGGGCAATAAACTTTACTCTGCTCTTTTCGATAAATAATTGATCGGTAAAAATAATACTTTGATTCATTACACTGCTGCCGTTTGATTCAATAACGCCCTAAGCTTAGTCATTACAGGGCCTTTGTCTGGCATTACTCCACGCCACAAGCTAAAACTTTCAGCAGCTTGACCAACTAACATGCCTAGGCCATCTGCTGTTTTGCGCGCATTGTGGTCCTGAGCCCATTGATTAAACATTGTAGTTTGCTGACTATATGTCATGTCATAGCAATCGGTAGTTTCATCGACAATTGTGTCGGGCAAAGAAATAAGCTGCCCTGATAAACCTGCTGATGTTGAGTTTATAACCAAATCGAATGGTGAACTAAGTTGACTAATAGGTTTTGCAAAAAAGTTACCGTACTCATTAAACAGCTTTTGTAGTTGCTCGGCTTTCTCGTGAGTGCGATTACAGATAACTAATTGCGCCACATTCTGCTGCAATATTGGTAAGATACAGCCTCTAGCGGCACCACCTGCGCCCACCAGCAAAACACGTTTACCTTTTAATGAACCAAACAGCATTTCTAAATCAGTGACCAAACCGATACCATCAGTGTTATCACCGCCAATTTTGCCGTTGGGTAAATTAAATAGCGTGTTGACTGCGCCAGCTAGTTTGGCCATTTCACTTAGCTCATCACACATCGCAAACGCTTGCTCTTTAAAAGGCGCGGTGACGTTTGCTCCTTTTCCGCCGCTTGCAAAAAACTCAGTTAATGAAGAAGAGAATTGATCAGCTGGCGCTAAAATGGCTTCATAGCTCATATCTTGTTTTGTCTGCAAAGCAAACTCACTATGAATAAATGGCGACTTACTTTGCGCGATAGGGTTACCAAATACAGCATATTTATCGGTCATCAAAACTCTCTTCATTTATATTAATTACGTCTAGCGATACGCGGCAGGCATTGCTGTTTTTTTCAAATAACGATCTCGCAACGCATCTTGACGACTTTGTAAGCCCTGTTCATCGCCTGCAATCCACATCATCTGAACTTTAGAACTGTATTCAAAAGGATCACCGCTCCATAATACTAAGTCAGCAGGTTGACCTACGGCAATACGTCCACCCTCTAGATGAAAAATATCTGCAATGTTAGACGTTATCGCAGCAAGGGCATCGTTATAATCCATACCATTAGCTACTGCATTACCGGCACTGTATCGCAATGCATAAACGCCATGGCTGTCGCCTGGTAAGGCAATAGCCACTTTTACCCCCGACTTTACCAGTTTAGCGGCATTATCAAGTGAGTTATGAAGTGCATCAAAGCTTTCTGGAAGATTACGCATAGCATCAATCACAACCGGAATATTTGCCTTTGCCAATTGCTCTGCGACCAAAACAGCATCTGCACCATTTACGATGACAACATCTATGTCAAATTTTTGCTTAAGGTTAACCACATGCAAGATATCGCTTGCACGGTCAACTGCGACAATCAATGGTTTTTTGCCTGCTAAAACCGACGCAATGACGGTATCCTCACGGCTCACCTCATCGTCTTTATCTTTAGCTTTTTTGTCTTGAAATAATCCTTTTTTTACATCGTCTAATTTATGGATTAGTTGTTGCATACCAATAGCTCGAGAGCCTTCATCAGCTGCGCCTAACTGGACAAATAACCCTGTATTGGTAGCCAGTACGCTATCAAAATCACCAGTTAAATCGACAACAAATGTTTCTCCAGCAAATACACTCTCTCCACCACCTGATGTAACGATGTTACGGGTTATTCCCCCCTTACGCGCAAACGGGATGGTAGTAGCTTTAGGGTTAAAGGCAAGGCTTGGGTCAAAGATAATATCGGCTTCTTTATCGCTGGCATCTCGAGATGTTGCCACGGCACCAACCTCAACTAAACCCATATCATTCATCGCGGCAATAAAGCCTGGCGTCAAGGTTGCGCCGTTAGCATCAACGACACGGTCAAATGGCATATTTTGTGGATTGATTGCTGAAATAATACCGTTTTCGAATACCACGGTTGCTTGGTTTAATACGCCTTGCTCTGTTGCAGTGTGAACAGTGGCATTAATGATGGCAACGCTTTCGGCTTTTACAGCACAACTCAATAACATTCCGGCCGATAAACTTAAAGCAAGTAAAGATTTGTTAAATAGCGTCATTGTCTTGCTCCTTCTTATTGTTGACCTAACATAAAGTCACTTTGTGCTTGATAGGCGGCATCGTTGCGGTCAAAAACTTTGGCGCCATCAATAAACACTTTTTCAGCTTGGGCGTAAACGCTAAACGGGTTTGAGTTCCAAATGACTACATCTGCATTTTTACCCACTTCAAGCGATCCAGTTTTATCACTTATGCCTAATGATTTGGCCGCATTTGAGGTAATCCAACCAATCGCATGTTGTTCTGTTATCTCAAAGCCATTGTCGTTTGCCGCATGCATAATTTTGGCGGTTTCTTGATTGAGACGTTGAATAGTCACGCCGGAATCAGAGTGCACAATGGCGCATGAATTTTTAACCGCATCGACCATTGCGACATTTTCAAGCACCATATCATAGGCCTCTAATTTAAAGCCCCACCAATCAGGCCACATAGCGGCACAATTGCCATTTTCAGCTAATAAATCTGCCACTTTATATGCTTCAACGGCATGGTGGAATGTCCCCGCGTGATAACCAAACTCTTTACCAAGATCGATCATCATTGCCATCTCTTCTGCTTTGTAGCAGTGGTTATGGATCAGAATGTCACCCTCTAACACACCTTTTAGAGTATCTTTCATTAAGTCACGCTCTGGGGCTACTGGGTTTTTACCTGCGGCGTAATCGGCATTGTATTTATCCCAAGCACGCTTGTATTCACTGGCCTGAATAAATGCTGTTCGATAACCGGCCATGTTACCCATTCGTGTCATGGGTAATTCGTTACGCCCTCCATACAAGTTTTTAGGATTCTCGCCACAAGCCATTTTTAACCCATAAGGCGCCTGTGGAAATTTCATCGCTTGCATGGTTGTAGCCGGAATGTTTTTTAACGTAACCCCACGACCACCAATAAGATTGGCTGAGCCTGGCAAAATTTGTAATGTGGTAATACCACCCTCTCGAGCGCGGTTAAAGCCTGGGTCTTGCGGCCATACACTGTGTTCAGCCCAAACCTCTGCTGTAACAGGGTTTGTCATTTCATTGCCGTCATTATGAGATTCAGCATTGGGGCTTGGATAAACACCTAAATGTGAATGCACATCGATAATCCCAGGCGTAATCCACTTGCCTTTCGCGTCGATAACCACCGCACTCTCTTCAGAAAGTTGTTGACCAACAGCACTAATTTTACCGTCCTTTATCAACAAATCAGCATCATCAATACGCTCACCTGTGCCCGTTAATACGATGGCATTTTTAAGTAACGTTGTGACATTAGGTAACGCATGGTAGGTACTTGGGTATGGGTTGGTGTTGATGACAACTTGCGGATCTTGTTGTTCAGCAGGGTTGCAACCTGACAGCGCAACACATAGTGCAACAGCAACCAAAGAAGGTGTAAGTTTTACCATTGATTGAGTTCTCCTTTCTTATTTTGCGCCCAATCTACCCCAAGTTAGCGGCTGAAATACAGCGTAATCGTTAATTAATTGGTATCAAAACGTTAATAATAAAACACTCTTATGCAATAATCGGTTTGATAAAATATCCATAACCCCAATGACAAACACTATGCACTGGTTACGTAAATTATTCGCTAAACAACAAGATATAGATGACAGAGACACGACTCAATCAAACGCCTACGATATCATTGGTGGAGATAAAGTCATCAGAGCAATTGCTCATGATTTTTATCAACAAATGCAAACTCGCCCCGAAACTCAGGCTTTATTAGCAATACACCGAGCGCCAATTGCAGACTCTGAGCAAAAGTTATATGAGTTTTTGAGTGGTTGGCTTGGCGGACCACAGTTGTATCAACAAAAGCACGGCCACCCAGCACTACGAGCAAGACACATGCCTTTTGCTATTGATGAATCTATGCGTGATCAATGGTTAATCTGCATGCGCGCAGCAATAACCAACTCCATAAAAAAGCCTGAACATCAACAGGTGATTATTCAGGCTATTTCAACATTGGCTGACAACATGCGTAATCGATAATATCTAACGCAATACAACTACGATTTAAGCCTGTGCCAACCAGTCTTGAGGCTTGAGATAGACATCGTACAATTCAGCCTCTGGCGTGCCCTCTTCTGGCATAAAAGCATATTCCCAGCGAACTAGTGGCGGCATAGACATTAAGATTGACTCTGTGCGGCCACCTGTTTGTAACCCAAATAAGGTGCCACGGTCATAAACCAAGTTAAACTCAACATAACGACCACGACGGTAAAGCTGAAATTGGCGCTCATCGTCACCATATTCTAATGCTTTATTTCGCTCAACAATTGGCGCATAAGCTTCAATAAACCCATTACCTACCGCTTGCATAAACGCAAAACTACGCTCAAAACCTGGCTGATTTAAATCATCAAAAAATAACCCACCAACACCACGAGTTTCATTACGGTGCGGCAAAAAGAAGTATTCATCACACCATTTTTTATACTTTGGATATACATCTTCACCAAATGGGTCGCAAATATCTTTAGCGGTTTGATGCCAACTAATCACATCTTCTTTAAACGGATAATAAGGTGTTAAGTCAAACCCACCACCGAACCACCAAACAGGATCGGCACCGTCTTTACGGGCAATAAAAAAGCGTACGTTAGCATGCGTTGTGGGTATGTATGGATTGTTTGGATGGATAACTAAAGACACCCCCATCGCCTCAAAACTGCGTCCGGCCAGCTCAGGGCGATGTGCAGTAGCAGATGCAGGCATTGCTGAACCCATCACATGCGAAAAGTTAACCCCAGCTTGTTCGAAAACCAGCCCTTGAGTCATCACACGGCTTGTACCACCGCCACCTTCTTCGCGCGTCCAGGAGTCCGCCTTAAAGCTTGCTTTACCATCAAGCTGCTCTAATCTATTACAAATATCTTGCTGTAAAGCCAACAGAAACGACTTAACCTGTTGTGCATCTGGCACCTTTGATTGGGTATTGGACATATAGTTAACTTCCACTTCGAAGAATTTGGCCACTGCGAGCATCAATAATGGTCGATGGCTGACGTTGCTCACCAAGTTGACCTAGAATTAACGCATCTATTTTATCGCTAAAATCAGTGATGATATGTTGTGCATCAACAACCGGGGGTTCTCCGGCTAAATTGGCACTGGTTGATACTAATGGTTTATTCAGTGTGTCACATAACTCACGCACCACAGGGTGAGCAGATACTCTAACTGCAATTGAGTCGAACTCACCAGACAGCAACTTAGAAACATGTGGCTTTATTGGCATCACAAAGGTAAAGGGGCCAGGCCATTTAGAGTGAGTAAATTGCAGTTGAGACTCAGTCAATTGATGCACATCAAGATAAGGTAATAATTGCTCAAACGAACTGGCCACTAAAATAAGACCCTTTTGCCAAGGACGCTGTTTAACCGCCAATAACTTTTCAATAGCCTTATCGTTATCAGGATCACACCCCAAACCAAAAACCGCTTCTGTTGGGTAAGCTATAACACCACCTTGCTCTATGGTGGTTGAAACAGCCGATGGCTGCAATTGCAACATTAGATTTCCTTTCATCAATTTAAGAGTGGTAATAACAAATTACTTTGCTCGCTTATATTTACAGGATTTTTGCGGGCATTCAAGGCGGCTACCTGCGGCATTTTTACGCTCAACTAAAATACCAAACCCGCAACTAGGACAAGCTTCATTATAAGGTGGGTAGTTTACGATAAACTTGCATTTAGGGTAGGCACTGCAAGCATAAAATGTCTTGCCATAGCGACTGGTTCGAGATTCAAGGTGGCCTTTACTGCATTGCGGACAAATAATTTGCTCAGCATCACCGCTGTGATCATGTTTTTCTATATGAGTGCATTCAGGATAATGAGTACACCCAATAAAAATACCAAACCGACCAGATTTTACTGCCAACTCATGGCCACATTGCGGACACTCGGAGCCGCTTATTATCTGTGTTTCAATCGATTCATGCTGCACTAACGGTCTAGTGTAGTCGCAAACGGGATAATTATTGCATCCAACAAAACTGCCATGTTTACTGTGTTTAACCGACAGTTCAGAACCACAAACAGGACAAAGTTCAAACTCTTTCTCCAGTGCATGCTCGTGGACAGTAAACAACTGTTGATCAATTTTAGACATGGTACTCTCAATGAATAATCAATAGATCTAAAAAAGGAGGCTAGGCCTCCTTTTATTATGAGTGTAAGCGCCCTTCTGGCTGCTCGAAGATTAAATCTTCCATTTGCTCATAGGCTGACTCATTACCTGGTACATTGAATAGTACCATTAATACCACCCATTTGAGATCTTCTAATACCAATGTAGGCTCGTCTAACTCCATAACACGATCAATGACCATTTCACGGGTTTCAACGCTGAGTACTTGAATTTGCTCTAAGAACAATAAAAATCCACGGCACTCTACATCTAACTTAGCCATTTCCGCCTTGGTATAAATACGGAATGAATGCTGCGCATGATTGCACAAGTATGGTTTATCGCTTTCTTGTAGATCAGCTAAGTGCTCTAACCAAGAAAGGGCTTTAATAATATCTACCTGATGAAAGCCAGCCCGAGTTAACTCTTTAGTAAGCTCATCTTCATCAACTAGCAGTTCAATTTCACTATGAACATAATTTTCAAATAAATACATGAGGATATCAAACATGGCTAACTCCTCTTTAGTCTGACGTAACCACCGGGCACTGCTGCAACCCACCCTTGTAATTCAAGTTCAAGCATTTGTATTAACACCAGATCTATTGGCTTCCCACTATCCTCAACCACAGCATCAATTGAAGTGGTTTCATATCCTACACTAGCTAACAGTGAGGAAAATGGCAAATCACAAATGTCATTATCCTGTATATGGTGCCTTTGATGCAATTGTTCAAGGTGATATTCCGATAAACAACCTAACTCTTCTATTATATCGGCAGCAGTCTCAACAAGTTTTGCACCATTTTTAATTAAATCATGACACCCCTGGCTATATCCCCCTAAAACAGAACCTGGCACAGCAAACACCTCGCGGTTTTGCTCCATTGCTAACCGGGCACTGATTAACGAACCGCTTTTTCGACTTGCCTCAACGACAACAGTACCTAAACTTAGGCCGCTCACAATACGATTACGCTTAGGAAAATTACCCGCATACGGCCCTATATCTGGCCAATACTCACTAATCACACAGCCTGAGTTAACAATATCATGGTACAAATGTTGATGTCGTTTAGGGTATACACGTTCAACCCCAGTGCCTAAAACAGCTAAAGTCGTGCCACTGGCAGCCAACGTCGCCTTATGCGCCGCCCCGTCAATACCACTGGCCATACCGCTGGTAATTGCAAAACCTTGTTTTGCTAGGTTATAAGCGAGATCTGCAGCCATATCCAACCCTCCACGAGACGCATTTCGGCTCCCCACGATGGCGATACTTGGCAACACTAAGGATTCAACATTTCCTTTTAAGAACAACACAAATGGAGCATCTGGTATTTGCTGTAATAATGGAGGGTAAAGCGGATCTGAAGGCGTTAAAATATAATGATGAGGTTGCGATTCTTGCCAGGTTAATGCCAAATCAACTTTATCAAAATTGATTTGGCATTTCGCTAATAGATTTGCCGATAAGGGCAAACTTTGTGGTTCAAACTCAAGACGTTGACGAAGCTCTTCAACGTCCATCTGCGTTAATAATTGTTGAATCCGAGTGGGTCCTAACCCAGATACTGCACAAACAACTAACCAATCAACCAGTTTATCAGCGATTATTCACCTGTGAGAGTTAGCGGTTCAGGTTTCACTAATTTATCGCCAACCCGAACTGGGCGCTCATTAAACATAATTAAACCTAAACTTGTTTTATCAAAGACTTTAAACACTAATAAATTACCATGAAATATATCAGGCATTTTATGAATCGTGTCTTCAGCAAAATGAGAAAGCACTTTGTCATAAGTAGAACGGTCTAGCGTACGAACCGGCATACCATCATTATCAATCGTGATATCTTCACCATCACGAAACATCGAAAACACATGACCCGTTTCAACACCGTCGTCACTACCACGGTCAAGATAAACCACGTCTAATTTACCCGCTTCACGAATATTACCATTAATCGCAATTATGGCAGCAGGCAAACCAATTTCCGCCGCTTTAGGAACAAAATAGGCCGACATCAAGGCTTCGTCTTCTACTGGCGCAACTTTAAAGCCGCCTTTAGTTTCACGTAGGCTACTTAACAGCTCAACTTTTGATATTGGTCCAGACTCAATGACCCGGCCGCTAGAGGCTAAAATCATTTCTTGACCTAATAAGGTATCTCGCTCAAGCGAAAAAAACTCTCGCCCAGTTTGGTACATTGCCACCTTAAGTCCAGGCTCAAGCTTCGCGTTAACGTAAATAATATCGCTAACAACATGATGGATTGATGGGCTCTCACCACTCATCACCATAGGCAACGCTGCAAATGCAGCAGGATCAACCACCCGATTTTGTGTTAAATAAGGCTGTATCAGTGCCAAGTCGACAGCTGGAATTGGGCCATCTTTCGAGGCTATGCGCCCTTCAGGACTTTTTTTAACGTGCTGTTTTACCATTAATCGAGGTTGACCATCGATAAAGACTAATGTCAGTCTATCGCCGGGATAAATTAAATGTGGATTAGCGATTTGCGGATTAACACCCCACAACTTAGGCCAACGCCATGGATCATTTAAAAAATATCCGGAGATATCCCACAACGTATCACCTTTTTTAACGACGTACGTTTCAGGATGCCCAGCTTTTAGCGTTAACGTATCAGCGTTAACACCAAATATATTTAAAGATAAAAAAGCAAGTAAAAGTAAGCGTTTCATGGTGCAGTCCATGTTGTTTAGCTCTTTATTAGAGCTTTTTACTGTTATTGATAAGCGCTAAGGATTAAAATTACCCTAATCGCAACAGCCAGTATAGCTAACTGGCTGAAATTTGACAGACTTGTTAAGAGTTTATATATGCCAATATTAAATGTTTTACGATTTCCAGATGAGCGTTTACGCACAATTGCTGAGCCAGTGACAGATTTTGGTCCAGAATTACAAACCCAAATAGATAACATGTTAGAAACAATGTACGAGGAAAAAGGCATTGGCCTTGCGGCCACGCAAGTCGATTTCCACAAACAACTCATCGTAATGGATCTCCAAGATGACGTTGAGCGCCCAACCGTTTTCATCAACCCACAGATTGTTAAGAGCAGTGGTGATTTTGCAAATGAAGAAGGTTGTTTATCCGTTCCAGGTATCTATGCCAAAGTGGATCGCGCTGAATTTATCACGTTAAAGGCGCTCGACCGTCACGGCAAAGAATTTACCGTTGAAGCCGACGAACTGTTTGCTATTTGCATTCAACACGAAATGGATCACCTCAAGGGTAAGCTATTTGTTGATTACTTGTCGCCACTTAAACGCCAACGTATAAAAACCAAGCTTGAAAAAGAAGCGCGTTTAGCCGCTAAATAGGAAACGATTTGAAACCGTTAAAAATTATCTTTGCCGGTACACCGGATTTTGCCGCCAGACACTTGCAGGCGCTTATTGACTCACCACATGAGGTGGTAGCCGTTTACTCCCAACCAGATAGACCCGCTGGTCGGGGGAAAAAGCTGACAGCAAGCCCCGTTAAACTACTGGCTGAAGAGCAAAACATTGCCGTTTTTCAACCCATATCATTGCGTAACGAAGCAGCACAACAAGAATTAGCAAACTTGCAAGCTGACATCATGGTCGTGGTGGCATACGGCTTAATCCTACCAAAGATAGTACTCGATACACCTAGATTAGGCTGCATCAATGTACACGGTTCAATATTACCTCGTTGGCGTGGAGCAGCACCCATTCAACGTGCATTATGGGCTGGCGACAACGAAACTGGCGTCACCATAATGCAAATGGATGTGGGTCTTGATACCGGTGATATGCTGCTTAAAACACACTTACCTATCGAGGAAAGCGACACCTCAGCGAGCCTTTACGAAAAACTCGCTAAGCAAGGCCCAGAAGCATTGATAGAAGCACTAACAGGGTTAAGTGAAGGCAATCTACAAGCTGAAAAGCAAGATGAAGCCCAAGCAAACTACGCCGAAAAACTCTCCAAAGAAGAGGCCCGTCTTGATTGGCATAAAAGTGCCAAGCAACTGTGGCAAGAAATTAGAGCGTTTAACCCTTGGCCTGTGAGCTACTTTGAACACCAACAAAGTGTCATCAAAGTATGGCAGGCAAAATACAACGCCCAAGCATGCTCTCACCCACCAGGTACAGTTATTTCTGCCACTAAGCAAGGTATAGAAGTTGCAACGGCTGAAGGATCGTTAATCATCGAAACCATGCAATTACCTAACAAAAAGCCACTAGATGTGGCAGACATTCTTAATGCTCGTGGTGATTGGTTTGCTGCTGGTGTACGTTTAAACCAAGAGGCCAACTAGCATGAATGTGCGCGCACTTGCTGCTAAAGCGATTTATGAAGTACTTGAAAAAGGCATATCACTGTCAGTGGCCTTGCCAGAACAACAGCAATTTCTTGAAAATGGTAAAGACAAAGCCCTGCTAGCCGAGCTCTGCTACGGAGTAATGCGCCAATTACCACAATTAGACAAATGCGTAAGCGACTGTTTATCAAAACCCTTTAAAGGTAAGCAGCGCATATTACATCAGTTGTTGATTGTAGGTTGCTATCAACTTTACTTCACCCGCATTCCTGCACATGCCGCGATTTCTGAAACAGCTGAAGCCTGCCGGCAACTACGTTTTGATGGGCTAGTCAAAGTAGTTAACGGTGTATTGCGCAATATTCAACGCCAAGAAGCTACGCTCAATACCGATTCAGACACCTTACGCTTTAATACCCCAGCTTGGTTTATTAAGCGTTTACAACAAGCCTATCCAGACAACTGGCAAACTATTATTGAGCAAAGCCACCAGCGTCCACCAATGTGGCTGCGTAACAATCGTTTATCACAATCTCGAGAAGCTTATTTAAACGCATTAGCAGCACAAGACATTCATGCCAAAGCCGGTCCAAGCCCAGATTCAATTTTGCTTGAAAGCCCAAAAGATGTCGTTAGCTTACCAAACTTTATGCAAGGCGCAGCATCAGTACAAGATGGTGCAGCACAATGGGCTGCGACCTTGTTGGCGCCAGTCGAAAACGAACTAGTATTAGATGCTTGCGCCGCGCCTGGAGGTAAAAGCTGCCATTTACTAGAACTCGCGCCAAGCATTAACCTTGTTGCGGTCGATTTTGATGAAAAACGCCTTGCTCGTGTACAACAAAATCTGGACAGACTGCATTTAAAAGCGCAAGTTATTCACGGCGATGCTGCCAACATAGATTCATGGTGGCAAGGCCAGCAATTTGACCGCATTTTACTGGATGCCCCCTGTTCTGCAACAGGTGTTATACGCCGCCATCCAGACATCAAATGGCTGCGAAAAAACAGTGACATCGAAGAGTTAGCCACTTTGCAGCGACAAATTTTAGATCATTGCTGGCAATGGCTAAAACCAGGCGGCACATTATTGTATGCAACCTGCTCTATTTTACCTCAAGAAAATAGTCAGCAAGTAGAACAGTTTTTGGCGCGCACACCAGATGCTAAATTAGTACCCATAGCGCAGCAAACAAACCCCAATGATATTGGCTGGCAACTATTGCCCGGCCAAGACAATATGGATGGCTTTTATTACGCGCGCCTAGTCAAAGCAATTTAAGGATGTACCTAAAGCCATGAAAATTATTATTTTGGGCGCAGGGCAAGTTGGCGGCACACTAGCCGAAAACTTGGTCGGCGAAAATAATGACATTACCTTAGTCGACAGCGACCGCGCGCGATTAAGGCTGCTGCAAGATAAATTCGACTTACGCGTTGTGGTTGGTCATGGCGCACATCCTAGTGTATTAAAAGAAGCGGGCGCTGAAGATGCCGACATGCTTATTGCTGTCACCAACAGTGATGAATGCAATATGTCTGCCTGTCAAATAGCCTACAGTTTATTTGGTACACCGACAAAAATTGCTCGTATACGCTCAGAAGCTTACCTAGATTTACAAGATAAACTGTTTATTAATAGTGAAATCAAAACCAGTGAAGCCAAGCCGCGTGGCGGGTTTATTATTGATGAGCTCATTGCTCCAGAGCAGTTAGTAACCACTTACATACAAAGATTGGTTGAATACCCCGGTGCGCTACAAGTGCTTGAATTTGCAAAAGGTAAATTAAGCCTTGTGGCGGTTAAAGCATACTATGGCGGCCCATTAGTGGGTAATGCTTTAGCCACGCTGCGTGAACATATGCCCAACATTGACACCCGAGTAGCAGCGATTTTTAGGCAAGGTCGGCCCATTATGCCGCGCGGCACCACCATTATCGAAGCAGACGATGAAGTGTTTTTCGTTGCAGATAGCCGTCACATTCGTGCCGTTATGAGCGAAATGCAAAAACTCGATAATTCGTATCGCAATATTATGATTGCTGGCGGCGGTAATATCGGTTTTGGTTTAGCGCAAAAATTGCAACGTACACACTCAGTGAAATTAATTGAACACCGCCAAGAACGTGCGGAGCAGCTTTCTGAAAAGCTTGAAAAAACAACTGTTTTTTGTGGTGATGCGTCAGACCAGGAACTCCTACTTGAAGAGCACATAGATCAAACCGATGTGTTTATTGCCGTTACCAATGATGACGAAGCCAATATCATGTCGGCATTACTTGCTAAACGTATGGGCGCTAAAAAAGTCATGGTGCTCATTCAACGTGAAGCCTATGTCGATATCGTGCAAGAAGCCAATATCGATATTGCCATTTCCCCCCAGCAAGCCACTATTTCAGCCCTACTTACTCATATCCGTCAAGGCGATATATGTAACGTTTATTCATTACGTCGCGGGGCTGCAGAAGCCATTGAGGCGATTGCTCACGGAGACTCAAGCACCTCAAAAGTGGTTGGTAAACAAATTGGCGAGATTAAACTTCCGCCAGGCACCACCATTGGGGCAATTGTGCGCAATGATGAAGTGCTTATGGGCCATGATAAAACGGTAATCGAACAAGGCGACCACGTAATTTTATTCTTAGTGAACAAAAAGTTTATTGGCGATGTTGAAAAGCTGTTCCAACCGAGTGCATTTTTCTTTTAGCATGTGGTTTTTAAGTGTTGGAGTGCGATTAATACCAATTCCACTAATTATCTGGTCATTCAGCGGTAATTCTGTGCCTTCTAGGCAAGTAATAGGATTGTAGGCATAGTTGCTCTACGTCAAAATACTATTAAGCAGCATAGAAGGCACAGAAACCCGCCTTGCAGGAGACGCTCAGACAGTCCATTTCTTTGTTGCATTGCCTTAGAAGGGAATAACCATTATTTCAACAATGCGCCTCAAACTGAACAGTCTGAGCGACTCTGATTGGTCACATAATTAATGGAAATGGTATAACTCCAACACTATCGTGACGTCATTTCAAGATTAATAGTCTATTTCGCTAAAACATTAACTAAACTCAACCTGTGCTAGCTGAGTAATATGGTCGCCATAGGCTTTTACATCTTCCCAATCGGTGTAGTCAATAATAGCGGTAGGATCGGTTGGACCGTCAGTCATCTTCATGATCAATCTAATCATTAAGCTGTCGTACCAGGGCCAAGAGGGGTAATCCACTTTACCAGCAATAATCTTAACATCTTGTGGCTGCCAGGCTGACAGTGTTAAAAACTTTTGCAGATATTTATTGTTTTCTGGGATGCGTTTTTCAGGATTCCGTGCCACCACATTAACGCAAAAAAAACTATTTGGAATATTCGCTAACGCCTGTTGATACTGCTGAACAAACTCAAACACAGATTTATGATATGAACCATAAAGTACACACGCCCCCAGCGCAACAGCATGGTATTTTGACCAGTCGATGGGATGCTGTTTGCTTTCATGAATGCTCATCACATCACACTGATCACCATTGGCGAGTATTTGCTTAGCAATTGCATCGCTAATTAGAGCGGTATGCCCACCTCGAGAATAATAAAGGACTAATATATTGGCCATGGTGAGTTCTCAACACTGCGAAATTTGCCTCAGTGTGCCAATAATGCGCTTTTTAATCCCTTGTAATGATCACAAATTAGAAATAGCTCATATATTTAATAGTTAAAATTGAGATCTGTAAGGCACAGAAGTATGATGGCGTTAGATAGACAGTTATTCTTAAACTGACTCACGCTCAACCGATAGGAACCCTCATGCAGCAAAATATTGATGTAGCAACCATGCTTAATAATGCAGAGACAGCCGCGCAATGGCTAAAAGCAATTGCAAATCCTTATCGACTGATGATTTTGTGCTTGTTGCTGGAAAAAGAACACAGTGTCACAGAGCTAAATGAAACCGTACCATTAAGTCAGTCTGCGCTATCACAACACCTTGCCGTATTGCGCACTCAAGACCTAGTCAATACACGCAAAAGCTCGCAAGTGGTGTATTACACCCTAAAAAATGAACAGGTCACCGAAGTAATATCCATTTTACATCGCCGTTATTGCGCCTAGTATTGGTATTAGGCGCTTTACTGATTATCGCTTCTGCACCGAGATTTGCTTAGCAAAATCGTCAACTTTATTCCAATCTGTAAATTCAAAAGTGCCATTGGTGTCTGTTGGCCCCCTCGTCATCCACATAATAAAACGGATCATCACCTTGTCGAAAAAACGATAACGTGGATAATCAATTTTACCGGCAAAAACCCCAAGTAAATTTGGTGTCCAAGTCGATAGCGTTAAAAATTTTTGCATATAAGGATTCGTTGCAGGGGTATTTTTTAATGGTTTTCTGGCGACAACATTCACAGTAAAAAAGCTGTTCAATTTTGTGTCGAGTAATGCCTGGTGTTGCTTTGCAAACGTATATAATTCTGGTCGATGCTTACCGTATCTAATGCTGGCCCCTATGACCACTTTATCAGCAGCCACTAATTGCTCTGCCTTGGCATCATCGAGATTAATGATATTCACCTGCTCCCCATTCTCAGCTAAAAATTGGCCAATCCGTTGGCAAATAGCCAGTGTTTGCCCATCAACTGTTGAATATAAAATAACTGTTTTTATCATTAATTTTTCCAAAATGTCGGCGTAAACAGCACTAATAAAGTAAACACTTCTAAACGCCCAAACAACATAGCAACAACCAATACCCACTTAGCACCATCAGACACATTGGCATAGTTTGACGCAACATCCCCTAAGCCAGGGCCTAGGTTATTTAAACTTGCTGCGGTGGCACTAAATGCTGTGATCGCGTCCATATCCATAGCCATTAAAATAACCATACAAACAACAAACACTAAAGCGTAAGCAGAAAAGAAGCCCCATACAGCATCAATAATCCGGTCTGGTAGTGCGTTCGATCCAATTCGAATTGAGTACATGGCTTTGGGGTGTATTAAACGCTTTAACTCGCGAGAACCCTGTAACACCAGCAAAATTAAACGAATGACTTTCATACCGCCACCCGTCGAGCCCGCACAGCCACCAATAAAGCTAGAAAATATCAGTAAAATAGGAAGAAATAATGGCCAGGAATGAAAGCTTTCGGTGCCAAAACCCGCAGTGGTTGAAATTGAAACCACTTGGAAGAAGGCGTAATCGAGAGTTTGTTCTGCCGAGTCATAAATACCCGACTGATATAAGGTAATAAAACAAATGGCCGTTAATACCAGCTGGACCGCGATTAACACTTTAAATTCGGCATCTTTGAAATAGATTTTAAAGTTAATACCGCGCCAACTAAATGCCGCAAAATGAAGGCTAAAATTGACAGCCGCAACCAGTAAGAAAACAGCACAAATCACGTTAATTAATGGGCTGTCAAAATACCCCAAACTTGCATCGTGAGTAGAAAACCCGCCAATAGCAATGGTAGAAAATGAATGGCAAATAGCATCAAATGCATCCATTCCAGCAAAATAAAACGCCAAAGCACACAAGGTGGTCAGCATAAAATAGATATACCACAAAGCCTTAGCTGTTTCGGCGATTCGTGGGGTCACCTTAGTGTCTTTAACGGGTCCCGGCACTTCAGCTTTGTAGAGCTGCATACCACCAATCCCTAACAGCGGTAAAATAGCCACCGCAAGTACAATGATACCCATACCGCCCATCCACTGGAGTAAATGGCGATAAAACAAAATAGACTTAGGGAGATCATCAAGACCAACTATCACGGTCGCGCCCGTAGTCGTTAGCGCTGAAAATGATTCAAAAAAACTGTCTGTCCAGCTGAGGTTGGGTTCATTGGCAAAAATGAATGGCAAGGCACCTATCGACCCAAGTACTGTCCAGAATAACACAACGATCAAGAACCCCTCACGAGTGCGTAGATCGCCCTTTTCATGACGATTGGGATACCATAATAAAAAACCTAAAAAGATACTGACAACAAAGGCCTGAATAAACGCAGTACCACCACCATCTTTATATAAGATTGCGACTAATGCAGATGGCAACATGGTGATCGAAAATAATCCCATCAACAAACCGGTGATTCTAATAATTGTTTTATATTGCATTAAGGATTCTGTTTAAGTTGTACTGCGACCATGTTAACAATTGAATGACATTCTGGCATAAGTTCGTCATAGCTCAAACTGTAAACTTTACTTGTAACTGCCCCTGAGTCAGGGTCGCTAAAGCTTGATTAAAGTCTTGATGGTATGATTTGGCCAATTCAAAATGAATATCAACCTTATCTGTAAACACTTTATCAACGATTACACCATCATTTTGATTGACTAAATATTCTATATCAGTCAATTGCGCATAATGACACACCAAACTGGCTGGATAACGAATATGTTTTATTTGCGTTTGTACTTGAGGCAGTCCTTGCTTAATCCCTGAAGTATAAGCGCGAACTAAACCGCCAACACCTAACTTGGTTCCACCAAAATAACGCACAACAATTGCACCAAGCTCGCCAATGTTGGCTCCCTGCAGGCACGCTAACATGGGTTTTCCGGCACTGCCCGACGGTTCACCATCATCACTAGCTCCCATATCAACCGTATTTTCAGGGCTGCCAGCCACAAAAGCATAGCAATAATGGCTTGCTCCGGGGTATTGCAGTTTAATGTCAGTAAGTGCTAACTTCATTTGTTGTTGGTTTGGGCAATGAAACAACAAAGAGATAAAGCGGCTATGCTTTATCTCTTCCTCTATCAATACGTTACCCTTGGGTACTAAATAAGATTCAATCAACTAAACCAAACTCTCTTGTCATGTTTTCGACCCGATTATGATGGACGATAACGTTATCTTCTATTCTTATTCCACCAAACGGACGTAACTCATCAACCATTTGCCAATTAATCATTTGCTTTGCTGACGGCGCAAGTTGTTCAAGTAAGGTGTCAATAATATAAATACCCGGCTCAACGGTCAGCACCTGATTTGGCGCCAGTACACGAGTACAACGCAAAAATGGATGCGCCTCTGGAGCTGCGATATGGGTGCCTCGCTCATCATGGGCGTATCCACCCATATCATGAACCTGCAACCCTAGCATATGCCCTAAACCATGTGGAAAAAACGCACTGGTGACGCCTTCAGCGACAAGTTGTTCAACCGTCCCACGGGCCAGACCAAAGTCGAGTAATAGTTGGCCAATATAATGATGCGTTGCAATATGTAAATCGACATATTTTACGCCCGGTTTCATTTGCTCAATAATTGTTTGTTGTACTTTATCTAACGCGATGATGAGCTCATAAAACCGATTTTTTTCAAATGAGTATGTACGCGTAATATCAGCTGCATAACCGTGATAATGAGCACCAGCATCAATTAAAAACGACAAACGCTGAGCCGGTTTACTATGCTCTAAAGCGGTGTAATGTAAAATCGCAGCATTTTGATTCAACGCGATAATATTGCCATAAGGCACATCGTTTTCACCTTGGCCTATTGCTAACAAATAGCCTTGCTGAATTTCAAACTCACTGGCGCCATTATAAAATGCATTTTTAGCCGCTAAATGCCCTTTCACAGCCATTTGATTCGCCCGGCGTAAACATTCGAGCTCATATTGTGTTTTATCAGCGCGATGATAATGTAAGTAATTCATCACAGCGTCAGGGTTACGAGCAGTAAAGCCTAATACGTCCGCGACATCTAAATGCTCACCAACATATGCCCAAGATGCGACATCTTGTGGTAAAAAATCAGCGATACGATCCGGCTTAGTTAATAACTTGATCGTAAAATGCTCGGTCCAAAATGCTTGTGGCACATCATTTACTTTATGCCAAAAATCAACGGGCCGATAAAAAACTAAAGTCGGCTTGTCTTGGCCATTTGCAATCACCCAACAATTTGGTGTGTCTAAAATAGGCAGCCAAGCTTTAAATTGTGGGTTAACTTTAAAAGGGTAATTTAAATCATCTAAAAATTGTCTATGCGGTTGTCCCGAGTGAACTACAACCCCAGCAAGGCTCTCACGTTGACAAATTTCAGCAACACGACGATTAAGCTCGGTAATATGCGCATGATATAGATGGGCTAACTGATCCATAGACAATCCCTTTGATGAGTTTTAACTCAATAAGTCTATCACAAACTCAAAAACTCATCGCGAGATGATAAAAAATTAAACGGCCGTTTAAATTGGGTGTTGTAATTTTTCTCATTTAGTCGCACACTGATAATCAATTGGTCAATAGATGGCCTACACTGCTGTGAATTGAGCTTGATAACTGCACAGTAAATAAGATGTGGAAGTCGCTTTTAAGCAATAAGGAAGCAAGCAATGATCTACCAAAGCCCTACCATTCAGGTTGAGTTACTTGAAGATAATATTGCCAAACTGTGCTTTAACGCACCTGGTTCGGTAAACAAGTTCGACAGAGAAACTCTAGCCTCATTAGATGCTGCATTAGACAGCATAAAACAAAACACTAACATTAAAGCGCTATTGCTGACATCAGCCAAAAGCACCTTTATTGTTGGCGCTGACATTACTGAGTTTTTAAGTCTATTTCAGCAAGATGATGCAACGTTACTCGCTTGGGTTGAACAAGCTAACGCGGTATTTAATAAGCTTGAAGACTTGCCATTTCCTACAGCCTCTGCAGTAAATGGTTTTGCATTGGGTGGCGGTTGTGAAACGATTTTAGCCACAGATTTACGTGTTGCAGACACCAATGCACGCGTTGGTTTACCAGAAACCAAACTAGGGATTATTCCTGGCTTTGGTGGCACAGTTCGTTTGCCACGAGTTATCGGAGCAGACAATGCCCTTGAGTGGATAACCACCGCAAAAGAGCAACGTCCAGAAGAAGCATTAAAAGTAGGTGCAATTGATGCTGTCGTCGCGCCAGAACATTTAGAAGCAGCAGCAATTCAAATGCTACACGACGCATTAAATGGCAACATTGATTGGCAAAGTCGTCGCACTCAAAAACAATCAGCATTACAACTGCCAAAACTTGAAGCCATGATGTCTTTTGCAACAGCTAAAGGCATGGTGTTTTCTGTTGCAGGTAAACATTATCCAGCCCCAATGACGGCTGTGAATGTTGTTGAACAAGCTGCTGGATTAGACCGTGATGGCGCTCTAAAAGTAGAAGCTCAAGCGTTTATTAAACTTGCGAAAACCGATGTTGCCCAAGCATTAATTGGTATCTTCTTAAACGATCAATTTGTTAAAGGTAAAGCCAAAAAAGCCAGCAAGCTGGCCAAAGATGTAAATCAAGCAGCAGTATTGGGTGCAGGTATTATGGGTGGCGGTATTGCTTACCAAAGCGCCAGTAAAGGCACGCCAATTGTCATGAAAGACATCGCTCAACCTGCGTTAGAACTTGGCTTAAATGAAGCCGCTAAAATTCTTTCAACACAAGTTGCCCGCGGCCGCTCTACCCCAGAAAAAATGGCAAAAGTGCTTAACAACATCACTCCTTCGCTTGATTATGCCGCCATTAAAGGTAGCGACATAGTAGTAGAAGCCGTTGTTGAACATCCTAAAGTGAAAGCAACCGTATTAGCTGAAGTTGAAAACTTTGTATCTGAAGATGCCATCATTGCTTCAAATACATCAACAATTTCAATTAACTTGCTAGCAAAAAGCCTTAAAAAGCCTGAACGTTTCTGCGGTATGCATTTCTTTAACCCTGTGCACAAAATGCCATTAGTTGAAGTTATCCGTGGTGAGCACAGCTCAGAAGAAACCATTGCTTCAGTTGTGGCCTATGCAAGTAAAATGGGCAAAACCCCAATCGTGGTAAACGACTGCCCTGGCTTCTTCGTTAACCGCGTGTTATTCCCTTACTTTGCTGGCTTTAGTGGTCTACTCGCTGAAGGTGCAGATTTTGCCGCTGTTGATAAAGTCATGGAAAAACAATTTGGTTGGCCAATGGGCCCTGCATATTTACTTGACGTAGTCGGTTTAGATACAGGTCACCACGCTCAAGCGGTAATGGCCGAAGGTTTCCCTGACCGCATGGGTAAAAATGGCAAAGACGCTATTGATATTATGTTTGAAAACAAACGTCTAGGCCAAAAGAACACCAAAGGTTTCTATGCTTACTCGGTTGACAGTCGCGGTAAACCGAAAAAAGATATCGATCCAACAAGCTATGAATTACTCAGCACTGAATTTGGTGAGTTAAAAGCATTCGAATCAGACGACATCATCGCGCGTTGCATGATCCCAATGATCATCGAAACGGTTCGTTGTTTAGAAGAAGGTATTATTGCATCTCCTGCTGAAGGCGACATGGGTCTGGTATACGGCATTGGTTTCCCTCCATTCCGTGGCGGTGTATTCCGTTATTTAGATACCATGGGCGTTGCAAACTTTGTTGCCCTTGCAGACAAATATGCACACCTAGGCGGCTTATACCAAGTCACCGATGCAATGCGTGAACTTGCAGCCAAAAACGGTAGTTACTACCAAGCCTAATCAGTGGGAAAGGAATTAAATCATGAAACAAGCTGTTATCGTAGACTGCATTCGTACCCCAATGGGCCGCTCAAAGGCTGGGGTATTTAGAAATGTACGTGCAGAAACTCTTTCTGCAGAATTAATGAAAGCACTACTCGTGCGCAACCCACAATTAGATCCAAACGACATCGAAGATGTGATTTGGGGTTGTGTGCAGCAAACACTAGAGCAAGGCTTTAACATTGCTCGTAATGCATCATTGCTAGCGGGTATCCCTAAAACGGCTGGCGCTGTTACGGTAAACCGTTTATGTGGTTCGTCGATGGATGCATTACATCAAGCTGCACGTGCCATTATGACTGGCCAAGGTGACACCTTCATCATTGGTGGTGTTGAGCACATGGGCCATGTACCAATGAACCACGGTGTCGATTTTCACCCAGGTTTAGCCAACCGCGTAGCGAAAGCCTCTGGCATGATGGGCTTAACCGCAGAAATGTTAGGTAAAATGCACGGTATTACTCGTGAGCAACAAGATGCATTTGCAGTGCGTTCTCACCAACGTGCACATGCTGCCACGATTGAAGGTCGCTTTGCCAAAGAAATTTGGGGTATTGAAGGCCACGATGCAAATGGCGCACTCATTAAAGTGATGACCGACGAAGTGATCCGCCCTGAAACATCAATGGAGTCTCTTGCTGGCTTACGCCCTGCATTTGACCCTGCAAACGGTACAGTTACTGCAGGTACATCTTCTGCATTATCAGACGGTGCCTCAGCAATGTTAGTCATGGAAGAATCGAAAGCTCGCGCGTTAGGATTAACCATCCGTGCACGTATTCGCTCTATGGCTGTTGCCGGATGTGATGCTGCTATTATGGGTTATGGCCCAGTACCAGCAACCAAAAAAGCATTAGCCCGTGCAGGTTTATCTATTGCCGATTTAGATCTTATCGAATTAAACGAAGCATTTGCTGCACAATCGTTACCTTGCGTTAAAGATCTTGGCTTGCAAGATGTTGTCGATGAAAAGATTAACCTTAACGGTGGCGCAATTGCACTAGGTCATCCACTTGGTTGTTCTGGCGCACGTATCTCAACGACGCTAATCAACTTAATGGAAGAAAAAGATGCAACGCTTGGTCTTGCCACTATGTGTATTGGTTTAGGTCAAGGTATCGCGACAGTATTTGAGCGTGTGTAAAAACCATTTTATTTGTTACTGAGCCAGATTCAGTTACAAGTAACCATAAAAACGAGCCAATTTGGCTCGTTTTTTTATTTTTAAAATTTTTCTGCTTTGACTAATGTTCCACGTGAAACATGGTTTATAAAAATTAAAAAACGATTAAAAATAACAAAATCACATTACTGGTGCAGCAAACTTGGCAAGATTACATGACAAGAGTAACATTAGCGCTAATGAGATCCGCTTATAAAGATTGTATTCAATGACCGATATTTACACACAAGCACAACACCAACTCGATGCACTTGGTTTGCGCTGCCCTGAGCCCGTAATGATGATCCGAAAAACAGTGCGAAAAATGGCGGATGGTGAAACCTTACTAATCATTGCAGATGATCCAGCCACCACACGAGATATTCCAAGTTTTTGTGAATTCATGGATCATACCCTAGTTGCCAGTGACACAAGTAAAACCCCATACCACTATTTACTCAAAAAAGGATTGTAATTAATGGCCATCACATTGGAAGGTATTGCCTATAAAACAGCAAAACGTGGCATCATGAAGTCTGTTTTTTGCGCCAATGTGACGTTAAACCGTGGCGTCGAAAACGACATTTTTGGTAAACCCGGAAAACGACAAGTAACAGTATTATCACTCCAGCAATGGCAAATTGCCTGTGAGCAACTTAATAGCCAACTTGATTGGTTAACCCGCAGGGCTAATTTATTAATCAGCGGTTATCAGTTTAGTGCTGCAGATGTAGGTAAAATACTTTGTATTGGAGCAGACCTTCAGTTACAAATAACCGGTGAAACTGATCCTTGCAAAAAAATGGAGATAGCTCGTCCGGGCCTAGAGCAAGCACTATTGCCTGATTGGCGTGGAGGAGTCACCTGCCGAGTCATTCAAGAAGGGTTAATTCAAGCACAAGATACCGTTACCATTACCAGTAGAACAGTCGACTAACTTTTCCTGCATCCCAAAATCCATTCAATCAGAACACCCCAAAGTAACAGCTAAAGTGTGGTGATTTGTCATCAATTGAAACAGATTTGTTGTACACCTTATGGCAAATTTATGCGATAAAGGGTCCATTAAGCACAACACACAGTAAAGCAAATACCCATATTCTCATTTCAATACAGTTAACATTGGAGTCAAATACAGGTGTTTAGCTTGATTAAATCCACCGAAAATAAAAACGACAACGGATAATCACCACTATGCCTAAACAAAAATTAACACCACTCTATACCGCCATGGCATTAGCACTGGGCATAAGCACAACAAGCTTTGCCAGTGACGATGACGCAACGAAATGGCAAGTTAACTCGCCAGAAAACGCACCTCTGCAACAAATAGACATCAATGTTACCGAAGGCACCTGGATGAATGTCAATGTATCACCTGACGGCAAACATATCGTGTTTGATCTATTAGGCGATATTTATCAAATGCCAATTTCAGGTGGCGAGGCCAAGCCACTTGCACAAGGTATCGCCTGGCAAATGCAGCCGGTTTATAGCCCAGATGGTAAATACATTGCCTTCACCAGTGATGAGGATGGCGGTGATAATATTTGGGTTATGAATGCCGATGGCAGTAATCCTCACCCTGTCACCAAAGAAACCTTTAGATTGCTTAACAGCCCTGCTTGGAGCCCAGATTCACAATATCTTGTTGCTCGTAAACATTTTACTGGCACACGCAGCTTAGGTGCGGGCGAAGTTTGGATGTATCACGTGGCTGGCGGTGAAGGTGTTAAATTAACCGAGCGCCCAAACGAGCAAAAAGATTTAGGTGAGCCGGCCTACTCGCCAGATGGCCGCTATATTTACTTTAGCCAGGACGCAACACCGGGCAAAACCTTTCACTACTCAAAAGACTCAGTAAAAGGTATTTATAAAATTAAGCGTTACGACACCCAAACCGGCGATATTGAAGTGTTAATCGAAGGTACTGGTGGTGCAATTCGTCCAACCCCAAGCCCTGATGGCAAAACATTAGCGTATATTAAACGCGATGGATTTCAGTCAACGCTTTACTCACTGGATTTAAAGTCTGGTGAAGAAACAAAACTGTACGATAAGCTTGATCGCGATATGCAAGAAACCTGGGCGATTCATGGTGTTTACCCAACAATGTCGTGGACTAAAGACAATAAGCACATAGTGTTTTGGGCGCAGGGTAAAATCAATAAACTCGACGTTGATACAAAAAATGTGATTGATATTCCTTTTACCATTAAAGGCCAACGCGACATTCAACCCGCAGTACGATTTACACAAAACCTAGATCAAGATGAATTCGACGTAAAAATGTTGCGTATGGCTCAAGTATCACCTAACGGTGAAAAAGTAGTATTTGAAGCCTTAGGTAAAATTTGGATCCGTGATATTAAAGACGGCAAACAAAAGCGTCTTACTCGTTTAGAAGATGATATTAACGAGCTATTCCCGCAGTGGTCTCGCGACGGTAAAGATATTGTATTTACTACCTGGAATGATCAGCAACAAGGTACAGTGAGTATTGTGAGTGCTCGTGGTGGCAAAGCTAAAGTATTAACCAGCGAACCAGGTAAATATGTCGAGCCAACCTTCTCACCAGATGGCGACTACATTGTTTATCGCAAAGCACGTGGCGGGTATATGACGCCACGCACCTGGTCACAAGAGCCTGGCTTATATAAAGTGGATGTCAAAGGCAACAAAAATACTAAGCTTACAGCCAGTGGTCATCAACCACAATTTGGCGCAGACTCGGACCGTGTGTATTTTATGGATTTTGGTAAAACACCAGAATTTGCATCAATCGGTATGAATGGCTTTGAAAAGCGTACTCACTACACCAGCGACCACGCTACAGAGTTTCGTTTATCGCCAGATGGTGAACACCTAGCCTTTGCAGAACGATTTAGAGTCTACGTAACCCCATTTGCCAAACACGGTGAAACCATTGCCATTGGACCTAAAGCGACTAACTTGCCAATTAGCCAACTAAGTGCCCGTGCAGGTGAAAGCATTAGCTGGAGCGGTAAAAGTAACCAACTGTATTGGACATTAGGCCCGGAGTTATATCAAGCCGATGTTGACACTCAATACAGCAAATCAGACAAAAAAGCAGAACCGAAAGTAACAGCCATTGGCTTTAAAGATAAAGCAGATGTTCCACGTGGAACAGTGGTATTTGTCGGCGGTAAAGTCATTACCATGGAAAATGACCAAATCATCGACAATGGCGTTGTCATTGTAAAAAACAATAAAATTAGCCAGGTTGGTGATGCGACATTAGCTATTCCAGAAAACGCACAGGTTATCGATATCTCTGGCAAAACAATTATGCCAGGATTATTTGATGCTCATGCACATGGTGGGCAGGCAGATGATGAAATTATTCCTCAGCAAAACTGGGCGTTGTATTCTGGCCTGTCGCTAGGGGTTACTTCAATTCATGATCCATCAAATGATACTACCGAGATTTTTGCCGCATCTGAGCAACAAAAGGCAGGCAATATTGTAGGACCTCGTATTTTCTCAACAGGCACCATTTTATATGGAGCAAACTTACCAGGTTATACCTCGCACGTAGACTCATTAGATGATGCAAAATTTCATTTAGAGCGTCTTAAAAAAGTAGGCGCATTCAGTGTGAAAAGTTATAACCAACCACGCAGAGATCAACGTCAGCAAATTATTGCCGCTGCGCGTGAACTCGAAATGATGGTAGTACCTGAGGGCGGCAGTTTATTGCAACACAACTTAACCATGGCTGCAGATGGGCACACAACATTAGAGCACTCATTACCGGTCGCATCTATTTACAGTGACATTAAACAGTTCTGGAGCCAGACCAAAGTTAACTACACACCAACACTTGTTGTTTCATATGGTGGTATATCGGGTGAGCATTACTGGTACGACAAAACAGATGTTTGGGCTCACCCGCGTTTGAGCATGTATGTGCCTCACGATATTCTAGATGCACGTTCAATGCGCAGAACCACTGCACCAGATGAACACTATAACCACTTTAATGTTGCTCGTGTTGCAAATGAGCTTAATGAGTTAGGTATTAAAGCCAATATTGGTGCTCATGGTCAACGCGAAGGTTTAGCGGCCCACTGGGAGATGTGGATGTTCGCCCAAGGTGGTATGAGTAATATGGATGTGCTCAAAACAGCAACCATTAACCCAGCAACCACTTTCGGCATGGATCATCAGTTAGGTTCAATTAAGCCGGGTAAATTAGCAGACTTAATCGTTATTGATGGAGATCCATTAACAGATATCCGCAGCACAGATAAAGTCACCTATACGATGGTAAACGGTAAATTGTTTAACTCAGAAACCATGAACGAATTAAATGGCGATAAACAAAAACGTAAGGCGTTTTTCTTCGAAAAGAACTAACGAACTCAAATAATGTGAATAAAGAAAAAGGGTGTTCCACGTGGAACACCCTTTTTTATTAACCATAATAAATATTATCGATGATCAATACTGACCGTAGCAATGGCAATCTGTTGTATGGTCATTCACCATCCCAACGGCCTGCATAAAGGCATAACAAATAGTAGGCCCAACAAAATTAAAACCTAACTTTTTAAGCGCTTTAGACATTGCTTCAGATTCTGGAGTCTGAGCTGGCACCTGGCTTAATGAATCGAACTGGTTAACCTTAGGCGAGCCACCAACAAAGCCCCATAAAAATTCAGAAAAGTCATTGCCCTGCTCAACAAAGGCCATATAGGCTTTAGCATTTTTGATAATGGAGTTTATTTTTAATCTATTACGCACAATCCCAGTTTCAAGCATTAATGCTTCTACTTTGTCTTGGTCAAACTCAGCAATCAAACTAGGTTCAAATCCGGCAAATAATTGCTCATAGTTTTTTTGTTTTTTTAAAATGGTAATCCATGACAAACCAGCTTGCTGACCATCTAAACATAACTTGGCAAATAACTGCTTTGCATCGTACTCAGGTCTGCCCCAAACATTATCATGATAATCTTGATACAAAGGATCTTCACTTACCCAGCCACATCGGTTAACTTGCATTATACGGTTCCATTAACGTTTTTATTCATACGTTAAAAAATAACCTACATCTGCCTTGCGCGACAAGGTATAATCATTACCATTTTCTATTAATAGCCTGATAGCAGTAGACATGACGACGAAACACGACGTAAAGACATTTCAGGGTTTCATCCTAACCCTTCAGGAATATTGGGCGCAGCAAGGTTGCGCAATTGTCCAACCTCTAGATATGGAAGTTGGTGCAGGTACTTTTCACCCGCAGACGTTCTTACGTTCATTAGGCCCAGAGCCAATGAGCAGCGCATACGTGCAACCGTCGCGCCGTCCAACAGATGGACGTTATGGTGAGAACCCTAACCGCTTACAACATTATTACCAATTCCAGGTGGTACTAAAACCATCACCAGACAACATTCAAGAGCTTTACCTTGGCTCGCTAGAAGCCCTTGGTATTGATACCAAAATACACGATATTCGCTTTGTTGAAGATAACTGGGAATCGCCAACATTAGGTGCTTGGGGATTAGGCTGGGAAGTATGGCTTAACGGTATGGAAGTAACACAGTTTACTTACTTCCAACAAGTAGGTGGTCTTGAATGTAACCCAGTCACCGGCGAAATCACTTATGGCCTTGAGCGTTTAGCCATGTACATACAAGAAGTAGACAGTGTATACGATCTTGTCTGGACAGACGGTCCAATGGGCCGTGTTACCTATGGTGACATCTTTCATCAAAATGAAGTAGAGCAATCAACTTATAACTTTGAACATGCCGATGTCGACTTTATGTTCACCCTGTTCGATGAATGCGAAAAAATGTGCCAGCACTTATTGTCGCTAGAAAAACCACTACCACTACCTGCTTACGAACAAGTTATGAAGGCCTCACACGCTTTCAACTTACTTGATGCTCGCCATGCCATTTCGGTTACTGAACGTCAGCGTTATATTTTACGCGTTCGCACCATGGCCAAAGGTGTTGCTGAATCTTATTATCAAGCACGTGAAGCGCTTGGCTTCCCTATGTGTAAGTAGAGGTATCCAATGAAATTTGAAAACTTACTCATTGAAGTGGGAACAGAAGAATTACCACCAAAATCATTACGTACATTAGCCGAGTCTTTTTTAGCTAACTTTACCGATGAACTCACCAAAGCAGACTTACCATTTGAGTCGGCACTTTGGTATGCAGCCCCTCGTCGCTTGGCAATTAACGTGGTTGGTCTAGCACTAGCACAAGCAGATAAAGTCGTTGAAAAACGCGGCCCTGCTGTTAGCTCTGCATTTGATGCAGACGGTAATCCAACAAAAGCTGCTCAAGGTTGGGCTCGTGGTAACGGTATTACTGTTGATCAAGCTGAGCGTTTAGTCACAGACAAAGGCGAATGGCTGGTTCATCAAGCTAAAGTGGTTGGCGTAGAAACGAAAACCCTGATAGCCGAAATGGCACAACGCGCGCTAGACAAATTACCAATACCCAAACCAATGCGCTGGGGCAGTAATAAAACGCAATTTATTCGCCCTGTGCACACAGTAACCATGTTATTAGGCGGAGAATTAGTTGAAGGTGAATTACTCGGCATTAAATCTGCTCGAGTTATTCGCGGTCATCGCTTTATGGGTCAGGCAACATTCGAGCTAGACCATGCCGACAACTACTTAACTGCGTTAAAAGAGCAAGGTAAAGTACTGGCAGACTATCAATTGCGTAAGTCACTAATCAAAGCAGACTCTGAAGCCGCAGCTGCCAAAATTGGTGGCGTAGCCGATATTCAAGAAGACTTGCTTGAAGAAGTGGCATCGTTGGTTGAATGGCCAATAGTATTAACCGCCAGTTTTGAAGAAAAGTTTCTAGCCGTGCCATCTGAAGCCTTAGTCTACACAATGAAAGGCGACCAGAAATACTTCCCAGTATTTGATAATGCCGGAAAATTATTGCCTAACTTTATTTTCGTGACCAACATAGAATCTAAAGATCCACAGCAAATTATTTCAGGTAACGAAAAAGTGGTTCGCCCTCGTCTAGCTGATGCGGAGTTCTTTTTTAATACTGACAAAAAGCAAACACTTGAGTCGCGCCTAACCAGCCTTGAAACTGTTGTGTTTCAAAAACAGCTTGGCACATTAAGAGCCCGTGTTGAGCGTATTTCAGCACTTGCAGGCTTTATCGCTACCCAACTTGATAGTCAAGCTGTTAGCACAAGCAGTGCAGATGCAAGCCGCGCTGGCCTATTGTCTAAAACAGACTTAATGACCAACATGGTGATGGAGTTTACAGACACCCAAGGCACAATGGGGACGCATTATGCTCGCCTAGACGGTGAAACAGAAGCTGTAGCCGTTGCGCTTGAAGAGCAATACAAACCTAAGTTTTCTGGTGATACAGTACCAACAGCAAGCGTGTCGTGCGCTGTTGCATTAGCAGAAAAGCTAGACACCTTAGTGGGTATTTTTGGTATTGGCCAGGCCCCTAAAGGCGCTGCTGATCCATTTGCACTTCGCCGTGCGGCTATCGGTATTTTACGTATTATTGTTGAAAACAACCTGCCACTTGATTTAGTCGATTTAATCGCTAAAGCACAAGCGTTACACGGTGAGAATGTTAGCAATGCTAATACAGCCGAAGACGTACTTGAGTTTTTAATGGCGCGTTTCCGTAGCTGGTATCAAGATAAAGGCATTCAAGTTGATGTGATTTTGGCTGTATTGGCTCGTCGTCCAACGCGTCCTGCAGATTTTGACAGTCGCGTTAAAGCGGTATCGCACTTCCGTGGTTTAGAGGCCTCTGCTGCGCTTGCTGCTGCTAATAAACGAGTGTCGAACATCTTGGCTAAAGTTGAAGGTGAACTGCCTGAAACTATCAACCAAGCGCTGTTAGCAGAAACCGCTGAAAAAGCCTTGGCAGAAAAGTTAGCACAACTACAACCGCAGTTAGCACCATTGTTTGCCAATGCTGATTATCAGCAAGCATTAACATTATTAGCCGATTTACGTGAAAGCGTGGACCTGTTCTTTGAAGATGTAATGGTCATGGCTGACGATGAAGCATTGAAAAATAACCGCCTTGCGTTATTAACTAATCTGCGTGAGCAGTTTTTGCATGTAGCGGATATTTCACTACTACAATAATTTCACTACTACAATAATTTCACTACTACAATAATTTCACTACTACAATAATTTCACTACTACAATAATTTCACTACTACAATAATGTGAAATTGCTGCAACAAAAAAGCGCCGACTGGCGCTTTTTTATTGCTTATCGAAAATGAATAAAATACTAAAATTTTAGTAATTTTTGGTGTAACTCAGAAAACTCTTCTTCAGTTAATTCTATTTGTGCTAACAAAACAGCCAATGCGGGCTGTGGTAATTTATCTAACTGGTGCAGCATCGAGCACTCGCTAATGATGTTGGCTTTCCAAATAACTGACGCAATGTCATCGTCAGGCTTAATATTGCTATTGGCTAAAATAGATAATGGCGTTTCAAAATGTGATGGTAACTTCCAACATCGAGCTAACAAAGCACTTAATGTTAACGATTTAGTTGTCATAACTTGCTTAAATAGCGCCGATTTAGGCTGTTCGCCTGGTTCTGCCTGATAAAACGCATCCACCAGCAATTTAAATATCGCAATTTTACCAACATCGTGCAGTAAGCCTAATAAAAAGGCACTATCGCGTTGCTCACTTGGCGCTAATTCGCTTGCCAAAAAAGCCACTTGCATTGAATGTCGCCAAATTTCAGCCCCAAACCGCCTAAAATAAATTGGTTTTATATCAATTAACTCACGAGCTAAACAGGTCGTAATAAATTGCCTTAGCTGCACCCGACCAACTTGCACTAATGCTTGCTGAATACTTGTCACCTCATTTTCAGAGCGTTTAAACGCTGGCGAATTACACAACTTCAGCACTTCAACACACAGTAATGGATCTTGCTCAATTAGCTGTATCAACTCTTGAGTGTCAATATTGTCATCGGCCAGTTTCTTGTCTAACTCAAATATTTTACTGGGTAATTTTAATACATTTTCAGCAATATCCTGGGGTGAGCTTAATGCTAACTCAATGTTATGCATCACACTGCGCTCAAGATTATTGGCAATGCCAGCTGTAGTTGTTTGATAATTAGCAAACAAAAAGCTGTAAAACAATGCCGATAAATCTAGCTGAGATTCGACAGCCTGCCTTGGCGTAACCTCAATAGTCGGCTCAGGTTGTTTTTGTATTGTGTGTTGACGTTTTTCGGCAGCGGTATGCCCAGTAAATTTAGCTTGCTCATTGCGATCACGAATATTAAACAGCTTCTTAAAAAAACTTGTAACCACAATAATTAACCTTATAAAAATTAGATTAAAACCCATCATTTAATCATAGCAACAAAAATAAAATGGGCGCCATAAGGCGCCCATTTATTTTAATAAGACGTGCTATACATCTAAGTTAGCCACATTTAATGCGTTAGTTTCAATAAACTCACGACGAGGCTCAACTTGATCACCCATTAAACAGGTAAACAGTTGATCTGCTGCGACGGCATCTTCAATAGTGACACGAAGCATACGGCGAGACTCTGGATCCATCGTGGTTTCCCACAATTGCTCAGGGTTCATTTCACCCAATCCTTTATAACGCTGAATGTATAAACCACGTTTTGCTTCGCTCATGGTCCAGTCTAATGCTTCTAAGAAGCTTTCAACTTCTTTAACGCGCTCGCCACGTTGAACATAACCACCTTCTTCAATCATGCCATCAAGTGCAGCGCCTAATTTAGCGATACGTTGATAATCGGCTGAAGTAAAGAAGTCGTAACCAAATAAGAAGTTGGTATCAATACCATGCTTACGAATTGTCACACTTGGAGTGTACACTTTACGTTCAGGATCTAAAATCACGTTAGCAGAGAAAATAATACCGCTGCTTTCGCGCTCAACTAAATCATCAATAAAGGCTTTACACCAGGCAGTCATTTTAGCTTCGTCGCTTAGCATCTCAAGCGTTACTTCTGGATGGTACAACATGCGATCGGTTAAGTTCATCGGGAAACGTTTTTCTAAACGAGTAATGATTTTCTCAACTTCACGGTATTGATTTACCAAACGTTCAAGCGGCTCTCCGCTCATACCTAATGCACCTTGGCTTGGATAAACATGCGTGCCATCTAACGCTTGTGTGGTTAGGTATTCAGTTAACGCCAGTTCATCTTTAAGGTATTGTTCTTGCTTACCTTTTTTAACTTTATACAAAGGTGGTTGCGCAATATACACATAACCACGCTCAATCAATTCAGGCATTTGACGGAAGAAGAAGGTCAACAGCAGAGTACGAATGTGCGAGCCGTCGACGTCAGCATCGGTCATGATAACGATGTTGTGGTAACGGGTTTTATCCGGATTATATTCGTCGCGACCAATACCACAACCTAATGCGGTAATTAAGGTGGCCACTTCTTGTGACGATAACATCTTGTCAAAACGCGCTTTTTCAACGTTTAAGATTTTACCTTTAAGTGGAAGAATCGCTTGGTTTTTACGGTTACGCCCCTGCTTGGCAGATCCGCCAGCAGAGTCCCCTTCCACTATGTATATTTCAGAAAGACCAGGGTCTTTCTCTTGGCAGTCAGCCAGTTTGCCTGGCAAACCACCTAAATCTAATGCGCCTTTACGACGTGTCATTTCACGCGCTTTACGCGCAGCTTCACGAGCACGGGCGGCATCAACAATTTTACCCACAATCAACTTAGCATCTGCTGGGTTTTCTAATAGGTAATCGTTTAACTGCTCACCCATAGTTTGTTCTACAGCACTTTTCACTTCGCTAGAGACTAATTTGTCTTTAGTTTGTGAGCTGAACTTAGGATCAGGCACTTTAACAGAGATAACCGCGGTTAACCCTTCACGAGCATCATCACCGGTTGCACTGGTTTTGCCTTTTTTGTTAAACCCTTCACGTTCCATGTAAGTGTTTAAGTTACGTGTTAATGCACCCCGGAAACCAGCAAGGTGAGTACCGCCATCGCGCTGAGGAATGTTATTAGTAAAACAGAAAATGTTTTCTTGATAACCGTCGTTCCACTGCATTGCCACTTCAACGGTAATACCGTCTTCACGCTCTTGCGAAAAGTGGAATACATCTTTGTTTACTGGCGTTTTGTTGCGGTTTAGGTAATGGACAAATGCACTAATACCGCCTTCGTACTTAAAGAACTCATCTTTGTTATCACGTTCGTCAACCAAACGAATACCCACGCCAGAGTTTAAGAAAGACAACTCACGAACGCGTTTAGCTAAAATATCAAAGTGAAATTCAACATCAGAAAAAGTTTGCGCACTTGGCCAAAAACGAATTTCAGTACCGGTTTTAACCGCATCGCCAATTTCTTTAATTGGCTCATTTGGCACACCATGAGTGTAAAATTGCTCATAAATTTTACCAGCACGACGAATTGTTAACTGTAGTTTTTCAGATAAAGCGTTAACCACCGACACACCGACACCGTGAAGACCACCCGACACCTTGTATGAGTTATCATCAAACTTACCACCGGCATGCAATACCGTCATAATCACTTCGGCAGCAGACACGCCTTCTTCTTCGTGGATAGAAACTGGAATACCACGGCCGTCATCTTTTACAGAGACAGAACCATCTGAGTGGATAGTAATGGTGATATCGCTACAATGGCCAGCTAACGCTTCATCGATAGAGTTATCAACCACTTCGAATACCATGTGATGAAGACCCGTGCCGTCATCAGTATCACCAATGTACATACCCGGTCTCTTACGGACTGCATCAAGGCCTTTTAAAACCTTGATACTCGAAGAATCATAACTATTCTCAGACATATTTCTCTCTCGTTGTTATTCAATAACCGTTATCTGACCACGCTCCACATGAAACATCCTGTTTGGAGGGCGAGATAACGAATCGACTATCGCAAGCGGATCAATTGCGGTGACAAAAATTTGCGCACCGGTTTCTGATAACTGCTGTAGCAATAGCTGCCTATGCTGTGCATCCAACTCTGACGGTAAATCGTCGACTAAATAAATACTGTTTTTATCTAGCTGTTGTTTGAGCAACTTTCCCTGTGCAATACGCAGTGCACAGACTAATAATTTTAATTGTCCACGAGACAGCGCATCTTGCACCGGCAGGTTTCCTACACGCAAACGTAAATCTGCTTTGTGAGGGCCACTACCGGTATTACCTGCTGCCAGATCTCGCGGATATTGATTTTCAAGTAATTGCGAAAAATCCGTTTTGCTGTCCCATCCTCGGGTAAAAGAAACCTTAATATCAACCTGAGGTAAAAACCTTCCGATTATACCCTTTAGTAGCTCATTTAACGAGTCTACATATTGATTTCGTATGTCGGTTACCTGTTCAGCATACCGTACCAGCTCTTTATCCCAAAATTGTATTTGGCTATAAGATGATTGATTTCTAAGCAACTGATTGCGTTGCTTTAATACCTTACGAACATTTACCCAAGCTTGGTAAAAATGGGGGTCAGAATGAAATGCCCCCCAATCAATAAATTGCCTGCGCGCCTTTGGGCCTTCAAACAATAACGAAAAACTTTCGGGGGTAATAACTTGAATAGGGAGCGTTTCGGCTAACGTTGAAAGACGTTTGACTTTTTCGCCATTAATTTTAACTTCAATCTCACCACTTCGATGACGTCGAAGTCCGATTTTACAGTCGTTCTCATCTTGTATTAAATTGGCAAACAGAGTGAGTTTATCATCATCATTATTGATCACTCGTTGTGATAAATGACTGCGAAAAGAACGCCCCATACCTAAAAAGTAAATCGCTTCTAAAATACTGGTTTTACCGCTGCCATTTTGGCCATAAATCAAATTTAATCCATCACTTAGATTAAGTGATGCCGAATTGATATTACGAAATGACTCTATGGTAATGCGCGATAAACTCATGAACACCTATTGTGATAACCAAATAAAGCAGTTCAGACAAAGAAGGTGCTTTGCAGCACCCTCTTTGTCAATAAAAAACATATTACAAACGCATTGGCATCACCACGTACATAGAATCTTCTTCTTTGTGGTTTTCTATCAATGCACTTGAGTTACCATCAATAAGGGTTATACGCACGTCATCACTGGCGAGGTTGTTCAGTACATCGAGAAGGTAACTTACGTTAAAGCCTATTTCTAACTTATCTGAATCATAATCAACGTCAATGATTTCTTCGGCTTCTTCTTGCTCAGGGTTATTGGCAGTAATTTTCAATAAACCAGGTTCAAGTTGAATACGAACACCGCGGAATTTTTCGTTAGACAAAATAGACGCACGAGTTAATGCTTGTTTTAATTGATTACGGCTAGCTATCACCACCTTATTGCCACCTTTTGGTAGTACCCGGCGGTAATCAGGAAAACGGCCATCAACTAATTTACTGGTAAAAACAGCTGAACTGGTAATAGCGCGAATGGCGTTATCACCAATGGCGATAGTAATATCCTGGTCGTCATTTTCAAGTAAACGCGCCATTTCTACCACCCCTTTACGAGGCACAATCACTTGTTTTTCAGGCAAAGTCACATCAACAAAGCGGTGGCTTAAAGCTAAACGATGTCCATCGGTAGCAATAGCACGCAAGGTATTACCTTCAGTTTCAAATAGTAAACCGTTGAGATAATAACGCACATCCTGGTTAGCCATTGAAAACTGAGTAGAGTCAATAATCGACTTTAATACCCCCTGCTTTAGGCTAAATTCAATATCAGCCTGGAAAGCCTCAACATTGGGGTAATCTTCAGCGGGTAATGTTGCCAATGAAAAACGACTACGACCTGAGCGTAACAACCATTTACCATCTTGTTGTTCTACTTTTAATTCGCTTTGTTCAGGAAGAGACTTAACAATATCGAGTAATTTTTTAGCAGGTACCGTTGTACGGCCAATAATAATATCTCCATGTATAGCCGCTTGACCAACAAGCTCAACCTCTAAGTCTGTGCCCGTTAGCCTAAGTGAGTCTTCACTAACTTCTACTAGTAAATTAGCAAGAATAGGTAAATTGTGTCTGCGCTCTACCGCGCCACACACAAGTTGTAACGGCTTTAATAGGGCATCCCTATCAATTGAAAATTTCATCGTTCTACATTCCCTGAATTAAGAAGACAAAGTTCTAATCAAGTTAGCGTAATCTTCTTTAATGTCATGACTCTCTTCACGCAGTTGCGCAATTTTACGACAAGCATGCAATACCGTCGTATGGTCACGACCACCAAAGGCATCACCAATTTCTGGCAAGCTTTGGTTAGTGAGTTCTTTAGATAGTGCCATCGCCACTTGTCGTGGTCTTGCCACACTGCGTGAACGACGTTTAGACAGCATATCTGCCATTTTTATTTTGTAGTATTCAGCAACTGTCTTCTGAATATTGTCTATAGTGACTAATTTTTCTTGCAGTGCCAAGAGATCACGTAACGCTTCGCGCACAAAATCAATGGTAATTGGACGGCCAGTAAAGTTGGCATTAGCAATAACGCGGTTTAGCGCCCCTTCAAGCTCGCGAACGTTTGAGCGTAAACGCTTAGCAATAAAGAAAGCCACTTCATCAGGCAGGTTAATGCCACTCTCTTGTGCTTTACGCATTAAAATCGCCACGCGGGTTTCTAACTCTGGTGGCTCAATGGCAACCGTTAATCCCCAACCAAAGCGCGATTTTAAGCGATCTTCAACACCGTCGATCTCTTTAGGATAACGGTCTGAAGTTAAAATAATTTGATGATTACCTTCTAGCAAAGCATTGAAGGTATGGAAAAATTCTTCTTGAGAACGATCTTTGTTGGCAAAAAATTGAATATCGTCAATAAACAGAGCATCGACACTGCGGTAATAACGCTTAAATTCTTCTATTGCATTATTTTGTAAGGCTTTGACCATGTCCTGTACAAAACGCTCAGAATGCATATACACCACTTTAGCATTAGGATTATTTTTAATGATCCCATTACCAACTGCATGCAATAAGTGAGTTTTACCTAAACCAGTGCCACCATATAAAAATAACGGGTTATAGGCGCCACCTGGGTTTTCAGACACCTGTAATGCAGCAGCTTTACCAAGTTGGTTTGACTTACCTTCAACGAAGTTATCAAACTGATAAGTTGGATTAATATTACTGCGGTGATTGGCATTCGCTATAGGTTCTGCTTGGGTATTAAATGACGTGGTTCCAACCTGTGCTCTGGTTTGGCTGCTCACAGGTTTAGCGGCTACAGGCGCAGGAGCAACAGGACGTGCTGACGGACGGCTACCAATATCAAAACGTAACTTAGGCGCATCGCTGCCCATTTGTTCAGTAAAAAATTGATTAATGATATTAATGTATTTATCGCGTACCCAATCGAGTACAAAACGATTTGGCGCATACAAAACCAACGTATCACCATCCATTTCAGCCTGTAACGGACGGATCCACATACTGAACTGCTGAGCTGATAATTCATCTTGCAGTCTGCCGATACATTGTTGCCAAAGTGAAACCGCCACTTATTTATCCCCAAATATCTTTAGTCAAAGGAAGTGTATTCTATAGTGAGATCACAATGATCGCTATCCTTAAAAACAGAATTATCCCCAGCAAGATCATTCTATGTGGATATCTGGGATCATGAAAGATCAAAATCGATCCATTTATTGTAAATATGATGCAAATCCAGCTTTATTAACCGATCCACATTGATCTATAATACGCCAGCTTTGATCTGCTTAAACACACAAAGATCCACAAGATATAGTGTCTGTACACAGACTTATCCACATCTTATGGTGCTTTTTTGTATATAGCATCAAAGAAAGATTGGCAGAAATTCATCATATAACCACTTTCGTTATTGACGATAGTAATTAAAGTGATTACAATTCGGCCTCTTTTTTGCCCTTACCTCTAATGTTGGAGCTAAGGTAAATTCACTAACAAAGACGGATTGCCATCATGAGTAAACGTACTTTTCAACCTAGCAACCTGAAGCGCAAGCGTTCTCACGGCTTCCGCGCTCGTATGGCCACTGCAGGCGGCCGTAAGGTGCTTGCACGTCGTCGTGCGAAAGGTCGCGCTCGTTTATCTGCGTAAGTAGATAACTAGGTGACTAGCTATACCTTTACGCGGGAGTTACGTTTGTTAACTCCCGCGCAATTTAAATCTGTATTCTCCAATCCAATCAAAGCATCCTCTGCTGAAATAACTCTGCTCGCTATTCCAAATTCAGAGCAACATCCTCGCTTAGGGTTAACTGTGGCTAAACGTTTTGTAAAACGTGCTAACCAACGTAACCGTATTAAACGTGTGATAAGAGATAGTTTTCGTTTACATCAACACGATATTCCTAATATTGATATCGTCGTATTAGTCAGAAATGGCGTGATGGAAATGGAAAATGCAGAACTACACAAATTGATAGAAAAGCTATGGCGAAAACTCAGTCGCCGTTACAATGGCTAGCAACCACGGTTATCCGTGGTTATCAAATTTTTATAAGCCCTTTACTGGGACCGAAGTGCCGGTTCGATCCAACTTGTTCTTATTATGCGATTGAAGCAATAAAAACACACGGAACAGTGAAAGGTAGTTGGTTTGCAATCAAACGCATATTAAAATGTCACCCTTTACATCCCGGCGGTAGTGATCCCGTCCCCCCTAAAAATGACAGGTGTAATAAATAGGCTATGGAATCTCAACGCAATATATTGCTAATCGGCTTGCTGTTTGTCAGCTTTTTAATGTGGCAACAATGGCAAACAGACAAAGCACCACAACCGGTAGCGCAACAAACTGTTACCCAAACAAACGCTGCAACAATTAACGGTGCAGACGTCCCTGAAGCAGACTCAACTGGTATGCCAGTTGATTTACCTGCAACTAAAAACTTAATTACGGTTAGCACAGACCAGCTTGATATTAAAATCAGCCCAGTTGGTGGTGACATCGTTTATGCCGCATTGGTTACACATAAAGTTGAAATTGACAAAGATGATCCTTTTATCATCCTTGAACAAACCAACACAAATACTTACATCGCCCAAAGTGGTTTAATTGGTCGTAACGGTATTGATAGCAGCGCTAAAGGTCGTGCCGCCTTTGCTGCACAACAAACCTCTTATACATTAGCTGACGGTCAAGACACCCTATCGGTTCCATTGACTTTTACCGCTGATAACGGTGTGACTTACGTAAAAACCTTTACCTTTACCCGTGGTCAGTATGATGTTGGCGTTGATTACAGCATAAACAACACGTCAGATGCGCCGTTACAAGTGCAAATGTATGGTCAAATAAAACAGACCATCAAAGAATCTGAAAGCAGCATGATGATGCCTACTTATCGTGGTGCGGCGTTCTCAACACAAGATACTCGCTACGAAAAGTATGACTTTGAAGACATGGCAGACAAAAACCTAGGTAAAGTTACACTAGGTGGTTGGGCGGCAATGTTACAGCACTACTTTGTGTCAGCATGGATCCCACCTGCGACAGATTCAAACACCATATTTTCAAGTGTGAGCGCTGGTGGCTTAGCTAACATAGGTTTCCGTGGCGCGGTATATGATATCGCACCAGGTGTAACTCAAAAAATTAGCTCACAATTTTATGTAGGCCCTAAAAACCAAAAAGCCCTTTCAGAAATCTCTGAAACGTTAAACCTAGTGGTTGATTATGGTTTCTTGTGGTGGTTAGCAGTACCAATCCACTGGTTATTGATGTTCTATCAATCATTTGTGGGTAACTGGGGTATGGCAATTATTTTAATTACCCTAACCGTTCGTGGTTTGTTATATCCACTAACTAAAGCTCAGTACACGTCAATGGCTAAAATGCGTAATTTACAGCCAAAATTAACTGAGATGAAAGAACGCTTTGGCGATGACCGTCAAAAGATGGGTCAAGCCATGATGGAACTGTACAAAAAAGAGAAAGTAAACCCTATGGGCGGTTGCTTACCTATTTTGTTACAAATGCCAATCTTCATCGCATTGTACTGGGTATTACTTGAAAGCTATGAGCTACGCCACGCGCCGTTCATGCTTTGGATTAATGACTTATCAGTCCAAGATCCATACTACGTATTACCATTGCTAATGGGTGTTTCAATGTGGTTGATGCAGAAAATGCAACCTATGGCACCGACAATGGATCCTATGCAAGTCAAAATGATGCAGTGGATGCCTGTTATCTTTACGGTATTCTTCTTATGGTTCCCAGCAGGTCTAGTACTTTACTGGTTAGTGGGTAACTTAGTTGCTATTACCCAGCAGAAGATTATTTATGCAGGTTTAGAGAAAAAAGGCTTAAAATAAGCCCAAGCTCAACAGTTAACTCATTTAGTAGTTAAATGAATAAAAAGGCGGCTTAATAGGCCGCCTTTTCCTTTAATGATTTAGCAGGTATCTACCGTGACAACAGACACTATTGTAGCGCAGGCCACCGCACCAGGACGCGGCGGTGTGGGGATTATTCGTGTATCAGGTGACTTAGCCAGTAATGTGGCGAACGCCATTATTGGTCATGTACCTAAAACCCGTTATGCCGAATATTGTGATTTTAACAGTAGTGATGGCCACGTCATTGACCAAGGTATTGCGCTGTTTTTTAAAGGCCCAAATTCATTTACAGGCGAAGACGTACTAGAGCTGCAAGGCCACGGCGGCCAAATTGTGCTCGATATGCTAATAAAACGAGTGTTAGAAATTGACGGTATTCGCATAGCAAAACCAGGGGAGTTTAGCGAGCAAGCCTTTTTAAACGACAAGCTTGATTTAACTCAGGCAGAAGCGATTGCCGACTTAATTGATGCCACCAGTGAACAAGCCGCAAAAAGCGCTTTGCAATCACTCCAGGGTGAGTTTTCAAAAGAAGTGCATGAACTAGTAGAACAAGTCACTAATCTTCGCTTGTATGTTGAAGCCGCAATTGATTTCCCAGATGAAGAAGTCGACTTTTTATCTGATGGTAAAATTGCCAACGCCTTATATCGCATTATCGACAAACTCACTACCGTTCAAGCCAGTGCTAAACAAGGTTCGATTATTCGCGAAGGCATGAAAGTCGTCATTGCAGGTCGTCCTAATGCAGGTAAATCTAGCTTACTTAATGCCTTAGCAGGTAAAGAGTCAGCCATTGTTACCGAAATAGCCGGCACCACCCGTGATGTACTGCGTGAGCATATTCACCTTGATGGCATGCCACTGCACATTATCGACACAGCAGGATTACGTGACACCACAGATACCGTTGAGCAAATTGGTATTGAACGCGCGTGGGCAGAAATTGCCAGCGCAGATAGAGTGTTGTTTATGGTTGATGGTACCACTACAAACGCTGTAAATCCGCATGATATTTGGCCCGACTTTATTGACCGTTTACCTTCAAGATTAGGTGTTACAGTTGTGCGTAACAAAGCAGATTTAACCGGTGAAACGCTCGATATGTCACAAGAGCAAGGATACGATGTTTACCGTATTTCTGCCAAAACAGGCCTTGGGGTTGAAGAGTTAAAACAACACCTTAAAACCTTAATGGGTTATCAAAGTAACCTAGAAGGTGGCTTTATTGCCCGTCGTCGTCACTTAGAAGCCTTAGATTTAGCCGCAAGTCACCTACAATTAGGCAAAGAACAACTTGAAGTGTATCTTGCCGGCGAACTACTGGCGGAAGAGTTACGCATGTGCCAAATGGCGCTATCAGAAATTACCGGTAAATTTACGTCAGATGATCTGCTAGGCAAAATCTTCAGTTCCTTCTGTATAGGCAAGTAGCGTATAGCTCAATAGGAATAAACACATGACATTGGCCAATCAAGTTGTGGTACTCGACTTTGAAACCACAGGTTTATCACCAGACAATGGTGACAGAGCTATTGAAATTGGTGCGGTAAAGTTAGTTGATGGCCAAATAGTGGACACCTTTCAAGAGCTAATAAACCCAGGCAAGCGGGTTAACAGCTTTATTGAACAATACACAGGTATTAGCAACAATATGCTTAAACACGCGCCATCATCTAAAGAAGTGATGGCACAATTTGCCAAGTTTATCGACGGATTCAATTTAGTGGCGCACAACGCCAGCTTTGATAAAAAATTCTTAGATGCTGAATTTAAGCATAATAAGCTGCACTACACAGGCCAATTTGCTTGCTCATTGTTGTTATCGCGTCGCATCAGCCAAGATGCGCCTAATCATCAACTTGGCACGTTAGTCAGTTATCATCAGTTACCAAACGATGGAGTGTTTCACCGCGCCCTAGCTGACGCCACCATGACTAGCCACCTTTGGTTACATCAACTCGATTTACTACAGCAGCAACTGCCAAACCATCTTATAACCTTGGATATTATCAATAAAATATCGAGTTTGCCCAAAGCACAAATAAACCGCTACTACCAAACAATGGCTCGCTGATTACAAATCTTGCGCTAATTTATCCACAAGCAGCCGCACTTTAGGCGATAAGTGACGGTTGTGTGGATACAAGGCCCAAATGCCTTCTTTAGGTTGCTGGTAAGGTGCTAATAACACCACCAACTCCCCAGTTTCAATAACATCATTAACGTAATAACCGGGTAGCTGCACAATCCCCAGCCCTTTTATTGCTGCAGATAATAAACTTAAACCACTACTGCAACTCAGCGAACCACTCACTTTAACGGCTCTAGGCTTGCCCTGATCAATGAAATGCCAATGTGATTGACTGCCAATTAAGCAATTATGCTGGCTCAATTCCGACAAGGTATAAGGCGTACCAAATTGAGCAATGTAGCTAGGAGCAGCACACACAAATTGACTGCGACTGGTTAAACGTTTCGCCATCATTGACGAATTAGATAACCGCCCTAGCCTAATAGCTAAATCAAAACCACCTTCTACAAGATCAAGCTGACGATTAGTTAACTCGCACACCACTTCAATATCGCGATATTGCTGCATAAAATCGATAACAATCGGCATAACAAAATTTTCACCATAGGTAACAGGCGCTGTCATCCTAATTAAGCCCTGGGGTTTATCTTTTAAACTCGAAATGGCCCGTTCAGCTTCATCAAGACTGTCTAATACCTGGCGACAATGCCGATAATAAACCGAGCCCTCCTCGGTTAACGATACCTTGCGAGTTGTGCGATAAAACAATTTAGTGTTTAGGCGGTTTTCAAGTTGGCTCACCTGGCGGCTCACTTGCGCCGTAGAAATACTTAAACGTTTACCAGCCGCAGTAAAACTGTCGGTTTCTGCCACTGCAACAAACTCAAAAATCCCTTCCCACTGCATCATTATTACATTCTCGTAAAAGTCATTTGCAAAACATGCTGATTATCAATCAATGATAAAGAAATACAATGGATAAATACACTACACTGTAGTGATGCTAATTATCCATCATTCATGGTATTACGTTTAAGGAAGCTATCTATGTCTGCACAATTTATTAAATCCAAAGCCGCAATTGCTTGGGGGCCAGGTCAACCATTATCGGTTGAAGAAGTCGATGTAATGTACCCAAAAGCCGGTGAAGTCATGGTGCGTATTGTGGCATCTGGCGTATGTCATACCGATGCATTTACCTTATCTGGTGATGATCCTGAAGGCGTATTTCCAGCAATTCTTGGCCATGAAGGTGGCGGGATTGTTCATATGGTTGGCGAAGGCGTTACCAGTGTAAAAGTCGGCGACCATGTTATTCCGTTATACACAGCAGAATGTGGTAAATGTAAGTTCTGTACTTCTGGTAAAACCAACCTATGCAGCGCTGTACGTGCTACACAAGGTAAAGGCTTAATGCCAGATGGCACCACGCGTTTCTTTAAAGATGGCGAGCCTATTTTCCACTACATGGGTTGCTCTACTTTTTCTGAATACACAGTATTACCCGAAATTTCATTAGCTAAAGTGAATCCAACAGCACCGCTAGAAGAAGTCTGTTTATTAGGCTGTGGTGTCACGACCGGTATGGGCGCTGTACTAAAAACAGCAAAAGTACAAAAAGGCGATACTGTGGCAATCTTTGGTCTAGGCGGCATCGGCCTATCTGCCATTATTGGCGCTACCATGGCTGGCGCCAGCCGAATTATTGGTATCGACTTAAATGAATCTAAGTTTGAATTAGCTAAAAAACTTGGGGCAACTGACTGCATTAATCCTAAAAACTTCGATAAGCCTATTCAGGATGTCATTGTTGAAATGACCGATGGTGGCGTTGATTTCTCATTTGAATGTATTGGTAACGTTAACGTGATGCGCAGTGCATTAGAATGTTGTCACAAAGGATGGGGTGAGTCTGTCATTATTGGTGTTGCAGGTGCTGGCCAAGAAATTTCAACTCGTCCATTCCAATTAGTCACCGGCCGAGTATGGCGTGGCAGTGCATTTGGTGGCGTTAAAGGACGCAGTGAATTACCGGGTATAGTTGAACAATACCTAGCTGGCGAGTTTAAGTTAGACCACTTTATTACTCACACCATGGGTCTTGAAGGGATTAACGATGCATTTGATTTAATGCATAAAGGCGAAAGTATCCGCAGCGTTATTCACTTTAATAAATAATCAGCTCTTTAACTCAAATAACAATGCAGTTAATTCAACAATTAACTGCATTTATTTTATGAGGACCCAACATGACCATTGAAAATATCAGCAGCACCAAAGCATTTGGTGGCTGGCATAAACAATATACTCATTCTTCAACAGCACTCAATTGCACGATGCGTTTTGCTATTTACTTACCGCCACAAGCTGAACAGCAAAATGTGCCCGTACTGTATTGGTTATCAGGGCTAACCTGTACTGACGAAAACTTTATGCAAAAAGCCGGCGCACAGCGCATAGCCGCAGAACTTGGTATTGCCATTGTTGCACCAGACACGAGCCCACGTGGCGAAGGGGTTGCCGACGATAAAGACGGCGCATATGACTTTGGTTTAGGCGCAGGATTTTACCTCAATGCCACTAAACCACCGTTCGCTCAGCATTATAAAATGTATGATTACGTGGTGTCTGAACTACCAGCAATCATTGAAGCGCATTTCCCGGTAACTAACCAACGTAGCATAAGTGGCCACTCAATGGGCGGCCATGGCGCATTAACGATAGCATTAAAAAATCCTAACCAATACAAAAGCGTATCAGCATTTAGCCCTATTTGTAATCCGATGGATTGCCCTTGGGGAATAAAAGCATTTCGAGGTTATTTAGGCGATGATCAACAACAATGGCAACAATATGATAGCTGTGAGTTGATGCAAAATAGCCAACAATTTGTCCCCGCGCTGGTGGATATTGGTACCAATGACACCTTTTTAGATGAGCAATTAAAACCTCATACATTAGAAAAAATCGCACAGCTAAAAGAATACCCTCTCGAGTTAAGAATGCAGCCAGGATATGACCATAGCTACTACTTTATCTCGACATTTATTGAACAGCACCTGCGCTTTCATGCTAACTATTTAAAGATCAAATAACACTGAGCTAATGTTAACAATCACCCAAAACGAGCCTTTTATGGCTCGTTTTTTTATCGCTGAAAAAGCACTACATCAATAAAACAGCCAAATAAACCGCTTATTTCGAGGTAAAAAGTGTAAATAAGCCAACATTAAGGGTAAATGAGTGAGTAAAATAACCCTAAATCACGTAAACCTGACGAATATCTAATCAAATTAAGCAACAATTTGGAGTAAAAATGGCAAAAATAGCATTATTAGTGGGTACCACATTGGGCAGCTCAGAATATGTCGCCGATGAAATGGCAGAACAATTAGCCCAATTAAATCACCAAACAGAGGTGTTTATTGACCCACAATGGGATCAATTAAACGACTTTTCAGTGTGGATCATTGTAAGTTCTACCCATGGAGCGGGCGATCTACCCGACAACATAGTGCCTTTTTATAAACAATTAATGCTCAATATGCCGGATCTTACATCGGTACAACATGCATTATGCGCCATTGGTGATTCGAGCTACGACACATTTTGCCAGGGGCCTGAAAAAATAATCGATCTATTATTACAATGCGGATCAACAGCTATTGTGGATAAGATCCAAATTGATGTACAACAAGATCCCGTGCCTGAAGAGCCCGCCCTTGCTTGGTTATCGCAGTGGCAGCATAAAATATAACGAGTATAAATTACGATATTATTTTGTATAAACCCAGATCAACTCACAATTTAGATCTACCTTATCCACAATTTAATTTATTTTATAATAAGCTTGTGGATAAGCTATTATTTTTAGCGATCATAACTCTGTACTATTCACACTCCGATCTGCTTAAAGATCCCCCCTGTGGATAACTACCCGATCTATCCCCACCTTATATTGAGTTTGATCGCGATCAGATCACAGGTTTAAAACCTTGTAAATATATGATTTTAAATAAAAATAAAAGTTACTAACAGAAAAGTACGATCCTAATAGTAAACATAATAAAAAGATCTATATAAAGATCTTAAGATCTATTAAGCAAACCCATCTTGATCATTCTATGAAAAATGATCATTCACGTTCAGACAAGCAAGTGCTAAAATGCACAACTCAAATAGCGTTACAAATTGAATTTAACTTTCTTAGCAATTAAAGGTCGCATAATGCATTTTCATGAACGGTTTGATGTAATTGTCGTTGGTGGTGGTCATGCCGGAACTGAGGCAGCCCTAGCAGCAGCAAGAATGGGATCAAAAACATTATTGTTGACCCATAACATCGACACACTAGGTCAAATGTCTTGTAATCCCGCCATTGGTGGTATTGGTAAAGGTCATTTGGTTAAAGAGATCGATGCATTAGGCGGCGCAATGGCTACAGCCACTGACTTTGCCGGTATTCAATTTAGAACGTTAAATTCAAGTAAAGGCCCAGCGGTTCGTGCCACTCGTGCACAAGCTGACCGAGCACTGTATCGTCAAAAGATTCAACATATTTTACAAAACCAACCTAACTTGCGTATTTTTCAACAAGCTGTTGACGACTTAGTTGTTGAAAATAATAAAGTTGTTGGTGTTGTCACTCAAATGGGTTTGGCATTTGAAGCACCTGCTGTTGTATTAACTACTGGCACATTTTTAAGCGGCAAAATTCATATTGGTTTACAAAATTACAGCGGTGGCCGTGCAGGCGATCCACCAGCAATTGCATTAGCCAATCGTTTACGTGAATTACCCATTCGTGTTGGCCGTTTAAAAACCGGTACACCACCACGTATTGATGCCAATACCATTGATTTTTCACAAATGACAGAGCAAAAAGGTGATACTCCATTGCCAGTAATGTCATTTCTTGGTGATGTGAGTCAGCATCCAAAACAAATTTCATGTTTTATTACCCACACCAATGAAAAAACTCACGACATTATTCGTGGAGGCCTAGATAGAAGCCCAATGTATTCAGGAGTTATTGAAGGTATTGGTCCTCGTTATTGCCCATCGATTGAAGATAAGATCCACCGTTTTGCAGATAAATCATCGCATCAAATCTTTATCGAGCCAGAAGGTTTAAGTACTAACGAAATCTACCCTAATGGTATTTCAACCAGCTTGCCATTTGATGTGCAACTTAATTTAGTGCGTTCGATCAAAGGCATGGAAAATGCTGAGATCGTGCGTCCTGGTTATGCAATTGAATATGATTACTTTGATCCACGTGATCTTAAAAACTCATTAGAAACCAAAACCATTGCAGGTTTATTTTTTGCAGGGCAAATTAACGGCACTACAGGTTACGAAGAAGCCGCTGCGCAAGGATTATTGGCAGGTATGAACGCATCTTTACAAGTACAAGGTAAAGAAAGCTGGTGTCCACGCCGCGACGAGGCTTACCTTGGTGTATTGGTTGATGATTTATCAACCCTTGGTACCAAAGAACCCTACCGCATGTTTACCAGCCGTGCTGAATACCGTTTATTACTACGTGAAGACAACGCTGATCTGCGCTTAACCGAAAAAGGCCGTGAACTGGGCTTAGTAGACGATAATCGTTGGGAATTATTCAGTAAGAAAAAAGAATCGATCGAACTGGAATTACAGCGTTTACGTAGCCAATGGGTACACCCTAATTCACCGTTATTAGATGTATTAAATCCTCAATTAAATACACCAATTTCGCGTGAAGCATCATTTGAAGATTTACTGCGTCGCCCAGAAATGGATTACAGTAAATTAATGAAACTAGAAGGTTTTGGCCCAGGTCTTGACGATCCACAAGCGGCTGAACAAGTGCAAATTCAAGTGAAATACTCAGGTTATATTCAACGCCAACAGGATGAAATAGACAAAGCTATTCGTCATGAAAGCTCATTGTTACCTCTTGATCTCGATTATCAAGAAGTACCAGGACTTTCAAATGAGGTGATCGCAAAGCTTAATAATCACAAACCTGAAACGGTAGGACAAGCATCTCGGATCTCTGGAATTACTCCAGCAGCCATCTCTATTTTGCTAGTACACTTGAAAAAACGTGGTTTATTGAGAAAAAGCGCATAATTTCAAATATTTTTTCGACTCAGTAACACAAGGGAAGCCATAAGGCTTCCCTTAGTGCTTTTACGGCTTCATAATAACTGCCTTCTGTTCATGCAATTTACGAGGTTTTCTGTGTTATCTGTGCAACTCCAAACCTATTTAGCTGAAATGAAAATATCAGCCACTGAATTACAACAAAAACAACTCGTCGGTTTTGTTGAAATGCTCGCTAAATGGAATAAAGCCTATAACCTCACCTCGGTACGCGATCCTGAACAAATGTTAATTAGACATATTATGGACAGTTTGGCCGTTTCTCCTTATCTTGAAGGACAGCGATTTATTGATGTGGGCACAGGTCCTGGTTTACCTGGGATCCCATTAGCCATTATGAATCCAGACAAACAATTTGTATTATTAGACAGTTTAGGTAAACGGATCCGCTTTCAAAAACAGGTTCAATTTGAGCTGAAAATTAATAATATCACCTCAGTAGAAAGCCGGGTCGAGGCTTACCAACCCGATGACAAATTTGATGGCGTGTTAAGTAGAGCATTTGCATCGATACAGGATATGCTCAGCTGGTGTCATCATTTACCAACTGAAAATGGCATCTATTACGCCCTAAAAGGTCAGTTAAACCAACAAGAATTACAGCAAATGCCAGCAGGATTTTCGCTGGTTGAAACCATTGTATTGCATGTACCAAAGCTAGACGAACAGCGACATTTATTAAAAATTGCTAAGCAATAAACTGCATTTCTTTCGCTAATTAATCTAACCGGACATCAATAATTTTAAGACAGGATGACATTGTGGGTAAAATCATTGCCGTAGCCAACCAAAAAGGTGGCGTAGGAAAAACAACAACTTGCGTAAACCTAGCCGCATCACTTGCCGCCACAAAGCGTAAAGTGTTGTTGATCGATTTAGATCCTCAAGGCAATGCAACTATGGGCAGCGGAGTCGACAAGTACGATGTAGATAACACCGCCTATGAGTTACTCGTAGAAGAAAAGCCCTTTGCCGATATTGTGATTAAAAATACCGTCGGTAAATTTGATCTGATCGCAGGTAATGGTGATGTGACAGCTGCAGAAATTAAATTAATGGAGTTTTTTGCCCGTGAGATCCGCTTACGTAATGCACTTGCCCCAATAAAAGATGACTACGACTACATCTTTATTGATTGCCCACCTTCTTTGAACATGTTAACGGTCAATGCCATGTCGGCAGCAGATTCTGTATTAGTACCAATGCAATGTGAATATTATGCCCTAGAAGGGCTTACAGCACTCATTGATACCATTACTAAACTTGGTGCCATGGTCAATCCAACATTAACCATTGAAGGTATTTTGCGTACCATGTATGACCCGCGTAACCGCCTATCAAATGATGTGTCTGATCAATTAAAACAACATTTTGGTGATAAAGTTTATCGCACTGTTATTCCGCGAAACATTAGGTTGGCAGAAGCTCCTAGTTTTGGTGCGCCAGCCATGTACTACGATAAATCGAGCGCTGGAGCAAAAGCATACTTAGCCCTAGCGGGTGAAATTATCCGTCGTGCAGAGCAACAAACACAACCCAAACAAGCGTAGGATATAAAAATGACGTTAAAAAAACGCGGTTTAGGTAAAGGCCTGGATGCCTTATTAAGCCATAGCAATGCGGCGACTCGTAAAAACGAGCAACCAGAAGAAACTCAATCACACCCTGTAGCAAGCGATCTTATTCATCTTGATCTGGACAAACTCCAACCTGGTAAATATCAGCCACGTAAAGATATGTCTCCAGAGGCATTAGAAGAGCTTGCTGAGTCTATTCGCTCCCAAGGTGTTATTCAGCCAATTGTGGTGCGTAAAGTATCAAATGGTAATTATGAAATTATCGCGGGTGAACGTCGTTGGCGTGCAGCACAACTTGCTAAGCTTGATAAAGTCCCGTGTATTGTTAAACAAGTGGCAGATGAAGCGGCTGTGGCTATTGCGCTGATTGAGAATATTCAGCGCGAAGACCTCAATGCAATGGAAGAAGCAATTGCCTTACAGCGTTTATTAGAAGAGTTTGAATTAACCCATCAACAAGTCGCTGATGCAGTAGGTAAATCTCGAGCTAGTGTATCTAACTTACTGCGCTTAAATAGCCTCAATGAGCCTGTTAAGCGTTTGTTAGAATATGGTGACATTGACATGGGACACGCCCGTGCTTTATTGGCCATAGAAGGTGATGAACAGACTAATTTAGCCCGATTAGTTGCATCAAAAGAAATGACTGTTCGAGAAACTGAACGATTAATTAATAAAGCCTTAAATCCGGCTAAAACCGTCGAAACTCAAGCTAAAGATCATGATGTTAGCCGATTAGAACAAGAGTTAATTGAACGGCTCGGCGCCAAAGTTGCCATTAATCATGGTACTAAAGGTAAAGGGAAAATTGTAATAAACTACCAAAATCTTGCTGAATTAGACGGTATTTTAAGTAAAATTCGTTAAAAATCTGACTAAACCATTTCATGTAGTAATTTTGTGACATAGCGCTAATTTTTACTTTTGTATATTTAGCGCTATTTCACTCATTAAATCGTTGTTTTCCTATCATCAAAGTTGCAAACAAAGCGCGAAAAGGTATACTTTGCAGGCTTTTTGTATCTTAAGGCTAGTTTAATATATTAAATTTAACATTAGGACCGCGAAAGGCATTAATGCGGAGATATGAAGTTGGGTAATGTTTTAGCGCGTCGTGGTAGGTTAGCAGCCTATAAATTAGTGCTGGTACAAGCGATAGTAGCGAGCATTATTTCAATACTATTTTTCGTAATGTGGGGAGCGCAGTATGGTCAGTCTGCTTTAGCAGGCGCGATTATCGCTGTACTTCCTAATTTTGTATTCGCAACCCTAGCTTTCTCACATAGTGGGGCAAGCTCTGCAGCAAAAGTGGTTAAAAGCTTTTACTGGGGGGAAGCGGTAAAGATGCTGTTGACCATTGCATTGTTTACGTTAGTGTTTATCAACATGGAAGTCGGATTTATGCCGCTTTTTACTTGTTATTCGTTAGCGTTAGTTGTGCACTGGATAGCACCTTTATATTTCAAGCAAAGTTAAGTGGGATGAATCATGGCTGCAACTGGTGAAGCGTTAACACCGCAGGGCTATATCCAACATCACCTTACCAACTTAAGTGTTGGTGAAGGGTTTTGGACATGGCACATTGATTCGTTGCTCTTTTCGGTTGGGCTTGGTGTGTTGTTCTTATGGCTGTTTTACAGTGCTGGCAAAAAAGCGACAACAGGCGTTCCTGGCAAATTTCAATGTTTTGTCGAGATGATTGTTGAGTTTGTTGATAGCAGTGTGAAAGAAACTTTTCACGGCCGCAATCCTGTTATTGCGCCTTTAGCTCTGACTATTTTTGTATGGATTTTCATGATGAACTTCATGGATATGATCCCTGTAGATTGGTTGCCATGGGCAGCAAGTTTAGCAGGCGTGCCATACCTTAAAGTGGTTCCGACTACTGACGTAAACATCACTTTTAGCTTAGCTATTGGTGTGTTTGTGCTGATTATTTACTACAGCATTAAAGTCAAAGGTGTTTCAGGTTTTGTTAAAGAACTAACATTTCAGCCTTTTAACCATTGGGCAATGATACCCGTCAACTTATTATTAGAAACAGTAACCTTAGTTGCTAAGCCAATTTCATTGGCACTACGACTATTTGGTAACTTGTATGCTGGTGAGTTGATTTTTATCCTTATTGCATTGATGTATGGTTCTAACGTGGCGTTATCTGCTCTAGGTGTAGGATTACAACTAGGTTGGTTAATTTTCCATATTTTAGTTATTACTTTACAAGCATTTATTTTCATGATGTTGACCATTGTTTATTTAAGCATGGCGCATGAAGATCACTAAGGGTAACCGAAAATTTTTTTGACCTAAATCATTAATAACAACGATTTAGAATATTGGAGATAGATATGGAAACTGTATTAGGAATGACGGCTATTGCTGTTGCTCTACTTATTGGTATGGGTGCATTAGGAACAGCTATCGGTTTCGGCCTTTTAGGTGGAAAGTTTTTGGAAGGTGCAGCTCGTCAGCCAGAAATGGCGCCTATGTTACAAGTTAAAATGTTCATCGTAGCGGGTCTACTAGATGCCGTAACTATGATTGGTGTAGGTATTGCGCTATTTATGCTATTTACTAACCCATTGGGTGCAATGCTTTAATTAACGCTTCTGTCTTTAATCTAACTAGGAGGCTGTTGTGAATTTCAACGCTACCCTATTCGGTCAGACGGTTGCCTTTATTCTCTTCGTGTGGTTTTGCATGAAGTTTGTATGGCCTCCGTTGATGAATGCCATCGAAGAACGCCAGAAGAAAATTGCTGATGGTCTGGCAGATGCCGGCCGTGCAGCAAAAGATCTAGAGTTAGCGCAAATTAAAGCTACTGAGCAACTAAAAGAAGCAAAAGTAACTGCCAACGAGATCATTGAGCAAGCTAACAAGCGTAAAGCTCAAATCGTTGAAGAAGCTAAAGCTGAAGCACAAATTGAGCGTGCAAAAATTATCGCTCAAGGTAATGCAGAAATTGAAAACGAACGTAATCGCGTGAAAGATGACTTGCGTAAGCAAGTTGCTACTCTAGCCGTTATCGGCGCAGAGAAGATTCTTGAGCGTTCGATTGATCCAGCCGCCCACAGTGACATAGTTGATAAACTTGTTGCTGAAATTTGATAAGGAGTTGAGTTATGGCTGAATTAACCACCATCGCTCGCCCTTACGCAAAGGCAGCTTTTGATTTTGCTGTTGAACACAAAGCAGTCGATAGTTGGACAGAAATGTTAGCTTTCGCCTCATTGGTAAGTGAAAACGAATCAATGAAACCACTGCTTAACGGTACTCTTGCGAGTACAGAACTTGCCTCACTGTTTATTAAAGTTTGCGGTGAACAAGTCAACGAGCAAGGTCAGAACCTGATAAAGGTAATGGCTGAAAACGGTCGTTTAGGGATACTGCCAGCAGTATCGCTACTTTTTGTTGAATACCGTAATGAGTGGGCAAAAGAAGTTGAAGCCACAGTGGTTTCTGCAACTGAGCTAAGCTCTGAGCAACAGCAGCAAATTAGTGTTTCTCTAGAGAAACGTCTCGCACGCAAAGTTAAGCTGAATTGCAGCATCGACGCATCGCTTATTGGCGGTGTGATTATTAAATCAGGCGACCTAGTCATTGATGGCTCGGTAAGCGGTAAGTTATCGCGCTTGTCTGATAAGCTGCAGTCGTAATTGGGAGTTTGAGCATGCAACTGAATTCCACTGAAATCAGCGATCTGATTAAGCAGCGGATCGAGCAGTTCGACGTCGTTAGTGAAGCTCGCAACGAAGGTACTATCGTTGCAGTAAGTGACGGCATCATTCGCATTAACGGCCTTGCCGATGTAATGCAAGGTGAAATGATCGAACTGCCTGGTGGCCGTTTTGCAATCGCGTTGAACTTAGAACGTGATTCTGTAGGCGCCGTAGTAATGGGCCCTTATGCTAATTTAGCAGAAGGTGCAAAAGTAAGAACCACTGGTCGTATTCTTGAAGTACCAGTGGGTCGTGGACTACTTGGTCGTGTTGTTAACACCCTTGGTGAGCCAATCGACGGTAAAGGACCTATCGACAACGATGGTTTCTCTCCTGTTGAAGTGATTGCTCCTGGTGTTATTGAGCGTAAATCAGTAGATCAACCAATCCAAACTGGTTATAAAGCCGTTGATGCCATGATCCCAATCGGTCGTGGTCAACGTGAATTGATCATTGGTGACCGTCAGACTGGTAAAACAGCGATGGCTATCGATGCAATTATCAACCAGAAAGATTCAGGTATTAAATGTGTCTATGTTGCTGTTGGTCAGAAAGCTTCTACCATCGCTAACGTAGTACGTAAACTTGAAGAACATGGCGCACTAGCTAACACTATCGTTGTTGTTGCATCAGCTTCTGAAGCTGCCGCACTGCAATTCTTAGCACCATATTCTGGTTGTTCAATGGGTGAATACTTCCGTGACCGCGGTGAAGATTCTTTAATCGTATATGATGATTTGTCTAAGCAAGCAGTTGCTTACCGTCAAATTTCATTGCTATTGAAGCGTCCACCAGGACGTGAAGCATACCCAGGTGACGTATTCTATCTACACTCGCGTTTATTAGAGCGTGCATCACGCGTAAACGTGAACTATGTAGAAAAGTTCACAAACGGTGCAGTAAAAGGTCAAACCGGTTCGTTAACCGCGTTACCTATTATTGAAACCCAAGCTGGTGACGTATCAGCGTTCGTACCGACCAACGTAATTTCTATTACAGATGGTCAGATCTTCCTTGAGACTGACTTGTTTAACTCGGGCTTACGTCCAGCAGTTAACCCAGGTATTTCTGTTTCTCGTGTTGGTGGTGCAGCGCAGACTAAGATCATCAAGAAACTGTCTGGCGGTATCCGTACTGCACTTGCACAGTATCGAGAGCTTGCAGCGTTCTCACAGTTTGCATCTGATTTAGATGATGCAACACGTGCTCAACTTGAGCATGGTGAGCGTGTAACCGAATTAATGAAGCAAAAGCAATATGCTCCTATGAGCGTTGCTGCCCAGGCTGTGTCTATTTTCGCAGCTGAAAAAGGCTACCTAAAAGGTGTTGCTTTAAATGAAATCGGTCGCTTCGAAGCCGCTCTGCTTTCATACATGAACAGTCAACATGCTGAGCTAATCAAAACCATCAACGCTACTGGCGATTATAACGCTGATATCGAAGGTGAGCTGAAAGCAGGCATGGACAAGTTCATTGAAACCCAAACCTGGTAATAATGAACAAGAGGTGTCATTAGGCACCTCAGGTCCCAGATTGGAGAGTAGAGATGGCCGGCGCTAAAGAGATTAAAACCAAGATCGCGAGTGTTAAAAACACTCAGAAGATCACTTCAGCTATGGAAATGGTTGCAGCCAGCAAAATGCGCAAAGCGCAAGAACGCATGGCAGCGAGCCGTCCATATGCAGAAAATATGCGTAAGGTGATCGGTCACGTAGCGCAAGGTACTCTCGAGTATAAACACCCCTATTTAGAGGTGAGAGATGCCAAGCGGGTTGGTTACATAGTTGTAGCAACCGACCGTGGCCTTTGTGGTGGTTTGAACGTCAACCTATTCAAAAAGGTTGTGTCAGACGTGAAGAAATGGAAAGAGCAAGGTGCTGAAATAGACTTTTGTCCAGTTGGTGCTCGTTCTGTTCAATTCTTCAAAAGCTTTGGTGGTAATGTTACTGCCCATGCATCAGGTTTAGGCGATTCGCCAAAGCTTGCTGACTTGATTGGCACAGTGCGTGTCATGTTAAAAGCTTACAACGAAGGTAAACTGGATCGTCTGTACATTGTGTTTAACAAATTTGTTAATACAATGGCCCAGACTCCTGTGATCGAACAGCTGCTACCTTTACCTAAGTCAGATGAAGAAGTAGCGAGTTACCCTTGGGATTATATATACGAGCCAGATCCAAAAGAAATTTTGGATGTACTGTTAACTCGTTATGTTGAGTCACAAGTGTATCAAGGTGTTGTTGAAAACCTTGCCTCTGAACAGGCTGCCCGTATGGTAGCGATGAAGGCGGCAACAGACAACGCTGGCGAAATGATCGATGATTTGCAATTAGTCTATAACAAAGCCCGTCAGGCTGCGATTACGCAAGAACTGTCGGAAATTGTATCAGGCGCTGCAGCGGTTTAGGTTAGGTAACGAATTCAAGTTTAGAGGATTAATCATGAGCACAGGTACTGTTGTCCAAGTAATTGGCGCGGTTGTGGACGTCGAGTTTCCACAAGATTCTGTACCTCGGGTATATGACGCTCTGAAGATCACAGGTGAAGGCGCCTGTAATGGTTTGGTGCTGGAAGTTCAGCAACAGCTAGGTGGTGGTGTAGTTCGTACCATCGCTATGGGTTCTTCTGATGGTCTGCGTCGTGGTCTAGAGGTAGCAAACTCAGGTTCACCAATTTCTGTTCCGGTTGGAGTGAAAACTCTTGGCCGTATCATGAACGTATTAGGTGAGCCAATTGATGAAGCGGGCGAAATCGGTGAAGAAGAGCGTTATGAAATTCACCGTGCAGCACCTTCATACGAAGATCAATCAAACACGACTGAACTTTTAGAGACTGGTATCAAGGTTATCGACCTTGTATGTCCTTTCGCTAAAGGTGGTAAAGTAGGTCTGTTCGGTGGTGCGGGTGTTGGTAAAACAGTTAACATGATGGAACTGATTAACAACATCGCTAAAGCTCACTCAGGTCTTTCTGTATTCGCTGGTGTAGGTGAGCGTACTCGTGAGGGTAACGACTTCTACTACGAGATGGAAGATTCAGGCGTATTAGACAAAGTTGCCATGGTATATGGTCAGATGAACGAGCCTCCAGGAAACCGTTTACGCGTAGCGTTAACTGGTTTGACTATGGCTGAAAAGTTCCGTGACGAAGGTCGTGACGTACTGTTGTTCGTTGACAACATCTACCGTTATACCTTAGCTGGTACTGAAGTATCTGCACTGTTAGGTCGTATGCCTTCTGCGGTAGGTTATCAGCCAACACTAGCTGAAGAAATGGGTGTTCTACAAGAACGTATTACTTCAACTAAAACAGGTTCGATTACTTCTGTTCAAGCAGTATATGTACCTGCGGATGACTTAACCGATCCGTCACCAGCAACAACCTTCGCTCACTTAGATGCGACTGTTGTATTGTCTCGTCAAATTGCTTCATTGGGTATTTACCCAGCCGTTGACCCATTGGACTCGACTTCACGTCAGTTAGATCCACAGGTTGTTGGTCAAGAGCATTATGATGTTGCAAACGGTGTACAAACTGTATTACAGCGTTATAAAGAGCTGAAAGACATTATTGCTATTTTGGGTATGGATGAATTGTCAGATGACGACAAAACAACTGTATTCCGTGCACGTAAGATTGAGCGTTTCTTATCTCAACCTTTCTTCGTAGCAGAAGTGTTTACAGGTTCTCCAGGTAAGTACGTTTCTCTAAAAGACACCATCCGTGGCTTTAAGGGTATTTTGGACGGTGAATTCGATCACATTCCAGAGCAAGCGTTCTACATGGTTGGCTCAATCGATGAAGCTATCGAGAAAGCGAACAAAAAGAAATAACTAGGCCGTAAAGCTTAGTTCTTTAAGGAGAACTTGATGGCAGCCAAAACAGTCCAACTTGATATTGTTAGTGCAGAAGACAGCATCTACCACGGCGAAGTGAGCTTTTTTGAAGTGAACGGCGCTGAAGGTGAGTTAGGTATTATGCCTAACCACGTTGCTCTACTAACAAAAATCAAGCCTGGTATGGCGCGCTTTATCAAGCAAGATGGTAGTGAAGAAGTGTTGTACCTTTCTGGTGGTTTACTAGAAGTGCAACCTACTGCAATCTCAGTACTTGCTGATGTAGCATTACGTGCCGATGATATTGATGTAAAAGCCGCTTTAGAAGCGAAAGAACGTGCAGAGCAAGCTATTGCTAATGCTGGCGCCGACTTTAACTACGAAGCCGCAGCTATTGAATTGGCCAAGTCTTTGGCTCAATTAAAAGTAGTTGAAACCATCAAGAAAAATATCACCAGATAATCTGATTATTTGACGCAATAAAAGGCGACTCGTTATGAGTCGCCTTTTTTATTGCTTAAATACCATATTGAGAGCTTTTTTATTTAGATAAATAAGTGATCAGAGAGTGCTGATTGGTATTAGCATGGGATTAAGCTAAAATAGCGCCAATTTGAATTCATCTTGTTTGAAGGGACTAATTATGTCGTTAAATGTTGTTATCTTAGCCGCAGGCAAAGGAACACGCATGCGCTCAGATTTACCTAAAGTGCTGCATCCTATTGCCCATAAAAGTATGGTTCAGCATGTTATCGACACTGCTAACTCATTAGGAGCGCAAGCCATTCAACTAGTGTATGGCTACGGCGCCGACAAATTAAAGGCTACACTCGGTGAACAAGCACTTAATTGGGTGTTACAAGCAGAGCAGCTCGGTACCGGGCACGCTGTCGCTCAAGCCAACTCAAACATCAACGACGACGATACCGTGCTTATTCTTTACGGTGATGTTCCACTTATTCAACAATCAACATTAGAGACACTACTAGCGGCTCGCTCAGCAAATGGATTAGCCATTTTAACGGTCAATTTGCCTAACCCAACCGGTTACGGCCGTATTGTGAGAGAGTCAGGTAAAGTGGTTGGCATCGTAGAGCAAAAAGATGCTAACGCAGAACAGCTCACCATCACTGAAGTTAACACAGGTATTATGGCCGTACCTGGCAAGCAGCTAAAAGCCTGGTTGAGCCGGTTATCAAACAACAACGCGCAAGGCGAATATTACTTAACCGATATTATTGCAATGGCGAATGCAGATGGTGTTGATATTACAACCTCACAACCACAATCGGCAATTGAAGTAGAAGGTGCCAATAACCGTGTGCAATTAGCACAATTAGAGCGAGCGTACCAAGCGCGCGCCGCTGAAAAACTCATGTTAGAAGGTGCTAATTTACGCGATCCTGCCCGTATTGATATTCGCGGTGATGTCAGCGTGGGTATGGATGTGATGATTGATGTTAATGTCATTTTTCAAGGTAAGGTTACTTTAGGTAATAACGTTACCATTGGCGCAGGCGCTATTTTAATTGATTGTGACATTGCCGATAACGCAGAAATTAAACCTTATACCATTGTTGAAGGCGCAAAACTTGGCCAAGCAGCAAGTGCAGGGCCTTTTGCCCGTTTGCGCCCTGGTGCAGAGCTTAAACAAGATGCACACATTGGTAATTTTGTTGAAATTAAAAAGAGCGTATTAGGTGTTGGCTCCAAAGCAGGCCATTTAGCCTATCTTGGCGATGCTGTTATTGGCGCCGGTGTCAACATAGGAGCTGGTACCATTACCTGTAACTACGACGGCGCTAACAAGTTTGTTACCACCATAGAAGATGGCGTATTTGTCGGCAGTGATACCCAATTAGTCGCGCCAGTCACCATAGGTAAAAACGCGACATTAGGTGCCGGTTCTACTATCACTAAAGATGTTGCAGCAGATGAACTGGTTATTACCCGGGTAAAACAACGTCATATCACAGGTTGGCAACGTCCTGTAAAAATTAAAAAGTAACATTTTAAACCCTTCTAAAATGTAACCATAAGAACCTCTGCTTATCACAGAGGTTTTTTTGTACTTTTATTTCAATTTGAATCATTCAGATCTAGATAAAGTTTCATTTGATGTTAAAATATCTTTCGTTTCGAAACTTATGTGAAAGATTTTTAATCAAATGACCAAACGTAATACCCAACAACGTCGCCATTCGATCATTAAATTGGTTAACGAGCAAGGTGAAGTCAGTGTCGATGAACTGGCCAGTTTGTTCGCGACCTCAGAAGTCACTATTCGTAAAGATTTAGCCATGCTTGAAACTCATGGTTTATTGCTACGTCGTTATGGTGGGGCCGTTCCTGTTCCTCAAGAAATGACCCAAATAGCAAACGAAACATTGTCGTTGAACAAACAAGCCATTGCAGCAAAAGCCGCTGAGCTCATTCGCGATCATAACCGAATCATAATAGACAGTGGCAGTACCACATCGGGGATAGTGCAACAGCTTAATGATAAGCGTGGCCTAGTGGTGATGACAAACTCATTGCAACTAGCCAATGCCATACACGAACTTGAAAACGAACCGACATTATTGATGACCGGTGGCACCTGGGATCCGCATTCAGAGTCTTTTCAGGGCCAGGTGGCAGAGCAAGTATTACGCTCATATAACTTCGACCAATTATTTATCGGTGCAGACGGCATCGATCTTGATCGTGGAACCACTACATTTAATGAACTCACCGGCCTCAGTAAAGTCATGGCCGAAATGTCACGTGAAGTGGTGGTGCTATTAGAGTCGACCAAAATAGGCCGGCGGATCCCCAACCTGGAACTGCCGTGGGATGTGGTGAATGTGTTAGTTACTGACGACAACATTAGCCCGCAAGCCGTAGAAACTATTTCTGCACATGGCGTAAAAGTGATACTTGCGCCATATGCAAACTAAATTAATTTAATATCGTAAAGGAAAATAACATGTGTGGAATCGTAGGCGCTGTTGCGCAAAGGGATGTTGCAGAAATTTTAGTAGAAGGCCTTCGTCGCCTTGAATACCGCGGTTATGACTCTGCGGGTGTTGCTGTCATTAATCAAGGTGAATTAAGCCGCACTCGCCGTTTAGGCAAAGTACAAGAGTTATCATCAGCGTTAGACGCCGCGCCACTGGCTGGCGGCACAGGTATTGCTCACACTCGTTGGGCAACTCATGGTGAACCAAGTGAGCGTAATGCTCACCCGCATTTATCTGAGGGTGACATTGCCGTAGTACACAACGGTATTATTGAAAACCACAACAAGCTACGTGAAATGCTTAAAGACTTAGGTTATGTGTTTTCATCAGACACCGACACCGAAGTTATATGTCACTTAGTACATCACGAGCTTAAAACAGCAGGCAGTTTATTGGCCGCAGTGCAGGCTACCGTAAAACAACTCGAAGGCGCATACGGCACAGTGGTTATCGACCGTCGTGACAGTGAACGTATGGTTGTGGCTCGAAGTGGTAGCCCGCTAGTGATTGGTTTTGGTTTAGGTGAAAACTTTGTTGCCTCAGATCAATTAGCCTTACTGCCTGTAACTCGCTCATTTGCCTTTTTAGAAGAGGGCGATGTCGCTGAAGTTACGCGTCGCGAAGTCAACATTTTTGACCTTAACGGCAGCCCTGTTAAGCGTGAAGTAAAAGAATCTGAAGTGACCCATGACGCCGGTGATAAAGGCGAATACCGTCACTATATGCTAAAAGAGATTTACGAGCAGCCAACCGCTATTGCCCACACTTTAGAAGGCCGTATAGCGGGCGGAAAAGTACTAGATTCTGCATTTGGTGAAAACGCCGCAGAATTGTTAAAAGACATTAAACACGTACAAATTATTGCCTGTGGTACCAGTTACCATGCAGGTATGGCAGCGCGCTACTGGTTAGAAGACTGGGCAGGTGTATCGTGTAACGTTGAAATTGCATCAGAATTCCGTTACCGCAAATCGCATTTATTCCCAAACAGCCTATTAGTGACCATTTCGCAATCGGGTGAAACAGCCGACACATTAGCAGCAATGCGCTTAGCAAAAGAGATGGGTTACAAAGCCACATTAACCATCTGTAACTCACAAGGTTCGTCATTAGTACGCGAATCAGACATGGCGTATATGATGAAAGCCGGCGCTGAAATTGGCGTAGCCTCAACCAAAGCCTTTACCGTGCAACTTGCAGGTTTGTTAATGTTGACCACAGTTATTGGTCGTCATAATGGCATGTCTAGCGAAATGGAAGCTGCAATTACTCAAAGCTTACTGTCAATGCCCGCTAAGGTTGAGCAAGCACTAGGGTTAGACGATGCGATTGCTGAATTAGCAGAAGATTTCGCCGACAAGCACCACGCGTTATTCTTAGGCCGTGGCGATCAATACCCCATCGCAATGGAAGGCGCGTTAAAGCTGAAAGAGATTTCGTACATTCACGCAGAAGCGTACGCCTCTGGCGAGTTAAAACACGGCCCATTAGCACTAATTGATGCCGACATGCCAGTGATTGTGGTTGCACCAAACAACGAACTGCTTGAAAAGCTTAAATCAAACGTTGAAGAAGTGCGCGCCCGCGGCGGCTTAATGTATGTATTTGCTGATGTCGATGCTGAGTTTGAATCAGACGACACCATGAAAGTCATCCAAGTACCACATTGTGATGAGTTTATGGCACCACTGATTTACACCATTCCATTACAATTATTGTCATACCATGTGGCATTAATTAAAGGTACCGATGTAGACCAACCACGTAACCTAGCCAAGTCAGTTACGGTAGAATAGTTACAAGTAACCGTATCGCCTGTGGGAGTTAAATAGAGTTCGAAACTAGTCATAAAGATAGCGACTAACTGAAAAGTTAGAAACTAAACAAGTTCGCTACTGTGAAATGTTCGAAACTAAAAAAAAGCGACTGACTCATTGAGTGGTCGCTTTTTCTTTTTAAGATAAAAAGTTATGTTAATGCAATAGTCATGGGTAGTTAAACTCCAGGACGATAGCGTTTGTAATGCAAAACTATTTACCCGGTTTATGTTTATGAGTGTCTAAACTTGGATGTTTAGATTTATTCTCAGGGGTAACACTACGTCTTTGGTCTGTTTTACCCGTTGATTCAGCTTTTGGCTTGGGGCCTGGTTTTATGCTCATGACGCTCACCTCATTTATAAGTTTATATAAGGCCATTATTTTAAGGCGTGTAGTTTGTTGCTTCGCATTTAGGGCAAGGAGGAAGTGTATCGGAGTTATCATCTAAAATGACTTTTTGCCCACATTTTGTGCATGTATAAACACCTTTCCCTGGTTTTTCGCCTGTGCTCGACATAAATATATCTCCTTGATAACTGGATTCAATAATACAAAATGTATTATTGAATCCTATATTGGGTAAAAAAAAGAACAATGCAAGAGTTATTTTTAAGCAGATTCTTAATAGAAATCATTCTAATGATTATGCATTAAGGGCATCATCATATTTCGTTTGATACTAAACTTTGTTAAAACGTTTTTGCCCCAATATTAGTTACGACTGAATGACTGCCAGCTTTGGAGAAATGCACTTTGACTTAGTTTTTTTAATGTCAATATTGTTTACAAGGAAGAGGGAAGAACAGTTAACATTTTCCCTTTATAGCTATACCGTAATGATTTTTATTTGTAACTACTCATATTTTAGCTCTCCAAACAATCCAATCATCAGGTCATCCTCTAGAATCTCATATGGAAGTTCTACATATTCTTTAGAATGTCTTGGTTTGGCTTTGCCATCATGTGGCGCATTCTTTGTGTGACCTTGAACTAAATCCCCGTTTTCTTTGACATAAGGTAGTACAACGATGCGTCCGTGGTTTTTAGATAGAATAGTTCCTTTTTTCCAAAGTGTATTTCCTGACTTTTCAGCATCAGAATAACTAACCTCTTTTACTACCCAACCAACATTGCCGCTTTCTTCAAACCAGAATACAAACCCTGATGCCACTACGACCTTTTTTCCTTGCTGCTCTGCTTCGTCGAGCATTCGCTTAACGCTAGCCAATTGAAGTAATTGATTTGCTCTTGGGAGTAAGATTTCTCGAATATTAGATTTGGTTTTCCCCCAGTGTTCTGCTCCATTTAAGCCGAATGCAGCAGCAATTCTTTCTCTATAGAAATACTTGGCTGTTTGCTTAGTGTGTTTTGCTCTAGTTGACCAGTCATGCCCTTTGTCCCTTAGTAAACTAATTCCATATTTTTTAAGTCGCACAAAATTTATATATGGAGTTTCGTTCAATATTTCCATTAATGAATCTAGAATACTTTCGCAATTATCTGGTAAGACAATTTCATTGACAGAGGGCCTTGGGGTTTCTTGATGCCTACGGATAGCTTCAGAAAGCATAAGCTGTTCTTCACCAAATAGTCGGCTTTGTCTGGTTTAATGCCGATCGTTTAAGCGACTTGAACGATCTTTTCTAGGCTTCATAATCGGTCTTAGATTTATTTCTGAGGCCGATTTTTTATGTCTGAATTTTCTTTAGAGTTACAAGCGACTGCTGAATTGCATTTTCCAGAGTCAATCGACTCATTTCGCAAAAATATCCCTATCGAATGGGTATCGGAAGCCGTTAATCAAACAGGCCGTGCCGCCGTCAGAAAGAGAAGATTCCCTGCTGAACAAGCCGTTTGGTTGGTACTTGGGATTGGTTTGATGCGTAATCGTTCTATTAGCGATGTTTGCGATAAATTGGAATTGGCTTTTCCTGATTCAAAAGGCGATTTGCCCCCCTTAGCCACGAGCAGCATTGTTAAAGCTAGACAGCGCATTGGTTATGAACCATTGCGGTACCTATTTCACACCACGGCAACTCACTGGGAAGCTGAAGGACAGTCAGACTCAGTCTGCGGTCTTAAGCTTCTTAGCGTTGATGGCACTCAATTTAAAACGCCAGAAACTGAAGATAATAAAAAGTTAGGCTACGCCAGAGGTAAATCAACATTCCCCTCGGTCCTTGCTGTGACGCTCATGTCAACACGAACGCACCTCATTTCTGATGCCGCCTTCGGCCCCATAACAAACAGTGAAATATCTTATGCTCAACAACTTGTAGGCTCAGCCCCAGATAATTCTTTGACTCTTTTTGACCGTGGTTTCATGTCTGCAGAGCTTTTTGAATCATGGCGTGGAGCAGGAGCGAATACTCACTGGCTCACACCAATAAAAAGCAAATTTAGGTACGAAGTTTTAGAAGAATACTCAGAGCACGATAAACTGATAAAAATGCCTGTGTCACCTGATGCAAAAAGAAAATATCCTCACCTTAGGGATAGTTGGCAAGCTCGTTTGGTGCTTATTCCTGTGCCTAAAGGAGAAATCAAAGGGTTTATAACCTCACTAGAATGCCCGATTACCTACCCATTGAAAGATATCATTAACGTTTATTGGGAACGCTGGGAAATAGAGCAGAGTTATGGTGAACTCAAGCAAGGTCAACTGAATAATCAAGCCATTCTTAGAAGCCAAAAAGTCGAAGGTATTTATCAAGAACTATGGGGAATCTTAATTTCTTATAACCTAGTTCGATTAGAAATGAAAAGGATGGCAGAATCTCATGACGTAGAGCCATTAAGAATAAGCTTTATCAATGCATTAAGACTCATTCAAGATGAGTTCCTATGGTGCTCAGGACGGACACCTGGAACGATCCCTAAAAAGCTGCAAAACCTTAGGGAGAATGGAAAGCGATTAATCCTACCAAAAAAAAGAAAGCGAAAACCATTTCCAAGACAAGTGCTATATAAAGCACCACGTTACCCCTATAAGAAAAGAGCCGCTCACTGTTAAGCGAGCGGCATTACTTTGTCTGGTTACATCTTTTTCAATTTTTAGAAGTAAAGACTCTTTTTCACTGATAGATAAATCAAGATTAGCAAGTTCTTCTGATAGCACGGTATTTCTTTTTATAGCGGCTTCTACCGCTAATTCATATGAGTCATAGACTTCAGATTTCACGTGCTTTGTTTCAAGCTCAACGAATGCTTTATACCACTTTAAAGAGCCGTCTTTGCGAAGTTTTAGATCATACATTTGCCATATACCAGCTTCATACCATGGTTGTGGCCATACTGCTAAAGTCGGTAGTGAATATCCAGGCATTTGCTCTAACCACATATTTTCTTCCCTATGTATCTAGCTATGGAGATATTGATTGTTAAGCATTTTACACACTTCATTACTAAATCATAAAACATCACTACCACATCTTTGGAAAAGTGCTTTTCTATCTCAGTTTTAACACTCTGTTGCCCCCCTTTCAATGTTAGGGGCTATTGCCCATTCAGTTCAGTAGAACTTCATTTGACTTACTTTTCCTCATACCATTAATGTGTTTCAATATCTGGTGTTGAGGGAGCATCTCTCAAAGAGTAGAAATTGGTTAAACACAGCTAATTACAGGTTGGAATTATGGTTAAGAAAATTATTGTCACCGCGATAATAGGATATGTCGCATGGTCGTTCTTTATTGACGATAGTTTGAAAACGTATGACGGTTGTGTTGATGCCATGTATTCCCAGTTCACTGCTATTAAAGACAGGGGAGAACGTAAAGCTATAGCCAGGTTACGTTGCGACGAGCTTGTAGCTGAAGGTAAGCTTAACCCCAAATAGTATATCTAATCAATGACTTGCTAACCGGCTTCCCCTAGGTTGGCACAAATCTGCCCCATTCCGAGTTAGTGTTAGTACCATTTGCAATGCATCTATACTGGACTATCAATACCTAAACTAATGTTAACCCTCATATTACCCTTTGGATACCAAATCATTCTCGGTATTCGAAGTCTCTCATTCTTTGAGAGTTTAACTGTTGTCACAACACAATATTCAATGTTAAGTTTTTGCCAAAACTTAACTATTATCGTATTTATATCAGTAAACCTATTGCTTTGGTTCGTTTTTATTAGAAGTCCGGTTAATACATTATTATGTCAAGGGAGTAAGTCTCAGTTATGGCAGAACCAACAAATATTGAAAATCGTCCCGAAGAGCTATTTGAACTTCCATATTATAGAGAATTACCTGACTTGCCCGTAACGGTTGATATGTCGGGAAGTATTGGCAAATTTCTAGAATTTGATTTGTTCGACTTAGATGGTGTCCAGCCACTCGAACTAAGACATATGATTGCCAATGATCGTGTGGTTAGTGTTAATCCGTCTGAAAAATCAATTGAAATATATAAAAAGGAAAAAGTGACTTTTCAGTTAGTCTTTATCGTAGTTAATGCATATGGATTTAAAGAGGTAGACGGTGTTTTAGTTGGCAAGCCTTACAATATTTCGTTACAACCAGCTAGTAAGCGAGGTGAACTATCCGTTACTACCCCTGAGTGGATTGAGCATATTGATTTCGAAGAGCAAAATTTGGTTCCGAAAATCTATAATGGATTTAACCCGTTTTCGGGCGCTTGTGGTTTACATATGATGGGGTACACCGATTACACAGGCATTGAGTCTGATATGATAGGGTTTGTTGTTGGCACCTACGCACTTGCTATGCCGTTTAAACATAGTGAGGTTCTATCTCCTGGAGTACCGGAGCCTTTACGAGGCAATAAACAAGTACGTCAGGACTACGAAAAGTATCGAAAAAATTGGTACTTTAAACCATTTAAAAAAGTTAAACCGAAGCGAATTTGGGGTTGCGATTCACCTATCGAATTGTTTTTGTTACAAGCAATGGACTCTATTGGCTTGTACCCAGAGTTACAAACGATAATCTGTGAAGATGGCTTCACTGTTCCTGGATTTCATAAGTTATGGGAAAATGCCAAATCACGTCGTCGCTTAAAAACAATTACAGATGCTGACTATTACTTTTCTGATAAAAAGTTAGCCGTATTCTGTGATTCAATTGCGTATCATTCGTCAGTCGAAGCGGTAGCCAAAGATAAAGCTATAGACATAAAGCTTAATAAAATTGGTATTACTAGCATGAGAATTTGTGGTCGAGACATTGCAACGTCTCCAATTGAATGTGCTAATCGAATTCGAGATAAATTGACAGGCATGGCATAACAAATTGTCTAAAAGTGATTCGGAGCCTAGTGCTGAGCTTAAAATCTAAGTCATTCCTGTCCATTTATGCTTTCATAGTTAGCTGGAAGATGATGTGACACAAGGACATTAGGGAGCTAAGGTGTCACGACGAGTTTTAAGTTCTTTTTGAACATGCTCTACTATTGAAGGCTTGCCTAGCTCTGCAAAAAAGTTATCGACCAAATTAATTGCAGTTATAGTTGCCCATTCAGCATACTCTTTTTGTTCCCAAGTCCCTTTGAGGCCTTTTTTCCTGAAAACCATCAAGTTCAGAACAGGCCAATATTGGGTAAGGTGAGAACTACCAGAGCCAAGCATTTCTGGTGTACCTGAATCTAGCCAATCACCTTTATAATGCGTCAGGTTATTTCTCAACTTGATCAATGCTTCAGCATGCTGGATTAGTTTACTACCTCGGTCGATTTTTTTTCTGCCTTTAGATAATAGGCCAATATCATATTTATTAAGTATTCCCTCCCTATCAAATGATTTGAAATCTGTAGCCTTAAATTTTTTAGACACTTTTTGTTTTTTTAACCAAGAATCAATAAATGATTCTTCGTTGGAAGACCATTCATTGATTGCAGCTTCCATGAATGCAACAGAGCAGAATATAGCTGCACTTACATTGGCACAGAGGATATTTTTATTATCAAGGTCTACTTCAAATGCACATCGAGAGAAGTGAGCTGCTGACATAGCGTGTGAAATAGACATATATCGAGTTAAACAAATACCTATCATAAGGTTTCTTCACAAATACATAATGTTAGATGCTGATAGCGTTCCATAAATTATCCCCAAAGTAAATGCTAGCCACAATGGTTCCCCTGTAGTTCAAACTTACCCATACCGGATTCTAAAAGTAATGTGAGTTGGTTAATTTTGAACATTAACTCTAAGAAGGTTCTGTCCAGTAACGGGTTAGAATAAACACTTGTGTATACTCTGTCACTTTGACTAAAATTTATCCTAGTGAATGCTCATCAAAGATATGGTCAATGTAATTCTGAACTTGGCGAAGTGTTAACTATCATCAATAAATACAGTTAACATTATTTGATATTGACTCAAATACTTGCTGAAACGTCACCATTCAAACCTTTCATCTGTATCTCGATTTCGTTCTTCTTCCCATTTTCTTTCTGCGTCAATCCTGCTTTGTAGAGATGCCTTCTTTGAGCAGGCCCATTGTTGAACTTGTGAATCACCAAAACTCTCTAGTTCAGCATATATGGCGATGCGCGTCTCAAGGAAATTCGCATACGACCCAGAAATCACGCTAGGCCTGTGAGTTATATCCATTTTGTCCAGAACATCTATGGGATTGGGGCTGATGTCCAAAAGCATTCTTGCTTCTTTGCTCAGTTGGTACACTTCGTTTTCTTTGCTGTACGGTGATATGATCTGAGCAACGATAGGGCATCGTTTGGATGGGTTGACTCCACACCATTCAGAAATAAGATCAAGGGGTATCAATGGGGGGTGGCTGCATTTAAAAAATGCGACTGCACGTTCCTGACAATTACCTTCTTCATCTAGCAAGCTGTCGAAAACAGCCTTATGGTTGGAATTTACTACTACTTCAAGTGTTCTTGGAAGTTTATATCGGAAACTAAATATAGGCTGTTTCTCTATCATGTGTTCGAGAATAGTCCGAGTTGCCTCATAATTTATTGAGATTGAAAGTGCGGCTCTCGCGATATTATGCAAAGCGTAATCTTTATGGCCATTGAAGTCTTCTGTAGAAAAATCAGAAAGGATGAGGGTTTGTAGTGCCAGTTCTTTTATTTCATTTGAAGGTGTATATGTACTTTCAGTTCTTAACCCGTGGAATCGCATAGACAGGATTTCAACTGAAACCTTTACTCCATCAGGTTGCTTGTTGATTCGACGCAGTATTTCACCAAGATCGGTATCAGATAGTGCTTCATGGACTCTTCCATACCCAAGAGACTGATAAAAATGAATTGGCGATTGTTGCATTTCAATAGCCTGTATTAGCCTAGTTACAGCATTGGTATCGAGAGTTGCGTTGAACTGTATATGTGGAAACCATTTATTTCCGCGTTTATCATGCAAAAGACTATCGAGAATCGAGTTAGTCAGCTTAGGATTTATTTGGCTTAGGTGGCGAATAAACCCACACATAACATTGACTTCCTGCTTTTTAAACGGGATTTCTGATAAGCTGGCGAGAAGCTTTTCCCAGAAGTGTAAGTGGTCATCTACACCTTTTGCACACCCAATGCCAAAAGCATAGCGTCGGGTGAAACTTTCCTGAGTAGACAATACTTCACACAGTTTTGATATAAGGTATTGCAGGTGTGACTTAGATAAATCATTACCTAGTTTTTCTGCTTTTTCTTCTGCTATTTCCAAACCATTGAATTCACTTTCGCCATCTTCACCAATGGTATCCAAGAAATAAAAATCATTGTGGGTTGATAGCAAATACATGTGTATTTTTTCATCTAGAGAGGTAGGGCGCAGTCTTTCTAGAATCCCTTCGATTCTGATTTTTTCAGAGTGTTCTAGATCCTTAGCGTTGAATCGCAAAAATGAGCCTAGTCGCAGCCACCCTTCACTCCATTCACCAGTAGATAAAACTACTTCTATAGCATCTTCTAAAATTTTCCAGAGGGTTTTGCTATGGAATAGCTCACTAAGATGGACCGCTAGAGTGGACTTTGCATGTTTACAAAGCGGGTCATTACGTCTCGCTAATGACGTGGTGTACTCAATAAAAAATTGACACCACTCGGTGCATTCTTGATTTGATGAAGGGTGATACCCATAGTCTCTAGAGCGAGCACCAAAGTCGAAACTATGATGCGATGAGAAATGTGAAGACTCTAGCGACGCGTTAAGCAATTCAAAGCCGATTTCAATTTTGCATTCATCGCCGGATTCAATAAGTTCGCTGATGGTTTCTAATCTTTGTTCTTTACTCGCATGCGTGCCTGATAAGTAAAGGTAAAACAGTGACTTAAGAGTATCTCTAACGGAATTGTAGTTCTCATCTTTCTTTTCAGCTGTGGCAATCTCAGCTAGTAACTTAGTGCTTTGAAGAAAAAGTTCAGGCTCATAAGCTAAGCTTCTAAGTAGCTCGGCCAATTGTGATAATTCTTGGTTTTTTCTTGTAAGGAAATTAGCGTCATTCTCGGAGAGTTTCATCAGGAAATCTAACGTTTCCTGAGGGGCTATTGGAGCTGAGTTTGTCAAAATGGTTAAAGCTAGTTCTTGTTCGTCATTAGCCAGAAGTTTACTGATAGTCCCATCCTGTCTTAACCAGTTCGCTACTACATCTTGCGCTTCGGTACAGTTATCTAGATAGCTAATTCGGCGGGATACTGACTTAAGGATACGTCTGTCCGTATTCTCATTGAAGAAACTAACAAATAAGTTAGCTGGAATATTTTGCATCGCGACTTTTGCTAGCCTGTTTGCAATAGGATGTGGAAGTACTGCCATCCATATCCCTCGTTGCTGAATGAGGTTACGGCGCTTTAGTTCTTGAGCGCTTTCGTAAAGAGTTTTCGTGGGAGTGCTGGATACAGAACTGAGAAGTTCTAACTCGCTAGAGTACGGACTCTCATCATCTTTATATTGAAATGAGTAGACAAGTGATAAAGCCTGCGCAGCTTGCATCAAAGAGTGCTCTTCCTGATGACGCTGGTGGAACAGTCTCTTGAAAAGCTGGTCGTCCTTTAGATGAGAGATGCTTTCTGATTGTTCCACTGTTGATGCTAACGCGATAGCAATTCGAGCATTACCACCTGAAAAATCAGCTATTTTACTTGCGTCTTGTTCGCTTAAATTCGTGAACCTAGCTTTGAGTAAATTGGTGACTAGGGTATCGGATGCTGGCTCCAAAGAGAGTACACCAGTTCCTTCCGGCTGATCTTCGCGGATGTCATACTCAATGGTTAGTAAGCTGATACTCTTCTTGCAGCTTGGAGACAAATCCCGATGTAGTTCAGGTGGACAGTTGTCGATTATGACAATTGCCTTCTTGTCTTCAGCCACCAGCTTCTCTATCACAGCTCTTGGAGTAGGGATTGGAGCGTGTCCCATATCAGTATAAAGCACCTGCTCTACGGGAAGCTGATGTTCGCCCACGCGCTCGTCAAATAGAGCTTGGACTAGTCGAGTTTTCCCCACTCCAGAAAGGCCGACAAGTCGGGTTGAAGTACCTGGTGCCCCTAGTTTACTTCTGAGTGATTGAATTGCCTCAAGACCAGTTTTGCCTTCTTTATCACTAGAGGAAACGTCGAAAAGGCGGACTTGTTCGTCAACAATATACGCTTCCTCAACCCCCTTTGGGGAGTTGGACCAGTTTGAATAACCTTGCCAGCCATGGCTTCCCTTTGGGTATTTGGAGTCTAGCCACTGCAATTGTGGTGGCTTGCTTTCTTTGGTAACGAAATCCTTTATGTATCGATAGATTTGGGATTGCTTGTTGGCAAGTTTAGTAATGCTGAGGTGGTCAGCATCCACTAGGAGAGCCTCAGTGTTTAAGCCGGGATCTGCACTATCCGGCGTAACTATCGTTATGAGGCGTTTGCAGGGCTGGTTCTCCATGAGTATCAGGTGGTCAACATCGCGATTGCGTACAGAAGCTCTATACCATTCATTCAACTCGCGGAGGTTAGGGTCATTTTTAAGTAGAGAGGCTGTCGCTGCGGATGGCAAGATAATAACTCTTAGCCAATCGATCAGGTCAGCGCCGTCTGAACCACGGTGTGGAGTGGCAAGAAAGCAAACTTTGTTTACACGCCCTATAATGCTTTGTAATTCTGAGCTTCTATCCGCATAGTGGAACATTTGCTTGATCATCAGCCCTCCCATGCTATGACCAACAAAGATTATTTCTCCATCTCTGAATAATGGCTCTTGGTTTAATCTGTGCAGAATATCTTTTGCTCTGTCGGTAAAGTGCATAGCTTTTTGGCTTCCCCAACGAGATATTGGGTTTAAGTATCCAATAGACCAAATGGCAATATTATCAACGTCTTCACTAAGCCAGTTAGGCCAGAAGCCTTTATCTTGAGTAGAGGAAATCCAAGTGTTTTCGTAGTGCCCACCTAACCCATGTATAAAGACAACGTGAGTCTTGATATCGCCATCAGATTTAGACATTAGATGCAACTCAGCCATCTGTACTTTTCCTTGTAATAAGTAAGAGGTAAACGCGGATGTGCTCACCTCTTTAATTTTGATTCCATTGAATCAAGTCAGTTTGGATGACTAGCGTCGGAGTGAATTAAGTTTGATTGTGCTATTCAAGGTGATGTTTCTTATCCACGCTAACTTTCTTAGGACTTCTGCTTTAAGAAAGTTTTATCCAGTAATGGCACAAAGTGTATAAGATACTAACATTGGTTCTCGTGTTTAACTATTGACCAGAATGAGGTAATACTACAAAGTGTTCATAGAAATCAGTCGCTTTTAGGTTTAGTGCGTTCAGGCATTGTATGATAAAAATTCCCACGTCTTTTATAAAATTACTTTCAAATTGGCTCAGTTATATTATTTCATGGCTTGAAAGCTTTGACCATTCGTATAAAAATAAATCAAAATACGTGGATCTCGCGCCAACTGATGAAGCCGACAAAGCTGGCGTGTACTCCGAAGCGATTCTGTATGCAACTAATAATGCCAAGGTCTTCAACATTGCCCTAACTGGACCCTATGGTTCGGGAAAGAGCAGCATCATCCAATCCTTCTTGAAGAAGTATCGGCGACCTGCGCTTCAAATATCTCTAGCTTCCTTCGTTCCCGAGGCTGATTCTGTGGGGGATAAGGTAAGCCGTCAAGAGATTGAGAGAAGCATCCTTCAGCAAATATTGTACGGTGCTGACGCAAACAAACTTCCTCTATCGCGCTTCAAAAGAATTCAGTCGCCCGGTGTTTGGTCATTTCTTAAGTCTTTTTACATAATGCTTGGCATCCTCGCGCTTTGGTACGTGTTCCGTCAGCGAGAAGATATCATCAGCGGTAAATTTTTTGTTCCGTTCGAGCTCAGCAATTGGTTTCATATGGGGATATTTTTGCTCGCAGCAACATTCCTCTGGGCGACACTACATCACTTTTATGTGGCGAGTTTTGGTCTGTCACTCAAGAGCATTTCGTTGAAGGACGTTGAGATTAAACCAGCATCTGATGATCAGGCGTCCATATTGAACCGACATCTAGACGAAATCGTCTATTTCTTCCAATCAACTAAATACGATCTTGTCATCATTGAGGATTTAGACCGATTTAATAATGCGGATATTTTCGTCACACTGCGCGAAATTAATAATCTCGTGAACGAGAACGCTGGTGTGAAACGTACTATTAGGTTCCTCTACGCCCTGCGTGACGATATGTTTGTCAATACTGAGCGAACCAAGTTCTTCGAGTTCATCATTCCCGTCATACCTATCATCAACGCATCGAATTCTATCGACATGGTATTGGATGAGGGAAGGAGACTTGAGCTCGATGGGAGCCTTGAACGGCAGTTTCTGAGAGAGGTTTCACGTTACCTGAACGACCTGAGATTAATTCGAAACATCTTTAATGAATACGCTATTTATGTGGCTAATTTGGAAACAACTGGAGAGAATCTGCTTGATGCCAACAAGCTTCTTGCGCTCTTGATCTATAAAAATGTTTATCCAAGTGACTTTGAACAACTACACCGTGGCGAGGGTAATCTCGCTAAAATATTGAACTTAAAAGACGAACTTATTAAGCCTGCTGAAGTGACGTATAGAACCGAGATCACGGGACTTGAAGAGCAGCTTGAAATCGCGGAGCGGCAGACACCTTCGGACCTTAGAGAGTTGCGGCAAATCTACGCTATGGCTCTGATTGAGAAGCTTCCAGCGAATGCTAACCGCGTTAGTCATGATCAGCAGACATGGAGCTTACTTCCTCAATTGGTCAGCCATGATGCATTCGAGAAACTGTTTGAGACTTCAAGTCTGTTCTACCGCAGCGAGTATAGTCACCAAGGGCAGTTCGATGCTTCTAAATTACAAAGAGAGGTAGATACGCAGAGATCTTACCTGCAACGCAAAGTGGAGATAGAAAGTAAGGAGGCTGATAATAAGAATAAAAGCCTGCGTAGAATAAGTGAGCTCAGATCAAAGATTGCAACGCTACGCACTACTAAGCTCAACGAGCTGTTGCGTTTTAACCCCAACAGCCTGCAGGATCATTTCGTAACCTTTGGGGAAAACGGAGAGCTTGCCCGGTTTCTGCTTCTAGAAGGTCATATTGACGATTCCTACTATCAATACACCTCACTCTTTCACTCGGGGCGCTTGTCGCCTAATGACAACAAGTTTCTGATCCAGATAAGGGCATTTGTCACACCAGACCCAGATTTTCCGATCGATAATCCACAAGAAGTTATTGCTGCTATGCGAAATGAAGACTTCAGCCAAAGCTATGTCTTGAACGTCAAGCTTGTCGATAGCCTTCTGAGTGACTCGAACAGTTACTGCGCCCAATTGCAGAAGCTTTTCCTGTACATCTCGTCGAAGTTTGAGAATTGTGAGGACTTTTTCGATGCTTATTACACCAGTGGCAGCGATGTTGCCGGACTTATTTCAGGACTAACCAATACATGGGATGGTCTTATTCCAGCTGTCATAACCAGCCCTAACAATATAATCCACGTCACACAATTGCTCGCGAACCTGTCTGAAAACTCGCTCAAAAAACTAGCAAAGGATTTTGTCGAGCTACCAGAATTTGTTTCAGCGAACCTTCCTTCAATTCTTGTAAATTCACCTGAACTAACACCGGAACGCCTTGTACACCTCAACTTTGAAGTCAAAGATCTAGACTCCATCAAAGAACACTCTGAAATTGTACGCATGATGTTCGGAAAAGGACTTTTCGCACTCACAATGGCTAACCTAGAATATGTCTGGCAAGCGATTTTGGGAGAGAGCGATCTTGAGCCATTACGCACGAGGAACTTCTCGGCCATACGTTCGACGAATAATGTAACCTTGATGAAGCGAATCGAGCGTGATTTCGACTGCTACTTTACAAATATACTCTTAGAGCTTGAAGAAAATTCTAACGAGAATACTTCAGCTATCCTCGAGGTGATTCAATGCGATACGTTTGAACAAGATGATATTCAGGTGTTTCTTGCACGGCAAACTACCCAACTTCCAGCCTTAGAGGTTGTGCCCGAGAGGTTACACTCGATGCTGTTTCAGTTAGGTACGCTCGAACCAACTTGGGCGAACTGTCTTACTTTTATCGATAGTAAAATGTTCGAACCAAATAGCCTAATCGGATATCTTGATCGAGATGCTGTTCGTAAAGTTATCTTGGAACAACCTATGCCTAGTGATTCGGCTTCACTAAAGCTGCGTCTGTTCCTCGTTAATTCGAGTTCGCTGTCTGATGTAGCCTACAGAGAATATGCTCACGCCCTGCCTAATCCGTTTAAGAACCCACCAAATGAACTCGAGCCCAACAAGCTTAGCATCCTGATCGATGAGGGAAAAATCGCCTTCACTAAGGAGAGTCTCGATGCGCTAGCTGACTACAGTGATTTACAGGTTCTGTTCGTCGCTGCCAACATCGATATATATCTTAAGGACCCAGACAACTTTTCACTCGACGATTACTTCCTCGAGGAGCTTCTTCGATCACAAATTGATATTGTAGATAAGCTTAGGATAGTTGAGTTGATGGACTTAAAATCACTAGAGAGTCTTCCTAAACGGTCGGCTCTCATCGGCCCGATTATTGACAACGCCGACGGTAAGATATCAAACCTTAATGGGAGTATTATGCAATCCTTGATAAGGTATTCTTCGCCCATAGCGACACAAATTTCACTGTTTAACAAATACCACTTTCTTATGACTGATAGCGAAGTACGTAATGTTTTAGTCAATCTACCTAAACCATTTTCCGAAATTAAAACTGGGTACAATACGCCGAGATTACAAAACACTCTCGAGAATAAGGATTTGGTCAGATGGCTTGATTCAAAAAACATTATTTCGTCATGGAAAGAAGATTTTTTCACTGACGATATAAGAGTTAATCTTTATCGGCGTTAATAATTTAAATGGTATTAAGAGGCTCAGGAATTGTTTTTAAAAATATATTTAGTTATTAAAAACAGTTTTTTATGCCCTGATCGGATTGAGGCGGTACTGATTCTATTCTCTCCATTAGAGGAAGATACTCAATCTTTTGTATCTCTCTTTAATACACTAAACTTGGATGGGAAGGCTATCACTCGGAATTTGGACTGTAAATTTGTATCCATTGTGATAATTAACTTCCCTTTTTGGTGGTAGTAACTATAATTCCCTTAGTGGGAACTTTGAGGTGTAATGAAAGTCTTAGGAAGAGACAAACTTACAAAGTTTAGTCAAAAGCATGCTGATGCAAAAAAGGCACTTGAAGCTTGGTTTTCAGAAGCGAGTGCTGCTGACTGGAAAACCCCACAAGATATAAAGAATAGATATCGAAGCGCTGATTTCTTAGCTGATAATAAGGTTATCTTTAATGTGAAAGGTAACCATTACAGATTAGTTGTGAAAGTTAGATATCAAAATGGCATTGCTGTTATTGAATGGGTTGGAACTCATTCGGAGTATGATAAGCAAAGCTTTTAGGGAGGTATTATGGGCCACATTAAGTTAATTAAATCAACTCAAGATCATGAGCAAGCGTTAGCTCGCTTGATGCTATTAATGGATCTCGATTCTGCTCCGGACACAGCAGAAAATGATGAGTTGGATTTACTTGCATTCTTGATCGAAAAGTATGAAGAAGAGGCCTTTCCTATTGAGTCTCCTGACCCTATTGAAGCGATTAAGTTTCGAATGGAGCAACAGGGGTTGATTAAAAAAGATTTAGTTCCATATTTTGGCTCTGCGTCAAAAGTAACAGAAGTACTGAACGGCACGCGAAGTTTAAGCCTTAAGATGATCCGCAAATTAAGCCCTGGTTTAGGGATATCTGCTGATGTCTTGATAAAAGAGCCTTGCCAAAAAGATACCATTTCCAAAGATGTTGATTGGGATGCTTTCCCTATATCAGAAATGCGCACCCGGGGTTATTTCGAAGGTTTTAATGGCTCAATAAAGGAATTGAAAGAGTATTCAATTGAAAAGCTCAATCTGTTTTTAACGTCTGTTCCCAATGGTTTTTCTCTAAAACCAGCATTACTAAGAACCACTGCGCATTTACGTTCAAATGACAAAGAGACTAATAGTTATGCTTTATGGGCGTGGCAAGTCAGGATTTTACAGAAGGCGCAAGAAGAGCTGCTACCTGCTAAATACGTAAAAGGTACTGTTGATGCTAACTGGATGAAAACGTTGGCTCAGTTATCATGGTCTGATCAAGGGCCTAAGTTAGCGAAAGAGTTTTTAAATCGCCATGGCATTCATTTAATTATTGAAGCTCATTTACCAAAAACTTATTTAGATGGCGCGGTATGCATTTCTGCTAGCGGTAACCCTGTCGTTGCACTTACATTACGCTACGATAAATTAGATAACTTTTGGTTTTCGTTGATGCATGAGTTAGCACATATTGCGTTGCATGTTGATGGTAATGAAACATGGTTCTTGGATAACTTAGATGCTGAAGGCGCCGACGAAATTGAACAAGAGGCCGATGCATTAGCTCAGGAAAGCTTAATTCCATCAGGTTCTTCGAGTTTACCCGAAGTGAAAGATGTTGATTGCGTGCAAAAACTTGCAAGTAAGTTACACATATCACCATGCATTGTTGCTGGTAGAATCCGTTATGAGCGTAATGATCACTCTACATTTGGTAAAGCGTTCCGAGATAAGGTAAGAAGTCACTTTTAGTATGTAAGTTTCGTGTTTGATTGAAGTTAGTTTTAAAAATGATTCTTAGCTCTGACATCGCATCGAGTTGTAAGCTCGTTCTCGTATCCACAAAGCACTGGAATAGCCTTTAACTGCGTTTGCGCTTTGAAGTATCCCTCACTATTTTAGCCAGTATTTTATAATGGCAATCACACGCTAATTTTTATAAAGCAATATCAACATCACTCGCTAAGCCCAAAATATTCCCCCGTTATTTTCAGAAAAAAACCAAAAATCATGAGTCAAATTTAGTAACAAAACTAAGTTTTTTGCATTTATTTTCACTTTTTTTATTAAAAAATAAATATCTAACTTCTTGAATAATATAGATCTCATTTATCCAGATTGTTTTTTGCTTTGTTATGATGTCCAGTTTTGTTATTTGTTATCAATAGCTTATCTTTCGCGGTTTGTTTTTTGTGCTAAGATTGTTTTAGAAGTAATCGCACAGGATGATGCGATATAAATGTCGAAATGGAGTTTGACGATGTTGAGTAAAAATTTTGGTTGTGCTGTTCATGAGGGGCCAACACAAATGGACTTATACGATGGATGCAACAGTGAAAATAATTCAATAGATGAATACAAGCCTGGCGTCACGATACAATCCTGTTCGTCACAGGGGCAGATGTGGCGTATTAAAAGTAGAACGACAGGCCGTGTATGTCATCTTTTATCTAAGCTTGAGTATCAAGTGTTTCTTCTTTTAGATATTCACCCGAATATCATTGAAATCAAAGAACAATATTCACACGACTTACCGTTGTCACTTAAAGTAGCTTTTGAGCTTGGCATTAATCACCCACCGCAAAATAATCAAGAAAAATTACCTTTGACGACAGATTTTGTTGTTGTTTACCAAGGGGTTGAGGCTAAGCAGATTGGTATATATGTTAAATATGCTAAAGATCTTAATAACTACAGAACAGTAGAAAAATTGTTGCTTGAGAAAGAAACACTAGCAAAAAGAAATATCCCGCTTCTAGTGATTACTGAAAAAGACATCGATACTAATGTCTTGAGAAATATTGAGTGGTTTCTAACTGCTGATGCGTCACAATATCAATTAGATGATGCTGAATCGAGATCATCGAATATCTATGAGCAACTTCAAGCTTCATCATCAGAGAAACTGACACAAATTCTAGCTCGTTTCGATGACGAGAATCAACTGCCTGCGGGGACGCACTTAAACGAGTTGAAATGCTTATTGCAACTCGGATTTTTACATTTTGACTTAAACAAAGAATTTCATGAATTCCTAGGGTCTGTTGATCTTTGCTGTACACATTTTATTCAACAATACATCGGCAGCCACATTATAGTAAACGCCAGTGATACCATACTGGCGTAATTTCTTGCTAACTTATCATATCTTGTTGATATTGCTCGGAAGTGCTTTATCCTCGCGAAAGCATTCTCAACCAAATGTCGATACTTGTAGAGACACCAATCCATGCTTTCTTTGTCGATATCTTGCCCATAATTTCGCTTCGGTATAACGGTTTTGCCACCTTTAGAATTGACATATGCCCTTAAAGCGTCGCTGTCATAGCCTTTATCAGCGATAAATACGTTGACCTCCTTAAGGTGGTCAACAAGACTCTCGGCACGAGCAATATCATTTCTCTGGCCTTCTGATAGCTCGAAATAGATTGGTAATCCACCGCTATCCACGACCAAATGAATTTTCGTTGAGTTACCGCCGCGACTCTTTCCAATACACTCATTATCTGGTGTCGCAGCTCCTGCGCTATGCTGATGAGCTTTGACTATTGAGCCGTCTGCAAACACCCAATCATAATCGGAAAGTTTTGATAACTCTTTGAATAGTATATCTAACAGGCCTTTTTTAGACCACAGATTAAAGCGACGATAAACAGTGCTCCAGTCCCCAAACTCTGTTGGAAGATCACGCCATGGAACTCCTGTTCGCAAGCGGTAAAGAATTCCTTCAAAGGTCATTCTATGTTCAGATTTATTATAGATGCGGCCAGTGTTCTTCATCAGTTGAAGTAGCTTTTGCCACCACTTATCAGTTAGCATTAGTCTCGGCATGGTATGGAGTTATCGTTTATTTTTGGCGAAACAAATTATAACGCCTTACCATGCTGCTTAAAAAGCCATCACGAAAGATCAACAGACCCTAGGGCAAGATATATTGTTTGAGGCGAAATCATGATTGAGTTTCTGCACCCCAATGCTGTTTATTTGTGGAATGAACGTCCTTGTCGTCTTTTAAAAAATTTAGACTATTGCTGTATTTTTATTGATATAGAAAGCACTAGTGCTCTTCCCTTTAAAGTCGATGCCGAAGATATCGACTTATATGACGAAATTGTTGAAATTGATGATCCATGGATTGAAATTATCAATCGGGCATATATTGCAGGTAGCGTTTACTTAAGTAAGAGAGACAGCAATTATGAAAGAATAATACCACTGATTCAAAATGATGAGTTTTACGACAAAAATGTTAGAAGCTCAATTGTTGAGATATTAACTGCTCAAGGTTTTGGTTCCAAAAGTACGATATACAGATATGCTCGTCGATATTGGCAGCGCGGACAAAGCATAAATACTTTATTGCCAGATTATTGCAATAGCGGTGGAAGAGGCAAGAAAAAGACACGAAGTGGTATTCGTCTCGGGCGTCCTAAAGAATTCGGTGATTTACCTAATTCACTTTGGTCACCAGAGTTAGAAAGAATGATGCATTCTGCACTCTTAAGTAGCATTTTTTCAGGGCGTTATTTGATTGATAAAAAAGGAAAAAAGGTTAACAGTTGTGATTTAAATGCTGCATATACTGACTTATTAGCGCGATTTTGTAATGGCGATATCAGCCGGCTGAGCAGTGAAAAACCCAGTAAATCTATGTTGAAAGCTTATTACAACAGTCGTTTTACTGTTGAGCGAAGAGCGCAGGCAAAACATGGTGAAATCTACTTTAAAGCTAACCATAGTCGGCTAACATCGAGTGTCAGAAAAGATATGGTGGGCCCCGGATCCCCCTGTGTCAGGATAGTTGTCGCCTCAGTTTTTCATAAAAATAAAACAGGGAGCGGTAAGTTAGTTATGAATGAAGCATTATCCAGAAGAGCATAAGCAAGCCGTCATTAGAAAGCTCCTTGAAAGTGGCTTATCATTAGGCCAATTCGCAAAGCTAGAAAGTATCAACTTATCTACTTTGTATTCATGGCGAGATAAGTATTTAAAAGTAGGTTCTAGTTTGGCAGAGAGTAATAATTTAGATGGTTGGTCACCAGAGCAAAAGTTCTCAATTGTTTTAGAAACGTCAGCATTAAGCGAAATTGAGTTAAGTGAGTATTGCCGTGAAAAAGGGCTTTACCCTGAACAAGTTAAAGAATGGAAGCAAAGCTGTATTGCAGGCAATCAAACACAAGCCCAGCAGCGTAAGCAATTAGCCCAAGAGCGAAAAGCCGACCGTAAGCGAATTAAAGAGCTAGAAAAAGAGTTAAAACGTAAGGATGCAGCCCTAGCTGAAACCGCGGCATTATTGGTGTTAAGAAAAAAGTTAAATGCCTACTGGGGGGAAGACGAGGACAGTTAACCTCACTCTCAGATAGGCTGCATTACACATCCTTGATTGATAATGCCGTTACCTCAGGCGCAAGAAAAGAGAAAGCCTGTGAAGAAATTGGTTTGTCTATACGGACGTTACAGCGCTGGCAAGAAGGCGGTGAAATCATCGGTGATAAAAGACCTATAGCGGATAGACCCCAGCCCCCAAATAAGCTAACAGAGGAAGAACAGCAAGCCATATTAGCTATCAGTAATCAAGAAGAATACGCTAATTTAGGGCCAAGCCAGATAGTACCAATGCTGGCAGATAATGGGCAATATATCGCTTCTGAATCAAGCTTTTATCGTGTGCTGAAGGCCAACAACCAACTCACTCATCGAGGAAAAGAAAAACCTAAAGGTAGCCGAGCTAAGCCTAGGGGGTACACAGCGACAGGACCAAATCAAGTGTGGACCTGGGATATCAGCTACTGTCCTTCAACAGTGATTGGACGGTTTTTCTACCTTTACATGATAATCGACATTTTCAGTCGTAAAATTGTGGGTTGGGAAGTTCATGATAGTGAATCAGGTGACTATGCTGCAAAGTTGCTTGAGCGAACTCTCTGGGCTGAGAAATGCGTTAAACAAAACGTGGTATTGCACTCAGATAACGGCAGTCCGATGAAATGCTTAACGATGCAGTCCAAGATGCTTGAAATGGGAGTAATAGGCTCTCGTAGTCGTCCAGGTGTCAGCAATGATAATCCGTACTCGGAATCACTGTTTCGCACGGTCAAATACAGCCACCGCTGGCCAAGTGAAGGCTTTAAAAGCCTTGAAGATGCAAGAACTTGGGTGAAAGACTTCGCGAATTGGTACAACAATGAGCACAGACATAGTCGTATCAAATTCGTGACACCCGCACAACGTCATCATGGTGAAGATAAAGCAATATTGGCAAAACGCCGTGAGTTATACAAAAAAGCGCAAAAAATTAACCCTAACCGCTGGTCAAATGGCACCAGAAACTGGGATGAAATCGGTGAGGTGGAGTTAAACCCAGAGAACAAAAAAGAAGCAGCTTAACAGCTTAGGCGACAACTACCTTGAAAAACGCCGGGATCATCTTATTCCATAGATTCTACGCCATTTGATATTGGAGCCGCAGGTGATGATCGACTGTTGCTCGGTCGACCGGTTTTATACTTATGTGTTGATGATTACTCATCTGCAATTACTGGCTTTTTATTAGTATTAACACCTGCATCATACTTCAACGTAGTTAATGCAATGACGAGTGCTATTTCTAACAAAGTAAAGTTATGTGCAAAGCATGGAATGGATATTCAACAGAACGAATGGCCAATGGAAGGCATTCCAAAAGCTTTTTTTGCGGATTTGGGCTCCGACTTTAGCACTAAAAATATTGAGGCTGCGACATCTATGCACAATATTTCAATAAAAAATAGTGGCGCTGGACAACCGAATAAAAGGGGGAATGGCGAGCGTGTTTTTGGTCGGATACATGCTGAGTTAAGGTATCAATTACCGGGATTAGTATCTCAATATACTTCAAAAAAATCAGGTGGAATGAGCAGTCAAAAAGACTACACAATGTTCCTTGATGAGTTAAATAAAATCATCTTGAAAGCTATTCTTGTACTCAATAACAAGCCGTTAGATAAGTGGGATAGTGATAACGACTTTCCGGCTGAATTAGCTACGACACCCAATAATATTTGGAAATGGGGGATTGCTCATCGAACTGGTGCTCTGCGATCAATCAATGAAGAGTTCTTCTGGTTTTCATTACTTGAACAAGAAACAGCGACAATTTCAAATGGAAATATTTTAACAATCGATGGTGTTAAATATGTGTATTCAGAGTTATCTGGTCTTCGAGTTAAAGTCAATAAAACTCAGCAAAAGCAGATTGTTGTACGCGATAAAAGTGATGCGTCTGCTATTTTTATTGTACCCAAAGAAGGGGCACATGAGTATCTTCGATGCGAGCTTGAACCACATTTTCGACGGTTTAAAGGTCTGCCATGGGCTGATGTTATCGATGATCTTAAACAACGTAAACATAGTAATGCAAATGCACAACATTCTCATGAAGTGAAAAGAACCGCTGATTTTATTGAAAATAAAAAAATCACTCAGGTTGCTACATATGAACGAAAAGAAGCTATCGATGGCTTATCGAAATCAGAGCAAGTAGCTAGTTTGGGAGATAAAAGTGAGCAACGCAGGCAATCTCAAACTGTTTATAATCAATTAAAGCCCGAATTAGCTGTTAGTAATGCACGCATAAATGAGCCCGTGTTATGTGAACGAGTGCATTCTGATACTCGAGTAAATTTTTTCATGGATGAAGAGGATTAAAAATGGAATTTAGTAATCAACGGTTATTAGTACCGGAAATACCGCCAAAAGCATTTGAAGCTTGTTATATTGATGAAGCGCATCCCTCGTTTTGCGGTGTTCCATTTGTTGATGCGCTTATGCCTACTTTTAATGCAGCGCAATTAAAAGAGAGCTTTAATAAAACAAATTACCGACAAGCATCCGTTAGTGACAGTGATATTGAGCGAAAACGTTGCGTTTATTCTCTTAAAGATGAATACACGGTTCTTGTACCCGAATTTCAAGATGTGTATGACAAGATAGATTTAGCTATAAAAAGTGGTTATTTATCGAGAGAGAGCTCTCTTTACAACTATGATCAACAGCGAAAAAACCTGCACTATGCTATAAGTTCCGGTACTGTTCCGTGGCGTGATTTAAGCGCACCTCGTCCTGTTCGAAATGTAACTTCCATAATAGGATGTAAAGGTTCGGGTAAAACGTTGGTGGTTCAGCAATGCTTGTCAATGTATCCACAAGTTATTTGGCATGCTAATAAATCTGAACAAGTTCAGATTGTTTATCTGTCAGTCAATTTAAAAGGAGCCACAAGCCCGATTGAGTATTGCAGTATTTTTTTGCAATCGCTGGAAAACGCTATTGGGAAACAAAAGTATGCTAGCGAAGTCATTGTTTCTCCAAATCTGAGAGCCGCATTGTTGAAAATACGAAGTTTGTTAATTACTTATAATATCGGACTTGTTGTAATTGACTCTCTTCAAGTAATCGAAAAATGGAAATATGAAGAGCGTACTATTTTTCTCGAACATATTGATGGTTTGGGTGATTTAGTGCCATTGCTACTGATAAGTAATTCAAATGCGATATATGAGCTCAGTGATATTAGTCAGAGTTGTGTTGACTGGGATCCGCTAATGCGTTTTTCGGGTAAAGATGATCTAATCGTCGAGCGGTGGTCTTTATTTAGCAAGAAACTTTGGAAGCGGAATTGCTTAAAAAATCAATCACCAGAGCTCTCTGCTGAGTTAAGCTCGGAATGGTTTGATGCATGCGAAGGGGTTATCGGTCTTGCCGTCCATTTTTTTGTAGCATGCCAGGTTGAAGCAATTAATTCAGGTGTAGAGCAGATTACGGTTAGCTTGATGAAAGACGTTAGGAGAAAAGAGTTTAGATTAAAAGAGGGGTTTTTATCTGTGATTAAGTCAGATAAAAATAAGATCTTCGAGCGTCTTCTAAATTCTCATGAAAAGAGAAGAGTAAAACCCCAAAAAAACAAATCAAATCAAGCTCTAGCAAAGCCCAAAAATCCTGAAAAATTACAGCGTAATGACTTTAAACGCATCAGCAAAAAGGATTGGTCTAAGTTACCTCTCGATGACCTGAGGTATTTATTCTCACAAGATAAAAGTGGCAGTTTTTATCACGTTCTAAAAAATGAAAAGCTTATCTTGTCTATGAGCGATTTGATTAACTATGTTGAACTTCCCTGCGCCCTACCCGGATGAGTTAGTGTATGGCATATTGAGCCGGGCCAGAGTACGCTTTTGCGTAACAAGTCCTAAACGTTTACTCAGTGGTGTTATTGGCAGTCGCTCTGCTATTTCTTCAGTAAACTTCCCCTCTCGGCTTAACGATTTCACCTCCATGAATTCGTTTAATTTACCCTCGCCCATAGATCTTATTTATGGGCACACTTTATTCCCATTGTATAGTCCATTTCTACCTGAAAATAGAAGGTTAGAATGTTTAAACCATATGCAATTTAAGAGCTTTGGCTCGGTTCACCTAGCTTCTGGTTATGTCGCATCACTAATACCTAAATCATGTGATGAGGTCTTGTCGGGATTGTATTGAAGAACAACTGAATACAGTCGGTGAACCGTACTGGAGGAGAATACATCAAATTGTTGGCATAAATCATTGCTGTATACACGGAACTCCCCTAGTAAATATTCAACCCTACCATTCAATGCAACATAGGCATGAGTATTTTCCTCTACAAGCTCAACAAATCGAAACATTATCACCTCAGATATCGGCAACCAATCCTAAGTGGTTAGACGTGCAAGTGTGTTGGCTGCTCAACCGAGGAGAGCAGCAATCACTCAGTTTTGAACAATGGACAAACCTGTATAGAGATTTACTTGTTAAAAATGGATTCGCAAAAGGTTGTTATTGTAATTACCCATTACTGAAAGAGGCAATTGAGAGTGTCTGGTCAGAGGAATGGCTACGTTCGATGAATTTATTTCCAAATGAAACTGAGTCTGATTGGTTACATAAAATCACCAGAAAACATCGGAAATCCTTCAGTTATTTAGAGCATCTAGTCGCACTTTATGCCATTCAAAAAGATATCAAGCTCTCTGAGGTTATTGATAGAGGAAAGTCTTTAGTTAAATCAAATATCAAAAAAGTTAAATTAACGACTTTCTCAAAAACAAAAATGCGAGAAAACCAAAAAATATGGCTAAATCAAGTTAAACAATTCGGGGCTAAAGTCGCTAGGAAAAATGGCTATGAAAGTACATATATGTGGTTATACCGCCACAATAGAGATTGGTTGCTTAACACTAATAACAAATACAAGCGTCCTATTCCCGTAGTAAACAATAGAGTTGATTGGAAAAGCAGGGATATGGAAATTGTTAGAGCTTTTATTCGTATAATCAACAAACATTCTGACGATGTTTCTGGGCCTCGATTGTCGATTAAATGGCTTGTTTCTCAATTAGATACTGGAACTTCAGTGGAGAAGTATTTATATAAACTGCCCTTGGCTTCAATCTATCTTGCCCGTTACTCTGAAAGTATTACTGATTATCAAATAAGAAGGATTACTCAAGTCATGATTATGACTAGACCAAATATACTTCCTAGATGGCAGATACTTAGATTGTCAGGGTTAAGTGACGAGCGGATGACTCAAATGACATGTGAATTTTTAGACAGCCTATTAACAAATTTTTGGGCTTTAAGAGGACAGTAAATTAAATGAACGAACAACAAAAATTAGAAAAATTACTAAGCCGCTATTTTTCAGATCAAGATATAGCGTATATTTTCTCTTTACTACTGCCTTGGGCGGGAGACTATGAAGGTATTTCTGCGTGGTTAGAAAAACCAATTCCAGCATTTGGGAATATTACTGCGATTGATGTTTGTGAAAAAGGGTTATCCAAGGACTTTATTGTATATTTAGCTGGGATTAATCGTGGTGGTTTTGCTTAATTAATGAGCTTAAATATCAGTTTCCAATATCACTAGTCTCATACTATTTTAACGGCTTTTTAGTTTCTAACATTATTAATTTTCAGGATCGTACTTTATTATAAAGATCATACATTTAGTTTAGACTTTAGTTGCGTACTTTATTTAACTTCCACATCGCCTTATTTGTCGGTGGACAACAAACTTCGAAACTCGACAATAAAGATTAGAACTATGATAATAAAGTGAGAAACTTTTCGGTGCTTTTTGTCGTAGTTTGCCTTCTTCTCTGAGAAGGTTTTGTCCAAAAGTGAGTTTCAAACCTTGTTGTCACTTCTTGGCTGTTACATCACGTAGTAATCAGCCCTGTGTAGGAGAAAAGTTTTTATCTTTGTTGTCCAACGACATTATTATGGTGTTAGTGCTTCGTAAGTGTCGTCTTGGCTATTAGCCGAATCAGATGATATTAGTAGCAGTATTGAGTTTGCAGGATAAGAATAAATTGTTATCACCATTGAAGTTAGCTGTAATAGTGGCCACGAAAAACCGCTGTGAGTTATTGATCTCTAGGGCGTTAGAGTCGATAAAGAATCAAACGCGCAGACCGAACTATCTGATAGTTTGTGATGACTCTGATAGTGTATTTCGCCAAGCTAATTTTGAGGCTGTTAATCAATTTACTTCGCCAGATTACAAAACTCTCTATTTGGAAAACAGTCGAACAAGGGGGGCAAGTGGTACATGGAACTCGGCAGTAAATGCTTTATTGGCTAAAGATGAGAGCCCCTGCGAAATAGCTATCGCTTTTCTTGATGATGACGATACTTGGTCGCCTGATTATCTCGAGTATTGTCTGAGGGAAATGCAAGAACAGAGCTTGGACATGGTAGCGTGTGGTATAAACCGTATAGAAGGTAAGCATTTAGATCTCATCCAGAACCCGGCCCCAGAAAAGCTCACGGTATCATCTTTTCTTGTCGGTAATCCCGGCATACAAGGCTCAAATTTATTTCTTCGCCTGAGCACCTTTTTAGAAGCAGGAGGTTTTGATGAATCTCTGAGCAGCTCAACGGATCGCGATCTTTGTATACGTTTGGCTGAGATGAAGACTGTTCGCTATCGTGCCATTCCTGACTATTTAGTAAATCATTATGCAGAGGCTAGCCGGTCAAGGTTAAGTTCCCCTGGCACAGAAAAAAAGCAATCAGGTTTGACTGCATTCTGGCAGAAGTACCATTCCCGAATGTCTGCTGATCAAAGAGGTTGTTTCTCTCAACGGGCACAAGATCTTTTTGGTTGGGAGCCATCAGATGCCAATGTTTGTAACCCGCTAGTAGAAGTTAAAAATAAAGCTCTCGTCTTGATTTTGAACGTTCAGATGAGCGCAGAGCTGATAGAGAAACTTATCGAATTCTTTCTGTATTTTAGCCAACTGGATTTGGTTGGTTTAGATATCGTTTTCCAGGCTAGAAAGGAAGATTTAGAAGCTCATACCAGCACCATTGTTTTGCGTGACTTGGGCGTTGGATGCTTTCCTGTCGAGTCAGTAGAGCTGTTGCATCTATATGGTTCGCAAGTCTCTAAGCTGAGACCAGGCAGTAGAGTGTTAGCACTTAATGGTTTTATAGGTTCAGCGCTAAAAGCATACAGTGATACAGAGGTTTACTTGTCATCCTGCGGGGCACTTGAGCTACCCGAATATGAAAAACAGGTAAAAGTTTACACTAAGTTAGATATTGACGAAATTAACAAGCATATTCACGAACTACGGATTGCTTCTGCTAAACATCGTGTTACTCAGAATTTTAAATCTGAATCTTTGCGAGTCTTAGGTTATGGCTCGGAAGCCATCGTATTCACAGATGGTCAGACGGTTTTTAAATGCATTGATTATTGGAAAACCCGGACGCCTATTGAACTGTTTGGGTTCCTTCGTGACAGCGGCCCGACATGGAGCCACATTCCTGGGCTTTACCCACTTAACTCCGTCGTTAAAGATGGTTCTTGGGTTCTTATCACTTATTCTTATGAAGCAAGTGAGCCTTATCGTGGTGGTTATGAAGCGTTAGTCATCCAGCTCATCAACGGGTGCACTCAAGCGGGAATCGTCTGCAATAACATTCATCCGAAAAATTTGATTCATACGGATGAGGAAGTGAAGCTCATCGATTATGGATCCGATATCAGGCCATGGAATGAGGTAGGCTTTGAGCACATGGCTCGCAGAGCATATCTGAGTTGCTGGTATGCAGCTAGTCCGGATCTTAAAGTCTTGATGCGGCAGTCTTTGAACGATGAAGATATGCCTGAGCTAGAAGGCTTTGCAGAGTTTAGGGCAAAGCTAGATTATCCGGTTCATAACCCATCTAGGCGTGAGTTTACACTGCTGCCAGCATCTAAGGCAGAGCCTTTCGAACTAATCATTGGTGTGATTACTGCGGACCCATTGATGCTGCTGCCGTTGATTAGCAGCTTGCGAGTCCTCGCCGCTCACCCTAGCATTCGCTCGCTTTCTGTTATCGTGCTCTGTAATGGGTGTAGTGCTTTAGCCCTTAAACAGTTACTCAATTCTACAAGCTGGCAGCTACCAAACTTCAAAATCATTTCAGAGCAACAGCAAAGCCAAGATGCCGGTCGTGGCTATTTCGGGCCAGAGATAATGTTGAGGGCGACGGGCCAGGTTGGTATAGCAAAGGCTCGTACAATGCTGCAACGCTATTTAGGCGAGCGGCTCGCAAGATTACCAGATTCAATTGGTTGGATTCTCGATGATGACATGCGGCTCGACATACGCGCTTGTGACTACATCAAGTGGCTTCCTTTATTCCGTGATCAAGATGTGGATATTCTTTTAGGCGCTTATGAAGGCTCGTCGCCCAATCCGCCTCTAAATGGATTGCGAGTTCAGCTAATGGATCTGGTCCATAATTTAGCGTGGATGGCTGAATTACCGGAAGAATCCATTTTGCCAGATCGCTCCAGTGAAAATGACCTATTGCGATCAAAATTTAGTGATTATTACTATGACCTTTCTCGCAAGCATACTGCACACTTGGAGTCACCTCTTTGGCTAGAGCGAAGTTATGAGTTTGAGACTGTAAGAGAAGCTCGTGCTCGGCTCATTTCCGGTGCCGAGAGAATCTTGAATGGTACGCCGATAACGCGCTCAATTGTTGTGCCCGAATGCCTCGATCCTTTGAAAGAGGCTAAAGACTCTGTGAATCGTGGCGGATGCACTTTCATACTGAATCATGAGGCTTTACTGCACACACCTAATTTGATTCCTGCATTGAATGGTAAGGAGGCGAGACGTTCGGATATGGTCTGGGCAATCATCAATCGCTACTATCGTGGCATGACAATCAAATCGGTCTCTTTTCCTGTTTACCATGTTGGCCGTTTTTCAGACAGGCCCTCGGTTAACACAAGTAAGGTGCAAGGTGAAATTGTTGGCTCAGCGCTTTATGCCGGACTAACCGATTTCTTGCGAAATAAACCGGAGCATCAGTTGAGATTCTCAGCAGCAGAAGTCGATGCCATTTACGAAATGACGATTGATCAGATGACGATCAGAATTTCTGCATTAAGGCAAAGTTCCTATCGAATTAAAGGTTTGGTGAATAACTTAAAGTGCTTGTCACTCAGTGATGATCTCATGCCTTTAATAAGCTGCATTGAAAAAGAATTATCTCTTATCGTATACAGAGAAATTGAAAACGCGGTTAAGGGCATGAGTAAAAATGAAATATCCCACTTCCTTCGCCAGCTAGTGCCGGTAACCGAAGCGTATAGCCGCGTTTCTGATGCTAGTCGAGGCACTCTGGATAAATTTGAGTTTGGAAGTGAAGGTGATGATTTAATGGAGTGTATTGTTGAAACTACGAATTGATAATTGGTGCATATTACCTACGACGATAGGTGACTTTCGCATGTATGACACCTCGAATGACAATATCAGTGTTATCTGTATGGGTGATATTCAAAGCCAAGGTGAGCTTCCTCTCTTTCGGATTCATTCATCCTGCAGAGCCTCAGAAGTGTTTGGTGCACTAGATTGTGATTGTGCTGATCAACTGACGGAAACAATGAAGAGCATTGCGATGGAAGGGCGTGGGCTGATTATGTACCAGCAGCAAGAGGGCCGGGGGCATGGTCTATCGATAAAGATAACCGCTGTACGATCCATGGAACGAGATAAATTAGATACCGTTCAGGCATTTGAAGAGCTTGGTATTGAACAGGATATTCGCACTTATGAGGGGGCAGTCGAGCTCTTAAAGAAGCTTAATATATCAGCGGTTCGTCTTGTTTCGAATAATCCTAGGAAACACCAGTACCTGAATGACCATGGTATTCAAACTGGAGTGGTTAATACCAACCCAAATGTTCGCCCAGAAAATAGACTTTATTTGTTCACGAAGAACCAGAAGTTAGGCCATACACTGCCCCTTGACGTTTCAGGCTCCTCTGATTCCGAGCCTGTTTACTTCTATCACTCTGATCAACCTTGGGGTGAGTTATCTAATTTTTCACGTCACTCAGTTTTTATCGATGGATTAATTTGGCCGACTACCGAGCATTACTATCAAGCCCAAAAGTTCACGCATGAGGAACATCAAGAGAAAGTGCGCTGCGCGGCAACCCCGATGCTTGCGAAATCAACCGCCTACCATTTATTGGATCAATTCGGCAGAGCTGACTGGGTGAATATTCGAGAAAGCAACATGTTATCAGCTTTGCGTGCTAAGTTTGCTCAGCACCCAGATCTTGCTGCCAAGCTGTTGAGCTCTGGGAGTCGACAGCTGGTCGAACGAACAACAAACGATGAGTACTGGGGAGATCCTGGGGACGGCTCAGGTCAGAACAGACTTGGTCAATTGTTGATGCTGGTACGCTCAGAGCTGATGTCGCAAGCGGAGTTGTCATCGTTACAGGTTGCTCATAGCTAGATGTGTGGCTTGGTATTAATAGCAGGTCCCAAAAGCCAGGGACTGATTTCGGATTGTACAAAGAGACTTAGGCACCGAGGTCCAGATAGTATGAGCATCTGGAAAGCTGACGGGGTTGCTCTGGGCTTTCAGAGGCTTGTGATAAATGGCGATGAAGAACAAGGACGCCAACCTTATGAAGTCCAAGGTTGGGCTGCAGTCATAAATGGTGAGATCTACAATTACCGCGACCTAATTGCTAAGCATAAATTACCTGAATCTCAATGCGACACTGCTGTCATCTTGCCTCTTTTTTTGCAAATGAAAGAGAGTGTGATCGATGAATTAGATGGGTTTTATGCTGCTGCTCTGGTGAACCCTGAAAGAACAGCAGCAATTTGTTTGCGTGACGCCATGGGGAAAAAGCCGCTATTTGTGGGCTCATTCGAAGGAACTGTGTTCATTACGAGTGAGCTTAAAGCTCTGCCAGCGGCAGATTGGTTTAAAGCTTTGCCAAAAGGCGTATCTAAGGTGGATTTGAAAACTGGTCATGTTGAGTTCTTAAAAGAAAATCCAAAATTGGCTAGTGAAAGTCAGTTGGTAGGTGCATTGGTTGATGGAGTTCGAAAGAGATTACCTAGCCCTGATCAACCCTTAGGTGTTTTCCTTAGCGGAGGTCTTGATAGCTCACTAATTGCCAGTATTGCTTCTTCCTATAGAGACGATATTAAATACTTTACTCTGGGATGTCATGATAGTCAGGACTCAGTCGCGGCTCAGACAGTCGTAGAGTATTTGGGATTAAAAAACGTTTCTTATATCTCATTGCCACACGAGGATGAAATTCCTGAGTTAGTATCCGCTGTTGTATACGCAACGGAGAGCTATAACCCATCAGTGATAAGCAATGGCCTGTCAACATTTTTGTTAGCTAGAGCGTGAGCTTACGGCAGCATGGCGTGACATAAGTAATAAAGCAAAAAATCTGGTTTCTTAAATTTCAGGCACGGCAATACTTAGGCCACTGGCCCAAGCATTGCTTGATTATGAGCGGTTTATTATTGGTATTGGTCGAGATAATTCCAAGGTAGGTATTTTTCAGGATGCTTTTTTGCATCATCCGCATCTCGTTGCAGTCGCGTAAAGTAATCAAATACATTGATGCCTGCTTCATTGCCTGTTGCTATCATCGACGTGATAACATCGCCAATGTTCGCACCGAGTAAGCTTTTACGAAACATCGCATTTTTTCTATCTCGCACCACTATTTTTAACATCGATTCTATGCGGTTATTATCTATTTTTACCCCTTCGTGATGGCAAAATAAACTCAGCCCGTCATAGTGTTTTAAAAAATAACGGATAGCTTTGCCTAGACCGCTATTTTCTTCAATGCTTTCATTAGTAAAGTGCTTTTCACCCCAACTTTTAATCGCTTCAAGTATGGGTAATGAATGTTGCTGATGGTACTCAAGTCGCTCGCGTGCGGTGAGTTCACGTTCAATGGTTGTCTGTTCATTGCGCCAAACTTCACCATAGAGTGTGAGTATATTTTCAACCTCTTCGGGGAAATGATTAATGACATCGACAAACTGGCGCCTTGCATGGCTATTACAAAGTGATGTTTCAACCTCGCAAGTACTTGGCTGATTACTGGCGAGCGCATCACTCATTAATATCGGTGCGACTGTGACTTGTCGTTTGTAGAGTATGCGGTCGATAAACTCACCTGCGTGCCCAATATTGGTTTCAAATAACACAATATCATGGCCCGTTTTTAAGCTGGCAATCACTCCTGATGTATAAACACCTGAGCGCAAGCGTGTTTTCTCGCTATTACGTACTTTCTTTTCAACTGGCTTGGCGTCAAGAATACGGTGGGTGGTGTCATCTAAGTAATAGTGCTTTGCATCGCCAGCCAACTCAAACAAGTGCTGGTAAACAGGATAAATCGCATCACAGACAAGCTCTACTTGGTCAAACACCGTCGACGCAGTGATGTTGACGCCCAATAGCTTTTGGATGTTGCCTTGACGATAAAAAGGTAGCCCTGCAAAGTATTTATAAATCGCCATTAACGCACGCGCAGAGTAACCATATTTTTGATGACTATTACCGTCATGTAATACTTCATCGGGCAGGTTTGCCGTGAAATAGGCACCACACGCATTGCAACGCAAGCGCTCCATAATATGTTGCTCTGGGGTAAAAGGCGTTTGCCCTGTAATGCGCAACAAACTGCCAGGCTCGACTTTATAGACCTTACCTTTCAAACATTCTGGGCAGCTATCCCCTTTATTTACTTCGTTTAACGCATGTTTGATGATAACCGGTTTGACCTGTGTAAAGTCTTCATCCTGTGTTTTTAGTTTTTTACTTTTCTTGCTGGTTTTTTTCTGTGCTTTACACAGGTCGCTTTGTTTTTCTGATGATTTTTCAATCCCAAGTAACTTACGTAATTTATGCACGGTGATACCGTGGTCAGCTAGCTTGTTTTGTGTTGTTGTTAATGTCAGTAACGCATCAAGCAATAACTGATAATCATCAGCGCTAAGCGCAAGATTATTTTCTTTGGCTTCAATCACTCGCTTGATTAAATCATCGAGAGATTGTGCATCGATATCGTTAAAAGGTTTTGCCACAATAAGCCTTTTGCCTGCGGGAATAAAAAAGAGGATGGAGTATGATCCCATTTAAAATGAAATCAAGCGGTTATTTATAATGGGTGGTAATTCCCGCTGAGCAATTGCCGTAAATGTTTGGCGTCCACGGACGTCATGGCACTATTAATGGTTGGCCAGCCAGAGAACTTGCCCTTAGATAAACGCTTTGTCATCAACCAAAAACCGTTATTTTCATAAGCGAGTGCGCGCACCATGGTTTTGTTACGATTAATAAAAACAAACAAGGTACCAGAGCGAGGCTCACAATGAAGGCGTTGTTTACACAGCGTAGCTAACCCATCAATGCCTTGACGAAAATCAGCGGGCTGGGTAGCAATCAAAATGTCGCTATGACGGGTTAAATGGATCATGATTTTATGGCCTCAATTAACTGAGCAAACCGTGTTTCGCTGACTTCGCCAGATACGGCTAAAGAATTGCCATTGTTGAACTTCAGGGAGATAGAAAGCGACTCGGTTATCGGCGTTGCATTGGGTAGTGAAATAAAGTGATTTGATACATCACTTGATGAGTTGGCGGTAAGCCAAGTATTGAATTGCTCATGACTAATACGCAACTTTTTAACAATGGTTGTTTTTGAGTAATGCGGTAAAAGGGCGATCGCTTGCTGGCGCAAATTTTCAGGGATTGCACTACCTCGAGAAGGTTTATTGCTTCGCCACTGTTCAAAGTTAGCGAGGGTGTTAAGGAGTTTATCTGGCATCATTGTGACCGGGTTGATTTAGTTACAATGATTAAATCAGGTTAATTGAAATAAGTTGAGCTACGCTGCCGTAAGCTCACGCTAGAGCTGCTAAAGATGCGGGCATTAAAGTGGTGTTAACTGGAGAAGGAGCGGATGAACTCTTTGGCGGATATCACCAATTCGCAGAAAGTAACCCGTGGCAAATAACGAGAAATCAACTTATCAATGATATGGAATTTACTGAGTTAAGACGGCTCGATCTCTCCTGTATGGCCAACGCTATCGAGCCAAGGTGCCCATTTTTGGATCGAGATGTAAAAGCCTTTAGTGATCAATTGGGTTATGACCAGTTGTATAGCGCTAAGAGCAACAAAATTGCCTTGAGGCAGTATTTCTCGGAGTACCTTCCTGAAGCCATTATCAACCGCCCAAAAACATCTTGTGATGTAGGGAGTGGGATTCGAGGTATGGTTGTCCGCTATTTGCGACGAAATGGACGATCAGAGCGCGAAGAGTTGTTAGAAATTTGGCGCACTCATTTTAAATTTGATCCAGTAGAGGGCTATTTTCACTCATATCCAGTATTCGATGCCGCCATCGATATTCGAGGAGAAGTTCACCGTTGATTGACCAAATTGAGCTGTTGATGCTTGAGCACTTCAGGCACATTCCTTTCCATAACTTGAGTTTGCTATATGGAGAGCCCTGCGAAAATAAGATTCTTGGAGGAACTTGCTCGGATAAAACGCTGGCATTTCTTGCCGATGTACGTGATCGAGGTGTCGATGCTCATTTGCATACTGCTTATATAGGAGGAACAGAGATCCACCGCTTGGTGAGAGTGCAAATTAACGCTCGTAGTTTCTATGCTGATATTGGCAATGGTTGGCCTGCACTTAAGCTATTTCCTATGGATGAAGAAATCTCTTTCGAATGCTTTGGCATGAAATATCGTACTGAGATAACTAATGGTTGGGTGCGAGTCTTTCACGAGAAACAAGGCATGGAAAGCCCGCAGATGAGCATAAACAACACAAAACGCTCTGAAACAGAGATTCTAGAGCAAATCCGCTCCAGATATACCTCGGGAATTAATTACCCATTCTCTAACAGTTTGCGATTTTCACTCATCGTTGGAAACGAATTCCTATTCCTAAGGGGCAACCGCTTAGAGAGGTACTCAGACTCCGGCTTTTCGGTTCAAGAATTGAATGAGCAGGGTATACCACATATAATACAAAAAGAGTTTGGGTTTGATGTCAGCTTTTATTTTGAAGAGCATGCTGCAGGCTAGAGCTTGTGTATGGTTTTTGTTAGCAACTTTATTGTATTGACTTTGATATGTGGAATAGTTAATAGTGCAAAAAGTTAACAACTTTATTAATTTATGTGAAGAATCACTATAATAAAATCAATAGCTTATAGGTATACTTATTAACATCTTTATTGTTCACCGACATTGTGTGTTGAGAGGGTTCGGGGTTAGTCATAAATATAGCGACTAACTGAAAAGTTAGAAACTAAACAAGTTAGCTACTGTGAAATGTTCGAAACTAATAAAAAGCGACTGACTCATTGAGTGGTCGCTTTTTTATTGAAATAAACCTTGTGTAAGTATGGCTGGAATTCAGTATGCCACTACAGTGCAAGGATCTTGTTGGTTATTAGTTGAAGTCTGCTTTGCTTGATCAATCATGTATTCTAATGTCGCTAGCTCACCATAATCTATATTTAACTGTTGCTTTGTGACCGTTTTGCAATCGCTATCAGCTAGACTAAGTTTGGTTGTTACTTTTGATTTTTATAAATCTACTCAACGGATGAAGTGTTAACTTGAAATGTAAAAACAATCTTGGGCGAAAAAAGCATGCTGCAGTGAAAATATGCTTTGGTGCGACGCTTGGTATGGCTTTTATGGTAGCGAATACCAGCCCTTTTATTACATCAATGTTGGCGATTATTGTTGTTGGGGTAACAAGTGACGAAATATCTATGTCGGCAAAAAATAAAAAGCCGGCTATTCCATTCCAAGAGCGCTTGGAAGTTGTAGAAGCAATAAAGTTTGTCGATGAAGTTGTACCACAAATGAGCTATGACAAACTAGCAGCAAGGAATAACCTAAAGTTTGACAAAATGTTTGTTGGTGATGATTGGAAAGGTACTGACAAATGGATTGAAATTGAAAGGTTTTGCAAAATTATGCGTAGACATTATGTATTTATCACATACGGCTCATACCTCAAGCTCTATACTTCGAGACGTATTAAGTAGAATCAAATAACCGACAGACAATTTTGTGATACAACGCCCTTGTCGTGTTATCTTTAAGGGCGAATATCTCATCAAACCTCATAGAAAATTCAATATTATGAGTGCTAACTCCAACGATAGTATTTTAACTTTTTACGTATTTTTAAACGGCGAATTAAATTAAACGGTTTTGCTTTTAAATGATCAGTGCCTGAAGCGACAAGTTTATCAATCGCGTCTAATGTTCTTTCACTCGACAAACCATCTTGGTAGGGATGAATCGCATTACAATGAGTGGTGATATTTTGTAAAAGCATTTCACTGCGTTGAAATGCGTTGTCTAGCATGTTTTCGAGTTGGTCTGCTTGTTGAAAATTGATCATCCACTCTTCTGGGCGGCGGTTATTGAACGCCACAACGACTTTTTCTTGTAATGCGAATTCAGCGAGTATTGACGAAGTATCTGACAATAAAACATCTGCTGCTTGCAATAGCGGTATCACATCGCCGGTTTCAATAAACTGCAACGTGTCACTTGTTAAGCCTTTAAACATTTCAATTTCTTCAGCGGTTGCTTTGGGATGCAGTTTAACAATCCATTGCCAATCTCTGCTTTGAGCCAATTGCTTTATATAAGGATATAACGCATAAGTGCTGGTTAGGCTGGGTGAAAACGTTGGCGCATACAAAATAACAGGTTTATCTGATTTAAATTGATGTGTATCAGGGTGTAATGAAAATAATGGATCAAGTTTTGACCAACCGGTTTCAACTATCTCACAAGTACCATCATTGATTGAGCTAAAACCTTGGGTAATGTTTGGCCCTTGAGTGCAATATAAATCAAAAAAGCCTCGAATATTAAATTTGCCTTTTTTGCCGGAGTCAAAACCATGAAAAACTTGTACTTTTACTCCAGGGAAAAAGTCAGGTATAAAATTACCCGGTGCAAGTGTTGCGTGAGGATTAAATTGTTTCACCTGGTATACATCGAGTAAACGCAGATCATCAGCCTTAAGAAACTTTTCAGCTTCACTACCCTTAGGGATAAACCACGCCACTTTACCGCCGCGTTTATTTATCGCTTTTTCTAATGGTCTAAGTACGCTAAAAGAGTATGACAAGGTTACATAAAATAAATAGCGCATTTGATTATTTGTCTTACTGTTATTATCTACCTGATTTAACATGTTTTAATCCTACATTGCCTGTAACAATAATTGCTTATTACCAAACGCGAGCAACCAAGCCTTTAAGGTAATACCCCTCAGGGAATGCGCTACTTATTGGGTGATCGCTTGCTTGATGCATACGTTCAACAAATTGCACTTCTCGTTTGGCATCTAATGCTGCATCAGCAACGACTTTCTGGAATAACTCTGACTGCATTAAGCCTGAACATGAGAAGGTGAGTAGTATGCCGCCTGGATTAAGTAACTGCATGGCAATCATATTGATGTCTTTGTAGCCACGACATGCACCATCTAACTGTGATTTATTATCCGCAAATTTAGGTGGATCGAGTACGATAACATCGAAGGTTTTACCTTCATCGCGGTATTGGCGCAGTAGTTTAAATACGTCGGCTTCGTTGTAATTTACATGGTCATCATTAAGGTTGTTAATGGCCATATTGTCACGCGCGGTTTGCAGTGCTAAACCTGACACATCAACGTTTTCAATACTGGCCGCCCCCGCTTTAGCTGCATACAAACCAAAGGTGCCTGTGTAACAAAAACAGTTAAGTACCGATTTACCTTTAACAAAACGAGCCGCCATTGCGCGGTTGTCGCGTTGGTCTAAATAAAAACCGGTTTTATGGCCTTTTACGACATCGACTGCGATTTTAATGCCGTTTTCTTCAATGATGACTGGCATTGGTGGTAGTTCACCGTGCAGTAGCCCCATTACTGGTGCTAAGCCTTCTTTTTTACGAGAATCGACATCTGAGCGTTCATACACGGCGCAATCTGGATATTGCTGCACGAGTTGCTCAACAATAGTGTCGCGCCACTTTTCTGCACCGGCACTGAGAAGTTGGCATACAAGCACATTGGCATAACGGTCAATGGTGATACCGGGTAGCCCATCTGACTCAGCCGCAATAAGGCGATACCCGGTTAACCCTTGTTCGCGGATTAAATCATCACGTCCAGCTTGAGCGCGTTTAATGCGTCTTGCAAAAAAGTCGCCGTTAATTTCTTCTTGTTTATCGAAGGTCCATACCCTGACTTGAATTTGCGACTCGGGCGACCAGGCTCCGCGTCCTAACCAGCGTCCATCGTGTGCCACTACATCAACGGTATCACCTGCTTGAGGTTTACCACCATTCACATTATGTATGCCGTTGGAAAAGACCCAAGGGTGACGACGATCGAGTGAGCGTTCGCGGCCGGGTTTAAGTTTAATTCTGATAGCCATGGTGTTGCCTAATGTCGATAAAAAGTGAATAACGTTTTCGCAATGCCACTCATCTTTGTCTTTGTGACGCGTGATGAAATAAGCCTATTGCGACGAGTGCAGATCATAGCGTGTTTTGGGGTTAAAAACCTGACAAATCATCATTAATAAGTGGAGTTTTTTTGTTGCGGTTAGGGTTTAATTCCCAATCAAAGCGAAATACGTATCTTCAAGTTGATTGGGCATTGTTGCGGTTATTTGAGTTTTAGTTTGGCTAATCCTGACAAATATCAGTTTATTCATTTTATGTGATACAGGCCCTGTAAACTAAATGGTAATAATTTGCATTAACATAAACGTTATGTATAATCCCCATAAAATTTACACTGCTTTACATAAATTTACGATATTATTCACATTGACCTATCAGGATAAAAAATGAAAAAAACGTTAATTGCGGCAACTTTATTAAGCCTGTTTTCTAGCCAATACGCTACGGCATCTGACGAAACAACCGAATTACGCCAAATCATTGAACAGCAACAAAAAGTGTTGAAAGATCTTGAAAAGCGCCTTGAACAAACTGAAAAACGCGTAGAAACCACAGCTGATGTTGTTGAGTCTACCGCGTCTAGCAAGTCTGCTACCACTATTGGTGGCTATGGTGAATTGCACTATAACAACATTACTGATAACAAAACCGGTACCGATAAAAAAGAATTCGACTTTCACCGCTTTGTATTATTTGTTGGCCATGAGTTTAATAGCACAACCCGTTTTTTCTCTGAGCTAGAAGTTGAACATTCATTAGCGGGTGAAGGTAAAAAAGGTGAAGTTGAGTTAGAGCAAGCTTATATTGAGCATGACTTTAATGAGATGTACACAGGTAAAGCGGGTCTATTTTTAATGCCAGTGGGTATTATCAACGAAACTCATGAGCCGAATACGTTTTATGGTGTTGAGCGTAACCCAGTTGAAAAAGACATTATCCCTGCAACATGGTGGGAGGCTGGTTTAACGCTTAATGTGAAAGCCGCTCCAGGTTTAGCGTTTGATACGGCCGTAACCTCTGGTTTGTATTTAGACCAAAGCTCGGGTTATAAAATCCGTAATGGTCGTCAAAAAGTGTCTGAAGCCAAAGGTGAAGATTTAGCTTACAGCGGCCGTGTTAAATACACTGCCGTACCGGGTTTAGAGCTAGCGGCTACTGTGCAATACCAATCAGATTTAACTCAAGGTGAAGCGGGCGTTGATACTGCATCTGCAACCTTATTAACGGCACATGCTATTTACAGCATTGAAAACTTTACCGTTAAAGCATTATTTGCGCAGTGGGACATCGACGGTCAAGAAGCTGAAGCATTAGGCCGCGATAAGCAAAATGGTTTCTATATTGAACCAGCTTACCGCATTAACGATCAGTTTGGTGTATTTGCGCGATACAACGAGTGGGACAACAATGCAGGTAACAGTGCAGAAACTAAGAAAAAGCAAACTAACGTAGGTGTGAACTACTGGTTACACGAAAACGTAGTCTTTAAAGCTGACTTTGAAAAAATCACTGGTGCAGCAGATTCGGACGGCTTTAACCTAGGTGTTGGTTATCAGTTCTAAATACTGATAAGTGTTAACGCCATTTATCGGTAAAATTGATTATCGATAATAATTTGGGTGCCAACAGTGTATATTGTCGGCACCCTTATTTTTAATTGTTTATGGATGGTATGCGCTAATGTTTCGTTTCGCTTTAGTCTTTTTTATACTGTTATTTTTAGGGTATCTTCCAACGCAGACCGCACACGCTGCCACTCAATATCAGTCAAATGATGCATTTATAAGCCAGGCATTTAACGGCAATAGTGGTGAGGCTAAGGTGTTATGGCTCGATGATGATTTAAAGCAAGCGGTAGAGGCTATTTTAGCGCATCGATTTAATAAAATGCGCGTACGTTATTGGCTGCACAATAATGAAACCGTGTGGATTATGGATGAAATTGGTAAAGAATCGCCGATTACTGTTGGTATTCACGTAAAAGATCAGCAAATTGCTCAAACCAAAGTATTGGTGTACCGAGAAAGCCGTGGTGATGAAGTTCGCCATGATTTTTTTACCGATCAATTTAAAGCGGCCAAGTTAACTGAACAACATCAACTCGATAAACACATTGACGGTATCACAGGGGCAACCTTGTCGGTAAGAGCATTAACAAAACTGTCGCGTATTGCGCTGTTGCTTGATGCCCATATTAATCAATAAGCCATGTTAAGCAGGTTAGCGTGACAACTCCCTATCGAAAAAACACACTCCGTATCAGATTTTTACGTATGCTTCGCCCTTGGCATCGCCGTTTAGGCTTGGCGAGTGCATTATTTATTTTATTGTTAACGTTAACGGGTGTGGCGATTAATCACAGCGACGACCTGGGGTTAGATAAAACGGGGGTGACTCAGGCATGGTTACTGGATTATTACGGCATTGCTGCACCTAAGCATGTTGCTCAATTTGGTCACGGCCCTTCCGCGTTATACATTACCGACAACTTATTGTGGCAAAACCAACAAATGATTTTAGAAGCGGCCGACACACTGATCAGCGCCGCTTACACCAGTAATATGCTGGTAGCAATTGATGCCCAACAGTTATATTTATTTGATAAGCACGGCCAATTACAAGAAACCCAAAATACTAGTACAGGTCTTCCGCCTGGGTTATTCGCGCTGGCCATAATTGATGACCGGGTATGGCTAAATACAGAAAGTGGAGTATTTAAAGCCGACGATCAACTCATTGAATGGCAAGAAGTTAGCGCATTGACAACGCCTGTTGTCTGGTTGAATAAAAGCGATACTTTGGATACCGATATCATTAATCTGGCCCGTAGTGCTAACTTGAGCTGGCAACGGGTGATGCTTGATTTGCACAGCGGGCGCTTGTTTGGTCATTTAACAATATGGCTGTGGGACTTGTTTGCCCTAGCACTATTGATGGTATCGTTGAGCGGTTTTTGGATTTGGCTTAAGCAAAAACCGCCAAGGTAGTTAATATGATTAACGGGTGTTCAATACTTTTGAGTGTTAATAATAAACGCTGAGCTTGAATGTTAATTGTTCATATAAATGTCACGCTCTAAAACTCTAGCTTAAAAAAGAGCGTAAATTGCAATTGAATTGCCTATGCGCTTTTCGTTTAACATACTAGTGTTAGTTGAACTCTTCGTGCTGCGTTTGTTGACCTTTTTACGGCGTTATCGATTTACTACACCTCAAAGTCTCATCTTGTATAAGTGGCTAATAATTCGTAAACACAACCTTGAAAGTTTAACAGGCCCCAATATAAAACAGGGTGATGTTTTTGGCATCACCCTGTTTTTGAGCAAGGATATTATTGATTTAAATTTTAAGCGCTAGGAATAGCTTCATCACCTTTACGAGCCAATGAGGCGGTTTTTTTAAACACAAACCGATTGGTGAATAATGCAAAGCCGATACAGGCAATTAATGTAACTGGCATTAAGTGAATGTAATGCAAGGTTACAAAAAACGGTGAAAATTCAAATGTCATCGAAGCGTATAACAATACGCCCATAATAACCGCCGCAATACCGGCACGAGCATCAATATTTTTAAACAGTAAACCCACAATAAATATCGATAAAATTGGCATGCTGAGTAAACCATTTAATTGCTGTAGTAGGTTGATGATACTTTCAGCTTGTTGGTAAATAGGCACTAATACTAATGTGAGTGTGCTTAATAATAATGTAACCCAACCACTTAGCTTAACGACGTTAGGGTCTTTTTTGATGTAGGTTTCGTGAATATCACATACATACAGGGCGGTTGCTGAGTTAAGCAAGCTATTGTAAGTCGACAATACGGCTGCTGCCATTGCTGCTGCAAATACGCCAGTTAACCAGGTTGGCATGACATCACCCACAATACGGCCATAGGCAGCATCACCAATGTCACCGTAGAGTTTGTACGACACTATGCCTGGGATCACCACAATAGCCGGTACAATTAAAATACGAATACCAGCGGCTGCAAATACCCCTTTTTGAGCTTCTTTTAGTGTGGGAGCTGCCATTGCGCGTTGGGTAATGGTTTGGTTTGTGCCCCAATAATACATTTGAATAAAAATCATGCCGGTAAGCAATGTATGCCAAGGTAAAGGCGAGTCATTGTCACCAATAAAAGTTAAGCGTTCTGCTGGAATGTCGCTAAAGTCAAAGTTAATGGCTTGCAGCGATAAAAACACGACCAACATTGCCATGCTAAGTAACAACACGCCAGAATAAGTGTCAGAAACCGCAACTGCTCTTAATCCACCAAAGAAAGCATATATTGCACCTAACACAGTAAAGCCGACAGCGATGTACATTAGCGGTATGTTGACGTTAAACATGGTTTGCATAAATAGCGCCCCAGAGTAAATCACCGCAGGCATATAAATAAAGGCATTGCCAAGCAAAAAGATGCTGCCAATAACGGCTCTTATGTGTTTGTTGTTGTATCGTTTTTCTAATAATTCGGTGGTGGTAGTACAGTTGTAACGGTAGTAAACGGGTAAAAAAACTTTCGCTAAAATAATTAAGCCTATAACAGCTGAAAATTCCCACCAGGCAAGTAATGCCATTTGGTTACCGTTCATCCCCACGAGTTGGTCAGTACTTAAGTTAGTTAAGGTGATTGAGCCAGCAACAAATACCCAGCTTAAGCCTCCACCAGCTAAAAAGTATTCTTTATTTTGCGAACTCTGTTGGCGGTTGGCTCCGCGACATTTTATGTAAGTTAATAAACCAATAATTGCCGTGACCAGGGCAAATACCGATAATTGGATCATGTTTTCAGACATTTTTTTTCCTTTCCCAATAAGGTGTTGGGTATTGTTATGCTGCCGTTGAGTTTTTACTGACTTCTAGTTTTATACTTTTTATTGGCGTTAACGTTTGGATCTTGTTGTGCTTTTTGATGAGTGCGTTTAGTTGAAATAGCGACATCAACATTGATTGTATTGGTGCTAAATAGCCTTTTTGATGCAGCTCAAATAAGGTGTCTTTATTAAGCGATTGCAGTTTGTCTTCGTCGATGGTGTACAGGCCAGATAAACTCGGTGTGTTGCCATTTTGCTGTTGGATTAAAATATTTATTGGGCGTAATAAACCGAGTTGGTTGATGTAGTGGCTAAATTCCTGGGTGCGAATATCATTTTTGATGTCGGCTTCAAGTAACGTTTTTATTCTGGATAAATGCAGTGATGCTTTGCCATTGGTTTCAAAAATAGGCTGACCGCTGGTGGTTGAAAACACAGGGTGTGCCTCATCTATCCCTATGGTGTATTGCTGTGGGTTTTCTGGTGATTTCATCAAGAAAAACGGAAATGTTTGCATGTTGGCGGGTGTGTGCAATGCGCTCCATTGGCCTTGATCAATAAACAAATTACTGCCTTGCTCAAAACTGGTAAAACCGGTTAACACCCATTGGCCATTTTGGCTGTTGCGCACATAAAAAATAGGCATGCAACAAGCCGCTTGGCTGACTTCGGTTACACGTAAATTCATGATGTTTTGTTGTTGGGCAAACTGAATGGCACAGTCGTCTGCTATGCGTAATTCTTGATGTTGTTGTGGTGTTAATTCTGTCAGTGTTTTCATATTATTATTCTACTGTTGAGAGTGAGATAACCATTGTTCTATAAAGTCACGATGAGGCGGCAAGGTATTGAGCATTTGCTGCGTGAGTTGAACATTGCGGTTTAAAATTTGCGACGCCTGCGCGTGCTGTTGGTAAAGATGGGCGTGCTGAGTGTAATCTGGCGTAAACTCCATGCCGTAAAGCACATACTGATAACTGGCAGCGGGGAACAGCTCGTTAGGGCCGTTAAAGTCTTTGCTTGTTGGGCCTCTAAATGCCCACATGCTTAAATCGTCTTGTAAACTTTGTGGTATAGACTCTGGGTTGCAGTGTGCTTGCCAATATGGCTCTGGGCGTTTGGTAAGCATGTAGTGCAGTTTTAAAAAGTCGACGATTCGGCTCCAACGATAATCCATTTGCTGGTTAAAACGCTTGGCCGTTAATGCCATTACACTGTCGTTAACGGGTAAATTTTCTGCGATGTAGCGGGCTGAAATTTCAATCAACATAATCGCGGTTGCTTCAAGTGGTTCTACAAATCCTGCTGCCATACCCACGGCAACGCAGTTTTTTTGCCAAAAACGTTCACGGTGGCCACTTTCATAGCGGATTTTTTTTGCCATTAAGCCTTCTGCTTGAGGGCCAATGTAGCGTCGTAAGTTAGCTTCTGCTTGCTCATCGCTCATAAAGCGACTTGAGTAAACATGGCCCACACCGCGACGGTGAGTTAATCCAATATCCCAAATCCAACCAGAGTCTTGTGCGGTGGCAATGGTGTGCGAGGCGATGGGGCTGTTGGCATTGTCGTATGGCACTTGCATTGCGATTGCGCGGTCATTAAATAACACGTGGTCAAGCTTAATAAACGGGACATTAAGGGTTTTGCCGAGCAGCAACGATGCAAACCCGGTGCAGTCGATAAATAAGTCACCTTCAATTGGCGCTTGATCAAGCAGTGTTACGCTGCTGATGTTTCCTTGGTTGTCGACATTGGCTTGGTCGACAGTACCAATAATGTGATTAACGTTAAGCAGTGTTTTACAGTGTTGTTTGAGCAGGTCGGCAAAAGCGCCAGCATCGAGGTGGTAGGCATAATTGCATGTGCCTTGATAATCACCCTCAGCCATACTGCGCGGCGCAAGGCCTGACTCACAAATTGCATGTTGAAAATTGGTTTGTTCGGCATAATCTTTAATATTATCAATATACGGCGCTAAATCGAGGCGTCCATAGCCCAACGGGACAGTAAATGGATGATAATAAAAGTCGCCATTGCCATACACCCAACTGACAAATTTGCCACCTTGCTTAAATGTGGCATGACACTTTCTGAATACTTCGCTTTCGTTTAGCCCTATCTGTTGCAGGGTATTTTTCATGGTTGGCCAGGTGCCTTCACCTACGCCAACAGTCGGAATATCTGACGACTCAATTAAGCTTATGTTTATCGCCTGATCTGTTTGACTTTTATGATGCGATGCAATGATTGCCGCGGTTAACCAGCCTGCTGTTCCGCCGCCCACAATGATTATTTTTTTTACTGCTTTTGCCATTGGGTTAACATCCTGTTTGCAATTGAGTGTTTAGACACTATCACAAGGTGAGGGTTGTTGGTTTGTTATAAACAAAAAGACAGGCGCGGTTGCACCTGTCTTTTTACGGTTTATAAATTAAAACTTGCCTCTAAACCCAACTGCATAACGAGAACCGTTGTCTTCAACCGAGTATATCTGATTGGCGAAACGGCCTGTTTGCACTAACTCTTCTTCAGTGATGTTAATACCTTCAACAAATACTGAGATGTTTTCGTTGATATCGTAGCTCGCGCTAATATCCCACTGACCGAACGTTTCAGTGTTGATAGGTTCACCGTTATAGCCGTTATCTAACTGACGTAAAAAGCCTTCGCGGTTGTTAAATGCAACACGTGCTTGCCAGTTATCTTGCTCATAAAACAGGATTAAGTTTTGTGAGTCGCCCAACCCTTCAAGCGCAAAGCTTTGTGTTGAGTTAGCATCAACTTTAACATTGCTGTCTACCACGGTTGCGTTAGCTGTAAAACCAAAGCCGTTTTCAAAAACGTGAGTTAATGCTATTTCATAACCGGTAATACGCGCGGACTCACCATTTTGTGGACGTGTCACAGTGTACACTTCAGACTGACCATTTAACTCTTCAGTTGTTGACACTACATCACTTGAACAAAGATCAGAGTTAGTGGTGCTACAGCTATAGTCAGGACCTGTACGGTCGGTCATTTGGTACGTTTCTTCACCGGTTAAGCTCACGATGAAATCGTCAACTTCTTTGCTGAAAAATGCAAAACTAAATAAGCTGGCATCATCGTAATACCATTCGTACGACACATCCCAGTTTTCTGAGCGGAATGGTTCTAGTGCTGGATTACCACCACTTGCTGTTAAGTTTTGACGACGCGGCTCGTTAAATGTCGTTGCTGGTGAAAGCTGTGACATTGTTGGACGCGTTAATGAATCGTATGCTGCAAAACGCAACACCATGTCATCTTGCAGATCTAACTTAATGTTTAAGCTTGGTAATAAGTTAGAGTAAGACGTGCCTTGGGTAATGTCTGATGCTGGGCCATAGATGTTAGCAAATAAGGTCGCGTCGCTAGTTGGTACTACGTCAGAGATATAACTCTGTACCGCACTCACGTCGACATTGGTATTTGAATATCGAGCACCAAAGTCTACTGTTAACGGCATATCACCCACGTCATACACAAAGGTAAAGTTCATGTATAAGCTGCTGATATCTTCGTTAATGGTATAACGGTTGTTTTGCAATGTTGGAACGATTGGGTAGCCTTCTGCGGCTAAGTAGTCGACCATTGCATCACCGTCGTAGGTGTAGAATGTGTCAATCAAACCAGAGAAATAGTTATTAGCGGTATAAGGTCTAAAATCAATCGCATCTAAAGGTGCTTCGGTGCCGTAACCACAGAACTGACATTGGTTACCAAAAATTTGATAACTCGATTTTTCACGCTCTTGACGATAAACACCGAATTTAGCTTTGGTGAATACTAATGAGTCAGGTGTGTATTCAAAATCCGCTTTGAATTCAGTTATCTCGTCTTCATCGCTAAATTGATTACCTTTTTCATTGTAATGTAAGCGAGCTAGGCTGGCATCAGGTAGGCTGCCATTATCGAAACCATCATGTACAACCGTTGGTACGCCACCGGTACCATCAAATGCGTAACTATTAATTATACCCACAACGTTAAAGCGGTCACGACCAGCGCGGTCGTTTTCAGCATTTGAGTTTGATACATCAAAGTTGGCTTTTAGTTGGTCGTTTACGTCCCATTTTACGTTTAAACCCACACCGCTGTTGGTGACATCGCGAGAGTTACGTGTGTGCGATACAAAGTCGGTGGCTGGATCACCACTGCCTTGGTGTAACCCCACATCTTGAGTGAAGGTTAATAATGTACCGGTTGCTGGGTCAATTGTGGCACTGCCAACGCGATCGGGTTCAAACCAAGAGGCTAAATCGGTAACTTGTGAGTCAACTTCAAACTTAGAAATAAAGCCGTCTAAGGTAATGCTGACATCGTCAGAGGGTGCATATTGGAATACTAAACTAGCGTTAGTACGAGTACGCTCTTGTTCGTCAACGATTTGGTCCCAGTTACGTGGAATGTATGCGTTAGTAAATAATACGCCGTCACGTGAGTTAGAAATCGTTTGGCCGCCGCGCCAACCCGCAGTGTTAATTTGGTTAATTTGAACATCACGTTCTTGATGGCTCACTGCCAATAACACACCCATGGTTTCATCATTAAAGGTGTTACTGATTAAGCCTGAAACTGCTGGAGATACTTCTTCAGAAAGGCTTTCGTACATGCCTTTAACTGACCCGACGATTTGCAAGCCGCTATAATCAAACGGACGTGCTGTTGTGAGGTCGATAGTACCGCCAATGCCGCCTTCTTGCATGCTAGCATTGGTTGTTTTATATACGTTGGCGCCAGTGATTTGCTCGGCAGATAAGATGTCGAAGTTAAACTCACGACCTGCACTGTCAGTAGCCATTTGGCGGCCGTTAACCAGTACGGTGTTAAATTGTGGACCAAATCCACGAACAGTAACTGCCTGGCCTTCACCACCGCTACGGTCAATTGAAACACCTGTGATACGTTGCAATGATTCTGCTACGTTTAAGTCTGGAAATTTACCCAGATCTTCTGCCGAAATACCATCTGAAACCACTGACGCAGTTTTCTTGTCGGCCATTGAGTTTTTTAGACTGCTACGGATCCCTTTTACTGCGATGACTTCAATTTGCTCATTGGCTTGTGTATCAGCTTCTGCTGCAGTAACTCCGTGTACACTGCCAATTGCCCCAGCAATAGCAAGTGCTAACGTCGTCCTTTTGCCAAAAGTCGCGATTCCTTTTGTAGACATTTCTCTTCCCCCAGTTGATGTTGTTGCTTTTTTATAAATCTATTATTTTTTCAATAAGCTTATTTATCTTATAAATATAGTAATTAAGGCTAAATATCAACCTTTTCTTAACAATGTGATGCAGGTCGCTTAGTGTTTTTTAACTGTTTTTATGTGTTTTTAAGCATTAATTGCATAAGCGTTGCGGGTGCATTTGTTTTTAATGGTTTTTTTATATTTAATTTTCAGAGCCTTGTGATCATCCGCTCTAGACAAACTAAATTTGACTCGCTCCAACACTTGTTGATGACTTGTTAATTAAGAACTGTGATTTCTGAAAAATAAACTGCCAAAAACAGACAGTTTATTTTCAGAAGTGTACTGGCTTTTGGTTTAGTTTTTAGGCGTTTTCATATCCCATGACATGCCTGTAGCATAGCGATGAGCAAATCCTTTCCAGGCGGGTGTTGGGTTGCCTTGGGTGTCTTGCTCGTTTGATTGACCTGCTAGTTGTAAAAATTCACATTTATCCTGTTGATTTTTAACATGGCAATCCATCATGGCTAATGCAAAGTGTTTATTGATTGTGTTGAGCTGAGTATTGCTCCAGGCTGGCTCAAAGTAATGGCCAAGGTCGATTTCATTTTTGTAAGCTATCTGTGGTGCTGGGTGAGGTGCTATGTTGTGACGCGCATTATGATAGGTGAGCATATAGGTGCTCTGTCCACCTGTGTGTTGATATAGCGACTGGATGCCTTTGTAACCTGAAATATCATCAAGATCACCAGAGACATATAATGTTGGGGTGGTAATTTTGGCTAACGACTCAGCGCTAAAGAGTTGATAGTTTCCTCCCCAGGGGGCCATAGCTATCATGGCTTTCCATTTAGGATCTACTTTTGCGGGAGCCTTTTGCCCAGCCGCGCAGGTGTTAAGTAATTCAATTGCGCCATTAATCACGTTAAGATCTTGGCTACCAGTGAACGTGGCTGCAGTTTGTTGGTTGAATTGATAACAGCCGCCCACAGTATTTACGGCGCCATAACCGCCCATGGAGTAACCTATTAATCCTGCTCGTTGAGTGTCGATTATGCTGCTAACAAAGTTTTCTGTGCCACTAAAGTGGTCAAGGGTAAATTGTTGATCGCGTGATCGATTTAGTAAGGTGCTAAAAAATCCGCTAAAGGGTGCATTAACCATATCAACTTCTGCATTGGTTGAGTCAGTATGATCGAGTGCTGCAACCACATAACCATGGGAGGCTAAATGCTCTGCAAGGTAAAACATAATGGTGCGATAGCCGGTGTAGCCATGAGACAGCACCACTAATGGAAACGGTTGGCCGGTTAAGTTAACCACTTGTGCATCGCGAGTGGCATTACCTTGTAAGGCAAAAGGCAACCCTAAACGAGTTTCGTTAACGTAGGTCGCTTTGGGGGTATTCGCCGGGGTTTTATTGGTTGGATACCAGACTTCTACTGTGAGCTTGCGGTCTTCTACTGTTTGGGTATTTGGGTTGAACTGTTTTTTATTTACCAACTGAAGCGTTTTAACACCCACAGGGTATTGGCCTACTTGAGCTAATTCGGGCAGAGCTTCTTTGGGCAGCAATGTAGGATAAAGTTGCTCAGGTTGAGGTGTTGCATTGGGATTTGGTTTTTGTGTGTCTGCCATTACGGCCGAGGTAGTGCTTAACCAAAGTAATGCTGCGCAGCTGAGTGTTTTGTTATCCATTTAATGCTGTCCTTTTCGGTTGTGATTTCCATCTACATCAATGACTAATACATAGCGGGCATTGAGTGAACGCCCGCATAGTGTGTCAACGGCTTTAGTATTGCTGCACTGTGAGCCCGTTGCCTGCGGTACACACATAGATGTCTGCTTGCAGATTGAATTGAGTAAAATAATGTTGTTCAACAGCTTGCTGAATCACGGCCACATCCTCGTGACGGCATAAGCAAACAATAGCACCACCAAAGCCACCACCCGTCATACGAACAGCACCTCTATCACCGAGTGCTTGTTGGCAAATTTGTACTAGGCCGTCGGTTGCTGGCACAGTAACTTCGAAGTCATGTTTAAGCGACTGGTGCGATGCGGTCATTAGGATGCGCAGCTGGTCAATGTCGTTATTGGCCAGTGCTTTGGTGGCCGCAATAACGCGGTCGTTTTCCGTAATGACATGGTGAGCTCGAGCAAATTCATTTGCACTTAGTTGTGGCTTTGTTTGGCTTAGTAAAGCCAAATTGGCGTCGCGTAATGTGCTAAGCCCCATTTTTTTGGCGGCTTGTTCACAGTCTATGCGGCGCTGGTTGTATTCGCTGTCGACTAATTTACGCGGGTAGTTAGAGTTAACGATTACGATAGACAGATCAGTTGGAATGGTTACCGCCTGGGTGCGAAGATCTTGGCAGTCAATCAATAATGCCTGGTTTTGTTGACCTTTGGCAGAAATGAGCTGATCCATAATGCCGCATTGGCAATCCATAAAGTCGTTTTCTGCTTCTTGGCCCAATAATGCAATTTGCTCTTCGCTTAGGTTCAATTCACAAACGTGATTGAACATCCCTGCAATGGCAACCTCAAGGGCGGCAGACGATGACAAACCGCTGCCTTGTGGGACATTACTTTCAATCAGTAAATCGACCCCTTTTAGCTGGTGGCCAGCACGATTAAGCACAAAAGCCACTGCGCGAATGTAGTTACCCCATTGAGAATTACCTTCTGTAATGGCTTGATTAACTTCAAAGCTTTCTTGCTCGTTTGGGTACATGGTCGAAATGACATTGACAATATTGTCGTCGCGCAAACGATAAAGTACTTGGGTGCGAAATGTTAAAGCACAAGGTAAAACGTAACCTTGGTTGTAATCGGTAAATTCACCAATCAAATTAACACGACCCGGTGCGCTGACCACACCTTGCGCATCGGATCCATATTGCTGGGTAAACAAGGCCTGTAGCGCATTGTTAGTCATGTTGATTTCCTTCGGTGTAGTGTACGTTGCTGGCATTTTTTAATATTTTTGCAGCGGTTTCAGGGCTTAAATCGCGTTGGCTTTCTGCAAGCATTTCATAGCCGACCATGTGTTTTTTTACCGTAGCAGAGCGCAATAATGGTGGGTAAAAATGTGCGTGCATGCGCCAGTGGCTATCATCAGTTAGGTCACTTGGAGCACAATGCCAACCCATCGAATACGGGAAGCTGCAATTAAACACGTTGTCATACCGAGTGGTGAGTACTTTTATGGCGTCGGCAAGAGCAGTAGATTGAGCTTCAGTTAATTGTCCAAAATGACGTACGTCGTCTTTACTCACTAATAAGGTTTCAAATGGCCATGCAGCCCAAAATGGCACGACAACAAGCCAGTGATCATTTTGGTATACCACGCGCACGTCGTCGGCAATTTCACGTTTAACATAATCAGCCAGTAAATTGCTGCCGTGTGTTTGTTGGTATTGGTGCTGGCTGGCTTGTTCTAGTTGAATTTCTGTTGATAAATGGTTGTGCGCCCATACCTGGCCATGTGGGTGCGGCTGCGAACAGCCCATTACTGCGCCCTTGTTTTCAAAAATATGTACGCAGGCGTACTGAGCTGATAGCTCTACATAGTGCTGCGTCCAGGTGTCGACCACGTCTTTTATTTCGTTAACTGACAACTCAGGTAAGGTTTTGTTGTGTTTAGGTGAAAAGCAAATCACCCGACATTCACCGGTGGCGGCTTCTATTTCAAATAATGGGTTTGCTTCAAGTTGTGCTGCTTGCTCTGCCACTTGTGAAGTAAGTGCACCAAAATCGTTAGTGAATACAAATGTCTTGTCATATTCAGGGTTGTGGGTGTCATTTGCACGCTGATTGCCTGGGCATAAAGGGCATGACTCATCGTGTTCTGCTAGGTTTGAAGGGGCACTTTTTTCTGTCGCACCTAACCATGGTCGGTTGTTTCGGTGCGGCGATACTAATACCCAGTTACCCGTTAACGGGTTTTTGCGTCTGTGGGTAAATTCAAACTGGCTCATGGGGATCCTTTTATCTATGTTTATGGTGTCGCTTTACTGTTGTGTATCGCCACATTGACACGATGATAAATTATACAAACTCAATTTATATGATAAATACTACTATTAAGTTTTTTATTTAACAAGATGTAATCAGTTTCGACAAGATCTTTCTAAATGTGCTTGTCAACGAGAGGTGAGTCACTCTATGATATGCTCAATATATATTATTTATCATATTTATTTGTGGGTGGGTAAGTAAATGGAAGCCGATATAGAAATTGTTGATGTTGTCGTGATAGGTGGCGGCATAAACGGTGTTGGAATAGCGGCCGATGCGGTAGGGCGTGGATTAAGTGTATTGCTTTGTGAGCAAAATGACTTGGCTTCTGCTACGTCATCAAACAGCAGTAAATTGATCCATGGCGGATTGCGTTATCTAGAGCATTATGAGTTTCGTTTAGTTAAAGAGGCGTTAGCTGAGCGTGAAGTGTTATTAAAAAAAGCCCCTCATTTAATTACGCCATTAACCTTTAGGCTCCCTCATCAGGCCCATTTGCGCCCCGCATGGATGATCCGTTTAGGGTTATTTTTATATGATAATTTAGCATCTCGTGTGACGTTAAGCGGTTCAAAAAAAATCACTTTTGGTGTAGATAGCCCGTTAAAACCTAGTTTTATTCAAGGTTTTGAATATTCTGATGCCTGGGTTGATGACTCTCGTTTGGTGGTGTTAAATGCTTTAGCCGCTAAAGAGTTAGGTGCGCAAATTTGTACCCAAACACGATGCATTAATGCTGAGCGTGAGGGGGCGTTATGGCGCTTAACGTTACAAAACCAAGCTGATCAATCGGTGCGAGATGTACTCGCTAACACTGTGGTGAATGCTTCTGGCCCCTGGGTGTCGAGCTTATTTAGTAATGTGATTAAACAGCCTTCGCCACAAAAAATTCGTTTAGTGAAAGGCAGCCATATTGTGGTGCCTAAAATCCACCAGCAACCGCAAGCTTATATTTTACAAAATGAAGATCAGCGGATTGTATTTGTGATCCCGTTTGAAGATGATTTTTCATTGATTGGTACCACAGATGTTGATTTTAATGGTGATCCAAAAGAAGTGAAGATAGATCAACAAGAAATTGATTATCTGGTAAATATTACCAACCATTATTTTAATACCGCAATAAGCGAGCAAGACATTGTTCATACCTTTTCTGGTGTGAGACCTTTAATGGATGATGAGTCTGAGTCGGCTCAGTCAGTAACCCGTGATTACACTTTTATCGTTGATGCTCCAAAAGGTAAAGCGGCATTGTTATCGGTGTTTGGCGGTAAAATTACCACTTATCGTAAATTGGCCGAAGCCGCGGTGAATCGCCTTAAGCCATTTCATCCTAAAATGGGTAAGGCTTGGACTGCGCAGCAGGTATTGCCCGGTGGTGACTTTAGCAATTTGACAGAGTTAACTCGTATTTATCAGCAGCAATATCAATGGTTAGCGCCAAAATACATTAGCCGTTTACTGCGTACGTACGGTGCGAGGACGCAATATATTTTAAATGATGCAACCTCAGAAGATGCATTAGGTATCGATTTTGGCCACGGGCTTTATCAAGCTGAAGTCGATTATCTTATGACCAATGAGTGGGCTTGCACTAGCCAGGATGTTCTGTGGCGTAGAACCAAATTAGGGTTACATTTTTCTGCTGAGCAACAACAGCATTTGAGTGACTATATGCAGGCGGCTAACGCTGTAGCTTCTGATGTTGAGTCTCAGCAACAGGTGGGTTAATTAAGCACTAACAAGGTTGAGCGCCAGTACCTTTACTGATATTGGCGTTGTTTAGGTGTGTATTAAACCACATGGCGTATCAACGATACCTGTGATGTTATGTAGTTGGTATATAAATACATTGCCAGACAGTGGGTAGTCTTGTAATTGTTGTGGCGATAACGCTATACGAGATGTGGTGACAATTAACCAATCTAAATTAGGCCCACCAATAGCAACGCTTGAAGGTTGCACCGCTGGAATTATCAGCTTTTCAACTATTTCCCCATCAGGGTTATAACGCACGACACTATGATCGCCCCATTGGGCATTCCAGATATAACCTTGGGTATCAACGGTTGAACCATCGGGGAATACATGCTGTTCTGTGTTTGCGAACACCTTTTTATTGGTAAGTGTATTGCTCTGTTGGCAATAATTGTACTGATAAATGCAATGACGTTCAGAGTCTGCGTGATACATAATGCTGCCATCTGGGCTCCAGCATAAGCCGTTCGATATCTTAATATTACTAAAGGTTTTATGGAGTTGCCCTTGGTTATCTACTCGATAAAGGCTGCCTTGCTGCTCAGGCGTATGCCTTGTTTCTACCATGGTTCCAGCCCAAAAATGACCGATGCGATCGGTTCGACCATCATTAAATCGATTTCCAAGCTGTGTTATTTCTGGTTGGCTTAGCCAGGTGATGGCGTGTGTTTCAAGATGGTACAGTGCAAAGCCTTGCTCAAAAGCCACAATCACTTGATAGGTATCTTGGTTTGCTAAAAAGGCAAAACTACCAATACGATAGGGTAAATGATATTGCTGGTGGCTTTGGTCGTCTACTCGGTATTTATGAATGTTACACGCCATAATATCAATCCAATAAATGGCGCGGTGCTCGGCGTGCCACAACGCATTTTCGCCTAGTTGATTTTGTGATGGGATAACGTTAATTAGTTTACCAATGCAGCCTGAATGATTACTCATGGATTAATGGAATACCTTGTTGATACACCACATTAAACCCAGCTAATGTGGCATCAGTTACGTTCCACAATGTTGTTTTCACATTGCAGAGGTTCAGCGCTTTGGCAAAACATTGGTTTAAATGGGGTGGGCCTATTATGGCTATTGAGCTGAGTTGGCTTAAGGCCCATTCTGTTGCATGTTTTGCAGCCCTTACATCGCAACCAATTAATATGCCAGACAAATAAGCATGTGCCTGCTTAGTTGTAAAACCTTCAAACAATTGTTTGCTTCTTACGCTGAACAAGCCATGGGCGAAATTGTCGGTAGCGGATGACAAGCTAAAGTCAGCACCTTGAATAAAGGCGTCAAAATCAAATTCTAAATCGGACACTTTCTCTTGGATCAATACGCTATTAGATGACAACAAGTCATATAGTTCACCGGTTAACGCCGTTTTAAATAGTACGACTTTACCATCTTCGATTAAGACCCATTTTGTGTGAGTGCCGGGCAAACACACGAGGTGTTTACCTACAAGGTGTTGGGGAGCCATCGCAAGCCATCCAAGTAAATGAAACTCTTCACCGCGCATTGAGTCATGCAAATGATTATGCAGTTGGCAACGTAACCCTGGGAATATAGTGATTTGATGCCCCTGACAATTAAACTGGGTGCCGGCCGAAATCACATCTGTTGGCGAAATAGGGCAATGCAGGTATTGGGTTTCTTTCCAGCCGATGCTTGAGCCTATTTGACCTATCATCAAAATAGGCAGATGACCAAAACGTTTAGCCCATGGTGCAATGCTGTCCATTAAGGTGGTTTGAAAATCGGTAAGTACTTTTTTTACGCCGACATTATTAACTTGTTCAAGCACGGTGAGCGGTTTATTCGCTTCGGCTAAACACAGGTATGCCCGTAAATGACTTGTACCCCAGTCAACAGCAATAAAATGTTGGTATTCAGTAAACAAGCTAGGCTCTCCCACCGTCGATATTAATGCACTGCCCGGTGATGAGTTCACTGTTATCAGACGCTAAAAACAGTGCCAGTTTAGCGACATCCTCTGGTGTAATGCGGCGTTTTAACGCCATTGCATCCGTCCACTTTTGCTCTTCTTGTTCGGTCAGCCAACTGGCGAGTTGTTTTTCAGTTGCCACCCATCCCGGCAAAATGGCATTGACCCGAATACCGGCTTCACCAAACTCACGCGACAATGACCGTGTCATGCCTATGAGGCCTGCTTTTGCGGTTACGTAGCCTGTCATCTGCTGCGAACCAAGTAGTGCGGTAATGGAGCTAAAATTAATAATACTGCCCGAATGCTGGAGTTTCATGTGACTGTAGGCTGCTTGAGATGCAAAAAAAGCAGGGTCTAAATTGATTTGCATGCATTTGTGCCAGTCGTGTGCCGAAATGGTTTCGACATCTTGGCGTGCATCGTTGGCCACATTATTAATGAGCACATCAAAACGACCAAAGTGCTCAGCAACATCTCTAATGGCTAATTGCAACGACTCTGAATCCGTGGCATCGACAGCGCGAAACCAAATTGCATTAAGGTCATATTGCGACAGATTTTGCTTAAGTGCGTCGGCGGCTTGTTGGTCTATATCGATAAAGGCCACTTTGGCATGTTGGCGGGCAAAGGCTTCTACCATTGCTGCACCAATACCACTGGCTCCGCCGGTAATAAAAATGACTTTGTTTGTTAAGTCTTGGTATTGAGTTGACTGACTCACAGATAACGCTCCAAACCTATTATTTTGATTATGGTTAACTGGCGGTATTTTGAGGATTAACGGATTAATCCGTAATAATAAAAGTTATTTTTAACATTAACGACGATGAAAACAAAGTTATATCGGTTTTGTGTTTAAATATGATATAACAGATTTATGTACTAAAGACTGGACAGCAACAGGCATGAGCACTTCACCGCGTCAAAATTTAACCCACCAACTTACCCATGATTTAGGCATTGCCATTGTTAAAGGGGTTTACCCAGTGGGCGAAGGATTGCCGTCTGAAGCCGATTTATGTATCGAGTATGATGTGAGCCGCAGCTCAACCCGCGAAGCAGTAAAAATGCTTTCTGCAAAAGGGCTGATTTCATCACGACCAAAGCAAGGTATTCGGGTGTTGCCTGAAAGCAATTGGAATATGTTCGATACTGACGTATTAAAATGGATTTTAAGCAGTAAGCCTTCTTTGTCTTTGTTGAAAGAATTTACTCAGGTGCGTGTTGCATTAGAACCTCAAGCTGCCGCGCTGGCCGCCATGAATGCGTCGGATGAGCAAATAGCATCAATTGCCAAAGCCCTTGAGCGCATGGTAGAAGCTGAGCAAGGATTAGATGATCCTTTAGAGGCTGATATTGCTTTTCATACCAGTATTTTGATTGCCAGCGGTAATCGTTTTTTTGTGCAATTAACTGAGTTTATCAGTACAGCGCTTAGAGTGAGTATTCGTTATACCAATAAAATAAAAGGCGTACCGGGTGCCGATGTGCAAAAACACGCTGAAATTTATGAGGCGATAAAAGCGCGTAACCCGCAGCAAACGCGTGCAGCGGTATCAATGATTTTAGAAGAAGCACTTGAGTTGATTGAGTCAAAATTATAATCGTAAATAGATAAGCCAATAATAAAAAGAGCATCTAACCTAGATGCTCTTTTGCTTATGGGGATAGTAAGAACGGTTTACTGTGCTATTTCACTTGGTTTAACTCAAAAATCAATGACGTCTGTGGGAACGTAATAGGTAACTGCATACCAAAGGTCATTAATGCTTCGCCGCTATAGGTTTGCTTTTCAATGACACTGAGCACTGATGGTGAGTAAAACGAGAACCCAGCAGGCCATACTAGTGATAAGGTGTAATCTTTGTCGGCATCTAATCCGGCAAAATGGTATTTAGGCGGGTTAGTGCGCTGGGTTTCTTTCACACTGTTGTATGCAAACAAAGCCTGACTTTGGTCGGCGTTAACAATGCCAAAGTTAATCGAGTCGCCATCTGAATTTAGCCGCACCAATTTACCGCTGTGGATCAGCTGACGATGCTGTTTGTGCAGTTTGATAATCTGTTGTAATTGCTGACGTTCGTCATCGGTTAATTCACGCGGGTCCATTTCTATGCCCATGTGACCAAAAAAGGCCACCGCAGCGCGCATGGCAATACTAATGTTGCGCCCTGTGATATGGCAATCACGCGGACCAACGTGTGCGCCCATCACCTCCGCCGGGAAGAAAAACGAACAACCACGTTGAATAGTGAGTCGATCTAATGCGTCGTTTGAGTCAGATGTCCATACGCGATCGGTATAACGTAGTACGCCATAATCAACCCTAGCTCCACCAGATGAGCAACTTTCTATTTCAACATGGGGGTGTGCTTGCTTTAAGCGTTCAATTAACGCATATGCTGCGAGTGTTTGCTGGTGCACAGCAGGTTTTCCGGCAAAGTTACCTGCATGATTAAGGTCGCGGTTCATGTCCCATTTTATATACACAATTTTGGGGTACTCGACCAAAATGTCGTTAATGGCATTAAAGAGGTAATCGGTTACTGCTGGGTTAGTCATATCTAACACTAACTGCTTTCTAAATCTAAGCTGTTCGTTACCTGCCGTTTGCAGTGCCCATTCTGGGTGGTTACGGTATAAGTCACTGTCTGGGTTAACCATTTCAGGTTCAAACCACAAACCAAACTCCATGCCCACGCTGTTGACATGATCAATTAATGGTTGTAACCCGTTGGGGTAAATGTCACGGTCAACGGTCCAGTCGCCTAAACCGGCAAAGTCACCGCGTCGCCCTTTAAACCAACCATCATCGAGCACAAATCGCTCTGCACCAATGTCTGCCGCTTGTGTAGCCAATGACTGTAGTACAGCAACATCGTGGTCAAAATAAATGCCTTCCCAAGTGTTGTAGTGAACAGGTCGAGGCTTTTGGCGTACCTTATCGGTGATCAGTGATTGGCGAACAAACTGATGAAAATGATGCGACAAACCACTAAAACCCTGGTTAGAGTATGCGCTATAAAGTGTTGGGCTGGTATAGGATTCATTAGGGGCTAACACTAACTCACCAGGCATCAATAACTCACCTAATTGCGCATAACTGCGACCTTCAGCGAGTAACTCTGCGCGCATTTTATGATTGCCGCTCCAGCCTAAATGAAACCCATAACACTCACCGCCTTGCTCATGAGTGAGTTTGTTGTGCATGACCATCCCCGGGAAATTGTCGTGTGACGTTTTCCCTTTGCGGTTTTCACGTACAAAGCTGCCTAAAAACATGTCGAACGATTTACGTTGAAACTCATTTGACCAACGGCCTTCAAATGACATGATTTGATCAATATGAAGTGGCATTGGGATTGTTGGTGCTGCACACCAGTTCACATTTACCGCGTTATTGCCTAAGTTGGTTAATTGTGTGGTTGCACTGAGCACGTCAGAATGCGGGTCTAAGGTTAAGTGATGCTTTACGCTCAAATTACGTAAACTGTCGATAGACTCAAAAATGACCTGATTAGCTGATGGTTGCGTGACTGAGGTTAATGTACCGCCAATAGACCAGGCAATATTGTTGTCAAATATTTCAATACCGGGAGCACCGGTAAAGCCTTCGCCCATTAACGGCGATAGTGATATGGGCGCCTCAACAACGACTGAGCATTTTGCTTCTTGGCGAGTGCTAAGTTGTTTCATCATGTCGTATGTGGTTTTAGAGGATATTTTTTTACCAAAATACAAAATAGCTGGCGTTTTATTGCTGCAGTCAACCACTACGCTTGTGTGTTGGCCATTAAGTAAAACGAAATTGGGATGATGCGACATGATTTAACATTCCTTGATTGGGAGTATCACTTAACAAACATAGCTGCAAAATATTACTGTAGGGCAGTGGATTGAGCCACTGCTAACGCCGGCAACATACGATGATTTATACTCAGTTTATTTAAAATACTATATATCATATAAATACTGGGTTAGTATATTATTCATCATTAAAAATTCGTCAAGTCACCTTGTAACTTTGCTTGTAACGGTAGGGTATTGTGTTAAAAATATCTAGGTTCAAGCCTGAGGTTTTACCTGCTATTTATTGGAGATTAACATGTTAGGAGTTTGCTATTACCCAGAGCATTGGCCTGAATCTATGTGGCAGCAAGACGCAAAAGAAATGCGTCAGCTCGGATTGCAGTATGTGCGTATTGGTGAGTTTGCGTGGTCTAGAATTGAAGCTCGCGATGGAGAGTATTCTTTTGAGTGGTTAGACAGAGCGATTGAAACTCTTGCCAGTGAAGGTCTGCAGGTGATCATGTGCACCCCGACAGCTACACCTCCTAAGTGGTTAATCGATAAATACCCAGACATTCTACCTGTCGACATTAACACGGGTACTACACGTGGCTTTGGTTCGCGTCGTCATTACGATTTTTCTAGCCAAAATTATTTTCGCGAAGCTATGCGTATTTCAACTGTGATAGCAGAGCGTTACGGTAATCATCCAAGCGTGTGTGGTTGGCAAACCGACAACGAAATTGCGTGCCATGACACAACCCATAGTGGTTCACTGGTGGCCAAGTTGGCATTCCAACAGTGGTGTAAAGACTATTATCAAGACGATATTGAAAAGCTAAACACGGCATGGGGTAATGTGTTTTGGTCGATGGAATATCAAGACTTTGCGCAAATCGAATTGCCTATTTTAGCCGTGACCGAAACTAATCCTGCACATCAACTGGCGTATCGTCGTTTTAGTTCAGATCAGGTGGTGAAGTTTCACGATGCCATGATTGAGATCATTCGTGCTCATGCGCCAAATCGATTTATAACACACAATTTTATCCCGCTGGTGGACACGCAAACCGATAACTTTGCACTGGCTAAAAACCTCGATTTTGTTAGTTATGACAATTACCCGTTAGGCCGCTCTGATATGTTTTTTAAACATATGCCAGCGGAGCAATTTAAACCGTATATGCGAACGGGTCACCCTGACTTTTCAAGCTATTCCTTTGACCAAAGCCGTGGCGTAAGCAATAAAAACTTTTGGGTAATGGAGCAACAACCGGGGCCTGTAAACTGGGCACATCATAATCCGCGTCCAGAAAAAGGCATGGTCAGATTGTGGTCGTGGCAAGCTTTTGCTCATGGCGCAGACTGTGTATGTTACTTCCGCTGGCGCCAAGTGCCATTTGCGCAAGAGCAAATGCACGCTGGTATTAAACGTAATGACAACTCCAAAGCGGCGGCCTGGGCTGAAGTTGAACAAATGCGCGATGAGTTGGCCAAGGTCGATTTTACTATTAGCGATCCAGTGCAAGCGAAAGTGGCGATTGTAACGGGTGCTAATAGCCAGTGGGTGACCGAAATTGAACGCCAGGGTGACAGTTATAATCATCAACGGGTTGAATTTGCATACTACTCAGCGTTACGTCAGTTAGGGTTAGCTGTTGATTTTGTGTCGGTTGACCATGATTTAGCTCAATATGCGCTTGTGGTAGCCCCTTGTTTACCTATTGTGCCACAAGCATTTGTTGATAAATGCAAACAAGCTGATGTGCACTTGGTTATAGGCCCGCGATCTGGCAGTAAAACCGATGAGCTGTCGTTAGTGCCAACGCTAGCCCCTGGTGTATTACAAGCATTGGTGCCTGTCAAAGTGTTGTCGACTGAAACTATCCGTCCTGATTGCAGTGAAGTATTGCATTTTAATGGTATTCAATTTGAGAGTCAGTGCTGGCGAGAAGAGTTAGCACTTGCTGATGGTGTAGATGTTGTTGCGACTTATCATGATGGCAGCCCTGCTGTTGCACGTCATCAAAATACTAGCTATGTGGCCACACTGACGTGTGATGCGTTTTTACGTGAATATTTTACCGTGTTATCCGCTGAGTTGGGATTAGTTACATTTGCGCTTCCAAAAGATATGCGACTTGTACAACGTGGTCAGTATGCTTACCTGTTTAACTATGCGGGTTACTCACAAACAGTACCAAGTGAGTTACAAGGTCAATACGTGCTAGGCAGTGCTAATCTTGCAGCTTATGACGTAGCCATTGTTAAACTCAATTAAGCTTTTTTGGTGACATCGTGGTTATGTTGTTAACCATGATGTCACTAGTTTGCAAGCTGAGCAGGCTCTGCTGCTATTGCCACAGATTGAGCCTGTTTAGACTCAATGTTTTTCCAAACTTTGTCATGAAAATAAAACACCACGGTATTCACAGCGGGTTCTAGTAAGGCGATCGCACCACCGATAACAATGCTACCTGTTAATAAGTAAGTAATCGAAAACGCGACACTGAAGTGCAATATGGCAAAGCTAATGGTCTTTTTCATGATAAATCCCCCTGTTTTATTTAATTAAATGATAACAGTTCTCATTATCATGTAAAGGGGGTTGATTCGATTGTTTCAAATGGTAATTTAGATTAGGATTTGTTTTGTAATCTTTAAATTATAAAGCCCTTAAAAAGGGCTTCAAATTTGATGAGATTAACTATTGTGGCTGTTGTCTTAATAATGCCAAGGAAAGCGTGAAAAATCCTGGTCGCGTTTTTCTAAAAAGGCATCACGTCCTTCTCTTGCTTCTTCGCTCGCATAGGCTAATCGTGTGGCTTCACCAGCAAAGAGCTGCTGACCAACTAACCCATCGTCCGTCATATTAAAGCCGTACTTTAACATGCGCATTGCAGTAGGTGATTTCGAGTTAATCTCTTTGGCCCAGGCTAGCGCTTCAGTTTCGAGCTCATTGTGAGGAACTGCGCGGTTTACCATGCCCATATTAAAGGCTTCTTCTGCTGAATAATTAAAACCAAGGAAGAAAATTTCACGAGCGCGTTTCTGCCCAATCATCTTCGCTAAGTAAGCACTGCCATATCCTGAATCAAAACTGCCTACATCAGGGTCCGTTTGTTTAAATACCGCATGTTCTTTAGACGCTAAGGTTAAATCACACACAACATGTAAACTGTGGCCGCCGCCAACAGCCCATCCTGGTACAACAGCAATCACAACTTTAGGCATAAAGCGGATCATGCGTTGTACTTCTAATATATGTAAGCGGCCCATGCGGGCAACATCAGGTTGACCTTCTTCAGCTCCTTCGTATTTATAGCCATCTTTGCCGCGAATACGTTGATCGCCGCCGGCACAGAAAGAATACTGTCCTTTTGCCGAAGGGCCGTTTCCGGTTAATAGTACGCAACCCACATCAGACCATTGTCTGGCATGGTCTAATGCTATAAAGAGTTCGTCTACCGTTTTAGGGCGAAATGAATTTAGGCAATCTGGACGATTAATTGCGATACGAACAGTACCCTGAGATTTTGCGCGGTGATAAGTAATGTCTTCAAAGTTAAATCCCGTGACAACATCCCACAAGGCTGGGTCAAAGATGTCTGATACTGATTCAGGTTGAGATTGCGTCATAAAAAAACCTAGCCTCTATTGTAAATATTACACAAAGGCTAGGCTTATTTGATACTTAGGTCAATTTGTTACCGTAAAAGCGTTAACTCACTCAGATTTTATCGCAAATAAATTGCAGATTTTCTTTGCTAAAAACTGGGTGGCGGGCGCTGCTATGGCAGTATTGATTTTTAAACTCGGCAATACTTTCATCACTCACAAATATGCCATCTAATTCACGAATTTCTATCGTTGATAATCGCTCGTATATTTCTGCTTTAACTTGCGGAATATGTGTATCGACACGGATGATTTTTGTCCCCGTCATCGAATCCAACTTTTTGTCAGCCTTAGTAAACATACTTTTGATGTCATTAATTGGCTTATCAAGTTTGTCAGTTTCTGTCGCGAAATAATAAACAACGCCCGCGATTATTGCTAAACCTATCCAACCTCTCATCTTTTTATCCAATAATGTGTTATTACCTATATAATAAGCTAGTTATCGTTCAATATTAAAGCAGTAAGGCTGTAAAATGACGAAAGAATCTAACCCCAAGGATTTCTCAAAACAACAACGTATTAAAATCCATCAACCTGATGCCAGTAAAGCAGACCGCTTCAATCCGCGCAACCGTATTTACGTACGCGCTATTGATGGTATGTGGACCACATTACGTCGCCAAATGGGTTGGATTGCAATGTTATTTTTTCTGCTACTTCCTTGGTTACCTTGGGGAGAACGTCAGGCTGTGTGGTTTAATCTTGCCGAGCAAAAATTTCATGTATTTGGTTTAACAATTTGGCCACAAGATCTTACCTTACTTGCCGCACTGTTTATGATTGCCGCATTCGGGCTATTTTTTGTAACCACTTACCTTGGCCGAGTGTGGTGTGGTTATACCTGCCCACAAACAGTATGGACTTTTATCTTTATTTGGTTTGAGGAGAAGTTGGAAGGCGCGCGTAATAAACGTATCAAGTTAGATCAAATGCCATGGAGTTTCGATAAGCTGTGGCGTAAAACCGCAAAACACACCTCCTGGATACTAGTATCATTACTAACAGCCACCACATTTGTTTCTTATTTTGTACCAAGTAGAGAACTCTACATCGATTTCATTACACTTAATGCCAGCGGTGGAATTTACTTTTGGGTTATCTTTTTTACGTTAGCAACCTACGGTAATGCTGGTTGGATGCGTGAAATTATGTGTATTCACATGTGTCCGTATGCTCGTTTTCAAGCAGCAATGTTCGACAAAAACACCTATATAGTGGGTTATGATGCTAAGCGCGGTGAAACGAGAGGTCCACGAACTCGTAAACAAGATCCCAAGGAGATGGGATTAGGTGATTGTATAGACTGTGACTTATGTGTACAGGTTTGCCCAACAGGTATTGATATTCGTAATGGCCTGCAATACGAATGTATTAACTGTGGTGCATGTATTGATGCATGTGATAACACGATGGAGCGTATGGGGTACGATAAAGGACTAATTAGTTACACCACTGAAAACAAACTCGACAACATAGAAGAAAAAGTCGTTAGACCTAAACTTATTGGTTATGGCGTTGTGCTTACTGTGATGATCCTCGTCTTTATATATGCCAGTGCAACGATTGCTCCTGTACGTATGGATGTCATCCGTGATCGTAATTCATTATTTAGAGAAAACAACCAAGGTAATACCGAGAATACATTTACATTAAAAATCCTCAATAAAACAGAGCAACCCCAGGAATATGAATTAAGTGTTGAAGGGTTGACCAATGCGCAATGGATAGGACCACAACATGTCTCCATTGAAGCTGGTGAGGTTTTAACGTTACCAGTGAGTATTGCAGTAGACCCCATTGAACTGAAAAGAACTATTACCAAGATAGACATTAAAATCACCGCAGTGATTGATGGCAATCCAGTAGAGATAAAACAAGAAACTCGATTCTTTGGCGGGTAAAACCGAGCAAAATAGCCAAAAAAGGGACGAATAGTCCCTTTTTTGTTCTTTTCGATTGAAAAAACACCTCTTGGTCATGTTTTTGCAATATTTCTGAATTTTATGCTTGCACAAAAGTTTTAGCTCCCTATAATGCGCAACCACTGACACGGCAAGCGGCTCACGCCAATGAAGAGTCAGTCTGAAGGTTCAAAATGAAATCTTCAGCGCGAAAAGAAAGTTTGAAAAAACACTTGACGCGAAGATGGGAAAGCGTAGAATACGCAGCCCAAGCCAACGACCTAGCGTCAGCGGCCACTAAGCGAAAGATTGATTCTTTTGGTATTAGTAACGCTCTTTAACAATCTAAACAAGAAATCTGTGTGGACATTCACAGGTATTGAGTTATTCGAAATTGTCTTCTTGTTCTTCGGAATGTAGGCAATCAAAAAATTTAACTCAATGATGAGAATGTTCATAGAAATATGACACTGCAGAAATGCAGTGAGTAATTCGTCAGCTCTTATGAGCGAAGCGAATTATGACAGTAGAATTCATTGAGCCGAGACGATGTCTCAAAAAAACTTTAATTGAAGAGTTTGATCATGGCTCAGATTGAACGCTGGCGGCAGGCCTAACACATGCAAGTCGAGCGGCAGCACAAGGGAGCTTGCTCCTGAGGTGGCGAGCGGCGGACGGGTGAGTAATGCCTAGGGATCTGCCCAGTCGAGGGGGATAACAGTTGGAAACGACTGCTAATACCGCATACGCCCTACGGGGGAAAGGAGGGGACCTTCGGGCCTTTCGCGATTGGATGAACCTAGGTGGGATTAGCTAGTTGGTGAGGTAATGGCTCACCAAGGCGACGATCCCTAGCTGTTCTGAGAGGATGATCAGCCACACTGGGACTGAGACACGGCCCAGACTCCTACGGGAGGCAGCAGTGGGGAATATTGCACAATGGGGGAAACCCTGATGCAGCCATGCCGCGTGTGTGAAGAAGGCCTTCGGGTTGTAAAGCACTTTCAGTAAGGAGGAAAGGTTAACGATTAATACTCGTTAGCTGTGACGTTACTTACAGAAGAAGGACCGGCTAACTCCGTGCCAGCAGCCGCGGTAATACGGAGGGTCCGAGCGTTAATCGGAATTACTGGGCGTAAAGCGTGCGCAGGCGGTTTGTTAAGCCAGATGTGAAATCCCCGGGCTCAACCTGGGAATTGCATTTGGAACTGGCGAACTAGAGTCTTGTAGAGGGGGGTAGAATTCCAGGTGTAGCGGTGAAATGCGTAGAGATCTGGAGGAATACCGGTGGCGAAGGCGGCCCCCTGGACAAAGACTGACGCTCATGCACGAAAGCGTGGGGAGCAAACAGGATTAGATACCCTGGTAGTCCACGCCGTAAACGATGTCTACTCGGAGTTTGGTGTCTTGAACACTGGGCTCTCAAGCTAACGCATTAAGTAGACCGCCTGGGGAGTACGGCCGCAAGGTTAAAACTCAAATGAATTGACGGGGGCCCGCACAAGCGGTGGAGCATGTGGTTTAATTCGATGCAACGCGAAGAACCTTACCTACTCTTGACATCTAGAGAAGATTGCAGAGATGCGATTGTGCCTTCGGGAACTCTAAGACAGGTGCTGCATGGCTGTCGTCAGCTCGTGTTGTGAAATGTTGGGTTAAGTCCCGCAACGAGCGCAACCCCTATCCTTATTTGCCAGCACGTAATGGTGGGAACTCTAGGGAGACTGCCGGTGATAAACCGGAGGAAGGTGGGGACGACGTCAAGTCATCATGGCCCTTACGAGTAGGGCTACACACGTGCTACAATGGCGAGTACAGAGGGTTGCAAAGCCGCGAGGTGGAGCTAATCTCACAAAGCTCGTCGTAGTCCGGATTGGAGTCTGCAACTCGACTCCATGAAGTCGGAATCGCTAGTAATCGTAGATCAGAATGCTACGGTGAATACGTTCCCGGGCCTTGTACACACCGCCCGTCACACCATGGGAGTGGGCTGCAAAAGAAGTGGGTAGTTTAACCTTCGGGAGAACGCTCACCACTTTGTGGTTCATGACTGGGGTGAAGTCGTAACAAGGTAGCCCTAGGGGAACCTGGGGCTGGATCACCTCCTTACCTATACGACTAACTCAATACTTGGTAGGCAATAAACTGCATCCGTGCGTTTATTGCACACAGCACATCCGTGTGCTTGAGTGTTCACACAGATTACTTGTTAACTTCTTCGGAAGTAGAGTGAAACACACCGCGAGCCGGTTAAGTGTTGTTCTTTAACAATTTGGAAAGCTGATAGTAGTTAATTGCATGAGTCTGTCATGTGATTAATTGCAAATCGTTTGATGCATGACTTTGTATAAGGTGGTGTATTAAACATTGAGTTCTCAAAACACTGTTTAAGTGTCTTGAATATTCTAAAACTAAGGCGATTTCGTGTGCGAAAGTGCATGAATTATCAAAGTAAAAACCAGCTAGTTGCAATATGGCTCAAGTGAAACTCATTTGGGTTGTATGGTTAAGTGACTAAGCGTATACGGTGGATGCCTTGGCAGTCAGAGGCGATGAAGGACGTAGTAACTTGCGAAAAGCGTTGGCGAGCTAGTAACAAGCATTTGAGCTAACGATGTCCGAATGGGGGAACCCACTCACATAAGTGAGTATCTTAACGTGAATACATAGCGTTAAGAGGCAAACCTGGGGAACTGAAACATCTAAGTACCCAGAGGAAAAGAAATCAACCGAGATTCCCCTAGTAGCGGCGAGCGAACGGGGATTAGCCCTTAAGTCTATGGGGTGTTAGTGGAATGTGTTGGAAAGCACAGCGGCACAGGGTGATAGCCCCGTACATGAAAACTAACCATAGATGAAAACGAGTAAGGCGGGACACGTGACATCCTGTTTGAATATGGGGGGACCATCCTCCAAGGCTAAATACTCCTGACTGACCGATAGTGAACCAGTACCGTGAGGGAAAGGCGAAAAGAACCCCTGTGAGGGGAGTGAAATAGAACCTGAAACCGTATACGTACAAGCAGTGGGAGCGGTACTTGAGACCGTGACTGCGTACCTTTTGTATAATGGGTCAGCGACTTACGTTTTGTAGCGAGGTTAAGCGAATAGCGGAGCCGTAGGGAAACCGAGTGTTAACTGCGCGTTTAGTTGCAAGGCGTAGACCCGAAACCCGGTGATCTAGCCATGGGCAGGTTGAAGGTTGAGTAACATCAACTGGAGGACCGAACCGACTTATGTTGAAAAATGAGCGGATGACTTGTGGCTGGGGGTGAAAGGCCAATCAAACCGGGAGATATCTGGTTCTCCTCGAAAGCTATTTAGGTAGCGCCTCGAGCGAATACCATTGGGGGTAGAGCACTGTTAAGGCTAGGGGGTCATCCCGACTTACCAACCCTTTGCAAACTCCGAATACCAATGAGTACTACTCGGGAGACAGACGGCGGGTGCTAACGTCCGTCGTCAAAAGGGAAACAACCCAGACCGTCAGCTAAGGTCCCAAAGTGTATGTTAAGTGGGAAACGATGTGGGAAGGCTTAGACAGCTAGGATGTTGGCTTAGAAGCAGCCATCATTTAAAGAAAGCGTAATAGCTCACTAGTCGAGTCGGCCTGCGCGGAAGATTTAACGGGGCTAAACATACCACCGAAGCTACGGGTGCATTTCATTAGAAGTGCGCGGTAGAGGAGCGTTCTGTAAGCGGTTGAAGGTGAAGGGGTAACCCACACTGGACGTATCAGAAGTGCGAATGCTGACATGAGTAACGATAAAGGGAGTGAAAAACTCCCTCGCCGAAAGACCAAGGGTTCCTGTCCAACGTTAATCGGGGCAGGGTGAGTCGACCCCTAAGGTGAGGCCGAAAGGCGTAATCGATGGGAAACAGATTAATATTTCTGTACTTCTGCTAACTGCGATGGAGAGACGGAGAAGGCTAGGCTAGCGCGGCGTTGGTAGTCCGCGTTTAAGGTGGTAAGCAGTGTTCTTAGGCAAATCCGGGAACACCTCTTTAATGAGAATGCTGAGAGCTGATGACGAGTCACTAAGGTGATGAAGTAGTTGATGCCATGCTTCCAGGAAAATCTTCTAAGCTTCAGGTTAGTAGGAATCGTACCCCAAACCGACACAGGTGGTCGGGTAGAGAATACCAAGGCGCTTGAGAGAACTCGGCTGAAGGAACTAGGCAAAATGGTACCGTAACTTCGGGAGAAGGTACGCTCCTGGCGGTGATGAGACTTGCTCTCTAAGCTGCTGGGAGTCGCAGATACCAGGTGGCTGCAACTGTTTATCAAAAACACAGCACTGTGCAAAATCGCAAGATGACGTATACGGTGTGACGCCTGCCCGGTGCCGGAAGGTTAATTGATTGGGTTATCGCAAGAGAAGCTCATGATCGAAGCCCCGGTAAACGGCGGCCGTAACTATAACGGTCCTAAGGTAGCGAAATTCCTTGTCGGGTAAGTTCCGACCTGCACGAATGGCGTAATGATGGCCACGCTGTCTCCAGCCGAGACTCAGTGAAGTTGAAATTGCGGTGAAGATGCCGTATACCCGCGGCTAGACGGAAAGACCCCGTGAACCTTTACTATAGCTTGGCACTGAACATTGAACCTACATGTGTAGGATAGGTGGGAGACTTTGAAGCTTGGACGCTAGTCTGAGTGGAGTCGTCCTTGAAATACCACCCTTGTAGTTTTGATGTTCTAACTTGGCCCCCTAATCGGGGGTAAGGACAGTGCCTGGTGGGTAGTTTGACTGGGGCGGTCTCCTCCCAAAGAGTAACGGAGGAGCACGAAGGTTGGCTAAGTACGGTCGGACATCGTACGGTTAGTGCAATGGCATAAGCCAGCTTAACTGCGAGACATACACGTCGAGCAGGTACGAAAGTAGGTCATAGTGATCCGGTGGTTCTGAATGGAAGGGCCATCGCTCAACGGATAAAAGGTACTCCGGGGATAACAGGCTGATACCGCCCAAGAGTTCATATCGACGGCGGTGTTTGGCACCTCGATGTCGGCTCATCACATCCTGGGGCTGAAGTCGGTCCCAAGGGTATGGCTGTTCGCCATTTAAAGTGGTACGCGAGCTGGGTTCAGAACGTCGTGAGACAGTTCGGTCCCTATCTGCCGTGGGCGTTGGATGATTGAAGGGAGCTGCTCCTAGTACGAGAGGACCGGAGTGGACGAACCGCTGGTGTTCGGGTTGTCATGCCAATGGCATTGCCCGGTAGCTACGTTCGGAATCGATAACCGCTGAAAGCATCTAAGCGGGAAGCGAGCCCTAAGATGAGTCATCCCTAGGTCTTTAAGACCTCTAAAGGGCCGTAGGAGACTACTACGTTGATAGGCAAGGTGTGTAAGCGTTGTGAGGCGTTGAGCTAACTTGTACTAATGACCCGTGAGGCTTAACCATACAACCCAGATGGGTTTTACTAATACTTAGTATTAGAATGAAGCACTTAAATGGTGTGAGAATACTCAAAAAAATCAGCTTTTCGAATTATTATTTAATGCTCAACTGAGTGTTAAATAGGGACATTTTATCAAATACATCCGTGTATTTGACCCTAACGGGCCGCACTAAAGTGCGTTAAAAATTTGTTCCATACAATTTTTTGTCTGGAAACCATAGAGCTGTGGTCCCACCTGATCCCATTCCGAACTCAGAAGTGAAACACAGTATCGCCGATGGTAGTGTGGGGTCTCCCCATGTGAGAGTAGGTCATTTCCAGACGCCTAATTATCTCAACAGAGATGCTCGAAAGAGCAAGTCTCCTGGTGGTGACACACTAGCGACTTAAAAAGCATTTAGCATTCTGCGTAAGCAACTTGCTAAAGGAGCGGTAGTTCAGTTGGTTAGAATACCGGCCTGTCACGCCGGGGGTCGCGGGTTCGAGTCCCGTCCGCTCCGCCAACTTAAGATGAAGGCCTTTGCAGCAATGCAAAGGCCTTTTTCGTATTTAACACAGGCGAAAAGACTAAAGATAGAGCGGTAGTTCGTAAGCGTCTGGGCATCTACACCTACCTTTTAAAATTCCATGGTAATACCAATTACGATTAAAGACTTCCCAGTTTAGCCCAATCTCTGTGACACAATCTTTTTACCCTGTCCTTGCACTCAATGAATGTATTCCATGCACGACAGCATTCCTCAACAATATCATTAAAATCTTTAAAACTACGATTAGCGAGACAATGCTGGCGTAGCCATTGCCAAACCTGTTCAATGGGATTTAATACCATTTACATTAATTAACTGGTCAGTTTTGTCCAGCTTCTAGTGCATAATTTAATGACCCTTTCAGGCTCTGCAATAAAGTTATTCCATGCGATTGAGCATTGTTCAACAATATCGTCATATCCACTAAAACAACGATTGGCAAGTTCATTTTGACGAAGCCATTGCCACACTTGTTCTACAGGATTGAGTTCTGGGGAATAGGGAGGAAGTTTAAGGATACTTAAGTTATCAAAGCCCTCCGTCAGTTTTTGTTGATGCCAACCTGCACCGTCCATAATGATCAGAGCATAGCGCCCAAATTCAGTCGCTTCTGAAATTAATTTCAAATGCTCTAACATATATTCACTATTGGCATACGGAGCAATAATTGCCTCTGTCGCGCCTGTAGCAGGACACACTGCACCATAAAAATAGGCTGATTCAAACTGTTGTTGCCTTACTGACCGTGGGCGGCTTCCTTTTAATGCCCAAATATGAGTGGTGGTATTTTGCTGGCCGAATCTGGCTTCATCTTGAAACCATACATCAATGCGATCTAACGATACATGACCAGGGGTGTTAAGGATCGTTGACAGTTGGAAGTTTTTTAAAAGCGTCCTGAACATCTTGAGACTGTTTTGGATGACGAGAGCGAGTTGTTATCCATGAAAAGCCTAGTTGATGGAGTATTCTGTATATGTTGGCCTGCTTAAAGGTCACGTTAAATTCAGATTGAATATAAAGACAGACATCTCTAGCCATCAATCTACCGCCACTCTCAGATAAGCTTTGAGCTTGTATAAACTCTTTAAGACTTGCCTGTTGTTTCGCTGACAATTGTGCGGGTCTACCAGGATTAGGCTTATCATCCAGGCCATTGATACCATGAGTTAAATAGTTTGTAACCCAGGCATTTACACTTGTTCTACTGACCTTCAACATATTAGCAATCGCAGTGCGGGAATGACCTTCGGTAAAGTGGAGTAAGGCGAGATAACGCATACGTTTGCGAGCGCTTTTTTCGGATTTAGCTAATGCGGTAAGATTGATATTATTCATAAATATTGAAATAAGAGAATGACGATTAATTAGATCATATATTTAATGTAATTGGTATAACTCTGGAGAATAGGGTGGCAACTTCAGTATCCAGAGATTATCAAACTCAGCGGCAACGTCTTTCGTATGCCAACCCGCACCATCAAGGATCACTAGCGCATAATACCAATTATGATTGAAATGTGATCTAATAACAGCACAACATTCAACCCCGTTTATGCATGAAAACGTTAACCTACCAAGAAATACTCAATTACGCTAAACAAGAGAAAAAAGCTAATAAGAGGATCCGCTTATTAGCCGTTGCGATGTTTATGCAAATTAATAATCGCTCAGAAGTCGCCAGGCGCTTAAATGTCAGCCGTCGAAGTGTGAATGATTGGGTATCAAGCTTCTTGAACCAAGGTTTAGCTGGTCTAGATGACAAGCCTCGCATAGGTAAAAAGAGTCGATTGACCACTAAGCAGAAAGAGCAAGTGTACCTGTTTGTTAAGGATGCGGCACATTCCACCAAAGGTGGCCGCTTAACCGCACGGGATATTCAGGAATTTATCACCTCAAAATACGATGTCTCGTATAGCCATTCACATATTTATTGGTTATTGCATAAGCTGGGGTTTAGTTGGATAACCAGTCGTTCTAAGCATCCCAAGCAATCTGATGAGGCTCAAGAAACCTTTAAAAAAACTGCAAAATAAAGCGATCGATATACTCCCAGTCCATGTTCCTTTTGATCGCGTTGATATTTGGTTTCAAGACGAAGCGCGATTTGGCCAACAAAATACAACAACCAGACTTTGGGCTCCAAAAGGCTCTCGACCAAGATCGGTGAGGCAACAACAATTTGAGTACGCTTATCTTTTTGGCGCAATTTGCCCCGCAACCGGTGCAACAGAAGCCCTAGTTACGCCTTTTGTTAATCAAGATGCAATGAGGCAGCACTTGAAGCAAATATCAGAAGCCACTGTAAATGACCGTTATACCAATTACGATTAAAGACTTCCCAGTTTAGCCCAATCTCTGTGACACAATCTTTTTACCCTGTCCTTGCACTCAATGAATGTATTCCATGCACGACAGCATTCCTCACTAAACCTTGGTTCAAGAAGCTTGATACCCAATCATTCACACTTCGACGGCTGACATTTAAGCGCCTGGCGACTTCTGAGCGATTATTAATTTGCATAAACATCGCAACGGCTAATAAGCGGATCCTCTTATTAGCTTTTTTCTCTTGTTTAGCGTAATTGAGTATTTCTTGGTAGGTTAACGTTTTCATGCATAAACGGGGTTGAATGTTGTGCTGTTATTAGATCACATTTCAATCATAATTGGTATCACGCCGGGGGGCGCGGGTTCCCTCTTATTGCAAGCAACGTCCGCTCCGCCAACTTAAGATGAAGGCCTTTGCAGCAATGCAAAGGCTTTTTTCGTATTTAACACAGGCGAAAAGACTAAAGATAGAGCGGTAGTTCAGTTGGTTAATGCTTTTTAACAGAGATAGCGGCCTGTCACGCCGGGGGGCGCGGGTTCACTCTTATTGCAAGCAACGTCCGCTCCGCCAACTTAAGATGAAGGCCTTTGCAGCAATGCAAAGGCCTTTTTCGTATTAGAAATTTTAATATCCATTTCGTGGAAATGCAGTTTGCTGCACTATATACGTACCGCAGGCGGCTTGTCATACTTCACTACCGGTGACTACTTTCAGGATAATCAATGAAAAAATGCCTCGTCATTCTGGCGAGACTCTTTGTTGTATCGAACTTGATATCAATTATTCAGCTGATCTCGGTATGGAATACTGCTTTGCGCACCATGGCGGGTAACCGCTATAGATGATGCTTTATTAGCAAAAATGACTGCTTCTTGTAGATTTTTACCCTCATCTAATGCCACCATTAATGCGCCATTAAATGTATCTCCTGCAGCGACAGTATCTATAGCGTTGACTATCGGTGCGGGTATTATTTGCCCTTTACCTTGATCACTGAGATAGGCGCCTTTACTTCCTAGAGTAATAACAACTTTATCGATACCTTGTTGATGGAAATAGTCTGCTGCTTTAGAAGCGCTTAATTGATCGATGACCTCTACTCCTGTTAATGCAAATGCTTCTGTTTCATTAGGCGTAATAATGTCGACTAAGCTGAGTATTTCTTTACTCAATACAGCTGCGGGTGCAGGGTTGAGTATGTTGATGCATTGATGTTGTCTTGCGAGTTGTAATGCCGCTTGAACACTTTCTAATGAAGTTTCTAGCTGAATTAACATATAATTTGCTTGTTCAAATTTAGCCCGCTGTTGTTGAAAGTGTTCAGAAGAAAGCTTGGCATTGGCTCCGGGAACAACACCAATGCTATTTTCACCTTGTTGATTAACAAAAATCATCGCTGTACCTGTGCTTTGATTCGCTATTTGGTAGCATCCTTCAATATCGATACCATCTACAGCCCAGGCATTACGCATCATTGACGCGTTTGCGTCGTCACCGAGTGAAGATATAAAGCTAATGTTTTGTCCTTCATTGCTAAGTCGAGCCGCTGCGACGGCTTGATTAGCTCCTTTACCGCCTAGTTCAAGCCGATATTGTTGACAAATGAGAGTTTGACCAGCCTTTGGCAACTTATCAAACGTGAGTACATGATCGGCATTAGCGCTACCGACAACTAATAAAATGCTCATGATTATCCTTTGTTATGCAGGTGTTTGTATCTACATGACATTATTGGCTTAGTAATCGTTTAGGCGTTCAACAATAAAATCGACAAATCCTGTGCGGTTAATATTAAACAACACTTTTGCATTATGAGGTTTTCCTGTTAATTGATAACGGTCTACAACCGTCATACCTTGAGTGTGTTCACCTTTGGTTTCAACGCCAACCCAACAATCAACGGTTGTAAATAATGATGGATTTAACAGCCAGGCTATTGTGCATGGGTCATGCAGTGGTGCTCCGGTGAATCCCCATTTAGGATCACGATGATAAATCATAAAGAAATCGAGTAGCTCAGCAACACATTGAGCGACAGGGTTGCTAATGGCTCTTATACGTTCGATATCTTCATCCATGATTTGGGCTTCATGCGTAACATCAAGCCCACACATTACGATAGGAATACCTGTTTTAAACACCATATCAGCCGCTTCTGGATCGACAAAAATATTAAACTCAGCTGCTGGGGTCCAATTGCCGACTCCAGCGGCTCCGCCCATTAGTACGATGCTATCAATATTATGGTGTAACTCAGGATTTGTTGCTAAAAACAACGCAATATTGGTTAAAGGGCCTGTTGGTACAAGCGTGACAGGTTGTGGGCTGTTTCGCACTTTTTCTGCCATTAATTCAATGGCCGTTTGCTTGACGGGTTCAAATGCTGGGTCGGGTAATTTGGGTCCATCAAGGCCTGATTCACCGTGGACGTTATCTGCAATAATTAATTCGCGCGCTAAAGGTTTAGGTGCTCCTCCTGCCACGGGTATATCATGTCGGCCTAGTAAGGTGAGTACGCGTAAGGCATTGTTTAAGGTTTTATCTGGTGTTTGGTTACCCGCACTGGTTGTTACAGCAAGTACATCAAGCTTGTCTGAGCTTAATGCCAAAATGAGTGAGATGGCATCATCATGGCCAGGATCGCAATCGAGAATGACAGGACGTTTCATAGGTGATTTCCTTATTCAATAGTAGAGAGTAATGTACCATTATGCCGCTCAGCGATTTAATGCTTGATAACTAAAAGTGTGATCTAATATACGTCGATATAATTTGTTTCAGCCATCATTTGAGATAATCTGCTGTTGCAGGATGGTTCAATATGTTTGATGATCAACATTATAAAAAGTGTATCTATAATGCAGTTTAAATATAATGAACTGTTTAACCTGCGGAGTATGTTATGAATTGCCGTTTAGGCTGTGGTGCATGTTGCATTGCGCCTTCTATTACAAGTCCCATACCTGGTATGCCAAATGGCAAACCAGCTGGTGTGCGTTGTGCGCAATTAAATGACGACAATTTATGTAAAATCTTCGGTCAGCCAGAGCGACCAGACGTGTGTGGAGAGTTTGCTGCCAGTATTGATGTTTGTGGTACGACAAATGAGCAAGCTTTATGGTTGATCACTGATTTAGAGTCTTCAACATGTTAATCTTTGCCTATTATCTATTTGAGTGATTTAAAACCATGCAACTGACTCGCTATACTGATTTTGGTATTCGTATTTTAATGTATCTCGCGGTGCAACCTGAGCGAGAAAGTTTGTTTAGAATTGCAGAAGTGACTAGCGTATTTGATTTGTCATCAAATCACGTAGCAAAAATAATTCATCAGTTAGGCAAGTTAGGCTATTTGCAGACTATTCGTGGTAAAAGTGGTGGGTTTAAGCTCGCAAAAACGGCAAATGAGCTTAATTTAGGGCAACTTGTGCGTGACTTAGAGCATTCGCTGGCCCCCATTGATTGTGAATCACCATATTGCCGCTTTACGCCTGTTTGTAAGTTAAAAGGTGTATTAGCTCAGGCTGTTGCTGCGTATTTAGCTGTGCTCGACAAATACACTTTGGCTGATATTGTCGAAAACCGCTCAGATATTTTAGCTACGTTGCCAGATTTATCTATTTCAGTGTTGCAGCTGGATTAGCATGACTCGAGTTGGCAATGTTGATGTCATCAAACAATTGTGATGTTTGAACCAAAGTTATGCCATTGGCTTCTAAACGAGCCAAATTTGTACGTAAAAATCGAATGGTTTCAGGATAAGGGTGAGCAATAGCAACTAATTTACCTTGCTGTTTTGTTCGCGCTATCATGAGGTTGAATTGTTTTTCTAACCCTCTTTGGCTAACGTCATTATCTAAAAACACATGCCTTCTTAATAACGGAACCCCTAATTGATTGGCGGTGTCGCTTGCTTTGGTGTATTTAGTTGTCACACTGTCGACAAAAAATAATTGTTGTTGTTTTAAACTCTGCATAACCCAAAGCATAGGCTCATCCATTTGGGTTAATAGGCTTCCCATATGGTTATTGGCCCCTTTGGCAAAAGGGATGCTTGTAAACGCGGATTGCATTTGTTGTTTTATTTGTGTCTCACTCATGTCATTGGTTAACCCTCCAGGGCCTAAAGCTTTACCGTTCAATGCTTGCATGGGCAGATGCAGCATGATTTCGTGGCCTTTTTTATGGCCGTCACTGGCAAGCTTTTGTCCGAGTGGTGTATGAGGCAGTACTGACAAGGTGATATTTGCGGGCAATGTTAAGGCTGCTTCGTCAGTGAGTCTATAACCAATATCGTCGATAATAATGGCTAGTTTGGCTGCATTTGCGGGTAATAAACCGCATAAGTAAATGAAAGAAATTAATAGAATTCGCACAATTTAGCTTATCTTTTTAAGAGTTATAGTTATTAATATCATGCTAACAAACCGATTATAGACACACCTAACAGGCTTGATACAGTGCTATTTAAACCCAGAAGTCACTAATAGTACCACTAGCGACAATAATAGGCTGGGTCGACCGCTTTGCCTTTATTGCGTATTTCAAAATACAGGCCTGGTTCGCTTTGCCCACCCGAGCTGCCCACTAACGCGATTGAATCGCCACTTTTAACCATATCACCAGGTTGTTTTAATAAGGTTTGTGCGTGACCGTAAAGGCTCATGTAACCCTTACCATGATCGATCACCAACACCATACCAAACCCACGAAGCCAGTCAGCATAAATCACTTTTCCAGATGCAACTGCATGAATATTTTGTCCTTCAGGAGCCGCTAATACGCTACCTTTCCAGACGATTTGTCCTGAACGGCTACTGCCAAACCGTTTACTCATACGGCCTTTAGTTGGCCACCTTAACTTGCCGCGTTGATTGGCTAATCCGTCCATTGTTGGGTTCGCCTGAGCAGTTACCATGGCCTGCTGAACAATCCGCTTTAAACTGGCTTCTTCTATTTGGAGTTGCTCGAGCTCAGCGCCTTTACTTGATAATGTACGCTGCAGCTGGGTGAGTGTTTGCTTACGTTGTCCTTGTTCTTTAGACAGTTGTTGCGCTTGCTTTTTTTGCTCGATGACTAAGGCATTGAGCTTTTGTTGTGACGCCACCTGTTGTTGCTTCACTTTATCTAAATCAACACTGGTCTTTTTTAGTTGTTTAATTGCGCTAATGCGAGCGTTATTTAAAAACTGATAATAAGCGAGCATACGCTCAACGGTTGCAGGGTTTTGCTGGCTTAACATCATTTTTGTGTAATCATGATTTCCGGCAAGATACGCACTGGAAAGTTGTTTTGATAGTGTCTCTTGTTGGCTACTTTTGAGCGCTGCGAGTTCAATTTGTTGTTTGTCTAATTCGCGCAATTTGCTATTTACGGCAGCAAGTGATGTTTGAGATTGATTCACTTTTTGGGCAGCTTTAGCGATGGCTTGCTCGTCACTTTTTAGTAGCGCAATTAACTTTTCTCGTTGTTTTGCAGTATCTTTTAGTGAGTTTTGCTGTTGGTTAATTTGTGCTTGAATAGATTTTAAAGCCGATTGGCGAGAAGCCAAATCAGCACTGTTTGCTGTAAATGATAGGATTAGAAAGCCAGCAAAAATGCTGGCTTTAACAAATAAACGAGTTATCACGAGTTAATGTTTACTCTTTAAGGTCAATGATACAGCGCCCGCTCATTTCTTTCGGGATGCTTTGGCCCATCAAGGTTAACATAGTTGGCGCGATATCGCTCAAGCGTCCACCATCTTTTATTGCGGCGTCACGTCCTACATAAATAAATGGTACTAACTCGCTTGTATGTGCTGTATGAGCTTGTCCAGTTGATGGATCTGTCATCTGTTCAGCGTTACCGTGGTCAGCTGTAATTAAGCATTCACCATCGACTTTCGCTAACGCATCAACTACACGGCCAATACAGGCATCTACAGCCTCGCAAGCTTTAACCGCAGCATCAAAATTACCCGTGTGACCAACCATGTCGCCATTTGGGTAGTTACAAATAATCACATCATATTTGCATGACTCAATTGCGGCAACGAGCTTATCGGTAAGCTCTGTTGAGCTCATTTCAGGCTGTAAGTCGTATGTTGCCACTTTAGGCGATTGAATTAAAATTCGATCTTCACCTTCAAACGGCTCTTCTTTGCCACCGTTAAAAAAGAACGTTACGTGAGCGTACTTTTCTGTTTCTGAAATACGTAGCTGAGTTTTACCTTGGTTTTGAAGTGTTTCACCAAAGGTGTTGACTAAGTCTTCAGATGGATAAGCTACTGCTGCGTTTATGTCACCGGCGTATTCAGTTAGCATCACAAAATCGACTTTTGGGGTTTTATTACGAACAAAACCATCAAAGTCTGGGTTGACAAAGCAGCGGGTAATTTGGCGAGCACGGTCGGCACGGAAATTCATAAAGATCAGAGCATCGTTGTCGTTTAATTCAGCAACTTGACCTTGGCCATCGGTGATAGTCGACGCCGATACAAACTCATCGTTTTCATCACGAGCATAAGCCGCTTCTAGGGCTTCAGGGGCGCTGCTGTAGCTAAACTTGCCTTTGCCTTCTGTGATTAATTCATAGGCTTGCGACACGCGATCCCAGCGGTTATCTCGGTCCATGGCAAAATAACGACCAATAATTGAGGCTGTGCGGCCATGACCCAATGACGCGAACAGTTCATCAAAATGTATTAAGCTGTTTTTTGCACTGCGTGGCGGCGTGTCGCGACCATCTAAAAATGCATGTAAATACACTTTAGTTGCGCCACGCTCAACAGCCATACGGCACATAGCCTCAATGTGCTCTTCGTGGCTGTGTACGCCACCTGGAGACAATAACCCCATGATGTGAACGGCGCCACTAGCAGCAATAGCCTTGTCTACAGCGTCACAAAGCGCTTGGTTTTTTTCAAACTCATTATCAGCGATGGCTTTGCTAATGCGAGTCAGTTCTTGATACACAATACGGCCAGATCCGATATTGATGTGGCCAACCTCAGAGTTACCCATTTGGCCGTCTGGTAAACCCACATCGATACCAGAACCTGAAATTAAGCTGTGAGGATATTGGGCATTTAGCTTATCTAAAACGGGCGTGTTTGCATGAAAAACCGCATTGTCTTGCGGTTCTTCACGGTAACCCCAGCCATCGAGGATAAGTAATGCTAAAGGACGTTTTTTGGTCATTTGCAAGTACCTTTTAAGTTAAAAATAGAAGTGTTATAAAATTTCAATTGTATGAATATTACTACTTATCGATAGCGTGCAAAAGGCATATAGCTTTCAAGATATAACTAAAGCATCCATTAAAGTGGTGCGGCTCACGAATAAACACGTTATTTAGGTGTTTCACTAATGAAAACTACCAAGCAAAACGATATACTCGGTGGCATCTCATCTTAGTCATTTTCAGAGAAATCAGTAATTATGCAAGAGTACATGGAATTTTTTAAAGCTAATCCAATGTTAAGTTTAGCGTGGGTAGGTTTGTTTGTGGCGCTAGTTGTGAGTGTCATTAAATCGGGTACATCAAAAGTTAAAAACGTCGGTAATCAAGAATTAACCATGATGGTTAACAAGCAAGATGCCAAAGTGATTGATGTTCGCGGCAAAGAAGAATTTAAGAAGGGTCATATAGTCGATGCTGTAAACGTGACCTTGTCAGAAATTAAAAATAATCAAGTCACAAGCCTTGAAAAGTACAAAAACAGCCCCATTATAATGGTATGTAACTCAGGTATGACATCGTCACAAGCAGCTCAACTCCTTATTAAACAAGGTTTTGAAAACGTGTTTAACCTAAAAGGTGGCATGGGCGAATGGCAGGGTGCAAATTTACCCGTAGTTAAAAGTAAGCGTTAAATGCGTTACTAAATATACACAGTGTTAACGAATTGGGAATGCGCTAACACTGTTTATCAACAAGATTTTGTTGAGGTTTTAGCAAAATCAACTTTACGGGATAGCACTAACGATAGGTCAATCGATAGATTATTAGTTGCGAAAGCCCAACACAATTAGCTGCAAAGAAAAGCTAAATAACACATATAGGTAGGAAATTATGGCTGAAGTCGCAAACAACGAAGCACAAGCACCACAGTTCAACATTCAGCGTATTTATACAAAGGATTTGTCTTTTGAAACGCCAAACAGCCCTGCTGTTTTCCAAAAAGAATGGAACCCAGAAGTAAAATTAGATCTTGATACTCGTAGCAACAAGCTAACTGACGACACATTTGAAGTGATTTTATCACTCACTGTTACCGCTAAAAATGGCGAAGAAACAGCATTCTTATGTGAAGTTCAACAAGCTGGTATCTTCTCTATCTCTGGTTTAACTGAGCCACAACTTGCTCATTCTTTAGGTGCATACTGCCCTAACGTGTTGTTTCCATACGCACGTGAATTAGTGAGCAACTTAGTAGGCCGCGGTACGTTCCCGCAATTAAACTTAGCGCCAGTAAACTTTGACGCGCTATTTGCTCAGTATGTTCAACAGCGCCAAGCTGCTGCAACTGAAGAAGCTACAGCATAATTTATGAGTAGCACTGCCGAAATTACGGTATTAGGGGCGGGGTCTTATGGCACCGCCCTTGCTATTTCTTTGGCGAGCAACGGCCATAAGACTTTACTTTGGGGGCACGATCCTCAAAGCATGAAAGTGTTGGCAGATAATCGTTGTAACGAACGGTTTTTACCGGGAATTTCGTTTCCGGATTGTTTGGCAATCGAACCAGATTTAGGCAAAGCACTTGCCGCCAGTAAAAATATTTTAGTGGTAGTGCCCAGCCATGTTTTTGGTGATGTGCTCAAGCAGGCCAAACCGTTATTGCGCGACGACGCTCGTATTGTGTGGGCCACCAAAGGGCTAGAGCCTGAAACCGGCCGCTTATTACAAGACGTTGCACGTGAACAGTTAGGTGAGCAATACCCATTAGCGGTCTTGTCTGGACCTACTTTTGCTAAAGAATTAGCCGCGGGTTTACCTACTGCCATTTCGGTTGCAGGTACTTGTCCTCAGTTTACTCACGACCTAGTCGAGTTGCTCCACAGCCCAAAACGATTGCGAGTTTATGCCAACGACGACTTTACTGGTTTACAGTTAGGCGGCGCCGTTAAAAACGTGATTGCCATTGGTGCAGGTATGTCTGATGGTATCGGCTTTGGTGCCAATGCGCGTACGGCATTAATTACCCGTGGACTTGTTGAGTTGAGCCGCTTAGGTGAAGCACTAGGCGCTGATGCCTCAACTTTTATCGGTATGGCCGGTTTAGGTGATTTAGTACTAACATGTACCGACAATCAGTCGCGTAATCGCCGATTTGGTTTGGCATTAGGCCAAGGCAAAGACGTGATCACCGCACAAGAAGAAATTGGCCAAGTGGTTGAAGGTTATCGTAATACCAAAGAAGTGTTCACTTTAGCCAAACGTCTAGGGGTAGAAATGCCCATCACTGAGCAAATCTATCAAGTGCTATACCAGGGTAAAGCCCCCGTTGAGGCAGCAAAAGAGCTACTCAGTCGTGACAAAAAGTCTGAGACACTCAAGAAATAGTGCGCCTAAAGGGTAAAGTAAACTGTGAATACATAATCAAAAGGATGCTAAAATAGCATCCTTTTTTGCATGTATTCTTAAAGATAATTGAGTCACTTAATTTGTGTGGAGTAAAGCGTGAAACATCATGACGTAATCATCATCGGCGCCGGCGCGGCAGGGTTAATGTGTGCTGCAACCGCGGGCTATCGAGGTCGTGATGTATTAGTGCTAGATAACGCAAAACAGGCAGGTCGCAAAATTTTGATCAGCGGTGGTGGGCGTTGTAACTTCACCAATCAAAAAGTCGAACCCCACCAGTTTATTTGCGGCAATCCGCATTTTGTTAAATCGGCGCTAGCACGTTATCGCTCAAGCGATTTTATTGAGTTAGTTGAACGCCATGGGATTGAATATCATGAACGCGATCATGGTCAGTTATTTTGCAACGACTCAGCCAAAGACATCGTTACTATGTTAATGACCGAATGCGAGTGGGCAGGGGTTAAGATTAAGCTGCGTACAGAGATTTTGTCAGTAAATAAAACCGACAACGGCTTTTTGTTAACCACCAGTAATGGCGAGCTAAGCTGCCAGTCTTTAGTGGTGGCGACAGGCGGTTTATCCATGCCTAAACTTGGTGCCACACCTTATGGTTATAAACTCGCAGAGCAATTTGGTTTAACCGTATTACCGACCAGTGCCGGTTTAGTGCCTTTTACTTGGCATGCTGATCAAAAGGTGCGGTTTGAAGCATTATCGGGTATCGCTGTGCCTGCAACTATCACCGCACAAGATGGCACGCAATTTAGCGAAGCATTATTGTTTACCCATCGCGGTTTATCTGGCCCAGCAGTACTGCAAATTTCAAACTATTGGCAAGCTGGTGAAGCCATTTCAATCAATCTACTTCCAGGTGAAAATGCGCTAGAAAAAATTGAACTTGCGCTTAAAAACCACCCTAAACAAAGCCTTCGCAACACCCTAAGCCATTGGTTACCTAAACGTTTAGTTGAAGCCTTATTTGAAGAAACACAATTGGATAAAGCCTTAAACCAACTCGGCCACGGCGAGCGTGAACAACTCGCTGCAAGTTTAAATAACTGGTCAATTATCATGAATGGCACCGAAGGTTATCGCACCGCAGAAGTCACCCTCGGTGGCGTTGATACCAACGAGCTATCGTCTAAAACCATGGAAGCTAAAAACGTTCCTGGATTGTACTTTATTGGTGAGGTAATGGATGTAAGTGGTTGGTTAGGTGGGTTTAATTTTCAATGGGCCTGGTCATCTGGCGTTGCAGCAGGCCAAGCGGTTTAGTTGTTTTTGTGGAATTAAACGAAGACAATCTTTTTGTGAAAACGGCTTAAAAATAATCTAGGTGATTGATTGTTAAGCTTAAAAGATTGTCTTCGTTTTTGTCCGGTTTTAGTTAGAACATTTAGGTAGGAGAATCCGCTTAAATAAGGCTAACTCATAAGTCATCATTTTCGGTTTCTCACATTGATTAGATATTTTAATCTAGTTGTATTTAGTTACATACTAAAAAGGTGGGCAATTGCTTCACTGTTATGTGTTGTTCTCAGGGAAATTTTAACAGCAAAAAAGATATCGAGTTCTACTGAGCATAAGCTAGCTTTGAAACGGATTGAGTAATTGTGGAATGCAGAACCAGATACAGAGTTGGGAAATGAGCGAGATGAGTTAGTTGAAATTGTTTGTCAGTATGAAGAACAATTTTTGAGTTCGTTGTGTGAGTGCTCTAAATTCTATGCGGCCTTCTATCCCAGCGATTTGATATGTTCATTGAATTCTTTTTGTGTTGCTTCAAGCCTTGTAAGTATTGTGTTGAATGGATCTGGTGTGGTAAAAAACATGCCTCCAGTAACAGCCTTTGCATGGTCTTTTACAATACCTTCTAGCCTAGACTTTTCTGGTATCAGTCTTAACTCGCCTTTAAGGATCTCTTCGTAATTAACCCCAGGGCTGGCCCAGCGGTGCTTTTTCATTTCGATGACAGCTAACATAGCCTCTGACGTATTGAAAGGGTCGGCAAACTTCATCTTTAGAAGACAATCGACATCGTACCAATGTCGAGCAAGCCTATCTGGATTTGGGTCTTTTTCTTGGGTTGTAAATTGGTGTAATGCTGTTAATTTCTCCCAGAGAATAAAATCGCTCTGATATGCCATTACGCTAGCTTTCGGTAATGCTAAAGATGTGAAATCAGGAATACTATCCATATAGCAATCAATATCGATGATTTCAGTTGGCTTGCCTCTGTTTCTGCCGCCAAATTCCAATAATATATGATCAAGTTGATAGTCATGTGTGCTATGGGTTACGCGGGGGAAATAAATATCAATTTTCTCACCATGTGAATCAGGCTCAAGTTGTGCAGACAGACCTTCTATGTTGTACTGCATAAGCTTATGATTAAGCTTTTCAACTAAATCGTTGCTCCACTGCACAAGACGCTTCTGCTGTGCATCCCTAAACCTCTTATTTTGACTATTACTTTGAATGCTCTTTTCCCATGCAGTAAGCTCATCAGCTTCTGACAATCCTGACAGATCGGCCCAATGGATAGATAAATCAATGTCTTCGGAAAAGCGCTCAATAGCACCCCAGCATTTACTTAATGCTGTTCCACCTTTAAATGCTACCGAGCAGTCGCCGAGTAACTTTTCGTCATATAGTAGGCGGAGAATTTCAGTAACCCAGACGTCTTTCTCCAAAAAGTTAGCAACTAAACCGTGCTTATGCTGTTGGGCGGCATATGAAAACATGGCCGCGAGTTCTTCATGTTTAGATTTATTAGCGTAAAGGTCAAAAATGCTCATGATTGAAGACTGTTTTCTAACTGATTTAGTTTAGATTTCCACATTACTAATGCCGAACTATTACTCAATTTTCGGATCATCTTAACAGCTTCTTTTTCTTGTAAATTTAAGCGTTTGATAGCCATAAGCAGGGTTGATACAGGAGTATGTTCAGGCGAAAGTGAAAGTAACCCTCTAAATAAGGTTCCCTCTGGTTTGTTTATCCACTGCAACTTGGTTTCTGTTGTGTGTTTTACTTGAACGGTTTCATTGCCGACGTGAAACTCACGGGATGGCCCTGTCGTCCAATATACCGTTTTAACAGGTGCTTGGGTTTGCATACCTAGTCGATAAGCAGCTTCTAGCCCTTGAGGGGTTATTTTATATTTGTGATTCCGCGCCCATGTTTGAGCGACGTCTTCAGCTTTTGCTGTTATTTTTATCGAGGGGATACTGGGTAAGGGTTTTGGACGGGAGTATATCCCTTTTGCTACACGAGCAACTTTCCCCTCTTTGGTTAATCGGCTCATCGCCTTTTGAACAGATGTCGTTGTGCCTAGAGAATAAAAACTCTCTATGGAAAATGGGACACCTCGTTTCATTCGAGATAATCTATTGGCAACTAACGTTGAAACTGACAAATTTAACCTGATTCTGACGAGTTGGTGTTTATGTGGTTTTATTATAACCTAGATTATATAGCGTTTGTAGCTATATTTATGTCAGGACTAAGCTGATTACCCTGAGGTTATTGATGGAGAGCTTTATGTCGTCAGATATAGAACTAAGAGCAATAGAAGCAAAATTGAGTGAGTTGGAAAATGAGCGGAAGATTTTACTGGCTAGACGTTCTGCATTACTTGACTCTAACCTTGCCGTATTGCGCTTAAGTTCTTCTCAGAAGATAGAGATCTATATGAAGCTGTTTCGTGGTCGGCAGGATATTTATGCTAATCGCTGGCAGAATAAGCAAGGACGTAGCGGATATTCAGTTAGTTGCCATAATGAGTGGCAACAAGGTAAATGCAATAAACCTAAGGTTAAGTGCACGGAATGTGAAAACCAAGCGTTTAAGATTTTGGACCAACAAGCTATATACGATCATCTCGCAGGCAGTCACATTTTAGGTCTATACCCACTTTTGGAAGATAACCGTTGTTGGTTGTTAGCGGCAGACTTTGATAAGTCAGATTGGCAAGAGGCAGTGTCGGCCTTTAGACGTGCTTGTCGAGAGCTAAAAATTCCTTTCAGCGTAGAACGTTCGCGCTCCGGTAATGGAGCCCATATCTGGGTGTTTTTTGAGTCTCCAGTATTAGCTAAAGAAGCCAGGCTGTTAGGTTTTATCTTGCTCGATAAAGCAATGGAGTTTCATGCTGGTTTGTCATTTGAGTCTTATGACCGACTGTTTCCTAATCAGGATATTTTACCTATTGGTGGATTTGGTAATTTAATAGCACTTCCTTTGCAGCATGCGCCTCGACAGCAAGGTAATAGCGTATTTATTGACGAAGGGTTTCAGCCTTATTTTGATCAATGGGCCTATTTGGCATCGACTAAGAAGTTAACTAGCCAACAATTGGGCTTGATTATTAGTAACAATCAAGGTGTAAAGCACGATTCCGACAGAGAGCCTTGGGCACTGAACTTTGTTAGAGAATGTGAGGTCATAAAGGATTGTCCAACCAAATTAATATTAGTTTTTGCAAATCGAATTTACCTGAATATTGCAGCATCGCCACAGTCTTTATTAGCAAGGCTTAAGCGGGTTGCTAGTTTTTCTAACCCAGTCTTTTTTAAGACTCAGGCGTTAAGATTTTCAACCATAGGGATCCCGCGCTTTATTTGTCTAGCTGAAGTTGATAAAGGTTACTTATCATTACCGCGTGGTTGCTTTGATGAGGTATCCCGCTTGCTTGAAGACAATAGAATTGCAATTGAGTTAGATGATAAGCGTAAACCGGGGGCTCGTTTAAATGGGCTAATGTTTAAAGGAGAATTGAGGAAAGACCAAAAGAAAGCAGTCGCTGAATTGGCACAGCATAATACCGGCGTGTTACATGCTCCTACGGCATTTGGAAAAACAGTTGTTGCGATTGGCCTGATCTATCATCGTAAAGTTAATACTCTGATTTTGGTTCATAGTCGCCATTTGTTAGACCAATGGAAAGAACGTTTAACTGCATTTCTTGATGGCTGTGATGTAGGCTTAATCGGTGGTGGTAAACGAAAGCCGACAGGACAAGTAGATATTGCTACTTATCAAAGCTTAATAAATCGAAAAGATAACAGTGTTGACTCACTTCTGTATGATTATGGGCAAATTATCATTGATGAGTGCCATCATATTTCTGCACCCAACTACGAAAGGTTGTTGAATGAAGTTCATGCAAAATACATCTTAGGGATCACTGCTACTCCACATCGTCAGGATGGTCATCAACCGATAATATTTATGCAAGCAGGGCCAATAAGGCATGTAGTGGCTAATGAAGGTAATAAGTTTATTCAACAGGTTAAACTTACAAAGTTACAATCAGAATTGCCATCAGAACTATTAGGTGAAGATAGTCGTCCACATATAGCAGATGTTTATCGTTGGTTAATGAATGATAAGAAAAGAAATGACTTGATTATCTCTGATGTTCTTACTGTTGTTGCACAACAAAGGCATCCTATAATCTTAACGGAGCGCAGAGAGCATGCAGAGCGTTTAGGCGAATTATTGTTACATAAAGGGATTAGCGTTACGCTTCTGCGAGGTGCAATGAGTGCTAAAGAAAACAGTTTGGCAATGGCAAGGATAGATGACTCTCAGGTAATCGTGGCAACAGGAAAATATATTGGTGAAGGGTTTGATTTGCCAAAATTAGATACTTTATTTCTTGTATTACCTATTTCTTGGAAAGGTTCACTTGTTCAATATGTCGGTCGAATACAAAGGCAGTTTGCAGGTAAAGATAAGGTAGAAGTGTTTGACTATCTTGACTCTGCTTTACCTATGCTGCACAGAATGTATCAAAAGAGAGCTAAAGGTTATACTGCTTTGGGGTATAGCATTACCGAGAAAAGTGGTGAGTTACTTCAGGCAAAACTACTTTTAGATTTATAGGCTGGAATGTAAGCTGTAAGCATCATAATTTAAGAATATGCAGGTAAATATTTCAATCATCTCGAGTTTGTTAACGTTTCACTTTGTAAATCACTAAAACAACAAACATGTGTTAATTGTCATTATTAACAGTTACTTATGATTGTCTTCGTTTTAATTCCATTAAACGAGGAAAAATGCTAACAGTACAATGCGGGTTGTAGGCTAACTTTGTCTTCGTTGTAATTCCACGCTTACAACGATGTAAGCGTGGAATTACAACGAAGACAATCTTTTTGGGAAAACGGCTTAAAAATAATCTAGGTGATTGATTGTTAAGCTTAAAAGATAGTCTTCGTTTATCAGTCTGCAATCACCTTTACATTGATCAGTAATTAACACGTTAGGTTCAAAACTCGCGGTTCATTTTTTCAAAGCTTTGGGTGAGCACTTTGATTGACTCTGGGTCTAAATGGCGGGTGATGTCTTGTGTTAGTTGTAAATGCATGCGGTTATGGTGCTTGTGCAGCGCGGTGCCTTCACTGGTTAATTCGACCAATATTGAGCGGCGGTCGACTTCGTGCGGAGTGCGTGCGATAAGACCAAATTGCACTAACTTTTCTACCTGCACGGTTAATGTGCCGGTGGTAATGCCCAACCTATCCGCTAACTCTTTCATTCGCATTGGGCCGTGCGAGCCCAATACCTCAATGGTATGCACCTGTGCTAACGAGTAACCGGTATCTTTAACGACAGACTGCTCCCAAGAAGACAGTTTGTCGTAAAATTCGATGATCAGGTTATTCAAAGAATGCATAAGAGCCTCAGGCGTAATTCACTTCAATTGTTAAGTGGTTTAGCTTACCAAACTTACTCAGGGATTGTTTAAATGTTTCAGCATTCGTGTCGCTTGTGGTGCAAATGGCAATGGCGGCCGAATAGTGATCTGCGCTTATTCGCCAAATGTGAATATCGGTCACTTTGGTTTGCTCATTTTCAAGTGCGTTAATAATATCTGCTTGATAATGCTTGTCGATGCTTTCATCTAACAAAATTGGGCTTGTTTGTTTCATTAATCCTAATGCCCATTTGGTGATAACGATAGCGCCAACAATCCCCATAATAGGATCTAACCAATACCAACCAAGGTACTTACCAACTAAAAGTGCGCAAATGGCTAACACAGAGGTGAGTGCGTCTGCGAGTACGTGAAAATAGGCTGCTTTGAGATTATGGTCGCTGTGTCCATGGTGGCTATGATCATGAAGGCTGTGATCATGAGTATGGCCGTCATCCTCGTGGTGGTGAGCATGCTCATCGTGGCTATGTAAATGGTGAGCGTGCCCATGGTCGTCATCGTGATGGTGTGCATGGTCATGATGATGGTGGTCGTGATCGTGATGATCGTGACCATGGTGGTGATGTTCATGACCTAAAATAAACATACTCGCCACGTTAACCACTAAACCAATAACCGCGACCATAATAGATTGGTTAAATTGGATATCAACCGGCGACAGTAATCTATGTACTGACTCAACCAACATAATGAGTGCAACAATACCCAAGCCAATCGCACTAGTGTATCCACCAAGTACGCCAACCTTGCCCACACCAAATGAAAACCTGTCACTGTTAGCGTGTTTTCTTGCATAGTGATAAGTAAATAACGTGATACAAAATGCCGCTGCATGAGTGCCCATGTGCCAGCCGTCGGCAAGTAACGCCATAGAGCCGTAAATGGTACCGGCGATCACCTCGATAACCATGGTAATAATGGTTATAACGAGTACATACCAGGTGCGGCGTTCATTTTGTGCATTAACTGAGGTGAAATTATGCTGGTGGGTATACTTATTGGCAAAGGCAAAGTTAGTCATAATTAATTTGTTTGATAATCAAGATATTTGGACTTTATGTTATTTGATTGTCAAAGTAAATAACGATGGTTTACTTTTGTGAGTACCGCGAGACATTAACTCAATAAAGGCAATAGGCTTTAGTGGGTGAGCGTGGCGTGTTTAGATGCATGCTAACGATATAAAAGTGTTCAATAACGCGTTAAAAAGTAATACTAAATCAAGGTTGCCGAGCAAATACATTGTAGGTAATACTGAGTTACGATTAGGATGATGAGGCGGCCAATGAGCAACCCAAATGTAACGGATACAATAATAACTTGCGGTGATGGCGTGCAACTGGCCGCCAGTATTTACATGCCTACCACCTCGTTAAAAGGGGCGGTGATGATGGCGCCTGCAACGGGCATTAAAAGGCAGTTTTATGCTAATTTTGCCAGTTATCTTGCTGACAATGGCTTTGGGGTGATCACTTTTGATAATCGCGGCATTGGGGGCTCCTTGTATGGCCCAATTAAGCGTCATACTGCGTCTTTGCAGTGTTGGGGCGAAAAAGACATGCCTGCCGTGCTTGAGCATTTAAAGTCGCAATTTCCACAAACAAAATATCACTTGCTGGGCCACAGTGCTGGCGGACAGTTAATCGGGTTAATGCCTAATGCAATGGATATTAGTTCAATGTTTAACGTGGCGTGTTCGTCTGGTCAGTTACGTAATATGAGACGGGGATATCAGCTACCCGCGCATTTTTTTATGAATTTTTTTATTCCGTTAAGCAATATCGTGTTTGGCCACACTAAATCTCAGTGGGTTGGAATGGGGCAGCCCTTACCTAAGGCCGTCGCTAAGCAATGGCAGCAATGGTGTAATGGCCAAGGTTATGTCAAAACGGCGTTTGGTAGAACCGTGCACCAGCACTGCTACGATGAACTGACATTGCCGTCCATGTGGGTAAATGCTATTGATGACGACATTGCTAATAATATGAATGTAGCAGACATGATGTCGGTGTTTCCAAAATTGAAAGGCCAAACACTCACGCTTACTCCCAGTGAGCACGGTTTGACTGAAATTGGCCACATGAAGTTTTTTAGCAGTAAATCAAAAATATTATGGCCTCTAGCCTTGAATTGGCTAGACAAACATTAACCTTTAGCACAGCTATTAAGACATTAAGCCTATTCATTAGTTTGGATAGGCTTTTTTTGTATACTAGATTGTATATATGAAAAAATACATATACAATATTTTTAAGAAATCAGCTGAGCTTATTATTTATGAAAAAGAAAAGCGTTTTGTTTTTATGCACAGGGAATTCGGCCCGTTCACAAATGGCTGAAGCGTTATTAAGAAGTAAAGCCGCCGATCAATTTGAGGTATTTAGTGCGGGTACTCAGCCAGAGGAAATCGACGTAAGGGCGATTGAGGCGATACAAAAGTTTGGTGTCGACACCAGTCACCTAGCGTCTAAAAGCGTACAACATTTTGCAGGGCAAAATTTTGACTACGTGATTACGCTCTGCGATAAAGCCAATACCGAATGCCGCAGCTTTCCCGGTGCCGGTAAACAACTTGCCTGGGATTTTCCTGATCCTAAAACACGCAAGGGAAACCATCCTTTCTCTAGTACCTTAACTGAGCTAAACAATCGCTTGTCTATGTTTTTGCTGGTCGAAAATAAAGTATCAGCAACGGCAAAAATTGAAGCGCCAACAGAAGAGCTGCAATCTACTGATGAAGGGCTGGTCGATGTTGATCCCATCGCATTTTATAAATGCTTAACCGACGACATCCGTCTAAAAACCTTAATGTTGACCCACTATCATGGTGAGCTGTGTGTGTGTGAGTTAATGCAAGCGCTGGATGAAGATAGCCAGCCTAAAGTGTCGCGTAACTTAGCCTTACTAAAAAAAGCCAACATTCTTAGCGACCGAAAACATGGTCAGTGGGTGTTTTATCGCATTAACCCAGGCTTGGCTTTGTGGGCCAAGTCGGTGATTGCGCAAACGACCGAAAACAACATTGCCCTCATTTTGCCAAACCTTGAACGCCTAGACAGCATGAAAAATCGCCCAGATAAAGCGAGTTTTTGCCGTTAGATTGGCTACATATTACAACCGACTTTTTGGAGTTAACAATGCAGTTACACCCGTTTGATATTTTGCCTATAGACCCACTTAATGAAAATGGCGCTAAGTTAATTTTTACCCCATGCCCAGGCACCAAAGAGCAAGCCTTAGCTGAGTCGCTCAGCACATTAAAAGCGGCAGGCACGCAAATGCTACTTACCCTGATGTTTGACGAAGAAATGGCGCGTAATGATGTGAGTGATATGGCCGCGCAATGTGCAAAACAGCACATTACCTGGGTGCAATTGCCCATTTTAGATGACGCCGCACCGGGAGATGAATTTGAAGCAAGCTGGCTTAAACATAAAGCGCAAATCTTAGATTTGATGCACAACCAGGGCACCATCGCCGTGCATTGCAAAGGCGGCTCTGGCCGTACAGGGCTAGTAATTGGGCTCATTTTAGCCAGTTTAGGTTGGCCAAAAAACAAGGTTGTTAGTGCTGTGCAAGCACTAAGGCCAAAAGCATTAGCGCACCCAGTACAGCGCGAATATTTTGATGGGTTTACTCTTTGATCTTTTTTATAAAAGACTGCTGGTTAATAAGCCAAATAACACAATGTAGGACAATATTATGACGATTAAAATAGGTATTAACGGCTTTGGCCGCATGGGACGTTTATCAATGCGCGCAGCATTCGATTGGGACGACGTGGAAATTGTGCACATTAACGATCCCGCTGGCGATGCCGCAACGTTAGCCCACTTAATGACTTTCGACTCAGTCCATGGCCGTTGGCATCACGAGGCGACACACCAAGGCGATGCGATTGTAATTAACGGCAAAGCCATTCCATGCACTCAAAACAAAGCCACTCAAGATACTGATTGGTCAAAGTGCGATGTGGTGATTGAAGCGTCGGGAAAAATTAAAACCAAAGCGTTACTGCAAGCTTATTTAGATCAAGGCGTTAAACGTGTGGTGGTCACCGCACCGGTTAAAGAAGAAGGCGTGCTCAATATTGTAATGGGCGTGAACGATGACCTCTATGATAAAGCAATCCACCCGATAGTCACGGCGGCGTCTTGTACCACTAACTGTTTAGCGCCAGTGGTAAAAGTAATCCACGAAAAAATCGGCATTAAACATGGTTCGATGACCACAATCCACGACATCACTAACACTCAAACCATTTTAGATGCACCGCACAAAGACTTACGCCGTGCACGTGCTTGTGGCATTAGCTTAATCCCCACCACAACGGGGTCAGCTACCGCCATTACCCATATTTTCCCTGAGCTTAAGGGCAAGCTTAATGGCCATGCGATACGTGTACCGTTAGCCAATGCTTCAATTACCGACTGCGTATTTGAAGTGGCGCGCGGCACCACAGTAGAAGAAGTGAATCAACTGCTTAAACAAGCCGCAGACACTGAGCTAAAAGGCATTATGGGCTATGAAGAACGCCCGCTTGTATCAGTGGATTATAAAACAGATCCGCGCTCAAGCATTATTGATGCTTTGTCGACCATGGTGGTTAACGACACCCAAGTGAAGCTATACGTGTGGTACGACAATGAGTGGGGATACGCTAACCGCACCGCTGAGCTTGCCCGCAAAGTCGGCCTAGCAGATAAGGAATAACCCAGCATGGGGCTGTTATCACTGAGCGCATTGCCGCCACAAATTAAACAATACCTGATCATTACCGGTAATTATTGGGCGTTTACCTTAACCGACGGCGCATTGCGGATGCTGGTGGTGTTGTACTTTCATCAGCTTGGTTACAGCCCGCTTAACATTGCCATGTTGTTTTTGTTTTATGAAATCTTTGGCGTGGTAACAAATCTAGTTGGCGGCTGGTTAGGTGCAAGGTTAGGGTTAAATAACACCATGAATATTGGTTTAGGGCTGCAAATTGTCGCCCTTGCCATGTTAACCGTGCCAGCGGATATGCTCACTGTTGTGTATGTGATGGCGGCGCAGGCCTTGTCTGGTATCGCCAAAGATCTCAATAAAATGAGTGCCAAAAGCGCGATTAAAATGCTGGTGCCAAGTGATGCTCAGGGTAAGTTGTATCAGTGGGTCGCGATTCTTACAGGGTCTAAAAATGCCTTAAAAGGTGTTGGCTTCTTTTTAGGCGGCTTATTACTGACACTACTTGAGTTTCGCGGCGCGGTGATCGCAATGGCGGCTATGTTGACGCTAGTGTGGCTTATGAGTTTGCTCACTTTAAAAGCCGATTTGGGCAAAGCTAAAAACAAGCCTAAATTTACTGATATGTTTTCAAAAAGCCCGGCGATTAACATGTTGTCGGCGGCGCGGATGTTTTTGTTTGGTGCTCGCGACGTGTGGTTTGTGGTGGCATTGCCTGTGTTTTTAGCGGTTACATTTCAATGGGACCATTGGTGGGTTGGCGGCTTTATGGCTAGCTGGGTCATTGGTTACGGTATTGTGCAATCTTTTGCACCGTATTTTACCGGTAAAAAACAAGGCAAAGTCCCTAGCGGGCAAGCCGCTTTTATGTGGGCGGGTTACTTGTTACTCATTCCTGCTGCGATTGCATTAGCACTGCATTTTGACTTTTATATCCAGCAGTCATTAATCGCCGGTTTATTGTTATTTGGTGCGGTGTTTGCGATTAACTCATCGCTGCATAGTTACCTAATTGTGAGCTATGCCGGTAATGATGGCGTGTCACTCGATGTCGGTTTTTACTACATGGCCAATGCCATGGGACGCTTAATTGGTACGGTGCTTTCGGGTTGGGTATATCAGCAATATGGCCTTGAGGCATGTTTATGGATCTCAAGCGCATTTGTGACAATAGCGGCGGTGATATCCGTTAAATTACCAAGATAAACATGCGTTAAATCATAAATCAACGCCATAAAAAAAATAGGGTTGCCATTGTTGGTAGCCCTTTTTTATATCTGTTTATTGCTTATTAGCTTGGGCCTGAAACTCTTACCGAGTTGTCGGTAAATATTTCCCACTTCGTGGTACTCCGCAGATTGTATCTATTACACTCATAATAATTAAATATATATTAATCAATATATTATGCTTTATTTTCGAAGTTGGCACGATGCTGGCTTTAGTAAATATACCAACAAAGAGAAATATACCATGTACGAATATCGTCTATTTATATTCAGTACATTAAAGACAAACCGTACACCAAGGAGGTTTATATGTTGGGCTGGACATTAATGTTTTTAGTGATAGCCGTTATTGCAGGTTTATTAGGTTTTAGCGGTATTGCGGGTGCAGCAGCGGGGATCGCTAAAGTTATTTTCTTTATTTTTGTGGTGTTGTTGCTAATTTCACTTGTATCGAATGCATTGCGTGGTAAGTCACCTCGATAAATTAATCTAAAAAATAATCACGGCACATTGATTCATTAAGCGTATGTCACGCTAATTGGCACGTTAACCGTAATGAGCTTTTTACCATCATCAGGAGATGAATTATGAAATTATTAAAATTAATCACAATGGCAAGTTTAATGGTACTACTTACAGCGGGCTTATCAGCATGTTCAGATAATAAAGCCGAAAATGCAGGTGAGAAGGTCGATGAGATGATGCAAGATGCGGGTAACGCGGTTGAAGATGCTTGTGAAGATGTAAAAGAAGGCATGAAAGCCGAAGATCCTGACTGTTAATAATATCACGGCACTCAAGCATTAGGCATGAGTGCCGCTTTTGTTATTTCACTTAAGGAGGACAGATTATGCCGACCCAAATCCACATTAAATATTATTACACCCTTGGTACTTTTATCGCATTGTGCCTATGCATCGCATTGCCTTATGTAGTGCTGCAAGTGGTGTTTGGCTGGGTGGCATTGTCATTAGCTTTAGTCAGTTCTGCTTATTGGTTTAATAGCGCAGGGATTTTTCGTAAAAGCCAAGACGGCAGCATTCCTTGGTATATCAGCTGGAGTTTTGTGCCTTTTTTAATGGGCAGTCAAGCGTATAACGCGTGGGCTAGAAAGCACGACAAAGTGCCTGCTATCCAACAAATAGACAAGCAACTGTATTTAGCGTGTCGCTTGTTTCCAAGCGATGTTGAGCAACTTAAACGTGAAAAAATAGGTGCTATTTTAGATGTTACCGCCGAGTTTGACGCACTTGAATGGACCTTGGTCGATGAGAATATCGAGTATTTAAATATTCCGGTGTTAGACCATAGCGTACCCACAGTGGCGCAAGTCAATCAGGCGGTAAACTGGTTACATAATCAAGTTCGCAAAGGCAACAATGTCGTGGTGCACTGTGCCTTAGGCCGAGGTCGCTCAGTGCTTATGTTGGCCGCGTATTTAGTGTGCCGCGATAAACAACGTCAGTTTAGCGATGTGCTTAAAAGCATTAACGAAATTCGCCAAACCGCCAGGTTAAATAAATGGCAGTTAGCTGGCGTTGAAACTATGTATCAACAGCAACAAATTACTATCCATAAGCAAGCCTGGTTAATTGTTAATCCGGTATCGGGCGGTGGTAAGTGGCACAACGAAGCTGCTCATATTAAACAAACCCTTTCGCGTTATTTTCAGCTTAAGGTGTTGTACACCACCAAAGATAAATCGGCAGTGCAATTGGCCGAACAAGCTAAAGCGCAAGGTGCCGATATCATCATTGCTTGCGGCGGCGACGGCACTGTTAACGAGGTCGCCTCGGTGTTGGTTGGCAGCGATATTTATTTAGGCATTATCCCCATGGGCACAACTAATGCGCTAAGTCATACCTTATTTGGTGCTACGAGCAAGTTAATCCCTGTGTCGCAGGCGTTAGCTATTGTAATTCAAGGACATCATCAACGCATTGATACCGCGGTGTGTAACGACAGCATTATGTTGTTGCTGGTGGGCTTAGGGTTTGAGCATAAAATGATCCAAAAAGCCGACCGCGAAACCAAAAATGACATGGGCCAGTTAGCGTATTTAACGGGTTTGTGGGAGGCCATTGATGAAAATCAGTCGTTATCAATCCGCATGCAGCTTGATGATGGTGAAACCCACATTGTCGATACCACCAGTTTAGTGGTTGCTAATGCCGCGCCATTTTCCAGCGTGTTAGCACAGGGTAATGGTGAGCCTATTATTAATGATGGTCTGCTAGACATCACCTGGATTGAGGCAAGTGACACTTCGCCGCAGCAATTACTCAGTATGACCGAGTTATTGTTTGCTGGGTTAACAGGCCGTCGCGATCAACAAGCTGAGAATAGTGCGATTCATCATCAGCAGGCCAAAAAAGTCTATTTAACAACGGATGCTCAGTGTCAGTACGTGATTGATGGTGAGCTGTTTGAGGCTGAAGATATGCGTATTGAGGTGAAACCTAAGTCGTTGTCTGTGATGATTCCACAGGGGTGATTCTTTTTACGGGCTCGAATAGTCTGGCCTAATTAGTATTGAGTCAGCTTAATCTATACCAATGATTCATCGGTATTAATTGCCTGCCGCAGGCTCCGTGCAGATGATTAAGCGAGACGCCGCAAGCACATCCATGTGGGCTTAACCAAAACATCCATGTTTTAGATACTCGCTGACTCATCTGCACCTGTCATTATCTCTCTTCGATTTAGCCTCTTTGTTGTCTGAAGGTAAGCTAAAAGCATAGAATAAAAGTTTTTGGTGTCATGGTTTAAATTGTTGAATTTGTTGTAAATGTTAAACTAGTTTGTGTGGTGGTTCTGCTGGGGTAATTTAACTCTGGCCTGCGGCCATTAAGGTCGTGGCGCTTCGTCCACGACAGGGTGAATAAACGTTAGTTTAACTCAAGTATATCTATATGGTTCGGTTATTTAAATTTGTCGTCCCGGCAATGTTTTTGAGCCGGGATCCAGGTGTTAGCTTTGTACTTATGGCCTGCGGCCACTAACGACGTGGTGCTTCACACATTGCAAAACATATAGCTGTAAGGTTTTATTTGGCTTCAACATGGCATTCACTTACCGACACGCGCTAGTACATCCATGTAGCTCGACCGACCCGTCCATGGGTCGGACGGTCGGCTCGCAAACCACCATGATGAAGCTGTCAATGTTTGTTTTATCAGCAAGTTTTAAAGAATAGTTTAGTGAGGTGCATGCGTTAGCCAGCTCACGTGTTCTTTTATAAAGAGTCTTCAACGACCTCAAGTTCAGGGTTGAATTTAGGCATTTGAAAGCTAAGACCAACTGGTTTTTGGGCAGAAGCTTGTTAGCTACTATCTCATCGCCCCAACTATAACGTCATCCCGGCAATGCTTTTGAGCCGGGATCCAGGTGTTTGTTTTGATTTTACTTATGTCCTGCGGCCACTAACGTTATGAGTTGCTGATGTGTTTTTTATTGCACGCTTGGTGCCATATGTTAAGTTTGGTTTATTTTGGAATAACACCTAGCAAAGGTAAATAGCTTGATGGATGTAGTCATAATTGTTTGTTGTATCGTGCACTTATTGGCATTTGTGAATTTTGAGCTGATATTGAGAAGAGATGCGAAAGGTAAGCATATTGACTTAAAGGACTTTTCATATTTCCAGTTTAGATTTATCGTCAGGCCTCTCATAAATATTCTGATCCTAAAAGCAGCTGTACCTACAGCAGCTATGACAGGCGCGGTTCGCTTGTTTGCTTTAACTCACTACTTAATGATTTGCGTGATTATCGTTTATCAGCTTAAAATTTTGAAGATTATATGATTTATCTAACTCGAAATTAATTTCTATTGAAAGCTTAAACACATACTGTTGTTAAAGCAAAGCGACAGTACGTGATTGATGGTGAGCTGTTTGAAGCTGATGATATGCTTCTGAGGTGAAACCTAAGTCGTTGTCTGTGATGATTCCACAGAGGTAATTTTCATTTTATGGCCTACGGCCACTAACGTCGTCCCGGTAATGCTTTGAGCCGGGACCCAGGTGTTATACCATTCCGCGAAAAAATGTGATCTAATTGCTATATCCGTTACTCACCTTTTTTAGCAATGAAACAACACACCAGTTTCGAATTAATCAGGCTATCCAAGCAAACAGCAGATGCCCGAATGCGTTTGCGATTATTGGCCGTAGCACACTTTCTTGAGGGAGCGAATAGAACTCAAGTCGCTGCTATGGCCAAGGTCAGTCGTCGGATTGTGAATCAATGGATCAGCAATTATTTAAGCCAAGGTCTAAGTGGTATTGAGAGTAAAAAGTCTTCAGGCAGACCACCGCGATTAACAGACGAGCAAGCCAAACAGTTAACCCTGATGTTGACAGAGGCTGCCAAATCAGAGGCCGGTGGTAGACTCACTGGTCAAGATATACGACGCTATATATTGAGCGAGTTTGGTATTTCGTTTCACCTCAATCACGTCTATAAAATACTTTATAAACTCGGATTTAGCTGGCTTTCTAGCCGTTCTAAACATCCGAAACAAGATGTTGAAGTCATGGAGGCTTTTAAAAAACTTCCCCTTGTCAACGATCGTTGACATCCCTGTTTTTGTGTCGCCGGCTGATGTAGATATCTGGTTTCAAGATGAAGCGCGTATTGGTCAGCAAAATACCACCACCAAACTTTGGGCTGAAAAAGGTACCCGTCCGCTCGCAGTGAGGCAACAGCAATTCGAGTATGTCCATCTTTTTGGTGCGGTTTGTCCGAGAAACGGAGCAACTGAGGCCTTCATTTCACCTTGCATCAATAAAGAGGTAATGCGACAACACTTAGGACAAATTTCCTTGGCGACATCAAGCGGGCGCTATGCTGTCGTGATTATGGATGGCGCGAGTTGGCATGCTAATGATATTGCAGATGATTTTGAGAATCTATCTATCGTAAAGCTACCGCCTTATTCTCCGGAATTAAACCCAATTGAGCAAGTGTGGAGTTGGTTAAGGCAGCATAAGTTAGCTAATCGTTGCTTTGAAGGTTACGAGTCAATAGTTGATGCCTGTAGTGAAGCGTGGAATGCATTCATTGAAGATAAAGAGCGTGTGAAAAAAATGTGCCATCGACAATGGGCAACAATGATCACTTAGTTATGCGGAATGGTATTATGTTTGCTTTTGTGTTTACTTATGGCCTTCGGCCACACCAGATCTAGAGTGGCCAACGAAAGTAAGTCGCTACACTAGATGCTATCTAACTCACTTTTGAACGGAAGATTTTATAAAACTTAACTCAGACTAAATTGAGGTGCTAGGCAACGATACTCAATGAAATCACTTCTATGACACGCGGTAAACCCATCCATGGGCGCTCTGCGAAAACATCCATGTTTTCGAAGGTCATAGCTGCGATTACATCCGCCGTATGGATATCTTCGATTTAACCTTGTTTGTCATTGAAAGATCTATGCATTTCTGGATGTTTCCATAAAATAAAGATCGGACAAAGGTTGGTTTTCAAATAACGTCTAGTATCCAAAATACCTCGTCATCTCTGTGTTTCATTAATAAATCTATCCGTGTTTGAAACGTTTTGAGCAATTTTCGTGGCGACGTTTTAACTTTATTTGTATCAATATCTCAGATTCAACCGCATTGTTAAACCATACTGCTTTCGGTTACTTATTCATCATGTTAATTCAAACTCTACTCTTTTAAGTTTGCAGATTAAGTAAACATTGATAGGGGCATCATGGATATTTGCGAGCTGACCGTCCGACCCATGGACGGGTCGGCCGAGCTACATGGATGTACTTGCTGCGTGTCAGTGCGTGAATGCCATGATGAAGCCATAATAGTAAACGTTACAGATACATTCTTTGTTGTGGGGTGAAGCGCCACGACGTTAGTGGCCGAAGGCCATAAGCACAAAGCTAACACCTGGATCCCGGCTCAAAAGCATTGCCGGGATGACGATATTGGTGTGTCCCGGCTCAAAAGTATTGCCGGGATGGCTAGATTCGTGGATTTCAACTCAGAATCACTTCTGGGATGATGAGTTTCTTAATCTTCTGAGCTGGTTTGATCTTCGTATTTGCTCAGTTTGTTGTACAAGGTTTTGACACTAATACCGAGCTGCTTCGCGGTGTCATTTTTATTGCCGGCGGTTTGATCTAACGCTTGATAGATTGCCACTTTTTCAAGTTCATCTAAACGCATGCCTGCGGGGATTTGTACATCGTCTTCAACTGACTCGGCCGACTGCTCTAACGGGGTAATATTGATATGGTTTACATCAATAATATTGTCGGCAAGAATGTAAGCGCGCTCGATTGCATGCTTTAACTCTCGCACATTACCAGGCCACTTTTGTTGTTGAATAAGGGCTAAAGCATCATCAGTAAAGGTTTTGCTGAGCTTTTCTGCCGAGTTACGATAGGCCAAAAAGTGCTGAGCTAAGCCGCTTATGTCGTCACCTCTGTCACGTAATGGCGGTACGCGAATTGGAAAGTGGGCTAAGCGAAAGTATAAGTCCTCGCGAAATTGTCCTTGCTCAATAGCCTTGGCGGGGTCGCGGTTGGTGGCGGCCACGATGCGTACATTGGCCTTTTTGACCTTTTGGCTGCCCACTTGTCGATATTCGTTATTTTCAAGCACCCGCAACAACTTCACTTGATGCTCGAGTGGCATTTCGGTGACTTCATCTAAAAATAGCGTGCCACCTTCAGCTTGTTCAAATACACCTGCATGATCTCGGTGTGCCCCAGTAAAGGCACCTTTTACATGACCAAATAACTCGCTGTCGACTAATTCTGGGCTTAATGCGCCACAGTTAATGGCAATAAAAGGCTCGTTTACTCGGCTGCTGGCTAAATGAATCGTATTGGCCACCAACTCTTTACCGGCTCCGCTTTCGCCAATAATAAGCACATTGCTTTCGGTTACTGCCACCTTACGGGTGGTGCGATACAGTTTATGCATGGCGCGCGATGAGCCCACAAGCAGACCATATTGGTCTAGCTCGCTTGAAAATGGCTGGTGTTTTTTAGCAGATAGTGTCGCCAGATCTTGGGCAAAGTCTTGTAAGGTGTCGTCAATCAGAGTCATGTCGTAAGGCTGGCGAAAATGATAACCCGCGCCTGTGGCCATCAGCTTATCGAGATTCGGGTTGGGTTTGCCTTCGCTTAAAAAGATAAATTCGATATCTGCCATTAACTCACTGTTGGCGATATCAACATAATCTTGTTGGCTAAGATTGGCGAGTTCGATAATGGCCACATCGACGGCGTTGTCTTCAAGTTGAGCCAGCCAAGATTGATCGACGCTACTGGCTATTTTATTGAAATGCTGGCAGCCGGGAACTTGTAAAAGCTGGGCTTGTGTTTGCGGCTGGCGCAAATGGTAAAAAAGTACTGGACGACCCATGTCGATATTACTCCCTGTCTATTAATACTCAATGTCAGTCAATGGTGTAAATTTGACAATCAAAGGCGGTAATTCTTTCCTATTCGACGCTTGTCCTGAAAGTGAAATGTCAGCATAACAATTTAAAATCAACAGTTTAATTAAACTTTGTCAATGTGTATGAATTATGCAAGTCATCATAATGACTCAATATGACATTTATTAGCAAGTTACGATACAAGCTAACAGTAAGCGTTACTCGATCGTAAGGAGATATGACATTGAATAGCAAACGAACTCACGAGGTGATGCATGACGGTAGCGACTTATGGTTAATCAATGAAGCCATCGATTTATGCCAGGCGGGGCAACAATTTTATACCCAGGCAACAGAAGGGGCTGACGACTACAATTTAAAACGGATTTTTAGGCATATGGCAGAGATCAGAAAAACGATGTTAAGCCGACTCACAGCATTGTTTAAACAAGTTGAACCGCGATACCCGCAAACAATTGAAAGTATTGATACGTTAAGGCCGTCATTGACCCCCTATTATGCCGAGGCTGAAAAAGCCATCGCGCACAACCGCATGACAAAAGCGATTAAGGTGCTGATTACCGCTGAGCAATATGTGTTAAGCCGCCTCAAGCTTGCCGCTAAGCGCGCGAATAGCCAACGTGTTACTAGGCAATTAGCAGAGAGCATTGCATCGTTGCAAATCAGTTGCGACAGCATGAAAAACTTATCACTTAACGAGTCGAGCCAATCGCCATGAAATTTTTACATCAAGTCGGTAAAAAAGTCCGAAAGTAAGTCACTATTATTGAAAGGCTTTGCACAAACATTAATAGTAAATCATTTTAAAACAGCAACTTAAGAGTCTTGGCACAGTTCACGCACTATCTAAGGTGTAATACAGGATTAACATTAACAATGGAGAATATCTTTATGAAAAAGACGACATTATCAGTATTAACAAGCATTGTTCTTGGTTCAATGGCATTTACTGCAAACGCAGCTCAAGATTGGCAGAATGATGCAAAAGATGCATGGATTGATGGTAAAGCTGAAACCACGTTATTGTTAAACACTAACCTTAACTCTTTTGATATTAATACCGACGTAACAGACGGCAATGTAACCTTAACCGGTAAAGTAAACAGCAGCGTTGATAGGGCACTGGCTGGCGAATTAGTCAAAAGTGTTGACGGTGTCAACGAGGTTAATAACGAATTAACCGTGATGAAACAGCACCATGATAAAGACGATGACAGCGAAACGTTAGCCGAAACCTTAACCGACTCAAAAGTGGCTACTGTGGTGAAAACTCGCTTATTATTTTCAACTGACATTTCGGGTACCGAAATTGATGTTGACGTTGAAAACGGCGTAGTTACTTTAGAAGGTACAGTATCGAGTGACGCTGAACGTGATTTAGCCTTAACGATTGCTAAAAATACCGACGACGTTAAAAAGGTTGTCGATGAATTACGCATTACTGGGTAATCGTGATTGATTAGCTTATTATTAACCAGCCTTCGGGCTGGTTTTTTAATGGGGTCACTTTTAATGGGCAGCAATGATATGCATGATGACAAAATAAGCCGTGGTTATTTGGCGCTATCATCGAGATATTTACCCGGCCTAGTTGTGGCAATGAGTGTGTTGTTAAGCGGATGCAGTAGCGTGTTATGCCAGGCGCAAACAGATAAAGCGACCGATCCTTTAAGCCAATATGACCAGCAAAAACAATGTGAGCAATTGGTTAATCAACACATCGATGATGAACGTCGCCAGCAGCGCGCAGATACCCAACAACTGCTCGATGAGTCTATTAAGCAAAACACCCACTAATTATTCTCCCGCGGCTCACTCTTTGTTACTTTCTGTGTTGCTCATAGCAGTTATGAATGTGTAGCCACAACTCATTGGCCGACTTTTTTACTTAACCTGAATTCAGGTTATTTAGCTCCTTTTTAAGTCAACTCCCTTTACGCTAACCTCACTAATGTCTTTGCCTTTTAGTGCTTATTAATTGCAACGAGCTCCAATGTTATCGATGAACTGAAAACAAATAGACGACTGGTCTATTTTTGTTTATCGTAGCGCCAAATTGGGAGAGCTTATGAACAAAAATACCACCAGTAAACAGTCGATTTGCGCCGTCGGTGAAAAGCTATTTGCTTTACACGGATATAGCGCCGTGGGGATTAAACTTATATTGGATGAAGTGGGCATTCCTAAAGGCTCGTTTTATCACTACTTTGCCAGTAAAGAAGCCTTTGCTGCTGAAGTCGCGCAATATTATTTTGACCAACGTATCGCACCGATAGCCATGGATCTTAATGCTAACTTTAAAACTAACGTTACAGTGGTATTGAGTGGCTACCATCAACTTATCGACCTTTTGTTTAGCGACAGCCAACCCCGTGGGTGCTTAATGGGCAACTTAATGGTTGAAGTGAATCCGCAGATGACCTTGTTACATCAGACACTGAATCAACTGTTTGACCAGTGGTTGAGTCTGTTTAACGCGCTTATTGAACAAGGGCAGCAGCAAGGGTTTATTAAAAAAGACATGAGCGCGAGTGTGTTGTCGAACATTTTTTGGTCAAATTGGCAAGGGACTATGCTACGCTGTCAAATTAAAGCGGATAAAACTGCAGCAAAACGTTCAATTGTGCAATGTATGCAGCTGATTACCCGTTAAATTAAGTTACTAAATACCGTTATAACATCTGTTATGGCGTATTTTTATTGTGTAATTGTTTAAAGATCTTTATATTTCGGTGATTTTTTCGGGTCTTGGAGTGGGTCGAATTGGCTAAAAGAATAGTATTTGCTTGTTTAGTGGTGTTGCTGTCTGCGTGCGCGTCTAATCCACCTGTTGTGGTTGCCCCAAAACCTGTGGTGGTTCCACCAGTAATTGAACCTGAACCGCCTAAGTGGAGCGAGTCAAGCTTACTCAGTTTTCATGACCAATGGAAAGGCACGCCGTATCGGTTAGGAGGCTTAAGCCGTAACGGTATTGATTGCTCTGGTTTTGTGTATTTAGCCTATCTTGATATTGTGGGTGAAAAGTTACCTCGCTCAGTCAATGCACAACGGATTTTAGGGAAAGAAGTCCCTAGGCATCAGCTTGATATTGGTGATTTGGTGTTTTTTAAAACTGGCCGCACGACCCGTCATGTGGGGATTTACATGGGCCAGGATAAGTTTTTACATGCCTCGACCAAAAAAGGCGTGAAAATATCTAGCTTAAATAATGTCTATTGGAAGCCGCGTTATTGGTTTGCAAAACGTTTAACAAATCCGACAGAGCAGCAAAATATGTCACTAGCCAGTTTGGTTAACTACGCTCAACAATACAATCTACAAGATTAACCCTTAATCTTTGCCTATTTCGTGCCCTGAGTTTTATTTGGGCACGTCTTATCCTCATTGTTACTTTGCTTTGATTGTTTTCGGTGTCTGTCATCGGTATATTCATAGTACTTATTGCTCATAGAGAGCGTCGTAACGACTTGAGTGGACCCGCATGTCAGAGTCTAAGCATTGGACCTTAAAAAGTATTGCTAAACAATTAGGCGTGTCGAATGCGACAGTGTCTAATGCGTTTAATCGCCCAGACCAACTCTCAGAAAAACGTCGCACAGAGATTTTAGCGGCTTGTAAAGAACTAGGGTATTTTGGCCCAAACAAAGCAGCACAGTCTTTAAGGCGTGGCAAGTTTGATACAGTGGCACTGGTGTTGTCGGACAGTATTGAGTACATGGTGTCTGATCCTGTTGCAAGCCGATTTATGAAAGGCGTTGCCGCTGTTTTTGAGCAACATAAAATTAATCTATTATTGTTTTCAGGCAGTGCCGACAGTGTAAATAGCATTAATGATTTTGTTGATGGTTTTATTTGTTATGGCCGCCCACGAAATCGTTTGCTGGCCGAACAGTTAAAAAAAATTCGTAAAAAAGTTGTTACTGTCGACTTTAATATTCACCGCAGCGCGTCTGTGAGTATTGATAACAAAGCCGGTGCCTATGAGGTTGCAAAACTGGCAATTAAGTCGCCAAATGACCATGTTGCAATTCTTGGTCTACGCTTGCTAGACACCCATTTAACCTGTCGTGTTTATGATATTCATTCGATGGAGATCGACACATCTGTTGCACATCAACGCCTGCAAGGTTATTTGGATGCAATTAGTGATACAGGCGTTAAATTAGGTGATGATCGTATTTGGAATATTCCTGAAAGCAACTCTGATTTTGCCAGTATTGCAGCCAAAGAGGCATTAAATAGTGTTCCTCGGCCTAACGTATTCTTGTGTATGAGTGACTTAATCGCCTTGAGCTTAATGCGCGAAGCGATACAACAAGGAATACGGATCCCTGAAGATATTCGCGTGGTGGGTTTTGATGGCATTGATGAGGCCGCACGAATGTTGCCGGCGCTAACGACGGTTTACCAACATTCTGAACAAAAAGGGCGTAAAGCCGCTGAAATGTTTATTGCCGATGCCCATCATGCAGAATTATTGGGGTATGAGTTGTCGATAGGTGGCAGTTGTTGATGTAATGCGTTGTAAACATAAGAATCAGGCGCTATTGGCGCCTGATTTTTTACAATTTAAGCACTGTGTTTTTTCAGTAAATCAGCAATCACAATGTCAGTTGTTTGTTGTGCTTCCACAATATTGATTCTTGCTTGTTTGGTTGCAAAATCGACAGTAAGCGTGGCTTTGCTGTCGTTTAAACTCCATGTTAGCTCAAGCTGGTTATCTTGATTGTGCATACTAAACTCGCCATTAAATGCCTTAATGGTATTGCGAAGCGTAATCAGTTCACACAGTGCTTTTACAACAGGCTTTTGCATAGACTGCTGAATATCGCTCACCTGCAAATAAGGACGATTAATATCGCGACCTACCTTGGTATTGTTGAGTAATTCCATGGCATTGGGTTCTGCAAGTAAGCCTGTGTAGTAAACCTGTGGAATACCCGGGGCAAAAAACTGTACACTGCGTGCAATCAGGTAGTCTATGTCATTTTGTCCTAAAGCATCATAATAAGTGCAGTTGACTTGGTATAAGTCAACGTTGCTTGCTGCCGCCCCTGTTGCCTGCAAGCTTTCGCCGTTGCTGTTGCGGTGGATACTATTGACTAAATTATCTATTTCAGCTGGCGTTAATAAACCTGCTTTATTGCCAACAGGACCCGCATCGATAATACCAATGCCATCGTGAGTGTCTAATACCGTCACGCAGTTACGCGGGGCAATGGATAGCCAATGGCTTAACGCGCTTGAGTCATGGCTAAACAAGCTGTGTAAAAGTAGCGGTGGTAATGCAAAGTCGTACACCATGTCTACACGTTTAGCGATGTCGATTTGCGTCATATAATGAGAATGAATTTCTGCCAATGTGGTCATGCCAAGGCTATTGGCCTTTTTGGCTAATTCATCTACAAATGCAAAAGATTCATCAATCATAAAGCAACTGGTACCCGGTTTTTTAATCGCGTAGCCTGCGGCATCAAGTCTAATTAGATTCACTTTACTTTCGTGAAAGCGCATTAATACATTATTGAGGTGGGCTTTTCCTGCCTCGGTGTGAACATTAATGTCTATTTGGTTTGATGTAAATGTTGTCCAAAATTCTGCTTCAGTGCCATCAGCAAGTTGGTATGTTGTGAAGCAACTCCCTGGACGTGGACGATAAATTTTTGCCTGGTCTTCAGCACTTAACCCATTGGGGAATACGCTTTCTTTGGTTAAGAACAAATCCCAATATGGTGATTGCTTACCCTTGGCTAACACGTCTTTAAACTCAGTTGATTCGGCAGACATATGGTTAACAATTAAGTCGGCCATAATATCGTATTGCTCACCAATTGCTTTTACGTCGTTCCAATCCCCTAGACGCGCATCGACTTTGCTGTGGTCAATGGGATCAAATCCGGCATCGCTTCCGTCTATTGGGTAATAAAATGGCAATAAATGCACGCCACCAAAAAGATCGTGTAGTTCTGTGTTCAGAACCTGTTTGAGTCCTTTTAAGTCTGAGTGCGCGATACGGTCTACGTATGTAATCAGCTGAACATTATTTTTCATTTTGGTGACTCTTAAAGTAAATTTATAAAAAAAACTTAATCGATTAAGTTGTATATTTAACCAAGATGAAACATTATTCAAGGGCTTTGTTTAAAATTGAGTTCGTTTTCTGTGGGAGAAGACGGATGAGAATGAGGTTGTTGACTCAAAAAACCACAAATAAAGTTTATAACAATAAGGTGGATAGTATGACTAGTACGTTGAATACACATGAAAATAGAGACGACTCTAGGATCAGAATGCTGACATATTTGATGTTTTTTATGTTTGCAATGACCTCAGATGCTGTTGGGGTGATTATTCCGGAATTAATTACAACGTTTGATTTATCGATGTCACAGGCAAGTGCATTTCATTATATGCCGATGCTTTTTATTGCATTAAGCGGTCTCTTTTTGGGCTTTTTAGCCGATAAACTAGGGCGTAAGGCTACGATTTTAATTGGCTTACTATTGTTTGCTCTAGCGAGTTTTATGTTTGCTCTGGGCGAATCGTTTTATTATTTTTTGTTTTTATTGGCGTTAGTCGGGATTGCCATTGGTGTATTTAAAACAGGAGCGCTTGGGCTGATTGGCGATATTTCGACGAGTTCAAAACAGCACTCAAGTACCATGAATACCGTTGAAGGCTTTTTTGGTGTGGGTGCAATGGTGGGGCCTGCCATTGTGAGTTATTTACTCATTACAGGCGTGTCATGGAAATATCTTTATTTTGGTGCGGGGGTGTTTTGCTTGGTATTGTGTTGGTTAGCTTATCGAGCGCCATACCCACAACTTAAGCGCACATCGACTCAAGAAATTAACCTTGCCAGTACCTTTAAAATGATGAAAAACCCTTATGCATTAGGGTATTCGCTTGCAATTGGGTTGTATGTTGCAACTGAGGTGGCCATTTATGTGTGGATGCCGACATTGCTGCTTAATTATGAAGGTGATTTAGTGTTAATTGCCACCTATGCACTTACCATCTTTTTTACCTTACGGGCAATTGGTCGCTTTTTGGGGGGCTGGATACTTAATCGGTTTAGTTGGCAGCAAGTGATGTTTTGGTTTAGCTTGGCGATCAGCTTATGTTATTTAGGCGCCATGATTTATGGTATTGCTGCTGCGGTTATTTTGCTGCCATTGTCAGGATTATTTATGTCAATGATTTACCCAACATTAAACTCTAAGGGGATCAGCTGTTTCCCTGTTGAACAGCATGGTTCCGTGGCGGGTGTTATTTTGTTTTTTACCGCACTATCTGCTGCGTTAGGTCCATTGCTAATGGGGTTTGTGGGCGATATTTTTGGTCACGTTAAATATGGTTTCTATCTTGCCACTGGTTTTGCATTTTTGTTGTGCTTAATGGCTATTTATAACCTGTTTAAAGACCCTTCTGGTCATCTCTTATCTACTAATGTTGAATAATTACCTCGAATGTTAAATTTATATTTAATTTAATAAACATTAACTTAAGTAAAAAAATAGTATTTAGCTGTTAATTGAACATAAATTGTACTTGCAATTTACAGTTTAGTTGCTAAATTGTATCTTAATCGATTAAGTTGATTTTTGGGTAACGTGTAAACGGGTTGGTTTGGGGTTAATTAATAGGTTGATCTCAAACACGAGAGTAGCGTTTTTGCATTTGATGAAGTGAGCTAGGTTTGCTAGTAAGCTAGTCTCACGAAATAACCAAACAGACTTAATAGATTGATATAAAAGATAAAGACGATGTTGTTATGGGGAGATTAGACAACATCAATATACTCTATGTGGGGACATAAAAATGATAAATAGCACATCGACAAAGTTTGTATTAAGTACGCTTGCTGTGATGGTTAGCTCAAGCCTTTGGGCGGCTGACGCTGAAACGGCTGACACACAAAAAGATGCCATTGGTTTGGAACGTATCACTGTAACGGGGGTTGCTCGTGGTACCCGAGTTATGGACTCGAGCGTGTCAGTGAGTAGTGTATCTCCAGACGATTTGGCCATCAGCTCTCCGCGCTCGTCGGCTGAAGCGTTTCGTATTATTCCGGGCATGAAAGTTGAGTCTACTGGTGGTGAGGGCAATGCAAACATCGCGGTTCGCGGTTTACCTGTTGCTTCTGGTGGTGCTAAATTTTTACAAATCCAAGAAGATGGTTTACCTATTTTGCAGTTTGGCGATATAGCCTTTGGTAACGCTGATATATTTTTACGTATTGATTCAACAACACAAACTATCGAATCAATCCGTGGCGGTTCAGCGTCAACTGCTGCCAGTAACGCGCCTGGTGGCATTATTAACGTAATCAGCAAAACGGGTACCAGCGACGCAGGTAGTGTTTCATCTACTGTAGGGTTAGATTACGACACGTTACGCACTGATTTTGAATATGGCGCAAGCATTAACGATTCAATGCGTTTCCATATTGGTGGTTTTGTGCGTACTGGTGATGGCCCGCGTGATCCAGGCTACACGGCTAACAAAGGCGGCCAGATTAAAGCTAATATTACAAAAGAGTTTGACAGTGGTTATGTCCGTTTATACTTCAAACATTTAGATGATAAGAGCATTGGTTATTTACCTATGCCAATGTACTCAGATGGAAGTTCAATTAGCGGCTTTGATTCTAAATCAGATACTGTTCACTCAGCTAATTTGTTATCAACGCTTCGGTTAGATGCCGATGGCAATATCAGTCGTGGCGACATGCGTGATGGCATGAATCCTATTGTCAACTCTGTGGGTTTAGAGGCGTCATTTGATTTAGGCGATGATTGGTTGGTTGAAAACCGTTTCCGTGTATCTGACGTTAGCGGCAACTTTATGTCGTTGATCCCTGCCGAAGTCGGAAGCAGCTCTAGTATTGCTGACAGTATCGGTGGTGCAGGTTCACAGTTACTTTACGCTAATGGCGCTAATGCTGGTGAGGTTTTTCAAAGCGACTTAGCGATGCGAGTTCACTCATTCGACGTGACCATGAATGATTTTGGTTCGATTGTGAATGATATGAAGCTAACCAAAAGTTTTGATGATTCTGACGTGACATTTGGTTTTTATACCGCCACGCAAAATATCAATATGACCTGGATGTGGAACTCATACTTAATGGAAGTAAAAGGTGATAATGCCGCACTTCTTGATGTGGTTGCTGCTGACGGCACGTCATATTCTGACAACGGTTTGTACGCTTACGGCGTGCCATATTGGGGCAACTGTTGCCAACGTAATTACGATTCTGACTACACCATTAAAGCACCGTACATTGCAGCATCAACTAAGTTTGGTGACTTATCATTAGATGGTAGCTTGCGTTATGACTCTGGTGATGCAAGTGGCTATTACGCTGGTAGCGTTCAGTCTCAGGTTGACATGAACCGTGACGGTACTATTTCTCAGCCAGAACTGAGCGTATCGTCAATCGATAATGCGGACCCGCAATTGGTAAATTACGATTGGGGCTACATGTCTTACTCATTAGGTGCTAACTATCAAATCTCTGAAGATTTAGCCGCATTTGGTCGTATCAGTCATGGCGGTCGTGCTAATGCTGACCGTTTGCTATTTGGTAAAGTGCGCGCCGATGGCTCTGTTGCAGATGAAGACTCTGTCGACGAAGTTGACCAGTATGAAATGGGTGTTAAATATCGCTATGACAGTTTGTCAGTGTTTGCGACTGCGTTTTATTCTGAAACCGAAGAGCAAAACTTTGAAGCGACTAGCCAAAACTTTTTTGACCGTAAATATGAGGCAAAAGGGCTTGAGTTAGAAGGGGCTTACTACGTTGGCGATTTTGATTTTCGCGGTAACGTAACCTGGACAGATGCTGAAATTGTGGCGGATGCATTAAATCCTGATGTTGTGGGCAATACGCCACGTCGTCAAGCAGACTTTATTTACTCGCTAATGGGTCGCTATAACTTTGATAAAGGTTCTGTTGGCGTCAACTTGATTGGTACAACTGACACCTATGCACAAGATAATAACGACCTTGAATTTGACGGTTACACTCAGGTAAATGCCTTTGCATCTTATCAGTTAACTGATGCGCTTTCGCTAGCATTAAACGTTAACAACTTGTTCGATACTGTGGGTATTACTGAAGCTGAAGAGGGTTCAATTCCTGATAACAATATTATCAGAGCACGAACCATCAATGGCCGTACAACTACCGCTACAGTTAAGTATGAGTTTTAACTGCTGACATAGTCTGCAACATTGATAATTAATCCCCTGTTAACAAGCCCATGAAAATGGGCTTTTTTTTTGGAAACAAATATGACGACATTATTGAGTTTTGGTGAAGTGCTGGTTGATTTACTGCCTGTTGATGATCAGCCATTAATGCACCAGCCTATCGCGGGTGGCGCGCCAGCAAACGTGGCAGTAGGGTACGCCAAATTAGGTGGTCGCAGCTATTTTGCTGGTGGCATCAGTGACGATGAGTATGGGCACATGTTAACGCGAGAATTGGCTGGGCATGGGGTCGATGTCAGTCATTTAGCATTAGTGCCCAATGCAGCAACGGCCACAGTGCTGGTAAATTTGGATGCTAATGGCGAGCGTTCATTTAGCTTTAATCGTCAAGATACGGCAGATATGCTTTATAGCGCGGCTCATTTTGATTCCTTAAATTGGTCTGTGGTTGATATATTCCATTTGTGCTCAAACACCTTTACAGAGGCCGCTATTTTTAACAGTAGCATGCATGGAGTAAAAACAGCTTATGCCCAGAAAAAGCTAATCAGTTTTGATGTTAACTTACGCTTGTCTTTATGGGCAGATGTTAACTTATTGGCCGGCCGCGTTGAGCAGTGCTTACCGTATACACATGTTCTTAAAATGAGCCATGAGGAAGCCGTATTTTTGGCTGGAGCTCGTGGTGTTGATGTTGAAGAGTACTTACAGCATTGCTTACACCAGGGGGTAACCCTAATTTTAATCACAAATGGCCCAGAGCCAGTGCGCTGTTTCAGTCAGGCGTTTTCTTTTGAAGTGGCCGTTCCGTGCATTCAACCGGTAGATACCACCGCGGCAGGCGACAGTTTTGTAGCTGGACTATTGTGGCAGCTAGGTGAATCTTTTGAGCATGCGAGTGCGGGTGATTATGGTAATGTGACTGAGGTATTATCTAGCCGGGCAGTAGTGGAGCATGCTGTTAAATTTGCGATAAAATGTGGTGCAATGACCTGCAGTGTTAAGGGGGCGTTTCCTGCGTTACCTAGCCTAGTTGAACTGATTAAGTCTGAAAAGTAATTGCTTCGCAATTGATAAAAAAGAGGTAATCCTTGCGGCTTACCTCTTTGCTGTTTAAATAACCTGAAGTATGAATAACTCAGTTGTAGGCTAGTCTGCTTCGACTGTTTTAGCGCGTTTTGCTAAGGCGTAGTAAAACAGTGGTGTGAGCAGTAGACCAAATATGGTCACACCAATCATACCGGCAAACACTGCTACACCAATGGCTTGACGCATTTCTGCCCCTGGGCCACTTGAGAACACCATAGGCACTACACCCATAATAAAGGCGATAGATGTCATTAAAATGGGGCGTAAACGTAAGCGGCCAGCCTCAAGAATGGCTTGTAACGGCTCCATGCCTTTGTCTTGCAGCTCTTTAGCAAACTCAACAATTAAGATGGCATTTTTGGTTGCCAGCCCCACCAAAACAATCAGTCCGATTTGGGTAAAGATGTTGTTGTCGCCGCCGTATATTAATACGCCACTGATTGCCGACAGAATCGTCATCGGAATAATTAAGATAATCGCCAACGGTAAACTTAAGCTTTCGTACTGTGCGGCTAATACCATAAACACTAATAAAATGATTAATGGGAAGATATACACGCCTGCATTACCGGCCAATATTTGCTGGTAAGTAATTTCAGTCCATTCGTAAGTCATGCCGTTTGGTAAGGTTTCGGCCAGGATTTTTTCAATCGCAGCTTGTGCCTCGCCACTACTAAAACCAGGTGCTGCACCGCCATTAAGCTCGGCAGTGGTAAAGCCGTTGTAGTGCATAACGCGATCTGGACCTGCCACATTGGCCACGTTAATAAATGAGCCAATAGGCACCATTTCACCCTGGTTGTTGCGTACCTTGAGCTGAGCTATTTGCTCTGGTGTTTGTCTAAACTGCTCGTCTGCTTGCACGTTAACCTGGTATGTGCGGCCAAACTGGTTAAAGTCGTTGGCGTAAACCGACCCCATATAACCTTGTAGCGTGGCAAACAATTCGTCTAACGACACGGCTTGTTGCTTGGCTTTGGTGCGGTCAACTTCTACTTCAAGTTGTGGCACATTAACCTGATAACTTGAGAACACACCAGCTAATTCTGGCGTTGCCCAAGCTTTTTGCATGACCTGCATGGTCACTTTATACAGCTCATCGTAGCCGTGGTTTGCCCGGTCTTGAATTTGCAATCTAAAACCACCGATTGTGCCTAAACCTTGTACCGGAGGTGGTGGAAAAATCGCAATAAATGCACCATCAATGGCGGCAAACTTTTGGTTTAACGCGGCGGCAATAGCCCCAGCTGAAAGCGATGGATCTTTACGGTCGGCAAAGTCATCTAGCGGGGTAAACAAAATTGCGCTGTTAGTGCTGTTAGTAAAGCCGTTAATGCTTAAGCCTGGAAACGCCACTGCATGTGCGACTCCCGGTTGCTCTAGCGCAATGGATGACATTTGCTTCACGATGGCTTCGGTGCGATCAAGCGATGCTGCGTCGGGTAATTGTGCAAAGGCAATTAAGTATTGTTTGTCTTGCCCTGGTACGTAACCTGTTGGTGTGCTTGCAAATTGTAAACCTGTTACGCCGACTAAGCCGACATACAACACACCCACAACAACACCAAAGCGAGTCACTTTTTTCACGACCCAGCCGTAACCGTCAGACAGTTTTGCAAAGAAACGGTTAAACGGGGCAAATAACCAACCACCCAGCATTTTGTCCATGCCACGGGTAAGGAAGTCTTGCTTGTCGTGATGACTCTTAAGTAACAATGCCGATAACGCAGGGCTTAAGGTCAACGAGTTTATCGCCGAAATAAAGGTCGAAATGGTAATGGTCAAGGCAAACTGTTTATAAAATTGGCCGGTTAAACCTGACATAAATGCCGTTGGAATAAATACCGCGGCCAATACTAAGGTAGTGGCGATAATGGGGCCGGTCACTTCTTTCATGGCTTTTTGTGTTGCCGCTAAAGGTGATAAGCCTTCTTCGATATTACGCTCAACGTTTTCCACCACAACAATAGCGTCGTCGACCACAATACCAATGGCCAATACTAAGCCAAATAATGACAAGGCATTAAGCGAGAAGCCCATCAAGTGCATAAAGGCAAAGGTACCCACAAGTGATACAGGTACTGCCACTAATGGAATAATTGAGGCGCGCCAGGTTTGTAAAAACAACACCACCACTAATACCACCAGTAAAATGGCTTCTAGTAAGGTTTTTACCACAGCTTCAATCGAGCCGCGTACGAATACCGTTGGGTCGTAAACGATATCGTAGGTTAAGCCTTCTGGGAAGGTGGCTGATATTTCTTTCATTTTGGCGCGAACGTCATCAGAAATCTGAATCGCGTTAGAGCCAGATGCTTGGAACACAGGTAGTGCCGCAGCATCTTTATTGTCTAGCATTGAACGCAGTGCATAAGTTGATGCGCCTAGTTCAACACGTGCAACATCTTTTAAGCGGGTGATTTGGCCTTGAGAGCCCACTTTAACAATAATGTTTTCAAATTCTTCAACGTTGGCCAAACGGCCTTTTACATTGATAAGCAGTTGGAAATCACTGTCGCCACTAGGCTGTGCGCCTAAGCTACCTGCGGCTGCTTGTTGGTTTTGCTCACGAATGGCCGCAACTACATCGCTAGGTGACAAACCTATTGCGGCCACTTTATTCGGGTCTAACCACACACGCATGCTGTAGTCGCCGGCGCCAAATACTCGCACCGCGCCCACGCCTTCAATACGGGCAAGTTCGTCTTTAACTTTTAACACCGCATAGTTAGACAGGTACAGCATGTCATAACGATTGTCGGGCGAGGTTAAATGCACCACCATGGTTAAGTCTGGTGATGATTTTTCGGTCACAATCCCTAAACGTTGTACTTCTTCTGGTAAACGCGGTTTTGCACGTTCAACTCGGCTTTGTACCTGGGTTTGTGCTAAATCAACATCGGTACCAATGGCAAAGGTGACCGTTAATGTCATGCGGCCATCAGAGGTGGCTTGAGATGACATGTAAAGCATGTTCTCAACGCCGTTGATCTCTTGTTCTAATGGTGATGCGACGGTTTCTGCGATCACTTTTGGGTTGGCACCAGGGTAGTTTGCAGTCACTACGACCGTTGGCGGTACCACTTCTGGGTATTCGGTGATCGGTAATTGCCAAACTGCCAGTGCGCCCGCGATAAAAAACAATAGCGACAGCACTGCGGCAAAAATCGGTCTTTTAATAAAAAATTGCGACAACATGATAGGGGTATTCCTTAGCCTTGAGTTGCTTCATCAGCAATTTGTGCTGTAAGCGGCTGATTATCAAATAGTAACTGTGCTTGATGCAGCGCTTCTATTTGGCTGCTATCGGCCATATCGGTCAATTTAGGGGTAATGGTTACGTTAGGACGCACTTTTTGCAGGCTGTTAACCACAATTTTGTCGTCTGGTTGTAAGCCGTTAGTAATAATGCGTAAACCGTGAATTTTTTCGCCTAAGGTTACACCGCGGTATTCAAGGGTGTTTTGCTCGTTTACCACTAAAACGTATTTATTGCTTAGGTCGGTAAAAATGGCTTTGTCGTCAACCAAAATACCTTGATAAGACGCGCTGCCTGCAATGCTAATACGTGCAAATAAGCCCGGCATTAACATGTTGTTTGGGTTGGCGAAGCTGGCTCGTACACGAATAGTACCGGTTTGTTGGTTAACGGCGTTATCAACAAAGTCGATCACACCCTAGTGGGTAAACTCGGTTTCATTGGCGAGAGCCATTAATACTGTGTTGTTACCTGAGCGTGGATCCTGGCGCTTATTTTCGCCCGATAACGAAGCATATTTAAGGTACGTTTGCTCGTCGATATCAAAGTAGGCATGCATATTTGCCGTTGAAACCAAGCTGGTGAGTTGGGTTTGTCCCGCTGTTACATAGTTACCTGCGGTTTCGTTGGCGTAAGACACGCGGCCAGAAATGGGCGCGGTAACCTGAGCGTATTCAAGGTTTAATTTTGCGCTGGTTAATGCCGCTTTTACCGATGCTACAGCTGCAGCGGTTTGATGCATTGTGCTACGGCGAGTGTCAATTAGCTCTTCAGACACGGCTTGTTGACTAAACAATTTATTGGCACGGTCAAAGTCGTTTTTAGCCAGTTCATGTGCCGATTTTGCACTGGTGAGTTCAGCTTGAAGACGCTCCACTTCTGCAGTAAAGACTTTGGCGTCAATGGTAAACAGCACATCGCCTTTGTTTACGAGTGCACCTTCTGTAAAGTTTACCGACTCAATGTAACCCGATACGCGCGGTACTAGGGTGACTTCTTCTGGCGCTTGTAGGCGTCCGGTAAATTGATCTCATTCGGTAATGCGCTCGTGCAATACGTTAGCAACATTCACTTCAGGGGCGGCAGGTGCAGCACCAGCTTGTTGTGCTGCAGGTTGTTGCCCACAAGCCACTAGCAGTACTGCCGTTAGGCTGACTAACAAAGTAGATTGAATTGATTTAAACATAGTCATGTTGCTGTCCTCTAATCAATAGCGTTTATGTCATTTAACAGGCTATTGGTTGCGTTACTTTTTTGTCTGTGGCTAGGTTTTTGTACCGACTGGTATAAATTGTTCTGTACCGAACGGTAATATATAGATTAAAATACCCCTGTCAATGTATTTTGTACCGATGGGTATTAAATTATTTTGACCAGACATTCATTTAGTGTGAAGATGAGTCATTGCGCAGAAAGTGATGTGTTTTGCAGCAGAACGACAATGTTGATGAATCACTCATTTTGTGATTACTCTGCAAACAATGAATACGACTTGTGGTTTAATAATGCGCTATGAAATGCCCCAAAAGTGAGTATCTTAAGTCAATGTTAAGATCATCAGGGGTTCGTTAATATATGAGGTACGACTTATGACAACATCAAAAGCCGCTTGTGTTGGTCGCCCACGTGGGTTCGATATCGACTTGGCGTTAGAGCAAGCGCTTAATGTGTTTTGGCGTAATGGTTACGAAGGGACTTCTTTAAACGAACTCACTGAAGCTATGGGCATTAAAAAGCCCAGTCTTTATGCTGCCTTTGGTAATAAAGAACAGTTATTTTTTAAAGCCATCGACTTATATGAAAATCGACCAGACTCGCTATTTAATATTGCGTTTCAGCACGAGCATGTTGCCGATGTTATTCGTGGATTATTGCTTGGTGCAGCAACTCAATTTACCGACTGTAGCCATCCACAAGGTTGTGCGCTCATTAACAGTACCCTGTCATGCAGTGAGGCGAGTGAGTCAATTAAGCAAACAGTATTAGCGCGTAAAGCCAAACATAAACAGCGGTTAGTGGACCGATTTACGCAAGCGAAAACCAGCGGCGAATTACAAGCCGGTTGTGAGCCAGAGGTATTGGCAAGTTTGATGACCACCTTGTTTCAGGGATTTTCGATGCAGGCGTCAGAAGGTGCAAGTGTTGATGAGTTGCAACAGGTTGCTGCCATGGCTGCTGAAGGTATTTTAACGGTTTGCGTTAAGCGCTAATGTTTTATAAGTTTTCAGCTTTAAACGTCTAAAGCTTTAAACGCCTATAAGCCTTAAACGTAAGCATGGTTGTAAACTCAACATAAGCATTGGAACTGATACTGCACGAGTCATGGCTGGCAGTATCAATGCTTAAGCTTTTTGCGGTTCAATATTGCGGGGAGATTAACAGCCGCTGGTGGTTAGGCTGTAAAAGGCAGGTTCAGTTTGAGATGAGTCAACGTTGTAAAGCAAATTACAGCTGTCAAAGGTAGCAAATCCTTTCGGTACAATGTACATAGATTTTCCGCCAAGTACGTTGAATATTCCCCAATCTGCGGTAATCGTATCATTTGCATCAACCACTACTTCAAATGATCCATCAAGCACTAATGCAACATTAGCCCCAAGAGGCGTTATGTATCCTACAGTTGTACTCACAGCACTAGCATTCAATGTCACCGAACCTGGCTCGAGTTTTTATTGACCAGCCAATACGGCTTTTGAATACACCAAGGTATTAGCCGACTTTAATGCACCTTGTAAGCCATTTAAATTGGCAATGACCGCATCACTTTTTAAGTTTATAAACTTAGGCGCGGCGACTACCGCTAAAATCCCTAAAATAATAATCACTACCACTAATTCAATGAGGGTAAAACCACGTTGTTGTTTTTGCATAGTAAAATCCAATGTTTGATAGCTGCGGTCAGTATAAATAGTTGCTTGGCTGATGTCATTGTTTGAGGCGGTTTGCATTTATGGGGCTGCAATTTTGTGATGTCGATGTTTTTTGGTAGATTAGCCATCTATAACAGCATTACTGATTTAACCTCAACGCGAACCGAGGTTAATCACCCCACAATTAGGGAAAGATTACCATGAGCAAAGCAAAAATCGGCATCGTGACAGTAAGCGATCGTGCCAGCGCTGGCATTTATGAAGACTTATCAGGCAAGGCCATTATTGATGTATTAAATGAGTATTTAACCTCAGAGTGGGAACCTGTGTATAAGGTGATCCCAGATGAGCAAGATGTGATTGAAGCGACCTTAATTGATTTGGCCGACAATCAAGATTGCTGCTTAATTGTTACTACAGGCGGCACTGGCCCGGCAAAACGCGATGTGACTCCAGAAGCGACAGAAGCTGTGTGCGACCGTATGATGCCTGGCTTTGGTGAATTAATGCGCGCCGAGTCATTAAAGTTTGTGCCAACGGCAATTTTGTCGCGCCAAACTGCGGGACTACGAGCTGATTCGTTAATTGTGAATTTACCGGGCAAACCTAAGTCTATCCGCGAATGTTTAGATGCAGTGTTTCCCGCCATTCCGTATTGCATCGACCTAATGGATGGTCCCTTTTTAGAGTGCGATGAAGCGGTGATTAAGCCGTTTAGACCTAAAGCGAAGTAAAAGCTCATTTAACGTTACTCAACCAGGCCTTCAGTTAAGTTCTTAGTTTTAATGGCCTGGTTCTTAGTTGGGTAAAGCTGGTCCTATTTGCTATGATGATTGACAGATGTTCACCATATCTAGGCTATTTAGGTACTACACTGTGGATATCGGTGTAAACGGGGACTTAGCTATATGACATTAAAACGCTTCTCGCTTTTTTTGCTCTCCTCTTTATTTGCCTCCATATGTTTCTTGTTGGCGAGCATTTATTACTTTTTTTACCTCCCAGGCATTAAGGCTGAAATTCTTGATCAACAGCAGCAAGAGTATAATTTGTTGCATTCAGCATTGTCTTTGTCGAAAAATAGCCTAACGACGCTTTGCTACGATTATGCAGTTTGGGATGACCTCGTTGAATATGTTCACAACCCGACGGATGAATTTGTACAAAGTAATATGCCCGACAATGCATTTGAGGCGGCAAATATCGATGCGGTTTTATTAACTGATCTAAATAACCAGCTTGTGTGGGAGTATCAACACGAGTCATTGCTTAACTCGAGACAATCGTTAATAAACTTGATCACTCAAGGGAGTACTGGCCTTGTTAATATATTGCCTTCATCGGCAGAGATAGCGTTGCAAAAAGTGTCTAGTCGTAGCGGTTATTTAGTGCTTGATGGACAGCTTATTTACTATAGTAACACGACTATTTTACCTTCTACCGCAACAGGGGAGATAGTTGGCAGTTTAACCATGATACGTTTGTTAGATAAGGCTCTGGTTAATGACATTAGCCGATATTCTTTGGTGAGCTTTTCTATTACGCCAGCCTTTAAAACATCGAATGAAATAGATGACTTTTTTAGTTTAAAACTAATTGACAGCATCAGCCCTTCTCACAGTTGGTTAATAAGTAATGCGTTTGATAATCAAGCGGTCCAAGTGACTCTTAAGCATAAAAAAACGTCATTGCCTCAGTTAGATTGGTTAGCGGTTATTTCGCTGGTACTGGCTGCGATATTGATCATCTCATTGTCAATGATGATGCTTTCAAGATGGTTAATATCGCCTTTAATTCGATTCAATCAGAGTATTAACGACTCATCTAGTGATGGATTAATGAGCAAAATAACCTCCCATCATTTAATTGATGAAATAGAAAATATGTCTTATTCATTCAATCAGTTGTTGCTAAAGTTTAATGCCCAGCAAAATTATTTAGAAACATTAACCGTGCAGGATGCGCTTACCGGTATAACAAATCGCCGAGGACTTGAGACGTTTGCTAAAGACATTATGTTACGTTGGCATACAGAGCAAAAAGGCTTTAGTACTATGATGATAGATGTAGACCACTTTAAGGCTTTTAATGACCAATACGGACATTTAGCCGGTGACAATGCTTTGGTTGCTGTGGCGACAAGTCTTGCTGAGCAGGTAGCAGGTTATGACGCGCTAGTTGCTCGGTTTGGCGGAGAAGAGTTTTGTATTATTTTTGCCGAGAACGACTCCGGCACACTATTGAAAATAGCTGAAAACATATGCAAGGCCATTGAGCAATTGCATATTCCCAATAAAGTCGGTAATCGCCATTGGGTAACAGTAAGTATTGGGGGTGTGGTGGTTAACACTCTGGTTGCTGATGCAGCAAAGTACCATTTTAGTGATGTGTTGCAGCAAGCTGATGAGCAGCTTTATTTAGCTAAGCTGGCTGGGCGAAATACCGTTAAATTGCAGCTGTTTGCGCCAATTAAGAATCATTAGCCGAATGAGGTTAAGTATTCGGCCAATGATTGATATTTGTAATGGCATAAGCGTGGTTGCGAGCGTCACAGCTTTTTAAACTGTTGCTTTAAGTCAAAGTCGCTTTCGGTCACGAGTTTTTCTAGCACTTGAATGCGTTCAATCAGTGCCTGGTTTTGCGCTTTAATGTCTGCTAATCCATCGGCTTCAGCTTTTTGTTTATGCCTTAAATAGTGTTTAAACATTTCTGATGCTGTGGTGCCCACAACAATGATAAATACCAATGCGATAATTGCCATATCTTCGTTCATGATCACTCCTTAATTGCCTAACTTTGCATGATGTCCAGCCTTAACGCTTAGTTGGCTAAGGCTGGATGACTCTTAGCTGGTTGTATCAGCTGTTGTTACAACACTTATAAACCAAAGACCACTTTTTCACTTTTTAATGATTTCTCTAATCCTACTGCCAATGCTATGGCAATGATTAACGTGGCTACCGATGATACGATTAACTGCATCATTGGAATTTCACGGCCTTTAATAAAGTCCATTAATGCTTGCTGCTGACCCGATACCGGTAACCATTGCAATACATCTGGCGCAATGTTGTAACTGGCGGCCATTGACAGTGCCAGCGGTACAAATAGCACCATGGTTAAGTATGACTGCGCCTCTTTAAAGGTTTTGGCCATAAACGACACATACAATTGCAATGTTGCTGCCATTAACGCCACCGGAATACCGATTAACAACATTAACCCCATAAAATCTTGGCTGATGTTGACGGTAAAACCGATTTGTTGCCAAGGTACAAACGGATACGCCACCTTAGATACCAGCAAGATTAAGACTAACCCTAGCAGCGCAAAGCAGGTCACCGCGATAATTTTGCCTAACACTAATTGGCGGGTGCTCATTGGGTGACTCAGTAGTAACGCCAGCGAATTACGTTCACGCTCTCCAGCGCTGGTGTCGATTGCCAGGTTCATGCCTGAAATAAACACCGAATACATCATGGTGAAAATGGCCAAACCTAAAATCATTCCGCCTTTTGAGTCAGCTGTGGCCTGGTCTTGTACGTTGATTTTGATTGGCTGAGTAATGCTTGGATTAATGCCTCGTGCAATAAGACGAATACTGCCCATTTCAGCACCGTAAGCTTGAAGTTGGCGCTCGAGTCGCTGAATCGATTTTTGCAGCTTTTCGTCTGAATTATCTGCAACTAATAGCACTTCTGCCTGCTTGGCCTTTGCCATATTGGTGGCGTAATCGTCACTGATGGTTAAGGTGATTTTATTTGCTTGCTCATCGTCAGCATGGTTAATGCCGTTATTGCTTAAATAACGCACGAGATCGGGGGCGTTATTGGCGTTTTTAATGTTGATGTTTAAGTCTTCTGGGCTAGATAATTGACCAATTAACACCATAAATAGGCCACACATAATTAGTGGCGTACCTATGGCATAATAAAGGCCTGCCATGACTGATCGTTTGTCGCGTGCCGCATCGATAAGCTCTTTGCGCACCATTGTGAGTATCATTTTCATTATGCTGCAATCCCTTCGTCTGTACCGATAAGTTCGATAAATGCATCTTCTAGTGAGTCTTTGCCCGTTTGCTGACACAGTTCGTCAGGGCTACCAATAGCGACCACCTTGCCGTTTGCCATTACAATTACGCGGTCACATAAGGCGGCAACTTCTTGCATGACGTGGCTTGAAAACAACACGCAATGCCCCTGTGCTTTTAGTTGCAATAAAATGTCGCGCAGTAAACGAGTGCTCATCACATCAAGCCCTCGGGTGGGTTCATCTAAAATGATGTTACTTGGCTGATGTACTATGGCTTGCGCCAATGCGGTTTTCATCCGTTGGCCTTGCGAGAAGCCTTTGCAGCGACGGTCGCTGATGTCTTCAAGCTTTAATTGCGCGATGACCTTGGCGGTTGCCTCTTTAGCTTGTTTGCGTGACATGCCGCTGAGCTCTGCAAAAAAACTAATGTACTCGCGCGGTGTAAGGCGTTCGTACAACCCAAATGGATCTGGGAATAACCCTAATTGCTTTTTAGCGCCTATTGGGTCAATCGCGACGTCAATGTCATCGACCGTTGCCGTGCCTGAGTCTGGCGTTAGTAAGCCAAACAGAGTGCGTAAACAGGTAGTTTTACCGGCGCCATTTGGGCCAAGTAATCCGGTGATTTGGCCGTTTTCAGCACTAAAGCTTAAATTGTCTAACGCCTGCACATCGCCAATTTTTTTGGTTAAGTTTGTAACAGTAATCATGACTATTCCTTATCTTCAGCTGTTTTTGCTGGCGCTGTTGTGTCGGTTTTGATTTCGGTGTCGTTTTTAACAATCGGTAATGCTTCTACAGTGTTGGCATTAAGGTAAAAGCTGCGGCGTACGTCTTTTTGTAGGCACTCGCCGTTTATGTCCTTCAATGAGCCTTGATCAACTAATTGTGCGATTAAATCATTGCCGCAGCTTTGATAGGCCACGCCGTGAGTGGCGTAAGGGGCAATAAGATGCTTTGATTTTGTGAGCTTTTCTTGTGCCATTGCGCCCCAGTTTGGGGGAGTGGCTGGGTCCAGTTCTCCTGAGAGTAATAGCGTTGGGATATCACTGTCGATTGGCTGGCCAAAGCTGTCATCTTCTGCTGGTATTGGCCAGGCTTCGCAGGTTTTAACTAGGCCATCTAACATGCTGCCTGCGATATAAGATTCTTTAGCGTCTTTACGCATTTGCTCAGTGATGCGGTGAATATCTTCACCGCAGACAACTGTTGAATGCATACCTAGCGCGATGCCTGTGCTGTCGGCGGTTAATGCGTAAATACCGAGTATTGGCTGATAATTACCATTTGCGGCTTGATGAATGGCATGTGGGATAAGCGCTCGAATATTTGGCATGTACATTGCCATTCGAATTGCTCCAGTAAATTTACTGCGAGTCAGTAAAAACTCCGTTAACTCATCAGTTTGTGGGTCACGCACTTGTTGGCTAATTGGGGCGTTAGCAAGTTGTTGGTCGACTTTATTGTACTTGTCGACTAAATCAGGAAACTGTTGCTGACACTCTAGGTTACTTTGACAGTCACGCCACAAAACATTGAGCCCGCGCTCAATGGAGCTACCAATAGCGATTAAACTTTGTTGCATTGGCACAACTCCGTCTAAGGTGACTGTGGCTAGTGCTTCAGGGTAATGGCGCATGTATAGCTGTGCCATACGTGACCCATATGAAATGCCATATAAATGCAGTTTGTTGTAACCTAAAAATTGGCGTACAGCCTCAAAGTCTTTTACCGCGTTATTGCTACCATATTGAGTAACATCGGCCTCAATTGAGGCGAGACAGGCTTCGGTCATCGCTACTGTGTCGAGTTCGCTATCATTAATGCTGAGAAATGACATGTTTTCATCGTCACAAGACAATAGGTTAGATTGGCCTGTGCCGCGCTGATCAATCAGTAAAATATCGCGGTTTTGGCGCACTTTAGTCAGCATGCGGTTAAATCCAGCGGCATTTTCAATTGCCGATTGGCCGGGACCACCAGATATGGCGAGTAAAGCTTCATCTGGATGGGTATTTTTAATTGCAGGCAATATTGCAAAGTGAATATCGATTTGCTTACCGTCAGCTAGCTTGGGGTTTTCAGGTACAGTGATTTTGCCGCACTGAAGCTGTTCGTCCATGCCGTCTAAATAACACGTTGCTGTTTTAGCGGACGCAGCCACTGGCGTGTCTGTGGGTTCTGCACTGCTGTAATTAGCCACTAATATCGCGGCAGCAACCGCTACCCAGCGACTCACTCGAGTTGCCGACTGGCATAAACCTAATACGCCTGATTGTGCGATTGAGGTGGTATTGGCACACTTCCTGTTTGTCATCGGAACGTTTCCTTTTTGCATTTCATGACGATTATGATACCTTAACACTTAGTGTATGAGTGTATCAATGTATTAATACAGTTGCTAAAGGCTAATGTTAGAATTACTAAATGTCAACCCCAGTAGTGGTGAACCCATTTATCGACAATTGCACGATCAAATTGTGCGCTTAATTGTTGGTGGCCAATTGCAGCCTGAAGATGTCCTCCCTTCAGTGCGCCAATTGGCCGAGCATTTGGCGGTCAACCCCATGACGGTGTCGCGTGCAATGCAGCAACTTGTTGATCAAGGCTGGGTTGAGCGGCGTCGTGGTCAACCGTCATGTGTTGCCGCCAGAACGTCTGCAAACACAGCGTCTGGTAGCAGTTTATTAGCGCCGCAGCTCAGAGCATTAGTTGAACAGGCACAACAATTAGGTGTTGATTACGACGAGTTACAGCAGCTGCTAAAGCAATCTTGGGATCAAGAATAGCCGTCATTTAAGCTAAATTTTGGTAGGAATATCGAACATGGAAGCCGAAGAACAACCCGTTTTACAGTTTAATTCAGTTAATAAAATCTATAGCACGACAGATCACGCTGCCGCTGGGCATAAAGTATTGAGTGATTTGTCGATGACACTTTACCCTGGCATGGTGGTGGGATTATTAGGCCAAAATGGTGCGGGTAAATCGACTCTAATGCGTTGTGCGCTTGGCATTGTGGGTATCGATAGTGGTCACATCAATACTCTGGGCGAATCGCCAGAAAACCTTTCTGTTGAAGCAAAACAGTGCATTGGCTATGTGCCACAACAGCCTTTTGGATACGAAGGTTTTACCATAGATAAAGCATTAGAATTACATCGCAGCTTTTACCCCAATTGGGACATCGCCTTAGAACAAGAGTGGCTAAAACGCTTTGATTTAGATGTGACTCAAGCCGTACAAAAATTGTCTGTGGGTCAGCGCCAATCGTTAGCCTTGATCATGGCGATGGCGTATCGACCAACGCTATTGTTGCTCGACGAACCCGTTGCTAGCCTCGACCCAATTGCTCGTCGCCAATTTATGGGAGACCTGTTTGATCTCGCGCTCGACTCTGGTTCGGCGGTATTGTTTTCATCGCACATTACTTCAGATTTAGAGCGTGTAGCCAGCCATGTAGCACTCATCAAAAAAGGCGACTTAGTGCTGTTTAAAGAAATTGATGCCCTGCGTGAAGAGGTAAAATTACTCACTCTTAACGACGAGACCAAACTACCTGCAAGCTACAGAATATTAAGCCAAACCGGCCAAACCGTGCTGGTGGACACCCAGGGTAACTCGGAGGTGATAGCAGGTGTGCAAAGTGAAAAATCGTTAAATTTAGAACAGTTATTTATGGAGCTGCACCGATGAGTGCGCTGCCAACTCAAGGAAAACAAGCCACATGGCGTAAACCCTATCAGGGGATGTTGCGTATGTGGTTATATGACTTAGGTAGTGTCAGTTTTTTGGGCACGAGCCTGCTTGGGTTAGTGCTTGGGCTTGCGCTGTTAATTAGCGGCAAAACTGAGGTGGTTAGCCTGGTTTTTTCAATGGCCAGTGTTTCAGCGGCAGCCAGTATTGCCTGGCAGTTAAATCGTTTAGTAGCGACCGAGACCAGCCAATTAATCCCAGGTTATCAAGCAAATGTATTGCAACAGGCGTTGACTATAGCGCTGGCGGTTATTGGGTTTCAGGTGTCGGCTTGTGTGATTTTTGCAGCATATGAAGTAATAGCGCAATTGTGGTTAGCCGTTGCGGTTGGGCTTGGATTTGTGTGGCTTTGTTTGTGGCGCAGTCATTATTTTCATTTATCGTTTGCGCTGTTTATTGCGGTGCCATTTTTAGATGAACTCTCTTCTCGTTTGTCGCTATGGGCCAGTTTAATGATTGTTGCCATGCTGTTTTTCCGTGTGATTAGCTTGTGTCGGCAACTGCACTGGAATAGCGATGCGCGGGTGGTGTACCTCAATGCCGTACAAATGGGCTGGATGTGGTTACCAAGCATTAAAGGCGTCGCGTGGGTGGGTAAATTTGAGCGCCTGTTTCATCCAATGAATTTCTTTATTGGCCCTGTGTTAACCATGATGATGCTAGCTCTACCTGTTATCGCTATAGGCTTAATGCTCTTTTCGTGGTTGCTTGATTTCGATTTGCCTACCGTGTTTTTAATTGCTCAATTTTCAGTGATCAGCTGCGCGATTATTCATTGGAGCCGTATTCAGCGCTGGCGTGCCACCGAAACCTTATTTTTATTGCCTTGTTACAGCGGGTTAAGTGGGATGAAAGAGGCCTTTTTCCACAGTCAATATCGTTTTATTGTGGCAATGGTACTGCTAGTTACCTGTTTTGGGGGGCTTAAATCTTTGTTTGAGCAACAACTCAGCCTGATGTTTTTAGTTCACTTAAGTTTAAGCACCTTTTGGGGTTGTGCGATTATGCTCGGAACAGGTTCCGCATGCCGCAACAGCCAACAAGCGACTGCGGCAATGTTAGTGGTGTTTGCACACTCGATAATCGTATCGATGAGTTTTGCTGCGCTAAGAGACGGCGACAGTGTTACCCCGTGGCTATTGTTGGATATTCCACTTACTTTAGTGGGTGTATTGACATTAATTTGGGGTAAACGACAGCTTTGGAGGTATGGCGTTACTGTGGCTTAAATATCGGTTTGCTGATACTTGTGTTCAATAAGTTTAGTTTGTAAAAGTGATGTTAATCGCACAAATAGAGCAAAAGCTCTTATGATTTTTTTAAGCTTAAGGTAGAATGCAAAAAAGCGGAACACCTGTAAGCTTAAAAGGTCACGATTAAATGTCACTAAATCAATATCACGTTGTAAAACTTCTGCAACAGCAAAGTCAGTCTTTAGGTAGCAGTATTGCCCTAGAAGGCTTTGAAATGCTTGCGCCATGGCACTCAGTGACTTGGGATCAATTCAATGCATTGACCGACTCGGTGGCGCAATTATTGATTGAGTTTGGCTTACAAGTGCAAGACAAAATCGTGATATTGTCGCAAAACTGCCCGCAGTGGACGTGTGCCGATATTGGTGCACTTAAAGCGCGTAATGTCGTGGTACCTGTTTACCCAACCAGCACACTTGAACAAGCGGTGTTTATTGTTAACGATGCTCAAGCTAAATTAATTTTTGCTGGCGATCAGCAGCAATATGACATGGCTTGTAACATTGCTGCGCAAGCTGACTGCGTGCAACACATTGTGGTGTTTGATGCTAAGGTGACCTTACGAGCCGACAATCACCTGCATTTTGACTCGCTATTAACCGCACAATTTAATCCAAGCGTAACCCAAGAATTAACCAGCCGATTAGCCAATACTGATTTGGATGACTTGCTCACGCTGATTTACACCTCAGGTACCACAGGCAACCCAAAAGGGGTGATGATCGATTACCGCAATTTTGCCTCAATGATTAGCCAACATGATCAAAAACTGCCTTTTACCGCCGGCGATGTGTCATTAGCCTTTTTGCCGTTAAGCCATGTGTTTGAGCGTGGATGGAGCATGTATGTATTGTGCCGTGGCGGTCGAAATGTGTATTTAAACGACACCAATAAAATTAAACAGGCGCTTGTTGCGGTTAAGCCGCACACTTTATGTGCAGTGCCGCGCTTTTTAGAAAAAATTTACAGTGCAGTGCATGATAAAGTCGGCAAAGCACCTAAAACACGCCAAGCATTATTTGCTTGGGCGATTAACGTCGGTAAGCGCCAATTTGAAGTTAGTCAGGGCCGTGCTAAGCCAAGTTTATGGTTAAGTGCCCAGTGGCAGTTGGCTAATAAATTGGTTTTTACCAAGTTGCAGCAAGTGCTTGGCGGCCGGCTAAAGTTTATGCCTGTGGGCGGCGCAGCGTTGGATGTAAATGTTGGCGGCTTTTTTCACAGTATTGGTGTGCCAGTGTTGTGTGGGTATGGCATGACAGAAACGTGCGCGACGGTTACCTGTAACACTTTGGACAATCGTGTGCCAGGTTCAAATGGTAAACCGTTAGAGGCCATGCAAATCAAGCTGGGTAAAGACGATGAGATTTTAGTGCGTGGCGACACCGTAATGCGCGGGTATTACAATCGCCCCGATGACACCGCCGAAGCCTTTGAAGACGGCTGGTTAAAAACCGGTGATGCAGGGCGTATCGATGAGCAAGGCAACTTATACATTACCGACCGCATTAAAGAGTTAATGAAAACCTCTAACGGTAAATACATTGCCCCGCAGCGCGTTGAAGGTAAAGTGGCTTGTTGTCCTTTTATCGAGCAGGTGGCTATTATTGCCGATGCACGCAATTACGTGTCAGCCCTTATTGTGCCGGCATTTGAAGCATTAAATGCTTGGGCAATCGCGCAAGGTATCCATGTTGAGAATCCGATTGAATTACTACGCCACTCACAAGTGGTCGCGCATTTTGAGCAGCGCTTAATCGAGCTGCAACATGAATTAGCAGGCTTTGAAAAAATTAAAAAATTCACCTTATTGCATGAAGCATTCTCGATGGAGTCTGGACTCATTACGCCGACATTAAAGCTACGTCGTAAAATGATTTACAGCAAATATCACCATGAAATTAATGCCATGTATAGCAACTAATCATTGCGAAAAACGTTAACAATAGAGCGCCGTTGAGCGCTCTTTTTGTTTTTCACTGAATTGTCATCTGTTTGTCTTATGCTCAATGCGGTGTTATCTGGCAGGCCACAGGATTTGAAAAAGCTTAAGCGCTACCAATATGAACGTTATGCAGTGCTCTGTAAGGTAACGTATCAAACCGACTTTGATCCGCAAAGTTTGGGGTTCTCAACTGATAATTATGCCGAAATAGCCAATCGTTGGGGGCATATTTGTGCGCGGGTGTTGTGGCGCGATGATCACCCAGAGGTGCTGGTGGTGTTTAGGGGGTCACAAACGGTAAATGAATGGTTAATTAACTTACTGTGTATGCCTAAAGTAAAGCAATTTAGTCATTGTCGTTACCACGTGCATTATGGTTACGATTATTTATTAGAGCAGATGAGTAATCCTACCGCGCCCAATTATCAAGCTGATCAAAGCATTTTTCAGCGGCTACATGCTATTGTCAGCCCACTGATTTTATTGGGTAAAAGGGTCACGTTAACGGGGCATTCATCGGGCGGTGCCATGGCGATATTGGCCGCCGACAGGTTAGAGCGCCAATACACTAAATCAATAAAACGCGTAGTGACATTTGGTCAGCCAGCACCGGGTTTTGGTAGTTTTCAGCGCCAATATTTACTGCACAGGCGTACCTATCGAATTTGTTGTGGCGTTGATGTAGTGACATTTTTACCGCCACTGCCGGGAATGTTTCATCACGTTGGGCGGATGCTTTGGTTACATAACGAGCGTATATACGACAATATCTCGCCTGTTAAACGCTTTTTGTTGAGTTTTGCCAGTTGGCTATTGTCGCCATTTGCTTCGCATTACATGCACAAATACATTCGCGATAAAGATTTTTTTGATGACCTGTAGCGAGATGTGTCGTTAGAATGGATGAATACCCATACATTATAATAATAAAGGATTTATTGTGGCAGACACTCAATTTAGCATGACTCTTAAACCACGTTTTTGTGAAACCGATGCACTAGGACACATTAATAACACCGTTATTCCGGTGTGGTTTGAAGCGGCGCGTGAGCCGATTTTTGATATTGTTAATCCAGGGCAAGATTTAACCAAGTGGAACATGATTATTGCTGGCTTTACCATTGCCTTTACTGCACCAACTTACTACGGCACGGAAGTGACAGTAAAAACCCACATTAGCCGTTTGGGTAATAGCAGTTTTGATATTTTACAAAGCTGTTGGCAAAACGGCAAAAAAACCGCCGAAGCCACCACCACCATGGTGCATTACAATTATAACACTGAAAAAAGCGAACCATTAAGTGATCTTGTGCGCCAGCAATTAGCGGCGGTAACCGGGCCAGCTTAATGTGTGGGCGGGTAACTCATTAAGATAAAAATTTAACCACATAACTGCAGCTGGCATTAATAGTTAAGCCTTCGCTTTTAGCCCATGCCAGCCCAGTACGCACTAACTTTTCAGCAATGCCTTTACCGCGTAACTCTGGTGGCACAAAGGTGCGATGAAAATCTATATTTTTGCCCGTTAAATGGTATTCAAGCAGGGCTTGAGCACCGTTAATATTGACTACAAAACGATGTTGTTCGGCCTGGTGCGCTACGGAGACAGTATCTTGGCTGTTCATTTTGTGCCCTCTAAGCGTTTTGGTTTAAATGTTCATTGCTCAAACTTACTGATGTTTTGACAGGGCGGCAAGTAATTCAGGCGTGAGTTTGGCCTTTTGTCCGGTTTTAAAATTAAACATCACCACTTTAGCCCAGCCAATGGTGGTAACCGCTTGCTGTGCTTTGCTAAACACTGTGTAGTGCATAACAAAACGGTCTTGTGTGATGTCGCTGATTTTAATGCCAACAATGATTGAGTCCGGGAATGTTAGCGGGCGCTTAAAGCGGGCGTTAGTCTCACTGAGCACAGGTCCAACACCTGTGGTTTTTAAGTCGGCGAGCATGTTTATTTGATTAAAAAAGTCGAGACGCGCGGTTTCAAAATATCGAAAATAGACAGCATTATTAACGTGTTGCAGTGCATCCATTTCTCCCCAGGCAACTTGTATATTGGTGCTAATAGAGTGTGTAGCTAAAAAGTCTTCCATGGGATACCCTGTATAATAAAAGTTAAACACTTGTTTGAAATCATCGTTAATTTACCAGCCGCAGGCTGGTACAACAAGGGTTATAGTGTTTAGCCTGTAAACCAGAAAGGAATTTATTTTGCCAAAACTGACATGACTTAGCGCACCTGGTGTATGGTTTTCTTCTTGCTAGGCGGTGTTTGTGGGTTATTCTTGGCTATTGGCGAAAATAAAAAACGACCATCAAGGTCGTTTTTATAGGAAAGTGTTGCCAAAACAGATTAGTCGAATTGTAATTCGTTAAAGCTGGTCACCGTTTGGCATTTGGCTTTAACCTGCTCAGGAAAACGCAACATTTGGCAGGTTGTCATTCCGGCAGAAGCCGCCGCTTTGAGCTCTTCTGCTACATCAGACACAAACAAAATTTGTTTTGGCTTTAAGCTAATCGTATTGCAAATATTGCAGTAGGCTTGCTTGTCTAATTTGTTACCTGTGCGAGTGTCAAAGTGGCCACTAAATGCACTGGTTAAATCTCCAGAGTCTGAATGACTAAACAGCAGTTTTTGCGCTTCAACAGAGCCAGAAGAAAAGCTGTAAATGCGGATGCCTTTTTGGGTAATGCGTTCAATCGACTCAATAAAGTCTGGGTAAATATGGCCAGTAAAATCAACGCGGTTATAGCCTTGCTTCCAAATTAATCCTTGCAAGGTTTTTAGTGGCGTCACTTTACGGTCTTCATCAATCCATTGTTGTAAAATTTCAGTCACTCGTGCCAAAGAGGCATCGGGTTCAAGGGCGATATCTTTTACATCGCTTATACAGCAATCGACCAAAACATTGTGCTGGTTTTGCTCAAGAAACTCGGCCATTGCAGTGCGTGAATATGGAAATAACACATCCTGAATAAAGTTAAGATCGGTAGTGGTACCGGCGGTATCAACGATGATAGCTCTAATACTCATAAGATTTGTGACTCCCAAACAATAAATAAACTTACCATGATCCTATGCTTTATTGGCCACTAAGGCTAGTGCTATTGATGATATAACGCCTAGGCTTGGCGACTTTTAGTACAAGTTGTGAACTAGATTTAGTTAATGCTAAATTGCCTTGTACTGCTAGCTCTGTTAGGTTCATAAAGTATACAAAACAAGGATGAAAATATGGTAACTGTACTTAACGACTTTACGGCTAAGGGGTTGAATTTATGTAAAGGAATCCTGTTTGTCTGTTCGCTGCTACTGACTATGGTTGTGGTAAATGCCTATGCAGTAGATGCGCCGCGCATAGCAGCATTTGTGCAACCTAAAACCGATATTCTCAGTGTTAACTCAAGCACATTTAATGCCAATGCCGACTTTGTCGTGAGCCTACCTAATGGTTATAGCGAGTCTGTTGATAAACGGTATGTGGTGTTATTGGATCTCCATCCTCGAAGTCACCTTTATTTAAGCGGCATGCACGATTGGATGAGCCATAACGGTGGTTGGCCGTGGTTAGAAACCATCATTGTTACCGCGCCAAATGGCCATGAGGGCTTAGGTAAGCTGAAGGTCGCAGCAATAGAAAAGCAAGGCGATCAAACGTTATTGGATTTCTTTGAACAAGATTTATTGCCAGCCATTGATAAACGTTACCGCACCAATGGATTTCGAATTTTTAATGGTTTTACTGGCAACGCTGGATTAGTGCTACACAGTCTTATTAACCGACCTCACTTATTTAATGCCTATATTGCAGCCAGCCCTGTGTTATCAGAAGATTTTGCATACGTACTTACAGATGCACCTAAAAAGCTTACCAATATGCAAGGCACGCCACGCTTTTTATTTATGACAACCAGTGACAGTGATTTTGAGCAAAGGCAGCTCGAGTCTTTTGCGATACTCGAAGAGATAATTAAGACCCATGCCAATAGCAAACTGGACTATCAAATTAAACGCTTTGATGGCAGCTATTATATGACACAGCCCATAATCGCTACCGCGTTAGGTATCGAGATGATATTTAATGACATACATACAGTGTTGCCGGTAACTTCTGAGGTATCCAAACAAGGCACAAAGTCAATTTTGGCTCATTATAAACGCCTGACTAATGAGGTTTATGGTTTTGAAGTACCAGCGATTGATTCGTTATTAGCGCTGGGTGATAGTTTGGTTAGCGCTAGCCCAGCGCAAGCAATAGCCGTGTATCAAGACACGTTAAACGCCTATCCTAAGGCTCATACCGCGTATCATGCGTTAGCTATGGTTTATGCCAGTACAGATGAACTTGCAAAAGCGATTGAAGCTGAAAAACAAGCCTTAGCTAATACTGACCATCCTTTTTATCAGCGCAAATACACTCAACAATTAGCGGTATTTCAGCAGTGATAATCATCAAATAGAGTTGAGAATAATTGGGTGTGTTGAGTATTTTTATGAGTTTAGCCCCAGATATAACCATAAGGATAAATATAGTCTACCCTTAGAACTGCTTAATACTGCTAACTGTAAAGGAGTGAGATATGTTAGGTGAAAACCATGCGTTGTTAGTTGATTTTCCGGAGTATACGCTGACCATTTTAACGTTGACGGCTGATGACACTGTGTTTGCAGAAAATGCTCGTCGTTACCATGAATTAGATACAGAGATCCGTAAGCTCGAATTGAGAAACTCACCGACAAGTGATGAGTTTATGCATCAAGCTAAGCATGAGCGGGCAGTGCTTAAAGACAAACTTTATTTACAGTTTTCTAATACGTAGGTTTCTTTGCAGCGTGTTGTCGATAGTATTTTTCGTCTTCCCGACAGTGTGCGTTAGCCTGGATCCAAATGTAATTTTTGTCGTTTTGTTATTATTATCATGGCGGCACATTGCCCATACCGGACTAAGAGGAAACCAGCGGCTGTTTCCTCTTTCTTTTATAAAAAAGCATTGCCCCAACCGCTAATACTACATTATTCCAATTGATTGAAATTGAATAATAGAGGCGATAATTTCTTAACAACGCTTGAGCAAGCGTTGACGGTTTGTAACCTGCTTGGATCATCTTGTTATAAAGAGCTTATGCCATGTCTAATCCGTGAAGTGATACATTCTTGGCTCTAAGTTTTTCAAGCTATCTCAAGCCACTCAAACTAGTTCAAACTCGCTCTTACATCTGCGATGGTGATGAACAGTTTGTGTTCTGCATCTTGAAATGCCTGGAAACCATAGCGTTGATAGAAGTGCTTTGCGCCATCTTTTGCGTCAACAATCACCACAGGGAATGCTACGCTGTCACTCGCAGTGAGCAACTTTTGCAATGCATCAATAAGTAACCATTCACCAAACCCCTGGGCTTTGTAACGCTTATCTACTGCTAAGCGGGCGATGAGGCCGCCTGAGGTTGAAGATTGATATTTTTTTTGTAGCTTATGTGGCAGGGCTTTTATGTCTATCGGGGTCATTGTTAATGTATAAAAACCGATAATATGAGCGTTATTGATATCATCTTCTAAAACAAAGGTTCTGGTGTTGTCTTTTTTAGCTTGCTGACTCGCCATAACTTTCAAGTAGTTATTAAGTGCGTCACTGCCACAGTTAAAGCGGTTTCTATCGTGTTTTGCCTTATCTAACAGTACCGTATTCATTATTGGTTTTTGCTTTTATAACGTTCAGAAGCCGCTTGTAGATTTGAGTTTGCGGTTGCTGGGCGGTCTAGGGCTTCCATAAGTAAAGTGGCATCAGCTTGATTAAGCTTTAACGTTTCTTCACGTTCAATCACTTGTTTGGCCTTTTCGATTGCAGCATTTAACATAAATGAATTAATGCTCGACATGCCAGTAAGCGCCGCGGCTTTCGATAATAAATCTTGGGTGTCAGCATCAACTCTAGCGGTGATGCGAGGTAACGTAGCTGCCATAATATTCTCTCTATTTGTGCCAAAGTGTCACATAAGCATTATGTGGTTAAATTGCTCAAAAAGCAATCTGCGTGTCACTTTGGCACATAAGGAAATAGATTGAGAAGCTCTATTCCTCTCCTTTCACAAACACCTGACGGCCGTTTACCCAGGTGGCAATAACCTTGTTTTGCCATATCTGTTGTGGGTTTATTGCAAAGTAATCGTCCTCAACCAAAATAAAATCTGCTTTTTTACCTGACTCTAGTGTACCCAGTAACTGCTCTTGGTGGCCGGCATAGGCTGCGTCGATAGTGAAGCTTTTAAGCGCCTCTATGCGGGAGAGCTTTTCAGTTGCTAGCCAACCGTCGAGTGGTTGATTTGCATGATCTTGACGTGTTACCGATGCGTGCAGGCCAAAGAATGGGTTAGGGGATTCAATCGGGAAGTCGGAGCCATTGGCAACAACAGCATTGGCATTTAACAGTTTGCGCCATGCATAAGCTCCTGCAAGTCGCGCTTTGCCTAAACGGTTTTCAGCCATGTTTTTGTCGCTGGTGGCGTGAGTAGCCTGCACTGAGGCAATAACCCCAAGTTGAGCAAAGCGTGGAACATCGGCTAAATCAAGAATTTGTGCATGTTCGATACGGTGGCGCAATGCTTTGGAGTCGGTTGCGGCAATGGCCGTTTGGTATTTATTAAGTACTACCTGGTTGGCGTTGTCGCCGATGGCGTGGGTATTAACCTGAAATCCGGCTTTCATTGCCTGTAAAATCAGTTTGCCTAATTGCTCATCTGAATAGAGCATTAAGCCTTTGTGGCCGGGTTGGTCAGAGTACTCTTTAATTAACGCTGCGCCGCGACTACCTAACGCCCCATCGGCAGATATTTTTACACTGTCGACTTTAAACATGTTATCAGCAGTGTTGATATGGCCTTGCTTCAATATGGTATCAAAACGAGGGTCTTCAACCGACAGCATACCATTAACGCGTACACTCATAGCATTGTTAGCTGCTAATTGTTGATAGGCACTAATGTTGTTAATGCTGATACCCGCATCGTGAACGCTGGTTAAACCGTATGAGGCTAAGCTGTCCATCGCCAGAGTTAACGTAGACTCGAGCTGCTTCTGATTAAGATCGGGAATGATGCTAAACACTAAGTTCATTGCATTGTCGATTAACACTCCGGTTGGGTTGCCATGCTCGTCCTTAACGATTTCACCGCCTTCTGGCGAGACGGTGCTGGCTGAAATACCGGCAAGTGCCAATGCTTTGCTGTTAACCCAAATAGCGTGGCCGTCAACTCGTCCAAATGATACTGGATTAGCAGTAAAAACGTTATCTAGCGTTTCTTTTGTTGGGAATTGTTTGCTGTCCCACAACTCTTGGTTCCAACCTCGGCCCATTAACCAGCTGTCTGTTGGATTTTTTTTAATGAAAGCTTGCGCACGTGCAACCGCATCTTGCTCGCTTTTGCTACCTGTTAAATCGGCGGTTAATAAACTTAAGCCATAACTGAGTACATGCCCATGGGCGTCGATTAACCCTGGCAGTAAGGTTTTGCCTTTACCGTCAATGGTAATGATATCTTTGGTTGTGGGTAAAGCCTGGTCTTTGGTGAAAAGTCGGTCGATTTTATCGTTGGTGAACTGAATTGCATTAAAGGTGTGTAATTTACCGTTAACTAAGGTGTAGCCGTTAACATCATGCACCAATGTGGTTTGCGCGAAAGTGCTTGCACTTAAACTGCAAACACCCAATGTAATCAACAGTGTTAAATACCCTTTTTTCATTATTTTTATCCCTTTATGCGACTCATTAATCCATCCTATTTAATGTTAAATAATGGTTAATGGCAAGGGCTTGGTTAAAGAGGTTATCGCTTAGTCGGGCTAGGCGAAACCTCTTATTATGCTGGGTGTACTTATTTAAATGTAGCCAGAGTTTTGGCAAGGTCATTCACATCTAACACGTTATAGTCTGGTTTTGCAGCCAGTGGAAACAACACTTTACCCTGTCGACGGATAAATGCAGTTTGTAAACCTGCTTTTTCTGCACCGGCAATATCCCAGCCGTGGGCAGCAACCATTAGGGCTTCGTTAGCGTTAACGCCTAAATCTTTGATTGCCCATTGGTACGTGCTTAAATGCGGCTTAAATACACCAACAGATTCGATGCTTAAGTTGGCATCAAAATATTGGCTTAAGTTGGCATTTTTAAGCTGTAGTTGCACGCCTTCTAGTGATGAGTTAGTTAAGGTGACTAGCTTATAACCTTGTGCTTTTAATGCCGCTAAGCCTTCTGCTACATCTGGGTGAGCGGGTAATGAACGTAAAGGCGTTACAATCGCGGTTTTGGCCTGCTCGTGAGTAATGGTAATGCCGTTAATCTCAGCCACCATTTCTAATGACGCCACACCAATATTGCCAAACGACTGATACTCGCCAGTGGCTGAAACCACTAAAGAGTGATGCAACATGGTTGAGAACCATAATGGCAATAAATCATCACGCCCATTAAGCGCAGTACCAACAGATTTACGCATATTTTCAAGATCTAACAGGGTTTCATTTACATCAAAAATAATGACTTTAGGTTTTGTGAGTTCGGTGGCTGAACCTGTTGTTTCATTGGCGAATACTGGGCTACTGTTAAGCAGCAAAAATGCGCTTGCAATCGATAATAGTGTGCGGATTGTCATAATACCTCTGTGTATATGGGTTAGGTTAGCAATAAAAAGATTTTGAACGATCGCTCATAATTGGCTAAGCCTAAATGAAATAGCTCTTAAAATCACGCAATTATTGATTTTATCTTGCTGGCCTTACAGGCATAGAAGTAGAAAGAGCCATATGTTGTGTATAAAAGCCAACAACATACGGCTTGAAGGTTTGAAATGCGATTAACGGGGTAAGGCTACAACTTGGCCATTTTTGACCACATTTTGACAAGGATTAACCCCGTAAGCATAAGCCAGTTGTGCAGGGGTGTGGATATCCCATAAACAAAAGTCGGCCTGCATGCCCACGCTAAGATGGCCAACATTTAACTCAATCCCTAATGCTTTAGCAGCATTGATGGTTACGCCTTTTAGGGCTTCTTCAGGGGTGAGCCTAAATAACGTGCACGCCATGTTGAGCATTAATAAGGTTGAGCAAATAGGAGAAGATCCCGGGTTAAAATCGCTGGCAATCACCATCGGCACCTTGTATTGACGCAGTAAATCGATGGGCGGTAATTGGGTTTCGCGTAAAAAGTAAAAAGCCCCAGGTAGTAAGGTGGCACAGGTGCCACTTTTGCTTATGGCCTTAACACCTGCTTCGTCTAAAAACTCAATATGGTCGACAGATTTGGCCCCCAGTTTTGCCGCCAGTGCACTGCCACCCATATTAGATAACTGCTCAGCGTGCAGTTTTATCTGCAAACCGGCTTGCTTGGCTGCACTTAATACTCGTTCGGTTTGCTCAAGATTAAAGGCGATGTTTTCGCAAAATACATCAACTGCATCCGCTAAATCTTCTGCGATTACTGCAGGCAGCATGTCATTAATAACAAGGTCGACATAGCTGTCTACATCGTCCTGATATTCTGGCGGAATGGCATGGGCACCCAGAAATGTGGTGCTAACATCGATATGATGATGCTCGCCAAGCTCGCGTGCAACTCGCAATAGTTTCAGTTCGGTCTCTGTGTTTAAGCCGTATCCGGATTTAATCTCAACCGTGGTGACACCTTCTCTGGCTAGGGCATTTAAGCGTTGGCGACCCAACTCAAATAACTCTGCTTCATCGGCGTTGCGGCAGGCATTAACGGTTGAAATAATACCGCCACCGGCACGGGCAATATCTTGATAACTCGCGCCTTGGAGCCGTTGTTCAAACTCATTGGCGCGATTACCTGCAAACACTAAATGGGTATGTGAGTCGATTAATCCAGGGGTGATCCAGCCGCCTTTACCTCTGTAAACGGGTGTTGCCAATACATCGAATTCAGGTAATTCACTGCGAGGACCTATCCAGGCTATTTTACCGTCTTTAATTGCGATAGCCGCTTGATGTATGGCGCCGTAAGCCCCATGCACACTCGGGTCCATGGTGGCCACGTTTACATCTATCCATACTTGATCCCACACCATGAATCCCCTTAAAAAGAAAAATATGTCGCGATTTATTATTTATTCAACAATACTTGTTTAATCTTGTATATACAAGGTAGAGTTAATGCAGTAATAAGCATTCATTCTATTTTAGCGATCGTGGAATTCTTGATATGGCCCAAGCAAAATTTGCTCAGATTAAACAATTTATTTTGTCGCGTATTGAAACAGGCCAATGGCAAGAAAATGACCGCGTGCCGTCAGAAAATCAGTTAACAGACTTGTTTGCATGCAGCCGCATGACGGCAAGGCGAGCATTAACTGAGCTGGTGGATTCAGGCGTATTAGAGCGCACTCAAGGTGTGGGCACTTTTGTGGCAGGGCTTAAGTCGCAGTCATCGTTACTCGCCATTCGTAATATTGCTGATGAAATTAAAGATCGCGGTCATGGTTATAGTGTTAAGCAACTTGAATTACAGCCAATAGAAGCCAGTGTTGCTGTGGCAAATGCCTTAGGGCTTGAAGTGGGCAATACGGTGTTTTATTCAGTGCTGGTGCATTGCGAACAAGGTATGCCTCTTCAAGTCGAAGAGCGCTATGTTAACCCTAAACTCGTGCCTAATTATCTTCATCAAGATTTTACTGCGCAGACACCTCACGAATACTTATCAGCCGTTGCGCCGTTAACAGAAGCACGTCATACCGTTGAAGCGATTATGGCAACCGAACAGTTGCAACAAAGATTGGCAATAGATGCGACAGAACCCTGTTTACAAATTTTACGCCGCACCTGGTCACGCCAGGGGGTGGTGAGTTTTGCAAGGTTAGTGCATCCAGGGAGTAAATTTAAACTCACCTCAGCTCTGGTTAAGAGATAACGCATGTCAGTTAATTTTATTGATTAGCTGGCCGTAATCACGGTAAGACAAAAAACAAAACAAAAAACCAAACCAAATTAATTGGTTGAAGAGGATAATATGGATAAACGACACGACCCAAGTAGACGCATTATTGCGCCACACGGCACTCAATTGCAGTGTAAAAGCTGGTTAACAGAAGCTGCGATGCGGATGTTAATGAACAACCTTCACCCGGATGTTGCCGAACGCCCAGAAGATTTAGTGGTGTACGGTGGCATTGGCCGCGCCGCGCGTGACTGGCAAAGTTACGACAAAATTATTGAGGTGCTGCAACGTCTTGAAGATGACCAAACCTTATTGGTGCAGTCTGGTAAACCTGTTGGGGTGTTTACTACTCATGCTAATGCGCCGCGAGTGATTATTGCTAACTCAAACCTGGTACCGCATTGGGCTAACTGGGAACACTTTAATGAGTTAGATAAAAAAGGCTTGGCAATGTACGGCCAAATGACGGCGGGTTCTTGGATTTATATCGGCTCGCAAGGCATTGTGCAAGGCACCTATGAAACCTTTGTGGCCATGGCAAAGCAGCATTTTAATGGCTCGTCAGCAGGTAAGTGGATTTTAACCGGTGGCTTAGGCGGCATGGGCGGCGCGCAACCTCTGGCTGGTACTATGGCAGGTTACTCAGTGTTAACTTGTGAAGTGGATGAAACCCGTATCGATTTTCGCATGCGTACAGGTTATGTGGATAAAAAAGCCACATCATTAGATCAAGCGTTAGCGATGATTTATGAGGCTAATCAAAACGGTAAGCCGGTATCGGTGGGCTTGCTTGCAAATGCCGCAGATGTGTTTAGTGAGTTAGTCACCCGTGGTATTACGCCAGATGTGGTGACAGATCAAACCTCGGCGCACGATCCTTTAAACGGTTATTTACCACAAGGCTGGACTTTAGAGTATGCCGCTCAAATGCGTAAAACAGATGAGGCAGCAGTGGTTAAAGCCGCTAAACAGTCGATGGCGGTGCAAGTGAGGGCCATGCTTGCATTGCAAGCTGCGGGTGCGGCAACAACCGATTACGGCAATAATATTCGCCAAATGGCCTTGGAAGAAGGCGTGACTAATGCCTTTGACTTCCCTGGTTTTGTGCCAGCTTACGTGCGGCCATTATTTTGTGAAGGTATTGGTCCATTTCGTTGGGTTGCACTCTCTGGCGATCCTGAAGATATCTATAAAACTGACGCCAAAGTTAAAGAGCTTATTCCAGATAATCCACACCTACACAATTGGTTAGACATGGCACGTGAGCGCATTGCGTTTCAAGGTTTGCCTGCTCGTATTTGTTGGGTTGGACTTAAAGATCGTGCCCGTTTAGCCTTAGCCTTTAATGAAATGGTTAAAAATGGTGAGTTGTCGGCGCCGATAGTGATTGGCCGAGATCATTTAGACTCAGGCTCGGTTGCCAGCCCTAACCGTGAAACCGAAGCCATGCTAGATGGCTCAGATGCGGTGTCAGATTGGCCATTAATGAATGCGCTGTTAAATACAGCAAGTGGTGCCACTTGGGTGTCGTTGCATCATGGTGGCGGTGTCGGGATGGGTTTTAGTCAGCATTCTGGTGTGGTGATAGTGGCCGATGGTAGCGATGAGGCAGCTGTTAGGTTAGGGCGCGTATTGTGGAATGACCCTGCAACTGGGGTGATGCGTCATGCAGATGCGGGTTACGAGCTTGCTAAAGATTGTGCCAAAGCGCAAGGCTTAGATCTACCAATGTTAGGAGCTTAATTCATGTCGACATATTCATTTGAACTGGTGCCAGGTACCTTAACATTGGCGCAAGCACGTGCGATTAGCCGCAATAGTGTGGCATTAACTTTAGCACCGCAAGCGGTCGCTGAGATTAATCAAAGTGCTGAAATCGTCCAACAAGTGCTACGAGAAGGCCGTACTGTTTACGGTATCAATACCGGGTTTGGTTTGTTAGCCAACACTAAAATTGCCCCAAAAGATTTACAGTTATTACAACGTTCAATCGTATTGTCTCATGCGGCAGGTATTGGACAATACATGCAAGATTCCACAGTGCGTTTAATGATGGTGTTAAAGATTAACTCTTTAAGTCGCGGGTTTTCGGGCATTCGTTTAGAAGTGATTGAGTTTTTAATACAGTTGGTTAACGCTGGCGTGTATCCGTGCGTGCCTGAAAAAGGCTCAGTGGGTGCATCGGGCGACTTAGCGCCATTAGCACATATGTGTTTGCCGTTATTAGGCGAAGGCGAAATGAGTTATCAGGGGCAAATTATATCAGCGGTCGAAGGGCTTGAGATTGCAGGGCTAAAACCCATTGAACTAGCAGCTAAAGAAGGGCTAGCCTTGCTAAATGGTACCCAAGCATCAACAGCATTAGCATTAGAAGGTTTGTTTAATGCAGAAGATTTATTTGCCGCTAGCTCTGTTATTGGTGCCATGAGTGTTGAGGCGGCAATGGGCAGTCGTAGCCCTTTTGATGCGCGCATTCATGCTGCCCGTGGCCAAAAAGGCCAAATCGATTCAGCGGCGATTTTTCGTCATTTGTTGACTCACGAGTCTGAAATTAGCTTAAGCCACACGCATTGTGAAAAAGTACAAGATCCTTACTCGCTGCGTTGTCAGCCACAAGTATTGGGTGCGTGTTTAACCCAAATCCGTCAAGCAGCCGAGGTGCTAGGGGCTGAAGCAAATGGCGTAACCGATAACCCGTTAGTGTTTCAAGATACTGGCGACATCATTTCGGGCGGTAACTTTCATGCAGAACCTGTGGCCATGGCGGCAGATAACCTGGCAATTGCCATTGCCGAGATAGGCGCTATTGCTGAGCGTCGTATGGCATTGTTAATTGACTCTAGCCTGTCAAAATTACCGCCATTTTTGGTTAATAATGGTGGGGTGAATTCAGGCTTTATGATTGCTCAAGTTACAGCAGCGGCATTGGCGTCTGAAAACAAAACCTATGCTCATCCAGCCTCGGTAGACAGTTTACCTACATCGGCAAATCAAGAAGACCATGTGTCGATGGCGACGTTTGCCGCGCGTCGTTTACGTGATATGAGCGAAAACACCCGTGGTGTATTGGCAATAGAGTTACTGGCCGCAGCCCAAGGGCTTGATTTTAGAACGCCATTACAACCCAGCCCATTGGTGGCCATGGCAAAAGCTGAGCTACGGGAAATTGTGGCGTTTTATGATCAAGACCGCTACTTTGCGCCAGATATCGAAAACGCCGTTGAACTATTATTGAGTGCAACTTTTAATCGCTTGTTGCCCAAAGAGCTAATGCCAAGCTTTTAAGTTTAACGTTTCACTTTTTGAGGGTTAAACTTACTTTACCAAAAGGTCCTTTTTGTTTGATAAACTGTCACATTACCGCACCGTCGTTGATGGTATGCTGAGTGAACCTTTTTTAAATTGATGTATGCAATAGCATGCATAATGTAGGTAATGAAACCTCTGATTGCGTTTTGTCGTTAAGCGTTCTTTTGTTTAAAGCGCTATGTTGTTAAGGGCTATGTTGCTAAGGAATTGTGAGTGAATACTGAAGTGCGGATTGAAATTGCGGACTGGTTAACCCGCTTAGGTATTAATAGCCAACCTACTGATGGACTTGCCACCTCCATATTAATTTTTGCTTGTTTAATCATTGCGGGCATTGGTTATTATATTGCGCATCGGTTTGTTGTGAATGTGCTTAATGTCATTATTCGTCGCTCGTCGATAACGTGGGACGATATTTTTATGCGTTTTAATGTCCTTGAGCGTCTTGCGCTATTAGTGCCGATCGGTATTCTCGATTTGCTTATACCGATAGTGCTGACCTCGCACGAGTTTGCCAGTGCGGTGATTGATCGCTTGCTAAGTTCGTTATTAGTGGTCTTTATTTTACGCGCCATTTACAGTGCCCTTAATGCCGCTGATCAGATTGCCGACGTTAACCATATCAATCGCCGTTTACCGGTAAAAAGCTTTGTACAGTTAACCAAGTTGTTCTTATTTTTTATTGGCTTAATTGTTGTTTTTTCGATACTAGCCGACCAGTCGCCTATTTACTTTTTCAGTGGTTTAGGTGTTGCGACTGGTTTTGTGATGTTGGTGTTTCGCGACACCATTTTAGGCTTTGTTGCTGGTATTCAGTTAGCCGCTAACCGTATGGTCAGTAAAGGCGATTGGATCCAAATGGACAAGTATGCCGCAGACGGCGCGGTGGAAGATGTAACATTAACGACCGTAAAAGTCCGTAATTGGGACAATACCATCACCATGATCCCCGCGTATGCATTGGTGTCAGACGCTTTTAAAAACTGGCGGGGCATGTCTGAGTCTGGTGGGCGTCGGATTAAACGTTCAGTCAATATAGACGTTAATAGTATTCAGTTTTTAACCGATGAAGAGCGCATACGTTTAGGGAAAGTGAATTATTTAAAAGAATATTTACCGCAAATATTTAATGAAATAAGCGCAGCCAATGCCAATGTGAGCGATATTGACATGAAAGTTAACGGCAGAAGGCTAACCAATATCGGAACATTTAGAGCGTATTTACAAGAGTATTTACGTCGCCATGACAAGGTGCATAAAGACATGACCTTGATGGTTAGGCAGCTCGCACCTACCACAGAGGGCTTGCCGATTGAATTGTATATTTTTACCAATGATATTCGTTGGACCTATTACGAAGCAATTCAGGCTGATATTTTTGATCATATTTTTGCCGTGTTGCCTGAGTTTGGTTTACGCGCCTTCCAAACACCAACAGGCAATGATATCCGCAGTATTAAACAGATTGAACACCTGGATTGATAAAGGTTTAAACGTGGGTAAACAATTAATTTTAATGTTGCTGGTGGTTTGGGCATTGCCAGTAGAGGCTAATTGGCTAAACGACATTAATAGAAAAGTGCGCTCGCTGGGGGAGCAACCAGTGCCTGTTGCTAATCCGCTAACCGAGCTCGAATTGACTGACTATCCAACTCAGTATCATTATGAGCGCATAATGGTTCCTACTCATGATACGCCCTTATTTGTTTTGCAAGCTGGGCTTGAGCATCAAAAAACCGTGATATTGATCCACGGTTTAGGCGATTTGGCTTCTAAAGACTGGTTAAATGTTATCCCTGCGTTGGCCCAACAATATCATGTGGTTGCAATTGACTTACCTGGCTTTGGTTTGTCTCAAGGGGCGGTATTTACCTACTCGCCAAAAGAATATGCCAAAGTGATCGATTGGGTTATTGGGCAGTATCGCCATTCTGATGGGGTGCATTTAGTGGGCCATTCAATGGGGGGCGCGATTAGCCTATATTACGCCAACCAATATCCAGGACGTATTGAACGATTAGTCTTAGTTGACGCCGCAGGGATTTTGGATCGTACCGCCTATATTAAGCACCTTTCTACCCGAGATAATGATCAAACCGATTTACCTCAAGGGCTAAGACGTGTCATTGCGCGCGTTGATAACTTTGCCGATAAAATACTCGAAAAAACGGGCACAGGACTCGATCCAACCAGGCTCTTTAGTGGCGATTCGTCTTTGCGAAATATGACGATTGGCGACAAAACTAACATGAATGCGGCATTAGCATTAATGGAGCAAAATTTTTCGGTACTTAATTATCAAACAATGCCTGCAACCCAACTCATTTGGGGGGCTCTTGATACCGTCGCGCCATTGCGGACAGCTAATGCGTTACAACATGTTCTTCCACTTTCGCAATTACAGGTGATTAATGATGCTGGCCATGTGCCGATGAAATCGCATCCACATGTTTTTAATCAATTGCTACTGACCAGTTTACAAGGCCCTGTGGTGAGTCGTTTGCAACCTTCTAACAATGTAAGTCAGCGAGTTGGCCATTGCTTTCAAGACGATAAAACTCATTTTAGTGGGCAGTATAAAGAGATTATATTGAATGACTGCAAGCTGGTGCGTTTTAATCGTGTCGATACTGAATCACTATCCATGACAGATTCGATACTCTCTATGGAGAAAAGTCGTGTTGGACGTGCAGGGCAAACTCTGCAAATTACTCGTAGTGCGATTAACGCAACAGATACCGAAATACATGGACGTATGTACAGCCAACATAGTCGTTTTGATTTTGCTGGCGTGACTTTTTACGGTGAGTCGCCGATGTTTGTATCACAAGCATCGACAAGATTAGTGCTATCGTTAACCAGAATGATAACGCCCACTCAATCAACGCGATTAGGTGGGAGCTATGTGTTGGCTGAACAAAGCTTAGAGAGTGCGCTTTAGTATTAAAGGCGTTCGTTTGAGGGCTGCACCTTGTACACTGGAATGTTTTTAGTACGATAACCTTTAATTGAGCGAAAAAAATCCATGAGTTGATTTATTTCAACTTCAATATCACCCGTTGGCGTCATTGGTGGTGAGAGCACAATGGTTTTGCGGCCAAAATCTAACCCCACCGGCACTATGTCTACGTTTGATTTCATTGCGATATGATAAAACCCGCTTTTCCAGCGTGTAACAGGGCTGCGTGTCCCTTCTGGAGCCAAGGCTAATTTATAATTAGGGTGTTGCTCAAACAATTGTGCCGCACCATCCACTAAGTTATTGTGTTTGCGCCTATCTACTGGGCTGCCACCCATGGCACGAAACAACCATCCCCAGGGTGCAATAAATAATTGATGTTTGCCTAAAAAGTGAATGTTGGTGCCTAATGCGCTGCGGGCAATAATGCCAATAACAAAATCCCAGTTACTGGTGTGAGGGCCAACAATCATTACGCAAGGTTGAGTTTTGTCGAGTTGGCCTTCAAATTTCCAACCGATAAGACGGAGTAATCCTGAGCATATTGAACTTAACATATTGAGGTCCTAATCTGAGCGTTTACGCTTCTTGTTATAAAGCACCAAAGTAGTGCGTACATTGATTAAAGCATATCAGTCATTATTCGCCAATGGCGTTTTGTTGGAGAAGTTGACGAGTTTATGATTCATAACCAACACATAGGCTATAAGCAAACTCGTCGTTTATCGCAAAAAGGGGAGATTAATGAGTTTTAGGCTGGTCAAATTGAGCGATACGCTTGGCTTCATCTAATATTGCTTGCTCAAGCTCAGCTTCAGACTTCATTCGTTCAAAATCAAATTTCATCCGCTGTTGTTTGGGTAGTGCTTTGCGTGCTTCCATGATGGGATGCTCTCTAATAATGTCATAGTGAGCAAACAGGTTAGGGAAATCGCCTATCACTTGTTCTGACATCGACAATGCATCAAACAGTTTGCCTATGCGCACCACGCCTTCAGAAAGCTCGCAACGGTCTTCTAACATAGCGGCTGCAATATAGCGGATGTCGGTGAGAATTTGTTGCCTGCGCTCTTCGGCCTTTGCTTGGCGTTCAGCTTGCGCTTGTTGATTGGCTTTAGTGCGACGTTGAAGCGTAAGTAATAAGTGGGCTGCGTAACTTGCTAGGGCAATAATAATGAGTGACGCAATGACGATAACAATAGTAGGCACAATTTATCCTTTTTTGAATACAAAACTGGCGCCTATACCTATTCGACTAGGTGTGCGCCAGTTTACTCCATTCAAATGAAATTCATTGAGTGGTTTAGTCGTGTTTTTGGTAATCTTTAAGCAGATCGGCACCTGATTCGAAACGACTTAATAATTCATCGTCAGACAGTTGCTTTTTAGGGCTTTCGACAGTTGTTTCGTCACCGTCTGTTAAGCCTAAGCGCTGCATTAACTGCTCAATTTTGTCTAATTGAGTGTCTAACCATTTTTGGTCAGTGTCAGATAAGTCACGGCCTTCTTCAAGCTGGTCAAGTAGCTGGTTCAGTCTTGGATCTTCTTCCAGTTTCAATAACTTCTGTTCGTCAGATAATTTAGGCTGTTTTGGCTTAACCACTAACGGCTCAGTTATTGATGTTGGTAACGTTAATGCCACAGGTTTTTTACTGCCGTGACGCGCGTCTTTTTTTACCGAAGAGCCATTACCTGAAGCTTGTTTAAGCAAGGCTTCATTATGGCGACTGCCAGATTTACGACCCGTTTCTGATTTTTTACCATCGACCGCTTTACGGTCGGCTTTTTTTACTCTTGGGGCAAACTTAGGGCCGTTTTCGCCGCCTTTGCGAGTTTTTTTACTGCGAGCCATGATGTTCTCGTTAGGTTTTCTTAACACGTCCTTGCAGAGTAATTTCTACAAGGCACTAAATATGGATGCGCTTTATATCAGGTTTTGACGATTTTTGCATCAAAACCAGATCTTTCGATGCAAATAATAGCTCAAAATCGCTATTGGAGGCTAAATATTCGAAGGTTGCTTGCTGATAAAAGCTCACGTGAGTCGGATTATTTTTATAATGCCACTTAGCAAACAAAGCTTTGTCGGTCATTAAAGGGGTGCTAATTGCTAGCCAGCCATTAGGTTTAATCAGTTGATTCAATAATTTCCATTCGCGAATGGGGTGCCTAAAATGCTCAAAGACCCGATAACAACACACAAAATCATAGCTTTGACTCAAAACAGACTGATCGGCAGCAAAGAAGGGGTCGTATTGATTAACCTGGTGGCCAGCTTCCACAATCGTTAGTTGGCTTTTTTCATCAAGTACTCTGCCAAAGTTTAACCCTTTTAACGGGCCTGTTTGCTGTTGGGCGATTTGCACCAATAGTGGCAAAACAAATTGTGATAATTGTTTTTGTTTCGATGATTTTTGTGCCCGACCATAACGCTGACGCTCTAGGCTTGGCATGAGGTGCGATTTTGGGTTAGCAAATAGTAAACCGCATTGTGAGCATGTATAAAATGCCCTTTTTTTATCTTGTAAAAAAAAGTCCGCTTGATGGCTACACAGTGGGCATGGGTTCATTAACGGCAGCTGCACCTATACATAGTGAAAACAGTAAATTATGCGAATATCCAAATTTTCATTTAGAGACTCATTGTACCCATATTTTTACGACAGTGAACATTGTCGCGGCAGGAATGGAATAAAAACACATAAAAAAAAGGTGGCAGTAAACTGCCACCTTATAAAATAGTGCTTAAATGCACTTTATTCTGATTCCAAGTATCCGTACTTGCTATGTGACTATCCCGGTCAGATCGTAACTTTTATTGTGCTTTCCGTGCTTTTGTAGTTGTTATTGGTCATCGCTGACGCTTTTTTATATTCTGTTGCCGTCCTGACTACAGCTTCCGTAGATGGTCTTCATTGACGCATCATTATCCTATTTGTCTTCTATGACTTAAAGCCAACCATCCTTGTTTTTTGTACCTTCGAGCAAGCTTCTTATGGATGCATCCCCAACAAAATGTTGTTCTGCGATTATTTGAATCATTCAAATAATACCAAAAGGATTACTCTGTTGTGTAAGGCAGTGCTAAATAGCGAGTTGACCAGCCGGTCTGTTCCTTACAAGTTTTACGACCTGGGTTTCAAACTAAAACCGCGACTCATTTTTATTATTGTTGAGTGGCCTTAAATTATTATTGTTATGTGTTTTCTTTATTCTTATATCTTAAATGTGTCTGTCCGAAATCTGCTTGATGTTATTTGATTTATGGTTCAAACAGCTGGGTTTACCTCGGTACGGGGTGTATTTAACTCTAAAACCGTGAGGCATGTCAAGTAATAATGCGTGCAGTTGACGTAAGCGTAAACTTTGAGGCGTAAAAAAGGGCAAATTATTGCCCTTTTTTATTAACACTTATCCAGCGTATTATTTCTTAATATTTGAAATATATTTAGATAGTGCTTCGATATCGGCATCTGACAATTTTTTAGCAACATCTTGCATCATGCCGTTTAAATCGTTGTTACGAGTGCCGTCGCGGAACTTTGTTAACTGAATTTTGATGTAATTAGCATGTTGACCACCAATCATTGGGAAGCCAGCTGCAGCTGCACCACTACCATCAGGACCATGACATGCAATACATGATGTTATACCGCGAGCAGCATCGCCACCTTGATATAGTTTCTCGCCGGCTTCGGTGCCTTCAACCGCTGGGTTAGCTGATTGAGTTTGGCTAGCGAAGAATGCAGAAATGTCTGCAATGTCAGTATCGGTTAACGCGATAGACATGCCACCCATGATTGGGTCCATACGGCCTTCTTTTCCACCTGTTTGCATGGCAGAGCGGAATTCTTTTAATTGTTTCTCAAGGTATGCAGGATGTTGGCCTGCAAGCTTTGGATACATATCAATCATGCTGTTGCCGTCAACACCGTGACAGGCAGAACATACGATTACTTTAGTTTTGCCGGCTTCAGCATTACCTTCAGCCATAGCAGGTGATGACATAGTGGCTACTACAGACAGCGCAAGAGCTAACTTTTTCATGGCGTTCCAACTTCTTGTTAATTTATTGTCCTGAGCTTACTAGGAAGACCCGCAAGCGTGGTAAAATACTTTTTCCAAGCGCTTTTGATGTAGTGTACGTCGTTCAGGTAGAACGAGATCAATTATTACTACATCACACATATCAGCGTTGCTTGGGTATATAATGTGATCAGGCTAATATTTTACACGAAAACGTGCAAAAGTAAGCAATTGTTGAACATTTATGGTAAAGCGTTTACTGAAAGTAATTTAATTGGAGTGACTAGTGACCGAATCTCGTATCGATTTCCGTAAGGCAAAATTTTTAATCAGTGCGCCAGATATCGCGCATTTAGATCAATATCTTCCTGGGGATGTTGGCGTTGAGATTGCATTTGCTGGACGTTCCAATGCCGGAAAATCGAGTGCTTTGAACGCACTAACAGAACAAAAAAGCCTTGCCAGAACCAGTAAAACGCCAGGACGGACGCAGCTTATCAATGTGTTTCAATTAGATGAAGATCGTCGATTGGTCGATTTACCTGGCTATGGTTTTGCACAAGTGCCTTTAGCACTTAAAAATAAATGGCAGCAAGCATTAGGCGAGTATTTACAAAAGCGTGCTTGCTTAAGTGGTGTGGTGGTTCTCATGGACATTCGACATCCACTTAAAGATCTTGATATGCAAATGATTGAGTGGGCTGTATTAAGTCATATTCCTGTTTTAGCCTTGTTAACAAAGTCTGATAAATTGACTCAGAGTGTAAAAACTAAGACGGTTAATGAAGTGCGTAAGGCTTTAGCTGAGTTTGGTGATAAGGTGCACGTTGAGCCGTTTTCATCACTAAAAGGAACTGGCAAACCCAAGGTGCTGGGTATTTTGAATGACTGGTGTCATCCAACTTGGTTGGCTGAACAAAAAGCGTTGCAAGAGCAAACTGAGTCAGAATAGCGTTGATGTTTGAACAACCATATTGAATTAACCGACATTGAGTCGGTTTTTTTATAGGTGGTCGACATTAAAATCAGGCAAAAAAAAACCGACAACCAAGAGGCTATCGGTACAAAAATTAGCTCTTTTGGGGAGAAGCTAAATTCAACAAGACTCAAGTGTTATCAACTCAATTTGACAACCCTCAATGACCATAGAATAACTGCTTTTTATGTAAAGTTAAAGTATTTACTCTAAATATTTTTAGGTATGAAAAAAAGCCAAAAAAAAAGCCCCAGCAACCTAGGTTGCTGGGGCGCCGAATTTGGCTAGTCACTATTGCTAGTGAAATAAAGGTTTGAAAGATTGAACATCTTAACCTCTGTACCCTACGAACGAGATAATAGCGCATTCGCCTTAAAATGAAAAACTGTTTTTCATAAAAAGATACAATAACTGTGATTTTTGCTGCAAAATTGGCTCAATTGTTAACCAAATCGCCATATGTGTTGAGTGTTTTATAGACTCATTAATGGTTTGTGCAGGATTGCAGTGGGTTTGTCTTTAGAGAAAATCATTTTTTAGAAATAGCGACAAGAAAAGTAGAGTCAAATTTATTATGGTCTTTAGATGTAAACAACAAAGACGGTGTTAATTGGTACCTCTGTGCCGATATCCGTCCGTGCAATAAACAACATTGCCGTATTATCAAATACGGCAATGTTGAGGAACAGGTTAATAAGCTTGCTCGATATTAGTGTGCTTCATCCCAGTTATCGCCAATACCTGCCTCTGCAAGCAATGGCACATCAAGTGCTGCAGCCTGTGCCATTAGGTCGCACACTTTGGTTTTAAGAGTTTCAGCCATTGCTTCATCAACTTCAAATACTAATTCATCGTGTACTTGCATAATCAGGGTAATTTCTCCTTGGGTGTCTTGGTTAATCCACTGGTGAATCGCAATCATGGCCTTTTTGATGATATCGGCTGCGGTTCCTTGCATTGGCGCGTTAATGGCTGCACGCTCAGCGGCTTGACGGCGCATGGCGTTGCGGTCGTTAATTTCGGGCAGGTACAAACGGCGACCAAATAGGGTGGATACATAGCCTTGCTCTGCAGCTGCTGCGCGGGTTTCTTCCATGTATTTTAATACGCCAGGGTAGCGAGCAAAATAAGTGTCGATGTAAGTTTGTGCCTCGTTACGCGGGATATCTAATTGCTTAGCTAAACCAAACGCCGACATGCCGTATATCAAACCAAAGTTAACCGCTTTAGCACGGCGGCGCTGTTCGGTGGTGACTTCTTCAAAGTGAACGCCAAACACTTCTGCAGCAGTGGCTCTATGAATATCTTTTCCTTCAGCAAACGCAGTTAACAAGCCGTTGTCTTGAGATAAGTGGGCCATAATGCGTAATTCGATTTGCGAATAGTCGGCGGCCAAAATTTTACGGCCTGCTGGGGCAATAAAGGCCTGGCGAATGCGTCGACCTTCTTCGGTACGAATAGGAATATTTTGTAAGTTTGGCTCGCTTGACGACAAACGCCCTGTAGCAGCATTGGCTTGATGATAACTGGTGTGAACACGGCCTGTGGTGGCATTGACCATGAGTGGCAATTTATCTGTGTAGGTGCTTTTTAATTTAGCGAGGCTACGGTGCTCAAGAATAATTTTAGGCAGCGGATAGTCTAAGGCTAGCTCGACTAACACTTCTTCAGAGGTTGAAGGCGCGCCTTTTGGGGTTTTCTTTTTAACTGGATAGTTAAGCTTTTCAAAAAAGAGCGTTTGCAGCTGCTTAGGCGATGCGAGGTTAAACTTCTCGCCGGCAATTTCGTAGGCCTTATTTTCAAGATCGTCGAGTTTTTGGGCCAGCTCACCACTTTGTTGGCTAAGTAGCATAGAGTCGATTAACACACCCTGGCGCTCAACGTCTGATAATACCTGAATTAACGGCAGTTCTAATTCGTTAAATACTGAAGCTAATGCTGACTCTTTTTCTACGCGCGGCCATAAGTGCTCATGTAATCGCAAGGTGATATCGGCATCTTCTGCTGCGTAAGGTCCGGCTGTGGCTAAGTCTATTTGATTGAAGGTCAGCTGTTTGGCACCTTTGCCTGCGACTTCTTCAAAGCTGATATTTTTATGGCCTAAATATTTTAATGCTAAGCCATCCATGTCATGGCGTGATGCTACCGAGTTAAACACATACGATTCAAGCATGGTGTCAAAGCGAACACCGCCAAGCTTAATGCCTGCATTGGCTAAAATACTCATGTCGTACTTTAGATTTTGGCCGACTTTTTGTGGTGTTTTACCCTCTAAAATTGGGCGCAGTTTTTCAAGCGTTGCGGCTTTTTCGAGTTGCTGTGGCGCATCAGGATAATCGTGGGCCAATGGCAGATATGCGGCTTTACCTGCTTGAGTGGCAAAGGATAAGCCGACAAGCTGTGCTTCCATGTAATTAAGGCTTGTTGTTTCGGTGTCAACGGCAATTAGCTCGGCTTTACTTAGCTCATTAATCCATTTGTCTAATGCTTCTTCGCTAAGAATGGTTTCATATTCGGCTTCGATAGCGGCAGAAACTGTGACTTCTTCGTCGCTATCTTGGCTAACCGTGCCTGTAGGTTGTTTGTTGTCTAACACTTCTGCTAACCAACGTTTAAACTCCATTTCACCAAAGCATTTAATTAATTCATCGCGATTTTGCGGCTTAACATTCAGCTCGTGCCAGTCTTGTTCTAATTCGACATCGGTTTTGATGGTAGCAAGCTCATAAGAGAGTTTTAGCATGTCGGCGTTATCGATAATTTTCGCCGGCATGGTTTTTGAGCCTCTAAAACCAAGTTCCACCACACTTTGTGGATCGGCCAGTAACTGCGCTACGCTCCCAACACCAGTTAGCATGGCTAAAGCGGTTTTTTCACCGACACCAGGTAAGCCAGGAATGTTATCGGCTTTGTCACCCATTAATGCTAAAAAATCAATAATGCGATCTGGGCCAACACCAAACTTAGCTTTGACTTCTTCTGGGCCCATGATGGTGTCTGTCATGGTGTTAATTAAGGTGACATGGTCGTTGACTAACTGCGCCATGTCTTTATCGCCAGTACTGATTAACGTGGCCCGGCCTTCTTTGCTCGCTTGCAAGGCTATGGTGCCAATAACATCGTCAGCTTCTACGCCGGGAATGCTGATTAAAGGTAACCCCATTGCATGAATAATGCGGTGTAATGGTTCAATTTGGCTACGAAGGTCGTCGGGCATTGGAGGGCGTTGTGCTTTATATTCGCCGTACATGTCATTGCGGAAGGTTTTACCTTTAGCATCAAAAACAACAGCAATATGGCTTGGACTATAGCGGCTTAACAAACTACGCAGCATGTTGACAACACCATAAACCGCACCCGTCGCTTCACCTTTTGAGTTTGTTAAATGAGGCGGCGCATAGTAAGCGCGATAAAGATAAGAAGATCCGTCGACCAGGATAAGTGGATTGTTAGGAATTGTTGGCATAATGTGTTTTTCGTTTTGTGTATTTTGCGAGATAGATAGGATGACATTATACCCACAGCACCTCAAGGTACTTGTGAGATTGTCAGGCATTTATCTACCAGCGTGTGGATAAGTTTAAAGGTCCGACAAGCCGCACGGTTGGTGAGTTTTGCGGATTTGATACGTGTGAATTTATTGAATTTTAGCCATGCAAAAATCCTCTCAGCCTGTGGATAAGTCTGTGAGTGGAATAATCAACGTTGCTGGATAGAATTTCTTACGGCTAGAGGCGAAATCAGTAACTTGTTGAATTTTAATTGTTATTTTAAATTTTGTGAGCTATTTATTAATTTCAAAAAATATAACTAATTTGTGGACTTTTTTATTGATGTCAGTTAAGTCACAATGAATTTATGTCATGTGTTACGACTAAAAAAAGTGCATTAGATAAATTCGACGTTCTAAGTTAGCACGATTTTTAATCAGATCAACCGTTTTGTTGGATTTATGTTGTAAATTTTACATTATCATTTAAAAGTATAACTCAATGCTCAATCAAAAATGTTATTCGATGAGGCATTAAGCCACAGAGCCAAAAAATTCATAATTGATGAAGGTAATTATCATGAAAAAAATAGCAGTATTACTGAGTGGTTGCGGTGTGTTTGATGGCAGCGAAATTCATGAAGCCGTTTTGACTTTACTGGCTATTACCCGTGCCGGTGCTCAGTACCAGTGTTTCGCTCCTGATGTGGCGCAAATGCATGTAGTGAACCATTTAACCGGTGAGGTAAATACTGAAGAAACCCGTAATGTGTTGGTTGAGTCTGCACGCATTGCCCGTGGAGAAGTGTTTAATGCCAGCAGTTTAAATGTGGCTGAGTACGATGCGTTGGTTATTCCTGGTGGTTTTGGCGCGGCTAAAAACTTATCAAATTTTGCGACGACTGGCAGTAATTGCCACATTAACCCAATTGTGGAAAATTTTATTACCGATTTTGCCAATGCACGTAAACCAGTTGGTTTTGTGTGTATTTCGCCTGTGATGATCCCTAAAATTTATGACCAAGGAGTAACTGGCACTATTGGCAATGATAGTGATACTGCCCAGGCGTTTAATGAAATGGGCGGTAAGCATCAGGCTGTTAAGGTAGATGACATTGTGGTTGATGAAGTGCACAAAGTGGTAAGTACGCCAGCTTATATGCTAGCAACCTCGATTTTAGAAGCGCACATTGGTATTGAAAAATTGGTTACAAAAGTCATTGATATGATTGACTGATTTAAAGAACCACCTGAGCAAGTGGTTTTTGTCATTATACTGTTTTTGAGGTGCGGCTATCAAATAAGGCCTGTGCAAGCCCAACAAGTAAACCACCAATATGAGCGCCATTAGCAATTGGCATGCCGAGTAAATCAGTAAAACCAAGTACCAGCCATATCAACATAAAACCCATATAAGCTTGCGGTAGGTGAATGCCGCTGCTGGGTTGTCTTATCCCCATGAGCCAGGTGTAACCCACCACCGCATACACCACGCCAGACATACCGCCAAAATGGGGACCGGTCATGTAAAATTGCACAACGCTGGGCAGCGTACCTGCAATAACTAATAAAAATAACAAAGGTCTGATGCCTAACCGGGTTTCAATTTTGCCACCTAAATACCACCACCACAGCAAGTTAAAGATGATATGCATAGCCGAAAAGTGCATTAAACTCGGTGTAAATAAGCGCCAAATTTGGTTTATGTCACTTTGGGGAACTGCGCCAAAAAATGATAATTGACTATATATTGCGTCGGCGAAGCCTAGGTTCATCCCTGCAAAAACAGCGACACAGACAAAGAATGTGATTAGGGTGAGCGGGCCTGCACCTGTTAAAAATTGCTGCACTAACCCCTTGGTGCCAGGGCCGTAGTTGAATTGCGCAGCGGTGTCGCCATTGTCCCATGAGGCTTGTAAGTATTTACTGTCGTAGGGGTTGTTAGCAAATTGCTCGAGCTCAGCACGTGCTTGTGGCTCATCTGCAGGATTGCTAATAATGAGGCCAACACCTTGGGCATGTTGCACTGCATGGCATTGAATGTTCAACCCTTTAAGGTAATCAATAAATGCTTGCGCAGCACGTGCATTAGGAAGTTGGCCTATTTCTATCATGAGTGCGCGAGGCTCCATGCACTAAATCCACCGTCAAGACTGTAGACATCATCAAAGCCTTGTTCATTTAAATAACTGGCAGCACTTTGGCTGCTCATGCCGTGATAACACACAACGACAAGAGGCTTATCCATATCTGCACCGGCAATATAATGGGCTAAATTTTCGTTATTTAAGTTGATAGAATGTGGAATATGGCCTGCCGCAAAGCTTGCCGAATCTCGTATATCAACAACCTGTACCTCGGTAGATGCCTCAGACATATGGATTAATTCATTAACAGACAAGTGTTTAAAACCAGACATGGTATTACCTATAAAAAGTTTACGGAAAGCGTTTGTATGGCGGCCAGTTTGCAACAAGGGGTTGTATACCCAACCAACCTAAATATGCTCTGAAACATGCATTTAAGGTCAATTGGGTATATAAATACAACCCCTTGAGTCATTGCAGCGTGATAATAATGTGGGGGATTAATCCCAGCTTAAAATCACTTTGCCAGATTGGCCTGAGCGCATTGCGTCGAAGCCTTGCTGGAAATCATCCACATTAAAATGATGCGTAATGATTGGGGTTAAGTCTAAACCTGATTGGATTAAGCTGGCCATTTTATACCAGGTTTCAAACATCTCACGGCCGTAAATACCTTTGATGATTAACCCTTTAAAAATGATTTTGCTCCAATCAATGGCCATATCGCCACCTGGAATACCGAGCATGGCAATTTTGCCGCCATGGTTCATGGTGTCAAGCATGGCGTGAAATGCTGACGGTACGCCAGACATTTCTAGGCCTACGTCGAACCCTTCGGTCATGCCCAGCTCTTTCATGACATCTTTTAAGCTTTCTTTTGCAACATTAACTGCGCGAGTCGCGCCCATTTTACGGGCTAAATCTAAGCGATATTCGTTAACGTCGGTTATTACAACATGGCGTGCGCCAACATGCTTACACACAGCAGCAGCCATGATACCAATAGGGCCAGCACCGGTAATTAATACATCTTCGCCAACTAAATCGAATGACAATGCAGTATGTACAGCATTACCAAATGGATCAAAAATAGCGGCTAGGTCGTCAGAAATATCTGCTGGAATTTTGAATGCGTTAAATGCGGGCAATACAAGGTATTCAGCAAAGGCGCCATCGCGGTTTACGCCTACGCCGGAGGTATTTCGACATAAATGAGTACGACCACCACGGCAGTTACGGCAATAACCACAGGTAATATGACCTTCTCCAGACACGCGATCGCCAATGGCAAAACCGCGTACTTCTTGACCCATGTCGACGACTTCACCGACATATTCATGACCAGCAATCATAGGAACTGGTATGGTTTTTTGTGACCACTCATCCCAGTTGTAGATGTGTGCGTCGGTGCCACAAATAGCTGTTTTGCGGATTTTGATTAACAGATCGTTATGACCCATTTCTGGTTTTGGTGCATCGACCATCCAGATGCCTTCTTCAGGCTTTAACTTACTTAATGCTTTCATCTTAATAACCTATGATTACCGAGTCTTGTTAACTTAAGCCAGTTAGATAATGCCCATTTCTTTACCAATACGAGTAAAGGCATCAATAGCATGATCCAGTTGTTCGCGAGTGTGCGCAGCTGACATTTGGGTACGAATACGCGCCTGGCCTTTAGGTACAACCGGGAACGAGAAGCCAATCACATAAATGTGTTCTGCTAATAATTTATTGGCAAAATCACTGGCTAACTTGGCGTCGCCAATCATTACCGGGATAATGGCATGGTCGGCGCCGCCCAAAGTAAAGCCTGCTGCTGACATTTGTTCGCGGAAATAACGGCTGTTTTCCCATACGGCTTCACGTAATGCATGCCCCGTTTTTAGCATATCAAGCACGCGAATTGAGGCGCTGACGATCGATGGTGCTAACGAGTTTGAGAACAGGTAAGGACGTGAGCGCTGACGTAACCATTCAACCACTTCTTTTTTACCGGCAGTAAATCCACCTGATGCGCCGCCTAGGGCTTTACCTAATGTGCCGGTAATAATGTCTACTCGGTCCATTACGTCACAATATTCGTGGGTGCCACGACCGTTTTGACCAATAAAGCCCACGGCGTGTGAGTCATCAACCATAACGAGTGCGCCGTATTTATCGGCAAGATCGCACACACCTTTGAGGTTAGCGATAACGCCGTCCATTGAGAATACACCGTCGGTGGCAATGAGTATGTTGCGCGCGCCAGCAGCTTGGGCTGCAATTAATTGTGTTTCAAGATCGGCCATGTCGTTGTTAGCGTAACGGAAACGTTTTGCTTTACATAAACGCACACCGTCAATGATTGATGCATGGTTTAACGCATCAGACACAATCGCGTCTTCGGCATCTAATAATGTTTCAAATAAGCCAGCGTTTGCGTCAAAACATGACGAATAAAGTATGGTGTCTTCCATACCTAAAAATTCACTCAGGCTTGCTTCTAGTTGTTTGTGAGTGTCTTGAGTGCCGCATATAAAGCGCACAGATGCCATACCAAAACCGTGGCTGTCTAAACCGGCTTTGGCTGCTGCAATCAGCTCTGGGTGATTAGCTAGACCTAAATAGTTGTTGGCGCAAAAGTTAATCACTTTCTCGTGGTTAACTTCAATGGCTGTCTGTTGGGCTGAAGCAATAACGCGTTCACTTTTATATAAACCATCTGCTTTAACATCAGCTATTTGTTGATTAATTCGGTCGTAGAAAGAGGTAGATGCCACCTGTGTTCTCCTAAATATGGTTATTATGCTTATCCAAATCACGCAGTAAAACACCGCTGTAATTGATAGGGTGTTTTGGAGTTGTTGGCATTCTAACCTTTATTTTTGCCGCTCCACAGCGTTTTTTTTAGTCGCCTGACCAACATGAATTAGATTAGGGCTAGAGCTTGTTCACATTAAAAAAACTAATCATTAACAAGTGCGTTAGTTGGATTTTTTTGCGTATATAAAATGGAACAAACACTGCCAATATCTGAGCTAAATTGTAGTCAGATATTGGCGGATTGAAAGTCATTAAAAAGATAGGGTTTAGCAGGTGGCGTCAGTTTTTTATTACGCCGCTTGATGGCGTTCTTGGCTGGCAATGTCGAGGTAGTGTTGCTCTAAACGACTGAACGTTGCTGACGATGCAGGTGTCTCATACGCTTGAAAAATCATCAGTACACGTAATAGTCCATCATACAATGTGGCTTTAGTGATACTCGATGTACTCGACTGTGTAAGCTGATAGCTAATCCAAAAGCTGACCATCATTTTTATGGTGTCAGCAAGTGCGGTAACCTTGTTGTCGTCAACATCAAGAAAACCATCTTTTTTTAGTTTAAGCAAAATGTTACTTGAGCGGTTAAGGACTTGTTGTTGTGCATGTAAGTAACGCTTTTTAAGCGCGTCATCGCGACTGAGTATATCGGCTAAATTTGCATACATAAAACGGAACTGCCACAAGGTATAAAACATGGCATCGAAGTAACCCATTAATAATTCGATAGTAATGGGTACATCATCATAAGGTTTAAAGCCAGACTCAAGGTGGTTTTCATATAGAGCGAAAATAGAGTTGATGATGTCTTCTTTATTGCGAAAGTGATAATACAAGTTACCCGGACTAATGCCTAAATGAGCGGCAATATGGTTGGTGGTAATATTGCGCTCACCGTGTTCGTTAAACAGCTCTATACTGGCAAAAACGATTTTGTCGCGGGTTTTCATAAGATGTCCATATTCATTATTAGCTTAGGGTTTTGGCTTATTACAGCGATAACATTTCATTAAGCCGACTTAATATGATTATGTTAACATTGTGTTTATCTGACAAGCAAAAATCGATGACTCTTCATACATGAACCGTACCCTATATTCTTTATTTTTGTATCTTTTATTGCCTTTGGTTGTAATGTATTTGCTATTTAGAGCAATTAAAAGCGCTGATTATCGTCGTCGTTGGTCTGAACGTTTTGGTTTTGCAAAGTTACAGCCTACCGATGTAGTGATCCACAGTGTGTCAATGGGCGAAACCCTGGCGGCCCTGCCGCTGATAAAACAACTTATGGCGGAGCATCCGCAATATACATTTACCGTTACCACGACCAGCCCAACCGGCTCCGCTGAGGTCATAAAAGCATTGGGTGATAAGGTGCAGCATTGTTATCTGCCTTTTGACTTTGCCTATGCGGTTAAACGTTTTTTACGCCAAACACAGCCCAAATATCTGATTATTATGGAAACGGAGTTGTGGCCTAATTTAATCCATTTTGCAAAACAAAAAAATGTCACCTCGGTGTTGGCTAATGCGCGTTTGTCACAAAAATCAGCTGACAAGTATGCCAGCAAACCACGTTTGTCGACACCTATGTTGCAACAGCTAGATTCGATATTGGTGCAAACCCAAGCCGAGGCCGAACGCTTTACTGCCTTAGGGGTTGCCCCAAAAAAGCTTAATGTCTGTGGCAGCCTTAAATTCGACCTAACAATTGACTCAAGTAAGCGACAGCAGGCTTTGCAAACGCGAGAGCAATGGCAACGTAAAAATACACCTATTTGGGTTGCCGGCAGTGTGCATCCTGGTGAGTTTGATGCGATTTTGGCTGCACATAAATGCGTGCTAGTTAATTGTCCTGATGCATTATTGATTATGGCCCCAAGGCATCCAGAGCAGTTTAATTTAGCCGCAATTACCATTACTCAAGCTGGTTTTAAGCTGGCCCGTCGAAGCATGAATGATGCAGTAAGCCATGATGTTCAGGTGTTATTAGGTGACACTATGGGTGAGTTGTTGATGCTCTATGGCACAGCAGACCAAGCTTTTGTCGGCGGCACACTAATAGAAGGCGGCGGGCACAATCCGCTTGAGCCTGCAGCGATGGCACTCCCTGTGTATGTTGGCCCTAATCACTGGAATTTTGCAGAAATTACCGAACTACTTGCAAATGCTGGAGGGTTGCAGGTTGTTGCAGGAGCAAGCGATCTTGCCAAGATGTTAGTGGATAAATGGCAGGATGCGCATCAGTACCAACGCGCATCAGCAGCAGCATCAGCCGTAGTTACCCAAAACCGTGGCGCATTATCTAAACAGTTTTTATTAATTGACTCGTTGATGAAATCGTCTTCTTTATAGCGGATTGACGCTGCGGTATCCATCAAGGAGTTGTTGCCAGCATTGAGCCGAAAATGCAAGTTTAGGCTGCTTGCCGTGTTCTTTGTTAAACGAACGTAATAACCTGTTTAGATTAGCCTGTTGCCAACGTTTATCAGGTTGGCGTATTTCGCCTCGGTCAAAATCGATTAAATAAAACGTTTGTTGAGCCAATAGAATATTTTTGGCATTAAGATCGGCATGGTAGACACCGCCAAGATGAAATTTAGCAATGACTTGCCCTAGTTCATACCATTGTTGATCTGTTATGGGGTTCAAGCTTAATTGGGCAACTAAGTCTTTAGCGCCAGCTACATGTTCAATAATAATGTCTGCTCTGTACCATAAACCGCACCGTGTCACATTTGCCGCGATTGGCCTGGGTACGGCAAAACCTTGTTGATGGAGCGTTTCAAGTAAGGTCAACTCCGCTACAGCTCGAGTTTGTTTAATGCCTGTGTAAAAGTAGCTGTCTCGGTTAATTTTACCCACAAGGCCACCGCGCCAATAATGACGTAACACCCAGGTTTGTGACGTGTCTGTTTTGACAAACCAGGTGGTATATCGACCTGTTGATTGTCCTACAACGGCGTTTTGGCTTTGCCAAATGTCCACAGAGAATTCTTCTGGCGTTATGTTTGCGGCACTGGGTTCGCACCATGCAATGTGGCCTAGCGGGGTAGTTTTTATTTGCATTTAATTATCAAATAGCACGGGCTTGATTGTGGATCGAAATAACATTATACCTTAAGATCACTGTCTTGCATTCCTTCTATCTTTTCATTTAAGCATATTGGATATTCAATGAAAGCTGACTTTAGTGCGATACGTTCATTATGTTTACTGCGATTATCTGCCATAGGTGATGTGTGCCACGCTGTCGCCATGGTACAAGCTATTCAAAAGCACTATCCAGATTTAGCTATCACCTGGGTGATCGGTAAAGTTGAGTACCAATTACTTAAGCATTTGCCAGGGATTGAGTTTGTTATTTTTGATAAATCTAAAGGTTGGCGCAGTTATACTCAATTGCGTAGTGATTTAAAAAGCCAACGCTTTGATGTGTTATTGCATATGCAAGTGGCATTACGTGCAACGATGGCATCATTAATGATTAAGGCCGATGTTCGAGTTGGTTTTGATAAAGCTCGTGCTAAAGAAGGCCAGTGGCTGGTTACTAATCATGCTGTAGAACCGTTAGCAACGCCCCATGTTCTTGATGGTTTTATGGGTTTTGCAAAAGCCATTGGTGTGACCGATTTAACGCCTCGTTGGGATATTCCGGTACCGCAAAGTGACACCGACTTTGCCTCTCAACTTATTGGGGACGCTAAAGTGATGGTGATTTGTGCCGCAGCCAGTAAAGCTGAGCGTAACTGGTTGCCTGAGCGTTATGCGGCCGCAGCTGATTACGCGATATCGCAAGGTTATAAGGTGATGTTGTGTGGTGGTCCAACAGTGCTTGAAAAAAATTTAGCAGATGTGATTCAGTCTCACAGTCAGCACACGTTTGATAATCAAGTGGGCAAAACAAGCTTAACCCAATTATTAGCCTTGTTAAAACAAGCCTGTTTTGTGCTTGCCCCAGATACTGGGCCATTGCATATGGCTGTGACTCAAGGCACTCCCGTTATTGGCTTATATGCGCACTCAAACCCAGGGCGGACTGGACCCTATTGTTATCGTGACTACACAGTGAGTGTTTACCAGGAGGTAGTTGCTCAGCAGGTAGACGGAGACGTTAAATGGGGGAAGCGAGCAAAAGGCGAGCATTTAATGGCGATGATTGAAACTGATGACGTGATAAAAAGCATGAAAAAACTTATCGAAGATAACGAGCAAGACTAGACATTTACCATATTAACGAATTCACCTTTTCGTTGGTAGTGAACATAATTTAATACCTTAAATAGGTAATTTTCGCAATTTAGTCATTTCGCAGGAACAACAGTTAATATGAGTAAGAAACGTTATTTATTTTACATTTCACAAAATTATTCTTACGCCATTCTAAGGCCTTTACAAAAGACCATTTTAGCGCGTGGAGACGAGGTAAGATGGTTTCTTGCTGGTAATGAGGTTGACGACAAGTACCTTAAGCCATCTGAGGCTCGCTTGATGACAATTGAAGAAACTATTCAGTGGCAACCACAAGCAGTGTTTGTGCCAGGCAATATCGTACCGAGCTTTATTCCAGGCGTTAAGGTGAGTGTATTCCATGGTTTTGGTACGGTAAAAATTGATGGGTTAGGGCGTAATGGACATTTTACCATACGCCACTGCTTTGATTTATATTGTACTCAAGGCCCTGAGTCTACTGAGCCATTTCAGCGTTTGGCGGAAAAGCATGGTACCTTCAAGGTAGTTGAAACAGGCTGGCCAACATTGGACCCTTTGTTTAAGCCCGATGACTCGGTGATAACAAAGCGTGATGATAGGCCTGTTATTCTTTTCTGTTCTACTTTTTCGCCGCGTTTTTCATGTGCTGCAGCTGTTTATGATAAAGTGAAGCAGTTATCTCAGGATAATAAATGGCGATGGTTAGTGCAATTTCACCCTAAAATGAATCGTGATGTTGTTGAAAAATACAAGCAATTAGAAAATGACAACTTATCTTTTGTTGAAACCGATGATGTGCTGCCTTTGTTAAAAGAGGCTGATGTAATGCTTTGTGATACATCGTCTGTGCTTATTATGTTTCTTTTGCAGGGTAAGCCTGTAGTGACTTTTGATAATAAGATTGGTGGTTCGCACCTTATTAATATTAATAAGGTTGACGATATTGAATCCGCACTTGAGCGAGCATTGACTTATCCACCGACTCTGCTTAAAGAGATTGAACACTATTGTGAGAGTATGCATCCAAATCGTGATGGCTGCTCTAGTGAGCGAGTATTGGCTGAAACAGATAAGTTAATAGACAATGGCTTAGTAGGGCTAAAGCGTAAGCCTTTAAATATTATAAGAAATTATAAAATGAGGAAAATATTAGGTTATTGGAAGTTATGAGAAGTCGTTATTTTTCAGGCTTTTAAATGCTATAAATGATGTCATTCCATAATCTTAGTTTATTATTTATCACTTTAGGACAAGCGCTTCTATTTTTATCGATAGTGTGATGGAAAGTCTTATAGCGGCAAGGTTGTAAACGTTTTTGTGAACCTTGCTTTTAGAACATTGTCCACATAGTATTATGATATAAAAACAACAGTCGGCAAGCCCAATTTATATGACTTATTTATTTATCTCCCGTAAAAATGTTCATGCGAAATACTATAAAAAAATAATAAAAAAAGTGTCGATGGATTGTCAATTACACATTATGGGAATGCCTAAATTAACGGCAGTTAATTATTTGAAAAATGCCTTTAATGTGGATTTTAAAGATGTTGTAAAGTCGCAATTAATAAGAAAAAAAGCGCGCAGTCCTTTTTGGGCAAACCCTGTAGTGAGTGCTATGTACGGTTTTGTGCTGGTTTTGTTTGAACGCTTAAGATATGCCAAGTATTTAGCGCTTTTAAATGAAGTTAAACCAGAGTTCATAGTGATTTGGAATGGTAATAAACTACCTAATATCACCGTTGCAATGGCTGCTAAAGCATTATGTATAAAACAATTTTATTACGAGAATGGTTTGCTGCCAGGCACAAGTAGCTTAGATCCTCGAGGTATTAACTTTAATGCATCGTTGAGTCGCGATCCGTCTTTTTATCTTAATTTTGATCCGCAAAATGTGTTAGAGTTTTCAGAACCAAAAATAATTCCTAGGGAAGACCATAAAAAGCGCTGTGCGTTTGACTCAACAGAAATACCAGAACGTTATATTTTTGCCCCTTTTCAAGTCCCTCACGATACGCAAATAGCAAGTTTTTCTCCTTGGATAGACTCAATGGAAATGTTTTACGATGAGGTGCTTAAAGCCGTTAAAAGTTTGAATGACCCCTCGCTAAAAGTGGTGTTTAAAGAGCATCCGTCATGGCACAAACATTACTCCCATCTTTACAATAAAGATCCAATTGCGACATTTGCGAATGGCAATAAAACCGGTGATTTAATTCAATGCTCAGAGGCCGTGGTTACTATAAACTCAACAGTTGGGTTAGAGTCGCTTCTACTTAATAAGTGCGTTTTAACAGTAGGTCAAGCCTGTTACAACATAGAAGGTTTAGTTAAACATGCGGATAATGCTGAGCGGTTAAGTGAAAATCTTAAGGCTGTAATGCAAGGCTGGGAACCAAATCTACAATTGCGAAATAAGTTTTTTAAGTTTCTTGAGCACGTATATTCTATCCCCGGTGTTTGGAAGCATACAGAAGACAAACATATCAAAGCAATCGAAGCACGTTTTACTGGCAGAGATGAGTTTTTTAAATATTTGGATGCAAAATAAAATGTACACAGGCCGACGACTAAAGCTGTGAGATTATTTTGCTATCAGAGGCTTCATCGATTCCCTTTATTGGTAAAACATAAATGAATTTAGGTGCTTTGTTTTTTAGCTCTACGTAGCGCATATTCCATCATGTATACGAAATGGTTGTTATTGCTAGATTGTTCTAGATTTAATTCATGATGCTTCGATCATTTCGTTCATTTTTATAATCATATTCTGCTCAAAATTTTATCTAAATAACTTATTTTTGGTGTTTTATTATCTCAATCAACGGATGGTATGGCGTCGGTAAGAATCGTTGATTATCTTGAGGCGTACGATAAAACTTAGGTATTGCTGAAAACGTTTGTTTCACCGTCAATAAAAAGGCAGAACCACTAGGTTCTGCCTTTTACTGTATAAACGGATTTACTTCACGCTATTGGACTTGTTCAGCCATGGCGCTCTGGCATCTGTTCCGCCATAAAGCTCAAATTTACGGCCCAGTTTTTGGCCGCCATCTCGTGTTAAAGGTTGCCAAGCTAGGCTACCGCGATTTGATACCGGCGTCGGTAAAATTGCGTCGAATGGAACTGAAATATAGAAGCCTTTAGTGAAGCTACCTTCGCCAAATTCATCCGCAGACAGGTTGGTTTTAGAGGCAAATGCACCTACGATAACACCACTATCAAATTGTTTAGAGAAATCGACTGTTACTCCGCGATCTTCTGCTAAATACTGGCCATAGCTCACTTTAAGCAGCACATCATCAAACCATTTTGGCTGGTAATACACACTGGCGTGACCTGTAAAGGTACCCGTTTGTGCTCTGAAGTAACGGTTTGAAAAAGGATCGTAGTTGATTTCATTTTCGAAGAAACCGAATATGTTGTCAGGATCGCGTTGTTTGACGTAGTTAGCGTCAATACCAAATGCCCACTCGCTATTCATTGGGCGATAAAGTACTTCTGTTCCAACACCACCAAACATCATTTCCAGGTAACCAACGTATGCCTGGGCATAGATGTTTTCGCTAAGCTTATCGAGCCAGGTTAACTGCAAATTATCGACACGAACGGTGGTGTCAGAAACATATTGTCTCACTAAGGTTCTGACGCGTTTAAGATCGGTGCCATCTGGTGGTGTTTGGTATTTAAACTGGTCATAGTTATCAAACAGGTTGATATACATCGAACTGCTGATCTCAATATTCTCAGTCAGCCAACGACTCGCGCCACCATTGATGCCGACATTAAATAAGTAAAAGTTTTCTGAACCACCAAACGATTGGTTTAGTTTTGGCGCAAAACCATAATTCCATTGATTAGGCGTGTCCCAATCAGGTGTTTCAGTTGGTAATGTCGGTTCTATAACTGTTGTACTATCTGTTACTTTTGCATGGATGTAGTTATGTTGTACCGCATTGGTAAACCTTTTTGCATCAATGTGGGTTTCAGTCGTCGGTAAATGGCCCGCCACTTCAATAATTTTAAAGGTTTTTGCTTGTGGGAAATGATTAACTAAAATTCGCCCAGCATGATCGTGAGCATATTTTCTATCACGGTATTTCGTTTGCGTCGCAACTACTGTGACTTCATCATTTTTGATGTAGATTTTGGCGCCTCTATAGCCAGCATCAAAAGCCAATTGCTTGTTAAGTTCCGGTAAGTCGACTTTGCGGTCGGCTAAATCCGGCTTATCTTCAATCGGTTGCTTTGGTGTGTCGCGCCAGTTTGATTTTAAGGTATTAAAGTTAGTCGCCATGCTAAAACCCAGCGTCCAGGTATTACCGCGCTCATAACTGAGTTTAAAGTCGCCCCAATTACTGACACGGTATAGCATCCCATAGTTGATAGGACTGTCTTGTGTTAGTTCATTACCGGTCTGTAAGGCTGCAAAGTCTGATTTATAATCATTACCATCATATTCCACTTTTATACGTAATGGGTCCCAGGGTGTTTGGTACTCAATACCTGCAAAAATGGCACTGCAACCCTTAAACCAACGTTCAAAGTCAACATCACCACCAGTGCCTTTGTAACCAGTGTTTCGATTACAATCTACGGAAGATGCTTTGCCCGAATCAATGAAGTTGCCACGGTTGCCGATATAACCCCAACCAAATCCAACGGTGGCATCAAAAGGGCCAAAGCCTTTGGTCATGGCAATATATTCGCTGTCAAATAAGCCAGTGCCACCGATATCTCTAACGCCGATAGAGGTTTCTGGTAGCCAGTAGCTTTCTTCTAATAAGCGTAATTTTATGTCGATGCCTTTGTCGGTGTAGTAAGTGTCACCACTGAAGCTTGGATCGTTACTGTAGAGTACGTCTGGTACTTGGGTATAGCGAATCGTGGTTTCTAACCAGGGAAATAACTGCAGTGATAATGCGCCATGATAATAATCTTCGTTAAAAGTCCCGCTTACACTAAACTCACCTTCAGCTGCCATTCTACCTGTAGGCATTTGAATCAGGCCTACACCACCAAAATCATACTGTGAAGGCGTGAGCTTAGGTGTGGATAATTCATCACTGTGGGCACTAGTGCTTATAACAATACTGCTTACCATGATAGGAATGGCAAAAAGAGAAAAGGCTGTCTGCTTTGCATGGTTCATGGTTAACGTACCCAATGTTTTAGTAGTTCTAGGATGTGTTGGTTCAATGCTGGCTCGTTATCTCTTACACCGTCAAAATCAAGGTAGATAATCGCCCCTGGTGCGATATCGATATGTTGTTGATTCCAATAAGCAATAGGGTATTTTTCTATTTTTCCATCAGGTTGAATTAGCCAAGCGAAGCTATTTTCTGATGCTTTTAATGGTATCGCATTTTCAATATATTGCGACGCATTTTGCCTCACAACGAATGGCTGAGGACCATTTTGAGTCACTGCTCCTAATACCAATACATCTTGTGGCTTGCTAGGGAGAGTGAGCAAGTATTTCCCCTGTAATAGTGGGTTTAGCTCTTCTTTTAATCGAATCACATCATAATCAAGTGGAATAAACTGACGTTGAAGAAATTGGTTATTTGCAATCCATGTCGCTAGTGTTTTTAACGCCTGAATATGATCTGGCTTACCCATATCACTATATTGTGTTTTAAGGGTATTAAGAATCTGTTGTCGCTGTGTGAGTAATGCCGCTTCTGTACTGGCATCATACAAACCCGCACCTAACCAATAAATGGGTAAAGGGTTCGATTGTTCAGAAGAAAGCTGTGCATTTGATAAACTATCTTTGATGACTTGTACTAAGCGAGGTGGACTCACATATGTTAATGATACCGTCGAGTTACTGTATACCGATTGAGCTACAGTCACTTCAGTTTCGGCATAACTAAGTTGTTGATTAAATGTCAATAGTATTAAAGCTGAACAGAGTTGAATTAGCGGCTTCATTTCACGTCCTCAAATCCATAAGGCTTAAGAAGGGTCATTTCGATATAAGGTAAGTTCGGGGCAATTTTTTGATAACTTTTGATCACGTTACCCGTCGATTCATCAACCCAAAATTGGTTGTCATATTCGATATCGAGATTAGCCACGACAACATGCTCATTGAATTTTTTAAGTGTTACGGTTTTATCATTGATAGTGAGCGTTTCATCACTAACAAAACTAAAGGTGGAGTGTTGTTGATAACTGACATGATAACCTGGCTGCCAATCTACCGTATTTTCCCATTGCATTGGCGTACTACTTAGATGCAAGCCTAAAGCGACGGGATCAGTTTGTTCGCTGTTAATGTTAAGGCGATTACCTACAAATAAATTTACCGATTTCAATAAACGGCCATTACGCGTTACTAGCATACCATTGTCAGCCGAGAGCCATTTAAGCTCAATGTTTTTAGAATCAATGCGGGTTATTGGTAGCGTTTGTGGGGCTTCTGCATATGCAAGTACGATATATGATCTGTGTGTATTATTGATTCTAACGTGGATGCTGGCATAAGGGCTTTTCTCAATCTCTGCGGCAGTAACATTATCATCAGGAAAGCCTACGATGCTTTCTTTAAGCATGCCACCAATTTGTACGAATGTGTTGCTACAGCCTGTTAAGATAAAGAAGAAAAGCAAAGGGAGTAGGCTTTTATTTTGAAAAATTGAAGGCATATGAGCTCAGTTCCTTAAGCTTTGGCTTAATGACAAAAAAAAGAAAATAAAAAAGCACATTAAAAAATGTGCTTTTTTTAAAAGGTACGAATTTAGTTTGTCACTGAAGTCGTAGTAGTACCAGTACCTGTGCCAGTACTTGTAGTCGTCGTGCCAGTGCCAGTACCAGTACCAGTACCAGTACCAGAACCGTCTTCAGTGCTACTATCATTAGCAGCAGTTGCAGCAGCAGCAACAATAACAGATCCAGCTACAACAGCAGCACCAACAGCAACACCACCAACTCCTGCACCAGCAGCAGCGCCGCCAGCAGCACCGCCAGTACCACTAGTTGTAGTGGTTGTAGTGGTTTCAGCAGGGTCAGCAGCATAAGCTGAACCGATCATTAATAAAGCAGTAGTTAACGCGATAGCTGATTTTTTCATATTCAAAGTCTTCCCGTAAATTATTCAAACACACCTAAATGGAAGATTAGCATATAATCGACTCACTTCCATATATAATTCGACACAAATGCTTAAAAAATATTCAGCATGCTCGAGTCGCTAATTTACACGATTTTTGGTTTTTTTACAAAAACAGTTTAATTAATTATCAATTACAGGTGTGTTGAGTCAGTCTGAACTGTTAAAATATCAGTTCTCAAACACCATAATGATGGCTTTAATAATGCATAGAAGAGCAATTTACCCAGGCACGTTTGATCCTGTGACGAATGGTCACGCTGATCTTATTGAACGAGCTGCACGTTTATTTAAGCATGTAATTATAGGCATTGCCTCCAACCCTTCAAAGCAACCCAGGTTTACCCTTGAGGAGCGTGTGGCTCAGGTTAATTTAGTCACGGCCCATTTAGACAATGTTGAGGTGGTGGGATTTACGGGGCTGCTGGTCGATTTTGCAAAAGAGCAGCACGCCAGTGTGTTAGTGCGTGGATTACGTGCAGTGTCAGATTTTGAATACGAATTTCAACTTGCCAATATGAATCGCCGCTTAAGCCCAGATCTCGAAAGTGTTTTTTTAACACCATCAGAAGAAAACTCATTTATATCGTCAACTTTAGTTAAAGAAGTGGCACTTCATGGGGGCGATGTGAGCCAATTTGTGCATCCACAAGTTGCCGCAGCATTGAAACAAAAAATCAATGCAGTAAATAAAGGATAATGTTATCTATGTTAAAGGGATTTTGCTTAAGCAAGTTGGTGCTCTCATTCGGAGTTGGCTCGGCATTATTATGCTCAGCAACTCAAGCCGCGCCTTGGGTTGATACCAGTGATATTTACTTGCGTGCAGATATACAGGCGCTTGCTGATGCTGGGGTGATCACCTCACCTATTAATACCTATCCATTAATGTGGTCAGGTATTGGAGTCGATTTAGCACGAGCTGAACCATCGCTAATGAGTAAAGACTTAGTTGAAGCTTACGCTCGAGTCAATTTTTACTATCAAGGCGCAGTGAATAATCGAGGCAATACGCGCGTTAAAGTTGCAGCGGCTACTGATGCCGCGCGTTTTCAGCACTTTGGTTCTGATTATCGAGAGAAAGGCCAAATACAAGGCTCACATGAGTATTTGGGGCAGCATCTTGCTTATAAACTTTCGGCGTCAGCCAATTACCACCCGAATGACGATAAAGACTTTCGTTTTGACGATAACTATATTGCGGTAATTTTAGGGAATTGGGTGACCACATTTGGAACGGTTGCGCAGTGGTGGGGCCCAGGGTTTGACTCTTCTTTGCACATGTCGACAAATGCAAGACCTATGTCCTCGTTAATGATAAGTCGAAATAACTCTCAGGCATTTGAAACGCCTCTGCTTTCTTGGTTAGGTGCCTGGACATTGACTGCGGGCGTCAGTCTCACTGAACAAGAACGTTATGCCTCCAATGCGTTGTTGTGGTCATTTCGCAGTGCGATAAAGCCCTTAAAACAGCTTGAGGTCGGCGTGTCGTGGACTGCGATGTTTTGCGGCGAAGAGCAAGAGTGCAGTGTCGATAGTGCCTTTGAGGCCATTACTGACCCGCAAGAATGCAATTCCACTGATTGCAGCAGTAATACCAATCAGATGACTGGCTTTGATGTACGTTATAGCGATGACTGGTTTGGTGTTCCTGTCGGTTTATATGTAGAGCAAACCTGCGAAAATGCTTCAAATGCATCGAGTATGTCCGATTGTGGACAGATGTTTGGTGTAGACTCACGATTTAACTTTTCAAAACAGCAGTATAAAGTCTTTTTTGAATATTCAGACACTATGGTCAATTGTGATGTGGGATCTGAATATAACTGTTTTTATGAGCACTCAACATACCAAAGTGGTTCACGTTATTATGGCCGGACTTACGGAAGTACTTATGAGAGTGATGCTCAAACCTATGTTTTAGGGCTTGTAGGTCAATTTGAAAATAGCCATGGTTTTACTTCTATCCTGCGTTATGCTCAGCTTAATAAAGATGGGGGCAATACTGCAACTGTATGGGCACCGCAAACGTTGAAAGAAGATTTATTGATGCTAGAGTTATCGTACCGTATGCCTGTGTTTAATGGCATGTTGACCTTAGGCGGCAGTGTGGCTAACTCTGAGTTTGAAGTACAAGATGATGATACGCAGGCGACGGTGTTTTCTACTTTTGAGTACCGATTTTAATATTATCGCAGATCTATGAAGGAGCCTATAACGGCTCCTTTTTATTCAATTACTTTTACCTCTGCTGGCACATGCTGCAAAATACCGTTGTGCGTTGCCCTAACTTTATTTCGCTGAGTAAATGCCCACAGGCGGTACAGGTTTCATGGCCTCGGCCATATACATGGAGTTTTTGGGCGAAATAGCCTGGCTTTCCATCGGCATTGGTAAAGTCTTTGAGGGTGGTGCCGCCTTGTTTTATGGCGTGAGCCAAAATCTGTTTCACTTCATTGACTAATACGGTTAATCGTTCAATATCAATGCTGCCGGCTTCAGCTTGTGGATGAATTCCTGCGGCAAATAAAGCCTCGTTAGCGTAGATGTTGCCTACTCCAACCACGATATGATTGTCCATTAAGCACAGTTTGATGGCCTTTTTCTTCCCCGCGAGAGCGGCCTGTAGCTGTTGCGGGGTAAACGCTGGGCTTAATGGTTCAGGCCCTAATTTTGACAGCAATGGATGAGCCTGCTCGGGTAATTCATACCACAACCAGGCGCCAAATCGTCTGGGGTCATTAAAGCGCAGCATGCGACCATTTTCTAAAACTAGATCAATATGATCGTGTTTTTCAGCAGGGGTGTTACGCGGTAAAATACGTAAACTGCCAGACATTCCCAGGTGTACAATCGTCATGCCGGCATCAGTGTCGATTAATAAATATTTGGCCCGACGGCGCACATTGTTTATGCGTTGGCCAACAATATTTTGCGCCACATCTGGTACAGGCCAGCGCAATGAACTGTTTCGGACAATGAGGCCACTCACTGTTTGTTCTATAAGGTAGGGGCTGATCCCCTGGCGGGTCACTTCAACTTCTGGTAGTTCTGGCATAAAAATCCATTATTTTGATTGTGATACTTCAGCAAGAATTGGCTGCAAGCCTGCGCGCAAACTTGGTGGTATTTGGTACCAATTGAGATTCGATGATTGTAATAAGCCATCCTCGGGGAAATACCGCCATTGCTGGGCTGTGTGAATGTTGTTGATGGCGATGGTCAGCGTTTGTTCGCGAGAGCTATGTTCTGGTTGGGTTGCTAAAGGCGATACGCTGATATTTTGCCACGCCTGTGCCCATTGTTGGCAATTGATAACGCGATCATGACACCACCAGTCATCGCCTTGTTTACTCAACCACATATTATCGAGATTCAGTTGCACCAAAGGTAGTTGGGGGTCAAACAGGGCTACTGCATCATCGGGGATGTTGGCGGTTTTATCATTAATAAACGATAACACAGAAATCATAAAGACACTGGCACCGATAATAATGTAGTTCCAGTTCTTTCGAGAAAGTGCCATATAAAATTCCTCTTTATTTGATGCAGCTGTATGCTTTTAGTGTACCACCCACATGATAAAAAACGAATCTAGCACAGCAATGCTAAAGGGAGTTAATCAAGTGATTGGTATCGGTATTTGCAAGGGAATAACCATTAACGCCATAGCGATGCCTAAATCAACCTCAGCTCTGGATAACAAACGCCTTTCAAGCAGTCCTTTGCCTTCCTCACTGCGTTGAATTAACTTGCAATAGGCTAGCTATTGACGCGTTAATTCGCCTTGTTGGCAAAACCAATCACAAGCTTGACAGTGGATTTTAGCCAATCTATTGATTTATATCGTTATCAATACATCTCTTATCCAGAGTTGAGGTTAAATCAACAAACACTTGACGCATTCTGAGTGATTTATACGGATTGATATAATAAAGAGGGTCGTTGAATGCGGTAAAATAAAGTGTCACTCGACAACCATTGCGTGTTGCAATGATTGTCGAGGTTGAGGGCTTAAAGCAAATCGGCAAACGGTTGAATAAACACACGATCGCCTTTAGGGATTGTGGCAGTTTCTTCTCCAATGACAATAAGGCAATTGGCATTGACCATAGAGCTAAGCATTCCTGAGCCTTGTGCACCAGTAGTGCTGACATGGATCTGGCCATCATTGGCTATGTGATAAATACCTCGCAAAAACTCTGTTCTCCCTGTTTTGCTTCGTAGCGGTTGAGCTGCAATTGCCGGTATAAATTGGGGTTGCCAGTGTGTTTCACCAGCCAGTTTTCGAATGGCGGGTTGAACAAATTGCATAAATGACACCATCACAGCAACAGGGTTGCCAGGTAAGCCAAAAAACAGGCTTTGATTAATGTTACCTACCGCTAATGGGCGGCCTGGGCGCATGTTAATTCGCCAAAAGTGAGTACTGCCTACGTTGGCCAGTGCCATTTTGATGTAATCGGCATTGCCAACTGACACACCGCCAGAGCTAATGACAACATCTGCTCTGCTCGCCGCATCGCGTAATGTGCTGGTCAGGGTTTGTTCATTGTCGTCGATAATCCCGAGGTCAATCACCTGACAGCCGAGTTTCTTCGCCATCGATAAAATGGTGTAACGGTTAGCATCAAAGATACAGTTAGGTTTTAACTCTTCTCCAGGTTGACTCACTTCATCACCGGTTGAGAACACCGCAACCACTGGACGCTTAAAGATTGGCAAGCGATTAAAACCAAGTGAGGCCATTAATCCTAATTCTGCAGAGCCTAATCGTGTACCGGCAGATAAAGCCACTTCACCCTGAGCAATGTCTTCACCAGCAAGCCGTACATGTTGGCCTTTAATGATGTAATTTGGTTCAAGTAGACTCACCGTTTGATTGCTTTCTTCGGCTAACTCACGCGCTTGGATGGTGTCGGCACCTTGAGGCAGTGTTGCGCCAGTCATAATGCGTACGGCTTCACCTTGTTGCAGGATATTTGGATAATGATGCCCTGCAAGTACTTCGCCTACTATTTTAAGAGGTGAGTTATTAACGCTATCAAAGGCGAAAGCGTAACCGTCCATTGCAGAGTTTGTTTGCTGTGGTACGTTGATTTCTGAAATGATATCGTGGGCTAACACTCGGTTTTCTATATCAATAAGATCAACTAACTCAGTTTGATTAATAGGTTTAACCTGATTTAGCACCTTGCTAATGCCTTGCGAGACGCTAATGCCATACTCAGATTCTGGCTGCTCACTTAGTGCTTGGTTGTCAAAATTAATAGGTAAACTTACTTGAGGCGCTTGCCAGTTTTGCTGGTAGTGCTGAACAAAATCAGCAATTTGGTTGATATTGTTTAAGTCTAAGCGGGTTAAGGTGTCAGGCACTTGGGTTTCGTCGCAGCAAGCAATCGCGACAATGTTGTCATCGTGCACATGAATAAGCGGTTTGTTATGGGCCGCGCGGTGCAATTCAATTTTAGGCAGAGCCAGCTTTTTAAAACCTTCAACTAGGACGATATCGACTTTATCGGCTTCAATTTGGCTAAGTAAGTGTTGTAGCTGAGGGTCATTTTCAACGGGATCTTCAGTCATTAGTGCCCAGCGTACATGAGAGGCAACCAGTACTTGTCTGGCGCCCGCTTTACGCATTTCATAACTGTCTTTACCAGGAATATCGACATCAAAATTATGATGTGCATGTTTGATAACCGCTAACCGAATACCGCGCTGATTAAGCTCAGGGATAAGTTGTTTCAATAAGGTTGTTTTACCCGTGCCGCTGTATGCACAAAACCCTAAAACGGGAATAGGTAGTGGATTACTAAATACTACAGTCATCGTGAACCTCTTAATTATTACTTGGCAATGTGCTGGGCAAGTTGTTGTTTTTGTTCTGGCGTATTGACGTTAACAAAGGCATTGGGCTGATCAGCAAAACTGGCTACCGCCACTGTATGCTGACGATACCAAAAATCGATTTTACGCTCACCCGCATCTAAAAATGCTTGCATGGATGTTACAAGATATGGTTTTAGTAGCAGTACCACGGGTTGCTCACGCTCGCCATCACTGGCAACTGCAATATCGGCATTTTGAGCAATAAGTGCGGTTAAGAGTCTTTGCACCAAATCCTCTGGTAGCATAGGGCAGTCGCAAGGAACCACTAATAAATATTCTGCTTGAGTTTGCTTTAATGCTGTAACCATACCGGCAAGTGGGCCAAGGTAACCACTTTGCTGATCGCTAAATACGCTATAACCCCATTGTTCATATTCTGCTTGGTTACGGTTGGCGTTAATCATAATGCGATCGACTTGCTTGCTGAGTTTGTCGATGGTGTGACAGATCATGGCTTGTCCGTTAAGGTCGACCAATCCTTTATCGTTACCGCCCATTCGTCTTGCCATGCCGCCCGCTAAAATTACAGCGTCAATTTGTGGTGCCATAGTGTAATTCCGTTGTATTAGATTGATGCACAGTTTCTGTTGTAGGCACATGCATACTCGTATGAACTGTACCTTGCTTAATATGCCAATGCTGTTTGCATAACGCTGTGAGTCCGCAAGTTTGGTGGCTGCTGATTAATAAGCCTGTTCCGTCTTGTTTTAACTGGTTGATCATCGCTAACACTAAACGTTGTGAGTGTTTGTCCATGTTCGAAATCGGCTCGTCGAGCATAAGTAATTTGGGCTGGGCGATCCATGCTCTAGCAATCGCAAGTCGTTGGCGCTCACCACCCGATAAATCACTGGCATGGTGATCTAATAAGTCATTAAGTTGCGCCATATTAATTGCTTGTTCGATCCTATGATGCCGCTCTTTTGCAGTAAGCGTGAGTTGTTTCAAGGCATAGGTTAAGTTGTACTTTACCGAGCCTTCAAATAAATAAGGATGTTGATGCAAATAAACCGCTTTACCTAGCAAGCTGTCAATCTGCCACCAGGGGTTACGCGCAAACCCATGGCTAGCAACTCGACCTTGAGTGGGGGTAATCAAGCCTGCAAGGATTTTCATTAATGTTGATTTTCCAGAGCCGTTATCGCCTTGAAGATAGATAACATCACCCTGCTTAAACGTCAGGTCCGCAACGCTAAATAAAGTATGTTGTTGATACTTCATGAGTACATTTTGTGCATGAACCTGTATAGCGTCATTGCTGACAGAAGGATGCGATAAGGCCATCTTAATGACTCCTCGGGAGGGCTTTGCCTCGCAATGAACCTAAGATGAAGTTTAGCACTAGGGCTAAAATTAGTAGTACCAATCCTAATGCAATGGCCTGTGCGAAATCCCCTTTGCTGGTTTCCAGCGCGATGGCGGTTGGAATATTGCGTGTTACATTCATAATATTGCCCCCCACCATCATAGAGCAGCCAACCTCGGTTAAAATACGACTAAAGGCGGCGATAATGGCCAACAATAGTGGGACGCGTAGCTCTCGGCAGAGTGTCCATACTGCACGTAACCAAGATGCGCCTAATGTGCGCGAGGTTTCCCACGCACGGCGATCGACACTTGAAAATGCAGCCTGAGAAAGAGCAACCATAACCGGCGCACAAATAAGCATTTGGCCTAAAATCATACCTTGCTGAGTAAATAACCACTTCAAATCGCCAAGCACTCCCTGGCGGGTCAGTAATAAATACACCAACAAACCAATCACAACAGTTGGAATGGATTGCAGTGTCTGGATGAGATTGGTCACCACCCAGCGGCCACGAAAATGACTAAATGCCAGTATAAAACCTAAAATAATGGATGGAACAACAGTGATCAGCAGCGCCGCAAACGACACCGAAAAAGAAATGTTAATAATTGCCCAAACATCAGGGTTTAAAGAGAGCAGCAAGCTAAATGCTTGCTGCAATAGGGCTAACCAGCCGTCATTCATTTTTTATATGTGGCCTTAAACAATTGCTCTCCTTGCACGGTAAATTGATTGATCATCGTTTGTGTTGCAGGGCTGATAAACCAGTCACTTAATGCTTTTGCGCCTTTATGGTTTAAATCTGGGTATTTTTCTGAGTTAATTAAAATAATTTGGTAAGGGTTTGCTAATGCCGCGCCGCCTTCATAACTAATGGTTAAATCAAGCTTGGCTTTATAGGCAATAAACGTCCCGCGGTCTGCTAGAGTATAAGCTTGTAATTCGTTCGCCATTAATAACGTTTTGCCCATACCTTGGCCAACCGATGTGTAACCAGCAAAGTCTGGTGTTACTGCAGCTGCTTGCCAAATCTCAAGCTCTTTCATGTGGGTGCCTGAATTATCTCCACGTGAAATAAATTGGCTTGGTTTAGTGGCTATTTTGTTAAATGCATCAACGGCATCTTTGCTTGCTTTAACTGCAGCTGGGTCATTTTTAGGCCCAAGAACAATAAAATCGTTTTCCATAATTCCGCGAGGTTCAACGCCATAACCATCTGCAACAAATTTGGCTTCTGCCTCTGGAGCATGGGTCATCACTACGTCAACATCACCCTGACTTCCCAGTTTTAATGCCTGACCAGTGCCCGTTGCAATAACTTGTACTGTGTAACCTGATTCAGCCTCAAATTTAGGCAAAATTGCACCCAATAAACCAGAGTTTTCTGTACTCGTTGTTGTAGCAAGTTTAATGACTTCACCCGCTAAAGCGGCCGGGCTTAGCATTGCACCACTAAACACGGTTGCGGCTAATAACATGCTAACACTTGCTTTGAGTTTTAACATTTTCATTCCTTGTTGTATTAATAACTGAATTTTTGCTTAATTACCAAAGCCATAAGCAAGTTAGATGCCAAACGATTTTAATGCAAATACAGTTCACGCCTAAAATCGAAATTGTGAACTGGATCCCAAGCTTGAGCTAAATGTGTAAGACAATTTGTCCCACGATCACTATTCTGTGGTTCAGAGTGACCCTGTTGCTCAGATTCAATGCTAGAGTATTTGCAAATCGTGTCAAAATGTCCCAAGTAAGAGTCAATTTATGAGTTCTGAAGAACGAATTTCCTCAATACCTCGAACCACAATGTCAGTGTTAATCGTTGACGATGAGCCTGGTATGCGCAGTTTTTTAATGAAGGCGCTCTCCAAAAAGTTTTCATTAGTTGAAACCGCATCGACTATTGCTCAGGCAGAATCTATCCGTAGCCAAGGCCATTTTGACTTGCTCATTGTTGATATTCGTTTGCCTGATCGTTCAGGTATTGAGTGGCATGAAGCGCTAAATGATTTAGATAGACAATCCGATATTATTTTTATGACGGGTTATGCCGATATGGACGTGGCGATAAAAGCGCTTCGTGCAGGTGCTTGTGACTTTATCATGAAGCCATTTCACCTTGAACAAATGATGACCGCAGTTGACCGCTGTATAGAGAAACGCTTGCTAAGACGTGAAAACTTTATGCTAAGGCGTGAATTAGAACATGGTCACTCATCAACCATTATTGGAAATAGCGAAGCCATTAGAGATGTTAAACAAGTTATTGAGCGTATTGCACCGACCAATGCTGTGGTATTAATCGAAGGCGAGTCGGGGACAGGTAAAGAACTGGTTGCAAGGCAATTACACCAACTCAGTGGCCGCAGTGGGCCTTTTGTTCCTGTAAATTGTGGCGCGATTGCACCAGAGTTATTAGCCAGCGAGTTATTTGGCCATACCGCAGGGGCGTTTACGGGTGCTAAAGGGAGCCGCGAAGGGTTATTTAATTATGCATCTGGTGGGACGATATTTTTAGATGAAATTGGCGAAATGCCAATGAACATGCAAACCGCACTATTACGAGTGCTTGAAGAGCGTGCAATTCGTCCTGTTGGTAGCGAAAAAGAAATTGATATTGATGTGCGTGTGGTTGCCGCCACCAACCGTTTATTAATTGATGAGGTTGAGGCGGGACGTTTTCGTCGAGACTTATTTTATCGCCTTAATGTGCTCAATATTGTTATCCCTTCGTTGCGATCTCGACCTGAAGATGTGGTTGAACTGACTCATTATTTTACATTGCAGTTGTCACAAGAGCTGGGGATCAAGGACATTATTTGGAGTCATGAAGACTTACAAGTGCTTCAGCAATATGACTGGCCGGGCAATATTCGTGAACTACGTAATATGATTGAACGCTGTATCTTACTTGGTAAACCTCCTGCAGAATATTGGAAAAAGCCTGTCGTTACCGTCATCCCTGAAGCATTAGGGTATCCTTTAAGTTGGCCGTTAAAAGAAGTTGAAAAACAGCATGTTACACAGGTTGTTGATGCCCATGATGGCAATAAGTCTGCCGCCGCCCGTGACTTGGGTGTATCGCGCAAAACGTTAGACCGAAAATATAAAGAGTGGGCCAATCAAGATGACAACGGCGGAGATACGCCATAGTGGCTATGTTTTCGGGGGTGTTTACTCGAGTCTTTGGGATCAGTTGGCAGCAAATGCAGTCAAAGGTTCGTTATCGTATTTTGTTTTTAACCTTACTGCCGATCGTATTAACGTTAATTAGCCTGGTTTTTATCACCATTTATTGGAATGTGATATACACAGGCAAGCAATTGTTTATGAAGGTCAACGCTGATCTCGTTGTTGCTCAAAGTTCCTTATCTCAAGTGCAAAAGCGGCAGCAGCATCAGTTAAGTACCATAAGCGGATCGTGGGACTTTCAACATGCTTTTCAATTGCTCAATCATAACGACCCACAGCCAAATGAAGCAGCAATTAACGCACTCAATATTTTACTGATCCAAAAACAACAAAGCCTAGGATTAGATTTTTTGCGGCTTATCAGTGTGGCCGATGCTGCGGCAGATCCTGATTTACGTTTAATGTTATACCAGACCCAACAACAAGCTATATCAGGCTTAATGGTGCTGCCTAATGCGCGGCTCGCTCACATTAATGTAGGCCTAGCTGAACAGGCTAAAATTGACATCGTAGCCACAAAGTATGCATCCGAACCAGTGCAAAGCATTGAAACCCGAGGTTTAATCAGCCGTACATTAATGCCAATAGCCGACCTGTCTGGTAATGTATTTTGGTATTTAGACGGCGGAATGTTGTTTAATCGAAATACAGTCATAGTCGACCATATTCGCGATCTAGTGTATGCCCCTGGCACGCTGCCAGAGCGCTCTATTGGTACTGTGACATTATTTTTAGACAACATTCGAGTTAGTACAAATGTGCCTCTGGAGCAATTTCCAAGTCACCCCAATCAACAAAACCGAGCCATTGGCACATTAGTGTCAGATGAGGTTTATCAGCAGGTGTTAGTTGAAGGACAAAACTGGATAAACCGTGCTTTTGTGTTTAACGATTGGTATATATCGGCATATGCGCCTTTGTATGATATTCGTGGAAAGCGAGTCGGGATGGTATACGCTGGGTTTTCTGAAGCGCCATTTTTGCACAACTATTTGTTGAACATAATCGAACTAGGAACCATTTTAGTCATAGTGCTTTTTCTATCGGGCTTTTTGGTTTATCGCGGCGCCAATAGCCTGTTACAACCTATAGAGTATATTCATCAGGTGGTAACCGCTGTGCAATCGGGGCGCAATATTCGCATTGGTAAGCTGGAATTAACCAAGGAAAACGAGCTTGCACAATTAGCACAGCAGTTTGATAGCATGCTTGACCAGTTACAGCGACGAAATGCACAAATTCAGGCGGCAGCTGAGCAACTTGAAGTTAAAGTTGAGCAACGCACCCGTAGCTTACAAGATAAAACTGAAGAACTTGAGCGAAACGTCGCGCTACTTCATGCCACTAGGCAGCAACTGGTCACCAATGAAAAACTTACTGCACTTGGTGAGTTAATTGCGGGTATTGCCCATGAAATCAATAACCCCACCGCGGTGATCTTGGGCAACATGGAATTGCTAAAATACGAGCTTGGCGATGGTGCAAAAGCCGTCGAAGAAGAAATTGAGCTGGTGATCCAACAAGTAGGCCGCATCACCACAATTATCCGCAGTTTATTGCAATACAGCCGCCCGGGAGAGTTTAACGCACCTATTGAATCCCAAGCCATTACGCCGATTGTCGAAGAAGTACTGCTATTGGCTCGACATTCCATTGAACAGCAGCAAGTGACCTTGGTGAAGGAATTAACTGCAACCGCAATGGTTGAGGTGAATCGTCCACAACTATTACAGGTGCTCATTAATCTTATGGTTAATGCGGCTCACGCGGTTAACAATGATGGCCGAATTTGGGTTCGTGCCTACGATTGGATTGAAAATGAACAATCTCTAGGGGTTAAAATTGAGGTTGAAGACGAAGGCATTGGGATTTCAAAAGAAGATTTAAGCAGGATTTTTGATCCATTTTACACTACCCGCAAAGACGGAACAGGTTTAGGTTTGTCGCTAAGCTACGGCATTATTAAGCGCCTAGGTGGCACAATTGAAGTGAAATCTACACTCAATGTCGGTACCGTGTTTACTATTGGTCTTTATCATAAAGCAAAAGATGATCAACAACTTGGGCCGTATGACGGCCTACATTTTGGCGATAAAACCTAGGTAAAAAACAGGTAAAAAAAAGCCGGGAAAAAATCCCGGCCACAAAGAGTGTGTGAGCAATGTCGTGCTTGCGAACTCTGCAAACTCATAAAGGTGATGAAGTCTCTATTGAGTAAACTGAGTTTTGGAACGCAAGTTAATAGTAATCATTCTCATTTGTGTTTGCAAGTAATTATCCAAAATAAGTTTAGATCTTTACAATGTAATGGTTTCACTCAAATATTCTTTCAGGGCTTAGGTGGCGATAGTCCACCGTGTTGAGAGGGAAGTGTTTGATTGGCATAACACCACAAAGTTAAACAATGGTATTACACTATGAGCAAGCTGAGCTAAATGGTCTGGGCTTTAATATCAAGCTTAGTGTTATTGAGCCACTAAGCTTGATGAGTTGAGGTTACTTAACCTAATTCAGGTTACTTAGTTGCCTCTATAATGATTTGTTCTTCGGCTTTAGGACTATCGAACAAAATTTTGTCTTGTAGTACTTTTAATAGCACGCCATAAGCAGGTAAAAATAATCCTAAACTCACGATCAACTTAAAGCCGTAGTCGACAGTGGCGATTTCAGGCCAGTGGCTTGCCATAAAAGCATCGCTTGAGGCGTAAAAAGCCACACTGAAAAACACCAAGGTATCGACCAAGTTACCAATTAACGTTGAGGCCGCTGGTGCCACCCACCATGCTTTAGCACGGCGCAGCTTAGCAAACACAGTAATGTCCATTAGCTGACCAATCAAATAGGCCACAAAGCTGGCAAAGGCAATGCGAAATACAAAGCTATTCCATTGTGCTAAAGCTGCAAAATCTTGTAATTGGCCCTGATGGAATAATACTCCCACTAAATATGACACTAATAACGCAGGGATCATTGCTTTGAGAATAATGCCTCTAGCCGCTTGTTGGCCAAAAATCCTTACGGTTAAATCGGTGGCTAAATACACAAACGGGAAGCTAAATGCACCCCAAGTGGTGTGGTAGCTAAACAACTGGAAAGGTAATTGAACAAGGTAGTTACTTGCACAAATAATTAAGATATGAAAACTGACTAATAGCATCAGTGCTCGGCGATACTTCGCCTGGGATAATTGCAACATCTTGTGGCCTTTTTAATGGGGTTAGCGCGGGGTGAGGGAACCCGCTAATTATGTGTTTAGCAGTATTGATATGTGTGAGTTGCGCAGCGTTATTGCCACCACACTCGCTAATCAATCATTGCGACAGAGAATATTATCATTATGAGTGCATTTACTTTATTTTACCGCTTTGCAACCCAAATTTAGGCGATATTCAAAGCAGGGGTAAACGCGGGGGCAGGATAATAGCATGGGTATTGAGCAAGCGAAAGAGATTGCCAGGGCTATTTGTTACAAATGGCGCTGTAGTAGCGGCGAATACTGGGTTAAAAGTCGATTAAAATAGACAGCACCGTGGCGAGTTTATTTTCGAGTTCTTGCCATTCGGCTATTGGATCTGATCCTGCCACAATACCTGCGCCGGCAAATAAATTGATTCGTCTCGGTTCGATTAATGCACTGCGGATTGCCACCGAAAACTCAGATTCGTTGCGATTAAAATAGCCACAAGCTCCGGCATACCAGCCTCTGGTGTAACCTTCGCGCTGGCGGATAAAGTTGAGTGCGGCTTCTCGTGGTAATCCTCCAACAGCGGGGGTAGGGTGCAATGCTCGCAGCAATTCAAAGTCGCTAACACCTGGTTTAATTTGAGCCCTAATTGAACGGTGTAAATGTTGAATATGGTTGAGTTTAAAAATTTTGGGGTGTTCGTCTGCCCCGACATATTGGCTTAACGGTGTTAGCACATTAACAATGTGTTGCCTAACAAGCTGATTTTCATTGCTATTTTTTATATCGTCTAGTAATGCTTGTGCGAGTAAATTGTCTTCATCAGGATTTAGCCCACGCACTGTGGTACCCGCCAAAGCCTCGGTAAATAATTCCTGTTGGCGACGTAAATATAAGCGTTCTGGAGAGCAAGAAATAAAAGCGCGCTGTTGACTAAATTGAAAACCAAATTGAAAGCTGTTGGGGTTTCGGCCCTGCCAGCACGCTAATACAGTCCATGGATCAATGTCATCGTTAACATCAATTTGAGTATGGCGAGATAGCACCACTTTAGGCGTAGTTTGATTAAATTTATCTTGAGTGACTTGCTCTACTAATTCTTTCCAGCGTTCATAGCGTGGCAAATCACTACGCCCCATTAATGACATTTTATGAGGCGGTGATAACGGCCTTGGTTTTTGCACCTGCTTTATCGTTGTCAATGCGGCTTGAATTTCTTGCTGAGGATCTGTGCCATCAAAATTAAGGTTAAGCAGTATCCTGATTTTATTGCCATTTCGGCGTAATTCAATACGCGGTAATATAAAGTGCGCTCGGCCAAATTCTGGCCAGCTTTCAACTGTGCGGTCGAAGGCAAGGCCCCCGTAATAACGAATGTCTTGTTGGTTGGTTTTATTGCGTTGTTGTTGATAAATTTGTGCTAAAACATTGTCATCGGCATGCTCTTCAACAAAGAAGCTTTTACAGGCACCAATAGCTGCAACATCTTCGTCTCTGTCTCTGCCGTGCCAATACAATTTTGGGAATTGATTTTGTGCGGCTAACCAAGAAAGTAAAGGCAATGCCGGTGCGTCTACCGATAATTGAATAATCGATTCGCGTACAGGTACCTTACTGAGCTGGTTAAGCTTAGTAATCAGTTCATTCAGATGTGATGAAAAGATGTGATCCAATAAGAAATGCCCCACGTAAATCTGCAACTTCGTTACGGTAATAAAGCTGTTAAATAGTGTCAATTAGCAAGGTTAAATCGTGTGATCTGAATTACTAATATAATCGTTAAAGCGATAAGAGGATGATTTTTGATGCATTGCACTGGGCATTATTTTGTAAGCGCTTACTTAACGCGTGTCATTGGGGGGGGATTGGCTTAATATCCTTGTCATAAAATGAAAAAAAAGGTTATTTTTGTTCATGGATTGTGGGCTAGCATTAATCTAAAATTACTGTGAGTCCACTACGATAGTTGAGCAAAAACACTAGGTGAATTAACAAAGTTCGTTCAAACTAGTTGTGGTTATTGCGTTAGGCAACCACATTTTACGTTTTTCTTCCCGGAGTGTGTGCATGAGTGATTCTGTTGAATCAAGTAATGTCATTAAGATCCCTGTTGATAAACTTGCCCTAGGCATGTTTGTAACGGCGATAGATCGCCAACAAAACAAAATTGATATTCGCAACCCAGGCCAAATCAAGCACCGCGATGCCATTGTTAAGCTTAAAAAGAACAATATTACAGTTGTGTGGGTCGATATAGAGCGATCGTCAGATACCTGTGGATTAAAAAAAGCCAATCGCACTAATAACCCAGCCAACCCTTTAGCGCGTAAAGCTACTGTCACCCGGGACGGAAAACAGGCGCAAGCTAAAAAATTACTTGCTGAAGCCAAGGGCTTAATCAAAAAAGTGATGTCAGAAACCTTTGGGGGTAAACCCATCGAGGTCGGCCAAATTGAAGACGTTGCCGACAAAATGATTGAGTCAGTAATGGACGATGCCGATGCGTTTAAATGTATTTCTGCGCTGCGTACTAAAGATGCCTATTTGCTTGAGCACTCTATCAATGTCGCTTTCTTACTGGTGACTTTTGGTAAGCATTTAGGGCTAGATCGTGAATTGCTAAAGCAAATGGCTGTGGGTGGTATTTTGCATGATATTGGCAAAATTAAAGTCGACAGTGAAGTGCTTAATAAACCTGGGCGATTAACGCCAGAAGAGTTTGAACACATGAAGTTGCATCAAGTCTATGCAATAGAAATCATGAACGAAACTAAAGGCTTGTCGCAGGTGAGTAAAGATGTGTGTTTAATGCATCATGAAAAACTTGATGGCAAAGGCTACCCTAATGGTTTAACTGAAGAGCAAATCCCACAACATGGCCGCATGAGTTGCATTGTGGATATTTTTGATGCGTTAACTGCTACTCGATGTTACAAAGAGGCCATGAGTCCCGCGGCTGCATTTAAGATTTTACTCAGTTTGACCCCCTTTCATTTAGACCAAAAGTTAGTATACGAATTTATTCGTTGTGTGGGGGTGTATCCTGTCGGGTCTCTGGTGCAATTGTCGGATGAGCGAGTGGGTATTGTATGGGACTCAAAAGGGCGTGATGCATTACACCCCGTGGTAAAATGTTTTTACTCGCTTAAGCACAAACGCTATACCGAAGTCACCATGGTGGATTTACTAAAAGCAGATGTAAACATTGAGCGCGGTATATCGCCAGGTGCGCTAGAACTCGACCCAACGCCTTTTTATTAACCTTATTGTTTGAGCCTGCCGAGCTGATATCAGTGGTAGGTAATATCTTCATACATAGGTGCTAGCTTAGCCAATAATGCATTACGCGTTGCGATAGGCACGTGTTGTTGTTTAAGCGCATCAATTAAATGGCCAACAACGGCATCAAAGTCTGCCTGACTAATGTGTAAACCAATATGAGCATCAAACATAGATGCGCCTTTGTATTCGCAGTTTCCACCGCTGACCACACATAAATGTTCAATCAAGCGTTGACGAAATATCGCTATGTCAGTGTGTGCAAAGTGATGCACTATGCGTTTATCTTGCGATAGATTCACTAAAAAATGGTCGGTAATTTGGCTAATACCGGCATTACCTCCTAATTGCTGATATAAACTAGTCGGTGAGTTTGCACAGGCTGTCAGCATGAGTAATAACCCAAGCATTAGCGTACTAAAATACGGTCGAGTGGTTAACATTACAGTGTCCCCTCAATGGATAAATACCAACCTTGTTGCTGCTCAAACCCTGCAATGCTGCCTAAATCAACATAAGCACCTACAACAGACCAGTGCTTATTAATAAACCAGGCTACAAAAATGTCTTGCCAGTCATCTTCTTTAGCAAAGCTAAGTTCATTGGGCTTTTGTCTGTATTCATAACCCAGTGCTATGTTGTCAGCTAGCAATACCGCGATGGAGGCTTCGGCGAGTAATTGATAGTTATTGCTGGTTGCACTGCCAAATCCCAGTAACCCTGTTTGATTCGCTTTAGTTGCTCTTAAGGTTAAGTTGGTTACCAGGTTGCGCCCAGCAATGGCATCGAAAAAGACTTTACTGCTAGCAAGGTAAGCATCAAGTCCCCAGTCGCTGCGCGCACCGACAGCTTGAGGTAAACCAAAATCATCCACTCTTTTGTACTGAAGCCCTAAGCTGACTTGCGGTAGCGTGCTGTACAATAATTCGCCAGCCAATTTGTACTTTATACCGACTATGTCCTGACCAAGTTTGCCGCCCATGGTATCAAGGTCGAACGTTTGTTTAGCTAAACTTACTTCAACGCGATTATTAATGCTTAATGAGGCGCCAATAGCTTGAAGGCTAAAGTCGTCAACACTTACCTGAGAGTGCATCGCGGTCAGAGACCATTGTTCTGAACTGGCGTAACCATTTATCACAGCCCACGGCACAATACCGCCGCCAGCAGAACCTTCAATGGTTGTTGCGCCGCCAGTAGCAATTACTTTGCTTGTGTCTGCCAATACAGATTGATTAGCCATTACTAGTAGGCTCAGTAACAATATAAGTCGGCTCATTAATGCTCATTATCCTGTGGGTTAACGGCTACGCTGGATTGATTAAAATTGTGCTGCCAGGCAATAAACTCAGCGGCTTTAAGAGGTTTTGAGTACACATAACCTTGTACAATATCGCAATCGAGTTGACGCAAAATCTCAATACCTTTCAAGGACTCAACACCTTCTGCGACGACTGATAAATTGAGCCCTTTAATGAGTCGAATACTGGTGTCGACAATCATTAAATCAGTGGCATCAGTGTGTATATCTTTAATAAAACTGCGATCGATTTTGACCTCGTTAACGGGCAATAACTTCAAATATGCTAACGACGAATGCCCTGTTCCAAAGTCATCAATAGCAATGGCGATACCCATTTGCCTAAATTGCTGTAATACAGCGATAACCGCTTGTGCGTCTTTCATGACTGCACCTTCAGTGACCTCAATAGAAAGTGCTTCAATGGGTAGATTGTTATCAGTTAACAGCCTATTGATATCCTGAGGTAATTGAGCATTGGTCAGATCATGCGCCGACAAGTTAATGGCTACTTTGATACAAATACCTTGAGCCCACCATAGTGCTAATTGGGTGATAGCCGTGTTTAATACCCAGTCACTTATTATCGAAATATTACCTGAGTTTTCGGCGAGGCGAATAAATTCGTCTGGTGGAATAAAGCCTAATTGCGGATGTTGCCAGCGAATGAGGGTTTCGGCGCTATCGCACCGATTGGTGTGGATGTCTACCTTGGGTTGATACACTAAATGAAATTGACCATGACTTAAGGCCACTGGCAGATCGCGAATAATCATTAATTCGCGAAGGTAACGCTCGTCTTCACCTTGTTGGTAGATGGCAATCCCCAGAGATTCTGTTCGAGCTTGATTGACTGCAATTTCAGCATGGCGAATGATGGTATCAATATCATTGGCTTCGTAATCACTTGATAGCTCAACAATGCCAACCCTAACACTGACACTAATTTTAGAGCCCTCAATCGAAAAAGGTTTAGTGAGCTGTTGTATATAAGCATCCAGCTGCGCGCTACTGATGCTGGGTTGGAATAATAATAGGAACGAGTCACCGTCTAAACGGGAAATAAGCGCTGCAGTAGGCGATAAACTTTCTAGTCGGCTTGCAAATAAAACCAGCAAATTATCGGCATTAGCAAAACCGATAATATTATTGAGATGGCGGAAATTTTTAATGTCTATCATCACAATGCTGCCGAGCATTTGTGTCAATAATGGGCCTAGTTGCTGTTTTGCTGCCGCACGATTGTATAAGCCGGTGAGGTTATCATGTTGTGATTGATAGACTAAATCTTCTTCACGAGACTCAATGTTGTCGCGCATAACAGATAAGGTATCGACCAATACCTGCAATTCAGCTGGTGCGTCTTTAATCGGGTGAGGGTTTTCACCTTGGCCAATTTTACGTGCAAAATTGGCTAAAGCATAAATAGGACGGCTTAAACTGCCAGCAAACCATGCAGCAATTAAAAATGTTAATAAGCAGGTAAGTGCAAATACAATAAGCATTTTATTGCGTAGCGCATCGTAATTTTGCTGCCACTTAATATTTGACTGATGTAACACAGCCCATTGATTAATATTACTTTTGTCTAACGAAATCGACGTAGATAAGTACCCTGTTGGGATATCGTCATTTACGCTAGCGTCTGCTTGAGCTATTTGAGTGATATTGGCCAGTATTTGTTGCTGCTCTGTTGCTGGTAGGGTAGATACGATATCAACTCTACCAGATTGATTAATGAAGCTAATATCAATCCCCGTAATACTTTTGGCCTGCTCAGCGACATTATGGTCCATTGAAAAGCCCATGCCCACCCAGGCGATTAACCGAGGCGCATTAACAGGCTGCAATACAAATTGGTAGCTGTTGTGGTTGTAATTGAATATCTCAAACCCTGTGGAGCGGTTTTTAGTTAACGCAAATAATTCACTGATATCTGCAGCGCTCAGCCCTTGTAAACTCGATGATAAGAGTTTGCCATCAGGAGATAACAGCATCACCGCATCGGCATTAATACGCCTGCCATGATTTGCCAGTACCGACGAAATAGTGTCTTGCTCGCCAGTTGCAATGGCGCGTTTGAAACCAAAATCAGCACTCAAAATAGATAAACTTTGGTTAAGCTGTTCGCTGCGGTTAGACAGCATTTCTACAAATACATTTGAACCAATCTTTAAGTTTTGAGTTTGTTGCAGGCGGTAATCACGCTGCATGGCAGTTAACACAAATAAAGCCGTAGTTAACTGCATAAGCGTTAAAATGAGTAAAAAAGCAATAATTAGCCTACTGCGAAAACTATTTGGCATGTTGTCCCATGTAAGTACTTACGTGATGTTGAACCCCAAAACCACTCGGTGGTGAAGAGGGTTTTTCTTCACGTTTAACATCAATGTTAACGGTAAGGTGATTGTTAGCGTCATTTATCATTATGGTTGTGGGCGCAGGATCAGCTAACTGCCAAGGGTGCCAAAGCCTGATTTGGTATTCGCCATCGGGTATATTGTCGATGCTTGCTAAGCCTGTCTCGTTGCTAACCGCAAAATAAGGGCTGGCAGCAACATAGATAAAGGCTTGCATATAATCATGGATATTACAGCCAATGGCGACCAATCCTGGTTTTTCAAATGAAATAGGAGACTCAGCCTGGCCTACGTATAATTTAAGTTCGAATTGCTTCGCTTCTGAAAACGAATACACATGATGTCGGGTGCGATCTAAGTTTGGAAAGTCGACTTGAGCGCCTTGCGGTACAGCCAATACAAAAGGTGAAAACACACGGTTTTGCTGACGCATTTCATAGTGTTTATTTGTAGGCAAAGTGGCAGCGGTTTTCGCCGTTGGGATCAACTCTACTACAGCATCGCCTAGACGTTCACCGCCATTATCGGTAACGTTTACCGTGAATGTACCGGCACTTACACTCGTGCCCATAAAATAAGCTAGACACAATAAAGGTTGCATTAATCGCGTTACTGGCATGTATTGGCCTTTTTATTACCTACGGGTTAGTTCAATTACTTATGGCATTAACACCAATCAGCACAAGAATGTGACCATTCTTACTGGTTTGCATTGCTTATCACGTCGTTAAAAATTTTTAAGGTAGAACAACTAGTACTAATTCCATTTAATTCTGACTGTTTAAAAACTTATAAGCTCGGTTGAGTTTCGACCGGGCGTTATCTACATCAAACATCCAATTAATACTAGCCTTCTCGTTATTCCTGGTTGTTTCCCAAGCCTTAAGAGAAAGCCGCAGATCATTCCACGTGCCAATTCGTCTATCCAAACATTGTCTGTTCATCACGCCTATCTCAATTTCTACCATATTTAACCAACTGGCATGTTTTGGGGTGTAGTGAAATTCAATTTTCTTCAAGATACGCCGAGCTTCTGCTGCTGGATAAGCTTTGTATAAAGAGCCTGGGGAGTGCGTTGTGTAGTTGTCTAAAACCAAGTGGATTTTATCGGCATCAGGATAATGAACATCAACCAAATCCCGCATACACGCTGCAAAGTCTTCTCGTTTCTTGGTTGCTGTTGCTTTAGCATGTCGCCAGCCTCTATGCCTATCGTACATCAGATAGATATTGGCCACATCTTCACGCCGGTATTCGTAATCTTCTTTAGCTAAGTGTCCTGGCGAAGCTAATTTGGGCGGTTTCACATGTGACACCAGTTGTTTCATTGCTTCATCAAAATTAACCACAGGATGTTTTTCATCCGCAGGCATTGCATAAATATCAAGTACCTCTTCCATCTGCGCAATGAAGTCGCTATCTAACTCGCCAATACACCACATCTTCTTTTGCCATGGTTTTAATTCATTGTTTTTAAGCCGTTGACGGACGGTTTCCAGCGATACGCTTTCAAGCTCTGTCAGCGTAATTAATCTGTCTGCGATGAGTGATAATGTCCAGCGAGCGCGGCCATCTGGTGGCTCGCTACAAGCAATGCTAACTAATGTTGCATCATCATTAGCTGAGAGTAATTTGGGTTGCCCTGTTCGTTTTCCTTCGGCGAGTGCGACCTTCAGTCCTTCTTCTACGAAGCGTTTTTTGGTTCGGTAAATAGTAGAGGTACTGGTATTGAGTAACTGGCTGATATCTTTATCACTGTGTTGATGTTGGTTTGCAAGCAACAGTATGTTGGCTCGTTTTAACAAGCGAGCATTGTGTAGGCCCTTGCTTAATAAAGTCTTTAAGGTGTGCAGTTCTTCTTGGGTCAACTCTACAAGGTAAGTGATATTCATGGCATGATACTCTCATCTATCAAAGACGATAATTGATCACAAAGCCTTAAAAATGTCGATCCCCACAGAGAAAAAAATTAATTCCGCATTTAGTGTGAAGCAAGGCCAATACCTTGCTTTCATTTATTATTACAGCAAAGTGAATGGGTATCCGCCAGCTCAGGCTGATATCCAGAAGTACTTTGGTGTTTCAGCCCCAACAGTTCATCAGACAATTTTGAAGTTAGAAACAGACAAATTGATCAGCCGAACGCCGAGAGAAAGTCGTTCTTTGAAAGTATTAATAAAGACCGATGAGCTACCATTGGAATGGTAGCTCAATCGATCATAACTAAATTGAAATGGTACTAGCTAGCTGCAATTTCTGCCTTATTCTAAACGATTTTCTCTACGTAATCTCTGATCAATTATTTATCCAAATTGGTGTAATAGGGTAGCAATAACTTGAATATCTCAATATGCGCCTCAACACGCAACACGCAACAGAAAATGGCAAAATAATGTGTTTAAGTGCTGATACCAGTAAGTCTCAATTGACTTAAAAAGCTTTATTTTTATTAGTTTAGCTTATTTTACTGAGCTATTATCTCTATTTATTGTCGATATTATCAATCTACTACAAACATTCATGTGTAAAAAGCATCTAAGTCATTACAGATGGGGTGATAAATTCGCGATATATCGTGAGTCGGCTATACTGTAGATATTATTTTGCAGCAACGCCCACAATATGTCTCATTCTACGTTAGATAAACCTAGTTCATCGCGTCACTTTTTACCAGAAAATACCTTACTGCTAAATGCCATGACCGAAGGGGTGTATGGCTTTGATTTAGAGGGTAATGCGGTGTTTATTAACCCAGCCGCAGAGCAAATGACCGGCTGGAAAAGCGCCGAGTTAATTGGCAAAAACATTCATGATTGCCATCATCATAGCCATGCAGACGGCAGCCATTATCCGCAACATGATTGCCCGATTTATCGCACATTACATGACGCCATACCGCGTCAGGTGTCTGATGATGTGTTTTGGCGCAAAGACGGTAGTAGTTTTCCGGTATATTACAGTTCAACCCCGGTTTATCATCACCAAAAGCTGATTGGCGTTATCGCGATATTTCGTGATGTGAGTATGCAAAAGCATACAGAGCAATCACTAAGGCAGGCATTAGCTCAAGTTCAGGCGTTGTCTGAGCGCCTCGCGTCAGAAAATCAATATTTACTCACCGAGTTACAAGGCCAGCAAGGTGCGTTAGGGTTTTCTGGTAGCAGCCAGCCGATTAAGCAATTAGCCCAACAAATTAATTTAGTGGCAAACACCGACAGCACAGTGCTTATTTGCGGTGAAAATGGCACAGGCAAAGAACTTGTAGCCCGCAGCTTGCACCGATTAAGTCATCGTAAAGATCAGCCTATGGTGAGTGTAAATTGCGCGGCATTTTCTAGCGCATTGTTAGAAAGCGAACTTTTTGGCCATGAAAAAGGCGCGTTTACGGGGGCAACTCATCGCCGTAAAGGGCGTTTTGAATTAGCCCACAATGGCACCTTATTTTTAGACGAAATTGCCGAGCTGAGTTTATCTGCCCAATCTAAATTATTGCGGGTGATTCAAGAGCAACGTTTTGAGCGGGTCGGCAGTAGTGAAACGATCAGCGTGAACATTCGCTTAATTGCGGCAACGCACCATGATTTAGCCGCGCGAGTAGAACAAGGCTTGTTTCGCATGGATTTATATTATCGCTTAAATGTATTTCCGATTACAGTGCCACCGCTGCGCGAACGCCGTGAAGATATTCCTCAATTGGTAAGCGATTTGGCGGCATCACTAGGTAATAAGTTAGGTAAAAAAATCACCAAAGTCAGCACGCAAGGGTTAAAAAAACTCCAACAATATACCTGGCCGGGTAATGTGCGAGAGTTACAAAACTTAATTGAACGCGAAATTATTTTGTCGTCAAACGGTCAGTTGTCATTTAATACTTTGCCGGCACTGGGATCTGCGCCGTCAACCACTGCAATGCTAACCATGGCACAAGCAGAAGCTGCGCACATTGTTGCAGTGCTTAACACAACGCACTGGCGGATTTCTGGTCCACAAGGTGCAGCTGCTATGTTAGACATGCCCGCCAGCACCCTTCGGTCTCGTATGAAAAAGCTCGGCATTGAGCGATAACATATTTTTTCATGCACGATTAGTCACGATATATCGCCATTATAGCGATATATCGTGACACTTTGATAGGCGATCCAAAACAAAGTCATATAAAATCAGAGTCTTAAACGTTTTCTTTTGTTGGCTTAGTCTTTGCTATAGCAAGGTAATACCGCGTTATAGGAAACCCGTTATGCCCAACTCATCAGCTCAAGTTACGTCAGCATCTCAATCAAGTAATAAATTCAAAGCTTCACAGCGTATTGATGTGGTTCAAATCGCCACGCCGTCAGCAAAAATCCATGTGCGTGAACAAAAAGGGGTCTTTCAGCGTTTGCGACAGAACAGCAATACCTTACTCATCGTATTGTTCTTTTTACTGCCTTTTATTAACTATCAGGGCCGTCAGGCGATTTTATTTGACGTCACCGAGCAGCAATTCTTTTTCTTTAACATCACGTTATGGCCACAGGACTTTACCGTATTAGCATGGTTTTTTATGGCGGCTGCATTTGCGCTGTTTTTTGTCACAGTATATTGGGGGCGGGTGTGGTGCGGCTTTTTGTGCCCGCAAACGGCATGGACGTTTATGTATATGTGGGTTGAAGCCAAAGTTGAGGGTAATCATCATCACCGTACTGCATTAGATAATGCCCCATGGTCTTTGAGTAAATTACGTAAACGAGTCACTAAACACCTAGCGTGGATGCTGTTTGCCTTACTCACAGGTTGTGGGTTTATCGGTTATTTTATGCCTGCGCGTGAACTCTACATTGATATATTTACGCTCAGTAGCGGGTTTTGGACCGGTGCCTGGGTATGGTTTTTTGCCATATGCACTTATGTAAATGCTGGTTGGATGCGCGAAATGATGTGTTTGCATTGTTGCCCGTATTCACGCTTTCAGGCGGTGATGTTTGACGCAAATACCAAAACAGTGAGCTATGATACGGTGCGCGGCGAGTCTCGTGGGCCACGTAAACGCGCTGAAAAAACCGAGTTAGGTGATTGTGTTGATTGCAACTTATGTGTTGATGTGTGCCCAACAGGGATAGATATTCGTAATGGCCTGCAATACGAGTGCATTAATTGTGGTGCCTGTGTCGATGCCTGTAATCAAACCATGGCAAAGTTTGGTTATGCGCCAAATTTAATCAGTTTTACCAGCGAAAACCAGCTAAAAGGCCAGCCAAAGCCGAGTAAATTGTCATTAAAGGCGTTAGGGTATGCCAGCGCACTGCTGATAATGATTGGGTTAATTATTATCGATTTGAGCCAGTTAAGTCATATTCAGTTAAACGTGATCCGCGACAGGCAAACCTTATATCGTGAGGTCGGTGATGACATTGTTGAAAACAGCTATCAGCTTAAAATTCGTAATAAAACCCAACAAGCAGCGGCGTATCGCATTGCTATTAATAGCAGTGAAGCGATAGCGTTTACTCTGGTTACCGATGCTGTAGTGATGATTAAGGCGGGTGAGCAATTAGATTACCCCGTTACTGTCAGGGGGCATTTAAGTCAACTTACAAGTGATAGCTCGCAACACATATTGCAATTTAGCGTGACTCAAATAGACAGCGTGGCAAACCCTATTCCCTTTGAGCCGATCAACCAAGTGATGCAAAATTCGCGTTTCTTTTGGCCTTAAGTGTGGATTGGCCTGCATAACAAAAAGGCTTCTCGCATTAATAATGTGAGAAGCCTTTTTTGTGATGGGTGCGAGGGTTAACTCGACAGCCCATTAACGTTGATGCAATGCGTAATCGGTACCGTCTTTTGCGGTAAACACTTTGCAGTTACCTTCAGTCGGTTGGCAACTAGTGTGTAATAAACTAATCCACTGCTTGTAAGGGGTCGGTAAATTTTTAATTGGCATCGATACCTGAATGTCTTCAATATTTGCACAATCTTGTGCACCTAATTTGCCAAGGCGGTCAAAACAAATTTCTACATGGGTATCGTTGTTTTTTAATACCACAGAGGTTGGCTCAGTTTTATGGCCTGTCAGCGCCACAAATTGACATGGATTTTGTAAGCCACTTTGGGTGCCATCTTTTAAGAAGGCAAGCAAGTGGTTGTAGTAAACCACGTAACTGCACACATCTTGGTGTGAACCATTGGCTAATGGGAATTGCGCATCCAAAAAGTCTTTTGCATTTGTGCTGCGATCTTGCTGGTTCGTTGTCGCCACAAATTGCTCGCCAATGAAGCGGTTAAGGTTTTGGGTGGCTGTGTTGCTTGCTTGAGTAGACATATTCATCGCCTTATCCTCTTCTTGTGTAGTAGGTCAGAAATTAATTTTGTTATTTGTTTAGTATTAAGCCTTGTTAGCAGCTTGATTTTTAGTCTATGCTATTTTTACAAAGAATTTCACAATAAAAATTTTACACTGTGAATTATACAAAATGAGAAATGAAAAAAGCTTAATGCGAAAGACCCATTTTTTGGGCACAAAGATAAGAAACTTGCGTAAACGCAATAACTTAACAATGGAAGACTTGTCGGCGCGTTGTATACGTGTTGACTCGAGTAACGCGCCTTCGGTGTCATATTTATCGATGATAGAGCGCGGAAAACGGGTTCCGAGCGCCGATATGCTGGCCGTTGTGGCAGCTGTATTTCAAAAAGAAGTTGAATGGTTTCTTGATGATGTGCCAGAGGATGAAGCCATTACGCCAGAAAAAGGCAACAAAGGTGGCGTGAGCGGCATGCCGCTTGAACCAAGCTTTTTGTTTTCTAATGACATTCTGCAAATCGCTATTCCTGAAATGTTGTCGCAAACCGGTACCAGTGGTCGTCAGTTTGCTCACTTGCTTATTCGTGCACACCAGGAGCATCACCAAAACCACTTTCCAGATCTGGAGCGCGCCGCAGAAGAGGTGGGCTTAAAGCGCATGCCGTTAGCCATTGAAGACATTATGGATATTGCCAAAGGCATGGGGTTAAAAATTAAGTGGATTGATCGTGCGCCAAAAGAAGTGATGGACGAAAGGGGGATGAGCTCCAAGCAATTAGTCACCTCCTTTTTTGAACCGCCTGGCACTATTTACGTTAGTAATATTTTAAAAACGAGACCAAATCGTCTTAAATATGACTTAGCAGTGCATATTGGCCATTGTGTATTACACAACAAAGACGGATTAAAAAGCGTGATGATGTCGGGACGCAGAGAAGACACCGAAGATGCCTATGCTCCGCAATCTAACACATTAAACGCACAGGATATTTTGCATGCCTGGCGTGACTTTGAATCGAGCTTTTTTGCTGGCGCGCTATTGTGTCCTAAAGTCCCTTACCGGCAGTTGCTTGACCGTCACGGTTATGAAATCAGCGTGCATAAACAATTACAAGTGTCGGCCTCGGTGGCCATGCGCCGCATGACAGTTGTGTCGCCATATACTCACTGGCATTACTTTGATGCTTATGCGCCAGGTAAACTAAAAGCTGTGTATCGCGGCAATGGTATCCCGCTGCCATGGGGCAATATGCGCTTGGTGGAAGATCCGTGTCAGCATTGGGCGGTATTTAGAATGATCAGCGAGCCCACAGAAGGCACGTCAGCACAGATATCGATATTAAATGTCGGCAATGAGCCGCGGATTTATTGTTGTGAGTCGATCAAAGTCGATGACTCTGCCGGTAATCCACATGTGTTGTGTGCTGGTATCGATCTTAATCCGGCGATTGAGGCTCAAGGCAAAGATGCGCAGTCGATTGCCAATGATTTAAAGCAAGCTTGTGCGGGTAATGGTGGCTCAATTGACATCCCTAGACACATTAAAAAAGACCTCACCAGTGTGGCGAAAATCCTTAATATTAATTGGATTGAACGCGGAATTAAAAACGAAGCACGGTTAATTTGTTCGCGTGGCGCTGTATGTCCGCGTCAGCCAAGTTGTTATGCAGCAGGGCGAAACCTGTGTGAAGATAATTAAAGCATTGGATGCCTTTTAAGGTTGAGGTTTATTCAAAGCTCAACCGCAAAGCTCAACAGATTTAGGCCGATTTGAATTGCTGATCGAGTAGTGCAAACAAAAATTGTTCCAGTTGGTTTTGTTGTTCGGTGTGCAGCGCATTTTGGGGTAACGTATTACTAAAAGGGCATTCATCTGCAAAATGCTCTTGTAGCTGAGTCATTTGCTTGCTGTCCCATTCGGGATGAAACTGCAAACCGATAGCATGCTGGTGGCGAAACATTTGCACCTGGCATAGGGCGCTAGAGGCCAATACGTCAATATGTTGTGGCAAGGCAATGGCTTGATAATGCCATTGCGGAACCGCCAGCACCTGGCTGCCATTAATGCTTACTTGTTGCCAACCCAGCTCTGGCTCTGGCATCTCAACGACCTTGCCGCCCAGTTGCGTTGCCAGGAGCTGCGCCCCTAAACATATGGCTAATATTGGGCGTGGCAATTCAAGCGCTTGATTAATCAATGCACATTCAGCTCGCATCCATAATGGGTTATCAGCCACATTCATTGGCCCACCTAATACAATTAGCCCCTGATATTTCATCAGCGATGCGGGCAATTCATCTGGGGCGTAAAAGCACTCAAGAGTGATGTTGCGACGTTCTGCCCACAGTTCAATGCGTCCGACCCCTTCAGCCGGATGATGCTGAAAGACGGCAATGGTCGGCTGGATCATTTTAGTTCACCTAATTCAAGGTAAATCCGTGTGACATTTTCCTTGCCAGATAACGCTGATGAAAGCTGCTTTTCAGAGATAAATAGCCGTTTGTCTGCTGCAAGTGTTAATTGGCTTGGTAGTGGAGTTTGCACATTATCAATGCGAACAATATGGTCTGCATCTGGGCGAACGCTAAGAGTATTAACAATAAATTGCACCTTGTCATCGGGGTGATAATTCAGAGTGTGGTAATCATTGTTAGCCGATTTATTTAAGCCGCTTTCTAGAGGTAATGGATTAAATAACACAATTTTATCGACATTGATGGTTTGCGCTTGCCATTGCATTTCACCGCCACGCTCAAAGTGTCCTTTCACCACATCTACAGTCAACTGAGAAGTGTGATTAGAGTGCTTGGGATCTAATCTAGATAAATCAAAAGTGGTAGGCACTATGGTCCAAACAGGATCGTCACTTTTGGCAGACACGTTAATGCCGTTAATCACCTCAGCCTGGATTTTAGGGTCGGCAAAAGACAATTTAAACACAACCTGAGCATTGTGCGGTTGATGGAACATAGGCAAATGTGACGCAAAAAGACCGTACTGACTGCCAAATAGCAGCATACCATGTAAGCCCATTTTGACGGGGTGCTTAGCATGTTGGCTATGGTCTTGAGGCTCTGTTGCGTGGCTATTTATGCTTAATAAACTCAGCCCTAAAAGCAAGTAAGTTACGGGGTTAAACACTTTTTTAATCAAGGGTATAACCAAGTTTATATGCATAAATTGATATAAAAAAGAACAAAAATTAGCAGTATGTTTGGAATAAATCAGCATGGTGTTGGCTCCTGTCTGAAACTGAACAGATGGGGCCGTCCCCGGGTGAAGACCTAATCTTATGGTTAGGTTGAGGTCGTCCTCAGCTCAATATGTTAACGATTTGAACGATAAAAAACCAGCTTCACACATTGGACTCTATTCCAAAATTACTTCTACCTAACATATTGAGGGCAAAGTAATACCTATAATTGATTAGTTAACATTGAGGCGTTTTTTCAACAAACATTAACAATAGTTCCCATTTTGGAATTGATTCCATCGATATGATAAATCGTCAATTATACAAAAGGGGTGATGACCTATGAGCAATGTAGATTTGTTAGGGCGCCGTAAGTTTATTGCTGGACTAGGTATTGCTGCTGGTGCGGCAATGGTAGCACCTGCAATGGCAGTGTCTGAAAAGGCTGACGGTGTTAAATGGGACAAAGAAGTTGAGATTGTCATTATTGGTTCTGGTTTTGCAGGCTTAGCCGCTGCAATTGAAGCCACCAAACATGGCGCAAAAGATGTCCATATTTTTGAAAAAATGTCGTACTTTGGTGGTAACTCAGCCATTAACGGTGGCTTATTTGCCGCACCTGGTACGCCAATGCAAAAGAAAGAGGGCGTAGAAGACTCAGTAGATAGAATGGTGAATGACCAATTGTTGTCAGGCCGCGGTATCGCTGATGAAGCATTATTAAGACACGTAGCCTCTCATGCCGTTGAAGCTTTGCAAATGACATTAGATGCAGGTGCAGAATACCACCCATACTTACAACAATTAGGTGGTCACTCAGTTGCACGTACTTACCAAACCTCTGTTAGTTGTGGCGCAGGTATTACTCAGCCTTTATTTAAAGAGTGTAAGCGTATTGGTGTGCACACTCACAATCGTTCAAAATTTGAAGGCTTCTTAGTCGGCAAAAATGGCGAAGTGGTTGGTGTTAAAATGCGTACCAACTACCACTTTGGTGAAGACCAACCCGGCAAAGTGTTAAATATTCGCGCCAAAAAAGGTGTGATTATGGCTACCGGTGGTTTTGCGCAAAACGTTAATTTACGTATGGCACAAGACCCAACATTAACATCTGAAGTTGGCTGTACTAACGCGCCTGGTGCTACCGGCGAAGGCATGTTTGAAATGTTCCGCCTAGGTGCAGTACCTGTGCATTTAGCGCACATCCAATCAGGTCCTTGGGCATCGCCAGACGAAGGTGGTTTTGGTTATGTGTCTAACTATGCCATCTTTAACTTCCCTCACTCAATAGCGGTTAACCGTTTAACCGGTAAGCGTTTTATGAATGAAATTGCTGACCGTAAAATTCGTGCTGATGCCGAATTGAGCTGTCGTGATGAGAAAGGAAATCCGTACCCTCCAATCTTGATTTCAAGCTATAAAGATTCTAAAAACCATCCAAACACTAAAAAAGTGATTAAGTACAATGTGGGTTGGAAGTTCGACACTGTTGAAGATCTTGCTAAACACTTCAATGTGCCGTTAGACGCGCTTAAAGCTCAAATTGAAGAATATAACGGCTACGTTAAATCGGGCAAAGATGTGCAATTTGGTAAAGACATGACCTTAGCCAAAAATAAAACCATTGAAGCGCCGTTTACCGTGGTTCGCTTATGGCCAAAAGTGCATTACTGCCAAGGTGGCGTACAAATCAATACTAAAGCAGAAGTGAAAGACAGCTTTACCGGTAAGCCTATTGGTGGCCTATATGCCGCAGGTGAGGTTTGTGGTGGTATCCATGGTATCAGCCGTTTAGGCAGTTGTTCTATCCCAGAATGTATGGTGATGGGTATGACAGCAGCGCGCAGCATCATGAAAGCCTAACGAGACCAGTGAACAAGAGGAATCATTAATGAAAAACTTTAATATTATACTTGGGCTGGTTTTACTCGGACTAACCAGTTTATCAGTACAAGCCGTTGAGATCCGCGACTACCACAAAGAAGTGATTGGTAAAGATTGTAAAGCTTGTCATGACAATGGCATCAAGCAGTTCCCATCAGATCAGTCTTGCTTGCAGTGCCATGATGTTGATGAGTTGGCTAACAAAACGGCAAGAAGTGAAGAAGACAAGTGGCAAAACCCACATAACAACCTTCACTACGGTAAAGACTTACCTTGCCAAGAGTGTCACGCAGAGCATAAAACCAAAGAGCCATTATGCAGTAACTGTCATACGTTTAAATATGACAAGCATAAAAAATAAATAGTGATATATGATTAAATAAAGCCGAATATTTAATGTTCGGCTTTATTTTTATATATTTATTTTTATATATTTATTTTTATATATTTATTTTAATTAAATTTATTTATTTTTAATGCATATATTTTACTTGTTCTGATTGTGTTGTCGGTTCATTTTTGGAATGCATTCCATCATTAATATTCATCTAGATTTTAATAATAAAGCGAGATGAATAATATGAAATATAATGTTCTATTAATGGCGATGTTGTTATCTGGTTCTTGTGTAGCCAATGAGTTACCCAGTTTTTTAGATGCTAACGATATTAACAATGCTGAATTTAGTTGTTTAGAAGCTGAGCAAACCTATTCTAAGAATGATCAAAAATATGTAGATATTTTATGGAATGAAACCCTGCAATATTTACAGTCTTACGCTGTTGCATTAACTAATAGTGAAAACGGCCCATGTTTAAACTCAGACGAAGCCATGTATGACTCTACCGACGGCGGTAAGAATATGTGCATCATGGATCGCCGTGATATGAAGCTGCTGGTTAAAAATATTTACCAAGTGATTAATAATCCAGACAAAGCTAAAAAGTGTTTTGGTGCCCGCGAAAATGTGGATTGGATTTACAGTCCTGGCGGAAAGCTAGCGCAAAACTCCCCCGTTGCTAAATGGCTAAAGCGCACCACATTCGACAGTTTTTTTGATACTAAAGTCACTAACAAAGACGTGCGTAAACTCGGTAAAGAATTCACTAAACACTTTACTGAAATGGTCACAGGCAATGAGGTAAAAATGCCTTCTGCGTTCCCGACCGACATCAGCGCCAACACCTTACCTAACTTATGGGCTGCAGCAGGTTGGTACCCTATGTATGCAGAAGAAAGTAAGCGTAATGATAAAAATTACAACAATATACGTGGTGGTTATGCGTATGCTGAAATCTTTGGGCATTGGGGTTTATTACGTATCGATGCGATTAATGATGAAAAAGTGGGTGCCGAAGTGGGCATGACGGTTCAGTCCGTTAACACCTTATATCCATACCATAACCATGCAATATCAGAAATCTATTACAACATGCGTGTTCCAGCCTGCGCTAACGAATTTAAAAGCTTTGCAATACGCGAAGACTCACCACTGATCCAAACCGTTAAAGAAGACGACAAAGTCAGACAGGTTCAATTTGACGCTGGGCAACACAATGGCCATACCATGTGGCTTTCCAGCAGTGCAGATCGCGATCCGCTAATGTATTTCCATCAAAATACCATCCATGCCTTTGATGTAGATGGTAGCTGCGAAGCTAAACCTGAAGAGCGCGCAATTGTATCGGTTTGGGCAAGAAGTAATGCCCACGATAAGCGTAACGATTACGGCACAACTTTATTATGCGAGTCAGCTAAAAACCCTGGCACTCCAGCACATAAAGATGAAGTTATTCAATGTGATTTAACCAAAATGAAATGGTAAATATCATTTACATAAATTAATACTTAACAATTGAATTGGAATATATAATGAAATTATTAAAACTTTCTTTATTATCAACTTTGATTTCACTGTGTTTTATTGCTAATTATTCTGTAGCACAAGACGCTGAAGATGGAATTGATGTTTCTGGCACATTAAGAGCTAATTACTCATATAAAGAATATAGTGATAGCGCTAAAGATAAAAGTGGTGACTTAACTTTTGAAATGGCATCAATTAAATTTAATGGTAAATTAGATGATTGGGGTTTGTCATCGGAATATCGTTTTTATGATGGTTGGGAAGCATTAAGATATGGTTATGTTTTTTATGATTACTCACCGCAATGGCAAGTTCAATTTGGTATAAATCAGGTGCCATTTGGTAACCCTGGGTTTCAGGGCGACCGCATGAGTGATTAAATTTCAAGCAAACTGGTAAATCCTGCCCTTAACACTTCTTCTAAATACTCAGGTTTCATCCATGCTCGTTTTTGTTTCATCGGGATACTTCCTTTAGATGATTCTGAGCGGAGCATATTTAACGATAGTTTGCGTAATAATGACCAATTCTCTGCTGCATGATTTTGATAAATCTGGCAATGGTCTTCACCCATTGAAGCATCCAAAACCCAGTGTAAACTGTTTTCGATAAACCAGTGAGAGCGCACTGCATCTGCAAATTTCTGCTCTGGTAATTCTGCCGAACTTATATAGTATCGATAGGTTAATGCCCCCTTACCATTGCAATGTCTATAGCTCATCGCCATGCCAATTGAATGTAAACCCTGCCATTCACTAAAGTCACCTTCAAGCTCATTTGCACTAAGTACATGATAAGCTCGCGCTTCAACTCTACCGTGTTTGTTCTCGATAGCTAGCGGTGATAAAGGGGCTTTGCGGACTGAGGAAAAAGCCGACATTATCGCGTCATGCAATGATTTTTGATTCGATTTTACAGCAAGTAGATAATCACCATCTTGCTTAACTATTTGTGCGGCGATTGACTTCTGACATCCCATTGCATCGATGGAAACAAGTTTTTCTCTTATATCTAAGAGTTGCAGCAAATCAGGAATGGCGGTGATTTCGTTAGATTTGTCACTGGTCTTTAACTGACCCAGCACTAACTTATTTTCGCAAGCAAATGCGTTGACCATGTGTATCGTTGATAAACGGTCATTACGATGATAAGAACGCTTTAACGTTTTTCCATCTATCGCAATAAGTTGGCCATCACTTGCACTATGGACGGCTTGCATCCATTGCATGAAACATGCACTAAACTCATCTGGGTCAATACGAGAAATAATTCGAGCAATCGTATCATCAGCAGGTACACCTTCCTTTAAGTAACCGTGCTTTTGAAACCACGCTAGATGACCATCAGCATAACAATGTATATCTGCCCAACCCTCAGCGCCTGCGATGACGGCACATAAGCTCACAAATAAGATATCCTCTAAAGGATATGTCACCTTGGCCGTTTGGCGCTGGTCGATGATGTTACTAAAGTGGCTTGTGAAGGCTTCGATATACATGCTTATACTCCTGAAAAGAGAGTATAAGATCACGAACGCTGTATTAGGTCAAATAAGATTTAATCGATAGCGTATTTTGTTTAAAAAACGTTCGCGATCTCACCCTGCCCTGGGTTTATTTCAAATAGTTTCTGGTTTGGCGTACCGTATTATTTAGGATTTGAAGATGATTATGATGCAGGTATAAAAGCCGTATATAACAATAGTGGTTGGGGTACAGAATTTGCGTTTTACAAAAATGCAGAATACGGCGCGAGTAGAAGTGATCGTTACTCAACTGACTTGTATTCAGGGGAGGTAAATGGCACTGAATATTATAATGAAGAAACCAACCAGTTAAACCTTCGCCAAACCTATGCAATGGAGTATGAAGGTGGTAAAGCCGTTATGGGGGCGTCGGTTGAAGTAGGACAAATCTACAATAGTAATACTGGCAATAATGGTGATAGATATGCTGTTGCATTGCACCTTGACGCAAGTTATCAAGGTTGGGCGCTACAATTGCAAGCGATGCAGTATGAGTATAATGCTGCAGATGCGTTAGATGAGAATAAGATTGCTGTAGCAGCTTATGCTTGGCAATACGAAATAGCATCTAAAGCACAGGCCTATAGCGTCAATGTGGCTAAAACCTTTACCACGAGCTGGGGCAGTGTCAAAGTGTATAATGACTTTGGTGTAGTCACCCCTGATGTTGATAACGAAGCCTATGATAACAGCTATCAAAATGTTACCGGTGTGGCATTGTCGTCTGGCCCAACCTACACCATGATTGACTATATTATGGGTAAAAATATGTATGCCTCAACGCTAGACAATGGCCATGTGGGCTTACCTGAAATTGGCGACAGTTGGGATCAGCGTATCAATATTAACTTTGGTTACTATTTTTAAACTCTGACTCTTCTCCATCTCCCTTAACATGCCAATCACTGATTGGCATGTTTTGTTTTATGCCTTTTGCTGCAAATGATTTGGCGACTAAACCTGCAGATAATCCGCATTTTTGCAATTGCGTTGCCGTTAATTGATCTGTGTCTACATTCGAAAAATCACAACAGAGTAGTATCTCAACCCCAATGGCAGTCACTCTGCGATTTCATTTAAGACACGAAGGCATTAACAAGATATATGATGATTTTAGAACTAATCATTGTGCTAGGGGCAATATACCTTGGCGCAAGAATGGGCAGCATAGGCATTGGCTTTGCTGGTGGCGTAGGGGTGTTGATTCTTACTGCTGGGCTTGGATTAACGCCAGGTGCAATTCCTATCGATGTGATGCTGATTATTATGTCGGTGATAACGGCTATTGCAGCGATGCAAGAGGCGGGCGGAATGGACTTTCTAGTGTCTATTGCTGAAAAATTACTGCGCAAACACCCAAAGCATATTACCTTTTTAGCGCCAATTGTTACCTATTTTATGACGTTATTTGCTGGCACCGGCCATACTGCTTTTTCAACCCTACCTGTGATTGCTGAAGTGGCAAAAGAGCAAGGTATTCGGCCATCTCGGCCATTGTCTATTGCCGTTGTTTCGTCGCAAGTGGCGATTACCGCGTCGCCAATTTCTGCCGCTGTGGTGTTTTTCTCGGGGATTTTAGCGCCCTATGGTGTTGATTACTTGGTGCTGTTATCCGTGTGTATACCATCAACGTTTATTGCCTGTTTAATGGGTGCCGCAGTGGCTTCGTTACTGGGTAAACCACTGCATGAGGATGCAATTTATCAACAACGTTTAGCTGACGGGTTAGTGACGGTTCGTGGCGAAACACAAATCACTTTATTACCTGGCGCTAAGCGTTCAGTTGCTATTTTTTCAGTGGCAATCGTCGCGGTAATGTCTTATGCCACGGCAATATCTGACAAAGTCGGTTTAATCACCAACCCGGTATTATCGCGCGATGTCGCCATTATGCTGTTTATGTTATCGGCTGCGGCCGCAATCACCTGGTTTTGTCGTGTAGATGCCAGCAAAATTTCTAACGCATCGACTTTTAAATCGGGCATGTCGGCCTGTATTTGTGTGCTAGGCGTTGCATGGCTAGGTGATACCTTTGTATCAAACCACATTGACGAGATTAAAGCCGTTGCTGGCTCGTTACTTGATAGTCAACCCTGGTTGTTATCGGTGGCGTTATTTTTTGCATCGATGTTGTTGTATTCGCAAGGGGCGACTACTAAAGCATTGATGCCAGCAGCATTAGCCATCGGTGTGAGTCCATTAACGGCCATTGCCTCATTTGCTGCGGTGAGCGCGTTGTTTGTGCTGCCGACTTATCCTACGCTTTTAGCCGCTGTTGAGATGGATGACACTGGCTCAACGCGCATAGGCAAGGCGGTATTTAACCATCCGTTTTTGATCCCCGGAGTGGTCACAATCGCATTGAGTGTCGTGCTGGCTTTTGTATTGGGAGGTGTGTTGCTGTAAGTCATTATGCAATCGATAGCGTGTTGAGATTTCGGGGGAATTTTTGCAGCAGATGCTGCCTGAAGGGTGTTGGTTACTTAACCTTAACTCTGGTTAAGAGATGAATAAATAGCATCGATTCTAACAATAACTCCATACGATACATTCAAACTTGAAATTTGCGCTGATAACTAGGCAAATTTACGCGTCAATAGCTAGTCTATTGCAAGTGAATTTAACAACGTTATCGGTGCAAAGAACTGTTTGAAATGCATTTATTATCCAGAGTTGAGGTTACTTAGAGTGCTCGGTGGCAATTTACTCGCTGAGCTTAATCCGTGTTATCTCAAACAACATTCAACAAGCAAAATAAACACACGCTAATCGCGCTGATAACCTTTTTGCTCCACATTGGCTTTAATTAAGTCAATTAACTGTTTTGTAGCATCGGTTTGGGTATTGGGGTTGATATAAAGAGACTCATTAAACGTAGGCAGTGTGGGTAATCCATGCTCAAGCGGGTCTAGTACCTGCATTTTGTCGGTAATTCTAAATTCGGCAATAGGTGCAACCACTAAGTCGTTTTCAACTGCCATGCACAATGCTTGTGGTGATGGGGTTGATAAGAGTACGTTAATTTGGCGCATAGACAGCCGGTGATTAGCAAATACCTGCACTCTAATAGGACAGTTTTCTGGGTATAACCCCATCGGAATGGTTTTGCGTTTATGGGCGTTGCCGTTTACCGCGGCGACCCATTTAAAACGACGAGTAAAGAGTAATTCGCCATTGGTTGGGATCTGCCAATGGGTTGCAACAATGACGTCAAATTCGCCTTGGTGTAATTTTTTATATAAATTGCCGCTGACATCGGTATCGATCACTAATTCGATATTAGTGAATTCACGAATAAACTCCAATAAACAACTGCTTAAATAACATTTTATAAAATCAGTTGGTACACCTAAGCGGATCACTTCGCGGTTTTGGCACTCTTTTAATTCACCCAGTGCCTGTGAGTTTAGCTGGATCATTTTATAGGCATAATTAAGCAACGTTTCACCAGAGTCAGTTAAGGTAACCCCTTTGTTGTCTCTGTTTAATAACGTTTGGCCGACACTTTCTTCAAGCTTTTTAACCTGTAGGCTAAGCGTTGATTGGGTGCGGCAAATTTTATCGGCGGCTTTTGATAGGTTGCCACACTCAGCCACAGCAATAAAACTTTCTAGTAATTCAATCTTTAACATGGGCTATTGAATAAGTTCATAGTGGCATCAGTATTACTCAATATTGAGTACCAACAAAGCTTGCTATAATGTAATTGTGAAGTTGCAAAGCTTTTATCTTAACCTCATCGGAGTAAGACATGACGAGCTGGGAAAAGCGTGGGAATTATTTAATTGAAGTGTCACAACGTTGCTTAAAAGGCCACAAGACCTTTGACTTGTGCCGTTCGCATTTAGTTGACGCTAGCCAGATATCAAAAGGCACAATTTACAATCATTTCACCTCCGAAGCCGACTTAATTATCGCCGTGGCCTGTGCCGATTATCGAATGTGGTTGAACCAAGCAGAGCAAGATACTGCACAATACAGTGACCCTTATTTACGGTTTATTTTTCATCACTGCCAACGTTTATATCGTATTTTGTCAGAGCAAGCATTTGTTATCGCTAGGATAGTGCCAAACGAGGCTATTTTGTCACAAGCCAGTGATTATTATCGTGAGCGCTTTGAGCGTGTGCTTGAGCAATATAAGCAGTGGAATGCACAAACATTAATGGCCATTGGTGAAGTCAGTGGCTTTAACCGCGGTGAGCTTTTGTGTGACTATTTACGCGGCGCCATGATCAATAGTGATGATGCGCAAAAACATTACAACGATGCTGAAATGTATTATCAACATGGTTTTGCGATGACCCAGCTTATGGGGCACTCACAAAAGCGTCCTCCAAGCATTAAAGTATTTTTGCAGTGGTTACAAGATAAAGAAGCCAGCAAAGCACTGTTAATGTAAAACGCGTTATGTATTAGCAAATGTTTTGCAATAAAAAAGCCGTGTTAACCTTAACACGGCTTTTACTTATTAATTAATAACTTATCTCATAGTGACAAATTCTTCGGCGCCAGTTGGGTGGATGGCCACGACTGAGTCGAAATCTGCTTTAGTTGCGCCCATTTTCATCGCTACACCAAAGCCCTGGAGTATTTCGTCCATACCAAAACCGATCCCATGAACACCCACTACCACCTCGTCTTCACCCGCGCAAACAAGCTTCATTTTGCAGGCCTGACGGTGGCTCGTTACCGCGGTGTACATAGAGGTAAAGGTAGAGGTGTACACCTTGATGTTGTCTTGGCCGTATTTCTCAGCAGCTTCTGGCTCGGTGAGTCCCATTGTGCCAATCGCTGGGTGGCTAAATACCACGGTAGGAATTAAGCTGTAATCCATTTTAGCGTTTGGCATATTGCCAAATAAACGTTCAGACAGTAAACGACCCGCTTTAACCGCGACAGGGGTTAACTCAACGCCGCCAGCCATAATATCGCCAACACAATAAATGCCTTTAGCGGTAGTATTTTGCTGCTCGTCTGTAATCACATAGCCGTTAGCGTCTAACTGCACATCAGTATTTTCAAGGCCAATATTACCTGTTGCAGGAGAGCGGCCTATGGCCCAAATGAGGCAGTCTATGGTTAAACTTTTACCGTTTTCAAGCGCCAGGGTTAAGCTGCCATCAGCATTTTTACTGACTGACTTTGGCACGCTATGAGTGTGTAATGTGGGGCCGTCGGTTGCCATGGCCTCAACCAACCCGTCAACTAAAATAGGGTCAAAATTACGTAAAGGTGCGTGTTTGCGTACCAACAAATGGGTTTCGCTGCCCAGTGCGTGTAAAACGCCTGCCACTTCTACAGCAATGTAACCTGCACCGACCACTGCAACTCGTTTAGGTTGTTCACGCAGTTCGAAAAAACCATCTGAGTCGATACCGTATTCGGCGCCCGGAATGTCAGGTATTGTTGGTGCGCCTCCAGTGGCAACCACAATATGATCTGCCGTGTAGTGCTCACCATTCACTTCAATGGTGTTGTTGTTAACAAAGCGGCCATAACCATTTAATAGGGTGACTTTATTATTGGCAAAACCACGGCCATAGGCATCATGAATACGACCAATATAAGCTTCGCGGCTTTCAACTAGGGTATTCCAGTCAAATTTGTTGATGCTAACATCAAAGCCATAATCTTTGGCGTAGAGGTTCATTGCTTCAGCAATATGTGCGCCATACCACATCACTTTTTTGGGCACACAGCCTACGTTAACGCAAGTACCGCCAACGTGTTTTGCTTCGATGATTAATACTTTTGCGCCACGCATTGCTGCACGGTTTGCTGAGGCGATGCCGCCACTGCCAGCGCCAAGCGCGATATAGTCAAAATGTTGAGCCATGATAATCTCCACTAGGGTTAATGCATCCATTGTAGGGGGGATTAGCTTTGCGATCTAGTTGTTCTATTTGAGGTTATATACCTAATGAGCTTGAAGATACGTATTTCAGAGCTTCACCGGGTGTTCAATACTAGGCGCGTTCATGCGGTAATGTAGGCACCTTTAAATTAACGCAACAATTCTCTTGTTTAAAAATCAGGGGAACACGGTGAAACTCCCAAAGGGCAAGTTTTTCATGCGTTTATACTATTTGTTGATTTTGTTGCTTTAGCTGATTTAGGAAAGGGTACAACCATTACCCACAATCAATACCTTGTCTAAACGCGTGTAATTTTTTGCTGAAATTGAGCATCTTCAGGCTAATTGGGATATTAACGTTTATGCTGGCATTCGCCACGGTCAACGTCGTTAGGGCCACTGGTGGCGCACTTAAGACAGTCCCATTCACTTTCTCTAATATCAATTTCATCTTGGTAATGACTAAATGAACTATTTTGGGTTTGCCGTTGCTTTTTTTGTAAGTGTGTTATGCGACTTTGTAGCCAGCGACAACTGGGGTCGTCAGCCATGTTAGTGCTAGTTTGGTGTGCTGAAGACGTAATCGCTTTGTTAGCGTCGATGTGTTTTTGTAAGCTAGGTTTAATGAAAATGTCGTTAGCATTATATTCTAAAGCCGATTGAGCCTTTGTGGGAATGGCAATGATATTCCCCTGGCTGTCAGTGGCATATTGTTGTGGTAACTGGTTAGCGTTATCGTTGTTGAGTTCTGCGTTGTCCTTGGCAGGTTTGGCAGTTAGCTGGCTAAACTCAGAGGCACTAGCAACCGAGAATATCCATAATAAAGTGAGCGGCAATCCACCCCTTAAAGTGGCTTTTTGCGTTAAACGGGTTAGCATGTGCACTCCTTGTGCGACGAATTAGTAACCCATAGTCTAGTCGTTCAATATCAAAACGCTAAAATCCCCAACTGAAATATACGCCAGCATAGGTTTCATCGAGACTGCCTAATTGGCCATCTGCTTGAGCCTGTTGTTTTATGTCCTCTAACGCAATGCTATGGCTAATATGAGCGGTTAGGGCAAGATTGTCGTTAAATTGATGCTCCGCTTCTAGGCCAAATTGTACATGGTTGGCACCATTATGTTTTTCGCTGCTGTAACCAAAGTCAAAGCCTTGAGACAGGTATGGTGTGAAGGTGAATTGAGAGTTGATTTCCCAAGGGTTGTGCAAGCTTACAGTAACAAAATAACCAGATGCTTCAGTGGCATAAGTGTAGTGTATGGCAGGTATTATCCAATCAATACCTTTGTAGGCTATTGAGCTAAAAAACTCATTATCAGATGCGCGTTCATCACCATAAAATTCAAGACGTTGATAGCCAATTGTAGCATCTACATCATCATGAAAATGTAATGCGTATTCTAACCCAGCGTTCCACTCGGTGTAGTGTACTTGGTCGGCTCTACCTACAACGGCAAATACCACCATATCGTTATGTTCTGCCGTGGCAGCAGCCCAAGCTATTCCGCCTTTAGTTAAGTTGTTTCTACCTTCAGTAATATAGTGATTGTCCCACCCTAGGTTCAGGCCAATAGCGGGTGATGTTTCATTGCTAGCTAATGCAAAAGCGGAAACCAGCAAGCTTAAAATGGCGAGTGAGGGGGCAACAACGTTGAGGCTATGTTTACGACAAATAATGCTAAAATTGAATGTCATGTCAATGTGGTCCAAAGCGTTGTGTTTTAGGAGGATTATTCGTGCCTATGTTTAACACCATTCAGTTAAGAGTTTCTTCTCTTAACTGGATAGCGAGTTTTGTTAATTCGAACGGTCCTACTTTTGGGCCGTTTTCGTTTTTTGGGCAAGATAAATTGTTTAACGTTTTCCCTCATTGCTTTGAGCTTTTTAGGGATCGTTCCTGGCGAAGCAATTGCGCACCACATCAACTCATCCTGTATATAACGCATCGCCATTACAAAGCTAATCCGCAATGGTGACACCTCTGCCTCTTTAGCGATTTGGCTTATTTCAACTCTGATCAAGTTATACGCAATCAGCATTCCCCAAATCTCCTGATAAACGCCTTCAACGGTCTGACTTCTTAGTAAAATACTCTCATCAAGTTGATATTGCTTGATTTCTCCATAGCCATTTTCTATCTCCCAGCGTTCGAAATAGACATCTAATATATCTTGAGAGGAATATTTGCTTGTATTGGTTAATGAGCTCAGCACACCTGTAATATGATTGTCCTGGGATTTTTCTTGATAGGTCACTAGTCTTGCATGCCACTTTTCAGGTAGCTCTGGGTTCTTTTTTCTCGCTTGTGGTGATACTGGCATTTCAACTAGATAATCGTTATCAGCGTATTGCTCGATAACTTCAAAGCGTGTATTACATTTGAGTGGAGTAAGCCAATGACTATTTGGGTTGACTCCCCACCAACTTGTCATAAGATCTGCACTAAAGTAACAACTATCAAAAATAGTGAGAGAATTAGCTGGAACTGATTCAATTAGCTCTCGAGCATAACTAATTTCGCCTTTACTACACGGACCAAATTTTACATCTCTTATCATACGACTTCGTAATGACATGAGTGCGCATAAGCGGGCTACTGGGTATACGGACTGCTTCCTATGCTGATTACTGATATAGCCAAAATGCTCTGAATTTTCGGTATTTTCTGCACATCGAAATGTCGTTCCGTCAACAGAAAATAACTGAAGACCATGCCATGTATCTTGGCTGTCTTCCCTATGACACCAGTGTTTAGAAGTGATATTAAAAAGGGCTTTAAGGGGCGCGGCTGTAAGTCGCTGTCTGGCTTGCGGGATAGCACTTGGTGCAACGGTTTCGCCCAGCTTATCAACTAACTTTAAGTCGAGCTTCGAGACGACTTCGGCGATGGAACGATTTCGATAGAGGCCAATGCCAACAATGAGCCAAACGACTAATTCTGCAGGAAGTTTTCTGCGCCTAATACTTGCTTTGTTGGTTAGCTCTAACGCCTGCTCAATCCATTCCAATGGCAATTCTTTTTGAAAGATAGAGAGTTCTTCGGGGGCAGCAAGTAGTTCAGTATCAATAAGCCAGTTAGACAGCATAAAAAATAACTCCGTTCAAAAGAAGGAGTCATTTTCGTAGGATCATTTTTGCTGTCAACCGATCAGTTTCTTAACTGATCGGTGTTATGCCTATGTTAGCCTTTTTCATAAAAAATTAAATGATAATCAGTCTCGTTTGAGATCTGGTTGTCAATAATGATCATGTAAATTTAGTGTAAAGCAAAATTGTGGTAACAATCACGTTATTTGTCGCTACTATGCGCTATGCAGTTCGACTGCAGTATTCGGTGTTAATTTTTAGCGCTTGCAAACTTAGCAAGTTAACCCCATATATAAGTTTATTAAGTCGTCACAAGCGTTATTTTTGAGGAATCTTTATGAGCAATCCATTGCTAAACAGTGCTGTATTACCCGAGTTTTCTAAAATCAAACCAGAACACATCCAGCCTGCGGTTGAGCAAGCCATTGCCAAGTGTCGCGATACCATTGAAAAGTTATTAGCTGACAACAGCCAATATACTTGGGATAACCTTATCGCCCCGCTTGAAGAAGTTGACGACGAATTAAGTAAAATTTGGTCGCCAGTATCACACATGAATTCTGTTGTCAGTAGCGATGCTCTGCGCGATGCCCACGATGCCTGTTTACCGCTTCTATCTGATTACGGCACCTACGTTGGCCAGCACCAGGGTTTGTATGAAGCCTATAAATCCATTCATCAATCTGCGGAGTTTGCCGAGTTAACCCAAGCGCAAAAAAAGGTGATTGAACAAAGCTTACTCGACTTTGAATTGTCGGGCATTGGTTTAGATGACAGCCAAAAAGTGCGTTACGGTGAAATTGTTAAGCGTTTATCTGAGCTAACTAGCAACTTTTCTAACCAGTTATTAGACGCCACAGAAGCCTGGACTAAACTGATTACCAACGAAGCCGACTTAGCGGGCTTGCCTGAGTCAGCTATCGCTGCAGCCAAAGCCATGGCCGAAGCCAAAGAGTTAACAGGCTGGCTATTCACCCTTGATTACCCGTCTTACATGCCTGTGATGACCTACAGCGAAAATCGTGAGCTACGCGAAGAGTGTTACCGTGCATTTGTTACCCGCGCCTCTGATCAAGGCCCAAATGCTGGCGAGTTTGATAACACCAACAACATGAACGAAATCGTGGCATTACGTCATGAGTTAGCCAATCTACTGGGTTTTGCCAGCTATGCTGATAAATCATTGGCCACTAAAATGGCAGAGTCGCCAGAGCAAGTCTTAGGCTTTTTAAATGAGTTAGGTGAGCGTTCAAAAGGCCAGGCCGCCGCTGAATTAGCTGAATTACGCGCCTTTGCTAAAGATCACTATGATGTAAGCGAAATGGCATCATGGGATTTAAGTTTTTACGCTGAAAAACTGCAGCAACACAAATATGAAGTGTCGCAAGAAATCCTGCGTCCATACTTTCCAGAAGACAAAGTCTTATCGGGCCTATTTTTTACTGTTAACAAGTTATTTGGCTTAACCATTAACGAGCAAAAAGGCGTTGATATCTGGCACAAAGACGTGCGTTTCTTTGATATTTATGATGCTGAAAACGTCCACCGTGGTAGCTTCTACCTAGATTTATATGCTCGCAGTGGTAAGCGTGGCGGCGCATGGATGGACGATTGTCGTGGCCGTCGCATCACCTCAAGCGGTTTGCAAAAACCAGTGGCTTACTTAACCTGTAACTTTAATGGCCCAGTAGACGGCAAGCCGGCGTTATTTACTCACGACGAAGTCACTACCTTGTTCCACGAGTTTGGTCACGGTATCCATCATATGCTAACTAAAGTTGATGTTGGCGGTGTATCGGGCATTAACGGTGTGCCTTGGGATGCGGTCGAACTACCAAGCCAGTTTATGGAAAACTGGTGCTGGCAAGAAGAAGCCCTAGCGGAAATCTCTGGCCACTACGAAACTGGTGAGCCATTACCAAAAGCGTTGCTCGATAAAATGCTCGCTGCTAAAAATTTCCAGTCAGGCATGATGATGGTACGCCAGCTTGAGTTCTCACTGTTCGATTTTAGAATGCACCATGAGTTTGACCCTGCAAAAGGTGTCGATATTCAAGGTATTTTAGACGAAGTACGCAGCCAAATAGCAGTGTTAACCCCGCCAAGCTTTAACCGCTTCCAGCACGGTTTTGCCCACATTTTTGCTGGTGGCTATGCTGCAGGTTATTACAGCTACAAATGGGCTGAAGTGTTATCGGCAGATGCGTTCTCACGTTTTGAAGACGAAGGCATCTTTAACCCAGAAACCGGTAAAAGCTTCTTAAATAACATTCTTGAAATGGGCGGAAGTGAAGAGCCAATGGAGCTATTTAAACGCTTTATGGGCCGCGAACCCAACACAGATGCATTACTGCGTCACAGTGGTATTGCCGCGTAAATCATTAATGTAAACCCGTTAAAAACCGGCATTGATTGTCGGTTTTTTTATGCCGCGGACTTAGCCAGAAATAATCAACCTCAGCTCTGGATAACAAACGCCTTTCAAGCAGTCCTTTGCCTTCCTCACTGCGTTGAATTAACTTGCTATTGACGCGTTAATTCGCCTTGTTAGCAAAACAAATCAAAAGCTCGACAGTGGATTTTAGTCAATCTATTGATTTATATCGTTATCAATACATCTCTTATCCAGAGTTGAGGTTAATCAGATAGATGCACTGGTTTTGCATGGTTCTGCCACCAATGCCGGCGATTGGGTCGATGAGAAAACACCCTGGTACATGGCACCGTTTATGAGCTTAGAAATACCGCAAGACTTTCTAATATCGATAATTAAAAAGTGGTTACCCATGATTACCAAGGCCCATTACTGGTGATTGCCGCAGAGGATGATGAAGAAGTGCCGCCAGCACTTGCTGAAAAACTGTTTGCTGCGAGCAAGTCTGCTAATAAGCAGTTCATTATGGTACCTAATGTCGGCCATCAAGGCATGCTAGAAGACGTAACCACAATGCAGCAGTATCAAGACTTTATTACTGAGCTTTGATTTGAGCGGAAAATCGACATAAAAAAGAGGCGCAATGCGCCTCTAGCTTTGAAATGAATTAGGTTTTGTTTACGCTAACTTCAAATCATATTGGTTGCGGTACATCACCATGTCTTCGATGGTGAGTACTGGCATATTGTGCTTTAACCCAAAGGCGACGATTTCAGGCGCTTTGGCGATGCTGCCGTCTTCGTTGGTGAGTTCACATAACACGCCAGCAGGCATTAAGCCGGCCATTTGCATTAAATCAACCGTACCTTCAGTGTGGCCACGACGAGTCATTACACCGCCAGCGCGAGCACGTAATGGAAATACGTGTCCTGGGCGGGCTAAATCAGATGCTTTAGCACTGCGGTTAGCGGCGGTTTTTATGGTGGTAACACGGTCTTGTGCTGACACGCCCGTTGTTACGCCTTCTTTAGCTTCAATCGACACAGTAAACGCGGTTTGGTTGGCACTGTTGTTGTCGGCAACCATAGGTGGTAACTCAAGCTTATTGGCGTGCTCGTCGGTTAAACATAAACACACAATGCCGCTGCATTCGCGGATCATTAATGCCATTTGCGCTGTGGTTAAGTGCTCAACTGAATAAATAATGTCGCCTTCGTTTTCGCGATCTTCATCGTCGAGTAACAAAACGCCGCGGCCTTCTCTAAGCGCTGCAAGGGCATTTTCGACACGGGTGATGGGTTCGCCAAATTCGGCAAGTAGTGATAGCTGATTCATGGTTGTACTCCTAAAATGACCAGAATCAGGGCTTGTAAAGAGGGATATAAATCCAAAACAAATTGCACCAAAAAGCCGTGGGCTGATTGATGTATCTCCATTCTCTCTCATCCGGACTATAACCGTCGGCTCTGGACTGTTAGTGATTACGTAAGGTAATACCAAGTCACCAGATCTGCTGACCTCGATGAATCGAGCGCTCGCGGGCTTACTTTTTCAAGTTTACCGCCGGTGGGGAATTGCGCCCCGCCCTGAGAATTATAAATAATGTTGTTTGCGTTTATTTCAGCTTATTGGCTTATTTACCAATAAGCTGAAATTGCGTTGCTATGGTAATCAGTTAAGAGTGAGATTAAAAGGGGGGTGAGTCGCAAAAAGAGTAACAAAATACGGTGTTGCATAGACTTTATAGGCTTGCGCATTCGCCAATCGGTATAAAGATAATAAAGCTTCTTGCTCACTGGTATGACCTTTGTTAGCCTGTCGCGCTAACAATAGGAGTAGTGGTAGATGAATCTGTATTTTCGTTTTGCGTTGTTGTTTTTATGGCGAATAGGCCATTGCAAACGTATTGATTTTTTAGGCACCAGTAAAATTAATTATCGCGTTTTACCGTTAGATTGCGACATCAACTTACATTTAACCAATTCGCGTTACCCGGCTTTTATGGATTTAGCCCGTACGTACATGATTGCCGAAATCGGTTTAATGAAGCAGTTTTTAAAGAATAAATGGCTGCCTATCGTGAACGCCGCCGAGTTTACGTACATCCGCGATATTAAACCGTTTGAAAAATTTACTATTGAAACCAAAATTGTTGGTTGGGATGAAAAATACTTTTACATTGAGCACCGTATCGTGACCGCACGTGGCTTGCATTGTATTGCCCATGTGCGTGGGGTATTTGTGTGCCGTGGTAAGCAAGTGCCTATCGAAACCTTAATTACGGCAGCGGGTTACACGGGTGATACGCCAGAACTACCGGCCGAAGTGGTTAAGTGGAAACAGTTTTTACAGCTCAAAAAAGAGTGTAATACATAATTACGATTGATTGTTGGTATCAATCTATACAGATCAATCAACCTGAGTTTGCCGTATTAGCCAGTTTAGGTTGATTAGGCATAAGGAGTGACATGGTGGCATTAGAAACATTCAGTGATATTTGGGCGCGCGCTTGCGAGCGTAAAGGCGGGCCAGCAATCGTGAAGTCGCTGCTACCTGACACACTCAGCGCAGCTGAAATCTGTGAGTATTCTGATGCACAATTGCTTTCTGTGATGAGTAAACGTGTGTTTCAAAGTGGCTTTGTGTGGCGAGTGGTCGATAATAAATGGTCAGCTTACGAACAAGCCTTCTTTGACTTTGTGCCGATGAAAGTATTAATGCTGTCACCCGATCAAATTCAGCAGCGCGCTAGCGATCCGGCCCTTATTCGCCACCAAAAGAAAACCCAGGCCATTGTCGATAATGCCTACATGATCCAGCAAATCAGTGCAGAACACGGCAGTTTTGCTGAGTTTATTGCCAATTGGCCAACAGATGACATTACCGGATTATGGCAAGTGCTTAAAAAACGTGGTGCACGTTTGGGCGGCAACACTGGGCCATACTTTTTGCGCGCGATTGGCAAAGACACCTTTTTACTTAGCCAAGATGTGCAGTCATATTTAACTGCGCATAAAGTGGTGGATGCTGGCTTTACCTCACAAACAGCACTGCGCCAAACGCAAGCGGCTTTTAATCAGTGGCAGCAAGAGTCTGGCATGAGTTTGGCGCAAATTAGCCGTACGATTTCATTGGGCGTGGGTGACAATCGGGTGTAGTGGCTATCATGTTTGATAGCGACACAAAAAGACCTTCACGATTTCAGCGGCATGCTGATCTTTTTCTTTGTCAGTAAAAGGCTCGTTCATTTGAAAGATTAATGGCCAAAAACATTGGCCTTTAATTAAACTGTGCACTTGGTCCTGAGCCTGTTCAATATCGTCAACATTGATTCGACCATCTTTGTTGGCTGCTTTAATCCAGCGTGAAATGGCGTTTTCTTCTTTGATGATCTTTTTTATTTCTTTTTGCATTTCAGATGCATAAAACAAATGACCAATCACCATTCTTGACACTTCAATGTGTTCTTCTGACTGAATATGTTCAATATCATCGCGGACTAATTGTTGTAACTGCGGTGCCAATGGCTTGTTTGGGTGATAAGGCTCAGAAGGGTGCGACAACGCTTTTTTCCATAGGTCGGTCATTAATGTCATCACTAATGCTTCTTTGGTCGCGAAGTGGTTGTACACCGTGCGTTTAGACACGCCAGCCTCTTCGGCTAATTTGTCCATGCTCGTCGCAGTAACCCCTAATGCTTTAAAGGTTGTTCTGGCGGCTTCAATAATGGCCGCACGTTTAATTTGGCTACGCGTTTGTTTTTCTTGAGTCATGGTCTGCACTGTATCGAGTTTATGAAAGAGATTTTACACTGAGTAGTTTACTTTTCAATGGGAGATTATTAAACTACACCGTGTAGTTTACTTTGTTGGTATCGAGATGAAAATATTAGCCGGTGTTATCGTTGGATTTGTGATGTTAGTTGCCATTGTGTGGCTCACAAAAACATGGTCAGCAGCCAATAAAAGCAAGCCGTTCACAAATAGTGAAAAAGCCTATCAGACGGGATTAAGCAGTTTATGGCCTATTGCTAAAGCCTATTGGAACACACAGCGCCAAGCACCTGCTCCAGTCAATGCTGTGCCGTTAATGACCTTGACTCAAGACATCCTCTCGCAAACGCATGACGATGCGATATATCGTTTAGGGCATTCAACAATATTAATGCGCTTAGATGGCGAGTACGTATTAATCGATCCGGTATTTAGCGAACGTGCATCGCCTGTGCAATGGGCTGGGCCAAAGCGCTTTCATGAGTCTCCTATCAGTATTGCAGATTTACCGGCAATAAAAGCCGTCATCATTAGCCATGATCATTATGATCACCTCGATAAAGCCGCCATTGAACAACTAGCGGACAAAGTGCAGCACTTTATTACACCACTTAAAGTGGGCGAATACTTAACGGCGTGGGGTGTTGACCCTATTCAGGTCACTGAACTTGAGTGGTGGCAATCGGTTGAGTTAAATGGACTAACCATTATCGCCACCCCTGCGCAGCATTTCTCGGGGCGAGGTTTACTGGACCGAGATCAGACATTGTGGGCCAGTTGGGTTATTCAAGGTTTGCAACACAAGATTTTTTATAGCGGTGACAGTGGCTATTTTGGTGGGTTTAAAGACATTGGTGAGCGATATGGGCCATTCGATGTGAGTATGATTGAAACGGGCGCCTATAATGAATTATGGAGCGATATCCATATGTTGCCAGAGCAGAGCTTGCAGGCGCATATCGATGTTAACGCCAAGGTAATGATACCCGTGCATAATGGTACATTTGATTTAGCATTACATGACTGGTTTGAACCTTTTGAACGTATTAACAAATTAGCTAAACAGCATCATGTCACTTTGGCAACACCTAAGTTTGGTCAAGCAGTGATGTTGGCAAATCCACAAGCTAACGAGCTATGGTGGCGCGATATTATGATAAATCCAGCAACGGATGATGTAGAACAACAGGATAATGTACGCAAGATGGATGAATTAAATGAGGTTGTCACCGATCATAAGATAGCCTATGTTGGTAATAGCTTTACCTAACCTGAGTACAGAAAAGTTGATATTGTCAACATGTTGGCGTAAAGTGCGCCAAATAAATGGATCGAATTTGTTTGATTGAGCAGATCTCAGTTAACAAGGTATTAACAAGTTTACCATGTATAACCTAAGCTTATTATTTGTTTACAATTTATTGCATTAGGTTGAGTTGTTTGAATTTTGTCCCTGTGCGATAAAGAGCACAGAAAATTTTACAGTGTAATTTTAGCTATTTTCAAATGGAATGCCTCAAAACGGAGGAACCATATTGAACGCAAATTGGAGTAGGAGCACACATGCACAAAGCATTGAAAGTCGCCGCGGTGATATCTGCGGCAATATGGATTACCGCTTGTGGCAAAGCAGAGGATGCGGCTCAAGCGCAACAGCAACAACAACCTCCTTCTCCTGTTGGCGTGATGACTGTTGAAGCAGTATCACAGGCCATTACAGTCGAATTACCTGGTCGTAGCCGTGCCTTTTTAGAAGCAGAGGTGCGCCCACAAGTGTCTGGTATTATTACCAAGCGCGCCTTTACTGAAGGCAGTGAAGTGAGCCAAGGCCAATCACTGTATCAAATTGATTCGGCCACATATAAGGCTGCATTAGTCAGTGCAGAAGCTGACCTTGCCAGCGCGAATGCGGCGTTAGCATCAGCCAAAGCTAAAGCGGCTCGTTATGCTCAGCTGGTTAAAACCAATGCGGTCAGTAAGCAAGATTTTGACGAAACCGAAGCTGCCTACAAAGAAGCTCAAGCTGCGGTTACAGTGGCTAAAGCTGCCATTAATACAGCCAATATTAATCTTGAATACACCGAGGTTAAAGCGCCTATTTCTGGCCGAATTGGTAAATCATCGGTTACTGCAGGTGCGTTAGTGACAGCGAATCAAGCAACAACGCTTGCGACGATTCAGCAACTTGATCCCATCAATGTCGACATTGTGCAATCAAGTGTTCAGCTATTGCGCTTAAAAGCCAATTTACGTTCTGGTCAATTGCTTAAAAGTGATAATGCCAAAGTGTCGCTGATGCTTGAAGATGGCAGCACTTATGACTATGAAGGCACATTACAGTTTGCAGAAGTGAATGTCGACGAGACTACGGGCTCAGTGACGTTACGAGCAGAGTTTCCAAATCCAGATGGCACTTTATTGCCAGGCATGTATGTGCGTGCACAGCTAAATGCAGGCCAAGACCCTCAAGCGATTTTAGTGCCACAACGTGCTATTACGCGCAACAATAAAGGCCAAGCGGTGGCGATGTTGGTTGATAAAGACAACAAGGTAGAAATGCGCGTTGTCAAAACTGCCGAAGTTATCGATAACCAATGGCGTATTGTTGAAGGACTAGCTCCTGGCGATAAATTGATTGTCGAAGGACTACAAAAAATCCGTCCAGGTGCACCAGTGTCACCACAAGTGTTAACGGCTGACCAACCACAAAAGTAGGGATAAATTATGGCTCGTTTTTTTATTGATCGCCCAATTTTTGCCTGGGTGATCGCAATATTAATTATGCTTGCAGGTGTGTTAGCCATTAAAGGCCTACCGATTGCTCAGTATCCTAGTATTGCGCCGCCAACGGTTGTGATCAGTGCATATTATCCTGGTGCATCTGCCAAAACTATGGAAGACACGGTAACCCAGGTGATTGAGCAGCGTATGACTGGGCTTGATCATTTACGTTATATTTCGTCCACCAGTGACAGCTTTGGTAATGCTTCAATTACCTTAACCTTTAATGCTGAAGCTGATCCCGATATTGCACAGGTTCAGGTACAAAACAAATTGCAGGCCGCTACGCCTTTACTGCCTACTGAAGTACAGCAGCAGGGCGTAAAAGTGAATAAGTCGACATCAGGCTTCTTGATGGTAATGGGGTTTGTGTCTAAAGATGGTTCAATGGGCAAAAGTGACATTTCAGATTATGTCGCCGCCAATATTCAAGACCCAATGAGCCGCGTACCTGGTGTGGGTGAACTCAGGCTCTTTGGTGCACAATATGCGATGCGTATTTGGCTAGACCCACTTAAATTAACCCAGTACAACTTAACCAGTATTGATGTTACTGCGGCGATTAGTGAGCAAAACGCGCAGATTTCTGCGGGCCAGTTAGGCGGCGCCCCATCGTTAGCTGGGCAGGAGCTTAACGCAACAATATCAGCTCAAAGCCGCTTACAAACACCAGAACAATTTAGACGGATCATTCTTAAGTCTGACTCATCAGGTGCAAATGTGTACCTTGAAGATGTCGCTAGAGTAGAACTGGGTGCAGAAAGTTATGCCGTTGACTCTTATTACAATGGAAAACCAGCATCTGGTTTAGCGGTTAAATTGGCCACTGGTGCCAACGCTCTAGACACCGCAGAAGGTGTTAAAGCCAAAATTAATGAGATGAAGGCGTTTTTCCCGCAAGGGCTTGAAGTGGTTTATCCCTACGATACTACGCCATTTGTTGAGCAATCGATTGAAGGTGTTGTGGATACATTAATAGAAGCCATTGTATTGGTTTTCTTAATTATGTATTTGTTCCTGCAAAATTTCAGGGCCACACTTATTCCAACCATTGCAGTCCCTGTGGTATTGCTCGGTACCTTTGCTGTGTTATCGGCATCAGGCTTTACCATCAATACCTTAACCATGTTTGCCATGGTGCTGGCCATTGGTTTGCTGGTGGACGACGCCATTGTGGTGGTCGAAAACGTTGAGCGGGTCATGTCTGAAGAGGGCTTAAGTCCACTTGAGGCTACCCGCAAGTCGATGGACCAAATCACCAGTGCCCTGGTGGGTATTGGTTTGACCTTGTCAGCAGTATTTGTGCCTATGGCATTTATGTCAGGTTCTACTGGGGTTATTTATCGTCAGTTCTCCATTACCATTGTATCGGCAATGGCGTTATCTGTGTTTGTCGCAATCGTACTCACACCGGCATTATGTGCCACCATGTTAAAACCCATTAAAAAAGGTCATACCCACGCAGATACGGGGTTCTTTGGTTGGTTTAACCGTAAGTTTGATGCAATGACCTCGCGTTATGAGTCGAGCGTTGGCAGTATTTTAAAACGCTCATTCCGTGTGATGTTAATTTACATTGGTTTAGTGATTGCGGTGGGTTGGATCTTCTTACGTATGCCAACGGCATTTTTACCTGATGAAGACCAAGGTATCTTGCTTACTCAAGCCATCTTACCAACAAACTCAACCCAAGAAAGTACCGTAAAAGTGCTTAAGCAGGTTAATGACTATTACCTCAATGACGAAAAAGACATTGTTAACTCAGTGTTTACCGTTGCAGGCTTTAGTTTTGCCGGTTCAGGTCAGAACATGGGGCTCGCGTTTGTTGGCTTAAAAGATTGGTCTACCCGTGAAGCGCCAGGTGAAGATGTGCAATCATTAGCTGGCCGTGCAATGGGGCGCTTTATGCAAATTAAAGAAGCCTTAGTGTTCGCCTTTGTACCGCCTTCGGTGATTGAGCTGGGAACCGCCAATGGTTTTGATATGTACTTAAAAGATTTGAATGGCCAAGGTCACGATAAGTTGATTGAAGCGCGTAATCAAATGCTCGGAATGGCGTCGCAAAATCCTAATTTAGTGGGTGTAAGACCTAACGGTCAGGAAGACGCACCTATGTATCAAATTCACGTTGATCACGCTAAATTACGCGCATTAGGCATTGATATTAATAACGTTAATAGCGTCATGGCGACGGCGTTGGGTGGCTCTTATGTGAATGACTTTATTGACCGCGGTCGTGTGAAAAAGGTGTATGTGCAAGGTGAAGCAAAGTATCGCATGCAGCCAAGCGACTTAGATACCTGGTATGTGCGTAATAGCAATGGCGAAATGGTACCGTTCTCGGCATTTTCTACTGGTTCGTGGGAGTTTGGTTCACCTCAGTTACAGCGTTTTAATGGTGTACCTGCGGTCAACATTCAAGGCGCAACAGTACCGGGTTACAGTACCGGAGCGGCAATGAGTGCACTAGAGGAAATGGCCAAACAGCTTCCACCAGGTTACGGTATAGAATGGAATGGTTTGTCATACGAAGAACGGTTGTCTGGCAACCAAGCTCCGAGCTTATACGCACTGTCTATCTTGATTGTATTCTTGGTACTTGCGGCATTATACGAGAGTTGGTCGGTGCCGTTATCGGTTATTCTTGTGGTGCCACTGGGTATTATTGGGGCATTGCTCGCCATGAATGGACGTGGTTTACCTAACGACGTATTCTTCCAGGTCGGCTTATTAACTACGGTTGGGTTGGCAACTAAAAACGCCATCTTGATTGTTGAGTTTGCTAAAGAATACTTTGAGAAAGGCTCGGGCTTAATTGAGGCAACACTGCATGCAGTGAGAGTACGTTTACGCCCAATTTTAATGACGTCATTGGCCTTTGGTTTAGGTGTAGTGCCATTAGCCATTCGTTCTGGTGTTGGCTCTGGCAGTCAAAATGCCATCGGTACTGCTGTACTGGGCGGGATGATGTCATCGACATTCCTGGGTATTTTCTTTGTGCCGTTATTCTTTGTGGTGGTTGAACGCATCTTTAGTAAGCGTGAAAAAATAACCGAAGCAGAGCATGAGCAAATCGATAATGATAGAAAGTCGATATAATCACTGAACCGTGTTTAAAAGCCCAGTTAATCTGGGCTTTTTTGTGTCTGTAGCCATAGACTTTTCTGCAGTGATTTGGTCAAAAAAGGATGTAGCACGTAAAACCCAGTTTAACGGCAATTAAATGATACTTAAATCTTGCTAATTGACTATTTTTAAAAGACTAAACTTAAATTGTGTTTAAAAAACACCCTAAGTGGTTTTGCTTTAGGTTATTGAAAAATTTACTGATTAAAAAACTACTTGTGTAAATATCATCCAGGTACTCTTCTGTGTTTGTGTTATGATTAAGATCTTAATTAAAACAGATTTTTAACATCTATTTGTCCTGACTAAACACCTTTGTGGTTATTTTTTAACGAAGAGATTGTTGATAAAGATGAACTTTTGATTAAATAATGATTATGATAGTGAATAACAATAATAAAGGATGTCACCATGCAGGCGCTGTTACTTAGCCTCACTTTAGCTGCTATTCTGGCTTATCTATGGTATGCCAGTTTACTTAAAAAACGCACTTCAGCCATTGAAGCGCTAAAAGTGATCGACTCAAAAATCGATAGACGATTAACGCTGTTTACCGAATTATGTCGTGAAAGACAGTCATATCAACATCCCTTAACCGCTGAACAGCAAGCGCAACTTGCCCACTTAAAACACATACAACCCCAGCATGATTGGAACCAACCCATTGAAGAGTCAAATGTGGCTGGTGGCTCATTGTCAGTGTCTATTGCCGCCTGGCAACAAATCGATCAAGGGTTAGAGTCACTGCTGTCGACGGTAAATAAAGACAAGCTATGCACTGAACAATTGGCCGAGTATTTACAGCTTGAACTTGATTTTGTACATGCCGAAGATTTTTATCGCAAAGCCGTGGATGAGTTAAACAGTGGGGTAAAAATTTTTCCTGGGTCGGCAGTGGCAAAATTTGCGCGGATTGCCCCGATGCCCATTTTTGACCAAGTGCAGGAATAAGCCCATGTTATGGCGTAATAGTTTGGCGCTTTTACTTACCGGCACTGTGTTGCTGGGAATAACCGCAGAAGCCAAACAAGTGGTTTATCCTGAGGTTGAAGATGTCGTTAAACCGAAAATTAAAGCCAAATACATTGAAGAACGGCCTGAGCAAAAAACGCAACGCTCATTACAGCCATCAGCCGTAAGCGAACCCGCGCTTGAGCATGTTAATGCGATTGAACAGCCCCCTGTTACGTCGCTCAATGATCAGCTTGTACTCGATAATAGCTATGTTAATGATACTTCTAGACCTCGCACCTTAACCAACGACTATCCGCTAAAAAAATCCTCAACAACACCAAATAAACTCAGAGTTAAAGCGCAATATTCTGAAAACGGTATTGTGAGCGATCTTGGCGTTGAAAAACGTAAAGTGTACCAATATAAGCAAGCTAACGGGATTATGGTATTTAGTGATCAGCAACCGTTAGATGCCGACTATCAAGTGTTGTTGTACGAGTGCTTTGCCTGCCGACCAGACTCCACCATCGACTGGTATAAAATCCCGTTATTTACGTCGCACTTTGCTACCGATGTGGCGTTAGCCGCACACAGATATCAGTTAGACCCAGCATTAATTAGAGCCGTGATTCATGCAGAATCTGTGTTTAAGCCTGGCGCCGTTTCAAAAGCGGGTGCTAAAGGTTTAATGCAATTAATGCCCGGCACCGCCAGTGACATGGGCGTAGACAATCCATTAAATGCCCAGCAAAATATTCGTGGTGGTAGCCGTTATTTAGCACAGCTATTAGCCCAATTTAATGGTGATTTAGACCTAGCGTGCGCCGCGTACAATGCTGGCCCAAGCACCGTCACCCAATACCGTGGCATTCCGCCATACCCAGAAACTCAAGCTTATGTGAAGCGCGTAAAAATATTATTCAAACGCTACCAAAAAGCATTAGCCAGTTAATCGAGGTCATATGAAATATCTTATCCACAAAGCAGCGCCAAAGCGCGTCAAACTCAGCCCTAAGAGCGGTTACTGTTTAGCGGGCCTAGCAGGGTTATTAATTCTAGGTGCGGCCACGGTTCCTGCTATGGCGGCAACCCCAGCAACATCAGTTGCACCATCGCAAGAAGACATGCGCTTATACGACATTGCTAATGCGCCACAAGCACAGCGCATTGAGCAAGATATTCGTACCCTGGTTGATTTTGGCACTCGTCATACCTTATCTGACACGCAGTCAGACACCCAGGGTATTGGCGCAGCAAGACGCTGGATAGAAGCCGAGTTTAAGCGAATTTCAACACAGTGTGGTGGCTGTTTAGAGGTTGTTACCGTAGCCAAAACGGTTGAAGGCAAGCGTATCGCCAAGCCAACAGAAGTGGTCAACGTTATCGCGATTCAACGCGGTAAAACAGATCCTAAGCGTGTGGTGATGATGAGCGGTGATATTGATTCGCGTGTTACCGACGTGCTGGATGCCACTTCTATTTCACCAGGCGCAAACGACAATGCCTCCGGTGTGGCAGGCGCATTAGAAGCTGCACGGGTGTTATCTCAATATCAGTTTAACGGCACCATAGTATACGCGGCCTTGTCGGGTGAAGAGCAGGGCCTATACGGCGGCAATATTTTAGCCGACTATGCCAAAGCACAAGGCTGGCAAGTGCAAGCTGTGCTCAATAACGACATGATAGGCAACATTGCCGGCATTAATGGCGTGGTCAATAACAGCAGTGTGCGAGTGTTTTCGGAAGGTGTGCGCTTTGCCGAAACCGCCGACGAAGCAAAAGAGCGTTATTTTAGTGGTGGGGAGAACGATTCTGCCTCACGTAATTTAGCCCGTAAAATTAAATCATTAGCCGACCAGTACATGACGAACCTTGACGTTATGTTAGTGTATCGCCTCGACCGATTTGGCCGTGGTGGGCATCATTTACCGTTTAATCAAGCCGGTTTACCAGCGGTGCGCATTATGGAAACCAACGAGCATTACGACCGCCAACATCAAGATATTCGGGTTGAAAACGGCATTGCTTACGGTGATGTGATTGAAGGGGTCGATTTTGACTTTACCGCCAAACTCACCGCATTAAATGCAATTAGTTTAGCCGCACAGGCGTGGGCACCAGCGCCGCCAACTAAGGTGAGCATTGAAGGTCAGGTGTCACCCAGTACTACGCTAAGTTGGCAAAAAAGCACTGATGACACGGTAGTAGGTTATCGGGTGTATTGGCGCTCAACGACCGCGCCAGAATGGACTCACAGCCGTTATGTTGGCAAAGTGGAAACATTTACTTTAGATAATCTAGTGATTGATAATTACTTATTTGGCGTAGCAAGTGTTGCTGCCAACGGTAATGTCAGCCCAGTGGTATTTCCTGGGGCGGCAGGCGCGTTTTTTAAGTAATCATTTTAAGTTTGTTATTAAAAAGCCCGGAGCATTAACATGCACCGGGCTTTTTTATTATCTAATGGAGGCTACTCGCCGACTTCCCATTTTACTGTTGTGTAACCGTCAGCATGGCCTAATAAAGGCGCTAAATACTCTAATGCTTCTTTAGCCATGTCATCCATTTGCCACGGCGGATTAATCACCCATAAGCCAGCGGCGGTCATGCCAAATTCATCGCTATCGGCATTAATGGCTTGCTCAATACGCAGTTGCTTTTTAATGCCGCTATTTTTAAGCAGTGTCAGCATGGCTTCAGTTTGCTCACGTTTTACCACCGGATACCACAACATAAAAACACCTGTTGCAAAGCGTTTGTGGGCTTTAATCAGCGTGTTCGCAACATCAATATAATCGGTTTTAATTTCATAACTTGGGTCAATTAAAATCACCCCTCGGCGCTCAAGAGGTGGCACCGCCGCGATTAACCCAGCTAAACCATCGTCGTTAATCACTTTGACTTGCTTGTCTTGAATAAAATAACTTTCAAGTAGCTCATGGTCGGTTGTGTGTAGCTCGTGCAACACCATTCTATCTTGCGGGCGTAATTCCACGTCAACAATTGCCGGCGACCCAGGGTAAACCCTCAGCTCACCGTCATATTCAGCATTAAAATGGCGCACAGTCTCAACATAATCGGCAAGGGCGATTGGGAGATTTTTGTGGTCCCATAATTTAGCTACGCCTTCTAAATACTCGCCGGTTTTTTGCGAAAACTCATCCGTTAACGAATACGCGCCAGCGCCTGCATGAGTGTCGATATACACATAAGGTTTTTCTTTTTTCTGCATGGCTTTTAATGCTTGGATGAGCATTGAATGTTTAAGCACATCGGCATAATTGCCTGCATGGTAACCGTGGCGATAACTAAGCATGGGCGTTTCCATTAACGAATGAACAGTAAAAACTGTGTAATACCATCATTATAAGTTTTCTCAGGCGTGAGGTATAGGTATTCACTGGTGATGGCTTTTGGCATAATGAGGTAGTTTTTATTTTGGCATGGTATTTATCTTGTTGCAGACACCTATCTTTTTTAATCAGCAGTACCCAACATTGGTGGATATCGCTACTCGCTGGCAACTCGTGTGGGACAAAGACGCCGCATTTGAATTGCGCTTTGAGCAAAACTGTTTGAGTTTGTACAAACGAGATGAACCCAAATTAGATGGTATTAACGTTGATTTTGTCTCAGGTGCTGTGGCACACCGGCGCAAATTTGGTGGTGGGCGCGGGCAGTCTATCGCCAAAGCGGTTGGGTTAAAGCAAGGTGTAACGCCAACGGTTGTCGATGGCACAGCAGGTTTAGGCCGCGATGCATTTGTATTGGCAAGCCTGGGCTGCAAAGTGATTATGGTTGAGCGCCACCCTGTGGTTGCCGCACTATTAGAAGACGGCCTACGTCGCGCCTACGAAGACGCCGAAATTGGCGAGTGGATGCAGGATTTGATGAGTCTGTTTCATGGCTCAAGCCTTAATGCACTAGCAGATGCTGCGCAATCCTCTGGTACAGAAATAGACGTAGTGTATTTAGACCCAATGTACCCACATCGCGAAAAGTCAGCATTAGTTAAAAAAGAAATGCGCGTATTTCAAACCTTAGTCGGTGCCGACCTCGACGCCGACGGCTTATTAGCCCCGGCAATGGCACTGGCCAGCAAGCGTGTAGTCGTAAAACGCCCTGATTACGCTGAAGATCTCGACGGGATAAAACCCAGTATGGTATTAGCCCAGAAAAAAAATCGCTTTGATGTGTACGTGAAAGCCGCGATGAAATAGTGGTGTTTAAGTAGTAGTGCTTAAGTTTTAACAATTTTGTCGCTGAACCCATACATTGACATAATGTACCCATAGTTTGACAAATTTAACCCATTCAATGACATAAAAATGGTTTTTGTAATTATGTTCCAAAAGCCATTTTCTTTAATATCAGCATCTTGAGCGATTAATAACCCATACATTGACAAATTTTCGCATGTTAGTACACTAAGTGTACTTAAATTGTTCAATTTTTATCGAAAATATGAGAAATTTACGTAAACCTTCACCTAATAAAAATATATTTAAATTTGCTAGTGCAAAAGTTGGCGAAACAATAATGTGTGAGAGTTCATTGGAGTTTGATGCGTACTTTCATCTTGAGTACAATGAATCGATCAAAATATTTATTAGTCAACCTGAAAAGTTTTATTACGATTTTGACGGCGTAAGAGCATTTTATACGCCTGATGCGCTAATTTACTACAATGATGGGACTATGAAATATCATGAATATAAGCCCTACAGTAAAATTTTTGACCCTATTTTTAGATCTCAATTCGCAGCCAAGAAAGTGGTCGCTCAGTCCTTGGGAGCAGATCTTATCTTGGTTACAGAACGTCAAATCCGCGTAAATCCTATTCTAAATAATCTTAAAATATTGCACCGGTATTCAGGTATCTATGACTTAAATACTATTCAAATTGAATTGCTTAAGCTTATAAAAAGAACAGGAAAAATTAACGTAAGTGATGTTGCAATTAAGCTGTCATTACCGTTAGCTGAGGCTAGATCATATCTTTATTCTCTGATACATAAAGGATTAATCAAGACCAACTTAAACCATGATGATCTTACTTGTAATCCTTCTGTATGGTGCATTGAGTGATGGACTTCGAGGATGAATTCAATGACTCTGAATTAGTTAGTAAACCTGATACTCCAGCCCAATATGTTAAGTTAGCTGATGCCGAATTAGTCAAGCGAGATTTAGATACCTTCCCCGATTTTTTAAAAGATAAAGCTCTCGATAAATATCAACTTATTGCTTTCATCGAAAAGAAAATTACAGGTGGATGGACTCAAAAAAATTTAGACCCAATTCTTGATACACTTTTTACTGCAAACATGGACAAGCGACCTAACTGGCGAACGTTAGTCCGTTGGCGTAAAAGCTACATTGACAGTAACGGCGATCTTGCATCATTAGTCGCCAAGCGACACAAAATGGGTAATAGAACAAGTCGTACTCAAGGTGATGAAGCTTTTTTTGAGCAAGCACTAATTCGTTTTTTAGATGCTAAAAGACCTCGAGTATCTACAGCATATCAATACTACAAAGACGCCATCACTATTGAGAATGAAAACATTATTGATGGGCAAATTCCTATTATTTCTTACAAAAGTTTTAACCAAAGAATAAAATCACTACCTCCTTATCCAGTGGCAGTTGCAAGGCATGGTAAATTTAAAGCTGACCAATGGTTTGCTTATTGTTCATCACACATACCTCCAACTCGAATATTAGAACGTGTAGAAATTGACCACACACCGCTTGATATAATCCTACTTGATGATGAGTTATCTATCCCACTAGGCAGGCCTTATTTAACCTTAATCGTCGATGTTTTTAGTGGTTGTGTTTTGGGGTTCCACTTAAGTTATCGCTCGCCCTCATATGTTTCAGCAGCCAAAGCAATCGTGCATGCAATAAAACCAAAATCATTTGAAGGTCTTGATATAGAGCTTCAAAATGAGTGGCCTTGCTTTGGCAAATTTGAAAATCTAGTTGTAGATAATGGAGCTGAGTTTTGGTCTAAAAGTTTAGAGCATGCGTGTAAAGAAACTGGAATAAATATTCAATATAACCCAGTTAAACAACCTTGGTTAAAGCCATTTGTAGAACGTTTCTTTGGGATGATAAACGAGTATTTTTTAACAGAATTACCAGGAAAAACCTTCTCGAATATCTTGGCAAAAGAAGAATATAAACCCGAAAAAGACGCTATTATGCGCTTCTCGACCTTTGTTGAAGAGTTTCATCGTTGGATTGTTGATGTTTATCATCAAGATTCCGACTCACGTGAAACGCGTATTCCCATAAAACAATGGCAATATGGCTTTGATATTTACCCGCCACAAAAGATGAGTAAAGAGGACGAACAACGATTTACTGTGCTGATGGGAATCACTGATGAAAGAACATTAACTCGAAATGGTTTTAAATATGAAGAGTTGATGTATGACTCTACTGCTTTAGCAGACTATCGTAAGCACTACCCACAAACGAAAAACACAATAAAAAAACTGATAAAGATAGACCCTGATGACCTGTCTAATATCCATGTGTACCTTGAGGAGTTAGATGGATACCTCAAAGTGCCTTGTACCGATAACTCTGGGTATGCTAATGGTTTGAGTCTTCACGAACATAAAATAATTAAGAAAATTAATCGTGAAACAATACGTGAGAGTAAGGACAACCTAGGTTTAGCTAAAGCGCGTATGGCAATTCATGCGCGAGTTAAGCAAGAGCAAGAAGCATTTATTGCATCCAAAACAAAAGCTAAAATTTCAGCAGTAAAAAAACAGGCTCAATTAGCCGATATCAGCAATACAGGTCAAAGGACGATTAATTTAAATACAGAGGAACTAAACTTATTTTTACCTAATAAATCAGAAACTAAACAAATCAATGTTTTCGATAATTGGGATGATGATTTAGAGGCTTTTGAATGAAGACCTTGAGTTCTGCTCAAATTGAGCAATTACAAATATTTAGTGACTGCATTGTGCTTCATCCACAAATTAAAACCATTTTTAACGATTTTGATGAGTTAAGATTAAATCGTCATTTTCAATCTGACCAACAATGCATGCTATTAACGGGTGATACCGGTGTAGGCAAAAGCCATCTGATAAATCACTATAAAAAACGTGTCTTCGCTAGCCAGAATTACAGTCGTCAATCCATTCCTGTATTAGTGAGCCGTATATCCAGTGGAAAAGGGTTAGATGCAACCTTAACTCAAATATTAATGGATCTTGAGTTGTTTGGTAGTCACCAAAGAAAAAAGCGTGGTTATGAGACTGACTTGACCAAAAAACTTGTCGGTAGTTTGGTTAGGGCAGAGGTTGAGCTGCTTATCATCAATGAGTTTCAAGAATTAATAGAGTTTAAAACTGTTCAAGAACGGCAATTAATTGCCAATGCATTGAAGTATATTAGCGAAGAAGCCAAGGTGCCTATTGTGTTAGTGGGTATGCCATGGGCTGTGCAAATTGCAGAAGAGCCGCAATGGTCATCTCGGTTAATACGCCGAAGAAAGCTTGAATATTTTAGTCTTCAAAAAGACAGCAAGTATTACCGCCAATATCTGATGGGCTTAGCTAAGTACATGCCCTTTGAAGAGCCTCCCAAGCTGGAAGACAAGCATGTGGCAATTCCCTTATTTGCAGCTTGTAGAGGTGAAAATAGGATTCTAAAACACCTCCTTTTAGAAGCATTGAAGAATGCGTTGCTCACCCGTGCTAACACGCTAGAAAATCAACATTTTGCTGATGCTTATACAACACTTTTCAATAGAACATCGGGGCCAGTTTTAAATAATCCATTTACTCAACCAACAGAGAATATTCTGATTTCTGAAGTTTTTGAGCATTCTCGCTATAACTCAAATGCAATGTCAGCAGAAGACATGCTGATTGCTAGAGTATTTTCTAAACCACAAACCTTGGCTCAGCTACTGAGTAAATAATTGTCAAACATCCTGACGATTTGCTCTTTATATGAACCTAACAAAGCCAAATTGTAAGTGTTCTCTTCGTCTATAGCTGACTTATATGAAGCGCTAGCATGGCCTTTAGTATGAGGTAACGAAAAACCTGACAGATCCACATGTAACTCATTACCGTCATCTGCCTGAATTGTTTTACTCGATTTTGATTGCGGCAACTCTAGATCTAAATCCTGTGAGCCAGTGTGATCTATAAACACTGATTGCTCTGGTAAATCTTGATCAATTCGATAAGCAAATTCTGTCAGGCTTGTTTCTGCTAAAGTGAATAACCAAGCTTGTTGAGCCTCATCTGAATTAACTCTTAATATGCGACCTAGCACTTGTCGGTAATGCATTTCAGTTTTTATTCGGCTCAAATGACAACATACTTGCAGCCTAGGGATATCAGTACCTTCAGAAATCATCCCCACACTAACAATCCACTGAGTGTTACTTTGTCGAAAATCATCAATAATACGGGAAGGATGCTTTAAGTTAGACGTCACGATACAAGCACTTTGCTTAAGATCAGAGACAAGTATTTGGAGTAATTGTTTAGCATGCTTAATTGAAGCTGCTACAACTAAACCGCCGGCATTCTGGTTGCTCTGGCGTATTTCGGCCAATTTCTTAACGCTCTGATTCAACATATAATGCATTATTTGATGATGATTAATTAACGCCTGATAGCTGTATCTTAGATCTAACAAAAGCTCAGCTATAGATGCAAATGTCTCAGTCTCTTGATCCGTTTCTAGTTTGATTTTGTTGTTATCAATTAAAACAATATTCGGCTGACGACATACGTTATCCTCAATTGCCTGCTTTAATCCATAGCTAAAATCACAGTGGATTGTATTATCTGGTTCAGTGAATCGCGAAAGTACTATAGGGGCCTTATCTGAGCGCCAAGGTGTACCAGAAAGTGCCAAAGTATAAGCTGCATTATATTGAATGTTTAACAGCACCTCCTCACCCCAAGCATTGGCGTTAGTTAGTAGACTGCCCTTTAAGTGATGTACTTCATCCATAATCACAAACACTTTATGAGTACGTAAAAGCTGCCAGAATGCTTCTGTTAATGAGGGCAAAAACTGATAGGTATAGACACTACCAATTGCTCCCATAAGTCCATCAAAGCGCTTATTTAAGCGTTTAGAAAAGGTACTTCTAATGCTATCGTTGACTTCTGACGATGGAGAAAAACACAGCACAAAGTCAATTTTACCCATAGCAATAAGTCTTGCGGCTAGTTCTGCCGCCATAATGGTTTTACCCGCACCTGGTGTGGCTAAACACATAAAATGACTTTGAGTTTGATATCGTGCTAACGCAGCATCAACGCATTGGCTTTGCCATTGTCTTAACTTCACTGTGATAAGCCTTTAAGGTCGTTAAGACAAGACTCTACAGCCTTAATCTTCCCCATCAGGGTTGAACTTTGATTACGAGCATTCATGTATCTGGGATAAAGCCTGGGTTTTGAATTTGGGATTTCCTCAATTAGGCGTTTAAACTCTTCCGCCTCCCCAATGTATCCAAGTAAATCTACTTGGTATTGATTGAGTGTCGCTTTGAGTCGCATTAATTCTTGAGAGCTGGCAGATATCGTTATTGTCGTTTTCATGCGCGCTTTACTGGGCACTAGCTGTGACTTATCAAACAGTGCTGTTTTATAATAAACATGCTTTTTCCCCTGATATTTTTTCTCTAAAAATCCAACACTTACCAGTTTTGCGCAAGCACGACGAACCAACTGATCTATTTCTTTTGGCGAAACAGAGGGATTTGTCTTCATTATCAAATTTTTTATCTGAGTAACAGTGAACTGTTGAAGCTCTTCGACAATGAGAATACTAAGCAAAGTTTCATTTATACGGATTAATTTTATGGTCACGATTTTTACCAATAGTGTTTAATTTCAATGTTTAACGAGCCACTCCATGACATTTGTTACTTATAAATCAACGGTATCTTCATTGATAGATAGCTTGATATGACTTAGCTCAGATTAAATCTTGACAACAAACATTAAAAAGCTAAGTATTCCTTAGTATACCTGAACTAAAAAAACTAAGACAATCTGAGTTATCTAAGGACTGACTATGTTGAACTTGTGGCAGATAAAAACACCAATCCACTTCCTTTCAGGCTTAAACAGGCTCGAACCGCTAAAGGCATTAGCCAAAAGCAGTTGGGCATCCAGTTAGGCATGGAAATTGGCACCGCGAGTGCGCGTATGAATCAATATGAAAAGGGCAAGCATACACCCGACTACAAGACCTTAAAAGCCATGGCTGATGAGCTAGGTGTACCAGTGGCTTACTTTTTTTGCGAGTCAGAAAGTACGGCGGAGTTGCTGTGCTTGCTTGAAAAGATGAGTGAAGAAGATAAAGGTGAGTTAATAAAACAAATCATAAAGCGTTAATTTATTAACATTGGCTTTTTCTTGTATAGCTTCTAGATATCTCTGAAACTATGGTCCTTAATTCATTTATTCTACTTGAATTGTGTTTTAGTGGCCGCTCATCATTATCTAATGTCACGTACTGTCTGAGTTTAGTGAACAATTTTGCTTGATATGCTACACCTTTTACTCTTTCAATCTCTCTAGCTTTAGACGTCAATTCTTTTATCTCGCGTTGAAATCTAAGTAAAATAATCTGATCTTTATCATCTGGGCTCGAAGTCCAATATCCAATCGAATTTTCCTCTATAGCAAAGAGAAGCTCTCGAAGCTCTTTAATATATCCGTCATGGTAATCATTAAGCTTCTGGTTTGCAGAGTTTTTTTTATTTTTTTTATACAAGGTAAGAGTGATCACCCAACCTATAATTAACATTGTCCATGTTATTATTTGAGGTGTCTCTACGAAATTAAAATTTGAGGCAGGTACTATATTTTCTTGGATGGATTCGTTATTAGAATCATTTTTTTTAAGCGATTTCTCAGTAATATTGCTGCTGGTGTATATCGCCTTGTGAAGTTCAATATTTGAGCTATTTCCTGAAATTTGTTGATTCTTCAGTTCAGTGTTCTCTTTAGCTTCATGCTGATTGCTCATAGTCGTCCTTGTATTATTCGCTTTCAGATATCTCGATAATAGCATCTTCAATATAGCCTGCAATTTCATCAATGAGATCAGGTTCTTCCTCTGAAATGATGACAATACTTTTTACGATATGAGGGGCGATACCTTCCCTAATAAGACCTCCAAATGACTCTTCTAAAAAAGATGAGCCGTATCCGACTGTACCATCTAAATTTACAGTTAAAGATGAGGAATGATTTAATTCACGAATTAACCATTCTCTAAAATCTTCGCCAGAAGCATTGCCTAAACGCTTATAGCGAGGGCCTGGGCATGGGAACCTATCTTTAATATAAATTGTTTTCATTTTATCGCTCCACTACCAAAGGAATGCTCCATTCGATAATTGTACCATTTACAGAAGTTGTGTAATCATTTATGGATTCTTTTAAGGCTTTTTTTTCTCCCATGTATTTGTATCTACCTTTATTTGAAAAAATTGATAGATAACCTGTTCCAGTTGATCTTATAACTGACATGACATCTTGCAATCCCTTTCCTCTATGCTTTTTGTGAGTCGATGATTTCTGTAGTGAAGTTGCAGCCTGAATGTATGCAGAATCTTTCACTTGGTTAAAGTTTGCATTAAATTTTAAGAGAAGCGCACTTAGAATTGATGCAGGCTGGGTATGAGGTAATGTCTCTGGTATACCGACTCCTTTGTCGCATATAACAACAATAAGTGTTTCATCTTTGACTCCTGCGAATGTCCACCATTTATTACAAGACCCACTGGTAGGATAAGCGTGTTCAACAGAATTTGCCATCGCTTCTATAAATCCACGGTATAGTTTTTTTGAGTATTCTGTCTTTATCTCATGGGATATAGCGTCCAACATAGGTCTTGCTTTACTTGGATCGGCACAAAGACCTGATGTGTGGTGCCAAAAATTAACGTCTTCAAACTCTTCTACTTTTCCAACAGGTTTGTTTAGTAAATTGTAAAAACCAACTTGATTTAGGATGCTCTTAACTTTCTTTGATTTTGGATGTGAGAATGATATCGGGGTATTTCCTTGAACATGTTTCATTGATACTAGAGTCTCTATTTGAGCTAGAAAAGATAACATTGCGGCTGCAGAAATAAGCTCAGTAGCAGAAAAGTCAATGAAAACTCTCCGTTTAGCTCTAACAATGCAGTCTGTAATATTAGACAGAAATAAATTTGTTGTGCGATAGTTTGGCGCTTGATAATAGTCAATTGATACAGGAGCCGGTAAAATAACTTTTCTACCATTTTTAATTAACGATTTAGCTAGGTTGCTTTTTGCTTTTATGTGTTTTTTATATAATACGCATAAGCTCTTAAGTTCTTGAATTTCCCAGCTTTCATTGCGTGCATTAAATCTCATCCGCTTTAGTTTGCTAACTAGATTTCTCTGTGTTTTTTTTCTGTAGCCATTAGTGTGTATCTTTTTTATGATTTTCATTCTAATCCTTGTTTAAATATAAACTATCCATATTTCAATCATACAAATGTTTCTGAAATCCAATAAAGGTATCTCTAATAATTAAAGGTGTACCTAGCTCTGCGATGGCGTCATTGATGTTGTTGTACTTTAAGTCTAACAAGCTGCGCATCTTTTTGGGTGAAAGCTCATCCTCACCATCTTCAATGTATTTGCTTAAGATGAAGTTGATGAACTCTTGTTGTTTATAATCCCCAAACGACTGCACGATAGCGGGTCTAGCGTTGTTGGCTCGCTCCTGTCTTGTGTGGACCTCAGTGGCAAACGCGACATACTTCAGTACATCGTATACATCGCTTTGTTTAGCATCGATGAGGTCTTTCATCCCTTCAAGCTTTTCGTGGTCGTAACCGGCTTCTGCGAGGTTTAACAGTAGTTGTTCGCGGGTATCTGGATTACTCCATATCGCACGTAAATGATCTTCATCTTTGAAGAACTGCGGCATATCGCCAAATAAGCTCTCAACCAGTTCTTTACCGGTAACAGGTTTACCACCATGCCAGTACATTACGGATGAAATATGTAATATTTGGCGCGCTTTGCCGTCAGACAGTTTAATCACTATTTTTTCAGTGCCGCCGCAAGTACATGGTTGGTTACCGCATTCACCACAGGGTTCTTGCTGACAGATGCAAGGGCTTAAGCCGCATTTGGTACATGGTGGTTGCTCGCAAGTGCAGGGCTCGTTGCCGCACTCAGCACATGGCTCGTCAGGGCAGTTACAAGGTGTAAAACCACAAATTGAACAAGGTTCTGGTTGGCAAACACAAGGGCTTTCATTACACGTTTCACAAGGTTCTGTTGGTTCAGGTTCGCCGTCCCATTCAGGATCAGCAAAATTATGATGGGCTTTTACAAAGTCGTAGATGGTAAAGAAGTCCTTACCATCATACAGCCGAGTGCCACGACCAATAATCTGCTTAAACTCAATCATGTTATTACAAGGTCGCATTAACACAATATTGCGCACATTACGAGCATCAACACCGGTAGACAGTTTGCGTGACGTCGTTAAAATCGTCGGGATGGTTTTCTCGTTATCCTTGAATATTTCTAAATCTTTCTCACCGTCTTTACCGTCATTAGCCGTGATGCGAACACAGTAATTTGTATTGGTCGTCCAGCCTTTTTGCCTAGCGTATTGATTAATTTCATCGCGCACTTTGCCTGCGTGTTCTTGTGTGGCGCAAAACACAATGGTCTTTTCTTTTGGATTAAATTTATCCATCCAGTAATGCACACGTTTTTGCTCGCGCACTGGAATGGTAATAATACGGTTAAAGTCGCCTTCTCTATAAAGCTTACCAGGCTCTGGATCACCTTGTATAACAACACCATCCCCAGGGGTATAAACGTATTCATCCATAGTGCCGACAATGGGGTACACCTTAAACGGGGTTAAAAAGCCATCGTTAATGCCTTGTTTGAGGGTGTAGCTGTAAACCGCATCGCCAAAGTAAGCGTAAGTGTTGGTATTGTCGGTACGCTTAGGCGTGGCCGTTAATCCGAGTTGAACAGCAAGTGAGAAATGCTTAAGAATGTCGCGCCATGAGCTTTCATCATTCGCACCACCGCGGTGACACTCATCAATGATAACTAGGTCAAAAAAGTCAGCTGGGTAGTGCTTGTAATAAGCATCGTCGTCTTGGGCTATTTCACCGTCTTCTTTTTCTTCAATCTCTTTATTTGGTCCACTCATAAATGTGTGGAAGATGGTAAAAAAGATAGAGGCATTTTTAGGTACACCGCCACGCTTACGAATATCTGCAGGTGTCATGCGTACCAGCGCATCGTCACCAAAAGCACCAAAATCGTTAAAGGCTTGGTTAGCCAACACATTGCGGTCGGCTAAAAATAATATCCGTGGACGTTTCTTTGCTGCGCTAGGGTGCTTTTGCGCTGGTAAGCTCCAACGGCTTTGAAATAACTTCCATGCAATTTGAAAGGCAATACAGGTTTTACCTGTACCGGTCGCTAAGGTTAACAATACCTTAGGTTTCCCTTGGGCAATGGCTTCTAAGGCATTGTTGATGGCGTTTTCTTGATAATAACGTGGTTGCCAATCGCCTTTACACTCAAAAGGAATTTGCGCAAAGCGTTCACGCCAAATAGGAGTGTAGTTTGGCTCGGTTGCGTTAGCATCGGTACTAAATGCAGGATCAAAGGCCAGAGTCCATAGCTCATCAGGGCTTAAAAAGCGCTCTACGAGCTCTTCTACACCGCTGGCCATATCGATTTGATATATCTCACGGCCATTGGTGGCATAAGCAATGCGGCATTGTAATCGCTCGGCATAGTCTTTTGCTTGGCGCACGCCTTCGGTATAGCTTAACTGTTCTTTTTTCGCTTCAATGGCGGCCAGTTTGCGGCCACGGTATTCCAACACATAGTCGCTACTTAAACTTGCTGCACGTTTACCGCCACCAATAATGCGACCTTGAGTAATGCTTACCTCACGGCGAATGAAGCTCGCATCAACTTCACCCCAGCCAGCCTTAACTAGCTTGGGGTCAATCAAGTTGGCTCTTGTATCGGCTTCATTCATCGCCATAGCTATACATCCTTATTGGCTAATTTCCATTATTAACAACTTACTAGTTAAGCAATACTCTTACTTAATTCGCCTGCAAAGGCTTTTTGTAAGATTGATTTTTTTAGCTCGTTTAAGTTTGCGAGTTTTCTTTGATAAATAGACTCAAGGCAATTTATCTTTTCAATTAAAATATCAAATTGACTTACAAGATGCTCTTGCTGAGCTTTGAGCGGAACAGGAATAACGACGTTTTTTAACTCGTCCATATTAATTTTAAGTGTTCCGTGGGCAGCACTACTTAGAATGTTATCGCCAAAATTTATTCTATGACGAAGTGCAAAAACAAGATATCTAGAAACAATATTGGAGTTTGGGGTAATTCCTTTTATATCCTGATTAAATGCACTAGGAACCATGAGCTCCGACACCTGAGCTCCATGCGCTAATCCCATACCTCGAACTAGTATCAAAATTGTCCCTTTAGGAGCGATACGAGTTGTTGACTCATCTATTGCTAATTGAGAAATATGCAGAAATGAGTTAAACAGTTGAGTCGATTTCATATCACGACCAGACATCCAAGGTATGTTACCACCCCAATAGAGATCATTTTTTTTCGATGGAGTACTACCGCTGCTAAAAGTACATAGGTCTTCTAATCGACTTACTTTTCCTTCATTAATACCTGCTGTAAATACCTGCTGCAAATAGCTTTCAAACAATTCTCGGACATTTTCAAGGTTTTGTTCTGTCTTGGCGAAAGCTTGTTCAATTTCAGCAAAGGCTTGATCGAGAATGGCAACGATGCGCTTTTGTTCAGAAATAAGTGGAAGTTCTATCTCTGTATTTTTAATTTTTTGTTGCGATATATTTGGCTGGGCATTTCCAACCGCTTGTGCAACCAACAGTTCTTTGTGATTAAGGAAGAAGTAGTACAAATATTCAGGTATTACTTTTTCATTTGGGTAAATCGCACATACAGCTTGATTTGTTGATGCATTACAACGAAGAATTCCAACTTCACCCGCCGTAGCACCATACATCGCAATAAGTATGGAGTTTACAGGGAATATCTTAGCAGATGACCCATCAAGCCCAGCCTGTGTAATAAAATTCTTTGTTTCTGTAATATTCTTTTGGCCGACTTCACCGCTCAACAACCAAGGTATATTACCTTCAGTGTAAAATAACTTATTATTTTTTAGTGGAGTTCCACCTGCAGCCGTTTTACAAAAGTCTGCGATTTTCATCATAGCAATTCCTGAATTTTAGCCAGAATTACTTCACTCTCTTTATCCAGAGTAATGATCTCTTCAATAATCGTTTGGGGGGAGCGTAGTGAGGCTTCTTGTTCCACATTGGGGTTTTTAACCGACAGATCCCAGGTTGTAGGATCGAGTTTGGACACATCTAATGACCAAGATTTATCCGAATCTTTAAATGCAGCTTGCAGCTCGATAAATTCTTTCAAGTCATTATCGTTAAGTGGGTTGGTTTTGCCAAGACTACGCCCTGTGTCGAGTTGGTAGAACCAAGTGTTTTGAGTCGGCTCGCCTTTGGTAAAAAACAACACGACGGTTTTAACCCCAGCACCTAAAAAGGTTTTAGCTGGGCAGTCTAGTACCGTATGTAAGTTGCAGTTTTCTAATAGTTCTTTACGTAGAGCGATGGCGGCATTGTCTGTGTTGCTTAAAAACGTATTTTTGATAACAATAGCTGCGCGACCACCTGGCTTTAGGGTTTTAATAAAGTGTTGTAAAAACAAGAAGGCAGTTTCACCGGTTTTAATCGGGAAGTTTTGCTGTACCTCAGGGCGCTCTTTGCCGCCGAATGGTGGGTTAGCTAATATAATATCGTGCTGGTTGCTAGGTTGTATGTCTGCCAAGTTTTCGCCCAAGGTATTGGTGTGCAATACGTTGGGCGCCTCGATGCCATGCAAAATCATGTTCATGATGGCGATAACATAAGCCAGTGACTTTTTCTCTTTGGCGTAGAAGGTGCTTTCTTGCAGTATCTTTAAATCACTGGTTGAAAGTTGCTTTGTCTCACGGCCGCCTTGGCGCAAATAATCAAAGGCTTCACATAAAAAACCTGCCGAACCCGCTGCACCATCGTAAATGGTTTCACCTATTTGTGGCTTTACTACGTCAATCATGGCGCGAATAAGTGGCCTTGGGGTGTAGTATTCGCCGCCATTTCGGCCAGCATTACCCATATTTTTAATTTTTGATTCGTACAGGTGTGACAGCTCATGAGTGGCATCTTGTGAACGGAAACTTAGTTGGTCGACTTTTTCTAATGCATCACGTAATGAATAACCACTTTGAATTTTGTTTTTAATCTCACCAAAAATTTCACCAATTTTATATTCAATGGTGTTAGGGCTTTCTGCGCGTTGCTTAAAGCCTTTTAGATAAGGGAATAGCTCACCGTCGACGTAATCCATTAGGTCATCACCGGTTAGGGCATTGTTGTGGTCAAAATTGCCTTCAGCGTCTTTTGGCGCAGCCCATTTACTCCAGCGATGGTCCTCATCGATGATGTATTGATACTCTTGGCCCATTAGCTGTGCTTCAAGTGATTTTGCATACTCTAAGTCATCAAGGTATTTAAGAAACAACATCCATGATGATTGCTCGGTGTAATCGAGCTCGCTAGAACAACCTGCGTCTTTATGAAAAATGTCATCGATGTTTTTAAATGTTTGTTCAAACATATGTAATTTATACCTATTGCAATATGGTACTAGCAGCAAGATTTGGCTTTGAGCTAGTGAAATATGGTTTGCCCTTGCGCTTTATAAAAGAGATTAAAATGGGTAAATAAAGCGATGATTTAGGGTGTTTAGTGCTTCAAACTGGCACTTAACAATAATAGGATTCATCTTACCAACTAATTTGCAGTAAGTGATGGTTTTTGGTCAAGTTTTTCAAAGGATTTATTGCCACTATTTCATAGTACTTAAGTATGTTTTGAATCGATTATTACACGCCTATTGTATTTTTGATGATTGCTATACTTCCAATGCTATCGATGTAACATAATTGTTTCTTGTAATTTTAGATAAAGGCTTATAAGTTAAGCTAAGACTTCCTTAGTTTTGGTATGGTATGGCTTTTCTATTTTCACCTAAATCCCGTGCTTTTAATGATGAGTCGCTCGAAAGTTACTTGCTACGGGTAGTGGCCGAGAACTTTTTTGATTCATATCAGCAACTCAGCCTAGCTATACGTGAAGAGCTACATGAGCTTGATTTTGAAGCCCATGGTGCTTTTCCTATCGATTTAAAACGCCTTAATGTTTATCACGCCAAACATAACAGCCACTTTAGAATGCGAGCATTAGGTTTACTTGAGTCTTTGCTTGGCTTGCCGCAATTTGAAATTCAAAAATTGGCTTTGTTAAAGTCAGACCGAACCGTCATTGGCTTATCTGCTGTACACAAAAATGGCGTTGATATTCCACTGAGTTTTATTCGTTATCACTCCACTATGGGAACTGATGCGATACCGGTTTGCCCCCATTGCTTATCTGATGAACCTTATATTCGGCAGATATGGCATTTAACCCCCATAGAGGCATGTGCAAAGCATAAATGTCAGCTGTTGCATCAGTGTCCTGAATGCTCAATTCCCATTAACTACATTGAAAATGAGTCGATTAGCCACTGTGTTTGTGGTTTTGAATTAGCAAAAGGGTGTGTAAAGCCTGCCAGTAATGATGAAGTAGAATTAGCGACTAAATTGATGAGCGATAAGGAGGATGAAAACTCATTATTTAAGTCAGTATCAATATCTCAACGTTTTGCTAGCTTGGTTTGGTTTCAGCGGAGGTATGTTAAACATGAGGATTTTCCGTTTAATGCCGCAGTAACTTACTTTAAAGCTTGGCCTCAAAATGTATTCGAAGAATTAAATCTTATGACTTTGAATGCTGATAATAAGTTGATTGATTTGTTTAACCGCACTTCCTTTCGGTTTATTTATGGAGAGTTAATTATGGGCCTGCCGCATATCTACCGTGATGAAAAAGAAACTCACTTTATTCGGAAAACAGTGTTGGAATTTTTAAGTCGTTTAGTTGCTGCGCATCCTAAATCGAAAAAGCCTAATGTTGCCGATATGCTGGTGAGTATTAGTGAAGCTGCTGTGATTTTGGGAACAACCCATGAACAAATTTATCGTTTGTATCAGGACGGGGTATTAAGCAGCTCGTTTAGACATAAAATGAAGTATCGAATAGATCCTCAAGCGGCTATTTTTTATTTAAGACAGGTTGTTGAATATAAAAATAGCTTTGGTTCATCAGACCAAAGGATGTACGTATCAGCATGGTAATTAAGCATTTAAGTGAGTTGTTACAAATTAAAGAGCTTGATGAGCGGACAGAAGCGATAAGGCGTGGTTTTAGCTCATTTACTGACAGTGTCGATGTGACAGGCTGTGAAAAAGAAGCGCTGATCATTCTAGTAAACTTGACCTTCCCTAAAAAAGCAGTGAAAGACGTACTAGATAAAAAGCATGCCAAAGCAACGCTAAAAGATGAGTACCATCTCAATGAATGCATTAAGCAAGTTGAGTGGTTTCATACACACAACTTAAAATATCCTGATATCCGTGTGAGTAAGCAGCGGTTAATAGCTAAGCCTATAGTGCCTCAACGACAAGTGTTAAGCAGTGCAGACTGTAGCCCAACCTTAGGTTGGTCGAACAATAGCGCTAAAATAAATCTCGCTAAATTATTTGTGTGTTACTTTTATTGGCAAGGCCGATTAGTTTGCCTTGCCAATATTTTTTGTGGTGGGATACCTAAAGAGTGGTTGTCGGCATTTAAAGCGTTAGGTGTTTCAGCTAAGTCGCTGAATGTAATTAGTGCCCAAGTTCAACTAAGACTACCGCAGAGTGAGCTACCTTCCTATGTTGATAAATACTCAACTCAAGTCTTGATGCCATATCACGATAGCTATACTTCTATCACACCTGTTGTTAGCCATGGATTGCAAGTAGAACTTCAACAAGCTGCCTCTCGGCGAGAAGGGCGTTATACGCATTTAAACTACAACCGCCCTGGGGCGGTTAGTGAATTAGTGGCAGGCCTAGGAGGCAAGGTAAGGTGTTTAAATTATCCACCGAAAATATCAGACAATAAATCAAATTTTCATGAGTCTATGCTGACTAGATTAGAGCATGGTCAGAGCTTATTCGATCAATACGCCTTACTTAGAAATGAATTTCCCAATGCATTGGATAAGCTTGTTGATAATTACGCCGAACTTGCAGTCAAACAGCGAAGGCAAGCAAAAGTAGCCAGTTTAAAGCAAGTTAGACATTCGCTGAGCGCATGGTTAGCACCGCTAATTGAGGGACGCAAAGCAGTAGAAGAACATGATGTTGATATTAAAGCTGGTTTGTTGAATCAAGATGGTATTGAGTGGCAACTTTTAAATCACCCAGACTCAGATTGGGAAAGTCTTTTACCACTGTTGTTTAGTCATTTGAATTTTATGTTATCAAATTCGAATAAAACCAGAAAATATGCATACCATCCAGATTTGATGAAGCCCTTAAAAAATCAATTACTCTGGATTTTAAAGCAATTATCCAGAGGTCCTGCTGAAGTCGTTGATGCTAAAAAATTGCAGCGATACTTGCACCTTAAAAATATAAGCGTTTATGACGCTCAGTTGTTATCAAATCCTTATTGCTTCGGCTTGCCATCACTTACCGCTGTTTGGGGGATGATGCATAACTATCAACGCAAGTTAAATGCAATGTTAGGCACCACGATCCGACTTACTTCTTTTGCATGGTTCATTCGTGAGTTTGATTATGTAAAAGGCACCCAATTACCTGAATTTGCAATGCAAGGGCGCAAAGAGAGTGAATTTCGCCGCCCTGGTATTATAGATAAGAGAAATGGTGACTTAGTTTTTGACCTTGTTATTCATATTGATGGTTATGAAGATGATTTAGCGAAACTGGATAACAGTACTACTAAATTGAAGGCTTGTTTTCCTTCTCGCTTTGCCGGAGGAACAATGCATGGTCCCTCAGTTAATGCAGATTATGAATGGTGTAAGCTATATGAAAATGAAGACTTACTTTATTCAATCTTAAGTCGCTTTCCTGCCTATGGTAAGTGGGTTATGCCAACAAAACACTCTATTAATAGTGTTAGAGAATTAACAGTACTATTAGAGAACAATGCTTCACTTTGTTCTGTTATGGCTGGCTATATATTACTCGAGAAACCTAAATCAAGAGCGGGTTCTATCGCTTCATTACATAGCTACGGCGAACCTGTAATTGGACTTGCATCATGTGATTCTGCTATTGATATAAGGTTACAAGGTCAACTGAATTTTTACAGGCGAGCTTTTTGGTTCCTTGAGGCTAAAGAGCAATTCTTGTTAATGAAAAGAATCTAAGGAATGGCAATGGAGTTGAGTAATTTTTTAAAGTATGAGCGTTCACTACACCCAGGTAAAGCCGTATTTTTTTACAAAACACCTGAGTCAGACTTTATTCCTCTAGAGGCTGATATTACACGTATTCGTGGTCAAAAAGCGGGTTTTACAGAAGGTTTTAATATAAGTTTTGAACCTAAAAATGTGGCCCCGCAAGATCTTGCTCATTGTAATCCTATAACTATTGAAGAGTGTTATGTTCCCCCAAATGTGGAGCATATTTATTGCCGCTTTTCATTACGTGTCCAAGCGAACTCTTTGACCCCAAATGCATGTAACAACGATGATGTCATTGTGCTTTTAAGGTTATTGTCTAAACAATTTAATGCTTGTGGTGGGTATAAAGAGCTTGCTACACGATACTGTAAAAATCTGATGCTTGGCACATGGTTATGGCGAAATCAAAATTCTGGTGATACTCATATCTTGATTAAAACGAGTCTTGGTAATACATATCAAGTAGAAAATACTCGCCAACTAGCCTGGGAAAGTCGCTGGAACGACAATGACTTGAAGACTCTGGAGCAATTAAGCATTGAACTTTCAAATGCTTTGACTGATCCGACGATTTATTGGAGTGCTGATATTACCGCTAAAATTAGCACATCGTTTTGCCAAGAAATCTTTCCTAGCCAAGTATTTAATATGAAAGCAGACAAAGTTGATGTGACCAAAAACTTTTCAAAAGTTAAATGTTTGGATGGACGGTACGCTGTTAGTTTTAACTCAGTAAAAATTGGAGCCGCGTTACAGTTAATTGATGATTGGTGGGGCGATTCGAAACGATTGAGAGTACATGAGTATGGTGCAGACAAAGAGAATAATATTGCTAGACGAATGCCCAATACGGCATTAAATTTTTATTCAATTTTTATTAATGCGGAACATTATCTAGAAGAATTAAATCAGCTTGATGCACATGATTTTCAGGCCATAAACCCTGATATTTATTACTTATTTGCTGTATTGATTAAAGGCGGTATGTTTCAGAAAAAAGCAGAGGTAAAAAAAGGTGAGTAACGCACAGCGATATTATTTTATGATTCGTTTTTTACCTAAAGAAGCCAATCTTGAGTTACTTACTGGCCGGTGTATTTCTGTTTTACATGGTTATGTCAGTAAGCATGACATAGCGGGTTTAGGCGTGAGTTTTCCGGCTTGGTCTGAAACATCAATTGGTAATGCTGTTGCGTTTGTTCACAGTGATACATCAATATTAAATGAGCTTAAACAACAGTCCTACTTTCAAGACATGCAAGATTGTGGTTATTTTAAAGTGAGTGAGGTTGAAACTGTTCCAGTTGACTGTCCTGAAGTTAGATTTAAGCGAAACCAAGCAATCGCTAAGATGTTTATTGGCGAAGCAAGGCGACGATTAAAACGTTTGGAAAAACGGGCAATAGCGAGAGGTGAGATCTTCGAACCTAGTAAAAATACTGAGCCAAGAGAGCTTGATGTTTTTCATCGAATTGCAATGACTAGTCAAAGTACCAAGCAAGATTATATATTGCATATTCAGAAGGTTGTGGGTGAGAAACAATATGAACCATTATTTAATAGTTATGGCTTTGCCACTAATAAGTTAGTTAGTGGGACCGTACCGGATTTATCATTTTTAACAGATAATGTTTAACCCTTTATTTTTAAATTATTTTTACTATATGATTTTTATGCATATTTCCCATCTCGAAAATTAAATGGTCATTATTCTATTTGGATATTTAGTGGTTGATCTTGTAGCATTTTATTTGGTAAGTTTATTGTGACCTGCCGAATAGGCAGCTGAAAATGACATAATCACTTGGCTCGACTCGCGGCAAGTGTGACCTGCCGAATAGGCAGCTGAAAATTTAGCTGGCTTTCCTCCCTCGGTGAGACTAACGTGACCTGCCGAATAGGCAGCTGAAAATAAAAACAATCGATATGATGTATAGGTTAATGCGGTCTCTGCCGAATAGGCAGTTGAAAAAGAAGATAATCGTTTCGACGTATATGTTCGCGCACAAACTGCCGAAAAGGTAGTAAAAGCCTCCTCTTGTGTCACTGAGAGGAGGCTTTTTATTGGTTACTCATCGGTTATTAATTTAACTCATACTGTGATGGTATTTTGTATTGGTATAGGGTGTTATTTAGGATTTTGTGCACTAGCAGTAACTATTAATTTATCTATGATTTTATCGATCACTTTATCTAAATCTTGAAAGTCTAATTTGTTGCTAGCTCCCGATTTTAACGCCTTTTTACATTTCAATAAGTCACTTCTTCCACAATGTTTTGCCAGTAAGATTACATCTGTATCTAAGCTCGCTGATACTTCTTTCAACGTATCTACTTTCTGTTGCTGAGAAATATCGACCAACATATTTTTCATCCAATCTACGTTCACTGTTGGAATCAATTCAGAATCTATTCTCTCAATATATGTGTTTGTAAGATCAATTAAGGCTTCTATTTTTTCTTTGCCACGTAGTTGATATGCCAGCACCGGTGCCACAGAAGCTAGTTCCATTAATGTATCTTCGAATTGTGGCAACAAGCGGATTGATATGTCTGTTTTAATTGCTGAATTTAGATTATCGATATGGCTTCTGATCATTTCAAATAATGTTCCTTCAATTTCTTCTTTCTTGACCGGCATACCTTTGCTTTGTAGGCGTGTTACAAAATGTTCAATGTATTGATCTGTTACTTCATCAACATCAAAAAGTGACACATTTATCGCGTGTCGAATCTCTAGAAGCAAATAGAGCACTTTTCTTGCACTTTTTTTGCTTTCAAATCTATTACGGTAAAAATACCCAGAACTACTCAGTATGGCAGTTATAAGAATGCCAACAATACTAATCAAAGCAATAATAACTTTTATATCAATATCCACAACCCAAGAATCTAACATCACCTTTATCCATTTTTGCCTTAATTTATCTTATGATTTTCGAAACCAGGTACAAAAAATCTTTGCTGGTTATGTAAGATAACTTCATTGTTTTTTAACCATAAATGATATTGTTTGCCAACTAGTAAATTATCGGCGGGCGAGCAGTCAACATTCCAATGTCTGAGAAAATATCCCATTAAGGCCGCTTTTACAGTCACTCTATGTTCACCATTTTGCATCGCATAATCTAATTCAATAGAGCGTGGATTCTGCAATAATGGATGTGGTACCAAAACTAGCCTAACTTCGCTATTCCATTCAGTATCATTAGTTTTATTTTCATAGCTATTAACCTTACTTTTGATTCCTTTAACCTTTTCAATTCGAGTGATAACAAAATCAGAAAATAAGTCTTTTTCTCTGTCATAAGCTCTGAAATGCCATCTTTCCCCATTATTAACGACAGAGTGAGGAATAATGACTGCTCGGCGCTTCCCTGATCGAACAGAGTAATACTCAATTTCTATAGGAATAGCGCTAGCCATAGATCTCGTTATTGCAGAAACGATTTCAACCTTCGGTTTTGTAATCATTTCTAGAGTTTCACTACTCAAAAATCGTTCATGTGTTTTCTGAGTCAGACTTTGCCTTTGTCCCGTTAATTCTAACAATGCAACATTAACGTCAATTTCAAATTGTTGAGTAAAGCTACTTTGATTGTATAGGTATGCTTTGAGTTTGTTATCGTAAGTGCAATTATCAGGGCAGTACTTTTGATAGTCTATTAGATCTCTAGTTGCGGCAGCGTCACTAATTTGGAACCTTTCTTTCAATGTCTTCCTTGTGATTGTGCCTACAAATAATAAATTGAGTTCAATAAAAGCTAATCGCTCTTGACGATTTACAGGGAGTAATTGCATGTGCTTATGCCTGCTATTTTATAGATATTGACGATAAAATTAGCACTTATCCTAAACAATAACAACATCAAAATGATCTGGTGGTCACTTTTTCAGCATCTTTATGCTTGCGATCTTTTTTTGTTCCGATTATAATGGAATTAATGGAAACACTACATTGTGTGCCATTTTTAATTTATAACACAATATATACTATTTGGAGCGTGATAATGGCTGTTAACAAACCTTACGGTGATAATGCAAGAATTGGTGCTGTACGTGAACGTACTCAAGTATTCAATCCACAAACACAATTATGGACGAAACGTGATTCTGAAACGGGACAATTTATGAGTGTGAAAAAAACAGGCGGAGTCTATAAAGGTGTTACCAAAGAAAAATAAAAAGGCTTCAGCTATTAGTTAGCAGAAGCCTTTTAAGTATTGAGCTGGTGATAAATATTGCTACCAACAATAATTATCGACTCAACACTGGGAGGTCTCAAGTCAGTAAATACCTTAGGACCACTTTAATACGGTTACATCCTACAGGGTAGATGCTTCCAACTCAATATGCCAGAGCTCCCTCCTTTATATTTTTGGAGATTACAGCTATGTCTGGATCAAAAGTTGGCCGAGTATGCGCATATATGCGCTACCGAGCAGGTCAATGGGAAAATGTGTGCTCACATTTACGCTCATTACCACACTAACTATTTGTTAGAAATATGATAGGTTGTATGACCCTAGTGTTACTTGGGTCATACAACCTTCTAATGTGATCAATATTATCTATTAATTCGGTATTCGATTATTAGAATTGCCGGTTCCGGTCATGTTTTCCCGAATTGTAGTGGCTTAGCTATTTTAGATTTGTGTAAATTTAATAAATTTTGAAAAGGAGTTCTTATGCCTGGAGCATTTGCCCATATTACGGCAGTAAATCTTGCATCATCAAACAATGACCTATCTAAATTGGATATGCCACAAAAGGCAAAATTGATACTTTCTAGAGAGAAAAGTTTCATGGAGTTAGGGTGTGTAAGCCCTGATTATCCTTATTTGAAAATCGGCGACAGTGAGCAGAATGAATGGGCTGATAAAATGCACTATGAAAGTGTAGATCTATTTATTAAAAAGCTTATTAACCTAACGAAGAAGTTATCAAATAAGGAACAGGAAAGGGCATTTGCATGGCTCTCTGGTTACGTAGCTCATGTTATTTGTGACATAACCGTTCATCCTGTGGTGCAATTAAGAGTTGGGCCTTATGAGCAAAATCAGAAAGAGCATCGGATCTGTGAGATGAATCAGGACACCTATATCTGGGGGCGTCTTAATCTTGGTGACATTGGTTTGGCTGATCGTGTTAGATTGAATATTGGTTCTTGTATTGATTTAAATGATTCATCTCAGTTGGATAGTGTCATTCATGGTTTATGGTATGACGCTTTAAAAACTGTATTTCCAGATAAGTTTAGTTCTTCTCCTCCAGAAATTCATTCGTGGCATAAAGGATTCCAGATAGTCGTGGACAATGTTGATGAAGGGCATAGACTTTTTCCGTTTGCTCGTCATGTAGCTGCTTCAGTTGGAATTCTTTATCCATCAATTGATGATCTTGATATGTCTTATATTCAAAACTTGAAGACTCCAAATGGGAGTATGGATTACGATGATATCTTTGATTTGGCGGTAAAGAATGTTCAAAAATATTGGTGCTATTTGGCAAAAGCAGTTTTTGAAGATGGTGACGATAATATGTTTTTAAGTTGGAACTTAGATACAGGCCTTTCAGAAAATAAAACCCTTACCGCTTGGAGTTAACCGATGAAATTTATCGTTTTTTTTGCATTGATGTTTTTATCCTTAAGTTGTTCTTGCACTGATAAATATGATGATGAGTCAATGTATGATTTAGCATCAAAGTTTAAGGATTTATCCCAAGCAGTCGATGGACACCTTAAGTTCAGTGGTGAGCAAGTCGATGATGGTGCTCAATTATTGTCTGAAATATCAGAGCGATATCCACAGTTAATTGCTCCTTTTAAAGATTTTACGATAATGACAAAAATACAAAGTGGTAATGCAATTCTGCTACTTTGTGATGAAAATATCGCCATTATTGAGGATGCTGGTTGCAATGGTAAATTGGACGTAAACCATTGGATAGATGCTAAAGCTGATAGTTGTGAATTTACTATTGATAGCGCTCTGCTCTGCCAATGATTTTGTCGTTGCTTAAATATTTGGTCATCACATTAGATGAGCTTGATACCGTCTTGTAATTAAATCTATCCTAGAGAACTTCAATGATTATAAATCTAATTGAAAAGATAAAGTTTAATCGAAAGTATGGCAAAAGCCCTAATTATAATGAGCTATTCATTAATGAATGGCTAAAAGAACCTGAAGCATATTTCTTTGGATATTATGGAGCAAAACTCGAATGGACAACTGGGTACGGGATAGCACCATTAGAAGGCCTTCCAGATACTCATGGCTACAGCAGCTTTCCTGACATAAGATGTCAATATAAAGAATATAAATACTCACTCAAAATTGGAAATGTTGAAGGTATTTCAATGCATTCAGGCGGAACTGTGCGTATCAGGCATTTTGCTCTAAATGCAGATTTGACCAAAAATAAACTCGGTGAAAAATTTCTCAACTCTATCATCGAGTTCTTTAAATCTAAAAATGCAGTCATTATAGAGTTTCATGAAAGCCACAGTTCAAAAATTGCGCATTATAGGAAGTTTTTCAAGAGGCTAGGTATTCCAGAAGTTAAAGACAGGATCTGGCAGGTAGAGCTTTATAGTGGCAACAATATTCCTAAAAATGTTTTGTCTTTTCATGAAAAATTAAAGATAAAGTAGGGATATCGCAAGTCATGCAATCAACAAACTTGTGGTGGCTAATTGCTATCACCGGTTGAGACTTAATTGTATCCATAATTTAAACTCACTTTTGCTTTAAGGTGATCTACTAAAGAACAGAACCGTTATTGTAATAAAAGCTCATACTACGTGGACATTTATCGGAGAGCTTTCGATTTGTCAGACTATTGTTATATTTTATGACAAAGTACGGGTTAATTATTAAGGTAAGTGATTGAAAGCTGGAAGCTACTCATGTCAGACTTTTCGCTTGCAGCGACAGTAAGTAAAAGAAATATAGCCAATAATCAGTTTAGTAACATAAGGATTAAAAATGGACTTTTTTGACTACTGGTGCGCTTGCCGCACCAAAGGCACTTTCCGACATCCGAATGATGCTATTGTCCTGGAAGAGCTTAAGTTATTAATTGGTGGTGAATTTGAATATGAGCTTCCTCCTGGCCCATATTTTGGACCTTTGAAAACAGCAAGTATTGTCCTTTGTTATGCAAATCCAAGCGTAGATAATGGATCTAGTAAGGTGATACGCTCTGCAGAATTAAAAGAGGTACTTTCTAAACAATTAGATGGTGAACAGCCTTATCCATATGATATTCCTAGCTGGGATAAGTGGTTTCAACCTGTCGCAAAGCATTTGTATTCTGGCGATATTGAAGCTGCTGCTAAAAATATTGCAGTGTTCAATCTAATTCCTTATGCCTCTGTCAATATGGATAAAGTCCAGTTCATAGCTAATAGCATACCTAGTGTTTGGGCTGCCCAGAGTTATCTTCGAGATGTGTTAATTCCAAAAGCTAAGAATGGCAAGATTCTAGTAATTATGTGTCGTTCATCTCAATATTGGGGGCTTCGTTCATCACATGGGTCCGAAAATATAATTCTAAATAATGTTAGAAGTGGGTTTACTGAAAAAACAAAGGCTAAAGTTAACGATTGGCGAAAGAAAAAGGGGTTACTTTAATTTGTCGCTATAGATAGTAAACGGTTGTAAGTATAAGTGTTACTTAACAGTTAATAACTTTGCTTGGTGACTCGTTCTTAGGATTGAATTAAGATATTTTGGTTAATTTTAGAGACAAGGATAGTTCAATGCGTTACAGACACTTTATCCCCCTAATTCTAGTGGTTTTTTCTAGCTTTCCTGCTTTTAGTGATATGTTCACTCCTTCACCTTCTTGTTCGAAACCTTACAAGCCTTATGAATTTACATCACAATGGCAAATAGATAGCTTTAATGATGATGTTATGCGCTACAAGCAATGCATTGCTGATTTTGTAGAGGAAATGAATGACGCATCGGAAAAACATTTAAATGCTGCTGACGATGCCATAGGCGAATGGAATCAATTTGTAAATTACGAATTGAAATAATCTGTTTGGTAAGTTCAGGGATCACTAGCTTGCTAGACACTTTGTAATTTGGGGGAAACTATGTCACCGAAAGAGTTTATAAATAATGTGGTCAAATCTATAGATTGTTTGGTGGCCTCATACTCCAAAGGTAAAGAAGGACCGTAAGCGGTCAATTAATCCCACATACCAATAAAAATTCCGAATTAGCATTAAAAGTATAGTTGGTTGTTTAGAGCAAATAATTCAATAGGTCAGCTATTATCCTGACAGACAGCAAAGCCACCATAACGGTCGTTCAAGTAATTATATTGGCATGACTTCAAAGGTGCCAAATACAGTCGATTTTGAAGTGCTAACTTTACATAGAGAGTTAATGAATCAATGAAGAATAGTAACCACCTTCAGCACTCATTTAAGATGATAAAGTTTATTTTTTAATCTCGCGTACCTTTCGGTACTCTTGTAGCCCTTAAAGCCTCATTTTGACGCCTTTAAATAGCCAAATAACGACCTCGCAAACTGTTGTTTTTTAATGGTTTTTATTGGTGGTGTTTTTATGTGTATAGATGATATCCTTCGCGCATCATCATTTGGAGACCATTATGCTAGCCACTAACAAAACCTATATCAATCACGACTTTTCTAACCAAGACCTTAAAGATATGCATTTTAAACAGTGTGACTTCTATAGATGTGACTTTAATAGGGCTGATTTAACGGATGTCAAATTCAATGAGTGCAACTTTGTAGAGCAAGGTATCGATGATGGCTGTCGATTTGATTACGCCAACTTACGAGATGCCAGCTTTAAAGGGTGTAGATTATCTATGTCTAGTTTTATCGGAGCGAATTGCTTAGGTATTGAATTTAGAGAATGTGATTTGAAAGGTGCCAATTTTTCTCAAGCGAGATTCGAAAATCAAATATCACGTAATACATACTTTTGCTCGGCATACATCACGGGGTGTAATTTATCTTATGCAAACTTTGCTGGTGTACGCATTGAGAAGTGTGACTTATTTGAAAACCGCTGGAGTGGAGCTAATCTTCAAGGTGCTTCACTTACAAATTCAGACTTAAGCCGAAGTGAATTTTCAGAAGATGCTTGGGAGCAATTCCAAATGCAAGGTTGCGACTTAACACATACAGAATTAAATGGCCTCAACATTAGAAGAGTGAGGCTTGATGGGGTGAAAATTTGTGATTGGCAACAAGAGCAACTGTTAGATAGCTTAGGTGTTATCGTATTACCAAGCTAAATAGGCAAAACTATTAACCGCAATTCATAACATTAGCTCCTTAAGGAGTTAATGTTATGAATTGACCTATACATGTCTTCTAATCGCTCAAAGTTATCATCAAGTGATGGATTCTCACTGGCAGCAAAGAGCTTAAACCCGTCTCACAGCGAGCATAAAACCTCGATTAAATATTATAACGGCTTCACAAAAGTTTGATGTTTCTCTAAGCTAAAATTTAACTTTATAGTAGCAAAGCCAAACGTCTGCTTTCTTACTGAAGTTAAAAGTTAAGGCAACTAATCGATTAACCGAGATTGGCACAAAACGGTCATAGTGTAGCGCTAGAATGCAGGCTCTAAAGCCTCATCATCTATGCACTTTTTATTATTGATTGGTACGTACTCACACTTAAATGCAGCGTCAAATAACATTTCTAATGTAAATTCCTTAGCTGTAGATACATGCTCCAACGCCCTCATCCAACCTAAATAACCTGAGCTTCGGATAAGAAATTAGCTCCCTAAAGGAACTAAATGCTCGTTCCTTGATCCGATCATTCGACCAAGAGTGATTAGAAAAAGGAACGAGCATGAATAAATTAGTTGAAACCTATTGTGATGTCGATGATTTCTGTCATTTATTTATCCCACATTGGCAGCGCATACTGCTTGAAAATGGTGAAATGAAGCGCAATAGAGCTTGTCGCCTTTCTCCTGCAGAAGTGATGACCATTATTATTCATTTCCATCAATCACATTACCGAGATTTCAAAAATTACTATCTGAACTATGTTTGTCGCCAGCTAAAGCCCTATTTTCCTGAGTTGTTAAGCTATACGCGTTTCCTTGCATTAATGCCTAGCGTCGTTGTGCCCATGTGTAGCTATCTGACTTCAAAGCTTGGAAAGCCAACTGGAATTCAGTTTGTCGACTCCACTAAAATTGAAGTCTGTCAGTAAGCGGTAAATGAAGCAGTGAAACGTTAAGCCAAATTGCTCAGAACAACATTCCACGGCATTAAATCGGTTAAATCATCGGTAGGCTGGCGCTTGGGTAACTCGGTAAACAAGTGTCTGAAGTAGTAATATGGGCTAATATCGTTCGCTCGACAGGTCATCACTAAACTATACAAGTTCGCACTGGCATGCGCGCCGTTGACTGACGTTGAGAACATCCAGTTTTTACGCCCCGTTGTGAACGGGCGGATATCTCGTTCAGTGACATTGTTGTCGATGCTAATGTCACCATCTTCAAGATAAGTTAATAATTTTGGCCATTGGTTTAGTGCATAGGTAATGGCTTTACCTAAATACCCTTTGGGAAGTACCTGTTGTTTCTCCAGCCAGGTTTTAAACTCCGCTAATATTGGTACAGCTTCTTGTTGTCTTAATTGTTGGCGCTCAAGAGCGCTGAGTTGTTTTGAACGTTTTTCAATAGCGTAAAGTTTGGCTATATAGCTCAGTGCAACTTCGGGCTTACCTGCTTTTTTTGACCCACTCGCTTTTTGTGCATCAGTGAACTTTCGGCGCACATGTGCCATGCAGCCAGCATGGGTGACATCTTTTAATGTGCCATAAGCGCCGTAGCCATCTGTCAGTAAATAACCAGAAAAGCCAGACAAGAACGCTTGAGCACAACGGCCTGCTCGGCTTGGATGATAGTCATAAATCACGATAGGCGTTTGGACAAACTCACCACTGCGATACACCCACATATACGAGGTTGACTGTGCTTCTCGGTCTGCTTCTCTTAAGACTTGCACAGTGGTTTCATCAGCGCAAATCAGCTTTTCATTAAGCAGTTGTGACTGCATCGCATCAATAATGGGCTGAACTTTCATGCCTAATTGTACGCACCAATTGGCTAATGTCGCTCGGCTGATATCGATACCTGAGCGGATTAAGATATCAACCTGGCGATAAAGTGGCAGTGCATCGACGTATTTCGCGGTGACAACGGCGGCAAATGCCTCGGCACTGCCAATACTTTTGGGGATTAAGCTGGGTGGCTTAGGGGCGGTGATAATACGTGAGCTTGTGTGTGTTTTTTCACACTGACGACAGGCATATTTCACCCGTTCATGGCGGATAACCGTGACTTTTTGAGGAATAATCTTAAGCTCTTCACTGGTTTCGACGCCGCATTGGTGCAATGGAGACTGACAACATTCACAACAAGGTGAGTCAATTTCATGTGTGATAACTTCACGCTCTAGCGCTTCAGGTAACGGTTTACGGCCTGTTTTCTTTGTTGTTTGCGTTGATGGCTCAGCAATATCTTGTTGCTCGGCCTCGTTGAAGGTGCCTTTGGCGACTTTTTCACTCTTAGAAGAAAACCGCTTAGATTGACTTAAATTTAATTGCTCAATTAACAACTGGATTTGTGTTTTAAGCTCGGTGATTTCTTCTTGAGCAACAAGCACTTCTTCCTTGGCTAATGACGCTTGTGCCTGTGCAATGTCAGCAGCTTGTTGCAGCTGCAGTACCATGGCCTTAAGTTGCTCAATATCATCAGGAAGTGTTGTCATTATTAGCGAAGTTTGTATTCATTTCTCCTTATTGTGACAGCGAAAAAGGATCGTTCAAGCATAAAAATGTGATCGCCTTTTTGATCACACTGTTAGGTTAGTTATTGGTCGATGTGCTCTGTGATGCTCGATAGATAACCCCGATAACAGCCAATTCAGCTGGGCCTTGCTGATATGTAGTGCGCCATCGTGTGTTGGCTTTGGCCACTTAAAGGTGCCTTTTTCTAACCGCCGATAATAAAGCCAAAAGCCATTAGTGTCCCAAAACAAGATTTTGAGTTTATCTCGATGACGATTACAAAAAATAAACCAGGATTCGCTAAACGGGTCCATTTCAAGATGTTGTGCAACGATAAGCGATAGGCCATCGATAGACTTACGCATATCTGTGACACCCGTGACGAGATAAACTTGAGCAGATGGTGTCATTGTAGGGCAGCAACCCAATGCTGGATTTGGCTAGCGCTTAAATGAATTGGCAACTGAGCACGCAAACCATTTGCAAGGGTTAGCGTGACAACGTTTTCACTCACGACGGATGTATCGGTCACAATGATGGGTTGCAATCGTTGTGGCTCCGGCTGTGTTCGGAGTTTTTTGGCCCATGTATAAAAGGTTTGATAGCTTATGTTCTGCTCAGCGCAAAACTGAGTGATGCTAATGCCACTTTGTTTTTGCTGCTCGATTAATGAAGACCAATACTGGTGTTTTTCTTGTGATGACATAGTGCCTCCTTAAATTGGTGAGGTACTATGACAACTATTTTTATGATTGAGTATGTGGGGTTTATTTACCGCTTACGAAGGACCAACCTATCTAGGCTATGAACTCGATAATATTGGACTCACACTTTTGCAGAGAGAAAAAGTATTGGCTTTAGTTAAGCTTGCTGTTGGAGAAGCAACACATAATATTATCTGTGGTATTGAGGGGGCTGTTTCACTGGGTGGAAGTCAACAAAGTTACAAGTTAATAGATGAAACTGGTAATGAGCTTACTGGTGAGCTTGGTGAGTTACTGTATAAAAAACTTGAAAATAGTGCTTATATGAATCAGGGCTAGTTTACGTAAAAAATTACAATTGCTAATTAGATTATTTCTATCTAGGTGGCCAAAATAACTAAGCCACAACAACATTTATAACGTTGTAACAGGACATCTCATTCTGGAGGTAAAGGATGAGAAACTTCCCTGTATGAAAGATCATCATAGTAAAATCTTTTAAAATTTCGCAATCTTGCAACAGTTATTTTATCTTCAGTCGTCACAACTAACTTAACATTCATGGTGGCAGAACGCATTAAGTCAGCAAACGTTTCCATGGTTTTTGTCGCAGAAATTATTTCGGCTTCGTTATTACCTACAGGGAGTAAACCAAGTAGATTCACACTGTAATGCTCATCAGGAGGAAGCTCTTTAAATGGATTTATTTCAACATAAATCCCTGATAATAAAGGGCTTAGCGATTTGGCTTTAGCCTTTCTTTTGTCTTTCCTATCAGTCTCAATAAGGCGATTGTTAAATGCTGTTGGTAGAGCAGGTTTATTATAGTGACCAGATAACCATGCTACATAACTATCTATTTCATGGTAGCCAAATTGAGCATTTTTATTAAACAAAATATTAGAGGTAACTAAGCTTTCTTTGGCAATGAAGATGGATTCTTTGGAAAGTATTTCTATGTTTCTGAGAACCACGCCTTCATCAGTAGCCTCGTTATAGGACGTATGTAGCTTACGAGGATTTTTGTTGTAGCTGTAGTTGCCATCAATTCTAGTTATTAACCTACCTACGGAAAACTCCACATGAGGCCCCAAATCCATATCGTCGTTTGCAATATTACAAGATTGAGAAGCCGTAATTAGTACGAAATCTTCTGAAAGAAGTTTAGGAGAAAATATTTCGATGGAATTGGAAGCATTATTTATAATAGCGTGGGCGTGAGCATCGGTGACTACAGCACCCTGTAGCCACCCTAGGTGTTCAAGAAATTCACCATACCTGTTCACTTTTGTCATTATGCAAACGGATCCTCAATCGGTGCAGCATCGTTAATTGAGTCAAGCTGCATTCTTGAACCAACAAAAAGTATTGTGTCTTTATCTAGATGCTTATCTGCTAATAATTCCATTATCGAACGATTTTTGTAAAATGGTTGTTCTAGTAATGCTCTGTCGGAAGAAAGAGAGGAGCTTTTCCAATAATCCGCTATGAACGCAACGTCAATCAGTCGTTTAAACTTACTTTTCCTAGGACTATCACCATCTTTCCAATTGTATAAGGTCTTTCTTGTAACGCCACATATAGTAGCAGTTTCTTCAACACTGAGATTAAACGTCCCCTGTATTTTCTCAATCAGTGAGATTGTGTATTCGCTATTTTTATCATTTTGAGTTTTTTTATTTTGTTTGGCATTGGTAGATACAATCACCCCACCACTTTTAGATGCCCGGTAAAACCAATCGGAGTTCGCTCCTGATGCAGTAAATGAATCAAGAGGTAAAGAGTACTCATTTTTTTTCAATGGTCTGTGAATTTTGAATTGCGGTTCAAAATAAACACCAGAGCTTTGTGACAACGCAGCTTGTGTGGCCTGTATATCTGCTGGAATCATGTCCATTTTTCATTCCTCGCATAGTCAGTTGTAACGTTCCAAAATGCTTTTCTTGAATCAATGTGAAGCTGTGAAAGCATTTGAATTATTTCATTCGGACAAAAATCTTTTTGTTCATCTTCATTTTGCCAAAAATGATCAAAGTCTAGGATAAGGCGATTACTTGCTTCATCATCATGTGTGATTTTTACAGGTACTTGTTGAATGTCTGGTGGTGTTACATTATTCGTCACAGCTTGAAGCGACCTAACCACTAAATGACTAATCCCATTAGTTTCAATGACCGTTTCTGTAAGGTGTTGTGCTATTGGGCCTGACTGAGACAAGCAATCTGGTAATAAAAATCCGGGAGAAACGAGTTGTCCAAGTGTTTCATCCTGAGCGGTCTTTATTACATCACAATATCTAAGGCCGATGCGTGAACATAGTGAAGGCTTAGCTATATCATTCAATATATCTAACAGTTGCTTAACTTGTTCTGCGAAGCCTTCAAATCTTGGGTATCTAGTTGTAAAAAAAACAATTCGATTGTAGCTAATATCAACAGCAGAGCTATGATCTTTTGACGCAAATGCCCAGCGATTCACATTGCTCAAGTTAACCCCTTGCTCATTAACCTCTATCGATTGACTGAGACTACTTTCAACGTGAGGGTATGCCCCCCGAAGCTTGTCTTGCAAGTCAGGGATGTACTTTTCGATGCCAAATATTGGAGAAAATCTTACTTCTACTAATGCTAAGACCAGTGGTTGATTTTCTAATTTTCTATAGTCGGGCATATCGTACCATCTCATCGTGTTTAGTATGGGAACGAGATAAGTATACGTGTAAATATTAATTTATACACTATTTTATACAATATTTTATACATTATTAGGGTGTGAAATGGCTGTTATTCTTTACTTATTTGTAGGGTAGCTACATGGATTCGTGATGCTAGGCCATGTGCTACGGAAGGTTTCTATATGATTATCTAAAAAAGATCTTATTTAACTGCCATAAAAATTTAGTTAAGGGGGCGGTCCGTAAGATCAAAGCTGTAGCTATTTGATCTCTGCTTGAAAATGTCTAAATTCAGCTTTGAACTTGAGGCTGTTGAAGAAAATAGCGTGAGCTGGGCATGGATAGCCCGCTAGCTTTCGCGGTACAGGATGTACCATCGGAAGTGATAGCATTTTCACTCTTTACTACAAGATGGGCTGAAGAACACACAGACGAAGTTAAAAGCTGGATTCATCCACGTCGCGAAATTATCGCACCTATTATTTAAATCAAATGGGATAATTTTGATGTAGCTGATGGGCCAATTCTTTTATAGAGAATAAAGAGAGAACAGCCGTTGGTTTCCTCTTGGTCTGGTGTGAGTTAAGCGCCACGACGTTAGTGTCCGCAGGCCATAAGTAAATAAGCACAAAAGTACAAATACCTGGATCCCGGCCCAAAGGCCCTGCCGGAACGACGAGAAAGGGGTTAACAAGTCTTGTCCAAAAATGAGTTTGCAAGAGATATACTTTCAGTTGTAATAAAAGTACACATTATAATTATTAGCAGCTAAAACTGGTTCCGATTTGTCAGACTATGGGTTTATTTTATGTCAATGTATGGGTTAATCATTCAGGTAAGTGATTGTTATTTTATATGCGGTTATGTCAGTATTTAGGTTCAGCGACAAATTTTGTCGCTGAACCCATACATTGACATAATGCACCCATAGTTTGACAAATTTAACCCATTCAATGACATTTTGTTTTATATATTATTGATTCATGAATTAAAAATGTTTAACTCCAGTGTGGTTTTTTGTAGCTTTAAGAGGGATTCGATGAAAAATGAGCTACCAGATATATATGTAAAATTAGTCAATATATTTATATTTTTGTCTTGGGTCGCTACAACCTCGGTAGTAGTGCTAGCACTATTTTCAAACTCCAGTACGAGTCAACTCGTAGTAGGACAAATAATTGAAAATTGGAGTACGACAATCTTACCAATTGTCTCAATATCTATTGTTTGTGGTTTTCCTTGGTTTAAACTTATCTTAACTGAATTCGACATCTGTCATGTTCCGCGAAAGATCGGCTTTTCAATATTTTCATTTTGTATCGCACTTTTTTTCTATGAACCTATTTCTAAAGCGCCTGCTGAAGGTGTTGTTTACAACACATTATTCTGTGTGTTGTTGATATTGATTGTGTATCCAATTACACGAATATTAAACCTCAACGAGGCTAATCCCTAATAAAGCCATTTTACATATTTACACATGCTGTCATATTTTCGAGGTAGGCATGAGACCTGATCCTGCTTTTAACTTCGTTTGTAGCCTGCTCACGTATTCTTTTGTAAGGAGTCTTCAACGGCCTCAAGTTCCGAGATGAATTAAAATAAAAAACTCACTCGTATCTTCGCCAAAGTGTGCTTCAAATATGGCCTGTGACCACTAACATCATGGCGCTTCGCTCATCGTTACACTTCATCTATAACTGGCTTACAAATGTCGGGCAATATCCTGTGCCAACCATGTCTCCCACCTTTATGTAGTGTGTACTGTGTAAAAAACAGCTGTAATGTTTTTTGGCGTGTTTTAAATTGAATTGGCTAATAAGCAAACTAAAGTCGTACGAAAAATTAATCGAGAATGCTGTAACGCATTGAAATTAAATGTTTTTTATTTTTGTCGAATATTGAGTCCACTTTTAAAAATGCCTTAAAAATGGGTGGCAAGATTTTATTTAGCAAGATTTTATTTAGGTTGGCAACGGGTGATAAAATGTTTATTTCGCTTTATCCTTTTACATACTTGTTTTGGGTCAGTGGATTGAGTTGCTAAATCATCGACACTTATATTTTGAGAATAAGTGCCTCGAGAGCCTATGTTTTGACGCTCAGAACTTGAGGTATCAGTAGTTTGCAAATGCGCACAGCCGGATAAAAACATGATGATTGCTGCAAGGGTATAAACTTTCATTGTGTATTCCTAAATATTAATTGATAGCGTGATTACGTCTGTTTAAGCCGCTTATCTTTTTGATTTGCTTGAGTCCGTTAGGGCTGAGTAAATTAGGCTGTGAAAATGCTACTGACTCGGCCTTTAGAATGGCTTGGCCTAATGCATAGAATTGCTTAATCGAAGGGAGCATTGTTGTTTTGCTCCCTCGTTTTCATGAGATTAAGCGTCTACAAAAATCACTTCACCAGTAATAAAACCATCGACAGAACGTTCAAACGCTTTGCCAACTAACTTGCCTGGTACTGGCTCAAACCCTGGCATCATTTCGCCATACACATCCCACGCTTCAGTTAACACCGTTGGGTTAACCACATTGATGCGGGTGTTTCTTGGCATTTCATAGGCGACGCACTTTACAAAGGTATCAATGGCGCCGCTGGTGGTGGCATCGGCAATCGCAAACGGAATAGGCTTAATATTTAATATGCCGCTAATTAAGGTAAATGAGCCGCCATCAGCAATGTATTTTTGGCCAATCCGTACTAGGTTAATTTGGCCCATCATTTTGCTCATGACAGTGGTCATCCACTGCGCTTCTGTCATTTCTACAAATGGCGCGTATTCACAAACGCCAACGGTATTAACCACAGCATCAAAGTGACCGACTTTTGCATATAGAGCCTCAATCGATTGCTCATCGGTAATATCGACAATGTGGTCGACGTTGCCAGAGCGGCCCGCAGTGATAACCTTATGCTTACCTAAGCCAGATAACGCTGCTTGACCCATTTTGCCTAGTGCACCAATTAAAATTACTGTTTTCATTTTTGTTTCCATCTATTGAGTTAACTTGATGGGTAGACTTTAGCGAATGAGTAAAACAATTAGAAACAATCGTTAATTGTAAGTGATACAAGTTATACTTGTTAATGGTTAGCGGAGTGGGCCAGCGATGATGTATGAAGGATAAATTATGAGTAAATTAGACCGATTAGACTTAAAACAATTGAAGGTTTTTCAGGCGCTTATGCGTGAGGAGAATGCGTCTAAAGCTGCAAGTCAGCTCGGTTTGACTCAACAAGCTGTTAGTGAGCATTTGAAAAAACTCAGAGACGTCTTTGATGACAGGTTGTTTGTTAGGAAAACAAATGGCTTTGTGCCAACGCCTTTTGCTGAGGAATTATCGGTTGGGGTTGATAAGCTGCTGATTGATTTCAACTCATTAATATCAACCAAAACCTTTATTCCACATAAGGCCAAAGGCACTTTTACTATTTCTGCGACAGATTATGCGCAGCAAATTGTTCTGCCTATGTTGATTGCCAAACTCAGGGTTCAAGCGCCCAACTTAAAGCTGATTGTGCAAGATTTTGAGATAGATAAATTGCATGAACAAATGGAAAGCGGAAAGGTGAATTTGGCTATCGCGTTTCCTGATTATATTCCTGATAGTTATCGCGTTATTAAGCTGTTTGAAGAACGCCATGTTTGTGTGACTTCAACCCATTCAACAATATCAAAAACAATACCTTCGTTAGCTGAGATAGCCCAATATCCTACCATTATTGCGTCACCGTCTCGGCCCAACTTTAAAGGTTCTATTGATGATTGGTTTGCGCAATTTGGTTTACAACGAAACATAGTTGTATCTGCGCCCTGTTTTTCGGTGGTGCCTATGTATCTTGAAACAACCGACTCAATTGCTTTTTTACCCTTACGAGCGATTAAAGGGTTAGATGTAGTCACCCTTGAACTTGAGCAATCGCCGGACTGTTTTGATGTGATTGCCGCTTGGCATCCGCGCTACCACGACGACCCTTTGCAAAAGTGGGTGATATCGTTACTTGATGTTGAATAATGAGCTGAGTTAGCAGAGTATCAATAGTATGTGGTTACAACTAAAAGGCATACAATGTGCGCATAAACATAAAATATTATGCGTCTTTTGCAAATTAATACGTCTTAATTAACCTGTTAAATTTCGATTAATTCTAGATTAGGGCGATATTCTTATGTTGGCAGAATGGCAAAAACATAAAACGCAGCTTCGATCCTATGTGGCAAAGCGTATCGATGACGTTGATGCTGTCGATGATATTTTGCAAGATGTGTACATCAAAGCCAGCATTAATTTACACCAATTGAAGTCTGCAGGCAGTTTAAAAGGGTGGCTATACCGTATTGCACATAACACCTTGATGGACTTTTATCGGACCCGGCAGCATTTTGATGAATTGCCTGACAATTTAGTCGCACAAGAGCAAGATAGCGGTGCAGAGGCGCGTGCAGAGTTAGCCGAATGCTTACGTCCACTGATTGATGAACTGCCTGAAAAGTACAGTATTCCTTTACGTTTAGCCGAGTTAGAGGGCATGCCACAACAGCAGATCGCCGATCAACTTGGCTTGTCTCTTTCTGGCGCTAAAAGTCGTGTACAACGAAGCCGAGTTAAATTTCGCGAACAGCTAATGGCCTGTTGTGATTTTGAAATTAATGAGCACGGCATTTCAGGCTATTCAGTCAAAGATCCTAAACGTTCTTGCCGCTAACACTCCCTTTAATATCGCAATAAATATGCTTGTATGTTGTCGATGTTTATCGTTTATTGATGTGCGCTTGGGTATCATCAATAAACGATAGCGCATGTGCGTACAATGGGTCGCTTAATCAACCAATGCTAACGAGTCTAAAATACCCTGGCCGCTGTGGATGCCTCCTTCGCCTTCATTCGCGGGTTTGCTGCGAACTAAATAGCCTGCATATCCATCTAACGTTGTAGCCGGAACATCATTAAAGGTGACCGTAAACAGCCCTATTTCGCTTACAAGATTATCAATATAGGTTTGTTTACTATTTCTTATTGCCATGGTCGGCACTTCGCGCTCACGCGGGTATAAGCGTTGCATTAATGCCCAGGCATCGTATTCTTTAGGCGGAAGTTGCTTGAGCTTATGACTGATGTCTTCTCCAAAAATACAATGTCCGCCGCCTTCGCCTTGATTTTTCAATACCCATTGTTGTTTATTGGCTGTGGTGTTGAACCACGTAATGGTGTCGGTATTCACGGGTTTCATTTCTGCCAATACACTTTTTATCAGCATGGCTTCTTCAATACTGAGCCCCCAACGCCCATAGTTAGTTGCAGGCATCATTGTCAGTCGCATCTGGATTGTTTTACTGGTGGCTAATTGCTGGCTTATGGTGGCGTTCATGGCCACATTATGTTGCTCTATAAATAGGCGTGTTTGACTTAATGTGTGGCAGCACTCGTGTTGGTCCATGTCGGGAGCATAATAGTCAGCGTACTGATATCCCGCCCGTAAATAGACCACATCAATGCCACCAACACCTTGTAATATTAGCCGTTGGTTTTCGCCGCTAGAAAGCTCAGTGCTAAGCTGTTCAAAAGTGCGTCTAACGGTACGTATGCCGAGTCGTTGAAGCTCAATTTCGAGTAAATGCTGGTCATACACATTATCTTCATTTTTTTGTATCACCATCATAAATGTCGGTTTACCTGCGTCGCCAGCCTCATTTTTTACCTTGAATGCGGCAACTGTGATGCCAGAGGCCAATTGGGTGAGCGCGGTATTTTTTTCAGGTATTGCCGAGGGGTTTTCGGCCCAATCTTGATAAGTGTGTGGCCACTGCTGTTGAATATACAGGTGTAATTCTGCCGCTTTTTGGCCAAATGGTGCCATGCCAGCGGCAATACCATTGAACTCAACGACTTTAGCGCCGTGTTGCTCATCATCCATATAGTCGGTACGCATTAACAGTAGTGGCTGACGCACAACGCTCTTTTGGTTATTAATATCACCATGTGCTTGATGATGTAGTTGGATTAAATGGCCAATAAAAGGATCAGCTTTAGCTACATCACTGAGTGAGGCTTGCAAAAAATCATGGTCTCCAGACACACGATTAATGAGTTTTGCCACCAACGGGGTCACGTTGCGCAAATGCTGATATACATTGCGCTTCATTGTCATAGGCGCAATGCTAAATGGGCAATGTCGTGCGCTGTTATCCAAATTTAGTGGGGTCAGGGTAAACTTTTATAAAAAGTAAATTGAAACCCTGATTTTTTAAAACGTTTATGTCCATAAATGCGTTAGATTTTTCAGTAACAAACAAGGTTGAATCGAAGATACCCATACGGCGGATGCAATCGCGGCTATGACCTTCGAAAACATGGATGTTTTCGTAGAGCGCCCAGGGATGGGGTTACCGCGTGTCATAGAAGTGATTGCATTGAGTATTGATACCTAGTGGTAAAACAAACACCTGGATCCCGGCTCAAGAGCATTGCCGGGACGACGTTAGAGTTGAGACGACAAGAAGTTAGTTTTCAAGCTTTTGCCCATAAATGCGTCAAATCTTTAAATAACAAACAAGGTTAAATCGAAGATAACTATACGGCGGATGTAATCGCGGCTATGACCTTCGAAAACATGGATGTTTTCGCAGAGCGCCCATGGATGGGTTTACCGCGTGTCATAGAAGTGATTTCATTGAGTATTGATACCTAGTGGTAAAACAAACACCTGGATCCCGGCTCAAAAGCATTGCCGGGACGACGTTAGAGTTAGGACGATATTAAAGTTAGGACCATGAGACAGTAGCTAACATGCCTTTATCCATTTTCAAGTTAGTATGGCCAGCACATTTCTGCCCCAAAACGAGTTTAAGATTGGTATATCTTGATGTTAAAAATGGGTGGCTCGCTTTTGGCTACTCGCAGGTATCTTCAATGACTTGTTGTGCTATCACAGTATTCTCACTATTTTAAATGGTTAACCTATACAGAGATCCACTTATCAATCGATAACAGAATCACTTTCATATATAACGTGGTAGAAATCGTTTTACTCGGTTGTACGTTGTCCAATAGCATTATGACGAGAGAGCATGCTTAAAGACGCAAAAAGATGGAAAGATTTTGTTAGGTTGAGTCTTTGTAAGACATGGTTTAAGTCTAAGTTTTGCAGTATGGTGATGTGTCGATATTAAGGAGTGCAACATGAGTGACAAAATGAGTGAGTCTGCATTGCAGGCATTAAAAATTGCGTTTACTTATATGCCTAAAGCAATTGAAGTCACTAAGTATGAGTATGGCGATAATTACCAAAAAACATTAGATCATATTGAAACCGTCAGGGAGATGTTATTGATCAATGATGTCGACCCAGAAGAGGTGTACGGCGACATTAATCCTGAAAGTACGCCTAATTCAACGTATTGATAAAATGTAACAAGCTATGGATTTAATCATAGCTTGTTAGCAAACTCTCAAGTCACCACTGTTACGCGACAGACTGCTCTACTGGATGGGCGTTACCATCATGTTTTGGATGATAAAGCTTAGCAAACATCTTCATGAGTGATTCGCGGCGGATAACACCACATAAACGGCCGTTTTCAACTACAGGGTAAACACTCGGAACCGCAGCAGAAGCTTCACGTAGGCGCTCTTCATAACTCTGATAACCACCACTGATATACATGCCTGAGTCGGTTACAGGGAAAAGCTTTTTCTTATCGACCACCATAAACTCAAGCAATTGGGCGACGTTTTCAGTTGGCGCTACGGTGAGCATTTTAGTTTGCATCACCTCTTTGATTGTAGTGGGTAAGGTGGCAGAAAACTCTTCTGACCACAGTGAACGCAGTAAATCTTGCTCTGAAACAAAGCCCAATAACTGATTATTTTGGTCAACAACCGGCGCACTGCGAATACTTTTGGCTGCGAGTAAATCAAGTGCTTGGTAAATCGTGTTATCAAGGTTAAGTGTGTCAGGGTTAGTGTCCATTAATTCGCTAACGATAAGTTTGTCAATTTTGGTTTCCATGGTTAAGTCCTTATGACTGGTATAAGAGTGAGTTGATGTAATGGTTGCTGACTGAAACTGCGAAGATGCCGATAAAAGCTGTTGCTGCGCTTGAGTCCAGTCTTGTTGGCGGGTACTGTCTTGCCTAATAGGGCTAATGTGTAGTTGTGTTATGTGATCGCTGCCTGGATTGCGATCGTTAATCCAAAAATACCCAAGGCCAACAAACACCGCGCCGCCAACAATGTTGCCAAGGGTGACCGGAATTAAGTTGTGCGCTATAAAATTGCTGATGGTGAGGTCGGAAAAGGCTTGGGGAACCACGCCTAATGCCATGAAGTATTCGCTGCCAATAAAGTGCTCAATAGCAATCCCCAGCGGCACCATAAATAGGTTAGCAATGCTATGTTCAAAGCCGCTTGATACAAACATCGCCACTGGCAATATCAATAATATTGATTTGGCTAAGGCGTCTTTGCAGCTAAAGGTCATCCACACCCCTAGGCACACCAATAAATTACATAAGGTGCCTAGTGCGAAGGCTTGGCTCCAATCATGGTGAATTTTATGTTGTGCGACATGCAATGCGTTGAGACCCCAAGCGCTGCCGTTTAGGTCATACATCTTAGACATCATCACTAATAGCAATATCAACATTGCGCCACAAAGGTTGCCTAAATAAACCCTTGTCCAACAAGCTAATAATTGTTTGGTGGTGACGCGTTTTTGCGCCCAGGCAATTGCGCTTAATACGGTGCTGGTAAACAATTCTCCTCCGAGCACCACAACCAGAATTAAGCCTAAGCTAAACGCGATACCACCGCTAAACCGCACCAGCCCCCACGAGCCAGGTGCCGCTCCTGTGGTCACGGTGAGATAAAACACAAAGGCCAGTGCTATGAAGGCGCCAGCAAATACAGATAAGCCAAATGATTGGGCAATATGCTTTGTCACTTTGGCGTGGCCATATTCGGCGGCTTTTTCAAATGGGCTCATCTCGGCAGTGTTATTAACAACGGCAAGATGGCTAACAGTTCGAGTCGCCTCATGGGCGTTAAACGATTTCATGACGCCCCCTGTAAAATATTACAGGCACTTAGTTGTGGCGATAGGCTATGACTTACATGCATTGATAACTCCTTAATGTGGTTTCTGAATTGTCGAGTTATCTTCAGATTACACATTTAAAAGTTAAATAATATTGAGTGTTTATGAAGCTCAGTATCAATAAAACTGATGGGTGTTAAGACTAAAGGGCTTTCTTTTGCTGTTGTTTAATGAGTACTTGCTTTACCAAAAGAGAACCGACAGTTTTTTTGATTAACTATTGGCTTTTAAAGCCATATTTGATGTCGTGAATGCATAGCGTGATAAGCAGTATCAATTTTGTCGATATGTACGCGTGAATGGTTTTATTAAAGTGACGCTCCAGAGGGGGCTTCTTTTAAATGGTATTTTGCCCTACTTTATTTTTATGCCCGAAAGGTTATGATACATAAAGGTTAAATCATGGTTAAAGGAATAACATGTATCGCTTGTTGCTCATCCTCATTAGTGTGATTAAATCACCTCTAGAGCCTCTAGCTTGACCAAACAATACTCTAAACCTTAACTTTGCCTAATTTATAGGTCCCAGCTGAACACCAATAATATCGATAGACCATTTAATTGGAGTGTTAAATGAGATTGAGCGGAACGTCAAAAACTAAAGAGTCTAAGTATAATTCGACTGTGGGGCTATTTATTAGTCTCGGTATGTTGCTTGTTGTGTTCATGGCATTTGATTTTTCTGAAATGCATGGTGCGGGTAAAGTGTTTATGATTTTTTGGGTAGGTGGTGTTTGTGCTCAAGTATATCAATCTTACCGGAACTCCATATTTTCAAATAAAAGTCTGCATCATGAAGAGACTGATCACGATTTACAGCTAGAAGATGTTCACCATCGTTCACCTGTAAACGTTAAAAAAGGTAACGATTTCGCTGTAAAGTTACGAGATTTGGAGCAACTATATCTTGATGGTTTACTCACCACCGCAGAGTATGAAGCTAAAAGAAAAGATATATTGGATGAAGATTGGGGCCGTTAATTTATACTCACTTATCGGCGGTTTAGTGTTGGTCTCAGGTTTTGCCTGGCAAGGTGATGGAGAAACAAGTGCAAGTGTTAACTGTGTGTTTAAGTGGTGTGTTATTGCTGATGTCTGTTTCTGTCGCAGCGTCTGAATTACTCAAGCGCGATATCAGTGAGATTATCTCTAAAGCGGAGTTTTTGTCTTATGACAATGTTGCAGACTTTATTGAGCACTCGCCTAAAGTCACTGTGTTTGTGGCGCCTGAAGCTGATGATATAGAACAATACGGCAGCGATGTGATGAAAACCCTAACCGGCTCTGACTGTGACAGAGACGGTAAAATGGACAGCAACCCAGAGTGCAATGCGGTGTTTTATAAACTGTGGATGAAATATCAACGATAGTGTTTGTTACATTGCTATTCCACAGCGGGTAATAAAGCATCTTGGATGGCCATAGCATCAAATTGAGCTAAACCATTATTGATAATGTCGCACCACTTTTTACCTTCGGGAGTATTATTAAACGTGATATGCAAGGTTTTGTTTTGCAATGTTTTGGGGTTTACTTGTAGCTGGTGAGCTATTTTGGCGACTTGCGGATCAGACTTTAGGTATTCAAATACGTTTATATCCATGATGATGGCGTCAATTCGGCCTTTTGCAAGTTTTAGGATATTTTGTTTTTCATCGATGCCCGTTTCAAATTTTTGGCTGCCATTGGCAATCATTTCATCTATTTCTACCGTATTGATATAGCCTTTTAGTACGCCTAATTCATACTGATTTAAATCACTCACCTGGTCCCAGATTATCGGATTATTTTTACGCTCAATTAATACTATTGGGCTTGCACCTATTGGGTTTGAAAACAGCAATCCATTGGCGGGATTAAAATAAGTAGGGTAATACCCCACAGTTTGGCCGGTGGTGACTGTTCGAGCAGCACGGTTCCAGGGTAACACGGAGATGGCAAGTGTGTGGTTTTCAAAGCTTAATGCTTGGCTAATGATTTTACTGTTGATGCCTTGTTCGGGTAGGTTACTGCCTGAAAATGGCGGCCACTCGAGCGTTGACAGCTCTAATGTGTCGGCGACAAGCTCACCTGGTAAGCACAATGCAATCAAGGTACATAGACATAAATTTTTCAGTTTCATCGATACCGTAATCATCATCTTTCAACAGACCCTAATGAGTAAGCATTAACACAATTCAGTATAGGCATAAATGTATTGCTGTAATAAGACTTTTATACGGAACAGATTACTATATAAATCAGTTGCTAAGCTTTCGGGTTATCGTAAATAAAAATCACTAAAGATAAAAAAGTTGGAGTAAATGCTTAAAACGTTTGTGTACAGTAAACCGTTTGTTGTCCAGCTTATCGATTCTTCTGCCATCTATCCTATTGTGGATATCGACATTCTTGTTTATGAGTTATTTAAACAAACCGTTAAATAATGAGTCTGTTAAGCAGGTAAACAGGCCTTTTTTTAGACTTGCATTGTTTTTTATCTGCTCTATGTTGAGTGCTCAGTTGTAAAAAAATGCATGGATGCATTAACAAAAATATAAATAATTGCTAACAGTAAACTTGATACTGTGGCAGATAAAAAAGAGGACAACTCATGAAAAAGTCGATTTTTTTGCTGTTAGCTGGTTTATTCAGTTGTGCAGCACAGGCCGCTGTCGGCGGTTACCCAGTTGTATTAGTACATGGCTTTCAGCCGGATAACTTACAAAGCAAACCTGTTGGGGCACAGGTGAGCAATAATGGTGCTGATTATTGGGCGCAATACTGGCGCGATAGAGCTGACGAGCGGATTGATTGGCCGTCGCAAGAGCGTATAGCCAATAAGATCACCAGCCAGTATGTATGGCCAAAACTACAGCAAATGTCGCGCGACGGCACCTGTGTTAATGGCTGTGTGTTTGTGAGCCATTCAACAGGCGACTTAGTAACACGATATATTATCGATAACCAGGCATTGTGGTTACAAAATGCTGGTCTACAGCCGCTTAATATTGTGGCAACGTTCGACTTCGCGGGGGCGGGCGGCGGTGTTGAGCTTGCTGACTTAGCGGTCAATGTGGCTAATGGTTCAGGTTTAATTAATTCAGCGGTTAAGCTTGCTGTGTCGTTATGGCTTGGTGCTACGCCAACATCATCTAACATTGGGGTGTTAAATGATTTACGGGTGAATACGGCACGTCAATTAGCTTCTTTTCCAGACAGTCGAGTGCCGCGTTTACGTTTTGCTGGTGCAGGTTCTGACTTTTTAGGCTCGACTGGGGCTTTTTTACCGGGCGAAGATGACGGCGTGGTGGCGAGCCATTCAAGTTGTGGGGCAGCCTCAGCAACCAGTTATGACAGTTGCTCACGCAGTGTGGCATTTGACGGCAAGTTAACCACGGTTAGTGGGCCAACTGCATTTATGCCTTACCATTATCCGATGTTGATGAGTGAAGGCTACAGCCACAATGACACCATTGGCAGTAGTGCTAAAGATGAAGTGACTACCGCTAATAATAGCTCAGTTTTCTTAAATGGTGACAACATCAAGTTTACGACCTATGACGAAAAACGTGGCTGGTGGATTTTTAGTTCGCGTTATAGAGTGGTGAGTAACTCTAGTCGAACCAGCATGTCGTCATTGGTTTACCAGGCTGCAAATTAGTCCCAACTCAATGCGGGTTTAGCTATTATGAAGCATAAAAAAATTATCAGTATTGTTGCCCTGCTTGGTGGATGTGCAGGATATTGGTATTTATTACCTGAGCCATCTCCCTCGCTGGCTAAGGTGGTTGTTCCAAAACAACAAACTCCAATCGTGAATCATCAATCCAGCGCGGTAAAGCCGATGCAGTCTAAGCAAGCTACTGTCAAAGAAACCGTACCTGAGACGGTGAACGAGCGTTTTTCAATGCTTGCTAAAGCTTATGCACAAGAACTATCTTTGCCCGCATATTCGGTGCCGCTTGGGGTAGAGGATGTTCATTTGCTAAACCCTAATCGTTATGTACCACAGCCAGTGATGCTAGAGGGCGGCGCAAGTGCGAGTATTGTTATGCCTAAATATCGCTTTAGCTTTCCTGAGCCTGTCACGGTGACGTTAGAGGTTAATGGACTATCGGTTAGTGAGGTTAGCACCGCGATCATCAGTGAAACCGATGCAAGTCAGGTGTTGGTTGAAGGTGAGATGTTAGGGCAAAACGGGCGCTGGACGGTGCAACTCGATGCCACAGAAGAGTGGGATGGCCCTATGTCGGTCAATGTTACCTTTAGTGCTAAAGGTAAAAAGCAGACTTTAACGACGGGCATTGAATATAGCTACCCAACAGCGACGATCACCGGAGTCGGTGAGGTGCGAGCTGAAGGGCATGATATGATAATTCCGCTAAAGCTTGATGTTGAAAAAGCAGGATACTATCGCTTACGAGCTAACTTGTATGACGCTAATCAACAGCCAGTTGCCTTGTTAACGCAGTCTGAAAAATTATCTGAAGGGGCTGTCCAAATGGAGCTTAAAGCTTATAAAGGTGTACTGCCTAAGCAAGATGGAGAGTTTACTTTGGGTAGCTTTGTGCTAGAGCGTCGCCCAGCTGTGCCAGGTGAGTTAACGCGTTATGGTCGCAGTAATGAGGCTAGTTATGAGTTAGGTGTCTTCGCTATTGATCAACTGTCCGATGAGCCATGGCAGCCTGAGGAGCAAGAAATGCAGCGTTTGGAGTTTTTGCAAAAAATGGCCAACGAATAAGCGTTATGATCGGATTATTATCAGCTTACTTTGCTAAAAATACGTTTTGCTTTTATTAAACGGCTGCTTAACTGTTTCTGTGCTTTTAAAGCACTTGGTTGCGGCCGCTATGTTTGGCGAGATATAAGGCTTTGTCTGCACGGCAAAAGAGATCATGCATTGAGTTATCTTCCTTTGTGAGCGAGCTGCACCCAATCGACACTGTAATATTCACCCCAGTACAGGTTTTTGATATATAAAAAGGATGTTGGGCTATTTGGGCTCGAATTCGTTCGGCAATTAACCTGGCGTCATTGTTGTCGGTCATGGGTAAAATCGCGGTAAACTCTTCTCCTCCGATGCGCGATAACGAGTCAGATTGGCGCAATAATTTATCGCAATTTTGGGCAAATTCTTTGAGTATTTCGTCGCCGCCGATATGCCCATAATTGTCATTAATTGCTTTAAAATAATCGATGTCGATCACCAGCAGAGACAGTGGCTGATTAAACCGAATGGCGCGTGCGCATTCTTGTTTAGCGATTTGATGATAGGCCCGGCGGTTGTGTACGCCAGTTAGCTGATCGGTATTAACAAGATTTTCAATATGTTGGTGGGCTTCTTCTAACGACTTTTGCGCATTTTTAAGCTGGGTAATATCAACTCCCAACAGCATAACATGGCCACTGTCGAGGTTTACTCGGGTCATTTTAAACCAGCGACCATCGATCAAATCGGTTTCAAACTCATTTAAAGCCACTTCATCATGGAGCTTATTGAGGTTGGCTAGCCATTGCTCAAAGTCATCGGTATTAATAATTACACCTTGTTTACTTTCCCACGCATGGCGTAATAGCGTGCCTGTATCTTGTCCAATTGCTTGTTCTTTTGTGACGCCAAATATGCTGGCAAAGTGGTTATTACAATAAATGACGGTTCGATTATCATCGAGCACACCAAAGCAGTTAGGGGTGATTTCTAACCCTTCGAGGAAAATAGACTCTAAACAAACGTTTGTGCTTTTTGACATGAATACACCCATAAATACTGCGATGGTTGAGGGGTATTATAAGTCAAAATGTTTACTTTTTGTTAACTCGCGGTTTTTTACACCTTGCTGTTGATCATAATGTTCTGATTTGTTTTGTTTTTATTCTGTGGTTTTATCTTGCTTTTTTATAGCCAATGACAAGCCAACTTTAACTATGGTGCTTTATTTTTAATAAAAAGCCCGATGATATTACAGTCTGCAGGCTTGTATTTATTGTCACGATCCACGATAATTAATGGTAATCATTATCATTTGTATTTGCTGGTCGGTAAAATGGAACTTATTAGCGTGTCTTCTTTGTGGCTAGGGTGTTTGTTTGCTTATTTAGCCTCAGACAAACAACAACTTATCAGCCTACCGTTTCCTAAATTACTTGCCTGGAGCTTAGGCTGTGTTGCCATGTCATTTTCTGTGTGGGGTTTTAGCCATACATACAGTGTACTGGTGTCTTGTTTGTTGGTGATTATTTGTGTGATGACCATGTGGATAATGATGGTATTACTCGCCGCACATTTTAAAGGCCGGAGTATGTGGGTGAGCTCATTCGGTTTTGTCTTATTTGTCAGCATTATGCTGGTTGGTGTTAAGTAAGGCTCGGTAAGGTTAATCAAATGTGGTTAAAGTCTTTTGCAGCCTTTATTTGGGGCTTATTGCTGGCCGTCTGCTTAGCGTTGTTGCTTTTTCGTTTATTGCCTGTTGCAGCTGATATCAAACTATTTGTCGGAATGATGCTGGGTTTTTGCTTATGGGTTGCGGTGATGATTTATTGCTACAGCCGCAATAATGCCAAAGCGGCCAGTGTAGTCTGTGGTAGATGGTTTGCCGTCACAGCCGCAGCCAATGTGTTGTTGTTTTATATTCCTGTCTATTAATGAAGTTTTCAATGAATCCTCGCACTAACGCTCCCCATAAAGTGATTAAAAACCTCGTCGAAGCCCACAGCTGGCTTGGGCTGATCATTTCGCCATTACTGTTTATCGTATTTTGGGCGGGTGCGATCACGCTGTTCCATGATGAGATAGCGCAGTGGGCCATTACCCCACATCATCCGGTGCAAAGCAGCCAGCAAGATTTGCCACTTGGCAACTTAGTTGAACAAAAAATGGCTGAATATCCTGTCGCTGAAGATGGTCGCTTTAGGATAAACATGCCCACAGCATTAGTGCCTTACTATATTTTTTATCTAGAGGTTGTAGACCAAACGGCTGAAAGCGGTCGTCTGTCTTTTCCAATCTTGGTTGACCCTAAAACCGGAGAAACAGTTGCCGGTAAAGATGACTTCTTACTATCGCAATTTATCTACCGATTACATTACAACTTGCATTTACCCGGTGGAAGTTACCTCATCGGGATGGTCACATTAGTGTTTTTGTTTGCCCTTGTCTCAGGGGTATTTATTCATGCACGTAAACTGTTTAAACACTTTTTTCAGTATCGGGTCGATAAGCAGCGGCGCGATCATCTATTGGATTTACATACTGTGGTGGGCGTCATGTCGCTGCCGTTTACCTTAATGTATGCCTTAAGTGGATTAGTGCTCAATTTAGCCATTGTGTTTCAATTGGCATTTGCGACGTTTATTTATCAGGGCGATCAACAGGCTTTGTTTAATGATGCAGGCTTTAAGCGGGTGGTTGAGCCGCGCAGTAAAACACCGATGGCAATGGACAATGCGTTTACCTTGATTGAGCAAACCAAACAACAAGCCAATTTTGAGTTACGTAATGTGATTTTTCATCATTTCGGCGCTGAAAATGCATTAGTGCAAGTGCGCGGTACTGATACTGCCAGTTTTGCCCAGCGTGACGAAGTGACTTATCGGGTGGCCAATGGTGATGTAGTCGATAAGGTTAATGCTGAGCAGTACAATGTATTTCGTCAGGGGCGTGATGTGCTAGTAACCCTGCATTTTGGTAACTTTGCCGGCATGGATGTAAGGATTTTATATTTTATTTTAGCCATTGCCATTAGTGCGATGATTGTTGCCGGTAACATGTTGTGGATAAATAAGCGTCGTGCGCAGCGTCAGTCATCACCGCGCAGCATTGCCATTGCAGGCGCCATTACCATTGGAGGATGTGGCGGCATTATTGTGGCTACTGCTGTGGGGTTTTTATGCGAGCGACTGCTGCCTGCAACCTTAGCTGCTCGCGGTGACTGGCTTATTGCCAGTTTTGTGCTGGCGTTGTTAGCGACCATGTTAGTGAGTATTAACATTAGCAATATTAAACGTCATATTAGCCGCTTATTACTGCTCACCAGTTTGCTGCTTATCATCACCATAGTGGCCGATTGGCTGATGTTTGCCGAGCAGATTATTACCCTGTGGCAAGACGGCTTTACTGCGGTGATTGGGGTGCAAGTGTCAATGGGTTTTATGGCTGCAATTGGCGTGTTTAGTGCGTTAAAGCTAAAAGATCCAAAGCCGATGGCTACTTTTGATAACCTGAGCAATCCGCTTGTGAATTAACAGCTTAAGTGCCTGCAATGTCATTATTGCAGGCATCACGAGTGTTGGTGTTAAGGTAAATCGAATATTAGTGCAGTAGACTGGTCGTCTAGCGTGTTTTTTAACGTAATAGTTTGTAGGTCAGTAATTTTAGCACCATCACCGCCACTGAGTATTTGAGACTCGACCATTAGCTTACCAGCAACTTGATGTACATACACTTTTCGCCCTGGTGCAATGGTGTACGTTAACTCTGAATGCGGTGCTAAAATCAATTGCGATAAGGTCGCATTTTGCTTTATGTGCAAGGTACCATTTGCACCCGTTGGCGTGGCAATAGTGGTTAATCCTATAGCCTGGCCAAAGTTTTTTTGCTGATAGCCAGGTGGATTCCCTAAGGTGTTAGGCTGGATCCAAATCTGTAAAAAGGTCAATGGGTCGGTTTTAGATGCATTGTATTCACTGTGGCTAATGCCGCTACCCGCCGACATCAGCTGGAACTCTCCTGCGGGCAATATCTCAACATTACCTTCACTGTCTTTATGGGCAATTGAGCCTTGCAGCACATAGCTAATAATTTCCATGTCACGATGACCATGAGTGGCAAAACCTGCGCCGGGGGCTACTGTGTCATCGTTAATAACTCGCAGGGCAGAAAACCCCATTTTCTCCGGATCGTAATAACTGCCAAATGAGAAACTGTGCTTACTGTCTAACCAGCCAAAATTGGCGGTGCCACGCTCGTTTGCAGGACGTAAAGTGATCATGGTGTTCTCCTAACGCATAATGTAGCTTGATACCAATCAGATGTGTGTTTGGATCTGATTGGTATTATCGAAATGCAGGTTTGTTAATTTGAGCTGAAATTATTTAGCTAATCGACGGGTAAGCGCGTTATCTAGTGCCGCTTTCCCTGAGCCAGATAAAGCCAATGACACGCTAGCGGCTAATAATGCTAAAGCATACTCATAACCGTTGTTAGACATAAATAAACCGTTACTTAGGTGAACACTGGCAATGGCAGCTACCATAGTAAAGGCCAGTGCAACAGCCGCTGGACGAGTCAGTAAACCCAGTAGAATAAATAAGCCCCCAAAAAACTCAGCACTGCCAGCCATAAAGGCCATTAACACCCCAGGTTCCATCCCCATTGATGCCATCCATTGCCCAGTGCCTTCTAAACCGTAACCGCCAAACCAACCAAATAATTTTTGGGCGCCGTGAGCCATAAAAATAATCCCTACAGGTACACGTAATGCCAATGTACTAAAACCAGCGGTAGAACGAGTGATGTTGTTGATTAGTGCTTTCATGATAATTAACCTCAATAAATTTAAACAGTGTGAATATCGTTTAGTGAGTCTGCCTCACCGATTGATAATGAGTATATTGAGACTTGATTGAATAAAAAATCGGAATAAACTGAGTTAATAGTTCAAATTATTTGAATAAGGAAAATTCATGCACCATGCGATTACCATCGATGCACTACGGGCCTTGGACGCCATTGAGCGCAAGGGCAGTTTTGCTGCCGCGGCGGCATCACTGTACCGCGTGCCATCAGCATTAACCTATACCATCAAAAAACTTGAAGACGACATGGGTACCGCGTTGTTTGACCGCAGCAAACAACGGGCGCAGCTTACCCCTGCAGGTAAGTTGGTGTTAGAGCATGGCCGCGATATTTTATTGGCCACAAATCGGTTGATTGACTCTGTGCAGCAGTTAGAGTCTGGCTGGGAGCGTGAAATCAGGCTTTCACGTGATACGGTGATCCCACAAGCACCGCTGTTTCAGTTAATCGAGCAATTTAATCAGCTCGAACACTCGGTAGACATTACGATTGATGTTGAAGCGGTAGGTGGTGGCTGGGATGCGTTGCACAGTCGCCGTGCCGACATTGTCATTGGCGCTTCTGGCGAGTTACCTCGAGGTGTATTTAAAACCCATAAAATAGGTGAAATCGAGTTTGTGTTTGCGGTAGCACCACATCATCCATTGGCATTTGTCGATGGTGTATTAGAAGCCGACAAGCTGACAGAATATGCCTCGGTGGTGGTAGCCGATACGGCGCAAGTGTTACCCACCCGCAGCAGTGGTCTGTTTAAAAGCAAGCAAGTGATTAAAGTAAACACCATGGAAACTAAAATAGCGGCCCAGCGCCAAGGTTTGGGGATTGGTTTTTTACCTCGGCACATGGTGCAAGGTTACTTTGATAGCGGCGAGTTGATTGAAAAACAATGCTCAATTCCACGACCTAACCAGAGCTTGTATCTTGCCTGGCATAAAGAGCATCAAGGCCGCGGATTTGAGTGGTTTATTGAGCACTTGCCTAACATTGATTGGGGCTTGAGCTAGGCAGTGTTGAAAATACTCAAGGGCATAGACTTATACCCTTGATTTAATGATTTCTAGCTTATGCTGCTGCCCGAGATACCGCAGCGCTATTGGTTTTATTGTCTAGTGAGCCACTGTAGCGGGTTAATGCTAATGCCAACAATACAATCACAGCGCCGACCCATGGTGTATGCATTAAGCCAGCTTGTTCAACAATGATTCCGCCGCCCCATGCGCCTAATGCTATGCCCACATTAAACGCGGCAATGTTAAGGCCAGATGCCACATCCACCGCATTAGGTGTATGTTCTTGTGCTAGTTTAACCACATAAACTTGTAAACCCGGTACATTACCAAATGCAAAGGCGCCCCACACCAAAATGGTGATAACCGCTGCAATAGGGTTAACCGCAGTAAAGTTAAATACCAGTAAAATAGCGGCTAAACCGATAAAGATAATACTTAGCGCTTTGATTGGGCCTAACTTGTCGGCCATTTTGCCACCCCAAATATTACCGATAGCCACCGACACGCCGTAAACCAACATAATTAGACCAATCGCGTTAGACTCAAAACCAGACACTTGCTCTAAAATGGGCGCTAGAAAGGTAAACGCGACAAAGGTGCCACCGTAGCCTAAGGCGGTAATGGCATACACTAATAATAAGCGTGGTTGAGTTAACACGTTAAGTTGAGCTGATATTTTAGTGGCCGCAGGTTGCTGTAAATTGTTTGGCACCAATAAACTGCTGCCTATCAGTGCAATAAGGCCTAACAGCGCTACCGTTAAAAAGGTGGCTTGCCAACCAAATGTTTGCCCAATATAGGTACCTAATGGCACGCCTGTCACCAATGCCACGGTTAAACCAGTAAACATAATGGCGATAGCGCTGGCGGCTTTTTCTTTGGGCACTAATCCGGTCGCAATCGTTGAGCCAATAGAGAAAAACACCCCGTGAGCCAACCCGGTAATAATGCGCGCGACAATTAAGGTTTCATAACCGGGGGCTTGCCAGGCCAATACATTACCTGCCACAAACAGCGCCATAACGGTTAATAACACATGTTTACGATTCCATTTACCTGTTAATGCCGTTAATACCGGTGCACCAATGGCAACACCTAGAGCATACAAGCTAACCAGTAAGCCTGCTGAGGGTAATGAAACATTAAGGTCGTGTGCCATGGTGGGCAGTAATCCCACAATGACAAATTCTGTGGTTCCGATGGCAAAGGCGCTTAGCGTCAATGCGAGTAGGGCTAACGGCATGATGTGTTCCTCGGTTTCAATAATATGGATGGGTGTTGCTTAATGCTGGCTATTATTCACGGTAATTTAGTTGTAAAAAACAGTGTCTTTAGCAAATGATATTTGTGTAAAATGAATGTAATAAAGCAGTGCGTTAACCCGAGGTGTGTATGCTTACTCGCTCAGATGATCTTGATATTTTATTAACTGTGGTCGACAGTGGCGGCTTTTCTGCGGCGGCTGATACGTTAAATATTCAGGTGGCGCGCGTGTCGCGGGCTGTGAGTAAAATTGAGCAGCAACTTGGGGTGACCATATTAAACCGTACCACTCGGCGGATTGAGCTGACCGACGAAGGCCGGCAATTTGTCGAGTCAGTGAGAACGGGCTTACTGCAATTACAACGGGCAGAAGATGAGCTAGTGAGCCGAGGTGAATTACCGCAAGGGCGATTGCGTGTTGATGCCGCAAGCCCATTTGTGTTTCATCAGTTAGTGCCACTCATGAACGATTTTAGGCAAGCGTATCCAGATATTATGCTAGAACTCACCTCTAACGAGGGTTATGTCGACTTACTAGAGAAACGCACTGATGTAGCGATCCGTATTGGTAAATTAAACGACTCTACTTTATATGCCAGGCCATTAGGTAAAAGTGCTTTACACATCGTTGCTTCACCAGATTACATTGCCCGACGAGGCGCGCCGCAAAAGGTGGCCGACTTAAGCGGCCATGAGTTGTTAGGGTTTACCGAGCCCAAAGTGCTTAACCAATGGCCACTAAAAGGCGGTGAGGATATTACGCCGACGATCAGTAGCAGTAATGGTGAAACGCTGCGCCAATTGGCATTGAGTGGCAACGGTATTGCGTGTTTGTCGGGCTTTATGATTAATGACGATTTAGCCGCTGGGCGATTAGTCACCTTGCTAAATCACGACAAAATTAATGTTGCCGAACGCGAGCAAGTGAGTGCGATGTATTACAAATCATCTACTGTGGCACGCAGGATCTCGGCATTTATTGAGTTTATTCAGCCCAGATTAACCTTGTAATCAGCGGCAATAAATTAACATCAGTTTATACAAGATGCGTAGTTTACTGATTGGTGATATTGTGGCGTTTGTGAATTTCTCTCTATCTCAGCCGATGACATCATGATTAAACATTTAATGGACTACCTGCGCTTAGTGCTGTTTGTTTGTGGCGTATTGATTGGTATTCAAGTTCCTGGTTTTGTTGACCAATACGGTCAGCGCCTTGAAGCACATCAGCTAGAAGCTAAGCAAAATTTGGCCGAGTTTCAACACGACGCCGACCGTTTTTTCGGTGGCGATATCAGCAAGCTCATCTACCATTATCGCCAAAATAATGATCCGGTTTTCAGCTCTGGCGGTGAAAGCATTGAATCTATTTACCAGCGTTACATGGCGTTAACCGATGCACTAACGCGTTTTCGTCAGCACAGTTACAGCCCATACCAGCAGTTAATTTTTTCACCGCAAACAGACATTCAACTAGAGGTTTGGAAAAATTATTCCCATGTGATTTTATTAAAGCCCGAAGCCATTGCTATAGGTATGTTACTTGGGCTGTTGATCGCAATTTTATGTGAGTCAGTATTATCAATTTTTTACGTGGGTTGCCGTAAAGTATTGGCACCCAAATAACCCATTTATTCACCCTTAAGGAAATATGATTATGATCGCTAAAGGACAATCTCTACCAAAAGCTACATTAAGCCAACTGACAAAAGACGGTATGGTGAACCACGATGTAACTGAATTATTTGCCGGTAAAAAAGTGGTGTTATTTGCCGTACCTGGTGCCTTTACGCCAACCTGTTCAGAAGCGCATTTACCAGGCTTTGTTGTACAAGCTGACGAGTTTAAAGCCAAAGGTGTTGACCTGATTGCCTGCGTGTCAGTAAACGATGCATTTGTAATGAAAGCATGGGGCGAAGCGCAAAATGCCTCTGAGTTAATGATGCTAGCCGACGGCGATGCAAGCTTTACTAAAGCACTTGGTCTAGAAATGGACACCGCAGGTTTTGGCGGCGTGCGTTCACAACGTTACGCGATGATTATCGACAACGGCGTGGTGACATTATTGAATGTTGAAGCACCCAAATCATTTGAAGTGAGCACCGCAGAAGCGGTAATGGCTGCACTGTAAGCCAGATTTTAACTTGATTGAATCAAAATGGGCGCCCAATGTGGCGCCCATTTTTATGGCGTAGAGAATGGCGCTTTGGTTTCGCCAATGCCGAGGTTTTGTTCAATATTGTCGACGCTGTTACTCACCTCGTGAGCAATGGTTTCGCTTTGTTCAAACGCATCTTTAGCGCGGTGCATTAAGCTGTCCATCGCCTGTACGAACTCATCGAGATAATGCACTTGCTGCTTAGCGTGTTCGCTGCCCTGGCTGGCACTGTTTGCCATGTCACTGGCTTGTTGCTGTACCTGTTTAGCCACGGTTAGCAGGCTTTGGGCACGTGTTTTTTGTTGCTCAGAGGCGGCGCTAATGTCATTGACGCTTTGGCTTAGTGCCTCATTTGAACTGGTGAGCTGAGTTAATATCGCCATAATATCTTTGAGCGACAACTGGGTGCGTTGCGATAAATTACGCACTTCATCAGCAACTACCGCAAAGCCGCGACCTTGTTCGCCAGCTCTGGCCGCTTCAATGGCCGCGTTTAGTGCCAGTAAGTTGGTTTGTTCGGCAATATTGCCTATCACGTCAACAATTTTAGCCGCGTCATTCACCGAGGTGCTTAGCTGGTTAAGTGAGTGGTTACATTGATTTACCGTAGACAATGTATGTTCGGTTGCCGTTAATACACCCTGAGCTTCTTGCTGACTGGCTAACATGTCGGTCATGGTTTGTTGAGCGCGAACGGTCAGCTCACTAGACGACTGGTTTACTTGGTTGGCTAATTCAATTAAATCAGTTGTTTGCCCTTGAGCCTGTTGTACTACGGTTTGTGTTTTTTGGGTACTATTTGACAGCGAGCCAATTTGAATGACTAAGTCGCGTAATGACTTAGAGACCACAGCCATATTGTGTTTTTGCTGCTCGTCCTCTTGATCAAAACGTTGTAATAAACGATTAAAATGCGCGGCAATTTGCCCCGTTTCACATTGGCTGGTAACCGCAATCGGTTCACGTTGATTCGATTCGCTTAACATCGCAAATGCGCGGTTTAAGCGCCGTAATGGCGTGACCACACGACGCTGTTGTAACACAAAGTAACTTATGGCAAACAGTGCCAGTAAGCCCACCATGCCATACAGTAACCATTGTAAGTTGAGTTTTAATTGTTGGTCTGTTTGGTTTTGCATGTCGGCTAATGCCACGAGTTGTTGCTCTACTTGGCTAGTGGCATTAATAAGGGCGTTTTGTACCGCCTGGTTTTCGCTGAGCATGTTCTCGGTGTTATTCACTTCTTTACTGTAGCGCAGGCTTAAACTTAGTAGCTCAGCTCGAGGTGTTTCGCCTATTTCAATTTGCTCTGGTTCATCGTTACCTAGCGCAAACTCGTCGACTTCTTCGGTGCGATAAATACCGAGTAAAGGCAGTTGCTGCAATTGATCGTGCCAGGTGTTGAGTGTTTCTATGGTGAAATTTACGCTGTTGCTAACACCGGTATCTTTATCAATTAATAAGGATTGAGTGAGCTGCGATAACTGATACACCAGGCTGGGTAACTCTGTGCTAAGAGCAAGATATTGTTGTGCCACGCTATTATCTTGCGGCGCCGATTGTGCGTAACGGCTTAAGCTGCGGCTGTAACTGAGCATTTCAGATTCGGCAAACGCCAGCAATTGCCGTGGATTACCGGCTAATTTACCTGCAGCGCGATATTTTGTGTCTAAATCTTGCGTGAGCTGCTCCATTAATTGGATTAACGATGAGCTGTCGAGTTGCGGGTGTGCCTGTTGTAATGCACTGATATTGCCCGTAATGCTATTGATATCTGCACGAGCCTGTTCTAGATAATTGCTTTGGCCTGTTTGCAAATACTTATCGATATTACGGCGTACATCATATTGAAATGTATGCTGAATACGTTGCAAACTTTGGTTGAGTTGTTCACTGACTTGCCGTTGCTGATTGCTCCATAGCACTGTGCCAGCAAGTGATGCTGCAAGGATTAGTAACAGCGCAGAAGCTCCTAGCGATAAGGTTGATATTTTCATTCAATCTAAACTCAGGCAATTTTCATTGTGAGTATTTTATGGCACTAATATGACAGTTTGTCGTGTGCACCTGAACTGATGCCATGATAAGTATTTTGTTTATTTTTGATTTTAATCAATGATTTAGTAAATTTTGATTGATGAAAAGCTAATCTAATGTGATTAAATTATGTGTAATACAGTGTAGGTTTTGGATGAAAGTTAATCTATTTTCATTCTTTGGTAACATTAATTGTCGACGACGTTGTTGTCGGTTAGTGGTAGCCAAACTTGGGCTTTTAAACCACCTTGAGGGCGGTTAGACAGTTTTACTTTGCCGTGGTGGCGGTCAATAATTCGCTTAATTATCGCCAGCCCTAGGCCAGAGCCTACACTGCCGCGAGCAGAGTCGCCTTGAGTAAACGGTTGAAATAACTGCTCAACTTTAGACTCATCAATGCCTGGACCATTGTCTTCTACGCAAAAGCATACCGTATTGCCTTGCTGGTAAGAGCTGATTTTTATCCAGCCGTTACCGTATCTAAACGCGTTTTCTACTAGGTTACTCAACACACGTTTAATGGCAACACTATTCATGGCAATGTCTGGGCAATTGCCGAGCGACAACTCAATGGTTTCTGCGCGGTGCGATTCTTGTTGGCTGATCTCTTGGATCAAGCGGTTAATCTGATCAGGTTCGCGCACACCTTCACGGTCGTTGCGAATATAGGCGATAAATTGGTTAATAATGGCATCCATGTCTTCAATGTCGGTAACGATGCCTTCTTTTAAATATTGGTCTTCTTCTACCATCATTTCAGACGCTAAGCGAATACGTGTCAGTGGCGTGCGCAAGTCGTGGGAGATACCGGCCATTAATAATGCGCGGTCTTGCTCAAGTTGCTTCATGCTATGCGCCATTTGATTAAACGCATGGGTTACTTCAACAATTTCAGTTGAACCACTTAACGGCAATGTCTGCGGAAAGTCGCCTTGAGATACCGCAACGGCGGCTTTTTGTAAGCGTTTTAATGGCCTGTTTTGCCTACGGGCAAATAACCAGCCGCCAGCAACACTAAGCGCACCAATCACTAATAAATATAAGGTTAAAGGTGATAAGTCAGACTCGTTAATGCCGGTTAACGGCACTTTAATCCATAATGTAGGAGCTTGCGGTGGCTTAATCCACACGTCGAGATTTTCGCCCTGAGAAAAGCGTACTTCTGCTTCACCGCCCAAATACACTGACATCTGTTCAGATAAAAAACTGTAATAGGTGGCCTGGCCGAGTCCGGCCTCCTGGGCTTGTTTTTGATTGTACACTGTCATGCCATCGTCACGTACCTTGGCATTTAAAGCATCAACCATGGTGAGATGTTCGCGGCCCACATCAACACCATCAACAAATAATATGTTGATTTGGCGGGCAATCAGTTGGTTAATTTGCTCGTAACTGGGTTTGATAAAGTAAACGGCGACTGACCAATACGACACTAATTGATTAATCAGCAATAAGCTGCCAATCAGCAATACCGTTTGGCTAAACGCGCTTCGAGGTAAGAAGCGCTGCCACCATTTTAACTTGAGTTCCATCAATTATTTACGCGAAGTGCCGTCGGGTACAAACACATAACCTAAACCCCAAACCGTTTGAATGTAACGTGGGTTGGCGGCATCTTTTTCAATTAAACGACGTAGACGTGACACTTGCACATCAATAGAGCGCTCAAGGGCTGAGTAGTCGCGGCCGCGAGCAAGGTTCATTAACTTATCGCGCGATAATGGCTCTCGAGGGTGGTTAACCAGCACTTTTAATACGGCAAACTCGCCGCTAGTGAGGGCAATGCTTTCGTCACCATGAAACATCTCACGCGTGGCCAAATTTAGTGAAAACTCACCAAATTCAATCATTTCTTCTTGCTGTGCAGGCGCGCCCGGTACCTCAGCAGTTTGGCGGCGCATTACCGCTTTAATCCGTGCTAATAACTCACGTGGGTTAAAGGGCTTAGGTAAGTAGTCATCGGCGCCCAGTTCAAGGCCAATAATCCGATCGACTTCATCGCCTTTCGCGGTGAGCATCACAATAGGAATTGGGTTTTCTTGCTGGCGTAAACGGCGGCAAATTGATAAGCCATCTTCACCGGGTAGCATTAAGTCGAGTACTAAAAGGTGAAAGTTTTCGCGCTCAAGTAACCTGTCCATTTGTTCAGCATTGGCTGCGCTTCGCACCTGAAAGCCTTGCTCAATTAGGTAACGTTCTAATAATGAACGTAATCTCATGTCGTCATCGACAACGAGGATTTTAGAGGTTTCTTGGCCCATGGAATATCCTTTAAACACTAAATTGATACCAGCAATGGCTCAGTATGAAGTGTAATCACTTGAATTTGAATAGCTGATTGCAGCAGAAATTGTAACTAAATAGCTGTAAATACCGCTTTATTGCTTAAAAAGCGGCAAATGATCAGTGGTGTGGTCGATATCTTGGTCAAAAGATAATGCCAGTTGTTGACTTTGTGGGTGGTAAATAACTCTGGTAATAGCATTTACTGGGTTTAATGTAAGTTGTGGATGGCTATCAAAAATGGGTTCACCAAACCCTTGTAGTCCTTCAAAGCGGCCCCATTGTAGGTGAGTAATGTGGGCATCGGTATGTGGATCCTGATGCAAGTTAATGTGCACTGTGGCGTAATAACCGTTGTTTAGCAGTACTAAGCTACTCAACGCGGGAGTCGACAATTGGTGCCACACGCCATAGACGGGGTGGGTTGTGTTGCGGTTATAACGATATTGTTTATCAGTAACGCTATCGGCATTGCTATCGACATCGAGCAGTAAAGTCGTATTGCTTTTTGTGAGTGTCATTTGGTGTGTGGGATGAGTAAAGTGGTGAGCCACGAAACCCTCGCGTGGATTATTAGTATAACTGGCAATAAAGCGCACGCTATTAGGCGCAATAGCGAGTCGGCCCCATTCGGCCACGCTTTGGTGTGGTGCTAGCAAGTTAAATTCAATGTGTAAGTAGCTTTGGTTTGGGTTTAGCTGTAATAAGCTAATCCGCTCAGGCGTGTCTATTATCCAGTTGCCCACAATAGGCTTGAGTGAAGTGGACGGGATTGATTGTGATGTGGCTTGCAGTGGGCTGAGCGGCAATAAATACAGCACAAGATACAATGGGCGTAATCGTAACAAACTGATAATTTGAATAAATTGTTGTGTGGGCAACATGCCTGTTAATGCAATAAACATAATGTCCCTTTATGTTTTAGGTTGAATGCGAAAAGAAATAGCACCACGTACGGTAATTTGAACGAGGTTTAACTGTAGTCAACAATGCTGGTAAATCAAATTAACGCCAAAGTTTCAGGTGGTTTTAAATAACAAAACGTGGACTATTTTAGTGACAGATTTTGACTTTCAACGGGCTGAACTATATTCTGTGTCGCTGCTTTGAGTTGCACCTGTGTAGTCAAAGCGAAATCTTATGCATGTAAAGTCTTGCATGTCATGAACATAAGCTGCATTCGTTAACCCCTTCCTAATTGGATTATGACAATCCATTTGTAGTGGCAGTTTGCTTTACCTCATATTTGATAGCATCTCGTTGCATGACGGATCGACACATTAGAAGCTGTAGCGACATTGCAGTTTCAAATAAGCACGTACTATTGAAATAATTGATTGAATTTTAAACAGAGTGAATAACATGATACAAACCATGAAAAAAGAATGGTTCTCTAACATCCGCGGAGACCTTTTAGCCGGTCTTGTGGTTGCGCTGGCGTTAATTCCTGAGGCCATTGCCTTTTCTATTATTGCTGGTGTTGACCCTAAAGTGGGGCTTTATGCTTCGTTCTGTATTGCGGTAGTGATTGCATTTACCGGTGGTCGCCCAGGGATGATCTCTGCGGCAACGGGTGCAATGGCACTGTTAATGGTGACCTTAGTCAAAGAGCACGGCCTTGAATACTTACTGGCCGCCACCTTATTAACCGGTGTATTCCAAATTGCAGCAGGTTACTTAAAACTGGGTAACTTAATGCGTTTTGTGTCGCGCTCGGTGGTGACTGGTTTTGTGAACGCATTGGCAATTTTAATCTTTATGGCGCAAGTGCCTGAGCTGATTGACGTGACCTGGCATGTGTACGCCATGACCGCTACAGGCCTTGGGATTATTTACTTATTCCCACTGATCCCGGTTATTGGTAAATCATTACCGTCACCGTTAGTGTGCATCGTTGGTTTAACCATTTTTGCGGTATTTATGGGCATTGATGTGCGCACTGTAGGCGATATGGGCCAGCTGCCTGACACCTTACCTATCTTCTTATGGCCAGAAGTGCCATTAACCCTTGAAACCCTGATGATCATCTTGCCTTATTCAGCAGGCCTTGCGGTGGTTGGTTTGCTAGAATCAATGATGACAGCCACCATTGTTGATGATTTAACCGACACGCAAAGTGATAAAAACCGTGAGTGTAAAGGCCAAGGTATTGCCAACATTGGTGCCGGCTTAATGGGCGGCATGGCAGGTTGTGCCATGATTGGGCAGTCGATTATTAACGTTAAATCGGGCGGTCGTGGGCGTTTATCTACGTTTTCTGCCGGATTGTTTTTGCTGATTCTAATCGTATTTTTAGGTGACTGGTTAAAGCTTATCCCTATGGCCGCTTTGGTTGCGGTAATGATCATGGTGTCTATCGGTACTTTCTCTTGGGATTCAATCCGTAACCTTAAACATCACCCAATGTCGACAAACCTTGTGATGGTGGCCACGGTTGTGGTTGTTGTTGCTACCCATAACCTGGCGATTGGGGTATTTGTAGGGGTGTTGTTGGCTTCGTTATTCTTTGCTAATAAAGTGGGTCAATTCATGGTGGTTAAAAGTTCAGAGATTACCGCTGAAACTGGCCGTCATTATAAAATTGTTGGCCAGGTGTTTTTTGCCTCGGCAGATAAGTTTAGCCAATCATTTGATTTTAAAGAAGTGGTTGATAAAGTCACTATCGACTTATCATTAGCGCATTTTTGGGATATCACCGCAGTATCGGCGCTCGATAAAGTGGTGATTAAATTCCGCCGTGATGGTACCGAGGTTGAGTTAATTGGCTTAAATGAAGCCAGTGCAACCATCGTTGATAAATTTGGGGTGCACGATAAACCTGAAGAAGTCGAAAAAATGATGTCGGGTCACTAATCCTGAGCAACACCATAAAGGAGAACAATAATGACAAATGTGATTGCTTGTATCGACGGTTCAAAAGCCACCTTAGCGGTATGTGATGCCAGCGTGTGGGCCGCAACTCAAATGGCTGCGCCAGTGACCTTGTTACATGTGTTAGATAAATCTGTGTATCCAACACAGTTGAATTTATCTGGCAGCATTGGTTTAGGTACGCGTGAACACCTACTCGACGAAATGGTTGAGCTTGAAGGCCGCAGAAGCAAACTGGCACTTGAGCAAGGTAAATATATGCTCGAAGATGCTAAAAAGCGTGTTTCTGACCAACAAGCGACAGTGTCAGTTGATACTTTACAGCGCCACGGCGACTTAATTGAAACCTTATTAGAACAAGAGCCTAATGCACGCTTAGTGGTGATGGGACGCCAAGGTGAACAGCACCAAGACCAACCGATTGGTAGCCATATTGAGAGTGTTATCCGCACGCTTAAGCAACCTATTTTAGTGGTTATGCCTGAGTTTACCGCACCTAAGCGTTTTATCTTTGCTTACGACGCCAGTGCAACGGCGAAAAAAGCCCTAGCTCGCGTGGCAGCCAGCCCTTTGCTTAAAGGTTTAGCGTGTCACTTAGTGATGGTGTCAGACAATCTGACGCAAGCCAGTGCAGAATTGGCCGCGGCAGCAGACACCTTAAGCAGTGCAGATTTTAACGTAAGCACCGCAGTGTGTCAGGGTGAAGTGCAAGCGGCTTTAGAAGCCTATCAAGTTGAGCATAACATCGACTTAATGGTTATGGGCGCTTACGGCCATTCACGTATTCGTGAATTTTTTGTCGGAAGCAACACCACCAGAATGATCAGCAAAAGCAAAATCCCGTTATTACTATTGCGCTAGTCATATTGGATTGCTGGTAGCAGATAGCAGATAGCAGATAGCAGACAGTTAAAAGCTAAATAGTAATCATGCGAGTTAAAAGCCACTCCGGCAATGTGTGTCGGGGTGGTTTTTTGTTTATGACTTGGTTGTGCTGATTGGTATTATTTAAGGCAGACGGCCTTAATGCTTGCAGGCCATATCTTAATCCCACGGCCCATTAAGCTTCACTATTCACCACTCTAGAACTGACTTTTTTACGTGTTTGGCTGAGCGTGTAAACGCCGCTGACCACCACGAGTAGGCTGCCAAGTAGCGTCATGGTGTCTGGCGTTTCACCGAATATAAATATGCCCAACGCTAATGCACTTTTAGTCTTTGGTATAGGTAATTTTATTAATGTACCAGGTTTTATCGCCTTGAGGCGTGCTGACCACCGCTTCGTCGTCGACTTCTTTTTTGAGCAGTGCACGCGCCATTGGGGAGTCGATAGAGATGTAATCTTTACGTTCGTCGTAGATTTCCTCTGGGCCAACAATTTTAAAGGTTTTGATGTCGCCGGCGTCGTTTTCAATTTCAACTGTGGCACCAAAAAACACTTTTCCCTCTTGCTCTGGGGCGTAATAAACGATTTTTAGCTCAGGTAATAGCTTACGTAAGTAGCGTACTCGACGGTCGATTTGCCTTAATAAACGCTTATTAAAGGTGTAGTCGGCGTTTTCTGAGCGGTCGCCAAGGCTGGCCGCCCAGGTAACAATTTTGGTCACTTCAGGGCGCTTTTCTTTCCAGAGGTAATCGTGCTCAAGTCTGAGCTTGTTGTAACCTTCGAGGGTGATTAACTTGGTTTTCACTTTTGCTACTCTTTTATCTGTGTATTATTTTTAAGACAGTATTTGCGTGAAGCATATCATCAGTATGTAGGCTGCGCATTGTCTGCTAAGGATCATAAAGCTTTTAGTACTAGCAGCGAATTAGTAGTCTTTATGGTATCTTTGGCATAATTTTATTTTAAACCATGCCGAATTCTACTGATTATGCATAATATTGCCCAGATTATCGCTCAAGAACTGAACGTTCGTGAACAACAGGTCACTGCGACCATAGCGCTGTTAGATGATGGTGCTACCGTACCGTTTGTGGCCCGTTATCGTAAAGAAGCCACTGGTGGCTTAGATGATACCCAATTGCGTAACTTGTTTTCACGCCTTGGCTATTTACGTGAGTTACATGACCGCCGCCAGGTGGTGTTGTCGAGCATCGAAGCGCAAGGTAAGTTAACCCCAGCCCTGTCGCAAGCGATTAATGAAGCCGACAGTAAAACCCGCCTTGAAGATTTATACCTACCATACAAACCTAAGCGCCGTACTAAAGGGCAAATTGCTATCGAAGCCGGTATCGAACCTTTAGTTGAAGCAGTTTTAGCTGATCGCACATTAGATATTGACAGCAAAGCCCTTGAGTTTGTTAATGCAGATGCAGGCTTTGCCGATGCAAAAGCCGTGTTAGATGGCGCGCGTTATATTTTAATGGAACGCTTTGCAGAAGATGCTGAGCTGTTGCGTAAAGTTCGCCAACACTTAAGCCAACAAGCTGTGCTTGAGAGCCGTGTGGTCAAAGGCAAAGAGAAAGAAGGCGCTAAGTTCCGCGACTATTTTGAACACAACGAGCTGATGAGCAAAATCCCATCTCATCGCGCATTAGCCATGCTGCGTGGCCGTAACGAAGGCGTGTTGAGCTTGTCGATGAATGCCGACCCAGATACCGAAGCCACCCAGGGCAGCTATTGTGAAGTGATCATTAGCGATCACTTTAAGTTAGCGCTGACTGACTCTAGCGTTGATAGCTGGCTAAAAACGGTTGTTACCTCAACATGGCGCATTAAAGTGGCCTTGCAAATGGAAACCGAGTTTATTGCCAAAATGCGTGAAAGCGCAGAAGAAGAAGCTATTAAAGTGTTTGCCCGCAACCTAGGCGATTTGTTAATGGCAGCTCCTGCGGGCGCGAAAGCCACCATGGGCCTTGACCCTGGGATCCGCACTGGCGTTAAAGTGGCCATTGTTGATAACACTGGCAAGCTGGTGGCACACACAACGATATTCCCACATGCGCCACAAAACCTGTGGGACAAATCCATTCGTACGCTAAGCAACCTTGTCACTATGCACAAGGTTGAAATTATTGCTATTGGTAACGGTACGGGCTCGCGTGAAACCGATAAGTTAGCTGGTGAGCTGATTGCGGCTGTTAAAGACTCGCAACCCAACTTAACCAAAGTGATGGTAAGCGAAGCGGGTGCATCGGTGTATTCAGCATCTGAGTTTGCTGCCAATGAATTTCCGGATTTAGATGTGTCTATTCGCGGCGCAGTATCGATTGCTCGTCGTTTACAAGACCCATTAGCTGAGCTGGTTAAAATTGAACCGAAAGCCATCGGCGTTGGCCAATATCAACATGATGTGAGCCAAAGCATGTTGTCGCAATCGCTTGAGGCTGTTGTTGAAGATTGTGTAAACGGCGTGGGTGTTGATTTAAACATGGCGTCTGCACCGTTACTGGCTCAAGTTGCTGGGTTAAATAAAACCCTCGCCAAAAATATTGTTGATTACCGCGACGCCAATGGGCAGTTTACTAACCGTAAGCAAGTATTGAGTGTGCCGCGTGTTGGGCCAAAGGCATTTGAGCAAGCAGCAGGTTTTTTACGTATCCGCAATGGCGACAACCCACTTGATGCCTCATCGGTTCACCCTGAAGCCTATAGCTTAGTTGAATCGATTGCTGCAGCTAAGCAGCAACCGGTTGCACAGTTGATAGGTAACACAGATTTACTGCGCAGTATTAGCGCCGCTGACTTTGTGACCGACAGCTTTGGTGTGCCAACCATTAACGACATTTTGGCAGAACTTGATAAGCCAGGACGAGATCCGCGTGGAGAGTTTAAAACAGCCAGCTTTAAAGACGGTGTTGAAGACTTAAATGACCTTAAGCTTGAAATGATTTTAGAAGGCGTGGTGACCAACGTGACTAACTTTGGTGCCTTTGTGGATATTGGTGTGCACCAAGACGGTTTAGTGCATATTTCATCATTAACTGACAAGTTTGTGAGCGACCCACATACCGTGGTCAAAGCAGGTGATGTAGTTAAAGTGAAGGTGATGGAAGTGGACGTTGAGCGTCGCCGCATTGCCTTAAGTATGCGCCTCGATGAAAAACCAGCACCTGCCAAAACGGGCCAAGCTAAATCTGCACCTCAAAAAACTTCATTTAGCGGTAAACCTAAACAAGGTGGGCAGCAAAAACAGCAAAACAAGCCAGCTAAACCAGTTCAGAATGCCGCAATGGGTAATGCGTTTGCTGATGCCTTTGCCAAACTGAAGAAATAATTTGCCTATGCTTACACAAGATTGAGCTGAATTAAACTATTGATTAATAAGCCCTTGCATTGCTATGCAGGGGCTTTTTTATTGCCTTAGAAAACTGAACTTCTACAGTCAGCAATAATTCAGTTTTTATTCAGTGGATCTTAAGTGTTTTAGTTGAATATCAGCGCCAGTTGAGTTTAACGCGAGTGGCAATTTTGAAATTATTAACCCAAACACTTTCACGCATTACCCCCAAAAGCATCAGTTATGAAGTGATGACGCTCATTATTGCGGTGTATTTTGGCCTGGTATTAAACTTCCCTATTATTCGTAAAATTTACCAATTATCGACAGAGGGCCATGTGCTATTTTCGCTCTCTCCAGCTATTTTGCTCAGTGGCTGCTTTATGGTTATTTTCAGTTTATTTACGATTAGATTTGTGTTTAAGCCCGTTATGGTTGTGTTACTGCTGACCTCATCTGCGGCGATGTATGCGATGCTCAAGTACAACGTGATGATTGATTACAGCATGATTGAAAATATTTTTGAGACTAACTCTGGCGAGGCATACTCATACATTAATGCCTACTCAGTGGGTTATGTGTTGGCGTTTGGCGTATTGCCATCGATTTGGTTATTGAGCACGAATGTAACAGATCGCGCTTCGGTGGCTAAAACCGTAATTCGTCGCGTTGGCTTTGTGGTATTAGGTTTGGCCGTTATTGGTGCAATGATTGTGTTTTTTTACAAGGATTACGCCTCTGTAGGACGCAATAATCAATACCTGAATAAGATGATTATTCCTGCGCACATTTACAACACAGCTAAGTATATTAATCAGCGTTTTTTTAGCGAGAAGTTGACGTTTAACCCTATAGGCCAAGATGCGCAGTTAGTGCCAGTTGCCAATGGCAAGCCTACCTTAATGGTATTGGTGGTTGGCGAAACGGCGCGAGCGCAAAACATGGCTTATAACGGTTATCAGCGTAATACCAACCCATACACCCAAGACTTAAGCATTATTGCATTGCAAAATGTGTCGTCGTGCGGCACGGCAACGGCGCACTCTCTGCCGTGTATGTTTTCTAACTTGACTCACAATAGCTACAACCGCGAAGCCGCAGAGGCGCAAAATAATGTGCTTGATGTCATTAAAGCGGCAGGCGTTGAAGTGACCTGGTTTGACAATGACGGTGGCGATAAAGCGGTGGGTGCACGGATTAACACCATTGACATATCACCTAATGAAAACAACCCATTGTGTGATGGTTTAAGTTGTTATGACGAAATTTTAGTTGAAAAGCTCACGCAAAAATTACAACAAGATGCTCAGACAAGTGCTGCGTCGGGTAAAGGGTTAACTAACCAATTTATTGCGTTACATACTATTGGCAGCCATGGGCCAACTTACTGGCAACGATACCCCGCAGACAAAGCTTCATTTACCCCTGAGTGTAGCCGCAGTGATATTGAAAATTGCAGTGACCAAGAAATCATCAACGTATACGACAATACCATTGCCTATACCGACTTTGTGTTAGCTAAAACCATTAAGGTGCTTGAGCAATACCAAGACAACTATAATGTGGCATTGGTTTACCTGTCTGATCATGGTGAATCGTTAGGTGAAAGTGGCATGTACTTACACGGCACGCCTTACAGTATTGCGCCTAGCCAGCAAACACATGTGCCTTGGTTTATGTGGTTGCCGCAAGAATACACCCAAGCCAAAGGTGTCGACCGTGAATGTATTGCTGATCATGCCCAAACAGCAAGCTACTCACACGACAACTTGTTTCACAGCTTGCTAGGCCTCTATGGCGTAAATACCTCGGCGCGTGATGCTAAATTAGATATCACCAGCAACTGTAAATTGAATTAGGAACGCTCCATGACATCATCAAGCTCGGCAAATAAAGCTCAATCAACTGAATCGCCTAAAATAGTGGTTAAGCGCCAAGGGCTAATGCGCTTACTATATACCTGTAAACATACCTTTAACGGCTTAAAGTGGATGTGTCGTAACGAGGCGGCTTTTCAACAAGAGTTGATGCTGTTTGTGCCATTGACAGTGTTTGCATGTATGGCAAATATCACAGCAGTACAAACTACTATGTTAGTTTTAGCGCTACTGTTTGTATTGTTTGCCGAACTGGTTAACACTGCTATAGAGGTCGTTGTCGATCGAATTGGCCTTGAGTTTCATACGTTATCAGGTTTGGCCAAGGACATCTCATCAGCGTTTGTATTTGTGAGCATGCTGATGGCTGCGATTATTTGGTGGGCGGTTTTATGGCCATAAACTATTCGTAACGGCTGAACACCGATGTGCCAAAATAGTGGTTAGTTTCATGGATAAAGCATAAAAATGATAAAGGATGCTCAATGAAAGTGTTGTTAATTGAAGACTCTGAGGCACTTCGCCGTGGTATTCGGGTTGGGTTAGACCATTTGGGTTATACCGTTGATGAAACCGGTGACGGTTCTGAAGGCTTGAGCATGGCGCTCACCAATCAATATGACTTTATTATTTTGGATTTAATGCTGCCTAATGTCGATGGCATTAGCTTATTGAAAAGTATCCGTAAGCTAGGTAATCAAGCTAAGGTCATTATTTTATCGGCTAAATCTCAGGCGGAAGACCGCGTTAACGGATTATTGTCTGGCGCGGATGACTATTTAACCAAACCATTTTCGTTTGATGAGCTCCAGGCCCGATTAATTACCATGGGGCGCCGTGGTGAGTTAAATCAACAAGCAAAAACAATTAGCATCGCCGATTTTGTGCTTGATAGTAGCAATAAGTCTTTGCGGGTTAATGGTCATTTTATCGATCTGACTAAAAACGAATTTAAGATAGTGGAATACTTATTTAACAACCCTAAACAAGTGTTAAATCCTGAACAAATCAGCGAGGCAGTGGTGGGATCGTTTAGTCACTTATCTAAAAATACGATTGAAGCGCATTTATCGTCGGTGCGTAAAAAAGCCAAAGCTGTAGGGGCAATGTTACCGATTAAAAATAAACGTGGTTTTGGCTATTTTGTGGATACGCAAGCATGAAGTCTTTAACCACTAAACTAATGAACACCATGACCTATGTGGTGACAGCAATTTTAATTATTGTATTTTTGGCGATTGATATCAGTATCGATAATTGGGTTGATGTTGAGTTTGATAATGCACTCACTGATAAATCTAATTATTTAAAAACGTTAGTAAAAGTAACCCCTGAAGGTACTGAATTTGATTTTGCGGGCGAATTTATGCCTGAATTTGGCACCTCAACTAAAGCCAGCTTTTTCCAACTATGGCAAGGTGATGCCGTATTTGAGCGATCGGAGTCGTTGGGTCATTTTCCGGGTATTGATTTACTCAAAAAAGACATACCAATTAATAGTGCTGTTTTTGCTGACGTAGAATTACCCGACGGCCGTTCAGGGCGTGCAATGGTGTCATATTTTGAACCTCAAGTGCCAAATTCATTACGTAATGTGGTGGGGTACTCGGTTGAGCCAATGTGGTTAACCGTGGCAATTAGTTCTGAAGATTTAACTCAAATTTTGGTGATAATTGATTCCAGTTTAGCCATTGGTTTGTTACTGGTAATTGTGTTGATGCGCTGGGCGGTGGTCAAGGTGATATCTCGGGGTTTAGTGCCGTTAAATGAACTTAATAACGCATTAAAAAGTGTTGATGTCACCCAAAAATATATTCCGTTATCAACTGAGTCTGAGCGTTATCTTGAGATTGAACCGATACGTAATGAATTGAATAAGTTCGTTAAAATTAGCCAGCAATATTTGCAAACTGAAAAGCGGATCACCGCCGATATTGCCCATGAGCTGAAAACACCCATTAGTGAGCTTATTAGTTTAAGTGAGATTTATATTCGCTACCCGGATGATCAGCGTATTGGTGCTACCTATAAACAAGATGTGCTTAATATTAGTCTGCGGATGAAGACCATTGTGAGTAACTTATTACTGCTGCAGCAAGCTTCGTCTGAAAATATGCATCTGCATCGACAGCAGCTTGATGTTACCGATTTAGTCGATCGAATTATTGAAGCCTTAACATTTAAGTACAACACCATAACTGAGCGTATGCAGGTGGAAAATTATCTGCGTAATAGCAGTGTTTTGGTCGATGAGTTTTCATTACATCTTATTCTTACTAATTTATTTGATAACGCGTTGTATTACAGTCCACCAAAGTCGGTAATAACCGTTCGATTAAGCAGTGACGCTAACGGCGTAACCCTGAGTGTAGAAAATCAACTTCTAACCAGTTTAAAAACCGATGATTTAGAGCGCCTAACTCAACCGTTATTCCAGGCTGAACAGTCGCGTACTAATACCGAGCGTCATGGATTAGGCTTGGCGATTGTGGAAAATATCGCCAAGGTAAATGGTTTTGTATTTAGTTTTGGGTTAATGGCAGAAGACCGGATTAAGTTTACTGTTCACATTCCCAATGTAGATTAAGTCACTTATAGGCGCAAACCATGGTATTTACAATAAAACCAGCCCCAGCTTAAATGTTAATAAAAATGGCCTTGAGAGTGAACTTTTTACCTAAACGTAAGTCTTAAGTTTAACTACTTTTGGTGCCAATTTTTTATGAGTATATCGTTAAAAAGGGTCACATTCTTTTTAGCAATTGAAATACATAAAAATATTGAAATTTACCCAGTAGACTTTTTTAACGATAAAAATGAACTTGTTTTGCCGTTAAAAATAAAGTTGTTGGTACTGTTAACGTTTTTGCCTTTTTAATAGTCGCTGATGAGATTTTCCTAATAACCATTGTTATTTAGGGTTAGCTTTTTGCGCACAAAATTTGGTTAAGAGCATAAAAAATAATAATAATGGAGTCTAAATGACGACTAGCTTCTCAGGTGTGGGTGTTAATCATAATCCACAAAAACAATACTTCTCACCCAGTTTATTCAAAGCCATTTTCGCTTTTAGCATTATTTCGCTTATCGTGATGAGTTTAAGCCGTATAGGTTTGTCGATATGGCAAGCCGAGCGTGTCACCGATGCGCAAGGTTGGGGTTATATTTTAAGCCAGGGGTTACGGGTTGATATTGCTTCTATCTGCTGGGTTTTTGGCATTGCAGCACTGGGTACTGTTATTTTTTCGGGTGAACATATTGTTGGCCGTGTCTGGTTAGTCATTTTACGTGTGTGGCTTACGCTCGGTTTATGGGTACTGGTATTTTTAGAAGTGTCTACGCCGTCTTTTATCGCCGAATATGGTTTTAGGCCAAACCGTTTATATGTTGAATATCTGATATATCCAAAAGAAGTCTTATCGATGTTATGGGCTGGGCGCAAAGCTGAGCTTATTTTATCTTCACTTATCACAATTGGTACGTTAGCTGGTGGTTGGTGGCTCGGTGGCCGTTTAACGCAACAAATTACATACCCAAAATGGTATTGGCGGCCTGTATTAACCATATTAGTCATAGTCGTGATTTTATTAGGCGCGCGTTCATCTTTAGGACACCGCCCGTTAAACCCTTCGTTAGTGGCGTTTTCCAATGACCCATTAGTCAATTCATTAGTGCTTAATTCATCGTTTTCATTAATGTTTGCAATTTCGCAAATGAATAACGAAGAAGATGCTTCAAAAGTGTATGGCAAACTATCTGCCGATAAAATTATTGATATTGTGCGCCGTGAAAGTGGCCGCCCCATGGAGGCGTTTACCTCAACCGAAATACCGACGTTGTCTTTCAATCAAGCAAGCTATAGTGGTAAACCTAAAAACTTGGTGATTATTTTACAAGAGAGCTTAGGCGCACGTTTTGTGGGAAGTTTAGGTGGGTTACCGTTAACACCCAATATCGATAAGTTGTCGCAGGAAGGCTGGTTTTTTGAAAACCTTTACGCCACAGGTACTCGCTCTGTACGTGGGATTGAAGCGATTACTACTGGTTTTACACCAACACCAGCGCGTGCAGTGGTTAAGCTAGGTAAGAGTCAGACAGGCTTTTTTACGATTGCAGATTTATTAAAGCAACATGGTTATGAAACCCAATTTATTTATGGTGGCGAAAGTCATTTCGATAATATGCGCAGTTTCTTTTTAGGTAATGGTTTCACCAATATTGTTGATCAAGGTGATTATAAAAATCCTGCATTTATTGCGTCTTGGGGAGTGTCAGACGAAGACTTGTTATTCAGAGCTGATGAAGAGTTTTCGCGAATGCATAAACAAGGTAAACCTTTCTTTAGTTTAGTGTTTAGCTCAAGTAATCATGATCCATTTGAGTTTCCTGATAATCGGATTGAGCTTTATGAGCAACCACAATACACCATGCATAACGCAGTAAAATATGCCGATTATGCTGTGGGCGAGTTTTTCAAAAAAGCAAAAAAATCAGAGTATTGGAAAGACACAATATTTTTAGTTGTGGCAGATCATGACAGCCGTGTCAGTGGTTCAGACTTAGTGCCAGTTTCTCGCTTTAGGATCCCAGGGCTGATTTTAGGCGAAGGTATTGACGTCAAACGTGACTCACGGGTGACAAGCCAAATCGATATGGCACCCACATTATTGTCGCTGATGGGCGTGTCTGACAGTTATCCAATGTTAGGTCGAGATTTAACCCAGGTTCCAAGCGATTGGAAGGGGCGGGCGATGATGCAATATGACAAAAACTTTGGCTTATTAGAGGGTAACCTGGTCACTATTTTACAGCCAGAATTACCAGCAGAAAGCTTTACGTATGACTTTGCCAGTGAGCATTTAATCCCTAAAGAACTCGATAGTAAACAAGCTGAAACGGCTTTGGGTTGGGCATTGTGGGGGAGTTTGGCGTACAACAAAATGCTATTTAAACCAGAAAAAAGCACTGTTGAAACAGGCAAAAATTTAAAGAAAGTGTCACGCTAATATTTGTAATTGCGACTCGAGATTGGGTGCGGATTGTTGCTGATAAAACTGGCCAATTCGCATGCCAAACTGTTGAGCGGTAGCGTTGGTCATGCTGCTATCGGCTTGGCGTGGCGTTGACTCTATGTAGCTTTTTGTCGTGGCCGATTGTGATTTAATTTGAATGTCTTTGCGTTGCAGAGCTGGTGTGTTGCTTGCCATGATGCGCACAGTTTGTGGTCGTGTGGCTTGTTGCAACAATGCTTTTGGGTCAACAGACTGTTGGGTTAGGTTTTGCTGTTGGCGCTGAGATTGATCTTGTTGCTGTTTTTTTTCAGCCACGACAAAAGCTTGAGCCCGTTCATTTTGTGGATTAAACGCGCGTTCTTCGTGGCCTTTGCTGGGTTCTTGAGGTGGAATAATCGGCGGTTTTTGTTGATTGTCCACTCGTGCAAGATCCGTCGCAACATTCGATGTTGCTAAAGGCACTTGCGGATAATGAGTGTTAATGATCATCGCAGTCGCTATTGTATTTAACCGTGGCTAAATTATAGCCAAACTCGTTCATTAGCTAAAGTGCTATTGCTGATATTTTATGATCCAAGGCAATAAATTGTGCAAAAATTCATCTTGATGCGAAATAAACGGCGCGTGAGATGCTTTTGGGATGATCGCATCGGTAATATGACTAGCCTGTGGCATGTGTTTAATGACGCGTTGTGGAACGAGGCCATCGAGTTTACCCCAAACGCGCAACCAGGGTTGTTGTAGCTGGCTTAACAGGCCGCGCAGGTCAACCTCTTCCAACATAGTTAATCCCTGTGCTAATGCCTGTCTACTTGGCATGGGTTTACTCAGTACCAGCTGTTTTATTTGGCTAATATCAGCTTTAGCGTTATCACTGCCCATGGCTTGAATTGCTAAAAAGCGCTCAACTGTGCGTGGTAAGTCGCGATTGAGTTGTGTTGAAAATTGCCCTAATACCGCTGGTAATATTCCTGGCCAGGCAGGGGTTGTTTCGGTGGCCTCTCTGGCCATAAAGCAGGGTGATGAGGCGAGGGTGACTAACGTTGAGACTGAATCTGGAAAATCTATCGCTACTTTAGTGGCGAGCAATCCCCCTAACGACCAACCTATCCATATGGCATTTTTCGGTAGCTGCTGCGCCAGTGCTTGCACCCATTGATTGATATCACCGTCTATATTTGGGCTTAGGCCAAAACCCGGCAGGTCAACATAATGCACTCTATACTGATGTAATGCGTTTTTTAATGGACTGAATACGGCGTTATTGACCCCCCATCCATGCAGTAGGACAACATCTGGCCCTTGGGTGCCAACAATCTCGATATGCAGTGCAGGAAAGCTCACATTAATCTCTCTTTTTAATGGAATGAATTGCCTATGTCTGTAACTGTATTTAAACGTAAGATGTCCGGCTTAGTGAGGCGCAGTAAATCTGTTTATCAGTTTGCAAGTGTGGCATTGCTGAGCAGTTTACCCAACCGTTGCCAGCTGTGCCAGCACCGAGTTGAGCAGCTTGACTATCAAAGGTTATTTCCTAACCAGGTGTTGAGCGGTATTTGTCAGGTGTGCTTGGCAGCCAGTTTATATCAACATGAAGTGTGTTTGGGCTGTGGTCGTGAAATTTCACAGTTACAAGCGTATTGCGGTAAATGCTTAAAACATACACCGATGTTGGTGGTGGCGCCGTGCAGTTATCATCAGGGGTTAGGGCCGTTGATTGCGGCGATAAAATATCAGCAACAGTGCGCGCCAATTAATGCCATAACTCAACAACTCGCAACAAGAGTGAGTCAGTTAATAGAGCATAAACTCATCCGCGCGCCACAAGTGTTAGTCCCCGTTCCTTTACACCCTAATCGTTTGCGTGAGCGTGGGTTTAATCAAGCCTGGTTAATCGCGCATAGGTTGAGCCAATTATTAGGTATCCCTATTGATGATGGTAGTTTAACTAGGATGGTAGATACCGCCCCACAGGCTGACTTATCGGGCAAGCAGCGGCGTAAAAATTGCCGTAATGCATTTTCATTAAGTGCGCATTTTCCTTATCAGCGTATCGCACTTATTGATGATGTGGTGACAACGGGTACCACAGTGGAAGAAATTGCGAGGCTGTTTACTCAACAACATGTTTATGTGCAAACCTGGTGTTTAGCGCGTGCTGAGGCCCCAGGGTTATTAGATTAATTCGATTTGAGTAATAACGGTTTTATTTTGTTATAAAATCAGTGCATTGCATGTATTTATTTTAGTCTTAGCTAGATGGTTTTTGTGCTTAAAAACTTTGCAGTGGATCATTTTTTCAAGATCAAATCATTCAGAGACTACAAAGCAAATCCAAGTCGGAGTATCATGTGCTTAATTCTTACTAAATTACTCGGGTATACCCTGAGGGAGCAGGTTTTCATGATCACCATTTCCGATACAGCTCAGGCCCATTTCGTTAAATTATTGGCCGATCAGCCAGAAGGCACTCATATTCGTGTTTTTGTTATCAGCCCAGGTACTGCACAAGCTGAGTGCGGTGTGTCTTACTGCCCGCCAGATGCAGTAGAAGCTGACGATATTGAGTTACCATTTAATGGCTTTAGCGCCATGGTTGATGAAAAAAGCGCACCATTTTTAGATGATGCTAGCATTGACTTTGTTACCGATCAGTTAGGTTCACAATTAACCCTAAAAGCACCTAACGCTAAAATGCGTAAAGTGGCGGGTGATGCACCATTAGTTGAACGTATTGAATATGTAATTCAGTCAGAAATTAACCCACAATTAGCCAGCCACGGCGGTAACATTATGTTGGTTGAAATTACCGATGCGGGTGTTGCTGTGTTGCAGTTTGGCGGTGGATGTAACGGTTGTTCGCAAGTTGATATCACCCTAAAAGATGGTATCGAAAAGCAGTTATTAGATATGTTCCCTGGTGAGTTAACCGGTGTGCGTGACGTGACGGATCACCAACATGGTGAGCATTCTTACGCTTAAGAGTGTTGAGTGTGAGCAAATAAAAACGCGACTTTTGAGTCGCGTTTTTGTTTATATATAGATGGGTTAATCGTCTCGTGTGAGCACTTCAAGTAATTCGATTTCAAAAAACAAATCTGAATTAGCCGGAATACGATCGCCAATTTGTCGCTCGCCGTAAGCTAGGTGCGCCGGTACTGATAATTGCCTTTTACCGCCGACATTCATGCCAATAATGCCTTGATCCCAGCCTTTAATGACTCGGCCAGTACCGATGACACATTGAAAGGCATCAGATGCATCAAACTGTGTTCCATTTGCTAATCGCCCACTGTAGCGGGTCGTTATTAGCGCGCCTTTTACTGCGGTTTTGCCCGTGCCGACTTCAAGATCGGTTATTATCAATTCTTGGGTCATCGTTTTCTCTACTCATCTTGGGCTAATTGGCCTTTAAAAAATGTGCGGTTATTTTACCCCAATATGGGTTGCCAGGAAGCGCTCTATTTCAATAAATGTGGTTAGGCGGTGTTCATTGTTACTGAGATAATGATCGCCATTTTCTAATTCAACGTACTTTACGGCTTTATTTAATCCTTTAAGCTCATCGTACATTTCTTCGCTATGGTCTACTTTTACGACGCGATCTTTTGTGCCGTGGATTAACAATACAGGCACTTTTATACTGGCGGCTTTACTTATTGGTGAGCGTTGATATAAATCGTCATAGTCATCGCCAATTTGTTTTTTAACAATTTTACTGTTGTCGTATCTACGTGATGATTTAATTAAATATTCAAGGTCTGTCACACCTGCTACGCTAATAGCACATCTATACAAATCGGGTGTTTTAGCTACCCCCATTAATGCTGCGTAGCCACCATAACTGGCGCCAACAATACAGATACGTTTAGGGTCAGTAATACCTTGTTCAATAAGCCAGTGAGCACCATCTTCAACATCATTTTGCATTTCAAGGCCCCAGTTTTTTAGCCCTGAGGTCATAAACTGATAGCCGTAGCCTGCTGATCCTCGAAAGTTCATTTGCAACACGGCATAGCCGCGATTAGCGAAAAACTGCGCCCAATAATCAAATGAAGTTGAGTCGTAACTAATCGGACCGCCATGCGGGAAAATAATGGTTGGGAGGTGTTTGGCTTCTGTGTTTTTAGGAGTAGTTAAAAACGCTTCGATAGCCAAACCGTCACGGGCGTTGTAATTCACTTTTTTAGGTTTAGATAACACTTCTGGTGTTAATTGACTATAACGATAGGCAATTGGGTAAAGCTCTCCTTTGTCCCGGTCGCCATAAAAGTAGGTGCCAGATTCAATGGGGCCTGTGCTATAAACGAGGTAACGACGCTCATCATCGCTGAGTTGATTGATGACATTATGTGACTCTGGCAATACTTGGTTTAATCCATTATTGAGCTTGATATAGTCTTGGTCCCAAAATAGGAATTCACCTTCAATATTGGTATCAATGCCGATGACTTTTTGTTTTAACTTGGAATAAATGAGTTGGCCTTCTACGTCATAATTCTCGTTTTGATATACCAACTCTTTGGTGAGATCGGGGTCGGTTAAATTGACTTTAAAAATGGCTTTTAAGCCTTGATGATAAGCGCTGACATAAAGGATGTTGGGGTCATGGTCAAAGCCCATTGGCCAGATGGCGTTTTCATCAAAGGCTTCAAATTCCCATAATAATCGCAGGTCACCATTGGCTTTTTGTTGTTCATAAATACGGTAGCTTGTATCGTCGCGATAAATGCCAATGCGTACCTGATGTTGTCTATCGGTTATCCAATCTTCAATGTATTTTTCTGCGTATTGCTTTTGCTTGATTCCACCGCTTTTTAAGCTGACTTGAACCACACTTTCATATTGTGCTTGTGAGCCTAAACCGCTTATTTCCATAAGAATATGGTCAGGATCGTTTTCAAGATAATCTATAATAGACGATTGTATTTGCGGCACAAATTGGAAGCGGGAAAAGGTCCGCTTAGAAAACACACTAGAGATTTTATCGTCGCTTAAGCTGTATTTCATTAAGCGTGTTTCTGTTGTGGGTACGCCGCGACGGATAGCAGGGTATTTGGCTTTGATTAAGACAATATCGTTGTTTGCCCAGGTGAGCGACAAGATAACAAATTTTTGATTGTCGGTTTGTACCGGGAAGATATCTTTATTGGTGTTAATGTCGCGAATGCCCAATATTTGCCCGTCGACTGTGTCACTGTTAATCCTAATTAACGACGCGATTTTTGTACCATCAGGCGATAAGGTTACAAAGCTTACATCAGGTAGGCTGGCAAAAGCGTCAACAGGTAGGGAGTTAGCTTGAATAATGTTTGGGAGTTGCACAAACATAAAGGCGATGAGCCATAAAATCCGTTTCATTAACAGTCCGTTAAAAATAATAATGTTGTCAGCATGTTACATATTTGCATTGTAGCTATCAATGATTATTATGCCAAAGCTAGTCTGTATCTAAGCTGATAAAAATAATGCCAGCCTAATGTCATACTGCGGCATAGCATAAACACAGACATTGCCGCCCATAAGCTGTGATTCCCCCATGTTTGTAATAAGTACCAGCACGGGAAATACACTCCAAAGGTAGCAATAATCATACTGTTACGCATAATCTGGCCTTGTGCTGCGCCAATATATACTCCGTCAAATAGATAGCAGCCGAATGCTAAAATGGGCATAAAGATTAGCCAAATAAGATACTGGTTTGCTGCTTGTTGTACAGGTTCTACATTGGTGAGCAATTGAATGATTTCACCTCCTGCGCCCCAAAATAACAGGCTAAACAACACGGCAATTGCAGCCGACCAATAAAAGGCAAGATGAACACTATCTTGAAGTAATACTTGGTTTTTTTGTCCAAATGCTCGGCCAACTTCAGCTTCGGCATAATAGGCAATTCCGTCGAGGGCATATGAGATCAGCATTAACAGATTAAGTAATACCGCATTAGCCGCAATGATGTTGTCGCCTAACCCTGCGCCATGGAATGTCATAAAGCTAAACGCCGCTTGTAAGCACAAACTACGAATAAAAATGTCACGATTTAGCGACAATAAGCGGCTAAAACCGCGCAAGGATAATTGGCTAAGACTGCGTGTTAAATGAACGTCGCCCATTTTAGTCAATTGGCGTTTAACCATAATAAAAGCAACAGAAAAGGCGCAAATATCGGCAATAACAGAGGCAAGCGCTGCGCCTTGTACATCCCATTGAAAACCAATAACAAACACTACATCGAGAATAATATTGGCGCCATTGGCGATGATCAGTTGCCACATGGCGGCTTTAGGAGCTTGGCGGCCGAGTAACCAGCCTAATAATACTAAATTGACTAAGGCAAACGGCAGGGACCAAATACGAATATCGACATATTGACGACAGTAAAATATGACTTGTTCACTTGCATCACTAAGGCTTAATGCAAAATTTACGATGGGAGACTGCAACATCACGCAGGCAAACCCCAGTGTTAATGCTAAGATACAACCTTGTAACAATAATTGTTGCTGAGTTATTCTATCGTTTGCTCCGTAAGCTTGGGCAACGAGTCCGGTTGTCGACATTCTTAAAAATCCGAGCAACCAAATCATCAAGGTGATAATTGTGCTGCCTAGCGCAACCCCACCAAGATAATAAGCTTGACCTAAATGGCCTATTACTGCGGTATCTACTAACCCCAAAAGTGGGATAGTGATATTCGACAGTATCATTGGTGTCGCTAATGCCAATAATTGACGATGCTTATGGCGATTTAATAGTAATGCGCTAACTGACATAGGTATGAGTAATCATGGTTAAAAAAATCGTTTTAGGCTTGATGGTTATCTGTTTTAGTTTTATTCACCTTAACGCTAACGCGGTGGTGATTTTGCAATATCATCATGTATCTGACAGTACGCCCAAAAGCACGAGCGTGACTCCCGCTCAATTTACCGAGCAAATGCAGTATTTAGTAGACAATAACTTTACTGTGATGTCGTTAACGGATGCCGTTGATGCCATTAAGAATAACACGGCAATTGCCAATAACAGCATTGTGATCACCTTTGATGATGCATACGAAAGCATCATTGAAAATGCTGCGCCCATTTTAGCATCGCATCACTTTCCTTTTACGGTATTTGTGTCGCCTGCGCCAATTATTGCAGGCTATGACGGCATGATGAGCTGGGACGAGATTAAAACGTTAGCCAAACAAGGCGCTACGGTTGCAAACCACAGTTGGGGGCATGAACATTTAATCCGTCGTCTACCTAAAGAAACCTCAGAACAATGGCATGATAGGGTTGAAAATAATATTTTATCAACCGAGGCGGAATTACTAAAGCACACTGGCCAAAGCGTGAAGTTTTTTGCTTATCCTTATGGTGAGTATACCGCAGCGTTAGAGGCTATTTTAGTTAAGCATGGCTTTGTAGGTTTTGGGCAGCAATCTGGCGCTGCTGGTGAGTATTCGTCTATCACTGCGTTGCCGCGTTTCCCGGTGGCAAATGCTTATGCCGATTTATCTAGCTTAACGGTGAAATTTTCAAGCTTGCCGATGCCAGTGTTAAAGCAGAATATCAGTGAGCCTGTGTTAACCTCTGACAAATTTAGACCTAAGTTAGTCGTTACCTTAGACACTTCTGATTTATATCCACATCAATTGATGTGCTTTATTCAAGGCCAGGGCGCAAAAAAACCAATTTGGCTCGAAGAAGATACCTTTAGCATTCAGGCTACTGCTGATATGGCGCCAGGTCGTTCAAGATATAATTGCACCGTGCCCAGTAAAACCCGTACAGGCTATTACTGGTTTTCGCAAATGTGGATTCGGCCTAAAGATGATGGCAAGTGGCCACAAGAGTAAGCCTATTGCGATGATCAAAATAGATTGTTAGTGCCAAGCGCTAACAATCTTATCCACATCGCTAATCAATTCGTTATTGATAATTTGCGGCAGTTGCCCAGGAGCGGGCTTAGTTTTAAACACGGCAGTTTTCTCGCCTCGAGGGGACACCAACACATACGAAGCACTGTGGTCTACCTGATAGTCACTGTCTTCACCGACCATGGCATAAACAAACCCTAAGTCACGACTAAACGGAAATAGTGCAGCGTGCTCTGCACTGACCGCTTTGAACTCTTTATTGAAAAAGTTAATGTAATCGAGGCGCTTAATTTGCGTGTCTCGTTTAGGGTCGGCTGACACAAATACCACCTGAAATGAATCAGATATTTTTTGCAACTCAGGGTATGCCGCTGCGAGTTTGTTGAGTGTTGTTGGGCACACATCAGGGCAGGCAGTATAGCCAATAAAAAATAAACTCCACTTACCCTGTAAAGACTGATTAGTAAATTGATTACCGTATTGATCTTCAAGGGTAAAAGGTGCCAATGCTCTAGGGGTTTCAAATACATAGCTGGTGGCCAAATCAAGTGGCCGTTGTTGGGTCATTTGATAGGCCATAACTCCGGCAGCCAGCAATATGAATACACCTGCAGCAATACGTTTTTTCAATGCAAAATCCTTTCTATGCAACCCAAAAATAATGATCGACCAATAGCACAATAAATAACACCATCAAATGGTAGATTGAAAAGGTAAACACCTTCATCGCCAAGCCTGGATAGTCATGGTATTTAAGTTGCCACGCTTTATAAATAAACCCGCAACTAAGAATCGTTGAACCGACTAAATATACCGGCCCGCACATACCAACTAACACCGGCAATAAGCAGGCAATGGCCAGTAAAATAGTGTATAGCAAAATACAGGTTTTGGTAAATTCTACCCCATGGGTAACGGGGAGCATAGGAATGTCGACTTTGGCGTATTCTTTACGGCGATGTATCGCTAACGCCCAAAAGTGCGGTGGGGTCCAGGTAAAGATAATAATCACTAACAGTAAGGCATAACCATGTAACTCGTTAGTGACAGCGGTCCAGCCAAGTAGCGGTGGCATTGCGCCGGCTAACCCGCCAATGACAATATTTTGCGACGTTGCGCGTTTAAGATAAGCGGTATACACAAGGGCATAACCGATTAGGCTGGCAAATGTGAGCCAGGCGGTGAGTGGATTAACCAAGGTATACAATACGACAAAACCAACGAGCCCTAGCATAACGGCAAACACCGCGGCTTTGGTGGTGGAGACTTTACCCTTAGGGAGTGGTCTATTGTAAGTGCGCGCCATTAAGGCATCAATTTTACGGTCGATTAAGTGATTAAAAGCTGCAGCTGCACCGGCCATCATGGCAATCCCTGCCATTCCTGCTACGAGCGGCTGCAATGGCACTATTCCTGGCACCGCTAGGCACATGCCCACTAACACCGTGAGTAGCATTAAGGCAACCACTTTGGGTTTGGTCATTTCAAAATAGGCTCGCCAAGACAAAGATAATTTTTGTTGTGGTTGGCTTAGGGTAAGAGGTTTTGTCATGGTCAATCCTCGCTTATGCTTTACGCCACAGGGCGTAATTAATAAAGACTAAGTTGAGCAGTAAAAATGCTGCCCCTGCGTTGTGGGAGACCGCAATACCTAAGGGTAAATTCATTACCACATTACTGATCCCAAGGCCGACTTGCACTATGACTAACAGCAGTAATAAATAGCCGCTGTTACGCATGATTTGCGAATGCGAATAACGTAATTTTAATGCAAGCCAAATTAACATGACGGCGGTGACGACAGCCCAAATGCGATGAGTAATATGAATTGTCATCCGCGTTGGGTAGTCCAATACGCCATATTCAAAACTGGGGTGTTCACCTTGAAAGGGCGAAAATGCATCGGCAAAACGGAGGTTATCAACCCAGTTGCCTTCGCAAATGGGTAATGTTGTGCAGGCGAGTGCGGCGTAATTTGATGATGTCCAACCGCCTAACATAATCTGCACCACCAACACGCCTAAACACACTAATGCTAATGGCATAAGTTTACGTGCTTGATTGTCGCCGTTGGGGATCCGCAGCGGCTTAAGGCGTAAATACAGTAGTAACAGTAAGGCAAATAAGCTAAAGCCGCCGATAAGGTGTGCCATCACTACAATTGGCATAAGCTTCATGGTGACTGTCCACATACCGAGAGCGGCTTGAAAGATAATGAGTATGGCAATAAAGCTGGGTAATTTTTTAGGCGCCTGCGGCTGCTTAAGGCACAAAATAAGAATCGCTAATACCATTAACCCTAATGTGCCAGCTATGTAGCGGTGGATCATTTCAAGCCAGGCTTTTTCTGGCTCAATAGTCATCTCTGGGAAATGCTGCTCTACTTTTGCCAGTTCATGGCTTGCGCTGGGTACAGCTAAATGACCATAGCACCCCGGCCAGTCAGGACAACCTAATCCAGCATCTGATAGGCGGGTGTAGGCACCCATTAAAATCACCGCAAGGGTGAATACTAAGGTGAACTTAATAAGCCTTTTTACTGCCATTAGCCAACCCTCGATAATTTAAGCATTTTGCGTAAATCGGCAATCATGGCTTTGCCTTGTGCTATGTTGGCATCGCGTCCGGCAACTTGGTTATATTGCATTATTAAGCTACCAAGTGGGTCGACAATCACTAATTGTTGTTGCGTTAATAAGTCTGCTAGGGCTTTATTGGCAGTGACCTGTTCAAAAGCCATGTTTAAGTTGTTGAGTGTGCGAGTATCGCTATCATGGTTAATTAATATGATAGGTACCACTCTGTCGCGATCTTTACCCAAAGCGATATAACTTTGGTGCAGCACATATAATTGGTCCTGACATGTTTGTTCGCAGCGTTTTGGCAACAAGTACAGCATTTGCCATGTGTGCGGCTTGGGATTGGGCATGGCTAAATTTGAGTAGTTAATATCACTAGGTAGCAATATTCCTTTATTTGTGGCACCACCGTTGTAAAGATCAAAGCTTAATACTAGCTTAGCGACGGCAATGGGTAACACAAATACCGCCAGCAATATGAGTAATGCGTTATTCTTTTTTTTAGGTTGGGAGTTCATTGTATCTCCTCGTATCGTTTTAATTTTAGTGTGTTACGGTTGTTATTGATGTCTAAATTGCCTTAAGGCGACCCAGATCATCAGCCCTAAAAATACTGCTGCCATGGTGAACCATTGCAATGCGTAGCCTTGATGTTTTTGCGCCGACAGCGGAATGGGTACCCAAGGTTGCGGCAGTGAGTATTGCGGTACGCTGTCGGGCTGTAATACCGCTGCGGCAATGTCATGGTGTAGTAGTTTTGCTAACGCTGGCATGGCTAAATTTTGAAACCGTATAGGTTTATCAACTTGCATTTCTGGGTGGAGTCCGTCACTTAATGGATTGGCTTGTTTTTGATATACCCGACCTGTTAATTGATATTGTCCTGCTGTGATAGGCGTTAACGCTGGCAATATTTGACGATCTTTACCTGCAGATACGAATCCTAACTCCACTAGAATCCATGGGCTATCGGGTGTAACTTCAAATAATTGGTAGGCAAGGTACCCAACCTGACCTTGATACACCTGATTATCGAGTAGTAATAAGGGTTGCTTTACAGGGGTTGCATTTATCGACAAGCGATAGCCCGTCAGTAAAGCGGCTTCTTCAGCATCTGTTGGTTCAGTTTGGGTTAGTGACAGCAATTGCGTGTAGTTGATGGCGGCTTGCTGCTCTCGTAAAACTAAAGTTTGTTGCCATTGTTGTTTAAACTCCGCGCGTGATAGTTGCCAAAACCCTAACTTGACCAAAAGGGTAAACACGACCAAAGTAATCAATACCAATAACACCCGAGACACACTCACTCCACCAAAAGGATTGCCCGTGACAACACCATTGATCGTTAAGTTAGTTTTAGTCTCGTTGCTCGTATTCATAATTTTTAACCTGGGTAGAGCTTTGTTTATTATGGTTAAAGGACAGCATCAGCAATCAATGAGTCAGTATTTAGGTCGTCGTGTTTTATTTTCTGTGGTGGTTATTGTGGTACTGCTGGTGGCCTTAGGGTTGGGCTATATTCAACCCAACACTCGGCCTTATTAATCTGCAATTACAACACGTACACAAAAATAAATAAGCATAACCACACCACATCGACAAAGTGCCAATACCAACTACCGGCTTGAAAAGCAAAATGCTTGTCTGGGGAAAAATGGCCTTTGATAATTCTGAGCAACAAAATAATCAAAAATAGGGTGCCTATGGTGACGTGCATGCCATGGAAACCCGTGAGCAAGAAAAAGGTGTTGCCGTAAACGCCCGAGGTGAGTGTGAGGCCCATTTCTTGGTAAGCATGGCTGTATTCTTCTACCTGTAAGGCAAGAAACGCCGCGCCTAGTATCACCGTTAAACTGAGCCAAATAATTAATGGTTTACGCTTGGCTTTTTCTAAACTGACATGTGCAAAGTGTAAGGTGACTGAAGATGTCAGTAAGATAATGGTGTTAATGAGTGGTAAGCCTGTCCATGGCATGGCTTCGGTTGTGGTGCCATCTGGGGTTTTAAGTAGCGGCCATGCGGCTTCAAATGCTGGCCATAATACTTCCTGGGTCATGGCATTGTTTGACGCGCCACCTAACCAGGGTACTGAAATCATACGTGCATAGAATAAAGCGCCAAAAAATGCGCCGAAAAACATTATCTCAGAAAAAATAAACCAGCTCATGCCTTGTCTAAACGACCGGTCCATTTGTGGTGAGTATAAGCCTGCCATTGACTCGTCAATGACAGTTTTAAACCAGCCAAATATCATGAAAATTATCACTGCAATACCGGCTAATAATATGTAACCGCCAGAGGTTTTTTCAGTGGCTAGTTGTTGAATATAATTACCCGCGCCAAAGGCAATTAAAAATAAACCAATGGCGCCAATAATAGGCCAACCACTTTGGGCTGGTACGTAATAAGTTTGATGCTTTGTTGTCATCTTGCTGCTCCTTGCTTTGCCGATACCGCTTGTTTGTCGGTGATATCGTAAAGGGTATAAGAGAGAGTCAAAGTATTAATGGACGCGGGTAAATCAGCGTCCACATAAAATATCAGTGGTAGTTCAGCGCTTGCGTCAGCGGCGAGAGGTTGTTGATTAAAGCAAAAGCACTCTGTTTTGTTAAAATATGCCGCGCCTTGACCAGGCGAAACCGATGGAATTGCCTGGCCAATAATATTTTTTGCCGACAGGTTTTTAACTTCAAATTTAGCATGGGTTAGCTCACCAGGGTGAACGGTGATTTGGTTCACTTTAGGCGAAAATTCCCATGGCATACCCGATTGCACCTGGGTAACAAATTCAATGGTCACTGTGCGTTTTTTATCAACAACTACCGAGTCATAAGTGCTGGCGCTATTTTGGGTTTTGCCGTTAATTCCCAAGGTGTCGCACAGCACGTCATAAAGCGGTACCAAGGCAAAACCAAACCCAAACATGCCTATAGAACCTAAAATAAGCATGGTGAGTAATTTACGGTTTGATTTTTGCGTTGGGCTCATATCACTTAATCTCCGGTGGGGTAGTAAATGAGTGATAAGGCGCAGGGCTAGGAATTGACCATTCTAAGCCATCGGCGGCTTGCCAAGGATTGTCTCCCGCAGGCTTACCACCCTTAATGCACTTAAGAACGACCGCTAGAAAGATCAATTGTGATAAGCCAAAAGCAAAGCCGCCTATGGAGACAATTTGATTAACGTCAGCAAATTGAATCGCATAGTCAGGTATACGGCGTGGCATTCCGGCTAAACCTAAAAAGTGCATCGGGAAAAACAACACATTTACCGATATTACCGAGCACCAAAAGTGCCATTTTCCTAAGGTTTCGCTGTACATATTGCCAGTCCATTTTGGCAGCCAGTAATACGCTGCTGCCATAATGGAGAAAATGGCACCCGTCACCAGTACATAATGGAAATGAGCTACCACAAAATAGGTGTCATGGTATTGGAAATCCGCCGGGGTAATGGCGAGCATCAATCCAGAAAACCCACCAATAGTGAATAAAATGATAAAGGCGACAGCAAATAACATTGGAGTTTCAAAGGTCATAGAGCCTCGCCACATTGTGGCAACCCAGTTAAACACTTTTACCCCTGTCGGCACCGCTATGAGCATGGTGCAATACATGAAAAACAGCTCAGCAAATACCGGCATACCGGTAGTAAACATATGGTGTGCCCAAACCAAAAATGACAAAATAGCAATACTTGCAGTTGCATAAACCATTGACGAATAGCCAAATAATGGCTTACGACTAAAGGTAGGTACAATTGCTGAGATAATGCCAAAAGACGGCAAAATCATGATGTACACTTCTGGGTGCCCAAAGAACCAAAAAATATGTTGGAACATCACAGGATCGCCACCACCTGCAGCATCAAAAAAGCTAGTACCAAAAAACTTATCGGTCAGTACCATGGTTACGACACCTGCAAGTACTGGCATTACGGCAATGAGTAAAAATGCCGTGATTAACCAGGTCCATACAAATAGTGGTAGTTTCATCCATGTCATGCCGGGCGCGCGCATATTGACAATGGTAACCACCACGTTAATTGCGCCCATAATTGAGCTAATACCCATAATATGGATAGAAAAGACAAATAATGCTGTTGAATCAGGGCTGTAAGTCGTTGATAACGGTGCGTAGAATGTCCAGCCAAAGTTGGGGCCGCCGCCTTCCATAAATAATGAAGCCAGCAATATGGTGAAGGCGAAAGGTAAAATCCAAAAGCTCCAGTTATTCATTCGCGGCAGTGCCATATCAGGGGCACCAATCATCATAGGAATTAACCAGTTGGCTAAACCGGTAAAGGCCGGCATAACGGCTCCAAACACCATAATTAATCCATGAACCGTAGTCATTTGATTAAAAAAGTTTGGTTCAACTAACTGTAATCCGGGTTGAAATAGTTCGGCGCGTATGACCATAGCCATGGCACCACCGGTTAAAAACATAATGAAACTAAACCATAAATACAGAGTGCCTATGTCTTTGTGGTTAGTGGTTAGTACCCAGCGCATAAGCCCTTTAGGGGCACCGTGGTGATGCTCATCATGCGCATTGTCGAGTGTATCGTGCGTTGTTGTGCTCATTGGTTTTCCCCTACTGTCCATGGCTTGCGACATCGGCAGGTTGCACTGCCTCGCCAGAATTATTACCCCATGCATTACGCTCATAGGTAATCACCGCAGCCATTTGTTGAGGGCTGAGCTGACTACTAAATGCCTGCATTGCAGTGCCCGGTTTACCGTGCATAACAATATCGATATGCCCGCTAACCGGTCCTGTTATTAAAGGACTGCCAATGAGTGAGGGGAAAGCGCCAGGTAAACCTGCGCCAGTAGGTTGGTGACACGCTGCACAGGTTGTAGCATAAACTTGTTCACCTTCTGCCATGAGCTGTTCCATGGTGAGAGTGGGTAAGTCTTTTGGCTCTACCACTTGCGCTATCACTTCTTCGGCCTGGTTGACTGTTTCGGTTAGCGCATCAGTGACAGAATTAGTAACCGCAGTTGCCGTGTCGGCGACCTGTGTTGTAACAGGCTCAGACACCGCCGCACCACTATTTAAAAATTGGCCAACATCTGCTGTTTGCACGGCATCGCCACTGTTATTACCCCACGCATTACGCTCATAGGTAATAACTGCGGCAATTTCTTGTGCAGATAGCTGTTTGGCAAAGGCTTGCATTGCTGTACCGGGTTTACCGTTGATCACTATATCAAGGTGACCTTGCACAGGGCCTTTAATCATTGGGCTACCAATAAGTGATGGAAATACACCAGGAAGGCCTGCTCCATTAGGTTGGTGACACGCTGCACAGCGGGCAAGGTATACTTGCTCACCTTGCTGATTTAATTCTGCAAGTGATAAGGTTTGTGACATGGAGGCAGCCGCTGCTGCGGCTTCGGTTTCGGCAAGTTGTTTTTGTTCTACTAGCCAGTTTTCAAAGTCCGCTTCAGACAGTGCATTAACCACAATGGGCATAAACCCATGGTCTTTGCCGCACAGTTCTGCACATTGGCCGCGGTAAATGCCGGGCTTGTCGATACGTGTCCAGGCTTCGTTAATAAAACCTGGGTTAGCGTCTTTTTTCACGGCAAATGCGGGCACCCACCAAGAGTGAATTACATCATCTGAAGTCATCAAAAAGCGGACTTTTCGGTTTATCGGCAACACTAATGGTTTATCTACTTCAAGTAGGTAATTTTCACCTTTGGTTTGGTCGCCATCGATTTGCTCTCTTGGCGTTGAAAGTGTGCTGTAAAATTCGATATCTTTATCGAAATAACTGTAATGCCATTTCCATTGCGACCCGGTAATTTTAATGGTCAGATCAGCATTGCTAGGATCTTCCATTGCAATTAAGGTTTTGGTGGCAGGAATTGCCATCGCAATTAAGATGATAAATGGAATGACTGTCCAGGCAATTTCTACTTTAGTACTTTCGTGAAAATTGGCCGCAACAGCGCCTTTTGATTTGCGGTGATAGATCATTGAGTAAATCATGATCCCAAATACCACTAACCCAATTGCACAACAGATATATAAAATAGTCATATGGAGGTCGTAAACCCTACCACTGATATCTGTCACACCTTGAGTCATGTTGAGGGGCATTTCTGCTGCCCCTAACGGGAGTGCTAACAGCACTACCAATAAACAATACCACCTTTGCTTCACAAGACTTCTCCTCTGCTAATTGCAAACCGCAATTACAAAGAAGAGTCACACAGTAAGTCTCTGCTCTATGCAAACTCTTCGATTCCCAAAAAAGTTTGATGACTTCAAAGTACACTGGTGGTTGTAGACATTTAAGCCTATGCATTTATTGTTAGCTGAACACCACACCTGTACCTACGACTGAACTAATCAATTTATGTTGACGTGTTCCCATCGATGGCTATTGTGTCGGCCAATACACGTCATATTAAGGATAGACAATGTTTCATCCTTGTTAACAACATTACTTGTAGATCAAACTTTGATCAAGATCACTTTGTTCGCTAATCGTCTGAAAAAATGTAAAAAAAAGCCCTGAATTGAATGCAGGGCTTGGTGTTTATGGGTTCGTTGTTAATGAAATGCTGAAAAATTACTTGAAGCTGTTGTCATCGAAGGATTAACCATTTGGTGCTTTTCTTGTGAGTGAGTATTCACATCTTCGATTACAACTCCTAATGCTCGGGCACTTTTAGCAACGATTTCTAAACGGCGGCTGTCACGGGCATCTAATGAGCTGGTCCAGGTTATAACCGCACTTGACGTGCCACTGGTTAGCGCTTTTTCCATGGCCCATAAGGTTTCGACTTCATCTTTAGTGTGCACTAATAAAATACGGTCCATTCTTACGCCAGCGCTAGCAAGCATATGCTTATAGCCAATGTGTGGTGGACTAATGAGTACAATCCAGCGTCCTTGTTGGCTCAAGCTAGCTAATTGGCTGCACAACTGACCCAATTCAGACTCACCTTGAGTCACGGTTTGTAATGTTTGAATGGTTTGGCTGCCGTACATATCAGCTTCGGTTAAATCGACCCATAAGCCTGGGTGGCGTGGGGCTGTGCCCATTAGTTTATTCATAACCAATCTCCATTACGGATAACGCCAACTGCAAGCCCTTCAATGGTTAGGCTTTGGCAACTTAAGTCTACTTTAATTGGGTTATAGGCTTCGTTTTCAGCATGTAGATACACCACATTGCCTTTTTTCTCGAAACGTTTAACCGTAACATCGTCTTCAACGCGGGCCACAACAACCTGGCCATTTCGTGCTTGCTGCATTTTATGTACGGCCAGTAAATCACCTTCTAAAATGCCAATATCTTTCATACTGTCACCACGAACCCGTAATAAAAAATCAGCGGCAGGTTTAAACATGCTTGGGTCAACTTGATAATATTGCTCAACATGTTCTTGCGCTAAAATAGGCTCGCCTGCAGCCACTTGGCCAATAAGCGGTAAGCCAGATTCTTGTTCGTCTTCTTGGGGTAATCTGATCCCCCTAGAAGTGCCAGGCATGATCTCGATAAAGCCTTTTTTGGCTAATGCTTTTAAATGCTCTTCGGCAGCATTTGCACTTTTAAACCCAAGACGGTTGGCAATTTCAGCGCGAGTCGGTGGCATACCGGTTTCGGCGATATTGTTTTTAATTAGGTCTAAAATTTCTGCTTGGCGTGGCGTTAACGGTCTCATGATGATTCCTGTCTTTTTATACAGTGACTGTCATTATATACAGTGTTTTTGTTCGCGCAAGTATTAACCAACTGTTTTTTATTCTTTGCTAGCAGTTATGCTGTTATCCATATGTTTTGTAAGTGTTTTATTGGTTTTATTATTTGAGAACTGTCATTGGCGATAGTTCACAAAGTAAAGATAAAACAGCCAGATAGTGTAACAAGGGTGGTTTCTGGTATCCTATGCAGCAATATTACAGTGGCTTATATTGCGAAATTAACCATGTCAAAACCAAATTCAATATTTTTACGGACATTAAAATGGGTGCAAAAATGGATGGTGCATACCATTGTTGTGCCGCATGACCCATTTGATGATCTTAATTTAGACCCGACTAAGCCACTGGTTTATGTCATGAAAACAGAGTCAATTAGTGATGCTGCGGCTTTAAGCGAAATCACCGAAGGCTTTGGTATGCCTAGCCCATATGAGCCTTTAATCGTCGATGGATTAAAAGTACCGCGTATTGTTTGCCTTGAGGGACGTAAACCTCTTTTTGGCAAACGCGAAAGTGGCGAAAAGTTTATCAATTGTTTTATCAGCTTACTGGCACTTCATCGTCAGCGTCCGGATTTAGACATTCAGCTGGTGCCTGTTAGCTTATATTGGGGGCGCACACCCGGCAAAGAAGACGACAGCATGAAAGCGGCTGTTTTTGAGCGTGAAAGCCCTACGTGGTTACGTAAATGGCTAATGATTTTGTTTTTAGGTCGCCATAACTTTGTGCAGTTTTCTAATGCATTATCATTGCGTTATATGGCCGATGAACATGGTTCCGATAAGCGTATAGCTCATAAGCTCACCCGAGTTGCTCGGGTGCATTTTAGTCGCCAACGTAAAGTGATGACCGGCCCGCAATTACCCAATAGACAGATGTTTTTTGCTTCGTTACTTAAGTCGGATTCAATTAAAAAAGCCATTGAAGAAGAAGCTGTTAGTAAAAAAGTGTCGCCAGAAAAAGCGCGCGAAACAGCCATTGAGTATTTAGATGAAATTGCCGCAGATTATTCTGACAGCTTAGTCCGTATTGCAGAACGCTTTTTAACTTGGTTGTGGAACAAATTATACAGTGGTATCAACATTAAAGGTGCTGAACAAATTCGTCAGCTCCATCATGATGGCCATGAAATTGTCTACGTGCCTTGTCATCGTAGTCACATGGACTACTTATTACTGTCATACATTTTGTATTACCAGGGCATGGTGCCACCGCATATTGCAGCGGGGATTAATCTAAACTTTTGGCCTGCTGGCCCTATGTTCCGCCGAGGTGGGGCGTTTTTTATTCGTCGCAGCTTTAATGGTAATAAGCTTTACACCGCAGTATTTCGTGAATATTTGGACCAATTATTTGCTAAAGGTTACTCGGTTGAATACTTCACCGAAGGTGGCCGTTCGCGTACTGGGCGTTTACTTGCGCCTAAAACCGGCATGTTAGCCATGACCATCAATAGCGTACTGCGCGGAATTGAACGCCCTGTAACCCTAGTGCCTGTGTATTTAGGGTATGACCATGTTATGGAAGTGGCAACCTATCACAAAGAGCTCAGCGGTAAGAAAAAGCAAAAAGAGTCTGTTTGGCAAGTGTTTGGCGCTATTCGTAAATTAGGTAATTTTGGCCAAGGTTATGTTAATTTTGGTGAGCCTATTAACTTACAAAATTTTTTAAACCAACAAGCACCAGATTGGCGTGAAGAAGTGGCCAACGACCCCGAGCAAAAACCAACCTGGTTTACACCGTCTGTTAATTTGCTGGCTAATCGCGTGATGACCAATATTAACGGGGCTGCTGCTGCCAGTTCAGTTACCTTAACCAGCTTAGTGTTGCTTGCTTCTGAGCGTAATGCATTAGAGCGCAGCTTGTTAGAGCGTCAATTAGATTTGTATTTAGCATTGCTTAAAGCAGTACCTTATACCAATTATGCTTCGGTTGCCGAAGGCGATGGTAAAACCATTGTTGATCATTGTTTATCGCTCAATAAGTTTGTTAGCACCAAAGATGCGATTGGTGAGATTATTTCTGTTGATGAAAAAATTGCCATCACCATGAGCTATTATCGTAACAATATCATTCATTTAATGGCTGTGCCGTCATTGGTCGCTAGCTGTTTGGTGCAATATGATATTTGCGACCGTAATACAATACATGCCGTTGTTAAGGACTTTTATCCTTTACTTAAAGCTGAGTTATTTATGGGTATTGAAGATGTGCAGCAACATGTCGACAGTATTTTAGACTTTATGGTGGACCAAGGTTTACTCAGTGGCGACACGCAATTTGAAGTCAATCCCAACTACACTGCGCAATTATTATTAATGGCTGAAACCATCAGTGAAACGTTACAGCGTTATGCCATTATCTTTAACTTACTGGCAATTAAGCCTGATTTAGAGCGCTCAGAACTCGAAACCGACAGCCACTTATTGGCCCAGCGTTTAGGTGCATTGCATGGTATTACTGCGCCAGAGTTTTACGATAAAAAACTCTACAATACCCTAAGCGTTAAGCTTAAAGAATTAGGGTATCTATGCAGTGTTGAACACCGCGCAGAAGTGATTCGAATTCGTGATCATGCTAATCAATTATTAAGCTCAGCAGTTAGACAAACCATTGTTGATAGTGTGCACGCGGAGCATGGACAATAATGGCTAATCATATGAATGCGGCAAAGCACCGTCCACAAAGTAAATCTTTATTGGGCGGCGCCATGATTATTGCCGGTACGACTGTAGGTGCAGGCATGTTTTCACTGCCGGTTGTGGGTGCTGGCATGTGGTTTGGTTATTCTATGGCCATGCTACTAGGTGTTTGGTTTTGCATGTTAATGTCGGGATTATTATTACTTGAAGCTAACTTGCATTTTGAGCCCGGCGCCAGTTTTGATACGTTAACCCGTGAAACATTAGGCCAATTTTGGCGAGTGATTAACGGCGTATCCATTGCGTTTGTATTGTACATTTTAACCTACGCCTACATCAGTGGTGGTGGTTCAATCGTTAATCATAGCTTGTCAGCGCTTGGTGTAACTTTACCTCAAAGTGTTGCTGGTTTAGTCTTTGCTGCTGTGTTGGCGTTTATCGTTTTAATTAGCACTAAAGCGGTTGACCGTATTACCACCATTATGCTCGGTGGTATGGTGATTACCTTCTTTTTAGCGATTGGCAATTTACTGATTGAAATCGATACCACTAAATTACTTTCGCCAGATGGTGAAACCCGTTATCTACCGTATTTATTTGCTGCAATCCCTTTTGGATTAGCCAGCTTTGGTTATCACGGTAATGTGCCGAGTCTAGTGAAATATTACGGTAAAGATGCCAGCACCATAGTTAAAGCACTGCTAGTTGGCACGTCTATCGCCTTAGTTATCTATGTATGTTGGCTTATCGCGACCATGGGAAATATTCCTCGTGGTCAATTTACCGATGTTATTGCTAAAGGTGGCAATATTGGCGTGTTGGTTGAGGCGTTGTCAGGGGCGATGGCGAGTCAATGGTTAAATAGCATGCTGACCTTATTTGCTAACCTAGCGGTAGCGTCATCATTTTTAGGGGTCACCTTAGGGTTATTTGACTACCTGGCTGATTTATTTGGCTTTGATGATTCTCGTGCTGGGCGAATGAAAACCGCTGCAATCACGTTTATACCGCCAACGATTTTAGGTTTGTTATTTCCAAATGGTTTTATTATCGCCATTGGGTTTGCCGCACTAGCCGCAACGGTTTGGGCCGTGATTGTGCCAGCGTTATTAGCGTATAAAGTGCGTCAATTGTATCCTGACTCTACAGGTTTTAAAGTGCCTGGTGGTACGCCATTAATCGTTGTCGTTGTGCTGTTTGGTATTATCACTGCAACCTGCCATCTATTGGCTATGGCTGATATTCTGCCGGTATTTAAATAATCTGATTTAATAGCACATTATTTTTAAAGCCTTCGTTTGAAGGCTTTTTGCTTTTTGGGTGATATCAACTTAACTTATAAGCATCACAGTCACAGGATAACTACAATGAAAGTACAACAATATCAACAAGGACAACCATGCTGGCTTGAGCTGGCGACACACGATTGGGCAGCAGGTAAAGCGTTTTACCAAGCGCTATTTGGTTGGGTCGCAGACGATATGCCTATGCCAGAAGGTCACTACACTATGTTGCAAATAGATGGTGATGATATTGGTGCCATGTATCCCATGCCAGACAATATGAAATCCTTGCCGACACACTGGACAGTATACTTTGCTGTTGATGATGTCTCTGTATCGGCTGAGTTGGTCAAAAAAGGCGGCGGGCAAGTGATAGCTGGGCCACACGCCGTTGGTGATGCAGGCTCTATGGCGTTATGTACCGACCCCGAAGGTAGCCGTTTTGCACTGTGGCAGGGGCAAGATCATATTGGTATTAAACGTGCTCAAGAGCCAAATACCTTATGCTGGGTTGAGTTAGCGTGTCGAAATAGTGATGCTGCTAAAACGTTTTATGGTGAGGTGTTAGGCTATCACACAAAATTAGCAGACATGGCCGATTTTGAGTACACCGAATGGTATGTGGGCGAGCAAGCGATTGGTGGCATGATGGAGATGACCGAAGAGTGGGGCGACGCACCTTCGCATTGGATGAACTATTTTGCCGTTGAAGATTGTGATGCCTCAGTGGCTAAGGCGAATAGCCTGGGTGCGACTGTGTGCGTACCGGCTACCGATATCCCTAATGTGGGCCGTTTTTCGGTGCTTAATGATCCACAAGGCGGTTTTTTCTCGATTATTTCGCTGTTGGATCCAGCGGCATAAACATCTAACACCTCGCATTTAGGTCATTATTTGAACTCACACTAACAATCGATGTCACAGTGATTAGCAATACACAAGGAATACACCCAAGGATGAATTTATGACTCAAGAAACGACTCAAGCCGCATTAGCGCGAATTAATCGCAGTATGCTGATGGTGGCTATTATCGATTTTCCTGGCACCTTATTGTTTGGCTTAGGGCTTTACGGCATTTTTGCCGGCTTTGATGAAGGCTTTTTACCTATGCTGGCTCACCCAATGATCATCAATGCAATGTTGGTTATTGGTGGCGCGATTATGGCGTGGGGAATGTTTAGGATGATGGGGTTGGCGCGTGAAAAGCAAAGGATCACTCAATAATGCAAAAGCCGCTTTTATGATCAACTTTGTTATCGAGTCTGGTGTTGTCTAGTTTGCTGTTGCTAACGGCCTGTAGTGGTACTTCGTCCTATCGTTTAGGCAATGCTGGCAATGCAGACGATAATAAAAATGATACAGAGTATATGATACTCAATCTGCCTCGGGCCATTTTAGCCAGCGATCCATGCAAACACGGTCATCCAGATGACATCGCGGCATGCCGTAAGAAGAAACAAGATGAAGCGGATCATCTTATTGAGTCACTTGGGCGTAACTAACCGAACTAACCTCAGCTTAACTTAGGTTTAAACGTGACAATAAAAATCCCAAACAATGTTTTGTTTGGGATTTTTGCTTTTGGCGTCTGCTAATGTTTAAGCGGGCAGCCGTCTGCCATAAATCAGCAAGTAAATCGCCGGGATCACAAATAGCGATAATAAGGGAGCTGTGACCATACCGCCAACCATTGGCGCGGCAATTTTTTGCATGACATCGTTACCTGTGCCGCTGCCCCACATAATGGGTAATAATCCGAAAAAGATGGTGGCAACCGTCATGGCTTTTGGTCGTATGCGCATTACTGCACCTTCCATAAGCGCAGCGGTTAAATCGGCTTTGGTTTGATAACGGTCCTCTCGTTTATACGCGGCAATGCTGTTATTGAGATACACCTGCATCACTACCCCAAACTCAGCGGCAACACCGGCCAGGGCTATCATGCCAACCGACACAGCAACCGAAAAATTAAACTCGAGTGAATAAAGTAACCAAGCACTGCCAACCAGTGAAAAAGGTAAACTGAGCATAATCACTAATGCTTGTGTCATGGAGTTAAAGGTCATCATTAATAAGATAAAAATTACCGCCACCATTAACGGGATCACCAGGGTCATTTTAGCTTCAACCCGTTGCATATACTCATATTGCCCAGCAAAGCTGTAGCTGTAACGTGCAGGTAAGTTAATTTGCTCATCGAGCGCGGCTTGTGCCTGAGCAATGTACTCGCCAATTGAGATATCTGTTAAGTCGACAAATACCCATGAGATAAGGCGACCATTCTCGCTAGCGAGCATTGGCGCACCATCGCTAATGGTGAGTTCTGCTAGGTAACTTAAGGGTAAATATTTACCGGTTTTAGTGAGCACGGGTAGGTCTTTTAGTTTTTCAATGTTGTCGCGCAGTTCCCTTGGGTAACGAATGTTAATTGGGTAGCGTTCCTGGCCTTGGATCGACTCGCCGATCGTCATGCCGCCAATGGCAATCTGCACCACATCTTGAATGTCTTTGAGTGTCATTCCATAGCGGGCAGCATTTTTTAAGTTAGGAGTTATATCAATATAACGGCCACCGCTGCTGCGTTGGGCAAACGCCGATAAGGTACCGGGTAATTGGCTAACCACGGCTTCTATTTCACTGCCAATTCGTTGCAGTTCCTCAACGTTTGAACCTGATATTTTGATTCCAACAGGGGTTCTTACGCCAGTGGACAACATATCTATACGGGTTTTAATCGGTTGTACCCAGGCATTGGTCATACCCGGTATACGCACGGTTTTTTGCAGCTCGGCAATAATGCTTTCTAAGGTCACCCCAGGGCGCCACTCGCTTGTGGGTTTAAGCATTATCGTGGTTTCGAGCATGGTTAATGGCGCAGGATCGGTTGCGGTTTTTGCTCGGCCGACTTTGCCAAATACCCGTTTAACTTCAGGTACGGTTTTTATCAGCCTGTCGGTTTGCTGTAAAATCTCCGCCGCCTTGCCCGCACTCACGCCTGGCAATGTGGTGGGCATATACAGTAGGTCACCTTCTTCTAGCGTCGGCATAAATTCAGAGCCCATTTTTGTCAGTGGGTAATAGGCGCTGAGCAAGGCCGCGAGAGCCATCACTATGGTGATTTTTGGAAAACGTAATACCCACTTTAATAAGGGTTGATATAGAGCAATGAGAACACGACTGAGCGGATTTTTACGCTCATCGGGGATCTTTCCACGTACAAAATAGCCCATTAAAACCGGAATTAAGGTGATGGCCAATATGGCCGATGCGGCCATGGCAAAGGTTTTGGTAAACGCTAATGGATGAAATAAACGGCCTTCTTGTGCCTCGAGTGCAAACACGGGCGTAAAGCTTAAGGTAATAATTAATAAACTAAAAAACAGTGCAGGCCCGACTTCAACAGAGGCATCTTTTACCAGTTGCCAATGTGCTTCACCCTCTGGGGCACAACCATGTTGCTGGCGGTAGTGCTCTAAATGCTTGTGAGTGTTTTCTACCATCACAATAGATGCATCAACTACCGCACCAATGGCGATGGCAATCCCGCCTAGGCTCATAATGTTGGCGTTCACCCCGATAAAGTGCATGGCAATAAAGCTAATTAAAATTGAAATGGGTAAGGTGATAATAGCAACGAGCGTTGAGCGGGCATGTAATAGAAACAGTAAGCAAATTAAGCCCACGACAAACATTTCTTCTAATACTTTATGCTTGAGATTGTCGACTGAACGCACAATAAGATCAGAACGGTCGTAAGTAATGACTAACTCGACACCGTCAGGCAGGCCATTGCTGATTTGTTCGAGCTTGAGTTTGATATTGTTAATGGTTTCAAGGGCGTTTTCGCCATAGCGCATCACCACAATGCCGCCAACAACTTCGCCTTGGCCATCAAGCTCTGCAATACCGCGTCTTGCTGCTGGGCCAGTGCGTAATTCTGCCACGTCTTTCATTAAAATTGGCGTGCCAGTTTCAGACAAAATACCCAAGGGAATTTCTGCAAATTCGGCAATGGTTTGGCGATAACCACTAGAGGTGATCATGTATTCGGCTTCGGCCATTTCAATCACCGAGCCACCCGTTGAACTATTGGAGTTATCGAGGGCGTTTTTAATGGTCATTAAATCAATTTGATATAACGCCAGTTTGTGTGGGTCGACCACAATTTGGTAGGTTTGCTCCATGCCCCCAACGGTAGCCACTTCAGACACGCCAGCCACACTTTGCAGCTCAAGTTTTAAAAACCAGTCTTGTAGAGAGCGTAATTGCGCTAAATCGTATTGGCCTTTGCGATCAACAAGCGCATATTGAAAAATCCAGCCGACACCAGATGCATCTGGGCCTAAACTCGGCGTTACACCAGCAGGCAGTTGATCTTGGGTTTGCGAAAGGTATTCAAGCACCCTTGAGCGAGCCCAATAAATGTCGGTGCCGTCCTCAAAAATCACATACACAAACGAGTCGCCAAACATGGAGAATCCACGTACGGTTTTTGCCCCCGGAACTGCCAACATGGCCGACGACAATGGGTAGGTGATTTGATCTTCTACCAATTGTGGCGCTTGGCCCGGATAGCTGGTTTTCACAATCACCTGTACGTCAGATAAATCGGGCAACGCATCAAGCGGTGTGGTGCGCATGGCCTGATAACCTACCAGCGCAATGATGGCGGTAAGCAGCAGCACCATGATGCGATTTTTAATTGAAGCATTGATAATTTGCGCTAGCATAACAAGGCTCCTTAGTGCTGATGGGTATCGTTAGCAGATGGTGTATTGGTGCTACTTAAACGCTGAAGACTGCCTTGAATACTGGCTTCTGAGTCGAGTAGAAATTGTCCTGATACTACGACTTTGTCATGCTCGTTTAAGCCCTGAAGGATCTCAGCTTTACCTTGGGTCATCATGCCGACTTTTACCGGAACAGAAGCAAAGCTGGTGTCATTACGTTGCACTACTACGCGGTTTTCTCTACCCGTTAAAATCAACGCCTCAGTGGGAACTGTAAGTACATTGTCTTTAGGTTGGCCATGTAATGTGACGTCTACTAATGTCCCTGGCCTTAGTTTGTCTTGTGTGTTGTGTAACTCAATTCTAACTCGCATTGCGCGAGTGACAGGGTCTAACTCTGGGTAGACATAATCAATGGTTGAATCAATATCAAACAAGCCTTGTGCAGCTGCGCTTACGCTAACTTTGCGGCCTTCTGATAACCAGCTTTGCTCGTTTTCAAACACGTCTGCTATTACCCATACACTGTCTAAATTGACGATTTCAAACAAGGTGTCACCCGGTTGAATATACATGCCATGACGTATGGTAAGCTCACTTACAAATCCACTTTGTGGAGCGTAAAATGGCACGCGATACACCGTTTCCCCAGTGGTTTCTAGACGCTTAATTACCGCGTTATCAACCCCCAACAGCTCTAAACGTTTACGTGCTTTACTGAGTAATATGCTGCCACGGTTTTTGTCCTGTTTAAGGTAATCCAGCGCCTGGGAGTAATCGTCTTGAGCATTGACCAGTTCAGGTGAATACAGCTCATAGAGTAACTGCCCTTTTTTTACCTGTTGGCCAACGTTATGCACCATTAGCGTTTCAATCCAGCCGGTTGCTCGAGTATGCACATGGCCAATGGTATTTTCATTATATTGTACCGTGCCAATGGTATTCACCTGACGGGATAAACTGCCTTTAGCCACCACATGGCTGCGCATGCCGAGTGCTTGTTGCATGCCGCCAGATACACCTACGACTATTTCTTGATTTGCTTCACCAACCACAACTTTCTCTAAATTCATTCCGCAAATAGGGCAACTTCCAGGAGCATCAGAGATAACATGAGGGTGCATGGGGCAGATGTATTTGGTGGTTTCATTACTGCTGGTATCTGCAATAGAAAGCGCCTTTTTAGACGGTTTGAGCGAGCTAATGGGTTGCTCAAATACCTTTTTAGCTGCTGGGGTCATTTGCTTACTATCCATTGCTGGTTCAGCATCGATGTCTTTTTCTATTAAAAACATGCCGCATTTAGGACAGCTGCCCGGCTCATGGCTGGTGACCTCTGGGTGCATGGGACAGTAGTAATTGTGCTGCTGATGCTCATGGTTTTGAGCGGCTTCATCAGAATGTGATGTCGCCGAATCGGTCTCTTTTTCTATTAAAAACATGCCACATTTTGGGCAGCTGCCCGGCTCATGGCTGGTGACTTCTGGGTGCATAGGGCAATAGTAATTAGCCGCATGTGTTGCTGGAGTTAAATGGGTTTTTGCATGAGTGACTGACTTAGCTTCAACATCATTTGCATTGGATTCTTTTTCAATCAAAAACATACCGCATATTGGGCAGCTACCAGGCTCATTGCTGGTGACTTCAGGATGCATAGGGCAATAGTAGGCGTGTTGATGTTGCTCATGGGGTGTTGATTCGCCTGCGGCCAGTGTTGGCGCAGAAGTGAAATAACCCAATAAGCAGGCAGTTGCTAATAACGCAACGAAAAGAGTGTGTTTCATTTTAACCTCACATCATGGCAGAGCGCGGAGCAGAAAATAACGTTATAACTTGCTCATACTCAAAAACCATAGGTATTGTAAAAGTAGCATTGATTTCGCCAGCATTAGGCCGACGTTATTAAAGCGAGGCTAAACGATAGGAGGGCGAAACGCTGGGGTTCCATCAATAGAAAACAGTAGTGAGGTGGGCCTTGGTATGACTTCATCTGCAGGTGCGGGGCTCACACTAATATCAGTGGTAAGTACAGTGCCGGTAAAGGTAATCGTAAAGCAATGACTGCAGTCATTAGCGCAATTACTGCCATTATCGCAACAATGATTGGTATCGTCGGCTGATGCAGTTTTTGCTTGCATCATACCGTGACAGTCGTTGTTGTTTTGATCGCCTGCAAGCATAACAGATGCTGTGGCTTTATCGTTCATTTGACTATGGTTTGGTGCAATCATAGTGTGGCCATTAGCTAGCACACCTTGGCCTAATAAAGACAGCAAAGTGCAAATAGCAATAAGATAATGGCGAATAGATTTACCCATAGTGTCCTAAAAATGAATCTGCAAAAATAAAATGTCAATCAAGGTCAATATAAACGCATATGCCAAGGTAAACAATGCGCCAGCGCTCATTTTTATCTTTGAGTTACTTATTTCGTCGTGTTTTCTCGTTTGTTTAATTAACCATAGCTATGCCTTGAAAGATCAACAGGCCCTAAGTAATGAGACTGATTGAAAATCACTTGTAGCGATCTAGCTCCCATTTTAGATATTTTCCAATAAGTAATCATAAAAATAGCGACTAGAATCAATTTTCTAATTTAAAAAAATCCTAAACTAGATAAACAAATATTAGAAATGTAGTTTTAGTTATTATGGAGATTGAACAATGAACTGGCGTGCACTATTTAAACCAAGCGCGAAGTACTCAATTATTGCACTTATAGTGGTTGGTGTAATTGTGGGTGTCGTAGGTTATTTCGCAACTCAACAGACATTGCATGCAACCAGCACAGATGCTTTTTGTATGACTTGTCACCGTGACCATTCGTTAAGAGATGAAGTCATGGCATCTGCCCATGGTGGTGGCAGTGCTGGTGTGACGGTTCAATGTCAAGATTGTCACTTACCTCATGGTCCAGTTGATTACTTGATCAAGAAAATTATCGTGTCAAAAGACATCATAGGTTTGATGACTATTGATGGCTTTATGACTCAAGAATGGTTAGATGAAAACCGTAAAGACCAAGCTGATATCGCATTAGAATACTTCCGTAGCAATGACTCTGCTAACTGTCAGCACTGTCATACTCGTATTTATGAAAACCAGCCAGAAACCATGAAAAAAATGGCTGTTAGAATGCACAGCAATAACTTCAAAAAAGCACCAGAAGACAGAAAAACTTGTGTAGATTGTCACAAAGGTGTTGCTCACCCTTACCCTAAAAAGTAATACCGCATTAACTTAAAAAGCCTCGTTAAATTAACGAGGCTTTTTTGTAAATGCTATTAGGTGAAATGCCCTATGAGGTCGCAGGTTGAGGTTTAAGTTCGACAAAGGCAAATACACCCCATAACAAAATGGCGGCATAATTTATGTTGGGTTGGTAGTGGCCTTTAGGGCTAAGGCGAACCACTAAAATTAATAACAGGTGCATTGTGGCAGTAAACGCAGCAAAAAAAGTGAGTATGCCGGGGTCTGTTGATCTTTCAAGGTTATTTTTGCAGCGAATTGTTGGTCTTTTATACAAGGCAGAGACTTTGAGGTGTAGTTATTCTACATAAAAAGTCGATAACGCAGTAGAAATGGCCAACAAACGCTGCCTGAAAGGTTCGGCTAAAAACGTTTTACTCTTTGTTGAATGGATTTTGCTTAGATGACTAGGCATCAATCCATTCGCCTCGATTAAAACGTTTTTAACTCGAACAAAATTTAACCAACAAAGAACAGCAGACCCTAGGGTCTGTTGATCTTTCGTGATGGCTTTTTAAGCAGCATGGTAAGGCGTTATAATTTGTTTCGCCAAAAATAAACGATAACTCCATACCATGCCGAGACTAATGCTAACTGATAAGTGGTGGCAAAAGCTACTTCAACTGATGAAGAACACTGGCCGCATCTATAATAAATCTGAACATAGAATGACCTTTGAAGGAATTCTTTACCGCTTGCGAACAGGAGTTCCATGGCGTGATCTTCCAACAGAGTTTGGGGACTGGAGCACTGTTTATCGTCGCTTTAATCTGTGGTCTAAAAAAGGCCTGTTAGATATACTATTCAAAGAGTTATCAAAACTTTCCGATTATGATTGGGTGTTTGCAGACGGCTCAATAGTCAAAGCTCATCAGCATAGCGCAGGAGCTGCGACACCAGATAATGAGTGTATTGGAAAGAGTCGCGGCGGTAACTCAACGAAAATTCATTTGGTCGTGGATAGCGGTGGATTACCAATCTATTTCGAGCTATCAGAAGGCCAGAGAAATGATATTGCTCGTGCCGAGAGTCTTGTTGACCACCTTAAGGAGGTCAACGTATTTATCGCTGATAAAGGCTATGACAGCGACGCTTTAAGGGCATATGTCAATTCTAAAGGTGGCAAAACCGTTATACCGAAGCGAAATTATGGGCAAGATATCGACAAAGAAAGCATGGATTGGTGTCTCTACAAGTATCGACATTTGGTTGAGAATGCTTTCGCGAGGATAAAGCACTTCCGAGCAATATCAACAAGATATGATAAGTTAGCAAGAAATTACGCCAGTATGGTATCACTGGCGTTTACTATAATGTGGCTGCCGATGTATTGTTGAATAAAATGTGTACAGCAAAGATCAACAGACCCTAGTAACATCTTGGCTAAATACAAAAAAACCATAGGCAAATAACCCCCACATTGATAACGTGGCGGTTTTCCCGATTAATACCAAATCGTTGCGGGCTATGTCGCTTAAGGTCATCTTATTGAGCATGATTATAGCACCGAGGGGTCATCAACCGACGTATCAGTCAGTTGATATTGATAAAGTCGGTAAGTCACCTGGCCGGCTTTTTTCTCTTTTAGTGGTACCCAAGAAGCAGGGACGTGTAAGCTGGCTATTTCTGACTCGGTTTCAACGTAAATTAAGGCATTGTCGTTGAGCCATTGGTGAGCCATTAATAAATCTATTGCTTTAGTTGCAAGTTCTTTGCGAAACGGCGGATCAATAAACACAATGTCAAAACCGTTTTTAGTGCCTTTGGCCAGTACTTGCAAACTGTCACCATTAATCACTTCAGCATTTTTGCATTGCAAGGTGGCTAGGTTTTGTTTTAATTGATTAGCAGCGTCTTTTTGCAGTTCAATCATGGTGGCAAAGTCAGCATAACGCGATAGGGTTTCAAGCGATAACGCCCCGCTACCCGCAAAGCAGTCGAGTACTCTTGCGCCCCGAATATCACTGGCTATCCAGTTAAATAGGGTTTCGCGAACCCGATCTGTGGTTGGGCGTAAACCTTCTAAATCATGGATAGGCAGCTTACGAGAGCGCCATTGACCAGAAATAATTCGCACCTGACCGCTGCTGGTGTTTTTTTTAGCCATCTCACCCTCGTGATTTGCCTGAACAAAGAAAAAAGAAAGTGGTAGACTATGCCACAATCTGAACCGTCGTTATTTTATATCAAACTCGTGATTAAATGTGAGTATTCATCATTTTACTGCACAGAGATGCAACAAACGGCTTCAACTGAATTTTTAAACATATAAATACTGGTAGCAAACATGGCAAAGAAAGGTTTTTTTTCCTGGTTTCGTAAAGATAAACCCGCCCCTGAAGTTGAAGAACAGCAGCAAACTGATGCAGACATATCGCATGATGTTGCCACAGGCACCGCAGAGCAAACACAGCAAGCAGAGCAACAGCAAGCAGAAGAAGCTGCTCGCCTTGAAACGCTAGAACGTGAAAAGCAGCTTGAACAGCAACGTATTGAAAATGAACGTGCCGAACAAGCTCGTCTTGAGGCTGAGCAAGTTGCCGCAAAAGCGCAAGCCCTAGCCGCCGAACAACAAGCCGCAGAGCAGTTAGCAGCACAAGAAGCGGCTCGCGAAGAGGCCCAGCGCGCCGAACAAGCTCGTCTTGAGGCTGAGCAAGTTGCCGCAAAAGCGCAAGCTCTAGCCGCCGAACAACAAGCCGCAGAGCAGTTAGCAGCACAGCAGGCAGCACAAGAAGCGGCTCGCGAAGAAGCCCAGCGCGCCGAACAAGCTCGTCTTGAGGCTGAGCAAGTTACCGCAAAAGCGCAAGCCTTAGCCGAACAACAAGCCGCCGCAGAGCGATTAGAAGCAGAAGCGTTGGCTGCTGAAAAACTTGCTGCCGAGCAGGTGCCAATTGAATCAATTGAGCTAGAAGTCCAGGACGAACCACAAGAGAAGCCTAAAAAAGAAGGCATGTTTGCCCGCTTAAAGCGTGGGTTAATGCGCACTAGCGAAAACATCGGTTCTGGTTTTATTGGCTTATTCAGCGGCAAAAAAATCGATGATGAGTTATTTGAAGAACTAGAAGAGCAATTGCTAATAGCCGACGTAGGCGTTGAAACAACCACTAAACTCATTAAAAGTCTTACTGAGCACGCGTCGCGTAAACAGCTTAAAAATGCAGAAGCGCTTTACGATTTAATGCGTGACGAAATGCAAAAAATGCTTGAACCAGTCGCGATTCCGCTGGTGCCAGACAACGCCAATGGCCCATTTGTTATCTTAATGGTTGGTGTTAACGGTGTGGGTAAAACTACCACAATTGGTAAGCTGGCAAAACAGTATCAAAATCAAGGTAAATCTGTCATGTTAGCAGCGGGTGATACTTTCCGTGCTGCCGCTGTTGAGCAGTTACAGGTGTGGGGCCAGCGTAATAATATTCCTGTTGTCGCTCAGCACACGGGGGCCGATAGCGCATCGGTATTATTTGACGCATTACAAGCGGCGAAAGCCCGTAAAGTGGATGTATTAATTGCCGACACAGCAGGGCGCTTACAAAATAAGAGCCACTTAATGGAAGAGCTTAAAAAAGTCGTGCGAGTAATGAAAAAACTCGACCCAGACACTCCCCATGAAGTCATGCTTACCCTAGATGCAAGCACAGGCCAAAATGCCATAAGCCAGGCGCAGTTATTCCAGGAAGCCGTTGGCGTTACTGGCTTAACCATCAGCAAACTTGATGGCACCGCTAAAGGTGGGGTCGTTTTTGCTATTGCAGATAAATTTAATATCCCGATCCGCCATATTGGCGTAGGCGAACAAATTGATGATTTACGCCCCTTTAACGCAAATGACTTTATTGAAGCGTTATTCAGTCAAGAAAAAACGGACCACTAATTTATGATCCAATTTGAGCAGGTGAGTAAAATTTATCCAGGTGGCCAGAAAGCCCTCATGGATGTCAATTTTCATCTTAGAAAAGGTGAAATGGCTTTTTTAACTGGCCATTCAGGTGCAGGTAAAAGTACCTTGCTTAAATTGATCACTGTCATTGAGCGGGCAACCGCAGGTAGAGTGTCTATCAATGGGCACAACATTGCTAATGTTGGCCCTAAGCATGTGCCGTATTTACGCCGTAACATTGGCATGATTTTCCAAAATCATCATTTGTTGATGGATAAAAGTGTGTTTGACAATATCGCTCTGCCATTGGTGATTGAAGGTTTCTCGCACGGCGAAATTCGTAAGCGGGTAGCCGGAGCCCTCGATATGGTGGGGTTATATGGCAAAGAACGTCATCTGCCGATAATGTTATCTGGTGGTGAGCAGCAACGCGTCGGTATTGCACGCGCTATTGTTAACAAGCCTCCGCTACTGCTTGCCGATGAACCAACCGGTAACTTAGACCCTAAATTGTCGATGGATATTTTACGTTTGTTTGAAACGTTTAACGACTCTGGCACCAGCGTATTAATTGCAACCCATGACCTGGGATTAATTGCGCGAATGAAATACCGCACCTTTACTTTACGTCAGGGCCGTATGCTGGGTGGCGAAAGTAGTAGCCGGGAGACAATGCGATGAGTAAAAAGCCTAATATTACCCAAAGCAAGCTACCGTTAAGTGGCCGTATTGTGATGTTTTTTATTCGTCATGTGCAGCAAGGCATGTCAAGTATGGGCGAGCTGTGGCGTAGCCCGGTTTCATCCATTATGACCATGGCTGTACTTGGGGTGAGCTTAAGCTTGCCTGCGGCATTACAGGTGTTGGTTAAAAATGCCGAAAACGTTACCCAATCGTGGAACAGCGCTGCTGAGATCTCGTTGTTTATTAATAAAGGCCGCAGTGAGCAATCTATCCAAAGTTTATTATCGCGGATTAAAGCCTTTAGAGAAGTCGACACCGTTAGCTATATTAGCCGTGATCAGGCGCTTGAAGAATTTCAGCGTCTATCTGGGTTTGGCGAAGCTCTGTCTTACCTTGACGATAACCCTTTGCCAGCAGTAGTGACTGTCACGCCATCAATCAAATACTCAAGCCCTACAGGTGCTCGTGAATTATTAGCAAAATTAGAACGTGAGCCCGAGGTCAATTTTGGTCGTCTTGATATTGAGTGGCTTGAGCGTTTACAAGCATTGCTTAAATTGCTTGAAAAGACGGTATTGGCCATAGCGGCATTGCTGGTATTGGCTGTGGTACTGGTTATTGGTAACACAATTCGATTAGCCATCATGAATCGGCGCACCGAAATTGAAGTGATGAAGTTAGTGGGAGCCACCGAAGCCTTTATTCAACGACCTTTTTTGTATACCGGTATTTGGTACGGAGTCATTGGTGGTATTTTGGCCTGGCTTATTATTAATGCGTTAGTATGGTACCTCGACGGTGCATTAGCAGAGCTGATGGGCTTATATGGTAGCCAATTGACAATACAGTCGCTCACCCTTACGGAACTCGTTAAGTTGGTGTTGTTGGCTTCATTTTTAGGTTGGTTGGGCTCGTATTTATCGGTTAGGCAACATTTACGTAATATTGAACCCTCATAATCACAGCTTAAGGCATAACATAGCGCGATAGGTGCTATTAATGAACGATTGTTCACTTGCTTTTTTAATGGTCAGCGGTGAAAATATTTAATGAACTGACGCTAAGTTGACATATGATGTCATTTAGTTGATAGTTCATCAGCTAAATCGGTCTTGAAGTAGATGAACCAATGGGTTTCATAAAACGTATTTAGCTAATAGAAGTTAATTTTTTGAATGTAGTAGGAGAGCGAATGACTTATCAAACGCAATCAATGGCACTGACTGTCCCTCAAGGCAGTAGTAGTTTAGAAGCGTATATCCAGTCTGTGACCAGCATTGACATGTTGGACGCTGAAACCGAGTACGACATTGCCAAGCGTTTACAAGAAACAGGCGATCTGCAAGCTGCAAAGCAATTAATTATGTCGCATCTACGTTTCGTTGTTCACGTGGCTAAAGGTTACTCTGGTTACGGTTTACCACAAGCCGATCTTATTCAAGAAGGTAACATTGGCTTGATGAAAGCGGTAAAACGCTTCGATCCTGACGTGGGTGTTCGCTTGGTTTCTTTTGCAGTGCATTGGATTAAAGCCGAAATTCACGAGTACGTGCTTAAAAATTGGCGTATTGTAAAAGTGGCGACCACTAAAGCGCAGCGCAAGTTATTCTTTAACATTCGTAAATCGAAAAAACGCTTGGGTTGGTTTAGCGACGCTGAAGTGACCATGGTGGCAGAAAATCTGGGTGTGTCTAAAGCCGATGTGACTGAAATGGAGTCGCGTATGGCAGCACAAGATCCAGCATTTGACTTAGCCAGTGACAACGACGACGATCAACATGACTTTGCCCCTGCATTGTATTTAGAAGATCACTCTTCTGATTTGGCTGAGCAAGTTGAAAACGACAACTGGGAAGCAGATTCTCAAGCGCGTTTACTGTCGGCGATTAAAACCTTAGATGAGCGTAGCCAGCACATTCTTCGCGCCCGTTGGTTAGATGACGATAAAACCACACTGCAAGAATTAGCCTCTACCTATCAGGTGTCAGCTGAGCGGATCAGGCAGCTAGAAAAAAATGCCATGAACAAGCTTAAAGCCTGTATGGAATAATTTTCTCTTACGCTTTTTAAACTAAAAAACCTGCTGCGGCAGGTTTTTTGTATTTTGGCGCTAACGCTATTATGCTCGCGGCTGTTGCACAGCATCAATGATCAATTTTCTCGGTGCTTTAATGCCGCTGGATACGACTTGTTTGGGCCAGCTAAAATATTGTCTTGGACGCATAAAGCGGGCTAACTTTAGTTCAATTAACTCACTCAGTTGAGTGTTAACTTGATTAATCTCTTCCGTATTGAGCTGCTCGGCGCCGTTGTCATCGATATAGTCGATAATCGCTGCTGGTAAGTTACCAAAAACGGGATCGGGCATGGCAAACACAATGGCTTGCGCCACATTAGGGTGCGTTATTAGCGCAGCTTCTATTTGCTCTGGATGGAGGTTTTCGCCCCCACAAATAAACATATTATCTGCACGGCCTAAAATCATTAACTGACCTTTTTCATTGAGCAGACCTTTGTCTTGGGTGCAAAACCAACCTTGCTCATCTACCGGTAGTGACACACCTTGAGGGGTTAAATAACCCATAAACAAACACTCACCTTTAACCCAGATTACCCCGTCGACGAGTTTGAGTTGTCGGGCAGGCAAAGGGCGGCCATGGTGGCCACTCAGATTGGCTTTAGCGGTAGTAATTTGTGAGCTCATTTCGGTCATACCATAGCTTGTATATGCCTTCACATGGAGCGCGTTAAGGGTATTTATCAGTTGTGGTTCTATCATGCCGCCGCCGAGTAATAGCGCCTTAACATGAGTTAATGCCTGAGGTTGCAAAGTTAACAGTTGTAAGGCTTGCGTGGGAACTAATGACACATGGCTAATGGTGCTTTGTTGTAATTGTTCGGCTAAAGATTTAGCCATATCACGCAATACAATGCGGGCTGCAGCTAACGTGCAGCGATGTAATATGGCTAAGCCGCCGATATGAAATAACGGCAAAGACAAAAGCCACGCGTCGTTGCCTCTTAGCGGGATATAACTCGCTGCGCCTTGGGCGCTGGCAATATGGTTGAGCAAACTGTGGACAGCAGCTTTGGGTGTGCCGCTAGAGCCAGAGGTTAAAATGATATTTGAAGCAACATGCGGGGAAATTTTAGCAGCAGATAAGTCTGCTATGCCTTGTGTGTATAGAGACACGGTTAAATAATGTGAAACAGCAATGTCAGCTTGCCGACTTGGATTATCTGTCCATAACCACTGGACTTGGTATGTGTCTATGAGCTGATTAATCTGCTGGTTAGACAAGCGTGGCGATAATGGCAAAAACACCCAACCGGCATCGATACAAGCCCAATACAAGCAAATCATCTGTAGATTATTGTGTGACAAACACGCCACAATATCGCCAGCGTGAATACCCTGCTTTTGCAGAGATTGAGTTAATTGAATCACCATTACGCTTAATTGGGCATAGGTGTATTTGTTGCTTGCATCTTCAATGGCAACGGCGTCGGGCGCAGTTAGTGCTGTTTGATGCAGTGGCGATATCATCATAATGCTGTGGTGGTCTTATCTATATTTCCAGCATGATAAACTAACTGGAGAGCGTTCACATTAAGCTTGCTAGAGGGTGTCGAGTCAATCAATAGCAACTGACTAAATGCGCCTAGAGTATCTAAACCCGGCGTCTCGTTTGGGGTTAAGGCCTGGCTGAGAAGCTGTAAATCAGTAATGCCAATATCAGACTCTAAGCTTGAGCTTAATATGCAGCGCACCCCCTCAATATGGGCGGCATCAATCATGTGTTGTAAATCAGCCAGAGAGCCAAGCAACATAGGTTTAATGACTAGCGCAGCTATTCCTGCTTGCTGTTTGATGGCATTGATCACATCAAATGTTGCTGAGTTAAGTGACTCATCTAATGCATAACGCACCCCTAATTGCTGGTAAATCAGAGGATTGTCTGCTGGATTAATACAAGGTTCTTCAATAAATTCTATTTTGTCTTTGGGTAAACAGGCTAAAAAATCGATGGCCTGTTCTGGGGTAAAGCCCCGATTGGCATCGAGTCGTAAGCTTACCTGCGGGGCAAGCGTTAGCACCCGATAAACAAAGGCAATTTCATCTTCCATTGAGGTTTGTGCCACTTTGACTTTAACGCTATTGATGCTGCCATTTTGGTGCAGTTTAGCCTGCAGTTGTTGTTCACTCATACCAGAATAAACCAAAGGAACCGTGACCGATTGAGTATATGGTATCTCTATTCTGCAAGGTAACTGATGGCACAATTTGGCGTGTAATAAGCTCAGTCCAAACGCTACAGATGCAAAAGTAGAGGTTGCGGCTAAAGCCATTAACGCATTAGGTGATTTGCCAATAAGTTGCTTGGCAATCTGTGATAAGGCTGTAATCACCTCATCAAGTGACTCTTGGCTAAATCCTTCAATAGCCAGCCCTTCGGTATCAATACCTGATAGCGGCGCTATTTCAACCCAAAACTGGTGCTCTTGCTGATTGCTGTTGATAACGCTGGTTAGCAGCACCAAGCCCTGGCGGTGATCTATGCGTTGTTTGGCCACCGGCAATGTTGGGGTTAGCGCGATATGATATCGATACAAAGACACTGCGCTAATGGTTAACTCGTCGACAAATTGCATTACGCCTCCTTAGCTGGATTTTTGGGGGTAAGTAAGGCTAATAAAGTGTCGCAAAATAATGCTGGGTGCAGACTATGAATATTGTGCCCAGCGGCGTTTAGTGGTTGCAGTTGCAATGCCGATTGACCGGACTGTGTCTGCCAATCTATCGCCACCTGAGCAAATTTAGTGTCATCCTCGCCGTAAAGGTAATAACACGGGCACGAGAGTTGGCTCAATACGTTTCTGCAGTCTTGCTGCAAACTAAGTGATGTGGCCAGATAGCAGTTGCTCAGGCGCAGTGGGTCGTTATGACTGCGTAAGGTGATTAACTGTTGCTTTTGCTGTTTGCTAAGGTCGTTAAATACCGCTTGTTGATACCACAGCGACAAAAAAGCCGTTATGGGTAACTGTTGTAGCTTTTTAGCCCATAAGCCGTCGCTGTTGGCGCGGGCATCACGTTGATCGTCATCGGTTAATCCAGGATGGGCCGACTCCAGAGTTAAACTCAGTAAAGCCTCAGGAAAATCTTTAGCAATATGCAGTGCAATGCGGCCGCCTAATGAATACCCCAGCAAATGAAATTGCTTAACGCCAAGCTCGTTTACTTTAGCCAGAATATGCGCTGAAACCTGGCTAAATCCGGGTGATGTTAATGCTAAGTGGTTAGCACCATGGCCGGGCAAGTCGATGCAAATACAATGAAAATGCTGGCTTAAGCTTGGCATCAAAATAGACCAGTCGTCTTTGCTGCCCAAAAAACCATGTAACATCACTAATGCTGGTAAATTGGGGTGGCCAAAACGACGGATGCTGACCATTAGTGTTGTTTTACCCATTGGTTAATTTGCGCAATTTGATCGCTAGCTTGATTTGGCGCAACATTGACTTCAATCACTGAGGCACAGTTATACTCAAATGCCTCTTGATAAGCTTGTTGGAACGACTCTATGTCGTCTACCTGACGATAGGCCAAACCAAACATGGCAGCGCCATAACCAAATTCCAGCCCGTGGCTTAAACGGTAAAAATCATTACGCAAGTTTTCATTGGGTACGGGCAATAAATTGAAAATATTACCGCCATCATTATTAATAATGACCAGCACAAAAGGGCGTGACATCTGTTTTAGCAGCGCCATTGAGTTGAAGTCATGTAAACAGGATAAATCGCCAATCAGTAAAGTGGTAGGCGCTTTTTTGTCTGCCGCCACGCCACAGGCCGTCGCAATAAGACCATCGATACCCGAGGCGCCGCGGTTGGTATAAATTAAAGGCGTATTGGTAGCAATTGGGGCATACATATCGTAAAGACGTATGGGTAAACTATTACCAATAAATAAAATGTGTTCATTGGTTTGATTCGCCGCAACGGTTCGCACAACTTGTGCTTCGCCAAAACTGGTGTTGTCTATTTGCTGTTTTAGTACCGACTCTAACGACTCGTTGTAAGGTAACAATTGCAGCGCCCAATTGGCCTCAGATGATCTTGGCCAAGGCAATTGGCACATGGCCTGTACACTGGTTTGCCATATTTGTTTATGTTGATGGGTTGGGTCTAACCGGTCACTGTGAGCTAATATCTGCCAATGGCTATGCCACTGTTGTTGGGCGAGGTATTGGATCAAACGTTTTGACACAAAGCGACCACCAAATACTAATACTCGCTCAGCCTGTTCTAGTAATTTACTGGCTTTGGGGTTAAGTAATAACTGATCGATATGACCGACGACGCCAGGGTGCTGGCGTAATTGCGATTGTGCATCAACAACGACTGGCCAACCAAGTTTTTGAGCCAATGCCACAATAAGTTGAGGATTATTTGCCGGCGAAAGCGTACCCACAACAATGATCCCTTTACCATGCACAAAGCGCATTAAGGTGTCAGTGGTGGGCAATTCGGACCCATTAAGCGCAGCATAGCGCGTTAACGGCTTATTATTGTCAAACCATGAATTAAGCGGTGAAAGGTAAGTTGCAGTCGTAACACTCGCGGTTTTTTTTACATGGTTTAATGTCACTAATTCTGCTGGGTACAGCGGCTCACGGTACATACAATTGATGTGTACAGGTTGATGCTGATTGGCTATAGCATGGTCAATGGCGGTTAATAATGCATTGGCAGGATAAGCGTTATCGGGTGTCGGTAAATTTAATTGTTTGGCATAACCTGCAAAAATAGCGGGTTGTACAATTGCTTGATTGGCTCCGCAATCTATTAACTCACTAGGTCGATCTCCTGATAAAACAATTAACGGCACATGGGTTAACCAGGCTTCAACTATTGCTGGGTACAAATTAGCTACCGCAGTACCAGAGGTAGTGATAATGGCAACTGGGGCGTCACTGGCTTTAGCAAGCCCGAGTGCCATAAAGCCTAAACCTCGTTCATCAAAATGAATATGTCGTGTAATTTGGGTTTGGCTAGCAGCAGCTAATGTTAATGGCGTTGAGCGAGAACCCGGTGCCATGCACACATGTTTAACGCCCAATCGCGCGAGTTCTTCGAGGATCAATTGTCCCCATAATAAATTCATATCAGCACTAGTCTGTTGTTGCATATTGGCTCATGTAGAAGATAAACACGCTTTAGTGTAACGCCAAGTGTGCATGATATCTAAGGTTTAACGCAGACTTTTTTCAACCAAGCCTTAAATATAATATTACTCTTTTTTTGCATTCCTAATTGTATAATTTATGTTGTGCTAAAGTGATAAAAATGATTTATTTACATACCAGTTAATTTAAGGACCAAAACATATGCCTTCTGCTGAGCTATTAAAAAGAGTCGATGAATTACCGCGTTTACCTAAAGCTGTTAGTGAGTTACTTGATGCAGTTAATAATGAAAACACCTCGATAGAAAGCATTTCTGCCAAGGTCGCCCAGGACCCTATTATCAGTGCGAGGGTACTTCGCCTTGCAAACTCAGCTCATTTTGGCCGCAGCCGTGAAGTGGGCTCCATTGAAGATGCTGTTGTGCGTTTAGGAATGCAAACGTTACGAACGCTCGTTATTTCGTCTGCTGTTATTGGGGTTATTCCAAAAGTAGAAGGTATCGATTTAGCGGAATTTTGGGGGGAAACCTTTGAAGTGGCTTTGTACTCCCAAGAAATGGCGAAAGTATGTGGCGTGGCAACTGATGAGGCATTTACTTGTGCCATTTTACATAACATTGGTGATTTATTAATTGCAGTTGTTGAGCCTGCTATTGCGGCACAAATTAGAGCTGCAGTTGCAGAAGGTGCGGATAAACAGCAACTCGAAACCAGTTTATTAGGGTTTGATTCTCCATCTGTTGGTGCTTTATTGGCAAAAAACTGGAAGTTTGCTCCGTCGTTAGTGCAGGGTATTGAGTTTCAACGTGCGCCGCTTCAAGCTAAACCGGCTTCAAAACTGGCATCGGTAATTTATTTATCACATGCGGTATTTTCTCATTGGGACGATGAGCGTGACGATGAATCATTTACTGCATGGTTAGCGGGTAAAGCAAATAAAGAAGCGGGTATCATTAAAATGGATATGTCTGGCTTGGCTGAAAAGTTTGTTGCACTAAGAGGCAAAGGATTAGAAATCGGTAAACAACTGGCATAATATAATTATTTTAAAATTTAAAGCTCTGTTTATACAGAGCTTTTTATGCTTTATTGTTAATCCACTCACTCATGACAACATGGGTTTTTATTTTAACAATATCGGCCTGAGCATCAATAAACTCACGAATTTCATGTAAACGTTGCATTGAGTTGGCATGGACATGCACCAGCAAATCCATATCGCCTGTAATCCCCTGGCAGGTTATGACCTCAGGAATCGTGGTAAAAATATGGATCACCTCTGCGCAGCGCGCGCAGCGATGTTGGATTTCAAAATATGCTGACACCCCAGATTTTTGCGATTCACTGAGTAAAACCTGATAACCACGAATAACGCCGCTTTGTTCAAGTTTCTTAATTCGCTCTGTCACTGCACTGCGTGACAAATTCACTTGTTCGGAAATGAACGAAATACTCTGTCGAGCATTAAGACGTAATTCGTTTATAATCGCTTTATCAAACTTATCCAATAGCGTATTCCTGAGTTGTCATTCATGCCCGCGCTACAACATTTTGACGGCAAAGTATAATAATTCCGTCATTTTGTCGGTTTAAGCTACAACTTGCGTTGATTAACCCGCAGAATGTTAAGCCAATGCCACTTATAATATCGCAATATATCACAGCAAGATTACTATTATGAATCAAATATCAGGAACGATTGGACGCTGGCAAGGTGCAGGGTTAATGGCCACCACATTGCTGGGCACCGGTGTGTTTATTTTACCGCAAATGACCATAGCCGTAGCTGATTCTGGGGCATTATTGGCCTGGTTAATATTAACTTTAGCCATTATTCCTGTGGCGTTAGTGTTTGGTTTGCTGGCGAGTCGCTTTCCACATGCCGCCGGGCCTGCGTATTTTGTTGAAAAAGCCTTTGGCCGAATTGCCGGAAGAACCATAGGGTTAATTTTTCTATTGGTGATCCCCATAGGTGCCCCCGCCGCCATTTTAATGACCTTTCAATTTATGAACGCCTTAATCCCACTGCATGGTGGTTGGCAATTAGTGGCAGAGCTTGTTGTGGTGCTGATGTTACTTGGTTTGAATATTCGGGGCATTCAAGTGTCTGCCAAGCTTCAGTTTGCGCTCACTCTTGCCATAGTCACTGTGGTGGCGTTGTTATTTGGTGCTAGCGGGCTTAACTCTGAACAGCTCGAATCATTTAATCAAACCAGTCACCCACAATTAAATACCGTTATGGTTGCTATGGGGATTGGTTTTTGGAGCTTTTTGGGCATAGAGGCCATGACACATTTAGCCAGTGATTTTCGACGTCCAGACAAAGACATGTTGCCGGCTATTTTGATGGGCACATTGTTGGTTGGGGTTATTTATTTAGCCTGTACTTTTTTGTTGTTAATGGTGCCGACAGATAAAACCGGTGTGGCAATGATAAGCGCGTTTGATTATTTGTTATCAGACAGCTTTTTACAGGGATATGGCGCGCAGGCGATAGGTATTTTAGGTATTGCCAGTGGCCTGGCGACAGTTAACGTTTATTCTGCCAGTGCTGCGCGGTTATTGTGGAGTTTTAGCAATGAAGGCATTTTGCCTAGATACTTTGTTAAATTGAATCGCCATGGTGTGCCATTTAGAGCGCTTTTTTGCATACTCGGCAGTATGGCAGTGGTGATAGTGTTGACCTTTTATTCGGGGCAAGATTTAGAGAAGTTGATTGCCTGGAGTAACGGGGTGTTTGTGATTATTTACTTGCTCGCCATGTTATCGGCAGCTAAGTTACTCAGCAAACGTTACCTACCTTTGGTTGCCGCTGGGTGTGTGTTTTGTATTGGGCTTGGCATCGCCCTGGCAGATAATATGATCTATGTACTGGTATTAATTATGGTGATTGCCCCTTTTATGTGGTGGCAAAAAAATCACTTATATCGCAAAACAATTAAGCCCCAAGTTAACTCGTGATCATTGGCTGGAGTGTTGAATAGCAATATTACGCATTTGAATTAATTCGCTGTGCTTGAGGTATAACAAATCGGCAGTGCGGCGAATGATTTGATCTTCAAAGCGGGATAACTCCCCATCGGCATAAGCTAAACGCCACATCGACAGTAACAATTGCTGTTTATCCTCAAGGCTAAATTGGGCATTAACTTCTGCAGTAAACTCAAACAGCGACGTTGCATCATGGCGCGCTTGTTTGGCCTCAGCGATTAAGCTTTTTGCTTGCTCGGGGGTTATACCTAAGGTGTTAATGAGCATTTCTGGCAGTAAAGCGGCTTCGGCTTCTGCTAGCTTTTCGTCAGCATAAACCACTTCTAGCAATAAGGTTGCAGCAGCTAAATTAAGGTTTTGAGCTTTTTCTTCAGGGCTACTTGCCTGAGTATGTGATTGGATAAACTGTTTTAGTTTGGCGATCATATTGACTCCACGGCTGAGGTTAAAGCAATTTGATGCTAGCAAAAATGATAATCCCAAGCGAATGGCTTGGGATTAATTAATGTTAACTTATAGCAACGAACCTAAACCCTTGGTTAATAGATCAACAGTGCCTTCGCTGCCACTTTGCTCTAAATAGTTTTTAGCAATATCGACCATAGGCACAATGTATTCTTTTGAAATACCGAGTTTTTCAAACGCATCATAGACCATCGCAGTGCCTTGTAGCGAGGAGCCTAAATCGCCAGCTTTAGACAATAAACCTGACATACCACTGTCTGATGACATTGATGGAACTGCAGCCAGTAAACTGTCGGCATTAGGGATGCTGCTTGTTAGCTGACTAAAATCATTGCCACCTAAGTTTGACTGCGCCAAGCTCAGTAATGAACCTAACCCACCTTCTGCTTGAGATTGGCTTAAACCAAGCTGTGACATTACGCTGCCTACGAGCTCAGTTGATTGTGCCGCAGTGCTAGTGTCTGCTGCTGTTGCCGTCGTGGCTGGTGTTTCAACGACTTTTTTGGCTGCTTCAGAAGCTTTGTCTAACCAACCTGCTGATGCCGGTGTTGAGATAGCGAAGACGGTAAAAAGTACCGATAAAGCGGATGCTAATTTCATAATGCGTGTCCTGTTGATGGGAAATAAATGGTTAAACGTAGTCGCTATTTTACCCTGATTTATCTAATTGCGACAGGTAATCGGTTTTTTAGCGATTTGACTTGTGCAAATTAGCGTTTTTTTGGGTATCCTAAGCGCCATATTTATTGTTAATCGATTATTGGAATTTACATGTCATTGTTTGCTATTTTGACTGAAGCATTAAACTTTTTTCGAAACCATATTCGTCAGCTGGCAGCACTGACTTTGCCACTGCTGTTAATCCAAGTCGCGATACAATTGTGGCTTGGTAATGAAATGTTAACCGCCGATCCAGAAAACCCACAATTTGGTGTATCTCATGCTGCTGTGATGATGTTGCTATTGTTAGTGTTTTCGGTGCTTATTGCTGCGTTAACCCTATTTTTGGAGTTACGCTCACAAGGCCATGAGTTATCTCCTGGGCAAATTTTAAAAGCCAGTTTACAGTTTGTGCCACCTTTATTGCTTGCGGGCGTGTTTTCGGGGCTGGCGATTTTAGCGCCGGTAATGATTTTTGCCGCGTTTGGTCCTTTATGGTTAATTGGTCTGGTAGTGAGCTTGTATTTGTTTGCTCGCTTGGCCTATGTGAACTTTATGGTGGTGGTTGAACGCTTAACGCCGTTAGAAGCCATTAAAAAAAGCTTTTCTTTTAGTGCAGGTTCAATTGCATTTAATACCATTGCGGTATTAATGCTATATGTTCCGCTGTCTTTATTTGCTGGTGTGTTTACTCAGTTTGCTAGCCAGGTTGGTTTCCCGTTACAGTTAGTGGTTGAAGCCGCTTTTGCATTTTTAGGCTTGTTTGTGAACATAGCATTATTTAGATTGTATATGGTTAACCGCCAAACAGAAGACTTGCAACAATAGACCGCAATAAAAGGAGAGGCCATTGTTAAATGATAGTGCGTTTATTGATGGTTTCTCCGAGCTCTTAACCGAAGATTATCGCTTAGCGAAAAGTTATGCACGCGATATTCCAACCCAGTCATTGGTGTATGTCCGTAGCTTTACTCACAAGCTGACAAGCCAACTAGGCGAATCTTATGGTTTTGCATTCACCAGCCCTAATTTATACGACCGTATTGAACAATTACACCAAGCAAAGCTTATAGAGCCTGCTGCTGTGCGCGCATTACACCGCTTGCGCAGTGACGGCAACCGTGGTGCACACCCTGAAAAATATCACTTAACCCAGGCGCAACTTGTCACTGTGGCAGAAAAGTCGATTGAACACATTTTGCGTTTGGTAACTAAACTTTATCCTGTAGTACATCAACACGCCGCGCCAGCTTATACATTTGAACCTTTTGACTCATTTGCTGGGCGAGATTTGTGCTATCGCGCTGTTATGAATAATGATGCTCAGGCGCAGTATCTAGTGGGAATGTCGTTAAAGGCTAAAGGCCTTATGCTGCAAGAACAAGAGCAGGCATTAGCACAAACATCAACAGACATATGCGCGCCTGACAAAGCTGATAAGGCTAGCACACACACCACAGCAGCAGAGGCTTTTGCTCAAGCGGGTTATTGGTTTTCACTTGCGTCGAACCATTATCAAGACGCGGTTTTTGAGCATGGCGTAAGTTTACTGCATGGCTATTGCGGCGAGGTCAATCTCAGTGAGGGTGAGCGATTTATTGCACAGGCAGCTGATAGTGGCATTGTTGACGCTCAGGCATTGTTGGGCTTTTTTTATCTGGTGGGCAGTAATCAGTTTGAGGTTGATTTGGTACAAGCCGAACGTTTACTCACTCTGGCTGCCAACGCCGAAAACGCTGAGGCAATGTCAAACCTTGGGGTGCTGTACTACCAGGCCCAACAGTTTGAAAATGCGTTTTTGTGGGTGAATAAGGCGGCTCAAGCGGGTTACCCTAATGCGCAATATCATTTGGCGTTGATGTTGGCTGACGGCTTGGGTTGCTCATCAGACTTAGCGGCCAGCGGGCAATGGATGCTTGAGGCAGCAGAGCAAGGGCAGGTTGATGCCATGTTGCATTGTGGCAGTCACATTTTGCATGACGATAATGCTAGTCAACAACAACGTGTTAAGGCTGAAGGCTATTTACACCAAGCGATTAAATATGGTCATAATGTGGCAGCCATGATTGAGCTTAGTGTGGCGTTGGCTGATGGTATTTTAGGTCGTATTGATGTGGTGCAAGCGGCGTATTTACTGACATTAGCGAAAGCCCATGCCAATGATAAACAGTTGGCGGTTATTGAGCCGTTATGGCAATCGCTGGCAATGCAAATCGACAGTGTTATTGAGCTTAATCCCAGTGATGATGAAATGATTGCGTTGCAACAGGCTAAGTTGCTTTTGGGGTAACATTCACGAGTTCAAAGGGAGTATTGTGAGCATGAAAAGCACGGATCCCCGTGAAAGCGGATTAATTCATTGGCTATCTTTAGTGGTTGCACTGGGTATTGCTCAAAGTATCTTTTGGTATTTAGATATTGATGTTGAAGCCAGTTTATCGCTTGAATATATCGCCGCGTTGTTTGTTAAAATTGCCTTCATCAGCCTGTTTTATTATTTATGTCTAAAAGTGTTTTGCTGGCTATATAGATAGCTGCAGTCACGGGTTTTGGCCCCCGTAACAAGCGCGACTCAGCAACGGCATTTGCTCAAAAAGTAAAGTCTCTGTCTATGTAACAACCTTTTCTTTAGCACTTCGAAAACTTATCACTTAGATAATTCCTGACACTAACGCTTAAGCAAAGCCATTCGTCAGCTTTTTTGCCGAGTTAATCTGCCTGGTGTTCAAATGTTCTGCCTGTAGGTTTCGCTTGGTTTGCGTTTGAGCGCTTAAACATATCGGCATATGGCGCTGCGGGTTCGCGTTGTACATTGGCGAAATCTTGGTACGCATACGCTTGTTGAGCTTGTTGACGACGGAGCATTTTTTTACCCCAAAAACGCAAGGCGACAAAACTGATTAAGCCAAACAAAAATAAAAATGGCAGTAAAGTGATGGCTATCAAGGTTATAGCAACAACCATCAATAAGGTCATAATAGGGTTCATCGTCGCCATGCGATGTTTAAAATGGGCGCTGTTAAATGCTTGATTAACGTTCATGTTGGCTCCTAAATGCGGCTTGTTTGCATCGATAACGAATGACTATTGAAGATCCAGTGTGCAACTTCAAGACATAATATGTCACGTTAAACCTAGTTAATCTTGATACTGTAGTGTTTAACAGTGCAGAGAACGCGCCAGACAAGATGTTTAATTTGCTCGTTCTTGAAAATGCAGGCTTTAGCGTTTTTCAGGTAGGTGATTGGTATTCGCCATGGCACTGTCGACACTGTTAAAAATAAGATTGCGAAACCATTGATGCCCGGGCTCCTGGTTATTCCGTTCGTGCCACAAAAACACATATGCCATGGGCATAAAATCAAATGGTAAAGGGATAGACACTAACGAATAGAGTTTTTGTGCATGGATGGCAAAGCTCGATGGCAGCGTAAAAATAAGGTCGGTATGGGCGCATACACTGGCTGCGCCATAAAAGTCTGGCACTGTGGTTGATAAGTGACGGTGTAAACCTAAATTAGCCAAGTGATAATCGAGTGCCCACCAATCGTTGCCTTCGCATCTTACCTGTACATGGGACATGTTTAAGTATTGAGATTGATCCCAGTGACCCGACTCGAAAACCTGTAAAATAGGGTGGTTTTGACGCACCAAACACACTTGATGGTCGTTAAATAGCGTTTGATATTCGATACCTTCGGGAACATGTTCTATCTTAAAGTCACTTTGTGGATGAATGTCGCGGCCTGCAATACCAAAGTCGATTTGCCCTTGCTGTAAATCTTGCATCGACTTTTCTGTCCACACATATGAATCTAATTTTATCGACGGTGCTTGTTGTAACAATGGCCCAATAAAATAGGGGATCAATGTTTCATAAGCGCTTTCGACCATTGAAAACGTAAAGTGACGTTGGCTACTGGCTGGGTGAAATGTGGGGGGTTGCGTTAACTGATATAAGTTTTGCAGTACTGGGGACAGTTTGTGCCGTAAAGTTAATGCATGGGCTGTAGGTTTAAGGCCATGAGCTGTTCGTTGAAACAATGGATCGTCTAATGCTTCGCGTAGGCGGTTTAAGCTTTTGCTCACAGCAGATTGACTAAGGTGTAAACGATGGGCTGCTCGAGTGACGCTTTGCTCCTCAAGCAGTACTTGTAAAATAACCAGTAAATTAAGGTCAACACGTGCGAGGTTATCAAGATTCATTAGATATTCTCAAATGGAAATTCACTTTGGATTTTATATCATTTCTGTTCATACCACCATTTGACTTATCATAGCGCTCAATTAAGGGTGACCTTTTATCAGCTAAACACTAAGAGAAAGAACATTATGCGTCGTAACTTACTGCCATTATTGATGTTTATGGTGCTTTTAAGCCCACTGGCAATCGATATTTATCTTCCGTCTATGCCGACAATGGCACTTGAGTATGGAGTATCGAACAGTGAGGTTCAGTCTACTTTAGTACTGTTTTTATTTGCGATGGGTGTCGGGCAGATATTGATTGGGCCATTAGCCGACCGTTTTGGCCGCAGGCCTGTCGCCTTGTTTGGTATTGTGCTTTACGGCATTAGCAGTTTGTTGGGCGCGTATGCGGTTGAATTTGAGCTGTTGCAAATTGCCCGTGTGTTTCAAGGTTTAGCCGCATGTTCAACGTCTATTGTGGTATTTAGTGCGGTACGTGACTGTTACGATCGCAAGCAAAGTGTGTCGATGTACAGTTATTTAAATGGGGCTATTTGTGTGGTACCCGCATTAGCGCCTACATTGGGAGGCTTATTAGCATTGCAATTTGGCTGGCGTTCGACGTTTATCTTTATGGCCATTTATGCCGTAATCGTTTTGTTTTTAGTAGGTTTTCGTTTCCCAGAAACGCGTCCACTCAATACCGACAGCACAGGCCCGCTTTACCGGTGGGGGCGTTATAAGCCGGTGCTTGGCGATGCTCACTTTATGTTTTATGCCTCTTGCTGCATGATCGCGATGGCTTCTATTTTATGTTACGTGTCTTACTCACCAGTGTGGTTAATTGGTCACTTAGGTATTTCAGAGCTGATGTTTAGCGGCTTATTTGGGTTAAATGCCCTAGTGAATGTCGCGGCCTGTTTTGCTGCACCAGTATTAATTAAGCGTATTGGTAATCGCCCTGGTGTCATAGTGGCGTTGTGGTTAATGGTGTTAGCGGCTGTGGTTGAAGTGGTAATGCAATTAGCTGGCCCAGAGCAAGGTATTGCTGCGGGTGTTGCCTTTATGGCACCTATGATGCTGCTTTGTGTTGGCTTTGCGATTTTACTTGGGCCTGCTACCAGTATGGCGTTATCGGCCTTTGGTGAGCGCGCAGGTACTGCAACGGCAATGTTAGGCTGTATTCAAATGAGCGGCGCATCGATATTAACTGCATTAATCCAGTTAACCGATATACCAGCACCTTATGCCATTGCGATTGTGATGGGTGGTTTTTGCAGTGTGTTACTCGCCATGATGGCAATGAACCGTTTAAGCCATCTGCATCAAGAGCAACTACAACACGATTAATTAAATAACCTGAGCTCAGATTACATATTGGTAATATCACCTTTAACCCGCAGAATGCTAACCACATTCTGCGGGTATTTTTTTCTCAATACTAGGTTTCTTAGAAGCGCGCGTTAACACCTACACTAAAGTTAGTTTGTGAGTCGTTCTCATATTCGCCATCAAAATTTGAATAGCTAAGTGAGAACTTAGCTGAGAATATATCGGCAAAACGCCATGTATAGCGTGTGTTTATGCTAGTAGATGTGTCTGTTTGGTCAATACTGCCTACATCGTCATAATTGGCACTACTGTAATTATAATGAGTATCGGTATTACCTTGCTCAATAACAGCACCGACAGACCATGAATTATTAATATACCAATCGGCATTAATGGCAACATTATATCTGTCGTAAGTAATGTTCTGCTCAGAATTACTGTTTGTTACTTGCCCTTGGTCATTAGTGTCGGAGTTTAAAAAATGATCACTATATTGCTCATCGCTGTAGGCCAATGTACCTGTGAGCATTACTCCGACGGTTGATTGCAGTGGAATAAAGTGCTCATAAGTTAAACGGAAAGCATCAAAGTCATTACTGTAATATCTTTCAGAGTTATAGCTTGAAGATGTAAAGCTTGTCGCTTTAGATTCAGACATAGTGCTGTAACCTAGGGTTAAAGCTGAATAGTCGGTGAAAAAATACCCTAGATTGACTGCGTAAATGGTGAAGCTATCAAGAGTGGTAGAGTATTCATATTCCTCAAAGTCTACCTGACTCACTTCTGCATTGATAAACCAATTAGAGTCAAAAACATATTGGCCAGAAAGTGCATATATATCATCGAAATCAGAAGTCGAATAACGTACTGCAACCTTTGACCCTTGGTGAAAAAAGTCAGCGAGCGCATAAGGCTTATCTGCTTGTTCAACCGCTTTAAAATAATAACGATAGTTGGCATTAAATATACCATCACCGCCATCGTCTGAATCTAAAAAGCCTATTTCAGCTTCGTGGTGATAGGCATTATCTTGAGCGGCATAAACCGAACTTGTAGAAAGCGCGAGCATTAAGGCAATAGACACTGTAGTCATTGTCATTGCCTTAGTTGTAGTCATAACTCTTGTCATAATAGTGGTTCTTCCTTGAGGTGGTATCATAAGAGTGGAATATACTGGATTGCGCTTTACAAAATTGCAACATAAATAAGATTAAATATGAGTAGAAGTTATTGTATTAATTGCCAATACCCACAGTCAGCTTGCATTTGTCATGCAGTAAAACCAATCTCTACAGCAACTGACATTATCATCATGCAGCATCCATCTGAGGTGGGGCATGCTAAAAATACCGTTAGGTTGCTCAAGCTGGCGTTGCCACAAACTCAGGTTTATGTCGGTGAAACCGCAGAGGATTTTGCTGAGTTGCAAGGGTATTTAGCTGCGCAAAATCGGCCTGTGTATATTGTGTACCCTAATGAGCACAGCAAAGCGGTAAGTGAGGTGGGCGCTGATAATACAGCGATTATTGTGCTAATTGATGGCACCTGGCGTAAAGCTTACCGTATGTTGCAGCTTAACCCATGGTTGCTTAACTATCCGTCATTGCACCTTGAGTGTGAAGATGAGTCGCAATATGTTATCCGCAAAGCCAAACGCAGCGACAGTTTATCGACCCTTGAGGCAGCGGCTTATACCCTAGCAAGACTTGAGCCTAGTGCCGATATCGCGCCAATATTTGCAGTGTTTAACGCAATGGTGCACCATAAGTTATCCGCTATGCCAGTGGCGGTGCGTGGGCGCTATAATAGCGATAAGTTTAAGGGATAAGACTCAAAGGACAGATGTTATGAATGCTCGCCTTATTGCGATGATAATGCTGATGTGTTTTGCTAGCATGCTTTCGGTCAATGCTTTAGCGACAGACAAGCCACATAAAAAAATGACCTTGGCAGAAAAGGGCGAACAAGCGCGGATTGAATCTGCCGAGCTTGAGCAAACTCAATTGCAAAAAGCCCGTGACGCAGCCAGTGCCACTGCAGAGCGTGAACAAAAAGTGTTAGCCAAACAAGAAGCAAATGATTGGGAAGCACAGCAGCTCGAAAAAGCGAAAGCGCAATCGGAACAGCGTTTAACTCGCGAGCAAAAATACCTCCAGCAAGCGCAAGAGGCCGCAGCACAAACCCGAAAAATCCCACAAGAAACCAGCGATCCTGCTCAATCTGAACAATAACCTTTTTCGCTATAATTTGGAGTGTTGTCTTTGTCGTCTTGCCCATTGTGTCACCAGCAAACGTTTGCTTTTCATCAAGACAAAAATCGTGAATATGTACGTTGCCAACAATGCCATTTAGTGTCGGTGCCCTCGCAGTTTTATTTAGATGAAACGGCTGAAAAAGCCCAATATGATTTACACGACAATGACTTTGCCGATGCAGGCTACCAACGGTTTTTGTCGCGTACACTCACGCCATTATTGGCTCGCACTGGGCTTAATGCCAAAGGCTTAGATTTTGGCTGCGGTGAAGGCGCCGTGCTTAGCCAAATGGCTGCAGCCCAGGGTGTCAGTATCGCTAATTATGATTTGTTTTATCATCCAGATACTCAGGTGCTTAATCAGCAATATGACTTTGTATGTTTAACCGAAGTGATAGAGCATATTGCCGATGCTCATCAGTTAATTGAACAATTAAGCCAACTGCTTTTGCCCGGCGGCATTTTGGCCATTATGACCAAGCGTGTGCTCGATTTGGAAGCGTTCACAAAATGGCACTATAAAAGTGACCCAACCCATATTAACTTTTACTCTGTTGAGACCTTTGAATGGTTGGCACAACAACGCGGTTGGCAACTTGAAATCATCGACAATGACGTCGTGTTTTTACAGCTGCCCTCGATATAAACTCGCATATGTTAATAAATAGATACAATTGTCTGTAGGGTAAATCGGTAAAACAGTTAACAAATGGGGCGTTTCACGGTAGTTTTGTTTCTCAAATAACAACAAAAATGGACCTTACATGCGCCCGACCTCCCTCGCTTTCATGCTTGCTAGTGTATTTGCTAGCAGTGTTTACAGTTCATCTACCGTGGCCAGTGTGCCTAATGCCGCAGAATTAACTGCTCAAGTCGAAAGCAAAGTGATTGCATGGCGCCGCGACCTTCACCAACATCCTGAATTATCAAATCGTGAATTTCGCACCAGTAAAGTGATTGAGAAACACCTCAAATCGCTAGGGCTCGAGGTGCAAACGGGTATTGCACATACTGGTGTGGTGGCGATCCTTAAAGGTGGTAAACCTGGTCCACTCATTGGTTTACGTGCTGACATGGATGCGCTGCCAGTGACCGAAGTGGTTGATTTACCTTTTGCCTCTAAAGCGACAGACACTTATCGGGGCCAAAAAGTCGGTGTAATGCATGCCTGTGGTCACGATACGCATGTGGCGATGTTAATGGGCGTGGCCGAAAACCTCGTGAAGGTAAAAGACAGTTTGGCTGGTGATGTGATGTTTATTTTCCAGCCGGCCGAAGAAGGCGCGCCAGAAGGCGAGCAAGGCGGCGCTGAGTTAATGCTAAAAGAAGGCTTGTTTGCCAAACGCAAGCCTGAGCAAGTGTTTGGTATGCATGTTACCTCAAGCATGCCAACTGGTGTGATTGGTTTACGCTCTGGCCCAGCCATGGCCAGTGAAGATTCATTTACTATTAAAGTGACGGGCAGACAAACCCATGGTTCGCGCCCTTGGGGCGGTGTTGACCCTATCGTGGCTTCTGCGCAGATTATTAACAGCGTGCAAACCATTATTAGCCGTCAGGTCGATATTACTAAAGCGCCAGCGGTTGTTAGCTTTGGCGCCATTAATGGCGGTATTCGTTCAAACATTATCCCAGATGAAGTTGAGCTTATTGGCACTATTCGCACCTTTGATCAGGATATGCGCGCCGATATTAAAGTGAAACTGGCCGAAATTGCCACTAATGCGGCTAAAACCCTTGGTGCCACCGCGACAACAGAAATCCAACCTGGTTATCCAGTTACCGTGAATAACCCAGAGTTGGTTAGCAAAATGCGCCCGGTGATAGCCTCTGTGGTGGGTGACAATAAATTGATTGAGCCAGGATTAATCACTGGCGCAGAAGATTTTTCTTACTATGCGCTAGAAACCCCAGGCATGTTTTTCTTTTTAGGCGTGACGCCAACAGATAAAGTGCCAAGCCAGGTGGCCAGTAACCATTCGCCTGCTTTTTATGTAGATGAGAGCGCACTAAAAGTAGGCGTGCAAACCATGACTCAAGTTGCATTGACCGCACTTGGCACGGCACAATAACCCAGTAAATATAATATTGGACAATAGCTCAAAGGAGCGAGATATGACACGCAAGTTAATCGCGTTGTTGATGACAATTGGCGTATTGAGTACGCCCTCTGTGTCAGCAACACAAGCACAAGACATTAACAGCTTTACCCTAGGCAATGGCATGAAAATCATGGTGCTTGAGGATAGTTCCATCCCTAATGCCAACATGTACATTTTTTGGAAAGTCGGTTCGCGCAACGAAGTACCTGGTATTACCGGTATTTCGCACTTTTTTGAACACATGATGTTTAACGGCTCAAAAAAGTTTGGCCCTAAGATGTTCGACCGCACCATGGAAGCCGCGGGTGGCGCAAATAATGCCTATACCAGTGAAGACTTAACCGTGTACACCAACTGGTTTCCTGCCAGTGGTATTGAGACTATTTTTGATCTTGAATCTGATCGTATCGCCAATTTAGACATTGACCCTGACATGGTTGAAAGCGAGCGTGGTGTTGTGCAATCTGAGCGCACCACAGGGCTTGAAAACTCTAACTGGCGCACCATTCAAGAGGCTCTTAAAAGTGTGGCATTTTCAGCGCACCCTTATAGCTGGTCGGTGATTGGTTATGAGTCTGACATTGCCGCATGGACTTTGGAAGATTTACAGCAATACCACAAAACCTATTATGCACCCAACAATGCGTTAGTGGTGATTACCGGTGATGTAAAACTTGCCCAGGTAAAAGCGTTAGCTGACCAATACTTTGCGCCTATTCCAGCCCAAGCGCCGCCAAAAGCCGTACGTACTGTAGAGCCTGAGCAAAAAGGTGAGCGCCGTGTGTTTGTTAAAAAAGAGTCGGTGAGTACCCCTAATGTGATGCTGGCGTACCACGTGCCCGCCACAAGCCATGCCGATTATTATGCACTTGATTTATTAGCCTCAATGTTAAGTGAGGGCAATAGTTCGCGTTTTTATCAGGCGTTAGTTGATAAGCAAGTGGCTGTAGCGGCTGACACTTATATGCCCATGTCATTTGACCCTAATCTTTTTTATATCCTGGGTGTGGCTAATGCTGGCGTCAGTGCTGATACGCTAGAGAAAGCGCTTATTGAGCAAATTGATTTAATTGCCAGCCAAGGTGTAACTCAGCAAGAGCTCGAAAAAGTAAAAAATATCAAGCTAATGGATTTTTATCAAACCATGGAAACCATTAATGGTAAAGCTAATACTCTTGGTACCTACGAGTTGTATTTTGGTGATTACACCAAGCTTTTTAATGCGCCTGAAGCTTATAACAAAGTGACTCCAGCAGACATTCAGCGTGTGGCACAAACCTATTTAATTAAAGCAAATCGCACTGTTGGTGTGCTCGCGGCGACTGAGGAGTCAGACAAATGAAAACCCTTACTCATTCAACAATGACCCTGTCGTTATCTGCCATTTCGCTGGCATGCTGTTTAACTTTAAGTGGTTGTGCAACAACTCAAAAAACCAGCGTTGAACCGGTTGCCGCAACCCCAAGTTTTGTCATGCCGAGTTATCAAAAAGTGACCTTAGATAACGGCCTAACCGTTAATTTAATGGTGCAAAAAGAAGTGCCATTAGTCACCCTTGATGCAGTGATAAAAGCCGGAGCGGTTAATGACACCACTTCAGGTTTGGCTTATTTAACCTCGCAAAGCTTAATGCTAGGTGCTGCGGGTCAGTCTAAAGCTGATATTGAGCAACAACTCGACTTTATTGGTGCCAGTGTAAATACTAACGCCGATGCCGAGGGCACTTATGTGCGCGCTAATATGATGACCAAAGACATCGACACTGTGTTGGCCATTTTCAGCAATGTTATACGCCAACCCGACTTTGACTCTACCGAGTTTGATAAGCTAAAACAGCGCGAAATTGTGGGATTATCGCAACAAAAAGAAAGCCCACGCGCAGTGATTAGTCGCTACTTTAACAAGTTGGTGTTTGGCAAACACCCTTATGCAAATCCCGCATCTGGCAGCAGTGAGTCAATCTCGACGATTAATGTTAATGAGCTACGAGCGTTTCATAAAGGTTATTACCAACCGAATAACATGAGCATTAACGTGGTTGGTGATTTTGATGTAAATGACATGACAGCCAAGCTCAACAAAGCGTTTGGTGATTGGCAAGCTACAGAAACCGTGATGCAACCAGATTTGAGCCAGGGCTTACCAACACTAACCAAGCCAAGAGTCTTGTTAGTCGACAAGCCTGACGCGATTGAAACTACGTTTTTAATTGGTGGTGTGGGCATTCGATATGACAATCCGGATTATGTTGGTTTAACTGTGGTGAACACCATTTTAGGTGGCCGTTTTACCTCATGGTTAAATGATGAGTTACGCGTAAACGCTGGCTTAACCTATGGTGCGCGCTCTGGCTTTAGCCCATATTCACAGTCTGGGGTATTTCAAATTAGTACCTTTACTAAGTCATCGACCACCAAAGAAGCCATCGATTTAGCCTTGCTCACCTATTCGCGTTTATGGGAAAAGGGCATTGATCAAGCGACGCTCGACTCAGCCAAAGCGTACGTTAAAGGGCAGTTTCCGCCTAAGTACGAAACCAGTGGCCAATTAGCCGGTTTACTGTCTGACATGTACTTATATGGCATGAACGATGATTTTATTAACCAGTTCCAAGCTAAAGTGGATGGCCTCACATTAGCTGAAACTCAACGCTTAGTGGCTCAATACTTTCCGCAGCAAAATCTGCAGTTTGTGTTAATTGGTAATGCTGCTGAAATTGCCGATATTGCTGCACAATACGGTGAAGTGACTCAAGTGAACATTACCGATACTGGCTTTGGTCAATAAGCGTCGTTGACCTCGGCACGAGGTAATCAATAGACATAAAATGGCCTACTGATTTGTTCAGTGGGTCATTTTTTTATCCGCGAGTTGGAGTACACTGACACTCTAAGTTGGTATGGCATTTAGGGGGGGGGGATGAAGCGTCGCTCGTTACTATTACTAGGAGCATTGAGTATTACTCTGTCTTTGAGTGCGAATGCCGACAAGGTGTTATTGGCTGAGTTATGCCCGCACTTGGTGGGTGAATGGCAAGGTACTGCAGCCAACCCCAACTTGGCGCCAATGGCGGTGACAACCTCGGTGATGTGCTCGGCCGATCAAGGTAATTTATACATTAGTGTCAGTCGCGGTAGCCGGTTTTCAAATAGCGAAACTTGGTGGTTTAGGCAGCAACAAGATAACGTGTTATTAATTTACGCTAATGGTGTGACCGATGACGTAATGCAGCACCTGACGTTATATCGGCAGTCGGGTAGTTTTTCTTTTTTGGGTAAAGGAGAGATCAATCAGCGCCCAGCGTTAGTGCAATTGCAATTTGACCCGATAAAGGCCACAGCAGACAAGCCGAAAAATGGCTGGCAATGGCAGCAAAGTGCCCACTACCTTGACGATGATAGCGAGCAATATCAGGTGGTTAGAGCGCTAAGTTTGTATCCGTCTAAGTGATGGTTAAAGCACCAATATGTAAGTAGCAAATCCCGCCCAACTTAGTACCAATAACCCGAGCAACCCCCAAGCCATTGTGGTCATTTGAGCGCTTGATTCGCTATGGTCCATCTCAGTGTCATCGATATCATTAACCTGGTTTTTTGCTTTTAAGCGTTGTTTACGCGCTTTGTCTCTGTCGCGCGCTTTGGCTTTTTCACGTTTCTTGTATTCTGCAATGCCCTTTTCTATCCCAGCAGCGATGAGCTTAGTTTGTTCTTTGGTTTGACCAGGCTTTTGTGTGGCTTTGGCCATGGCAAGTGCATCGTTTTGAGTTTCTGGCGAGGGCGTTTGTTTCATTATTCAGCGCCTATAAAATCTAACTGACGCCAAGCTTCATAACTGATAATGGCAACTGAGTTAGATAAGTTTAAACTGCGGCTGTTGGCTGTCATAGGAATGCGTAAACGCTGTTCTAATGGTGTGGCGTTGATGATATCCATGGGCAGGCCACGAGTTTCTGGGCCAAACAACAGTACGTCATCTTTTTGAAAGGCGATTTGGGTATGTGGACGGCTGCCTTTTGTGGTGCAAGCCATGATACGTTTACCAGGCATGGCGGCCAAAAAACTTGCGTAGTCTTTATGGCGGGTAACCCGAGTTAAATCTGCGTAGTCTAAACCGGCACGGCGTAGTTTTTTCTCTTCTAAATCAAAACCCAACGGTTCAATTAAATGCAGTTGTGTACCGTTATTAGCACATAAACGGATAATGTTGCCAGTATTGGGGGCGATTTCTGGTTCGTAGAGTGCGATATGAAACATAGTAACCTTAAGACTTTGCGAGGCTTAAAACAGGGAAGAAATTATACCTGAGCAGAGCTTAAGCGTCATCCATTGCAACTCAGGTAAAGCTAAAAGCGGTGAATAGAGTAATGTTGCTGCTCAAGATGAGTACGGATTTTATCTGCACTTGCACACTGACTATTTAACCAAACAGCCATTGGGAATTGGTAAAATACCATAGCTGAGTCTTGTAATAACATTGCCGGGAAGTTGAGGTTATTGCTGGCGTAATCAATTGCCTGTTGATCGCCATACACATAATCGACCTCTTGATTTAGCAATAACGACACACCTTGCTCTATGGTATCAACAAGGGTCAGTTTAGCCCCAGCCTTGGCAAATGAACGTACTTTTCGATCGTCAAGTGAGAGAGGTAGGTGGGCAATCACTTTGTTTTTGAGTTCGTTACCTATAAACACTTGAGGCTCAGCAAGGCGAAATAAGGTTAATGGTATGGTTTTATCGGCCAATATCACCTGCAAGTGTTGCTTAGCAGGTGTTTGTGGTGGAATAAAACTCAAGCACCACTTTTTTTGGGTGATGTATTTTTGTGCATCGCGACTGCTGATAAATGTTATTTTTGGGCTAAAAGCACTGTATGCAAAAGCGCGTTTTAGCAACACCACTACCTCACCTTGCTCGCTCGTGTGTTGAGTCAAATAAGGCGGATACTCAAAAGCAATGACGTCGATTTCTTGGGCGTGACTGACAAATATACAACAGCATAATAAACCAATGATTATTCGATACATATGGAAATCGTTAATGTGATGATAATGTTAAGCATAGCATCACATCGGCGATGTGTTTAATCTTAATGACTTAATTGATTCGGTATGCTGATGGTAACGATTAGGCCGTGGGGTTGCTGATTTTGAGCCGCTATGTGCCCCCTATGAGCTTGAATTGCCGCTTGAGTAATGGCTAAACCAAGCCCCCAACCACCAGATTCTCTATCGCGTGAGCTGTCTGGACGATAAAAAGGAGTAAAAATCGCTTCTAGTTCTTCTTCTGGTAAGCCTGGTCCATCATCTTTAACAAGTATACTCACCTGATGCTTAGTTTGTTGGCTTTCGATATAAACATGCTTTTCTGCATAGCGAATGGCGTTACGCAGTAAGTTTTCAATCGCGCGTGATAAGGTTTTAGGAAAGTGTTCAAAGCAAATCGAGTCATCGATGTTGATGTGTAGCTGTTTTCCTTGTTGCTCTGCTTCAAACTCCGCGTCATCAAGTACCTGGCTTAAGGTTTCTGTTAACTCGGCAGTGAGGCGTTTTTCAGTGGCGTTAAGTCTTACTCGTGACAAGGTAAGCAGTTCACTAATGAGCGCTTCTTGTTGCAGCGCCTCATATTCAATACGATCGAGCTCAGTACTGTGCTGGCCTTTTTTACGTGCAAGCGCAAGTGACAATTGTAAGCGTGTTAATGGCGTGCGTAGCTCATGGGAGATATCGCCCATTAAGCGTTGCTGGTTATTCACCATGGTTTCTACTGCATCTGCCATGGCATTAAATGCCACGGCAAGTTGACCCATTTCATCTCGGCGGCTAGCGGTTGCCTCGTCTACACGATTGGCTAAATCACCCCGTGCTAAGGCGTTGGCACTTTGCTTTAAAGAGCGTAATGGTTTACCTAAATACCAGGCTAAAAGGCCACATAAAAAACCGGATAATAAAATTGCTAATCCTGCGGTGAGTAATTTATTGTCGGCAAAAAATAAAAACCAGGGCCGCGGGTGATTGTCAGGCAAACGGCCGAATAATTGATAGGTTTTGCTGTTAACCTCGAAAGAATAAGGCCCAAAAATCAGTTCATCTCTAAACTGGTGGCTAATTGGTTGGTCGGCTTCTTCTGCCATTAATAGAAAACGTCTAAATTCTCGAGAAACACGTTTATTGTTTAGTACTTTACCTTGGTCGTCGGTTAAGTATAAACGGATAGGACCGCCTTTATGGTTGCGGCCGCGTTGTAAACGTTGCAGGTTTTCGCTCTCTAGTAATTGCGGTTGCTGCTGAATGCGTTCAGCCACATGCTGTAGTACCTTTTCAAGGCTAGGTGGGAGCTTTGAGCGGTCATGATTTTGCTGCAATAGCGGTAATAATGACACCAAAGCAATAATCAATGAGCTGCACAGCCAAAAGCCTAGCAGCAGTTTGAAAAACAAGCGATTGAAAGGGTTTTGCTTTAGCATTACGGTATCCAGATATAACCTTTGCCACGTAAAGTTTTAACTCGTGGGCGGCCATCTTGGCGTTCAGGCAGCTTTTTACGTAGGTTGGATAAATGCATGTCTAGGCTGCGATCGAACGGCATTAATTTTTTGCCTAATACGTTTTCACTTAATGATTCTTTGGTGACCAGCTCGCCGCTTTTTTCAAGCAAATGAAACAGCAATAAAAACTCAGTACCGGTTAAGATAATCAGTTGGTCATTGCAATAGGTTTCTTGACGCGTTGGGTCGAGGCGTAAATCGCCAAACTGCATCATGTCGTTGACTTGTTGATCTTGCTGAGTCGTTTGTGCTCTGCGCAAAATAGCACGAATACGGGCTACTAACTCACGGTCGTTGAATGGCTTTGGCAAATAATCATCAGCACCAATTTCTAACCCAACAACGCGATCGATTTCGTCACCGCGAGCGGTTAACATTAATACGGGTGTTTGCTTGCGCTGACGCAGTGCGCGTAATACTTCAAAGCCATTTAATTTGGGCAGCATTACGTCGAGTAGAATTAAATCGAAATCTTGTTGTTGTGCGAGTGATAACCCTTGCTCGCCGTCGTAGGCCTGGGTTAATGCAAAGCCTTCAAGCTCGAGCAGTTGACTGAGTAAGTCAGATAGCCCAACGTCATCGTCTATCAATAAAATGCGATTCATAACTGTCCTCTAGCACAAAATAAAATCGGTAAGTTAACTTAACATACCGATTTTCAATCAATTAAAGATTATCTCATACTCGAGGCAATTTACATTAACATTGCATAGTTTTACATTTTAGCGTTTGCTTGCTTTTTTACGTAACGAGTGACTTTGACTACGACAAATGTCAGTAAAATAGCCCCTAATATCAAGCCGACTGAGAATACTGCATTTTGTAATGCAGCAGGATTAAGCACTAACATCCCGCCTAAGCCGAGCATCATAATGCCAGACATAAGCTTAAGTACTTCGCCTTCTTTTTCGGTGAGTTTGCGTTTGCCTAGGGTCATTGAAAATACAATTACGATAGCCGCTAATGGAATGACGTATACGATGTTATAGGCAATAAGATACATATAACGTTGCATGGTATCAACGTCTGACAATGACAAAACCGAAGTGTAAATCATTGGAAATCCAGCTGTGCATAATAGTTCATAGGCATTGGCTAAAATGGCCAAAATCGTTGAGCCTAAAATCATGGTCGGTAATGAGCTAGCTTTGGAGAGTTTACCCATGCGTTTGATGAGTGAGCCGCGGTTTTCGACCGACATCGATAAGCTCACATCGCCGCGCCCATAAAAGTAATCTTTAATATTGACCATTGCCGCGACCAGTGCCAACACACCCGCGCAGGTAATAATGATACCGCCATCGCCACCACCTAAGAGCTGGAATAAGTTGAGCCATGCACTCATAAAGATAAAGTAGATAAAACCAGAGAAGAACACAAAAATGCCACCCACTAGCAGCATGCGTTTACGGCTACCCGCATTAACCATAATGCTCAGTAAAAACAGCAACACGAAAAAGGCGCAGGGATTAAAGGCATCAACACCGGCCAACACTAAGGTGAGTACAGGTAATGACATTTGCTCAGGATGAACCGCACCAATTAATGGAATATCAACAGGCTGTACTTGTGGTTTTTGCTCGATTTGGCTCGTGCTGTCAAATGACATGCCGCAGCTGCCTTGGGCATTTGGGTCATCACTGGTGTCGGCACAGGTTTCAAATAAAGGGGCATCGTTGCTTGGTGCCGCCACAAGGAAGTCATCGAGTGTATTGCCTATCTTGGCTTGACCACCCTGGCGTTGGTAGCAGTCAATGAGGCGTTCTAAAATGTAGCGACCTGTGACATCGTGGTTGTTGTAGCCAACAACGGCTTCGCCGCAAATGGCAAAATACGGTACTGATTTGGGTTCAACGCCAGTCAGCTTGCCTATTTGCATGAGTTTATCGACATTGCCTTTGTCGCTGATCACGTAATCGTGCAACTCAATCCAATCAAAGCGTTCACCAAGTGCATCAATAAAGGGATGCGCTTCGCGGCAATGCGGGCAGGTTTTAGACCAAAAAAAATGCAGTTTTATAACAGGTTGTTGGTTTTGTTGGCTATACCAAATAGTGTCATCTATTGCTGCAGATGAAGCGGCGACCGCATTTGGTGCTAATAGAAACATGCCAACTAGTAAGAGTATGTGGCCAATTAATCGGTTCATCTTCAATTCCATTAAAACGCTAATATGATGATTTTATGCCCTTATCTGTTTGCTGAAAGGGTTAAGTCTATTTTTCGTTAACTGGCTCTCATTACATCGATTTTTATGATCCAATATGTCTAGTGGATCAAGGATTATTGACCTGAATAATCCATAAAATGGCTCTTTACATAGTTTTACCCATGATTAACCCTACTTGACATTGCATTGGTTACACTGAGTATCAATCTGTTAAGGCAGAAACTAAATACTCATACATACCGAGGTACTTAACAATGAAGACATCATCGATCATCAAGACCAGTTTAGTGGCCTTAGTGGCAAGCTCGGCATTATTAGCTGGACAATTATATGCAGTTGATACCGCAGCAGACTCGACTGTGAAAACAGAGCAAACTTGCAAAAAAGGTAAAAGGCATCAAGGCCCTAAAGATGGCATGCACAAGATGTTACGCAAACTGGATTTAACCGATGCTCAAAAAGAGCAAGTTAAAGCGGTTGTTGAAAAATACAAAGCTGATCGCCCAGAAAAACCAACTGAAGAGCAACGTGCTGCGCACCGTGCTGAAATGTTAACGCTAATTACAGGCGCAAGCTTTGACGAAGCGAAAGCAACTGAAATGGCTGAATCAAAGCAGCAAATGCATTTACAGCGCATGTTGACGCATTTAAAAATGCAAAACGAAATCTATCAATTATTAACCCCAGAACAACAGCAAAAGTTTCAAGAAAAGTTTGCTAAAGATAAAGGCGGTAAAGGTCGTCGTTAATCTCTAGCAGTATGCTAAAGCCAATAAATTAAAGCCGTTACCTTGTGTGACGGCTTTTTTGTTTATGCAAGTTTGCTAATGGTCACAGTTTGATAAATGGAGGTTGGTGTGGTGTGTAAACTTTGTCCTCATATAGTGTCTAGCTTGCTATAATCACGGTCGATATATACAGCCAATAGAGTCGATAATTTTTTATGTCCACATCTTCTGATTATGATTTTTGGGTCAAACTCGCGAGCCGCGCTTCAGTTGCTACAGCCTTATGCCTTATTGTGATCAAGTTATTAGCTTGGTTGTATTCTGGCTCTGCCAGTATGCTGGGGTCGTTAACCGACTCATTTGCAGATGCTTTAGCTTCAATTGTTAACTTTATTGCCATTCGTTATGCCATTGTGCCAGCGGATAAAGATCATCGTTATGGGCATGGTAAAGCTGAGCCGTTAGCCTCGTTGGCACAAGCTGCATTTATTTTAGGGTCAGCAACGCTCTTATTGCTTTATGGTGGTGAAAAGTTGATAAACCCTGTGCCTGTCGTGAATACAGGCGTGGGTATTGTCGTGTCGGTGATCGCTATTGTGATGACTTTAGCGCTGGTATTACTGCAACAAAAAGCATTAGAAAACACCAACAGTACGGTAGTCGAAGCGGATTCGTTACATTATAAATCTGACTTGCTACTTAATGGTGCAGTGTTATTGGCATTAGTATTGGCTATGTATGGCTGGTGGTGGGCTGACGGTTTATTTGCAGTATTAATTGCAGTGTTTATAGGCCAGCAAGCGCTAGATTTAGGTTATCGCTCAATACAAAGTTTGCTTGATCGCGAGTTAGATGATGCCACTCGTGAACAAATCAAGACATTGGCTAAACAAGACCCTAGAGTTAAAGGTATCCATGATTTACGCACGCGTCAGGCGGGTAAAACAACGTTTATTCAATTGCATATGGAATTATCGGGCGAGTTGTCGTTAGTAGAGGCGCATGCCATTGCAGACAAAGCAGGGTTAGCGATAAAGGCTGCTTTTGACGACGCTGAAGTCATTATCCATCAAGACCCCGTTTAGTGGGACCCAATGGTCATGGTGTTTTACACCATGACCAGCTGGTTAGTTATTTGCGATCTTGCTTGTTCTAGTGCTGAATCTGCTCGTAAAATCAACTCATCTAATGTGTCATTTTCTTGCCATTTTGATATGCCAACGCTTGCACTGAAGCTAAGGTGTTTGCCTGTTTCTGGATCGATAAGATCAATACCATCAATACTATGACGAACACTTTCTGCGATGTTGCGGGCAATTTTGTTACTGCTTGCTTGTATTATCGCGATAAATTCGTCACCACTCCAGCGTCCGAGTATGTCAGCATCAGCAAGTTTGCTTTGGCACTGTCTGGCAAAATGGATAAGTGTTTTGTCGCCAATGTCGTGGCCAAATAAATGATTAATTTGTTTTAACTCATCTAAGCCCATTAACAAACAATACAGATTTTTGTGTTGCACTGTACTGTCGGCAAGCAAAGCTTTGCCAGCCGTTGTCATGCCTCTGCGATTGAGGGTTTTTGTGAGGTAATCTAAATGGATTTGCTGTTCAAACTTTTCTTTGAGCAAATATGATTCAGTGATGTCTGTCATGGTGACTTGGATGGCTGGTTTGCCGTCCCAGTCGATAATGGTTTCTTGTAATTTTACCCAAACAGGCTTACCACTATGATGCAGGCATTTAATTTCTACTGGATAAGGTTTGGTTTGGTGATTAAATAGGTTCTTAAGCGCTTCTTCGCGTCGGGTGCGATAGTCTGGGTCAATAAAGTCTAGCATCGACGGTAATGCCAAAATACTTTGTGGGTTTGGGTAACCTAAGATAGTGGCTAATGCTTGATTGCAAAACAGGGGGGTAAAGTGTTGGTGTATTAATACGCCCTGGATTGACCCATTAAGTAATTGTCGGTAACGATATTCACTTTGTTGAAGTGATTGCTCAAGCTGAATAGAGCGCGTTAAATTAACAATTGTGACTTGCAATGCAGGGCGGCCTTGCCATTCAACAATATGTTCAATAGAAAGCACATTCATCACTTCACCAAGGCGATTACGGTTGATATAACTGCGAACTTGGGGTTTTTCAATGCCACTCATTAGTGCGTAATAAGTATGAGCTGCAATATCTTGAGACTCAGGATCGATGAGTTCTAATATGCTTTTTAACGCAAGGATCTCCTGAGCGTTATTGTAGCCAAATATTTTTGCATAGGTGTCATCCGCATGTCGCGGTATAAAGTCCTGGTGAATGACCACACCAAATTGAGCATCAAAATCCAAAATCTATCCTTGCACTTGGGGATGAGTAATGATTGTTCTACGGATGATTTATTTTAGCACTCATCTTTTTATTTGCATGCGCTGTTATGAGTAAGTTACAAAATAATTTTTCAATTTGCGCTAACGCTCACAGCTCGATATAAAATAGCATAATAACTTGTAAAATAATGGGTTATTTATACATTGCAGTGTTATTTCGCCGGTCATTTATCTGAGTGCGAGCATGGTTAATCCATCGACAGTTCTTTTAATTTACGTGTAAGGGTATTTCGTCCCCAACCTAAGCGTTTGGCGGCTTCCTGTTTATGGCCTTGAGTATGACGCAGCGCCGTTTCGAGCAATATCCGCTCAAACTCTGGTTGCACCTCGGTTAATAAGTCACTTTCGCCTGCGGCTAATTTCTCGTCAATCCAGTCGGTTAGGGCTGTTTGCCAATCGCTTGCACCAGCTTGTTTTTGCTGACTTGCCACAGGATCTTTTAATAACTCTGGCGGTAAATCTTGCGGCAAAATTTCTTGACCAGATGCCATCACGGTTAACCAGCGACAGGTGTTTTCTAATTGACGTACGTTACCTGGCCAGGGCAGGTTTGCGAGCTTTATTGCCGTTTCTTTGGTGAGTATTTTGGGTTCTACTCCGATTTCTTTGGCCGCCGTCGATAAAAAATGCGTGGCAAGCTGAGCAATATCTTCTCTGCGTTGTGAAAGAGGTGGTAAATGTACGCGGATCACGTTTAAACGGTGGAATAAATCCTCGCGGAAGGTGCCTTTTTGCACTAACACTTCTAGATTTTGATGGGTAGCGGCAATAATGCGCACATCTACTTGCACCGCTTGGTGGCCGCCGACCCGGTAAAATTGGCCATCAGCCAATACGCGCAATAATCGTGTTTGTACATCTAGGGGCATGTCGCCAATTTCATCTAAAAATAAGGTGCCACCATTGGCTTGCTCAAACCGACCCTGGCGCACATTAGCCGCCCCGGTAAAAGCGCCTTTTTCATGACCAAATAGTTCCGACTCAATTAAGTCTTTAGGGATTGCGGCCATGTTTAATGCAATAAAGGGTTTGTCTTTTCTAGGGCTGTGTTTGTGTAATGCTCCTGCGACTAACTCTTTACCTGTACCGGATTGACCATTGATAAGCACGCTGATTGATGAACGTGATAAGCGGCCGATGGCTCTAAAGACTTCTTGCATTGCCGGAGCTTCGCCGATGATTTCAGGTGTTTTGACTTCTGCATCGCTTACCGGTAGCGGTGTTTGTTCGGTTGCGTGAGTCAAGGCTCGCTCAACAAGACTAATTGCTTCATCGATATCAAACGGCTTTGGCAGGTATTCAAACGCACCTGCCTGATAAGCACTTACCGCACTGTCTAAATCCGAATGTGCTGTCATGATAATGACAGGAATATGCGGGTAGTGAAGTTGTAATCGGTCTAATAAGGTTAATCCATCCGTGCCAGGCATGCGTATGTCAGACACAATAACCTGCGGCTGTGATGACTCTAATGCTTGCCATAGTGACTCAGCGGCGGCAAAACTGGCGGTCGATAGTGATGCTCCTTGAAGAGCTTTTTCTAATACCCAACGAATAGAGCTATCATCATCAAGGATCCAAACTTGTTCGCTTATGTTCATGGTAAACCTCTTCGCGCCTACAAAGGCGTGCTAATTATTGTAAGGGCAGGTTAATAATAAATTCGGTGTGTCCTGGTGCCGACACACAATCAATACGGCCGCCATGCAAACGGGCAATGTTATGTGCAATTGATAACCCTAATCCTGAACCTTCTTCTCGGCCGGTGACCATAGGGTAAAAAAGTGTGTCCATTAAGTCGGGAGGAATGCCAGGGCCGTTATCGATAATCGACAACGCGAGTACCAATTTATAGCGTTGAGTGCCAATGGTGACCTGATGCTGGGTGCGAGTTTTAATTAAAATTTCGCCGCCACAGGGCTCCAACGCTTGAATCGCATTTTGCACAATATTCAATACTGCTTGTTGCATTTGATCTGCGTCCATTTGTAGATCGGGGATCGACGGATCATAATCGCGTTTTAACTTAATATTTTCTGGCAGCGCCATTTGAACCAGCTTTAAGACTTTTTGCACCACTTGGTGAATGCTGTGCACTGAATGTTGTGTAGGGCGTTGTGGTCCTAAAAGCCTGTCAACTAAATTACGCAACCGATCAGCTTGCTCAATGATCAAACTGGTAAATTCTTTTAATTCTGGTGAGGTTAACTCTCTTGAGAGTAATTGCGCGGCACCGCGTAAACCACCTAATGGATTTTTGATTTCATGGGCTAAATTGCGCACTAAAAACTGTGCAGCTTGCTGTTGTGCGTCCATGTTCAATTGCTGATGAATTCTGCGTTGTTGGTCTACTTGCCGTAACTCTAAAATGCTCATATTGGTGTCATTTTCTAGGGGCATCAAAGTGATATCAATGGTGTGATGTTGACCATCAAGCGTGATTAATGCTGCGGTGTTTACCGTCAGTCCTTGGCCTGCGTTAATGGCGTCTCGCAGTAATTGAGGCTCCACTCCCATGAGTTGGTAGAGTTCTGGTAAGGGTTGTTCAAGTAGTTTGTGGTTTCCTACTCCAAGTAATTGCGCCGCAGCGGCGTTGGCATAGCACGGCTTTAGCGCGGTATCGATTACCAGCACAGCTGTCACTAAATGATTGAGTAGGTTGTTTGTGTCCATTAGCTGTCCTAATTTGAGGTTGCACTAACATGATGCACCGTTTTGGTGCAGGCCGCAACCTGTTCTACACAAACAAGAGTTAAGATTTAAAAAGCAATCAATCAATATAAGAGTTTGATTTTAATCTATTTTAAATTATTGCCTAGCTTTGTTTGCTGGGCTATAAACTGATGCTTGGTGCAGAAATATCTTTCTTGGAGAGCTAGATGCAAGTACTTTGCCGTTTTGTGTAACTAGATTAACAACAAGGTTATGTTCGCCGCGATAAATTCCAGTAAGTTTAAATATTGGTGCAGTTTGTGGCTCGACTGCCACCACACCGTCTACGAGTAATGTCATTTTTGCTCCACGTGGCAATTTAGGGCTAACACTAACATTGACTGTGAGGTCGCCATTATTGTCGCGGATGGTGGCTTCTTCTTGAGGTGAAATAATCGTGACACTGTAGTTAATCTGAGACTCTGTTTTTGGGGACTCTTTAGCTTGCGGTGGGGTGTTGATGGTCATGCTGTTTTGAGTATTTTTATTTAAATCAACAGCTTCTGCATTTGATTTGGGTTCATCAGAATAATGCACTTTACCGTTTTCATCTACCCAGCGATAGACAGTAGCAGGGCTGCTGGCGCTTAAGATCAGCAAAGCAATAAGCAAAAAGGCACGCATGTTAAACTCCTTGAAAACCAATATTTTCATAGAGTAGACGCTTTTTATAAAAAAATCAGCTTAATCATCTTTGTCAGGGTAAACTGTGCTTCCCTTCAATAATGAGTAAGCTGATTAACCTAACGGCCAAGGCGCAGCCGTTTGTGTCTTGCGGTTAATGCGCTGTTACGCTTTGATGTAATGGCAGCAGTATTCTGATATTTGACTTGTACGAATCGAAAAGCTCACATTTGGTGCAAGTTCAAATTGAGTGCCGGCGGCATAGGTTGACCATTCAGTTGCACCAGGTAATAACACATCAAATTCACCTGAAGTTACTTGCATGATTTCGCCTTCTGCAGTTGAAAACTCATATTCGCCAGGAAGTACAACCCCCAGAGTTTGTTTACTGCCATCGGCAAACAACACGCTCCTACTGGTGACCTTGCCATTAAAATATACGTTGGCTTGTTTTGCCACGCTTACATGTTGCAACATACTCATATCGACTCCCAATTAATGTAATTATACTAAACCAATCAGCACAAGGATGTGACTATTCTTACGGGTTAACGTCGCTTATTACGTCGTTAGAAATGTTGAAGGTAGAACAGCTCGCTCGCTGCAATTTTTATCTTATTCTAAACGATTTTTCCTAAGCAACCTCTGAGCACTTATTTATCCTGATTGTTATTATTTAGAGTATTACAGATATTTTATTAAACTTCCTAGTTAAATGTTTTCATGTTCTTGCAGGCATAAAAAAGCCCAGATAATTATCTGGGCTAGATATTTTTACTGAACAGAATTAACCACGGTTGTGGCGCTTACGCTCGTTTTCAGTTAAGAATTTCTTACGAACACGGATGCTCTTAGGCGTCACTTCAACTAATTCGTCATCATCGATGAACTCAAGTGCTTGCTCAAGTGTCATATTGATTGGCGGGGTCAGTACTTGAGCTTCGTCGGTACCAGATGCACGCATGTTGGTTAACTGTTTGCCTTTTAGACAGTTAACAGTTAAATCGTTTGAACGTGCATGAATACCAATTACTTGGCCTTCATAAACTTCAACAGCGTGACCAATAAACAAACGACCACGGTCTTGTAAACCGTATAGGGCGAATGTTAGTGCTTTACCTGTCGCGTTTGAAATCAATACACCGTTAGCACGTTGACCAATGTCACCGCCTTTATGTGGTGCATAGTGATCAAATGAGTGATAAATCAAACCAGTACCAGATGTTGCAGTTAAGAACTCAGTTTGGAAACCAATTAAACCACGGCTTGGGATTACGAAGTCAATACGTACACGACCTTTACCGTCAAGCTGCATGTCTTTCATTTCAGCTTTACGTGTGCCTAACTTTTCAATCACGGTACCTTGATGTTCTTCTTCAACGTCAACGGTTACGGTTTCAAATGGCTCACATAGTTCACCATCAATTGTCTTAAGAATAACTTCTGGGCGTGATACTGCTAACTCGTAGCCTTCACGACGCATGTTTTCAATTAAGATTGATAAGTGTAATTCACCACGGCCAGATACGCGGAAACGATCTGGGCTGTCAGTTTCTTCAACACGTAGTGCCACGTTGTGCACTAACTCTTGCTGTAAACGTTCAAGGATATTACGTGAAGTCACGTATTTACCTTCTTTACCAGCAAATGGTGAAGTGTTTACTTGGAACGTCATGGTTAATGTTGGCTCATCAACAGACAAAGGTGGTAATGCTTCTACGTCTGTAACAGCGCAAACAGTGTCAGAAATTTTAAGCTCGCCTAAACCAGTAATGGCCACGATGTCACCGGCGTTTGCGATTTCAACTTCAGTACGCTCTAGGCCCATGTAACCTAATACTTGGCCCATTTTACCGTTGCGTTTTTTACCGTCAGCACCAATTACAGTCACTTGCTGACCAGTTTTAACGCTACCGCGCTTGATACGACCAACACCGATTACACCCACATAAGAGTTGTAATCTAGCTGTGAAATTTGCATCTGGAATGCACCTTCCGCGTCAGCGTCAGGGAAAGCAACTTTCTCAACGATAGTTTGGAAAAGCGGAGTCATGTCAGTGCTAGTATCTTCTGGGTCTAAAGTAGCAAAACCATTTAATGCAGAAGCATACACAATTGGGAAATCTAACTGTTCGTCAGTAGCACCTAAGTTGTCGAATAAATCGAATACTTGGTCAATAACCCAATCTGGACGAGCGCCTGGACGGTCAATTTTGTTGATTACAACAATCGGCTTTAAGCCTTGCGCGAACGCTTTTTTGGTTACGAAGCGAGTTTGTGGCATTGGGCCATCAACAGCGTCAACCAATAATAAAACAGAATCTACCATAGATAGAACACGTTCTACTTCACCACCGAAGTCGGCGTGACCTGGGGTGTCTACGATGTTAATACGGTAGTCATTCCACTTGATGGCAGTGTTCTTTGCCAGAATGGTGATCCCACGTTCTTTTTCAAGATCGTTAGAATCCATAACCCGCTCAGTAGCTTCTCCACGAGATGCAAGGGTTCCTGACTGCGCCAACAACTTGTCTACCAGGGTAGTTTTACCATGGTCAACGTGGGCAATAATGGCGATGTTACGTAAATTCTCTAGCACGGATAAACCTCTAAACCATCAATAAAAAAGGGGGGCTTTATAGTGAAACATAATTATAGACACTATAAAAAAGCGTGCCATTCTACTTCAGAGCGGCTTTTGTAGATAGGATTATTTTTGAACACATGGCAATTTTTGTGTGCTTGTGGCCAAAAATCATCTGAAAACCATTATTTTAATAGAAAGTATTACGCTTTTTGTTCTTTTGAGCGGCAGATAAATGCATCAGTTTAAATGCTGATACTGATGTTTATCGCGTTAATGCTTTGATAACGTAACAGGCTTGTCATGCAGAAATGTGACACTGGTAATAATGTTATCTATTTGCTTACGCACCACAATGGACTTTTGCACCATATTGAAACATAGTGGTGCACTGCACTGGTGCAAAATGAGTTTTGCTACTGGCTGCAATATTTTCAAAATGCATAAAATCAATTAGTTAGCTAATTGGCATGATTATCGCTAAGTTGTTGGTCATCGGATGAATGCAAATTCGTTTTCCAGATACGATTTCTGGCGAATATACAAAATTATTTTAAGGGATAACCCTTTACCCTACCGGAGGCTTGAGAATGTCAGTTGAATCAGTTTTAAAGCAACTTGAAGAGTTAGAAGTTAAGTTTGTTGACTTACGTTTTACCGATACCAAAGGTAAAGAGCAGCATGTGTCTATCCCATCTCATCAAGTAAATGAAGATTTTTTTGAAGACGGCAAAATGTTTGACGGTTCTTCAATTGCTGGTTGGAAAGGCATCAACGAATCAGACATGGTATTAATGCCTGATCCAACGACTTTCGTTTTAGATCCATTTACCGAAGAAACCACAGCGCTAATCCGTTGTGATATTTTAGAGCCTGGCACAATGACAGGTTATGACCGTGACCCACGCTCAATCGCTAAAAAAGCAGAAGAGTATTTAAAGTCTACCGGTATTGCCGACACAGTATTGATTGGTCCAGAACCAGAATTCTTTATATTTGACGACGTCCGTTTTGGTACTGACATGTCAGGTACTTTCGTTAAAATCGATGCCAAAGAAGCAGCATGGAACTCAGCTAAAAGCTATGAAGAAGGCAACACTGGCCACCGTCCAATGGTGAAAGGGGGTTATTTCCCAGTTGCTCCAGTTGATTCTTCACAAGACTTGCGTTCTGCAATGTGTTTAGTGTTAGAAGAAATGGGCCAAGTTGTTGAAGCGCATCACCATGAAGTGGCTACAGCTGGTCAAAATGAAATCGCAACACGCTTTAACACCTTGACTAAGAAAGCGGACGAAATCCAAATTCTTAAGTATGTTGTGCACAACATGGCGCATGCTTATGGCAAAACAGCGACATTTATGCCAAAACCAATCGTTGGTGACAACGGTAGCGGTATGCACGTTCACCAATCTTTAGCAAAAGACGGCGTTAACTTATTTGCTGGTGATAAATATGCTGGTTTAAGTGAAACTGCACTTTACTACATTGGTGGTATTATCAAGCACGCTCGTGCATTGAACGCATTCACTAACCCAAGCACTAACTCTTACAAGCGTCTAGTGCCACACTTTGAAGCGCCAGTAATGTTAGCTTACTCTGCGCGTAACCGCAGTGCTTCAATTCGTATTCCTGTGGTACCAAGCCCTAAAGGCCGTCGTATCGAAACGCGTTTCCCTGATCCACATGCAAACCCATACTTAGGTTTTGCTGCATTGTTAATGGCTGGTCTTGACGGTATTCAAAACAAGATCCACCCAGGTGAAGCAATGGATAAAGACTTGTATGACTTACCTGCTGAAGAAGCGGCTGAGATCCCACAAGTTGCAACGTCATTAGAAAACGCACTTGAAAACTTAAAAGCTGACCACGACTTTTTACTTAAAGGTGGTGTGTTCAGTAAAGACTTTATTGATTCTTATATCACTCTTAAGTCTGCAGAAGCTGAGCGTGTATCACGTACAACTCACCCATTAGAGTTTGAAATGTACTACAGCCTATAATGAGTTTGTCTTTTTAGACGACGAAGTATAGCTAGATCAAAACCCCCGATAAGTTATTATCGGGGGTTTTTGTTTTATACCCAAAAGATATGTGTTTCAGAGTTTCACCGTGTTTATGCTGCGGCTTTTGTTGAATTAGCTGATTTTGAAAAGGGAATAACCATTATCCGTAATCAATGCCTTGCCTAAACGCGTGTAAATTCTTGCTGAAATTGAGCATTTTCAGGTTGATTGGGTATACAGTGTGTTGCAAATGTAAATGGATGTGTCTAAGGTGTTGTCTTTGTCTTTTTTATGCTTGGCATTAGCGTAATTTAATTAAGTTGATTGGGTATGTGAGAATTAAATGAAATTATCATTTCGGTATCTATTGTTAATTGCCATGAGTTTAGTTTCATTAATCCCCATTTGTATTTTAGCGTTATGGAGCAGCCATAACGCACTTGACAATGAATACCGCACGGTTCATGACAAGCATCTACTTTTAGCTAAAAATCTATCTCAGGCATTAGACCGATATAGTGTTGATGCTTTATCCATTTTTACTCATGCAACTGACTCCGTGGTACAACAAGATATTTCCCCTCATTTAGTTTCACTGCTTCAGGATATTGATGTTGAGTCTATCGGTGAGTATGACGCTCAAGGTCAGCTGGTTAATGTGTTATTTGGTCCTGAAAGTCTTCAGCCCGTTTCACTCACAAAAGGTGTGAACGTATTTGACCTTGCACAAAGATCTCAAGCAACATTTACCGATGTGCAAAATCTGGGTGGCGAAACGCCTACTTTGTATATGGTCCGCAAAGACCAACAACAACGTGTTTGGCTAGCAGTAATGAACCCAGAATTTATTGATTTATTACAGTCTGCGGTTAAGTTTGGCAAAGAAGGTCACGCCGCAATTGTTGACCGCAAAGGCAATGTGTTGGCTCATCCTAACAAACAGTGGCAAGCCGACAGTAAAAACCTAGCTAAAGTCAATATTGTGCAACAGATGATGGCAGGTAATACCGGTGTAATGGAGTTTTATTCACCAGCAGTACAACAAGATATGATAGCGGCATACACTGTGGTGCCAACAACAGGGTGGGGGGTGATGATCCCGCAACCATTAGTTGAGTTGTATGTGCGAGCCGAATCTCAAATTAACACGATTTTGTGGATAGCCGTTTGGTCTTTTGTTGCCTGCCTTTTACTCAGTTGGTGGATGACGGGGTTAATTACTCGGCCCATTGCCGCGCTCACCACGCAAGTGTGCGACCTAGCAGAACAGCAAACACAGTTAAGCCCTTTACCTAAGCAGCGCATTGAGACAAATGAGTTTGTGACCTTGTTTGACAGTTTTCATCAGATGTCTTTGCAAGTGATTAATAGTCAAAAAGATCTGGCTAAAAGGGTAAAAGATAAAACGGCGGATTTAGCCAAAGCACAAGCGGCTGCATTGCATTTAGCCAATCATGATCAAGTTACCGGTTTAGCTAATCGTATGTCGATTAGACATACCATTAAACAACTGATTAATGCCAAAAAACCTTTTTCTTTGTTATTTATTGACCTAGACGGTTTTAAAAAGATTAATGACACTTATGGCCACGGTGTAGGTGATAGCTTATTAACCAGTATTGGTCAGCAGGTGACAGTATATTTAGAGCGTGACGATATCTTGGCGCGTTATGGTGGTGATGAGTTTGTATTAGTTTTACAAAATGATAAGCAATGCGATAAAGTTAATCAGAAGGCGAATAGGGTGCTAGAGGCCATTAAACAGCCCTATGACATTGGTTCACATCAATTACAGGTGAGCGCTTGCATTGGTGTTGTTCAATATGATGGTACAGATACCGATATCGATAGCTTGATCCATCGAGCAGATGTTGCCATGTACCAAGCTAAGAATGCGGGTAAAGATCAAGTGATGCATGCGAGTTAACTGACTAAAGCGTATGCCGATAAAGGAATAAAATGAAGAATCGACTTGTTAGCCTACCTAATGCTCAACACGCTAAGCAACATGGCTTTACCTTAATTGAGTTAGTGGTTGTGATTATTATTTTGGGCGTATTAGCCGCAGTTGCAGCACCTAAATTTATTAGTTTAAAAAGTGATGCGTATGCCAGCTCAATGCAAGGTGTTGCCGCAGCCATTAGTAGTGGTAAAACCATGGTGTATTCCGCCTGTGTGATAAGCACCAGTTGCGATGAAACTGCGCCAGCAGGAGGTGGTAATGGCTCTGGAAATAGTATTACTGTTGAGGGTGAGGTTGTTATTTTAGCTTATGGGTACCCGCGTCATACTGCAACGGGTATTGCTAGAATGATAAACATTACCGATGGTGTGGATTTTGAAATAACCACTTATAACTCTTCTGGCCGTACTGGTTTGCGTATTCGCCCAGACGCAGACTACGACGCAAACAAGTGTGAAATACGCTACTCACAGCCTTTAGCCGCTGGCGAGGAGCCACTAATCGAAGTGTATATAGATGAATGCTAGGGTCTGTTGATCTTTCAAGATTGTTTTTGCAGCGAATTGTTGGCTATTACTCATATACAAGTGCGCGGCAGAGACTTTGAAGTGTAGTTATTTTACATAAAAAGTCGATAGCGCAGTAAAAATGGCCAACAAACGCTGCCCGAAGGGTTCGGCTAAAAACGTTTTACTCTTTGTTGAATGGATTTTGCTTAGATGACTAGGCATCAATCCATTCGTCTCGATTAAAACGTTTTTAACTCGAACAAAATTCAAACAGCAAAGATCAACAGACCCCAGTTAATCCCTTAAGCTAATACGAATGCCATGAAGATTGTTTCATGGCATTTTTGTTTATAGCAATCATATTTATTGAGAGTTTAGGGGATTGATGACTTTCTCATGTCATTTTTGATGGTTTTCTTGAAATATTTGATTCTAAGTTAAATTAGTAGAGGATTTCACTCAAAAATATGATATTTTCACTGAAAATCACTCAGCAAAAAAACGGCCAATGTCATGGATAAGAAAGACCTAAAGCTATTAGAAATATTACAGCGTAATGGCCGCATGGCAGTGTCTGAATTAGCCGACAAGGTTAATATGTCTGACACACCTTGTTTACGCCGTGTAAAAAAGCTAGAGCTTGATAAAGTGATTTTAGGCTATGGTGCCCAAGTTGATCCCGCTAAAGTGGGGTTAAGCGTGGTGGTATATGCGTCGGTGCGTTTGAGTGAGCACTCTGATGAGTCTACCGCTTTATTTGAAAATACCGTGGCGCAACTGCCTGCCGTGATGGAATGCTCTGTGGTAACGGGCTCGCATGATTATTTGTTAAAAATCGTCGCTCAAGATCTCGTGACTTACGAGCAGTTCATTAAAAGATCGTTAGGTAACTTAAAATACGTGTCTAATATTGAAACCACAGTAGTATTAAAACAAATCTTTAGTCATAACGTGTTACCCGTGGACGCTTCACCAATAGAATAATTCGCTGCATGGGTATTGGCTATGCTCCGCGAGTTTACATAGCCAATACTTACCTCGATGATTCAGTTAAGACGACTAGCCTTGTTCCATAGACGCAATAAACTTGTTTGACTCTTCAATCGATTTGTTCATTTCATTAATCAAGCTCGAAATGTCAGACTGTAAATTAGCAAACTCACCTTTTATGGCGCCAATCGCTTGAGCATTTAGATTATGCTTTAGGTAAAGCATGTTATCTTTCATGGCGGTTAAAATGGGTGGCATTTTAGCTTCTGCGCGGCGCATGCTTTTGACTAACGATGCGTAAGCTCGTTTGGTTTCGTTAAGTTTATTTGTGCTATTACGGCGTAAGCTGGCTTTGCTGATTTCAGTGATTTCATCTTGCCACTCTGCAAATAATGCATCGGCAACATCTTCTACTTTATCAATACGGCTGGTGACTTCATCTGCTGCAGCTTGGGCTGACTCATATTCGTCTTTGGCTTTGTTGTAAGCATCTTCTAAATCGCCGCCATCAAATGCGAGCAGTGCTTGCATTTCTTCTAGAGCTGAACTGAATTGCTCTTGGGCTTCTTGTTGTGACTCTTTGGCGTTTTGAACTCGGTCTACCATAATGTCGCGTTTGTGATAACCGACTTTTTCCATGGCACCGTAATAGGCGCTTTGACAACCGCTCAACAGTAAACTGCTACTTAATAGTGCCAGTGATATCCATTTTTTCATCAATGTGTCTCTTTTTATTGTTTGAGGCGACAGCAATCTATGTGAGATTAGCCATCTGATTAGTTAACTGCCTGATTTAAATCGTGCAGCGTCGATAATGCTCCATAAATGGAACAAGCCACCAATAATGGCCGGGATAATTAAAAAATAGAGTGCATAGCAGGTGACAGTAATACAGAAAAACAGCAACGCCGCTAAAATACGCCCTTGTAAAAGTTGACCAAGGCCAGGAAAAAATAAATTTGCTACAGCTGCGAGGACATTACCCGCCGATCCTTGTTGAGACATCAATTCGCTCCATTCTTTTCGCGCTAATATGTTATAACATTGTACGAAGTTAGTGGCTTAATACAAATGTTATCTCCACTAACGGACTATGAAATAAGGAATATTATGCCCAAGAAGTTTGATTTCAGACCCTTTATCAATTTTTTTTATGGTATTGGCCAGTTTTTACTGCACCTTAAGCAGCGCCTCACCGAAGACCAAATTAACATTCGCGCGGGCCACTTAGCCTATGTAACGTTATTGTCGTTAGTGCCCATGGTGGCCGTAACCATGTCTATGTTATCGGCCTTTCCGGTGTTTAAAGGCATTAGGGGTAAAATTGAAGGGTTTATTTATAACAACTTCATACCGGCTGCGGGTGACACGGTGCAAGTGTATATTAATGAGTTTGTTGCTAATGCCTCTAAAGGTACTTTTGTGGGTATTGTGGCATTAGTGTTTGTGGCGATAATGCTGATATCGGCAATCGACAAAGCGCTCAATAATATTTGGCGAATTACTGAAAAACGCTCGTATGTAGTGTCTTTTTCAATGTATTGGATGGTGCTCACTCTTGGCCCAGTATTGATTGGTGCAAGCTTAGTGGCGACGTCGTATGTGGTGTCGTTAGAGGTGGTTACAGGCAGTGAATTGTCTGGCCTTGTGCCCTGGATTGTTGAGCGTATACCGCTGATGTTTTCAGTGGCCTCTATATTGCTGTTATACATGGTAGTACCCAACAAAAAAGTTCGTTTTTTACATGCGCTACTCGGTGCAATTGTCGCTGCGGTATTGTTTGAAGCAGGTAAAAAGGGCTTTGCGTTTTATGTGACGCAATTTCCTAGTTATGAAGCCATTTATGGTGCGCTAGCGGTTATCCCGATTTTATTTGTGTGGGTGTATTTATCGTGGATGATTGTGTTGCTAGGGGCTGAAATTACCGCTGCATTGCCAGAATATTTAGAAGAGTTGGCAGTGATTGCTGAAGAGATGAAAGCCGAGATATTCACCGAAGGTGAAGCATTAAGCAAAGAAAAACAGGCTTCAAAGATGAATGTGCATGATCCTGTGGCACCATCGCAGTCACATGCCAAATCAGCAAGTGATTCATCAATCGAAAAGTCTTAATCGTTTAATATTAGTAGGTTGTTATGATTGCATTAATTCAACGCGTCAAGCGTGCATCTGTTACGGTTGATGACGAAGTGGTCGGCAAAATTGATCAAGGTTTACTGGTGTTATTAGGTGTCGAGCGTGAAGACAATGCCGATAAATTAGCTAAACTTGCTACCAAAGTAATGAACTACCGCGTGTTTAGTGATGATAATGGCAAAATGAACCTCAATTTGTCGCAAGTGGGTGGTAAGTTATTAGTTGTGTCGCAATTTACCTTAGCAGCAGATACTGCAAAAGGCTTAAGACCGAGTTTTTCGTGTGCAGCAACACCTGAACAAGCTAAGCAATTGTATCTTGATTTTGTTGCATTTTGTCGCCAGCAAGGGGTTGAAACTGAAACCGGCCAGTTTGGTGCTGATATGCAGGTCGAGCTGATTAACGATGGCCCTGTGACCTTTAATTTACAGGTTTAGTTTTGTTTGCAAAGTGTTCATGCTGGCCGTTATTTGGCCATAAAAAATCGATTCAATAAGTTAAGTAAAGGCAAAAAGGGGCGGTAATGTCACAAGACAATGTAATGCCAATCGGTGGTGGCTTTAGTGAACTGTTATCTCAATTGCAAAACACTTGGCATAGCACGATTCCGTTAAGTGAGTTTATGCAGGTGAAACCGCTCAGTTTCAGTGGCACCGAGTTACAGGTTACTGCACCTTTGGCTCCTAATATTAACCTGCATAACACCATGTTTGCCGGCAGTATTTATACGCTAATGACTTTAACGGGTTGGGGAATGATGTGGTTACAGCAACAACGTTTAACACTGCAAGGTGACATCGTTATTGCTGACGCGAGCGTAAAATATATTAAGCCAATTACTGGCGAACCGATTGCGAAAGTCATTTGGCCAAATACAGATATATCAGGGTTAGCTAAAGGACTACGTGCACAAGTGATGCTCGATATTGGCTTGTATTGTAACGATCAACTTTGTGCGGCATTTACAGGCCATTATGTTTCTATTCCTAAAACGCCATCAAACTAAATTGTTCTATAAAATCGAATGTAATCGCTAAATTATTCCGCTATTTTTCTTTTTTATCGTCAAATATACTGGTGTCATTGGTCGAACATGTAGAGACCTCACAGAATATACGTAACCAGACAGGTGGAATGACTGATGAAAAAAGTACTAATGTTAAAATCGAGCATTTTAGGCGAATACTCACAATCCTCAACACTGGTTGATTATGCTCAACATCAATGGAACGAACTCGGTGCTGAAATAACTGTTCGTGATTTAGGCTCTAATCCTGTACCAATGCTCGATGGTGAAATAGCATCAGGTTTGCGTGGTGGCGACAATTTATCTGAGCGTCAACAAGCTGCTCTGGCATTGTCGAATGAATTAATCGCTGAAATTAACGCTAATGACATCATTGTGATTGCCGCACCTATGTATAACTTTGGTATTCCGACCACATTAAAAAGCTGGATTGATTTGATTGCTCGTGCTGGTGTGACATTTACATACACAGACACAGGACCTGTTGGATTGATTGAAGGTAAACGTGCCATTATTGTGACCACGCGTGGTGGAGCTCACAAAGGTGGCTCTACAGATCATGTCGTGCCATATTTAACGACCGTGCTTGGTTTTATTGGCATTACTCAGGTGGAAACTGTGTATGCAGAAGCGTTGAATATGGGCCCTGAGGCAGCGCAATCAGGCATTACCCTAGCTAAGCAAGCAATTGATGCCATTAAGCTATAAATAGACAGTTTTTACGAATAAAAAACGCTTAAATCGAAAGGTTTAGGCGTTTTTTATTTAACCAGAACTCTGGATGTTTAACCAGAATTCGAGTTATATCAATGAGCACAAAAATGTGCTCAATCTTACTGGTTCACATCGCTTATAACGTCGTTAGAATTGTTGAAGGTAGAACAACGAGCTCGCTGCAATTTCCTGCCTTATTATAAAGGACTATTCCAACGCAATTTCTGATCACTTATTTAATCAAATTATTATGTGGCATAAAGCTATCAACTACCAACTACCAACTATCAGCTATCAACGACCAACGGATTATCGAGTAGCCTGCCATATTGGCATAGGCAACTGTTGAAAACAGGATGTTTTCGTCAAGCCCCCATGGATGGGTTTACGGCGTGTTGCATAGGACGATGTGGTGGGCGGGATAACCCATAACCCAGCAGACAACTTAATCCCCCATCTTAATGCTTTACGCCTTTTGACCATGTTTAACGCAACAATAGCATCGACATGCTAAGTGGCATAAAGCTACCAACTACCAACTACCAACTACCAACTACCAACTACCAACTACCAACTATCAACGACCAACGACCTATCGGGTAGCCTGCCACATTGGCATAGGCAACTGTTGAAAACAGGATGTTTTCGTCAAGCCTCCAAGGATGGGTTTACGGCGTGTTGCATAGGACGATGTGGTGGGCGGGATAACCCATAATCCAGCAGACAACTAATCCCCCCATCTTAATGCTTTACGCCTTTTGACCATGTTTAACGCAACAATAGCATCGACATGATATGTGGCATGACGTTACCAACGGATTATCGGGTAGCCTGCCATATTGGCATAGGCAACTGTTGAAAACAGGATGTTTTCGTCAAGCCTCCAGGGATGGGTTTACGGCGTGTTGCATAGGACGATGTGGTGGGCGGGATAACCCATAATCCAGCAGACAACTAATCCCCCATCTTAATGTTTTACGCCTTTTGACCATGTTTAACGCAACAATAGCATCGACATGCTAAGTGGCATAAAGCTACCAACTACCAACTACCAACTATCAACGACCAACGACCTATCGGGTAGCCTGCCACATTGGCATAGGCAACTGTTGAAAACAGGATGTTTTCGTCAAGCCTCCAAGGATGGGTTTACGGCGTGTTGCATAGGACGATGTGGTGGGCGGGATAACCCATAAACCAGCAGGCAACTTAATCCCCCATCTTAATGCTTTACGCCTTTTGACCATGTTTAACGCAACAATAGCATCGACATGATATGTGGCATGACGTTACCAACGGATTATCGGGTAGCCTGCCATATTGGCATAGGCAACTGTTGAAAACAGGATGTTTTCGTCAAGCCCCCAGGGATGGGTTTACGGCGTGTTGCATAGGACGATGTGGTGGGCGGGATAACCCATAATCCAGCAGACAACTAATCCCCCATCTTAATGTTTTACGCCTTTTGACCGTGTTTAACGCAACAATAGCATCGACATGCTAAGTGGCATAAAGCTACCAACTACCAACTACCAACTATCAACGACCAACTACCAACTACCAACGATCTATCGGGTAGCCTGCCATATTGGCATAGGCAAATGTTGAAAACAGGATGTTTTCGTCAAGCCCCCAAGGATGGGTTTACGGCGTGTTGCATAAAACGATGTGGTGGGCGAGCTTGCAAATAACCAAACAAAGTTTAGTAACTAATTAATTGTTTTTTATGGTTTTTGTGTTATTTTTTTAAGTTGGTTGTTATTTTTCAATCTGAAAACTGATCAACGCTATTCTACCTTGCGTATTTACGCTATCTTTAAGCGTTTTATTTGTTTGTATAATGAGCAAATATTGCAATCGCATCATAGTGGCTATAATTATGTTGGTAATCATATTGCGATACGGCACAGAAGGCTGTGATTTATGCAGTTAAAAAAAGTGGTTATTGCATTGGTTTTGATTTGTATTTGCTTAGGGTTGATACCTATACTGATGGTGTTAAGCCAATGGTATCAAGCTGATAAAGCTTACGGCATTAATATAAACGACAACCAAAACCTGCGCTTTACTTGGCAGGATGTTGAAAAACAATCGCATCAATTTCCTGCGTCCGCGGGTAAATATACATACTTATTCTTAGGATTTTTATCGTGCTCTGAAATATGCCCGATACGAGTCCAGCAACTGATTCAATTGGAGCAACATTTACAGCAGGATGCTTTGTTAACGAAAGCTGAGGTGCAATTTATGTTTGTGACGATTGACCCTAATAACGACACTCCCGCCGTGCGTAAAAGCTTAATCGATAATCGATCGTCTCGCTTTATGAGTGCGTCATTATCAGATGAAGAGTTACAGCAACTCGATAGGCGATTGTCTGAAAATATCAATCATGAACTCAGCAGTATTAACCATGTCGGTAAACTGTTTTTAGTGTCCCCGGATGGACAAATAGTAAGGGTATATACCGCCGAGCAGCTTTCAACCCCCAAAATGATGCTTGAGCTTAAACACATTATTTCATCTGAACTTTAGGCCTATTTATGAATGATAATCAAACAATAACACTATTAAAAAAACATGATTCATATATATATAAAATCTTAATGTTACAAGCACCTCTGCTGTTTATCAGTGGTTTTTTGGGTGCAAACATGCTCACGTTTAGCACCATTGCTGCCATCGCTATTATAGTGTTGGTGCAGCTAGCTTATAGCTTACTGAAAGGGACTGAATTATTTGCCATCGTAGCGGCGGTCATTATGATGACGGTTTCAGGTCTATTGATCCAAAGCCAAATGGGCATGATTGAAATGCACTTTCATATTTTTGCCTCTATGGGTGTGTTTTTAATCTATTTGCGCTGGCAACCCTTGTTGGCAGCATTGCTCACAGTGGCTCTACACCATATTGTGTTAACGTACATACAGTTGCAAGGTGTCAGCTTATTTGATACTCAAGTCATGATTTTTTCCGGTGAATGCAATTGGATGATCATGTTTGTCCATGCGCTGTTTGCAGCGGCTGAGACCTTTATTTTGATCCGTATCTGTCTTTTTATGCGAACAGATGCCGTTGCCAATCAGCGTATTGCTGGTGCTATTGAGACTATTTCAGCTAACAAAGATTTATCGGTGCGCCTTGCTCAAGCTGATACACCCGCTGAAATGTCGTTTAACCTTATGCTTGAAGAGTTGTCTCAGCTGTTTGACGATTACCGTGATATAGCGGTTAACATGGCCAATACGTCTGACAAGTTAATGGGGCTAAGTGATAAGACACAGCATGCTGTGCAGCAACAAACGCATCAAGCTCAAGTGATTGCAGATGCAACCCAAGTAGTGATCGACCATTTTCAGCAAATGGCTCATGACAGCCAGTTGTCTGCCGAGCAAGCAAAAGATGCAGCAAGCTCAAGCGTAAGCGATCGTCAAAGTGCGTTGAGTATTATGAAAGACATGCAGCTGCTTGAAACCAATACCACCGCGGTGACTGAGTCGTTAACCGAACTGACCAAAGATGTCGGTGCAATCACGTCATTGCTACAAGCTATACGCAGTATTTCAGAGCAAACCAATTTACTGGCACTTAATGCTGCCATTGAAGCGGCTAGAGCGGGAGAAAGTGGTCGCGGTTTTGCGGTAGTGGCCGATGAGGTCAGAGCGCTTGCGCAGCGAACTAGTCATTCAACAGATGAAATTGAGAAGGTGCTAAGTAGATTAAATACTAGCATGTTAAAAACGGTCGACTCGATGGATCAAGGTAAAAAGCGAACGGCAGAAAACGTGCAGCATACTAATAATATTGCTAAGGGTTTAGAGCAGCGCTCCGCACAAATTGGCCAAGTATCTACCTTAAGTAATAACGTTGCAAATAGTACACAAGAGCAAGCTAATAAGCTGAATCAAATTGGTGCTGAAATTTTAGATAACGCCAAAGCGGTAGTGGTACTGTCTGAGCAAGTGCAAAAACTTGCAGTCGGTGCCGTTGAAATGAAACGTATTACTGAAGAATATCAAGCTAAAGCCGCAGCTTATAAAGTGTAGGTAAAACAGATGTCAGCGATTGCTCACATCTGTTTTTATTGATACATAATTGGAGGTCACATTTAAAAATAGGTTTTTAAGTACTTTTTGGCGTAGCTGCGCAGCTTTTTATTGGCGGCGTTATTAGCTATATCTTCAATGACCGGTTTAAACTTATCGTTACCTGAGCTGGCCAGAGCTTTGGCTAGCCAGGCATAGGTATCAATGGCTAAGCGGCTGTCGTCAAGCAGACGAGGTTGAGTTAGCTGTTCGCTTAACTGAGTTAATATCACCTCGCTATATTCACGTTCATACATGATCCGCTTAGCAGCGATTCGAATTAATACTAAGTCATTACTGGCTAAGGCATTGCTATATGCATTTAACCGTGGCGATAAATCAGCGTGAGTTTGCACATGCAAAATGGGATTCCAGATAGCGTATTGGCTAATATTACTAATACCCTCGTTAGCATATTTACGTAATTTTTTATGATAATCCCCCTCGACGATTTGCGTTAACGTCGAGCGATATTTCTCATTGCCAGAATAGCCTAAACCTTTAGCAAGCCAAGATGAATGATCGATAGCTTGTTTGTTCGTGTTGGCTAAACTCTGTTTAAGCGATGCTTCTATCGCATCATATACTGCTATATCTTGCGGCCCTGAAATAATTAAGGTCTCAATGGCCTGTATTTGTTGAGCATGGCTGTCACTTTGAAAAATCGCCAAGTATTGCTGCTCTTGGACAAGGGGTTCTTGCGCACTGACTAATGAAGTGAATAATGAATTCAATAATCCTACGGCTATCAGAAATCCATTGATTGCCATGCTTGTTACATTTTTGGTCATGCTACGTCCTTTTAGAATAGTTTCTTAGTTCCAGCGTTTAAAAATCAGTGAGGTATTGATGCCACCAAAGGCAAAGTTATTACTCATAATAAATTGCGTCTCAAGCTGGCGAATATCGCCTTTAATGTAATCAAGCTCGCCACATTCTGGGTCGACTTCATCAAGGTTTAAAGTAGGTGCAAACCAGCCTTCATTCATCATTTGGATACTGGTCCATGCTTCGAGTGAGCCGCAGGCGCCAAGCGTGTGTCCGGTATAACTTTTGAGTGATGAAATCGGCGTACTGGCACCAAATACCGCGTGGGTGGCTGTGGTTTCAGCAATGTCGCCACGATCAGTCGCTGTGCCATGGGCGCTAATGTAGCCAATATCTTGCGGCGTGAGTTTTGCGTCTTTTAAGGCTAAACGAATGGCCACTTCCATGGTGCTGGCATTGGGCTGGGTAACGTGCTGGCCATCTGAGTTGGTGCCAAAGCCAACAAGCTCCGCATAGATTGTAGCTCCGCGCGCTTGAGCGTGTTCTAGCTCTTCGAGTATTAACGTACAGGCTCCTTCACCAATAACCAAACCATCGCGCTGCTTGTCAAATGGGCGTGGGGTTTGCTCGGGAGTATCATTTTGAGTGCTGGTGGCAAATAAGGTGTCAAATACCACGGCTTCTGTGGGGCATAACTCTTCACCGCCGCCGGCTAACATTATGGTTTGCATGCCATATTTTATGGCTTCGTAGGCATAACCTATACCTTGGCTGGCAGAGGTGCAGGCGCTACTTGTTGTATGGATACGGCCTTGTAAGCCAAAAAATACCCCGATATTTACCGCGGTAGTGTGGGCCATCATTCTGATATAGCTGGTGGCAGTAAGCCCTGACATTTCGCCGGTTTTGAGCATGTCACCAAAGCCCATAATTGGGTCGGTGCTGCCGGTTGATGAGCCATAGGCTACGCCGACCTGACCTGAGCTTAATATTGGGTCGTTCAATAAGCCTGCATCCTCTAATGCCAGCTCACTAGCGCGGGTTGCCATGAGCGACACCCGGCCCATTGAGCGAATTTTTTTACGCGAGTAATGCGAGGGGACTTCAAAATCTTGCACGGGTGCGGCCAGGCGAGTATTTAAGTCTGGGTAGCGATCCCATTCGTCGATGCGGATTACACAATTTTGCTTGGCCAATAAGCTTGCTTTAATCTGTGGCCAGTCTTGACCCAGAGCAGAAATCCCGCCCATGCCCGTGACAACAACGCGCTTCATATCATACCTCCATTGACCGAAATAACCTGGCGAGTGATGTAAGCGGCATCGTCAGACAGTAAAAAGTTAGCTAGGCCGGCAATTTCATTGGGTTTGCCCATGCGTTTCATCGGCACCATTTGGTTAACTAAATCGGTTGGGAAATCGCTCACCATGTCGGTTTCGATTAAACCTGGCGCAATGCAATTGACGGTGATTTTGCGTTTAGCGAGCTCAAGCGACAATGCTTTAGTTGCACCAATAATGCCTGCTTTAGAAGCACTGTAATTGACTTGGCCACGATTGCCGGCAATGCCCGAAACCGATGCGAGAGTAATAATGCGTCCACCTTTACGTGCTTGCACCATTGGCATAACGGTTGGGTGAATCACATTATAAAAACCGTCTAAATTGGTGTGGATAACACTGTCCCATTCGTTTTCTGTCATCGCGGGGAAGGCCGTGTCGCGATTGATGCCCGCATTTAAAATCACCCCGTAATAAGCACCATGCTCAGCAATATCAGTTTCAATGGCCTGTTTTACTGCAGCGCGATCGCCAATATCAAACTGCAATAAACTCACATTAACGCCAAGGTGGGTAAGTGTTTGCTTTACCTCTTCAGCGGCGCTGTGATTACTGTGAAAATGCAGCGCAATGTTAAAGCCGTTTTCGGCCAATTTAATCGCAATGGCCTTGCCAATCCCTCGGCTTGAGCCGGTAATTAATACTCTTTTAGTCACAAGTCTCTCCATGATGTTGTTGAGCTAGGCTGTTTTAGTTATTTTGAGGCACTATGCTCGAGTTGATTATCGTTGATATAAGCTTGGGTATCTTGAGGTTGAAACACATTGACGTTTGCCGACGCAACAACCTGGTCTTGATGATAAATATGGCAGTCGAACACGGCTAAGCCAGAGGGTTCTTGATAAAGCCTACTTACCTTTGTGTGATAGGTTTGCCCGAGTTCAAAATGGTCAATATGCATTTGTAATTTGCGACTGCCCAGTAAAAAGCCAACGCGTACCTTGTCACCCACTAACTTAGCTTCAACCCCCGCTAGCGCGGCAATGCTTTGTGCCATGTATTCAATGCCCACGTAATTAGGCACGCCATTGATAATGCTGTCAAAGTAAGCGCTTGATTGACTAATGTGGATAGCCGTAAGTAGGGTGTCCGGTTGGTGCTCTAGAAGATTATCTATCAAAATCATTGGCGCACGATGCGGTACAAACTCACTGATATCGAGAGCTAATAAGCTGGGTTCTGCAATTAGGCTCGTCATGGTGTTAGGCATCCTTCTTACAAAAAATAATGCTGGCATTGCTGCCACCAAAAGCAAATGAGTTACTCATAATGTAGCTGAGTGTATTGCCTGGCTGTGAAGCGTTGGCGCTTACCAAGGGAATACTTGGATCGTTTTGGTCTGCGTGACCATCCCATATATGCGGCGGTAACAGTGCAAGCTGATTGTGTTGGCTAAGTAACAAGTAACAAAATGCCGCTTCAATGGCGCCTGCTGCACCTAAGGTGTGGCCTGTTAATGGTTTAGTTGAGCTACACGCTGGCAGTGTTTGGCCAAATACTGCCGTGATGGCGCGCGATTCCATTGCATCGTTTTTGGGGGTGGCGGTGCCGTGCAAATTTACATAGTCAATTTGTGAAGGCTGGATGTTGGCCGCAGTTAATGCCGCGTGCATGGCAGCTATCGCACCTAAGCCTTCAGGGTGCGGCGCTGAAATATGATGTGCGTCAGCAGACTCACCTACACCAGCCAGCATCACCTCACTTTGGCCACGCTCCAGGGTAAATAAGGCGGCTCCTTCACCAATATTAATGCCGTCGCGATGTAGACTAAATGGATTGCAATGCCCTTTAGCTACAGATTCGAGTGAGTTAAAGCCATTTACGGTTAATTGGCACAAACTGTCTACTCCCCCCACGATAACCATGTCACACAGGTTTGCTTGTAATAATCGTTGTGCGCTGGCAAACACTTTGGCACTTGATGAACATGCGGTCGATACTGTGTAGCAAGGGCCACTGATCTCAAATAACTGCTTGAGGTAGTCACTCGTGCTGCCCAACTCTTGTTGTGAGTAATGGTAACTCGGTGGAAAGTGGCCGTGTTCGAGTTGGTATGCTAATGCGGCTTCACCTTTGGAAATCCCCGATGTGCTGGTGCCTAAAACTACGCCAATTCTACCAGCGCCATAACACGCTTTAGCCTCGCTCACTGCCTGTGCGATTTGCATTGCTGCAGTATGGAGTAAGCGGTTATTTCGACAAGCAAACAGCTGCAAGTGCTCTGGAATATCAATCAGGCTGTCATCGTTTACACTACCGACAATGGTTGGGCCACTAAACAACAGGTCATCACGGTATTGCATGGCGCTGTTGTCGCCATTTACTAAGCGCTGCAGCACGGTTTCAGGCGTGTTGCCTATTGGGGTACAAAGTCCGATATGGGAAATGGCGATTCGGTTATTCATATTCTGTACTCAGTCTTTGTCATTGGTTACTAGAGTGGCGTAATGTTCAACAAAATGTCGGCTGACTTTATGGTAACGCTAATTTTTGCTTGCCACGGGTTGAGCTCACTATAGTTAATAGTGATTTGCTCGCCATCGGCATCGATTAACTGTTTACATAAGGCATTTTCGCAAGGCGTAACCCTTAGCTGAGCGTCAGTGAGGTGCTGATTTATTTGCTCCGTTGGCCAGTAGATAAGCTGCATGATGGCCATGAGATATTCGGCATTAAATGTATCGCCTAACAAGCGACTTTGCTCACTTTGTAAGGTGTCGCCATCGTACACCAGGGTAAACAGTGCCTGGCCTAATGGCGCGAGCCCCACTAAGGTCATGCGTTGTGAGCTGAGTTCTAATTGAGTCATTAACTCATGGTTATCCTGCCCATGGCTCATACTGATCATTTGGCTAAGGCTGATGTCACTTTGGGCACTCAATGCGTTCACTGTAGGCGCAAGACAATATTGAGCCTGACTGGTTATCGCCATACAGCTTTTTCGGGCAAATTGTTGGCTACAACTTGCCAATGCGCACAGCAACAACACTGCGCCAATCACTTTGATAGCACGACTACGTTTAAGCAACGTCTAACTCCCGACATAACTCAACAATGGTATTAAGACGACGCTCTGACTCTTTCACAAACGGGTTTTTAGAGTCCCATGCGTAGCCTGCTAAAATTGAGCAAATCATTTGTTTTACGTTATTACTCGCTTGCTGATAAAAAATCACATCTTGAAAGCGGCCGTCATACCAGGCTTGAACATAGGTCCTAAAGGTATTAACCCCCAGCATTAACGGCTGGGCGTAATCGGCTTGCCAATCGACGGTTTCGCCTTTTAATTGTCTATCAAGGCTTTTGCACGCCATGGCAGCCGATTGCATGGCAATAGTGACCCCAGATGAAAATACCGGGTCAAGAAACTCACCCGCGTTACCCAATAAGGCAAACTTGTTGGTGGCAAGTGTGGTCACATTGGCCGAATAACCCTGGAGCGTTGCACAGGGTTGCACTACCTTGGCATTGGCGAGTAAACGCTTTAAATCAGGCTCCTGCGCAATAATTTCCAGCAGTTGTTGCTCTAGACTCCCTGTTAAATGCGCTAATAAATGCGGCTCGCCGACCACCCCAATAGAGCAGCGGTTATTGCTAAACGGGATAAGCCAATACCAAATGTCTTTATGTTCAGGGTGTACGCTAATTAAGATTTTATTGCGGTCAAATTCGTTATCACTGATGTTGTCTTCAATATGGGTGAAAATCGCGCTGCGTGTCGGTAAACTTGATGGTAGCTCAAGGTTTAATAGCCTTGGCAATACCCGGCCAAAACCACTGGCATCGACAATAAACTTGGCATTGATTTGATAAGGCTGGCCTTGCTCGTTTGTTACTTTTAGGGTCGGTTCGCCACTAATATCGACCGAATCCACCTGATGTCCAAAGCGAATATCGACGCCCTGACTGATGGCTGTGTCAGCCAGTAATTTATCAAATTGGCCACGCTGAACTTGAAACGTGGTACCAGGGCCTGGCGTGAACTTGTCGGTAAAATCGAATGTGGTATAACGGCCTTGATGACGAAATGCCGCGCCATTTTTAAACTGAAATCCAGCCTGATTCACCGCATCTAGCATGCCGGCTTGCTCAATAAATTGCATACAACATGGCAGCAAACTCTCGCCGATAGAAAAACGTGGAAACTGCTGTTTTTCAACGACCACAACCTTATGACCTTGTTGACGCAATAGGCTTGCTGCAATCGCGCCTGACGGGCCAGCACCAATAATGGCGACATCAACGTCCATGTGGCTAACTATGCTTGTTTGACTGCTTAACATTTACAGTGACTTCCTTGTAAAAAATGAGATAAATGGCGCTAATACAAAAGCAAAGCTAATGCCAAATAAAAGCGTCAGGCCGAAAAAATGAATCGCATGGGTTTGGCTCAGTGCCAATAAACCAAAGGCTAATAGGGTTGAGCAGGCCGACATAAAGATGGCCATCATCACGCCACTATTGCTGTGTTTGGCCTCGGCAAAAAATAAGCTGTAATCAATACCAATACCCAGCACTAAAATAAAGGCTAGTGCATGAAATAAGCTAATGCTTGAGCCAACTAAACCTAAACAAGCCAGCGTGAGTAACACCGCAAACGCCGGTACCGCAACAATGGCAAGCGCCAGTTTAATGCCATATTTAACGCTAAAGGCAACACTGGCAAGTGCAAATACCCACAGTAACAGTTGAAAGGTTAGCTGGCGATACTGACCCATTAATGTGGATATGTCGCCGACTTTATCAATCACTTTTACTTGCCCCAAAGCCCAGTTATGGCTGTCGAGTCGCTGGGCTAACGACGGCAGAGAATGAATGCCGCCCAGTAATACAATGGCACCAAATTGTTGAGCGTTGTCATCGCTTGCAACATCGCCAAGCCACAAGGTTTTTAAGTCATCATTGGCGTGCTTAAGCACAGTTTGAGGTGTCAGCCATACAGAATTGGCTTGATTAAGCTCTGCCATTAAATGTGGTTGGATGTCGTTATCTAGGCCCATTTGGTCGATTATGTCTGCCAGGTGCTGTTGGTAGAGCTGCTGTTGTAATTGGTAATGATGTTGCTGGCGCGCAATACTTGGCATAAAGCGACTGAGGCCAACCGCTTGAGCGATTTCATTGTTTGCGATGGCGGCACCTAATACTGGGGTGAGTTGCTCAAGTGTTTGCAGTAAGTCTTGTTCATTAGCGCTACTGACTAAAATAAATTGGTTATCTGTGCCGCCGCTGAGTAATTGCCTCAGCTGGTTTTCTTCTGCCGTTATTGCCTCGGGGCTTTGCTGCAATTGCCGAATATCATCGTTGGCGGTGAGTTGCGATAACCCGAAAAACAGTATGACTAACACAGCAACAGGCAGCAACATGAGTACTGCTTTTTGTACCGTTTTTGTTGGGGTAAATACGCGCTGTAACCCGTTTAAATATGCCTGAGCAAACCCAAGCCCTTGAGTGTGCTTTAATGGGTAATTACCCAAAAGTGGGAACACCAACAGCAAGGTGAGATAGGCACCGATTAAGCCCGCAGCGCAAAATACCGCGACTTGTTGCATCCCCGGAAAAGGCGTAAAACCAATGGCGATAAATGCACTGGCGCTGGTGGCTAATGCGAGCGTTAGCGCAGGGAAGATACGTTTGATGGTGTCGCTAGCATTGTCATTGGGATGGGTTTGTTTTTCACAATAAAAATGAAAGCTGTAATCAATGGCCACACCAATTAAGCTGGTGCCAAACACCAATGTCAGTAAATGTAACTCACCAAATAGGCTTAGGGTGGCAACAAAAGCAAATACGACGCCTGTGGTTAAGGTCAGTGTTGCAGCCACTAATGGCATTACCGAGCGAAATGCCAACCACACCAGTAATACTATGCCCAGCAGTGAGATTAGGCCGATTTTGCTGATCTCTTGTTTGGCTGACTCGGTTGCGGCGATAGCGTGAAACAGTGCACCCGCTTTGAGAAAACTGATTTGCGGATACTGTTGGTTTACCTGGCTAAATGCACTTTCTAGCGCCAGTATTTGCTGTTGCTGTGCCGTGGGGCTAAACGCGCTGTCGCGGCCTTTGGCCATGACGATAGCGGCCACGCCATTGTCTGTGTCGGTAAGTAAAACACCCTGCTGGCGACGAAGTTTGCTATTGGGTGATAGCGCCAACAAGTTTGCTGGAAATAATAACAGCGGGTCGTTCGCTAATAGTTGGCTGTTAGCTAAACCAAAGGCACTGTAAAGTTGGTTTTGCGCTGTCGCTAATAACGCTTGCCAGTTACCTGTTTCTAGCGCGTGTGCTTGCTCCTGGGTCAGTAAGCTAAAACGATGCTCAAAATACACTTTGGCTAACTGTTCTAATTGGTTGTCGGCGCCGCTTCTAATGGCGATAAAAGACTGTTGTGGCTGGCTTTGTAAAGAAGCCATTAACTGCTGAGCAGCATGAATGGCCTGGTTGTCGTTTTCTGCCATCACGGCTATATACACCTGGTTAGCCAGTTTTTTTTCGACGGTTTCTAATGCTGTTTCGGTGAGTTTGTCTTGTTGCAAATGAGGCAGCATGGCCAAAATATCAGTTTGGATCTTTGCGCCTTGCTGCCATTGCATCGCGCCACCTAATAACATGGCTAATAGCAATACTAGCCATAGCGCAAAACCGCCTTTGGCTGAAACTATTTTATTTTGCTGGCCGCGAGGCATTATTTGGCTAGCTCACTGTTAAGGTTAAATAATGCTAGTTCGCTGTCACTCAGCGCGCCTTGTTCAGTATCGGTAAATTGTATATAGGTGTAGTCGCTAATATTGGCTTGCTGGCTGCTCATGATGAGTGAACGAATGTGTGTATCACCACTGAGAGTGATGTTACCCATAGCGGCATGTATTTGTGGGTCTTTTGCTTGTAAGCCGAGTTGCCACACTGAGCCTGTTTTTTCTGTTGGCATAAATAAGGCAAAGTCAGTGCTGAGCGCGTTTATGTCGCCGGCCATGATGGCCTGTAATAAGCGTGGCAGTTGCTGCGCGATGGGATTGCCGCTGGTTGCTGCACTGAGTTGTTGCACTTTTCCCTGACTGTTTTGCTGAATTAACTGCTGATCTTTAAGCACCATTAAGCTATTAAAGGGAGTAAGTTGTTGCCAAATCAACCCCTGATTAGGGCTGAAGATAAATCGCCCTTGGCTGAGTAACGGCTTTTTGAGTACAGCTAGATGACGCTGTTGCAGAAACTGTCCGCGGGTATCGGCATGTAAATTCAGTTGCTGAGCTAATGCCTCAAGTGCGGGAGTGCTAGCTGGCTGTTGGTACAAGCTGTTAATTTGTGTCAATTGAGCATCGGTGAGCAAAGCCTGATTAAGTTGAGTATTGGCTTGCGTCGGTGCGCTTAAGCACAGCAAAAGACTAATAAATGTTAGCGGTAGCAACTTAACTGCAAGCATTAGCGTTGGCTCTCATCTAATAGCGGCCTAATTTTTTGCTGAAACACCTCTGGCGTGACAAAGCATAACTCCTGGGTGGCAATCTCTACCGCAGCTTGAATGGTATAGCCTTTGGTAATACGTGCATTGGTTTGAGCATCGATGATTTGATAGTTAATTCGTAACCGGTTTTCCCATTCAACAATGGCGGCAATCACTTTGACTTTTTGATCAAAGGTACTGCTTTTAACATATTTAATTTGCACATCGACAATTGGCCAGGCATAACCAGACTCGAGCATGGTGCGATAGTTATAGCCAAGTTTATCGAGCAGTTGACAGCGCACTACTTCAAAGTAACGCAGGTAATTACCGTGCCAGGTAATGCCCATTGAGTCGACATCGTGAAACGGGATCACCATTTCCATTTCGGTGAGTAACAATCCTTTCATTTAGCACACCTCCCATTGACCGAGTTGAATTTTTTCAACCGTTTGGCGCAGTACAGACTCTAAAGGACGATCTTCAGTGAGCAACTCAAAATCGGTGCTCACTTGTTCAAGGGTTTTAGCCAGCGAAGAGGTCAATGACTGCGGATCTAACTCTTGTTGTAGTACCCGTAGTTTGATCCCCTGACTCATGGCTAACAAGGCCGCTGCTGCCACTTGCTCTGTGAGTTGTAATACGCGCATGCAATCACGCGCGGCAATGGTGCCCATGCTCACTTTGTCTTGATTATGGCACTCAGTTGAGCGAGAAAACACACTGGCAGGCATGGTGTTTTTTAAGGCTTCTGCGGTCCAGGCTGACACGCCAATTTGTACCGCTTTAAAGCCATGGTTAATGGCGCGGCGCTCACCCGTTGCTCCAGACAGATTAGCCGGTAAACCGTTATTAAATTTCGGGTCCATCACCAGTGCCATTTGGCGGTCGATTAAGTCGGCAATATTGGCCACCGCGTTTTTCATTGCATCCATGGCAAAGGCAATGTGGCCACCATAAAAATGACCACCGTGAAGTATGTGTTCGCCCTCAGCATCCACGATCGGGTTATCGTTGGCGCTGTTAAGTTCAGTTTCAATAAACTGGCGCATAAACGGCAGCGCATCTTGCAATACCCCAATAATATGCGGTGCACAGCGTATTGAGTATCGGTCTTGTAAGCGGTCTGAGTTACGCGGATGCGTGTGGTGGTTTAAGTCCTCACGGATCCAGCTGGCGATTTGGTTTTGCCCTGGATGAGGTTTGGCGGCAAATAAAATATCGTCAAAATGATTGGAGTTACCTTTAAGGGTTAACGAGGCCATTGCCGTGATACGGCTCGATAAACGGCTTAAGTATTGCGATCTGTCGTAGGCCAAACATGCCAGTGCTGTCATCACGGCTGTGCCGTTCATTAATGCAAGGCCTTCTTTTGGGCGTAATCTCAGTGGCACTATGCCAAGTTGTAAATACACATCTTTAGTGGCTTGGCGTTTACCTTGATACATCACTTCGCGCTCGCCAACTAACACTGCAGCAAGATAAGACAGTGGCGTTAAATCGCCACTGGCACCAACAGAGCCTTCTTGAGGAATGATAGGGGTGATGTTGTTGTTTAATAGCCATTCAATGCGTTGCAGCAGTTGATAGCTTACGCCAGACTTGCCCACGGCGAGTGAGTTGAGTCGGCATGCCATAATGGCGCGTGATTCCATTGGGCTAAAAATATCGCCTAAGCCACAACCATGAAAACGGGTTAAATGCAGTGGCAATTCGTGGACTAAATCTAGGCTGACATTGACAGTACATGAGTCGCCATAGCCGGTGGTGACGCCATACACTACGCCTTCTTCGTGTAATAAACTGTCAATAAAGCGAGCGCCTTTTTGAATATATTCAATGTAGTTGGCTGTGTCAGTCAGTTTAACCTTGGCGCCTTTAGCTACCGCAACCACTTGCTCTAGGTTGAGGTACTGTTGACCAAAATGCACTGTGTTATCGAAAGCGTCTGCTGAAGATGTGTGGCTCATGAGATTATCTGTCCTGACTGGGTAATGGGGCTGCACTTGATTGTGAAGGCTGGTTGTTACGGGTAACCAGCTCGTCCTTGCGCCAAAAATCGAAAAAGTTAAACCATTGCATGGGGGCGAGTTGTGCAAAATGGGCTAAACGCTGGCTATATTGGGTCATTGCATCGGCTAGGCGTGCTGTTCTGCCGGTTCGAGGGCCTTTTAGCGTGTCACTTAAGTGCTCAACATGTACTTGATAACGGCCCTGTTGGCGAATACAAAATAGGGTGTAAACTGGACAGTCGAGTAAGCTGGCCAAAATAAATGGCCCTTGCGGAAATGCAGCCTCTTGGCCTAAAAAGGGTAAATAGCTCACGCGACCTTGACTGCTCGATGAGGTACGATCTGCTGCGATCACCACAATTTCACCTTGTTCAATCTTTTGTTGCAACAGCATCGCAGTGCTAGGGTCGAGTTCATTGACATGGATTAAATTCAGGCTACTTTGCGGGTTAAGTTGTTGCAGTACTTTATTAAAGTTCTCAGCGTGCTGGGTCAGCACCATCACATTCACCTTCACTTTTTGCTGGTGGATGGAGATAGCGCGGCACAATTCCATATTACCTAAATGCGACACAATCAATACTGCGCCGCGTCCACTAGCCACTTGATTGGCTAAAATATGCCGGTCGTTAAAGTCGACTTGGGCGAGGTTAATTCTGTCGCACCAGGCGTCGATTCTGTCGAGGGCGGCATTACCAAACGTAAAAAAGTGCTTAAGGCTATCACGCCAATTAACTGGGTTATTGAGTTCTGGGTGGTTAGGCTGTTGCTGTTGTACCCGCTGCAAAAAACCGAGCGAGGCATCGCGGGCGGTTTTACCAGTAAGGAAAAAATAACAAATCACCGGATACATGACTGCGCGGCACAACCAATGCCCGCCAAAGCGATAGCATTGGGCTAAAAACTTAATTCCCCAAAAGCTGCCACGCTCACTTATGGCTGACCAATGCTGGGTTGTTTGTAATGATTGAGCGGTTTGATTTTGCTTAGTAATAATGCGTGGCAAACGAGCTAACATGCCAAAAAATAACTTGGTATGCATCCAACTAATACGCACATTGTCTCTTACGCCTTGAAAATGACTGATGCCATCTTCTGGGTAAATTACTTTGGTTGGCACATGCACGACGGCTGTACCTTGCCAGTGCAGTTTAACCATGACTTCAATGTCAAAGTCCATTCGTTCACCCAACGCCTGTTGGCTAAATAGCTGTTCAGTTGCGGCAAGTGGATACACCCTAAAACCGCACATAGAATCTTGAATATCAAAGCTTAAGGTTTCTATCCACACCCAAAAATGGGTAATGTAACGGCCATATAATCGTCCTTTGGGCACCGACTCATCATATTGTGGTTGGCCAGATATCAAAGCTGCAGGGTGCTGCTCGCTGGTGGAGAGCATTAAGGGAATGTCGGCTAAATTATGCTGGCCGTCGGCATCAACTTGCAGGGCATGGCTAAAACCATCACGGTAAGCTTGGCGAAGGCCGCTCATTACAGCAGCGCCTTTACCGCGATTATAAGGATGTTGAATTAACGTGACCCAGCTAAATTTATCAGCGAGTGCTTGCAGTACATAACGGGTTTGCTCGTCACTGCCGTCGTCGACCAAATAACAGGGTAATTGGTACTGGGCCAAATCGGTTAAGGTTTTTTCTATCGCGATATGGTGATTGTAATTAGGGATAACTAACGCCAGCTTCATGAGACACGCTCGTCATGCTTTGCGCCATTGAGCACTATGCGTCCAGACGCAAAGCGTTTGTCACCATCGCTGTAGCTAAATATTAACTTTGACTTTTGTGGCTGATGATCAATGACTAAATCGACATAGGTATTGGGCAAAATGAGTTGCTGAAATTTAAGTACCTCAAGCGTGGCGACATTGGCACGATAACCAAAAGCATCGCACCCTAGCTTTACAGCCCAATCTAATTGCGTTACACCTGGCAGTACGGCTTGCTCTGGAAAGTGGCCATCAAAAAAAGCCAAGTCGTCACTAATGAATAAGCGCCAATGGCATCTCTCGCCCTCGACGTGTTGATTAATTATTTGCGGTAATACTGATTTAATCATGAATAAATAATGCTGCTATATCGGCTGACGTGCGTTTGCCCTGGCTGTTAAGCGGCAAGGTTTTTGGGTAGCGCCAGCGCTTAGGTAAGGTGATGCGTTCAAACTGGCTGAGTAAGTGATTTTTAAGCGCGGTGTTAATTGCTAACTTACCTTCATTTTTGAGGGTTTGTCTGCCTAATTCATTTAAGCATACGGCCGCGCCAAGCATAGTGCGTGGTTGCTCTAATACCGTGACGGCAGCTTCGCTGACAAACGGGTGTGTTTGTAACAAATGCTCTAACTGTGCCAGTGATAAGCGTTTTTCTTCTATTTTTACAATGCGATCTAAGCGGTGCAGTAAACGAAATTGACCATGTTCAACGAGTTCAATTTTATCATCACACTTTACCCAGGCTTCGGGATCTTCTAAGTAAACCGACTGCAATAACAAGGCTCCGTCGCTTGGGTCCATATCAACGCTAACACGTTCAAAGGGTTGCCAGGTTTGCATGGGGTGAAGTTGACGGCGGTAGGCGATACCGCCAGTTTCGGTACTGCCAAATATTTCTATGGGTAATTGCTTAAAGCACTGTTTTACCGCCTGTGCCGACTCAAAATTTAATGGTCCACCTGAGCTAAAAATCAAGCTCGGAATGCGTTGTTGCGCCTGGTTATCAAGCGCGTCTGGTAAGCGGGTTAGCTGCGCTGGACTGCTAATTAAACACAGATTGGGCATGATGGCGAGGTAATAGCTTAGGGTTTCTGGAAAGTCGATTTGTTCGCTTAAAAAAGCACGACTTGCCGCTAATGGCCATAAAATTTTAAACAACAATCCATAAATATGTTGATGCGATACCGTTGATACCACAGAGCAATGTGGCAGGTGTTGGGCAAAAGTGTGCTCTAAAACACTGACTTCTGCATCCAATTGGGCAAGGGTTTTGGTTATGGCTTTGGGTTGGCCGCTACTGCCAGAAGTAAATAAAATCAGTTCACCTAAGGTCGAGGCTTGTGGCCAAGTTGCAGCGGGAAGACTGAGCTCTTTTTTGAGGGCAACGTATTCGCGGACTTCGCATAATGGCTTATCGGCAATAATGGCATCAAACTCGTGGTTTAGCTCGCTTAATGTGCCGTGCTGGGTATTGGCTGGTAGTATGACTTGCTTACCCGCGAGCAGTGCTGCGCATAAACCCGCGGCAAATAAATCACTCTTTTTCGCTGCCAGTAACCAACGCTTAGCATCGCTTTGGCTAAGCTGTTTGTGCAAGTGAGTGACGTGAGCGCAAAATAGCGAGCCTGTCATGATGTCATGATGGTCAAAGCTAATCAGCTGCTGAGCAGTGGGGCCATTAGTAAGCCAGTTAAGCAAAAGTTTAGTCATGTTTTTTCAGCCAAAACCTGCGATAAGTCCATTCACCACTGAGTAGCATACCTATGAGCACATAAGCTATCAGTCCGTTGTAAAGCGTCCACATTTCAATTGTGGTGGCTACTGCTGTGTAGGCTGCCATGGCGCCATTGACAACAAATAGCCCGCACCATAATTTGGTAATGGTGCGTAAATATGCTGTTGCTGAGCCTGGTAAATCAGGCTCTTTTATACGTGCTAAGCGCTCAATCATGCTGGGACCATGAATGAGAGAATAACCAAATAAACTCAATAAGCTGAGGTTGATGACCACCGGATAATACAGTAGCCAGTCATTACGCTTAGCAATAAAACTTGCCCCAGTTAACCCTATCCCAACAATGAGCGGCAATACCATTGCCCGCACTTGTTGCTTGGTGACTATCATTCGTGTGAGCAATAACGCGCACAGTAATAAGGCTATGTAACCTGGGGGTAAATACTGTAAACCAAAATACACAGCTAATGGGTAAGCAACAATCACTAACGTGGTAATGATTTGCAACAGTAACCGCATTAGCTTTGCATTAATCCTTCAACGGCATTCACCACGTCATTAACGGTTCTAACGGTTTTAAATTCTTCTGGCTGAATTTTTTTGCCCGTGAGTTGTTGTAACTTAATCACAAGATCCACCGCATCGATGCTGTCTAAATCTAACGCTTCATACAATGAGGCGTCTAAGCTGATGTCTGCTGGGTCAATTTCAAACTCATCCACTAAAATGGTGCTGAGCATGGCAAAAATTTGTTCACGGCTTTGCATGCTGGCTCCTAAACGCGTTGTGATTCAATAAAGCTAGCTAGGCTAGCCACACTGAAAAAGTGTGCTTTAGTTGCGTCTGAATTGGCTTCAATTTTGACGTCGAATTCTTTTTTTACCGCTAAACCCAGCTCTAGCGCATCAATTGAATCTAAACCTAGGCCTTCGCCAAATAGCGCGGCATCAGTATCTATGTCGTCAATGGTGACATCTTCTAGGTCTAAGCTGTCGATAATCAGCTGTTTAATTTGGTTGTGTAAGTTCATTTTTTTGTTTCTTATCAGTATGGCTATCAATGGTGGTTGATAGGGTGTTTAAATAAAACTGTTGCAAATCTCGGGTGAGTTTCCGAGCCATTTTTGCTTCGTTACCTTGGGTAATCTCATTGTCATGTTGCAGTACACTGTCGGCGACTTCAACCGACATATTGATGGTTTGTCTTGGTATTTGAAACCAAGACTCTTGTTTGGTTAAGCCTGGAACATCGGTGCGAAGTACAACGGGTAAAATATTACTTTGAGTACGTATTGCAATATTGGCCGCACCGCGCGCAAATTGATTGATTACGCTGCCAACCAGTGTGCGGGTACCTTCAGGAAAAATCACTAAATTTGTGTCGCGATTTAATACTTGCTTACAATCTTGTAGCAGTAAATTCGCGCTGCGATTGGGGATATAACCTACGCTAGAGAGCACGCCGCGAATAAACGGATTGTGCCATAAAGCTTGTTTAACAATGCAACCCGCATTTGGCATAAGGCTAATCAGTACGACTACATCCACCAAGGTGGGGTGGTTGGCTATTATAATGTTACCCCGAGCTTGTTGTAATACATGCAGATTGTGAGTGCTCACTTTAATGATGCCAACCGCGGTTAACATGGTGACAAAACCTTTAAACATTAGACTCACGGTACGTTGCACTCGCGCTATACGTGCCTGCTTGGACCCTGGCCAATAACGTAATACTGGCAGGATGGTTAATGAGCTGAGCAACCCACCAAGGCCAAAGACCATATAACACATGACCCCGCCAAACCATCTTGGGGCATACCTCAGCCCAGTCAGTTTTGGGGCAAGGCCCTGCTGAGATGTAAAAGGAGCTGACTGCGAAGAATTAGTCATGATGTTCAACAGACCAATACCAATGACATAAACACCCTTGGATGTTTTTACCTGTGGCGATATGGTGAATTAATTGGCTAAAGCTGATGTTATCTTGATTTTGCCCTGTGACTGGGCGTTCAGATAAGCCTAGGATTATACTGGCATTGGTAACGCTATTGGCGGGTGCTAGATACAAACCTAGGGCAATAGGCAGTTCAACTTCGTGGGTAAACTCACTGTAGACCGGCGGGACAGGGTCATCGCCAAACACCAATAATAATGGGCTGGGGTCTTGTGTCAGTTGAGCGTAGGCTTCAATTAGTGCCTGAGGTAGGGTTTGTTCACCTGCAGCAATCGATGTCGATGCGGCCGTGTTTTGAGTAACAATACCGAAGATACCGCTGGCAGTATTATGTACCGACTGACTAAAAGCCATTGGGGAAAGTGGTTGTTTTTGTACGATGTCTTCTAGCAAACCTAGGGTACGGGTTAACTCACCATGACGAGAGGCAAAAATACTGCGAGTGTGTGGCGCAACCTGACATTGGTGCGCTGCCGTTAACATCATTTTAGTTAAGCGGCTAAATCGGCGGCGTTGCATGGCAGGAATATGCGATAGAGCTGGGGTTGCTTGGCTAGCAGACACACTTGTATTTGGCTTTTGCCAATGTTGCCAGCTTTCACTGGTTTGAAAGTTTGGAGACCACGCGCCCCATGAGAGAAGTTGAAATGTTAAGTGCACTACTTTGCCTCTATAACTGCCTAGCTATCCTTATCTAAGTGTTAATAAATAATCATGCATTTGCTGAGTATTCGTTAACGGCGACAATTGTACACCTAACAGAGGCCGTTTAAGAAGTCACGTAGAAGAAAAATCGTTTTTTAGATTATTTGTTAAACAAGGTGTGCACAAAACAGGAAAAAAATAGCGCGGCTGGTTAAGTCGCGCTATCTAAGCTATTTAAAACAATAGGCATAGCATGATTATTGTGCTGGGAAACTCGCTTGTAGTTTTTTGACTGCGGCTTTAATCTTACGCGTGTTTTCAGGGCCCATACGGAGCAATAATTTTTGCGCGTTAGGTAATGCTTCTAAATTTGGATCAGCAAAGTGGTAGTTTACTGTTACTGAAGACAGTTCGATAGGATCTTCAATAATGGGGGCGTTTTCGACCATAGTAAACATAGCTTGCATACGATTATCGAAATCAATATCACTGTACCCAAGCTCTGCAAATGCCTCGGCAAATAACGGTTTTAGCTCAGTGTAGGTTGCGACTAAATCTTTTTCATTTAAGCCAGCAACAAAATCAGCATACAAATCGTAACGATGGTAGCTGTCAGGATTTAAGAAGATTTTGTTGGTAATTTCGCTCACTGAAAACTCAGTTTCTGGCCCTTTTAATGGGCTAGCTTTACGCACTAATTCGCCTTGCGCTAGGTTGTCGACAAATACGACAAATTGACGGGCAATGTCTTTTTTCAAAATCATTGGCGCAATTTTCATCCCATTAGCGATGGCTAAGGTTTTATTTTCAATAAAGTCGTCTGATTCTGCTAGCGCAGGTAATGGTTCAGCGGCAATGGTTTCATCATTTGATTCAGGCTCACCCGTTGGAACCACATCATCATCAACAGCAGCAACGATTTGTTGCGGCTCTTCAATCGGTGCTTGTTCAATCGGTGTTTCGGGTAATGTTTCAGGTAACTCAACCGGTGTCATGACAACGGGATCTAACTCTTCGGTGTTGTCGCTAGTAAAGTAAAAATAGCTACTTGCAGCAAGTAACGCGATAACTGCGATAGCAATAAAGGCTATATTGGTACCAGACTTTTCATCTGCTTGTGGTGTAATTCTATCTTCTTCATTAACTTGCATTTCAAATCCTTGGCATGTGTGCTATCGATATAGGTATCTAAATGGAATCGAAAAATACTGCGTAATACCATTTTGCAATATTCAACGGACTTGTCTAGTGGTAACTGGTGATAAACCGCATTAATTCAATTTTAGCGCAAACTTTTAAGCTTGGACGTACTGTTGGCGGTCTCCTAACCATCGCTCAATGATGGCATCGATATTTTGCGGCACCAGTTGGTTAATATGCACCGCTAATTTTTGAGTGGGGGCAATAAGGTGTTGATCGCGAATTAAGTCGGCAATTTTAAGGTCGGCTAAGCCAGTTTGTTTGGTGCCCAGTACTTCACCGGGGCCCCTGATCTCAAGATCTTTTTGCGCAATCACAAAGCCATCGTTGCTGTCTCTTAATACTCCTAGGCGTTTGGTTGCCGTTTGCGATAACGGCGCTTTGTAAAGCAGCACACAATGGCTGGCTACTGCGCCACGACCAACACGACCTCGAAGTTGATGTAATTGCGCTAGCCCAAGCCGCTCAGGATTTTCAATAATCATTAAACTGGCATTAGGCACATCTACGCCGACTTCTATGACGGTAGTCGCCACCAATAAGTTCAACTCACCTGACTTAAACTGCGCCATGATGGCCTGTTTTTCAGCGCTTTTCATCCGGCCATGCACTAAACCTACTTTTAACTCGGGCAGTGCAGCGCTCAGTTCTGCCGCGGTGTCTTCTGCGGCTTGGCATTCTAAGACTTCAGATTCTTCAATTAAGGTACACACCCAATAAGCCTGGCGGTTATCGTTAATGGCGGCATGTCTGACGCGTTCAATGATCTGTTGCCGGCGAGTATCGGCAATCGCCACCGTGGTGACAGGTGTGCGCCCTGGTGGCAGCTCATCAATAATGGAGGTATCCAGATCGGCATAGGCGGTCATGGCGAGTGTGCGCGGTATTGGCGTTGCGGTCATAATCAGCTGATGAGGGTGAAAGCCTTGGCTAATGCCTTTTTCTCGAAGGCCTAAGCGTTGATGCACCCCAAAGCGGTGCTGCTCATCAATAATGATTAATGCCAGTTTATTAAACACAACGGCTTGTTGAAAAATAGCATGGGTGCCAATCACCATTTGTGCTGCACCGCTGGCGATGTCTTCAAGTGATTGAGCCCTGGCTTTGCCTTTCAGCTTGCCAGCTAACCAGCCGACTTTAAGGCCTAAAGGCTCAAACCAGGCGGCAAAGTTCGCCGCGTGTTGTTCGGCTAATAATTCGGTGGGAGCCATCATTGCCACTTGGTAGCCATTTTCTAGGGCTTGCAGAGCGGCAAGTGCCGCCACTAAGGTTTTACCTGAACCCACATCCCCCTGCACAAGGCGCATCATGGGGGTAGGGTGTTGTAAATCCTGGTTGATTTCTGCGACCACGCGTTGTTGTGCCCCAGTTGGCGAAAAGGGCAGTTGAGTCAAAAATGGTTGTAATAACTGCCCTGTAGCGGCCATGGCGACTGCCGCGTCTTGATTACTTCGCTGGCGAAGTTGCAACATGCTGAGGTTATGGGCCAGTAGCTCTTCTTGTATTAAGCGTTGCTGAGCAGGATGTTGTCCTTGCTCTAACTCATAAGGCGATACTGAGCTGGATGGGCGGTGCAGGGTATGCAGCGCATCGCGCAGGCTAATGTTATTGGGCTGCAAATTGGCTGGGAGTAATTCAGGTAATCCGCCTTGGTCTAGCATAGCCAATGCTTGCTCAGTTAGACGTATCCAACTGGCTTGTTTTAAGCCTTCTGTTGTTGGGTAAATTGGCGTTAGTGTGTCACTTAAGTTGACGGTTTCACCTGGGTGGATGATTTGATATTCAGGGTGAACGATTTCTTTATGATGGTTGCCGCGCCTTATCTCTCCATATGCTCTGATAATCGCACCGTTTTCCATGGCATTTCGTTGCGCCATTGAAAAATTAAAAAAGCGCAAGCTCATTACGCCGCTGTGATCGCGGACATGGCACACTAACATGCGCTTACGGCCTTGCATGATTTGTGTTGATTGAATTTCTGCTTCTATGGTGCCGTAACTGGCTGGAGGTAATGCGGCAATAGGGTAGATTTGCGTTCGGTCTTCGTAGCGCAGCGGTAAGTGAAACAACACATCTTGTACTGTTTTTATACCGAGCTTAGCTAGCTTTTCAGCGACCTTTTTGGCAACGCCTTTAAGGTCTGTGATTGGAACGCGATCCAGTTGTAGCAAATTGCGTGCACCTAAAATTGATAAGTAAAAATAGCAGTGATATCAATTGGCCCCAGCCGATCACTGTAATTATATACAGATATTTAGGTTATCTTAGCAGAGTTTGCTCACAAGGCAATATGTTAACCATGATTACAACCACCCCTTTTGCTTAGCGATCCTTGCGGCATCGATTCGATTACTGGCGTTAAGTTTGTTGATGGCTTCAGATAAATAGTTACGTACAGTACCTTCGGCAATAAACAATTTGCTGGCAATATCAGCCGTAGACAGCCCTTCACTTGCAAGGCGAAGCGCTCGACGCTCTTTATCGTTAAGCGGATCAAGTTCACCTATTGCGCTAAACGCCAGTTCAGGATCAATGACGCGTTTACCAGCCATTACTTGTTTTATGGTGCTGATAAGCTCATCTGAGGGGGCATCTTTTAATAAAAAACCACTGACACCGTATTCTAATGCTCGCTTTATATAACCAGCTCTGCCAAAGGTTGTGAGGATAATCACTTTTGTTGAGCAAGTTTGTTGCTGCAGCCATTGGCTAAGTTCTAAACCTGACTTTCCGGGCATTTCTATGTCGGTTAATAATAAATCGTAGTGCTGAGATTTAAGCATGGCGAGGGCTTTATCACCGTCTTCGACCTCAGTGATAGTGATGTTATCAACGGCCAATGTGAGTAGGGCTGCAAGCGCTCCACGGACCATGGCTTGATCTTCTGCTAATAAAATATTCATTGTGTCTCTGTTACTGGCAAAGTAATGGTAACCGTAAAGTGGGGGCCTAATTGATACTGCACTTTGGCATCTAATAACGCTGCTCGTTCTGTTATTCCGTTTAGTCCGTTACCTTTTATGAGGGTATCAACGGCACTGTTTTCGATATAGCTGACTACCATGCTTTGCGGCGTAGATTGAAAAGCAATAGTGCATTGGTCTGCTTTGCTGTGCTTAACGGTATTGTTAACTAATTCGGTTAACATCAAACACAATTGTGATTCTGTGAGGTTGTTTAACGTTGGCCACTGGCCTTCAATATTAACCTCAATGGATTTGTCTCTCAGGGTTTGTGATAGCGTATTTAGGGTTTGGCTCAGGCCTTGATGTTTGTAGTTGGTGACGGTTTGTCTAATTTGGCTTAAGCAGTCGCGGGTTATTTGGCTCACTTGGTTGATTTGTTGTTGGGCCATGTCAGTTTTACCTGCGCTTATGAGTTTATCAGCGAGTTCTGTTTTAAGTGCGATAGAGGCTAAATGATGGCCCATAACGTCGTGTAAATCACGGGCTATGCGTTCGCGCTCAAGTGCTGTGGCGAGGTGAGATATTTCATCTTTAGACTGTTTTTGTTGGCGCTTAATGCGTTGACGATTTTGCTCAACAATCCCAAAAACACCCACACCTAGGCAGATCCCCATCCCGTAAAAAGTAAAAAAGTAACCAGAATACCCCACGATAATATTGATAGCGAATAGCAGCAAACTGATACCTATATAGCTTAATATCGCGGTGCGCAAGGAGTAGAAAAAACCGATAAAGAAACAACAAAAACTGAATAAAGACATGGCGCCGCTTGTGAGAAACCCCGACACGATGGCAATGGAGAGCATTAATAGAATAGGTTTGAATGCGTGCTCTTTTGTACTGCTATATGCCCAAAAGTAGCCAACAACAAAAGGGATAAGCAGTGCAATAGCAAAAAATATTTTTAGCCACTGTTCATCCATAAAGTACAGTGGAATAAAGTAAAACCCAAGGTTTAATAAGTAAACCCAAGCTATTTTTTGTTCGTAGCTTTTTTCTTTTTTTATGGGTAAGCAAGTTGTCATTGTGCCTCCTAGCGCAGTTAATCATAGAGTAACTGCGCGTTAACTCAAGCCAAATACGTAAGGCATTACTGCGTTACAGCTTGTTGGCTTAATAGATATTTAGCCCAGCCGTATTGTGGATCGATATCGATTGCATGTTGCCAATCTTGTAATGCCCCACTTATGTCCCCTTGTTCTTGCTTTGCTAAGCCGCGCCATGTGTAGGCTTCTGCATGACCCCAACAAATGGTGTCGCAAGGTAGGTCGTAAAGTGTAATTGCCTGGCTTGCTAAGTTTTGTGCCTTTTCTAGTCCGCCGCCAAATACGCTCGGAGTGTAAAAGGCATTGATTGCTTTGACTAAGCTCACTCTTGGGTTGTTGGGCTCTAACGCTGTGGCTTGCTGCAATAGTGTGGCAGTTTTCATACCGTACTCAGTTCCTTTGCTGTTATCTAACGCGATTTGCATGCCATATACCGCAGCCAGTAATGCTTGTGAGTCAGCGGTTGTTTGTGCGTCGAGTAAGTTTTCTAAGGCTTTTTGCGCTTCGTTTAACGAATCCCCAGCCTGCTTACGTTGGCCACTAATATTAGCTGTGATGGCTAATCGATAGAACGCGTAGGCCTGTTCATAGTCGCTGGTGTTTTGGCTATATTGCGCGAGTTGATTCATGTTCATGGTGTTGGCTGCGGCATCAATCTCCTTGATATCGGCAAGGCTGTGGTGGCTAACTAAACTAAGGCTGGTAATTAATAGTAGTGTTTTCATGGTGCTCTCCTTGGTTGTCCCTGATATGTGGGAGTCAGGTTAGTATGGAGAAACACAGATTTGATTGTCAGGCACAAAGGTCACCAATAAAGGGTGACAAATGTCATTTTGGAGCCAAAAAAGGCCAACATTGTTGTTGGCCTTATTGGGTTCGCTCAATATTTGATGGATTAAACCACTTGCATAACTAAGTAGCTGGTATAGCCAATATATCCCGCGAGTAATACACCACCTTCACGTCGGCCAATACGTAAACCACTCCAAGCAAATGGCAAAACCATAATGGCAAAAATTAACATGGCAATAAAATCAATCTCGTTAAAACCTGCACCCGAAACAGGATGAATAAGCGCAGTGGCACCGAGTATGCCTAAAATATTAAAGATGTTTGAGCCAACAACGTTACCAATGGCGATGTCGCTTTGACCTTTTAACGCAGCCATCACCGAGGTGACCAGCTCAGGCATACTTGTGCCAATCGCCACAATCGTTAAGCCAATAATCACTTCGCTAATACCAAATTGTTTAGCTAAATCAACTGCTCCATCAACAAACAAAATACCGCCACCCACTAACATGGCAATACCTACTGCAATTAGTAGTATTGAAATTAGCGGGTTTTGTGGCGTGGCATCAATGTCTAACTCTTCAGGGCTGTTTTTTGAGCTAACATAACTAAAGCCCAAGTAACCGATGAGTAGGCTAAATAAAATAGCACCATCAATAAAACTGACATCGCCATCAAGTAATAAAAACCACACCAAAATCGATGCAGCGATCATGATAGGAATATCGCGTTTAACCATTTGTGATTGCACGGTAATCGGGCGGATAAGTGCGGTTATGGCTAAAATAAGCCCGATGTTAACGATGTTAGACCCCACTACGTTGCCCAGTGCAATACCGGGATTACCTGCAAGCGCTGATTTAACGCTTACTGCGAGTTCTGGCGCACTTGTACCAAATGCAACAATGGTTAACCCTATGATGAGCGGGGCAATCCCTAAACGAAGTGCCACAGCGCTTGCTCCGCGCACTAACGCTTCTGCTCCAAAGGTTAAAATAATAAAACCGCCAATAATCGATAACGCAATGAACATGTTTTTCTGCCTTGTGAAGTCAAGCGGTACCACATTAGTACAGCCTAATTAAGTGCGGCTATAATGACAGAATATGTCAAAAAAATACACGCTGTGTAGCGTGTATTTTTTTCTCATTTAGCAATAAAAAATGATTGCAAATTACAATTCATCTTCCCAACGAACTTTGGCTCCGCGTACACCTTCAACTTTTGCGCTGAAGGCTTTTTCAAGCACATGACGCTTAATTTTTAATGTTGGTGTTAATACATCATTCTCGATATTCCACTCGTCGTTAACAACCACAATAGCATCAACATGCTCGTGTGATTCTAAGTGAGGATTAACGCTGTCGAGGGTTTCTTTTAATGACGTTCTTACTTCTTCACGAGGCTGTAATTTAGAGCCTTCAGACAATTGAACTAGTGCCACCGGATGAGGTAAGCCTGAACCGATCACGCAGATTAATTCAATATGCGAGTCTTGAGCTAATTTACGCTCAATGGGAACTGGGGCGACATACTTACCTTTTGAGGTTTTGAAGTTATCTTTAACTCGACCAGTAATGTCGATATAGCCGTCTTCGTCAATTTCGCATAAATCGCCAGTATGGAAAAACCCGTCTTCTGTAAATGCGGCGGCGGTGGCTTCTTCTTGTAAGTAGTAGCCGCTCATTAAACCTGGGCTTTTAACTAACAGCTCACCTTGTTCAGATTGACGCACTAAGCAACCTTCAACTGGACGCCCAACAGTACCAATTTTTTTGGCATTAAATGGATAATTAATGATTGAGTATGCGCAGTTTTCTGTCATACCCCACGCCTCACAGATATCGATTCCGATACGGTTGTACCACTCAAGTAACGATGGTGGAATGGGTGCAGAACCTGAACCGTTTAAGCGAGATTGATCTAACCCAAGCCCTTTTTTAATTTTACGTTTCACTATGCTGCTAATAATGGGCAGTTTGAGTAAAGTGTTGAGTTTTTTCTCGCCAATTTTATTAATGATATTTAACTGGAACACTGTCCATAAACGCGGCACTGAGAAAAATACGGTAGGGCGGCAGCGCTGAATATCGTCAACAAATGAGTCGAGAGATTCAACAAAAGAAACGGTTGCTCCAGAATAGAAAGATGAGCCTTCTATTGCGACACGCTCAGTGATGTGTGCAAGCGGTAAATAAGAGAGTAATCTGTCGGCCGTATTGGTTTTTAAGTCGCGAATGACGGCTTCACAAGCCCAACCATAGCTGGCAAAAGTTTGTATCGCACCTTTAGGTTTACCTGTGGAGCCAGATGTATAAATCAGTGTCATCACCTGGTCTGTTGTGGGTAGTGCTTCTTCTACAAGCGGTTGTCCGAGTTTTAATAATTGTTCCCAATGATATTGGGCTGGCATAGTGTCGTATGGCATGGCTAAACGCAGGATTTCACCGCCTACTGCGGTTTCTTGCTCGGCCCAATGATCAAGTTTGCCGGTAAAAATGGCTTTGGCGCCACTGTGTTCAAGCACGTAACGGATGGTTTCGGCATTGGCGGTAGGGTAAATAGGTACACTAATGTATCCACCGTACATGAGGGCTAAGTCGACAATAAACCATTCGGCACAGTTTTTGGACAAAACCGCAATTTTGTCGCCACGTTCTAAACCAAGGTGGCGAAGTGAACCTGCAATTTGTTGCATTTTTTGTTGAACTTCGCGCCAGGTGAAATCAACATATTTGCCGCCAATTGGCTGGCGAAGGTAAACTTTATCACCTTGTGTATCTACCCAGTGAGACAGCATCTCAACGGGAGTTTTAATTAAATTTTCCATCGACACTTCCATTTTCTTTATAGTTATTTGGGTTTTAATACTATCAACTGAATCGTTAAAAACATCCCCATGTTTTATCACTTTCAGGTACGCTGATACGGGCATAGTGACCCGTGTACATTAATGAGATTATGAGCCTTACAGCTTGTCTTGATTAACGTTATTATCTTTTTACGACATGACTGAATCACTTTAGTATGGCGATTTTTGTGCGCTGGCGCAAACCGTTTGCACACTCTGCGTGCAGGATCACGCTTTAGTTACGTTAGCAGAATCTGTTGAATAAACAATAGGTGTTGAGCATTTACTCTACAAAAATGAATGAGCTATAAAAAAGGCGCCCTAGGCGCCTGATGAAAATAATGTACCTTCGTACTTATATTTCCATGATGCCATCCATCTCAACCAGAGACCCTTTTGGTAACTCTTTTACACCAATCGCGGCACGAGCAGGGTATGGTTGTTGAAAGTAACGGCTCATAATGTCATTTACAGTGGCAAAGTGAGATAAATCGGTTAAGAAGATATTGAGCTTAACGATATCACTCATTTTTCCGCCCGCGGCTTCGCACACAGCGGTTAAATTTTCGAATACTTGTATAACTTGCTCAGAAAAATCATCGCTTACCATGGTCATGGTTTTTGGATCTAATGGGATTTGCCCTGATAGATAAACAGTACTGCCTACTTTTACTGCTTGTGAATAAGTGCCAATTGCCTGCGGGGCTTTGTCGGTAGCGATGATAATTTTTTCAGCCATTTGGGTACTCTCTTATCATTTATAGTAATTAACGATTACGCGATGTGCGCAGTACTTCTGGCAACACGCGGATCCGGCGCATAACATTGGCCAGGTGGACACGATCTTTCACTGAAATTCGTAAATTAATCAAATACACACGGCCATCACGCTCTTCTGTGCTGAGGTTGTGAATATTAGACCCAGCCGAGGCAATAATTGACGTAATTTTAGCTAATGCACCATGGTGGTTGACAATTTCAACCCGCAAGTTGGCTTGATATTCAACGCCCTCTACGTTATCCCAGTGCACCGAAATGTATTTGTCTGGCTCGCCTTGATAACCACGAATATTGGCACAACTCTCCATGTGCACCACTAGGCCTTTACCTGGACTCACATGAGCGATCACTGCATCCCCGGGGATTGGACGACAGCAGTTAGCGTAAGTGACTAGCATGCCCTCTGCGCCACGGATTGGCATTTGTGGTTTTTCTTTGTTGTTATCATGCGAGTCAAATTGTTCGCCAACTAATCGCTGAGCAATCACTATGCTCATGGCATTGCCTAAGCCAATGTCTGCCAACAGTGAGTTGAGCGAGGTATGTTTGGTTTCTTTAATGACTTTGTCGAGTAATTCTGGCGGAATGCTCTCAAGTTTTGTATCACCTAACGCATGATTTAATAAGCGTTTACCCAGTGCGATGGCATTATCACCTTTAAGGCTCTTTAATACCTGACGAATTTTACCGCGAGCCTTACCCGTGACCACAAAATTGAGCCATGCTGCGTTTGGTCGCGCGCCTTTGGCGGTAATAATTTCAACTGTTTGGCCAGAAATAAGCGGTTGGCTTAATGGGTATGCTTGACGATTAACGCGTGCACCAACGCATGAGTTACCCACGTCGGTGTGCACTTCGTAGGCAAAGTCGACTGCGGTTGAGTTAACAGGTAATTCTAGAATGCGACCTTCAGGGGTAAAGACGTAGATTTCTTCTGGGAAGAGTTCGGTCTTAACGTTTTCAACAAACTCAAATGAACTACTAGCACTTTGCTGTAGTTCAAGCAGGCTTTGCATCCATTTATGTGCACGTACCTGGGTTGTGTTTTGCTTAGAAGCATCGGTGTTATTTTTATACATCCAATGCGCTGCAACCCCTTTGTCGGCCATTTGATCCATTTCTTCGGTGCGAATTTGCACTTCAACTGGAACGGCATGGGGGCCAAATAAAGAGGTGTGTAATGATTGATAGCCGTTTGCCTTTGGAATGGCAATATAGTCTTTAAAGCGACCTGGCCGAGGTTTATATAGGCCATGCATAGCGCCAAGTACGCGGTAGCTAGTGTCAATAGAGTCGACGATAATTCTAAAGGCGTAGATGTCCATCACTTCTTGGAATTGCAACTCTTTGCTGCGCATCTTGCGGTAAATAGAATAGAGGTTTTTTTCGCGACCTTTGACTTTTGCCGGGATCCCGGCTTCTTCTAGGCGAGAAGCGATTGCTGATTCGATACTGTTGATCAGCTCTTTTCGATTGCCCCTAGCAGCTTTAACCACATCGCGTATTACCCTGTGGCGCATAGGGTAATATGCTTGAAAACCTAAGTCTTCAAGTTCGATTTTGATGTTATGAATACCCAAACGGTTTGCAATCGGGGCATAAATTTCTAAGGTTTCACGAGCAATACGACGACGCTTGTCTGGGCGAAGCGCCCCAAGGGTTCGCATATTATGTGTGCGGTCAGCTAACTTAATGAGGATCACTCGTATATCTTGAGTCATTGCCATCATCATTTTGCGGAAGTTTTCCGCTTGAGCTTCTTTTTTGTCGCGAAACTTGATTTTGTCAAGCTTAGATACACCTTCGACAAGCTCCGCAACTGTAATACCAAACAACTCGGTGAGCTCTTCTTTAGTGACGGGGGTGTCTTCTATGGTGTCGTGGAGCAGGGCAGCCATAAGCGACTCGTGATCGAGACGCATGTCTGCCAGGATGCGGCTAACCGCAACTGGATGGGTAATGTAAGGCTCGCCACTTGTGCGCATTTGCCCTTCGTGGGCATCACGCGCAACCAAATAGGCCTGCTTGAGTAATTCGACTTGCTCCGGCTCTAAGTAGCTGGAAGCTGACTCTTTTAGACCTTCAAACAGATACAAGTGGCGCTACTCCTTAAATTACGCGGCCTTCTGCAATGGCTGCAACTGCGGCGATTTCAGCAGCTTCACGTTCACGAACAGTTTGGCGTTCGTCAGCATCTAATGTGTTTGAGGTGACCAAACCAAGTTCGATTTCGCGCAATGCGATAACCGTTGGCTTGTCATTCATCTCCTCAACCATAGGATCTTTACCTTGCACAGCGATTTGGCGTGCGCGACGCGCTGCAACCAGGATCATATCAAAACGGTTGCCGATTTTGTTTACGGCGTCTTCTACAGTTACGCGAGCCATGTGTTGAAACTCCAGTGTTATCTATGGGAAAAAATGACGCAAAATTGTACACTATGACAATTAATCTGCCAAGAGATCAACAAGCATATCATTGTGGGTATGCTGCTGACTAGCACAGGTTAGCCTTTGGCTGCGAATAATTGCGCTTAAATCCGCCAGTGCACTATCAAAGTCATCGTTTACTATTACAAATTCATATTGTGAATAGTGCGACATTTCTGATACGGCCTGCGCCATACGTGAGTCGATAACTGCTTGGCTGTCTTGGCCTCGGCCAGTTAAACGTCGCTCTAATTCAGCCTTTGAAGGCGGTAAAATAAATACCCCTATGGCATAAGGCATTAGCTTTTTGACTTGCTCTGCGCCTTGCCAGTCGATATCTAAAAATACATCAATACCTTGTGCGAGGGTTTGCTCTATTACGGTTTTAGATGTGCCATAAAAATTACCGAATACTTCTGCCCATTCGATAAATGCATTCTGTGCAATAAGCGCTTTAAATTGCTCAACACTCACAAAATGATAGTGTTGTCCGTCGATTTCGCCTGGGCGAGGTTGGCGGGTGGTATGTGACACTGAAACCTGTTTATCGCTGGGTTTATCTTTTAAAAGTGCCGAGATAAGTGACGATTTACCTGCACCGCTGGGTGCGGACACAATAAAAAGATTTCCACGAGTGCTCATAAATTGGCTTTCATCCGATTATTCATTAAGAAAGCTTAATATTATACTCGCTAATAGTAAGGTTATGCTAGGGCTATTAGGCGCCAGAGTGTTACCTGGACAGTGTGATAACCCCAAGACATAATTTTGATGGGTAATAGGGCATTATTTCGATAAAATAATTGCTTAAAACATGCATTGGATCTGGCTTTATAAGATAAATTCTGTAGGCTTTGCGCTGTTGTGTGAAATGGTTATTTATGGTGTTGTTTTTCTACGCCAATAAACGCTTTATGTGCAAGCTCGGATGCACTGTAAGGTTAATAATCTGTACTAATAACACTGTTTTATCAATTTACTCAGTAAACCAACATAGGAATGTTTGATGTTAGTAAAAACCCTGCTGTGCCACGAAGGTCGTGACACAGGTCTAAGGTTAATGGTCATTGTATTTGCAGCGTTTGCGTTATTGAGCCTCGCAGCGATGGTGTTTCCTGCAAGTATTATCATTTTAATCTTCACGCTAGTGTCTTTACCTATTGTCGGCTTATCTGCAATTCGCCGCTTATATGACGCTAACAAAACCATTAAGCTTGTGACTGTTTGCATACTGCCTGTATTCATTTTTGGTGTTTCAGCATATTTTATGGCGCCATTTGGCGCATTAGCAGGGCTTTTTTTATTTGGGTTAGCCTGTGGTGCCTATTTAAGCTTTTTGCCGAGTAAAAATAACATTCAATACGAGCTTGGTTACAACGGCCCCAATTTGGTTGTTAGTGCTACTTCAAATTCAATGCATCAGCGACAAGATCCCGTTATTAAAGGGCAGCATTCTTCACCGCTAACAGATGCCTCATCGAACTCTTTTGGGCATGAGTTAACGCCACATGTTGAGCGTGACAATAAGGCCGATCAATCATCAGCGCCTACTATGCACTCAACGGTAGATGTCGACCCTGACGATATTGAAGATGCAGAGGATGACTTACCTAATGAGCCACATTTGGCCCATCATGTTGATGACGATCTGAGTACCGGTTTGTTTGCCGCAACTCGTGAGCGCGTTCATCAGCCTTTATATGTTGACCAAGATGCACTGAAGTCTGGCTCGATAACCGAATTGGCTAAATCATGGATTAATGTTGCGAAACTGCACCAACTTAAGTTGATATTGGCGGGAAAAATTATTGCTGCTATCGGCATCGCCTGTGCATTAATTTATCTTGTGATGGCCTTAGTTAATGCCATTTCTAGCTCTGATTCCGACGACATCGATGCAGAAATGACACAAGGTGTCATTGAACCTGTATCAATGACTCGACAAATGGTTAAGCTGCCAGACGGTTTTTGGTTAGCGTTAGAAGGTGATGTGCTTATTTTACGCTGGCTTGGTGATGCTGGAGATGCACAAAACTTGTGGCGTTTAGCCAGTGCGGTTGGCGATCAAACATGTGCCCATTTAGCATTTAATGATGGCAGCCAATTTAGGCCGCTTACTGTTGATTTATTAGCCGATGGCGCTACTGAGGCAAGGTTTTCTCCGTTAGATAAAAATGTCATGGTGAATAACGTGGCACTGCGTGGAAGTTTTAAGTTGTGTGGTTATGAATTTAGTTTAAAAGGCAGCCAGGCTGCATTGATGCAAAACCCTCAGTTTGAAAGCTTATTAAGTCAGTAATAAAAGTGCTGTGGCAAGTAACATAAAGCCGTAGCAATAATGACCATTTATTGTGATTAGGGACAATGGATTGATAGCGTTTATTAGGCAGGTTGTGGTGCCTCAGTTTGGTTTTTATTCAGCAGATACAACCATTACCCCTCTGGGTAATGGACATATCAATCACACGTTCTTGGTTGCAAACCCAACCAAGAAAGTTGTGTTACAAAAGCTTAATACCGCCATATTTACTATGCCTGACGCAGTTGTTAACAATAGCGCTAATATTAGCCGTCATTTGTTGTCTAAACGCAAAGAAAAACAGTATGCCATGCAGGTTATTAGTCCCGTATTGACAGAGAGTGGCTTGTTAGGGCTTGATCTTGGCGAGCAAGGCTTTTGGCGTGCAATCGACTATTTAGAATATAGCCATACCATTGATGTTGTGACTATTGCGCAGCAAGCAGAAGTGGCAGCTTACGCTTTTGGCCATTTTGCTTCAGCGCTCAGCGACATGCATACTGACAGCGTGGTTGATGTTATCCCTAATTTTTTAAATTTACCTCAGCGCCTAGCGCAATTAAGGCAATCTGCTGATAGCGATCTCTGTGGACGATTGGCGACTTGTCAACCATGGGCTGAATATGCTTTGTCACAAACAGAAGTGTTAGCGCAGTTGGCCGACTTTGAAACTAAATTGCCGAAACGTATTTGTCACAATGACACTAAAATCAATAATATGTTATTTGATAAACGTGATATGTCCAGTATGGCCATTATTGATTTAGATACCTGCATGTCGGGTTATTTAATGTATGATTTTGGTGATATGGTCAGGGCATTTTGCTCCCCGGAGCCAGAGGATTCAACCCTTCTAAATCATGTTTATGCACGCCCAGAAATTATCACGATAGCAACTAAGGCATATCTTGAAGCGTTAAATGGGATCATTACACCATTAGAAAAACAAAGTTTATGGCTCGGTATTAAGGTGATGTCTTTAATGCTCGGCGCGCGCTTTTTAACAGACTATTTAACTGGTGATGTGTATTTTGCAACCGAGCATTCACAGCACAATTTAGACCGCGCAATTAATCAGTTAACCATTTATCAAAGTTTAGTTAAACAACAAGCACAACTCATTACATTGTTTAACTAATTCGCTACGAATATCATATAAAAGTAAGGTTTGTATGGATGCCTAATTTGCTCAGTAAGTATAAATGGATTTTATTTGATGCTGACGAAACATTATTTCATTTTGATGCTTTTTCAGGTTTAAAGTTAATGTTTTCTCGTTTTGATATTGATTTTAATACTGACGATTTTGATCGCTATCAACAAGTTAATAAACCCTTATGGGTTGATTATCAAAATGGGGTAATTACGGCGGCTCATTTGCAACATACTCGTTTTAATGAATGGGCCCATAAGCTTTCTGTAACCCCGCAAGAGTTAAATAGTCATTTTTTAACTGCCATGGCTGATATTTGTCAGCCTTTGCCTGGGGCGCGTGAATTAGTTGATTCACTTATTGGGCGAGTGAATTTAGGTATTATTACCAACGGCTTTACCGAGTTACAGAGTGTACGTTTAAGTAAGACAGGCTTTGAACATGCGTTTAGCCCTGTGGTTATTTCTGAGCAAATAGGCAAAGCAAAACCAGATATTGCCATCTTTAATCATGCTTTTAGTTTAATGGGTGAGCCTGAAAAGCATCAGGTATTAATGGTTGGTGACAATCTTCATTCAGATATTTTAGGCGGTAATAAAGCTGGCATAGATACCTGCTGGTTAAATCATCATGGTGAAGCTGTGAGTGATGACATCGCCCCGAGTTATCAGGTTAAAACGCTAACGGAGTTGCATCAATTGCTACTACAGCAATAAAAATGATCATCATTTCGGGATAAAAAAGCCATTCGATTGAATGGCTTTTTAGATCAAATCTTATTCGAGCTATTGAAATAAATCTTCTGCTACGTTGTCGATAAAGATATCACCATTTTGCGGCGTTTCAGTTACATACTCTTTAGGTTCTGTACCTTCAACAAAATACTCAAACTCTGTAGTGTGATCTGTTTTGCGAGTCAATTTGCCTGTTGCGAGATCAATACGCGCAGACACAATCCCTTTTGGTGGAACCACAGGGTATTCTGGCGTTCCAGCAAGTGCTTTATTCATAAAGTCATTCCAACCAGGACCTGCAGTTTTTGCGCCGGCTTCAGCACCTGATATTTGATCAGGTTCACCGTTAGCCATCCAGCTTGAACGCCCTAACTGGCGACCATGATCATCAAAACCAACCCAAAACGTTGAAGTTAATGTTGGATTAAAACCACTAAACCAGGTATCACGTGATTCGTTTGTTGTACCTGTTTTACCTGCGATATCATGACGTTTGATTAACTTAGCTGCACGCCAAGCCGTGCCGTTCCAGCCTGTGCCCTTACTCCAGTCTCCGCCGCCCCAAATAACACTTTTTAATGCTTCAGTGATTAAAAAAGCCGTTTGCTCTGAAATTACTTTTTTTGCAAATCGTGCATTGGGGTTACTGCAAATGTTGTCTTCTTTGGTTATTGTAACCGTTGATGTATTGAATTCATCTTCGTTTTCAATCACTTCTGTTGACGATGCTTGTGCTTCGATTGGTTGAGATAACTCTTCTGCCATAGCAGCAAATGGGTCTTCTACATCGATTTCTTGGGTATTTATTTCTTGTGGTTTTTCACATGCGATTGCCGGTATGGTTTGTTCAATCATATTGTCATAACCATCTGTCACATGGTCAATAAAATACGGTTCAACCAAATAGCCGCCATTGGCAAATACGTTAAATGCGGTTGCAACTTGTAGAGGTGTGACGGATGGCGAGCCTAAAGCTAAAGATTCATTACGAGGTAAATCATTAGGATCAAAGCCAAATTTAACCAGCTCTTTAATGGTATTATCTAAGCCAGCATGACGCATTGCACGAACAGACATCACGTTTATTGACTGTGCCAATCCCACCCGCAATCGAGTTGGACCACCATATATATCAGGCGAGTTTTTAGGGCGCCAAGCGGTACCTTGACGTGTATCTGGCTTGTTAATTGGCGCATTGTTAATTAATGTCGCTAAGGTGTAGTCTTTTTCAAGCGCTGCAGCATAAATAAACGGTTTAATGTTTGAACCTAACTGGCGTTTGGCTTGAGTGACACGGTTAAATTGGCTTTGGCTAAAGCTAAATCCACCCACTAACGCTCTAATTGCACCATCGTGAGGTTCCAGTGAAACGGTGGCGCTTGAAACGGATGGTATTTGCGATAATTGCCAATGTTGCCCATTGTTGCGGATCCACACTTGCTGGCCGGCACTGAGAATGTCAGCTGCTTGTTTAGGTGGTAGGCCTTGACGTTTATCGCTAATAAATTTACGCGCCCATTTTAGCCCTTTCCACTCAAGTGTGATGAGCTTTCCATCACTGTCTAAAACTTGTGCTTGTTGACCGTTCACACTCATCACCGCGGCAGGAATAATCCCCTGCATTGGTGAGATTTGTCTTAATTTGTTAGTAATCTCATCTTGTGTTAATGGCGTTTCAGTCCACAATTGAGCTTCAGGACCTCGGTAGCCGTGGCGTTGATCATATGCAAACACATTATCCCGTAATGATTCTTGTGCCATTAACTGCAAATCAGATGAAATCGTGGTGTAAACGTTATATCCGTTGGTGTAGGCCGCTTCTTCACCGTACTTTTGAATCATGTAATCACGAGCCATTTCAGAGATATAAGGAGCATATAAGTCTATTTCAGCTCCATGATACTTGGCCGTTGATGGACTGTTGATGGCTTCTTCGTACTCTGCTTGAGTGATATTGCGTTTTTCTAGCATACGACTTAACACCCAATTTCGACGGGCGATAGCACGCTCAGGATTTCTAATTGGGTTGGCAGCAGATGGAGCTTGGGGTAACCCCGCTATCATTGCCATTTCTGGTAATGTGAGTTGGTGGAGTTCTTTACCATAATATACTTGTGCGGCAGCACCAACACCGTAGGCCCGGTTGCCCAAGAATGAGCGATTTAAGTAAAGTGCTAAAATTTCTTTCTTTGTTAATGCTTTTTCTATTTTTAACGCCAAAAAAATTTCTTTTATTTTACGAATGTATGTTTTTTCGTTTGATAAAAAGAAACCGCGCGCAACCTGTTGAGTAATGGTACTCGCACCCTGGCTTTTTTTCCCTGTGGTGATCAAAATGGTTGCGGCTCGAATAATCCCTATAGGATCAATCCCTCTGTGTTCAAAGAAACGCGCGTCTTCTGTATCAAGCACCGCATTAATTAATTGTGCTGGAACGTCATCATACTCTACTGGAATACGGCGTTTTTCACCAAACTGAGAAATAAGTTTGCCGTCACGGCTGTATATTCGCAGCGGAGTTTGTAACTGTACCGTCTTTAATGAATTGACATCGGGCAAATCGGGCAACACATAGAAGTAAGCTGCAGTAATAGCTGCAACTCCTAAAAGTGATAGGCTAAAAAAGGCGATTAATAAACGTTTAAACCACTTCACTCGATAATTCCAAGAAAAAACAAAAATAGTGGTGATAGTATATAAGCCACAGTGTTTTTGGTGAAGTAAAACATGATCGAGTTAAAATAGTATTTGTAAATTGCATAAACATTTTATACAAATACTTATAACGAATTGATTATGTGCTAATCTCTAACAAAATAATAATAGAATTGTGATGACGGACTATGCTTTCTAAACTATGGAAGCGTCAAGCACCTCAAATGGTTGGGATCGATATTGGGTCTCATGAAATAAAAGCCATTTTGTTGAGCAAGACTGCTGATGGATACAAAATTCAAAATCATGCCTCAGTTCCTGTTAAGAAGGGAGCTGTAGTCGATCATGATATTCGAGATTCTGAAGCGGTGCTGGAATCGCTGCGACAGGTTAAGCGTATTTTACCGAAATCGGTAAAGTTTGCTGCTGTTGCGGTTTCTGGATCTGCGGTGATGACCAAAGTCATATACATGGATGCGGCATTAAATGAAGAAGAAATGGAGGCTCAGATTGAAATCGAAGCTGACAACCTCATTCCTTATTCGCTTGATGAGGTGAGTATTGATTTTGAGAGACTGAGTCCTAATGTTACCGACCCAACAAAGGTCGACGTGCTACTCAGCGCATGCCGCAGTGAAAACATCGACTCGCGAGTTGACGCATTAGATGCCGTTGAACTTGATGTAAAAGTAGTCGACGTGGAAGCTTATGCATTAGGTCGCTCAGCTGAATTGATATATGGTCAATTACCCGATGGCGCCAAGCAAAAATCAATTGCAATGGTAGACATTGGCGCCAATATGACGACGTTTTCTGTGGTCGAAAAAGGTGAAACAACGTTTATTAGAGAACAGGCCTTTGGCGGCGAATTATTTACTCAATCTATTTTGTCGTTTTATGGTATGCCACATGATGAAGCCGAGCGCGCTAAAGTCACAGGGCAACTTCCTCGAAATTATATGTTCGAAGTTTTATCACCTTTTCAAACCCAATTATTACAGCAAATAAAACGTACCCTTCAAATTTATTGTACTGCCAGCGGTCGTGAAAAAGTCGACTATATCGTGTTATGCGGTGGTACCGCTAAATTAGAAGGAATGGCAGAGCTACTGACGAATGAATTAGGTGCGATGACCATTGTCGCCGATCCTTTCCAGGGCTGTTTACATGCGGACGATGTGATGAAAAGCCAACTTCAGCCTACTATGAGTAAATATATGGTGGCATGTGGTCTTGCGCTAAGGAGTTACGCTCAATGGCGAACATAAACTTATTACCTTGGCGTGAAGAAGCCAGAGAAAAACAAAAACGCGATTATATTGGTATTTTAGCGTTAGTTTTCTTGGTGACATCATTATTGGTGTATTTATTTTTAAGCTTTTTAGAATTGGTGACTGATGATCAGCGCCAACGTAATGCATATCTCCAATCTGAAATCACTTTACTCGATACGCAAATAGCTGAAATTAGAAAAATCACTGAGCGTAAAAAAGACATTGAACGCCGCACAGAAATTATTCTCAATTTACAACAGTCGCGTAATTTACCCACTCATGTTTTAGATGAGTTAGTGCGTATTGTTCCGCCAGGGGTTTACCTTTCTAGCATTGAAAAGAAAGGCAGTATTTTGTGGATAGAAGGGCGAAGCGAGTCTAATAATAACGTAGCTAATATGATGAGAAAGGTGAAAACCTCATCTTATTTAAACGATCCTAATATGCAATCTATCGTGACACAAAATGAAGATTTAAGGCAGCTACAAAACTTTAAATTAAGAGTGACCATTCGCGATGATTCACAATCAACTGCTGTCGATACCAGCCAAGGAGCGAGAAAATGAATCTCGACCTAGATCAGTTTAATGATATCGATTTTGAAAATATTGGTAGTTGGCCTAAATTAGTCAAAGTGGTGTTTGCTGCTTTTCTCTCTATTTGTGTTATTGGTGCAAGTTATTATTTATTTATTGCCGATTCAATTGATATTATGGAAGCTGAACAAGCTAAAGAAATTCAATTGCGTGAAGATTTTGAAACTAAATATCGCCTGGCTGCAAACTTAAAATTGTATCGTGAGCAACTGGTGGTGATGGAAGCTCAGTTTGCAGAGTTATTAAAAATGCTGCCATCTGAAAACGAAATGCCAGGGTTATTAGACGACTTAACCTTTGTTGCTACTGATTCAGGGTTACGCATTAATAGTCTTGATTGGGATGCTGAAATCGAACGAGATTTTTATATTGAATTCCCGATTAAAATGGCTGTTGAAGGTGATTATCACGAAATAGGCCATATGGTCAGTGGTGTTGCTAAATTACCTCGTATTGTAAGCTTGCATGATTTTGTTATTAAGCGAAATGAAACAGGCGGTTTATCCATGGATATTCTGGCTAAAACATACCGCTTTAAAGAAGGCGCAGAATTACCGCCAGCAAATCAGGGGGCAAAATAATGAAATTATTACCTCTTTTTGCACTTATGTTGCTTTTATTAACGGGTTGTATTGGCGATCGTAGCGATTTAGAGCTATTTGTTACTACTACAAAGGCGCAACATGTCGCACGTATTCCGCCTTTAAAAGAAACACCAAAATTTGAGCATTTTGAATATCAAGCAGAATTAATGCGTAGTCCTTTTGTGCCTCCTTCAAGGGAATTAACAGAAGAAGTCATCGATACGTCTAAAGATTGTTTGCAACCTGACTTAAAGCGTCGAAAAGGGCGATTAGAAACTTACGCACTAGACAATTTAAGAATGCGCGGAACATTGAGTGAAGACGGTACAATATGGGCGTTAGTTGAATCAACGGATGCCAATGTTTATCGTTTAGGTGTCGGTGAATATTTAGGGCTTTACCATGGCCGAATTGCAAAAGTAACTCCGCAATTTATCGAAATTATTGAATTAATCCCTGATGGTTCAGGTTGCTGGGCAGAAAGATCCAGTAACTTAGAACTTTCAGGAAAATAACGTGCGAAGGATGAGGGAATAATGGAATCTTCTGCCGCGATGAAAAAAGCAATAACAAACTCATCATTTTGTAGAGCGCTTATTGGTGCAGTTTTATTCGTTGGTTTTATGCCAAACGCATTAGCTGCAAATCGTCTTATGGACGTCAAATACCATTCTATGGTTGATCACCAATTAGAATTAGAACTTGTTTTTGAGTCGGAAGTAACATCGCCGACGGTGGATCTTTCTGCAGATCCTGCAGAAATTATGCTTAATTTTGCAGACACAATATCTAATTTAAATAAGGGTGTTATCCCTGTAGATAGTGTCGGAGTCGAAAAGCTAACTGCACAGCAACAAGGTGGCGATTTACAAATTGTTGTTGCATTAAACAATGTGAAACCCTATCAAGGAAAGATTGTTGGTAATAGCTATCGATTGACTATTAACGATGATGTTGCGGGCCCAGAACAAGCAAACAACCCTTTTGTTAATGGAATTAAAAGTATTGATTTTCGCCGTAATAAAACCGGTGGTGGGGAGATACTGTTTAATTTAAATAACCATTCCGTTGCAGCTAATGTAGAGCAAGTCGGCTCAAAACTTGAAATTAAGTTATACAATACTGATATTAGCAACGATTTATTGTATGTCATGGATGTACAAGATTTTGCGACACCTGTTAGCAGCTTTGAAACGTTTAAAGATGATTTAACTGCACGCATTATGGTTGATATCAATGGCAACTATGATTACAACTATCGTCAAGATGGTGATGTATTTAAAGTTAGTATAGATAAACTTGAGCGTGTATCTGTCGCCAAAGAAGCTAAAAAATATAATGGTCGTTCATTATCGTTAAACTTCCAAAATATTTCAGTGCGTACAGTGCTGCAAATTATTGCTGACTATAACAACTTCAACCTAGTCACAAGTGACACGGTTGAGGGCGAGATAACGTTACGTTTAGATGATGTACCTTGGGATCAAGCTTTAGATTTGATTTTGCAAACCAAAGGTCTTGATAAGCGTATTGAAGGTAATATTTTAATGGTTGCGCCAAGTGAAGAACTGGCAATCCGTGAAAGTAACGATCTTAAAAACCAGCAAGAAGTTAAAGAGCTCGCACCACTGTTTTCTGAGTATTTACAGATAAATTATGCAAAAGCTGTCGATATTTCTGAATTACTTAAAACACCAGACTCAACATTACTGTCAAGTCGAGGCAGTGTTGCGGTAGATGAGCGTACTAATACATTATTAGTTAAAGATACTGCTGAAATTTTAGAAAACATACATCGCTTAATTGAAGTGCTTGATATCCCTATTAAGCAAGTGTTAATCGAAGCCCGTATGGTGACAGTAAAAGATGATGTTAGCGAAGATCTCGGTGTTCGTTGGGGTATTAGTGATCAACAAGGCTCAGACGGTACTTCTGGTACACTAGAGGGAGCCGCTGATATTGCAGGTGGCACAATCCCGAGTATCGATGACAGGTTAAATGTAAACTTACCTTCTGCGGCCACTTCAGCGTCAAGCATTGCTTTCCATGTTGCTAAGCTTGCTGACGGAACCGTGCTTGATTTTGAGCTGAGCGCATTAGAGCAAGAAAACAAAGGTGAAATTATTGCCAGCCCTCGTATTACAACGTCAAATCAAAAGGCCGCGTACATTGAGCAAGGTGTTGAGATCCCTTATGTAGAATCAGCATCGAGTGGTGCAACAACCGTCAGCTTTAAAAAGGCGGTATTGTCATTACGGGTAACGCCGCAAATTACACCAGATGACCGTGTTATCCTTGACCTTGAGATCACTCAAGACTCACAAGGTACAACAGTGGCAACTGCAACAGGTGATGCCGTGGCAATCGATACGCAACGTATTGGTACTCAAGTACTTGTTAATAATGGCGAAACAATTGTATTGGGCGGGATTTATCAGCAAAACCTAATCAGTAGTGTCAGTAAAGTGCCTATTTTAGGTGATATCCCCTTGGTTGGTTTTTTATTTAGAAATACATCCGATTCTAACGAGCGCCAGGAGTTACTGATATTTGTGACACCAAAAATTGTAACGGAAAAACTATAAGCTAAATCAACGCTGTTATTGCATGTTGAACAAAAAAGCCAGCTCACCGTAGCTGGCTTTTATATTGGTAATTGCCAGCTTTGCGAACAAGACTTTATCGCACAAGTTAATTTAATTAGTTTAAATAGCCGGGATGGCTTGCAAGTAATAGCCCATAACTGAGATAATCCTTCGTCAAGTCTCATTAGAGCAAGGTTAAATTATAGGTCGGCTTGAGTTTAAGTCGATAAGGCATTCTTCCATATAAGATTCAGACGTATACGAAATGGCTGAAAAACGTAATATTTTTCTGGTAGGCCCTATGGGCGCAGGTAAAAGCACAATTGGTCGCCATCTGGCTCAAATGCTGCATTTAGATTTCCACGATTCAGATCACGAGATTGAACAACGTACCGGTGCAGATATTGCCTGGGTGTTCGATGTTGAAGGTGAGGAGGGTTTCCGTCGTCGTGAAGCTCAAGTCATCGCTGATCTTTCAGAAAGGCAAGGTATCGTTCTCGCAACAGGTGGTGGTTCTGTTCAGAGTAAAGATATTCGCAATTATCTTTCTGCTCGAGGTATAGTTGTTTACTTAGAAACAACCATCGACAAGCAAGTCGCGCGTACTCAGCGTGATAAGCGTCGTCCGTTGTTACAAGTAGACGATCCACGTGAAGTGCTCGAAAACTTAGCTGAAATTCGTAATCCTTTGTATGAAGAAATTGCGGATGTTATTGTTAAGACTGACGAGCAAAGCGCGAAAATCGTCGCTAACCAAATTATCGAGCAACTAGGCTTTTAGGTAAAAATCATGCAACAGATTCAGGTTCAATTAGGTGATAGAAGTTACCCCATATACATTGGCCAGAATTTGATGAATGACAGCGAGATTTTTACTCGCTACTTAAAAAATAAAAAAGCCTTAATTGTTTCAAACGACACCATTGCTCCGTTGTACCTTAAACAGGTACAACAGGCGATGAGTGTTTGCACATCTATAGAAACTGTTATTTTGCCTGACGGTGAAAAATACAAAGATTTACAACACCTCGATCTAATTTTTAGTGGTCTACTCGAACATAATTTTGCACGAGATTCAGTATTAGTTGCACTTGGTGGTGGCGTAGTGGGTGACATGACTGGTTTTGCTGCAGCATGTTATCAACGCGGTATCGATTTTATCCAAGTTCCGACGACACTGCTCTCGCAAGTGGATTCATCTGTTGGTGGTAAAACTGCCGTCAACCATCCACTGGGTAAAAACATGATTGGCGCGTTTTACCAACCTAAATCTGTCATTATTGATACCTTGTGTTTAACGACATTGCCTGCAAAAGAGTTTGCTGCCGGCATGGCTGAGGTGATCAAGTATGGCATTATTTGGGATGGCGAATTTTTCCAATGGCTAGAGCAAAATGTACAAGCATTAAAATCGCTTGATACCGATGCCTTAACGTATGCCATTGCAAAATGTTGTCAGATTAAGGCTGATGTTGTCGCGCAGGATGAAACTGAACAGGGCGTAAGAGCGTTACTTAATCTTGGGCATACATTTGGTCATGCTATTGAGGCAGAAATGGGCTATGGCGTGTGGTTGCATGGCGAAGCTGTAGCAGCAGGAACCATTTTAGCTGCTCAAACCGCATGTAAGTTGTCGCTACTAGACTCTGCAAGTGTTGAGCGCATCAGCAAGTTAATGCAGGCTTTCGACCTACCTATTACTTCACCCGACGCGATGACTTTTGAGCATTTTATAAAGCACATGCGCCGAGATAAAAAAGTGTTAGGTGGTAAAATTCGTTTAATATTGCCAACGCAAATTGGTCGTGCTGATGTGTTTGGTGATGTGAGTGAAGACTTACTCAAACAGGTTATTAACCGCGCATAAATACAGTGTGGTGATATTTTGACTGCTTCAGGACTTTTGTTACTTCCTACCCAAGAAGCGCTGGTTCAGCGTTTACAACATATCGCCAGTTATAGTGAGCAATTATTGGTGCTCTGTGGCGAAAAAGGTGCCGGTAAATCGACCCTTGTTGCCGCATTGGCCAGCGAACTAGACGATTACAATTCTGCTTTAATTATCTGCCCTCAACATGCTGATTGTGCTGAGATACGCCGTAAAATTTTGGTGCAATTAATTTCAGCTCCAATTTTTGACGATGAACGACCTTTAATGGACACCCTTTTTAGGATCCAATCAAGCCTGGGTAAACCGCTACACATTATCATTGATGATGCCCACTTATTGCCAAAAGAGATTTGGGCAGAGTGCATTTTATTAAGCCAAATTCATTGTGCTGGTAAACCTGTTGCTGTGACAATGACGGTTGAACCTAATTTTTGGCGTGAGTTAATTGCAGATCTGGCAGATGAAACTCGGGCATTATTGCTGCAGGTGAGTATTGAATCACTCCCAATTGCAGAGCGTGACGGTTTGTATCAAAGCCTTTTATTACGTAGCCAAAAAACACCCTTTATTCCGCGTGAAATCATTCATAAGCAATTAGAAAAACAGTCAGGCACACCAAAAGAAGTTGTTGAATTACTCACGTTAGCCATAGAGTCGCCACAAGAAATAAGCACACAAAAGTCGATTCAGTTTAAACTCGTTTTTTTCTCTGTCGTGGTGATGTTAGTTGTGCTCAGTGGCTGGTTTATCAATCAACAACTATTGGTTGTTGAGCAGCCTAAAGCTTCAATTGAATTAACCGCAGAACAGGCTGAACGTCGTAAACAAGCGACGAATTATCTTGCTGATTATGGTAAGCAAACCTTAGCACCATATTTTTCGCAACGTCATTTAGCGCAAACTAAACTGGCAGCAAACAAGCAGGCTGAGTTACTGATACAACAGCAAATTGATGCAAAAAATGTGGTTGTTGAAAGCCACGTTGAAGACGCAGATATTGTGCCGCTCGATAATCATACTGATGTGGTAGTTAACTCATCAGTTGAAGGCTTGTCGTTTCAAGGCAAGCTAGCTAAAGCCCAGGCACATGCAGTTAGTCAACCTCAGCAGATCATTGATAGAGATAAAACACCCAATAAAATTAAAGGCTTTACTCTTCAATTAGCCAGTGTAAATGATAAAAAGTCGCTGTCGCCGATATTAACCAAACTGGTCGATGAACCACAGGTTTATATAATGAGTTACAAACAACGGTTTGTCATTCTGTTGGGCGACTTTGATACTCCAGCTGCGGCAGACGTGAAAGCAAAGCAGCTGCAAACTCAATATCGTTTAGCCGCACCCTGGGTAAGAAAATGGGCAGATTTAACAGAATATCAACGAGTTGAGTGACCATAAACGCATTGTTGGTTTGGGCTGATAATGTGCACAATCACTATAATTATTCGACTTTACACTATGTCGATACCACGAAACAGAGTACAATCATCAGCTTTAATTTGCTGGCATAGTTCCTATTCATGATAAAAAAGCATAGAGCCTTTCTAAAGTGGGCAGGCGGAAAATATTCGCTCATTGAGGAGCTATCCAAACACCTTCCGGCAGGTAATCGCTTAATTGAACCTTTTGTTGGTGCAGGATCTGTTTTTCTTAATACTGATTATGAGCACTATCTGTTGTGCGATATTAATCAAGATTTAATCAATCTGTATAATATTGTCAAACATCAGCCAGAAGTTTACATTCAAGCTGCTAGGGCAATGTTTGTCGATGATATGAATAATAAAGAAGCTTATTATAAGGTCCGCACCGAATTTAATGCTACCAGCGACCCCTTTATTCGATCTGTATATTTTTTGTATATGAATCGCCACGGCTTTAATGGTCTGTGCCGTTATAACAGTAAAGGCGGTTTTAATGTGCCTTTTGGTTCATACAAAAAGCCATACTTTCCGGAAGCAGAAATACGTTATTTTTCTGTAAAGGCAAAAAAAGCGACGTTTGAATGTATCAGTTATGAACAAGCTTTTGAGTTAGCAGATGTTGGTGATGTGATTTATTGCGATCCACCTTATGCTCCGCTATCTACGACTGCCAGCTTTACAACCTATGCAGGTCCTGGTTTTAGCCTAGACGACCAAGCTTTACTGGCGCGTCATTCAAGACATATTGCACACGAGCGCAATATTCCAGTGTTAATCAGCAACCATGATATCCCGCTGACTCGAGAGTTATACCGAGGTGCGACATTTTCAACCATTTCGGTGCAGCGCAATATCAGCCAAAAAGGCAGCTCACGCAATAAAGTCGACGAGATTATGGCTTTATACGATCATCATTATCGTTATGATGAATAGTGGAAGAAACGATGAGTTGCAGGGCTAACTCAACACCTGGTTAACGATTAAGACTAATGTTAAAACTAAGCCTACCGCTAATAAAATGCCCATGATAATAAAAGGCAATGGCGATTGAGATTGGAAATCTTTTTGGCGATTATGTTCTGTTTGCACCCCAAAAAAGGCTGCAACCGTACTGCTAAAAACCCGCCAAAATGACATTATGGTTATATCTGCTCGGAACTATTAGGCGTTGGCATATCCTGTAGCGGTTTATCTTTATGCCCATGTAAAAGTTCTAACAAATCGATAAAGTGAAATTGACTTGAACGGCTGTTACCCGTAACCCAATTACTCCAACTGATATTATTTGATTGTTCAGCGCAACGGTTCGCAGGATGACTGCTGGGTAGGCTGGCATTGTAACTGTTGTTATTATCGCATACACAAGCTTGAGTGTTAGATGCCGTATTCTCTGTAGCCATTAGCACTTGGCTAATCAGCAGCGCCAAAGTAGCCGTTGCAAATACAGCATATACCGGTGTTGGTAAAAATTTACCATCACGATTAGACATCTTGCTTAATAATTGCTTAACCATAAGGTTACCCTATCCGTGGTTTATGCGAGGAGCATGAATATCATTGGTAATAAACCAAAGTACCAATACAGGCCTAGCTGGTTATTGATTCTTCAGTGATTAATTTTGTGCTATATCGATTATTATTGAGGTTATTTACTCAATAAATTGTAACATCTTAATTATAGCAAAACAGCCTAGATATTGAACACTGCTTTATCAGTAAAACACAACAAATCCGACTTCTGGTCTAGTTTTTGACAAATATACGCTACTTCATGCGCTTTTTTAACGTTTCAACCTAGAGCCCTGTGGCTGCAAAGGGTAAAATGTCGTCACTTTGGTCTACCAATAGAGAAGATTATGCGCCCATTTTTAATAGCACCATCAATTTTGTCTGCCGATTTTGCCCGTTTAGGCGATGATGTAAAAGCCGTATTAGATGCCGGTACCGATGTGGTCCATTTTGATGTCATGGATAATCATTATGTGCCTAACCTAACGATTGGCCCAATGGTATGTACGGCGTTGCGTAATTATGGGATCACCGCAGATATTGATGTGCATTTAATGGTTAAACCCGTTGATCGAATCATTCCCGATTTTGCTAAAGCGGGTGCATCTATTATTACTTTTCACCCAGAAGCCTCAGAGCATATCGACCGTACATTACAACTCATTAAAGAATCAGGCTGTAAAGCCGGCTTAGTGTTTAACCCTGCAACACCATTACACTACCTAGATCATGTTATGGATAAGCTTGATGTCATTTTATTAATGTCGGTTAATCCAGGCTTTGGCGGTCAGTCATTTATCCCAAGTACACTTGATAAACTGCGTCAGGTACGTGCTCGTATTGATGCTAGCGGGTTTGATATTCGTTTAGAAGTCGATGGCGGCGTTAAAGTAGACAACATTGCTGAAATTGCAGCAGCTGGTGCTGATATGTTTGTCGCAGGTTCTGCCATTTTTAATCAGCCAGACTATAAAGTCGTTGTTGATCTAATGCGCGCCGAATTAGCCAAGGTGTAAGTTAAAAATGATATTACCAAAGAGTCAATGGCTTAATATTCAAGCCATTGCGTTTGATTTAGACGGCACATTAATTGACAGTGTGCCAGATTTAGCCGCAGCAACAAATGCCACGTTAGCAGAGTGCAGTTTGCCCAAAGTGTCAGAAGACTTAGTGAGGAGCTGGGTTGGAAATGGCGCTCAAATATTAATGCAACGAGCATTGAGCTATTCATATTCAACAGCGGAAGATAGCCCAGAGCTTCAAGCAAGGCTTGAGCAAACTATGCCGCGCTTTATGCACCACTACGCTGAGCATTTACAGCAACATAGCCGTTTATACACTGGCGTGTTAGAGGTACTTCAACAGCTAAAGCAAGCGGGTTATAAATTGGCGGTTGTGACTAATAAGCCTTATCGCTTTACTATTCCTTTGTTACAAGCATTTGGTTTAGATGGGCTGTTTACGCAGGTACTAGGTGGTGATTCACTGGCTAAAATGAAGCCTGATCCTCTGCCTTTGCAACATTTAATGGATCAATGGAACATTAATTCGTCACAGCTATTAATGGTGGGTGATTCAAAAAATGATATTTTAGCGGCTAAAGCGGCAAATGTAATGTCGATTGGCTTGACCTACGGCTATAACTACGGCGAAGATATCGGCTTAAGTGAACCTGATGCGGTATGCGAACACTTTTCCCAACTACGCCAATACTTACTTTCACAATAATTCGAATTTTATAAGATAATCTGGAGCAATAAAACACATGACTAAACCCATAGTTCTCAGCGGTGCACAGCCATCAGGCGAATTAACCATAGGTAATTATATGGGCGCACTACGTCAATGGGTTGCCATGCAAGATAGCCACGATTGCTTATATTGCGTCGTTGATTTGCACGCCATTACAGTACGTCAAGATCCTCAAAAATTGCGCGAAGCATGTTTAGACACCCTTGCATTGTACCTAGCATGCGGTGTTGATCCTAAAAAAAGCACAGTATTTATTCAGTCTCAAGTGCCGCAACACACCCAACTTGGCTGGGCATTAAACTGTTATACCCAAATGGGCGAGCTTAACCGCATGACTCAGTTTAAAGATAAGTCGCAAAAGCATGCTAATAACATCAATGTGGGCTTATTTGGTTACCCTGTGTTAATGGCTGCTGACATTTTGCTTTATCAAGCCAATGAAATTCCTGTGGGTCAGGACCAAAAGCAGCATTTAGAGCTAACACGTGATATAGCTACGCGATTTAACAATGCTTATGGCGACACATTTACTATTCCTGAGCCGTTTATTCCTGAACACGGTGCTAAGGTGATGTCGTTGCAAGACCCGCTTAAAAAGATGTCTAAGTCAGATGATAACCGTAACAATGTTATTGGGTTACTCGAAGATCCAAAGGCGATTTTAAAGAAAGTGAAAAAAGCCATGACAGACAGCGAAGAGCCACCAGTTGTGCGTTTTGATATTGAACAAAAGCCAGGTGTGTCTAATTTGCTTAGTTTAATGGCAGGTTGTACTGGGCAGTCTATCGCATCGTTAGAAGCGGAGTTTGAAGGTAAAATGTATGGCCATCTTAAAGTTGCTACAGGTGAAGCTGTTGTGGCCATGCTTGAGCCATTGCAAGCTCGTTTTAAAGAGTACCGCGCTGATGATGCATTCTTAAGACAAGTGATGGCAGAGGGCGCACAAAAGGCACAAGCTCGTGCAGAAGTGACCATTAAAAAGGTCTACGAGAAAATCGGCTTAATTGTATAACGTAAATCGATAACGACTTAAAGCCAGTGATGATTTACCCATAAAAAAGCCATCGTTCACCGATGGCTTTAATGTAATCATTGCTTAAAGTGTTAACTGGCGGGTTCAACGTATTCAAACACTTTAACCACTTTGCGCACACCAGCTGTATTACGCGCAATCTCGACGGCTAATTCAGCTTGCTTACGATCAATTAATCCCAATAAAAACACTTCACCATTTTCTGTGATGACTTTAATGCGAGTAATGTCGAGCGACTTTTCGTTTAACATGCGCCCTTTAACTTTGGTCGTTACCCAGGTGTCATTACTGCGCGTGGTAAATGAGGTTGGTGTGCCAATGCGAATTTGGTTATGTATTTTTCCGCCAATTTCTAGGTCTTGCACAACTTTAATCGCTTTATCGCGAAGCATTGAATTTGGCGCCTGGCCAATCAACAACACGTTGTTATTCATTACCACAGCGGCAATATTAGTTTGATTATTCAAGTCATCGTATTTAGATAAGGCACTAGCAATAGTGAAGTCAGCATTAGTATCACTAATTTGTGTGCTCATGCTGCGTTCATCATTAGCCATTTTGGCACCACTCACAGCGCCAACCATCACCGCTCCAGCACAACCTTGAAGTAGTATTACCAATACTGAGATGATGAATAATCTATTCATCATGCTTGCTCATCCTGTGGGAATAAAGTGCGGTCTATGTTGTCGCACAAGCAATGAATAACCAGTAAATGCACTTCTTGGATACGTGCTGTCACATTAGAAGGTACACGGATTTCAACATCACCAGCGCTCATTAAGCCAGCCATCGCGCCACCGTCTTTACCGGTTAATGCAACAATGGTCATGTCACGGCTTAACGCCGCTTCCATTGCTTTAATGATATTACCTGAGTTACCGCTGGTAGAAATTGCCAGTAAAATATCGCCAGGTTGGCCAAGGGCTAAAATCTGCTTAGAGAAAATTTCATCGTAGCTATAATCGTTAGCAATAGCGGTAATGGTTGACGTGTCACAACTTAAGGCAATTGCCGGTAATGGTGGACGTTCAATTTCGTAGCGGTTTAATAGCTCTGCAGAAAAATGCTGTGCGTCGCCTGCGCTACCACCATTACCACATGATAGAATTTTATTGCCGCCAAGAAGACATTGCACCATCATCTCTGCTGCTTTTTCAATTGACTCCGGTAGTGCTTCGGCAGCATCTATTTTGGTCTGAATTGACTCGGTGAAACTATCTTTAATACGTTCTAACAT